>NZ_JACHNE010000001.1:0-4800000 GCF_014205255.1 Streptomyces caelestis | reverse complement strand
CTGCTCATGCCCATCTGGGCACCGGCCACGCGAGAAAGTGCCCGGCGTCACAATCGCACGTGGGCTGCGCACGGTGGCCCAACTTTCAAGCACTAGGGTTCGCCTGTGCGCGTACTTCTGGTGGAAGACGATGAACCGGTCGCCGAGTCCCTCAGGCGCGGCCTGAAGCGCTACGGCTTCGAGGTCGAGTGGGTCACCACGGGCCGGGCGGCCCTGAACCACACGAGCCCCTACGACGTCGTCCTGCTGGACCTCGGCCTGCCCGACACCGACGGCCTGGACGTCTGCAAGGCGCTGCGCGAGCGCGGCGACGTCCCGATCATCGTGATCAGCGCCCGCAGCGACGAGACGGACCGGGTGGTGGGCCTGGAGATCGGCGCGGACGACTACGTCTCCAAGCCGTTCGGCGTCCGGGAGGTCATCGCCCGCATCCGGGCGGTCATGCGCCGCGCGCAGCCCCGCACTCCCGCGGCCGGGACGCCCGAGAGCGGCCCCGACCGCTACGGCCCCCGCCTGACCGTCGACCGCAAGGCGGCCCGGGTACGACTCGACGGCGAGGAGGTGGCCCTCGCGCCCAAGGAGTACGACCTGCTGGCCTTCCTCACCGAGGAGCCCGGGGCGCTGATGTCGCGCGAGCAGATCATGGAAGCGGTCTGGGACGCGAACTGGTTCGGGCCGACGAAGACGCTCGACGTGCACGTGTCGGCGCTGCGGCGGAAGCTGGCGGGCGCGATCACGATCGAGGCGGTGCGCGGGGTCGGCTTCCGGCTGGAGATCGTCAAGGACGGCGGCGGCGACAAGGCCCGCGGCGGCGGCGCCGTGAGCACGGACAGCACCGCCTCATGATCCGCCAGCTCGTCCGCAGCTACATCTTCCTCGTCGCGATCGCCATCGCCCTGTTCACGGTGCCGGTGGCCTTCTCGCTCACCTCCCAGCTGCGGGGCGACACCGAGGATTCCGTGGTGCGCGAGGCCGAGACCATGGCCCTGCTGCTGGCCAACGGCGACTCCACCTCGTGCGAGGCACTCCAGGAGATGGCCGAGGCATACGCCTTCCAAACGCCCGGCGACGTCCAGGTGGCCGGGGCCCCGGGCTGCGCGCCGAGCCTGCTCCGCCCGAGGAAGGACGCGGCCCTGACCGCGGCCCTCGACCGGAACGACCCCACGACCGACTGGGGCTCCTCCTTCATCTGGGGACCCGAGCTGGTGATCACGGTCCCCGCCAAGAGGGCCGGCGAGGACCGGGCCGTCGGTGCCGTGCGCATCGTCTACTCGACGAACGAGATGACCGACCGCCTGTGGACGGTCTGGGGCTTCCGGGCGATCCTCGCGGTGCTGGTCCTGGTGGTGGCCGCCCTGCTCGGCGTGGGGGTGGCGCGCCGCCTCACCCGCCCGCTGCGCCAGCTCAACGACATGGCGAGCAAGTTCAGCGACGGCGACCTGACCGCCCGCTCCCCCGTGACGGGCCCGCCGGAGACCCAGACGCTGGCGCGCACCCTCAACCAGGGCGCGGAACGCCTGGACACGCTGATCGCGGCCCAGCGCATCTTCGTGGCGGACGCCTCGCACCAGCTGCGCACCCCGCTCACGGCTCTGCGGCTGTCCCTGGACAACATCGCGGACGGTGTGGACGACGAATTCGTACGGGAGGACGTGGAGCAGGCCACCGCCGAGGTCGTGCGCATGAACCGCCTGGTCAACGGCCTGCTGGTGCTGGCCCGTGCCGAGGCGAAGGTGACGGTGGCCGAGCCGCTCCCGCTGCTGGACATCGTGCGGGAGCGGCTCGCCGTGTGGAGACCGGCCGCCGACGAGCGCGGAGTCACCATCGCGCTCAGGGGGAGTATCGACGGCCGGCCGTCTGTGCTGTCCAGCCCCGGACATCTGGACCAGATGCTGGACAACGTGCTCTCCAACGCCCTGGAGGTCTCACCGGACGGCGGGACGATCACCGTGCGGGTGGACCCCCGGGGCGATGTGGTGGAGGTGTCGGTCCTGGACGAGGGCCCCGGCATGTCGGACGCCGAGAAGTCCCGCGCCTTCGACCGCTTCTGGCGGGGCCAGGGCCTGACCGGCAAGGGCGGCTCCGGTCTCGGTCTCGCCGTCGTCAAGCAACTGGCGACGGACGACGGTGGGACCGTGGCCCTGGCGGACGCTCCCGGGGGCGGCCTGCGCGTGACGATCACCCTCCGGGCGGTCAGCTCTCGGGCATCTTCGAGGAGTGGTGGTTGACGATCAGCCACGTGCCGTCGGCCTGCTTCTCGTAGGCGTACGTGTAGCGGGCCTTGACGGTGTTCTTCGCGCCCGTCGCAGGGTCGGTGAGCGTGAACTCGTACACACCGGTGTCGATGACGGTGTCCCGGTCGAGGACGTTGACGACCGACTCGATCTTCGTGCCTTCCGGCTTGTTCCGGAGGAAGTTCTCGAAGTAGTCGACGATCTCGGCTCTCTCCGTACGGACGTTGCCGGAGACGGTCGGCAGCAGGACCGCGCCCTGCGCGTACAGGTCGGCGACCTTCTGCGGGTCGCCGGTCCGCAGCGCCGCGTTCCACTGGTCGAACAGCCCGAGCACCTGCGCCTCGGTGGCCATCTTGGCGGAGGTCGTCCCGGACTGGCTGCGCGCGTCGGCTCCGGCGACTCCGGCCCCGAGGGCGAAGGTGCCCGCGGCCAGGGCGGCGACAGCGGTGGCGACGACTGTGCGACGGCGTGCGGAGCGACGGTCCATGACATCTCCGGTGAGATCGCGGGGAGTTGACTTGCCTCCGCTTCTTCTGCGGTGGAAGTGACTCCAGACTCGCGTGTCACCGGTTAGCGGCCGTGCAACCCACGTACAGGAGCCGTACAAGGAGCTCCCAAAATACGCAGCAGGAGCGTGGAGCCGGACGCTACTGTCTCGGCATGGAGATATTGCGCTACGTGGCGTTCAGCACGGATCCCAAGGGCGGCAACCCCGCGGGGGTGGTGCTTGACGCCACGGGGACCGACGACGCGACGCTGCTGGCGACGGCGGCCGAAGTCGGCTACTCCGAGACGGCGTTCGTCGTGCCGTCCGGCGACGGTGCCCTGGACGTGCGGTACTTCAGCCCGCTCGCCGAGGTGCCGTTCTGCGGCCACGCCACGATCGCGACGGCCGTGGCCCACGCGGAGCGGCACGGCACCGGACGCCTGCGGCTGCGCACGGCGGCGGGCCCTGTCACCGTCACCACCGACCGGGCGGCGGACGGCACCCTCGTGGCGACGCTGGTAAGCGTCGCGCCGCGTACGGCACCGGTCGAGGAAGCCGAGCTGGCCGAACTGCTGGGGATCCTGGGCTGGTCCGCCGAGGACCTGGACCCGGCGCTGCCGCCCCGCGCGGCCTTCGCCGGAGCCTGGCACCCGGTCATCGCCGCGGCGAGCCGGGACCGGCTGGCCGGCCTGGACTACGACATGGCCGCGCTCGCCGCGCTCATGGCCCGCAAGGACTGGACCACGATCGATCTGGTCTGGCGGGAGTCCCCCACGGTCTTCCACGCCCGCAACCCGTTCCCGCCCGGCGGTGTGGTCGAGGACCCGGCCACGGGGGCGGCGGCTGCCGCGTTCGGTGGCTACCTGCGGGAACTCGGGCTCGTCCCGGTCCCCGCGACCTTGACCGTTCACCAGGGCGTGGACATGGGCCGGCCGAGCACGATCACGGTGACGGTACCGGCGGAGGCGGACACGGGCATTGGCGTGACCGGCGCGGCCGTACGGCTCTGAGGGGTCTCGGCCTCAGTCGACGAACTCCTTCAGCGGCTCGGTGTCCAGGGCGAAGTCGACCGGCTCGGGGAGCTTGAGGGTGGCGCCGAAGGGCAGCTTCTCCTCGTGGCGGTAGCGGCCGTTCTCGGGCTGGTTGAACACGACGACCGACGCGTCGTCCCGGTCGATGAGGAGGTAGACGGGGATGCCTGCGGCCGCGTAGGCATCGGGCTTCTCGACTCGGTCGCGCTGATGCGTGTCGGAGTCGTACGACGTGACTTCCACAGCCATGAGCACGCCAGCAGTTTCTGACCAGTCTCCATGCCCCTTCGGGAACCCGAACGGGGCCAGAACACCGTCCGGACGTGCCCGTCCCTTGCGATAGCTTTCGACCTTCATGCCACGGTCTCCATAGAGCCACAGCTCGGGACGATGCTGCATACACAGCCTCTGCAACCAGGCGATGATCTGGTCGTGGTTGCCATCCGTCACTGCCTTGACCTGGACCTTCCCATTGATGAACTCCAGCCGCACGGTCTCCGGGGCATGGCGTTCGAGCTCCTCGAACTCCTCGACGGTCATCTGCGGCCGGTGCTCGGTCCTGGGGGTCATGGCGTCGCCTCCTTGACTCCATGGTGCCCTGGCCGGGGCCTCCCGCACGCTCACAGCGCCCTCTCGGCCTTCGAGCGCAGGCCGCCCGCGGCCCGTACCTCGGCCGCGCGGCGGGCGACGTCCACGACCTCGTACACGGGATCCGGGTTGGCCAGAAACGTGTCGGGGACGTATCCGGCGTCCAGCTCACCGGCCGCCTCGGCCGCCAGATCCGCCTCGTACTCGGCGCGGCAGTCCGGGCACATGCCGCCCTCGATCTTCGTGGTCAGCTCGTCCGCGTCGCAGGTGATGCAGCACATGACCACGCGGTCCACGCGGGCCCGGCGCGGTGCGGCCTTCTGCCGGATCTTCGCCTTCTTCGGGGGCATCTTGTCCTCCAGTCGTCTGCGGGCGAGCCCGCCCGGGTTGGTCACGGCGGGCGGAAGCCCGTCGGTCAGTGCTTTGGTGACGTCCTCGGGGGTCGAGCCACGCGACAGCCACTCCCCAACGAGCGATTCGAGGGATTGGCAGTCGGACTCGGACAGGGACATACGGGGGTCCGCCTCGCGGACGTCGGCGAGGGTGCGGTAGGCAGTGCGGGGCTGAGGTTCGGCTTCCGGGGCAGGCTCCTCGGCGGGCGCCTCGGGGGCGTCCGTCCTGGCCAGCCCGGGCCGGTAGTCGTCGGGGACGATCCTGCCCTTGCGCTCCCGGGCGAACTCCGCCCACCACTCCGGTGACCTGCGCGTACGCGACCAGTACGTCCGGGTCACCCACCGCATCGAGTTGTCCTCGACGGTGATGTGCTCCCGGATCTGCCGCGAGTGGCCGGCCTCGCTCAGACTCTTCAGCGAGGTGCGCACGGCCTGCTGGCCGTAGCGGGGATGCACGGACGCGATCGCCTTGTAGCCCATCGCGTGGCCCTCTTCGAGACGGTCGACGAAGACGGCGATCTCGCGGTCACGGGGGCTCAGGTGTGCGAAGTCCGGGTCGGCGTGCGGGTCTTCGTCACCTGCGGGGCGTTTGCCGTAACCCGTTTTGGCCATGGGGTGGGACGGGGACGGCAGGGCGGGACTAGGCTGGGAGCAAGCCACGATCGAAGGCCTCATTCGATTCGTCGGTCAGGCCCCGGAGCCGGTGTTGGCGCACCGACCGGGGCCGATCTATTGCCGCGAACCTAGAGGTGCTTCACGCTGTGGCGCAAGCCGGTCACGGAACGCCACCCGTTCGAGGTAGGCGGCCTACAACTCACCTACGGGCTTGGTTGGTTGGGTTGGTTTTTTCCAGCCCAGAAACCCAGGGGAAGGGCTCGAAGCCCGAGGCTCAAGCCTCGGGCTGAACTGCGGAGACGAACGCCGACCAGGCGGGGGCGGTGACGTGGAGCTCGGGGCCCGCGAGGGTCTTGGAGTCGCGGATGTGGACGGCGGTGGACAGGGCGACTTCGACGCAGGCGCCGCCCTCGTCGTCACTGTGGCGGGACTTGAACCACTTCAGCTGGTCGCTCACGACTGATCCACCATCCGTTCGATGAAACGGGCCGACCCGTCGGGGTCGAGAGCCTGCGTACGGATCATGCTAAGTCGCTGGGTCACTCGGTTGACAGCCCCGGGATCAGCCGAAAGTTCACTGGCCAGTGGGCCTTCTGTGAAGGCGAATCGCTCATGGTCACGAGTCTCCAGCAGAACCATAGGTCCCAGGAGCGCGGATGAGATGGCCCGTTCGAAGGGAAGCACCTGCAACACGACGTTCCGCAGGCGGGAAACCTCCAGAAGGTGACGCAGCTGATGAGCGTCCACCAGAGGGCTGCGCAGTACAGCTTCGTAGAGAACGAAGCTCAGTCCCACGGGCGGCTTCCGCTCGGTCAGAATGGCCTGCCGCTCCATGCGAGCCGCGATCCGCTCCTCCACCGTCTCCTCGTCCAGGGGCGGGATGCGGTTCTCGATGAGCGCTCGCGCGTACTCCTTGGTCTGCAACAACCCGGGGATGAGCGAGACTTCGTACCACCAAACACTGATGGCCTCCCGCTCCCTCTCCATGAAGTCCTGCGCCCGCGCCGGGAACTTCTCCCGCTGCAAGTACTCCTTGGCCGCGCTCAGAAAACCCTCGGCCCCGCACAACTCGTCAGCCGTGTCGAGGGCACGTGGCGTCGGCATGCGTACGCCCTGCTCCATGGACTTGATGGTGTCCAGGGAGTAGTTGGCGGCGGCGGCCAGCTCCTCCCGGCTGATGTTCGCCTTCGTACGCCAGCGCTTCATCTGGTTTCCGCTGTACCGCCAGGCGACCGGCGGTTGGGAATTGGAGTTGTACTGGCCCGACACAGCGCCCACCTCCGACGGCTACACCACGGCGTGTACCACAACAGTCGCTACCGAAAGTAGCCGCCTGAGCACGAGTGTGTAGCCATGACGAGCGCAATTCACCGCCCTGAGTGGGTTCCGGTGGCAGGTCATCAACTCCACGTCGCAGGAGTGCACTTCGACGCGGTCCGGGTCGAGGGCGTGCGGGGAGAGGTGGTCGCCGAGTGGCTGATCGAGGCGGCGGACGGGGACGCGGGGCCGATCGTGTGCGAGGCGAGCGGGCCTCGGTGGGTGTACTTCCTGTTGGCGCCCGGGGCGGTACGCCGACACGACTGGCCGCTCGGAGTGCAGCAGTTGGGCGGGCGGGACCCGCGTACGGTCACCGTCACGTACATCGGGATCCCGGCGCTGGACGGGAACACCTGGCCGCTCAGGTGGTACAGCGAGCCGACGCCGACCGCTCCCTACGTCGACGGGGAGGCGCTGGCCGCCGCCGTGGGCCGGTGAGGTCGCGGTGCCGCCACGGCCGCGCGGCGGCCGTGACGGGCCGGTGGGCTACTTGGCCGGGCGCAACCCCAGCGGCTCCGCGATCTCCTCCGCCATCACCCGGCCCGCCTCGATCTCCAGGGTGTCGTCGCCCATGTCCTGGTCCGTGTCCAGGCCGTCGAGTTCGGCCAGGGGCTGGTTGAGGCGGACGTGGGCGAGGACCGACTGGAGGGCGCGGAGGGTCGCGGAGGCGATGGAGCCCCAGTTGGAGAAGTAGGAGAACTGCCACCACCACAGGGCCTCCGCGGTACGGCCCGCCCGGTAGTGGGCCATGCCGTGGCGCAGGTCGGTGATGACGTCGGTGAGGTCGTCGGAGATCCGGGCCGGGACCGGAGCCTTGCGGGGCTCGTAGGGGTCGAAGACCTCCGAGTAGACGTCGACGGGGTCGAGGAGGCGGGCCAGGTTCTCGCGGAGCTCGTCGACGTCCGGCTCGGGGCCCGGATCGGGCTCGTAGCGCTCGTCGGGCAGGATGTCCTCGTGCGCGCCGAGGCGGCCGCCGGCGAGGAGGATTTGGGAGACCTCCAGGAGCAGGAAGGGAACGGCCGATTCCGGCTCGTCGCCCTTCGCGATCTCCGTGACGGCGACCAGGAAGCTCTCGACCTGGTCCGCGATCTGGACCGCGAAGTCGTCCGGGTTCTGTTCGGTCGCGTGCAGCGTGGCGTCAGACATCTAGGAGTCGTCTCCCCTCGAAGGCGCGACCGAGGGTCACCTCGTCCGCGTATTCCAGGTCGCCACCCACCGGGAGGCCGCTGGCCAGGCGGGTGACCTTCAGGCCCATGGGCTTGATCATGCGGGCGAGGTACGTCGCGGTCGCCTCGCCTTCGAGATTCGGGTCGGTGGCGAGGATGAGTTCCGTGACCGTGCCGTCGGCCAGGCGGGCCAGGAGTTCCCTGATCCGCAGGTCGTCCGGGCCCACCCCGTCGATCGGGCTGATCGCGCCGCCCAGGACGTGGTAACGGCCCCGGAACTCACGCGTGCGCTCGATCGCCACGACGTCCTTCGGTTCCTCGACGACGCAGATGACGGCGGGGTCGCGCCGGGTGTCACGGCAGATGTTGCACAGCTCCTCCTGCGCGACGTTGCCGCAGGTCGCGCAGAAGCGGACCTTCGCCTTGACCTCCATGAGCGCCTGGGCGAGCCGACGTACGTCCGTGGGCTCCGCCTGCAGGATGTGGAAGGCGATCCGCTGGGCGCTCTTAGGACCGACGCCGGGCAGCCGCCCCAGCTCGTCGATCAGGTCCTGGACCACGCCTTCGTACAACGGACTGCCTTTCCTGGGTCATCGAGGTCGCTCGGAAGGCCGGATGGCCTTCCCGTACGTACCGTAGTTGTCAACCGCCCGTCCGAGGAAGGCGGTGGGCGTCTCAGAACGGCAGACCGGGGATGCCGCCGCCGCCCAGACCCTGCGCGAGCGGGCCCAGCTTCTCCTGCTGGAGCGCCTGCGCGTTCTCGTTGGCCGCGTGCACGGCCGCCACGATCAGGTCGGCCAAGGTCTCGGTGTCCTCGGGGTCCACCGCCTTCGGGTCGATCTTCAGGTTGCGCAGCTCTCCGGCGCCGGTGACGGTCGCGGTGACCAGGCCGCCGCCCGCCTGGCCGTCGACCTCCGTCTGCGCCAGTTCCTCCTGCGCCTGTGCCAGGTCCTGTTGCATCTTCTGGGCCTGCTGGAGCAGCTGCTGCATATTGGGCTGGCCACCACCGGGGATCACGATCAGCTCCTTGCTCGGTACGGGTTTTCCCGTTCGGCACGAGCCTACGTGGTCGGGCCTGCCGTCGCCCCAGCACTCTTTCGAGTGAGTTCCACTCGCGCCGTATAACTGATCAAGGAATACTTCCGGGCGGAAAAGCGGCGAAAGCTACATCTCGCCACCCATTGGGGGGTAGGAAGGGTCCGGCGCGTGTGCGTCATGTGTGTCTCTTGTCACGCAGCGTGGTCAGTAGGGAGTGCCGGGTGGGTCAGCCGGAGATGCAGCCCGAGGGGCCGCCTCAGGATGGACGGGGCGAGGGGGCGGCCCGGCTGCGGCCGGGCGATCTGACCGGGCGGGCCTTCCCGCTCGGAGACTGGGGGGAGCCGGCGGTCCGGCTGGACGAGCTGTACCGGTGGGTGGAGCGCGGGGCGCTCGAGACGGCGGCCTGGTACCTGGAGGACCGGGTGTGGAAGCGGCGGTGCGCGCGGGCGCTGCGCTGCGGGACCGCGGTGGGGGCGGTCACCGGGGTCGCGCTGCCCCTGCTGGATCTGATCGGGGTCGCGGGCGGCATCGCGCCCTGGGGGTGTCTGGCGCTGCTGCTGGGGGTGGCGTGTGTGGCCGTCGACCGGTACTTCGGGGTGACGACGGGGTGGATGCGGGATGTGGCCACCGCGCAGGCCGTGCAGCGCCGGTTGCAGGCGCTGCAGTTCGACTGGGCGGCGGAGAGCGTGCGGGAGGTTCTGGGGCCGGCGGAGGGGACCGCGAGTGAGGCGGCCGAGCGGTGTCTCGGGGTGCTGCGGAGGTTCTCCGAGGATGTGAGTGAGCTGGTGCGGGGGGAGACCGCGGAGTGGGTGGGGGAGTTTCGGAGCGGGGGTGCGCCGGTGGGGTTGCAGGCGGTGGCGTTCTCGGGGAGTGGGCGCGGGGGCGAGGCGGGGAGCTTCCCTGGGCGGTTTTCCGTGCCGCCGGGGGGTGGTGCGCGGCCCAACATGCCTCGGCAGCGGCCGCCGGAGCCGAGGTGACTGTGCGTTTGGGCTGGGGCCGGGCGGGTGCGCAGTTCGGCGCTACGAGGTGCCGCTCCTTCGGGACGGGTGCCGTCCCGGGCGGGTGACCGAGACGCCGCGGACGGTGCGGCCGGCGAACACCGTGGTCGGGCCGTGAAGTTCGGGGTTCACTGCCTCGTGTACGTCAACTTCTCCCCGCTGCCGCTGTTCACGCGCTGGAGCGTGCCGTCCGAAAGGACGGTGATCTCGGTGGCGGCGCCCGGGGTGCAGGCGGTGCGCGGCCGGCCGACGGTCACGGTGGACGGGCCGATCCTCACCGGGCCGTCGGCGTCGGGGGCGTCGGTCAGTTCGCCCTCGAACACGCAGTGGTAGCTGCCGTCCCCCTTCGTGGGGCCGTCGGCCACGAGGGACAGGACCGTGTCGCCGGGCCCGCCCTGCTGGATGGTCAGCCGACGGGTGTGCCGGCCGTCGGCGTTGTCGATGGTCGTGGTCCAGGTGCCCAGGTACGCCGTCGGGACCGAGCCGCCCGCCGGAGAGGCGGAGGTGTCCGGCTCCGAGGTCGCCGGGGAGGGGCCCGGCGTGGTCGGGGGCGCGCCGGTGCTCTGCGTGGGGGTGGGGTCGCCGCCGGCCCGGTCGCCGTCGCCGCCCTGCATCAGCGCGTACACCGAGCCGCCCGCCGCCAGTGCGACGACCAGGGCGATCAGGACGAGCAGCGCGGTGGAACGGCCGTTTCTCCGCGCCGGCTCCTGCGGCGGACCGTAGGGCGGGGTGGAGCCGTGGGGCGGGCTCGCGCCGTACGGCGGTGGGCCGTAGGGCGGGGTGGAGCCGTGGGGCGGGCTCGCGCCGTAGGGCGGGGTGGAGCCGAGGCCGCCGTAGGCGGGGTGGTACGGCGGGGCGCCGGGCTGGGGGTGCTGCTGGGGGTAGCCGTACGCCGGGTACGGGGGCGCGGGCGCGTGCGGGTGGGCCGGGGCCGGCGCTCCCGGGGTCTGCCGGGGCGCCGGGGCGGTGCCCGGGCCCGCGGCCATGGTGGGCAGATGGTTCAGCGGCGGTCCCTCGCCCGGGCGGCCCGGCGGGGGCGGGCCAGGGGGTGCGGCGGGCGCCGTCGTGGGGACCGGGGGCAGCGCGGCGACCGGGGACGATTCGTCGGCGGCGGGGCCGTGCTCGGGTGCCGGGTCGGGGCCGGGGCTCTCGTCAGGACCGGAACGCTGCCGCTCGGCAGGCGGCTCGGGAGAACCCGCTCCCTCAGCGGAGCCGGCCCCCTCCGGATCCTCCGCGTCCAGCAACCGCACCGCGTGCCGCCCGAGTTGGGCGACCAGGGCACTCGGGAGCCAGGGGTCGAGGGCGCGGCCGTCGGCGACGGTGTCGTCCGCGCCGGTGCGCTCCAGGACACGGTCGAGGGACGGGCGTGCGGCGGGGTCCTTGCGCAGGCAGTCACGGACCAGGTCGGCGATGCCCTCGGGGACGCGCTCCAGATCCGGTTCCTCCTGGGCGATGCGGAACATCAGGGCGTGCACGCCGCTGTTGGCGGTGCCGAAGGGCAGGGCGCCGGTGGCGGCGTAGGCGAGGACCGAGCCGAGGCAGAAGACGTCGCACGCCGGGGTGACGCGGTCGCCCCGCACCTGCTCGGGCGCCATGAAACCGGGCGATCCGACGAGCGCGCCGGTGCGGGTGAGCCCGCCGTCGGTCACGGTCTGCAGGGCCCGGGCGATACCGAAGTCGATGACGCGCGGGCCGTCGATGGTGACCAGGACGTTGGACGGCTTGAGATCGCGGTGGACGATGCCCGCGGCGTGGATGTCCTTCAGCGCGTGCGCGAGCCCGGCCGCGAGGATGCGGACCGTCCGCTCGGGCAGGGCACCGTGGTCGTGTCCGACGACCTGCTGGAGGCTCGGCCCGGCGACGTACCCGGTGGCCACCCACGGCACCGCCGCCTCGGTGTCCGCGTCCAGCACCGGCGCCGTCCAGTACCCGCCGACCCGCCGCGCGGCCCGCACCTCCTGCCGGAACCGCTCCCGGAACTCCTCCTGCGCGGCCAGTTCCTCGCGCACGAGTTTCACGGCGACCGTACGGCCCCGCTCCGAGCGGGCCAGATACACATGCCCCATGCCGCCCGCACCCAGCCGCGCCAGCAACCGGTACGCGCCGATCCGCTGCGGATCCCCGGGCCCCAACGTCTCCATCGCTCAGCCGCCTTCCCCCCACACGTGAGCAACGGATCGAGAATAGTGCGGGGCGGAGGCCGGGTGACCTGGGAGACGTCTACGGTTCCGTAACAGGCGGACCCACCTGGTCGACAACCTTGGACAGGCGTTCCAGTACCCGCACCGCCTCCGCCAGCTCCGCCTCCCCGAACTCCTCCGCCAGCCGGTCGGCGAAGGCCGCGTGCCCGGGGTCGATACGGGCGATCGCCGCACGCCCCCGCGCGGTCGGCGCGAGGAGCTTGGCGCGGCGGTGCGCGGGGTTCGGCCGGTACTCGGCGAGCCCGCGTTCCACCAGCAGGTCGGCGATGCGCTGCACGCTCTGCCGCGTGATGCCCATGGCGCGGGCGATGCCGGAGACCGGCAGCGGCTCACCGAGGACCGCACCGAGCACCTGCCACCAGGCGGCGGTGAGCCCGGCGGGCCGGGCCAGTTCCTCCGCCACGGCGAGGAACTGGCCGTTCAGCCGGAACACCCCGAGGGCGCTGCGGCTGAGCAGGTCCTGCCGCTCCCGGCTCATGCCGCCCCGGCCTTCTCCAGCACGGCGTACGCCGCCGCGTCGGAGTCGTGGAACAGCCGGTACCAGGCGTCGAGCACCTCGCCCTCGTACACCCCGAGCAGCCGGAAGATCTCCCGGGCGAAGGCGACGGGCTCGGTCGGGCCCGCGGTGACGAGGTTCCCGTCGGTGACGGCGTCGGTCTCGACATAGCGCGCGCCGCCCGCGTAGCCGGTCGCGGCCAGGTAGAAGGAGACCGCGCTGGTGTGGGACCGGTCGTCGAGCAGGCCCTCCCGGGCGAGCCCGGCGGTGGCCCCGCAGATCGCGGCGACCGGCACGCCCGCCTCCAGGAACGCCCGGGCCTTGCGGGCGAAGGGCGCCAGGTCACCGGACGTGTCCCAGAGGTCGGCGCCCGGGAGGATCAGCAGGGAGCTGTCCTCGGGCCGTACGTCGTCCAGGGCCGCGCCGGGCTGGATGCGCAGTCCGCCGATGCTGGTGACCGGGTCGGTGGACGGCCCGACGGTCCGGATCTCGTATCCGGCGCGGGCGAGATGGGCCGTGGCGTGGCCCGTCTCCCAGTCGGCGAGCGTGTCGTAGACGGCGAGATGGACGGGCTTGCGACCTGTGGTGGCGTTCATGGCTCCTCCTCGGACCCCTGTGCCTTATGACAGCATCCTGACATTTAGACAGCAGACTGTCAACGGGTTTGGTCCCGTATGGACAACCTGTCGCGGAATGCGGCCGACGGCAGACAGGCCGCCGATACCACCGCCCGCTGCCCCGCACCTACGCTCGCCCGCATGACCCCTCAGCCGAACCCCGAAGCCGGTGCCGCCGTCAAGGCCGCCGACCGTGACCACGTGTTCCACTCCTGGTCCGCTCAGGAGCTCATCGACCCGCTCGCCGTCGCCGGGGCGGAAGGGTCGTACTTCTGGGACTACGACGGCCGGCGCTACCTCGACTTCTCCAGCGGGCTCGTCTTCACGAACATCGGCTATCAGCACCCCAAGGTCGTCGCCGCGATCCAGGAGCAGGCGGCGAGGATGACGACCTTCGCGCCCGCGTTCGCGGTCGAGGCCCGGTCGGAGGCGGCACGGCTGATCGCCGAGCGGACCCCGGGCGACCTGGACAAGATCTTCTTCACCAACGGCGGCGCCGACGCCGTCGAGCACGCCGTCCGCATGGCGCGTCTGCACACCGGGCGCCCCAAGGTGCTCTCGGCGTACCGCTCGTACCACGGCGGTACGCAGCAGGCCGTGAACATCACCGGCGACCCGCGCCGCTGGGCGTCCGACAGCGGCACCGCCGGGGTCGTGCACTTCTGGGCGCCCTACCTCTACCGCTCCCGCTTCTACGCCGAGACCGAGGAGCAGGAGTGCGCGCGGGCGCTGGAGCACCTGGAGACGACGATCGCCTTCGAGGGGCCCTCGACCGTCGCGGCGATCATCCTGGAGACGATCCCCGGGACGGCCGGGATCATGGTCCCGCCGCCCGGCTATCTCGCCGGCGTGCGGGAGCTGTGCGACAAGTACGGGATCGTCTTCGTCCTGGACGAGGTCATGGCCGGGTTCGGCCGGACCGGCGAGTGGTTCGCGGCGGACCTGTTCGACGTCACGCCCGACCTGCTGACCTTCGCCAAGGGCGTGAACAGCGGGTACGTGCCGCTGGGCGGAGTCGCGATCTCCGGTGCGATCGCGGAGACCTTCGGGAAGCGCCCGTACCCCGGTGGTCTGACGTACTCCGGGCATCCGCTGGCGTGCGCCGCCGCCGTCGCGACGATCGGCGTCATGGCGGAGGAGGGCGTCGTCGAGAACGCGGCCCGGCTGGGCGCGTCCGTGCTCGGGCCGGAACTGCGTGAGCTGGCCGCGCGGCACCCGAGCGTGGGCGAGGTGCGCGGTGCCGGCATGTTCTGGGCGCTGGAGCTGGTCCGGAACCGTCGGACGCGGGAGCCGCTGGTGCCCTACAACGCGGCCGGGGAGGCGAACGCGCCGATGGCCGCCTTCGCCGCCGCCGCGAAGGGCAGCGGACTCTGGCCGTTCGTGAACATGAACCGGACACACGTGGTGCCGCCCTGCACCATCACCGAGGCGGAGCTGAAGGAGGGTCTCGCAGTCCTGGACGCGGCACTCTCGGCGGCGGACGAGCACACCGAGTAAACAGCCGTAATCCCGCCAGGGGCCGACCACAACCCGTCAGTAGCGGACCATCTCGTCCCTCGTTCGAACGCGTAAGGTGGCGTGCTCGTAGACATACACGTGCACGCCACCCGAACGCGACGAGGGAGACGCTCTGACCATGCCCCGCAGCTCCGGCAACGGCGCCGTGACGCGCAGCACCCTGCGGCAGCAGATCGCCGACGCGCTTCGTGACGAGGTGCTGGCGGGGCGGCTCCAGCCGGGGCAGGAGTTCACGGTCAAGGAGATCGCCGAGCAGTACGGGGTGTCCGCCACGCCGGTCCGGGAGGCGCTGGTCGACCTCTCCGCCCAGGGGCTCCTCGAAGCCGACCAGCACCGCGGCTTCCGCGTCCACGAGTACTCGGTCGAGGACTTCCGCGGCATGATCGAGGCCCGCGGCCTGGTCATCGAGGGGATGTTCGTCGCGCTGACCGAAGGGCGCCCCAACGCCGTGCGGCCCGACGACCCCCGGGCCGCCCCCCTCGTGGCCGGGGTCCGCAGGCGTGGCGAGGAGGCACAGCGGGCCGCCGCCGCCGGTGATCTCACCGTCCTCATCGGCTACGACCTGCGCTTCTGGCGCGAGCTCGGCGCCTGCTTCGGCAACCCCTACCTGGCCGACTTCCTGCACCGGCTGCGTGTCCAGAGCTGGGTGTGCGCCGTGCAGCACCTGCGCCGGCTCACCGATCTGCGCGGCGAGCTGTGGGCCGGTCACACCGAGTTGGTCGACGCGCTGATCGCCGGGGACAACGACACCGCGCGGGCGATCATCGCCCGCTACAACGCCCATTCCATCGCCCTGATCGAGCGCCTCGCTTCAGGATGACCGGCGTCGCTCGTGTTCGTATGGGTATGGGACATGCACGGCAGGAGCCGCTTCCGTGCCGCACCGATACCCTTCCCTGAGCACCGCGCCACCTGACCCACCGAGCTGAGCGAGGAGCCTTCTTTGGCCTGTGACCTGTGGCTGGTACCGCTCGTCGACGTGTTGTGCCACACGCCGGACAACCCGTTCGCCGAGGAACTCGCGCAATACAACAAGGTGCTCGCCGAGGCGGGGCTGCCGCCGGTGCCGGTGTACCAGTACATGCCGGGCCTGTCGGGCGACGTCGCCCCGGTCGCGGGCTTCGACTACGACGCGCTGCACTTCCTGCGCCGCGCCTATCTGCTCCAGGTGTGCGGCCTGCCGGTGACGCCCGTGGACGAACTCGGCGGCGACTACGAGCAGTTGCTGGAGATGTTCGAGTCGACGGCCCAGCAGTCGCACCTCGTCTGGCACTACGACCACGCGGGCGCGTACGTCCCCGTCGACTTCCCCAGCCCGCTCGCCGACGACGAGCTCCTCGCGGGCGGCGGTCCGCTGGGCTCCTCCCACGCCCTGCTGCGGGAGCTGGATCTGGTCGCCCCCGCGATCGGCATCGACCCGGCCAACCCGCCGGCCGCGCCCCAACCGCCGCTCGTGCCCACGGAACTGGAGGAACCCGCGGTCCCGGCCCCGTACGACCCCAGCCCGTTCGCCCGGGAACGCCATGTCTGGCTCGGCCTGCACGCGGCCGTGACGCGGAGTCTGGCGCAGGGGTCGATGATCGTGTTCAGCTGAGTCAGCCGGACAGCTGGGACAGCCCCTTCTGCACGTCGTCCAGGTTCATCACCGGGCTGTAGGACACCTTGGCGTCCGCTTCCCGGAAGAGCGGCTCGGTGATCACCGGCATCTGTGACGGGTCCTCCATGTCGAAGACCAGGAAGGCCGTGCGGTCTCCCTCATCCGGGAGGAAGTAGGCGGCTTCCGGGTGGACCTTTTCCACGAGCCCCTGGATCAGTTCGCTCATCTTGCCGCTGCTGACCAGCTCGTTCGCCTTTTCCGTATCGAAGTGGGCCTTGAGCAGTACGCGCATCGCACTCACCTTCTTCTGGTCGACGCACGCGGGGTGTTGCTTTCAGCCTATGCCCGCTCACCGGCGCCCGCGCGGGGCGCCGGTGAGCGGGCACGGACGGCCGTTCGGCCTACAGGAACGACTTGATCTCGATCGTCTCGTCCCGGCCCGGGCCCACGCCGATCGCGGAGATCGGGGCGCCGGACATCTCCTCCAGCGCCTTGACGTAGCTCTGGGCGTTCTTCGGCAGGTCGGCGAAGGACTTGGCCTTGCTGATGTCCTCGCTCCAGCCCGGCAGCATCTCGTAGACCGGCTTCGCGTGATGGAAGTCGGTCTGGGAGTACGGGAGCTCCTCGACGCGCCTGCCGTCGATCTCGTACGCCACGCAGACCGGGATCTGCTCCCAGCCGGTGAGGACGTCGAGCTTGGTGAGGAAGAAGTCCGTCAGGCCGTTCACCCGGGTCGCGTACCGGGCGATCACCGCGTCGAACCAGCCGCAGCGCCGGTCACGGCCGGTGGTGACACCGCGCTCGCCGCCGATGCGGCGCAGCGCCTCGCCGTCCTCGTCGAACAGCTCCGTCGGGAACGGGCCCGCGCCGACGCGGGTCGTGTACGCCTTGAGGATGCCGATGACCCGGCTGATCTTCGTCGGGCCGACCCCCGCGCCCGTGCAGGCGCCGCCCGCGGTCGGGTTCGAGGAGGTGACGAAGGGATACGTGCCGTGGTCGATGTCGAGGAGCGTGCCCTGGCCGCCCTCGAACAGGACGACCTTGTCCTCCTCCAGCGCCTGGTTGATGACCAGGACGGTGTCGGCGACGTACGGCGCGAGCTTGTCGGCGTAATCCAGCAGCTCCTCGACGACCTGGTCGACGGCGATCGCGCGCCGGTTGTAGAGCTTGGTGAGGATCTGGTTCTTGACGTCGAGGGCCGCCTCGACCTTCTGCGTGAGGATCGACTCGTCGTACAGGTCCTGCACGCGGATGCCGACACGGTTGATCTTGTCGGCGTAGGTCGGGCCGATGCCGCGCCCGGTCGTGCCGATCTTCCGCTTTCCGAGGAAGCGCTCCGTCACCTTGTCGACCGTGACGTTGTACGGCGTGATGATGTGCGCGTTACCGCTGAGGAGGAGCTTGGAGGTGTCGACACCACGCTCGTTCAGACCGCTCAGCTCGGAGAGCAGGACCGACGGGTCGACGACGACACCGTTACCGATGACCGGCGTGCAGCCGGGGGACAGGATTCCGGAAGGGAGGAGGTGGAGTGCGTACTTCTGGTCTCCGACGACCACCGTGTGGCCGGCGTTGTTGCCGCCCTGGTAGCGCACTACATAGTCCACGGATCCACCGAGCAGGTCGGTGGCCTTTCCCTTGCCTTCGTCACCCCACTGAGCACCGAGCAGCACAAGTGCGGGCACGCGCGTACACCCCTTCCGGGTGGGGCATGTCCATGGTCGAGGGCGAACGCGGAGGTATGAAGCCGCGTACACCGCGACCGCCGTTGGCCGCCAACCGTCGGACCGGATGCCCCGGAATAGACGAAGCCCCTGGCGCAATAGCGCAAGGGGCTCTTGCACAAAGATGCTACCCGAGGAAGCGAGGCATGGCCGAGGTGGCGACTTCCGCGACATCCGAGCAGCTGCTGGTGGTCATCGACCCGGTCGCCCGCCGGTCCGACGGCGAGTCCGTACGGATCGCGAAAGACGTGCTCCGAGCGGGTGCGGCCGTGAAGCTGTGCCTGCCGGAGGGGCCGGAGGAGTTCGCCCGGGCGCTGGCCCGGCGGGGCTCCCGGCGCCCGGTCGTGGTCGGCGACGACCGGGCCCTGATCCGTGCCGTGTCGCTGCTGCACCGGCATCGGGAGCTGGCCGGATGCGCGCTGTCGGTGGTACCGGTCGGGGGCGTGCTGTCCCTCGCCCGGTCGCTGGGGGTGCCGACGGGGACGGTGGCGGCGGCCCGGGCGGTGCTCGACGGGGTCGAGCGGCGGATGGACCTGCTGGTCGACGACAGCGACGGGGTGGTGCTCGGCGCGCTGCGGATACCGCCGTTGCAGGCCGGCCCGGAGACGCCGGACACCGAGGCCGGGCCGGGCCGCCCCTGGCTGCGGACCTGCCAGTCCCTGGTCCGCACCCTGGTCCCGGCCGGCCGGCCGTCCCGGCTCGCCTCCGCGCCCGAGCCCGGCCCGTCCCGGCTGCGCGTCGAGGTCGACGGCGAAACGCTCGTCGATCTGAACCAGCCGGTCGAGGCGGTGTCGGTGTCGCCCTCGGCCTCCGGCGTGGCGTCGGTGGAGGTCCGCCCGGTGTCGGTGGGCGCCGAGGCCTCACCCCTGCTCGCGCAGGGCCGGACGGTGACGGTGTCGGGGGCCCACTTCCGCTACCGGGCGGACGCGGTGGTGTCCGGTCCGGTGCGGACCCGGACGTGGGTGGTCCGGGAGGGGGCCTGGGGGCTGACGGTGCCGGCGGCGCCGTGAGCCGCGCCCGCTCGTCATTCAGGCCCGAACGTCTTCTCCCGGTGCACGCGCCAGCGCTCCATCATCTCCACGATCTCGGTCTCGACGAACTCGAAGAACGCGAGCGTCTCGGCCATGCGGCGGCCGGCCGGGGTGTCGGCGCCGAGGCTGGTGACGCCCTAAACGAGAACGCCCGGCGGATCTTCGAGCGGATGGGCGGCCGGTCGGGCCTGACGGACGCGTTCCTGGCGTCGATGGTCGGCATGCTCGGCCTGGTCGCGGCGCTGTACATCGTGGCGTCGGTGCTCCGCCTGCACGGCGAGGAGACCTCCGGCCGGGCGGAACCGGTCCTGGCGAACGCGGTGGGCCGCCTGCGCTGGGCCACCGGGCACCTGGTGATCGCCTTCGGCGGGGCCGCCCTGATCATGCTGCTGGCCGGGCTCGGCTTCGCCGTCGGCTACGGCAAGGAGACCGGGCCGATCCTGGGGGCGTGCCTGGTGCAGCTGCCGGCGGTGTGGGTGATCGGCGGGGTGGCGGTGCTGCTGCACGGCGTACTGCCCCGGGGCGCCGCGGCGGCCTGGGGCGTGGGCGGGGCGGTCCTGCTGATCGGCTGGGTCGGTCCCGCGCTGGATGTACCGCAGGCGGTGCTGGATCTCTCGCCGTTCGGGCATCTGCCGAAGCTGCCGGGAGGATCCATGGAGTGGGGGCCGGTGGTGGTGCTGACCGGGCTGGCGGTGGGGCTGGTGGCTGGTGGGCTGGCTGGGTTGCGGAGGCGGGACATGACCACGTGATCAGTCGACGTACTGCTTGAGTTCCTCGGTGTCGAGTTCGATCCCGAGGGGCTCAGGGAGCGAGAGCTTCGCGCCGAAGGACTTCCTCACCGTGCTGCGGTATCCCTCGCCAGGTGCCGGATCGCTGTACAGCGTGACCGAGCAGTCGTCGCGATCGATCAGCAGGTAATGAGGGATTCCGGCCTCTGCGTATCCCAGGGGTTTCTCCTCGCGGTCCCGCCGGTGTGTGTCGGCGTCGTAGGAGGTGACCTCGACCGTCATCACAACGCCCTTGGCGTCGGCCCAGTCCCCTTCGCCTGCGAACGTCCCCCGAGGCGCGAGCACGGCGTCGGGAAGTGCTCGGCCCTTGCGGTACTTCTCGATCCGCAGGCCCAGCTCACCACCTCCGTAAAGCCACAGCCCGGTCCCTGCCATCAGGAAGCACTCCTGCAGCCACCTGATGACCTCACTGTGGTTGCCGTCCGTCATGCCCTTGACTCCGACCCGTCCGTTGATGAACTCCAACCTGACGGCGTCGAACCTCTTGGCCACGAGTGCGGCGAGCTCCTCGAACTCCTCCACTGACATCTGAGCCGTGTGCTGCGCCATAACCGTCATGGTGCCCTCCTTCGCAGGCACAGACCAGCTTGCCGAGCAGCCTGTGAGCACTGGACGGATCGCGCACATGATCATCCAAACGGGTGATCACCCCACCTCCACGGCCAACCCCTCCAACCCCCTGATCACGAAGTTCGGCTTGCGGGCCGGCTCGGCGGCCAGTCGCAGCGTCGGGGCCCTGTCCAGCAGTGCCCCCATCGAAGCCGCCAGTTCGATGCGGGCCAGGGGTGCGCCGATGCAGTAGTGGATGCCGGCGCTGAAGGAGATGTGGGGGTTGTCCGGGCGGGTCAGGTCCAGGGCGGACGGGTTCTCGAACACCGTCGGGTCGTGGTTGGCGGAGCCGAAGAGCAGGGCGATCTCCGCGCCGCGCGGGATCGTCGTGCCGGCGAGTTCGATCTCGTCCAGGACCCAGCGCTCGAAGAGCTGGAGCGGGGTGTCGTAGCGCATCAGTTCCTCGACGGCGGAGGGGATCAGGGAGTGGTCCGCGCGCAGCAGCTCCAGCTGGGGCGGGTTGCGGAACAGGGCGTACCAGCCGTTGACCGTGGCGTTCACCGTCGCCTCGTGGCCGGCGTTGAGGAGGAGGACCGCCGTCGAGATCATCTCCTGCTCGGTGAGGCGGTCGCCCTCGTCATGGGCCGCGATCAGACCCGAGATGAGGTCCTCGCCCGGCTCCTTGCGGCGGGCCGCGATCAGGTCGCGCAGGTAGTCGGAGAACTCCACCGACGCCCTGACCGCCTTCGCCGCCGTCTCCTCGGACGGGTTCAGCTCGTACATCCCGCAGATGTCCGCCGACCAGGGGCGCAGCGGGGCCCGGTCGGACTCCGGGATGCCGAGCATCTCGGCGATCACCGCCACCGGGAGGGGCTCGGCGACGTCCTTCAGCAGATCGCCGCCGCCCGCTTCGGCCAGGGCCGAGGCGAGCTCGTCCGCCAGGCGCCACACGTACGGCTTGAGCCGCTCCACCGTGCGCGGCGTGAACGCCTTCGACACCAGGCGCCGGATGCGGGTGTGGTCCGGCGGCTCCAGGTCGAGCATCCCGTGGTCGTTGAGCGTGTGGAACGGCTCCTGCTCCGGCGGAGGCGCGGTGCGGCCGAACTCCTCGTGCGTGAACCGGTGCTGGTACGTCCGGCCCAGGCGCCGGTCCCGCAGCAGCGCCGAGACGTCCGCGTGGTGCGGGACGAGCCACTGGTTCGTGGGCTCGAAGTAGTGCACGCGGCCCCGGGCACGCAACTCGGCATAGGCGGGGTACGGGTCGGCGAGGAACGCCGGGTCCCACGGGTCGAACGCGAGGTCGGAAGCAGCTGCCATGGACGGACGCTAGCTCCACATCCCTCTGTCTGACCAGGGGTGCTGTGCCTTGAGCGCCTCGATGAACAGGGTGAAGGATCCGGTGGGGACGGAGAGCATGCCGTGGGAGGGGTTCTTGGAGTCGCGTATGGCTGTGCGGGTGGGGAGGGGCGATCTCTACGCAGGTGTCGCCCTCGCCGCCACCGGAGTACGTGGACTCGCGCCAGCTCATCGGAGTTCCTCGCCGTACTCCACGCCAAGGGCCCTGCCACCCTCCGCGTGCGCTGGTCGACCGGAGTACTCCGCATCGGCGCGTGGGACACAAACCCCGAACCGCCCGACCCTCCAGGAGCGTTGGCCTGCCTCAGCGACGCGGAAATCCGGCCGTGGCCTTGCCCTGGTCCGCGCCTGCGCCGACCTCTGGGGCTGGCAGCCGCCGGCCAGAGACGGCAACCGGGCAAGTAGGTGTGGTGCGAGCTGGCGCCCGCGTAGGGGGCTGGTCGCGCGGAACGCCGTGGTCGCGTCGCCGTGCTGCCCTCCCGGCATGGGCGGTCCCTCACTCAGCGTGAGTTCGGGCGAGGTCGCACCGTAGGTTCAGGAGTGGTCTGCTGGATGTATCACGTAGGAGGGCGTGCCGATGCGCTTCACTCGGAACTCCGTCCTCGTCCCCATGCGGACGCCCGCGCCGACCGGAACCGGCGGAGGGTTGCTGCCGAAGCGGGATCTCGCAGCCGCCTGGTTCCTCGTCGTCCTGATCGCGGTGCCTGCGTGGGCGCTCACGATCGGCCAGGCCCGGGGCATGGGGGTCGAGCCCGGCACCATGGGGATGGCGCTTCCCCTGTTCCTGCTGCTGTGGGTGACGATGATGGCGGCCATGATGCTGCCGTCGATGGCGCCGGTGGCCATCACGTGGGTGCGGGGGATCGGCCGTCAGTCCTCCGGCTGGACCCGGGCCGCTCGCACCGCCGAGTTCCTCGGCGGGTACCTGATGGTGTGGACGGCCTTCGGTGCGCTCGCCTATGCGGGCCTGGCCTTCACCGGCGATCTGGTGGCGGATCACCCGACCGCGGGGCGCTGGATCGGCTTCACCGCGTTCCTGCTGGCGGGGCTTTATCAACTCGGCCCGCTGAAGTACGTGTGCCTGCGGCACTGCCGCGATCCCATGAGCCACCTGATGCATTACGCCGGCTTCCGGGCACCGGCGCGTGACCTGCGGGTGGGCGTCCATCACGGCGCCTACTGCGTCGGCTGCTGCGCTGGGCTGATGGTGGTCCTGATCCCGCTCGGTGTGATGAACGTGGCGGCCATGGCCGGACTGGCCCTGGTGATCTTCGTGGAGAAGCTGTGGTCCAGGGGCCCGCTGCTCGCCCGGGTCGTGGGCTTGGCGTTCCTCGTCCTGGCCGTGCTCGCGCCGTTCCAGGACTGGCTGCTGCCGGGGCTGCAGGGCTCGATGCCGCCGATGAACGGCATGTGACTCACCTGGTCATCGTGAGCCAGGCCGCCCGACGGCAGCAGCTGAAGAAGCCCGCGCTCGACAGCACGGCACCAGATAGTTGAACAGCATGCGCCACCAAGTCGCGGCCGTGGCACCCCCGGCCGCGATCACCGCGCCCTGGTTGACGAGCGAGAGCAGAGTCCCCACCACCCGGGCGATCGGCGCGCACCTCGACAACGAGGCGCTGAGAACACCGTCGCCAGCAGCCGCGGTGCCTTACTTCTGCTCATACGGGTGTGCTGAAGCGCGCTCTCGTCAGGCGCGTCCCCGGCCGGCTCCTTCGGTCTCCTCGCTGCTGAAGACGTAATCGGCCGTCTCGCCGTACGACGCCTCGTAGCTCAGCCCGAAAGCATCGGAACGCCCGCTGGACCTGCCGACCTCGAACTCGGGAGCGAACCCGAACATGGCGTTCTTGATCTTTGTCGAACTGCCGTCGGGGCCGGTGAGCGGCTCGTAGGACAGCTCCGTCCTGCCCTCAACCGTGAGGCCGGGCCTCTCTCCGTCCGTGAGGGACACCTTCGCCCGCTCCATTCCAAGGTACTCGCCGTAGAACTGCGAGAGCTGGCCGAACGGACCACCTTCGCGACCGGAGAGGATGCGCTCCAGGGCGGTCGCCTGCTCGTCGCTCGCTGCGCTGTCCACCACGAGGCCGACCTTCCAGTTGCCGGAGGTCAGGTTCGACGGGAAGTGGTTGTAGAAGGCGAAGTCCACACCGGACAGGTCGACATCGTCCAGATTCCCGCCCGCAACGTGGAAGACGGCAGTGCCCAGGCATTCGGTCCCGCCTTTGGCGTCCCTGGGCTCGCCGTCGTACGGGCAACTGCACAGCACGGCGCACGAGCAGCCGGCGACGTACGTGCCGGATATCGTCCACGACATGGCTGCCCCCTTCTCCGAGGATGTAGGGACTGAAATTGCACTCACCTCTACGCTAGGTCTGCCAAATCGGCATGTAAATGCCGATTCCCGGCAACCCGGGTGAGCTGAAGCATGGCGCAGGTGAGACCTGCTCGTCGCCAATCAGGTGGACTTGCGGAAGACCCGTAATCGCCTGCGATCTGCGCAGGTATCACCCCTTGCACGAACAGGTCTGCGGCTTCGAACCGCACTTGCTCCCGCTCAGCCGGCTCAGGTGGGGCCGGTCCAGCCAAAGGGGAAGTGTTTGCTCGACTTGCCCGACCGGTCCCAGGTGAAGCCGAAGGCGTCGGCCCGGTCGGTGGTGGCGCGGCCCCAGGTGGCGATCTGGCCGGGTCCCACCTCGGCGCCGGGGGCGTTGTGCACCTGCACCCGTGCGCCTTCCGGGGTGGTCGGGCCGGTCAGCGCTTCGGCGGTTGCCATTACCTTTCCGGGGATTTCCGCGCGCCAGGCGGACATGTCCTCGTCGACCTCGATGCGGATGGGGGCGAAGTCCATGCCCCCTCCGTCTTCCTGCCTCGCCGCCCTCCCCGGGCGTTCACCCCGGCGTCACCAGCCGCGCCTCGTACGCGAACACCGCCGCCTGTGTCCGGTCCCTGAGCCCCAGCTTCACCAGGATCCGGCTGACATGCGTCTTGATCGTCGACTCGGCGACCACCAGCCGCTCGGCGATCTCCGCGTTCGACAGGCCCTGCGCGATGAGGACCAGCACCTCCGTCTCCCGGTCGGTGAGGTCGCCGTACGCCGCCTGCGCGGAGGGCATGAGGCGCGGGGTCTCGGAGAGCTTGGAGAACTCGGTGATCAGGCGCCTGGTCACCGAGGGGGCCAGGAGCGCCTCACCGGATGCCACGACCCGCACCCCGTCGGCGAGCTGGCGGGCCGAGGCGTCCTTGAGGAGGAACCCGGAGGCTCCCGCGCGCAGCGCCTGGTACACGTACTCGTCGAGGTCGAAGGTGGTGAGCACCAGCACCTTGGCCGCGCCGTCGGCGGCGACGATCTCGCGGGTCGCCTCGATGCCGTTCAGCTCGGGCATGCGGATGTCCATCAGCACGACGTCCGGGGCGAGCTCGCGGACCTTCACGACGGCCTCCCGGCCGTTCACCGCCTCGCCGACGACCTCGATGTCCGGCATCGCGTTCAGCAGGACCGAGAAACCCTCGCGCACCATCATCTGGTCGTCCGCGATCAGCACGCGAATGGTCATGCGTCGACCCCGTCCGGCAGGGCGACCGGCAGGAAGACCGCCACCTCGTAACCTCCGTCGTCCGTCCGGCCCGCCGTCATCTCGCCGTTCAGCATCGTCACGCGCTCCCGCATGCCCGTGATGCCGTGCCCGGCGCCGGGCGAGGGCTTGATCAGGCTCGGGTTCGGCGGCGGGCCGTTGACTATGCGCAGGCCCAGGCCGCCGAGCACGTAGCCGATCTCGACACGGGCGCTCGCACCCGGCGCGTGCCGCAGGGTGTTACTCAGGGCCTCCTGCACGATCCGGTACGCCGACAGCTCCACGCCCTGCGGCAGCTCGCGCACCGCGCCGGTCACCACCTTCTCGACGCCCAGTCCGGCCTCCCGCACATTGGCCAGCAGCGCTTCCAGGTCGGCGAGCGTGGGCTGCGGGGCGTCCGGGGCCTCATAGTCCTCGGCACGGACGACGCCCAGGACGCGGCGCAGCTCGGTCAGGGCCGCCACCGCGTTCTCCCGGATGGTGGCGAAGGCCTTCTCCAGCTCCGGCGGCGGGTTGTCCACCCGGTAGGGCGCGGCCTCCGCCTGGATGGCGACCACCGACATGTGGTGGGCGACCACGTCGTGCAGTTCGCGGGCGATCGTCGTGCGCTCCTCCAGCAGGGTGCGGCGGGAGCGCTCGTGCGCGGTGACCGTCTGCTGAGCCGTGACCTCCTGCTCCGCGTGGCGGCGGATGTGCCAGACGGTGACGGCGAGGAGGACGAACGCGGAGACGACCAGCATGGGGCCGGTGTTGGTGCCGTAACGGCCCGCCGTGCCGAAGAGCGTCTCCGCGAGGATGCCGTAGGCCGCGGTCAGCGCCCACATCCAGGCGGCCGTGCGCGGCCTGGTGCGTACGGCCACGATCGTCAGCACCGTCAGGTGACAGGCGAAGCTGCCCGGCAGCCAGGGCCAGTCGCCCCAGTCGTCGCCGAACGGGATAGCCAGGGGGGTGGCCGCCATGGACACCCAGAACGCGCCGACCGGCCGGGCCAGGGTCAGCAGGACCGGGACCGCCGCGAGCAGGCCGAGCATCAGGGCCATGCCCTGGTCGACCGTGGCGATGGCCAGGGCGATCAGGGCGGCCGCGCAGACCACGGCGTGCGGTGTCCAGGCCGCGAGCTCCCGCAGGCGGCCGGGCAGCCTGCTGGTCAGGGGGCCGTCGACGCGCATGCGCGGCAGCAGGCGGTAGGCGAAGGCGTCGTGGATGAGGTCCTGCCGCAGCCCGCGCAGGGCGTCCACGGCCAGCCGGTACTCCGGGCTGCGCGGCTTGGCCCCGTCCCCCGGCGGCGTGCTCTGCACGTGAGTCGTCTCGGTCACGTACAGAACGGTATGCGCACCCCCGGATCGCGGTCGTCCCCAGTGAGAGGGGTTCCCCGGCGTCCCTCTCAGGTACTACGAGGGCCACGGGCACGTACTACCAGGCCACGGGCACGCCTCAGTAGCCCGACGGCCGGACCAGCCCCGACTCGTACGCGAACACCGCCGCCTGCGTCCGGTCCCTCAGGCCCAGCTTCACCAGGATCCGGCCCACATGCGTCTTCACCGTCTGCTCGGCGACGAACAGGTGCTTGGAGATCTCCGCGTTCGACAGGCCCTGCGCGATCAGGGCGAGCACCTCCGTCTCCCGCTCGGTCAGGTCACCGATCCGTTCCTTGAGCGGGGCGCGGGGCCGGTCGTCCAGCCGGGAGAACTCGGCGATCAGCTTGCGGGTGATGACCGGGGCGAGCAGCGCGTCACCGGCCGCGATCACCCGGACCGCCTCGGCGAGCTGCTCCGACGACGCGTCCTTCAGCAGGAACCCGGAGGCTCCGGCGCGCAGCGCGTCGTACACGTACTCGTCGAGGTCGAAGGTGGTGAGCACCAGCACCCTGATGTCCGGGTTCGCGGTGGTGATCCGCTCGGTGGCCTCGATGCCGCCGATCCCGGGCATGCGGATGTCCATGAGGACGACGTCCGGAGCAGTCGCGGCGGCCTTCTCGATGCCGCCCTCGCCGTCCTTCGCCTCGCCGACGACCTCTATGTCGGGCTGGGTGCCGAGCAGCACGGTGAAGCCCTGCCGGACCATCGCCTGGTCGTCGACGATGAGCACCCGGATGGGTCGGCCGGAGCTGCTCGTCATGGGGTCCCTCCCCGGGGATCGGTGGTGTGGGCGGTGGAACGGGCGGTGCCCGGGGCGTCGGCGGGCGGGGTGTCCGGGAGGAACGCGGTGACCTTGAAGCCGTCCCAGTGCCACGGGTGCGCCGTCATGGTGCCGCCGAGCATCGCGACCCGCTCCCGCATGCCGAGCAGTCCGTGCCCCGCTCCCGTCGACGGCGGTGCGGGCCCGGTCGGCCGGCCGTTGACCACCTCCACCTCCAGCCCGTCCGGCTGATACGTGAGACGGACCGTGGCTCTCGCGCCGGGCGCGTGCCGCAGGACGTTGCTCAACGCCTCCTGCACGATCCGGTACGCGGACAGCTCCACGCCGGGCGGCAGCGGCCGCCGCTCGCCGTTGATCTCGGTGATGACCTCGCGGCCGGCGGCCCGGGTGTTCTCCACCAGCGCGTCGAGCCGGTCGAGGGTGGGCTGCGGGGCGTGGCCGGCGGTGTCGCCGTCCGGGCCGGCGGGCTCCCCCGGCCCGGGGTGCTCCGAACGCAGCACGCCCAGCACCCGGCGCAGCTCGGTCAGCGCCTCCAGAGCGTTCTGCCGGATGCCCGCGAGGTTCTCCTTGAGCTCGTCGGGCGGGTTCTCGACCAGGTGCGGAGCGACCTGCGCCTGGATGGAGATGACGGACATGTGATGGGCCACGACGTCGTGCAGCTCCCGCGCGATGCGGCTGCGCTCCTCCAGCAGGGTGCGCCGGGTGCGCTCCTCGGCGGTGAGCGTGGTCTGCTCGACCAGTTGCGCGCGCGCCTCGCGGCGGCCGCGCAGGGCGGTGCCGACGACCACGACGACGGCGAACAGGGTGACCGCGAGCACCCCGGTGGGCTGGTACTGGACCCCGGAGACCGTCAGTCCCTCCAGGACCCAGGTGGCCAGCACGGTCACGGCCAGCGCCTCCACGGCGACACGGGTGGGCACCCGCAGCGCGAGCAGCAACAGGACGAGCAGGTGGGCGATGATCCCGGCCGCGGTCCAAGGCCAGGTGAATGAGTAGCCGGGTTCTATCCGGGCGTACACCGCGACCGCGCCCACCACGGTCGCCACCGTCGACAGCCACCAGGCCGGGACCGGCCGCCACATCGCGAGGAGTACCGCGATGCCCTGCCCGAACGCGAGCAGGAAGGCGTACCCGGCGTTCAGATGGCCGTTGTCGTTGAGCTGGGCCGTGCCACCGAGCGTGATGCCGAAAGCGGCCAGGCACAGCAGACCGTGCGGCAGCCAGCGCAACCAGGTGGACGGCGGCAGCGGATCCACCCGGGCGGTCCACAGGTCCTCGCGCAGCACCCGCAGCCAGCCCCCGACGCGCGCCCACAGCGCGCGGTCCACCCCCGTGTCCGTCACGCGCCCCAGCCTAGACATGGCGCGCCTCCACCGCTGTCCCCCGGCCGGACGGACGGTGCGCCCGCACCACCCGCGACCGCCGGTCCCGGTCACCGCCCTGCTCGAAGGACCGGAAGGCGGCCCAGCAGACGGCGAGGGCCAGGGCGAACACGGGCAGCCAGAGCAGCCGGGCCCCGACCCAGCCGAGGCTGTCGGGCACCGTGTGCAGGCCGGGGAGGTGCCCGGCGAGGAGGCCGGTGGCCGTCGTGGCCATCAGGGCCGTCTGGTGCCACAGGAAGACGGTCATCGCGGAGAGGTTGACGAGGGCCACCGCCGCCCACGCCACGGGCCGGCGCATGGCCCGCCGCAGCCGCTCGCGCAGCAGCAGGGCGAGCCCGCACTGGGCCAGCCCGAAGGTGACGACGGCCAGCGTCGGCGGGTCCAGGTTGGACATGCCCTCCCCCGGGACGCCGACCATCGACGCCGGATAGCCCGCCCACGCGACGAGCCCCGCGGTCGCCACCGCACCGCCGAGGAGCAGGACCCAGCCCGCGCGGCGGCGCTCCAGCTCGCCACGGGCCCAGGCCGCGCCCAGCGTGTAGGGCACCAGCCAGCCCGCGGCCACATTCACCCAGCCCAGCCAGGAGGGGCCGCCGAAGCCGAAGCGCAGCAGGTCCACGTGCAGTACGACGGCCAGCGGCCACAGCGGGTTGAGCCGGGTCAGCAGCGGGGTCACCGCCGTCAGCGCCGCGAACACCACGAGGAACCACAGCGGGGACAGGGCCAGCTTGCCCAGTGTCCGCACCGTCCCGAACTCCGCGCCCGACAGCAGCAGGGCGAACGCGGCGATCGTCCACAGGGTGAGGACGGCGGCGACCGGTGTGAACAGCCGGGTCAGCCGGGCCGTCAGCCAGCGGTGGTACGGGATGCCACGGGCCCGGGCCGAGGCCAGGCTGCGGGTGGCGACATGCCCGCCGACCAGGAAGAACACGGCGAGTGTCTGGAACAGCCAGGAGACGGGCGTCAGCCAGGGCATGTGCTGGAGCGGGCTGGCCGTGCGCAGGGCGCCGCCGTCGGCGACCAGGGCCGTGACCAGCCAGTGCCCGAGGACGACGCCGAGGACCGCGCCGGCGCGCAGGGCGTCCACGGCCCGGTCGCGGTCGGCCGGGGTGGCCGCCCCGACGCGTTCGGCACCACGGCGCACCACGTGCCGGACACCTCGTACTTCGAGGTCAGTCATGAGTCACCGCCTTGGTCTGGCCCAGGACGATCCGGGTCAGGTTGGTCAGGGAGGTCGAGCCGGGGCTGAAGTAGTCGCTGTGGCCGCCGTCGCCTGCCGCGAAGACCCGGGCGCCGAAGGCCGGCGAGACGGGGTCGGTGCCGAATCCGACGGTGGTGCCGAACAGGTCCGCGCTGAGGTGCGGGACGTCCTCCACCCAGTCGCCGCCGCCGCGCGCCGCCCAGACGCGGGCCTCCGTGTGCAGGGCGGCCGCGGAGTGCGCGCCGGTGCCCGGGCTGCCGACCAGCGCGATGTCGTCGACGGCGAGCCCGGCGGCGGCACGGCCGCAGACGACCGAGCCGTAGGAGTGGCACAGCAGCGCGATGCGAGACCCGCCGCCCGCTATGGCGCGCAGGTCGGTGACGAGCGCGCGCAGGTGCGGGGCCGCCTGCTCCGCCCTGCCGGTCGTGGTGACCGTCGCGCTGACCGTGCCCGGCGTCTCGTAGCCCAGCCAGGCCACGACCGCCGTGCGCGTGCCCGCGGGGGCCTGCCGGACGAGCTGCCCGTACAGGGCGGCGGCGGCCGCGTGGAACCGGCCGTAGGTGTCGAGGCTCGTGTCGGAGCCGGGGACCAGGACGGCGATGCGGTCGGCGCGGGCGAGGTCGCCCAGGACCTCCGTCACCCGGCCGGAGCCGCGGCCGTCGAACCGGAGGAGACGCCGGGCCGGGGCGGCCAGCGCGCGGTCCGTCGCGGCACGGTCCCGGGCCTGGTGGGCGGCGGCCGTCCGGGCCGCTTCGGCGGCGTTGGCGCGGTTGGCCGCGTAGGCCTCGTCGAGCGTCGACGCGCTGAGCGGAGCGAGAGAGGCGGGTGCGGGTGCGGGAATCTCCGCGCGCCCCGCCGCGGAGAGAGGGAACACCACCGCACCGGTGATGAGGGCGGCGAGCACGGCACGACGCCATCGGCCGCCCCGGCGCCTACCTCCTTCGCCACGGCGGTACTTCGCTGCGGACCCCATGGTCGTCCCCCTCCAGCGCACCCGGCCATCGGGTCTGCACGGAAGGGAAGTTACGGATCGGGACTCGTCGTCCGCGTCACACCGCGGAGCTCACCTGCGGCCTGGCTCTCAGGTACTACGGGTACGACCTAGGGGGACGACCGGAACGACCGGGACGACCGGAGATCGCTCCCACGCGCGCCCGGAAAGCCCGCTCACCAGGCCAGTTGCGCGATCTCCTCCACCACCACCGCACACGCGTCCGCCGCCGGGTCGACGAGCGGGAAGTGCCCCACGTCCTCCAGCAGTGTCACTCCCACCATCTCCCCGGCCTTCGCCGCCGCGTCCGCGTACGACTCGGCGACCACCTGCGGCACATCAAGGTCCGTACGGCCCTGGACGAGGGTGGTGGCGATGCCGGTGGGCAGCAGCAGCGCCGGGTCCGCGTACGGCTGCCGCTCGGCGAAGTGCTCGTCCCCGCCCAGGAGTTGCCGTACGGCACCGCCGCACACGTCCAGCTTGTCGGCGACCGCGAGGTCCGCGATCGGGGCGAGGGCGACCACACCGCGCAGGGCCGCCGGGCTGTCGGCGCGCCAGGGCGAGCCGGACGGCAGGACGTGCCGGGCCGCGGCCCACAGCGCGAGGTGCCCGCCCGCCGAGTGACCGGCGAGGACCGTGCGGCGCGGGTCGGCCTGCGGCAGCAGTTCCCGGACGAACGCGGGAAGGGCGTCCAGCGCGGCCGCGACGTCGTCGAAGGTGTCGGGCCAGCGGCCCGCGACGGAGTCGTCGTCACCACCGCGCCGGTACTCGGCACTGGCCACGGCGAACCCGCGACGGGCGAGGAAGGCCGCGAACGGGCTGATGTGACGCCGGTTGTACGGGGCTCGCCAGGCACCGCCGTGCAGCACGAGGACGACCGGGGCGGGCCCGCCCGGGCCGCCCTCCCCGCGCGGGGCGTAGAAGTCGATCACCTGGTCGGGATGGTCACCGTAGGCAACGGTCACGTCCGGGTCGACGGGCGCGTGCGAGAACACCGACTTCTCTTCCGCGGCGGCTCGTGCCGCCGCGACGTCGTCCGTCATGCTCCAACCTCTCAGCGATCAAACGTAGATGGCGGACCAGGTGGGGAACCGGCCGTTGGCCGGGACGGTATCAGGCAGGTGACGTGGGCGGACACGGGGATGTCACGCTGGGTGAAGACCGAACGGCCCCCGCCGCGGCAGGGGCCGTTCGGCACGGGAACCTCAGGCCAGCGTCCGGGCCAGCACCCGCGCCGCCCGCTCCACCTCGGCGAAGCCCACGTACAGCGGCGTGAAGCCGAAGCGCAGCACGTCCGGCGCCCGGAAGTCGCCGACCACACCCCGCTCGATGAGCCGTTTCATCACGTCACCGGCACCCTCACAGCGCAGGGCGATCTGACTGCCCCGCTCCGCGTGCGCGATCGGCGTCAGGCACTCGACCCTGCCCTCGGGCACGTACTCCGCCACGCACTCCAGGAAGAAGTCCGTCAGCGCCAGCGACTTGGCCCGCACCGCCTCCACCGGCACCCCGTCCCACACCTCCAGGGCCGCCTCCAGGGCGAGCATGGAGAGGATGTCCGGTGTGCCGACCCGGCCGCGCAGGGCGCCGGGAGCCGGCTCGTACCCGCTGCGCATCCCGAACGGCTCGGCGTGGGAGTTCCAGCCGGGCAGCGGGGAGTCGAAACGGTCCTGAAGCTCCCGGCGCACGTACAGGTACGCCGGTGAACCCGGCCCGCCGTTCAGGTACTTGTAGGTGCAGCCGACCGCGAGATCCACACCGTGCTCGTCCAGCCCCACCGGCAGCGCGCCCGCGCTGTGGCACAGGTCCCAGACGACGTACGCGCCCGCCCCGTGCACGGCGGCCGTCAGCGCCGGCAGGTCGTGCAGCCGGCCGGTGCGGTAGTCGACGTGGTTGAGGAGGACGGCGGCGGTACGGTCGCCCAGCGCGCCCGGCACGTCCGCCGGTGTCACCGGCCGCAGCGTGCAGCCGGTCATCCGGGCCGCGGACTGTGCGATGTACCCGTCGGTGGGGAAGGTCGTGGCGTCGACGAGGATCTCGTCGCGGCCCTCCCCGGCGAGCCGCACCGCCCCCACAAGTGCCTTGAAGACATTGACACTTGTCGAGTCACCCACCACGGTCTGCCCGGGCGCCGCTCCGACCAGCGGGGCGATCCGGTCACCGATCCGCTCGGGCGCGGTCCACCAGCCGCTCTCCTCCCAGGACCGGATGCGCAGCTCGCCCCACTGGCGGCGTACGACGTCCTCGACCCGTCCGGGCACGACGGCCGGCAGCGCGCCGAGCGAGTTGCCGTCGAGGTAGGCGATGTCGTCGAGGACGAAGGCGTCCCGCTTGCCGCGCAGGTCGTCGGCGGCGTCCAGCTTCTCCGCACGCATCGTGAGTTCAGACATAGGACCGCGCCGTCCACAGCTCGGGGAACACCTGCTTCTGCGCCCGCTTCTCCAGCCAGGCCACTCCTGCGGAGCCGCCCGTGCCGGTCTTGGCGCCCATCGCGCGGCGGGTGGCGACGAGGTGGTCGTTGCGCCAGCGCCACACCAGCTCCGCGACATCGCTCAACGCCTCGCCGAGCCGGGCGAGTTCGTCGCTCTCGTCGCCCGAGTAGACGGCCGTCCAGGCGGCCTCCACCTCCGGGGACGGCTCGTAGCGCAGCGACACGTCACGCCCCAGCACGGCCTGAGGGATGTCGTACCCGCGCCGCGCGAGCAGCCGCACCACCTCGTCGTACAGGCTCGGCTCGTGCAGCGCCTTCTCCAGCTCGGCGTGCACGCGCGGCGCGCCCCGGTGCGGGACCAGCATGGACGCGGACTTGTCGCCGAGCAGGAACTCCATCCGCCGGTACATCGCCGACTGGAAGCCGGAACCCTCGCCGAGGGCGGACCGGTACGAGTTGAACTGGGCCGGCGTGAGCTGGCCGAGCGGCTTCCAGGAGGCGTTGAGCGCCTCCAGCTCGCGTACGGACCTCTTCAGCGCGGCGATCGCGGTGGGTACGTCGTCGCCGCGCAGCGCGTGTGCCGCCGTCTCCCACTCGTGGACGATGACGGTGAACCACAGCTCCATCACCTGGGTCGTGACCAGGAAGACCATCTCTCCGGGGTCGTCGGAGAGGGTGTGCTGGAGGTGGGTGAGGACGTCCGCCTTGACGTAGTCCTCGTACGGCGTCGTGCCGTGGAAATCGAGATGCGGGGTCTCGGGCTCGTGGGCCTCGTGGGACATCGCTGTCTCCTGCTTTGTAACTCCGGGTAGCGGTCCGCCCCTGCCGATGCCGGCACGGGGGCCCCGGTCCCCAGGGGCATACTCCGCAATCGTCCCCCGAAACCGCAAGGCCCGCCCGCTCGGCGGACGGGCCTCACGCACACGGACCGCCGTCAGCCCAGGACCTGCGCCGCGGTCGGCGAGGAGTCCTTCAGGAACTGGGAGCAGCGCTCGTACTCCTCCTGCTCGCCGATCGCCTGTGCGGCACGGGCGAGGGCGTGCAGGGCACGCAGGAAGCCGCGGTTCGGCTCGTGCTCCCACGGGACCGGGCCGTGGCCCTTCCAGCCGCTGCGACGCAGCGCGTCCAGGCCGCGGTGGTAGCCCGTACGGGCGTACGCGTACGACTCGACGGTCGAGCCCCGCTCGTACGCCTCGTCGGCGAGCTGCGCCCAGGCGAGCGAGGAGGTGGGGTGCGCGGCGGCGACGTCGACCGGCGCGGTACCCGACGCGAGCATTTCCCGCGGCCCGGGGTCGTCGGGAAGGTGGGTCGGGGGCGGGCCCCCGAGGAGGTTCTCGTGAATGGACATGAGGTCAAGTCTGCGCCATCAGCCCGCGCTGCGGGCAGTCGTGCCGCTGGGGCGGCGCCCGTCCCAGAGAAGCGGCACCCCGCCGGCGCGGGTGAGCGATCCCACCTGGCCTCCGCACCCACGCCCCGCACCTACGACAACCGCTTCCGCACCGGCTCCCCCTCCAGCGGCGGTGCCGTCACACCCCCGTGCCTCAGACACTCCGGCCGCTTGCAGCCCGGCGGCGGCCTCCGTACCGTCGCGGCCGCGACGACCGACCCCACCACCAGCACCCCCGCACACCACCCCATCGCCTTCCCGAAGGCGATATCGAACGCCGCCGGCTCCCGATACGCCTCCTCCCCCATCCCGGCCAGCAACGGCAACGCCGCCACCGCCACGAGCCCCGCCGCACGAGCCGCCGCGTTGTTGATCCCGCTGGCCAGCCCCGCCCGGGCCACGTCCACCGACCCCAGGACGGTCGCCGTCAGCGGCGCCACCAGCGTGACCATGCCCATCCCGAGCACGACCAGCGCGGGCAGCACGTCAGCCACGTACGACGCCCCCGGGCCGACCCGCAGCATCAGCAGCATCCCTGCCGCGCACAGCAGCGGCCCCACCGTGAGCGGCAGTCGCGGCCCGATCCGGTCGGCCAGCTCACCGGATCGCGCCGACAGCACCAGCATGAGCGCGGTCGTCGGCAGCAAGGCCGTACCGGCCGCGAGGGCCGAGTAGCCCACGACCACCTGGAGCTGAAGCGCGGCGAGGAAGAAGAACCCGCCGAGGGCCGCGTACACGCACAGCGTGACGAGGTTGACCGCCGTGAACTGGCGGGAGGAGAAGATGTCCGGCGGCATCATCGGCTCGGACCGCCGCCGCTCGACCACCACGAAGGCGACTGCCGCGGCCAGCCCGGCCACGGCGGTGACCGCCACGAACAGTCCACCGGCACCGGCCTCGATCAGCGCGTACGTCAGGAGTGCCAGCGCCGACGCACCCAGCACCGCCCCCAGCACATCGAACCGCCCGTGCGCCCGCTGGTCCCCCGACTCGGGTACGTGCCGCAGCGCCACCGGCACGCACAGCAGCGCCAGCGGAACGTTCAGCAGGAACACCCACCGCCAGCCCGGCCCGTCCACCAGCCAGCCGCCGACGAAGGGCCCGACCGCCGCCCCGAACCCGCCGAAGCCGGACCACAGCCCCACCGCGCGGCCCCGGTCGTCGGGATGGAACGACGCCTGGATCAGCGCCAGCGACCCGGGGGTGAGCAGGGCACCGCCCACTCCTTGCAGGGCGCGGGCGGCGATCAGCATCCCGGCGTTCGGCGCGATCCCGCACAGCAGGGACGCCACCGCGAACCACACCACGCCGACGACGAACACCTTCCGGCGCCCGAAACGGTCGCCCAGCGCCCCGCCCAGCAGGATCAGCCCGGCCAGCGTGACCATGTACGCGTTGACGGTCCACTGCAGGGCCGCCATGTCCGCGTCGAGGTCACGGCCGATGCGGGGCAGCGCGACATTGACGACGGTCGAGTCCAGCAGGACCATGCTGGAGCCGAGGACGGTGGTGAGCAGGATCCACCGGCCCCGCGGAGAGGCCAGCCGCACATCGGGCATGCAGGGAGCATACGGAAGGGCCCGGCACCTTATGCAGGTGCCGGGCCCTACGCGATCGAACCGGGACTTACTTGATCTTCGTGCCGCTGGAGCGGAGGTGGCCGCAGGCCTCGACGACGCGCTGGGACATGGACGCCTCGGCGAGCTTGCCCCAGGTGCGCGGGTCGTAGGTCTTCTTCGAGCCGACCTCGCCGTCGACCTTCAGGACACCGTCGTAGTTGCGGAACATGTGGTCCGCGATCGGACGCGTGAAGGCGTACTGCGTGTCCGTGTCGATGTTCATCTTGACCACGCCGTTCTCCAGCGCGGTCCGGATCTCCTCCTCCGAGGAACCGGAGCCACCGTGGAAGACGAAGTCGAACGGGGAGGCCTTGCCGAACTTGGCGGCGACGCCCTCGTTCAGCTCCTTCAGCAGCTCGGGACGCAGGACGACGTTGCCCGGCTTGTACACGCCGTGCACGTTACCGAAGGACGCGGCGAGCAGGTAGCGGCCCTTCTCGCCCAGGCCCAGGGCCTCGGCGGTGCGGATCGCGTCGTCGACGGTGGTGTAGAGGGAGTCGTTGATCTCGTGGGAGACGCCGTCCTCCTCGCCACCGGTCGGGGTGATCTCCACCTCGAGGATGATCTTCGCGGCGCGGGCCTGCTCCAGCAGCTCCTGGCCGATGGAGAGGTTGTCGGCGAGGGTCTCGGCGGAGCCGTCCCACATGTGCGACTGGAACAGCGGGGCCAGACCGGCCTCGACGCGCTTCTTGGAGAGCGCCAGCAGGGGACGTACGTACCCGTCGAGCTTGTCCTTCGGGCAGTGGTCCGTGTGCAGCGCGATGTTCACCGGGTACTTCTCGGCGACGATGTGCGCGAACTCGGCCAGGGCGACCGCGCCGGTCACCATGTCCTTGCTGTACTGACCGCCCAGGAACTCGGCGCCACCCGTGGAGATCTGGACGATGCCGTCGCTCTCCGCCTCAGCGAAACCGCGCAGGGCCGCGTGCAGGGTCTGGGTGGAGGTCACGTTGATGGCCGGGTAGGCGAACTTTCCTGCCTTCGCCCGGTCCAGCATCTCGTTGTAGACCTCGGGAGTTGCGATGGGCATGCGTCCGCTCCTTGTATCTGCGGGTTGGCGTTCTGCGTTCTCGGCCCTGACCTAGACCTTGGGGTGCGACGTCATCGTCGGCCCCATCTTTCCAGACTTGGCCGGAAGGTCCAGGCCACCGTCCACGCCCTGGTCAGTCTTGGCTCAGTCCAGGCCCAGCTCGTCCTTCGAGAACGCGAAGAGATACGGCACCCCGGCGCCCTCCTGGATCTTCTCCGCGGCGCCGGTCGCCCGGTCGACGATGGTCGCGACGGCGACGACCTCCGCCCCGGCCTCGCGCACGGCCTCGACGGCGGTGAGCGGGGAGCCGCCGGTGGTGGAGGTGTCCTCGACGACCAGCACACGGCGGCCCGCGATGTCCGGGCCCTCGACGCGCCGCTGCAAACCGTGCGCCTTCGCGGCCTTCCGTACGACGAACGCGTCCAGGCGCCGCCCGCGCGCGGCGGCGGCGTGCAGCATGGCGGCGGCGACGGGGTCGGCGCCCATGGTGAGCCCGCCCACCGCGTCGAAGTCCAGGTCGGCGGTCAGGTCGAGCAGCACCTGTCCGACCAGCGGCGCTGCCTCGCCGTCGAGGGTGACGCGGCGCAGGTCGACGTAGTAGTCGGCCTCCAGACCCGACGACAGGGTCACCTTGCCGTGCACTACGGCCTTGTTCTTGATCTGCTGCAGCAGCGCGCCGCGTGTGTCCGTCATGCCGCCCAGCTTAGAGGCGGCGCCAGCTCCAGGTCGTGGTGGCCTCCAGCGGCTCCAGGGGCGTGACCAGGCGCGGCATGCTGTTGAGCCCGTTGGGCGGGCCGGTCTGCGGCTCCACGCACACGGCCGCCTCCTGCTCGTCGTAGACGACGACCCACTCCTGTCGGCTGGTCACCTTCAGCTCCAGCTGCCCGGGCCAGGTGAGGGTCACGTCGACACCGCCGGGCATCCCGAAGCAGTCGTCCCAGGGGCCGGGCTTCGGGTCGACGCGGTTGCCGGTGGGCAGGTGGTCGTCGCCGCGCTCCTCCTGCCAGGCGGGGTGGAAGTCGAGGCGTACGTCCTCGCCGCCGAGGTTCCGGTTGAACCACGGGTGCCAGCCGATCTGCGCCGGGAACGACGACTGGTACGTCTCCACGGACATGGTCAGCGTCAGCGCGTCCTCGGTGAGGGCGACGACCTGAGTGACGCGGCCCGGATGGGGCCAGGGGTCGACGAGCTCGTGGGTGATGACGGCCTCGTCCGTGCGCGTGCGGGCGGTGCGCCAGGCGCCGTCGCGGGCGGTGCCGTGGATGGCGTGGGGCGGGGCGTTGAGGGGCATCTGCCGTACGACGGCGCCGTCCAGGAAGCGCCCGTCACGGATCCGCCCGCACCACGGCACCATCGGGAAGCAGCCGAACCGCTCCCCCTGCCGGAGCAGCTCCACGCCGCCGATCCGCAGCCCTCCGACCCGGCCGCCGTTGCCCGGCTGCACGGTCACCTCCGCGTCGCCCGCGGTCAGCGTGATGTCTTCGTCACTCACGGGACGACCCTACTGGGGTGATCAAGAGGGCCTCAGCCGGTACGGGGCGTTTTCAGCGGCGTCTGCGCAGGGCCCGGACCGCCACGATGGCCGACGCCACCGCGAGCGCCGCCGCGGGGGCCGCCCAGCGCAGCGGGGTCGGAGGCATCACGGTCTGCGGCGCGGGCACCGGCGCGTACCGCCCTCTCGGCGGCGCGTGATCGACCTCCTCGGCACTGCGCCCGATCATCGTCCGCCGCGCGTGCGCCGCCTCGGCGATGTCCTCGTCGTCCTCGTCGTCCTCCTCGTCCTCGGCTTCCGCACCCGAGGGCCCGGGAGAGGACGGCGGAATATCGCTCCCGAAGACAGAGGTGGGCTCGGAGGCGGGGGCAGAAGCGTCGCCGGCTGCGGGGGCGGGGGGCTCGTCGGAGTCACCCGGAGCGGAGGACTCGTCGCCGGCCTCAGGGGCACGAGCGTCGTCGGCCGTGCGGCCGGAGGCGGGCGTGTCGTCGGGTCGTGAGATCACACCCCCCTCGGAGCTCGCCGGAGGCGCGGGCGGTGGGGCCGCGTCGTCCGCGTCCGGGGTCGTCTCGTAGTCGGTCGTGGCGCGGGGTTCGAAGTCCTGCGTGGCGAGGGGCGTGGTGGTTTCCGGGGCTGCCGTGGCCAGATGTTCCGCGAAACGGTTCAGCAGGCGGGTGACGGCGCCCTCCACCGCGTCGGACGGGAAGTCCTTGATCCGTCCGTCCGCGGCGGCCGTGCCGGCGAACACGATCGTCGTGCCGTCCTCCGCGTCCCGCAGGGCGATCCGCAGCGCGAGTGTCACCGAACCGGTGCCGCGGGCCTCCGTGGCGTCGCCCTCGACGGCGTACGTCCCGTCGTCCCCCCGGGACACCCGTACGGCACCCCGGTACGTGACGGAGTGACTGCCGACCCTGATCTTCAGCCGCCCGGTGACGGGCTCGGCGCCGGCGTCCTGCTGGAGCCCCGGAACCGCCCGGGCGACCCGCGCGGGGTCGTCCAGCACCTCCCTGAGCCGCTCGGCGGGAACCGGAACGAACACCTCGTGTTCCATGTCGACGGACTCTACCCAGCACGGGCCGAAACGCACCCCCGCCTTCGGGATTCGCCCCCGATCCGCCCCCGCCGGGAGTATCCTCACCCGCCCTCACCAGGCCGTCCCCACCCGCTCAGTAGCGCGGGTGCACCAGCGTCGACGCGGGCAGCCCGGCGATCCGCGTGCCGCACGCCGCCCGTTCCCCCGCCGCGAGGGACGCGTCCGTGAGGACGTACGGGCGCGGGCCGTCCGGGTCGAGGCGGGGTCGCGGCTCCGTGCGGGCGGCCAGGACGAAACCCCAGTCCCGGGGTGCCCGGGAGCGGTCGGCGGGGGTGCGGTCGGGGCTGACGGCGAAACCGGCGTGGCGGCCGCCCGTGCCGTACGGGGCGGTGCGGAAACCGGCCGCACGGAGGGTCGCGTCCACCGTCCAGTACACCCGAGGGCTGGACGCGACGGGCCCGGCGTGCACCACGAGCCGGCCACCGGGGGCGAGCACCCGCCGCGCTAGGCCGTAGAACTCCTGCGAGTACAGCTTGGTACTGGCCGTGATGCCCGGGTCCGGCAGGTCCGAGACGACCACGTCGTACGCCGCCGGGGGCGCTCCGCGCAGCCAGCCGAAGGCGTCCTGCGCGGTCACGCGCACGCGCGGGTCGCCGAACGCCTGCTGGTTCAGCGCCGACAGGGCCGGGTCGGTGCGGCCCAGCCGCGTCACCTCCTCGTCGAGTTCGACGACGTCGACCCGGTCCACCCCGGGATGCCGCAGCACCTCCCGGGCCGCCAGTCCGTCACCGCCGCCGAGGATCAGCACGCGCGCGTGCGGCCCGGTCATGGCCGGGTGGACGAGGGCCTCGTGGTAGCGCGGTTCGTCGAGCCCGCTGACCCGCAACCGGCCGTCGAGGAACAGGTCGAGGGGCCGCCCGTGCGTACCCCCGGTGAGAACCACCTCCTGCACGCCGGTCTGGAGCGCCACGCGCACGTCCCCGCCGTACACCGCCTGCCGGGCGGCCCGTTCGAAGTCGCCGACGAGGAGGGCCGCCGAGGCGAGGATCACCAGCACGAGCGTGTTGGCGAGCAGCAACAGCCAGCGGGCGCGCCGGGTCAGGTCCCGGCGGAACAGGCCGAGCACCAGCGCGCCCCCGACGACCGCGTTGACGGCACCCGTGATCAGCGCGCCGGTCAGCTGGCCGAGGAACGGCAGCAGCAGGAAGGGGAAGGCGAGTCCGCCGACGAGCGCACCGACGTAGTCCGCTGCGAACAGGTCGGCCACCGCGCCGCCCGGGTCCTGGCGGCGGACGCGCTGGATCAGCTCCATCAGCAGCGGGACCTCGGCGCCGATGAGCAGCCCGGTCGCGAGGGAGAAGGCGACCAGGAGGCAGCGGGGCCCGCTGGCCCACATCCCGCCCCAGTCGCCGGTCCAGGCGAAGACCGCGTACAGGGCCATCGCGCTGCACCCGCCGACGAGGGCGAGGGTCGCCTCGACCGCGCCGAAGCCGGCCGCGGCGAGCCCGCGCAGCCGCTTCGCGGCGAGGGAGCCGATACCCATCGCGAAGACCATGACGGACAGCACGACGGAGGCCTGGGTGACGGAGTCGCCCATCAAGTACGAGGCGAGGGCGACGAGTTCGAGTTCATACACCAGTCCGCAGGCCGCGCACACGAACACGCCCGCGAGCACCAGGAACCGTCCGGTGCCCGGCCGGACGGGCAGCCGCGCCGGGCCGCCGGGGCCGCCCGGGGCGCTCCAGGGCGGCGGGGAACCGGGCGGGACGGGCGCGTGCGGCTCGATCACGTTGCGACGTTACGTCACATCTCGACTGCGCTTCGTCACCCACACGTGTGGTGCTGGTTGACAGAGACCGGGTCACGGGATGAGCCGGTTCGCCGAGTGAGGGGGATGCCGGGGAGATTCAGTCGGCGGTGACAGTCGCCGGCACCCGTACGCCCACCTTCGTGCGGGTCGCCACCAACTGCCCGTCCTGCGGGTACGCGTGCCAGGTCCGCCAGTGCACCTGTCCCTCGTGGTGGTGGGCCAGCAGCGCCGTGAAGGCGTGCGGACTGCCGGGGAAGACGCCGGCCAGGCCGTGCGGGTGGTCGGAGACGAGGGCCAGCAACTCCTGGGCGCGCCCGGCGAAGGAGCCGGGCGAGAGGACCTCGACCCGGGCCGCGAACTCGTACTCCCAGTCGCCCACCCGCTTGGCGACGCCCAGCGGAAGCGGCGTGCTGCTGCCCGGAATACACGCCACCGTCTCCGAGCAGATGCCCCGCTCCTGCTCCAGCAGAACCTGGTGGGACGCGCCGAGAAGCCGCAACTGAAGTTTGACGCCTGCCAGTTCGAGGTCGAGCGTGGCCAGCGCGGGAAGTGGCTCGCGCCCCAGGGCCCAGGCGAGATCGGCCGCGCGCGTGTCGGTGTAGGAGGTGTTCAGGGTCGTGAGCATGGATCGGCTCCGCAAGCGCACAAGGAGAGGGAGATGGGTCCGCTGCGCCCCGGTCACACCGGGGTGCTTCGGCCCGGGGCAAACCGGTCGGCCGGTTTCGGAAAGGTGTCCGCAGGACGTCCGAGAGGCTGCGTTGGTGTTTTAGAGGGAATCATGAACTGTGGCGCCGCAACAGCGTCTTTACCCAAGTTCGTAGGGTTTCCATCCCTCAGAGGGCTCCACAGCTCACCTGTTCAACCACGGCGTGCGCCGGCACCGGAAGGCGTGCGCCGGTGCGCCGTGGCTCACGCCCGGAGCCGGGACGAAGTGCCTGTTGACGCACGCAGTTGCCGGAGTCACGCGCTGGTCCGTCACTCCTCGGCGGCAGTTGCTCTACAGGTATGCGAAGTTGACGGCCTGCCCTTTCGAGTTGCCCGACGGACGTCCGACGCATCCGCCGGACGGGAACCCCGGACCTCCGGTCGGCGCGGGAACCCCGGACTTCCCGCCGACACGGGAACGCGGGGCCCGCCCCAGGTGCGGACCCCGCGTTCGGTGGTTGCGGCTCCCCGTCGGGAGCGCGGCCGACGTACGTCAGCTGCCTCCGCCGCAGCCACCTCCTCCTCCACCCCCGCCGCAGGACGACCCGCCTCCGCAGGACGAGCTGCCGCCGCAGGAGTGCCCCCCGTGGTGTCCGCCGGACGAGCCGGAGTCTCCGCCCCCGGCCCACCAGCTGCCGCCGCTGTCGTGACGCGATCCGGTGGACGCCCCCGCCCCGCGACGAGCCGTCCCTCCGGACGCGTTCCTGCGGCCCTTGGACACCAGCGCCCCGACCAAGAGCACTCCGATCACCGCCAGGATGATGCCGAAGACCATGGCGTCACCCTCCTTCCGTTCCCCCGAAGCGGCCCCCCGTGGGCGCCTCGCTCTTGCGTGACCGGGAGATGCCCGCCTCGTGTGCGGCCCAAAGCAGAGTTGAGGAACTCCAGAGCTTCGGCGGAGGATGACCTGCATGACCTCCACCGCGCGCCCCTTCCTCAACCGCCGGCTCGCCGAGTTCGGGACGACGATCTTCGCCGAGATGTCCGCCCTGGCCCTGAGCACCGGCGCCATCAACCTCGGGCAGGGGTTCCCCGACACCGACGGCCCGGAGGAGGTCAGGGAGGCGGCCGTACGGGCGCTGCGGGACGGCCTCGGCAACCAGTACCCGCCGGGCCCCGGCGTCCCCGAGCTGCGCACCGCGATCACCACTCACCAGCAGCGGCGCTACGGCCTGTCGTACGACCCGGACAGGGAGGTCCTGGTCACCGCGGGCGCCACGGAGGCCATCGCCGCCTCGCTGCTCGCCCTGCTGGAGCCGGGTGACGAGGTGATCGCCTTGGAGCCGTACTACGACTCGTACGCGGCGTGCATCGCGATGGCGGGCGGGCGCCGGGTGCCGGTCACGCTCCGCCCGCACGACGGCAGCTTCCGCCTGGACCTCGACGAGCTGCGCGACGCCGTCACCGAGCGCACCCGTCTGCTGCTGATCAACACGCCGCACAACCCGACCGGCACGGTCCTCACCCGCGAGGAGCTGGCGGCGATCGCCGAGCTGGCGGTGGAGCGGGACCTGCTCGTGGTGACGGACGAGGTGTACGAGCACCTGGTCTTCGACGAGGCCGAGCACGTGCCGCTGGCGACGTTCCCGGGGATGCGCGAGCGTACGGTCACCATCGGGTCGGCCGGCAAGACGTTCTCGTTCACCGGCTGGAAGGTCGGCTGGGTGACGGCGGCGCCGGAGCTGGTCACGGCGGTGCGCTCGGCGAAGCAGTACCTGACGTACGTGGCGTCGGGGCCGTTCCAGTACGCGGTGGCGGAGGCCCTGGCGCTGCCGGAGTCGTACTTCACGGCCTTCCGGGACGACATGCTGGTCAAGCGGAACCTGCTGACGGCGGGCCTGGAGGAGGCCGGCTTCCGGGTCTTCCGCCCGTCGGGGACCTACTTCGTCACCACGGACATCCGCCCCCTCGGCGAGACGGACGGCTTCGCCTTCTGCCGCGGCCTGCCGGAACGCGCCGGTGTCGTCGCGATCCCGAACGCGGTCTTCTACGACCACCGCGAGGAGGGCGCGCCGTTCGTACGGTTCGCGTTCTGCAAGCGGACGAGCGTGCTGGAAGAGGCCGTGAAGCGGCTCAGGGCGGCGCTCTAGACGCACCACATCGTGGCCACCGGCCGGATCTCCAGGTCCCGGCCCTTGATCCGGCCGTCCTTCGAGAGCGGCACCCATGACTGGTCGAGACCGTGCGCGATCCACTCCTCATCGGCGATGTCCTGTCCGTCCTCAGGGAAGACGTCACCGATGCGGTGAACGATCCAGCCGCACGCCCTCAGCCCTTCCGCGACACGACGTCCGAGATTGCGGTCGAGGAAGAACTCAGGCGGCAAGGCGCACCACTGCCCGGCACAGCTCGTCGACCTGCTCGGGCGTCATGTCGAAGTCGTACGCGATGTCCTCGACGCTCTCCCCGGCCTCCCAGAGGTCGGTGATGGCCTTGACCGCGACACGGTTGGCGGCCACGACGGGCGTCCCGTGCCCGAACCTCGGGTCGATCACGACGGGTACGGAGTCCGGGTACTGCCTGAGCCGCAGGCTGGAGGGGAAGTCGTCGTCGGCTTCCCAGTTCAGGTAGCGGAGGTAGTCGGAGACCACCTCGTGGATGGGCGCCTGACCGTCTCTGGCTCTACGGAGATCGCCGAGGCCGTGTTCGACGAAGATGTCCACGCCGTCCGTCGCGATCCGCTTCGACACGAGACCGTACGGGGTGGCGAAGGCGTCCCGTACGGCGGCGGCTTCCCTGATCTCGCTCATCCGGAGCCCCAGGGAGCGCAGGGAACGGAGGACGTGAGCCTCGGCGACCGCGATGAACGGCACCGAGGGCTGGCCCTTGCGTAGCGGCTCGACCTGATGGACCAGGGGCGCCCCGGCAGCCCTGCCCTTCAGCCACGAATGGAGCGTCGACTGCGGAATCTCCAGGTAGGAGGCCGTCTCCGCGGGAGTCAGAAGTCCGTCCCTGAACCTGTCGACCATGCCCCACCTCCTCCTGCCGTCTTGCCAGGTACCGCGTTTCGCATCGTCGCACATCAAGCCTGCCACCCAGGGGCGAACAGCACACCCGCCCACCGGCTCAGCCGACCGCACGCAGGCGTTCCTCGCCAAAGCGGTCCCGGCAGCTCCGGCAGTGTCCGGGCTTCGGGGCGCGGAAGGCACGCTCACAGCCGTCGCAGGTCTGGAAGGGCAGTACGACCGGACGCTCGATGCTCGGGTGCAGCGGGAGCGAGGGAGGCGCCGGCAACGGTGTTTCCCGGAGCCGGAAGGCGAGAACGCTTGCCGGTCGGGCCCGGAAACGGTCGGGGAGCCGTACGGTCAGCAGTTCGGTGATCTCCCGCGGCCCCACACCGGCCGCCAGCCACTCGGCGACGGCCGGCGCCAGGCGGGCGGCCTCCTGCGCGGACAGGACGAGGCGAGGGTCGACCCGGCGCAGGGCGGTCAGTACGGCGACCGCCTTGGGGTCGGCGTCGGCGAGTGCGGGCGCCACGCTGCCGGGCTCCTCAGGACCGGGAGCGGGCGCGGCCTCCCGTAGGGCCGCGGCCTCCTGGACGGCGGGCCGGGGCCGAGACGACTTCGGCGGCTCGGGCGGGTCGTCCGGGCCGTCGCCGCCGGGTACGTCGTAGAAGTACGTCCGGGTACGCACCTGCCCGGTGGGCGTCCGCTCACGGCGGCGCTCCAGGTATCCGGCGGATTCGAGCTCCCTGAGCGCTCGCGAGATGAGGATCTCGCCCTCGCTGAAGTGCTCGCACAGGGCGGCGATGCTCACGGGTGAGCCGTCGGGCAAGGAGGAGATGTACGCCGCGACACCGACCGTGACCGCGCTGCCGCGCCGCTGGGCGAGCGCGTTGGAGATCACGGTGAAGTCGGCCGTCAGCCGGGTGCGTACGTGGATCACGCCGGAGGTCGGAGCTCCGGCGTCGGCGCGCAGGGGCGCGTTAGACTGCGGGTCAGCCATCGGGAAGCTACTACTTCCTGATCGGTCAGGCCCTCGATCGGGATGCCAGTCCCGGCCGGGGGCCGTCTCTGTTTGCGGTTGTCGCGGCGAACGTAACGGTCCGTGTCCCGACCCTGCAAGCCGGTCACTCGCACGGGTGACACCCGCCCTCTGGCGCGGGGAGGGTGGGTGGGCGGGTAGTTCTTTCCCCCGGTTCTTTGAGGAGGTCAGTGGCCGACCGGACCCTCGCGGACAAGGGCCCGGTGAGTCCGAAAGGCGGACGGCGACCGGGGACCGGCTGCCTCAGGAACGGCCGCTCCCGGCCTTCAGCTCGGCTATGAAGCCGGCCCAGGAGGAGGCCTCGAAGCACAGCACCGGACCAGCCGGGACCTTGCTGTCACGGACGGGGACGACGGCCCGGAACCCGTCGGCCACCTCCACGCAGTTGCCGCCTTCCTGATTGCTGTAGCTGCTCTTGCGCCAGGCGGCGCCGTTCAGATCGGGACGGGACCTTCGCTCCACGGTGGTTGTCCTCCATCACGGATCGGATCATGTCCAGGGACATGAGCGGGGGCAGAGCTGCCGCCCGCAGCCGATCGTAGGTCAGTGCGAAGCGCCTGACTTCGTCTGGATCCTCGATGAGTTGGCCGTAGTGCGCGCCCTCGGTGTAGGCGATTTCCGAGCCGTCCGGCATGGTGAGCAGCGTGAGCGAGCCGCCCATGACATCGTGCTCGCCCTGGTCGAACGGCAGCACCTGCACGGTGATGTGAGACTCGGGCGCGGTTGCGAGTAGACGTGCCAGCTGCTCACGCATCACCACCTGCCCACCGATGGGACGCCTGAGCACCGCTTCGTCGAGAACCACCCAGAGTTCAGGCCGATCGTGCGTGGTGAGGCGTTCCTGCCGTCCCAGACGAAGACTGACCCGCTCTTCCAACTGCTCCTGGCCACCCAGCGTTCGGCCGACGCGCAGTACCGCCCGTGCATAGTCCTCTGTCTGCAGCAAGCCAGGCACCACATGCGCTGCGTACTCGCGGATGGCCACCGCCCGCTCCGAGTACTCCATGAACCTCCGCGACCAGTCCGGAAACGCCTCCCGGTACACATACGGCCACAGCTCCACCAGCAGGTCCTCCGCGCCGAGTGCCGCGTCCAGCGCACGCGCCAGCTCCAGCGTCGGCTTCGCTCCGGACGCCCGCTCGATCTGAGTGATCCGCGTGCTCACCACATGCGCCAGCACGCCCAGCTCGGCCTGCGTCAGCCCCGCAGCCTTCCGGAGCCGGCGCACCCGCGCACCGAACAGGGCGGCCATCGACGCGCTGGGGTCAATTCCGTTGGCCAAGGCATCACTTCCGTTCCTTACGGCCTCACAAGTAAGGCTGTGCCCCCTGTCGAGCGTAGGACGATCGGCCGACTCTTGAGCACGGAACGTGATGACTCGCGTGCGCCCTGGAGCGCCGCGACGCGCAGATAAAGGATGAACAGGCTGTGCTGACAGATACCGCCACCCCGGGAGACATGCCGCAGCGTGAACTCCCTTCGCTCACAATGCAGTTCGCCTCCTCCCCGCGCGGTGCGCAGCTCGCCCGGCGTCACGCCGTCCGGTGGATGGGAGAGCGGGGCTACCCTCCGGCGTCGGACGTCTCCTGCGCGGTAGCCCTCGTCGTCGGCGAACTCGCGGCGAACGCCGTACAGCACGGTCGGGTGCCCGGCCGGGAGTTCGGCCTCCGGCTCGCTCTGGACCCGACTGCGGGCCTGCTGCGTGTCGAGGTCGCGGACGCCGCCTCCGCGAAGCGGCTGCCCACGGCCGCGCCCTCGTCCTGTCCCGAAGGTGAGTCCGGCCGGGGGCTGCTCCTGGTGGACGTCCTGGCCGAGCGCTGGGGGTCGAGGCCTCGCAGCCCGGTGGGCAAGACGGTATGGGCGGAGCTGTGTCTTGAGAACTGAAGGCGATCCGCCTGCACACCCGGGAGACGATCGTCAGTGGGCGTCGGCGTCCGCCTCGGGCTCCGGGCGCGGGAGCTCGTCGAGGTCGAGGGTGAAGGTACGGCCGTCGGCCAGGGGAATGGGGAGCTTGCCGGTGCCGTACTTGTGGGTGTGGGCAGCGATGTAACCCGTGGCCGTCGGCTGGGTGTGGAGGACGACTTCCTGGGCGTACGGGTCCACGACCAGATAGATCGGGATGCCGTAGCGGCCGTACTTCGCGGTGCAGTCGTCGTAGTCCTTGCGTGCGGAAGAGGTCGAGACGACCTCGGAGATCAGCAGGACGTCCTCGAAGCTGTAGCGCTTGCCTTCCTTGCGTGCGTCCTCGCGCAGGATCGCCAGGTCGGGGGCGGAGTTCTCGTCGGCGGGGAAGTCGATGTAGACGTCGGAGGTGACCTTCGCGTGACGGCCGAGGGCGAGAGCGGAGTCGATCTGCATCGACCTGATGGTGCTGGAGTGCTCTTCGCTCTGCGGGGTCATGATCACCTTTCCGTCGGCCCCGAACAGGACCGTGTACCCCTTGGGGAACTCGGTGTGCACGATCGCGTCGACGCTCATGAACGGCTCCTTCCCGTGTGTGGTCAGGATACGGCCGACAGCGCCGTGTCACGAAAAGGCAAAACGGCGCGTACAGCGCGTACCTGCTCGTACGCGCCGACGCGCCGACGCGCCGCTGGGCCGGGGGCCCGCTGGGCCTACTCGTCGTCCTCGGGCTTCTCCGCCTCGTTGATCTCCTCCTCGAGACCGAGCTGCTCGATGAGCCACTTGTCGAACTCGATGGCGGCCCGCACCCAGCTGACCGTCGAGGAGACGAAGTGCTCCAGGCTCACGCCCATGCCGATCAGCATCTGGGCCTCGCCGATCAGGCGGACCGTGCCGTCGTCATGGGTGTGGCTGTAGACCTTGGGCCACAGGGTGCGGCGGTTCCAGTCGTCGATGGACTCCAGGATCTGCGGCTTGGCCTCGATCTCGTGAGGCCGGTCGTAGAACGTCCGCACGGAGAAGACCTGCTGGTCTCCCTCACCCCGGAACATGAAGTAGGTGCGGAACTGCTCCCACGGCGCCGCGAGGTCTCCCTCGTCGTCGACGACGTACTTGAGCTCCATCTGGTCGAGGAGCTGCTTCACGAGGTCCTGATCCGGGACGACGGGGCCCGCCGGTCCTTGCGGCTGCGGCTCGGGCTGGCCCCCGAAGTTCGGAATCGAGGACGGGTCGATGGTCACCGTGAATTTCCCTTCGTACGGATTCCGCCATCCTCCCCCATGCGGGGAGGGGGGTGGCAAGCCCCGACAGACCCTCTAAGCCCATGGCTGACACGATCCGGTCAACCGCAACCTCCAGGTGCCGCACGCCGTCCTCCTGAAGGGCGGACGGAGGGGGCGATGGTGAGGGAAGCGGGCAGGGGCTACACGCGGTGGCGGCTGGTCCTGCCTTTCCTGGCCGTGCCGGTGCTCCTCCTCGGATTCCTGATCGTCGGCCTCTTCATGTGGGCCCTGTCGGACGACGAGTACCCACGCGCGGGGGCCCTGAAGAAGGTGACCTGCGCCGAGGCGCTGGCCTTCGGCGGTGCCTCGCCTCCGGCGAACGCCCACGTCGGAAACTGCACCGTGCAGCAGGGCATCGACACCGCGTACGCGGCGGTGCTGCGGATGCCACGGGAGGACGTGCGCGACTGGCTGCGCGAGACGTACCCGAACGCCCCGGAGGTCCGCACCGATGCCTCCTGCGGGGCGCTCTGTCTCGATGTGAGCCACGAGGACGGCCTGCCGGCCACGGCCGAGGCACACGTGGTGCAGGTGCGGGTGGAGTACGAGAACGAGAACGCCGAGACGGCGCTGGTGCGCTTCTCGGCGTTCACGATGTGACGGGGCCCGTCGTCCTTACAGGTCGTCCTTGCAGGTCGTCCTTACAGGGTCTTGTCCGCAGCCGGTCCCACCAGCAGTTCGTCGCCGAAGCGGTCCACGCGGACCGTGTCGCCGTCCTTGATCTCGCCGGAGAGGATCTCCTTGGCGAGCCGGTCGCCGATGGCGGTCTGGACGAGGCGGCGCAGCGGACGCGCGCCGTACGCCGGGTCCAAGCCCTCCTCCGCGAGCCAGGCCAGGGCCTCCGGCGTGATGTCCAGGCCCAGGCGCCGCTCGGCGAGCCGCTTGGCCAGACGGTCGATCTGGAGCTTCGCGATGCGCTCCAGCTCGGGCTTGGTCAGGGCCGAGAAGACGACCAGGTCGTCCAGGCGGTTGAGGAACTCCGGCTTGAAGGAGCTCCGTACCACCTCCAGGACCTGCTCCTTCTTCTCCGCCTCGCTGGTGAGCGGGTCGACCAGGAACTGGCTGCCCAGATTCGACGTCAGGACGAGGATGGTGTTGCGGAAGTCGACCGTGCGGCCCTGGCCGTCCGTGAGACGCCCGTCGTCGAGCACCTGGAGCAGGATGTCGAAGACCTCGGGGTGGGCCTTCTCCACCTCGTCCAGCAGGACGACGGAGTACGGACGGCGGCGCACCGCCTCCGTCAGCTGGCCGCCCTCCTCGTAGCCGACGTATCCGGGCGGGGCGCCGACCAGCCGGGCCACGCTGTGCTTCTCGCTGTACTCCGACATGTCGATGCGGATCATCGCCCGCTCGTCGTCGAAGAGGAAGTCGGCGAGGGCCTTGGCCAGTTCGGTCTTGCCGACACCGGTCGGGCCGAGGAAGAGGAAGGAGCCGGTGGGGCGGTCGGGGTCGGCGATCCCGGCACGGGACCGTCGTACGGCGTCGCTGACCGCCCGCACGGCCTCGGTCTGGCCGATGAGCCGCTTGCCGAGCTCGTCCTCCATGCGCAGCAGCTTCTGCGTCTCGCCCTCCAGCAGACGCCCGGCGGGGATGCCGGTCCAGGAGGCGACGACGTCGGCGATGTCGTCGGCGCCGACCTCCTCCTTGACCATGGTGTCCTTGGCGCCCCCGCCGGAGGCGGAAGATGTCAACGCCTCCTCGGCCTCGGAGGCGGCCTCCAGTTCCTTCTCCAGGGCGGGGATCTCGCCGTAGAGCAGCTTGGAGGCGGTGTCGAAGTCGCCGTCGCGCTGGGCGCGTTCGGCCTGGCCGCGCAGTTCGTCGAGGCGTTCCTTCAGCTCACCGACGCGGTTGAGGGACTGCTTCTCCTTCTCCCAGCGGGCGGTGAGGCCGCGCAGCTCCTCCTCCTTGTCGGCGAGGTCGCGACGCAGCTTCTCCAGGCGCTCGCGGGAGGCCGCGTCGGTCTCCTTGCCGATCGCCAGCTCCTCCATCTTCAGCCGGTCGACGACGCGCTGGAGCTCGTCGATCTCGACGGGGGACGAGTCGATCTCCATGCGCAGCCGGGAGGCCGCCTCGTCGACGAGGTCGATGGCCTTGTCGGGCAGGAAGCGGGAGGTGATGTACCGGTCGGAGAGGGCGGCGGCGGCGACCAGCGCGCTGTCCGCGATCTGCACCTTGTGGTGGGCCTCGTAGCGGCCCTTGAGCCCGCGCAGGATCGCGATGGAGTCCTCGACGGTCGGCTCGGCGACCAGCACCTGCTGGAAGCGCCGCTCCAGGGCTGCGTCCTTCTCGATCCGCTCGCGGTACTCGTCGAGGGTCGTGGCGCCGACCATGCGCAGCTCACCGCGCGCGAGCATCGGCTTCAGCATGTTCCCGGCGTCCATGGCGGAGTCGCCGCCGGCGCCGGCCCCCACGACGGTGTGCAGCTCGTCGATGAAGGTGATGATCTGCCCGTCGGAGCCCTTGATCTCGGCGAGGACGGTCTTCAGCCGCTCCTCGAACTCACCCCGGTACTTGGCCCCGGCGACCATCGCTCCCAGGTCGAGCGCGACGAGCCGCTTGTCCTTGAGGGACTCCGGGACGTCCCCCTTGACGATCCGCTGGGCGAGCCCTTCGACGACGGCGGTCTTGCCGACGCCGGGCTCACCGATGAGGACGGGGTTGTTCTTGGTACGGCGGGACAGCACCTGCACCACGCGCCGGATCTCCTGGTCCCGCCCGATGACGGGATCGAGCTTGCCTTCCCGCGCGGCGGCGGTGAAGTCGGTCCCGAACTTCTCCAGGGCCTTGTACTGGCCCTCGGGGTCGGCCGTGGTCACCCGGCGCGCTCCTCGCGTCTTCTGGAAGGCGCCCTGGAGCTTCTTGGCGTCGGCGCCCTGCTGGGACAGCACCTCGCCGGCCGCGCCGCCCTTCGCGGCGATGGCGATGAGCAGGTGCTCCGTGGAGAGGTACTCGTCCCCGAGGTCCTTGGCGCGGGCCTGCGCGTCGGCGACGACGGCGAGCATCTCGCGGTTGGGCTGGGGCGGCGCCACGGTGGACCCGGTCACGCTGGGCAGGCCGGCGAGCACGCGCTCGGCTCCGGCGCGTACGGCCGCCTGGTCGGCGTCGACCGCGGCGAGCAGATCGGTGATGTTCTCGTTGTCCTGTCCCTGGAGCAGCGCGAGAAGCAGATGGGCGGGGGTGAGGTCGGGGTGCCCCTCGGTCACCGCCCGATTGCTGGCCGCGTTGATCGCATCCCGGCTCCGGTTGGTCAGCTCGGCGTCCACGTTCGCGTTCTCCTCCTTGCACTGACCCGAACGACTTACACAAAGTTGAGTCTAGTCCACTCAATGCCGATCCGGGAGGGTCACGGGGGCTAAGTTCCGGGGCATGGCGACCAAGTACTCCGTCGATCCGGGCGCTCCGGACGAGCCGTACCTCAGCTTCTGGCGGGAACGGCACGTGTGCACCCTGACGACTCCCCGCCCGGACGGCACTCCGCACGTGGTACCCGTCGGGGTCACATACGATCCCGCGGCCCGGCTCGCTCGGGTGATCACGAACAAGGCGAGCGCCAAGGCGCGGCACGTGCTGGCCGCCGGAGAGCAGGGAGCGGCGGTCGCCGTCTGCCAGATGGAGGGCAAGCGCTGGGCGACCCTGGAGGGCCGGGCCTTCGTCCGCACCGAACCGGACCGGGTCGCGGAGGCGGAGCGCCGCTACGCCGAGCGCTACGGACGGACCCCCTCACCGAATCCCGCACGCGTGGTGATCGAGATAGAGCTGACGCGGGCGATGGGGCGAGGCTGATGCCGACGCCGATGCGGAGGTTGACCGAAGTGAAAATCCACACCGGTGATCGACTGGATCCGGCCAGGCCGTGACCGCGGCGATAACCCGAAATGTCGCCAGAAACTGCAGCGGCGTCACCGTGTTCAGGTCACGGTGACGCCGCTGCGGGGGGAAGCACCTGAGCGATCTGTTACGACGGGGGAATCGCGTCAGGCACTGCGGGGGGTGGCAGAGATGGTCCTCGGGACAGGAGAGTCGGCCTCCACCTGCTCGTGGTCCCTTTGGTCCAGGTTCACAAAGATCATTCCGTACCGTACGGCACACCGCACGGGCTGCGGCGCCCCCCGAGGCCGCCGCAGACACCGGTAAGCCCGTACGTCCTCGTCCTCGTCCCGCGTGACGACCACCGGCTCGCCGAAAACGGTCACCATCAACGAGTCACCGCTGTGGGGGATGGCGGTGACCAGGTCGATGAAGTGCCAGCCGGAGCGGTAGGCGGTGGCCATTTCGCGGCGGAAGGAGCGGTCGTCGGGTGGAGTGGTCACGGTCAGCTCCCAGATCCCGCTGCAGCGGAACTCGGCCAGCTGGTGTTGTTCACGCCGTGGCTGGTTTGAGCTACCGCCGGCCAACTGGTGTTCGCCCGAACATCGCCCTTCTCATCGGAGAAGCCACTCAGCGCGCCGAGGGTCACAACGACGGAGAAGGCGGCGACAAGCACCGAGCGAAGCATTCTGTTCCGCATAGTCGGCTTCGTCCTCACTTGAAGGTCCCCTTTTCCCCCGTCGAGTACGACGATGGCTCATTCGGGCACGTCATGGCCACAGAATCGATGCATCATGTTCCTGCATGTTCAGGACCCTGGGGGGTGGAGATTTGGCAACAGATCGAATAAAAGGGACACATCCCCATGCGATGACCGAGTGGTGCGAGGAGGGCGGACGTCTCTATGCCACCGCTCTGCGCACAGGGCGCATCGCACGTGCGGACGTGGAGCCGGCCCCCTGCCTGATGGAGTTCGCCCTCCTCCACCCCGATCCGGACGATCCCGACTGGTTGCGCCCCGTGGCCCCGGTCGTCGCCCTTTCCCGGCAACTCAACCCCCTGGAACACGAGATCGCCGAGCGCAGGCGCCTGGCTGTCGACCTTGCGGAGACCTTTCAGCCGTTCATGGCCCTGGGCACCCAGATCGCAACGGTGAGTGACTCCATCACCGTGCTGGAAGGTGGCGAACGTATCAACGCCGCACTCAACATGGCCACGGTCCAGTGCCGGACCGAGGTCCTCACCCTCCAGCCGAGCGACCGTATGTCCGAACGCAGCCTCCTCAGAGGGCTGGAACGCGACAAGCCACTTATCGAACGCGGTGTGCGGATCCGTACGGTGTACCAGCACACCGCCCGCTACAACCCGGAACAACTGGCCTACGCGGCCAGGCTCTCCGACGGCAAGGCGGAGTACCGCACCATAGACGAGTTGGTGGAGCGTTTGATCATCTGCGACCAAACCGTCGCCTTCATCCCCGCCCGGGACGACCAGCAGGTGGCCCTGGAACTGCGCCACCCCGGCCTCGTCCGCTACCTGATCAAGCTGTTCGAATACCTGTGGGACCGCGCGGTCCCACTGAGCACCGGCACCCCGTACGAAGCGGTTACCGGCGGCATCACGGACGTCCAGCACTCCATAGCCAAGCTTCTGGTCGAGGGGCACGTCGACGAGGCCATCGCCCGCCGCCTCGGCATGAACGTACGCACCTGCCGTGCGCACATCGCCAAGCTGGCGTCGGCCCTGGGCAGTGGCAGCCGAGCTCAACTCGGGTACCTCATAGCGCAGTCGGGGATCCTGCAGCAGGACCACTGAAAAGGAGGATGTCCCGAGTGACGTCAGCGCCACACCCCATGCACGACGCGGAAGAACTGTGCCATGCCGGGACGGAGCTGTACGAACGAGCCCTGCGCGAAGGGCACGTACCCGCCGCAGCGGCCGACGCCGCGCCCTGTTTGATGGACTTCGGCCTGCTGCACCCCGCCGTCGACGATCTTCACCGGCTCGAGCCCGTGGCGCCGGCCGTCGCCCTCCACCGGCTGCTGCGGACCTCCGGGGAACGGATCGCGCGCGAACGACGACGGGAGGAACGGCTGGCCGAGACATTCGAGCCGCTCATGGCCGTCGAAGGGCATCGCGCGGCTGCGGCCGCCACCCCGACGCTGACGCTTCTCAGCGGAAAGGAGCGGATCAACGAGGCCATCACCGCGACCATGACGGACGCCTCCCGGGAGCTGCTCACGATCCAGCCTCGTGCCAAGATCACCAGGGAACGGGTCGAGGCGGCCTATGCCGTCGCCACGGACCGCGACCAGGCTCTGCTGGACCGCGGCTGCCGCATCCGCACCCTGTACCCGCACACCCTCCGCCACTCCCCCTTGACCGTCGCGCACCATGAACGACTGAAGGGCGACATCGAGGCGCGTGCGCTGGACGAGGTCACCGACCGGCTCATCATCGTCGACCGGGTCGTCGCCTTCCTCCCCGCCGACCCCAACGGCGACCTCGCGCTGGAAATACGCCACCCGGCCATCGTCGGATACCTGTCCACCACCTTCGACCGCTTCTGGCGCCTGGCCACCCCGGTGTTCCCTGAAGCCGCCCCCCAACCCTCCTGCAACGGCATCACCCCCCGCCAACGCGCCATAGCCGCCCTCCTCACCGAAGGCCACACCGACGCCGTCATCGCAGACCGTCTCGGCATGAACATCCGCACGGCCCGCGTCCACATCGCCAAACTCGCCGCGACGCTGGGCAGCCAGAGCAGGGCCCAACTCGGCTACCTCATCGGGCAGTCCGGGATCCTTGATCAGGAAGGCTGAGGGACAGGGAAGCCGCCGGCCGCGGTGGACCATCCAGCCCGACCTGGGCGATCCGCACCCCCAACTGCGTACGGCTCGCCGCCCCCAGCGTCTCCGACAGCCGGGCGATGTGCGCCCGGCACGTCCGCACGCTGATCCCCAGCCGTTCCGCGATCACCGCGTCCTGGTGGCCCTCCGCCAGCAGCGCGGCGATGGACTGCTCGCGGTGGGAGATGCCCTCGATGCCGGTGTCGGGGAGCGGGGCGGTCAGCGGGATGGCCAGGCGCCAGAGCCGTTCGAACACCGTGACCAGGTACTCGACGATCGCCGGGTGCCGTAGCTCCAGGGCCATCGTGCGGTCGGTGTTGGCGGGGATGAAGGCCACCGTCCGGTCGAAGAGGATCAGCCGGTCGATCACCTCGTCCAGCGTGCGCGCCTCCACCGCGTCGCCCATCAGCTCCAGATAGTTCAGCAGCCCCTGCCCGTGCCGGGCGACATGCGTGTACAGGTCCCGCATCCGCACGCCACGGCCGCGCAGCGCCAGCGCCCGGTGCAGCCCCTCGGAGAGTTCCGCCTCGCGCCGGATACCGCCGGGCTGGACCGTGAGCACCTCGGTCGTGCACGCCTGGGTCGCCTCGTCCATCGCGGCCTGGATCCGGGCGAGGCCGTCCAGCACCCGGATCGCCGAGCCCTCTCCCACCGACGGGGCCGGCTGCACCTGACGCCCCAGCCCGGCGTACCACTCGAACGCCGCCACGGCCGAACCCACCCGCCGCTGGCTCGCGCTGACCTCGTCGTACATCCCGCGCAGCAGCCGGGTCATGACCTCCTGCGGGGAGGTCGGCACCAGCCAGTCCATGTCGTCGGGATCCGGGTGCAGCAGGGCGAGTTCCAGCAGGCACGGCACCGGATCCGCGTCCCGGCGCGGCACGCGGCCCCGCCGTACGGCCCGGGAATACACACGATCCCCCGCCTCGCACAGTCGGTCGGCACCATGTGGATGCTCTTCCGCCCCGTGCCCGGCCATCGCCGATCCCACCCCCGGTTTCGCCGTCCTTCGCAGCGCAACTATGCGCGGACGGGACCTGCTCCGCAACACGGCTCCCCACACCGCCCTCGCCGGAAACCACCGGTGCGCACCGGTATGTCCGTGCCTCGGCTCGTCGCGTTGCAACAAATGGCCGGGGGGTGACGGAATCCCGCCGGATCCCACCGGATCCCGCCGGATGCCACCCGACCTCGCCGGATCCCTCCGGGGTGAGGCGGAGGACTCCAGGGGAGCGGAAGACGACGAACGGAGCGGCCGCTTCAGCTACTTCGGTTACTTGAGGCCGATCGCCTCGCAAGCCGCCTTGTACTTCGCCGTGCAGATGTCCGACAGCTTGTAGACCTCGTCGGCGACGACCGTGTCCTTGATGTTGGCCTTCGTCAGGGCGACCACCGGCACGAGATGGGCGGGGATGCCCTTGTGCGTGGGGCTGTCGACCTTGTCGCGGGCGAGGGCGGCGAACTGGATGTCGCGGCCCTGGACCACCGCCACGGCCATCTCCGCGGCGTTCTCGGCCTCCTGCGGGTACGACTTGTACACGCTCATGTACTGCTCACCGGTGATGATCCGCTGCACCGCCGGGAGCTCCGCGTCCTGGCCGGTGATCGGCGGCAGGTCGGTCACGCCCGCGGCCTCCAGCGCCTTGACGATGCCGCCGGCCATGCCGTCGTTGGCGGAGTACACCGCGGCGATGTTGTCCTTGCCGATCTTCTCGATCGCCCCGGCCATGTTGGCCTGCGCGTTCTCCGGCTTCCAGTCCTTGGTGTCGAAGGACTCCGCGATCGTCACCTTGCCGTTCAGCTCCGACATCGCACCGGCCTTGAACTGCTTGGCGTTCGGGTCCGTCGACGAGCCGTTCATCATGACGATCTTGTCGGAGAGGCTCGCCTTCTCACCGATGGCCTCCAGCAGGGTGCGCCCCTGGACCTCGCCGACCAGCTCGTTGTCGAAGGAGATGTACGCGTCGATCGGGCCCTCGGCCAGCCGGTCGTAGGCGATGACCGGGATGCCCGCGTCCTTGGCCTTCTGCACGCCGCTCGCGATGGCGTGCGCGTCGACGGCGTCGAGCAGGATCACGTCGACCCGGTCGTCGATCATCTGCTGCAACTGGTCGGCCTGCTTGGCCGCGCTCGCCTCGGCGTTGGCGTACTCGACGCGGCCCTGGTCGTTGGTGAGGGACTCGATCTTCGTCTTGATGATGGGGTAGTCGAAGTTCTCGTACCGCGTGTTCGCCTTCTCCGGGAGCAGCAGACCCACCGTGATGTCGTTGCCCTTGGTCGGGCTCGCGTCGTCACTGCTCCCGGTCGCGTTGAGCACGCCGCAGCCGGCGAGCGTGACGGACATCGTGGCCGCGGCCACGGATATGGAGATACGACGACGCATGCGGAACTCACTTCACGTGTGATTCGGACGTGGGCACAGCTTTGTGGCCCATGTGACTGAAAAGCCAACGCGGACGCGCCCCCAGCGTCAAGCGGAACCACTTAACGAGATGACAACACCACGCTCAGCGAGCGTTGTGAAGGCTCTGCGGAATCGTCTCCAAGTGCCATGCACCGTCCAGTCATCCACGGGAGACCCCGCGAAAACGGCCCAAGACGGCCCAAGACATACGAAAGGGGCCGGGAGTCTCCTCCCGGCCCCTTCACAGGCGTACGCGCGTCAGTCCGACTGCTGCTGCCGCTTCGGCCGCCACACCACCAGCGCGCTGGTCTGCTGGACCTCCTGGTACGGCACCAGGTCGCGGCGGTACGACGCGTGCACCGCCGCCTCGCGCTGGCGCATGGCCGCCGCCGCGCCGTCGAGCGCGTCCTCCAGCTCGGCGACCCGGGCCTGGAGCGCGGCGACCTGGTTCTCCAGTTCGATGATGCGCTTGATGCCCGCCAGGTTGATGCCCTCGTCCTGCGACAACTGCTGCACCTGGCGGAGCTGTTCGATGTCGCGGGCCGAGTAGCGCCGGCCCCGCCCGGCGGTGCGGTCGGGGGACACCAGGCCCAGACGGTCGTACTGGCGCAGGGTCTGCGGATGCAGGCCGGACAGCTGGGCCGCCACCGAGATGACGTAGACCGGGGTCTCCTCGGTCAGTTCATAAGGGTTGCGTCGACGACCGTCCATCTGACTCATGCTCCCTTCGCGGCCTGGAACAGCTCCGCCCGCGGATCCTCACCCGCGGTCGCCTCGCGATACGCCTCGAGTGCGTCACGAGCCTTCCCCGTCAGGTCCTTCGGAACACTCACCTCCACGGTGACCAGAAGGTCGCCGCGGGTGCCGTCCTTGCGGACCGCGCCCTTGCCCCGGGCGCGCATGGTGCGGCCGTTGGGCGTACCCGGCGGCAGCTTCAGCGTGACGGGCGGGCCGCCCAGCGTCGGCACCCGGACCTCGCCGCCGAGGGCCGCCTCGGCGAAGGTCACCGGGACGGTGACGGTGAGGTTGTCGCCCTTGCGGCCGAACACCGGGTGGGCGTCGACGTGCACGACCACGTACAGATCGCCCGCCGGGCCGCCGCGCTCGCCCGGCGCTCCCTTGCCGCGCAGCCGGATCCGCTGGCCGTCGCTGACGCCCGCGGGGATGCGCACCTGCATGGTCCGCGAGGACTTGGCCCGGCCGCTGCCCTTGCAGACCTCGCAGGCGTTCTCCGCGATCAGGCCGCGGCCCTTGCAGTCCGGGCAGGGGTCGGTGAGGGAGAAGCCACCGCCGCTGCCCCGGGCGACCTGCCCGGTGCCGACGCAGGTCGGGCACACCCGCGGTGTGCCGTTCTTGTCGCCGGTGCCCGAGCAGGCCTTGCAGGGCGACTGCGAGGACATCCGCAGCGGGACGGTCGCACCCTCGATCGCCTCCGTGAAGCTCAGCGTGACCTCGGACTCGATGTCCTGGCCGCGTCGCGGATGCGTGCGCGTCCCCGCGCCCGCTCCGCCACGGTTGAACAGGCCCCCGAAGACGTCACCGAGTCCACCGCCGAAACCGCCGGCCCCCTGGCCGCCCGGGGCGCCTCCGAAGAGGTCGCCCAGGTCGAAGTTGAAGGAGCCGCCGCCCGCGCCGGGCCCGGGGCGGAACCCGCCGTTGCCGAAGAGGGCGCGTGCCTCGTCGTACTCCTTGCGCTTCTTGGGGTCACCGAGGATGTCGTTGGCCTCGGAGATCTCCTTGAAGCGCTCCTCCGCCTTGCTATTGCCCTTGTTGGCGTCCGGGTGGTACTCGCGGGCGAGCTTCCGGTACGCCTTCTTGATCTCGGCCTCGGTGGCGTCCTTGGGGACGCCGAGGACCTTGTAGTAGTCCTTCTCGATGAAGTCCTTGGTGCTCATCCTCGACGCCCCTCCTTCCCTTCGTCCGCTATGACGTCAGCCCTCTTCCGGGCCACCGCTCTCCTTGTCGTCGGCTTCGGCGGTCTCGTCCGCCTTGACCGTCTGCGCCCCCGGCTGGGGCTCGGCCACCGCCACCCGCGCGGGGCGGATGGTGCGCTCGCCGATCCGGTACCCGGGCTGCAGAATCGCCACGCACGTCGTCTCGGTGACGTCCGGTGCGTAGCTGTGCATCAGGGCTTCGTGGATCGTCGGGTCGAAGGGCTCGCCCTCCTTGCCGAACTGCTGCAGCCCCATCTTGGCCGCCGTGCTCTCCAGCGACTCGGCGACGGACTTGAAGCCGCCGACCAGCTCGCCGTGTTCCCGCGCGCGGCCGATGTCGTCGAGCACGGGCAGGAGCTCGGTCAGGAGGTTCGCGATGGCGATCTCCTTGACCGCGATCCGGTCACGCTCGACCCGGCGGCGGTAGTTCTGGAACTCGGCCTGGAGGCGCTGGAGGTCCGCCGTGCGCTCGCTGAGCGCCGTGCGTGCCTGGTCCAGCTGGGCCACCAGGGCCACGTCCTGGCCCGTGTCCCCGGCCGGGGCCGCCCCCTCCTCCGTCGAGGGGGAGTCGGCGGCCTTCGGCTCGGCGTCGTCGGAGGTGGCGCCGGAAGGGACGTCGGGCTGCTGCTCGTCGAAGCCCGGGGTCTCCTCCGTCACGCGGCACCATCCTTCCGCTCGTCGTCCACGATCTCGGCGTCGACCACGTCGTCGTCGGCCTTGGCGTCACCGGCACCGGCACCGGCACCCGCACCGGCTCCGGCGGAGGCGCCGTCTGCGGCCTGCGCGGCGTTCGCGTCGGCGTACATGGCCTGGCCGAGCTTCTGCGAGACGGCCGCGACCTTCTCCGTGGCGGTGCGGATCTCGGCCGTGTCCTCGCCCTTGAGCTTCTCCTTCAGCTCACCGACGGCTTCCTCGACCTCGGTCTTGATCTCGCCGGGGACCTTGTCCTCGTTGTCCTTGAGGAACTTCTCGGTCTGGTAGACGAGCTGCTCGCCCTGGTTGCGGGCCTCGGCGGCCTCGCGGCGCTTGTGGTCCTCCTCCGCGTACTGCTCGGCCTCCTGGCGCATGCGGTCGACCTCGTCCTTCGGCAGCGAGGAGCCGCCGGTGACGGTCATCTTCTGCTCCTTGCCCGTGCCCAGGTCCTTCGCGGTCACGTGCATGATGCCGTTGGCGTCGATGTCGAAGGAGACCTCGATCTGCGGGACGCCGCGCGGCGCCGGGGGCAGACCGGTCAGCTCGAACATCCCGAGCTTCTTGTTGTACGCCGCGATCTCGCGCTCGCCCTGGTAGACCTGGATCTGCACGGACGGCTGGTTGTCCTCGGCCGTCGTGAAGATCTCGGACCGCTTGGTCGGGATCGTGGTGTTGCGCTCGATGAGCTTGGTCATGATGCCGCCCTTGGTCTCGATACCGAGGGACAGCGGGGTGACGTCGAGGAGCAGGACGTCCTTGACCTCACCCTTGAGGACACCGGCCTGCAGGGCGGCGCCGATGGCGACGACCTCGTCCGGGTTGACGCCCTTGTTGGCGTCCTTGCCGCCGGTCAGCTCCTTGACGAGCTCGGCGACGGCGGGCATGCGGGTCGAGCCGCCGACCAGGACGACGTGGTCGATCTCGCTGATGGAGATGCCGGCGTCCTTGATGACGTTGTGGAACGGCGTCTTGCAGCGCTCCAGGAGGTCCGCGGTCAGCTGCTGGAACTGGGCGCGGGTGAGCTTCTCGTCGAGGTGCAGGGGGCCCTCGGCGGAGGCGGTGATGTAGGGCAGGTTGATCGAGGTCTCGGTGGACGAGGACAGCTCGATCTTCGCCTTCTCGGCGGCCTCACGCAGACGCTGCAGGGCCATCTTGTCCTTGCCCAGGTCCACGCCGTGGCCGGACTGGAACTGCTGGACCAGGTAGTCGACGACGCGCTGGTCCCAGTCGTCACCACCGAGGTGGTTGTCACCGTTGGTGGCCTTCACCTCGACGACACCGTCGCCGATCTCCAGCAGCGAGACGTCGAACGTACCGCCACCGAGGTCGAAGACCAGGATGGTCTGGTCGTCCTTGTCGAGGCCGTACGCCAGGGCGGCCGCGGTGGGCTCGTTGACGATGCGCAGCACGTTCAGACCGGCGATCTCGCCGGCCTCCTTCGTGGCCTGGCGCTCGGAGTCGTTGAAGTACGCCGGGACGGTGATGACCGCGTCGGTCACCTTCTCGCCCAGGTAGGACTCGGCGTCCCGCTTCAGCTTCTGCAGCACGAAGGCGCTGATCTGCTGCGGGTTGAAGGGCTTCCCGTCCAGCTCGATCTTCCAGTCGGTGCCCATGTGCCGCTTGACCGACCGAATGGTCCGGTCCACGTTGGTGACCGCCTGACGCTTGGCCACCTCTCCGACGAGCACCTCACCGTTCTTGGCGAAGGCGACGACGGACGGCGTGGTCCTGGCGCCCTCGGCGTTGGTGATGACGGTGGGCTCGCCGCCCTCCAGAACGCTGACGACGGAGTTAGTCGTGCCCAGGTCGATGCCGACCGCACGTGCCATGGTTGATCCTCCAGCTGACTTGAGTGGAACGGACTCAAGTGTGCACGACGACTCCCCACCGGTCAACGGAGCTGAGTCGACCGGACTCAAGTCTTATCCGTTCCTTACACGCAATGACGCTCTGACCTGCGAAGATACGGTGCGTCGATCGGCGTACACAGGAACACGGGAGAGGACCGACCCGACCACGAGAGCCCCTCCCGCCACCCACCACAGGGCGTCGCCCCCGACCCAGCCGGCGTGCGCGAGTACCCCGACGAGCACACCGGAGAACGCCCCGAAGCCCAGCAGCAGGGTGACCCCCGGCACGGTCAGCCCGAGCCGTCGCAGCCGGTGCGCGAGGTGGTCGGGCCCACTGCGGACGACGGGACGTCCGCCCAACCGCCGCGCCAGCACGACGAGTACGGCGTCGGCGCTCACCAGGGCCGTCAGCGCGAAGAGCACCCCCGCGCTCTCCCCGAGCCCGAACCCCGCCCGGACGTGCACGAGGCCGAGGGCGATCACGAACCCCGCGGACATGGACCCGCAGCTCCCCAGCGCCACCCGCGCGGGGTGCCAGTTGTGCAGCAGGAACCCGGTCAGTGCCGCGGCCAGCACGCTCATCAGCACGGCGACCCCGTCCAGCACGTCGACCGCCGCGCAGGCCGCCACCCCGAAGGCGGTGACCACCCCGACGGTCCCCGCGAGCCCGTCGGCGTGGTCGAGCCCCCGGAAGGCGAAGGTCACCCCCACGGCCCACCCGACGGCGAGCAGCCCGGTCCCCACGCCCGTCTCCCCGTACGGCACGACACACGCGGCCGCCACGGCCGTACCGGCGGCCAGCACCCGCCGCCGCAGCCGCCACACGTCGTCGACGAGCCCGAGCAGGGCGACGACGCCGCCCGCGACGAGCAGCCCGCCGATCCCGCTCCCGGCCGAACCCCACTCCTTGACACCCACGACCGACCCGGTGACGACCACCACGGCCACACCCCCGGACAACGGCACCTCCCGCTGCCGCCGCCGCCCGACCAGCCGCAGCCGCAGGGCGGGGATCCGGAGGGCGGCCCCGAGCAGGGCGGTGAGGAGGAGGGCGGTGGCGGCGGCAGCGATCCCGTAGAGCACGGATATAAGTTAGGCGTCACCATGACAATTCGGTACGAATAACACGACGGGGTCCACGACGAGATCCGCCTCGATATCCATGTCCGATTCGCGAGCCGGATCCGGGCGGTTCCTGAGGCAACCCTCAGCGATTCAGATCACTGCCCACCCGGCTACAGTGCGGCGGAAGATAGGGGTAGTCTCAGACGGACTGCATAAGTTACCGCTTAGTAATCTCGGGGAACCCTCGATAACGACAGGTTCCCCCGACAAACCCTCGCAGGCCCGAGGAGCCCCCATGCAACTCGCCGCGATCATCGTGTCGCTGGTCTTGACCGTGGTCGGCGTCGCGCTGCTCGCACGCGCGATCGGCCAGTTCGTCCGGTACTTCAAGCTGGGCCAGCCCGTGCCCGCCGGTACCCGGACCGACAACCCCTACCAGCGCAGCGTGACCCTGGTGAAGGAGTTCCTCGGCCACACGCGCATGAACCGGTGGGGCATCGTCGGCATCGCCCACTGGTTCGTGGCGATCGGCTTCCTGACGCTGCCGCCGACGATCATCACCGCGTACGGCCAGCTGTTCCAGGCCGACTGGACGCTGCCGGTGCTCGGCGGCTTCCTCCCGTACGAGCTCTACATCGAGTTCATCGCGGCCATGACGACCCTCGGCATCGCCACGCTGATGGTCATCCGCCTGCTGAACCTGCCGTCGCGCCCGGGCCGCAAGTCCCGCTTCACCGGCTCGAAGATGGGCCAGGCGTACTTCGTCGAGTACGTCATCCTCACGATCGGCCTGGCCATCTACGTCCTGCGGGGCCTGGAGGGCGCGCTGCACCACGTGGACCACTACGAGGCCGCGTACTTCGCCTCGTACCCGCTGGTCCTGGCCTTCAAGGGCCTGAGCGTGGCGGCGCTGCAGAACCTCGTCTACTTCTTCGCGATGATCAAGCTGGGCACGACCATGATCTGGATGATCACGGTCAGCCTGAACACCAACATGGGTGTCGCCTGGCACCGCTTCCTGGCCTTCCCGAACATCTGGTTCAAGCGCGAGGCGACGGGCGGGACGGCGCTGGGCGCGCTCCAGCCCATGACCTCCGGCGGCAAGCCGATCGACTTCACCGACCCCGGCGACGACGACGTCTTCGGCGTCTCCCAGGTCGAGCAGTTCTCCTGGAAGGGCCTGCTGGACTTCTCCACGTGCACCGAGTGCGGCCGCTGCCAGTCGCAGTGCCCCGCCTGGAACACGGGCAAGCCCCTCTCCCCCAAGCTGCTGATCATGTCGCTGCGCGACCACGCGCACGCCAAGGCGCCGTACCTGCTGGCCGGCGGCGGCAAGACGATGGAGGGCGAGGAGAAGGCGTCCGAGGAGCAGCTGGCCGGTGTGCCCGCCGCTGCCCTGACGGAGGCCGAGCGCCCCCTGGTCGGCACGCTGGAGGACAACGGCGTCATCGACCCGGACGTCCTGTGGTCCTGCACCACCTGCGGCGCCTGCGTCGAGCAGTGCCCGGTGGACATCGAGCACGTCGACCACATCGTCGACATGCGCCGCTACCAGGTGATGATCGAGTCCGCGTTCCCGTCCGAGGCGGGCACGATGCTCAAGAACCTGGAGAAGAAGGGCAACCCCTGGGGCCTGGCGAAGAAGCAGCGCCTGGAGTGGCTCAAGGAGGTCGACTTCGAGGTCCCGGTCGTCGGCAAGGACATCGAGGACCTGTCCGAGGTCGAGTACCTGTACTGGGTCGGCTGCGCGGGCGCCCTGGAGGACCGCGCGAAGAAGACCACGAAGGCCTTCGCGGAGCTCCTCCACATCGCGGGCGTCAGGTTCGCCATCATGGGCGGCGACGAGAAGTGCACGGGCGACTCGGCGCGCCGGCTCGGCAACGAGCCCCTGTTCCAGGAACTCGGCATGGAGAACGTCATGGCGCTCAACATGGCGTTCGGCGAGGAGATGGACGACGAGGGCAAGGTGACGCCCGAGTCGGCGAAGCCGAAGTCCTCGAAGAAGATCGTCGCGACCTGCCCGCACTGCCTCAACACGCTCGGCAACGAGTACCCGCAGCTCGGCGGCGACTACGAGGTCATCCACCACACGCAGCTGCTCCAGCACCTGGTGGACGAGGGCAAGCTCATCCCGGTCACCCCGGTCGAGGGCATCATCACCTACCACGACCCCTGCTACCTGGGCCGCCACAACAAGATCTACACGCCCCCGCGCGAGATCATCGCCAGCGTCCCCGGCATCCGCAACGAGGAGATGCACCGCCACAAGGAGCGGGGCTTCTGCTGTGGTGCGGGTGGCGCGCGGATGTGGATGGAAGAGCGCATCGGCAAGCGCATCAACAACGAGCGTGTCGACGAGGCGCTGTCGGTGAACCCCGACATCGTGTCGACGGCGTGCCCGTTCTGCCTGGTCATGCTCACGGACTCCGTCAACGGCAAGAAGAACGACGGCAAGGCGAAGGAGTCCATCCAGGTGGTGGATGTGGCTCAGCTGCTGCTGGACTCCGTCAAGACGCCGGTGCCTGCGGAGGGCGAGGGCGACGACGACGGCGGCGAGCCGCCGGCGGGGACGGCGGACTCCGCGAGTGCGCCGGAGCCGGAGCCGGTCAAGTAGGCGGTTGTTGCGGGTTGTTTTGACGCCCCCTGTCCCGGGTTTTTCGGGCAGGGGGCGTCGGCGCTTCCAGCCGCCTACAGGCCGCAAGGACTCTTGCTGTCGTACCTGTGACAGGCGCATTCACAGCGTGGCTGGAGCAGGATGCCGAAGGCGAAGGGTAGGGGCAGGTCGCGGGTCTGGCGGCAGTGGGCGTGCAGGTCCTCGTAGCCGGGGCGGGCGGCGAGGGTGCACTCGGGGGACGAGGGCGGTTCGGAGGCCGCGGCGCTCATCGGCGGGACCGCTCCTGAATGCCGCATGGCCTCTCCTTCCGGCTCTCGGCGATGCGCAGCGAGTCGCGAAGGGCTTCGGTCAGGCGCTCGGCCAGGAAACGCAGTTGATCCTCGGTGGCGTTCGTCAGCATGTCGGCTGCATGGGCAAGAAGGTGGGCGCCCATTTCGAGCTGGACCTCTTCTGCGATGTCGGCCAGGCGAGACACGTGTCCACCCTCGTCGTCCGTGATCAGGAAGCACGGCTTGGCCTCTGTGCCCGTCCATGGCAAGAGACGAAGCTTGCGGCGTGGATGGGGGCTCTCGGGCTCAGCTGCATCGGCCTCCGTTGCCATCAGGCCACCTCCACACCGTGGAGCCAGTAAGGCCCTGCTGCTGGCGATCTCGGGGCGAGCCAAGCCGGTTCATGATGCCGTTGCCGCTGCTCGTGAGCGACGAGGTAGGGACGCACGGCCACCGTGGAGGAGCCATCGATACGGGCGTCCGGGCCGTATGGACTGCGGTGAGCGGGCAGAGAAGCGGGGACAGGGGACATCGGAACGGCATAGGAAGGCAACGAAAGGCTGGGCTTCCGGTGAGGGCTGCCGGGCGGTGTGGCCATGAGCCCCACCCAGGCAATGAGGCAGCGAATAAGGTCACTCATGTCGTCAGCTCCATCGGGTTCAGCTGGTGACCACGCCCCCGGACGGCTCCACCCGCCGCGGGGGTCCTGTGGCAAGTGCGACGCTTCAAGCAACCACCAGGCCACGGTGAACGACGGGCTTGGGCGCAGCGGCAGCATCGGCTATGCAGAAGCTGCATAAGGGGGAATCGCTCCTGATCTACGCTCGTTTGGAGAGGCAGGATCGGCGACGGCGAAAGGGTCCGTGGCAGATGGCCGAAGCACACGAGTCACCAAGGCGGATCGGCGAAGTGATCCGTCAGGCGAGGGTGTTACAGCGACGCTCGCAGAAGAACGTCGCCGCCGCACTCGGCTACCACCAGTCCAAGGTGAGCCGTTTGGAGAGCGGCAGGGGCACCGATGACATGCGCGTCCTCCGGGCCATGGCGCAGGAACTGGGGATCCCGCCCCACAAGTTGGGGCTAGCTCCCGCGCCGTCCTCCCGTACCACCGCAGTTGCCGAGCCGGAAGGGGTGCACCGCCGTACGTTCCTCGCCGCCGGCATCACGGCACTGGGGGCAGCGTCCTCGCCCGCCGCTATACGCGATGCCCTCGTCCAGGCTTTGCTGCCTGGACCAACTCTCGCGGCCGCCTCTGTTCCCCGGGCTGCGTCGGACGTCGCTTCCCTACGGAACCGGGTAGGTGCGACCCGTCGGCTGTTCCACACCTGCGACTACGCCACGTTGGAGCGCGTCCTGCCTGGATTGATCGCTGACCTCCGGTGTGCCTCCGACGACGGCAAGATCGACGCTCCAACGCTGTCCGGTCTGCTCGCAACGGCCTATCAGACCGCTACGAGCCTCCTACTCAAACAGCACGACCAAGGAAGCGCCTGGCTCGCTGTCGGCCGAGCGATGGCCGAGGCCGAACGCTCAGGTGACCCCGTCGTCCTGGCCTCCAGCGTCCGTGTCCAAACCCACGTCCTTGCCCGAGAGAAGCACACCGCTCAAGCCGTCACCCTCGTCCGTCACACTGCCGACCAGTTGTCGGGCTCGTACGATCGGCGCTCACCGAAATACCTCGCCGCAGTAGGGCTGTTACTGCTCCGCGGAGTCACCGCATCGAGCAGAGGCGGCGACCGTGCCTCTACGGCGGAATTCCTCACAGAGGCCAAAGAAGTCGCTCGATACGTGACACTCAACCAGCCCGACGCATGGGCCAACTTCTGCCAGACCAACGTCGCCCTGCACGAGGTCAGTGCACTGGTGGCTCTCGGAGATGCAGGACTTGCTCTTCAGGCAGCCCGGCCCCTCACAAACCGCCCGATCCCCGTACCGGAACGGCGGGCGGCCCTGTGGGTGGAGACCGCTCGCGCCCACAGCCAGCTGGGACGCCTCGCCGATGGTTACCAGGCACTGCGCATGGCGGAATCGTGTGCGGCTCAGGACGTACGCCGCCCCGCCATCCGCCACCTGGCAGCCGACATGGCTGCCCGTGACCACCGACGTACCCTCCCGGAACTGCACCGCTTCAGCCACCGACTAGGAGTCCCCGCGTGACCGAGTCCAACGTGCAGGGCAAGAAGCCCTTCCTGTACGTCGTCGTGTGCGCGGCCGGAGTCGCCGGCGATGTCGGCAAACTGATTACTCACGCGCAGGAACGGAACTGGGACGTAGGCGTCATCGCCACTCCTCAAGGCCTCGGCTTCCTGGACGCAGAGGCGATCGAGTCCCAGACCGGCTACCCGATCCGCTACGCCTGGCGCACGCCCGGCGAGACCCGCCCGCTGCCACCCGCCGACGTCATCGCGGTCGCCCCGGCGACCTTCAACACGATCAACAAGTGGGCTGCGGGCATCTCGGACACTCTCGCCCTGGGGATCCTGTGCGAGGCATACGGCATGGGCATCCCTACAGTCGCACTCCCCTACGTGAACGCCGCCCAGGCTGCGCACCCCGCCTACCAGCGGAGTCTGGAACAACTGCGTGAGATGGGAGTCCTTGTCGGCTCCTACGAACCTCACCGTCCCAAGGCAGGCGGTGGCGCGGATCGCTTCCGTTGGGCGGAGGCCATCGACATTTTGGAGCCGAGGCTTCCTCAGCGGACCTGATGGATGGAGACTCGTGTTGAAACCGGTCACGCAAGGCGACTCGTGCGCTCTGCCCGGGATCTGGTGCGTTCGTAGTGCAGCTCTCTGGTGCGTGCCGTATCGGGAAGACATCAGCGTCGGCTTTCCTGAGACACAGCAGGCCTAAGCCGTAGGCGCATCCACGGCCAATGCCAGACAGGACTGCTGCCTGCAGTGCGGTCGAGTCAGTGATCACGGCCAGGCTTTCGAATCGCGTTACCTGAAGAAATACCGAATGCTGAAGAGTCAGGAATTGAAGACCGGGGAGGGGGTTCCTTGCATCGCGTCTGGCAATGACAGGCTCCAACGGCCGGCCGCGTACTTCGACAGTCGCCAGCCCAGAACCGGAGGCGTGGCGTTCCCACGCTCGCGGGAACAGCAAGGACTCGGCCAGGCCGGCAGCGCAGTCGAGCCAAACAGGCCGAGACCGAGTTCACGGCAGACGACGATGCGGTGCAGGCGTTCCAGGTCACCAGCGGTGAGAACCGGTATCCGGCAGCCGTGCGCGGCGACGGTCGCGCCGGCCGGTCCCGTCCCAGTGGTGCAGCGCTCGGACTGTCACGCCCATGCGCGCCGAGACCTGACCAGCCGTCAGGCCATCGGCGCCAGTGGCATCAGGCATGATCCTCATTGTCGCCGCGAGCGAAACCCGGTGGGGTGATCCCGACGGCTGCAAGGTTCCGCGCCTCCTGACTGGCCGGGTCGAAGGGCTTCGCCGCAGTGAAGACGACCCGGGCGTTCTCGGGGGTGATCACCTCCACATCGCGGGTGGTCCAGGGAGTGTCCCGTGGACCGTCGACCGAGTTCGGGCGCAACGCACGACATGCCTCGGCAAGGGAGTCGATCTGGCTGAGGACGCACGCGAAACTCACGCTCATCGCCGGCGCCTGCTCCGGAACGCTCGCCGCCGGGACGAGGAGGACGTCCTGGAACGCCCACCGGCGCAGATGCACGACGCTGCCGGGGATGCTGAACAGCTCGATGAACCCGAGCCCACGTACCCAGAAGTCCACCGACGCCGCCAGATCGCTCGTGGGGATCGTCACGAACGCGGGCATCCCATAGATGCCGCGGAAGGGCTCCGGCGGAACCGCGTCCGGGCCGGGAGCGGGCACGGGACTCATCTCGAACGCGTCGTAGTAGTCGCTCATGCGCCCCACTCTCCAGCCTCACGCAACGTGAGGATCAAGCCGGATCCGTGAATCTCGCCCCAGCCGGAGGCCTGACATCCCATGGAGGTGGGGCGGATTCGGACACCGGCGGTGAGAATCGCTGTGGCCGGTGGCGCCGGGCGAGCCACAGCACGAGTGCGGCGTAGAGCAGGGTCGTTGCCATGTCCACGAGGGCGAGTTGCCAGGGTGAGTCGGCAGCGGTCTCATCGGACGACAGCCCGTCGACGATCGCGGCGGCTACGCCGAAGGCCATCAGGTTGTTCAGGGCGTGCAGAGCGACGGCCGCCTCCAGGCCGCCGGTACGGATGGTCAGCCCACCGCAGACCAGACCGAAGACCAGCAGGCCGAGGAAGCCCCACCTGGTGCCCCAGCCGTGGGCGGCGGCGAACAGTACGGCCTGCGGGATCACCGCGAACCACGGAGAACGGACGAAGGCGCCGACCGCCTGCGTCAGCCAGCCCCGGAAGACGTACTCCTCGGCCGCGGCCTGCACCGGGACGAACACGGCCAGCACGACCAGCGAGGTGAGGAACGATCGCCAGCCCACCCATACGACGGACTCCCCCGAGCCGCTTCCGCTGTCGGGCAGGAAGACGGCGGACACTGCCAGCAGGGCCACGGGGAGCACCGCGACGAGCAGGCACCGGACCAGCCAGCGCCACCGCAGCCGTCCGTCGACCGACGACAGGGTGCCGGGCGGGCGCCGCCCCGGCCACCACACGGCCAGCAGCATCAAGGGCAGGGCGACCGCGATGAAGGTCAGGTCGAGGGCCGTGTTGACGAGCGGGCCGAAGTCGTGGCCACCCTCCGGCAGTTCACGGAGTCCGGCCGCTGCCCCGAAGCCGTAGGAGAGGGCGATCAGCAAGACGACGAGTACGACGTAGACACCAAGAGCCAGCAGAGTGCCGAGCACCGGCCGCCACCAGCGGTGTCGCCCTGTGCTGTGGCCCATGCGGTGGTAAGGGAGACCGGTGGGATGCGGTGGTAACGGGATTGTCATGATCAGTAGCTTCCCAGGCGGGGGCCGTCATCGCCGCGGAGTGCCCACGGCCATGGCTTCGGACCCACGGCCGGCTTCCGAGGTGCCCAGCAATCAATCTCGATAAATCGCCCTTTAAGTGTGTGAACAGGAACGAAATAGTCACTCGCGTACATAGCGGACCACAAGTGAAGTGATCTTGTGAGGAGGAGTGGCTGATGAGCGACGCAGCGCAGGGCGGAACGACGAGGTTGCGGCAGACCGGGGAGACGGCCAGAGCGGAGGCGTCGGCCACCACCGATCAGGCCAGGCAGGCCGCCGGAGAGGTCGCGGGTACCGCCGTGGACCAGGCCAAGGCCGTGGCGGGCGAGGCCCGGCAGCAGGCCGGCGCGGTCGCGCAGGACCTGCGGGGCCGTGCGATGCACGAGGTCGAGGAGCAGACCAGGCGCGCGGCCGGCTCGCTGCGCCAGTGGGCGGACGACCTGGCCGGGCTGGCGGAGAACGCCCGGAGCGGCTCCCCTGCCCGTGGCCTCGCGGCTCAGGCGGCCGACGGCGGGCACCGGGCGGCCGACTATCTGGACGAGCAGGGAGCCGAAGGCGCCCTCACCGATGTGCAGGACTTCGCCCGCCGGCGCCCCGGCATGTTCCTGGGCGGCGCGCTGCTGGCCGGGCTGGCCGTCGGACGGCTGGTGAAGGCGGCGGGGAAGTCCGACGGGTCCCCTGAGCGTTCCGACGGGGCCCCTGAGCGCACACAGCGGTCTGAGGTGCCGGCCGAGGGGCAGCCCACGGCGCTGCCGTCCGGTCCCCCACCGGAGATGCAGCCGTCCGTCGGCATGCCCCCGGGCGGAACGTCGGCGCGTCCGTACCCGGAGGTGTGAGAGATGGCCTTGATCCAGTCCCGCCAAGTGGAGACGCGGGGTGGGGACCCCTCGGTGGGCGAGCTGCTGTCCGCCGTGACCTCCGACGTCCAGACCCTGTTCCGGCAGGAGGTCGAACTGGCGAAGACCGAGGTCAAGCAGGAGGCGACGAAAGCGGGCAAGGCGGCAGGCATGTACGGCGGCGCGGGGTTCGCCGGCTACATGGTTCTGCTGTTCCTGTCACTGGCCGCAGTGCTGGGCCTGGCCAACGTGATGGACGGAGGCTGGGCCGCCCTGATCGTCACCGCGGTGTGGGCCGTGGTCGCGGCGGTGCTGTACGCACTCGGCCGTGCCCGGATGCGCACCGTGGCACCCAAGCCCGAGCAGACAGTCGAGACGCTGAAGGAGAATGCGCAATGGGCACGTCACCCGACCAGATGAGGGCCGAGATCACCGCCACGCGGGACCGCTTGTCCGCCGACATGGACCGGCTCGCGGACCGGACCAGCCCTCGGCGTATTGCCCGTCGCCGCACTCGCAGGATGCGCGGCACCGCCTCGGGCCTGCGGGAACGGGTCATGGGATCCGCCTCACAGACCGCCCAGGGCGTGACCGGCAGCGCGCAGTCGATGGCCGGATCGCTGCAGGAGGGCACCCAGCAGGCGGCCGACACCGCGCGTGAGGCGGCCGGTCAGGCCGGTGAGGCCGTACGGCAGGCTCCGGAACAGGCGATACGCCGGACCCAGGGCAACCCGCTGGCCGCCGGTCTGATCGCCTTCGGCGTCGGCCTGCTGGCGGCCTCGATGCTGCCCGTCTCCCAGGCGGAGCAGGAGAGGGCCACCGACCTGATGCAACGCGGCGGCGAGGCGCTGGAACCGGTGAAGCAGGCCGCCCAGGAGTCCGCGCAGAACCTGAAGGAGGGGGCCAAGGAGGTCGCCCAGGGTGCGGCGCAGGAGGTGAAGGACACCGCCGCGGAGGCCGCCCGCACCACACAGGAGGAGGCCCGCGGCCAGGCCGGCCAGGTAGCCGAGCAGGCACGCGACTCCGGGCAGCAGGTCGCCGGCGAAACCCGGCGGCAACCAGGCCCCGGCTGAGAACCGTGCAGGCCCCTCGTGCCCCGGACCACGACCGGTCCGGGGCACGACCGTGCTCCGGGGCCGGCCGGCCCCAGCCGGCACAAGCGCTCATGTCGCCGAGGCGCTCCGGATCGCGTGGAAGGCCGCCGGCGGGAACTCGGCCCCGGCCTCGCCGAGTGGCTCGAACCCCACCTCGCCGAGTGGCTCGAACCCTGCCTCCCAGCGGCCTCGGAAATTAACCGAACTCACGTACAACCCTTACGCCCCCGCACCGGTCTCCTGATCGCCGACCACCGTGAACGTCCGGACAACTCCCGGCGAACACGGACAGTCCGGCCCTCCATCGACTGTGGATGTCCGCCAGGCATCCCCGCATGCAGCAGGAGACCTCGCATGCATCAGCACGAGCGCCCCTCCGGGCGCCCGCACGCGCACGCGTACCCGCACGCGCACCCGTTCCGGCGCCCCCGCCTGCGCCTCGCCCTGGCGACCGCCGCCGCGGCCGCCCTCACCGGCACGCTGCTCGCGGCCACGGCCGGAACGGCGACGGCCGCGGACCCGACGCGGGCCCCGCAGTCCGACTTCGACAACGACGGCATCGGCGACGTGGCGTTCTCCGCGTCCGGCGCGTACGTGAGCGGGAAGCAGGACGCCGGTCAGCTCGTCGTCCTGTACGGCACGAAGACCGGGGTGTCCTCCGCAAAGCGGTCCGTGATCAGCCAGAACACCACCGGCACCCCGGGCACGGCCGAGAGCGGTGACGTGTTCGGCGCCGACAGCGCCTACGCCGACTTCAACGGCGACGGCTACGACGACCTCGCCGTCTCCTCCCCGCTGGAGGACGTCGGCAGCGACAAGGACGGCGGCGGTGTCGCGGTCCTGTGGGGCTCGGCGCAGGGCATCACCGGCAAGGGCGTCTCCATCGCGGACGCGGCCCCCACCCAGCACGACCGGTGGGGCAGGAACCTCGCCGCCGGCGACTTCGACGGCGACGGCAAGGCGGACCTGGCCGTCGGCACCACCTCCAACGTCGTCCACGTCTACAAGGGCGGCATCAGCGCCTCCGGCACCGCGGTCAAGGGCCGGTACAGCGTCAAGGCGCCGGTCCAGGCGTCGGGTGACGGGTCCGGCCCGCTCAACCTCACCGCGGGCGACGTCAACGGCGACGGCTACCAGGACCTCGTGGTCGGCGTCGCGGGCGAGGACATCGGGTCGGTCGCGGACGCCGGCCAGCTCGTGGTGCTGTACGGCTCGGCCTCGGGCATCAACACCTCCTCCGGCACCCAGTCCTTCGCGCAGAGCACCGCGGGCGTCCCCGGCTCGGACGAGAAGGGCGACTTCCTCGGCACCGACGTCAAGCTCGACGACGTCACCGGCGACGGCCGGGCCGACCTGCTGGCCGGCTCGTACGAGAACGACGGCAACGGCGCGGTCCTGTACCTGCCGTCCAGCGGCACGAAGATCACCGCCACGGGTTCGCGCACCGTCTCCCCCAGCACCTCGGGCGTCTCGACGAGGGGCTATCCGAACTTCGGCGCCATCTTCGCCGACTGAGCCACCCCCGCCCCCCGGGACCGGGCCTTCCAGGTCCCGGCCCCTTCCCCACCCGGAGCCCCCTCTTGCGCAAGCGCACCCTTCTCCTGGCCGCCACGCTCACCACCGGCCTGCTCACCATCACCCCGGCCGCCGCCGCGCCCTCGGGTCTCGCCGGGGACTTCAACGGCGACGGGTACCGGGACGTCGCGGCCGGCGCCCCCTGCTCCAACGTCGGCTCGGCGTCCTGCGCCGGCGCGGTCGTCGTGCTGTACGGCTCGGCGTCCGGTGTGTCGGCCGCCCGCAAGGCCGTCATCACCCAGAACTCCCCGGGTGTGCCCGGCACCGCCGAGTCGGGCGACGTGTTCGGCGCCGCCCTGGCCACCGGCGACCTGGACAGGGACGGCTACTCCGACCTCGTCGTCGGCGCCACCGGTGAGAGCATCGGCGACCGGGACGGCATCGGCTCCGGCACGATCCTGTGGGGCAGCACGTCGGGCCTGACCAGCGGCAAGGGTCTGCCGCAGCCGACCTCGCTGTCCGAGTACGGCGGCTTCTCCCGGGGCATCGCGACCGGCGACTTCGACGGTGACGGCGACACGGACGTCACGCTCACCGGCCAGACCCACACCCGCATCTACCGGGGCCCCTTCACCCGCACCGGCGGCCCGTCGAGCCACTCCGTCGTCGGTGAGCTCGGCACGACGTACGAGGTGATCGCGGGTGACATGACCGGCGACGGCGCGGCCGAGCGCGTCTACCCGTTCAACGTGGACGGCGACACCGGCGGCCAGATCAACTACTTCCGCTGGACCGGCACGACGTACAAGATGGCCGAGCTGCCGGGCGCCGACGGCTACCCCGGTTCGATCGGCGACATCAACCGCGACGGCTACGGCGACCTCGTCCTCGGCGACTACACGGACCCGTACGACCTCAAGCCCGGCGGCCACAAGGGCGGGCAGATCACCGTCTGGTACGGCGGCCCGAACGGCCCCGACCCGGCGCAGCAGCCGACCGTCGTCCACCAGGACACCCCGGGCGTGCCCGGCGCGGGCGAGGCCGACGACGGTTTCGGCTCGGCGGTGACCACCGGCGACATCAACGGCGACGGGTACGCCGACGTCGTCGTCTCCGCCGCGGGCGAGGACGTCGGCTCGGCGAAGGACGCGGGCTCGGTGACCGTGCTGTTCGGCTCCGCCTCCGGCCTGAAGACCGGCAGCGGAGTGAAGTCGTACACCCAGGACACCGCCGGTGTGCCGGGCTCCGCCGAGTCCTGGGACCGTTTCGGTTCCGCGGTCGGCCTGACCGACGTGACCAAGGACGGCAAGGCGGACCTGGTGATCGGCGTCGACGGCGAGAACTCCACGGGCGGCCTGTGGACCCTGCGCGGCTCCGCCTCCGGCCTGACCACGAGCGGAGCTCAGGGCATCACCACCACCGCCGTCTCCCTCAAGGACGGCAGCCTCGGTTCCGTCGTCGCCCAGTGACGCCCCGCCGCCCATGCCCCGCCGCCCTGTGACGCCCCGCCGCCCTGTGACGGCCCGTCGCCCAGTGACGGACCGCCAACTCCTCTGTGAGGCACGTACACCCATGCGCACCCGTATCACCGCCGCCGTCCTCGCGGCGGCCCTGACCCCGCTCGCCCTCACCCTCTCCGCCCCGGCCGCGCACGCCGCGACCCCCGCCGCCCCCTACGACTTCAACGGCGACGGCCGCACCGACCTCGCGATCGGCGCGCCGGGCGCCACCGTCGCCGGGCAGGCGAGGGCAGGTGCCGTGTCGGTGGTCTACGGCAGCGCCAGCGGTCCGAAGAGCTCCACGCGCACGCTCCTGACCCAGAACACGGCCGGACTGCCCGGTGCCGCCGAGGCCGACGACGCCTTCGGCTCCGCGCTCGCCTCCGCCGACCTCAACACCGACGGGTACGCCGACCTGCTGATCGGCACGCCCGGCGAGGACGGAAGCGACAACAACGACGGCACGGTCACCATCGTCTGGGGCTCCAAGTCCGGCCTGTCCGGTGCCCGTTCACTGTTCAGCTTCTTCAGCACCGACTACGACCGGTACGGCCAGACGCTGGCCGCGGGCGACTTCGACGGCGACGGGGACGTGGACGTCGCGGTCGGCTCCACCGGCCCGGTCACCCTCTCCCTCGTGGAGGGCCCGATCACCAGGACGAGCACGGCCAACGGCGGTTCGGGCTCCACCAACGACTGGTGGTCCTCCTCGAACGGCGTCACGCACCTCTCCTCCGGCGACGTCACCGGCGACGGCCGCCCCCGGGTGGTCCTGCACGGCCGTGCCGTGAACACCGGCGCCGCGACCACCGCCCTGGCCGACCTGAAGATCGGCAACTACATCGACTGGCTGGAGCGACTACCCGCCGGGCTCGTCTCGGCCATCGGGGACATCGACGGCGACGGCCACGACGACATCGCCGTGGGCAACGACCGGGAGACGTCCGCCGACCCGGAGGGCGCCCTCGGCGGCAAGGTCACCGTCGTCCACGGCGGACCCGACGGCGGCCTCGACGCGAACCGCGCCCCGCTCGTCCTCACCCAGGACACCCCCGGTGTGCCCGGCGCCTCCGAGCAGGGCGACCGCTTCGGCAGCGGCGTCTCGCTCGGCGACGTCAACGGCGACGGGTTCGCCGACCTGGCGATCGGCGCCGCCGGTGAGAACGCCGCCGCCGGTGCCGTCACCGTGCTGTTCGGCTCGGCGTCCGGCCTGACCACCAAGGGCGCGACGTCGTACACCCAGAACACCGCGGGTGTACCCGGGAGTTCGGAGAAGGGCGACCGTTTCGGCGCCCGCGTGACCCTCACCGACCACACCGGCGACCGCCGCGCCGACCTGTCCGTCTCCGCGCCGGGCGAGAACGCCGGCGACGGCGCCGTCTGGTCCCTGCGCTCCACCGCCACCGGCCCGACGGCCACCGGCTCCGTCAGCTTCGGCCCGGGCACGACCGGCGTCTCCACGGCCGGCACGCCGGGCTACGGCACCGCACTCAACTCCTGATCACGACAACACCTGGGACTCCACAGATGCGCAAGCGCACCCTCCTCCTGGCCACGGCCCTCACCACCGGCCTGCTCACCGCCCTGCCCGCGACGGCGGCCACCGCCGCGCCCACCACCGGCCCGAAGGCCGACTTCAACGGCGACGGCTACGGCGACGTCGCCTTCGCCGCCCCGTACGCCAAGGTCGACGGCAAGGGCATGGCCGGCTACGTCGCCGTGGTCTACGGCGGTGCCACCGGCCTCGACCCGGCCAAGCGGACCGTGGTCAGCCAGAACACCGCCGGGGTGCCCGGTGCCGCCGAGGCCGAGGACACCTTCGGTGACGCCCTCGCCGTGGCCGACCTCAACGGCGACGGCTACACCGACCTCGCCGTCGGCTCCTCCGGCGAGGATGTCGGCACGGACGGCGACGGCGGCTCCGTCACCGTGCTGTGGGGCTCGGCGAGCGGCCTGAAGAACGGCACCTCGGTCAAGGACCCGGCGGTCTCCGGGCACGACCACTGGGGCCGGCTGCTGACCGCGGGCGACTTCGACGGCGACGGCAAGGCGGACCTGGCCGTCGGCACCGACTCGTCCCACGTCTACGTCGTGCGCGGCCCCTTCACCACCACCGGCACCAGCGGCGCCGTGAAGAAGATCGCCACGCCCGAGACCGTGTACAGCGTCGACGCCATGGAGGCGGGCGACACCAACGGCGACAGCCGGTCGGACCTGGTCCTCACCTACCGTGTCCGCCTCGACTCGGCCGAGTCGGGCAGCTGGTCCAAGGGCGTCGCCTACCTCGGCTCCCCGACCGGCCCGGACACCTCGCTCCCCCGCCCCCTGAACGGCGGCACCTCCCTCGCGCTCGGCGACATCGACGGCGACGGCTACGACGAGATCGCCCTCGGCAACGTCTTCACGAAGGACGACGACCACAGCGGCTCCCTCGGCGGCCGGGTCGTCGTCATCCGCGGCTCCGAGGGCGGCCCGGTCAACGGCGACGCCCCCATGGCCGAGCTGACCCAGGCCTCCACCGGCGTCCCCGGCGTCGACGAGGCGAACGACGGCTTCGGCAGCTCGGTCTCCATCGGCGACGCCAACGGCGACGGCTACGGCGACCTCGCCATCGGCGTCATCTTCGAGGACGTCGGCACTCTCGAGGACTCCGGTTCCACGGTCCTGATGAACGGCTCGGCCTCGGGCGTCTCGCGCACCGGCGCCCGCACCCTCACCCAGGCCACCGCCGGTGTCCCGGGCACCGCCGAGGCCATGGACTACTTCGGCTCGGACGTCCTGCTGGCCGACGTCACCAAGGACGGCCGCGCCGAGTTCACCGTCACCGCCGGCTTCGAGGACGAGGGCATCGGCTCGATCACGGCCCTGCGCGGCTCGGCCACCGGCCCCGTGACCGACGGCGCCCGCGCCTTCGGCCCGGGCAGCCTCGGCCAGACCCGCTCCTTCGGCGCGTTCGGCGCCGGCCTCACCGGCTGACGGACCAGGGAGACATCATGCGCAGATCCGCCACGACCGCCCTGGTCGCCGCCCTGCTGGCGACCGGCGTCACCCCCGTGTTCCTCACCGGCCCCGCCTCCGCGGCGGTGGCGGGGCACTACGACGACTTCAACGGCGACGGCCGCCGGGACCTCGCCTACGGCGGCTACAACGACGTCGACCGCGAGGGCGGCACCGTGACCGTCGTGTACGGCACCGCCACCGGCCTCGACACCGCCCATCCGAAGTTCCTCCACCAGGACAGCGCCGGCATCCCCGGAGCCGGGGAGGAGGACGACCAGTTCGGCGCGTCCCTCGCGAGCGCCGACCTCAACAAGGACGGCTACGCGGACCTCGTCGTCGCCAACCCCTTCGAGCACGTGGGCAGCGACGACTACCGCGGCACGGTCACCGTCGTCTGGGGCTCGAAGTCCGGCCTGTCCGGCGGCACCAACCTCACGCCCGTCGGCGGCGCGGCCGGCCACTTCGGCCGTGATCTCGCGACCGGCGACTTCACCGGCGACGGCTCGCCCGACCTGGCCGTGATCGGCGGCGAGGAGGCGTGGCTGTACCGCGGCCCGTTCACCAAGTCGGGCACGACCGGGAAGGTCAGCAAGATCGACAAGGAGTCCGGGGGCTGGTACTCCTCCGGTCTCGGGGCCGGAAAGGTCGACGGGGACGGCAGGACCGACCTGGTGGTGATCGGCACGGAGAGCACCGGCAGCGGCATCCGCGAGCGCGCCTGGTTCCTGAGGGGCACGTCCACCGGCCTCGCCTCGGGCGCGTCCAGGACCCTCAGCGACCGGCAGGAGGGCCTCTACCCGAGCCCGGTCGTCGGCGACTTCGACAAGAACGGCTACGGCGACATCGCCCTCGGCGTGCCCGACAAGGACAACGGCAAGGGCGCGGTCACGATCTGGCGCGGCACGGCGTCGGGCCCGGGCACCTCGACCACGTTCACCCAGGCCACCTCGGGCGTCTCCGGCAGCCCGGAGGCCGGCGACGACTTCGGCCAAGCCATCTCGGCCGCCGACACCAACGGCGACGGCTACGCGGACCTCGCGGTCGGCGTGCCGCACGAGGACGTCGAGGGCTTCCAGGACCAGGGCGGCGTCCACGTCTTCCGCGGCGGCTCCGGCGGCCTCAGCGGCGCCCGCTCCTCCTGGATCGCCCAGACGGTCCTGGGCCCGGCCGACTCCCACGCCGCCTTCGGCTACACCGTCCGCCTGCGCGACCTGACCGCCGACGGCAAGGCGGACCTGGCCGTGGGCGCGGCGAACGGCGCGCTGCTGATGCGGGGCACGGGCACGGTACCGACGAAGACCGGAGCGATCGTCCTGCCGGAGCTCGGCGGGGCGCTTCCCGACTGACCTGCCGGAAACCGGCCCGGGCGGGCCGCCCGGGCCGGGCCGGGCCCAACCGGCCAGGTGGTCCGGGCCGCCCGATCCCGCCCGGGCCACCTGCCCAGACCGGCGCGACGAGATCCGGCAGCGCGCCACCCCACCCCACCCGACTCTCCTCACCCGCAAGGACCCCGCTCCGTCACCCAGAACACGCCGGTGTCCCCGGCACCGCCGAGACCGCCGACCGCTTCGGCGCGTCCGTACACCTGTCCGACCTCGACGGCGACGGCAAGGCGGACCTGTCCGTGGGCTCCGACGGCGAGAACCACCCCTCCGGCGCCGTCTACAGCCTGCGCGGCTCGGCCCCGGGCGTGACGACGAAGAACACGATCAGCTTCGGCCCCGGCTCGCTGGGCAGGTCGACGACCGGCTACCTGAGGCTGGGCCAGGACATGCTGAGCTGACGCCCCGGTGAGGGCCGCGGCGATGCCCGTACGGCCGAACCCTCAGAACCCACGGACGCCCAAAGGCCCTTACCCCTAAGGGATGTCACAGCTCGGCCGCAAAGCCGGGCCCGGAAGCCCGGGCCCGGCACGCCACCGCGCGGGACCAGGTACGTTCGAAGACGTGGCTGGATTCAGGATCGGACGCGGCCGGAACAACGGCGCTCCTCAGACGCGACCGCAAAACCCTCCGTACGGGCAGCAGACGCCGCAGGGACCGTCGTACGGCTACCCGCCGGCGCCGCCTCAGCCGTACCCGCAGCAGCCGCCGTACGGCAACGGCGGCGGCCCCACCTGGCCGCAGCCGAACGCCGCGCGGCCCGGCGGCGGCTACGGCGACCAGGGCGAGCCGGAGTACTTCGGCGACGGCGCGTACCCGCCCGGCCCCCAGGGCCCGCCCGACCCGTACGCGGCGAACAACCCCGGCCACACCCAGGCCTTCGCCGTCGGCGATGACCCCTACATCCAGGGCGACACCTACCGCGCCGGCTCGGCCGCCCCGCCGCCCGGCCCGGTCGGCCCGCGCCTGCACTGGAAGGCCCTGCTCAGGGGCATCGTCCTCGCCCCCAGGCAGACGTTCCTCCAGATGCGGGACTACTCGATGTGGGGCCCGGCCCTCATCGTCACGTTCCTCTACGGCCTGCTCGCCGTCTTCGGCTTCGACGGCGCCCGCAACGACGCGATAAACGCCACACTCTCGAACGCCGTCCCCATCGTCCTGACGACGGCGGTCGCGATGGTGATCAGCGCGTTCGTCCTGGGCGTGGTCACCCACACCCTGGCCCGCCAGCTCGGCGGCGACGGCGCCTGGCAGCCCACGGTCGGCCTGTCCATGCTGATCATGTCCATCACGGACGCACCCCGCCTGGTCTTCGCGATGTTCGCCGGCGGCGACGCGACGTTCGTGCAGCTGCTGGGCTGGGCCACCTGGATCGCGGGCGGCGCGCTGCTGACCCTCATGGTCAGCCGCTCCCACGACCTGCCCTGGCCGAAGGCGCTGGGCGCGTCGGCGATCCAGCTGATCGCGCTGCTGTCGATCGTGAAGCTGGGCACGGTCTGAGACGCTGCACGGCGTGAGAAAGGGGCTCCCCGGAGGGGGAGCCCCTTTCTCGGTGTCTCTCGTGTCTCTCGTGTCTCTTGAAGCCTCTTGAGGTCAGGCGTCGAGCACCTGGTCGGCCCGGCGCACCACGGGCGGCTCCACGGACCACGGGAAGTTGATCCAGTCGTCGGTCCGCTTCCACACGTACTCGCACTTCACGAGCGACTGGGACTTCTCGTAGATGACAGCGCTGCGCACCTCGGCGACGGTGTCGAGGCAGAAGTCGCGGACCAGCTTGAGCGTCTTGCCGGTGTCGGCGACGTCGTCGGTGATCAGCACCTTCTTCTCGGAGAAGTCGATCACATTGGGGACGGGAGCGAGCATGACGGGCATGTCCAGGGTGGTCCCCACACCCGTATAGAACTCCACGTTCACGAGGTGGATGTTCTTGCAGTCGAGGGCGTAGGCGAGCCCGCCGGCCACGAAGACACCGCCGCGGGCGATGCTGAGCACTATGTCGGGCTCGTACCCGTCGTCGGCGATGGTCTGCGCGAGCTCGCGCACGGCGACGCCGAACTGCTCGTAGGTCAGGTTCTCCCGGACGTCACTCACGCTCTGGCCGCTCACACCTGGGTCCGATGGAAGTTGAGGAAGGACCGGGAGGCGGTCGGCCCCCGCTGCCCCTGGTACCGCGACCCGTACCGCTCGCTCCCGTACGGGAAGTCGGCGGGCGAGCTGAGCCGGAACATGCACAGCTGCCCGATCTTCATCCCCGGCCACAGCTTGATGGGCAGGGTGGCGAGGTTGGACAGCTCCAGGGTCACGTGCCCGCTGAACCCGGGATCGATGAACCCGGCGGTGGAATGGGTGACCAGCCCGAGCCGCCCCAGCGAACTCTTCCCCTCCAGGCGGGAGGCGAGATCGTCGGGCAGCGAGATGACCTCGTAGGTACTGGCGAGGACGAACTCCCCGGGGTGCAGGATGAACGGTTCGTCCCCCTCCGGCTCGACGAGCCGGGTCAGATCGGCCTGCTCGATGGCGGGGTCGATGTGGGGGTAGCGGTGGTTCTCGAACACCCGGAAGTAGCGGTCCAGCCGCACGTCGATGCTCGACGGCTGCACCATTGCGTCGTCATACGGATCGATCCGTACTCGTCCGGCGTCGATCTCGGCCCGGATGTCCTTGTCTGAGAGAAGCACGCCCCGAGGATACGCAAGGCGCGCGGAGCGACCACAATCGGACGACTCCGCGCGCCTGCCTGCGTGCTTCTGGCGGCCCTGCCGCTACCGCTTCTCGTAGCTCACGGGCACGACGCTCCGGAGCCGCGCACATCGCGGACACCGAAGCAGCCGGCCAGGGCCGAGCCGCTCGGCCTGCTGCATCGGGAACGAAGCGGTCGTGAACACGTGCCCATCCGCACAACGGACGACGGTGCGCTCCATCAAGTCCAAGAGTCCCTTCCCCAAGAGCCGCGTCCGGCTGCTGCCTGCCTGACGACAAAAGCCACAGTACGGGATCAAAGGGACGGCCCTCCAGGCGGCACCCCGGTCCCGCCCGGACCCTCTCCCACGCCTCCACCGTACGCCCCAACTCCGGTCACCCGCAGCCTGATCCCACCCCCTGAAACGCCCTCAGGCCTCGCGGCTTGAACACCGGAGGCCTGGCATGAGGTAGAGTGGGCGAGCATTCGGACACCGACTCCGGTCGGCGTCTTACGCGGGTGTAGTTTAATGGTAGAACATCAGCTTCCCAAGCTGAGAGCGCGAGTTCGATTCTCGTCACCCGCTCTTTTTGAAGCCCCAGGTCAGCGGCCTGGGGCTGTTTCATTGGGAAGCCTTTGCTGCGTTTTGCGAGTACTCCTGCACCCCGAGATGGGGCACGCAGAGGGCACGCGCGCCTTGAGAGGGCGCCCCCATCACGTCGCAGCGTAGCGCTGACCTGCACTTTCCCGGAGGCGAGCCCCCAGCCCGCTGTTCCTGGGCGATGGCGGACACCCGTCCTGCATGTCTTCGTCGTGGGCGGTGCCCAAACCCCTTGTGGAAGCAGCCACTTGACCGCTTTGGGTCCTGCGTCAGAGCGGGAGATCGTCGGGGAGTACACGGAACGCCTTGTAACGGCCCAGCGGGCGTACAGCCCGGAAGTCTCGTCGGTCCAGGGTGAGAATCGCGTCCGTGTCGTAGTCGGCGGCAAGCGCCACGTTCACCGCGTCGGCGAGGTCGAGGTCCAGCGCGCGGTAACGGACACGGACGGACTGGGCTGCGCCCAGGTGGTCCTCCGTGATCTCCGGCAGGACGACACGGCCCCGGCTCATCCAGCGCCGCAGGTCGTCGACCGCGCCGAGGGCAGCCTCCCTGCCGAGCTCACGCGTCGCCACATGATCCAGTTCGGCCAGCAGGAGCGGAGACATGACCAGCAGGCCCGCCGCCATGATCGCCTCGTTCGCCGCCCCATGTTCCGGATGCGCCGAGTCCAGCGCTGCCAGAAGGCCGGACGTATCGGCGATGACAATGATCACGCGGCGGATCCGGAACCCGCGCCGGTCTCACGCCGGACGGCATCGGCGACCGTGTCGCGGACCTCCGACTTGGGCAGCGTGCGCCCCGGCCCCTCGAAGGTGCGTGAGAACAGCGGCTCGTCCCAGACCCGGTTCGCCATGGCTGCAAGGTGGATGCCCTGGCGGATGATCTCAGCCTCGCTTATACCCCGGCGCTTGGCGGCCTCCTTGATGATCGCCAGGTCCTCGGGGTCCGCGTAGACGTTCGTGCGCTTCATGGACATGTACCAAGAGTAGTCCATGTACCGGATTGATGTATCCGGTACACCTTCCCATGTCCCGTTGACGAGGATCAGTCGAGCCGACCGCGTGGGAGCTACGGTCCCTCGGCCAGGGATGGGCCGACGGCCTCGACGGCCTCGCCCGCGCCTACGGAGTCGACGTCCAATGACAGCGGAAGGTCGGCGCAGATACGCATGCGCGACCACAGCCGTCCTGGGTTCGAAACATCTGAACGCGGAATCCCTCCAAGACTCCGTCGCCCCACCAAGACATCTGCGCTGGTCAGAGCCTTGCAGCCCGCCTAGCGCCGTCGCGGTCGGGACCGGCCGATGAACTCGCACCCTGCGCCCATTATGTTTGACGGCTGATGCGCGGCCCACGTACCTGATGTTACGAAGGCAGACGGGGCAGGGTGTAGCGCGGGGCACGTCAGGCGTTCAGAGTTGGCCGACTGCGGACAGGACAAGCAAGCAGAGGCCCATCGACGTGGCAAAAGCAGTGCCGCCGTAAAGGACTGCCTCGGCGAATCCGGCCCCGGTGCTCGCCTTCAGGATCCCAGCGACAAGAGCCACTACAAGCGAGAACAACGTTGCCACGAGTAGCCACAGGTACCGCGTTCCGGATCGCGGCTCGGACGACGGAGCGTTCACAGAAGTCTTCCTTCTCGAAGGGACTGAAAGCAGAGGAGCCTGTCATTCCGGGACCAGGACGCCGGTCAGCAGATGGGCGGCGAGTGTGCTGCGGTGATGCGTCGCGGCCTGAATGAGTTCGCGATGCACGGTGATCTGTACGTCTACGGCATCCAGCGCGGCGCTGATTCGCCGCTGATGGGCAAGTGGCGGCAGCGGTACGGGCAGAAGTGCCAGCGTGGCGGCGCTGAGAGAAGGAACGGCGGTGCCGCGGGCGTACTCCTTGAGCCAGTGCACTGTCTCCGGCAGAGACAAGTAGGCAAGCAGGTAGCCGGGGAGGACAAGTGGCTTCCCACCCGATTCCAGGGCTCGCAGCCGTAGCAGATTGGTGCTGAACAGCCAGCCGTCTTGCCCCTTCTCGACCAAGGCAGGAGGCATCTGGGCGCCGGAACGCACGCACAGGATGTCTCCGGGGCTGAGACGGAACCTTGCCAGTGCGCGGGCGACATCCACAGTTACTCTCTCCATGTCGCGATCGTCGATACGTCCCTCACGCAGGTGCTTGGGCATCACGACAGGTAGATCACCTGCCGCGGAGCGCACCTCGGCCGGCAGGCGTGAGTAGGACGGGCCCGCCATGATGTCGACCAGGTCTCCCAGCGGAACCCGGCGCCAGTCACGAGGTAGCCCGTCGTACGAGAGCGCGACGGTTGACGGCAATGGGCCGTACGAGAGCGCGTCGACCGCGCTGTCCACAGCATTCGTCCGACGCCTCGCCGCATCGAGCGCCCGCTTGGTGGCTGCTGCCTCAGTTGCCGCATCAGTCGGTGACGCCGTAGACATCCATCTGTCCACATAGTCGGCGGGGCTGAGCGAGTAACCGGCAGCCCGCACCGCCTCCAGCGGAGCGGCGACCGCAAGCTGGCCCGCGCTCTGCCGACCGAGACGGAAGCCGCTACCTCGCCGCCACGCCTGGACGGTTTTCGTGACGGCCCGAACATGTTCGTCGGACAGGACTCGGGGTCCGCGAGCCGCCTTGTCACCCAGGTCCCGGGCGTCCACGAAGAGGATCTCCTCGCACACCGCCGCGGAACGCCGCAGGAACCACAAGCAAACGGACACCTGAGCCCCCGAGAAGAGCTGAGGCGGCAGCGCGACAATGCATTCGACAGCCCCGTCCTCCACCATCCCGCCTCGAATCTCCCGCTCCCGGACGTCTGCGGAGGCGCCCGCGCTGGCCGGCATCACCACGACTGCACGGCCCTCGTCCTTGAGAGACACCAGGACATGCTGGAGCCAAGCGAACGCAGGACTACCGGGGGGAGGCGGTCCGTACGGCCAGTCGATGCCCTCGCGCGGCTTCGGCACGGCCCCGCGAGCGTTGAACGGCGGATTGGTCAGAATCAGGTCGGCCTGGTGGCTCTTCGGCCAGATACGTTCGTTCCATGGGGCCGTGGTGCCGGCCTCCAGTTCGACCGGGACTCCGTGCAGCGCGAGGTTCATTCCAGCGAGGCGAAGTGTGCCGCGCTGCGGGCTCTCACCACGCAGAGTCAGAGGCGCAACGCCACTGAGACGTTCAGCGGCTGCGTCAAGCATCTCGCCTGCGCGCACATACGGGTCGTAGACGCGTTGCGTGGAGTCCTCGTCACCTATGGCAGCATCCCGCATCAGCCGCACGACGGCACGTGGAGTGAAGAACTCTCCGCTGGGAAGCCCGGCTCGGGAGCCGAATTGATCCACCAGTTGTCGGAACTCGTCGATCCCCAAGCCGTCGGTCAGGCGGATCACCTCGACGACGTCCCCGTACTCCCGAGGCTCCAACTTGACGATGGCTGACCGCATGCCCGGCGGCACACCGCGCAGGCGCAGTGCCTCGTCGGCTGCCTCCCCGATCTCCTGCAACAACGCCGCCGTGTCAGCCCTGGATCGAGCCCGCACCGTACGCGGGAGCGACGCTGAGCGGGGGCTTCCGCTCACCTGCAGAAAGACCAGGGAGAGGAGCAAGGCCAGGTAGTCCGTCATCGACCCGCCGCCGCGCACGGCGTCTGCCATCGGTCCCAGCAGTTGCGCAAGTTGCCGCGAACGCTGTTCTTCGTCGCTCAACGGGCCGCTGCCACCTGCCTCGCCCCTCAGCGCGGCTGCTCTCTGGCGGGCATGGTCCGATGCAACGAGGTTCCGCCGCATACGGTCGGCATAGGTGAATCCAGGCGGTTCATCAGACGCACGCGCACGCGACGGGATCTGACGGGAGTCAAGCCAGCCGAGGACCGCCCGTAGACTGAAGAGTTCTGCTTCCCCCGTCCTGATCGGCTCCGGATAATCCTCGTACCTCCGCTGCCAATTGGTGACCGCCGGACGCATCACCCCCGCCAGTTCAGCCAGTTCGGCCCTCGACAGCAAGCGATCGTCGCTGAGACCCGTACCGTCCATGAAACCCCCCGTACACCGTCCTAGTTGTTCGCGATGAGGGAACGGTAGAGAGGCCACAGCAGGAGCGTCAAACAGCGCACCGGCGGTGCGCAGATCGGCAGGCGGACGGGGCACGCTGACCGCAGGGCCGATCCTCAGCGGCATTCCAGGCGTTCAACAGCCATTTTCTCCTTCCAGTGCTCCCTTCAGCCACCCAATCGCCAGAAGGCGAGAAACATTGCTTGTTAAGGGGCTAGCTGGGGAGAGCCTGCGTCAGTCTGGGCTGGTCAACCGGCTCAGCCAGGGCCTCCATATCGCAACCGAGAACCCGGAGCGCATGGATAAGGTGATCGACCTTGACGATCATCTGGTCGCTGACGTGGCCAAGGCCCTCGGCACCAGCACCAGCACCAGCACCAGCACCAAGAAGGAAGCGGTCGACACCCCCCTGCGCGAGCTGCATCGACGACATGCGCCTGCTCTTCGGATGGGTGCTGTCGACGACCACGCCTGGCAGGTCCAGGAGATCCTCACACAGCGCGGACAGCACCGCAGTGCTGGAGCCGCCGACCTCGTGGTGGCCGCCACAGCCGAGCTGCAGAGGCTGACTCTTCTGCACCCGGACCGGGACTTCGAGTCCATCGCCGCGGTCACAGGCCAGGCGCTCCAGTGGTGCGGCCCGAACGCCTGGAAATGAGCCGGGTCGCGTTTGCTGTTCCGAGGAAGCACGAGCGTCGATCCCATAGCCGGAGCACGCCAATTGGCAGGCGTGTGCTCGCGCAAAGGCGCCCCGAGCCGGACATCCCCATCAGCCGAGCCAGGCTCAAAGCCCATCGTGCCAGGGCACTGTCGGCCGGTGTCTGAAGTTGTGCCCACAGCGTGCCCGTAAGAGCGGACAACAACGGTCGACAGCGGTGCGGTGCGATCCGACCGGCACAACCACCCCAGCGGGCAATCATCCGCGCAGGTCAGAACCGAAAGGCCCATTCAAGCGCCGTCGCTTCCCAGGCTGAGAGCGCGAGTTCGATTCTCGTCACCCGCTCTTCTTGAAGCCCCAGGTCAGTGGCCCTGGGGCTTGCTTATTGATGAGCCGTCGCTGCGTTTCGCGGGCCGCCCGCCGTCGACGATTGGGCACGCGGAGGACACGAGTTCCTTGAGGCGGCAAGCCCCCCGCATCGCAGCATGGCGCTGACCTGCTCTTTGACGTAGCTGAGCGAGAGGTTCGCACGGTCCGAGCCCTCAGCCCGCCGTTCCCGGACAACACCGGAAACCCGCCCCACACCGCACCTCGTCGTGGGTGGATGCAAATCTCTTGCGGGGGCCGGCGCTTGACCGCGAAGGAGCCTGCATCAGAGCGGAAGGTCGCCAGGGAGTACCCGAGCGTCCTCCTACCTGCTTCGATCGTCGGCCTCATGGCGACTGCAGCTACGACGCTGACGTCCCCAGCCGTTTGCGCAGCGTGACCAAGCTTACCGACGTTACCGGCGGTGCCGTACCTGCAGACGACGACCACCCTGGCCGCGGGCGACCAAGTCACGGACGGCGGGGCGGAGGACATCATGGGCAGAGCAGGGCTCATGTGCAGGGGCCTGGCCGCCCCCCTGAGCCAGGCCCGTCCGTTGAAGCCTCAGCACGGTGCGTGATCAGGTCCGTCCCTGCCGTAGATGGCGGGAAGCGGCGAGGCAGGAGGACAGCCATGTCGCCTCCTCGCGGTTGATGATCAGGTCCGCAACGGTGATCATCCCGTCCAGCGGGCCGTCGAGCCGAATCGAGTGGTCACCGACGAGGAACATCTTCCAGTCCGCGTCGCTGTGCCAGAGCCGAGCGGTCTTCTCGCCCCGACGCTGGGCGAACACGAGTTCCTCTCCGTACTGGTTCATGAAGTATCCGACGTAGTCCTTGTCGGTGATCTCACCGCCGCACAAGCGGGCCAGGAGCGGTTCGATCGCGGGTGGTGTGTCGGTCATGCGGCGGACTCCTCGTCCGGGTCGGGGTCTGCGTCCTGCCGTGCCGATGACAGAGCCAGCATGCGGGAGGCTGAATCCAGCAGGGTCTCGTATGTGATCACTTCTATGCGCGCCTGGTGTGTGTTGTAGGTCCGCAGCGTCTCCGCGATCTCATGGGAGGTGACGTCCCCGGTCACGTACCGCGGGTGTCCGATCACGACCGTCGCCGACGCCCGGCGGGTGTCGACTCCGTGCTCGGCCAGGATGCTCGGGCGGTTCTCGTCCATGGCCCGGAGGTAGTTCTGCGCCTGGGAGACCGCGCGGTGCGCCGGGGCACCCAACATGAGGTGGCCGGAGCGTCGTATGACCAGGTCCTTGATGTTGGCGCGCTTGAGCTCCACCACGTGCAGGGAGCCGTCGCCGCGCAGGAGCGGGATGTCGAGGATGGCGTCCGGGGTGTACTGCCGGCGGGCCAGCTCGGCCACGTAGGCCCCGCCGAAGATCCATTCCTGGTTCTTCAGACAGCCATGGAGGGCACTCTCGGAGCTGTCCGGGTCCTCCACCGCGGTACGCAGGGCCGCCAGGCCGACCTGCCTGGCCCGCAGTTCGAGCAACTGGGCCAGCATGCCGGCGTCGACATCGGCCAGGACGTCGCTCATCATCCGGGCGGCCTCGGCGGAGGCGGGCCGGGGCAGGTTGCGGAGGACCATCTCCATGTGTCCGTATTCCTGGAGTCGCCTCGCCTCCTTGGTGGAGAGCCGGATCCCGCCCTCGCCGTCCCCGAGGCCCAGGTAGTCGACGGACTGGGCTATGCCGCGAAAGAGGTCACGGGCGTCGGCGGCGCTTGCGCCGGGCTTGTCGCGGCACAGGACGTCAAGGGCGGCGACCGCCCTGTCCGCACCCAGTGCGGCCATCCTGCGCATGTGTTTCTCGCTGCGCTGTCGGGCTTCGTCGTCGTAGTAGTTCTCAAGGATGTCAAGGAACAGTTCGCCTCCGGCATAGGCGGCGAAGCGCTGAAAGCGCTGGGCGAATGCGAAGTCGCCCTGGAGGATGGCCTCTTGGGCCACGTCCTCCAAGGCGTTCACCAGCGGCCTGCCCTTGCCGTACGTCCCACCGAGGCCGCCCATGATGTGCAGCACCGCGTCGACGCGCTCCCGGACGCGCGCGTCCTCAGTCAGTTCCCGTGCCGTCTGGACCAGTTGCCAGAGCGTGAAGCCGGATCGAAATGTCGTCACGCGGGCACACTAGGGCGGCCACTGACAACCACGCGGCAGCAGTCTCTGTGCACGCGCGAAAGCGTTCCCCGACTGGACGTCCGACCGAGTTCGGCCCGACACCGTGCCCGTCCGAGAACGCACTCTGCCCACCAGTCTTCGCGCCCCGTACCCATAGCGTGCCCGTAAGAGCGGACAACCACGGTCAACAGCGGCACGTTCCGACCCGCACGACCGCCCGAGCAAATGCCATCTGCGCAGGTCATAGACATAGGGACGAGTCGAGCGCCGTCGCTTCCCAAGCTGAGAGCGCGAGTTCGATTCTCGTCACCCGCTCCATGATGAAGGCCCAGGTCAGAGACCCGGGCCTTTTTGCTTTGCTTGGTGATCAGTTGTCGCGTGCCAGATTCGCGCCAGAACACTGATCGTCTGGTTCACCGGTGCCTCATCCGGCAGAGCCGCCGCTTTCCGGCGCGCCTTCGCGTGCGGTCACGTCGACCCTGGCGGCGACTTCCTGTTGTCGGTCGCCGTCGGAGTGCCCGGAATCAGCGCGTGCTTCTCCTGAGTCTGCCCCCGCATCCCGGCTCGGCCCGCCACGTAGGTCCAGCGCCCCGTGGCGCGCCGGAAGAGCCGGCGCGGCATCGCGCGGGTCACGCCGCGCCGTCGCGGGGCGGCGGGGCGGTCGAGTTGCGTACCACGAGCTTCGTGCCCACCTCCATGTGCTCCATGAGCAGCCGCTGCCCCTCGATGACGGACAGCAGCGCGCGGGCCGCCTTCTGGCCCATGTCGTGCAGCGGCTGGCGCACGGTGGTCAGGCCGGGGAAGCTCTGCGCCGCCTGCGGGAGGTCGTCGAAGCCGACGACGGAGAAGTCGGTGGGCACGTTGAGGCCGCGCGCCCGGGCAGCGTCGATGGCGCCGAGGGCCATCAGGTCGGCACCGGCGACGATCGCCGTCGGACTGTGATCGTCGATCAGACGAGCAGTGGTGCGGAAGCCGCAGGCGTAGGAGAAGTCGCACGAGGCGACCAGCCGCTCGTCGACCTCCAGTCCGGCGAGCCGCATCGCGTCCTCGAAGCCCTGGAAGCGGATGGACGTGCTTTCCAGGTCCTCCTCACCGCGGAGGTAGGCGATCCGGGTGTGGCCCAGGTCGATGAGGTGCTGCGTGCCCTGGCGCATGCCGTGGTAGTTGTCGACGCTCAGCCGGGGCAGCGGTACATCCAGGCGCCGAGGGTCGATGATGACGCAGGGCAGTTTCTGCCGACGCAGCAGTTCGACCGCCTCGTCCTCCAGGACCGGCGCGATCATGAGCACGCCGTCGACGAGGCCACGTGCCAGGAACTCGATCCGGTCCTTTTCCCGCACCGCGTCGTGGTAGGTGGCGTTGACGAGCAGTTCCTGCTCGGCACTGGCCAGTTCGTCGGCGACGCCACGCAGGATCTCCAGTCCGTACTGACTGGTCAGGTCCAGCGCTATGAGGCCGATGAGCCCACTACGGCCGGCCTTGAGGTTGCGGGCCGAGACGTTCGGCCGGTAGCCGAGCCGCCCGGCCACCTCCATGACACGGCGTCGGGTCTCCTCGGAGGCCCCCGGCTTGCCATTGATGACATTGGACACGGTCATCGCGGAGACGCCGGCCTCCTCGGCCACCTGCGCGATGGTCGCCCGCCCTCCCACCCGAACTCCTTCTGTCTGCCGACTTCGGTCGAACTGGGTCCGCTCGTCGAATCCCCCGGCGAGACGCCACCCCTTCGGTGCCACGCCCCGCGGCGCGAAGCCCGCTAAGTGGAGCCAGAAGGGGGCGATCCCGCTCCCCTCACCCATGAACACACGCAGGTAACTGTAACGATAAGGCAGCAGGCGCGTCAACGAAAGCGCCCGTTGATGCTTGGCTCAAGCCTGATAATACCTGCCTTAACTGGGCATTTAGCCTGCCGCCCCAGGGATCACGACCACGCCAACCGAGCCAATCGGCCACGGAAAGTTACGTATAGATGTCGGTTAAGTTTTGCGTTACAGTCCCCGCAATCGGCATGAACGATCGCCGCAAAATCGGGTCGACCGGTCCCTTTCCACATGTGTCATCACTTCCCCGACACGGAAACCGACCAGCCCGTTCAAACCCCTTCAGAGATGACAAGTCGGTCCGTACCGACGATGGGTGAGGTGTGCAATGAAGCGCTCTGGGAGACGTCTTGCGGTCGCCACCACGGTTGCCGCCATGGCGATGTCGCTGGCCGCGTGCGGAGGCGGGTCGGCCGGTGCCTCCAAGGACGGCAAGGTGACCATCCACGTCCAGGCGTGGAAGGGCGGCGGCGCGGAGCCCGCCAACGTCGCCGAGATCAACAAGGCGTTCGAGAAAGCCCACCCGAACATCAAGATCGACTTCGAGTACATCACCGCGAACGACACCTACGTCCAAAAGCTCCAGCCGGAGCTGCTCGGCGGCAAGGCCGGCGACGTGATCATGGTCGACACGGACAAGATGAAGAAGTGGGGCGCCTCCGGCTACCTCGCCGACCTGTCCGGGGAGTCGTGGGCGAGCAGAATAGCCCCGGACGCCAAGCCCTTCGCGCAGGCCGACGGCAAGACCCTCGCGATGCCGATGGAGCTGATCGGCATCGGCCTGTACGCCAACATGGACCTGCTGAAGAAGGCGGGCATCACCGAAGTCCCCGCCGACTGGCCGACGTTCCTCGCGGACCTCGCCAAGGTCAAGAAGGCCGGCATCGACCCCATCGCGCTGCCCGACAAGAGCGGCTGGACCGGCAGTTCCGTCTTCCAGGCGAGCGGTTCGACCACCGTCTACCAGAAGAACAAGCAGTGGGACGCCGACTTCCTCGACGGCAAGGCGTCGTTCAATCCCGACTGGAAGACGTCGCTGGAACAGTTGAAGACCCTGGAGGACAAGGGGTACGTCAACTGGAAGAACGAGATCGGCACCGACGAGTGGTCGCAGGGCCCGCAGGACTTCAGCGCCGGCAAGAGTGCCTTCTGGTACCAGGGCGCATGGCAGGTCTCCAACATCAAGAAGGCCGGGTTCCCGGTCTCCTTCGCTCCCTGGCCGGGCGGCGCCGAGGGCACCAAGCCGAACGGAATGCTCTTCTCCGGCACGATGTGGGGCGTCAACTCTCAGTCGCAGCAGGGTGACGCGGCACGCGAGTACGTCAAGTTCTGGTCGCAGAACGAGAACCTCGCCAAGTACCTGGAGGCCGAGAACGCGGAGTCTCCGTTCACGGACGGCACCACGCCGGAAGCTACCGAGACGACGGCCTTCACCACGGCCTTCAAGGAGGGCCGCTACCGGATCCTCCCGTCCAACTCCTGGTACGCCGCGGCCGCCGAGACCGAGACCGGCTCCAGGATCCAGGCCTACCTGCTGGGCAAGGCGTCCGCCGCGCGGACCCTCAAGGACATCCAGACCGCGGCGTCCGCCAAGTAACCGGCCACCCCTGGTCAGCCGTGGTGGGCGCGATCGGCGGCTCCCGACCGCCCCCACCGCGGCCCGTCCGGGCAAGAGGAGGACCCCCGTGTTCCACCGACGGCGTGCCACCATGGCCGCCTTCCTGCTTCCGGCGATCGTCATATACGGCGCGTTCATGCTGTATCCGCTGGCCCGCGGCGTCTATCTGAGCATGACCGACAGCCTCGGCGGACCGATCGCCAACTTCGTCGGCACGGAGCAGTACCGTGCCATGGCCGACGACCCGAAGGTCACCGCGGCCCTGTGGCACACCGTGCTGTACGCGGCGGTCGTCGTGGTCGCGCAGAACGGCCTCGGGCTGCTCTTCGCGAGCCTGCTCTTCCGCCGTCCCAAGGTGCGCAAGACGCTCAGCGTGGTGCTGCTGACCCCCACACTCGTCTCCCCGGTGATGGCGGCCTTCATCTGGTCGTACCTGTTCGCCCCGGAGGGCGGCATCAACGCGCTGCTCGGCGTGTTGGGGCTCGACTCGCTGCAACACGTCTGGCTCGGGGACACCTCCACCGCCCTGTACGCGGTCGCCGCCGTCAACGTCTGGATGTTCGCGGGCTACTCCTGCGCCATCTTCCTCGCCGGCTACATGAGCGTGCCCACCGACCTGCTCGACGCGGCCGCGGTGGACGGCGCGAGCGGCTGGCAGCGGTTCCGCAGCGTGGAGTGGCCGATGCTGGCCCCCGCGCTGACCGTGAACGTCACGCTCAGCCTCATCGGCTCGCTCAAGGTCTTCGAGTTCCCCCTCGTCCTCACCAACGGCGGCCCGGCCGGTGCCACGGACACACTGACCATGCTCGTCTACCGGAACGTCTTCGGCGGCGGGAAGTTCGCCTTCGGCATCGCGGTCTCGGTCCTGCTCCTGGTGACCGTGGTCGTCCTGTCCAGCGCCACCTCCTCCCTGCTCCGGCTCCGCGAGCGACGAATCTGACGGACGGCAACCATGATCTCCACCCTCTGGCGCCGGACCTCCGGCACCCTCGGCACGGTGCTGTTGTGCCTCGGCACGCTGACCTTCGTCCTGCCGTTCCTCTTCACCGTCGTGACCTCGCTGCGCACCGCGGCGGACGTGGCCAGGTCCCCGCTGGGCTTCCCGCACTCTCTGACCCTGCACAACTTCACCGAGGCCTTCGGACAGATCCACTACGGGCGCAGCGCGCTGAACACACTGCTCATCACGGGTCTGTCGTGTCTCAGCATCACCGTCATCGGCTCCCTGGCCAGCTACCCGCTGGCCCGCATCACCCAGAACTGGTCGACCTGGGTGTACCGGCTGTTCATCCTGGGCACCTCGGTACCGATCTTCGTGGTGGTGGCGCCGCTGTACCTGCTGATGCGGGACCTGAACCTGCTCGACAGCTACGCGGGCGTGGTCATCATCTACACGGCCATCAACCTGCCGGTCGCCGTGTTCTTCTACACCAGCTTCGTCCGCTCGATCCCCGTGGACCTGGAGGAGGCCGCCGCCCTGGACGGCTGCGGAGCCCTCCGTACCTTCTTCACCATCATCCTGCCGCTGCTGCGCCCGATCACCAGCACGCTGCTGACCTTCGTCGCCCTCCAGGTCTGGAACGACCTGCTGGTTCCGCTGGTCTTCCTGCAGGACCCCGACAAACGCACCGTCATGGTGAACGCCTACTCCTTCATCGACCCGCACACCGTGCAGCCGACGACCCTGTTCCCGGCCGCCCTGCTCGGCGTGCTCCCGCTGCTGCTGATCTTCGTATTCCTGCAGCGGCACGTGGTCGCCGGGATGTCGGCCGGCGCCGTCAAGTCGTAGAGCCCGGCCCGGCCGCCGAGGCCTGAACACGAACACCGCCACCGTCCAGGGCACCCCGATGCCCCGACAGCCGGCATCCCCGCCGTCCCGAACATCCCGGAAGGACCATCCACCGATGTACGTGGTCTCATACTTCACCGACACCGACGAGGCGCTCCACCTCGCCTACAGCCACGATGGTGAGGAATTCTCGGTCGTGAACGGCGGCCGACCCGTCCTACGGGGCACGGTCGGCACCGGCAGACTGCGGGATCCGTTCATCGGGGTGGGCCCCGACGGCCTGTTCCATCTGCTGGCCACCGACGGCTGGACGAGCCCCTGCATCATCCACGCCACCTCGGCCGACCTGCTCACCTGGTCGGACCAGGAACTCCTCCCGGTCATGACCGAGGTGGACGGAGCTCACAACGCCTGGGCCCCGGAGTTCTTCCTGGACCGCGGGACCGGGCTGTACCACCTCATCTGGTCGTCGGTCGTCGAGTCCGGGAGCACGCCCGAGGGCCGCGACTACGAACATGTCGGCCAGGACCACCGCATCTGGCACTGCACTACCGAGGACTTCAGCACGTTCTCGGCCCCCGACGTCTTCTTCGACCCCGGTCACTCGGTCATCGACGCCACCGTGCGGCAGCTGGACGACGGCGGGTTCCTCATGGCCTTCAAGGACGAGCGAGGCACCAACGACCTCGCCACCGCGCACAAGGACATCCACCTGACCGCCTTCGAGACCCCCGGCGGTCCGTACGCCGCCGGCACCGGACCGGTCACCCCCTCGGTGGTGGAGGGGCCGTCGATCTTCCGGCGCGGGGGCGAGCTGGTCATGATCTTCGACCACTACCTCGAAGGGCGATACGGGGCGGCTCGCAGCAAGGACGGCGTGGACTGGGAGCCCGTCTCCCTGGCGCTGCCGCCGGGCATGCGCCACGCCTCCGTCCTCGAAACGCCGCTCCCGCCCTCCATCCCGCCGTGCTGAGGCCCCCCGCCCCAGCCACAGATTCCGGACGTGCCCGCTTCGGCCGACCCGCCCGGTGCAGGAAGCCCCACGTCGCATCCCGCGGCGCGGAGAACACATTCACCCAGCAAGGAGCGTCGCAATGAAGCGTCGCAGATCGGACCGTCCGGGCCTCAGGGCCTCCCGCGTCCTCACCCTGCTCGCCACGCTGGCGGGCGCTCTCCTCCTCCCGGCCCCCGCCGCCATGGCGGCGGGCAGTGCCCACTACGTCGACTGCTCGGCCGCGACCAACGGCAACGGCACCCAGTCCAGCCCCTGGAACACCGTCACCAGCGTCAACAACACCACCTTCGGCGCGGGAGACAGCATCCTCTTCGCCGCCGGCACCACCTGCACCGGCCAGCTCACCCCGCAAGGCTCGGGCGCCTCCGGCAGCCCCGTCACCATGGGCTCCTACGGCACCGGCGCCAAGCCGGTCATCAACGCGAACGGCGCCACGGGCCCGGTCATCCACCTGCTCAACCAGCAGTACTGGGAGATCGGCGGCCTGGAGCTCACCAACGCGGCGTCCTCGCCCGCGTACCGCTCCGGCGTCCTCGCCGAGAACAGCTCGGGCGGCGTCCTGCGCCACATCCGGGTGCACGACATGAACATCCACCACATCAGCGGCTACTCGGGCGGCTGGTACGCCACCAACGCGGGCGTCGGCGTCCAGACCGACCACACCACCCCCGTCTCCACCTGGGACGACGTGGTGGTCGAGAACAACACCTTCGACCACGTCGACCGCATCGCCGTCGCTGTCACCCCGGACGGGGACGGTCAGGGCACCGGCCAGACCACGGGCACGGTCATCCGCGGCAACACGATCACCTACAGCGGCGCCGACGACATCCTGGTCGTCAAGAACGACGGCGCCCTCATCGAGAACAACAAGGCCGGCTACGGCGGCGCGAAGGAGGACTGCCCGCCCTCCGGGCAGTACTGCAACAGGGCCTCGGCGGGCATCTGGATGTCCGGCAGCAACGACACCGTGGTCCAGAACAACGAGGTGTACTGCCACGTCGACGGCGCCGACGGCACCGGCTTCGACGTCGACTGGGGCAACCACAACACCACGTTCCAGTACAACTACAGCCACCAGAACATCGGCGGCTTCATGCTGATCATGCCGCCCTTCTCGATCGCCAACGAGCCCACCTCGACCGTCCCCAGTGACGGCACCGTGATCCGCTACAACATCAGCGAGAACGACGGCACCAACGCCGGCTGCCCCGCCGCGGGCACCCCGACCCACGGCACGGGCGTCTTCCACCTCGTCGGCAACGTCCCCAACAAGAGCGGCAGTCCGGTCGCCGTCCCGCAGATCTACAACAACAGCATCTACGTCAACAAGAGCGGGCTGAACACGCCGATCCTGTACTCGCGCCGGGGCACCAGCATCACCGGGACCCTGTCCTTCCGCAACAACGCGGTGTTCAACTACGGCACCGGTGGCTACTTCACCACCAGCGCCGGATCCGTCTACTCCAACAACCTCTTCTACGGCACCCACCCGTCGTCCGAGCCGGCCGACTCGGCGAAGGTCGTCACCGACCCCGAGTTCCGCAACCCGGGCAACACGAACACCTCCTCCACGTTCACCGGCACCGACGCCTACCAGGTCCACCCCTCCTCCCCCGTGATCCGGGCCGGAGCGGTCATCAGCGGCAACGGCGGCAAGGACGCCTTCGGCAACACGGTCTCCGCGACGGCAGCGCCCAACATCGGCGCCTACAACGGCACCGGCGGCAACCTCGTCTCCAACGCCGGCTTCGAGACCGGCACGATGAGCCCCTGGACCAACAGCGGCGCCGCCCCCTCCGTCACCTCCTCGGGCGCCCGCACCGGCGGATTCGCCCTCACCACCCAGGCGAGCGGCAGCGGCGCCAACCAGAGCATCACCGGCCTCAGCCCGAACACCACCTACCTGCTGACCGGTTGGGCCAAGGTGGCGAACGCCGGGGAGACCCTCGCCATCGGCGTCAAGAACTACGGCGGCACGGAGACGTTCACCAACGTGGCCACGACGTCGTACTCCCAGACCGCGGTGCTGTTCACCACGGGCAGCACCAACACCTCGGCCCTGGTCTACTGCTGGAAGAACACCGGCGGCACCGGCACCGGCAACTGCGACGACCTCGCGGTGGAACGGATCTCCGCCCCCGCCAACGCCCTGACCAACGCGGGCTTCGAGACCGGCTCCCTGAGTCCCTGGACCCGCAGCGGCAGCGGCGCGCAGTCCAACGTGGTCGCGTCCAACGCCCGCACCGGAACCTACTCCCTGCAGACCGGCGCCGCCGTCAGCGGTGTCGAGCAGTCCGCCACCGGCCTCACCGCGGGCAGCACCTACCTGCTGGCCGGCTGGGCCAAGGTCGCGAACGGAAGTGAGCAGGTCGCCGTCGGTGTGAAGAGCTTCGGCGGCACCGAGACCTACCTGCGCACCTCCAGCACCGCCTACGCCCAGCAGCCGATCTTCTTCACCACCGGCAGCACCAACACCTCGGCCGCGGTCTACTGCTACAAGGACACGGGCTCCTCGGCCGGCTACTGCGACGACTACACCCTGATCAAGCTCTCCTGACGGCGCAAGACCCTCCAGGGGAATCCTTTCCCCACAATGGGCGGGCCGGGATCACCCGGTCCGCCCACCCGACCCACGCCAGGAGGACCCGTCACAGGGGCCGACCGTGCGGGACGTTCCGGCGGCGAGCAGTCCTCATCGCCGCCGTCACCGGCCAAGCACTGCAGTGGTACGGCCCGGAAACCGGCAAGTGAAACGGGGCCGAGCGCCGGCCGCTCCGAGGATGCGCGACATCCCTCCCCTGACAGGCGCGCACTGCACCGGACGTCCTGTGCGCTCGCGAAGGTTCTCCGAGCTGGATCTCCGGACCGGTCGAGCCGAACCCAGAGACCGTTTCACGCGCAGTGCCTGCCGGCCCTTTCTCGAAGCCGTGCCCAGAGCGTGCCCGTAAGACCGGACAACCACGGTCAATGGTGGTGCGGCCGGGCCACGCAGCCACACCACCCAGGCGGCATCCGCGCAGGTCAGGAGCCAAGTCTCGATGGAGGCGCCGTCGCTTCCCGAGGTGGGAGTGCGATTCTCGTCACCCGTTCCATGACGAAGGCCCGGGTCATCGACCCGGGCCTTCTCGCCGTCCTCAGTTGTTCAGTTGCCGCGTGCCAGATCCGTGCCACAAGGACAGCCGACCCGCATGGATGCTGCGCGCGCCCTCGGCCAGGGCTGAGCGAACGGCCTCGGCGGCCTCGCCCGCGCCTGCGGAATCGACGTCGAATGACAGCGGGAGGCCGGCGCACGTACGCATCCGCAATCACGCATCTCCGGCAATGCGGGAAGCACATGGATGCAGACAGCAGCGCCGCAACGGACCGATCAGATCCCCGTACCGCCCCTCCCGACAGCGTGGGAGGCTACGTATTCCCAGGTCAAAGTGCCTCAAGCCACGTCATGGATGCTGTGCTCGGTCAGGTCGGATGCGTGCTGGGCAACGGCCCGGTAGTCGGCGTCATCATGGAGGACAGCCAGACCGTGATGGGCCGCGGTGGCGGCGATGACGAGGTCCACGGCGGAGGCGCTGCGATGCTCTCCAGCCTGAGCCATACGGTGTTGCACCGCGCCAATCCAGCGCCCCGCGTTCTTCGGCACCGACACGTCGGGGTACAGGTCAGTGAACATCTCCGAGATCTCGTCGTACTCGCGTCCGTTCCGAGCGCTGTGGAGAAACTCGGCGCGTTGCACGTAGCAGGATGCGATGGCCCCGGCGTCAATCGCGTCGTACCAGGCCGATTGCAGTTCCGGTTCGCGGAGCAGCCGGACCAGACCGGACGTGTCGAGCAAGTAGATCACCTGCTGTGCTTCTCCGCCCGGTGCAGGCGCTCTGCGTCATCGACGGCACCCCACTCACGCGCACGCTCGAAGTGACGGCTGATGCGTGCCGCCCGCTCCTGCTGCTCGGCATAGAAGTGCAGAGCCAGATTCACCGCCTCCTTCTTGGTCCTGACCTTGGACAGAGCCATGGCGCGTTCCAGAGCGTCGTCATCGATGTCGATCTGGGTCACAGACATGCCGCACCTCCATACAATGTTGGTGATGTACATAGAAGAATACGTCACCAACATTCGCGAGGCCACGTCCAAGCATCGGATCTGTGGTCGCAACCGACAATCGAGGTCAGCCAGGCGGACGGTGCCCGCTGGTCCGTGCGAAGCGCAGCGCGCACGTCTGACTCGGCCGCTGGTGGTGCCCGTGCCCAGAGGATGCCCTGAAGAAGGCCCAGGTCAGCGACCTGGGCCCTTTTGCTGTCCGGTGTGATCACTCGCCGCGTGCCAGATCCGTGCCAGAAGGCTTCTCGGCAGCCTTCCGGACAGCCTCCTCGCGGGCCTTCCGGACCGTGACGTCGAGGCCGGCGGCAACCTCCTCCTGGCGCTCCTCGTCGGAGTGCCGATAGATCAGCGCGGCCTTCTCGGACGACTGCCCGGCGCGCACCATCGTGTCCTTCACAGTGGCACCGGACCGGGTCGAGAGAGTGTGGCCGGTGTGCCGCAGCACGCCAACTGATCAGCGCATCCCCGTCCTGACCACCGAACGAGCAAGAACGGTCCCAGCCCATACCAGTCAGTCTCTGGAGCTACCGTGCCTCGCATGCGAGGTCCAATACATGAGCCGTGGCGTGCCGCTTGAGACGCCAATGGCCTCGCGTGGCCTACAGCCCTTGACGATTGACCTCCGAGTGCCCGGTCCGGCTCAGCCGTTCGGTCAGAAAGGCGAGGATCTCGTCTCTGGCCTTCAGTGTGGGGTGTCCGTCCTCGTCCACGAGGTGGGCGGTAACCACACTGTGGGGGGACCCCACCACATCACGGAAGAACGGGGGCGGGTTCGTGTTCGCAGAACCGCCTGGAAGGACGCGGCCGTCGAAGGCGTCGCCGAGTAGGGCTCGGTACGCGGCGAAACGCTGCCCGGTGCACCAACGGTCGTTGTCGAAGCGGTAGGCGAGGACCTTCAGTCCGCCGCGTGCAACGCGCTCCTGGACCGCGTGCGCGTCCTCTTCGCTCATCTCCAGTCCGGCGGGATCGTCCAACGGCAGTGATGGATGGTTGACCACCGGCGCGATGACGGCAGGCTCAATCGCCATGGTGAGTGCGAAGTTGCCCGTGAAGCACAGTCCGATCGCACCGACTCCGGGACCGCCACACTCGGCGTGGGCTTGGCGCGCCAGCCCACGCAGCCACGCCACGACAGGGCTGGTGCCGCCCCCGGCAAAGGCACGGAACTCGGCACTGACACACGCCCGGCGAATCACCTCCTGCCCACCCTCGACCGTGGGATGGGCACCGTCGGTCCCGAAGAGCGAGGGAAGGTACACGGTGAAACCCGCATCCCGCACCCACCGCGCCAGCCGAAGGACGTCGGGGCTGATACCAGGCATCTCCGGCATCAATACGACGGCCGGCCCAGAACCGGCGACATGCACCGTCTTCACCACCCCGGCCACGTCCACCAGCCGGTGGGAGAAGTCCGTGATCGCGTCGCCAAGACGTCCGTTGGAAGCGGTCATGGCGACAGCGTGGACTGATGAACCCGCACAAGGCGATAGGCTGGATCGCCATATGGAGGGGCGATCTCGCCACAGGGCGTGGTGGTCAGGAGGCGACCATGAGCGCACTGCGGGTTGGCGTTCTGGCCTACCCGGGCTGCTTCGCGTCCGAGGTGTTCGGCGTGCCCGACCTGTTGACGATGGCCACGCACGTTGCCGGTCCGGACCGCTCGGGCTACGAGGTGTCGGTCGTTTCACCTCGTCGTCGCATCACCGCTTCGGGCGGTGTGGCGTTGGCCGTCGCTCCGCTCCGCGAGGTCGACGTTCTTGTCGTGCCGGGATTCGAGCTGGTGCCGGGTCTCGACGTGGACGCGAAACTCACGGCCCTCGCCCCTGAGATCGCGGCGATCCGCTCACACACCGCTGCGGGTAACGCCGTCGTCTCGATCTGTGTCGGCGCCTTCCTGCTCGCCGAGGCAGGGCTTCTCAACCGGCGCCGGGCTACGACGGCGTGGCTTCTCGCCGACGAACTGGCTCAACGCTGTCCGGAAGCCGACGTCCGCCCCGAACGTCTGGTCGTCACCGACAAGGGGGTGACGACGACCGCGGCCTTCAGTGCCATGTACGACTTCGCGCTGGAACTGATCCGCCAACACAGCGGTGCTGACGTGGCACGGGCAACCGCGCGGGTGGCGCTCGTCGACGACGCGCGATCCTCCCAGACTCCATACGTCGACGCGCGACTTCTTCCGCATCCCGGAAACGAGTTCTCCCGCAGGGTCATGCGACGACTCGACCAGGACCTCGCCGCCCGATACGACCTCGCGGCGTTGGCGGACGCGTTCAGGGTCAGCACTCGGACGCTGTTGCGGCGCTTCGCTGACGAGACCGGCCGGAGTCCTCTTGAGTACCTACAGTCATCGCGCGTCCGCCGTGCCCGCCACCTGCTTGAGACCACGGATCGAACCGTCGCCAGCATCTCCACCACGGTCGGATACAAGGACCCCGGGACCTTCGCCGCTCTCTTCGCCAAGCACACCGGACAACGCCCAAGGGACTACCGCGCGACCTTCCGGCGTGGTGCCAACTGATCGCGGCCATCCCCTGGTGCGGGATTCGCCAGCGACCCTGCGTCCATCCGCGCTCGCGGTACCGGCGCGCAGGGCGACCCACAGCGCATCTCTCCTGGATGACCTTCAATGACCGATCTCTGTAGAGCTACGGATCGGTTTTCAAGATCACATCCGGCTTGGCGGGGTTGACTGGAAGTGGCGCCGGCGCGCGCGGAGGAAGGGCACCGTGCTGCTGAGCAGGACCAGGAGCAGGACAACCACGCCCGCGGGGGTGAGCTGGACCGTCACCTGCAGCGTGGTGGGCAGCACGGCCACCGCCACTCCCGCGACGGTCAACCGGTTACGCGTGCCGAAGAGCAGGGCGATCGCGAGGACCCCGGCCCACAGGACCCCGGCCCACAGCGGGCCGATGTCGCTGAGAACGCCCAGGGTAAAGAGGTAGTACATGTCGACGAGCTGCACGCCCGACACCAGGACGGCCGCCAGGGCGGTGGTTCCCATGATCGTGCGGCGTTGTGACAGGGAGGGGCCGAGCAGATCCCTGGGTGCGGCGAGGACGACGGCGCCGGTGAGCAGCGGCACGGCCAGTCGGATCACTGCGATCGAGGGGGTGCCGTGGAAGCCGGAGGAGGTGAACGCCGCCAGCAGGACGTCGGCCAGGCACAGCACCATCGCCGGCACGACCAGTGCACGGGCCACGGTCCAGCGCCCGGTCCAGACAGCCGCGAGCGCCGCCAGCCAGAGCAGCGGCGTGAGGCCCGTGTTGGCCAGGCTCAGCACATTCGGGAGCGAGGACGCCGGCAAGGTCCGGACGCCGGGGGCGAAGAGCCACAACAGGCCCGCCACGAAGCTACCCGTCGCCACGGCGACAGCCAGCGGGGCCGCCTGCGCAAGGACCTGACCCGCCATCCGGTCGGAGCCCAGGCCGGTGCGCCGCCGCAGGCCATGGCCGGCGACATCGAGCGCCTCGCGCAGCCGACCGAGCGGGCCGGCACCCTGCGTCGCCTCGGCATAGATCGCGGTCAACTCGGCTTCGTGCTCAGCGCGGTAGGCAGCCGGATGGAGGCGCAGCGCCCAGCGGAACGCGAGTGAGCTGTGCTGCTGCGTCATGCCAGGGCCCCCTTCGGGCGGATGACGTGGGCGCGACGGGCGGCCAGTCGACGCTCCGCCTCGGCGACGACAGCACGCAGCCGCTCCGTCTCGGCGGCCAGCACGTCTCGGCCGGCCTCGGCGAGGGCGTAGACCTTGCGCGCCCGACCGTCCACGACCTCCTCGCGCTCGACCCGGATCAGGCCCTGCTGGGCCAGCCGGTCCAGCGCGCCGTAGAGAGTACCGGTGCGCATCCGCACACGGCCCTGGGAGATCGCGTCGATCTCCTGAATCAGTCCGTAGCCGTGCCTGGGCTCGTCGGCCAGGGCAGTGAGCAGGAGCAGCGTCGGCTCCTGAAGCGGTCGTTCATTCATGTCGCCTATATATATCAGCGACCGACATATGTTGTCGATCGATTCATCGTTCTGCCGCCCGGAAGCCCGATCCGCTGCCTGGGGGCCTGCGCCGCTGTGGCGGCGGCACGTCAGCGGGCTGATATCGCCCAGTCGTGTCCTGGACTGCAATGACCAACCAGCCGATAGTTCGTGACGAAGAGGGCGCTCCGTCAGGGTGCGCCGCACTGACCGACGCCCCGGTGGTTTTGTACGTGGGAACGGACACCACTTGTTACTCAGAGCGGGGAGCGCCCGGTTTCGCCGGAGGGCGATGTCTCTGGGTTCTGACAACACTCGGGGGCTTGCGGTGGGAGCATGGACGTGCTCTGCGGGATGAGGCAGCGATGGCGCCACCGAAATCCAAGGTCGACTTGTACGCGGCGATCCGCCGTGATGCCCGGGCAGGGATGTCGTACCGGGCCTTGATGCGTGAGTACGGAGTCGGATTCCGCACGGTGAAGGCCGCGTTGGAGTCGGTCTGGCCGGAGCCGCGGAAGAAGCCGCGGCCGCGCGGGACCCGCCTGGATGCCTACAAGCCGTTGATCGACCAGATGCTCCGGGCGGATCTGGATGCGCCGCGCAAGCAGCGTCACACGGTCAAGCGGATCTTCGACCGGCTCCTGGACGAGCACGGGGCGGAGGCGGTGACCTATCCGATGGTGCGGGCCTATGTCGCCGACCGGCGCCCCCAGATCGCCGTTGAGGCCGGCCGCGGGGTGGTACACGCGTTCATTCCGCAGTCCCACAGGCCGGGGGCCGAGGCGGAGGTGGACTTCGGCGACGTGAAGGTACGTCTGGCCGGTGAGCAGGTCACCTGCTTCGTGTTCGCGATGCGCCTGTCGTATTCGGGCAAGGCCGTGCACCGCGTCTTCGCCTCCTGCGGCCAGGAGGCATTCCTCGAAGGCCACGTCCACGCTCTCAGCGTGCTGGGCGGCGTCCCGACGGGCAAGGTCCGTTACGACAACCTCCGCTCCGCGGTCTCCCGGGTGCTGAGCTCGCGGTCCCGCGTGGAGAACGAGCGGTGGACCGCGTTCCGGTCGCACTTCGGCATCGATGCTGCGTATTGCCTGCCCGGCATCGAGGGCGCCCACGAGAAGGGTGGCGTGGAGGGGCAGATCGGCTGGTTCCGCCGCAATCACATGGTCCCCGTCCCCGAAGTCGCCTCCCTCGCCGAGCTCAACGCGATGATCGAGCAGTGGGACGAGGAGGACGAACGGCGCCGGATCGGGTCCCGGCCACGGCCGGTGAGCGAGTACTTCGCCGTCGAACGGCCGTTGCTGCAGCCGTTACCGGACGAACCCTTCGAGACGGGGAGGCTGTTCAGCCTGCGGTGGACCGCTTCAGCCAGATCAGTGTCCGTACCAACCGCTATTCGGTGCCGGTGCGGCTGATCGGCCGGACCGTCCGGGCCATGCTGCACGCGTCCGAGCTGGTGGTCTACGACGGCCAGCAGGAGGTCGCCCGCCATGAACGGCTGATCGCCAAGGGGAAGACCCGGCTTGATCTGGACCACTACCTGGAGGCGCTGGTCCGCAAGCCCGGTGCGTTCGCCGCCGCCCGCGACCAGATGTCCTATCGCGGCTTCCTCGCCGAACTGCTGATGGCCGAGTGCGACGCCCGGGCCCGCCGCCGCTCCGAACGGCGCATCAAGGCGGCGCAGTTCCCGCGGGAGAAGTCGCTGCGGGCCTTCGACTTCGAGGCCAACGGGAACGTCGACGCAGCCGTCATTCACACCCTGGCGACCTGCGAGTGGGTCAAGAAGGGCCTGCCGCTCTGCCTGATCGGCGACTCCGGCACGGGCAAGTCCCACCTGTTGATCGCGCTCGGCACCGAAGCCGCCATGGCCGGCTTCCGGGTCCGCTACACACTCGCCACCAAACTGGTCAACGAGCTGGTCGAAGCCGCGGACGAGAAGATCCTGACCAAGACCATCGCCCGCTACGGACGCGTCGATCTCCTCTGCATAGACGAACTTGGCTACATGGAGCTGGACCGTCACGGCGCTGAGCTGCTGTTCCAGGTGCTGACGGAGCGTGAGGAGAAGAACAGCGTCGCCATCGCCTCCAACGAGTCGTTTGGAGGGTGGACAAAAACATTCACCGATCCACGGCTTTGCGCGGCCATCGTCGACCGCCTCACCTTCGGCGGGAACATCATCGAAACCGGCACTGACTCCTACCGGCTCGCCAGCGCCAGGGCCGCCCGGGCGCAGAGCGCAGCCTCAGGCTGACCCGTCCGAGCCTCAAAAACCAGCCAGAGACTGCGTTCACCGCTATCCGTGCCACGACCGAGTGCGCGTGCGCTGAACACGCTAAGCCGGGCGGGGGAGCGAGTTGAGGCCGTCGATCGCGATCCCGCATCACCGCCCCCAGACACCTCCCCGACTAACGCGTCCAGCGGATACCCGCATCGGACCACGATCGTCTGGATCAAACTCACCCAGGCGCACGGCATGGATCAGTTGCGGCCTCCGGTGTTGTCACTTCTCGTCGACATTTCCGACCCGAGTGATCGCTAAGTGCTTCCGGAAACCGCCGACGAATGTTGTCCGTTCCCACCTACGAAACCACCCCGGCCTGTCCCGAGTGCAGCCAGCCGATGAGGTCCGGCGGCTTCGTCCTACTCAGCGGGAGGAAGATGGCCGACGGACCTGCCGGACGCTATGGAGGTGCACCAGTCGGCATGTCTGGTGGTGCTGGGTCGACCGGCCGGACGAGCCTCTGGAGGTCTGCCCCGTGCCGGAATGTTCCGCTGACATCCAACGCTGACATCAACGCCCAGGCTCGGCCCTACCGCGGACATGCCAAGTAGGGTGCCGCTCATCACCACTTCTCCTGAGCACGTCGACAGAAGAGAAGACCTGGCTGCCTTCGTCCGTGCCCTCCACCGGAGCCACACCGAGGAGGGCCACTCATGGGAGAACGCGGACCTCGCGAGTTTCTTGGAGGCGCTGGCAGCATGGATCGACGACGCGGACGGCCAGGACGGTGACGATCCTGCCGAGCAGCCGGACCACCCAGGGCCCGATCACGGCGAACGCCAGGAAGACCGCGGCGAACGCGTACACCGCGAGGGAGTCCTCGCTGCCGTACTTCTTGGTGATCAAGCCGTATCCGGCGACGACGGCCACGAAGACCACCACCCGCACGGCGCTCGCTCCCCGGCTGCGCGACCGGCGTGCCACGCCCAGCGGGCCGACGACCACCTGACGGAGCCCGGCGAGCGCGCTGATGACGACCAGCGCGATCACTCCGGCCGTCACCGCCAGCAGCGGCGCCGCGCCGATCCACAGGTCGGCCGTGTACCAGGCGCCACCCGCGAGCGGCAGGCTCGCCGCCACCGGCAGCAGCACGGCGTATCCCACGGCGCCGAGCAGCGCCCCGGCCGTTCCGGTCAGCAGCGCTTCGGCGGCCGTCAGCCCGGCGATACGGCCCGGCGTGGCGCCCATCAGGCGTAGCGCGGCGAGCCGCTGGTCGCGTCGGGAGACCGACAGCCGCGCGGCGGAGGCCGCCAGCACCAGCAGCGGAACGATGACGAGGACGGTGGCGACCCGGGCCACGGACTCGTACGCCTTGCCCATGCCGTCTGTCAGCGGCGCGCCGGTGAAGGACGCGACGCGGGTGGGGGTGGCGATGTCGCCGACCCGGCGCGGATCGGGCGCGCGCTCGGCGGTGACCGCCGGGTCAGTGGGGCGGTGTCCGACCACCGCGACGAGTTCGCCGGGGTGGGCCAGTGCCGCGCGGCCCAGCGTTCCGGTGGGCGTGCCGGGGATGGGGTGGCGGTCGGCGGGCAGCCGGTCGAGCAGCGCCCCGAGCGCCGGGGAGACCCACAGTTCGCCCGGGGCGGGGAAGCGGTCGAGGCCGGGCGGGGCGGGAGCGGTGCGTCCGGGCAGCCGGGCGACGTCCACGACGGTGACAGGCACTCCCCGGGTGAACGTCGTGCCGACCGCCTCGACGGCCACCGGACGGGAGGACTCCACCGGGTTTCGCCAGTCGGTGCGGTCCGAGCGGTGCTGGAAGCCCAGGTTCATCGCGGCGCACAGCAGCAGCAGTGTGGTGGACACGGCCGCCGCCGCGACCGCGAGCCCGGTGGCGAGCAGGCCGGTGCGGCCGCCGGCCCGGGTGAGCCGCCAGGTCAGCGCCCAGGTGGTGCGGTCCAGTGCCCTCATCGCCGGTACCCCGCCTTCGCCTCGGCGCCGGTCTCCGTCTCGGCCCCGGCGTCCGTCTCGGCCTGGGCTCCGGCCAGCCGGCCGTCGCGGACCTGCACCGTGCGGTCGCACCAGCGGGCCACGTTCGCGTCGTGGGTGACGACCAGGGCGGCGCCCTGACGGCGGCTGACCTCCACCAGCAGGCGGATCACCTCCAGGCCGGCATCGTCCAGCAGTTGGACACGGCCGGCTCACCCTCCAGACGGTCGGTGAGCCAGGAGATCGCCTCTCCCTGGTCGGTGAAGAGGGGGGCGAGGTGGTTGGTGAGGATCCTGTCACCGAGGTTGGGCAGGTCGACGGCCTCGTAGGTGACGTTGCCGCCCTTGCGGCACCAGTCCACGGCCAGCTGGCGGGCCTGGCCGTGCGGAACGATGTCGTCCTGGACGCCGGTGGCCACACGGACCGGACCGGTCGGCTTGAGCGTCCCGATGCGCTGGTCGTCGAGGACGGCCTGGGCGCGGGGTTCGGCGGCGATGATGTCGGCGATGGGCTTGCCGCTGGTCGTCCACGCCGTGCTCCGGGTGAAGCCGTAGCGGAGGATCGAGTCGCCGACGCACATGGTCGAGGTGTCGGCGAGGGCCTCGCGCCCGGCGTCGTTGAGGTTGGTCTCGATGACGCCGCGCAGGTCGGGGTCGGTCTGGGCGAAGCCGTTGATCGCCCAGCCCAGGGCGCCGACCAGGGCGCTCCCGTCGATGCCCTTCATGACGGCGGTCAGGTTGGCGGGCGGCGCGCCCGAGTAGGTGCCGGCCAGCTTGACGTCGGGAGCGTAGGTGGGCTGGAGTTCGGCCGCCGACGCGCTGGCGCCGCCGCCCTCGCTGTAGCCGTACAGGCCGACGCGGGAGCCGGAGGCGAGGGACGTGCCGGGGAGAGCGCGTGCAGCGCGGACGGCGTCCAGCACCGCGTGCCCCTCGTCCAGGCGGTTGACGTAGGTGTGCAGACGGTCGGTGGCGCCCAGGCCGACGTAGTCGGTGACGACGACGGCCGCTCCGGTGGCGAGGAGACGGTAGATCGCCAGGTTCTCGTACGCGACGGACAGGGTCTCCCCGCTGACGGTGAGCGGGTGTTGCAGGGCGAACGAGGGCGCGCACTGGTCGCCCTGGCCCATGGTGCCCGAGGCCACCGCCACCAGGGGGCGGGGCCCGTCGCCCTCCCACTGCGCCGACGGCTCGATGTAGGCGCCGGTCACCGCGACGGGGCGGCCGCTGGAGTCGGTGGACTTGTACATCAGGCGGGTGGCCGTGCCCGGCAGGGGGCGGCCGTCGAGGCCGGGCAGCGAGAGCCCCAGGGGGAGGGGCTCCTGCCGGATCAGGGTGCCGTTGGCGGCGGGCAGTTGGGCGGGCGGGGTGTAGAAGGCCGGGATGGCGACTCCCCGGGACACGACGGGTTCGGTGTCGGTCCCCGTGGCGGCGTCGGCCGGGGTCGCGGTGACACAGACGCAGGCCACAGTGGCGATCACGGTGGCGGTCAGGCGGTTGAACGTGGAACGCGGACGGCTTCTGTAGCGGCTCACGGTGCACTCCTCGCGCTGCTTCGTTGCAGGGTGCGCGAAAAACTAGCACCGTTAGTTAAAGTCGATAGCGCCGGAGTAAGTTACGCTGCGGTAACGATTTGCGAGAGTGAGCGCGTGACGTGGTGAAGCGGGCCGGGCTGACCGTCGAGGCGTCGTCCCTGCCGAGTGGCCGCCTCCCGGAGCAGACCCCGCACCGTCTCCAGTGCCCTCGCCCGGCCCTCGGGCACCAGCCCAAATGCGCGTACACCGGCCCAAGAGACCGTCCTCGTCGAGCGCCGCCTGGTGGCGGATCGCCCACAGCGTCAGCCTCGATGACGGGGCGTTCGGTACTTCGCGCTCGTTGAGCCGGGGGTCGCGGGCGCTCGGTGCTGCCTGGAGGACGGTGCCCAGGTGCCGTACTGCCGCAGCAGGCGTGGGGGTGCCGGCAGGGCGCCGAGGGTGCGCGAGGGCGCGGCGCCGACCAACGGGCGACCAGGCCTTCTGGGCAGGTTGCCCTAGCGAGAGGTCTCAACGATGGGGTCCTGCGGCATCGGCGTCACGACACGGTCAGGTAGATCTTGCGCACGGTTTCGATGGTCTTCCAGACACCGACGAAGCCCGGCTTCATGACAAAGCTGTCGCCTGCCTTGTAGACCACCGGTCCGCCACCTTCCGGCGTGATTTCGATGACGCCGGAAAGGATGTGGCAGAACTCGAAGGTCTCGCCCTTGACCGAGCGCGTCTCGCCGGGCGTGGCTTCCCAGACACCCGTATTGATCGTTTCCCCGCGGGCGACGTCCTGGGCCCAGGTCCTGTAAGTCGGGTCGCCGGAAATCAGGCGTTCCGGCAGCGGGCCGGACTCGCGGGGTGCGAAGGAGGGATGGGTGTCGATGGTCTTCAGGAGCGACATGCTTTTCCTCTACTGGTTTTGGGAACGACGCACAATCGGGAGCGGACATACCAAGCGTCACCGGGCCGAGTTCCACCAGGCTCGTCGCGCATCTCGGACCAGGGCCTGACGGCTGCCCGCCCCGGTCTCGGCCGCGAAGTGCCGGATGGTCGGCTCGAAGCGGGAGGGGGTGCTGTCCGGCCTCCGCCGCCCTGGTGGTGGCGGAGGCGTGCCGATCACCGAAGGCGACCTGATGGGCGACCTCGGCAATCACCGGCTTGACCTTGCCCGGGCATGATGCGCGAGCGGGCGTGCACCGGCGGCGTGGATGGTGCGACTGTTGCGGTCCATCGAGAGTCTCCGACGCCCCGCACGGAGCCCACGCGTGATCTGTCCGTTGCGGGCACGATGTTCGGACGTTGTGTCAACCGGGGGCCGGAGGCGGCGCCCACGGCTCCGGTCGGCCCAAGGAGATGCTGAAACTCCGCCGTATGCTCCCGCAGCGGTGCCCTTCCGACCAGCTTCCGCTGCCAAGGCTCGGACGTCCGTCAGCCACCGAGCGCGGCTCCCGCACCCCTGAGCCGGCGCCGTGCCGACAGCGTGCCCATAGGAGCGGACAACCCGTTCTGGGCAGAAGCACCAGGGCGGTCGGGCCGACCACCAGTTCTGGTGCCGTGACCAGTGGGCTTCCCTGAGTGATGGCACCGAGTACGAGACGCAGGGCCATCGCCGCGCCCAGAGCGCTCGCTGCCAGGCGTGCCCGCCGTCGGGCGACCGCCGCGTCCGGCGCGCGCCCGGAAGCCCGCGGCGGATGGATTCCTCCCATCTCAGTCTCCGCCACCGTCCGGCATCGGCCGTGCGGCGTGCCGAGCCGCCAGCGCGGCCAGTTCGACGTCGTTCATGACGGGTTGGACGCGTGGGCCGGCGGCGAGTCCGCGGGGCACCGCTCAGGCGGCCTGGTCCACGTGGTCCCGGGCCTCACCACGTTCGGGCGGGGCGGGTTCGTCGGGGAAGAGCCGGTGCAGGGGACGTACCAACAGGCAGGTCAGTCGCCATGCGACGGGCAGGACCGCGACGGGCAGGACCATGCGCAGCAGCCCGGTGGCGGGACACGGCGGCGCGCACGCGGCCAGCAGGAGGACGCCTCCGACACTCAGGAACCAGGCCACGGCCGTCAGCGTGGAGACGGCTACCGCAACAGGTACGCCGTCCATGCCCCAGGCACGGAGGTTCGCGTCCGCGTCGAAACTCCCGACCGAGGTGAAGCCCGCGGCGACGAGGAGCCAGAAGCACAGCACCACGACGAGGGCGGTGGTCAGGAGGATCGTGGGCGGGCCGGTGGCCACCGAAAGCAACGTCCGCATGCCCAGACCCCCGTCCCGTCCGCACTGCCCGTCCACCGTGCTCGGCGGCGCACCGCTCGCTCCGGGTTCCGGTGCCGGACACCTGCCGGTGTCCGGCACCGAAATCCCCCGTAGTGCTCCCCGCGAACCATCCTGCATCGTGTGCACAGGCCCGCGCATTGCCGGTTCCCGGCAGTGTTGTCTAGGGTCTGCATGCCGGTCGGCCGCTGACAAACCGTCAGCGGCGCGTCAAGAACTCGGGGGCACCATGGCGGAGTCGGAGATTCCAGAGGAATATCTGGCGGGCTATGCCCGGATCCTGGCCGAGGTCGCCGCCACCGGCCGGCGTCTCACCCGGGAGGAACTCACCTCCCGTCGGGCGCTCGGGGAACAGGCGGCCGACGCCGGACACGGATTGCGGGCCCTGGTCAGCGCCCATCTGACCGCCGCACGCGCGGCCTGGCCGGCCGGCCCCGCGTCGGCCGACAGCGTCCTGGCCGCCGTGCAGCAGGTCACAGACGCCTTCGCCGAGGGCTTCGAGCGGGCTCAGCGCCAGGCCGTACGGCAGGAGGAGGCCGCACGCCGCGAGTTCATCGACGACCTCCTGTACGGCCGCAGCGACCTCGGGCGCCTCGCCGAACGCGCGGAACGCTTCGGTCTGCGTCTCTCGCACGCCCATGCCGTCGCCGTCGCCGAGGGCCCGACCGCCTACGAGGAGGGCGATCCCGTCCCCCGCCAGGTGGAACGCGCCCTCATCTCCCGCTTCGGCGACCGCAGCATCCTGCTCACCACCAAGGACGGCCGGCTGCTGTGCATCGCCCCCGGCCCCCAGGACGAGGTCCTCGCCCACTTCGCGAAGCAGGCCCATGCCGCCACCGACGGCGGCCGGGTCGCCATCGGCCGCCCCCAGCCCGGCCCCGGCGGGGTCGTCCACTCCTACGAGGAGGCGCTCAACGCCCTGGAACTCGCCGAGCGCCTGGAACTGGAGGACCCGGTCCTGCGCGCCGCCGACCTGCTCGTCTACCCCGTCCTCACCCGCGACCGGCAGGCCATGGCCGAGCTCGTCCTCGCCACCCTCGGCCCGCTCACCACGGCCCGCGGCGGCGCTCAGCCCCTCCTGGACACCCTCACCGCCTACTTCGACTCCGGCTGCGTGGCCGCCGAGGCGGCCCGACGTCTCACCCTCAGCGTGCGGGCCCTGACCTACCGGCTGGAACGCATCCACAAGCTGACCGGCGCCAACCCGGCCGATCCGGCCCACCGTTACATGCTGCAGACCGCGGTGATCGGCGCGCGGCTGCTGGACTGGCCCGCACAGGACCTCTGACGGGCCCCCGCGGACGAGGTCAGGCGCGCGCCAGCTCGGCGGCGCCGAAGGACACGTCGAAGCGGTCGCACCAGATGCTCACGCTTGTGTACCGGGACGGATCGACGTCGGCGGGCACGGCGTAGTTCTGACTGCCTTTGTTGCCCTTGAGCTTGCCGAGGCTGACGTACGCGCCGTCGTCGAAGACGTGCCAGCCGGCCCGCCCCTCCTTCACCGGCGCGTCGGTCAGCCACACGCGCAGATCCGGGCCGTTGCTGGTGTCGAGGTCCTCCAGCCGTACGACGTGGGAGCCGTCGGGAAGCCGTACGAGCTTCACGCTGCCCGAGGTGGCGTGCTCGTGGCTGATCAATGCGCCGCCGGCCAGCGTCCGGGGCTGCGGAGCCGGGGAGGGCGACGCGGAGGGCACTCCGGCCGCAGGCGCCGTCGGGGCCACCACGCCGGGCAGGGCCTCCCGCACGGTTTCGTCCTGCCACAGCTTCCACGGCTGGAACCAGTACGCCCCCAAGCCGACGCCGGTGACCGACACCACCAGCACCCCGATGGCCAACGGCCTCCCCAGCGTCTTCCGTCCACGCCCCATGCCCGCCTCGATTCCTGAGTGCTCCCTGCCGCCTCTATTCAACGGGCTCATCGGGCGGCGTGTACCCCGGCACGGATGACGGAAGTCTTACGTCGTGGCGGCAGCCGTGAGCATGGCCGCTTTCTCGATAGGTGTCCGATGAACGGATCTCAGACTCCGCATAACGGTCTGATATCGCTCGCTGGGACTTTCGACTGTAACTGCGAGTCATGTGACTTGAGTCACTAAAGACATGGCAAAGCCTGTGGTAGAACTGCGCAACTCCGCAGGTGACACCGCTCAACACCACAGCGCGGAGCGGTCGGCATGCACCGGCAGCACGACCCGGGTGATCACGATCCGCATCCACGGACAGCCCACCCAGTGTCGCCGATCGGACAACGGCGTTCGTTCAGAGACCGCACATCAACCGGCGGCACTTCCCCGTGCCCCGGGCTCGCACCATCGAGGTAGCCACTGTGTCACTCGACTCCGTCACCCAGAACGTCGACGAAGCCGTCAGCGATTTCTTCGAGCCGATAGCCAAGTGGCTCGGGAAAGTCGTCTTCTACGCGGTTCCCGTCGGCGGAACTGAACTTCCCCTCATCGTCGCCTGGCTCGTCGTCGCCGGTCTGGTCTTCACCGGCTGGTTCGGGTTCGTGCAGGTCCGCAAGTTCAGACTCGCGGTCGACGTGGTGCGCGGGAAGTACGACGAGAAGGGGTCGGCCGGTGAGGTCAACCACTTCCAGGCCCTGACCGCCGCCGTCTCCGGCACGGTCGGCCTCGGAAACATCGCGGGTGTGGCCGTCGCCGTCTCCATCGGTGGCCCGGGCGCGACGTTCTGGATGATCCTGTGCGGCCTGCTCGGCATGGCCACCAAGTTCGTCGAGGTCACCCTCGGTGTGAAGTACCGCGAGGTGCACGCCGACGGCACGGTCTCCGGCGGGCCGATGCACTACCTGCCCAAGGGTCTCGCCGACCGCTTCGGCGCGGGCGGCAAGAAGCTCGGCAAGGTCCTCGCGGTCCTCGCCTCCTTCATGATCCTGTTCTTCGGCCTGTTCGGCGGCAACCTCTTCCAGGTCAACCAGTCCTACGCCCAGCTGGTCAGCGTCACCGGCGGCGAGGACGGCCCGATGGGCTCCTCCGCCGGCGCGCTGTTCTTCGGCATCCTCGTCGCCGCGCTCGTCGGCATCGTGCTGCTCGGCGGCATCCGCTCCATCGCCAACGTCACCAGCAGGCTCGTGCCCGCCATGGCCGGCATCTACATCGCGGCCTGCCTGGTCGTCATCCTGGTGCACGTCACCGAGCTCCCGGCCGCCATCGGCACGATCATCGAGGGCGCCTTCAACCCGCAGGGCGTCGCCGGCGGTGTGCTCGGCGCGCTGATCATCGGCTTCAAGCGGGCCGCCTTCTCCAACGAAGCCGGCCTGGGCTCCGCCCCGATCGCCCACTCGGCGGTGAAGACCAAGCACCCCGCCAGCGAGGGCCTGGTCGCCCTGCTGGAGCCGTTCATCGACACCGTCATCATCTGCACCATGACCGCGCTGACCATCGTCATCGCCAACCCGGCCAGCTGGGCCGAGGCCCGCAAGGACCCCGACTCCATCGGCGGTGTCACGATCACCTCCGACGCCTTCGAGACGGTCCTGCCCTGGTTCCCGTACATCCTCACCGTCGCGGTGCTGCTGTTCGCCATCTCCACCGTGCTGACCTGGGGTTACTACGGCCTCAAGGCGTGGACGCACCTCTTCGGCCGCAGCAGGGCCAGCGAGCTGACGTACAAGGTCGTCTACACCCTGTTCGCCATCACCGGTTCGCTGCTGACGCTGCAGACCCTCATCGACATGGCCGACGCGGTGCTGTTCATGCTCGCGGTCATCAACATCATCGGCCTGTACCTGCTCGCCCCGGTCGTCAAGCGCGAGCTCGGCTCCTTCCTGGAGTTCGTCCGCGCCCGCAACGCAGGTGAGACCACGGACGGCGACGAAGACCAGGAGTCGGTGAAGACCACCGTCTGACCGCCCCCGCGGCCCCGCTCCGGTACGGGCCCGTACTCACCTCGCGCCTTGGTGAGTACGGGCCCGTACGCCTGCCGCCTACGACCGACCGCCGAGCTCCGCCTCGTCGCGCCGCCGGTCCAGGTAGCCGATGGCCGGGGTCGCCATGACGCCGTGCAGCACCACCGAGATCACCACCGTGAGGGCCACGGTCGCCCACAGCTCCCGCTCCAGCCCGCCGAAGGAGTCCTGCCCCAGCGCGTAGGACAGGTAGAAGAGCGAACCGATGCCCCGGATCCCGAAGAGGGCGACCACGGCTCGTTCCTTCTTCCCCATGGCGGTCCGTACCTGTGCCAGCCACCCGGTCAGCGGCCGTACGACCAGCAGCACGAGAACGGCGACCAGCGCGCCCATCAGCGTCAGGGCGGACAATGCGCCGGCCACCAGGTAACCGCCGAGCAGGAACAGCAGCACGGCCGTGAGCAACCGCTCGATCTGCTCGGTGAACTCGTGCAGCACCTTGTGATAGCCATGGCTGCGCTCGGCGGCCCGGATGACGCAGGCGGTCACGAACACGGACAGGAAGCCGTAGCCGTGGAGCACCTCGGCGACGCCATAGGACAGGAAGGTGGCTCCCAGCGCCACGAAGCCCTCCATGTGCTCGGACAGCCGCAGCACCGACGTGCGCACGCGGAAGAACATCCACCCCAGCAACCAGCCGGCACCACCCCCGACGGCCAGCCCCACAGCGCACTTGCCCAGCAGGTCGGTCAGCGCCCACGAACCGATCCAGTCCGCCGACCACCCCGTCCCGGCCGCCGCGGCGAGGGCGATGGCCGCGTAGGCGAACGGAAAGGCGAGTCCGTCGTTCAGCCCGGCCTCACTGGTCAGGGAGAACCGCACCTCGTCCTCGTCGCGCTCGGTACCGAGCGGCTCGCCCACACGCACCTCACCGGCCAGCACGGGATCCGTGGGCGCGAGCACGGCCCCCAGCAGCAGGGCGGCAGCGGGCGGCCAGTCGAGCAGCCCCCAGGCCAGCAGGGCGACGACCGCCACGGTCAGCGGCATCGTGATGCCCAGCAACCGCCATGTACCGGACCACCGGCGCCATCCGAAGGGCCGGTCGATGGCGAGCCCCGCGCCCATCAGGGACACGATCACACACACCTCGGTGGTGTGCTCGACCCACAAGCGATCACGAACGGGATCCACGGCCGGCACGCCCACCGGCAGCAACTCGATCAGAACCCCCGCGGCAAGGAAGACCATGGGCAGGGAGAACGGCCGCTTGGACACCACCCGGGGCAGCACAGCCGCCCCCAGTGCCCCCAGGCCCAGACAGACGTAGACCACGTCTGAAAGCGTCACTGCGACCTCCTGCCAGACGCGGTCATTTCCAAGCCATGTGTGTACCCCGTCCGCACGGGTCCCTCGCCCGAGTCGTCACCGAGTACGCCCACCGACGACCCGGGTGGAGCTCCGGCGCCGGGTGAGGTGACCCCGCCTCATCCGGCGCCGGCTACGCACCACGGCGCCCCGCCAGGACGTTGCTGCCGGGAGCGGTGGGTGGGGTGCACGCCCCTGCACACCCATGGGGTTGCGGTGGCTCCCGCTGCCTCACGTTCGGGTTATTGCACGTCCACGAAGTCGCCGGTCGCCTTGACGGCCGGGGTGGTGGAGGTCCCTGCGAAGTTCCAGCGCCAGTAGCCGTCTTCGGAGGCGGTGACCGTGGTCGTCAGGTTGCCGGTGCTGGAGGTGTACACGGTCTTGACGGTCGCGTAGGTCGTGGTGCCGGCCTTGCGGAACTGGAGCTTCACCGGCTGGCTGGTGTAACCCCGGTAATCGAGATTGTCCCAGTCGGCCCGGGTGAGCCTGCCGGTGACGGTGAGGGTCTTGCCGCCGGCAGCCGGTTCCGGGCCCGCGTTCACGGTGAGCACGGACTGGCGCTGCAGACGGGTCGTGGTGTAGCTCGCCGTCTGGGTCCAGCTGTCGTCGTTGGCCACCCCCTGCACACTGACCTTCCAGGTGCCGGCGTGGGCGTTGGTGAGCGCGGTGCCGCCGTACTTCCAGTCCGGTTCGAGGGAGATCGTCTGCGAGCAGGTGGAGGTGGTGGCGCTCGAGGCGACGCAGTCCGCATGGGAGTAGTACTGGTTCGACACGATGCGGTCGTCGTAGGTCTCGTAGGGGTTCGCACCGTCCGGTCCGCGCCACAGGACGAAGTCCGCGTCCTGGATGCCCGACGGGTGGGTGAAGGTCCCCGAAACCGTGACCGTCTTGGCGTAGAGACCGACGACGATGTACTTGCCACCGTCGAAGGAAACGTTGCTGATGTGGACGTCGGTCTGGGTCTCGCCCGCGTAGGCACCGGGGGCGGCGTAGCCGGCCAGCGCGGCGACGGCGCTGAGCAGGGCAAAGGCAGCGCGCTTGCGCATGTGTCTCCTTCACAGAGGGAAGAGTGGGAACCCGCCGAGTGGGAAAAGCGGGGCAGTTGAAGCCGGTCAGGGACCGGTGACCGACTTGATCGTGTACGGGAAGCTCTCCTGCTGCCAGATCACCGTGAACCGCGAGGTCGGGCGGGTGTCGACCTGGGGGACCCGGCCGTCCGACGTGAGTGTCCTCACGGTGCCGAAGGTGCCGGAACGGCTGATCAGGCGGGCGCCGGCGACGTCCACGCCGCCTCGGCGTTCATGGCCATCGTCGCGCTGACCGCGATTCCGGCCGCCGCGGCGGCGGAAACCCCGGCAAGAACACGACGCTTCACCGAACGCCGATGACGTGCTGCACGCGGAGCCACCCTCATCCCCCATTTCCGTGACTCGGGCACAGCCGTCACAGGCCGCCCCCAACATCCAGCGCACCTGCATGCTCAAACGTCACACGCGTACGGACGGACAGACGGACATGGGCGTTCTGATGAGGCGTGGGTTCTCAGGCCGGGGAACAGCGGCGACCCCGTAGAACCCGAACTTCCCGATCTGGGCCGCACAGGGGTTGGCGTGCGCCGGGCGTCAAGTCCGGTTTGTTCCCACGCGCCCCGGGTACCCCGCCCGGCGCGAGGGGCACCGTCACCCTTCCTCTTTGCCGCACCTCTGGCGTGGTGGCCCGTGCGCAGCCGACGGCATCACGACCTCCATTCCGGCATTCCGACATTCCGAACCAGTCACCGTCCGGTCGGGAACGGGCAGACACGCGCCCGTGTGCCACCCGACCGGAACGCAAGGAAAGAGAAGGAGGTTTGTCCCCATGAACAAGCCCGCACAGCAGCAACAGCCCCCGGGGACCGAGGCGGAGCTGCAGCCCAGGGCCGACCACGGTGAGCACAGTTACCGCGGATCGGGCCGGCTGGCCGGGAAGAAGGCCGTGATCACCGGTGGTGACAGCGGCATCGGCAAGGCCGTCGCGATCGCCTACGCCCGCGAGGGCGCCGATGTCCTCCTCTCGCACCTGAACGAGGAGGAGGACGACGCCCGCGACACGGCGCGCTGGGTGGAGGAGGCCGGCCGCGAGGCCGTCCTGGTGCCGGGCGACCTGTCCGATCCCGCCCACTGCCGGGAGGTGGTGGCCCGGGCCGTCGAGGCGTTCGGCCGCATCGACGTCCTGGTCAGCAACGCGGCGTTCCAGATGTTCCGCGACTCGATCGAGGAGGTCCCCGACGAGGAGTGGGACCACACGCTGGCGACCAACCTCAGCGCCATGTTCCACCTCTGCAAGGCGGCGGTGCCGCACATGAAGTCGGGTGCCTCGATCATCGCGTCCACCTCGGTGAACTCCGACTCGCCGCCGCCGGGCCTGCTGGCGTACAACGCGACGAAGGCGGGCATCGCCAACATGGTCGGCTCGCTGTCCCAGTCGCTCGCCGAGCGGGGCATCCGGGTCAACAGCGTCGCCCCCGGTCCCATCTGGACGCCGCTGATCCCCGCCACGATGCCGCCCGAGCAGGTCGAGGACTTCGGCGACGAGACGCCGCTGGGCCGGGCCGGGCAGCCGGCCGAACTCGCCCCCGTGTACGTCATGCTCGCCTCGGACGAGTCCGCGTACGTCTCGGGCGCGCGCATCGCCGTCACCGGCGGTCAGCCCATTCTCTGAGACTCACGGTCAGAGTCCATCAGCAACCAGGAGGGACCGTGGACTGGTATCCCTTGCGGCTGACCACCCCGGTCAAGCAGCACGTCTTCGGCGGCCGGGCCCTCGCCGAACGGCTGGGCCGTACCGGCCTGCCCGACGGCCCGGTCGCGGAGACCTGGGAGGTCAGCGATGTGGACGGCGAGGGAGCACGGGTCGCGGACGGCTCGCTGGACGGCCGCACGCTGCGCCGGCTCGTCGAGGACCACCCCGACGAACTCGTGGGGCGCGGGTGGCGCGGCCCGCGTTTCCCGGTGCTGACCAAGTTCATCGACGGCACCGGCGCCCTTCCGGTCCATCTGCACGCCGACGACCACACCGCGCGCCGGCTGGAAGGCGAGCCCAACGGCAAGACCGAGGCGTGGCACGTCCTCGACGCGGCCCCGGGAGCCACCGCCCTGGTGGGGGTGAAGGCCGGTGTGGACCGGGACACCCTGCACCGGGCCCTGCTGGCGCAGGACTTCGACGCGGTCATGCGCCGGCTTCCGGTGCGGGCCGGGCAGACCGTCTACGTACCCGGCGGCACCCTGCACAGTTTCGGCCCGGACACACTGGTCTACGAGATCGAGCAGACCTCCGACATCCAGCAGCACGCCATGCGCCGGCGCATGGAGGACGACTCGGAACTGGACGACGGGGAGTGGCACACCAACCTCGGGCGGCTGCTCGACGAGTGGCGTCCCGGATCGCGTCCCGAGTTCCACTCCGGCTTGAGCATCCAGGTCGATGACGGAGTGGAGCACACCGTGCTGTGCGCCGGGCCGTACTTCGCCCTGGAGCGGTGGCGGGCGGGCACCACGGCCCCACTGGTGCACGACTTCTCCACAGCGCTGGTCGTCAGCAACGCCGGTGCCCCGGTCACCGTGGAGTCCGGTGGCCGGTCCGAGCGGCTCGGGCGGGCCCGGAGCCTGCTGCTGCCGGCCGCGCTGGGCCGCGTACGGATCCAGGGGCCCGCCGACGTCCTCCTCGGCTACCTGCCCGACCTGGAACAGGACATCCGCACGCCGCTGCTCGCGGCGGGGCACGGGGCCGCCGCCGTGGCCGCGCTCGGTGAGGGCCTGACCGACCCTCGGACAGAAGGCACGTAGAAGGCCAGAAGCACGGAGAAGGAGACCCATGGGCACCATCACCACCAGCGACGGCGTCGAACTCCACTACGAGGAACAGGGCACCGGCCCTCCCCTCGTCCTGATCCACGGCTGGGGCTTCAGCGGCCGCTTCTTCACCCGCAACCTGGACGCCCTCGCCGAACACGCCCGCGTCATCACCGTCGATCTGCGCGGTCACGGCGACTCCGGCAAACCCCGCCACGGCTACCGCGTGTCGCGGCTGGCCAAGGACCTGTTCGAGCTCCTCGAAGCACTCGACCTGCGCGAGGTCACCGTTCTGGGCTGGTCACTGGGCTGCCCGGTCATCTGGAGCTATCTGGAACTGTTCGGCAGCCACCGCCTGGCCCGCGCGGTGTACGTCCAGCAGGCACCCCGCCAGTACTACGCACCGGACTGGAAGCACGCACACGCCACCTGCTACGACGAACCCTCCCTGGCCGCCCTGCAGACGCAGCTCACCTGCGACCCCGCGGCCTTCGACGAGGACCAGGTCCGCACCATCCTCACGGCCGAACCCACCCCGCGGGAAAGGGACCTGCTCCTGGCCGAGATGGCCAAGTCCCCCGCGTACGCACGCAACGCCCTGATGGCCGACCACACCCGCCACGACTGGCGTGATCTGCTGCCCACGATCCGGCTGCCCAGCCTGGTCCTGGTGGCACGTCAGGACCAGGTGTTCCCCTGGCAGGGCCCCGCCTGGGTCGGCGAGGCGCTCCCGGACGCCCGGACCGTCTTCTTCGAGCACAGCGGCCACGCGCTGTTCTTCGACGAGCCGGAGAAGTTCCACCGGACGGTCACCGGCTTCCTGACCGGCAGCAACGGCACGGAGGTACTCGTATGACTCCCACGGACAGCACCGCACCTCCGTTCGCCTTCCCCTACGGCGTCAACCAGTTCACCACCATGCCCTGGTCCTTCGAGGAGGACCTGACGCACTACGCCGGCCTGGGGGTCGAAGCGATCGAGCTGTGCGAGACCAAGCTCCACCAGGACCATGACCGCGCCAAGGCGCAACTCGCGTCGGTCGCCGAGGCGGGACTGCCGATCAGCTCGGTCCAGCCCGTCGTACGGACCGTGTTCCCCAGCGAGACCCAGCCGGACCCCGCCGATCGGCGTGACCGGCTGGCGCGCTTCCGCCGCAGCGTGGAGCTGATCGCACCGTTCGCCCCGGGCGCGGTCTTCGTCACCAACACCGGGCCGGCGCCCGACGGAAATCTGCACGAGGCGATCCGCCAGGTCGTCACCCATCACCGCGAACTGGCGGACATCGCCGCCGAGAACGGCGTACGGATCGCGCTGGAACCCCTCAACCCCGTCCTGCTCAACGCGGAGACCGCCATCTGGACCTACCGGCAGGCGCTCGACATCGTCCAGGAGGTCGACCGCGAGAACGTGGGCGTCTGCCTCGACCTGTGGAACCTGTGGCAGGACCCGGAGCTCGTCCCCCGTCTCGCCGACGCCCCCGACCGCCTGTTCCTGCTCCAGGTCAGCGACTGGCGCACACCCCGCTCGCGGATGGACCGGCGCGGCGTCGGCACCGGCGACATCCCGGTCGGCCGACTGCTGCACGCCGCCCACGGCGTCGGCTACCGCGGCCCCTGCGTCCTGGAGATCTTCTCCGACAACGTGCCGGACTCGCTCTACGAGACGGACCTGGACGATCTCCTGCGCGACAACCGGACGGCCCTCGAGTCGGCCTGGCGAACCGGCTGAGCGCGGGCGGGGACACGTCTTCGGCCCGGGCCGGAAAGGGTGCTCGCGGCTTTCTCCCCTCCGGTCGATGAGTCGCGTGGAAGGATGTCGGCGTGACCGGATCGTCTTCCTCGCCTGCCGCCGAGGGCACGCCTCACCACGACGGCCTGGGTCCCCGTACCGCCGCAGTGCTCGTGTTCGGGTCCTCGGCCGCAGTCCTGGTGGTCGAGATCGTCGCGCTGCGGCTGCTGGCTCCCTACCTCGGCCTCACCCTTGAGACCAGCACCATGGTGATCGGCATCGCCCTCACCGCGATCGCCGTCGGCTCCTGGATGGGCGGGCGCATCGCCGACCAGGTCGATCCGCGCCGGCTCATAGGCCCCTCGCTCGGGGTGTCGGGAGCGGTTGTGGCGCTGACCCCTGCCGTGCTGCGCAGCACCGCGGAGTGGGCGCCGGCGATCCTCCTGCTGATCGCGTCGCTGACCATCCTCGTGCCGGGCGCGCTGCTCTCGGCGGTGACGCCGATCGTCACCAAGCTGCGTCTCACCAGCCTCGCCGAGACCGGAACGGTTGTCGGCCGGCTGTCCGGCGTCGGCACCGTCGGCGCCATCGTCGGCACCGTCCTCACCGGCTTCGTCCTCGTCTCGCGGTTGCCGATCAGCGGCATCCTGATCGGTCTGGGGACACTGCTGGTGGCTGGCGCGGGGCTGGTCGAGTGGCGCACGCGCGGGTGGAGCGGCACCCCTGCCCTGACTCTCGTGGTCGTCGCCGGCGGCCTCGCCGTCACGGTCGCGCCCGGTGGCTGCGACACGGAGACCAGGTACCACTGCGCACGGGTCGTGGCGGACCCCGACCGGGACAGCGGCCGCACCCTCGTCCTGGACGGCTTGCGCCACTCCTACGTCGACGTCGACGACCCGACCTTCCTCGAATTCGAGTACGTGCGCGCCATCGCGTCGGTGGTCGATGCCGCCTTTCCCGAAGGTGAGCCACTCGCTGCCCACCACGTGGGCGGCGGCGGGCTGACCCTTCCCCGATACCTCGCGGCCACGCGGCCCGGGACGCGCAGCCTGGTGTCCGAGATCGACAGCGGGGTCGTGCGCATCGACCGCGACCACCTCGGCCTGAGACCGGGAGCGGGCATCGACGTGCGCGTCGAGGACGGCCGGCTCGGCCTGCGGCGACTGGACGCCGGCAGTCGTGACCTCGTCGTCGGCGACGCCTTCGGCGGCGTCAGCGTGCCGTGGCACCTCACCACGGTGGAAGCGATGACTGACGTACGGCGGGTGCTGGACGAGGACGGCCTGTACGTCGCCAACCTCATCGATCACGGTGGCCTGGCCTTCGCGCGTGCCGAGGCAGCCACCCTCAGCGAGACCTTCGAGCACGTCGCCCTCGTCGGCGAACCCACCGACATCGGCCTCGACCCGACCGCCACCGTCCAGGGCGGCAATCTGGTGGTGATCGCCTCCGACCGGCCGGTCGATCTGCGCGCGATGCAGGAAGCGCTGGACGCCCGGCAGACCGGCTGGAAGATCTCCACCGGCGACGACCTCACGTCCTGGATCGGCGACGCCCGGCCGCTCACCGACGACTACGCGCCCGTCGACCAGCTCCTCCAGCCCTACAGCCCGCAGAGCAGCCGGTGACAGGACGCCGCGAGGCCCACCTGTGCCCGGACGATGGCGGGATGATGGCTGCCATGCGCATCCGCATCGACGCCGTCGACCTGCCCGGCACAGTCCCCGCGTACGGCAACCTCCACGTCGCCGTCCAACGCCGCGACCGCCCGGGCGAACTCCTCGATCCGCAGCCCGGCGACGCACCGTCCGCGACATGGACCCTGGAGTGCACCACGAGTACCTCGCCGACCGGCATCGAGATCAAGGGCCCTTACGTGCAGGACCGTCTGGGCCGACGGTTCGTCTACCTGTCGTGGGGCACGGTCGACGAGTCGGGCGTCTTCACGATGTTCCGCCGCGCCAAGCTGATGCTCGACGTCATCCCCGCCGACGTGCTCGCCGCCGCCGCACGCGACGGACTGCTGGTCGGACGCCTCGGCCTGACCGACCCGCGGGGCGGGCCCCTGTGCGCCCGCGTCGAGCCCCCGCACATCACCTGGACCGCAGGACACGCGGGCTAGCCCCCCCCCCCGGAAGGCCACCCGTTTGCCGATGTGACCTTCATCGCGAACGCGGGGTCCCGGCGCGTTCGCCGTGGTCCCGCCCGTCGGTGTCGGCGGCTGCGGCGCAGGGGCCATCCCGGGAGGTCATGGCGCTGCGGCCGGACGCGGCGACAGGAACAGTGCGTCGGCGCGGGGCCAATATCTGTTTTTGTGAGATGAGAAATTGGTGCGACCCACGACGAGTATTCCTCGGGCGTCGGACAGGGCGGAATTGTCGCTCCGCACATCGCCGGTCGCGCCATGCTACTGTCGATCTCAGTTGCAGGTGTGGTTGCCAGAAGGTTCATTTTCCTACGGGGTAATCAGCACGGCGACGCGGAATCCGCACAGGGCGAATTCCGAACATCGTCTCCGAAGGAGAATTAACATGGCTACTGGCACCGTGAAGTGGTTCAACGCGGAAAAGGGCTTCGGCTTCATCGAGCAGGACGGCGGCGGCGCCGACGTCTTCGCCCACTACTCCAACATCGCTGCCCAGGGCTTCCGTGAGCTGCTGGAAGGCCAGAAGGTGTCCTTCGACATCGCGCAGGGCCAGAAGGGCCCGACGGCCGAGAACATCGTTCCCGCCTGACATCGCGGCAGCAACGCATATTTCGCAGCTGGGGCCCGCACCTTGGGGTGCGGGCCCCAGCTCGCTGCATTTCAGGGCGCGTGGCAAGAAAGCCGCGCCCACACCTCAGGCTCGTTCTCGCGATTCTCTGCGCCGTTCATTTTGCTGCGGAAATTCCTTGCTACGTGCCCACGAGCTCACATCGAGGAAGGTTCCGCTTGAACCGCGCACGCACCGCCCGCACGACCCGCACCTACGACCGCTCCCGCGGGTCTGCGGCCAAGGGCTCGGGGGCTCCGCGCCGCTCCAAGGGCTTCGAGCGCCGGCCGGCCGCTCCCCAGGGGGAGTTCGCGCTGCCGGTGACGACCACGCCCGCGCTGCCCGCCGTAGAGGCGTTCGCCGACCTCGCTCTGCCGTCGCCGTTGCTGGCCGCGCTCGGCCACGAGGGCGTGACCGTGCCGTTCCCCATCCAGGGGGCGACCCTGCCGAACTCCCTCGCCGGGCGTGACGTGCTCGGCCGCGGCCGTACCGGGTCGGGCAAGACCCTCGCCTTCGGGCTGGCGCTGCTGGCCCGTACGGCCGGACAGCGCGCCGAGGCCAGGCAGCCGCTCGCCCTGGTCCTGGTCCCCACCCGCGAGCTCGCCCAGCAGGTGACCGACGCGCTCACCCCGTACGCCCGCTCCGTCCGGCTGAAGCTGGCCACCGTCGTCGGCGGCATGTCGATCGGCAGGCAGGCGGGTGCGCTGCGGGCGGGGGCTGAGGTCGTCGTCGCGACGCCGGGGCGGCTGAAGGACCTCATCGACCGCGGCGACTGCCGACTGGACGACGTCGCCATCACCGTCCTCGACGAGGCCGACCAGATGGCCGACATGGGCTTCATGCCGCAGGTGACGGCCCTGCTCGACCAGGTGCGCCCCGAGGGGCAGCGGATGCTCTTCTCGGCCACCCTGGACCGCAACGTCGACCTGCTCGTGCGCCGCTATCTGACGGACCCGGTGGTCCACTCCGTCGACCCGTCGGCGGGTGCCGTCACGACGATGGAGCACCACGTGCTGCACGTGCACGAGGCGGACAAGCACCGCACGACCACCGAGATCGCGGCGCGCGACGGCCGGGTGATCATGTTCCTGGACACCAAGCGCGCCGTGGACCGGCTGACCGAGCACCTGCTGAACAACGGCGTCCGCGCCGCGGCTCTGCACGGCGGCAAGTCGCAGCCGCAGCGCACGCGGACCCTCGCCCAGTTCAAGACCGGCCATGTGACGGTCCTGGTGGCGACCAACGTCGCGGCCCGCGGCATCCACGTCGACAACCTCGACCTGGTCGTCAACGTGGACCCGCCCACCGACCACAAGGACTACCTGCACCGCGGCGGCCGGACCGCCCGCGCCGGCGAGTCCGGCAGCGTCGTCACCCTCGTGACACCCGGCCAGCGCCGCGGCATGAACCGGCTGATGGCTTCGGCCGCCATCACGCCCCAGGTCACCCCGGTGCGTTCGGGAGAAGCGGAACTGAGCCGCATCACAGGCGCCCAGACCCCGTCCGGTGTCCCTGTCGTCATCACCGCACCGGCCCCGGCGCATCCCCGCCGTGCCGCATCGTCCGCGGGCCCCTCGTCCCGGGGCCGCAGGAACCGCCCCGTCCAGGGGCGCCTCACCGGACAGGCGGGGCGGCGCAGGGCACAGCGGCCCGCCTACGACCCGGCGGCCTAGTGACGTCGGTCCTCAGCTCACCCATCTCCGCGGAGGCAGCTTTGACAACGGTTCAGACGCAGTGCCGGCAGGAGGACCCCTCCCCCGTGACCGTGGTCGACGCCGTCGACGCGTCCGGCCCCCGGGTCCGCGACGACATGACCGTCGAGGTCGCCCTGTCGGTCATGGCCGGCGCGCGTGTCGAGTACCTCATCCTGTGCGACGGGGACGATCAGCGCACGGGCTCGGTCACCCGGGCCGAACTCGCCGTTCACCGCGGCAGTTCCACGTACACGGACCGGACCCGGCTCCGGGAGGTCCTCGACGGACCGTTCGTCTCACCCGTCCCCCGGACCGCCGCCGCCGGCGAGCACGTCCGGGCCCCGGGCGTCCTCGCCCTCTCCTGCTGAACCGCCTCGCCCGGTCAGCCGTTTCTCCTTCTCTGGGAGCATCATGCGCTGTGTCATCGCCCGGTACCCGTTCGACCTGACCAAGAGCGGAGTGCTGGCCTCGATGAAGGGCATCACGCCCGAGACCGTCACGGGTGAGTCCGTGACCATCGGCCGCCGTCGCTACCCCGTCAAGCAGGTCGGCCAGGTCATCACCCGCCAGGACCGCCGCGACTTCACGGGCAGCGAAGTCGTCCGGGCCATGGCCCGCCTCGGCTTTACCTGCCACGCCCACCCCGAGGCCGCGCCCGTGCGCGTCCCCACTCCGCTCCAGAACGCGTCGGCACTGCTCGGCGCCGCACCCCTGGACGCATGAGGAAGGGCGGACGACCGCCCACCCCGATCCCGATGAGGGCCCTGCCGACGCGCGTCGGCAGGGCCCTCGTCGTCGTCCCGCCGTCCCTGCGGGACCCGGGCGGTCTACGCCAGCAGAGAACAAAATCTGCTCTTGCCAGAGTAGACATTGAGCTCCAACGCAGTTAGTCTTTTTCCCGTTGACACAGATCAGTGAGCAGAGAAGGACGGAGGAGCAGACGCCATCAGGATCGCCCGGCCCGAGCAGTACGGGGCCGGGTACCGCAAGACCCCGGATTGGAAGGTGGTCCCCGGTCACGCAGCCGCGATCCCCGCATCCCCCCGTCTGCAGGACCGGGAGCGGAAACAGAAGGTCGGCAGAGCATTAGGGCCGACAGATGGTGTTCAATTTCCTTCGGGGCCCTGGTGCCATACGGCACCAGGGCCCCTCGACGCGTTGCACTACGAGGTGACATGACAGCAGATACCCCGCTCAGCGGTCGTCTGGACGACGACGACTACCCCGCATACACGATGGGGCGGGCCGCCGAGATGCTCGGCACCACCCCGGCCTTCCTCCGAGCCATCGGTGAGGCCCGTCTGATCACTCCGCTGCGCTCGGAGGGCGGACACCGCCGGTACTCCCGCTACCAGCTGCGCATCGCGGCGCGCGCCCGCGAGCTCGTCGACAGGGGCACGCCGATCGAGGCCGCGTGCCGCATCGTCATCCTCGAGGACCAGCTCGAGGAAGCCCAGCGCATCAACGCCGAGTACCGCCGCCGTGCCGGGCACGAGGCGCCCGAGGGTTCCGTTGCCGAATCCCGCTGATCACCTGGGCGCGGGCCGGCCGACGACCGCGCCGGGCGCGGTGAGGCCGCCGGTGCACGGAGCGCCGGGCTCCGGGGTCTGGGGGCCCTGGACGTAGGCGGTGGTGAACTGCTCGACACGCGGGTCGGATGCCGCGTCCACCTGAGCTGGTGTCCCCGTGCGGAGAGCATGATCGCCCCGGACTGCCGGGGGGCGGGGCTCATCAGGGTGTAGGGCGTCCGGGCCACCTTGCCGGCGAGCCGCTCGACGTCGGCGGCGGTCGCCGTGCCGTTGTACGTGATCCAGACGGCGCCGTGCTCCAGGGAGTGCACGGCGTTCTCGTGGCGGACCGTCTCGGTAGACGGTGCCGTCGCAGGTCATCCACTCCTTGTCATGGGCGCCGCCGACGGGCGGGGTCATGGGACAGCCGATGTCGCCTTCGACGTGGTCGTACGTGAACGCACCGGCGTCCCAGACCCTCTCACCGAGTTCCGACCCGGGCAAGGTCAGACGTTCCAGACACCCTGCCGGGCAGTGACGCCGGCGTACTCGGAGAAGTCCCGGGGAGCCCGGCCCAAGGCCTTCTGGGCTGACCAGCACGGATCCGCTGACGGACCTCCTGAACGGGGTGCGGACCAGGGGCGCCGTCTTCAACCAGTCCTCCCTGACCGGCTCCTGGGCGGCACGCTTCCAGGACGGCTCGCCGCTGGCCCTCGCGGTCCTCGTGCGCGGCTCCGCGTGGATCACTCCCCAGGGCGGCGCCCCGGTGCGGATCGGCTCCGGAGACGTCGCGCTGCTGAGCGGCGGCGCACCGTACGTGATCGCGGACGACCCCGGCACCGCACCGGAACTGGAGATCCGCCACGGAGGCCGCTGCACGACCCCGCAGGGCGAGGAACTGGCCCGCCCCGGGTACCGGATGCCGGCTCCTGGGACGCGGGAGGGACCGACGGCACGCTCCTGCTCAGCGGGCTCTGCACCGTGGACAGCGGCGCGTCGGGTTCGCCAACGCCTTCGCCTTCAGCGCCGCGTTCAAGCGGGAACACGGCATCAGCCCGAGCGAGTACCGCGTGCGCGAGACGCGGGCCGCGACCTGACGTCCGGCTCAGGCGTGCGGGGTCGCGTCGGAGTTCTTCCCGCCCAGGTCACCCCCCGGCCGTCAGCCGGGCCGTCGGGTGCGGTTCTCGTGGGCGTCCGTGCGGGTGGTCGTGCCCGGCTCGATGGGCAGGACCAGGACCCTCATCGGCGCGGGGGCCGTCGGCCGGAGGACCGTGGGATCCGGCGGCCGGCGGATCGTCCCGATGTCCTGCCATCCCCACGACAGGAAGGCGTCGCAGGCGGGAGCGTCGGCCTGGTCGACCAGCGTCGCCCCGAGCGAGGTGTGGTGGTCGGCCAGCAGGCGGTTCTGGAGCCTGCGGGCGAGGCCCTGGTCGTCCGAGCGGGGGTGCACCAGGATCTCGGTGATCGCGAAGACGTGTCCGGACGCGGTGAGCTGTTCGACGCTCTGCGGAAGGGCCCCCTCGAACCCCCTCCACCATGCCCCGTCGCGCGGTACGGGGAATCCGTAGGCACACCCGGCCAAGGCCGTGTCCTCCCCGATCAGCAGCGCGAATCCGGACCGCCGGACGGCACCGGTGAGCCGCCGCAGAAACGCCTCCCGGGCCCGGTACTCCTCGCCTTCCTGCGCGCGTGAGGACTCCACGTACAGGTCGGCCAGGTCCTCCCGCAGGGTCTCGGCCTGCCAGCGGTTCAGCCGGCGCAGGCGTACGGCGTGGGCGGGAGTCGGTGTGCTCGCCTCACCGTGGGCATCGACGGAGGTGGTGTGGTCGGGCCGGTGGACGTTCAGCCGTGGAAGGGGCATGGCTCCTCGGTTCGGAATGCCCGTCGGAGAGTGCCGCGTGGGCGGACCGGGCCCGGCCCTCGCGGCGTGCCGCCGATACGGGGTGATCGTGGGGCGGAGGAACGGCCGGTCCACAGGCCTGAGTCGGCAAGCACCGTGCTGGATCGGCCGTCCGGGGATGCGCCATGAACCGGACGCATCCGCGCCCGGTGGGCATCGTGTCCTGGAGGGAGCGTGGCTCTGTGCCGTCCCGCCCCGGGCTGTCCCCGGCCCGGGACGCGGGGCTCAGGCCTGCTTACGGGGGCGGCGCCAGGAGAACCGCCCGCGTCCGCCGGGGCGGCGGCCGGTGCCGCCCGTCCCCGCCCGGCCTCGGGCCTTGTGCGGAGCCCGTCCCGCCACAGGCATCCCCGAGCGGCCGTAGTGGAAGGCGGCGATGCGGTTGTTGTGCTGTGAGTTCAGCTGGTGGATGAGGAACACACCGAGAGCGATCATCCCCAGGATCACGGCAACGGACACGAATGTCTCCACTGGTCTCACCTTCCCATGGGCTGCTGCGGCATCGAGACGGTCACGGCCGGGACCCCGGGACGTGCGGCCACGCCGCCGGCCTCATGTCCTCCTTCGGAGTCCCAGACCGCCTCGACGGCCCGGTCGGCCTCGTACGCCGTACGCGAGCGTGCCTCCTCCGCCATCAGCCGGCTCGCGGTCGACGTGCCCAGTGGGTCGCTCGCGGCGGCCATCAGCCGGGCGGCCGACTCGGGAGTCGTCTGCGGCGGGATCACCAGGAGGTTCCAGCGGCCCACGCGGTACGAGAGCAGCAGCAGTTCGTGCGCGTCCTGCTCGGGCAGGAACCAGCCCACCTTCACCACGTGGCCGGCGACGGGCACCTTGCGGGGTACGACCGGCCAGTGGGTGGGATTCACCGTGACCCGGGTGATCCGCCCCCACAGCGGATCCAGTACGGCGGTCAGGGAGGGGAGTTCCGCCCCGAGATCGCGGGAACGGGGCCACCATGCGCCGTCCAGCAGAGCCGGTGCGAGACCGACGGGAGCGAGCGACAGACGCGGAGAGGACGAGGAGAGCCGGTCATCGGCTTCGGCTGTCACGGGGTGGGAAATGGTCGCAGTCATGACGCGAACCCTGCCCCGGGCCGATCGCGACCGGCCCGGCATATTCGATCGCCGAAAACGACACGAGCCTGAAAGCCGGTGCGCGAAATATCCTCGGTGATTCCAGCGTACTCCTCGAACCGGCCCGACGGACCGTACGGACAAGGGCGGAACGGCCCCATTCGCCCCTGCCCGGAGCCGTTGTCCCTGCGGCAACAAGGGGAAGGGGAAAGGGATGACCGGCATCCCCCGCACGACCAGGGCCCGTGCGTGGAGTGCTACCGCACCGGCGCCGCCCGGACGAACATCGAGCTGGCGCGGCCGGAGCCCGCCGACGGCCGGCCGCACACTTCGCCGCACGGGCCCGCGAGACGGGATACGTGAGCACGCACGCCCTCCCGCTCCGCCTGCGCAGCCGCGTCATCGGCGCGCTCGACGACGCCTTCGTCGCGTTCCGGTCGAACACGCGCGCCCGTCACCTGCGCCTGTCGGAGCCGGCCACGCGGATCGTCTCGGGTGACTTCGGCACCGCGGGCATCCCGGTACCGGCGACGGTCAGCCCCGAGGACCGCCGCGGCTGACCGGCGACGCTTCCCGGACTAGTCGCCGGGGGCGTTCGGGACTTCCGTGGCGTCGGGGTTCGCTCGCTCGGTGCCGGTGTCGATGAGGATCTGTTCGGCCCGCGCCACGCCGCCGGCCCGGGCGGCCTCGGCCATGGCGGCGCGCGCGGCGTCGGGCGTCGCATGCGGCGGGACGACGAGGAGGGAGAAGAGGTCCTGCCCTCCCCGGGTGATGAGGACGGTGTCGTCGCCGACCGCGGAGGAGTCGATGTGGACGACACGGTCGTCGATGGTCATCCGCGTCGGCAGCTCTTCCCAGGCGCCGGCGTCCAGGCCGACACGGGTGATGGGCCCGAGGTACTCCGTCAGTGCGGTGATCAGGCCGGGGAGCTCGGTGGCGATGTCGCGGGAGCGCGGCCACCACGCCCCGTCGAGCACGCCCTGCCGGTCGTGTGTCGTCTCCAGCCGTACGACGGCCGTTCCGGGCCGTATGGCCTGGTGGACGGCGTCCGGCAGGAGCCTGGTCACACGCGGGGAGTCGGAGTCGGACATCGCTCTCGCCTGCCTGCCTGCCGGGGGAATCCTGCCGGGCACGAGGAAGCCGAGCGGCTTCCTCGTTTCACGGTACTCTCCGGCCGATGAGGGCCGGGAAGCCGGGAGTAGAGTGAGAGATCCGGCGCGTCTCCTACCGGGACATCGAACTCCGAGGTCGCCATGCAGTCCACGGAACCAACCCCGGACGGGCACGCCGAGGTCCGCATCGTCGCCGCCTCGCCCGAGGTCGCCCGTCGGGTCGCTGAGGTTCTCCGCCGTTGCTTCGCCGCCAGCGAGCAGCGCAGCTATCCCGCGGGCCCCGACGGGGGAACCCGCCTCGACCTCACCGTGGACACCAGCCGCACGGCAGAACCCGCACGGTCGTGGCTGGAGACCAGCCGGTCCGCGCAGGACGGCCGCCGACGACGTGAGACGGCGTCCGGGAACCGGCCGCCCGGCCCCTTCGGGGAGTAGCGTGAACTCATCGGGAGCACTTCGCACCCCGGCTCCGACGCCGGCGTCGTTCCCGGTGCAGGACGACGTCGGGCGGCTGCACCCACGCAGCGGTCCGGAGACGGGTTTGCGCGATGTCCGCGACCATCTCTCGCCCCCCGCTGCGGGCCGTTCCGTTCAGGACCCCGACCGCGCGCCTCGCGCTCAGATCCGAGAGCCCTGCCGCGGGGCACGCCGAGCTGGACGGCGCCTGGTGGCCTCGTTCACGTGACCTGACGAGCGAGCTCTCCGGCCTGGCGGACATGCTGGACCCGCTGTGGGGGCGGATCACCCGTATCGCGGTCAACCCCCGCCACTGGCCGATCCTCCCGCCCAGGATCGTCGTCAACGGCCATGTGGTGCGAGTTGGTTGGTTCACCTCGGAACTGGATCCGCACGAGATCCTCCTGCTGTCCTACACCGCGGGCCGCTGGGACCTCCTGGTGATTCCCCCGGAGACCGGCGCCCCCTCGGCCGCCCGGCTGATGGCCGCGGCGAGTGCGGACACCGGCCCGGCGATGACCGCGACCGCGCTCGTGACGGCGGAACGGGCCCGTCACGCAAGCCCGGAGGCCGGGGTGACGCACGGGAGCGGCAGTGCCCTCTCGTCACAGGGCTCACCGAGCTCACACGGCCGCAATCAGCGGCGTGCCGTGGGGAGGTGACCGCCGTGGTCACCTCCCTCGCCGTTCCGCGCGGTCACACGTCATCGCTCGCCGCGGCCGCCATGAGCGGTTCCGCGGCCTCGTCGGTCGTATCGGGCGGCACGACCAGCAGGTCCCAGCGGCCTCGGCCGGGGGCGAGCAGGACGACGGTGTGCGGGGCGGACGCCGCGAGGGCCCTGTGCAGTCGTACGACCTGGTTGGAGACGAGCATCCGGCCGGGGGCCGCCGGCCACGTCGCGCCGTTGACCGTGACGCTGGTGACGTGGCCCCACGCCCGCGGCAACCCGGAGAGCAGCGACGGGAGTTCGGCGAGCAGGTCGTACGAGCGGGGCCACCACGCTCCGTCGATGGGCCGGGGCATGCCGCTGCGGGGTGCGAGACGCAGCCGGAGGTCCGGGCGGGAGGAGAGCGGGGGCTGTGGCGCGGTGGTCATGAGGGCTCCTGTCGACGTCATGAGAGGTCCGGTGGTCGGTGTCAGACGCGACGGGCCGCGACCCGGTCCGCGGTCGGCCAGCGCACGTCGTGCACCCAGCCGAGGCGTTCGAGGAGGCGGATGAAGGCGGCGGAGGGGTCGACCTGACCGCGGTCGACGCCGTGACGGGCGCTGGTGGGGTCGGCGTGGTGGAGGTTGTGCCAGCTCTCGCCGAACGAGAGCAGGGCGAGGGGCCACAGGTTGGTGGCCCGGTCGTGGCGCCGGGTGCGGAACGGGCGCTCACCGATGAGGTGGCAGAGGGAGTTCACGCTCCAGGTGACGTGGTGGAGCAGCGCGATGCGCACGAGTCCCGCCCACAGCAGGGCGGTCACGCCGTACAGCCACGTACCGCCGATGGCCCAGCCCACGCCGAACGGCAGGGCGAGGGTGAGGACGCACAGGACCGGGAAGGCGCGGGAGACGGCGCGGATGTCGCGGTCGGCGAGCAGGTCGGGGGCGTACCGGTCGGCGGGTGTGCTGTCGCTGCGGAACAGCCAGCCGACGTGCGCGTGCAGCAGCCCGCGCAGCTGGCCTCGCAGATGCGTGCCGTAGCGGTACGGGGAGTGCGGGTCACCCGGCCGGTCGGTGAAGGCGTGGTGGCGGCGGTGGGTGGCGACCCAGCCGATGACGTCGCCCTGGAAACTCATCGACCCGGCCACGGCCAGCGCGATGCGCACGGGGCGGGCGGCCCGGTAGCCGCCGTGGGTGAGGCCGCGGTGGAAGCCGACGGTGACGCCGAGACCGGTGATCGTGTACAGGACGAGGGCGAGCACGATGTCGGTGGGGTGGATGAGACGTCCCCACAGCAGCCAGCCGGCGAGCGCGATCGCCACGAACGGCAGGACGACGATCACCCCCGTCACCGCGACGTACAGCCGCTCACCGCCGTCGCGGATGGGCGCCGGGCCGTCCGACGGGAAGGGGGACGTTCCGTCGTAGCCCTGGGGCGACGGGGCGGGGTCCGGCGGTGCGGACGTCTTCGGAGTGCGAGGCGGTGGCATGCGTGGCTCCTCGGCCTGGATGCGGATGGCGCGGCCGGGGTCACGGGCTGCCCATGAGAGGACGGGTGGAGTGCGATGTCCGAAACCGGTCAGAATTCCGGCATACGGAAAATCCTCGTCCTCTCCACCGTACTCCGGCCCGGGCCGGAGTAGGGTGAAACGGCGGGACCAGACAGGGAGCGCGGCATGATCCGTTCAGCCGACATCCGCGAATGGCGCGACCATGACGTGGTCGACCCGAAGCAGCGCAAGATCGGCATGCTCGAAGCGGTCTACGTGGACACGTCCACCGACGAACCGGCCATGGCCACCGTCCGGACCGGTCTGCCCACCCGTCGGCGCCTGATCTTCGTGCCCCTCGACGACGCCGTTGTCGGACCGGGTTACATCAAGGTCTCCTACGCCAGGGGACAGGTACGCAAAGCCCCCTCGATCGGGACGGACGACGTCCTCCCGGCCGAGCAGGAGGAGGAGATCTTCCAGCACTACGGCATGACGTACCAGCCGGGAGCGGGGGGCGAGCGCCGGCTCGCCCGCCGGTGAGGTGACCGTACGCACGTGGCAGAGGAGAGGTGGTCCGCGGTGATGGCACTCTTCCTTCTGGTCATCCTCATGGCCGTCGCCCTGGGGATCATCGGTGTGGCAGCGGAGGGCCTGGGTTACCTCCTGGCCATCGGCATCGTGGTCTTCGCCGTCGACGCGATCTTCTTCGCGGTACGAGTGTCCCGGCACGCGGGGCGGCGGCCTGTGCGCTGACGCTCCGGTCAGGAATCGAGAAGCGCGGGTTCCCAGACGCGCCTAGCGTCGTTCTCATGACTTCCATCGCATCCGTCACCCTTGAGGTGGACGACCCCGCAGCCGCCCGTCACTTCTACAGCAGCGCGTTCGGACTGGGCAGTCAGGTGCGCGTGCGGGCCTCTGAGGCTCCCGCGAGCGGCTTTCGCGGGTTCACGCTGTCGCTCGTGGTGTCCCAGCCGGCCGATGTGGACGCTCTCGTCGACGCCGCCGTGAACGCCGGTGCCGCGACCCTGAAGCCCGCCGCCACATCCCTCTGGGGCTACGGGGGCGTCGTGCAGGCGCCGGACGGGACGATCTGGCAGATCGCGTCGTCGTCGAAGAAGAACACCGGCCCGGCCACCCGGCGGATCGACGAGATCGTCCTCCTGCTGGGCGTCGCGGACATGGCCGGGAGCAAGCGGTTCTACGTCGAGCACGGCCTCGCCGTGGCGAAGAGCTTCGGCAGCAAGTACGTCGAGTTCGCCACCGGGCCGGGCTCCGTCAAGCTGGCGCTGTACAAGCGCCGGGGCCTGGCCAAGCTCGTCGGCGTCTCTCCCGACGGCACGGGGTCGCACCGGCTCACGGTCAACGGTGACGCCGGGCCCTTCACCGACCCGGACGGGTTCGCCTGGGCGACCGCGTCGGAGACCGCGTCGCTGTGACCGTGTGCGGCCTTACGGGGTCGTGACGTACGGGCGCGGCGCTGCTCCACCAGCGATGCCTGCGGTCTCACAGGCCGGCCGGGGGCGTCTCCTCAGGGAGCAGGCACCAGGCCATGTGTCCAGCCAGAAAGCTCTCCAGCTCATGGTCGGCCACGGACTCGGACGGCAGATCGTCCGGGCGAGGTCGGTAGAGAGCGTTCAGTTCGTCCCGCAGCTGTGGGTCCAGCACGGGAGCCTGATATTCGTCGATGGTGCCTCGCAGAAACAGCCAGTCGAACAGTCGAACCGCTGGGCTGCGCCCCGACTGGGGGTGCTCGGACAGGTGCGTCTCCTGCCAGGAGCCGACGTAGAGGTAAGCCGCACCGGCCAGCGCTTCGGTGAGGGCAGGAGTCGGATCCTTGAGGTTCCAGTAGACCCGCGCATCCGCGACGGACAGGGGCTGTGGGATCGCGGCGAGCCACAGGCGGTAGTCGCTCATCGGCACAGCTTGCCACCCGCCGTTGTGCCCCGACGATCTCCTGGCCGAGCTCAATGGCCAGGCGGACCAGGCCCGGATCACCACGCTGATGAAGCGCTACAGAGCGCAGAAGCGATAGTTCCGGCTGAGTGCGTTCGTGGGCGCCGGCCGACGCCCCCTCGTCCGTCAGGACTCCGGCCCTCCCCGGAGCGGTTCGAAGGTGATGTGCGGGGCCAGGGCCCGGAGGAAGTCGGCGGCGTCGAAGATCCGGCCGGCGGAGGCCACGCCCGTCGTGCGGGTGCGGCCGGTGAGGACGCGGTGGACCGCCTCCACCGCCAGCGGTGCGGTGACGGCGTAGATGTCCTGGCCGGTTGCCACGGCGCGTCGTTCGGTGGGGCCTGAGCGTACGACGGCTTCGACGAGGAAGGTCTGGTCGGAGCGGCCGTCGGCGTCGGCCGCGGTCGGGGGCGGGGTGTCCGGGGAGGAGAGGTCGCCGGCCGCTTCGGTCGTCATGTGGGTGCGCACCTCGGGGATGGAGAGGTGGCTGGGGAGGGTGACCACGTCGGCCATCGTGAACTCGCCGATGACCTCCCTGGTGCCCATCGGGTCGGGGAACGGCCACTTCAGGAGGGCCGGCTCGTCGTTGTGGTACTCCAGCCGGCCGTTCGCGAAGCGGACACGCCGGCCGGCCCGACGCTCGTGGGAGACCGTGCCCGCGCTGCGTGTCCCGGGGGTGGGGTGCCAACCGCTCAGTCCGTAGGCGATGGTCGCTTCGTCGGCCGTCGTCCAGTCGCCCATCGCGGCCGTGGCCAGGAGGTCGCCCAGGCCGCCGTAGAAGGCCATCGCGGGGACGATCACCGCTCCCGCCGCCCGGGCGCGGTCCGCGAAGTGCGTGAACGTGTCGGCGTTGGCCTCGATCTCGGCCGCCACGTCCACGTACGGGATTCCGGCGCGCAGGGCCGCCTCGATCACGGGCGCGGCGGTCAGGGCGAAAGGCCCGGCGCAGTTGATCACGGCGTCCGCGCCGTCCAGGGCGCGGTCGAGCGAGGCGGGGTCGTCGACCCGGGCCGGGCGGACTTCGAGGCCGGGGGCGGATGCCGCCAGCGCGCGCAGTTTGTCCGCGTCGCGGCCGGCGAGGACCGGGACGAACCCGCGATCGCGCAGTTCAGCCACCACGAAGCGTCCCGTGTGGCCGTACGCGCCGTACACCGTCACCGTCTGTGCCGTTCCAAGTCCCGGTTCCGTTGCTGTTCCTGTTCCCGTTCCCATGGGAGCTCCCCCCGTCGAGTGCTCGCGTCATCCGCCGCGAGCTGGTACGGACATCCTGGCCAAGGCGGGCCGCCCTGCGTGAGTGTCCGGAACGACGTAGCCCGTACAGTTCCGGACATGAGTACTGTCGCGCTCGCCGTCACCGACGGGATGCTGCACTTCGAACTGTCCCTGGCGTACGAGGTGTTCGGCTCGGCTCCGGCGGGCGTGAGCGTCCCCTGGTACGACGTCCGGGTCTGCGGAGTGGACGCCGTGCGGGTCGGCCGGTTCCGGCTGGAGCCCGACCACGGGCTCGACCGGCTCCCGGACGCGGACACCGTGATCGTCCCCGGCTGGGCGGACACCGACGTGGAGCCGCCCGCCGAGCTCGTCGGAGCGGTGCGTGCCGCCCACGAGGCGGGTGCGCGGGTGGTCTCCCTGTGCACGGGCGCGTTCGTGCTGGCCGCCGCCGGCCTGCTGGACGGCAAGCGCGCGACCACCCACTGGGCGCACACCGCGGCGCTGGCCGACCGCTACCCGCGGGTGGAGGTCGACCCGGACGTGCTCTACGTGGACAACGGCAGCGTGCTCACCTCGGCCGGCAAGGCCGCCGCGATGGACCTGTGCCTGCACCTGGTCCGTCTCGACCACGGCTCGTCCGTCGCCAACACCGCGGCCCGCCGCCTGGTCGTGCCGCCGCACCGGGCCGGTGGCCAGGCCCAGTTCGTCGCCGCCCCGGTGCCCACCCGGGACGACCACCCGCTCGCCGCGCTGCTGCCCTGGGCGATCGAGCGCCTCGACCGGCCGCTCACCGTGGAGGATCTGGCACGCCGGGCGGGGATGAGCTCGCGTCATCTGAGCCGCCACTTCAGGGCGGTGACCGGCACCACCCCGCTGCAATGGCTGCTGACCCAACGGATCCGCCGCGCCCAGGAGTTGCTGGAGAGCACCGACGACGTGGTCGACGCCATCGCGGCGGCCACCGGCATGGGCACCGCCACGACGCTGCGCCGGCACTTCAACCGCACGGTCGGCGTGCCCCCGGACACCTACCGCCGGACCTTCCGCTCGGCGCCCGGACCCACCGGGCCGACAGCGGAGTAACTCTCGCCACACACTGAACGCACAGCCGCTGTTCCCCCTCTTGCACAGCGAACCCCCCAACCGAGAGGAACGTGCCGTGCGTTCACGTACGCGTATACGTACACGTAGACCTTCGCGCCTGTACCCGGCCGGGTCGGTCGTCCTGGCTCTCGCCGCCGCGGGATCCGTGCTGGCGGGGCCGGCCGGCTCCGCCTTCGCCGCCGAGACGGGCGGCCGGGCCGATCTGCGGGCGGATGTGAACCGCGACGGACGGGTCGACGTCACCGGCGGCAGCGACAAGAACGGTGAGGACACCTGGTCCGTCGGGCGTGGAGCTGTGTACCTGCCCAACATCGACGACGACGCCAAGCGGTGTCCGGTGACCGCGCCGGGCGGCAAGCCGCTGTCCGACGCCAAGCTGGCCGCGTGCAACGACGGCTCCGACACCAAGGTCAACGGCAGCGCGGACGCCGCCGACCTCGCGCGGGTCCGTTCCGTCCCCCTGCCGGGTCTGCCCGCGGACGCCAAGGGCAGTCTGAAGGTCACCACGGGAGGCACGCACGCCCGCCTCTTCCTCAAGCGTTCCGGCACGTGGATCCCCGTGACGTCCAAGACCCGGCTGACCGCCGCCGAGCTGCGTTCCGGAGCGGAGTTCGGTCTCGAGGGCACCGATGTCGTCCGGGACAGCGCGAAGTGGGACGGCCGTGCGGTGGTCCGGCTGACGGTGACGTCCGGGCAGAAGTCCACCTCCGACGCCGTGACCCTGCGCGTCGCGCCGCTGCTGACCCACCATCACCTGCAGAACACCCAGCAGGTGATGGTGACCGAGGTCCAGGGCGAGGGCCCCTACAGCCGCCTCCAGCAGAAGTTCGTCGCCGACCTCGCGAAGGAGGTCAAGAACGCCGGCATCACCACACCGCTGGTCACCTTCACGAAGTACGCCGACCCCTGGGCCCAGGACTTCGTCGAACCGGCCTACGTGAGCATGACCGGGCCGGGCGGTCAGCGGCACGTGATGCGCGTGATGCTGCGTTCCGCCCAGCCGGACCGGGACGCGGGCCGGGAGCTGTTCGAGAAGGTGCGCGGCCGGGACGTCGGTGTCGTGCAGGTGACCGACCGGGCGGAGCCCGACGACTGGTCGCTCAACTCCATGGGGAACCTGGAGACCATCCCGCCCTACGCGCACGGCGGGCGCTCGTTCCCGGCCGGGCGGATCATCATGGGCGAGCGCAAGGACAGCGGGGCCCGCCCGTCGAAGGTGATGCGGACGATGCTGAAGTCGCAGGGCTTGCAGGATCCGCTGCTGCTGGACACCTCCTGGCTGGGCGTGGGGCACGTCGACGAGTTCGTGCAGTTCCTGCCCGCCGACACCCCGCGCGGCTGGCGCATGGGCGTCGCCGACCCGGAGGCGGGGCTGCGGATGCTGCGCGACGCCAAGCGCGACGGTCACGGCAAGACGAAGATGTTCTCCATCCCGGGCCGGAGTGACAGCCCGGCGCCCAAGGAGACCATCGACCAGGCGCTCGGCTCCCGTCACCTGGTGGCCGACAACGAGATGGCGGCGCGGCGCATCGCGGCCAACCTGGAGATCCTCAAGCGCGAGACGGGGGTCACCGACGAGGAGATCGTGCGGGTGCCCGCGCTGTACACCCGCGACTCGGAGGCTCTGACCGCCGAGGGCCAGGAGATTCCCGTGCCGCGGCTGACGCGCATGGGGGCCGGCTCCGACCTCGTGGACAGCCTCGGGGACCACGGCCAGCAGAAGTGGCTCGCCGAGAACCCGGCCGCCCCGCGTGCGGCGGCCGCGGTGACGGTGACGACCAGCGCGTACGTTCCCGGTGCGGTCAACGGCGTGCTCCTGGCGCGCGACCGCTACCTCGCCCCGCGCCAGTGGGGGCCCGTCATCGGCGGCAAGGACATCTTCACGGAGGCCGTCACGGCCGCTTACCAGCGGGTCGGCCTGAAGGTGTCGTACATCGACGACTGGTACACGTACCACCTCGGCATGGGCGAGGTGCACTGCGGCACCAACACCCTGCGCGACGCGACGGTCGCGTGGTGGCAGCGCCCGGCGCGGTGAGCCGTAGCGGGGAGTAGTCGGTGAGGCGTCCGGTTCCGTCGGCCCGGGGGGCGGCGGAACCGGACGTATGACGAAACCCCAGGCCCAAGACCTGGGGTTGCTTCGTCCGAACCGCCGGTTCATCCGGAACGGTCGTGTCCCTGCGGGGTTTTACACGAAGGCGCTCTGGCCCGTGATCGCCTTGCCGACGATCAGGGTGTTCATCTCGCGGGTGCCCTCGAAGGAGTAGATCGCCTCGGCGTCGGCGAAGAAGCGGGCGATGTCGTGGTCCAGCAGGATGCCGTTGCCGCCGAAGATCTCACGGCTCCAGGCCACGACCTCCCGCATCCGGGAGGTGACGAACGCCTTGGCCAGGGCGGAGTGTTCGTCGCGGAAGATGCCGGCGTCCTGCAGCCGGGCGAGCTGCACCAGCATCCCCCAGGACGCGGTGATGTTGCCGAGGCTCTTCACCAGCAGGTCCTGCACGAGCTGGAAACCGCCGATCGGACGGCCGAACTGCTGACGCTCCCGGGCGTAGTCCAGGGCGAGTTCGTAGGCACCGGCCATGACGCCGAGGGCCTGCCAGGCCACCCCGGCACGGGTCGCGCGCAGGATCTCGGCGACGTCGCGGAAGGAGTTGATGTTCTGCAGGCGGTTCGCCTCCGGTACCCGGACGTCGGTCAGGGTGATCTCGGCGTTCTCGACGATCCGGAAGGCGGTCTTGCCCTCGATCTTCGCCGGTTCGAAGCCGGGCGTGCCCTTCTCGACGACGAAGCCCTTGACGTGGTTGTCGTCGACGTCCCGCGCCCACACGACGACGTAGTCGGCGAAGGTCGCGTTGCCGATCCACTTCTTGGCGCCGTTCAGGACCCAGGTGTCGCCCTCGCGCCGTGCGGTGGTGCGCATGCCGCCCGCGACGTCGGAACCGCCGAGGGGCTCGGTCATCGCGAACGCGCCGATCTTGTCCATGGCCGCCATGGCCGGGAGCCAGCGGTCGCGCTGTTCCTGGTCGCCGCCCGAGTGGACGGAGTACATGGCCAGGCCGTTGTGGACGCCGAAGAAGGTGGCCACGGAGGCGTCGGTGCGGGTCATCTCCATGGCGAGCACGCCGCTGAGGAGGTTGCTGACAGCGGGGCGGTGCTCGCCGTAGCCCTCGTACGACAGACCGGCCAGGCCGCTCTCACGGAACAGGGTGATGAGTTCCCTGGGGAACTCGCCCTTGGCCCAGTTGTCGTTGACGAGCGGCTTGATCTCGTCGCGCATGAGGGCGCGGGCCTTGAGGAGGATCTTGCGCTCCTCGTCCGGAAGCAGCGCCTCGTAGGCGTAGAAGTCGGCGGTGAGCTGGTCTTCGAGCGGTTCGATGGTGGTGGTCATCTCAGTTCTCCTCCTTGTCCGTGCTGTCCAGGGCGGACAGGACGGCGAGTTGCCTGCGGTCACGCGTCTCGGTGAGTTCCGGGTACGTGGCGGAGCCGTAGGCCTGTTCCACGGCTGCGATGAGCCTTTCTTGTTGTTCGTCGTTCTGTGACGGGGTGCCGAGGTCCGCCCACATCCGCTTCATCGAGGCGCCGATGTGCTCGGCCATGTGCCGGTAGCCGCCGGGTCCGCCGCCCAGGTGCGAGCCGAGGAACGGCCCGACCGTGGCCCAGCGCAGCCCCAGCGAGTTGGTCATCACCGTGTCGAGCTCCTCGGGCGTCACCACGCCCTGCTCGACGAGGTACACGGCCTCGCGGCTGAGCGCGTTCTGCAGCCGGTTCCCGACGAAGCCGGGGATCTCCTTGCGCTCGACGACCGGGGTGCGGCCGACCGAGGTGTAGAAGTCCACCGCGGCCTTCACGGCTTCCTCGCCGGTGCGCTCCCCGGGCACGACCTCGACGAGCGGGACCAGGTGCGGCGGGTTGAAGGGGTGGCCGATCAGCACGCGGGCGGCGGCGTCGTCCGCCAGCTCCTTGGTGAACTCGGTCGACGGGATGGCCGACGAGGAGCTGAGCAGCAGCGCGTGGCCGGGTGCTTCCCGGGCCAGGGTGGCGAACAGGTCCTGCTTGAACTCGATCCGCTCGGGTCCGTTCTCCTGTACGACGTCCGCGTCCCGGACCGCGTCGGTGACGCCGGCGGCGATGTGCACCCGGCCGGCGAGGTCCGTCACGTCCAGGCCGCGGGCGGCCAGGTGCGGGGCGGACCGCGCCAGGGCCTCGTCCACGGCCTCGGCGAGGTCCGGTCGCGGGTCGCTCACCCGGACCGTCAGGCCGTGCGCGGCGAACAGCGCCGTCCAGGACAGTCCGATGGTCCCGGCGCCGATCACCGCGGCCGTACGGAAGGTGCGGGTCATGACGCGGCTCCCTTCAGGTAGTCGTGGACCGGCTCGGCGCCGGACAGCGTCAGGTCGGTGAGGATGTGGCTCGCGGAGACGACCTCCAGCACCGGCAGGTCGGCCAGCGGGGCGAGCACGTGCTGGAACAGCTGGAGCCGGGCCGGGCCGGTCCACGCCTCCTTGACGGTGACGTCGGTGATGCGCGTGCGGACGAGTTCCTGCACCCGCGGTGAACCGTCGTAGCCGGGAATCGTCTTGAGCATGAAGGTCGGCACGGTGATCTGTGCCCGGGCCTCCCGCCGGTCCAGCTCGTGGTGCTTGTAGCCCATGGTCGCGGTGGCGACCCGCAGGCTGCCGTGGTCGAGGGTGCCGACGAGCGCGCCGGAGTCGACGGTGAGCGCCGGGGAGCCGAGCACCTTCGGGTAGGCGGAGACCTCGCGGCCGGAGGCGGTCGCCGGGAAGTTGTCGAGGTACATCGCGTGCAGGTACTCGCCCTGCTCGCCCTCGAAGCTGACGGGGATGGCCTGTCCGGCCTCCGTGTAGGGGCCGTATCCGCTGACGTCGCCCATCTTCATGACCTCGAACCGGACCAGGGGTTCACCGATCCGCAGCGGTTCGGGGACGACGGCCCGCAGCGCGTCGGGGTCGGTGCGGTAGACGACGTTGAGGTACTCCCGGTCGGTGAACCGCGGGATCGTCGGCGCGTACGCCGGGCTGGTGAGCGGGGTGGTCAGGTGCCGCCGTACGTCCTCGGTCTGCATGGCGCCTCACCGTCCCGTCCACCGCGCGGGGCGGCGCTCGGCGAAGGCGGTCATGCCCTCGCGTACGTCCGCCGAGGCCATCAGGGTCTTCATCTCCCCGCGCTGGAAGGCGAAGGCGTCGGCGTCGGGAGCGCCGTCGGCGGCGCGGACGACGCGCTTGACGGCCGCCAGCGCGAGCGGGGCGTTCTCCGCGAGCCGTTCGGCCAGGTGGAGCGCCTCGGCGACGGCCTGTCCGGTGGCGGTGACCCGGCCCGCCAGGCCCAGGTCGCCGGCGCGGCGGCCGTCGACGGGCTCGCCGGTCAGCAGGAGTTCCATGGCCAGGTGGTGCGGGATGCGCTTGGGCAGCCGGATCACGCCGCCGCCCGCGGCGATCAGCCCGCGCTTGACCTCGGGCAGGCCGAACCGGGCGTCCTCGGCCGCGACGATCAGGTCGCAGGCCAGGGCCAGTTCGAAGCCGCCGCCCATGGCGTAGCCCTCCACGGCGGCGATCAGGGGCTTGGCAAGTTCGGCCTCGGTCAGTCCGCCGAAGCCGCGGCCTTCGACCTCGGGCGACTCGCCGCGCAGCGCGGCCTTGAGGTCCATGCCGGCGCTGAACGTGCCGCCCTCGCCGGTCAGGACGCCGGCCCGCAGCTCGGGGTCGGCCTCCAGTTCGTCCAGTGCGGCGGTCAGGCCGGTGGCGACCGCGGCGTTGACGGCGTTGCGGGCCTCGGGGCGGTCGAGGGTGATCAGCAGGGTGGAGCCGATCCGTTCGGTGCGTACGGGAGTGGTGGGTGTGCTCATGGCTGTCCTCCTGTGACGGTCAGCGGGCGGCGGCGTCGAGCTCGGCGAGGACGTCCTCGGTGTCCTGGCCGGCGACCGGCGCCAGACGGCGGATCGAGCCGGGCGTGGCGGAGAAGCGCAGCGGGATGCCGATGGTGCGGACGGTGCCCTCGCTCGGGTGCTCGACGGTGTCGAGGAGGTGGCCGTCGCGGACGTAGGGGTCGTCGTGGGCGCGGTCCAGTTCCAGCACGGGGGCCATCGGGATGCTGTGCTTCGCGCACACCTCCGCCCACTCCTCGGTGGTCAGCGCCGGGGCGCAGGCCTCCAGGAGCGCGGCCAGGTCCTCGTGGTCGGCGCTGTCGATGGCGTCCCCGTTCACTCGCGGGTCCTCGGCGAGGTCCGGGCGCCCGGCGGCGGTGAGGAAGTCCCGGTAGTTCTGCGGGTTGTACGGCATGACGCAGGCCAGGCCGTCCTTGGTGCGCACCGCCTTGTGGCCCTTCAGCATCGACAGGGCGAAGCCGGTGGGGCCCGTCTCGGGCACGTGGGTGTGTCCCGCCAGGTGCTCGACGAGGTTGAACGCGATCAGGGTGTCCGTCATCGGGATCTCGACGAGCTGGCCCTGCCCGGTCCTGTTCCGGTGCAGCAGGGCGGCGAGCACACTGTAGGCGATGGTCAGTGAGGAGACCTTGTCGCCGATGATGGTCGGCAGGTAGACGGGCTCGCCCAGCGCCCGGTCGGCGATGTCGACCAGGCCGGACGCGGCCTGCACGGTCTCGTCGTAGGCGGCGTTGCCGGCCCGGTCCGAGTCGCTGCGGAAGCCCTGGGCGTGCGCGTAGACGAGCCCGGGGTTGCGGGCGGCGATGTCGTCGTAGGACAGGCCGAGGCGGTGCAGCGCGCCCGGCCGCATGTTGGTGATCAGCACGTCCGCGGTGTCGATCAGCCGCAGCGCCCGCTCCCGGTCCGTCTCCTCCTTGAGGTTGAGGGCCACGCTGCGCTTGTTGCGGTTGACGTTGAGGTTCAGCGGGGTCATGCCCGGCGTGGTGCGGTAGTGGCCCACGCGCACGGTGTCGGCGGGCGACTCGATCTTGATCACGTCGGCGCCCAGGTCGCCGAGGATCTGTGCCGCGTAGGGGCCCATCACCACGGTCGAGAGGTCGATCACGCGGACGCCCTCCAGGGGGCCGGCGACGGTGTCCTTGATGTCCGTCATCGTTTCCTTCCACTCCTCACTTCACCTGTATGTGTGTATCTGGAAACTAAGCTAGCAAGGGGGGAATGGAAAACGGAAGCGAATGGAGTGACCAATGAACGAAAGGCGGTATGACCACAGTGGTCATACCGCCTTGGCGAATACTTTTCGAATACTTGGCCGAGTCAGGCGCGGAGCGGCTCGGCAAAGATCTCGTGAGCGGCGGCGACGACTTCCTCCAGGTCACCGCCGTGCGCCCGGTCCTTGCGCCACAGCAGCCCGGTCTCCAGCTGGGGATGAAAATCCGAGAAGGGAAGAACGGCCACATTATCGAGACGGTAATTCTGAACAGGGCTTCGCTGATCCAGCATGGAAATGGAGAATGCCAGGCCACTGGAGACTATCTCGGAAACACCGTCGAAAGTAGCGCTGCCGATTTCGACCCGTTTCTTGATGCCGAGCTCGGCCAGCTGCTGGTCGAGGCCGCGGAAATACGCGTTGGTCACGGCCGTGGGCGAGCCCGCGTAGGCGAGTCCGGACAGTTCGGCCAGGGCGATCGACTCCCGCCCCGGGAACCGGTCCCTGGGCACGACCGCGCCGAGCCGCTCCGACATCACCGGCAGCTGCTCCAGGGCCGGGTCGCCGCCGACCGGGAGCCGGGCCAGGGTGAGCGCCAGTCTGCCGTCGCACACCGCGTCGACCAGCCGCTCGGTGCCGCCCGGCCAGCGTTTGATCTCGAACCGGTCGCCGACCCGCTCGGCGAGGGCGTCCATCCGTTCCCGCAGGTCCGGATGGATACCGCTGGGGACGCCGAGCAGCAGGGTGGTCCGCCGCGGCCGGGTCGTCTCGTCCAGCCGCCACTGGATGGAGTCGACCTGCTCCAGCACACCGCGGGCGATCGGCAGCAGCGCGCTGCCCGCCGGGGTGAGCCGCACATGGTGGGTGTCGCGGTCGAACAACCGGTGTCCGAGCTCGTTCTCGAGATCCTTGATGCGCCGGCTCAGCGGGGACGCCGCCATGTGCAGTTTGCGGGCAGCGGTGGAGAAGTTCAGTTCTTGGGCGACGGCGACGAAATAGCGCAGGTGCAGGAGCTCCACTCGGCTCACCCTAACCGGTGTGGCCGGCGGTCCTCGGGGCTGTGGGGCGCGGGAGTTCCTTCTCCAGCAGCGTGAAGGACTTGGGCGCACCGCCCGGCTGCGGCTTGCCCTCCTTGTGGCCCACCACACGGTAACCGGCGGCCTGGTAATAGGCGTTGAGCTGTGCGTTGCCCGCCAGGCAGTCCAGGCGGACGCGGGTCCGTCCGGCCTCGGCCACCCGGCGTTCCGCGGCCTCCAGCAGCAACCGCCCGGTGCCCGGCGCGGTGGTGTTCCGGTCCACCATGAGCCGGTGCACGTACCCGGCCACGGGCGGCTGAGGCCCCCAAGCGGCCTCGTCCTCCCACCACAGCTCCCAGGCTCCGGCGACGCGCCCGCCGGCCTCCGCGAGCCAGACCTCGCCGTGTGTCATGACCTGGCGGAAGTGGTCTTCGTCCAGTTCCCCCGGCCGCCATTGCCCGGTGATGCCGCGGGCCAGCATCCAGCGGGCCGCGTCGTCGCGGAGGCGGACGAGGGCGGAGAGGTCGGTCTCGGCGGCCGGGCGGAGGCGTAGATCATTCACCCGGGGATCGTCGCACGCGCGCGGTCACGGCCTGGAGGCTTCCCATTCGCCTCCGCCTTGGCCGGGCACGTAGACATAATGCGGACGGCCGGTCTTGGAGGTGGTGCGGAAGGGCTTCCCGCCGTCCGTGATCTCTATCGTCCCCTGGCGACCGCCGCTGCTCCACTGCAGCTCCAGTTGCCACTTCACATCGCGGGTGCCGGTGTGGGCGGTGACGTACAGCACCTCGGGGTCGGACTGGCTGACCTTGTAGGGGAAGCCGCGCTGGCCGCCCTTCGGTGCCACTGTGGGCTGTGCCGCGTCGAGGTCCAACCCGAACTCCCTCGGTTCCACCCCTCCGCCGCAGCCCGACCCCATCTCGTACGCGGTCCAGGCCAAGGGCGCGGCCGAGCCGACCACACGGACGTGCAGCGACTCGATGACCACGGCCTTGTCCCCGGTGCCCTGGACGGTCACCGACACACGGTGCTTCCCGGCGGATACGGCACCGACATCGCTCGCCCATTTCGGGCCGTCCTGCACCGTCGGCGGTGGCAGGGGGACCTGGGCGGGGGGCCGGTCGACCATGTAGAACGTCCCGCAGTAGGCATCCCAGTCGTGGGCACGGGCGCTCACCGTCAGCGGCACGGAGTCATCGTCCGGGACGGGGTCCGGGACGGTGTCCGGGGCCGGGGCCGCACCGTGGCCGGCCGACCCCGACGCCGACGCCGACCCGGGCGGCTTCGCGCTCGGCGTCCTGGAGTCCGGAGACCGGCTCGGCCGCGCCGAGGGGGACGCGGACGGGGACGCCGATCCGTGCGGTGCGTGGAGATCGGTGGACCCGGCCACGGTGGGCACGCGCCGGCCGCCCGGGTCCCCGCCGGTGTCGATGTTCTCCAGGACCGCCGTCGTCAGGGCGACCACGGCCAGGGTGCTCGCGGCGACCACGACCCGCCGCTTGCGGAAGGCTGAGCGGCGCGGTACCGGACGCCGCGTGGGCCCGCCCGCTTCCGGTGGTGCTTCCGCACCGGATCCGGGCAGGCTCCCGGCCCCCGGTACGGACGCGGCCACCCCCGGCTCCGCCACCACAGCCGCCCCGGATCCCGGCAGGACAGCCGACTCGGAGTCGGCCCCAGGTCCCGCCACGGCTCCGGGAGCCCCCTCCGGCTCGGAGCCGGGTCGGGGCACGCGGTCCTGGCCCGCGGCGGCCGGAGTCCCTTCCTCCGCCCTGTCCGCCGCGGCCCGCCGGGAGCGTTCCCGCGCCGCGTCGGCCACGACCCATCGACGGTGCAGCTCGACCGCTTCCTCCGGGGTCGCCTTGCACAGCCGCGCGAAACGCGAGACCGACGCGTAGTCGGCCGGCACCCCCTCCCCCTTGCAGTAGCGGTGCAGCGTCGACGTGCTCATGTGCGCGCGCTTGGCCAGAGCTTCGTAGCTCAGCCCCGAACGCTGCTTCAACTCGCGTAGAAGCGCAGCGAAATCAGCTGTCTCCTCAGCCGCCCCCACCGGTCCTCCATCTCGCTCGGCATCCCACGAGTGGGACGTTCCCCCTGGTCAGAGCCGGTGCTGCCATCCCAGCGTTCCAAAGGTCCGGTTGGAATGGCGGGTGGGACGGAACGTGGCACAGGCTTGGGTCATCCAAGCACGCCGCCCCGTTCGAGGGCGGTGACGCCGATCTCAACTTCCGGTTTCGGCCGCACATCTGTCCGACCGACACCCATGAACCGGAATATTCCGTTCCGGAAATTCGGAACTCAGGAAACTCGAAACTCAGAGAAAGCAGTTCATCGCATGCGTATCGCACAGCGCTCCACCACCCGCGTGGCCGCCTCCTCCCTGGTCGCTGCCGCCGCTTTCACGCTCGTCGGTGTCCAGGCCGCGGGCCAGACGGCCTCCGCCGCCACCCCGCAGCAGGCACCCGTGACCGCCAGCTGCACCGCGGCGAACACGGAACTGACCGTCAAGGACGTCCCCCGGCCCATCAACACCCTGCTGCTCACGGCCACCAACACCGGCACCAAGCCCTGCAACCTCTACGGCGCGCCCTACCTGGCCGCCGGCGCCGGCGCCCAGGCCCCCGTCCCGTGGCTGGACTCCAGCAAGCCCCAGGCCGTGGTGACCCTGGCTCCCGGCGAGTCCGGGTACGCCGGCATCGGGACCTCCTCCCCTGACGGCGACGAGGGCTACATCGCCAAGACCCTGGGCGTGCACTTCGCGAACAAGCAGCAGAACGGCTCGATCGGCAAGGGCGCGACGCTGCCGCTGCCCAACGGCGGCGTGTACTTCAACAGCGCCAACTTCGTCACGTACTGGCAGAGCGACGTGTACGACGCGCTGTTCGGCTGAGCCGTCCGGCGTCCCACGGCACCGCCGGTGGTTGCGGTGCCGTGGGACGCGAGCGCGTGAAGAAGTGTTTCCCGCCGACGCCCGGTCTCAGCACCGCCGCGCGAGGATGCGTGGGGCGGGTGCGGGTGCCTGACGGTCACGCGGGTTCGGGAACCCGGCGGTGGCCCGCCACGACGACCAGTGCGCCGACGACCGCCAGGCCCATCAGGACGCCGCCGAAGACGGTCGCCCCGGTGGGCAGGCCCACGGTGTCCATGAGGTAGCCCGTGGACACCGGCAGAAGGCCGGCCGGGAGGTAACCGCCCACGTTCAGCGCGGCGTTGGCCTCGGCGAGGCGCTGTGGCGGGACGCTGGAGTTGAGCAGTGAGAGGCCGCCGAGCTGGCCCATGCCCTGGCCGGCTCCGGCGAGCAGGGCGGAGGTGACGAGCAGGGCGACCGACGAGGCGTGCACGGCGACGATCAGTGCGGCCATGCCGAGGGTGGTGCTGATCGCACCGGCGGTCAGGACGGTGCGCCGGGGCAGCGTCCGCACGGCGAACTGGAAGCCTGTGGCGGCGAGGAACATCACGAACGCCATGGCTCCGGCGACGATCCGGCTGGTGGTGCCGAGCAGTTCGGTCAGCAGGCTGGGGCCGAGCGACAGCACGAAGGACGTGGCGGTGATGCCGGGGGCGAACACCGCGATGCCCAGGGCGAGATGGACGCCGTTGCCGCGGGGCACGGCGGGCACGCGCACCCAGGCGCCCTTCCCGCGTACGGCGGGACGGCGTACGGGCATGCGCAGCACGGCGAGGACGGCCGTGGCCAGCAGCACCGCCTCGACGGCGAAGACGGTCACCGTGGGCGCCGGCAGCGTCTCGGAGAGCAGGCCGGCGAGCAGTGGGCCCAGGCCGGCCCCGAAGACCATCGCGCAGGACGCCAGCAGCGCGGCCAGCCGCCTGCGCTCCGGGCCCGCCACGTCCGTCACGGCGGCCATGCCCGCGGAGACGACGGCGCCGACGGCGATGCCGGTGAACAGCCGGGCGACGATCAGCGCTGTCACCGTCGTGGCCGTCGCGAAGATCGCGCAGGCGGCGAGCGCCAGGGCGAGCGCGGGCAACAGCACGGGCTTGCGTCCCAGCCGGTCCGAGACCACGCCCGAGACGAGCAGCGAGCCGAGCAGGCCGACGATGTAGAGCGCGAAGACGACGGTCAGGGTGCCCTTGGAGAACCCGATGTCGCGCTGCCACAGCACGTACAGCGGGGTCGCCGCGTTGGACAGCACGAAGACGGCGGTGACCGGCCACGCCGCCAGCCACACCACCGAGGTGGGGGTACGGGGTGCGGCCTGACTTTCCGGCATGGTGGTCCCTTCGGCGAGCTCAGTACGAGTTTTTTCGAACCTACCATGCGGTACGATAAAACTCGTACAAGCGATTCGGATGACAGGGAGCTGCCCATGTCCGCCACGGCTCACGACGTGCCGGTCATCAAGGTGTTGCCCGAGCCGGAAGGGCTGCCGGAACCGCTGCCCGAGCCGGCGGTCGAGGAGTTGCGCCTAGAGACAGTGCTGGGCGCGCTGAGCGATCCGCTGCGCCTGACGATCGTGCGCAAGCTCCTCCTGGAGTCGGAGGCGTTCGACCACACCTGTGGCTGGTTCGGCCTCGACCGCCCCAAGTCCTCCCTCACCCACCACTTCAAGGCGCTGCGCGAGGCCGGCATCACCCGCCAGCGCCAGTACGGCCTGGAACGCCGCAGCCACGTCCGCGTGGCTGACCTCGACGCCCGCTTTCCCGGCCTGCTGGAGCTGGTGGCGGCATGGGACCCGGACACGCCCTGAGCCGACGCGAGAACCGCCACCGACGACCGCCCGGACGCGTTGTTCGGCCAGCGGACCGGGTGGCCGAACAATCCGTGCCGCGACTGAACTGGGCTCGCCGGGAAGGGCCGCAGCACGAAAGAGGGGTCGTCGGATGGGCAGGAGCAGGGGCGTCGCGGTCGTGGTCGCCGGGCTGGTGCTGGTCGTCGGGGGGTGCGGGGAGGGCGGGACGGACGAGAAGGCCGCCGAGGCGTCGGCCGAGCCGAAGCCGACCCGGTCGCCGTCATCGTCGCCGTCGTCCGAACTCGTGGAGTGGGTGGGCGACATGTGCGAGTCGACGGTCGCGCTCCAGAACCTGCGGAAGGAGAGCGCCGCGGATCTGAAGGAGATCCGGGACTCGGACGACGAAACCGGGATGCTCGCCCAGGCCCACGCCCTCAGTTACCTCACCTCGACACCGGCGGACGTGGAGGCCGTGGCCGGTGACCTGGAGGCCCTCGGTCCGTCGGGCGTTCCCGCGGCCGACCGGCTGCGCGACGCCCTGCGGAAGAAGGTGAGGAGTGTCGCGAACGAGCTCGGAGCCCAGTCACCTGCGGTGGGCCTGGAGTACGCCGAGAGCACTGTCGCGGACGTCGACAAGCGGGTCCAGTCCCTCACCCCGCCCGAGCCGGACCTGCCCGCGCTGACCAAGAAGGTTCCGCGGCTCGCGGCGGCGTACGAGCAGGCCGAGCAGTGCGCGCCGGGCTGGAAGCCCGACGGGTCGTCCGGGGAGGGGGACTCGTCCGCGCCCGACCGCCCGCTGCCGAAGGCGGCGGACGGCAAGAACTACGCGGCGTGCTCGGACGGTGCGTGCGAGGTCCTGGTGACCTCCACGGCGGACATCACGGCGAAGGGCACGAAGGTGCACGTCATCGTGGCGGACGACTCCATCACCGTCGGGGGGCGGCGTGATGCAGTTCGGCGGCGGGGGCGGTGAGGCCGGGTTCGGCAACGGCCTGAAAGCGAACGTCGTCGCCCACGACAAGGACGGTGCCGTGCTGAAGTTCTCCCGCCCGTAAGCCCGCACCTCTACTGGTCTCCGCAGACCTCCCTGTAGGGGAGTTGCGGCAGACGCTCCTTCCAGTCGGCCCGGGTCAGGACCCCGCCGGTGTGCTCGCAGACGTACTCCGCCGCGCGGTCCTCGTCCAGCGTCCACAGCCGGGCCGTCAGGTCGTAGCCGGCGGAGGCGAGGGCGTCGCCGCCCGGACTGAACGCGACGGTGGTCACGGTGTCGAGGTGGCCGGTGAGTTCCTGGCCGGACGGCTCGGCCCGGGCCGGGTCGGACACGTCCCACAGGCGGACCGTCCGGTCGCCGCTGCCGGTCGCGAGCGTCTTACCGTCCGGGGCGAAGGACAGGGCTCGGACCGCGGCGCGGTGTCCGGTCAGCTCCTCCCCCAACGGGCGGGCGCGGTCGCGCCGTTCGACGTCCCGCACGTCCCACAGCCGCACCGTACGGTCGTCGCTGCCCGTCGCCAGTGTCCGCCCGTCCGGAGCGAAGGCCACCGCTTCGACCGACTCGTCGTGTCCGGTGAGGGCGGCGCCCGCGGGCCGGGCCCGCGTCCCGTCGCCGTCCACGTGCCACAGGCGGGCGGTGGCGTCCTCGGCGCCGGTGGCCAGGAGGTGGCCGTCGCGGGCGAAGGCCACGGAGGTGACGGCGTCGGTGTGGCCGCGCAGCGGTGCGCCGAGCGGCCGTGCGCGCTCCGGTCGCCGTACGTCCCACAGCCGTACCGTGCCGTCCTCACCGCCGGTGGCCAGGGTGCGGCCGTCCGGTGCGAAGGCGACGGCGTCGACTCCCCCGTCGTGGGCGCGCACGGGTGCTCCGAGCGGGGTGGGGCGGTCGGGCGCGGAGACGTCCCACAGGCGTACGGTGCCGTCGGCGGAGCCGCTGACCGCCGTACGGCCGTCGGGTGCGAACGCGACGGCCAGCACCCGGTCTTCGTGGGTGAGCGGCCGCGGCAGCCGGCGCGGGTGGTCCGCGCGGCGCACGTCCCACAGGCGCACCAGCCCGTCGTCGGTGCTGGCGGCGGCGAGCAGGCGGCCGTCGGGGCTGTAGGCGACGGCGGTGACCGGGTTGGTGAAGTCGGTGAGGACGGTCGGCGGCCGGTGCCAGAGCAGGACGCCGCCGTCGGCGCCGGTGCTGGCGAGGGTGCGCCCGTCGGGGCTGAAGGCGACCTCCCACACGGGCTCGGTGTGCCCGGTCAGCGGCTCCCCGAGACGCTGGGGATAGGCGGGGTTGGCCACGTTCCACAGCAGGGGCGCGTCGTCCTCGCCCGCGCTCGCCAGGGTCTCCCCGTCGGGGCTGAAGGCGACCGTCATGACAGGCGCGGTGTGCCCGGTGAGGGGTTCGCCCAGGGACGTGAGCCGGGCCGGGCGGGACGCGTCCCACAGTCGTACGGTCTCGTCGAAACCGGCGGTGGCCAGGGTGCGGCCGTCGGGCGAGAAGGCCAGGGTCCAGACCGGGGCGGTGTGGGCGCGCACGGACTTGCCCAGCGGTGTGATGCCGTCGTCCTGGCCGTACCGCCATCTCCGGACGGTGCCGTCGTAGCCGGCCGTCGCCAGGGTGTTCCCGTCCGGGGCGAAGGCGACCGCGCGGACGCTGCGGTCCTCCGAGTCGTCGGCCGCGGCCGGCCTGCCGAGGGGCGTGGGGCGGGCCGGGTCGGTCAGGTCCCACAGGCGTACGGTGCCGTCGTCACCGGCCGTGGCCAGAGTGCGGCCGTCGGGGGCGAAGGCGGCGGAGACGATGTTCTCCTCGTCGTGGCTCACCAGCGGGCGGCCGAGGGGGCGGGGGTGCTCGCGGTCGCGCACGTCCCACAGGCGGATGGCGCCGCCGTCGCCGGTGGCCGCCAGCAGGTCGCGGCCCGCCGGTGCGAAGGCGACCGCGCCGACCCGGTCCGTCCCGAGCCGCAGGGGTTCGCCCAGGGTCCTGCCGCCGGTGTCCCACAGCCGGACCGTGCCGTCGTGGCCGCCGCCGACGAGGGTGCGGCCGTCGGGCGCGTACGCCACGGAGCTGCCGATCCCGACGTGGCCGGGCAGCCGCGTGGCCAGGACCCGGCCCGCGTCCGAGGCCAGCCGGGTGCGCAGGTCCGGGGTGGAGCGCATGCGGTACGCGGCCACGTCGAGCCGGGCGGCCGGCCCCGCGTGAGTGTCGCGGACCCGGTCGGCCTCGGCGGTGAGCTGCCCGAACACGGCGTCGTCCCGTTCGGCCTGCGCGGTCGCGCGGGCCTGGAGGGCGACGACCGCGGTGCCGGTGGCGAGCAGGGCGAGCGCGGCGAGGACGGCCACGACCGTGCGGCGCAGGAGCGCGGCGCGGTGCCGGCGGCGGAGCGAGGCGGTGAGGAACCGCCTCTCCAGCGGGGTCAGTTCGTCGCTGCCGGGGGTGGCGTCGTCCGCCGGGAAGGCGTCGCGGGCGGCGGACAGCCGGGAGCCGGCGTAGAGCGCGGCGTTCTCCTGTCCGAGGTCCTGCCAGGTGCGGGCCGCCTCGGAGAGCGCGCGGTGGACGCGCAGCCGGTCGCGTTCGGCGCCGATCCAGGCGCGCAGGCGGGGCCAGGCGGTGATGAGCGCCTCGTGGGCGAGGTCGGCGGTGCCGTCGTCGAAGGTGATCAGGCGGGCCCGGGCCAGCCGTTCCAGGACCACCCGGGTGTCGGCGGGGTCGCCGAAGTCGAGTTCCGCGTGGTCGGTGGGGCGGCGCGTGTCGGCGGTCCCGTCGCCTGGTGCGACAAGTCGCAGCAAGACACGGCGGGCCAACTCCGCCTGTGGTGCGGTCAGTTCGCCGTACACCTGCTCGGCCGTCCGGACGACGGCGCCGTGCAGTCCGCCGGCCGCCTCGTACGCGGCCTCGGTCAGGGCCCGGCCGCTGCGGTGGCGCCAGGTCTCCAGCAGGGCGTGCGACATCAGCGGCAGTCCGCCGGGGGCGCCCTCGACCTCGTCCAGCAGGCGGTCGGTCAGGGCGCGTTCGACGATCAGGCCGGCCGCCGTGGCCGGGCGGACGATGGCCTCCCGCAGTTCCGCCCGGCTCATCGGCCCGGCGAGCAGCGTGGCGTCCTGCAACGCGGCGGTGAGCCCCGGGTGTTCGGCGCACCGGCCGAGGAAGTCGGCCCGCACCGCGATGACGACGCGCAGCCTGCTGTCGGCCGCGGTGGCGGCGACGAGACGGTCGATGAAGACGTCGCGGTCGGCCGGGTCGGCACCGAGGGTGTACAGCTCCTCGAACTGGTCGACGATCAGCCAGGTGTCGGCGTCGGTGTCCGGTACGGGCTCCAGTCGCTCGGCGTGCGTGCGCAGCGGGTCCGCGCCGGGGGTGAGGATCCGTACGGCCGCGGGCGGCACGTCATCGCCGTCGACCGCCCGCAGCCGGGGGATCAGGCCCGCCCGCAGCAGCGACGACTTGCCGCTGCCGGAGGGGCCGAAGACGGCGGTGAAGCGGTGCTTGCGGTTCAGCTCGGTGAGCCGCTCCACGAGCCGGTCGCGGCCGAAGAACAGTCCGGCGTCGCCCGGTTCGAACCGGGTCAGGCCGCGGTAGGGCGGCCGGGCGGTGTCCTCGGCGGCGGTCTCGGCGGCCAGTTCGTCCGACGCCTCGCGCCAGCGCCGCTCCCACTCGGCGAGGTCGCCGCCGCACGCCTTGACGTAGGCGAGCGTCACCGCCCGGGTGGGCAGCTGCTTGCCCGCCGCCGCCTGCGACAGGGTGGTCACGCCGTACCCCGCCCGCCGGGCCATCTCCCGGTACGTGGGCCTGCCCGCGGCCTCGCGCAGCGCACGCAGCCCGGCGGCGAACCGCTGCACCGGTCCGGCGTCCGGATCCAGCTCGCCCTCGGCGCGCCCCGGCCCTGATTGTCCCGGCACGTACCCGCCCCCCTCACCTCGTACGCCCTCCCCCGACCATCGGCCGAATCGGCCGCCAGGACACGGGCGTTCACGCGATCCTCACGGTTCCTCCAGGCCACACGGTCCGGTTCACGCCCCGGGGTTGTTCGGTGCTGGTGAGGGGCCAGCCGAACAACCGCGCACGGCGGTCGAATGGCCCAAGGACGTGGCCGTGACGGCCATGGGGCGGCGGTCCGAACCCTGCGAGGGGAGGGCTCGGGCCGCCCCACGTCCGCACATACCCGCGACAGGCTGGAGGAGAGCCATGGACGGACGACATCGCACCCGGCACCTCGCCGTGGGGCTGGGCGCGGCGGCACTCACGATGACGCTCACGGCGACGACGGCACCCCACTCGGCATCAACGGCGGCAGAGCGGTACGGCTGGGGCGAGCCGCTCCCCGCGTGGTCGGACGAGTTCGGCTACGGCTCCGAGGCCGGCCCCGCCGTACCGGACCGCGCCAAGTGGCGCCTGGCCGGCGGCGGTCCCGGCGAGTGCTGGCCGGGCCACGGCGACAACGGCCGCCGCTGCGACGCCAACACCCGCGTCGTCGGCGGAGTCCTGCGCATGACCGGCGAGGCGGACGGCGACACCGGCTGGCTCGCCTCGCGGTACGGCCAGAAGTACGGCAGATGGGAGGCCCGCGTGCGCTCCCGGGCCACCGCCCCCGACAACGGCCGGCCGTACCACCCGCTGCTGATCCTGTGGCCGGACTCGAACGAACACCCCGAGGACGGCGAGTACGACTACCTGGAGAACGGCGCCCCCGGCGAGAGGTGCGCCGAGGCGTTCCTGCACTACCCGCACCCGCAGGACGTGCCCGTCCAGCAGGAGCACGCCCGCACGTGCGGTGTGGACCTGTCGCGGTGGCACAACGTGGCCGTCGAGTGGACCCCGGGCCACCTGCGTGGCTTCCTCGACGGCGAGGAGTGGTTCCGCTTCTCCGGCGGCGCGAACGCGGACCGGGACTGCATCCAGTGCGCCCCGTCGATGCACCAGACCATCCAGCTCGACAACTTCCACGGGGACGGCCTGCAGAGCGCCGTCTACGAAGTGGACTGGGCGCGGGTCTACGACCTGCCGGACGAGGAGGGCGTGAGGTGACCGCGATGCCGGACTCCGCGACGACGCGTATGCCGAAATCCCTGATCTTCGTCCTCGTCCTGGCCGGCGCACACGCGCTCGGCAACGTCTTCGGCGGCTGGGCGGTCATCGACGAGAACCAGAGCAAGCTGGACCACGGGCAGGACCTGCTGATGCCGATGGCCATGGCCTGGTTCCTGGCGCTGTTCTGCTGGGGCCTGGCGGCACTCCAGGTCGCCTGCCTCGTCGTGGCGCGGGGCCGCCGCCTCTGGGTCCGTGTGGCGCTCATCGTGTGCCTGTCCTTCGCGGCCCTGGGGATGGTCTTCGCCTCCCTCGGCTCGCTGGTCGCCGGGGCACCCAGCCTCCCGGCGTTCCTGGTCGCGTTCGCGGACCTGGCGGCCCTGTGGACGGTGAGCGGCGAGACGGGCCGCCGGTACTTCTCGGTACGCGCCCCGGCTCCGGGGGTGACCCCGGCATGACCTACCCCGCGTACGACCCGCCCCGGCCGCCGGTCCCCGCCGACCCACCGCGGCCCGCGGCCCCCGCCGACCCGTGGGCGGTCGCCCTCGGCAACGCCACGCTGCTCGGCATCGGCTATCTGCTGCTGCGCAGGAGGCGACTGGCCGCGATCGCCGTGCTCGGCACGGCCGTGCTCCTGGACCTCGCCGCCTCCACGGCCGAGACCCGGTACGAGATCCTGCTGTTCCTGTGGTGGGCGACAGGCATCGCCCACGGCTGGTTCCTGGCGCGTCGCCGCCCGGAGCAGGCCGTACGACGCGGGCAGCGCGCGGCGACGCTCGCCCTGGCGCTCGCGGTGGTGCTGGCCGCCGTACTGCTCCGTGCCGACGCGTACGGCATCGCGAACCGCGTGACCGAGGCCCGCGAGAGAGGCGACTGCGCGGCGGCCGTGGCCGCGCAGGGCGAGGTGTGGTGGGGCCACCGCCTGGCGGGCGCCCCGGTGGTGGAACCCGGCGACGCGGTGGTGAAGGCGTGCCACCGGCTGGACGGGGCGGCGGCCACGCTGGCCCGTGCCGCGCGCAGGGGCAGCACCGAGGACCTGGGGCGGGGCTTCGGCACGCTCGCCGGTGTCCTGAACGAGCCCGGCAACGAGCAGACCGTCCGAACGGTGCTGGACACCTTCCTCGACGGCCTGCCCACCGACGACTCCTGCGACACCGCCGCCCTCACCGCCTGGCTCCGCGACCACGGCACCGGCCACGGCGTCCTGGACCGCTCCGCCGGCACGGCGGCCCGCACGGAACCCGCCGCCCTGGTGGGATGCGGCGACCAGCTCATGAGCGAGGACGCCTGGCAGCAGGCACGGACCCACTACCAGCGACTCCTCGACGCCTACCCGGACGACGCCCGCACCGGCGAGGCCCGCGACGGCGTCCGCAAGGCCACCCTCGCCATCGAACTGGACCACGTGCGCGGCCTGGTCGAGAACACCTACAGCGCCGGCTCCGGCTACTGCTCCAAGCCCGCGAAGTACAGCGGAGCCCCGCCGTACCGCAAGGGCACCCACCGCGCCCTGTTCCTCGGCGACTCCGAGTACACCGACAAGCTCCCCGGCTCCTGGCGCACCGGCGACCCGGCCAAGGCCGCGCTCGTGGTCTGCGCGGGCGCGGCGGAGCACGGAGCCGCCGTGCAGACCTGCTCCTACGAGAACGACAAGTCGAAGTACCTGCCCCACCAAGTGACCTTCCACAAGGTCAAGATCCCCCTGAAGGTCTACGAACTGCGCACCGGCAAGCGTCTCGACCCCCGCTCGGTCCAGATCGGCGGCGGAAGCTGCCCGAGCGTCCTGCGCTACGAGTACTACATGTACGACCTGGGGCCGGGCGACCAGTTCGTCTCGACGTCCAAGTCGGGCGTACGGGACGCGTTCCGCCCGGTCGTCCGACGGTGACCGTCCGCCCGGCCCGACGTCACGCCCGCCGCATCCGCCGCAGCGCGGCCCGGGCCGGGAGAACGGTGGCCACCGTGGCGAGCAGCAGACAGCCGGCCACCACGCCCGCGACCCAGGGCCAGGCCACCGACAGCTCGACCGGCAGTCCCAGTTCCCGGCGCAGCCGTTACTCAGAGCCTCAGCGTCTCTAAGCAATCCAGGCGTTTGCGTCTGGAAGGTCCGTGACGGTGTCACCAGAGCGCGGGTTGCGCTTCGGTGTCCTGACGACGGTCTCCCGTTTCCTTCCGCCGCTGGTGCGGCAGGCTTGCGCCACCTGCCCGCCCGCCTCGGCCGGTGTTCCGGCCGGGGCGTTGGCGGCGGGTCTTACGGTCGGCTCCACGGGGCTTCGGCGCCGTGTCGGCGCCCTGGTCTCCGGCCACTCCGGTACCAGTGGTGCAGGCCGCCGCGAGGGCGACCAGGTTGCGGGCTGCGTTCTCGTCCCGGTCCATCACAAGCGGGCACTCGTCGCAGTCGAAGACTCTCACGTGCAGCGGCAGCTTGGCTTTCGTCGCGCCGCAGTTCGAGCAGGTCTTGGAGCTGGGGTACCAGCGGTTGGCCACGATGGTGGGGCAGGCGTTGCGCCTGCCCTTGTAAGTGAGCTGGCGCCGGATCTCCCCGAATCCGGCATCGGCCACGTGGCGGGCGAGTCGTTTGTTGCGGAGCATTCCGGCGACGTGGAGGTCTTCGACCACGACGGTGCCGTACTCGGCGCGCACGCGGGTGGTGAGTTTGTGCAGGGCGTCGGTGCGCAGGTTCGCCACCCGGTGGTGGAGTTTGTTGCGCTCGCGGTTGGCCTTCTCCCACCGCTTCGACGGCTTCTGGCCGGTCCTGCGGTCCGGTCCCTGCCGACGGGAGACACGGCGGGAATGGAACCGCAACAGCTTCAGCGCTCCGTCCAGGTGCTTCGGGTTCGGCTCGTAGCGGATCTCGCCGGAGCTGTCGGCCAGGACGGCGAGGTGCTTGACGCCCAGGTCGATCCCGACCACCGCATCCGGCCGGGCAACGCGGGTGATCTCCCGGGCGGTCTCGACCTGGAGGGAGACAAACCAGCGTCCGCGCTCGTGCCGGACGGTCGCGGACAGGATGCGCGCCGTGCCGGCCTGGATGCGGTCCAGGAGCTTGACGGTGGGTTCGTGGGTGCGGATCGTGCCCAGGCGGGGCAGAGTGACGTGCCGGCCGTCCGGTTCGACGCGGATCGTGCCGGTGGTGAACCGGCAGGCCAGTCGGGCCTTCCGTTTCGGCTTCCGGCGCGGGACACCCACCCGGTATCCCTTGCGTTTGCCCTGCTTGGACTTGGCGTAGTTGTCGAACGCGGCGGCCGCGTTCGCGAGGCCGGTGCTGTAGGCCTCCTTGGAGTTCTCCTGCCACCAGTCGGCGAATCTCGCCTCGGTGGACTTGACCCGGTTGAACTCCTTGCGCAGCGCGGGCAGCGACCACGGCCGCCACGGCGTCAACTCCTCTTCGCCGATGCCATAGGTGGCTTCGGCCTTGCGCTGCCACCACGAGGCGGTCACCCACGACACGGCCCAGTTGTAGGCGGCACGAGCGGCACCGCAGTGCGAACGCAGCGCCCGCTCCTGCCCGGCGTTCGGATCGAGAGCGAACTTATAGGCCTGCACCACGCAACCGGGCCGCGCCCTGAACTTCCCGCCCACTTGGCAACCTCCCCCCGGGTTCGAAGATTCCCTCACCGCACCCAACGCACAGCGCCCGCAAAGGTCACGCATTCGATGAGGGAACACTCGTTTCCGTCCACGGAGGCAAAGGCCAGGGCCACTACAAGGCAGGGCACGCCATGACGCACGATCCTCGGTCGGAGAGCTTCACGCCGTCACGACACAAGCCGAGAGGGGCTGAGACGAACTGATGGATCGCGCGGCAGCCGTCAGCCCTCGAACGGTCCTGGAGGCCCTCACCCGCAGCCCGTTGGGGTTTCTCCGTACCGCCTGGCCGTGGCGCGCACTGGGGTACCTGCTGTCCGGCGGGGTCTTCGCGACCGGTGTCTATCTCGGTGTGGCCGGGCTGCTCACCGCGCCCATCGGCACATTCGCCGGGATGCTCTGCGCCGCGGCGCTGGTGGTCTTCGCCGTCGCCCTCGCCGGTCCCCTGGAACGCCGCCGTCTCGCTCTCGTCGACCGGGGCGACGGTGACGGCAGCCGTGGCAGTGGCGACCGGCAGCGGCCGCGGCGCAGCCCCCGCACCGCCGGCTACGGCGCCGTGTCCGTCCTGGCCGTCGGCTGGCTGGACCTCGCCGTGGTCCTGGTCTCGCTCGGCATCCCGGGCTTCCTCCTCCTGACGCCCTTCCAGCCCACCGCCCTGCCCTGGCAGACCGTGGCGGGCCCGGTCGCGGGCGCGCTGCTGCTGCCCGTGGCCGCGTATCCCATCGGAGCGTGGGCCGCCGTCCGTGCGGCGGTGGGCCGTGCCGTGCTCTTCCCGAAGGACCGCGAACTGCGCGAGGTCGTACGCTCCCGGGCTCGCCTCGTCGACGCCTTCGAGACGGAACGCCGCCGCATCGAACGCGACCTGCACGACGGCGCGCAGCAGCGGCTCGTCGCCCTCACCATGAAGCTGGGCCTGGCCACCCTCGACCTGCCGCCCGGCAGCGCGGCGGCGAAGCAGGTCGGGGAGGCCCACGCGCTCGCCAAGGAGGCGCTCACCGAGCTGCGCGAACTGATCCGGGGCATCCACCCGCAGATCCTGACGGAACGCGGACTGCCCGCCGCCGCACGGGACATCGCCGGGCGCTGCCCGGTCCCCACGGACCTCGACCTCGACCTCCCGGGCCGGTTGCCGGCCGCCGTCGAGCAGACGGCGTACTACGTCACCGCCGAGGCCCTCACCAACATCGCCCGGCACAGCGGTGCCGACCGCTGCCGCGTCACCGCCCGCTGCCGTGACGGCGTGCTCCGCCTCGACATCGAGGACAACGGCTCCGGCGACGCCGACCCCGCTCGCGGCACGGGCCTCGTCGGCCTCGCCGACCGGATCGCCGCCGCCGACGGCAGAATGCTCCTGTCCAGCCCGCCGGGCGGACCCACACTGCTGAGAGCGGAGATCCCGTGCGCCGGCCCACCTTCCTGAGAGCGGAGACGTGATGCGGCAGTCCCTCCGCATCGTGCTCGCGGAAGACGCCGTCCTCCTGCGGGAAGGTCTCGTCCATCTGCTGGAGCGCTTCGGCCACCGGGTGCTCGCCGCCGTGGGCGACGGCCCGGCCCTGCTCTCCGCCGCCCGGGAACACCGCCCCGACCTGGTGATCACCGACGTCCGTATGCCACCGGGCCAGACGGACGAAGGCCTGCGCACGGCCCGCCGGCTCCAGGCCGAGCAGCCCGCACTGGCGGTCCTCGTGCTCAGCCAGTACGTCGAGCAGACCTTCGCCGACGAGCTCCTGGACGACCGCCGCAGCAGCGTCGGAACGGGCTACCTCCTCAAGGAACGCATCGGCGACGTCGAGGAGTTCGCCGACGCCGTCGCCCGCGTCGCCGCCGGGGCGACGGTCGTCGACCCGGACGTCGTACGCCAGCTCCTCGCCCGCCGCCGCGACCCCCTGGACCGGCTCACACCCCGCGAACGCGAGGTCCTCGCCCTCATGGCCGAGGGCCGCTCCAACGCGGCGATCGCCCGCCGCCTGGTCGTCACGGACGCGGCCGTCGCCAAGCACATCGCGAGCATCCTCCAGAAACTGGACCTGCCCCCGTCGGCCCCCGACGACCACCGCCGCGTCCTGGCAGTACTGGCCTACCTGCGCGCCTGACTCCCCACCGGCCCGCCGGTCGAGGGACTTGCCCCCGCCGCCCCCGCCCTCACCGCACGCAGCCCCAGAAACACCAGCGGCCCGAACGGCGACAGCAGGATCGTGAGAACCAGCAGCGGTCCCAGGGGATGGCCTGCTCGACGCGTCAGAACGCAGTTCGTAGCAGTCGGGCCCGCGCAGCCTCACATCCGGTTTCTCAGCACGTCGACCTCACAGCCCGGCAGGAACGGGTCGAAGCCGTGCTCGATCAGCCAGCGAACCGCCAGCAGGCTTCGCAACGACCACCACGCCTGGATCACGTCGAGGTCGATGTCGGTGCCATAGCCGGCGACGCCGTCGTCGAGGTGCTCCTCGTGTCCGAGCGTGAAGGTGGCAAGGTCGTACAGGGCATCACCCTGGCCCGCCTCGGACCAGTCGATGATGCCGGTGACCTCGTCGCCGTCGACGAAGACGTGCGCGATCTGCAGGTCGCCGTGTGTGAACGCCGGAGTCCATGGCCGGAGCGCGGCCTCGGCGACCTGGCGGTTGCGGGTGACCAGGTCAGCGTGCAGGAGGCCGTTCGTCACGAGCAACTCGCACTCGTCGTCGAGTTCCGCCGCCAGCGCGACGATGCTCCGGCCGGCCCGGCCGGGCCGGGGCGGCAGCGGCGCGTCGTGCAGCTTCCGGATGGCGGCGCCCGCCGCGGCCCACGCCGCCGGCGACCCGGTCGACGGCCCGCCGAGGCGCCCAAGCGTCGTCCCCGGGAGTGCAGCCATCGCGAGCACGGGCGGCTGGCGCCACAGGACCTCCGGGGTCGGGACCGGCGCGAGGGACATCGCCTCGACCTCGACGTCGATGCGCGCCTGATCGGCGTCCACCTTCAGGAACACGTCGCCGACGTGCAGAGTCGCGCGCTCGGAATGGGCGACAACGACTTTGACCTCATCCATGGGCGACCAGTATCCCGGGGATGATCCCCGACGTAGCCGGGTTTATCGCCTGCGATTAGCACCTTCACTGCTTCAGCCGTTGCCGTTGCCATCGCCCTGTCCCAGCACCGCGTGCGGCAGAAGGCGTTGGCTGCTGCACAGCGGGCGAGGGCATCCTCAGTGGCGATCACCGGTTGGAATGAGAACCACGCGGCGATCAAGAACTTCGGCACGACCCCGGTCCACCGACTACGGGTGGACAAGGCGACGGCCGACGTGCTGAGGACAGTGATCGTCGACGGTGTGCCAGAGGCCCGCCCAGGGACTTGTCCGGCCGATCAGGCTGGAGTCAGATCTGCCGCACGTACCTGCGCCGTCGGAACCACTCATTGTCATGCGCCACAAGTATCTTGCGGCGCATGACAATGGTGGACTATCTTGTATCGCATGACAAAGGGGCTGCCCGCTACCGGTGACCAGCGTCGTAGCCAGCTGCTGCGCGGAGTGCTCGATCTGTGCCTGCTGTCGCTGATCGCCGAACGGCCGCGTTACGGCTTCGAGTTCGTGGCGGCACTCGCCGACAACGGGCTCGATCTCGTGAGCGAAGGCAGTATCTATCCGTTGCTCACCCGGCTGGAGCGGGAGGGGCTCATCTCCTCGTATCGCGCCCCGTCGGCCAGCGGTGGCGCCCCACGCAAGTACTACCGCCTGACCGAAGCGGGAAGTGCCGAACTGGCGAGCGGCCGGGCCGTATGGCACGCCTTCAGCGGACGTGTGGGGCGGATCCTGACCGCCACCGAACCCACGGGGGGAAGCGCACCATGACGGACCAGCGAACCATGACGAACCAGCAGATACTCGCGGTCTGCCGCAGCAACTGGGAGTACCGGGGCATCGACGACGGATCCGTCCGGGAGATGCTCGACGAGCTCTCCGCTCATCTGGACGACGCGGTGGCCGCAGGCCGCACGCCCCAGGACGTCGTGGGCAACGACGTGAAGGAGTTCGCCGCCTCCTGGGCCCGGGCCCGCGCTCCGTTTGCCCGCCGGCTGCTGCGCACGGCGGCGATGGTCTGTTTCGTGATCGGCTGGCTGATGCTGGCCACGTGTCTGCTCCGGTGGACCACCGAACGGGTCGTGAGCGTCAACGATGTTGCCTTCTGGACCGTCGTCGCAGCGGTCACGGTCGCCTGGGAGCTGCGGCGCGGCAGCCTGGGGCTCGGTAGGACCCTAACGGTCGCCCTTGCCGTCGGCCTGCCCGCAGTGCTGCTCTCCCAATGGCTGGGCGGCGACGGGGAGCTGTTCGCATTGCCACTGTGGGCGGCCCTGGCGCTGCTCCTTCCCGGGCTTCCGTACGCCGTCGCCGATGCGCGGAGCAGGAAGAAGACCGCGCCCGGCGTCGACTAGTAGCACTTCGTTACGTCGAGTGATCCCGGCTGATTGTGGGCAGCTGCCCGGAGTGAGGTTGGGGGAAGTGGAACGGCTCCGGGGCGAGTTGGCGGAATGGCCCCCATGCCGGCGACAGTTCACGACGGCGTCCGCGTCTGCCGACTACCGGGCGGCTGGCATGTTGCCGTCGCGCCAGTCGTTCACTCGCTTCCGGATGCTGGCGACCATGGGGAGCGTGTCAATCTCTGCGGGCTCGAACCAGCGGACGTCGGTTGATTCCTCGGACACCGCGAGTTGTCCGCCCACAGGGCGAGCCAGGAAGCAGATGGAGAACTCTTGCCGTACCTCGCCGTCGTCGTAGGCGAAGACGTGGCGAGGGTTGGTGTAGGTCCCGACAATGCCAATGATCTCGACATTGATACCCGTCTCTTCGAGCGTCTCCCGAATCGCGCACTCCGGCAATGACTCGCCAATGTGCATGGCGCCGCCAGGAAGCGCCCACATGTCGTTGTCGCGCCGACGCTGAAGCAGGATGCGCCCGGAGTCGTCGACGACGATGGCAGAAGCGGCAGGAACCAAGCTGTTCGCGGCAGGGGCGTTCGGGTCGTCCTCATAATCGCGCCTACCCATTTGCTTCCTCTCCCCATACCGGAGTGCCCCGTTTCCAAAGCTCCTCAATGTGCGAAGCGAAGCGATCGAACATGCCGTCGTCCTGGTGACGACGCAGATGCAGCGTAGGGGCATCGTGTCCAACGCTGTGCGTCAGCAGGGGCGTAACAATCATGTCGTCATCGAAGCGGAACACGGACAGGTACGCATGTCCATCGCTGAACCTCGCGTCGACACCCGGCTGTCTTCTGATCTTCTCCAATTCGGCGAGCGTCACACGGATACGTGTCGACAGCGTGAGCGCAACATCTTCGTCCTGCTCTCGTGACCGTGTGAGATCGCTGTCCGGGTCGCCGACCAAAAAGCGCACCCGGCACCCCTGTGCAGCCTTACGCCGCAACGCGGTACCGAATCGTGCCTGTTCAAGCCACAGGAAGTAGTTGGTGTAACCAGCGAACGTCAGCTCACGCTCGGATTTGGTGATCAATGACCGCCACAGCGAAGCCGGACAGCCGGATCGGTACGGATAGACGGAAACGACCTCACGATCCGGACCGACCTTGATCGCCTTCCTCACGGCTGCTGGCCATAACACGGTTTCCTCCTCTCCGAGTGCCTCACAGACGGCCCACCGATGGCGGGCACGGGGGATCCGTCCCGTCTCGGTGATCCAACGGCCGACAGTCTTGACGTCGACGCCGCATCTCTCTGCCAACTGACGATCCGTCACGCGGGCTTGAAGCATGGCGCGACGCAGCGCTTCGTTCACGGGTAACCCCCTGGGACGTTAGGAACGCTTTCCACGGTAGACCTGTTCCGTTCCTAACGGTCATGGAACGCAGTAGGAACGCGCCACCAGGGGCGGAAGTGTGGGGGGGACAGATGCACAGACCCCCGCGACCGTGGCGACGGTCCGGGGGCGTGGCCACCAACCCCATGGAGGTTGACGACATGCTGCACCTTATCGCCGGCATCTTCGAGCTGCTGTTGCGGTTACTGCTTCCCGCAGCGGGACGGCACCGGAGCGCCGAGACAGTTCCCAGGCCAACCGTGGACCTGCCGACGGCCCGTCTCCCACGCGTCCCCGTGTTGCGAGGTGAGGACATCGGCCTCGTGCGCCCCTACCTCGTCGCACACGAACGTCGCCAGGAGGAACGACGGCGACGGGCACGACGGCGCGTGCTGGTACTTGCGACGTACGGCATCGACATCAGCCCGCGCCGGATGCACGGGGCGGAGGTGACGGCCGGATGAGCTACGACCGCAACGCCGTGACCACGATCGGACCGGGCCTGCGGCTGCTGCCGTGGGAGAGCGACACCGGCAAGCCGTGCTTCCTGTCCACGAACGGGACGTCGGGCGCCCTGGCCCGCATCGCGGACGAGATCGAGGCGGACCAGTTGCGCGACGGCGCCGATGTCCTCACGGGCGCCCAGGCCGTCTTGGACGACCGCAAGGCCGGGGAGTACGCGCTACGTCTCGCCCTGCGTGCGGCTACCCAGTGCCTCGGCGATGTACTGCGCGTCGCCGACAGCCGGGGCGCACGCCTGCCCCAGCCGGACGACGCCCAGGACGCAGACGACAGCGTCGACGACCCGGACGACGGCGCCGACGGCGACGGGCCGCGGTGTCCGGTTGAGGCATGCGGATGAGCGCGTGCAACGGGATCACACGAGGCCGGTACCGGTTCGCGGAATGGACGCTGACGGCCGTGCCGACCATGGCCGTGCGTCACTGCGGCAGGTGCCTCACGTGCGGCGAACGCTCCGCCGACACGGCCGACGCGGACGACGTCCACGTTTGGTGTCTCAAGCACGCGGGCCTGACGCACCATAGCGGCTACGAGTTCTCGGCGTTCCAGTACTTCAACGCCACCATGTCTGACCCCGGTAACGAGTCGCACGCGACGTAGACCGAGAGGAGGAAAGCAAGACCACGGCCCCGACTCTCGCCGCCGAAGCGTCGGGGCCCTTCCCTGTCGCGATCAGGGATGGCCATCTGCTGAACCTCGACGGTACACAGCGCGAGGCGGTGTTCAGCGCACTGCGCCGCCTGGCCCATGTCGACGCGTCGGCCCGGCTGTACGGGGCGGAGGGGGCGCCCGAGGGCGAGAAGAGCCAGCCGCGGGGACCGGCCCGGCGCTGACACCCTTCGGTAATGTGTTCGGCCAGGGCAGCCCGACCAGCTGCTGCCAGACGGACGGGGGAACACCGATGACAACCGCTCACGCCTTATCCGAGGCCGGGAGCAGCCCACCGCCAAACAGCGACCGGGTCATCGACGTACGGGATCTGCGGATGCGCTACCGCAGCCAGGACGTCCTGAAGGGGGTCGACTTCACGGCCCGGCGAGGCGAAGTCGTCGTGCTGCTCGGGCCGAACGGCGCGGGCAAGACGACCACGATCGAAGTCCTGGAGGGCTTCCGGATGCGCTCGGCCGGTGACGTGAGCGTCCTCGGCACCGATCCGGCACACGGGGACGAGCGGTGGCGTGCGCGCCTGGGCATCGTGTTGCAGTCCTGGCGCGACCACGGCAAATGGCGGGTGCGGGAGCTGCTGGCCCATCTCGGCTCGTACTACGCGCCGTACTCCACCGCCCTCGTACAACGGCCCTGGGACGTCGACGAACTCATCGCCGCCGTGGGTCTGACCGAGCAGGCGGGCAAACGGGTCGGGACCCTGTCCGGCGGGCAGCGCAGGCGTTTCGACGTGGCCGTCGGCATCGTGGGCAGGCCCGAGCTGCTGTTCCTGGACGAGCCGACGGCGGGTCTGGACCCGGAGGCCAGGAACGAGTTCCACGGCCTGGTCCGCGGGCTCGCGGACGGGGACACCACCGTGCTGCTGACCACGCACGACCTCGCCGAGGCGGAGAAACTCGCCGACCGGATCCTCATCCTGGCCGGTGGCCGGATCGTGGCCGACGGCACCGCCGAGGAGCTGTCCCGGAAGGCATCGGCCGAGGCCACCGTGCGCTGGACGCTGGACGGGCGGCCCTTCGAGGAGTCGACGGCCGAGCCCACCCGGTTCGTCCGCCGGCTGTTCGAGGACCACGGCGACGCGGTCGGCGGACTGGAGGTGCGCCGGGCGAGCCTGGAGGACACCTACCTGACGATGGTGCGGGAGCTGGAGACGGGGAGCGTCCCCGAGGAGCGGGCGGCACACGCCTTCGGAGAGGAAGCGCGATGAGTCCGGTGTGGTACGCGGCCGGAGTAGGGGTGCGGCGCGGCTGGACGGAACTCCGGCAGACCTTCACCACCGGCCAGGACGTGTTCGGTTACGTACTCTGGACGGTCCTGCTCATGGTGCCGCTGTTCCTGCTCAAGGACGATCCGCTGAAGGGCGCCGGCATCTCGACCGGCGCGTTCATGCTGCCGAGCCTGCTGGGCATGACGCTCGCGTTCACCGGGATGATGACCACGGCGCAACTGCTCGCGACCGAGCGCGAGGACGGCACCCTGCTGCGGGCCAAGGCCGTGCCCCACGGCATGGTCGGCCACCTGGTCGGCAAGATCATCATGGTGTCCGGGACGGCTCTCGCTTCCATGGCCCTCCCCTTCGCCGTCGGCGTGTTCCTGGTCGACGGGGTCGCCCGGCAGGGCGGCGGGGGACTGCTGACGCTGGTGTGGGTGGTGCCGCTGGGTCTGCTGGCGACCCTGCCGGTGGGCGCCGTCATCGGCTCACTCGTCAGCAGTCCGCGCGCCATCGGTCTGCTGATGTTTCCCGTGATGGGACTCGTCGCGATCTCCGGGATCTACTTCCCTCTGTCGGAGCTGCCCGGGTGGCTGCAGACCGTCGGGCAGATCTTCCCCGTGTACTGGCTCGGCCTCGGTCTGCGGGCCGCGTTGCTGCCGGCCGGAGCGGTCGCCGCCGAGGTCGGCGAATCTTGGCGGCAGTTGGAGACAGCAGGCGTGCTGGGAGTCTGGGCGGTCGCCGGACTGCTCGTCGCGCCGTCCGTCCTGCGCAGGATGGCCCGCCGCGAGTCCGGGGCCGCGATGGCGGAACGGCAGCGGAAGGCGATGCAGCGGGTCGGGTAGCGGGACCCGTGGTCACCAGGGACGCGGGCCCCGCAGCGGACGCGTCCACCACCTCGCCGGCAACGCCGGGGATGCTCCCGCGCCCCCTTTTTTTTGACGTGCCACACCGGCTCGGGCTCAGGCTGACGGGAGCAGCTCCAGTTGCTGGAGCATGGAGAGCTGATCGACGACGTGCCAGTGCTCGACAAGCCGGCCGCCGTCCAGCCGGAAGATGTCGACTCCGGCGAAGCGGCATGATCGTCCCGTCGGAGGGATGCCCAGGAAGGTTCCCGAATGGGTGGCGCTGTTGGTCCAACGGACGACGACGCGATCCCCCTCGGCAATCATGTCGTCGATGCTGAAGGTGGGTGCCAGCCCCTCCACGAGCATGGTCACTCGATCCTTCAGTCCCTCACGCCCCTCACGCTGCCCGGGCAGCGGGTCGTGCTCCTGGTAGTCCGTCGCGGCCAGCTCGTCGATGATCTCCATGCGCCGACCGTTGAGCACTTCCTCGAACAACCGGCGTACCAGCGCCTTATTGGACTCGGCGGACACGTCGCCATCTCCCTGTCAGCCCCATGGGATGCGCTCCGTTCTCGTCTGCACCCACTCTCCGGCGGACAGCGTCTCCGATCAGATCTCGGTGCGGCACTGTCGCCGCGCCGATACCGCCTCGGCTTCACCCCACCGGCACTGCGGATGCCGCCTGGCCGGCCTGCCGGGAACGGCTGTGTGTGATCGCGACGAAGACCACGCATGGTTCCGCTGGAGTCACGTGTCGCGTCGGGCCGCTACCGTGTCGAGGCGTGGGGGGCATACGCGGGGCCATACGGGAGTGGTGGGAGCGCGGGCGGGCGTTGGCGGGGGCCAATCCGCTCGTCGTCGACATCGGTGTCGCGCTCCTGGTCCAGGGCGCGATGACCATGCCGTTCGTCGTGCCGCGGGCGGCCGGGGCGCCGCCGGCGACCTGGGCCGCGTACGGGCTCAGCACGCTCACCGTGGTGCCCCTGGTCTGGCGGCGGCGCGCCCCCGTCGCCGTGCTGTTCGCGGTGCTGGCCGCCAACGCGCTGTACCGGCTGGCCGTGGACGGGCCCGGGCAGCCGTTGCCGTACACCGGGCTTGTGGTCGTGTACACGATTGCCGCGCTGTCGCCCGCGCGGGGGCGGCTCGTCACCGGGGCCGTGTTGCTGGTCGCCGTGCCGGTGGGGGTGTGGCTCAACACCCGGTCGGCTCGTGAACTGACCTTCTCCGTCTTCGTGTTAGTGGCCGCCTATGTCTTCGGGCGGCTCACCGACGCCCGTCAGCGGGCCCACCGCGTCGAGGCCGAGCAGGCCGCCGCGCGCGAACGGGCCCGGATCGCACGGGAGATGCACGACATCCTCTCCCACGCCGTGAGCCTGATGATCGTGCAGGCGGAGGCCGGGCCGGTGGCCGTGCGTGCCGCGCCGGAGCGGGCCGAGGCCGCCTTCGACGCCATCTCCGCGGCCGGGCGCGACGCCATGGTGCAGTTGCGCCGGATGCTGGGCCTGCTGCGGGAGAGCGACGGCGTCCCCCTGCGCGAACCGCAGCCCGGGCTCGCCGAGTTGCCCGGTCTGCTCGACCGGGTGCGGGCCGGCAGTGGGCTGGATGTCGGGTACCGGACGCTGGGATACGTCCGGCCGTTGTCGGGGGCGGTCGCCGCGACCGTCTTCCGGGTGGTCCAGGAAGCCCTCACGAACACCGTCAAGCACGCCGGAGGCCGTACCGTCACGGTAGAACTGACCTACGGAGAGAGCGACTTGTGCGTACGGGTGACCGACGACGGGCGTGGCCCGCAGGCCGGGGCCGTCGGTCAACGGGGCGGGCAGGGGCTCGTCGGGATCCGGGAGCGGGCGGCGGCGCTCGGGGGGAGTGCGATGACCGGGCGGGGAGCGGACGGGCGGGGGTTCGAGGTGCGGGTGCGGCTTCCCGTACCGGCCGCGGTGGAGGCCGGGCCGTGACGATCCGGGTGGTGGTCGCCGACGACCAGGAGCTGGTGCGCAGCGGCTTCGCGCTGATCCTGGACGTCCAGCCGGACATCGAGGTCGTCGCGGAGGTGGGCGACGGGGCCGAGGCCGTCGAGGCGGTGCGGCGGCACGCCCCCGATGTGGCGCTGCTCGATGTGCGCATGCCGCGCATGGACGGGATCGAGGCCTGCCGGGCGATCAGCGCCGCGAGCGACTGCCGGACGGTGATGCTCACGACCTTCGACTCCGACGAGTACGTCTATGACGCCCTGCACGCGGGCGCGAGCGGCTTCCTGCTCAAGGACGTCCGCCGGGACGACCTCGTCCATGCCGTACGGGTGGTCGCCCGGGGCGACTCGCTGCTCGCGCCGTCCGTGGCCCGGCGACTGGTGGAGCAGTACACGCGATCCACGAGGCACCCGCAGCCCGCCACCCGGCTGGACGTGCTGACCGGGCGGGAGCGCGAGACACTGCTGCTGCTCGCCCGGGGTTTGTCGAACGCCGAGATCGCCGCGGAGCTGGTGGTCAGCGACCACACGGTCAAGACGCATGTCGGCAACGTGCTCGCGAAGCTGGGGCTGCGGGATCGGATCCAGGCCGTGATCTGCGCGTACGAGACCGGTCTCGTCGCGGCCGGGGACCCCCCGCCCGGGGGAGCGGGCCGGGCCGCGCCCTCCCCCTCGTCGGCGAGGAACTGACCGCCCGGGACCCCCTGCGGGGGCGATCCGCGCGACGCCCCAGGTCCGGAGGATGGAGCCGTACAGACAACAACGGCCCATATCAACGGAGTTGACCATGACCCGTACCACTTCCCTGCTGGCCGCCGCGCTCCTCGTGGGCGTCGTGGCGGGGCCGTCCGTCCTCCCGGCCGCCGCAGCCACGCCTCCCGACCGGGCCACGGCCCACACAGCCACCCAGCACGAGAACCCCGCGCTCGCCGCCGCCATCGCCGGCCTGCCCAGCGCCGAGGCGACCGCCGCCCTCGTGCGCGTCGGGGGCGACGAGGGTGTCTGGCGGGGCAGTTCGGGCGTGCACGATCTGCGGACCGGCCGGCCGGCCGATCCGGGCGCCCGCTTCCGCGCCGGTTCCGTGACCAAGGTCTTCACCGCGGCCGTCGCCCTGCAACTGGCCGCCGAGGGCGGACTGGACCTGGACCGCAGTGCCCGCTCGTACCTGCCCGAGCTGATCCCGGCGTCGTACGAGGACGTCACCGTCCGGCAGCTCCTCGACCACACGCACGGCATCCCGGCCCCCGACTTCCCCGGCACGCTCGAGGAGGCGTACGCCGACCGCTTCCGGATTTACGACCCCCGGGACATGGTCCGCTCGGCGACGTCGAAGAAGCCCGAGTTCGCGCCGGGCGAGCGGCAGCACTACCTCAACATCGGGTACACGATCGCCGGTCTGCTGATCGAGCGCGTCACCGGTGACGCGTACGAGCGTCAGGTCGCCCGGCGGATCCTGCACCCGCTCGGGCTGCGCGACACCTACCTCCCGGGGAAGAACCCGCGCATCGTCGGCCGGCACAACCACGGCTACCAGACCATGCGGCTGGACGACGGCACGACCGGGCTGCGCGATGTGTCCGTGTGGGGGACGACGGACGGCTGGGCGGCCGGGGACATCGTCTCGACCACGGCGGATCTCGAACGGTTCACCAGCGCCCTGTTCCAGGGCCGGGTCGTGCGCGGACCGCTCCTGGAGGAGATGTTCACGCTGCCGGAGGTGGCCGACTTCAGGACCGGGAAACCGGCCGCGTACTCCATCGGCCTGTCGATGAAGGTGCTGGGCGGCCGCGAGGTGTGGGGCAAGACGGGCGGGCGCTGGGGCTACAACGCGGCCATCGCCTCCACCCGCGACGGCTCGCGCACCCTCGTGTACAGCGTCAACTCCACGGACGCCAAGGGCCAGGACATGAACAAGGTGGCGGAACACCTCATGGTGGCGGTCTACGGGCGGCCGTAGCCGACGCCCTCACGTCGTAGCCGTCATCCTCACGCCGTAGCCGTCATCCTCACGCCGTCGGCGGCACCGCCCGTACGAGGCCCGTCTGGTAGGCGATGACGACCAGTTGCGCACGGTCGCGGGCGTTCAGCTTGGTCATGGCCCGGTGGATGTGGGTGCGTACGGTCAGCGGGCTGAGGGTGAGGTCCTCGGCGATCTCGGTGTTGGACCTGCCCTCCGCGGCCAGGGCCATCACCTCGCGTTCGCGGACCGTGAGGTCGGCGAGGCGTTCCGGGGGTGCCAGGTGGGTGTCGGGGACGGGTGAGAGGAGGAAGCGGGTGATGAGGGAGCGGGTGGCGCCGGGTGAGAGGAGGGCCTCGCCGGAGGCGACCGTGCGCAGGCCGGCCAGCAGGGTGTCGGCGGTGACGTCCTTGCCGAGGAAGCCGCTGGCACCGGCGCGCAGCGCCTGGGCGACGTAGTCCTCGGTCTCGAACGTGGTCAGGATGAGGACGCGGGTGGCGGACAGCTCCGGGTCGGCGCAGAGCGTGGCGGTGGCGGTGAGGCCGTCGGTGCCGGGCATGCGGATGTCCATGAGGACGATGTCCGGGTGGTGGACGCGGGTCAGCTCCACCGCCTCCGCGCCGTCGGAGGCCTCGGCGACCACCTCCATGTCCGCGCAGGAGTCGATGAGGATCCGGAAGGTGGCCCGCAGCAGGGCCTGGTCGTCGGCGAGCAGCACCCTGATGGTCATGGCGTGGTTCCTTCGGCGGGGAGGGGGGACGGTTGCAGCGGGAGCGCGGTGCTGACCTCGAAGCCGCCCTGCGGGCGGGGGCCCGCGCACAGGTGGCCGCCGATGGAGTGGGCGCGTTCGCGCATGCCCATGACGCCGAAGCCGCGGCCCTGGGGTGCCTCGGTCTCCGGTTTGCCGGTGCCGTCGTCGGTGACCGTGATCAGCAGGCGGGAGCCGGTGTAGGCGAGGCGTACGTGGGCGGCCTCGGCGGTGGCGTGCTTGGTGACGTTGGTGAGCGCCTCCTGCACGATCCGGAAGGCGGTCAGGTCGACGCCGGGTGACAGCGGCTGCGGCTCGCCCTCCGTCGTGACGGTGACCTCCAGGCCGGCCGACTCACACGCCGCGACCAGCTCGGGCAGGCGGGCGAGGCCGGGGGCCGGTTCCAGCTCCGTGGAGCCGGGGCCGGCGTCGTGCTGGTCGTTGTGGCGCAGCAGGCCCAGGGCGGCCTTCAGCTCCCGGAGCGCGGAGGACGTGGTGCCGGTCAGGTCCGTGAGGATCTTCTGGGTCTGCTCGGGGCTGGTGAGGGCGAGGTGCGCGGCCGTGCCGGCCTGGGCGTTGGCCAGGGCCATGTGGTGGGCGACGACGTCGTGGAGTTCCCGGGCGATGCGCATCCGTTCCTCGGTGACGCGCAGCCGGGCCTCCTCCTCCCGGGTGCGCTCGGCGTGTTCGGCCCGGGCCTGCACGGACTGGAGGTAGGCGCGCCGCAGCTGGGTCATCTTGCCGGCGGCCAGGGGCAGCATCAGCCAGAAGACCGGGCCGATCGTCCTGAGCAGCAGCGAGACGTGGTTCATGGAGTCGGAGAACACGGCCGCGAGCGTCACCGCGACCAGGGTGGTGAGGCCGTAGCGGCGGGTGGACTTCCGGTCGGTGAGCGCGGCCAGCCAGTACAGCGCCGCCATGACCGGGGCCAGCAGCAGCGGCGTGACCAGGTAGCCCAGCGTGACCGCGGCCACCGTGCAGCCCCCGGCCACGACGACGACGGTGCGCGGGTGGGTGCGGTGCTTGAGCAGGACGAGACAGGCGACCCCCGTGAGGACGGTGGCGGTCTTGTCCTGGTCCGGCGGTTCGGCGCCGGGCAGGGTGAGCGAACCGCCGAGGGCCGAGCAGCCCATCAGCGCCAGGACCATCGCCAGATCGACGAGGAACGGGTGGCGTGCCGAGAACTCCTCCAGGCGATCCGCGTAGCGCCGCTCCAGGGTGATACTCATCGGGCTCTCCGGGGGGTGGGCTGGAACCATAGTGGTCGACGTCGGGCGGGAACGCCCGAGAGGCCGCCCGTGTCCTTCGCCACGGGCGGCCCTGGTGCGGGACGGGTCAGGTGCGCGCCGGTTCCAGGTCGGGCGCCGTGCCCGGGGCCGGCTCGGTCCCGGGCCGGCGGCTGAGGGCCTCGCCCTCCACGTCGACGCGGGGCAGCGCCCGGTCCAGCCACTTCGGCAGCCACCAGGCCTTGTCGCCGAGCAGGGCGAGGACGGCCGGCACGATCGCCATGCGGACGACGAAGGCGTCGAACAGGACGGCGGAGGCGAGCCCGAAGCCGATCATCTTGATCATGGAGTCGTTCTCGCCGATGAACCCGGCGAAGACCGCGACCATGATCAGAGCCGCCGCCACGACCACCCGGGCGCTGTGCCGGAAGCCGGACGTGACCGCCTGCGCGGGTGACTCTCCGTGGACGTACGCCTCCCGCATCCGCGAGACGAGGAACACCTCGTAGTCCATCGCGAGGCCGAAGACGATGCCGACCTGGAAGATCGGCATCAGGCTCATGATCGGGCCGGTCTGCTCCACGCCGAAGAGTTCGGCGCCGTGGCCCTGCTGGAACACCACGACGACCGCGCCGAAGGAGGCCAGCACCGACAGCAGGAAGCCGAGGGCCGCCTTGAGCGGGACGAGCAGGGACCGGAAAACCACCAGCAGCAGCACGATCGCCAGGCCGACGACCACGGTCAGATACGGGACCAGCGCGGCCTGCACCTTCTCCGCGATGTCGATGTTCATCGCGGTGCTGCCGGTGACCTCGAAGCTCGCGCCGGTGCCGGACTCGATGCCGGGCCGCTCGCCCCGGATGGTCGTCACCAGGTTCTTGGTCTTCTCGTCGGTCGGCGCGGTGGACGGCACGACGGAGAAGACGGCGGTGTCACCGGCGTCGTTGAAGCGGGCCGGGGAGACGGACACGACGCCCTTGGTGGCGCCGATCTCCTCGGCGATCTCGTCCGCCGCACCCTTGGGGTCGGCGGCACCCCTGCCGTCCACGACGACGGTCAGCGGCCCGTTGAAGCCCGGCCCGAAGCCCTCGGCGAGCGCGTCGTAGGCGCGGCGTTCGGTGGTGGAGACCGGCTTGGCCTCGTCCCCGGGCATGCCCAGCTGGAGGCCGGCCGCGGGCAGGGCGAGGGCGCCGAGGCCGACGACGCCGAGGAGCAGGACGGGGATGGGGCGGCGCAGCACGAACCGGGCCCAGCGGGTGCCGCCGTTGGTGTCGCCGCTCTCCTCGATCCGGCCGCTCTTGCGGGCCCGCCGGGTGAGCACGGCGTTCGGCCAGAAGCCGAGGAAGGCCGGGACGAGCGTCAGCGCGATCAGCACGGCGACGACGACCGCGCCGGCGGCGGCCAGGCCCATCTTGGTGAGCATCGGGATGCCGACCACGGCGAGCCCGGCCAGCGCGATGACGACGGTGAGCCCGGCGAACACGACCGCGGACCCGGCCGTGCCGGCGGCGAGTCCGGCCGCCTCCCGCGGCGCACGGCCCTTGGCGCGCTCCTCCCGGTAGCGGGACACCACGAACAGGGCGTAGTCGATGCCGACGGCGAGACCCAGCATCATCGCCAGGGTGCCGGTGGTGGTGGACAGGCCGAGGGCCTGGGACAGGGCGAGGATCGTGGCCATGCTGACGCCGACGCCGATGACGGCGGTCAGCAGGGGGAGCCCGGCGGCGGCCAGGGAGCCGAAGGTGATGAGCAGGACGACGGCGGCGATCGAGACGCCGATCACCTCCGCCGTGCCGCCCGGCCCGGCGTTGTCGGCCAGCGCGCTGCCGCCCGCCTCGACGGTCAGCCCGGAGTCCCGGGCCCCCTCGATGGCGCGCTCCAGATGGGTCCGGCTGGCGTCGGTGAGGTCGTTCCCCTCGACCTTGTAGGTGACGGTCGCGAAGGCGGTCGAGCCGTCCTTGCTGATCGTCTTCGCCTGGAACGGGTCGACGGCGCTCGCGACCTGCGTGCCGTCGCCCAGGCCGGTCACGGCCTTCTCGATGGCCTGCTTGTTCTCGGGGGCGGTCACCCTCTCGCCGCCGGGCGCGATGAACACGACCCGGGCGGTCGCCCCGTCCGCCGTGGCCCCGGGGAAGCGCTGTTCCATCAGGTCGAACGCCTTCTGGGACTCGATGCCGGGCATCGAGAACCCCTCGTCGGCGGCCCCCGGCGCCCTGAGGGCGCCGAGCCCGACGGCGGCCAGGACGGCCGCCCAGACCAGGGCGACGTACCAACGTCGCCGGAAGGCCAGTCGGCCCACTCGATACAGGAAAGTTGCCACGGCAGCAGGTCTCCACATCCGGTGTCGATCGTCTGCCAAGGCTCTCCGCGGGCGGGCCGTCCCGTCGTCGTGCGGCTGCCGACAATCCTGGCTACTCAGAACGCAGTACGAGCGGGCCCCCGATCCACCTCGGGTACGAGATTTCCGAGCCATCCGCCGCGGCCTGTGCTACCGTCGTTGTTGTTGCAGTTTTGGTTCCCAGAGACTTCGAGTGCTCTATCGACCTTCGTCGACGAGCACTCTTTTTAGTTGCCGAGAGTTTTCGGATCTCTCCAAGGGTGATCATTTCAGCGACTCCGAGTCCGTAAAGTGCGGGTCTCGGATATGCCCCCCAAAGGGAGATTCAGCATGGCATCTGGCACTGTGAAGTGGTTCAACGCGGAAAAGGGCTTCGGCTTCATCGAGCAGGAGGGCGGCGGTCCCGACGTGTTCGCCCACTACTCGAACATCGCCACCTCCGGCTTCCGCGAGCTTCAGGAAGGCCAGAAGGTTACCTTCGACGTCACGCAGGGCCAGAAGGGCCCGCAGGCCGAGAACATCGTGCCCGCCTGACGCTGACGCGTCCGACGTGACCGGGGCCCGCACCGTGAGGTGCGGGCCCCAGCCTCGTTTTCATCCAACACCCGGCTCAGTCTTGCGAATCCTGGTGCGGTCCGTCACAACCGCCGGGAATTCCCCGATACGTAGCCGCATCGAGGAAGGATCCCGATCCCCCTTGGATCGCACCGCTCGCAAGAACAACGGCTCGCCCCACTCGCGCAAGGCCGGGGGCCGGAGCACCTCCGCCCGTACGGCCGGCGCGAGCCGCGGTGGCCACCAGCGCCGTACCGCGCCCGGCGGGGAGTTCGCGCCGCCGGCCACCATCACCCCGGCACTGCCCGCCGTCGAGGACTTCGCCGGTCTGGGCCTGCCCGACCGGCTGCTGGCCGCGCTGCGCGCCGAGGGCATGACCGTGCCCTTCCCGATCCAGGCGGCGACGCTGCCGAACTCCCTGGCCGGCCGGGACGTGCTGGGCCGCGGGCGCACGGGGTCGGGCAAGACGCTCGCCTTCGGTCTCGCCGTGCTGGCCCGCATCGACGGGCAGCGGGCCGAGCCCCGGCAGCCGGTGGCCCTCGTCCTCGTCCCCACCCGGGAGTTGGCCCAGCAGGTCACCGACGCGCTCACCCCCTACGCGCAGGCCCTGCGCCTGCGGCTCACCACGGTGGTCGGCGGTATGTCGATCGGCCGCCAGGCGAGCGCGCTGCGCGCCGGCGCCGAGGTCGTCGTCGCGACGCCCGGCCGGCTCAAGGACCTCATCGACCGCGGCGACTGCCGGCTGGACCGCGTCACCGTCACCGTCCTCGACGAGGCCGACCAGATGACGGACATGGGCTTCATGCCGCAGGTGACCGCCCTGCTCGACCAGGTGCGCCCCGGCGGCCAGCGGCTGCTGTTCTCGGCCACGCTGGACCGCAACGTCGACCGTCTGGTCCGCACCTACCTCCACGACCCCGTGGTCCACTCCGTCGATCCGTCGGCCGGCGCGGTCACGACGATGGAGCACCACCTGCTGCACGTGGACGACGCCGACAAGCACGCCACCACGACGGAGATCGCCGCCCGCGACGGCCGCGTGATCATGTTCCTGGACACCAAGCACGCCGCCGACCGGCTGGCCAAGAAGCTGCTGGCCGTCGGCGTGCGCGCCTCGGCCCTGCACGGCGGGAAGTCCCAGTCCCAGCGCACCCGCACCCTGGCCCGGTTCAAGGAGGGCGAGGTCACGGTCCTGGTGGCCACCAACGTCGCCGCCCGCGGCATCCACGTCGACAACCTCGACCTCGTCGTCAACGTGGACCCGCCCGCCGACCACAAGGACTATCTGCACCGCGGCGGCCGGACCGCCCGGGCCGGCGAGTCGGGCACCGTCGTCACGCTGGTCCTGCCCCACCAGCGCCGTGAGACGGCCCGCCTGATGGCCGACGCCGGGATCACCCCGCAGGTCACCCGGGTCCGCTCGGGCGAGGCCGAACTGACCCGCATCACCGGCGCCCAGGCGCCCTCGGGCGTGCCCGTCGTCCTCACCCCGCCGCCCTCCGAGAGCGGCCCCGCGCGCACGGGTTCCGCCCCGCGCGCACGGCGCGGCAGGCCCTCCCGGGGCCGCCGCCGCTGACCCGCTCCCAGGAGCGCAGGCCGCGCGGTCCGCGTCAGGTGCCGGGCCGCGCCGGAGACAGCCGCACCACCGTCCCCTCCCCGTTCGACGACAGGAGCAGGGAGCCGTCCGGGGCGGTGGTGAGTCCCGCGAACTCCGGGGCCGCCCCGGGGAGTCCGTGGGTGAAGGAACGACCGGCCGAGGTGGCAGGGAGCGCCCAGGACCGGGCCACTCTGGGGCGCGTGAGGGGCAACCGGCTTCCGCGGGGCGGGTCCTGTGCCCGGCCCGGCGGCCCCGCCCGGCCTCAGTCCACTCCGAGCAGGGACATCAGGTGCCCGTGGGTCCGGTCCCACCCCCAATCCCCGCGCACCCACTCGCGGCCCTTGCGGCCCATGTCCCGGGCCCTCGACGACGTCCTGGTGCTCGACTTCCCCCAGGAGTGCATCCGGCTCGACCCGTTCGGCGGTGAGAAGCCGCGGGCTCGTGTCCGTCGTCGGCGTGCTCCTGGTGGTGCTCGGACCGGTTCCGAGTCGGCGTCGCGGGGTGTTCATGACGGGAGTCTCCCGCGCCTCGCCCGAGGACTCCGAACGGAGTTGCAAGAGGTGTCCCGCGCTCGTGCGGTCGTGAATGCAAGAGGTGTGACCGTTCTTCGCGTGTACGCGTGTACGCGTGTGCCCGTGCACGAGTGCACGCGTACGGCTTCGCCGCCGACTTCGTCGTGACCTGAGCGGTCACACCTCAGGAGGCCGGGCCCTGTGGTTTGCGGACCGCTCCGCAGGGAGCGATGCTCCGCCCGTCTCCCCCGTGCGGCGGAGCCGGGTTGCTCCCGGCGGACGATGTGCCGGGCTTCGAAGGCTGCGATCTTCGAAGCATGCCGGGCGATCGGGCCCGCGGAACCGGAATGCCGGAGGGCAGCCGCATGACCACCCAGTTCGGGGAACGGACCCACGAAGCACCGACCTCGGCCGGTCGGCTGCGTGCCGCCTGGACGGCCGCCCACGCTCCGGTGGCCGGGGTTCCCCGCTGGGCGCGCACCGCCGCACTCGCCGTCCCGCTCGCCGTCCTGCCCTCCGGCCTCTGGCGGATCGCCACGGAGTGCGTCCCCGCCCTGAAGGGCAGCGGCGACACGGGCAAGGGCGACCTCCCGGGCTGGCTGCCCGGCGAGGTGTACATCATCTTCCTGTCCGTCCTGTCGGAGCTGGTGGCGTTCACCGCCGTCGGGCTGATCGCCGCCTGGGGCGAGGTGTTCCCGCGCTGGATCCCCGTACTGCGCGGACGCAGGGTCCCGCCGCTCGCCGCGGTCGTCCCCGCCGCGATCGGCACGGTGGTCCTGACGGTCATGTGGACGGCCGCCTTCACCGCGGACTTCGCCGGCACCACACTCCAGGGAGACCCGACCCCCTCGGGCTACCCCGGCGAAGCGGGCGGTTGGAAAGCCATCGCGTACTACATCTGCTACATCCCGCTACTGCTCTGGGGACCGCTGCTCGGCCTGGTCACCGTGGCGTACTGGAAGCGACGCCGCAACGCCGTACGTCATGTGACGCATTGACCCCACAGCGCGTTGCGTTCGCAGGCTTGTGGTCTTCCGACGGGGAACCGGGGGATGGGGAGCGTGTCCTGACGGGGAAGATGAGGGACAACGCGAACCGGAGCACCACCAGACGTGTTCCGCATCGGTCAGCAGCAGCGTGAGCCGGTCGGCGAGCGCCCGCACGTCACGGCCGTCGACCACGAACCCGGTCTCCCCGTCCCGTACGGTGTCCGGCGCCCCGCCCGAGTCGCCGACGACGACCGGCAGTTCGGCGGCGGCCGCCTCCAGGAACACGATCCCGAGGCCCTCGACCTCCAGGCCCGCCCTGCGAGTCCGGCACGGCATCGCGAACACCTGCGCGGCGGCGTAGAAGCCGGGCATCTCCTCGTGCGGGTGCCCGCCCGCGAAGACCACCGCGCCGGGCGGCCCCTGCTCGGCCGCGAGCCGGTACAGGGCCCGGGCGTGCGGCCCGTCCCCGACCAGCAGCAGAACCGCGTCGGGCACACTGCGGCGCACCAGGCGCAAGGCCCGTATCAGCGTGTCCTGTCCCTTGCGCGGGACGAGCCGCGCCGCGCACAGCACGACCGGCCTCTCGCCCAGGCCGTACCGCTCCCGCACCCGCGCCGCCCTCGCCGCCGATCCCCGGAACACCTCGGGGTCCACGCCCGGCGCGAGCCGCCGCATGCGCGCCGCCGCCTCCGGTCCGACGGCGGCGGCGATCCGGCCCGGGTGTACGAGCCGAGACACGTGACGCTGTTCACCCCGGCGCCGATGCGGCGCAGCAGCGCGCGGGCCCCGGGCGTGCGCGCCCACCACACCTCGTGCCCGTGCGTCGTGGCGACCAGCCGCCGCACGTCCGTACGGCGCCGCAGTTCGCCCGCCATCAGCCCGAGCGGGGCCGCGGCCCCGAACCAGACGCTGTCGCAGTCGAACCGGCGGGCCAGCTCCACCGCCCGGGCGGTGACCCGCCGCGTCGGCAGCAGCACGCGGGCACGGTCCCGCACCACGGGGAACGGCAGCCGGGCGTCATGGGCCCGGTCGCCCGGTGTGCCGGAGGTGTAGACGGCGACCCGGTCGGGCGGGAAGCGGACCGTCATGGCGTGGACGAAGGTCTCGATGCCGCCCTGCCGGGGCGGGAAGTCGTTGGTGACGACGAGCGTGCGCGGCATGGTCGGTCAACCTCCAGTGGTTTCACGGTGGACAGAGGTGAACAGACGGGCGCGGTGCCCCTCGGGGAACCGGTCCACGGGCCACCACCGGCTCGTCGGCACGAGCCGGAACCAGCCGAGCAGCACCAGCGGGTAGACGACGTAGCCGAAGCGCGTGGCGGGGATCAGGCACATGGCGATCCCGAGCCCCAGCGCGAGCCGGTCGGCGGCGGCGACGGTGGTGCGCGGCGGGCACGTCACGAGGGACACGGCCACCGCGACCGCGCTCAGCGCCAGCGCCGCCACGGTGAGGGCGAAGCCAGCCGGCACGTACGTCGCCAGCAGATGCCCGGGCAGCGGGCTGGCCGCCGGGGACCCGGTGTCTCCCTGGCCGAGCGGGAAGAGCAGCACGTGCTCGGCGAACGCCCCGGGGTCGGCGAGCGCGACCGGCAGCACCGCGAGCACGGCCGACGTGACGGCCGTTACCCCGGCCCGTACGGCGGCCCGCCGCGACCTTCCCGGAACTCCTGCACGCCGTCAGGGTGGTGGCAGCGGGTGACGCGATGCTGGCCCCCGGCGTCACCCGCCGCCTCATCGCCGAGTTCGCACCCCGGCGCCCCGTCACCGCCCCGAAGTCCCTCCTCGACCGCCTCACCTCCCGCGAGGCGGAGGTCCTCCTCCTCATCGCCCAAGGCCTCTCCAACGCGGACATCGCCGAACGCCTGACCATCACCGACCACACGGTCAAGACCCACATCAACCGCCTGTTCGCCAAGCTGGAACTCCGCGACCGGGCCCAAGCGGTGATCGTGGCGTACGAGGCGGGGCTGGTGACGCCCGGGGCGGGCGGCTGAGGCCGCCCGTTACAAGTGCGGCGGGCCCTGCTCGATCCGGCGCAGCACCGGTGCGAGCCGGTCGATCGCCTCGCTGGTCTGGATCTGCCGCTCGTCCCACCAGGTGGCTCCCGCCTCGGCCAACGGCCCGATCACAGCACGGGTCCCGGCCGCGTCGCCGCCCGGCGTGGCACCGCCGAGGACGATGTCGAAGGGAGCGTCGGACGGGCCGTCCTCGCGCTGCTTACGGACGTAGGCGACGAGGTCACGGACCTGGTCGACGGGTGGCACGTGACCGTGCCTGGCATCGGTGAAGAGGGGGACCACACCGTCCCAGCGGGCGGCCCGGCGCATGGGCGGGCGGTTCGGCCAGAAGCCGGCGACCCAGACCGGCGGCCGAGGACGTTGCACCGTGGCCGGCAGCAGTGTCACGTCCCGGACCCGGTAGTGCCGTCCGTCGTGGTGCACCGGCTCGCCCGACCAGTAACGTCGGAGCAGCTCCAGGCCCTCGTCCAGCCGCTCGGCCAGCACCCTGGTGTCCGTGGTGTCGCCAAAACTGGCGTACTCGTCCTCGATGGGGCCGCCCAGTCCCGCGCCGAACGTGACCCGACCCCCACTCACGGCGTCCAGGGTCGCCACCTGACGGGCGAGCTGCTGCGGACGCCGGCGGGCGACCGGGGTGACCAGTGTGCCGAGCCTGATCCGGGACGTCGCCAGCGCGGCGGCGGTCAACAGCATCCAGGGATCCCCGAACGGCCTGCCCTCGTGCTTGCGATGCACCACGTGGTCCCAGACGAACAGCCCGTCCCACCCCGCCTCTTCCGCCGCCACGGCCACCTTCGCCACAGTCCTGGGATCGGCGAAGTCACCGAAGTTCGGGATGTTGATCGAGAAGCGCATCCGCGCATCGTGCTGCACGGCACACACACGGTCAACAGATCATCCAGCCGATCACCGCGCCCGCCGCTATGTGTACTCGGCGGAGACGGGGCCGAGGACGGTCCAGCGCCCTTTCCCGGCCGCCCACCGCTCCAGCCATATGTCGTGTCCAAAACTGAGCGTGTAGCTGGCCCCGGGCGGGCCACCCACCTCGAACCAGCCCGAAATTCCGCGCACGATCTGCCCGTTGAGACTGCCATGGAGCGCCGAGGCCATCTCCTCCGGGTCGGACGGCGCGGTTCCGCGGCCGTCGACCCACACGGTCCGGTACACCCGGATCAGTGTCTGCGCCGCCTCGTACTCCTCCAGGGCGCCGGGCCTGTCGGGCAGCCGCAGGAAGTACGGGCAGTGCTCGGTGTCGACTGTGAAGCAGTCCTCGGCCCGGACTGCTCCGGGCCCGGCCGTGCCGACGCGGTACAGGGTGATGCCGTCCGGGACCTGGCCAGGATCCTCGGGCTCCGCCCTCACGCAGGTGTTGAGCAACCCGGGGGCGTACAGCACGGGGCCTCGGAAGCCGGCGCGGGCCAGGGCGCGCAGGTCGTCGGTGAGAGAGGAGCGCGAGCCGGCGAGATACACGGCGTCGCCGCGCCCGCCGGAGAGGGCCGAGCGCAGCTCCGGGGCGGTCATCTGGCCCGGCCTGTCGATGTGCACCGCCGTCGGGGGCGGGCGCGGGCCGTCCCACGCCGGTCCGGGCTCCCCCTTCCCCAGCTGCTCCGCCTCGGCGGCGTCGGTTCCGTAGGCGCCGAAGACGATCAGCTGCTGCGCGCGGTGCTTCTTGCCCACGTAGGCCCGCACCTGCCAGCCCACTTCGGTGATGTCCGGGGCGACGGTCCACCGGAAGCTGTTGCTGAGACCGGGCGGATTCTCCCAGCGGCAGGTCCCGACCACCGGCATCCGCACGCCGAGTTCGTCCCTGCCGTCCAGGGCGGGGTCGTCCGCGATGACCGCCACGAGCCGCGGATGGTCCCGCCGCAGCATGTCGATGGTCATGCCGTCCCCCGGGGCCACGCCGACGAACTCCAGCGGCAGCTCGCCCTCCGCCTTGTTCGTGCGCAGCAGGTCCCGCAGCTCGTCGAGCGCGACGCGGGCCGCACCGGCACGGTCCTGGCCGATGTCGCGGGTGACGACGGCGATCGTGAAGGGCTCCTTTTGTCTCTCCCGGCCCGTGCCCTTTGTGTCCGTGCCCTTCGTTTCCGTGCCCTTCGTGCCCAACGGCCCCTGGATGACTGCGACAACGAACATCACCACGGCCACCGCGCCCGCGAGCAGATACGCCAGCACCCGGCTTCGGCTCATACCGCTCGACCGTACGGGCGGAACGTCCGCCTCGGCAGGGTCTGTCAGGAATCGGTCTTTGCCGGCGGACCGGCTTCGGTACGGCGCTACGCCGTCCGCCTTCCCACCGGAACCGCACGCCCCACCGCGGCCGGGCTCACGCCCGAGTGCCCGGCGCCCCCGTACTCTCCCGCCGCACCAACCGCGTAGGCACCAGCGTCGTCCCGTGCTCCTCCCCGTCCTGCCGCATCTTGTTCAGGACGCCCTCCACGCACAGCCGCCCCACCTCGGCGAAGTCCTGGTGGATGGTGGTGAGGGGCGGGAGGAAGGACGCGGACTCGGGGATGTCGTCGAAGCCGACGACGCTGATGTCGCCGGGGACGCGCAGGCCGCGTTCGTGCAGGGCGCGGAGCAGGCCCAGGGCCATCTGGTCGTTGGCCGTGAACACCGCCGTGCAGTCCGGCTCGTCGGCCAGCCGTAGTCCGGCCCGGTAGCCGGACTCGGCCGACCAGTCACCTCGGACCAGGGGCGGCGGGACGCGGCCGGCCGCGGTGAGCGTGTCGCGCCAGGCGTTGGCGCGGCGCTGGGCGGCGAAGGAGCCCTCCGGGCCGGCCAGGTGCCACACCGTGTCGTGGCCGAGGTCCAGGAGGTGCCGTACGGCGTCCCGGGCGCCGCCCGCCTGGTCGGTGTCGACCACGGTGTAGCGGTCGCCGGCGTCCGAGTCGGCCACGACGACCTGCACACCCGGCGGGAGCGAGACCGTCGCCGCGTCCAGCAGATGGATCTCCATGATGACGATGACGGCGTCCACGGCGAGTTCGCCCAGGCGGGAGAAGGCGCCGTTCACCTCGTCCTGGGTGGGGACGGCGACGGGCAGCAGGGTGACGGCGTAGCCGTGCTGGGCCGCGGAGGTGGCGATGGCCTCCAGGGTGCGGATGTTGCCCATGGTGGAGAGGGAGAAGGTGATCACGCCGAGGGTGCGGAACTCGCCGCGCTTGAGCGCCCGGGCCGCGCTGTTGGGCCGGTAGCCCAGCTCGCGCATCGCGGCGAGGACCTGCCGGCGGGTGTCCTCCGTGACGCCCGGGAAGCCGTTGGAGACGCGGGAGACCGTCTGGGAGGAGACACCGGCGAGCCGGGCGACGTCGGCCATGGACGCGCCCTGGCGGGGGCGGGCCGGACGCCTTCTCGTACGGCTCGTACCCATGGCTTCTCCCTCACCGCCCACTGTGCCCACCCGCCCCTCGCTGCCCTCGCCGCGCAACCGGCGCGAATTTCGGTCCGGAACGACTCCTTGACCCCTGAGATTCGGACAGTGTAGACATCCCGCCAGTGGATGTTTACGTAAACATTGCCTAGCCGAAATCGTACGAGAAGGCCGCAAAACTACTCAAAGCCCGCACCAGTCGCACCACGTAGGCCCCGATCTCTGCTCCCGCCGGGACGCGCGGACGCAGAAGAGCTGGAGTACTCGAGATGGCACACCGCACCCGCAAGAGAAGGCTCCTCGGGGCCATCGGCGTCACCGCCGTGGCGACCGGAACCATCCTGGCCACCGCCACCCTGCCCGCCGCGCACGCCGAGCCCACCGCTCAGGCGGCCGGGGTGACCGTCCGCCCCGACCCCTCCTACAAGCAGGAGAAGTTCGAGGGCTGGGGCACGAGCCTGGTCTGGTTCGCCAACGCCACCGGCGACTACCCGCCCGCCGTCCGCGAGAAGCTGTACAAGCTCCTCTTCGGCGACGAGGGCCTCGCCCTGAACATCGCCCGCTACAACATCGGCGGTGGCAACGCCCCGGACGTCAAGGACTACCTGCGGGCCGGCGGCGCGGTCGAGGGCTGGTGGAAGGCACCGGCGGGCACCACCCGCGAGGACGTCGACTGGTGGGACGCCGAGGACCCGGCCGACTGGAACAAGAACGCAGACAAGACGCAGCGCTGGTGGGTCGACCGCATCAAGAAGGACATCACCCACTGGGAGACCTTCAGCAACTCCCCGCCCTGGTTCATGACCGAGAGCGGCTACGTCTCCGGCAACTTCGACGCGGGCAAGGACCAGCTGAAGCCGGAGTCCGTCGAGGACTTCGCGAAGTACCTGGTGGGCGCGACCGAGCGGCTGGAGGAGGCGCACGGCATCAAGGTCGACACCCTCGACCCGTTCAACGAGCCGAACACCAACTACTGGGGCACCAAGCTCGGCCCGGACGGCGAGCCGACCGGAGGCCGCCAGGAGGGCGCCCACATGGGCCCCGAGCTCCAGCAGAAGGTGCTCCGCGCGCTCGCCCCGGTCCTGGAGAAGTCCAGGAGCGGCGCGGAGATATCCGCGATGGACGAGACCAACCCCGGCACCTTCGCCACCAACTGGAACTCCTACCCCCAGGAGGTCCGTGACCTGGTCGCCCAGATGAACGTCCACACCTACGGCACCGGCCAGCGCACCACCGTCCGGGACCTGGCCAAGGCCGCCGACAAGCCGCTGTGGATGAGCGAGGTCGAGGGCGACTGGGGCGACGGCCAGAGCTTCACGGACATGCGGCCCGGCCTGGGTCTGGCCCAGCGCATCGTCGACGACCTGCGCGAACTGGAGCCCCGCGCCTGGGTGTTCTGGCAGCCCGTCGAGGACTACGACAACATGAAGCCGGGCGGCGAGTCCGCGAAGGGCGGCAACTGGGGCGAGATCCAGCTCCCCTTCAGCTGCACCTCCAAGGACACCCTGGAAACCTGCCCGGTCTACACGAACACCAAGTTCGACACGGCCCGCAACTTCACGCACTTCATCAAGCCCGGCGACCGGCTGATCAAGACGGACGACACGTCCAGCACCGCGGCCGTCTCCCGCGAGGGCGACGCGGCGACGGTCGTCCACGTCAACAGCGCCACCGAGTCCCGTGAGGTCACCCTCGACCTGTCGAAGTTCGGCCGGGTCTCCTCCCGCGCGACCGTCACCCCCGTGGTGACCAGCGCCGACGGCAAGCTGGCCAAGCAGAAGGCGGTCCGGGTCTCCGGCAAGCAGGCCACGGTCACCGTGCCCGGCCAGTCGGTGACGTCCTTCCTCGTCAAGGGTGTCTCGGGCGTCGCCGAGGACGCGGCCGAGCTGAAGAAGGGCCACACCTACCGGCTGACCGGCGTCCAGAGCGGCAAGGACCTCAGCCTCGCCGACAACGGCACGGGCCTGGTCATCAAGAGCGCCAACGCCTCCGACCCCAGCGGTCAGCAGTGGCGGGTGGAGCAGATCCGCGGCACGGACAACCGCAAGCGCTACGTCTTCACCGAGACCGCCACGGACAAGCGCCTGGCCGTCCGCGACGGCGCCCTGGTCGCCGAGCCCGACGAGGGCCGCCGCGACAAGGCCACCGAGTGGATCATGTCCACGACCGGCGACGGCACCTGGACCCTCGTCAACGCCGCCACCGGTCAACTCCCGGACGTCGGCGGCCAGTCCACGAACGAAGGCGCCTCGGTCGGCCTCTGGCAGCCGAACTCCGGCTCCAACCAGCGCTGGAAGGTGACGGACGTGACGGCTGACTAGCCCTTCGTCCCGCACACCCACTCCATGACGCCCTCGGCCCGCCGCACCGCATGGTGACGGCCGGGCCGGGGGTGTCGCGCCGGGGTGTCACTGCCAAAGGCCTCAAAGCCCGAACAGCGCCGCCGCGTTGTCGTGGCACACCGCCCGCAGCCAGTCCCGTCCAGCCGTCCGCGATCTGCTCGCGCAGGCGCTCCAAGGAGAAGCCAGGTCCTGGCGGCTCCGGAGCGGGCCCCCAGAGCACGGGCATGATGGCGCGGCGCACAGCCACGAACCGCGGCCCGTCGTTCTCACCTGTGGAGGAGACGGCGGGCGGATCACCCAGCAGCGCGGTCAGCTCCACGCCCAGGCCGTTGGCCAGCGCGTGCAGCGTGGGCAGGCGTGCCGAGTGTTTCCGCCCCTGTTCGAGCTGGCGGATCACATCGACGGACACACCGGAGCGTTCGGCCAGTTCTTCTTGCGTCAAGGAGGCCAGACGGCGCAAGCGACGCAGAGTCCGCCCCAGGTCTTCGTTTGCCACGCTGCCACCGTACGCCGCGACGAGGATGCCGGCAGCGCCATCGCGCGAGCGGGGCAGGCACGGTACGGTCTGTCCGCGGGCTCCGCCCACCCCCTGGTCACGGCTTCGGGCCGCCCCCAGGAGGGCGGTACGCCGCCGCGATCCGCTCCCGGAACGGCCGGCGCCCCACCGCCTCCGCCACCTCCCTCAACAGCTCCCCCAACGGCATCGAAAGCTCCGCGTCCAGCTCCGCCATCGCCACCACCGTCGCCTCCCACTCCGCCTCGATCTGCGGCAGCCGCGCACGGGCCTTCGGCGTGAGACCGACCAGGCGGCGGCGGGCGTCCAGCGGGTCGGGGGAATGGGTGACCAGGCCCGCGCGGGCCATCTGCGCCGCCGTCTGGCTCGCTGCCGAGTGCGTGACGCCCACTGCCGCGGCCAAGCCGCGTACCGACAACGGGCCTTCGGCCAGGAGTGCCCTGACGACCGGGGAGAAGCGGGGCCGGTACTCGGCCAGGCCCTGCTCCTCGTAGACCTTGGCCACGTCGCCGTCGAGCAGTTCCAGGACGTGGCGGAGGAGAGTGCCTACGGCTACCGGATCCGGGTGATTCCTCGCGCTGTTCACGCTGTTAATCTAACAGCGCTGTTATTCCTGACGGGAGTTGAGGAGAGTGCGTCTCACGTGGCCGAGCTCTATCCCCCCATCGAGCCGTACGCGCACGGCATGCTCGACGTCGGCGACGGCAACCGCGTGTACTGGGAGAGTTGCGGTAATCCCGAGGGCAAGCCCGCCCTCGTACTCCACGGCGGGCCCGGGGCAGGCGCGGGGCCGTTCTGGCGCCGGCTGTTCGATCCGGCGGCGTACCGCATCGTGCTCTTCGACCAGCGCGGGTGCGGACGCAGCACACCCGACGCCGCCGATCCGCGAACCTCGCTCGACGCCAACACCACCCCGCATCTCATCGGCGACATCGAGCTGCTGCGCCGGCACCTGGGCATCCGGGAATGGCTCGTCATGGGCGGCTCCTGGGGCGTGACCCTCGCGCTGGCCTACGCCGAACAGCACCCGCGGCGCGTGTCCGAGCTGGTCCTCTTCAGCGTCACCAACACCACCCGCCGTGAGGTGGAGTGGGTCACCCGGGACATGGGCCGGATCTTCCCGGAGGAATGGGCCCGGTTCCGTGACGCCGTCCCCGAGGGGGAGCGCGACGGCAGCCTGGTGGACGCGTACGCCCGGATGCTCGCCGACCCCGATCCGGCCGTACGGGAGCGGGCCGCGCGGGAGTGGTGCCGGTGGGAGGACGTGCACGTGTCCACGCACCCCGGGCACAAGCCCGATCCCCGTTACGAGGACCCGGACTTCCGGCTGCGCTTCGCCCGCCTCGTCACGCACTACTGGCGGCACGCCGGCTTCCTGGAGGACGGGGCGCTGGTGCGCGACGCCGGGAAGCTCGCCGGCATCCCCGGCGTGATGATCCACGGGCGCATGGACATCAGCGGTCCTCCGGACGTCGCATGGCGGCTGGCCCAGGTGTGGCCGGACGCGGAACTCGTGCTGATCGGTGAGGAGGGGCACGGGCTGTCGGGCGATGCCACGACGGAGGCCGTGCTGGCGGCCACGGACCGGTTCCGGCCGGTCCGCTCCGCATGAAATGCCCCGTCTGAGTGACCTGTCACCGGCCCCCGGCCGACCGCTTGGCACCGCACGTCGCCAGACTGCACCACCGGCGCCGCCCGCTCTCGTCGAGGAACAGCCAGCCGCAGTCCCGGCTGGGGCAGCTGCGGACGGTGAACCGCCTTGGGTCGGCGAGCAGTTCGCCCGCGCTGCGGGCCACCGCGCAGACGGGCAGGCGCAGACCGGCGGAGGACGACGGCTGCCAGCGTCCGAGACCGTCCTCACCCCGCGTGAAGACCGACAGCCGCGCGGCGTCCTCCACCGCCGCGGCCACCGCCTTGAACGCACGGCCGTCCTGCGGATCGGTCAGGCAGGCGTACAGGTCCGTACGCAGCCGCCGGGCCTCGGCGAGGACGGCGGCCGCCTCGGCCGGCTGCCGCAGGGCCTGTTCGCGCAGCCGGGCGACCTGCCGGTCCTCGATCAGGTCGAGGTGACCGGCCCATACGGCGAGCGTGGCGTAGCCGCGCAGCCAGTCCGACCCGGGCAGCCGCTCCCCGCCCCACCCGGCGTACGTGTTGCAGAACTCCAGCGCGGGGTGTCCGCTCGTACTCCACGGCAGCCACTGGTCGCCGACCCGGACCGCGTAGACGGGCCCGGGAGGACGGTCCAGCCGGGGATCGCCGAGCAGGATGCGTTCGTGGAGCGTGCGCAGTTCGCGCCCGGGCTCGATGCCGAGTTCGTCCGCCAGCAGGTCGCGGGTGCGACCGTACAACTGGAGCGCATCGGCCTGGCGGCCCACCCGGTACAGGGCGGTCATCTGGGCGCCGACCAGCCGTTCCCGGCTCGGGTGCTCCACCAGCACAGGCGTCAGGTCCGCCACGACACCGTCGTGCAGACCCAGGGCGAGCTGGGCCTCCGCTCGCCGCTCCACGGCGGACAGGCGCAGTTCGCCCAGCCTGCCGCCGAGGCGGGTGCGCAACCGGTCGTCGGCGACGTCGGCGAGCAGCGGGCCGTGCCACAGCCCGAGGGCCTGGTCGTACAGGCGGATCCGCTCCGCCGGGTCACCGGCATCGGCCGCCTGCCCGACGAGCCCGACGAACTCCTGGACATCGATCCCATGAGGGCCCTGCTCCACGGCGTACCCGTCGTTCCGGGTCTCGACGGACACCCCGTGCGGCCTGAGCGCGGCGCGCAGGCGGCCGACGTAGGTGTGGACGGTGGCGCGGGCGGAGGCGGGCGGTTCGTCGTCCCACAGCAGGTCGATGAGGCGGTCCGTCGGGACGGCGCGGCCCGCGTGCAGCAGCAGGACCGCCAGCAGGCACCGCTCCTGGCGGCGGCTGCCCACCAGCACCTGCCGTCCCTCGTGGCGGGCGGCGAACGGACCGAGCAGTTGGAACTCCATGGCTGTCCGGCAGCCTAACGGGACGTCCATGGTCAGGCTTTGGTCAGAGGCCGGGGAGAGACTGGCGCACGCCGCTTCCTTCACACCTCTGCCCAGGGAGAACCATGCGCCGAACCACCCTCGCGACGCTGACACTTGCCGCCGTGCTCCTCGGGACGCAGCCCGCGTCCGCGGAGACGGCGACGGAGACGGCGAAGGGCTGGGAACCGGCGCCGTCCGCGCCGTGGGACGTCGGCGCCGGCGTGCGGTGCGACTTCCCCGTCCACGGCGAGCCCGTCGTCGACGAGGTGGTGCGACGCGTGCTGAGCACCCACCCCGACGGCTCCGTGCGGCGGGTCGCCTACAAGGGGGACCTGGTCGTGCGCGTCACCAACACCGAGACCGGCGCCTCCTACGACGCCGACGCGAGCGGCTCGGCGGTCGTCGAGCACCGGCCCGACGGCTCCCAGCACTGGGCCGTGCACGGGCCGGTGCTCGTCGGGGTCGGCCAGGACCAGGGCAGTCTGCCGCGCGGCCTGTACCTCGTCGACGGCGTCCACACGATGGAGATCAGCCCCACCGGATACAAGTCCGTACGGCTCCTGCACGGGACGACGGACGCCCTGTGCGCCCGCATCGACTGAACGGACCTGCCCTCCCGATGGCCGGCAGGGCTCAGTGCGCGTCGTGGATGCCCTGGTATGGGCCGGCGGCGTCTCGCGGACCTTCTGGTCGCTCCAGGAGGCGAAGCGGTCCACCAGGTGGCGGAGGCCCGAACGGTGAGTGTTCGGGCCATCGACGCCCTGCGGTGATACGGCAGCGCGAGGTCAGCCGTACAACGCCACCCGCGGCGCCACCGTCCCCCCAGCCTCCGCATCAAGGACAGTCACCCGGTACCGCTCCTTGAGCGTCTCCCCCGCCCCCAACACCCGTTCCGCCCCCACAAGGTCCGTGAACAGCGTCCCCGTCTGGCTGCCCACCTGCACGGCCACCCAGCAGCCATGCCCCGTGCGCCGCTCGACCTTGATGTCCGACGGCGCCAGGAACGGCCCGGCGTCCGGGGACGTCACCAGGAGTTGCGGGGCGACGGTCGTGGGTGTCGGCGTGGCGTTGCGGTAGGTGACGGTGAACTCCTGGGGAGCGCCGGCCCGGAGGGGGCTCGTGGGCAGATCCACGAAGTCCGTCGGTATGGCGGGGTCTTGCTCCTGGGAAGACGTCACGCTCGGGGCGACCGCCGGCGTGGCCGCGAGGGCGGGTCCCGCCGTGGCCAGGCCGACGACGGCGACGACGGCGGCAAGGAGGGCGACTCTGATACGACTGTTCTTCGACGACACGTCGGTTGTCCTTCGGTGGGGGGAAGGAATTCGCTCGGGTGAACTGGGCGGCCGCACAGCGGTCTTGGCCAGATACGTCCTCAGACTACGCAGCGGATCCTGGGCAGCGACCCGGCCCCCGCGGATCGGCCGAAAGGCCGAGGCACCCCGCGTCGCCGCCGCGCACTCTCCACCGTTCCGAAAGTGAACGGCACCACAACTACCGCCGGGTATCGGAGAGATCGCGTGGAAGTAGGTCCACAAGGTCGTTTTCCGTTCCCTCCCCCCTCCGGATGAGCTAGAAACTTCAACGACCCAGCCACACCACAGGGTGCTCGACGGCACATGCGCCGCGCCCGAGGGGAATCACCACAGTGACCAAGCAAACTCATGGACCGAGACGGTCCGGCGCCCGCGCGCGCAGACGCCTCCCGCGTCTGAAGATCGCCATCGCCGCCGCCGTCTCCTTCGCTGTCGCCGGAACCGCCGCCCAGGTGATGGCCGCCCAGCCGGACGGAAGCGACGGTCAGCCGCCCGTGCCGTCCCTGTCGTGGTCCGACTGCCAGGGCGGCTTCGAGTGCGCCAACGCCGACGTGCCGTTGGACTACCGCGACCCGCAGGGCAAGACCATCACTCTGGCGGTCATCCGCAAGAAGGCCCCGGACCAGGCCAAGAAGAAGGGCACCCTCTTCCTCCAGCCCGGCGGGCCCGGCAACTCCGGCGTGGACTTCGTGCGCAACAACTACGCCGGCCTGCCCGCCGCGATGCGCGACTCCTTCGACGTCTTCGGGTACGACGTACGCGGCGTCGGGCGCAGTTCAGCGGTCACGTGCTGGGACGACCAGACGTACACCCAGGCCATCACCGCGGCCAAGGGCGTCCCCGGCCCGGACGCCTACGAGCCCGCCGTGCGCCAGGCCGCCGCGTTCGGCCAGGCCTGCCTGGACAACGCGGGCGAGCTGGCGCCGTACGTGGGCACCGAGTACGTCGCCCGCGACATCGACCTGCTGCGTCAGGCCCTCGGTGATGACCAACTGACATACTACGGGCGGTCGTTCGGCAGTTACATCGGCACCGTCTACGCCGCCCTGTTCCCCGAGCGGGTGCGTGCGCTCGCGCTGGACGGCGGTTACGACCCCGAGAACTACGCGAACCGGCCCTACGCCTACGACCGGCCCCAGTACCTGGCCCTGGACGGCGCGATGAGCCGCTTCCTCGACTGGTGCAAGGCGGACCAGGACACGTGCGGGTTCGGGGACGGCGACCCCCGGGGCGCCTTCGAGAAGCTCAAGGCCGACCTCGACGCCAACCCCGTACCGACCGCGAACGGCGGGCAGGCGAACGGCTACACCCTCGTCTACCGCATCCTGTTCAACATCAACGAGGGCAAGGTCATCTGGCCCTCCCTCGGCGAGGCCCTGCGCAAGGCCCAGCAGCGCGACAACACCTCGTTCCTGCTGCGGCCGCCGTCCCCGGCCAGCTACGACTTCCTCAACCCCAACGTGGCCGTCGAGTGCGTCGACAAGGACTACCCGCGTGACCCGGCCCTGCTGAAGCGGCAGGTCACGAAGAACGCCGAGCTGGCGCCGCTGCTGGGCCCGGCCCTGGCGTACGGCCCGCCGACCTACGACCACCAGCACGCCACCACCTGCGTCCAGTGGACCGGCGAGAAGCCCAGCCGCTACGACGGCTCCTTCCGGGCGAAGGGCTCCGCGCCGATCCTCGTGCTCGGCACGACCGGCGACCCGGACACCCCGTACCGGGACGCGGTGGCCCTGTCCCGGCAGCTCGACAACGGCCGGCTGCTCACCTTCAAGGCCGAGGGCCACACCGCCTTCGGGCGCAGCGCCTGCGCGACGGACGCCGTCACCGGCTACCTGGTGGACCTGAAGGTCCCGGCGCGTGGCACGACCTGCGCGGACGAGACCCAGCCGCCGTCCGCCACCCCGAAGGTGGCCCCGCCGGGCACGACCCTCGGCGAGCTCCGCAACGGTGTGAACGACCGCCTGGACCGCCTCGGCTCCCTGCGCTGACCGACCGCACCACGGCACCCCGGGTGCCGGGCCGCACCAGGCCCGGAACCCGGGGTGTTCGCGTGTTCCCAGAGCAGTTCCTGCGGCTCCCACCCCTTGACCCACCTTGCGCAGGCACGTAGAACTGCACTCGCGGAAAACGGTTACTACCTCTTACTGCCCATCACTGGGGAAGGTCCCTCACCATGAGAGCTTGGGGAGAACGGGAAGAGCCCGCCGCGGGCAGAACGGCCGGCCACCCGGCCCCCGCGTCCCGCCGGGTCGTGCTCAAGAGCGCGGCCGTCACCGCCGGGCTGGCCGCGACCGGGATCGCCACGACCGGCCCGGCCCGCGCCGCGGACGACCGGCCGGGCCGCCCGGAGAGCGTCACCGCCCGCATGGGCGGCACCTCCATCACCCTGTCCCTGGTGGACGGCGCGCTCCGCTGGTCCGCCCGCCGCGACGCCCGGACGGTGATCGGCACCTCGGCCCTGGGCCTCAGGCTCGGCGACGGCACCGTCCTCGGCCGTGACGTCAGGGTGATCAGGGAGCGGTACGGCACCCACCGCGCCACCTGGACCCCGGTCTACGGCCGCAACGCGACCGTCACCGACCACTACCAGGAACAGCGCTGGGACCTGGAGGACCGGGCCTCGGGCATCCGCTTCGGCGTCCAGGCCCGCGCCTACAAGACCGGCGTCGCGCTGCGCTACCTCCTCCTCGACGAGGGCACCGTCACCGTCGCCGACGAGCTCACGACGTTCGTCTTCCCGGACGGCACCACCGTCTACAGCGCCCGCGACGAGAACGCCTACGAGCCGGTCGCGCCGGGTTCCATACCGGTCACCGGCACGGCCGGCACGGACAACGGACCGCTCACCGACCTTCCCCTCACCGCCACCCTCACCAGCGGGCTCATCGCCTGCGTCTGCGAGTCCTCGCGGGTGGACTACCCCCGGCTCATGCTCGGTTCGGTCGCCGGCGAGCCCCACACCCTCTCCGCCTTCCTGATGGAGCACACCGCCCGCGGCACCGGCCCGGTGGAGACGGCCTCGACCGTCACCACGCCCTTCGCCACGCCCTGGCGCGCGGTGGTGATCGGCGCCACCCACGCCGAGCTCGTCGACAACGCCGAGCTGGTACTCAACCTGGCCCCGCCGAACGCCCTCGCCGACACCTCCTGGATCAAGCCGGGCAAGGTCTTCCGCTGCGAGCTCTCCACCGCCGCCGGGCTCCAGGGCGTCGACTTCGCCGTGGCCCGGGGGATCGAGTACATCGAGTACGACGCCGGCTGGTACGGCCCGGAGTTCACCACCCCGGACGCGACCAGGCCGATCACCGCCATCGACCTGCCGTCGGTCATCTCGTACGCCACGGGCAAGGGCATCGGCCTCTTCCTCTACGTCAACCGGCTCGCGCTGACCGACGCGGACTCCCTCTTCGCCCTCTACAAGAGCTGGGGCGTGCGGGGCATCAAGCTCGGCTTCATCAACGACGGCACCCAGTCCATGACCAACCAGATCATCGACTGGGCGAAGACGGCCGCCAGGTACGAGCTGCTGATCGACATGCACGACGACGTCCGGCCGTTCGGCTACGAACGGACGTACCCGAACTGGATCAGCCTGGAAGGCGTACGCGGCAACGAGCAGTTCCCGACCGCCACGCACAACGTGACGCTGCCGTTCGCGCGCAACATCGGCGGCCCGATGGACTACACGATCTGCTACGGCCAGTCCCGCGACAAGACGACCAACGCCCACCAGATGGCGATGGCCGCGGTGTACTACCAGCCCCTCAACTTTCTCTTCTGGTACGACAAGCCGTCCAAGTACAGCAACCCGGCCAACTGGCCCGGCCTGCCGTGGTTCAACGCCGTGCCGGTGACCTGGGACGAGAGCCGCACCCTGGCCGGCGCGATCGGCGAGTACATCGCGGTCGCCCGTCGGAGCGGCTCCACCTGGTACCTGGGCGCGATGACCGACGAGTCGTCCAGGACGCTGTCCCTGCCCCTGTCCTTCCTCGGCAGCGGCACCTACACGGCGACCGTCTACGCCGACGGCACTCCGGGCACCAGCCCGTTCCGGACCCCGGTCGTGGTCAGCACCCGGACCGTCACCGCCGCCGACACACTCGACGTGGCCATGGCGCCGGCGGGCGGCCAGGCGGTCGTCCTGACGCCGAGCTGATCCCGCAGCGGGTGGGGTTTTCCCCAGGGTCCTCGTCCACCGGCCGGTGGACGGCAGGTTCAACCGAGTACCTCTGTCCGGCAACTGCCCAGCTCAGCCAGGCTTTTGGGCATGAACTCATTATCTGTGCGGGTGGCGCGCTGGAGTGCGCGGCATCCCTGGCGGGCGATCGTCGGCTGGCTGGTGTTCGTGGCGCTGTGTCTGGGCGTCGGCAGTGCCGTCGGCACGAACAGTGCCAAGACGGCGGACTACCGGGTCGGCGAGGCCGGCCGCGCCGAGGCCCTGGCCGCCGAGGCGCATCTGGAGCGCAGGGCCGCCGAGCAGGTGCTGATCTCCTCCCGTTCGGGCGGTGCCCTCGACCAGGGCGCCGCCCGGGCCGCTGCGGACGACCTGACCGAGCGGATGCGGCGGCTGCCCGAAGTGGCGAGCGTGGCCGACCCGTTGCTCTCCGAGGACCGGCGCGTCCTCATGGTCGAGGTGGCGCTGAAGGGCGAGGAGCGGGACGCGAAGGACAAGGTCGACGCCCTCGTGGCGCAGACCTCGGCGGTGCAGAAGGAGCACCCCGGGCTGCTGCTGGAGGAGACCGGAAGTCCGTCCGTCAGCAAGGGGGTGGACAGGCAGCGCAGTGACGACCTGGCGCTGTCCGAGGCGATCACCCTGCCGGTCACCCTGCTCACGCTGATGGTGGTGTTCGGGTCGGTGACCATGGCCGGGGTGCCGTTGCTGCTGGCGCTGTCGTCGATCGCGGCGGCGGTCGGGCTGTCGATGGTCGTCTCGCACGTGTCGCCCGACGCCGGGGTCGGCACGAACGTCATCCTGATGATCGGTCTCGCGGTCGGCGTCGACTACACGCTCTTCTACCTCAAGCGCGAACGGGAGGAACGGGCCCGCTCCGGCGGTCGGCTCTCCTCCGAGGCGCTGGTGGAACTGGCCGCCGCGACCTCGGGCCGGGCGGTCGTGGTCTCCGGGCTCGCGGTGGTCGCCTCCACGGCGACGCTGTACCTGGCCTCCGACGTGATCTTCTCCTCCCTCGCGACCGGCACCATCGTGGTCGTCCTGGTCGCGGTGGCCAGCTCGCTGACGGCCCTGCCCGCGCTGCTCGTCAAGCTGGGGCGGCGGGCGGAACGCCGGGCACTGCGGCGGGCGGAACGCGGAAAGCCGGCGCGGCGGGTACGAGGCGGCACGGGCGGCGGCCGGGTGTGGAGTGCTCTGCTGCGGCCCGCCGCCCGGCATCCCCTCGCGACCCTGTGCGTCTCGGTCGTCGCGCTCCTCGCCCTCGTCGTCCCCCTGGCCGGACTGAAGATCACGGAGATGAGCCGGGACACGCACTCCCGCGACATCCCCGCGATGAAGGTCTACGACCGGCTCAACGAGGCGTTTCCCGAGCAGCGGGTGACCCACCAGGTCGTCGTGCGTGCCGATGCCTCGCGGTCGGCGGAGGTCGGCGACGCGCTGCGGGAGGTGGCCCGGCGGGCCGCGGCCGACCCGCTGTTCACCGACGCCTCGCGCATTCGGTCCTCCGCCGACGGGCGCACCAGCACCCTCGAACTGAAGGTGCCGCACCTCGGCAACTCCGACGAGGCGTACGACTCCCTGGACCGACTCCGGGACGACTTCCTGCCCGCGACCGTCGGCCGGACCACCGGCGCCGAGTACGGCGTGTCCGGCGATGTCGCCCGCTACGCCGACTATCCCGCCCACCAGAACGGCAAACTGCCCCTGGTGCTGGGCGCGTTGCTGCTGGTGACGTTCGCGATGACCGTGTACGCCTTCCGTTCGGTGGTGCTCGGACTGCTCGGTGTCGCCCTGAACCTGCTGTCCGCCGCGGCGGCGCTGGGGCTGCTCGTGCTGGTCTTCCAGGGGACGTGGGCCGAGGGGCTGCTGGACTTCCGGTCCACCGGGTCGATCGGGTCGCGCGTACCGCTGTTCCTCTTCGTGATCCTCTTCGGTCTTTCGATGGACTACCAGGTGTTCGTGGTGAGCCGGATCCGGGAGGCGGTGCTCGCGGGCGTGCCCACGCGTCAGGCCGTGCTCGACGGGATCCGCTCCTCGGCGAGCGTGGTGACCAGCGCGGCGGTGGTGATGACGACCGTGTTCACGAGCTTCGTCTTCCTGCACATCATCGAAATGAAGCAGATGGGCTTCGTCCTGGCGGCGGCCGTACTGATCGACGCGTTCGTGGTCCGGGTGATGGTGCTGCCCGCGGCGATGCTGCTGCTGGGCGAGGCGAGTTGGTGGCCCGCGCGCCCGGTGCGCCGGGCGACGGCCGCCCCGGAGAAAAGGTCGCCCTCCCGCCCGGTGGTCGACGTACGTTGATCTGTATGACCGCTCTCGCCGGGTCCGCCCCCGACGCCTTATGGGCCACGTCACTGCGTCGCTGGAACGCGGTGTGCTGGCTGCTGTTCGCCGTGATGGCCGTCGGGCTGGTCGCCATGGACCGGCCCGGCGAGAGCAAGTACGTGGCACTGGCCCTGCTGGGCGGGGTGGTGCTGTCGTACGCGGTCCTGGACCGTTTCCCGTCCAATCCCGTCGTACGGCCCCACGTCTATCTGTCGGTGCTGGTGGCCGCGCTGGGCGGGCTGGCGTATCTGCGGGGCAACTACGCCGCGCTGTTCATGGTGACGCTGCCGCACTACTGGATGTTCGGGCGGACACCGAAGGCCTCGATGACGTTCCTGGGGCTCGCCACGGCCGCCACCCTGGCCGCGAGCGTGCTGCGGCAGGACGGCTGGACGGTGGAGTTCTTCACCGAGACGCTCGTGTCCACGGTGCTCGTCGTCGCCGTAGGGGCGCTGATCGGGCTGTGGGCCCATTCGGTGGTCGGGCAGAGCGCCGAGCGGGCGAGGCTGATCACCGAACTGGAGGAGACCCAGGCCGAGTTGTCCGAGGCCCACAAGCGGCAGGGCGCGGCCGACGAGCGGGAGCGGATGGCCCGGGAGATCCACGACACCCTCGCACAGGGCTTCGCCTCGATCATCGTGCTCGCCGAGGCGGCCCGGGCCGGCCTCGACTCCGACCCGGCGCGCAGCGCCCAGCAGTTGCGGTCGATCGAGTCGACGGCCCGGGAGAACCTCGCCGAGGCCCGGGAACTGGTCGGCTCGCCTCAGCGCCCCGGCCAGGCGGCCGCCGGTTCGGTGACGCAGACCCTGCGCCGGACCCTGGACCGTTTCGCGGAGGACACCGGCCTGACCGTCGACGCCGACCTGGCGGACCTGGAGTGCGACCAGCGGACCCGGATCGCGCTGCTGCGCTGCACCCAGGAGTCCCTGGCCAACGTGCGCAAGCACGCCCGCGCCTCCACGGTCGGTGTGGTCCTGGCCCGGCAGCCGTACGGCGTGGAGCTCGAAATCACCGACGACGGGACCGGGTTCGTGGTGGAGTCGTCGTCGGGCTTCGGCCTGGACGGCATGCGCAAACGGCTGGCGGAGCTGGGCGGGAGACTGACGGTGACGAGTTCGGTGGGCGACGGGACGCGGGTGCTGGCGCTGATACCGCTGCCCGCCGCGGAGAGCGGGGCGACGGCATGACCGGCGGAGCGCTCCGCGTCATCGTGGTGGACGACCACACCGTCATGCGGGCCGGGGTGGTGGCCCTCCTCGCCTCCGAGACCGGCATCGAGATCGTCGGCGAGTCGGGCGACGGCCGCGCGGCCCTCGGCCTCGTCGAGCGCCACGAGCCCGATGTCGCCCTGGTCGACCTGCGGATGCCGGTGCTGGACGGGGTGGCCACGACCACCGAGATCGTGCGGCGCTTCCCCCGCACCCGGGTGCTGATCCTGACGACGTACGACACCGACGCGGAGATCGAGCGCGCGGTGGAGGCCGGGGCGATCGGCTACCTCCTCAAGGACACCACCCGTGAGCAACTGGCCGACGCGATCCGCGCGGCGGCGCGCGGCGAGACGGTGCTGGCGCCCCGGGTCGCCGAGCGGCTGGTCGCCCGTATGCGCCAGCCCGCCCAGATCCCGCTCACCGCCCGGGAGAAGGACGTCCTGAACGCGGTCGCGGACGGCCTGACCAACGCCGAGATCGGCCGTCGCCTCGTCATCGCCGAGGCCACGGTGAAGACGCATCTGCTCCGTCTGTTCGCCAAGCTCGACGTCAACGACCGCACCAGGGCGGTGGTGGTGGCGATGGAGCGGGGGTTGTTGCGCAGGCCTTGAACGCTGGCCCTGCTCATTCGTCGCCGCGCCGAAACGAACCGGTACGGCCCTCACGTCGAGCTTGTTCGGCCAGGTCAGGGTCGGAGAGCCTGGCAATCGACTCGAAGAGATTTGCCCCGTCGTGCAGATCGCGGGCGTACTTGAGCCATCCCCCCAGCAACAGCGTGGCCACCCCGCAGCAGATCGCATACGCCGAGAGCCATGCCAGCCAGGAAGCCTCGCCCTGCCCCTCGACCGCAGCCCAGGTACTGACCAGGACGAGCATGCAGCATAGGAAACACGACACCATGAACCACAGAAACCCGAAGGCGGCCCGCCCCCAGGCCCTGACTTCCAGCGGCTCTTTCAGCCCGTTGTCCGGGGGCGAAGCGCTGTTGCCCTGGCGAAGTTCCCCCAGGTACTCCTGCCACTCGCCACGGCGCTTGCGCAGCATTTCCGTCGCGCTGGAGGTCAGGAGATGCATCTCGACAACCCCGATGAGCAAGATGGCGGCCATCGCCCCAGCGGCGACTGCCGCGTAGTCCGTCGACATCGTCAGCCGTCGGCCACTGAAGAAGATCATCCACAGGGGGGCCCAGACGATCATGCCAGGAAGCAGGGCCCAGACGACGCAGACGGAACGTGATCGCCATCTGAGTAGCCACAGTGCGGCTTCGCGCGGGTGAGCTTCACGGGTTCCCATGCGTCCAGATTGTGGCGTGCGGGGCAAGCGGACAGCGGGTTTTCGAACCTGAGGTCACTGCTTCCTGGTACCGGCGCGGAAACAGACCCACCACCGTCCGGCACGGAGGCCGGGGGCGGCGAGGTATCGCCCCGGTGCCCGTACGCCTCCACGGCCCTGTCGGTGGAGGCGTTGCCGAGAGGACCAGGGCATCCGCCCGTCCTCCCCGCTCGCCCCTCCTCCCCCGGGACTTTGCCATCTCTTTACAACCCGTCCCCCGGCCGCCTCGTCTCTCCGCACGACCCGTCACCCACCCCGCCCTTCACCGGGCGGGACCGACGAAGGAGAGCGTTCCCATGCGCCGAACCGTCCTCACCGCCCTGGCCCTCGCGGGCACCGCCGTACTGCTGGGCACCGGGCCCGCGTTCGCGAGCGAGACGGCGACCCCGAGCCCGGCCCCGACGGCCGCCGAGTCCGCCCCGCGGCCGGAGGCCAGCGCCGAGCCGACCCGCGCGCCGGCCGACGCCACCCCCGTCCCGGACGACGAGCCGACCCGGGCACCGGCCGAGGACCAGGTCTCCGTCGTGCCGAGCGGCGCGCCCGACACCGGCGTGACGTCGGCGTCTTCGGCCTCCGACTCCGGCCTCGGCTCAGCGGCGGTCGGCGCGGGCGCCGCCGCGGTGCTCGCCGTGGGCGGCGGGACGGTCCTCGTCGTGCGGCGGCGCCGGGCGACCGGGGCATGACCCCGTTCTCCAGGCGCGCGTTCACGACGGCGGCGCTGGCGTCGCTGCTCACGGCATGCGCAGGCCAGGGGACGACGCCGGACTCCTCAACCACCGCACCACGGCCGCAGTCTTCCCCTCGGCCGGTCCCGGCCGAGGGGGCGCGCCCCCTGGCCCGTTCGGTCCCGGTCCGGCTGCTGGTCCCGGCCATCGGTGTCGACACCCCGGTCATCCGGCTGGGCCTGGCCCCGGACGGCACGGTGCGGGTGCCGCCGGTCACGGCGGACGACCGGGCGGGCTGGTACCGGCACTCGCCGACGCCGGGCCAGACCGGCCCGTCGGTGATCCTCGGGCACGTCTCGGTCGGCAGGTACGGCGACGGCGTCTTCCGTCACCTCGTCCGGCTGCGCCGCGGCGACCGGATCGTGGCGCGCCTGGAGAACGGCACGGCGGCGGAGTTCGCCGTCACGGCGGTACGGACCGTCCCCAGAACCCGCTTCCCGGTGGACGACGTCTACGGGAACGTGGACCGCCCGGAGCTGCGGCTGATCACGTGCGGCGGAGCGCGCACCGACGACGGATACACGGACAACGTGATCGTGTTCGCGGCGCTGAGCGGCGCCGACTCCCCCACCTCTGGAGAGCGTTGAAACGGTCCCGTGAGAAGGCCGCGTCCGAGCTGTTCGCCGCCCTCTACCCGCGCCTGGCCGGCTGGTGCCGCCGTCTCGTCGACGACGACGAGACGGCCCACGAGATCGCCTCGGAGGCGTTCACCCGGCTGTGGGCCCGCTGGACGTCCGTGGCGGAACCCCGCGGTTTCCTCTACGTCACCGCGGCCAACCTCGTCCGGGACCACTGGCGCAAACTGGAACGCGAGCGCAGGGCCATGCACCGCGTCACCTCGGAGGCGGCCGTACGGCCCCACCCCGAGCAGGCCGACCCGTCGGTGCGCCTGCTCGTGCAGTCGCTCCCGGAACGACTCCGCGTCCCGATCCTCCTCCACTACTACGCTGACATGCCGATCCGGGAGGTGTCCGTGCTGACCGGGCGCAAGGAAGGAACCGTCAAGGCCGACCTGCACGCGGCCCGGGAACTGCTCCGCGTCCACCTGAGGAGAAGCCTTGACCACACGTCTTGACGACGATCCGGACGACCGGGAGTCCGGTGCCGACGACCCGCTCGCCGTGATCCTGCGGCCCTCCTCCCCCGACTACCTGGGCGCCCCGCCCGGCCAGTACGAGGCGGTCCGCCGCAGGGCGACCCGCCGCCGCGTGCTGCGCGCCGCGGCAGGAGCGGCCCTGTGCTGCGCGGCGGCCGCCCTCATCGCCCTCCCCCTGCGCCTGACGGCCCCGGAGCCCGCCCGTTCCCCGACGGTCCCGATGGCCCCGCCCCCCGCGAGCACGGCGCCTCCGGCCCTGGCACCGACTCCGCATCCGTCGGCGGATTCCCCTTCACCGACGCCTTCGCCTTCATCGGCCTCTCCGTCCGAGGCCCCGGCGCCCGCCACCACCCACCCCCGCCCCGACACCCCGGGCGACGCGAACAGCCCGACGGCCGAGCCCCGCACCCCGTCGGCCGCACCGACCTCGGCGCGGCCGGTCCCGTCGGCGACGGGGCCGGACACGGATCAGAGGTCGGCCACCAGCAGCCGGTAGCCCACGTCGACGGTGTCGAGCGCGAGCAGCCCGGCGTGCCGGGCGTGCCAGCGGCCGCTCGCCAGGTCGTCCGCGAGCCGGGCCAGGCCGGGGGCGATGACGTCCTCGCCGGTCTGGGCGAGCAGGGAGATCCCGGCGCGCACATGCGGGTCGAGGTAGGCGTGGGGGCGGCGCCAGTACGCGGCGGCGAAACCGTCCGTGCAGTCGTGGGGGACGGGGACCGTCTCCTGCCGGGCGCCGCCGAGCAGGGCCGCCAGCCGGCCGACGGGGACGGCGCGCGTGTCGTCGAACGCGGCCGCCTCGGGGAGGTACTCCCGTACCAGCCAGAACCGTTCACCTGACTCTTGCGAGGATGCCCCGGCGTTCACGCCGGGGAGGAATCGCATCCCGTGACGGCGACGCGGAGCGTCGCCGTGTCCGGTCTCCTGGGGCGCGGAGCGCCCGCAAGGCCGTCGACGGAGCCAGGGAAATCGAATACATGCACCCATGTTCGCTGGTTGTGGTGACTGCGGAGTGATGAGGGCACGGGTGTACGCCTGTCGTACGTATGGTCTCGTCGTGGAAGGCGGTGACCGGGCGGGCCGTAGCGCGGGGGGAGGGTGGTGTCGTGCCTGTGGTGAAGGAGGCCGGTGAGGGTGGGCGTGCCCGGTACACCTACCGGCTGCGTGTGTCGTCAACCGCCCACGCCGCGCTGCTGGCCGAGTGGGACCGCTGCCGTTGGGTCTGGAACGAGTGCGTGGCCAAGTCCAGGGCCGTGCACGTACACAACAAGGCGCACCCGGAGGACAGGCAGACGTGCGGCCCGGCCGGGCTCGACAAGATGCTGACCGAGGCCCGCGAGCGTACGCCGTGGCTGCGCGCGGGCAGTTCGGTGCCGCAACAGCAGATCATCCGGGACTTCGGCAAGGCCCGCGCGAAGGCGCAGAAGGACATCAAAGAACGCCTGCCCCTCAAGCAGCGGGCAGGGATGCCGAGGTGGAAGAGGAAGCGCGAAGCCGACCCGACGCTGAACTACACCAACCGCGGCTTCCGGCTGAAGAACGGCCGTCTGCATCTCGCGGGCGGCATCGTCCTGACGGTGGTGTGGTCGCGCGAGCTGCCCGCCGCCCCGTCCAGCGTGCGCGTGTACCGCGACAGCGTCGGCTGCTGGTACGCCTCGTTCGTCGTACCCGCCGAAGCCCAGCCGCTGCCCGCCACTGGCGCGGTGATCGGGATCGACTGGGGCGTGAAGGAGACCGCCACCACCACCTCGGACGCCCACGACCTTCCCCACGCACAGCACGGAAAGAAGGCCCAGGCGAAGCTGTCGCGGTACGACCGCATGATGGCCCGCCGCAAACCCGCCAAGGGACAAGCAGCCTCCAAGGGCTACCGCGAAGCGAAGAAGCTGCGCGCGAAGGCGCACAAGAAGGTCGCCCGGCAGCGGCAGGACACCGGCCGCAAGTGGGCCAAACGTGTCGTGACCGACCACGACGCCATCGCCGTGGAGGACTTCCGTCCCAGGTTCCTCGCCAGGACATCGATGGCGCGCAAGGCCGCCGACGCCGCCATCGGCGCTACCAAGAAGGCTCTCATCGAGATGGGCCGCAAGCACGGGCGGGACGTCCGCCTCGTGCACCCCGCGCACACCACCATGGACTGCGCATCGTGCGGAGCGAGAACCAAGCACGCACTTCCGCTGTCCGAACGCACCTACACCTGCACCACGTGCGGAGCCGTCTCCTCCAGGGACAAGAACTCCGCCCGCGTGATGCTCGTCCGGGCTGGTCTGAACCCGGCTGGTGCCGAGGGCGTAAGACCTCTTGGAGCGCTGCTCCAGGAGGCGGCCTGAGCCAGGAATCCTCTCCCTTCAGGGAGGGGAGCATTCAAGGAAGACGTCCTGGTCCCAGGTCAGGACAACGACGCGGCGGCGGGCCACCCGGCGCAGTTCCCTGATCCCGGCCGCCGGGTCGGACCAGTGGTGGACGGTCAGCACTGCCATCACGGCGTCGACGGCGTCGTCCCGCAGCGGCAGGCGTTCCGCGACGGCCTGCACGCCGGGTGCGGCTCCCGGCGGTCGCTGGTCCAGCATGACCCGGCTGGGTTCGACCGCGAGGACCGTCTCCGGTGGTTCGTAGGAGCCGGTGCCCGCTCCGACGTCGAGGACGTCCGCGATGTCGTCGCCGAGCACGGCGTGGATCCGCGCGGCGATCCGCGGGTCGGGCCGCCGTGTCCGGGCGTAGGTCGCGCCGAGCGTGTCATAGGTCGCCATACGGGTCAGCCTGCCCGGCGTCGTGCCCCTGCCGTCGCACCCTTTCCGCCACCTCGCTCTTCTCGGTCTCCCACCAGGGCCGCACCAGGTCGGTGGCCGGGCCCCGGTCGAATTCCGGTGCGGCAGGGGTGAGTTCGGCGTCGAGCCGGCGGTCCAGTGCCGCCGTCTGGGCGCGCTCGGCGCGGACCCACTGGGCGAGGACGGCCAGCAGGAAGGGCAGGGCGGTCAGTTCGGCGATGCCGAGCATGGCACCGCCGCCGATCTGCTGGTCGTGGTGGACGTCGGGGGACCAGGGCGGCGCGTGGTGCAGGTACCAGGCGCCCGCGATCAGGGTGCCGTGCGTCATGACGACCAGCCCGGGGAGGGCGTCGACGATGCCGTCCAGGAAGACCAGGGCCGCCCGGACGGGGTGGGTGCACCAGGCGGGCAGCGCCTGTTCGCGGGTGAGCACCGGCAGGACGAACAGGCAGCCGGCCGCCAGCAGCTGGAGATACATCAGCTCGTGCAGCCAGCCCACGCGCAGCGCGGTGGCGAAGTACGGCGTGAAGTAGACGGTCAGTTCCGTGGCCAGCACCAAGGCCGTGCTGACGAGGGGGAACGTCAGTGTCCTGACCAGCCGGCCGGTCATGACCCGCCGCAGGCGGCCCGCACCGCCTTCCGGCAGCGCCTCGACCGCGAGTCGCAGCGGGTCGCCGAGGGCGAGCCCCAGCGGCGCGAGCAGATCGAGGGTGACGTTCTGCACGGCGGCGGGCCAGAACAGTTCACGGTCGTAGACGGCGAGCCCGGACATCGTGGCCACGACGATCGCGCCCAGCCCGAGCACGAAGAACGCGGCGAGGCGCGCGAGCGGCCAGGAGCCGCCCCGGTTGCGGACGCGTGCGACACCCCAGCCGTAGAGCCCGCCGAGGACGACGACCAGCAACAGGGCGGGAACATCCAGCCGCCAGGAGCCCAGCAGCCGCCCGGCGGTCAGCTCCGGCAGGTACACAGCCGACAGTTCGCTCACGGGCGGACGGTAGCCGTCGAAGTTAAGGAGACACCGATCATTCGTTCATGAGTGTGAATGAGGATCATGTACCAGTCTATTGACGCGTCCACGGCAAGCTTCTACGTTCGCCAGAAAGCGCTTACCCCCGGCCGGGTTCCGCCACCGTCACCACCCTTGGAGACGAACGATGCACCTGAGACCAGTGATCGCGTCCGTCGGCCTCCTGGCCGGCAGCCTCGTCGCGCTGTCCGGGACCACGGCACAGGCGGCGACCACCCGGTACGAGGCCGAGACATCGCCGGCCGTCTGCGCCGGCGCCATCGAGTCGAACTGGGCCGGATACTCCGGCAGCGGCTTCTGCAACGGCGACAACGCAACCGGCGGCTACGCGCAGTTCACCGTGACCGCCTCCGCCGCCGGCACCGCGACCCTCGAGGTCCGCTTCGCCAACGGCACGACCTCCGCACGCGCCGCGAACCTCGTGGTCAACGGCACGACGGCCGGCACGGCGTCCTTCGAGGGCACCGGCGCCTGGAACACCTGGGCGACCAAGACGCTCACCGTGCCGCTGCGGTCGGGCAGCAACACCGTCCGGCTCGCCCCGACCACCTCCGGCGGCCTGCCCAACATCGACTACGTCGACGTCGAGACGAGCGGCAGCGACCCGCAGCCCACGGGCCCGGTCCTGTATGTGTCACCGGGCGGCACGGACAGCGCGGCCGGCACGGAGTCGAACCCGACGACGCTCACCTCGGCGATCAGCCGCATCTCCGCCGGCGGCACGATCTACGTGCGCGGCGGGACCTACCGCTACTCCCAGACCGTCACCATCCCGGCGGGCCGGAACGGCACGTCGGGCGACCGCACGGAACTGTTCGCCTACCCGGGCGAGACGCCCGTGCTGAACTTCTCCGGCCAGAGCGAGGACCCGGCCAACCGCGGCCTCGCCGTCAACGCGTCGTACTGGCACGTCAAGGGCCTCGTCGTCGAACGGGCCGGTGACAACGGCATCTTCGTCGGCGGCAGCAACAACGTCATCGAGCGCACGGTGACCCGCTTCAACCGCGACTCGGGGCTCCAGCTCTCCCGGGCACTCTCCAGCACGCCCAAGGACCAGTGGCCGTCCCACAACCTCATCCTGAGCGCGGAATCGCACGACAACGTCGACTCCGACGGCGAGGACGCCGACGGCTTCGCCCCGAAGCTCACCGTCGGCCCCGGCAACGTCTTCCGCTACACCGTGGCCCACCACAACATCGACGACGGCTACGACCTCTACACCAAGACGGACACCGGCCCCATCGGCGCCGTGACCGTCGAGGACTCCCTCGCCTACGACAACGGCACCCTCAGCGACGGCTCCCAGGCCGGCAACGGCGACCGCAACGGCTACAAGCTCGGCGGCGAGGACATCGGCGTCAACCACATCGTCCGGCGCAGCATCGCCTACCAGAACGGCAAGCACGGGTTCACCTACAACCGGAACACCGGCGCGATGCAGATCTCGGACAACGTGAGCGTCGGCAACGAGCAGCGCAACTTCAACTTCGACTCGGGCAGCACGTCGGTGTTCCGGAACAACACCTCGTGCGACAGCGGGTCGAACGACCGGATCATCGGCGACTCCGACAGCTCGAACCAGTTCTGGTCCGGCTCCAACGGCTCCCGCTGCTCCTCCTACGCCGGGGCCCTGCGCTGGTCGTTCGCCTCGGACGGGCGGCTCGTCGTGACGTTCGGGGGCAGCCGGTAGCCTGGCCGTATGGCATGCAACGGCATCCCGCACTGCTTCCTCTGACACCGCGGTGAGGACGGCGACGTGACCAGGTCACGTCGCCGTCCTCGGCGTGCCCGCCGTCCGCGGGCACGCCGACGGCTCTCCGTCCACCGCCTGCATCCAGCTCGGCCGCAGGGCCCTTGCCCCGCCGGGCTGTCGAGGAGCACTCATGCCGACCACTCATCCGGGAACCGGCCGGCGCCGGCCCTCCGACCGGCTGCTGACCGTCCTGACCTGCCCCCTGTGCCTGTCGGGCCTGGAGCGCGCCGACGGCGCGCTGCGGTGCGCGGCCCGGCACACCTTCGACATCGCCCGCCACGGCTACGTCAGTCTGCTGACCGGCCACCGGCGTGCCGCGAGCGCCGACTCCGCCGACATGGTCAGGTGCCGCGGCGCGTTCCTCCGGGCCGGGCACTACGACCCGCTCACCCACACCCTCGCGGGACTCGCCGCGGAACTCGCCCCGCCCGACGCCGTCGTGCTGGACGCCGGGGCGGGCACCGGCCACTACCTCGCGTCGGTCCTCGACGCGCTCCCCGGGGCCATGGGGCTCGGGCTGGACAGTTCGGCCCACGCCCTGCGCGCCGCGGCCCGCGCCCACGTCCGCGCCGATGCCGCCGGGTGGGACGTGTGGCAGCCGTGGCCCGTCCGGTCCGACTGCGCCCACCTCGTGCTCAACGTCTTCGCGCCCCGCAACGGGCCGGAGTTCCACCGTGTCCTCCGGCCGGACGGCGCCCTGCTCGTCGTCACACCCAGCGACCGGCACCTGCACGAACTGCGCCGGTCCGTGGGACTGCTGGCGGTCGACCCCAGGAAGGAGGAACGCCTGCGCCGGACCCTGGCGGACCGCTTCCGGCACGAGCGCGCCGAGCCGCTGGAGTACACCATGAGCCTCAGCGCCGAGGACGTCGCCGGTCTGGTGACCATGAGCCCGGCCGCGCACCACGTCGGGGGCGCGGAACTGCGGCGCCGGATCGGGGAGTTGGCGGTGCCGGTGCGGGTGACGGCCTCGTTCGTCGCGTCGGTGTACCGGCCTCGGGAGCGTTAGCGGGACGCCGGGCGAGGTCAGGCGGCGGGCCGTGCGGTCTCGTCCATGCGCTGCTGCTGCGCGGTGGTGAGCGTGCGGACCATGAGGGCGGCGGTTCCGGCCGCCGCCACGATCACCACGTCGGCGGCGAGCAGGGGCAGGACGTCGGTGTAGGCGCGGGCGATGACCCCGTCCGTGGAGTCGGCGTAGATGAGGCCCCCACCACCGGCCAGACCGGCCAGCCACAGAGCCCACCACCAGTTCACGACGGCCGGCAGCCGCCGGTCGGGGAAGACGGACCGGTGAGCGTCCGCGACGATGCCCCGGGGTATCCACAGGTTCACGACGGGGACGATCCAGCCCAGGAAGAGCCAGGGGGATCCGTACCGCGGTTCCGCGCCCGAGAGGGCACGGGCGTTGTCGCGGACGCGGTCCAGCCAGAGCAGGAACGCGAGCGCGCAGAGCAGCGTGACGGCGCCGCCCACGGAGCTGACCCGGTCGTAGGAGTCCTCCAGGGCGGTCAGCGGGCGGTGCACGCCGCCTCCCTGGTCCGGCGGGCCGGACGCCGGCTGCCCGGTCCTGGCGAGCCGGACGTGCCACACCGCCCGGACCACCCAGGCCAGCGCGGCGAGGGCGAGCGCGGCGACGGCGCAGCGGGCCGCGCCACGGACCGGGCGAAGGGCGGGGCCCTGGGCGGTGACGGGAGTTTCCTGATCGCTCACCCGGTCATCCTGTCGTATCGCTCACCCGTTCGTATCCACCAGTCCCACCGCCCGGCCCTCCTCGTCCCACCGCACCTCCAGGACGTGGTCGACGGCGTCCCGGTCGAGGGGGCCTACACGTGCGGGAACCGGGTGTCCTCGGCGACGCCGGGCGGCGGGGCGGGGGCCGCCGCCTCCCACTCCACCCGCGCGGTGAGGCGGGTCTCGTCCAGGGCGAGCACGAGCAGGGGCCGGGGCGCGTCCCGGTAGAAGGCGTTGACGACGGTGAGCGTGGTCGGCTCGTCCGGTGAGCAGTGCACGAAGCCCTCCTCGGCCAGGGAGGCGGGGGCGTACGGACCGTCGGGGGCGGCGTTCCAGTCGGTGAGCGGCAGAGAGTGGTAGATCATGGCCCCGTTATAGGCCACCGGGGGATCAGGGCCGCCAGAGGCCCAGGGCGGTGATCGTCCGTGCGGTGGCCTCGGCGATCAGGGCGTCCGAGGGTTCGGCGTCGTAGCCGGGCCGGTCCGTCATGACGGCCAGGACGAGCGGTTCGGTGCGGGGCGGGCGGACGATCGCGATGTCGTTGGCCCTGCCGTAGTTGCCCGTGCCGGTCTTGTCGGCCACCTGCCAGCCCTTGGGGAGTCCGGCCCGGATGCGGCGGGCGCCGACCGTGGTGGCGTTGTGCGAGAGCCAGTCCGTCAGCAGGGCGCGTTCGCCGGCGGGCAGGGCGGTGCCCAGGAGCAGCTCGCGGAAGTCGGTGGCGACCGCGCGGGGAGTGGTGGTGTCGCTGGGGTCCCCCGGCCGTACGTCGTGCAGTTCGGGTTCGTAGTGGTCCATGCGGCTGACGGTGTCGCCGAGTCCGCGCAGATAGGCGGTGAGCTTCGCCGGGCCGCCGAGGTCGCGCATGAGCAGGTTGCCGGCCGCGCCGTCGCTGTAACGGACGGCGGCGTCGCAGAGCTGACGGAGGGTCATGCCGGTCGCGACATGCCGTCCGGTGACCGGTGTGGTGGACTTCAGGTCGGCCCGCGTATAGGTGACGCGCCGGTCCAGGCCGTCCAGGGAGCGGTGGTGCAGGACCGCCGCCGCGGCCAGGGCCTTGAAGACCGAGCAGAACGCGAAGCGCTCGTCGGCGCGGTGGATCGCGGTGGCGCCGGTGCCGGTCGCGAGGGCGTAGACGCCGACGCGGGCGCCGTACTCGCGCTCCAGGTCCGCCAGGCGCGGGCGGTGGACGGGTGGGGCGGGGGTGCGGCGGCCCGGCTGCGGGGTGGGCCGGGCGGTCGTGGTGGTCCGGCCGGCGCCGGGGTCGGTGTCCCGGCCGGCGGTGCCGCAGCCGGCCAGGGGGAGTAACGCCGCGGTGGCCAGGAAGGCGCGGCGGGAGGAGGAGGGCCCGTGGTGATCCATGCGCCGAGAACAGCAGCGGCCCGGGCATCTTGTCCAAGACCCGTATCGATCTCGGATCAATACCAGACGGATATGCTCCCTGCTCGTGGACCTGGTACGGCACTTGGAGTGCTTCGTGGCTGTTGCGGAAGAGTCACACTTCGGCCGTGCCGCGGCTCGTCTGGGCATGGCCCAGCCGCCGCTCTCGCAGCGCATCCAGCGCCTGGAGCGGCACCTGGGCGTCCGGCTCTTCGAACGCACCAGCCGGCAGGTGGCCCTCACCGAGCCCGGGGCGCTGCTGCTGGCGGAGGCCCGGGAGGTGCTCGCCCGCTCCGAGGCGTTCATGGCCACCGCGCGCCGCATCCGGGACGGCGAGACCGGCCTGCTGCGTGCCGCGCTGCCGCCGGACCTCTCCGGGGAGACCGTCGCCGCGCTCCTGGCGGGTTTCACCGGGGCGGGCACGGACGGCCTGGAACTGGAGCTGCACGAGCTGTCCACCGCCCAGCAACTGGAACGGTTCGCCGCGCACGAGCTGGACGTCGGGCTCATCCACCACCCCTGTGACGTCTCGGGGCTCGAACTGGGCCCGGTACTGCGGCGCGAACTGGGCGTGCTGCTGCCACGCGGCGCGGCGGCGGCCGGGCTCGACGAGGTACCGCTCGCCTCCCTCACCGGCCACGACCTGATCCTCTTCCCCCGCGCCGGCGCCCCCGCGGTCTACGACGACCTCCTGACCACCTGCGCCCGCAACGGTTACACCCCGCCCGCCGTACGCCACGCCCTGGGCACCAGCTTCGTACGCGGACTGGTGCTCTCCACGGAGGCGGTGGCATTCAGCCCGCGGGACACGCACGGGCCGCACGGGCACGCGGAAGACGGCGTGGAGGGCGTGGCGGACGTGGATGCGGAACGGACCGAGGGGGGCGTCGTATGGCGGCCTCTCACCGGCGTCCCGCTGGCCCTGCGCCACTCCGTCGCCTGGCCGGCAGGGCGCGGGGACGCCGCCGTGTCCGCGTTCGCCGAGGCCGCCACGCACGCGCTGCGCACCACCGCCGGCGCGACCCCCGACCTGCCCTCCCGCCCGCTGCACCTGCGCCCGGCATCGGAGTACTGGCTTTGAACCCTCCCCCAGCCCAGGCAGGGGGGTTCCTGGCTCAGGAAGCCCCACCGGTCAGCGACCGGCGAGGTCTTGCTCCCTCAGCACCAGCCGGGACGGAACCTGCCCGGTTGCCCGAAGGCGTTGGTGTGCGCCGGCTTGGTTCTCGCTCAGCGCGTCGCGCGTGCTTGGTTCTCGCTACGCACGGCACGCAGCCCACCCGGTGGTGTAGGCGGTCTTTCGCCCTGGAGGCGAAACCCCGTCCGTTGCCCTGCTCCACAAGGGTTCGATTCCTCCCCGGCCTCAAAGCCGGGGCGTCCTCGAAGGAAATCCGGTGACCGACGCCCTCGCCCGCATCCGCGCGGCCTTCGCCGACGCCGGGGTCACCGGCCGGCTGCACGCCCTCGACATCGACAGCGGCGCGCAGCTCGACGCCGGGGCGGACCAGCCTGTCTGCACGGCCAGCGTCCACAAGCTCTGTCTGCTCGTCACGCTCCACGAGCAGGCCGCGGCGGGGATCCTGGACCTCACCGAGCAGGTCGCGTGCCCGCCGGAGGGCCGCACCGCCGGCCCGACGGGACTCGCCGCCATGCTCGACGGCGCCCGGCTGTCGCTGCGGGACCTCGCCTATCTGATGATGTCCGTCAGCGACAACGCCGCCGCCGACCTGCTGCTGGCCCGCGTCGGTCTCGACGCCGTCAACCGCACCACGGCCCGCCTCGGCCTCAGCCGCACGTACGCCGTCCACACCTTCGGCGAACTCCTCGCCACCATCAAGGAGGACGCCGGTCCCGGCGGCGCGCGGTCGCTGGCCGACCCGCACGTCGTCGCCCGGCTGCGGGCGCTCGACCCGGCCCGGACCAACCGCAGCACCCCGCGCGACATGACGCGGCTGCTCGCCGCCGTCTGGCGCGACGAGGCGTGCCCGCCCGAGCACGGCGCGGCCATGCGGCGGGTCCTCGGACTGCAGGTGTGGCCGCACCGGCTGGCGTCCGGGTTTCCCTTCGACGACGTCCACGTGGCGGGCAAGACGGGGAGTCTGCCGACCGTGCGCAACGAGGTCGGCGTCGTCGAGTACCCCGACGGGGGCCGCTACGCCGTCGCCGTCTTCACGCGCACCGCCCGCACCTCCGCGCTTCAGCCCGCCGCCGACGCGGTCATCGGCACGGCGGCCCGCCTGGCGGTGGACGCCCTGCGCGCTTCCCAGGCGGCCCCGCGAGGGGCCGGTCCGGGCCGCTGATCAAAGCTGGGAATCAGAGCTGGGACTAGAGCTGGAACTCGGCCGGAGACAGCCCCAGCGCCGCGCAGGCCTCGCGCAGGACCGTCGCCTCGGCCTGGGAGAAGTGGCCGTCGGCACCGGCGATGACCATGCCGGTCTGGATCACGGCCCGGGCCTCGGTGGGCTTCTTGGCGGCCTTGGCGATCTCCTGCATGGCCTCGGCCTTGCCGTGCTGGAAGTTCATCGTCAGCTGGTCGACATGCTTGTTGAAACGCTGGCGCAGCTGCTCCGGCGGGAAGTTCTGGAGCACGTCGTTGCTGAGGATCATCGACTCGACCTGCTGCCGCTCGGCCGGGTCCACCTGCCCGTCGGCCGCCGCGACCAGCGCGCACACCGCCATGCTCGCGTCCCGGTACGCACCGCTCTTCAACTCGGTCTTCAGCGAGCCGAGCTGCGTCTTCAGCACACCGATCAGCTGGGCCTTGCTGCCACCGCCGGACCTCGTCCCCCCGCTGTGCCCGCCGGTGGCACCGCGCCCGCCCTGAGTCTGCTGGAGAGCCTTGGCCTGGTCCTTGAGCTTGTCCCAGACTGCCATTGCGTCACCTCGGTATTCGTCGGAAGTCATCTCGCGAACCCGCTCCCGCGCGCTCACTGACCCAACGCCCGACCCCCCGGCAAAGGTTCCGCACAACGCGCCCCACTCTCACCACCCGCTTCTCCGGCGGCCGAAACGGCGACTGCCCGCACCCCGTGACGGGTACGGGCAGTCGCGGTGGTGTCAGGCGCCGTGCCGCTGCCTCACGCGTTGTCGCGCGAGCGGAGCCTCAGGCGCGGGGCGAGGCGGAACGCCGCGAAGCCCGCCATGGCCAGGGCCGCGGCTGCCGCGAGGAGGAGGCCGATGCCGCCGGCGCCGGTCGAGGCGAGGCTGCCGGTGTCGAGGCTCGTCGACGTGCCGCCCGTGGTCGAGGAGCCGGTGCCGCCGGTCGTGCCGGACGTGCCCGTGCTGGGCGACGGGCTCGGGTCCGCCGAGGCGCTCGGGTCGGTCGTGGGGCTCGGGGACGGTGAGGCGGTGCCGTCACCGGCGACGACCTCGACCGCGAACTGGGCCACGGCGTCGCCGACCGACGCGGCGACCGTGTACGTGCCCGTGCCCTCACCGGCGGTCAGGGTCGGGGCCGTGGCCTTGCCCGAGTCGTCGGTCTTGACGCGGACGACCTGCTCGCCGTCCTCGAAGCGGGGGGCGTCGTCGCTGTCGTCCTCGACCCGGAACTCGACCTCCGTGCCGGCCGGTGCCGCGGTGCCCGACCTGACCACGCGGGCCTGGAGGGCCTCCGCGAAGTCCTTGCCCTGTTCGGCCTGCTGGTCGTCACCGCCCGCGACGCCCACGACGTAGGACGACTTCTTCACCTTCACGGTGAAGACCGTCGACGTGCCGTCGCCCTCGGCGCGGACCGTGAACTCGCCCTCCTTGCCGTTGCCCGTGCGGAGCGGCGCGGACTGGGCGCGGCCCCGCGCGTCGGTCGGCACGGCCGTCCTGGTGGTGTCGGCGCCGTCCTTGACGGAGAAGGAGGCACCCAGCTTGTCCGGGTCCTCGATCGTGAAGGTGACGGAGGCGTTCTCGACCGGGTTGCCGGCCTTGTCCCGGGCCAGCACGGCCACCGGGTCCACGTCGCCGCCCGGCTGGACGGTCTGGCCGGCTCCGGAGGCCTGGGTCAGCTCCGCGATCGCGGGGGTCTTCCACTGGAACACGATGCGCCCGTGGCCGGCCGGGCCGGAGTTGACGCCGCCCTCGGCGACGCCGCCGCGCACCGGCTCGCCGGAGGCCCGCCAGAAGGGGTCGGTCCTGGCCGGGGCCACCGTGCGATCGCCGCTGAGCAGCCGAGCACCGCTCACCCGGTCCGCGTCGACGTAACTGCTGCCGCCCGCGCCGCTGCCGACCACGCCCCGGGCGTCGTCCGTGCCGCCGCCACCGCCGCCGCCCGCGTAGCCGGCGCCGCCGCCGCCGCCCTGGCCGCCCGAACCGGAGCCGCCCGCACCGCCCTTGCCGCTCCCGGACGCGTCGGCGCCGGAGGAGCCGTTGCCGCCGCCCGCGCCGCCGGTGGGACCGGACGCGCCCTTGCCGCCGCGCTCCGACCCTGTGTCGTCCTGGCCGCGCTCACCGCCACCGGGGCCGCCTTGGCCGGGCACCGCGCTGCCGTACCCACCGCCGCCGCCACCGGCGGCGATGAGCAGCGGCTTGCCGTCGCCGGTGCGGACGCCGCTGCTGTTGCCACCGGCCGCCGCGTCCTTGCCGCCGCCCGCGCCGCCGAGCGCGTCACCGAAGCGCTGGTCGCCGACCGCGAGCGACAGCCGCTCCCCGGGCGTGACGCGGAGCGTGCCGGCGGTGTAGCCGCCCGCTCCGCCGCCGGAGGAGGGGGTGCCCTCGCCGCCCTGGCCCCATGCCCGCACGTCCAGCGCCGTGACGCCGACCGGGACCTGGAACTCCTCGCGGGCGCCCGTCGGGTCGAACAGCCGGCAGCCGGAGAAGCCTTCCGTCGGCGTGCAGGTCTTCCCGGCGAGGACCGCGCTGCCGGCCGCCGTGGCGGCCGGTACGCCCGTCAGGGCGGTGCCGGCGGTCAGCGCCACGAAGGTCAGGACGGCGGCGCCGCGCCGGAATCCGGCGCGGCGGCGCACGACGGAATGGTGATGCATCAAGGAAACTCCCCCACTCGTCACAAGCTCCCCCCCTGGGAGCCATGACATGCTCGATCGGAATCGAACACAACTAGTGGGACAGCTGACCAAACTTGAGGCTCTTGGTCAACTGAGAATGGTCGATTCCGGGCAACCGCTTGCTGAGCTCGCCACGGGCGTCCGGGCTCGCGAGACCGGCCCCGGGAGCGGACCCGGAGCCGGCCGGGCAGAGGGCGCGGACGACGTGCCCGTAGAGGGCGTCGTCGATCGCGTGCGACTGCGGGACGCCGTCGTCGTCGACGCTCTGGTACTTCATCAGGTTCTGCGCGAGCGCCACCTGGCGCTTGCCGTCCCGGCTGGACAGCGCGGTCATGCCGGCGCCGAACACCGCGCCGTCGTGGCCCCAGAAGCGGCCACAGCCGGGCAGTTCCAGCGAGTAGATGCCGAGCCCGTAATCGAGGCCGCTCACCGGGACCGTGCGCGTCATCTCGTCCAGGGAGGCCTTGCCGATCAGCTTCCCGTCGAGCAGCGCGCGGTAGAAGCGGTTCAGGTCGTCGGTGGTGGAGACGACCGCGCCCGCCGTGTACGCCCAGGACATGTCGTAGACGCTGTAGTCGCGCGGCGGGTCGATCAGGCCGTAGAACGACTCGTACATCCGCGGGTGCGGGCCCTTGATGTACGGGGTGCGCGGGAACGACGTGTGGCGCAGCCCGGCCCGGTCGATGACGTTGCGGGTGATGTGCTTCTCGGCGTCCTGGCCGGTGACCTTCTCCAGGAGCAGCCCGGCGATGACGTAGTTGGTGTTGGAGTACGAGCCGGGCAGCTCGCCCGGGCGTCCGGTGGCGGGGGCCGCGAGGCCCAGCCGGACGAGTTCCCCGGGGCGGATGGAGCGGAAGCGCTCCTCGTCGAGGCTGGCGGTCGAGCCCTCGGTGAGGGAAGGGAAGGCACCCGCGATGTAGTCGCCGATATGGCTGGTGTGGTTCAGGAGCATACGGACGGTGATCCGCCGGCCGCGCTCCCCGGGTATGAGGTCGGGGAGGTAGTCGCCGATGGGTGCGTCGAGCCGGACGCGGCCGCGCTCCACCTGCTGGAGCAGGGCGACGGAGGTGAAGGTCTTGCTGATGCTGCCCACCCGGTGCCGCATGCCCGGGGTGACCGGGCGTCCGGTCTCCACGTCGGCGACCCCGGAGGCGCCGGTCCACCGCTCGCCGCCGTCCCTGACGGACGAGAAGACGCCGTACATGCCCGCCTCGTGGATGGCGTCCAGCGAGTCGCGCAGGGCGGTTCTGTCGAGCGACGTGCTGTCCACGGGCCCCGCGGGCGGCGCGGCCGGGCCGGCGTGAGCGGGTGCGGTCAGTACGGCGGTGGTCGTCAGCAACGTGGTGCCCAGGACGGTTCCGAGAAGCCGGGCGATACGCAACGGCCTTCCCCTTCCTCGGTGTTCGAAAAGGTCGGGGTCATCGTCACGGGAAGCGGATGCGCCTTACATCCACCCAGGGGATGATCGTTATTCGGCCGACCCGCGGCAGAAATGTCCACAACCGCCGTTGATCTCGACCGAGTTCACCTGCCGGTCGGCCGTCAGCGCGCTCGTGTCGCACGAGGCGAGGAGCTGGGCCCCGAACAGCGCCGCCACGGCCAGGGCGGCGACCCGGGTGAGGTGCCTGTTCGCCTGCGCTCGCGGGCTGTGGCTTCCCGTGTCATGCCGCATGTCCGGTGTCTCCTTCGGTTCGTGAGGGTGCGCGCCCCGCCGTAGGTGCCGGCCGGTCGCGGCGGAACCACACGGCCAGCACCAGCGGATAGACGAGGTAGCCGAAGCGCGTGGCCGGCATCAGGCACATGGCCAGAGCGAGTCCGAGCGCCACGCGGTCCGCCGCGGCGACGACCGTGCGCGGCGGGCGGGCCAGGAGCCAGGCCGCCATCCCGACGGCGGTCGCCGCCAGTGCCGCCACGGCGATGGCGCGGCCCCCGGGCACATGGGTGGCGAGCAGGTGACCGGGCAGCGGACTGGTCGCCGGCGATCCGGCGCCGGCCGCGCCGAGCGGGAACAGCACCACGTGCTCGACGAACGCGTGCGGATCGACGAGGGCGAACGGCACGACGCCGGCCGCCGCCACCGCCAGGGCCGTCGCCGCGGCCCGCACGGCGGCCCGGCGCCCCGCCGTCACCGCGATCAGCACCAGCGCGACGGGCAGCAACGGCCAGGCGGTCCACTTCAACGCCGCCGCGGCCCCCATCGCCGCCCCCGAGCCCACGGCCCCACCACGCCGCCCCGCCAGAGCCAGCCCGAGACACATCAGCCCGATCACCGGCAGATCCACCCCACCCACCGCCAACGCCAGAGCGACGGCCGGACAACTGGCCAGCAACAGCGCCGGGTTGGCCGGGACGGCCGACATCGTACGTGCGGCGGCAAGGGCCCCGCGGCTCCGACGTGCGGCCGGCAGCGCGGGCGCGGCCAAGCCCTCCGGGCACCTGCGGGCACCGGCGACACCCCCGCGACCACGCCGGGCGACCGGCAGCCGTGCCGGCCCGGCCACAACTGCCCAGCCCCGGCGGACTACAGCGACAACCCCGCGCCCACATCGGGCGACCAGCGGCGCTGACTCCGCCGGGATTTCCCGGCCCGTACGGGCACCGGCGACACCCCCGCGACCACGCCGGGCGACCGGCAGCCCCGCCGTCGCCAAGCCCCCCGAACCCCCGCGCCCCCAGCCACCCCCAGCACGGGCCGCCACAGCCAGCGCGCCCAGGAACACCGCAGCGAACCACAACCGGGCGTCCGTGAGCGGGGTGTCGCCCAGCAGGGCGTGGGGGAGGCCGAGGAGGGACATGCCGGACAGGTACGGGTTGAAGTCGTCCACGAGCGACGGATGCGGGGCGTAGGGGCTGCCGGTGGCGAGCAGCAGGTCGCCGGAGTGCTCGACGACGCCGACCTCGGGCTGGGCCGTGCCCAGCACCATCAGCACCGCCAGCGGCAGCAGCACCGAGCCCGCGACCGCCGCGAGCGCGCTCGCCCGGCCCCAGGCGTACGGGCCGCGGCCGGCGAGGACGGCCGCCGCCGCGTAGCCGACGGCCGCGCACCCGCCCCACACCCGGTGGGCGGGCAGCGTCGTCACCGCGGCCAGCGCGAGCGCGAACCCCGCCGATCCGGCCCAGTAGAGGCCGTCCCAGCGCGCTCCGCGGGGGGTCCGTCGCAGGCCGTCCCGGTGACGGAGCGCGCGCGGGGCGGGGGCCGCCGGCGCGCTCGACGCGGACTGGAACTGAAGGGCCATGGCCGGACTCCTGTGACAGTGAGGAGGGACGGGCCCTCACCTCTGTCACGGGTTCGAGGACCGACCCTCAATCTCCTGCCGGGACCGGTCCCGCCACCTCGGCCGAACGGCCACCGTTCGCGACCACGCGAGCCACTGGCTCGGCCGAATGGCGGACCCGGACCACCGAACCCGGACCCGGAGTTCGCCGTACGTCCCTCGTCACACCGCCCGCGCGTCCGCCGCGATCCGCAGGGCCTCCACCAGCTCCCGGTACAGCGCGTCCGTGGCGAGCAGTTCGTCGTGGCTGCCCCGGGCGCGGACCCGCCCCGCCTCCATCACCACGATGGTGTCCGCGTCGATCACGTTGGACAGCCGGTGCGCGATGGTCACGACCGCCCCGGAAGCCGCCCGGCCGCGGACACACTCCTGGACGGCGGCCTCGGTCAGCCCGTCGAGCTGGGCCGTCGCCTCGTCCAGGAGCAGCACGTCCGGGGTGCGCAACAGGGCCCGGGCCAGCGCGATGCGCTGCCGCTCGCCGCCCGAGACGGCCGTACCGGACAGGGGCGTGTCGAGTCCCTCGTCCAGGGCGTCGATCTTCTCGGCCAGCCGCACCTCGCGCAGGACCCGGAGCAGTTCCGCCTCCGTCGCGTCGGGGCGGGCGAGCAGCAGGTTGTCGCGGATCGTCCCGGGCACGATCGGGGTGTCCTGCTCGACGTACGCCAGGCGCGAGCGGATCTCGTCGTGCGTGAGGTCGCGGTACGGGCGGCCGTCCAGGAGCAGTTCGCCTCCGGTCGGCTCCAGGAAACGCAGCACCAGGGAGAACAGGGTCGTCTTGCCCGTGCCCGAGGGCCCGACGATCGCGGTGTGCCCGCGCCGGGGGATCACCAGCCCGACGCCGCGCACCGCCGGTTCGGCGTCGGGGCCGTAGGCCGCGGTGACGTCCCGCAGTTCCAGCACGGGCGTGTCCGGCAGAGGGGCCTCGCGCTCGGGGACGTCCCGCACGAACCGCTCCGCCTGCTCCGTCTGCTCCGTCTGCTCCGTCTGCTCCGTCTGCTCCGTCTGGAGATCGTCGGTCTCCCGGATCCGTTCCGCCGCGGCGATCCCCGACTGGAGCGCGGTGACGTTCTGGCTGAGCTCGCTGATCGGGTCCATCAGCCCGAACGAGTAGAGCAGGAACGCGATGAGGCTGGAGACCTCCAGCGCTCCCTCGGAGACCCGCCAGGCGCCCACCCCCAGGACCAGGATGATCGCGAGCTGGATGCCGGCCGCCGAGATCGTCCAGGCCAGGGCCTCACGGCGGACCGCGCGGATGCCGTGCTCGGCGGAGGTACGTGCGTCGGCGACGATGCGCTCGGCCGTGCGGTCCTCGGCCCGGCCGGCCTTCACCGTCCGGATCGCGCGCAGGGCGCCCTCCAGGTTGCCGCCCAGCCGACCCAGGTGGTCCTGGGCGCGCTGCTGTGCGGTGGCGATCCCGGGCATCAGGACGCCGAACAGGACGCCGACCACCACCACGGCCGCCACGACCGCACCCAGCAGCACCAGGTCGAGGACGGCCATGAGGACCAGCGTCCCGAGGAGCATGACCACGGCGTTGATGAGGCCGACCGGTGCGCCGGTGGCGGCCTGGTGCAGCAGGACCGTGTCGGAGGTGACGCGGGTGACCAGTTCGCCGGGCGGACGCCGCGTGACGGCGGGCACCGTGGCCCGTAGGAAGCGCCGCACCATCGACTCGCGGGCCGAGAGCACCACGCGCTCCCCCAGCGCGCCGAGCAGCGTCCACTGCCAGTACATGACGGCGCTGCCGACCACCAGCAGCAACAGCAGGGCCGCTATCGGCCACCGCATCGAGCCGGAGCCGCCGAGCGCGTCGAGCACCCCCTTCGTGACCATCGGCGTGGCCAGCCCCATACCGGACCCCACGAGGGCGAGGACGAGGGCCAGGGCCAGGGCGCGCCGGTGCGGGCGGGCGAACGACCAGAGGATCCGCAGCCGTGGAACGGACACCTTGCGGGACCTACCTTCCGGAACAGTCATGATGCCGAGTGGAGCACTGCTGTTCCATAACGGTCAATCGATTTTCATCCTGGAAGGCGCGCTACCGTATGCGCATGAGTGAGGACCGGACCACGGCGACGGAGAGCGGCGCCCGCGCCCGCACCCGGCGCGCCATCGTCGACGCCGCCGTCGTCCTGCTGGCCGGTGACCCGACCGCGTCGCTCGGCGATGTCGCGGCGGCGGCGGGCGTGGGGCGTACGACCGTTCACCGCTACTTCCCCGAGCGGTCCGACCTGCTGGCGGCCATCGGCACGGACGTCCTGGAGAAGGTCGCGGCGGCGACCGAGCGCGCCCGGCTCGACGACGGCCCGGCCGCCAAGGCCCTGGAGCGGCTCTGCCAGGAGTACTTCGAGCTCGGCGACGGCCTCACGCTGATGTTCGAGACACCGCAGCTGGCGAACTGGTCCGGCTGGGAGGAGGAGACCGCCGCCGACGAGCACTTCCTGCGCACGGTCCGGCGCGGCCACGCCGAGGGCAGCATCGACCCCGAGCTGGACGGGGAGTGGGTCCGCAACCTGGTGTGGGCGCTGCTCTACTCGGCCTGGGAACACACCCGCACCGCCGGCGCCTCCAAGCACTCCGCCATGACCCTGTGCCTGCACACCCTGCGCAAGGCCATCGCGCCATAAGCCCTTCCCCGCCGGGAAGTTCTCCATCCCGTCCGACTCATTGACGCCGCCCGTCTCCCAGCCCTACGGTCTGGCCGACTTGCCGAACCGTGTTCGCCATTTCGAACACGCTCCACTCCGTACACCGACGGAAGGCCGAGCCGCCATGACCACTCCCCGCAGACCCTCACGTCGCCATGTCCTCGGCATGGCCGCCGCCGTGCCGCTCGCTCTGACCGCCGATCTGGCCCTGGGCGCCGGTCCGGCCGGCGCGGCGACGGGCCCGGCGTTCGTGATGGCCTACTTCACCGAGTCCCCGGACGGACTCGGCACCGACTACGGCCTGCACCTGGCCGTCAGCCTCGACGGCCTGGAGTGGACGCCGCTCAACCAGAACAAGCCGGTCGCCACCCCCACCCAGGGCGCCGGCGGCCTGCGCGACCCGTTCGTGCTGCGCAAGCAGGACGGCACGTTCGCCGTGCTGGCCACCGACCTGAAGGGCACCGACTGGAGCTACAACAGCCAGTACATCCATGTCTGGGACTCGGCCGACCTTCGCTCCCTCACCGGCTACCGCAGGCTCAAGCTGCACGGCATGACCACGCACAGCTGGGCCCCGGAGGCCTTCTGGGACGCCGCACGCGGCCAGTACGCGATCGTCTACTCGTCGGTGAACGCCAGCGGCCACAACGTGCTGATGGTCAACTACACGACCGACTTCCGCACGGTGTCCGCGCCGCAGGTCTTCTTCGACCCGGGCTACGACGTGATCGACGGCAGCTTCGCCCTCGGCGTCGGCGGCACGAACTACATGTACTTCAAGGACAGCTCGAAGCAGACCCTGGTCGGCGCCCGGTCAGCCACCCTCGCCCCGGGCAGCTGGCAGCGCTTCAGCACGCCGGTGGCCCACGGCGGCACCGAGGCACCGATCCTGGTCAAGTCGTCGTCGTCGAACACCTGGTACCTCTGGGGCGACACCTACACGCCCAACGGCGTCTTCTACGCCTGGCAGACCACCGACCTGGCCTCCGGCACCTGGACGCCGGTCGACCAGCGCCGCTACACCCAGCCGGTGAACTCCAAGCACGGCAGCATCGCGCCGCTCACGGGCACGCAGTACGACAACCTCCTCGCGCACTGGGGAGCCCCGGCCTGGAACCGGCTCAAGTCGTACAACCACCCGGACCGCTACGTCCGCCACGCCGACTTCGCCGGCCGGATCGACCCCTACCCCTTCGACCCGTACACCGACGCCCAGTGGAAGCTCGTCCCCGGCCTCGCCGACGCGTCCGGGGTGTCGTTCCAGTCGGTCAACTACCCGGGCCGGTACCTGCGGCACTACAGCTACGCGCTGCGGCTGGACCCCAACGACGGCACGTCCGCGTTCGTCCAGGACGCCACGTTCCACAAGGTCCCCGGGCTCGCGGACTCCACCTGGACGTCGTTCCGCTCGCACAACCACCCGACGCGCTACATCCGCCACTCCGGCTACGCCCTGCGCATCGACCCGGTCTCCACCGCCACGGACCGGGCGGACGCGACGTTCCGGATCGGCTACTGACCTGCCGCCCTGGCGGGAAGGCCGGGCCGGGCTCCCGAGCGGCACACGCGGGGACGCGACGGCCCGGCCCGGCCTTCCACTGCCCGCAATCTGCCACCCGGCGCCCCGCTCCGCCTCCCGGGGAGGCCCGAACGAGGACGGCCGGGGGAGCCTGCGATGATGCGGCCCATGTCGACCCTCGCCACCGTCGCGGTGCTGGCCCTCGCCGCCCTCCACGCCTACATCCTGGTGCTGGAGATGTTCCTGTGGACCACTCCGCGGGCCCGCGCCGCCTTCGGCACCAGCGCCGAGTTCGCGGCCGGGACGAAGGCCCTGGCCGCCAACCAGGGCCTCTACAACGGCTTCCTCGCGGCGGGCCTGCTCTGGGGCGCGGTGGCGTCCGACCCGGTGGGCTTCGAGGTCTCGGTGTTCTTCCTGGTGTGCGTCGCGGTCGCCGGGGTGTACGGGGCGGCCACCGCCAGCCGGAAGATCCTCTTCGTCCAGACCGTCCCGGCACTGGTCGCCCTGGCGCTGGTGCTGCTCGCGCACTAGTGCCGCGGCAGGCCACGTTTGCCCGTCAAGGAGCGGCGTCCGGTGCGTGCTCTCGGCGTGCCGGGTGCAAGCCCTCGTACTGGATGTACTTGGGCTTGTGCCCGGTGCGGCGAGTGGGGGTACCTCCCACGCCCTTAAGGCAGTGGGGGAGCGTGCCGGGCGTCGCGACGGGGCGAACGTTGCCTGCCGCGGCACTAGGGCACGGCGTCACTCGCCCTCTGTGACGGCCCGCTCCATGAGCCGGACCGCCTCCGCCTCCGCCGTCTCGGGCGGCACCACCAGCAGGTCCCAGCGGCCCCGGCCGGGCGCCAGCAGGCACACGGTGTCCGGGGTGGCCGGCGAGTCCCTGCGGCCCACGTGGACCTCCTGCCCGGCGACGTCCAGCCGCTCCGGGCAGGCCAGCCAGACGTCCCCGTGGACCAGGACGCTGCTGATCCGGCCCCAGGAGCCCGGCAGCACGGCCAGCAGCCCGGGCAGTTCCGCGGCCAGGTCGTACGACCGGGGCCACCACGCCCCGTCGATACGGCGGGCCGTGCGGCCGAGGCGCGGCTGGACCGCGAGCCTCAGCCGGACCTCGGAGGGGGCCGGGACGGGCGGCGGGGGCGAGGAGGCGGACGTCATCAGGGCTCCTGCTGCGGACGGGGGGCGTGGCCAGGAGACCGCAGGCCACCGGTTGCGGCATGCCCCCGGGTCCTTCCACCGTACCCCGCGGGGCGGCACGGGAGCCGGGGTCCGCCCGTACCGCCCGGCGTCGGTCAGAGGCCGTAGCGGTTCTTCAGATGACGCCAGAAGTCACGCAGCATCCACTGGTCGAACTCGGTGATCTGCGTGGCGCTGCCCGCCTTCATCAGGAAGCAGCACTGGCCGGTCGGCGACCAGTCGTAGAAGTCGTCGAGGCCGAAGGTGTGGCCGACCTCGTGCAGGTAGATGTGGATGTTCTCCTGGTTCAGGGCGCCGGTGAAGTACTCCTGGCCCATGCGCTGGCCCCAGTCACCGCCCGCGCCGCCCCCGAAGCCCTTGGTCAGCCACAGCGACTGGTCGTAGTGGCGGGCGGCGCCGCCCGGGCACTTCGAGTAGTTGCCGTCCTGGTGGAAGAAGCGGCCGCAGTCCGGGGCGCACTGCGGGGCGCCGCCGCTGTCGAGGATGCCGGTGTAGATGTCGACGGAGTTGTCGGTCCACTGGAGGGTGGAGCGGTTCTTCACCGCCCAGCCGACGATGTTGACGGGGACGTCGGTGTACGGCCAGGCGTTGTGCCCCTTGCCGTTCTCCGTCATGGCCGCCATCCACTTGCCGAACTGCTTCTTCAGCGCCGCGTGGATCCGGTCGCGCAGGGCGGCGCTGACGGGGGCGTCGGACTCCCAGCGGACGCAGTAGTTGACGCTTCCCCGGTTGGCCATGATCTGGTCCCAGCCGTAGTTGCGGAAGCCGTAGAGGTTGCCGTAGGTCGACTCGACGTGGTTCCACACCTCGTTCAGGGGCTGGACGAGGTGCGCGGGCGGGTTCCACTCGTCGGCGGCCTGCGCCCTGCCGTTCGCCATGCCGGGGGTGGCGAACGCCGCCGCCAGGACGGCGAGCACGGTGAGCAGCCGTGCGAGGTGTCTGCGCATGGTGATCTCCCTCGTGTGGGGGTCGGGGTATCACCATCGGGTCGTCACCGGCGCCGGGGAGGTTGCCCGGGCGTCCGGGGCGGAGGCTCGCGGGTGAGTGCCCGGGCGCGGCTGCCCGGGCGTGAGCATTCCGGGCATGGACATTCCGGGCGCTTTATCGCATGACGTCGGCGATAATCGGAGCATGACTACGGCAACGTATGGAGTGCTGGCGGCGTCGTCAGATCACGCGGTCGCCGTGACCATCGCCTTCGTCGGCGGGGCGGTCATCGCCCTCGCGCTGATCTGGGCCGTGCGGGTCGGGATGCGGGTCATGGACAAGGACACGCACCACCCCGCCCCCGAGGAGCAGCCGCACCTCCCGGACGGCGGGCCGGTCCGTGAGATGCGGGAGATGCGGGAGCCCGACGAGATGCCGGTCGTGACGCGCGACGGCCAGCGGCTCCTGCCCCATGAGCTGCACCGCGCGAGCACCAGGACGGGCAAGGACCAGAAGCCCCGCCGCTGGCTGCCCGGATCCAGCGGTTCCTTCGGCGGCGGCGGCCTCGGACACACATGAGGCTGCAGGCCGTAGAACCGCCGTAGGACCGCCGTAGGACCAGGGAGGCGACATGGCTGCCCGCCACCGGACGCGCTGGGCGACGGGCGGGGCGGCGTCGGCGCTCGCCCTGGCCGCCGTGCTCACCGGCTGCGGCGGCGACGGCCCCGCGGACACCGCCCGCAAGGCGGAGTCGGCGGTCGGATCGATCGCCTCGCGGGCCTCCGAGGCCGTGGAGTCGGCAACGGCGGAGGCCGAGCGCCGGCTCGACGGCATCCGGGGCGGCATCGACGTCAAGGGCGACGTGAAGGTCGGCACGCCCTCCGTGGGCGCCGACGGCCGGGCCCGGGCCGAGGTCACCGTCGACAACACCGACGACTCGGCACGGTCCTTCGCCGTCCAGGTCGACTTCACCGACGCCGGGGGGCGGCTGACCGACACGGTCATCGTCACCGTGGAGCACGTACAGGCGGGCGACTCCGCCACGGCCACCGCCCGCAGCACCCACGACCTGTCCGGCGAGGTCCGGGCCGAGGTGGCCCGGGCCGTGCGCTACTGACCGGCGCCGTCGTCACTGACCGGCGCCGTCCGCCACCGAGATGTCGATCTGCTCGCTCATCGCGCTCACCCCGTTCAGGGTGGCGACCGCCTGGAGCCGGTTGGCGCCCGCCGGGAGCGCCGGGACGGGGATGCAGGTCCAGGTGCCGTCGGGGGCGGCGATGGTCGCGCAGGCCTCGCGGTCGTCCTTGTCGCGGACGGTGACGCGGGCGCCCGGGTGCGCCGTACCGGCGATCTGCGGCCGGACGTCCAGCGGCACGCCGGACAGCGGACGGGTCAGCGTCGGCCCGGCCAGACCCACGGTCACGGAACACCGGCCGCCCGCCCGCCGTACGCCGTGCGCGTCGCTGATCCGCAGGACGCAGTCGCGCAGCCGCGTGCCGGGCACGGCGTCCGCGGGGACCGCCAGCACGAAGGGGAACGTACGGCCCTGCCACGACTGCCCGGCCGCGTCTCCGGTGACGGTGTACGTCCCGCTGCGGCCGTCGGCGGCGACCCGGCCGAGGTAGCCGGGCGCGTCGAGCGGCGTGGCCGTCACACGGGTGCCCCGGGGCGCCGTCAGCGTCAGCGTGCCGCCCGGCACCGCCCCTTGCGAGCCGGCGACTTCGAGGAGGCCCTCCCGGCCCGGTGCGATGGTCGCGGCACCCCACAGCTCACCGTCCCCGGCCGCCGCCTGCGGCCCGGGGAACGCGAGCACCCCGGCGACGACGGCCCCCGCCACCGCTGCTGTCTTCCTGGACCTGTTCATGGCGGGCGGGGCTCCCTGTCCGAACGTCGACGGCACTCTGCCAGCGATTCTCACGGTGCGTTCCCGCAGGTGGCGCGTGCTGCTGGGCCGTGCGGGTGGCGGACGCTCACCCCGCCGTCCCCGGCGGGGTGAGCCGGTGCCGGCCCTAACGCCCGAGCCACACCGTCGTGTCCGGCCCGAGCCGGCCGTCCCGCAGGGGGGCGCTGCTCAGCAGCACCTCACCGGCCGGCAGCGGGACCGCCCCCGCGGACAGGTTCGTCACGCACCGCCAGCCCTCGCAGCGGTCGAACTGCAGGACACCCTCCGGGGCGTCCGCCGCCCAGGTCAGCTCCTCGCCGTCGAGCAGTTTGCGGCGGAGCTTCAGGGCCGTGCGGTACAGCTCCAGGGTCGAGCCCTCGACGCCGTCCTGGGCCTCGACGGCGTAGGCGGCGAAGCCGGGCGGCTGCGGCAGCCAGGCGCCGCCCGGCCCGAAGCCGTACGACGGTCCCGTCGTCGTCCACGGCAGCGGCACCCGGCAGCCGTCGCGGCCCTTGCGGACGTGGCCCGTCTGCTCCCAGATCGGGTCCTGGAGCACCTCGGTGGGCAGGTCGGCGACCTCGGGCAGGCCGAGTTCCTCGCCCTGGTAGACGTACGCCGAGCCGGGCAGCGCCAGCATCAGCAGGGTGGCCGCCCGGGCCCGGCGCAGCCCGGCCTCCTCCTCGACCGCGGGGGCGTGGCCGCCGGAGAGCAGCCAGGCGTTGACGTCGGTGCCGGGCGGGAGCATCAGGCGGGAGGCGTGGCGGACGACGTCGTGGTTGGACAGCACCCAGGTGGCCGAGGCGCCGGCCGCCCGGGCGGTGGCGAGCGAGTCGGTGATGACCTGCCGCAGCTCGTCCGCGTCCCAGCCGGCCTCCAGGTACTCGAAGTTGAAGGCCTGCCCGAGCTCGTCCGGACGGGCGTACAGCGCGCGCCGGGCGCCCGGCACCCACGCCTCCGCGACGGCCATGCGGGGCGGACGGTAGGCGTCCAGGATCTTGCGCCAGTCGCGGTAGATCTCGTGCACGTCGTCGCGGTCGTAGAACGGGTGCGTGCCGGGCGGCATGCCGGTGAGGGCGTCCTCGCGGCTCAGCTCGGGCGCGCCGAGGTCGCGCAGCGGTTCGCTCAGGTCCTTGACGAGGGCGTGGGCGACGTCGACCCGGAAGCCGTCGACCCCGCGGTCGGACCAGAAGCGCAGGGTGGTGCGGTAGTCGGCGCGGACCTCCTGGTTCTCCCAGTTGAGGTCGGGCTGCTCGGGGGCGAACAGGTGCAGGTACCACTGGCCGTCGGGCACCCGTTTCCACGCGCTGCCGCCGAAGACGGACTGCCAGTCGGTGGGCGGGAGTTCGCCGTGCTCGCCGCGGCCGTCGCGGAAGACGTACCGGTCGCGGGCCGCCGAACCGGGCCCGGAGCGCAGGGCCTCCTGGAACCAGACGTGCTGGCGCGAGGAGTGGTTGGGCACGATGTCGACGATGACCTTCAGACCGAGCCGGTGGGCCTCGGCGACCAGGGCGTCGAAGTCGTCGAGCGTGCCCAGGCGCGGGTCGACGCCGCGAGGGTCGGCGACGTCGTAACCGCCGTCGGCGAGTTCGGACGGGTAGAAGGGGCTCAGCCACAGGGCGTCCACGCCCAGGGCGGCGAGATGGGTGAGGCGTCGGGTGATGCCGTGCAGGTCGCCGAGGCCGTCACCGTCGGCGTCGGCGAAGCTGCGGGGATAGATCTGGTAGACGACGGCCTGGCGCCACCAGTCGGGGTCCCGGGACGACAGGTCGAGGGTGGAGCGATCGGTCACGCGGTCTCCTTCGCAGGGCATACGGGCGACAGCATTGAATCTGTCCAGAATGCCGGAAAAAGGAACCATCGCGTTGATCGGAGTGATCCATTCCCGCTGTGATGAAAGTGTGATGGCGGAGGAACTTCCTTTGTATACCCGCAGGTTGACAGCCTGCTGCGGCCCGGCCACGATGGGGGCGCACTGAGGCTCATGAGACCAATGAGCCCAGTGTTTCTCAGACCGCTCACCCCGGTGCGGCCCCCGCAGCCGCGCGCTGCGCGCTGCCCGCCTGCCGCCACCCGGGTTCCGGCACACGCCAAGAAACGGGATACCCCTATGTCCATAGCGAGACGTGTCACCGCGCGCCGCCTGCTGGGGACGGGCGCCGCGGCCCTCGCCCTGTGCGCCGCATCCGCCACCACCGCGTTCGCCACCGGTACGCCCGGCGGGGACGGCTGGTCGTCCGGCGGCACCTACAAGCCCGGGACCGGTGCGGGCACGGAGACCGGGACCGACCGCTGCCAGTTCTCGCTCGACGGCACGAACTTCTACGACTCGGTGAAGGTCGACGACCAGAACCTGAAGCCGACCGAGGACGGCAAGGTCCACATCAAGGTCCGCACGGCCGGTGACGCGACGACGTGCACGGCCTCCCTGGCCTCCTACCTCGCGCACGGCGCGACCTTCGAGACCTCCGGCGAGCAGGTGTTCGTCGACTTCGACACGGTGACGGTCAAGCCGGGCGGCACCGACTCGCTCGACATCGCCATCCCGGACAAGGGCTGCTTCGGGCAGATCGACCTCTACCGGGGCGCGGTGAAGTTCGACGGCGACCTCGACGCGAAGGACGGCTTCGAGCACGGCGAGCTGCCCAAGGGTCCCGACCGTCCGGTCATCAAGGACAAGCTGATCGCGGCCTGGAACGGCGGCACGAAGGACTGCACGACGACGCCCCCGCCGGCGGAGCCCCCGGCGAGCTCGACGCCCCCGGCCACCCCGTCGGAGCCGGCCGAGGAGACCACACCGCCGGCCACCCCGTCGGAGCCCGCCGAGCCCTCGACGCCCCCCGCCACGGACACGGACACCCCCACCCCGTCCGCCTCCGAGTCGACGACACCCCCTGCCCCCAAGCCGAACGGCGGTGGCGGCGACCTGGCCGAAACGGGCGCCAACAGCAGCACGGGCCCGATCGCCATCGGCGCGGCGGCCCTCCTGGCCGGCGGCGCGGCCCTCGTCCTCACGACCCGCCGCCGCGCGGCAAAGCGCAACGCGTAGACACCTGAACCACCTCACGACGGGCCGCCGCCCCCTCAGCCGCGGCCCGTCGTGCCGCGAATCCGCTGAGCCGCGGGCAGTCGTGCCGCTGGGGCGGCGTCCTTCCCAAAGAAGCGGCACCCCGTCGCGCCGGGTTGCGCACACCCCGCCCTGCCGGCGTCCCACCAGGGACCCGCCAGGGCGGGGTACCGGAACGGGGAGCGCTAGACCGTCTCCAGGTACAGACTCACGTACCGCTCCACGTCCACGTCCAACGCCACCTCCACCAGCGGCTGCTCGCGCATGCCCTCGTGGATCTCGGACTCCCCGAGCCGCGGCCGCCGGTCGACGATCGTCTGGCCACGGGCGGGCCCAGGGGCCAGAACGACCTCGACCGGCAGCCGCTCCGTGGTCAGCCCCTTCGGGTCGACGACCGCGCAGACCGCACCCGCGTCACCGAGTCCGCCCATGGGCGTGGGATCCCCCGACGTGGCCGGATCCCGGTGGGCGAGCAGCTCACCGGCCATCCGCAGACTCGGATCCGCACTCGCCCGCAGCCGCTGCACCTCCCCCGCCGGCACCAGCACCTTCTTGAACACGTCCAGCCCGTACATCGTGATCGGCACCCCCGCGGTGAGCAGCACCGCCGCCGCCTCAGGGTCGTGCCACACGTTGAACTCCGCGACCGGCGTGGCGTTCCCGGTCGCCACCGCGCCGCCCATGAACACGATCCGCTCGATGTTGCGGGTCACCTCGGGATGCGTCCGCAGCAGCAGCGCGATGTTCGTCAGGGGCGCCAGGGGAATGAGCGTGACCGGCCTCGGCGAGGCGAGGATCTCGCGACGCAGCAGCGTCACCGCGTCCACGTCGACCGGCACGCGGGTCGGCGCGGGCAGCCCCAGATCCCCCATTCCGTCCTGCCCGTGCACATGCCGTGCCGTCCGTACGGGCTCGATCAGCGGACGCTCGGCACCCCGGGCGACGGGAATGTCCCCGGCGCCGGCCACCTCCAGCACGGTCAGGGTGTTGCGGACCACACCGTCCACGTCCGTGTTCCCGGCCACGCAGGTGATCGCCCGCACGTCGAGCGCCGGGTGCCGTACGGCGAACAGCAGGGCGAGGGCGTCGTCGACGCCCGTGTCGCAGTCGATGATCACCGGGATACGCTGACCGTCCGTCACGGCGGTGGCTCCTTCCACTGTTCCCGCGCTGGGCTTTCGCACGAGCGACCTTACGCCGCCTCCCACAGGCCGGTTCCGCGAGCCGCCACCCGGTCCGCGATACGCCGCAGGAACTCGGCGGCGGGCAGGGCGCCCGGCCGCCGCCCGTCCCGCAGGCGCGGTGCCACCTGGTCCGCTGCGGCCTCCCGGCCGCCGATCACCGCCTGGTACGGGACCAGTCGAGCCGCGCGGATACGGGCGGCGAGGGTGCCCTGGCCGGGGTCGCAGACCTCGGCGCGCAGGCCGAGTCCGCGGGCGCGGCGGACGAGGTCGTGGGCGTGGCCCGCCTGTTCGTCCGCCACCGGGAGCACCACCAGCTGCACCGGGGCCAGCCAGGGCGGGAAGGCTCCGCCGTGGGCCTCGACGAGGTGGGCGACAGCCCGTTCCACGCTGCCGATGACGCTGCGGTGCACCATGACCGGGCGGTGCTTCGCTCCGTCGGGGCCGATGTAGTGCAGGTCGAAGCGTTCGGGCTGGTGGAAGTCGATCTGGACGGTGGAGAGGGTGGCCTCCCGCCCGGCGGGGTCGGCGATCTGCACATCGATCTTCGGGCCGTAGAAGGCCGCCTCGCCCTCGGCGGCCTCATACGGGATGCCGGAGCCGTCGAGGACTTCGCGCAGCAGGGCGGTGGCCCGCCGCCACAGCTCCGGGTCCGCCACGTACTTGCCGCCCTCGCCGGGCAGGGAGAGACGGTGGCGGGCCGCGCGGATACCCAGGTCCGCGTAGGCGCGGCCGATCAGTTCCAGCGCGGCCCGCGCCTCCTCGACGGCCTGCTCCAGGGTGCAGAAGATGTGCGCGTCGTTGAGGGTGATGGCCCGTACCCGGGTCAGGCCGCCGAGGACGCCGGACAGCTCCGAGCGGTACATGCCGCCCACCTCGGCCATGCGGAGGGGCAGTTCGCGGTAGCTGTGGGAGCGGGAGCGGTAGATGAGGGCGTGGTGGGGGCACAGGCTCGGGCGCAGCAGGACCTGTTCCGAGCCGAGGTCCATCGGCGGGAACATGTCCTCGCTGTAGTGGTCCCAGTGCCCGGAGATCTCGTACAGCTCGCGTTTTCCGAGGACGGGCGAGTACACGTGCCGGTAGCCGGCCCGCTGTTCCGCCTCGCGGACGTACTCCTCCAGGGTGTGCCGCACGATCGCGCCGTCGGGCAGCCAGTACGGCAGCCCCGCGCCCATCAGCGGGTCGGTGTCGAAGAGGTTCAGTTCACGGCCGAGCCGTCGGTGGTCGTGCATGGTGGGCTCCTCGGGTCTGAGGCGAGCACCACGACGAAGCCCCGGGGCACTCGCCCCGGGGCTTCGGACATCTGCGTCAGCTGTCAGCGCGCCGGGACACTCTCCGGCGTCGTCGTGAGAGACGGGAACGGCTGGGCGCGCTTCATGGGCGTGACCGTAACAGGAGTCCGGTCCGCGGGGCGACGGCTTTTCGCGGTCGCCCGCGAGGCGTACGCCTCCCCCTCCCTCACCCGAACAGCCCGTCGCGCTGGTGTGCCGCCCGTCGCGGTGGTGCCGTAAGAGCACGTACCGATCTTGGAGCGCCCGCCCCCCTCCCGAGGCCCCTCCAGGAACTCCCCGCAGGAGGCCCTTGCGATGACCCACCCTCCGGCCGGCCGACGCGCCCCAGGTGCCCGCGCTCTCCTCGCCTCCGCGCTGTCCGTGACCGCCCTGCTGGCCACGGCCGCCTGTTCCCTCCAGGACGAGCCGCGGCCACGGTGGTTCTCCGCCTCCGCCACCCCCACCGGCGCGTCGCCCGCCGGCGAACGGCCCGCGGGTTCCGGGGCCGGTCTCACCCAGGCCCAGGCCCAGGCTGCACTGATCACCGCGGTCGATCTGGGGGAGCCGTGGGGGCCGACGCGGGGTGCCAGGACCTGGCGGGACGGGCTGCTCAAGGGGACCACGGAGGACCGTGACTGCCAGCGGCTGCTCGACGCCCTCTACACGGAGGAACTCTTCGGTGCCCCGGCCGGCCCGCGGGCGACGGTCGCGTTCGACGACGCCGGCACCGACGCCCAGTTGCGCTACCACGTCGCCGCCCACCCCCCGGCGGACGTCGACCGCACCCTGGACTGGCTGAAGTCGCTGCCGGGGAAGTGCGGCGAGTTCACGGCCGCGACCACGCGCGGCGGCGTCCAGGCCGTCCAGGTCAGCGACACACGGCTGCCGCCGGTGGGCGACGCCCGGCAGGCCCTGCGGGTCACCCTGGCCGGCGAGACGGAGGAGGGAGAGCTGACGTACCTCACGATGGACCTCGCCGCCGTGCGGGTCGGGGAGGAGACGATCACGCTCACCAACGCCGGCCTCGGCGAGGTGGACGAGGAGGTCACGCGGCAGACCGTGGAGGTCGGGGCGCAGCGCCTGTCCGAGATCAGGAAGCAGGGGCGGGCCCGGATCTGACGGCTACCGGCCAGGCCTCGGTACCGGTCCAAGCCTCACCGGCCAGCCTTCAGTACCGTTCGAAACGCCTCCGGTGGGCGATCACCTCGCGTGCCGCGTCCAGGGCCGTGCAGCCGCGTGCGAAGGCGTCGGCCCGCAGCCGTGCGAGCGCGTCGTCGGCGTCCACGCCGAGCTGCGCCATGATCATGCCGACGGCCTGGTAGACCTCGTCGTGGTCCGCGGCCAGCCCGCTCAGCCAGGGTTCCTCGTCCCGCGGCTCGGCCTCGGCCCCGCGCGGCAGCGCCATCAGCGCCACCGTCATCACACCGGCCACGAGCCGGGCCACGTGCAGCTGGCGGTCGGTGAGCCCGCCGGGCCTGTCGCGGTACAGGTCGAGGGTTCCGACGCACACGGAGTCGCTGCCCAGCGGCATCGCGTACACCGCCCGTACCCCGGCCTCCGTCGCCTGCTGGGCGAAGACCGGCCAGCGGCCGGCGTCACGGCCGGTCGTCAGGTCGCAGGCGAGCACGGGTGCCGCGTCGTGCAGCGCGCTCTGGCAGGGGCCGTCGCCCAGCGTCGCCTGGATCTGCGCCAGACGCGCGGCCTGCGCGCTGCTGGCGCTCAGCTGGACGGGCATGCCCTCGCTGCGCAGCGACACGCTCGCGCCGACCACCGGCAGCAGCTCGACCGCCACCTCGCACAGCCGGCCCGGGACCTCTCCGGGCTCGACGCCGCGCACGCCCCTGACGATCGCATCGGCGGCCCGGATCCCGTCCAGGTCCAGGTCACCGCCCGTGCGGCGGGGACCGGGGTCGCCGCCGGGGGCGTCTCGCGGATCGTCCCTGGGCCGCACGACCACCGCCTCCTTCGATCACCGGCCTTCACCGTCGACGCTCTTCCGGGCCGGCCCCGCTGGACGCGGGACGGGCCGGTGAGCGCCGCCCGCCCGGGCCGGCCGGTGTGCGGCGGCCTCCGAGCCCTTACGGAAATCGTGCCCCGAGTCCTCCCGGAATCGTGCCCCGACTACCCGTGGCAGGTGGGGCGAAACCCGTGCGCCGGGCCGTCACCGCGGTATGACCCTCAGCGCTTCTCGTACGGGTTGTCCGGCTGCCGCACCCGCTGTACGGAGGTGGCGTCCAGGACCGGCGGCCAGGCGGCGGCCGAGCCGAGTTCGCCCTGCGGATGCCAGGTGCCGGTGACCGCGACCCAGGTGTCGACGGGCGGGGCGCCGGCGCCGCGCACCTCGGTCTTGGCGGTGGTGGCGTCGGCGGCGCAGCAGGAGACGAGGAGGCGAGTGACGTACCAGGTGCCGTCGGCGTCGCGGGTGACGAAGCCGGTGAGCCGGACCGTGCGTCCCCGCAGGGAACGGCCGCTGTCGTAGACCGCCCGGGAGCCGAACTCCCCGAGGGTGAGGTCGAGCGGGTTCCCGGCCGGCAGCGCCGGGAAGGTGCCGATGCCTCGGGCCGAACGCTGGGCGGCCTCGCGCTCCGCGCTGTAGGAGCCGAGGGCGGGCGGCGGGAACAGCAGCAGGGCCAGGGCGGGAAGGGTGAGGAACCAGGCGACACGGGGGCCGGCGGGGCCGTGGCTGTGGTCGGGGTGGGAGTGCGGGTTCTCCAGCTCGCCCGCCGTGCGCACCAGCGTCCCCACCACCACCGCGAGCAGCACCAGCACCGCCCCCGACGCCACCAGATACGGCCGCAACCCCGCCTGCACATACCGCAGATACAGGTCACTGAAGAGCGACACTCGCAGGATCGCCGCGCCGACGAGCGCGAGCAGGACGGCCGGTCCGTAGCGCCTCACAGCAGCCACCACCCCACCAGGACGCTGCTCGCGACGGCCACCAGCCAGGTCGCGGAGGAGAACCGCACCGCGAAGGACCTGCCGAACGTGCCCGTCTGGAGCGCGATCAGCTTCAGGTCGACCATCGGCCCGACCACCATGAACGCCAGCCGCGCGGTGGGCGAGAAGCCGCTCAGCGACGCCGCCACGAACGCGTCGGCCTCACTGCACACGCACAGCACGACCGCCAGCAGCGCCAGGAGCAGCACGGACAGCCATGCGGACCCGGTGAACACCTCCAGCAGCGACCTCGGTACGACGATGTCGAACGTCGCCGCGGCCGCCGCGCCGACCACCAGGAACCCGCCCGCGTGCAGGAAGTCGTGCTGAAGCCCGGCGACGAAGGCACGCGGACCGCCCGGGGCGTGCGCCGCGCTCCGCTTCGGCGGCCGCAGCCACTCCTCCCGCCCGAACCGCGCCCACAGCCAGCCCATCACCACGGCCGTGGCGAGCGAGGCGACCAGCCGGCCGAGGACCATCTCCGGCTGCCCGGGGAAGGCGACGGAGGTCGCCACCAGGACGACGGGGTTGATCGCGGGCGCCGACAGCAGGAAGGCGAGGGCGGCCGCCGGGGCGACACCCCGCCGCATGAGGCTGCCCGCCACCGGCACGGACGCGCACTCGCAACCGGGCAGGACGACCCCCGCCGCCCCCGCGACCGGCACGGCGAGCACCGTACGGCGGGGCAGCAACCGCTGGAACACCCGCTCGGGCACGAACGCGCCGATCGCCGCCGACACGACCGTGCCCAGCAGCAGGAAGGGCACGCCCTGGACGGTGATCGCGGTGAACACCGTCCACCAGGCCGCGACGGGTGGGGTGTACAGATCGAGCGCCAGCATCGGCCCGAGCACCGACACGACCGTCCCGATGGCGATCAGCGCGGCGCCGCCGAGGACGGCGTACACGAGGGCGCGCAGGCCCAGCCGTATGCCGTCGGCCACCGTCCGTTGGTTCTCCACGCTCCCCGCCCCGGTCGTTCGCGTCCCCGGAGGAGGCTAACCCGCACGACGGTGGGAAGCCCCTTTTCCCTCAGAGGGGAGGCTGTGCGGGCGCGGGCCCGAGGGTGGTGGTGCCGGGGGCCGTGCGGTGGCCGAGACCCGTCCGGTAGGCGTCCAGGGCCGCCTCCACCCGCCCGGTGCGGCGCAGCAGGTCGCCGAGCAGGCGGCACAGGTCGGCCAGGTCGCCGGCCGCGCCCGCCCGCTCCAGCAGGCTCAGGGCGCGGACGTAGTGCTCCTCGGCGTCCTCGGTGCGGCGGGCGTCCTCGGCGATGATGCCGAGGAGGCGGTGCGCGGCGGCGGAGTGGACGGCGCCGCGCTCGGGCGACAGGTCGTCGAGGACGCCGTGCAGCAGGGCCGCCGCCTCGTCGGACTCGCCGCGCCGGTGGAGCACGTCGGCCAGTTCGACGGCGACCTGGGTGCTTTGAAGTGCTCTCCCGGCTGAAGCCGGGAGATTCCTGCCTACCTTGCGGTGGCGGGCTTGACGCGGCGAGCACGCCTGACGACTGCCCTCCCGGCAGCCGGGATGAGCGCGCGGCCCGTCCGGTACAGGTGCAAGATGTTCCGGGCCGCGTTGTGGTCGGCGTTGCCGGACCAGCCGCAGTCTTCGTTCTTGCACCCGAACACGGCCTGGGACTCCCGACTGCCCGGCGTGGTGAAGCCGCACATCGAACAGCGCTGGGAGGTTCCGGGGGCGGGGACCTTGTGCAGGGTGCCGCCGTGGCGGGCGGCCTTGTACGTCAGCATCGTCACGGTGCGTCCCCATGCCTCCTGACTGATGGAGCGGTTCAGACCAGACTTCTGCGCGACGTTCTTCCCCGGGTTCTCGACGGTGCCCCTGGCGGACTTGACCACGGCGGCCTGTTCCCCGGGCGGCCCGTACGTCTCGGCCTCGACGAGCAGCTCGGCGTACTGCTCCGCCGCCGCCTCGGCCTCGCCGACGGCGAAGACGCGCTGGGCCTCGGTCAGCCGCAGCCGTAACTCCGTCACGCGCCGGGCCGAACGACCGGTGGCGAGTTCGTCGAAGGCGACACCGAGCCGCCCGGCGAGATGCCGCAGGGCGTCGTCGGAGGGCCGCACCCGGCCCGACTCCAGGGTGGAGACATAGGCGGGGGTGTACGCGGGTTCCGCCAACTGCCGCTGCGTCAAGCCGCGTTCGACACATAACCGCTGCACCCGACGGCCGATGGTCCCCGGATCGTCACGCTCCCCCACGCCGACTCCCCCTGCCCCTCTTGCCGTTCGGCTCGGGCTGCCCCTAGGTTAAACCGAGAGATAAGCGTGCTTAACACACTGCTGTCATAGTCGCCGCCCCTGTTACGAGGTCGCCGTGCTCGAACGCCCACGCACCGCCGATCGGTACGCCAGAGGCTTCGCCGCGGCCGTGGTCGCCGTCGCGACCCTACTGCTGGCGGCGAACGCGGGGCCGGCGAGAGCGGCGGATCCGCCCGAACTGCGCGGTGCCCAGTTGGAGGTCGAGGGGGGCAGGGAGTCGCCCTAGGCTTCGGTCATGCGCCGAGGCCCTGGCCGAACCCGCCGTCCACGGGGAGTTCCACGCCGGTGGTGAAGGTGGCCTCGACGGCCAGGTACAGCGCGGCGGCGGCGATCTCCTCCACGGTGCCTCCTCGGCCCATCGGCGTGGAGGCGTTGCCCTGTTCGACGAACTCGGCGCGCTGCTCGTCGGTCAGTTCGGCGACGCCCATGGTGGGGGTGAGGATGAACCCGGGGGCGATCGCGTTGACGCGGATCTTGCGGGGGAGCAGCTCGGCGGCGAGCACCTTGGCGAAGGCGGCGACGGCCTCCTTCGCCCCGGAGTAGGCGCTGAGACCCGGGAAGATCTGGTCGTTGGAGACAGTGGTGAACACGATGGAGCCGCCCTCGGACATCAGCGGCGCCAGCCGCTGGACGGTGAAGAAGGCGCCCTTGGCGTTCACGTCGAAGATGCGGTCCCACGATTCCTCGGTGACCTCTTCGAGCGTCTGGAACTCGGCGATGCCCTGGTTGACGAACAGGTAGTCGACGCGGCCGAGGCGGTCGGCGACCTGATCGCCGAGGGCGGCGATGGCAGTGGCGTCAGTGGCGTCGGAGCGCACCGGGTGGGCCAGCGGGGTGTCGAGTGCCGCCTGGGCCTCGGCGAGTCGCTGGTCATCGCGCCCGGTGTAGATGACCTCGGCGCCGCGGTCGGTCAAGGCCTGGACGATGGCCCGGCCCATGCCGATGGTGCCGCCGGTGACCACGGCCTTCTTACCCGCCAGGGCCTTCGGATCGATGGTGGGAGATTCCTGGGTGCTGTGAGTCGTTGTCATGGCGGCTAAGCTAAACCTTGACGTTGATGTCAGAGTCAAACTTCTGTGCCGGGAGTCACATGTTCATCGGCGAGCTGTCGAGGCGGACCGGCGTCAGCACCAGGAGCCTGCGGTACTACGAGCAGCAAGGGCTGCTGCGACCGCAGCGGCGAGCCAGCGGCTACCGCGAGTTCGACGAGTCCGATGTGGCCACCGTGCGCCGCGTCCGGATCCTGCTCGCGGCAGGGCTGAACACCGACCTGATCCGGGAGGTGCTGCCCTGCATGGCCGACGAGGGAGCCATCCTGGCGCCGACCTGCGAGGAAATGGCGCAGGACCTCAAGGACGAACGCGAGCGCCTGGGCCGCTCCATCGAACAGCTCCAAGCCGCCCACGCCATGCTCGGCTCGATCATTCACGCAGGCGAACCGGTCACCGCCCGGGCCGGCTGCGACGGATAGCGGCCCCGGCACACCTTCCGCGGTGCTCTCACCCATCTCTTGGGCATCGGTTCACCCGGCTGTCAGTGCGATCCCCTAACCTTCGATCACTCACGGCCGCACGCGCGCCCAGTCACCGCGTCCGGCCCTCACGTCTTTCGTTCCGGGGGGTTCGAAAACATCGTGCGCAGACGCACTCTGCCTACCGCCACAGCGCTCGCGGTCCTCTTCAGCTCCGTCGCACTGGTCGCGACCGGCGCCGGGTCGGCGGTGGCCGACTCCAGCACGACCCTGCCCCTGAAGTCGACCGGCGACATCGTCGTCGACGGGGTCCACCAGCGGGTGTTCATCAGCGACCCGACCGCCGGCCAGGTCGTCGTCACGAACTACGCCGGCACGGTCGTCGGCACTGTCGGCTCGCTGCCCGGCGTCCACGGCCTGGAGCTGTCGTCCGACTCGGGCACCCTGTACGCGGCCGTGCACGACGCGACCGCGATCGTCGCGATCGACACGGCCACGGCGACCGAGACCCGCCGCTGGTCCACGGGCCAGGGCGCCGGCCCGGCCTACGTCGCCCTGGCCGGCGGCAAGCTGTGGTTCAGCTACGGCGCCTCCGGCGACGGCAACATCGGCTCGCTCGACCCGAACGCCACCGACCCGGGCGTCACCCTGGGCCAGGACACCAGCCGCACCTTCTACGAGGCCCCGATCCTGGACGCCTCCCCGGGCGCCCCGGGCACGCTCGCCGCGGGCGCGCCGGGCCAGAGCCCGGTCGAACTCGCCGTGTACGACGTCTCCTCCGGCACGGCGAGCCGTACCGCGTACGCCTTCGACCCGGGCAGCACGGGCGGCGGCAACCTCCAGGACCTCGCGGTCACGCCGGACGGCAAGGATGTCGTCACGGCCAGCGGCGCGCCGTACTACCAGGCCGTCTACAAGCTCACGGACCTGTCCGCGGACGGCAAGTACGTCACCAACACCTACCCGAACGCGGTGGACATCGCCCCGAACGGCGACGTCGCGGCGGGCACGTTCTCCTGGTACGACCCGGACGTCCACGTCTTCAAGCCGGGCACCTCGATACCGCTGAGGCAGTACGACTTCCCCAACACCGGCAACAGCAGCGGCGCCGACACCCTGGCCCCCGCCGGCCTGGCCTGGGCACCCGACGAGAGCAAGCTGTTCGCGATCTCCGAGAACGACAACAACGTCTACGCGCTGCGGATCCTCGACGCCCCGACGAAGACGTCCACCACCCTCACGGCGAACGCCCCCGCCACGGCCACCCGTGCCAAGGCCCTCACCCTCACCGGCACGCTGTCCTCGTCGGCGCCGTTCCCGACGGGCACGAAGGTCTCCGTCACCCGCACCGACGACGAGTCCCCCTCCGGCAAGCCGCTCGGCACGGCGACGGTCGCCGCAGACGGCTCGTACTCCTTCACGGACACGCCGCCGGCCGGCGGAAAGGTGACGTACACGGTCACGTACGCGGGCGACGCGGACCACGCGGGCGCCACGGCCTCCGCATCGACGACCGTGGCGAAGACGGCGACCACGCTGACGCTGACCAACAACGGCAAGGTGTACGACCACGGCCGTGACGTCACCTTCACCGCGCACCTCGGCACGACGTACAAGAACCGCACGGTCGAGATCTGGGCCGACCCGTACGGCTCCGACAAGCCGAACACGCTGGTGAAGAAGGGCACGGTCAACTCGGCCGGCGACCTCTCCGCGACGGTCCACCTGACCCGTGACACGAAGGTCAGCGCGAAGTTCACGGGCGACACGCGCTACGCCCCGAAGACGGTCACCAACTCGGTCTACACCAGGGTCAAGGTCTCGACGTCCCTGAGCGGCTCCTACAAGTCGGCGACCGCGTGGAACCAGAAGTACTTCTACTTCCGCCAGTCCAAGGACCCCGTCCACAACACGACGATGTCGATGTACCCGGGCCGCAAGTACCAGCTCCAGGTCCAGCGTTACTCCGACGGCGCGTGGCGCACCACGACCGCGGAGTACGTCGCCCTCGACCGCTACGGCAAGGACGCGGTGACGCTCGACGGCACGCCGCCGGTCGGTCCGCGCTTCCGGATCCGCTCGTCCTACATCGACCCCACGTCGGGCGACAACGTCAACACGACGACGTACGGCGCATGGAAGTACTTCGTCTTCACCCGCTGACGTACGCCACCAAGACGGCATAGGCCAACGGAGAGACGGTGAGGGTCCCGGCCTCGGGCTTCTCGGAGTCGCGCACGCCGACTCCGGGAGCACCGAGGTCGGCGACCTCCACGCAATCACCGCCGCTGTCCACAGCTGTGGACGAACTCGCCGAGGGCGGTCGCGGCGTGCTGATCGTCGACGCCGTGACGGGCCGGTGGGCCTGGACTCCCCTGCCCGACCGGCCCGGCAGGACCGTCTGGTTCGAGTGTGATGCCGGGCAAGGAATTCGACGAGTGAATTCCAGGGATGAATTCGACTAGTGCGAATTCCCGCGGGCGCGAATGTAATGCCGGCCGAAGTAACAAACCCCGACCGCTCCACCGGCCGCGCCGACCGCACAGGCCGCCGTCGCCCACGTCGCCATGTCCTGCGTGATCCACAGCAGGCTCACCACGACCAGCGCTATGGAGAACAGCAGGCGTTCTCCATAGCCCGGGCCGCGCCGGCCGGTCAGTCCCCGGTCGCCGTGCACTTGTACGTCACGCCCTTCATCTTGATGTCGCGGTACCCCATCTTCACGGTCGGGTTGGCGGGTGCGACATCCGTGCCGCCACCACCGCCGCTCTTCTTGCGGCAGTAGTAGCCCAGCGCATCGAGCTTCTTGATGTCGCTCATCGCCTGGTACTTCTTGTTGGAGGCGATCATCGCGGCCCTCTTCTGCGCCGGCGTGGCCTCCTTGGCCTTCGTGTACGCGTAGCACCCGATGCTGGCGCCGATGCCCACCCACGAGGCTCCCTTGGCCAGCGCCTCGGTGAGGCCCGCCGCGCCGCTGCCGATCCCGAGGACCGCGCAGATCTCGTCCGCTCCGGCGCGCAGTTCCGGCTGTGCCGGAGCGGCCTGTGCCGCCTGCGCCCCGACGCCGCACAGCGCACCGGTCATGGCGAAGGTGATGACAGCGGAAATTCCCCCACGGGGACACACGCAAGCAACGGAGGAAATGTGAACATCACCAGGAGGAGATTCAACCGGGCAAAATTTCCCTCAACGCCTCGTCAAGGCTTTTCGCGACCTCCGCGTCACCAGGCCGGCTTCCGCCGGGCCCTTTCGGCGGGCCGTACAGGGCGTCGAGTTCGGTGGTGAGGGTGTGGGTCACCGCTCCGTAGAGCGGAGTGCGGGGGCGGTGTACCGCCTCGCGCAGGGCCGGGAGCAGGATGTCGCGGGAGTAGCTGGTGCCGTCGGCCATCCGGTCGGGGGCCAGGCGGGCGGTGCTCTCGCCGCCGGGCGACGCCGAGGGGCCCTCGGCGTACGCGGGGGCGTGCCGGCATTCCGGGGCGGTGCCGGCCTCCTGGTAGGCCGAGGTGCGGGTCGCGGCGAAACCGGCGCGCAGGAGGCAGCGTTCGCTGTCGGGGTCGGTGAGGAACGCGATCAGTTCGGCCGCCTTCCCGGCGCGCTGCTCGGACGTGGACGAGGTGACGGCCAGGTTCTGGCCGCCGAGGACGGACTTGCCGGGCAGCCGGGTCACCCCGAGGTTGGCCCCGAAGGTCTCGTGCAGGGTCGGGTAGACGTACGGCCAGTGCCGCAGGAAGGTGGTGCGGCCCTCGGCGAAGGCGCTGAGCGATTCGGCCTCGCGGGACTCGGCGGCCCCCTCCAGGAGGTACGGCGGCTCCGTGCGCTTCCGCAGTTCGGTCATCCCCGCTGTCAACTGCTCCTCGGTCGCCACGTAGTCGCCGTCGTCGTCGGTCAGCCGAAAGCCCTCCTCGGCCGAGGCGAACGCCTCGATCGCGTTGACGGTACGGCCCTCGTAGGCGGCGAGCTGGGTGGTCCAGATCGCCTCGTGGTCCTTGATCTCGGCTCTGTCGAGGGGGACGAGCAGCTCCCGGAGTTTGTCCCAGGTGACGCCTTCGTCGAGGTCGGTCCGGGGGGTACCGGCCTTCACCAGGTGGTCCTTGCGGTAGTACAGCAGGCCGGCGTCGCTGTTGAAGGGGACCGCGTACCGCTTGCCGTCCCAGTACGAGGTGCTGTCCACGGACGGGATGAGGTCCTCGGGGTCCTTGACGGCCGTGTCGCCCAGCGGGCGGATCAGGCCCGCGTCGGCGAACTCCGGGATCCAGGTCACGTCCAGGTTCACCACGTCGTACTCGGCGCTGCCGGACTGCAGGGCGCCGATCAGCTGGCTGCGCTGCTGGTCGGCGGAGCCGGGCAGCTCCACCAGGCGGGCCCGGTAGCCGTGTTCGCCCTGCTGGGCGTTCCAGGCGTCGATGAGCTGCTGGCGTATGCCGTTCTTGCCGGTGACGTCCTGGCCGCTGGCCACCACGATCCGAAAGGAGGTGTCGGCGCCCGGCGGCTGCTGTTGCTGCCGCACTCCACCGCTCGTGCAGGCCGCGAGCGTCAGCAGCGACAGCAGGGACAGCGCGGCCTTGAGGCGTCGGGTCATCATTCCTCCCCCGTTCCGGTGCGGGCGACCTCGTCGCGCAGGGCGGGCACGAGGTCGTCCCCGGCGTCCAGGCAGCGGCCCCGGCCGGCCTCCGCGATCCGCGTGCCGGGGCGGTCCCGGTCACAGGCCCCGTTCGTCAGGGTCACCATGGCCACGGGCACGCCGGCGGTCCGGGCCCGGTCGACCACCTTCTCCAGTCCGTCTCCGGTCAGGCGGTTGTCGTCCTCGCCGTCGGTGAGGTACACGATCAGCTGCGGCCGCTCGTCGGCGGCGCCGCGCTCCCGCATGAACGCCAGGGCGTCCAGCAGGGCGGCGGACGGATCGGCTTCGGCGTTGCGCACCCGGGCGGCGCCCAGGGCCCGTTCGGCGTCCCGGCGGTTGTGCGTGCCGAAGTCCAGGAGGCCGGTGTGCGTACGGCCCTTGAGGCCGTGCACGGCCCACACCCCGTACTCGTCCTCCCCGCCGAGCCCGGTCAGGGTCTGCCGGAGGATGCCGGGGCCACCGCTGGGCCCGTCCCACAGGCCGGCCATCGAGCCGGAGCTGTCGAGGAGGTACAGGACCCGGCCGGGGCCGTGCGCGTTGCCGTAGCGCTGCAGCGCCTTGTCCAGCTCCGACGGGTCGGCGGAGTCCCCCGGCCGGACCTCGTCGGTCAGCCCCTCGGGGGCCGCCTTCGCATCGAGCAGGCGTCGTTCGCCGTGCGCGGACCTGAAGCCCTGCTCGCCGAGCACCCGCCGGCCCTCGTCGCCGGTCAGCCAGGAGCGGAAGCGGGCCACCTCGGCGTCCCGCGCGTCGGCGTCCCGCTCGCCGTCCTCCCAGCGCACCCGCACGAACGTCGGCTCCAGGCCGGGGACGTCGTCGGGGTAGGCGGCGGAGCGCGGGGCACGCGTGGCCGGGTGGCAGCCGACGCCGCTGCGCAGCAGGAACTCCGGTACCAGGGCCGCGCTGCGGTCGTCCACGGCGTCGACGTCGGGCAGCGTGCACAGCAGCCCGGCGGCGGAGGACTCGGGCCGGCCGGACTGGGTCAGGAGCCGCTCCGCGTGGCGCGCTTCGGCTCCGCCGCGGTACAGGCCCGTCGTCGCCAGCAGCGCCGCGTCGGCGAACTCCGGGTCGGGGCGGTGCACCTCGGCCTCGCCGGGTGCCCGTTCAAGGCCGGTGATCAGCTGTGACAGCGACTGTCCGGTGGGCTCGACGGCGTCGTCCAGGCCCTCCGGGACGGCCAGGACGACGGGCGAGTACACGAACGGCCGGGTGTCCGGCTGGAGCTGGGCGAAGACGCGGTCCTGGTAGGCCGCGGTGACCCGGCGGACGTCCGCGCGGGTGCCGGGGATCCACACGTCCGGCTGCGGGCCGATGTCACGCTGCGGGTTGTCGTCGTCGCGCGGCTGCTGCCAGGCGTCGGTCCGCTTGCCCAGCGCGGTCACGACACCGGCGGCGCCGGCGCTGTAGACGGTGACGCCGCTGCGCCGGCAGCCGTCGTCCGTGGTGTTGGCGTCCGAGGCGACGTAGGCGTCCGCGGCCGCCTTCATCGCCTGCTCCAGGTCGGGGTCGGTGAGCAGACGCAGCTCCAGTGCCGGGGCGCACGGGCCGGAATCGCCGGTCAGGACCAGGACGCCGTAGCCGCCGGCACCGATGGCGAGCAGCGCCAGCACGATCGCCAGGCCGGTACGGCCGAGCCGTCCGACGGCCTCCCGGGCGCGGGCGAGCGTGCGCCGGAGCCAGAGGAGCCAGCGGGGGACCGGGTCCGGCGGAGGCACGGTCACCGGGCCCGCCGCCAGCAGCACGTCCGTGTCCAGGTCCCAGGGGGGGGCCAGCGCCTGCGGCCGCTGCGAGTCGTCGTCCTCCGCCTTGTACTTCGCCTCGGCCATCCGCTGCTTCACCGCGGCGTACAGCTCGGAGAGCCACAGTTCCCCGCCCTCGTCGAGGACGTGCACGAGTTCCCGGGTGAACGGCGTCGGGACGTCGGCGTCGCCGCCCAGGATGCAGTGGTTGGGCTGCACGCTCATCAGCAGCAGGACCTTGTGCTTCTTCCGCTGCGGATCGTCGAAGCGGTGCCAGATGCCCGCGGCGTTGCCCGCGTAGCAGCAGTCGAGGATCACCACCACCTGCTGGGCGCGGCTCTCGACGAGCTCGCCCAGCACCTCGCTGAAACTCACCGAGCCGGGCAGCCCGTCTCCCGTGAGCACCCGGGCGGTACGCATCTGGAGGTGCAGCTCGTTGCCGGAGGTGGAGGTGACGGCATGCCCGGCGAAGTAGAGCAGCAGCAACCCCTTGGCCTCCCGGCAGGCGCGGCGCAGTGCCCCGGTGAATTCGTCGGGCGTCGGCGAGGCCAGAGCCCTCACCTCGTGCACGTCGAACACGGCTCCCCGGTGCAGCGCGTCCTCGAGTGTCGTCCGGTTGTGCCGCACGGCGGGGAGCTGGCCGGTGACGCCCTGGAGATCATCCGGTGCCGTGTGGTCGTACTCGGACACACCGACCAGCAGCGCCCGGTTCACATCGCCTCGCGGGTCGAAGCGGCTCACCCGCCTACTCCCCGTCGGTGTCCAGCGGGCGGATCTGTGGCTGGGGATCGCCGCCCTGGAGCCTGCGGCGATTGTTCGCCCAGGCCTTCACCGCGCGTGCGGTGTACTCGGTCAGTGCCGCGACCGTGACGACGTCACCGAGCAGCTTCAGGACGAGTTCGAGGTCGGGCCCCAGCCGCCCCTTGGTCCCGTCCGTGCTGGTCTGCGCCTCGATGCGCAGCTTCTGTTTGGAGAGCAGTTCCGCGAGCGGCTCTTCCCGCTCCAGCCATGCCTTCAGGGCTCTGACATCGTCCACGGTCCCGCCGGCGCCCAGCCGGACGCGCACGCCTAAAACAGACACTTGGTCCCCCTCTGTCATCCCGACATCATGACACCGGGTCAGGCCTCGGCGGCAGACCTGTGACGCGACCCGCGAAAGCGATTGCACGCCCCCTTCACGCCAGGCGCACACGGCGCACGCGTATTAGGCCTGGGTCTGCAACTGCCGCAACTGCCGCTGCACATGATCGAGCGCTCCCACGCGCCGCCCGGGGACCCTCCCCCGCAACTCGGCGAGCGCCGCGCCCAGTTCGCGGGCCCGCGCGGTGTCGCGGATCTGGCCCCACTGGTGGTGGGCCCGGTCCACGGCGGCCTCGACGGCGGGCGCGTCCGGAGCCTGCCCGGCGTTCAGGCGGACGGTGGCCACCGTCAGCCAGGTGTGGCAGCTGCGGCCCGCGTCCCCGGCGAACATCGCCAGGTCGGCCCGGACCTCGGCCCAGTGCAGGGCCTCCTCGGACGCCGGCCCGTGCGCGGCGACGGCGGCCTGCTCGTACCGGGCGGCGAGCGCGTCGGCGTCGGAGTGGCGGCCGGACTGGACGGCGGCGGTGATGGCGGCGTGCGGGTCACCGGCCGCGGGGCCCGGGGTGCTCAGGACGAGGTCCGTGCCCGCGCTCTCCGGCGCGATCCGGGCCAGCGCCTGCTGGTGCAACTGCTCCAGCGGCGGCCGGAACCCGCTGCGCAGGATCGTCGCGACGGCCTTCATGTACGCCGGTGCCGCGACCGTGCGTCTGGACGGCGGGGGCGCGATGCGGCCGTGCACGGCGTTGCCGCGGCCCGAGTCCAGCGGGGTGGCGCGCAGCAGCTCCCAGGTCTCGGCGTCCGCGTGCAGGTCGAGCAGGAGGGTCGTCGCGCCGGCCGGCCTGAGCCGCAGTTCGTCCCGGAACCAGTGCCAGGGGAAGGCCGTGTAGCGGGCCGTGGACGCGGTGGTGCGGGCCAGCGCCAGGTGGGGCAGGCGCTGGCGGCGGTCGAGCTGGAGCTGGCCGGTGACGTACACGGTGAGCGGGCCGGGGGCCGCCGCGGCGGCGCGGAGCCGGGTGAGGACGGCCTGCGGCTCCAGCGGATCGGCCAGTTCGACGACGTTCGCGGTGTCCGTGCCGGCCAGCACACCGGGTGGGACGGCGGCCAGGACGGGGAGGACGGACGCGGCGTCGACCAGGCGCCCCTTGCCCACCGGCGAGGCCGCCAGCAGCAGCACGGTTCCGGGCATCTCGTCCCTCCCCCTGTCGATCACGTACGGCAGCACCGTAACCGCTGCGGCTGCAAAGGTGGGCCTCAGGACCGCAAACGTCCGCCTTCGGGGGCTTCGCCCCCCTCTTAGGGGACGGTCCGGCGGCACACGGCGAAGACGGTGCGGCACGGCGGCCGGGCGCCCGCCGCCGTGCCGCAGCGTGCCGTCCCGTACGAAGGCGGCGAGGCGGTCCGGACCGGCGGTGCGGGGGCCGGCGGCCACGGCTCGGGCCACCTCGTCGGCGAGCGGGTAGAACGCCCCGGCGCCGTCCCGGGCCTCCGTCATGCCGTCCGTCACGCCGTCCGTCACGCCGTCCGTCACCAGCAGCGGCGTCTCGTCGGCGGCCACCCGCGGCCGCCGTACCGCGGGCGGGCCGGGCGCGAGGTCCCCAAGGCCGAGCGGCAGCCCGCCCTGGGCCGGCAGGCTGCGCCATAGAAGTCGCCGCCGACGCGGGCATGGGTGTCGGCGGTGAGGTAGACGCCCGCGTGGTCGAGGCCGCCCCAGCCGGGCGGCGGAGGGCGCAGCACGGTGCGGCGGATGGTGTCGGTGACGTCACGCATGTGCAGCATGCGGTGCTCGGCGCGCACCCGGACCAAGCAGGCCAGGGTGGCGAGGGTGCCGCCGAGCGCGACCAGGACGAAGTCGGCGAGCCCGGCCTGGTCCCGCACCTGCGGCAGCTCCTGCCGCCGCACGCCGGCCCGGCGGCCGGACGGTACCCCCGGCCCGGCGGCCGGCCCGGGGGTACCGGTCGAGCAGACCGTGCCCCCGGCGGCGGCGCCTGACGGCCCCAGCGAAGCACGGGGCCGCGCGGGCCGCATCCGGTCCGTGCGGTACGTCGCGCGTTCCGCCGACTTGCCGTCGGGTCCCCGCCGGTGTGCGCTGGTAGGCGGGGGCAGGGAGAGAGGAGAGCTCTCATGGCTCATGCGGCACCCGCCTCACGCAGGGCGACCACCCGGCGCCGTACACCCGATGTCTTCAGCCCGCGCACCCATGCGATGGCGAAGATCGCGGTGCCCGTCGCCCTCGGGCTCGTCTACGGCTACTGGGCCGCGGCCAACCGGCGCGACGCCGGGCCCATCACGGGCTGGAACCTGCTGTTCGGCTTCCTCACCGCGCTCGTGTTCGCCGTGCTGTACACCGCCGTGCGGAAAGTCGCCCCGCGACTGCGGCGCGAACCGCACGCCCTGCTCTGGTTCGCCTTCACCGGCTGCGCGATCGGCTTCCTCTACAGCCAGACCGGCGAGTCCGTACTGCGGTCCACCGGGGTGGGACTGGTGGTCGGCGCGGGCGTCCTCGTGACGCTGTTCTACCGCTACTACACACGCGAGGACGCGTCCGGCCGGCGTGTCGACTGACCCAGGCCGGTACGACACGTTCGGCTCGGCCTGTGGGCCGAATGCAGTCACGCCGGTCGCGGGCCGGGCCCGTGGCGCCTTGCCTGGAAGGGTGTCCGAGCGCGAACAGGCGTCCGCACGCGAGCAGGCGCCCCTACGACCGCGGAAGGCCCTGTCGGCCGTTCTGCTGGTCCTCGCGTGCCTGCTCGTGCCGTTCGGGACGCTCGCCTCCTGGGCGACGCAAGGGCTGACCGACACCGACCGCTACGTCCGGACGATGGCGCCGCTCGCCGCCGACCCGGACGTGCGGCGCGCGGTCGCGGACGCCGTCGGGGACGGCATCATGCGGGAGGCCGGGCACAAGCTCGACACCGGCCCGCCGCCCGGCACGCTCGGGCCCTTCGTGCACGACGCGGTGCGGTCGTTCACCCGCACCGAGGCGTTCCGCACGGGGTGGGACGCGGCGAACCAGGCCGTCCACGCCGCCGTGCTGCGCGCCCTGCGCGACGACGGCACGCGCGCCGCCGAGGTCACCGTCGACCTCGCGCCGGTCGTCGCCCGGGTCAAGCGCCAACTCACGGACGACCACGTGCCGTTCGCCCACCGCATCCCGGTCCCGCACGCCCGGGTCCCGGTGCTCCCGGCCGACGACGTGGACCGACTGCGCAAGGGGTACCACGTGCTGGACACCGCCGCCTTCTGGCTGCCGCTCACCGCCGCCGTGTGCGCCGTGGCCGGGACCGCCCTCGCCGCGTGCCGCCGCCGCGCGGTCACCGCGCTCGGCCTCGGCACGGCGCTGGGCGGCGGGCTGCTCGTCCTGGCCGTCGCGATCGGCCGCCGCCTCACCCTCGCCGACCTGCCCGACGCGCTCCACCGCCCGGCCGCCGGCGCGGTCTACGACGCCCTGACGGGCACCCTGGTGACGGTGTCCTGGCTGCTGCTCGCCTTCGGCCTGACGGTGGCGCTCGGCTCGTGGTTCACGAGCCGGTACGGTCCCCGGCTCGTCTCGCGGCGACGCGCGCGAGCGTCCGCAGCGCCTGCCGCAGATCCGCCTCCGGAGCCGACGCGAGCCCGAGCCTGACGGCGTCGGGCGTGTGACCGCGGGCCACGGCGAAGGCGGGGCCGGGCGTGACGGCGATGCCGTGCGCGGCGGCGGCCGCCGTGAAGGTGTCCGCGCGCCACGGAGCGGGCAGCTCCCACCAGGCGAAGTAGGCACGCGGATCGGACCGTACGGCGAAGCCCGCGAGTTCCTCGGCGAGGATCTTCTGCCTGCGCGCCGCGTCCGCCCGCTTGGCCGCCACCAGCCGCTCCACGGTCCCCTCCCCGGCCCACCGCACGGCCGCCTCCAGCGCGAACCGCCCCGCACTCCACCCGCCCGTCCGCACGGCACCCGCCACGGCCCCGGCCCGGTGCGGCGGCACGACGAGGAAACCGACGGTGAGCCCCGGCGCGACCCGCTTGGAGAGGCCGTCGACGACGTGGGTGAGGGCGGGGGCGTGAGCGGCGAGCGGATCACCCGGCTCGTGCAGGAAGGACCAGATGCGGTCCTCCACCACCGGCAGGTTCAGGTCGTGGACCAGCCGGGCGAGTTGCAGCAGTCGAGGGCGAGTCGTCGTCAGGGACGTCGGGTTGTGCAGCGTCGGCTGCACGTACAGGGCGGACAGCGGCGCCGAACGGTGCGCGGCGGCGACGGCCTCCGGGAGCAGCCCGGCCGCGTCACCGGCCAGCGGCACCAGGATGATGCCCAGCCGCCCCGCGATCTCCTTGACCAGCGGATATGTCAACTGCTCCACGCCGACCCGGCCACCCGGCCGGACCAGGGAGGCCAGCACGGCGGCGATGGCCTGCCGTGCGTTGCCGGTGAACAGCAGGCGGTCCGGGGCGGGGCGCCAGCCGGGGGTGGCGAGGAGCGTGGCCACGGTCTCCCGGGCGGACTCGGTACCGGTGGCGGCGGCCGGCAGCAGTGCCTCGGCCAGCACGTCGGGACGCAGCAGCGGCGCGAGCACGGGGGCGAGGAGCTCCGGCTGGCCGGGCGCGCTGGGGTAGCTGAGCTCCAGGTTGACCAGGGCGTCGGCCGCGCCGGGCTCGACGAGCGCCTGCCCCGTCGGCCCGTCCGGGGCGGCCCGGACGAAGGTGCCGCGCCCGACCTCGCCGACGACCAGCCCACGCCGTACGAGTTCGCCGTACACCCGCCCGGCCGTCGACGAGGCGATCCCCCGGCGCCGGGCGAACGCCCGCTGCGGCGGCAGCCGTTGACCGGGCTTCAGCCGCCCGCTGGCGATGTCGTCGGCGATCCTGTCGGCGATACGGCGGTAGTCACCCATCGGTCTCCCCCTTGGATTGCACCGAGAGCAAAGATCTTATTGCACTGAGTAGTGGGAGCTGCCTAAGGTCGCCCCATGGCACCCTTCCTCGCATACGAGGACAAAGGCCCCGTAACCTCCCGGCAGCCCCTTGTCCCCCTGGTTCTCGTCCACGGCCACCCCTTCGACCGCACGATGTGGGCCCCGCAGCTCGGCACCTTCTCCGCGGCCCGCCGCGTCATCGCCCCCGACCTGCGCGGCTACGGCGCCTCCCCGACCACCCCCGCCGTCACGGACTTCTCGCGGTTCGCCCGGGACATCGAGGCCCTGCTCGACGAGTTGGGCGTGGAGTCCTTCGTCCTCGCCGGGCTGTCCATGGGCGGGCAGATCGCGATGGACTGCTACCGCCTGTTCCCCGGCCGCGTCCGCGGCCTGGTCCTCGCGGACACCTTCCCGGCGGCGGAGACCCCGGAGGGCGTGCGCACCCGCGACGCCATGGCGGACCGCCTCCTGCGCGAGGGCATGCGCGGCTACGCCGACGAGGTCCTGGAGCGGATGGTCGCCCCGTACGCCCCCGCCGAGGTCAAGGCGCACGTCCACCGCATGATGACGGCCACCTCCCCCGAGGGCGCCGCCGCGGCCCTGCGCGCCCGCGCCCGGCGCCCCGACTACGCCGCCCTGCTGGCCCGCGTGACCGTCCCGGCCCTGGTCGTCGTGGGAACCGACGACACCTACACCCCCGTCTCCGACGCCCGGGCCATGCACGCGGCCCTCCCGGACTCGGCCCTGCACGTGATCGAGGGCGCGGCCCACATGCCGAACCTCGAACGTCCCGCGGAGTTCGACAGGGCACTCGGGGAATTCCTGGCCCGCGTCGATGCTGCCCGGCCCGGGGACGTCGGCCGGCAGCAACCTTCCGCCGCCCCACCCCGTCTTTGAGGGAGGATTCGGGCATCCCACCTCGCGAACGGAAGGCCGGGCCTTGGACACCGCCGCTGCCGAGTGGACCGCCACCGACGGGCCGGAGCACCGTCCGCCCGGACGGCGGCTCGGCGCCTGGTGCGCCGCCCTGCTGTTCGCCGCGGTGAGCGTGGCCGTCGGCTTCCGGGCGGCCGACAGCGACGGCGTCACGCCCGTCCCGCAGGTCCTCGCCTTCCTCCCCTGGCTGCTCGCGCCCACCGGCCTGGCGCTGCTGCTCACCCTGCTGTCCCGGTGGTGGCTCGGCACGCTCTGGGGAGTGGTCCTGCTCGGCCCGCTGGCCTGGTTCATCGGGCCGTACGGCAAGGTCGGCGACCCGGCCGGCCGCCCGGTCGCCGACCTGCGCGTGCTGACCTCGAACGTCGAGTTCGGGCAGGGCACCGGGTCCCTGGTCGCCGCCGTCCGCCGCGAGAAACCGGACATCGTCTTCGTACAGGAATGCGAATACGAGTGTGACGCGCGGCTGAAGGACGACCTCTCCCAGGACCTCCCGCACCGCCGGGCCGTCGAGGGCGGCGGCTCCGAGGGCTCCGTCATCCTCAGCCGCTTCCCGCTGCGTCCCACCGACGGCGTCCCCGGCACCATGGGCATGCCCGGGGCGATCGCCGACGTCGACGGGCATCCCGTACGACTCCAGCTCGCCCACCCCATGCCCCCGCTGCCCGGCCAGGTGGACCTCTGGAACAGGGAACTCGGCGCCCTGCGCGACGCGGCCACCACCGACCCCGGCGCCCCCCTGATCCTGGCCGGCGACTTCAACGCCTCCCAGGACCACGCCGCCTTCCGCCGCATCCTCGACACCGGCCTGAGCGACGCCGCCCGCCTGGACGACGCCGACCGCACGGCCACCTGGCCGGCCGTGACGGCCCCGGCGTTCGGCACGCAGATCGACCACGTCCTGGTGTCGAAGGACTTCGCGGCCGACCGCACGCGCGTCCTGGACCTGGCCGACACGGATCACCGGGCGGTGGTGACGGACCTGACGCTGCACTCACGCAGGTGAGAGAGGAAGGGGGACGCCGGACAGGCGCCCCCCATGAGTCACCCTCCGGTCAGACGCCGATGTCGCAGCCGTCCGCACGCCACACGGCCACGACCGCCGGCCGGACGTACGTCCCGGGCCCGTCGGGCCAGGTGCTGGCCGGCTTCTCCACGGACGCGCCGTCGATCTCGCCCGGGTGCTGCACGGCCACCAGCACGCGCCGGTCCTGGATGATCGGACCGCAGGTCTCGGCACCCTTCGGCACGGTCAGGAACTGCTTCAGCTCACCGCGCCGCTCACCCCGGGTCGCCACGCCGAACAGGCCGTCGTGCGAGCCGAGCTGGGCGCCGTCGGTGGAGATCCACAGGTTGCCGTAGGGGTCGAAGGCGACGTTGTCCGGGCAGGAGATCGGGCTGACGCCCTCCTTCGGGAACCCGGCGAAGTAGGTCGCCGGGTCGTCCGGGTCACCGGCGACGAGGAACAGCGACCAGGCGAACCTGGTGCTCTCGGGCCGGTTCCAGCGCTCGGTGAGCTCCAGGACATGCCCGTGCTTGTTGGCGTTGCGCGGATTGACCTCGTCCGCCTTGGCGTTGGAGCCGACACCACGGTTGCTGTTGTTGGTCAGGGCGACGTACACCTTGCCGGTGACGGGGTTGGGCTCGATGTCCTCGGGCCGGTCCATCTTCGTCGCGCCCACCTTGTCACCGGCGAGACGGGTGAAGACGAACACCTCCTCGGCGCTCATCCCGTCCACGTGCGAGACGGCACCGTCGGCGGTGGCCGTGGCCAGCGGAATCCACTCGCCGCTCCCGTCGAACTCACCGTCGTTCGGCAGCTTGCCCGTGCCGTCGATCTCGATGGCGGGGGAGTCACCGGTGAGCTTGGCGACGTACAGCGTCCCCTCGTCGAGCAGCGAGAGGTTGTGCTCCCGCACGGCCCTGCCGCTGCCGTGCCGCATCCGCTTGCTGCCGACGAACTTGTAGAAGTAGTCGAACCGCTCGTCGTCACCCGAGTACACGACGGGCCGCCCGTCGCGCGTGAGCCGCACGGTGGCGGCCTCGTGCTTGAACCGCCCGAGGGCGGTGTGCTTGCGCGGCGTGGAGCCGGGGTCGTACGGGTCGAACTCCACCACATACCCGAACCGGTGCGCCTCGTTCGGCTCCTGGGCGACGTCGAACCGCTTGTCGAACCGCTCCCACTTCCGCTCGCTTGCCCCGGTCCCGATGCCGTACCGCTTGTCGGTCGCCCGGCCGCTGTTGGCGAAGTACTGGTTGAAGTTCTCCTCGCCGTGCAGCGTCGTGCCCCACGGCGTCACGCCGCCCGAGCAGTTGTTGAGGGTGCCGAGCACCTTGGTGCCGCTCGGGTCGGCGGAGGTCTTCACGAGCTCGGACCCGGCGACGGGCCCGGTCAGCCGGAACTCGGTGGTGGCGGTGACGCGCCGGTTGAGCTGATGCCGCGGAACGGCGGTGAGCTTCCCGGTCTTCCGGTCCCCCTCCACGACGACGGCGGACAGACCGTGCGCGGCCCAGGCGATCTCAGCCTGCTCCCGGGTCGGGTTGGCGGAGTCATACCCCCGGAACATGAGCACCTCGTCGGTGTACTCATGATTGGCGACGAGCAACTGCCTGTTCCGCTCCCCGGGCAGCGGAAGGAGCGCGAGGAAGTCGCAGTTGTACCCGAACTGCCCCGCCTGCGCCTTGGCGGTCTGCTTCTCCGGGTCGAAGGCGGGCGCGCCGCGCAGGATGGGCTCGCCCCAGCGGATGACGATGTTCTGCCGGTACCCCTCCGGCACGGTCACGGCGTCGGCGGTGTTGGGTGCGACGGCCGCGAAGCGCAGCCCGCGCGCGCCCTTGTGTGTACGCCGAGCGGTTTCGGCGGCGGTGCCGGCCGGGGCGGCATCGGCCTGCGGAGCCTGCGCGACACCCACGGCCCCCGCTCCGGCGGCAGCCACGGTCACGACAGCCGCGGCCCGCATCATCGACCGCCGGCTGAGCGCACCGGCGATCACATCGCCGACGTACTCGTTGGAGCTGGTGTTGGGCACCTCGTGGAAGCAGGCGTCACCACACCGGAAACGACAGGTCATGGCGGACCGGCCGCCAGGGTGCGAACCGGACGGCGTTCCTATCAACGGCAGCAGCTTTCGCACTTTGCTCTCTCCTTGGATGCCCATGGTGTCAGCGTGACCGTAGGGGCACATATGTGCGGCAGCCGGGCGTCAGGGTGAACAGCCGGTGAACCCGTGGCGTCCTTACGGCAGTTACGACGATTCAGCACGGCGACACCTTCGCAGGCCGGATGTCCCCCTTGACAGGGGGAGGCGCCCATCCTCGACCCTGCCCAAGATCACCCAGGAGGGCCGCTAACCTTACGTGTCCGTCCTGGCCAGGGATTGACGGGCTTCAACTCACGTGAAGGGTTGCGCGCACATGGGCATTCTCACTCTCTTGCGGAACGCGTTCGGACGGTCACGCAAGTCACGGACCGCCGAGGCGGAGGGTGCGGCGCAGTCCACGACGACCCCGGTAGACACGCCTCCCCAGGAATCACCGGCGTCCGGGACCCCCACGCCCGCCGCGGCGGACCCGAAGGTCCCGTCCCCCTCCCCGGAACCGACCCCCGATCCGGCACCCCACGTCCCGGAACCCCGCGACGAACACGACCTCGTGTCAATGATCTTCGACAATGTGACGGTGCCGAGGCCTGCGCGGCCTGCGGAGGGGGAGCCGGGAAGTACGGAGGAGCCGGGGGTCGCGGATCGGCCGGGGGGTGCGGATCGGCCGGGGGCCGAGGAGCAGCCCAGGGCTGAGGAGCAGTCGGCGGCCGTCGAGGAGCCGACGGTGACGGAGCAGCCGACGGCCGTCGAGGAGCCGGTTGTCCGGGAGGAGCCGACGGTTGTCGAGGAGTCGGCGGCGGAGAAGCCGCAGGTTGTAGAGGAGCCGACGGTCGCGGAGAAGCCTGCGACGGTGGCGCCGGAGGCTGAGGCTGGGGCAGAAGCGGAGGCCACGTCGGCGGTGGAGGAGCCGGCGGACGCCGAAAAGCCGACGGAGGAGGCCACGGCGGAGAAGCCGGTCACCGAGGAGCCGACGGCGCCGGAAGAGGCCACGGCGGAGAAGGCGACCGAGACGGAGAAGCCGACCGTCGCCGAGGCCCCGACGCCCGAGGAACTCGAGTCCTCGTCGGCCCCTGAGCCCGCAGCACCGGAGAAGCCCGAGGACAAGGCCCAGGCCGAGCCCGAGACGCCCGCAGTCCCGCAGCCCGATGCCGAGCCGACGGCAGAAGCCGAACCGACGGCAGCCCCCAAGGCGAAGCTCGCGCCCGAGGCCGAGCCCGAGGCGACCTCCGACGCCAAGCCGACGACCGAGGCGGACGCAACAGTCGAGGCGGAGCCGACGACCGACGCAACAGTCGAGGCGGAGCCGACGACCGAGGCCGAGCCGAAGGCCGAGGCCGAGCCGAAGGCCGAGGCCGAGCCGAAGGCCGAGGCCGAGCCGAAGGCCGAGGCCGAGCCGAAGGCCGAGGCCGAGCCGAAGGCCAAGCCGGTGGACGCTCCCTCAGCCGCCGACGGCGAGTCCGCCCCACAGGGGCCACCCGCACCCGACGGCGAAAGCAGCACGGATGGTGCGGGTGGGAACGACACGGCCGAAGCCGAAGGCGAGGCCGCGACACCGGACGCCACCACCCCCGCCGTCCCCCTCGCCCGCATCAAAACCCACGCCGCCACCCTCACCACCGCCTACAAGGCCGCCACCACCACCCTCAAGCAGCACAACCTCACCGGGACCCGCGCCAAGGTCTACCTCGTCCTCGACCGCTCCGCCTCCATGCGCCCGTACTACAAGGACGGCTCCGCCCAGGCCCTCGCCGAACAAACCCTCGCCCTCGCGGCCCACCTCGACCCCGAGGCCACCGTCCCTGTCTTCTTCTTCTCCACCGAACTCGACGGCACCGGCGAAATCACCCTCACCGACCACGAGAACAAGATCGACGACCTGCACGCCGGCCTCGGCCGCATGGGCCGCACCAGCTACCACGCAGCCGTCGAAGCGGTCCTCGCCCACCACGGCAAGGAAGCGATCCCCGGCACCCCGGCCCTGGTGATCTTCCAGACGGACGGCGCCCCCGACGCCAAGACCCCCGCCACCCAGTCCCTCACCGAGGCCGCCAAGACCCACCCCGCCGTCTTCTTCTCCTTCGTCGCCTTCGGCGACCCGGAGAACAAGGCCTTCGACTACCTCCGCAAGCTCAAGACCCCCAACACGTCCCACTTCCTCGCCGGCGAAACCCCCCGCGAACTCACGGACAAGGAGCTCTACGAGGGCGTACTGGCGAACTGGCGGCCGTAGAACCCCGGGGGGGTGGACAGGGCGGAGTCCCCTGTCCACCCCCCGAAACACGTGTGAGTCGATCTTCAGCGGACCAGTAGGATTTCGACCATGGCGGCCACTGGATCCGAGAAGCAGGGGGCGAAGGCGTACTACGTCTCGACCCCCATCTACTACGTCAACGACGCTCCTCACCTGGGCCACGCCTACACGACCGTCGCAGGCGACGTGCTCACCCGCTGGCACCGCCAGCGCGGTGAGAAGGTGTGGTACCTCACCGGCACGGACGAGCACGGTCAGAAGATCATGCGCACGGCCGAAGCCAACGGGGTCACCCCCCAGGCGTGGGCCGACAAACTCGTCACCGAAGCGTGGAAGCCTCTCTGGGAGCACCTGGAGATCGCGAACGACGACTTCATCCGCACCACGCAGAAGCGGCACACCGACCGCGTCCAGGAGTTCGTCCAGGACCTGTACGACAAGGGCGAGATCTACAAGGGCGGCTACGAGGGCCCGTACTGCGTCGGCTGCGAGGAGTACAAGCTCCCCGGCGAGCTCCTCGACGGCGAGGGTGACTTCGCGGGCCAGAAGCTCTGCCCGATCCACAAGAAGCCGGTCGAGATCCTCAGCGAGGAGAACTACTTCTTCAAGCTGAGCGAGTACGGGGAGAAGCTCCTCGCCCACTACGAGGCGAACCCCGGCTTCATCCAGCCCGAGTCCGCGCGCAACGAGGTCGTGAACTTCGTACGGCAGGGCCTGCAGGACCTCTCCATCTCGCGCTCGACGTTCGACTGGGGCATCCCGATCCCGTGGGACGACAAGCACGTGATCTACGTGTGGGTCGACGCCCTGCTGAACTACGCCACGGCGGTCGGCTACAACGAGAACCAGGCCAAGTTCGAGGAGACCTTCCCGGCCGACGTGCACCTGGTCGGCAAGGACATCCTCCGCTTCCACGCGGTGATCTGGCCCGCGATGCTGATGGCACAAGGGCTCCCCCTCCCCGGCAAGATCGCCGCCAACGGCTGGCTGATGGTCGGCGGCGAGAAGATGTCGAAGTCGAACCTGACCGGCATCAAGCCGCAGGACCTGACCTCGCACTTCGGCGTGGACGCGTACCGCTGGTACTTCCTGCGCGCGATCGCCTTCGGCCAGGACGGCTCCTTCTCCTGGGAGGACTTCTCCGCCCGCTACACCAGCGAGCTGGCGAACGACTACGGCAACCTGGCGTCCCGCGTCGCGGCGATGGTGGGCAAGTACTTCGGCGGCACGCTGCCGGAGGCCGCGGCGGCCGGCGAGGCGGAGCGGGCGATCCACGAGGGCCTGACGAAGGCGGTCACGGAAGCGGACCGCCGGATCGGCGAGGACCTGGACTTCCAGGGCGGCATCCTGGCGATCTTCGACTTCGTCAAGCAGGTCAACGGCTACATCACGGAACAGGAGCCGTGGAAGGTCGCCAAGGACACCTCCGACGAGGGCAAGGCCCGCCTGGCGACGATCCTCTACACGGCCGCGGAGTCCCTCCGCGCGGTAGCGGTCCTCCTCAACCCGGTCATGCCGGACACCTCCCAGAAGCTCTGGGACTCGCTCGGCGCGACGGCCTCCCTCGGCGCCCTCGCGGACCAGACGATCGGCGAGGCCGGCGAGTGGGGCCTGCTCCCCGCCGGCACGACGGTCACCAAGGGCGCGGTCCTCTTCCCGCGCCTGGAGGAGAAGCCGACGGCGTAACAGCCGTAACACGCTCGCTACAGCACGGGGCCCGGGAGAACGAGACCTTCTCCCGGGCCCCGAGCTTTGCGAAGATCCCGTGAGAGCGGCCACCCGGCCGCCGCCACACACACGGGGGTTCCCATGGCACTGTTCGGCAACGCACACACCGTAGACCCGGCATCGGCCCAGCAGGACTACGCCCGCCTCCTCGGCCACGGCGAACAGGTCCACGCCGCGTTCCTCCTCATCCGCGACACCATCCTCTTCACCGACCGCCGCCTGATCCTGATCGACAAGCAGGGCATCACCGGCAAGAAGGTGGAGTACCACTCCGTCCCCTACCGCAGCATCACCCACTTCGCGGTCGAAACGGCCGGCACCTTCGACCTCGACGCCGAGCTGAAAATCTGGATCTCCGGCACCCCGACCCCCATCGAAAAAACCTTCACCAAGGGCGTCGACATCTACGAGGTCCAGGCGATCCTGACCCAGTTCGTGGCTCGATGAGCGCACCGTGCGCGGTATGCCGAAACGTATCCCGGGCACGGCGCCTGCCGGAGCGAGGCTGCCTCGCTCCGGCAGGACGAACCTGATCAGGACCCCGAGAGGGTGACCGCCTCCCAAGCCCTGAACACACCGTTCTTTGTCGTCCTAGGCTTCACCCATGGACCCGGAGACCGAGGCGGACCTCGTGAAGGCAATCCAGATCGCCGTGCTGGAGACACGCTTGGGAGTACACCCGATCAAGTCCGCGCACGGTCTCAGCGTCTTCCTCAGAGAGCTCAGCCAACGCGGCTCCCTGTCCCTCGATGAGCTGACCGAGAACCGCGCCAGGCTGGGCGGCTGGACCGACGAGCATGCGAAAGGCTGGGCCAAGGGTCACGCCGAGGGCTGTGCCACCGCGATCCTGCGCGTCCTGGAGCAGCGCGGCGTCTCCGTCTCCGACGAGATCGATGGCTTTCTGACCACCCGCAGCGACCTCAAGGCCCTCACCGATTGGTTGGACCTCGCCCTCACCGTCACGGACGCCAAGGACCTGTTCACGTCACGGCCGGAGTGCTCACAAGCGCCCGAAGACTGACCACCTCGCGCGCTCCGTCTCCCCGGCCAGAGTCGTCCGCGTTCAGCGCACAGCCGTCACACCTCCAACCGCCGTTCGATCGCCGGAGCCCGCCTTGGGCCCCCGGCTCGTGTGCCGCACGAACGCCACCCCCAAAACCGCCAGGATCGACGCCGCCGACAGGGTGTACAGCCCCCCGTTCGTACTGCCCGTCGTGTCCTTCAGATACCCGAACAGGGTCGGCGACACGAACCCGCCCAGGTTTCCGATGGAGTTGACCAGGGCCAGACCCGGTGCGGCGATCTTCAGGTCGAGGCCCGACTGGGCCATCGGCCAGAACAGCGTGGCCGCGCACTTGCCGCCGACCGCGGCGAGCGTGAGGGCGGCGAGGCCGAACCAGGGGGACCCGAGCGTGGCGAGGAACGTGCCGATCGCGGACAGGACCAGGGCGACCGCGAGGTAGGGGCGACGGTCCGGGGCCCGGTCGGTGAAGTGGCTCATCGTGTACATCGCGATCACCGCGCAGATCCAGGGGATCGCCGACAGCAGGCCGATCTGGAAGGGGGACAGTCCGCCGATCTCCTCCACCAGACTCGGCAGCCAGAACGTGATCGCGTAGCCGGTCAGCGCCATCGCGAAGAAGACCGCGGTCAGGACGGCGACCTGCGGGTGGAAGATCAGCTTCATCCGCGACACCGACGGCGCCCGGTCACGCGCCTCCTTGTCCCGCGCCACCGCCTCGCTCAGCGCGTCCTTCTCCTCCTGTGTCAGCCATGTCGCGTCCTTGATCCGGGAGACGAGGAAGAACCCGGCGATGAAGCCGACCAGGATCGAGAAGGCGCCCTCCAGGGCGAACATCCACCGCCAGCCCGCGATACCGCCCGCGCCGTGCAGCTCCAGCAGGGCGCCGGTGATCGGGCCGGTGACGATGTACGCCGTGGCCGAGCCGCCCAGGAAGATCGCACTGGCGCGGCCTCGGCTGGAGTCCGGCAGCCACTGGGTGAAGTAGAGGAGCACACCGGGGAAGAAGCCGGCCTCCGCGACACCGAGCAGGAAGCGCAGGCCGTAGAACATCCACACGTTGTGGATGAAGCACATCGCCACGATCACCGCACCCCAGGTGATCATGATCCGGGTCAGCCAGACGCGGGCCCCCAACCGCTCCAGGAGCATGTTGCTCGGCACCTCGAACAGGGCGTACCCGATGAAGAAGAGGCCCGCGCCGAGGCCGTAGGCGGTGGCGCTCACCCCGACATCGGCCCGCAGTTCGTTCTGGACGAAGCCCACGTTCGTCCGGTCCATCTGGTTGACCAGCAGCATCAGGACCAGGATCGGAAGCATGCGGCGCAGGAATTTGCCGACCGCACGCTGCTCGGCCTCGGGGATGGCTGTTGCGGCGTCTGACATCGTTGTCTCCCTCGATGTGCACATACGTGAACAGCGGTCACGTACGCGTTGTCGAAGGGACTTTATGGAGGCTCAGGTTCCGGGTCAACGGGTTGAGCAGAAGTACATGTATGTGAACACGAGCTGCACATCGACGCGCCTGGATATGGAAGTGGCCCGGAACCGACGCCGGTTCCGGGCCATCCACAGTCGCTTACGACCTCTCCGAAGGCCTACTTCGGCTGCGGCTTGCGCACCGACAGGTGCAGCTCCTTCAGCCGCGCCTCCTCCAGCTCCGTCGGCGCGCCCATCATCAGGTCCTGGGCGTTGCCGTTGAGCGGGAAGGCGATGGTCTCGCGGATGTTCGGCTCGTCGGCGAGCAGCATCACGATGCGGTCGACGCCCGGGGCGATACCGCCGTGCGGCGGGGCGCCGAAGCGGAAGGCGCGCAGCATGCCGGCGAACTTCTCCTCGACGGTCTCGCGGTCGTACCCGGCGATCTCGAAGGCCTTGAGCATGATCTCCGGCTCGTGGTTCCGGATCGCGCCGGAGGACAGCTCGACGCCGTTGCAGACGATGTCGTACTGCCAGCCGAGGATGTCCAGCGGGTCCTGGGTCTCCAGAGCCTCCAGGCCGCCCTGCGGCATGGAGAAGGGGTTGTGCGAGAAGTCGATCGCGCCGGTCTCCTCGTCCTTCTCGTACATCGGGAAGTCGACGATCCAGCAGAACCGGAAGACGCCCTCCTCGAAGCGCCCGGCACGCTTGGCGGCCTCGACGCGGACCGCGCCCATGATCTTCGAGACCTCGTCGAACTCGCCCGCGCCGAAGAACACCGCGTGGCCGGCCGCCAGCGACAGGCGCTTGGTCAGCTCGGCGACGTTCTCCTCGGTGAGGAACTTCGCGATCGGGCCGGAGAGGGAGCCGTCCTCGGCGACCCGGACCCAGGCCAGGCCCTTGGCGCCCTGCGAGACGGCGTAGTCGCCGAGCTGGTCGAAGAACTTGCGGGGCTGCGCGGAGACGTCCGGCACCGGCAGGGCGCGGACGTGCTTGCCGGCGAAGGCCTTGAACTCCGAGCCCTCGAAGATGTCGGTGATGTCGACGAGTTCGAGCTGGGCGCGCAGGTCGGGCTTGTCGGAGCCGTACTTCAGCATCGCCTCGCGGAACGGGATCCGCGGGAACGGCGAGGTGACGTGGCGGTCGCCGCCGAACTCCTCGAACAGCTCGGTCATCAGCTTCTCGACGGGCTGGAAGACATCTTCCTGCTCGACGAAGCTCATCTCGATGTCGAGCTGGTAGAACTCGCCCGGCGAGCGGTCGGCGCGCGCGTCCTCGTCACGGAAGCAGGGCGCGATCTGGAAGTAGCGGTCGAAGCCCGAGATCATCAGCAGCTGCTTGAACTGCTGCGGGGCCTGGGGGAGGGCGTAGAACTTGCCCGGGTGCAGGCGGGACGGGACGACGAAGTCGCGGGCGCCCTCGGGGGAGGTCGCGGACAGGATCGGCGTCGCCATCTCGTTGAAGCCGAGGGCCGTCATCTTGTGCCGGATGGCCGAGATGACCGCCGTGCGCAGCATGATGTTGCGGTGCATGCGCTCGCGGCGCAGGTCGAGGAAGCGGTACTCCAGGCGCCGCTCCTCGTTCACCCCGTCCTCGGTGTTGATCGTGAACGGCAGCGGGGCGGCCGCGCCGAGCAGTTCGACCTCGCCGACCTCGACCTCGACCTCACCGGTCGGCAGGTCGGGGTTGATGTTCTCGGCGCCGCGGGAGACGACCTTGCCGTCGACACGGACGGTCGATTCCTTGGACAGCTTGTCGAGGGCCTCGTAGGCGGGGGTGCCGGGACGGGCCACGAGCTGCGTGATGCCGTAGTGGTCGCGCAGATCGATGAAGAGGATGCCGCCCAGGTCGCGCCGATTGTGCAGCCAGCCACTCAGCCGGACGTCGGTGCCGACGTCAGAGGAGCGGAGCTCGCCGCAGGTGTGGGACCTGTACCGATGCATCGTCGTTCATCCAGTCTTCGCTGATCGGGGTCTGTGTTTCACGTGAAACTCGTCCCCAGCGTACCGGCCAGACGAGGATCGACTCTCCTCAGTTAACGATCGAGCACACTTCCGTCATCGGTGGCACTGTTCGATCGCTTCTTCTTAAAGTAGGTCAATGCGCACTGGCGAGCCCCTGCCCGCCGTGGGGGAGGCTCTCGCAGCCCTCGCGACCGGCCTGTGGCACTGGGACACCGCCACCGGGCTGGTCACGGTCGACGCCGAGGCGGCACGGTTGCTCGGGCTGCCCGCGGAACAGGTCAGCCTGACGGAGGCCCAGGCCCGGGCCCGGCTGCACCCGGTCGACTGGAACGAGATCACCGGCGTGATCCAGCTCGCCGTCGCCGAGGGCACCCTCGCCGAGGTACGGATCCGGATCATGGACGAGCAGGGCCGCATCGTCCGGGTCGTCCGCAGCCGCTCCAAGCCGTCCTTCGACCGGGCCCGCAAGGCGTACCGGCTGATCGGCACCCTCCAGGAGGTCACCGAGCCCACGCCGGGTTCCCCGGCCGGGCGCAGCGCGGTCACCGGCGACTGGCGGCGCTCGCGGGAGGCGTTCCTGCTGGACGCGGGCCGGGCGCTGGCCGAGGCGCGTTCCACGCAGGAGGTCCTGCGGGTCACGGCCAATCTGTCGATGCCCGGGTTCTCGCCGGACGGGCTGGCGGTGTTCGGCGTCAAGGGCGACCGGCTGACGATCATCGGGCACCACGGGCAGCAGCAGGGCGACGACAGCCCGTTCTCCGACATGGCGCTGGACACGGACTACCCGGCCGCCGAGGTGGTGCGGACCGGCCGGGCGGTGTACCTGTCGTCCCCCGAGCAGTACAAGGCCCGCTACCCGCTGACCTGGCCGCTCGCCCAGCGCTTCGGCCGCCGGTCCTGGGCGTTCCTGCCGCTGACCGTGGCCGGCCGCACGATGGGCGCGTGGATGGCGGCCTTCACCTACCCGGTCGCCTTCACGCCGGACGAGCGGTCCGTGCTGGGGACCGTGGCGCGGATGCTGGCGCAGGCCCTGACCCGGGCGGGTGTGGCCGAGAGCGAGCGGGCGCTGACCGACGGACTCCAGCGCACGATGCTGCCGAGGCTCGGCCCGCAGCGCATCCCGGGCATGAGCGTCGCCGCCCGCTACGTCCCCACCGGCGGCGGCCTCCAGGTCGGCGGTGACTGGTACGACGTGATCCCGCTGCCCAGCGGACGGTTCGCGCTGGTCATCGGTGACGTCCAGGGCCATGACGTACGGGCGGCGGGCCTGATGGGCCAGCTCCGCATCGCCCTGCGCGCGTACGCCTCGGAGGGCCACCGCCCCGACGCCGTGCTCTCCCGCGCCTCCCGCTTCCTGCACGGCATCAGCGACGAGGATCCCGCCGACCCGCGCTTCGCGACCTGTGTGTACGTCGAGGTCGACCCGGCGACCGGTGTGCTGGACATCGCCCGGGCCGGGCATCCGGACCCGGCGATCCGGATGGGTGACGGCACGGTGCTGACGCGGCCGACGTCGGGGGGCCTGCCGCTGGGCATCGACCCGGACGCCGACTACCCCACCACCCGGCTGGCCCTGGAGTCCGGCGAGACCATGCTGATCTGCACGGACGGCCTGATCGAGACCGGCGGCCACGACCTGGACTCCGGCTGGCGGCGGCTGCGCGCGATCCTGGAGGACCACAAGGGCGATCTCGAGGAACTCGCCGACACCCTGGTGCAGGCCGTGCACGGGCCGTCCTCGCACCACACGACCGGCCCGCTGGCCGACCGCCGCGAGGACGACATCGCGCTGCTGCTGCTGTGCCGGGAGGGCGAGGGCTGCGGCTGCGGCGACACCATGATCGTGCGGGCTCCCGTGCGGCGCACCATGCTGACGGTCGCGCAGGCCGAGCCCGAGCGGGTCGCGGTGGCCCGGCAGCAACTGCGCGAGCTGCTGCACGACTGGTCCTCCCCCGACCAGGTCGACTCGGCGGTGCTGCTGCTGTCCGAGATGCTGACGAACGTCCTCGTGCACACCGACTCCGACGCGCTGCTCGTCGCCGAGATCACCGGCGGGGTAGGTGAGCGGCGGCTGCGGATCGAGGTCACCGACACCGGTGACGACCTGCCGCACAAGCGCAGACCCGGGGAGCTGGCGTCCTCCGGCCGCGGCCTGGTGCTGATGGAACTGCTCGCGCACGCCTGGGGGGTGGACCCCCGCGGCGAGGGCAAGAGCATCTGGTTCGAGCTCTACGAGTCCGTGAACGGCTCGGGCGACGGGTCGTGGCAGCCGTAGCGGGTCACGACGTCCCGGACGCCGACGGCTCCTGGCTCTCGTAGCGGGTGCGGAGCTCCTGGAGGACGCCGAAGGCGGCCGCGGTGAGCGGTACGGCGAGCAGCATCCCGAGGACACCGGCCACCGACGCCCCGGCCGTGATCGCCACCATCACCACCGCCGGGTGCATCTGCACGGTCCGGCTCTGGATCACCGGCTGGAGCACGTGTCCTTCCAGCACCTGCACCGCGAGCACCACCCCGAGCACCCACAGCGCGATGACGAAACCCCGGTCGGCGAGCGCGACCAGCACGGCCACGGCTCCCGAGATGAAGGCGCCGAGGTAGGGGATGTACGCCCCGACGAAGACCAGCGCTCCCAGCCCGGCCGCCCCGGGCACGTCGAGGACGAGCAGTCCGACGGTGATGCACAGCGCGTCGATGAGCGCGATGAAGGTGGTGCCGCGCATGAAGCCCTCGACGGCGTGGAAGGCCCGCCGCGCCACGGCCTCCAGGGTGTCGGCCGAGCCACGCGGGGACAGGGCCCGCAGCGTCCCGGCGGCCTTGTCGGAGTCGCGCAGGAAGAAGAAGACGAGCAGCAGCGCGAGCACGGCCATGGCGATGGTCTCACCGACGACGCTGACGCCGCTGATCACGCCGGAGGCGGCCGAGCCGCCGAACTTGCCCAGGAGTTCCCGGGCGTTGGAGGCCAGGTCCTCCAGCGAGGTCCCGGCCGCCCCGAAGTGCTCGGAGATGCCTCGCGCGGCCTGCCGGAGCGAGGCGACGATCTCGTCGCCCGTGTCGAGGAGCGCGGCGACCACGATGTACACGGCCCCGCCGACCACGGCCACGACGGCGACACAGGTGAGCCCGGCCGCGACCGACCGCTGCACCCCGGCCTTCACCAGCCGCCGGTGCAGGGGCCCGAGCAGGGCCGTCCCGAGCAGCGCGAGCAGCACGGGCACGACGGCGGTCCGGAACTCGTCGCACAGCCGGATCCCGACGTAGACGACTCCGGACACGAGCAGGAGGAGCGCGCACCAGGCGGCGAGACGCCGGAGGGGGTCCGGGAGGAGCGGCCTGGGGCCGTCAGCGGTCGGGTCGGAGTCCTGCACGCCTCCACCCGACCACGCCCGGGGCGGGCCGTCCCGCCGGAAAGGCCCGCCCGGGTGACGGGGCGTCAGCGCCGGTGCCGGATCGCTGGTTCGGGTTGCGGCGCCCGCGACGCAGCTCTGCGGCGTGCGCCCGCCGGGGCCGACGGGACGACGAGGCCGGCCACCGTTGTCGGCGGCGGCCTGGCCACCTCCCCCTCCGGGGCGGCGACCAGGGCGGGGAGGCCCACCATCCGTCGGCCTCGGCAGCGACCTCGCAGCCGCCGCAGGGCCACCGGGACGCGAAGACCCGTCGCCGGCCTCCGCGGCTGCCCTCGCAGCCGCGGGACCGGACCCCTCGGGCCCAGGGCGCCCGGCGCAAGGGCCGATGGGGGGCGTCGCGCGTTCGGCGCCCCCTCCCGCGTACCCCCCGGCCAGGGGGATGCCCTCCGGCGTCAGCCCTGCGGTCCGCCGGCGGTCATCCCGTGCACCGCGGGTACCGTCCCCAGCCGGCCCTTCTGGAAGTCCTCGAAGGCCTGCATGAGTTCTTCCTTGGTGTTCATCACGAACGGGCCGTAGTGAGCCATGGGCTCACGGATCGGCTGCCCGCCGAGCAGGACGACCTCCAGGTCCGGCGTGTGGGAGTCCTGCTTCTCGTCCGCGCGGACGGTCAGCGAGGATCCGGCGCCGAAGACGGCGGTCTGGCCCATGTGGACCGGCCGGCGCTCGGTGCCGACGCTGCCGCGCCCGGCCAGGACGTACGCCAGGCCGTTGAAGTCCTCGCGCCACGGCAGGGTGAGCTCCGCGCCCGGCGCCAGCGTCGCGTGGATCATCGTGATCGGCGTGTGCGTGATGCCGGGCCCCTGGTGCCCGTCCAGCTCACCGGCGATGACCCGCAGCAGCGCGCCGCCGTCGGGGGTGCTGAGCAGCTGGACCGAGCCGCCGCGGATGTCCTGGTAGCGCGGGGCCATCATCTTGTCCTTGGCCGGGAGGTTCACCCACAGCTGGAGGCCGTGGAAGAGCCCGCCGGACGTGACGAGATGCTCGGGTGGGGCCTCGATGTGCAGCAGTCCGGAGCCCGCGGTCATCCACTGGGTGTCCCCGTTGGTGATGGTGCCGCCACCGCCGTTGGAGTCCTGGTGGTCGAAGATCCCGTCGATGATGTACGTGACGGTCTCGAAGCCGCGGTGCGGGTGCCAGGGAGTGCCCTTGGGCTCGCCCGGCGCGTACTCCACCTCACCCATCTGGTCCATCATGATGAACGGGTCGAGATGGCGGTAGTTGATCCCGGCGAACGCCCGGCGCACCGGGAAGCCCTCGCCCTCGAAACCGCTCGGCGCGGTCGTGACAGTGAGCACGGGACGGGCCACGGTGTCGGTCGGTGCGCTCACGCGGGGCAGCGTCAACGGGTTCTCGGCGGTCACAGCAGGCATGTCGGTTCCTCCTCGTGTACGCCCAGTTTAGTTGAGCGTTGAACTTCTTGCCACCCAGAACAGAGAAAACCGGGAGGGCATTCCCGGGCGACGGCGCAGCGAACCACGGGACACCGGCACGGCGAAAGGCCGGCACCCCCGCGCTCGGGGTACCGGCCTTTCCGTACGTCCACGTCAGGCGACCAGCTCCGGCGCCTCGCTCCCGGCCCGGGCGGGCCCGGCGTCGACCTCGACCTCGGCCTCGGGCGCGGCCTCCGGCTTGCGGTCCCGCATCACCAGTGTGGCGACGACGGCCGCGGCCAGGACACCGATCGCGCTGATCGTGAAGGTCGTCGACATGGAGGCGGTGAAGGCCTCCCGGGCCGCCCGCACCAGGCCGGTGTCGCCGCCGGCGACCGCCAGGGCCCCGCCGAGGGACTCCCTGGCCTGCTCGGGAGCGCCGGCCGGCATCTCGTCCCGGTAGCCACCGGAGAGCAGCGAGCCGAGGATCGCGATGCCGAGGGCGGTACCGGACTGCTGGATGGTGTCGTTGAGGGCCGAGCCGACGCCCGCCTTCTCCTCCGGGATGGTGCTCATCAGGGCGGCGACCGCGGCCGGCATCGCCAGACCGGCTCCCAGCCCCAGGATCCCGAGCGCCACGGCCGGGACCGTGAAGCCGCTGTCCGCGGTGAGCGTGGTGAGCAGCCCGAAGGAGGCGGCCATCAGCAGCATCCCGGCGAGGATGACGAACCGGTTGCCCACCTTCACCGCGAGCTGCGCCCCGGCCGCGTTGCCGGCCAGCGCGGCCACCGCCAGCGGCAGGAAGGCCAGACCGGCCTTGACCGCGGACCAGCCGAGGACGAACTGGAGGTACTGGGTCAGGACCAGCAGCAGGCCGGCGTTGCCGATCTGGACGAGCGCCAGGGAGAGCGAACCCCCGCTGAAGTTGCGGTGCTTGAAGAGGACCAGCGGGACCATCGGCGAGCGGGTGACGTTCTCCCAGACCACGAAGCCGGCCAGGGCGACGACCGCGACAGCGAGGACGAGGAGGGAACGGCCGCCGAACGCGCCGTGCTGCGGAATCTCGATGATCCACCACACCAGAGCCGCCATCCCCACCGCCGACAGCACCGCGCCCAGCGGGTCCGGCTTCTGCCAGGGCGCCTTCGACTCCGGCATCAGCAGCACACCGGCCAGCAGCGCCAGGGCGACGATCGGCACGTTGATCAGGAAGATCGCCTGCCAGGCGAAGTGGTCGATCAGCACACCGCCGAGAACCGGGCTGCCGACCAGCCCCAGCATCGACACCGAACCCCACGCCGCCATCGCCTTGGGCCGCTCGTCCTCGTCGAAGACGGTGATCAGGATCGACAGCGTCGACGGCATGATCAGCGCCCCGCCGACCCCCATCACGATCCGCACCGCGATCAGCTCACCCGGACTGCCGCAGAACACCGCCCCCAGTGAGGCCGCCCCGAACAGCAGCAGGCCGATCAGCATCACCTTCCGGCGCCCGAACCGGTCCCCCAGGCTTCCCGAGGTCAGCAGCAGCCCGGCGAAGACCAGGATGTAGGAGTCGAGGATCCACTGCATGTCCTGGGCGCTCGCCCCGAGGTCCTCGGTCAGCGCGGGCACCGCGACCGTGAGCGCCATGTTGTCGACGACGAGCACGAGCGTGCTCAGGCACAGCACGATCAGGATCCACCAGCGGCGTGGATTGCGAGCGTCCATGTCAGTTCCCCTCCTGCGAACACCGTTCCTTCGATGCGCACACTGTACGCATCATGGAACAGTGTGCGCAACCCTTGAGTTCTGTACGCTGACTGCGCACGCTGTTCGCACGAGGATGCCGAAGGTCCAGCAGGAGGAGCCGATGAGCCGGAGCAAGACGACGGACACGAACCCGATCCCGTCCGTATGGGCCCGCGAGCAGCGCCGCGCCGACCAGCCCGCGCTCAGCCGCGAGGCGATCGTCCGCGAGGCGATCACGATGCTGGACGCGGACGGCGTCGAGGCGCTCAGCATGCGCAAGCTCGGCGCCCGTCTGAACGCCGGCGCGACCTCGCTGTACCGGCACGTCGCCACGAAGGACGAGCTGATGGAGCTCGCGGTGGACGAGGTCGCCGCCGAGATCCACGTCCCGCCGGCCGACAGCCCCGACTGGCGCGCGGCGGTGACGGAGGCCGCGGGGTCCTTCCGTACGACGGCGCTACGGCACCCCTGGCTGACCCTCGTCCTGGGCCAGGCGGGGCTCGCCTACCTCGGCCCCAACTACATGAACTTCTCCGAGCGCCTCGCGGCCCTGTTCACCGCGGCGGGGTTCCCCGAGCCGAGCCGTGCGATCGACGCCGTCTTCTCGTACGTCATCGGCATGTCCACCACCGAGGCCGCCTGGCTCACCACGGTCGCCCGTTCCGGCGAGACCGAGTCCCAGTTCGTCGCCCGGCTGCTGCCCACGGCACGGCAGGTCTCTTCCGGCTACGACCACCTGGCGGCCGCCGAAGCCACGACCGCCGCCCAGGCCGCCGACCCCGCCCGGCTCCGCGACGACAAGTTCGCCTACGGCCTGGACGTCGTCCTGGACGGCCTGGCGCTGCGCCTGCCGCAGTCGACGTAGGGGTGGCCGCCGTCCGCGAGGGGAAGGGCGGCTAGCCGTCTGCGGAGCAATGGCGTCTAGCCATACATCCGGCGCATCGCGAACTCGACCATCTGCTCGACGGCCTTCGCGTCGAACACCATGCGGTGCTCGCCCTCCATGTCCAGCACGAAGCCGTAGCCGGTCGGCAGCAGGTCCAGGACCTCGGCGCCGGTGATCACGAAGTACTTGGACTCCTTGCCCGCGTACCGGCGCAGCTCCTTGAGCGTGCTGAACATCGGGATCACCGGCTGCTGGGTGTTGTGCAGGGCGAGGAAACCGGGGTTGTCACCGCGCGGGCAGTAGACCTTCGACGTCGCGAAGACCTGCTGGAAGTCCTCGGCGGCCATCTGCCCGGTCGTGAACGCGCGCACCGCGTCCGTCAGGGAGGGCGGGGACGGCTCGGGGTACAGCGGCGGCTGCTGTCCGTACCCGCCGGACATCGGCTGCTGCGGAGGGGCGTACTGCCCTTGCGGGCCCGCTGTCTGGTCGTAGCCGTACATGAGCGCAAGAGTACCGAGAGCGGCCGGGCGATCGGGCCGGTACGGCGGGCCCGGCAAACCGACAGCGACTTGACAGCCCCGGCACGTGGATCGCGGCGTCCGCCGCTCGTAGCGTCGAACGATGAACGGACGCCATGACGAGGGCCCGCACGAGCACGACAGAGGCCTCTCCTACGACCTGCCCGTCCTCGCCCGCCGCCGGATGATCCGGCTGATGGCGGGCGTGAGCCTGGTCCCGCTGGTGGGCTGCACGACGGAGGAGAAGCCCACGGCGTCCCCGTCCTCTGCCTCCCCGGCCTCGCCCGCCGGGTGCGCGGAGATCCCGGAGGAGACGGCCGGGCCCTTCCCCGGCGACGGCTCGAACGGTGTGAACGTCCTGAAGGAGAGCGGCGTCGTCCGCGGCGACATCAGGCAGAGCTTCGGCGACTCCGCGGGCGGCACCGCCGAGGGCGTACCCCTGACCATCACCCTGACGGTGGTGGACGCGGCCTCCGGCTGCGGCACCCCCAAGCAGGGCGCCGCCGTCTACGTGTGGCACTGCGACCGGGACGGCGCCTACTCCCTGTACTCCGAGGGCGTCACCGAGGAGAACTACCTGCGGGGCGTCCAGGAGACGGACGAGAAGGGCCAGGTCACGTTCACGAGCGTCTTCCCCGGCTGCTACCCGGGCCGCTGGCCGCACATCCACTTCGAGGTGTACGGCTCTCTGGCCGACGCCACCGCCGCCACGTCGATCACGAACACCTCGCAGCTCGCCTTCCCGAAGGACGTCTGCGACGCGGTCTACGCCACGGACGGCTACGACGCCAGCGTGCGGAACCTGAGCAGCCTCTCCCTGGAGGACGACGGCATCTTCAGCGACGGGCACGAGCGGCAGCTGGCGGCGATGGCGGGCAGCACGGGGGACGGCTACACCGCGACCTTGACCGTTCCGGTGTGACCTGTCACAGATGACCGGATGGGGTTGCGTCTTATTACTGGCGGGTAGCATCATCGTAGCTACTTGTTGGTACGTGAACTAGCGCGAGGAGCCAGTGCCTCGCCGATCTCTCTAGGGAGCCGGGAGCCGTCGCCATGGGGCACTACAAGTCGAATCTCCGCGACATCGAGTTCAACCTCTTCGAAGTACTCGGGCGCGACAAGGTGTACGGCACCGGCCCGTTCGAGGAGACGGACGTCGAGACCGCGAAGAGCATCCTGGAGGAGATGACCCGCCTCTCGGAGAACGAGCTGGCCGAGTCCTTCATCGACGCCGACCGCAACCCGCCGGTCTTCGACCCGGAGACCAACACCGCGCCGGTCCCGGCCTCCTTCAAGAAGAGCTACCAGGCCTTCATGGACTCCGAGTACTGGCGCCTCGGCCTGCCCGAGGAGATCGGCGGCACCACCTCGCCCCGCTCCCTGATCTGGGCCTACGCCGAGCTCATCCTGGGCGCCAACCCGGCCGTGTGGATGTACTCCTCGGGCCCGGCCTTCGCCGGCATCCTCTTCGAGGAGGGCAACGAGGTCCAGAAGCACATAGCCAAGATCGCCGTGGAGAAGCAGTGGGGCTCCACGATGGTGCTCACCGAGCCCGACGCGGGCTCCGACGTGGGCGCCGGCCGCACCAAGGCCGTGCAGCAGGAGGACGGCTCCTGGCACATCGAGGGCGTGAAGCGCTTCATCACGTCCGGTGAGCACGACATGTCGGAGAACATCCTCCACTACGTGCTCGCGCGTCCCGAGGGAGCCGGCCCCGGCACCAAGGGCCTGTCCCTCTTCCTCGTCCCGAAGTACCTCTTCGACTTCGAGACCGGCGAGCTGGGCGAGCGCAACGGCGCCTACGCCACGAACGTCGAGCACAAGATGGGCCTGAAGGCCTCCAACACCTGCGAGATGACCTTCGGCGACCAGCACCCCGCCAAGGGCTGGCTGATCGGCGACAAGCACGACGGCATCCGCCAGATGTTCCGCATCATCGAGTTCGCCCGCATGATGGTCGGCACGAAGGCGATCTCCACGCTGTCCACGGGCTACCTGAACGCGCTGGAGTACGCCAAGGAGCGCGTCCAGGGCCCCGACCTGGCGAACTTCATGGACAAGACCGCGCCGAAGGTCACCATCACCCACCACCCCGACGTGCGCCGCTCGCTGATCACGCAGAAGGCGTACGCGGAGGGCATGCGCGCCCTGGTGATGTACACCGCCTCGATCCAGGACGCGATCCAGATCAAGGAGGCCGCCGGCGAGGACGCCGCCACCGAGCACGCGCTGAACGACCTGCTCCTGCCCATCGTCAAGGGCTACGGCTCCGAGAAGGGCTACGAGCTGCTCGCCCAGTCGCTGCAGACGTTCGGCGGCTCCGGCTTCCTCCAGGAGTACCCGATCGAGCAGTACATCCGGGACTCCAAGATCGACACCCTCTACGAGGGCACCACGGCGATCCAGGGCCAGGACTTCTTCTTCCGGAAGATCGTCCGCAACCAGGGCGCCGCGCTGAACTCCCTCGCCGAGGACATCAAGAAGTTCCTGGCCCTCGGCACGGGCGGCGAGGAGCTGGCCGGTGCCCGCGAGCACCTCGCCAAGGCCGCGGTCGAGCTGGAGGCCATCGTCGGCCTGATGCTCACCGACCTCGCGGCCACCGAGCAGGACGTCAAGAACATCTACAAGGTCGGGCTGAACACCACCCGCCTGCTGATGGCCTCCGGTGACGTCGTCGTCGGCTACCTGCTGCTCAAGGGCGCCGCGATCGCCGCCGAGAAGCTGGAGACCGCCTCCGCCAAGGACAAGGCCTTCTACACCGGCAAGATCGCCGCGGCCAAGTTCTTCGCCGCCAACGTCCTGCCGGGCGTCACCCTGGCCCGCAAGGTCGCCGAGGGCGTCGAGCTGGACCTGATGGAGCTGGACGAGGCCGCGTTCTAGTCCCGCCGAGTCCTCTGTTCGAGGGCCTGTTCCCCTACCCGGGGAACAGGCCCTCGTCCGTCGCTAAGGTGAAACCATGAGCGAACCAGCCCGCCCGTCTCCCGCCGCCACCCTTGCAGCGAGCGCTTCGCGCGCACCTCTTGCCTTCGACCGCGGCCACACCGACGACCTCATGACCTTCCTGGCGGCGAGCCCGTCGCCCTACCACGCCGTGGCCACAGCTGCCGAACGGCTGGAGAAGGCAGGCTTCAGGCAGGTCGCCGAGACGGACGCCTGGGAAGGGACGAGCGGCGGCAAGTACGTGCTGCGCGGCGGCGCGATCATCGCCTGGTACGTGCCGGAGGGCGCCGCACCGCACACGCCGTTCCGGATCGTCGGCGCCCACACCGACTCCCCCAACCTGCGCGTCAAGCCGCTCCCCGACAGCGGGGCGCACGGCTGGCGCCAGGTGGCCGTGGAGATCTACGGCGGGCCGCTGCTCAACTCCTGGCTGGACCGCGACCTGGGCCTCGCGGGCCGGCTGACCCTGCGCGACGGCTCCACGCGCCTGGTCAACATCGACCGCCCGCTGCTGCGCGTCCCGCAGCTCGCCATCCATCTGGACCGCTCGGTGACGGCGGACGGCCTCAAGCTCGACAAGCAGCGGCACATGCAGCCGGTCTGGGGCCTGGGCGGCGACGTGCGCGACGGCGACCTGATCGCCTTCCTGGAGGAGACGGCCGGCATCCCCGCGGGCGAGGTCACCGGCTGGGACCTGATGACGCACTCCGTGGAACCGCCCGCCTACCTGGGCCGCGACCGCGAACTGCTGGCCGGCCCCCGCATGGACAACCTGCTGTCCGTGCACGCCGGCACGGCGGCCCTCGCCGCCGTGGCCTCCGGCGCGTCCGAGCCGGCCTCCATCCCGGTCCTGGCCGCCTTCGACCACGAGGAGAACGGCTCCCAGTCGGACACCGGCGCGGACGGACCGCTGCTCGGCAACGTGCTGGAGCGCTCGGTGTTCGCCCGCGGCGGCTCCTACGAGGACCGGGCCCGCGCCTTCGCCGGCACGGTCTGCCTGTCCTCCGACACCGGCCACGCCGTGCACCCCAACTACGCGGAGCGGCACGACCCGACGCACCACCCGCGCGTCAACGGCGGTCCGATCCTCAAGGTCAACGTCAACAACCGCTACGCCACGGACGGTTCGGGCCGCGCCGAGTTCACGGCGGCCTGCGAGGCGGCCGACGTGCCCTTCCAGTCCTTCGTCTCCAACAACTCCATGCCCTGCGGCACCACGATCGGACCGATCACCGCCGCCCGGCACGGCATCAAGACGGTCGACATCGGCGTGGCCATCCTGTCGATGCACAGCGTCCGCGAACTGTGCGGCGCCGACGACCCGTTCCTCCTGGCGAACGCGCTGACGGCGTTCCTGGAGAGGTAGAACAGGCCATCACCGCATGGGTGTTCCCCTCGGGGGTACCCGGTGTGCGGACCGGAACGACCGGACCGTACAGGGAGGCGACACTCATGGGCCTCGGCGGATGCATCATCCTCATCGCCGTGGGAGCCATCCTCACGTTCGCGACCGACTGGGACATGCAGGGGGTCAACCTCGACCTCGTCGGCGTGATCCTGATGATCGTCGGACTGATCGGCGTCACGACGTTCAGCAGCATCGCCAGGCGCCGGCGCGTGGTGGTCCCACCCACGACGCCGGTCGTGGACGACGGACGGCGCCCCACGCGGGACGGCTACAGCGACGGGTACGGAGTGTGACCGTTCCTAAAGACTGAGCGGGAGTGAGCCCTGTTGCCAGGGCTCATGCTCAGCCGCGTGCTCCGAACGGTGTTGGGCACGCTGGTCGCCCGCGTTAGCCAGAGCCGCGTCGATCGGCAGGACCGGGACAGCTGGACGCCGCCAAGAGGCGGTGACATACCAGCGGCGGCGGACCGGGTCGTGGTGGATGCGGTAGGCCACCGCACTGTTCGCGCTGATCCGGTCCGCCCATTCCTCGCCCCGGTGCTGGAACTCCACGGTGGTGTCGAGGACGTAGCGGCCGTGCGGGGCGTTGGCCAGGTAGCCCAGGGCGGCGGGGAGTCTGATCGAGACCTGCCCGGTGCTGGTGATGCGGATGGTCTCGTTGCCGAGGCGTTTGCCGGACTCCCGGCGGCAGCCAGGAACATCCGCGCCGCCCGCCACCGATCCCGCCAGGCCACCTCCTCCAGCCCGGCCTGGCCCAGGTGGTGGCGCAGGCGGGCGAGCTGCTTGCCGCCGCACACCACATGCACCCGGTCCGCCGCCCAGTCCGCCTCCAGACCGGCGAGCCGGTCCTTCAGCATGTGCAGCCGACGAGCCTTGGCGTGCCACTCCACCCGCGAGCCGTACCCGCGTACCAGCCGTTCGCGCTTGTTCGCGTTGGCGCCCAGCGGACTCGCCAGCCGCGCCTCGATCCGCGTGATCTGCCCCCGCAGCCACACCATCTCCGCCATCTGGCCGCGCCGGGCCAGGGCCCACTGGTCATGAGTGGCTTTGGTGGTGCTGCCGGCCCACCGCGCCGACGAGGCCCCGGTCAACTCCCGCTTACGAGCCGCCCACGGTGGCATCGTGAGCCAGACCCTGCCGCGAGCGCACCGCGAGATCCCGCGCCGCAAGCCCACCCAGGAACACGCCGACCTCACGCAATAACCGCCGCGTCCACGTCTGAGACTCGCAGCCGGGCCCCCCGAAGGGCCTGGCACCACAAACGGCGCCGCCACCTCCCGCAACCCGCCCACCCCACCCCCCCCCGGCCCGATGTCGACGAGATCCGTCACCGAACCCAGAGGCCCTCGCCTCGTTCAAGGACCACTCCAGGCGTGTCGCCTGTCACCAACGTCCCGGGACAGCACACCTAGCCGGTCAGCTCGGGGGCGCGGACGCGGGCACGTCGGGATGCTGTGTCGGTCATGCGTCCAGGGTGTCGTCCGGCACTGACAGCCGGTCCAGCGCGTGGCCGGTCGTGGCGTCCACGTGCTCGGGCACGTCGTCGTGGCGGTCGCCGACCGTGAGGGTGCCGGTGGGTTCGAACAAGAGGATCGCGGTCGGGACGGGGGCGTACGGCTTGTGCTCGGTGCCGCGCGGGACGGTGAAGACGCTGCCCCGGGGGAGCACGACCGTGCGCTCGCCGGACGGCTCGCGCAGGCCGATGTGCAGCTCGCCGTCGAGGACGAGGAAGAACTCGTCGGTGTGGTCGTGGACGTGCCAGACGTGCTCGCCCTCGACCTTCGCGACGCGGACGTCGTAGTCGTTGACGGCGGTGACGATGCGTGGGCTCCACTGCTCCGAGAAGGAGGCCAGGGCGTGGGCGAGGGAGACGGGTTCCTGGGTCATGGGGTGATCTTCAGGGGTGCCGTGGGTCTCGCACGAGTGCTAGAAATCGCACATGCCGCAAGGATCCTCGCACCGGGTCGTCCTGATGGTGGACGAGAACTCGAACCCCTTCGAGATGAGCTGCGCCATCGAGATCTTCGGGCTGCGCAGGCCGGAGCTCGGGCGAGAGCTGTACGACTTCCGGCTGTGCGCCGCCGCACCGCACACGCGTATGCGGGACGGCTTCTTCACGCTCACCGGAGTGGCCGGACTGGAGGCCGCCGAGGAGGCGGACACCCTGATCGTGCCGAACCGGCCCGACACAGAAACACCCCGGGCGCCGCGCGTCCTGGATGCCGTACGCCGGGCACACGCGCGTGGTGCACGGCTGGTCGGGTTCTGCTCGGGTGCCTTCACGATGGCGGAGGCCGGGCTGCTGGACGGGCGGCGGGCGGCCTGCCACTGGATGTGGGCGGAGTCCTTCAGGGCGAGGTACCCCGAGGTGCTGCTGGAGCCGGACGTACTGTTCGTGGACGACGGCGACGTCCTGACCGCCTCCGGCAGCGCCTCGGCGCTGGACCTGGGCCTGCACGTCGTACGACGTGACCACGGCGCCGAGATCGCCAACCACGTCTCCCGGCGGCTGGTGTTCGCCGCGCACCGGGACGGCGGGCAGCGGCAGTTCGTGGAGCGGCCGGTGCCTCAGGTGCGGGACGAGTCCCTGGCACCCCTGCTGGAGTGGGCGCAGGAGCGGCTGGGCGAGCCGCTGACGGTGACGGACCTGGCCGCACGCGCGCGTGTCAGCCCGGCCACGCTCCACCGGCGCTTCCGCGCCCAGCTCGGGACGACACCGCTGGCATGGCTGACCGGGGAGCGGGTGGCGCTGGCCTGTCGGCTGATCGAGCGGGGCGAGGAACGGCTGGACGTGGTGGCGGCCCGCAGCGGGCTCGGGACGGCCGCCAACCTGCGGACCCGGCTGCGGCGGGTGACCGGGCTGAGCCCCTCGGCCTATCGACGGCGTTTCGGAGCGGGCGCCGGGGAAGCCCTGGTGTCATGAGATTCCTCGTGTACGACCGGCTCCTCGGCTTCGGCGACGACTACTGGATCGAGGACGACCGCGGCACCAAGGTGTTCCTCGTCGACGGCAAGGCACTGCGCCTGCGGGACACCTGGGAGCTGAAGGACACCCAGGGGCGCGTCCTCGTCGACATCCACCAGAAGATGCTCGCCCTGCGCGACACGATGGTGCTCCAGCGGGGCGGCGAGCCGCTGGCGACGATCCGCCGGAAACGTCTGTCCCTGCTGCGCAACCACTACCGGGTGTCCCTGGCCGACGGCAGTGAGCTGGACGTCAGCGGCAAGATCCTCGACCGGGAGTTCGCCGTCGAGTACGACGGGGAGCTGCTGGCGGTGGTCTCCCGGCGGTGGCTGACCGTGCGGGACACCTACGGCGTGGAGGTCGTCCGCGAGGACGCGGATCCGGCGCTGCTGATCGCGGTGGCGGTGTGTGTGATCCACCTGGCGGAGAAGGAGCGGGGGGACTGAGGGCGCGTCCTCAGGGCCTGCGAGGAGGCTGGAGCCCCAGCACCCGGTCCTTCAGCACCGGGAACTGCTCCCGCGTCGTCGCGACCTTCCCCGGGTCGAACTCCACCGTCAGGACCTCCTCGCCGGCGCCCGCCTGGGCCAGCACCTCACCCCACGGGTCGACCACGATCGAGTGACCGGCCTGGGGAACCCCGGCGTGCGTCCCGGCCGTTCCGCACGCGACGACGAACGACTGGTTCTCGACCGCCCGCGCCTGAGCCAGCAGCGTCCAGTGGGCCCGGCGGCGCTCCGGCCAGCCCGCCGGGACCACGAGCGTCTCGGCACCGGCGTCGACGAGCCCGCGGAAGAGTTCGGGGAAACGGAGGTCGTAACAGGTGCCGAGGCCCAGGGTGGTCGACGGCAGACGGACCGTCACCAGCTCGGCACCCGCGCCCATCAGCACGGCCTCGCCCTTGTCGAAGCCGAAGCGGTGGATCTTGCGGTAGACGGCGGCGAGATCGCCGGCCGGGGAGAAGACGAGGGAGGTGTTGTAGAGCGGCCCCTCAGGATCCCGCTCCGGGATCGAGCCCGCGTGCAGCCACACACCGGCGTCGCTCGCGGCCTTCGCCATCGTCTCGTACGTCGGCCCTTCGAGCGGCTCGGCCTCCTGCCCGAACTCCTCGTAGGCGAAGGCACCCGTGGTCCACAGCTCCGGCAGGACGACGAGATCGGCCCCGGCCTGATCGCGGACCATCGAGGCCGCCCGCCGACGGCGCGATTCGACCGATTCGCCCTCGTCTACGGCGATCTGGATCACAGAGGCGCGCACACTACCACCGTCCTGGCATTCGGCCCGTCCAACAAGGGCTTCCCCACGGGCCTACGATCGTCACACGAAAGCACTGCCGGGGTGCCTCACAGCAGCGTAACTTAGCTGCCAAGACACCCGCCGACAGCCGCCACCTCCCACTGGCAACCGCCACCACCTGCCCGTGCACCGACCGCCGAGGGGTCCCGTTCCGTGAGTCTGCATCCCACCCTCCAGCCCTACGCCGACGCCTGGACCCACTCCATCGAAGCGATATCCGAGCTGCTCCAGCCGCTCGCGGAGGCCGAGTGGAACCGGCGGACGCCGTGCCCCGGGTGGTCGGTGCGGGACGTGGTCTCCCACGTCATCGGCCTGGACTGCGAGATGCTGGGCGACCCACGCCCCATCCACACGCTGCCGCGCGACCTCTTCCACGTGACCAACGACCACCAGCGCTACATGGAGATGCAGGTCGACGTCCGCCGTCACCACACGGCGCCGGAGATGACCTCCGAGCTGGAGTACGTGATCATCCGCCGCAACCGCCAGCTGCGCAACGACTCGCGCGACCCGGGCGCGAAGGTGCGCGGCCCGTTCGGCACGGAGCTGACCCTCGAGGAGTCCATGCGTCGGCACGCCTTCGACGTGTGGGTGCACGAGCAGGACCTGCGCACGGCCCTCGGCCGGCCCGGCAACCTCGACTCCCCCGGCGCGCACGTCGCCCGTGACGTGCTGCTCGGCGAACTCCCGCGCGTGGTCGCCGAGGACGCGCAGGCACCGCGCAGCTCGGCCGTCGTCTTCGACGTCCACGGTCCCATCGAGTTCCTGCGCACGATCCGCGTCGACATCCAGGGCCGCGGCACCCTCGAAACGGCCCCCGCCCTCGGCCCCGCCGCCACCCTCACCCTCGACTGGGAGACATACGTCCGCCTGGCCTGCGGCCGCGTGACGCCGGAGTCGGTGACGGACAGGGTGAAAACGGAGGGCGACCCGGACTTGACGGCGGCGATCCTGCGCAACTTCACGGTGACGAAGTAGCCCTGGCTGCGGGCAGTCGTGCCTCCCCCAGTGCCTCAAGGGCCTGGGAGGTGCCCCCAGGGCGGCACGGGTGGGCGCTGGGGGTACCCCCTGCTCGAAGAGCTTGGGGGAGGCACCTCGCCGCGCCGAGCTGCGCACCCACCCGCTCCCGGCACCAACGGCCACTGCGGCAAAAACCCCATGCCGCCCGCCCACCACTCCACGTACCGTCCCTGCGCATGACAACCCCGCCCCGTCACAGCCGCCTCACGTTCCACGGCCCGCTCTCGGAACCACGCGCAGACCGGCTGGTCGCACGCCTGACCCGCCACGCCCCCACCACCGTCCTCGACATCGGCTGCGGCTGGGCCGAGCTGATGCTCCGCATCCTGGCCGCCACCCCGGCGGCAACCGGCACCGGCATCGACATCAACGCCGAGGACCTGGCCCGCGGCCGACAAGCCGCCGAGGCAAGAGGTCTCACGGACCGAGTCCGTTTCCTCGAGGAGTCCGCCGCCGGAACACCCCACGGCCCCGCCGACCTCGTCCTGTGCGTCGGCGCGAGCCAGGCCCTCGCCGGCCAACTCCCCGAGGCGCTCGCGGAACTGCGCCGCCTGGTCACCGACCACGGCCGCGTCCTCCTCGGAGAAGGCTTCTGGCACCGCACCCCGACCGAGGCGGAGCTGGCCCGCATGTGGCCGGACGCGAGCGCCACCGACCACCCCGACCTCGCGACCCTCGTCGGCCTGGCCGTCGACGCGGGGTTCCGGCCCGAGTGGACGGAGACCGCGAGCCTCGACGAATGGGAGGCGTTCGAGTCGGCGTACCTCGCGGACACCGAGGTGTGGCTCGCCGAGCACCCCGGCCACCCCCTGGCCGCCGAGACCCGGGAGCGCGCCGACCGCCACCGAGCCGCCTGGCTCACCTACCGCGGCGTCCTCGGGCTCGCGTACCTCACCCTGGTACCGGTGGTGGCCCGTTGATCTACGCCTATGCCGGGACGTGCACCGTCTCCACCCGGCTCGCCACCAGCCGTTCCCGCTCGCGCCGGGCCGCCTGCTCGCGCAGCCGCAGGATCTGCGCGACCCCGAACGCCTGAAGCACGAACACCACCGAGAAGGCCACGGTGTAGTCGTCGCCGGTGGCGTCCAGCAGCACCCCGATCGCGAACAGCGTGGTCATGGAGGCCACGAAGCCGCCCATGTTGGTGATGCCGGAGGCCGTGCCCTGCCGCTCGGGCGGGTTCGCCGGGCGGGCGAAGTCGAAGCCGAGCATCGAGGCGGGCCCGCATGCCCCGAGCACCGCGCACAGCACGATCAGCAGCCACATCGGGGCGTGCGGGCCGGGGTAGGCCAGCGTCGCCGCCCACAGGGCCGCCGTCGTCCCGACCGTGCCGAGCGCGAGCGGCAGCCGCGCCCCGTGGTGCCGGGCGACGATCTGGCCGTAGACCATGCCGACGACCATGTTCGACAGCACGACCAGCGTGAGGAGTTCGCCGGCCGTGGCCCGGGACAGTCCCTGGGCCTCGACGAGGAACGGCAGGCCCCACAGCAGCAGGAACACCATCGCCGGGAACTGGGTCGTGAAGTGCACCCACAGGCCGAGCCGCGTCCCCGGCTCCCGCCAGGCGGCGGCGATCTGCCGCCGTACGTAGGCCACGCCCTGATGCGGGAGCGGCTCCGGCTCGTGGCCCTCCGGGTGGTCCTTCAGGAACAGCAGTACCAGGACGAACACCACGGCCCCGGCGGCCGCGCTGCCCGCGAAGGCCGCCGTCCAGCCGACGCCGTGCAGCAGCCGGGCCAGGACGAGCGTGGAGACGAGGTTGCCCGCCATGCCCACCAGCCCCGCGAACTGGGCGACGAGCGGGCCGCGCCGGGCCGGGAACCACCGGCTGCCGAGGCGCAGCACGCTGATGAAGGTCAGCGCGTCACCGCAGCCGAGCAGCGCCCGGGACGCGAGCGCCATGCCGTACGACGGGGAGAACGCGAAGCCCAGCTGCCCGGCCGTGAACAGCACCGCCCCGAGAGCCAGCACCTTCTTGGTGCCGAGCCGGTCGACGAGCAGGCCGACGGGTATCTGCATGCCCGCGTAGACCAGCAGCTGGAGGATGGAGAAGGTGGACAGCGCGGAGGCGTTGACGTGGAAGCGGTCGGCGGCGTCGAGGCCGGCCACGCCCAGGGACGTGCGGAAGATGACCGCGACGAAGTAGACCGAGACGCCGATGCCCCAGACCGCCAGTGCGCGCCGGCCACCCGGAGGATCGCCCGGCAGCGTGCTGCTCATCGGACCTCCCCCCGGGCCAGGTGCGAGAACCAGCCGACGTGCCGGTGGACCAGCCCGACGGCCGCCTCGGCGTCCCCGGCGCGCAGCGCGTCGAGGATCTCCTCGTGCTCGGCGAGGGTCTTGGCGATCCGGTCGGGGTGGGAGTGCATGACGGCGACGCCCATCCGCAGCTGGCGGTCGCGCAGCTGGTCGTAGAGCCGGGAGAGGATCTCGTTGCCGCCGCTGCGGACGATCTCGGCGTGGAAGCAGCGGTCGGTGACGGCGGCCCCCGCGAGGTCTCCGGCGGCGGCCTGCTTCTTCTGCCGGGCCAGCAGCTCCTCCAGGCGCTCGATGAGCCCGGCGGGCGCGGGCACGGCCTTGCGCGCCGCGTGCTCCTCGACGAGCAGCCGGGTCTCGACGACGTCGGCGATCTCCTGCGCGGAGACCGGCAGGACGAGGGCGCCCTTCTTCGGGTAGAGCCGGATCAGCCCCTCGGCCTCCAGCCGGAGCAGCGCCTCACGCACCGGAGTGCGCGAGACCCCGACGGCCTCGGCGAGCTCGCCCTCGGTGAGGAGGGTCCCGCCCTCGTAACGGCGCTCCAGCACGCCCTGCTTGACGTGGGTGTAGACGCGGTCGGCGGCGGGAGGTTGCTTCACGGCCAGGGTCATGCCGACAGCATAGATACAACAGGTACGCATGGATGCATTAGTCCAGTATGCGGACTCGAATGTCACACGTCTGCGGCAAAGCGGGGGTCCCGCTCGGCAAGGACACCACCACGTGTGCTAGTTACGAGTGAGACACGTGCGGCCCCCTTTCCCGTCGTCCTCAATTCGGCCGCACCGATGGGGCATTCAACGTAATCGGGGTACTTCACTTGATAACCGGCATTCAGGGCACCCGTTTCCGCAGAGCTGCGGCCGTCGCCGTGACCACCGGCGCCATGCTCGCGACCGGAGCTCTCACCGTCGCGCCGGCGCAGGCCGCCACGGCGCCCTCGATCGCCGCCAAGGGCGGCTACGTGATGAACAACGCGACCGGCAAGTCGCTGTACACCAAGGCGGCCGACACGCGCCGCTCCACCGGCTCGACCACCAAGATCATGACGGCCCTGGTGGTGCTGAAGCAGCCGAAGCTCAACCTGGACAGCAAGGTCACGATCCAGAAGGCGTACAGCGACTACATCGTCGACAACAACTGGGCGTCGAACGCCAGTCTGATCGTCGGCGACAAGGTCACCGTCCGCCAGCTGCTGTACGGGCTCATGCTCCCGTCCGGCTGCGACGCGGCGTACGCGCTCGCCGACAAGTTCGGTTCGGGCTCGTCGCGGGCGGCGCGCGTGAAGTCGTTCATCGGCAAGATGAACACCACCGCCAAGGACCTGGGTCTGAAGAACACCCACTTCGACTCGTTCGACGGCATCGGCAAGGGCGCCAACTACTCGACACCGCGCGACCTGACGAAGCTCGCCAGCAGCGCGATGAAGAACACCATGTTCCGCACGGTCGTCAAGACGAAGAAGTACACGGCGAAGACGACCACGAAGTCCGGCGGCACGCGGACGATGGCCCCGTGGGAGAACACCAACCCGCTGCTGAGCAGCTACACCGGCGCGATCGGTGTGAAGACGGGCTCCGGCCCGGAGGCCGGGTTCTGCCTGGTCTTCGCCGCCACCCGCAACGGCAAGACGGTCATCGGCACGGTCCTCGCCTCGACCGACAAGACCGCGCGGAAGACGGACGCCACGAAGCTGATGAACTACGGCTTCGCGAAGTAGGAGAAGCAGGACAGGCACCACGCAGGACAGGCACCACGCAGGACAGGCACCACGCAGGACAGGCACCACGCAGGACAGGCACCACGCAGGACGGGCACCACGAAAGGGGGGCTCACCGCCGATGGCGGTGAGCCCCCCTTTCGCGCGTCACGCGGCGGTGCGCTGCCGGCGCTCCAGAGCCCGGGCCGCCTTGCGCCGGCTGCCGGCCAGCACGTTCACCGGGGCGCCCGCACCGGCTCCCGGCTCCAGCTGCCAGCCGCGGATCCGGGCCGCGACCTGGGCCAGCCGCTGGTCGCCGGGCCGTACGTCGATGGAGAACAGCGACTCGTCGGGCGTGGCGTCGTCACCGCCCCAGCGGACGACGCCGTCGAGCTCGGCGAGGATGTCGCGGATCACGACCTCCTGCTGCGGGAAGAAGCCGCCCCGGGCGCCGCGCGGATAGAAGCCGGGGCGGATCCGCACCGCCGTGCCGGACGCCAGGTTGGACTCCGGCCGGCCCTTGCCGACGCCGGACGGGCCGTGCCAGCCGGTGACATCGCCCCGGCGCAGCCTGTCGACCTCGTAGTGGAACCGGCGCACCAGGTGGACGAGGACGGTCTCCACGTCACCCATGCGGACGGCGATGCCCGTGAGCGGGGTGCCGGGCACGGGTCGGGTGTAGACGGTGCCGCCGTCGTCCGCGGCGTTCTCCATCTCCCAGCCGTTGTGGGAGCGCGAACCGGCCAGCACGCGCCGGGTTCGCTCCTGCGCGCTGCGCAGGGCGTCCCGTACACGGCCCGGGATGGGGTTGTTCGCGTCGGCGTACGCCTGGGACAGGAAGTGCGAGACGGGCAGGGCGGCGACGCCCACGGCACCGCCGACGGCAGCGATACGGCCGAGCAGGGCACGGCGGGACAGCCCGCGGCGGTGCGTGGCGGCCGGGCGGGGCCCTCTACGGGGGATTCTGGGGATGTTGAGGTTCAACGGGCTCTCATTCCAGCCATTCACGCGTTGCGGGCGATGCTGTTGTACTTCTCGAAGATCTGGTAGACGGCCAGGCTCTGGTGCGTCTGCGCCTCCACGTCGGGGTCCCAGGCCCGGTAGCGTCGCAGCAGCTCGGTGATCTCGAACTCGGCGAGGTCCAGGCGCATGGAGCGCGGGGTGGTGACGCGGTCACCGGGGGGCAGTTGGCCGCCGGGCCTGCCCCGCGTGCCCCACAGATGCACCAGGGCCGCGGTGCGCACGCTGAACGCGTTGTCCTTGCTCAGCTGCTGCCACACGGACCAGAGGTCGGCGTCCTTGGCCGGGTCGCGGCGGTCGCCGGTGGTGAAACCCCAGCCGATGCAGTGGTTCCAGGCCTGGATGGCATCGGCCGCGCTGATCTCGCCGATGCCGGTGTGCGAGTCCTTCACGGAGCCGGAGCCCGTGAGGTGGTGGTCGGCGACCTGCTGGTCGGTGGCCTGGTCGGCGAGGCTGTAGTCGCGCATGGCCCAGTAGACGGCCGTCTGGATCAGCGCCTTGCGCATCTTGTACGTGTGCGACAGCTCGGTGATCAGCCCGTCCTGGTCCTGGATCGCCGCGACCGCCTGGGCGTTGGTGTAGAGTCCGGCGTCGCCGCCCACGCCGCCCAGGTCCGGACGTCCGATCGACCGCATGTAGCGCGCGAGGTCGGCCCGCAGCGCCGGCACCTGGCGTTCGTCGAGGGCGACGTCCCAGGCGGCGGGCCGCGGCCGGTTGAACGAGCCCTGCCCGGTGTCCCGGCCCGAGGCGATGTCGACGTCGACCTCCAACTGCCCGTCGCCCGAGCCGAGGGTGCGGATGACGAACTGGTCGTAGGCCCAGTCGTTCGGCAGCGGGCGCCCGGCGTTGCCGTCGAAGCCCGGGGACATGTCGGCCACGAAGCTCGCCGTCGAGTAACCGGCGGCGCCGACCTGCGCGCAGACGTTGCGGGAGCCGTAGACCCCGATCTCGTACGGGTGGCCGGAGTCCGCCATCGCCTCCTTGACGCCCTTGAAGTGGGGCAGGACGTTCGCGGTGATCTCGGCGTCGATCGCGTCGAAGTCGACGGCGAAGAAGATCCGGGTCCCCCGCTTGAAGCCGTGGTCGAGGGCGGCGTTGACCGCCGCGTACCCGGCCGTGCGCCCGGCGACGTAGTCGAAGTCCGAGGCGTCGTTGTTGACGGTCTGGTAGATCGGGAAGCAGCGCAGGCCCTGCTGGGCGAAGACCTGCAACTCACCCGGCTGGATGGCCTTCTCCGGCAGGGACGTGGCGCTCGGATTGGTGAGGTAGCGGCCGACGTGGGTGATCCCGGCGGCCTTGAGGGTCGCCGCGCGTGCCGGGGTGACCTTGGAGATGGTGTCGCAGGCCTTGCCCTGGCGCGCCTGGTCGCCGTAGGACGCCAGGAGGGAGGCGAAGGTGGGGAAGTCGCCCTCGCCCGTGCCCGGAAGAGCGACGAAGCTCTGGAAGGCCCGGACCGCCGCGGCGAGGTAGGAGTCGAAGGTGTCGGTGAGGGCGACGGGCCGCCGGTTCACGACCATCCCGGCGGAGAACAACTGGACGTAGACGCCCTTGTCGCCCTGCCGCACGGGGTGCGACTTCAGGGCCGCCTGGGTGCCGGGCCCGAAGTTGCCGTTGGCCGTGCCGTCGGCCATGCCGAGCTCGTACTGCACGGCGAGGACCAGCGCCCGGGCCAGGTCCCGGGACACGCGTCCGTCGCAGGCGAGGACGAAGAAGTCCTGCCGGTTCAGGTAACGGCCGTTGAGCCACCGCTGCACCTCACGGACCTGCTGCGTACCGGAGGTGCCGAGGACGTACGAGTCCATCGTCAGCAGCGCCTTGAACACCTTCGGCGTCAGATCGGCGCCAGGGAAGGCCCGTTCGACGCCCATGTCGGTCTTGAGCTTCGTGACGGCCGCCTGGACCCGCTCGCCGTACGTGCCGTCCAGGTCGCCGCCGTCGTAGCCCTTGCAGTACAGGCCGGACTGGATGATGCGGCAGAAGTCGGGAGAGGGGACGGTGTCCGCGTTCAGCTCGGGATGCTTGGCGGTCAGCGTGGAGAGTGTGGTGGGGCCGAAGTTGTCGGACAGGGCCGTGATGCCCAGCTCGTACTGGAGGGCACGGGTCAGGGCGTACATGGTCGCCCAGTCGGCCTCGCCGGTTTCCTCCACGGTCATACCGATACGGCTGCCGTACACGGAGTTCACGAATTTCTGGGCCTTGAGCACCATGGGGTCGCGCATGAAGATTGATCGTATGTCCGGCTAAACCGCTTACTGTGGGGTACTTGGGCGGGTCTGCGGAGCTTCTTGTGCTCTTCGGAGTACCTCTGGTTCACCCGCGTACCCCTGGTTCACCCGCCGGGCAGACGCCGGCGGCCCCCCGCCCGTGGGAAGGGGGCCGCCGCGGTCGGCTCACGCCCAGGTGATCAGACGCTTCGGCTGCTCCAGGATCGCCGCCACATCCGCCAAGACCTTCGAGCCCAGCTCGCCGTCGACCAGCCGGTGGTCGAACGACAGGGCCAGCGTGGTGACCTGGCGGGGCTTCACCTTGCCCTTGTGGACCCACGGCTGGAGCCTGATCGCACCGACCGCGAGGATCGCGGACTCGCCGGGGTTGAGGATCGGCGTGCCCGTGTCGACGCCGAAGACGCCGACGTTGGTGATCGTCACCGTGCCGCCCTGCATGGCCGCCGGGGACGTCTTGCCGTCCCTGGCCGTCGACACCAGCTCGCCCAGCGACTCGGCCAGCTGCGGCAGCGTCTTGGCGTGGGCGTCCTTGATGTTCGGCACGATCAGGCCACGCGGGGTCGCGGCCGCGATGCCCAGGTTCACGTAGTGCTTGACCACGATCTCCTGGGCGGCCTCGTCCCAGGACGCGTTGATGTCCGGGTTCCGCTTGATCGCGACGAGCAGTGCCTTGGCGATCAGCAGGAGGGGGTTCACGCGCAGGCCCGCGAACTCCTTGTCCGCCTTCAGCTCCTCGACCAGCTTCATCGTGCGCGTCACGTCCACCGTGACGAACTCGGTGACATGCGGCGCGGTGAACGCCGAGCCGACCATCGCCGCCGCCGTCGCCTTGCGGACGCCCTTGACCGGGATACGGGTCTCACGGGCGGTGTCGTACGACACCGCCGTCTGCGCGGGTGCCGGGGCGGCGGCCGCGGGGGTCTCCTGCTGCGGTGCCTGGGTCCGGGCCACCGCTGCGTGCACGTCCTCGCGGGTGATGATGCCGTCCGGGCCGGTCGGGACGACCGTCGTCAGATCGACGCCCAGGTCCTTGGCCAGTTTGCGGACCGGGGGCTTGGCGAGGGGGCGCTCCTTGACGGCGGGGGCGGCCGGGGGCGCCGCCCCGTGGCCGTTCAGCTCCGTCTGGATCGCCGTCGAGGCCTGCTGGAGGGGGACCTCCGGGCCCTTGCGCGGGCGGCGGCGGGTGGAGGACGTCGCCACCCCGTAGCCGACCAGGACCGGCTGGCGGCCGGATCCCGCCGCCTTCGGCTCCTCCGCGGGCGGGGGCGCCGCGGGCTGCTCGGCGGCGGGCTGGGGCGGGGGCGCGGCCCCTCCGCTCACGTCCACGGCGATGATCGCCGTGCCCACGTCGACCGTGGTGCCCTCGGGGAAGTGCAGCTCACGGACCACGCCGTCGTACGGGATGGGCAGCTCGACGGCCGCCTTCGCCGTCTCGACCTCGCACACCACCTGGCCGTCCGTGACCGTGTCACCGGGCTGGACGTACCACTTGAGGATCTCGGCCTCGGTGAGTCCCTCGCCCACGTCGGGCATCTTGAACTCGCGCACGGACGCTTCCGTCATCGTCGTCACGACCCTCTCCTCAGTACGCCAGCGAGCGGTCGACGGCATCCAGCACCCGGTCCAGGTTCGGCAGGTACTCCTCCTCCAGGCGGGCCGGCGGGTACGGCGCGTGGTAGCCGCCGACCCGGAGCACCGGGGCCTCCAGGTGGTAGAAGCAGCGCTCCGTGATCCGCGCGGCGATCTCCGCGCCCGAGCCGAAGAACACCGGTGCCTCGTGGACGACGACCAGGCGGCGCGTCTTCTCCACCGACGCCTGGATCGAGTCGAAGTCGATCGGGGAGACCGAGCGCAGGTCGAGGACCTCCAGGTTCCTGCCCTCCTCGGCGGCCGCGTCGGCGACCTCCTGGCAGAGCTTCACCATCGGGCCGTAGGCGGCGAGGGTCAGGTCGGTGCCCTCGCGGACCACCTGGGCCTTGTGGAGCGGGCCCGGGATCGCCTCCGTGTTGACCTCGCCCTTGTCCCAGTAGCGGCGCTTGGGCTCGAAGAAGATCACCGGGTCGTCGCTCTGGATGGCCTGCTGCATCATCCAGTAGGCGTCCGACGCGTTCGAGGGGCTGACGACTTTCAGACCCGCAACGTGCGCGAAGAGCGACTCGGGGGACTCCGAGTGGTGCTCCACCGCGCCGATGCCGCCGCCGTAGGGGATGCGGACGACGACCGGGAGCTTGACCTTGCCCAGCGAGCGGGCGTGCATCTTGGCGAGCTGCGTGACGATCTGGTCGTAGGCCGGGAAGACGAAGCCGTCGAACTGGATCTCCACGACCGGGCGGTAGCCGCGCAGGGCCATGCCGATCGCCGTGCCCACGATGCCCGACTCGGCCAGCGGGGTGTCGATGACGCGGCTCTCGCCGAAGTCCTTCTGGAGGCCGTCCGTCACGCGGAAGACACCGCCGAGCTTGCCGACGTCCTCGCCCATGATCAGGACCTTGGGGTCGGAGTCCAGGGCGCGGCGCAGCGACTCGTTGATCGCCTTGGCCAGAGCCATCTTGTCGGCCATCTCAGTTACCCCCCTCGTCGGCGAAGGACGCCTGGTACGCGGCGAACTGGGCGCGCTCCTCGTCGACCAGCGCGTGTCCGTCCGCGTAGACGTTCTCGAAGATGGCGAAGTGGTCCGGGTCCGGCATGGCACGGACCGCCTCGCGCACTCGTTTACCCAACGCCTCGGACTCGGCCTCCAGTTCCGCGAAGAATCCCTCGTCCGCGTGGTTTGACGCCTCCAGGTACCGGCGCAGGCGCAGGATCGGGTCCTTGGCCTCCCAGGCCTGGCGCTCCTCGTCGCCCCGGTACCGGGTCGGGTCGTCGGAGGTGGTGTGGGCGCCCATGCGGTAGGTGAACGCCTCGACGAGGGTCGGGCCCTCGCCGGCGCGCGCCCGCTCCAGGGCCCACCGGGTGACCGCGAGGCAGCCGAGCACGTCGTTGCCGTCCACACGGACGCCCGGGAAGCCGAAGCCCTGCGCGCGCTGGTAGATCGGGACGCGGGACTGCTTCTCGGTCGGCTCGGAGATGGCCCACTGGTTGTTCTGGCAGAAGAACACGACGGGGGCGTTGTAGACCGCGGAGAAGGTGAACGATTCGGCCACGTCGCCCTGGCTGGAGGCGCCGTCCCCGAAGTAGGCGATCACCGCGCTGTCCGCGCCGTCCTTGGCGATGCCCATGGCGTAGCCGGTGGCGTGCAGCGTCTGGGAGCCGATGACGATCGTGTAGAGCTGGAAGTTGTTGCCGTTGGGGTCCCAGCCGCCGTTGTTCACGCCGCGGAACATCCCGAGCAGGTTGGTCGGGTCCACGCCGCGGCACCAGGCGACGCCGTGCTCCCGGTAGGTGGGGAAGACGTAGTCGTCATCGCGCAGGGCCCGGCCGGAGCCGATCTGGGCGGCCTCCTGGCCGAGCAGCGAGGCCCACAGGCCCAGCTCGCCCTGGCGCTGGAGGGAGGTCGCCTCGGCGTCGAAGCGGCGGGTGAGCACCATGTCGCGGTACAGGCCGCGGAGCTCGTCCGGGGTCACACCGGCGACGTACTTGTCGTACTCGGCGTTCTTCACGCGCTTGCCTTCGGGCGTCAGCAGCTGCACGAGCTGGGGCTCGGCGCCCTTCGCTCCGGCGTCCTTGGCGGTTGTGCGGGTGGTGCGCTTGGTGCCGGTGGTGCCGGCCTTGCTTCCGGCGCTGCGTCGCGGTGTGCGCGCGGCAGTGCTCTCCACGGTCACGTGTGCTCCTCCGTCGGTCCGGCCCCCGGGGTTGCCGGTAGGCCAGTGCGGCTCACCCGTTCCGACCACCGGGCACGGGGTGGGTGCCACTCGACCGGGAACAGGCGGGACAGGTGCCCCGGCGAGCGCCCTGCAAAAGGCACGTTACCCAGTGCATCACATTTCTGTGAAACCCCTTCTGACCTGGGATTTTGCTTGGATATCCAAGTAAATCGGGAAGGTGCGGAAGGGGCCCTGGTCACAGCCTTGCAGGAGGCCGGAGCACCCGCACGTTAACCCGGTGACCCAGGTCACGGGAAGAGTCCACTTTCTGGCGCGGCGAAACGGCACGCGCGCGTGGGGCCCGTTTCCGGGTCCCACGCGCGCGTGGATCATCCGTTTCGTTCCGGCCGGCCGGCCGGTCAGGGGACCGGCCCTTGGGTCAGCCGCCCTCGCCGCCCGCGCCTCCGACGGCACCGGTCGCGCCGCCCGCGTCGGTGCCGCCCGTGTCGGCCGGCGGCGTCTGCGGGTCCGTGGGCGGCTCGTCCGTCGGCTCGCCGCCGGTCGGCGCCGCGGAGGTCGGCGCGTCCGTCGGCTGGCCGGTGGGCGACTCGGGAGCGCTCTGCGACGGCGTGTACGACGGCGTGTACGACGGCGTCCACTGGCCGCCACCGGAGCTCGTGCCGTTGCCGTTGTCCGTGGACGTGTCGGTCGGCTCGTCGGTCACCTCGTCGCTCGGCGTCTCGCTGGGCGTCTCCTTCTCGGTCGTCTTCGAGGTGGTCGGCGACTGCGTGGTGCCGGGCTCCTTCGTGTCGCCGCCCCTGTTCTGGAGCGCCAGGGCCACACCCGCCGCGATGGCGATCACCGCGAGCACGGCGAGGACCCACAGCTTGCCGCGGCCGCCGCCCTTGTTGCCGTGGCCCTCGAAGCCGCCGTCGTCCCCGCTGCCGTAGCCGGCGGGCAGGATCGGCGACGGGATCTGCGTGGTGCCGGAGGCGTCCCCCGGGTGGCCCATCACAGCCGTGCCGGCGAAGCCGCCCGGCGGGGTGTGCCGGCCCTCGTGCCTGTCGACCGGTCCGGTGTTCCAGGTGCCGGTGTGGCCGCCCTGGTCGTACAGCATCTGGAGCGCGTACTGGACCAGTCCGCGCATCTCCTCGGCCGTCTGGAAGCGGTCGTCGGGCTCCTTGGCGAGGGAACGCATGACCATGCCGTCCAGCTCCGGCGGGCAGGCGTCGGAGGTCTCGGACGGCGGCGTCGGGATGTCCTGGACGTGCTGGTAGACCACCGACAGCGGGGTCTCGCCGGTGAACGGCGGGCGCAGCGCGAGGAGTTCGTAGAGCAGGCAGCCCGTCGCGTACAGGTCGGAGCGGTGATCGACGGCCTTGCCGAGCGCCTGTTCGGGGGACAGGTACTGCGGGGTGCCCATGACCATGCCGGTCTGCGTCATCGTGGACTGCGCGCCGTGCAGGGCGCGGGCGATGCCGAAGTCCATCACCTTCACGGCGCCGCTGTGCGTGATGATGACGTTGGCCGGCTTGATGTCGCGGTGCACGATGCCGTGCTGGTGCGAATAGGCGAGCGCCTCCAGAACCCCCGAGACGATGATCAGGGCCTGCTCGGGGCCCGGCGCCTCGGCGTTCAGCAGCAGGTCGCGGATCGTGCGGCCCTCGACCAGCTCCATGACGATGTAGGGCACGGACTGTCCGCCGACGACGTCCTCGCCGGAGTCGTACACGGCGACGATCGCATGGTGGTTGAGGCCGGCGACCGACTGGGCCTCGCGCGTGAAGCGCGCCTTGGACACCGGGTCCTCGGCGAGGTCGGAACGGAGCAGCTTGACGGCTACGGTGCGCCCGAGGCGGACGTCCTCGGCAGCGAACACCTCGGCCATACCGCCCCGGCCGAGTCTGTGGGTCAGCCGGTACCGGCCGTCCCCGACCAGCCCGCCGTTACCCCAGGACTCCGGCGCGTCCGACATGCCGCCGCCAGTCGCCTCGGGGTCGGACGGGCCCTGAGCGCGCTGCTGCTGTGCCATCAGTCCTCGCCGTCGTTTCTGCCCGCGGTGCGCGCGGTGTTGTTACGGTCTCCGTCGGCCACGCTACAGCCTCCGCGCAAGCCGCCGGTCCGAGACGGGTGCCAGGGCCGGCACGTGACGGACGCGCCATGAAACCTTCGCTCCGCACTGTCGTGCAAATTCTGTGCACCGGCCGTACGTCCCCTGTAACGCTTCCGCGACGCTTCCTTCGCGTACGGTCACGGAACGGGCACCGAGCTTGACGTGTCGGTGCCCTGGGGCAGACTTGGCCGGGAATGGCGGTTGGATCAACGCGGATCAGCGCGAATCAGCGCCGATCAGCGGCAGTCGGCGGCAGTCGGCGGCGCCTCAAGGGCTACGGGGGAAACGGAACATGAGCCAGGACGGCGCACAGGGCCAGTACTCGGGGCAGGCGCTCGCCCGGGGCCGCTACCAGCTGCGCGATCTGCTCGGCCAGGGCGGCATGGCCTCGGTGCACCTCGCGTACGACAGCGTGCTCGACCGGCAGGTCGCCATCAAGACACTTCACACCGATCTCGGCCGGGAACAGGCCTTCCGCGAGCGGTTCCGCCGCGAGGCCCAGGCCGTGGCCAAGCTCACGCACACCAACATCGTCTCGGTCTTCGACACCGGCGAGGACACCCTCGACGGCATGACGACGCCGTACATCGTCATGGAGTACATCGAGGGCCGCCCGCTCGGCTCCGTGCTCGACGAGGACGTACGGCAGCAGGGCGCGATGCCCGCCGACAAGGCCCTGAAGATCACCGCGGACGTGCTCGCCGCGCTGGAGATCAGCCACGAGATGGGGCTCGTCCACCGCGACATCAAGCCGGGCAACGTGATGATGACCAAGCGCGGTGTGGTCAAGGTCATGGACTTCGGCATCGCCCGCGCCATGCAGTCCGGTGTGACGTCGATGACGCAGACCGGCATGGTCGTCGGCACCCCGCAGTACCTCTCGCCGGAACAGGCCCTGGGCCGCGGTGTGGACGCCCGCTCCGACCTGTACTCCGTCGGCATCATGCTGTTCCAACTGGTCACCGGGCGGCTGCCGTTCGAGGCGGACTCGCCGCTGGCCATAGCGTACGCGCACGTGCAGGAGGAGCCGCCGGTTCCGTCCTCCGTCAACCGGGCGCTGCCCCCGGCCGTGGACGCGCTGATCGCCCGCGCGTTGAAGAAGAACCCGAACGAGCGCTTCCCGAGCGCGGAGGCCATGCGGGACGAGTGCCTGCGTGTGGCGGCGTCCTTCCAGGCCGCCCCGCCGAGCATCGTCCCGGGCGCGCAGACCCCGAGCGGTGCGGGCGTCGGCTCGGCCGTGTTCCCGCCGGTCGACCAGGCGGCCCCGGCGCCCTCGGGCCAGGTCCAGACGCCGTACCAGCCGACTCCGCCCCCGAACCCGTACGGCACGCCGGCCCCCTCGGCGGCGGCCTACGGCTATCCGCAGCAGGGCGGGTACCAGACGCCCTCCCCCGCCGCGTACTCCCCGCAGCCGGGTCCGTCGACCCCGCCGCCGTACAACCTGGCGCCGCAGACCGTGCCGGGCTCGTCGGGCGGCGGCAAGAGCAACAAGCCGGTGATCATCGGCTCGATCGTGGTGTCCGTCGTCGCGGTCGGCGGCCTGATCGCGGCCCTGCTGGTGAACGGCGGCAGCGAGGACGACCAGGGCGGCGGGGGCAGCAGCGCGAGTGCGTCGGCCTCGGCGGCCAAGAAGCCGGGCTACCGCGGGCCGGACCCGTCGAAGACGATCGAAACCGAGGAGTGCACGGAGCCGCAGGAGTCGTACAACGACCCCGAGAAGATCCGGATGCCGAGCTTCAAGTTCAAGGACATCACGTCGGTCAAGGCCTGCCTCCAGGCGGCCGGCTGGGAAAAGAAGATCAACACGCTGGACGAGAACACCTACGGCGACGGCGCGGTCATGAACCAGTTCCCGCCCGCCGGCACCGACGTGGACCCGAAGAAGATGCCCGAGATCGTGCTCGGCGTCTCCACGGGCAACCCGCCGGCCTGACCCGCCGTGCGAAGGGCCCGGCAGCCTCGGCTGCCGGGCCCTTCGCACGGCGGGTACGCGGACGCGTTACAGATACGGCCCGCCCGTACGGCCGGCCGACCGGCCGCCCGGGTGCTGCTCGTCGAGGCCGTCATGGCCGACGCCCGGCGGGAGGGCGCGGCGCATCTGCTCCAGCTGGGCGCGGGCCGCCATCTGCTGGGCGAACAGCGTGGTCTGGATCCCGTGGAAGAGCCCCTCCAGCCAGCCGACCAGCTGGGCCTGCGCGATGCGCAGCTCCGCGTCGCTCGGGGTCGTCTCGTCCGTGAAGGGCAGGGAGAGCCGCTCCAGCTCCTCCACCAGCTCGGGCGCCAGACCGTCCTCCAGCTCCTTCACCGAGCTGGCGTGGATCTCCTTGAGCCGGACCCGGCTGGCCTCGTCCAGGGGAGCCGCACGCACCTCTTCGAGAAGCTGCTTGATCATGCTGCCGATCCGCATGACCTTCGCGGGCTGCTCCACCTGTTCCGTGACCGGAGTCTCGCGGGAGTCCTCGTCCCCACCGCCGCCGCTGAGCGCCATGCCGTCCTGGCCCACGACCAGGATCTGCGGGTTCTCCGGCGACCTTTCGTTCCTCGGCATCTCCATGCCGCCATTCTCTCGCACGCCTGCACCTCCCCTCTGTGGTGCCCCCGCCGGAGGCTGATCCACCGTGTCGGAGAAGACGTGCGGGTCAGGCCCCGGGTTGCTCACCAAAGGGTGAATTCGGTTCGTGCGGCGATTCCGCCTGTCGGCCGAACCCGGAGTGCCGGGCGAGTGGGGCGGTGTGAGGCTGATTGCCTCGATCTGACCGAACTTGCCGAACTTGCCCTACCGGGCACGGCGGGAGGGGGTCACCAACGTGACTCCATGGCAACGCGCACTAAGGGCGACGGGACTGGTGGTCGCTCTGGGGGCGGGTGCGGTCGTCTCACCGTACGGGGCCGGCGCCTCGTACGGAGCAGTCCAGTCCGTCCAGTCGCACGGCTCCGTCCTCGCGTACGACGTCCTCGCATACGGCGACGGCCCCGGGGGCGGTGCCCTCGCCGCGCCCTCCGCGCCCTCCGCCCCCTCCGCCCCGGGCGAGCCCTCGCGGGCCGGGAGCCGGGCCGGTGAGGGACGGGAGCGGCCGGGGCGGCCGGTGGACGCCTGGCGGGAGCAAGGCGTCGGTGAGGTCACCGCCGTACCGGAGGAGGACCGGGAGGCCGTCCCCGAGCCCGCCGCTCCGACGGAGCACTCCGTGGGGGAGGCCGCCGCCGCGCGTGCCGAGCGCCCCGTCGGGCCGGTCCTGCGCATCCTGCCGCTGGGCAGCGGCCTGGTCCTGATCGGCCTCGGACTCGGACTCGCCTTCTTCGCCCTGCGGCTGCGGCGGGTCTAGGCCCTTTCGCCTCAGGCGCCCTGCGGGGTGATCAGCAGCACCTTGCCGATGTGGCCGCTCTCCTCCACGACCCGGTGGGCGGCGGCCGCGTCCGGCATCGGGAGCTCGCGGTCGACGACGGGGCGCAGGTGGCCGCCGGCGAACAGGGGCCAGACGTGTTCGCGCACGGCCGCGACGATGGCCGCCTTCTCCTCCAGTGGCCGGGCGCGCAGGGACGCCGCGGTGATGGCGGCGCGCTTGGCGAGCAGGGCGGCGATGTTCAGCTCGCCCTTGACGCCGCCCTGCATGCCGATGATCGCGAGCCGGCCGTTCACGGCGAGGGCCCTGACGTTGCGCTCCAGGTACTTGGCGCCCATGTTGTCGAGGATCACGTCGGCACCGGCGCCGTCCGTGGCCTTCCTGACCTCCTCGACGAAGTCCTGCTCGCGGTAGTTGACCAGGATGTCGGCGCCCAGCTCGGCGCACCGGTCCAGCTTCTCCCTGGTGCCGGCCGTGACGGCCACCCGCGCGCCGACGGCCTTGGCGAGCTGGATGGCCATGGTGCCGATGCCGCTGGAACCGCCGTGCACGAGCAGCGTCTCGCCCGGGCGCAGGTGGGCGATCATGAAGACGTTCGACCAGACGGTGCAGGTCACCTCGGGCAGGGCCGCGGCCTGCTTCAGGTCGACGCCCTGGGGCACGGGCAGCAGCTGTCCGGCCGGGACGACCACCTTCTCGGCGTAGCCGCCGCCGGAGAGCAGCGCGCACACCTCGTCGCCGGTCTCCCAGCCGGAGACACCGGGGCCGATCTCGGCGATCCGCCCGGAGCACTCCAGGCCGGGGTAGGGGGACGCGCCGGGCGGCGGATCGTAGAAGCCCTGCCGTTGCAGGATGTCGGCCCGGTTGACGGCGCCGGCCGTCACCTCGACCAGGACCTCGCCCTCGCCGGGCACGGGATCCGGGACCTCGTCCCAGACCAGCGCCTCGGGCCCACCAGGTTCGGGAATCGTGATCGCATGCATGAGAGGGACGGTACTCCTCGGTCACCGGACCGACTCCGCTCCGCCCCCTGGTCGACTCCGCCTCCGTCGTTGGTCCGGTCCTGGCGAAAATCCATATGCGGGACCGATGAGTTTCCGCGACGGTGAAGGTCTCCCCATGCGTAGCCCACGTACTCGGAAGGACCCGACACATGAGCACGCAGACGTCCGGCCTGGCGATCGAGACCGCGGGCCTGGTGAAAACGTTCGGCGAGACGAGGGCGGTCGACGGAGTGGACCTGTCCGTGCCCGCGGGCACGGTCTACGGCGTCCTCGGCCCGAACGGCGCCGGCAAGACCACCACCGTGAAGATGCTCGCCACCCTGCTCCGGCCGGACGGCGGCGAGGCCCATGTCTTCGGCCACGACATCGTCCGCGAGGCCGACGAGGTGCGCGGCCGGGTGAGCCTCACCGGCCAGTACGCCTCGGTGGACGAGGACCTCACCGGCACCGAGAACCTGGTCCTGCTGGGCCGCCTGCTCGGCCACCACAAGAAGGCCGCCCGGGACCGCGCCGCCCAGCTCCTGGAGGCCTTCGGGCTCACCGAGGCGGCCGCCAAGCAGGTCAAGCACTACTCGGGCGGCATGCGCCGCCGCATCGACATCGCCGCGTCCATCCTGAACACCCCCGACCTGCTGTTCCTCGACGAGCCGACCACCGGCCTCGACCCGCGCAGCCGCAACCACGTCTGGGACATCGTGCGGGCCGTCGTCGCCCAGGGCACCACCGTGCTGCTGACCACGCAGTACCTGGACGAGGCCGACCAGCTGGCGTCCCGGATCGCCGTCATCGACCACGGCAGGGTGATCGCCGAGGGCACCAAGGGCGAGCTGAAGTCGTCCGTCGGCGCCGGATCAGTCCATCTACGGCTACGAGATCCGGACCAGCGGGCCCTGGCCGCGGACCTGCTGCGCCGGGCCCTCGACGCGCAGGTGCAGCTGGAGCACGACCCGGTGGCCCTCACCGCCCGCCTCGGTACGGCGGCGAGCGACGACAGCGCGGCCCAGCAGGCGTCCCGCGCGCTGGGCGAGCTGGCCCACGCCGGGATCACCGTCGACAACTTCTCGCTGGGCCAGCCCAGCCTGGACGAGGTGTTCCTCGCCCTCACCGGCCACGACACGCACGACTCCGGCCGCACCGACGGCTCCGGCCACTCCCACGACCCGAAGGACGAGGTGGCGGCATGAGCAGCGCGACGACCACCGAGAGCAAGGACCTCGCCCCGGTCAGCGCCGAGTCCCTCGCCGCGCTGCTCGTCTCCAAGGAGCGTCCGCCCCGGCCCAGCGCCTGGTCGGCCTCGATGACCTTCGGCTGGCGGGCGATCCTCAAGATCAAGCACGTGCCGGAGCAGCTGTTCGACGTCACGGCGTTCCCGATCATGATGGTGCTGATGTACACGTACCTGTTCGGCGGGGCGCTGGCCGGCTCGCCGAAGGAGTACATCCAGTTCCTGCTGCCCGGCATCCTCGTGATGTCGGTCGTGATGATCACGATGTACACGGGCGTCTCGGTCAACACCGACATCGAGAAGGGCGTCTTCGACCGGTTCCGCAGCCTGCCCATCTGGCGGCCGTCGACGATGGTCGGCTATCTGCTCGGTGACGCCCTGCGCTACACGATCGCGTCGGTCGTGATGCTCACCGTCGGCATCATCCTCGGCTACCGGCCGGACGGCGGGATCGGCGGTGTGCTCGCCGGGATCGCCCTGCTGGTGCTGTTCTCGTTCGCGTTCTCATGGATCTGGACGATGTTCGGGCTGATGCTGCGCACCGAGAAGTCGGTGATGGGCGTCAGCATGATGGTGATCTTCCCGCTCACCTTCCTGTCCAACGTCTTCGTCGACCCGAAGACCATGCCGGGCTGGCTGCAGGCCTTCGTCAACAACAGCCCCATCACCCATCTGGCGTCGGCGGTGCGCGGCCTGATGGGCGGCGACTGGCCGGCCGCCGAGGTCGCCTGGTCGCTGGGCTGGGCAGGGCTGTTCGTCCTGGTCTTCGGGCCGATCACGATGCGGCTGTACAACCGGAAGTAGGTCCTGGTGCCTCGGCCGGCCGCCGCGCACGGGGGAGTGCGTGGCGGCCGGCCTCTTGTCCTGCCGGTCAGCCGCGGGGCATCGGCGGCAACGGCCGGGTGTCGGGCGCGACCTGGGTGCCGGGCGTCGCCCGCACGATCGTGATGAGCCGGTCGGTCAGCTCCAGCTTCCCGACGGCCGGATCGTCGTAGCCGAGCACCCGGTGACCGCGTATGACGCTCACCACCAGGTCGGTGATCTCCCGCGGGATCTTGCCCACCTCGGCCTTGACCACCGGCCGTTCGACGATGTCGAGCCCGCTGCCCTGCTGGATGAGGTCCTCCATCACCATGCCCGCGGAGGGGCTGAGCACGGACAGGCCGAGCAGACGGCCCGCGGCGCTGGCGCTGGTGATGACCGCGTCGGCGCCCGACTGCTTCAGCAGCGGCGCGTTCTCCTCCTCCCGCACCGCGGCCACGATGTTCGCCCCGCGGTTGAGCTGCCGGGCCGTCAGGGCCACCAGGACCGCCGTGTCGTCGCGCTGCGTGGCGATGATGATCTGTCGCGCCCTGTGCACCTCGGCCCGCTTCAGCACCTCGCTGCGTGTGGCGTCCCCGACGATGCCCACGAAGCCCTCGGCGGTTGCGGCGTCGATCGCCTTGGAGCTCGGGTCGACCACGACGACCTGTTCCTTCTTCAGACCCGTCGCACAGACGGTCCGGATCGCCGACCTGCCCTTCGTGCCAAAGCCGATGACGACGGTGTGATCGCGCAACGTGGACCTCCAGCGGTTCAGTCGCCACTCCTCCCGGGTGCGTTCGGTGAGGGCTTCGAGCGTGGTGCCGACCAGGATGATCAGGAACAGCACGCGCAGGGGCGTGATGATGAGGATGTTCGTGAGCCGGGCGGCGTCACTGGCCGGGGTGATGTCGCCGTAGCCGGTGGTGGAGAGGGTGACGGTCGCGTAGTAGAACGCGTCGAGGAGGGTGAGACCGCCACCCCCGTTGTCTTTGTAGCCGTCGCGATCGGCGTAGACGATCAGCGCGGTCGCGAGGAGGACCACCAGTGCCATCGAGAGCCGCTTGGTGACCTGGCGGATCGGGTGCTCCACCACTTTCCTCGGGAGTTTCACCCGATGGGTCACCAGATGCTCGTCCGCCTGGCGGGCAATCGCGTCCTGGCCCGGAAGTTTCACGTGAAACACACCCCGATTCCTCCGGACGCCCAGGGCAGGTCGAGCAGTTCCGCCTCCTGCCCCGGGCGTGCACCGCCCGGTGGTACGACGGCCAGCGCGTCGGCCGCCGCGATGCCGCGCAGCATGGCCGGTCCGTTGTAGTGCAGCGGCACGGCCTGGTCGCCCCGCAGGACGACGGGGACGAGCCGGGTGTCGTACGGGTGCCCGTGCACGGCGTCCCTGAGCGGCAGTGTGTACGGCTCCGGTGCCGGTCGGGCCGCGAGGGTCCGTAGCAACGGCTCGGCGAGCGTCAGCAGTCCGGAGACGGCGGCGAGCGGGTTGCCCGGCAGGCCGACGAGGTGCTGCTCCTCCGTGATGCGGGCCAGCAGCATGGGGTGGCCGGGGCGCACCGTGACGCCGTCCACGAGGAGTTCGGCACCGATGCGGCGCAGGGTGGGGTGGACGTGGTCGACGGGGCCCGCGGCGGTGCCGCCGGTGGTGACGACGACATCGGCGTCGGACCTGGTGACCGCCTGGTGCAGGGCTTCGGCGTCGTCCCCGACGCGTCGTACGGCGGTGACCTCGGCGCCGAGCGCCCGCAGCCAGGGCGGCAGCATCGGGCCGAGCGCGTCCCGGATCAGACCGTCGTGCGGCCGTCCCTCGGCGAGCAATTCGTCGCCGAGGACGAGGACGTCGGCACGAGGGCGTGGGACGGCGGTGACGGTGTCGTATCCGGCCGCTGCGGCGAGACCGAGTACGGCCGGGGTGACGAGCGCGCCGACGGGGAGCAACTGGTCGCCGCTGCGGCACTCCTGGCCGCGTGGGCGGATGTCCTGGCCGGGGACGACGTCCCTGGTCGCGTGCAGACGGCCCTTGTCGTCGGTGCGGCCGTGCTCGCTGCGCAGGACGGCGGTGGTGTCCGGGGGGATGCGGGCGCCGGTGGCGATCCGGACGGCCTCGCCGTCGGTGAGGGCCTCGTGCGCGGCGTGCCCGGCCAGGACGCCGTCGTCCCGTACGTCCCAGGGGGCGGGCCCGGCGACCGCCCAGCCGTCCATCGCGGAGGTGTCGAAGGAGGGGAGGTCGGTGAGGGCGTCGAGGGGGGCGGCCAGGGTGAGGCCGAGGGCGGCTTCGAGAGGCACGGAGACGGGCCGGCGGCGGGTGGCCCGGGCGATGCTCCGGGCAGCGCGTTCGGCGATGAGCCGGGCCTCCGGCCAGGGGGTGGCGTGGTGGCGGGCGTCGGGCCGGGGGGAGGTGTCCGGCCGGCCGGATGTGCGGCGGCTGTCCGTTTCGCCTCGTTCGGCGGGGCCGGGCAGGTGGTTGCTGTTGTTCACGAGGGCGAGCACCTCCTCGACGTCGAGGTCCTCGGCGTCCTCGCCGGCGCGGGTACCGTGCGGGGTCATCCGGCGTCCGGACGGGTGTCGGGTGTCGCGTCGGGAGCGACGTCACCGTGGGCGGGGGCGCTCCGGGACCGGGCGCCGGAGGGCTGGGCCTCGGTGGTGCTCTCCTCCGCCCAGCGGACGGCGAGGGCCGCGGCCTTGCGGGCGGCCTCGGCGACTGCCTCGGGGCTTCCGCCGGCCCGCGCGGCGGCATAGCCGACGAGGAAGGTGGTCAGCGGTGCCGCGGGCCTGGCCACACCGTGGGCGGCGTCGCGGGCGAGGTCGAGCAGAAGGCGGGTGTCGACGTCGAGGTCGATCCCCAGTTCGTCCTTGACGGCGGAAATCCATTCATCCAACACGTGCCCATGCTCCCTGATACGTGCCCTGGCGATGGCGATGTCGTCCCAGGTGTCGCAGTCGAAGGACGCGACGGGGTCGGAGATACGGGTGAGGTTCAGCTCGGCGACGAGGCGCCGCAGCGGCAGACCGGCGAGACGGTCGTGCCGGTCGGTGAGGAGCGCGAGTGCCTCGCGCAGCCGAAGCGCGTCGTACGCGGCGACGAGGGGCTGGTCACGGCCCTCGGGGTCGGTCAGCAGCACGCCGTCGGCGCCGCTCGCCCGGAGCGTGCTCAGCAGCCGGTCGACCGTGTGCTCCTCCAGGAACGGCAGATCGGCGGAGAGCACCACGACGTGCTCCGCCGTGGTGTGCCGGAGCCCGGCGTCGAGCGCGGCGACCGGTCCGCCGCCGGGTGGGTCCTCGTGGGCCCAGGTCACGGGCCGGGCCGTCGGCCGGGGCGCGGCGACGACGACACTGCTCCGGGCGCCCGCGCACGCGGCGAGCACGCGGTCGAGCAGGGCCCGGCCGCCCACGCGCACACCGGGTTTGTCCGCGCCGCCGAGCCGGCGGGCGGCACCCCCGGCGAGCACGACGGCGTCGTACGCGGCGGGGTCCGGCCGCTGCGCGGGGCCGGAACCGGTGCCGGGTTCACCCGGGAGCTCGTACGCGGTCACACCACGAGTATGCGTGCCCCCGCGATCACAAGGAACGCGGGGGAACCGACACGATCATGGGCGCCGGCTCGCGGGGCGAACAGGAATCACAGCGTCCGCCGTCCCGGGGGCCCGGCCGAATCACAGCCCCCGGTCCTTTCGGGGACGGACGGAATCACAGCCCCCGTCCTTCCAGGGCGGGACGGGCTCACAGCGTCCGCAGCAGCACCGCCGGTTGTTCCACGCAGTCCGCCACGTAGCGCAGGAAGCCGCCCGCCGTGCCGCCGTCGCAGACCCGGTGGTCGAAGGTGAGCGAGAGCTGGACGACCTGCCGCACCGCCAGCTCGCCCTCGTGCACCCAGGGCTTGGGGACGATGCGGCCGACGCCGAGCATGGCCGCCTCGGGGTGGTTGATGATCGGTGTGGAGCCGTCGACGCCGAAGACTCCGTAGTTGTTCAGCGTGAACGTCCCGCCGGTGAGTTCCGCGGGCGTCAGCGTCCCGTTCCGGCCCGCCTCGGTCAGCCGGGCGAACTCCGCGGTCAGCGACTCGGCGTCGCGCGCGTGCGCGTCCCGGACGACCGGGACGACGAGCCCCCGGTCGGTCTGCGCGGCGAAGCCCAGGTGCACATGGTCGAACCGGACGACTTCCCTGGCCTCCGTGTCCACGGTGGAGTTGAGCTCGGGGAAGCGGGCGAGGGCCGCCGTGCAGATCCGGGCCAGCAGGGCCAGGAGGGAGATCTTCGGGCCGCCGGCCGCGTTCATGGCCGTGCGCGCCCGCATCAGCTCGGTGGCGTCGGCGTCCACCCAGCACGTCGCGTCCGGGATCTCGCGGCGGCTGCGCGCCAGCTTGTCGGCGACGGCGCCACGGACGCCCTTGAGCGGGGTGCGGATCTCGCCGTGGGCCGCTGTCGTGGTGGGCTGCGGTGCGGTGGCCGTACTCGTCGGCTGCGGCACGGGTGTGTGAGGCTCCGCCGTCGGCGCCGCCGCAGCGGATCGGGCAGCGGCACGCAGCGCGTACTCGACATCCGCCCGCAGGATCAGCCCGTCGGGGCCGGACCCGGTCAGCTCCCGCAGGTCAAGGCCGTTCTGCCGGGCCAGCCGGCGGACCAGGGGCGAGATCACGGGGACGGGGCCGTCCTCGGTCTCGGCACCGGCATGCCCGTTCACCGCCCGGGAGCCTGCCGCGGAGGCACCGGACACCGGCCCCGGCCTGTCCTGCCGCACCCTGCGTCGCCGCGCGGGCGCCTCGGACGTGCCGTACCCGACCAGGACGTTGCCAGAACCCTCGGCACTGGCGGCCCCGGCATCCCCGGCACCGGCAGCCGGCCGCTCCCCCACCGCCACCGTGATCAACGGCGCCCCGACGGGCAGTTCCGTGCCCTCCTCACCGAAGCGGGCCGTGACCACACCGCCGTAGGGGCAGGGCACCTCGACCATGGCCTTGGCCGTCTCGACCTCGACGACCGGCTGGTCGACGGCGACCACCTCACCGACCTCGACCAGCCAGCGCACGATCTCCGCCTCGGTGAGCCCCTCGCCCAGGTCGGGCAGCTTGAACTCGAGCACCTGTGCCATCAGCTCTCGGCCTCCCACTGAAGACGCCCCACGGCATCCAGGATCCGGTCCACACCGGGCAGGTGGTGGCGCTCCAGCATCGGCGGCGGATACGGGACGTCGAACCCGGCCACACGCAGCACCGGCGCCTCCAGATAGTGGAAGCAGCGCTCCGTGACCCGGGCCGCGATCTCCCCGCCCGGGCCGCCGAAGGAGCCCGACTCGTGGACCACGACCGCGCGTCCCGTCCGCCGCACCGAGGCGCACACCGTCTCGTCGTCGAACGGCACCAGGGAGCGCAGATCGACGACTTCGAGGTCCCAGCCCTCGGCCCGGGCCGCCTCGGCCGCCTCCATGCAGACGGGTACGGACGGCCCGTAGGTGAGGAGCGTGGCGCTCCGGCCCGAGCGCCGCACCACCGCGCGGCCGATCGGCTCGACGGGCGCCGGCTCCTCGGGGTTCCAGGAGTCCTTCGACCAGTACAGCCGCTTCGGCTCCAGGAAGACGACCGGGTCGTCGGAGGCGATCGCGGCGCGCAGCAGCCCGTAGGCGTCGGCGACGGTGGCCGGCGTGACGACATGGAGCCCCGGAGTCGCCATGTAGTACGCCTCGGAGGAGTCGCTGTGGTGCTCGACGCCGCCGATGCCGCCGCCGTAGGGGACGCGGATGGTGATCGGGAGCGGCATCTTGCCGCGGGTGCGGTTGCGCATGCGGGACACGTGCGAGATGAGCTGTTCGAACGCCGGATAGGCGAACGCGTCGAACTGCATCTCCACGACCGGACGCAGGCCGTACATGGCCATGCCCACCGCCGTGCCCAGGATGCCCGCCTCCGCGAGCGGGGTGTCCGTGCAGCGGTCCTCGCCGAACTCCTTGGCGAGTCCGTCGGTGACGCGGAAGACGCCGCCGAGGGTGCCGACGTCCTCGCCCATGACGTGCACGGCGGGGTCGGCGGCCATGGCGTCGCGCAGCGCGCGCGTGAGGGCCTGCGCCATGGTGGCCGGCTTGACGGCGACGGTGGTCATCGGTGCGTGCCCCCTTCCGGTGCGGTCTCGGCCGCGGCCTCCAGCTCGGCCCGCAGCTGGTCCCGCTGCTCGCGCAGGTGGGAGGTGGGCTCGGCGTAGACGTGGGCGAACAGGTCCATGGGGTCGAGCACCGGGTCCTGGTTCATGTGCGCGCGCAGGTCGGCGGCCATCGCCTCGGCGGCGTCCCGGGCGGCCTGCTTCCCGGCCTCGTCGAGCAGGCCGCGCGCGGTCAGCTCCCGCTCCAGCAGCTGGATCGGGTCGTGCTCGCGCCAGGTCTCGACCTCGGCGTCGCCGCGGTAGCGGGTCGCGTCGTCGGCGTTGGTGTGGGCGTCGACGCGGTAGGTGATCGCCTCGACGAGGGTGGGGCCGCCGCCCGCGCGCGCGTGGCGCACGGCGTCGCTCAGCACCTCGTGCACGGCGGCGGCGTCGTTGCCGTCGACCAGGCGGCCGGGCATGCCGTAGCCGACGGCCTTGTGGGCCAGCGACGGGGCCGCGGTCTGCTTGGCGAGCGGGACGGAGATCGCGAAGCCGTTGTTCTGCACCAGGAAGACGACGGGGGCCTGCCAGACGGCGGCGAAGTTCAGCGCCTCGTGGAAGTCGCCCTCGCTGGTGCCGCCGTCGCCGACCATGGCCAGCGCGACCACGTCGTCGCCCTTGAGGCGGGCGGCGTGCGCGAGGCCCACGGCGTGCGGCAGCTGGGTGGCGAGCGGGGTGCACAGGGGGGCGACCCGGTGTTCGTACGGGTCGTAGCCGGTGTGCCAGTCGCCGCGCAGCAGCGTGAGCGCCTCGACGGGGTCCACCCCGCGCGCCACGACGGCGAGCGTGTCGCGGTAGCTGGGGAAGAGCCAGTCCCGCTCCTCCAGCACGAGCGCGGCGGCGATCTCGCAGGCCTCCTGGCCGGTGGTGGAGGGGTAGACGGCGAGGCGGCCCTGCTTGGTGAGCGCGGTGGCCTGCGCGTTGTAACGGCGACCGCGGACCAGCTGGGCGTAGAGCGTCCGCAGCAGTTCCGGGTCGGCCTTCGCGGCCGCCTCGGTGCCGAGGACGCGGTACGGCTCGGCGTCGGGCAGCAGCGGCGCGGGGTCCGTGCGGGGCTGCCAGGCGGGCGGCGGGGTCGGCCGGTACGCGCCCCGCTGCTCCATGACCGTCATGACGGCACCTCCTCGTGGGAGCGGCTTCGTGCAGGCGCGTCGGCTGTGATGCGCCTCACCTACCGATTGTTCGGTCGCCGGCACATTTTGGCTACGGGTGGCCTCAGGCTGTGGACAAACGGTTCTCCACAGCCTGAGATGGACGCAGTACGTCCATGGCAGGGAGGCGGGCGCAGGTGGCATCTGAACAAATGGCCGAGAGCCAGGACGACAGCGTCCTGCTGCCGCCGCCGCGTCCGCTGGACGCCATCGACCAGGACATCCTGCGCATGCTCCAGGCGGACGGCCGCGCCTCGATACGGTCGGTCGCCGAGCGGGTGCACGTCTCGCGCGCCAACGCCTACGCCCGCATCAACCGGCTCGTCGAGGACGGCGTCATCCGCGGTTTCGGCGCCCGGGTCGACCACGAGCGGGCAGGTCAGGGGACGTCCGCATACATCACCCTGAAGATCGTGCAGAACTCCTGGCGCACGGTGCGCGAGGAGCTCAGACAGCTGCCCGGCGCCTCGCACATCGCCCTGGTGGGCGGCGATTTCGACGTGCTGCTGCTGGTGCATGTGTCCGACAACCGGGCGCTGCGCGAGCTGGTGCTGACCCGGCTCCAGGCGATTGAGCAGGTGCTCAGCACGCGCACGCTGCTGGTCTTCGAGGAGGAGGACCTGGAGCCGCAGGGCTGAGTCATCCGGCTTTGCGCAGGCCCCCGAACGCCAGCTGCACCACCGCGTCGGCCACCTCGCGCTCGTTCATGCCCCGCCCGCCCGGCTTGTACCACTCGACAATCGAGTTGATCATCCCGAAGACCAGCCGGGTCACCAGCCGGACCTCTATGTCACCGCGCACGTCCCCGTCCGCCGCCGCGGCCTTGAGCAGGTCGGCGACCCGGTGGTCGAAGTCGCGGCGGCGCTCCAGGGCCCACCGCTCGGTGTCCGTGTTGCCGCGCACGCGCAGCAGGAGGGTCACATAAGGCAGTTCGGCTATGAGCACCTCGACCATGCGCCGGACGACGTACTCCAGACGCTCGGCGGCGCGCCCCACGCGCGCGTGCTCCTCGTCGAGGATTCCGAAGAGGCCGTCCAGGGCCCGGCTCACGGCCCGGCGCAGCAGCTCCTCCTTGCCGGTGACGTGGTGGTAGATCGACGACTTGGAGATGCCCGCCGCCTTGGAGAGGTGCTCCATGGAGGTGCCGTCGTAGCCGCGCTCGTTGAACACCCGGACGGCGACGGACAGCAGGGTGTCCGGCGTGTAGGTGTCGCGTTTGGCGGTGGTCATGAGGCTGTGCCCTCCCGCTTGTCGGAGGCGTGGGCGTGACGGTACAGCGCGAGGGACGGCGCGTAACGCCCCGAGGGGTCGCGCAGGTGGAGGTCGTCCAGGAGCGCGTAGGCCCAGGAGCGGCCGAGCCGGCGGCTCCACTCGAAGGGCCCCAGGGGGTAGTTGACGCCGAGGCGCATCGCGGTGTCGACGTCCTCCTCGGTGGCCACGCCCTTGGCGACGGCGTCGTGCGCCAGGTCGATGATCCGCGCGACCGTCCGGGCGACGATCATGCCGGGGACGTCGCCGATGACGGTGACCTTCTTGCCGAGCGCCTGGAACAGGCCGATGGCCTCGGCCAGGGTCTGCGGGGAGGTGTCCTGGGATGCGGACAGGGCGATCCGGGTGGCCTTGCGGTAGTCCAGGGCGAGGTCGAAGTAGACGACGTCCCGGAACTCCACGGAGGTCTGCCCGTCGGCGAGGGCGAGCTGGCCGCCGCTGGGCAGCACGAGGCGGGTGCCGTTGTCCTCGTCCTCGTCGCGGACCTGGATGCCCGCCTCGCGGATCAGCGCGAGCAGGTCCCCGGCCTGGGCCAGGTCCCCCTCGGCGACGACGTACGCGGGCGGCTGCCGCTGCTCCGCCGTGTCGGGTTCCGGACGCTCGGCGCCGTCCCGGTGGTCGTACCAGCCCTGGCCGGTCTTGCGGCCCAGCCGGCCGGACTCGACCAGGCGCCGCTGGGCGAGGGACGGCGTGAAGCGCACGTCCTGGAAGAAGGACTCCCAGACCGACCGCGTGACGGACTCGTTGACGTCCTGGCCGATCAGGTCGGTCAGCTCGAAGGCGCCCATCCTGAAGCCGCCCGACTCGCGCAGCACGGCGTCGATGGTGGCCGGGTCGGCGCCCTGCGCCTCGTGGACGGCGAAGGCCTCGGCGTAGAAGGGCCGGGCGATGCGGTTGACGATGAAGCCGGGGGTGTCCGCGCAGGCGACCGGCGTCTTGCCCCAGGCGCGGGCGGTCTCGTACGCGCGCGTGGCGTACGTGACGTCCGTGGCGAAGCCGGAGACGACCTCGACCAGCGGCAGCAGCGGGGCGGGGTTGAAGAAGTGCAGGCCGACGAAGCGGCCGGGGACGCGCAGGGCGCCGCCGATGGCGGTGACGGACAGGGACGAGGTGTTGGTGGCGAGCAGGCAGTCGTCGTCGACGATGCCCTCCAGCTCGCGGAACAGGTCCTGTTTGACGTCCAGCCGCTCCAGGACCGCCTCGACGACCAGGGCGCAGTCCGCCAGCTCGGAGAGGTTCTCGGCGGGCAGCAGCCGGGCGCGGGCGGCGTCCCGGTCGGCGCCGGTGAGCTGGTCCTTCTCGACGAGCCGGTCCAGGCGGGCCCCGATCGCGTCGGCGGCGTCCCGCGCCCGACCGGGAAGGGTGTCGTACAGCCGTACGGGATGGCCCGCGACCAGCGCGACCTGGGCGATTCCCTGGCCCATGGTGCCGGTGCCGACGACGGCCACGGGGCTGCTGAGGTCGAGTGCTGTCATGTGCGCGATCCTCCCGCACGGGGTTTTCCACAGATGCGGCGGACCCCCTTGAACCGACCGATCGTTCGGTTACTCTAGCTCTGTCCGAGTGTTCCTGCCCAGGTTTCTGCCCAGGTCATGAACTCGACGAAGAGTTCTTGAGACGAGGAGTTGGTCACCCATGACCGCCGCACTCTCGGCGCACGAGCTGATCGCCCGGCACCGGTCCACCCTCGACCAGGCGCTGGAAGCGATCCGCACGCGCGCGTACTGGTCCCCGCACCCCGAGCACCCCAAGGCCTACGGGGAGAACGGCAGCCTGGACGCCGCCGCGGGCAAGGCCGCCTTCGACGCCCTGCTCGGCTCCCGCCTCGACCTCGGCCAGCCGGGCACGGACGACTGGGTGGGCGGCGAGACGTCCCCGTACGGCATCGACCTGGGCGTGACGTACCCGCACGCGGACCTCGACGTGCTGCTGCCCGCCATGAAGGCCGGGCAGCGGGCCTGGCGGGACGCGGGCGCGGAGCAGCGCGCGGTGGTCTGCCTGGAGATCCTCAAGCGCATCAGCGACCGGACGCACGAGTTCGCGCACGCGGTCATGCACACCTCCGGCCAGGCGTTCATGATGGCGTTCCAGGCGGGCGGACCGCACGCGCAGGACCGCGGCCTGGAGGCGGTGGCGTACGCGTACGCGGAGCAGGTGCGCACACCCGACAACGCCGAGTGGACCAAGCCGCAGGGTAAGCGCGACCCGCTGGCCATGACTAAGCAGTTCACGCCGGTCCCGCGCGGCATCGGCCTGGTGATCGGCTGCAACACCTTCCCCACGTGGAACGGCTACCCGGGCCTGTTCGCCTCCCTCGCCACCGGCAACGCGGTCCTGGTCAAGCCCCACCCGCGCGCGGTGCTGCCCCTCGCCCTCACCGTGCAGGTCGCGCGCGAGGTGCTCGCCGAGGCCGGCTTCGACCCGAACCTGGTGGCGCTGGCCGCCGAGCGCCCCCAAGCTCTCGACTCCGCTCGAGCAGGGGGGACCCCCATCGGCGAAGGCATCGCCAAGACGCTCGCGCTGCGCCCCGAGATCCGGATCATCGACTACACGGGCTCGACCGAGTTCGGCGACTGGCTGGAGGCCAACGCCCGCCAGGCGCAGGTCTACACGGAGAAGGCCGGCGTCAACACGGTCGTCGTCCACTCCACGTCCGACTACAAGGGCATGCTCTCCAACCTGGCGTTCTCGCTGTCCCTCTACAGCGGCCAGATGTGCACCACCCCGCAGAACCTGCTCGTCCCGCGCGAGGGCATCTCCACGGACCAGGGCCCGAAGACGTACGACGAGGTGGTCGCGGATCTCGCCAAGTCGGTGGACGGGCTGCTGGGCGACGACGCCCGGGCCAACGCGCTGCTGGGCGCGATCGTCAACCCGGACGTGAAGGCCCGGCTGGAGGGCGCGGCGGGGCTGGGCGAGGTCGCCCTGGCCTCCCGGGAGATCAGCAACCCGGACTTCCCGGGCGCGGTCGTCCGTACGCCGGTGATCGTGAAGCTGGACGGGGCCAAGCCGGATGCCGAGGCCGCGTACATGAGCGAGTGCTTCGGGCCGGTCTCCTTCGCCGTGGCGGTCGACTCGGCGGCGGACGCGGCTCAGCTGTTGCGGCGGACCGTCCGTGAGAAGGGCGCGATGACCGTCGGGGCGTACACGACCGACCCGGAGGTCGAGCAGGACGTGCGGGAGGTGTGCCTGGAGGAGGCGGCGCAGCTGTCGCTGAATCTCACGGGTGGGGTGTACGTGAACCAGACGGCCGCGTTCTCCGACTTCCACGGGTCGGGCGGTAATCCGGCGGCGAGTGCGGCGCTGTGTGACGGGGCGTTCGTGGCCAACCGGTTCCGGGTCGTCGAGGTACGGCGGGAGGCCTAGGAGCTCGGGAAGTGTGGTGGTTGCGCGGCTGCCGGTGCGTTGTGGTTGGTCGCGCAGTTCCCCGCGCCCCTGAGAGCCACACCGCAGCTCCAGTGGTACAGGGTCATGGCCACACTGGTCGCCAGGTTGTAGCTGGAGACCTGAGGGCGCATCGGCAGGGACAGCAGGTGGTCGGCCCGGGCGCGCAGTTCGGGCGACAGGCCCGTGCGTTCCGAGCCGAAGGCGAGGACGGCGTCGTCCGGGAGCTTGGTGCCCCGGATGTCGTCGCCCTCCGGGTCCAGCGCGAACAGCGGGCCGGACGGCAGGTCGGACACCTCCAGCCGCTCCACCGCCGTCGCGAAGTGCAGCCCGGCCCCGCCGCGGACGACCGTGGGGTGCCAGGGGTCGACCGTCCCGGTGGTGACCACGCCCGTCGCCCCGAAGCCGGCCGCTAGGCGGATCACCGCCCCCGCGTTGCCCAGGTTGCGCGGGTTGTCGAGGACCACGACGGGGGCCGTTCGGGGCGTGTGCGCCAGCTTCTCGAGGTTGGACGCGCGGGAGGGCCGTACGGCCAGGGCGGCCACGGCGGTGGGGTGCGGACGCGGGACGAACGACGCGTAGGTCTCGTGCGGCACCTCCGTCAGCAGCCCGGCCAGCGCGTCCCGTACGTCCGGGGCCAGCTCGTCGGCGAGGGCGAGCGTGGCCGCTCGGTCGGCGGTGACCGCGACCGGTACCTCGGCGCCGAACCGCACGGCGTGCTTGAGGGCGTGGAAGCCGTCGAGCAGGACGGTGCTGCCGGCGAGCCGGCGCCAGACGGTCACGGGGTCGGTCATGTCCCGAAGCCTACGTGCGTGGCCTCGGGGCGCTCGGGGGCGTACTGCTCAGAAGCCCGCGCGGGCCCGCCGCGCCGCAGCAGCCGGTCACGCGCGCGTGCCGCCCAGCGGCCCATGCGGAGCAAGAAGGTCGTCGGCAGGAACACGGCGTCCGCGGCGATCATCGCCAGCGAGAAGAACGGCAGCCCGAGGACGACGGCGATCACGGCGTGCTCGGTGATCATGACGGCCAGCAGGACGTTCTTCACCCGCCGGTTGAACAGCGTGAACGGGAAGGCGACCTGCACGAGGACCGTCCCGTAGGTCACGAGCATCACCATCGTGCCGCTGGCGGACAGCAGGTCGGCGAGCATGGGCCAGGGTGAGAAGTACTCCAGGTGGAGCGGGTAGTAGACGGCGGTGCCGTCCTGCCAGCGGGAGCCCTGGATCTTGTACCAGCCGGCCGTCGCGTAGATCAGGCACGCCTCGGCCATGATCACGAGCAGGGCGCCGTTGTGCACGATGTTGGCGACGACGTCGAGCATGATCCGCGGCTCACCGGGCTTCGCGCGGCGCCCGGCCAGCCACCACAGGGCCTGCGCCAGCCACACGGTCCACAGCAGCGCCGGTATCAGCCAGTCGCCCTCCAGCCGGCCGGCCAGCGTCGCCCCCGCCAGCACGAACCCGAGCACACCCCACAGGGCCGGGCCGGTCCGGTCCGTGACCCGTTCGCCCCGCGTGTGTGCCGCCCGGGCGCGCGCGGCCCGCCGGGCGTCCAGCGACCACACCTGGGCGCAGCGCGTGAACACCAGATAGATCGACATCAGGTGCAGCACGTTGTCGCCGCCGTCGCCCATGAAGACGCTGCGGTTCTGGAGCGACAGCACCCCGACCATGAACAGCACCGACATGGTGCGGGTGCGCCAGCCCAGCATCAGCAGGGCACTGGCGAGGATCGCGAGCAGGTAGACGGTCTCGAACCAGATCCGGCCGTCCGACCACAGGAGAGTGGTGAAGGCCTTGTTGGTCCCGATCAGTTGCTCGGCGAGACCCCAGCTCCAGGGCCCGTCGGGGCCGTAGAGCTCGTGGCGGTGGGGCAACTCGCGCAGCAGGAAGAGCAGCCAGGTCGCGCCGAAGCCGATGCGGATCACGGCGGTCTGGTACGGGCCGAGGGCGGCCTCGGTGACCCGTGCGATACCGCGCGAGACGGCCAGGGAGAAGTGGTTCACCGCACGCCACCCCCGGCCTCGTCCGCCGGCACCGGCCACCACGGCAGCTCCCGGTAGGCCGGCGTCGTGGAGACCTTCTCGCGGCTCCACTCCGGCGGGGGCACGTTGCTGGTGCGGGAGCGGACCTGGACGCGTTCGATGGCACCACCGCCCCCGGTGGTGGCCCGCACGGCGTCGTCGCGGTCGAGGCGCAGCACCACGATCCGGCGCAGGTACGACTCGGAGAGCGAGCCACGCAGGCCCACCGGGCGATTCTCACCGTCGTGCGTCGCGAGGAAGAAGTCCCAGGCGCGGCGCAGCTCGTTCTGCTGGGTGTGGCTGGGCAGCAGGTTGCCGTCGATGGCCCGGCCGTCCTCGGCGGACAGGTCGTACCAGCCGGTGGTCAGCGTCCCGCCCTCCCCGTCCCGGACCTCGGCGCGGACCTGGATCGAGATGTTCTGCTGGAGCGGGTTCGGCGCGAAGAGCTTCCAGTTCTGCTCGAACTCCGGATAGATCCAGTCGTCCACGGCCTTGCCATGCTCCCTGGTGACGGTGTTCGGCGGCGCGACGTGCAGGAACGTCATCCCGAGGTGCACACACACCCCGACGGCGACGACCGCGAGCGCCAGCGCGACACCGATCTGGTAGCGGAGGGAGAGCGCGGCGATGCCGGCGCGGGGTGCGGCGGGCGGGTCCGGCTCGGCAGGCCCGACGGATATGGCAGACCCGCTGGACACGACAGACCAGCCCGATACGGCCGGCACACCCGGCTCGGCCGGCCGGTCCGGCCCGTGCCGGGCGTTCGCCCCTCCGTCGTACGCGTCCATTCCGCCCCGTTCCACGATCCCGGTCCGTCGTTCCGTCCGCCCGGCCGCGAGGGCGTCGTACCGCCCGCGCACCGCTGCGCGGCCTCGGCACGGGCACGGTACTCAGGCCGCCCACCCGGGCACAGCCTCTTCCGCCGGTTCCGGCCGTGGCCGTCACCACATCGCGGAAGCCGATCGGAACCGAACCCGAAGCCGGCTGAAGGCCGACCGGAAACTGACCGCAGGCCGACCGGGCAGGTCGCCCACAGGAGTGACACCCTACGGCGCCCGCCCGCGCACCCATTCCCTTCTTCTAGAACCTGTTCTATCTTGCGGCCCGTCAGCTCACGTCAGCTCAGGTCAGCTCAACGGGACCGGCCGGAAGGACAGGCACCGTGGACTTCACCTTCACCGAGGAGCAGCAGGCCGCGGCCGAGGCGGCGAAGGGCGTCTTCGCCGGGGTCGCCCCCGACGCCGTGCCCAGTCCGGCCGTCACCCCGGGCGCCGTCGCCGACTCCTGCGACCGCGCCCTGTGGGCCAAGCTCGCCGACGCCGACCTGCTGAGCCTGCTGCTGGACGCGCGGTACGGCGGGGCCGGCCTGGACGCGATCGCGCTGTGCCTGGTGCTGCGGGAGTCGGCGCGGGTGCTGGCCAGGGTGCCGCTGCTGGAGAGCAGCGCGGCAGCCGCCGCCGTCCAGGCCTACGGCGGCGAGGAGACGAAGTCCGCCCTGCTGGCCCGGGCGGGCCGGGGCGAGCTCGTGCTCACCGTCGCCGCGCACGGCCGCACCGGCCACGACCCGGCCGAGCTGGCCGTGACCGCACGGCAGGACGGCGAGGCGTGGGTGCTGGACGGAGTGCAGACGGCGGTGCCCTGGGCGTACGACGCGGACGTCACGCTCGTCCCCGCGCACACGGGGACCGGGCGGACCGTGCTGGCCCTGGTCCCGCGGGGGCATGAGGGGCTCGTCCTGGCCGAGCAGTTCTCCACGAGCGGCGAGCGGCTCGGCGAGCTGCGGCTGGAGTCGGCGCGGCTGGCCGCCCGGGACGTGATCGACGCCGACGGGGCGTGGGAGTGGCTGCGGGACCTGCTGGCCACCGGGACGTGTGCGCTGGCGCTCGGGCTCGGGGAACGCGTACTGCGGATGACCGGGGAGTACGCGAGCAAGCGGGAGCAGTTCGGCTTCCCGATCGCGACCTTCCAGGCCGTCGCCGTGCAGGCCGCCGACCGCTACATCGACCTGCGCGCGATGGAGGCCACGCTGTGGCAGGCCGCGTGGCGGATCGACTCGGGGGCCCAGGGAGCGCTGCCCGCCGCCGGTGACGTCGCCGTCGCCAAGATCTGGGCGGCGGAGGGCGTACGCCGGGTCGTGCAGACCGCGCAGCATCTGCACGGCGGGTTCGGCGCCGACGTCGACTACCCCCTGCACCGGTACCACGCCTGGGCCAAGCACCTGGAGCTGTCGCTCGGCCCGGCGGCTGCGCACGAGGAGGCCCTGGGCGACCTGCTGGCGGCCCACCCGCCGGCCTGAACCCACCGGCGGGCGGACGCCACAGGGCGCTACAGCCGCTACAGCCGCTACAGCCGCTACAGCCGCTACAGCCGCTACAGGACGAACCCGGGCTTCCCGTCGTCCGTCACGACGGGACGGCCCGCCGCCTCCCACACCTGCATGCCGCCGTCGACGTTCACGGCGTCGATGCCCTGCTGGGCCAGGTACATCGTGACCTGGGCGGAACGCCCGCCGGAGCGGCAGATCACATGGATCCGGCCGTCCTGCGGGGCGGCCTGGGTCAGCTCGCCGTACCGGGCGACGAACTCGCTGATGGGGATGTGCAGCGCCCCTTCGGCGTGACCGGCCTTCCACTCGTCGTCCTCCCGGACGTCCAGCAGGAAGTCGCCGTCCTTGAGGTCCGCGACCTCGACCGTGGGCACACCAGCTCCGAAACTCATGTGTCCGACGCTACCCGAACCGGCGCCTGGCCCGGCCGGAACGCGGCTCAGCCCTCCGCGAGCAGCGCGGCCAGCTCCCGCTCCCGCTCGGCGACCTGGGTGAGCAGCTGCTGCCCGATCTCGTCCAGGAGACCGTCCGGGTCGTCCGGGGCCAGCTGGAGCATGTGGCCTATGGCGCTCTCCTCCAGCTCCTTGGCGAGCAGGGCGAGCAGCTCCTTGCGCTGGGCGAGCCATTCGAGCCGGGCGTAGAGCTCCTCGGCAGGGCTCGGGTCCCGCTTCAGCTCGGGCCCCTTGGCCCACTCCTCGGCGAGCTCGCGCAGCTCCGCCACGTCGCCCCGGGCGTAGGCGGCGTTCACCCGGGTGATGAACTCCTCGCGCCGCTCGCGTTCCTTCTCCTCCTGCGCCAGGTCCGGGTGGGCCTTGCGGGCCAGCTCGCGGTAGAGCTTGCGGGCCTCCTCGCTGGGGCGGACCCGCTGCGGTGGCCGGACCGCCTGGTCCGTGAGCATCGCCACGGCCTCCGGGAACAGGCCGCTGTCGTCCATCCAGCCGTGCAGCAGCTCCTCGACACCGGGGATCGGCGCGAGCCGGGCCCGGGCCTCCTCCGCCCGGCGCCGGTCCTCGGCATCGCCGCTGCGGGCGGCCCTGGCCTCGAGGATCCGGGCGTCCAGCTCCTCCAGCCTGCCGTACAGCGGGCCGAGCTTCTGTTCGTGCAGCCGGGAGAAGTTCTCGATCTCGACGCGGAAGGTCTCCACCGCGATCTCGTACTCGATCAGCGCCTGCTCGGCGGCCCGCACGGCCCGCTCCAGCCGCGCCTCGGGCCGCGCCGCGTCACCTTCGGCAGGCGCCGCGCCGCCCTCGGGGCGCTCCTCACCGCCCTCGGCACGCGTCGCGTCACCTTCGGGCGTCACCCGTTCCTCACCGGCGCCGCCACCACCCTGCTCAGCTTCCGGGGTCGTCACCCGACCAGCGTAGGCCACGGCGCGACCGCTCCCGCGCTCCGCGCGACCACATGTCCGAGGGCCCTCACGGGTCAGACCCCCATCTCCGCGGCGACCTTCCCCGCCCGCACACCTGCCACCAGGTCCGCATGGTCCGCCTCCGTCCGGTCCGCGTAGGCGACGGCGAACGCGGCCATCGCCTCGTCCAGCTCCTCGCTCTTGCCGCAGTAGCCGGCGACGAGGCGGGGGTCGGCGCTGTGGGCGTGGGCGCGGGCCAGGAGGGCGCCGGTCATGCGGCCGTAGTCGTCTATCTGGTCGGCGGCCAGGGCGGCCGGATCGACGCTGCCCTTGCGGTTGCGGAACTGGCGGACCTGGAAGGGGCGCCCGTCGACGGTCGTCCAGCCCAGCAGGATGTCGCTCACGACCTGCATCCGCTTCTGCCCCAGCACGACCCGCCGCCCCTCGTGGTCGGCCACCGGCGCCTCGAAACCGGCCGTCACCAGATGCGGCACCAGCGCCGACGCACGCGCCTCCTTCACCTGGAGCACGAGCGGCTCGCCCCGGTGGTCCAGGAGCAGCACGACGTAGGACCGGGTGCCGACACTGCCCGTGCCGACGACACGGAACGCCACGTCGTGCACCGCGTGCCGGGCGAGGAGCGGCAGGCGGTCCTCCGGCAGTGTGCCGACGTACTCCTCCAGGGACACCGCCACCGCCGCGGCCTCCGCGTCCAGGACGCGCCGGAGCACCGGCGGGGCGTCGACGAAGCGGCGCCCGCCGTCCTCCGTGGCCTCCGTCGACCTGGCCGCGAAGCGGCCGCTGGTGTTGTGGCGGGCCTTCTCGGAGACCCGCTCCAGCGTGCCGAGCAGGTCATGGGCGTCCGTGTGGGAGACGAGCTCCTCGTCCGCGATGGCGTTCCACGCGTCCAGCACCGGGAGCCTGGCCAGCAGCCGCATGGTGCGGCGGTAGGCGCCCACCGCGTCGTAGGCCGCCTTGCGGCACCTCTCCTCGTCCGCTCCGGCCTCCCGGCCCGCGAGCACCAGGGACGCCGCGAGGCGCTTCACGTCCCACTCCCACGGGCCGAGCACCGTCTCGTCGAAGTCGTTGAGATCGATGACCAGACCGCCGCGCGCGTCGCCGTACAGGCCGAAGTTGGCCGCGTGGGCGTCGCCGCAGATCTGCGCCCGGATCCGGGTCATGGGGGTGCGCGCCAGGTCATAGGCCATGAGGCCCGCGGCGCCGCGCAGGAACGCGAACGGCGCGGCGGCCATGCGGCCGACCCGCATGGGCGTGAGCTCGGGGAGCCGGCCGCGGCCCGACTCCTCGACCGCGCTCACCGCGTCGGGCCGGGACGCGTCCAGGTCGAGCGTGGCGTGCGCGCCGCGCGGGACCCGCTGGCGCAGGGCCTTGCCCTCGTCCTTGGGCGAGCCCTCGGAGGGCCACTCGGCGAAACCCCGCACCCGGGGCAGCCGATGGGTCACCCCGTGCGCCGCCCTGCCCTCAGCCCCAGCACCGTCCCTGGTCACAGCGACCGCCTCCCCCGCACGCGCACGAACATCAACTCGTGCGACCGTACAGCCGACGGCCGAAACGCGTCAGACCCTGTGGACAACTCCACAGCTGTGGACAACCCGTGGCTTCTACGCCCCCGACGAGACCTGCGTCGGCACAGCCCCTTCCTGCACCCGCCCCTGCTCCGGCCCCTGGCCCTGGCCCGGCATCTGGGACTGCCCCGGCACCTGACCCTGTCCGGGCACCTGCCCATGTCCGGGCACCCGCCCCTGCGCCTGCGCCTGCGCCTGCGCCAGCACAAGCTCGGCCCGCTCCACCGAGATGTCGAGCCGGGCCAGTACCGCGGGAACGGCGATGCCCGGCAGGAAGTGTTCGAACATCACGACGATACGGCGCTCCAGATCCTGCCGCTGGCAGCGCAGCTGGGACAGCAGCTGCACGCCTGAGAAGCTGCCGACCAGCAGTTCCGCCGTCTCCGCCACGTCGACGTGCGGCAGCAGTTCACCCTGCGCCTTCGCCTCGGCCAGCATCTGCACGTTCTGGTCGATCCACATCCGGAAGGCCGGCGTGCGGTCGAGGTCCATGGCCCCCTGGTCGAGGGCGAGCCCCACACTGGCGCGAACCAGCGGTTCGGACCGCAGCCGGCGGGCCAGCACCAGCCCGGAGTCGACGAGCTCCTGGAGCTTGCTGGACTGCGGCGGGAGCGCGATCGCGAGCTGCTCCTCGAACACCCCCACCGCCAGCTCCTCCTTGGAGCCGAAGTGGAAGTACAGCGCGCCCTTGGTGACGCCCGCCCGGTCGAGGATCTCCCCGATGGTCGCCGAGGTGTAGCCGCGTTCGTCGAAGACGGCCGCGGCCGCTTCGAGGATGGTCCGCCGGGTGCGGATCGCGCGCTCCTGTCGCGCCATCGGGTGCCTCCTGATCTCCGTCGATTCCTGTGAAATCGCTGTGCGGCGGGGGCGCGAGAGCCTGTCCCAGCGGTTTGGTAAACCCTTTGAAAAAAACCGGCTCGTCCGTATCTTAGTCAAACGCCGACCTCAGTCAGGTTGCCGATCCTGGGGGTTCTCATGCCGCAGTCAGAACCTTTAAGCGCACCCACGGACGATCAGACCGGACAGGAGGGCCGTCCGGCAAACAGAACCACCGCGGCCGTCGAGAACGCGCCACAAGCCGCAGTCACCGATCCCACCGAGCCCCCCGGAGCACCCGAAGTCCACGAAGCCACCTCGGTCACCTCAGCCATCGCGGTCACCAAGGAACTGGCCCACCGCACCACCGAGGCGGACGTCTTCCCCACCCGGTGGCGCCGGATTTCCGAGACCCGCTTCCGCTTCACCGCTCACTGGCCGGCCACCCACGCGTTCTTCGGCCCCGTGGACGACCGCCACCAGGACCCGATGATCGTGGGCGAAACGTTGCGGCAGGCATCGATGGTGCTCGCGCACGCCGAGTTCGGAGCCCCCGCCGACACGCACTTCGTCATGTGGGACCTGACGGTCCACACCGACCCGTCCGCGCTCCTGCTGGCGGACGCCGCCGAACCGGTCGACGTCGACGTCGTGTGCTCCGAGATTCGCCGTCGCGGTCGCGGCCTGCACAGCATGCGCACCACGATGGAGTTCCGCCGCGCGGGACGCTTCGTCGCCCGCGGCACCGGCAGCACCGGCTGCACCTCGCCGCTCGCCTACCGCCGTCTGCGACAGAAGCAGTTGGCCGCCCTCGGCACGCCCGTGCCGCTGCTGCCGGGCATATCGCCGGCGCTCGCCGGCCGCTCGCGCGCCGAGGACGTCGTCCTCGCCCCCGCCGACCGCCCCGGCGTCTGGCGGCTGCGCGTGGACACCGGCCACCCGGTGCTCTTCCCGCGACCCAACGACCATGTACCCGGCATGGTCCTGTTCGAGGCGGCCCGCCAGGCGGCGACCGCCGCGTCCGGCCGGCACCCCTTCCTGCCCCGCTCGATGACGGCGACCTTCGCCCGGTACGCCGAGTTGCACAGCCCGTGCTGGATCGAGACGGAGGTACTCCACAACGATCCGGGAGACTCGGGAGATCCGGGAGGCTCGGGAGACCCGGGGGGCCCGGGGGAAACGACCGTACGGGTCTCGGGACGGCAGGACGGCGAGTCCGTCTTCAGCGCCACTCTGACCGCCGCGCAGCCGGCCCGGATACGGTCCCTGTCGTGACAGTCACCTTTCTGATCACGGGCGCGAGCGGCTTCGTCGGCAGCAGGGTGGCGGCCGCCGCACACCGGCAACCCGGCGTCCGCGTACGGCACTTGTCCCGCCGTACCCCACCGGGATCCGAGCCCGGCGCGTCCGTCCACGGCGACCTGCGCGATCTGCCCTCCCTGCGCGGCGCCTGCGCGGGCACCGACGTCCTGGTGCACTGCGCCACACGGGTCGACGGCGACGCCGAGAGCGTCGAGGCCGTCAACGACCTGGGCACACGGGCCCTGGTCGAGGAGGCCGTGAGCGCCGGGGTGCGCCGGATCGTGTATGTGAGCACGGCCGCCGTGTACGGCCGGGGCCCCTTCCGCGGTGTGCGCCCCGGGGAGGTGCCCATCGCGCCCGCGTCGGCCACCAGCCGCACCCGGGCCGCCGCCGAACGGCACGTCCTCGACGCCGGCGGCCTGGTGCTGCGCCCGCACCTGGTGTACGGCGAGGGCGACCGGTGGGTCGTCCCCGGACTGGTCTGGCTGCTGGGCGAGTTGTCGGCGACCCTCACCGGCTGCGAGGCGCTCCAGTCGATGATCGACGTCGACACCCTGGGCCGTGCGGTGGTGGCCGCGGCCCTGTCCCCGGCGCACGACGGCGGTGTGCACCACGTCAACCACCCCGAGCCGGTGGCGGTCCCGGACCTGCTCGGGGCCGTGTGCACGCTGCCGCAGGAGCCCGGCGGCGGTGCGGCGGTGGACGTCGCCACCGCCCTGGACCGGGCCGCCGGGAATCCGCTCGCCCTCCATCACCTCGGCATGCTCACGGTCGACCACTGGTTCGTGGACGACACCTTCTGGAAGGACCTCGACTGCTCGCCCGGGGAGGGGTTCGCGGCCGAATTCAGGCGCGCGGCACCCTGGTACCGCTCGTTCCTCCAAGGCCGGAAAGCCTCCTGATCGCCTCCGCCTCTTCCGGACGCGGCCGCGGTCCCGCTTCCGTTTCGGCTTCCGTTTCGGCTTCCGCTTCCGCTTCCGGGCCGGGGTCGCGGCCGTGCAGCAGCACGGGCAACTCCTCGTGGCCCGTGGAGATGATGGACCGCAGCCGCTTCGGAGGCCGGGACGGATCGGCCAGGGCCAGCCGCGGGAACCGGTCGAACAGGGACGTCAGGGCCGCCGTCGCCTCGGCCATGGCCAGGGGCCGGCCCAGACAGTGGTGCACGCCGTGGCCGAAGGAGATGTGGTCGCGGCTGGTGGGCCGGGTGACGTCGAACCGTTCGGCGTCCGGGCCGTGCCGCTCGGGGTCGCGTCCGGCACCGGCGAAGGAGACCACGACCGGATCACCCTTCGGGATCGTCAGACCTGGCTCGATCTCGATGTCCTCGACGGCGTAGCGCAGGCCCGACATGGCACCGGGCGCCTCGATGCGCAGCGACTCCTCGATGGCGTCCTCCCAGGTCGCCTGCCCGGAACGGACGAGTTCGAGCTGGTCGGGGTGGGCGAGCAGGCTGTGCACGGTGTTGTCGATGAGGTTGACGGTCGTCTCGAAGCCCGCGGTGAGCAGCAGGATCAGGTTGTCCATCAACTCCTGTTCGCTGAGGCTGCCTTCGTCGTGCGCGGCCATGAGGGCCGTCGTGAGGTCGTCGGCAGGGTGCTCGCGCTTGTACTGGAGGAACGCGGTCAGCGTGCCGTACAGCTCGACCCCGTTGGCCTGGGCGTCCTCCAGGGAGATCGCCGTGTCGAAGAAGCGGCTGATGATGCGGTAGAGGGCTCCCCGCGGGCCGTCCTCGCCGGGCGGTACGCCGAAGAGTTCGCACACCACCTCGTGCGGCACCGGCGCCGCGAACGCCGCCCGCAGGTCGACGACTTCACCTTCCGGGATCCGCTCCAGGTCGTCCAGCGCCCGGTCGACGATCTCCTGGACGCGCGGGAGCAGCGCCTCGACGCGGCGCTTGGTGAAGGCGGCGGCCATCGGCTTGCGCAGCCGGCTGTGGTCGGTGCCGTACGCGGTGACCATGTTGCGCACCGACACCCAGATCGCGAGCGGCCAGGTGCGGGAGATGTCCCCGTTGATCCAGGCCGGCCAGTGCTGGAAGGCGTCCTTGCTCGTCTCGGGGCCGGCCAGGAGCCGTTTGTTCAGCTCCAGGCCGTTGATCCACCAGGCCCGTACGCCGCCCGGGAGTTCCACCTCCACAGCGGAACCCTGGGCCCGGATCCGGGATATCTCGTCGTAGAGGTCCTGGCCGGACGGGTCGATCGCCAGGAAGGGGCATGCCTGCTGTGCCATGACTCATCGCTCCTTGGTCCAGAGGCTGGGGAACTATCGTGCGGTTCAAGTGACGAAAAAACTTGGCATCCGGTTTGTTTTGGCCACCGCTTCAACGACTGCTGGCCATGGGAAGGTCGACCGGAAGCCGACCGCAAGCCGACCGGACGCCTCGCTACCGCAGCGCGAACCCCGCCCGGTCCGGCTCCTCCACCGCCCCGTCCGCCTGCCTGCCGACGTCCGGCTCCGCGCGGTCCGGCTCGGTCCCGGCCGGGTCCAGCGCACCGGCCAGGTGCGGTGCGGCCACGCACGGCAGGAGCAGGTGCCACAGGTCGGTCAGGGAGGTCCGGGCGAGCCAGCCGGGGTCCTCCCGCGCCAGCACCTCGATGCCGGTCGTGGCGGCGAGGACGACGGCGCTGGAGCGGTGCGGCGGCATCCCGGCGGCGAGTTCGCCCTTGCGCTCCGCCTCGGCCAGCAGCTCGTGCACGCACTCCCGCCACTCCCTGCGCAGGTCGCGCACCCGCCCGGCGACCGCCTCGGCGTTCAGCCGCAGCCCCGCGCGCACCACGATGTCGGCACACAGCAGCCGGGCGACGTGGTGCGTGACGTCCACCAGACGCTGCAGGGCGCACCCGTCGCCGCGGCGGCCCCGGCCCGCGACCTGGCGCAGGGCACGGGCGGCCGCCTGCTCGACGGCTTCGGCCACGGCGGCCTTGTTCGCGAAGTGGAAGTGCAGCGCGCCGGAGCTGACGCCGGCTCCGGAGCTGATCTCCGCGAGACTGGCCCGGACGTATCCCCGTGCCTCGAACTGCTCGGCCGCCGAACGGATCAGCGCGAGACGGGTCCGGACGGCCCGGTCCTGTTTGGTCACCCCTGGCTCCCGTGGAGGGCTCTGATGGCGACGCAATGAAACCAACTCGCTGGTTTTTGCACAACGCACGCGCGGCCCGAGGGCCTCGACTCCGGCCAGGCCGACCCGACGGGCCCCGACCGATCCGACGGGCCCCGACCGACCGGTCCGGGCTCCCCGGCCGACCCACCGGGGCCGGGCCGGCCCCCGAGCCCGAGCCGGCCCCCGAGCCCGAGCCGGCCGACCGACCCGGGCCGGCCGACCGCCCGCCTACGCCCGCAGATACGCCAGCACGGCCAGCACCCGCCGATGGGTCTCGTCCGCCGGCGGCAGGTCCAGCTTGGCGAGGATGCCGGAGATGTGCTTGCCGACGGCCGCCTCGGACACGACCAGTTCGCGGGCGATCGCGCCGTTGGACCTGCCCTGCGCGATCAGCGCCAGCACCTCCCGTTCCCGCGGGGTGAGGCGCTCCAGCGGGTCGCGGCGGCGGCGCAGCAACTGCCGTACGACCTCGGGGTCGACGACCGTCCCGCCGTCGGCCACCTCGCCGAGCGCCTCGACGAACTCCTCGACCTGGCCGACCCGGTCCTTGAGCAGATAGCCGACGCCCGTGCCGTCGCCGGAGTCCAGCAGCTCGGCGGCGTAGCGGCGCTGCACGTACTGGCTGAGGACCAGGACGGGCAGCCCGGGCCGCTCGCGGCGCAGTCGCACGGCCGCGTGCAGGCCCTCGTCCTGGAAGCCGGGCGGCATCCGCACGTCCGTCACGACCACGTCGGGGGCGTGCTCCCCGACGGCCGCGATCAGTGCCTCGGCATCTCCCACGGCCGCGACGACCTCGTGTCCGCAGCGGCCGAGCAGCCCGACGAGCCCGTCCCGCAGCAGCACGCTGTCCTCGGCCAGGACCACCCGCAGCGGTCGCTCAACTCGCAGGGCCACAAGGGATCTCCACACGCAGCAGGGTCGGTCCGCCGGGCGGACTGGACAGGGAGAGTCTGCCATCGAGCACCGACACCCGGTCGGCGAGTCCGGTCAGCCCGCTGCCCTGACCGGCCCGCGCACCGCCGCGCCCGTCGTCGCGGATCCGGAGGACCAGCCGGCCGTCGCGGTGCCCGCCGCTCACCTCCGCCCGGCTCGCCCCACTGTGCCTGCCCACGTTGGCGAGCGCCTCGCACACCACGAAGTACGCGGCCGCCTCGACGGCTTGGGGAAGCCGCCCGGGCAGCTCCAGATCGACGTCGACGGGCACGGCCGAGCGGTCGGCGGCGTCGGCGACGGCGGCTTCGAGGCCGTAGTCGGCGAGGACCTTGGGATGGATGCCGTGGATGAGCTCGCGCAGTTCCGCGAGGGCCGTGCCCGCCTCCTCATGGGCCTTGGCGAGCTGGTCGGCCAGCGGTCCCGGCGGGGCGTCCAGCCGGGCCAGGCCGAGCGTCATCGTCAGGGCGACGAGCCGCTGCTGCGCCCCGTCGTGCAGATCGCGCTCGATCCGCCGCCGTTCCGCCTCGAAGGCGTCCACCAACCGCACCCGGGACCGGGCCAGTTCGACCACCCTGACCCCGAGGTCGGCCTCGCGCGGGGCGATCAGCAGCCGTGTCAGCCCGGCCCGCGCGCCGGCGGCGACGCCCAGCAGGTAGGCGCCCAGGGCCAGCAGGACCAGCCCGCAGGCGGCGTACCCGAAGGCAGCGGGCCAGCTGGTGACCAGCCACACCTTGAGCACCTTCGCCTCGCCGAAGGCCCCGAAGAGCAACGGAGTCGCGACCACGGACAACGGGCCCGCCAGAAAGACGGCGAACGCCAGGGCGTCGACCGGCCACAACAGCCCCGCGAACAGCAGGGCGTGGCCGAGCTCGCGCCAGGTGGCCCGCTCCCGGAGCCGGGTCGTCAGCCACGCCCTCAGGCCGGGCTCGCGGGGCGTCCCGTGCTGCCCGGGCGCCGGGTCCGGGTCGACCAGCCGCAGCCGGTGCCGCTCCACCGCGGCGACCGGGACACCCGCCAGGGCCGTGCACAGGAGCAGCGGCAGTCCGACGAGGGCGAGCGCGAACACACCCCCGACCGCCGCCGAGACCACGATTCCCACGAGCACGACGACGCCGGTCACCGCACCGGTGAGCAGGTACGCGGCCGACCGCCACGGCCACGCCGACGTCAGGTAGCCGGGGCGGGCCATGGCCTGCCACACGTTCCGAGGCTGCATGGGGATCACCGTAGAGGCCCGCCGAGGCCCCGGCCATGGGCCCAGGCGGAGGCCGGGAGGTATGCCTGGCCCTACCTCAGGTCTAGGCCCCGCCGCACTGCGCCGACCCGCCTCCGCGCGATTCGCTGGAAGCCACCGCCGACCGACACGAGGCAGGGAACCCATGACACACGACGCCATCCGGCTGGAATCCGTCAGCAGGGCGTACGGACCAGTGACCGCGCTCGACGACATCTCCCTGGCCTTCCCCGCCGGGACCTTCACCGCCGTCATGGGCCCCTCCGGCTCCGGCAAGTCGACCCTGCTCCAGTGCGCCGCCGGCCTGGACCGGCCCACCTCCGGCTCGGTCACCCTGGCCGGCACCGAACTGACCGGGCTGAGCGAGCGGCGGCTGACCCTGCTGCGCCGCGAGCGCGTCGGGTTCGTCTTCCAGGCGTTCAACCTGCTGCCCTCGCTGACCGCCGGGCAGAACGTCGCGCTGCCCCTGCGCCTGGCCGGCCGGCGCGTCCCGAAGGCCCGGGTGCGCCAGGCGCTCCAGCAGGTCGGCCTCGCCGACCGGGCCCGGCACAGACCTGCGCAGCTGTCCGGTGGCCAGCAGCAACGCGTCGCCCTGGCCCGCGCGGTGATCACCCGTCCCGACGTGCTGTTCGCCGACGAACCGACCGGCGCCCTGGACACGCGCACCGGCCGCGCGGTGCTGGGGCTGCTGCGCGGCATGGTCGACCGCGAGGGCCAGACGGTCGTCATGGTCACGCACGACCCGGTGGCCGCCGCCTACGCGGACCGCGTGCTCTTCCTCGTCGACGGGCGCGTCCACGGGGAGTTGACGGGTCCGAGCGCCGACGCCGTCGCCGCGCGCATGACGCGTCTGGAGGCCGTGCCGTGCTGAGCGTCGCCCTGCGCACCCTGCGCGCCCGCTGGGCCACCTTCACCGGCAGTTTCGTCGCGCTCTGTCTGGGCGTGGCACTGCTGACCGTGACGGGCCTGGCCCTGGCCTCGTCGGCCACCGCCCCGCAGCGGGCCCCCGAGCGCTTCGCTGCGGCACCGGTCGTCGTCAAGGGCCAGGACACGCTGCGCGTACCGACCCCGACCGGCGACCGCGAGTCCCGGCTCGCCCACCCGCGCCCGGTCCCCGCCGCGACCGTCGCGAAGTTGCGGAAGCTGGGCCCGGTCGTGGCGGACAGGTCCTTCGCCGTCCGCGCCACGGACGCCCCGACGGACCTGGTCGGCCACCCTTGGTCCACCGCCGCCTTCGCCCCTTACGACCTCGCCACCGGCCGAGCCCCCCGCACCGCCGACGAGGTCGCCGTCACCGGCGACTGGGCCCGCCCGGGCCGGCACCTCCACACCGACCGGGGCCCGGTACGCGTCGTCGGCACGCTCACCTCGCGCGGCTTCGAGAACGCCGTGTTCTTCACCGACGCCCGCGCCGCCCGACTGTCCCCCTCGGTCACACAGTTGGCCGTCGAGGCCGATCCGGCAGCCGTGGGGGAGGCGGTGGGCGACAGCGCACAGGTCCTCACCGGGAAGGCCCGCCGCCTCGCCGACGCCGACCCCGGCCGGGACGACGAGGCGCTCACGGCGATGAACTCCCTGTTCGGCACCGCCGGCGGCGTCACCGCCTTCGTGTCGGTCTTCGTCGTGGCGTCCACCTTCGCCTTCGCGGTCGCCCAGCGGCGCCGGGAGTTCGCCCTGCTGCGCACCGCCGGCGCCACCCCGGGCCAGATCCGCCGGAGCGTCCTCACCGAGGCCCTCGCCGTCGGCGCCCTCGCCTCGGCCACCGGCTGCGCCCTCGGCTCCCACGGAGCTCCCCACCTCGCGGCCTGGGTCGTCGACAACGGCCTCGCCCCGGCCTGGTTCACCATCGGCGACCACACCTGGCCCTACCACGCGGCCTTCTGGACCGGCCTGCTCGTCGCCCTGTGCGGAGCGACCGCGGCGTCCTGGCGGGCCGGCCGCACCGGCCCCACCGAGGCGCTGCGCGAGGCCTCGGCGGAGAGCCGGACGATCACCCGGGGTCGCCTGCTGTCCGGCGCGGCCCTGCTGCTGACGGCCGCGGTGACCCTGGGCCTGTCCCTGGCCGACGACCCGACCGGCCTGCTGCACCGCAAGTCCTACATCAGCCGCCCGATGCTGCTGATCACCGCGGCCGCCCTGCTCTCCCCGCTGGTGCTGCGCCCCCTGACCCGGCTGCTGACGTGGCTGCCGGGTGCCTGCGCGATGCTGGTCCGCGAGAACACCGCCGCCGGGATGCGCCGCGCCGCCGCCCTCGCGGCCCCCGTCCTGGTCACCGTCGCCCTCGCCGGTTCCCTGCTCGGCGCCACCGAGACCCTGAACCGGGCGAGGACCGCCGAGACGAGCGAGCGCACCACCGCCGCTTTCGTCGTGATCCCACCGGCCGGCACCGGCTTCGACGCCGCCGCCCTGCGCAGACTGCGCGCCGTCCCGGGCGCCGAGACGTCGCCGACGTCCTCGACGGCCGTCCACGTCCTGGAGGACGACGTGGCCCTCGTCCGCTCCGAGGCCCGCGCCGCCACCCCCGGCCCCCTCGCGGCCACCACCCGCCTCCCCCTGGCCGCCGGCGCGGTCAGCGACCTCGACGACGACTCGATCATCGTCAACGAGGAGTGGCAGCGGCACCGGGTGGGCGACCGGGTCCGCGTCTGGCTCGGCGACGGATCGCCGCGCACCCTGCGGATCGCCGCGGTGATGACCACCGGCACCGGCGACAACGGTGTCTACGTCACTCCGCGCAATGCCCCGGGCGCCAGGGCCGACCGGATCGACGTGGCCCTGACCCGCGGCGCGGACCCGGAAACCGTCGCCACCGCCCTGCGCGAGGCGCTCGGCACCGGGAACGGACAGGTCCTCACCCGCGAGGCGTGGATCCGGGCCACCCACCCCGAGCCCCACCGCACCACCCGCCTCGGCCTCCTGCTGGTCCTCGGCATCGCCCTCCTCTACACGGGCATCTCCGTGGCCAACACCATGGCCATGGCGACGTCCGACCGGGCCCGCGACCTGGCCCTGCTGCGGCTGGCCGGAGCCACCCGCCGGCAGGTCCTGCGGCTGACCGGCGCCGAGGCCCTGACGGTCGTGGCGGCCGGCGCCCTCCTCGGCCTCCTGGTCGCCGCCGTCAACCTGGCCGGCATGGCGAGCGCCCTCGCCCTGCTGTCGGCCCCGGCCACGATCCAGCTCCCGTGGCAGGCCCTCGGCACGACGACGGCCGTCTGCGCCTTCCTCGCCGTGACCTCCGCGCTCGTCCCGGCCGCCCTCGCCCTGCGCCGCCGGCCGGTGGAACTGGCGGGCGTACGGGAGTGACAGGTCCGGGGACGCTTCGAGGGCGAGTCCGTCTCATTGGTGACGGCGCTGACCGCCAGGAAGAGGGATATTCGACTGTTGCGCACGTGCGTTGGGTCCTTGGGTCGGTACGTACGGGACGCACCCAGCCTGCCGCGCGCGGAATGTGAATTGATCCCTCCACAGGGCAGTGTTTCTCCCACCGTGGACGTACGGGGAGTTGGGGCGGATAGTGCTGGAGTCGGACAACCGCGACTGGCTCTTTGCCATCTACCTCAAGTGGCGTGCTGACATAAAGTTGAGCCGTGTACGATCCCAAGTGATCCGCGTTTCAAGGAATTTCTTCGCTTCCTTTTCACGCGTCTTCCTTTTATTCCGGACCTCCCTCGGGATGTCAGAGTCCCGTCCGTGATCACCTCCATGACCTGGAGGCGAAGACCACGGAGGCGCGGAACGGCTCGCACCGTGCCTGCCAGAGCCGCCACGCAGGCTCCTGAACTGACTGCGGAGCAGCGCCAGTTCATCGAGCAGGAGATGGGCCCGGAGGCGCTGGCCGAGATCGAGAAGGCCATGAGCGGGTCCGGTGGCTTCGCCTTCTCGATCGCCGCGGCGGCCGTCGGTGCCGCGGCATGGTGCGCGAAGGGGGCGCCGGTCGGCATTCCCGCTCGGTGCTCAGCGATATCGCGGCGGGCAAGGCGTCCGGCAAGAAGACCTGCGTCAGGAACGCCGTCATCGGCTGCCTCGGGGGAGAAAACGGGGGCGTCGTCTGGAAGTTCCTTCCGGGCTGGGTCAAGAACCAGGCCGTCAACATGGTGATCGCCTTCATCATCAAGTACATCCGCTGAAGCCGCTCGGCGCCGGCGGATGGAGCGCGCGGAGCCAACGGCCCGCATCGCGATCACCAGGCCTGTGGCAGTGCCCTCACCGAAACCACGCGTGGGTGGAGAGCTCCGGGCGTATGCCGCGCTGCGTGCGGGCGAGGACGACAGCGCTGGACAGCAGCCCGACGTGGCTGAGTGCCTGAGGGAAGTTGCCGAGGAAGGAGCGGTCTGCGGGATCGATCTGTTCGGCGTACAGGCCGAGCGGGCTGGCGTAGGAGCACAGCTTCTCGAACAGCTCCGAGGCTTCGTCGACGCGGCCTTGGCCCGCGAGGTTGTCCACGAGCCAGAAACTGCACAGCAGGAAGGCGCCCTCCGGCTCCTGGAGACCGTCGGGCGAGTCCTGCGGCAGGTAGCGGAACAGCAGGCCGTCGCCCGCGCCGAGGCGTTCGGTGATCGCCTGTGTGGTGGCGACCATGCGGGGGTGGTCGGCGGGAAGGACGCGTCTGAGGGGCAGGGCGAGCAGGGAGGCGTCCAGGCCGCCTCTTGCGCCGAGGTGTTCTGTGAAGGAGTGCGTGTGCCCGTCCCAGGCGTCGTGGATGATCCGGCCGGTGAGGTGACGAGCCTCCGCGGCCCACGTGGTGGCGTTTCCTGGGAGGTTCAGGCGGGTGGCGAGACGTGCGGCGCGGTCGAGCGCCACCTGGCACATCGCTGCCGAATACGTGAACGGGCGTCCGTGGGTACGTACTTCCCAGATGCCGTGATCCGGTGTCCGCCATGCGGTGCGGGCTTGTTCGGCCAGACCGGACAGGCGGTGCCACAGACCGGTGCTCAAGGGGCGTCCCGTGGCCGCCCATTGGAAGGCGCAGTCGAGGAGTTCGCCGTACACGTCATGCTGGAGCTGTTCGACGGCGGCGTTTCCCCACCGTACGGGTGCGGAGCCGCGGTAGCCCTCAAGTTCCTCGTCGATCACTTCCGGCGGCGGTGGCCGGCCGTCCACGTCGTACAGCACGCGCAGTCGCCCGTCCCGCCAGGCGGCCGTCAGCGCCCAGTGGAGGAAGCCTCCGGCTTCGTCGGGAAGGCCGATGCGCCGCAGGGCGAAGACGGTGTACGCCGCGTCCCGGATCCAGGCGTAGCGGTAGTCCCAGTTCCGGTCGCCTCCGATGCGTTCGGGCAGGGAAGACGTCGGGGCGGCAACGATGGCGCCGTTCTCGACGTAGTCGAGAAGCTTCAGTGTGATGGCCGAGCGGCGCACCAGGTCGGCGCGGGGAACGTCCTTCACTACGAAAGCCGACCAGCGGCGCCACGCCCGTACGGTGTCGCCGAAGCACGGGGAGATTGATCGTCCCGGGTCGGTGTCCCGCCGATCACTCCAGCGCAGTCGGAACCAGAGGTCCTCGCCCTGGCTCAGGGGCACGGTGCACCGGGGGCCGGGCAGTGGCCGGGAGGCGGTCAGGTGCAGCTTCAGGGCTTGCCGGGGGCATGTCAGTCGCCAGCCTGCGTCCTGACGCTCGGTGTGGGTTTGACCTCGCGGCTGTACCGCCACTGCCAGATCGACAGAGCCATGTGTGACGCGTGCGTGCCGGACCAGTTCTCCCCTGCCGACCGGGGCCTCCACCTCCAACCGCGCAGTCGGTTGCAAGAGAAACGCATCGGTGATCTCGACGACTCCGGTGTCCGTACGCAGTTCCGTCACGAGGACGCCGGTGTCCTCGACGTAGTGCTGGCGGCTCAGCCGCAGGCCCTCGGGTGCCAGCAGGAAGGAACCGCCGCCGTGGCGGTCGAGCAGTGAGCAGAACAGGGGCGGGGCATCGAACCGGGGGACGCACATGAAGCTGATGGCGCCGTCGCGGCCCACCAGGGCGCACCCCCGGCCGTCGCCGATCAGGCCGTGGTCCTCGATCGGCAGATACTCCTCATGCGACGTCGGCGACCACTCGTTCATGCGTGACGCTGTACCCACCGAGGGCGGACCGGATCACTCCGAGGGTTGCAGCGGCCTGCTCCACCTCCCGCGGCTCGCGAGGATCCCCGCCCGGCGGCGGGAGACCCTGCGCGTGCGCGACGTGGCGACCCCTTGGGCGCGGTGTACCACCTGCGCTCCGGACGACCTGCTGGTGGAAAAGAGAGCTCGTCCCATGGCAGACAGAAAGACAGCAGCCCAGGCCGGTGTCGGCAAGTGACTCCCCTGCAGCCGGGCGCCCCGACGGCGACGCGGCCGTCGACCAGAACAGCCCAGCGCACCGCAACGATCGCTGCCCCGCTAGGGCCTGTCGTTTGGATCAGGTCGCAGGGAATCGGCGGCATCTCGTCCGCGCCGGTGAGCGGGGCCTGGTGCGTGCAGCTGCAAGGCGGAGGAGGGCGTCGATGCGGAGCATCGGCAACCGACGACAACGCCGCAGATGCGCGTGCCAGGCCCCGCGTCACCAACCTCTCCGAACAGCACACCTAGGCGTCAGTGGTTCGCGCCCCCAGCCGTGACTGCCGGCCGAGGAGTTCGGCCAGTCCTTGGCGCGTCGCGGCGAGTACCACGCGGTCTTCGGGCCGAAGGACATAGCCGGGGTGCAGGTCCCATACGAGTCCGCCGGGACGGACGGCGCCGTGGTGCGCCGGTGTGGCGGCGAGGTCCGGCAGCCGCTCGTCCGGTTCGGCCGTGTCCAGTGCCAGAACGCGCCACTTGCCGGGACGGAACGACGCGGCGATGGTGCGGCCCTCCAACTGCGGGTGCGCCGCGACATCGAGGGCGGCGAAGAGCAGCACGCGGCGCTCGACGGGAATGGCCCCGAGGACCCGGCGGCCCATCATGGCCCCGGCGAAGGCGGGGGCCGCGAGGGTGGAGACGCTGCGGCTGCGGGTGAGGGCGCGCGGGTGGGCGGTGCGCAGGGTGCGGTAGACGGCGGTGGCGAAGCCGTCGTCGTACAGCCGCAGGGCCACCCGCAGGTCCGGTTCGACGGAGCGTGCGTACAGGGCGGCTTCCAGGTTCGTCGTGTCGCTGCTGGTGAGGGCGAGCAAGGCGTGCGCGCGGTCGATCTTGGCGGCCTCCAGCACACCCTCCTGGGTGGCGTCCCCGAGGACGGTGGGGACGCGCAGGCGGCGGGCGAGCGGAATGCCTCGCGCTTCCGGGTCCTCTTCGACGCACACCACGGGGATGTCGAGTTCTCGGAGCCGGGCCAGCACCCGGGTGCCGACCTTGCCGAGGCCGAGCAGGACGACGTGGTCGGACAGGCCGCGGGGTGGTCGGCGCAGCGCGGAGGCGGTGCGGAAGGTGCCGAGCGCCTCCAGGACGGCCGCGAGCAGGACGGGCATGAGCAGCAGGCCGGCCAGTCCGGCGAGGAGCTGGAGCACCTGCCGCGCGGTGGGCTCGTCGAGCGCCGGGTCGCCGATCGCGAAGAGGTCGAGCAGGGTGAGGTAGGCGGCATGCAGCGGGTGGTCGCCCGTGGTCAGCCAGGTCGCGACGGCCACGCCCAGGACACAGCCCACCAGCCCGGCCAGTGACCAGCGCAGTCGGCGCGAGAACAGGGAGCCGAGCGGCAGTCCGCGCCCCGCCAGCCGTCGCGGTGCGGAACCGGAAGCCGTATGCGTGACAGTTTCGAGGACCACCATGCCGCGCCCGGTGGCGCCCGCGACCGTGTCGTCGTCCGGGAGCAGAATCGGCGCCTCCCTGCCGCTGGCATCCGAACCTTCCGCTCCGGCCGGGTCGATGGTGGTCGACGACAGCACGGCGAGGGTGCACAGACCGGGATCGGCGACCCGGCCGCGGCCGGGCGGAGTGCGTTCCACGGCGCGCAGCAGCAGTCCGTCTGCCTGGACGACCTTGCTGGTGCCCGCCACGGCGGTGGCCGCGAGCGCGGGCGCCGCGGTGTCGGCGTCCGACAGGACGGTGGTGGAGGTGTCGAGGGCCTCGGGATCAAGGCCGGGGACAGCGAGGACGGCGGCCTGGTCGAGGAGTTCCTCCAGGTGCTGGCCGAGCTTGCGGTTGTAGAGCCGGATGACCAGGCGCAGCCGGGGGTTGAGGCGGCGGGCGGCCAGCGCGGCGTGGATGTTGGTCTCGTCGTCGTCATACACGAGCGCCAGCGCGGCGGCCTCGCGCACGCCCATCTCGGCCAGGGCGGCTTCGTCGAGTACGGCGGCCTCGACGATGCGGGCCGTACCGGTGGCGCCGGAGCCGGTCGAGTTCTCCGTACGGTTCATGGCGGTCTGTATCCGGCCGAGCAGCGCGACCGCGCGCGCCCTTCCGGTGGGGGCGCCGGGAGGCCGCGAGGGCGGTACGACCAGAGTGACCCGCTCCCGGTACACCGTGGCGAGCTCGGCGGCCAGCCGCTCGGCGAGCGCGTCGTCACCACATACGATCATGTGCCCCGGACGCGGTACGCCACGCGCGGGCTGAGGAAACGTGATCATGTTGTACGGCACCCCCGGGTCAGGCGGTGGAGAAGCCGCGCAGGGGCGTGTGCCACTCCAGGGACCACTCTGAAGACCGTCATGAGCATTACGTCGGGACCCCCGTTCGGCGAAGCTTCTCCGCCTTCTTCCGTCAAGATCGCCGACCAGGCTTCCCGGCACACCGCTGGAAACCGTACAGGTTCCTGACGCGGTGTCACAGAGCATCGGCAAGGCCTCGGGCCGCCGACCGTCCGGCTGTGCGAGGTGCGGCATTAAAACCGCGTAAAGATTGCCGGAAGCAGGCAATGTCTCGCCCGGCGCCCGCGTGTGACGATGCGTGCACCAGCGGGGGAGGGCAAGGAGAGGCGGTGGTGCGCGGATGGCCTGGTTTCTGGGTCTCGGCATTGCGGGGGTCGTCCTCCTTGCCCTGTCGTTCGTTCTTGACGGTGTACTCGAAGGACTCCTCGACGGGGTTTCCGTCGTGGACGGCCTGCTCGACGGGCTGCTGTCGCTGCCGGTGATCGCCGGGTTCCTGTCCATGTTCGGTTTCTCGGGCGCGATCGTCCTGGGAAGCACTGGGCTGGGCCCGGTGGGGGCCACGGTGGTCGGGGTGCCGGCCGGTGTCCTCACCGGCTGGTTCGCCTACCGCCTCAGCCAGGCGCTGATGCGTGACTCCTCCGGCGCCGCTCCGCGTGGCGACGACCTGATCGGCGCGTCCGGCTCGGTCGTGACCGCGATCCCCGCCGACGGCTACGGCGAGGTGCTCGTGCACCTGGCCGGACAGCCGATGAAGCTCTCGGCGAAGAGCCCGGTCGCCGTGGCCCGGGGCGCCGAGGTCTGGGTCGAGCAGGCGCTGTCGCAGTCGGCGGTGTCCGTACGCCCGGTCGAACGCTGACCCGGCGCAGCCGTCCACTCCTTCCGGTACCGCTCCGGGCGTGCCGGTCTCATCCACAACCCTTACCGAATGCCGTCCTCAGGGAGGGCTGAGGGGACAACACCATGAGTTCAGTTGCCATCGCGGTGGGAGGAGTCGTCGTACTCCTCGCGCTGATCGCGCTGGTCGTCGTCAGCCGGTACAAGGTGGCCGGTCCGAGCGAGGCGTTCATCGTCACCGGGCGGCGCGGCAAGAAAGCCACCGACCCGGAGACCGGCCGGGTGTTCACCGACAACAGCGGCCAGAAGGTCGTGGTCGGCGGCGGTGTGTTCGTCGTGCCGTTCGTGCAGCAGAAGTTCACCCTCGACCTGTCCTCGCGGCACATCCCCGTGGCGGTGCGCGGCGCGGTCACCCTGCGGGGGGTGAAGGCCAACCTGGAGGGCGTCGCCATCGTCAAGGTCGGCGGCACCGAGGACGCCATCCGCGCCGCCGCCCAGCGGTTCCTGATGCAGCAGGACGGCATCGTCGGCTTCACCCAGGAGGTCCTCTCCGGGGCGCTGCGCGCCATCGTCGGCCGGATGTCGGTGGAGGACATCATCCGCGACCGGGCCGCGTTCGCCGGGCAGGTGGCGGAGGAGGCGGAGGCGAGCCTGTCGGGGCAGGGACTGGTGCTCGACGCCTTCCAGATCCAGGACATCACCACCGAGGGCTCCTACCTGGAGGACCTGGGCCGCCCCGAGGCCGCCCGTGCCAAGCAGGAGGCCGACATCGCCGAGGCCGTCGCCCGCCGCGCCGCCGAGCAGGCCCGGCTGAAGGCCGAGGAGGAGATCGCGGTCGCCCAGCGGACCTTCTACCTGAAGCAGGCCGAGATCAAGGCCGAGACCGACGAGGCCGCCGCCCGTGCGGCCGCCGCCGGTCCGCTGGCCGAGGCGGCGCGGGAGCAGGAGATCCTCGCCGAGCAGGAGAAGGTCGCCGAGCGGCAGGCCGCGCTGACCGACCGCCAGCTCGACACCCAGGTCCGCAAGCCGGCCGACGCCCAGCGGTACGCCGCCGAGCAGGAGGCGGAGGCCAAGCGCGTGGCCCGCGTGAAGCAGGCCGAGGCGGAGCGGCTGGCCGCCATCGCCGCCGCGCAGGCGGAGGCCGAGCGGTCCCGGCTCACGGGTGAGGGCGAGAAGCAGCAGCGCAGCGCGCTGGCCGAGGCGCAGGCGATCGAGGGTCTCAAGCAGGGCGAGGCCGAGCGGTCCCGGCGTGCGGCGATCGCCGAGGCGGTGCGGCTGGAGGGCGAGGCCGAGGCGGCGGCGATCGGCGCGAAGGGTGCGGCCGAGGCCGAGGCGATGCGGAAGAAGGCCGACGCCTTCGCCCAGTACGGCGACGCGGCCGTGCTGCAGATGCTGGTCGAGGTGCTGCCGCAGGTCGTCGCGAAGGCGTCCGAGCCGCTGAGCGCCGTGGACAAGATGACGGTCATCTCCACCGACGGCGCGAGCCAGCTGTCCCGCACCGTCGCCGACAACGTGGCCCAGGGCGTCGAACTCCTGAGCTCCACCACGGGAGTCGACCTCGCCGAGTTGCTCAAGGGCCTCACCCAGCGCAACGGCGACGTCCAGCCCGCGGGCACGTCGGCTGCCGAGGCCAACGGAAAGATCCAGATCGGCTGAGGGCAGGCAGCCGGCACAGGGGCCCGCGCGGCATCGAGCCGCCGGGCCCCGCCCCGGGGCCGTTGCGGCAGACGGTACGACCGATCCCGGCAGCCGGCCCGCTCACCGGCTGCCGGCTCCTCGCGCGGTTCCGCCGAAGCCCTCCCGAGACACGGAAGGACACGCGCGTTGCGCCTGCTGGAAAGAGTGTGCGCGGTCATCGCGGTGCTCTACGCAACGCTCTTGGCGTTGTTCACCAACTACGACGCCCTGCTGATCACCCATAGGAACGGCGACCTCACCCCGACGATCGCGGTCTTCACAGGGGCCTGCGTCGGCTGGCTGGGCCTGCGCCTGGTGCGGTCACCGCGACGCCCGCCGATTGGGCTGTTCGTCGGTGGTGTGTGCGCCGTTGGTCTGGTGGTTGTGCTGTGGTGGCCTACCCACCCCCCGGTGGAGGAGAAGCAGCATGTCACGCCCAGTCCGAGCACCGGGGGCTTGAAGTCGCAGCCCCCCGACAGTGCTCCGGACACGGCGCCCCTTCCGGCACCGCCGACCCCCCGGCCATAGCCACCCCGGTTCGAAGCCCTCGGCCACCGCATCCGGTGCCGGTGGCCAGCCACACTCCCCACCTGCTGTCCTGGTCAGAGGTTCAGCAGGTGTGCCGCGTTGCGGTCACCAGTGAGTCCATGAACTTGTCGCCGCCGGCGTGGTGACCGTCGAGCGCGATCCGCGGTCCGCCCGGTCGAAGCTCGTGCTGCTCTCGGAGGCCGGTGTCCGGCGCCGCGAGGAGACGACGCAGATCCTGGCCGGGCTCGAAGCCGCGCTCGGCGGGCGCGTCGGTGCGGATACCGTCACCGCACTTCGGGCCGCACTGGAGGAACCATGGGGATCTCCGGAATCGGCGGTAGCGGGACTCTCCGGCCCTTCCACTCCTTGAGGCTGTCCGCCCCCGGGCGCAGTGGCCAGCCCCCCCATCACTCGGAGCTGAGACCTTCCTCACAGACGAACAGGTCCCGAGAGTCTCCCAACCGAAGATCCACAACGCAAGGCGGACGCCGTGCCCAGAGACATCCATCACACCCAGGGAAACAGGAATGGGCGGCATCGCTATCGCGATGCCGCCCATTCCATCGGTGCAGCCAGAGCACTTCGTCGGTGCTCCATGGTGCGCGAGGGGGGAGTTGAACCCCCACGCCCTTGCGGGCACTGGAACCTGAATCCAGCGCGTCTGCCTATTCCGCCACCCGCGCATTGGGTGTGTCATGGGCTCCTGCCCCTTGGGGCCTGGCGCCTTCCGACACCCAGAACATTAGCACGCGGGGCGGGGTGGATTCACATCCGTTCTTCCGCAGGCAGACCCGCCGCCGGGCCTTCGGTGCCGTGGCCACGTATCAACGCGTGGCGCTTCACGTATCAACCTCGTACCGGTACCCCCTGTCTCCCCAGGAGGCGGTCGGGGTCCACAGCCGGGTGCGGGACACTGGTCTTCGGCCGCCTCTACGATCCTTGTCAGGAGTACGCGAGAGCGGTTGCGCGGCAGCCGTAGGACCGGAGGAGTTCGAAGGGGAGCTCCACAGGGAACTTCGTCAGGCGTCGACACCCGTCGACCGGGCTGACAGGGGGAACCAGCCGATCGACCGGCGCGTGGATACGATCAGTAAGCAGTACCAGGCAAGCGGCCCGCAGGGCAGTGCACAGGACGGCAGCGACGGAGGAGGTGCCCCATGGGAGTCCTGAAGAAGTTCGAGCAGCGTCTCGAAGGTCTGGTCAACGGCACCTTCGCCAAGGTGTTCAAGTCCGAGGTCCAGCCCGTGGAGATCGCCGGCGCGCTCCAGCGTGAGTGCGACAACAACGCCACCATCTGGAACCGCGACCGGACGGTCGTGCCCAACGACTTCATCGTGGAGCTGAGCACACCCGACTTCGAGCGGCTCAGCCCCTACTCCGGCCAGCTCGGCGACGAGCTGGCCGGCATGGTGCGTGACTACGCCAAGCAGCAGCGCTACACCTTCATGGGCCCGATCAAGGTGCACCTGGAGAAGGCGGACGACCTGGACACCGGCCTGTACCGGGTGCGCAGCCGTACGCTCGCCTCCTCCACCAGCCAGGCCCCGCCAGGCGCCGCCGCGCCCGCCGCCCCGCCCGCCGGACGCCCCGGCGGGTACGGCTACCCGCCGGCCGCCGCGCCCGCGGGCGCCCCGCCCATGCCGGCCGCGCCGCCGCCCGGCGGCCGCCCCGGCGGGTACGGCTACCCGCAGCCCGCGGCCGCCCAGCGGCCCCCTGCCGCCCCGGCGGCCGGCGGACGCACCCGCCACTGGATCGAGATCAACGGCACGCGCCATCAGATCTCCCGCCCGACGCTGGTGCTGGGCCGCAGCACCGACGCCGACGTGCGGATCGACGACCCCGGCGTCTCCCGCCGGCACTGCGAGATCCGGACCGGAACGCCCTCGACGATCCAGGATCTCGGATCCACCAACGGCATCGTGGTGGACGGGCAGCACACCACCCGCGCTACGCTCCGCGACGGCTCGCGGATCGTCGTGGGCAGCACCACCATCATTTACCGGCAAGCCGAAGGGTGAAGCGGGGGCAATGTCAGAGCTGACCCTCACGGTCATGCGGCTGGGTTTCCTGGCCGTTCTGTGGCTGTTCGTGATCGTGGCCGTGCAGGTCATCCGGAGCGACCTGTTCGGTACGCGCGTCACCCAGCGCGGATCGCGACGGGAGGCAGGCCGGCAGCAGCAGGCCGCCCGCCAGGCCCCGCCGCCCCAGCGCCAGCAGTCCGGCGGCGGCCGGCGCGGCCGTAACGCCCCCACCAAGCTGGTCGTGACCGAGGGCACCCTCACCGGCACGACGGTCGCGCTCCAGGGCCAGACCATCACCCTCGGCCGGGCGCACGACTCGACGATCGTGCTGGACGACGACTACGCCTCCAGCCGCCATGCCAGGATCTACCCGGACCGCGACGGCCAGTGGATCGTCGAGGACCTCGGCTCCACCAACGGCACGTACCTGGACAGGAACCGGCTGACGACTCCCACACCGATTGCGCTGGGCGCGCCGATCCGCATCGGCAAGACCGTCATCGAGCTGCGGAAGTAGTACGACAATGAGCGAGCGGAGCGAGCACGCAGTGGCGGGCCCCACCCCGGGCCCCGGCGCGCTCCCGACCGGAGGGTGGGCAGTGTGGCTCGACACGACCGGCTGTACCCGGAGCCGACAGGCGAGGTGCGCATGAGTCTGTCACTGCGCTTCGCGGCCGGATCGCACAAGGGGATGATCCGGGAGGGCAACGAGGACTCCGGATACGCCGGCCCGCGCCTGCTCGCCATCGCCGACGGCATGGGCGGCGCCGCGGCGGGTGAGGTCGCCTCCTCCGAGGCCATCTCCACGATCGTCGCGCTCGACGACGACGTCCCCGGCTCCGACATCCTCACCTCGCTCGGTACGGCCGTCCAGCGCGCCAACGACCAGCTGCGCGCCATGGTCGAGGAGGACCCCCAGCTGGAGGGCATGGGGACCACCCTCACCGCACTGCTCTGGACCGGCCAGCGCCTCGGTCTGGTCCACGTCGGCGACTCCCGCGCGTACCTCCTCCGCGACGGCGTGCTGACGCAGATCACGCAGGACCACACCTGGGTGCAGCGCCTGGTCGACGAGGGCCGCATCACCGAGGAAGAGGCCACGACCCACCCGCAGCGCTCGCTGCTCATGCGCGCGCTCGGCAGCGGCGACCACGTCGAGCCGGACCTGTCCATCCGCGAGGTCCGGGCCGGCGACCGCTACCTGATCTGCTCCGACGGCCTGTCCGGCGTGGTGTCCCACCAGACCCTGGAGGACACACTCGCCAGCTACCAGGGCCCTCAGGAGACCGTCCAGAACCTGATCGAGCTGGCGCTGCGCGGCGGCGGCCCGGACAACATCACCGTCATCGTCGCCGACGTCCTCGACCTCGACACCGGTGACACCCTCGCGGGGCAGCTGTCCGACACCCCGGTGGTGGTCGGCGCCGTCGCCGAGAACCAGCACCAGCTCCACGACAACGGCTTCATGCAGACTCCCGCCGGCCGCGCCTCCGGGCTCGGCCGCCAGGGGCACGGCCAGGGCGGCGGGGGCGGCGAGTTCGGCCCGCCCGGCTCCGGCGACACCACCGGCTACATCCCGGCGACCGGCCTGGGCTACGGCGACGACGACTTCGTCAAGCCGCGCAGGAAGGGCCGCTGGCTGAAGAGATCCTTCTACGGCGCCCTCGCGCTGGCCGTCGTCGGCGGCGGTCTGTACGGCGGTTGGCGCTGGACGCAGACGCAGTACTACGTCGGCGCCGAGGGCGAGCACGTCGCGCTGTACCGGGGCATCAGCCAGGACCTGGCGTGGGTGTCGCTCTCGGAGGTCGAGAAGGACCACCCCGAGATCGAACTCAAGTACCTGCCGCCTTACCAGCAGAAGCTGGTCGAGGCGACCATCGCCGAGGGCGGGCTGGAGAACGCCCAGGCGAAGATCCAGGAACTGTCGGTGCAGGCCTCCGCGTGCAAGAAGGAAGCACAGCGGCGCCAAGTCGAGAGCCAGAACAACGCCAAGACCGGAGAAGGCGAGGCCGGGGGCACCACAGGAACCACTCCCGCCTCCTTCACGTCCAAGGCCACACCGACACCGAACCCGTCGAACCCGTCGGGCTCGCCGTCGACGCCTGAGAAGTCCCCGAACCCGTCCACGACCGCACCTACTCCCAGCCCCGGCCCCAGCCTCTCGGAGGAAGAGCAGAAGGTCGTCTCGCTGTGCGGTAAGCAGTAGGCAAGCCGTGAGAGGCCCTGTTACACGATGAGCGGTACGAACACATCGCCGACGCACCACACGTCCACGATCGGCGCGATCGGTGCGCCGAGCCGGCGCAACACCGAGCTGGCGCTGCTGGCGTTCGCCGTGGTCATTCCGGTGTTCGCCTATGCCAACGTCGGGCTGGCCCTCAACGACTCGGTGCCGCCGGGCCTGTTGAGCTACGGGCTCGGGATCGGCCTGCTCGCGGGCGTCGGCCATCTCGTCGTACGGAAGTTCGCGCCGTACGCGGACCCGCTGATGCTGCCGCTGGCGACGCTGCTGAACGGCCTTGGCCTGGTCGTCATCTGGCGGCTGGACCAGTCGAAGCGGCTACAGGCGTCCAACCAGTACGTCGAGGCGGCACCCCGCCAGTTGCTGTACTCCGCGATGGGCGTCGCCCTGCTGGTGGCCGTGCTGATCTTCCTCAAGGACCACCGCGTCCTGCAGCGCTACACCTACATCTCCATGGCCGGCGCGCTGTTCCTGCTGGTCCTGCCGCTCGTGCCCGGACTCGGCGCGAACATCTACGGTGCCAAGATCTGGATCAAGATCCCCGGTCTCGGCACGCTCCAGCCCGGCGAGTTCGCGAAGATCGCCCTCGCGGTGTTCTTCGCCGGCTACCTCATGGTCAAGAGGGACGCCCTGGCTCTGGCCAGCCGCCGTTTCATGGGCCTGTACCTGCCGCGCGGCCGTGACCTCGGTCCGATTCTCGTCGTCTGGGTCATCTCGATCCTCATCCTGGTCTTCGAGACCGACCTCGGTACGTCGCTGCTGTTCTTCGGAATGTTCGTCATCATGCTGTACGTCGCCACCGAGCGGACCAGCTGGATCGTCTTCGGTCTGCTGATGTCCGCGGTCGGCGCCGTCGGCGTGGCGAGCTTCGAACCACACATCAAGACGCGTGTGCAGGCCTGGCTCGACCCGATGCGCGAATACACGCTCAGCCGACAGGGCCAGGCGGGCCACACCGAGCAGTCCATGCAGGCCCTGTGGGCCTTCGGCTCCGGCGGCACCCTCGGTACCGGTCTCGGGCAGGGCAACTCCGACCTCATCGGCTTCGCCTCCAACTCCGACTTCATCCTCGCCACCTTCGGCGAGGAACTGGGCCTGGCGGGCGTCATGGCGATCCTGCTGCTCTACGGCCTGATCGTCGAGCGGGGTGTGCGCACCGCGCTCGCGGCCCGTGACCCGTTCGGCAAGCTGCTGGCCGTCGGCCTGTCCGGGGCCTTCGCCCTCCAGGTCTTCGTCGTGGCCGGCGGTGTCATGGGCCTCATCCCGCTGACCGGTATGACGCTGCCGTTCGTGGCCTACGGAGGTTCCTCCGTGATCGCCAACTGGGCCCTGATCGGCATCCTGCTGCGCATCAGCGACACCGCACGCCGCCCGGCACCGACCCCGGCCGGCAACCCCGACGCCGAGATGACCCAGGTGGTCCGCCCGTGAACAAGCCCCTGCGCCGGATCGCAGTCTTCTGCGGACTGCTCGTCCTGGCCCTGCTCATCCGTGACAACTGGATCCAGTACGTCCAGGCCGACGAGCTCAGGACCGACAAGAACAACCGCCGCGTCATCATCGAGCGCTACGCCTCGCCGCGCGGCGACATCATCGTCGACGGCCAGCCGATCACCGGTTCCGCCGAGACCTCGGGCAGCGACTTCAAGTTCAAGCGCACCTACAAGAACGGCCCGATGTGGGCGCCGGTCACCGGCTACGCCTCGCAGGCCTTCGGCGCCACCCAGCTGGAGTCCATCGAGGACGGCATACTCACCGGCAACGACGACCGGCTGTTCTTCCGCAACACCCTCGACATGCTCACCGGCAAGAAGCAGGAGGGCGGCAACGTCGTCACGACGCTGAACGGCGCCGCGCAGAAGGCCGCGTACAACGGTCTGAAGAAGCAGGGCGGCAAGGGCGCCGTCGTCGCCCTGGAGCCGTCCACCGGCAAGATCCTGGCCCTGGCCTCCTACCCGTCGTACGACCCGTCGTCCTTCGCCGGGAACTCCACGACGACGGACACCGGGGCCTGGCAGAAGCTGCAGAAGAAGAACAACCCCGACGACCCGATGCTCAACCGGGCGCTGCGTGAGACGTACCCGCCCGGATCCACCTTCAAGGTGGTCACCGCGGCCGCCGCCCTGGAGGACGGGCTCTACACGGAGCCGAACCAGGAGACGAACTCGCCTGACCCGTGGGTCATGGAGGGCACCAACACCAAGCTGCCGAACGAGGGCAACATCCCCTGCAAGAACGCGACGCTGCGGGTCGCCCTGCAGTACTCCTGCAACACCGTCTTCGGCAAGATCGGCTCGGACCTCGGCAACGACAAGATGCTGGACATGGCCAAGAAGTTCGGCTTCACCGAGGAGCAGTTCACGCCGGTCCGCGCCAACGCCTCGGTGTTCTCCGACGACATGAACCCGTCGGAGACCGCGCTGTCGTCGATCGGCCAGTTCAACACCGCCGCGACCCCGCTGCAGATGGCCATGGTGGCCTCGGCCGTCGCCAACGACGGCAAGCTGATGAAGCCGTACATGGTCGAGGAGCTTCAGGCTCGCAGCGTCGACACCCTCGAGAGGACCGAGCCGGAGGAGCTCAGCCAGCCGCTGTCCTCGGAGAACGCCCAGAAGCTCCAGTCGATGATGGAGACGGTCGTCGAGAAGGGCACGGGCTCCAACGCCAAGATCCCCAACGTCACCGTGGGCGGCAAGACCGGTACCGCCCAGCACGGCGTCGACAACAGCGAGAACCCCTACGCGTGGTTCATCTCGTACGCCAAGGGCGAGGACGGCAGCTCGCCGGTCGCCGTGGCGGTCGTGATCGAGGACGACAACGCCGTCCGTGACGACATCTCCGGCGGTGGCCTCGCGGCGCCGATCGCGAGGAACGTGATGGAGGCGGTCATCAAGAGCAAGCAGTGACCCCGCTCACGTCTGCTTCACATCGGTGCACGTTGCGGTACCGGTCCTGTATCGGCTGACGGGCTTGGCCAGGTCACACAAAGCGAGCCGGGTACGGTAGGCCCGGACGGCAGCCTCCGACCGTACAAGCTTTCGGTCGGGACCGACGGAGAGGGCTGGTAGGTAGCTATGGAAGAGCCGCGTCGCCTCGGCGGCCGGTACGAGCTGGGCCCGGTGCTCGGCCGTGGTGGCATGGCGGAGGTTTACCACGCGCATGACACCCGACTCGGGCGCCAGGTGGCGGTGAAGACGCTGCGCGCGGACCTCGCGCGCGACCCGTCCTTCCAGGCCCGGTTCCGCCGGGAGGCCCAGTCGGCCGCGTCACTCAACCATCCCGCGATCGTCGCGGTCTACGACACGGGTGAGGACTACATCGACGGGGTCTCGATCCCGTACATCGTGATGGAGTACGTCGAGGGCTCCACACTCCGTGAACTGCTGCACAGCGGCCGCAAGCTGCTGCCGGAGCGGTCCATGGAGATGACCATCGGCATCCTCCAGGGCCTGGAGTACGCCCACCGCAACGGCATCGTCCACCGCGACATCAAGCCCGCGAACGTCATGCTGACGCGCAACGGCCAGGTCAAGGTGATGGACTTCGGCATCGCCCGCGCCATGGGCGACTCCGGCATGACGATGACGCAGACGGCGGCGGTCATCGGCACCGCCCAGTACCTCTCGCCGGAGCAGGCGAAGGGCGAGCAGGTCGACGCGAGGTCGGACCTCTACTCCACCGGCTGCCTGCTCTACGAGCTCCTGACGGTGAGGCCCCCCTTCGTCGGCGACTCCCCGGTGGCCGTGGCGTACCAGCACGTCCGGGAGGAGCCGCAGGCGCCGAGCGTCTTCGACCCCGAGATCACGCCCGAGATGGACGCGATCGTGCTGAAGGCGCTGGTCAAGGACCCGGACTACCGCTACCAGTCGGCCGACGAGATGCGCGCCGACATCGAGGCCTGCCTCGACGGCCAGCCGGTCGCGGCCACGGCCGCGATGGGCGCGGTGGGCTACGGCGGCTACCCCGACGACCAGCCGACGACGGCCCTGCGCGCGGACTCCGGCGCGGGCGCCACCTCCATGCTGCCCCCCATGAACCCGGACGACGGCGGCTACGGCTACGACGACCGCCCCGACCGGCGCCGCCAGCAGCAGCGCAAGTCCAACACCTCGACGATCCTGCTGGTGGTGGCGGGCATCCTCGTCCTGGTCGGGGCCATCCTGATCGGGCGGTGGGCGTTCAGTGGCAACGGGGTCGGCAACGACGAGGTTCCCACTCCGAACTTGGTCGGCGAAACGCTGACTGACGCCAAGCGACTGGCAGAAAACAGCGACCTCAAGCTGAGTACCACCAACAAGCCCTGCGAGAACCAGAGCAAGGGCAAGATCTGCGATCAGAACCCGGATCCCCAGACCCAGGTCAAGAAGTACTCCACCGTCGAGGTCGTGGTCTCGACGGGCGCGCCGAAGGTGGCCGTGCCCAGCGTCACCGGCTTGAGCCTCGACGAGGCGAAGGAAAAGCTGGGCAGTGACAAGTACGAGTTCGTGATCGAAACGGAGACCCGGACGTCCCCCGAGGACCCCGGCAAGGTGCTGGAGCAGAACCCGACCACGGGCGAAGAGGTGGAGAAGGGCTCCACGATCACCCTCACCGTCGCCAAGGCCGAGGAGAAGGCCACCGTCCCGGACGTGCTCAACCAGACCTGTGACGCGGCCAAGCAGCAGATGCAGGCCAGCAACCTGGTCGGCAACTGCACCGAGGTGGAGACCGACGACGACAACAAGGTCGGCAAGGTCATCCAGACCACGCCGCAGGCCGGTACCTCCGTCGACAAGAACTCGTCGGTCAACATCCAGATCGGCAAGAAGAAGCAGCAGCAGAAGGTCAAGGTCCCGCAGGTCGTCGGCCGGCCGGTCGGCCAGGCCAAGCAGATGCTCGCGCAGGCCGGCTTCACGAACATCCAGTTCGCGGGCGGCAGCGACCAGAGCGACACCGCAGTCGTCGCCGGCCAGGACCCGCAGGGCGGCACCGAGGTCGACGACCCGGCGGGCACGACGATCACCCTCCAGACCGTCGGCATCGGGAACAACGGCGGCAACAACAACGGCGGTAACGGCAACGGCGGCATCTTCGGCGGCATCACCGGCCGCGACGAGGACTGACCGCACCTCGCCCGGAAGGCGCCCCAGCACCCTCGGTGCTGGGGCGCCTTGCTGTCCAGCGCCGGGTTATGATCCATTTCGATCGCGTCTTGAACGCGACATGACCACATAGGGACATCATCAAGAAGCGAATCGTGGTCGCCCTGGGTGCCGCGTGCGCCCTGACCTTCCTGGCGTCGGGAACGGCGAACGCCGGAACCAACAGCGGCTTCGTCTACACGACGGAATCCACCTCTTCAGGATGAGCGACTACAAGACGATCGCCGAGCTGAGGACGACGCAGCCCGCCCTGTCGCACAATCACCAGTGCTTCGGGAGCCAGGTGCCCGAGAACATCAAGGTCGGCGTGCGTGTCTCGCTCATCAAGAGCGGCGACAAGTTCAGCGGCTTCAAGTACAACCTCACCACCTGAGCCGCGGCGGAACGACGCGTGGGTGAAGGGGCCCTGCCCGCATGTCCTGCGGGCAGGGCCCCTTTTCAGGTGGTGCTATGCCGCGCGTCGTGCGAAGGAGCGGGCCCTGCTGCGCCGCTTGGGGTCGAACGCGTCCGTCGCCCCCGCTCCCTCGTCCCCGGGCGCTTCCACCCAGCCGGCGATCTTCCGGGCAACGCCCTTCAGCCGAGGATGCCCCGGCTTGACGCCGATCTCGAAGTGGGACTCCTTCGCCGGCGCGAGGTGACCGCCCCAGACGACGACGCCGTCCAGTTCGGCGAGGATGTCCCGCACCACGACGAGTTCGTTCGGATACAGGCCGTTCGTCGCACCGACCGGGTACGACAGCGGCCGGATGGCGATCGCCGTGCCGGAGAGGTAGTTCGACTCGTACTCCGCTGAGATGCGGCGCTCGCCCACCCATCCGTGGACGTCGCCGTCCCGCAGCCGGTCGATCTCGTCATGGAACCGGCGTGCCACGTGCAGCAGGACCACGGCGGCGTCACCGCCGACGAGTCTGACCTTCTGGTCGCTGCCCTCGATGCTGAACGACTCCGCCTCCTCCAGGAGCGACCAGCCGTTGCCGGTGGTGTCCCGGGTCCAGGAACCGGCACCGGCCTCGGTCGCGGCGACGGCCTGTCCGGCGGGAGGAGCGAGCCCAGGGCTGCCGCACCCGCCACACCGGCGGTGGCACCGGCGAAGCGGCGCCTCGTCAGGTCACTATCTTCATCTGTCTCTCCTTGTCCTCAGAGCAGTCATCACTGCGGCGGCGAGGCACAGCACGCCGATCGCCGCCAGCAGGGTGAAGAACACAATGGCCGGGTTGACCCATGCGGGAACAAGGTCGAAGTTCTCGTTGCACTTGCTGTGCAGCGGGAACCAGCGGTTGAACTCCTCCGCGTGTGCTTCCCGGAACGCTTCGTCGTAGCGGGCACCGTGGCCGTGGACACAGGCCTCCTCGACGTCCAGCCCTCCGGAGAAGATCCCGGTCAGATAGGCGACCGAGAATCCGCCGACACCGGTCGCCACACAGGCCACACCCAGTGACAGCCAGGTCCCGGGCCGGTCCCACCGGCCCGCACGGACGGCTCGGATGCCGCTGCGGCCTCCGGCGACCATGCCGAGACACAGCACACCGGCCACCGACGCCACGATGATGCCGCCGGCGCCGAGGAGGAACAGCACCGCGATGCCCATCACCGCCAGCCCGGCCATGAAGGCGAGCCGTTCCGGCCGTGATGACTTGTTCCCACCGGTCATGACTCAGTCCTTGGCGGAACGCGCGGCCCGGCTGCGAGCCGCCTTGAGGAAGGCGTCGTGGTTGGCCCGGTACTGCGCCGCCTTGTTCTTCTCCGTGCCCATGCGGGCGAGGAGGGCGTCCACGAATCCCTGCTCGAAGTTCTGGAGCTTGTCGAAGCCACCCGGAGCATTCTGGTAGACGGCCGGCAGCACAGCGCCCTTGGCTGATGAGCTGCTTACGGGCCGGCCCCAGAACCGTGTCGGAAGCGGTCAGGGCGTTGTGCGCGGAATCCCTGCAGTCGGTCGCGTTCCCCCACCGCTGGGTGAAGATGGCGAGGTGGCGGGACGCCGGTGTCGGACAGGGCGGCAGCCCGTGGGATGGCGTCCCGCCGAGTGGTGCGGGGATGGGGAGCACAAGACGACGCGGGCCATGACGCGAACCCGGCGGGCGATCCCGGCGCGGTCGGGTCGCCGCGCGACGATCAGCATCCATGGCCGCCGAGCGGCGCGAAGGGCCGGGATCTGTCGTTTCGATCAGGTCGCGGGGAACTGACGGCATCTCGTCCGGAGACCCGTTCGACTCCGCCCGCCGTCACGGATCAGCAGCGCGGCCCGTAGCTGCGCTTGCCGTTGATGAGCCAGACGGTGTCCTTCTCGTTCCGCATCTTGTACACGGCGGTGAAGCAGCCTGTGTCGGAGATCGTGATCGGACCGGCGTGTGACCCGAACGTCCCGTCGTCGGTACCACATCCGGGACCGCTCGTCTTGCCCGGGCAGACGTTGAGGTACATCTCGTTCGCCCCGCCCGGCGTCTCGCCGCAGGACCGGGCTGTGAGTTCCGGGGCAGCGCGCCGCGGGCGAACCGGCGGCAAACGACCCCGACGCGTTCGTCGACGCCGGCGCCCTGCCTGGCACGCACACAGCCTGTGGAAAACCCGGCCCCGGCCGACGCGGGCAGGCGTCCAGCGCATCGGTCGGTCAGCGCAGTTCCTTCGGCGGTGTCCGGTCCGCGTTCACCTTCTCGACCCGCTCCAGTTCGCCCCACACGACGTAGCGGTACGTGCTCGTGTAGACCGGGGTGCAGGTCGTCAGGGTGATGTAGTGCCCGGGCTTCTTCTTGCCGGACTCCTTGGGGACCGCCGAGAGGACCTTGACGTTGTACTTCGAGGTCTCGGGGAGGATGCCGTAGACCTTGTAGACGTACCACTTGTCCTTCGTCTCGAAGACGATCGGGTCGCCCTTCTTGATCTTGTCGATGTTGTGGAACTTGGCGCCGTGACCGTCCCGGTGGGCGGCGAGGGAGAAGTTGCCGGCCTTGCCCGACATCGGCAGGGCCGACTTCACGGGATCGGTGTAGTAGCCGGCGACACCGTCGTTGAGGATCTGGTTCGACGTGCCCTTCTCGACCAGGACCTCGCCGTTCTTCATCGCCGGTACGTGCAGGAACCCGATGCCGTTCTTGGTGTCCAGCGCGCCGGGCCCGCCCCGGCCGTGCGCCCAGCCGTCACGGACCTGGTCCGCCTGCTTCCCGGCCGCACGGTCGGCGACCACGTTCGTCCACCAGAGCGAGTAGGCGACGAACAGGCCCAGGACCAGGCCGGCGGTGATGAGGAGTTCCCCGAAGACGCTCACCGCCATGGCGATCGGGCCGGGGCGGCGGCGCCGGGCCGCGGACGGCCGGGACGCCGCCGCGCCGGTGTGCTCTTCGTGCTCCGTGTCGGTGGTCGCTGCCACTGGTCATCTGCCCTTAACTGACGAGCGCATCCGGCTTGCCCTTGCTGCGCGGCCGTTCCTCGACCATCTTGCCCCAGACGATCATCCGGTACTTGCTGGTGAACTCCGGCGTGCACGTGGTCAGCGTGATGTAGCGGCCGGGCTCCGTGAATCCCGACCCCGCCGGAATCGGGTTCAGGACGCTCGTGTTGCTGGGCGAGGTCACCGGCAGGATCGAGGCCATCTTGTAGACGTAGTACTCGTCCTGCGTCTCCACGACGATCGGATCGCCCGGAGTGAGCTTGTTGATGTACCGGAACGGTTCTCCGTGGGTGTTGCGGTGGCCCGCGAGCCCGAAGTTCCCGGTCTTGTCACTGGGCATCGCGGTCTTCAGCGCGCCCTCGGCGTAGTGGCCGACCATGCCCCGGTCGAGAACGCCCTTGCTGTTGGTGCCCTCGGCGATCGGCACCACCACGTCCAGCTTCGGAATGTGCAGGATGGCGAAGCCCTGCCCCGGCTCGAAGGCCCCCGGGTTGCGTGTGCCGTTCGCCCAGTCGTCCTGGAGGCTGCTGGCCTCCTGGCCGGCCTGCGCGTGCGCCCGGACGTTCGTCCACCACAGCTGGTAGGTCACGAACAGCAGCATCAGCACGCCGGTCGTGATGAACACCTCGCCTATCGCCCGGCTGGCCACCACCGCCGGGCCCGGCTTGCGCGCCCGCGCCTGCCGTCGCGCCTCGACCCGCGACAGCGGCGCCCGCCGCTCCTCCCGGGTCGGGTCCTGGACCGAGTCCTGGTCCGAGCGGGTCTCCGGCGCGCCGCCATGGCGCCCGTGACGGCGCTTGGCGGCCTTTCTGCGGGCCGCGCGCCCACCGTGGGCGGGTCCGTCGTGCCGTGCGGCGGAAGGGCCCGGAGAGCCGGATGTGGGGGCATCGGCCGCGGGTGGCGGATCCGGTATCCGCAGCGCCACCGTCTCCTCGTCGACGACGGGCCGGTACGGCTCGTCCGGGACGGGCTCGTACGACGCCGGGTACGGCTCCGGCGCATACGACTGTGGCTGCGGCTCGGGCTCAGACATGTACGGCTGTGACGGCGACTGCGGCTGCGGTTCCGGCCGCGGAGAAGCACCGTAGGCCCCTCCGCCCGACCACTCCTCGAACGCGCCCGGCACCTCGTACGACTGCTGCCCGTACGAGGTGTCGGACTCGCGCTCGGGGCGCAGCGCCGTCACGCCGTGGCCCTGCCCACCACCGGGGCGAGCCCGGCCGACCTCGCCACCGCGCCCTGGTCGCCGCACTCCACCAGCCAGTTGGCCAGCATCCGGTGCCCGTGCTCGGTCAGCACCGACTCGGGATGGAACTGCACGCCCTCGACCGGGAGTTCGCGGTGCCTCAGGCCCATCACGATGCCGTCGTGCGTCCGGGCCGTGACCTCCAGCTCGGCCGGGACCGTCGCGGGCTCGGCGGCCAGCGAGTGGTAGCGCGTCGCCGTGAAGGGCGAGGGCAGGCCGTCGAAGACACCCCGGCTCGTGTGCTCGACCAGCGAGGTCTTGCCGTGCAGCAGCTCGGGTGCGCGGTTCACGACACCGCCGTACGCCACCTGCATCGACTGCATGCCGAGGCACACACCGAAGACCGGGACGCCCGTGGCGGCGCAGTGCCGGACCATGTCGACGCAGACACCCGCCTCCTCCGGCGTGCCCGGGCCCGGGGAGAGCAGGACACCGTCGAAGCCGTCCTGGGCGTGTGCCGTCGACACCTCGTCGTTGCGCAGGACCTCGCACTCGGCGCCCAGCTGGTACAGGTACTGGACCAGGTTGAAGACGAAGCTGTCGTAGTTGTCGACGACGAGAATGCGCGCGCTCACTGGTTGTCCACCGTCACATCGTTGAAGGGCAGCAGCGGCTCCGCCCACGGGAAGACGTACTGGAAGAGGACGTAGACCACGGCCACGACCAGGGCGAGTGAGATCAGCGCCTTCACCCACGTGCTCCCCGGCAGATGCCGCCAGATCCAGCCGTACATGCCGTCCCTTCCGTCGTACCACGGCACCAGACCCACGCCGTACAGCCACCAGACTAACCGCGCAACGCCTCAGGTTTCCCGGCCTCCACAGGCTGGGTGGAGTCCAGGTGCGCCCAGACGATCAGCCGATGACTGTGCCCCCATTCCGGTTCGCACGTGGTCAGTGTCAGATAACGACCCGGACGCGTGTACCCGGATGTACGTGGGACAGGGTCGATCACCTCGATGTCGGAGGGCACTGTTTTGTGCGGGCCTTTGTCGATCCGATACGTGAACCAGGTCGTGCCGTCGGTCAGCACCACGGCGTCACCCCGCCGGAGCTCGGGAAAGTCCTTGAGGGGGTCGCCATGAGTGCGGCGGTGGCCGGCGACCGCGAAGTTCCCCTTCTGGCCGAGCTGGGCGGTCTCCACGTAGTGGCCCAGGCCCTTCTTCAGCGTGCCGGTCGCCGTGCCTTCGAGCACCGGCTTGTTCCACGTGAAACCAAGACGCGGGATGTACATGATCGCGAAGGGCTTGCCCCGGGCGTAGGGCGCCGGTTTCGGCGGGCTCGCGGGGGAGCGCGCCGCCGGCCGGGTCTTCGACCACTCCTTCCGGAGCAGTTCGATCTGGTCGTCCATGACGTCGTCGGCCTGCACGCCGGTCCAGAACAGCACGTGGACGACGAACAGCACGATCACGCTGCCGACGGTGAGACACAGTTCGCTGAGGGTCCTGACGATCACACGCACCGGCGGCTCCCCCGGCCAGGCTCTACTCCTCCACAGGCTTCGCGTAGTGCAGATCCACTGTGCCCGAGTAACCGGGCAGAGTCACCGGCCCGTTCTCCTCGACTTTCCAGCCGAGCCCATAGACGTTGACGTAGACCATGTAGTTCTGGATCGCCGGGGACGCCGCGAGCGCCTTCTGGAGCTTGTCCGGGTCACCGACCGCCGTGATCTTGTACGGCGGTGAGTAGACGCGCCCCTGGAGGATCAGGGTGTTGCCCACGCAGCGCACCGCGCTGGTGGAGATCAGCCGCTGGTCCATGACCTTGATGCCCTTGGCGCCGCCCTGCCACAGCGCGTTCACCACGGCCTGGAGGTCCTGCTGGTGGATGACCAGGTAGTCGGGCTGCGGTTCGGGGTAGCCGGGCAGCTTGGCGGTGGCGTCCGGCGGGGCGTCGTTGAGCGTGACCGTGAGCGACTCGCCCGTGAGCTTCTGCGTGCCCGCGCGCTTCTCCAGGGCGGCGAGCTTGTCGTCCTCCGCCTTGGTGCTGCCGTCGTCGCGCTCGGCCAGCGCCTCTATCTCCTTGCGCAGGATCCCGTTGGTCTCGTCCAGCTCGCCGTTCTCCCGGCTGCGTTCCTGGATGAGGTCGGACAGCTTCAGCAGCGACGTGTCCGTGCGGATGTTGGTGCCCTTGGCGGTGTTGAAGCTGGTGAAGAAAAGGAGTCCCGCGAGAGCGAAGACGGCCGCCGTGAGGATCCGCACGGGCCGGAAACGGCGCGCGCGCTCAGGGGTGGATCCCGTCCCGGGGGAGTCGGCAGAATTGCTCAACGTACCCTTATCTCCTTCGGCGCCACGGAAGCACTACGCTAACGGACGCCCGGGGGAGCACTCAGAGTCCCCTTACGCTGCCCCGAGACCGACCCAGTTACCTGCGCGGCCACGCAGCGCATCGACAGGAGAGACCCTCGTGCCGAAGTCACGTATCCGCAAGAAGGCCGACTACACGCCGCCGCCTGCGAAGCAGACGACCGCCATCAAGCTGAACAGCCGCTCCTGGGTCGCGCCCGTCATGCTGGCCATGTTCCTCATCGGCCTGGCCTGGATCGTCGTCTTCTACGTCACCGACGGCTCGCTGCCCATCGACTCGCTGGGCAACTGGAACATCGTGGTGGGCTTCGGCTTCATCGCCGCCGGATTCGGTGTCTCGACCCAGTGGAAGTAGCGGTCACCGGCAGGTGAACGCAGCTCTGCCCAGGGCTGTTCACTGAGTTATCCACAGCGGTTTTCCACAGGTGGAAAAGAAACGACGATCTGTGGATAACTCGTTGAGCGTTGACGCCGGTATGACGGAAGTACCGGCGCTCGAAAACTTGTTCGCCCCCTGCCTGACCTGCGAAAACGCTGGTCAGTGACAGGGGGCACATGTGTTCCCGCACACTATGCACAAGATCCGCCACCCGCTGTGGACAACGCTCGCGCTCAGCTGAGCTGGGCCGTCCTCACGAGGGTCAACAGGACGACCACGCCGAGGACCAGGGCACACGTGCCGTACTGGATCAGGGCACGTCGCTCGCGCGGAGCGTGGACCATGGCGTATCCGACGACGACGCCGGCGACGAGGCCGCCGATGTGGGCCTGCCAGGAGATGTTGAAGCCCGGGCTGAACGTGAAGATCAGGTTGATCGCCAGCAGCGCGATGATCGGCCGCATGTCGTAGTTGAGCCGGCGCATCAGCACGGCCGTGGCCCCGAACAGGCCGAAGATCGCGCCGGAGGCGCCCAGCGTCGCCGCGTCCGGGGAGGTCAGCAGATAGGCCAGGGCGCTGCCCGCTAGGCCCGAGACGAGATAGAGCGCGAGGTAGCGGACCCGGCCGAGAGCCGCTTCGAGTGGGCCGCCGAGCCACCACAGGCTGAGCATGTTGAACGCGATGTGCCAGATCTCCTGGTGGGTGAACATCGAGGTCACCATGCGGTACCACTCGCCTCCCGCCACGCCCTGTGTGGGCGTGTAGGGCGCCGGCGGCCAGGCGCCGAGCAGGACGAAGTCGTTCAGGAGCGACTCGCGGACCGAGACGGCGATGAACACCGCCACGTTGATACCGATGAGGATCTTGGTCAGCAGGCGGGGGTCGGCGGTGACGGCGCCGCCCGCGATCGTCCGGGGCATGGCGGCCGTGGGCACGTGCCCGGTGCCGGAGCCGCCGCGGACGCACTCGGGGCACTGGAAGCCGACGGAGGCGTCGACCATGCACTCGGGGCAGATCGGGCGCTCGCAGCGGGTGCAGCGGATGCCGGTCTCGCGATCCGGGTGGCGGTAGCACATGGGGACGCTGTGGGCGTCCTGCGGGCTGCCCGCAGCCTGGTCGTCCATGAGATCCCCTAGGTCGTGATGAGAAAAGCCCGCCCCGCTCATCTTTACGGACGAGCGGGGCGATTGGTTCCCTGTGGGGGCTTCCGCGCTCAGCGGTTCTCGATGACGACCGACTCGATGACCACGTCGTTGACCGGGCGGTCGGTGCGCGGGTTCGTCTGGGTCGCGGCGATGGTGTCCACGACCTTCTGGCTGGCCGCGTCGGTGACCTCGCCGAAGATGGTGTGCTTGCGGTTCAGCCACGCCGTCGGCGAGACGGTGACGAAGAACTGCGAGCCGTTGGTGCCCGGCCCGGCGTTGGCCATGGCCAGCAGGTAGGGCTTGTCGAAGCGCAGGTCCGGGTGGAACTCGTCCTCGAACTGGTAGCCGGGACCGCCGGTGCCGTTGCCCAGCGGGTCACCGCCCTGGATCATGAAGCCACTGATCACCCGGTGGAAGACCGTGCCGTCGTAGAGCCTGTCCGTGGTCTTCTGCCCCGTCTCCGGGTGGGTCCACTCCCGCTCGCCCTGGGCGAGCTCGACGAAGTTCTTGACCGTCTTGGGGGCGTGGTTCGGCAGAAGCCGGACTTCGATGTCGCCGTGGTTGGTCTTCAGGGTGGCGTAGAGCTGCTCAGCCACGATCTGCCTTCCGTTGTCTTTCTGTGACTCCCTGATCCTCGCATGGACGGGGCTCCGCGTCGCCCGACCTCCGTTTCACCGGGGGTAAACCGGGCCGATCGCTTGCAGAAAACCAGTCGAGTAGTCCCGGGGCGGGGGCGCGCGGCGGCGATCCGTGGCATTGTCGACGACAAGCTCCTGTTGCCCCCTATTCATCCGCTATTGCATGTGATCCGCTCCCGATCAGCACTCGGTCCGCTCTTGATCCGTTTTCGACCGGAGATGGCCCGGAGCCGGTTCCCGTGACCCGGATGCCCGCTCGCGCATGCCTGGCGGCGCACTGGGAGGCATGATCCGTAAAAGGGTGGAAAGTCGAATTACCGTACGCCACCGAGGAGGAGGAACCCGTGACCCGCATCGACAGCGTGCGCGCCGCGACTGGTTCGGCGAAGGACAGCGTGCTGCACGCCGCGGAAGTGGTGGCGCCCTACGCCGACACGGCCAAGGACAGGGCCGCGCACTACGCACACGAGGCACGCGTACGGCTAGCGCCCAAGGTGACGCAGGCCGCCGGGCAGGCGCGCGTCCAGTACGGCACCCATGTGCAGCCGTATCTGGAGCAGGCCCGCACGCATGTGCCGCCGAAGGTCGACCAGGCCGCCGTCCGCACGCGCCAGGCCGCCCGGCAGGCGGCGGAGTACTCCAGGCCGAAGCTCGAGCAGGCGATGGCCGTGGCCGTGCCCGTCACGACCGAGGCCGCCGCCCGGAGCGCGGCCGCGATGGCCGCGCTGCGCGGTCAGGTCTCGTCGAAGGAGGTCCAGAAGCTGATCCGCAAGCACGAACGGCGGGCGAGGGCCGGCCGGGCCGTGAAGACGCTGGTCGTTCTGGGCGCCCTCGCGGGCGGTGCCTTCGCGGCCTGGAAGTGGTGGGACAAGCAGGCCAACCCGGACTGGCTGGTGGAACCGCCCGCCGCGACGGAGGTTCCCGAGTCGGGCCGTCTGACCTCTGTGGACGGCAGTGGTGAGTCGGTTCTGGACCCGGAGGTCGAGGCGAAGCAGGCCGAGGACGAGACCGCGCGACGCGACGACCGTTCCTGACGGCCACTGGATCGGAAAGCCCGGCCAGGACCTGACAGCACGGCGGGGCGGGAGACCTGAGGCTCAACTCTGAGAGCCTCGGGAGTCTCCCGCCCCGCCGTGCTGTTTCACGTGAAACAGCACGGACTGGCACCGCCCGGTGGCAAAAAATGCCCTCCGAACCACGTTTCCGCAGTTCGGAGGGCATTCAAGAGTGGAGCCTAGGGGAGTCGAACCCCTGACATCTGCCATGCAAAGACAGCGCTCTACCAACTGAGCTAAGGCCCCCGGAAGAGGAACATCCGCCCGGAGAGACCACGTCCCGGCGGGTGTCGGAGACCAGAGTACCGGGTCACCCCCGGGATTCCGCAAAAGGATTGGGGGTCCCCGTCGCCGACCACTCTCCGTAAGATGCTCGGCATGGTTCGCTACCGCGAACCGCCGTACTTGGGGAAGCGATGGGGAGACGCAATGGACGCCGCACAGCAGGAAGCCACCGCAAGAGCGCGGGAACTGCAGCGGAACTGGTACGGGGAGCCGCTGGGGGCGCTCTTCCGTAAGCTCATCGACGATCTTGGTCTCAACCAGGCTCGTCTCGCGGGGGTTCTGGGACTGTCCGCACCGATGCTGTCGCAGCTGATGAGCGGTCAGCGGGCGAAGATCGGCAACCCCGCTGTCGTGCAGCGGGTGCAGCTGCTCCAGGACCTGGCGGGGCAGGTCGCGGACGGCAGCGTGAGCGCGGCCGAGGCCACTGAGCGCATGGAGGAGATCAAGAAGTCACAGGGGGGCTCGGTGCTCAGCAACACCACGCAGACAACGAGCAGTTCGGGGGCTCCCACGGTCAAGCGCGTCGTCCGGGAGATCCAGTCGCTGCTGCGCTCGGTCGCGGCGGCGGGCGACATCATCGACGCCGCGGAGACCCTCGCCCCGACCCACCCGGAACTGGCCGAGTTCCTCCGGGTGTACGGCGCCGGCCGCACCTCGGACGCGGTCGCGCACTACCAGTCCCACCAGAACTGACCCCGTCACCCGGCCGCCGAAGGGGGTTCGGCACCGGGCTTCGGGTGATGGGACGGGGGATGCGTCACGGTACGGGCGGGCACGAGGGGGCGTGTGCCGTACGGGGGACCGGTCGACGCGAGGGGGACGTGTATCGCTCATAGGGGGAGTCGGGGGGGAGCCGTTTCACCCGTCGGGGAGTCGTCACGCTCGTCGAGGGGGAAGCAAGGGGGGAGACCCCAGGGGGAGGAGCGACGTACAGCCATGGGTGAGGTGTTCGCCGGCCGGTACGAACTGGTCGACCCGATCGGACGCGGAGGGGTCGGCGCCGTCTGGCGTGCCTGGGACCACCGACGCCGCCGCTATGTGGCCGCCAAGGTCCTGCTCCAGAGCGACGCGCACTCGCTGCTGCGCTTCGTCCGCGAACAGGCCCTGCGGATCGACCACCCCCATGTGCTCGCCCCCACCAGCTGGGCCGCCGACGACGACAAGGTCCTCTTCACCATGGACCTGGTCGCGGGCGGCTCACTGGTCCACCTCGTCGGGGACTACGGCCCTCTCCCGCCGGTCTTCGTCTGCACGCTGCTCGACCAACTGCTGGCGGGACTGGCCGCGGTGCACGCGGAGGGCGTCGTGCACCGCGACGTCAAACCCGCCAACATCCTGCTGGAAGCCACCGGTATGGGTCGGCCGCGGCTGCGGCTGTCCGACTTCGGCATCGCGATGCGACTGGGCGAGCCCCGTCTGACGGACACCAACCTCGTGGTGGGGACGCCCGGTTATCTCGCGCCCGAGCAGATGATGGGGGCGGAGCCGGACTTCCCCGCCGACCTGTTCGCCGTGGGCCTGGTCTCGCTGTATCTGCTGGAGGGTGCCAAGCCGGACAGCAAGGCGCTCATCCAGTACTTCGCCGAGCACGGAACGCCCGGTGCGCCCAAGGGCATTCCGGAGCCGCTGTGGCAGGTGGTGGCCACGCTGCTCCAGCCGGACCCGCAGGCCCGGTTCCGTACGGCCACGGGGGCGCGCAAGGCGCTCGCCGCCGCCGCGGAGCTTCTCCCCGAGCCCGGACCGGACGACGAGCTGATCGAGATCTTCGACCAAATCGGCCCGCTCCCCCAGGGGTTCGCTCCTGAGGGCCCGCTGGAGAGAGCGCGGGGGCTACGGCCGAGAGAGGACGAGCTGCCCAGTGCGGTGACGGGCGTGGAGAGGTCCGGTCCGGCGGACGAAGGGCGGTCCCGGCAGGACTCCCAGGCTCCCTCGGGAACGGGCGCGTCGGCGTCGTGGCAGGCCTCCGCCAACGGTGACGCCTGGTCCGATCCGGCCGCAGCGGTCGTACCGCCCGGCCCTCGCCAGGACACCGCCCCACCGGCCGGCCCGGCTCAGCCGCCCTCCATGTCGGACACCGGCAGCTTCCACCTGCCGCCGCCCCAGGCCACCGTCACCAACTCCCCCACGCCGGACCACGACGCACAGGTACAGGCACAGGCCCCGCACCAACAGGCCCTCTACTCCCCCTATGACCCCACACACCGCCTGTCCGCGTCCCAGCCGCTCCCACCGGCGTACCCGAGTCACCACAATCCCACGGGCTATCCCGGTCAGCCCCTGCCCCTCGCAGCACAGGAACCGACCCACACCTCGACCGCCCCGTACACCGCCCGGACCCCGCAAGCCCCACCGTCCGGGCAGGGGACCTCACGGCACCGAGCACAGCGCCCTTCCCGCCGCCCCGGCCCCCCGGCCAAGGTGGCGGTCCCGCTCCTGCTCCTCGCCCTGGCCTGCTACGCCGTAGGGTTCTGGGCCCTGACCCGCATCTGAGCACCCGGGGGCCTCAGCCGGCCCGCACCCGGCTCCCCTACACGGCGCTCCTCCGCCGAGTGCCCACGGTCCACACGCCGAGCCCCACCAGCAGCGCGCTCCCGATGCCGATCCCGCCCACGGCGACCACCCGCATCGCGGTGTCGTCGCCGCCGGCCACGCCCTCGGCCGCCGCCTGCCGGTCCTGGTCGGAGACGTCGAAGACGCCCTTCGGCTCGGACTCCCCCACGTATCCGGGCCCGCGCCGCGCCTCCCCGCTCACCTGGACCCGCAGGGTCATCGGGAACGGCCCGTCCCCGAAGCTGTCGGCGACGCTCTCCGCGAGGTGCGCGACCAGGTAGTAGGAACCGGCGAAGCGCATCGCACCGACCTTGCCGAGAGCGGCGTAGCGGTTGGCGTGGTCGACCGGCGGCAAGGGAGGCAGGCTGCCGGACTTCGGACCGCCGGTGTAGCCGACGCCCACGTCGGCGACGGGGCCCCGCGCCGGGTTGTACAGGGTCAGGTCCAGCGCGTCGGGCGTGTAACCGGTGCCGCCGGAGGCCGAGCTGCCCAGGTCGGCGGTGACGTGGAGCTGCTGGCCCCAGTCGAGCGGCACCTCGTAGAAGAGCGTCTGGCCGGGCCGGATGTCGTCCCGCCAGACTCCCTGGTCCAGCGGCGTCGCCCCGGCGAACCCCGCACCGCCCCGGCGGTCCTCGGCCTCCCCCAGGAGCGGCTGGGGCGAGGCGGAGTTCCACACCTCGGGTGCGCTGGTCGGCCCGGTCTTCGCCGTCCGGGGCTCCGTCATGGCGACGAGTTCGAGATCCCAGGCGCCGGGCGAGGAGCCCTCGCCCTTCGGGTCGACGCGCTCGACGGAGACGTAGTAGGTCCCGGCCTCCTGGCACAGCGACTTGGTGGGCGAGATCTCGCGCCGACCCCACGCCGCGATCGGGTGCGGGCTGCGGGCGGCGCCGAAACTCGCGGTGTCGTCCGAGCAGGAGGTGCCGTCGTCGTCCTGCACGGACACCTTGAGCCCGTCGATGACGGAGACGGTGCTGCCGGGGGAGGGGACGGCGGTGACGGAGACGTACGCGTTCGACGTGGCGTCGAGCTGGAGGAGGTAGCTGACCTTGCCGTTGCTCGGGAGGGAGCTCTTGTAGGCCGTGCCGGGCGTCAACAGCTTGGCGTCACCGGTGCTCCTCGCCCCCTCGACGCTCCGGGCGTCGTCGGCGAAGGCGTACGGACTCGGCGACACGGCCGTACCGGACGCCCCGGCGGCGGCCAGGGCGGCCTGGCCGGGCACCACGGCGGCCGTCGTACCCAGCACCACCGCCACGACACCCAGACGCACGACCAACGGCGGACGGCGACCGCGCCACGCGCCCGCCCGCCCCCACGCCGTACGACACCGTCCCCTCACGCGCCACCCCTCACGTCACCGGACCGCAGAACCGCCGTGAAACCGCAAACCGTGGAACCGTGGCCCATCCTGCCGCGCCACCGTGTCCCCCGTCCCGCCGTCCCCGCAGACATACAAAACCCCGACCGCGAGGCGGCCGGGGTGTGCTCGGTATGAGATGTCGTGACTCACGAACCCGTGGGCACGGAGTCAGTCGCCTCCGTCCACAGATCCTGCTCGGCGCGATCCGCCTGGATCTGGCGGTACACGAGGAGCCCGCCGATGGCGGCCAGTGCGACCAGGAGAAGCTTCTTCACCGCGCGACCTCGTCTTTCCTTGACGTAGGGGACCTCTGGCGCCCGACTATACACACCGACCGATACCGATCGGTGACCTGAGTCGGCCCTCAACTCCCGCTCCGAAAACCGGGATAGAAGCGGAGTGCGCCGCTCCGACCGGAGAGCGATCACACGCCGACGGACGGTTACTTTCGCCGCCCTCCTCCTCTTTCCTCACCTTATTACCCCTCTTGCATCCATTCGAGTGGTGTTCATCGGAACATCGACGCGCCACGGGCGTCGGTCCCCCACTTCTCGACCCCCATACACATCATGAGGAAAGTACGCAAATCGCCCAACCCGAAAGTGAGGGGTTATGGCCCGGAACAAGGTCATGAAGCTGTGGACCGCCATCGTCACCGCCTTCCTCGCGCTGTGCACGGCGCTCGGATTCGTCACCACGAACGCCACCGCGGCGGTACCGCAGCCCGAGCAGCGGCGCAACAGCACGCTCATCCCGCAACAGCGGACCGCGTCGGCGACGGCCCCCTGGTCCTTGTCCTACGCCAAGGCCCTGCCCCCCACGATGAAACAGCGCATCCACGCCGAAGCCCACGGCAAGTCCCCCAGCTGCCGCCACCGCCCGCTCGCGGACACGACGGCGTCCCCCACCGCCGACTGCACCGACGACGACACCGACGCCGACGGCGACCCAGCGGACCATCTCACTCCGCTGCAGCGCTGATATCCCCAGCAGCTCCCGGCGACCCGCGTACAGGCCCGGCAGCTCCTCGGAGCCGCCGGGCCGTCTGGCTCTCCGAAGACCCCCGGCAGCAGAAGCTCCCCGCGCACGCCACTAGATGTCAAAGACCCCCAGCCCGTATCGACTGGGGCGCCTTCGTGACCACCGGCCAACCGGCCAGCGACTCGGTGGCAGGTCCTCCGGGGTCCGGCGCCGGCCGGCGCTGTTCGTGTTTGTTGGTGTCAGCTGTTGCTGTCAGGAGCCTGCTGCACGCTCTTACGCAGGGACATGGACTCCACGTCATAGCCGTTGCGGTGATACAGGGCAATAGCTGCCTCATCGTCCCCGAAGACATTCAAGCCGAGATTCCACGCGTTCCCCACGACCTCGCCTGATCCGTTCTCCGCGACCACGAGATGATGACCAGTCGTGTCGAGCCCCATCTTCGACCGCTCACTGGTGGCAGCGGTACCGCTTCAAGCGCTTGCCGCTGAGGCTGGCTACTCCCCGCGCACGATCACTACTCCGGCCGGCCCTCGCGGACGGCGCCCCCGCCATCTCGGAGCCTGAGCGCCCCCGCCGGAGGCATGGCTCGGGCCAGGGCCGTGCGGCAGCTCGTGGAACCAGGCCAGGTCAAGACCTGCTCCCTCGGTTCCCACCGCGCCAGCGAGGCACCCGAGGGAGCCCACTGCACCGTGAGCCTGTGGCTCTCCCTCGACCCCGCCGACTACACCTGCGGAGGCTCAGGCTGGCTGGACAGCGGCTTCTGCGTCTGGGAAGGAGACGTTCACCTGGCGGCCGACGAACGGTTCCCCCTGCACGCCTCCTGACGCGGTCCCGGCGGTTGGTGTCAACCGTTGGTACCAAAAGACCCCCGGCCCTATGGGCCGGGGGTCTTCGTGCTGGTGGGGCTAACAGGATTTGAACCTGTGGCCTCATCCTTATCAGGGATGCGCTCTAACCAACTGAGCTATAGCCCCGCCGCGCTCTGCGGGAGTGTGTCCCGCGCGCTGACTCCTGAAGATTAGCGCACGACATGGGCAGTCCCAAAATCGGTTGTCGAGGCACCCGCGTCCGCCGTCAGCGAGGGATCTGCGAGGGATCTACTCGTCCTCGGCGAGCGTCAGCTCCACACCGCCGACGAAGCCGGCGGACAGGTTGTAGATGAACGCGCCGAGCGTCGCGAGGGCCGTCGCCAGCACGACGTCGATGACCGCGATGACCGACGTGAACATCAGGACGTTGGGCAGCGACAGGAAGGCCTGGAGGTCGAAGCCGTTCGACTCGTTCGAGCCGGTCGCCTCGGAGATCGTGCCGCCGACCGTGGAGAAGACGCCCATCGCGTCCATCACCATCCACAGCACGGCGGACGCCACGATCGTGCAGATGCCCAGGGCGATGGAGAGCAGGAAGCTGACCTTCATCACCGACCACGGATCGGCCTTGGCCACGCGCAGGCGGGCCTTGCGGACGCGCGGCGTGGTGCGGGCGCCGGTGCGGGGACGCCGTGCGGCACCGGCGGCGCTACCGGCTCCGGCGGCGGCCGGCTGCGCCGGGTAGGCCTGCGGCGGGTGGTACGGCCCGGCCTGCTGCTGTGCCTGCCGTTCCCCCGGCAGGGGGGAGGCCGTCGGCGCGGCGGTGCCCTTCTCCTGCGCGGCCGACTCGGGCTGCGGCTGGGCGCCGGATACGGACGGGCCCGCTCCAGCGGTGTGCTGCTGGGTCTGCGGACCTCTGCTGTCCGTCACAGTTTCCCCCTGCGATCCATGCGCGTCAGGCGAGGGCGAGGGCGAGTCCTTGGTCGGGGACTTGATCGCCTTCAGATTGGTCGTGTGCGGGTCCGCCGCACGCGCGGCGGAGCCACGGCCGCCGTCGTCCGTGTCCGTACCCTTCGAGGTACCCCTCGGTCCGGCGCCCGTGGCTCCGCTCACGCTGACTCACTCCTCGTGCTACTCGGCCGAGGGCGCCTCACCCTCGTCCGTGCCGGCGGTCGCGCCTTCGGCGGTCTCGTCGACGACCACGTCGCCGTCGACTTCCTCCGCCTCGCGTCCCGCCTCGGCGTTGCGTGCGATGCCGACGACGGCATCGCGCTTGCCCAGATTGATCAGTTGGACGCCCATGGTGTCACGGCCGGTTTCCCTGATCTCGTTGACTCGCGTACGAATCACACCGCCGCCCAGCGTGATGGCGAGGATCTCGTCGGTCTCCTCGACCACCAGCGCGCCGACGAGGGATCCACGGTCCTCCACGATCTTGGCGGCCTTGATGCCGAGGCCGCCGCGACCCTGGACGCGGTACTCGTCGACGTTGGTCCGCTTCGCGTACCCGCCGTCGGTGGCAGTGAACACGAACGTACCGGTTCGAACAACATTCATCGAGAGCAGCTCGTCGCCCTCGCGGAAGCTCATGCCCTTGACACCCGAGGTGGCACGGCCCATGGGGCGCAGGGTCTCGTCCGAGGCGGTGAACCTGATCGACTGTGCCTTTTTGCTGATCAGAAGCAGATCGTCGTCGGCCGAGACCAGTTCGGCTCCGATCAGTTCGTCGTCCGAACCGTCCTCCATGGAACGGAGGTTGATCGCGATCACACCGCCGGAACGGGGCGAATCGTAATCCTTCAGAGGCGTCTTCTTCACAAGTCCGGCCTTGGTGGCGAGGACGAGGTACGGAACCGCCTCGTAGTCGCGGATCGCCAGGATCTCGGCGATCGCCTCGTCGGGCTGGAAGGCGAGCAGGTTGGCGACGTGCTGACCGCGGGCATCCCGGCCGGCGTCGGGCAGCTCGTAGCCCTTGACGCGGTAGACGCGGCCCTTGTTGGTGAAGAACAGCAGCCAGTGGTGCGTGGTGGACACGAAGAAGTGGTCGACGATGTCGTCTTCCTTGAGCTTCGTGCCGCGTACGCCCTTGCCGCCGCGCTTCTGGGCTCGGTAGTCGTCGGTCTTGGTGCGCTTGATGTAGCCGCCCCGGGTGACCGTGACGACGATGTCCTCCTCGGCGATCAGGTCCTCGATGGACATGTCGCCCTCGTACGGGATCAGCTTGGTCTTGCGGTCGTCGCCGTACTTCTCGACGATCGCGGCCAGCTCCGCGCTGACGATGCCCCGCTGACGGACCGGGGAGGCCAGGATCTCGTTGTACTCGGTGATCTTCGCCTGGAGTTCGTCGTGCTCCTGGACGATCTTCTGGCGCTCCAGGGCTGCCAGTCGGCGCAGCTGCATCTCGAGGATGGCGTTGGCCTGGATCTCGTCGATCTCCAGGAGGCTCATCAGGCCGCCGCGGGCGATCTCGACGGTGTCGCTGCGCCGGATCAGCGCGATGACCTCGTCGATGGCGTCCAGGGCCTTCAGCAGACCACGCAGGATGTGCGCGCGCTCCTCGGCCTTGCGCAGCCTGAAGCGCGTACGGCGGACGATGACCTCGATCTGGTGGGTCACCCAGTGGCGGATGAACGCGTCGAGCGAGAGCGTGCGCGGCACGCCGTCCACCAGCGCCAGCATGTTGGCACCGAAGTTCGTCTGCAGGTCGGTGTGCTTGTAGAGGTTGTTCAGCACGACCTTGGCGACCGCGTCCCGCTTCAGCACGATGACCAGGCGCTGGCCGGTGCGGGAGGACGTCTCGTCGCGGACGTCCGCGATGCCGCCGATCTTGCCGTCCTTGACCAGGTCGGCGATCTTCTGCGCGAGGTTGTCGGGGTTCGTCTGGTACGGCAGTTCCGTGACCACCAGGCACTGGCGGTTCTGGATCTCCTCGACCTCGACGACCGCGCGCATGGTGATCGAGCCGCGGCCGGTGCGGTAGGCCTCCTCGATGCCCCGGCGGCCGACGACGAGCGCGCCGGTCGGGAAGTCCGGGCCCTTGATGCGCTCGATCAGCGCGTCCAGCAGCTCCTCGTGGGAGGCCTCGGGGTTCTCCAGGTACCACTGGGCGCCGGCGGCGACCTCGCGCAGGTTGTGCGGCGGGATGTTGGTCGCCATGCCGACCGCGATACCGGCCGAGCCGTTGATCAGCAGGTTCGGGAAGCGGGCCGGCAGGACGGTCGGCTCCTGGGAGCGGCCGTCGTAGTTGTCCGTGAAGTCGACGGTCTCCTCGTCGATGTCACGGACCATCTCCATCGACAGCGGCGCCATCTTGCACTCGGTGTACCGCATCGCCGCGGCCGGGTCGTTGCCCGGGGAGCCGAAGTTGCCGTTGGAGTCGACGAGCGGCATGCGCATCGACCACGGCTGCGCGAGGCGGACCAGCGCGTCGTAGATGGAGGAGTCGCCGTGCGGGTGGTAGTTGCCCATGACGTCGCCGACGACGCGGGCGCACTTGTAGAAGCCGCGCTCGGGGCGGTAGCCGCCGTCGTACATGGCGTACAGCACGCGGCGGTGGACGGGCTTGAGGCCGTCACGGACGTCCGGCAGCGCACGCGAGACGATGACGGACATCGCGTAGTCGAGATACGAGCGCTGCATCTCCGTCTCGAGCCCGACGGGCTCGACACGCATGGCCAGGGCGTCACCCTCGGGCGTCGTCACGGGAGTGTTCTCGTCGGTCATTGCTGGTGAAGGTCCTTCCTGGTGCGGTCAGCTGAGACCGACTCAGATGTCGAGGAAGCGGACGTCCTTGGCATTGCGCTGGATGAACGCGCGGCGGGCCTCGACGTCCTCACCCATGAGGACCGAGAACAGGTCGTCGGCCTGGGCGGCGTCGTCGAGGGTGACCTGGCCGAGGACGCGGTGCTCCTGGTCCATGGTCGTGATGCGCAGTTCCTCGGCGTTCATCTCGCCGAGGCCCTTGAAACGCTGGACCGAGTCCTCGCGGATGCGCTTGCCGGCCTGGCGGCCCATCTCGATCAGGGCGTCGCGCTCGCGGTCGGAGTACGCGTACTCGAAGTCGTCCTTGCCCCACTTGATCTTGTAGAGCGGCGGGCGGGAGAGGTACACGTGCCCGGCCTCGACCAGCGGCCGCATGAAGCGGAACAGGAAGGTCAGCAGCAGGGTGTTGATGTGCTGGCCGTCGACGTCGGCGTCCGCCATGAGGATGATCTTGTGGTAACGGAGCTTCTCGATGTCGAAGTCCTCGTGCACACCGGTGCCGAACGCGGAGATCATCGCCTGGATCTCCTGGTTCTGGAGGATCCGGTCGATGCGCGCCTTCTCGACGTTGAGGATCTTGCCGCGGATCGGGAGGATCGCCTGGTACTGCGGGTTCCGGCCGGACTTGGCCGAGCCGCCGGCGGAGTCACCCTCGACGATGAAGATCTCGCACTTGATCGGGTCGTTCGACTGGCAGTCGGAGAGCTTGCCCGGCAGGGACGCGGTCTCCAGCAGGCCCTTGCGGCGGGTCAGGTCGCGGGCCTTGCGGGCCGCCACGCGCGCGGTGGCCGCCGCGATGCCCTTGCGGATGATGTCCGCGGCCTCGTTGGGGTTGCGGTCCAGCCAGTCGTTCAGGTGCTCGTAGACGACCCTCTGGACGAAGGTCTTGATCTCGGTGTTGCCCAGCTTCGTCTTCGTCTGGCCTTCGAACTGCGGCTCGCCCAGCTTGACCGAGATGATCGCGGTCAGGCCCTCGCGGATGTCGTCACCGGTGAGGTTGTCGTCCTTCTCGCGCAACAGCCGCTTGTCGCGGGCGTACTTGTTGATGAGCGAGGTCAACGCGGCCCGGAAGCCCTCTTCGTGCGTACCGCCCTCGTGGGTGTGGATGATGTTGGCGAAGGAGTACACGCCCTCCGTGTAGCCGCTGTTCCACTGCATCGCGACTTCGAGGGAGAACTGCCTGTCCTTGTCCTCGGCCTCCAGGTCGATGACGGTGGGGTGCACCGCCTCGCCCTTGCGGGAGTTGAGGTACTTCACGAAGTCGACGATGCCGCCCTCGTAGTGGTACGTGACCGTCTTGACATCGGCGGTCTCGTCCGCGCCCGCCTCGTCCGCCCCGGAGGTGGCCTTCGCGGACTCGCGCTCGTCCGTGAGCCTGATCGTGAGGCCCTTGTTGAGGAACGCCATCTCCTGGAAGCGCCGCGAGAGCGTCTCGAAGGAGTACTCGGTGGTCTCGAAGATGTCCGGGTCGGCCCAGAAGGTGACCGAGGTGCCGGTCTCCTCAGTGGCCTCGTGCTGGACGAGCGGCGCCGTGGGGACGCCCATCTTGTAGTCCTGCGTCCAGCGGTGGCCGTCGGTCTTGACCTCGACGGTGACCTTCGAGGACAGCGCGTTCACAACGGAGACACCCACGCCGTGCAGACCGCCGGAGACCGCGTAGCCCCCGCCGCCGAACTTGCCGCCCGCGTGCAGCACGGTCAGCACGACCTCGAGGGCCGGCTTGCCCTCGGAGGGGACGATGCCCACCGGGATACCACGGCCGTTGTCGACGACCCGAACGCCGCCGTCGGCGAGGATCGTCACGTCGATGGTGTCCGCGTGGCCGGCCAGCGCCTCGTCGACCGAGTTGTCGACGACCTCGTACACGAGGTGGTGCAGTCCTCGCTCACCGGTCGAGCCGATGTACATACCGGGTCGCTTGCGGACCGCGTCCAGACCCTCGAGGACGGTGATGGCACTGGCGTCGTACGACGCCGTTACGGAGGCCTCGGCGACTCCGGCCGGGGCCTCGGTGGACGGGATGTTCTCGTTGGGGTTGCCGGAATCGGCCACGAAGCGCCCTTTCTGGCACAGCACGAGCCAGGCTCGTCGGCGGGTTGCCGGAGCGGCTGCGGCATGTTGCGTTGGTAAGCCTTGATCAGCGTTGCTCAGCTTTTCCCGGACGGTCCCCACGATTGGGGCGGGATTGCCTCCAGTCTACCGGTAGCACTGACACTGATGGGGGTTTGCCGGTACCTGAGTCCGCATGTGCCGCCCTCAACCGGTCTTCCCCGACTCCCGATATACGGATGGGGGCTCCAAGAGGCTCACGGAGGCACTCAGCGCTTCTGGCCGTCAACCCTTGGCTACTTCGGAGTCAGGTCGCGATTCGCAACCGTGTGCGGTGCTGCGTCGAGAGAGGCGCCGGGGCGCCGAGCGGGCCACCGACACGCATTTTTGTGATGTCAGTCACTTGTTGCCGACCGGCCGAAAACGGGCGCCGATCGGGCCCTCGCGAGGTCTGTGGACGGCCTCGGGGAGAGGCTCCCGTCAGCCGTACGTGTCGCCGGGGCCGGTGCTGCCGGGAGCACGCAGCGGGCCGTAGCGACGGGCGGGGCCGCCGGGGCCCTGCACCTTGATCACCTTCACCGTGCCGTGGCCCAGGTCCTCGTTGAGGCGCGCGACCAGGGTCGGGGCGAGCAGCCGGAGGTTCGTCGCCCAGGCCGTCGAGTCGCAGCGCACGGACAGGACGTGCTCCTCCTCGTCGTACCGCTCCGGCACACAGTGCTTGGCCACGTCCTCACCGACGATCTGCGGCCAGCGGCCCATCACCCCGCCCACCGCGGCCGGGGCCTCCCATCCTCGCTCGGTGATCAGCCGGTTGATCGCGGAGCCGAGCGCCATGGGGTCGCGGCCGTCGGCGCGCGCGCCGGAGCGCAGTCCGCCACGGCGCGCCTGCTTCTTCTGCTGCGCCGCGTCCCCACGCGCGCGTGCGGCATCCTTGGCGGCGCGGAGCGCCACGCGCGCGAGGTCGACGCCGGACGGCTCGGGGGAACGGGGCCCGGGCGCCTTCCCGGAGGGATTCTCCGGTGTGTTCTCTGTCATACGCGCTCCACCGTCCCCTCGGACACGGCGAACCGCACCCCGGACAGCACATGCGGTACGTCGTCGTCGACCGCGGCCGTCACCAGGACCTGCTCGCCGGGCGCGACCAGCTCGGCGAGGCGCTCACGGCGGCGGGTGTCCAGCTCGGCGAAGACGTCGTCGAGCACCAGCACCGGCTCGTTGCCCTCCGCGCGCAGCAGGTCGTACGAGGCGAGACGCAGCGCCAGGGCGTAGGACCAGGACTCGCCGTGCGAGGCGTATCCCTTGGCGGGCAGCTGGCCGAGCTTGAGCAGCAGGTCGTCCCGGTGCGGGCCGACCAGGGTGACGCCCCGCTCGATCTCCTGCTTGCGGGCCTCGGCGAGCGCGGCCATCAGCTGCTCGAACAGGTCCTCGCGCGTGTGCGCCTCGCCCGGCGCGGACGGCTTGTACTCCAGGGCGATCGGCCCGCCGCCGGGGGCGAGCTGCTCGTACGCCTTGTCGGCGAGCGGCTGGACCGCGGCGATCAGATCCAGGCGCTGGGCGAGCAACTCGGCGCCCGCGCGCGCGAGATGCTGGTCCCAGATGTCGAGCGTGGACATGTCCATGCTGCGGCCGCCGTGCCGGCGGGCGAGCGCGGCCGACTTGAGGAGAGTGTTGCGCTGCTTGAGGACCCGGTCGTAGTCCGAGCGGACTCCCGCCATCCGCGGGGACCGGGCAGTGATCAGCTCGTCGAGGAAGCGACGCCGCTCACCGGGGTCGCCCTTGACCAGGGCGAGATCCTCGGGGGCGAACAGCACGGTCCGTACGATCCCCAGTACGTCACGCGGCTTGACCTGCGAGGACCGGTTGATACGGGCCCGGTTGGCGCGGCCCGGGTTCAGCTCCAGCTCGACCAGCTGCTGCCGGTCGCCCTGCCGCACCTGGGCCCGGATGATCGCGCGCTCGGCACCCATGCGGACCAGGGGGGCGTCGGAGGAGACCCGGTGGCTGCCGAGCGTGGCGAGATAGCCGACGGCCTCGACGAGGTTGGTCTTGCCCTGCCCATTCGGGCCGACGAAGGCCGTCACTCCAGGGTCGAGCGGGACCTCGACCCGGGGGTACGAGCGGAAGTCGGCCAGCGACAGATGCGTGACGTGCATGGTCGTTTCGCCGACCTCCCTCGGTGCTCGGTTACTTCTTCTCGACCGCGTGGCCGCCGAACTGGTTCCGCAGCGCCGCGATCATCTTCATCTGGGGCGAGTCCTCCTGACGGGAGGCGAACCGCGCGAACAGCGACGCGGTGATCGCCGGCAGCGGCACCGCGTGGTCGATCGCGGCTTCCACAGTCCAGCGTCCCTCACCGGAGTCCTGTGCATAACCCCGGAGCTTGTCCAGGTGCTCGTCGTCGTCGAGCGCGTTGACCGCGAGGTCGAGCAGCCAGGAGCGGATGACCGTGCCCTCCTGCCAGGAGCGGAAGACCTCCCGGACGTCGGTCACGGAGTCGACCTTCTCCAGCAGCTCCCAGCCCTCGGCGTAGGCCTGCATCATCGCGTACTCGATGCCGTTGTGGACCATCTTCGCGAAGTGGCCCGCGCCCACCTTGCCGGCGTGCACCGAGCCGAAGTCGCCCTCCGGCTTGAGGGCGTCGAAGACCGGCTGCACCTTGGCGACGTTCTCCTTGTCACCGCCGTACATCAGCGCGTAGCCGTTCTCCAGGCCCCACACGCCGCCGGAGACTCCGCAGTCGACGAAGCCGATGCCCTTGGCCGCCAGCTCCTCGGCGTGCCTCTCGTCGTCCGTCCAGCGGGAGTTGCCGCCGTCCACGACGACGTCGCCGGGCTCCAGCAGTTCGGCGAGCTGGTCGATGGTGGACTGCGTGGGCTCGCCTGCCGGGACCATCACCCAGACCACCCGCGGTCCCCTGAGCTTGCCCACAAGCTCTTCCAGGCTGTGGACATCGGCGACGTCCGGGTTGCGGTCGTATCCGAAGACGGTGTGGCCCGCGCGGCGGATCCGCTCGCGCATGTTGCCGCCCATCTTGCCGAGGCCGACGAGACCGAGCTCCATCAGTTGTGTTCCTTAGGTTTGCAGGTGTCCGACGTGGCGTTGCGGCACTTTCGTACCCGCGTCCGAGCCTAAACCCGGACGCTCGCGCACATCTGTGGGCATACGCGCTCAGTCGTACGCCCTCACCTGCCGCTTTGCCCCCAGCCTGTGGACAACCGCCGGCTCAGCCGCTGAGCCGCACCGGCATGATCAGGTACTTGTAGGCCTCGTCCGCCTCGGCGTCCACCGCCGGCTTGCCGCTGAGCAGCGCGGGCTTCGTGGACGTCGTGAAGGACAGCTGCGCGACCGGGGAGTCGATGGCGCTCAGGCCGTCCAGCAGGAACGTCGGGTTGAAGGCGATCGAGATGTCGTCGCCCTCCAGCTGGGCGTCGACCCTTTCCACAGCCTGTGCGTCGTCGCTGGAACCGGCCTCCAGGATGAGCACGCCCTGCTCGAAGCTCAGCCGCACCGGGGTGTTCCGCTCGGCGACCAGGGCCACACGCTTGACGGCCTCCACGAAGGGGGCGGTCTCGATCACGGCGACGCTGTTGAACTCCGTCGGGAACAGCGTGCGGTACTTCGGGAGGTCGCCCTCCAGCAGGCGGGTCGTCGTACGGCGGCCGGCGCCCTCGAAGCCGATCAGGCCCTCGCCCGAGCCCGAGCCGGACAGGGCCAGGGTGACCTGGTCGCCGCTCGTCAGGGCCTTGGCGGTGTCCAGCAGCGTCTTGGCGGGCACCAGGGCGACCGCGGAGGCCTCCGGGTTCTCCGGCTTCCACAGGAACTCACGGACCGCGAAGCGGTAGCGGTCGGTGGACGCCAGCGTGACCGTGTCGCCCTCGATCTCGATGCGCACACCGGTGAGGACGGGCAGAGTGTCGTCCCGCCCGGCGGCGATCGCCACCTGGGCGGCCGCGGAGGCGAAGACCTCGCCGGGCACAGTCCCCGTCGCGTTCGGCATCTGCGGCAGGGCCGGGTACTCCTCCACAGGCAGGGTGTGGAGTGTGAACCGGGAGGAGCCGCACACCACCGTCGCCCGTACACCCTCTGTGGAGATCTCCACCGGCCGGTTGGGGAGGGCGCGGCAGATGTCCGCGAGGAGACGGCCGGAGACGAGCACCGTGCCCTCCTCCTCGACCTCGGCCTCCAGGGACACGCGCGCGGAGACCTCGTAGTCGAAGCTGGACAGGCTCAGCTGGCCGTCCTCGGCCTTCAGCAGCAGGCCGGCGAGGACAGGCGCCGGCGGACGGGCCGGGAGGCTGCGTGCCGCCCAGGCCACTGCCTCCGCGAGTACGTCGCGTTCCACCCGGATCTTCACTGTTGCCGCCTCCTGCTGTTGCCGGCGCTTCTCGCTCTGCCTGGCCCTCGTCGTCTGTCTCGGTGCCGACGGCCCCTGGGATGGGGAGGACACCGGGGACCAGTCTGACGCACCGCACTGACAGTAGGTGCCTCTCGGGGTCAAGTCGTGACGAGGGGCGGTCGGGCGCCGGAGGGCGAGTTGTGCACAGGACCCGCTTCGATGCGAATTCCCAGCTCTCTCTAGTCGGGAGTAGTAGTAGGGCCTGTGGATACCGTGGATAACCACGTTCGCCCAGCTCAGAGCGGGAATTTTGTCCACCGTGCCTGTGGGTGACGGCGGTGGACAACCAGGGGAATCTGTGGAGAACGGAAAGTTCTGCACACTCCGTGCACAGGGTGAGGCGAGTTCTCCCCAGTGCCGTCCCCAGTTTTACCCGCCTTTCCCACAGCCCAACCCGGCACCTTCGTGTGACGCCTTTCACTCGACCCGGTGAGGAGGCGCGTCGTGTTGCCGAACAGTGGACAGCGATGTGGAGAAGCTGGGGATCGCTGGGGACAACCGGCCCCAGCCTGTGGGTTGCCGGTGGACAACTCGATGCACAGCCTGTGGATCCTCTCGCTGTCCACAGCCTGTGGAGATCGTTCGTCCACGAATCCACATGCCAGTGACCTGGTCTGATGGTCGTTCAACAGAGGCCTCTGTGGACACAGTCTGGACAACTTCCCAGTCCCCAGGGTGTGGACGGGAAAAAGTCGCCGAATCTGTGGAGTGGGGCCGTAACCCGGCAGGTAATTCGAACAGCCGGCGACGGCGACATGACGAAGGACGGCCGTGACACGGCCGCGCCATGACGAAGGGCGCCCCCGGGCATGTGCTCCGGGGGCGCCCTCGGCGTCGTTCGGCCGGCTCCGTCAGCCGTTCTTGATGCGGTTGGTCAGCTCGGTGACCTGGTTGTAGATGGAGCGGCGCTCGGCCATCAGGTTGCGGATCTTGCGGTCCGCGTGCATGACCGTCGTGTGGTCCCGTCCGCCGAACAGCGCGCCGATCTTCGGCAGCGACAGGTCCGTGAGCTCACGGCACAGGTACATGGCGATCTGCCGGGCGGTGACGAGGGCGCGGCCGCGGGAGGTGCCGCAGAGGTCCTCGACGGTCAGCCCGAAGTAGTCGGCCGTCGCGCCCATGATGGCCGTGGACGTGATCTCGGGGGCCGAGTCCTCGCCGCCGGGGATGAGGTCCTTGAGGACGATCTCCGTCAGGCCCAGGTCCACCGGCTGCCGGTTGAGCGAGGCGAACGCCGTGACCCGGATCAGCGCGCCCTCCAGCTCGCGGATGTTGCGCGAGATCCGGGACGCGATGAACTCCAGCACCTCCGGCGGCGCGTTCAGCTGCTCCTGCACCGCCTTCTTGCGGAGGATCGCGATGCGCGTCTCCAGCTCGGGCGGCTGCACGTCCGTGATCAGACCCCACTCGAAACGGTTCCGCAGCCGGTCCTCCAGCGTGACCAGCTGCTTGGGCGGCCGGTCGGAGGACAGCACGATCTGCTTGTTGGCGTTGTGGAGCGTGTTGAAGGTGTGGAAGAACTCCTCCTGCGTCGACTCCTTGTCCGCCAGGAACTGGATGTCGTCGACGAGCAGGATGTCCATCTCGCGGTAGCGCTTGCGGAAGCTGTCGCCCTTGCCGTCGCGGATGGAGTTGATGAACTCGTTGGTGAACTCCTCCGAGCTCACGTACCGCACCCGTGTGCCCGGGTAGAGACTGCGCGCGTAGTGCCCGATCGCGTGCAGCAGGTGCGTCTTGCCGAGCCCGGACTCCCCGTAGATGAACAACGGGTTGTAGGCCTTCGCCGGTGCCTCGGCGACGGCGACCGCGGCGGCGTGCGCGAAGCGGTTGGAGGCGCCGATGACGAACGTGTCGAAGAGGTACTTCGGGTTCAGACGCGCGGTGGGCTCACCCGGGCCGGTCGCCGGCGCGGGCTGTGCGGCCAGCGGGCCGGGCGCACCGGTCGTGGGCAGGTTCGGGCCGACGGGACCGCCGCGGTGCACGTGTCCCGAGCCGGGCGGCGGCTCGGGCAGCTCCCGGCGGACCGGGTCGCGCTGGTCGTAGTCGGGGCGTGACGTGTCGTAGTCGGAGCGCGGCGAGTCGTAGGAGGGGCGGTCCATGGACTGCGGGCGATAGTCCTGGGACGGGGAGCCGTAGGCGTCCTGGGAGGACGAACCGTACGAGTCCTGTCCACCACGTGACCCTTGCGGCCGGTGCGAGCGGTGCGATCCGTACGAGTCCTGCGACGACCCATGGGATCCGTACGAGTCCTGTGAGCCGTAGGAGTCCTGGCCGGGTGACGCGTACGGGTCGCGATCGGGAAAGCCGAGGCGTTGCTGCTGCCAGCTGTACTCGTCCTGCGTCGGCCGCGGCCAGGAGCCGGGCTCGGGGCGCTGGTACTCGGACGGGTACGCGGGGCGGGCGGTGGGAAGTTGATCTCCGCGCGTAGGCGGCGGCTGGTCGTCGGACGTTCCCGGCAGCTGGTCGGCGCGGTGACGGCCGTACCCCTCATAACCGTCGCGGTCCTGGCGCGCGGCCGGAAGCTCGCGCTCCTCGTAACGCTGCTGGGGACGGGTCGGGGGCGCCGGCGTGGGGTCGCCCGCGGAGTCGTCGACGGTGATCGCGATCCGGATCGGGCGGCCGCACTCTCGGCTCAGGGTCTCGCTGACGACGGGCGCCAGGCGGCCCTCGAGTACGCCCTTCGCGAATTCGTTCGGTACGGCGAGCAGGGCGGTGTCGGCGACCAGCGCGAGCGGCTGGCAGCGCCGGATCCAGTGCTCGTCCTTCGCCTCGACGCCCTGGCCGCGGTCCTCCCCGAGGAGCTGCTCCAATACGCGTGGCCACACTGCGGCAAGATCGGCAGGTACGTCAGCCACAGGGCACGCTCTCTCACAGGTCCCACGAACGTGTGGTTCTGGGACGGCTCGGGATGTAAATCGGGTGGGGCAGGGATAAGGGAACGAATCGGAGTCCGTCACGGTAGTCAGGGCGGCCACTACGGTTCAAGTTGTTGTCCCCAGCCTGTGGACAAGTGTCTCCGGGCAGGTGCTGGTTTGACCGGATGGCGTAGCCGCGCGTACCGTAACCAGGTCGAGTTGTCGATGGCTGCTGCCGCCTGCCTCCGATGGGCACAGATCATTTTGGTGATCGGTCAGCGGTGCACTCGGGCGTAACTGCGAGCTACTCGTGGGCGCACGGTGACAGCCAGGACGGCACCCCGCAACTACCGATTTCTTCTGGAGCCCCCGAGTGAGCAAGCGCACCTTCCAGCCGAACAACCGTCGTCGCGCGAAGACCCACGGCTTCCGGCTGCGTATGCGCACCCGTGCCGGCCGCGCGATTCTCGCGTCCCGCCGTAGCAAGGGTCGCGCCCGTCTGTCCGCCTGATCCCGGTCAGGTCATGACATCGTGCTGCCCACCGAGAACCGGCTGAGGCGGCGCGAGGACTTCGCGACCGCAGTACGGCGAGGCCGCCGGGCAGGACGCCCGTACCTCGTCGTCCATCTTCGAAGCGGTGCCACGGACCCGCATGCGCCTGGGGAGAGCGCTCCCCCGACGCGTGCGGGTTTCGTCGTGAGCAAAGCCGTGGGCGGTGCGGTCGTACGCAACAAAGTGAAGCGCAGGCTTCGCCATCTGATGCGCGACCGAGTCGCCCAGCTGCCCCCCGGTAGCCTGGTAGTGGTACGAGCGCTGCCCGGTGCGGGCGACGCCGACCATGCACAGCTGGCCCGAGACCTGGATGCCGCCCTCCAGCGGCTGCTGGGAGGGGGCGCGCGATGAAGTACCCGCTGCTTGCTCTGATCAAGCTCTATCAGTGGACGATCAGTCCGCTGCTCGGGCCGGTCTGCAAGTACTACCCGTCGTGCTCCCACTACGGCTTCACGGCCATCGACCGGCACGGTGCCATCAAGGGAACGGCACTCACGGCTTGGCGCATCCTGCGGTGCAATCCGTGGTCGCTGGGTGGTGTGGACCATGTCCCGCCGCGCAAGCGCCCGCGGTGGCACGAAATGCTGCGTAACGCGTGGCGTGCACGCAAGGGCGGGCCCTCCGCCGCCGTCCCGGCCACCGAGGGACAGACTTCTCCCACAAGTCGGTCCAGTCCTTCGAGCCCGGCCGCAGAGACACCGTCCCATGCCCAAGGAGCATGATTAGTGGACACGATTGCCAGCCTCTTCAGCTTCATCACCACACCCGTCTCCTGGGTCATCGTCCAGTTCCATTCGGTGTACGGCGCCCTCTTCGGGCCTGACACCGGCTGGGCCTGGGGCCTGTCGATCGTGTCCCTGGTGATCCTGATCCGTATCTGCCTGATCCCGCTCTTCGTGAAGCAGATCAAGGCGACCCGGGCCATGCAGACGCTCCAGCCCGAGATGAAGAAGATCCAGGAGCGCTACAAGAACGACAAGCAGCGTCAGTCCGAAGAGATGATGAAGCTGTACAAGGACACGGGCACCAACCCGCTGTCCTCGTGCCTTCCCATCCTGGCGCAGTCCCCGTTCTTCTTCGCCCTGTACCACGTGCTGAACAGCATCGCGTCGAACGACACCATCGGCGTGATCAACACCAGCCTTCTGGAGAGTGCCCAGAAGGCGCACATCGTCGGTGCGCCGCTCGCAGTGAAGTTCACCGACAGCGCGTCGAAGGTGGAAGCACTCGGTGCCTCCCTCACCGACGTCCGCGTGGTCACCGCCATCATGATCGTCCTGATGTCGGCGTCGCAGTTCTTCACGCAGCGCCAGCTGATGACGAAGAACGTCGACACCACGGTGAAGACGCCGTTCATGCAGCAGCAGAAGATGCTGATGTACGTCTTCCCGATCATGTTCGCCGTCTTCGGCATCAACTTCCCCGTCGGTGTCCTCGTCTACTGGCTGACCACCAACGTGTGGACCATGGGCCAGCAGATGTACGTCATCCACAACAACCCGACCCCGGGTTCCAAGGCCCAGGCCGCGTACCTGGAGCGCCTGCACAAGCACGTCACGCAGCACAACAAGGTCAGCCGGCGCCGTGACAAGGTCATCGTCAAGGCGATCGTCGCCAAGGGACGCGACCGCAACGAGTTCGAGCGCAAGTTCATCAACGGCCTGAGCAAGGCCGGCCTCGCCGCCCAGGCCGACGGAACCGTGATCAAGAGCGACACCGCAGCCGCCGTCGAAGCCGAGGACGGTACGCCGACCACCGGCATGCCGAGGCGTCAGCAGCCCAAGCGGCAGACCAAGGCTCAGCGGCAGTCCGGTGTGGCGAAGGCAGCCGGTGAGGCGGAGCCGAAGACGTCGCTCATCAAGTCCGACGAGCCCGAGGACGCCAAGCCCGCCGCCGCTGCCAAGAAGGGCGGCGCCAAGTCCGGCAGCGGTACCCGCAGCAAGGCCCAGTCCGGACAGCGCAAGGGTCCACAGCGGCCCAAGTCCCCGTCCAAGAAGTAAGAAGGAGTCCATCCCGTGACGGAAGGCACCATTTCCGCCGCTGCCGAGGGTGTAGACACCCTGACCCGCCTGGAGCAGGAGGGCGAGATCGCGGCGGACTACCTGGAGGGTCTGCTCGACATCGCCGACCTCGACGGCGACATCGACATGGACGTCGAGGCCGACCGTGCCTCTGTCTCGATCATCAGCGACACGGGCAGCCGCGACCTGCAGAAGCTGGTCGGCCGTGACGGTGAGGTGCTGGAGGCACTTCAGGAGCTCACCCGTCTGGCCGTGCACCGGGAGACCGGTGACCGCAGCCGACTGATGCTCGACATCGCGGGATACCGCGCCCGGAAGCGCTCCGAGCTGTCCGAGCTGGGGGCCAAGGCCGCCGCCGAGGCCAAGAGCAGCGGCGAGGCCGTGAGGCTGGACCCGATGACGCCGTTCGAGCGCAAGGTCGTGCACGACGCGGTCAAGGCCGCGGGCCTGCGCAGCGAGTCCGAGGGCGAGGAGCCGCAGCGCTTCGTCGTCGTGCTTCCCGCCTGACCGGCCCGTACGTTCCCCGGCCCCGTCTGTTGCGCAGGCGGGGCCGAACTTTGTCAGCCTGATAGTTCTGGTGGTTCTGGTGTCGGCGCTGTGCGCTGACGCTGTACGGAAGGACGGTCCCCCGTGACGGAGGAAGCGGAGCTCCCCCCAGCGCCCGAGCAGGCGCGCGAGGTGTTCGGTGATCGCTTCGCGGATGCGGTGCGGTACGCCGAGTTGCTCGCTGAGGCGGGCGTGCAGCGCGGTCTCATCGGCCCGCGTGAAGTGCCCCGCCTGTGGGAGCGGCACCTGCTGAACTGCGCGGTGCTCTCGGAGGTCGTGCCCGAGGGCGTGACGGTGTGCGATGTCGGCTCGGGCGCCGGCCTCCCCGGCATTCCGCTGGCGCTGGTCCGGGAGGACCTGAAGATCACACTGCTGGAGCCGCTGCTGCGGCGTACCAACTTCCTCTCCGAGGTCGTGGAGCTGCTCGGTCTCGATCATGTGACCGTGGTGCGCGGCCGGGCCGAGGAGGTCATGGGGAAGATCCAGCCCGTTCATGTCGTGACGGCGCGAGCCGTCGCGCCCCTCGACCGCCTCGCCACGTGGGGCATCCCGCTGCTGCGGCCGTACGGGGAGATGCTCGCCCTCAAGGGCGACGCCGCCGAGGAGGAGCTGAAGAGCGCGTCGGCGGCCCTGAGCAAGCTGGGTGCGGTGGCGACATCCATCCTGCATGTCGGCGAGGGCGTGGTGGACCCGATGTCCACGGTTGTACGGGTGGAGGTCGGGGAGAGCCCCGGCGGTGTGCGCTTCGCCGCGAAGCGTGCCAAGGCGGCTCGCACGGGACGTGCCCGCCGACGCCGCTGATCCGTCCTGGGGACACTGATCCGGCCCGGCGGGGCTGATCCGTCCTGACGACGAGACGTACTCCACACAAGCTGCCAAACCTATGCATGCCGGAGTGTCGCGACAATCCGGCCCCGACTGCTGTGCATCGTGTTTCACGTGAAACGTCGCTCACTGCTGCACGGCATCATCAGTCGTGGCCGCGCTGCGGCCGAACCCCGCGACCGTAAGCCTCTCGGGTCACTCGATGAGGGAACTGAGTTGTCCACAGAGGTGGATTTCTCCACAGAACGGAAGGCCTCACTGGTTCACGACCCCGAAGACATGGGAGGCTCTGTTCATTGCGAGCCTGAAGTCGAGGAGAGTGAATCCTTGCGGTCCGACGCCAACATCGCGGGACCGATGACCGATCCGGTCCCCGGTCCCCGTACCGAGTCGATGGGGGCGGATGTTTCACGTGAAACACCGCCTCCGATGGACGACACTCCCATCGGTCGTGCTGCCCAACTGGCGGTGGAGGCTCTAGGCCGCGCCGGCGAGGGCCTGCCACGGCCCGAGCAGACCCGAATCATGGTGGTCGCCAACCAGAAGGGCGGTGTGGGCAAGACGACGACGACCGTCAACCTTGCCGCGTCGCTGGCCCTGCACGGTGGCAGGGTTCTGGTGGTCGACCTCGATCCACAGGGCAATGCGTCCACTGCGCTGGGCATCGACCACCACGCCGAAGTTCCGTCCATCTACGACGTGTTGGTCGAGAGCAAGCCGCTGTCCGAGGTCGTCCAGCCGGTCCCCGATGTCGAGGGCCTCTTCTGTGCCCCTGCCACGATCGATCTCGCCGGTGCGGAGATCGAGCTGGTGTCCCTGGTGGCACGAGAGAGCCGGTTGCAGCGCGCCATCCAGGCGTACGAGCAGCCGCTGGACTACATCCTCATCGACTGTCCGCCCTCGCTCGGCCTCCTGACGGTCAATGCGTTGGTGGCGGGTCAGGAGGTTCTGATCCCGATCCAGTGCGAGTACTACGCGCTGGAAGGCCTGGGTCAGTTGCTGCGTAACGTCGACCTGGTGCGGGGGCACCTCAACCCCACCCTGCATGTGTCGACCATCCTGCTCACCATGTACGACGGCCGGACGCGCCTCGCGTCCCAGGTCGCGGAAGAGGTGCGCACCCACTTCGGCGACGAGGTGCTGCGGACGAGCATTCCCAGGTCCGTCCGTATCTCCGAGGCGCCGAGTTATGGGCAGACGGTCCTGACTTACGATCCTGGATCGAGTGGTGCCCTCTCATACCTTGAGGCGGCACGAGAGATCGCGCTGAAGGGCGTTGGCATCAGCTATGACGCGACGCACGCCCACATCGGCGCACAGCAGAACGACCCGAACATGGTGGAGGGCATTCAGTGAGCGAGCGACGGAGGGGGCTGGGCCGTGGTCTCGGCGCGCTGATCCCTGCTGCGCCGACGGAGAAGTCGGTAGCCCAGGCTGCGGCGGGGAACGCCGCTTCCACATCCCCCGCGGCAGTGCCGGTGCTGCCCAACGACCGTGGGGTCGCCGCAGCGAAGGTGGCGACGCTGCCAACCGTTTCACGTGAAACCGAGGAGCCGGCGCAGCCCAGTGCTCCCGCCGTCCCTGCGGCGCCCATCGGTGCGCATTTCGCCGAGATCCCCCTCGACTCCATCACGCCGAACCCCCGGCAGCCGCGTGAGGTCTTCGACGAGGACGCGCTGGCCGAGCTCATCACCTCCATCAAGGAAGTGGGGCTCCTCCAGCCGGTCGTCGTCCGGCAGGTGGGTCCTGCTCACTACGAGCTCATCATGGGCGAGCGCCGCTGGCGGGCCTGCCGCGAGGCGGGGCTGGAGGCGATCCCGGCGATCGTACGGGCCACGGAGGACGAGAAGCTCCTTCTGGACGCTCTGCTGGAAAACCTGCACCGCGCTCAGCTGAACCCGCTGGAAGAGGCAGCCGCCTACGACCAGTTGCTGCGGGACTTCAACTGCACGCACGACCAGCTGGCGGACCGCATTGGCCGATCCCGCCCGCAGGTCTCCAACACCCTGCGCCTGTTGAAGCTCTCGCCAGCTGTGCAGCGCCGGGTCGCCGCCGGAGTGCTCTCCGCCGGCCATGCGCGGGCCCTGCTGTCCGTCGAGGACTCGGAGGAGCAGGACAGGCTGGCCCATCGCATCGTGGCCGAAGGGCTGTCGGTGCGGGCCGTCGAGGAAATCGTGACCCTCATGGGTTCGCGTCCCCAGAAGGCTCAGCGGCCCAAGGGCCCGCGTGCCGGTGCTCGTGTCTCTCCCGCGCTGTCCGAGCTTGCCACGCGGCTCTCGGACCGCTTCGAGACGCGCGTGAAGGTCGACCTGGGGCAGAAGAAGGGCAAGATCACCGTCGAGTTCGCCTCCATGGAGGATCTTGAGCGAATCCTGGGTTCACTCGCTCCGGGCGAGGGACCGGTTCTGCAGAAGAGCCTGCTGGAGGGCGACTCCGAGGAGAGCGAGTCCTGAGCCTCCGGCAGGAGCCTCTGTTGTGGATGAAGGAGCGGGCCATGTCTGGTGTGTGCCGGAATGTGGCTCGCTCTTTCCTTTCTGGCGGTATCGATGGAATCGCATCGTGGATACGATGCGTTCGGATACGGCGCAACCACCCGGCAGCACCTCTGAGAGGAAGGCAGGGGCCATGCGAACGATGAGCCGCACCGGACTGGTGAGCGCCGGTTTGGGGCTGGGAGCGGTCGGTGGGTTCATCGGCAGTCTCCTCAGGGAACGGAGCGCTCTGACAGCCGCCCGCGACGCGGCAGGCCAAGGAAGCGAGGAACAGCCTTCATGGGGCGCCGGCTCGTACCGCTCACGTTGGACAACCTTCAGGACCTTCCCAAGCGCTGTCGCTCGTGTGTCTTCTGGGAGCTCGACCCGGTCAGCGGTGAGGCCGCGCTAAAGGCGGGCGAGTCCGCTCTGGAGAAGGAAGCCTGGATCTCGGCCGTCCTGCTGGACTGGGGGTCCTGTGGTCGGGTCGTGTACGTCGACGACGTACCGGTGGGCTTCGTGCTCTATGCCCCGCCCGCCTATGTCCCGCGCTCCACAGCGTTCCCTACGAGTCCCGTCTCCCCTGACGCGGTTCAGCTGATAACCGCGTTCATCGTGCCGGGGTACCAGGGGCAGGGACTGGGACGGGTGATGGTTCAGACGGTCGCCAAGGATCTGCTGCGGCGCGGCTTCAAGGCGATCGAGGCGTTCGGCGATGCCAGCTGGAAGGAACCGGCCTGTGTGCTGCCCGCCGACCATCTCCTGGCGGTGGGCTTCAAGACCGTCCGGCAACACCCCACCTATCCCCGGCTGAGGCTGGAGCTGCGGTCGACGCTTTCGTGGAAGGAAGACGTCGAGATGGCGCTGGACCGGCTCCTGGGAGCAGTACAGAAGGAGCCGGCGTTGCGACCGCTGTAGAGGAAGCAATCAAACGAATGGGCCAACCCTTCCGGGTTGGCCCATTCGTGTTTCACGTGAAACATGCACCGTCGCTCAGACGGCTCTGCCGGTTCACTCGGCGATGAACTCCTCAAGGTCGCGAACGATCGCGGCCTTCGGCTTGGCGCCCACGATCGTCTTGGCGACCTCGCCACCCTGGTAGACGTTCAGGGTCGGGATGGACATGACGCCGTACTTGGCGGCCGTACCCGGGTTCTCGTCGATGTTCAGCTTGACGACCTCGATCTTGTCGCCGTACTCGGAGGCGATCGCCTCCAGGGACGGCGCGATCTGGCGGCACGGACCGCACCAGGCGGCCCAGAAGTCCACCAGGACGGGCTTGTCGCTCTTGAGGACGTCCTGCTCGAAGGAGTCGTCGGTCACATTCTTCAGGGTGCCGGCCACGGCGGGCTCCTTAACTGGTTGGTGCGTGGGGCGGGTAGGGAGAAGGGTCAGACAGCGGTCTTCTCGGGCTCGGGCTGCTCCTCGTCCGCGAGGGCGGCGAGGTAGCGCTCGGCGTCGAGAGCGGCGGAGCACCCGGTCCCTGCCGCAGTGATCGCCTGACGGTAGGTGTGGTCGACCACGTCGCCGGCACCGAAGACACCGGTCAGGTTGGTGCGCGTCGACGGCGCGTCCACCTTCAGGTAGCCCTCCTCGTCCAGGTCGAGTTGACCCTTGAAGAGCTCGGTGCGGGGGTCGTGGCCGATGGCGATGAAGAGACCGGTCACCGGCAGGTCCGAAAGCTCGCCGGTCTTGAGGTTGCGCAGCTTCAGACCCGAGAGCTTCTGGTCGCCCTGGATCTCGGCGACCTCGCTGTCCCACACGAACGTGATCTTCGGGTCGGCGAAGGCGCGCTCCTGCATGGCCTTGGAGGCGCGCAGCGTGTCGCGGCGGTGGACGACGGTCACGGACTTGGCGAACCGCGAGAGGAAGGTGGCCTCCTCCATGGCCGTGTCGCCACCACCGATCACGGCGATGTCCTGGTCCTTGAAGAAGAACCCGTCACAGGTGGCGCACCAGGACACCCCACGGCCGGAGAGGGCGTCCTCGTTCGGCAGACCGAGTTTGCGGTGCTGCGAGCCGGTGGTGACGATGACGGCCTTGGCCCGGTGGACGGTGCCGGACGTGTCCGTGGCGGTCTTGATCTCACCGGTCAGGTCGACGGCGACGATGTCGTCCGGGATGAGCTCGGCCCCGAAGCGCTCCGCCTGGGCGCGCATGTTGTCCATGAGCTCGGGGCCCATGATGCCGTCCTGGAAGCCCGGGAAGTTCTCGACGTCGGTGGTGTTCATGAGCGCACCGCCGGCGGTGACGGCGCCCTCGAACACCAGTGGCTTCAGCGACGCGCGCGCGGTGTAGAGCGCCGCCGTATAGCCGGCGGGCCCGGAGCCGATGATGATCACGTTACGGACGTCGCTCACGGCTTGATTCCTCGTCTCTGGACTGCGTCGTTCGACCGGGGGAGCTTCTCTCGGAACTCTCACCCCACCCAACGGATCCTAAGGGGCGCGCATTCCCGCTGTGTCCGGGCACACGGAGATGCGGCCCTGTGCGGGGAGACCGCGCAGGATGAAGACGAAGACGTGTCTCAGGCGGACGGGTACGAGCGCTGCAGAAGGACCTTGCCCGCGGCGGTCGCCGCCGAGTGGTCCACACAGGTCGCGTCGACGATGTAGGCACTGACCCGCGTGGGGTCGGATGCGTCGGGGAGCAACACCAGCATGGCCTTCTTCCCCTGATACCTGCCGTTCTCGACAGCAAGGGCTGTGTCCTTGCGCCCGATGCCGTCGCGGACGCAGCCGGGCACTGTGGGCGCCTTGAAGACCTGGGGATGGTCGGTGCCGGGGGCGGTCGCCGCGCCGAAGGGAGTGCGGGAGCCCCCCTTTTTGCTCTGGTTCTCGGTCAGGAGATCCGTGACCTGCTTCTCGAGTTTCCCCTCGGAGAAGGTGTCCGCGGGGGCGGTCTGCTGTCCACCTGCCGTGTCATTCGAGGGCTTGCCATCGCCCAGCGACGACAGCAGGACGGAGCCCAGTCCCAGGGCGGCAACGGTGAAGACGGTCCCCAGGACGGCGATCCTCCGACGCCCGTTCCGCGTGCGGTCCTTGCGCCCCGGGCCGGTGGTGGAAGAGCGGGGACGCCCGGCGGGCCGGTCGGCGGGCGTCGATGTTTCACGTGAAACATGCGCACCGCTGTCGTCTTGGGACGTGGAACGAGGGGCGCTCACCGGCGTCTGGCTCTCTGCTGCCTCCGGCCCCGTGGCGTTCAGCAGAGCCTCGGCGGCGAGGGCGGCATCGATGCGGCCTGCGACATCGGCGGGCATGTGCGGCGGACCCGGCAGCGTGCCGAGCAGTCCACGGATCTCCTCCAGGGACGCGTAGACGTCCGCGCAGAGCTCGCACCCGTCCAGGTGCCGGCGTACGTCGGTGCTCTGGGACGGGGGGAGGAGGCCCTCGGCCAGGTCGGAGATCTCCGCGACGTCCGGGTGCCCGGCCATGTCTGTCGTCGATGTCACGCTCGTCCACCTCCGCCCTTCACTGCCGCTGGGTCGCTCGGTCCTGTGTCCGGTGGTTCCGCTCGGAGCGGTCCCGCTGCGGGTGGGACGGCTGGCCCCTGCGTCCGGTTCCGCTCCGCGCGCGGCTTCTTGCGCTCACCGCTGCCGTCCGGCCGTAGATGGGTCAGCAGCGGCAGGAGTCTGGCTCTGCCGCGCGCACATCGGCTCTTCACTGTCCCGGTGGGCACGTCGAGGATGCGGGCCGCCTCCGCGACCGGGTAACCCTGCATGTCCACCAGGACGAGCGCCGCTCGCTGGTCGGCCGGCAGGGTCCCCAGGGCTTCGATGAGCTGCCGGTGGAGATCGTTGCGCTCAGCGGGCGCCGAAGCCGACTCGTGCGGCTCCAGCAGCTGCTCCAGGCGCTCGGTGTCGTCGACGGGAGAGGTCTTCCGGGAGGCGGCCTTGCGGGCGCGGTCCAGGCAGGCGTTCACCGTGATCCTGTGCAGCCACGTCGTGACGGCCGACTGGCCCCGGAAGGTGTGGGCGGCCCGGTAGGCGGAAACGAGGGCGTCCTGCACCGCGTCAGCGGCCTCCTCGCGGTCCCCGAGCGTCCGTAGGGCGACAGCCCAGAGGCGATCGCGATGCCGCCGCACGATCTCAGCGAAGGCGTCGGGGTCGCCTTCCACATGGCGGGCGAGAAGCTGCTGGTCGCTTGCATCGCCGTATCCGGCGCCCTTTGCCATCGGCCCTCCCGTGGGCCAACTCTACGTACTCGCCTCGAGGAAAGCGACAGGTCCGGGAAGGTGGCGTCGAAAGTGCCCGTTCCCCAGCAGGAGGCGCAAAGTGACGCAGTTCACTCTCGCCTGATCGGCGAGAAGTCAATAACAACTTAATCAAGAGATTGTGTGAAAATATTATGAGGATTGCCCTTGGGTAGGCCATCTTCGGGCGTCGGCTATGAAATGGAGGTGTCTCTACCTTTATTTCAACATCGGGTACTCCGGCTCCAGATTCGTTATGAGCTATACCGGGAGTGGAACCAACGGCATACCCGACCTGGCCGGGTACAAGTTCGTGACAGCAGGGTCCGGCCAGGGCCAGGCGGTGAAGAACAATGCTGCCTCGGCGAAGGCGACATTCCCGGGCGTGGGCACCAGTCGGGTCATCTACTACAACAGCGGCTACACGGGTGCTTGCGATGCCATCCGGGCGTACCAAGAGGTCGAGTACGCCTACAAGCTCCATAACACGTACAACAATAATGCGTCGGCTCGGTTCCTGACCCACACGCCGAGCGGCTGCTATCGGTTCGGTAGTTGACCTGATATCCGGTGAACAGCTGATCGTCGGTATGGAGTCGTGGATCAAGGCATCGCCGGCCTACGGATACCACGATCCCCGTGATGACAGTGCTGCACGGCCTTCCCTCGCCCTTACACAGCTCAGAAGGAGCTTCTTCGGACCGTCCGGGGAGAACGACGGCTGCATGGCGGCGGCAGACAGGGCGCTTGGCTCGGAAAAACCTCCGGCGAAGGGAATCGAATCCGCTCGAACCATAGACGTGACGTCGTTCAAGGAGTCGCAGACCAGCGCAGATGTCAGGAAGGCTTTTAGTGAGTGGTCGGCATGCATGTCGAGCAAGGGTTATAAATACACGTCGCCGCTCGAGTCTGCCGGGGTTAAATGGTTCGCCACAGCCTCTGCTACGGCGTCGGAAAAGCGGGTAGCCCGGGCGGACGTGTCGTGCAAGAATCAGGTTGACCTGGTCGATCGCTGGTACAAGGCAGAGTCGAGTATCCAGCAGCCAATGATTGAGCGGCATGCCGAGGAGCTCAAAGAGCTTATGATCTTCCAAGATGAGTTGGTGAAGCGGGCTCGCCACATTCTGGAGAAGCCTTGAAGCAGGATCCGGTGTATCGCGACCCCGGCCACCGTCAGCCCCTGATCGAAACCTCCGAAATGCCACCGCGAAACAGATCGGCAGAACCATCTTCCGGAAGCTTCGTGACGTGGACGAGAACGTAACGCGTACGAATCGGCTTCTGCAGTTCGACGTGGAGGCTCGATCCGGTGGCCGATAGCTCGGTCAGCCGCTGAGAGAAGTCACTCAGAGACGACGGGGCGGTGGCATCGGCGTCCGCCGCGAGTAGCTCCGCGGTCTGCCCACTCCGATACATGGCGATATCAACACGGGAGACGTTCCTCACGCTGCCGAGGTCGAGGATCAGCCCACTGCCCTCTCTGCGCTGTGGCAAGTTTCCGAAGTTGGCGTATCCCCGGTACTGGGGGGTGACCCACGCGGTGGCCGTCTTGCCGTCGACGGCGAGCTGAACCTCGTCCTCCTGTATGCCAGACCCGCTCGGTGCGAACTCCCGCACGCTGTTGATCGGGATGTCCTTCAGGGGCGCGGCAGGCTTGTTTCCGCTGTCTCCGTCATTCGTCTGCGTCTGGCCCGGGTCCTCGTTCTTGCCCCCCTGGTCCATGAGCGCGTCCGCCAGCTGCCAGCTGCCGAGGCCCAGTGCGGCGATGAGGAGGGCGGAGACGGCCCACTTCAGGGCCTTGCCCGTGCGGCTCTGCAACGGGGGCGGCGGCGTCGGGACCGGCTGCGTGGCACCGGGACGCGGGGCCTGGCGGCCGTACGTGCCCTGCTGGTACGACGTGCGCTGGTACTCGGGCGGGGCGGTGAACGTCGGCTCCGGCGGGCGGATGCGGGGCATCTCGCCGATCGCCTTCACCAGCTCTTCCGGCGTGGTGCACGGCGACTCGTGCCGGGAGGCTGTGGCGCCGTCGTTGACGAGCGCCCGCATGGAGAGTTCGGAGAGACCGCGGTGCACACCGGCACGCACCTGGTCGGGCGCGATCAGACCGATGTCCTTCGGCAGGCCGGACAGCCCGTAGGCGTCGCTCTCGTAGGGCCAGCGCTGGGTGAGCGCCGCGTACAGCAGGGCGCCGATGGCCTCCGTGTCGGTGCGCTGAGGGGTGTCGGACGCGATGCCCCTCAGCGCGGCGTTCACCGCGAGTCCGCGGATGCGCCACTGGCCGGTCGAGGTACGCAGGACGGCAGTGGGGTTCAGCCGCAGATGGGCGAGACCCTCCCGATGGGCGGCGGCCATGGCGGAGGAGATCTGGCTGACCATCTGGTAGGCGTCGTACGGCTCCAGCGGCCCGGAGGCGAGGAGCGTGGTCATTTCCGTCGCGTCCGGAAGCCACTCGTGGACGACGTAGACGAGGTCGTTCTCCTCCACCGCGTCCAGCACCTGGACGAAGCGCGGGTCGCCCAGCAGGGCGGAGGAGCGGGCGGCGGCCAGGACGGACCGGGCCCGTGAGTGGTCCGCGGGCAGAATGTGCACGCCGACGGCACGGCGGAGCTTCTCGTCCACGGCACGCCAACTGCTGAAACCGTCCAGACGGGTGACGCACTCCTCGAGGCGGTAGCGTCTGGCAAGTTTGTGACCACTGTGCAGTTCAGACGGCGAGGTCTTCCCGGAACCGTCGGTCCGGGTGCTCTCCTGTACCTCGTCGCTGTCCGTGTCCCGCTCCCGGTTCTTGGCCACCCCGTCGGCCGTGGACTGGTCCGCCTGTGCGGTCAGCGACGACTCGTCGCTGTTGTCTGCCACGTCGACGGCAGCCGTACTCCGTTCCGCCACCGTCGTTCCTGCCTCCCCATCCATTGCGCGCCGACCGGCATCCGTTGTACGCCGTCCGACGCCGAAACCAATTGTGCCCACAGTCCGCCGCTATGCACGACACGCGGTGGCTGACGATGGTTGTGCGCCTCTCCCTCCCGACTCAGCGTCCCAGGCGTCCGCGGACCATGCCGACCAGCGAGTTGAGTTCCTCGATGCGCATGCGGCGGGCGGCGACGAAGAAGGTGCCGAGCAGAACGACACCACCCGCCAGCACGGCGGCGAGCGAGCCCACGACGCCCTGGCCGAGCGTGTGGCCGATGCCGTAGCAGGCCGCGCCGCTGAGCAGGGCCGCCGGGATCGACGCGATGCACAGCCGGGCGTAGGTCCGCAGGACACGGGCGCCGTCGAGGTCTCCGCCCAGCCGCTTGCGCAGCCGGCGCCAGGCGACGCCGACGCCGATCGCGTAGGCCAGGCCGTACGAGGCGGCCATGCCGACCACGGCCCAGCGCGACGGGATGACGAAGTAGCAGACCGCCGAGGCGCCCGCGTTGACCGCGGCCACGATGACCGTGTTGTAGAAGGGAGTTCGGGTGTCCTCGTAGGCGTAGAAGGCGCGCAGGACGACGTACTGCACGGAGTACGGAATCAGGCCGAGGCCGAACGCCATCAGCATGAAGCCCATGTTGGTGGCCTCACTGGTGCCCGAGGAGCCGAACATCAGCGTGCACAAGGGGATGCCGAGCGAGAGGAAACCGAACGCGATCGGCACGATGGCGACCGCCGTGTTGCGCAGGCCCTGGGAGATGTCGTCGCGTACGGCGCCCCCGTCGCCCTCGGCCGCCGAGCGCGACAGGCGCGGCAGCAGGGCTGCCATGAGGGAGACCGTGATGATGGCTTGCGGCAGACCCCAGATGAGCTGTGCGTTGGCGTAGGCGGAGAAGCCGGTACCGTCGACGGGCGAGGCCTTGCCCGCCGCGGTGGACAGCCAGACGACGACCATGGCGCCCGCCTGGTTGGCGAGGACGAACAGGACCGTCCACTTGGCGAGCGTGACGGCCTTGCCGAGGCCCTGGCCCTTCCAGTCGAAGCGCAGCCGCAGCCGGAAGCCCGTCTCGCGCAGGTAGGGGATCATCGCCAGCGCCTGGACCACGAGACCGAGCAGCACACCGACACCGAGGAGGCGCTGGCCCTCCGGCGGGATGGTCGTGACCCCCATCTTGGAGTCGGCGGCGGTGCCGTAGACGTAGATGAACATGCCCAGCGTCACGATGATGACGATGTTGTTCAGGACCGGGGTCCACATCATCGCACCGAACTTCCCGCGGGCGTTGAGGATCTGGCCCATCACCACGTGGACGCCCATGAAGAAGATCGAGGGCAGGAAGTACTGGACGAAGGTGATGGCGACCTGGTTCGCCGCGGGGTCGCTGGCGATCGAGGGGGACATCACGCGGATCAGGAGTGGCGCGCCGAAGATCGCCAGCGCGGTGAGCGCGCCGAGTGCCACCATGACGAGGGTCAGCAGGCGGTTGGCGTACGCCTCGCCGCCGTCCTCGTCGTCCTTCATGGCGCGCACGAGTTGCGGCACGAAGACGGAGTTGAGCCCGCCACCGACCGTGAGGATGTAGAGCATCGTCGGCAGTTGGTAGGCGACCTGGAAGGTGTCACCGAGGAAGCCGACGCCGATGGCCGACACGATCAGCGCGGAGCGGATGAAGCCGGTGAGGCGGGAGACCATCGTGCCCGCCGCCATCACGGCGCTGGACTTCATCAGGCCGGAGGCGCGGCCGCCCTTCTTCGCAGCGGGCGCGGCAGGGGGCTCCGGGGCAGGGGGGTCGGCCACCGCCGGCGTTGCCGCGGTCTCGCCGGGAGACGGGTACTGGCCCGCCGTGTAGGAGCCCTGCGCCGCGTAGTGCTCCTGCGTCATCTGGCCCGGGGCCGAGGACGGGCCGGGGACCGACGGCGACTCGTACGAGGGGTGGCCGCTGCTCTGCTGCTGGTCCCGGAAGAGGTGCGCGAACGCGTCCGGCTCCTGGCGTGGCTCGCCCGCCTGGGAGACGAGGTCGTCCACGCCCACGAACTGGGTGGTCCGGGCGTCGTCACCGTACGGCAGGTGCCGCGTCGGGCCCTCCGGCTCCGGCGGGGGCGTCTGGGCCCACACCTGTGGGTCGGGCGCGTACGGCGACTGCGGCGGCTGGGCGTACAGCTGCTGCTGGTATGTGCCCGGAGGGGGCGGGGGGTGCGCGGCCCGGTCGTAGAGCGCCTCGGCGACCGGATCCTGGGCGGAGAGGTCCTGTGCCCGGTAGGGGTCCTGGGCGTAGGCGTCCTGGAGGTACATGTCCGCGGGCGGCTGCGGCGGCACCTGGCCGTGCTCGGGCGGCGAGCCCTCGGGCCCGCCCGACTCGGGGTGGCCCGAGCTGCCCACGCCACGGCCTTGGTCACCGTCGTACGGCGCGTTCATGGTTACCCCACCTCATCGTCCCGGGCCCACCGGCCACGACATCTCAACGGTCCACTCTCTCACCCGTGCCGGACGGGTCGGCGCTTTCCGGTGCGGTGTCCGGGGCCGGGTCACTCGGCTGCTGCGGGGCGTCTGCCCGCGAGCCGGCCTCGGACTCCTCCTTGAGACGGTCGCCGGGAGCTTCCGGGTTCTGCGCGGCGCCGACCGGGCTGTCGACGTCGTCCTCCGCCTCCGTGGCGGCGTCCTCGGCTGCCTCGCGGGCGGCGGCGCGCTTGCGCTGGGTGTACATACGGAAGCCGGCGAGGACCAGGAGCAGGACGCCACCGCCGATGACCAGCATCACGGTGGCCGTGACCTCGGTGACCTTCACGTCGAAGGTGACGGCCTCGCCGTACTTCTGGCCGTCCTCCGTGTACAGCTGGGCGACCACCTCCGCCCGGCCGTTGGCGTTGGCGGACGTGGTGAACTTCACCGACTGGCTGTGCCCGCCGTTCACGGCGACCGGCTGTTCCCCGTAGGCGTCGCCGCCGATCTTGAGCCGCGTCGGGTTCTGCGAGGTGAGCCTCAGCTCCAGGTTCTTGACGCCCTGGACCAGGTTGTTCTGTACGGTCACCGGGATCGTGGCGCTGCGGCCGGAGAGCTTGGTCTCCGTCTTCTTGATCAGCTTGACCCCGTCGATCAGGCCGTTCAGGTACTTCTCGACGTCTCCGCGGTACCCCGCCGCCGCGACGCCCCGGCCACGCCACGACGTGGACATCTCGCGGTTCATGGCCCGCCCGAAGGGGGTGACCACCCGGGACTGGTCGGTGAGGATCACCTTGAAGTTGTCGAGCTTGCCCTGCGTCCGAGCGATCTGCCCGAAGGCGGCTCGCGGCAGCTCCTGCTTGCGCAGCGAGGAGGGGTAGACGGAGGCGGGCGGCACCTTCCTGTTGGCCGCCGGGTCCGGCTTGGCCTTGGCGGCGGCCGTGAGGTCCTGCGACTCGGACCAGTTCCCGCCCTGGAGGGCCCCCAGCGCCTCGGCCATCGCCTGCGCCTGGTTCACGGAGGGCGTGCGCTGCGGTGCGACGACGACGCTGCGCTGCTTGCCGGTCTGGAGGCCGAGCGTCAGGCTCTGGGCCAGGAAGCGCTGCACGGCGAGTGTGGACGCGGAGGCCTTCGTCAGGTTGCCCTGGAAGGCCGTGGACATCCTGGAGTCCGCGACGACCGCCATGGTGCCGCCGCCGATGGGCCGGGCCGCGGAGGGCGTGTACGACAGATTGTCCTGAAGGCTGTCGCTGCGGGCGATCACCTTGTCGGCGCCCGCGGAGGTCGCGACCTTCATGATCGACGGGTCGACGGCGCCGTCCACGGGCCACGCGAAGTCCGTGGACGGTTTCACGTGGAGGATCGTCTGCACCGTGTTGTCGACGGCGTCGGTGGCCTCCTTGAGGTGGCTCAGCGAGCCGGTGACGGTCGTGCCGTGGTGGGCGAGCGAGGCCAGGTCCGGATCGCCGAACGGCAGGGCGACGACCTCCTTGCCCGCCACCGCCTGCTGGAGCTCGGAGAGCCACTGCTTGGCGACCGCCTGGTTCCGGCCGGAGGTGGTGGTGCCGTCCTCGTCCCTGACCTGGTAGTTCTTCGTCATCGCGTCGACGGACGCCAGCAGGTCCGGGTCGATCACCCAGGTGACATCGAGGCCCTTGCCCAGCGACACCATCTGCTCGAGGCGGCCGCCGGGGGAGATCTCCTCGGCGAGGTCGTCGTTGTCGAAGACCGGTGTCTGCTGCTCGTTCGATCCCGTCTCGGCCGTCATGTGGACGTCGGAGACGAGCGGCCACAGGAACGTGGTCTTCGTCTTGGCGCGGGCCTCCTCCGGCTGCCACGGCAGGAACGTGCGCTGGACACCGAGAACCTGGTCCCAGGGCTGCGCGGCGGTCTCACCGGAGAGCGCGACGGCCAACTGGTAGACGCCGTCCTGGCCGAGGTCCAGCTCGTCAACCGGCACGGAGATGTTGAAGGGCTCCGCGACGCCGGGGATGAGCTTGGAGAACTTCTCGGTGTACTTGCCGCCGACCGCCTCGCCGGCGGGGCCCTGGACGTCGTCGCTCTTCTTGGCGAGGGCGTCGATGGAGGAGCGGGTGTCGAGCGAGGGCCCCACCCTGAGGTCGACGTGAGCGTCGGTGACCGGCTGCTTGCCGTTGTTGGTCACCGTGCCCGTCACGGTCACCGTGTCCCCCTCGGTGGGGGTGCTGGGGCTGAGCGAGTCGACAGCGACGGACACCGATCCCGCGCCGGAGGAAGCCTGCGGGGACTCCTGCCTCGCCGCGTCCGCCGGCGTCGCGGCGGGCAACTGGAGGAGTCCGGTCAGCAGGGGCGCACCGGCGAGCAGTGCCCCGGTGCGCCGCAGCCACCGGCGGGCAGGTGAGGCACTGGTCCCCTGGAAGTCTGCCGCCTCGGCCACGCGCTCGCCCGTCCCTCGTCGTCGTCAGTGGTCGTCGGAATGTGCGTCCACGCATGGTAACGATGTGCGCTGAGGGGAAGTGCCGCGGTCCGTTCCACAAGATCGCGGCCTGGCATCGCGTTGTCCGGTATGTCGCTGTATGGCAGAGAGTGGTTCTCATCATCTCAAGAGCCTTCCTTGTGCGCGTATTGCCGGACGTGTCTGCATGCGCAATAGGGGGAGCTCGGGGACGCCCGGGCCACGTACCCTCTTCTGTTGTGCCGAACGTCAACGAAGAAACGCCCAGTGCCCTGAGTCAGGTGCAGCACCGTGCGGTGAGTGAACTGCTGCGGGTCGCTCCTGTCGCAGACGACCTCGCCCGCCGCTTCCAGGAGGCCGGGTTCTCACTTGCCCTGGTCGGCGGCTCGGTCCGGGACGCGCTGCTGGGTCGGCTCGGCAACGACCTGGACTTCACGACCGACGCCCGCCCCCAGGACGTACTCAAGATCGTGCGCCCGTGGGCGGACGCCGTCTGGGAGGTCGGGATCGCCTTCGGCACGGTCGGCGTCCAGAAGGACGCCCGTGTCGGAGACGCTGATCGACGCTTTCAGATCGAGGTGACCACCTACCGGTCGGAGGCGTACGACCGGACCTCGCGCAAGCCCGAGGTCTCGTACGGTGACTCCATCGAGGAGGACCTCGTCCGCCGCGACTTCACGGTGAACGCGATGGCCGTCGCGCTGCCGGAGAAGAAGTTCATCGATCCGCACGGCGGGCTCGAGGATCTCGCCTCGCGTGTGCTCTGTACTCCTGGCACCCCGGAGGAGTCCTTCTCGGACGACCCGCTGCGGATGATGCGGGCCGCGCGCTTCGCGGCTCAGCTCGACTTCGAGGTCGCCCCCGAGGTAGTCGCGGCGATGAACGAGATGGCCGGGCGTATCGGGATCGTCTCGGCCGAGCGGGTGCGGGACGAGCTGAACAAGCTGATCTTGTCGCCGCATCCGCGCAAGGGCCTGACGCTGCTCGTCGAGACAGGTCTCGCCGACCACGTCCTGCCCGAGCTGCCGGCCCTGCGCCTGGAGCGTGACGAGCACCACCGGCACAAGGACGTCTACGACCACTCGCTGATCGTCCTGGAGCAGGCGATGGCGCTGGAGGACGACGGTCCCGATCTGACCCTGCGCCTGGCCGCCCTGCTGCACGACATTGGCAAGCCCCGCACGCGTCGCTTCGAGAAGGACGGCCGGGTCTCGTTCCACCACCATGAGGTGGTCGGGGCGAAGATGACCAAGAAGCGCATGACCGCGTTGAAGTACTCCAACGAGCTGGTGAAGGACGTCTCACAGCTGGTCGAACTCCACCTGCGCTTCCACGGCTACGGCACCGGCGAGTGGACGGACTCGGCGGTACGCCGCTACGTCCGTGACGCAGGCCCGCTCCTCGATCGCCTCCACAAGCTGACCCGCTCGGACTGCACCACGCGCAACAAGCGCAAGGCGGCGGCCCTGGGGCGCGCGTACGACGGTCTGGAGGAGCGGATCGCCAAGCTTCAGGAGCAGGAGGAGCTGGACTCGATCCGTCCCGACCTCGACGGCAACCAGATCATGGAGATCCTCGGCGTCGGCCCCGGTCCGGTCATCGGTCGCGCGTACAAGCACATGCTGGAGCTGCGCCTGGAGAACGGGCGGATGGAGTATGACTCCGCGGTGGCCGCGCTCAAGGAGTGGTGGGCCGAGCAGGAGGGATGAGGCTGTCAATCGGGGCCATGTTTCACGTGAAACATGGCCCGGAAGGCGGACCGAGGGGCGGTGTTTCACGTGAAACACCGCCCCTCGGTCCGTCTGCCTTACTTCTTGTCCTTCAGGCAGAGCAGGAAGTCCTTGCCGTCACCGCTCTCGGTGTAGGTGTACTGGAAGTCCTTGGCTTCGGCCTCGCACTTGCTCGACGCCAGTGTCTGCGTGAGGTACGCGCCCTCGATCTTGGCCAGCACCACGTACTGAGCCTTCGTGTCGCTGCACTCGACGACCTCGAGGTCCGGGTTGTCGTCGTTGGTGCTGCCGCGGTGCATGCAGCTCCCGACGGCCGCCGTGTTGGCGTCGTCCCGGCTGGTTATGTAGCCGCCGATGGCAATGCTCGCCACCGCGATGACGATGGCGATGTTCTTGATGGTCTTGAAGCTGAGCTTGCGGCCGGTCGGCTGCGGCGGAACCGGCGCGAACGGAGCCGCACCCTGGGGCGGGAAGACAGGCTGGCCGGGCTGCTGGGGGTAGCCGCCCTGTGGCGGATACGGAGCCTGGGGCTGACCCGCGGGCTGGCCCTGTGCGAACGGGTTGCCCTGGGGCGGCGGAGTGGTCACTTGGGGGTCCCCCTAGAACATGTGTGAGTGACGCGAACATGTCGCGAGATAAGACCCACGTAAGTTACCGGTCCCCACTGGCGCGGCAGTAGCCGGTTGTGGCTCTGTGTCATTGACGTGACACTTACTGGCGATCAAACCGGCCCATAATCACAGCTACTGTCGCGTAGATAACGGCGATCGTGATCACCAGCGGCACGGATCGGCCGTCCGGCGGCAGCATCAGGGCGGCGACGGCGGCGGCACCGACGAAAGCGACGTTGAAAAGGACGTCGTAGACCGAGAAGATCCGGCCACGGAAGCCGTCCTCGACCGAGGACTGGACGATCGTGTCCGTGGCGATCTTCGCGCCCTGAGTGGTGAGACCCAGGACGAAGGCGGCGGCCAGCAGAGGGGCAGTGGCGAACGGCAGCCCGAGAGCGGGCTCCAGCAGCGCGGTGGCCCCCGCGCAGACGACGATCCAGCGGGTCGGCCCGATCCGTCCGGCGGTCCAGGGCGTCACCACGGCCGCCGCGAAGAAGCCGGCGCCGGACAAGCCCAACGCCAGCCCGAGCAGGGTGAGTCCGTCGTCCGTGGTCGTGGTGAGCGCGTACCGGCAGAGCATCAGCAGCATGACCAGGAGTGCGCCGTAGCAGAAGCGCATCAGCGCCATCGCCGCGAGCGCCCAGGCCGCTTCCCGGCGCGGCGGCGCGGCCAGGTGACGTACACCTGCCACCAGGTCGCGAACGGTGCCTGTGAGAGCCGTGCCGATCCGCTCGCGCACCAAGGTCCGGTCGGGGCCGAGGAGTTCCCGCGCCATGCTGAGCGACGCCAGGGCGGCGCACAGATACAGCACGGCCCCCACGAGCACCACGGCGGCATCGGAGTCGGCCACCACCAGGCGGACGGCGAAGGCGATACCGCCGCCCGCTGTCGCCGCCAGCGTCCCGGCAGTCGGGGAGAGGGAGTTGGCGATGACGAGGCGCTCGGCGTCGACGACGCGGGGCAGGGCGGCGGACAGGCCGGAGAGGACGAAACGGTTGACGGCGGTGACGCACAGGGCGGAGACGTAGAAGAGCCAGTCCGGAGCCGGACTGAGTATCAGCAGGGCCGTGGCGGAGGCCAGCACGGCACGCAGCAGGCTGCCGTACAGCAGGACCTGGCGGCGCCGCCAGCGGTCCAGCAGGACACCGGCGAAGGGGCCGACGAGGGAGTACGGGAGCAGCAGCACGGCCATCGCGGAGGCGACCGCGGCTGCCGAGGTCTGCTTCTCCGGCGAGAAGACCACGTACGCGGCGAGCGCGACCTGGTAGACGCCGTCGGCACCCTGGGAGAGCAGGCGCACGCCGAGCAGGCGCCTGAAGCCCTGGAAGCGCAACAGGACACGCAGGTCACGGACGACGGCCATGGGGCACAGCCTCACATACGGAGAAGATCCCCGGGTCGTACGACCCGGGGACCCTCACAGCCCTGGCAGGAGCGACTGGTTGCGGCGCCTCAGCGCTCGACCTCACCCTTGATGAACTTCTCGACGTTCTCGCGGGCCTCGTCGTCGTAGTACTGGACGGGCGGAGACTTCATGAAGTAGCTCGACGCGGAGAGCACGGGACCGCCGATGCCGCGGTCCTTGGCGATCTTCGCGGCGCGCAGGGCGTCGATGATGACGCCGGCGGAGTTCGGGGAGTCCCAGACCTCCAGCTTGTACTCCAGATTCAGCGGGACGTCACCGAACGCGCGGCCCTCCAGGCGGACGTACGCCCACTTGCGGTCGTCCAGCCAGGCCACGTAGTCGGACGGGCCGATGTGGACGTTGTCCGCGCCCATGTCGCGGTCGCGGATCTGGGAGGTGACGGCCTGCGTCTTGGAGATCTTCTTCGACTCGAGGCGGTCGCGCTCGAGCATGTTCTTGAAGTCCATGTTGCCGCCGACGTTCAGCTGCATCGTGCGGTCCAGGACGACGCCCCGGTCCTCGAACAGCTTCGCCATGACACGGTGCGTGATGGTGGCGCCGACCTGGGACTTGATGTCGTCGCCGACGATCGGGACGCCCGCCTCGGTGAACTTGTCCGCCCACTCCTTGGTGCCGGCGATGAAGACCGGCAGGGCGTTGACGAAGGCGACCTTGGCGTCGATGGCGCACTGGGCGTAGAACTTCGCCGCGTCCTCGGAACCGACAGGCAGGTAGCAGACGAGGACGTCGACCTGCTTGTCCTTGAGGACCTGTACGACGTCGACCGGCTCCTCGGCGGACTCCTCGATGGTCTCGCGGTAGTACTTGCCGAGGCCGTCGAGGGTGCGGCCGCGCTGGACCGTCACACCGGTGCTGGGTACGTCGCAGATCTTGATGGTGTTGTTCTCGGAGGCGCCGATGGCGTCCGCCAGGTCGAGACCGACCTTCTTGGCGTCCACGTCGAACGCGGCGACGAACTCGATGTCGCTGACGTGGTAGTCGCCGAACTGGACGTGCATCAGGCCCGGCACCTTGGCCGCCGGGTCGGCGTCCTTGTAGTACTCGACTCCCTGCACCAACGATGCGGCGCAGTTGCCCACACCGACGATGGCTACGCGAACCGAACCCATTCCGGTTGCTCCCTGTGTGTACGAGTGAGGCCCTCAGCGGGCTCTCACGTGGCGGTGTCGTCGGGCGTATCCGGACGGGGGTCGTCCCCCGGCCGGGGCAGGCCGCCCGACGCTCCAGATGTGGTGTCACGCGAACCGGGCTCCCCCGGGGCGGAACCCTTCAGGTCCCGTCCCGCCCGCTCGCTCTCGATGAGCTCGTTCAGCCAGCGCACTTCGCGCTCCACGGACTCCATCCCGTGGCGCTGGAGCTCAAGCGTGTAGTCGTCGAGGCGCTCCCGCGTCCGGGCCAGGGAGAGGCGCATCTTCTCCAGGCGCTCTTCCAGCCGGCTGCGGCGGCCCTCCAGCACGCGCATGCGCACATCGCGTGAGGTTTGCCCGAAGAAAGCGAAACGGGCGGCGAATGTCTCGTCCTCGTACGCTTCGGGCCCGGTCTGGGAGAGCAGCTGCTCGAAGTGCTCCTTACCCTCCGTCGTCAGCCGGTAGACGATCTTGGCGCGGCGGCCGGTGAGGGGAGCGGCCTCGGTGTCGTTCCCTGGCTCCTCGATCAGCCAGCCGTTGGCGACCAGTGTCTTGAGGCAGGGGTAGAGCGTCCCGTAGCTGAACGCACGGAACACGCCCAGTGACGTGTTGAGTCGTTTGCGCAGCTCATAGCCGTGCATCGGAGATTCGCGGAGCAGGCCGAGTACGGCGAACTCGAGGATCCCGGAACGCCGGCTCATCGTCGCCTCCTCTCTGCCGCGGTACCCGATGTCTCGGTCCGATGTGTCGAGCTGATGTATCGACTCGATACATCACGACGATAGAACGGCCTTCCGGATGCGACAAGAGGGGGTCTGGTGAACGGGATCACATCACCGGTTCATCGGACGCGAGTTGCCTGATTTGAGGCGAACTTCGGGCTCGGCGGGTTTTGGCGGTGCGTAGTCTGTGCGCCATGCACATCACCGGGAACCAAGTGACGCCTGAGAGCGTCGTCGTCTTCGGTGTAGTACGGGTGCATGCGGGACCGATGAATGCGGAGCCGACCGCATCCGTACTTCGGGGGGACCGGAAACCAGCCGCCGTTTCCAGGCGCGCAAGGGTGCGCCTGCCCGAGGAGTAGTCGTTCGATGAGCGAGCACCGTCGCAAACCGCCGCAGCCGCAGGGAGGCGGACGTGCCGCGGCCCGACGCGGCCAGTCCGGTTCGTCCTCCGGCCGCCGCGCGGCCCCGCGAGGCGCCACCGGGTCTCCGTCCGACTCCTATGGGTCGGACTCGTACGACTCGGGGGGTGAGGAGCGTCCGTACGGCGGCCGTGCAGAGGCCCGGCGTGCGGCGCAGAGAAGCACCGGAGGCAGCCGCCGCAGAGCGGCCGAACCGAGCCGTGGCGGCCGGCGCGCCACCCCCGCCGGGCCTGCCGGTCCCGGGCGGGGCCGAGGGCGCGCGGCTGCCGTCTACGACAAGAAGCGGCTGATCGACTATCCGCGGGCCGGCAAGTACGGCTGGCAGCGCTGGCTGCCGTCCTGGAAGCTCGTCTCCGGTCTGTGCATCGGCTTCTTCGGCAGCCTGGTGGCCGTGGCGGGCATCGGGTACGCCATGGTGGGCGTCCCCAACGAGGAGAACGCGGCGGCCCTGTCGCAGAACAACGTCTACTACTGGTCCAACGGCCAGCAGATGGTGGCCACGGGCAGCGGCCAGAACCGGCAGAACGTCACGATCGACCGGATCCCCAAGGAAATGCGGCAGGCGGTGATCTCCGCCGAGAACAAGACCTTCTACAAGGACTCGGGCGTCGACCCCATGGGCATCGCCCGCGCCTTGGCGAACATGGCCCGGGGCGGCGACACCCAGGGCGGCTCGACGATCACCCAGCAGTTCGTCAAGAACACCTACTTGAGCCAGGAACAGACGATCACTCGTAAGTTCAAGGAGATGTTCATCTCGATCAAGGTGGGCACGAAGCTCAAGAAGGACCAGATCCTCCAGGGGTACCTCAACACCTCGTACTACGGGCGTGGCGCCTACGGCATCCAGGCCGCCGCCCAGACGTACTACGGCAAGGATGCGGAAGATCTCGACGCGAGCGAGTGCGCCTTCCTCGCCGCGCTACTCAAGGGCCCGACGTACTACGACCCCGAGGGCAACCCAGGTATCGACGAGTCAGCGTCCGCCGACGCCAACCGCAAGCGCTCGGAGACGCGCTGGCGCTGGATCCTCGAGCAGATGCACAACGACAAGCAGCTCTCGGACACCGACTACCAGAAGGCGATCAGCGAGTACCCCGAGCCCCAGGGCCGCAAGGCGACCAAGGGCATGACCGGCCAGATCAGCTACCTGGTGGACACGGCCAAGAAGTACGTCCTGAACCACTCCAACATCACGGAGCAGCAGTTCGACCAGGGCGGCTACCAGATCAAGACGACCTTCGAGAAGAGCAAGGTCGAGGCGCTGGCCAAGGCCGTCAAGAAGGTCGAGGACGAAAAGCTGGATCCGGAGAAGCGTGAGCTGGACAAGCACGTCCAGTTCGGCGCGGCGTCGGTGAAGCCCAACGACGGTGCGATCGTCGCGCTCTACGGCGGTGCGGGCTACGAGAAGGGCCACTTCAACAACAACGCGGACACCTCGGGTGTCCCCGTCGGGTCGACGTGGAAGCCGTTCGTGCTCGCCGCCGCGATGGAGTACGGCACCTATCGGAGCGACGGTCCTCTCTCGCCGCTCAGCAAGTACAACGGCAACGATCACCTCAAGGTCAAGAACAACGACGGTTCCTACGTCCTGAAGAAGGACAACACGCCGTTCTTCCAGGAGAACGAGAGCGACCACCCGTGGGGCTACATCACCTTGCGCAAGGCGATGGAGCAGTCCGTGAACACCCCGTTCGTCCAGCTCGGCATGGACGTCGGGATGAGGAACGTGCGGGACGTGGCCGAGAAGTCCGGCATCCTGGACGCCAGTTTCGCCACCCTCAATCCGTCGTTCGCGCTCGGTACGTCGACCCCCAGCGCGATCCGCATGGCCGACGCCTACGCGACGTTCGCCGCTGCCGGCAAGCAGGCCGCCCCGTACTCGGTGACCAGCGTCAAGTTCAACGGGCAGGAAGTACAAGGCTTCAAAAAGCCGCGGATCACGCGGGCGATGCCCGAGAACGTGGCCCACAACGTCACGGACGTTCTGAAGAACGTCATCCAGAACGGTACGGGTAAGAACGCGCTGGCCCTGGGCCGTACGGCGGCCGGCAAGACCGGTACGACGGACGAGAACAAGTCGGCCTGGTTCGTCGGCTACACCCAGCAGCTGTCGACCTCGGTCGCGATGTTCCGTGAGGACCCCAAGAGCGCCAAGCTGCTCTCCATGAACGGCACGGCGGGTGAGGAGTCCATCCATGGTGGTGACACTCCCACCCAGGTGTGGACCGAGTACATGAAGGCCGCGCTGAAGGGCAAGCCCGACCTCGGTTTCCCGGAGGCCGAGACGATCGGTGAGGTCCAGGACGCGCTGGGTGCTCCGTCGCCGACTCCCACCCCGAGCATCACGCCCAGCGAAACCCCGTCCTCGTCGCCGAGCGCCACGCCCAGCGAGACCCCGACGTCTCCGTCGCCGTCGCCGAGTGACACCTGTGGGTTCTTCGGGTGTGAGAACGACGGCGGTACGGAGAACGGCGGAGGTACAGGCGGAGACGTGACGCCCTCGCCCTTGCCAAGCGATACCAGCGAGACCGGCGGCAACACCAGAGGCAACGGCAACGGAGGCATCTTCGGAGGCCCCACCGGATAGCCGTCTGATCGCCCGGCTTGGGTGTTTCACGTGAAACGCGAAGGCGTTTCACGTGAAACATGGGCCGCCGCACCTACCCGGTGCGGCGGCCCTCGGCGTATTGATAGACGCGTACGGCAGGATGTGCGGCATGCCCAGTGCAGAATCGACGCGAGCGAGCGTCCACGAGCCGGAGCCGGTGCAGCCGACCCACGAGGACAAGGTCGCCGCGGCCGGCAGTGAGCTGATCGGCGGCCCGCTCGGGCGGCGTGCCCTGCTCGGGGCGTCCTGGTGGACTCCCGTGCGGGTGATCGCGCTGGTGGCGATCGGGATGTTCGCCCTCGGCCTGGTCCAGAAGGCGCCCTGCTACAACGGCGCCTGGTTCTTCGGTGCCAGCTCCCAGTACACACACGCGTGCTACTCGGACATCCCCCACCTCTACCAGGGGCGTGGCTTCGCTGACGGGCTCGTGCCGTACTTCGACAGGCTCCCCGGCGACATGCAGTACCTGGAGTACCCGGTGCTCACCGGCGTCTTCATGGAGGTCGCCTCCTGGCTCACGCCCGGCAGCGGCACCATCCAGGACCAGGAGCAGTGGTACTGGATGGTCAACGCCGGGATGCTGATGGTGTGCGCGTCCGTCATCGCCGTCTGTGTGACCCGCACCCATGCCCGGCGTCCCTGGGACGGCCTCCTGGTTGCCCTGGCGCCTGCCGCCGCGCTGACGGCAACCATCAACTGGGACCTGCTGGCGGTCGCCCTGACAGCCGCGGCGATGCTGATGTGGTCGCGCGGCCGCTCCCTCGCCTTCGGGGTCCTGCTGGGACTCGCCACGGCCGCCAAGCTCTATCCCTTCCTGATCCTCGGACCGCTGCTGGTGCTGTGCTGGCGCGCGGGCAAGTGGCGTGACTTCGGGACGGCTCTGGGTGGTGCGATCATCGCCTGGGTCGTCGTGAACGGACCGGTGATGCTCTTCGCGTTCGAGGGCTGGTCGAAGTTCTACACGTTCAGCCAGGAACGGGGCGTCGACTTCGGCTCGTTCTGGCTGATCATGGCCCAGAACTCGGACAATCCGCTCAGCACCGACACCGTCAACACGCTCGCCACGTTGCTCATGCTGGTGTGCTGCGCGGGTGTCGCGGTGCTCGCGCTGACCGCTCCGCGCCGCCCGCGGTTCGCCCAGCTGGCCTTTCTGATCGTCGCGGCGTTCATCCTCACCAACAAGGTCTACTCGCCGCAGTACGTTCTGTGGCTGGTGCCCCTGGCGGCCCTGGCCCGGCCGAAGTGGCGGGACTTCCTGATCTGGCAGGCCTGCGAGGTGGCCTACTTCCTGGGGATCTGGATGTACCTCGCGTACACGACGAGCGGAGACGCCCACAAGGGACTGCCCACGGACGGCTATCACTGGGCCATCGGCCTGCACCTGCTGGGCACGCTGTATCTCTGCGTCGTGGTCGTGCGCGACATCCTGATGCCGGAGCGAGATCCCGTCCGCCGGTCCGGGGACGACGATCCCTCGGGCGGAGTGCTCGACGGCGCGGAGGACGTCTTCGCGCTCGGTCCCGCGGCCCGTCCGGCCCGGCACGCGGCCACGCAGTTCGACGGGCCTCAGGTCGAGTGGGGCAGGCCGGACGCGACCGGCGGTTCGCTCTGAGCGAACGCCGTGAAAGGCCGTACACGAGAACCGTGTACGGCCTTCTTGCTGCGCCGGGCGGGTCGGTGAGTGCGCCGGTCAGCGGTCCACGATCCGGTCGAACTGCGTGGTGGTGTGCCGCAGATGGGCCACCAGCTCCTCGCCGACCTTCGGCTCCGGCGCGTCTGCGGGCACGAACAGGATCGAGACCTGCATGTGCGGCGGCTCGGCGAACCAGCGCTGCTTGCCGCCCCAGACGAAGGGAGAAAGGTTCCGGTTGACCGTCGCGAGGCCGGCCCGGGCGACGCCCTTGGCACGCGGCATGACGCCGTGCAGCGCCTTGGGAGCCTCCAGGCCCACCCCGTGCGACGTACCGCCCGCCACGACCACCAGGAAGCCGTCGGAGGCCGCCTTCTGCTGGCGGTAGCCGAAGCGCTCGCCCTTGGTCACGCGCGTGACGTCCAGGACCGCGCCGCGGTACTCGGTGGCCTCGTGGTCCCCCAGCCACAGGCGCGTGCCGATGCGGGCCCGGAACCGCGTCTGCGGGAACTGCTGCTGGAGCCGGGCGAGATCCTCGGCCTTGAGGTGGCTGACGAACATGGTGTGGAGCGGCAGCCGGGCGGCGCGCAGCCGGTCCATCCAGCCGATGACCTCCTCGACCGCGTCCGAGCCGTCGGTGCGGTCCAGCGGCAGGTGGATCGCGAAGCCTTCCAGACGGACGTTCTCGATGGCGGCGTGCAGCTGGGGCAGATCCTGCTCACCGATGCCGTGCCGCTTCATCGAGGACATCACCTCGATCACCACACGGGCACCGACGAGGCCGTACACGCCGTCTATCGACGACACGGAGCGGATGACCCGGTCCGGCAGGGGCACGGGCTCCTCGCCGCGCCGGTACGGCGTCAGCACCAGCAGGTCACCGCCGAACCAGTCCTTGATCCGGGCGGCCTCGTACGTCGTGCCGACGGCGAGGACGTCCGAGCCCAGCCGCGTGGCCTCCTCCGCCAGCCGCTCGTGCCCGAAGCCGTAGCCGTTGCCCTTGCAGACCGGCACGAGGCCGGGGAACTGCTCCTGCACGTGCTTGTGGTGCGCCCGCCAGCGCGCGGTGTCGACGTAGAGCGTGAGCGCCATGGCCGGACCTGGAACCTTTCTCGTGGTTGCCGTGTATCAGAGGTATGGAAGCACTGAGCGTGAGATCAGCGGCGCGACATGTAGATGTCGAGCGCCTTGTGCAGCAGCTTGTTCAGCGGGAAGTCCCACTCGCCGAGGTACTCGGCGGCCTGGCCGCCCGTACCCACCTTGAACTGGATCAGACCGAAGAGGTGGTCGGTCTCGTCCAGCGAGTCGGAGATACCACGCAGGTCGTAGACGGTGGCGCCGAGCGCGTAGGCGTCGCGCAGCATCCGCCACTGCATCGCGTTCGAGGGCCGGACCTCACGGCCGATGTTGTCGGAGGCGCCGTAGGAGTACCAGACGTGTCCGCCGACGATCAGCATCGTCGCCGCAGAGAGGTTCACGCCGTTGTGCCGGGCGAAGTACAACCGCATGCGGTTGGGGTCCTCGCTGTTGAGGGCCGTCCACATGCGCTGGAAGTACGACAGCGGGCGCGGCCGGAAGTGGTCGCGCACGGCCGTGATCTCGTACAGCCGCTGCCATTCCTCGAGGTCCTGGTAGCCGCCCTGGACGACCTCGACACCGGCCTTCTCGGCCTTCTTGATGTTGCGGCGCCACAGCTGGTTGAAGTTCTTGTGGACCTCTTCCAGCGAGCGGTTGGCCAGCGGCACCTGGAAGACGTAGCGGGGCTGGACGTCGCCGAAGCCGGCGCCACCGTCCTCGCCCTGCTGCCACCCCATGCGGCGCAGCTTGTCGGCGACCTCGAAGGCGCGCGGCTCGATGTGGTCGGCCTCGATGTCGCGCAGCCGCTTCACGTCGGGGTTCTGGATGCCTTGCTTGATGGAGGTGGCCTCCCAGCGCCGGATGACCACCGGCGGGCCCATCTTCACCGAGAAGGCGCCCTGCTGCTTCAGGTGCGCCAGCATCGGCTCGATCCACTCCTGGAGATTCGGCGCGAACCAGTTGATGACCGGGCCTTCGGGCAGATAGGCGAGGTAGCGCTTGATCTTGGGAAGCTGCCGGTAGAGGACCAGACCGGCACCGACCAGCTCGCCCGTCCTGTCGTCGAACCATCCGAGGTTCTCGGAGCGCCACTCCGCCTTGACGTCAGCCCAGGCCGGGACCTGCATGTGGCTCGCCGACGGCAGGCTCTGGATGTAGGCCAGATGCTGCTCGCGACTGATGGTCCTCAGGGTCAGGCTCATTTCGGGGCGCTCCTCGGGCTGGTGTGTCCCCATAGGGTCAGGGGCTCCGGCTCTCGCGCGAAGCCTACTGCGCCTTGGATGCGCGCCGGTTGGGCGTACGGAACCTTCGCCCCGGCCCTGGACGGCCGGGGCGTCACCCGGTGTTCGGAAGGGGTGTGCCTGGCGTCAGTCGAAGAGACCGCCGAAGAGACCGCCGTGCGCCATGCCCAGGAAGAACCCGACGCCCGCGGCACCGAGGCCCAGGATCAGGCCGAAGCGCTCCCGGGTCGTCTCCGAGACCCACTGGCCGTACGCACCGGTGAGAATGCCCACCAGGCCGGTCCAGGAGCTGAGCAGATGCAGGTCCTCGTCGATGAGTGCCGTGATGAACGACGTGATGCCCAGCACCAGGGTCACCGCGAGCAGGGTGTCCTGAAGGGGGTGGGGCCTGCCGTCCGTGGCGAAGAGACCGCCGGCGGTGTTGGGTCGCAATGCCTGTGCCATAGGGCACCTCCTGCGAAAGTCGGCGCATCGTAGCGCCATACACACCCGATGTGTACAGATTGGCTGCCCTGACGGCCGGATTTCAACCGCAAGCCGCTGTGCGGGTACTCTGTACTGTCCGCACCGGTGTCTGCCCATGTCACGGCAGGGGCTTCTCCACAGAATCCCCGACTGTCAGTGGTGGCCGATACCGTTGCCTACGCATCACAACGCATCACAACCCTCCTGCCACGGAACGACCGTGGCCGCTGAGTCCAAAGGAGGTGGGTTCCACATGCGTCACTACGAGGTGATGGTCATCCTCGACCCCGAGGTCGAGGAGCGCGCTGTCTCTCCGTTGATCGAGAACTTCCTGTCTGTCGTCCGTGACGGCGGCGGAAAGGTCGAGAAGGTCGACACCTGGGGCCGTCGTCGTCTCGCGTACGAGATCAAGAAGAAGCCTGAGGGCATCTACTCGGTCATCGACCTGCAGGCCGAGCCTGCGGTCGTCAAGGAGCTCGACCGCCAGATGAACCTGAACGAGTCGGTCCTCCGGACCAAGGTCCTCCGTCCCGAGACCCACTGAGCTCTCACGCTCAGCTGATCCCGGGATTCGAGTAGCAAGCAGCCAGAGCAAACCCGCCGAGAGGTTCCCCCATGGCAGGCGAGACCGTCATCACGGTGGTCGGCAATCTTGTCGACGACCCCGAGCTGCGCTTCACCCCCTCCGGTGCGGCCGTCGCGAAGTTCCGTGTCGCGTCCACTCCCCGCACCTTCGACCGCCAGACGAACGAGTGGAAGGACGGCGAGAGCCTCTTCCTGACCTGCTCGGTCTGGCGTCAGGCGGCGGAGAACGTCGCCGAGTCGCTCCAGCGAGGCATGCGCGTCATCGTGCAGGGCCGGCTGAAGCAGCGGTCCTACGAGGACCGTGAGGGCGTCAAGCGCACGGTCTACGAGCTGGACGTCGAGGAAGTCGGCGCCAGCCTGCGCAATGCCACGGCCAAGGTCACCAAGACCACCGGCCGCGGTGGCCAGGGCGGTTACGGCGGCGGTGGCGGTGGCGCCCAGGGCGGCGGCGGCTGGGGCGGCGGCCCCGGTGGCGGCCAGCAGGGCGGCGGCGCTCCCGCCGACGACCCGTGGGCGACCGGCGCTCCCGCCGGTGGCAACCAGGGCGGTGGCGGCGGCTGGGGCGGTGGCTCCGGCGGCAGCGGCGGTGGCGGCGGCTACTCGGACGAGCCCCCCTTCTAGGGCGGGTTCGCACCCCAACTTCTTGATCACACAGGAGATACACCATGGCGAAGCCGCCTGTGCGCAAGCCGAAGAAGAAGGTCTGCGCTTTCTGCAAGGACAAGGTCACGTACGTGGACTACAAGGACACGAACATGCTGCGGAAGTTCATTTCCGACCGCGGCAAGATCCGTGCCCGCCGCGTGACCGGCAACTGCACGCAGCACCAGCGTGACGTCGCCACGGCCGTCAAGAACAGCCGTGAGATGGCGCTGCTGCCCTACACCTCCACCGCGCGATAAGGGAAGGGTGACCGACACATGAAGATCATCCTCACCCACGAGGTCTCCGGCCTCGGTGCCGCGGGCGACGTCGTCGACGTCAAGGACGGTTACGCTCGCAACTACCTGATCCCGCGGAAGTTCGCTATCCGCTGGACCAAGGGTGGCGAGAAGGACGTCGAGCAGATCCGTCGTGCTCGCAAGATCCACGAGATCCAGACCATCGAGCAGGCCAACCAGGTGAAGGCCCAGCTCGAGGGCGTCAAGGTCCGTCTGGCTGTCCGCTCCGGCGACGCCGGTCGTCTCTTCGGTTCCGTCACCCCGGCCGACATCGCTTCCGCGATCAAGGCTTCCGGTGGCCCCGAGGTCGACAAGCGCCGCATCGAGCTGGGCTCGCCGATCAAGACGCTGGGCGCTCACGAGACGTCCGTGCGTCTGCACCCCGAGGTTGCCGCCAAGGTCAACATCGAGGTCGTCGCGGCCTGAGTGCCGCGCTCGCTGAGACAGTGAGCGATGGGGTCGCGCCCTTCGGGGTGCGGCCCCATCGTCGTTTCACGTGAAACACCGTGTTGGTGAAGCACCGTGTTTCACGTGAAACAGCCAGTGAGTCCGGCGGTCAGAGGGTCGCGCCCGTCACGATCCAACGGCCGGAGCGGGTCCGGAGCCACAGCGTCAGCATCCGCACGGTCATCATCAGCGTCATGGTGGCCCAGAGAGCGGTGAGCCCACCGCCCAGCACCGGCACCAGCAGAGCGACCGGGGTGAAGACCGCCAGAGTGAGCAGCATCGCCCAGGCCAGGTACGGGCCGTCGCCGGCGCCCATCAGGACTCCGTCCAGGACGAAGACGATGCCAGAGATCGGCTGTGAGAGGGCGACGATGAGCAGGGCGGGCAGCGCCACGTCCTTGACCGCGGAGTCACTGGTGAACAAGGGCAGGAACGCCGGGCGGGTGATGACGACCAGAATGCCGAGGACGACCCCGACGGCGATCCCCCACTCGACCATGCGACGGCACGCGTCTCGGGCGCCTTCTGCGTCACCGGCTCCGAGGTAGCGCCCGATGATGGCCTGGCCTGCGATGGCGATGGCGTCGAGAGCGAAGGCGAGCAGGCTCCACAGGGACAGAATGATCTGGTGTGCGGCGATGTCGGCATCCCCGAGACGGGCGGCGACCGCCGTGGCGATCATCAGGATCGCCCGCAGGGAGAGAGTGCGAACCAGCAGCGGCACACCGGCCTGTGCGGAGGCCCTGATCCCGGCGGCGTCCGGGCGAAGTGAGGCACCGTGCTTGCGCGCCCCGCGCAGAACCACCGCGAGATAGACCACGGCCATGCCCCACTGGGCGATGACGGTGCCCCAGGCGGAGCCGGCGATCCCCAGGTCGGCGCCGTAGACGAGCCCCGCGTTGAGAGCGCCGTTGGCGACGAAGCCGGCGATGGCTACGTACAGAGGGGTCTTGGTGTCCTGGAGGCCGCGCAGCACGCCGGTCGCCGCGAGGACGATGAGCATGGCCGGTATGCCGAGCGTGGAGATGCGCAGGTACGTGGTCGCATAGGGAGCCGCCGCATCCGAGGCGCCGAAGAGGTCCACGACTGTGGACGCCGTCGGCAGGAGGACGGCGACGACGGCAGCGCCGAGGAGCAGTGCCAGCCAGATGCCGTCCATGCCCTGGCGGATGGCGGATTGCAGATCACCTGCGCCGACGCGACGCGCGACCGCCGCTGTCGTGGCATAGGCGAGGAAGACGAAGACACTGACGGCCGTCATCAGCAGGGCCGAGGCGACGCCGAGGCCGGCGAGTTGGGCCGTGCCCAGATGGCCCACGATGGCGGTATCGGCCATGAGGAAGAGGGGCTCGGCGATGAGGGAGCCGAAGGCCGGCACGGCCAACGCCACGATCTCTCGGTCGTGCTGTCTCCGGCCGGTTCGGCGACGCGCAGGGGCCTGTGTCATGTGCACCAATCTAATCGTCCACAGGTAAGAGATACAAAGGTATTGCACCCCTTACCTTCCGTCTAGCGGTGCGCGCTGCTGTGCACCATTCGAAGCGATCTTGCGCCGGTTGGGGAAGTTTTTCTTCTGCACAGCCGGTGGACGGCAAAGCCGCAGGTCAGAGACACCTCTTGGAGGCGGCTCGATGCTTGTTCACAGGCCTGTCCACCGGGTCGTGCACAGGTTTTGAGGAGTTCTCCACAGCATCTGGGCCGTCGTCCACATGGCCTGTGGATAACCAGATTGGCTGACGGTGCCGACAGGCCTAACGTGGTCCGGCGCCCACTCCGTCTGCCGGTTTCAAAAGCGTCACAAAACCGGCGTTGGCTAACCGGAGTTGGGCGTCTCATTTGTCAGTGCCGTGCCGTAGAAAAGAGGGGCACGGTGAGGTCTGCTGCGGCGGACGGGAGGAGGTGGCTCGGTGAGCATTTCCGAGCCCTTGGACGACCCGTGGGCCGACAGCGGTCCCAGTGATCGTCTGCCCGCTTCCCGCCGTCGTGGCGACGGAGCCCGGGGCCGCGACGAGCAGCACGAGCGGGGGAGGGACAACGGGGCATGGGACGGCGGCGCCGCCCCGGCGTTCGAGCGGGTACCGCCGCAGGACATCGAGGCGGAGCAGTCCGTCCTCGGCGGCATGCTGCTCTCCAAGGACGCCATCGCCGACGTCGTCGAGATCCTCAAAGGCCACGACTTCTACAAGCCGGCCCACGAGACGATCTACCAGGCCGTTCTCGACGTCTACGCCAAGGGCGAGCCGGCCGACCCGATCACGATCGCCGCCGAACTCACCAAGCGCGGCGAGATCAACAAGGTCGGCGGGGCCTCGTATCTGCACACCCTCGTGCAGACGGTGCCCACGGCCGCCAACGCCGCCTACTACGCGGAGATCGTCCACGAGCGGGCCGTGCTGCGCCGCCTGGTCGAGGCGGGTACACGCATCACGCAGATGGGATACGCGGCCGACGACGACGTCGACGAGATCGTCAACCGCGCCCAGGCGGAGATCTACGCGGTCACCGAGCAGCGCACCAGCGAGGACTATCTGCCGCTCGGCGACATCATGGAGGGCGCGCTCGACGAGATCGAGGCGATCGGCTCACGCAGCGGCGAGATGACCGGTGTGCCCACGGGGTTCACGGACTTCGACTCGCTCACCAACGGGCTGCACCCGGGCCAGATGATCGTCATCGCCGCGCGTCCCGCCATGGGTAAGTCGACGCTCGCGCTGGACTTCGCGCGGGCCGCCTCGATCAAGAACAACCTGCCGAGCGTGATCTTCTCGCTCGAAATGGGGCGCAACGAGATCGCGATGCGTCTGCTGTCCGCTGAAGCCCGGGTCGCCCTGCACCACATGCGCTCCGGCACGATGACGGACGAGGACTGGACGCGCCTGGCCCGGCGGATGCCGGACGTCTCGGCGGCCCCGCTCTACATCGACGACTCCCCGAACCTGTCGATGATGGAGATCCGCGCCAAGTGCCGCCGCCTCAAGCAGCGCAATGACCTCCGGCTGGTCGTCATCGACTACCTCCAGCTGATGCAGTCCGGTGGTTCCAAGCGGGCCGAGAGCCGTCAGCAGGAAGTCTCGGACATGTCCCGTAACCTCAAGCTGCTGGCCAAGGAGCTGGAGCTCCCGGTCATCGCGCTCTCCCAGCTGAACCGTGGTCCCGAGCAGCGCACGGACAAGAAGCCGATGGTCTCCGACCTGCGTGAGTCCGGTTCCATCGAGCAGGACGCCGACATGGTCATCCTGCTGCACCGCGAGGACGCCTACGAAAAGGAGTCGCCACGCGCGGGCGAGGCCGACCTGATCGTGGCCAAGCACCGAAACGGCCCCACGGCGACGATCACGGTCGCTTTCCAGGGTCACTACTCGCGGTTCGTGGACATGGCGCAGACCTGAGCCCTCGCCGGCGGCGAAATGAGGTCGACTCGCCGGGCCGGGCCAGGTGGACTTGGGCCATGACGACACTCAAGGAAGAGCTGCTTCCCGCAACGAGTCGTGCGCTGCTGCACCGGATCGCCCTGGCACAGGCACAGGGGCGGGCCCCGTCGCTGGTCGCGGCCGTCATCCGGGACGGGCGGGCGGTGTGGCACGGCGCCCGGACATCGGTGGACGGGCAAGAGCCCGACGAGCACGTCCAGTACCGCATCGGTTCGATCACCAAGACCTTCACCGCCGTTCTCGTGCTGCGCCTGCGGGACGAGGGGCTGCTCGGGCTAGAGGATCCACTGGAGAAGTACGTGCCGGGTACCGGCGCGGGGGCGGCTACGATCGCCCAACTGCTCGCGCACACGGGCGGGCTGGCGGCCGAGTCGCCCGGGCCGTGGTGGGAGCGCACGCCCGGGTCCCTGCGGCCGGAGCTGGCCGACGTACTCGGTGAGCAGCCTCTTCTGCACCCCGTCGGCCGACGGCATCACTACTCGAACCCCGGCTACACGTTGCTGGGCGCGCTCGTGGAGGAGTTGCGGGGAACCTCCTGGGAGGAGGCTCTACGGCGTGAAGTGCTCGAACCGCTGGGGCTCGACCGGACCGGCGCGCGACCGCAGGCCCCGCACGCGGGTGGCTGGGCCGTGCACCCCTGGGCCGACGTGCTGCTGCCCGAGCCCGCAGAGGACCTCGGGCGTATGGCAGCCGCCGGTCAACTCTGGTCGACCACGGCAGACCTGGCCCGGTTCGCGGCCTTCCTGGTGAAGGGCGACGAGAGGGTACTGAGCGCCGAGTCCCTGCGGGAGATGCGGGTCCCGGCGGCGCCGGCGGAAGCCGCGGACGTGATGTCCGGTGACGCCTATGGCCTCGGCATGCAGATCCAGCGCCGGCACGGTCGGCTGCTCGTGGGGCACAGCGGATCCCTGCCGGGCTTCCTGGCGAATGTGAGCATCAGCGTGGAGGACGACGTAGCGGCGGTCGTGCTGGCCAACTGCACTTCGGGCCCACTGGTGTCAGCCGTTGCCGCCGATCTGGTCCGTATCGTCGCCGAGGCGGAGCCGCGCATCCCCGCCTCGTGGAGGCCGCTGAGTGACGTCGACCCGTCGACGTTGGAGCTGACGGGGCAGTGGTACTGGGGGACGTACGCGTTCGCCCTGCGGCTCACGGCCGACGGGCTCGCCTCGCTGGAGCCGCTGTCCGGCAACGGGCGACGCTCACGATTCCGCCCGAACGGCGACGGTACCTGGACCGGCCTGGAGGGTTATTACGCCGGAGAGCTCCTGAGGGCCGTACGGCGGCCGGACGGGTCCGTGAGCCACCTGGACCTCGGATCGTTCGTGTTCACGCGTCAGCCGTACGACGAAGAGGCTTCTGTGCCGGGCGGGGTCGACCCCGGGGGGTGGCGTGGGATCGGTTAGACGGTGACGTGGATGGGGCTCTGTTTCACGTGAAACAGAGCCCCATCCACGTCGGTCACAACGGAAGCTTGAAGCCCGTGTGGGAGGCTGTGAAACCGAGCCGTTCGTAGAAGCGGTGGGCGTCGGTGCGTGTGACGTCGGAGGTCAGCTGGACCAACTGGCAGCCCTGCTGCCGGGATTCGTCGATCGCCCACTCGATGAGCTGCGTTCCCAGTCCGCTGCCGCGATCCTCGGCATGGACGCGTACGCCTTCGATGATCGACCTGGTCGCACCGCGTCGGGACAGCCCGGGAATGATCGTGAGCTGGAGTGTGCCGACGACACGGCCCTCCCGGACCGCTACGACCAGGCGCTGGTTCGGGTCGGCGCTGAGCCTCTCCAGCGCGGTGAGGTAGGGGGCGAGGTCGTTGGGTGACTCGCGCTGTGCGCCCAAAGGGTCGTCCGCGAGCATGCCGACGATCGCGGGGACGTCCTCGGCGGTCGCGCACCGTATCTCAAGATCTTCCATGGGCCGCACCCTACGCAGCAACGGCCGGACCTGCGCAGGAGCGGCCGGATTCTCCGCAGGAACGGCCGGTGCGAGCGGCCTCTAGGCGGGAACCGGAGACTTCAGCGTCTCCACGGCCCGGACCAGGGGGGCCAGCTCGGGATTCTTCGCCGCCTCGTCGAGGGCCTCGCGCAGGGCGGCGTCGTTGGTCGGTCGGGCCTCCTCGAGCAGCTTGAGGCCTGCCTCGGTGACGTTCGTGTAGATGCCCCGGCGGTCGGTGGGGCAGAGGTAGCGCTCCAGGAGTCCGCGGTCCTCGAGCCGGGTGACCAGACGTGTGGTGGCGCTCTGACTGAGGACGACCGCGTCGGCGACCTGCTTCATCTGGAGATGCCCTCCGTCCCCGTCGTGCTGCCGGCTCAGCACGTCGAGAAGGGAGTACTCCCGCGCGCTCAGGTCGTGCTTGGCCTGCAAGGCGCGCTCGATGTGGGCCTCGATCCTCCCGTGCAGCAGGGAGAGGGCGCACCAGCTCTGGGCGAGAGCGGTGAGCGCGGGGTCCGTCGCTGTCATTGGCGTTTCCTCCGTCCCGGAGCGGCTGACACCCAGGGTAGAGCAGGACCGCAATTGACGGCGGTTGCATATAGCCCGCGTCCGCAATTATTGTGAGCGCGCGTAATGTGCTCCTGCAATCGTCTGGGAAGGTGTACCCCTCCATGCCTCTCGCGCTTCTGGCCCTCGCGATCGGGGCCTTCGGAATCGGAACGACCGAGTTCGTGATCATGGGCTTGCTGCCCGAGGTCGCGGGCGACTACGGGGTCTCCATTCCCACTGCCGGCTACCTGGTGACCGGCTACGCGCTCGGTGTCATGTTCGGCGCCCCGCTGATGACCGTTCTGGGCACCAAGGTCTCCCGCAAGCGGATGCTGATGCTGCTGATGGCCCTGTTCATCGTCGGCAACCTGCTCTCGGCACTCGCTCCCGCCTTCGCCGTCATGCTGATCGGCCGGATCGTCGCTTCGCTGGCCCACGGCGCTTTCTTCGGTATCGGCTCGGTCGTCGCGGCCGACCTCGCCGCCCCGGACAAGAAGGCCGGAGCCATCGCGATGATGTTCACCGGCCTGACTGTCGCCAACGTCGTCGGCGTCCCGCTGGGCACGCTCATCGGGCAATCCGTGGGCTGGCGGGTGACCTTCGGCATCGTCGCCGCCCTCGGCGCCATCGGCCTGACCGGCATCGCCCGGCTCGTCCCCGACATGCCCAAGCCGGAGGGGGTGCGCCTGCGGCACGAGCTCGCCGCCTTCAAGAACGTGCAGGTGCTGCTCGCGATGGCGATGACCGTCCTCGGCTTCGGCGGCGTCTTCGCGGCCATCACCTACATCGCTCCGATGATGACCCACACCGCGGGCTTCGCCGACGGCTCCGTCACCTGGCTGCTGGTCCTCTTCGGCCTCGGCATGGTCGGCGGCAACCTCGTGGGCGGCAAGTTCGCCGACCGCGCCCTGATGCCCATGCTGTACGTCTCCCTGGGCGCGCTGGCCGTCGTCCTGGCGCTGTTCACCCTCACCGCGCACGACAAGCTGCTGTCGGCCGTCACGATCGCCCTGATCGGCGCCCTGGGCTTCGCGACCGTCCCGCCGCTCCAGAAGCGGGTCCTCGACCAGGCGCACGGCGCCCCGACGCTGGCGTCCGCCGTGAACATCGGCGCCTTCAACCTCGGCAACGCCCTGTCCGCCTGGCTCGGCGGCCTCGTGATCGCGGCGGGCCTCGGCTACACCGCCCCCAATTGGGTCGGTGCCGTCCTGGCCGCGGGAGCCCTGGTCCTGGCCGTCCTCTCGGCCGCTCTGGAACGCCGCGCCGGCGCCCCCGGCTCCGTGGTCACGGGATCCGTGCCGACGGAGCAGCGGCCCGCCGTCCACCACTGAGCCACCGGCCGGCCAGGCTCACCGCCATTCCCCGACCCGGACCAGTACGACCCTGCCTGTTCCATGAGAACCACCTCATGAGCACCACCACCGCAGTCGTTCCGCTGACCGCCCAGGACGCCGACGTCCTCATCACCACCGCCCGGCGTGCCGCCGAGGCCGCAGGTGTCAGTGTCAGCGTCACCGTCCTGGACGCGGGCGGCCATCTGCTCGCCTTCCGGCGTGACGACCGTGCCGTGCTGATCTCCGGTGAGACCAGCACCCGCAAGGCCTACACGGCCCTCCAGCTGAACGCGGCCACCGCCGACCTCGTGGATGCCGTGCAGCCCGGAGGCCTCTTCCACACCCTGCCCACCGCGCTCGACCGGCCCCTGCTGTTCATCGCGGGCGGTGTGCCGGTGCACCGCGACGGTCGCCTGATCGCGGCGATCGGTGTCGGCGGCGGCGCCCCGGAGCAGGATCATGCCTTCGCCACGGCCGCCGTGGAGGCCCTCGCCTGAGCGGGCCTCTTCAGCGATACGACGCCGGTTCCCTGGTCTCTGGGGAGCCGGCGTTGTCGTATCGGGGCCCTTCTAGCCCGCCGCGACCGTGACCGGGGCGAACCGACGACTCCAGTCCCCGGGCAGCTCGGTGATCCCGTACGACATCACCGAGTTGAAGGCGACGGACGCCAGACCGCGCTCCTTCGCCCACGCGAGCAGTTCGGTGTGCCGTACGTCGATGTCGGTGCGCAGGGGACGGTCGGTGTGGGCGGCGAGGGAGGCGATGAGCGCCTGGGCCACCGACGTGTCACGCGCGATGAGCGGACCGACGACATGGGTGTCCATGTTGGGCCAGGCGGCCGCGTATCCGATGATCCGCCCGTCCTCCTCCGCCACACGCAACTGGTCGGCGAAGGCCGGCAGTCGGGCGACGATGTGGGTGCGGTCGGTCCCGAACGCCTGCTCGTCGAACCGGAGGATCACGGCGAGATCCTCGGCGGTCGCGGCACGGGTGGCGACCGTCGGCTGCGGCCCACTAGGAGTGAAACGCCCGCACACCATCTCCGCCCGTCCGGTGACCTTGAAGCCGAGTTCCTCGTAGAGGGGCCGGCCGTTCGGCGTGGCATGCAGGGTGAGAGGTGTGGTGCCCATAGAGGAGACGACGTGGCGCGTCAGGCGGCGTCCCACTCCCTGTCGGGCGTGTCGTGCGGCTACGAGGACCATGCCGATCGCCGCGAGGGAGGGACGCTCCTGCGGTCCGTACTCGGTGACGACACAGGCGCTCACGAGGCCGCCGTCGGGGTCGTCGATGCCGTAGCCCTTGCCGGCCGTGAGGAGGAAGCCCCACTTGTGCTCCTCCCGTGGCCACCCCCGATCCTCGGACAAGTCGGCGCAGGCGGCGAGGTCGCGGAGCGTCAGACGGCGGATGGGCAAAGAGGCAAGGGAAGGAGTCGGCACGCAGGTCAGGCTGTCCGACCGGAGCCCTGACGTCCACCTCTTTCCCCGGACGGATACGAGCTTTTGGCCAGTTTTAGCCGACTGCACACAGCGTGGACAGACGCCGGACGTTTCACGTGAAACGTGCGCGTCGCCCGCTCTTGACGGTACCGATGATGCGCGCCCTGCCCTCATTCGTGACGGGGCAAGGGGGGACTTGTGTGCACAGCGGTGGCCGGTAGGGTCGACTCCGGTTCACGTCCGGGGCGGGCGCCCCGTTCTGTGTGGGCCGCGTACAGGGCAATGCAGCCTAACGGGACGGAGAGATCGAAGACCCGCGTTTCCGGTTATGCGACTGAGCCGCCCAGACGAGTGGGAAGCTCAGGTGGGAATACTGCGGCCAATGTCACACTCTTGCCTTACTTGTCCGTACAGAGCTGGAACATGGGTTGAATGTGGCTGCATTGGCCGCGACACCGGATGGGTACGCAGTCCGTCCACGGGGGAAGCAGGCACCTTCCGACTGGGGAAGTGCGCAGACCGACCGAAAGATGCTCGAGGCGAGGCACACCATGGACGCTCCGACCACCACGTCGGCCGACAACGGCACTTCCGGCGGCGGGGGCGACTGGTTCACGCCCCGCACCAAGCCGACGCCGGGTAACGAGCCCGGGACACCGGACGGCCGTCGCCCGGCCGTGATACGCCCGGTGGGCCGGCAGACGGCCGACCCGGCAGCGCCGGCAGACGGCGCAGCGGCTCCACCCGCCTCGACGACCGACGGCGCCACAGACGGCGCGAGCACTCATGCGCCGGACCTGGAGCGCGAATCCCCGGACGCGATACCCGTGACCGCACCCGCCCCCTCGCCCGCACCCTCCACCCCTTCTCCCGCGGCCTCGTCGCCTCGACCCGCGCCCACGACGGACCCACCGGCCCCGGCCCCGGCGCCTTTCGCCTCCGCCACGGCTACTCCCCTCGAGTCGCGCGTACCCGCCCAGCAGCCCGCACCGGTGACACCCCCAGGACCGGCCGCCTCCGCCCCGGCCGAGGAAGGTTCCCCGGACGCCGTCCTCATTCGCCGGGCCATGGCAGAGGTCGCGCCCGTGGCCGACAAGGTCACCTCGTACTTCTACGCCCTGCTCTTCGTCCGCCACCCCGACCTGCGCTCGCTCTTCCCGGCCGCGATGGACACCCAGCGGGACCGGCTGCTCAGAGCACTGCTCACGGCTGCCGAGCACATCGACAACACCGATGTCCTGGTCGACTACCTGCAGAATCTCGGCCGGGGCCACCGGAAGTACGGGACGCGGGCCGAGCACTATCCGGCCGTCGGCGAATGCCTGATCGGCGCGCTGAGCAAGTACGCCGGCGAGGTCTGGTCCGCGGAGATGGAGGCGGCCTGGGTCCGGACGTACACCACGATCTCCCAGATCATGATCGACGCGGCGGCCGCCGACGAACTGCGTGCCCCGGCCTGGTGGTACGCCGAGATCGTCACGCACGACCTCAGGACGCCGGACATCGCGGTCGTCACCGTCCGCCCCGACCAGCCCTACCCTTTCCTCGCCGGGCAGTACACGAGCCTGGAGACCCCCTGGTGGCCCCGGATATGGCGGCACTACTCCTTCGCCTCGGCGCCACGCTCCGACGGCCTGCTGTCGTTCCACGTGAAGGCCGTCCCGGCGGGCTGGGTCTCCAACGCCCTGGTGCACCGCGCCCGACCCGGTGACATCGTCCGGCTCGGCCCGCCCGCCGGTTCCATGACCGTGGACCACACCACCGACAGCGGGCTGCTCTGCCTGGGCGGCGGCACCGGCATAGCGCCCATCAAGGCGCTGGTCGAGGACGTCGCCGAGCACGGGGAACGCCGGCCGGTCGAGGTCTTCTACGGTGCCCGCACCGACCATGACCTGTACGACATCGACACCATGCTCCGCCTTCAGCAGAGCCACCCCTGGCTCTCCGTCCGCGCGATCATCGACCAGCAGGCACACCAGCAGCTTCCGGACGCGGTTCGCGCTTACGGGCCGTGGAACGAGTACGACGCCTACCTGTCGGGCCCTCCCGGGATGATCCGCAGCGGTGTGGACGCCCTCCGGGACATCGGCATCCCGTCGGAGCGCATACGGCATGACTCCGTGGAGGAACTGGTCGCGGCCGGGTCCTGATTCCGCCTCCGGTGTCAGCCCAGGTCGGAGGCGTGCATGGCGAGTACGCCCTCGATGTTGCCGTCCAGGTAGTGCCGCAGCGACAACGGCACGAGATGGACGGAGGCGATTCCGACCCGGGTGAAGGGCACGCGCACGATCTCGTACTCGCCGACGGGCTCGTCCACCTCGGGGCCGTGGCGGAGCGAGGGATCCATGGACTCCAGGCGGCAGACGAAGAAGTGCTGCACCTTCACACCGGTCGCGCCGCCGTCGTCCCCAATGTGCTCCACGGTGTCCACGAAGCAGGGCACCACGTTGGTGATCTTCGCGCCGAGCTCCTCGTACACCTCGCGGTGCAGGGCGTCGACAACGGTCGGGTCGCTGGGCTCGACCCCGCCGCCGGGAGTGAGCCAGTAGGGGTCCAGGCCCGGCTTGGTGCGCTTGATCAGGATCAGGTCGTCACCGTCCAGCAGAACGGCACGGGCGGTGCGCTTGACCACAGGTCGGACGGTCATGGGTGAAATGTGGCCCGGTTGGTTCCACGTGAAACATCGCGAAACGTCACCGTCCGGGCTCTCAGAGTGAGGCACTGTCCGGACAGCCGGCATGCGCGCCCGCGCAACCCGGCACCCGCCCTCGGGCGCCTCCTAGCACCAGTCGGCCGCCGCCCGCTGCAACCACTCGTGGGCCCGCGCGATATGGGGCATCGCAAGCGTCCCGGTGCGGACCACCAGGAAGTACGTACGCAGCGGCGGCACCGCCGGCTCGTGCAGGGCGACGACGTCACCCCGCTCCAACGCCGCCGCGCACAGATATCGCGGCAGCACCGCCAGGCCCGCTCCCGCGACCGCGCAGGCCAGAACCGCACGCAGGTCGGGGACGACGACGGTGCCGGGGGCTGCCGGACGCGAGTCGAAGACGGAGGCCCAGTAGCGGGAGACGAAGGGCAGCGACTCGTGCACCTCCACCACGGGAACCTGCTCCAGGGCCGGTTCCGGCTTGCGGTCGGGCTGTCCGGCGCCGATCTGTTCGGCCCAGCGTGGGGCGGCGACCAGGACGTGTTCCTCGTCGCAGAGCGCAGTCGCCGTGAGCAGGGCACCCCGCGGGCGGGCCGTGCTGATGGCCAGATCATGATGCCCGGCGGAAAGCCCTTCCAGCGTTTCCTCGGCGTTCCCGAAGGAGGCGCGCAGGGCGAAGCCCTGGCCGTCCTCGCCGGTCAGCTCCGTGAGGGCGGGCAGGGCTCGTTCCGCGGTGAACTCCGGAGGTCCGGCGAGGTGCAGCGTCCGTAAGGAGGAGTCGTCGTCGAGGCCGGTCTCGGTTATCTCGACAAGGGCGTCGAGATGCGGTGCGGCCTTGTGGGCGAGTTCGTCCCCGATGCTGGTCGGGGTCACGCCGCGGGCCTGCCGCAGGAACAGGGGGCGGCCCAACTGCCGCTCCAGCGTGCGGATCTGGGAGGTGACGGCCGGCTGGGAGAGGCCGAGCAGGGCGGCGGCGCGGGTGAAGGAGCCGGCCCGGTGCACGGTCACGAAGGTCCGTAGCAAGGCCAGATCCACCACGCACTCTCCCCTCTTCGGCCCCGCTCCCGGCTCCCGGCCGTGCCCAACTATAAATAAGTCGATAGGTCTCTGTCGCTACTGTGATTGGACACTGACAGAGAGTCAACTAGCCTTGGTCGCGCGGTTCTTGCGCGCGGAACCGGGGGACGGTCCGAGCTACGAGGGGGGAGGCTCGGACCGTCCGTGGGGACATGGTCAGGCTGCCGACGTGTCCAGCGCGCGCAGCACATCGGCCACCAGGTCCTGCGGATCCTCGGCGCCGACCGACAGGCGGATGAAGCCCTCCGGTACCGCGTCACCGCCCCAGCGTCCGCGCCGTTCGGCCGTGGACCGCACCCCGCCGAAGCTCGTCGCGTCGTCCACGAGCCGCAGGGCGTCGAGAAAACGGTCGGCACGCGCGCGCGTGGGCAGCGTGAACGACACCACACACCCGAAGCGCCGCATCTGCTGCGCGGCGATCTTGTGCGCGGGGTCGCCGGGAAGTCCGGGGTAGCGCAGCCCGGTCACCTCGGGCCGCTCGCGCAGCGCCTCGGCGACCGCCAGGGCCGTCGCGCTCTGCCGGTCGACCCGCATCTGGAGCGTCGCGATGGAACGGTGCGCGAGCCAGGCCTCCATCGGCCCGGGAATGGCACCGACGATCTTGCGCCAGCGCCGTACGGCGGCCATGGCCTCGCGGTCCCGGCCGACGACGTAGCCCAGGAGGATGTCGCCGTGACCGGTGAGCTGCTTGGTGCCGCTGGCCACCGCGAAGTCCGCGCCGAGTTCCAGGGGGCGCTGGCCGAGCGGTGTCGCGAGGGTGTTGTCCACGGCTACCAGGGCGCCACGCGCGTGCGCCGCCTCTGCGAGCCGCCTGATGTCGCACACATCGAGCCCGGGGTTCGACGGGGTCTCGATCCACAGCAGCTTCGCGCCGTCGAGGACGTCGAGCTGGGCGTCACCGCCGGTGGGGGCGGTGCGCACCTCGATGCCGTACGCCTCCAGCTGGGCGCTCACCAGGGGCAGCGCCTGGTAGCCGTCGTCGGGCAGGACGCACACGTCCCCGGCGCGCAGCTGGGAGAAGAGGACCGCCGAGATCGCGGCCATGCCGGAGGCGAACACGAGCGTCTCCACGCCGTCCTGGCCGGGCGCCTCCAGCTCGCCTACGGCGCGCTCCAGCAGCGTCCAGGTCGGGTTCTCGTCACGGCCGTAGGTGTAGGGGCCGGTGGGCTCGCCCGGCAGGTGGTAGTGGGCGGCGAACACCGGTCCGGGCAGGGTGGGCTCGTACTTGGCCGGCTCGGGCAGCCCGGCCCGCACCGCGCGCGTGCCCTCACCGGCAACCGCGGCCGCCTGGTCGCCGTCGCGCGCCATGCGGCCCGCGGCACCCGTCGCCGGACCTGCGCCGCCCGTCACCCGATGCGCGTCATCCGTCGCGGATTCGCTCATGCCGCCTGTCCCTCCAGGTCCTCACGCACTGCGATGAGCAGACCGGCGCTCGCCGCCTCCACCATCTCAAGGCACTCCTCGAAGCCCTCGGCGCCCCCGTAGTAGGGGTCCGGTACGTCGAGGTCGCCGTCGGCGGCGGGGTCGTACGAACGCAGCAGACGCACCTTCTGCGCGTCCTGTTCCGTGGGCGCGAGGCGGCGCAGCGCCCTGAGGTGGCCGGAGTCGAGGGCGACGACCAGGTCGAGACGGGAGAACCACGACGACTGGAACTGCCGGGCCGTGTGGCCGGTGGCGTAGCCGTTCTCCTCCAGGATCGCCACCGTGCGCGGGTCGGCGCCGTCGCCCTCGTGCCAGCCGCCCGTGCCGGCGCTGTCGACCTCGACCAGCCCGCCGAGACCGGCCTCCGCCACACGCGCGCGGAAGACGATCTCGGCTATCGGGGAGCGGCAGATGTTGCCCGTGCAGACGAAGCAGACGCGGTATGTCATGCCTGCTCAGTCCTTGTCGGGCAGGACGACGTTCAGCGCCCAGGAGACGACCGAGATGATCAGGCCGCCCAGGACGGCCGTCCAGAAGCCCTCCACGTGGAAGCTGAGGTCGAGCTTGTCGGCCAGCCACGAGGTGAGCAGCAGCATCAGCGCGTTGACGACCAGGGTGAACAGGCCGAGCGTCAGGATCAGCAGCGGGAGGCTGAGGAGCTTGACGACCGGCTTGACCAGGAAGTTCACCAGGCCGAAGATCAGCGCGACGATGATCAGGGTGCCGATCTTCTTGCCCGTGCTGTCACCGGTCAGGGTGATCTTGTCGAGCAGCCATACGGCGACCGCCAGGGCACCCGCGTTGGCGATCGTCTTGACTACGAAATTCATCATGTGTCTGATCGTTGCAGACCTGATCGGACATGGGCACAAAAGGCAGGGGCGGACAAGGCGATGAAGGCATTCCGGCTGGACGAACTGGAGGCGGAGCGCGCCGCGAACGAGGGCGCCTACCTGCAGTTTCTGCGGGAGCAGAACATGTCGGTCGGCCTGTACGCCCTCGATGCGGGCGACCAGGATCCACAGAAACCGCACAATCAGGACGAGGTCTACTTCGTTGTGAGCGGCCGCGCCGCGATCACCGTCGGCCTGGAGACGACGCAGGTGGCACGCGGCAGCGTGATCTACGTACCGGCCGGCGTCGCGCACAAGTTCCACCACATCACCGAGGACCTGAGGGTGCTGGTGGTCTTCTCTCCGCCCGAGAGGTGACGCCCGGCCTCGGGGTTCCCTAGGGGATCGGTCAGGGGAGGACAAGGGGTGCGAGCCCCCCGCACGACCCCCTCCCGCACCTAGCATCGAGGGCAGGACATCAGGAGATCCAGAGAGACCGACAGGACCCGGCACTCGAACGGGCGGAGAGGTAAGGACGAGGGCGATGCGAGAGATCTTCACGGGACTGCCGTGGTGGGTGAAGTGGGTCGCGGTGCCGGTCATCGCCCTGGTCGTGTTCGGCGGGCTGATCGCCAGCGTGGTCGGTTTCGTCATCGGACTGCTCTTCAAGGTGCTGGTCTTCGTCGCACTGATCGGCGGACTGATCTACGTCGTACGGAAGTTCACATCGAGTTCCTCGTCGCGCAGCGACTGGTGAGACCGGTGGGAAACCGGTGGGGGTAGCGGGAAACACCCGGGGTCACCGGTTCCCTCGGCCGGGGGAAGTTTCCCTTCCGGGCCGTCTGCGTGCGGTGGCAGACGAATAGAGTCCGGAACTCGACGCGGGGACATCCCCCGCGAGCGGCGTACACCCCCACCCGTGTCCATCGGCACGGTCTACCCTCTCGCGCTTCGGGAGTGAACCCTTGGCCCCGGCTGACACCGCACGTGTCCACCTGCACACCGTCCCCGCGCAACCCCGCTCGGCGCCCCCCTCCGATCAACCGCCTCGCGCCACGCCTCCCCCTCCGGCGACCCTCATCGGATCCGTGCAGCGCGCGATGCGCCTGCTGGAGACCGTCGCCGCGCACGAATACGGCGCTCCCGCCAAGCAGTTGGCCCGGGAGACCGGTCTGGCCCTGCCCACGACCTACCACCTGCTGCGCACCCTCGTGCACGAGGGCTATCTGCGCCGGGACAAGGGCCTGTTCTTCCTCGGTGATGCCGCCGAGCGGCTGAGCAGCAGCGGGGCACGGCAGAAACGTCGCAGCACGGTCGTCGACGCGCTCGCGCACTGGCGGGACATGCTGGGCGTCCCCGTGTACTACGCGGTGTACCGCGAGGGCGAGATCGAGGTCATGTGCGTCTCCGACACCCCGGGTAATCCCGCGGTCGAGGAGTGGGCCGACTTCCGGGAGACCGCGCACGCACACGCCATCGGGCAGTGCCTGCTGTCCCAACTGGACGAGGAGGCCCGCCGGGACCACCTCGAGCGCTATCCGGTGCAGGCCCTCACGCCGTACACCGTGCGGGACAACCACAGCCTGCTGCGCCGTCTGGAGCGGGTGCGACGCACCGAACCTGTGATCGAGCGTCAGGAGTACGCCCTGGGCGCCGTCTGCGCGGCGATTCCGCTCACCCTCGGCACCACAGCCGCGACGATGGCCATCTCCCTGCCCGCCCACCAGGAGGACCGGCTGCTCCCGGCGGCCCGGCAGTTGCAGGGCGAGATCGGCCGTCTGCTCGGTTCGCTCGCGCTCTCTATCAGTATGTGAAAACTCACTCCTTGTGATCTGCTGTGTACGTTCAGCAAGATTCCACCAAGTGTCAGAGGTTGGTTCCCGGCCAGTCCACGGCGAATGACGGGGTTAGCGATGCGCGAGTCCGTACAGGCAGAGGTCATGATGAGCTTTCTCGTGTCCGATGAGCTCTCCTTCCGCATTCCGGTGGAGCTGCGCTATGAGACCAGTGATCCCTATGCCGTCCGGCTCACCTTCCACTTGCCCGGTGATGCCCCGGTGACATGGGCCTTCGGCCGGGAGCTGCTGATCGACGGGGTCGGCCGGCCGTGCGGGGAGGGCGATGTGCGGGTCACGCCCGTCGAGCCGGACGCGCTGGGCGAAGTGCTGATCCGGCTTCAGGTGGGAAGCGACCAGGCGCTGTTCCGCTCGTCGACGGCACCGCTGGTCGCCTTCCTCGACCGCACCGACAAGCTGGTGCCGCTGGGCCAGGAGGGCTCGCTCGCTGACTTCGACGCCCATCTCGACGAGGCCCTGGACCGCATCCTGGCGGAACAGGGCGCCGGCTGAGGCATCCGTCGGGCGGCGCGGTGGAGTAACGCTTCACCGGATGCCGCCGAGCTGCGCAGGAACGCTTCTCCGTACGGCGGGGAGATGGCTCCGGAGTTCGAGAGCGGTCAGCGCTTGCGGCGCCGGCCCTTGCCCCCGCGTGCGGGGACCGCGGCGGCCTCTGCGACGGGCCGCTCTCCCGGGCGGTCGGCCGAGACCACCAACGCGGCCAGGGCCGTGGTGACCGGCACCGAGGCGACCAGCCCGATCGAACCGATCAGCGTGCGCACGATCTCCTCCGCGACCAGCTCGCTGTTGGCGACCGTCCCGACACTGCTCTGCGCGATGGAGAACAGCAGAAGCAGCGGCAGGGCGGCACCCGCGTAGGCGAGGACGAGCGTGTTGACGACCGAGGCGATGTGGTCGCGGCCGATGCGGATACCCGCGCGGTAGAGGCCGCGCCAGCCCATGGACGGGTTGGCCTCGTGCAGCTCCCAGACCGCCGACGTCTGCGTGACCGTCACGTCGTCGAGCACACCCAGCGATCCGATGATGACGCCGGCGAGCAGCAGACCGCTCATGTCGATCGTCGGGTAGAGGCCGTGGATCAGACCGGTGTTGTCGTCGGTGTTGCCGGTGAGCGCGGCCCAGCCGATGAACAGCGAGCCGAGAACGCCGATCAGCAGCAATGAGATGAGAGTGCCGAGCACCGCCACCGATGTCCGGGCCGACAGGCCGTGACACAGATACAGGGCGATGAGCATGATGGCGCTCGCGCCCACCACCGCCACGAGCAGCGGGTTCGAGCCCTGAAGGATCGCGGGCAGGATGAAGAGGTTCAGCACCATGAAGCTGATGGCCAGCGCGACCAGGGCCATGACGCCGCGCAGCCGCCCGACGACCACGACGGCCAGGGCGAAGATGCCGGCGAGCAGCGCCAGGGGCAGGCGGCGGTTGATGTCGGTGACCGAGTACTGGAGGTCCTTCGGCGCGGAGGGTTCGTAGGCGACCACGACCTCCTGGCCCTCTTCCAGCTGGCGGGACTGGTCCGGCTGGACGATCTCGGTGAAGGTACGGCCCTTGTCCTTGCCGCTGTCGACCCGGATCGTCGCCCGCTTGCAGGTGCCGTTCTCCTGCTGCACCGCGGAGGAGCCCTCGGCGGTGGAGGTGTCGCCGGTCGGCGGGACACCCGAGGCGCCGGCCTCCTTGCAGCTCACCTCGACAACCTTGGTGACCGAGGCCTGCTGCGTCTGCCGGTCGAAGCCGACGCCGGTGCGCTCGTGCGGCGGGGCGCCGCCCGGCCACAGCACGGCGAGACCGACCAGCACGGCAGCGGCGAAGGGGATCAGGACCGCCGCGATGACCTTGCGCAGGTGCATCGAGACGGGCGTGGCAGGACCGTGGCTGTGACTGTGCGAGTGCCCGTGTCCGCCGTCCGGTGAGGGGCCGGGTCCGTTTCCGTGACCGTGCCCGTCGCCCCCACCGTTCCCCTGGCCGCCACCGTGGCCATGACCGTCGCCGGGACCGTGGCCTTCGCCGTGCCCGTCGTCTCCCCCGTGACCGTGGCCTCCACGAGGCCCGTCGCCTCCATCGGGGCCGGAACCGCGCCAGCCTCCGGAGCCGGCACCATACGCCCCGGCCGGGCCGGCGCCCTGTCCGCGCCCGGGACCGGGGCCTTGCCCGTTCCCGGGCGCCTGTCCCCGGGCAGGCCCCAGCCCGCCCGGGGCGGCGAAATCGTGCTCGTGCCCACGGCCGTTGCCGTTGCCGGCGCCGGATCCGCGAGGCGGTTCGGGCGGTGGGTAAGGAGGACGCTGCGTCGTGGTCACCGACCGATCATCGCAAGAACGAGGGGGGCCCTCTGTTCACCGCGCCAGAATTGCCGCTAGCGTGGAGGCACCTTTTGTACACGCGGGAGCTCGGAGCACCGGGCTGAGAGGGCGCTGACCTCCGTCCCAGCGATGTTTCACATGAAACGTCACCGAAGTCGAGTGATGTTTCACACGAAACGTCGGCAGACGGAAGCCGCTGCGTCGACCGCCGAACCTGTTACCGGGTAATGCCGGCGTAGGGAGTAGGTCTCATGACCAACAAGGACGCACGCACGCCTGCCTCCGTTCAGGACGCACAGTCCGAGGAGGCCGGGAAGTCCATCGGCTGGCACAAGGCGTATGTCGAGGGCTCTCGCCCCGACCTGCGGGTGCCGGTCCGTCAGGTCCACCTCACCAACGGGCAGTCCGTCACGCTGTACGACACGTCGGGCCCGTACACCGATCCTCTCGGCGAGACCGACGTCCGCAGGGGCCTGTCGCCGCTGCGTGAGAACTGGATCATCGCCCGCGGCGACACCGAGGAGTACGCGGGCCGACCCGTCCGTCCCGAGGACGACGGCATCAAGCACACCTCGCCGCGCGGCGGCCTGCGCAACCTCGACGCGGTCTTCCCTGGCCGGCCGCGCCAGCCGCGCCGCAGCAAGGACGGCAAGGCGGTCACACAGCTCGCCTACGCCCGCCGCGGTGAGATCACGCCCGAGATGGAGTACGTGGCCATCCGGGAGAACGTTTCGCCCGAGGTGGTCCGCGACGAGATCGCGGCGGGCCGCGCAGTGCTGCCGGCCAACGTCAACCACCCGGAGATCGAGCCGATGATCATCGGCAAGCGGTTCCTGGTGAAGGTCAACGCCAACATCGGCAACTCCGCGGTGACGTCCTCCATCGAGGAGGAGGTCGAGAAGATGACCTGGGCGACCCGCTGGGGCGCCGACACGGTCATGGACCTGTCCACCGGCCGCAACATCCACACCACGCGCGAGTGGGTCCTGCGCAACTCCCCCGTGCCCATCGGCACCGTGCCGCTCTACCAGGCATTGGAGAAGGTCGACGGCCGGGCCGAGGAGCTCACCTGGGACATCTACAAGGACACGGTCATCGAACAGGCCGAGCAGGGCGTGGACTACATGACGGTCCACGCGGGCGTGCGCCTGGCGTACGTGCCGCTGACGGCCAACCGCAAGACCGGCATCGTCTCGCGCGGCGGCTCGATCATGGCCGCCTGGTGCCTCGCGCACCACAAGGAGTCGTTCCTGTACGAGAACTTCGAGGAACTCTGCGAGATCCTCGCCGCGTACGACGTCACGTACTCCCTCGGCGACGGCCTGCGGCCGGGCTCGATCGCGGACGCCAACGACGAGGCGCAGTTCGCGGAACTGCGGACTCTCGGGGAACTCAACCGGATCGCGAAGCGTTTCAACGTACAGACCATGATCGAAGGCCCGGGCCACGTCCCGATGCACAAGATCAAGGAGAACATCGACCTTCAGCAGGAGATCTGCGATGAAGCTCCGTTCTATACGCTCGGCCCGCTGACCACGGACGTCGCGCCGGCGTACGACCACATCACCTCCGGCATCGGTGCCGCGATGATCGCTTGGTGGGGCACGGCGATGCTGTGTTACGTCACGCCCAAGGAGCACCTGGGCCTGCCGAACCGTGACGACGTCAAGACCGGCGTCATCACCTACAAGATCGCCGCCCACGCAGCGGATCTCGCCAAGGGACACCCGGGTGCCCAGGAGTGGGACGACGCGCTGTCCGACGCCCGTTTCGAGTTCCGGTGGGAGGACCAGTTCAACCTCGCCCTCGACCCGGACACGGCACGGCAGTTCCACGACGAGACCCTGCCGGCGGAGCCCGCCAAGACGGCTCACTTCTGCTCGATGTGCGGTCCCAAGTTCTGCAGCATGAAGATTAGCCAAAGCATCACAGAGCGGTTCGGCAGTGCCGACGCTGAAGGCGCGTCGCATGAGGAGGTCGCGGCGGGGATGCTCCAGAAGTCGAAGGAGTTCGCTGAGGCGGGGAACCGGGTTTACCTGCCGATCGCGGACTGAGCCCACCCTACGGCGGTCCGTGCGGTCTGGCTCCGGCTGACAGCACGGGCCGCCTGGTCGTTGCCGGCGCAGGGCGGCTGGAGCACTGGAGTCACTGCTTCCCTGACCTACCACGAAGAGCCTCGCTTGGGGCGGCCGGTGATGGCCGGCAGGGTCGTCGTTCTGATCCGGTGGTAGGTCCGGAAGCCGCTCACGGCCACTCCTGCCCAGATCACGGTGCTGACCAAGGGCCACCACAGACCCCACCCTCGCTCACCCCCGATGAGGCCGCTCATCCAGTTGCCCGCCCAGCCGACCGCGAGGAGGAGCGCCACCCATCTGCCCCACCGTCAGGTCCGCATGGTTCCGCGAGCACGGGCTTCCTGGGGAGTCTGCCAGCCCTTCTGACAGCACGCGCCCTCCATGACCGTCAGCGTTCAGGGCGCAGGTCACGGTTCTCGAACGCACGCCGGACCGCGGCGCCCTCGTCTTCGACCAGTCCGGCGGCATCCGGCAGTTCCAGCACGGTGGCGCAGTGCTCGCACACCATCGTCCCGCTTGCGGCCGGGTCGGCCGGCCTGCTCCCGCATGCCTTGCACATTCCCTCGCCCTGGGCGCTGTCTCGTATCCGTCGCTCTTCCATCAGGTGCCTTCCTTCTCACTGCACGGTGCCGGTGTCCGGGTCGTCCTGAAGCCGGGTGCCCTGAAAGGCGTACGGCCTATCCGACCCGCAGGTCGCGGCGGCGGCTGCGCGCACTGCTGATCACGACCCTGGAGGGCCTCACATCGGCTCGATGACGTTCTGCCGCAGGTGCCCGTAGACCACCGAGGTGCGTACGTCCGCGAGTTCCTGTCGCTCAGTCAGCTTGTCGAGGACCACCGAGTGCAGATGGTCGGTGTCGCGGACCGCCACATGGATGAGGAAGTCGTCGGTGCCCGTCAGCACGAAGACCGAGATCACCTCGGGCATCCGCGCCACGAAGGCCTGGAACTGTTCGATGACCGCACGAGTCGGCGGCCGCACCCGCACGGCGATCATCGCCTGCAGTCCCCGGCCCATCGAGGCGAGGTCCACTTCGGCGTGGAATCCGAGCAGCACGCCGCGCTCGCGCAGGGAGCGCACCCGCTCCAGACAGGTGGAAGGGGCGATCCCCAACTCCTGTGCCAGGTCCCGGTTGGTACGCCGACCGTCTTGCTGCAGAAGCCGCAGCAACGCCGAATCAAGTTCGTCCATGTTCCGTTAAACTCTCACTTTCCCGAATTATATTCGGCAAGTATGCCATGCACCCGTTGAATTGCTAGCGTGTGGGCCATAATTCCGTCCACGATTCGCCTTCCTGTGCGGCCCGGGCGGAGTCGGGGAGTGCGGACCGAAAGGGAGAACACGGGTGGACGAGGGGAAAGCCAAGGGCTGGGCGATCTGTGCCGTAGTGGCGGCCGCGCTTTTCTGGAGCAGCTCGTACGCGGTGACCAAACAGGTCCTGGCGGACGTCGGTCCGCTGAGCATCGGGGCCATCCGCTTCACGCTCGCCGCCGCCCTGCTCGGGATCATGGTGCGCATGCGACGCAAGCCGGTCGCGCGGCCGGATGCCCGCCAGCGGCGAATGATCCACCTGAGCGGCCTGCTCGGCATCACGGTCTACTTCGTGCTGGAGAACGTCGGCGTCCAGCTGTCGACCGCCTCGGATGCCTCTCTGATCGTGGCCACCTACCCGCTGATGACCATGCTGCTGGAGCTTGTGGCCTTCCGGACCCGGATGCCGCTGCTCCGGGTCGGCGGTGTGCTGCTCGCCACCGTGGGCGCCTTCCTGGTCGTGCGCAACGGAGCGGAAGTCGGTGGCAGCGAACGCTGGTTCGGCGATGTCCTGCTGCTGCTCGGCGGACTGGTGTGGGCCGGGTACAACGTGCTGGGCAAGTACGCGGGCCGCGGTCAGGACGCGATGACGCTCACCTACTACCAGACCGTGGCGGGCGCCGCCGGCTTTCTGCTCGCTTCGCTCCTGGAGGCCGGGGACTGGCAGGTACCGAACGGGACGGCCTCGGCACTTCTCGCCTATCTGGCCGTGGCATGTTCCGTCGGCGGCTTCCTTCTCTACAACTACGGCCTGCGCAGAATGACCTCGAGTGTCGCGGTCAACATCCTCAACCTCGTACCGGTGTTCGGTGTGCTCGGTGCCGTGGTGATCAACGGAGAGACAGTCCGGCTCGGGCAGGCCTTGGGTGGCGCGATCATCATCGCCGGTGTGGCGCTGGGAGTCATCGAACGCCGAACGGCTGTCGAGGGAGCCGCGGTTCCCGAGCCGGCCGTGGTCGGCGCGCGCACCTGAAGGAGTCCGTCCTGGGGCCAAACCCAGCCCCGGAAAGACGACCGAGCGCCTCGTTGCCGTCGCGGCACGACTGCGCGCCTGCTCGCCAGGCCGGAGATCCGCCACCGCCGGGAGCTGACCACCGGCTGGTTGTCCATGGCCATCGGCATCTCTGTCGCCGCCGTCGCCTGACACCGCTGAGGCCCACCAGCGTTGACCGGACGCCGTTCACGCCGACATCCGCGAACCCCCTCCGGTGGCTGGGCCGTGGGCGGCTCCAGGCCAGCACGGTGGCGGCGCCCCATCGGCCGTTGGTGACGCGGGGCGTCAGGAGGGCACCGCCGAGTGAGGCGTCCGGCGCGGCGGGAACAACGGGGCGAGAAAACAGGGGGCCTTACGCCTGCCCGCGAACCGGGCTGGCTGTTGGCCTGCCCGCAATGGCCCGGTCGGCCCCCCTGTTCTTCGAGGCTCGTCCCATGGGGGCTGCCTAAAGTCTCGGAGGCCGTCGACCCCCAGCCCGCCACGCCCCTGCCCGCGGCGGTCGGTCGACGCCTCGATTCCTCGGGCGTGCTGCCGTCTGGGGCGCCCGGCGACCGGCCGGGACCGGCGGTCACGCCGCACGCCCGGCCGGGGCGGAGAGGACGGCATGGCCGATCCCAGAAGTCGAAGGAGTTCGCGGCGAGCGGGAACAGGGTGTACCCGCCGATCGCGGACTGATCCGGCCGCACGCAGGCCGGGGGCCGGTTGGCCCCGGTTGCCGGCCTGTCGGGCTGACCCGGCTCGCGGCGCTGATCGCGTAACGGAAACGGCACGACGTCGCCTGTTCGCTCCAAGATCCCTAGTGTCGCCGGCATGGATGGGATCGATGTGGTCAACGGCGTCGTGGGCGCTGTACTAGGCATGTTGTTCGCCGTGCTGTTCCAGCAGCCGCTACATGACGCGTGGTACCGCCTGCGCAGACGCTCGACGAGCGCGATCCGCAGCCTGGGCAGGCAGGACGAGTCGGCGCCCGCCTGGCGGGCGTTCTCCCTCGGCCCGCTCCAGACGTCCGCCCTGATCGTCGAGGGCGACGGAGAGTTGCCCATATCGCCTGAGACAGTCCACGTGCACGTACTCGACGAGGAGGTGACGCTGCCCTCGGACATGGCCGGCTGGCGGGACGAGATCGCCGCGGAGAGCGAGCGTCTGCAAGCCGAGGGACGCGCACCCCTGTGGAACGGCCCCCGGTACGCGGTCGAATCCCTCGACATCTCCCGTACGGCCCTCGAGGAGCGACCCGAAGTCCACCTGAGGCTGCGGCCGACCGACTACTACACGTTCCTCGCCGCGCAGCAACTCGACCGCCGGCTCCCGGACGGCACGACGCCCAGGTCGCGCTATCTGGACCCGGACGAGCCGCTCAAGGCTCCGGCCTTCCTCCAGTGCAGCCTGGGGGTCAACATCGCGGTCGTCACCGCGGACGACATGCTCGTGGTGACCCAGCGCAGCGACCGGGTCAGGATGGCACCGGGCGTCTGGAACTCCTCCGTCAACGAGGGTCTGTCACGGCACATCGACTCATCGGGGAGGAACGCACCGGACCTGCACGCGGTGGCCCGCCGCGGCATGCGGGAGGAACTGTCCCTGGAGGCCCACGAGTACACGCTCACGCTGCTGGCCTTCGTGCTGGACGTGGACAGGAGGGCCTGGAGCGGGCACTTCTACGCGAGGCTGCAGGAGCTCAAGAGCACGGATCTGCAAGCCCGGATGAGCAGGGGCGTCGCCGACCGCTGGGAGCACCAGACGATCGACTTCGTCCCCTTCCGGCCGACGACGGTGGTCAGATACCTGCTGCGCGACGACCGCGTGCACCGGTGGGCGCCGACGGCACCGGCGCTGTACCACCTCGCGCTGGTACATGTCTTCAGCCGTCGCACGGTCGAACGGGTCGAGGCGCAGATCCTCCGCCGCCTGTGAAACCACCGACCGCATGGACCCGGTGTCGCAGGGCCGGGTGCCCGGCTTGCGCTCCCTGAGTTGCTCCCGCGGGGGAGCGCAAGCGACGGGCGCTGCGAGAGGGCGCCGACGGCTACTCCGGCTGGTGTTCCGGGCCTCCGAAGTCCGGACTGGTGTAGTCCGGGCTGCTGAAGCTCGGGCGCGAGCCGCGGGTGCCGTCCTCCGGACTGGTGAAACCCGGGCGGTCGTAGCCGAGGTGCGGGATGCGGCTGACCGGTGTGGACGGGGAGGTGTGGTGCAGCGCGGCGGCCGCATTCGGGTCGACGAGGGCCTCCCGGAGGAAGGGCAGGATGCCCCGCTCCAGCAGAGCCTCGCTCCAGGCCTGCCTGGCCCGGTCCACCTCCCCTTGCAGTTCGCCGTGCGGGCCGCTTTCGGCCGTCGGCTTGTTGCGCAGGGCGGTGATCAGCAGTCCCACCGCGGCGACGAGGATCGCGACCGCGGTCACGGCGCCGAACACCCAGCCCGTGGTGAGCATGGTCCGGGCGAACGTCTGCTCGGGGTTGAGCATCTGGAGGATGTAGCCGACGAGCAGGAAGATCGCCGCGGCGGTTCCCGCGAGGACGGGGGCGAGGACGGCGACGACCGCGATGGCGCCCGCGCCGGCGGTCTCGGCGACCTCGCCCATGGTGGCGGCGAGGCCCGCGGCGCCCGTGTCCGGCTCGGAGGAGCCGGATTCGCGCACGGTCGGACGGCTGGACGGCGCCGGCTGGCGCATTTCCTCGCGGACCTTGACGTAGTGCTGGTACTCGGTCGACGCGGCCGCCGTGATGAGCGCGGTGGCGTTCAGCGCCATGGTGCGCAGTTGTTCGGGGTTGAGCCGCTGTCCGACAGCGGCCAGTTCCGGACGGCGTGGTGCGGAGCGCAGCGCCTCATCGAGGATCCGCTCGTATTCCTGGCGGTCCTCGCTCAGCAGGTGCTGCGGAACGCTGTTCATGTGCATCCCCCGATGCTCCGTAGGGCTTGGGGCTCGGCATGCTGACGAGCCGTCGGGCAGAAACGGAGGGGAGCCTGCTACGGATAAGCCGATGGTAGAGCCGTGAAGGTGGGCGGTGACAGGGGGTTTACCGAAATTGGCCCCTCACCGGTCCGGTCCTGTGACGGCAAACGCCTGCCCGGTCAAGGCTCACGTGCCCAGCGGCAGTTGCTGGACCAGCAGCTTTCCGGCCATGGTCACGCCACCGTCCATGGCGATGGCGAGTCCGTCGGCGTAGACGTGCGGTCCCTCGACCAAGGGCTCGGAGTTGTCCTCGTCCTCCTCGGAGCCGGCCTCGCCCAGCAGATACGGAATCGGGCTGTGACCGTGAACGATGCGGGTGCCTCCGTACGTATCGAGCAGGGAGCGTACGGCGTCCGCGCCGCCCTCGTCGCGGAAGGAGAACCGCTTGGTGAACTTGCGGAACAGGTCCCAGACCTCGTCCGCGTCGTTGCGTGTGAGCGTCTCGCGGACGGTGTCGTTGACCTCTTCGATGGAGCGGCCGTAGTCGAGGTAGGCGGTGGTGTCGGAGTGGACGAGCAGGTGACCGTCGACCTCCTCGACGGCGTCCAGGCGGGCCATCCACTGCAGGTGGTGGTCCTGGAGGCGGTCCATGTCGGTCTTCTGGCCGCCGTTGAGCAGCCAGGCCGCCTGGAAAGTCGCGGTGCCCGCGCCGGAGTTGACGGGGGTGTCGCCGAACCGCTTGGCGCCGAGCAGCAGCAGCTCGTGGTTGCCCATGAGCGCCTTGCAGTAGCCGCCGGCCGCTGCGGCCTCGGCGGACAGCCGCATCACCAGGTCGATGACGCCGATGCCGTCCGGGCCGCGGTCGGTGAAGTCGCCGAGGAACCACAGTCGGGCGGTGCCGGCGCACCACTGCCCGGCGGCATCGAGGAGGCCCTTCTCCTGGAGGGCCGCCACCAGCTCGTCGAGGTAACCGTGCACGTCACCCACGACGTACAGCGGGCCCTGCCCGGTGTCGGTCTGCGGGGCTGCTGCGGCGGCCTCGGGGTCGACGGTCACCTGGACGGTGTCGCCCCGATGGATCACGGGAAGATCGCGCTCGGTCGGCGTGTACCCCTCGGGGTAGGTCTCCTCGGGTGGCGGGACGACCTCGCCGGGGTGGGCGCTGTGGACGTACGGACCGGTCTCGTGGACGTACGCGGGCACCCGGAAGTCGCGCAACGTCGCCGTGCGCTCCACCTCGGGTCCCTGACCGGCCCCCTGAGTCATCGACCCCTCCACCATCGCGCCGCATCTGCACCGCATCGGACTGCCTGGTCGTAGCGGCCCGTCGGTGTCGTGGGGCCCATCATAGGAATGCGGATCGCGCCATGTGATGACCCAGGGGTGGTGAATCAGAGCAAGAGTCCAGTTCACCGCGGCTTTCGCCCCGATTGGGCCGGGCTTTGACCACCGTGTGACCGTCCTCGCTTTCCTTCTCTTCGCGAGAACGATCCCTTCTCTCCGGGGGACCGGCCCTGTTTCTCCCCAGGAGTGCGAACTTCCCTTTACCCGGGTGTACCGGCTACGTCCCTTCGGGTGACCGCGGCGGACTGACCGTCGTGCGCGGCGGGCGCCGCTGGGACGACGTGCGCACGATCAGCTCCGTCGGTATCACCTGCTCCACCGGACGGTCCGAGTCCGCTCCCTCGATGGCGTCGATGAGGAGCTGCACGACCGCCGTGCCGATGCGGCGCGGTTTCAGCGAGAGCGTGGTGACGGGCGGCTCGGTGTTGGCGTATACGGTGGACTCGCTGCAGCAGACGAGCAGCAGGTCGTCCGGTACGCGCAGGCCGTAGCGGCGGGCGGCGGCGAGCAGGTCGGTGCCGTTCGGGTCGAACAGCCCGTAGACCGCGTCGGGCCGGTCGGGGCGCGCCAGGAGCCGGTCGGCGGCGACGGCGCCCGCGCACGGATCGTGCGCGGGATAGGCCTCGTACACCGGATCCTGGCCGACACGCTCGCACCAGCGCAGGTACGCGGTGGTCGACAGGTGGGTGTACGTGTCGGTCGTCGTGCCGGTCAGCAGGCCGATGCGGCGGGCGCCGGCGTCGGCCAGGTGATCGAGGATGCCGAGGACGGCGGCCTCGTGGTCGTTGTCGACCCAGGCCGTGACCGGCAGTGAGCCGGCCGGGCGGCCGTCGGAGACGACCGGCAGACCCTGCCGGACGAGTTCGCTGACCACCGGGTCCTGGTCGGAGGGGTCGATGACGACCGTGCCGTCCAGGGCGACGTTCGACCACACGTCGTGGCGCGAGGTCGCGGGCAGGATGACGAGGGCGTAGCCGCGGGCGAGCGCGGCGGAGGTGGCGGCTCGCGCCATCTCGGCGAAGTAGGCGAACTCGGTGAAGGTGAAAGGTTCATCCCCGTACGTCGTCACGGTCAGGCCGATGAGTCCCGACTTGCCGGTGCGGAGGGTCCGGGCGGCGGCCGAGGGGCGATAGCCCAGCCGGTCGGCGACCTCGCGGACATGGCGCCGGGTGGCGTCCGGGAGTCGGCCCTTGCCGTTGAGGGCGTCGGAGACGGTCGTGATGGAGACTCCGGCGGCGGCGGCCACGTCTCTGATACCCGCCCGGCCCGGCCGACTGCCTCGACGTGAGGTTTCCGCGCGGCTCACCTGGTGCTTCCCTGCTGCTGTCATGGCGAGCCGATAGTAGGGCTCATGCGGTGGGGTAGTGCGGACGCATATGCACGCGTTGACAGGCACGTTTCTGCAAGATCATTTGGCGTCAATTGCCATGGAAGCCAAGGTGGTTGAGTACTCCCATGCCATTAGGCGGCTTGTCGGCCCGCACGGGCCTGCCGACTGGCCGATGTTGCGAAGAGGTCTCAACTCACCTGCACGGGGGATGCGCGCCACGGAGTGCACCACCGGCGCGTAGATATATGTGCGGCGCGCCCCCGGATTCGTACGCCTTCGTGCGGCGATGCCCCTGACGCCGATGAGACACACGAGGTCGGCGTTCGTCGCTCCGTCGTCGCTCTACGCAGCGGCGCCGAATCCTCATAAGGTGAGGAGTATTGGATGTCGGCGGCGGTCATGGGCCGCCGGTCTTCGCGAGGAGGACTGCGGTGAGCGAGACGAGCCCCAAGCTGCGCGCCGAGCTGGAGGGGATCCCCACCTACAAGCCGGGCAAGCCGGCCGCCGCGGGCGGGCTGGTGGCCTACAAGCTGTCCTCCAACGAGAACCCCTACCCGCCGCTGCCGGGCGTGATGGAGACGGTGACGGCGGCGGCCTGCAACTTCAACCGCTATCCGGACATGGCCTGCACGGCGCTGATGAACGAGCTGTCCGAGCGGTTCGGCGTGCCTCTCTCCCACCTGGCCACCGGCACCGGGTCGGTCGGTGTCGCCCAGCAGCTGATCCAGGCCACCTCCGGCCCCGGTGACGAGGTGATCTACGCCTGGCGGTCCTTCGAGGCGTACCCGATCATCACGCAGATCAGTGGCGCCACGTCGGTGCAGGTACCGCTGACGTCCGGTGATGTGCACGACCTCGACGCGATGGCCGACGCGATCACCGACCGGACCCGGCTGATCTTCGTCTGCAATCCCAACAACCCGACGGGCACGGTCGTGCGGCGGGCGGAGCTGGAGCGCTTCCTCGACCGGGTCCCCGGTGACGTGCTGGTGGTGCTCGACGAGGCCTACCGCGAGTTCATCCGCGACCCCCAGGTGCCGGACGGTGTCGAGCTCTACCGTGACCGGCCCAACGTCTGCGTTCTGCGCACCTTCTCCAAGGCCTACGGCCTCGCCGGTCTGCGCGTCGGGTTCGCCATCGCCCACGAGCCGGTGGCCGCCGCGCTGCGCAAGACGGCGGTCCCGTTCGGGGTGAGCCAGCTCGCGCAGGAGGCGGCGATCGCCTCGTTGCGTGCCGAGGACGAACTGCTCGGCCGGGTCGGTTCGCTGGTGTGTGAGCGCACGCGTGTGGTCGACGGGCTGCGCGCCCAGGGCTGGACGGTGCCCGAGACCCAGGCCAACTTCGTGTGGCTGCGGCTGGGGGAGCGCACGGTCCCGTTCGCGGAGGCGTGCGAACAGGCGGGCGTGGTGATCAGGCCGTTCCCGGGTGAGGGTGTGCGGGTGACGGTCGGGGAGACCGAGGCGAACGACATCTTCCTGAAGGTGGCGGAAGGGTTTCGCAGGGAGCTCTAGGAGTCGAGAAGAGACCGTTGTGTGAGCCGGTCGGCGCTAGTCGTCGGCCGGCTCCACGCGTATCGGGCCGCCGTTGCGCAGGGTCGCGAGCAGGCGGGGGTCGCCGTCGATGTGGCCGAGGACGTTGCACGGGCCGGGGAGGCGGCACTTGTCGCCCTGGGAGATCGTCGTGGGGCCATAGGGCAGGGCGAGAGTGTCGCCATCGGTCCGGAAGGCGACCGTGCCCGGTTCGACGACCTGCCGGGCGCCTGTTTCACGTGAAACCGGCACTCGTGTGTCGAAGAACACTTCCTCGCCCCATATGAGGGCGGTGGAGGCGAACGGCAGGGTCTTGGTGAGGGCCTGGGCGGTGGGGTGCCCTTGAGCGACGCGGTCAGATGGCCTGCGGGTCAGGAGATTTGTATATCCGTAGTGGCGTCCGCGTCTGCATGCTGAAGATTCAACAATATGTTGAAGTTAGCGCCAAGGGGTTGACCGGGACAGGGGACCCCCTCAACGGCTCGAAAGTCCGTGCTGCATAATGGCTTGTGAATGTGAACGCTTTCACAAGCGTAAGTAAGGAGCGGCGACGTGGACCTGGCTTTGGCGCCGGAGACCTTGGCGCGATGGCAGTTCGGCATCACCACCGTCTACCACTTCCTGTTCGTCCCCCTGACGATCTCGTTGGCCGCCCTGACGGCCGGACTGCAGACCGCCTGGGTGCGGACGGAGAAGGAGAAGTACCTCCGGGCGACGAAGTTCTGGGGCAAGCTCTTCCTGATCAACATCGCGATGGGTGTGGTCACCGGCATCGTGCAGGAGTTCCAGTTCGGCATGAACTGGTCCGACTACTCGCGCTTCGTCGGTGACGTCTTCGGCGCGCCGCTCGCCTTCGAGGCCCTGATCGCCTTCTTCTTCGAGTCCACCTTCATCGGCCTGTGGATCTTCGGCTGGGACAAGCTGCCGAAGAAGATCCACCTGGCCTGCATATGGATGGTCTCGATCGGCACGATCCTGTCGGCGTACTTCATCCTCGCGGCCAACTCCTGGATGCAGCACCCGGTCGGCTACCGCATCAACGAGGCCAAGGGGCGGGCCGAACTCACCGACTTCTGGCTGGTGCTGACCCAGAACACCGCGCTCGCCCAGGTCTTCCACACGCTCACCGCGGCCTTCCTGACCGGTGGCGCCTTCATGGTCGGCATCGCCGCCTTCCACCTGGTCCGCAAGAAGCACGTCCCCGTGATGAAGACCTCGCTGCGGCTGGGCCTCGTCACCGTAGTGGTCGGCGGTCTGCTCACCGCGGTCAGCGGCGACGTCCTCGGCAAGATCATGTACCAGCAGCAGCCGATGAAGATGGCCGCGGCCGAGGCGCTGTGGGACGGCGAGAAGCCGGCGCCCTTCTCGGTCTTCGCCATCGGCGATGTCGACAAGGGGCACAACAAGGTCGCCATCGAGATCCCCGGCCTGCTGTCCTTCCTCGCCAAGGACGACTTCACCTCGTACGTGCCCGGCATCAACGACGTCAACAAGGCCGAGCAGGAGAAGTACGGTCCCGGCGACTACCGGCCCAACATCCCCGTCGCCTACTGGGGCTTCCGGTGGATGATCGGCTTCGGCATGACGTCGTTCGCCATCGGACTGGCCGGGCTGTGGCTGACCCGCAAGAAGTTCATGCTGCCGCAGCATCTGCGGGTGGGCGAGGACGAGGTGCCGCATCTCGTGCTGCTGCCGAAGAAGGCCCTCGGCCCGACCCTCACCAAGTGGTACTGGCGCATGGCGATCCTCACCCTGGGCTTCCCTCTGATCGCCAGCTCCTGGGGCTGGATCTTCACCGAGATGGGCCGCCAGCCGTGGGTCGTCTACGGCGTGCTCCAGACCCGTCACGCGGTCTCCCCCGGTGTCTCCCAGGCCGAGGTCATCACCTCGATGGCCGTCTTCACCACGCTGTACGCGATCCTCGCCGTCGTCGAGGTCAAGCTGCTGGTCAAGTACGTCAAGGCGGGCCCGCCGGAACTCACCGAGGCCGACCTCAACCCGCCCACGAAGATCGGCGGCGACTCCCGTGACGCCCACAAGCCGATGGCCTTCTCGTACTAGGCCGAGGGAGCTGCACAGTCATGGAACTGCACGACGTCTGGTTCGTTCTGATCGCTGTCCTGTGGACCGGCTATTTCTTCCTGGAGGGCTTCGACTTCGGGGTCGGTGTGCTCACGAAGCTGCTGGCGCGCAACCGGCCCGAGAAGCGGGTGCTGATCAACACCATCGGTCCCGTCTGGGACGGCAACGAGGTGTGGCTGCTGTCAGCGGGCGGCGCGACCTTCGCCGCCTTCCCCGAGTGGTACGCCACGCTCTTCTCCGGTTTCTACCTGCCGCTGCTGGTCATCCTGGTCTGCCTGATCGTCCGGGGTGTGGCGTTCGAGTATCGCGCCAAGCGGCCCGAGGAGAACTGGCAGCGCAACTGGGAGACGGCGATCTTCTGGACCTCGCTGATCCCCGCGTTCCTGTGGGGTGTGGCCTTCGGCAACATCGTGCGGGGCGTGAAGATCGACCAGGACTTCAACTACGCCGGTGGCGTCCTGGACCTGCTCAACCCGTACGCGCTGCTGGGTGGTCTGGTCACGCTGGCGTTGTTCACCTTCCACGGGACGGTGTTCGTCGGGCTCAAGACGGTCGGGGAGATCCGGGAGCGGGCGCGGAAGCTGGCGCTGCGAGTCGGGCTGGTGACGGCCCTGCTGGCCCTCGCCTTCCTGCTGTGGACGCAGTCCGACCGGGGTGACGGGGCGTCGCTCGTCGCGCTGGTCGCGGCCGTGGCGTCGCTCGTCGTGGCGCTGGCCGCGGCGCGGGCGAGGCGTGAGGGCTGGGCGTTCGCCCTGTCGGGGCTCACCATCGTGGCCACGGTGGCGATGCTCTTTCTGACGCTGTTCCCGAACGTCATGCCGTCGACGCTGAACCCGGACTGGAGCCTGACGGTCACCAACGCCTCGTCCAGCCCGTACACGCTGAAGATCATGACCTGGTGCGCGGCGATCGCCGCTCCGGTCGTGATGCTTTACCAGGGCTGGACGTACTGGGTGTTCCGCAAGCGGATCGGTACGCAGCACATCGCCGAGACCGTGCACTGAGGTGTGTTTCACGTGAAACCGATCGATCCGCGTCTGCTCCGGTACGCCCGTGCCACCCGGGTCTTCCTGGTGGCGGTCGTCGCCCTGGGTGCCGTCGGGGCGGGGCTGGTCATCGCGCAGGCGATGCTCATCGCCGAGGTGGTGGTCGGCGCGTTCCAGCACGGCGTGGCGGTGTCCGAACTCGGCACTCCCCTGCTGCTCCTGGTCACCGTCGCGGTGGGCCGGGCGCTGGTCGGCTGGCTCACCGAGCTCGCCGCGCACCGGGCGAGCGCGGCGGTGAAGTCCGAGCTGCGAGGGCAGTTGCTGGAGCGCGCCGCCCAGCTGGGTCCGGGGTGGCTGAGCGGGCAGCGGACCGGTTCGCTGGTCGCTCTGGCCACCCGGGGTGTCGATGCCCTCGACGACTACTTCTCGCGGTACCTGCCGCAGTTGGGTCTCGCGGTGGTCGTGCCGGTGGCGGTGCTGGCGCGGATCGTCACCGAGGACTGGGTCTCCGCGGCCATCATCGTGGGCACCCTGCCGCTCATCCCGGTCTTCATGGTGCTGATCGGCTGGGCCACCCAGTCCCGGATGGACCGTCAGTGGCGGCTGCTGTCGCGGCTGTCCGGTCACTTCCTGGACGTCGTCGCGGGGCTGCCCACGCTGAAGGTCTTCGGGCGGGCCAAGGCGCAGGCCGAGTCGATCCGGCGGATCACCGGCGAGTACCGGCAGGCGACCATGCGGACGCTGCGGATCGCCTTCATCTCCTCCTTCGCGCTGGAACTGCTCGCGACGATCTCGGTGGCGCTGGTCGCCGTGACGATCGGCATGCGGCTGGTGCACGGCGAGATGGACCTTTACATCGGCCTGGTCATTCTGATCCTGGCGCCGGAGGCGTATCTGCCGTTGCGGCAGGTCGGGGCGCAGTACCACGCGGCGGCGGAGGGGCTCGCCGCGGCCGAGGAGATCTTCGAGGTCCTGGAGACGCCCGTCCCGGCGTCCGGCTCCGAGGCCGTGCCGGAAGGTGCGCTCTCCTTCGAGGGCGTGACCGTCCGGTACCCGGGGCGTTCGGCGGACGCCGTGTCGGACGTGTCCTTCACCGTCGAGCCCGGGGAGACGGTCGCGCTCGTCGGGCCGAGCGGCGCGGGCAAGTCGACGCTGCTCAACGCCCTGCTGGGGTTCGTGCAGCCGGCCGAGGGACGGGTGCGGGTCGGGGGAGTCGACCTCGCCGACATGGACCTGGAGCAGTGGCGTTCCCGGATCGCGTGGGTGCCGCAGCGGCCGCACCTGTACGCCGGGACGATCGCCGAGAACGTACGGCTGGCGCGGCCCGACGCCGACGACGGCGCCGTACGGCGGGCACTGCGGGACGCCGGGGCGCTGGAGTTCGTGGACGCGCTGCCCGAGGGCGTGGGCACCGTGCTGGGCGAGGACGGGGCCGGGCTGTCCGCCGGGCAGCGACAGCGGCTCTCTCTGGCCCGGGCGTTCCTCGCGGACCGGCCCGTGCTGCTGCTCGACGAGCCGACGGCCGCGCTGGACGGGGCCACCGAGGCCGAGGTCGTGACGGCGGTACGGCGGCTGGCGGCCGGGCGGACGGTGCTGCTGGTGGTGCACCGGCCGGCGCTGCTGGGGGTCGCGGACCGGGTGGTGCGGCTGGCGGAGCCCGAGACCGCCGCGGCGCCTGTCGCGTCTGCCGGGGTCCGGAGCCCCGGAACGGTTTCCGTCCACGTCGAGCCGCCCGCCGCGGCTTCTCCGGCCGAGCCTGGCGGCCTGGCCGCTTCGGCCGGTGTCCTCGCGCGCGTCCGTGCCATGTCCGGTGCCCGGCGTGGGCGGCTGGGGCTCGCGCTGCTGCTCGGGAGTCTCGCCCTCGGGAGTGCCGTAGGGCTCATGGCCACCTCCGGGTGGCTGATCTCGCGCGCCTCGCAGCAGCCGCCCGTGCTGTACCTGATGGTGGCCGTGACGGCGACGCGGGCCTTCGGGATCGGGCGGGCCGTGTTCCGGTACGCCGAGCGGCTGGTCTCGCACGACGCCGTGCTGCGGATGCTGGCGGACACCAGGGTCGCGGTGTTCCGCAGGCTGGAGCGGCTGGCGCCCGCCGGGCTGCGCCGGACCCGCCGGGGTGATCTGCTGTCCCGGTTGGTCGCGGACGTGGACGCGTTGCAGGACTACTGGCTGCGGTGGCTGCTGCCGGCCGGTGCGGCCGTCGTCGTGTCGGCCGCGTCCGTCGGCTTCACGGCGTGGCTGCTGCCCGAGGCCGGGGCCGTGCTGGCGGCCGGGCTGCTGGCGGCGGGGGCGGGCGTGCCGCTCGTCACCGGTGCCGTCGCGCGGCGCGCCGAGCAGAGGCTGGCGCCCGCCCGCGGGGTGCTCGCGACGCGGGCGGCCGATCTGCTCACCGGGACCGCGGAGCTGACCGTCGCCGGTGCCCTGCCCGCGCGGACCGCCCAGGCACGCGAGGCCGACGGGGCGCTCACCCGGATCGCCTCGCGCGCCGCCACCGCCACGGCACTCGGCGACGGGCTCACCGCGCTGATCTCCGGCCTGACCGTCACGGCCGCCGCCCTGGTCGGGGCGCAGGCGGTCGCGGCCGGGCGGCTGGACGGCGTGACCATGGCCGTCGTCGTCCTCACCCCACTGGCCGCCTTCGAAGCCGTGCTCGGGCTGCCGCTCGCCGTGCAGTACCGGCAGCGGGTGCGCCGGAGCGCCGAGCGGGTGTACGAGGTGCTGGACGCCCCGGAGCCCGTGGCGGAGCCTGAGCACCCCCGGCAGGCACCCGCGTCGCCGTTCCCCGTCGCCGTCAAGGCGCTGGCCGCGCGGCACGCCGGGCAGGACCGGGACGCGCTCGCCGGGCTCGACCTGACCCTCGAAGAGGGCCGCCGGGTCGCCGTGGTCGGACCCTCCGGCTCCGGCAAGACAACGCTGGCGCAGGTGCTGCTGCGCTTCCTCGACGCTGACGCGGGTTCGTACACGCTGGCGGGCGTGGACGCGTACGCGCTGCACGGGGACGACGTACGGAAGCTCGTCGGGCTGTGCGCGCAGGACGCGCACCTCTTCGACAGCTCGCTGCGCGAGAACCTGCTGCTCGCCAAGAAGGACGCCACCGAGGACGAACTGCGTGCCGTGCTCGGCCGGGCCCGGCTGCTGGACTGGGCCGACGGCCTGCCCGACGGGCTCGACACGCTCGTCGGCGAGCACGGGGCGCGGCTGTCGGGAGGGCAGCGACAGCGGCTGGCGCTGGCCCGGGCACTCCTCGCCGACTTCCCCGTCCTGGTGCTGGACGAGCCCGCCGAACACCTGGACCTGCCGACCGCGGACGCGCTCACCGCTGACCTGCTGGCCGCCACCGAGGGCCGTACGACACTGCTCATCACACACCGGCTGGCGGGCCTGGAGGCGGTGGACGAGGTGATCGTGCTGGACCGAGGACGGGTCGTGCAGCGCGGGGCGTACGCGGAGCTGGTGGCCGTGGACGGGCCGTTGCGGGAGATGGCGGAGCGGGAGGCGGCGTCGGAGTCGCTGGTGGCCGCGCCCTAGCGAGGACCCGGCCGGCGCCGAACTGAGCCGTTCGGGGCAGCCGGTCCCCCAGCCGTACGACGAGAACAGGACCGGACCGACCGGCCTGGGCGACGATCACTGACATGTGCTCATATCGCCGTCATCGGCTGCTGGTTCCGGTTCTGCTGTGTGCGCTGGCGATCCTCGCGGCCCGGCCGACGGCGGTGCACAGGGAACCCGTGAGCGGCACCGGCGGGGGCCCGGGCCTCAGCGCCGAGGTGGCGCGGCTTTACGAGGAGGCCGCGTTGGCGACGCAGCGGTACGAGGCGGGGCGCGAGGATGCCGAGGAGCAACGGGCCAGAGCCCAGCGGGCCGAGGAACTCCTGGACGGTCAGCGGCGGCACATCGCGGCCCTGCACGAGGACCTGGGCCGGATCGCCCGAGCCCAGTACCGCTCCAGCGGAGGCCTGCCGGTGGCCGCGCAGATGATCCTCGCCGACGGCCCCGACGACCTGATGCGAGGTCAACACGCCTTCTCAAAGACGAATCTCGCCGTGGACAACGCGATCTCCAAGAGCCGCCGGGCCGAGGCACGGCTCGCCGCGGACGAGGCCAAGGCCGCGGCCCACTGGCAGGCGCTGGAGAAGCGGAACGCCCAACTCGCCAGTCTCAAGGCGGACATCGAGCGGAAGCTGGAAACGGCACGCTCGCAGCTCCAGGGGCAGGCGGACGCCTCGGTCGCCGCTGGGGCGTGCCGTGGGGCCGTGCGTCTCGACCAGCCGGAAGCGGGCTTCTCGACCGACTGGGTCGCACCCGTGGAGACGTACGAGCTGTCCGCGTCCTACGGCAGCGGCGGTGCGCGGTGGTCGAGCCGGCACACCGGGCAGGACTTCGCCGTGCCGATCGGCACCCCGGTGCGGGCCGTGGGCGCCGGCCGGGTGGTGAAGGTGTCCTGCGGGGGACCCTTCGGCATCGAGATCGTGCTCAGGCACGCGGGCGGCTACTACACGCAGTACGCCCATCTCGCGTCCGTCGCGGTGGACCAGGGGGAGCACGTCAGCCCCGGCCAGTGGATCGGCCAGTCGGGCAGCACGGGCAACTCCACCGGGCCGCATCTGCACTTCGAGACCAGGGTCACGCCGGAGATGGGCTCGTCCGTGAACCCGGTGTCATGGCTGGCGGCGCGAGGGGTGTCGCTCTGACCCCGGCGAGCGTCACAGCCGGGCCCCCGCCGCAGCCGGCCGCGGGCAGCAGTCGTGACAGCTACGGCAGTTCCGTGAGCAGCTGCTCGATCACGACCGCCACCCCGTCCTCGTTGTTCGCGACCGTCTGTCCCGATGCCGCGGCGATCACGTCCGGGTGGGCGTTGCCCATCGCGTAGGACCGGCCCGCCCAGGTCAGCATCTCGACGTCGTTCGGCATGTCGCCGAAGGCGACGACCTGCTCGTGCGAGATCCCGCGCTCGGCGCAGCAGAGGGCGAGCGTGCTGGCCTTGGACACCCCGGGACCGCTGATCTCCAGCAGGGCACTGGGGCTGGAGCGGGTCACGTTGGCACGGTCGCCGATGGCGAGCCGGGCCAGGGTCAGGAAGGCGTCGGGATCCATCTCGGGGTGGTAGGCGAGGATCTTCAGCACCGGCTCCGCTGCCGCGCGGTGGTCCGGCGACAGTAGGTCCTCCGCCGGGGCGAGGCTGTCGGGGATCTCCATGTGCAGCTTCGGGTAGGCCGGCTCCTGGTAGAAGCCGTAGGTCTGCTCCACCGCGTACACCGTGCCCGGAGCCGCGTCACGCAGCAGCCGTACGGCGTCCAGCGCGTTCGCCCGCTCCAGCTCCCGCACTTTCACGAACCGGTGGGAGCCGGGGCCACCGTGCAGGTCGACCACGGCGGCGCCGTTGCCGCAGATCGCCAGGCCGTGGCCGTGCACGTGGTCGCTGACGACGTCCATCCAGCGGGCCGGTCGGCCGGTGACGAAGAAGACCTCGATGCCCGCCTCCTCGGCGGCGGCCAGCGCGGCCACCGTGCGGGGGGACACCGACTTGTCGTCGCGCAGCAGGGTGCCGTCGAGGTCGGTGGCTATCAGCCGCGGCGGAACGGTCTCGGTCGCGGTCTCGGGCTGTCGGGTCGCTGAGGTCACCCGGCCATTGTCCCGCATATGCCTGCACGGGCGTGCGGGAGTCCGCACAGTTGAGTGGAGACCGCCCTCACCAGGAGCGTCCCGAGGGCGGCCCTCGCAGGGGGTCTCAGCACCACACCACCGGAGCCGCCTGAGGCCTCGGCCCGACCGCACCCGAGCCGCTCCAGGGCCCTCAGCCCAACTGCGCCGGCGCCCCCATGGCGATCCGCTCGAACGCCTTCTCGTCCGCCGCGAAGGGCGAGTCGGGGATGGGCCAGTGGATCACGATCTCCGTGAAGCCCAGTTCCGCGTGCCGGCCGGCGAAGTCGACGAAGGCGTCCAGAGACTGGAGCGGGCCGCCGCGGTCCGGCGTGAATCCGGTGAGAAGGACCTTGTCGAGGTCGCTCATGTCCCGGCCGATCTCGGCGCAGAGGTCGGCGAGCTTCTCCGCCTGCCCGCGAATGGCCTGAACCGACTGTTCAGGAGTGCCGTTCTCAAACAGCTTGGGGTCGCCGGTGGTCACCCACGCCTGCCCGTACCGGGCGGCGAGCCGCATCCCGCGCGGCCCGGTCGCGGCCACCGCGAACGGCAGCCTGGGGCGCTGCACACAGCCGGGGATGTTCCGCGCCTCGTGCGCCGAGTAGAAGTCGCCCTCGTACGACACCGTGTCCTCGCTGAGCAGCCGGTCGAGCAGCGGGACGAACTCGGCGAAGCGGTCGGCGCGTTCGCGCGGGCTCCACGGCTCCTGGCCGAGCGCGGTGGCGTCGAAGCCGGAGCCGCCCGCGCCGATCCCCAGCGTGACCCGCCCGCCGGAGATGTCGTCGAGGGAGATCAGCTCCTTGGCGAGGGTCACCGGGTGTCGGAAGTTCGGCGAGGTCACCAGGGTGCCCAGCCGTAGCCGGTCGGTGACGGCCGCGGCGGCGGTGAGGGTCGGTACGGCGCCGAACCAGGGGCCGTCCCGGAAGCTGCGCCAGGACAGGTGGTCGTAGGTGTACGCGGTGTGGAAGCCGAGCTGCTCGGCGCGTGTCCAGACCGCACGGCCGCCCTCCTGCCAGCGGCGGTAGGGGAGGATCACGGTGCTCAGACGCAGACTCATGGCATCGAGCCTAAGGGAGGGCTGTGGGTGGCCCCTGTGTTTCACGTGAAACATCATCGTGAGCGGTTCGTCCTGCCCCGCAGGTCAGCGCGGCCTGGGAAGGCACAGGTTCCGCGGCGGTACGGCTCGGGTGAGCCGCGCCGGCGCGGATCCGATGCGGGAGAGACCTGAATCACGCGATCGAGTTTGGCTTCGGAGGTTTGATCCACAGCCAGGTGGTGTTATCCACAGCGGAATTCGCGAATCTGTGGACAACTGGCCTTCACATCAAGTGTCTTGGGGCCATACCGGTGGCTTCACCCGCGCGATCCCCCGCAGTACCCCCGGCGCGAACCGCGACAGCCACCGCGCGCCCCGCGCCTCCGCCGTGACCGGAACCACCGCGTCATTGCGTACCACCGCCCGCAGGATCGCCGCGGCGACCTTCTCCGGCGGGTAGTTCCGCAGCCCGTACAGGCGGGCGGCGCGCTGCTGGAGCCGCTTCTCCTCGCCGGCGTCGACCCCGGCGAAGTGGGCCGTGGACGTGATGGCGGTGTTGACGAAGCCGGGGCAGACCGCCGTCACGCCGATCCCCTGCCCGGCGAGCTCCGCCCGCAGGCACTCGCTGAGCATCAGCACGGCCGCCTTGGAGGTGCTGTACGCGGGCAGCGCCCGGGACGGCTGGTACGCCGCCGCCGAGGCCACGTTGACGATGTGGCCGCCCTGCCCGCGCTCGGCCATCCGCCGGCCGAAGAGCCGGCAGCCGTGGATCACGCCCCACAGGTTGACGTCGAGGATCTTCTTCCAGTCCTCCGGCGTGGTGTCGAAGAAGGAACCGGACAGTCCGATCCCGGCGTTGTTCACGAGGACGTCCACCACGCCGTACTCGGTGGTGACCTTCTCGGCGAGCTTCTCCATGGCCTGCTCGTCGGAGACGTCGACCGTCTCCGCCCAGGCCGCGGGGGCGCCCGCCAGGCGGGACGACTCGGCGGTGCGGGCAGCCGCCTCCTTGTTCCGGTCGACGGCGACCACGCGCGCGCCCGCCTCGGCGAACGCCAGCGCCGTGGCCCGCCCGATGCCGCTGCCCGCCCCGGTGACCAGCACGAGCTGCCCGCCGAACCGCTCGGCGTGCCTGCCGCCCGTCGCCACCGGGGACCGCCCGCTCTCCACGGACGTCACGAACTCCTCGATCCACGAAGACAGCTGATCCGGACGGGTGCGCGGAATCCAGTGCCCCGCCTGAACGGTCCTGCGGGTCAGCTGCGGAACCCACTGCTCCAGTCCGTCGTGGAGCCGCTCGGACAGGAACCGGTCCCCCAGGGGCGTCACGATCTGCACGGGCGCGTGGGCGTACGCGTCGGGGCGCGGCCTGCGCAGCCGGGGCCGGACGTTGTCCCGGTACAGCCAGGCCCCGTGTGCCGCGTCCGACGGCAGGGACGAGGTCGGGTAGTCACCCCGGGGCACCTTCTCGACGCGCTCCAGGACCCGGGGCCAGTGCTTGCCGAGCGGGCCGCGCCAGGCCAGCTCGGGCAGCACGGGCGTCTGCAGCAGGTACACGTACCAGGACCTGGCGCCCTGTCCGAGGAGCTGGCCGACCCGGCGCGGGGTGGGCCGCTTCACACGGCTGTTGATCCAGTGGCCGAAGTGGTCCAGGGACGGCCCGGACATGGACGTGAAGGAGGCGATGCGGCCCTCGGTGCGCCGGACGGTGGTGAACTCCCAGGCCTGCACCGAGCCCCAGTCGTGCCCGACCAGATGCACCGGCCGGTCCGGGCTGACCGCGTCCGCGACGGCCAGGAAGTCGTCCGTCAGCTTCTCCAGCGTGAACCCGCCCCGCAGCGGCCGCGGCGCCGTAGACCGCCCGTGCCCGCGGACGTCGTACGCCACCACGTGGAAGTGCCCGGCGAGACGCGCGGCGACCTCGGACCACACCTCTTTGCTGTCGGGGTAGCCGTGCACCAGGACCACCGTCGGCCGCCGGGGATCACCCACCTCGGCCACGCACAGCTCGACCCCGCCGGTCCGCACCCAGCGCTCCCGCGCGCCCGTGAGCAACGTCATCCGGCGAATCTGGCAGTTGTTAGAGACATCGTCAATAGGGCGCTCCCGGGCGTGGTCTCCGGCCTGCTCCCGGTCGTGGTAACTCTCAGGAACCAGGTCCCCTAAGGGCCCCTACTCCTCCAGGTTGACCCGAGAACAGCTCTGCGGAGTGACGACCCCCACGATCGCGGCCCCTACCTTCGAATCGTGACTGTGATCGCGACCGAAAGCCTGAGCAAGCGGTTCCCCCGGGTGACCGCGCTTGACCGGCTCTCCGTGGACGTCGGGCCCGGTGTGACCGGACTCGTCGGAGCCAACGGAGCCGGCAAGTCCACACTGATCAAGATCCTGCTGGGTCTGTCCCCCGCCACCGAGGGCCGCGCCGAAGTGCTCGGCCTCGACGTCGCCACCAGGGGCGCCGACATCCGCGAGCGGGTCGGCTACATGCCCGAGCACGACTGCCTGCCGCCGGACGTCTCGGCCACCGAGTTCGTCGTCCACATGGCACGCATGTCCGGCCTGCCGCCCACCGCCGCACGCGAGCGCACCGCCGACACCCTGCGCCACGTCGGCCTGTACGAGGAGCGCTACCGCCCCATCGGCGGCTACTCGACCGGCATGAAGCAGCGCGTGAAGCTCGCGCAGGCCCTCGTGCACGACCCGCAGCTGGTCTTCCTCGACGAGCCGACCAACGGCCTCGACCCGGTCGGCCGCGACGAGATGCTCGGCCTGATCCGCCGGATCCACACCGACTTCGGCATCTCGGTCCTGGTCACCTCGCACCTGCTGGGCGAACTGGAACGCACCTGCGACCACGTCGTCGTGGTCGACGGAGGCAAACTCCTGCGCTCCAGCTCCACCACGGACTTCACCCAGACCACGACGACCCTGGCGATCGAGGTCACCGACACCGACGAGCACCCGGACGGCACCCGCGCGATGCGCGAAGCGCTGCACGCGCGCGGGGTGAGCGTCGAGGACGGCAGCGGCCTGCCGGGCGCCGGCCACATCCTGCTGCTCACCGCCCGGGGCGAGGAGACGTACGACCTGGTCCGGGACGTGATCGCGGACCTCGGACTCGGCCTGGTGCGCATGGAGCAGCGCAGGCACCACATCTCCGAGGTCTTCACGACCAGTGACCAGCACGAGCAGCGGAAGGAGGCGGTCGGCCATGGCGGTTGAGCACTCCACGGGGACATCCGCCCCGGCGCCGGGTGACCAGACCCGCATCCACAACATCGGCTACCGCAGCTACGACGGCCCCCGGCTGGGCCGCGCCTACGCCCGCCGTTCCCTGTACTCGCAGTCCCTGCGCGGCTCCTACGGCCTCGGCCGCTCGGTGAAGTCCAAGGTGCTGCCCATGCTGCTGTTCGTGGTGATGTGCGTGCCCGCGGCCATCATGGTCGCCGTCGCGGTCGCCACCAAGGCCAACGCCCTGCCCGTGGACTACACGAGCTACGCGATCGTCATGCAGGCGGTCATCAGCCTGTACGTCGCCTCGCAGGCGCCCCAGTCCGTCTCGCGCGACCTGCGCTTCAAGACCGTGCCGCTGTACTTCTCGCGGCCGATCGAGACCGCCGACTACGTCCGCGCCAAGTTCGCGGCGCTGGCCTCGGCGCTGTTCATCCTCACCGCCGGTCCCCTGCTCGTGCTCTACGTGGGCGCGCTGCTGGCCAAGCTCGACTTCGCCGACCAGACCAAGGGATTCGCACAAGGACTGGTCTCCGTGGCACTGCTCTCACTGCTGTTCGCCGGCATCGGCCTGGTCATCGCGTCCTTCACCCCGCGCCGCGGCTTCGGCATCGCGGCCGTGATCGCCGTGCTGACCATCACCTACGGCGCGGTCTCCACCCTCCAGGCCATCGCCGACGCACAGGGCAGCAGCGACGCCGTGCCGTGGATCGGGCTGTTCTCGCCGACCACGATCGTCGACGGCGTGCAGTCCGCGTTCCTGGGCGCGACCTCCGCCTTCCCCGGCGGGGTGGGCCCGAGCACCGCCGAGGGCGTCGCCTACGTCCTCGTCGCCCTGGGCCTCATCGCGGCGAGCTACGGCCTCCTGATGCGCCGCTACAAGAAGGTGGGACTGTGACCACGCTCTCCATCGACCACGTCTCCCGCTGGTTCGGCAACGTGGTCGCCGTCAACGACATCACCATGACCGTCGGCCCCGGCGTCACCGGCCTGCTCGGCCCCAACGGCGCCGGAAAGTCCACCCTCATCAACATGATGGGCGGCTTCCTGGCACCCTCCACCGGCGCGGTCACCCTCGACGGCCAGCCGGTGTGGCGCAACGAGCAGATCTACAAGCACATCGGCGTCGTCCCCGAGCGGGAGGCGATGTACGACTTCCTCACCGGGCAGGAGTTCGTCCTGGCCAACGCCGAGCTGCACGGCCTGGGCGCCAAGGCGGCCCAGAAGGCGCTCGCCACGGTCGAGATGGAGTACGCGCAGGACCGCAAGATCCAGACGTACTCCAAGGGCATGCGCCAGCGCGTGAAGATGGCCTCCGCCCTGGTCCACGACCCGTCCCTGCTCCTGCTGGACGAGCCCTTCAACGGCATGGACCCGCGCCAGCGCATGCAGCTCATGGACCTGCTGCGGCGCATGGGCGACGAGGGCCGCACGGTGCTGTTCTCGTCCCACATCCTCGAAGAGGTCGAGCAACTCGCCTGGCACATCGAGGTCGTCGTCGCCGGCCGGCACGCCGCCAGCGGTGACTTCCGCAAGATCCGCCGCCTGATGACCGACCGGCCGCACCGCTACCTGGTGCGCTCCAGCGACGACCGCGCCCTCGCGGCCGCGCTGATCGCCGACCCGTCGACGTCCGGCATCGAGGTCGACCTCGCCGAGGGCGGCCTGCGCATCCAGGCCGTCGACTTCGGCCGTTTCACGGCTCTGCTGCCGCGGGTGGCCAGGGACCACGGCATCCGGCTGCTCACGGTCTCGCCGTCCGACGAGTCCCTCGAGTCCGTCTTCTCGTACCTCGTCGCGGCGTAGGAGGCCCTGATGTACGACCCCACAGTCGCCCGGCTCACCTACCGGGCCCTGCTCGGCCGACGCCGGGCTCTCATCCTCGGCGCCCTGCCGCTGCTGCTCATCGCCATCTCGGTGGTGGTGCGCTTCCTCGCCGGGGCGGACGACCAGACGGCGGCGGACCTGCTCGGCGGCCTCGCCCTCGCCACGATGGTGCCGATCATCGGCGTCATCGCCGGGACCGGCGCGATCGGACCGGAGATCGACGACGGCTCGGTGGTGTACCTGCTGTCGAAACCGATCAAACGCCCGACGATCATCTTCACCAAGCTGATCGTCGCGATCGCGGTGACGATGGTGTTCTCCGCGGTGCCGACGCTCGTCGCGGGCTTCATCCTGAACGGCAACGGCCAGCAGGTCGCCGTCGCCTACACGGTGGCCGCGCTGGTCGCCTCCATCGCGTACGCGGCGCTGTTCCTGCTGCTGGGCACGGTCTCCCGGCACGCGGTGGTGTTCGGGCTCGTCTACGCCCTGGTCTGGGAGGCCCTGTTCGGCTCCCTGGTGCCGGGCGCCCGCACGCTGAGCGTCCAGCAGTGGGCGCTGGCCGTGGCCCAGAAGGTGTCCGGCGGCGACCTGGTGACCTCGGACGTCGGCCTCACCACGGCGACGGTCCTGCTGGTGGCCGTCACAGCGCTGGCCACCTGGTACGCCGGTCAGAAGCTGCGCTCGCTGACACTCGCCGGCGAGGAGTGACGTGCCCCGGCCTTGACGGGGGCTTCACCTCCGTCAGGGCACACTGGGCAAACGGGATGTAGGGGAAGCGCACGGGAGTTGGACGGCTGGGAGGGACGGGGATGGCGGGCGAGAGGGCTCAGTACGACGACCAGGGGCAGTCCGCATCCGGCGCCGGGAACGCGCCCGGATCCGGTTCCGGGGACGCTGCCCGGGACGGCCTCGACGGACTCGACGGCCTCGTCCTGGACGAGGACTTCATACGCTCCGCCGAGACCTCCGAGCCGTCCGCCCGCGCCCGGATGCTCGCCGCGCGCTGGCGCCGCGAGGAGCCGGAGCCCCAGCCCTGGCGCTCCGACGAGCCACCCGCGGGCTGGTTCTTCAGCAAGGCCCGCAGGCGTAGGTGGCGCAGGCGCTAGCCGGTCCGGCCGCCGCCGGTTTATTCAGTGGCGCCCAATTCGTCCGGCGGGCAGAGTGGTTGTCGTCCCTGCCGGGCGATCAGCCCGGCGCCACGTTCTGGGAGAGGAGCGGGACGGTGCCCATGCACGGCAGTACGTCCGGCTCCCTTCAGGGCAGCCCGCGGCGGGTTCCGGAGTAGTCGCTACCCCTCCGTAGAACTTGCCCCATACGGGGAGCTGCCCGGGGCGGCCGCTTCGAGCACGCGAATCGCACTCGCGTGGGCCGCCCACCCGGAGGATTGGCCGAGTGGCAAGGCACTGGCTCGCGCTGTGTTCGATCGAAAGCGAGTCATGGTCGGGCTGGAAAGCCCGCGCACGTTCGATCCGTGCATCCTCCGCCGAGCACCACCGGGCACTGAGCGACAGGCCCGAGGTTCAGCCCAGCAACCGCTCCAGCACCACCGCGATCCCGTCCTCCTCGTTCGAGGACGTCACCTCGTCGGCCACCGCCTTCAGCTCCTCGTGGGCGTCCGCCATCGCGACACCGTAGGAGGACCAGGCGAACATCGGTATGTCGTTGGGCATGTCGCCGAAGGCGATCGTGTCGGCCGCCTTCACCTTGAGCCGGCGCGCCGCCAGGGACAGGCCGGTCGCCTTGGACAGGCCCAGGGGCAGGAGTTCGATGATGCCCTCGCCCGCCATGACGACGGTGACGAAACCACCGGCGGTGCGCGTGGCCACCTCGCACAGCTCGTCGTCCGAGAGCGTCGGGTGCTGGATGTACAGCTTGTTCAGGGGCGCGGTCCACAGGTCGGACGCGTCCGTGAACGGGGTCGAGGGCAAGTTGCCGTAGGCCGCGTAGCCGGGCCCCACCAGCACCTCGCCGTCCAGGCCGTCCCGGCTCGCCGCCAGGTACAGCGGGCCGACCTCCGCCTCGATCTTGGCCAGCGCCACCCCGGCCAGCTGCCGGTCGAGCGTCACCGACGTCAGCAGCCGGTGGGTGCCGACGTCGTACACCTGCGCGCCCTGGCCGCAGACGGCCAGCCCCTGGTAGCCGAGGTCGTCGAGGATGTGCCGGGTCCACGGGACCGCGCGGCCGGTGACGACGATGTGCGCGGCGCCCGCCGCGGTGGCCGCGGCGAGCGCGTCACGGGTGCGGGGCGACACCGACTCGTCGGAACGCAGCAGCGTCCCGTCGAGGTCGGTGGCGATCAGCTGGTACGGAAAACCGGCGGTGGTCACTTGGCCACCGGCTCCAGGACCTCCCGGCCGCCCAGGTACGGACGCAGCACCTCGGGCACCCGCACGGAGCCGTCGGCCTGCTGGTGGTTCTCCAGGATCGCCACGATCGTGCGCGGCACGGCGCACAGCGTGCCGTTGAGCGTGGCCAGCGGGCGGACCTGCTTGCCCTCACGGACGCGGATCGACAACCGGCGGGACTGGAACTCGGTGCAGTCCGAGGTCGAGGTCAGCTCGCGGTACTTGCCCTGGGTGGGGATCCACGCCTCGCAGTCGAACTTGCGGGACGCCGAGGCGCCCAGGTCGGCGCTCGCCACGTCGATCACGCGGTACGGCAGCTCCAGCGAGGTCAGCCACTGCTTCTCCCACTTCAGCAGCCGCTGGTGCTCGGATTGCGAGTCCTCCGGGGTGACGTAGGAGAACATCTCGACCTTGTCGAACTGGTGCACACGGAAGATGCCCCGGGTGTCCTTGCCGTGCGAGCCGGCCTCGCGGCGGAAGCAGGGCGAGAAGCCCGCGTAGCGCAGCGGCAGCTTCTCGGCGTCGATGATCTCGTCCATGTGGTACGCGGCGAGCGGGACCTCGGACGTGCCGACCAGGTAGAGATCGTCGCTCGCGAGGTGGTAGACGTCCTGGGCGGCCTGCCCGAGGAAGCCGGTGCCCGCCATGGACTGGGGGCGGACCAGGGCCGGGGTCAGCATCGGGGTGAAGCCGGCCGCGCTGGCCTGGGCCATCGCCGCGTTCACCAGGGCGAGCTCCAGCAGGGCGCCCACGCCCGTCAGGAAGTAGAAGCGCGAGCCGGAGACCTTGGCGCCGCGCTCGACGTCGATCGCGCCGAGGATCTGGCCGAGCTCCAGGTGGTCCCTGGGCTCGAAGCCCTCGGTGGTGAAGTCGCGAATCGTGCCGTGCGTCTCCAGGGTGACGAAGTCCTCCTCGCCGCCGACGGGCACGTCCGGGTGGACGAGGTTGCCGAGCCTCTGGAGCAGCTGCTGGGTCTCGGTGGCGGCCGCGTCACGGTCCGCGTCGGCGGCCTTGACGTCGGCGGCGAGCTGGCCCGCCTTCTTCAGCAGCTCGGCCTTCTCGTCTCCGGAAGCCTTGGGGATGAGCTTGCCGAGCGCCTTCTGCTCGGCGCGCAGCTCGTCGAAGCGGACGCCGGACGACCTGCGCCGCTCGTCGGCGGACAGGAGGGAGTCGACGAGCGCGACGTCCTCTCCACGGGCGCGCTGCGACGCGCGCACACGGTCGGGGTCCTCACGGAGCAGGCGAAGGTCAATCACGTGCTCAAGGCTACCGGTGTGCGATGACCGCCCACGACTCACTATTCCCGGTGTGGCTTACGTACCGTTATGACGGAATTGCACACTGTGTCAATAAACGGACCGTCTCTCCCCGGAAAGAGGCATCCATGGGGCGCGGGATTGACTCGAATTCCTTGTGGGGAACGGGACTTGGGGCTCGGTTGTCCACAGGGATCCCCACATGCCGAAAAGTTATCCACAGGCTGTGTGGAAGATCTGTGGACTTCGCAACTGATCACTCCGGAAGGCCGGGTCGCACCGAAGGATTCCCGACACAAACCTGCCTTACCCTCACGTTCGAGTGGAAATGGGTCACTCCAAAGAGTTACGCAAGGGGAAACGGTGGACGAAGGGCGACCTGCCCGTCGATGGACAGGTCAGGGGCCTTAGGGCGATTTGTCGACTGGCTCATGTTTCGTTGTCGACTTGTCCCCAGGTCGAGAAGCGGACCTGTGGATAACTTCTGTGGATAACGACAATCAGCAGGTACGACCTGCCTGAAGCCGCCCGGAGCCGGTTCTAGAACCGGCCGTCCTGGCACCGCGCCACCCAGTCCGCCGCCGCCACGAACTCGTCGTCCGACGTCCCCGGCCGTGGCGGCTGGACGTCCCCCGGCTGCATGCCCGCGCGCGGGTAGGACCCGAGGTAGCGCACCTGGAGGCAGATCCGCTTGAGGCCCATCAGGGCCTCGGCCACCCGGCGGTCGGAGATGTGGCCCTCGGCGTCGACGCAGAAGCAGTAGTTGCCGATGCCCGCGCCCGTGGGCCGGGACTGGAGCAGCATCAGGTTGATGCCGCGGGTGGCGAACTCGCCCAGCAGGTCGCGCAGACCGCCGGGGTGGTCGTCGCGCTGCCACAGCACGACGGAGGTCTTGTCCGCGCCGGTCGGCGCGGCGGGCCGGGCGGGACGGCCGACCAGCACGAACCGCGTCTGGGCGTTCTCCGCGTCGTGGATCCCGGTCTCCAGGGCTTCCAGGCCGTAGCGGGCGGCCGCGAACTCCCCGGCGAAGGCGGCGTCGTACTGGCCCTCCTGGACCAGCCGGGCGGCGTCCGCGTTCGAGGCGGCCGACTCCCAGTGGGCGTCCGGGAGGTTCTTCTTCAGCCAGTTGCGCACCTGCGGCTGGGCTGCCGGGTGGGCGGAGACCGTCTTGATGTCCGACAGCTTCGTGCCCGGGCGGACCAGCAGCGCGAAGGTGATCGACAGCAGCACCTCGCGGTAGATCATCAGCGGAGCGCCGGCGACCAGCTCGTCGAGGGTGGTGGTGATGCCGCCCTCGACGGAGTTCTCGATCGGCACGAACGCGGCCTCGGCGTCGCCGACGCGTACCGCGTCGAGCGCGGACTGGACGGACACGTACGGGATGAGCTCCCGGGTGGCGGCCTCGGGGAGGGTGCGCAGGGCGACTTCGGTGAAGGTGCCCTCGGGGCCGAGATACGCATAGCTCGCTGGCATGACCTCACCCTAATGGGCTCGCGGAAGCGCTATCCCCGACAACCCACCGAGAGCTGAATTCTCACCCCTCCAGCAACTTCTGCCCCACATACCCGCCCTCGGCGGCCCCACCGGGCACCGCGAACAGCCCGCTCGACTCGTGCCGGATGAACTGCGACAGGGCGTCGCCGCGGTCGAGCTTGCGCTGCACCGGCACGAAGCCGCGCAGTGGATCGGCCTGCCAGCAGATGAAGAGCAGGCCCGCGTCGGGGACGCCGTCCGGGTCGATGCCGTCGTGGAACGAGAAGGGGCGGCGGAGCATCGCCGCGCCGCCGTTCTGGTCGGGCCGCGTGATCCGGGCGTGGGCGTTGATCGGGACGACCAGGTTGCCCTGGGAGTCCGTCTTCTCCAGGTCCATCGCGGTCGTCTCGGTACCGCCGGACAGCGCCGCCCCGTCGGACTTGCGGCGGCCGATCACGTCCTCCTGCGCCTTGACGGAGAGCTTCTCCCAGTCGTCGAGGAGCATGCGGATCCGGCGTACGACGGCGTAGGAGCCGTTCGCCATCCAGGCCGGTTCGCCTTTCTCCGGCACGAAGATCCGCTGGTCGAAGTCGGGCTCGGACGGCTTCGGATTGCGGGTGCCGTCGATCTGGCCCATCAGGTTGCGGGCCGTCATGGGGTGGGCGGTGGCGCCCGGTGAGCGGTTGAAGCCGTTCATCTGCCAGCGGATCCGGGCCGCCGACCCCGCGTCCTTCTGGATCGCGCGCAGGGCGTGGAAGGCCACGAGGGCGTCGTTGGCGCCGATCTGCACCCACAGGTCGCCGTTGCTGCGCTTCTTGTCGAGGTGGTCGGAGGAGAACTCGGGCAGCGGGTCCAGAGCGGTCGGGCGCTGCTTCTCCAAGCCGGTCCTGCCGAAGAAGCTGTGGCCGAAGCCGAAGGTGATCGTCAGCGACGAGGGCCCGGCGTCGCGTGCCACGTCGGTGTCGTCGTGCGCGCTGGGCTCACCCGCCATCAGCCGCCGGGCCGTCTCCGACCAGCGGCGCAGCAGCGCGGCGGCTTCCTTGCGGCCGGCGCCCGCCGCCAGGTCGAAGGCGACGAGGTGGCCGCGGGCCTGGAGGCCGTCGGTGATACCGGGCTGATGTTTCCCGTGAAACATCGCCCGGTCGGCACCGAGTGAGGTGAGGGGAGCGGCGGCCTCGGTGGGGGCGGCGGCGTATCCGACGGCCGCGCCCGCCGTGCCGAGCACGAGCCCGGTGGCACCGGCGGAGCCGAGCAGGCGTCGCCGTGAGATGCCCTCGTCGGCCGGGGCCGCTTCGGTCTTCGCCGGGGCGGCGCCGGAGGTACGGACTTTCGGAAGGGACTGGTCAGCCATGGTGGTTCAGCCGATCTGCGCGTTCTTGGTGACGGTCACCTCGTCGATGTCGGAGGTCCGCACGGTCACGTCGACCTTCCAGTCGCCGGCCATGGGGATCTGCACTCCGTTCGCCGACCAGTGTCCGGTTGCGAGGTGGTCGGGGACGACGGGCAGCGGCCCGATGTCCTTGGCTTTCAGGGTGAAGTCGACCTTGACCTCGGGGATGTCGAAGGCCTGGCCGTCGGGCCGCTCCACGTAGACGTGCATCTCGTTGTCGCCCACGCGTGCGGGGTCGAGGTCGACGGTGACGATGCCCTTGCCGTTCTCGCCGCCGGTGTCGAAGGGCATGTTCAGGGTCAGCGCCCCGGACGCTCCCGTGTCCGGCGAGGTGGACGCGGAGGCCGACGTGGCGGCCTTGGCCTCCTGCTCCGTGCGTCCCGGCTCGGTCTGCGTGAGGACGGTGGTGACGGCGAGCAGGACGACCGCGATGCCGGCCTCGGCCAGCACGGAGCGGCGCAGGCCGAGGCGGTCGGGGTCGGCGTCCCGCAGCCGCTTCTGCCGGGCGGCGTCCCGGGCGGCCCGCTGCCGGGCGAGTTGCGCGGCCCGCTCGGTGTCGGCGGGTTCGGAATCAGGCTGCTCGTCGGCGTCGGCGTCGGTGTCGGTGTCGGTGTCCGTGGCGGTGTCCGTGGCGGCTTCTGGGCCCGCGCCGGTCCGGTCATCGCCGGTCCCGCCGGGCTCCGCGTCACCGGAGGCCTCAGCCCCTGCTCCGACCCGCGCCTTCTCCCGCTCCGCCGCTGCCGGCACCGTCTCCGCCAGCCGCCCCGTCCACCGGCGTGAGATCCACGCGACGCCGACCAGGAGGGCCGCGAGGGCGATCTTGGCGAGGAGCAGCTGTCCGTAGCGGGTGTCGGTGAAGGCGGACCAGGAGCCGAGCTGGCGCCAGGACTGGTACGTCCCGGTCGCGATCAGTGCGAGGACGCTGCCGAAGGCGAGTCGGGAGAAGCGGCGTACGGCCGACGTGTCGACGGGCGTGTCGGCGGGTGCCCGGTACAGGGCGACCAGCAGCGCGCCCAGCCCGCCGAGCCACGCGGCGACGGCCAGCAGATGGACGACGTCGACCGGCATGGCGATGCCCGCCTGGAGTCCGACCGAGGCGTGCTCGGACATCGCCCAGCTCGCGGCGAGCCCGGCCGCCACGACGACACCGCCGATGGCGAGCCCGAAGGTCAGGTCCCGCTTCTCCTGAGGATCCTCGCGCTTGTCGTAAGCACCGAACAGCACGGCGATGAACAGCGCCGCCGCGGCGAGCAGCAGCAGCCGGGACACCAGTGCCGCGCCGGTCTTGGTCTGGAGCACCTGCCCGAGCAGGGACAGGTCGAAGATGTCGGCGACCTTCCCGGAGCCGGTGAAGGAGCCGCGCAGGAGCAGCAGGGCGAGGGTCGCGCCGGTGAGCGCCAGCCACCCGGAGACGACGAACCGCTGCACGGGCCGCACCCCGGAGCCGCGTGGCCAGCAGGCGAGTACGAAGGCGGCGCCACCGGCCATCACGATGAACCCGGCGTAGGACACGTACCGCCCGAGGCCGTAGAGCCAGCCGACCACGCCGTCGTCGGCCGTCTGCCCGGAGACCGTCACGGACGTCTTGGACGGGGCGCCGATGGAGAAGGTGTAGGCGCCGGCGACGGGATGGCTGTCCGCGGACACCACCTGGTAGGCGACCGTGTAGGTGCCGTCGGGCAGGCCGGAGTGGAGCCGCACGGCGTACGTCGTGCCGCTGACGTTGGACGGCTCGCCCGCGTCGACGCGCTTGCCCCCGGGGTCGAGCACGCGCAGCGAGTCGCCGGACATCGCCACCTGCTCGGAGAAGGTGAGCGAGATCCGGGCCGGGGCCTTGTCGACCACCGCCCCCTGCGCGGGGTCGCTGCCGGTCACCGCGGCGTGCGCGGAGGCCGGTCCGGCGCCGACGAGGAGTGCGCAGGCCGCGGCCAGGAGCAGCAGCACCACGGTCCGGACGCGGGGGGCGATGGTCTGCGTCACAGGGGTCCCTCCCTCAGTGTCCGGTCGTCGGGCGGTAGGTCGCCGACTTCACCGGCATCTCGACCTCGACCGGGCCGGAGTGGGCGAAGTGCAGCTCGACGGAGACCGTCTGACCTTCCTTCGGCTTGTGCTTCAGCTGCTCGAACATCAGGTGGTTGCCGCCGCTCTTCAGCACGAGTTCGCCGCGGGCGGGGACCTTCAGGCCCTTGACCTCCTGCATGGCCGAGCCGACGGTCTCATGCACGGTGACCTGCCCGGCGATGTCGCTGGTGACCGAGGTCAGCTCGTCGGCGGCACCGCCCTTGTTGGTGACGGTGAAGAAGCCGGCCGCCATCTCGTCGGAGACGGGCTGCGGCATGTAGGCGGAGCTCACGGAGAGTTCCGCATTGCCGCTCCCGGAAGCGGAGTCGCCGGATTCCGAGTCCGGGCCGCCGCAGCCCGCCAGGGCGAGCGCCCCGGCTATGACGAGGGCCGCCGGGCCGAGTCGCCGCCTCACGGGTTCTCCCCCTTGGTGATCTCGGGGAGGTCCTTGGTGTAGTCGTCGACGGTGGCGTCCTCGCCGTAGAGGACATAGCCGCCGTCGGTCTTCGGCGAGAAGGCGATGACCTGGGTGCCGTGCTCGGAGATGATCTTGCCGTTCTTGTCCTTCCGCGGCGGATCGATGGAGATGCCGAGGGTGCGGGCGCCGGCCTGGATGGTCGGGAAGTCGCCGGTGAGGCCGATGAACTGCGGGTCGATGCCCTTGAGCCACTTGCCCAGCTCTGCCGGCTTGTCGCGGTCCGGGTCGGTGGTGACGAACACGACGCGCAGCTCGTCCTGCTCGGCCTTGGGCAGCTGCTTCTTGGCCACGGCGATGTTGCTCATCGTCGACGGGCACACGTCGGGGCAGTGGGTGTAGCCGAAGTAGATCAGTGTGGGCTTGCCCTCGGTCTCCTTGCGGAGGTCGTACTTCTTGCCCTGGGTGTCGGTGAGGACCAGGTCCGGCTTCTCGAACGGCTTGTCGAGAACGGTGGCGGCCTTGTCGGTACCGGCCTGCTCCGACACCACGGCGACGGGCTTGTCGCTGTCGTTGCCGCTGCCGCAGGCGGTCAGGGTCAGGGAGGTGGCGGCGAGCAGAGCGGCCGCGGCGAAGGTCTTGGTGCGCATAGAGAAATGTCCCAGATGTCGGTGACCCGGCGCGCACCGGGGGTGCCCCCGCCCGGGGGCGGGAACCCGGTGCGCGCCGTGCAACGGAAGCGGCGTCAGGCGTTGGTGCGCCGACGCCCGGCCAGCACGCCGTAGGCGACGCCCGCCGCGCCGACCACGATGCCGACGATGGCCAGGACGCGGGCGGTGGTGTCGGTGCTGTCGGAGGAGGCGGTGTCGGCGGAGGCCTTCTCGGCCGACTCGGCGTCGGAGGCATCGTCACCCGAGGAGGCGTGGTGCCCGTCCTCGGAGGCGGCGGACAGCTCCAGCACCGGGGCCGGGTTGTCGGGCTCGTCCTGGCCTTCCTGCGGCACCTCGATCCAGCGGACGACCTCCTTGTTGGAGTACGTCTGGAGGGCCTTGAAGACCAGCTGGTCGGTGTCCTCGGGCAGTTGACCGATCGAGACCGGGAACTTCTCGAAGTAGCCGGGCTCGATGCCCTTGCCGTCGGCGGTCCAGGTGACCTTGGTGACGGCCTCGGAGATCTTCTCGCCGTGCATCTCCAGCGGCTTGTCCAGCTTGGACTTGGTGACGACGATCTTCCAGCCGGGCATCGGCTCCGGCATCACCGAGGCCAGCGGGTGGTCCGTGGGGAAGTTGACCTCGAGCTTGGTGGTCGAGGCGTTGTCCCGCTCGTTGGGGACCTTGAAGTCGACGACCGCGTAGCCGCCCTTGGCTGCGTCGCCCTCGGGTTGCACGGTGACGTGCGCGAAGGCGGGGACGGACAGGGCGAGGACGGTGACACCGGCGGCGGCACCGGCCGCGGCGATACGGGAAGCCTTCATGGAAGGAACACTCCGCTGTGAGTCGGGTCGGGATGAAGAGGGATGAGGGTTACGCGCACGCGCGCGTGCCGCACGACGGCGGCCCCCCTCTCAGCCGCCCGAATCATCCGAATCGTACGAAAGGCGGAGTGGTGGTCGCGTCGCGTCAGGCGGCGAGTGCGGAGGCGCGAGCCGTGATGGTCGGCGGGCCGCGCCGGACGACCGTGTGCTGGAGTGCGGTCATACGCGGCATCACAGGCGCGGGTCGCACGGCGCACACGGGGCGCGGACAAGCTTCCGGCGCTCCCGGCAGCCCGGCGCGCAGGGCGCGCACCAGCGCGAGAGCGGCCCGCAGGGAGCGCACGAGCGCCCCTTCCGCGACACCCTGCGCCGGCAGCTCGGTGAGCCGCAGCAGAGCCAGGTCACCGTGGCGCAGCAGCCAGCCCGCGCCGACCGCCGCGAGGACGTGGCCGAGCAGCATCGGCAGGGACGGCCATAGCGAGGCCGAGGCGCCGCCGTCCGCCAGCAGGTGCGTGTGCGTGCCCGTGGGCGGTTGAATCCGGGCATCGATGAGGATCTTGTGGGCCTGCGCCGGGCTGATCGCCGCCGCGGTCGTGCCGCACACGAGCCGCGCGGCCTGCTGGATCAGCGCGGCGTCGCTCACGCCCGCCGGCACCGACGATGTGGCGGCGGCCGTACCGTGCTGGCCGAGTCCGAACAGCGTGTGCAATACGGTCTGACCGGCCGCGAGCAGCGCCGTGATCCCCGGCAGCGAGCGCACCCGCCCGGCGAACGGTGCCGCCACCGCGACCACCCCGAGGAAACCGGCGCCCAGCGTCCACAGCGGAATGCCGTCGCAGGAGGCGAGCGCGTGACCTGCCCCGGCCAGCACGACACAGACCGCGGCGAACACCGCGGCCCGCAGGATCCGGAGCGTGAGTCCGGAGCGCGTCGCGCACGCGTGGGGGGCAGTCATGGCGGGCTCATCATCGCACTGGCCCCGCAGACCTCGTGCGGCAGGTCCGCAAGATGCCGTACGACCAGAACATCACTTTCTGGCCCCACGCGCCCCCACATACACCGGTCAGGGAGGGGGCGCATCCGCCGTATGGGCGGCATCACGTCAACTTCACGCTTACATGCGGGGACTCAGGGCAATACGTAACGGTATGTCGAGCCGCGGCCAGGAGGCTGGAGCATGAGCATCTGGTGGTCACTCCATCTGCGGCGCGAAGCTGCGAGCGTGCCGCTCGCCAGGCGCCTTCTGATCGGCACGATGGAGACTGCGGGCGTCGATCCCGATATCTCCTACGACCTTTCCGTCGCCCTCAGCGAGGCCTGCGCGAACGCCGTGGAGCACGGCGGGGCCACGGCGCGCGGTGGCCCGGGTTCGGAGGCGTACCGGGTTACGGCGTACCTCGACGGCGAGAAGTGCCGGATCGAGGTCGCCGACGCGGGCCCGGGGTTCCCCGCGGCCTCCGCCGGCCGGTCCCGCCCGCCGGTCCGGCCCGCACACACCGACGCGGAGAACGGCAGAGGGCTGTGCCTCATCGAGGAGCTCGCCGACCATGTCCACATCGGCAACAAGCCGGGCCGGGGCGGGGCCGTGGTGAGCTTCGACAAGGTTCTCAAGTGGCGCAAGGACGCAACGCCGCTGATGGCGGTCTGACCTCTGCCGACGACCGGTCGGCCCGGAGGCGGTGTTTCACGTGAAACGTCCGCCCCCTGACGCGTCCGTCCCTTGGACGTCCGCCCTCCGGCCGTCCCTCCCCTACAGCGCGCCCCAGTCCAGCGTCGTACGCGCCAGCCCCGCCACCTGAGTGAGCAGTGCCAGCCGGGCCGCCCGCACCGCCGGGTCGGGGTCCATCACCAGCACCTCGTCGAAGAAGGCGCCGATCGCCTCGACCAGCGGGGCGGACACCTCGATCAGAGCACCGAGGTCGCCCTCGCGGCCGTGCAGGGCCTGGCGTACGGCGTCGGCGCTCTCGGCGAGACGCAGCTCGGCGGGCGCGGTCAGCAGGGACGGATCTGCCGCCTGGACGCCGCCCTCGGGAAGGATGCGCACCACCCGCTGGAACGCGGCAGCGAGTGCCTCGAACGCCTCCGTGCCGATGTGCCGCTCCAGTGTCGCCAGGGTGCGGTCACCGTGGGAGGGCCGGTCGGCCCACACCAGGACGGCCTGGACGAGCCGGTGCTCGTGCCCGGCGTCCGTGAGCTGCTGCTCATAGCGACGGGTGACCAGCTCGGCGGCCTCGGCGACCCGCTCGGCGGGCACCTCGACACCCTGCGCGGCGTACCGTACGGCCGCCGCGCGCAACCCTTCGCTCACCCGCACGCCGGCCACGGCAGGCACACTGCGCAGCACGTTGAGCAGCCCGATCGCGGCCCGGCGCACCCCGTAGGGATCGGAACTCCCGGTCGGCGCGGCGCCGATCACGAACATGCCCGTCACCAGGTCGAACCGATCGGCGAGCGACAGTACGGCACCCGCGTCCCCGGCCGGCAGGGCGCCGCCGGCGGAGCGCGGCAGCTCCATCTCGGCCAGGGCCCGGGCGACCTCGGCGGACTCGCCGGCCCGGCGGGCGTACTCCTCGGCCATCACCCCGGCCAGTCCGGAGAACTCGATCACCATCTGCGACGCCAGGTCGAACTTCGCCAGCGCACCGGCGCGCCGGACGACGTCCACCGCCTCCTCGGGGAGCCCGGCGCGTCCGGCCAGGTCGAGGGCGAGGGAGGCGAGCCGGTCGGCGCGGTCGGCGACCGTACCGAGCCGGTCCTCGAACGTCAGCTTGTCCAGCCGGCGCCGGAACTCCGCCGGCGGCACCTTCAGATCCGCCCGCCAGAAGAACGCGGCATCCTCGTAACGGGCCCGCAGCACCGCCTCGTTGCCCGCCCGCACCACGTCGTCGTCGCACAGGGCGTTGGCGAAGGTGACGAAGTGCGGCATCAGCCGCTCGCCGTTCAGCACCGGCAGATAGCGCTGGTGCTTGCGCATCACGGTGGTCAGGACGCTCGCGGGCAGTTCCAGATAGCGCTCGTCGAACGACCCCCGCACGGCGTAGGGGAACTCCAGGATGTCGGTGATCTCGTCGATCAGATCGGCCTGGCCCTCCACGTCGATCCGCCCGCCCACCTCGGCCGCCGCCTCCAGGGCACCGCGGACCACCGCGCCGCGCCGGGCGTCCCGGTCGAGCAGGATGCCGTGCATGTGCAGGAAGTGCGGGTAGCCCTCGGCCGAGGTCACGCGGACGATCGGGTAGGGAGCCTGACGCTGCACCCGCGTCGTGTCGCCCGCGGCGAGCGAGGAGACCACCACGGGCAGGGGAGTACGGCCCAGCAGCGCGAGCAGCCAGCGAACGGGCCGTGAGAACGACAGACCTGGGTCGCTCCACCGCATGTTCCGGCCGGCACGCAGCCCCGCCACGACCTCGGCCAGCAGATCGCTGAGCACCTCGGCGGCCGGACGCCCCTCCTCGTGCCGGGTGACGGCCACGTACTCGACACCCTTGACGTTGACGATCCGCACGTCGGTCGGCTCGGCCCCCTGACTGCGGGCGAAGCCCAGCAGGGCAGGCGTCGGAGCGCCGTCCTTGAAGGCGGCGGCGACCTTGGGGCCGCGCACCGTCCGCATGGTGTCCCGCTCGCGCGGCTGCACCCCGTCGACCGTGATCACGATCCGGCGGGGCGTGGCCATCACGGTGATCGGGCCGTGCCCCAGGCGGGTGGCGGCCAGCTTGGCGGTGACCGACTCGCGCACCGCCTCGGTGGTGGCGGGGACGTCGGCGTACGGCAGTTCCTCCACGCCGATCTCGAACAGCAGCGTCTCGACGCCGGGCACCTTGGGCAGCGTGGCCCGCTGGGCCGGGGCCGGTGCGGCCGCCACCCCGAGCGGATGCTCCAGCGCGGCCCGCCGCCGCTCCCACAGCTTGGCCGACTCGTGCGTCAGGCCGCGCATCAGCGCGAACGCCTTGGCCCGCTCAGTGGTGCTGATCGCGCCGCGCGCGTCGAGCACGTTGAAGGTGTGGCTGCACTTGAGCACGTAGGTGTACGCCGGGACCGGCAACTCCAGGTCGAGCAGGCGCCGGGCCTCGGCCGCGTACGCGTCGAAGAGCCGCTGGTTGGTGTCGAGGTCGGCGTCGTCGAGGTAGTAGCGGCTCATCTCGTACTCGTTCTGCCCGAACACCTCGCCGTACGTGATGCCCGGCGCGTAGACGATGTCCTTGAAGTGGGCCACGCCCTGAAGGTTCATCAGGATGCGTTCGAGGCCGTACGTGATCTCCACCGACACCGGGTCCAGGGCGACACCGCCGACCTGCTGGAAGTAGGTGAACTGGGTGATCTCCATGCCGTCCAGCCAGACCTCCCAGCCCAGCCCCCAGGCGCCGAGCGCGGGCGAGGCCCAGTTGTCCTCGACGAACCGCACGTCGTGCGCGCCCAGGTCGACACCGAGCGCCTGCAGGCTGCCCAGGTACAACTCCTGCGGATTGCCCGGGTCGGGCTTGAGGATGACCTGGAACTGGGTGTGGGTCTGGAGCCGGTTGGGGTTCTCGCCGTAGCGCGAGTCGTCCGGCCGCACGCTCGGCTCCACGTAGGCGACGCTCCACGGCTCGGGGCCGAGCACCCGCAGCGCCGTGGCCGGGTTGGCCGTACCCGCTCCGACCTCGGTGTTCAACGGCTGCGTGATCATGCAGCCGTTGTCGCTCCAGTACTTCTGCAGGGTGAGGATGGCGTCCTGCATGGTCAGCGCCGTCTGGACGTTCTTCATGCTGTTCCCCGAGTCGGCCCGGCAAGGTCGGCCATGATCTCACACGCCAACTACCGTTGACCTGCGGTTTTTTGGACCCTGGCCGGATGCCGCCGGTCGGTTCACAGTCGGCTCGCAGCCCGGCCTCACGCACCTGACGGGCGGCGTCCCTGGACGGCGTACTGTTCCTGGATGCCTTGGGGGCGCGGGGAACCGCGCGACCAGCCCCCACGCACCCGCACCCGAAACTCAGCCCTTGACGGAGGCCATCCACGCCTCGACCTCATCCGAGCGCCGCGGCAACGCCGCACTCAGATTCCGGTTGCCGTCCTCCGTCACGAGGATGTCGTCCTCGATCCGCACACCGATACCCCGGTACTCCTCCGGCACCGTCAGATCATCGGCCTGGAAGTACAGCCCCGGCTCGACGGTCAGGCACATCCCCGGCTCCAGCACACCGTCGACATACGTCTCGGTCCGCGCGGCAGCGCAGTCGTGCACGTCCATCCCGAGCATGTGCCCGGTCCCGTGCAACGTCCACCGCCGCTGAAGCCCCAGCTCCAGCACCCGCTCCACCGGCCCCTCGACCAGCCCCCACTCGACCAGCTTCTCGGCCAGCACCCGCTGCGCGGCGTCGTGGAAGTCCCGGTACTTCGCCCCCGGCTGCACCGCCGCGATCCCGGCCTCCTGGGCCTCGAACACGGCGTCGTAGATCTTCCGCTGAATCTCGCTGAACCGGCCGTTGACCGGCAGTGTGCGCGTGACGTCGGCGGTGTAGTACGTGTGCGTCTCCACACCCGCGTCGAGCAGCAGCAGGTCACCCGACCGCACGGGCCCGTCGTTGCGCACCCAGTGCAGCGTGCAGGCGTGCGGACCGGCCGCGGCGATCGTGCCGTAGCCGACGTCGTTGCCCTCCACGCGCGCGCGGAGGAAGAACGTGCCCTCGATGTACCGCTCGGAGGTCGCCTCGGCCTTGTCGAGGACCTTCACCACGTCCTCGAAGCCACGCACGGTCGAGTCGACGGCCTTCTGGAGCTCGCCGATCTCGAACTCGTCCTTGACCAGCCGCGCCTCGGAGAGGAAGACCCGCAGCTCCTCGTCACGCTCGGCGGTGACCTTGTCGGTCAGCGCGGCCTCGATGCCGGCGTCGTACCCGCGCACGACCCGCACGGGGCCCGTGGCCTCGCGCAGCGCCCCGGTCAGCTCGCGCACGTCGGAGGCGGGGATGCCGTACAGCTTCTCCGCCTCGGTGAGGGAGTGGCGGCGGCCGACCCACAGCTCGCCCTGGCCGTCCAGCCAGAACTCGCCGTTCTCCCGGTTCGACCGCGGCAGGAGGTAGATCGTCGCCTGGTGGCTCTCGCCCTTGGGCTCCAGGACCAGGACGCCGTCCTCGGTCTGGTTGCCGGTGAGGTAGGTGTACTCGACGGAGGCGCGGAAGGCGTACTCGGTGTCGTTCGAGCGGGTCTTCAGGTTGCCCGCGGGGATCACCAGCCGCTCGCCCGGGAAGCGCGCGGACAGCGCGGCCCGGCGGGCCGCGGTCTCGGCGGCCTGGGGGATGGGCCGGAGGTCACGCAGCTCGGTGTCAGCCCAGCCGCTCTTCATGTTCTCGGCAAGCTCGTCGGACACGCCGGGGTACAGTCCGTTCTTCCGCTGCTTGATCGGCTCCTCTTCGGCAGTCTCCGGGGTGTCCGAAGGCTCTTCTGCCACGGCGGTCATCCTCCTCGATACGGCACTGGACCGCCCTCCACTCTACGGCGGCGCGGAAGCGGTCTCAGGGCGATGACGAGGAGCGTTACTCGAACCGAACCGCCAGCAGGACGACGTCCTCCGCACCGTCCTCCCCCAGTCTCGAATTCGCTCGACCGGGAGGTACCCCCCCGTCCAGCCCGTCCGGCAGCACGCTGCGCAGGACGTGGTCGGCGAGGGCGCCGGGGTCGCGCCGCAGTGCTCGGGGCGCTCCGGCCGCCGCCGCGTGCAGCCGGGCGAAGGCGCGGTCGGTGGTCTCGCCGGTGCGGTGCAGCAGCCCGTCGGTGTAGAGCAGAACCGTCTCTCCGGGCTCGGCGAGGATCTCCACGCTCGGCGCCTCCCAGCAGGCGAGCATGCCGAGGGGGGCGGAGACCGACGTCTCCACGAACTCGGTGCGGCGCTGTCCGAGCAGCAGCGGCGGGCTGTGTCCGGCACCGGCCAGCGTGATCTTGCGGGCGGCCGGCTCGCAGTAGCCGAAGAGGGCGGTGGCCGAGCGGGCCGGCTCGGTCAGCCGCAGCAGCAGCTCCAGGTCGGACAGGACGGCGACCGGGTCCTCCCCCTCCATCACGGCGTACGCCCGCAGGGACGCCCGCAGCCGCCCCATCGCGGCGACCGCGCTGGGCCCCGCCCCGGTGACGGACCCGACCGCGAGGCCGAGGGCGGCGTCGGGCAGCGGCAGCGCGTCGTACCAGTCGCCGCCGCCGCGCGGGCCCGTGCGGTGCCGGGCGGCGAGCTGGACACCGGCCACCCGCGGCAGCCGCGCGGGCAGCAGCTCCTCCGACATGGTCGCCATGGACGCGCGCGTGCGCTCCAGTTCCAGGAGCCGGGCCAGGTGTTCGGCGGCGTACCGGGCGTACAGACCGACGAGGTGGCGCTGCCGCTCGTTCGGTTCGGCGGGTTCGTCGTAGAGCCACACGACGGCGCCGAGGCGGCCGGCGGACTCGGTCGTCAGAGGGAGGGCGTAGCTGGCGGCGTAGCCGAGGCGGGCCGCGACCTCACGGTGGCGGGGGTCGAGTCCCTCCTCGGCGAACAGGTCGGGCTGGGCGATGCCGTCCTCGCCGCCGGGCGGTCCGTCGAGGATCCGGCCGTAGGACAGGGCGCTGCGGGGCACGGTCTCGATGTGGCCGAGGTCGGCGCGAGCCAGGCCCAGGCCGATGGTGGTGTCCGGGCCCAGGCCGTCGCCGGGTTCCAGGACGACGAGGCCGCGGCGGGCGCCCACCAGGGCGGCGCCGGCCCGCAGCTGTTCGTGGAGCGCCTGGTCGAGCGCGGACGTGCGGGTCAGGCGCTCGGTCAGCTCGTGGAGGGTGGTGAGGTCGGAGACCCAGCCGGCGAGACGGTCCTGGAATACCGCGCCCGGTGGGGCAGGAGGGTTTGCCGGGGCGGACGAGGAGGTACCCGCCGCGACAGGCGCGACAGTGTGTGCTGGTGATGGAACCGTTGCATCGATTCCAGCCACTTTCGGAGGGTGCGGGGCGTTCATGGCGTCCGGCTTTCCGACCAGCGCGTACTGCTCAAAAGCATCGCAAACCCCCATGTCATTCTGCGCCGCTAGCAGTGTCTCCACATGTACACGCACTCGTGAGGAGATGTCCAGCATTGTCCTGCTGGGATTCCTGGTGTCCGTGAGGTCCGAGGGAAAAGTCTCCTTCCTCTTGCCTAAATGCAAAGTTGGCTTAAAACTGCCGCATAGGACGGCTTATTGCGGTCGACTGGGCTTGCTCGACGGAGCGTCACAACGGTCGCGATGGGTACGTACTCGGTGAAGGCCAGGGGTGGTTGCGAACTACCCGGAACCTGGTGACGGACCCGGGCGTCTTAGCCACCGACGACCGTGCCCCATCCTCCCGTGGCGGAGGCGGAGAGAAATACGCGCGACGGCAAACGCCATACTTCGCCACCCCTACGCCACACCCGTGCTTTTGATAGACGCAGTATGGGCGGGACGGCCGCGGAGGCAGTCAATGCTCGACCCATAGGGGTTCCCCTTGCGCACGGCAGGGGTGTGATGCGCCAACAGGTACGCACAGTGAAGTGATCGACACATGATGTGATGTGGACCACGGTGTTGCCGGCGTGCAACGGAAAGGAACGAGCGCACATGCGCGAGATCCTCGGAAGGCGACGCAGGCTCCTGTCCCAGCGCAGCGACGGGAGGCCTGAGCTGATCGGCGCGGCCCTGACCTACGCGACGGAATGGCAGTGGCCCGTACTCCCGGGCGTGGCGGCGGACCCCGAGGGGCGGAACCGCTGCGGTTGCCCGGACCCCGAGTGCACGGTCCCCGGCGCGCACCCCTTCGACCCCGGCCTGCTCGCGGCCACCACGGACGGGCGCATGGTGCGCTGGTGGTGGGGCAACCGACCCACGGCGCCGATCGTCCTGGCCACCGGCGGCAAGGCGCCCTGCGCGGTCTCCCTGCCCGCCCTGCCGGCGGCCCGCGCCCTCGACGCGCTCGACGGCATGGGCATGCGGCTCGGCCCGGTCGTCGCGTCCCCCGCCCGCTGGGCGATCCTCGTGAAGCCGTACTCCATGGAGCAGCTCGGCGAACTGCTCTACGCCAAGGACTTCGTGCCCGGCTCCCTCCGTTTCCACGGGGAGGGCGGCTACCTGGCGCTGCCGCCGTCCGAGACGGGGCAGGGCGAGATCCGCTGGGAGCGGGCGCCGCTGCCCGGCTCGGCCTCGCCGTGGGTGCCCGATGTGGAGGCTGTGGTGGACGCCGCGGTCGAGGCCCTCACTCGTACGGGTGTGAGCGCACCCGAGTTGTAGGGCCGTAGGGCGCGCCGGGCCCGGGTTCCGCCCCGGCGCGTTATGTTCCGGGGCCATGCCGCGTCATTCCCGGGGCCGGCCCCGGGGCCCCCGAAAGGTCCGACTGTTCGCCCTCGCGGGCGTCGTGGCGGCGTGCGCGGTCGTACTGCCGCTGGCCGTGGCGTCCGCGAGGTCCCCGGATGCGGGGGAGGCGACCACACATGCCGAGGACTCGGCGGGCGGTGCCGGGGCACGCGGCGGTTCTGTGGCCGGTTCCGGACGGGGAGGCGTACGTTCCTCCCCGCCGTCCGCGGACGGCAAGGGGCCTTCCGCCGTGGCCGGCCTCCCCGCGCTCGGCCCGGGGCTGTCCACCGCCGCGCGCTGCGGCCCCGAACTCTCCTCACCCGACGGCGTCGAGGCGCAGACCTGTGTCGTGAGGCAGGCCGCGGGCACCTGGGCCCGGACCTACTACCGCAACGCGACCGGCGAGGCGCTGTACGCCGTACTGAGCCTGATGGGGCCCGGCGCCCGGACCGTGCGGATCACGTGCGCGGTGGGCGCCGAGGACGAGCCGGGGACCTGTGAGACACCCCGTGAACCCGCACGCGGGGATCTGGCGGCGTACACGGCGGTCGCGGAGTTCGCCCGGCGGGCCGGCCAGGGGCCGCTGCTGCTGCGCTCGGGGAGCAACTCGCCCATGGCAGCGGGAAGTTGACGATCGGACGCGTTCCGTGAACCGTCGCCGCAAAGAAAGACCCGGTTGCTGGCGACGGGGGATGCACCAGCAACCGGGCTACAGGAACGGTAACAAGAGATCGGCGGTTCGCAAATTCGCTCTCGCCCTTTCCAGTCACCGACTGGCTTGTGCCGGACGGGAGTTGTGAAGGGTGTGCCGGTTCGGAGGACGCGGGTCCGGCCGGCCGGCCGAGCGGCCGGACCGGGCCCCGTGGCGTTCCGTCAGCTGAGCGTGACCTGCCGGTTGGTGAGGCCTCCCCGCGCACGGCGCTCGTCCGCGGTGAGCGGCGCGTCCGTGGCCAGGGCCGTGGCGAGGCGCTCGGCGAACTCCGCCGCCGGCTTCTCCACGTCCTCGGCCGTGACCCCGCTCGGCAGGTCCCAGACCGGCACTGTGAGCCCGTGAGCGCGGAAGGAGCCCACCAGACGGGTGCCCTCGCCCAGGCTGGACCGGCCCGCCGCGTGCAGCCGCGCGAGAGCGTCCAGAAGCTGCTCCTCGGGGTGGGGCATGACCCACCGCAGATGGTTCTTCTCGGGCGTTTCGCACCAGTAGGCGGCGTCCACGCCCTGGAGCTTGACGGTCGGGATGGCCGCGGCGTTGGCCCGCTCCAGGGAGGCGGTCACCTCCGGGCTGGCGTTCTCCGGGTCCGGCACCCAGAACTCGAAGCCGCTGTGCACTTCTGGCTCGAAGGCGCCCTCCGGGTCGAGCAGATCCTGCAGCCGCGGACCGTCGGCCGGGGCGCGGCGACCCTGCACCGGTGTGCCGGGCTCGGCTTCCAGGGCGCGCTGGAGGGTGTCGGCGAGGTCGCGGCTGATGTCGCCCGAGGAAGTGTCGTTCTGCAGGCCGAGCAGGACCGAGCCGTCGTCGCGGCGCAGGGCGGGCCAGGCCATCGGCAGGACCGTGGCCAGCGTGACCGCCGGGACGCCGTCGGGGAGGCCGTCCTTGAGCGTCAGCCCGGCCGTGGCCGCCGGGACCAGCTCGCGCAGGGCCACCCAGTCGCACTCGCCGGGCAGGCCCTCGAAGGGGCGGTGCACCAGCTCGGTCGCGGCGTGGGCCGCGGCCCGGCCGTGGCAGGCCTTGTAGCGGCGGCCGCTGCCGCAGGGGCAGGGCTCGCGGGCGCCGACAACCGGGATCTCCCCGTCCGTGATCTGCGGGCGCTTGGCCTTCGTCTGGGGTCGCTTCTTGGCCATCGATGGGTCTCCCGGTTACGGCTCGTCTCGTACGGTCGCGAGCCTAGCCGTTCGCGCCTCGGGGGACGCGGTCCTGTGGACGACAGGGGGTTTGTGGGCAACACCGGTCCCGTGGACAACAGCGATCCCGCGGACAACCGGGTTGGGCCGGCGCCGCGTCAGTCCATGTCGTCGAACGCGTCGGCGAAGTCCAGCCCGGGTATCTGGGACACCGCCGGGGCTGTGACGCGCGTCGCGAAGTCGTCGCGGCGGTGGCCGGCGTCCGGGTCGTACACGTCGGCGTGGACGACGACCCACACGGTGACCTCGCCGCGGATGTCGTCCCGGACACCCCAGTCGTCGGCCAGCGCGGTGATGATGTTCAGCCCGCGGCCGCCGTGCGCCGTGACCGACGGGGTCGCCGGGGCGGGACGGGTCGGGCCACCGCCGTCCGTGACCTCGACGATGAGCCGGCCGGACGGATCCACGCGCCACGCCGCACGGACGTCACCGTCACCGGAGAGCGCGTCGCCCAGGGGCCTGCCGTGTTTGCACGCGTTGCTCAAAAGTTCGGAAAGGATCAATAGGGCGTCGTCGATGACCGATTCCGCTACGCCACCTCTGCGCAACTGCGCGCGCATACGGTGTCGTGCTTTCCCCACGCCCGCAGGGCCATGAGGTACGGCCATGCTCGACGACGTGGGCACCTCCTGTGCCACCACCAACGCCACCCCCGAGACCTCCTTTGCCCCACGCCACGGTGTGGATGCCCCATTGGCCTGTACCGGAAACCGGCCAACACGCGTCCTATGACGCATTCACCACGATCGAATACCGACCGAACGCGCCGGAGCACTCCCTGTAATCATGTGGCTGGATTTCGTCGGTGTGGCCGAGACGCGAGGATCCCGCCCGCCAAGGGGTGAGGTCAAGAGGTGTGCGTGGGTCTGGTGGGACTTGTGTGGTCGGCCCGGTATCTTCAGCGGCCGAGCTGGTCGAGCACCGCGCGCGGGCGGTTGGTGATGATGGCGTCCACGCCCAGGCCGACGCAGAGATCCACGTCCTCTGGCTCGTTCACGGTCCACACGTGCACCTGGTGGCCGGCCCGCTTCAGGCGCTCCACATAGTCGGGGTGGTTGCGCACGATCCGCAGGGACGGGCCCGCGATCCCCACGCCCAGGGGCAGGCGTCCGTCGCGCAGCCGGGGCGAGACGAACTGCATCAGGTAGACCGTCGGCAGGGTCGGCGAGGCGGCACGCACGCGGTGCAGCGAACGGGCCGAGAAGCTCATGACCCGCGTCTGGGACTCCTCGGCGGCGGCCGGGGCGTCGAGGCCGAAGCGCTTCAGCAGCACCAGCAGCCGCTCCTCGACCTGCCCCGCCCAGCGCGTGGGGTGCTTGGTCTCGATGGCCAGTTCCACCCGGCGTCCGGCGTCGGCGACGAGTTCGAGCAGCCGCTCCAGGGTGAGGACGGACGTCGCCTCACGGTCCTCCGGGCGGTGCTCCCAGTCGGGGTCCTCGTCACGCCCTCTGTAGGCCTCGCCTGTCTTCCAGGAGCCGAAGTCCAGGGCGGCGAGGTCGGCGAGCTCCAGGGCGGAGACCGCGCCGCGGCCGTTGGACGTACGGTTGATCCGGCGGTCGTGTACGCACACCAGGTGGCCGTCGGCGGTGAGGCGCACATCGCACTCGAGGGCGTCCGCGCCGTCCTCGATCGCCTTGGTGTACGCGGCCAGGGTGTGTTCCGGGGCGTCCTCGGAGGCCCCCCGGTGGGCGACGACTTGAATCACATGCTGCCGTGCGTGGGTCACCGCGTCATGGTGCCACCGCACGCGGGTACGCGTCTGGTCGGACGGACCCGACGGATTCACAGGTCCGGACGGAGGCACTGGAATTGCATCCTTTTCGTTAGTAATGACCTATATAAAGAATGGCCCCGGACGCACAGCCACCGCTTATGGTGCTCTGACGGCCGGTGGGAAAAGCTGACGGCATACAAAGGGACGAGCACAGCCGTATCGCGCCGGACCGTCGCCGACGTGAAAAAGCGTGACCGAGTGCGACCCAGGAAACAGCCGTGGATCGAGGAGAGAAGCTGTGAGCACCGAGAACGAGGGCACCGCGGTACCCCCCGCCCCGTCCGCACCCCCCGTGCCGGTGGACACTCCCGCTGCTCCGGCACCACAGGGACAGGCACCACAGGGACAGGCGCCCCAGGGACAGGCACCCCAGGGACCGGGACCGTACGGACAGGACTCCCAGGGGCAGTCCGGCCACGGCCAGGGCGCTCCTGGTGACGCCGCACAGCAGGGTGTCTCCTCCTCCGCCCCGGACCCGTCCTGGCCCCCGCCCCCGCCGCCGGCCTCCCCGTCGTACGGCGACGGCGGTTCCGGTTCCGGCGGCGGCTGGGGTTCCTCGTACCAGCAGCCGGCGCCGAAGTCCGGCCGTGGCCGCGGCGGTCTGGTCGCCGCGATCCTGGTGGCCGCGCTGGCCGCGGGCGGCCTGGGCGGCGGTCTCGGCTACACGCTGGCGAAGAACAACGACGAGAGCAGCGGCTCGACGACGGTCTCCGCCTCCACCAGCGGCGGCGACGTCAAGCGCGACCCGGGCACGGTCGCGGGCGTGGCCGCCAAGGCGCTGCCCAGCACGGTCACGATCGAGGCCGAGAGCAACAGCGGCGAGGGCGGCACGGGCACGGGCTTCGTCTTCGACAAGCAGGGCCACATCGTCACCAACAACCACGTCGTGGCCGGAGCGGTGGACGGCGGCAAGCTCACCGCGACCTTCCCGAGCGGCAAGAAGTACGACGCCGAGGTGGTCGGGCACGCGCAGGGCTACGACGTGGCGGTCATCAAGCTCAAGAACGCCCCCGACGACCTGAAGCCGCTCACCCTCGGCGACTCGGACAAGGTGGCCGTCGGCGACGCGACCATCGCGATCGGCGCCCCGTTCGGCCTGTCCGACACGGTGACGACGGGCGTCATCAGCGCCAAGAACCGCCCGGTCGCCTCCAGCGACGGCAGCGGCAGCCAGGCGTCGTACATGAGCGCCCTGCAGACCGACGCCTCGATCAACCCGGGCAACTCCGGCGGGCCGCTGCTGGACGCGCAGGGCAACGTCATCGGCATCAACTCCGCGATCCAGTCCACCGGAAACGGCGGCTTCGGCACCGGCCAGTCCGGCTCGATCGGCCTGGGCTTCGCCATCCCGATCAACCAGGCCGAGTACGTCGCCCAGGAGCTGATCAAGACAGGCAAGCCGGTCTACGCGAAGATCGGCGCGTCCGTCTCCCTGGACGACCGCTCGGACGGCGCGCAGATCACCGAGCAGGGCGCGGGTGGCGCGGCACCGGTCGAGCCGGGCGGCCCGGCCGCCGAGGCGGGCCTCAAGCCCGGCGACGTCATCACCAAGCTCGACGACCGGGTGATCGACTCCGGCCCCACCCTGATCGGCGAGATCTGGACGCACAAGCCCGGCGACAAGGTCACGATCACCTACGAGCGCGGCGGCAAGCAGCACACGGTCGAGGTGACCCTGGGGTCGCGCATCGGCGACAACTGACCCCCACCCGCACGCACCGACCCGTTACCCTTGTCCCCGCGCCGCCGATCACGGCCGGCGCGGGGAGGTGTGCCCGAGCGGCCTAAGGGAACGGTCTTGAAAACCGTCGTGGCAGCGATGTCACCGTGGGTTCAAATCCCACCGCCTCCGCGCAGGTCATTGATGTTGCAGGTCAGAAGGGGCGTCCCTCAGTGAGGGGCGCCCCTTCTGCATGGGGCTTGTCTCACCTTGATCCGGCTCTGTCGCGTTGTGGATCACTGCGTGTGGACCAGGCGTGGACCAAGAGCACGAGAGAATGAGGAGGGCAGGCGCCGTACTCACGGCGGGCCGTGGCCCGGTCCACGGCAACTCGGAGGCGCACATAATCTGGGCAGTGGTCACCCTCATGACCAGGCGACTTACCCGCGGCCAGACCGCACCACCAGCCTTGAAGAGGGCGTCTCTCGCGTCGGCAGCCTGATCACCTCGCCCTGCACCGGCGTCCCGGATCCGCCACCGGCAAGCCCGGACGCTGGATCGCTCGTAGATTGGAAGTGCCAGCAGTCGCGCTCGCGGCCACCGGAGAGCGTGTAATGACAGCGGACATCGATTTCGCGGCGTTCTTCGACGCCACACCAAGCCCGTACCTGGTGCTGGACTCGGACCTGGTGATTCGCTACGTCAACCCGGCATGCGTGCAGAGCACCGGCCGGGCCAGGGATGAGCTGATCGGGAAGTACTTCTTCGACGCCCTGCCGGAACGCCCCGGTTCCCCCGACGAGGCGCAGCGCAATCTGAAGGCGTCACTGCGCCTCGTCCTGGACACCGGGAAGCCGGACACCATGGTGCTGCAGCGGTATGACGTCCCCCGGCCGGGCGGCTTCGAGGAGCGATGGTGGTCCGCGATCCACACCCCGATTGCCGGGCCTGACGGCAGGGTGAAGTGGATCGTCCAATGGACCGAGGACGTCACCGGCTTCGCCCGCTCGGGCCCAGCACGCCGGGATGAGCTCACCGACCAGGAGCAGGGCATGGCAGCCCAGCTTTACGGACGGGTCCGAGCGCTGCACCGGCTGAACCAGGAACTGCGCCAGGCCCACGCCCGTGAACGGCAAGTCGCCGTCACCCTGCAGGAAGCCATGCTCTCCGTCCCCGACCTGGACCAGCACAGCAACATCGCCGTGCGCTACCTACCGGCGATCACCTCACTGAACGTGTGCGGCGACTGGTACGACGTCGTCGACCTGCCCCCCGACCGCTACTCCGTGGCCGTCGGAGACGTCGTCGGCCACGGCTTGCAGGCCGCCGCCGTCATGGGCATGCTCCGCAGCGCCCTCAGCGCAGCCATCCGTGCCATCCCCAGCCCCGCCCAAGCTCTGGAGGTCCTCGGTCTGTACGCCCGCTCCCTGGACGGCGCAACGGCCGCAACCGCCGTCAAGGTACTCATCGACACCCGCAGCAGGCTGATCATCTACAGCAACGCCGGACACCCGCCGCCCGTCCTGCGCCACCCTGACGGGACCTGGGAACTGCTGGACCAGGCGACCGATCCGCCACTCGGCGCCCGCCCACACCATGTCCCCCGCCCCCAGGCCGGTCTGTCCTACAAACCGGGGGACATCCTCGTGTTGTACACCGACGGTCTCATCGAGCGCCGTGACGAGGACATCGACGCCAGCCTGGCACGCCTGACCACAGCCCTGGCTCAGGACAGCGCCCTCTCCCCTGACCAGTTGGCCGACGCGCTGCTGGCCCGCCTCGACGTCGCTGGTGGCGGCCCTGACGACATCGCCCTCGTCATCATCCGTCTATGACTCCGCGCGGCCTCATCGACAGCTTCACGGCGCTGTCCTCGGGGGCGATCCAGAACACGCACAGGGTGGGATGACGAAGGAGCCACCCCTCCTACGTCGGTGAGATGGCGCCCTTGGTCGGCCGGACCGCCTGCGTCCACTCGGTGTCGGCTGCCTCCAAGACACCGCTCGATCATCGGGTGCTGAGTGAGGCGATGGCGCCGGCGAGCGAGAAGAGGAGCAGTGGACCCTGTGCCTCGCAGGTCACAAGGGGTGTCTCGCAGCAGAGACACCCCTTCTGCGTGGGCCGCCCATGCCATGACGGATGTCAGACCGTGTAGGAGCGAGCCCCGGTCCCGGCCAGCCTGCCGCCCTCCACGATGAGGTACTCCTGACGGATCGGGCGGCTGTCCAGCCAGCACTCCAGGACTTCCCGCACGCCGGCCGCGTACCTGGCCTGTGCGGAGAGCGTCGAACCTGATACATGCGGTGTCATGCCCTCGTGCGGCATGCCGCGCCACGGGTGGTCCTCCTCCGGCGGCTCCGGATACCAGACGTCACCGGCGTAGCCCGCCAGATGGCCTCGCTCCAGGGCGCGTACCACGGCGTCCCGGTCGACGATCAGTGCGCGAGCCGTGTTGACGATGTACGCCCCGCGCTTCATGGTCGCCAGCATCTCGTCGTCGAAGAGGTTCACCGTCCTGGCGTGCAGCGGCGCGTGGATGGAGAGCACGTCCACGGCGGCCGCCAGGGAACGGGCGTCCGGATGCCAGGTCAGCCCCAGCTCCCGTTCGAGCTCCGGTGGCAACCTGTGGACGTCGTTGTAGTGCAGCTTCACCTCGAACGGCTGCAGTCGGCGGAGCACGGCCAGGCCGATGCGTCCGGCACCGAAAACGCCGACGTCCATGCCCTCCAGGTCGTAGTTCCGCGAGACGCTGTCGGCGACGTTCCACCCTCGGCGGGCGGTGACCCACTCGTGGGAGGGCAGGTAGTTGTGGACCAGGGCGAGGATCTGCATGACCGCGTGCTCCGACACGCTGATGCTGTTGCTGTAGGTGATCTCCGCGACGGTGACGTCGTGTTCGATGGCGCTCGGAAGGTCCACGTGGTCCGAACCGATCCCGGCTGTGATCGACAGCTTCAGCTGCGGCGCACGCCGGATCCGGTCAGGGGTGAGGTAGGCGGGCCAGAACGGCTGCGAGATCACCACGTCGGTGTCCGGGAGCTCGCGCTCCAGCACGGAGTCGGGCCCGTCCTTGTCGGAGGTGACGACCAGTGTGTGGCCGCGGTCCTCGAGGAAGGGACGCAGCCCGAGCTCCCCGGAGACACAGCCGACCAGCTCACCCGGCTTGAAGTCGAGGCTCTGCGGGGTGGGCGCCGTCTGCCCTCCGGGATAGCCGCCGATGACGGGAATCTCGTCCCGGGCGTAGCTGGGCGGGTAGCCGTCAACGGGATCCGGATAAAGAACCGTCAGAATTTTCGCCATGGCCGCGTCCTCTCGCCGAAGGGTCGGCGCGCAGGCGCAGTCCGCTGGGCCGCACACGCGCTCCGGCCGGCCTTGCTGTCCCGTTCCAGGTCCCCGGTCCGCCGCACAGCGAAACGGGACCCGGACCAGCCGAATCGCCCGGCGCTACGCCAGGGTGCCGGGGCCGCCCTCGGGCTGGGTGTCCGCGAACTCCCACCATGCGAGCGGCAGCCAGTCTCCGTCGACGAAGCCGTCGACGGACCCTCCACTGCCCCGTATGGCCACCCGGGTCCCTTCCGGATAGGTCGTGCCGGACAGGCCGGATACCGGGACGAGGAGCGTGCCGAGACGTCGCGACAAGGTTCTGAATCCTTCCGGAATGGTGCTGAATCGGATTTTGCAGTCTCTAGATGCAAATCATCTCATCATGCACCAGTCTGGAGTATGAGCCAGGACACAGAAGACCGGTGAGCTGCAGGGTTGGGGACCTGGTCCCGACGGACGCAGCGGGTCCCCCGGCGTATCCGTTCCGATCTGTGAGCGAACAACCACATCCAGTGGAAGGGTTCGATCATGAGGGCCGTCGTCTACAAGGGACCGTTCGAAGTCGCGATCGAGCAAGTGGAGGATCCCCGAATCCAGCACCCGAACGACGTGATCGTCCGTGTCACGTCCACCGCTATCTGCGGGTCGGACCTGCACATGTACGAGGGCCGCACGGCCGCCGAGCCGGGGATCGTCTTCGGCCACGAGAACCTCGGCGTCATCGAGGAGGCCGGTGACGGTGTGACGTCGCTCAGCCGCGGAGACCGCGTTGTCATGCCCTTCAACGTGGCCTGCGGCTTCTGCAAGAACTGCACGGCGGGCTTCACCGGCTTCTGCCTGACGGTGAACCCCGGTTTCGCCGGCGGAGCGTACGGCTATGTGGCGATGGGCCCCTTCGTGGGCGGCCAGGCCGAGTACGTACGGGTGCCGTACGCCGACTTCAACTGCCTGAAGCTCCCTGAGGGCACCGAGAAGGAAACCGACTTCGTGCTTCTGGCGGACATCTTCCCGACCGGATACCACGGCAACGAGCTGGCCGACGTGCGCCCCGGTGACAGCGTCGCCGTGTACGGCGGCGGCCCGGTCGGTCTGATGGCCGCCTACTCGGCGATGCTGCGCGGCGCGAGCAAGGTGTTCGTGGTCGACCGGGTGGCCGAGCGGCTGCAGAAGGCCGAGGAGATCGGCGCGGTACCGATCGACTTCACCCAGGGCAACCCGGTGGAGCAGATCAAGGAGCAGACCGCGGGTGAAGGCACGGACAAGGGCATCGACGCCGTCGGCTACCAGGCCCAGGCGCGTGGCGAGGACCGCGAGGAACCGGCGACCGTACTGAACTCCCTCGTCGAGACGGTCCGGCCGACGGGCGCTCTCGGTGTGCCGGGCCTGTACGTCCCGCGCGACCCCGGCGGACCGGACGAGCAGTCGAAGCAGGGCATGCTGGTGGTGGCCATCGGGCGTCTCTTCGAAAAGGGGCTGCGCGTGGGCACCGGACAGTGCAACGTCAAGCGCTACAACCGGCAGCTGCGCGACATGATCATCGAGGGCCGTGCGCAGCCCAGCTTCGTCGTTTCGCATGAGCTGCCCCTCGACCAGGCGCCGTCGGCGTACGAAAAGTTCGACAAGCGGACGGAGGGCTACACCAAGGTCGTCCTGCACCCGCACGAGTGAGAACGCCTGACACCGCCTGCTCGACAGGCGGCTGAGCCGTGGCCTGGACCGGACCAGCCGGCGGATGCCCTCGTCGGCCGGTCCGGCTCCAGGCCTTGGCGAGTCGGCCGGTCACAGGGCTAGGATCACTCCGTAATCCGGGCATCTGTGCAGGTCGCGGGGGTTTTTGAGTGCGCATCGTCGTCGTCACCGCTGTGCACGCCCCGTCGGCCCGGTTTCTTCCGGAGGCCCACACGTCCCTGTGCGAGCAGGGGCTGCCGGAGGGCTGGGAGTGGCACTGGGTGATCCAGGAGGACGGGGAGAGCGAGGCCGTACGGCCGTACGTGCCCGACGACGAGCGGGTGACGTTCCGGCAGGGCCGGGCCGGGGGGCCCGGTGTCGCGCGCACCATCGCGCTGGCGCATGCCGAGGGTGCGTACGTGAAGGTCCTGGACGCCGACGACCAGTTGCCGCCGGGCACGCTCGCGCGGGATCTGGCGGCGCTGGAGGCCGACCGCAGTCTCGGATGGGCGACGTCGCGGGTGCTGGACCTCATGCCCGACGGGTCGACGGTCGGTTTTCCGGGCGACCCCGGCCAGGGGCCCATCGAGCGCGGGGCCGTCTTCGACCAGTGGAAGGCCAACGGCTTCCTCGCACCGGTCCATCCGGCGTCGCTGTTCGTACGGCGGGAGCTGCTGCTCGCCCTCGGCGGCTGGATGGCGCTGCCCGCGTCCGAGGACACCGGGCTGCTCCTCGCGCTGAACGCCGTGAGCCGCGGGTGGTTCTCGGGGGAGGTGGGGCTGCTCTACCGGAAGTGGGAGGGGCAGGTCACCGGGCACAAGGCCCATGTGGACCGGGCCGAGCGCGCTGCCCGGATGGCGGTCGTGGAGGCCAGGGCCAGGGCGTTGGCCGGGCTTCGGTGGCCGTTTCCGGTCGGGCATTGAGCCGGGCCACCGACCTGGGCCGATGACGGCCTATGGCCGCGGCTCCGTCTCCACCGGCGCCGACGCGACAAGGTCGTGGCGGATGTACCACTCCGGGTCTTTCGGGGGCCGACCCTGTGGGACGTAACGCGGGAGTCGGCGTAACCCAGCAGCTGTGGCCAGTTCCGCGGCGCGTGGGGTGTCCGGAGCCCACGTGGCCGTGACGAACGCCGTGCGGGCGCCCCTCGCCGGGTGCCGGGCCAGGGTGCCGCCCGCCGTCAGGGACTCGTCGCCGGGTGGGCGAAGACCGCGAGCAGGCTCGGTACGGGCACCGGTCCTCGCTACGGCCGGTCCGGTGCCGAGGTCCTCGGCGGTGCAGCGCTCGCGTCCGTGATGCTGATGGCCTGGCTGGGGCACTTCTCCGCCGCCTCCAGGACCTCCGGGGCGTCGCCCGTCCGTTCGTGGCCCGGGCGGACGACACCGAATCCGTCGACGAACTCGAAGACCGCCGGGGCCCTGTGGACGCACTCGGCGGAGCCGTAGCAGAGCTCGCGGTCGACAGAGACCTTCTGCCCCTTCATTTCCTTCATCCCCCTCGTTCCCCCACCGGTCGTGCCGGAAGCCGGCAGGACCCGAGGTGTTGACTGCCCAGCACGAGAGCGGCCGAACCGGCCCGGCTGGGAGCGTGGGTCGGTAACGAGCAAGCCTTCGAGGGTTGGTGGTCGGATCTCTGGCGGTCTGGGGTGGTCGGCGGTGTCGGGGCGGGTGCGGGGCGTGGTTGCTGTGGAGGGTGATGCTGCCGCCTGGGCGCTCAGGCTCGGGCGGCGGCCAGGCCGGGGGTCCGACCTGCCCGAAGATCTTTCGCAGGTTGTGGCATGCGGCGAGTAGCCGCCATTCGGCGCGGGCGCCTGCTTCGCCGCGTAGCAGGAGTCTGCGGCCGTCTTGGCAGGTCATGATCTGCCCGAAGACGGGTTCGACGATGGCTTTGCGTTGGGCGTAGGCGGCGCGTCCGGGTTTGGTGTGCAGTTTGCGGGCCATGCGCTCGCGCGCCGTGGCGTCGGCCGGGCTGCGTCCGCGCGGGGCGGGGCTGACGCGTTCGTCGTGGGACAGGCGGCCGGTGGCCATGAAGGTGTCGGTGCCGTGTTCTTCCTTGCGCTCGGCTGCGGCCTGAAGGTTCGCCTCGGAGCAGTAGGGCCTGTCGTTTGGATCAGATCGCAGACGCGGGGCCTGGCACGCGCATCTGCGGCGTTGTCGTCGGTTGCCGATGCTCCGCATCGACGCCCTCCTCCGCCTTGCAGCGTCCCCGGACAGCACACCTAGCCCGCGTCGAGGAGCGCCTGACGTGCGTGGATTCCGGTGTTCGCGGCGGATTGGTCGAGCATGCCGGTGTGGTTGAGTGCGGCGGCGGGATTGGTCGTGACGTCGGCGGCGGTGATGATCTGGTGCGCGTCGTCCACCACGGCCTGGGCGTTGTATGCCTGGATGAACGCGCCGGCCCCGTTCTTCATGGCGTTGAGGCGGCGTCGGGCTCAATCGCCTGATCGACTGCCAAGATCCGCGGACAGCGCCGCGTAGATGTACTCGCTGCCCCAGCGATCCCCGTCGAGGTCGTTCTCGACCAGGTGCGCCTCCCGGCGCATCCCGAGGCGCTCACAGACCCGCACAGACCCGGTGTTCTCCACATCCAGCCGTGCGTAGAGCCGGTGCACGCCCAGCGTGTCGAAGGCAAACCCGGCCAGCGCCGCAGCCGCCTCGGTCGCGTAGCCGTGCCCCTGGTGACCCGGGTCGAGAGTCCAGCCGATCTCGGCCTGGGCGGCGCGGGCATCGGCCAGGGTGAGGCTCACCTCGCCAAGGACGCCGGGCTCATCGCGTCGGCAGACAGCGAGCGCCAGCTTGTCCCCGTCGGCGCGCCAGGCCGTCTGCGCCGCGCGCTCGGCGGCAACCTGCTCGCTGCGCTCACGCGTGTGCGCCGGCCGGTACAAGTAGCGCGCCACGCTCGGCAGGCTCTGGTAGGCGTACAGGTCGTCGGCGTCGCCGGGAGTGAACAGACGCAGTGACAACCGGGCCGTGGTCAACGGCAGCAGCGAGGCGACGTCCATGCGGACCTCCGGGACGCGGATGTGGATCAAGTTGCGGACTGATTTTCGCATCACGGCTGCCCGGCAGCCACGCCTTTTCAAGAGCAGCGCTCGGCAGCCGCACTTCACCACGAGGCGCGGCATTCCAGGAGTTGTTTACTGACCCACGCTCCTAGGTGTGCTGTCCGGCCGCCGCGAGCCAGTGGGCGACCCGGCGTACGGCGGCTTCGTCGAGTCGTTCGACGAGTGCCCGCACGGTCGCGTCGTCCTCGGGGGAGAGGGCGTAGAGGCCCGCCTTGCTCAGCCCGGACATGAGGACCTGGTGGCGGCGGCCGGTCATGCGTTCCGCCAGCTGGGCCGGTTCGCCGGCAGATGGCTCAGGGGCCGACTGGGACGACGCCGCCCGCTTCAGGTGCGTGTCGGACTTCAGGGGCGTCTCGAAGCGGTGCCACGCACCGTCCTTCGGCCCCCACAGGGCGAAGGACACCTCGTCCCCACGCGCGCGCAGCGTCTGTGTCATCTCGCCGAGGGCGTGCAGCACGGGCGAGCGGTGGGGCGACTCCGCGGCTGCCCGCCAGGTCCGCGCGGCCGGGTGGTAGAACATCGCCACCCAGCGCGGGGCGCCCTGCGGTCGTGGGCTCTCGGGACGTGTCTGCACTGTGCTCACCCCTGTACGTCGCTCCGGAAGCGGTACGGCGGGCCGGCCTTGGCAACGGCAGGCGAACGGCAGGCAGACCATAGCTGACGGATCGTCAGTTATCCAGAGCCGGCCAGAGTGGTAGAGCGTCGTCCGATGGGGAGGATCACCACGTCGTCCGGCACCGGTCCCTCCCCTCGTGGGGACCGGTACCGAACGGTGGAGTCACGGTCGTCCGACTGCGCGGGAAGCTGACCGGATCGGTGCGCTGCTGCGTCCGGATCCTGCCAGTTCCGGCCGCCGACAAGGAGTCTCCGGTTCCGGGTGGGCGGTATTACCGCAGGTCAGACGTATAGAGTGAGTTTTCCGGTCCGGACGTCCAGGCGCGGAGATTTAAGGAGTGGACACCTTGGGTTCCGACTCCGGGGCACGCACCGCTTTCGCGGAGCGCCTCGCGCTGCTGTACAAGGAAGCCGGGAACCCTCCACTCAAACGTGTGTCCGAAGCGGTCGTCCGGCTCCAGCGGGTCGACGAACGCGGGCGTCCCGTCCGGGTGTCCGCCCAGCGCATCAGCGACTGGCGCCGGGCACGGAACGTACCCGCTCAGTTCACCGCCCTCGCGGCGGTGCTGCACGTGCTGATCCCCGAGGCGCGGCGGGCGCGGCCCACGCCGGTATCCCCGGGCCTGTACGACCTCGGTCAGTGGCAGCGGCTGTGGGAAGCCGCGGTGGCCGACCCGGTCGGGGAGCGGGGCGCGGCGTCCGCGGAGCAGGAGCGGTCCGCCGCCGAGGGCCCGCCCGCGCCCGGCGGGGTGTGCCCGTACCGGGGTCTGGCCTCGTACCGCCGGGAGGACACCCGGTGGTTCTTCGGCCGGGAGCGGAGCACGGAGGCGCTCGTCGCCCAGCTCCGGGCCGTGGCGGTAACGGGCGGCCTGGTCATGCTCGTGGGGGCGTCGGGGGCGGGGAAGTCCTCGCTGCTGAACGCCGGGCTGGTGCCCGCGCTGCGGGGCGGCGCCCTGAGTGATGGCGCGCCGAGTGACGACGGTGAGGACGGTGACCGTGAGGGCGGCAGTGGCGGCCGGGCCACGGAGGTCGTGCAGCTCGTCCCCGGCGGTGATCCGCTGGCGGAGTTGACCCGGTGCATCCCCGAACTGGAGCCGGTCGTCTCGGCCATGATCACGGCCGGCGAACCCACCGCGGAGGACCCCGTCGTCGCCGCCACGGTGGACCCGCGCGTCCAACGGGGCCGTGACATCCGTGCCGCCGTCGCCGCCTGGGCGCGGCGGGAGGCGCCGGCCGGCGCGCGGCCGGTCGTCATCGTGGACCAGTTCGAGGAGACGTTCACCCTCTGCCCCGACGAGGCGGAGCGGCGTGCCTTCGTCGAGATCCTGCACGCCGTCTGTGCGCCGGGCGGCGACGGCGACCCGGCACCGGCGGTCGTGGTGCTGGGCATACGGGCCGACTTCTACGAGCGCTGCCTCAGATATCCCGAACTGGCCGACGCGCTCCAGCACCGGCACATGGTGCTCGGACCCCTGACCTCCGCGGAGCTGCGCGAGGCGGTGACGGGCCCGGCCAAGGCCGTCGGCCTGGAGCTGGAGCCGGGCCTGGCGGAGCTGATCGTCCGGGAGGTGAGCACCGACGGCCCGCGCGGGGCGCACGACGCGGGCGTGCTGCCGCTCCTCTCGCACGCTCTGCTGGCCACCTGGCAGCGCAGGAAGGCGGGCCGGCTGACGCTCGCCGGGTACCGCGCGGCCGGCGGCATCCAGGGCGCGGTCGCGGCGACCGCCGAGCGGGCCTGGTCCGGACTCGACCCGGCGGCCCGCACGGCGGCCCGGCTGCTCCTGCTCCGGCTGGTCCGGCTGGGGGAGGACACCCAGGCCACGCGCAGGCGGGGCGCCCGGCGTCAGTTGGCGGACGAGTCGACCGATCCGGGCAAGACCGAGGAGTCCCTGGAGGCACTGGTCCGCGCCCGGCTGGTGACGCTCGACGCGGAGACCGTGGAGATCACCCACGAGGCGCTGCTGCACGCCTGGCCGCGGCTGCGCGACTGGATCGACGAGGACCGGCAGGGCAACCTGCTGCGCCAGCGCCTGGAGGAGGACGGCCGGGCCTGGGAGGAGTCGGACCGCGACACCGCACTGCTCTACCGGGGCTCCCGCCTGGAACAGGCCCACGGATGGGCGAAATCCGCCGGGGACACGTTCCTGACCCGGAGCGCGGTGGAGTTCCTGGCCGCCTCGGTCAGGCTGCGCAGGCGCATCATCTGGATCAGCCGAGGCGCGGTGGCGGCCCTGGTGGTGCTGGCGGTGCTGGCCGTCGGAGCGGCCGTGGTCGCCTGGAAGCAGCGGGACGAAGCCGTGTTCGAACAGGTGCTCGCCCAGGCCGATCGCGTCCAGTACACGGACCCGTCGCTGTCCGCGCAGCTCGACCTGGTGGCACACCGGCTGCGGCCGGACGACAAGGGCGCGAACAGCCGCCTGATCTCCATCGTGAACGCCCCGCTGGCCACGCCGCTGGTCGGCCACACCGGCGCCGTCTACCTCACGACGTTCAGCCCGGACGGACGGACCCTGGCCACCGCCAGCTACGACCGGACCGTACGGCTGTGGGACGTGGCCGACCCCAAGCGTCCGAAGCCCCTGGGCAAGCCGCTCACCGGTCACACCAGCTGGGTGAGCAGCGCGGTCTTCAGCCCGGACGGGCACACCCTGGCCACCGCGGCCGACGACGGCACGATCCGGCTCTGGGACGTGACGGACCCGGGCCGCCCGCAGCCGATCGCCCGGCCGCTGACCGGCCATGACGGCACGATCTACCTGATCGCCTTCAGCCCGGACGGACGCACGCTGGCCTCCGTCGGCGACGACCACACCGTACGGCTGTGGGACGTGGCCGATCCGAAGCGCCCGAAGCCCCTGGGCAAGCCGCTCACCGGGCACACGGCCGCCGTGCGCTCGGTGGCGTTCAGTCCGGACGGCCGGACGCTGGCGGCCGGCGGCGACGACGGCACGATCCGGCTGTGGGACGTGACGCGGCCCCGGCGTCCGGAGCCGGTCGGGGAGCCGCTGACCGGCCACACCGACACGGTGCACTCCGTGGCCTTCAGCCCCGACGGCCGGACGCTCGCCAGCGGCAGCGCGGACGACACCGTCCGGCTCTGGAACATGGCCGACCGGCGTCGCCCGGCAGCGATCGGGGCGCCGCTCACCGGCCACACGGGGGCGGTGTGGTCCGTGGCCTTCAGCCCCGACGGAAGCATGCTCGCCGCCGCCAGCGCGGACAGCACGGCGAGTCTGTGGAAGGTCAGTGATCCGGCGTACCCGTCGCAGGTCGGCGGGCCCCTGGCGGGCAGCAGCGGCGAGATGTACGCGCTCGGCTTCAGCCCCGACGGGCGCACCCTCGCCACCGGGACGGGCGACAACAAGGTCCGGCTGTGGTCGCTGCCGACGGCGGACATGATCGGCCGGACGGGAGCGTTCCGGCCGGACGGGCGGGTGCTCGCGACGGCGGCGCTCGACGGACGGGTCCGGCTGTGGGACGTGCGCAAGCCCGGCCGGCCCGTGCCGATGGGCGAGCCGTTCCTGCCGAAGGGCGGCGTACGGTCCCTGGAGTTCTCCACGGACGGCCGCACCCTCGCGGTGGTCACGGGAAACCGGGCCGTGCAGCTGTGGAACGTCGGGGATCCGGACCGCCCTGTCCCCCACGGGTCGCCCATCCCCCTGCGCATCCGGTTCGCCGACCCGCTGGCCTTCAGCCCGGACGGCCGCCTCCTGGCGACCGCCTACGACGACCGCACCGTCCAGCTGTGGGACATCGGCGACCCGTCCCGCCCGCGTCCGCTCGGCGCGCCCCTCACCGGTCACAAGGGGTACGTCAACTCCCTCGTGTTCAGTCCCGACGGGCATACGCTCGCCAGCGGCAGCGCCGACGGCACCATCCGGCTGTGGAACGCGACGGACCCGGGCCGTGCCGTGCTGCGCGGCGCGCCCCTCAAGGGCCATCTCGGAGCCGTCAACGTCCTCGCGTACAGCCCGGACGGGCACACGCTGGCCAGCGGCGGCGACGACAACTCTGTCCGGCTCTGGGACATCGAGGACCCCTCCAGGGCCTCGGAGCGGACGAGCCTCACCGGCCACACGGAGGCGGTCGCCTCCCTGACCTTCAGCCGGAACGGCCGCACCCTGGCCAGCGGCGGCAACGACAGCACCGTCCGGCTCTGGAACGTCTCCGACCCCTCCAAGGCCGGCCCGATCGGCCAGTCGATGAGTCCCAACGCCAAGAGCGGCACTTTCCTGGCGTTCAGCCCGAACAGCCACATGCTCGGGGTGTCGAGCGGCACCGACACCATCCGGCTCTGGAACCTGGACGTCGACGAGGCCGCACGCCGCGTCTGCACGATGACCCGGGGCGTCCTGACGCCGGAGACCTGGCGCGAGTACCTGCCCCGGTTGTCCTACGACCCCCCGTGCGAGCCCTGACGGGGCCGGTGCGCGCAACGGGCCGCGCAATCACGGCAGTTGAGTGATACGAGTCACAACCCCGGCTTTGCTGACGAACAGTCGGTTCCGATGCGCAAGCGCTTGTTACCCTTGGCCATAGCCCGACCGCTGGTGCATCCCCCGTCGCCAGCGGTCGGGCGTTTGCGTGTGCTCGTGGCTTCTATGGGTGCGTCTGGCCGCGCAGGTCGAGCCGCATCAGAACCCGGGGATGGCCGGCCAGCACCGAGGTGGTGTCCGCCGCGTAGCTGAAGCCGGCGCGTTCGAAGTTCTTCCGGAGGCCGGGGTACGCCATCGTCAGGTCGACCTTGGCGTCGCCGTTGTCGAGGGGATACGCCTCGATCGCCGGTGCGCCGTGGGCCCGGGCGAACTCGACGGCGCCGGCGATGAGGGCGTGCGAGATGCCCTGCTTCCGGTGGCCGGGGCGTACCCGGATGCACCACAGCGACCAGACGGGCAGGTCGTCGACGTGCGGGATCTTGCGGTTGCGGGCGAAGGAGGTGGCCGCGCGCGGGGCGACGGCGGCCCAACCGACCGGTTCGCCGCCGTCGTGGGCGAGCACGCCGGGGGGCGGATCGGCGCGGCACAGCTCGGCGACGTATTCACCTCGGGCCGGGCCGCGCAGTTCGTTGTTGAGCTTGGAGGGGATCCGGTAGCTCAGGCACCAGCAGACGTTCGCACCGGGCGTCTTGGGCCCCAGCACGGCACGGACGTCCTCGAAGACCGTGGCCGGCCGAACGTCGATGCTCATGCCACCACGATGTCACGCCGCACGCGGTCGCGCCGCCCGGTCAGGCTCTCGGAGCCGGTGACACGGCCTGGCTGAAGGCGTTGTAGAACGGTTGCGCCATCCCGGTGAGCGTCGAGGCGCCCTGCGCGAACGGCGTGATCGAGTCGATCGCCCCCGACCGGCTGCCACCGCGGCCGGGTTCGGCGGCCAGTGCGGACGAGCCGCCCTGAAGGACGACGAGCGCGACGAGCAAAGCAGCGGAACGGAAGAGCGGACGAGATCGCATGCCCGCATCAACGAACCTCTCCGCCGCTGGTCACAGGCCTGCCGTTAGTGATCTAGGCGCAATACCGGTGACTTTGCTGTCTTCCGATCGTTGGGTGGGGTGTGCCAAGGCCCGGACAGGTGAAGTCCTCAGCAAGCGAGCGGTTCTCGGATCGGATTGCGCTTGGGGTGCTGACCCGGGCGTTTCCGCCTGAGCTGGTGGACGAGGTGATCGCGGAGTGCGGCCGGGCCGAGCAGAGGCAGCGGCTGCTGCCGGCCCGGGTGGTCGTCTATTTCGTGCTGGCCATGTGCCTGTTTGCCGGGCAGGGATACGAGGAGGTCGCGCGGCTCCTCACCCACGGTCTGGAGCGGATGGGCCGGTGGAAGGGAACGTGGCGGGTGCCGACCACCGCGGCAATCGGCCGGGCCCGGCTGCGGCTGGGCCCGGAACCGCTGCGGGCCCTGTTCGACCGGGTGTGCCATCCGGTGGCGACCGAGGAGACGAGCGGGTCCTGGTACCGGGGCTGGCGGCTGGTCGCGGTGGACGGCACTACCTTCGACGTGCCGGACACCGAGGCCAATGCGGCTTTCTTCGGCCGCCCGGGCACAAGCCGGGGACAGGAGAAGAGCGCCTACCCGCAAGCGAGGGTGGCCGCGCTGGTCGAGTGCGGCACCCACGCCGTCTTCGCGGCTGAGGCGGGCCCTTTGGCCGTCCATGAAACTGAGCTGGCCCAGCGCCTGTTCACGGCGCTGAGGCCGGGCATGCTGCTCTTGGCCGACCGGGGCTTTCGCGGCTTCGACCTGTGGCGGGCCGCCGCAGCGACCGGCGCCGACCTGCTGTGGCGGGTCAAGAATGACGCCGTGCTGCCGGTGCGGGCCCTGCTGGAGGACGGCTCCTACCTCTCCGAGATCGTCGCCGCCCGGGACAAGAACCGCCGCCAAGACCCCGCCGCCGTCCGCGTCATCGAGTACACCCTGATCCCCGGCGGCACGGTCTACCGGCTGATCACCACCATCCTGGACCCGAAGGCCGCATCCGCCACCGCCTTGGCCGCTCTCTATGCCCAGCGGTGGGAGATCGAGAACACGCTGGACGAGATCAAGACCCACCAGGGCGGACCCCGCATGGTCCTGCGCTCCCAGCATCCGGCCGGCGTCGAACAGGAGATCTTCGGTTTCCTCCTGGTGCACCACGCCCTGCGAGACCTGATGCACCAAGCCGCGCAGCAGGCGGAGCACGATCCTGACCGGATCTCCTTCACCCGCACCCTGCGCATCGTCCGCCGCCAGGTCACCGACCAGGCGGCGTTTTCCCCCCTCCCGGCTGACCAGGGCCCTGGCCACGGCACTGCGTGAGATCCGCGAACGTCCTCTGCCTCCCCGCCGGTTACGCGCCAACCCCCGCGTCATCAAACGCAAGATGTCCAACTGGAAACTCAAGAGGAGCGAGCACCGCAATCCGTCCCGGCCGGACGCACCCCGCGCAGCCCTGGTCGGGCCGACGAAGCCCAGGCCGACCCGCCGGAAAACCACCTAAATCACTGGTATTGGATCTAGGCGTACGGATACGCTTCCGGCATGGACGTCCGTGTCGAGATCATCCGGGAGCCGGGCGAGGAAGTCGTCGACGCCTTCGGCCGATTGCTTCCGCAGCTGTCCACGACGGCCCGGCCCTTGGACCGGGCGGCGGTCGACCGGATGGTGCGCTGTGACGCCACCACCGTGCTCGTGGCCCGGGCAGGTGGCACGATCGTCGGCACCCTGACCCTCGTGCTGCTGCCCCTGCCGTCCGGGCTGAGGGGCCGCGTCGAGGACGTGGTCGTCGACGACGCGGCGCGCGGGCAGGGCATCGCGGGCCTGCTCATCGAGGAGGCCCTGCGGATCGCCCGCGAGGCCGGAGCCCGGACGGTCGATCTCACCTCCCGGCCGGACCGTACCGCCGCGAACCGCCTCTACGAGCGGCTCGGGTTCCGGGCCCGCGAGTCGACGGTCTACCGCAACGTCCCGTAGAGCTCCTCAGTCCGACGCCGCCCGCAGCAGCCGCAGCTGTCCGATCTCGGTCACGTTCTTCATCAGTTCCGCGTTCACCCAGGCCGCCATGTCCGCGACGGTGTACTGGGGATCGCCCGGCAAGGGGAACGCTGCCGTGGCGTCCAGGTCGGTGTCGGTGAGGTCGTCCAGGACGGCCAGCCACTCGGTGCGCAGGCCGCGCAGCCACTCGATGGTCGGTGTGCCCGCGCCGGGCCATGCGATGTCCGTGCGGTCGCGGGGCGGACGGCCCTGGGTGTGGTCGAGGGCCACGCTCCACCACCAGCCGATGTGCCAGCTCACCCAGGCGATGGTGGGGACGGGCACGGGGTCGGGCTCGGTGTCCGCCCAGTCCGGAACCCAGGTGCCGTCGGGGCCCCTGCGCATCGTCCAGCAGAGCGGCACCGGCTCCCAGAGGAAGTCCTCCGGCTCCAGCCGCTCCAGGTGGTACTCGAACAACGACCAGGTCAACTCGAGCTGCCGGCGCAGCAGTTCCGTGCGGGAAACGCTCATCGGACGACCCTACGCAAGGGCCCGGGCGTCCCGCGCCAGTCCTGCCCAGTCGAGGTCCCGCAGCAGGGGCTCGGCGTCACAGCCCGACGGCAGGCGAGGCGTGGCCTGGAACCAGAGAACGGTGAGACGGGAGCGGTACGCGACCGGGTCGCGGGCCGGATCGAGAGCCGTGGAGTGGAACGTGCCGACGCAGGCCACGGCGGGCAGGACCTCGACGGGCCCGAGTCCGCCCGGGTACTGGTCGGGGTAGGCGCGCGGCGGCGGGACCAGGTGCACCGGCGTGCCGGGGCGGGCCCGCTCGGCGGCGCGCAGCAGACCTCGGATCCGCCGGTCGTTCACCGGCTTGCGGGGATAGCCCTCCAGCAGGTCGCCGTACGTCGACGTGAACCGCAGCTCGGCGAGGTCCACCGAGCGGCCGGAGGCCAGGACGAGGCGGGCGAGCGCCAGGGCCGGCGATGTGGCGTGCTGTTGCATGGAGGTCTTTCGGTGCTCGTGTACGAGGTGTCGCTCATGGCCGGTGCCCCGTCATCCGTGCCGCCGACGCGATCGTCGCCCGGGCCTCGCGCTCGGCCAGGCCGGTGCCCCGCGCGGCCTCGACCAGGGCGTCCACGAGCGCGGGGCCGATGCCGTCCTCGTAGGCCCGGCAGGCCGCCCAGAACAGCCGGGTGTTGCGCTGGCCCTCGTGCGCGGCGAGGACGAACTGGACCAGTCCCTGGCCGTGGCCGCCGGTCGCCGGGGGCGTGGGGTGGTGGGCGCGGGGCGGCGGGAGGAGCAGGCGCAGCAGGGAGCGCGGGCAGGGGGCGGGGGCCAGGTGCGCGGTCCCGGGGGCAGCGGCGTAGACGCCCTGGCCGGTGCGGGAGCCGGGCCCGACGAGGTAGCCGCCGGCGCCCCGGATGTCGATGCCGGGGGCGAGGCGGCCCGCCGAGTTGGGGACGACCACGTCGGGCGGGCCGCTCAGCCACAGGTGACGACCGCCGGACGGGGTCACGACGACCACCGTCGGAGGGATGGTGAACAGGTGCCGCAGGGCCAGCTCGCGCAGGGCCGCCGAGGAGTCCGTGCCGGTCTTCACGTCCAGGTCGATGCCGATCAGATGGTGCGGGGGCAGGCCGCAGGCGATGCCGTAACCGGTCGCCCAGGGCGCCGCGGCGAACAGTTCGCGGATGCGGGCCGGGTCGCTGGAGGCGTCGTAGACCCCGTGGCCGAGCCGGCCGCACTCGCCGTGGCAGGGGGAGGGGGCGGGGTCGTCGCGGTGCGGGGAACGCAGCGCCGGGAGCTTGGTGCGGGACAGGGGGAGGACGGCCAGTCCGCGTTCGGCGGCTGACAGGGCGTGTGCGAGGGCCAGCGTCGTGGCCTGCCGGTCGGTGGTGGCCATGCCTCTAGTTTCGTACGTACGTTCGAAAAAGGAAAGAGGGGACGGGTGTGACGCGCCGGGGCGGAGAGCCGGGCCCTCCGGCCCCACGGCGTCGAGCACCGCATCGGGGCGGTCGGCCACGGTGCGTCCTTGGTTTCGATGCCCTGGAGGGGCAACAGCATGGCAAGTATCCGTACCGCTCGCGTCCTCGCCGCCGTCTCCGCCCTTCCGCTCGCGGCCGCCCGGGCCTTGACGGAACCGCGTATCTGACGGACAGTCAGAAACCGTGAATGGTGAGCCGGAGGTCCACGAGGAGTTCGAGTCGCGCCTGAAGGCCTACGAGGGCCGCCCGGCCGCCGCCACCGGGGTCGGCCGGGACCCCGTCAACGAGCCGATGATCAGGCACTGGTGCGAGGCCATGGGCGACACCAACCCGGCGTACACGGGCCCGGACGCCATCGCTCCCCCCACCATGCTCCAGGCGTGGACCATGGCCGGTCTCTCCCGCCGCCCGGAACGCACGGCGGCGTACGACGAACTCCTCGGCCTGCTCGACGAGTCGGGCCACGACGCGGTCGTAGCCACCGACTGCGAGCAGGAGTACCTCCGCCTCCTGCGCCCCGGGGACGAGATCACCTTCGACTCGGTGATCGAGTCGGTCTCCGGCCGCAAGACCACGAAGCTCGGGCCGGGCTACTTCGTCACCACCCGCACGGACATCAGGGCGGGCGGCGAACTCGCCGGCACCCACCGCTTCCGCATCCTCAAATACGCCCCCGCACGCCGGCCCCAGCCGCCGCGGGAACGCCGCCCCCGCCCCGTCGTCAACCGCGACAACGCCGGCTTCTGGGAGGGCGTGGCGCGCCACGAGCTGCTGATCCAGCGGTGCACCGGCTGCGGCACCCTGCGTTTCCCCTGGCTGCCGGGCTGCAACAGCTGCGGCTGTGCGGAGTGGGACACCGTCGAGGCGAGCGGCGAGGGCACGGTCTACTCGTACGTCGTCATGCACCACCCGCCCTTCCCGGCCTTCGAGCCCCCGTACACGGTCGGGCTGATCGAACTCGCCGAGGGCGTGCGGATCATCAGCAACGTGGTGGAAGTGCCGTACGACAAGGTGCGCGTCGGCATGCCCGTACGGCTCTGCTTCCGGCGGTACGACGACGAACTGGTGCTGCCCGTATTCCAGGGGGTGACGCGATGAACACCGGGGACCGTCTCCCGCCTCTGGAGATCCCGATCACCCGCACCCTGATCGTCGCCGGGGCGATCGCCTCCCGGGACTACCAGGACGTGCACCACGACCCGGAGTCGGCCCGGCAGAAGGGCTCCCCCGACATCTTCATGAACATCCTGACGACCAACGGCCTGGTCGGGCGGTACGTCACCGACCACTTCGGGCCCCGGGCCGAGCTGCGCCGGGTGGCGATCCGGCTCGGCGCGCCCAACCACCCCGGGGACACGATGGTGCTGACGGGCACGGTCGAGGAGGTCGACGGGGACACGGCGACGGTCCGCGTCGCCGGGACGAACGGCATCGGCAAGCACGTGACGGGCACGGTGACGGTGAGGGTTCCGGGATGAGCCTGAGAGGGCGGGACGGACTCGGCGGGCGCGCCGCCATCGCCGGCATCGGGGCCACCGAGTTCTCCAAGGAATCCGGCCGCAGCGAACTGCGGCTGGCCGTCGAGGCGGTGCGCGCGGCCCTCGCGGACGCGGGGCTGACGCCGGCGGACGTGGACGGGATGGTCACGTTCACCATGGACACCAGCCCTGAGATCACCGTCGCCCAGGCGGCGGGCATCGGCGAACTCTCCTTCTTCTCCCGGATCCACTACGGCGGCGGCGCGGCCTGCGCCACCGTCCAGCAGGCGGCCCTGGCGATCGCCGCGGGCGTGGCGGACGTGGTCGTGTGCTACCGGGCGTTCAACGAGCGCTCGGGCCGCCGCTTCGGCTCCGGGGTGCGGCACCGGGAACCGTCGGCGGAGGGCGCGGCGCTCGGCTGGGCGCTGCCGTTCGGCCTGCTCACCCCGGCCTCGTGGGTGGCGATGGCGGCCCGGCGCTACCTCCACACCTACGGGCTGACCCCGGAGGCCTTCGGGCACGTGGCCGTCGTCGACCGCACGTACGCGGCGACCAACCCGGCGGCCTACTTCCATGGTCGGCCCATCACCCTGGCCGACCACGCCGCGTCCCGCTGGATCGCCGAACCGCTGCGGCTGCTGGACTGCTGCCAGGAGACGGACGGCGCTCAGGCGCTCGTCGTCACGTCCGTGGAGCGGGCTCGCGACCTGCCGCACCCGCCCGCCGTGATCGCGGCGGCCGCCCAGGGCGCCGGACGCGCGCAGGAGCAGATGACCAGCTTCTACCGCGACGACCTGACCGGCCTGCCCGAGACGGCGGTGGTGGCCCGGCAGCTGTGGCGGACCTCGGGGCTCGCGCCCGCCGACATCGACGTGGGCATCCTCTACGACCACTTCACACCGTTCGTGCTGATGCAGCTGGAGGAGTTCGGCTTCTGCGGCCCCGGCGAGGCACCGGACTTCGTGGCCGAGGAGCGCCTGCCGCTCAACACGCACGGCGGTCAGCTGGGGGAGGCGTACCTGCACGGGATGAACGGGGTGGCGGAGGCCGTCCGGCAGATCAGAGGGACGGCCGTGAACCCGGTACCGGGCGCGGAGCGGGTCCTGGTGACGGCGGGGACGGGCGTGCCCACGTCGGGGCTCGTACTGACCACCGACCCGCACGGGTGAACCCCCAGTACCCCGACTCCTCCGCTCCACCTACAGGAGGTGCAGCGGGCCCTACCCCTACAACCTGAGGGGGACCCCGCTTCGGGACCTGCGGCCGATCCGCTGGAGGAGGCCCCGCTCATAGCGTTGGGTCATGACCACACTCGTCTGCACCAGCGCGTCGAAGGCCGCTGCACCAGCGGCGCAGACCCTTCCGTACCCGTCGTTCTCCTCGTACGTCAGGGCCCGCCAGCCGGTGCTGCTGCGTACCGCCCGCTCGCTCACCGGCAACCCGAGCGACGCCGAAGACCTGTTGCAGACCGCGCTCGCCAAGACGTACGTCGCCTGGGAGCGCATCGAGGACCACCGCGCCCTCGACGGCTATGTGCGCCGGGCGCTGCTGAACACGCGGACGTCGCAGTGGCGCAAGCGCAAGGTCGACGAGTTCGCGTGCGACGAGCTGCCCGAGCCCGAGCCGGTGTCCGGCGGCGACGACCCGGCCGAGCAGCAGGCGCTGCGCGACGCGATGTGGCGGGCGATCATGCGGCTGCCGGCCCGGCAGCGGGCGATGGTGGTCCTCAGGTACTACGAGGACCTCAGCGAGGTCCAGACGGCCGAGGTGCTCGGCGTCTCGGTGGGCACGGTGAAGTCGGCCGTCTCCCGCGCGCTCGGCAAGCTCCGTGAGGACGCTGAGCTGGGGCTTGTCCGTAGTTGAGCGGATGTGTCGGCCGCCGGTGATCGGTACCGTCGGCAGCCGTGGCCTGATCGATCACCCGGTCCTAGTGACATACCGCGTGGTATGTGCGCAGAATCAGCGCAACTCTTACCACCGCGCAGGCAATGTCGCCCCGGGAGGACGCCGTGCTGAGCACCATGCAGGACGTACCGCTGCTGATCTCAAGGATCCTGACCCACGGGTCGACGATCCACGGGGCATCACAGGTGACCACCTGGACCGGTGAGGACGAGCCGCACCGCCGCTCTTTCGCCGAGGTCGGCGCCCGCGCCGCCCAGCTCGCGCACGCCCTGCGCGAGGACCTCGGCGTCGCCGACGACGACCGGGTCGCCACCCTGATGTGGAACAACGCGGAGCATGTGGAGGCCTACTTCGCGATCCCCTCCATGGGCGCGGTCCTGCACACCCTGAACCTCCGGCTCCCGCCCGAGCAGCTGGTCTGGATCGTCAACCACGCGGCCGACCGCGTGATCATCGCCAACGGTTCGCTGCTCCCCCTGCTCGCCCCGCTGCTCCCGCACCTGAAGACGGTCGAGCACGTGGTCGTCTCCGGCCCCGGGGACCGCTCCCTGCTCGCGGACGCGACCGCGCGGGTCCACGAGTACGACGACCTGATCGCCGGGAAGCCGACGTCGTACGACTGGCCGGAGCTGGACGAGCGCCAGGCCGCCGCCATGTGCTACACCTCCGGCACCACCGGCGACCCCAAGGGCGTGGTCTACAGCCACCGCTCCATCTATCTGCACTCCATGCAGGTCAACATGGCCCAGTCGATGGGCCTGACCGACGAGGACACCTCGCTGGTCGTGGTGCCGCAGTTCCACGTGAACGCCTGGGGGCTGCCGCACGCGACCTTCATGACCGGCGTGAACCTGCTGATGCCGGACCGCTTCCTCCAGCCGGCCCCGCTCGCCGCGATGATCGAGAGCGAGAGGCCGACCCATGCCGCCGCCGTCCCGACCATCTGGCAGGGCCTGCTCGGCGAGCTGACCGCGCACCCCCGTGACGTCTCCTCCCTCACCCAGGTCACCATCGGCGGCTCGGCCTGTCCGCCGTCCCTGATGGAGGCCTTCGACAAGCTGGGCATGCGCGTCTGCCACGCCTGGGGCATGACGGAGACGTCCCCGCTCGGCACGATCGCCCGTCCCCCGGCCGGTGTGGCCGGCACGGAGGAGGAGTTCGCCTACCGTCTCACCCAGGGCCGCTTCCCGTCCGGCGTCGAGGCCCGGCTGACCGGCCCGGGCGGCGAACGCCTTCCCTGGGACGGCGAGTCGGCCGGCGAGCTGGAGGTGCGCGGCCCGTGGATCGCCGGCGCCTACTACAACGGCCCGGGCGCCGACCCCCTGCGCCCCGCCGACAAGTTCAGCGAGGACGGCTGGCTCAAGACGGGCGACGTGGGGACGATCTCCGCCGACGGCTACCTCACCCTCACCGACCGGGCCAAGGACGTCATCAAGTCCGGCGGCGAGTGGATCTCGTCGGTGGAGCTGGAGAACGCCCTCATGTCCCACCCCGAGGTCGCCGAGGCGGCCGTCGTCGCCGTCCCCGACGAGAAGTGGGGCGAGCGCCCCCTGGCCACGGTCGTCCTCAAGGAGGGCTCCACCGCCACCTTCGAGACCCTGCGCACCTTCCTCGCCGACGAGGGCGGGATCGCCAAGTGGCAGCTCCCGGAGCGCTGGACGGTCATCGAGGCGGTGCCGAAGACGAGCGTCGGCAAGTTCGACAAGAAGGTGCTGCGCAGGCGGTACGCCGAGGGGGAGCTGGACGTGACGCGGCTCTGATCCTGCCGAGCTGCCCCTGGAGTCGCTGGTGACGCCTGGGGACTTTGCTGCTCCATGCCGACAACATCAGGGCCCCCGGGGCTCTCTGGGGGCCCTGATCAGTGCGTACTTGGCAAGATTCGAACCTGCAACCTTCTGATCCGTGGGATCGGGCAGAGGGTCGTGCACGCTACCGACAGCCTCTGATCCCGATCGCCCAGCTTCGCGATCGAGTGCGAGCGTGTGCCGTCGTTGCCGTCAGAACTGCCGTCAGGTTGAAGCTTCACACCATCGCCGGGTGTCCGTTCCCGTCCCCGACAAAGCCACTTCAGCCCAAGCCGCTCCACCGACGGCGAGGCAAGCTCGACAGGTACGGCACTGACGTACCCCAGCTGCCGCAGACGGAGTCGACCACTCCCCCGGTGCTCTACCGCGACTCGATGCCGCAGAGTTCGTCGATAGCTTGTTGGCAGAGATCGGCCCTCTTGGTGATGCCAAGCTCGGCGTAGAGACTCCTCGCTCTGCGAAGTCCGTCCAAGGCTTCATGATGCTGGCCTTGCACCTGGTGGATCTCACCGAGGCCCTGCGTGGCATCGGCCTGGCCGAGGCGGTCACCGAGAGCCTGGTAGATGGCCAGGGCCTCCTCGAAGGCAGCAGTGGCTTCCTCGTACCGGCCCTGCATCTGGTGGATCTCACCGAGGCCCTGCCTGGTGCCGGCCTGGCCGAGGCGGTCACCGAGAGCCTGGTAGATGGCCAGGGCCTCCTCGAAGGCAGCAGTGGCTTCCTCGTACCGGTCCTGCAAGCTGTGGATCTCACCGAGGCCCTGCATAGTGCCGGCCTGGCCGCTGCGATTGCCGAGGGCGCGGTAGATGGCCAGGGCCTCCTCGAAGGCAGCAGTGGCTTCCTCGTACCGGCCCTGCACCTGGTGGATCTCACCGAGGCCTTGCATAGCGCCCGCCTGGCCGAGGCGGTCACCGAGAGCCTGGTAGATGGCCAGGGCCTCCTCGAAGGCAGCAGTGGCTTCCTCGTACCGGCCCTGCACCTGGTGGATCTCACCGAGGCCCTGCATAGTGCCGGCCTGGCCGCTGCGATTGCCGAGGGCGCGGTAGATGGCCAGGGCCTCCTCGAAGGCAGCAGTGGCTTCCTCGTACCGGCCCTGCACCTGGTGGATCTCACCGAGGCCCTGCGTGGCATCGGCCTGGCCGCTGCGGTCACCGAGAGCCTGGTAGATGGCCAGGGCCTCCTCGAAGGCAGCAGTGGCTTCATCATTCCGGCCCTGCATGCGGTGGATCCCGCCGAGGCCCTGCGTAGCGCCCGCCTGGCCGCTGCGGTCACCGAGAGCCTGGTAGATGGCCAGGGCCTCCTCGAAGGCAGCAGTGGCTTCATCATTCCGGCCCTGCATGCGGTGGACCTCACCGAGGCCCTGCCTGGTGCCGGCCTGGCCGAGGCGGTCACCGAGAGCCTGGTAGATGGCCAGGGCCTCCTCGAAGGCAGCAGTGGCTTCCTCGTACCGGTCCTGCATGCGGTGGACCTCACCGAGGCCCTGCCTGGCGTCGGCCTGGCCGAGGCGGTCACCGAGAGCCTGGTAGATGGCCAGGGCCTCCTCGAAGGCAGCAGTGGCTTCCTCATTCCGGCCCTGCATGCGGTGGATCTCACCGAGGCTCACCGTGGCACCGGCGTGGTGGAGGGAAGCGGGGGAGGTGGTGCCTAGGATCTTCTGGAAGAGTTCCTGAGCTTCGATGTATCGATCATCCAGATAAAGCGAGGTACCGACGGATTGTAAGAAGTCGGCCGCTTGCGGCCAGTTGTCCGTACTGGAGGAGCGCGCGGCGGCTTGGAGTTCCTGTGCATGTGCATCGAGCCACTGGCGTGCGCTTCGCACGTCTTGATCATTATGGCGCGCGCTAACACGCAGAACGTCCCGGGCTTGGTGGAGCCTGATGTGTAGGTGCCGATAGAGCCGTTGCCTGCTGACCTGTTCCTCGTCTTGGGCAGTGTGAATTGCGGCCGTTTGGCGAGCGTAGCTGAGGCTACTGTCGTGGAGGCCATAGCGGTTGCTTTGACGGGTCAGGAGCTGTTCAATTTCGGCGAGCCGGACCTCGATCTCGTGTTCCGGGCGTTGGGCCATGGCGGCGAGGGAATCGGGAGCGAAATCGGGTCCGGGGTGCCAGGCACACTGGTGGATCAAGTTGCGCAGGTCGGCGTCGAGGGTGTCGTAGGCGCTCGTGAAGGCGGCGCGCTCCGCAGCGTCAAGGCTAGGGAAGGCGGCGTAGCGCTCCGGACCGGCCAGCGAGGCGAGGATGGCGGCAGGGGAGGCGCCGCGCAACAGGCGGGTGCCGACCGGCCCCAGGGCCAGGGGACTGCCGCTAATGCGGTCAGCGATCTGGTCGAGACTGCCAGTGTCCTGGGGCACGCCCATCTTGTGCCAGACGGTGACGCAGTGAACGGCTGGCAGAGGGCGCAGTTCACATCGCCAGTGGGCGCCGAGCTCCGGCAGTTCGGAGCGGCTGGAGATCAGAACCGCGCTCGGCGACCCGGCGGAGGGCAGCAGCGGGGCTAGTTGCCTTGCATCACGGGCATTGTCCAGCAGCAGCAGTACTGCATGCTGCTTGAGGAACAGGCGCCAGGTTTCGGCCCGTGCGCTCAGATCTTCCGGAATGAGGTCAGGACCGTAACCCATGTGGTGAAGTTGCTCGGCAATGACCATGTGTGGGTCACGAGTCTGTTCGCCGGGTGTCCAGCCCCGTAGGTCGACCTCCAGGCAGCCGCCAGGGAAGTTCGGGGCAAGGCGGGCGGCTGCGGCCCGTAGTAGTTCACTCTTGCCTTGGCCGCCGCGTCCATGCACGAGGCACACCGAAGCCGGCTGCCTGGCCGCGCGTTCCAGTGCCTCAAGCTCGTCTTGACGACCAGTGAAATACGGTGTGGCCGCATAGGCGGTGTGCACCGTTACCTGCACGGTGGGGGCAGGGGGTTCTAAGGATGGGGTTGGTGGGGAGACTGCCGGTGGAGTGTGGGCCTGGTTGGTTGCAAGAGGGATCCGGTGGCCGTCATCCCGGGTACTCATCCGGGGGATCGGCACCCGGTGGCCGTCCAACGTGCGCCCTTTCAATCGCCCGCGCAGGGCTTCGTAGACGTCGGCCATGGTCAGCACAGCGAGGTGTTCGCCTCGTCTGCCCTCGGTAAGTTCCCCGGACAGGCCGTCGCGCAGGAGAAGGGTCAGCTCGCGTGTGAAGACGCTGCCGTCAGGTAGGCACAACGACCGCTCGGTCTCGGCGGACGAGGTCAGCACGCAAGCGCCTTCAATCTCGAAGTCCGCAGCGGTCCGGCTGCCTTCCTGCCCGGCCATGGGCAGGGCGGCGCCACTGAAACAGCAGTCGACGATCACGACGCGGTGCCGGGCCTGAGAGCCAGCCACGATTGCCCGTATCTCATCGTAGGCAACCGAGTGGTGCGGGCGGTCCGGGCGGGACGCCTCGGTTCCCAGTAACAGAGTGCGACCGTCACGACCAAAGTGACCGTGACCGGCGTAGTACACCAGCAGTAGACCACGCGCGTGATCCGCAGCGTCCTGCACGGCGTCCAGCAACACCGTCGGTGTGCTGTTGGAAGGCACCGCCACACAGTGCTCGCCAGCGAACCCGCCTGCCTCTTTTGCGGTCAGCAAATTCCGCAGGGCGGGCACGTTGTGCCGGACGCCGTCCAGTGCTGGCAAGTGCTTATACGCATGGACACCGAACAACACTGCGCGGGAAGCGGTCTGATCAAGCATCATCAGGACGACCGGGGGCCACACCGTCATCGTCACCGTGTAGCCGTCGTAGCAGCTCCGCAAGTTCCTCTGCGGAGAGGTGTCCGATGTCAATCGTGCTGTCGCCGTGCATCAGCGTCCTTGCCCCGCCGACCGCGCCCCTCGGCCGGGTGGTGCGCCACGTCGCGTAGGCCACGGCAAAGTTCGCGATGTTGGTCGCGTTGCCGAGAAGCACGTCAAGTGCTTCCAGCACGCTCATGGTCGGGCCTTCACCGGTCACTGCTTCAACGGGCAGCCCCGCTGTACCGGGATCACGGCCCAGCCACGAACGAAGATCCGTTAGCGCCCGTTCGTCGCCCTCGGCCAATAGCTGGATGTGCATGACCCCGCCCCCATATGCCACTTCTTCACGGTGGATCCAGGATAGTGGCGGCGTGGCTCTTAAGGAGACGGTCTTTCAGCGTCACTTGCCACCTGCCGACGCACAGCAGTACAGGTCTGACTGATCAGGAGAAACCGCCGCTTCTTACGGTACAAGAACGCTCGCCCATCGTCGGCTCCTAAGCCCATGGCGTACGACATTGCCTTGCGCAAGCTCCGTGCTGCCATGCGAGTTTCACTGTGCCCTGCCTTCGACTAGGTCTGACAGCAAGGTCGTGCCAGGCCGTGCGGGGAACACCGGGCAACTGGTCGACCACCCACCAGGCGGTAACACCACTCAGTTACAGGCCAGCAGCGTTCTCCTCCCTAGATCGCCTTAGTGACTGCGGCCGCCCGTACGGCCAGGCGTAGCACAAGACAGCAGCGGCGCGGCCGGCCTCGACTCGTGGTCGGCCGCGTTCGCCCGGAAGGAGAACAGACGTTGTCCGGCTCACCCTCTGAACTGCCGATCGTGGTGCTCGACGCCCTCATGCCCACGTCTCAGCGCCTGGTCCTGGACCGTCGGGGTTCCATGGTCTGGGAGGTGCAGAGCCATCGAGGTCACTACGCCGTCAAGGTCGGCTACCCGATCGAGGCTACGGCCGACTGGCCCGCCCAGCCCTGGACCGCCCTCGCGCCCGCATGCGAAGGAGCCGTGCTGCACCGTCTCGGCTTCGACGACTTCGCGTACGGAGAATGGGAGCACGGGACGTGGAACTTCCAGCCGTGGCATGAAGGGCCGGACCTGTACCGACTGTGGGAGCCCTGCCGTAGCAAAGGCTCGTCCCTCGCACCGCACGCCAGCGTGGCGCTGAGCTGTGTCGAGGCGCTGGCCGAACTGCACGCCAAGGGCTGGGCCCACGGCGACGTACAGCCCGCCCACTTCATCGTCGGGCCGGAGCGGACGCATCTCATCGACCTGGCTCTAGCCCGAGGTGGGCACGTCCCCGAGGGGTACGACTTCCCGTTCCGCGGCTGCCTCGTCCACTACGAAGCACCGGAGATCGCGCGCAGCGTGCTCGCCACGGGGGGAGCCGAGCCCACGCCGGAAGCCGACATCTACGCTCTCGGTGCCTCTCTGCTCATCTCGGCCACCGGTTGGCGGGCTGTCGAGTACCCGGACGACGCTCCACGCACCTTCCAGAGAGAGGCCGTGGCCAACGGCAGACGCCGCCCCGTGAAGGCGCCCGGTGAGCTGGGCGACTTGATCGAGGCGATGCTCAGCCATGCTCCCGAAGACCGGCCGACCATCTACGAGGTAGCCAAAGCCCTGAGCTGAGTCCTGTCTACGTGACTTCTTCGACGCCGGCCTTCTCGGCCTTCTCGGCGACGAACGAGCCGAGCCCGGGCTCGGTGTACGTCAGCCCCTCCTCCCGCAACGCCCGGAGCACCTTGTGCGCCGTCGCGTTGGCGATTCCGAACTCCGAGGTGAGCTGCACGACGGATGGCACGCGGGTACGCGGAGGGTAGGTACCGTCCGCGATCCGGCGGCGAACCACTTCGGCCACCTGCCGCCACCGAGGAATGTCAGGAACGAACTCGATCACACCCCCAGCATGCGCATGCTTGGACCACCGTGCGATACAGGGAATGCCTAGTATCCCTAGCATGCCTCAGGACGACGCTCCACTGGACGGCGCGGCGATCAGGACCGTACGTCCTTACCTGCTCGCCCATGAGCAACGTCAGCGTCGGCGTGAACTCGCGGTGGCCGAACGGGCTGGTGCAGGCGCCATGACCACGCCGGACCGAGCCGTGGCCGGCCCGTATTGCCTTCACGTGTCGGAGGCCGCCTGATGCCGGACGAGCCCCGTCTGCTTCCTTGGCCCGGCCCTGAGGGCAAACACAGCTACGTGATCAGCGACCGCCACGGCGGCCCGGTCTCCCGACTCGCCGATGCCGCGGAGTCGGTTCAACTCCAGATGGGCAACCAACTCGTCGACCACGCCCTCGCCTTGCTCCCCGACACCCAGCCCGGCGACCTCCGCTACCTCGCCGAGCGCCTGACCGAGGCATTGCGGGACGCCCTCCGTATCGCGGAGAGCCGAGGCCGGCGCCTGACCGACCCGAGCAAGCCATAGCTACGTCATGTGCGCCGGACCGACTCCATAGTTCTGTCCGGCGCACCGGGGCCCGCCCGACCGCAGGGTCTCACCGCCGCGACCAGCTCAACCCCCACCCCAACGCCAGCCACACCGCCGCCACCCCGCACACCCCGCCCCAGCCGAAGTGGCTGAAGGCGAACCCGGCGAGAGCCGAGGCGCCGGCACCACCCGCGAAACCGGCGACCACATAGGCGGTGTTGGCGGTGGCCGGGGTGGAGGTGGCGGTCAGGGCGAGGGTCTGATTGGCGACGTGGGAGGCGACGAGCGCCGCGTGGATCAGCACGGCGGCGGCGAACAGCGCACCCAGCACCTGCCCGCCCAGCCAGAACAGCGGCACGGACACGGCGGCGAGCAGATACGCCGACCGCACGACACGCGCCGCGCCGAACCGGTCCACGAGCCCGCCGGCCGGCGGTGCCATCGCAGTCGCCGTCAGCCCGAACAGCCCGAACAGCCCGGCCGTCGCGGTGGACAGCCCGTACGCCGGCCCGGTCAGCAGCAGGGCGAGCGAGGTCCACAGCGCGCTCCACGCCCCGAACATCCCGGCCTGCCGCAGGCAGGCGCGCCACAGGTCGGGCGACTGGCGCAGCACGGAGGGCAGCGCGGCGAGTCCGGCGAACAGCGAGCCGTCCCGCCGCCGCTGTGACGGCAGGACGAGGGCGGTCGCGAGCCCCAGGACGAGGGTGAGCACGGCGGCGCCCGCGAACACCCAGCGCCAACCGAAGGCCTGCCCGGCCAGTCCGCCCAGCACCCGGGCGGCGACGATGCCGGTGAACAGGCCCGCGATCACGGCCGCGACATGGCGGGCACGCCGCTCGGCCGGGGCGCGTTCGGCGACCAGCGGGACGAGCAGCTGCGGGATGACGGTCGCGGCCGAGGCGACGAACACGGCGACCGCGAGGGCGGTGACACCCGGGGCGGCCGCACTGGCGGCCAGCGCGACGGTCGTGACGAGCGTGAGCCCGCCGACCAGCCGGCGCCGGTTCGCACTGTCGCCGAGGGGGGCGAAGAACAGCAGGCCGACCGCGTAGCCGAGCTGCGCGACCGAGGCGATCCAGGCGACGGCCGAGGGCGCCGAGCCGAAGTCGCGGGCCATGAGCGAGAGCAGCGGCGCGGCGAGGTAGATGTTCGCGGCGGTGACCGCGCTGCACACGGCGATCAGGGTGAGGAAGAGACCGGGGGCGGGCGTGCGCGCCTGACCCTCGGGCGCCGTGCCGGCCCGGCGGGACGTGGTCGTGGCTGTGGTCGCTGACGGCATGGGAGGAGGAACTCCTTGGAGTCGGCTCTAACAACTAACTGGTTGGTTGGATAACGGGGCAACAGCGTGGACCGTCCTTCGATTCCCTGTCAACCAAACAGTTGGTTACCTGACGCGTTACCCTCTCCCCCATGGCAGCAAGGGACCCCGAGGCCACCAAAGCCCGGATCTTCGAGGCGGCGGTCGCCGAGTTCGCCCGGCACGGCATCGCCGGCGCCCGCATCGACCGCATCGCCGCCGAGGCGAAGGCCAACAAGCAGTTGATCTACGCCTACTTCGGCAACAAGGCGGAGCTGTTCGCGATCGTCCTCGAGAAGAAGATGCTCCACCTCGCCGAGGCCGTCCCCGTCGACCCGGACGACATCGAGGGCTGGGTCGACCGCCTGATGGACTACCACGCCGCCCACCCGGAGCTGCTGCGCCTGCTCTTCTGGGAGGGCCTGGAGTACGGCAACACCGAACTGCCCCACGAGTCCGACCGCCAGCAGCACTACGCCCGCAAGGTCGCCGCCCTCCGGGAGGGTCAGGACCGGGGCGTCGTCACCGACGCCATTCCGGCGGCCGACCTGCTGTTCCTGCTGACGGCCCTGGCCAACTGGACCGCGGTCGTGCCGCAGATGCGGCGCATCCTGGTCGGCGGCGAGGACCCCGACCGGGACCGCCTGCGCACCTCGGTCAAGGAGGCGGCCCGCCGCCTCACGGCCCGATAGGGCGCTGGGAGGTCAGGCAGGCCCTAGTTGGTCCCGATCCGGGACAGCAGGTCGACGATCCGGGACTGCACCTCGCCGCTGGTGGACCGCTCCGCGAGGAAGAGCACCGTTTCTCCGGAGGCCAGCCGCGGCAGGTCGGCCTGGTCGACGGCGGCCGTGTAGACGACGAGCGGGGTGCGGGTGAGCTGCCCGTTCGCGCGCAGCCAGTCCACGATCCCGGCCTGCCGCCGGTGCACCTGCATCAGATCCATCACGACCAGGTTCGGCCGGAACTGCCCCGCCAGCGTCACCGCGTCGGCGTCACTCGCCGCCCGCGCGACCTGCATCCCGCGCCGTTCCAGCGTCGCCGTCAGCGCCAGCGCGATCTCCGCGTGCTCCTCGATCAGCAGCACGCGCGGCGGGTGCTGCTCACTGTCGCGCGGCGCCAGCGCCTTCAGCAGGACGGCGGGATCGGCACCGTACGCCGCGTCCCGCGAGGCCTGGCCGAGTCCGGCCGTGACCAGGACGGGCACCTCGGCGGCGACGGCGGCCTGCCGCAGCGACTGCAACGCCGTACGCGTGATCGGCCCGGTCAGCGGGTCGACGAACAGTGCCGCCGGGAAGGCCGCGATCTGCGCGTCGACCTCCTCGCGCGAGTTCACGATCACGGGCCGGTAGCCGCGGTCGCTCAGCGCCTGCGAGGTGCTGACGTCCGGCGCGGGCCACACCAGCAGCCGCCGCGGGTTGTCCAACGGCTCCGGCGGCAACTCGTCGTCCATCGGCTGCGGCAGCGGCGGATCGGCCACCTCCACGGCACCACCGGGCCCGTCCAGCGGCTCCGGCCCCTCGGCGGCGTTCTCGTCCGGCGCGCCTATGGCGTACGACCGTCCACCACCCTCGGTCATCTGCGCGAGCCGCGACTGTCCGGCGAGGGACGGCTGTGCCGCGACGGGCGCGGGGACCGAGGCGGTGCCCTGCGCGGGCGTCGGCTCGGCCGTCGGGTGCGGGCGCGCGGCCTGCTCCGGACGCGGCGCCGTCTCCTGGCGGGAGATCTGTTCGCTCCGACCGGCCTGTTCCGTCCGCGTGGCCGGGTCGGGCGGCGTGCCGAGCTTGCGGCGCCGGCCCGATCCGCCCGGCTGGTGCGGGGGCGGCGTCGCCGAGGGCTGGGGCGCGGAAGCGGCCGGGGGACGCCCGACGGGCGCCCCTGACGGCTGCTGCACGTGGGCCGCCTGCCGGTTGAACGGCACGCCCTGCCCCAGCGTCCGCACGCTGATCGCCCGCCCCTGCGTGGAGTTCGGGTCGACGAGTGCGGCGGCCTCCGAGGGCAACGGCTGAGCCGCCCGTCGCGCCTGCGCCGCGCCCTCCGGGGGCAACGGGGTGCCCGGGGGCGGGACCTGGGCCGCGGGGGTGCCGTTCGGGGGCGCGGGGCGGGCGGTGCCGTTGGGAGGTACGGACTGTGCCGCGCCGGTCGGAGGCACGGCGGTACCGGCCCCCGTGCTGTCGTCGGCGGCGGGCCAGGGCTGTGACTGGGTGGCGGGGGTGCCTTGGGCCGGGGACGGGACTTCGGGGGTGGCGGTGCCCTGGGCCGGGGTGCCCGGAGCAGGCGTTCCCCGGGCCGGGGTGTCTTGCCCGGGGGAGGCCTCGGCGGGGAGCGGCTGACCGGTGGAGGGCTGCTGCTGCGGTGCGGCGATGCCCTGCTGCGGCAGGGGCTGGGCGCCGTGTGGCTGATTCAGGGAGGCAGGCTGGAGCGCCTGACTCGGGAGGGCCGCCTGCACGCTGTGCCCGAGACCGCCCGGGGCGGGGACGGACACGCCCTGCGGGGGTACGGCGACGCCCTGCGGTGCCGCGGCGACCCCCTGGGGCGGGACTGCGGTGCCCTGCGGCTGAGGGACGTTCACGTGCGGGACGTCCCCCTGGGGGGGAACGGCGTTGCCCTGCGGGTTCGGGTGAGCTGCGTTCCCCTGCGCCGGAACCGCCACGCCCTGCGGCGGCACGGCCGTACCGGGCGCGACCTGCCCGGCAGTCACCCCGGCCTGGACGGGCACACCCTGCCCCGGGGCGCCCTGCCCCGGACCGGTCTGGCCCGCCGGAACCTGCCCGGTGACGTCCTGCTGCGCGGGAATCCCCTGCGAACCAGCCCCGGCACCAGCCGTACCGGGCACCTGCGCTCCGGCCCCGTCGGCCGGCTGAGCCGCAACGGCCCGCCGCCGACGCCCGGTCGGCGCACTCGTGGGATGCGGCTGAGGCGGGGTGTGATCGGCGGACTGGTCGTGCGGGACGGCATCGTGCCGTCCCTCCTCGGCAGCCCCGTCACCGACGGCGGCCGGACCGGGAACCGCCACGACTCCGTGCCCCTGACCCGGCACCTGCCCCTGACCGGGCACACCACCCGGCGCGACCTGCTGCCCCTGGTCGGCAGGTTCAGCCGGTCCAGCCGGGGCCTGATCCGCCTCGGCCGGCGGCAGAGCGAACACCGGACGCGGCCCCGCCGCCTCCTGCGCTGCCGCCCGCTCGGCGGCGGCAGCCAGCGCCCGCCGCCGACGCCCGGTCGGCTGCGAGGCCTGGGCCTGACCCTGGGCCGCGTCGGCGGAGCCCCCGGCGGCCTCGCCGGACGCCGCGGGCAGTGCCGGCGGCAGCGCGTGCTGCTCGCCGGCTTCCGGCCGGGCCCGCCGCCCGGAGGGCGCGGGCACGCCCTGCGGCGGAACGGTCCCGCCCAGCCCCGTACCCGAGGCGGCGGTCCCCGCCGCATGCTCGGCGGCCGTGACGACGGCTCCTTCGGCGACACCCTGGACGGCACCCCCGACGGGCAGGGCCGCAGGAGCCCCGGCGTCCTCGGCCGCACGCCGCCGCCGCCCGGTACCGCCCGACACGGCCGTACCCTCACCGGAAGCCTGCGCGGGAAGGGCAGCCGGTTCCCCGGCGGCCCGCCTCCGGCGCCGCCCGGTGGGCACGGCCCCCTCGGCACCGGACCCATCGGCCTCGCCGGCCACGTCGCCGTCAGCCGGAACGTCACCGTCCAGGAACGCGTCGGTATTGGCCCGCCGCGCCCGGCGCCGCCCTCCACCGGAAGTCTGCTCACCGGAGGCCTGCTCACCCTCGGGCAGCCCCTCGTCCACCGCCTGAGCGGCGGCATCCGCGGCGACGGCCCCGGCCCCGCCCCCGATCGGCACTTCGAGGACGTACGCGCTACCGCTCATCCCCGGCACTTCATGCGTCTGGAGCACGCCACCGTGAGCCCGGACGATCCCGCGGACGATGGGCTCGTGCACGGTGTCGCCGCCGGCGTACGGTCCTCGCACCTCGATGCGTACGACCTCGCCGCGCTGGGCCGCCGCTACCACGACGGTGTTGTCCATGTAGCCGCCCGCCGACACGGGCGTGTTGCCGGTCGCGTCGACCCCCGCCACGTCCGCGACCAGATGCGCGAGGGCGGTCGCGAGCAGCCTGGGATCGACCTCGGCCTCGATGGGCGGCGCGTGCACGGCGAACTGCACCCGCCCGGGCCCGATGAGCTCGACGGCCCCGTCGACACCGGCGGCGACGACGGCGTCCAGCATCACCTTCGTACGGGAGATGCCCTCGCTGCCCGTGTCGAGCCGCTGATAGCCGAGGACGTTGTCGATGAGCGTCGTGATGCGCGAATACCCGGCGGACAGGTGGTGCAGCACCTGGTTGGCCTCGGGCCACAGCTGCCCGGCGTCGTCCGCGGCCAGCGCGGCCAGCTCGTGCCGCAGCTCCTCCAGCGGCCCGCGCAGCGACCGCCCGAGCAGGGTCAGCAGCTGCTCGTGCCGCGCGGCGAGCGCCTCGTACCGGTCCTTCTCCCGCTCCCCGAGGGCGGCGTACCGCTCCTCGTTCGCGCCGAGTTCCTCGGCGTGCCGCTCGCGCAGCTCCTCCAGCTCGGTGACGTGCTGCTGGCGCAGCGCGGTCAGCTCGGAGGCGTGCTCCTCGGCGATCCGCTCCAGCTCTTCCTCGTGGCGCTTGAGCGCCGCCTCCTTCTCCTCGACGACGGCGTCGTAGGGCCGCCGGTCGGTGAAGGTCATCACGGCGCCGACGAGCTGCTCGCCGTCGCGCACGGGCGCGGTCGTCAGATCGACCGGCACCTTGCCGCCGTTCTTGGCGTACAGCACCTGCCCGCGCACCCGGTGCTTGCGCCCGGAGCGCAGGGTGTCGGCGAGCGCCGACTCCTCGTACGGGAAGGGCGACCCGTCGGCACGCGAGTGCAGCACGAGCGTGTGCAGCTCACGCCCGCCGAGGTCACTGGCCCGGTAACCCAGTATCTGAGCGGCGGCCGGATTGACGAGCACGATCCGCCCGTCGGTGTCGGTCCCGACGACGCCCTCGGCCGCGGCCCGCAGAATCATCTCGGTCTGCCGCTGCGACCGCGCCAGCTCGGCCTCGGTGTCCACGGTGCCGGACAGGTCCCGCACGACGAGCATGAGCAGCTCGTCGCTGGTGTAGCCGTAACCGTCGTAGGCCTGCTGCCCGTTCTCCAGATTCGCGCTGGTGACCTCGACGGGGAACTCGGTTCCGTCCGTCCTGCGCGCGATCATCCGGGTCGGCTTGGTCCGGGCATGCGGATCGAGGTGCTCCGGCCGCCGCATGGACCCCGGGATGAGCTTGGAGTCGAACTGCGGCAGCAGATCGAGCAGCCCGCGCCCCACCAGAGCGGTGCCCGGCGTCTCGAAGGCCTCCAGGGCGATGGTGTTGGCGTTGACGACCGTCCCGTTGGCATTGACCAGCACCAATGCGTCGGGAAGAGCGTCCAGTATGGCTGCGAGGCGAGCAGCGCCTCGGGATGGCCTGCTGCTCACGAGACGCTTCCTCCCTGTTACCGCACCTTGCCGACCGCTCGGGCCATCTTGCCAACCGTCCCGCGGCGTGTCACGCGAGGGAGTCTAAGGGCTGCGGTTGCGCTCGCGACGCCGGATGAGAGCGAGGTCGCACGAGGAAGTGACCCCGAACTGTTGACCGAGTAACCGGAAACGCCCGCCCTCCTGCAACGACGTCGCGGGACCTTCGCGGGACCTTTACGAGGACAGCGTTTCTGTACCTTTTCGCCCGGGTGGCCGGATGAGGGCCTGAGGTGGCCGGACAGGCGCGCGAGCGTGCCGCCACGGGAACCCCGGAACGGAACCGCCAGGCGACCACCACGGGCTCCCTCAGGGGTGCTTCTCGGAGCCCATGTCCGGCAGCAGCGGCACGAGCCGGTCCCAGCGGGCGATCCCGCAGCCGTCCCGGCGGTCGTACGTGGCGTCGACGGGCCGTCCGGCCCAGGTGCCGGTGACGTGCGCGGTGGCCGGCCCGCCGTACTGCATGGTGCAGAAGCCGCCCTCCGGGGCGGGTGCGAAGACGTCCTTCCCCCACCGGGTGTCCCGCTCCAGGGCGGCACAGGCCCCGTCCGGGTCGGGATGACTGCCACCATTGGGCCCGCAGTACAACTCATACGTCCCATCGACCTCACCGCCCGCGTTCCGCACGGTGACGGTGAGATGGTCCCGGGCCGGGCCCTGGCCGCCGTCGAGCCCGGCCGGGGGCGGGAAGGCCTGGGCGTACGCGGCCGGAGAGACCGCGGCCAGCGACCCGAAGGCGGCGACCGAGGCGGCGGCACCGACGACGAGCCGCCGCAGACCGGAAGGAGCGGTGGTCCGGGAGGCCTCGAAGGTCCGGGACGCGTTTCCGGGGTCACCCCGGCGAATGGCATGCGAGATCGACATGACCTGACTAACGCGGCGCGGCCCGGTACGTTGCGCGCCGGTTTGATGCGCCGCACGACTCCACCGCACACCGCGCCACCCCACACGCCGGCGCACCCCCCTCGGTACCGCCCGGACAAGGCCTTTGCCCTGCGCCCTTCCCGCCTAGTACCGTGGGGGTCGATTGGTGACAGCACGCTCGACTGTGTCATCATCGGCACGCACCGACTCGCGCTCGCGCGGGAGGATGTGCATGGAGGCGTCGCCTAGTCCGGTCTATGGCGCCGCACTGCTAATGCGGTTTGGGTCTTAAAGCCCATCGAGGGTTCAAATCCCTCCGCCTCCGCCTCAGCTCAGGGAGTCCGGCATGACGTTCCGGACTCCCTGAGCTTTTCCGTCAGGTTTTCGGGGCCTTCTGAAGACCATCGCCTACATGGCCGTAGAAAGCCTCCAGGCCGTGCCGTCTCGAGTAAACGGCCGTTATCAGCAGGCCGGGCCCTTCGATTCTTCAAGAAGTGAGCCATATCACAGGGTCACTTGCACTGGATGCCTGAATTTGCTCCGCATTACCGCTCTTTCCTTGGTTCGCCATCTTCGATGGAATCGCACTCCATCGAGCATTCGAATGTGGGGGAACGTGCGACGCATAACGACCATTATGACCGCCGTGGCAGCCGCTGCCTCGGCCACGCTGATCAGCGCCGGCCCTGCGGCGGCAGCGACACCGCCGGGCTGTTCCAGCGTCTCGCAGATCGGCGCGACCGGTTACATCAAGGCGGGAGGAGTCACTGCAGCATCAGTGAAGCAGTACTACGGGTGTGGCAAGAACTACAGCTACGTCTGGGTGTGGGAGTCGTTCAGGGACAATGCCTGGTCGAGCGTGTACACGGCAGTCGTGACGCGTGACGGCGACCGGCACGGTGGGGTCGCCAAGGCCCGCCCGACGTACGAGGTGTGGAGCAACGGCGCCAACACGGCAAGTCAGTGCACATATGCCGTGGGTCAGCTCTTGATCAACGGTGAGGGCTTCCCTGCCGCCTCCTCTGAGGTTTGCTGATCAGGTCCATCCCGGCCTTCGTCAGGGATCGGGCTTCGAGCACAGCGATCGGCCCTGACTAGGGGCTGTCTGTGCACACCCAGCCCGTCGAGCCATCGACCGTCCGGGCCTGCGCGCGTCCAGCTCGTCCTGCCGAGGGCGTCGCGCGGGCCGGGACGCCCTGGTGACGGTTTCGCAGGTCACAAGGGGTGCGGCTAACGGATTTCACATGGCGGCGGCAGTCATGTAATGTTCTTCCTGTCGCCGCGAGCGAGCCGGAAGGCCCGAGAGCGGCGAAAAAAGAGAACAAGCACTCGTAGCTTAACGGATAGAGCATCTGACTACGGATCAGAAGGTTGCAGGTTCGAATCCTGCCGAGTGCACACGGACCAGAGGCCCCGGATCACTCCGGGGCCTCTGGCGTTTCCCCGACTCGAGCCGCAGCGGTCTCCAGCATGGTGTCATCGTGACCGTCGGCGGATTGACGCTCACCGCGAAGGTTCCCAAGCTGGTAATGAGGGGGGCCGGTGGAAGGGACCGCGGTCGTGAGTGGTGGACAGATTGGGCTTCCTCGGTTGCTGACAGCGGCGGAGACGGCAGCGCCGGTGGATGCCGCCGACGTGGTCGCGGAGGATCTGCGGCAGCGCTTCAAGGCGGCAAGGGTCTCTTTCCTCATCGTGGATTTGACGGGGAAGGCCGTGGCGCGGCTGTCGACCGCCCCTGCGACGGGCGGCCGGGAGGCGGAACGGATCCCGATGTTCGGCAGCGCCTACGAGGAGGTGATCCGTACCCAGCGGCTGTATCAGGAGGCGACCGGTCAGGGGCACCGGGTGATCATGCCGGTGACCAACCGGGGGGACGCGATCGGGCTGCTGGAACTGCTCCTGCCGGCCGACCCCGGCGAGGACGTCCTGGACGCGGTCGGCGAAGCCGCTCACGTCCTGGCCTACATCATGATCGCCAACGGGCGGTACACCGATCTCTACACCTGGGGCAAACGCTCCGTGCCGCCCACCTTGGCAGCAGAGATCCAGTACCAGCTACTGCCCCCGTCCCTGTCCTGCGAGGCCGCGCAGTTCACGCTGTGCGGGAGCCTGGAGCCCTCCGAGAACCTCAGCGGCGACACGTTCGACTACACCTTGGACCGCGACACCCTGCATGTGTCGGTGACCGACCCCATGGGACACGACATCGATGCAGCCCTGGCCGCCACGGTCCTGGTGAGCGCCCTGCGCGGTGTCCGCCGCGCGGGAGCCGGCCTGGCCGAACAGGCCCGCCGGGCCGACCAGGCGCTGGCCGATCACGGCCACGGTCACGCCACTGGGCAGCTGCTGCGCGTGCATCTCCGCACCGGGAAGGCCCAGCTCGTCAACGCCGGTCACCCGTGGCCGCTCCGCATGCGCGAGGGGGCTGTGGAGGTGATCACCTGCGAGGTGGACCCTCCCTTCGGCCTGTCCGTGTTCGCGCCCGGCCCCTACCGCGTCCAGGAGCTCGACCTGCGTCCTGGTGACCGTCTGCTCATGTTCACCGACGGCATGGTCGAACGTCATGGCGACAAGGTCGACCTCGCCGCCCTGCTGGAGCACACCCGGGACCTGCACCCGCGGGAGGCCGCGCTGGCGCTGACGGCCGCGGTCCGGGACGCCGCCGGCGGCAAGCTCGAAGATGACGCCACGGTCGTGTGCCTGGACTGGCACGGCCCCCACGAGACCCAGCGGCACGTCAGCTCCGGGGCGGACACCCGGCAGGCTTCAGCCCCCCGCGAGAAGCAGCAGCCGTGACCGGGGCGCTCCTTTGGGCGGTACGGAAGGATGCCCGCCGCATGAGCGCCGTGTCAGGACCCCTTGGAGGGAACCCGAGGGGACGCGGTCTCCGGGCGGTCATGGGTGTCTTCCCGCCCGGCGGGAAGCACGCCTGGATACGTCGAGCCGGGTGCGCCGCCGAGCCCGCCTTGCGCGCGGGGACGGTTCCGGCGCCTGCCCCTCGTGCCGGTGTCGGCCCGCTGCCGTCCGTCCGCCGCACCACGCGTCGGCCGAGGTGAGGCAGAAGGGTGTAGAAGCGGTCGGGAAGGAACACCGCGTCCGCGACGATCATCCCCCGGAGAAGAGAGGCAGCCCCATGAGCACAGCGATGCCGATGTGCATGCCCAGCAGCATGGTGAGCACGGGTACTTGAGTCTGCCGAGTCAGGTAGAGCAGTCCGTAGCCGATGCGCAGCACCGACGCGGCGTACAGAGACACCGGCCGGCCGGTCAGGAGCTCCCACACGGCGGTGATCCGCTCGACGAGCCACCGGTCGGCGCCGGAGGGCGCGGTCTTCTGCGCCTCATTGGGCATGGCGGGTCACCTTCCACCAGGGCAGAAGCCGGCTCTCGACCGGCGTCGGCGGGCGATCGCCGACCGCGGGGCCGTGCGCGGCGACGGGCAGTGTGACGACACGGAGCTGAATGAAGTCGAAAGTGCCGCCGTTGTGGGCGGCGACGCGGTCCGCGGCGATGGTGCTCAGGTACTTCCGCATCATCACGGCGCGTTCCGTGCGCGCCGTGTCGTCTCCTCCGTGCGCGGATCCGCTCATCGCCCCCGGCCGTTCGGGGGATGCGTGGGTCGCCGCCGGGCCTGTCCCGCCCCGCTGGGGCATCCCTTGAGGGAACGAAAGGGAGAAATGATGCCGCTCTATCTGTCGAGGTTCAGCTACACCCCGGAGACCTGGGCGAGGCTGATCGGCCGCCCGGAGGACCGCGCACAGGCCGCTCAGTCGTACATCGAGTCCGTCGGCGGGAGGCTCCATGGCTTCTGGTACGCCTTCGGCCGCCACGACGGCTACACCCTGTGGGAGGCTCCGGACAACGTGTCCATGGCCGCGGTTGCGCTGGCGATCAGCGGGGGTGGCGCGCTGAGTTCGCTGGAGACAACCGTTCTCCTGACCGTCGACGAAACGATGGAGGCCCTGCGCGCAGCCGAGCAGGTCCAGTACCGGGCTCCTGGCGCGTAGCGGTCCGACCGGCACGGCTACCGCGCCTGCGGTGAGCCAGGAGCGGCGCTGAGGTGGTGCGGTCGCGGGCGACCCGATGATCGGGATGCTGTCGAGCGTCTCGCCGTTTGTGGAAGCGAATCAGCTCTTGTTCATCGGGGCGCGGCGGGCGCTGTGGTCTGCGCGCATGTCCAGGGGGACGATGCGCACCCGCTCCACCATCCAGTTCCGGGCTCCTGGCGCGTAACGGTCCGACCACTGCACCGGGACCCGCCGCCTGGCGCAGCAGCGCGGGCCCGGCACCGAGGCGCCGGAGGCGATCGAGCGCCTCTGTTCCGCGCCTCGGGCAGGCGGGGTGATCACCGCATGAGTTCGCGGATTTTCAGCAGCAGCATGGTGACGGCGATGAAGGTCGTCCCTGCCCATTTCGCCGCGTCAAGGATCGTCGCGTGGAGGAGGACGGCCAGCACTCCGGCGCCGAGGCCGGTGAGGAGGCCGACCAGTATGGCGATGACGATGAGGAGGGCTCGCTACCAGGGGCCCTCACTGGGAAGAGGGGGAAGTTGAGTCGCCGTGTGCCTCCTCCGGCGCGGGTTATCCGTGCGAACTCAATCGAATCTCTTGTTCCCGAAGGGTCAGTTGGGTCGGCAATGTTCCTCCAGGTAGTTCGCCGCCAGCGCGCTCGCGCGGGTGAACCAGTCGTTCAGGACCGCGATCTCGTCGGGGGAGTAGTCCGCGAAGAGTTCCGTGAGCCGGGCGTAGTACGGCTCGTAGACCTCCCGGACGCGGGCGACCGCCTCGGGCCGGGCGGCTACGCGGATGCGGCGGCGGTCGGTCGGGTCGGGGCGGCGGGTGATGTAGCCGGCGCGTTCCAGGCGGTTGAGGATGCCGGTGACCGCGCCCGTCGTGACGTGGGCTCGGGCTGCCAGGTCGCCGGCTGTGGGCAGGTTGTCGCCGGCCTCGACGACGTAGGCGAAGCAGGTGAGGTCCGTCACATTCAGGCCTACCTGTTGGGCGATCTCGTGCTGTCCGACCAGGTGCGTCGCGATGAGGTGGTCCATCGCCGACAGTGCCTGCTCCGGCGTGGCGGCCGGGCGCGGCTTGGCTTGCATTCCCAGATCCCTTAGTTCGTGAGATGTTTGGCGCTCTAAACGCTTAGTTGGTGAGGGGTTCGGGGACGGGTTCCCGGGGCCTTCGTGTCTGAGGGGGGCAGCTCATGAGCGCACATCAGTATGACCACGGGCACACCGTCGCCGGGTGGGTCGGAACCGGGATCGCGAGTGTCGGGGCCGCTGTGGCGGGGATGGGAGTGTGTTTCGTTTCGGGTGTGCTGATCGCCGGTGGGCTCGCGATCGGTGTGGTCGCTCTGCTCGTCACCTGGGCGCTGCATCTGGCCGGCTGGGGAAAGGGCCCGGCGGTGCGGCCCCGGGCGGAGTGGGGGTGGCGGGTGCGGGACTCGGGGGCGCGGGCCGGGCATGACGAGTGCCTCGGGTGCCGGCTGGCCGGACGGCGGCGGGCGGCGGGTTCGAGCCGTACCGCCGAGGTGGCCGAAGGCGTTTCCGTAGGCGGCGTTCTGGGTGTCGGCGGGGAGCCCGAGGCCGTCGCCGTGGCGGCCGACTCCGGGCGCTGACGCACACGGACGCCGTTGTCAGTGGTGCCCTCTACGCTCGACAGAGATGGCACAGGCATGGAAGTGCTCGGGGCTGCGGTGGTCGGCGGACGGTCCCGTGCTGGCGTGGGACGGTGGGCGGCGCAGTGCGCTGACCTGGGGGAAACGGGTGGCCTTCGGGGTTGCGGAAGGGGGCGTGCGGACGTGCGTGGGGGCTCGGGGGCACGCGTGCCCGACGGGGGCGGCCGTGTCGGCGCGGAGTACGGGGGCACGGTGCGAGGAGTGTGCGCGGCTGGACCGGGCGCACTCCGTGGCCGCCGACACGATCACGGACGACCCGCGGCCGTATCACGTGTATCTGGCGTGGTTCGGGCCCGGCATGGTCAAGGTCGGGATCACGGCGGAGGAGCGGGGCTCCGCGCGGCTGCTGGAGCAGGGGGCCGTGTGCTTCAGCTGGCTCGGAGTCGGGCCGCTCATGGCCGCTCGGCGTACGGAGGAGCTGTTGCGGGCCGCGCTGGGGGTGCCCGACCGGATTCCATACGTCGGCAAGCGGGCCGTGCGGGCCAAGTTGCCGGAGGCCGCCGCCGATCGGGCGCGTGAGGTCGCCGAGCTGCATGCGAGGGCCGTGGCACTTGCCGCGTGGCCGGAGTCGCTCGTGCGCGAGCCGCTGCGAGTCGTGGATCACGTGGAGGTGTTCGGGCTCGCCGGGTTGCCCGCCGCGGTCGGGGAGGTGGGCGAGCTCGTCGCCGGTGGGGTGGTGAGCGGGGAGCTTGTCGCCGCTGCCGGGCCCGATCTGCACCTGGTGACCGGGGGTGGGGTCGTCGTGCTGGATACGCGGCTGATGAGCGGGTGGGGGCTGGTGCCCGCCGGGGGTGCGGAACTGACCGTGCCGGTGAGGGAGTTCAGGGAGGAGGCGGGTGTGCAGGACGGGTTGTTCTGACCCGCCCGCTGATGGTCGTCCGGCCACGCCTCCGCCCGGTAGATTTCGCCGCGCGCCCGCCCAGCGGGTCCTGCCGCGCCTCCGCCCGGCGGATTTCGCCGCGCGCCCGCCCAGCGAGTTCCTGCCGCGCGCCCGTCCGGCGGATACCTGCCGCGCGCCCGCCCAGCGTGTCCTGCCGCGCCTCCGCCCGGCGGATTTCGCCGCGCGCCCGCCTAGCGGGTTCCTGCCGCGCACCTGTCCGGCGGGTTCCTGCCGCGCGCCCGCCCAGCAGCGGATTCCCGCCGCGCCCCCGCCCGGCGGATTCCGCCGAGCCGCCCAGCGGATCCACAGCTTCCCCCTCATGTCTCAAGCGACCCACCGCAGGCCTCACCGCACCCGACCCGGGCCTTCCCAGGCTTTTCCTGAGAGGCGCCTGTGTGTTTCTCAGGGAAATCACAGGTTCTGGAAAGGGCGCTCTCAGAGCACCCCGACATCGTGTTCACCATGACCACGACCTCGCCCCAGGGGCGCACCGAACTGCTGAGGCCGGACGGGAGCCCCGTCCGAGTGCTTGTGGTGGACGACGAGATGTCGATCACCGAGCTGCTGTCCATGGCCCTGCGCTACGAGGGATGGCAGATCCGGAGTGCCGGTGACGGCACGGGTGCCATCCAGACCGCTCGCGACTTCCGGCCCGACGCCGTCGTGCTCGACATGATGCTGCCCGACATGGACGGGTTGGCCGTGCTCGGGCGGCTGCGCCGTGAGCTGCCGGACATGCCGGTTCTCTTCCTCACCGCCAAGGACGCCGTCGAGGACCGGATCGCCGGGCTGACGGCCGGTGGGGACGACTACGTCACCAAGCCGTTCAGCCTCGAAGAGGTCGTCGCGCGGCTGCGCGGGCTGATACGGCGGTCCGGTGCCGCCGACCGGCGCTCCGACTCCACGCTGGTCGTCGGCGACCTCACACTCGACGAGGACAGTCACGAGGTCACTCGGGCCGGTGACAACATCCACCTGACCGCGACCGAGTTCGAGCTGCTGCGGTTCCTGATGCGCAATCCGCGGCGCGTGCTGAGCAAGGCGCAGATCCTCGACCGCGTGTGGTCGTACGACTTCGGCGGGCAGGCCAACGTCGTCGAGCTGTACATCTCCTACCTGCGGCGGAAGATCGACGCCGGGCGGGAGCCGATGATCCACACCCGGCGTGGTGCCGGTTACCTGATCAAGCCCGCGGCGTCATGAGCGGGCGACGGCGGCCGAGTACGCAGCAGAGGGTGGGCAAGCCGCGCACGCTGCGCACGCGGCTCGTCGTCGCGTCCGTGGTGCTGATCGCCGTGGTGTGTGCGGTGATCGGGACCGTGACGACGCTCGCCCTCAGGTCACATCTGTACGAGCAGTTGAACGGGCAGGTCGAGGACGTCGGCAAGCGGCTGTCGGGGCCCATGAAACCCGGGGACGAAGACGACTTCGACTCGACGGACAGGATCACGGGCTTCATCAGGGGACCGGCGCAACCGAAGACCATCGCCGCCGAGGTCGCCGCTGACGGCACGCTCACCCAGGCGGTCTTCGCCCGGGAGGCCTCCAACGACAACGGCCCCTTCCAGCGGAACTCGGCCGTCGACCTCACCGACGAGCAGAAGGCCGCCCTCGCCGAGGTGCCGACCAAGGGCATGCACACCGTCGACATCCCCGGCCTCGGCGAGTACCGCGTGCAGTTCGTCCTCGGGGCCGACGGAGGCAGCTACTACGTCGCCCTGCCCACCGAGTCGGTCACCACCACGATCAACACCCTCATCCTCGTCGAGGTGAGCGTCACCGGCGCGGGCCTGGTCGCCGCCGCCATCGCCGGCTCCGTTCTCATCGGCGTCGCCACCCGCCCCCTGCGCCGCGTCGCCGCCACCGCCACCCGGGTCTCCGAACTCCCCCTGCACACCGGCGAGGTGAACCTCAGCGAGCGTGTTCCGGAGTCCGAGACCGACCCGCACACCGAGGTCGGGCAGGTCGGTGCCGCGCTCAACCGGATGCTCGACCACGTCCACGGCGCCCTGCACGCACGGCAGCAGAGCGAGACGCGGGTCAGGCAGTTCGTGGCCGACGCCAGTCACGAGCTGCGGACCCCCCTCGCCTCCATCCGCGGGTACGCCGAGCTGACCAGGCGCGGCAGAGAGGACGTCGGGCCCGACGCCCGGCACGCCCTCGGGCGGATCGAGTCCGAGGCCGGGCGTATGACGCTGCTCGTCGAGGATCTGCTGCTGCTCGCCCGGCTGGACGCCGGACGGCCGTTGCAGTTCGAGCAGACCGACCTCGTACCGCTCGTCGTGGACACCGTCAGCGACGCCCGTGCGGCCGGCCAGGACCACAACTGGCGGCTGGAACTGCCCGACGAGCCCGCGCTCGTGTCGGCGGACGCGGCCCGGCTGCAGCAGGTCCTCGTCAACCTGCTCGGCAACGCCCGTAACCACACCCCGCCCGGTACGACCGTCACCGCGCGGGTGCAGCGGCGCGGTCCCTGGCTGTGCGTGGACGTCGAGGACAACGGGCAGGGGATCCCTGCCGAGTTGCTCCCCCACGTCTTCGAACGGTTCGCGCGCGGCGACTCCGCACGGTCCCGCGCCACCGGCTCGACCGGTCTCGGCCTCGCCATCGTGCAGGCCGTGGCGACCGCGCACGGCGGTGCCGTGACCGTCGACAGCGTGCCCGGGCGGACCGTGTTCACGGTGCACCTGCCCGCGCCGCCGCCCCCGCCGCAGCCGGACATGAACCGGCAGCAGCACTCACAGGCACGCCACAGCCTCACCACATGGGCGCGACAGGGCGCCTGACGAAAGTCGGTTCCATGCGAACCGATTCTTCTCCCGGCACCCTGCCGGCGCGGGAGCACCTCCCGGCCGCACCAGCCGGTACGCCTGTCCTGGACGTAGTGATCCCCGTCTACAACGAGGAGAAGGACCTCCAGCCGTGCGTCCGCAGACTGCACGAGCACCTCGCCCGCACGTTCCCGTACGCGTTCCGCATCACGATCGCGGACAACGCCTCCACGGACACCACCCCGCAGGTGGCGGCGCGGCTGGCGGCGGAGATCCCCGAGGTCACCACCTTCCGCCTGGAGCAGAAGGGCCGCGGGCGGGCCCTGCGGGCCGTCTGGTCGGCCTCGGACTCCCCGGTCCTCGCCTACATGGACGTGGACCTGTCCACCGACCTCAACGCCCTGCTCCCGCTGGTGGCCCCGCTGATCTCCGGCCACTCGGACCTCGCGATCGGCTCCCGGCTGGCCCGCAGCTCGCGCGTGGTGCGCGGCCCCAAGCGGGAGTTCATCAGCCGGGCCTACAACCTCATCCTGCGCGGCTCGCTCCAGGCCCGCTTCTCGGACGCCCAGTGCGGGTTCAAGGCGATCCGCCGTGACGTGGCGCAGGTGCTGCTGCCCCTGATCGAGGACACCGGCTGGTTCTTCGACACCGAGATGCTGGTGCTGGCCGAGCGCGCGGGGCTGCGGATCCACGAGGTGCCGGTCGACTGGGTCGACGACCCCGACTCGACCGTGCACATCGTCAAGACCGCGACCGACGACCTCAAGGGCGTGTGGCGCGTCGGCAGGGCCCTGGCCACCGGTTCGCTGCCGCTGGACCGGCTCACCCGGCCGTTCGGCGACGACCCGCGCGACCGTGAGATCAAGGACGTGCCGCGGGGCCTGACCCGCCAGTTGGTCGGCTTCTGCGTCGTCGGCGGTCTCTCCACCCTCTTCTACCTGCTCCTCTACAGCGGCTTCCGCGTCTTCACCGGCTCCCAGGTCGCCAACGCCCTCGCCCTGCTGGTCTCGGCGATCGCCAACACCGCCGCGAACCGGCGGCTCACCTTCGGGGTGCGCGGGCGCGACGGGGCCGTACGGCATCAGGCGCAGGGCCTGGTCGTCTTCGGTATCGGGCTCGCCCTGACCAGCGGTTCGCTCGCCGCGCTGGGCGCGGCCACGTCCGAGCCCGCGCACTCCACCGAGCTGGCGGTGCTCATCGCCGCCAACCTCGCGGCGACCGTGCTGCGCTTCCTGCTCTTCCGGGCGTGGGTGTTCCCGGACCGGCACGACAGCGAGACGACGGTGGTGGCCTCGTACCCCACCGCCTCACACCTCACCGGCTCATACCCCACCGACCAGTTCCGCGCCGGTGAAGCCGCGGACGGCACCTGGAGGGACGCCACCGTGCAGCTGCTGCCGGTGCGCCCCCACACCACCGATGCGAGGGACTTCCGATGACCGCCCACTACGACCGGCAGATCACCGGCAGAGACACGAGTCCCGGAACCCGGACCCGCCCCCCGGCACCGGCGACAACGGCACCGGCGACAACGGCACCGGCGACAACGGCACCGGCCCCCGACGCCGGTGAGCCCAAGCGGCCCTTGCCGCAGCGGCTGTGGCGCGGCCGGCCCGAGGACCCCCGCTGGGCCCGCCCGGCCCTCCTCACCCTGCTGCTGGCGACCGCGGTGCTCTACCTGTACAACCTGAGCGCCTCCGGCTACGCCAACTCCTTCTACTCGGCGGCCGTTCAGGCCGGCAGCCAGTCCTGGAAGGCCTTCTTCTTCGGCTCGCTGGACGCGGCGGGCGCCATCACCGTCGACAAGCCCCCGGCCGCCCTGTGGCCGATGGCCCTGTCCGTGCGGCTGTTCGGCCTCAGCTCCTGGGCGATCCTCGTCCCGGAGGTCCTCATGGGCGTCGGCACGGTGGCCGTCGTCCACGCGGCCGTGCGCCGCCGGTTCAGCCCCGCGGCCGGCCTGATCGCGGGCGCGGTGCTCGCGCTCACGCCCGTCGTGGCGCTGATGTTCCGCTTCAACAACCCGGACGCGATGCTGGCCCTGCTGATGGCCGTGGCCTGCTCTTTCGTCATCCGGGCCCTGGAGGACGGCCGTACCAGGTGGCTGGTGTGGGCGGGTGGGGCCATCGGCTTCGCCTTCCTCGCCAAGACCCTCCAGGCCTTCCTGATCCTGCCGCCGCTGGCCCTCGTCTACGCCGTGTGCGCACCGGTCCCGGTGAAGAAGCGCTTCGGGCAACTCGCCCTCGCTGCCGCTGCGTTGGTCGTCTCCGGCGGCTGGTGGGTCGCGATCGTCGAGCTGTGGCCCGCGTCCTCCCGCCCGTACATCGGCGGCTCGCAGAACAACAGCTTCCTGGAACTGACCTTCGGCTACAACGGCCTGGGCCGCCTCAACGGCGACGAGACCGGCAGCGTCGGTGGCGGTGGCGGCGGTGGCACCTGGGGCGAGACCGGCTGGGACCGTCTTTTCAGCTCCAGCATCGGCGGCCAGATCTCCTGGCTGATCCCGGCCGCGCTGATCCTGCTCGTGGCGGGCCTGGTGGCCACCCGCAGGGCCGGGCGGACGTCGGTGACGCGCGGTTCGTTCCTGGTCTGGGGCGGCGCGCTGCTCACGACCATGCTGGTCTTCAGCTACATGGAGGGCATCTTCCACGAGTACTACACGGTGGCGCTCGCCCCCTACATCGCTCCGTTGATCGGCATGGGCTCGGCGCTGCTCTGGGAGAAGCGGGACAAGGCGTGGGCGTCGCTGACCCTGGCGGCCGCGATGACGGCCACCGCGGCCTGGGGCTACGTGCTGCTCAACCGCTCCTCCGACTACCTGCCCTGGTTGAAGTGGCTCGTCCTGGTCGGCGGTCTGACGGCGGCCCTCGGCCTGATCTTCGCCGGCCGGCTGGGGCGCCGACTGGCCCTGGGAACGGCCGGGTTGGGACTGGTCGCCGCGCTGGCCGGACCGGCGGCGTACACGCTCACCACGGTGAACGAGGGGCACACGGGCTCGATCGTCACGGCGGGTCCGGCGGTCGCGGGCGGCCGGGGCGGTCCGGGCGGCGGTGGCGCCCCCGGCGGCGGTGGGCCCGGCGGCGGTTTCCCGGGCGGTGGCCAGAACCAGCAAGGTCAGCAAGGCCGGCAGAACGGCGACGGCACCACCCAGGGCGGGCAGGGCGACGGCTTCCCCGGCGGCGCTTTCCCGGGTGGCGGCCAGAACCGTCAGAACGGCGACGGCGGCCGTACCGGCCGCATGGGCGGCGGTGGCGGCATGGGCGGTCTGCTCAACGGCGCCAGCGTCGGCTCCGAGGCCAAGAAGCTGCTGGAGACCGACGCCGACCAGTACACCTGGGCCGCGGCGGCCATCGGTGCCCAGAACGCCGCGAGTTACCAGCTGTCCACCGGCGAGCCGGTGATGGCCATCGGCGGCTTCAACGGCACGGACCCGTCCCCGACGCCGGCCCAGTTCAAGCAGTACGTCGAGGAGGGAAAGATCCACTACTTCATCGCCTCCGGCGCGGGCGGCGGCATGGGCGGCAGCAGCGACGGCACCTCCTCCCAGATCACCTCCTGGGTCGAGGCCAACTTCAAGAAGGTCACGGCCGCTTCGGCCACCTTCTACGACCTCACGCGGAAGGCGAGCAGCTGACCGTCCCCTGACCGGAGGAAGGGCGGTGGCCGAGAGCCACCGCCCTTCCTCGTTTCCCGGCACCATCTCATACTCGGTTGTACGCCGTATGGGACGTATTCTACGGTGTACAGCATGACGACGTCCCCACAGGAAGAGGCCCCGCCGCAGACGGCGCACGGCGGCCACCCCCAGCGCTGGCTGATCCTCGGTGTCATCTGCCTCGCGCAGCTCACCGTGCTGCTCGACAACACGATCCTGAACGTGGCGATCCCCTCGCTCACCCGCGAGATGGACGCGACGACCGCCGACGTCCAGTGGATGATGAACGCCTACTCCCTGGTGCAGTCCGGCCTGCTGCTCACGGCGGGCAACGCCGCCGACCGCTACGGCCGCAAGCTGCTGCTGATGTCGGGCCTGGTGATCTTCGGTGTGGGCTCGCTGGTGGCCGGCCTGTCCCAGAGCCCGGCCCAGCTGATCGCGGCCCGCGCCGGCATGGGCGTCGGCGGCGCGCTGCTGATGACCACGATCCTCGCCGTCGTCGTGCAGATCTTCGACGACCAGGAGCGCGTCAAGGCCATCGCCCTGTGGTCCACGGTCAGTTCGCTCGGTTTCGCGGCCGGGCCGCTGATCGGCGGAGTGATGCTCAACCACTTCTGGTGGGGCGCGATCTTCCTGATCAACATCCCGATCGCCGTACTCGGCCTGATCGCGGTCGCCGCGCTGGTACCGGAGTCCAGGCACAAGGCGGGTGACCGGCCCGACCTGGTCGGCGCGGTGCTGTCGACCATCGGCATGACGGCCGTGGTGTACGCGATCATCACCGGCCCCGAGCACGGCTGGACCTCCGCGCAGGTACTGGTCTCCGCCCTGGTCGGCCTGGTCGTTCTCGGTCTGTTCGTGTCGTGGGAGCTGCGGATCGAGCACCCCATGCTGGACATGCACTTCTTCCGCAACCAGAAGTTCGTGGGCGCGGTCGCGGGCGCGATCCTCGTGGCGTTCGGCATGACGGGCTCGCTGTTCCTGCTCACCCAGCACCTCCAGTTCGTGCTCGGCTACGAGCCGCTGGACGCCGGTCTGCGGACGGCGCCGCTGGCGTTGACCGTGGTCGCGCTCAACTTCACCGGACTCGGAGCGAAGCTGGTGCTCAAGGCCGGCACTCCGGCGGCCATCGCGCTCGGTATGAGCCTGGTCTCGGCCGGGCTGGCGGCGATCGCGCTGCTCGGCGGGCACGGGTACGGCGGGATGCTGCTCGGCCTGGTCGTGATGGGCGCGGGTGTGGCGCTGTCCATGCCGGCCATGGCCAACGCGATCATGAGCGCGATACCGCCGGAGAAGGCGGGTGTGGGAGCGGGGATCAACGGGACGCTCGCGGAGTTCGGCAACGGCCTCGGTGTCGCGGTGCTCGGTGCGGTGCTCAACTCGCGGTTCGCGTCGCTGGTCGCCGTATCGGCGGCGTCGTTGCCGGCGGCGCTGGCCGCGGCGGACAGCGCTGAGGAGAAGGCGCGTATCTCTGACGCGTTCGCCTCCGGTCTGGAGACCAGTCAGTTGGTGGGGGCGGTGGCTGTGCTGGCTGGGGGATTGGTCGCGGCGGCGTTGCTGCGGCGGGCTGAGCGGGCAGAGTCCGCCTAACAGCTCGGGCGGCTGGGTAGAGGGGCGGCTGCGGGGCCATTGTGGCTGGTCGCGCCCACGCGGCGGAGCCGCAGGCCGACACAGCCCCGCGCCCCCAGGAAGCGCGTCTAGCATGAGCGGCATTGCAAGACTGAGGAAGGTGCGCCATGGCGAAAGCGGCTCGGGAGAGTCAGCCGCGGACCAGCGTCTGGCTGGAAAGCAAGGCGCACCGGCGGCGCGGCGGAGGGCAGCCCTCGGGGCTGGACCGTGAGCGCATCATCGAGGTCACCGTCCGGCTGCTGGACGCCGAGGGGCTGGCCAAGTTCTCCATGCGGCGGCTGGCCGGTGAGCTGAACGTCACCGCGATGTCCGTCTACTGGTACGTCGACACCAAGGACGACCTCCTCGAACTCGCCCTGGACCAGGTCATGGGCGAGATGCGGCTGCCCGATCCGGATGCCGACGAGGACTGGCGGGACGAGGTGCGGGCGCTGGCCCGGGAGTACCGGACGCTGCTGGTGCGGCACCCCTGGGTGTCCGCGCTGGTCGGCGTCTTCCTCAACATCGGCCCCAACAACCTGGCGTTCTCCCGGGCCGTACAGCGCGTCGTGCGCAGGACCGGGCTGCCCGCGAAACGGCTGACGAGCACGATCTCGGCGGTCTTCCAGTTCGTCTACGGCTACGGCACGCTGGAGGGCCACCTCTCCGCCCGGGCCGCGGCCGGCGGCATGACCGTGGACGAGTACTTCCAGCAGGCCTTGAGCACGGTGACCGCGGCCCCGCAGGCCGCCGACGTCATCCAGGAGTCCCAGGAGATCATGGCGGCGCGTGGCGGTGACACGGTCGCGGAGATGCTGGAGCGCGACTTCGAGTTCGCGCTGGAACTGCTGATCGCGGGTATCGAGGCGATGGTCGCCCGGGAGTGACGGGCCCGAGCGGGAGGACCGGCTACTCCCCCTCGGCCAGCCGCGCCGGGAACCCGCCGGTCGCCACCGGCCCCCACCGCTCCGGTGTGATGCGGATGATCGACTTGCCCTGCTTGACCATGGCCGCGCGGTACTCGTCCCAGTCGGGGTGCTCCCCGGCGATGTTCCGGTAGTACTCCACGAGCGGTTCGACGGAGTCGGGGCTGTCGACGACCTCGGCCGTGCCGTCGATCTGGACCCAGGGGCCGTTCCAGTCGTCGCTGAGCACGATCAGGCTGACCCGGGGGTCCCGCTTGGCGTTGCGGGTTTTGGCCCGCTCCGGGTACGTCGAGACCACGATCCGGCCGGAGTCGTCGACCCCGCAGGTCAGTGGCGAGCCCTGGGGGCTGCCGTCGGCCCGCCGGGTCAGCAGGATCGCGTGGTGCCGGGGCCGTACGAAGTCGAGCAACTCGTCCCGGGAGACGCGGGTGTTCGTAGCGATGTTCGGTGCCATGCCAGGCAGCCTACGACCCCATGGCCTCGGCGAGGTTGTCGTACACGGGCACGTCCCGGCGCAGGCCGGTCAGCTCCAGTACGCGGCTGGTGACGCCGTCCGGCCGGGCCACCAGGCGCAGCCGGGCCCCGGGGTGCAGCCGGTGGCGTACGTCGTTGAGGAGACGGATGCCCTGGGAGTCCATGAAGCAGGTCGCGCTGAGGTCGAGGACGAGCACCTCCAGCCGGTCACCACGGGCCCGGGCCTCGGACACGATGAGCGGAAGCAGCTGCTCCGCGTTGCAGAAGTCGATCTCCGCGGGCATGGTGAGGTGCACACGGCCGGGCAGATCCCGGGGTTCGGTGGGATTCGGGAGGAAGGTCACAGCGCTCACCTGGCAGACGTTCGTCCGGATTCCGGTAAGGCCGCTTCCTGACCCGTGGGCCCATTCCACCATGCCGGGGCGCGGCTGCGGAAGCGCCTGTGGCGGCCGTCGGCCGGACGTCACCTTGACGCAACCGAGCAGCTAGAGTGCTGTTCGTCCTGTGCTCGCAGTCGGGAATGTGCTGCGGAGCTCTCCTGCGCACGGCCTTGGTCGTGCATGCCGAAGAGGTTCGTGGTGGCTGCGTCCGAGTTTCCTGATTTGCCCCGTTTTCAGGCCGGTTTCGAGCTGGCCGAGGCCCTGACGGTGGCGTCTCAGCAACTGCACGAGACGCCCACGCCGCACAACACGCTGCGCACGGCGGTCCGGCTGGCCGTGCACATCATGCCCGGGGCGGAGCACGTCGGCATCTCCGAGATCGAGCGCGGCAGCAAGTTCCGCACGCTCGCCTGGACCGACGACGTCGTACGCTCCGCCGAGGCCCGGCACGGCGGCCGCGAACCGCACGGGCACTGGGACCAGTTGTGGCACAGCCCGGTGGCGCGGATAACGGACAGCGAGGCCGACGAGGGCTGGGACGTGCTGTCGGCCCTGGGACTGCGCTCGGCGCTGTCGCTGCGGCTGCGCGCCGACCGCCGCCGGCTGACCGTGCTCACGGCCTACGCGCGCAAACCGGGCGCCTTCGACGAGGACGCGACGCGCATCGGCCGGCTGTTCACCACGCACGTCAGCATCGCCCTGGAGTCCGCGACCGTGCGCGAGCAGCTCACCGAGGCCATGCACACCCGGGACCTGATCGGCCAGGCCACCGGCATCCTCATGGAGCGCCAGGACATCGACGCGGCCGCGGCCTTCGAGAGCCTGGTGCGGGCCTCCCAGCGGGAGAACGTGAAACTGCGCGACCTCGCCCGCGAGATCGTCAGCGCTCACAACTCCACCTAGGGGGTGTGAGTCAAGGCGGGGGCGTTAAGGGACGCCGACGGGATATACGTACGGTCATGAGTTCCGAGACGTCCGACACGCTGGACCAGGCGATGGTGCGCAGCAGCGGTCTCGACACCCTGCTGCGCGATCTGACCGACCGTGCGGTGCAGGAGGTGTCCGGCGCCGCCGCGTGCAGCATCACGGTGAGCCGCGGTGGCCGGCTGCTCACCCTGGCCGGCAGCGACGGCCTGCCCAGCGGCCTGGACCAGCGTCAGTACGAGAACGGCTCGGGACCCTGCGTCGAGGCCGCCGCGACCGGTGTCGAGCAGTACGCCTCCGACCTGGCATCGGAGTCCCGCTGGCCGGGGTACACGCGCTACGCGCTCTCCGCGGGCGTCCACTGCGTGCTGGCCGTGCCCGTCGCCGTCGAGGGCGAGACCGGCGCCGCGATCAACCTCTACGGCGTGCGGCCCGGTGTGCTGGGCCCGGGCCGGGACGCGGCCCGGGCCTTCGCGGTCCGGGCGGGGGACGTGATCAACGTGGCGCTGCGCATCGAGCGCCGCCGCCAGTCGGCGGCCGACGTGCGCACCGCACTGCTCTCCCGCAGCGTCATCGACCAGGCGATCGGCATCCTCATGGCCCGGGAGCGGATCGACGCCCGGCACGCGCTGGAGCGGCTGCGCCGCGCCTCGCAGCACCGGAACGTCAAGCTCCGGGATCTGTGCGGCGAGTTGGTCGCGAAGGTCTCCGCGCCGGTCTCAGGCAGCCGGAAGTGACTCGCCCTGCACGGCCTGGATGTCCAGCTCCACCCTGAGCGTCGTGCCGATGGCGGCGATGCCCGCCTGCAGGACCTGGTTGTAGTTCATCGCGAAGTCCTCGCGGTGCAGTTCGGTCGTGGCGCGGAACGCCGCGCGGGTGCCGCCCCACGGGTCCGGGCCCGTGCCGAGGTAGGCCAGGTCCAGGTCGACCGGCCGGACCACGCCGTGCATGCCCAGCTCGCCATGGACCGTCCACCGGTCGGACCCGGCCGCCGTGAGCCCCGTGGACCGGTAGGTGATCTCGGGGAACCGCTCCACGTCCAGGAAGTCCGGCGACTTCAGGTGCCCGTCGCGCATGCCGTTGCCGGTGTCGACGGACGCGGCCCGGATCACCGCCTCCACACGGGACTTGGTGACGTCGTCCGGGGCGATCTCGATCGAGCCGGAGAACTCCGTGAACCGGCCGTGCACGCTGGAGATGCCCAGGTGCTGTGCCACGGCGGCCACGCTGGAGTGCACCGGGTCGATCGTCCACGGCCCCGGCGGCGGCAGCTCGGTGCCGCCCTGCCGGGCCAGCGTCACCGTGCCGACCTCGGCCCGGCTCGCCGTGACGATCGCGCTGGAGGCCGCGGGCGCGTACCCGACGGCGGTGACGATGACGGTGTACGCCCCCGGCTGAAGCGGCGTCGCGTCCCGTACGGCGCCCTCCGCGTCGGCCTCGGCACGCAGCACCTGCGCGCCGGTCATGTCGGCCACGGTGACGACCGCGTGCGACACGGCCCAACCGTCCCGGGTACGGATCCTCGCGGTCAGTCCCATCTCAGCTAACTCCTCGAAAAGAAACCGGCCCGCGGCAGCGGACGCGCCTCCGCTCGGAGCGCGCCCACCGCCACGGGCCGGGGCTTGTCCTACTCGCCGGGGTGGGCGAGTTCGATGTCGTGGGCGTCGGTGCCGCGGCCCGTGACCGTCAGGGCGGTGGCCACCGGCGGGTAGCCCGTGGCGATGACGGTGTACTCGCCGCCGTCCAGGTCGGTGAAGGCGTACGCCCCGTCCGTGCCGGTCGTGGCCGAGCCGACGACGTTGCCCGCCTGGTCGACCAGCGTCACCCGGGCGTCGGCCAGCGGGCCGTGCGGAGCGCGGACGACACCCTGGACTCGGGCGCCCGCGTCCAGGTCGATCTCGACCCGGGTGACCCCGGCGCCGCCCACCTCGACGGGCAGGGCGTGCGGCCGGTAGCCGGTGGCGTTCACCGCGACGGTCACCGCACCCGGCACCAGCTCGGCGAAGGAGAACTCGCCCTGCTCACCGGTGGCCTGGGCGGCCAGCAGATCCCCGCGCACATCGGTCACGATCACCATCGCGTCCTTGACCGGCTGCCCGCCCTCGGTGGCCCGCACCAGGCCGGTCAGCCCGCTGGTACCGCTGAGCAGGATGTCGTAGGCGACCGGCTCGCCGTTCACCACGACCGTGGACGCCTGCGGCTGGTAGCCGTCGGCGGAGGCGATCAGCACGTACGACCCGGTGCCCGGCGCGTCGAGGGCATAGGAGCCGTCGGCCTGCGCCACGGACCGGCCCAGCTGACGCCCGGCCAGCGAGATCAGCGTGACGGCGGCCCGCGGCACGGGCGCGCTCTCGTTGCCGCGGACGAAGCCGCGGACCGGCACACCGCGCGCACCGGACGCGGGCTGCTCGGCCCGGGCCGCCGTGGCGACGGCGGCGAGCCGCTGCGTGCCCTCGGGCCCGGTGCCGTCGGCGGTCTCGGCGTCCGCCACGGCCCAGCTCGGCCTCGCCTTCTCCCCGGCGGGAGCCTCGTCGGGAGCTTCCGCGCGGGTGTCGGTGTCCGCGGCCTGTGCCAGCCCACCCTTCGTCTTCAACGGGACCTCCTTGATGAACAGCGACACCAGCAGCGCGAGCAGCGCCAGCGGAGCCGAGTAGAGGAACACGTCGGCGACACCGTGGCCGTAGGCGCTCTCCACGACGGTGCGGATCGGCGCGGGCATCGCGTTGAGGTCGGGGATGCCGCCCCCGCCCGTGCCGGCGTGGCCGAGGGCCGCGCCCTTGCCGCCGAGGTCGGCGAGGCCGTCCTTCACATAGTCGGTGATCTTGTTGCCGAGGACCGCGCCGAGCGCCGAGACTCCCACCGCACCGCCCAGGGACCGGAAGAAGGTCACCGTGGAGCTGGCGGCGCCGAGATCACCCGGCTCCACCTGGTTCTGCGTGCACAGCACCAGGTTCTGCATCATCATGCCGATGCCCAGGCCCAGCAGCGCCATGAAGATCGCTATGTGCCAGTACTCGGTGTCGTACCGGATCGTGCCCAGCAGCCCGAGACCCGCGGTCACCAGCACGCCACCGGCGACCAGCCACGCCTTCCAGCGCCCGGTCCGGGTGATGACCTGGCCGGAGACGGTGGAGGAGACGAACAGACCCGCGATCATCGGGATCGTCATGACACCGGACATCGTCGGCGACTTGTCCCGGGCCAGCTGGAAGTACTGGCTGAAGAAGACGGTCCCCGCGAACATCGCGACACCGACGAACAGCGAGGCCAGCGACGCCAGCGCGATGGTCCGGTTGCGGAACAGCCGCAGCGGGATGATCGGCTCGCTCGCCTTCGCCTCGATCAGGACGAACAGCGCCAGCAGCACGACCGAGCCGCCGACCATCGCGTACGTCTGCCACGACACCCAGTCGTACTTGTCACCGGCGAAGGTCACCCAGACCAGCAGCAGGCTGACGGCCGCGGTGATGAAGAAGGCACCGGCCCAGTCGACCTTGACCTTCCGCTTGACCACAGGCAGGTGCAGGGTCTTCTGGAGCACGATCAGGGCGATCACGGCGAAGGGCACGCCGACGTAGAAGCACCAGCGCCAGCCGAGCCAGTCGGTGTCGGTGATGACACCGCCGACCAGCGGGCCGCCGACCATGGCCGTGGCGAAGACGGCGCCCAGGTAGCCGTTGTAACGCCCGCGCTCACGCGGCGAGATCATCGCCGCCATGATGATCTGGGCCAGCGCGGACAGACCGCCCATGCCGATGCCCTGGACCGCGCGGAACGTGATGAGCGTGCCCGGGTTCTGGGACATGCCGGCCGCCGCCGACCCCAGGACGAACACGACGAGCGCGAGCTGGATCAGCAGCTTCTTGGAGAACAGGTCGGCGAGCTTGCCCCACAGCGGCGTGGACGCGGTCATCGTCAGCAGGGACGCGGTCACGACCCAGGTGTAGGCGCTCTGGCCGCCGCCGAGGTCGCCGATGATCCGGGGCAGGGCGTTGGAGACGATCGTCGAGGACAGGATCGCGACGAACATGCCGAGCAGGAGGCCGGTGAGGGCCTCCATGATCTGCCGGTGCGTCATCGGAGCGCCGCCGCCGGTGGAGCCGTGGGAGCCTCCCCCGTGCTTGGCATGAGCCCGCACACCGGCTGGTGTGGTCGTTGCCATGGGCTTCCTTTTCTTACGTGCTTGCGGGTGTACGGGTGGTCTGTGCGACAGCGGGTGGTGCCGCCCGGGGCGCGGGCCGGCAGTCGAAGCTCTCCCTCAGCCGCGCCATCAGGTCCGTGAGCCGGCCGACGTCCTCGTCGGTCCAGTCGCTCAGGCGCTCGGCGAGGACCTCGGTGGTCCGACGGGACAGCTCGTCGAGCTGTGCGTGGCCCGCGGGCGTGAGGCGCAGGATGCGGGAGCGCTTGTCCGCGGGGTCGGGGGAGCGTTCGATCCAGCCCCTGGCCACGACGTGCGCGACATGGCGGCTGGTGACCGACATGTCCACCGCGAGCAGCTCGGCGAGCTTGCTCATGCGCATGTCGCCGTGGCGGCCGAGCAGAGTCAGAACGGCCGCCGAACCGCCGGGGCAGTCGGCCGGCATGGTCCGGCCGAGCTCCCGCTTCACGGCACCGAAGGCACTGAACTGGCGGACCAGCTCTTCGTACTGCGCCCTCTCGGCCATGACACCTCCCGCTTTCGTTGCTTAGGGCAACCATAGGATCTATTGGTTGCTGCAGGCAAATAAAAGAGGGAGGTGCGGCATAAAAACTTGGCAAAGGCAAGTATTGCGGTAGTAAATGTGCAGGTGGTGCGCCTGGCGGCCGGGGTGGGGCGGGACCGAACGGAATGCCAACCCCCACTTGGGGAGCCCCGGCGTTTTCGCTAGGGTCTCGGGCCATGGCTAACAACCAGGCCCCCCAGGGCAATCACGACCCCGCCGGCAGCACCCAGATGTTCCGCGCGTTCGTCGACGAGGCGCCGCAGGGGCGGCAGGCCGCGACGACGAGTGGCGGCCCGCGCATCGGTCTCATCATCGGCGTCGTCGTCGCCGTCGCGGTCGTCGCGGCGGTGGCCTGGCTGGCGCTGGGGTGACGTTGACCGTGCTGTGACTCGCCTGGAACCCGGCGGTGTCGCTGGTGCCGGGTGGGTCCGCAGCGCGGCGGCCTGCGGCAGCTGAGCGGGAGGCCGCGCCCGGGCCGAGACGTGCCCGCACCCGCGTACGCACGGGAAGGGGACGTGTCGGAGGTGACCGCCCGCAGCGGTTGGCGCGTCAACGGACGGTTGGTTGGTCACCCACCCCATCGCGCCGTTCCGAGGACGGACACCCCCCGGCGCGGCCCCGACCCACCACCGGCGCGTAGGCGAGCCACCACCGGCAGGTCGACGGCCCACCACCCGCGGGTCGGCGGCGCGTCGCCGCCGACCCGCGGTGCGGTCAGTCCGAGATGAGGCCTTCCCTCAGTTGCGCCAGGGTCCTCGTCAGCAGGCGGGACACGTGCATCTGTGAGATGCCGACCTCCTCGCCGATCTGCGACTGGGTCATGTTCGCGAAGAACCGCAGCATGATGATCTGCCGCTCACGGGGCGGCAGTTTGGCCAGCAGCGGCTTCAGCGACTCCCGGTACTCGACGCCCTCCAGGGCGCTGTCCTCGTACCCCAGCCGATCCGCCAGCGAGCCCTCGCCGCCGTCGTCCTCCGGCGCCGGGGAGTCCAGCGAGGACGCCGTGTACGCGTTCCCCACCGCCAGCCCGTCGACGACGTCCTCCTCGGACACCCCGAGCACCGACGCGAGTTCGGTGACCGTCGGCGAGCGGTCCAGCTTCTGCGAGAGCTCGTCACTGGCCTTCGTCAGGGCCAGCCGCAGCTCCTGAAGCCGGCGCGGCACCCGCACCGACCACGACGTGTCGCGGAAGAACCGCTTGATCTCGCCCACGACGGTTGGCATCGCGAACGTGGGGAACTCGACGCCCCGTTCGCAGTCGAACCGGTCGATCGCCTTGATCAGCCCGATCGTGCCGACCTGGACGATGTCCTCCATCGGCTCGTTGCGGGAGCGGAACCGCGCCGCCGCGTACCGCACCAGCGGCAGATTGAGCTCGATCAGCGTGTCACGGACGTACGCACGCTCGGGGCTGTCCTCGTCGAGCGCGGCCAGCCGCAGGAACAGGGAGCGGGACAGGGTGCGGGTGTCGATGGCCCCCGTGGCCACAAGCGCCGGCGCGGGCTCGGTCACGAGCTCGGCCGGAACGGCGTCGATGGGGCCGAGTGAGTCGAGAGCATGGGGAGCTTTGTCGCTCTCCGCGAGCGTGAGCACCTTCGAGCTGCCCTGTTCTGCGGACATGCCACCCCCTTTGGGTCGCGGGACGGTCGCGGCGAACGCTCCCGCCTGAGGAACGCAGCCTTCACCTGAATACCGGAGCCGAAGCCCCGGCAAACGCGCTTCCCGCAGAATGTCACATGTCGGCAACACGCTGTAGTGACATGTCGACATCTGAGACGCCAATCCGCCCTGTAACCAAGGGGTCTGACGCCTTTTCGGCCCGCAACTGTCGGGAACCGCCCTGATGAGCGATTCGCTCGCCGCGGTTACCACTCGCAACTGTTTGCGGTTACGTACCGAAGAGGTTCACGGCTACGCGTCGATCCGGTTCGCAGACCGCAACCGCTGGAAGCTACGCGCGAGCAACCGCGAGACATGCATCTGCGAGACACCGAGTTCCGCACTGATCTGAGACTGCGTGAGATTGCTGTAGTACCGCAGCAGCAGGATCCGCTGCTCCCTTTCGGGCAGTTGTACGAGCAGATGCCGTACGAGATCCCGGTGCTCCACCCCGTCCAGCGCGGGATCCTCGTAGCCGAGCCGGTCCAGCAGCCCCGGCAGCCCGTCGCCCTCCTGCGCGGCCTCCAGGGAGGTCGCGTGATACGACCGCCCGGCCTCGATGCAGGACAGCACCTCGTCCTCGGTGATGCGCAGCCGCTCGGCGATCTCGGCCGTGGTCGGGGTGCGCCCGAAGGCCGTCGTGAGGTCCTCGGTCGCGCTGTTGACCTGTACCCACAGCTCGTGCAGCCGGCGCGGCACATGGACCGTGCGGACGTTGTCGCGGAAGTAGCGCTTGATCTCGCCGATCACCGTCGGCATCGCGAACGTCGGGAACTGCACACCCCGGTCCGGGTCGAAGCGGTCGATGGCGTTGATGAGCCCGATGGTGCCGACCTGGACGACGTCCTCCATCGGCTCGTTGCGGGAGCGGAACCGGGCGGCCGCGTAGCGCACGAGCGGGAGGTTGGCCTCGATGAGCGCCCCGCGCACCCGGTCGTGCTCCGGCGTCCCCGGCTGGAGCTCCTTGAGTTGTGCGAAGAGAACCTGCGTGAGGGCGCGGGTGTCGGCGCCGCGGCTCCGCTGTGGAGCCGGTTCCGAGGATGGTGCCTGAGGTGCGGTACTGGCCAGCACGGTCAACTCCACCTCGTCATCCGTCAACCCGTCCGTCGACTCTTCCATCAAAAGCGGTCATAGCATCACAAGACATGTGCACTGTGTGCAAGCACCCCATAACTACGTGTTGAGGGATGAAATACCGCATAGATGCGTGCCGACAGCGGGCCAGTAGCAGCCCGACAGCGGTCCGGCAGCGGGCCGGCAACGGAAAGAGCCCCCCGCCGGAACGACGGGGGGCTCGCAGCGGCGGGCTCAGAACTCGTAGTCGGCGATCACCCACGTGGCGAACTCGCGCCACAGCGCGACACCCGCCTGGTGGTCGGGATGTTCCACGTACCGGCGCAGCGCGTCCGCGTCGTCGAAGGCCGAGTTGATGGCGAAGTCATGGGCGATGGGACGGTCGCTGACGTTCCAGCCGAGCTCCCAGAAGCGGATCTCGGGGATCGTGCCGTCGAGGGCGCGGAAGGCCTCGACGCCCTTCACGACCCGCGGGTCGTCGCGCTCGACGCCCTCGTTCAGCTTGAAGAGGACCAGGTGGCGGATCATCACTTTCCTCCGTTGGCGACCCACGTGGCGAAGTCGCCGAGGGCCCGGGCCGCGTCCGATATGCCCTGGAACCCTATCTGGACGTAGTCCGCGGCCTTGGCCGGGTCCGTGATGATCACGTACAACGCGAAGACCACGAGGACGTAGACGGCGACCTTCTTCGCGTTCACCGCCATCGCGGCCTCCCCTGTCACTGGTGTCCCAAACGCGCACATGATCGCACGAAGGGCCGATCATCCGAAGGGGCAGATCGCACGAAAGGCCCCGTCCGACGACGGGGCCTTTCACAAGCGGTAGCGGAGGGATTTGAACCCTCGGTGACTTGCGCCACACTCGCTTTCGAGGCGAGCTCCTTCGGCCGCTCGGACACGCTACCGAGGGAGACCTTACAGCAAGGTGCGGCGTGCTTTGAAATCGGTATTCAGCGGCCGCGGAAGAACTCGGTGAGCACCTGTGCGCACTCCTCGGCGAGCACGCCCTCGACCACCTCGGGCCGGTGATTGAGCCGCCGGTCGCGGAGGAGGTCCCAGAGGGAACCGGCCGCGCCGGCCTTCTCGTCGCGGGCGCCGTAGACGAGCCGGTCGACGCGGGACTGCTGGATCGCGCCCGCGCACATGGTGCAGGGCTCCAGCGTCACCACGAGGGTGCAGCCGGCGAGCCGCCACCGGCCGAGTCCGGCAGCGGCCCGCCGCAGGGCGAGGACCTCCGCGTGGGCCGTCGGGTCGCCGCCGGCCTCGCGTTCGTTGTGTCCGGCCGCGAGCACGCTCGTGCCGTCCGGGGCCAGCACGACGGCGCCGACGGGGACGTCCCCGCCCCGGACGGCCTCGGCGGCCTCGGCCAGGGCGAGTCGCATCGCGGGCCGCCAGGGGTCCCGTACCGGATCCGGCCGGTCCGGCTGTCCCGACGGGTCCGGCCGGTCCGGTGGTCCCGGGGTGAGGCGAGCGGTCAGCGGACGGTCTCCAGGGTCTCCGAGGCGCCGAGGGCCTCGGCGATCTCCGTGACGGCGTCCGTCGCCAGCGAGCGCAGCTCCTTCTCGCTCACGCCGAGGTCGTCCAGGATCTGGGCGTCGCCGACCGGGCCGTGCGGCACGGCCTCGCCCGTTCCGGCGACCGGGTCGCCGTCGTCGGCCTCGTCGTCGTCGGAATCACCGTCCTCGGTGCCGTCGAGGTCGAGGGCGTCCAGGTCGTCCCCGTCGTCCGGATCGCGTCCGAGCAGCTCGTCGGTGAGCAGGATCTCGCCGTAGCTGCTGCGGGCAGCGGCGGCGGCGTCCGAGACGTAGATGCGAGGGTCCTCCTCGCCGTCCACGCGGACGACTCCGAACCAGGCGTCCTCCTGCTCGATGAGCACGAGCACCGTGTCCTCGTCGGGGGAGGCTTCACGGGCCAGGTCGGCCAGATCCGACAGGGTTTCCACATCGTCGAGCTCTGTGTCGCTCGCTTCCCACCCGTCTTCGGTGCGCGCGAGCAGTGCGGCGAAGTACACCGTGACTCTCCCACTGGTCATAGGCGTGCCGGTTGGGGGTCCCCCCGGCGGAGGTTGCGGGCGGGGAGTGCTCGTCCGAGCCCCACCCACTCGGAATCGTGGCAGAAACAAGGCGTTCAGGGGACGTCTTCGGCTCCCTGTGTCCGGCAGTTTTGATCGCACGCTCGTTGCCGCCACCTGCGGATCGTACGCGGCTTTCCCACGCTCCACGCACGGCCACCTCGACAACGTCCGCGCGGTTCGTGATCTTCCCCGGGGGTTTCCTCACCCGTTCCCTACCAGCGGAACGTGCGCATGCGCATCGCGTGCCGCAGCCGGGCCGTCTTGACGCGGCGCGGCTGGACGCGGTCGCGCAGCTCCCGGGCCTCGGCCAGATCGCGCAGGAACCGGGCGCGCCGTCGGCGGCGCTCGGCGTCGGTCTCGTCCGTCCTGTCCGGCACGCTGGTCAGGACGGCGTCCGTCCTGTCCGGCCCGGCGGCCGTGCCGGCCGTGTCTGCCGGGCCCGGCGCGTCGGCCTGCGCGGCCTGTTCGGTCTGCGCGCTCCGGGCAGTCCTGCCGGTCCGGGCAGTCCTCCCGTTTCGGGAAGTCCTGCTGGTCCTGCCGGCCCTGCCGGTCCTTCCGTTCCTGCTGGTCTCGTCCGTCTCCAGGTCCGTCCCCGGCCGTGCGCGCCGCGACGGAACGTCTCGGGAATCCCGGTCGGGCATCAGCTCACCACCCTCAGTCCGTCCTTACGCCTTCCCTCGGACGGGCGGTTGACGCAGGCGAACGGGTGACGGGCGGACGGCGGGCTTGCCGTGCGGCCGGGGTCAACGGGCCCGGTTACTGTTGTGGACATGCGTCTCCACGTCGTCGACCACCCCCTGGTCGCCCACAAGCTCACCACGCTGCGCGACCAGCGCACCGACTCCGCGACCTTCCGCCGTCTCGCCGACGAGCTGGTCACCCTGCTCGCCTACGAGGCCACGCGCGACGTGCGCACCGAACAGGTCGACCTCCAGACGCCGGTGGCCACGACCACGGGTGTGAAGCTGTCCCACCCGCGTCCACTGGTGGTGCCGATCCTGCGGGCCGGCCTCGGCATGCTGGACGGCATGGTCCGGCTGCTGCCGACCGCCGAGGTGGGCTTCCTCGGCATGATCCGCAACGAGGAGACGCTCCAGGCCTCCACGTACGCCACGCGTATGCCGGAGGACCTGTCGGGACGGCAGGTGTACGTGCTCGACCCGATGCTCGCCACCGGCGGCACGCTGGTCGCGGCGATCCAGGAGCTGATCCGGCGCGGCGCCGACGACGTGACCGCCGTGGTGCTGCTGGCCGCGCCGGAGGGCGTCGAGGTCATGGAGCGCGAGCTGGCGGGCACCCCGGTGACGGTCGTGACCGCGTCGGTCGACGAGCGCCTGAACGAGCACGGCTACATCGTGCCGGGCCTCGGTGACGCGGGCGACCGGATGTACGGGTCGGCCGAGTAGGCCGGCCGAGCAGGTCCCGGGAGCCGGACCTCAGCGTTCAGCAGTCCTTCTTCGACGACGGCGCCGGCTCGGGCCTGGCCAGCTTGGTCAGGGCCCGGTCGGCGTCCGGCTTCTTCGCCAGCTCCTTGAAGCCGTCACCGATGACGAGGTCGACGGCAGCGCCCTTGCGGGCCGCCTCGCTACGCCGTTCGGCGCCCGGGAGCTGCGTGCCGAGCACCGGCAGTGAGGTGTCGAGGGCGGAGGCGGGGCCGAGCAGTACGCCGGGGCCCTTCACCTTCTTGTCGTACTGCTTGGTCGCGTTGCCCACGTCGCCGATCTTGAAGCCGCGCTTTTTCAGCTCGTCGGCGGTCTTCTTGGCCAGGCCGCTGCGGGTGGTGGCGTTGAACACGTTGACGGTGATCGCGCGCGGTTCGGGCAGAGGCTTGGCGCTGGGCGAGGGGCTCGCCTTGGTCTCGGGGCCGCACTCCGTCCCGCTGCCGGCCGCCGAAGCCTTTCTGCCGCCGCCGGTGAAGACGTCGACGAGCTGCCACGCGCCCCAGCCGCCCACGCCGAGCACGGCGGCGGAGGCGACGACGAGGCCGACGAGCCTGCCGCGCCGCCGGGGCCGGCGCATCCGCGGGTACTTGTTTCCCTTGATGCGGTACTTGCCGCCCATGCCGGGGGGAGTCAGCATGCTCATGAGCGCAGCGTAGTGTGCCCGGGCGACGATGCCTACTAGATGATCATTCGACGCCGCCCAGCAGAACCCGAAAGGGCCAACCCGTGACCGGCGGGAGTCAGTCGAGCTCGAGCACGCGCGCGTGCAGCACCTGGCGCTGCTGGAGCGCCGCCCGCACCGCGCGGTGCAGGCCGTCCTCCAGGTACAGGTCGCCCTGCCACTTCACGACGTGCGCGAAGAGGTCGCCGTAGAACGTGGAGTCCTCGGCGAGGAGCGTCTCGAGATCGAGCTGCTGTTTGGTCGTCACGAGCTGATCGAGGCGGACCGGGCGCGGCGCGACGTCCGCCCACTGCCGGGTGCTGTCCCGGCCGTGGTCGGGGTACGGCCGGCCGTTTCCGATGCGCTTGAAGATCACACGGAAAGCCTACCGGGCGGGACCTTCCGGGCGCAGCCGTGGCGACCGAGTGCGGTGCTGAAAAAAAACCCACAAGGCGGTATGAACCGGGAACCGGGGCGTGAATATGCCGGACCGCGAGACCATGCCGGCTGCTCCCGCCCCCGAGGTGTCGGCCCGCGCCGCGGCGGAGGGGCCGGTTCTGCCGCCTCCGCCGCCGCGGATCGGTCAGCCGCGTTCCCTTTCCTTCGGGGGCGTCATCGGGGGCTGCTGTCGCGTCTGGGGCCGGGGCGGCTTGGGGGCGTTGCGGACGGCTTCGGCGCGCAGGAGGGCGCGCAGGACCGCGTACGGGTCTTCGAGCATGGCTGTGTTCCTCGTTCCGTGTTGCTGCGTGTTGCTGCTTACGGGCTGACGGACCGGTGTCCGGTCCCGTCAGCAGCGCAGGACCTCGGAACGCAGGGGGCGAGGGTCGTGGCGCGGGTCCGGGGGCACGGGCGCGGGGTGCGGTGCGGCGAGCGCGGGTCCGTGGCCTGGCAGCGCGGCGGGGCGCAGGGGGGCGGCGGTGCGCCGGGCGCTCCTGGCCGGTGGGCGCGGGGCGGTGTCGAGGGCGTCGCACTCGACGACCGTGCTCTCCCCCGAGACGGCGGCCGTCGGCCCTGTGTGCGCCTCGGCGTGCGCGCCGGGCACGAGCAGGGCGAGCAGCAGGACGAGCACCCGCGGCCACGTGGTCCGGCGGGTGCCACGGGGGAACGGCTGCGGTGCGGGGTTCACGGGAGGTGGTTCCCCGTTGGGCGTATGCCGTTCATCCCACCGGCTGCGAGATCCGCTCGCTCGGCGTACGGCGGCTCCGGATGCGCAGGGCCGTGACGATCTCGACGGCGCCGACCGCGAGCAGCCAGCAGCCGCCGACCAGGGTGAGGACGGCGACGGACTCGAAGGGCGCGTCGATGAGGACGATGCCCGCGACGACGGTGAGGATCCCGAGGAAGATCTGCCAGCCCCGGGCGGGCATCGCCGGGTCGTGGGCGGCGGCCAGGGTCTGGGTGATGCCGCGGAACAGCCAGCCGATGCCGATCCACAGGGCGAGCAGCAGGATCGACTGCATGGGGCGGCGGAAGCAGAACAGGCCGAGCAGGATCGAGAGCGTGCCGCTGATGAACGCCAGGACGCGCAGCGCTGTCGTCCGGTGAGTGCCGAAGGCGGAGGCGAGCTGGAGGACCCCGCTGACGAGTAGATACAGCCCGAACAGCACCCCGGCGGCGAACAGGGACGCGCCCGGCCAGACCAGGACGAGGAGCCCCAGCACGAGGGAGGTGATCCCGGTGACCAGCACGGCTTGCCAGGCGGCGCGGGAGAGCTGCCGAAGGGGGCTTGGGAAGGAGGATTCCGGCTCGTGACCGCCGGCGGGCGGGCTCGGAGTGTGCGACGCCTGGGAGGTGCCGGCGCCCCGGGGCGCGTGCGGGTCGTGCGGCCAGTGGCCCTGTGCGCCGGGTGGGGCCGGGGCGTGCGGGCCGGGAGGGGCGTGACCGGGCCGTTCGTGGGTGTGGGGGCCGTCCGGGCCCGGGCCCTGGGGGACGTGGGGTTCCAAGCCCTGGGGTGGACGGGGCACGTGCCCGTGGGAGGGGCCGCGCTCCGGCTCCCAGGGGGAGCCGCTCGGTGGCTCGGTCATGCTCCATGCTCGGACCGCCCGGGAGGGGCCTGCCACCTGGAACGGGCCGTGTGGTGGACGCCTGTCGTCCGGGGCGGGCCGCGCCGCTGGCGCTCTCGTCCCCGGAGCCCGCTACTTTCCGGTTGCCTTCGCGGCCTTCGCCGCCGCCTTCATCTCCTGTTTGTGGGCACGTACCTTGGCCAGCGACTCGGGGCCGGTGATGTCGGCGACCGAGCGGAAGGACTTCGGCTCGCCGTAGGAGCCCGCGGCCTCGCGCCAGCCCGGCGGCTGCACCCCGAGCTGCTTGCCGAGCAGGGCGAGGAAGATCTGGGCCTTCTGCTTGCCGAAGCCGGGCAGTTCGGCCAGCCGCTTCAGCAGTTCCTTGCCGGTGGCGGCGTCCTTCCAGACGGCCTCGGCGTCACCGTCGTAGTGCTCGACGAGGTACTGGCACAGCTGCTGGATCCGCTTGGCCATGGAGCCCGGGTAGCGGTGCACCGCCGGCTTCTGGGAGAGCAGCGCGGCGAAGGCCTCGGGTTCGTGCACGGCGATCTCGTGCGCGTCCAGGTCGTCCGTGCCCAGCCGCTGGGCGAGGGTCGCCGGACCCTTGAACGCCCACTCCATCGGGATCTGCTGGTCGAGCAGCATCCCGACCAGCGCGGCGAGCGGACTGCGCCCGAGCAGCGCGTCGGCCTCGGGGTCCTGGGCGAGGTGAAGAGTGACGTCCATGCCCCGATCATCCCCCGGGGCGGGCCCGGCCGCGTCCCGAGTCCTGCCCGCGCGCTGCTTACGTGGCCCGCCAGTAGCCCAGCGCGTGCACCCGCTGCTTGGGCAGGCCCAGTTCCTTGCGGACGTAGGCCGCGAGCGACCGGGTCGTCGCCGTGTCGCAGGCGATCCAGACGTACGGGTCGGAAGTGCCCCGCAGCAGGCCGGGCAGGTCCGCCTTCACCTGGTCGACCAGGTGGGCGCCGGAGTCCTGGCGCGGTACGTTGCGCAGCTCGTGGCGGGCCGGGTCGGTGCGGAAGGGCAGATCGTCGTCGCCGCCCTCGAACCAGACGGTGGCCGGCGCGGAACCCAGTGCCTCCAGCAGGGAGTTGATGGCCGGCAGCGACGCCGGGTCGCCGACGGCGAAGACGTGGGAGGGGGCGGGGTCGGGGTGCTCGAAGCCGGTGCCCTGGACGGTCGCCTCGATGGTGTCGCCGGGCTTCGCCGCCCTGGCCCAGTCGCTGGCGCAGCCCTCGTGCAGGGCGAACTCCAGGCTGAACGTCCCGGCCGCCGGGTCCGGGTCGACCAGGGTGTAGGCCCGCTGGTGGGGCCTGCCCGCGTTGTCGAACCACAGGCGGACCCACATGGTCGGGTGCACGCCGGCCGCCGCGAGCAGACCGCCGTCGGTGAAGCGCAGCCGCCGGTAGTCCGGGGTGACGTCCTCCGCGCCGGTCACGGTGAACACGAAATCCTTCGCACGCAGCAGTCTGAGGACCGCGCCCTCCCAGCCCCGCCCCTGCCCCATCCCGTATTCACCCTTCGCGTACGATTTCCGCCACAGCTAAGACTTAGGCAAGGCTAACCTAAAGGAAAGTGGGGGCACAGCGTGGCCACCGAGATCCACCGCGACGCCTGGGGCATTCCGCATCTGCGCGCGGACAGCGCGGCCGAACTCGCCCACGCCCAGGGCCTCGTCACCGCCCGCGACCGGGCCTGGCAGCTGGAGGTGGAGCGGCACCGGGCCCAGGGCACCTCGGCGTCCTTCCTCGGCCGGAGCGCCCTGGCCTGGGACCGGTTCGCCAGACGCGCCAGACTCGACGACACCGCCAGACGCTGCTTCACGGAGCTGGAGAGGCGGGACCCCGAGACGGCCGACTGGGTCCGGGCGTACGCCGGCGGGGTCAACGCCGGGCTGGCGGAGGGCGCCGACGCGGCCCCCGAGTTCGCCCGCACCCACCTCACCCCCGGCCCCTGGCACCCCTGGACCCCCCTCGGCGTCTGGCTCGCCACCCACATCCTCTTCGCCGGGTTCCCGGCCAAGCTCTGGCGTGAGCAGGTCGCGGCCCACCTGGGCGCGGACGCCATCGGCCTGTTCGCCGCCGACGGCCCCGGCACCTCGGGCAGCAACGGCTGGCTGGTGAGCGGCGAGCGGACCGTCACCGGGCAGCCGGTCATCGCCGGCGACCCCCACCGCTGGATCGAGGACCCGGGCGTCTACCAGCAGATCCACCTGTCCTGCCCGGAGTTCGACGTCGTCGGCCTGGCCGTCCCCGGCGTCCCCGGCATCGCCCACTTCGGGCACACCGGCACGGTCGCCTGGGCCATCACCAACGCCATGGCCGACTACCAGGACCTGTACCGGGAGCGGCTGCGGCGCACCGGCGCCGGGGTGGAGGCCCTCGGCCCGGACGGGGTCTGGCACCGGGCGGCCCGGCACACGGAGATCGTCGAGGTGGCGGGCGAGGAGCCGGTCGAGGTCGAGGTGCTCGAGACCGACCGGGGCCCGGTGGTCATCGGCGGCCCCGAGGGACTCGACGGCGACCCGGTGGACCTGGTGGGCCCGGCCGGCCTGGCGGAAGCGGCCGATCCGGCGCCCGGCCGGCCTGCTCCTGACGGTCCCGCCGGCCAGTCCGCTCCCGCCGCCTTTGCCGATCCGGTCGGTCCCGCCGCTCCCGCCGCTCCGAACCACCCGGTCGATCCCGACAGCACGCCCCTGGCGATCACCCTGCGCTACCCGCCCCGCGTCACCGGCGACCTCGGCTTCGGCGCCCTGCTTCCGCTGCTGCGGGCCCGCCGGGTCGCCGACGTGGACCGGGCGTTCGACCGCTGGGCCGAGCCGGTCAACGTCGTCCAGGCCGCCGACACCGAGGGCGGCGTCCTGCACCGCGTCGCCGGGTGGGTGCCGCTGCGCGCCGAGGCCAACCGTCTGCGCGTGGTGCCCGCCTGGGAGCCCGGCCACGAGTGGCACGGCCGGCAGGAGACACCCCGTGCCGGGCTCACCGACGGCGTCGCCGTCATGGCCAACCAGCGCGGCCCGGCAGGGCCCCTGGGCGTGGAGTTCGCCCCGCCCCACCGCCACGACCGCATCGCCGCGCTGCTCGCAGGCAGGGAGCGCTGGTCCGCCGCCGACATGCCCGCCATCCACACGGACACCCACCTCGCCTCCGCGTCCGCCCTCCTGGACCACCTCCGGACCCTCGACGCCCTCACCCCCGAGGCCTCCGCCCTCCGGGACCGCCTTCTCGCCTGGGACCGCCGCATGGACGCCGACAGCGCCGACGCGGCCCTCTACTCGGCCGTGCGCGGCGCGGTCGTACGACAACTGGCGGCACACCCCGCCTTCGCCGCACTCGCCGCACCGCCGGCGTACCCGGAGCTGTTCCGGCCCTGGCTCGCCCTCCTCCCGCGCGTGGGCTTCGCCCTCGAACACCTGCTGCGGGCCGAGGAACTGCACGGAATCGACCGCCCGTCGGCCGTTCGCGCGGCGGTCGAGGAGGTGGCCGCCCGGCCGCCCGCGGGCGTCTGGGGCGACACCCACCGGCTCGCCCCCTGGCGGGCGCTGGAGCCTCAGACGCCGTACGACGAACCGGGGCTGTCCGGCGACCACGACTGCGTGCTGTGCACCTCGGGCGTGCCGGGCCTCACCGACCGCGCCGCGCGCGGCCCGGCGGCCCGGTACGTCTGGGACCTGGCCCGGCGTGAGGACAGCCGCTGGGTCGTCCCGCTCGGTGCCTCGGGCGTCCCCGGCTCGCCCCATCACCGCGACCAGCTTCCCCTGTGGCTCGCCGGTGACCTCGTCCCGGTCGTCACCGACTGGGCCCTGCTGAAGAAGGAGACCGATGTCTGACCCGTACGCCTCCCGCACGGCCGTGTACGAGCAGGTGACCGACGGCTTCGGCACCGTCCGCGTCCTGCCGCTGGACCCGGAGGCCGACGCCGGGACGGTCCACCGCTGGGTCAGCGAGGACCGGGCCGTCTTCTGGGGCATGACCGGCCTGACCGAGCGACAGGTGGCCGAGATCTACGCCCACATGGACACGCTCACCACCCACCACGCCTACCTCGCCGTCCGCGACGGCGAGCCGGTCGCGCTCCTCCAGACCTACGAGCCCGAGGCGGACCGCGTCAGCGAGTGCTACGACGTCCGCCCCGGCGACATCGGCGTCCACCTGCTGGTCGCCCCCGCCGGCCCGGGCGGCGCTCGCTCCGGCTGGACCGCACGGCTGGTGACCGCCGTCACCCGGTACGTCCTGCTCGGCCTGGACCGCCGGCGGATCGTGGTCGACCCGGACGTCCGCAACGAGAAGGCGGTCGCCCGTTTCCTCACCATGGGCTTCACCCCGGGGCCGGTGGTGGTCCTGCCGGAGATCGACCTGCCGGACGTGTACCTGCCGGAGAAGAAGGCCCAGCTCGCCTTCCTCGACCGGGAGATACTCTTCCCCGCGTGACGCCCGACGACCTCATCGCCCACTACGGCCTTGAGCCGATCCCCCGCGAGGGCGGCCTGTTCCGCCAGACCTGGGCCGGTCCCGAACGCCCGGACGGCAGGCCCGAGGGCACGGCGATCGTCGCCCTGCTGGCAGCGGGCCCCGACGACTTCTCCGCCCTGCACCGCCTGCCGACCGACGAGATCTGGCACTTCTACCTGGGCGATCCCCTGGAGCTCCTCCTGCTCGCCCCGGACGGGACGACGAGGGCGGTGGTGCTCGGGCCGGACGTCCTCGGCGGCCAGCACGTGCAGTTCACGGTCCCGGCGGGCACGTGGATGGGCGGCAGGGTGCGCGAGGGCGGCTCATGGACCCTGTTCGGCTGCACGATGGCCCCCGGCTTCACGTTCGAGGGCTACGAGCACGGTGACGCCGCGGACCTGACGGCGCGCTATCCGGCAGCGGCTGACCGCATCCCCGGGCTGTGCCGTCCTGCTTCTTAGGGGCGCGGGGCTGTGTCGCCGCGCGGCTCCGCCGCGCGGGCGCGAACAACCCCCACGCACCGCCAGTCGCCGAACCACACCCCCCCCCACGCTGAGCACTGCGCCACTCCCATCCGTACATGACCGGGAGCCGTACAGCCCAACCCCGGAGAACCACGTGCACCGACGGCGGAACGAGGAGCGGAATGTCGGACACCCCCGGCGACTTCAAGCCCTGGTGCTGCTCGGCACCGTGCTGGTCCTGCTCCTCCTCGGCGGAGCCCCCGCCTCCGCCCACGCCGCCCTCCGCAGCACCGACCCCGACGACGGATCGGTCGTCCAGCGTGCCCCCCGCCACGTCACCCTGACCTTCACCGAGTCCGTCGGCCTGCGCGACGACTCGTTCCGGGTCTTCGGCCCGGACCAGCGCCGCGTGCACACCGGCGAGGCGCGGCACGCGGACGGCCGGTCCGACACGGCCCGGGTCGGACTGCCCGGGAAGCTCGCCCAGGGCACCTACACGGTGGCCTGGCGGGTGGTGTCCGCCGACAGCCACCCGGTCTCCGGCGCCTTCACCTTCTCCGTCGGCAAACGGTCCGCGACGACCGCGCAGATCGACACCGGCCCGGACGAGGACCCGCTGACCAGCGGCCTCCACGACGCCGCCCGCTACCTCGCCTACCTCGCCGCCGCGCTCCTCGTCGGGACGGTGGCGTTCGCGCTGCTGTGCCGGCCCGCGGACACGTCCCCGCTGCGCAGACCGCTGGTGGCGGCCTGGTGGACACTGCTCGGTTCGACGGTCGTGCTGCTGGTGCTGCGCGCCCCCTACGAAGCGGGCGCGGGCCCGGCCACGGCCCTCGACCTCTCCGCCCTCGAACGCACGCTCACCGGCCGCCCGGGCCTGGCTCTGCTCGCCAGGCTGGCCGTCCTGCTGCTGACCGCCGTCTTCCTGCTACGGCCGGCCGGGCGCCGCGACCACCGAGAGCCCGTGGTGCGGGCGGCGGGCGCGACCCTGGCCATCGCCCTGGCCCTGACGTGGGCGGCGGCCGAGCACGCCTCCGTGGGTATCCAGGTGCCGGTGGCGATGACGTCGTCCGTGCTGCACCTGGTGGCGACGGGGGTTTGGCTCGGCGGCCTCGTGGCGCTGCTCCTGACCCTGCGCCGCGCCTCACTCGACACCCTGACGGAGATCGTGCCCCGCTTCTCCCGTATCGCCTTCGCCTCGGTGACCGTCCTGGCTGTCACCGGCCTCTACCAGTCCTGGCGCGGCCTGGGCTCCCTCGCCGCGCTGACCGGCACGTCGTACGGCCGGCTGCTGCTGGTCAAACTGGTCGCGGTGGCCGCGCTGTTGCTGGCGGCGGGATACTCGCGCCGGTGGACGGCTCGCCTCGCGGCACCGGCCGCCGCCGCTCGGACGGCCGTACCGGAACGGGTCCGGCAGCCGGTCGGCGCGGGGGCGCCGGCCCAGCCGGAGGGGCCGGGGGAGTCCGAGGGGCCCGGGGAGTCCGGCGCGACAGGTGAAGCCGGGGCATCCGAGAAGCCGGAAGCACCACAGAAGCCGCAGGAGGCGTCGGGCGCGTCGGAGCCGGCCCCCGACTCCGGCGAAGCGGACAGCCTGCGCCGTGGTCTGCGCCGCTCCGTCCTCGTCGAAGTCGCCGTCGCCGCCGTGGTGCTGCTGATCACGACCCTGCTCACCGCCACGTTGCCGGGCCGCGCACAGGCCGAGGCCGCGCAGCGATCCCCGGTGGGCGCGCTGCCGCCGACGACCCTCACCACGGTGCCCTTCGACACGGGCGGAAGCACGCTGTCCGGCCGCGGCACGGTGCAGGTCACCCTGGACCCGGCCCGCGTCGGCGAGAACGGCGTCCAGGCCGTGGTCTACGGCGCCGACAAGGGTCTGGTCGTCGTCCCCGAGGTCCGCGTCACCTTCACCCTGCCCGCCCGCGACGTCGGCCCGATCGACGCCGGACTCACCGACGCCGGCGGCTACTGGAGCACCAACTCCGTCAACCTGCCCCTCGCCGGGACCTGGACGATGAAGACGACCGTGCGGGTGTCGGACGTGGACCAGGTGACGGTGTCGAAGCAGGTGCGGATCGCGCCCTAGGCACCCTCGGTGCCGCCGTCGGCAGGTCGCCGTCGAGGAGCCGCGTCATGCACGCGGCGGCACGGACGGCGGCGTCGCCGCAGCAGTTGTTGAACAGGACGTGGACCTGTTCCGTCCGCTCGGCCAGCCGCCGTACGCGGGGCAGCCACTCGGCGAGTTCGTCCTCGCCGTACCCGTACCGGAACCGGTCCTCCTTGCTGCCGGTGCCCCAGGCGGTGCTGCGTCCGTGGAACCGTACGACGGACAGCCGGGGCGAGGTGACGGGGGTGACGGGCGGTATCGAGGAGGGCAGCGTCTGCGTCATGTCGACGGCGACGGCGGCCATGCCGTACCGGGCGAGCAGCGCGCACGTCGCCTCCGCCCGGCCCGGCTCCCACCACGAGGGATGCCGGAACTCCACGGCGACGGGCCACCCGCGCGTCCGCTCGGCGCACTCCCGGAGGAACGCCTCCGCCCGTTCCCCGGGCCGGAACCACGGCGGGAACTGGAACAGCACGCTCCCGAGCCGCCCGGCCCGCCGCAGCGGCTCGATCCCGGCCACGAACCGCGCCCACACCTCGTCGAGCACGGCGGGGTCCCGGTGATCGGCCGGCAGCCCGCCCGGCACCACCGCCTCGCGGGTGGGATGCCCGGTCAGCAGCGAGAACGCCTTCACGTCGAACACGAACCCGTCCGGTGTCCGCTCCGCCCACAGCCGGCTGTTCCGCTCGCTCGGCAGCGCGTAGTACGACGCGTCGACCTCGACGACCGGGAACCGCTCGGCGTAGTGCCGTAACCGCCCCTCGGCGTCCCGCCGTCCCACCGGATACCAGCCGCTGCCGACCAGCGCCCGGTCGGTCCACGAACACGTGCCCACCAGGATCTCGCCCATGGGGGACCGGTTACCCGGACCGGGCGGCGGCAGGCTCAGCGCCGGGCCGGTGGCGGCACGGTAGGACCCGGCACAATCGGGGTAAGCAGGGAATAGCGCGTCTATAGGGAAATACGGTTGATTACCCATTCATGTCCCGGAAATCAGACGCCATTCTCCCGTGATTCCCCCGCGAGAGCGAGATGACCGATCATGGAGCAGCCCGTCACCGTCGGCCGGGCCATCCGGTCGCTCGGAGCGGAACCCGGGGCCGCCGAAGCCCCCGCGGTCGCGGACCTCGCGGAACTCGTCGGTGAGCCCCTCACCGCCCGCGTCACCCTCGACGAGCGGGGCAGGGTGACCGGCTGGAACACGGGGGCCGAGCGGCTCCTCGGATACTCGGCACGGCAGATGACCGGCCGCCGCGCCGCGGATCTGCTGGCCGAGCCGATCCCGGTGCGGGGCGGCCTGCCCACGCTCGCCGGACTGCCCCGGTGGAACGGCGACGTCGCGCTCCGGCACCACGACGGCCGGAAGCTGACCGTCAGGGTCCTCGCCCACCACAGGGCGCCCGGCACCGGCGCCGGCGCCTGGCTCCTCCTCTCCGCCCTGACCCGCCGGCAGTCCCGGCCCGCCCTCGACGACTCCCTCGTGACCTGGAGCTTCGCCCAGTCCCCGTGCTGCGCCCTGGCGCTCTACGACACCCGGCTCCGGCTCAGGCGGGCCAACGAGGGCATGGAGCAGACCATGGCGCTCACGGAGGAGGAGATGCTGGGCCTGCGCGTGTCCGAGATCGTCGACGACGAGGCCGGTGAGCGGGCGGAACGCGGCATGGCCCGGGTGCTGCGGACCGGCGAGCCGCAGTACGAGGAGAACTATCTGCGCACCCCGGGCGAGACGAGCGAGCACGCCTGGTCGGTCTTCATGTCCGCGCTGCGGGACGCCGAGGGCACGATCCGGGGCGTCTGCCTTGCCGCGCACGACATGACGGAGCAGTTCTGGGCCCGCAAGCGGCTCCAGCTGATCGCCGAGGCCGGCCGGCGCATCGGCAGCACGCTCGACGTGACGCGCACGGCCCAGGAGCTGACGGACGTGACCGTCCCGGCCCTGGCCGACTTCGTCAGCGTCGATCTGCTCGCCGCGCTGGACGACACGGCCGAACCGCCCGCCCAGGCCCTTCCGGCGGACGGGCCGCTGCTGCTGCGGCGGGTGGCGCTGCGGTCCGTGACCCCGGGCGCCCCGGAGGCGGTCGTGGCGCCCGGCCAGGTGGACTCCTATCCGGAGGGTTCGGCGCCCTACGAGAGCCTGCGCGCGGGACGGCCCACTCTGCACGCGGTGACCGACACGTCGTTCACGGAATGGCTCGCACACGACCCGGAACGTGCCGCGAGGATCCGGGCGTTCGGCATCCACTCGGTGATGACCGTGCCGCTCGTCGCCCGCGGCACCACGCTGGGCGTCGCCTTCTTCGTCCGGTACCGCGACCCCGACGCCTTCCGGCACGACGACCTGGTCCTGGCCGGAGAGCTGGCGGCCAGAGCCGCGGTCAGCATCGACAACGCCCGCCGCTACACCCGGGAGCGCGCCACGGCCGTCACCCTCCAGCGCAGCCTGCTGCCGCAGCGGCTGCCCCGGCAGGCGGCGGTCGAGGTCGCGTCCCGCTATCTGCCGGCGGGCGGGCACGCCGGCGTCGGCGGGGACTGGTTCGACGTCATCCCGCTCTCCGGGGCACGGGTGGCCCTGGTCGTCGGCGACGTCGTCGGCCACGGTCTGCACGCCTCCGCGACCATGGGCCGGCTGCGCACGGCCGTACGCACCCTCGCCGACATCGACCTGCCACCCGACGAGCTCCTCACACACCTGGACGACCTGGTCGCCCGGCTGAGCGTGGAGGAGGAGGGCGGGGAAACCTCCGCGGACGTGGGCACCTCCGCGGACGTGGGCGCGACCTGCCTGTACGCCATGTACGACCCGGTGTCGCGGCGCTGCTGCCTCGCCGGGGCCGGGCATCCGATGCCGGCCGTGGTGAGTCCCGAGGGAAACGTCGAGCTGATCGAACTCCCGGCCGCGCCCCCGCTCGGCGTGGGCAGCCTGCCCTACGAGGCCACCGAGGCCGTCCTGCCCGAGGGCAGCCTGCTCGTTCTCTACACCAACGGCCTGATCGAGGACCGAGGCCGGGCCGGGGATCTCGACGCGGGCGTCCACCGGCTGCTGGAGGCCCTCGCCCTCCCCCAAGCTCTCCGCTTCGCTCGAACAGGGGGCACCCCCGTGGCGCCCTCGCTGGACGCCCTGTGCGACACCGTGCTGGCCGACCTGCTGCCGCAGCGCCCGGCCGACGACGTGGCCCTGCTCGTCGCCCGCACCCGCGCGCTCGACGAGAGCCAGGTCGCCACCTGGGCGGTGCCGGACGACCCCTCCGCGGTCGCGCAGACCCGCAAGGACGTGGTGGCGCAGCTGGAGAGATGGGGCCTGTCCGACGCGGCCTTCGTCACCGAGCTGGTCGTCAGCGAACTCGTCACCAACGCCATCCGGCACGCTCAGCCGCCGATCCAGCTCCGTCTGATCCACGACGCCACCCTGATCTGCGAGGTCTCCGACGGCGGCAACACCGCTCCCCATCTGCGGCGCGCCCGCACCTACGACGAGGGCGGGCGCGGCCTGCTCCTCGTGGCCCAGATGACCGGGCGCTGGGGCACGCGCCAGAGCGCCTCGGGCAAGACCATCTGGGCGGAACAGACACTCTCTCTCCAGTGAGGATCCACCGGCCATGACCACACACACTTCCCACCGGGCCGCCGCGGCACCCGTGCAGCGCGCCGCCCAGCTGATGGGCGTCGTCTTCCTCCTGGTCGGCGTGCTGGGGTTCATCCCCGGCATCACCACCGACTACGGCTCGATGGAGTTCGCCTCCCACGAGTCGGGCGCCGAGCTGCTGGGCGTGTTCCAGATCTCGGTCCTGCACAACCTCGTGCACCTGGCCTACGGTCTTGTCGGCCTGGCCCTCTCCCGCACGGTGGCCGGAGCGTACTCGTACCTGCTGGTCGGCGGCGCCGTCTACCTGGTGCTGTGGGTCTACGGCCTGATCGTCGGCCACGACAGCGACGCCAACTTCGTCCCCCTCAACACCGCGGACGACTGGCTGCACTTCGCCCTGGGCATCGCGATGATCGGCCTGGCTCTGGCCCTCGGCCGCCGCACCACCCGCACCCGCCGCACCGGCGCGGAGCGGTAGACACCCGGAACGGGACGGCGTGCAGACCTTCCTGCCCTACCCCGGCTTCCGGGATTCGGCCCTGGTCCTGGACCGCCGCCGGCTCGGCAAACAGCGGGTCGAGGCGCTGCAGGTCCTGCGCGGCCTGGTCGTACCCGGCTACGGCTGGCGCCACCACCCCGCGGTCCGCATGTGGGCCGGATACGAGGAGGCACTCGTCCGCTACGGCCTGGAGATCTGCCGCGTCTGGCGCGAGCAGGGCCACCAGGACAGCTGCGCGGCCACCCTGGTCGCCGACCTCGCGGCGACCCGCCCGCACGCCCCGGTCCGCGACCAGCCGGTCCTGGCGGCCGAGGGCGAACTGCCCCCCTGGCTGGGCGACACCCCCTTCCACCACAGCCACCGCTCGGCCCTCGTCCGCAAGGACCCCACCACGTACGCGGACCTCTTCCCCGAGGTTCCCGACGACCTGCCGTACGTGTGGCCGGCGTCGGACCGGTCGTCCACCGCGAACATCGCATGACCGACGGTCGGCCGCCCCTCGACGATCCACGGTTTCCTGAATTCAGGGAGGCGTGTACTCTCGTGCCGTGCTGACTGTTGCCTCCGACATCGAAGTGCTGGCCCGCTTCGGCCGCGCTCTCGCCGACCCGATCCGCTGCCGCATCCTGCTCGCGCTGCGCGAGGCCCCGGCCTACCCCGCCGATCTCGCCGACACCCTGGGCATCTCGCGCACCCGGCTCTCCAACCACCTCGCGTGCCTGCGCGACTGCGGACTCGTCGTCACCGTGCCCGACGGCCGCCGCACCCGCTACGAACTGGCCGACGGGCGACTCGGTCACGCGCTGGACGACCTGCGTGCGGCCGTGGTGGCCGTCGAGACCGACCGCACCTGTGCCGAGGCCGGCGACAAGGGATGCTGCTGATGACCGCGATATCCCTCGCACCCTCCCCGGCCCGCCGGGACCTGCTCGCCCGGCGCGTACGTCTGCTGGTCGCGGCGACGATCACCTACAACGTCATCGAGGCGATCGTCGCCATCACGGCCGGCACTCTCGCCTCCTCGACCGCCCTGATCGGCTTCGGCCTGGACTCGGTCGTCGAGGTCTCCTCCGCCGCCGCGGTTGCCTGGCAGTTCTCCGCCCGCGAGCACACCGTGCGCGAGGCGCGGGAGAGGACGACCCTGCGGATCATCGCGCTGTCGTTCTTCGCGCTCGCCGCCTACGTCACTGCCGACGCCGTCCGCGCCCTGACCGGCACGGGGGAGGCGGAGCGCTCCGTCCCCGGCATCGTGCTGGCCGCCCTCTCCCTCGCGGTCATGCCGTTCCTGTCAGCGGCCCAACGCCGCGCGGGCCGTGAACTGGGCTCCGCCAGCGCGGTCGCCGACTCCAAGCAGACCCTGCTGTGCACGTACCTCTCGGCCGTGCTCCTGGCCGGCCTGGTCCTCAACGCCACCCTCGGCTGGTCCTGGGCCGACCCCGTCGCCGCCCTCGTCATCGCGGTCATCGCCGTCAAGGAAGGCCGCGACGCCTGGCAGGGCAAGGGCTGCTGCGCGCCCACGGCGACCGCGGTCCCCGCCCCGGCTCCGGCCGTCCGTGCTGACGCGGACGACGGGTGCGGCTGCCGCCCAGGCTGCGATTGCTGTCACTGACATCAGCCGCCCGCTACGGCCGGTGCGTCGGTGTCGGTGCCGGCCGGGTCGGTGCAGCAGGTGCTGCCGCGCTGCTTGGCCAGGGAGCCGGCGTCGGCCTTGACGACGTACACCTCCCAGGGTTCCCGGCCGGGGCCGTGGACCCAGACCTTGTCCTGGAGGGCGTAACAGCAGGTGGTGTCGTTCTCCACGTCGGTGGCCAGGCCCGCCTCGCCCAGGCGGGCGGTGGCGGCGCGCACCGCCTCGGTCGTCTCGACCTCGACGCCGAGATGGTCCAGGCGGGTCGCCTCACCTGCGGTGCCTTCGATCAGGACGAGCTTCAGCGGGGGCTCGGCGATGGCGAAGTTGGCGTAGCCGTCGCGGAGTTTGGCGGGCTCGGTGCCGAAGAGCCTCGTGTAGAAGGCCACGGACTCGGCGAGGTCGGGGACACGGAGGGCGAGCTGTACACGGGACGTCATGGCGAACCTCCTGGAGTGGGTGGGGAGTTCAGCAGCCGCCGGAGGCGGTGGCCGGGGCGCCGCAGCAGCCGCCGCCCTCGCTGTCCTGAGCGGCGCCGGGTTCCTCGAACAGGCCCGCGCCGCCGCACACGCCGGTCTCCGGAAGGGTCAGCTCGACTCGTTCGGCGGCCTCCCGGTCTCCGGCGATCGCGGCGGTGATGGAACGGACCTGCTCGTAGCCGGTCATCGCGAGGAACGTGGGGGCGCGGCCGTAGGACTTCATGCCGACGAGGTAGACGCCCTGCTCCGGGTGGGAGAGCTCGTTCACGCCGTGCGGGTGGACGGTGCCGCAGGAGTGGACGTTGGGGTCGATGAGCGGGGCCAGCGCGGTGGGCGCCTGGAGGCGCTCGTCGAGGCCGAGGCGGACCTCGGACAGGAAGGACAGCTCGGGGCGGAAGCCGGTCAGCACGATGACCTCGTCGACCGGGTCGAGGCGGCGGCCGTCCTCGGCGACGAGGACGAGCCGGTCGCCGTCGCGTTCCACAGCCTGTGTACGGAATCCCGTGACCGCACTCGCATGGCCGGCCTCGACGGCGGCCTTGGCGCGCAGACCCAGGGCGCCGCGGGCGGGCAGCTGATCGGCCTCGCCGCCACCGAAGGTCGAGCCGGTGATCCCGCGGCGCAGGATCCACACGGCATGCGTGCCCGGCTCGTCCCCGGCCAGTTCGGCGAGGTGAGCGAGGGCGGTGAAGGCGGAGGCGCCGGAGCCGACGACCGCGGTGCGCTTGCCCGTGTAACGGGCACGGACGGCCGGGTCCTTCAGGTCGGGGACGCGATAGGCGATGCGGTCGGCGGCGGCCTTCTCGCCGAGGGCGGGCAGGCCGTCGGCGCCGAGGGGGCCGGGGGTGGACCAGGTGCCGGAGGCGTCGATGACGGCGCGGGCGATGATCCGCTCCTCGCGGCCGTCGACCGACCGGATGTGCACGGTGAAGGGCTGCTCGTCACGGCCGGAGTCGACGATGCGGTCGCGCCCGGCGCGGGCCACACCCGTCACCGTGGCGCCGTAGCGGACCTTGTCGCCGAGGACGTCGGCGAGGGGCTGGAGGTACATCGTGGCCCAGTCGCCGCCGGTGGGGTACGCGGAGCCGTCCGGGCGGCTCCAGCCGGTCGGGGCGAGCAGCTTCTCCGCGGCCGGGTCGGTGACCTCCGACCAGGGCGAGAACAGCCGCACGTGCGTCCAGTCGCGCACGGCCGTGCCGGCCGACGGCCCGGCTTCCAGGACCAGCAGTTCAAGGCCGCGCTCGACGAGATGGGCCGCGGCGGCCAGGCCGACCGGGCCGGCTCCGATGACCACGACGGGCAGCTGGTCGGTGGTGGGCACGTTGTTGGAGAAGGCCACGAGATTCCCCTTTGATTCGACATGTGTCGATGTCTTGTGGTCTCAGCATCGCACCTGCTTCGACACCCGTCAACATAGATGTCTGTCGAATTGGAGCCCCTGTCTCGGCCCTGACTCGCTCTGGACGCTTTTGGTTCGACGTATGTCAACATAGACGCATGTCGAATACGAAGGCGCTCCCGCTGCTGGCACCCGAGGTCTCCGAGGTCTCCGAGGCAGCGGCGCCATGCTGCCCGCCCCTCACCGAGCGCCCGTTCACCGCGGAGGAGGCAGAAACCGCCGCGCGGATGTTCAAGGCCCTGGGGGACCCGGTGCGGCTGCGGCTGTTCTCGGCCGTGGCCTCGCACGAGGGCGGCGAGGCGTGCGTGTGCGACATCTCCGACGTCGGCGTCTCGCAGCCGACCGTCTCCCACCACCTGAAGAAGCTCAAGGAGGCCGGGCTGCTGACCTCCGAGCGGCGCGGAACCTGGGTCTACTACCGCGTCGAGCCGTCCGTGCTGGCCGCGATGGGCAAGCTGCTGACCAGCACGTCGACCGCGAGCTGACCGCGACCGAGGCGGGGCCTGCGTATGCCGGGAGGCGGCCGTCAGGAACTCCGCCCCATGCCGGACGGGCCCACGCGGCGCGTCAACTCTCCCGCGCTGCCGCGGTCACCACCGACCCGCGGTGAACTTCCGCCGCCAGGCCAGCGAGACGTAGACGAGCGCCACCAGGACCGGCACCTCGATCAGCGGCCCGACCACGCCCGACAGCGCCTGCCCGGACGTCACACCGAAGGTGGCGATGGCGACCGCGATGGCCAACTCGAAGTTGTTGCCGGCCGCCGTGAAGGCGAGGGTCGCGGTGCGGTCGTAGGCCAGGCCGATCACCTTGCCGAGGGCGAACGTGCCGAACCACATCACGGCGAAGTACACCAGCAGCGGCACCGCGATACGGGCGACGTCCAGCGGCTGCGAGGTGATGGTCCTCCCCTGGAGGGCGAAGAGGATGACGATCGTGAACAGCAGGCCGTACAGCGCCCACGGGCCGATCTTCGGGAGGAAGCCGGACTCGTACGTCTCGCGGCCGAGCTTCCGCTCGCCGATGCGGCGGGTCAGGAACCCGGCCAGCAGCGGGACGCCGAGGAAGATGACGACGTTCAGGGCGATCTTCCCCATGGAGATGTCCAGGTGCTCGCCATCCCCCAGGTTCAGCCAGCCGGGCAGCAGGTCGAGGTAGAACCAGCCGAGCAGGCCGAACGCCAGCACCTGGAAGACCGAGTTCAGTGCGACCAGGACCGCTGCCGCCTCGCGGTCGCCGCAGGCGAGGTCGTTCCAGATGATGACCATCGCGATGCAGCGGGCGAGCCCGACGATGATCAGGCCGGTGCGGTACTCGGGCAGGTCCGGCAGGAAGATCCAGGCCAGCGCGAACATGACCGCCGGGCCGACGATCCAGTTGATGACCAGCGACGAGACCATGAGCCTCTTGTCGCCGGTGACGGCGTCGAGCTTGTCGTAGCGGACCTTGGCCAGCACCGGGTACATCATGACCAGCAGGCCGATGGCGATCGGCAGGGAGATGCCGCCGATCTCGACCTTGGCCAGAGCGCCGTTGAGGCCGGGGATCACACGGCCGAGCCCCAGGCCGACGGCCATGGCGAGCAGGATCCACACGGCGAGGAAACGGTCGAGCGTCGACAGCTTCGCGACGACCGAGGACTCCTCGGCGGTCGCGGATGCTTCGGTGCGGGTCACGGGCAGGCCCTCTTGTTGTCGGCGGCGGTGCGTGCGGACTCGGCCAGGTCGGCGAACTGGCCGGCGAGCCGGGCGATGACGTCGGGACGCAGCCGGTAGTACGTGTACCGGCCGCACGGCTCCGTCTCGACGACTCCGGCCTCCCGCAGCACTCTCAGGTGGTTGGAGAGGTTGGTCTGACGGGCACCGGTCTCCTCCACCAGGTGGGTGGTGCACAGCGTCTCGTCGGCGAGCAGGGTCACGATCCGGAGTCTGAGCGGGTCGGCCAGAACCCGGATCAGTTCAGTGTCGACTGACGTCATCATGGGCTGATACTGTCACATCAGTCTTAGCTGATACCAGTCAGGGCTGAAGCAAGAACTGCTGACGAAGGAAGAGCCGATGTCCTCCAGCCCGCTCGCCTCCGTGCTGTTCGTCTGCGTCCACAACGCCGGGCGTTCCCAGATGGCTGCCGGATTCCTCCATCACCTCGCGGGCGACCGGATCGAGGTCCGCTCCGCTGGCTCCGTCCCGGGCGACCAGGTCAACCCCTCCGCGGTCGAGGCCATGAAGGAAGCCGGCATCGACATCGCCGACGCCAAGCCGAAGATCCTCACCACCGAGGCCGTCCAGGCGTCCGACTACGTCATCACCATGGGCTGCGGCGACACCTGCCCGATCTTCCCCGGCAAGAAGTATCTCGACTGGTCCCTGGAGGACCCGGCCGGCAAGGGCGTCGAAGCCGTCCGCCCCATCCGCGACGAGATCAAGACCCGCGTCGAGTCCCTGATCGCCGAGATCGACGCCCAGCCCCGCTCCCCTCGCAGCAACTGAGACCACACACGCCGAAGGGCCCCACCGCAAGCGGTGGGGCCCTTCGACATCGTGCCCGGTGAGGCACTGGCGGAGGATACGAGATTCGAACTCGTGAGGGGTTGCCCCCAACACGCTTTCCAAGCGTGCGCCCTAGGCCTCTAGGCGAATCCTCCGCCAGGAACATTACATGACCGAGAGGAGTGCTCGCGAACTCGTTCCCTGCCCCCGACATCAGGTAGCCTTGGCGCAGCCCCTCACGCGGCGCTATCTGACTGAACTCCCCCAGGGCCGGAAGGCAGCAAGGGTAGGTTGGCTCTGGCGGGTGCGTGGGGGGCGTTTGCGTTCCGGGTTCCTGTGGCGGGGTCCGTTGTCAGTGGGCGCCTATAACCTCGTATGCGTGTCGTCTCTCGCTCTGTACCGCCGCTATCGCCCGGAGACCTTCGCCGAGGTCATCGGGCAGCAGCATGTGACCGACCCGTTGCAGCAGGCGCTGCGGAACAACCGGGTCAACCACGCGTACCTGTTCAGCGGGCCGCGCGGCTGTGGCAAGACGACCAGCGCGCGGATCCTGGCGCGGTGTCTGAACTGCGAGCAGGGCCCTACGCCCACGCCGTGCGGTGAGTGCCACTCATGCCAGGACCTCGCGCGCAACGGACCAGGTTCCATCGACGTCATCGAGATCGACGCCGCTTCCCACGGCGGCGTGGACGACGCCCGTGACCTGCGCGAAAAGGCCTTCTTCGGGCCCGCCCGCAGCCGGTACAAGATCTACATCATCGACGAGGCCCACATGGTCACGTCGGCCGGCTTCAACGCGCTGCTGAAGGTCGTCGAGGAGCCGCCGGAGCATCTCAAGTTCATCTTCGCGACCACCGAGCCCGAGAAGGTCATCGGGACCATCCGGTCGCGGACCCATCACTACCCCTTCCGGCTCGTCCCGCCCGGGACCTTGCGGGAGTACCTCGCCGAGGTGTGCCAGAAGGAGGACATCCCGGTCGAGGACGGTGTGCTCCCGCTCGTCGTGCGCGCCGGTGGCGGGTCCGTGCGTGACTCCATGTCCGTGATGGACCAGCTGCTGGCCGGCGCCGCCGCGGACGGTGTGACGTATGCCATGGCGACCTCCCTGCTCGGGTACACCGACGGTTCCCTCCTCGACTCCGTCGTCGAGGCCTTCGCCACCGGTGACGGGGCCGCGGCCTTCGAGGTCGTCGACCGTGTGATCGAGGGCGGGAACGATCCCCGTCGGTTCGTCACCGACCTGCTGGAGCGGCTGCGTGACCTGGTGATCCTCGCCGCCGTCCCGGACGCGGCCGAGAAGGGGCTCATCGACGTCCCCGCCGACGTCATCGAGCGCATGCAGGCCCAGGCCGGCACCTTCGGCCCCGCCGAGCTGAGCCGGGCCGCCGACCTCGTCAACGAGGGCTTGACCGAGATGCGCGGCGCCCACTCGCCCCGTCTCCAGCTGGAGCTGATCTGCGCCCGCGTCCTGCTCCCCGCCGCCTACGGCGACGAGCGGTCCGTCATGGCCCGCCTGGACCGGATCGAGCGCGGCGTGCACTTCTCCTCCCAGGGCCCCGCCGGCATGCCCGCCATGGGGTACGCGCCTGGGCCCGAGGGGCACGGGGCAGCGGTGGCCGGTCCGGCGGCCGCTGCCGTGCCACCGGGTAGCGGTCCTGCCGCGGCCCGGGCGGCGGTCCGTGCCTCCGGAGCACCGGCTGCCGGTAGCCCCGGGGGCGGCGGTGGCGGTCATGCGGCGACCGCGGGCGGACATGCGCAAGCCCCCGCTGCGGCGGGGCAGGACGCGCAGCGGCCGGCGGTGTCGGGTACGTCCGCTCCCGCCGAGCCCGCGCCCACCTCCGGCCCTGCCGACGGCGGGCACGCCCAGCCGCCTGCCCAGGCCCAGCCTGTCCAGCGGCCCCAGGCACCGCCCGTGGCGAGCACTCCCGCTCCCTCCCACGCTCCCGCAGCCGCCTCCGCCCCGGCCCCCGGCGCCTGGCCCACCGCGGCCTCCGCCGGCAGCGGCCGTCGCCCCGGCGGCTGGCCCACGGCCGCCTCGGGCGCACCCGCACCCACCCCCGCATCCGCACCCGCGTCGACCCCCCCGGCAGCGAGCACCCCCGCTCCGAGCGCCCCCACACCCAGCACCCCACCGGCACCCCCGGCACCGGCCGCCTCCGCCCCGGCACCCGGCGGTCTCGACCCCCGCATGCTCTGGCCGAACATCCTGGAAGCGGTCAAGAACCGCCGTCGCTTCACCTGGATCCTGCTCAGCCAGAACGCCCAGGTGGTCGGCTTCGACGGCACGACCCTCCAGCTGGGCTTCGTCAACGCCGGCGCGCGCGACAACTTCCTCAGCAGCGGCAGTGAGGACGTGCTGCGGCAGGCGCTGGGCGAGCAGTTCAACGTCCAGTGGAAGATCGAGGCGATCGTCGACCCCTCCGGCGGCTCCGCGCCGCAGGCCCCGGGCAGCCCCTCCGGATTCGGAGGCGGCCAGGGCGGTCACGGCGGTCACAGCGGCAGCGCCGGTGGCTACGGCGGCGGATACGACACCGGCACCGGCGCCACGGCGACCGCCCAGCGCCCTGCCACGTCCCAGCCGACGGCCCCGTCCACCCAGCAGTCGAGCACCCCCACCCGCACCTCCACCCCGGCCCCCGCACCCACCGCCTCCGTACCCCAGCCCTCCGCCCCGAAGCGCCGGTCCGTCTCCGTCGAGGACGACATCCCCGAGGACGACGACCCCGACCTCGACGAGTCGGCCCTCTCCGGCCAGGAGCTGATCGTCCGGGAGCTGGGGGCGACGGTGGTGGAGGAGTTCTCGAACGAGCCCTGAGCGGCCGGACAAGCCCTGAGCGGCCGTGCAGCCGCAAGTCCTGCCCGAGCGGGCCGGCATCACCCGAGCGGGCCGGCATCACCCGAGCGGGCCGGCATCACCCGAGCGGGCCGGCATCACCCGAGCGGGCCGGCGCCACCCGAGCGGGCCGGCGCCACCCGAGCGGGCCGGCGCCACCCGAGCGGGTCGCCACCACCCCGTTTTGGAGGAACCTCCAGCCCAAGATCCCCGGCCCCTTCGGAAGCCCGCACAAAGCAAACCCGCCGCCTCCCGTTAGGCTGACCCCGTGAAGGTCCTCGTCATCGGCAGCGGCGCCCGCGAACACGCCCTGTGCCACTCCCTGTCCCACGACCCCGACGTCACCGCGCTGCACTGCGCCCCCGGCAACGCCGGCATCGCCGAGGTCGCCGAGCTGCACCAGGTCGACGCCCTGGACGGCACGGCCGTCACCGCGCTGGCCAAGCAGCTCGGCGCGGATCTCGTGGTCGTCGGCCCGGAGGCGCCGCTGGTCGCCGGTGTCGCCGACGCCGTCCGCGAGGCCGGCATCCCGGTCTTCGGCCCGTCCGGGCCGGCCGCCCGGCTCGAGGGCTCCAAGGCCTTCGCGAAGGACGTCATGGCGACAGCCGAGGTGCCCACGGCACGGTCGTACGTCTGCACGACCCCCGAGGAGGTCGACGCGGCCCTCGACGCCTTCGGCGCCCCGTACGTGGTCAAGGACGACGGGCTCGCCGCCGGCAAGGGCGTCGTCGTCACCGACGACCTCGACGCGGCCAGGGCCCACGCCGTCGCCTGCGAGCGCGTGGTCATCGAGGAGTACCTCGACGGCCCCGAGGTCTCCCTGTTCGCCGTCACCGACGGTGAGACGGTCGTGCCGCTCCAGCCCGCCCAGGACTTCAAGCGCGCGCTGGACGGCGACCAGGGCCCCAACACCGGCGGCATGGGCGCGTACTCCCCGCTGCCGTGGGCCGACCCGAAGCTGGTCGACGAGGTGCTCGAGACCGTCCTCCAGCCGACCGTGGACGAGATGAAGCGCCGCGGCACGCCGTTCTCCGGGCTGCTCTACGCCGGACTCGCGATCACCTCCCGCGGCGTCCGCGTGATCGAGTTCAACGCCCGCTTCGGCGACCCCGAGACCCAGGTCGTCCTGGCCCGGCTGAAGACGCCGCTGGCCGGTCTCCTGATGGCCGCGGCCACCGGCAACCTCGCCCACCTGGAGCCGCTGCGCTGGAGCGACGACGCGGCCGTCACGGTGGTCATCGCCTCGCACAACTACCCCGGCACCCCGCGCACCGGCGACCCGATCACCGGTCTCGACGAGGTCGCCGCCCAGGACGCCCCGCACGCGTACGTGCTGCACGCAGGCACCAGGCGTGACGGTGACGCGATCGTCAGCGCGGGCGGCCGCGTCCTGTCCGTCACGGCCACCGGCAAGGACCTCGCCGAGGCCCGCGACCGCGCCTACACGGCCGTCGGCCGCATCCGGCTCGCCGGTTCCCAGCACCGCACGGACATCGCCGCGAAGGCGGCAGGCGCGTAACCGGCTCCACGCCCCGACCGGCTGGGAAAACGCCCTCGCTCGATGAACCCCGCAGGCCCCGGATCCGTCTCAGGATCCGGGGCCTGAGGTTTTCGGTAAGCGGGGCCTGATCCCTCGTTGTCCGTCATCCACCTCTCCCCAAAGCCATTCCATCGAGTGACCGATGCCCTATCCGGCTGACGGGGGGCGGAGCCCCAACTAGGGTGCGGCGCAAGCGTTCCGGCACTTGGCCCACCGGCATTGCGATGTCAGTGGCGGGTGCCACAGTGGGGGAGTGAGCAAGGAAAGCGTCAGGTCAACGGGGAGGGGGTGAGGTCGGTCGTGACCGGAATGGGTGTGGAGGCAGGAGCGCAGGCCGCGCGGTCTCGGGCGCTCGTCGTGCTGCGCATCCGCAGCCGCGCGCTGGCCGTCGCCCTGCTGCCCGCCGCCGTCGCAGTGATCCTGCTCGCGGGCGCCGCCACCGGCCGCCTCGTCGGGCCCGGCTGGGATGTCGCCCGCTGGATCCTGACCCCGGCTGCGGTTCTCGTGCTGCTCGCCGCCGCGGGTATCGCCCTGGTCGTCGCCCGGGCCCGCCCCGCCATGAGCCCGACCATCCGGATCAGGGAGGAGACGGCCCCCGACCTGTACCGGATGGTGCGCGACCTCGCCGACCGCCTCGACGTCCCCGCGCCCTCCGCGATAGCGCTCACGCCGGACTGCGACAGCTGGCTGGAGGACCGCACCCACCGTGCCCACGGCCCGCCCCCCGCCGAGGAACACGACGACATAGCGGGCGGCGGGAGACACCCGCAGCGCCGTCACCCGGTCGCGCCGGTCCTCGTCATCGGCTCGCCCTTCCTGTGGTGGATGCGGGTCGGCGAGCTGCGCGCGGTCCTCGCCCCGGTCGTCGCCGGTACGGGCCCCTCCGCGCACCCGGACATAGCAGCCGCCCGGCGCTTCGTCCGGGGTCTGGACGCCGCGGTGGCCGTGGCCTCGGCGCCGCACCGCGGGCAAATGTCGCGGGCCGTGCTGGCCGGTGTCGGCTGGGCGGCCCGGCTTCTGCTGCGCAGTTGCCGTGTGCACGCCGCCGAGATGGAGCGGGGCGTGGCGGCCGCGGCCGCGGAGCGTGCACAGGCTGTGGATTACGGGCTGCGGATCGTCGCCCAGGAGCAGGTGGGGCTGGCGTACGCGGGCTGGGACCGGCTGCTGACCCGGGTCGCGCTGCCCGCCTGGCGGATGGGCCGCTGGCCGTCCCGGCTGGACGCCGGTGTCGTGGCGGCTCTCACGGAGCTGTCCCGTCGCGACCGCCTGGCCGAGGGCTTCGCGTCCCGTCTCGGTGAGCGGCCCGCCTGTGATCTGCTGGAGGAGCCGGGCGCGATCGACGAGGCCGCCTCCCTGCTCGCCGCCCGCCTCTTCCACGGCGGCCCCGCGGGGCCCGGGCCCGACTGGTCGCCGGTGGGCTGGACCGAGTATCCGGAGGAGGTCGTGGACCGCAAATGGCGCATCGACGCGGCCCGCCTCCACCGCGTCCTGGACGCCATGGGCGTCCGCCCGGCCCCGCGAAGCCCGGCCCCGAACACCGGCGGCCCGACCCTGTCCCGCGTCCTCGACCACCTGACGGACCCAGGGGACCGCCTAACAGATCCAGGGGAACGCCTGACGGGCCCAGGAAACCGCCTAACAGACCAAGGTGCCCGCCTGACGGACCAAGCGGACCACCTCACGGACCGAGCCGGAGAGACCCCTTTCACCACCCGAGGCCCGGAGCCACCCCCCACCGACGACGCAGAAGACCTCTCCGGCACCACCCCCCGCAGCGCCACCCTCGCCGCCCGGCTCAGAGCCGAACTGTCCCGCGAGCAGGCCACCGCGACGCCAGGCCCGTCGGCCACCGCCCCCTCGACCGCCCCCTCCACCGCGGCCTCGCCACCCGCCGGCTCCCCGACCACCGCGGACCCCGCCGCCCTCTGGGACGACCGATCCCTCCCCCTCTTCCCCCTCCAGCCCCCGCGCACGGCCCGCGAGCTGCTCGCCGACCACCTCACAGCGATGATCTGCTGCGCCGCGATGGACACCGCCGGTGCGACACCGGGCCTGGACTGGCTGGACGGCCCGACCCTCCTCCACAACGGCGAGCGCACCGCCGACCTGGCCCCCAAGATCCTCACCCTCATCGAGGACGGCGACGCCACGCCCCTGCGGACCTGGCTGGCCGAGCTGGGAATACGCCCCGAGAAGCCGGTCCGGCTCGTCTGACTACCGGAACACCTGCTTCCGCTTCTGGCCAATTCGAAACGAACAGTAACGAAGTGCGCGCGTTATGTGATGTGCTTGGACCGTTCGCGCACATGGCAAGGGCTTGCGACATACGACAAACACATACGTAGGGCGCAACCGCACAGCCCCCACAACGCCGCACTGGGGCAGGACGCCGCACAGCCGCAAAAACACCGCGCACCAGTAGGCAACTCACACCAGCGCGCACCACCACGGGGGCCAAGGGGAGGGGAAGCAACCATGGGTTCGGAGCAGATCCGCCGCTGGGAGTCGGGAGCGCTGGCGCACGCCGTGACGGACCCTTTCGGGCAGGGCCCCGTTCCGTGGCTGCGCGGAAACGTCACGTACGTCGACGACAGCGGTCAGGTCGTCCCCTGGTACGTGGACCAGGACCCGGCCCCCGCCCCGAGGAAGGGCAACCGCTCCGGCGGCCCCCGCGCGGCCGACGACGTCCACCGCCAGATCAAGGGCTTCACCTCCACCGGCGCGGTCGCGCCCGGCGAGGCCATCGACTTCCACATCACCGTCGACCCGCCCCAGGAGTTCGGCGTCGACATCTACCGCATCGGCCACTACGGCGGAGACGGCGCCGCGAAGATCACCACCAGCCCACGCCTGTCCGGCATCGTGCAGCCCCCGCCGCTCACGGCGGACCGTACGGTCTCCTGCCACCACTGGTGGCTGTCCTGGCGGCTCCAGATCCCGTCGTACTGGAACATCGGCGCGTACGTCGCCGTCCTCACCACCGCCGACGGCTACCGCTCCCACGTCCCGTTCACGGTCCGCCACGACCAGCCCGCCGACCTGCTCCTCGTCCTGCCCGACATCACCTGGCAGGCGTACAACCTCTACCCGGAGGACGGCCGCACCGGCGCCAGCCTCTACCACGCCTGGGACGAGAAGGGCCGTTTACTGGGCGAGGCCGATGCGGCCACCACGGTCTCCTTCGACCGCCCGTACGCGGGCGCCGGCCTCCCCCTGCACGTCGGGCACGCCTACGACATCATCCGCTGGGCCGAGCGCTACGGCTACGACGTCGCCTACGCCACCGCCGGCGACCTGCACGCGGGCCGCGTCGACCCCACCCGCTACCGCGGCCTGGTCTTCCCGGGCCACGACGAGTACTGGTCGGCCCCGATGCGCCGGGCCGTGGAGCTCGCCCGCGACGCCGGCACCTCGCTCGTCTTCCTCTCCGCCAACTCCATGTACTGGCAGGTGGAGCTGGGCCCTTCCCCGTCCGGCGTCCCCGACCGCCTGCTGACCTGCCGCAAGCGCCGGGGCCCCGGCAAGCCGGTGCTGTGGCGGGAGATCGACCGGGCGGAGCAGCAGCTCATCGGCATCCAGTACGCCGGGCCCGTCCCCGAGCCTCATCCGCTGATCGTGCGCAACGCCGGCCACTGGCTGTGGGAGGCGACCGGGGCGCACGAGGGGGACGAGATCGAGGGCCTGGTGGCGGGCGAGGCCGACCGCTACTACCCGCGCACCCCGCTGCCCGAGCACGAGGAGCGTGTGCTGCTCGCCCACTCCCCGTACACCGACAAGAGGGGAGCACCACGCCACCAGGAGACGTCCCTGTACCGCGCCCCCTCCGGCGCCTGGGTCTTCGCGTCCGGAACGTTCGCCTGGACCCCGGCCCTGGGCCGCCCGGGCCACGTCGACCCCCGCATCCAACGGGCCACCGCAAACCTCCTGGACCGCATCTGCAAACGCGACTGACCCACTGTCCGCGATCAGCCCCGCGTACGGGAGAATCAACCCATAGGCCCGCCCGTCTCCCACCGCCACCCTATGGGAGCCCTGCGGGCGCCCCTCTTGTTCAACCACGGGGAGGAACCGTGTCCGGATTCGTAGAGAAGCCCGAGCCGATCCAGGTTCCGGGTCTGGTGCATCTGCACACCGGAAAGGTGCGCGAGCTGTACCAGAACGAAGCGGGGGACCTCGTGATGGTCGCCAGCGACCGTATCTCCGCGTTCGACTGGGTGCTGCCGACCGAGATCCCCGACAAGGGCCGGGTCCTCACGCAGCTCTCCCTGTGGTGGTTCGACCAGCTCGCCGACCTGATCCCGAACCACGTCCTGAGCACGGAACTGCCCGCGGGCGCCCCCGCCGACTGGGCGGGCCGCACGCTCGTGTGCAAGTCCCTCCAGATGGTCCCCGTGGAGTGCGTGGCCCGCGGCTACCTGACCGGCTCGGGCCTGGTCGAGTACAACGAGTCCCGCACGGTCTGCGGCCTGGCCCTCCCGGAGGGCCTGGTCGACGGCAGTGAACTGCCCGCCCCGATCTTCACCCCGGCCACCAAGGCCGCCGTCGGCGAGCACGACGAGAACGTCTCCTACGAGGAGGTCGCCCGCCAGGTCGGCGCCGACACCGCCGCCCGGCTGCGCCAGGCGACCCTCGCCGTCTACTCCCGGGGCCGGGACATCGCCCGCGAGCGGGGCATCATCCTCGCGGACACGAAGTTCGAGTTCGGCTTCGACGGCGACTCCCTGGTCCTCGCGGACGAGGTCCTCACCGCGGACTCCTCCCGCTTCTGGCCGGCCGACCAGTGGCAGCCGGGCCGCGTGCAGCCGTCGTACGACAAGCAGTACGTCCGCGACTGGCTGACCTCGGCGGAGTCCGGCTGGGACCGCAGGAGCGAGCAGCCGCCGCCCGCGCTGCCGCAGGAGGTCGTCGACGCCACCCGCGCCAAGTACGTGGAGGCGTACGAGCGCCTGACCGGCATCACCTGGACGTAGACCCGCACGCAGGACACAGAGAAGCCCCCCGGCCGGAACCGGGGGGCTTCTCGCTGGAGCGAACGACGAGGTTCGAACTCGCGACCTCAACCTTGGCAAGGTTGCGCTCTACCAACTGAGCTACGTTCGCATGCGCCGTGGCGCGGGAACCACTATACCCAACCTCGCTCCCGTGCGAGTCGTACCGCGGCATGCCGGTTCTCCGCCCCGAGCTTCGACACGGCCGACGACAGGTAGTTCCGCACGGTCCCCTGTGACAGCGCGGCCCGCTCCGCGATCTCCGCGACGGGTGCTCCGTCGGCGGCGAGTTCCAGCACCTCGGTCTCCCGGGCGGTCAGCGGCGAGTCCCCGGCGGCGATCGCGTCGGCGGCCAACTCCGGGTCGACGTAACGGTTCCCGGCGTGCACCGTGCGAATGAGCTCGGCGAGCCGCTGCGCACTCACGGTCTTCGGCACGAACCCCCGCACCCCGGCCTCCAGCGCCCGCTTCAGATGCCCGGGCCGCCCGTGGCTGGTGACGATGAGCACCTTGCAGCCGGGCAGTTCGGTGCGCAGGGATGTGGCGACCTTCACACCGTCGGCGCCGGGCATCTGGAGATCCAGGACGGCGACGTCGGGCTGGTGCGCCCGGGCCATCGCCAGCGCCTCCGGCCCGGTGGCCGCCTCGGCGACGACCATGATGTCGTCCTCCAGCGACAGCAGCGCGGCGAGCGCCCCGCGGATGAGGTGCTCGTCATCGGCGAGCAGCAGCCGCACGGGCTCCACGACCGTCATGGCGTGACCTCACTCATGGAAGGCACAGCGGCGACGGACTCGGCAGGGGCGGACCGCGACGGCAGCGGAATCTCCGCCGTCAGCCGGAACAGCCCCTTGCCCGCGGGCCCGGCCTCCAGCGTCCCGTCGATCTCCGCCAGCCGCTCCCGCAGCCCGGCGAGCCCGGAGCCGGTCGAGCCGGAGGGCCCGCCCCCGGTCTCGGTGACCCCGTCGTTCTCCACGGACAACACCACGCGCCCCTCCCACACCCGCAGTCTCACCCCGCACCGCCGTGCGTCCCCGTGCCGCAGGACGTTCGTGGCGGCTTCCCGCACCACCCATCCCAGGGCGGACTGCGCCGCGACCGGCAGCCCCGCCGCCGGCGCCCCGCTCACCGTGCAGTCGATACCGGCCGCCGTCAGCACGCCCTGCGCACCGGCGAGTTCCGAGGCGAGGTCGGCCTCCCGGTAGCCCCGGACGACCTCGCGGACCTCCCGCTGCGACTCCTGCGCGAGCCGCTGCACCTCGACCATCTGCGCCACGGCCTCCGGCCTGTCCCGCTGGGCGAGCTGCACGGCCAGCTCGCTCTTGAGCGCGATGACGGCGAGGTTCCGCCCCATGACGTCGTGCAGGTCCCGCCCGAACCTCAGCCGTTCCTCGGCGACGGCGAGCCGGGTCCGGGTCTCGCGGGCCTCGTCGAGTTCGTAGACGATGTTGAGCAGCCACACCGAGACGATGGCCGTGAAGGCCATGACTCCGCCGCAGAACAGCACGAGCACCGACGCGAAGATCGATTCCCCCGCCGAGGCACCCCTGGTGAACGCCACGATCCAGGAGCCCGCGGTGAAGGCCCCGACGACGGCGAACACGCGCTTCCGCTCACGGATGCCCAGCGCGATGATGCCGACTCCGATGATGAGGACCACACCGAAGGCCGTGCCCGCGGCGGCGTCCACCCTCTCGCGGTCCGGTCCGCGTTCCGCGATGCCGATGACGGTGACGCCGACCACGGCGCTGACGGCGGTCAGCGACCACAGCAGTCCGACGGGCTGGGGCCGCCTGCCCCGCATCCAGTCCAGCGCCCGTGAGACGGTGACGAAGCAGAGCGCGGCGTGGACGCCCGCAGGCAGCAGCAGAGCGGCCCCCAGCCACGCTCCCAACGGGATCATGGCCGTGAGCGCGACCGTGACGAACTCGATCACCGCGAAGGAGTAGAACGACCAGCGCGTGTACGTCTCGACCTTCTCCGGCTTGCTCTGCCCCCGCCACCACCTGCCCGGCCCGCGCATCAGCCCGTCACTCCCCCTTCGGTCAACGCCGCGGTTCCCAGCGGAACCACCGCCGTACAGCAAACACCGCGATGACGATCCAGACCACCGCCGTCGCGACGGCGCCCAGCGCCTCGGACACCGACAGGTCGCCGGTCCAGCCGCCGCGCACCAGGGTGACGACGGGCGTCAGCGGCAGGAGTTCGCAGACGGAGGCCACGCGGTCCGGCAGCAGCTCCAGCGGGAAGAACATGCCGGAGCCCATCATCGAGATGACCATCAGCGGCATGGGCGTGACCTGGGCGCTCTCGCCGGTCTTGGTGAAGCTCGCGGTGGCGGCGGCGAGCGCGGCGCACATCACGAGCCCCAACAGCAGGCCGACGACGGCCAGATGGAGCGCGGACGGCGCGGACAGATCCAGCAGGGCCGAGCAGGCCACCGCCAGCACCAGGCATTGCACGAGCCCGATGAGGACGGCGGGCAGCGCTGAACCGGCCAGGATCTCGACGTCCCGCAGCTCACCGGTGCGCAGCCGCTTGAGGACGAGTTCCTCGCGCCGGACGACGAGGGCGCCGACGAGCACCGAGTAGACGGCGAACAGCAGGGAGAAGCCGACCGAGGCGGGCAGCACCAGGGTGCCGGTGCTCAGCCCGGCTTCGGCGAGGTCCATCTCCTTGGACACCTGCGATGTGCTGACCGGCAGCACCAGCGGTGCGAACAGCGCGGCGACGAGCGCGCCCTTGGTCCGCCCGAGCAGGGTCATTTCGGCACGGGCGAGCGCCGTCATCCGGCTCAGTGGAGTAGTCACCGCCGGCGCCGGGCGGGGGGTCGTGCGGGTGGCGCTCATGCCGTGTACTCCTTCGTCGTCGTGGCCCGCTCGCCGGAGACCTCCCGGGCGATCCCGAGGAACGCCTCCTCCAAGGAGGCCGACCGCACGTCCAGGCGGCGCAGCTCCACACGGGCCTGTGCGGCCCACGTCAGCAGCCCGGTGGCCGTCCGTTGCAGTTCATGGGTGCGGAGCCGGATGATCCGGCCGTCGGTCTCGTACCCGGTCACGCCGAGCTCGCCGAGCGGCGGGAGATCGCCGACGAAGTAGCCCTCGGGCAGCTCGAAGGAGATCCGCGAGGGTTCGGCGGCGGTCACCTCGGCAGGGGTCCCGGTGGTGGCGATCCGGCCCTCGTGCATGATCGCCAGCCGGTCGGCGAGGTTCTCGGCCTCCTCCAGGTAATGCGTGGTCAGCAGCACCGTCGTACCGCCGTCGCGCAGCGCGCTCACCAACTCCCAGGTGTCGCGGCGGCCTTCGGCGTCCAGGCCGGTGGTCGGCTCGTCCAGGAAGAGCACCTCGGGGTCGCCGAGCAGCGCGAGCGCCAGGTCCAGCCGGCGCCGCTGGCCGCCGGACAACTGCTTGACCCGGATGCCGGCCTTCGACTCCAGCCCGACCAGCGCCAGGACCTCCGCCGGCGGCCGGGCCCCGCTCACGCATCCCGCCCACATCCGCGCGGTCTCCGCGACGGTCAGTTCGGACGGGAAGCCGCCTTCCTGGAGCATCACGCCGGTGCGGGGCCGTACGAGGGCCCGGTCGGTATACGGGTCGTGCCCGAGGACCCGCACCCGCCCGTCCGCCGGCGCTGCGAGTCCCTCCAGTACTTCCACGGTCGACGTCTTGCCCGCGCCGTTGGTGCCCAGCAGGGCGAAGATCTCCCCGCGCCGTACGGAAAAGCTGATTCCGCTTACCGCCTCGAACCCGCCCCCGTACACACGCCGCAGGTCAGTGACCTCAACCACGTGTTCGTGTCCGTTGTTTTCCATGCCTTCAGCGTCCCGGCCGGGCGGCTCCGGGAGCAGTGCGCGCTGTCATCACTCGGCATGACAAATGTCAGAAGCAGGGATCAGAGGCGAGAACGGAAACACGAAGAAGACCCCGGTCCATCAGGACCGGGGTCTCATTCCCGAGCGGACGACGAGGTTCGAACTCGCGACCTCAACCTTGGCAAGGTTGCGCTCTACCAACTGAGCTACGTCCGCATGTGCTCCCGACCGGCTTTCACCGATCGGTGCGAGCACCATCCTACCTGATCCACAAGAGTGGTCGGTACTGATGATGTAGAGCGGGTGACAGGAATCGCACACTGCGCCTTCCCCCTGGAAGGGGGATGTTCTACTACTGAACTACACCCGCATGTTTCCGTGAGCTGGGCCTTTCGGCCTCGCCCCTCGGCGTGCTCCAGACTCTAGCTGATCAGCCGGGGTGCTGCGCAAGTCGGCTGCTGCGAGGGGCGGGTGGCCGGTCGTCCGCCCGGACCTCACCGGCCGTCACTGCGCGGCGGTGAACGCCTCGTAGACCCTCTTGGGGATGCGCCCGCGGGCGGGGACGTCCATCTTGTGGGCCTGGGCCCAGGCCCGCACGGCCGACGGGTCGGGGGCGACCTCCGTCTGCCGGTACGCCCGGCCCGAGCGGGACCGCTTGCGGCCGGCTTCCACGTAGGGCGCGAGCGCCTTCCGCAGTGCGCCGGCATTGACTTCGTTCAGGTCGATCTCGTACGACTTGCCGTCCAGTCCGAAGGCGATCGTTTCCGCCGCTTCCGAGCCGTCGATGTCGTCAAAGAGAGTGACCACGACCTTCTGCGCCACGAATATCGGTCCCTTCCTGCGGCACTTGCCAATTGATTTCTACAGTGCCTGACAATGCAATGTGAAACCCGACTAAATCTGTCCACGTGTCCGAACGCAATAGGTTTCGGGTGTCGACCCGGAATCTTTCCCGGAAATTTTCGTGTGGGGGCCCGTTGATGCTGGATCGTGATGACCGTCACGTAGATTCCTACAAGTCGACGCGCGTAGAAATTTTGTGCGGGTAGTCTGAAGGAACCTGCTCAGCACCACACACCGGGAGTGCCAGTGGCACGCGTCGTAGTCGACGTCATGCTCAAGCCGGAGATCCTCGACCCCCAGGGCCAGGCGGTGCAGCGCGCACTGCCGCGGCTGGGTTTCGACGGGATCTCGGACGTCCGCCAGGGAAAGCGTTTCGAACTGGAAGTTGACGGGCCGGTCGACGAGACCGCCCTCGCCCGCATTCACGATCTTGCGGAGTCGTTCCTGGCGAACACCGTGATCGAGGACTTCACGGTCCGGGTCGAGGAAGTCGCGGAGGCCGTGAAGTGACCGCTCGTATTGGCGTCGTCACTTTTCCCGGCAGTCTGGACGACCGGGACACCCAGCGCGCGATCCGGCTCGCGGGCGCCGAGCCGGTCGCCCTGTGGCACAAGGACAAGGACCTCAAGCAGGTCGACGCCGTGGTGCTGTGCGGTGGTTTCTCCTACGGCGACTATCTGCGCGCCGGGGCCATCGCCCGTTTCTCGCCGGTCATGGAGCCGCTGATCGAGCAGGCGAAGGCCGGCCTCCCGGTCCTCGGCATCTGCAACGGCTTCCAGATCCTCACCGAGGCCCATCTGCTGCCCGGCACGATGCTGCGCAACAACCACCTGCATTTCATCTGCCGTGACCAGAAGCTGCGGGTGGAGAACGCCGAGACCGCCTGGACCAGCGACTACACCGCCGGCCAGGAGATCCACATCCCGCTGAAGAACATCGACGGGCAGTACGTCGCCGACCAGCGCACGCTGGACGAGCTGGAGTCCGAGGGCCGGGTCGCCTTCCGGTACCTGGACGTCAACCCCAACGGCTCGAACAACGACATCGCGGGTGTCGCCAACGAGGCCGGCAACGTCGTAGGCCTCATGCCGCACCCCGAGCACGCCGTCGAGCCGCTGGTCGGTACGGGCCGTACCGACGGTCTCCCGTTCTTCACCTCGATCCTCAAGAAGCTGGTCAACGCATGAGCCGGACGCCTCTGGACACGGTCGAGCACGCGGCCGCGACCCCCGACGTCGAGCTGCCCTGGGCCGAACTGGGCCTGAAGAAGGACGAGTACGAGCGCGTGGTCGAGATCCTCGGCCGCCGGCCCACCGGTGCCGAGCTCGCCATGTACTCGGTGATGTGGTCCGAGCACTGCTCGTACAAGAGCAGTAAGGTGCACCTGCGCCAGTTCGGCGAGAAGGCACCGGAGAACGACGCCCTGCTCGTCGGCATCGGCGAGAACGCCGGTGTCGTGGACGTCGGCCAGGGTTACGCGGTCACCTTCAAGGTGGAGTCGCACAACCACCCGTCGTACGTCGAGCCCTACCAGGGCGCGGCCACGGGTGTCGGCGGCATCGTCCGCGACATCATCGCCATGGGCGCCCGGCCGGTGGCGGTCGTCGACCCGCTGCGCTTCGGCGCGGCGGACCACCCGGACACCAAGCGCGTGCTGCCGGGTGTCGTCGCCGGTATCGGCGGCTACGGCAACTGCCTGGGCCTGCCCAACATCGGCGGCGAGGTCGTCTTCGACTCCTGCTACCAGGGCAACCCGCTGGTCAACGCCGGGTGCATCGGTGTGATGCGGCACGAGGACATCCACCTGGCGAAGGCGTCCGGCGCGGGCAACAAGGTCATCCTGTACGGGGCCCGGACCGGCGGCGACGGCATCGGCGGCGCGTCGATCCTGGCCTCCGAGACGTTCGACGACGCCAAGCCCTCGAAGCGCCCGGCCGTCCAGGTCGGAGACCCCTTCCAGGAGAAGCTGCTCATCGAGTGCACCCTGGAGGCCTTCAGGGAGAAGCTGGTCGTCGGCATCCAGGACCTCGGCGCGGCCGGCCTGTCCTGCGCCACGTCCGAGCTCGCCTCGAACGGCTCGGGTGGCATGCGCGTCACCCTGGACGACGTACCGCTGCGCGACTCGACGCTGTCGCCCGAGGAAATCCTCATGAGCGAGTCTCAGGAGCGCATGTGCGCGGTCGTCGAGCCGGGGAAGGTCGACCGCTTCCTGGAGATCTGCGAGAAGTGGGACGTCATCGCCACCGTCATCGGTGAGGTGACCGACGGTGACCGCCTGGAGATCTACTGGCACGGCGGCAAGATCGTCGACGTCGACCCGCGCACGGTGGCCCACGAGGGCCCGGTCTACGAGCGCCCGTACGCCCGCCCGTCCTGGCAGGACGCGCTCCAGGCGGACGACGCGAACAAGCTGCCGCGCCCGCAGACGTCCGAGGAGCTGAGGGACCAGGTCCTGAAGCTGGTCGGCTCCCCGAACCAGGCCTCCAAGTCCTGGATCACGAGCCAGTACGACCACTTCGTGCAGGGCAACACCGTCCTCGCCCAGCCCGAGGACTCCGGCATGATCCGCATCGACGAGGAGACCGGCCTCGGCGTGGCCCTGGCCACGGACGGCAACGGCCGGTACGCGAAGCTCGACCCGTACGCGGGGGCGCAGCTGGCCCTCGCCGAGGCCTACCGCAACGTCGCCACGACCGGCGCCAAGCCGCTGGCCGTGTCCGACTGCCTGAACTTCGGCTCGCCCGAGGACCCGGCGGTGATGTGGCAGTTCGCGGAGGCCGTGCGCGGTCTGGCGGACGCCTGCCAGCAGCTCGGCACGCCGGTCACGGGCGGCAACGTCTCCCTCTACAACCAGACGGGCGAGGCGGCCATCCACCCGACCCCGGTGGTCGCGGTCCTGGGCGTCATCGACGACGTCGCCCGCCGCACGCCGGTCGCCTTCCAGGAGGAGGGCCAGCTGCTCTACCTCCTCGGCGACACGCGTGAGGAGTTCGGCGGTTCTGCCTGGTCACAGGTCGTCCACGACCACCTCGGCGGCCTCCCCCCGAAGGTCGACCTGGAGCGCGAGCGCCTGCTCGCCGAGATCCTGATCGCCGCTTCCCGCGACGGCATGATCGACTCCGCGCACGACCTGTCCGACGGCGGTCTGATCCAGGCGGTCGTCGAGTCGGCGCTGCTCGGCGGCAAGGGCGCGCGCCTGATCGTCCCCGACGGTCTGGACGCCTTCACCTTCCTCTTCTCCGAGTCGGCGGGCCGCGCGGTCGTGGCCGTGCCGCGTTCGGAGGAGGTCCGCTTCAACGACATGTGCGGCGCGCGGGGCCTGCCGGCCACCCGCATCGGTGTCGTGGACGGCGACTCGGTGCACGTCCAGGGCGAGTTCACCCTCTCCCTGTCCGAGCTGCGCGAGATCCACGAGGGGACGATCCCGGCGCTGCTGGCGTAAGCAACCGTTCCGAAGCCCCCGTTCCGGTCCGCCGGTCGGGGGCTTCGGCGTGTTCGGACCCGTGTGGGCCGACTACCCCTTGATCGGAATTACGTAGTTCCGTAATATGGAGGAATGGAACTCGAACAACGCGTCGCCGACCTGGAGCGCCGTCTCGCGGCACTGGAAGGCGCCCAGCGCCCCGGACCCCTCCTCGACGGCAGCGACTTCTGGGCCCTGAACGGGCTGAAGGAGCAACTGTCCGAGCTGGGAGCCGCCGACGGAGGCGTCCTCTACACCGGCTCCGTACGCCTGCCGACGGGCGAGCAGTACGAGTGGCAGACGGGGGCTCTGACGGAGGGGCTGCTGGAGGACGACTGGGCACCGGTCGCCGAGTCGTTCGCGGCGCTCGGCCACCCGGTCCGGCTCCGGCTGCTCCGCGAGATCCTCGGCGGCCGGCGCACCGCGGCGGAACTCACCGAGCTGGACGAGGTCGGCACGACCGGCCAGATCTACCACCACCTGCGCCAGCTGACCGGAACCGGCTGGCTGCACACGACAGGCCGGGGCCGCTACGAGGTGCCGCCGGCGCGGGTCGTACCGCTGCTGGTGGCGGTGGCGACGGCACGCCCGTGACCGTGACCGAACCGGGGGAGCGTATGTCCGCACGCAAGCTTGGCATGGTGTCTTTCCAGGGCCTCCAGCTGGCCTTCATCGCGCTGGTGATCGCCCACATCTGCTTCGGCTGGGGCTATCACGTCTTGTGGAACTGCCTGCTGCCGGCCCTCGCGTACGTCGTCGTCACCGTCGCCCACCGGTGGGGCGGCGCCCCCGGCAGCCCTCGCCGGGCCCGGGAACCGGTCGAGGTCGCCCCGCCCGTCACCGGCCGCTGGTCCGCGCTGAACAGCCCGGCCGACCGCACCCCGAGCCACGGCATCCACGCCCACGGGCAGACGTACGCCATCGACATCCTCGCCGAGCCCGAGCCGGGCTCCCGCCCCGCCTTCCGCGGCTGTGGCCGCTCGCCCGCCGTCCCCAGGCCTTCCCGGCCTTCGGCGCCCCGATCCTCGCGGTCGCCGACGGCACCGTCGTACGGGCCGCCGACGGCCGGCGAGACCACCTGAGCCGTACCTCACTGCCGGGCCTGCTGTACCTGATGCTCATCGAGGGCTCGGTCCGAGAGACGTCCGGCGTCCGCCACATCCTGGGCAACCACGTCGTCCTCGACCTCGGCAACGGCATCTACGCCGCCTACGCCCACCTCCAGCGCGGCTCGCTCTGCGTCCGCGAGGGCGACCGGGTGCATGCCGGCCAGGTACTCGCCCGGTGCGGCAACTCCGGCAACTCCTCAGAGCCGCACCTGCACTTCCAGCTGATGGACGACCCCGACCCGGACGCTGCCCGGGGCATCCCCTTCACCTGGCGCGGTATCGGCCTACCCGCCAACGGGGAGATCTTCCAGACGCCGACAGCCCTGACGCGCACTTAGGCTGACGCCATGCCCCCGGCCAAGAAGCGCACCCGCAGCTACGACCCCGTCAAGATCCGCACGGCTGTGCTCGCCCAGTTCGGGAACGTACGGCAGGCCGTCCGCACCCTCGGCCCCGAACAGCTGGCGCGTCCGACGCGGCTCGGGGACTGGACGGTCAGGGAGCTGGCGGCGCACGTGATCATGGCCGTGGAGAGCGTCAGCCGCAACCTCGACCGTGAGGAGCCGGCGAAGGCGGAGCTCGCCCTCCTCGACTGGCCCTTCGCCACGGCCGCCCGCGCCGCCGCCATCGCCGACGACACCCGGCGGCTCGCCGAGGCCCACCCCGACCTCGACGCCCTCTACGCCGGCACCGCGGAACGCCTCACCGAGAAGCTGGCGGACGCCCCCGGCACCCGCCTGCTCGCCACCCTCCCCCCTGCTCGCGACGGCGCTCGAGCAGGGGGGACCCCCATGGGTGCCATCACCCTCGCCGACTACCTGGTCACCCGCACCGTCGAACTCGTCGTCCACACCGACGACCTCAACGCCGCCGTCCCCGGCCTGGACATCCCCTACGACCGTCAGGCCCTCGCCGCCTGCACCCGGCTGCTCGCCGACGCGCTGGCCGCGAAGGCACCCGGCGGCTCGACGGAGGTGCGGGTTCCGCCGTACGCGGTGGTGCAGTGCGTGGAGGGCCCGAGGCACACCCGGGGCACCCCGCCCAACGTCGTCGAGACGGACCCGCTGACCTGGATCCGGCTGGCGACCGGGCGGCTGGCCTGGGGGCAGGCGCGCGAGGACGCCCGCGTGAGCGCCAGTGGAGAGCGGGCGGATCTGTCGCCCTACCTGCCGCTGATGGCGTGAGCAGACGGCATGAGCGGCGGCACGGGAAGGAACCGGCACCGTAAGGGGAACCGATCCCCCCGGGTCCCCCGTCGAAGTGGCATGGACAGGCAGAAGCAGCGCATGACCCTGATGGCCGCCGCCATGCTCATCCCGCTCATGGCGGCCTGCGGCAACGAGAAGGCGGACGACGGCAGCGGTTCGGTCGGTGCCGGGAAGCCGGTGACGGGCGTGCGGTGGAGCGTGGACAGCGTCACCACGGACGGCAGGACCCACAAGGCCCCGGCCGGCGCCCACGTGACCATCGACAAGGGCCGGGCCGAGGGCAGCTTCGGCTGCAACAAATTCGGCGCCGACGCCACCGTCGACGGCGACCGCATCCGGCTCAGCAAGACCATGTCCACGGAGATGGGCTGCGAGAACATACCCATGGAGTTCGAGGAGGCCCTCGCCCGCATCCTCTCCGACCGGGAGATCAAGGCCCGGGTGGACGGCGACCGCCTCACCCTCACCACCGGCCAGGGGGACACCGTCCGCCTGACCGAGGCCGAGGACGCCCCGCTGAGCGGCACCAAGTGGACCGTCACGACCCCGCGGACCGACGGCCGTGCCCACCTCACCTTCGACGAGAAGAAGGGCACCGTCTCCGGCAGCCTCGGCTGCAACAAGGTCAACGCCAAGGCCACCGTCCGCGACGGCCATATCACCCTCGGCCCCCCGTCCACGACCCGAATGATGTGCGAAGACTCACTCATGTCCGACGAGAAGGCCCTGCTGCGGCTTTTCGACGGGAAGCTGAAGTACGGAGTTGATCACCAAACTCTGACGCTGACCAGCGGAAACGGCACGAGTGTGCGAGCCGTCGCCGAGTAGTGATCCACTGAAAAGTCCGGTATCCCCAATTCGGACCAGTGGTCGACCTCGCCTACACTCGATTGCGTGCCACGTGGTGACGGACGACTCAACCACGACCTGCTCCCCGGTGAGAAGGGCCCCCAGGACGCTTGCGGCGTCTTCGGTGTCTGGGCTCCGGGCGAAGAGGTCGCCAAGCTCACGTACTTCGGGCTCTACGCCCTCCAGCATCGAGGCCAGGAATCCGCAGGAATCGCGGTCAGCAACGGCTCACAGATCCTCGTCTTCAAGGACATGGGCCTGGTCTCCCAGGTCTTCGACGAAACCTCACTCGGTTCGCTCCAGGGTCACATCGCGGTCGGTCACGCCCGCTACTCGACCACCGGCGCCTCCGTGTGGGAGAACGCCCAGCCGACGTTCCGCGCCACCGCGCACGGCTCGATCGCGCTCGGCCACAACGGCAACCTCGTCAACACCGCCCAGCTCGCCGAGATGGTCGCCGACCTGCCCAAGCAGGAGGGCGGCCGCACTCCGCGCGTCGCGGCCACCAACGACACCGACCTGCTCACCGCGCTCCTCGCGGCCCAGGTCGACGAGGACGGCAAGCCGCTGACCATCGAGGAGGCGGCCGGCCAGGTCCTTCCGCAGGTGCGCGGCGCCTTCAGCCTCGTCTTCATGGACGAGAACACCCTCTACGCGGCCCGCGACCCGCAGGGCATCCGCCCGCTGGTCCTCGGCCGTCTGGAGCGCGGCTGGGTCATCGCATCCGAGTCCGCCGCCCTCGACATCTGCGGCGCCGCCTACGTCCGCGAGATCGAGCCGGGCGAGTTCGTCGCCATCGACGAGAACGGCCTGCGCAGCTCCCGATTCGCGGAAGCGAAGCCCAAGGGCTGTGTCTTCGAGTACGTGTACCTGGCCCGCCCGGACACCGACATCGCCGGCCGGAACGTCTACCTCTCCCGCGTGGAGATGGGCCGCAAGCTCGCGAAGGAAGCCCCGGTCGAGGCCGACCTGGTCATAGCGACCCCGGAGTCCGGCACGCCGGCGGCCATCGGTTACGCCGAGGCCTCGGGCATCCCCTTCGGCGCCGGCCTGGTGAAGAACGCCTACGTCGGCCGTACGTTCATCCAGCCCTCGCAGACCATCCGCCAGCTGGGCATCCGCCTGAAGCTGAACCCGCTGAAGGAAGTCATCAAGGGCAAGCGCCTGGTCGTCGTCGACGACTCGATCGTGCGCGGCAACACCCAGCGGGCCCTGGTCCGCATGCTCCGCGAGGCGGGCGCCGCCGAGGTCCACATCCGGATCTCCTCGCCGCCCGTGAAGTGGCCCTGCTTCTTCGGCATCGACTTCGCCACCCGCGCCGAGCTCATCGCCAACGGCATGACGATCGAGGAGATCGGCACCTCCCTGGGCGCCGACTCCCTGGCCTACATCTCCATCGACGGCATGATCGAGGCGACCACCATCGCCAAGCCGAACCTGTGCCGCGCCTGCTTCGACGGCGAGTACCCGATGGAGCTCCCGGACCCCGAGCTGCTCGGCAAGCAGCTCCTGGAGACGGAGCTGGCCGCCGGCCCGGCCGCCACGGCCGCTTCCGACGCGATCCGCCGCCCGTAGGCAGCCCGCAATACCTGCTGTACGACACGAAGGTTCTCCTTAGCCATGTCTGAGACAACTGGTGCCAGCTACGCAGCCGCGGGCGTCGACATCGAAGCGGGCGACCGCGCCGTCGAGCTGATGAAGGAGTGGGTGAAGAAGGCCCAGCGCCCCGAGGTCCTCGGCGGCCTCGGCGGCTTCGCCGGCCTCTTCGACGCCTCCGCCCTGAAGAACTACGAGCGGCCCCTGCTCGCCTCCGCCACGGACGGCGTCGGCACCAAGGTCGACATCGCCCGCCAGCTGGGCGTCTACGACACGATCGGCCACGACCTGGTCGCCATGGTCATGGACGACATCGTGGTCTGCGGCGCCGAGCCCCTGTTCATGACCGACTACATCTGTGTCGGCAAGGTCCACCCCGAGCGGGTCGCCGCCATCGTCAAGGGCATCGCCGAGGGCTGTGTGCTGGCCGGCTGCGCCCTGGTCGGCGGCGAGACGGCCGAGCACCCGGGCCTGCTGGGCGAGGACGACTTCGACGTCGCCGGCGCCGGTACGGGCGTCGTGGAGGCCGACCGGCTGCTCGGCGCGGACCGTATCCGGACGGGTGACGCGGTGATCGCCATGGCGTCCTCCGGGCTTCACTCGAACGGGTACTCGCTCGTCCGGCACGTCCTGCTGAACCAGGCGGGCCTGGCCCTGGACGCGCACATCGACGAGCTCGGCCGTACCCTCGGCGAGGAACTGCTGGAGCCGACGAAGATCTACTCGCTGGACTGCCTGGCCCTGATGCGCACCACCGAGGTGCACGCCTTCAGCCACGTCACCGGCGGCGGACTCGCGGCCAACCTCGCCCGGGTCGTCCCCGACGAACTGCACGCGATCGTCGACCGCTCCACCTGGACCCCGGACCCGATCTTCGAGCTGGTCGGCCGCACGGGCAGCGTCGAGCGCCTCGAGCTCGAGAAGACCCTGAACATGGGCGTCGGCATGATCGCGATCGTGCCGCAGGAGTCCACGGACGTGGCCCTGGCGACCCTGGCCGACCGCGGCGTGGACGCCTGGGTGACCGGAGAGATCACGGACAGGGGCGAGCACACCACTGGTGCCGCCCTCGTGAGTGACTACGCGAGCTGACGACCTGAAGGCAGCACAGAACCCGGTCGGTGACCTTCAGTCACCGACCGGGTTAATGCTCAGTGCAAGGTCAAGCGCCGCGACGGTGTTGCGGGGACTGGTCGTCCTCGTCTTCATCGTCGTCCTCGTAGAGGTCGGCGTACCGTGCGTACAGGTCGTCGTCCTGATCATCGTCCTCGAACGGCCCGCCGTTAGGCGGCTGCGGATTCGAAGGCGATGCACCCAGCTCCTCGGCCAGGCGTGAGAGGTCAGTCCCACCGCTGTTGTACTTCAGCTGGCGGGCGACCTTCGTCTGCTTGGCCTTGGCCCGGCCGCGCCCCATGGCTCGACCCCCTCAACGACGGGGCTCGACGGCCCCAGAGTCTTGACACGCGTTCATGGTCCGGCACGGACTCTCCGCGGAGAGACCGGTCCGTAGGGCTTCCACGGTACCTGAGCCCGCGCCCATACGGTACGTCGCCCGCATGACGTGCCCGCGCCCAGGACCTTCGAGGCGCCCCGTCCTCGCTGGTCAACCGCGATTTTAACCACTTATCGGCGATCGACCCGCCGGTAGAAGTGAGAGTTCTCTCTAACTGCCCACCGACGGGTACCGGTCAAACGTACGAGGAGGCTGTCGAATCAGCGCGCCCGGCGGGCCGCGGCCGCGTCGTGCATGCGCTGTTCGGCGATCCGGTCGGCCGCGGCAGCCGGCGGAATGCCGTCTTGCTTCGCACGTGCGAATATGGCCAGCGTGGTGTCGAAGATCTTCGCCGCCTTCGCCTTGCACCGCTCGAAGTCGAAGCCGTGCAGCTCGTCGGCGACCTGGATGACGCCGCCGGCGTTGACGACGTAGTCCGGCGCGTAGAGGATCCCGCGGTCGGCGAGGTCCTTCTCCACGCCCGGGTGGGCGAGCTGGTTGTTGGCGGCGCCGCAGACCACCTCGGCGGTCAGCACCGGCACCGTGTCGTCGTTCAGGGCCCCGCCCAGCGCGCAGGGAGCGTAGATGCCCAGACCGTCGACGCGGATCAGCTCGTCGGTGTCCTTCACGGCCATGACGTCCCGGTGCCGCTCGGTGATCCGCCGTACGGCGTCCTCGCGCACGTCCGTGACGAAGACCTCGGCGCCCTCCTTCACCAGGTGCTCCACCAGGTGGTGGCCGACCTTGCCGACGCCGGCGATGCCGACCCGCTTCGCGCGCAGCGAGGGGTCGCCCCACAGGTGCTGCGCGGAGGCCCGCATGCCCTGGTAGACGCCGTAGGCGGTGAGGACGGAGGAGTCCCCGGCGCCGCCGTTCTCCGGGGAGCGGCCGGTGGTCCAGCGGCACTCGCGGGCCACGACGTCCATGTCGGCGACGTACGTGCCGACGTCACAGGCGGTGACGTACCGGCCGCCGAGGGAGGCGACGAACCGGCCGTAGGCGAGGAGCAGCTCCTCGGTCTTGATCCGCTCCGGGTCGCCGATGATCACGGCCTTGCCGCCGCCGTGGTCGAGACCGGCCATGGCGTTCTTGTAGGACATCCCACGGGCGAGGTTCAGCGCGTCGGCGACGGCCTCGGCCTCGTTCGCGTACGGGTAGAAGCGCGTGCCGCCGAGCGCGGGGCCCAGGGCGGTGGAGTGGATGGCGATGACGGCCTTGAGGCCGCTCGCGCGGTCCTGGCAGAGCACGACTTGCTCATGACCGCCCTGGTCCGAGTGGAACAGGGTGTGCAGTACATCAGCAGGTGCGCCGGTTACGTCGGTCACTGTGGTGACTCCTGAGTAAGTTGCGGCGGGTGGAGACGGGCTCCCGTACGGGTGGCGGGGGCTGTTGAGCACGAGATTAGAGCCTGCTCGGCCCGCCGGCCGCACAGCGCTCAGGATCACCTCCGACCGGAGTACACCCCGTGCGACGATTTGCATAGATTTCCCGCGCGTTTGTGAGTGGCTCCGCAGGTTTTCACGACGATGGGCGGGGGAGGGAGCAGGCGTGCCCAAGGTGTCCTCGGTGATCGTCCCCTACGCGACCTATCTGCGCGTGTACGAACCGCTGGCCGCCTTCCCGGAGCCGGAGCGCAGCCACTGGGCCCGCTACGCGCGCCGTCCGGACCGCCCCTCGTACCAGGACGAACTCCGCCGCGCGCTGGCCGACTTGGCACCCACCCCGCCGGTCATGGTGCCGGTGCACGAGAGCGAGGACGCCTTCGTGCTGGACGTGGACGGCGTCGTCTGCGTCTGCCCCTGGCGCACCCGGCTTCGCGGCTGGCAGGCGCTGGAGGAGCTCTCCGAGGAGATGCCGCCGCCGGTCCTGGACGCGGTCCTGCCGCCCTTCCTGCGCCACCAGGCGGCCCAGGACTACGAGCGCTGGCTGGTGGAGAACCCGGACGCCCGGCCGTGGATCCGTACGGCGACCTGGCAGGTGCCGATCAACTGGTTCGTGCTGGTCGCCGACGAGGAGCGCGAGTACGACAAGGGCGACAGGGAGGACAGCCCGCCGGTGCTGCGCTACCGCACGCCCATGGTCCAGGCCCGGCGGCGCGTGGCCCGGGGGCTGCGGGCCCTGAAGGAGGCCATGGACGAGGGGCCGCTGATCGAGGGCCTGGTGGACGTCGGGCGCTGGCTGGAGGAGTTCCACCCGCGCTCGCTCGTGGAGCTGGACTACGGCGGCCTGGTGCACGCCCTGCCGACCGGGGCGCTGGAGGACGACCACTCGGCCGCGGACGTGGCCGAGGGCATCGCGGCGCTGCGCCGGGGCGACGGGGCGGCCGCGGGGGAGGCGTACGCACGTCTGGTGGAGCGGTGGCGTTCCGTGCGGGATCTGCGGTCGGCGAACTGACCTCTGACCTTCGGTTCCTACGGACGGCTCGCGGCGGTAACGAACAGGCGTTTGACGTACCGCCCGTTTTGAGGTTTCGTCCTCGCACCGACATTCCCGAAGAGTGCCCTGCGTTTGCTGAAGCCTTGTCAACAGCGGACGTAGGTCCCGATCCGGGCGTACCTCTCAAGTGGGCCAAGCGTGACGGACTGCACGTACGTGGCCCTTGCGCCCCTTGCCCCCCCTCATGCCAAAATAGGACAAGGAGTCCGGGGGGCTCCTTCCGTCCCGTTGTGCTGCATTGTGGGCGGAATCTCAGCATTGCACGCTTTGGGGGGTCTGATGACTCCTGATCGCCCTGTGACTGATCGTCACAGCGGCGTGACTGTCCGCTATGGCATGGTCCATCGGCTTCCGTCGCTGATGAACACCTGGGAGGGCAATTCCATCGGTTTGGCCGACGCGGCTGGACAGATGGTGTAGTTGTAGTGCCGAGGACAAGCCGTTCGTCCTATAACCGACTCGACTCGCGTCCGCCATTTCGGGCAACGCGGGTCAAGGTGCAGAATTTAGAGGAAAGAACCGAGAAGGTTCGGTTCTCCCGAGGAGGCCGCTCATGACCGCTCGCACCCCTGATGCCGAGCCGCTGCTGACCCCGGCTGAGGTCGCCACCATGTTCCGCGTCGACCCCAAGACGGTCACGCGGTGGGCGAAGGCCGGCAAGCTCACGTCGATCCGCACGCTCGGCGGGCATCGTCGTTACCGCGAGGCCGAGGTCCGCGCTCTGCTCGCGGGCATTCCGCAGCAGCGCAGCGAGGCCTGAACAACTGAATAACCGGGCAAACCGGCTGGTCCCCCATCAGCCGAGACGTCCGGAACCACAGCTCCAAGCGACGCGGGTCCTGCCCCAACAGGCCCCACGCCCACGCCAGTCAGAGCTATCCAGGCATTAACAGGGTGCGTCGTCGGTCGCGCTGGACTCCGCCGGGTCCAGCGCGATCTTTTTTGTGCGCCGGCCGCCGGTCTGTTGAACCCAGTTGTGAGCGGCCTCGTCGGAGTGTGGGGAGGGGTGTCGGATGCCCTGTGTGCAGCACCGTCGAAGGGGTGCCATTGCACATATTAAATTGACCTGTTGTAGGCGGGGTGTAAGTACCGCACTTTCCAAAACTCATGCGGTGACACCCGTCACATACCGAGCGGCTTGTTAGCTCCGCCGCGGGTGCGGTAGAGGAACCGCCGACTCCAGCATCCCGCGTACGGACGGGTGTTGAGGCCGGCCCTCGGTCAGGCCCGCGCCGGGCTCTCGTTCTCGACGGCCCCCTGGGAGGCCTGGGCGGTGCGAGAGGCGGACTCCATCGCCAGCCGCAGCAGGTGATGGCAGATCGGACAGTGGCGCGTGAGATGCCGGTACGACGACGCGGCCGCCAGATGCGCACGGAGCAGGGCCCGCGTCTCATGCCTAGCCGATGCCGCCATACGCCACCTCCAGAAGGCCGAACGGGGAACGGCCCTGGTCTCTGGGTACCGAGGGAATGAGAGACCGTCAAGACGGCGTGAGGGACCGCGAGGGGGCGTCTCGCAGGTCACAGGCGCACAAAAGAACCTGGCCGCGGCGGAGCTCGGGCAACGAAAAGAGCCCGGATCCGAAGATCCGGGCTCATTCACTGCGGTCCTGACGGGATTTGAACCCGCGGCCTCCACCTTGACAGGGTGGCGAGCACTCCAAACTGCTCCACAGGACCAGATTTCGCGGCGCCGTTGGTGCGTTGCGCTGCGAGAAGAGACTGTACAGGAGGGTGGGCCCTTGGTCGAACTCACCCTGCGTGCGCTCGCCGTTACGGCGCTGCCGCGTCGATCGCCTTCACGATCCGCTTGTCGGACACGGGGTACGCCGTGCCCAGCGCGTGGGCGAAGTAGCTGACCCGGAGCTCCTCGATCATCCAGCGGATGTCCAGGACCGACGACGGCACCGGCCGGCCCTGCGGCATCTGCTCCAGGAGCCAGGCGTACTCGTCCTGCATCTCGTGGACCTTCTGCATCCGCGTGGTGTCCCGCTGGGCGTTCGTCGGCATCTGCGTCAGACGCCGGTCCGCGGCCACCAGGTAGCGCATGAGATCCGGCATGCGGCGCAGACCCGCCTCCGTCACGAAGCCCGGCTTCACGAGGGAGTCCAGCTGCGCCCGTACGTCCTGGAGGTTCGGCAGCAGCGCGGGGCTGCGTACGGCCTTCAGACGGCGCTCACAGGCCTGCCAGGCGGCCAGCACCTGCTGCACCTGGCCCACCGTACGGACGGTCGTGTCGACGATCTCGGCGCGCACCTTGTCGTACAGCTTCCGGTACGACTCCTCGTCCCACGCCGGCCCGCCGAAGTCCGCGATCAGCTTGTCGGCGGCCGCCATCGCGCAGTCGTCGAACAGCGCCTGGATGGAGCCGTGCGGATTCGCGGACAGCGCCAGCTTCTGCGCGTTCGTCAGCTTCTCGGAGGCGAACTTGGCCGGGTTCACCGGGATGTTGCGCAGGATCAGGCGGCGGGTGCCCTTCCACATGGCCTGCTGCTGCTCGGCCTCCGTGTCGAAGAGGCGTACGGAGACCGTGTCGCCGTCGTCGACCAGCGCCGGGTAGGCCTTCACCGGCTGGCCGGCCCGCCTGGTCTCGAAGACGCGGGTGAGGGTGCCGATCGTCCAGTCGGTGAGGCCCGTGCGCTCCAGCAACTCGCCGCCCCGGCGTTCCGCGGTGGCGGCCGCCGCCTGGGAGAGGGCCTTGCGGGCCTTCGGCCGGAGCCTGAGCTTCAGAGCCTCCAGGTCCTTGTCCTCGGCGAGCTTGCGGCGCCGCTCGTCGACGATCCGGAAGGTGATCTTCAGGTGATCGGGGACCTTGCCCCAGTCGAAGTCCTCGGCGTCGAAAGGTACTCCGACCATGAGCCGCAGCTCGCGGGCCATGGTCGTGGTGAGGGGCTCCTGGAGGGGGACCGCCTTGTCCAGGAACGCCTGCGCGTAGTTCGGCGCGGGCACGTAGTTGCGGCGGATCGGCTTGGGCAGGGACCGGATGAGCTCCGTGACGAGCTCCTCCCTGAGGCCCGGGATCTGCCAGTCGAAGCCCTCGTCCGTGACCTGGTTGAGGACCTGGAGCGGGATGTGGACGGTCACGCCGTCGGCGTCCGCGCCCGGCTCGAACTGGTACGTGACGCGGAACTTGAGGTTCCCCTGGCGCCAGGAGTCCGGATAGTCGTCCTTGGTGACCTCGCCCGCCTTCTCGTTGATGAGCATCTCGCGCTCGAAGTCGAGGAAGTCGGGCTGCTCGTGCCGCTTGTGCTTCCACCAGGAGTCGAAGTGGGCGCCGGAGACGACGTGTGCGGGGATGCGCTGGTCGTAGAAGTCGAACAGCGTCTCGTCGTCGACCAGGATGTCCCGGCGCCGGGCCCGGTGCTCCAGCTCCTCGACCTCGGTGAGGAGTCTGCGGTTGTCCGAGAAGAACTTGTGGTGCGTGCGCCAGTCGCCCTCGACGAGCGCGTTCCGGATGAACAGCTCACGGCTGACCTCCGGGTCGATCCGGCCGTAGTTGACCTTCCGCTGGGCCACGATCGGCACGCCGTAGAGCGTGACCTTCTCGTACGCCATCACCGCGGCCTGGTCCTTCTCCCAGTGCGGTTCGCTGTACGTGCGCTTGAGGAGGTGGCCGGCGAGGGGTTCGACCCACTCGGGCTCGATCTTGGCGTTGACGCGGGCCCAGAGCCGGGACGTCTCGACGAGTTCGGCGGACATCACGAAGCGCGGGGGCTTCTTGAAGAGGGCCGAGCCCGGGAAGATCGCGAACTTGGCGTTGCGGGCGCCCAGATACTCGTTCTTCGCGCCGTCCTTCACGTCCTTCATGCCGATGTGGGAGAGCAGGCCCGCGAGGAGGGAGACGTGGATGCGGTCGGCCGGGGCGTCGTCCTCGTTGAGGTGGATGCCCATCTGCTTCGCGACCGTGCGCAACTGGCTGTAGATGTCCTGCCATTCGCGGATGCGAAGGAAGTTGAGGTACTCCTGCTTGCACATCCGGCGGAAGGAGGACGAGCCGCGCTCCTTCTGCTGCTCGCGGATGTAGCGCCAGAGGTTGAGGTAGGCCAGGAAGTCGCTGGTCTCGTCCTTGAAACGGGCGTGCTGCTGGTCGGCCTGGGTCTGCTTGTCGGCGGGGCGCTCGCGCGGGTCCTGGATGGACAGCGCGGCGGCTATGACCATCACCTCGCGCACACAGCCGTTCGTGTCCGCCTCCAGGACCATCCGGGCCAGCCGCGGGTCGACGGGCAGCTGGGCGAGCTTGCGGCCGGTGTCCGTGAGCCGCTTGCGGGGGTCCTTCTGCGCCGGGTCGAGGGCGCCCAGCTCCTGGAGGAGCTGCACGCCGTCGCGGATGTTGCGGTGGTCCGGCGGGTCGATGAAGGGGAACTTCTCGATGTCGCCGAGGCCGGCCGCGGTCATCTGGAGGATGACGGAGGCGAGGTTCGTCCGGAGGATCTCCGCGTCCGTGAACTCCGGGCGGGCGTTGAAGTCCTCCTCGCTGTACAGGCGGATGCAGATGCCGTCCGAGGTACGGCCGCAGCGGCCCTTGCGCTGGTTGGCGCTGGCCTGGGAGACCGGCTCGATGGGCAGGCGCTGAACCTTGGTGCGGTGGCTGTAGCGGGAGATCCGTGCGAAGCCCGGGTCGATGACGTACTTGATGCCCGGGACGGTGAGGGAGGTCTCGGCGACGTTCGTGGCCAGAACGATCCTGCGTCCGGTGTGCGGCTGGAAGACGCGATGCTGTTCGGCGTGGGAGAGCCGGGCGTAGAGCGGCAGGATCTCCGTGAAGCGGTAGTTCTTCTTGGTGAGCGCGTCGGCCGTGTCCCGGATCTCCCGCTCGCCGGAGAGGAAGACCAGGATGTCGCCCTGGCCCTCCTTCTGGAGCTCCTCGACCGCGTCGGTGATCGCGGTGATCTGGTCGCGGTCGGCGTCCTCGCCGTCCTCCTCCAGGAGCGGCCGGTAGCGCACCTCCACGGGGTACGTACGGCCGCTGACCTCGACGATGGGGGCGTCGCCGAAGTGCCGTGAGAAGCGCTCGGGGTCGATGGTCGCCGAGGTGATGACGACCTTCAGATCCGGGCGCTTGGGCAGCAGCTGGGCGAGGTAGCCCAGCAGGAAGTCGATGTTGAGGGACCGTTCGTGGGCCTCGTCGATGATGATCGTGTCGTAGGCGCGCAGCTCGCGGTCGGTCTGGATCTCGGCGAGCAGGATGCCGTCCGTCATGAGCTTGACGAAGGTGGCGTCCGGGTCGACCTGGTCGGTGAAGCGGACCTTCCAGCCGACGGCCTCGCCCAGCGGGGTGTCCAGCTCGTCCGCCACACGCTCGGCGACGGTGCGGGCGGCGATACGGCGGGGCTGGGTGTGCCCGATCATGCCGCGGACGCCGCGACCGAGCTCCATGCAGATCTTCGGGATCTGCGTGGTCTTCCCGGACCCGGTCTCACCGGCGACGATCACGACCTGGTGGTCGCGGATGGCGTCGGCGATCTCGTCCTTCTTCTGGCTGACCGGCAGCTGCTCGGGATACGTGATCTCGGGAAGACGGCCGCGTCGCCCGGCCATCCGCTCCTCGGCCTTGCCGACCTCGGCCTCGATCTCGGCCAGCACGGCGGCCCGGGCCTCCGGCTTACGGATCTTGCGCGCGCCTTCGAGCCTGCGCCCGAGCCGGTGCGCGTCGCGCAGGGAGAGCTCGGTCAGGCGGGAGGCGAGGGCGCCGAGGGCGGGAGCGGATTGCGTAGACATACGCGATCCAGGATCTCATCCCGCGGATTTTCCTGGCGAACGCTTTTGTCAGAGCGAAACCCCCGCCGAGATCTCGACGGGGGTTTCCGTTGTGGCTGGGGCCGGGGTCGAACCGGCGACCTTCCGCTTTTCAGGCGGACGCTCGTACCAACTGAGCTACCCAGCCACGAGGTTTCACGTGAAACCTCAGCGGTCCTGACGGGATTTGAACCCGCGGCCTCCACCTTGACAGGGTGGCGAGCACTCCAAACTGCTCCACAGGACCAAGCGTGTCGTACGACAGTGTCGCACAGGGTGGTGCGTGCCCCCAACGGGATTCGAACCCGTGCTACCGCCTTGAAAGGGCGGCGTCCTAGGCCGCTAGACGATGAGGGCTATCGGCCCGCCTGGGCGCTTCTCAGCGCGTCGGGGACGTGAGAAGCATATGGGATGGCGGGAGCTATCGCCAAAACGGTTTAGGGGGAGGGCGTCGGGGACTCCTGCGGGGACTCCGTCGCGGGGGTGGTCGGGGACTGGGTCGCGCCGGGCTGGTTCTCCTCCGGGAGGTGGCGGCTGACCTCGGCTGTCGTGAGGCCGAGGCCGCCCAGTTCGATCTCGTCCCAGGCCTGGAGATGGCGGGTGTCCCGGTCGAAGTACAGGATCGACGCTTCGATGGGGTCCGGGTGCTTGCCCTCGATGGCGCGCAGGCCGCTGCCGCCCGTGGAGCCCTCGATGCGGAGTCGGGTGCCGTACTTCAGGACTTCCATCTCGTCGTGGTGCACATGGCCGGCCAGCACGAGCGGCACTTCGCCGTCGACCTCTCGGGCCGCCGCGGGCTCGTGGGCGATGGCGATGTCCACCGGGGTGCCGGCCGTGCGCTGGTCGCGCAGGGCCGTGGCCAGGCGGGCGCCGGCCAGCTCCTGGGACCGTTCGTTGCCGGGCTGCTTCGAGCGGTCCGGGGTGAACTGCGGGTCGCCGATGCCCGCGAAGCGCAGGCCCTCGATCGTCTTCGCCCGGCCGCCGTCCAGGACGTGGACGTTCTTCAGGCCCTCCATGTAGCGCTGGGTGATCATGGAGTCGTGGTTGCCGCGGACCCAGACGTAGGGGGCCCCGAGGTCCTCGATGGGGTCCAGGAAGCCGTTCTCGGCGGCTGTGCCGTGGTCCATCGTGTCGCCCGAGTCGACGATCACGTCCACCTTGTACTGCTCCACCAGCGAGGCGATGATCTTCCAGCTCGCCGGGTTCAGGTGGATGTCGGAGACGTGCAGCACCCGGATGGTGGAGGGGTCGGGCGCATAGGCCGGGAGGGTGGAGGTGGCGTCGTAGAGCTTGGTGACGTTGGTGACCAGGCGGGCCAATTCCTTCTGGTAGACGTCGAATTCGGTGACGATGCTGCGCGCGTTGCCGACCAGGGACGGAGCCGAGGTGAGCAGTCCGGAGAACTTGGGTTCCAGGACGGAGTCGGGGCGCCAGGTGGCGTACGCCGTGCCGCCCGAGGCGGCGAGGAGGGTGAGGGCGAGGCCGCCGGCGGCTAGGGCACGGCGGGGGCGGCGGTAGACCGCGAGGCCGAGCGCGGTGGCGCCGCCGACGACGGCGACGCTCGAGCGGACGGCCAGGTCGAGGGTGCCGCGTCCGACGTCCTCGGTGACCTCGTCCTGGAGGCCGGAGAGCCGCTCGGGATGGTCGACCAGGGCCTGGGAGCGCTCCGGGTCGAGCTGGTCGACGTTCACGTCCAGGCGGACGGGAGCGACGTGGCTGTCCAGCTGGAGCGCGCCCAGGGGCGAAATGTTGATCTTGGTGCCGCCGGTGAAGGAGGGCCGCAGAGTCATGGTGGTGTTCATGGGGCCGACCGGGACCCGGACGTTGCCCACGACCAGCAGGCCCAGCCAGGCGCCGAGGAGGACGACGGCCACGAGTCCCACCGCCCGGGACCACGGGTGCGGCTGGGGTACGAGTGCGATCGTGGCCGGGGCCTGGCGGGAGCGATAGCGCCGGGCGAGCGCGCTCGGGGCCTTGCGGATCGGGTTCAGGACACTCCGGACTACAGCGGGGACGCGGACCATTGGTCCCGTATGCCCAAGTCCGGGGCCGGATATGCGACGCCGGAAGGCTCTCGTACGGCTGTGTCGTGGCCGACAATGGGCCTGTGCTGGAGATGACGCGTGAGGAGTTCGAGGAGCTGGTCGCCGAGGCGCTCGACCGGATCCCGCCGGAGTTGACGCGACTGATGGACAACGTCGCGGTGTTCGTCGAGGACGAACCGCCGTCGGACGATCCCGAGCTGCTCGGGCTGTACGAGGGCACTCCGCTGACCGACCGGGGCGAGTGGTACGCCGGTGTGCTGCCGGACCGCATCACCATCTACCGGAACCCGACGCTGCGGATGTGCGAGTCGCGGGAGGACGTCGTCGCCGAGACGGAGATCACAGTGGTGCACGAGATCGCGCACCACTTCGGCATCGACGACGCGCGCCTTCACGCCCTGGGTTACGGCTGACCGTGATGTGAATACGGGGCGCGTGTCCTCTTGCGGGCGGCGGGAGTTGGAGGTGTTGACTCCCTCACCCTTCTCGGAGGTGGCCCCGTGCGCCCCTTGTACGTACCCGTCCGTCTGGCCGCCACGGTCGTGGCCGTCGCCGCTGCCGCCGGCTGCATGAGCGTCGGCGACGACGGCGCGGGCGGGAGCGTCAAGCCGTCGCACTCCGCCGGACAGCGGGGTGGCGAGGCGCCCGACGGCGGCTCGGCGGTGTCGGGCGGCGGCGGGCTCGGTGCGACGGCGGCCGACGGCGAGCGCGGGCGCGGCAAGGGCAAGAAGGGCGAGAAGGGCAAGCGCCGTGGTGCGGGGGAGTCGGCGACTCCCGGGGCGTCGCCGTCCGCCGTGGTGAGCGCGCCCGCGCCGGGGCGCGACAAGCCGGGGAAGCCGGCCAAGCCGATGCCGAAGCCGCCGGTTCCGCCGACGTCCACCCGGTCGGCCGAACCCGAGCCCACACCGACGCCGACCGAGGTGACGACCTCGCCGGAGCCCACGGAGAAGCCGGAGCCGTCGTCGTCGGCGCACGAGCCGCCGGGTCCGCAGCTGGCCCAGCGGGAACCGGCGCCGGAGGCGGGGTCGCCGGCGTAGGGACGGGAGTGCGCCGGTGCGGCGGGAACATTTCCGGCCGGAGGTTGGTTGGGAGCGGTCGGGAGGCTTTCCGGCCGTCGGAGAGCAGCCCGCTGTCTCCTGCGCAGTCCGGTTTGCCTTGCGGGGCCCGGAGTGCGTATGGTGGCAGATCGTTTGATCCCATCTTGCCCGGCGCCACCGCAGAGCGCGCCGTGTGGCGCGTACTCTCTCCCTTGCCGTGGTGGACCGCATTGAGGCGGTCGTATTGCGAATCGCGAATCACGGAGTTGACGGGCGCGTGCCGACGAGACTCCGGAAGGTTTCGCATTCGCATGTCCATCACCAGTACTGATCACGTCGTCGTGCCCGAGAACGAGGCAGCCGACGTCGCCCCCGAGGCCACTTTCGCCGACCTCGGTCTCCCCGAGGGCGTCGTCCGCAAGCTCGCGCAGAACGGCGTGACCACCCCCTTCCCGATCCAGGCCGCGACCATCCCGGACGCCCTGCTCGGCAAGGACATCCTCGGCCGTGGCCGCACCGGCTCCGGCAAGACCCTCTCCTTCGGTCTGCCGACCCTGGCCACGCTCGCCGGCGGCCGGACCGAGAAGCACAAGCCGCGGGCCGTCATCCTCACGCCGACGCGTGAACTCGCCATGCAGGTCGCCGACGCGCTCCAGCCCTACGGCGACGTCCTCGGCCTCAAGATGAAGGTCGTCTGCGGCGGTACGTCCATGGGCAACCAGATCTACGCCCTGGAGAAGGGCGTCGACGTCCTGGTCGCCACCCCGGGCCGGCTGCGCGACATCATCAACCGCGGCGCCTGCTCGCTGGAGAACGTGCAGATCGCCGTCCTCGACGAGGCCGACCAGATGTCCGACCTGGGCTTCCTGCCCGAGGTGACGGAGCTGCTGGACCAGATCCCCGCGGGCGGTCAGCGGATGCTGTTCTCCGCGACCATGGAGAACGAGATCAAGACCCTCGTCGACCGGTACCTGAAGGACCCGGTCCACCACGAGGTGGACGCCGCCCAGGGCGCGGTGACGACCATGTCGCACCACATCCTCATCGTGAAGCCCAAGGACAAGGCGCCGGTCACCGCGGCCATCGCCTCCCGCAAGGGCCGCACGATCATCTTCGTCCGTACCCAGCTGGGCGCCGACCGCGTCGCCGAGCAGCTGCGCGACTCCGGTGTGAAGGCCGACGCGCTGCACGGCGGCATGACGCAGGGCGCGCGGACGCGGACCCTGGCCGACTTCAAGGACGGGTACGTCAACGTGCTCGTCGCGACCGACGTCGCGGCGCGCGGTATCCATGTCGACGGCATCGACCTGGTGCTGAACGTGGACCCGGCAGGCGACCACAAGGACTACCTGCACCGCGCGGGCCGTACGGCGCGAGCCGGCCGGACGGGCACGGTCGTGTCCCTGTCCCTGCCGCACCAGCGGCGCCAGATCTTCCGGCTGATGGAGGACGCGGGCGTCGACGCCACGCGCCACATCATCCAGGGCGGCGCGGCCTTCGACCCGGAGGTCGCCGAGATCACCGGTGCCCGGTCGATGACCGAGGTCCAGGCCGAGTCCGTGGGCAACGCCGCGCAGCAGGCCGAGCGCGAGGTCGCCCAGCTCACCAAGGAGCTGGAGCGGGCGCAGCGGCGTGCGAACGAGCTGCGTGAGGAGTCCGACCGGCTGCTCGCGCGGGTCGCCCGGGAGTGCGGTGAGGAGCCGCAGGCGGCGGTGTCCGAGGCCTCTGCGGAGGCTCCGGCCGGCGTCGAGATCTCGGTGCCTGAGCAGCGGACCGCGCAGGACGTCGAGCGCGAGGAGCGCACCGAGGCTCCCGCGCCGTACGAGCGGCGGGAGCGGCGCGAGGAGCGCGGCGGATCCGGCCGTGACCGGTACGCCGACCGGGACCGGTCCTTCGACCGGGACCGCGGTGGCCGTTCCTTCGAGCGTCGTGACGACCGTGGCGGGCGTTCGTCCGAGCGTCGTGACGACCGCGGTGGCCGGTCCTTCGAGCGTCGTGACGACCGCGGTGGCCGGTCCTTCGAGCGTCGTGACGACCGCGGTGGGTTCAACCGGGACCGTGACCGGGATCGTGACCGTGGTGGCCGTTCGTTCGACCGCGACCGTGACCGTGGCGGCTTCCGCCGGGACGACCGGGCCGACCAGGGTGACCGCGGCGGGCGTTCGTTCGAGCGTCGTGACGACCGCGGCGGGCGTCCCTTCGAGCGTCGTGACGACCGCGGTGGCCGGTCCTTCGAGCGTCGCGACGACCGCGGAGGGCGTCCCTTCGAGCGTCGTGACGACAGTGGTGGCCGTTCCTTCGAGCGTCGTGACGACCGTGGCGGGTTCAACCGCGACCGTGACCGCGGCGGCTTCCGCCGGGACGAGCGCGGTGGGCACCGCGGCAGCGACCGTCCCTTCAACCGCGACCGCCGGGACGACCGTCCGGGCTACCGTGCCGGCGGCCACGAGCGTCCCTACGGCCGTCGTGACGACCACCGTGGCGGCGGTTCCGTCGGCCGCCGCGAGGACAAGCCGCGCTGGAAGCGCAACAGCTGACACAGACGCGTGACGAGCGCCGTGGCCCCCTCCTGCGGGCGGGCCGCGGCGCTCCGCCGTTCCGTCCGTACGGGTGGAACTACGGCCGCCACAGGGCCGGTTCCGCCCTCCGGCACGGCCGAGAACCGATACCCGATCGGAGACTCGGCTTCGTCCGGCTATGCTCGTGGGGGCAACATCGCCTGGGCCCTTAGCTCAATTGGCAGAGCAGTGGACTTTTAATCCATTGGTTGTGGGTTCGAGTCCCACAGGGCCTACCTGGAGGACCCCAGCTCGGACATCGTCTGAGCTGGGGTCCTGTCGTCTCACGTCGACCGCGGCGTGGCGGCTTCCTCGCGGTCGGGCGGCGCGGGGTGGTGCCGACCTCGCGGGCGGGCTCCCGCACGACACCGTGGGTGGCCCGGCTGCCGGGGTGCGGCAGACCGGGACTCACAATAACTGTGCCGGCGAGCTGAGATTTCAACGGAACGCGCAGACAGATTCTCTGCCGTAATAACTGGGGTGGGATTCTTCACCGCACACAGGCCGCTGCGGCGTGCTACTGTCGATCTCAGTTGCAGTTGTGGTTCCCGAAACTTCAAGTGCTCTCCGTCGGCCTCCGGGCCGCTGGGGGCACTTTTGTATTTCCGGTCGTTTTTCCGGGCGGGGTGATCATCGCGGCGACATGGGGTCCGCGCTGTGCGGATCCCTATGCACTGCCCCAAAGGAGATATGACATGGCTACTGGTACCGTGAAGTGGTTCAACGCGGAAAAGGGCTTCGGCTTCATCGAGCAGGACGGTGGCGGCGCTGACGTGTTCGCCCACTACTCGAACATCGCCGCCCAGGGCTTCCGCGAGCTGCTCGAGGGCCAGAAGGTGACCTTCGACATCGCGCAGGGCCAGAAGGGCCCGACGGCCGAGAACATCGTTGCCGCCTGACACTGACGCGCATTTTGCAGCTGGGGCCCGCATCCCTCGGGGTGCGGACCCCAGCTGCTCGCATTTCCCAGGCGCCCCTGTTGCGCCGACATTTCAACGCCTGCGCCCGCGCATATTTTCCGCCGGCCGGCTTCGCTTTCACGTTCTATCGGCCCATTCTTGCAATTCTCCGTGCCGCTCATCGCTGTGGGAATTCCTTGATATGTGCCGCATCGAGGAAGGTTCCGCATGAACCGCACACGCACGAACGACCGCTTCCCCCGCACCCGTAACGGCAGTGCCGACTCCGGAAAGGGTGGCAGCCGATTCGGCTCGTCGGCCCCGCGCCGGTCCGGCGGGCCGAGCCGCTCCGGTGGTTACGGCCGCCGACCCGCCGCGATCCAGGGGGAGTTCGCCCTCCCCAAGACGATCACCCCCGCGCTTCCCGCCGTGGAGGCCTTCGCCGATCTCGACATGCCCGCGGAGCTGCTGGCCGCGCTCGGCTCGCAAGGTGTGAGCGAACCGTTCCCGATCCAGGCCGCGACCCTGCCGAACTCCCTTGTGGGCCGGGACGTCCTGGGCCGTGGCCGCACCGGGTCGGGCAAGACTCTCGCCTTCGGGCTGGCGCTGCTGGCCCGTACGGCGGGGCAGCGCGCCGAGGCCAGGCAGCCGCTGGGGCTGATCCTCGTACCGACGCGTGAGCTGGCGCAGCAGGTCACCGACGCGCTCACCCCGTACGCCCGTTCCCTGAAGCTGCGGCTGGCCACGGTGGTGGGCGGGATGTCGATCGGCAGGCAGGCGAGCGCGCTGCGCGGCGGTGCGGAGATCGTCGTCGCCACACCGGGACGCCTCAAGGACCTCATCGACCGCGGCGACTGCCGGCTGAACCAGGTCTCCATCACCGTCCTCGACGAGGCCGACCAGATGGCCGACATGGGCTTCATGCCGCAGGTCACCGCCCTGCTCGACCAGGTCCGCCCCGAGGGCCAGCGCATGCTGTTCTCCGCCACCCTCGACCGCAACGTCGACCTGCTCGTGCGCCGCTATCTGACGGACCCGGTGGTTCACTCCGTCGACCCCTCGGCCGGCGCGGTCACGACGATGGAGCACCACGTGCTGCACGTCCACGGAGCCGACAAGCACACTGCCACCACCGAGATCGCCGCACGCGACGGCCGGGTGATCATGTTCCTCGACACCAAGCACGCCGTCGACCGCCTCACCGAGCATCTCCTGAACAGCGGGGTACGGGCCGCCGCCCTGCACGGCGGGAAGTCGCAGCCGCAGCGCACCCGCACGCTGGCGCAGTTCAAGACCGGGCACGTCAACGTGCTGGTGGCGACCAATGTCGCGGCGCGCGGCATCCACGTCGACAACCTGGACCTCGTCGTCAACGTCGACCCGCCGACCGACCACAAGGACTACCTCCACCGCGGCGGCAGGACCGCCCGCGCGGGCGAGTCCGGCAGTGTCGTCACCCTGGTCACCCCGAACCAGCGCCGCGACATGACCCGCCTCATGGCAGCGGCCGGCATCGTCCCGCAGACCACCCAGGTCCGCGCCGGCGAAGAGGCTCTGCAGCGCATCACCGGTGCCCAGGCCCCCTCCGGCATCCCGGTCGTCATCAAGGCACCGGTGGTCGAACGACCCAAGAAGCGCAGCGCCACGTCACGCGGGCGGCGCAGCCCCGCTTCGGCGGCCCGTCGCGCTTCCGGACGGCAGAACACGGTCGGCGCGGTGGCTTAGAGCGCCGGACCCTTCGCCGCGCCGCTGACCGCGGGGCCGAAGTCGAACACAGCAGTGAGGGCCCTACCGGCGCGCGCCGGTAGGGCCCTCACTGCGTGCCGTGCCGCTCCGGGCACGGCGGTGGGTCAGTGGTCGGAGTAGCTGAAGTCGCCCACGGTCCAGGCACTGACGTCCTCGATCGCGACGCGGTACATCCCGCCCGTCTCCGGGATTCCCACCGTGCCCTGCAGGATCCGGGCCACATGGAAGTGCAGGTGCGTGGGCGGCCCGTCCTTCTTCGCGGGGGTGTCGAACACGGCGGAGAACTCGACCAAGTGGGAGGAGTCCTTCAGCACTTCCGACACCCTTCGCCTCCACACGGCTTCGGGAGCCAGGCGACCGGTGATGACAGCGCCACCGGTGACCACGGTCAGGGACATCTGAGTGCTCTGCCCGGACTCCACACGGGCGGCGATGTCAACGATCAGCTCGTCAGGCTTCGGCATGAGATCGGATTCTATGCCCCGGCCGGTCCGGGCGGCTTGGGCCGTCCGATCCTGACTGAGGAGCGCAGGGGATACCTCATCGCCGAGCCCACCAAAATCTCCACTCGCCGGAGTAGACATTCGGTGATCGCGTAATTATGGTTTCTCTCGTAGCCGAGATCGAGCAAGGCCCGGCAGACACGAACTGCCGGGCCGCAGTACCCGCGTGACGGTCCGGTGGTGGAGTGTCGAAGCCAGGTTGTTCCACGAGGCGACGGGACTGACGACCGGACCGGGTGGCCCGCAGTGCTGAGGGGCCGCCGTCCCCGTTCGGCAAGTGATCGGTTCAGAGGGAAGAACGGAGGAGTCGAGCGCACGCATCCGCGATTCCCGCACGCCCGTCGGAGTAATCGGGCGGCTGTGCGGAAGCAGAAGGCCGGCGCAGCACTAGGGCCGGCAGATGGTGTTGCAGTTCCTTCGGGGCCTTGGTGCCGCACGGCACCAAGGCCCCTCCATGCGCTCTAGCCCGTCGCCAGCATCCCCGACCGCAGGCGGGCCACCGTCCGGGAGATCAGCCGGGAGACATGCATCTGGGAGATGCCGAGCTGCTTGCCGATCTCCGCCTGGGTGCGTTCCTCGACGAAGCGGAGGTGGAGGATGAGGCGCTGGCGCTCGTCGAGTTCGGCGACCAGGGGGGCCAGCGCGTGGAAGTCCTCGACGAGTTCGAGCGCCGGGTCCTCCTCGCCGATGAACTCGGAGAGCGTGGTGTCGGTTTCCTCCGAGTCGCCGCTGATCGCGGCGTCCAGGGACGAGGAAACGTAGCCGTTCGCCGCGACCTGGGCCTCGACGACCTCCTCCTCCGAGAGGTTCATCAGCGCCGCCAGCTCCGCGACCTTCGGTGCGCGGCCGAGGCGGGAGGACAGTTCCTCGGTGGCCTTGGCGAGTTCCGTACGGGCCTCCTGAAGGCGGCGCGGGACGTGCACGGCCCAGGACGTGTCGCGGAAGAACCGCTTGATCTCGCCGATGATGTAGGGCACCGCGAAGCTGGTGAACTGGATCTCGCGGGAGACCTCGAACCGGTCGATGGCCTTGATCAGCCCGATCACACCGACCTGGACGACGTCCTCCATCGCCTGGCCGCTCGCGCGGAACCGGCGGGCCGCGAACCGCACCAGCGACATGTTCATCTCGATGAGCGTGTTGCGCGCGTACTGGTATTCGGGCGTGCCCTCCTCCAGCACGGCGAGCCGGCCGAGGAACTGTCCGGTCAGCTCGCGCGCGTCCTGCGGGGCGAGCTTGTGCGGTTCGGCGATCTGCGGCAGCTCCTCACCGGTGTCGGTGCCGGAATCCGTCGTCGTACCGATGCGCGTTGTCGCCGTCACGGGCCCTCCCTCGTAGCTCCGGCCCGCTCCCATCCCCCGACAGGCCACCTCCAGGCCGCTACCCGCAGTCACCCGGCTCATGCCCCGCGTTCTCCCCGTCGAGATGTTGACCACAGTCGGCGCAGGCCGGGGCGGTGACGGGGTACCCGCACGGATGGCTCAGGGTGCGGGGAGGAGGGTTGGGCGTGCGGCGTGCAGGAATGGGCAAAGGGACTCGTGGAGCAGACAGTTGTCGTTTGACAATTATAGTCGTGAGACAACAATCTAGCCGTGCCGCGCGGGTGCGGGGGAGGATCCGGAATGTTTGTCCCGGTGCCTCGACGGGCGGTTCAGGCAGTCCGGTCACCGGACGCGCGCGAGTCGTCGGAGTCGTCGTGCATCTGGGCCGCGGCCGCCTCGCAGAAAGCCTCCAGCCCCTGCAGCAGCGCGACCCGCTTGGCGGCGGGCATCTGGTCGAGCACCGCGCGCAGCGTCTGTTCCCGGCGCACGCGCAGGTCCGCCAGGAAGGCGCGGCCCCGGCCGCTGAGGTGCAGCCGTACCTCGCGCCGGTCCGCAGCGCTCACCACGCGCTCGACGAACCCGGCCGCCTGGAGCCGGTCGCACAGCCGGCTGGTCGAGGGCGGGGTGGAGGCGAGGGAGTCGGCGAGGGTGCGCAGGTTGATGCCCTCGTGGTGCTCCAGGATGAGCAGTACACGCAACTGGGAGGCCGAGGCGGGTGCCGTGGAGGCCCGGCCCCAGAGGACTTCCAGCAACTCCGCGGCCGTGGAGGTCACACGGGCGACCTCTGCTGGCTCAGGGCGGGGTCGGAGGGAAGTCACAGTCACACTCTCGCAGGCACCGGGATGGCCGTCAGCGTACTAGGCGTGCCGCGAGCCAGGGCCGACACCGGCACCGGGGCCGGCAGGCCCCGGGGCCGAGGGCCGTTCCCGAGAACCCCGTAGGTGTCCGACCGAGCATTCAAGGATTGGGCTTCGACCATCGTGACGACGATCGTGAACAGACTCGTGACCGCCGAGCGCGCCCTGCGCTCGGCGGCGCCCCATCAACTGCTGGACGCGGTCCGTCGCGTACTGACCGATCAGTACGCGGCGGACTCCGTCGAGCTGTACCTGGCCGACTACGGACTGACGGTGCTTCAGCCGGTGTCCGAGCCGCCGCACACCCTTCAGCCGGTGTCCGTGCACAACAGCCCGGCGGGCCGGGCCTTCGGCGCGCAGGAGCCGTACGTGGAGACCCTTTCGGGTGACCTCGTCCGGGCGCATCTGCCGGTCACCGTGCGCGGCGACCGCCTCGGCGTGCTGACGGTGACCCTGCCCGGCGGCGGGCACGCCGACGGCTGCCTCGGCGAACTGGCCGAGATCGCCGAGGTGCTCGGGCACGAGGTCGTGGTGGCCGAGCGGGACACCGACGTGTACCTCCAGGCCCGCCGCAGGGACCGGCTCACCCTGGCCGCCGAGATGCAGTGGCAGTTGCTGCCGGGCCGCTCCTGCGCCCGCCCCGAGTACGAGCTGGGCGCACAGCTGGAACCGGCGTACGCGATCTTCGGTGACAACTTCGACTGGTCCGCCACGGCCGACCGGCTCAGTCTCTACGTCACCAACGGCATGGGCGAGGGCATAGAGGCCTCCCTGCTGACGAACCTGGCGATCAACGCCCTGCGCAACGCACGCCGGGCCGGTCTCCCCATCGCCGACCAGGCGGCACTGGCCGACCAGGCGGTGTACGCCCACTACCGGGGCCGCTGCTACCTGTCCGTGCTCATGCTGGACATCGAGCTGGCCACCGGGCGGGTCCGGGCGGTGGACGCGGGTTCCCCGCATCTGCTGCGGTTGCGCCGGGGTGCGGTGGAGCGGGTGCCCTTCGACGCACAGCTGCCGCTCGGCATGTTCGAGGAGACGGACTACGTGGCCCAGGAGTTCGGGGTCGAGCCCGGTGACCGGCTGGTCTTCGTCAGCGACGGGGTGTACGGCGCCGCCTCCCCGGGCGGAGAGACGTACGGGGACTCCGCCCTGGTCCGGGCGATCCAGTCGACCCGGCTGCTCCGGGCCGCCGAGGTGCCCCGGGCCGTCCTGCGCGAACTGTCCGGCCACCGCGGCCGACCCGTCCCGGACGACGACGCCCTGGTGGTGTGCCTGGACTGGCGTGGGAGGTAGGGGCCGGGGGAAGACGCAGGCGGAGAGGCGTGGATGAGCGGCTGCTTGGCCAGGCCGTACGCCGGCCCTAATGTTTGTCATACGGCAAGTAATGGCTGAGGTGCCTTGGCGCGACCTCGGTCCTGCCCGTGCAAGGGAGCGATGCAAGTGTCGGTGTCGGAAGAGAACGCGGACCGGGAGCCGGCCGCACAGCGGGTGAGTGCCTTTCTCGAACGCCGCCGTGAGCAGATCGCCCAACGGTGGGCGGACGCCGCGCTGTTCCGCACGGTCTTCACCGTGTCCCGCGACGAGGCGGTGGAGGCGGGCAGGTCCGTGGCGGCGGCGCTGGCCGCGGTGTCGGCAGCCGGACGGCTGGACGACATCCGGGACGCCGGATTCGAGGCGGTGCGCGACCAACTGGGGCGGATGGCGGCCTCCCGCGCCCGCATGGGGACCGGCGCGGACGGGATCGCCGACGAGGTGGCCGCCCTGCGCGAGCCGGTGACCGAGCTGCTGCGGGCCGAGTTCCCGGATCCGCACGCCCCCGAGGCCCAGGAGTGCGTGCTGGCCCTCACCGTGCTGATGGGCACGCTGCGTCTGGTCGTGCTGGAGACGACGGTCAGCGCGGGCGAGGAGGTGATCGCACGGCAGCGCGAGCAACTGCACGAAGTGGCCACCCCGGTGATCAAACTCTGGGAGAGCACCGTCGCCGTACCGCTGATCGGCACGCTGGACAGCGCGCGCAGCCAGGTGGTCATGGAGAACCTGCTGGACGCGATCGTCGCCGAGCGCGCCCGGTACGCCATCCTCGACATCACCGGCGTGCCCACGGTCGACACCCTGGTCGCCCAGCACCTGATGAAGACCGTCGCCGCGGCCCGGCTGATGGGCGCCGAGTGCATCGTCTCCGGCATCCGCCCCGCCATCGCGCAGACCATCGTCCATCTGGGGATCGACCTCGGCACGGTGCTCACCCGCGCGAGCCTGGCGGACGCGCTGGCCTACGCGCTCAGCCGGCAGGGCGTCGAGATCGCACCGCTCCGGGCGGCCGACGCGGGCGCGCGATGACCGGCCCCTCGGAGAACGGGCCCGCGGGATTCGGGCCGCAGGTCGCCGGGCCGCCGGTCGCCGGACCCTTGGGCGGGCACGGCTTCACGGTGCCGGTCCTGAAGCTGGGCGACATCCTGCTGGTGACCCTCCAGGGGGAGCTGCACGACGGGATGGCCGAGCAGCTCCAGCAGGACATCACCGAACGGGTCGCGCACACCCGGGTGACCGGGGTGGTCATCGACATCTCCGGCGTGGACATCGTCGACTCCTTCTTGGGGCGGGTCCTCGCCGAGATCGCCGCCGGAGCCGGACTGCTGGCCGCCCGTACGGTGCTGGCCGGGATGCGCCCCGCGGTGGCGATCACCCTGGTCGAGCTGGGGCTCACCCTGCCCGGACTGCGCACGGCCCTGGACGTCGAACGAGCGATGGAGCTGCTCACCGCGGGTGAGCCGCAGGACGAGGGGAGTCCGTGATGCAGGCCTCCCGCCACGCCGCCCCGGCCACCCTGCCGATCGGCTCGGACGCCGACCTGGCCTGGGTACGGCAGCAGGTCCGGCAGGCCGCCGCCGAGCTCGGCTTCGGCCTGGTGCAGCAGACCAAGCTCGTCACCGCCGCCAGCGAGCTGGCCCGCAACACCCTCGTCCACGGCGGCGGTGGCCATGTGGAGATCACCCCACTGGACAGCGGGCCGTCGCCCGGCCTGCGGCTGGCCTTCGTCGACGCCGGGCCCGGCATCCGCGACCTGGACCAGGCGCTGACCGACGGCTACACCAGCGGCGGCGGGCTCGGACTCGGCCTGAGCGGGGCCAGGCGGCTGGTCCACGAGTTCGAGGTGGACAGCCGGCCCGGTGAGGGGACCACCGTCACCGTCGCCGCCTGGGCCACGGTCGTGCCGCCGTCCCGGCCGGGGTCGTGATGAGCAGGGTGTGGGACGTGCCGGTGGACGACTCGACCCGGGTGCGGGACGTCCGGGTGGCGGCCGAGGCGGCCAGCGAGTGCGCCGGACTCGGCTCGCACCGCACCGCGACCGCGGCGCTCGTGGCGACGGAGCTGGCGACCAACCTGGTGCGGCACGCGGACGGCGGGTACGTCGTCATCAACCTGGTCGAGCGCGCACCCGCCGACGGCGGGCGCCTGTCCGTGCAGCTCGTCGCGCTCGACCACGGCCCGGGCATCCCGGACGTCGCGGCGGCGATGCGCGACGGCTACACCACCGCCGCCTCCCTGGGCGCCGGCCTCGGCACGTGCCGGCGCATAGCGAACGACTTCGACCTGCACAGCGCCCCCGGCCGGGGCACCGTGGCCGTGGCCCGCATCGACCACGAACCCCCCGCCGACCGGCATCGCACGCCCCCGCGGGGTCTGCGCGCAGGCGGCGTCAACGTCCCCCTCGGCCGGGCCGAGTACTCCGGCGACGCCTGGAGCCGGGTGTGCGCCGGCGACCGCGTGACCCTGCTGCTCGCCGACGGGCTCGGCCATGGGGACAAGGCCGCCGAGGCGTCCGGCGCCGCCGTGGACGCGCTGCGCGGCGTGGCCGACCGGCCGCCCGCCGAGATACTGGGCCATCTGGGCCGGACCCTGCGCCGCACCCGGGGCGCGGCCGTCGCCGTGGCCCAACTCGACCTCGCAGCCGGGCGGTTGCACTTCGCCGGGATCGGCAACGTCGGCGCCCGCCTGCGCACCGCCGGCACCTGGAAGGCGATGCTGTCCCAGCCCGGCATCGTGGGCGCGCAGGCCCCGGCGTCCGTGAGCGTGCAGCGCGAGCCGTGGCAGGACGACAGCCTGATCCTGCTGCACAGCGACGGCCTGCCCGGCCGCTGGACGCCACCCGAGGACGCCGTGCTCCTCGGCTGCGACCCGGCGGTGGTGGCCGCGGTGGTCCTCCGGGACGCGGGCAGTGCGGCTCGTCCGGCGCGGGACGACACGTGTGTGGCGGTGCTGGGTGGCGGCGGCGGGGAGAGTCGGCACTGACCTTCCGCGGCTTTCCGCGGTTACGGCCCGTCGGCCGGGTCGGTCCCGTCAGCCCCGCCGGCACGGCGCAACCCCGCGTCCCGAGCCGCGAGAAACCCCCGCAACCCCCGGCTCAGCGCCACCCGTTCCGCCGGTTCCATCGCCGCCAGCGCCGCGGCCAGGGCCTGTGCCCGGCGGCCGGCGACGTCGCCCAGGACATGCCGTCCGTGTGGGGTGAGCCACAGCTGCACCTCACGGCGGGTATCGGGGTGCGGAGCGCGTTCCAGGAGGCCGGCCGCCGCCAGGCGGTCGCAGAGGCGACTGGCCGTGGGCAGGCCGATGTCCAGCCGGTCCGCCAGGGCCGTCAGGTTCAGGCCGGGCGCGGCCTCCAGGGCACGCAGCGCCCGCAGTTGGTGCAGGGACAGGCGCAGGGGCGCATCCTGGGCGGCGTCCGACCACAGGGCCGTCAGGCTCTCCACGGCGTCGGCTATCTGTGCCGCGACGGCCTCCGGCCCGTCGCCCGGTCCCCTCACCCGGGGATCGCCGGGGCCGCCGAGATCGGTCACAAAACGGTCACTTTCCATAAGCTCCGGGTACTGCGGAGGTCGCCCTCTTTCAAAGGCTGTACCCGATGAGCCGAGGGGCAAGCCGCCTCGTTCGGCGCCCGGCCGGGCCGGGAAGCTTAGCCCGCGCTGAGCCCCGACAGCGCGGCGAGCGGCAGCGTGTGCTGGGTCTGGAGGACCTTCGCGCGCAGGTAGCGGACGTTGTGCGCGGTGGTGAAGACGCCCGTGGGGACGCGGTCGCGGACGTCCACGCCCAGGTCGCGCAGCTGGGCGGCCTTGTCGGGGTTGTTGGAGAGCAGGTCCAGCTCGCCGATGCCCAGGGCCCGGAGCATCTGGGCCGCCGCCGTGTAGTCGCGGGCGTCCTCCGGCAGCCCCAGGGCCGCGTTCGCCTCGTAGGTGTCGAGGCCCTCGTCCTGGAGGGCGTAGGCGTCGAGCTTGTTGTAGAGGCCGATGCCGCGGCCCTCCTGGCGGAGGTAGAGGAGCACGCCGCCGCGCTCGGCTATGCGCTCGACGGCCTCGCGCAGCTGCGGACCGCAGTCGCAGCGGGCCGAGCCGAACACGTCCCCGGTCAGGCACTCGGAGTGCAGCCGCACCAGCGGAACCGGGCCGGGCTCGCCCAGGACGACGGCCACGTGCTCCTGGCCGTCGGCCAGGCCGTGGAAGGTGACGACGTCGGCGTCGACCTCGTAGCCGTCGTGGAAGCGCAGCGGGACCCGGACGCGGGAGCGCGGGGTGGCGAGGACAGCGGGGGTGTCGGGCATGCGGGGCCTCCGGGTTCCGTTCCTGTTCGGCTGCACAGCCGTCGGCTTGCAGGCTGCTTCAGATTTGAAGCAGATCCACGCCCGGAACCCTACTCTTGCTTTAAATTTGAAGCAATGAGATCGCGGCGCGTTGTGACGTGCCTCACGAACAGGCCGTGGAGGACCTCCGTCGCCACGGCACGTCGTCCGACGCCGGCCGTGTCCCGTCCTCCTGGAGCCCCTGCGCGATCGCCATGGAGATCTCCTCCAGTTGCCCCACCTGCTCCTCGCTGAGCCGGTCGAACAGGAAGCTCCGCACGGTGTCGACATGCCCGGGCGCCGCCCGGTCCAGTACGGCGAACCCGTCGTCGGTCAGGGCCGCGATACTGCCCCGCTTGTCGTACCGGCAGGCCTCGCGCCGCACCATGCCGTCCTTCTCCAGCCGTGTCACCGCGTACGTCAGCCGGCTGCGCGTGATCTTCAGCCGCTCGGCGAGATCGGTCATGCGCAGCCGCCGCTCCGGGGACTCCGACAGGACGGACAGGATGGAGTAGTACAGGTGCGGCATGCCGGCGTCCTGCTGGAGCTGCCGGTCGATCGCGTCCTCCAGGAGCAGCGAGGCGGCGATGTACGCGCGCCAGGCGCGTTGCTCCTCGGGGGTGAGCCAGCGAGTCGTCATGCCTCCAGTGTAGGTTTGTTTCAAACTTGAACCAAGCCCGTCCGGTCAGTCCGCCGTCCGCCACGAGTTTCCACGAGCCGGGAGCGTCGATGCCCCACCCGTACGTCCTGCTGTCCGCCGCCGTCTCCCTCGACGGCTACCTGGACGACACCGGTCCCGAACGCCTGCTCCTGTCCAGCCCGGCCGACTTCGACCGGGTCGACGAGGTCCGGGCGTCCGTCGACGCGATCCTGATCGGCGCCGGCACCGTCCGCGCCGACAACCCGCGCCTGCTGGTCAACTCCGCCGAGCGACGAGCCGCCCGCGCGGCCGCCGGCCGGCCGGAGTACCCCCTCAAGGTCACCGTCAGCGGCTCCGGCGACCTCGACCCGGCGGCACAGTTCTGGCACACCGGCGGTGAGAAGGTCCTCTACACCACCGACAAGGGCGCCGAACGCGCCCGTGCCCTCGGCCTCGCCACCGATGCCACCGACGTCGTCCCCCTCGGCGCCGACCTCGACTGGCGGCGGCTCCTCACCCACCTGCACGACGTCCGCGGCGTACGACGGCTCATGGTCGAGGGCGGCGGCCTGATCCACACCCAGCTCCTCACCCAGGGCCTGGCCGACGAACTCCAGCTGGTCCTCGCCCCGCTCTTCGTGGGCGACCCCGGGGCACCCCGCCTCTTCGGACCCGGCGGCTACCAGCCCGGCCGGCTCCGGCTGCTGGAGACCCGGCGGATCGAGGACGTGGTCCTCATGCGCTACGAGCCCACCGCTCCCGGCACCGGCCCCCTCCCCGTCGCCGCCGACCACCACTGGCTGGCCCTCGCCTGCGAACTGGCGGCCCAGTGCCCGCCGTCGGACACGGCGTTCAGCGTCGGCGCGGTGATGGTCGCGGCCGACGGCACGGAACTGGCCCGCGGCCACTCCCGCGAGGGCGGCGACCCGGTCGTGCACGCCGAGGAGGCGGCCCTGGCGAAGACCGACCCGGCCGACCCCAGGATCGCCGGCGCCACGGTCTACAGCAGCCTGGAGCCCTGCGCCCGCCGGGCCTCCCGCCCCGCGCCCTGCGCCCGGCTGATCCTCGACGCGGGCGTACGACGTGTGGTCACGGCCTGGCGCGAGCCGGACACCTTCGTGGCGGGGGCCGACGGCAGCGGCGTCCTGGCGGCCGCGGGGGTGGAGGTCGTCGTCCTCCCGGAGCACGAGGAGCGGGCCAAGGCCCCGAACCGCCACCTGCCGCACTGAGCGCGGGCCGAGCGGCCCAACAGATCCTGCGCCCTCGCCGCCTCCCGGGTCGTCCTGCCTTCAGGGCCGGTGCGACAGCGCGGAGGCAGCGGGCATGTAGGCAGCGGGGAGACGACGTACGACAGCGCTCCTGCTCGTGCCCCCGCTCCCCGCGCGCGCCCTCCTCGCCTTCCTCCTGCGGGGCCGCCGGCCCGGACGCCCGCCCCATGGGTCCGGCCCTGCCCGCCGACGCGCCCTTCACGCACCCCGGCGTCCTCGTCGACCGGGCCCAGCCGGACCGCGGAGATCGTGCGGCACACGCGTGGCGGGGGCTGGCCCGCCGAGCGGGTGCGGCGCTTCGAGGGCATGCTGGGCACGGCCCGCCTCCCCGAAGTCGCCGCCACGAACCCCGAGTTCACCGGCAGCGTGGACCCGGTGGCGACCGACGCCGTCATCGCCGTCGCCGTCTTCCTCGACGCCCACCGGGCCTGCGGGCCATGCCCTGGAGCGCTTTCCGGGAGCGCGTGCCCGCCTACTTCTACCCGGAGAAGGACGGCCCCGCGCCGCTCACCGTGCCCGGCTCCGGTCTCGCCACCCCGCAGCGGATGACGGCGTACTGGTCCGGGCAGGCCACCTGCCGGGACGGCGTCACCCAGGAGACCTGCCGCGGCTTCCAGCACGCCGACGCCGCGCTCGCCGCCACCGCCCACATCGCCGGCCCGGCACCAGGGCGTCGACCTCTACGCCGAGGCCGAGGACCGGCTGACGGCCGCGCTCACCCGGGCCGCTGAGCACGGGTGTGCGCGAGCTGTCCCGCGGATGGCGTACACTGGAGTCACAACGACGCGGGGTGGAGCAGCTCGGTAGCTCGCTGGGCTCATAACCCAGAGGTCGCAGGTTCAAATCCTGTCCCCGCTACTGAAGGCCGAGGGCCGGAATCCGAAAGGGTTCCGGCCTTCGGTGTTTTTCCTGAGCTGCTCATTACTGTCGGTGAGTGCATCACACCGCTCCGCGTAACAACTGACACACCGTCAAAACTCGTGAGTCACTTAGGAAGCGGTCAACTCGCCCGATTTAAGCCGGTCGTGGCAGGTTGGTCCGCGGGAAAAAGGTTAATGATCAAGTGGAATCGCTGGAATCCCCACCGCGCGTCTATTAACGTTCGATAACGCAGCGCGGTCGTCCCAGCCGTCACAGAAGGCGGCTCCGTGCGCACGCGCCGAATCCCGAAAGGGAACCGGGGAACCACCACTTGGGGTGAATCGCGCGTAGACCGCCGTGGAAGCACGGCCGGTATACGCGCGTAGGAGACCTTCCTGCTCCGAACCCGTCAGCTAACCCGGTAGGCGAGAAGGAAGGAAAGGAGTACGCCCACGTGGCGTCCAACCGGCCTGCCTCCGCGGCCCCGTCCGCGCCGAACCAGCGCGACACCGAGACTTTCGGCTACGGCGGTCACCGCACCGATGAGGGCCCGTTCCAGGAATGGAACCCCACCGCGGAGTCCATCCGTCCCGTCCGCGGCCGGCATCGCGTCACCAAGCAGCGCGGCGGCGGGCTCGCCCGCAGTTCCACCGTCCTGGGCGTCGGCGTCATAGCCGCCGTGGGCGCGGGCGGCATGGCCAGCGCACAGACCGGCAAGCCGCCGGTGTCGATCTCCGTTGCGGACCTGCCCTCGGTGGGTTCCCTCATCTCGGACGAGGAAACACCCGAAGGCTCCGCCACCCCGCTCAGCGACCTCGCCACGGCGGCCGCCGACACCGAGCAGGGCACCTCCGGCGCCGGTGAGGCGCTGCGCGCCCGGATCATGGCGCAGGTCGAGCACCAGCAGGAACAGATCGAGACCAAGGCCGCGCAGGACGCCGCCGAAGCCGCCCAGAAGGCAGCCGCGGAGGCCGTCGCCAAGGCGGAGAAGGAAGCCAAGGCCAAGGCCGCCGAAGCCAAGAAGAAGGCGGAGGAGGAGGCCCGGAAGAAGGCCGAGGCCGAGCGGCTCGCCGCCCTCGCCAAGCAGTACACGCTGCCGACCTCCGCGTACACCATCACCTCGACCTTCGGTCAGGCCGGCGCCTACTGGTCCTCCGGCTACCACACCGGCCTCGACTTCGCCGCCCCCACCGGCACGCCGATCAAGGCGGTGCACAGCGGCACCATCACCGAGGCGGGCTGGAACGGGTCGTACGGCTACAAGACGGTCCTCACCCTCGATGACGGCACCGAGATCTGGTACGCGCACCAGTCGTCCATCGGCGTCAGTGTCGGCCAGAAGGTCAGCACGGGTGACGTCATCGGCCGCGTGGGCGCGACCGGCAACGTCACCGGGGCGCACCTGCACCTGGAGGTGCACACCGGTGGGTCCACCAACGGGGTCGACCCGCTGGCGTGGTTGCGGGGCAAGGGCCTGAACGTCTGAGCCTGTGCGGGGAGCGGTGTTTGCGGGAACTTTGCGCCTGTTGTGGAATGAGCCGTTCCCCTACGGCCGTTGACACGGAGCATGACGTCTCTTCGCAAGCTCGGCTCCTCCGACCTCGAGGTCTTCCCGCTCGCCCTCGGCGGCAACGTCTTCGGCTGGACCGCCGACGAGGCACAGTCGTTCGCCGTCCTCGACGCGTACACGGCCGCCGGCGGCAACTTCGTCGACACCGCCGACTCCTACTCGGCCTGGGCCGAGGGCAACCAGGGCGGTGAGTCCGAGACCGTCCTCGGCAAGTGGCTCACGTCACGTGGCAACCGCGCGGACGTCGTCGTCGCCACGAAGGTCAGCCAGCACCCCGAGTTCCGCGGCCTGTCCGCCGCCACCATCAAGGCCGCCGCCGACGCCTCCCTGCGGCGCCTCGGCACCGACTACATCGACCTCTACTACACCCACTTCGACCAGCCCGACGTGCCGGTGGAGGAGATCATCGGTGCGCTCGACGAACTCGTGCTGGCCGGGAAGGTGCGGTACATCGCCGCCTCCAACATCTCCGCGGAGCGGCTGCGGGCCTCCCTGGAGTTCTCCGACCGCGAGGGGCTCGCCCGGTACGTGGCCCTCCAGCCCCACTACAACCTGGTCTCCCGCGACACCTACGAGGGTGAACTCCAGGACCTCGCCGAGCGGACCGGCCTGGCGGCTGTGCCGTACTACGCGCTCGCCTCGGGCTTCCTCACCGGCAAGTACCGGCCCGGCACGACCGTCGACAGCGCGCGGGCGGGCGGTGCCGCGAAGCACCTGGAGACCGAGCGGGGCCGCCGGGTCCTCGACTCCCTCGACGAGATCGCCGCGGCCCACGGCGTCCCCGTCGCCACGGTCGCCCTCGCCTGGCTCGCGGCGCAGCCGACGGTGGCGGCGCCGATCGCTTCCGCGCGGACGGTGGAGCAGCTGCCCGCGCTGGTCGGGGTGGGGGAGCTGAGGCTGACGGAGGCGGAGATCGGGCGGCTTACCGAGGCTTCGGAGGCTTCGGGCTGAGCGGTTCCTCCGGGCCGCCGGGGGCTGGGGCTTTCCTGCCCCCGGCGGCTGGGCTCGGTTACGACCGGTACGGGTTGTACGCCGGGTACGCCGGGTACGGCGCTGTCGATGCCGTCTGCATTGCCGGCGTCGTCGGACAGCCGTACCCGTACGCCCCGTGCACCGGCCAGGGCGGGGCCGCCACCGGTACCGGCGGGGCCGTGATCCGCGCGGCGTAGTCCAGGGCGGGGCGGGCCGCCTCCCGGCGCCGCCACAGTTCGCCCAGCAGTTCTCGTTCCCGTAGGACGAAGTCGGCACCGGCGCGGCCGCGGCGGCCCCGGTGCCGCAGGAACGCCAGGGACGTCGCGTACGCCTCGTACTGCGCGACCTCCCGCGCCGCCGCCCTGCCCGCGTGGCGGCGGGCGTACTGGCGGGCGATCCGCCGCGCCCGCATCGAGCCGAGCGCGTACGGCTCGACCGGGGACAGCCACCCGGCCACGGCGTAGGCGGGCAGCTCCGCCCGTACGGTCTTCAGCTCCCGCTGCCGGGTCCAGATCACCAGCCACGTCAGTAGCCCGAAGATGGGCACCATGAACGCCGCGTACACGGCGAAGAACCCGTACTCGCCGAACGTCGACGAGCCGTTCCACATCGCGTGCATGCCCATCGCGAGCAGCAGCCCGGAGAGCGGGAAGGCGACACGGCGGACGTGCTGGCGGTCCGCCGCGAGCGCGGAGATGCCGAAGCCGATGCCGGTGAGGACGGTGAACAGCGGGTGCGCGAACGGCGACATGATGATGCGCACGAAGAACGTCGCCGCCGTGACGGAGGCGATGCCGGTGCCGCCGGTGAGCTGGTCGGTGCCGAAGGCGGTGCCCAGGTAGAGGATGTTCTCCGTGAACGCGAAGCCGGTGGCGGTGACGCCGGCCGTGACCACTCCGTCGAGGATGCCGGTGAAGTCGCGGCGCCGGAAGAGGAAGACCAGTAGGACAGCCGCCGCCTTGGCCGTCTCCTCGACCACCGGGGCTATGACGGTCGCGCCCAGCGTGTCCGCGCGGGACGGATCCGCCGTCGCCGTCGCTATCCATCTGGTCGCGAAGCTGTTGGCGACGATCGCTATCAGCGCCGCCGCGCAGGCGCCCCAGGCGAAGCAGAACAGCAGGTTCCGCCAGGGGCCCGGTTCGACCCGGTCCAGCCAGCGGAACGCGGCCATGAGCAGGGGCACCGGGAGCGTGGCCAGCCCCAGCCCGACCAGGAACCCTTCCGTACCGGTCTCTTCGCGGACCAGGGCGAGGATGACGAGGCCGGATATCGCGAGGAGCGTGGTCAGCGCGCCGTAACGCACCCAGGCGCGCTGCCACCAGTGGGCGTGCCGCAGGGGGTCGGCGGTGGGTGCGCCGGTGAGGGGAGCAGTGGGATAGGGGTGTGGGGGGCAGGTGGCCACGGCATTGACCCTAACGACGGCGGGGCGCTGTCCGCAGGCGGAAGATGTGCCAGGTGCGGTCAGGCGCTGGTGGGGGGCTGGTCCACGTGCTGTACGCGACGGAAGAGGAGGTCGTTCACGACATGTCCCTTGTCCAGTCCCTGGCCCTCGAAACGGGTCAGGGGACGGAAGTCGGGACGGGGCGCGAAACCGCCGTCCGCCTGCGTGTTCTCGAAGTCGGGGTGTGCCGTGAGTACGTCGAGCATCTGTTCGGCGTACGGTTCCCAGTCGGTGGCGCAGTGCAGGATCGCGCCGGGCTTGAGGCGGGTGGCGGCGAGGGTCAGGAAGTCGGGCTGGATGAGCCTGCGCTTGTGGTGCCGCTTCTTGGGCCAGGGGTCGGGGAAATAGACGCGCAGGCCGTCGAGGGAGTCCGGGGTGAGCATCTCGCGGAGGAGGATGATCGCGTCGCCGTTGCCGACCCGGATGTTGGACAGGCCGTTGTGGTCGGCGAGGTTGAGCAGGTTGCCCTGGCCGGGGGTGTGGACGTCGACGGCGAGGATGTTGGTGGCGGGGTCGGCTGCGGCCATCTGGGCGGTGGCCTCGCCCATGCCGAAGCCGATCTCCAGGACGACGGGGTTGTCGTTGCCGAACAGGTCGGCCAGGTCGAGGGTTCGGCTGCCGTCGATGTCGAGGCCCCACTTGGGCCACAGCCGCTGAAGCGCGTCCGCCTGGCCTGCTGTGACCCGGCTCCGCCGCGGCTGGAAACTCCGGATCCGCCGCTCGAAGTGCGACCCGGCGGGATCGGCCTTCGGCCCCTCGGGAAAGCGCGGCTCACCCTTGGCCCGGGCGCGCCGGGCGGCGGAACCGGGGGTTTCGGGCTGGGGGGTTTCGGGGGTGTTCACGGAGTCAGACACAGTGAGGCCGATTTTACGGCCGTCGCCCATGCGCCGGGTGGTGGGTCGGGGCCGCGCCGGGGGTGCCCGTCCTCGGAAGGGCGTGATGGGCTCGGACACCGACTGGCTGTCCGTTGACGCGCCAACCGCTGCGGGCGGACGCCCCCCCGACACGTCCCCTTCCGTGCGTCGGCGGCTGCGGGCGCGTCGTGGCCGCTCCAGCGCCGTCGCCGCCCTGGCTGCGGGTCGGTGCTCCGCCCAGCGGGGCCGGTGGTCCGCAACAGCTTGGGGGAGGGTGGGCGCAGCGGCACCTCGTCGCGCCGAGCTGCGCGACGCCCCGGCCTCAGCAGTCACGCCGAGCACCTCGAACCCCCCAGCGACTGGTCAGTCACAGCGCGCTCAACGCTCTGCGCGCCACCTCCCTGCCGATCGGCAAGGACGCCGTAGCCGCGGGAGACGGCGCGTTCAGCACATGCACCGTCCGCGGCGCCTCGCGGATCAGGAAGTCGTCCACCAAGGTCCCGTCCCGCAGCACCGCCTGCGCCCGAACCCCCGCCGCCGTCGGCACCAGGTCGTCCTCGGACACCCCGGGCAACAACCTCCGCACCGCCTCCGTGAACGCCCCCTTGGACACCGACCGGCGCAGCTCCCCCGCCCCGTACCGCCAGTGCCGGCGGGCGATCCGCCAGGAGCCCGGCCAGGCCAGCGTCGACCCCAGCTCCCGCACCCGGACCGTCCCCCACCCGTACCCCTCGCGGGCCAGCGCCGGCACCGCGTTGGGCCCGATGTGGACACCCCCGTCGATCCCGCGCGTGAGATGCACCCCGAGGAACGGGAACGCCGGGTCGGGGACCGGATACACCAGACCCCGCACCAGCTCCGGTCGGGCCAGCTCGTAGTACTCGCCCCGGAACGGCACGATCCGGACGTCCGGGTCGTCCCCGGTCAGCCGGGCGATCTCGTCGCTGTACAGGCCCGCGCAGTTCACCAGCACCCGTCCGCGTACGACGTCCCCGGCGGCCGTGAGCACGGCGACTCCCCGCTCGGGGCGGCGGTCGACGCGGACGACCCGCGTGCCGTAGCGGATCTCCGCGCCCGAGCCGTGGGCCAGCTGGCGGGCGACCGCGACGAAGTCGCAGATGCCGGTCGTACCGACGTGTATCGCGGCGAGGCCCCGCACCTCCGGCTCGTACTCCGCGATCTGGGACGCACCCAGTTCACGGACCGGGATGCCGTTCTCCCGGCCGCGCTGCACGAGCGCGTGCAGGCGGGGCAGCTCGGAGCGGTCGGTCGCGACGATCAGCTTGCCGGTCACGGCGTGCGGGATGCCGTATTCGGCGCAGAATTTGACCATCTCGGCGGCGCCCCGCACCGCGTAGCGCGCCTTGAGGGAGCCGGGGCGGTAGTAGATGCCGCTGTGGATGACGCCGCTGTTGCGGCCGGTCTGGTGCCGGGCCGGGCCCGCTTCCTTCTCCAGGACCGTGACACGTGTGCCCGGTGCGGCGCGTGTGATGGCGTACGCCGTGGACAGACCGACGATCCCCCCGCCGATCACCAGCACGTCACAGTCGTACGCGATCTCCGGCACCCGCGCCACCTCCCGCTTCGATAGTGCACTGCGCCACTGACAATGCCTTCAAACGCGGGGGGTGGCAGCATGCCTGCCCGGCTAGGCCGGAGCCATCAGCAGCGGCCGGGCGCGCTCGCGCAGCTCGACCACACGCGGTTCGTCGCCGTACGGCTCCAGCCGGTGCAGGAGGTCCTTGACGTACTCCGTCGTGCGGGCCGAGGAGATGCGCCCGGCGACCTCCACCGCCCGTACGCCCTGCTCGCACGCCGCGTCCAGGTTGCCCGACTCCAGTTCGGCGACCGCCGAGACGACCAGGCGCAGGCCGTGGGAGCGGACGAACTCCTCGGTGGGTTTCGACAGGGCCTGTTCCGTGAAGCGGCGGACCTGGCGGGGCGCCTTGAGGTCGCGGTAGCACTCGGCCGCGTCGGCGGCGAAGCGGTCGTAGGAGTAGAAGCCGAGCCAGCTCGGGTCGTTGTCGCCGGGGCGGGCGCGCTCCAGCCAGCTCTCGGCCGCCTTCAGGGCGCCCCCGGCCGCCTGGGCGTCACCCGCACGCGCGTGTGCCCGGGCCTCGACGAGGCGGAAGAAGCTCATGGTGCGGGCCGTGGCCAGCCCGCGGTTGCGCTCCAGGGCGGCCTGGGCGAGGTCCACGCCCTCGTCGCCGAAGCCGCGGTAGGTGGCCTGGAGGGACATGGAGGCCAGGACGTAGCCCCCGAGGGGGACGTCCGCCGCCGCCCGGGCCAGGCGCAGGGCCTGGATGTAGTAGCGCTGGGCCGCTTCCTGCTGGCCCGTGTCGAAGGCCATCCAGCCCGCGAGCCGGGTGAGTTCGGCGGAGGCGCCGAAGAGGGCCCGGCCGACCTCGTCGGAGTAGGAGCCGAGCAGGAGGGGAGCCGCCTCCACCCTTAAGCACTCGGGGACCATCGACGAACGCCAGTCGCCGCCGCCGTACTTGGAGTCCCAGCGCCGCGCGTCCTCGGCGGCCTCCCGCAGCTTCTGCACATCGCTGTGGCCGACTTTGAGCGGTGCGCCGGACCCCTCGCCGGGGTCCACGTCACGCGCGACCGAACTGTCGGCCGGGGTTATCAGCCATCGTGAGGCGGGCGTCGCGTACGCGCTCACCGCGAACGATCCGGCCAGCGACTGCCAGATGCCGCCGGAACCGGCGCGGCGGCCTGCGAGGTCGAGACGGTACAGCTCCGTCGCGGACTTCACCGCCTGTCCGACGTCCCGCGGGAAGGCGAGGCCGACTTCGGGCGCGGGGTCCGCGTCCGCCAGGCCGATCTCGTGCAGCGGCACCGGCCGGCCGAGTTTCTGGCCGATGGCGGCGGCGATGAGGTGCGGCGCCGCACCCTGCGGCACCATGCCCTTCGACACCCAGCGCGCCACCGACGTCTTGTCATAGCGAAGTGTCAGTCCTCGCTGAGCGCCAAGATCGTTGACGCGCCGCGCGAGGCCTGCGTTGCTGATTCCCGCGAGGGCGAGAACGGTGCCGAGTTTTTCGTTCGGCCCGCGTTGCTCCCTGGACATGCGCCACCCCTCGACACAGACGGCTGCCGACGTTGGCATAACCACGCGGCATTCGTAAACCCAGCGTAGTTCGCCGCATCCCAAGCGTTAAGGGGCATTGTTCCGGTTGGCGGGATTGTGGTCCGTACTGAAGTGCGGTTCAGATACGGGCTGTTGTGGCGTGCTCCCGCTGTGTGGCCGTGCGCCTGTCCGTGCGCTCTTCTCCGGCCATCGCGGGAGCGGTTCCATGGTCATTGCGTGGGTCGGCCCGCTGTACTGGATCCAGTGGGCTGGGGGACACCGCCGCCTCCATCCCCGCGGGCGGCGGAACGGTCCGGGAGGCGTGCTCCGTCTCCCGGGCTGCGCGGCCGTACGGTGGTACGCCGAGTCTGTACGGAGAGTGTTCGACGCTGTTCACGCGACAGGGATTTGGCCGAAAACCGACCACGTCGGTGCTGGGGTATCAGGCCTCCGACCACGGTAGTTGAGGGCGTATCGGGCGTATTTGGGGCGCATATCGGGGGCGCGTTCGCGCCGCAGTCGTACTGGTGACGTGTCGCTGACGTGCCTTGTCTCCTGACCGTCCCTTCTGTTCTTGCCGCCTCCGCTGTCGCCTCCGTTGTCGCCTTCGCCGGCGCCTCCCCTGTCATCCTCACTGCCGTCTTCCCTTACCGCCTTCCTGCCGTCCTCTCCGTCCTTTCCTCTTGTGCCGTAGGGGAGTTCGGGGCGTTCGAGGGTGTTCGGGGCGGCGTGGGCGGCTCCGCCGGGGCGCGTTCGACGGAGCGCAAGCGGCGCGGGCGCACTCTGGAACGCTTCCTTCATGGCAGCATGGTGAACCGGTTCGTACGGTGCACTGGTTGTCCACAGCCTGTGGAGGCGGCGATGCGGTGGTTGGTGGGATGGAGCAGCACCGCCGCGGGAGCCGTCGCTGCCGGCTCGGCGGGGGCCACGGGACACGACGGCGAGACCCTGCATCCGGTGGGCTCCCAACTCCTGTGGGGCGACCCCGATCCGCTGTGGGCGGTCGGTGACTGGCGCCCCGACGAGGTGCGGGTCGTGAAGGCCGACGACCGGACGCGCATCGCCGTCCTCGGCATCTGCGGCGCCACCGACGAGCAGCTGCGCGTCGCGCTGTTCGCCGCGCGCGGCGGGGCGCTTCGGCATCTGACCGCCTGGCCGGGGAGCTACACGGCGATCGTGCAGGTCGGTCGGAGGGTCACCGTCTGCGGCGATCTCGCGGGCGCGCGGCCGGTGTTCCACACTCCCTGGGCCGGCGGCACGGCGTACGCGACGGCCGCGCTGCCGCTGGCCGACCTCATCGAGGCCAACCTCGACTTCGGGCACCTCGCCGCGCTGCTGGCCGCCCCTGACGTGCCCGCCGCGCTGTACGACTCCACGCCGTACGACGGCGTGAAGCGCATTCCGCCGGGGCATGCGCTGATCCTGCGCGCCGGGGCGCGGGAGATCGCCGGGTACGAACCGGTCGCCTCGCTGGCGGTGGCGGCGCCTTCGGCCGATCCCGACAGTGCGGTCGACGCCGTGCGCGACGCGCTCGTGGAGGCCGTACGAACGCGGCTGTCCGCGCCGCGGCACGTCCCCGGGGCGGACATCGACCCCGGGCCCGTGCCCGGCATGGGGCCCGCCGAGCGGCGTGCCGCGCGCGGGATGCCGGTGCCGGGAATCGGGGCGGACCTGTCCGGCGGGCCGGCCTCGGGGACGCTGGCGCTGCTGGCCGCGGGGCTGCCCGGGATGCCGGGCACGGTGCTGGGGCACGGCACGGGCGCGGGCGAGCGGCTGCTGGCGGTCACCTTCAACGACCTGGCCGTCGCAGGGCGCGAGGCCGAGCTGGAGCGGGCGGGCGCGCTGGCCGCGAACCCGCGTCTGCACCATGTCGTCGTGGCCGGCGGCGAGGAGACCCTTCCGTACGCCGACCTGGAGGGCCCGCTGACGGACGAGCCGGCCGCCTCCCTGGTGGCGGCGGCCCGGCACCGGGCGCGGCTGGCGGCCGGCAGCGCGGACCACTTCACGGGCTACGGTGCGCGGCAGGTCCTGGACGCCCATCCCGCGCGCTTGGCCGACCTGCTGATGGACCGCAAGCGGCGCCACCTGGTGCGCCCCGTCGCCGCGCTGGCCAGGACGGACGGCTCGGTGCTGGTCCCCGCGCGCGTGTACGCGGCGGCGCGACGGCTGTCCCGTACGCCGTACCGGGCGGGGCTGGAATCGCTGGCCGAGCGCCTCCTCGACCACCGCGCGGACGACGGTCCGGACGCGCCCGGGGGTGCGGTGGAGGCCTCGATCGCCGCGCTGACCTGGGGCAGACCCGGGCCGGCGGCGCGCTGGCTGACCGGTGAGGCGCTCGCTGAAGTATCGGTTCGTCTTCAGGCGGCGACGCACCGGTCGGAGCTGGTGGGGCCGGGGCAGCGGCCGGGTGACTTCCGCGCGCGTGCGTCGCTGGCGCGCCATGCGGCGGACCTGCGGGTGCTGGAGCAGGCCGCGGAGATCCGCTTCCAGCGGCTGCACGCGCCGTTCCTCGACAATCAGGTCGTCCGCGCGGCCCGGGCGCTGCCCGAGGCGTTGCGGGTACGGCCGGGGGCGCGGGCGGCGATCCTGCGTACGGTGCTGGAAGGGGCCGGGGTCCGGGACCTGCCGCCCGGGTGGGGCGCCCCGACCCAGGCGACGGCGGCGGCCGCGGCCCGTACGGGGCTGAGGGTGGCGGCGGACTCTCTGATCGCCCTGTTCGACACGCCGCTGCTTGCGGAGGCCGGGCTTGTGGAGGCCCGGGTGGTCCGCAAGGCCCTGCGCTCCGCGGCGGCCGGTGAACCCCTCCCCCTGGACGGCCTCGCCGACCTCGTCTCCCTCGAACTGTGGCTCCGCCGCCTGCTCTCCCGCCGCGGCACCTGCTGGACGGGCACCCCGGCCCGGCAGCGCGCCGTACCAGCGGGGATCGCACCGCAGCGGGGGGCGTTGGGGGCGGGGGCAGGGGTGCGGCGGGTGTAGCGCCTGGCTGCGGGCAGTCGTGCCGCTGGGGCGGCGCCCGTCCCAAGGAGGCGGCACTCCGCGCCGCCGGGTTGTGGCCCCACCCGTCCCCAGCGACAACGCCGAGCTTCTCGAAACGCCGAGCTGTGATCCGCCGCCCCAAAAACCCCAGGCCGCTCCCACCCACCCCGGCGACAATCACCCGGTGCGGTACATCGCCCGGGCGCGCGAGCTGTGCGACGCGGGGCGCGCCGACGCCGCGCGCGGGTCACCGCCGCCCCAGTTCATGGTGATGCTGGATCTGGTCGACGCCATGGTCACGGCGAGCGCGTCCGGCCCGGAGCCCGCCCTGGCCAAGCTGACCGGAGCCCTGCGCGGGGCCCTGGGCAAGCGGCGCTCCGACATGACCCGGGCCACGGTCGTGGACAGCGCGGCAGGACTGCTGGCCGGCCTCGGCGACTTCCCGCGCCCGGCACGGCTGCTCGGCGTCGGGGACCACTGGTGGGCCGGCCGTTCCCCGCCCCATGCCGGAGCACGCCCAGGAGGAACGGGTCGGGGCAGCCGCCCGCGCCGCCCTGGGCGCTGCCCGGTGCGAGTCGGAGCGTGCCCGGGGCGCCAACCTCACCGCGGACGACGTCCTGCGCGAGCTGGACCAGGCGCAGAGCTCGTACGCCACCGATCCGAAAGCCGCTAGCGGCAGCTGATCTCCACCACCAGCCGTACGGTGCTGCTGCCGGTGAGGTTCACCTGGACGGGAACCGCCGGGTCACCGCCCTCCACCAGCCCGGACCGCCACAGCCGGACCCCGTCGGCGTACACGGAGAAGTACACGCAGACGGCCGGGGCGGGCGGCCCCTCAGCCGGTGGCGGTGGCGGTGGCGGTGGCGGTGGCGGTGCCGGAGTCGGTGTCGGCGTGGAGACCGGGGGTGGTGTCGGACTCGGGGACGCGGACGGCGGGGTGGTGGCCGTCGCGGTCGGAGCCGGGGACGGTGTGGACGCCGGGATGGTCCTGGTGGCCGGTGCCGGTGCGGGCTTCTCGGCGCGCGCGGGCACGATCGCCGGCGGCCGCGGTCCGGGTTCCCGCCGCGAGGGAGTGGGCGTGGGCTCGACGGGCCGGATCACCGGCGAGGACGGGGTGGGAGTCGCCCTCGCCTCGTCCTTCGGCTTCTCGTCGCCGACCAGCGCCAGCACCACCGCGGCCGCGACGCCCACGGCGACCACACCGGCCGCGATACCGGCCTTCACCGGCGCGCCCACCCCCTCGGGGACCGCGCCACCTCCCGTCCCGCCGGACGATCCGCCTCCCGCCGCACCTCCGGTCGAACCCGCGCCCGCCGCTGCCTCGCCCGACGAGCCCTCGCCCGACGAGCCCTCGCCCGACGAGCCCCCGCCCGCCGAGGCCCCGCCCGCCGAGGCCGCACCCGCGGCTCCGGCCGCCCCGGCTCCCGCGCCCCCGGCGATGAGCCCGGCCGTCTTGGCGTATCCGGCGGCACCGAACCAGCCGATGACCGCGACCGGCACCACGGCGGGGATACCGCCGGCGACCTCCTCGATCTGCGTCGCGGCCAGCCGGCACTTCGCGCACTCCTGCAGGTGCTTGCGCAGCCCCCGCTCGGCACGCGTGCGCAGCCGGCCACGGGCGTACGTGCCGAGCTGGTCGGCGTAGCGCGCGCACTCCTCGTCGTCGGTGAGGGTGGCGCTCACGTGGGCCTGGAGGTAGGCCTGTTTGAGACCCTCGCGGGCCCGGCTGGCGAGCACGCGCGTGCCGTTGGCGTCGAGCCCGAAGAGAGTGGCTACCTCGCTGGGCGACTCGTCCTCGACCTCGGTGTGCCACAGCACGGCCTGCCACCGCTCCGGCAGCGACCGGAAGGCCCGCATGGCCATGGACCGCTCGGCCTCGTGCATCGCCCGCACGTCCGCGCCCAGGTCGAGCGTGTCGTCGTCGGACACGTAGGAGCCGCGTGCGGACTGGGCGGCGAACACCGCGAAGTCGTCGACGAGCTGCTCCCGCCGCGCCGACCGCGTCCAGGAGGCGGCGACGCGCCGGACGGAGGTGAGCAGGTACGCGCGTACGGCGTGCTCGGGACCGGAGCCGCCGCGTACCGCCTGGAGCATGCGGGCGAAGACCTCGGCGGTCAGGTCGTCCGCGGTGTAGGCGTCGCGGCAGCAGGTCCGGGCGTACCGGCGCACGGCCTGCGCGTGGCGCCGGTACAGCTCCTCGTACGCCGCGTCGTCGCCCGAGCGCATCCGGTCGATGAGGTCGGCGTCGGAGGGCGGCAGCTCGCGCGGCGGCGGCAGGACGTCGTCCTCACACCATGCGCGCTGCCGCGGGACCGAGCCGTCGGCGCCATGCCCGCCCGGCGGGACGCTCGCGCGTCCGCCCTGGCTCGGCACCTGCGGTGGGACAGGGCCGCCGACCGTGGCGTCCCCGGCACCGCTCGACTCGTCCCGCCCGTCACCGCTCATCGCGGAAAGCCCCCGCAGCCGCCCGACATGTCCAGACCACCGGGTCAGAGTGCCATATTGGCTTTTGATCAGAACCCCGAAGTCCGGACCATCACTCATCCGTGGGGATTCACCGCACGGCAGTACCACTCCTCACTCGTTCGGGGAATGATCGCCAGTCGCACCGGGCCCGGAAGCCGAGCGGACCGGCCGACGGGCCGCCCGTTCCGGCAGCCCGCCCGCCTCACGCCGGTCGCGACCGCAGCCCGTCCAGCAGGATGTCCAGCAGCCGGGACGACGCGGCCGCCTGCTGTGCCGCGTCCGGCAGCGAGGGCGCGGCCGTCGCGATCACCAGCAGCACGTCCGACACCGACACGTCCGGCCGCAGCTCACCCGCCGCACGTGCCCGCTCCACGAGCTGACCCACGACCTCGAGCAGCGCCGACGCCCCGGCGTCGTCCTCCGCCGCGACCGCCGACGCCGGCACCGAGGCGACCGCCAACGGCTCCTCCGGCACCAGCCGCAGCTCCGCCGAGCCCGGCTGCGTCCGCTGCTGCGGCACCCGCGCCTGACCGGCACGGTCCTCCTCGACCGAGACCCGCAGCACCTGCGGCGGCAGCAGCCGCCCGGCGCCGGAGGCCACCGACGTCCGCAGGAAGCGCGACAGCGCCGACCACGGCTCGTCCTCCTGCCCGAGCGCCGCACGCGCCTGGTCGGTCAGCCGGGAGGTCTCCTCCTCGGCTATCCGCCGCACCAGGACGTCCTTGCTCGGGAACCGCCGGTACACCGTGCCCACGCCGACCCGCGCGCGGCGCGCCACGTCCTCCATCGGCGCGCCGTACCCCAGCTCGCCGAACACCTCGCGCGCCGCCCGCAGCACGTGCTCCAGATTGCGCTGTGCGTCCACGCGCAGCGGCGTCGTCCGCGCTCCGTTCCCGCGTCCGTTGCCCGCCGCCGCGCTCATCGTCACGCCACCCGCCGCGACAGCGGACGCGGACGACCAATGAGAGTCCTGAACATGCATATGTATTCCCCCGGTAATGACGTCTCCCCCCGGAGACACTCCCCGCCATTCGATGCCGGGACGGAGGAACGGGCCCTGGTCCGCGGGCCCGCCTGTCGCGGACCCGGTGAGCGCATCCCCCTACACCCCGTCGACACACGAACATAGTTGAGAGGGAGTCAATTCAGAAGGGGCACGTTCCGCACGGAGCGCCCACCGATCGGAGTACGGGCCGCATACGTCCCGAATGTGCCCCCGAGCGCCCCCCGTGCCACCCCTGCTGACCTGCATATACTCACCGAAGCTCGCCTTTCCGGCCAACTCCGTGCGCTCTCCCGCTCCGGTCACACAATTCGTCGAGGCTGTGGACAAACGCAAGCGGTGGGTGCGTCATGGGATGGTGAAGGAACGTACGCGCATTCTCGTTGTCGGTGGTGGCTACGTCGGGATGTACACGGCCCTGCGCCTCCAGCGCAGACTGAAACGGGAACTGGAGCGGGGCGAGGTGGAGATCACGGTCGTCACCCCCGACCCGTACATGACGTACCAGCCGTTCCTTCCCGAGGCCGCCGCGGGCGCCATCTCTCCCCGGCATGTCGTCGTACCGCTGCGCCGCGTCCTCGACCGGTGCCGCGTCCTCATCGGCGAGGCCACCGCCATCGACCACGCGAAACGCACCGCCACCCTCACCACCCTGGCCACCGAGGAGGAGGGCACGGGCGGGCAGCGGCTGACGTACGACGAACTCGTCCTCGCCCCCGGCTCCGTCTCGCGCACCCTGCCGGTCCCCGGCCTCGCCGACCACGGCATCGGCTTCAAGACCGTCGAGGAGGCCATCGGCCTGCGCAACCACGTCATCGAGCAGATGGACATCGCCTCCTCCACCCGCGATCCCGCGATCCGCGACGCGGCCCTCACCTTCGTCTTCGTCGGCGGCGGCTTCGCCGGCGTGGAGGCGCTCGGCGAACTGGAGGACATGGCCCGCTACGCCGCGCGCTACTACCACAACGTCCAGCCCGAGGACATGAAGTGGATCCTCGTCGAGGCCTCGGACCGCATCCTGCCCGAGGTCGGCGAGGAGATGGGCCGCTACACCGTCACCGAACTGCGCCGCCGCAACATCGACGTACGCCTCCGAACCCGCCTGGAGTCCTGCGCGGACCGAGTCGCGGTCCTCAGCGACGGCGCCCGCTTCCCCACCCGTACGGTCGTCTGGACGGCCGGGGTCAAACCCCACCCGGTGCTCGCCGCCACCGACCTGCCCCGCAACGACCGCGGACGGCTCAGGTGCACGGCCGAGCTGACGATCGAGGGCACCACGCACGCGTGGGCGGCGGGAGACGCCGCGGCCGTCCCCGACGTCACGGCCGGCGAACCCGGCCGCGAGTGCGCCCCCAACGCCCAGCACGCCGTCCGCCAGGCCAGGGTCCTCGGCGACAACATCGTGCACGCCCTGCGCGGCGAACCCCTCACCACGTACACCCACAAGTACGCCGGCTCGGTCGCCTCCCTCGGCCTGCACAAGGGCGTCGCCCACGTCTACGGACGCAAGCTCAAGGGCTACCCCGCCTGGTTCATGCACCGCGCCTACCACCTCAGCCGCGTGCCCACCTTCAACCGCAAGGCGCGCGTGCTCGCCGAATGGACCCTGGCCGGTCTGTTCAAACGCGAGATCGTCTCCCTCGGTTCACTCGAACACCCCCGGGCCGAGTTCGAACTCGCGGCCGGTGGAAAGCCTTCCCAAGACCCCCCGCACAACCCGAAGGGGTCGTCCTGACCGGACCCAGGAACTCCTCCGGCCGGCCCGGCGTCTGACGGATGCCGGTCCGGTCCGCTCACTGCCAGACTGGTCCACCACCGCGGGCGTGCCACCACACGCCCCGGTGCGGGCCCCCGGGGCCCCGGCCGGTTCCGGTGCCGGCCGCCGACGACTACACGAGGCAAGGATTCGTGAACTTCACGCGCTGGAGCGCCCGGCTCCCCGGAACGCAGCGCCGCGCCGCAGCGCGGACCGAGCAGACGGCCTCCCCGGACCGGCGGGGGGAAGGTTCCGTACCCGCCGCCCGTGCCGAACAACTGACCGACGAGCCAGTGTCCGTACCCGCCGTCGACGAACTGCGGGTGCGCGAGGTCCTCGACCGCGTCCCGTCCCTCGTCGCCCTGGTCCACGGCCCCGACCACCGCATCGCCTACGTCAACGACGCCTACACGACCGCCTTCGGCGTACGCCCCCTGGGCGAACGCGCCCGCGAGGCCCTCCCCGAACTGGACGCCCTCGGCCTGTTCCCCCTCCTGGACCAGGTCCAGCGCAGCGGCAAGCCGCGCACGGTCAAGTCCCGCAAGGCCCCCGACGGCCGCTCGTACACCTTCACCTGCACCCCGGTCGCCCAGGGCGACGGCAAGGGCGGCAGCGACGGCCGTGGAGTCCTCGTCTTCGCCACGGACGTCACCGACCACGCCGAAGCCGCCGAACGCCTGCGCGCCAGCGAGCGCCGCCAGCGCGAAACGGCGGTGACACTGCAGAGGTCACTGCTCCCCCAGGAGCTCGAAGAACCCGACGACCTGCGCGTCGCCGCCACGTACCACCCCGGCGGCACGGAGGCCGCGGTCGGCGGCGACTGGTACGACGTCATCACCCTGGGCGGCGGCCGCACGGCCCTCGTCATCGGCGACGTCATGGGCCGCGGCGTGCGCGCAGCGGCGGTCATGGGCCAGCTCCGCACGGCGGTCCGCGCCTACGCCCGCCTCGACCTGCCCCCGCACGAGGTCCTCCAGCTCCTCGACGGCCTGGCAGCCGAGATCGACGCCAACCAGATCGCCACGTGCGCGTACGCGGTCCACGACCCGAACGAGGGCAAGCTGGTCTACTCCTCGGCGGGCCACCTCCCCATCCTCGTCCGCGACGAGAACGGCACGGTCCTGCGCGCCGACGAACCCACCGGGCCCCCGCTCGGCACCGGCGGCTGGATGCACTCCTCGGGCTCGATCCCCCTCGGCCCCGGCTCCACGGCCGTCCTCTACACGGACGGCCTGGTGGAGCGCCGGGACGCCGACCTGGACGAGGGCATCGCCGCCCTGGAACGCGCCCTGGCCGGCGCCACCGGCACGCCCCAGGTCGTCTGCGACCGCCTGGTCCGCTCGGCCGGCGTGACCCCCGACCACGACGACGACGTGGCCGTCCTGGTCCTCCAGCACCCCGCCCGGACGGGCCCGGACAGCGAGCTGTTCCGCAACGCCGCCCTGGAACTCCTGGGCGGTGTGGAAGCGGCCCCACGCGCGCGTGCCTTCGCCTCCGGCGTCCTGACCAGCTGGCGCTTCCCCGCCGACCTGCACGACCTGGGCGTCCTGGCCACCAGCGAACTGGTCGCCAACTCCCTCCAGCACGGCACCCCGCCGATGCGCCTGCGCCTGCGCCGCACCGACCGCCGCCTGATCATCGAGGTCACCGACGGCGACGACCACCTCCCCAGACGCCGCCGCGCGGAACCGGGCGACGAATCGGGCCGCGGCATCGCCATCGTCGCCACGATCGCCTCGAACTGGGGCTGCCGCCGGACACCCGGTGGCGGCAAGGCGGTCTGGTGCGAGTTCGCCCTGCCGCGCGGGGGGATGTGACGGACGGCGGCACCCGTACCGGGCTCCGCCGTCACGGGCACTGGACCGCAGGGCCCGCCCCTCCGGGCGGACGACGGGACGGCCGAATGGCGCACAGGCTCCGACGGCGTCATGCTGCGCGCCACCGCGACCGCGCTCGACCTGCCGATCCAGGCACGCGGATGGGTCAGGGTCACCGGTGTCTCCGACAAGAAGGCCCACGCCCTGCAACAGGCAGTGATCGACGCCGGCCTGCCACGCCGGTGCGGTGCTGATCCACGTGGAGCCCGACGACCCGGTGCCCCCGACAGCGCTCCTGGCCACCGCGGTGGGCCTGGTGGTCCTGGCCCTCGCCGCCGTGCTCACCGCCCCCCGCAGCCAGGCCCGTATCCTGCGCCACTACCTTGCCCGACCGATCGCCGTGGGCATCCTGCCGCGCTGGGCACGCCAGGTGCTGCTCTGTCAGCACGCGGCTCTCATCGCCGTGAGCACCCTGCTCGGCCTGGTGGTCGCTGTGCTCCCGACCGTCGTCCTCGCGGCGCGGATCTCCGGTTTCGTGCTGAGCGTCCCGTCGTGGCAGCTGGCCGTCCTCGCCGCGGCGATCTATTTCGCCGCGCTGCTCGCCGCGGTCCACTCGGCCCACCGGCTTCGCGTGACCGAGGCGCGATCGGCCTGACCCGGACAGCCCGGCCCGGGCGCACGCCGACGGCGCCGGTGCCTCACACGTCCGCGGAAACGGGCGCCCCACCCCGCACCACGACCCGGCTCTTCCCGAGCCACGGCTGATCCTGTACGTCGGTCAGCTGCCGCCCCAGCCGCACGGCGAGAACGGTGATCCCCAGCGAGAACAGCAGGAACGCCACGATGTACGGCGCGTGCAGCGAGGCCCCCAGCGGCCCGCCCACCGCCGGCCCGACGGCCAGTGCGAGCTGCTTGACCAGGGCGAACGCGGAGTTGTACTGCCCGGCCATCCCCTCCGGCGCCAGATCGGCGACCAGCGGGGCGACCGTCGGCGACAGCATCGCCTCCCCCAGCCCGAACAAGGCGTACGTCGACACGAACGCGGCCGTCGCCATCTCCCGGCTCCCGTTCCCGAGCCCCGCGTACCCGGCGACAGCCCACGCCACGGCCCAGATCAGCCCGACAGCGGCGATCACCCGCGAGCGCCGACGCCGCTCCACGAACCGCAGCACGGCGAACTGCGCGACGACGATCACCAGCGTGTTGGCGGCCAGCGCCGTACCCAGCGCGGACGTCGAAATCCCGGCGGCCTCGACCCCGTACGCGCTCAGCCCCGACTCGAACTGCCCGTAGCAGGCGAAGAACAGCACGAAGCCCAGCACGCACAGCTGCACCATGGCCCGGTTGCCCAGCAGCTGCTTCCAGCTGCCCCGCCCCGACGTCAAGGGCGCGCCCTCGATCCGCGGCGTGTGCGGCACCCGCACCGTCGCCATCACCACGACCAGCAGCAGGAACATCGCCGCCTCGATCGCGAACAACAGCGTGAAGGAGGCGGCGCTCGATGTGTCGACGAGATGACCACCGATGAGGCCGCCCACCCCGAGCCCGAGGTTCTGGAGGAAGAACTGCATGGCGAAGGCCCGCGAGCGCGTCTCCGCGGTCGAGCAGTCGACGATCATCGTCGCGAGCGCCGGCTGCGTCACGGCCTGCCCGGCCCCCAGCACGGCAGCCGCCGACAGCACCGCCGCCGCACTGCTCGCCAGCCCCAGACCCAGCGCACCGACGGCGGCGGCGACCAGGGCGGTGAGCAACACCGGCAACGGTCCACGCCGCACGATGGCCCGCCCGGCGAACGGCAGCACCACGAGCGCCGCCACAGCGAAGACGGCGAGTACGAGACCCGCCGTCATGGCTCCCAGTCCCCGCACCTGCGCCACGTAGACGTACAGATACGGGACGGTGAAGCCGAGCCCGAACGCGCTGAGTGCGTTGCCCACGTGGATCCGGCGCATCGCTGCGCCCATCGCCCTGGTCACGTTCACCTCTCTCACTAGTTAGGAGTGAAGACTTCGAAACTAAAGTTCGAAGCTAAAGAGTACAGATTCAAGGACTTCAAGGCAAAGAACGGCCGTGCCATACTGCGCCCATGGGCGACACCCCCGGCCCCAGCGAGCCGACCCTCGAAGAGCAGATCGCCGCGTACCAACGCGAGTTCCAGGACCTCGACCCCCAGGTGGAGCAGATCGTCTCGGCCCTGTCCCGCCTGAACCGCCGTATGAACGTCGCCTACGGCCGTCAGACCGCGGCCCTCGGCATCAGCAACGCCGAGTGGGAGGTCCTCAAGGCCCTCGTCCTCTCCGGCGCGCCCTACCGTCTGGGCCCCAGCGACCTCGCGAAGCGCCTGGGCCTGACCCCGGCCGCCATGACCCACCGCATCGACCGCATGGTCGGCGAAGGACTGGTCACCCGGGAACGGGACGAGTCCAACAGGGTCCGCGTCATCGTGGAGCTCACCAACGGAGGTCGTGAGAAGTGGCTGGAGGCGATGCGGCTGGCGTCGGTCTTCGAGGAGGACCTGCTCCAGGATCTGTCGCCGGAGGAGCGCACCGCGCTCGGCGAGGTCCTCACCCGCCTCCTGCGCCGAGTCGAAGACGCCCAGCCGGACGCCGGCGGCCGCCTCTCCGACCTGGACTGACGACCGCACAAAAGATCTTGACAGGGGCCGCTTGACAGCCCCCTCCCTGATCCGTAAAGTTCTTCGGGTTGCCGCGGGGCCGTAACGGTTCTGCGACAGCACTTCCGCCGCACGAGCGGCACCCAACCACTAGCAAGATCGCTCCCAACGGGGTTGATTTCGGCATGCCGAATTCAATTCGAATTGGGGCTCGACGACCTGATCGACTCCGAACTGGCTTCGATTTTGGAAACGCCGAGAGAACGCGCTAAGGTTGGACACGCCAGAACGGCCCAACAGCCGCGAAGGCAAACCCTGCTGACAGGGAATCGGGACCGAAAGGATCTGATAGAGTCAGAACCGCCGGAAAGGGAAACGCGGAAGCGGGAACCTGGAAAGCACCGAGGAAATCGGGTCGAGAAAAGATCTGATAGAGTCGGAAACGCAAGACCGAAGGGAAGCGCCCGGAGGAAAGCCCGAGAGGGTGAGTACAAAGGAAGCGACCGTTCCTTGAGAACTCAACAGCGTGCCAAAAGTCAACGCCAGATATGTTGATACCCCGTCTCCAGCATCAGCTGGGGCGAGGTTCCTTTGAAAAAACACAGCGAGGACGCTGTGAACGGCCGGGCTTATTCCGCCTGGCTGTTCCGCTCTCGTGGTGTTGCACCGGATTACCGGTACACATTCACGGAGAGTTTGATCCTGGCTCAGGACGAACGCTGGCGGCGTGCTTAACACATGCAAGTCGAACGATGAACCACTTCGGTGGGGATTAGTGGCGAACGGGTGAGTAACACGTGGGCAATCTGCCCTGCACTCTGGGACAAGCCCTGGAAACGGGGTCTAATACCGGATACTGACCATCTTGGGCATCCAAGGTGTTCGAAAGCTCCGGCGGTGCAGGATGAGCCCGCGGCCTATCAGCTTGTTGGTGAGGTAATGGCTCACCAAGGCGACGACGGGTAGCCGGCCTGAGAGGGCGACCGGCCACACTGGGACTGAGACACGGCCCAGACTCCTACGGGAGGCAGCAGTGGGGAATATTGCACAATGGGCGAAAGCCTGATGCAGCGACGCCGCGTGAGGGATGACGGCCTTCGGGTTGTAAACCTCTTTCAGCAGGGAAGAAGCGAAAGTGACGGTACCTGCAGAAGAAGCGCCGGCTAACTACGTGCCAGCAGCCGCGGTAATACGTAGGGCGCGAGCGTTGTCCGGAATTATTGGGCGTAAAGAGCTCGTAGGCGGCTTGTCGCGTCGGTTGTGAAAGCCCGGGGCTTAACCCCGGGTCTGCAGTCGATACGGGCAGGCTAGAGTTCGGTAGGGGAGATCGGAATTCCTGGTGTAGCGGTGAAATGCGCAGATATCAGGAGGAACACCGGTGGCGAAGGCGGATCTCTGGGCCGATACTGACGCTGAGGAGCGAAAGCGTGGGGAGCGAACAGGATTAGATACCCTGGTAGTCCACGCCGTAAACGGTGGGCACTAGGTGTGGGCAACATTCCACGTTGTCCGTGCCGCAGCTAACGCATTAAGTGCCCCGCCTGGGGAGTACGGCCGCAAGGCTAAAACTCAAAGGAATTGACGGGGGCCCGCACAAGCGGCGGAGCATGTGGCTTAATTCGACGCAACGCGAAGAACCTTACCAAGGCTTGACATACACCGGAAAACCCTGGAGACAGGGTCCCCCTTGTGGTCGGTGTACAGGTGGTGCATGGCTGTCGTCAGCTCGTGTCGTGAGATGTTGGGTTAAGTCCCGCAACGAGCGCAACCCTTGTCCCGTGTTGCCAGCAAGCCCTTCGGGGTGTTGGGGACTCACGGGAGACCGCCGGGGTCAACTCGGAGGAAGGTGGGGACGACGTCAAGTCATCATGCCCCTTATGTCTTGGGCTGCACACGTGCTACAATGGCCGGTACAATGAGCTGCGATACCGCGAGGTGGAGCGAATCTCAAAAAGCCGGTCTCAGTTCGGATTGGGGTCTGCAACTCGACCCCATGAAGTCGGAGTCGCTAGTAATCGCAGATCAGCATTGCTGCGGTGAATACGTTCCCGGGCCTTGTACACACCGCCCGTCACGTCACGAAAGTCGGTAACACCCGAAGCCGGTGGCCCAACCCCCTTGTGGGGAGGGAGCTGTCGAAGGTGGGACTGGCGATTGGGACGAAGTCGTAACAAGGTAGCCGTACCGGAAGGTGCGGCTGGATCACCTCCTTTCTAAGGAGCACTTCTTACCGATCCCTTCGGGGTGAGGTCAGAGGCCAGTACATCAGCGAATGTCTGATGCTGGTTGCTCATGGGTGGAACGTTGACTACTCGGCACGGTCCAGGATGGATTAGGCGCTAGTACTGCTCTTCGGAGCGTGGAACGCTGATCTGGTCAGCTGGCTGTGTCGGGCACGCTGTTGGGTGTCTGAGGGAATGGATTTTTCCTCAGTCGCCGGCCCCAGTGAACTCGCCTGTAAAGGTGGGGTGATGGGTGGCTGGTCGTTGTTTGAGAACTGCACAGTGGACGCGAGCATCTGTGGCCAAGTTTTTAAGGGCGCACGGTGGATGCCTTGGCACCAGGAACCGATGAAGGACGTGGGAGGCCACGATAGTCCCCGGGGAGTCGTCAACCAGGCTTTGATCCGGGGGTTTCCGAATGGGGAAACCCGGCAGTCGTCATGGGCTGTCACCCTTGCCTGAACACATAGGGCAAGTGGAGGGAACGCGGGGAAGTGAAACATCTCAGTACCCGCAGGAAGAGAAAACAACCGTGATTCCGGGAGTAGTGGCGAGCGAAACCGGATGAGGCCAAACCGTATGCGTGTGAGACCCGGCAGGGGTTGCGTATACGGGGTTGTGGGATCTCTCTTTCATGGTCTGCCGGCCGTGAGACGAGTCAGAAACCGTTGATGTAGGCGAAGGACATGCGAAAGGTCCGGCGTAGAGGGTAAGACCCCCGTAGTCGAAACATCAGCGGCTCGTTTGAGAGACACCCAAGTAGCACGGGGCCCGAGAAATCCCGTGTGAATCTGGCGGGACCACCCGCTAAGCCTAAATATTCCCTGGTGACCGATAGCGGATAGTACCGTGAGGGAATGGTGAAAAGTACCGCGGGAGCGGAGTGAAATAGTACCTGAAACCGTGTGCCTACAAGCCGTGGGAGCGTCGGAATGAAGACTTGTCTTCATTCTCGTGACTGCGTGCCTTTTGAAGAATGAGCCTGCGAGTTTGCGGTGTGTTGCGAGGTTAACCCGTGTGGGGAAGCCGTAGCGAAAGCGAGTCCGAATAGGGCGTTTGAGTAGCACGCTCAAGACCCGAAGCGGAGTGATCTAGCCATGGGCAGGTTGAAGCGGAGGTAAGACTTCGTGGAGGACCGAACCCACCAGGGTTGAAAACCTGGGGGATGACCTGTGGTTAGGGGTGAAAGGCCAATCAAACTCCGTGATAGCTGGTTCTCCCCGAAATGCATTTAGGTGCAGCGTCGTGTGTTTCTTGCCGGAGGTAGAGCACTGGATAGGCGATGGGCCCTACCGGGTTACTGACCTTAGCCAAACTCCGAATGCCGGTAAGTGAGAGCGCGGCAGTGAGACTGTGGGGGATAAGCTCCATGGTCGAGAGGGAAACAGCCCAGAGCATCGACTAAGGCCCCTAAGCGTACGCTAAGTGGGAAAGGATGTGGAGTCGCAGAGACAACCAGGAGGTTGGCTTAGAAGCAGCCACCCTTGAAAGAGTGCGTAATAGCTCACTGGTCTAGTGATTCCGCGCCGACAATGTAGCGGGGCTCAAGCGTACCGCCGAAGTCGTGTCATTGCAGCAATACGGCCAACGCCGGCTGTGATGGGTAGGGGAGCGTCGTGTGCCGGGTGAAGCAGCCGCGTAAGCGAGTTGTGGACGGTTCACGAGTGAGAATGCAGGCATGAGTAGCGATTCACACGTGAGAAACGTGTGCGCCGATTGACTAAGGGTTCCTGGGTCAAGCTGATCTGCCCAGGGTAAGTCGGGACCTAAGGCGAGGCCGACAGGCGTAGTCGATGGATAACCGGTTGATATTCCGGTACCCGCTGTGAAGCGTCAAACATCGAGCCCGCTGATGCTAAGGCCGTGAAGCCGTCCTGGAGCCTTCGGGCAAAGGGGAGTGGTGGAGCCGCCGAACCAAGGTGGTAGTAGGTGAGTGATGGGGTGACGCAGGAAGGTAGTCCAGCCCGGGCGGTGGTTGTCCCGGGGTAAGGGTGTAGGCCGTGCGATAGGTAAATCCGTCGTACATGTGGCTGAGACCTGATGCCGAGCCGATTGTGGTGAAGTGGATGATCCTATGCTGTCGAGAAAAGCCTCTAGCGAGTTTCATGGCGGCCCGTACCCTAAACCGACTCAGGTGGTCAGGTAGAGAATACCGAGGCGTTCGGGTGAACTATGGTTAAGGAACTCGGCAAAATGCCCCCGTAACTTCGGGAGAAGGGGGGCCACGCTTGGTGAGAGGACTTGCTCCTCGAGCTGGGGGTGGCCGCAGAGACCAGCGAGAAGCGACTGTTTACTAAAAACACAGGTCCGTGCGAAGCCGTAAGGCGATGTATACGGACTGACGCCTGCCCGGTGCTGGAACGTTAAGGGGACCGGTTAGTCACTCTTCGGGGTGGCGAAGCTGAGAACTTAAGCGCCAGTAAACGGCGGTGGTAACTATAACCATCCTAAGGTAGCGAAATTCCTTGTCGGGTAAGTTCCGACCTGCACGAATGGCGTAACGACTTCTCGACTGTCTCAACCATAGGCCCGGTGAAATTGCACTACGAGTAAAGATGCTCGTTTCGCGCAGCAGGACGGAAAGACCCCGGGACCTTTACTACAGTTTGATATTGGTGTTCGGTTCGGCTTGTGTAGGATAGCTGGGAGACTGTGAACTCTGGACGCCAGTTCAGGGGGAGTCGTCGTTGAAATACCAGTCTGGTCGTGCTGGATGTCTAACCTGGGTCCGTGATCCGGATCAGGGACAGTGTCTGATGGGTAGTTTAACTGGGGCGGTTGCCTCCTAAAGAGTAACGGAGGCGCCCAAAGGTTCCCTCAGCCTGGTTGGCAATCAGGTGTTGAGTGTAAGTGCACAAGGGAGCTTGACTGTGAGACCGACGGGTCGAGCAGGGACGAAAGTCGGGACTAGTGATCCGGCGGTGGCTTGTGGAAGCGCCGTCGCTCAACGGATAAAAGGTACCCCGGGGATAACAGGCTGATCTTCCCCAAGAGTCCATATCGACGGGATGGTTTGGCACCTCGATGTCGGCTCGTCGCATCCTGGGGCTGGAGTCGGTCCCAAGGGTTGGGCTGTTCGCCCATTAAAGCGGCACGCGAGCTGGGTTTAGAACGTCGTGAGACAGTTCGGTCCCTATCCGCTGCGCGCGTAGGAGTCTTGAGAAGGGCTGTCCCTAGTACGAGAGGACCGGGACGGACGAACCTCTGGTGTGCCAGTTGTTCTGCCAAGGGCATGGCTGGTTGGCTACGTTCGGGAGGGATAACCGCTGAAAGCATCTAAGCGGGAAGCCTGCTTCGAGATGAGGACTCCCACCTCCTAGAGAGGGTAAGGCTCCCAGTAGACGACTGGGTTGATAGGCCGGATATGGAAGCACGGTAACGTGTGGAGTTGACCGGTACTAATAGGCCGAGGGCTTGTCCTCAGTTGCTCGCGTCCACTGTGTTGGTTCTGAAACCACGAACAGCCCCACGTGCCACACGTGGTGCGGCTGACAGTTTCATAGTGTTTCGGTGGTTATAGCGTAGGGGAAACGCCCGGTTACATTCCGAACCCGGAAGCTAAGCCTTACAGCGCCGATGGTACTGCAGGGGGGACCCTGTGGGAGAGTAGGACGCCGCCGAACAATTATTGAAAAGGCCCACACCTTACGGTGTGGGCCTTTTTTGTGTTTCCGCGAGGGTCTTTCACGACGGCTGGACCAGCTTCGTGTCGTACGCCAGGATCACCGCCTGAATGCGGTCGCGGGAACCGGTCTTCGCGAGGATGCGGCCCACGTGCGTTTTCACCGTCGACTCGGCCAGGTGGAGGCGCGTGGCTATCTCCGTGTTCGTCCAGCCCTTCCCGATGACCGTGAGGATTTCCCGCTCCCGGTCGGTGAGGGAAGCGAGGCGGGGGTCCTCCTCGGGCGCGGTGTCCGTAGCCGGGCCGGTCGGCAGGTGGTGGACGTAGGCGTCGAGGAGGCGGCGGGTCAGGCTGGGGGCGACGACCGCGTCGCCGGTGGCCACCGCACGGATGCCGGAGAGGAGTTCCTCGGGCTGGGCGTCCTTCACGAGGAAGCCGGAGGCGCCTGCGCGGAGGCCGGCGTAGGCGTACTCGTCCAGATCGAAGGTCGTGACGATCAGGATGCGGGTGCGGTCGCCGGCGGCGGTGATGCGGCGGGTCGCCTCGATGCCGTCCAGGCCGGGCATGCGGATGTCCATGAGGACGACGTCGGGGTGCAGTTCCGCTGCCAGGCGGACCGCTTCACTGCCGTTCGCGGCCTCGCCGACGACCGTCATGTCGTCCTGGCTCTCCAGGAGCATGCGGGAGCCGAAGCGCTGGAGGGGCTGGTCGTCGGCGATGAGGACCGTGGTCACTGCGGGGTTTCCTCCGGAAGGTGCAGGCGGACGCGCCAGCCCTGCTCGGGGTGCGGGCGGGGGCCGGCCTCAAGTGTGCCGCCGTAGAGGGCGGTTCGCTCACGCATTCCGGGAAGTCCACGACCGTCTCGGGCCGGGCCGTCGGTTCGGCTGCCGTTGCCCGTGTCCGTGATCGTCACTGTCACGGCTCCCTTGCCCTCGTAGGACAGCTCTATCTCCGCCGTGGCGCCCGGGCCGGCGTGTTTGAGGGTGTTGGTGAGGGCTTCCTGGATGACGCGGTAGACGGTGAGCTGGCGGCCTGGGGGAATGCTGGGGCTGCCGTGGGTGGTGGTGTGGACGGGGAGGCCCGCGGAGCGGACGCCGTCGAGGAGCCGGTCGAGGTCGGTGAGGCCGGGTTGGGGGGTCAGGTCGGCCTGGTTGTTCTGTTCCTCCTCCCGCATGACGTCCAGGAGGCGGCGGAGTTCGGTGAGGGCCTGGCGGCTGGTGGTGGCGATGGCGTCGAGGGCCTGGGCGGCGCGTTCCGGGGACTTGGCGGCCGCGTATCGGCCGCCGTCGGCGAGGCCGGTGATGACGGAGAGGTTGTGGCCGATGATGTCGTGCATTTCGCGGGCGATGCGGGCGCGTTCCGCGGCGGTGGCGAGTCGGGCCTGCTGGTCGCGTTCGGTCTCCAGGCGGCGGGCGCGGTCCTCCAGGGCCTCGGTGTAGTTGCGGCGGGTGCGGACCGTGACGCCGATGAGAGCGGCCACGGTGATGGACATCAGCTGCGAGCCGACCTGCTGGTCCCAGGTGCCCTCCCCGTGGCGGGCGACCGACACCAGGACCGGGGCGATCACCAGGGCCGTGGCCCACCACAGGTTGCGCAGAGGCCGGTGCAGGGCGATGTGGTAGACGACGGCGAGCTGGAGCAGGGCTGCCTGGAGGGCCGCGCCGGTCCAGGCGTTGACGAGGGCGAAGAGGGCCATGGCGGCGAGGACGGCCCGGGGGTGGGTGCGGCGCCAGAGGAGGGGGATGGAGAGGCCGAGGCTCAGGGTGATGAGGAGCCAGCCGGGGAGGTCGAGGTTGTGGGCGTTGTGGCGCCAGCCGCCGCCGAGGCAGTCGATCAGGGCCGCTGTCACCCAGAAACCGGTGATGTGCAGGTCCCACAGCAGGGGATGGCGCCGGTCGAAGGCGCGCAGCCTGCGGGTGAGGCGGTGGGCGTAGTCGGTGAGGGGCTCCGCTGCCCGGTCTTCCGTCACGGGGTCCATCGTGAGGGTTCCCGATACCGCCTGTCAGACGTCTCGGCGGCGTAGGACCGTCGCGGCCAGCGTGAGGGTCGCCGTCGTCCACAGGATCATGGCGAGCAGGGCGGCTCCCGGGGAGGCCGTGCCGGGCAGGGGCTGGGCGGTGGTGAGGGTTTCCAGGGCCTTGCCGGGGAAGTAGCGGACGGCGTTGTCGACGATGTCGTACGGGAGCATGGCCAGGACCTCCGGGACGATCATGATGAGGCCGATGAAGGCGCCGATGGCCATCGGGACCGAGCGGACCAGGGCGCCGATGCCGAGGGCGAGGACGGCGAGCAGGGTGAGGCCGGCCGCGTTGCCGGCGAGGGCGCGCAGGACGCCGGGGTCGCCGAGGGCGGCGGACTGGTCGGTGCCGGCGAGGAAGGACTGGGCGAGGGGGAAGGTGACCAGGTTCGTCAGCAGGGTGAGGGGGAAGGCGATCGCGGCCAGGACGGCTGCCTTGGACCACAGGACGGGCAGGCGGCGTGGGACGGCGGTCATCGTGGCGCGGATCTGGCCCGTGGAGTACTCGCCAGCCGTGGCGAGGATGCCCAGTACGCCGAGGTTGATCTGGGCGAACTGGGTGCCGAGCAGGATGAAGACGACCGTGTCCATCCCGCCCTCGCCGGTGCCGTCGTAGGCGGCTCCCAGGCCCGCGCCCATGGCGGCGGTGAGGGCGCTGGTGGCGATGAGGGTGATCCAGGTGGAGCGCAGGGTCCGGAATTTGTGCCACTCGGAGCGCAGGACGCGGGCCGGGGTCACGCGGAAGGGGAGTGTCGCCGTGGTCATGCTGGAGCTCCTTCGAGGGTCGCCGGGTACTCCACCGCGTCGCGGGTGAGGTCCATGAAGGCCTCCTCCAGGGAGGCGGCGTTGGGGGTCAGTTCGTAGAGGGGGATGCCGTGGGCGGCTGCCGTGCGGCCGATGTGCTGGGCGTCCGTGCCGCGGATCTGGAGGGTGCCGGGGGCGTCGGTGGTGATGTCGACGCCGGGTGCGGTGAGGAGGGGTACGAGGTCGGAGGCCTGCGGGGTGACGACCTTGACGGTGCCCGCGCCGGAGTCGCGTACGAAGTCGGTGACGGTGGTGTCGGCGAGGAGGCGGCCGCGGCCGATGATGACCAGGTGCTCGGCGGTGAGGGCCATCTCGCTCATCAGGTGGGAGGAGACGAAGACCGTGCGGCCCTCGGCGGCGAGGGACTTGAGGAGATTGCGGATCCACAGCACGCCCTCGGGGTCGAGGCCGTTGACCGGCTCGTCGAGGATGAGCGTGGCCGGGTCGCCGAGGAGGGCGGCGGCGATGCCGAGGCGCTGTCCCATGCCGAGGGAGAAGCCCTTGACGCGGCGGTGGGCGACGTCGGTCAGGCCGGTGAGGCCGAGGACCTGTTCGACTCGTGCCCGGGGGATGCCGTGGGTGTGGGCGAGGGCGCGCAGGTGGTGGTAGGCGGTGCGGCCGGGGTGGACCGAGCGGGCCTCCAGGAGGGAGCCGACCTCGGTGAGGGGCGCGGGATGGGCGGCGTAGGAGCGTCCGCCCACGGTGGCGTGGCCGCGGGTGGGGGCGTCGAGGCCGAGGATCATCCGCATGGTCGTGGACTTGCCGGCGCCGTTCGGGCCGAGGAAGCCGGTGACGGTGCCGGGGCGGACGGTGAAGGACAGGTCGGTGACGACCGTCCGGGCGCCGTAGCGTTTGGTGAGTTCCTGTGCGGTCAGCATGCTTCGATGCTCGTCCGTGCGGGGGCGGCGGTCGTCGGACCGGCGGCGGTAATCGTGGTGAGGGCTGTCGTACCCGGGTACTACCGTTGCCGACATGAGCTATGTGATCCGGTCCGTCCGTGCTGATGAGTGGGCCGCGGCGAAGGAGCTGCGGCTCGCGGCGCTGCGGGACCCGGTGGCGCACCTGGCCTTCCTGGAGACCTACGAGGAGGCCGCGGCCAGGCCGGACTCCTTCTGGCAGGAGCGGACGGCCGGTGCCGCCGAAGGGGCGGACGCGAGGCAGCAGATCATCGCCGAGGGGCCGGACGGGCAGTGGGTGGGGACGCTGACCGTGCTCGTGGAGGAGCCCGGGACGACCGACTGGGCCGGGTTGCCGGTGGAGCGGAGGCAGGGGCATCTGGTCGGCGTGTTCGTACGGCCGGAGGAGCGCGGGAGCGGGCTGACCGAGGTGCTGTTCGACGCGGCCCTGGAGTGGGCGTGGGGGCGGGGGCTGGAGCGGGTGCGGCTCATCGTGCACGAGGAGAACGGGCGGGCGCAGCGGTTCTATCGCCGGGCCGGGTTCGTGCCGAGCGGGCTGATGGTGCCGCTGGGGGACTCCGCGGAGCGGGAGTTGGAGTTCGTGCTGGAGCGGAGCTCTGTGGGGGTGCCCTTCTCAGACGGGTAGTTCGTCGTGCGGCCAGCGGGCGCGGCCCTGTTCGCGGGAGCGGAGCAGGGCCAGGGTCGGCATGCCCCGGTCCGCTCCGGTGGCCAGCAGCTCCGGGAGCTGGGGGAGCGGGGCCACGGCGGCGATGTCGTCCAGGACGAGCGTGAATGGTGGGTCGAGGCGACCGGAGGATGACCGTTCGGCCATGTGCCGGCCGCGCTCGACCACGCTGGAGACGAGGGCCGTCAGGAGGGGCATCGCGCCCGGCTTCGTCCTGGGGTCCTCGATGGATTCACCCACCACATAAAGCGTGCCCCCTTCGTGGACGAAGGAATCCAGGGCGAGGGCATCAGTTCGGTTGGGCGTGCAGGCCTCGCGGATGTTCACCGTGGAGAGGGCCGCGAGGGCACGGGTCGTCAGCTGCTGGGCCATGTCCCGGCGTTCGGGGTGGGCGGTGAGGGCGCCTTCGAGTTCACCCGCGGAGCCCGGGGCGGCCTTGGGGTTGGTACGGAGGATGCGTACGGCGTCCTGGATCTGGCTGCCCTGGGACCAGCGGTGGACGTGGCGGATGGTGCGGCCGTCGATGGCGGCGGCGTGCAGGTAGCTCCGCAGGAGTGTCTCGGCGGTGTCGCTGAGGGCCTGGTCGAGTTTGGCGGTGGGGCGGACGGGGGTGAGGAGGGCGGCTGCCCTTCTGGTTGCCGTCTCCTTGTCCTCGCATCCGGCTGTGGGAGACCAGTGGAGGCGGGCCGGGGTGGTGCACAGGTGCGTGGGGTCGTAGAGGTGGGTGGGGCCCAGTTTGGCCCGGGCGTCCTTTGTCTCCTGCCAGAGGGCGGGGTTCGAGGTGACGACCAGGGCGGGGCCCTCCGCGTCGCGTACCGCCTGGGTGGCGGTGGTCTGGCGGGCTTCCCTGGGGGCTACGAGGATTTTCTCCCACCCGCCCACCCGCTCCTGACCGAACAGAGGGCCCGGGGTCGGGGCGAGGGGCGCCGTCGGTTCCAGGAGGTGCGTGGGTTCGGGGGCTGCGCGGCGGGGCGTGGGGACGTCGTGGTGCGCCGACGCGGGGGTGGGGTGCGGCGGTGTCGGTACGTCGTGCTGTGCCGAGCCGGGCGTCGCGTGCTGTGGCGATGCCGGTACGCCGTACTGGTCCGTGCCCGGTGTCCCCGACTGTGCCGATGCCGAGACTCCGTACTGCCCCGGGCCCGGTGCCGGGACCACCTCGTGCGGCACAGGCGCGCCGGTGTCGTACACGCCCCCTGCCCGCTCTCCAGCCGTCGCCACCCTCTCCGCCCGGCGCCTCGCCCGGACCGCCCGCCACCGGGCCAGCGTGCCCATCACGAACACCGTCAGGACGACCAGGGCCATCAGCTGGCCGATGAACAGCCCCCAGAACAGGCCGTAGCCGGAGAGTTCGCCGGGGTGTGTGCCGGGCCAGGCGCCGGGGATGTCGTGGGGCTGGGCGATGAGGCCGCGCATGGCCAGGGGCGTGCGCGTGAAGGTGACGCCGGACGGCCAGGAGCCGTGGGCGAACAGGGCGGCGAGGCCGGTGGCCGTCCACACCAGCAGGGTCATGCCGAGGAGGAACGCGAGTATGCCGACCAGCAGGCCGTCCGGGATGCCTCCCTGGGGGTCGTGCCGGTTGCGGCGGTCGTCCGGTCTCACGCGTCCTCCCCTACGCCACCGTCGATTCGGAGTCGCCCAGGTGGTGCTCCACGAAGGCCGCCGCCCGTTCCTCCGCCTCGAGTTCGGCGGCTTGCAGGGCGTCGTCCATGAGGTCGGCGGAGGACTCCGTCATCGCGCGGTCGGTGAAGACCAGGGGACGTTCGCTCTCCGTGACCAGGTGTTTGACGACCTGGACGTTGCCGTTGACGTCCCAGACGGCGATGCCGGGGGTGAGGGTCGGGATGATCTCGACCGCCCACCTGGGCAGTCCCAGCACCCGTCCCGTGGCCCTGGCCTCGTCCGCCTTCTGGGCGTAGATCGTCCGTGTCGACGCCATCTTCAGGATCGCCGCGGCCTCCTTCGCCGCCGCGCCGTCGACGACGTCGGACAGGTGGTGGACGACCGCCACGAACGACAGGCCCAGCCGTCGGCCGAACTTCAGGAGGCGCTGGAACAGCTGTGCCACGAAGGGGCTGTTGATGATGTGCCAGGCCTCCTCGACCAGGAAGATGCGCTTCTTCCGGTCGGGGCGGATCCAGGTGTGCTCCAGCCACACGCCGACGATCGCCATGAGGATGGGCATGGCGATGGAGTTGCGGTCGATGTGGGACAGGTCGAAGACGATGAGCGGGGCGTCCAGGTCGATGCCGACCGTGGTGGGGCCGTCGAACATGCCGCGCAGGTCACCGTCGACGAGACGGTCCAGGACGAGGGCCACGTCCAGTCCCCAGGCCCGTACGTCGTCTATGGCGACGTTCATCGCCTCGGCCGACTCGGGTTCGGGGTGGCGCAGCTGCTCGACGATGTCGGACAGGACCGGCTGGCGGTCGACGATCGTCTCGTTGACGTAGGCGTGCGCGACCTTGAGCGCGAAGCCGGCCCGCTCGTCCAGGCCGTGGCCCATGGCCACTTCGATGATCGTCCGGAGCAGCGCCAGCTGGCCCGTCGTAGTGATCGCGGGGTCGAGGGGGTTGAGGCGGATGCCCATGTCGAGGGCCGCCATCGGGTCCAGACGGATGGGAGTTATCCCCAGCTCCTGCGCGATGAGGTTCCACTCGCCGACCCCGTCCTCGCCCTGGGCGTCCAGGACGACGACCTGGCGGTCGCGGAAGCGGAGCTGGCGCATGACGTATGTCTTCTCCAGCGCCGACTTGCCGTTGCCGGACTCGCCGAGGACCAGCCAGTGGGGGGCGGGGAGCTGCTGGCCGTACAGCTGGAAGGGGTCGTAGATGTAGCCCTTTCCGGAGTACACCTCGCGGCCGATGATGACGCCGGAGTCGCCGAGGCCCGGGGCGGCGGTGGGCAGGTAGACCGCCTGGGCCTGGCCCGTGGACGTGCGCACCGGGAGCCGGGTCGTCTCGACCTTCCCGAAGAGGAAGGAGGTGAAGGCGTCGGTGAGGACGGACAGCGGATCCCGCATCAGGTCCTACCTCCGAATGCCGGTGGCGAAGGGAAGGGTGTTCACGAAGGCGCGGTGGTGCTCGCGGTCGCACCATTCCAGCTTCAGGTACGACTTTCCGGCCGAGGCTCTTATCGTGCGCTTGTCGCGGGCGAGGGCGTCGGGGGAGCGCGACGAGACGGTGATGTAACCGACGAGGTTCACACCGGCGGCGCCGCTGGCGAGGTCCTCACCGCGCTGGTCGAGCCGGGAGTGCGCGGCCACGTCGCGCGGGTCGACGGTGCGGTTCATCTTGGCGGCGCGGGACGCCTCGGCCTCGTCGTTGGTCTTCTCCGTGAGCATGCGCTCGATGGCGACCTCGGTGGGTTCGAGGTCCATGGTGACGGCGACCGTGCGGATGACGTCCGGGGTGTGGACGAGCAGCGGGGCGAGGAAGTTGACGCCGACGGGGGTCATCGGCCACTCCTTCACCCAGGCCGTGGCGTGGCACCAGGGGGCGCGGGTGGAGGATTCCCGGGTCTTGGCCTGGAGGTAGGTGGGCTCCATGGCGTCCAGCTCGGCCGGCCAGGCATTGCGTTTCGTCATCGCCTGGATGTGGTCGATCGGGTGGTCCGGGTCGTACATGGAGTGGATCAGCGAGGACAGCCTGCTCTGGCCGAGCGGCTGCCGTACGCGGATGTCGGCCTCCTGCAGGCGCGAGCAGATGTCGGTGAGCTCGCGGGCCATGACGACGGCGAGTCCGGCGTCCCGGTCGACCTTTCCGCCGTGGGCGCGGGCGGCCCGGGCCATGGCGTTGGCCTCGGCGGCGAGGTCGCGGGTGTAGTGCATGCAGGCGACGAGGTAGGCGCGGTGCTGCTCGCTGCTGGTGGACACCATCGACTGGAGCTGATCGTACGACTGCTGGAGCCATGCCGGGGCTTTGTCGTCGCCGCGGACGGCGACGTCCTTGGCGTGGGCGTCCGGGTCGGCGGGGAGGGTGCGGGCGAGCATCTGGAGGCGGGTGACGAAGCCGTCGCCGTTGGCCACGTGCTTGAGCAGCGTGCCGAAGCGGTCGACGAGGGCCTCCTGGTCCTCGCTGTCGCGCAGGCCGACGCCGGGGCCCTCGATCTCGATGGCGGCGGTGACGGTCTTGCGGTCGGCGTGCAGCAGGACGGCGATCTCGTCGGGTCCGAAGGGGGCGGAGAGCCAGGTGATCCGGCCGATGCCCGGGGGCGGGCCGACCTCGACCTCACGGCCGTCCAGCCGGGTGCCCGCTTCGACGACGGCGGAGCGGTAGGTGGCTCCTTGCTTGAGGGTCCGCTTGTAGCTGCGGTTGATCTCGAACCACTTGTAGAACGTGCGGTGCTTGTACGGCACGTACACGGCGGCCAGCGCCAGCATCGGGAGACCGGCGAGCAGCACGATGCGCAGGGACAGCACGGGGACGAGGAGCCCGCACATCATGCCGAGGAACGCGCCCACGACGATCAGGGCGATCTCGCCGGTCTCGCGGTTGCGGCCGATGATCGCGTTCGGCCGGGCGCGGCCGATCAGATATGTCCGGCGGGGCGTGACCGGATGGGACACGTGAGACTCGGTCGTCAACGCCCTTCACCTCCCGTGCGATTGGTGCTGCTGTTGCGGGTGCTGCTGGCGTGGGGAGTGTTGACGGGGCTGCTCGAACGGGGTGCGGGTGCGGCGGAGGGGACAGTTCCGCCGCCGTTCGAGGTGCGCGAGCTGTGCGCGGCGACTCCGCCGGAGGCGGGGTTGCTGGGGCGGGGGGCGGAGGACTGACTGCCTCCGCCGTTGTGGTCGGCGCGGGTGCTGTGGGTCTTGATGCCCTGCGCGACCATGGTCGCCGGGGAACTGATGACGGCCGCGGCCTTGCCTTCGGCACCCTGCATGAGGCGGTTGTTGCGGGAGCCGGCGATCTCGTCGCCGAAGCCGGGGACGAAGCGGTAGATCATCGCGCTGGCGAAGATGGCGAGCAGGATGATGGCGAGGCCGGAGACGACGGCGGAGAAGGCGTCGGGGCCGTCGTCGGCGGAGAGCGCGCCGGCGAGGCCGAGCACGATGACGATCACCGGCTTGACCAGGATGACGGCGATCATGATGCCCGCCCAGCGGCGGACGTGGCCCCACAGGTTCTTGTCGACGAGGCCGGCGTAGACGACGGTGCCGAGGAGGGCGCCGACGTAGAGCAGGGCGGCGCGGATGACGAGCTCCAGCCACAGCACGCCGGCGGCGAGGATGCTGACCAGGGAGACGACGATCAGCATGATCGGGCCGCCGCCGATGTCCTCGCCCTTGTTGAGGGCCTCGGAGAACGTGCCGAAGAAGGCGTCGGTCTGGTCGCCGGTGGCTTTGGCGAGGACCTCGGTGATGCCGTCGGTGGCCGATACGACGGTGTAGAGGATCAGCGGGGTGAAGGCGGAGGCCAGCACGGTCAGCCAGAGGAAGCCGATGGCTTCGGAGAGGGCGGTGGTGAGGGGGACGCCGCGCACCGCCCGCTTGGCCACGGCCAGGAGCCAGAGCAGGAGCGTGAGGATCGTCGACGCGGCGAAGACGACGGCGTACTGCTGGAGGAACTTCGGGTTCGTGAAGTCGACGTTCGCCGTCTCCTTCACGGCATCGCTGAGCTTGTCGACGGTCCAGGAGGCGGCGTCGGCACAGCCCTTGGCGAGGGAGGAGAGGGGGTCGAGGGTGGAGGTGGGGTCCAGGCGGGAGGTGCCGCCACCCTCTCCGCCGGAGCCACCGCCTTCCTCGCAGTACTTCCGGGCAGGAGGAGCGATCAGTGAGCAGTCGCCGCTCTCGCTCGGTGTCGGCGTGGGCGCCGCCAAGGCTCGTGTGGCGAACAGTACGGCGGACGCCTGCGCGGCGGCCACGAAGCCGACGAGCTTGAGTACGCGGTGCGAGCTACCGGGCATACGTGAACCCTCCGTACTCCTCGACGGCCTTCGCCATCTCCTCGGCGCTGGAGGCCCTGTCATCGCCGGGAACGGGCGTCGGGCCGTCCTTCTGAGAGTGCGTCACGATCTTCCAGTCGCCACTGGCCCACTCGAGTTGCATGGTGATGGTGAACCAACTGTTCGTGACCGGGGTCGTGGAGTTCTCGCCCGCAAGGCCAAGCAGACCGCTGCACCAGACCTCGACGGTCGCGCTGCTGGCGGAGTACTCGGTGACCTTGGTGCCGATGGGGCTCGTCCGGGACACGAACGTGAAGCCCTCAGGCGCTGAGCCGTCCTCGGTCAGGCCGATGTTCTTGTTGAACTCGGGCGTGTACGCCTTGTCCAGTCTCGCTTCGAAGTCGGCCACCCGGGAGGGAGCGATGATGGCCCGCAGAACGGCGTCACGCTTGGCTTCGTCGAACATGTCGGCCGAGCCCAGCGCGACGGCGTAGTTGGCCGCCGCACTCTCCACTCCCTGCTGGTCATGTGCGAACCCCGATGGAGTTCCCCCGGTCTTCGCCTGTACCGGCCGCTTCCCCGAAGGTGCCGTCGACGCGGCCTCGGGCTTGTCGGTGCTGCCGCCCGCGGACGAGGAATCGCCGCCCCCCCGGTTCGCGAAGGCGATTGCCGCGATGAGGAGGACCACTACGCCGACCACCGTGACCAGGCTGCGGGACGACGAGCGGCGGCGGGGGGTGCCGTAGGGGTCGGGGCCGGTGTCGGGCAGGCGGGTGCGGGTCTGGCCCGTGCCGCCGTAGCCGCCGGAGGCCTCGTGCTCGTCACCGAGACTCATGCCGCGTACGCCCCCTCGACGTCGTGCGGAAACACCTCGTACCGGTCGTACTGCTCGTACGACGGTAGCCGTGCTGGTTCCCGCGCGGGCGCGGTGTGGTGACTCGACATCAGGGAAACGCAACCTTCGCCGGTGGGCACGACGGGCGGGTGGGGTGGAGGGGGAGCCGGGCGTGCCGGCCGGGGCGGGTGGGGCCCGGCTACACGGCCATGCCGTACACGATGGTGAAGAGCGTGCCGAGTGAGCCGATGATGAACACGCCCGTCAGGCCCGCGATGATGAGGCCCTTGCCCTGCTCGGCGCTGAAGGTGTCCCGCAGGGCGGTGGCACCGATGCGCTGTTTGGCGGCGCCCCAGATGGCGATGCCGAGGCAGAGCAGGATGGCGACCGCCATCACGACCTCGATCATCACCTTGGCCTCGTTGCCCAGGCTGCCGAAGGGGCCCCAGTCCGGAGCGATCCCGCCGATGATGGTGTTGATGTCTCCCTTATCGGCCGCAAAGAGCATGTAAGTCACCGCCCCTGTTGGGTAGTTCCGCACCCTCTGCGGTCGTGCAGAGGTCAGGCCTCATTCTCGCCGACGATGACGCTGTCGGATGTCGACTTGGCGTCATTGATTGGCGGGTTTCGTACGAATACCTTGCCACCGTTCCGCGTCGGCCCCTAAGGGAGGCGCCGGACGGTGCACGAAGGATCGTATGGTCACTCTGTGTATCACGATGGGTCACGCCGGGCAATGAGGCCGGAGCGAAACCTGTCGTGTGGTTCCGTCGTTGTGCCCTTTCATGACCTCCGTCACCTTTCCGGACCGTTTCTGACGGTCGGTCGGGTGAGTGGTCGTCCCGGTGTTCTCCGGGTGAAGGCTACCTGGCGCGGCGAACGGGCCGCGGCTGGGTTGCCGCGGCCCGTTCGCCCCCTGCCGGCCTCGGGGCCCCCACGGCCCCAGGCGGCGTTTTCCCGTGACGTTCCGTCACGAGCGGGAGGGTCAGCCGGTGAAGGCGCCGACTCCGTTCGGGGTGCCCCAGCCGGTCGGGCCGTCATAGCCCGTTCGGGCGGTGCAGAAGTAGCTGGTGGCGCAGGTGCCGTTGGTGCCGCTGGTGACGTCGTTCAGGGCGGAGGTGTTCGTGTAGGGGAACTTCGCCGGGTAGGAGCCGCTGGACGGGGTGCCCGCCAGGGCGTAGACGCTCGCGATGATCGGGGCGGAGGCGCTGGTGCCGCCGTAGGTGGCCCAGCCCTGGCCGTCGGCGCCGTAGGTGTCGTAGACGGAGACGCCGGTCGCCGGGTCGGCGACGGCGGAGACGTCGGCGATCACGCGCTTGGCGCAGCCGGTGTCGGTCTGCCAGGCGGGCTTGGTGTCGTAGGCGGAGCAGCCTGAGCCGGTGCCTTCGGTGCTGCTGGTCTGCCAGACGCTCTCGGTCCAGCCGCGGGTGGTGGAGGAGGCGGAGAGCCTGGTGCCGCCCACGGCCGTCACGTACTTCGACGCCGCGGGGTACTCGGCGCCGTAGCCCCCGTCGCCCGCGCTGACGGTGATGGCGACGCCCGGGTGGTTGAAGTACGCGGAGACGTACGTCGCGTCGGAGGAGGACTCGCCGCCGCCGTAGCTGTTGGAGACGTACCTGGCGCCCAGGCTGACGGCCTCGTTGACGGCGGTGCCCAGGTTGGCCATGGTGGCGGACCTGGCCTCGACGAGGAGGATGTGGCAGTTCGGGCAGATCGCGCTCGCCATGTCGAGGTCGAGGGAGATCTCGCCGGCCCAGCCGCTGTCGGCGGTGGGGAGGGCGGTGGTGGAGCCGGTCTGGCTCACCTTCTCGAAGCAGCCGTTGGCCGTGGTGCAGGCGGGCAGGCCGTAGTGCGAGCGGTAGGCGGCGAGGTCGGACTCGGCGTTGGGGTCGTCGTAGGCGTCGACGATGGCGATGGTCCGGCCGGTGCCGTTGCTCGCGGCGGCGGAGGTCAGGCCATAGGCGTTCCGGAGGTCGGAGGGGCCGTAGCCGGAGGGGGTGGAGGCGTCGGCGGCCTTCGGGGTGCTGCCGTCCCGCTCGGCCCGCTGCTTCTGGAAGGCGGTGAGGCCCCCCGTGACGCGCAGGGCGTTGCACGCCATCTCGCCCGTGTGCCGGGGGAGGGCGCAGGAGCGGGTCCAGGTGACCTTGGTGGGGGCGGCCTGGGCGGCCGGGGTGGCCTCCGCGTGGGCGGCGGTGGTGAGGCCGGTGAGCAGGAGCGCGGCGGTGGCGGTGACGGCGGAGCCTATGCGGCGCCATCTGCGGCGGTCGGCGGGGGTGTTGTGCGGTGTCGTGCGCAAGGTACAGCCTCCTGGCAGTGGTGGACAGAGGCCTGCGGGTGGGGATCCGCCGGTACGGTTCCCGGCGAGGGCGGCGACCCGCGACGACGATCGCTTGTTGAGTACGCGACAACAAGACGGCTTTCGGAATCCTGACCTCCGCCTTACTGAAGCGGGTGCCTGGCATACCGGCCGGTGACGGGCCGATGGCCACCGGATGGGCGCGGCTTGACCCAAGGGCTCCGGCTACAGCGGGGCTTGAGGCCGCGGCACACGTTTTTCTCACCTTCGTCGGGCACAGTGGCGCCGATGAAGCGCGTCCTCTCCATTGCCGTGGTTCTCGTCGCCCTCACCTCCGCGTCCACCGCGGTGGCCGACGACGGGGCCGGGCCCTTCGGGGTGACCGTCACCGCGGGGCAGGGCGCGGGGAGTGCGCGGGTCGGGGTGCTCGTCCCCGCTGACCGGGCGACACGGCCGGCCGGTGGGCATTTCTGTACCGCGTCCGTCGTGCGGGCGCCGTACCGGAATCTCGTCGTCACCGCGGCGCACTGCCTGGACGGGCGTGGGGAGCTCGTGTTCGTGCCCGGGTACCGGGACGGCCGTGCGCCCTACGGGGTGTGGAAGGTGAAGCGGAGGTTCCTGCCCCGCGGGTGGGTCGCGGGGCGGCGGGAGGACAGTGACGTGGCGTTCGCCGTGGTGGAGCCGCGGGGTGGGAAGGGAGTCGAGGACGTCGTCGGTGGGTACCGGATCGCCACCGGTACGGCGACGGGGGCGACGGCGGTGACCCTCACCGGATACCCCGACTCCCGCGAGACGCCCATCAGCTGCACCAACAAGCCGACCACGCACAGTCCCACCCAGCAGCGCATCGAGTGCCCGGGGTTCGCCGGCGGCACCAGCGGAAGCCCCTGGGTGAACGGGGACGGGCAGGTCGTGGGGATCCTCGGCGGCCATGACGACGGCGGGACGACGCCCGACGTCTCCTACAGCGTGGTGCTCGGTGCGGAGGTGGAGCGGTTGTACCGGGAGGCGGCGGGCGACCCGTGACGGGGCCGTGCGCCGGTTGCCCCCCGGCCGTGCCGCCCTGTGCCGCTTGGTGCACTTGGGTGTTCCCCTTTTCGCCCCGACTCTCCTCTCCGTGATCATTCCGGCGCACGGCGGCCGCCTCTACACTGACCAGGCGACGGACTCCTGGCCGGCGAGGGGCGGTTGACGGTGCGTAAGGCATGGATCGTGGCGACTGTTGCGATCAGCTCCGCCCTGGCCTTCGTGATGCTGCTCGTCGTCGGGGTCTACATCGTCGCCGGGAACCTGGCCAACGGGGTCGGCGGTGGGGCGAAAGCACTGGCCAAGGGGGCGGTGCCCGCCGCGTACTCGGCCCTCGTGCAGAAGTGGGGCAACCTCTGCCCCGCCATCAGCCCGGCCCTGCTCGCCGCCCAGCTCTACCAGGAGAGCGGCTTCAACCCGAGGGCCCAGAGCCACGCCGCCGCCCAGGGGATAGCGCAGTTCATCCCCGGTACGTGGGCCACCCACGGCATCGACGGCGACGGGGACGGGGACCGGGACGTGTGGGACCCGAAGGACGCGATTCCCTCGGCCGCCTCGTACGACTGCGAACTAGCGTCGTACGTGAAGAAGGTTGGCGGGAATCCGACCGAGAACATGCTGGCCGCGTACAACGCCGGGGCGTACGCGGTGATCAAGTACGGGGGCGTGCCGCCGTACAGCGAGACCCGGAACTACGTGAAGAGGATCACGACGCTCTCGGAGAGCTTCGCGGCGCCCGTCGGGCGGGTCGACCCCTCCGAGCAGGCCGCCGGCGCCATCGAGTACGCGCAGAAGAAGCTCGGCACGCCCTACCTGTGGGGCGGCACCGGCACCGCTGAGCAGGGCGGACGCTTCGACTGCTCGGGACTGACCCAGGCCGCCTACGCGACCGTGGGTATCAAGCTGCCGCGCGTCGCCAACGACCAGTACAACGCCGGGCCGCACCCCGCGCGGGACGAACTGCTCCCCGGTGACCTCGTGTTCTTCTCGGACGACCTCACCAATTCGCGTGCCATCCGGCATGTCGGCATTTATGTCGGAGGTGGGTACATGATCGACGCGCCGCGAACGGGTGCGGTGATCCGATTCGACCCGATCGACACTCCCGACTACTTCGGGGCCACCCGGGTGACCGAAGATGGCGCGAAAGCACTGCCCACGACGGTGTGAGCCGAGCGTGAACCCGCACCCTGAGCTGCGAAGACGTGTCTCTCTTCGATAACGTCTGCGTGATCATTCGGTGGAGTGTGGAACGTATCGACGGGGACCATGCGTTCCTGGTGACGTAGCCGAGCAGACGTGAGGAAGCACGTGTCACGCACGCGTGCAGCGGAAGCGGATCTACCACCACGGGGGTGGCGGGAGCGGCGCACACACAGGTGCGCCGGGAGAGACGACGAAGGGGCCGCAGCACCATGGCTGGACTCGCCGAATCCGGGTCGAACCCCGACGTCGACCTGCTTTATGACATCAATGGCCTGGCCAAGGACGCGCCGCCGTGGTTCGACCGGGTCATGGAGTTCGTGGGCGAGTACGGGTTGTTGCTCGCCATCGTCCTGCTCGTGCTCTGGTGCTGGTGGTCCGTGCGGCGCCGGGGCGAGGAGGACGCGGCGTCCTCCGTCGCGGCGCTGATCTGGGCGCCGCTCGCGGCGGGGATCGCCGTACTGGTCAACGTGCCGATACGGGGGTTCGTGGAGCGGCCCCGGCCGTTCCTCGACCATGAGGGTCTCGAGGTGCTCGTCAGCGGCAAGAACGACTACTCGTTCGTGAGCGACCACGCGACGATCGTCATGGCGATGGCGGTCGGGCTGTTCGTCGCGAATCGGAAGTTCGGGCTGGTCGCGTTGGTGCTGGCCGTGTTCGGTGGGTTCATTCGCGTCTACATGGGTGTGCATTACCCGACGGATGTCGTGGGTGGGTTCGCGCTCGGTACGGCTGTGGCGTTGCTGTTGTCGCCGGTGGCGATGGCGCTGTTGACGCCGGTTACCCGGGCTGTCGAGCGGTCGCCTCGGGTGGGGTGGCTTGTGCGGAGTCGGGGGCGGGGCCGCGGGGACGGTGGCAAGGAGGACGCGGTGGTTTCCGGGGCTCCGAGTGAGCGGGCCGCGGGGGCGTCCGAGCGGGACCTCGCTGCGTAGCTCACGGCCGTTGGTGCTGGGGCGGGGTGGGCGCGGCCGGGTCGGCCGGCGCTCACAGCGCCTGGGGATACGTGAAGAAGCGGGTTGGGTCGTACTGCTTCTTCAGTTTCGTCAGGCGGGTTGCCGCGTCGCCGTAGTACGCCTTGCGCCAGTTGGTCAGGGTGGGGTCCGTGTAGTTCTGGTAGGCCGCGCCTGAGGCGTGGGGGCGCATGGACTGGTGGGCCGAGGCGAGCCAGGAGCGGGCCGTGGAGCCCGACGTGCCCGGGCGCCAGGAGGCGATGTACTGGGCCAGCATGCGGGAACGGCGGTGGACGAAGGCCGTGGAGGTCGGGGAGACACGGTTCACCGCTCCGCCGAGGGCGGTGAGCGCGATGCTGCCCGTGCCGCCGCGCACCGACCCGATCTGGGACAGCAGCGTGCGGATGCCGGCCGCGGAGAGGGAGCGGTCGAAGAAGTCCGACGCCGCGGCGTACGTCTCGCGGCCCAGCGCGCCCTGCGGGGAACGGCCCGGGGTCGAGCCGGGCAGGTGGCACTGGGCGTCCGTCGGGAACGAGGAGCAGCCGGCGTAGACCTCCATCGACTCCTCGTACGAGCGCCGCCGCAGGGAGACGTTGCTCGCCGGGGCGCCGACGCGGGCGGCGAGGCGGTCGACGGCGTTCTGGAGTTCGCCGTAGGTGCCGAGGGAGAAGGCCGCGACGGAGACGGTCGGCCTGCCGCCGGCGGCGCTCGCCAGATGGAGGGACGACCAGATCTCGTCCGGCTGGGTCGGGCCCCATTCCTGCCAGGCCTTCACCACCGCGGCCGCCTTGGACCAGGGCCAGGACATGTACGCCGAGACGCCCTGCGGGGCCGGGTGGGTCTTGAAGTGCAGTTCCGTCACGACGCCGAAGTTGCCGTTGCCGGCGCCGCGCAGGGCCCAGAAGAGGTCCTTGTGCTCGCGGGCGTCGGCGGTGAGCTGCTTGCCGTCCGCGGTGATCAGCGTGGCCCGGGTGAGGCTGTCGCAGGTCAGGCCGTAGGCGCGGGAGACGACGCCGTGTCCGCCGCCGAGGGTGAGGCCGGAGACGCCGACGGTGGGGCAGGAGCCGGCGGGGATCGTGACGCCCTTCGCGGCCAGCGCGCGGTAGACGTCGATGAGTTTGGCGCCGGCGCCGATCACCGCGGTGGTGCCGGAGGCCCGGACGCGGTTGAGTTTCGAGACGTCGATGATCAGGCGGCCGTCGCCGGAGGACCAGCCGGCGTAGGAGTGGCCGCCGTTGCGGATCGCCACGCGCAGCGCGTGGGCGCGGGCGTAGGCCAGGGCGGTGCGGATGTCGTCCGGGTGGGACACGTACGCGACCGCGGCGGGCTTGAGCGGGTCGAAACGGGTGTTGTAGAGCTGCCGGGCCGTCGCCCAGTTCGTGTCGCCCGGGCGGATGAGGGGGCCGTCGAGGTCGCGGGCGAGGGCGGACCAGTTGGCGGCGGTGGCGGTCTTCGCGGTGGTGGCGTGGGTGGTGGTCGTGGCCCTGGAGCGGGTGTCTGATCGTGTGCAGGCGGTGGTGAGGGGGGTCGCGGCCGCGGCGATGCCCGCCGTGCCGACCGCGAGGAATGTGCGCCGTTCCATGGGGCCTCCCGGTGGTTCCGTCGTGGGAGACGGTGTGGTGGGGGTGAGGGTTCCATGGGGACCGCATCGCCGCGGCACGACAGCGTCAGTCGGCCACGTGCCTTTCCGCGTCCGTGCGCGCCTGGCTTCTCGCTCTTCTGGCCGGGCCGCGCCAGCCGCAGCTGCAGTGGGCCATGCAGAAGCGGCCCTTCTCCTTTGTCGTCGTGCGGTGTTCGGTGAGGTTGGGGGGAGTTTCCAGCCCGTCCTGCTGCGCCACGAGGACCACGTTACCCAGCGCGGGTAAAGGCTTCGTATGCCAGCTCCTGCGGCTCGCGTGACGGGGGCACATACCGGTCGTTAACCGGAACAACAAGGGGGCCCGTGACGGACGTACCGGCTGGGGGTAGGCAGGCGATGACTGGGCGGCAGCGGGAACGGCGGCACAGGCGGACGGGTGCGGCGGTCGTCGCGGCCGGGGTCATGGCCGGGGTGGGGCTGGGAGCCGGAGGGTGCGCGGGCGGTGACGCGGTGGCCGGGGACGATCGTGGCGGGGACGCGGTCGTCGTGCTGCACCGGGCCGCGGACCGGCTGGTGAAGGCGGGGAGTTCGAAGGCCCGTACGTCGATGGAGATGGCCGCCGGCGGGACCCGGGTGACCATCCGGGGCGCGGGCGTCTACGACTACCGGAAGCGGATGGGGCAGCTGAAGGTGCTGCTGCCGCAGGATCCCGCGGGCGCCACCGAGCGCCGGCCCATCACCGAACTGCTCGCGCCGGGAGCGCTGTTCATGAAGAACCGGGGCGCCGGCGTGCCCCCGGACAAGTGGGTGCGGGTGGACACCCGGACCCTGTCCGACGGGAACCTCGTCACCGGCGGGGCCACCGATCCGTTCGCGGCGGCCGAGGTGCTGCGCGGGACGCGGTCGGCGAGGTTCGTGGGCAGGACCGAGGTCGCGGGCACCGGGGTGCGGCACTACCGGGGCACGGCGGATCTCGGCGTTGCCGCGAAGAAGGCGTCCGAGGGCAACAAAGAGTCCCTGAACGCGGCGGCGAAAGGGTTCGCCACGGCCGAAGTGCCGTTCGACGTCTACCTCGACGACGAGGGGCGGATCCGTAAGGTCCGGCACCGGTTCAGCTTCGTGAGCGGGCAGCAGAAGAGCCCCGTGGCCGTCGCCTCGACCACGTTGCTCTACGATTTCGGGGCCTCGGTGCGCGTACGGCTGCCGGACAGCGACGACATCTACGCGGGCAAGATCGCCGAGGAGTGACCGGCGTGAACTAGCCCGTCCGTGCCATGCGCGGTGTGTAGGCCGCTCCCTACTCTAGGAAGTCGGTAACGGCAGAGATGAGGTGATGCACGTGGCTCCGGTCGGCGGTACGGCAGTTCAGGACCACGTGGCCCTCGCCGAGATCGAGCTGTGCGGAGAGCTGATCATCGCGGCCTCGGCCGCCGACGAGGACCGGCTCAGCCTGGAGAGCATCGACGAGGTGCTGAAAGTGGCCGAGGAGCGGGGCGCCTCAGCGGGCTGAGGCCGGCTCACGTCCGCAGCATGCGGGCGATCGCCTGGGTCGCCTCCTTGACCTTCGCGTCGATCTCGTCCCCGCCCTTGCCGGCGGCGTCGGCCACGCAGTGGCGCAGGTGCTCTTCCAGCAGTTGCAGGGCGAAGGACTGCAGCGCCTTGGTGGAGGCGGAGACCTGGGTGAGTATGTCGATGCAGTAGACGTCCTCGTCGACCATGCGCTGCAGGCCGCGGATCTGGCCCTCGATGCGGCGCAGGCGCTTGAGGTGCTCGTCCTTCTGCTTGTGGTACCCGTGCACGCCCCGGTCGTGGTCGGTCACGACGTCCGCTCCGGCGGTGACTTCCGTGACATCTCCGGCATCCGTTACGTCGGTCACGTCCGTCATCGCGTCCTCCTGGTGGGCTGTGAGCCGACATATACCCCTGGCGGGTATATGGTACCGAACTTTGCTGGGTATACGCCTCTTGGCCGGTGCCCCGCGCAACGGCCGGATCCGGCCCCTGGACCGCCCCCGTGTTCATCACTGTGCCTGATGGGCGACACTGGTGGGCGGCCCGATAGCCGTGGCCGGATGATGCGCCTAGCATCAGCCTGACCGAAACCGAAGCAAGCCGAGGACCCCACGTGCGCTTTCGTCTGACCCCCAGGGAGACGAGCTTCTACGACATGTTCGCCGCCTCTGCGGACAACATCGTCACGGGCTCGAAGCTCCTGATGGAACTGCTCGGGGCGGACGCTTCCGCCCGGGCCGAGATCGCAGAGCGTATGCGGGCAGCGGAACACGCAGGTGACGACGCCACGCACGCGATCTTCCACCAGCTGAACTCCTCGTTCATCACGCCGTTCGACCGCGAGGACATCTACTCCCTCGCCTCGTCCCTCGACGACATCATGGACTTCATGGAGGAGGCCGTCGACCTGGTCGTCCTCTACAACGTCGAGGAACTGCCCAAGGGCGTCGACCAGCAGATCGAGGTCCTGGCGCGCGCGGCCGAACTGACGGCCGAGGCGATGCCGCATCTGCGGACGATGGAGAACCTCACCGAGTACTGGATCGAGGTCAACCGGCTGGAGAACCAGGCCGACCAGATCCACCGCAAGCTGCTCGCGCACCTCTTCAACGGCAAGTACGACGCCATGGAGGTCTTGAAGCTCAAGCAGATCGTGGACGTGCTGGAGGAAGCGGCGGACGCGTTCGAGCACGTGGCGAACACGGTGGAGACCATCGCCGTCAAGGAGTCCTGAGCCCTTCATGGACACCTTTGCTCTGGTCGTGACCATCGCGGTCGCGCTCTTCTTCACGTACACCAACGGTTTTCACGACTCGGCGAACGCGATCGCCACGTCCGTGTCGACGCGGGCGCTGACGCCGAAGGCCGCGCTGGCCATGGCCGCGGTGATGAACCTCGCCGGTGCGTTCATGGGCTCCGGGGTTGCCAAGACCGTCAGCGAGGGGCTGATCCAGACCCCCGAGGGTTCGAAGGGGATGGGAATCCTCTTCGCCGCGCTCGTGGGTGCGATCACCTGGAACCTGATCACCTGGTACTTCGGGCTGCCCTCGTCCTCTTCGCACGCGCTGTTCGGCGGCATGGTGGGGGCGGCGCTCGCCGGTGGCACGACGGTCTACTGGCACGGAGTGCTGGAGAAGGTCGTCATCCCCATGTTCATCTCCCCGGTGGTCGGTCTGCTGGCCGGTTACCTGGTGATGACGGCGATCATGTGGATCTTCCGGAAGGCCAACCCGCACAAGGCCAAGCGGGGATTCCGGATAGCCCAGACCGTCTCGGCGGCCGGGATGGCGCTGGGGCACGGTCTGCAGGACGCGCAGAAGACCATGGGCATCGTGGTGATGGCGCTCGTCATCGCGGATGTCGAGGACTACGGCGATCCGATTCCGGTGTGGGTGAAGATCGCCTGTGCGGTGATGCTGTCGCTGGGGACGTACGCCGGTGGGTGGCGGATCATGCGCACGCTGGGGCGGAAGATCATCGAGCTGGATCCGCCGCAGGGGTTCGCGGCGGAGACGACGGGGGCGTCGATCATGTTCGCCACGGCGTTCCTGTTCAAGGCGCCGATTTCGACGACGCATGTCATCACGTCGGCGATCATGGGGGTCGGGGCGACGAAGCGCGTGAACGCCGTGCGGTGGGGTGTCGCCAAGAACATCATTCTGGGGTGGTTCATCACGATGCCGGCGGCGGCCTTGGTGGCTGCCGTGTCGTTCTGGATCGTGAATCTGGCGTTCCTGTAGATGCTGCTCGGCGCAGCCGAGTGAGTACGTGAACGGGCCCGCCCCTGGGAGTAGGGGCGGGCCCTTTTCGGCCTCGCGATGGCACCGCCATGCAGCATCGCGAGGGGTCTCGGCGGGGGTGGCTCAGCCGAAGCGGCCGGAGATGTAGTCCTCCGTGGCCTGCACCGACGGGTTGGAGAAGATGCGCTCCGTGTCGTCGATCTCTATGAGCTTGCCGGGCTGGCCGACCGCCGACAGGTTGAAGAAGGCCGTACGGTCGGAGACGCGCGCCGCCTGCTGCATGTTGTGCGTCACGATGACGATCGTGAAGCGCTCCTTCAGCTCACCGATCAGGTCCTCGATGGCGAGGGTGGAGATCGGGTCCAGGGCGGAGCAGGGCTCGTCCATCAGCAGGACGTTCGGCTCGACCGCGATCGCGCGGGCGATGCACAGACGCTGCTGCTGGCCGCCGGAGAGGCCGGAACCCGGCTTGTTCAGGCGGTCCTTGACCTCGTTCCAGAGGTTCGCGCCCTTGAGCGACCTCTCGACGATGTCGCTCAGCTCGCTCTTCTTGTAGTTGCCGTTCAGGCGCAGGCCCGCCGCCACGTTGTCGAAGATCGACATCGTGGGGAAGGGGTTCGGGCGCTGGAACACCATGCCGACCTCACGGCGCACGGACACCGGGTCGATGCCCGACCCGTAGAGGTCCTCGTCGTCGAGGAGCACCTTGCCCTCGACCCGGCCGCCGGACGTCACCTCGTGCATACGGTTCAGCGTGCGCAGGAACGTCGACTTGCCGCATCCGGACGGGCCGATGAACGCCGTCACCGAGCGCGGCTCGACGGTCATCGAGATGTCCTCGATCGCCTTGTGGGAGCCGTAGTAGGCGGTCAGTCCGCTTACGTCGATTCGCTTGGCCATGATTGCTTCACTTCCAGACAGTCAGATCAGTCGCTGTGGCCGCGTCAGCGACCGGTCTTCGGGGACTTCCAGCGGGCGATCCCGCGGGCCACCAGGTTCAGGATCATCACGAAGGCGATCAGGGTGAGCGACGCCGCCCAGGCACGGTCGTACGCCGTGACCTCGCCCGATCCGTACTGCTGGTAGATGTACAGCGGGAGCGACGCCTGTGCGCCCTCGAAGGGGTTGGCGTTGATGAACTTGCTGCCGAACACCAGCAGCAGCACGGGCGCGGTCTCACCGGCGATGCGGGCGATGGACAGCATGATGCCGGTGGTGATGCCGCCGAGCGAGGTCGGCAGGACCACCTTCAGGATGGTGCGCCACTTGGGCACGCCGAGCGCGAGGGAGGCTTCGCGCAGCTCGTTCGGGACGAGCTTGAGCATCTCCTCCGTGGAGCGGACGACGACCGGCATCATCAGGATCGCCAGGGCCAGCGAGCCGGCGAAGCCGAAGGGCTGCATCTCGAAGATCAGCATGAGGCTGAGGATGAACAGGCCGGCGACGATCGACGGGATGCCGGTCATGACGTCGACGAAGAAGGTGACGGCCCGAGCGAGATTGCCGCGCCCGTACTCCACCAGGTAGATCGCGGTGAGCACGCCGACCGGCGCGGCGATCAGCGTGGCGAGCCCGACCTGCTCCAGGGTGCCGAGGATGGCGTGGTAAATGCCGCCACCCGTCTCCGAGTCGGCGACCACGCCCATCGAGTGGGTCAGGAAGTAGACGTCGAGGACCTTCGTGCCGCGTTGGACGGTCGACCACACCAGCGAGGCCAGCGGTACCACGGCGAGCAGGAACGCGACCCACACCAGCGAGGTGACCACGCGGTCCTTGGCCTGGCGGCGGTTCTCGACCCGGGCCGCGATGACGTACGTACCGAGGACGTGCAGGAGCGCGGCGATCAGCGCCCACTGGATGCTGCTGTGCAGGCCGGCGGCGGCGCTGACGCCGATGCCGAGGGCGATGGATCCGGCGGCGATGGCCCACGGAGCCCACTTGGGCAGATGTCCGCCGCGCAAGGTACTGGGGCGCTTGGCGGCGAGGGAGGGTGCGGTGCTCATGCGTTGGCCCCCGAGTACTCCTTGCGGCGGGCGATGATCGCGCGGGCCGCGCCGTTGACCAGCAGGGTGATGACGAACAGGACCAGACCGGAGGCGATCAGCGCGTCACGGCCGAACTCGGTGGCCTCGCTGAACTTGCTGGCGATGTTCTGGGCGAAGGTGCCGCCGCCCGGGTCGAGCAGGCTGGTGTGGATCAGGAAGTCGGGCGAGAGCACGGTGGCGACGGCCATCGTCTCGCCGAGGGCGCGGCCGAGGCCGAGCATCGAGGCGGAGATGACACCGGAGCGGCCGAAGGGGATGACCGCCATGCGGATCACTTCCCAGCGGGTGGCGCCGAGCGCCAGGGCGGCCTCCTCGTGCATCTGCGGGACCTGGCGGAAGACCTCGCGGCTCACGTTGGTGATGATCGGCAGGATCATGATCGCGAGCAGGATGCCCACGGTGAGCATGGAGCGCGCGGCGCCGCCCTGCCAGGAGAAGACGCCGGTCCAGCCGAGGTAGTCGTTCAGCCAGCCGAAGAGGCCGTTCATGTGCGGGACGAGGACCAGGGCGCCCCACAGGCCGTAGACGATGGACGGCACGGCGGCCAGCAGGTCGATCACATAGGCGATGGGGCCGCGCAGCCGGCGCGGGGCGTAGTGCGTGAGGAACAGCGCGATGGCGACCGAGACCGGGACCGCGATGACCATGGCGATGATCGAGGAGACGATCGTGCCGTAGGCCAGGACCGCGATGCCGAAGACCGGCGGGTTGACACCGGTGTTCCACTCGAAGGTGGTCAGGAAGTTGCCGTCGTCCTTGCTGATGGCGAGGACGGCGCGGTAGGTGAGGAAGCCCGCGATCGCGGCCATGATCACCAGCAGCAGGATGCCCGAGCCACGGGACAGACCGAGGAAGATCCGGTCTCCGGGCCGGGTGGCGCCACGGGCCGCGCGCTTCTGCTCGGCGGTGGTCGGCTGCGTGGGTGGAGGTGCGTCAGCTATCTGTGTTGTGTCCATCGGGTTCTCCGGTCTGCGGAACCGCACGTGCTGTGCGGCCCTTGGCGGCGGTGCACCGGACGGTGCGGTCCGGTCCCGCTGGAGGGACCGGACCGCACTCAGGTCAGCTCAGGCTCTCGACGGTCGTGCGAACCTTGGTGATGATCTCTTCGGGCATGGGCGCGTAGTCGTTCTCGGCGAGGATCTTCTGGCCGTCCTCCGAGGCCGCGTAGCGCAGGAACGCCTTGACCGCGGGCAGGGTCTCGGCCTTGTTGCCCTTGTCGCAGACGATCTCGTACGTCACCAGGACCATCGGGTAGGCGCCGTCGGCCTTGGTCGCGTAGTTCAGCTTCAGCGCGAGGTCCTTGCCGGTGCCGACGACCTTGGCCTCCGCGATCGCCTTGGTGGCGTTGTCGACGGTGGCCTCGACCGGCTCGGCGGCGCCGGTGTCGATGGCGGCGGTCTTGATTCCGTCCTTGGCGTACGACAGCTCGAAGTAGCCGATCGCGCCGGCGGTCTGCTTGACCTGCGCGGCGACGCCGGAGGACTGCGGAGCGGACTGGCCGCCCTTGGCCTGCCAGGCCTTGCCGCCCTCGTAGGGGAAGTCCTTCTTGGCGGTGGCGATCAGGTACTTGGTGAAGTTGTCCGTGGTGCCGGACTCGTCCGAGCGGTGGAACGCCTGGATCTTGAGGTTGGGCAGCTTCGCGTCGGGGTTCAGCTTCGCGATCGCCGGGTCGTTCCACTTGGTGATCTTGCTGTCGAAGATCTTGGCGATCGTCGCGGAGTCCAGGACGAGCTTGTCGACGCCCGGGACGTTGTAGCCGACGGCGATCGGGCCGCCGACCATCGGCAGGTTGATGCCCTGGCCACCGGAGCAGATCTTCTTGGAGGCCGCGACCTCGTCGGGCTTCAGCGCCGAGTCCGAACCGGCCCAGGGGACCTGGCCCTGCGTGAACGCGGTGACGCCGGCACCGGAACCGCCGGCCTTGTAGTTGATCTCCACCTGGCAGGCCGCCGAGAACTGCTTCACCCACGCGTCGACCGCGTTCTTCTGCGCGGAGGAGCCGTCGGCGAGTACCTGGCCCGAGGCGTCGTCACACTTGATGTTGCTCTGCGCGGCGGCGTTGGAGGAGCCTCCGCTCGGGTTGCCGGTCTCGTCGGAGCCGCACGCCGTGAGGGCCAGGGCGCCGGAGACGGCGAGAGCACCGAGAGCGAGGGCCCGCCGGTTCATGCGCTGAAGCTTCACTTGAGTTCCTTCCAGGAGCCGCCGTCCTGAATCGGCGGCGTGCGAAGTCTGGTGACGCTGGACGAGGCCGCGCACAGCAGGCGCGGCTCGCATCTGGCACGGCCGAAATTAGACAGATCAAGTGAAGGCGCCGATGGCCACACATGAACGAGGGGTGAACCCCTGCCTAAGGTGCGGTTAGGTCACGGAACGCTTACGGGGAGAGCACGTGCGGGTTCCGCTTCCCGTACCGGAAGGGCTCAGTCCGGTCTTCCGGCCGGTTGCGGCGGGTTCAGCACGGCGAGCAGCGCGTCGATCAAGGGGCGGTCGTGGGGCTGGGTGAGGCGGGCGCGGGCGGCGAAAGGTGTCAGCCACAGCACCCGGTCCACCTCGTCCGTCGGGGAGAACGCGCAGGACATCGCCTCGGCCGCCCAGTAGCGGACCTGCTTGGGGCGGCCGTTCGCCAGGTAGTGCTGGGTGGGCAGCTCGGCGCCCGGCTCGGCCCGGCAGCCCGTCTCCTCGGCCACCTCGCGCAGGGCGCCGGCGAGCGGCTCCTCGCCGCGCTTCAGCTTGCCCTTCGGCCAGGACCAGTCGTCGTATTTCGGCCGGTGCACGAGGCAGAGCTCCAGCCCGCCGGTGACGGGGGAGCGGCGCCACAGGACGCAGCCGGCCGCCTGGACGGTGGTGTCCTCGGGGGAGCCGGAACTCACCGGGTGCTCACCGCCTCCGCCTCCTTCTGCCAGGCCTGCTGGAACGCGAAGCGTGCCGCCTCCACCTCGTGCCGCTGGTCGGCGTGGAGCACGCCGAGGGCATACGCCGTGGCCGGGGCGATACGCGGGGTACGGGCCGCCTGGGCCGCCGCTGCCGACGCCTCCGAGGCGTCGCGGTGGCGGTTCAGGGCCTGGCCGGCGGAGAGCAGGCGCAGGTCGACGACGGAGGTGCCGTCGGGTTCGCCGCGGAGCGCTCCGCGGACCGTCTCGCGGGCGTAGCGGTGCAGGCGCAGGAGCAGGCGGACCTGGTGCCAGGGGGCGTCCTGCGGGTGCGGGACCGTGTCCGGGGACAGGCCGTGGATGAGTGCGGCGGCGTTGTACGGGTGGCCCGCGGTGACGAGGGGCAGGGCGGCTACGGCGTCGGTGAGGCGGTCCTTCGCGGCGGTGGCGAGGGGGCGGAGGTCCGTGGTGGCCGCGGAGCGGGTCAGGGGGACCTCGCTGGCCAGGACGGCGACCTTGTCCGCGATGGCGTGGAAGCGGCTGGAGCCCAGGGCTTGCAGGGCTGTGGAGTGGGCTCGGGTGCGGGCGAGGGTGAGCTGGCGGTCCAGCAGGGCGCCCGCTTTCGCTGCTCCCACTGTCAGGTTGCCGCGTTCTTGTGCCGCGGCCTGGGGGGTGCGCAACCCGGCGTCGCGGGGTGCCGCTCGCTGTGGGACGGGTGCCGCCCCAGCGGCACGACTGCCCGCGGCCGAGTCGGCGCGCGCGCCCGCGGCCGGGTCGGTGCGTGTGCCCGCTGTCGCGTCCGCCCGGGCGCCGGCGGTCGCCCCTGCCGGATGGGCAGGGAGCGCCGTAGAGCCCGACAAGCGGTGCAAGGCGCTCAGTAGGCGTTCCAGGCGGGCCGTGTACGCGTGCTCCATGGCCAGGGTGCCTGAGACCCAGGCCAGTTCGGGGCGCATGCCCTCGCACCAGTCCGTGTCGAGGAGGGGCTGGAACGTGTGCAGGCCGGCGCTGATGCGGCGGGCCGAGCGGCGGAGCGCGCGGGCCGCCTCGGCGGACCCCTCCGAGCCGTTCGCGCCCGACCCCGTCTCCCGGTGCAGGCGCAGCGCGCGGAGGAACTCCGTGGCCTGGGCCCGCAGGTAGCCCGCGAGGGCGTCACCGGTGGGGGCGGGCCCGGCCATGGGGTCCGTCGGGTCAAGGTGTCGCTGTGCCACGCCGGCGCCTCCGGGCGTCTATGAGCATCTCCTGGACGTTGCGCAGGGGCTGGCCGTCCGCGTCGGTCGCATGCCGGGTCCACTCGCCGTCCGGGCCGAGGTGCCAGGAGGCGGTGGAGTCGGACATGCCGGTCTCCAGCAGCCGGTTCAGGGCTGCCCGGTGTGCCGGGTCGGTGACCCTGACCAGGGCCTCTATCCGGCGGTCGAGGTTGCGGTGCATCATGTCGGCGCTGCCGAACCACACCTCGGGCTCGCCGCCGTTGCCGAAGGCGAACACGCGCGAGTGCTCCAGGAAGCGGCCGAGGATGGAGCGGACCCGGATGTTCTCCGACAGGTCCGTCACGCCCGGGCGCAGCGCGCAGATGCCGCGCACCCACACGTCCACCGGCACACCCGCCTGGGCCGCGCGGTAGCAGGCGTCGATGATGGCCTCGTCGACCATCGAGTTGACCTTGATGCGGACGTACGCGGGCCGCCCCGCCCGGTGGTGCTGGACCTCCTTGGTGATCCGCGCGACCAGGCCGTCGCGCAGCGACTTGGGCGCCACGAGCAGGCGGCGGTAGGTCTCCCGGCGGGAGTAGCCGGAGAGGCGGTTGAAGAGGTCCGAGAGGTCCGCGCCGACCTGCGGGTCGGCCGTGAGCAGACCGAGGTCCTCGTAGAGGCGGGCCGTCTTCGGGTGGTAGTTGCCGGTGCCGACGTGGCTGTAGCGGCGGAGCGTCTCGCCCTCCTGGCGGACCACCAGCGACAGCTTGCAGTGGGTCTTCAGCCCGACCAGGCCGTAGACCACGTGGCAGCCGGCCTCCTCCAGCTTGCGCGCCCACTTGATGTTGGCGTGCTCGTCGAAGCGGGCCTTGATCTCGACCAGGACCAGGACCTGCTTGCCGGCCTCGGCGGCCTCGATGAGCGCGTCGACTATGGGGGAGTCGCCCGAGGTGCGGTACAGGGTCTGCTTGATCGCGAGGACGTCCGGGTCGCCGGCCGCCTGCTCCAGGAAGGCCTGGACGGAGGTCGAGAACGAGTCGTACGGGTGGTGCAGCAGGACGTCCCGCTCGCGCAGCGCGGCGAAGATGTCCGGCGCGGACGCCGACTCGACCTCGGCGAGATCGCGGTGGGTGCCGGCGACGAACTTGCGGTACTTCAGCTCGGGCCGGTCGAGGGAGGCGATCCGGAACAGGCCCGTGAGGTCCAGCGGACCCGGCAGCGGGTACACCTCGGCCTCGCTGATCTTCAGCTCGCGCACCAGCAGGTCCAGGACCTCGCGGTCGATGGACTCCTCGACCTCCAGGCGCACCGGCGGCCCGAAGCGGCGCCGCATGAGCTCCTTCTCCAGGGCCTGGAGCAGGTTCTCGGCGTCGTCCTCCTCGACCTCCAGGTCCTCGTTCCTGGTGAGGCGGAAGGCGTGGTGCTCCAGGACCTCCATGCCCGGGAACAGCTCCTCCAGGTGGGCGGCGATGACGTCCTCGATGGGGACGTAGCGGCCCGGGGAGCTCTCCAGGAAGCGGGACAGCAGCGGCGGCACCTTGACGCGGGCGAAGTGCTTGTGGCCCGTGACGGGGTTCCGTACGACGACGGCCAGGTTCAGGGACAGGCCGGAGATGTACGGGAAGGGGTGGGCCGGGTCGACCGCCAGCGGGGTCAGCACGGGGAAGATCTGGTGCCGGAACAGAGTGAACAGGCGGGCCTGCTCCTTTTCCTGGAGCTCGCTCCAGCGGACCAGGTGGATGCCCTCCTCCGCGAGTGCGGGGGCGACGTCCTCGTGGTAGCAGGCGGCGTGCCGGGCCATGAGCTCGCGGGAGCGGGCCCAGATCATCTCCAGTACCTCGCGGGGCTGGAGGCCGGAGGCGGAGCGGGTGGCCACGCCGGTGGCGATACGGCGCTTCAGACCGGCGACCCGGACCATGAAGAACTCGTCCAGGTTGCTGGCGAAGATCGCGAGGAAGTTGGCCCGCTCCAGCAGCGGCGTGTTCGGGTCCTCGGCGAGTTCGAGAACGCGCTCGTTGAACGCCAGCCAGCTGCGCTCCCGGTCGAGGAAACGTCCCTGCGGCAGCTGGGGTCCGTCGTACGGCGACTCCTCGTACGCGTCGAGGTCGGCGTCGATGTCGGGTTCGAGGTCGGAGACGGCTGCCGCGATGGTGTGCGGGCGGTGGGCCGCTATGGAGCCCACGGAGGGCTGCGCGTGCTGGACCTGTGCCTGGGTGTTCGGCTGGCTCATGGACCCATTCTTCCGCGCCGCGAGCATCACGGGCGCGTCGGACAGCGCGGGCGGGAGCGGGGGCGTCACATGAGTGTTCCCGTTCCTCCCAGGCCCCTCTCGGGGCGGTGAAGGCTCTGGCACGGCGGGAGTCATTGGCCGAGCCTCGCAAGCCCGTCTGAATCGATGGTTACGGAGACATGACGTGTGGGATAGCGCAGGGCGGCTCGCGGGGGTGTGCTCGGTGCCGGCCGGGAAGCCGGGCGTGCTTTCGTGAACCGATCGCACGGGCTCGTCCGATGAGGAGACGTGAGCGAAACGAGAAGCGACGGGGAGCTGCTGCGGGCCGTTGCCGCGGACGCCGACCGGCGGGCCTTCGAGGAGCTGTACCGGCGGTACGCGCCGTGGCTTCGTGCCCGGCTGCGCGGCCGGTGCGCCGACCTGGGCGTCGTCGACGACGTCGTCCAGGAGACGTTCCTCGCGGTGTGGCGCGGCAAGGCCCGCTACCGGGAGGAGGGCGATGTGGCCGGGTGGCTGTGGCGCATCGGGGCGCGGCGGCTGGTGGACGCGCTGCGGGGTGACGGGGCGCGCGGGCGGCTGCGGCAGGCGCTGGCGCGGCTCAGGCACCGGGACGAGGTGTCGGCGGAGGAGCGCGTGCTCGCGGGGGTGGAGCACGGGGACCTCGCCGGCGCGCTGGTCCGGCTGTCGCCGGAGCTGCGGGCGGTGTTGCAGGCGACCGTCATCGACGGGCTCTCGACCCGGGAGGCGGCCGTGCTGCTGGGGATACCGCCGGGGACGGTCAAGACGCGGGCGATGCGGGCCCGGAAGCAGTTGCGGGAGGCGTTGGCATGAGTTGGCATGTGCCCGAAGAGGATCTGCGCGCCTACGCGCGCGGCGAGCTGGCGGCACCGGCTCTGTGGTCCGCCGACGCGCACCTGGGCGCCTGTGCCGCGTGCCGGGGCGTGCTCGCCGAGATGAGCGATCCGGTCGCGCTCGACGCGGGATGGGAACGGCTCGACGCCGAGCTCGACGCCCCCCGGGCGGGGGTGCTGGAGTCGTTGCTGGTGCGGGTCGGGGTGGCCGGTCACACCGCGCGGCTGCTGGCGGCGGCGCCGGTGCTGCGGCGGTCGTGGCTGGGGGCCGTCGTCGTCGTGCTGCTGCTGAGTGTCGGGGCGGGGCATGCCCCGCACAGCGGGGAGTTCCCCACGCTGTTCCTCGCTCTCGCGCCGCTGCTGCCGCTGGCGGGGGTGGCGCTGTCGTACGGGCCCGCGCTGGATCCGACGTACGAGATGGCCGTCGTCGCGCCGATGCACGGGTTCCGGCTGCTGATGATCCGGACGGTGGCCGTGCTGGGCGTGGTGCTGGGGCTGAACGGGCTCGCGACACTCACGCTGCCCGCGTACGGGCTGCGTGCGCTGGCCTGGCTGCTGCCCGCGCTCGCGCTCACCTCGACCGGGCTGGCGCTGACCCCCCGGCTGGGGCCGGTGCTCGCGCCGTCCCTGGTCGGCGGGGCGTGGGTCGGGCTGCTGGTGCTGGCCGAGGCGCTGCGGGCAGGGCCCGAGGTGCCGCTCGCGCCGTTCACCGTCGCCGGGCAGGGCGTGGCGGCGCTGGTCGCCGCGCTCGCCGCCGGGCTGCTCTTCGTCTTCCGTGACCGCTTCGATCTCTTCCAGGGACGTGCCGTATGACTCCGACCGTGTCCGCCTCCGGGCTGAGCCTCCGCTACGGCGGCACCCGCGCCCTCGACGACGTGTCGCTGCGGCTGACCGGCGGCGTCACCGGGCTGCTCGGGCCCAACGGCGCCGGCAAGACCACGCTGCTGCGGGTGCTCGCCACGGCCCTGCCCGCCGACCGGGGCGCCTTCACCGTGCTCGGGCACGACCCGGGCACCGCGCGGGGCAGGCAGGAGGTGCGGCGCCGGCTGGGCTATCTGCCGCAGACGCCGGGGTTCCACCCGGACTTCACCGCCTTCGAGTTCGTCGACTACGTGGCGATCCTCAAGGAGATGACCGACCGGGCCGCCCGGCATCGCGAAGTGCGGCGGGTGCTCGACGAAGTGGGGCTCGCCGACGTGCGGGGCAAGCGGATCCGCAAGCTGTCCGGCGGCATGCGGCAGCGGGTCGCCCTGGGGGCGGCCCTGGTCGGGGACCCCGGCTTCCTGGTGCTGGACGAGCCCACCGTCGGGCTGGACCCCGAGCAGCGCATGCGGTTCCGGGAGCTGATCGCGGGGGCCGGGGAGGGGCGCACGGTGCTGCTGTCCACCCACCAGACGGAGGACGTGGCGATGCTCTGTCACCGGGTGCTCGTCATGGCCGGCGGCCGGGTCCGGTTCGAGGGCACTCCGGCCGAGCTGACGGCGCGGGCCGCCGGGCGGGTGTGGAGCAGTACGGAGCGCGATCCGGACGCCAAGGCGGGGTGGCGTACGGGGACCGGGGCCTTCAGGAACGTCGGGGATCCGCCGGACGGCGCCGAGCTGCTCGAACCCACCCTGGAGGACGGCTACCTGCTCGCCCTCGACGGCGACGCCGTGGAGGTGGCGGCATGACGACGGTGGTGGAGAGGCCGGTCGTGTCCGATGTACGGCCCGGGGCCTCGGGAGCGGCCGTGGCGGCCCTGGCGCTGTTCGAGACGCGCCGGCTGCTGACGAGGCTGCCGGTGGTCATCGCCTTCCTCGTGTACCTCGGCTGGACCGTGTGGCGCGGCGGGAAGGACTGGGACGGCTACCCGGCCCTCCAGGACGTCGACCGCGCCACCCAGAGTGCGCCGATGCTGGTCGGCCTCGCGGTCCTGCTGTCCGTCAACCTGGCCGCGCTGCGCTCGCGACGGCACGGGACGGAGCACCACTTCGCGGTGCTGGTCCTCCCGCCGTGGCGGCGTACGGTCGCCCACGCGCTGTCGGTCGTGGCAGCGGCCCTGCTCACCGCCGTGTGTGTGGCCGCGCAGTTCGGCCGGGAGGCGCTCAGGCCCGGGGCGATCGGGCACGGTTCGGTGGCCGAACTGCTCGTGGGGCCGCTGATCGTGTTGCTGTCCGGGCTGGTCGGACTGCTCATGGCCGGGTTGGTGAGGGCGGCGATCGCCGCGCCGCTGACGGTGGTGTTCTTCCTGTTCCTCTTGCTCTTCGGTACGGGCACGAGCGACGGCGACACCCGGTGGTTCATGCCGGTGGCCGTCGAGGCGACCGCCAGCACGCTGCCGTCCGACCTGATAGGCCGGCCCGCCGCCTGGCACGCGCTGTATCTGGCCGGGCTGGCGCTGTGCGCGGGCCTGGTGGCGGTGCTGGCCGCCGGTGGCCGCAAGCCGGTGGTGATGGCCGGGATCGCCGGAGCGGTGGCCATGACGCTGGTGGGCGGGGTCGCCCAGACGGGCGGTGACTCGCCCGAGCTGGTCAAGGCCCGCGAGCGGGCCACGGTGAACCCGGACGAGATGCACTCCTGCGTCCGGCGGGACGGATCGACGTACTGCGTGTTCCCCGAGTGGGGACCGCGGGTCGCGGACTGGGCGGGGGTCGTGGACCGGGTGCGGTCCCTGGCCGGTGGCAGCGCCCACGAGCAGAAGGTCGTCGTACGGCAGCGGATCGAGGCCCGTTACGGCCTCTCCGGCGATGGTGCGCTGACGCCCCTGGAGCGTCCGCACGAGGTGACCGTGGGCACCCGGTGGGGCGGAAACCGCGTCCCCGAGTTCTCGGCGGCCGTGGCCGGTGTGCTGGTCGCGGGCAACGAGAAGGCGTCGACCTCGATGTGCGACGGCCGCATGGTCACCGTCATGTGGCTGGCCCTGGGCTGGGAGTCCGACCCGGTGGCGGCCCTGCGCCGCGTCCGCCTCGACGACAGCGTGACCGGCTCGGCCCTGGTGCTCCAGCCGACGGACGGGATGTACATGACGGACGCCCAGACGGAGGTCCTGCGCGAGCTGCTGGACCGGCCCCGGGGTGAGGTCACCGCCCGCGTGAAGTCCCACTGGGCCGAACTGACCGAGCCGAAGGTGACGGCGGCCCGGGCGGCGCGGCTGCTGGGCGTGAAGGCACCCGAGGGGGACGACAAGTGCCTCGACTGAACGGGGAGTTGGTCGCCATGGCCGGCCGGACCCTGCCGTGGGGCGTGGTCGGCACGGCCGGCGGGGCGGGACTGCTGCTCGCCACGCTCACCCGGATCACCGGTGAGACGGGCGAGCGGCTCTCCCTGCACCTGCTGCGGGCCGCGGTCCTGGCCTTCGCGATGGGCCTGGTCTTCCTCCTGGACGACCCCGCCCGGCACACCACGGCCACCGTGCCGACCCCGCGCCCGGTCCGCGTCGCGCTGCGGGTGGCCCTCGTCGTCCCCGCCACGGCGGCCTGGTGGACCGCGGCACTGCTGCTCGTGCCGCCGGAGCTACGGCCGCCGGTCGCCGACATCACGCTGGAGGCCGGGGCGGCGTTCGCCCTGGCGGTGGCCGGTGCGGCGGTCGCGGTGCGCTGCACCGAGGCCACGCGGCCCGGACCGCGGGTCGCGGCCGGCCTGCTGACCTCGGCGGTACTGGCCGTGCTGTTCTGGCCGGGGCGGTGGGCGCTGTTCGTGCCGGTGGAGGATGAGCGGTGGGCGGCGGCGCACGACCGGTGGGCGGTGGTGCTGGCCGGGGCTGTACTGGTGGGGGTGCTGGGGGTGGTGGAGCCGTTGCGGCGGTGGTCGTGGCGGGTGGTGCCGGGCCGTCGCGGTGCCGGGTGGCGAGATCTGCGCCGGGCTGGTTGATCCGCTCGCGGTTCAGGAACCTAGGGTGACGGCGTGGACCTCAAAGCCGTACGGGCCTTCGTCGCGATCGCCGACGCCGGGCAGTTCCAGAAGGCCGCCGTCGACCTGTCGCTCACCCAGCAGGCGGTCTCCAAGCGGATCGCCGCGCTGGAGAAGGACCTGGGGGTGCGGCTCCTGGTGCGAACGCCGCGTGGCGCGGAACTCACCATCGACGGGCAGGTCCTCCTGTCGCACGCCCGGGCCCTGCTCCAGGCGGAGGAGCGGGCGGTGGCAGCTGTGCGCCCCGGGGAACGCGCGCTGCGGGTGGACGTCGTGGGGCGGCGGGCGGCCCCGGCCGGACTGGTACGGGACTTCCACCGGGCGCATCCCGATATCGCCCTGGACGTCGTCACGCTCTTCGACGCGAATACGGCGGTGACCGCCGTGCGGGACGGGGCCGTCGACGCCACGTTCCGTGCCGTCACCATGCCCGGGCGCCGGCTCCCCGACGGCATCGAGGCCGTCCCCGTCCTGGACGAGCCGCTGCGCCTGTGCGTCGGCCCCGACCACGAGTTCTTCCGAGCCGCCTCGGTGACACCCGCGCAACTGGCCGGACACCGGATCTGGATGCCGGGCAACGTGCCCGGCACGGAGTGGTCCGCCTACTACGACGAACTCGCCGAGACCTTCGGCCCGTCCATCGACACGATCGGCCCCAACTTCGGCATCGAGGCCCTCCTCGACACCATCGCCGGTTCCTCGACCCTGGCGACCTTCCTCAGTGAACGCACCCCACTGGTCTGGCCGGCCGACCACGACCTGCGCCTCGTCCCCCTGCGCGACCCGACCCCGGTCTACCCGCACTCCCTCCTCTGGCGCACGGACAATCCGCATCCCGGCCTGGAAGCACTCCGCGACCACCTGCTGGCGACGCGCCCCCGGTTGACCGAGGGGGAGGTCTGGAAACCGGCGTGGGCGGTTACTTGGTGACGTACGTCAGGAACGACGCCCAGGGGCTCGCGCCGAACACGAGTATCGGGCCGTCCGGCTGCTTGCTGTCGCGGACGGGGACTGTGCCGGGGTGGTTGTCGGCGACTTCGAGGCAGTTCGTGCCACCCCCGTCGCTGTAGGACGACTTGCGCCACAACGACGCGCTGGCGTCCCTGGCCGAGTGGGTCTTTCCGGCAGCGTTCCTGTCGTTCGCTACCCGAGTCATACGCGCGTGGGGCTTTCGTCCTTGACGCCAGCCAAGAACGACGTCCAAGGGCTCGCGCCGAACACGAGTATCGGGCCGTCCGACTGCTTGCTGTCGCGGACGGGGACTATGCCGGGGTGGTTGTCGGCGACCTCCAGGCAGTTGGTCTGCCCCCCATCGCTGTAGGACGACTTGCGCCACACGACGGTGCCGAGATCGAGGGTTCGGTTCATGATCTGCACTCCTCCAAGAGACGCTTGATGAACGCCCTCGACTCCTCCGGAGTCAGCGCCGCGTCCCTGACGAGATCGTAGGACCAGCGGAAGGACAAGACCTTGTCTGGGTCGTCGATCAACTCGCCGAAGCTGTTGCCTTCGACATAGGCAACGGGATCGCCGACGCGTTGCCACAACAGTGTGAGGTGGCTGTTCATGAGGTCGTGCACGCCTGCTGTGTAGGGCAGAACCTGAAGTGCGACCGACGGCAACTCGGCCGCGTCCAACAGGCGCGACAGTTGGTCAGCCCACACCTTCCCGTCGGGCACAGGCCGTCGAAGCGCTCCCTCGTCCAGGATCACGCGAATGCTGGGCGCCGGTTCGCGGTACAGCAGTTCCTGCCGTCCCGTGCGCAAGGCCACCTGTTCCTCGATCTCCTCGCTGTTGCCAGCCGTTGTCTGGGCTCTGGACAACCCTGACAACACCGTGCGGGCATAGTCCTCGGTCTGCAACAGTCCAGGCACCGCCAGCTGGAACATCCACATGACGCGAGCCGTCGCCTCAAGCTCCATGAACGCCTTGTACTTGTCCTTGATGACCTCCTTGCGCGCGTCCCGCCACAGGCGAACCAGCAGGTCACCGGACTCGTAGTAGCTGTCCAGGTCCTCCATGACCGCCCGCTTGGACAGGCGCTCCCCCTTCTCCAGACGGAAGAGGTAGCTCTTGTCGTACGCCGTCTCCGCCGACAACTGCGCGAGTGTCTTGCCTGCCTTCTCCCGCAGGAACCGCAGCGTCCGTCCGAGCTCGGCGCGCCTCGACTCGCGCTCCCCGTCAACGAAATCGCCCATGTCACCCCTCGCCGTTGCCTGGCGCTCAGGCAACGCCAGCCCTCTTCCAGAGCGTACGCGCGACCAGTGACCATCAAGGCACGAACGGTAATCACCGCTCGTCAGACCCCTCCCGCCTGCCCTGAGAAGGGACACCCCGTGCGCCTGCGTATCGCCGAACTCTGCGAGTCGGTCCTGCTCCTCCTCGTGCGGATCCTGCTGCCCGCCCGGGGGCGTCACCGGGCGGCGCCGGCTCAAGGGGCGTGGACCATCCCTCACCCCCCGCCGACATCCCCACCCCGACCCCTCGTTGTGGAAGAGCCCCTGATGATGGACACCCCACTGGTACGGCCGTACCTCCACACCGTGGAGGTCTTCGCATGAGGCTGCTCCCCTGGGCCGGCGCCGACGGCAAGCCCTGTTACCTCTCCACCGACGACCCGGGCAGCCTCCTCTCGCGGCTCGCCGACGACGTAGAGGCCGCTCAACTCGCCTCCGCCGAGCAGGTGCTCGCGGGCGCCAAGGCCGTACTCGGGGACTCCGAGGCCGGTGAACGCGCCGTGCGTTTCGCACTGACGAGGGCGGTGGAGTCCCTGGGAGACGTGTTACGTGTCGCGGTCAGTCGTAGCCGTGGGGGCGACACCCGATAAAACGGCATATGAAACCCGGCCAGCTGTCAATGTCCTGTCATACTCACCAGTAGCGCGAACTCCTGCACCCGTTCTGGCATCTTCACCGCCGTAACAGACCCCCACAGGAGTGAGCGACCCCCATGCGTCTCATTCGTAAGCCAACTCTCAGAAAATACGGCGTCGTTGCCGCTTCCACCGCCCTCGCCGTGTCCGGTCTCCTGGCCGGCGCGGGCACCGCGACGGCCGGGCCCGCCGGGGCGACCAACATCCGGGGCGTCGACCCCGGTGACACCGACCGGATGATCGAGCGGCTCTGCAACCAGGAGGCGAGCCTGACGGGCGTCTCCGGCGCCCTCAACGTCGAGACCGGTGAGTTCAAGACCCAGGACGAATACCTGCGGGACGTCTTCGGGCTGTGGAAGCCCGCCGGGCCGTGGGAGCTGTTCCGCGGCTGGTGCGGGTACGCCGAGGCCTCGACCTGGTCCATCAAGGGCGACACCGTCCGCACGTCCCGGTGGATCGGCAACAAGGGCTCCGCCGACGACAAGGAGACCTTCGTCAGCAGCTACAGCACCAAGACGTTCGCCAAGAAGAGCGTCGGCGGGACCATCAGCCTCTCCCTCGCCAAGAGCATCTTCTCCGGCACCGTCGGCGGCAGTGCCGGCTACGAGTGGGGCTGGGAGAAGGAGGCCAAGTTCGAGACCCGGAGTGAAAAGACCATTCCGCCCTGCCGGCAGGTCGCGGTCACCTGGACGCCGTACCAGCGCGTGGTGCGCGTGAACCCCGTCTTCCACGTCGAGGACTACGAGTGGAACAAGGGCGACGGCGACCGCACCGCGCACAGCTGGCGTGACCGGGGATACCGGACCATCTACTCCCACGGGTACTACATCGACGGCATCTCCGACAAGCTCCTCCCCAACGGCCAGCCCGACGGCCGCGAGGACAAGATCGAGGAGAAGCTCGACCCCAAGTCCTGTGTGAAGTAAGGAACATACGCAAGGCACGGCAACCTTTCCGTGCGGGGCGGCGACCCATCCCCGGATCATCCCCCCCCGCACGGAACGGATTCGCCGCATGAGTGAGCCGCACAGCAAGCCCCGGCACCGCAGAAGCCGCACGGCCCTGGCGGTCGGGGTGCCGCTGGCCCTGACCGCCGCCGGCACCCTCGCCTACGGCACCGACCTCGGCGTCCTCGGCTCCACCGCCCAGCAGGCCTCCGCCGCCGCCCCGGCCTGGGCCGCCGACACCGCCGACGGGTTCGCCTCCGTCAACTCCCTCGGCCAGAACGGGACGTACGGCGGCCGGGACGGCAAGACCGTCACCGTGAAGACGCAGGCCGAGCTGGAGAAGTACGCCACGGCCACCGAGCCGTACGTCATCGTCGTCGCCGGCACGATCACCATGAACCCGGTCGGCAAAGAGATCAAGGTGCAGTCCGACAAGACCATCGTCGGGTCCGGGACCTCCGGGCACATCGTCGGCGGTGGGTTCTTCCTCGGCCAGGGCGTGCACAACGTGATCATCCGGAACCTGACCATCCGGGACTCGTACCAAGGCGTCTGGAACGACAAGGACCATGACTTCGACGCGATCCAGATGGACGGCGCGCATCACGTCTGGATCGATCACAACGATCTGCGGCACATGGCCGACGGGCTCATCGACGTCCGCAAGGACAGCACGAACGTCACCGTCTCCTGGAACAAGCTGAGCGACAACAACAAGACCTTCGGCATCGGCTGGACCGAGAACGTCAAGACGGACATCACGATCCACCACAACTGGATCCGCGAGACCGAGCAGCGCAACCCGTCCACCGACAACGCCGCCCACGCCCACCTCTACAACAACTTCCTGGAGGACGCCCCGGGCACCGACATCAAGTCGTCGTACGGCAACTACTCGCGCGGCGCGACCAAGATGGTCCTGGAGAACTCCCTCTTCCAGGGCATCAAGAACCCCGTCATCAAGGACAGCGGCGCCGCCATCGTCCAGCGCGGGAACTCCTTCTCCGGCACCAGCGGTCGCAACGAGAGCGGCGGGACCGCCTTCGACCCGAAGGCCTACTACCCCTACACCCTCGACAAGGCCGCCGACCTGCCGTCGATCCTCAAGTCCGGTGCCGGGCCCCGCGCTTCCATCGGCAGGACCGCCGCCTCCACCAAGGCCGCCGCCGCGACCACCCTCACCGTGGCCAAGGACGGCAGCGGGCAGTACACGACCGTGCAGGCCGCCGTGAACGCCGTACCGGCGAACAATCCGTCGCGGGTCGTGATCGCCGTGAAGCCGGGGACGTACCGCGAGACGGTCAAGGTGCCGTCCAACAAGCCGCACGTCACCATCCGGGGTACCGGCAGCAGCCGCAAGGACACGACGATCGTCTACAACAACGCCTCCGGCACGCCCAAGCCCGGCGGCGGCACGTACGGCACGGGCGGCAGCGCCACCGTCGCCGTCGAGGCCGACGACTTCCAGGCCCGGAACCTGACCATCTCCAACGACTTCGACGAGGCGAAGAACCAGAGCCTGAACGGCCACCAGGCCGTCGCCCTGCGGACCGCCGCCGACAAGGTGTTCCTGGACGGGATCATCGTCAGCGGCGACCAGGACACTCTGCTGCTCGACACCGCCGCGAAGGACCGGCTGGGCCGGGTCTACGTCAGCAACTCCTACGTCATCGGCAACGTCGACTTCATCTTCGGGCGGGCCACGGCCGTCGTCGACAAGTCCGTCATCACGCTGAAGAAGCGCTGGAACGGCACCTCGGCCGGGTACATCACCGCCCCGAGCACCGCCGCGAACCGCAAGGGCATCCTGATCGCCAACTCCACGGTGAACGGGGACGTCTCCGCCGGGAGCTTCTACCTCGGCCGGCCCTGGCACGCGGGCGGGGACGCCTCCCTCGATCCGCAGACCACGGTGCGCAACACCGACCTCAGCGCCGCGATCAAGTCCACGCCGTGGACCGACATGAGCGGCTTCTCGTGGAAGGACGACCGCTTCGCCGAGTACAAGAACCGCGGTGCGGGCGCGGGTGCGCAGAGCACCAACCGTCCTCACCTGACGGACGCGCAGGCCGCGAACCAGGAGGTCGCGGACTGGCTCGCGGGCTGGACGCCTTCGGCGTCCTGACGGCTCCCTTCCGGGTCCGGCTGACCAGCGGCGCCGGACCCGGAGGGGCCACCATGGACTCCGTGGGGACGTTTACCGCTTCCAGGCCCAGTGCAGCCGGTCCAGGCCGCTCTGGTTGTTCACCGTCAGGCTGAGGTCGGTGCCCGTGCCCTGGAGCGTGGTGAGGGAGTAGGTGTCGCCGTTGCGCAGGCCGGGCCAGTAGACCGAACCCAGGCCCAGGTCGCGGATGATGTCGGTCGCGGCCTGGATGTAGGCGACCTCGTTGGAGCCGTTGACCGGGCCGTTGTAGTCGAGGCCGGTCGTCATGGAAGCGCCGAACTCGTCGAGGATCGTGCGCGAGGCGCAGGCGCCGATGCGCTGCTTGAAGTCGGCCTTCCACTGGTCGACGCTGGTCCAGTCGGTGTGCCAGAAGCCGTAGTTGTGCAGGGCGATCCGGGTGCCCTTGAGGCGCGGGTCGGCGCACACCGGCTTGACGTCCTCGCTGTACTTGTACCCGCCGATCAGCATCCGGTCGCGGGGCACGTTGCGGTGGGTGGTCACCCACTTCGCGGCGATGTCGGTCCACTCCTGGGCGGTGTAGCCGAACGGCTCGTTCATCGGCTCGAAGTACACCTTGGAGTTGCGGGCGTAGGCGGAGGTGATCCGCGCCCACATCTGGTCCCAGGAGGCCTGGTTGTCGATCTTGCCGTCCTTGGCGTTGTCGGCCTCCCAGTAACCCAGGATGACCTTGAAGCCCTTGGCGGTGGCGGCGTCGATCGCACCCCGGTACGACTTCCAGAACGGGCCGTTCACGGAGGTCGGGTTGACCGGGAGGCGGACGGTGTTGGCGCCCAGCTCGGAGAACCCGCCGATGATCGCCCTGGATTTGGCGTAGGTCGTGGCGTAGCCGTCGGAGGTGGACAGGCCCGAGGGCACGACCGCGTCGTCGGCGTAGTTGTCCCGCGGGTCGGCCCAGTTGACGCCCTTGAAGTCGCTGACGGGCGGCGGGGCGGTGGGGGAGGCGGCTGCGGGGGAGGCGAGGGCCCCGCCGAATGCCGTGACGCAGGCGAGCAGCGCCCCCAGACCGGCTGTCCCCCGATGAGTGTTTCGTGACACGACGTCCCCTTCCGAGCAGTTGCGTCCGCGGAACTCGCGTACAGATCGGCGGCTCGTTGGCTCCCGCAAACTAGAAGAGGGCTCGAACAGAAGTCAACACATCTGCACACCAAATCTCATCAGGAACGCAGGTTGCTTGCTCGCGGGGCTACGAACCCACCGTCAGTCCCGAGCCCGACAGCCGCACCCGGATGCCGTCCTCCTCCACCCGTACGTCGTCCAGCCGTACGTCCCCCTGCTCCGGCTTCGGCAGTTCGAACGCCAGGGACAGCCGGTCGGCCAGGACCGGGCGGGTCAGGCCGGACAGTTCGTCGAGGAGGTCGGGGTCGAGGCCGAGGCGGCGGAGCACCTCGGGGTTGTCCAGGGCCAGGTCGATGAGGTTGAGGCGTTCGGCCTGGCGGGCGAACTTCGGGGAGCCGGTCAGCTCGGTGAGCTTGCCGTCGTCGGCCAGGGCCTCGCGTACCGTCGCCTCGGGCACGCCCATCCGCTGCACGATCGCCGGGACCGAGAGCAGCGCCTTGGCCTTGCGGGTCTCCCGTGCGAGGTCGGCGGTCCCCTTGGGTGTCAGGTGCAGGCCCTCCGAGGGGCGGGTGCCGGGGCGGTAGGTGGCCAGGTCCCCGATGTCGAGCCGCATCCCGCCGATCTCCGTGGTGATGCCCCGCTCGCCCTGCCGCTGGATCCGGGCCTCGGCGCGCAGCCGCAGGTCGTGTCCGGCGACGGGCAGGGTGCCGCGGGCCCGGACGCGGTCGCGGCCCTCGCCGGTGAACCTCACCTGGGAGGCGCCCAGTTCGCGGTTGAGGTCCTCGAAGGACAGCAGGACGTCCCCGTCGAACCGGGGGACGTGGGCGCCGCGCACGGACGTGAGGCCGTCGGCGTCCAGCCGGATGTCGTGCGCCGTGGCCGACACCTTCGCCAGTGAGACCCGGTCCGCGGCGACGTCCGGGACGGTCACCTTCACCGATTCCAGCCTCTTCTCGGCGAGTTGGGTGAGGAAGGGAAACCCGCCGATCTCCACCTCGGGCGCCGCCGCGAGGTCGAGCCGGTCCTTGAGCGTGTCGGCGGCCCGGTGCTCGGCGTACAGCAGGGCCCAGCGGTCGGCGAGGGCGACGAAGGCGGTGAGCGCGACCAGCCCGACCACCGCCTTCATCGCGAGCGGCAGTCCGGCGAAACGGTTCTTCCGACGCCGGCCGCCACGGCGGTGACCGGGCGGAGACCACTCCGGTTCCTGCTCGTCCCGCCGCACGGCGCCCTCGCCGAGGAAGTCCTCCAGAGGGGTCTCCTCCAGCGGGCCGTCGTCGAGTGCGCCGAGTTCCTCGTAGGGGTTGCGGGGCTGCTCGGAGGGGTCGTGGGGAAGGTGGTGCGGGTCCATGCGGTGGGGGGTGAGCATCGTCTCATCCGACCATGCGCACCGCCCCTGACCGCAACTTGAATCCCGTGTATGCGATTTAGTTCACGTGCGTTGGCGATGTCGCCGGAGAGGAAGCCGATCGCGCGGTTGCCGAAGCCTAGGGTCAATGCGCGTGGCGCGACCGAGTTTCGTGGTTACATCCCGCTTGCTCTTGCCGCCGATTTACCGGCGGTCCCCCGTACCCTCGTACGCATGACCAGCGACGACACCGCACGGCCCGGCCGGAACCGCTCGATCGACACATATGCCGCGCTCTCCGCGGAGCAGACCGAGGCCGTCCTCGGACTGCTCGCCGAGGCCGCCCTCGCCGACGGGCAGCAGGCGGTCTCCGAGCAGGGCCGGTTGCAGTTGCGCGGTGGCGAACGCGAGGGCGTCGCCCATCTGCTGCTCAGCGTCGACGGCGAACTCGTCGGGTACGCCCAACTGGAGGACACCGACCCGGTGGAGCCGCCGGCCGCCGAGCTGGTCGTGCACCCCGGGCACCGGGGCCAGGGGAACGGGCGGGCGCTGGGCTCCGCGCTGCTGGCCGTGTCCGGCAAGCGGCTGCGGGTGTGGGCGCACGGCGGCCACTCCGCCGCCCGGCACCTCGCGCAGGTCCTCGGCCTGACCCTGTTCCGCGAACTGCGCCAGATGCGCCGCCCCTTGACCGGCTTCGACGCGCCCGAGCCGGTCCTCCCCGAGGGCGTCACCGTCCGCACCTTCGTCCCCGGCCAGGACGACGCGGCCTGGCTCGCCGTCAACGCCGCCGCCTTCGCCCACCACCCCGAGCAGGGCTCACTCACCCAGCGGGACCTCGACGACCGCAAGGCCGAGCCGTGGTTCGATCCCGCGGGGTTCTTCCTCGCCTTCCGCGGCGACGAACTCATCGGCTTCCACTGGACAAAGATCCACGCCGAGGAGGGCCTGGGCGAGGTGTACGTCCTCGGCGTCGCCCCCGGCGCCCAGGGCGGCGGCCTCGGCAAGTCCCTCACGACGATCGGCCTGCGGCACCTGGCGGACCAGGGGGTGCCGACCGCGATGCTGTACGTCGACGCCGACAACAAGGCGGCGGTGTCGGTGTACGAGCGGCTGGGGTTCGTCACGCACGAGGTGGATCTGATGTACCGGACGGAGACGTGACGGCGCTGACGTCGGTGGAGCCGACGGCGTACGTCAAGCGCCATCTGGAGGAGTGAGGAGCAGGGACCGGTACGTCACGAAGCAGGAGGATCCTCCGGCGGAGGCACCGCCGCCCCCGGCAGTCGTATCGTCGCCACCGTGCCGCCGCCCTCGGCGTGGGACAGCGACACCTCGCCGCCGGCCTGCTGCACCGTGCGAGCCACGATGGACAGGCCGAGGCCCGAGCCGGGTAGCGCTCGTGCGCTCGGGGAGCGCCAGAAGCGGTCGAAGACGTGGGGGAGTTCGTCGGCGGGGATGCCCGGGCCGTGGTCGCGGACCGTCAGGACGCCCCCGGACAGGCGCACCTCGATCCTGCTGCCCTCCGGGCTGAACTTCACCGCGTTGTCGAGGATGTTGACCACCGCCCGCTCCAGCGCGGACGGCTCCGCGCGGACGAACCACGGCTGTACGTCCGCCGTGATCGTCAGCTCCGGGCCTCGCAGCCGCGCCCGCCGCAGCGCCGAGTCGACGGTGTCGTGCCAGGCGACGATCTGCGTCCGGCCGGAGTGCTGGCCGGTGTCCGGGCGGGACAGTTCCTGCAGGTCGCCGATGAGTGCGGCCAGTTCCGTCATCTGTGCCTTCACCGACGCGAGCAGTGCCTTGCGGTCGGCCTCGGGGATGGGGCGGCCCGTTTCCTCGCTGCGGGTGAGGAGCTCGATGTTGGTGCGGAGAGAGGTGAGCGGTGTGCGGAGTTCGTGACCGGCGTCCGCGATGAGCTGTTGCTGGAGCTCACGGGAGCTGGCCAGGGCTGACGTCATGGAGTTGAAGGAGCGGGAGAGGCGGGCCACTTCGTCCTCGTCGGCGTCGTCCACAGGGATGCGGACGTCCAGATCCTCCGTGCGGGCCACGTGCTCGACGGCCTCCGTGAGTTTGTCGACCGGGCGCAGGCCCGCCCGGGCCACCATGAGCCCGGCAGCCCCGGCGCCCATCACTCCGACGCCCGACACCAGCAGCAGGATCAGCGCCAGTTCGTTGAGCGTGGACTCCGTGCCCTTGAGAGGAACGGCGATGACCAGCGCGTAGTCGGCGGCCACGCCCTGCTGGAACGGCCCGTCCTTCACGATGACCGCCGTGGTCAGTACGCGCACCGAGTTGCCGTCGCTGTCGGTGCCGTTGCGCAGCCTGGCCGTCCTGGGATCGGGCTCCTTCGCGACAGCCTTGTCGCCGCTCGTGACCTTCACCTGAGGCATCAGACTGCTGAACAGGCAGACCTTGCCGTCGACCCTGACCACCTGCGCGTAGGTCTGCGGCCGGGGAGCCCCGCCGAGCGTGTTCGAAGGCTTCTGCGGACACGTCTTCGTCAGTGCGTCGAAATCCTCGGCCGCGATGGTCCGGAACGATGACCTCAGGTCACCGTCCACCTGGTCGTACAACTTCCCCTGCACGATGAACCAGCACGTCACCGAAACCGCCGCCACCGCGAACGCCACCGCCGCCGCCACCAGCAGCGCCAGCCGGGACCGGATCGGCAGGGAGCGGAAACGGCGTACGACCTTGTTCACTCCGCGCCGCCCTGCCGCAGCACGTAGCCCACACCGCGCACCGTGTGGACGAGGCGCGGCTCGCCACCGGCCTCGGTCTTGCGGCGCAGGTACATGACGTAGACGTCGAGGGAGTTCGACGACGGCTCGAAGTCGAAGCCCCAGACCGCCTTCAGGATCTGCTCCCGCGTGAGGACCTGGCGCGGGTGCGCCATGAACATCTCCAGCAGCGTGAACTCCGTGCGGGTCAGCTCCACATGGCGGCCGCCCCGGGAGACCTCGCGCGTCGCGAGGTCCATGCGCAGGTCGGCGAAGGCGAGGACGTCCTCGTCGTCCGGAGAGCCCGCGCCGACGGCCGCCGCGTAGGAGCTGCGGCGCAGCAGGGCGCGGATGCGGGCGAAGAGTTCGTCCAGTTCGAAGGGCTTGACCAGGTAGTCGTCGGCGCCCGCGTCGAGTCCCGTCACCCGGTCGCCGACCGTGTCGCGGGCCGTGAGCATGAGGATCGGGGTCGTGTCGCCGGTGCCGCGGATGCGGCGCGCCGCCGTCAGGCCGTCCATGCGGGGCATCTGGATGTCGAGGACGATCAGGTCGGGGCGGTACGCCGCGGCCTTCTCCAGCGCGTCCGCGCCGTCCACGGCGACCTCGGTCTCGTACCCCTCGAAGGCGAGGCTGCGCTGGAGCGCTTCGCGTACCGCCGGCTCGTCGTCGACGATCAGGATGCGCTGGGAGTCACGGTCGCCGTCTGCGGGGCTCATGGGTCGGGGTCCTCGGGTGTGGTGTGTGGTGGGGCGGGACGGGGTGTCGCTGACGGTCTCAGCCTCGCATGTCGGCGGGGCGGGCCGGGAGAAGGATCAGCCCCGGATCAGCCCTGGATCAGCCCCGCACCTTGCGGCGCCGGGCGGTGGCGGCCCGGCGGGCGGCGGCCCGGCGCGCGGGCCGGGCCTTGGCCGCTGCCACCTCGGGCGCTCGCGTCGCCGATGCGGAAGCCGAAGCCGAAGCCGATGCCGTCGCCGGTGTGTGCAGTTCGTACGCCACCGCCAACGCCAGCGCGAACCCCGCCGGGTCGGCCCCCGGCACCGTGTGCGGAACCTGCTGGATCATCGCCGTACTCCTCACCTGGGGAACTCACTGGCGGAAACTCAGTCGGTGGAGCCGGCCCGCAGCTTGGCGAGGTCGGCCTTGACGGTGTTGATCGGGATGGCGAAGCCCAGGCCGACGCTGCCCGCGTCGGAGGACGAGGAGGCGGCGCCCGCCGGCGAGTACATCGCGGAGTTGATCCCGATGATGTTGCCGTTCATGTCGATCAGGGCACCGCCGGAGTTGCCCGGGTTGAGGGACGCGTCGGTCTGGAGCGCCTTGTACGTCGTGGTGTCCGAGCCGGTGTCGCCGTTGAACTGCCGCCCGCCGAACTCGAACGGCCACCCGTCGCCCTGCTGGAACTGCTGCTGGCCCTGGTCCTGCTCCGTCGGGACGGTGACGTCACGGTCGAGGGCCGAGATGATGCCGCTGGTGACGGTGCCGGACAGGCCTTCGGGGGAGCCGATCGCCACGACCTGGTCGCCGACCTGCACTCCGGAGGAGTCGCCGAACGTCGCCGCCCTCAGGCCGGAGGCGTTCTCCAGCTTGATGAGCGCGAGGTCCTTCTTGCTGTCGGTGCCGACGACCTTGGCGGAGTAGGACTGGCCGTCGCTGGTCGTCACCTTGATCTGCGAGGCACCGGAGACGACGTGGTTGTTGGTGATGATCTCGCCGTCGCTCGTGATGATCACGCCCGAGCCGGTGGAGGAACCGGCGTTGGAGTTCGCGCTGATCTCGACGATGCTGGGGCTGACCGCCTTGGCGACCCCGGCGACCGTGCCCTTCTGGCTGGACGGCACCACGTTGGTGCTGGTGGAGCTGGAGGCGACGGTGTCGTTGCCCGTCAGCTCCTGTATGCCGTAGGCGGTGCCGCCCCCGATCGCCGCGGCGACGATCGCCACGGCGGCGAGCAGGGCGACGGTGCCGCGGTTGCGCTTCTTCGGAGCGGGTGCCGGGGCGTACGCCGGCGGAGGCGGCCACTCGGGGTTCACCGGGGCCTGCTGCTGACCCTCGTAAGGGTTCTCGTACTCGCCACTGCGGTGGAAGCTCTCGGTCATGTCTCAGAGCTTGGAGCCCGACCATGAGAGCTTCCTGAGTCCTCCCTGAGAAGCCCGACAGAACCTCGTATGCCCGATATAAAGGCGCCTCGGAAGGGGGGCATCAAGGCAGCCCGGAAGGGGCTAGCCGCAGCCGCAGGAGCGCCGTACCACCAGCCGCGACGGGAACACCTTCAGCCGCTCCCGGCGGGCCCCCGCCACGCGCAGTCCGTCGTCGAGGACGAGGTCCACCGCCGCGCGGGCCATCGCCGAACGGTCGGAGGCGACGGTCGTCAGGGGCGGATCGGTCAGCGCCGCTTCCTTGATGTCGTCGAAGCCGGCCACCGCCAGCTCGCCGGGCACGTCGATCCGCAGTTCGCGCGCCGCTCGCAGCAGGCCGATCGCCTGGTCGTCGGTGGAGCAGAAGATCGCGGGCGGGCGGTGGGGACCGGAGAGGATCTTCAGGGCGGACTGGTAGGCGTCGTAGCGGTTGTAGAGCGCCTCGAAGAGGCGGCCCTCCGTGGAGATCCCGGCCTCGTCCATCGCGCGACGCCAGCCCTGGACGTGGTCGGAGACCGGGTCGCCGACCGCGGGGGTCTCGGCTATGCCGCCCATACAGGCGACGTACTCGTAACCGTGCTCCAGCAGGTGCCGTACGGCGAGCTGGGCGCCGCCCAGGTCGTCCGTGACGACGGCGACGTCGTCGATGGCCTCGGGCCGCTCGTGCAGCAGCACGACCCGGGCGTCCCAGGCCTCGATCTCGGCGGCGGCCAGGTCGTTGAGCGCGTGGCTGACCAGGATGAGCCCGGAGACGCGCATGCCCAGGAAGGCCCGCAGGTAGTGGACCTCGCGCTCGCCGATGTAGTCGGAGTTCCCGACGAGCACCATCTTTCCGCGCTCGGACGCGGCCTGTTCGACCGCGTGCGCCATCTCCCCGAAGAAGGGCTGGCGGGCGTCCGGCACGATCAGGCCTATGAGGTCCGTGCGCCGGGACGCCATCGCCTGGGCGACCCGGTCGGGCCGGTACCCCAGCTCCTTGATCGCGGCGAGGACACGCTCGCGCGTGGCCGGGGCGACCGGCCGGGGTCCGTTGTTGATGACATAGCTGACCACGGCAGTGGAAGTCCCTGCCAGCCGCGCCACATCATCCCGAGTCACCTTGGCCACGCGCGGAGTCTACGCGGATATACCGGCTCTGGGCAGGGCGTAAAGGAGCTTCCGTACTTCCGTACGACATCCCGACCGCCGTCCGGCCGCCGCCCGCGCGCCCCGTGCGGAAAGCGATGCCCGGATGGGCACCGCGATACGCCTCTTTACGCCTTGGTAGGTGCCTCGACGGCGTCCAGAGCGGCCGACTCGTCCGTGTTGTCCGGCTTTTCCTTGGCGGCCTTGGCCTTCGCCTCCTCGGCGGCGCGCTCCACCTTCTCCGGTGTAACGAATCGATAACCGACGTTCCGGACGGTGCCGATCAGCGACTCGTGCTCGGGGCCGAGCTTGGCGCGCAGCCGCCGCACGTGCACGTCGACCGTGCGCGTACCGCCGAAGTAGTCGTAGCCCCAGACCTCCTGGAGCAGCTGGGCGCGCGTGAAGACGCGGCCGGGGTGCTGCGCGAGGTACTTCAGGAGCTCGAACTCCTTGAAGGTGAGGTCGAGGACGCGGCCCTTGAGCTTGGCGGAGTACGTCGCCTCGTCGACCGACAGGTCGCCGTTGCGGATCTCCATCGGGGAGTCGTCGCTGACGATCTGCTGGCGTCCCATGGCCAGCCGCAGCCGCGCCTCGACCTCCGCGGGGCCGGCGGTGTCGAGCAGGACGTCGTCGATGCCCCAGTCGGCGGTGACGGCGGCGAGACCGCCCTCCGTGACGACGAGGACGAGCGGGCAGCCGGGTCCGGTCGAGCGCAGTAGCTGACACAGGCTGCGGACCTGCGGCAGATCGCGGCGGCCGTCGACGAGGATGACGTCGGCGCCGGGGGTGTCGACGAGGGCGGGCCCCTCCGCGGGGGCCACTCGCACGTTGTGCAGGAGCAGGCCGAGGGCGGGGAGCACCTCCGTCGACGGCTGGAGGGCATTGGTCAGGAGCAGCAGAGAACTCATACGTCTGGTTCCTCCTCGGTCCCTGCGAGGACGTTTGTTGGCACAGCACTGGCTCTGCGATCCCGAAGGCCCCGTACACCTGCGGTTTCCCGCGTCGTATACAACGCTTCCGAAAGCACAAAAGGACCCGGGGGCTACGCTGCCCGAGTCCTCTGCCTAGCAGAATAGCCCACATGAGCTCTGGCCCGGCAGATCATGTGGCGCGTTCCACCGATCGTCCGCACTCCGAGACAACTCGGGGAACGCCTGTGCGGTCGCAATTGCGGACATTTCTGCGCACGTCCGACGGTGTGACGATCGATGCCGTATACGACCCGGGTGCGGTTGTATACGACGTCTCCCGGACATCTGCCGCTCATCCCGTGTTCGTCGTCGCCCACGGCTTCACCGGTGCCGTGGACCGGCCGCACGTGCGGCGGGTGGCGCAGGCCTTCGCCCGGTACGGGGCCGTCGTCACGTTCTCCTTCCGGGGCCACGGGGCGTCCGGCGGGCGGTCGACGGTCGGGGACCGGGAGGTGCTCGATCTTGCGGCGGCGGTGCGGTGGGCCCGGGAGCTCGGGCACGCGCGCGTGGGGACGGTGGGGTTCTCCATGGGGGGCTCGGTGGTGCTGCGGCATGCGGCGCTGTACGAGGAGGCGACGGACGCGGTGGTGTCCGTCAGCGCCCCCGCACGCTGGTACTACCGGGGAACGGCCCCCATGCGCCGGCTGCACTGGCTGGTGACGCGGCCGGAGGGCCGGGTGGTGAGCCGCTACGGCTTCCGTACCCGCATCCATCACCGGGACTGGAACCCGGTCCCGCTCTCCCCGGTGGAGGCGGTGCCCCGGATCGCCCCCACGCCCCTGCTGATCGTGCACGGCGACGCCGACGGCTACTTCCCCGTCGACCATCCCCGCATGCTGGCCGCGGCCGCCGCCGACCAGGGCGAACTGTGGCTGGAGCCGGGCATGGGGCATGCCGAGCACGCGGCGAGCGGCGAACTGCTGGGGCGGATCGGGGAGTGGGTCGTGGGCCGGGCGGGCTAGCCTGACGGGGTTCACCGACAAGCAATCGAGGAAGCAGATGCCAAAGGTCACGGTGCGCTACTGGGCCGCCGCCAAGGCCGCGGCCGGGGTGGCCGAGGAGCCGTACGAGGCCGCCACGCTCGCCGAGGCGCTCGACGGGGTGCGGGAGCGACACCCCGGCGAACTGGAGCGCGTGCTGCGGCGATGCTCGTTCCTCGTGGACGGTGACCCCGTGGGCACCCGCGGACATGAGACGGTACGGCTGGCCGACGGCGGCACGGTCGAGGTGCTCCCGCCGTTCGCAGGAGGGTGAGCGATGACCAACCAGCCGTATGACGGCTACGACCCCTATGGGCAGCAGCCGCAGGCGCCGCAGGGGTGGCCTGAGCAGGGGCACCAGCAGGGCTATCAGCAGGGACATCAGGGTCAACAGAGCCATCAGGGGTTTCAGGGGTACGACGATCCGTACGCCGCTCAGCAGTACACGCAGCAGTGGCAGGGGCAGACCTGGGAGACGCAGACGCAGGCGCCGGTCTCCGCTCAGGTGACGGCTGCGGAGGAGACGGCGTATCTCCCGCCGCAGGGGTACGAGCCTCCTGCTCCCCCTCCTGCTTCCGCTGCCGAGTACGGCCCGGCCACCGTCGCCGGGAACAAGCGGCTCACCGACGCGCAGCGGGCGCGGGCGGAGGGGCGGTCGCCGATCATCGAGCCAGGGATGCAGCCGGCCGCGCTGACGGCGCTGCTGGGGCTGTTGCTGGCGGGCGCGGCGGCGGTCGGCACGTATGCGCTCCTGCTGCCGCTCGTCGCCCTCCAGGCCGTCACCGCGGCGGGCTGGTTCCGGCTGAACGGGATGTGGCCGGCACGGCAGGGCATCGCGCTGGGCTTCGCCGGCGCGCTGGCCGCGGACGCGGCGCTGCTGGCGTCGGACCGCTCGCCCTCGGCGATCCTCGGCACGCTCGGGGTGTGGGTGCTGCTGGCGCTGGTGCTCCAGCTGCGGTCGCACGCCGACCCGGACGAGCGGATGTACGGCCTGATGGCGACGGTCGCGGCGTCGGCGCTGGCGATCGTGGCGGGCGGGTACCTCGCGGCCGAGGCGGACGCGGTGACCGTGGGCGCGATCGCGGTGGCGGTCGCGGTCCTGGCCCGCGCCCTGCCGCTGCCGACCCCGGCGTCGGTGGTGGTGGCGCTGCTCGCGGGGGCGGGCGGCGGTGTCGCGGCCGGCTCGATGACGGGCCTCGGCACGTCCGGCGCCCTCCTGGGCGCGGGCGCGGCAGCCTGCGCCCTGATCGGCCACCGAGTCGCCAGTTACGACTACCCGTCCCGCTTCGTCCACTTCACAGCAGGCGTGGCCTTGCCTTTGTCCGCCGCGGCCCCGGTGGTCTACGTACTGGGGCGGGCCCTGGTTTAGCGCCTGCGCGGCGGTGATGGGTCGGGGCCGCGCCGGGGGTGTCCGTCCTCGGAACGGCGCGATGGGGTGGGCGCGGCGGCACACCCCGCTCCGCCGGGTCGCGCAACGCCCCGGCACCGGTGCCGGGCGCCTGACCTGTCACAGATGATCGACAAACCCATGGCCCCCATCCCCCACGGAGTTACCCTCACGCAAGGACGGCCGTTCGGTCGTCGAACACCGGACCGCCGTCCAACCGCCTAGGTGGGGGAAACACCGCATGCGCGCACTGCGAATACTGCTGATCGTCGTCGTGATCCTGGGCGGGCTCTTCGTGATCGCCGACCGCGTCGCCGTGAACTTCGCCGAGGGTGAGGCCGCCGACCGCCTGAAGGCCACCGAGAACCTCTCCGCCACCCCGGACGTGTCCATCAAGGGCTTCCCGTTCCTCACCCAGGTCGTCGGCGGTTCCCTCGACGACATCGAGGTCGGCATCACGAACTACGAGGCCGCCGCGGGCAACGGCGCCGAGAAGATCCGTATCGACGACCTCCGGGCCGACATGCGGGACGTCGAGTTCTCCGGCGACTACAGCTCCGCCACCGCCACCAGCGCGACCGGCACCGCGACCATCGCCTACGACGAGCTGCTGAAGACGGCGAAGTCCGAGCCGACCCAGGTCGCCCCGGGCGTCACCGCCAACGTCGTCGGTCTCTCCGACGGCGGCAACGGCAAGATCAAGGTCACCGTCGAGGGCACCGTCCTCGGCACCAAGCTGCCCGAACCGGTCTCCGTGCTCAGCTCCGTGACGGTGATCGACGGCGACACCGTACGGGTGAAGGCCGACGGCCTGCCCAAGTTCGGCGGTGTCGAGATCGCCGAGTCCCGGGTCCGGGCCATCACCGACTTCCAGCAGAAGATCGACGGCCTGCCCGGCGGCATCCAGCTGGACAAGGTCCAGGCCGCGCCGGGCGGCGTCGAGATCACGGTGAAGGGTTCCAACGTCCGCCTGGCCGGGTAGGTAAGGCGCCAGGCAGCAGGACCTGGGGTGTCCGATGGGCGAGACAGCGATGTCCGTAGCCCAGATGTGACGGTGGATACATGCGGCCGCGATCCTTGCCCCGCGCCTCAGCAGACCCCTTGGATCCCACATCGTGGATTTTCTCGTCTCAGTATGCGACACACCGGTGACACACGCGCCTGACCGTCCCTACGATCGACGGCATGAAGCGACAGGCGGATCTCACGAAGCGGCGGGCAGTCGACCTGTGCCGCGTCGCCGCCATGCTCTGTCGCACCTTCTGAGCGACCGCGTCGGCCCATGCGCCGGCGCGCGCATCCCCGCCGCCCTGCACCAAGGGCACCCGTGCGCCGCCCTCGTCATGGGCGCGCCCCGCAGATCTCGCACGCCCCGCCGCAACTGCCCCGGAGGAGAAAGAGCATGAGCCGCAGCGACGTCCTGGTCGACGCCGACTGGCTCCAGGAGCACCTGGACGACCCGACCATCGCCATCGTCGAGGTGGACGAGGACACGTCCGCCTACGAGAAGAACCACATCCGCAACGCGATCCGCATCGACTGGACCCAGGACCTTCAGGACCCGGTCCGTCGTGACTTCGTCGACCAGGAGGGCTTCGAGAAGCTCCTGTCGGAGAAGGGCATCGCGAACGACCACACGGTGATCCTGTACGGCGGCAACAACAACTGGTTCGCCTCCTACGCGTACTGGTACTTCAAGCTGTACGGCCACGACAACGTCAAGCTCCTCGACGGCGGCCGCAAGAAGTGGGAGCTCGACGCCCGCGAGCTGGTCGCCGGCGACGAGGTGCCGGAGCGTCCGAAGACCGACTACAAGGCCAAGGCGCAGGACACGTCGATCCGTGCCTTCCGCGACGACGTGGTGGCGGCCATCGGCTCGCAGAACCTCGTCGACGTGCGCTCGCCCGACGAGTTCTCCGGCAAGCTGCTCGCCCCGGCCCACCTGCCGCAGGAGCAGTCCCAGCGCCCCGGCCACGTGCCGAGCGCCCGCAACATCCCGTGGTCCAAGAACGCCAACGACGACGGCACCTTCAAGTCGGACGAGGAGCTCAAGGAGCTCTACGCCGCCGAGAGCGTCGACCTGGCCAAGGACACCATCGCCTACTGCCGTATCGGTGAGCGCTCCGCGCTGACCTGGTTCGTGCTGCACGAGCTGCTCGGTGTGGAGAACGTCAAGAACTACGACGGCTCCTGGACCGAGTACGGCTCCCTCGTCGGTGTGCCGATCGAGCTCGGCGCCAACAAGTAAGCGAACCGACCGACCTTATCTGACCTCTCTTCAGGAGTACGACATGTGTGGAGCGAAGGCCGGCGGCCCGGACGCCTCGACGATCAAGCCCGGTGAGACCACGATCCAGGGTCAGGTGACCAAGGACGGCGAGCCCGTGGTGGGCTACGTCCGTCTGCTGGACTCGACCGGCGAGTTCACGGCCGAGGTGCCGACCTCGGCGACCGGACAGTTCCGCTTCTACGCGGCCGAGGGCACCTGGACCGTCCGTGCCCTCGTGCCCGGCGCCACCGCCGACCGCACGGTCGTCGCCCAGAAGGGCGGCCTGGCGGAGGTCGCGATCGCCGTCTGATCTGACGGCGGCAGTGCCACAAGGGGCCGCATCCCACGGGTTGGACGCCTGGGGTGCGGCCCTTCGGCATGCCCGGACCTACGCTGGGTGTATGTACGCACGACGGCGGCGCACGTACTTCGCGATGATGGGCGGCTGCATCGGCCTCTTCGTCCTGGCCTGGGGCGTCGTCCGCCTGTGGTCCGTGCCCGTCGCCGTCGGGATGTGCGTCGTCGCCATGGTCATCCCGCCCGTCGCGGCGATGGTCGCGAACCGCCGCGGCCCGGACGACCGCTGGTGGGACGACCCCTCCGGGGACCCCAAGTCCGACGAGTGGTGGGACGAACTGGACGGCAAGAAGCGCCGGTACTGAATGGACGAGGGGGAGGAACCGTGCGCCTGACGGCGGCGACCCTGGACGCTCCGAACGCCCGTGAGCTGGCCGCCTTCTACCTGCGGCTGCTGCCCGGGTGGCGGGTGTGGCGCGGGGAGGAATCGCGGGACTGGGTGCACATCCGGCCGCCGGACGGTGGTACCGGACTGTCCTTCCAGACCGATCCCGCCTACCGGCCGCCCGTCTGGCCGAGCACGCCGGACCGGCAGCAGATGATGATCCACCTCGACATCGAGGTCGACGACCTGGAACGCGAGACCGCGCGGGCCCTGGCCGAGGGCGCGCGGCTCGCCGCGTACCAGCCGCAGGACGGCGTCCGGGTGCTCCTGGACCCGGCGGGCCACCCCTTCTGCCTCTACACCGAGACGTCTCAGTAGACGAGCGCCTGGGTGTCGTCCGCCATGGCCTCCTGGACGAAGACCTGGGCGCCGGCGATGCGGACGCCCTTGATGACGTCCTGCTCCGAGATCTCGCGGCGGGCCGCGCACTGCGTGCACAGGGTGACGCGGCCGGCGGCCAGGATCGAGTCGAGCAGGTCGGGCAGCGGGGCCGCGTGCGGCAGCTCGAACTCGGCGGCCCGGCCGGGGAGGGCGTACCAGGCGGACTCTCCGGTCAGCCACAGGGAGACGTCGACGCCACTGGCCACCGCCACCGCCGCCACCGTGAACGCCTGGGAGCACCGCTCGGGGGCGTCGGCCCCCGCCGTCACCTTGATCACGAGGTTCTTCGCCATGGCCGAATCGTAATCAACGCCCCTACAACTCCGGGTACTGCCTGAAGGTCTCCTGTGCGCGCGCATACGGAATGCGCGCTTCACGTTCTGTGGGGGACGTCTTGGAAGTACCCGAAGAAGTGGCCGGCGAGTCCGTGGCCGAGTCCGGGCCGCGTCGCCGTCTGCGGGGGCGTACGGCCGCGCTGATCGGTGCCGCCGCCGTGCTCGGACTGGTCGCCGGCACCTGCGCCGGTTACCTCGTACAGGTGGACCGCGCGCCCACCAAGCTGCCCTCGCTCTCGCAGCCGTCGCTCGCGCAGGCCACGGGCGACGGCCCCGAGCCGCTGCCGGCCGCGCGGGACAGGCGTGTGAAGACCGACGGTGACCTGCGGAAGCTGCTGCTGAAGAAACCGCGCGGGGCGCGGGACGCCGAGTACCTGATGGGCGACGAAGGCTGGCTGGACCTCGCGGGCTACGCGGAGTACTACAAGAAGCCGGGCGAGATGTTCGGCAAGCTCGTCAGCGAAGAGTTCCGGCGCGCGGCCGTCACCGGCTGGCGGGTCGACGGCACGTACCAGGTGGAGATCCGCCTGCTGCAGTACCGGCAGGAAGAGGCGCTTGCAGCCGCCGACAGGGTCGGCAACAGCCAGTACTGGGCCGAGGCCGAGGGCGGCACCGACAGCTGGGCCGTGCCCGGCACCGGGGACGGCCGGGTCTACGTCCACAACCGGCCCGAGACCGAGCCCGGCTACGTGCCGGTGTACAACGCCGAGGCACACGCCTGGCGTGGCGACATCGCCGTGGAGATCTGGGTGACGGACACCAAGCCGATTCCCAAGGCGAAGATCATGGACCTGGCCGAGCGGCAGATGGGGCGGCTGTGAGCGACAACCACGTGGAGCCGGTGGAGCCGAGGGCCGTGTCCGAGCCCGCCCCCGAGCCGCAGAAGAAGCCCGTACGCCGGGGTCGTGTCGCCGCCGTCACCGCGTCCGTGCTGCTGGCGGTCGCCGTCGCCGGCAGCGCGGGCTACACCGTCGTGGCCGTGAACGGCGCCGACCGGGACGCGGGCGCCCCCGTCTGGACGTTTCCCCGGAACAAGACCAAGGCCGAGGCGGTCGAGAAGGCCGCTCCCTCCGGACTCGCCGGCATGCTCGTGCCGTACGGGGCCCCCGGGACCAACGGGTGGGGGCGGGGCCCGGACCTCGGTGAGTACGGCTCGGACGCCGTGCTGAGCGGGGAGCAGGCCACGGCTCTGCGCAAGGAGTCCCTGAGCGGCCTGCCGCGCACCCAGCGCAAGCGGCTGGAGAAGGCGGTCGACCAGTTGCGCATCACCGGCATCGCCATGCGCAGCTACCTCAGCACCACCAAGCTCTCCGACGCCTACACCGACGACGCCTACACGGTGCGCGTCGAGCTCGCCCAGATGGACAACAGGGCCGCAGTCCGGGACGCCTCACGTTTCCGGAGCGCGGTCGTCGACGCCCTGGGCGCCTTCCGCAAGGGCCCGGAGATCAAGGGCCACAAGAACGCCCACTGCTTCCTGCCGCCGAAGGACGCCGACGGGGACCTGGAGTCGATGTACTGCTCGGCCCACGTCGGGAATGTCCTGGTCACCGCCGTCGTGGACGGCACGGAGCCACTCGACACCAAGGGGGCCGCGATGCTGCTGCGCGAGCAGCTCGACCGTATAGCCGAGCCGGGGGAGGCGGTATGACCGAGCAGGAGCAGACCGCCGTTCCGGCCGTGCCCGAGGTGCGGCCGGACGTGCCATCGGGCCCGGCGCGCAAGGACCGCCGGGTCCTGCGGGCCGTCCTGCGCTGGACCGCCGCCGTCGCCGTCTGCGCGGCGGTCGGCGCGGCCACGGCGTTCGGCATCACGCGAATGGAGCGGACCGACGTACCCGGGCTCGCGACGGAGCCGGACGGGCGCTGGGAGTACCCGGTGCTCACCCGCCCGCCGCTGCCCTCCGGCAGTCCGGGCCCCTTCGCCGAGGCGAACACGGCCGGCACGCACCACGCCGACCTGCGTTCCCTCCTCCTGCCCGCTCCGGAGGGCGCCAGGGAGGACAAGGCGCTGCGGGGCTCGGACGGCTGGCTGGCGAAGAAGGACCTCCTGGCGGAGTACGCCGCGAAGGACGACCGCGAGGAACTCGGGCAGCACCTCACCGACCACGGTCTGCGGCACATCGCCGCCCGCGGCTGGACCATGCCGGACGGCACCCGCACGCGGATCTACCTGCTCCGGTTCGACACCGCGGCCGTCGTCGACGGACTGCTCGCGCCCTACCTCGCCCCCTACAGTGCGCCGAAGTTCCCCCTGCGCGGCGCCGGGACGTCCGCGAACGACAAGGCGTTCCCCGACGACGCCGTGGTGGACGACGTCGAGTGCGTGGTCTACGACGAGGCCAGGCCGTACGGCGGTGAACAGGTCCGCCACGCCTACCTCGCCGCCGGTGACACCCTCGCGCTGGTCGTGCAGTCCCGGAAGGGCGCAGCGCGGGCCGTGCCCTTCCAGCAGACGGTGACCCTGCAGGGCCAGCTGCTCGGCTGACTCCCGCCCGGGTCCACCTCACCACGAGGCCCGGGTCCCGGCCGCGTAAGCTGGGGCCCGGCCCTGTGCACACATCCGCACCCCGCTCAAGGAGCACCCCGTGGAGCTTTTCTTCGAAATCCTGTTGGTCCTGGTCGCCGTCGGCGTTCTCGCCTTCGCCGGACTGACCGTGAAGAAGCTGTACCAGGGCCAGCGCTGACCCACGTCTAGGAACCTCTCATGATCGAGATCCCGTCCGACCTCCACAAAGACCTCGTCCCGCTCGCCTTCCTGCTCGGCAACTGGGCCGGTGCCGGGGTGCACGACTTCCCCGGCTCAGAGAAGTGCAACTTCGGGCAGGAGGTCGCCTTCACCCACGACGGCCGGGACTTCCTTGAGTACCGCTCCCACTCCTGGGTGCTGGACAAGGACGGCAGCAAGGTCCGGCCGCTGGAGTCCGAGCACGGCTACTGGCGGATCGACGCCGGCCGCAAGGTCGAGGTGACGATGACCCGCGACGACGGTGTCATCGAGATCTGGTACGGCGAGCTGGCCGACAAGAAGCCGCAGATCGACCTCGTGACGGACGCGGTGGCCCGCACCGCCGCCTCCCAGCCCTACACCGGCGGCAAGCGGCTGTACGGCTACGTCAAGAGCGATCTGATGTGGGTCGGCGAGAAGCAGACTCCCGACGTCGAGCTGCGCCCCTACATGTCGGCGCACCTGAAGAAGGTCGTCACCCCGGAGGAGGTCGAGCGCTGGGCCAAGGCCCTGCCCGACGATATGCCGGACGACGGCATCGCCTTCTTCAAGTAGTTCTGTTCGAGTAGTCCTAGACTCTTGGTGTGGTGAGCACCGACTGGAAGAGCGATCTGCGGCAGCGCGGCTACCGGCTGACCCCGCAGCGGCAACTCGTGCTCGAAGCCGTGGACACCCTTGAGCACGCGACCCCCGACGCCATCCTCGTGGAAGTGAGGAAGACGGCGTCGGGGGTCAACATTTCGACGGTGTACCGGACGCTGGAGCTGCTGGAGGAGCTCGGCCTGGTCAGCCACGCCCATCTGGGGCACGGGGCGCCGACGTACCACCTCGCGGACCGGCACCACCACCTCCACCTGGTCTGCCGTGACTGCCAGAACGTCATCGAGGCGGACGTCTCCGTGGCCGCCGAGTTCACCGCGAAGCTGCGGCAGACGTTCGGGTTCGACACCGACATGAAGCATTTCGCGATCTTCGGCCGGTGCGAGGACTGCACGCTCAAGGCTTCAACTACCGAGTCGTAGGCTTACGGATATGAAGAGCCCCCTGCTGACCCTGCCCGGCGCCGTCCCCGCCGAGGGCGTGGACGAAGGCGTCGCCGCCCACTACGGCGATCTGTTCCGCGAGCAGCGTGCCCTCGCCGACGGCGCCGGTTTCGTGGACCTCTCGCACCGGGGGGTCGTCACCGTCACCGGCGAGGACCGCCTCGCCTGGCTGCACCTGCTGCTCACCCAACACGTCAGCGACCTCCCGGCGGGCCGGGCCACCGAGGCGCTGATCCTGTCCGCGAACGGCCACATCGAGCACGCCCTCTACCTCGTCGACGACGGCGAGACCGTCTGGGCCCATGTGGAGCCGGACACCCAGGACGCCCTGATCGCGTACCTGGAGTCGATGAAGTTCTTCTACCGGGTCGAGGTCGCCGACCGGACCGCCGACATCGCGCTCGTCCACCTGCCGGCCGGCTCCATCGCCGAGGTGCCGCAGGGCGTGGCCGTACGGGAGACGCCGTACGGACGGGACCTGTTCCTGCCGCGCGCCGACCTGGAGGCGTACGCCGGGCAGGCCGGGCCGCCCGCCGGGATCCTCGCCTACGAGGCGCTGCGCGTGGAGCAGCACCGGCCCCGGCTCGGCTTCGAGACCGACCACCGGACCATCCCGCACGAGCTGGGCTGGATCGGCTCCGCGGTGCACCTGCAGAAGGGCTGCTACCGCGGCCAGGAGACGGTCGCCCGGGTGCAGAACCTGGGCAAGCCGCCGCGCCGGCTGGTCTTCCTGCACCTGGACGGCAGCGAGGTCCACCTGCCGGTGGCGGGCACCGAGCTGCGGCTCGCGGACGACGGCCCCGACGGCCGGAAGATCGGCTTCATCACGACCTCCGTACGCCACCACGAGCTCGGGCCGGTCGCCCTCGCGCTGGTGAAGCGGAACGTGCCGGTGGACGCGCCGCTGGTGGCCGGGGACACGGCCGCGGCCCAGGAAGCCGTTGTCGAGCCGTAGAGCTTGTAGTCCTTTCGGGTCAGATTTCGATCAGCACGGTGAACGGGCCGTCGTTCGTCAGTGATACGCGCATGGCGGCTCCGAAGCGGCCCGTGGCCACCGTCGCGCCCAGCGAGCGCAGTTGGGCGACCACCTCGTCGACGAGCGGTTCGGCCACCTCGCCTGGGGCGGCGGCGTTCCAGGTGGGGCGGCGGCCCTTGCGGGCGTCGCCGTACAGGGTGAACTGGCTGATCACCAGGAGCGGGGCGTCGATGTCGCTGCACGACTTCTCGTCGTGCAGCATGCGGACCGACCAGAGCTTGCGGGCCAACTGGGCCGCCTTCTCCTTGGTGTCCTCGTGCGTGACGCCGACGAGGACGCACAGCCCTTCGCCTTCGATCGCCCCCACGGTCTCGCCGTCCACGACGACGCTCGCGCCGTCCACCCTCTGCACCACTGCTCGCATACGTCCATCATGCAGGGCGGTGAACGCGCGATCGCAGGTGGTTCGCGCATGGCCCGAAAGGGTGGTTTGCACCGGGCGCCAACAGGCCGTGCACGGACGTATTTTGCTGCTTAAGCGCCCATCTGGGGTCTATCGGGGGCACTCGTTCCCATAGTGGCCACTTGGGGTGACACGATGCTTTCACACACCGGTCGAGGGGACGGTTGAGGCACATGAGCACATCACGTACCGGGCATCCGCTGGATGCCGTCTGGTCGAGCCACACGGGGACCGGGGCGTCGGAGTACCACCGGCCGCCCACACAGCGCACCGACAGTCCGCCGCTGCCCTCGGACGCTCCCGAGCACGATCTGACCGCGCTGAGCCTGCCCGAGCTGCGCACGCTGCGCCGCGAGGCCCAGCGCGACGAAGCCGACCTCAGCTACGTACGGCGGCTGCTCCAGGGGCGGATCGACATCCTGCGGGCGGAGCTGAAGCGGCGCACCCCGGTGGCGGCCTCCGTCGCCGTACCCGCTCAGGCGTCCGTCGTCGAACGGCTCGCGGAGATCCTGCGGGACGCCCCGGCCCGGCACCGCTCCTCCGCCCGCCATCTGACCCTGGGGACGCCGCAGGGCGAGGAGTACCGGCGGCTGGCCGCGGAGATGCTCGCCGAGGTCGAGCTGTCCGATCTGGACGCCCGGACGGACCTGGAGCTGAACACCGCGATGGTGCGGCTCGTGCGCTACGAGCAGCAGGTCTCCCGGCGGCGGCAGCGGCTCCAGCGCACGGCCGACGAGTGCAGCGCGGAGATCGCGCGCCGATACCGCGAGGGGGAGGCCCAGGTCGACGACCTGCTCGTGTGAGTCGCTCGGGGGGGGCAGGGGGAGGGCAGGCGGTCGGATATTCGCGCGACACCGACCGGCCCTCCGCCTAGCGTGAATCCATGACCGCCACCGCCCGTGCCGACGGCATCGACGTACGCCCGATCACCGAAGCGGAGTTCGCCGACTGGCTGAGCGCCGTGAACACCGGCTTCCTGCGCGTGCCGGCCCTGTCGGAGGAGGAGATCGAGGCGCGTCGCCGGCGGTTCGTCCCCGGCCGCTACCTCGGTGCCTTCGACGGCGGCCGGTGTGTGGCGACCTTCCGGTCCTTCGACCAGGAGCTCACGGTCGTGGGCGGGGCGAGGGTCCCGGCCGACGCCGTCTCGGGCGTCACGGTCACCGCCACGCACCGCCGCCGCGGGCTGCTCAGCCGGATGATGGCGCAGGACCTGACGGCCGCGAAGGAGCGTGGGGACGTCGTCGCGACGCTGATCGCCGCCGAGTACCCGATCTACGGCCGGTACGGCTTCGGGCCGGCGACCTGGACGGCCGAGTGGACGGTCGACGTGCCGCGCGCCGGTATCGACGCCCGCTGGGCGGGCCCGGCGGACGGCGGGCGGATCGACCTGGTGGACGGTGAGGACATCCGCAAGCTCGGCCCGGAGCTGCACGAGCGCCTGTGCCGCACCCGGCCCGGCCTCGTCACCCGCGACGAGATGTGGTGGCAGCTGGAGACCGGCGCCCTGCGGTTCGACCCGTCGTGGAAGCTGCCCTTCTTCGCCGTGTACCGCTCGGCGTCCGGCGAGGTCGAGGGCATGGCCGCCTACGAGATCGACGACAACTGGGGTGACGCCAAGCAGCCGTTGAACACGGCCACCGTGAAGTGGCTGCTCGGCGCGACACCGGCCGCGGAGCGCGCCCTGTGGCAGTACCTGTGCTCCATCGACTGGGTCGTGACGGTCAAGAGCGGCTGGCGAGCGCCCGACGACCTGCTCCCGTTCCTTCTGCCGGATCCGCGGGCGGCCAGGATCACCTCGCTGGCGGACTGGCTGTGGGTGCGGATCCTCGACGTCGCAGGCGCGCTGGAGGCGCGGACGTACGAGGGGGAGGGGACGCTGGTGCTGGAGGTGGCCGGCGTGGACGGTCTGACCGGCGGGCGCTACCGGCTGGAGGCCTCGGCCGCCGGGGCGTCCTGTACGCCGACCACCGAAAGCGCGGAACTCACCCTCGGGCTGGTCGAGTTGGGGGCGCTGTGGCTCGGGGACGAGTCGGCGGTGCGGCTGGCGGCGCTGGGCCGGGTGCGGGAAGAACGAGTGGGCGCCGCCCGGAAGGCCGACGCCCTGCTGCGTACGTCCAGGCGGCCTTGGTGCCCGGACCTGTTCTGAGCCGCTCCCTTCCGTCGACGACAGGGATCCCGCATCCGTAGCGAGCTGTTCGGTTGTGGTTGTTGTGCGGTGATGCCGACCGGCCCGGGGCTCCCGGCTCCCCTCCGGAGGGGAGCCCCATGGCGGATGGCCAACCCCCTGACGGTCTGACCATGTCGCTCAAGTTGGCGACCAACTTCACTGTACTTATCTCCACTTGGAAGCGGCTCATAACCACCCCGTGCTGAACTGCCGCAAGATGGCGGGAAGTTGTACTGTTTTGTTGTGGACCCGGAACACGCCTCCGTCAGTGGACGGAAGAGGTCGCAACGGCCACAGAGGACACATCGCCAGGTGGCCGACGAACTGCGCGCCCGGATCAGGTCAGGAGCACTGCGGCCGGGCGACCGCATGCCCACCCAGGCCCAGCTGGCCCACGAGTTCGGCGTCGAGCGCGGTGCCGTGCGTCAGGCCCTGCGCATCCTCCAGTCCGAGCGGCTGCTCACCAACGTGTCCAAGGGCAGTCCGGCGACCGTCGCCCCCGACCCCGCCAGGGCGCTGACCGGCCCGGAAGCCCCGCCCCTGCCCACCACGGTGGCCCTCGCGCCCCGGATCGCGGCGGCCTTCGCGGCGGAGCACGTCGAGATCGACGCCGTGTGCCTGACCTCCATCTCCCTCACGCTCGCCATCGGTGAACCGCTGCGGCAGATCCATGCCGGACGGCTGAAACCGGCCAAGGTCGACGTCCGGGTCCTGCTGCCCAGCCGGGACATCGACCTCGCCTTCCCGGTGCCGGTCGAGGGGCGTGAAGACGACTGGGTGCACGACCGCTGGCTGGCGATGCGCAACGCCCAGGGGCAGGTCCTCCGGCACAACCTGCTGGCCCTGCGCGCCACGCACGGCATCGACGTGCGCGTCACGTTCCGGGCGCTGCCCTTCACCCCGCCGGTGAAGCTGTACCTGCTCAACAACACCGAGGCGCTGTTCGCGTACTACACGCTGATGCGCCGGGAGGCCGAGATCGACCACGAGCACCTGGAGATGTACGACGCCCAGGGCACGCAGTCGATGCTGTTCTCCTTCCGGCAGGGCGCCGGCCTGCGCGACACGACGTTCGTCGAGCAGTCGCACCTGTGGTTCAACGCGCTGTGGGAGACGATCAGTTCGGAGCTGGTGCTCACGAGCTGACTCATCGGGCAGGGCCCGTCATCAGCAGCGCGAGCACGACCGCTCCGGCGGAGCTGACGGCCGGGCTCTTGGCCTTGATGCCCACGGTGAGAAGGATCAGGCCGACGATGCCCGCCGGCCCGTACTTCCACTGGACGAGCTGCTCGAAGGCGACGACGAAGGCGGCGGAGAGGAGAGCGAGGGCGGGCATTGGTCTTCCCCCTTCGGAAGTCGGAGGCAAAACTTCCGCCAACTCGGGTAAGTTGGCAACCAACTCTGATTAAGTTGTCCCCACTTGGCTACTAGTTATAAACAACTTTCAAGCAACTCCCGTCAGATGGATCAGAGTTGTAGCGTTTGGTCGTGACCCAGGAGAACAGGGCGGAGAACGTGGCAGTGAACGGCAGCGGCAGGCTCTCGCCCCAGGAGATCGCCGGCACCCTGCGGGAACGCATCCGCGCCGGGGAGCTCAAGCCGGGGGACCGCCTGCCCACCCAGGCCGAACTGGCGGAGGAGTTCGGCGTGGAGCGCGGCGCCGTCCGCCAGGCCCTGCGGGCCCTCCAGGACGACGGCCTCCTCACCGGCGTCAGCAAGGGCAGCCCGCCGCGGATCGCCGTGCCCGCCCCGGCCGGCGGCGAGCCCCAGCCGACGATGGTGGGCCTGGCACCGCGGCTCACCGAGGCGTTCTCGGCCCGTCACGTCCACGTCGATGTCGTCTGCCACACCGCGGAGACCCTGATGGTCGCCATCGGTGAGCCGCTCCGCCTGATCCACGAGGGCCGTATCCACCCCGAGTCGATCGACGTCCGCATCCTGGTCCCCTCCCGGGACATCGAACTGGCCTTCCCCGTCCCCGTGGAGGCGCACGGCGACGACAACCCGGTCCACCAGCGCTGGCTGTCCATGCGCAACGCCCAGGGCCAGGTCCTCCAGCACAACCTGCTCGCCCTGCGCTCCACGCACGGCATCGACGTCCACGTCGCGTTCCGCGCGCTGCCCTTCACCCCGCCGGTGAAGCTGTACCTGCTCAACGAGGAGGAGGCGCTGATCGGCTACTACATGCTGACCAGGCGCGAGGAGGAGTGGGGCAGCCGGACCCTGGACATGTACGACGTCCTCGGGTCCCAGTCCCTCCTGTTCTCCTTCCTGAAACGAGCGGGCCTGCGGGACGCGTCGTTCGTCCAGGAATCCCAGAAGTGGTTCGACGCCCTCTGGGAAACCATCACCTCGGACCTGACACTCTCCTAGTGACTTCTGATGCGACGCAGACTGGTTCGGTGACAGTCGAGAACGAGAACGATCAGTACCCTCTCGTGACTCTGATCAAAGGTGCCCGTGTCGTGCTCTGGGACTTCGACGGGCCCCTCTGCCGTCTGTTCGCCGGGCACTCGGCGGACGGCGTGGCGAGCGACCTGGTGTCCTGGCTGGAGGGCCGGGGCCTGCACGGCCTGCTGACGGAGACGGAACGCGAGTCGCTCGACCCGCAGGTCGTCCTGCGCGCCGTGGACCGCCGGCATCCCGGCAGCGACCTCGTCGCCGAGCTGGAGGAACGTCTCACCCAGGAGGAACTGCGGGCCGCGTCCTCGGCGATGCCGACCCCGTACGCGGATCCTCTGATACGCACCTGGTCGGCGGTGGGCTCCCGCCTCGCCATCGCCACCAACAACTCCCCGCGCGTGGTGCGCAAGTACCTCGAAAGCCGCGGCCTCGTCGGCTGCTTCGCCCCGCACGTCTACGGCCGCACCCAGAAGCTCCACCTCCTGAAGCCGGACCCCCACTGCCTCAACCGGGCGCTGAGCGCCATGGGCGCCGCCCCGGCCGACGCCCTGATGATCGGCGACACCCCCTCGGACCGCGAGGCCGCGGCCCGGGCCGGGGTGCCGTTCCTCGGGTACGCGAGCAACCCCCGGAAGGCCAAGCTCCTGAGAGAAGCGGGAGCCGACGCCGTGGTCGAGTCCCTGGAGCCGGTGCTGGAGCTGCTGCGGCGCGGCTAGGGCCGCTGCCGGGGACCGGTTCACCTGGGAGGGGACGAGTTCGGCCCGATAGCCGGGTTCTCCCCTGAAGACGACGTCCGGTGGAGTAACGTGCCTTCCCCCTTACACCATCCGCACCACCGGGGCAGGCTGAACCACCCAATGACACCCCCATCGGTCTCCGGGGCTCGGCAGCGAGCAGTCGAGATGAGCGGCGACCCGAACCTGGTCCAGGGGCCGCTCAAGGGGTACCACCACGAGACGTACGTCCTCGCGTTGCCCGGGGGGACAGGAACCGTCAAGGTCCGTGAGCCGCGCTCCGAGATCCTGTGGTTCGACCGGAGGTGCTTCAGGTCGGAGGAGGAGCTGCTCCGCGCCCTCCAGGGGCACATCAGCCGGGTCCCCGGCATCGTCGACGTCGCCGGCATGGCACTCCAGGGCTTCATCGAGGGACGGACGCTCGGTGAGCAGCGGCGGCCGGGGCGGCGCGTTCCCGACGCGGTGCTCGACCAGATCGTCGATCTCTTCCGGGAGACGGTGCGGATCACGCCGGACATGCTGAGCGTGGAGCGGCGCTGTGAGGACCGGGACCGCGCCGAGGACGGGGACAGCGCCGGCTTTCTGGAACGTCTGATCGTCTTCGTCGAGGAGCAGGTCTACAGGAAGAACCACACGGCGTTCGCCGGCCTGTTCCGCGCGCTCGGGATCACGGGTGAATCGTTCACCCTTCTGCGGAAGCACGTGCTGGGGCTCCAGGAGCGCCCGTTCTGTCTCCTGCACGCGGATCTGCACCGCGAGAACTTCGTCCTCGATCCGAAGGACCGGCTCTGGGTCATCGACTGGGAGCTGGCGATGCTGGGCGATCCGCTCTACGACCTGGCCACCCACCTCTACCTGATGCGTTATCCGGGCGATCAGGAGAGCCGTATGGTCCGTGCGTGGTGCGACCTGGCCGAGAGGATCCGGCCGGGCAGCTCGGCCGGGTGGGAGCGGGACCTGCCGCTGATCCTCGGCTTCAAGCGGGCGCAGTCGGTGTTCACGGATGTCATCCGGGTGTCGCTGTCCCTGCGCGAGGACGCGGGCTTCAACTGGGTGGCCCTGCCGGTGGCCGCCGGCAAGCTGCAGAAGATCCTCGCCGCCGCCGCGCAGCCGCTCGGCCTGGCGCGGGTGCCGGGCCGTCCGCAGATCATGGCCGCGCTGATCCGCTGGCACGGCGAGATGGACGCGGCGCGGGGGGACCGGCCCGTGCTCACCGAGTCGGGCGCTCCCTGACGCGGGCCCCCGTCTCGCCGTACTGCGTAGGCTCGCCGCATGAGCGAGATCGGGCTGCGTGAGCGCAAGAAGCAGCGGATGTACCAGGTCGTGTCGGACATCGCGATCCGGCTCTTCCTGGAGAGGGGGTTCGACGCGGTGTCCGTCGCCGAGGTGGCGGCGGCGGCCGAGATCTCCAAGCCGACGCTGTTCCGGTACTTCCCGGCGAAGGAGGATCTGGTCCTGTACCGGATCGCCGACCACGAGGGGGAGGCCGCCCGGGTGGTGGCGGAGGCGGAGGGGGAGCCCGTGGATGCCTTGCGGCGGCACTTTCTTCAGGGGCTGGAGCGGTCCGATCCCGTGACCGGGCTGAACGACGATCCCCGGGTGCTCGCCTTCCACGGGCTGCTCTACGGGACGCCCTCCCTGGTCGCCCGGGCGCACACGCATCAGGAGCGGGACGAGGCCGCGCTCGCCGAGGTGCTCGGGGGTGATCTGGACGCGCGGCTCGCGGCCGGGCAGATCATGGCCGTGCGGCGGATCCTCGCGATGGAGAACTGGCGGCGGATCGCGGCGGGGGAGCGGGTGGCGGACGTACGGGCGGATGCGGTGGCGGCGGCGGAGCGGGCGTTCGACCGGCTGGCGGCCGGACTGTCGCCGGGCCGCGAGAGCGGTGCCACTCGGCACCGCACGTGATACTCGATAATAAATTTAACTCGGTAACTCTTTTTGTTACGCTCGGTGGAATGACGTCGACCGAGCCTGCCCTTCAGCACGTCCTCGACCGGGAACGCGCCCACCACGAGCGCTGCCGGGACGCCCTCGCCGCGATGGTCGAGGGCGCCGGTGAACAGGTCATCGTCGGCGAAGACGTCTCCGCGTCCGGTGCCGACGCCGAAGTCCTCGGATACCAGCTGCGCAGCAGGGCCAAGGCGCTGCGGGAGCTGCCCGAGGGGCCCTTGTTCTTCGGGGCCCTGAAGGGGGAGCAGGGGGAGCTGCACATCGGGCGGCTGCGGATCACCGAGCACCCGGCCGAACCGCCTCTCGTCGTCGACTGGCGCGCGCCCGTCTCGCGGGCGTTCTACCAGGCGTCCGCGCGTGATCCCCAGGGCGTCGCCGTGCGCCGGCGGTTCGGGTGGGCGCCCGGCAGCAGGGGCGACTCCGGCGACCTCACCGGCCTGGAGGACGAGCACCTGGGAGAGGGCGAGACGCGGGCCAGTGAGATCGTCGCCCGGGAGATCGAGCGGCCCCGCGTCGGGCCCATGCGGGACATCGCCGCGACCATCCAGCCCGAGCAGGACGACCTCGTACGCGGGGACCTGGCGGTGTCGGTGTGCGTGCAGGGGGCGCCCGGCACCGGCAAGACCGCCGTCGGGCTGCACCGGGCCGCGTACCTGCTCTACACGCACCCGCAGCGCATCCGGCGCGGCGGTCTGCTGATCCTCGGGCCCAACCGCACCTTCCTGTCGTACATCGCGGAGGTCCTGCCCTCGCTCGGCGAGACCGGTGTGCGGCAGTCGACCCTGGCCGAGGAGATCGCACGGCATCCGGTCGGCGGCCGCGACGAGCCGGCCGCCGCCCTCGTCAAGCACGACGCCCGGATGGCCGAGGTGCTGCGGCGGGCCCTGTACGCGCGCGTGCGCGCCGAAGGCGGTGACGGTGACGGACTCGCCGTGCCCGACGGGGCGTACCGGTGGCGGGTGCCGGCGGCGGAGCTGGGGCGGATCGTGGCCGGGGTGCGGGAGGAGGAACCGCCGTACGGGGTCGGGCGGGAGCGGGTGCGGTCGCGGATCGTGCGGTCGGTGCGCGAGCAGGCCGAGCGGCGGGCCGGGCCGCAGTCCAACGCCTGGGTGCGCCGGGTCGAGCGGGTGCGGCCGCTGTCCGCGTACGTCGACGCCGTCTGGCCTCGCGTGCGGCCCGAGGAGGTCGTGGCCGAACTCCTCAGCGATCCCGGTGTGTTGGCGGAGGCCGCCGACGGGCTGCTGGACCCCCGCGAGCAGCGGGCGCTGCTGTGGCGGAAGCCGCCCCGGTCGTGGAAGTCCGCGCGCTGGTCGGCCGCCGACCTGGTGCTCCTCGACGAGGTCGCCGGGCTGATCGAGCACCCGGAGGGCTACGGGCATGTCGTCGCCGACGAGGCGCAGGACCTGTCCCCGATGGAGTGCCGGGCCATCGCCCGCCGGGCGCGCTTCGGCTCGCTGACGGTACTGGGCGACCTCGCGCAGGGGACGACGCCGTGGGCGGCACGGTCCTGGCGGACGGTCCTGGCACACCTCGGGAAACCGGACGCGGCCGTGGTCGAGCTGACCACCGGCTTCCGCGTGCCACGGGCGGTCGTCGGCCTCGCCAACCGGCTGCTGGAGCGGCTGGACGTGGACGTACCGGCGACCCGCTCGCTGCGCGGGGACGGCGAGCTGCGGACGCGGGTGACGACCCCGGACGGCGTCCCCGCGGCGGTCGTGGAGGCCGTACGGGACGCACTGGCGCGGGAGGGCTCGGTCGGAATCGTCGCGGCGGACGCGGACGTATCCCGGATGCGGGCGGCCCTGGACGCGGCCGGCATCGAGACGGCGGGCCCGGACGAACTCGGCGCGCGGGTGTCCCTGGTACCGGCGAGCGTCGTCAAGGGCCTCGAGTACGACCACGTCGTGGCCGTCGAACCGGCGACGATCGCCGAGGCGGAGGAACGGGGGCTGCACCGGCTGTACGTCGTACTGACGCGGGCGGTGTCACGGCTGGAGGTGGTGCGGGCGAGGGCGTTGCCGTTCTAGCCGGGGTGTTCCGGAGACCGGCCGGTGTCGCGGCGGCGTCCCCAGGCTGTGGACGCCGCCGCGCGCGGTCACGCGCCCGGGGTGAAGGGGCCGCCCCCGGTGAAGGCCAGCTCGTGGAAGCGTTCGCCGATGTGGCGGTGGGTGGCCGCGTCCGGGTGGACCTCGTCGGGGAGAGGGTGTTCGGCCGCGTCGGACTCGCCGTAGAGGTCGAGGCCGTCGAGGTAGTGGATGTTCGGGTCGTCCGCGGCGCGCTGCCGCACGATGCGGGACAGTTCCTCCCGGATGACCGTGAGCGTCAGCTTCCCGGCGGCCACCTCCGCCGGGTCCCCCATGGCGGAGAACCGCAACCGGCCCTCGCCGAGCCCGCTGAGGTCCGGGGCCGTGGGGCCGGGCGTGTCCTCGTGGATGGCGCAGTGGACGGAGGAGACGACCAGCAGCGGGGTGTCGGGGTGCCCCTCGCGGATCGTGTCGAGGAAACCGTGCACGGCCGGACCGAAGGCGCGCAGCCGCATCACGTCCCCATTGACGATGTTGATGCCGATCTTGACGCTGATCAGGTCGGCCGGGGTGTCCCGCATGGCACGCGCGGTGAACGGGTCGAGCATCGCGCTGCCGCCCAGACCGAGGTTGATCAGTTCCACACCGCCCAGGGACGCGGCGATCGCGGGCCAGATGGCCGTGGGGCTCGCGGCGTCGGAGCCGTGACTGATCGAACTGCCGTGGTGCAGCCACACCCGGCGGCCCCGGTCCGGCACGGGCGCCACGGGCGCGTCGGTGCGCAGGGCGACGAGCTCGGTGGTCTCGTTGTGCGGCAGCCAGATCTCGACGTCCTTCTCGCGCGCGGGCAGGCCGGTGAAGCGGACGGTGCCGACCGGGCCCGGCGTGACCTCGCCGTCCCAGGTGGCCATGTCGATCGTGAGGACGTTGCCGCCCGTCCCCGCGGCCTGGCCGGCCGGGCGCCCGTCGACGAGCAGGTCGTACAGGCCGTCCGGCCGCGGCGGGACGCCGACGTAGTCGCGCTTGGTGCGCAGCGTGTCCAGCTCGACGGCGGTCGCGGCGGTACGGAACGCCAGCCGTACGCCGGACGGCTGGGCCTCGGCCATGGCCAGCTGGGCGTTGGTGTTCTGCGCGCGGGCCCGGGCGGGCAGCCGGTGTGGGAGCAGCCCGTGTTCGGTGCGCTCCAGGTCGAGGGCGCCGCGCAGCAGGTCCGCCGTGAGGGGGGTGGTGATCCAGTCGTGCTCGGTGTGCATGGTGTCAGCCTCGGGAGTCGGTGGGGGGCGCGGGCCAGTTCCGCAGCAGCGTGTCGAGGGCGTCGAGGATCCGGGCCCAGGTGTCGTCGGTGTCGGGAGCGCTGTGGCTGAACCCGCCGCCCATCTCCAGGCTCACGTACCCGTGGAAGACGCTGCCCAGCAGCCGGACCGCGTGGGTCTGGTCCGGTTCCGGCAGGTCGTAGCCGCGCAGCAGCGCCCGGGTCATCTGCGCGTGCCGGACGCCGGCGCTCGCGGCCGCAGTCTCAGAGTCCAGCCGCAGCTGGGCCGCGGCGTAACGGCCCGGGTGCTCCCGGGCGTAGTCGCGGTAGACGTTCGCGAGCGCGGCCAGGGCTTCCTTCCCGGCCCGCCCGGCCAGGGCGTCGGCGGCCCGGTCGGCGAGTTCCGCGAGCGCGAGCAGGGCGATCCGGGTCCTGAGGTCCTGGGAGTTCTTCACGTGCGAGTACAGGGACGCGACCTTGACGTCGAACCGGCGGGCGAGCGCCGAGACGGTCACCTGCTCGAAGCCGACCTCGTCGGCCAGTTCGGCACCTGCCTGGGTCAGGCGTTCCGGTGTCAGTCCTACGCGTGCCATACAGCCACTCCCTTCTGCCAGAAGGAAGTGTGTACCTGCCTAATATCTTTAGGCAAGTATCTGACTGGCTTAGGCGTCTTGCGGAGCACGCCGGGCCGGCGCCCGCAGCCGTCTGCCCCGCCTGGTCAGCCCCCAGGGCTTCAGGAACGAGATCACCGTCATGAAGACGTACGCGGCCAGCGAGACGACCGGCCCGGCGCACCGGGCGGCCGGGTTTCGGAAGGGTGTCGGGCTTCTGCTTCACGCTGCCACCGTGCCGGGAGGCGGGCGGTGAAGGCGTCTGACACCGGGAGCAAACCGGCGTACTGACGTCGGCGTACGGGGTGGCGTACCAGCGTGTACGCGCTCGCCGCGCCGGCCCTGTCAGTGCTGTCGTCTAACTTCGCGGCATGACCGAGCCCTCCCACCTCACCGCCGTCCGAGAGTCCTACGACGCCGTCGCCGCCGACTACGCCCGACTCGTCAAGCAGCCGGCCGACCTGGACCCGGTGTCGCGCGCGATGCTGGCTGCCTTCGCCGAGCTCGTACGGCCGCCGCACCCCGGGCCGGTGGCCGACCTGGGCTGCGGCCCGGGCAAGGTGACGGCACACCTGGCCGCCCTGGGGGTGCCGGTGTTCGGCGTGGACGTGTCGCCGGAGATGGTCGAGCTGGCCCGGGCCGCGTACCCGGACCTGCGCTTCACTGTCGGCTCGATGACCGCGCTGGACATCGGCAGCGGCGAACTCGGCGGCATCCTCGCGTACTACGCCACCCACCACACCCCGCCGCAGTGGCTGCCGACCGTGTACGCCGAGTTCCACCGCACCCTCGCGCCCGGCGGCCGGCTGATGCTGGCCGGCCCGGTGGGCAGCGGCGAGCACCTGCGGCCGACGCACGCCTACGGCGACCATCCGGTGTCCTACGAGTCGTACCTGCTGCCGCCGGACCGGATCGCGGAACTGCTCCACCGGGCCGGGCTGGTCGTCACGACGCGGGTGGTGCAGGAGCCGGACGAGGGGACGAAGAGGCAGATCGGCACGTTCCTGGCGTACAAACCGCGGTAGCAGAGCCGGGCCCCGTCTCCGCTACCCGCCGTGCAGCCACACCCGCAACGGGCCGAGCGGCTCGAAGCCGTGCCGGACGGCGGTCTGGAGATCCTCGCCGCTCTCGTAGCCGACCACGGGCAGGGTGGGGAAGAGCCGATCGAGCGCGTGCAGCACGAGCGGCCAGGCGGCGTCGGGCCCGCCGTCCCGCCCGAAGACGTTCGAGACGCCGACCACGTGCTCGCTGCGGCCGGCCACCGCTCCGGCGACGACTCGCCCGTCACCGGACCGCCCCACGATCACGAAGGTCTCCGGGTCGTCGAGCAGCCCGTCCCGGAACAGGTCCGCGTTCCCGGCGCCGCCGTCCCAGGCCAGTGCCCAGGCACGCAGCGTCTCCGGATCGCCCACCACGTCCCACGTGAGGCCCGGCGGCTCCGGGGCGCGGGCGAGCGCGGCCGCACCCGCCGGACGGTGGATCCACTGCGCCTCGAACAGCACCCGGAACCCGGCCCCGGTCAGATCGAGGTCGGCGAAGCTGTCCTTGACCGAGGCACCGGGCGAGCCCCTGCCGACCCGCGCCACGAGCGCGTCCGGGTCGGCACCCGGCTCCAGCGTCACGGCGTCGGGGTAGTACAGCGGCGCCCGCCCCGCAGCGGCCCACGCCTCGCCCCCGAACGCACCCGCCACCCCATGCGCCCGGCACATCGCAGCACACCACTCGGCGTTGTTCCGGGCGGCGGCCCGGACCAGGAACTCCCGCGAAGTCGTCACGAGTGCGGATCATGGCCGCGCAGGGCCCGGCTCGTCGAACTGTTTTGAGGGCCGGTCACTTTATGGTGATCGTCGAGGTCCACCGATGACCGGCGTGGAGGCGGCATGGCCCTACGGATGAAGGTGAGCGCGATAACCCTGGACTGCCCTGATCCGCTCGCGCCGGCGGCGTTCTACCAGGCGGCCACCGGCCTCGCACCGCACCCGAGGTCGAACGCCGAATTCGCCTCTCTGGGCGGTGGGGACGGGATCTCCCTCGGTTTCCAGCGGGTCGACGACTACCGGGCTCCCAGCTGGCCCGACCAGGACGTGCCCCAGCAACTGCACTGCTGCTTCAGGGTCGCGGACCTGGAGGAGGCCGAGGCCCGGCTGTTGGAGCTGGGAGCGGCCAGGCCGGAGCGGCAGCCGAACGAGACCAGGTGGCGGGTGCTCACGGATCCGGCGGGGCATCCCTTCTGCATACGCCTTGTTCACCCGGTTCCGGCACCTGCTGAGTCAGCCCGCGTGGTCGGACCGCCGTACGGTGCTTGCCGCGGAGGTCCGGTGACCTTCAGCCGAGCAGCGGCGCGACCATGCGGACCTCAGTTCTTGACGGCCTCCGCGATCCGCAGGGCGGCCTGGGCAGGCGTGAGGTCCGTGGTGTCGACGACCTCGGCCTCGCTGTGCAGCCAGGTGCGGGCCGCCTCGGCGTAGGGCTCGAGGTACTGGAGACGGAACGAGGAGGGGCCGAGGACGGTGTCCCCCAGGATGCGCCCGCGGAGGGTGTCCTGGTCGGCGTGGAGGACGAAGTGCCGTACCGGGATGGCGTGCTCGGCGAGGCCTGCGCTGATCTCGCGCCAGTACTGCTCGACCAGGACCGTCATGGGCATCACCAGAGTGCCGCCGGTGTAGTCGAGAACGCGACGGGCGGTCTCGACCACGAGCGGCCGCCACGGCGGCCAGTGCTGGAAGTTGTCCACCCCGGGCCCGGGCAGCCCCGGCCTGATGTCCATGAGCGTCTCGCCGACCTTCTCGGCGTCGAACACCCGTGAGTCCGGGAGCAGCTGCTGCACGAGTGCACTGGTCGTCGTCTTGCCCGCGCCGTGGGTGCCGTTGATCCATACGATCATGGGCCCCCACGCTAGCGCTGCGCGGGCCGCGGCAAGGGGCGCTTGGCGTAACTGTCCTGTCGCAGATGAGTCCGGGGGCCTCGGGCTGAGTCATGTGCCTCAGTGGCGGGCCGCACGGAGGAAAGCTGCTCGCGGACGATGACTTTGCTCCGGAGTATCGGTCTTCCTCACGAACGCCCTTGCCGGATGCCTGGACCGGCCCGGGCGCGACGTCGGAGTACGCCCCCGTGACAGGAGATCCTCCCGTATGACTGATCCGGCAGTGACAGTGGCCCGCGGCCGTAGGACCGGGGTCTGGCCCATGATCCGCGCTGAGCGAGCAGCGTTGGCGGTCGATCTCGCGGACGTGACTGACGAGCAGTGGAAAACGCCCTCGTTGTGCACTGGTCTGACGGTGCGTGAGGTGCTTGCGCACCTCACCGCGGGCGCGAGCCTCAACGCCGTGCGCTGGATGGCAGGGGTGGTCCGTTGCCGGTTCGACTTCGACAAGCAGGTGGCCATGCGGCTGTACGGGCAGCTGGGCACGACCCCGGCCGAGACCCTTGAGCGATTCCGGCGCGTCGTCCCGAGCACCACCAAGCCTCCCTTGCCTGCCATAGCCATGCTGGGCGAGGCGATCGTGCACGGAGAAGACATCCGGCGTCCGCTGGGCATCCGCCGCGACTACCCGGGCGAGGTCGTCACCCAGGTGGCCGCGTACTACCAGAGTTCGGACCTTGTGGTCCTTGCCAAGGGACGCATCGACGGGCTGAAGCTCGTCGCGGATGACGGCCCTTTCACGACCGGTTCGGGACCGCTCGTGTCCGGCCCCACCTTGGCCCTGGTGATGGCCATGACCGGACGAGCGACGTACTGCGACGAACTCGAAGGCGACGGTGTGGAAGTCCTTCGCAGTCGCTGCGCGACAGTGTGACCGCGGTGTCATTCGGACTGACGCACCTGAGCCCGAGCACGATAGTTGTCGTTAACCTCCCACCCCGACCTGGCCTTTCTTGAAGTACTGAGCACGATATCTGTCGCCGAATTCGCATCGTTGTTGACGTGTTCCGTGCTTTTTGCAGGCAAGTTGTTGCCAACTTCGAAGATCGCTCCTCGGGCGGGATGCGTGCGGCTTACCTGGGACTATGAGCGATACCCGGGGCTCCTTGTGGTCCCACAGCTGTATGTGGACGGATCTGCTGGTCCCTGTCTCGCTGGACGCGGGGCGGGGCGGCCTGGACCTGTCCGATGGCTGGCCGGACCGGTGGACGGCAACGTGGAAGTACGCCGGGGACGAGATTGCGGGGCCGGTCCGGCACCTGGGGCAGGTGCCGGTGGCGAGCCGTGGGCCGATGCGGGGGTTCACCTGGCGGCGGGAGCAGCGGCACAGGCCCGGTCTGGAGTCGCTGGTGTCGACGGGGCGCCTGCATGGGTTCGAGAGCCTCGAAGAGGATCAGCTGCTGGTAACTCTGGACTTTGCCGGTGATTTGGTGGAAGTGCTATCGCAGCCGTTGCGTATCCGGTTCCGTACGGCGGAGAAGTGGCGCAACCACACCCCGGACTTCTTCGCAGTCACGCGGGTGGGGACCTGGCTGATCGACGTGCGGCCGCGAGACCTGATCGAGTCCGAGGACCTGGAGTCGTTCGCGGCCGCGGAGGACGTGGCGTTGCTCTGCGGGTGGCACTACGCGGTCGCGGCCGAGTGGCGTCCGCATGTGCGGTCCACGCTCGGCGCGTTGTACGGGAAGCGCCGTCCGACACGCGACGTGCTCGGCATTCAGGCCGATCTGCTTGCTCATGCCGAAGCGGGCGTCACATTTGGAGAGTTGGCGGCCGCGCGGACGTACTGGCCGGTGGCACGGGCCCAGTTGCTGCACCTGTTGTGGCATCGCAGGCTCGGGATCGACCTTGCTCAGCCGTTGACGGACAGTTCGCGGGTGGTGCTGGCGGGAGGCGTCTCATGATGGGGGCGGCGGCACTGGATCTCTCGCCCGGCGCGGGCGTGGTGCTCGACGAGGTGGAGTGGCTGGTCGAACGGCAGGAGCCGCATCTGGGGCGGGTCCACCTGGTGCGTGCGGACGGCGAGCGCCAGCGGGCGAGCTTCCGCTTCCTGGTCAACCACCCGCGTTGTCGGCCGTCGTCGCGTACAGCGGCGGAGGGCGCCAACCGTGGGCGGCAGCCGACTTCGTGGAGTGATGTGAAGCCGGAGAAGCGGCCCTTGATGGAACAGCGCTTCGCGCATCTGATGGAGGTCAACTGCGGTTTCCGCAGTGGTGATCCGTTCCGTCCCGAGCCGGGGGAGCCGCACCCTGAGTACGACCCGGACCGTACGACGCTGACTGAGCGGCGGGCGGCGAAGGCCGCTGAGTTGTCGGCGCTGAGGCCCGAAGAGGCCAAGCTGCTTCTGGGCGTCGCGCACGTCGGGGTGCGCACGCTGGAGCGCTGGGAGCGCAGGCGCAGGAAGTACGGGATCGTGGGCTGCGCCGATCACCGGTGGCTGCGGGCGAGCGGGGGACACCCGAGCGTCAGCGAGGAGGTCCGCGAGGCGATCTTCGCGGTCAGGGCGGAGACGCAGCACCACCGGTCCCGGGTGAGCGCACGCACCCGCGAGATCATGATCCGTCGTTATGTGCGGGAGACCTTCGAGAACAAAGACGAGGACGGGGACGAGAGCGAGGAGATCGAGGTCCCCAGCTACCACACGCTGCTGCGGGTGTGGAAGGAGTGGTTCGGGCCGGGCGGCGCCCGACAGAAGTACGAGCGCTCGGCCGAACTGCCCACCAAGAACGGGCATGTGCTCGTGACCCGCCCCGGCCAGGTCGTCGCGCTGGACACGACGATCCTGCCGGTGATGGTCCGCGAGAACGTTTTCGGTGACCCGATCACCGTCCACCTCACTTTGGCGCTGGACGTCTACACCCACTCCATCTGCGCGTTCCGGCTCACGCTGGTGTCGGACTCCTCGGTGGACGTCGCGATGGTGCTGCGCGACGTCATGCTGCCGCTGCCCATGCGGGAGGAGTGGGGCGAGGACATGGAGTGGCCCTATCCGGGGCTGCCGGCCGCCATGGTCTCCGAGTTCGCCGGGTACGAGGTGGCCGGGCTGCCGTTCTTCACCCCCGAGACCGTCACCTCCGACCACGGTTCCGTCTACCGCAATCACCATCTGGTGGATGTCCAAGAGGCGATGGGCTGCCGGATTCTTCCGGCGCGCGTGCTGCGCCCGCAGGACAAGAGCGCGGTGGAGCGCGTCTTCGGCAGTATCCGCTCGCTGGTGTTCGAGAAGCTGGCCGGTTACACGGGGGTTGACGTCTCCGATCGCGGCGCGGACCCGGAGGGCGACGCGGTGCTGACCCTGGCCGAGATGGAACACTTCATCGCGACCTGGGTCGTGAAGGTCTGGCAGAACCGCAGGCTCGGCGAGTTCGCGCCCAGCTGGGATCCCGGCGGTGACCACAGCCCCAATACCCTGTTCGCCGCCTCATTCGCCCAGGAGGGCTTCGACCTGGACATTCCCTCCCCGGAGACGTACTACCGCTTCCTGCCCGAGCACCACGTGAAGCGGATCCACCGGCGGGGCGTGAAGGTCAAGGGGCTCTGGTACGACGCCGCGTTACTGCACCAACCCGACATGAACTCCGCGCGCGGGGGCCGCTACAAGCAGCACTGGGTCATCCACCGCGAACCCCGCGACCGGCGGGTGGTGTACTTCCAGGATCCCGACACCCATGAATGGCACGAACTGCGCTGGACGGGCCTGCCGCCCGAGGGCGAGATGCCGGCCTTCGGTGACGCCCGGGTCGAGGAACTCCTCACCCGCGTACGGGAAGCAGGCCTCAAGCCGCGCTCTGACAGCGAGCTCGTCCCCAAACTCCTGGAGATGCTGGGGGCCGTCGATCCGGTAGCGAAGTGGCCGTCCCAGCTGACCAAATCCCAGCGGACGCAGCACGCGCGGGAGATCACCCAGGCCCAGGCGGCAGCCGCGGACCGACCGCAACAGCCGCCGAAGCCGAACAAGCCACCGCGCCTGGCTGCCGTCGGCGCACTGGATGCGGAGCCGCCGTGGCGGGAACGGGCCCGGGAGGCCACCGAGAGCCTGGACGCGCACCGGCGCCGACGGCGTGAGACGGCCAAGCCAGCGCAGCAGCCGTCGGCACCCGCCCCGCTGGGATCGAGCCGCCGCGGCCGCAACCTCTTCGTCATCGCCGACGATGACGGATCCGACGAACCGAACCCGCAGCCGACGGAGGAGACGTGAGATGAGCAACCTGCCCCCGGAGCCGCCGAACGCTCCCGTGCCGTTCCTGCGCTTCGGCCCGAGGCCGGACCGGACCCGGCATGAGGGCTGGCAGGAGTTCCGCCGGACACGGGATCTGTTTGTGCCGGTCAGGAAGATCTCCTTGGCCGAGTACGGGCTGATGAGCCCGCGCAAGAAGTCCTTGTATGACCTGCACCGCGCGGCCACGCACGTCAACATGCAGATGCTGGACACCCCGATGAGCGAGGTGGTCACCACTCTGATGCGTTCGCGGATCCAGAACAATGCGATGCGTATCGGCCCGAGCACCCTGGACGGGCTGATGATCAACGGCGGGGGGTACCAGGGCAAGACGGAGACCGCCTGCCGGACCGCCGCCGAGTTCGAGGACACCTGGCGTGACCTGTTCGAGCAGTACCCCGAGTGCTACTTCGATCCAATGCCCGGCACCCGAGACCTGATCGCGCCGGTCGCTTACTGCCAGACCCCGGTGAAGGCCACCCCGATCGGCCTGTGCGAGGCAATTCTCGACTACTACGGCGCCCCCTACGGCAAGAACCTGCGCGGCATGATCCGCAACGCCCGTGAATCGATCAAGGCGCACGCCACCACCGTCCTGATCATCGACGACATCACCCGTCTGAAGATGCACCGGGAGGACGACCAGGACACCCTCGACCTGATCCGCGGCCTGATGGACTTGGACGTCACGCTCGTCCTCATCGGCGTGAACATCCCCCGTTCCGGCCTGCTCAGGGAGGGCTGGCACGACCCCCGCACCAACCAGTGGGTCTACGCACCACTGAAGAAGGGCAAGAGCTACAACCCCGACGCCTCCACCCAGACCGAGCGACGCTTCGACCTCGTCACGCTCGCCCCCTTCGACTACAGCAGCGACGCGGGCATCGCGGCTTTCGTCGCCCACCTCGAAGGCGTCGAGAACCAGATCCGGCTCTTCAACGCCGGCCCCGGCACGCTGTCCGAAGGCCGGATGCCCGAGTACCTCTACCGCCGCACCCACGGCATCGTCGGCCTCCTGCGGCGTCTGATCGAGGACGGACTGACCAAGGCCATCGAAAGCGGCCTGGAGGACCTGACTATCGACCTCCTCGACGAGATCACCATCAATCTGGGCAACGTCCCCGGCAAGGACGACGGGCGGGACGCCGAAGCCGGCGAGATCCCCGACATCGACACTTCTCCGAAGCGGAAACCGGGCCCGAAGCCCAGGAAGGGACGCAACAGCGTCTACGACGACCGAGGCACACCTCCGGCGGCTGAAGCATGACTAGCCGCGCGCTGTCGCGCAGCCTTGATCCGCTCGACGACGAGACCATCGTCGGCTTTCTCCTCCGTCTCGCTTGTCATAACGGCACGAACCCCGCTCAAATCGCCGCTCGTATGGGGCTGATGGACAAGGCAGGCAACGCTCCCGGCGTCGTTTCGCCCTGGCTGATTGCGGACATGGACAAGCCACGTCTTGTCCGGGCGGCACGTGCGACACACCTGACGGTGGCGGAGGCCAGCAAGCTGCTGATCGCCCCTATGGGACATAAATACGGCCTCGTGAGCCGCCGATACCAGCCATGGACGAGCCCACAGCAGCTGGCCCGCCCCAACCGCTGGGTCTTCATCCGGACCTCTCAGTACTGCCCGCAGTGCCTCGCGGGTGACGACGACACGCTGGAACGCCTGTACGGAGGTGCCTGGAAACGGGCCTGGCGGCTGCCGGTGGTCTTCGCGTGTTCGCGGCATCAGCAACTCCTGAGCCGTACCTGTCCCAAGTGCCGAACCGCCGGCCAGTTCGCCCCACAGGCCTGATCGCTCGCCCAGGCACTGAAGGTCTTCATCCAGCCCAGTGCCGAGCCGTGTCTCCCGCCCCGCACACGGGCCGGGGGCGACGCTCGGTCTGCGGGACCGACCTCGCGCGTATCCGCCCTCCTCGCCTGCTGGTCGACGCAGACTCCATCGGTGTGCTGCTGGCCGTCCAGCAACGCCTCGATGCGCTGTTGTCAGCCGACGGGCCACAGAAGGTCAACAGCTGCGGCCAGCTCGTGCCGGTCGCCCAGTACTTCATCGACCTGCGCGTCGTGGCCACCCTGGTCCTGGCTTCCTGGCCGGAGGCCAGCGGCTTCGCGGCGACACCCACCCTGGCTCAGGCAATTGGGCGAGAAGCAGACCAGCGACTGCGCGACAGCCGACGTCGCACATCAGGCGCATCGAAAAGACCGTACGGGATCAACTCGCTGCTCGCGCCTATGGAATCCCCCCTGACCATGGGTGCGGTACTGGGGATCGCCGAACGCATGCTTGATGGCCGAGAGAAACAGTGGACTCTAAGGGCCTTAGGCCCGCTCTACGGCGGCGCCCTGACGCTGCACCGAGACACCTTCCAGGAACTCGCCCGCCTTCCCGGCACTTCATCCGGGTTGCAGGAAGTTCTCGGAGTGGCGGAGGAGGCAACGGACAGTTCGAACGCCGAGATCCACATTCGCGGTCCGCGAAACGGCTGAGCATGCGCCCCCTGCCACGCAGCCTCGACCCGTTGCCCGACGAGACCCTCACTGGATTCGTACTCCGGCTCTCCCACAGGCTGGGTACGACACCCGGAGAGATCGCCATCCGTACCGGCTTGCCCTCTCGACTACCTCTGAGCTTCCTGTACCACTTGGACGACGAATACCTCACGGGTTTCGCTCTCGCCACACAGCTGACGCCTGCCGAAGTCAGCGGCTTGCTCCTAGCCCCACTCGGAGACCGCTACGGGCCGCTGAACCCCGCGCTCACCCCACGCCGTACCCCAGCGCGGATGATCTATGACAACCCGTGGGTTCTGACCCGCTCCACGCGCTACTGCCCGCACTGTCTCGCTGGGGACGGTACCGCCATCCAGGATCTCCACGGTGGCGCATGGAGGCGGCTTTGGCGTCTCCCCGTGACGTTCCTCTGCCCCAGGCACCAACGCCTCCTCCAGCACCAATGTCCTGGCTGCAAAGCACCCGCCCAGTTCGCCCCCGCGGGAGACGCCATCGCGCGGCTGACCGATGACACACTCCACCCATGGCAGTGCCGCTTCGCTGCGCGTCCAGTACCACTACAGCAGCCCGAAGCAGTCTGCGCAGCCGATCTGACCCGGCCTGATCTGTTTCCCGTAACACCCGACGCGGTCACGATGCCCGTGCTCCTACAAGTCCAGCGACAGCTCATTAACTTGCTTGTCGCGAGCGGACCCGAGACCGCGATGAGCGCCGGCGCGCCGGTCTCCGTCCTCCACTACTTCGCCGACCTGCGCGCCGCGGTCGCCATGATCTTTCGGTCCTGGCCCGTCGCCCGCGAGTACGCCAGCACCCCCTGCCTGGCCGACGCCCTCGATGCGGAGTACGCCTCCCGCGCCGCGCAGGCCGAGCCGCTGCTCAACACCCCGGGCAAGAAGAAGACCTCCAAGCCTTACACCGTGCCGCCGACAGAGTGCCTCGCCACCGGCGCGGCACTCGCCATCGCGACGAACCTGCTCGACGCACACGATCCGGGAGACGCCCGGAGTCGGTTGGCACCGCTCGTTCAACGGCTGAGGGAGGTGGACCTCGCACTGAGCACCTGGCTTCGCCGCCCGTCTTGGATCTCGGTCTCGCTGAGGCAAGCGGTCATGGATCTTCCGATGGGCAGAAGGGGCGCAGCATGATCGCTCAACTCGTGACGCACCACGCTGGGCTCATCGGCTGCGGCTTTCCCAGGTGCATGGCTTGACTATCCCCTGCCATGACCGGGAGCCGGTCGTGGTATTCGGGAGTGGCAGAGCCACATCGCCCGCATTTCCGCCTGGGCGGAGGGAGAGATCATGGCCGCGAATCTGTCATCGGATCCGGTTCGCGGGTGACGGTACTGGGTGTTGGTCGCCGGTGCCGGTCCAGTAGCCAAGGGCCAGCCAGAGTTCGTAGTGCAGGAGCCATGCTGAGGTCCACGGCAAGATCGTGTCCGCGAGGAACATGTGGTCCCTCCACTCCCCGGGCAAATGCAGACATAGCTCGCCGTCGGGGTAGACGTGCGGTAGGGCGGTGGCGTCCGGATGCAGTGCCAGGGGTGGGTCGGTGACGGTGACTCGTGGCCTGCGCCGATGGCGGTAGACGATCCGAACTCTGTAGCTCCTACTCATAGGGGTCGGTTGAAGGGTGAGCGTGCAGAGGAGTTCACCGCCTCGCACGGTCCCTTGGGCGTCGGGGACGGCGGCCTTGATCGCGGCCAGCTGGCGGCCGAGGTTAACCGCGCGCGCCGGGATGCTGGCCATAGTTGGTGTTCGGCTTCCTGCGGGGACCTGCGGCGGTTGCGGAGAGCAGCCCGGTGGCGCTCATTCGCTGGCCGGTGGGGGCTTTCATGCGGGCGCCGTAGCTCGCGAAGGAGTGCATCACGGGGCCGGGCGCGAAGGACTTGATGAGCTGGGAGTAGACCACGTGCAGGCCCTTGGATTCCGTCAGGGCCAGGTTGTCCATGATCGTGTTGATTTCACTGAACCAGGAAAGGTACGCCTCACGCCGCTCAGGGTATTCGTTCCATTTATCCGTGAAGTTCTCGTCCTCGTGGGCCGGGTTGGGAACCCGCCACTGGCCGTCGTGCTTCTCGATGAAGTACGGCATGGCGGCGAGGACGTTGCGGACGCCGGTGAACAGGTCGTCTTCACCGCGGTAGGCGCGGGCGGCGAGTGTGGTCAGGAGGATGGAGGGCGGCCGGTTGTCGGGGTCGTCGGCGAAGAAGAGCATGCAGTGCCACTTGAGGATCTGTACGAGCCTCTGCAGGGTGCTGCGGATGTGGTGTTCGGGAACCTTCGCGACGCTGGCGACGAGCCGCTTTTCGAGGAGGGCGCGGGAGAGTTCCGAGCGGGCGCGGAACCAGTCCGCGTAGCCGAGGGGGTTGCTGTGCTGCCACTTGTGGAGCTTCTTGTCCGTTAGGAGGATTCCGGTGGGCGGGTGTTCCTCGTCGGGGATGGCGGGCAGGACGTCGAGGTGGAAGCCGGGGTACCCGAGGGTCCAGCAGCGGCGGCGGGCTTCGAGGCTTTCGGGGCCGTCGGTGTGGCCTTGGCGCTGCTTCCAGCGCCGGTAGGCCACCAGTTGGTCACCGACTCGCTGCTTGAGTTCCTCTTTCGTCGTGCTGTCCCGTTGCAGCGGGAGCCGGCAGACGAGGTCGATGTCGTACTCGCCGGTCTCGGTGTTGGGGCGGACCACGGTGCCGAGGAGGAAGGAGCCCTGGGAGTGGATCTCCCATCCGGGGCTGCCGTTCTCGGCGAGCCAGGTTCCGACTTCTCCGTACCGCTCGATGGCGGTGTCGTGGAGGTCAGGGGCGATGTCGAGGACTTCCACGGCGCCGTCGAGCAGCATGGAAAGCATCTGCTCGGCGGAGTCGGTGTTGTCCTGCGTCTGGTGGTACGCGTTCACGTCACTCCTTACGAGCAGAGTGGAGGGGGACGAAAGCCGGCGCGAGGTGATCGCAGAAAGTGCGGTGGACGGCCGGGGAGACGTCGCGGCTGACATGTCCGGCCCATCCCGAGAGGGTTGTGGTGTCCACGTCGTCCAGAGCGAGGGCGCCGGTGGGGACCGTCGGGTTGAGACGGAGCACGTCGTCTTTGCCGACGAAGTGGCGTACCTGCTTCGCGGCGCTCTCGCTCTGCGCCCGCATGAGGACCTCGACCGCGTCGCGGGCCCAGGGCAGCAGACCGCCGCGGTCGAGACGGCGGTGGCGGTGGCGGACGTCGGTCGTGGTCCCGAGGCTGAACACCCGGATCGAGTCGAGGGGCACAGACAGGGGGCCCACGGCCTCGGTCACCGCGACCATGGCCGGGTTGTTCGCCCAGACGCCGCCGTCGACGAGCCGTGCTCCATCCAGAGGCATCCCGGGCAGGTAGGTCGGCGCGGCAGAGGTGGCCAACGCGACGTTGACGGCCTTCTCGCGCCAGTCGCGCTTGAGGCCGGGTAGATGCGGGGTCCGGAAGAGGTAGACGTCGTCGGCGGCGACGTTGTAGGAGGTGATGACCAGGCGTTTGGTGCTCTCTCCGAAGGTTCGTTCGCCGAAGACTTCGGTGAGGGCCGCGCGCAGCGGCTCCGCGCTGTACTTCGCGCGCATCAGGTGCTTCAGGCCCCGCAGGCGGCTACGGTCCCGGAAGATGCGCGGCCCATGCTCGGTGTAGAACTCCAGGATCTGCTGCGGGGACAGCCCGAGTCCGAGGCCCAGCGCGATGATTCCGCCCGTCGAGGTGCCCGCGATCAGGTCGAAGTGGTCGGCGATACGGACACCGAGATCCTCTTCGAGGCGAGCTAGGACCGCAGCGGAGAACATGCCGCGGAAGCCACCGCCGTCGAGGGCCAGAATCTGGAAACGCTCCGTCACTTCAACCGCCCCCGCGCCATGGGTTCGAGGAAGCTCCGCCTGTCACAGCCGGATCTCCACTATCGAGAGTACTTATTATCACAGCGTGCGTTTCCGTGTGTGTTTCCACGCGGAAGTCGTAAGGTTTGTGTTGGCCACGCACCCTGGAGCGTGCGTGATTTCTGTGTTCCGCCAAGATGTGGAGATCAAAGTCAGGCAGGCCAGGCAAGGGGAAAGATGAGCACGCAGGCGTTCGAGCGCTCTCGGCTGCGGACCGCCCGCGAACTGGCAGGGTTGAGCCAGACGCAGCTCGCCCGCGCGAGCGGGCTCACTCCTGCCGCGATCAGCCAGTTTGAGAGCGGCGCGGCACGACCCAGCCCGGATACGAGCAGTGTCCTGGCCTCGGTACTTGGGGTGCCCCAGGAGTTCTTCCACGAAGCGATGGTCGAAAGCCATGAGGGCTTCTTCCGGTCGCTGCGCCGGACCTCGGTGTCCGACCGTCGCCGTGCGCGGGCCATCGCTCACGTGGCTCACGACCTGGCCGTCCATGCCTCATCCGCGCAGCGGTTCTGCGCCGGCGACGTGCCGATGCTCCCCGTGAGCGGACTGCAGGCGGAACGGGCGGAGGTCGAAGAGGTTGCGGCTCAAGTACGGAAGATGTGGGGACTGCCTTCCGGACCGGTCTCCGACGTCGTTGGACTTCTTGAGGCGCATGGTGTCGCGGTGATCCGTCTCCCCCTCGACAACACGGATGTCGACGCCTTCTCCCTGCCTTTTCCTGATCATCCCGTTGTCGTCCTGGGTACCGACAAGGACGACCGAGCCCGGTCCCGCTTCGACAGCGCACACGAACTCGCCCATCTAGTGCTGCACGGCGAGCAGATCTGGGGCGTAAAGGAGGTCGAGACCCAGGCCCACCAGTTCGCGGCGGCCTTCCTTATGCCCGCCGAAGACATCCACGACCAATTGCCGACCACTGTCGACTGGCCAGCCCTCTTCGCGCTCAAACGGCAGTGGCAGGTGTCCCTGGCCGCTCTGCTCATGCGCGCCCGGACCCTGGGGCGCATGAATGGGAACACCTATCTAACCGCCATCAAGGCGGCGTCTGCCCGGGGATGGCGCCGCGTTGAACCGGTCCCTCTTGGTCGGCCGGAGCAGCCGACAAGGCTCCTCGCTTACCTTGCCTCTGCCGACAGCGCCCCGGCGCGGGCCATCCTGCCGTCCCAGATCGTGGAAAGCCTCCAGGCCGCGTCAGCGGCATGACCCCACCGGCTCGTACGCGCAAGATGTCCGTACGCAGCCCCGCAACGCTGTCCCCACGTAAGGGGGCGTCGAACTTCGCGGGCTGGCGCGCTGCCCGTTAATACGCCTCACCGCTGTCCTTGCGCGAGGTCTCGGGGGGTCCGCTCCTTGTGGCTGAGGGCTTCGACGATCAGCTCGCGGCACACCTCGACCAGTTCATGCGGTTGGTCGCGTACACCTCCCATCCGGGCACCGGCCGGCCCCCGCTTCTCACGAGGGCCGGGCCCAGCCGTTTCCCTGACGCCGAGGACCGGGTGCGGCGGTGCGCGATCTCGCGATGGCCCAGCGCTGGACGCAGCCGGCACCCGTCGAGGCGGCGGCTGCCTCGGCTTCGAGCTGCCGGGCTGACCGTCGCCGCGTAATCTTGTTCCCTCATCCTGGGAGGGGCATTGAGCAAGGTCGTTTTCGTGCACGGTGTCGGGAAGCAGTACCTGAGCGAGGACTCCTTGGCACGGGACGTCGTCCCCGAACTCCAGGGCGGTACGCGCCTGGCGGGCGGACCGGTGCCCTCGTCCGACAACGTGGGGGTGGCTTTCTACGGTGATCTGTTCCGGCCACGGGGCACCCGCGCGGGGGCCGAATTCCCGTACGACGAGGGTGATGTCGACGATGATGCGGAGTTTGCGCTCCTGATGGAGTGGTGGGCTGAGGCTGCGCGCACCGACCCCTCGGTCCCGGATCCGGCGGCCACTGGTACCCGGGGCCCTGTGGGGTGGACCGCCTCCCGGGCTCTCCGGCTCAACGCTGTGCGAGCAGCCCTGGACGCCCTGACGGGCGCCCGGTACCTGCGTGGGGTCCTCGACCGCGCGCTGATCGGCAGTCTCAAGCAGATGACCGGCTACTTCGGTGACGAGGAGATCCGGCGTGCTGCGCAGGACCAGCTGGCCGCGCGGATTACTCCAAGGACACAGGTTGTTGTGGCCCATTCGCTCGGGTCGGTCATCGCTTATGAGACGCTCTGCGACCCGCGGCGTAATGGCGATTGGGACATTCGCATGCTCGTCACCCTGGGATCGCCGCTGGGCATGCGCGCCCTCGTCCTCGATCGGCTCGAACCGGCGCCTGAGAACCGCCAGGCTGTGTGGCCGAAGCCGGTGCGGGCGTGGACCAACATCGCCGATGACACCGACATTGTCGCCGTTGTACGCGAACTTGGCCCGGCCTTCGGCAACGGAGTGCGGGATGTGGCGGTGAACAACGGCAGTCACATGCACGACGCCACGCGGTACCTGACTGCCGTCGAGACGGGGCGGGCCATCTTGACGGGCCTGCTGCCGGGGACCGGGACTGTCTGATGCGGTACCTCGTCGCTGCGGGCACCCGCCACTACCGGGAAGCCCCCGAACTGCCCTTGGCCCACGAGGACGTCGACCGGGCGACCGAGCTATTCGTTTCGATGGGCTACGAGCGTGTCCTGACGGCCGTCTCCTACGACCCGGACTGCGAGTCCTTCGAGAATGCCCTGGCCGACTGGTGCCATACCCCAGGACTGACCGCTGACGACGTCGTGGTCGTGTACTACGCCGGGCACGGGGACCGCTCCCTAGCCGGCCAGTACCGTCTGGCCTGTGCTGACAGCGCGCCGGGACGACCACGCTCGTGGCTGTCACTGCTCAACCTGGCCGAAATCCTGGCCACGTCACCGGTCCGCAACGTCCTGTTCGTAGTGGACGCCTGCCACGCGGCGGCAGCTACGGCGGAGATCGGTACCGTCACCGACACCATCGTGGCCGGCCGGGGACGCGGCGACGGATTCGGCGCGGGCACCTGGCTGCTGGCCTCAGCCCGGCATCGCGATCTGGCGGTGGACGGCGCCTTCGTGACCGAACTGGCCAAAGCGTGTCATCAGGGTGACGGGCCGTCACAGCGGTACCTGGCGCCGAGCACGCTCGCCGAGCGGGTCAATCGTTCCCTCACGGCGGCGGGGCTGGCCCAGCGTGCCGCGTGCTCGTCCGTCGACCAGTCCGAGCGGCCCCCATTCTTCGTCAACTTCTCCTTCGATCCGCGCGCTGAGATCACGGGCGACGGGCGCACAATCTCCGACGCCTCCGACCTCTCCTCGCACTTCGAGCCGCGCGGTCGTGGAGTGGAGCATGTGCACGACCCCGGTTCGTACTTCACCGGACGTGAGCGGGCCCTGCGTGCGGCACGCGCCCATCTAGAGGGCGACGGGCAGGGACAGGCCATGGTCGTCACCGCCGACCCCGGCTCGGGCAAGTCCGCGGTCCTGGGCCGGCTGGTGCTGGAAGGCTGTGCCGACACCTCCGTCAACGCGCACCACCAGACGCTGGAGGCCCTGGTGCAGCGCATCGCCGCCGCGGCGGACGTCCGAGCCAGTACGCCGGTGACCCTGTTCACCGCCCTTGTGGACCGGGAACCCCCCTTCCGGATCGTCGTCGACTCGCTCGACGAAGCCGGCTCGGCGGGTGACAAGGCCGAGGCCCGCCGCATCGCATGGGAACTGCTGCGCCCCCTCGCGGCGGTGACCTGTGTGCGGCTGGTGGTCGGCTCACGTCGCGAGCTGTTGCCTCACCTCGGCGGGCACGTGCCGGTGATCGACCTCGACAACGGCGAGTACGCGCAGGACACGGAGCCGGCCGAGTACGTGGCGAAGATCCTCTGCGACGAGGGGGCGCCGTACGAACACCGGCCGGACGTGGCCCGCCAGGTCGCCCGCGAGGTGGCTCGCCGGGCTGGGAGGTGTTTCCTGGTTGCCCGGATGACGGCGAGCGCGCTGCTGCGCGGCCCGGTCATCGACACTGCCGTACCGGGCTGGGCGGAGCAACTGCCCTCGGACGTGGGAAGCGCTTTCGAGGCGTATCTCCAGCGACTGCCGCAGGAGCGGCACGCCAAGACCATGGCCCTTCTCACCGTGCTGGCCTTCGGAGAGGGCAACGGCCTGCCGCGCCGGCTCTGGGTGCAGGTGGCGACGCGGCTCTCAGGCATCCCACTCGTCCAGGCGGACGTCGACCTGCTGCTGGATGAGGACGGCTCCTACCTGTCGCACGCCGACGTGGACGGCACGAAATACTTCCGGCTGTATCACCAGGAACTGACGGACCATCTGAAGCAGCGATCACTCAAGCACCGGGACCTGGCGGATCTTCAGGAGTGTTTCGTGGTGACTCTTTTGGAACTCGTGCCGGACCGGGACTGGTCTCAAGCACATCCGTACGTCCGCACCCACCTGTCGACGCACGCCGCTGCTTCGGGAGAACTGGACGATCTCATCGAGGACGCCTCGTTCGTCGTTCACGCCGACCTGGCGACGCTGCTGCCAGCGGTGCGGCGAGCACTGCGCCGTCCCACGCTCGCCCTCGCCGTCGAGCGCTACGCCTACCTCGTCGCCAACACTGACTCCGCCCAAGTCGACAAGCTGGCGCTGCTGGCTTTCGTGGCGGGGGCACACGGGGAGCACGCGCTGTCCGGGCAGGCCCAGAACCTGTCGGCTGTGCTGGAGCGCGTGTGGGTGGAGCCACGGGAGATCACCCCGCATCGCGTGGTGGGCCGGCACGACGGGGACGCCTATGCGATCCGCTCGGTCAACATGGGGTGGCAGATCGAAGGCCTGGTTCTGCCGGACGGTGGCCACGTCGTGCTTGCGGCGCCTCCGTCGGCCTCACACGTGCACGTGTGGCGGCTCGACGACCCGTCGCAGTCGACGCTGCTGCCGCATCCCGCCAGCGTCGCGGGGCTCGCTCTGCTCATTGACGGTGCGGGCCCGGCGCAGGCAGTGACCCTCGACGTCAAGGGAGACATCCGAATCTGGGACGTCGCCGACCAGACGCTGCTCCACACCGCCCCCAGTGGAGCAACGCTGCTGTTCGACGCGGGGTTCCGCGACGACGGCACGTCCGTGGTCGTGTGCGGGGACGCCGAGCAGGTCCGCGTGTGCACGCTGCCCCTGTTGGAGCCGCTGATCCAGGTGGCCTGCGAGACACCCCCGAAGAACGACTTCGACATGCCCGAGGCATCCGCCTGCCTCGCCCACGACGCGGACGGCCGCGTCCGGCTCCTGCTGTGCGACGGGGTGCGCGGTCGTGTCACCCTGCACCCCCTCGACGCGGAGGGAGACGTCAACGTCCTGCTCCACGACTGTGTCCGCCCCTTGCTGGCCGATCGCATCCATGGCGGCCGGGGCACTGTCGCCGCGGTGCGCGAGCCGCGCACCCGGGTAACGCTGATCGAGACGGGATCAGGGCGGATGGTGGCCTTGCCTTTCGACGGTTTCGTCTGGCAGGAGAGCGGCTTCGCCCTGGGCAGCGGGGACGACCCCGTGTTCGTGACGCAGGATCACGACGATCTGCTCATCGCGCGTTTCAACGGCCCCGCGCAACGCGTCGCGGCCCGGGACAAGGACGCCGACCATGCAAGTTTGCTGGCACCCGTGCTACTGCGAGACGGGCTGTACGCCGCGACGGTCAGTTACGGAAGCCAGGTCTACGTGGTCAGCTGCACGACCGCAGACGCTGTGGGTTCGCCGCTGTGGGGGCACGAGAGTGCAATCTGCGCCCTCCGACTGCTGCCCGCTCCCGGTGAACCAGGACCCGACATCCTGGCTGTGGGCAACGACGGGACGGCACGACTGTGGCGGTGGGCCGACCACGCCAGGGCGGGCGCCCCTAGGTCCGCCCCGCAGGAGCTGTCTGCTCCGGAGATCGACTCACTCATCGCTTGGCCCGAGGACTCCACCGGCGTCATGGCCGTCTCCGGTCGCATGGTCCGGCGCGTTGCCCCCGCCCCTGAGCCAGCCCCCGGCACCACGTTCGACCTGGTCGAGGAGCTATTCATCGACTCGGTTTCCGAACAAGAGCGCGCGGTGGACCCGGACGGTTCGCTACAGCTCCTGATCTGGGACTACCAGGGCCAAGTGAAGCCGCGTGCCTACTCCGACCTGCCCGGGTGGTCCGGATCCGTGCCGTACTCTCAGGCGGTTTGGCACCGCATCGCTTTGGGCGGACTAGCCGAGCACACGAACCTGACCTGGCTGGAAGGGGAGGCCGACCTCGGGGTCCAGGCTCACCTCCTGCCACCAACGTCGAGCCATCCGCACACCCGACTGCTGGGCCTGGACGCAATCCGCGGCCGGATGAAACTCCTCGACGCTCCGCACTCGACTCCTGAGTGGACCAACCTTCCCTGGCCGGTCGATCCGAGCAACGACTGGGTCTGCTCGGCCGCCTTCACCACCCTGGCAGGAACCACCGTGCTGCTGACGGGCACCCGCCCGCTCTGGCGCTGGGAAAGCAGCGTGGCAGGCCGATCCAACCGCTCAGCCGAAGATGAGGCACCGCGGACCGGCGTCACGGACGGTCGGCTGTGGGACGTCTCGGCGGGCACGCCCGACAGGGGCACGCCGCTGGAACTCCTCGGCGACGTCTGCCGCCTCCTGCCGCACCACACCAAAGCCGGGACGCGGTGGGTGGCCCAGCAGGGACGGGACGGCACGACGGAAGTCATCGATCTGTCGACGGACAGCCGGTACCGGGTCCGGCCGAGCCGGCCGGTGGCCGAACCCCGTTCGGACATCGGCCACCAGATGATCTCCGAAGTCGACGTCTTCCTGCGCTGGACCGAGTTGTCCGACGGAGGCGCCGTCCTGCTCCTCCTGGACCCCAAGGCCTGCGACGACGCCCATGCGGCCCCGGTCACCGTCTGGGATTCCGCCGCGCCCGACACCCCACGTCAGCTGGGTGTACCGGCCTGCCGGTTGCTGTGGACGGGACGGGTCCCGGCCGGCGACACGCTGGTCGCGGTGAGCGACGAACAGGGCGTGGCACTGTGCCATCTACCGAGTGGCGAGAAGGTGTGGTCGGCGCCCCTGCCGGCGCTCGTCACCTCCCTCGCCGCTCTGCCCGCGAGCCCCGTCCTCGACCTCGCCGTCGGCACCCAGCAAGGGGTGGTTTTCCTGAGACCCCGGCTGTCCCGGGCCTGGCGGGAGCGGCTCGGTTACGGGTGACCGGACCTGTCGGGGCGGCAGCCCGAAGTTCGAAGAGACGTCGGACTTCGTCCTGCAGAAGGTCAATGGAGCAGTGGCTGCGTCTCAGCCTCCTCATTCAGAGCCGTCTGCCCTCCCCTGCGGAGACCATTCAGCTCTGACCAGGAAAGCCCAACGCCAGGTGCAGGGGTCTACTCGGAGTGGACCCCTGCACCCAGGCTCGCTTGCGGACCCTGACCGGCGGTGAGACCGCACGACAGTTGTCCTGCAAATGCGACACCTATCGTGCTCAGTCACAGCACCCGGGTCGCGTGGTGTGGCGCACTTTTGCAAGCGGGTGCTTGCAATAGTTAGCGGGGGGTGGCACGGTGGAGTCATGGCATCGCTCAACGTCGGCAATCTCGGTGACTACCTGCGCGAACAGCGGCGCACCGCGCAGCTGTCGCTGCGGCAGCTCGCCGATGCCGCCGGGGTGTCCAATCCCTACCTGAGCCAGATCGAGCGCGGGCTGCGCAAGCCGAGCGCGGAGGTGTTGCAGCAGGTCGCCAAGGCCCTGCGGATCTCCGCCGAGACGCTGTACGTCCGCGCCGGCATCCTCGACGCCGAGCGGGACCTGGACGAGGTCGAGACGCGTGCCGTCATCCTCGCGGACCCGGCGCTGCACGAGCGGCAGAAGCAGGTGCTGTTGCAGATCTACGAGTCCTTCCGCAAGGAGAACGGGTTCGGGACCGGTGACGGCCCCGCGGTCGTCGACCTCGCCGTCGCGGAGGACGTGGCGGACAGGGACGGGGACGCTCCCGACGGCGGCACCGGGATACGACGAACCCGCACGGCCGACGGCGGCCGGTCCGCCGAGCGCCGTACCCGCGACAGCGACGGCGGTACGTCCGCGTCACCGCCGGCGACCCGCCGTGCGCGCAAGGACGGCAGCGGTACGTCACCGTCGCCCGCCCGTCGTGCCCGCAAGGGCGACGGCGGTACGTCAGCCGCCCGCCGGGCCCGCAAGGACACCGGCGCCAGTGACACCGACCCGCAGCAGACGGCCGGCTGATCCGGACCAGGGCACCGGCCGTACCGCCGCGGATCACACCACCCCCAGCCGAATCCTCAAGCGAAACAGAATCCGGGAGGACCATCACCATGGCCATCACCGACGACCTGCGCAAGACCCTCAGCGACCCGACCCCGCTCTACTTCGCCGCAGGCACCGCCGACCTCGCCCTTCAGCAGGCCAAGAAGGTGCCGGCCCTGGTGGAGCAGCTGCGCTCCGAGGCCCCCGCGCGGATCGAGGCCGTACGCAACACCGACCCCAAGGCCGTCCAGGAGAAGGCCTCCACCCGGGCCAAGGAGGCCACCGCCCGCGTCAAGGAGACGCAGGAGACCCTCCAGAACAAGGTCACGGAGTTCATCGGCTCCATCGACGTCGACATCAAGAAGCTCGGCAGCACGATCGACGCGGACCTGAAGAAGGTCGGCGAGACCGCCCAGGACTTCGCGCTGCGCAGCGTCGGCGTGGCCGCCGAGTACGCCGTCAAGGCCCGGGAGACCTACGAGAAGGTCGCCGAGCACGGCGAGCAGGCCGTGCGCACCTGGCGCGGCGAGGCCGCCGAGGGTATCGAGGACGTCGCCGAGGGCGTGGAGGAGCTCGCCATCGCCGTCGAGCCGAAGTCCGAGCCGGTCGAGGTCAAGGAGGAGCCGGTGAAGCCCGCCGGCACCACGACCGCCGCCGCCTCGGAGAAGAAGGCTCCCGCCAAGAAGGCCCCGGCGCGCAAGCCCGCCGCCAAGAAGACCACCCCGTCGGCCAAGTAGGACGGCACAGGGCGCACAGCGACCAGCAGAGCGAACGAGCGGGCCGGGCACCCTGGGGGTGTCCGGCCCGTTGTGCGGGTACGGTGACCGCGTAGGGACGAGCCGAGTCAGGTGGTGGACGTAGTGCTGATGCAGGGCTTCGCAGGGTTCATGTGGCTTCTGAGCATTGCCCTGATCATTTTCAGTGGCTTCGCGTTGTTCGACGCCGCCGTGCGGCGGGAGGACGCCTACCGCGCGGCCGACAAGAAGACCAAGCCGTTCTGGCTGATCATCCTCGGGCTCGCCTTCGTGGTGAACCTGCTCTTCCCGATCCTGTCGTTCCTGCCGATCATCGGGCTCATCGCGACGATCGTGTACATGGTCGACGTCCGTCCTGCCATCCGGGCGCTTCCCGGCGGCGGCCGCAGCCAGCGCGGCTCCAGCAGCGACGGTCCGTACGGCCCTTGGAACGGCGGCCGGTAAGACCCCTGGCAGCACGGGAGCCGGCCGGGCTCACGGCACCTGGTCTCTCCAGCGGGCCGGGGCTACGGCATCCGCTCCCTCCCCGGAGCCGGGGCTACGGCACCCGGTCCAGCAGCAGTACCGCCACGTCGTCCGTCAGCTCGCCACCGTTGAGGTCGCGCACCTCGTTCACCGCTGCCCGCAGCAGCTGCTCGCCCCGCAGCCCCTCGGCGATCTGGCGGCGCACCATCTCCGTCATGCCGTCCTGGCCGAGCCGCTCCCGGCCCTCGCCGACATGGCCCTCGATCAGGCCGTCGGTGTAGAGCATCAGGCTCCACTCGGCGCCCAGCTCCACCTGCATACGCGGCCAGCGGGCACCCGGCAGCAGTCCGAGGGCCGGCCCGTTGTTGTCGTACGGCAGCAGGCGGGCCGGCTTGCCCGGACGGGCCAGCAGCGGCGACGGGTGGCCCGCCAGGCACAGTCCGGCGCGGCGGCCGTCCGGCGCGATGTCCACCGTGCACAGGGTCGCGAAGATCTCGTCGTCGGCCCGCTCGTGTTCCAGCACCTGCTGGAGCGTGCCCAGCAGCTGGTCCCCGCACAGGCCCGCCAGCGTCAGCGCGCGCCACGCGATCCGCAGCTCCACGCCCAGGGCGGCCTCGTCCGGGCCGTGACCGCAGACGTCGCCGATCATGGCGTGCACGGTGCCGTCCGGCGTGCGCACGACGTCGTAGAAGTCGCCGCCGAGCAGGGCGCGCGAACGGCCCGGGCGGTAGCGGGCGGCGAACCGGAGCGGGGAGCCGTCCAGCAGCGGGGTCGGCAGCAGACCGCGCTCCAGGCGGCGGTTCTCCTGGGCGCGCAGCTTGCCCTCGGCGAGCCGGCGCTCGGCCGACTCGGAGCGTTTGCGCTCCACCGCGTAGCGGATCGCCCGGCTCAGCAGCCGGCCGTCCAACTCGTCGCGGAAGAGGTAGTCCTGGGCGCCGACGCGCACCGCCTCCGCGCCGCGCTCGGCGTCGCCCGAGGCGGTCAGCGCCAGGACGGCGTGCCGGGGCGCGAGCTCCAGTACGTGCTTGAGCACGGCGAGCTCGTCATCGGCGTCGCCGCGGCCCGGCGCCGGCAGCGCGAGGTCCAGCAGGATGCAGTGGACGTCGTCGGTCAGCAGCCGCCCGGCCTCGGTCAGGTTGCGGGCCGTGCGGACGCGGATCGGCTTGCCTGCCTGGTCGAGCATGTCGGGCACGATCGGCGAACCGGCCGGGTCGTCCTCGATCAGCAGCAGGGTCAGGTTGGTGTGAGCGGTGTTGTTCTCCACCTTGTCCGTGGTGTTCCCGGCGGTGTCCGGCGTGCGCGGGGCCTTTTCCGAGTCGTCCGTGACGGACTGCTCGGCGGGGCCGTCGCACGGGGACGGGGCCTGCGCCTGACCACTCTCCACGGCCGGGATCGCTCTCTGCCGCGGTATGGGTACGGACATCGTCTTGGGTTCCTTCCCTCCCCCCGAGGGCATGGCGGGGGCGAGGGACCTCGACCCACCGACGGGGACCATAGCGGGTGTCGGCGCCGCATTGGAATGGTGTGAGCCACGCCGCTGCGCCACCGGCCAGTGTCATATGACGCGATATGCCCCGCAGTTGGACAACGCCGGGATGCCGTGAGGATGACGAACGTCACGTCGGCGCGTGGTTTGGTGGCGCGTTCACGGTGGGCTGGGTCACGTGGTCCAGGTCACCGGCAGGGGCTGCGAGCTGTTGTCCGGTATTCGGTGTTCCCACGGCGCCCGCCCAGTCGGTGCCGGTGCCGGCGCCCGCCCAGTCGGCGCCGCCCCGTTCAGTCCGTGCCGGCGTCGGCGTCCGGTCGTACCACCCCGAGGATGGGCATCGTCCCCGCTCCCGCGAGGGTCACCGTCCGCCCGGGCCGCGGCGCGTGCACGATCGCCCCGTCGCCGACGTACATCGCGACATGGCTGGCGTCGCCGAAGTAGATGATGAGGTCACCCGGGCGCATGTCCTGGATGTCGATGTGCCGCAGGCGCTTCCACTGCTCCTGCGAGGTGCGCGGAATGCCCTGTCCGGCGGATATCCAGGCCTGTGAGGTCAGGCCGGAGCAGTCGTAGGTCTTCGGGCCCTCGGCGCCCCACTGGTACGGCTTGCCGATCTGGGCCGTGGCGTAGGCAACGGCCTTCTTGCCCTGCTCCGAGGCCTTTGTGCTGATCTCGTCGAGGATGCCGGAGTCGAGCCAGGCGGTCTGTGCCTTGTGGGCCGCCTCCTTCTCCAGCTCGGCGAGGCGCTCCTGCTCCTCCTTCTGGAGCTCGGACTCGAGCTTCTCCGCCTGCGCGATCTGCTTCTCGATCTTCTTCTGGGCGGCGGCCTTGGCCTTGCGGCCCGCCTCCAGTTTCTTCCACTGGGCGGAGGCGTCCTGCGCGTACTGCTTCAAGTCCTCCTGGGTGCGGGTCAGTTCGCCGATCAGGCCCTTGGTCGCGTGCTGGCCCTGGCGCACCCGGCCGGCTCCGTCGAGGAACTCCTGCGGATCGTCGCTCAGCATCAGATGGGCCTCGGGCGGGAGTCCGCCGCCGCGGTACTGGGCGGCGGCCGAGGCGCCCGCGCGGTCCTTCAGCTTCTCCAGCTTCTGCCGGCCCTTGACGATCTTCTTGGCCAGCTCGGCGATCTCGGCGGACTGCTTGTCCGCCTTCTCCTCGGCGGCGTTGTACTCGTCGGTGGCGCGGGCCGCGGCGCGGTACAGCTCGTCGAGTTTCTTGCGTACGGCCTCGAGGTCCTTGCCGGGCGCGAGCGTCGGGCCGGCGCTCGGGACGGGTGTGGGACTGGGGCTCGCGAACGCCGTACCCGGTGCCGCCAGCACGGTGACCGCGCAGACCACGGCCACAGCCGTCGCGATCAGGCCACGCTTGCCCGTTCCCATACCTCAGCCCCCACACTTATTAACCGTCAGTAACATCCGGTTCGCCTGGGGATGCTGCCACGTCGGCGCGCGAAGTGACAGGGGTAGTACTTCCCGCGGTCCCCTCCCCGGTATGCCCCGGCATGACGATCTCCCCGACTGTGTGACGAACGACTCAAAGTGATCGTTCCCTGCGGGACCCGCAGAGGAGTTCCAGCCGCGTGACCCGTGAGGTCAGCCCCGTGGCGCCAACGCCTCCCAGCGCACCGTCACTTCGCCCTGCCGCCACCGCACCGGCCCGTCCGCCACCGGCCAGTCGGCGGTCAGGTCCCGTACCGCCCGGATCCAGCGCTGACGGGCGCCGTAGGACGCGTAGGGTGCGGCGGCGGCCCAGGCGCGGTCGAAGTCGCGCAGGAAGGCGTGCACCGGCTCGCCCGGGACGTTGCGGTGGATGAGCGCCTTCGGCAGGCGTTCCGCGAGGTCCGAGGGGCGTTCCAGGGAGCCGAGCCGGGTCGCGAAGGTGACCGTGCGCGGTCCTTCCGGGCCGAGCGCGACCCACACGTGCCGGCGTCCGATCTCGTCGCAGGTCCCCTCGACCAGCAGCCCGCCGCGCGCACCGGTCGCCGGATCGGCCGGCGCGAGCCGCCCGCACAGCCGGTGCCAGACGGCCGCGACCTCGCCCTCCTCGTACTGCCGCAGCACGTTCGCCGCCCGGACCAGCAGGGGCCGCTGCGGGATCGGGACCTCGAAACCGCCGTGCCGGAAGGCGAGCCCGGCCCGCTCGTAGGGCAGCGCCGCCGCGACCCGGGCCGGCTCGATCTCGACGCCCACCACGCGCGCGCGGGGCGCGACCCTACGGAGGCGGTGCAGCAGCTCGACGGCCGTCCAGGGGGCGGCGCCGTACCCGAGGTCGACCGCCACCGGGTCGGCGGCACGGCGCAGTTCGGCGCCGTGCGTGGCCGCGATCCAACGGTCCATACGGCGCAGGCGGTTGGGGTTGGTCGTCCCGCGCGTCACCGTTCCCTGGATGGGGGTCCCCCCGCTCGAGCGAGGCCGGGAGTGGCGGAGGGTCGCCGCGCGGGATGTCATGCGTACGAGGCTAAGCGGTCCTCCAGGAGTGAACGGCGCTCCTCAGGACCCGGCCCCGTACGTCCCGAACCCGGGAACCCCCGCCGTCTCGAACACATGCACCGACAGACCGCCCGGCGTCGTCCGATGCTCGGCCAGCCGCAGCCCGGCCGGTGCGCCGCCGTCCGGGAAGAGGCGGCGGCCCTGGCCGACGACGACCGGGGCGATCACGAGCCGCAGGGTGTCGATCAGCCCGGCGGCCAGCAGGGACTGGGCGAGCCGGGCGCTGCCGTGGATCTGGAGCTCCCGGCCGGGCCGCCGCCTCACCTCCGCCACCTGGGCGGGGACGTCGCCGGACAGGATCGTGGTCGGGTCCCAGCCGGCCGTGGTCAGGCTGTGGGAGGCGACGTACTTCGGCAGGCCGTTCATGATCCCGGCGAGGGGATGGTCGGTCATCGCCGGCCAGTCCCGGGCGAAGTTCTGGTACGTACGCCGCCCGAACAGCAACGCGTCCGCCTCCCCGAGCCAGCTGCCCGCCAGCCGCTCGAACTCCTCGTCCAGATACGGCACGAACCAGCCGCCCCGCTCGAAACCGTCGCTGGTGTCCTCGTCCGGGGCACCCGGCCCCTGGGAGACACCGTCGAGCGACAGAAACTCCTGCACCACCAGCTTCATCACGCACCACTCACTTCTCGTCGTCGTCACCGGTCCTTCCGACCCCGTGGGACGCGGAAACTCATCGGTCGGCCGTCCGGGGAAGCGCGCGGTTCCCCGGACGGTGAGAAGCTGCGGTCCTGGCGGACGATGCTGTCGCTGTCAGTCCTGGCGGACGATGTTCTTGCCCGGGCCCCCGGAGAGCGTGTCCGCTCCGGGTCCGCCGTACAGCTCGTCGTCGCCGCTGTTCCCCCAGATCCGGTCGGCGCCGCCGTTCCCGTGCAGGATGTCGTTGCCCCTGCCGCCGTACATCTCGTCGTCGCCGGCCCCGCCGTAGACCGTGTCGTCACCGTCGTCGGCTCGCATGACCTGGTCGCCCGCGCCGCCGCGGAGGACGTCGTCGCCCGCGCCGCCGTCCACGATCTCGCCGTCGATGCCGGCGTGGAGGGTGTCGTCACCGTCACCGCCGCCGGCGTGTCCCAGCGCGCCCACCCTGATGATGTCGTCGCCCGCCCCGCCCAGGGCGGAACTGCCGTCGACTCGGTCGCCGGTGGCGCCGGTCCACTCGTCGTCGCCGTCGCCCAGCTCGATCCGGTTGAAGTAGTAGACCTGGTCGGTGGCGTTGTGGAAGGAGGCGGTGTCGGCGCCGTCGGCGAGGTCCATCTCCATGGAGTTGACAGGGGACTGGCTCTCGGGGGCCTCGACCGTGCAGGAGATCTTGGTGGTGTCCGCGCTGTCGGGGTGGCTGCAACCGGTGCCGGCGCTGATCGGGACGACGTCGTCGATCACATAGGTGAAGTGAGAGCGGTCGCCGGTGACGGACTGGGTGATGGTCACCTTGTTGGCCTGCCCGGGGGCGGCCGTGTAGGTGAGGTGCCAGCCGTACTCGTTCACCGCGGCGGTGGCGGTCGGCTCCGCGGCACCGGCCGGGCCGGCCAGGGCGATCGGAACGGCCAGACCTATGCCGAGAACCGGTGCCAGAACCGATGAGGTGCGTAACAGGCGGCGGCCGACGAGGCGAGAGGGCATTGCATAACCTCCGTGAGGGGGGTGGATGCTTTCGCATGGTGTGACCTGTGGGGCATGGGCCCGGTTGTCCGCCGAGCCGGATTCGTCAGCCTTTTCACTGCGCGGACCGTGCGCGCTACCTGCGATTTCCGACCGCGTTCACCTGCCTGTCGCGCTCCCGGGCTCGGTGGACGCAGGAGCCCGCGCCTCATCGAACGGTTGAGCGAGGAGCAGTAATGATTCGGTAAAAATCGCGAATCAGGAAATGGAATTTACCCCTCCGGTGTTGGAGCAGCCTGGAGGGCACGTCCGCCCTGCCCAGGCATGCCCGGAGCGAGGAGGAACGCCACGTGAGCCAGTACATCGGCAGGCTCGGACGGCGCTCCGCCGCCGCGCCCGCGCGCCTCCGGCTGCATCGCAGGCCCCGCCGGGTGGCCATGCTCTCCGTGCACACCTCCCCGCTCCACCAGCCGGGCACCGGCGACGCCGGCGGCATGAACGTCTACATCGTGGAGCTCGCGCAGCGCCTCGCCGCGATCAACATCGAGGTCGAGATCTTCACGCGCGCGACCTCGGCCGCCCTCCCGCCCACCGTCGAGCTGGCCCCCGGCGTCCTCGTCCGGCACGTCGACGCCGGTCCCTACGAGGGCCTCAACAAGGAGGACCTCCCCGCCCAGCTGTGCGCCTTCACCCACGGCGTGATGCAGGCCTGGGCCGGCCACCGCCCCGGCTACTACGACCTGGTCCACTCCCACTACTGGCTCTCCGGCCACGTCGGCTGGCTCGCCGCCCAGCGCTGGGGCGTCCCCCTGGTGCACGCCATGCACACCATGGCCAAGGTCAAGAACGCCAACCTGGCCGACGGCGACACCCCCGAGCCCGCCGCCCGCGTCATCGGCGAGACCCAGATCGTCACCGCCGCCGACCGCCTCATCGCCAACACCACCGAAGAGGCCGACGAACTGGTACGGCACTACGCGGCCGACACCGACAAGGTCGCCGTGGTCCACCCGGGCGTGAACCTCGGCCGCTTCTCGCCCGCCGACGGCCGCGCCGCCGCCCGGGCCCGCCTCGGCCTGCCCCAGGACGCGCTGATCCCGCTCTTCGCCGGCCGCATCCAGCCCCTGAAGGCCCCCGACGTGCTGCTGCGCGCCGTCGCCGTCCTCCTCGACGAGCGCCCGGAGCTGCGCTCACGCATCCTCGTCCCCGTGGTCGGCGGCCCCAGCGGCAGCGGCCTCGCCAAACCCGAGGGCCTCCAGAAGCTGGCCGCACGCCTCGGCATCGCGGACGTCGTACGGTTCCACCCGCCGGTCGGCCAGGAGCAGCTGGCGGACTGGTTCCGCGCCGCTTCCGTCCTGGTCATGCCCTCCTACAGCGAGTCGTTCGGCCTGGTCGCCATAGAGGCGCAGGCGGCGGGCACCCCCGTGCTGGCGGCAGGGGTCGGCGGCCTGCCGGTCGCCGTGCGCGACGGACACACCGGCTTCCTGGTACGCGGCCACAATCCCGCCGACTACGCGCGCGTGCTGCGCGACTTCGCCGACGACCCGCAGCTGTCGCCCCGGCTGGGCGGGCAGGCCGCCCGCCACGCCCAGTCCTTCGGCTGGGACACCGCGGCCGCCACCACGGCGGACGTCTACACGGCCGCGATGCAGGCACACCGCCGTCGCGTACGCTCGCCGCATGGGTGAAACCGATCTGGAACAGCGTGCGGCACAGGTCATCGAGGGAGTGCTGAAGGACGCCGACCTGGAGTGGGAGAGCCCCGAGCCCGGCACCTACGTGGCGCAGCTCCCCGGCACCCGCAAGCTCAAGACGACGGTCTCCCTGATCGTCGGCCGCCACTCCCTCTCGCTCAACGCCTTCGTCATCCGCCATCCCGACGAGAACGAGCAAGGCGTCCACCGCTGGCTCCTGGAACGCAACCTCAGGCTCTACGGCGTGAGTTACGCCGTCGACCAGCACGGCGACGTCTACGTCACCGGCCGCCTCTCCCTGTCCGCCGTCACCGCCGACGAGATCGACCGCCTGCTCGGCCAGGTTCTTGAGGCCGCGGACGGCAGCTTCAACACGCTCCTGGAGCTGGGCTTCGCCTCGGCGATCCGCAAGGAGTACGAGTGGCGGGTGTCCCGCGGGGAGTCGACACGCAACCTGGACGCGTTCGCGCACCTGACACAGCGCCCGCAGCGCTAGGGTCCTCGTTTGGATAAGGTCGCAGGGAATCGGCGGCACCTTTTCAGCGCCGCGGATGCGCGTGCCAGGCCCCGCGTCTGCGATCTGATCCAGACGACAGGCCCTGACCCGCCTGGTAACGCCCCGGCGGCACACCCACGAGCCTCCGGAAGTGCCGGGTGAGGTGCGACTGGTCGTAGAACCCGGTCTCGGCCGCCACCTCTCCCGGTGAGCGCCCTTCGAGCAGCAGCCGCCGGGCACGGCCGACGCGCAGGGACGTCAGGTACTGGTGCGGGGCGATGCCGTAAGCGGCACTGAACGCCCGTACGAGATGGGCGGGATGAGCCCCCACGAGCCCGGCCGCCTCCTGGAGCCCGACACCCTCCACGACCCGCTCGTCCAGCAACTCCCGCAGCCGGCGCGCGAGGACGGGATCCGCCGGACGGGGCTTGTCGCTCTCACCTCGCAGATGGCCGCGCAACCGCTCCCCGACGAACATCAGCCTGCTCTCGGCCTCCAGCTCCCCACCGGGCCGCACCAGCGCGCCGTGCACCTGCCCGACGCGCCGCCGCAGCAGCGGATCACGCAGGTCCGGCCGGTCGACGGCGGCCCCGATCAACTCGTCCCCGAGATACGTCCCGTCGAGATACAGCACCCGCTTGCGGAAGCCCTCCGGCGTGACGGGGGAGCCGTTGTGCGGCACGTGCGGCGGCAGCAGCGTCACGGTGTCGTGCGGGGTGCCGTGCTCGTGCCGGTCGAGGTCGTACCGTACGGCGCCGGTGTCGACGATCAGCAGCGTCCAGGCGTCGTGGACGTGCATCGGGTACGCGTACTCGGTGAAGCGGGCGTGAAACACCTCGACGACACCGGGCACTGCGGGCCGCCAGGCGGAGACGATCCGGGCGGGCTGTGAGGCCATGCAAAGAACGTACAAGACCCTGGCGAGGGGCGCCGGGCACGCTCGCCTCATGAACACGCACACCGAACCGGCTCAGGAACCGATCCGCTTCGACACGAAGATCGCCGTGCTGCTGCGCGACGACCTGGAGCCCTGGCAGCGCCTCAACGTGACGTCGTTCCTGGTCAGCGGCCTGGGTACGCAGCTCCCCGAGGTGATCGGCGAACCGTACGAGGACGCGGACGGCGTGCCCTACCTGCCGATGTTCCGCCAGCCGGTCCTGGTCTTCGAGGCCGCGAAGGAAACCCTGACCACCGCTCACGCCCGCACCCTCTCCCGCTCCCTGCCCCGCGCGATCTTCACCTCGGACCTCTTCACCACGGGCAACGACCGCGACAACCGCGCGGCCGTACGGTCGGTGCCGACGGCGGACCTGGATCTGGTCGGCCTCGCGGTCCACGGCCCGAAGAACGCGGTGGACAAGGTGGTGAAGGGGGCGCGGATGCATCCGTGAGGCGGGGCTGGTCGCGACCCGCGACCAAAGTCGCGGACGCGTAGACCAACGGCTGACGACAGCGCCTGCCCCGCCCGCCGAGACTCGCCTCATGGAGCACGCGAGGAACGTTCAGATGGGGAAGAAGCGGGTGCCGCAGGCGGGCGCGGGCAAGGGCACGGAACTGGCCGAGTCGGCCTGGGTGATCATCCTCTTCTGTGTGGCCTGCGGCGCCGGCATCGGCGCGGTGCTCCCGCTCCTCGCCCGCCTGCTGCTGAAGCTGCCGTGGGCACCGCTGGAGGGCCCGGCCGAACTGCTGACCTCGATCCCGGAACCCGCCCTCACCCTCGGCACGGTCGCGGTGGGCGCGCTCGGCGGCCTGCTGCTCGGCCTCAGCGCCGCGCACGAGTCGCTGTCGGTCCGCGTGTCCGGCACGCACCTCGCCCTGACCATCAGGGACAGCACGCAGGAGTTCACCCGCGAGGAGGTCGCGGTGCTGTGCAGGGACGGCAGGCAACTCGTGGTACTGGCCCCGGACGGCAGGGAACTGGCCCGGGAGGAGTGCGGCCTGCCCTGGCCCCGCCTGGCCGACGCCCTCGCCGAGCACGGCTACCGCTGGGCGGAGGAGGACCCGTACCGCGCCGAGTTCCGCCGCTGGGTCCCCGGCACTCCCGGCCTTCCCGAGGGGGCGGACGCCCTGCTCAGGGCACGCGCCCAGGCCCGCAAGAGCGATGACGACGCCGAGGACGCCCGTGAGCTGCGCCGTGAGCTGCTGCGGCTCGGCGTGGTCGTACGGGACGAGGAGAAGCGGCAGTACTGGCGGCCGGCCCGCCGGAACTGAGCGGCCGCAGCGTGCTCACGGAGTACAGGCCTCGGCGATCGACAGACTGTTCTCGTAGAGGTGGTGCCGGGTGATCCGGCCGTCCTCCACGGTGAGGCGCAGCGCGAACGGTCCCTCGAAGGACTTCCCCGTCGCCCGTACGGTCCCCGACAAGTGCCCCATGAGCACGGCGTCGGCACCGTCGACGAGAAAGGCGTCGAGGGAGGCGCGGGCGTCCTCGGGCACGGTGTGCTCCATCAACTCCGTGAACTGCGCGGCACATTCGGCGGCGGTGGACCGGGGCCGGATCCACGGGACACCCGGGTTGTCGGCGAGCACCCAGTCGACCTCGTCGGCGAACAGCTCGACGAGCCGCTCGGTGTCCCCGGCGAGCCGCGCGGCGAGGAACTCCTGCACGACGGCCCGGGTGGACTCGGCAAAGGAACTCGGCGTCACAGGACTGGACTTGACGGACATGGCACTCTCCTCGCGACTGCGGCCGACCGGATCCCGGACGGCTCTCGTGGGGACGCGTCCGATCCTGCCGGGGAAGGCGAGGCCGGTCGATTCCCCGAGGAGTAATGAGCGACAGTCCGGAACCCGGGACACGTCACGGCGTGCGTCGTCACTGCCCGACCCGGCCGTCGATCAACTCGCGCAGAAGATCGGCGTGCCCGCAGTGGCGCGCGTACTCCCCGGCATGCGCCGCCAGGGCATCCCGCAGCTGGAGCTGCCCACCGGGCTCGGCCCCGAGGTCGGAGTACCCGGCGTTCAGGGTGGCGAGGTCCGTCACGCCGGCCAGGTACCGGTCGGTGAGTTCCACCTCGGTCCGCCACTGCCGCCACGCCGCCTCCACGACCGCCGGATCCGCGATCGCACCGTTGAAGTCACCGTCCCGGTCCTCCTCGGTCCGGTACAGCTGCGGTGCGTCCTCCCCGGCCATCACCCGCCGAAAGTGCCGCTCCCCCTCGGTCAGATGCCGCACCAGCCCCAGCAACGACATCGTGGACGGCGCCGCCGACCGCCGCGCCATCTGCTCCGCGTCCAGCCCCGCGCACTTCATCTCCAGAGTGAGCCGATAGTGACGGAGGCTCTCCAGCAACACGCCGCGTTCATCGACGACTTCGGCCTCGGTCTCCCTCGGGTCGTCATCCGGATCCACCCACATGTCGGGATAGACGGTCGCCCGCGTCCACCGAGTCACCGCGGGTTCACTGACCTGCTCGTTCGAGACCATGCGGGGATGGTGGAGGGTGCGGGGAGGATGCCGCCACTGAATATCGAACGCCCGACGCCCCTCTACGACCCCTCGGTCGGCCCCACCCAACCGGAAAGTCAGGCGGCTGGATGAATCGTCATCGGTCGTTGTCGGCGCGGAAGCCGGAGAGGAGTAGAGACAGAGCTGAGCGGCGCGGGTGACATGTCCTCCCTCCACCTGCCATGCCTGCGGCCGGGGGGGATTCACGGCCGGGGCAGGCCCGAACCAATGGGGGATTCAGGCGCATGAAATCCATAGGTGCCGTCCTCGCCGGAGCCCTGGCGCTTTCCGCCTCCGTCGTCACCGCCCCGGCCGCCTCCGCAGAGACGGGTGTGGTGGTCCAGAAGCTGTCCGTGAACGGCGGCAAGCCCATCGTCCTCGGCACCTCCCAGACCGAGTCGGTCACCATCTCGGTGACCGCCTCGGACGACTCGGGGATCAGCAGTGACCTCGCGTTCCTCCAGATCGACCGGGAGGCCGGCGACGACTGGACGCGCGCCCGCAGACACAGTCGTCAGCAGGAGAGACCGCGAGGGGCGTCGACCTGGTCGACGTCCCTCTTCTCTGTGTTGCTACCCAGGTCACCGCGGGGCGGGCAGAGCCGCCTGGGCCGCCGTCGCCACCAGGGAGTCCCGTCCCGCCGCCAGCTCCGGCACGTACTCGTAGAGCGTGGTCCCAGCGCCGCCGTCCGCGGGGGCGGGCAGACGCGCCGGACATGCGCGTGGCGCCACCCACCCCGCGGAACGGGACGGGCAGCGCCACACGTGGAGCCGGGAATTAGCCGGGGAACGGCTTGGCCGACTCGTCTTCGGCCTTGATGCACGCGTCGAGCCTCTTCTGGAGAGCCCTCGCATCGCTGAGCGCCCGGTTGGCGGCAGCGGTCTCCCCCAGCTGCTTCAGCTGGGCGGCCTTCCTCTTGAGCTCGGCGATCTGCTGGCGCAGCTTCGCCTTGTCGCAGGTGACGGCGGCGGTGACGGAGACGTCACCCTGCCCGGCCGCCGTGGCGGCGTGAGCGGGCACCGACGTGATGAAGAAGCCTCCGACGATGGCCGCGGAGACGGCCAGGGCGGAAAAGCGCTTGGTCATGAGTGTTTCCCCCATAGGGCTTGGATTGGTCGCGTGGATCCTACAAAACCCGTTGAAGCCACAAACACCGGGCCCCCGCTTCGTCGGCCGTGCGGCTCTGTGGCCGTCCGACAGCAACTACCGTGACCTGCGTGGGACTTCAGTGGCCAAGCAGGTCAGCGAGGGGTGGGCAGCGCTGCCGTGTGAGGAGCGGAGACCAGGGAGTCTCGGCCTGCGGCCAGCTCCGGCACGTACTTGTGCGCGACATCTCGTGAGTTCTCCGGCGCCCCGCTCCTTCGCCGGCGCCGGCGCCGAAGTACTCCCTCTCCCGCGCCCGCTTCGATACCGAGGCGGTAGCCGGACGGCCGCGGCCTGGACGGTGGAGCAACTCGGCTCCAGGGAGGTGACGTTGGTGGTGGACGAGACAGGCGATGAGAAGTCGTCCCCCCGACGCGGTCGGCGCGGCCAGGCAGTGCGCCCGTCCCTCGTACCTCGCAACATTGCCGAAGCTAGCATTTGAAATCACCACACGTGAATGTTCCACCCGCCGCAACATTGCCGAAGCTAGTATTCGAAATCACCACACGTGAATGTTCCACCCGCCGCAACATTGCCGAAGCTAGTATTCGAAATCACCACACGTGAATGTTCCACCCGCCGCAACATTGCTAGGGCAGGCATTTGCGCCAGGACTTCGCCCACCTGGCCTCCTAGCACCCAGTGGCAGGGTGGGCCCATGGCCGGACGAGGCCGCTCCCGCCTTGCTGGGGCACCTACGAATTTTCGTAGGTGGTGGCGCCACGGGCGCCTGAAGGGCCACTCGTCACGCCAAGATCGCGGCGTTGTGAAACTGGAAGCATACGACTACTCCGACGGCTTTGACTGGGTATTTGTACGTCGCCTATTAGGTCGCTAAAGTCCACGGTCTACCGGCGCTTCGCCCAGTGGAGCCGGGACCGGGTCTGGGCCCGGCTCCACCGCGTCATCCTCGACGAACTCGGCGCTCGGGGCGAGCTGGACTGGTCGCGGTGCGCGATCGACTCCGTCAGCGCCCGGGCGGCAAAAAGGGACCACTGACCGGACCGAATCCGACCGACCGTGGCAAGCCGGGCTCGAAAATCCACCTCATCACCGACCGAAACGGCGTGCCGCTGTCGCTGGGCATCTCCGGCGCCAACACGCACGACAGCCTCGGCCTGCAGCCGCTCGTGCGCGGGATCCCGCCCATCCGCTCCCGCCGCGGACCCCGCCGCCGGCGTCCGGCCAAGCTACACGCCGACAAGGGCTACGACTACGACCACCTGCGGAAATGGCTCCGCGAGCGCCGCATCCGCCACCGCATCGCCCGCAAGGGCATCGAGTCCTCCACGCGGCTCGGCCGACACCGCTGGGTCGTCGAAAGGACCGTCCTGGCTGGCCGGATGCCGAAGGCTGCACCGACGTTACGAGCGAAAGGCCGAACACTTCCTGGCCTTCGTCGGCATAGCCGCAGCCCTCATCAGCTACCGCCGACTCACCAAATGAAACGACGGCTACTGATCTTTTCGTAAGTTCGGTGGGTGTGGTGGACGGATGGTCAGGCCGGTATGGGCGAGGAATGACCATGGCAGTCCGGGGTTGGTGTTGATGCGGTGGATGCCTTGCTCGGTGGCGTCGGCGACATCGGCGAGGTGGTCGCCGGCGAGGTTGGCGAGTTCACGCTTCTTGAGCGAGGACCACAGCAGTTCCACCGGGTTCAGCTCGGGAGCGTAGGCGGGTAATCGTTCCAGGGTGAGCCAGTCCTGTTCGGCGACCCAGGCCCGCATCGCCCGGCTCCAGTGGGCGGACAGGCCGTCCCAGACCAGGACCACTCGCTCGCCGCGGTAGAACACCTTCACCTGCTCCAGGACCTCGATGAGCCCGGCGGTGTCGTAGCTGCCGGGCTTGAGGTGGAAGCACAGGCGGGCCCCGCGATCGGGGTCGGTGGAGTGGTAGCCCAAGGCTCCGGCCATCGACGCGCGCTTCCAGTTCAGACGGTGCCGCAGGAGCGGAGTCCGCCCTCGGGGCGAGTAGGTGCGGCGGATCTGAGGGAGCAGGGAGACGCCTGATTCGTCGAGGAAGACGATCCAGGCACGTGTGTTCACGGCCCCTTTTTGATGCGCGGCCACTCGTGCGCGATCCAGCGGGCGATCTCCGACTCGTCCCGCTCGACCGCCCGCCGCTCGGGCCGTTGCAGGCTCCATCCGAGCCGGCCGGTCAGCAGCCGCCACACCGACGCCCTCGACAACACCACCCCCGTTGCCCGGGTGACGACCGCGCCGACTCGTTCCAGGGTCCACAGGTCGGCCTCGAAACCATGAGCCTGGGCACCTTGCTCCAACGCGGCCCGGACCATCTCGACCTGGGTGTCGTCCAGCTTGGGTGGGCGTCCGGTGGCTGCCCGTCGCCGCAGGCCCGAAGCACCGTCTTGCTCCCACACCCGCCGCCAACGCCGCACACTCTCGGCACACACCCCCACCGCCCTCGCGATCTCCGCATTCGAGACGCCGCCCTCGAACAACTCGACTGCCCGAACACGACGCGCCTCCGCCAACTGAGGCCGAGACAAAGGAGGAAGGGAGGAGCCGGCAACCGAAGGGGAAGGTTGATATGCCACCCCGACAGCCTCCCACCCACACGGCCACCACACCCACCGAACTTACGAAAAGATCAGTAATCATGCTGTTGCGAGAGGGGGCTGGTCTGCTGCGGCAAGCCGTCCACCGGGTCAGGAAGTGGAGAGCCTGTTGCACGGCGCCATCGCAGGTAGCACAGTGCGCTCGCTGTGACGGTCAGCGGCCAGAGCAGGTACCAGCCCGTCATGACGAGGAGTGCCGCGACCGCGATAAGGGCGAGAAGTGCGGAGCGGTGGGGCAGGGCGCCACGGGGAAGGAGGCGCAGGGCGGCGGCTGTGCCCAGGGCGTACACGGTCACGAACGAACCGGTGGTGAGGAGGACGAGTGGCTGCGGGCCGACGTCGGCGACCGTGGTGGCGGTGAGGGCGAGACCCGACAGCCCCGACACGACTGCCAGACTACGTCGTGGCACCTCGCCAACGCTGCTGCCCTGACTGAACCAGGCGGGCAGCGCGCCGTCCCGGCCGAGTGCCGCGCCCAGTTTCGCCGCACCGGCGAAGTAGGCGTTCATGGTGCCGAGAGTGAGCAGCAGGGCGGCGGCCGCGGCCAGTGTGTGGACGGCTCCGCCGATGCCGAGGGCGAGCAGTTCGGCCAGCGGGGCGTCGGCGGTGCCTGCGGACGGGCCGAGCACGAGCACGCTGACGGCGGCGACGGCGAGGTAGAGCACGCTGACGACGGCGACCGCCAGGGCGGTGGCCCGGGGCAGGTCCCGCGCCGGGTGCCGGAAGTCGGCTGCCAGGTGGGTGATGGCCTCCCAGCCTGCGAAGCTCCACACCAGCAGTGCTGCGGCCGAGCCGACCGCGGGCCAACCGTGCGGCGCGAACGGATGCATGTTCCGCACGTTGGTGTGCGGCAGTGCGGTGACCACGGCGGCCAGCAACAGCGCGACAAGGAGTACGGCGAGCGCGAGTTGCATACGGCCGGTGACGGCCAGACCGAAGCCGTTGGCCACCGCGACGAAGACCAGCAGCACCGCCGCCGTGACCACGACCGTGCGCTGGCCGCCGCCCACCGCGGTCGCGACGTACGCGCCGGCGAACATTCCCGCTGCCGGAGCGCCAGCGGGTACGGCGAAGTAGAAGCACCAGCCGACCACCGCTGCCGCCCGTGCGCCGAAGGCATGCCGGACGTAGGTGGAGACGCCGCCGCCATCCGGGTACCGGGCACCCAGGGCGGCGAACGTGGCTGCAAGAGGCACCGACAGCAGGACCAGTCCGAGCCAGGCCAGCAGCGAGGCTGGCCCGGCAGCCCGCGCGGCCAGTGCGGGGAGGGCGATCACACCGGTGCCGAGGACCGCGCCGATGTACAGTCCGGCCCCCTGCCAGACGGTCAGTCTCCCGACCGGCGGGGCCGAGAGTTCCCGCGCGGCAGGCACACTGGTCACGCGGAAGTCTCCCCGGTCCGCCGGAAGTCCATGGTCCAGTTGGTTTCCCAGCTCTTCCCGCCGTCGGTCGAGAACGCCTGCTCCCAGTGGGCCGATATTGACGTGATCTGCGACCAGATGAAACGGCACAAGACGGGGGTGCCGTCGTGGGTGTCGTCGCCGTGGAACTCGCCGTGCCCGTCGGCGTGGAACCGACCGACGACGGGCGGCTGCAGCAGCCCGGTTCGGCTGTTCACCCAGTTCAGTGACCACTGCGCCCGAACGGGGTCGAACAGGCGGAGCGTCAGGCCGTTGAAGCCCTTGGTCGGGAAGCTGATCTCGTCAAGGTTGGCGGCTCCGCCAAACAGAGTGCCGCTACACACTGCGGTTCCCGGAAACTCGTCCCACTCGGGGCTGCCGGTCAGCGGCGCAACCAGCCGCCGGTTCGTCACATCCCAGGTGCCCACCAGGAAGTCGAAGTCGCCGATGCCGGGCTTGCGGGTGGATGGAGTGCTCATATACGCGTGTCCTTTGCAGTATCCGGTTCGCTGGGCATGCGCCCGGCCGGCAAGCTAATCCGGCTCCCCTGACACCTCCTGTCAGTGGACTGCGGCAGACTTTCGTCGTGCGTGCGAGTCGACTGCTGTCCGTCCTGTTGCTGCTCCAGACCCGCGGCCGGATGACCGCCCAGCAGTTGGCCGACGAACTGGAGGTGTCCGTCCGCACGGTGTACCGGGACATGGAGTCGCTCGCCGCAGCCGGTGTTCCGCTCTACGGCGACCCCGGTCACGACGGTGGTTACCGGCTGGTCGACGGGTACCGCACCCGGCTGACCGGACTGACCCGCGAAGAGGCGGAGGCGCTCTCCCTGGCCGGACTGCCCGGACCGGCCGCGGACCTTGGGTTCGGCACCGTGCTCGCCACCGCCCAGCTCAAGCTGATGGCCGCGCTGCCCGACGAACTGCGCGACCGGACCGACGACATACGGCAGCGGTTCCACCTGGACACCTCTGGCTGGTACGCCGAAACAGACCCCATTCCGCACCTGGCCGCCGTGACCGACGCGGTGTGGCGGCAGCACCGCATCCGCGTCCGCTACCGGCGGTGGAAGGCCCCCCAGGAGGTGACCCGGACGCTGGAGCCCTACGGATTGGTGCTCAAGTCGGGCCGCTGGTACCTGGTCGCTGGCCGACCGGAACCCGTCCGCACCTACCGTGTCTCCCAGATCCTCCGGATCCAGGTACTGCAGGACCACTTCGAGCGGCCCCCGGGCTTTGACCTGGCCGCGCACTGGCATTCCTATCTGGCCGACTTCGACGCCCGCCGCCACCAGGGCGACGCAGTAGTACGGCTGTCGCCACAGATCCTGAAACAGCTGCCCGACCTCATGGAACCGGCGGTGGCACGCGCCGCCCGGGACAGCGCCGGGCCACCGGGCCCCGACGGCCGCGTCCAGGTCGTCATCCCCACCGAGTCCGTCGAACACGCCGTCGGCATGCTGCTACGGCTCGGCGCGGAAGCCGAGGTCGTGGCGCCCACCGAATTGAGGGCACAGATGGCGCAGACGATCGCCACCCTGGCCGACACCTACCGGCACCCACCCACACCGGTATGACCCCGTCACGTCCACGATCCGTCAATCTGCCGCCCTCATAGCTGCCTGGCCGCCTCACTCGGTGAGGTCATTTTCGTGAACACCCACTGCGCCGCCGACCGGTAGCTGCCTCCCGAACCGGTGGACAAACGCTGCCGTTCGAAGTGAACGAAGCCAACCGGCGAAGCCGGTGGCCGAACACCGCGAACCTCCACCTGCTGATCAACAACCAGACCGCCACAAGGACCAGCCGCGCCAGCAACCACTGGATCAGCGCCTCGATGTGCGGCCAGGACGCCCCGCTGGAGCGGCTCCGCGTCGACCGACAACTCGAAGAGGCCCTGACCCACGGGCCCGATCCGCTCCACCTCGCCGAGGTGTTCGGGCTCGACGAGAAGACCGCAATGCGTTACGCAGGCTCCGCACGGGCGCTACTGCAACAGACAGTCGAGCACTCGGCATCGCCCTCGGGAAAAGAACTTGGCCAAGATTGAAGGGACTTGAAGAATGACGGCCATGCAGACTCGACAGGCATGGCCTGATGACGCATCAGCGGTCGCCGGTGTCTACGTGCGCTCCTGGCAGACGGCCTTTGCCGGTCTTGTCCCCCAGCACTACCTCGACGCCATGGACCCAAGCCGCGAAGAGTCAGAGTGGAAGACACGCATCGCGGAGGCACGATGGCCAACATCGGGAGTGCTGGTAGCCGAAACCGAGGCAGGGATCGTCGGATTCACAGGTTTCGGCCCGTCTCAGGAGACCCCTGCTGTCGCGGAGATCGGCACGCTCTACGCGATACCCGAGGTCTGGGGCACTGGGGTCGGAAAGCAGTTGATGCTGGCCACGTTGACGACTCTCGGTCAGGCCGAGTACACACAAGCCACCTTGTGGGTCCTGGAAGGCAATCAACGCGCCCGGCGCTTCTACGAAGCTGCCGGCTGGCGCGCAGACGGTGCAGCCGTGGAGGACACCACCGGTGGGGCCTCTCTCAACAAGTTGCGCTACCGCCGCCGTCTTTGCTAGGGCCTGTCCGGCGGATCATGGTCGAAGCCACGACGCACGGCACGGCACGGCCTCGGTCTGGAGGCCGAGGCCGTGCCCTTCTACGAGCGCGCCCTCGACGGCTCCGGCGCGGCCGCCTGTCGAACGAGGACAGGCGCGGCGCGCTCCTCGGCCTTGACAGCACGTACCGCGTCTGCGGTCGCCACGTGCAGGCCGTCGCCAGCCTCCGCTGCGGAGCCGAGGAGTTCTCACCTGACGGAGCGCTGCGCACCTTCCTCGCGATGGCACTGTTCAACACGGGCGAACTCCACGACTCAGCATGGCTGCTACTGAAGCGCGACGGCCCAGGGGCGGCCCAACCCCACCAAAAAGCCCCCGTCCTGCAAAGAAACCGCAGGTCGGGGGCTTTCAGGCGTCGCGTTACTTCTTCTTCCCCTGGTTCTTGACCGCCTCGATAGCCGCCGCAGCCGCCTCGGGGTCCAGGTACGTCCCGCCCGGGTTCACCGGCTTGAAGTCGGCGTCGAGTTCGTAGGACAGCGGGATGCCCGTCGGGATGTTGAGGCCCGCGATGTCCGCGTCGGAGACGCCGTCCAGGTGCTTGACGAGGGCGCGCAGGCTGTTGCCGTGGGCGGCGACCAGGACCGTGCGGCCGGTCAGCAGGTCGGGGACGATGGCGTCGAACCAGTACGGGAGCATGCGGACGACGACATCCTTGAGGCACTCCGTCTGCGGGCGCAGCTCCGGCGGGAGGGTCGCGTAGCGCGGGTCGGAGAACTGGGAGTACTCGGCGTCAAGGTCCAGCGCCGGCGGCGGGGTGTCGTAGGAGCGGCGCCACAGCATGAACTGCTCCTCGCCGAACTCGGCGAGCGTCTGGGCCTTGTCCTTGCCCTGGAGGGCGCCGTAGTGGCGCTCGTTCAGGCGCCAGCTGCGGTGGACCGGGATCCAGAGGCGGTCGGCGGACTCCAGGGCGAGCTGCGCGGTGCGGATGGCGCGCTTCTGGAGGGACGTGTGCACGACGTCGGGGAGCAGGCCGGCGTCCTTCAGCAGCTCGCCGCCGCGCGTCGCCTCCTTCTCGCCCTTCGCGGTCAGGTTGACGTCCACCCAGCCGGTGAACAGGTTCTTCTCGTTCCACTCGCTCTCGCCGTGGCGGAGGAGGATCAGCTTGTACGGTGCGTCGGCCATGCCTCAGAGCGTAATCCACGCATTCGCCCGTTCGTGTGGCTGCCCGGCAGGCGGACGTTTGACGGGTTCTGCTAATTGAGTGGTCCCCCTCAATCACGGCTTTGTAATGTGTGACCGCCATCTGCGCCACTTACACCCTTACACCCTTGCGCCCTGGGGAGCCCATGCCGTCCATGCCGTACGCCCTGCGTGCCAGACGTGCCGTCCGGGAGACCGTCTCCGGACTGCCCCGCGAGTTCTGGTGGCTGTGGACCAGCACCCTCGTCAACCGGCTCGGCGCCTTCGTCGCCACCTTCATGGCGCTGTACCTGACGCTCGACCGCGGCTACTCCGCCACGTACGCCGGTCTGGTCGCCGCCCTGCACGGGCTCGGCGGGGTGATCTCCTCGCTGGGCGGTGGCGTGATGACCGACCGGCTGGGGCGGCGGCCGACGCTGCTGATCGCGCAGGCCTCGACCGCCGTGTCCGTGGCGCTCCTCGGGTTCGTGCACCACCCGGTCGCGATCGCCGGCGTCGCGTTCCTCGTCGGCATGGCGAGCAACGCGTCCCGGCCCGCCGTACAGGCGATGATGGCCGACATCGTGCGGCCCGAGGACCGTATCCGCGCCTTCTCCCTCAACTACTGGGCCATCAACCTCGGCTTCGCCGTCTCCTCCGTGGCCGCCGGGTTCATCGCCGAGGTCAGCTATCGCGCCGGGTTCCTGATCGAGGCGGGGATGACGATGGCCTGCGCGATCCTCGTCTTCCTGCGGCTGCCGGAGTCCAAGCCCGCCGAGACGGTGAAGACGGACGCCCTCTCCGACAGTTCCGTCAGCCTCGGGACCGTACTGCGCGACGGGCGCTTCATGTGCGTCGTCGGGCTGTCCTTCCTCGTCGCGCTGATCTTCCAGCAGGGGTCGATCGGGCTGCCGGTCGCGATGGGCGAGGCGGGGTTCACGCCGGCCGAGTACGGCATGGCGATCGCCGTGAACGGCGTCCTGATCGTCGTACTCCAGATCCCGGTCACACGGTTCATCGAGCACCGCGACTCCCGCCGGCTGCTCGTCATCTCCTCGCTCCTCGCGGGATACGGCTTCGGCCTCACCGCCTTCGCCGGGTCGGTCGGCGTCATCGCCCTCACGGTGTGCGTGTGGACGCTGGCCGAGATCGTCAACGCGCCGACGCAGACGGGTCTCGTCGTACGGCTGTCCCCGCTCCACGGGCGCGGGCGCTACCAGGGGATGTACACCATGTCCTGGTCCGTCGCCGCCCTCGTCGCCCCGCTGATGTCCGGCTTCGTCATCGACCGGTTCGGGGCGGAGTGGCTGTGGGGGCTGTGCGCGGTGGTGGGGACGGTGGCCGGGCTGGGGTACGGGGCGTTGATGCGGCGGGTGCCGGAGGAAAAACCGACGGAGCCGACGGAGCCGGCTGAGTGGACGGAGCGGACGGAGTCGGCTGAGCCTGCTGCCGGTGCCCTGGGGCAGGTTCCGGAGCGTTCCGTGTCAGGTCCCTGAGCCGTTCGCAGGCAGTCCGGGCGCGGTGCCCGGCACGCTCGTGCCGCGCGGACCGTGATCCCCGGCTCCGCGAGCCCCCGAGACCGGCTGGCCGACCGACCGGCCGACCGACCCGCCGACCGACCGACCGACCACACCGCTCACCTCACTGAACAGCCAACGGCACCGGATGGATCTCGTCCGCCTTGTGCCCCGCGCGTTCGTGGATGCGCTGGACCGCTTCCGCGGAGGGTGCTTCGGAGAGGCAGTAGACGAGGCCGGACTCCGGATCCGCCCAGGCCGCCTCGAAGTGGACGCTCTCGTCCTTCTCTATGGCGAGGTCCGCGTTGTGTGCCTCGCGCAGCTGCTCCTCCGTGATGCCCTTCATGCTGTGGTGGACATCCATGAACTTGGCCATGACGTCGCGCCTCCTTCCCAAGACCCGGCGGTACGCCGATACAGCGGGCGTACTTCCATGGTCCGCCCGTACGGGCACGGAGGCGACCACAACGCCGCAGGGCCCCGGCGGCGAACCGACGGGGCCCTGCTGGTCGTACGAAGATGCCGGCGTCAGCCGCACTGGCAGGGGCTGCCCGACTGGCACCCGCAGCCGCAGCCCGAGCCGCAGCCGCACGCGGCGACCAGGGGCAGGTTCCTGATCTCGGCGGGCTGCTCGGTCTCGCGCTCCTGCGTGGGGTCGGGCATGGTGCTGGGGGATTCGGCCATGGGTCCCTCCTCAAGGCTGGTGCCTGTGCCCATTGGATGCCCGTTCCGCTGGGCGCATCAACGGCGCACAGAGGCGCCCGCGCGCCCCGGCCGATCCCCGCCCGGCCCCCCTCACGCCGGAGCAGAGCCGAGCACACCGAGCAGGACGAGCATCGACCGGACCTCAGGCGCTCTCCGCCCCCGTCACCGCCTGGATCTCCGGCTGCACGTCCGCCGACTGCAACTCGTCCGCGTGCTCACCCGTCACCAGGTACACCACCCGCTTGGCGACCGAGACCGCGTGGTCGGCGAACCGCTCGTAGTAGCGGCCGAGCAGTGTCACGTCCACGGCCGTCTCGATGCCGTGCTTCCAGCGGTCGTCCATCAGGTGCTGGAAGAGCGTGCGGTGCAGCAGGTCCATCGCGTCGTCGTCCTGCTCCAGCTGGAGCGCCAGGTCGACGTCCTTGGTGACGATCACCTCGGCGGCCTTGGCCATCAGGCGCTGGGCGAGCTGGCCCATCTCCAGGATGGTGGCGTGCAGGTCGCTCGGGACCGCGCGGTTCGGGTAGCGCAGGCGCGCGAGCTTCGCCACGTGCTGGGCGAGGTCGCCCGAGCGCTCCAGGTCGGCCGACATGCGCAGCGACGTGACGACGATGCGCAGGTCGGTGGCCACCGGCTGCTGCCGCGCCAGCAGGGCTATGGCCCGGGCCTCCAGGTCGTGCTGGAGCTCGTCGACCTTCTGGTCGGCCTCGATGACGTTCTCGGCCAGCTTCAGGTCGGAGTCGAGCATGGCGGTGGTGGCGCGCCCGATCGCCGAGCCGACCAGCCGGGCCATCTCCACCAGACCGTCGCCGATCGAGTCCAGTTCCTCGTGGTACGCGTCCCGCATCAGGCATCCCTCTCGTGCGTCTGTGTCGGGGGTTCATGGGCCGGGGCCCACCGAACAACCGGCGGTACGACCGTCGTATTGCCGAACGGTCCGAACCCCACGCTCCCACGTTCCGGCCCGTACGCGTCCGTTTCCGTCACCCCAAATGAACCAATACTGGCTCCAAGGTGAACTCTGGGCGACGAGTGTTCGAGCTGGCAGCCGGACGGCTGTGGCCCGCACCCGACCCATGCCTAACCTGGGTGCATGGACGTGAACGCGGCGGTCGCCGCAGCGGCAGCGATCGCCGGGGTACTCACCGGCGTCATCGCCATGCTGGCGTTCCGCTGGAGCGAGCGCGAACAAAAACGCCCCACCCGGACCTCCCTGCACACGGACCCGGTGCTGCCACCGGGCGTGGACACCGTCCTGTCGGTGCTGAGGTCCTCCGCCGTCGTGCTCGACGAGGCGGACGCCGTGGTCAAGGCCAGCTCGGCGGCGTACGCCCTCGGCCTGGTCCGCGGCGGCAAGCTCGCCGTCGAGCCGATGCTGCAGATGGCCCGGGACACCCGGCGCGACGGAGAGATACGCCAGGTGGAGCTGGACCTGCCACGGCGCGGCACCGGACGCGGAGAGGCCCTGGCCGTCTCCGCGCGGGTCGCGCCGCTCGGTTCCCGGCTGGTGCTGCTGCTCGTGGAGGACCTCACCGAGGCCCGTCGCATCGAGGCGGTCCGGCGCGACTTCGTCGCCAACGTGAGCCATGAGCTGAAGACGCCCGTCGGTGCCCTCTCGCTGCTCTCCGAGGCCGTGATGGACGCCTCCGAGGACCCCGAGGCCGTGGAGCGTTTCGCCGGGCGCATGCAGATCGAGGCCACCCGGCTCACCAGCCTGGTGCAGGAGCTGATCGACCTGTCGCGGGTGCAGAACGACGATCCGCTGGAGGACGCCGAGCCCGTGCGCGTCGACGAGCTCGTCGCCGAGGCCATCGACCGCTGCCGGCACCAGGCCGGCACCAAACAGATCACCATGGCCGCGGGCGGCACCGCCGACCTGCATGTGTGGGGAAACCGCGGCCAGCTCGCCGCCGCCCTCGGCAACCTCGTCGAGAACGCGGTCAACTACTCGCCCGCCCGCACCCGGGTCGGCATAGCGGCCCGCAGGGTGAACGCGGCCGGCGGGGAACACATCGAGATCGCCGTCACCGACCAGGGCATCGGCATCTCCGACAAGGACAAGGAGCGCATCTTCGAGCGCTTCTACCGCGTCGACCCGGCCCGCTCCCGTGCCACCGGTGGCACGGGACTGGGACTGGCGATCGTGAAGCACGTGGCCGCCTCGCACGGCGGGGAGGTCACGGTGTGGAGCGCCGAAGGCCAGGGCTCCACCTTCACCCTGCGGCTGCCGGAGGCCGGTGCGGCTCGCAACCGCGCACATCAGCAGCCCGCCCGATCGGACCGCGCAGGAGGCGCGGGCCTCGACAACGAGGCCGGGCGGTCCACCCCCACATCCCCCGAATCAACCGCGTACGAAACGCTTCCTGCCCCGGAGGTCCTTCCGTGACCCGAGTGCTCGTCGTCGAGGACGAGGAGTCCTTCTCCGACGCCCTGTCGTACATGCTCCGCAAGGAGGGCTTCGAGGTCGCCGTCGCGACCACCGGGCCCGACGGACTCGACGAGTTCGAGCGCAACGGCGCCGACCTCGTCCTCCTCGACCTGATGCTGCCCGGCCTGCCGGGCACCGAGGTGTGCCGCCAGCTGCGTGGCCGTTCCAACGTCCCCGTCATCATGGTGACCGCCAAGGACAGTGAGATCGACAAGGTCGTCGGCCTGGAGATAGGCGCCGACGACTACGTCACCAAGCCGTTCTCCTCGCGCGAGCTGGTCGCTCGCATCCGTGCCGTGCTGCGCCGCAGAGGCGAGCCGGAGGAGGTCACTCCGGCCGCCCTGGAGGCCGGTCCCGTCCGTATGGACGTCGACCGGCACGTGGTCACGGTCGGCGGCACCAAGATCGACCTGCCGCTGAAGGAGTTCGACCTGCTGGAGATGCTGCTGCGCAACGCCGGCCGCGTGCTGACCCGCATGCAGCTCATCGACCGCGTCTGGGGCGCCGACTACGTCGGTGACACCAAGACCCTCGACGTCCACGTCAAGCGCCTGCGCGCCAAGATCGAGCCGGACCCGGGTGCCCCGCGCTACCTGGTGACGGTCCGCGGCCTGGGCTACAAGTTCGAGCCGTAAGCCGGCCCCGTACGACGAACGCCGAGGGCGGGACCTCCTGGGAGGTCCCGCCCTTTCGTACGACTGCCTCGCGCAGGCTCAGTGCCCGGCGCCCGCGCCCGTCGACGCGCTCTCGGAGGCCGCGTCGGCCGGCGACTCGTGGCCGCCCGGCGTCTCACCCGCGGCGGGGCTCTCAGTGCCGGCCGGCGAACCGGAGGGGCTCCCCGACGGCGAACCGGACGGGGACGCCGAGGCCCCCGGCGCGGCCGGCACCTCGGCCGGGCCCCACTCGGCGAAGTAGTGCTCGGCGGGGACGACGAACGCGCGCAGGCTCACGTCACCCGTCGTGCTGAAGGTGAAGGTGACCTTCTGGGCGTTGCCGTCGCGGACGGCCTCGCGGCTGCTCGGCAGCATGGCCGTGGCGTTGTCCTTGCCGCCCAGGACCAGACTGCCGCCGGCCGGGATGCTCAGGCTGCCGCCCTTGGCGGGCTTGAGCTCGGCCTTCTTGCCGGTGCCGGGGAGGGTGATGGACTCCAGCGTCTCGGCGGTGCTGCCGGAGTTGAAGAACGTGGCGGAGATCGCGGCCGGGCCGGTCGACTCGAGGTCGGGCTGCGTGATCACGATCGCGTTCTGGATCTTGATGTTGCCGACGCTCGTCGCCGCGTGGTCCGGCTGGATCTCGAGGGTCTGCGCGTTGTTGCCGGCACCGCACGCGGCGAGCGATGCGACGGAGAACGCGATGGCGGCAGCGGCGAGGGCGCCGCGTCGAAGGCTGCTGCTCACGGCGGCGGCTACTCCTTGACTCGAGAGCGGAGCGGCCGATAAAGCCGCCCTAAGTGTCTGTCAGCGGGCCTTAGGTTACCGAGCCGTTCCCGCACGGCCGCACCCGACCCCCCGGGCACCCGTGATCCCACCTGGGCCGCAGTGACTCCCGGGCCGCATTGGCGGGTGCTCGTCCGGCAGTCCGGCATTCATATAAGAGGCTCCGGAGAGTCTCCGGGCAGCAGCGCAAATTTTCCGTGAAGGAATGTGCGGACCACCTCGGAATTGATCACCGGTGGCTCGCCCGGGCGCCCGGTGATCAATTCCGGATTCGACCGGAACCCGGCTCGGGCCACCGAACGGAGTAGCGGAAGTCGATCACACGGAACCGGACATATGGGGATGTTCGGCCTTCCGAAGGAGGCTCCGGATGCGTGTAACGTACGGGTTTCGCTCGGCCCGGAGAGCCGCTCCGACCTGCGGATACCTTCTTCCACTCCCTGTCCGAAGCACGTTCCTGTTGGACTTGTCAAGCCCCGAGATATGCCCTGACCTGCGAAAACGCCATTCAGAACCCGCAGTTTCCGTGTTACTCTGGATAGCCACGGAAGGGGTACCTGTCACATGACGTTCAAGGTTGGCGACACCGTGGTCTATCCCCATCACGGGGCCGCGCTGATCGAGGCTATCGAAACTCGCCAGATCAAAGGCGTGGACAAGACCTACTTGGTGCTGAAGGTCGCCCAGGGTGACCTGACAGTGCGTGTGCCAGCGGACAATGCGGAGTTCGTCGGCGTGCGTGATGTGGTCGGTCAGGACGGGCTGGACCGAGTCTTCGAGGTGCTGCGCGCGCCGTACGCCGAGGAGCCCACGAACTGGTCCCGTCGTTACAAGGCAAACCTGGAGAAGCTCGCCTCGGGTGATGTCATCAAGGTCGCGGAAGTCGTGCGTGACCTGTGGCGTCGTGAGCGCGAGCGCGGACTCTCCGCCGGTGAGAAGCGCATGCTCGCCAAGGCCCGCCAGATTCTGGTGAGCGAGCTCGCCCTCGCGGAGAACACCAACGAGGACAAGGCCGAGGCCCTGCTCGACGAGGTTCTCGCTTCCTGAGGCGAGCCAGTCGCTCAGCTCTCTGCTTATCGACCCTGCAGCATCGATGCCGCGGTGCCCGATGACGATTCTTCTGTCGCCGGGCGCTGCGGCATGTTCGTATGCCGACGCCGAATGCGCCGTCACCGCCGGATGTGTTATCACTCACGATCCGGTGCTTGGCGTGCCGGGCCCGGGCAGCCGGCTCGACCAGCGTCACGGAAGGGTCCGGTCGAGCGCGTCGCGCCCGGCACTCCTCCAGGCCATACCCACGCCAGGGCAACACACAAACCTGACAGGAACCGATGTCTGACGATTCGCGCCCCTCGCCGTCGGCCGCCCCTTCGGCAGCCCGTACGGCGGCCGTGATCCCGGCCGCCGGCCGTGGTGTACGGCTCGGCCCGGGCGCCCCCAAGGCGCTCCGTGCGCTGGGCGGTACCCCCATGCTCATCCACGCGGTCCGGGCGATGGCCGCCTCCCGCGCCGTCTCGCTGGTCGTCGTCGTGGCCCCGCCCGAGGGTGCCGCCGAGGTCAAGTCGTTGCTCGACGCGTACGCGCTGCCCGAGCGGACCGACTTCGTCGTCGTACCGGGCGGGCAGACCCGCCAGGAGTCCGTGAAGCTCGGCCTGGACGCGCTGCCGCCCGGCCACGACATCGTGCTGGTGCACGACGCGGCCCGGCCGCTGGTGCCGGTGGACACGGTCGACGCCGTGATCGAGGCCGTACGCGACGGCGCCCCGGCCGTGGTCCCGGCGCTGCCGCTCGCGGACACCGTCAAGCAGGTCGAGCCCGCCCGGGCGCCCGGCGAGCCGGAGCCGGTCGTCGCCACGCCGGAGCGCGCGCGGCTGCGGGCGGTGCAGACGCCGCAGGGGTTCGACCGGGCGACGCTCGTACGGGCGCACGAGACGGTGACCGGAGACGTCACCGACGACGCCGGCATGGTCGAGCAGCTCGGCCTCACGGTCGTCGCGGTGCCCGGCCACGAGGAGGCGTTCAAGGTCACCCGGCCCCTGGACCTGGTGCTCGCGGAGGCGGTCCTGGCCCGCAGGAGGCTCAACGATGGCTTCTGACGCGATGCCCGGGATGCCGCTGCCCCAGGTCGGCATCGGCACCGACATCCACGCCTTCGAGGAGGGCCGCGAGCTGTGGTGCGCCGGCCTGAAGTGGGAGGGCGAGGGCCCGGGCCTGGCGGGCCACTCGGACGCGGACGTCGTCGCGCACGCCGCGTGCAACGCGCTGTTCTCGGCGGCCGGCCTCGGCGACCTCGGCCAGCACTTCGGCACGGGCCGTCCCGAGTGGTCGGGCGCGTCCGGCGTCACGCTGCTGACCGAGGCGGCCCGGATCGTCCGCGAGGCGGGCTTCCGCATCGGCAACATCGCCGTACAGGTCGTGGGCCCGCGGCCGAAGATCGGCAAACGGCGGGACGAAGCGCAAAAGCTCCTGTCGGAGGCGGCGGGAGCACCGGTGTCGGTGTCCGGCGCGACGACGGACGGGCTGGGCTTCCCGGGGCGCGAAGAGGGCCTGATGGCGGTGGCCACGGCGTTGGTCGTGCGAGTCGGTTGAAAGGCACTGCCCCACGCACCCCCCGCGGCCTACTACCCTGGTCCCGTGACTATTCGCCTGTACGACACCAGCGCCCGGCAGATCCGTGACTTCTCCCCGCTCAAGCCGGGTTGTGTCTCGATCTACCTGTGCGGCGCCACCGTGCAGGCCGCACCGCACATCGGGCACATCCGGTCGGGTCTGAACTTCGACATCCTGCGCCGCTGGTTCGCGTACCGCGGCTTCGACGTCACGTTCGTGCGGAACGTCACGGACATCGACGACAAGATCATCGCCAAGTCGGCCGACCGGAACCGTCCCTGGTGGGCCATCGGCTACGAGAACGAGCGCGCGTTCAACGACGGCTACCAGGCCCTCGGCTGCCTGCCGCCGACCTACGAGCCGCGCGCCACGGGCCACATGACCGAGATGGTCGAGATGATGCGCGGCCTCATCGAGCGCGGGCACGCCTACGAGGCCGACGGCAGCGTCTACTTCGACGTCCGGTCCTGGCCCTCGTACCTGGAGCTGTCCCGGCAGGACCTCGACGAGATGCGGCAGCCCGCCGAGGAGGGCATCACCGGCAAGCGCGATCCGCGCGACTTCGCCATGTGGAAGGCGGCCAAGCCCGGCGAGCCGGACTGGGAGACGCCGTGGGGCCGCGGCCGCCCGGGCTGGCACCTGGAGTGCTCGGCGATGGCCCACAAGTACCTCGGCACCGCCTTCGACATCCACGGCGGCGGCCTCGACCTGGTCTTCCCGCACCACGAGAACGAGATCGCCCAGGCCAAGGCCTACGGTGACGACTTCGCCCAGTACTGGATGCACAACGCCTGGGTCACCATGAGCGGCGAGAAGATGTCCAAGTCGCTCGGCAACTCGGTCCTGGTCAGCGAGATGGTCAAGCACTGGCGGCCCATCGTGCTGCGCTACTACCTCGGCACCCCGCACTACCGCTCGACGATCGAGTACAGCGAGGAGGCCCTGCGGGAGGCCGAGTCGGCGTTCGCGCGGATCGAGGGCTTCGTGCAGCGCGTGGTGGAGAAGGCCGGTGTCGTCGAGCCCGCCCCCGAGGTGCCGCCGGCCTTCGCCGAGGCGATGGACGACGACCTGGGCGTGCCGCAGGCGCTCGCCGTGGTGCACACCACCGTCCGGCAGGGCAACAGCGCGCTGGCCGCCGACGACAAGGAAGCCGCGGTGGCCCGGCTCGCCGAGGTCCGCGCCATGCTGGGCGTCCTCGGGCTCGACCCGCTCGACGCCCACTGGGCCGGGGAGAGCGACCGCGGCGCTGATCTGCACGGCGTGGTCGACACGCTCGTCCGCATGGTCCTCGACCAGCGCGAGGCCGCCCGGGCCCGCAAGGACTGGACCACCGCGGACGCCATCCGCGACCAGCTCGGCCAGTCCGGCCTGGTCATCGAGGACAGCCCGCAGGGCCCGCGCTGGAGCCTCGGACCGCGCTGACCCGACTGCGATCCGGAAGATCGATTGTGCCGTCCGGGCCTCCGGACGGCACACTTCATAGACGTACGTACGTCACCGCACCCACAGACAGGTAGGTCATGGCAGCCAACAACCGCCGCATGTCCGGCAAGAAGGGCGCGCAGGTCGGCAGTGGCGGCCAGCGGCGCAAGGGTCTGGAGGGCAAGGGCCCCACCCCGCCCGCCGAGATGCGCAAGGGACACAAGAAGAACCGTGTCGCCAGCGCCAAGGCGCGGCAGACAGCCCGCCGCCCCGCGCCCCGGGGCCGCGGCGGCAAGTCCACGTCCGAGCTGGTCGTCGGCCGCAACCCGGTCTACGAGGCGCTGCGCGACGGCGTGCCCGCTTCCACGCTGTACGTCCAGCAGTTCATCGACAACGACGAGCGCGTCCGTGAGGCCCTCCAGCTCGCCGCCGAGCGCGGCGGCATCAACCTCATGGAGGCGCCGCGCCCCGAGCTCGACCGGATGACGAACGGCCTGAACCACCAGGGGCTCGTGCTCCAGGTCCCGCCGTACGAGTACGCCCACCCGCAGGACCTCGCCGACGCCGCCCTCGACGACGGCGAGGACCCGCTGATCGTCGCGCTCGACGGTGTCACCGACCCGCGCAACCTGGGCGCGGTCGTCCGCTCCGTCTCCGCCTTCCGCGGGCACGGCGTCGTCGTACCCGAGCGGCGGGCCGCCGGGATGACGGCGGGTGCCTGGAAGACGTCCGCCGGTGCGGCCGCCCGTACGCCCGTCGCTCGCGCCACCAACCTGACGCGCGCGCTGGAGGCGTACAAGAAGGCCGGCCTCGTGGTCGTCGGCCTGGCCGCCGACGGCGAGATGGAAATCGGTGAAGTGGAGGCCCTGGGCGGGCCCGTCGTCATCGTCGTGGGCAGCGAGGGCAAGGGGCTGTCCCGGCTGGTCGGGGAGACCTGCGACGTCCGGGTGCGGATCCCGATGCCGGGCGGCGCCGAGTCGCTCAACGCCGGTGTGGCGGCGGGCATCGTGCTGTACGAGGCGGCCCGCCGACGCAGCTGAACAGGCGTCCGCAATCTCACCCGTACGGGTTAATTCCGGTGACATCGGGGCGACAAGGACAAGCTTGACGGGGTCCGGACAGATCCGGCGAGTCAAAGCAGTGTCCTATCCCGACGTCACTCGGTTAGATGAGTGTGGACACCAGAACACCCCGCACACCCACGGGGGACCGCTCGTCGGGAATCGACGACGCTCCCGCGCTGAGCATGGTGAAGGTGCCGAGCGACCCGGCGCAGGTCATCGTCAATCACGCGAGTTTCCGCGTGCAGTTGGGCGTCTCGACGCGTAGCGTCCAGTCCCCACGGGTCGCCCGGCACCTGACCGCCAGCGAGGACACCGCCCGCATCCCCGTCGTCACCGCCGGGGGCGCGGTGGACGGGGCCACCACCCGCCGCCGGCCCGTCGTCTGGAGCGGCAAGTCCGCGCCCGACGACACCGGCGCCCACCGGCTCCTCCAGGCCGTCCGGCACGAGAGCGTACGCCACCCCGACGAGTCCGCCACGGACACCGGGGCCACCCAGGTCATCTCCCGCGTGGGCACCGACCCGCAGGGCCCGGGCTACGGCGCCGGATACCAGGACGGCGGCTACGGCGGCACGGGCTACGAAGGCGACGGCTACGGGGGCGACGGCTACCGGGACGACCTGACCCAGACGGTCGAGACCCCCGTCGTAGGCCCGCAGCGCGCCCACGAGTCCGCCGACGGCACCCGGTTGCTGCCGTCCATGCGCACGGCCGGCAGCGCCTACGACGAACCCGCCTACGGGGAAGAGGAGTTCGAGGACCTCCCCGAGGAGGTGGACGACTCCGAGCGGCCCGGCAAGCGCCACGGCGACGACCCGGCACGGCACGCCTACTACCCGGGCCGCCGCATGAACCTCGGCGTCGTCCTGCTCCCGCTGCGCGTCTTCCTCGGCTTCATCTCCATCTACGCCGGCATGGGCAAGCTGTGCGACCCCGTCTACTTCGACGGCGGCAAGCGCGGCTCCATGGTGAAGTGGCTGAACACCCTGCATCCCTGGGAAGCCGCCGAGCCGCTGCGCCAGTTCGCCCTCGATCACCCGGTCGGCTCCGGACTGGTCATCGCGTTCGCCCAGGTCATCGTCGGCGTCCTGACGGTCCTCGGCTGCTGGCAGCGCGTCGCCGCCTCCTTCGGCGCCCTGCTCTCGGCCGCGCTGCTGGTCACCGTCAGCTGGAAGAGCGTCCCGGCCTACCAGACCCCCGACATCATCTACCTCGCCGCCTGGTCCCCGCTGATCATCGCCGGCGCCCCCGTCTACTCCGTCGACGGTCGCCTGGCCGGCGGCGCCTGGCGCCGCCTCGGGCCCCGGGCCGACATCTGGGACCTGCGCCGCTACGTGCTGCGCCGCGGCGCCCTGGTCACCGCCGTCGCCGTCGGCCTCACGCTGCTCGTCGGCTCCCTGCTCGGCGGCGCCGTCCGCGACGCCGACCGGGTCGTCGTTCCCGGCCCCGGCGAGGCCCCGCGCAACGAACTGCCCGGCTCCCCGCTCCCGGACGCCCCCGGTAAGCGGCAGGACAGGCGGACGCCGTCGGCCTCCACCTCGCCCACCCAGGGCGCCACGGCCGGCTCGGCCAGCCCCAGCGCGGGCACCACGACCAGGCCGGGCGCCACCCGGGACGCCGGCACCGTCACCGGCGGTTCGCCCAGCCAGACCCAGGGCAGCGCGGGTCAGGCCCCGCCCCGGCAGTCCTCCCCGGTCGGCCAGGCCCCGAGCACCAGCTCCGGCCCGACCTCCGGCGGCTCCTCCGGCGGCACGGCGACCGGCGGCTCGGGCTCGACCGGTGGCTCGGGCGACGGCGACTCCTCGTCCACGGGCCGACCGGGCCTGGTGGGAGGCCTGCTGGACTAGGCGACCGACGCAGGCGCAAACCAAGAAAGGGGCCCCGCACCTCGAAGGTGCGGGGCCCCTTTCTTGAGGGCGCGGGAGTTCTTGGGGGTGCCGGAGTTCTTGGGGCGCGGGAGGCGCCTTCTCTCAGCGACCTCACTCAGCTCTCAGCGCCCCAGAGCCGCCAGTTCCTTCGCAGCTTCCGTCAGATCCTTGGCCGTATCGATCGCACGCCAATACGACCCCTGAGGGATCGTGAAGCCGGCCAGCTTCCGCTCGCGGGCCAGCCGGGGAAACGTCGTGCGCTCGTGGTCCCCGCGGTCCGGCAGCAGCCCCGCGAACTCGGGGGAGAAGACATACACACCCGCGTTGATCTCGAAGGTCGACGGCGGGGCCTCGATGAAGTCCGTGATGCGGCCGAAGCCGTCCGTCTTCACCGCGCCCCAGGGCAGGCGCGGACGGGCCAGGGCCAGTGTCGCGAGGGCGTCCCGCTCGGTGTGGAAGTCCGCCATGTCCCGCAGCGAGAACCGGGTCCAGATGTCACCGTTCGTCGCGTACCAGGGCTGGTCCGGGTGGGGCAGATGCGCGGCGGCGTACTTGAGGCCGCCGCCGCGGCCGAGGGGCTCGGACTCCACGACGGTGGTGACGGAGACGGGCAGATCGGCCGTCTCCAGCCACTGCTGGAGCACGTCGGCGAGGTGGCCGCAGGAGACCACCACGTCCGTCACGCCCTCCTCGGCGAGCCAGGACAGCTGATGGCCGATGATCGGAGTCCCCGTCCCGGGGATCTCGACCATCGGCTTGGGCCGGTCGTCGGTGTACGGACGGAGCCGGGAGCCCTGGCCGCCGGCCAGAACGACGGCTTGAACGGGGCGGGACGCGGCGCTCGGATCGCTCATGAGACCGAACTGTACGTGGCGTCCCGCCCGTGACCGCGGCGGATGAACCGGTTTCCCGCGGCAGCCGCTGCAGGCCTCCCACCTCTCTCGTTCGGCGGCCGGGCGGTGTGCTCAGCTGTGCGCGGCCGCGACGCCCGTGGCGAAGGCGGTGTCGCAGACCGGGCGGGCGTAGGACTGGGCGCGTGTCGGACCGTAGACCCGGACGGCGGCCTGGCCGAGGGCGCGGGCGATGGAGGCGCAGTGCTTCGCCAGTGACGGGCGGCCGTTGACGGCCTGCTGGAGGTGGGTGAGGGCGACGCCCGGGTTCTCCTCCTGGAGCTCGGTGAGCAGTTTGTCGCGCAGGATGTCCTGCGGGGTGCGCTTGGCGGTCCGCGGCGTACCGGCGGACATGCTGGTGTCCGCGGCGGTGAGCACCGGGTCGGAGGGGCTTCCCGACCAGTTGACTCGGGTGACCGCGAGAGTCCCGGAGAGCACCAGGACGACGGGCAGGACGAAAGCGAGGGTGCGGCCGATCCGGCGGGCGGGGCCCCGGCCGCGTCGCGTCTGTTGGGTAGTGGAGTGCTTCACGCGTGTGAGGGTAGCGCGGAGTAATGGTTTGTAGACATTTAGTCACCGGTTCGGGGGATGGGAGAGTGCCCGTTTTTGGGTAGTGCGTTGACGCACACGGCTCGAAATGTCCGGTGTGCCGGGGTATTTGTCGACAACGAGCGCCAAACGAGAAGGGCCCCGCAGCGTGCTGCGGGGCCCTCGTCGTCAACCTGGGTGATCCATCCCGGGCTTGTGCGTGTGCGACGGGTCAGTCGGACAGGCGCTCGCCCGTGGAGGTCGAGAACACGTGCGTCTCGCCGGAGCGCGGGACGATGTGCAGCGTGCTGCCCTTCTCCGGGACGTCACGGCCGCTGACACGGACGACGAGGTCCTTGGAGTCGTCGCCGACCTTCGCCGTGCCGTAGACGTAGGCGTCGGCGCCGAGCTCCTCGACCACGTTGACGGTGACCGCGAGGCCCAGCTCGGCGTCCGGGCCGGCCACGTCGAAGTGCTCGGGGCGGACACCGACCGTGACGGTCTTGTCGGTGGTGGCGGAGAGCGCGTCGCGCTGCACCGGCACGACCGACTTGCCGAACTTCACGCCGCCGTCGGTCACCGGGACCTCGACGAGGTTCATCGCCGGGGAGCCGATGAAGCCGGCCACGAAGAGGTTGGCGGGCCTGTCGTACATGTTGCGCGGGGTGTCGATCTGCTGGAGCAGGCCGTCCTTGAGGACCGCCACGCGGTCGCCCATCGTCATGGCCTCGACCTGGTCGTGGGTGACGTAGACGGTAGTGATGCCCAGGCGGCGCTGGAGCGAGGCGATCTGCGTACGCGTGGACACACGGAGCTTGGCGTCCAGGTTGGACAGCGGCTCGTCCATGAGGAACACCTGCGGCTCACGCACGATGGCGCGGCCCATGGCGACACGCTGGCGCTGACCACCGGAGAGCGCCTTCGGCTTGCGGTCCAGGTACTCGGTGAGGTCGAGGATCTTCGCGGCCTCCTCGACCTTCTGCCGGATCTCCGCCTTGTTGACGCCGGCGATCTTGAGCGCGAAGCCCATGTTGTCGGCGACCGTCATGTGCGGGTAGAGCGCGTAGTTCTGGAACACCATGGCGATGTCCCGGTCCTTCGGCGGCAGGTGGGTGACGTCGCGGTCGCCGATGCGGATGGCGCCGGCGTTGACGTCCTCGAGCCCCGCGAGCATGCGGAGCGAGGTGGACTTGCCGCAGCCGGACGGGCCGACGAGGACGAGGAACTCGCCGTCCTCGATGTCGATCTCCAGCGCGTCAACAGCGGGCTTGGTGGAACCCGGGTAGATCCGGGTCGCCTTGTCGAACGAGACAGTGGCCATGGTGAATGAACCCCTTCTACCGGCAGGAACGTGCCGGACGATCCGAGTAGGAAGGCGGTGCCACGACGGTCATTCCGTTGTGGTGTAGTCCACGCGTGTGAACTGGCTCAGGACGGTACCCGGCGTTCACGTGTCTGTCAGTACCTCCGGGCCTGTGAACTTCGCGGAATTTTCCGAAGGGCTGCACGGCCGGCCGTACCGGTCCGCCAGCGCCGCCACCGCCCGTGCCACGGCCTGCCGCAGCGCGGGCGGCCCGAGGACCTCCGCCTCCGGTCCCAGCCGGAGCAGATCCCCGACCGCCACGGCCTCCGCCTCCACGGGCAGTTCCACCTCCACCCAGCCGTCCGCGTCCGGCGCACCCGCGCTCGCCAGGGCCCGTGCACCCGCCGCCCCGAACTGCATCGGCAGCAGCCGCTGCCCTCGCGGTGACAGGCGCAGCCAGGCGACACCCTGCCGCAGGGCGGCCTCCAGCCGCCGGGACGACTCCTCCCAGTACCCGGCCAGGTCGAAGCCGGTTGGACGGTCGAAGAGGTCCCCGGTCTCCTCCACGGACAGCAGGCGGGACACCCGGTACGTCCGCACGGCCTCCTCCGCCAGGGCGACCAGGTACCAGATGCCGCCCTTCAGGACGAGCCCCAGCGGCCGCACCTCCCGGTGCACCTCTCCCCGCCACCGCCGGTAGTGCACCCGCAGCACCCGCCGCTCCCACACGGCTGCCGCCACGGGCTCCAGACACGGCACCGGATCGGCTTCCCGGAACCACGCCGGCGCGTCCAGATGGAACCGCTCCTGCACCCGCCGTGCCTGCCCGGCCAACTCCGCCGGCAGCGCGGCCTGCACCTTCAACTGCGCACTGGCCAGCACCGCTCCCAGCCCCAGATCCCGCGCCGGGCCGGGCATCCCGGCGAGGAACAACGACCCGGCCTCGGCGTCGGTCAGACCGGTCAGCCGCGTCCGGTATCCGTCGACCAGCCGGTAGCCGCCCTCCGGCCCGCGATCCGCGCACACCGGCACACCAGCCGCGCCCAGCGCCTCGACGTCCCGGTAGACCGTGCGCACCGACACCTCCAGCTCGGCGGCGAGCTCGGGCGCGGTCATCCGCCCGCGGTTCTGGAGCAGCAGGAGCAGGGAGAGGAGCCGGTCGGCGCGCATGGGGGCCATTGTCCGGCGTACGCCTCCGTACCTGACAGGAGATGTCAGGTACGGGGCCGAGAGTGGTGGTCCCAGACGGCCCGTACGGCCATCGGCTGATCGAGAGGACCCACCCATGCCCGGCACACGGACGACCACCGGACACTTCACCTTCGCCGACTGGCAGGAGCGCGTGATCGGCCCGGGCGAGGAGGCGAACCCGCGGCTCGCCCACGCCTCCGTCCGGAACACCTTCAGCGGCGGCATCGAGGCGGCCGGGACGATCTGCGAGTACAGCATCGTCTACGTCACCCAGAAGACCGGCTCCTTCGCCGGCATGGAACTGCTCACCGGCCGGCTCGACGGGCGGGAGGGGAGCTTCGCCGTGGAGGAGCGGGGGTGGTTCGGCGAGGACGGGGCGGTCCACTGCACGTTCGAGGTGGTGCGGGGATCCGGGAGCGGGGAGCTGGCCGGACTGCGGGGGAAGGGCGGGTTCACCGCCCACCACGGGGAGGCGACCGTGGCGTACCGGTTCGAGTACGAGGTGGAGTGAGACCGGGCGGAGCGGAACTTCGTGGCTCGGGGTAACGGGCTCTGTGTACAGTGGTGCCGCCCTCGCGTACGGCGCTGTAGTACGCGGTGCCTCCTTAGCTCAGCTGGCCAGAGCAACGCACTTGTAATGCGTAGGTCGTCGGTTCGAATCCGACAGGGGGCTCCGGTGAAAGTCCGGGTCAGATCGTCTCTGGCCCGGGCTTTTTTCTGTTCTGGACGTCGCTCAGGGCGTCGGTGCTGTCCACCCACTGGTCGATCGCGCCGGTGTCGGGCAGGGAGCGGAGTGCCGGGTCCGTGAGGCGGGTGCGGAGTGCCGCCGTGAAGCGTTCCGCGTGGAGGACCTGGAACGGTCGGCTGTGATACGGGCGGGTGCTGGGGTCGACGGGGGCCGTGAGTGCGAGGTCGTTGTGGTGGGTCGCGACGGCCTCGTAGGCGTGTGTGAGGTGGTGCTCGCGGGTGGGCCAGTCGGGGGCCGCCAGCGCCGCCGTCAGGGTGGGTGTGAGGGCCGCGCCCCGGGGGGTCGCGGTGAAGGCGGTGCCGAGCCACTTGCTGTAGGGCGGGTAGCGGCGGTTCATGAGGAGGCTCAGGCGCATCAGGTCGCGGATCAGGCGGGCGGACACGATCGCGGAGCCGAGTTCGTCACCCACCTCGCCGCAGCGGCCTACGAAGGCCTCCTCCTGGGAGACGCGTTTCCACTGGCAGGCCAGGACGTACAGCCAGATCTCGTGCGGGTACCAGCGCAGGGCGGTGCGGGCCGGGGTGAGCCGGTCGAGGCCGTCGTGGAAGACGGCGTCCGCGGTGACCTCGGCCAGGCGTTGGGTGGGGGTGGCCAGCCAGTCCTCCGTGGTGACGCCCTGGGCCGGGTCGAAGCCGAGCCGGTCCGTGAACCAGGTGCCGGGATCCGTGATGTCGACGCGGTGGTGGACCGGGCCGTCGGTGGTGGTCATGACGCGGATGTCGGTGCCCGGGTCGTCGCCGGTGCGGGCGAAGTGGGTGGGGTGCCCGAGGAAGGTTTTCGGGAGGCGGTGGGAGAAGAGGGCGGCGAGGCGGGGGCCGTGGGTCTCGGTGTCCTCCGGGCGCAGGAAGAGCTGGAGGCGGGGGCCCCACTCGTGGTCGGCCGAGCGGGGGGTGTCGTAGCCGAGGACCTCGGAGCCGCTGCCGAGGCGGGCGGCGGAGTGGGGGATGCCGGGGAGGGCCTCGTCCAGGAGGGGGCGTACGGCCTCGGTGTAGAAGCGGCGGGAGAGCTCCAGGCCGGGGAGGAACGGCGGCATGGGTCAGCCGGCGTGGCCGCGCAGGCGGCGGGCGATCTCGAGTTGGCCGTCGTCCAGGGGGCGGCCGTCCTCGATGTCCCACAGGGCGTTCTGGAGGAGGCGGCCGAGGGTCCAGGCGCGGGCGCGGGGGCGGTCCAGGGCGAGGACGTCGGTCATGGCGTCGAAGCGCCAGATGATGTCGTCGGGGTCGTAGCGGTTGTCGATGGCCGGCCACAGCTCGAAGCCGGGGTCGCCGGCGAGGGGCTTGGGGTCGATGGCGAGCCAGGGGGCGCGGCCGGAGGCGAGGACGTTCTCGTCGTGGAGGTCCCAGTGGAGGAGCCGGTCGCCCGGTTCGTCGACGACTTCGCGTACGGCGGCGGCGCAGTCGGCGACGAGGCGGCGTGCCTCGGGGTCGGGGATGCGGTCGAGTGCCCTCGGGGTCCGGTCCAGCATGGCCCGGGCGATGTCGCCGAGGCGGCGCATGCCGGGCGGGGCGGGGAAGGAGGTGAGGTGGGCGAGGAGTTCGGCGATGGTGACGACGGCCTGGCGGGTGTCCGGGATGTGGGACAGCAGGCGGGTCTCGTCGAGGCGTTCCAGCAGCATCGTGCCGGTGGGCTCGTCGTGGTCGAGGAGGCGGACCGCTCCGTCGCCGTCCCAGACCCGCAGCGCGACCGGTTCGCCTTCGCTCTCCTCGTCGAGGATCTGGAGCTTGAGGACCGCGGGGCCGCCGTCGGCGCGCAGGACCGGGAGGACCAGGGCGGACACGCCGTGCATGGGGGGTCCGTCGGGCTTCAGTTCCCAGCGGTCGAGGAAACCGGCCGTCAGGTCCGGCAGTTCCTCGATGAAGGCGCGGCCCGCCTCGCCGTTGTACTTCTCCTGTGATGCCGCCAGTTCCCGGGGAATGTCGATCACTTTCGGCACGGTAGTTGGGGTGGGGCGGCCGGGTCATGTGAATTAAGCCGGGCTGGGGCGGGCCGGGTTGGGCCGGTCCGGTTCGGTCCGGCGGCTGGGCTTTCTCGCGGGCGCTGTGTCGTACCTGTGTGCGAGCATCTGGCCAACGACCACTGATCCAGGGGGGATTGCCATGTCCGACACCGACGCCAGACCGAGAAGAATCAGACCGGGAGTGAGACGTGGGCGGGCCGGCGCGTCCGCCGTCGCCGTCTCGCTGTTCGCCTCGCTGCTGGGCCTGACGGGGGCGGGTTCCGCCGAGGCCGCCGCCGAGCCGGAGTGCGCGCCGCTCGCGCTCGCGCCGTTCGGGGATCCGGGCGACGCCGTCGGCAAGGCCACCGTCCCGGCCCAGAGCAGCGCCTGCTTCACGGTGACGGCCGCCTCGGCCGGTCTGCATCTGGTGACCCTGGACGACAGCCAGAACAACGCCTACGCGCAGATGGCCGACGCCGACGGCACCGACGTCGACTGCTTCGACGAGGAGTACCGCGCCGAGGGCTGGTGCCAGGTGCCCGCAGCCGGTACGTACACCGTCAAGGTCGTCAACAGCGGCTGGGTCGACGACGAGCAGACCGAGCTCACCGTCGTCCCGCTCGGCTCGGGCACCCGCGGCTGCGCCGAGCCGGTCGGCACCGGCTGGGACCGGCCGGCGGTGATCCGGAGCGCGACGAGCTCGCTGGCCGTGGACTGCCAGGCCTTCGAGGGCCGGCCCGGTGAGCGGATCCGGCTGACGGTCGGCACCAAGGAGTACGGCGAGTCGATCGCCTGGATCACCGACGCGACCGGAGCCCGTGTCTGCGAGCACTTCCCGGAGGACGGCGAGGACAGCTGCGTCCTGCCCGGCGACGGCCCCTACCGGGCGCTGTCGAGCGTCTCCCGCGCGGAGAGCGGCTTCCCCGCCGAGTACGCGCTTCAGGTGCGCCGGCTGAACGACCCGCAGGGCTGCGCGACCGCGTCGGTCCTGCCCTTCGGCCCGATCGAGCCGCGCGACTTCGGCACCGACGCCTGCTACACCTTCTCCGCCGCGAAGGCCGGGCCGTACACCGTGCACTCCGTGGACGAGGACCGGTCGGCCGGGGCGGTCCGGGTGTACGACGCAGGCGGCCGGACCGTGTGCGAGTCCGGCACCGACCCGTGCCGGATCCGCGAGGCGGGCACCTACACGGCGGTGCTCGGCACCAACGCCTTCGCGCCGTCCCGGGACCGGCTGGTGGTGTTCGACCGTGCCTCCGACGCCGGCTGTGCCGCGATCGGGACCGGCCTGTACAAGGGGAAGCTGAGCACGGTCGGACAGTACGACTGCCTGACCCTGCCCGTGCCGAAGGGCGGCCGGATCGCCGCGCTCACCTCGCAGTCCTCGGCCGGGCTGACCCCCGAGGTGGAGGTGCTGGACCGCGACGGCACCTCGCAGTGCGACGGGGAGGCGCTCCAGGGCGGTGACTGCGCGCTAACCGGTGAGGCGCCGTTCCGCGCGCTGGTGCACACCGAGGACACCGGCGACACGGCCACCGGCCCGTACGCGGTCGCCTTCCACCGCACCGACGCCGCCGAGGGCTGCCCCGTCCTGCCCGCGGGCAGTTTCGCCGCGGGCGGCGCGAAGGCCACGCTGACCACGGGCGACGGCGTCTTCTCGCACTGCCTGGGGATCCCTGCCGGCGCGCATTCGAACACCGAGCTGCTGCAGCTGACCGCGACCTCGGGGACCGCGCCGGCCGGGTTCTCTGTGCTGGACGCCGACGGCAAGCGGGTCTGCGAGCGCTACGCAACGACCGACGGCTGGTCGGTCTGCTCCCTGACCCCGGGCAAGGCCCACACGGTGCTGGTGACCGGCCGGGACGAGGCGGCCACGTACGTCCTGACCCGGCGTGACGTCACCGCGAGCGCCTCCGCCGCGGGCTGTGGGAAGACCGCCGCGGTGAAGGTCGGCGGGCCGTCCCTGAAGAGCGCCTCCGGAGCGCCGGGCACCGTCACCTGCCACCAGGTGACCACGGGCGCGGCGACCGACGTCGTGCACGTCAACGTGCGGGACGCGCTCGGCACGGCGAACAGCGCGGTCGTGGCCGGGGACGGCCGTGTGGAGTGCTCCTTCCGCAACTCGCCCTGCGCGGTGAGCGGTTCGACCACCCACCAGGTTCTCGTGCAGACGCCGACCCGTCTGAAGGCGGCTCCCGAGTACCGCCTGGACGCCCTGCGCGTCGCGACCGCCGACGGGCCCGCCCCCGAGTGCGCCAAGGTGCCGTCCGTGGCGTTCGGGTACGGGCCGGTCACCGGCACGCTGGACGAGTCGCGCACCGCGATGTGCGCGGTGCTGCCCACGGCCGGGTTCGACCGGTTCGACGCCGACATCAAGGACACGACCGGCGCCGCGACGACGGCGGTGCCCGTGCTCTACGACAGTGAGTGGACCAACGGGTGCAGCCTGTGGAGCTCCGGCTACCGCTGCTCGGCCGGCGGCCCGGCCGGCGGGTCCTCGCCGTCGCTGTTCCTGCTCGGCCTGCCCGAGAAGGCGTCCGGCACCGCCTACAGCGCCAAGCTCGCCTGCACCTCCACGCCGTGCGGCACGGAGAAGACGGACGTCACCGCCGTCAGCCCCGGCACCGGCGCCGCGGGCACCAAGGTGAAGCTCACCGTCACCGGCACCGCGCTCGGGCCCGACGTCCGGGTCCAGCTCAGCCAGGCCGGAAAGACGATCAGCGCGCCCGCGGACTCGGTCTCCGCCGACAACCGGACGGTGACCGCGACCGCCGACCTGACGGGCGCGGCGACCGGCACCTGGAACATCAGCGTGTACACGCGCGGCTGGGAGTTCCAGCGCGGCACCTTCACCGTGACCCCGCAGCCCGCGCTGGAGAACACGACGGCCCCGAAGGTGACCGGCACGCCCAAGGTGGGCGCCAAGGTCACCGCCACGCCGGGCACCTGGTCGGCGACCCCGTCCTCGTACACGTACCAGTGGAAGGCGGACGGCACGGCGATCGGCGGCGCGACCGCGTCGGCGTACACGATCCCCGCGGCGCAGGTCGGCAAGAAGCTGTCCGTGACCGTGACGGCGGTCAAGGCGGGCTGGCGCAGCGGGTCGGCGTCCTCGGCGGCGGTGACCGCGGCCAAGGGCGACGCGCCCAAGGCCACCAAGCCGCCGGTGGTCAGCGGGACGGCGAAGGTGGGCCGGACCCTGAAGGCGTCCGCAGGGACGTGGAGCCCGGCCGCGACCTCGTACGGGTACCAGTGGTACGCGAACGGCAAGGCGATCAGCGGGGGGACCAAGTCCTCGCTGGTGCTGAAGGCGGCGCAGCAGGGCAAGAAGATCACCGTGAAGGTGGTCGCGCACCGCACCGGGCACAAGGACGGCTCGGCGCTCAGCGCGGCGACGAAGGCGGTCGCCCGCTGACCCGTCCCGGCCGACGCCTTCGAAGTGGAGGTGTCACGGCTCCAGGACGACCTTTCCGATCGTCCCCCGCGTCTCCAGCGCGCGGTGTGCGGCCGCGGCCTCGCGCAGCGGGAAGCGGTGTACGGCCGGGGTGAGCCGGCCGGCGGCGGCCTCGGCCAGGGCGCGCAGTTCCAGGGTGCGCACCGGGTCGGGGCCGCCGGCCTTCTGGAGCATCACGGGGCCGAGGACCTGCTCGGAGACGCCGTCGACGAGGTAGGGCTCGCCGCCCTGGATGCCCTCGGCGGACCAGCCGAAGACGACGTGCTTGCCGCCGGGGCCCAGCAGGGCGACGGCCTCACGGGCCACGTCGCCGCCGACGCCGTCGAAGACCACGCTCGCGGCCCGGCCGCCGAGATGCGCACGGACCTTCGCGGGCCAGGCCGGGTCCTCGTAGTCGACGGCGAGATCGGCGCCGCCCGCCTGCACCCGGGCGACCTTCTCCGGCCCGCCCGCGAGGCCGATGACGGTGGCGCCGGCGTTCTTGGCGTACTGCACGAGGAGCGTGCCGATGCCGCCGGCCGCGGCCGGGACGACGGCCACCGAGTCGGGGCCGAGCTCGGCGAACTGGAGGATCCCCATCGTCGTACGGCCCGTACCGATCATGGCGACGGCCTCGGCGAAGTCCAGGTGCTCGGGGATCTCGTGCAGTCGTCCGACTTCGGTGACGGCCAGTTCGGCATAGCCGCCGGGGACGAAGCCGAGGTGGGCGACGACCCGCTTGCCGAGCCACAGGTCCGCGACGCCCTCGCCCAGCGACTCGACGACGCCGGCGACCTCGCGGCCGGGGATGGTGGGCAGGCGGGTCGGCTCGGGCGCCGGTCCCTGTGCGCCCTCGCGCAGGGCGGTGTCCAGGAGGTGGACGCCCGCCGCCCGTACGGCGACACGGACCTGGCCGGGGCCCGGCCGGGGGTCCTCGACCTGCTCGTAGGTGAGGTTCTCGGCCGGGCCGAAGGCGTGCAGGCGGATGGCGTGCATGTGAGCTCCTCGTGGGGTCGTCCGGTGCTCATGGGTCGTCTGGCTGCTGATGGTTCGTCCGGCGCTCATGGGTTCGTCCGGTGCACCCCAGCTTTCAACCTCAAGCTTGCTTGAGGTCAAGCTCCCGTCGGCCGAGCGCCAACGACACCGCCGTCAGGGCGCTGTTGAAGGAGACCTCCGACAGCACGCCCGGGGCCGCGACCTGGTCGCCGGCGAGGTAGACACCGTCGCCCCGGTCCACGGCGGGCCGGTCGCGCCAGCTGGTGCCGGGCAGGTCGACCGCGCCCGTACGGCTGTTCGCGACGGCCTCGCGCCGCCAGGTGACGCGCTCGCGCCAGCCCGGGAAGCCCAGGTCGAGGAGCTGCCCGGCGCGGGCGGTGCCGTCGGCCTTGGACTCGTGCGGGGCGATGGGGATCTGACCCTGGATGAGCTGCTCGCCGGCCGGGGCGAGGCTGCGGTCCTGGGCGGTGAACCGTTCGAGCCAGCCCGGCGCGTCGAGGTCGGACACCGCGAACGCGTCCCCGCGCCGCGTGCGTACGGCGAGGTCGACGAGGACGGTACGGCCGCTCGGCCAGGTCAGGGAGTCGTCGCCGAGCAGGCGCCGGGCGGCGTCGAGGGAGGTGGCGACGACGACCGGTGTGTCGGTGGGGAGCGTGTCGACCCGGGAGAGCGTCTCCATCCGGACGCCCAGGTTCCAGGCGCGGGCGGCCATCCGGTCGATGAGGCTGGCCCAGCCGCCGCGCGGGTAGTGCGCCTCGGGCGGCAGCTTGGTGGCGCGGCGCAGGCGCTCCTGCACGAACGCGGCCGACAGGGAGCCGGGGTCGTGGTGGAAGAGAGCGACGGCCGAGTAGTGGGCGGCGGCCCGGGCCCCTCCCTCGCCCGCGATGCCGGTCGCCCAGGTCAGGAAGTCGACGTCCACGGGCGCCTGTTCGGCGGTCCGGCGCAGCAGCTTCAGCATCGGGAAAGGCGGGGTGCGGCGCAGCACGCCGTGGTGCCGCAGCCGTAGCCGGGCGGCCTCCAGGGGCGGGATCGGGGCGAGCGGCCCGATGAGGCCGCGCTGCTTGAGCCAGGCCCAGTGCGGGCCGCCGTTGTAGAGGGCGTGCGGGCCCTCGTTCGTGCGGTAGGGGCCCTCGGCGGTGCGGGCCCGGCCTCCGAGGGTGTGGTGGGCTTCGTGGACGGTGACCTTGGCGCCTGTCTCAGCAGCCGTGATGGCGGCGGTCAGTCCGGCGAAGCCGCCGCCGATGACGGTGATGCGGTGCATGGCTGAGGTCTCCCTGGGCTCGACGACACTCTTCTGGGAGTACGACCGGCCGGCGGCCCCGGAATGTGACATGGCCCGTCACCTCGCAGGTCAGAGGCTGATGTCAGTGGTGTGAGGCAGCATGGGCGCATGGCGAGGAGTGGGGCGGGCGGTATGGGTACGGGCGGTATGGGGGCGGGCGGTACGCGGGTGAAGGCCGCGCGGAGACCGGAGATCCGGCTGCCGGCGCTGGAGCCGTTCACGGGCGGCGGGCTGGAGCCGGACGGGGACTACGACGGCCTGGAGTTCCGCGAGGCGGATTTCGCGGGGCAGGACGGATCGGGGTCCCGCTTCCTGGACTGCGTCCTGACGGAGTGCGCGCTGGACGAGGTCCGGCTGCGGCACGCCTCCGTCCTGGACTCGTCCCTCACGGGTGTCCGGGGCGTCGGCACCAACCTCGCCGAGGCGACGCTGCGCGACGTCGAGCTGATCGACGCCCGCCTCGGCGGCACCCAGATGCACGCGGCGGTGCTGGAGCGGGTGCTGATCCGCGGCGGAAAGATCGATTACCTGAACCTGCGCATGGCCCGGCTCAGAGACGTCGTCTTCGAGAGCTGCGTCCTCGTCGAGCCGGACTTCGGCGGTGCCCGCCTGGAGCGCGTGGAGTTCGTCGACTGCGCGCTGAAGGGCGCCGACCTCCACGCGGCGACCCTCAAGGACGTCGACCTGCGCGGGGCCGTGTCACTGGAGATCAGCCGCGGACTGGACCGGCTGGCCGGGGCGGTGATCAGTACGACCCAGCTGCTGGACCTGGCGCCGGTGCTGGCGATGCAGTGGGGGATCAGGGTGGAGGACTGAGTTCAGCCCGTAGGGCCGGCGCCCGTCAGGGGAGCCTGGGGAAGCGCGCCTGGAGCGTCCAGATCGCCGGGTTCTCGGCGAGGTCGTCGTGCAGGTCGGTGAGGTCGGCGATCAGGTCGTGCAGGAAGTCGCGGGCCTCGCGGCGCAGTTCGGCGTGGGAGAAGGTCAGGGGGGCTTCCTCCGCCGGCATCCAGTCGGCCTCGATGTCCACCCACCCGAAGCGGCGCTCGAAGAGCATCCGGTCGGTCGACTCGGTGAAGTCCAGCTCCGCCCGCTGGGGCCGGGACGCCCGGGAGCCCGCCGGGTCCCGGTCGATGCGCTCCACGATGTCGCACAGCGCCCACGCGAAGTCGAGCACCGGCACCCATCCCCAGGCTGTGGACACCTCCCGGTCCTGCTCGGTGTCCGCCAGGTAGACGTCACCGCAGAACAGGTCGTGCCGCAGGGTGTGGACGTCCGCGCGGCGGTAGTCGGTCTGCGGCGGGTCGGGGAAGCGGTTGGAGAGGGCGTAGCCGATGTCGAGCACGGATGTGATGGTGTCACGCGCCCGTAGGATCACGATCGTGGCCCGATCTGTACGTCTTGTCCCCGCGCTGACCGCCGTCCCCCTCGCCCTCGCCCTCACCGCGTGCGGCGGCGGAGTCCACGGCAGCCCGGGCGGCTCCGGCGTACGCGACCCGTACTTCCCGAAGGCCGGCAACGGCGGCTACGACGTCACCCACTACGGCCTGCGCCTCGACTACGACCCGGACGCACACCACCTCACCGGCACGGCCACCCTCACCGCACGGGCCACCAAGGACCTGTCCGCCTTCAACCTCGACCTGCTCGGCCTGGACGTCGGGCAGGTCACCGTCGGTGGCGAGACCGCCCGCTGGAACCGCGCCGGGCAGGAACTCACCGTGCGGCCGCGCGAGGACCTCGGCCGGGACGAGACGTTCCGCGTGACGGTCCGCTACTCCGGGGCGCCCGAGACCGTCACCGACCCGGACGGCTCCCAGGAGGGCTGGCTGCGCACGACGGACGGGGCGCTCGCGCTGGGCGAGCCCACCGGGTCGATGGCGTGGTTCCCCGGCAACCACCACCCCTCCGACAAGGCGGCGTACGACCTCACCGTGACCGTTCCGCAGGGGCTGCGGGCCGTGTCCAACGGGGAGTTGCGCAGCGATACGACCGCGCGCGGCCGCACGACCTTCACCTGGCGCTCCGCCGAGCCGATGGCGAGCTACCTCGCCACGCTCGCGATCGGCGACTTCGACATCAGCCGCTCCACCGCCCGGGACGGTCTGACCGTCTACACGGCCGTCGACCCGGTGGAGAAGGAGGGGAGCCGCGCGGTGCTCGCGCGCATCCCCGAGGTTCTGCGCTGGGCGGAGCGGCGGTTCGGCCCCTACCCCTTCTCCTCCACCGGCGCCATCGTCGACCGCGCGGCCGAGATCGGCTACGCCCTGGAGACCCAGAGCCGTCCTGTCTTCCCCGGCGCTCCCGGCATCACCCTCCTCGTCCATGAGCTCGCTCACCAGTGGTACGGCGACTCCGTGACGCCGAAGAGCTGGCGGGACATGTGGCTCAACGAGGGTTTCGCGACGTACGCGGAGTGGCTGTGGGACGAGGACCACGGCGGGCCGAGCGCGCAGGAGACCTTCGACGCGCTGTACGACCACGGGGAGAAGACCTACGAGGACCTCTGGTCCTTCCCGCCCGCGAACCCCCTGGACCCCGCGCACATCTCCGGAGCCCCCGTCTACCAGCGCGGCGCCATGGTCCTGCACAAGGTCCGCCGGACCGTCGGTGACGAGGCGTTCGGCGACATCCTCCGGGGCTGGTCGGCGGACCGTCGCCATGGGAACGCCGACACGGCCGACTTCACGGCGTACGTCGAGAAGCAGGCGCCCGGGAAGGACTTCGACGGGATCTGGGAGGACTGGCTGTACGCGGAGGGAAAGCCGGAGCGGCCCTGAGGGCGCGCCAGGTCAATACAGCTTGGACGCGGTGAGTTCCTTGCGGAGCACCGCGCAGGGACGCCCCAGTCGCCGGTCCTCGCGACGGTCGATGACCTCATGGCCGAGGGCGGTCCAGAAGGCCAGGGCCTTCGGGTTGTCGTCGAGGACGGCGAGGCGTACGGCGGCGCGGTCCGCTGCGCGGAAGCGGTCCTCCACGAGGGTGGCCAGTCGGCGGCCGTGGCCCTGGCCGTGCAGGCTCGCGTCCACCAGCAGGAGGCCGATCCGCGGGTCCGGGCCGGCGGGGCCGGGGTGACGGGCGAGAGTGATGGCGATCCCGGTCAGGTGGCCGAAGCTGCGGGCGAGCAGGACGTCGGTGCCGGGCCGGCTCCATTCCTCCGACAGGGCGTGTGCCACCTGCTCCGGGCGGATGTCGTGCGGGTCGGGGAAGTCGCCGGTGAGGGTGTGGAAGGCGTGGTTGGAGGCGTAGAGGGCCGTGAGTTCCGCGAGGAGGGGTTCGGGGAGGGGGCGGCCGGGGGTTGGTGGGAGCAGGGGGTCGAGGATCACGCCGGGAACGTGTCGCGGGCGGGGTGGGGACGGGGAAGCCCCCGGCGCCGGTTGACCGGCGCCGGGGGCTTCTGCCACGTGTGAGGGCGTCCGTCAGACGTTCACGCCGAAGTCCTGGGCGATGCCGACCAGGCCCGAGGCGTAGCCCTGGCCGACCGCGCGGAACTTCCACTCCGCGCCGTTGCGGTACAGCTCGCCGAAGACCATGGCGGTCTCCGTGGCGGCGTCCTCCGACAGGTCGTAGCGGGCGATCTCGGCGCCGCCGGCCTGGTTGACGATCCGGATGTAGGCGTTGCGGACCTGGCCGAAGTTCTGCGAACGGTTCTCGGCGTCGTAGATCGAGACCGGGAAGACGATCTTGTCGATGTCGGCCGGGAGGGCGGCGAGGTTGACGTTGATCGCCTCGTCGTCGCCGGCGCCCTCACCCGTGCGGTTGTCACCGGTGTGGACGATCGTGTTGTCCGGGGTCTGCTTGTTGTTGAAGAAGACGAAGTGGGCGTCCGAGTAGACCTTGCCCTGCGTGTTGACCGCGATCGCGGACGCGTCGAGGTCGAAGTCCGTGCCGGTGGTGGTGCGGACGTCCCAGCCGAGGCCCACGGTGACGTCAGTCAGGCCCGGAGCCTCCTTGGTGAGCGAGACGTTGCCACCTTTGGACAGGCTTACAGCCATTGTTGGGAGTCCCTTCCCTCGTGTACGTACGGCAAAGAAGCTACAGCTACCCCCATCAACGTGGAGAGGGGCACACGAGGTTCCAGGTCCTTTACTTTCTTTACCCGCGATTATTCGGATGACGTGGACGGGACAGGAGCGGGAACATGGACGGCATGTCTGGTCCCCACGTCATCCGCGGCTCCGTCTCCCTGCCCGAGGCCGAGCTCATGTGGCGTTTCTCGCGGTCGTCGGGGCCGGGCGGGCAGCACGTCAACACCAGTGACTCGAAGGCCGAGCTCAGCTTCGACCTGGCGCGGACCGAGGCGCTGCCCGAGGTGTGGAAGCAGCGGGCCCTGGAGCGGCTGGCCGACCGCCTGGTCGACGGAGTCGTCACCGTACGTTCCTCCGAGCATCGGTCACAGTGGCGCAACCGTGAGGCGGCCGCCGTACGACTCGCCGCGCTCCTGGCCGAGGCCACCGCACCCCCGCCCAAGCCCCGCAAGCCGACCCGGATCCCCCGGGGTATCAACGAGCGGCGGCTGCGCGAGAAGAAGCAGCGCTCGGAGACCAAGCGGGGCCGCTCGCCGCGGAACTGGAACTAGGCCAGGTCCAGGATCCCGACCGTCTGGTCTTCGCTGGTCTCTCCGTTGGGGCGGAAGCCGAGCCCCAGGTAGAAGCTCTCGGGGCCGTCGGGACCGGGATGCCAGGTGACGTAGAGCTGCTTGGTGCCGCGCCGGCGCAGCTCGGCGGCGACGGACTCGACGGCGAAACGGCCGTACCCCCTGCCCTGCTCACCGGCGGCGATGTTCAGCCGCCACAGGCCGGAGCGCCGCACGCTGCCGTCCTCGTACCAGTCGATGTCGAAGAAGGCCATGAGGAACCCGACCGGGCGGTCGCCGTCGACGATCAGGCGGGGCCAGGCGACGCCGGGATGCACATAGGCCTCGGCCAGGGACTTCACGACCGGGGAGACCGCGTGTTCCTGGTCGGGGCGGACGCGGATGCCGAGCGCGGCGTCGAGATTCCCGGCGGTGATCTCTTCGAGGCGAGGGCCCATCGTTGTCATGCGCGCACCCTAGCCACGCCGTTCACGCCCGGGCCACCGGGTTTCCGCCTCACCCCAAGTGCCGGTACCGCCCCCGGAAGTACGTCAGCGGTCCGCCGTCCGCGCTCGGGACGCGGGCCGTCAGGACGCGGCCGATGACCAGGGTGTGGTCGCCGGCCCGTACCCGCTGTTCCGTACGGCACTCCAGGACGGCCAGGGCGCCGCCGACCAGGGGCGCGTCGGTGTACTCGCCGCGCGTGTACGGGATGTCCGCGAAGAGCAGGCGGTCGCTGACACGGCCCTTCATGGCGAAGCGGCCCGCGATGTGCCGCTGGCTCTCGGAGAGGACCGAGACCGCCCACAGGGGCTGCTCGTCGAGCAGCTCGTCCATGCGGGAGCCCTCGCGCAGGCTCACCAGCACCAGGGGCGGGTCCAGGGACACGGACATGAAGGCCGTGGCCGTCATGCCCACGTCCTCACTGCCCGGCGCCGAGGGGTCGTCCGGGTCGAGCGGCGGCTCCTGCGCGGTCACCAGGACCACGCCCGAGGCCAGCCGCGACATGGCGGCGCGGAACTCGTCGTTGCTCACCCCCTCAGCATGCCCGGAGGCGGGCGGCGGAATGATCGGGGACGTGGCAGTGGGAGGGTTCGGCACGTACGAAACGCTAATCTGCGTCCCGGGTGCTCCGCATCGGGCTCCCGCCCGATCACGGTCTTAGGACTCGCGACGGACTCGCGACGGACTAGCGAAGGACTCCCGACGGACTCCGACGGGCTTCGGGGGAGATATATGTGCGCAACCTGACAAAGTTTGCGTTCGGTAGACGCACGTGAAGAACGCAGAAACTCTACTCAATTGTTCAGCTTTGCCTGTGACTTGAGTCACAAGGGGCGGGAATTGTTGACCCTGTGTACCGAGTGAGCAGCGCGCTGTGATTCAGTGGCTGGGAAGCTGCCAGGACGATACGCCGAAGAGAACCCTTGATTCGCAGCGAGGTCTCGGGGGGAGGGCGAGCATGGAGACCGAGTCGGAGCCCTACGTCCGCCTTGCCTCCCTGCGACAACTGCACCAGGTCATGGCCGACATGAACACGGCCCGCAGCCTGGCCGACACACTGCAGACCGTCGCGGAGGGCGTCGTCGCCGCCCTCGGGTACGAGCTGGCGTGCGTGAACCTCGTACGGCCCGACGGCGACCTCGTCGTCGCCGCCTTCGCCGGGAACCCCGCCGCCGAGGCCCTCATCACCGGCCGCGTCGGCTCCCGCGAGTCCTGGGACCGCCGCCTCGGCATGGGCGAGCACTGGGGCGACCTGGTGTTCATACCGCACACCGAGGGCTGGGTCCTCGACGACGACGACGTGCCGCAGTGGTACACCGACGGCCCCGCCCCCCGCTTCGAGGACGAGTGGCACCCGGCCGACCGGCTCTTCGCGCCCATGTACGCGCCCGGCCCGCAGGGCAACGCGGCCTGCGGCGAGCTGATCGGCGTGCTGTCCGTGGACCGGCCGCGCAACGGCCGCCGCCCCGGCGCCTGGGGCCGCGAGGCGCTCCAGATGTACGCCTTCCAGGCCGCCATCGCGATCAGCAACGCCCGGCTGCGCGCCAACATGCAGCGGGCGCTCGTCCGGCTGGAGCGCGAGCAGCAGGCGCTGCGGGCCAGTGAGGAAAGCTTCAGGCAGGCCTTCGAGTACGCCCCGTCCGGCATGGCCATCGCCGAGATGGGCGGCGACCAGCACGGCCGGATCCTGCGCACGAACGACGCCCTGTGCCGACTGCTGGGCCGCCCCGCCTCCGCGATGCGCCGCTACTCGTTCTCCGACCTGGTCCACCCCGAGGACATAGGCACCCTCCTGCGCACCTCCGCCGAGGGCGGCCGCGCCGAGCTCCGCCTCGGCCGCCGGGACGGCACGTACGTCTGGGTCTCGCTGCGCAACAGCGTCGTCGCGGACGCCGCCGACGGCCCGCGCTTCCTCCTCACCCACGTCGAGGACATCGAGGAGCGCAAGCGCCGCGAGCTCCAGCTCGCCCACCGCGCCTCCCACGACTCGCTCACGGGCCTGCCCAACTCCGCCGAGCTGCGCTCCCGCCTGTCCGCCCGGCTGTGCCAGCGCGCGGCGCCCCCGCACCCCGGCATCGTCGAGTCCCACGACGCGGCCTACGGCCACCCCGCCTTCGACGCGATCGGCCACGCCTTCGACTTCGGGCCGAGCGCCGAGCCGTTCGACGCCTACGACCACCACGTGCACACCGTCGCCCCGGACGGCGACCACGACGACGGCACCAAGGGACTCGCCGTCCTCTTCTGCGACCTCGACGGCTTCAAGTCGATCAACGACCGGTTCGGGCACAACGCGGGTGACGCGGTTCTCATCGAGGTCGCCCGCCGGCTGAGCAACGGCGTCCGCGACGGCGACACCGTCGCCCGGCTCGGGGGTGACGAATTCGTCATCCTCGCCGACGGGCTCGGCCGCGCCGACGCCCAGGACCTCGCGGTCCGCCTCCGCAACGAGATCATCCAGCCCATCCGCGCCGAGGGGCGGGCGGTCCGGGTCGGCGCCAGCTTCGGCATCGGATGGGCACACTGTGGAATGACGGCGGACGAAGTGTTGAAATCCGCTGACGAGCGGATGTACGTCGAGAAACGATCTCGTCCCAAACAACACAGACGCGCGGGCTGAGCCCCAGGTCAGCGAGTGGATGCGGTCTGAGTCACCCGTTTGGGTCACTGGGAGCGGGTAGGCTCGCTCTCTCACGACCCGTACCGCATGCACCGCACCTGACTGAGGAGACCAAGGGATGACGCCCGGCAACAACGGCGCGAGCACGCCCGAGGACGACGACCCGTTCGGCTATCTCTACGCCGACGGGCAGGCCAACGGGGCCCAGCCGCCGTCCGGGGGCTACGGCTACCCGAACTCGGTCAACCGGGTGCGGGCGGTCGGCACACGCCAGTACGGCCAGCAGGCGCAGACGGCGGCCTACGGCCAGGCCCCGCAGCAGCAGAACGCCTACGGCCAGCCGAACGCGCACTACGCGGCGCCGGAGACACTGCCCGGCGGTGCCCCCACCACCCAGCAGCAGATGCAGGGCGGTGGCGGCGGCGGCCGGGGCGGTCGCGGCCCGAACACCAAGGGCCTGCTGATCGGCGCGATCGCAGTGGTCGCCGCGGTCGTGATCGGCATCGGCGTGGCCATGCTGGGCGGCGAGAAGGACCAGGGCAACACCGACGACCAGGCGGGCACGACCCCGACCCAGTCCCAGAACTCGAAGCCGAGCCCGTCGCCGAGCAAGGCGGGCGAGAGCGAGGCGGACCTGCCGCAGATCGACGCGAAGGCGTTGCGGCTCGGGCCGGGCGTTTCGACGGCGTCGGACATCAAGGGCGCGAAGGCCGCCGGTGGCGTCTATGTGGCGGGCTTCAACCACGTCGGAGCGAGCGTCACCTGGACCGTCGACGGCATCAAGAAGCCGGGCACCTACCGGCTGTACGTGCGCTACGGCATCCCGGGCGTCGACGCCAACGCCACACTGCTCGTCAACGGCGAGGCCCAGTCCCGGCCCGTCAACATGGAGAACTTCGCCAAACTGCCCAAGGGCGACTGGGAAAAGGGCTGGCAGGAGACGTGGTCCAACGTCAACCTGACCAAGGGCACCAACACGATCGAGCTCGCCTGCAACGAGGGCAACCAGTGTGACGCGGTTCTCGATCAGCTGTGGATCACCACGGAGACGGGCTCGTAGAGCGGCCACAGTCTTGTCGCACGGGAACGACAGGGGCCGCCGGCACTTGCGGCCCCTTGCTGCTTGGAATCCCCGGTTTGTCGATCTACCAACCAGGCCGTAGCCCGATGGGCGTCAGCCCCAGACGGCCATGCTCTTCACCGGCCACGGGGTCTTGTCCGAGTAGTGGCCCGGCTTGATGTCGAAGTGGCTGCCATAGCACGACGCGTCCTTGTAGACGGTGATGAGCTTGCCACTCTGGTTGGACACTGAGCGGCCGCTGCGCGGGTATTACCCGTTGTCCTTGCCGTAGGTGCGCTTGGTCCCTCCGAAGTCGGCCTTCGGCCAGGTGCAGATCTTGCCGCTCGCGCACTTGGTCGCGGCGGACGCGGTCTGGGTGGTGAGCGGCAGGGTGGCGATCAGCGTGGCGCCAGCCAGCGCGAAAAGGCGCATGCGCATGGAGTTGTTCCCCCTTCGTGGTCATGATCGGTCACCCTCTTGCCGATCATGCGACAGCAAGGCAATCGGATTCGGTCAGGGTGAGCCTTCGCCGGATCGTGAGCCGCTCTCAGGCCGCACTGACCTCCCCCGAAACCGCCACCCGCCCCAACAGCTCCTCGAACACCCCCCGATCGAACTCCCCGGCCACCGGTGCCTGCACCGTCGCCGCCGACAACGCGACGGCCCGGACCAGGCGATCCGGCCACGGAAGGTGTTCGACCGAGCCCGACAGCAGGCCCGCGACCACCGAGTCGCCCGCGCCCGTCGGGTTGCCTCGCACAGAGGTCGGTGGGGTGGCTCGCCAGCGGCCCTCTCGGGTGGCGGCGAGGAGGCCCCCGGGGCCCAGGGACGCGACCACCGCGCCCGCGCCCCGGCGGCGGGCGTCCTGTGTGGCCCGCAGCGGCTCGTGGGAGCCGGTCAGTTCCGCCAGTTCGTCGGCGTTCGGCTTGATGATGTCCGGGCGGGCCGCGACGCCCCGGCGCAGGGCTTCGCCGCTCGTGTCCAGGAGGACCGGGACTCCGGCGGCACGGGCGGTACGGACCAGGCCGGCGTACGCCCCCACCGGTACGCCTGGTGGCAGGCTGCCGCACAGCGCCACCGCGGAGGCGGACGGCAGCAGGTCCTCGTAGGCCTCCTGGAAGGCCGACCACTCGGTGGGCGTGACCATCGGGCCCGGTTCGTTGAGCTGCGTCGTGTCGCCGGTCTGCTCGTCGGCCACGGCGATCGTGCGGCGGGTGGCGCCCGATACCGGGACCAGCGCGTCCACCACGCCCGGCACCGACGCGAGCCGTTCCTGCACGACCCGTCCCGTCGCACCGCCCGTGAAACCGGTCACCGTCACCTCGTGCCCGAGCGCCGCGAGCACCCGGGCCACGTTGACGCCCTTGCCGCCGGGGCGTTCCGTCACCTCGGAGACGCGGTGGGAGGCGTGCGGCCTGAGGGACCGCACGCGGTAGGTGATGTCGAGAGCGGTGTTCAGTGTGACCGTCAGGATCACCTGGGCCGACCTCCCCCGAGAATGCGCTTGCTGACGTGACCGTTCCGGAAGCTTGATCATGCCAAAGAGACGGCGGTCGGCCCAGTCCTGGAGTCGGCCACCGTCTCTCGACCGCGGGACGGATCAGTGCAGTTGGGGACCGACCACCCATTCGCCCCGGCGCATCACGCCCTTGAGGTCGTAGTCCGCGTCCAGGAGCACCAGGTCCGCGTCCTTGCCGGGCTCCAGGGAGCCGATCCGGTCGTCCATGCCGAGGAGGCGGGCCGGGGTGGCGGAGAGCGCCGTCGCGGCGTCCTCGACGGACAGTCCGTCGACGGTGACCGCCCGCTTGAAGGCGCGGTCCAGGGTGAGGGTCGAGCCGGCGATCGTGCCGTCCGTCAGCAGGCGGGCCACGCCGTCCGCGACCTCCACCTCCAGCGGGCCGAGCCAGTACCGGCCGTCGCCGAAACCGGCCGCGTCCATCGCGTCCGTGATGAACGCCACCCGGCCCGCGCCCGCGCGGTGGAACGCCAGCTGGAGTGCGGCGGGGTGCAGATGCGTGCCGTCGTTGATCAGCTCGACCGTGATCCGGTCGTCCTCCAGGAGCGCGGCGATCGGGCCGGGGGAGCGGTGGCCGAGCGGCGGCATCGCGTTGAAGAGGTGGGTGGCGACCGTCGCGCCCGCGTCGATCGCCTCGACCGTCTGCTCGTACGTCGCGTCCGTGTGGCCGATGGCCGCGATCACGCCGTGTTCGGCCAGCAGGCGTACGGAGTCGATGCCGCCCGGCAGCTCGGTGGCCAGCGTGACCATCTTCGCCCGGCCCCGGGCCGCGTCGATCAGCTTGCGGACCCGCGCCGGGTCCGGGTCGCGCAGCAGGTTCTCGGAGTGCGCGCCCTTGCGGCAGGGGGAGATGAACGGTCCCTCGAAGTGGATGCCGGCGATCTCGCCCTGCTCGGCCAGCTCGCTCAGCAGGCCCGCGCGCTGGGTGAGGAAGTCCATGTCGCCGGTGACGGTCGAGGCGACCAGGGTGGTCGTGCCGTGCAGGCGGTGGGTCCGGATGCCCTTGAGGATGTCCTCGACCGACCCGGAGGTGAAGGAGGCTCCGCCTCCGCCGTGGTTGTGGATGTCGACGAAGCCGGGGAGTACGTAGTGGCCGGTGACGTCGATGACCTGGGCGTTTTCCGATGCTGCGGGGGTGATGCGGGTGCCGTCGATGGTCACCTGGCCGTTTTCGACGGTTCCTGTGGGGAGGACGACGGTTGCGCCGGTGAGGACCGTGGGGTGTCCGGCCGTCGCGGGGTGCGGGTGCGTGGGGGTTGGTCGCGCCCCGCGGCGGAGCCGCATATCGACGCTGTCCCGCGCCCCCGGGGGCGTTGCCATCAGGTGGTTACCTCCGAACGGTCGGTGGATGCCAGGAGATCCCAGGCGAGCAGGCCCGCACCCAGACAACCGGCGCTGTCCCCCAGAGCCGCGGGGACGAGCGACGGCTGTTTCTGGAAGGTGATGCGGTGGCGGATGGCTTCGCGCAGCGGTGTGAACAACGTCTCTCCCGCCTCCGCCAGCCCGCCGCCGATGATCAGGGTGCGGGGGTCCAGCAGGGTGAGGGCCGTGACCAGGCCGTCGGCGAGGGCGTCGACCGCCGCCTGCCACACGGCCTGCGCCTTCGGGTCGCCGGAGTCCACGGCCTTCGCGCAGTCCGTCGCGTCCGCGCCCGGGTCGCCGGAGGCCGTCGCCCAGGCCTCGCTCACGGCCGCCGCCGAGGCGAAGCGCTCCAGGCAGCCGCGCTGCCCGCAGGGGCAGGGGGACCCGCCGGGGCGTACGACGATGTGGCCGATCTCGCCCGCGAAGCCGTGCGCGCCCGCCTCGACCCGGCCGTCGACACCGATGGCGCCCGCGATGCCGGTGCCCAGCGCGACGAACAGGAACCGGTCGGCGCCCCGGCCCGCGCCGACCCGGCCCTCGGCGAGGCCGCCCGTGCGGACGTCGTGGCCGAGGGCGACCGGGACGCTCAGCCGCTCCGCCAGCAGGTCGCGCAGGGGGACGTCGTGCCAGCCGAGGTTCGCGGCGTAGGCGGCGATGCCCCGCGCCTCGTCGACGATGCCGGGGACGGCCACGCCGGCGGCCGACGCGGGCGTGCCGAAGTGCTCGGCGCCGTACGCGCGCAACTCGGCGGCGAAGCCGAGGATGCCCGCGACCACGGCGTCCGGGCCCTGCTCGCGTCCGGTGGGCCGGCGGGCCTGGTACAGCAGCTCGCCCTCCGGTCCGGCCAGGGCGGCCTTCATTCCGGTGCCGCCCACGTCGAGGGCGATGACATGTCTCACGGGGACAGTGTGACCCGGGGACCCGCAAGAGGTCTAGTCCACTCACGTGGTGTAGACCTTGTTCCGATTATCGAAAGCTTTCGTTGGCGGTCACGCCAGGTTGGGGAAGAACAGCGGTGCAGCGGCGGCGGATGGCAGGAACGATCGCGGTGGTGTCCGCACTGGGCATGACGGCGGTCCTCGGCGGCTGTGGCGTGACGGGCGGCTCCGCCGACGTGACCCTGAAGCTGGTCGCCGCCGACTACGGCGACAGTGCGGCCAACAGCTCCAAGAAGTACTGGGACGAGCTCGTCGAGGAGTACGAGGCCGACCACCCGGGTGTGAAGATCGACGTCAGCGTCTACTCCTGGAACGACGTCGACCGCAAGGTCAGGGAGATGGTCGCCGCCGGTGACCCTCCGGACATGGCGCAGATCGGCGCGTACGCCGACTACGCGGCGCGGAACCAGCTCTACAAGGCCGACGACCTGCTCTCCATACCCGTGCAGGCCGACTTCGTCGGGCAGCTGGCCTCCGCGGGACAGGTCAAGGGCGTGCAGTACGGCATGCCGTTCGCCTCCTCCACCCGCGTGCTCTTCTACAACAAGACCCTCTTCGCCAAGGCCGGCATCACTCCGCCCAAGACCTGGGACGACCTGGCCGACGACGCCGAGGCGCTCAAGGACGAGGGCGTGAAGTACCCCTACGCGCTGCCCCTCGGCCCGGAGGAGGCCCAGGCCGAGACCATGCAGTGGATGCTCAGCGGCGGGGGCGGCTACACCGACACCGTCGGCAGCTATGGCATCGACTCCCCGGAGAACATCGACACCTTCTCCTGGCTGAAGAACGAACTGGTCGGCAAGGACCTGACCGGGCCGGTCGCGCCCGGCGAGCTCAACCGGGCCGCCGCGTTCTCCGCCTTCGCCAAGGGCGAGGTCGGCATGCTCAACGGCCACCCCTCCCTGATGAAGATCGCCGCCAAGCGCGGCGTCGAGTACGGCATGGTGCCGACCCCGGGCAAGGAGGGGACGAGCAAGTCCACGCTCGGTGTCGCCGACTGGATGACGGCCTTCCGGAAGAACGGCCACCGCGACCAGGTCGGCGACTTCCTCGACTTCGTGTACAGCGAGAAGAACGTGCTGGCCTTCTCCCGCGAGTACGACCTGCTGCCGGTCACCAGCTCCGCGTCCGCGGCCATGGCCGCCTCCGACCGGGACCGCCACCTCAGGCCCTTCCTGGAGGAGCTGCTGACCTCCGAGCTCTACCCGGTCGGCAAGACCTCCTGGGCCGACGTCAGCGCCCAGGTCAAGAAGCAGATCGGCAAGGCCGTCGCCCCCTCCGGCAGCCCCTCGGGCGTCCTGGGCCACCTCCAGGCGGTGGCGAACCGGGCGGAGAGCGCGGAGTAGTCCCGCTGTCGGTGGCGGGCGTTACGGTGCCTGACATGGACGAGGACACGGGTGACGAGCGGCTCGGGCGCAGGGAGCGGGACATCCTCGCGCTCGAACGCCGCGGCTTTTCCGGGCCCGGTGCGAAGGAGCGGGCCATACGGGAGGAGCTGGGTCTCGCCCCCGTGCGCTACTTCCAGCTCCTCAACGCCCTGCTGGACGACCCCAGGGCCCTGTCCCACGACCCGGTGACGGTGAACCGGCTGCGGCGGATACGGGATACGCGCCGGGCCGAACGCTGACAGGCCTCAGGCCAGTCGCCCGGCCAGTGCGCTCAGCAGGCGTACGACACCCTCCGGGCCGTCCACCACCACGTCCGCCCGCTCCCTCAGCTCGGTCACCTCGTCGCTGCCGCTGCACACCAGCAGGCCGGGGGTGCCGTCCGCGCGGAGCTTGTCGACGGCCGCGTAGGCGGGCAGGTCGCCCAGGTCGTCGCCGGCGAAGAGGACGGACCCGGCGCCGATCTCCCGGGCGAACCCGGCGAGGGCGGCGCCCTTGTCCATGCCGGGCGGGCGCAGTTCGAGGACCATGCGGCCGGGCTCCACGATCAGGCCGTGGCGGCCGGCCAGGCCGGTGAGCGGTTCCCGCAGGGACTCCAGCGCGGCCTGCGGATCGGCGGCCCGGCGGGTGTGCACGGCCACGGACCGGCCCTTGTCCTCGATCCAGGTCCCCTGCGACGCGCCGAACCGGTCGAGGAGCTCGGGCAGCTCGGTGCGCACGGCGGCGACGCCGGGATGCGGCTCGGGAGCCCTGACCTCGCCGGTGCGGGCCTCCCAGCGCTCGGCGCCGTAGTGGCCGAGGACCACGAGGCGCTCCAGGCCCGGGACGTCCGCGAAGCCGCCGTTGCGCACGGCGACGTCGGCCGGCCGCCCGGTGATCACCACCACGGCGGCCACCTTCGGCGCGAGCGCGGCCAGCGCGGATACGGCTTCCGGGTGGGCCCGGGCCTTCTGGGGGTCGGCCACGATCGGCGCGAGCGTCCCGTCGAAGTCGAGGCCGATCAGGGCCTTGCCCGGGTGGGTGAGGAGAGCGTCCAGACCCTCTTGTCCGGCTTTCGTGGTGGGCGCCGGCAGCGGGGAGTCCGTGGGAGCGGTCATCGGCGATCAGCCCCTCAGCGCGTCGAGCTGGTCCAGGAACCACTGCGCCGGCGGCAGCGCGGTCGCCGCCGCGGCCAGTCGCTTGCTGCGCTCGGCGCGTTCCTCCGGGCGCATCGAGAGCGCCTCGTGCAGGGCCGCCGCCGTCCCCGTCACGTCGTACGGGTTCACCACGATCGCGTCCTCGCCCAGCTCCTCGAACGCCCCGGCCTCCCGCGACAGCACCAGCGCGCAGCCCGCGTCGGAGACGACCGGGACCTCCTTGGCGACGAGGTTCATGCCGTCCCGGATGGGGTTGACGAGCGCCACGTCGGCCAGCCGGTACGCGGCCAGGGAGCGGGCGAAGTCGTCCTTGAGGTTGAGTACGACCGGGGTCCACCCCGGGGTCCCGTACTCGGCGTTGATCTCCTCCGAGATCCGCTGCACCTCGGCCGTGTAGTCCCGGTACACCGCGAGATCCTGCCGAGACGGATACGCGAAGGCGACGTGCACCACGCGCTCGCGCCACTCGGCGTGGGAGGCGAGGAGCCGGCGGTAGGCCAGCAGGCCGCGCACGATGTTCTTCGACAGTTCCGTGCGGTCGACCCGGACGATGGTGCGGCGGCCTTCGCCGATCTCCTCCCGGAGCGCGGCCATCCGTTCCTCGACGTCCGCCTCGTGCGACCGCTGTCGCAGGAAGTCCGCGTCGGCCCCCAGCCCGTGCACGCCGATCCGCGTGCCCCCGAGCCCGCCGGCGAACCGCTCGGCGCACGCGGTGAACGCGTCCGCCCAGCGCTGCGTGAGAAAGCCCAGCCGGTCCGCGCCCAGCATGCCGCGCAGCACCTGCCCGGCCACGTCGTCCGGCAGCATGTGGAAGTACTCGGGCGGCGCCCACGGCGTGTGCGAGAAGTGGCCGATCCTGAGGTCCGGCCGCAGCTCGCGGAGCATGCCCGGCACCAGCGTCAGGTGGTAGTCCTGCACCACCACCGCCGCGCCCTGCGCCGCCTCCTCGGCCAGCGCCTCGGCGAACGCCCGGTTGTACGTCTCGTACGACGTCCACTGGCGCCGGAACTCCGTGTCGAAGACCGGCTCCAGCGGCGTCTGGTAGAGCATGTGGTGCACGAACCACAGCACCGAGTTCGCGATGCCGTTGTACGCGTCCGCGTGCACGTCGGCCGGGATGTCCAGCATCCGCACGCCGTCCTCGCCGACGCCCCGCCGGACCGCCTCCCGGTCGCCGTCGGAGAGCGCCGAGCACACCCACAGCGCGTCCGCGTCCGAGCCGATCGCGGACAGCCCCGAGACCAGTCCGCCGCCGCCCCGCTTGGCGTTCAGCGAACCGTCCTCGCCCACCGTGTAAGAGACCGGGCCGCGGTTGGAGGCCACGAGCACCTGTGCAGCACCGTACGTTGAAGCCATACGCCTCAACCTAGCCCGGCCCGGAAACGCTCAAACGTACGGACCTGACCCACCCGGCCGAAAACGACCCCGGTCAGGCCGCCCTCCGCGCCTGGTACTCGGTGATGTCGACCATCGGCGGACGCTCCTCGGTGTCCACGGAGTAGGTGCGCGGCTCGAAGCCGTCCCCGCCCCGTTCGAACTGCGTCAGGGACGGCCGGATGAGATGCCCGCGGGCCAGCCGCAGCTGGGCCGTGCGGTAGATCGCGGCGGCCATCCGGCCCAGCGCCTGCCCGTCCTGGTGCCGGTGCTTGCGCACGCCGATGTCCACCTGGGCGAGGGCGTCCAGGCCCACCAGGTGCAGGGCGTCGACCAGCATGCCCAGCTCGACGCCGTACCCGACGGGGAACGGCAGCTGCTCCAGCAGCGAGCGGCGGGCCGCGTACTCGCCGCCGAGCGGCTGCACGAAGCCGGCCAGCTGCGGCCAGTGCATGTTGAGCAGCGGGCGGGCCATCAGCTCCGTGACCCGGCCGCCCTGCCCGGCCGCGCCGCCGAGCGGACGGTCGTACATGCCCTTGACCAGGTCGATGTCCGGGTCGGTGAGCAGCGGGCCCACGATCCCGGAGACGAAGTCGGACGAGAAGTCCCTCAGGTCCGCGTCGATGAAGCAGACGATGTCCCCGCTGGTGACGAGGAGGGATCGCCACAGCACCTCGCCCTTGCCGGGCACGGCGGGGATCCGCGGCAGGATCTCGTCGCGGTGCACCACCGTCGCGCCCGCGGCGGCGGCCACCTCCGACGTACGGTCGGTCGACCCCGAGTCGACGACGACCAGCTCGTCGACGAGCGGCACCTGCCGCATCAGGTCATGGCGGATGACGGCGGCGATGTCGCCGACCGTCTCCTCCTCGTTGAGCGCGGGCAGCACGACGCTGACCGTCCGGCCCGTGCGCTGCTTGGCTGCGAGGATCTGGTGGAGCGGACGTTCGGTCGCGGACCAGGAACGGGTGCTCAGCCAGCGCTCGACTTCTTCCAGCACCGTGGCGGCTCCTCTGCGTGCTCTCGGCGGGACGGACTGTGAGCCATCTCGCGGTTCGGACGACTATCTCAACTGTCCTGGTCGTCGGTTACAGTCTTGAACAACGCGGATGACCATCACATGTCCGGGGTCAACCGTCGTTAACAACCGAATACAGCTCATCCAGAGGGGCAGAGGGATACGGCCCGATGAAGCCCCGGCAACCCTCCAGCCGATACTCGTAGGTCACTGTCGACCGCTCCGCGAGGCTCCCGGCTCGGGAAGGTGCCAAATCCGTCTCACGGCGAGATGCGTCGTGAGGAAGATGAGGAAGGGCCTCGCCTCACATGGCTGTGCAGACTGTTGCAAGCACCACCGACTCCACCGTAGACCTCGGTCCCGCCGCGGCGCTGAGCTGCCGCGAGTGCGGTCACCGCGTACCCCTCGGCCCGGTCTTCGCGTGCGAGGAGTGTTTCGGTCCGCTGGAGATCGCCTACGACTTCTCGGCCTACGACACCGAGGAGCTCCGCAAGCGGATCGAGTCGGGCCCCGCGAACATCTGGCGCTACGCCCCGCTGCTGCCGGTCCCGGCCGACGTGGCGGACAAGCCGAACATCAACCCGGGCTGGACCAAGCTCGTCAAGGCCGACAACCTCGCCCGCGAGCTGGGTGTCGACGCCGGCAAGCTCTTCATCAAGGACGACTCCGGCAACCCGACGCACTCCTTCAAGGACCGCGTCGTCGCCCAGGCCCTGGAGGCCGCCCGCGCCTTCGGCTTCACCACGCTCTCCTGCTCCTCCACCGGCAACCTCGCCGGCGCCGTGGGTGCCGCCGCGGCCCGCGCCGGCTTCCGGTCCTGCGTGTTCATCCCGCACGACCTGGAGCAGGGCAAGGTCGTCATGGCCGCGGTCTACGGCGGCGAGCTCGTCGGTATCGACGGCAACTACGACGACGTGAACCGCTTCTGCTCCGAGCTGATCGGCGACCCGGTGGGCGAGGGCTGGGGCTTCGTCAACGTCAACCTGCGGCCGTACTACGCGGAGGGCTCCAAGACCCTCGCGTACGAGATCTGCGAGCAGCTCGGCTGGCAGCTGCCGGACCAGATCGTCGTGCCGATCGCCTCCGGCTCGCAGCTCACGAAGATCGACAAGGGCCTTCAGGAGCTGATCAAGCTCGGGCTGGTCGAGGACAGGCCGTACAAGATCTTCGGTGCCCAGGCCGAGGGCTGCTCGCCGGTGTCGACGGCGTACAAGGCCGGGCACGACGTCGTCCGCCCGCAGAAGCCGGACACGATCGCCAAGTCGCTGGCGATCGGCAACCCGGCGGACGGCCCCTACGTGCTCGACATCGCGCGCCGCACGGGCGGTGCGGTGGAGGACGTGAACGACGAGCAGGTCGTCGACGCGATCAAGATCCTCGCCCGGACCGAGGGCATCTTCGCGGAGACCGCTGGTGGTGTGACCGTGGGCGTGGCGAAGAAGCTGATCGAGAACGGGGTGCTCGACCCGTCGTTGACGACCGTGGTGCTGAACACGGGCGATGGTCTGAAGACGCTGGATGCGGTGGCGGGGACCGGGCTCACTGCGACCATTCGTCCCAACCTTGATTCGTTCCGTGAGGCTGGGCTCGTCTGATCGTTGTCGGCTGCGGGCCGGTGGGGGTTGCTCGCGCAGTTCCCCGCGCCCCTGGGTATCTCGTCCAACCGGAGGTTATGAAGTCATGAGCGTCACCGTTCGCATCCCCACCATCCTGCGCACCTACACGGGCGGCCAGGCCGAGGTCGCCGCCGAGGGGGCGACCCTCGGTGAGGTCATCGCCGATCTGGAGAAGAACCACACCGGGATCGCCGCCCGAGTGCTGGACGACCAGGGCAAGCTGCGCCGGTTCGTCAACGTGTACGTCAACGACGACGACGTGCGGTTCGAGCAGGGCCTGGAGACGGCGACGCCGGACGGTGCCGGCGTGTCGATCATCCCGGCCGTGGCCGGTGGCTGAAACCGGTCGACCGACTTGATTATTACCTTCGGTAACGGCGGTAACTGAGAGTTCATCGAATTGCCCCCTCCGTGAGAGAAGCGGACGGGGCAATTCTGTGTGATTGAGCGCGGTAGAGTTGGGGAACGCGCTGCCGATCTCCTGATCGGGGCCCTGAATTCCTGCCGCACGCCCGACAAGATGTAGCCAAAGTGTGTGTGTCTTTCGTGGCTTTTGTTCTTTTTGTGTGGCCCGATTTGCCCTGAAGTCGGGCGAACTCTCCCTACATTCCGGACCCTGCGCGTCCAGAATTCTCGTCCGATTGACCTGTTGCAGACGGCAGTTGGACAGATACATTCGGCCGCGGTCGACGCGTTCCGGCGCACGCCCCCAACCGTGGGGGGTGAGGTCTGACCCGGGTCCGCGAAGTGTGGATCTGTGCAAGGGCCAGTAATAGGGGAGTTAGGCATGGCTCAGGGCACCGTCAAGTGGTTCAACGCGGAGAAGGGGTACGGCTTCATCGCGGTCGACGGTGGTGCGGATGTTTTCGTCCACTACAGTGCGATCCAGATGGACGGCTACCGCACCCTGGAAGAGGGCCAGCGGGTCGAGTTCGAGATCTCGCAGGGCCAGAAGGGACCGCAGGCCGACATGGTTCGCGTCTCTGCCTGAACGCGCACCACGACCAAGCGCAAGCGACCGGTCTTCTCTGAAGGGCCCGCACCCCCCGGGGTGCGGGCCCTTCGGCCTGTTCGGGGGTCGGCGGCCGGGCGACGGCCGCGCCGGGCGACCGCTCGGTCCGCGTCGGGCAACGGCGACGCCCCCGTCCCCGGCGGCTCGTCGGTCGTGGGACGCACCACCGTCACCGGGTGGAAGTGCGGCACTCGCAGCCCGGGCAGCAGGTCGGCGGCGGTCCGGGCACCGGTCGCGACCAGCATCGCCCGGTAGTCGAGGCCCGCCGCGCCTGAAGGCGCTTTGGGGTCCGCCCCCCCGTGTCGGGGGGCGCGGGTTCGCGCTCCGGGCCCGCTAGCGACGTCGGCCTCGCGGGCTCGCTCCGGACCTGCTCACGGCGTCGCCCGAACCGCCGTCGCGGGCCGTGGGACCAGGCCTTTCTCTGCTCGCGTGACGCGCCGTGGTGCCGCCTGCGGCCTATGGGGCAAGCCGGGTGAGCCCTGTTCGCCCGGGGCTGAGCGCCCCGCCCGAACCTCGGGAGCCGCTTGCACTCGCCATGTCCGAGTGCTAATCATTGCGTTAGCACTCTGAAGGTGAGAGTGACAACGAAGGACCGGGTCGGTGAGGCCCGCAGGCCGGGTGGGAAGGAACCACGAGGCAGGCGAGCCGTCCGTCGCGGGCGCGGGCGCGGTCCGAAGGAATCACCCCCAGTCCTGGAGGGACCACTTCACATGGCCAAGATCATCGCGTTCGACGAGGAGGCGCGGCGCGGCCTCGAGCGCGGCATGAACCAGCTCGCGGACGCCGTCAAGGTGACCCTCGGCCCCAAGGGCCGCAACGTCGTCCTCGAGAAGAAGTGGGGCGCCCCCACGATCACCAACGACGGTGTCTCCATCGCCAAGGAGATCGAGCTCGAGGACCCGTACGAGAAGATCGGCGCCGAGCTGGTCAAGGAAGTCGCCAAGAAGACGGACGACGTCGCCGGTGACGGTACGACCACCGCGACCGTTCTCGCCCAGGCCCTGGTCAAGGAAGGCCTGCGCAACGTAGCCGCCGGTGCCAACCCGATGGCCCTCAAGCGCGGTATCGAGAAGGCCGTCGAGGCCGTCTCCGCCGCCCTGCTGGAGCAGGCGAAGGACGTCGAGACCAAGGAGCAGATCGCCTCCACGGCCTCCATCTCCGCCGCCGACACCCAGATCGGCGAGCTCATCGCCGAGGCCATGGACAAGGTCGGCAAGGAAGGCGTCATCACCGTCGAGGAGTCCCAGACCTTCGGTCTGGAGCTGGAGCTCACCGAGGGTATGCGCTTCGACAAGGGCTACATCTCGGCGTACTTCGCGACCGACATGGAGCGTATGGAGGCCGTCCTCGACGACCCGTACATCCTGATCGCGAACTCCAAGATCTCCAACGTCAAGGACCTGCTCCCGCTCCTGGAGAAGGTCATGCAGTCGGGCAAGCCGCTGCTGATCATCGCCGAGGACGTCGAGGGCGAGGCCCTGTCGACCCTGGTCGTCAACAAGATCCGTGGCACCTTCAAGTCCGTCGCCGTCAAGGCCCCGGGCTTCGGTGACCGTCGCAAGGCGATGCTCCAGGACATCGGCATTCTCACCGGCGGCGAGGTGATCTCCGAGGAGGTCGGCCTCAAGCTGGAGAACGCCACGATCGACCTCCTGGGCAAGGCCCGCAAGGTCGTCATCACCAAGGACGAGACCACCATCGTCGACGGTGCCGGCTCCGCCGAGCAGGTCCAGGGCCGGGTCAACCAGATCCGCGCCGAGATCGAGAACAGCGACTCGGACTACGACCGCGAGAAGCTCCAGGAGCGCCTGGCGAAGCTGGCCGGCGGCGTGGCCGTCATCAAGGCCGGTGCCGCCACCGAGGTGGAGCTCAAGGAGCGCAAGCACCGCATCGAGGACGCCGTCCGCAACGCCAAGGCGGCCGTCGAGGAGGGCATCGTCGCCGGTGGTGGCGTGGCCCTGCTGCAGGCCTCCCAGGTCTTCGAGAAGCTGGAGCTGGAGGGTGACGAGGCGACCGGCGCCAACGCCGTGAAGCTCGCCCTGGAGGCCCCGCTGAAGCAGATCGCCGTCAACGGCGGTCTCGAGGGCGGCGTCGTCGTGGAGAAGGTTCGCAACCTCCAGGTCGGCCACGGCCTGAACGCCGCGACCGGTGAGTACGTCGACATGATCGCCGAGGGCATCATCGACCCGGCGAAGGTGACCCGTTCCGCTCTGCAGAACGCCGCCTCCATCGCCGCGCTGTTCCTCACCACCGAGGCCGTCATCGCCGACAAGCCGGAGAAGAACGCCGCGCCCGCCGGCGGCGGCATGCCGGGCGGTGACATGGACTTCTGATCGACCCGGTCGATCAACGTCCTTGCCGAGGGCGGCACTTCCTGTTCCGACAGGGGGTGCCGCCCTCGGGCGTGTCCGGCATCACAGTGTGGGCGGGATGGTCCGGGCGGGGTCGGACGGTTGAAGCGTACGTCCTATGCGTATGCACATACTGTCCGGTATCCGAAGAGGAGTCCCCACGTGACCGTCGCCGCCTCCGCCGCCTCCCGTGCCGCCGAAATCCTGTCCCGGCCCGTAACGCTGGGCGGCCTGACCGTCCCGAACCGGATCGCGATGGCGCCGATGACCCGCATGTTCTCCCCGGGCGGCGTCCCCGGCGAGGACGTCGTGTCGTACTACTCCCGCCGCGCCGCCGCCGGGGTCGGCCTGATCGTCACCGAGGGCACCTACGTCGGCCACGAGTCGGCCGGGCAGAGCGACCGCGTGCCGCGGTTCCACGGCGACGAGCAGCTCGCGGGCTGGGCGAAGGTCGCCGAGGCGGTGCACGCCGCGGGCGGCACGATCGTGCCGCAGCTGTGGCACATCGGCATGGTCCGCAACCAGGGCGAGCCGCCGGTCGCGGGCGCCCCGGCCGTCGGCCCCTCCGGCCTGCGCATCGGCGCCGACGAGCCCACCGGCAAGGCCATGACCCAGGCAGACATCGACGCCGTCATCGGCGCGTTCGCCGAGGCCGCGGCCGCCGCCGAGCGCATCGGCTTCGACGGCGTGGAGATCCACGGCGCCCACGGCTACCTGCTCGACCAGTTCCTCTGGGAGGGCACCAACCGCCGCACCGACGCCTACGGCGGCGACCCGGTCGCCCGCGCCCGGTTCTCGGCGGAGATCGTCGCGGCCGTCCGCGAGACCGTCTCCGCGGACTTCCCCGTCATCTTCCGCTACTCGCAGTGGAAGCAGGACGCCTACGACGCCCGTCTCGCCGAGACGCCCGAGGAGCTGGAGGCCATCCTGACCCCGCTCGCCGCGGCCGGTGCCGACGCCTTCCACGCCTCCACCCGCCGTTACTGGGTGCCCGAGTTCGACGACTCCGACCTCAACCTGGCCGGCTGGACCAAGAAGCTCACCGGCAAGCCCGCCATCACCGTCGGCTCGGTCGGCCTGAACGGCGACTTCATCAAGGCCTTCCAGGGCCAGGGCGCCGAGGTCGGCGACCTCGACAACCTCCTGGACCGCTTCGAGCGCGACGAGTTCGAGATGGTCGCCGTCGGCCGCGCCCTGCTCCAGGACCCCCAGTGGGCGCAGAAGGTCCTCTCCGGCCGCTTCGACGAGCTGGCGCCGTACGACCCGGCGGCGCTGAAGAAGCTCAGCTGACCCCGCGGGGTCCGCACACGGGGATGCCCTGGATTCGCTTGCGTCAGTCAAGGACACTGGTCGAGCGCTTGTTCACCGGTACCTCGTGAGGAGACCGCAGAGATGACGACGACCGAGTCCCACCCCCCGGCCGGTGCCTCAGCCGGGCAGCCCGCACCGGTGGTGCGCACCACCGCCGGTGCGGTACGAGGCCGCAGGGAGGAGGGTCTCGCCGTCTTCCGCGGCATCCCCTTCGCCGCGCCTCCCGTGGGCGAGGCCCGGTTCATGGCGCCGCGCCCCGTCCACGCCTGGGACGGCATACGGGACGCGTACGCCTTCGGTCCGCCACCCCCGCAGGACCTCGGCAACTTCGGCGGGCCGGGCCTGCTCGACGTACCCGAGGGCGACGAGTGGCTCACGGTCAACGTCTGGACCCCCGAACCGGACCCGGGCGCCCGCCGCCCGGTGATGGTGTGGATCTACGGCGGCGCCTACAAGCTCGGCCACTCCGGCCAACCCGGCTACGACGCCCGGCGCATCGCGGCCGACGGCGACCTCGTGGTCGTGTCCCTCAACTACCGCGTCGGGATGGAGGGCTTCGCCCACATCGAGGGGGCGCCCGACAACCGCGGCCTGCTCGACCAGGTGGCCGCCCTCGAATGGGTCCGGGGCAACATCGAGGCGTTCGGCGGCGACCCCGGCCAGGTCACGGTCTTCGGCGAGTCGGCGGGCGCGGGGTCGATCGCCTCGCTGCTGGCCATGCCGAGGGCGGCGGGCCTGTTCGGGCGGGCGATCGCGCAGAGCGTGCCGGGGACGTTCTTCTCGGACGCCCTGGCCCGGGACATCGGTGCCGCTCTCGCCGCCGAGGTGGGGCTGCGCCCCACGGTCGCCGACCTGGCGGCCATCGCCCCGCGCGAACTGACCTCGGCGGGTGAGTCGTTGAGCGGCAAGATGCCCCAGTACATCGACCGCTGGGGCCAGGCGGCGCCGACGGCCACGCCCTTCTCCCCGGTCGTCGACGGGGAAGTCCTGCCGGTCGCTCCCTGGCAGGCGCTGGCGGCCGGTGCGGCGAAGGACGTCGACCTGCTCGTCGGCCACAACCGTGACGAGTACCGCCTCTTCGTCGCCATGGCAGGACAACTGGGCCGGATCACCGAGGAGAGGGCGACAGCGGCCCTGCGCCTCTTCGCCCCCGGCCCGGACGGCGCACAGGCCTACCGCACGGCCTTCCCCGACGCCTCCCCGGGCGAGCTCTGCGAACGGGTCCAGACGGACTGGCTGTTCAACATGCCCTCCCTGCACCTGGCCGAGGCGCAGCACGCGGGCGGCGGCCGTGCGCACGTCTACGAACTGACCTGGCCGGCCCCGGGCAACGGCGGCGCGCTGGGCGCCTGCCACGGCCTGGACATCCCCCTGCTCTTCGGCACGTACGGGGCGGACCTGGGGCTTTTGCTGTTCGCGGGCGCCGAGCCGTCCGCCGAGGCCGAGGCGCTGTCGTCCCGTTTCCGGTCGTCCTGGACGGCGTTCGCGAGGTCGGGCGACCCCGGGTGGCCGGCGTACGACGACGGGCGGCGGCTGGTGCAGGTGCTGGACGCGGAGCCCGAGGTGAGGGCGTACCCGGAGGAGGCCTCGCGCAGGCTGTGGGAGGGCTACGGCTTCCAGGCCCTGCCCCTGCTGTGAGCTAAAGGTTGCCCATCGGCTCGATGTCGACCCTGACCGGCGTACCCCACACGCGCAGGACCTCGTAGTCGGTGAACTCGTGCACGAGCCGGTACGCCATGGCCGCCCGGGGAGCCTTGCGCTGGGCGGCGATGTACAGCTCGGCCTCGCGGCGGTCCCGGCGCGGGGTGCCGCACAGCTGCCACGTCTGGCCGGTCCACAGCTCCGGCAGCCAGCGCTGCTGGGGCTGAGGGCGGTCTCCGCTCACGCCGTAGCGGGACTGGACCGGCTCGGTGGGCGGGGTGTGTGGGGCGGGGCCGTTGAACTCCGCGCGGCGGGCGGCCCGGCGCCGGGTCTCGCACAGCAGGCACAGGTCGGGGGCGGCCTCGTCGACCGGGCCGGTGGGGTGCTCGGGGCAGCGCGTGCTGGGCGCCGCCGTGGTGACGCTCTCCTCCAGCAGGTCCAGGGCGCGTTTCAGGTCGGCCCTGACCTCGTGCAGTTTGCCGTCCGGGGTGTCGGAGGTGAGGGCCTCCCCGTGCTCACCGAGGAGACGGAGGGCACGGCCTAGGGCGGTGAGCTGGGCGTGGTTCATGGGTCCATTGTCGTCAGTCGGCGTAGTCCTTGAGTTCTTCCGTGTCCAGAGTGAAGCCGACAGGGGCAGGGAGCTCCACCGGGGTGCCCCACGGGTGGGCAGCGGCCTGCTGGTATCGGCCGTCCTTGGGCTCGCTGTAGACGACGACCGTGTTGTTGTCGCGGTCGATGAGCAGGTAGACGGGGATGTCGACTGCCGCGTATCCGACGGGCTTGTCGATGCGGTCCCGCTGGTTGGTGTCACGGTCGTGGGAGGTGATCTCGACGACCATGAGGACGCCGTTGGCAGCGGACCACTCACCGTGCCCTTTGAAGTGCCCCCGTCGTACGAGGGCCCCGTCGGCCCGGGCACGGCCCTTGCGGTAGGCCTCGGTCCGGACGCCTCGCTCGTGATGGAGGCGCAGGTCCGGCCGATGCTGCAGGCACTGCTCGAGCAGCCACATGTGGATCTCGCTGTGGTTGCCGTCCGGCATTGCCTTGACCTCTAGTTTTCCGTTGATGTACTCAAGCCGCACGGTCTCCGGGGCACGGCGTTCCAGTTCTTCGAAGTCCTCGACGCTGAGCGCGTCCTTCGTCCGGACGCGACCGTCGATGTACTCGAGTCGCACGCCCTTCGGGGCCACCTCGGCCAGATCCTCGAAGTCCTCAATGGGCATCAGCGGGCGGTCAGCGGTGCCAGGGGTCATGGTGCCTCCTCCCTTCCATCGTGCCCTGGGGGAGTGACGTCGCACCGTAGGAGCTGTCATGTGGATGCCTTCTCTTGGCGTCGTTGGGACATTGCGGCGCGGATCTCGGCCGCACGGTCGTGGATCGTGGGGGCGGACAGAGGTGCAGGGGGTTGCGCGGGCGCGCGTTCGCCCCGGCAAGCGCTGCAACGGCCCCCTGGCAGGGTTTCCGGACGTCCCGGGACGCCGCAGTTCGCGCACTCCAGGACTCGCAATGGCGGACGCGGGGCAGGCGGGGGCGGGAGTTTGCTGGTCAGGCGGTTGCGGACCAGGGCGGCGGCGTGGTGGACGGGCGTCGGCAGGCCGGCCGTGAGTGCGCGCAGTACGTCCGCCTCCGAGGCGCCCCGCTCGAACCACTGCGTCACCAGCGGGGCGAGGGTGGCGCAGTCGGCCTGGGAGAGGGACAGGACGGGCGCCGTGCGGCCGAGGGCGGCCAGGAGGATGTGGGCGCGGGAACGGGTGGGACGCTGCTGCTTCGGTACGTCGCCGCGTGTGAAGACCGCCCACCAGTCATCGTCCCGGGCGGTGCGGGACCACCACGATCGGGTGATCCAGCGGGAGCTGCCGTCGTTCGCCGTCACGCACTCCCTGCCCCGGCGCAGGTGGCCCGCCTCCTGGATGCGGTTGAGGGCGGTGCCGAGGGCGCACTGGCCGTACGGCAGGTGCTTGGCCAGCGTCTTTACGGAGATGTCTGCGCCGTCGGGTAGCCGATCGAGGTAGGCGGCGATGGCGGCTTCGCGGGGTGGGAGCAGGGCGAAGTCGTGGTTCGAGCGCGGGAGTTGGTCAGGGGCGGAGCGCTTGCCGTAGCCCAGGTTCGCCATCGGATGCACGGATGGGTGCGCGGACGGGGAGGCCGCACTAAAGTTGGGTTCAGCCATGGGATCGGTCGCTTCGATCTCGTTGGTAAGCCCCCGCAGGTGTTGGTAGCACCTGGCGGGGGCTGTTGCTTGTGCACGAACGTTAGAGGTCTGTCACTGTCCGTGGCAAGCTGAACGCGTCAAGTCAACACGCTGGGTGGGAGGGCGGGTTGAGGCCCTCTACCCGTTCCTTGAAAAGAGAGCTCGAAGCCCGGCTCCCGAAGCTCAGGCGGTGCCGCCCTTGAGGTTCGCGACGAACGCCGCCCACGCCGTAGTCCGGAACACGAGCTTCGGGCCGGCGGGGTTCTTGGAGTCGCGGACGGGAGCGACGGTGGGGAAGTCGTGAGTGATTTCCAGGCAGTTGTCGCCGCTCCCGCCGCTGTAGCTGGACTTGTGCCAGGTAGCCGCGCGCAGGTCGGAGTCAGAGATGTTCCTCATGTGCGTAATCCTGGGCCATTGCTTCGAGCAGGGCTAGAGACTTCTCCGGCGAGAGCGCGGAGGCCGCGAGGAACTCGTAGTAGAACCTGTACTCCGCGACGGTGGCGCGGTCGTCATCCAGTCGCCCGATGCCGACGCCTTCCAGGTAGACCAGCGGAGGCGCGTCGTCGAAGTCCATCAGCTTTATGCATCCCTGCATCGCCGGATGCCCTCCCGCATCGAACGGCAGTACTTGCACGATGGCCCGGCTACGGCGGGCCATGTCGGTGATGTGTCGCAGGGCCTCTGCCATGACCTCGGCACCGCCTGTCGCTCGACGCAACGCGGCCTCGTCAATCACCGCCCACAACAACGGCTTTGTTGGATCGTCGAGGAAGCGGGTCCGCTCCATGCGAGCCGTCACCCGCTTCTCGATCTCCTGATCCGGTGCCGTTGGCTGATACGCGCGGCACACTGCCCGTGCGTAGGCGGGGGTCTGGAGCAGTCCGGGGACCAGCATCGACGCGTACTCCCTGATGGCCGTAGCCCGGGCCTCCGCCTCCGCCGCCTCCGCAAAATGCTCCGGGTACTTCGACTTCGCCGCAGCCCCGCAGTTCCTCTGAAAGAAATCCCCCGTCCCCAGCACCTCGTCCAGCAACCGCGCGTACTCCCGCTGCATCCTGCGCGTACCCGCCTCCAACTGCCCGATGAACGACCCGCTCACGAACAGCCGCTGTCCCAGTTCCTCCTGGCTGAGGCCGGCCTTCTCGCGGGCGTGGCGGAGTTCGGCGCCCAGGAGGGCCCGCGGGGAGGAGGACGGGTCGAGGTCCCTTGAGCCGGGCATGGGCAACTCCCTGTCGTACACATCGGGTTGTTGGGCCGCCGTGTATCGCCAGGCTAGGGGCGCGTCGGCCACGCTGTGTGGTGAATCACAAACTCAGCGTGGAGGTAGGGAAAGGTGCGTTCGACCGAAGAGATCGTGGAGTCGCTGCGGGACGCCCTCGCGGGGGTCGGTGTCGTGCTGCCGTCACTGGGCGTCGACCCGGTCACCGGTGCGAGCGCCGAGCCGTTCGCCCTGGTCGATCTGGGGCGCTGCAACGTGCGGACGGCCGAGCATCTGACCGATGTACTCCGCTCGCTGCCGGTGGGGGAGGCGCTGCGGGCGCGGGTACGGCAGCTGAACCGGGAGGGGCGGTGCATGTCGTGAGCTTGGTGGCACGGTGGTTCTAGGGTGGACAGCGTGACGGATGACGGGATGCTCGGTGATAGCCAGCGGGCGCACTGGGAGCGGACCTACGGGGAGCACCCCGGGATGTACGGGGAGCGGCCGTCCGACGCCGCCGTCCATGCCGCCGGGGTGTTCCTGGACGCCGGGGCCACCGATGTGCTGGAGCTGGGCGCCGGACACGGGCGTGACGCACTGTTCTTCGCCCAGGAGGGCTTCTCCGTCCACGCCACCGACTTCAGCCCGGTGGCGATCGAGCAACTGCGGGCCGCCGCCCGGGAGCAGGGCCTCGCCCGGCGCGTGACGGGCGCGGTGCAGGACGTCCGGGATGCGCTGCGCCTGCCGGACGCCTCCTTCGACGCCGTGTTCGCGCACATGCTGCTGTGCATGGCGCTGTCCACGGAGGAGATCCACCGGCTGGTGGGTGAGGTGCGGCGGGTGCTGCGGCCCGGCGGCGTGTTCGTCTACACCGTGCGCCACAACGGCGACGCCCACTTCGGTGCCGGGACCGGGCACGGCGACGACATCTGGGAGCACGGGGGATTCGCCGTGCACTTCTTCTCCCGGGAACTCGTCGACTCCCTCGCCGATGGCTGGATCCTGGACGACGTGCACGCTTTCGAGGAGGGTGAGTTGCCGCGGCGGCTGTGGCGGGTCACGCAGCACGTTCCGGTGGTCTGACGAGTCAGCCGGTCGCCGCCGCCAGCGCCGCCCGCAGGTGCCCGTCGGATTCCTCCAGCAGGCGCGCCGCCGTCGGGCCGTCCACGTCGGCCAGGATGGTCAGGATCGCGTTCTTCACCTCGCCGTCGGTGGCGGCCAGGGCCCGTTCGATCTCCTCGTCGCCCGCGCCGGTGGCGAGGGCGACGATGCGGTGGGAGCGGGCGCGCAGTTTGTCGTTGGAGGCGCGGACGTCGACCATCAGGTTTCCGTAGGTCTTGCCCAGGCGGATCATCGTGATCGTCGAGAGCATGTTGAGGACGAGCTTCTGTGCCGTGCCGGCCTTCAGCCGGGTGGAGCCGGTGAGCAGTTCGGGGCCCACGACGATCTCGATGCCGTGCTCGGCGGCGGCCGCCAGCGGGCTGCCGGGGTTGCAGGCCAGGCCGATGGTGAGGGAGCCGCGGGTGCGGGCGTACTCGACGGCGCCGATGGCGTACGGGGTGCGGCCGGAGGCCGAGATGCCGACCACCGTGTCGTCCGGGGTCAGGCCGAGGGGCTCCAGGTCGGCACGGGCCAGTTCCCGGGAGTCCTCCGCGCCCTCGACCGAGGTGACCATGGCCTGCGGGCCGCCCGCGATCAGCCCGACGACCCGGGAGGGGTCGGTGTTGAAGGTGGGCGGGCACTCGGAGGCGTCCAGTACGCCCAGCCGGCCCGCCGTGCCGGCACCCGCGTAGACCAGGCGGCCGCCCCGGGCCATCCGCTCGGCCAGGGCGTCGATCGCGGCGGCGATCTGAGGCAGCCGGGCCGCGACCGCCCCGGCCACGGTGGCGTCCTCGTCGTTCATGAGCCGCGCGATGTCGAGGGTGGGCAGCCGGTCGATGCCGGCGAGCTCCGGCCGGAACGCCTCGGTGGTCAGGGACTCCAACTCGGCTCTGAGATCACGGGGGTCGGAGGTGGAGGTCATGGGACGGCTCTTTCCGTGTCTTTCCGGTGCTGGGCGGGGCGGCTGCCTCAGGAGCGATGCCGGTGGGCCAGCGCCTCGTACGACGCCGAGAGCGCCGGCGCCGCCGTCTCGTACGTCCGCTGCGCCACCCCCACGAAGAGGCAGTCCACCACAAGAAGCTGCCCGGTCCGGGACGACATCGCCGCGGGGCGCAGCTCGCTCTCCCGGGCCGTGGACGTGGTGAGGACGTGGTCGGCGTACTGCGAGACCGGGCCGTCCGGGCGGCCGGTGATCGCCACCGTCGTCGCCCCGCGCTCGAAGGCGACCCGCAGGGGCTCGATGACATCCCCCGTCGACCCGGAGTGCGTGATGGCGATCGCGACGTCGCCCGCGCGCAGTTGCACGGCGTTGGTGACGGCCAGGTGCGGGTCGCTGTGGGCGTGCGCCACCAGCCCTATGCGCAGGAGCTTCTGCGTGAGGTCCTGGGCGACCAGCCCGGACGCCCCGACGCCGTAGACGTCCGTGCGGCGGGCGGTGGCCAGCGCGGTGACGGCCGCGCCCAGCTGGGCGGTGTCGAGGCCGGCGGCGGTGTCGGCGAGGGTCTGCTGCTCGTCGTAGGCGAGCTTGGCGACCACGTCGGCGATCGGGTCGTCGACCGCGATGTCCGTGGTGATGGCGGGGGCGCGGCCGGACTGCTGCTGGGCGGCGAGGCCGGCGAGGGCCAGGCGCAGGTCCCGGTAACCCGGATAGCCCAGCAGCCGGGCGGTGCGTACGACGGTGGCCTCGCTGGTGCCGGTGAGTTCGGCGAGGCCGGTGACCGTGAGGGCCGCGCAGCCGGCCGGGTCGCCCGCGACGGCCTCGGCGACGCGTTGCATGGAGCGCGTCATCGAGGGGCCCAGCGTGCGGACCTTGGCCGCGAGGGCGGCGGGGGCGGGCGGGGTGCCGAAACTTTCCTTCACTCTTGAGGTCACCTCTGAAAGATATTTTCGGCTCGGCGTTGTGGTCAAGAGTGCGCACAATGGGGGCATGGACCCCATCAGCCCCCTGGAGCAGTCGCTGCACGCCGCGCGGGCCCTCGTGCTGGCCGACCTCGTCGCGGGACGCGTCGCCGAGGCGGACGTCGTGTCCCTGGTCGAGGAGTCCGTCACGCAGCGGCGATGGTGGGTCGAGCAGTGGCCGGAGGGCGCGCAGTACGTGGCCGGTCTGGTCGCTCAGGACGTGCAGGACGCCCTGCTGGAGCGCTACGGCCGCTGGCCGCTGTGCCCGGTGTGCGGCACCGGCGACCCGCACGCGCTGGCTGTTGAACCGGAGTTGGGGCCCGACCCGCACTGGGTGTGCAGCGAGGCGGGCGTGAAGGTCGCGGCGGTCGGGTCGCTGGGCGAGGCCCTCGGCGGAGCGGCGCCCTCGTGACCGTCTACATCGACCCGCCGACCTGGCCCGGCCACGGCCGCATGTGGTCGCACCTGATCAGCGACGTCTCGTACGAGGAACTGCACGCCTTCGCCGAACGCCTGGGCGTGCCCCGGCGCGCCTTCGAACGCGACCACTACGACGTCCCCGCCCAGCGGTACGCGGACGTCGTGGCCGCCGGGGCGGTGGAGGTCAGCAGCCGCGAGGTGGTGCGGCTGCTGCACGGGGCGGGGTTGCGGCGGCCGAAGGGCCGGGCTCAGTCGCCGGGGTCGCGCAGTTCGTAGCCGACCTGCTCGGCGTCCTCGGCGACGGCCTTGAATCCGGCCCGGGCGAGGACCTTGTGCGAGGGCGTGTTGTCCCGCTCGACGTTCGCGACGACGGTCCGTACCTCGTCCCGGGACAGTGCCCAGGCCGACAGCGCGCGCAGCGCCTCGGTTGCGTAACCGTGGCCACGGGCCGCTTCGACCAGGTCGTAGCCGACCTCCACCCGCCCCGACTCGTCCGGGACGCTGTGGAAGCCCATGGCGCCGAGCGCGCGGCCGTCCTCGCGCCTGACCAGGACGTACATGCCCCATTCCGGCCGGTGGACGCCGTCCTCGTACTGCTTGAACACCAGCCCGGCACCGACCCGGGTGCCCTCGATCGGGCCGCCTTCGAGCCACTCGAAGCCGCCGTCGCCGACCGTGGACAGGTCGGTGGCCGCCGCCGGGGTGACGCCCTGAAGGGTGAGCCGGTCGGTCGGGAGCACCAGGTTGTTGGACCAGCGCCACTCGGTGACCGGCGCGCGGCCGGGCAGGTCACCCCGGCCGGTGGCCCACAGCAGGGTCCGCCACGGGGTGGGGCCCGGCTGCACGTGCGGGAAGATCCGGGTGAGGACGAACGCGCACAGCTCGGGGGCCGGTTCGTACGCCACGCCCAGGCCCTCGGCCAGGTCGTGGGTGTGCAGCAGCACCTCGGCCACGCCCATCGCGGCGAACCCCTCACGGTTCGCGCTGCGGAACGGATACGGATGGAAGGCCCGCACCTCGCGCGGCGTCGTACGGATCGCGGCGGCGAACAGGGCGCCCATGGTGCGGATCACCCGCAGCGCACCCGCGTTGTCCGTCCCCTCCTCCAGCGAGATCTCGAACGGCGTGTACGCCTCGGGCTCACGCCCTGCCAGCTGCCCCGCGTACCCGATCAGATCCTCGGCGATGTGCACCGCCGTCTCCCGGCAGCTCCACTCCAGCCGCCCGGCCCGCACCGCCTCCCAGTCCCGGTCGGTGACCGCCCCCAGCAGGCCCACGCACTCGGCGACGGCCTGTTCCACCTGTTCCGCACCCGTTGTCCACATGCCGGGCAGGTTACGAGGGGTCGTCCGCGGGAAGCGACAGCATTTCCAGCTCGGCGGTGAGGTTGTAGCGGGCCGTCGCCTCCCACTCCGACGCTCCGTACGGCGTCCTGAACAGCCTCGGCAGGTCGAGGAGTTGGCGCAGGATCGCCGCGCGGCCCGTGCGGAAGGCGTCGTTCGGGACGAAGTGGTACTCCTCGCGGACGGCGGCGGTGTAGGCGGCGTACGCCGACGGGGGTGAGGCGAGGATCGCCAGGTCGGCGTCGCACAGGACCTGGCCGTCGGGGTCGTCGTCGGCGGGGTCGTGGCCGACGGTGAGGCGGACCAGGCGGGCCACCTCGGCGGTCTTGGCGGCCGGCACACCGGCCTCGGGCAGGGCGCGCTCCGCGAGACGGGCGGACCGCTCCTCGTTCTCGGAGCGGTCGGGGAGATAGACGGCGTCGTGGAACCAGGCGGCCAGCCGGACCACGTCCGGGTCGTGCGCGTACGTCTCCAGTACGTCGATGTGGTCGAGGACCGCCGTGAGGTGCCGGACCGTGTGGTAGCGGCGCTGCGGCTCCTGCCAGCGGCCGAGCAGGTCGTCGGCGTACGGGACCGGGTCCGGGCCGCCGGCCGGGCCCCGGGTCGCTTCCAGGGTGCGGACGAAGCGGGCGCGGAGGGCGTCGAGATCGGCCATGGGGGCATTCTCCCGCTGAACGGGGTGTGGCACCTAGCGTGGGCCCATGACGACTCCTGCTGATGTACACGACGTACGGGATCCCGAGCAGCCCGGGCGGCTCCTCGCGATCGAGCGTGACGCGCTGATCCCGCTGTTGCGGGGCAGGGCCGAGGAGGACTTCGCGCTGCCGGTGAGGGCGTGTCCGGGCTGGTCGGTGCGGTCGGTGCTGGCGCACTGTTCGGCCGCGCTCCTGCGGGCGGTGGAGAACCGGTTCGAGGAGGGCGTGTTCTCGCCCGAGTCGAACGACCGGGACATCGCCGAGCGGGACGGCTGGAGCAACGCGCGGGTGGTCGACGAGCTGGAGCGCGGGATGACCGAGGCCGGGCCGGTGATCGCCGGGGCGGAGGGGAAGCTGGACGGTCTCGCGCTGGGGGAGTGGGTGCACGCCGGGGACGTGCGCGAGGCGTTCGGCGAACCCGGGGCGTACGGCGGGGCCGGGCTGCCGGACGCGCTCGCGCTGCTCGCCCGGATCACCCGCGAGCGGGGGCACGTGCCGCTGCACGCCGACCTCGACGACCTGGACGAACCGCTGCGGCTCGGGGAGAGCGGCGGGGAGCGGCCCCCAGGGCGTTTCATCGGGGACGGCCCGACGCTGGTGCGGCTGTACACGGGGCGGCCGGTGGACGGGGCGCCCGCGTTCGAGCTGGCCGGGGTGGAGGCGAAGGAGCTGAACCTCTTCGGGTGAGCCGCGTCCCGGGGGCTTGAGGGGCGGCGGGGTGCTTGGGAATCGGCGGGAGCGGGCAGCGTAGTCTTGATTGGACTAGACCTGTTGTCGAACGCCGACGCCATGCCGACGAAGGGGCCCCATGAGCAAGCGTGCAGTCCTGGAGGTGATCGCCCTCGGCGTCGAGGACGCGGTCGCCGCCCAGGCGGGAGGCGCGGACCGCCTTGAGCTGGTCACCGACATGGCGGCCGACGGGCTCACCCCGTCGGCCGCCACCGTCGCCGGGATCCGCCGGGCGGTCGACCTCTCGCTGCGGGTGATGCTGCGGCTCGCCGACGGCTTTGCGGCCGGGGACCTCGACCGGCTGGTGCGGGTGGCGGGCGAGGTGCGGGAGGCTGGGGCGGATGAGTTCGTGCTGGGGTTCCTCGACGCGGGGGGTGGGGTGGATCTGGCGGCTGTGGAGCGGGTCGTCGGCGTGCTGGACGGCTGCCCCTGGACCTTCCACCGGGCGATCGACCGGGCCGCCGACCGGGACGCCCTGCGCAAGCAGTTGGACGGGATGCCGGGGTTGGACGCGTACCTGACGGCCGGGTCGGCGGGCGGGGTCGATGACGGACTGGCTGTGCTGCTTGCCGAGGCGGGGCGTTCCGGGGAGCCGGGGTATGAGCAGCAGTTGCTGGTGGGGGGTGGGTTGCGGCTGGAGCACGTGCCGGTGTTGCGGGGCGCGGGAGTGGACGCGTTTCACATCGGTGGGGCGGTGCGGCCGGGGGGCTGGGGGGAGCCGGTGTCGGTGGAGGCCGTGGCGGGGTGGCGGGCTGCGGTGGACGGCGGTTGACGAGAACTCGGCGTCCGGGGTGGGGGCGGGTGGGTGCGCAGCTCGGTGCGACGAGGTGCCGCTCTCTTTGGGACGGGTGCCGCCCCAGCGGCACGACTGCCCGCAGCTAAGCGATCACCGCGGCTGAGCGCTCAACTGCGGCGGCAGTGACGCCGCATGCGTCACCGTCAACCCCGACACCGCTCGCGTCAGCGCCACGTACAGGCGGCGCAGGCCCGTCCGTTCGTCCGGCTCGCCGTCGACCACGGCCCGGGGCTCGTCCAGGACGACGTAGTCGTACTCCAGGCCCTTCGCGAGCGACACCGGGACCAGGGTCAGGCGGGTCTCCTGGGTCGTCTCCTCGCCGGGGCCGAGGTACGGGATCCCGGCCTCCGTCAGGGCCGCCGCCAGCTCCGGGACCCGGGCGTCCGCCGCGATCAGGCCCGTCGAACCCTCGTGGCGCAGGGATGCGCGGCAGGCGTCGACCACGTCCGTCGTCCCCGCGACCGCCCGGACCTCGAAGTGGCCCGGGTTCTCACGGATCGACACGACCGGGGTGAGCCCCGGGGCGATGTGCGGGAGCAGCCGGGAGGCGTAGGTGATGACGTCCGTCGGCACGCGGAAACCGGCCGTCAGCTCCTCCACCACCGCGTCCGGTTTGCCCAGGTGGGCCAGCGCTTCCTGCCAGCTGCGGGTCGCCCACGGCGTGGTGCCCTGCGCCAGGTCGCCGAGGACCGTCGCGCTGCCGGTCGTGCAGCGGCGCCCGACTGCCCGGTACTGCATGGGCGAGAGGTCCTGCGCCTCGTCGAGGACGACATGACCGAGGGAGTGCGTGCGCTGGATCAGGTCGGTGGCCTCGTCGATGAGGACGGCGTCGGCGGCCGACCACTGGGCGGACTTGACGCTGCGCGCCGGTTTCACCCACAGCACGGCCTTCTGCTCCTCCTCGCCGAGGACCCCCGCCGCGTGTTCGGCGAGGAAGTCCGCGTCCGACAGCAGGCGGAGCACCAGCTTCGCCGGGTCGACGGCCGGCCAGACCGCCTTGACGGCCGCCTTGACCGCGCTGTTGCGGGCCACCGCGTCCTGTACCCGGTCGTCCGGCGCCTCCCCCGACCGCTCCATCTGCACCAGCACGGCATGCGCGATGCGCTGCGGCAGGGCCTCGCGGGCGGCGCCGTAGCGGATGTCGCGGTCGAGCAACTCGCGGACGATCTCCTCCAGTTCGTACGCCGCCACGCGCCAGCGGCGGGAGCCGCGGACGACCACGACCGGCTCGGTGGGCATCGTGACGTGCGAGTAGAGGGCCCTGCGCAGCACCCGCGCCATCCGGGCGTCGCCTTTGACGACCGCGGCCGTCGCGTCGTCCGTCCCCTTGATCTCCACGTGCGCCACCAGGTCCTCGACGGTGGCCTGCTGGACGGCCAACTCACCGAGAGCGGGCAGCACTTGCTCGATGTAGTGCAGGAAGGACCGGTTCGGTCCGATGACGAGCGTGCCGGTGCGGGCGAGGCGCTCGCGGTGGGCGTAGAGGAGGTAGGCGACCCGGTGCAGGCCGACGGCGGTCTTCCCGGTGCCCGGGCCGCCCTGCACGCACACCGTGCCGGAGAGCCCTGACCGGACGATCTCGTCCTGCTCGGGCTGGATCGTCGCCACGATGTCCCGCATCGGCCCGACGCGCGGGCGCTCGATCTCCTGCTGGAGGAGCTTGCTGGTCCGGGCCGCCTCGGCCGGGTCCGACAGGTGCTCGTCCTCGTACGCCGTGAGGTCGCCGCCCGTGTAGCCGAAGCGGCGGCGCAGCGCGATGTCCATCGGGTCCTTCTTGGAGGCCCGGTAGAACGGCTGCGAGACCGGTGCGCGCCAGTCGATGACCATCGGGTCGCCGTCGGCGTCGTGCACATGCCGCCGCCCGATGTAGAAGCGTTCCCCTTCCGCCCCTTCCGCCTCCGCGGCGCCGGGTGCGTGCAGGTAGTCGAGCCGGCCGAAGAACAGCGGGGTGTCGCTGAGGTCGGCCAGGGCCTTGATGCGCTCCTCGATCTGGCGGGCCAGCACCTCCGCGTTGACCCAGTTCGCGGTGACGTCGGTGATGTCGAGGGCCTCGACGTCCTCGCGCATGGCACGCAGGGCGGAACGGGACGCGGAGAGGTGGGAGCGCTCACGGGAGAGCGGGTCGTCGACGGGCGTGGACAAGGGGGTGCCTCCGGAGGACCTGCTGAAGGAATGGCGATGAGATGCCGGCCGGTTTCCGTCCGGTCGGCGGCGCTCCGGGAGGGAGGCGGGCAAGAGCGGAGATCTTAGAGGAGCGGGGGAGCCGGCCGCCAACGGTTTTCTCGTCCCCTGTTTCTGGTCCCCTGTTTCCCGGCCCTTGTTCCTCGTCCCTTGTTCCTCGTCCCCTAGGGGACGAGGTCCTCCCCCCTCAGGGGCAGCGGTCGGTCCGCAGGCGTACGAGCGGGGTACGCGGGTTCGGCCCTCAGACCGACGCGGACTTTACGACCGGAAACGCACCATGGAGATATGAGCGCAGCAACCTTCTCCCCCGCTTCGGCACCGGGCCGCCCGCCCGGCGCCACCGCCGTGGCAGGCAGCCACCACCGTCATCTCCTCGGCGATGCCCTGCGCGCCGTCCGGGTGTTCGCGGGCGCCGCCTTCGACGTGGTCATCCTCGGCCAGTACGGCGAGGAAGTGGGGGTGGTCCGCCGCAAGTGACCGGTGCGTGGCCCGCCTGCCTCAGCTCTCCGCGAGCAGCTCGTCCGCGTCCATGATCCGGTACGCGTACCCCTGCTCCGCCAGGAAGCGCTGGCGGTGCGCGGCGAAGTCCTGGTCGATGGTGTCCCTCGCGACCACCGAGTAGAAGTGCGCCTGGTGGCCGTCGGACTTCGGCCGGAGCACCCGGCCCAGCCGCTGTGCCTCCTCCTGGCGCGACCCGAACGTGCCCGACACCTGGATCGCGACCGTCGCCTCCGGCAGGTCGATCGAGAAGTTCGCGACCTTCGACACGACGAGCACGCTGAGCTCGCCCTCCCGGAACGCGTCGAACAGCTTCTCCCGCTGCGCGTTCGACGTCTCACCCTTGATCACGGGAGCGTCCAGATGCTCCCCCAACTCGTCGAGCTGGTCGATGTACTGGCCGATGACGAGGATCTGCTGCCCGGCGAAACGGCGGACGATCGCCTCCGTGACCTTCCGCTTGGTGTCGGTCGTCGCACAGAAGCGGTACTTCTCCTCCGCCTCGGCCGTGGCGTACGCGAGCCGCTCCGCGTCCGTCAGATTGACCCGGACCTCCACGCAGTCGGCGGGCGCGATGTAGCCCTGCGCCTCGATCTCCTTCCACGGCGCGTCGAACCGCTTGGGCCCGATCAGGGAGAAGACGTCCGACTCGCGCCCGTCCTCACGCACGAGCGTGGCCGTGAGGCCCAGCCGCCGCCGCGCCTGGAGATCCGCCGTGAACTTGAAGACCGGCGCGGGCAGCAGGTGCACCTCGTCGTAGACGACCAGGCCCCAGTCCCGGGAGTCGAACAGCTCCAGGTGCGGATAGACGCCCTTCCGCTTGGTCGTCAGCACCTGGTACGTGGCGATCGTGACGGGCCGGATCTCCTTCCTCGTCCCGCTGTACTCGCCGATCTCGTCCTCGGTGAGCGACGTCCGCCGCACCAGCTCGTGCTTCCACTGCCGGGCGGAGACCGTGTTCGTGACGAGGATCAGCGTCGTGGACTTCGCCTGCGCCATCGCCCCGGCGCCGACCAGCGTCTTGCCCGCGCCACAGGGCAGGACGACCACGCCCGACCCGCCGTGCCAGAAGTTCTCCACCGCCTGCTTCTGGTAGGGCCGCAGCGCCCAGCCGTCCTCGGCCAGCTCGATCGCGTGCGCCTCGCCGTCGACGTACCCGGCGAGGTCCTCGGCCGGCCAGCCCAGCTTCAGCAGCGTCTGCTTGATCTGCCCGCGCTCGGAGGGGTGCACGACGACCGTGTCCGGGTCGAGACGGGCGCCGACCAGGGGCGCGATCCGCTTCGACCGCAGGATCTCCTCCAGCACCGGACGGTCGGTGGTGGTCAGGACCAGCCCGTGCGCCGGGTGCTTGGACAGCGTGAGCCGCCCGTAGCGGTCCATCGTCTCGGCGATGTCGACCAGCAGCGCGTGCGGCACCGGATAGCGGCTGTACTGCACCAGCGCGTCCACGACCTGCTCGGCGTCGTGACCCGCCGCGCGGGCGTTCCACAGGCCCAGCGGCGTCACCCGGTAGGTGTGGATGTGCTCCGGCGCCCGCTCCAGCTCCGCGAACGGGGCGATGGCCCGACGGCAGTCGTCGGCCTGCTCGTGGTCGACTTCCAGGAGCAGGGTCTTGTCGGACTGGACGATCAGCGGACCATTCACGCGTGGCACCCTTTCCCGCGGCCGGACGGCTCGGACGGCTTCGAACGACTCGGCCAAACGTCCAGTGTGCCTGATCGTCGCCGTCCCGAGGGTGTGATCTGCGCGGGACCGGACCGGCTCCGGTCCTACTGAATGCCTTTTCATCCCAACGTGTGGTGTGAATTCAGGTTTTCCACCTCGGCCCCGAAGAATGGCGAACCGTGCGGAACCCAACGACCACCACGCTCGGATACGCCCTGTTCGCCACCCGCTGGCTCCAGGCCCCCCTCTACTTCGGGCTGGTCGCCGCCCAGGGCGTCTACGTCTACAAGTTCTTCAAGGAGCTCTGGACCTTAATCCTGATGTGCGTGAGCGGGCACGCGAGCGAGACGTACGTGATGCTCGCGGTGCTCAAGCTGGTCGACGTCGTCATGATCGCCAACCTGCTGATCATGGTGATCGTCGGCGGCTACGAGACCTTCGTCTCGCGCATCGGCCTCCAGGGCCACCGTGACCAGCCCGAATGGCTCTCGCACGTCAACTCCAACGTGCTGAAGGTCAAGCTCGCCACGGCGATCGTGGGCATCTCCTCCGTCCATCTGCTCCAGATGTTCGTGGACGTCCACCACACCTCCCGCCACGCCCTGCTGTGGGGGACGGTGATCCACATGGCGTTCATCGTCTCGGCGGCGATCCTCGCCTACATGTCGGGACCGATGGCCGCGCACGGGGATCGCGGACATGCCGAGCGCCCGCAGGCAGGGCCCGGGCGGGTGACGCCTCCCCCGGCGGAGCAGGACCACGGGGACCGGCGGCACGGAAAGCCGGAACAGCAGGCTCCGGCGACCACGCCGGCCGTCCCCCGGCAGCCGGCCCCGGACGCGGACGCCGAGGCCCGGATCCGCGCGGCCCGCTTCCCGGCCCGCAAGCTGCTGGAGGACTTCGACCACCAGCACCCCCGGGGCTTCGACCGGGAGACCGTGGACCGGCTCGGCAAGGCGGAGTTCGTCGCCGCCCGGCGCAACGTGGTCCTCGTCGGCCCGACCGGCACCGGCAAGACCCACCTCGCCATCGGCCTGGGCCTGCGCGTCTGCCAGGCCGGGCACCGGGTGCTGTTCGCGACCGCCGCCGAGTGGGCCGCCCGGCTCTGCGACGCCCGGGCCGCGGGCCGGCTCGACGCGGAACTGGCCGCCCTCGACGAGTACCCCCTGCTGATCGTCGACGAGGTCGGCTACACGCCCTTCGACGCGGCGACCGCCGGACTGTTCTTCCGGCTGGTCGCGCACCGCTACGAGCGTGCCTCGCTGATCGTGACCAGCGAGCGCCCGCTCGGCCGCTGGGACGAGGTCTTCGGCGGCGCGTCCACCGCGGCGATGGTGGACCGCCTCGCCCATCACGCCGCCGTCGTGCGGCTGGACGGGGACAGCTACCGGACGCGCCGCGCTACTTCAGCGTGGGCAGATTGACGTTGTTGATCAGCGGCCCTTCGATGCCGATCCCCTCGGAGATCAGCGGCTCGGCACCGGCGGCCGGCAGAGGCAGCGCGGGCGGGGCCGCGCCGGCTGAGGGCGCGACCACGCCCACGAGGGCGACGGCGCAGAGAGCGACGGCGGGCAGTTTTTCACGCATGGGGACGACAGGGCCTTTCGCGTACTGAGAGACGAGGGAGGCCGCGCCCCGGGCCGGCCCGGGGCGCGGCAGGTGGATCAGACCTGCGGTGTCTCGAGGACGAGGCCGGCTACATCGATGCTCACCGCGGCGGCCGGAGCGGCCAGCCCACCGAACGTCATCAGGGCGGCGGTGGCCAGGACGGCGGCGACTCGACGGACAGCGCGCATGCTGGGACTTCCTTTCCACAAGGCTCTCAGGGACACCCGGTGGCTGCCCCCGCCCGAACGGCGGAATGCGGCGCGCCCGGCAATGTCGCCCAAGGGTGGGACATCCCCGGCGTGGCGTGCATGAACGCCGGCGTGCACCCGAACGGGTGAGACGGCACCCGGCGGCACGGGCCGTCAGTCCGCGTCGTCGGCGAGCTCCGCGACCCCGGTGATCCGGTGCAGCGGGTACGTGCGGACCTCGTCCGCCGTGTGGTCGTACGCCGTGACGAAGCCGCCCTCGACGCGGATCGGGGCGATGACGCGCTGGCTGGCGGCGCCCTCGGCGTTGACGTAGCCGATCCACAGCGTCCCGCCGGTCAGGACGGCGGCCTGCATGGTGGCGAGGGTCTCGGCGGAACCGGTGCGGGGCGGTTCGCCGTTGCCCGCCGGGACCGTGCCGGGCTTGCGCGGGGTGGTGGAGGCGAGGTCGCCGGCCCGGATGGCGCGCAGCGCCGCCGCGAGGAGGGTGTCGTCGGGGACCGGCGGGCCCTCCGGCACCGGCTCGGGTGCCGTACGGGGCGGGGTGCGGTGCGAGTGCGCTCGGGTGATCAGCACATCGCCCTCGGCGGACTCGGCGGCCGGCGCGAACCCCATCGCCCGCAGGCCCTCCAGCAGCCCCGCCGGGTCGGTCAGCGCGGCCACCACGGTCGGGGCGAGCCGGCGCAGCCCCAGCCCGGCGGCCCGCTTGTCGGCGAGGATCTCGTTGAGCACCGCGTCGTCGTCGCAGCGGACGTACGCCGAGGCCGCGCCCACGCGCAGATGACCGTGCCTGCGGGCCACGTCGTCGATCAGGTACGTGAGCGGCTGCGGCACCGGCGTACGGGAGTGCGTGGCGAGGAAGGCGTGCAGGTCCGAGGCGCTCTGCCCGGCGTCCAGGGCGCGCCGCACCGAGCCGGGCGTGAACCGGTAGACGGTGGCCCCGCCCTTGGACTCGACGTCCGCCAGCACGCCCAGCATGTCGGCGAGCGGGCGCTGCAAGGGCCCGGGCGCCACCGCCGTCAGGTCGGCCTGGAGCAGCACGTGGTCCAGCGGCTCGGGCAGCAGCGGCGTGAGCAGCCGGGCCGCGGCGGCGGAGGCGACGGCCTGTTCGGCGGGGGAGAGGGGGGTGAGGTGGGCGAGGGGAGCGGGCCGGTGGTGGACCGGGAGCTTGTCCCCCGGACCGGAGGGCTCCGCTGGACCGGAGCCCTCCGGTCCAGCGGAGCCCTCCGGGCTCTGCGCGGGCGCCGCGGGCGCACCCAGCAGGGCCCTGCCGTGGGCCGACAGCGCACCCCTGCCCGTGACGCCCAGCAGCTCGGCCTCGGACAGGGTCCACCGGGCGAGCCGGCTGCGCAGGTCGTCCTCGTGCCGGGCGCCGCGCAGGGGGCGCTCCCAGCGCAGCCGGGCCGGCACCGACTCGGCGTCCGGCGCGGCGCCCTCCGGCAGCTCGGCCAGCAGCGCCAGCACCCGGTGCCGTACCTCCGGCGCCGCCGAACGGTCCAGACCCGGCCCGAGCGCCGACAACGTACGGTCCTTCGCGTCCCGCCCGCCCACCAGTCCGGCCGTGCGGGTCGCCGGGAGCCACGCTGTGACCAGCCGCGACCAGCGCTCGGCGGCGGGCAGCTCCCGCCACTCGTCGTACGCCGGGGTCGCCGCGTACCGCTCGTCGGCCTCCCCGTCCGGGGCGATCAGGCCCGCCGCGTACGCCAGCTCCACCCAGAACGCGGCGACCGGCTCGGGCACGTCCAGGGCGACGGCGGTCCGCTTCAGGTCGCGCACGCTCAGCCCGCCGGCCCGCAGCACCGCCGGCCCGCCCTCGTCCCAGTCCTTCAGCAGCTCCTCGACGGTCGCGAGCGCGGTGTACGCCTGCCCGGCCGCGGTGCTGTCCACAACCTGTGGACGATGAACGGCGGCGGCCTCGACCGCCGGCGGCACCGGCTCGGGCGTCCGGTGCGCGAGCCCCCGCCGCAGGTGCAGGGCGACCTCGCGCGGCAGCACGACCGTCCCGGGCGCCGTCGGCAGCAGCAGCCCCCGGTCCAGCAGCCAGCGCAGCCGGGGCGCCGGATCGGCCGTGACCTGCCCGTACGGCGGCCCCCACACCAACCGCTCCAGCACGTCGAGGGAGTCGGCCGGGGCCTTCGCGAGCAGTGCGGCCATCCGGCGCCGGTCCGTGAACAGCTCGGTCAGGGCGGTCACCGCGGAGACCGAGTCGTGGGTCGAGGGCAGCCCGGCGGCCGAGACGATCTCCTGGATCCGCCCCGGGGACATCCCGGCGGTGGCTTCCTGGACCGTCGGGCCGAGTCCCGTCGGCGAGGGGTGCTGCGGTGAGGGAGCCAGCAGCTCACGGGCCGTCCGCACCAGCCGCAGCCGGTCGTCGGCGCCCCACACCAGGGCCTGCTCGCGCAGCACGCCCAGGGCGTGCGGCAGGGCCTGGGCGACGGCCGGGTCGGCGTCGTCCCCGGCCATGAGTCCGAGCAGTTCGTCGTACGTCGCCGGATCCGCCGCCACGGCCAGCGCCTGAGCCGTCTGGAGTGTGAACCGGTCCAGCCGCTCCAGGGCCCGCACGACCGAGGCGCGGGTGCCGGCACGGCTCGCGAGCTGCGTGAGGTCGGTCGGCACGGGCGTGATGAGATCCGGACGGCCGCGCAGGAGCGCGCCCAGCGAGACGTCGTCCCGCCCGCGGAGCGCTTCCGCGAGGGAACGGGGGGCCGCGGGCCTGTCCTCGGTGCTCATCCGGTCCACGGTAGCGGGTCGCCTCCGGCGGCCGGGCCGACTGTCCGCGGGCGGGCGGGGCCGGCGCCGGACGGGCCTGTGGGTCACCCGCTCGCACTCGCGGTACCGTCGACCGACGGCGTCCGCCAACGCACACGCCCCGGAGGGGACTTCGTGGGGATTGAGAGCGACCAGGTCGTTTACGAGTATCTGAGCCGCGTCGGAGACGTGGCCCAGCAGCGGCAGCTGTCGTCGGCCACGCGCATGCGGCTGGTGGCGGACCTGCGCAACGAGATCGACAAGCGCCGCGCGAAGGCCACCGTCGACTCGCCCGCCGCCGTCCGCCGCATCCTGTCCCGCCTCGGCAGCCCCGACGAGATCGTGGCGGCGGCCGCGGACGGCACGAGCGCGGGTGGCGGCGGTACGACGCAGAGCGCCCCGGCCGCCGTGCCCGTACAGCGCGAGGCCCGCGAGCAGGAGGAGCCGGGCGAGCGGCCGAAGGGGGTCCTGCGGCGGGTCGTCCCGCGTCCCCGCCCGGCCCGGCCCGCCGAGGAGCCGCGCCCCGCCGCCGCCGAGGGCGCGGCCCCGCCGCACCTGGCCGCCGGGCACGAGCTCGGGGACAGCGCCGTCCAGCCGGACTGGTGGCGGGTGGACAGCAGCCCCTTCGGGGCGGGCGACGACGTGCCGGGCTTCGTGGGCGGCGTGGAGCTGCCGGACCTGCTGAAGCCGCCGCAGCCGAGGAAGCCGCGGCTGGAGAAGGCGGCGGCCGACGAGGAGACAGCGCCGGCTGTCGAGGCCGCGGTGCCGGGGGAGACAGCCGGCAAGGCGGCCCGCCGGCGTCTGCCGTGCCTGTCCGCGGGCGGCTGGAGCAACCCGCTCCTTCTGATCGCCGCCGGTCTCCTCGTCGCGGGCGCCGTGCTCGGCAACTGGTTCGTGCTGATCCTCGGCTGGCTCATCGCCTACGCCTCACGCCGTCTGAGCCCGGCGGAGACGAAGTGGGCGGTCGTGATCCTCCCCAGCCTCTCCGTCGCGGCCGGGATTCTCTGGCTGTGGGGCAGGATGAACGACCGCTGGGGCACCCCGATCGCCGAGGGCCACATGAACGCCGCGGTGGCGGAGACCTGGCCGTGGGTGGTCAGGGGCGCGGCGGTGGCGTCGGCACTGTTCCTGGTGTGGCGCTCACAGCGCTCTCGCTAGCCGGTCACAGGGGCGCCTCTGCCGTTCACACCGCCTGGGCACAATGGCCCCTATGGCAATCACCGTCGGCTTCGACCTCGACATGACCCTCATCGACTCCCGCCCCGGCATCCGCGCCTGCTACCAGGCGCTGTCCGAGCGGACGGGGACGTACATCGACGCCGATCTGGCGGTCACGCGGCTCGGGCCGCCGCTGGCCGAGGAGCTGATCAACTGGTTCCCGGCCGACGAGGTCGAGACCGTGGCGGACGTCTACCGGGAGATCTACCCGACCATCGCCATCGCCGAGACCCCCGCGCTGCCCGGTGCCCGCGAGGCCATCGCGGCCGTACGGGAGGCCGGCGGACGCGCGATAGTCGTCACCGCGAAGTACGAGCCCAACGCCAAACTGCACCTCGCCCACCTCGGCATCGAGCCCGACGCCGTCATCGGCGACCTGTGGGCCGAGCAGAAGGCGGAGGCGCTGCGCGAGCACGACGCGGGCGTCTACGTCGGCGACCACGTCGGGGACGTACGCGGCGCCCGGGCGGCCGGCGCGCTGTCGGTCGCGGTGGCCACCGGCCCCTGCCCCCCGGAGGAACTGCGCGCGGCGGGCGCGGACGTCGTCCTCACCGACCTGACGGAATTCCCCGGGTGGTTTTCGGACTACCGTCCCGAACGCGCCTGACGCCGGCCCGCCGCCACGGAACGCAGCACTCCCGCGCCGGCCATCAGGAAACCGACTGCCATGAGCATGCTCAGGCCGAACATGTAGGTAGGAAAGGGTGTCGTCCCCAGAAACAGCGGGGCGACCGTGACCAGTGTGGCCACGGCGCCGATGAAGAAGACGATGCCACCGGCACGGACCAGACGGTCACCGGGAGCGGCGGAATTCGTTTGGGTTTTGTCACGCACCCGACCAGGGTAGTTCCCAGCGCGAAGGAACAACCGGGTGACGTCTTGTCACCGGCCTGAAGAGCATTAGCCTTGGTACCGGCGGGTCGTACGACCCGCCCGAGTGCTATCCAGAGCTGTTTCAGAAGCAGTTTTCCGACGAGTACGAGGACGAGGACAGACGTGCCTACCGGCAAGGTCAAGTGGTTCAACAGCGAGAAGGGCTTCGGCTTTCTCTCCCGCGACGACGGCGGTGACGTCTTCGTCCATTCCTCGGTCCTCCCCGCCGGAGTCGAGACGCTCAAGCCGGGACAGCGGGTGGAGTTCGGCGTCGTCGCCGGGCAGCGCGGTGACCAGGCGCTGTCCCTGACGATTCTGGACCCGACCCCCTCGGTCGCCGCCGCGACCCGCAAGAAGCCGGACGAGCTGGCCTCCATCGTCCAGGATCTGACGACCCTCCTGGAGAACATCACGCCGATGCTGGAGCGGGGCCGCTACCCCGAGAAGACCGCGGGCAAGAAGATCGCGGGCCTGCTGCGCGCGGTCGCCGACCAGTTGGACGTGTAGACCGCTCACGGGAAACGCAGCGCGTTCGGGCCGAGGGGCGGCACCAGTCCCTCGGCCGCCGCGCGTGTGAGCAGCCCGCGTACGGCGGCGTAGCCGTCCTCGCCGAGGTCGGCGGTGAACTCGTTGACGTACAGCCCGATGTGCTGGTCGGCGACGGCCGGGTCCATCTCCTGGGCGTGTTCCATGACGTACGGGCGGGACGCCTCGGGGTCGTCCCAGGCGGCGCGTACGGACGTCCGGATGGAGTCGGCGAGCAGCCGCAGCTTCTGCTCGCCCAGCGACCGCTTGGCGATGATCGCGCCCAGCGGGATCGGCAGCCCGGTGGTGTTCTCCCAGTGCTCGCCCATGTCGGCGAGCTTGTGCAGGCCGTAGCCGCGGTACGTGAAGCGCGCCTCGTGGATGACGAGCCCCGCGTCGACCTTGCCGTCCCGCACGGCCGGCATGATCTCGTGGAAGGGCATGACGACGATCTCGCCGACCCCGTCGCCCAGCGTGTCCGCGGCCCACAGCCGGAACAGCAGATAGGCGGTGGACTTCTCACTGGGCACGGCGACCGTACGACCGGTGAGGTCGACATCCGCCTCCCGCGTCAGCACCAGCGGCCCGCACCCCCGCCCCAGCGCACCCCCGCACGGCAGCAGGGCGTACTCCTCCAGCACGTACGGCAGCACGGCGTACGACACCTTCAGCACGTCGAACTCGCCGCGCTCGGCCATGCCGTTGGTGATGTCGATGTCGGCGAAGGTCACGTCGAAGCCGGGGGCGCCGGGGACGCGGCCGTGGGCCAGGGCGTCGAAGACGAAGGTGTCGTTCGGGCAGGGCGAGTAGGCGATCTTCAGCTGCTCACTGGTCATGCCGGTTCCAACTCTCCAGTGCGGGCAGGAGCTTCCCGAAACCCTCGGTGAGGGCCGCCAGGGCGTCGGGGATGCGCCAGGCGGCGCGGTCGCGCGGCCCGACGGGATTGGAGATCGCCCGGACCTCCAGCACGGGCACCCCGTGCGCGGCGGCGGCCTCGGCCACACCGAAGCCCTCCATGGCCTCGGCGAGGGCGGTGGGGTGACGCTCCCGGAGCACGGCGGCCCGCTCGGCGGTCCCGGTCACGGTGGACACGGTGAGCACGGCCCCGGTACGGGCCCCGACGGCGTCCCCGGCCAGCCGCACGAGGTCCCCGGGCGGGAGGTGACGCACGGTCCCGAACCCGAGCTCCGTGACCGACACGAACCCGTCATCGGTCTCGGCCCCCAGATCGGCCGCGACGATCTCATCGGCGACGACGAGCGACCCCACGCTCGCCTCGGGCTGGAACCCCCCACCGATCCCGGCGGAGACGACGAGGTCGTAGGGGTCGCCCTGGAGGGCGGCGGCGGTGAGGGCGGAGGCGATGGAAGCGGCGGCGAGGGCGGGCCCTACACCGGCGGCGATCACCTGGAGGTCCAGCGCCCCGCCGCGGGCAGCCGCGCCGCTACCGCCGTGGGCACGGCCCACAACGCCGAGCGCCTCACTGTCGGACCCCGGAGGCAACGCCCCAAAGGCCCGAGCCACCGCGTCCCGCTCAACAGCAACCGCGGTGGCGACAAGCACCCTGCCCAGCCCAGCGGCAGCGATTACGCGTCCTTCTCCAGCTTGAAGTTCCACAGCCCCGACGTGTCCTTCTCGCCCTGCTTGATGGACACCAGCGTCGAGTTGCCCTGCGCCCCGTACTGGGCGTTGAAGAACACGCTGCCCGGGATGGTGCGGTAGGTCTTCGTGCTGGAGTCGGTCAGCGGCTGACCGTTCATCAGGATCGTCCAGCCCTTGTCCGCGATCTCCGGGTCGACACCGAAGCGCACGGTCTCGTCCGGGTCGACCGAGATGGTCTTGACGCCCTTGTCCTTCAGGCACTGCGTGAGGTCGGACGACTTCAGGGCGTCGCCCTCGCCACCACAGGTGGCCTCGGAGTTCACCGAGTCGTGGCCCACGGTGACGGTGGCCATCGGCGTCGGCTTGTCACAGGCCGAGAGGACGAGCAGTCCGGCGGATACGACGCCGGCGGCGGCGACGGCGCGGCGGCGTCGCACAGCGGATTGCAACGTGTTCATGGCCGAAGGCTATCGGGCCCGCCCGCCGGACCGCCCACGCGGGGTATGGCGTGCCCGTACGGCTATGCCACGCGCGGCCGTGTCGCACCGCCGCGCCGGGCCGAGCCGATCAGCCCCCGTACGGTCGTCAGCCAGCCCGTGCCGACGATCGCGGCGCCCACCGCCAGCCCGAGCGTGCCGTTGAGCGGCATCACGATGCCGACCGCCCCGCCCAGTACCCAGGACATCTGGAGCAGCGTCTCGGAGCGGGCGAAGGCCGACGTACGGACCAGTTCGGGCACGTCCCGCTGGATCAGCGCGTCGAGCGACAGCTTGGCCAGGGCCTGCGCGAAGCCGGCGATCGCGGCCAGGCCGGCCATCAGGACCGAGCCGAAGAACAACGCGGCCGTGATCGCCGCAGCCAGCACGCACGCCACGACCGTCACGATGATGATCTCCGGCGCCCGGGACCGGAGCCACGCCCCCACGGCCGTACCGAGCGCGTTGCCCACGCCGGCCGACACGCCCACCATCCCCAGGGACACGGCGGCGCTCTGGCCGGAGATCGGGTGCTCGCGCAGCAGGAAGGCGAGGAAGAAGATCAGGAAGCCGGTGAGGCAGCGGATGGAGGCGTTGGCGGCCAGGGCGTGGGTGACGGCCGGGCCGACCGTGCGCAGCCCGGGGCGCTTGACCGGCAGGCGGTGCGGCCCGTGCAGGTGCTCCTCGTCCGCGGCCAGCAGGGCGGTGTCCTCGCCCTTGGCGGAGTCGACCTTCGGCGGCAGCGTGAACGACAGGAACGTCCCTGCCACGAAGATCACGAAGGCGCCGTAGAGCGGCCAGCGCGGCCCGACCTGCTGGAGCCCGATGCCGATCGGCGCGGCGATGCCGGTGGCGAGGAGCCCGCCGAGGGTGACGCGCGAGTTGGCCTTCACCAGGGAGAAGCCGGGCGGCAGCAGCCGGGGCACGACGGCGCTTCTGACCACCCCGTACGCCTTCGACGCGACGAGGACGCCGAGCGCCGCCGGGTACAGCTGGATGCTGCCGCTGACGACCGCGCCGGACAGGATGAGCGCGAGCAGCGCCCGGGCCAGCATCGCCCCGGCCATCGCCGCCCGGCGGCCGTGCGGGATGCGGTCGAGGAGCGGGCCGATCACCGGCGCGAGGAGGGTGAAGGGCGCCATGGTGACGGCGAGGTACAGCGCGACCCGGCCCCGGGCCTCGTCGGTCGGCACGGAGAAGAACACCGTCGACGCGAGAGCGACGGTGATCATCACGTCCCCGGCGCCGTTCACGCCGTGCAGCTCGATCAGCTTGCCGAGGCCGGACTCGCCGGCGCCGTGCGCGTGGGTGGCCTTGCGGATGCCGCGGGCGGTGCCGGTGAACGGGAGGTGCAGGGCACGGCCGACCGCGCGGAGGGAGCCGCCCCAACGGCCCGGTCCGCTCAGTCGGCTGCTTCCCTTGACCCCTTTCGACCCACCGGTCCCGGTGGCGCCCTGGGGCGTCTTCGCGGCTGCCACGACGTCATAGTGCCCCGAGATGGCTGTGGGTAGTGCCGTTACCGCTTGTATAGGGCCTGTGGGGTGACTGTCCGGGTCCTCGGAGCCCGGGCGGGACGGTGGTCGGAGCCGTCAGTCAGGACCGTCGGTGTACGTGAAGTGGGGCGGAAGGGTAGCGTGCGTATCTCAGCCATCCCGCAAAATGGATGAAGGACGTTGACGCGGTCCCCCGGTCCGCTCCGTCCGCCCCGGCGCTGGGCGTGGCGCACTCGTGAGACGGCGTATGGAGAGAAGCGATACCTGTGAGCGCAGCGACAACGCGAAGCCGCACCCCTGACCGTCTGTGCGCCGAGGCCGTCGACCTCGCACGCGCCGCAGCCGAGGAGGCCGCGGCACCCGGCATCGTCGGCGAGCACGCGGGGCTGGTCTCCGAAGGGGATCGCGTTGTCACGCACTTCTTCGAGTGCAAGGAGCTCGGGTACCGGGGCTGGCGCTGGGCCGTGACGGTGGCCCGGGCGTCCCGGGCGAAGATCGTCACGGTGGACGAGGCGGTGCTGCTGCCCGGCCCGGACGCGGTGCTGGCGCCCGAGTGGGTGCCGTGGAGCGAGCGGCTGCGCCCCGGCGACATGGGTCCGGGCGACCTGCTGCCCACCGACGCGGAGGACCTGCGTCTGGAGCCCGGCTGGACCGGCGAGGACGAGCCGCCGCCGAACTCCGTCGTCTCCGAGGACATGGCCGCCCTGGCGGAGGCCGAGGACGCGGAGGTCACGGCTGGGCCCCTGGCCGTCCCCGCCCGCGGTTCGATCGCGGCGGTGGCCGAGGAACTCGGCGTGCGCCGTGCCCGGGTGCTGTCCCGCTACGGCCTGCACATCGCCGCCGACCGCTGGGAGGAAGCCTTCGGTCCCAAGACCCCGATGGCGCAGGCGGCCCCCGCCGCCTGCGTGAGCTGCGGCTTCCTGGTCCGTATCGGCGGTTCCCTGGGCCAGGCCTTCGGTGTGTGCGCCAACGAGTTCTCCCCGGCCGACGGCCGCGTCGTCTCCCTGGCCTACGGCTGCGGCGGGCACTCCGAGGCCGCGGTCATGCCGAAGCCGCCGCAGCCGGCTCCGCCGGTCATCGACGAGACCCGCGTGGACCCGTTCCCGCTGCGCCCGGCCTCGGACTCGGGCTCGGTGCCGGTGACGGCGGACGAGGACACGGAGGAGCTGGGACACTCGTAGCCGTGTCCGCGCCCGGCCGTCGAACGACTCGGACTATTCGTCCCCGAAGATCTCTTCGGCAGTCGGGGCGGTGGCGGCGCGGATGAGCCACTGGTCCAGGATTTCGGGGTCGTCGCAGTTGGTGATTCGCTCGCGGACCTGGTGGGGACGTGGATGCCGCGCGCTTTCAGGACGGTCAGCACGTCTTTGGCCGCACGCTCTCTACGGCCTTCGTCGCGGATTTCTTCCGAGATGTACGACTTGTAGAAGGAGAGGTCCACAGCCACCAGGTTCCTCCACTGTTCCGCGGCCGGGTGCTTGCCCAGGCCTTGTGCGATGAGTTCGACGATCGGGTCGGTGATGGGATGCGGTGTGTCCCGCAGGACGGTTGTCACTGCCAGCACACCCAAGGCCCCCGGCTCGCCGTCGCTCCCGCCGCATGGGTGGATTTCGTGACGTTCGCGTCCGGGAGCTGACCGGAGCCGGACGGCGCGCGCACCCCCGCTCCGCAGGCGGTACCTTCGTCCTCTCGTCGATGAGGAGAAGGAACGTGAGCAGCAAGTTCGTGCGGCCCGCCGCCGAGGGTGCCGACCCGTTCGGTACGGCACGTCTGCGGCGTGGCGTCATCGATGCCTGGGCCACCAGCCCCGCCCGGTTCCGCGAGGACGCCAACGCCGAGGAGGACCTCGTCCTCGGCGGCTACCGGGACCGGCTCGTCGTCGAGCTCGCGCAGAACGCCGCCGACGCCGCCGCCCGGGCCGGGGTGCCGGGGCGGCTGCGGCTCACCCTCCGTGACGGTGTGCTCGTCGCCGCCAACACCGGGGCGCCGCTGGACGCGGCCGGGGTCGAGTCGCTGTCCACCCTGCGCGCGTCGGCGAAGCGGGAGACCGAGCAGGCCGTCGGGCGGTTCGGCGTCGGGTTCGCCGCCGTCCTCGCCGTCACCGACGAGCCCGCCGTCGTCGGCCGGCACGGCGGTGTCCGCTGGTCCCTCGCCGAGGCCCGGGAACTGGCCGCCGACACCGCCCGGCACAGCCCCGGCCTCGGGGACGAGATCCGGCGGCGCGACGGTCACGTACCGCTGCTGCGGCTGCCGTTCGCCGCCGAGGGCACCGCCCCCGACCCGTACGACACCGCCGTCATCCTCCCGCTGCGCGACACCCCCGCCGCCGACCTCGCCGAACGGCTGTTGCGGGCGGTCGACGACGCGCTGCTGCTCACTCTCGCCGGCCTCGAAGAGGTCGTCGTCGAGATCAACGGCGAGAGCCCCCGGACGATCTCCCGCCGCACCGACGGTCCCTTCACCGTCATCGACGACTCCGGTGACGGCGTCACGTACTGGCGCACTGCCGCCGCCCACGGCAACCTCACCCCCGAGCTGCTCATCGACCGGCCCGTCGAGGAGCGGCTGCGCCCGCACTGGTCGGTCACCTGGGCCGTGCCCGTGGACTCCGACGGCAGCCCGGCCCGGCCCCGCACCAGCCCGGTCGTGCACGCCCCCACGCCCAGCGACGAGCCGCTCGGCGTGCCCGCCCTGCTCATCGCCTCGTTCCCGCTGGACTCCACCCGCCGGCACGCCGCCCCCGGCCCGCTGACCGACTTCCTGATCGAGCGCGCGGCCGACTCCTACGCCGAACTCCTCGGCTCATGGCGGCCGGTGACGGCCGGTCTGATCGGCCTCGTGCCCGGGCCGCTCGGCAAGGGCGAGCTGGACGGCGGGTTGCGCCGGGCGATCCTGGAGCGGCTGCCGCGCACCTCCTTCCTGCCGCCCGCCGTCGAGCCCCGCGGGCACGACGACGAGGACCTGCCCGAGTCGCTGCGGCCCCGGGACGCCGAGGTCGTCGAGGGCGCGGGCACGGACACGGTGCGGGTGCTCGCCGAGGTGCTGCCCACCCTGCTGCCCGCCGGGCTCGAACGCCGCGCGGAGCTGCGCACCCTGGGCGTCGCCCGGGTGCCGCTGACCGACGCGATCGACCGGCTGGCCGGGCTGGAGAAGGACCCCGGCTGGTGGCGGCGGCTCTACGACAGCCTGGCCGGGGTCGACCCGGACCGGCTGTCGGGCCTGCCGGTACCCCTCGCGGACGGCCGTACGACGATCGGCCCCCGGCAGGTCCTGCTGCCCAGCCCCGACGCCACCGGCATCGACCCGGAGACCCTGGCCCGGCTCGGACTGAAGGTCGCCCATCCGGACGCCGCGCACCCGATCCTGGAGAAGCTGGGCGCCCTGCCCGCGACCCCCCGTGCCGTGCTCACCACCCCGCAGGTCAGGGCCGCCGTCGCCGCGTCGCTGGACGACGAGGGCGGCGCGCTGTGGGAGGAGGACACCCTCGACGCGGAGGAACTGGCCGACACCGTGCTCGCGTTGGTGCGGGACGCCGGTCTGGAGCCCGGTGACGAGCCCTGGCTGGGCGCGCTCGCCCTGCCCGACGAGGACGGCGAACCGGCTCCGGCCTGCGAACTCGCCTTCCCCGGCGGCCCGTTCGCCCAGGTCATGCGCGAGGGTGAACTGGCCGCGGTGGACGCCGAGCTGGCTGCCAAATGGGGCGAGCAGCCGCTGGCGGCCTGCGGGGTGCTGGTGAGCTTCGCGCTCGTCCGTGCCACCGACGTCGTCCTCGACCCCGACGAACTGGAGCCGCGCGAGGGCGACTTCGCCGAGCCCGACGACCCGGGCCTGCTGGACGCGATCGACGTGTGGGCGGAGGACATCCTCGACCGTTTCCCGGACAGCCCGGTGCCGCCGGTCGCCACCGAGATCGTCGCCGTACGGGACCTGGATCTGGTCGACGAGGACAAGTGGGCGCAGGCCCTGTCCCTGCTGTCGCAGCCGCCCCTGCGGGACGCGATCGTCCAGCCCGTGCGCGTCCTGCTGCCGGACGGCACGCACGAGGTCGTACGGCCGTACACGGCGTGGTGGCTGCGCGGGAACCCGGTCCTCGACGGCCGCCGCCCCGCGGGCCTGCGTGCCGCCGGTGGCGACCCGCTCCTGCGGGGTCTGTACGAGGAGGCCGACGCGACCGGCTTCGAGGACGAGCAGGTGCTGCGGGCGCTGGGCGTACGGACGTCCGTCGCCGCGCTGCTGGACGAGCCCGGCGGCGCCGCCGAACTCCTCGACCGGCTGGCCGACCCGGAGCGCGAGGTGACGGACGCCCAACTGCACGCGCTGTACGGGGCCCTGGCCGAACTGGACCCGGAGCAGGTGACCCTGCCGGACGAGCTGCGTGCCGTCATCGACGGCCGGATGGAGGTCGTGGACGCCGCCGACGCCGTGGTGTGCGACTCGCCGGACCTGCTGCCCTTCACGGAAGGCGTCCCCCTGCTGCCGGTCCGCCCGTCCCGGGCCGCCGACCTGGCCGAACTCTTCCAGGTGCGGCGCCTGAGCGAGTCCGTCACCGGCGAGGTGGACTCGGAGGGCACCGAGCACGACGTCCCGGAGTCGGTGCGGGTGCTGCTGGGCCCGCGCACCCCTTCCTCGTACATCGAGCACGAGGAACTCGTCGTCGACGGCGTGGAGATCGACTGGCGGCTGACGAACGACGGTGTCCTGCACGCCTCGACGCTGGAGGGCGTGGCGGCCGGGCTCGCCTGGGCGGCCGGGCAGTGGCCGCGGCGGTTCGAGGTGGCGGCGCTGCTGGAGGATCCCTCGCGGACGGAGGAGCTGGCGCGGGATCGGTGGTTCGACTGAGGGGCGCGGGCGGTGGCCTTCGCCCCGTTTCGGCCGTCCGGTGAAAACTTCCGCACAAATTTTTCACTCGCCGTACAACCAAGTGCCCTTCTCGCGAATCTGATCACGTGAGTCAACAGACTCCACGATCACTTGGGCCCCAGGAGCCGACGACGAGCGCCGGGGCCCCTCTCCACCTGGAGAACGCATGCGTATCCGAGCCACTGTGGCCGCCGTCACCGGCGCCCTGGCCCTTTCCGCCTTCGCCGTGCCGGCCGCGCAGGCCGCCGAGCCGAAGGTTCCCGCGGAGATCGCCGCCGCGAGCGAGGTCGCCCACGCCGACTCCGGCCGGTCGGCCTTCGCCGCCGCCGCGGACGGCACGCCCTACGCCATGAACGCGACCTTCTCCTCCGTCAAGGTCAACAACGGCAAGAACATCGCCGTCGGCACCACCAACCTGGTGAAGGTGCCCGTCACCTTCAAGCTGACGCACGGCACGGACGTCGACATCCACGCGGCCGACTTCTTCGCGGGCATCGAGCTGTACCGCGGTGCCTCGTTCGAGGAGTCGATCTTCTACTTCGACAGCGACGACGCGAGCTGCACGGACTCCTCCGCGACCGTCGCCAACTGCAAGGCCACCGTCGAGATCCACCCGTACGCGCTGCTGAACGAGGACGCCGGCTCCTGGAAGGCCGCGGGCTTCGCGGTCGCGTTCAACGGCGAGGACCCGGAGAACCCGAACCTGGACAACGTCGGTGTCGCGGTGACGGACCCGACCAACTCCTTCAAGCTGCAGCGCTACTCGAAGCTGACGGTCAACGCCTCGCCCGAGCCGGTGAAGAAGGGCAAGACCATCACCGTCACCGGCAAGCTCTCCCGCGCCAACTGGGACGACAACAAGTACCACGGCTACACCAACCAGTCGGTGAAGCTCCAGTTCCGCAAGAAGGGCTCCGACACCTACACCACGCTGAAGACCATCAAGTCGAACTCCACGGGCGAGCTGAAGACCACCGTCACCGCCTCCACCGACGGCTACTTCCGCTACTCCTTCGCGGGTACGACGACCACCCCGGCGGTCAACGCCACGGGTGACTTCGTCGACGTGAACTGACGCTGACACCAGCACCGTTCTCACGGCGCGCCGCCGGTCCCGGGTTCTTCCCGGGCCGGCGGCGAGTTCTTTACCGGGAGGCGGGTTCCTTCACGCGCGTGCCAAACGTCGCGGATGCCGCGGCAAAATCCGCAACCCGCCGTACAACCCCACCCGGGGCTCGTGGATCTGATCGCGTGAGTCAACAGACTCCTAGATCACTTCTCCCCCTGGGGAACACATGCACATCCGAGCCACCGTGGCCGCCGTCACCGGCGCCCTGGCCCTTTCCGCCCTCGTCGTTCCGGCCGCGCAGGCCGCCGACGCTCCCTCCGGCAAGGCGGCCTTCGGCTCCGCCGCGTCCGGCGCCGAGTCGGGCAGCACCACCACGTCGACCCTCGACGTCACCTTCTCCGACATGAAGGTCAACAGCGGCAAGAACATCGTCGTCGGCACCACGAACGTGGTCAGCGTCCCCGTCACCTACACCGTGACCCACGCCGCGGACCTCGACACCAGCTCCGACAACTTCGCCACCGGCCCGCTGATCTACCACGGCTCCTCGATGGACACCGCGGACAACGTCCTCATCAGCGACGACCCGGCCACCTGCACCGCCGCCTCGTCGACCGTCCTCAACTGCAAGGGCGTCATCAACATCCGCCCGGCCGACGGCGATCTGTGGAACTCCGACGCCGGCACCTGGGGCGCCGGCGCGCTCGCCGTCACCAGCAACGGCGACGAGAAGACGCAGGGCGGCCTGGGCAGCACCAAGGTGCAGCGCTACTCCAAGCTGACCGTCAACGCCGGCCCCGAGCCCGTCTACAAGGGCAAGACCATCACGTCCACCGGCAAGCTCTCCCGCGCCAACTGGGAGGACAACGCCTACCACGGCTACACCAACCAGCCGGTCAAGCTCCAGTTCCGCAAGGCCGGCACCAGCACGTACACCACGGTCAAGACGGTGTACTCCGACCAGTACGGCAACCTGAAGGCCACCACCACCGCGACGTACGACGGCTACTGGCGCTTCAGCTTCGCGGGCACCACGACGACCCCGGCGGTCAACGCCACGGGTGACTACGTCGACGTCAGGTAACCGCGGCCAAATCCTGGGACAGGCCTAGGCCGGGAAGCGGCGGTCCACCACCCTCCACGTCAGCTCCAGGGTGGCCGCCGCCACCACCGCGATACCGACCGCCAGCCACGGCATCGTCACGCCGACCAGCTTCAGCGCGAAGAAGTCCTGGAGCCACGGCACGACGAGCACCAGCACGAAGGCCCCGGCCATCGTCGCCACCAGGGCGACGCGCCACCAGGTGTAGGGGCGGGCGATGATCGCCAGGACCCACATCGAGATGAGGAACAGCGTGAGCGTCGCGGCGCTGGTCTCCGCGGCCAGCGCGTCCGCGCCCGTGTAGTGCTGCCGGGCGATCAGGTAGGTCGCGAAGGTCGCCACCGCGGCCAGCACCCCGCCCGGGATCGCGTACCGCATCACCCGCCGCACGAAGTTCGGCTTCGCGCGCTCCTTGTTGGGCGCGAGCGCGAGGAAGAAAGCCGGGACGCCGATCGTCAGGGTCGACAGCAGCGTCAGGTGGCGCGGCAGGAACGGGTACTCGACCTGCGAGCAGACCACCAGGATCGCCAGCAGCACCGAGTAGACCGTCTTGACGAGGAACAGCGTCGCGACGCGCGTGATGTTGCCGATGACCCGGCGGCCCTCCGCCACCACCGACGGCAGCGTCGCGAAGCTGTTGTTCAGCAGCACGATCTGCGCGACCGCCCGGGTCGCCTCCGACCCGGAGCCCATCGCGACGCCGATGTCGGCGTCCTTCAGGGCGAGGACGTCGTTCACGCCGTCGCCCGTCATCGCGACCGTGTGCCCGCGGGACTGCAGCGCGCCCACCATGTTCCGCTTCTGCTGCGGGGTGACCCGCCCGAACACCGTGCCGTCGTCGAGGGCCCGCGCCATCCCCTCCTGCTCGGCGGGCAGCCGCCGCGCGTCCACGGTGGTGCCGGACAGCCCCAGCTTCGACGCGACCGCGCCGACCGACACCGCGTTGTCGCCGGAGATGACCTTGGCGGCCACGTTCTGGTCCTCGAAGTAGCGCAGGGTGTCCGCCGCGTCCGGCCGCAGCCGCTGTTCCAGGACCACCAGCGCGGTGGACTTCGCTCCCTCGGCCACCTCCGGGTCGTCGAGATCCCGGTCGACCCGGGCGAGCAGCAGCACCCGCAGGCCCTGCTCGTTCAGCCGCTCGGTCTCGGCGAGGGCCGGGTCGTCGTCGGGCAGCAGCACGTCCGGCGCCCCGAGCAGCCAGGTGCTGCTCTCCCCGCCGGTCTCGACGAACGCGGCGCCGCTGTACTTGCGGGCGGAGGAGAACGGCAGCGCCTGGGTGCAGCGCCAGTCCTCGACGGCCGGGCAGGCGTCGATGATCGCCTTGAGAGAGGTGTTCGGCCGGGGATCCGACGCGCCGAGGGCGCCGAGCACCTGGCGTACGTGCGGCTCGTCGGCGCCCTGCAGGGGCCGCAGCTCGGTGACGTCCATGCCGCCCTCGGTGAGGGTGCCGGTCTTGTCGAGGCAGACGGTGTCGACCCGGGCCAGCCCCTCGATCGCGGGCAGCTCCTGCACCAGGCACTGCTTGCGGCCCAGCCGGATGACGCCGATGGCGAAGGCGACCGAGGTGAGCAGGACCAGCCCCTCCGGGACCATCGGGACGATGCCGCCGACCGTCCGCGCGACGGAGTCCTTGAAGGCGCTGTCCTTCACGACCAGCTGGCTGATGATCAGGCCGATCGCGGTCGGGACCATCATCCACGTGACGTACTTGAGGATCGTGGAGATGCCGGAGCGCAGCTCGGAGTGGACGAGGGTGAACCGGGACGCCTCCTCCGCCAGCTGCGCGGCGTACGCCTCGCGCCCGACCTTCGTGGCCTGGAAGGCCCCGCCGCCCGCGACCACGAAGCTGCCCGACATCACCTGGTCGCCGGGGCGCTTGACGACCGGGTCCGCCTCGCCGGTGAGCAGCGACTCGTCGATCTCGAGACCGTCGGCCTCGACGCAGACCCCGTCGACGACGACCTTGTCGCCGGGCCCGATCTCGATCAGGTCGTCGAGGACGATCTCGGAGGTGCTGACCTGGCCGGAGGCCCCGTCCCGGCGGACGGTGGGGCGCACCTCGCCGATCAGCGCGAGCGAGTCCAGCGTCTTCTTCGCCCGCCACTCCTGGACGATCCCGATCCCGGTGTTGGCGAGGATCACGAAGCCGAACAGGCTGTCCTGGATCGGCGCGACGACCAGCATGATCAGCCAGAGCACGCCGATGATCGCGTTGAAGCGGGTGAAGACGTTCGCGCGGACGATGTCGACGGTGGAGCGGCTGCTGCGCACCGGCACGTCGTTGACCTGGCCGCGCTCCACCCGTTCGGCGACCTGAGCCGTGGTCAGGCCGGTCTCGCGTGAGGTGATCGTCGCAGGCCGCGCGGAGTTCGGCCGGGCGCCCGCGTCGAGATGCGTCATGCATTCGACGGTACGTGCGGATTTGCCGCTTCACCTGCCGAATGCGGGGAAGATCCGACCTGGGAAGGACGGACGTCATGCCCTGGTCGTACGGCAGTTGTACGCCCTCGGCCCACCGTCGGACCCTGGTGCCACGCGCGGTGTCAGCCCGCCCGGCGCGCGGTGAGCAGCAGGTACTCCCACTCCAGGGCGGTCCCGCCCTCGCCTGTGCCCAGGCCGCCGTCGCGGGCCAGGTCCGCCAGATCGCGGTCCAGGGCGGCGGTGCGCTCGGGATCGCCGGCGATGTTCTTGTAGACGGTGATCGTGGGGCCGTAGCGCTCCTTGAAGTAGTCGCGGAACGCCTCGGGCGTCTCGAAGCGGTCGACCCGGACGGTCCGCCGCTCGGCGTGGACGTCCGTGACCCGGTCGCCGAGGAGCGCGCGCACATGGTCCTCGTCCCCCCACAGCGGGGGCGGCTGCGCGCCCGGCGGAGGCGGTGGCGCGTACGGCTTCAGCGTGGCGAACATGCGGCCGATGAAGCCCTGCGGCGTCCAGCTCAGCAGGCCGATGGTGCCGCCCGGACGGCAGACCCGGACGAGTTCGTCGGCGGCCCGCTGGTGGTGCGGTGCGAACATCACCCCGACACAGGACATGACGACGTCGAACTCGGCGTCACCGAAGGGCAGGGCCTCGGCGTCGGCCTCCTGCCACGTGAGGCGGGCGCCCTGCTGCTCGGCCACGCGCCGGCCGGCCTCGAACAACTCGGGGGTCAGGTCGGATGCGACCACGTCCGCGCCGGCCAGGGCCGCCGGGATCGCGGCGTTGCCGGTGCCGGCGCCCACGTCCAGCACCCGCCGGCCGGAGCGCACCCCGCACGCCTCGACCAGGACCGCCCCGAGACCGGGGATGACCTCGGCGGCCAGGGACGGGTAGTCGCCCTGCGCCCACATCGCCCGGTGCCTGGCCTTCAGAGTCCGGTCGGCCTCGGCCGCGCTGTTCTGCGTCGTCATGGCTGCGCTCCTCACCGGTTGCACGGTGTTCCCCGCGGCGGCTTCGGTGCCGCTTCTTCGAGCGTAGGGAGGCGGGGGCCGCCTTTCTCGTCGAGCGGATGGAGCGGCGGCGGTCGTTTCCGGCCGGTGGCCGCGGGCTCGGCCCTGCGGCGCCGGGGCGCTGGGACGCCGGGGCTGCCCACGGGGCCCCTAGTCGGCCTGGGGAGTAACCGTCAGGTCCTTCTCCGCGGCCCGCTTGATCGCGGCCTCGCGCCTACGGACGTACCAGATGCCGATCAGCCCCAGCCCGCCCCCGGCCAGGCAGGTCCACAGCCACCACGTGTGGCCGTGGTCGTCGAACCAGCCGTAGAAGGGGAGCTGGACCAGGAACAGGACGAACCAGAGGATCGTGAGGCCGGTGACGGTGGCGACCACGGGGCCCTCCAGGGGCTCCGGCGCCTCGTGTCTGGGGGTCCATTTCGCCATGGGGACAGCTTACGAGGCGATCAGGTCTACGCGCGGAGATGTGCGATCGGGGTTTTATATGTTCATACTGAAACGGTTTGTGTCTGACCACTTCTCTTCGTAGGAATCACCAAACACATGTCCTCCTCGGCTCCCGCCAAGGTCCCCGCCCCTGAACAGCCGGGAGCCGGGCCCACGTACGGCGCACTCGACCGCTTCTTCCGGATCTCCGAGCGGGGCAGCACGCTCTCCCGTGAGGTCCGGGGCGGTCTCGCCACCTTCTTCGCGATGGCCTACATCATCGTGCTGAACCCGATCATCCTCGGCAGCGCCAAGGACATGTACGGTCACCAGCTCGACAACGGACAGCTGGTCACCGCCACGGCCCTCACGGCCGCGCTCACCACCCTCCTCATGGGCGTCATCGGCAACGTGCCGATCGCGCTCGCCGCCGGCCTCGGCGTGAACTCCGTCGTCGCCCTCCAGCTCGCCCCGCGCATGTCCTGGCCGGACGCGATGGGCATGGTGGTCCTCGCCGGGTTCGTCGTCATGCTGCTGGTCGCCACGGGGCTGCGCGAGCGCGTGATGAACGCCGTCCCCTACGGGCTGCGCAAGGCCATCTCCATCGGCATCGGCCTGTTCATCATGCTGATCGGCCTCGTCGACGCCGGCTTCGTCTCCCGGATCCCGGACGCCGCCCACACCACCGTCCCGCTCCAGCTCGGCGGCGACGGCCACCTCGACGGCTGGCCGGTCCTGGTGTTCGTCCTGGGCGTGCTGCTCACGCTCGCCCTGATCGTGCGCAAGGTCTCCGGCGCGATCCTGATCTCGATCGTCGCCATGACGGTCGTGGCCGTGGTCATCGAGGCCGTGGCCAAGGTGCCGAGCTGGGGCCTCACCACACCGAAGTGGCCCGGCAACCCGTTCGCCAGCCCTGACTTCGGGCTGGTCGGCCAGGTCAGCCTGTTCGGCGGCTTCGGGAAGGTCGGTGTGCTGACGGGTGTGCTGTTCGTCTTCACCGTGCTGCTGTCGTGCTTCTTCGACGCGATGGGCACGATCATGGGTGTCTCCGACGAGGCGAAGCTGACCGACGCGCAGGGGCAGATGCCCGGCATCAACAAGGTGCTGTTCGTCGACGGCCTCGCGGTCGCCGCCGGCGGTGCCAGCTCCTCCTCGGCGACCACCGCCTTCGTCGAGTCCACGGCCGGTGTCGGCGAGGGTGCCCGGACCGGCCTGGCGAACGTCGTCACCGGCGGTCTCTTCGCCGTCGCCCTCTTCCTGACGCCGGTCGCCACGATGGTGCCCTCCCAGGCGGCCACCCCGGCCCTGCTCGCGGTCGGCTTCCTGATCCTGGCCGGCTCAGTCAGGGAGATCGACTGGGCGGACCACACGATCGCCATCCCGGCCTTCGTGACGATGGTGATGATGCCGTTCACGTACTCGATCACCAACGGCATCGGCATGGGCTTCGTCACCTTCGTGGTCCTGCGCCTGGCGGCCGGGCGGGGCCGGGAGGTGCCGACGGCGATGTACGCGGTCGCGGCGGTGTTCGCGTTCTACTACCTGATGCCGGCGCTGGGCCTGACCTGAGCCGATCCGGAGTCGCGTGATCCGGAGCGCGCGATCACGTGACTCCGTAGAACCTCTCCGTCTTCTCGACGGCGGTCTGGAACCGCTCGTCGAAGTCATCTCGGACGAGCGTCCGGACGACGTAGTCCTGGACGCTCATTCCCCTCCTCGCGGCATGCTGCCGGAGCCGCTGAAGCAGCTCATGGTCTATTCGCAGGCTGAGCACGCTGGTCCCCATGACCTGAGGGTCCCGGCACCCTTCGGTGCGGTGTGTCACGTTCCACCGCCGGATCACCCATATGAGTGATGTCACGCTTCAGTGGCCAGGGTCACGGCATCCATGCGTGTCCCGACTAGTCTTTAGCGAGAGTAATGAGTTACGCTAAAGAACATGCCGGACCTCAGCCATGGCGACGACGCAGCCGCCGTGAACTCCCTCCGATCCGCCGTGATGCGGCTGTCCCGTCGGCTCAAGCACCAGCGGGTCGACGAGTCGCTCAGCCCCACCGAGATGTCGGTGCTCGGCACCCTGTCCCTGTGCGGCAAGGCCACCCCGGGCGAGCTCGCCCGCAAGGAGCATGTCCAGCCGCCCTCGATGACCCGCATCGTGGCGCTGCTGGAGTCCAAGGGACTGGTCCGTCTGGAGCCGCACCCCGAGGACCGGCGCCAGAAGGTGGTGACGCGCACCGAGCAGGCCGAAGCGATGCTCGAGGAGAGCCGCCGCAAGCGGAACGCGTTCCTGGCCTCGCTGGTGGAGAACCTCGACGAGGACGAGTGGGCGAAACTGCGCGCCGCCGCCCCCGTGCTGGAGAAGCTCGCGCATCTGTAAGCCGTACGTCGCAAGGAGGCGAACCCTTTGAGTTCGGGACCCGGAGCAGCTTCCGTCCCCGCACCTGATCCCCACGACTCCCCGCCCACCTCCGACACACACCCGCGCACGTCCTCGATGTTCTCCTCCCTGAAGGTCAGGAACTACCGCCTGTTCTTCATGGGCCAGGTCGTCTCCAACATCGGCACCTGGATGCAGCGCATCGCCCAGGACTGGCTGGTTCTCAGCCTCACCGGCTCCTCGGCGGCCGTCGGCATAACGACGGCACTCCAGTTCCTGCCGATGCTGCTCTTCGGCCTCTACGGCGGCGTCCTCGTCGACCGGCTGCGCAAGCGGCCCACCCTGCTCGTCACCCAGTCGTCGATGGCCCTCACCGCTGTCGCCCTGGCCGTCGCCGTCCTCACCGGCCACGTCCAGGTGTGGCACGTGTACGTCGCCGCCTTCGCGGTCGGTCTCGCCACGGTGGTCGACAACCCCGCCCGGCAGTCCTTCGTCTCCGAACTGGTCGGCCCGCGGCAGTTGCAGAACGCGGTCAGCCTGAACTCGGCGAACTTCCAGTCCGCCCGCCTGGTCGGTCCCGCCGTCGCGGGCCTACTGATCACCGGCGTCGGCACCGGATACGCGTTCCTCTTCAACGGCCTGTCCTTCATCGCGCCGCTCACCGGCCTGCTGCTGATGCGCGCCCGCGAACTGCACGTCGTCGAGCGGGCCCCGCGCGGCAAGGGGCAGCTGCGTGAAGGCGTGCGCTACGTCACCGGCCGTCCGGAGCTGATCTGGCCGATCGTCCTGGTCGGGTTCGTCGGCACCTTCGCCTTCAACTTCCCCGTCTACCTCTCGGCCTTCGCGGACGACGTTTTCCACGCGGGCGCGGGCGCGTACAGCATGTTCAACACGCTGATGGCGGTCGGCTCGGTCGCGGGCGCCCTGCTCGCGGCGCGGCGCGGCACCGCCCGGCTGCGGCTGCTGATCGCGGCGGCCCTGGTCTTCGGCACGCTGGAGATCGTGGCGGCCACGGCACCGGCACTGTGGATGTTCGCGCTGCTCATGGTCCCGCTGGGCCTGTTCGGCATGACGGTCAACGTCACGACGAACACCAGCATCCAGATGGCCACGGACCCGGCCATGCGCGGCCGTGTGATGGCCCTCTACATGATGGTCTTCCTCGGCGGCTCCCCGGTCGGCGCGCCGATCGTCGGCTGGGTCACCGACACGTACGGCGCCCGGGTCGGCCTCGCGGCCGGCGGTGCCGTCGCGGCCGTCGCCGCGGCCGTGATCGGCCTGATCCTGGCCCGCGTCGGCAACCTCCGCCTGTCGGTCGGCTGGCACCGCGGCCACCCACGGGTGCGGTTCGTCCCCCGGGAGCAGCAGGAGGAACTGGCACCGGCGGCGTAGCGCCGGGCGGGGGCGGCAGACTGGCCGTATGAGACTCTTCGCCGCCGTGCTGCCCCCCGACGAGGCGCGTCGTGAACTCGGCGCCGTGGTCGACGAGATGCGCAAGCTGCCCGGCGCCGACGGGATGCGCTGGACCGGCCGTCCCGGCTGGCACTTCACGCTCGCCTTTTACGGTGAGGTCGACGACGACCTCCTCCCCGAGCTGTCGGCCCGCCTGGAGCGCGCCGCGCACCGTACCGCACCCTTCCCGCTGGCCATGCGGGGTGGCGGTCAGTTCGGGCACGGCAAGGCGCTGTGGGCCGGGGCCGAAGGTGATCTGGCGACCCTGCGGCTGCTGGCCGAGCGGGCGGAGGCGGCGGCCCGGAAGGCGGGTGTGCCGATGGGGGAGCACCGCCGGTACAAGGCCCACCTGTCGGTGGCACGGAGCCGGGAGGCAGGGGACGTGCGAGCGTATGTGGACGCCCTGGCGGGGTTCACGGGCCGGACCTGGACGGTGGACGAGCTGGTGCTGGTGCGGAGCAATCTGCCGACGTCGGGGGTTCCGGGGGAGCAGCCCCGGTACGAGGCGGTCGGCCGCTGGGCGCTCGGCGGCGCCGGTTAGGCTCGGTGGCGTGGACCCGAAAACCCGCAACCGGATCATGGCCGGTGTGCTCGTGCTGATGTTTCTCGTCGTCGCCTTGGCTTCCGTGCTCGGGAGGTAGGGCGGTGGGGGAACTGCGGACGGCTGCTCCTCGGCCGCGGGCCGGTGGGGGCCGGTCGCGCAGTTCCCCGCGCCCCTGACGGGGCGCTTGCCCTCACGGCGTTACCAGGCGAAGGCCTCCGGTGACGGGCCCGGGCCCGGGAAGATCTCGTCCAGGCCGGTCAGGAGCTCCTCGGACAGCTCCAGCTCGGCCGCGCGCAGGGCGGAGTCGAGCTGTTCGGCGGTACGGGGGCCGACGATCGGGCCGGTCACGCCGGGGCGGGTGAGCAGCCACGCCAGCGCGGCCTCGCCGGGCTCGATGCCGTGCTTCTCGAGCAGATCCTCGTAGGACTGGAGCTGCGCACGGGTGGCGGGGTCGGCGAGCGCGTCGGCCGCGCGGCCGGAGGTGCGGCGACCGCCCTCGGCCTGCTTCTTGATCACACCGCCCAGCAGACCGCCGTGCAGCGGCGACCAGGGGATCACACCGAGCCCGTAGTCCTGAGCGGCCGGAATGACCTCCATCTCGGCACGCCGCTCGGCGAGGTTGTACAGGCACTGCTCGCTGACCAGCCCGATGGTCCCGCCCCGCCGGGCGGCGATCTCGTTGGCCTGGGCGATCTTGTAGCCGGGGAAGTTCGACGACCCGACGTAGAGGATCTTGCCCTGCTGGACCAGGACGTCGATCGCCTGCCAGATCTCCTCGAACGGTGTGTTCCGGTCGATGTGGTGGAACTGGTAGACGTCGATGTAGTCGGTCTGGAGCCGCTTGAGGCTTGCGTCCACGGCCCGCCGGATGTTGACGGCGGAGAGCTTGTCGTGGTTGGGCCAGGCCGGGCCGTCTGCGCCCATGTTGCCGTACACTTTCGTGGCGAGGACGACCTTGTCGCGCCGCCCCTCGCCCTTGGCGAACCAGTTGCCGATGATGCTCTCGGTGCGGCCCTTGTTCTCGCCCCAGCCGTACACGTTCGCGGTGTCGAAGAAGTTGATGCCCGCGTCCAGCGCCGCGTCCATGATGGCGTGGCTGCCGGCCTCGTCGGTCTGCGGACCGAAGTTCATGGTGCCGAGGACGAGCCGGCTGACCTTGAGTCCCGTGCGTCCGAGCTGTGTGTACTTCATGCTGCCCAAGCCAACGTCTTGAAGTGCGCTCCAGGCAAGGCCGATACCTGGAGAGCGTGCCTGCCTCCCCGCTTTCTCCACGGCGGCCCGCTGCGGCGGCCGGATGGGACGTCAGTCGCGGGGGAACTCGTCGGTCTTGAGGGTGAGGCCGATGTCCGTGATGGTGAGATCGACGTCCACGCCGAAAACGACCGCCGTCTCCGTGAGGTAGTCGCCGTCCTTGGGCTGGGTGTACAGGTGGCACTTGCCCTGGTACGGGTCGGCGATGAGGTAGACGGGGACTTCGGCGAGGGCGTAGGCGGTCTTCTTGGGGCCGTAGTCGTTGTGGGCCGTGCCCTTCGAGATGACTTCGGCCACGAACTCGATGTCCTGGCAGCGCCAGAGGCCCTTCTCGTTCTTCTCGGCTCCCTCGGCTACGAGGGTCACGTCGGAGGCGAAGCCGTTGAGGTGCCCCGGGTAGTCGACGCGGACGTCCGACTTCACGCGCTTGCGCGGGTACTTGGTACGCAGCTGCTCGTAAATGTCGGCGATGATCTCCCAGTGCGTGTCCCGCTGCGGCGACATGAAGATGGCCCCCTCGACGATCTCGACCTTGTAACCCTCGGGGGTGGTCCGCTCGAGCGACTCGAACAGCTCGTCCAGAGTCAGCTCGTCGTCTGCCTCGGCCATCTCGATCCTGTCTTCAAGGACGGTCATCGTGGCGCTCCTCCCCGGCCACCCCATGGACGTGGGCAGCCGCGCAGTACAACGATACGCACGGTGACCACGACACGGGGAAGAGCGCATATGCCAGAGCAGCCCGGCACCGACCACCTCGTCCAGCTTCTCCGCACCACCCTCGGCGACACCCTCCTCGGCATCTACCTGCACGGCTCCGCCACCCTCGGCGGTCTCCGCCCGCACAGCGACATCGACGTCCTGGCCGTCGTGCGGGAGTCCACGACGCACGCCCAACGCCGGGTGCTGGTAGAGGAGTTGCTCAAGGTGTCCGGCGTGGCCGGGCGGCGGCACGTCGAGCTGATCGCCGTCGTGCAGGACGACGTACGGCCCTGGCGCTACCCGCCGACCTGCGACTTCCTCTACGGCGACTGGCTGCGCGAGGACTACGAGCGCGGAGTGACCCCGGCCCCCGAACCCAGCCCCGACCTCGCGCCTCTCCTCACGATGGTCCTGCGCGCCGACGCCCCGCTCCACGGGCCGCCGCCCGCCGAGCTCCTCGACCCCGTCCCGCACCACGACCTCAGGCGCGCCATCGTCGTCGGCGTGCCGGAGCTCATGGACGAACTGGACACCGACACCCGCAACGTGCTGCTCACCCTCGCCCGGATCTGGACCACCCTCACCACCGGGACCATCCGCTCGAAGGACGCGGCAGCCGAGTGGGCGCTCGACCGGCTCCCCGCCGAGCACCGGCCCGTCCTCGCCCGCGCCCGGGCCGTCTACCTGGGGGAGGAGGCGGAGCGCTGGGACGACCTGGCGCCCCGGCCCTGCGCGGAGTTCCTGACCCGGGTGATCACCGAGAGTTACTGCTCGTAGGGCTCGCCGAGGTCCCAGGCCTGGTACATCGCCTCCGCGAAGGCCGCCGCGATCTTGTGCTCGCCGCTGTCGTTGGGGTGGGTGCCGTCGTAGGTGTCGGCGTGGACGTCGTACGACGGCGGGGTCGAGGCCAGGAGGACGGGCGAGCCGGGCTCGTCGAGGTCCGCGGCCGTCTTCGCCAGCAGTTCGTTGAAGCGGACGACCTCGGCGGCGAAGGCCGGGTCGGACTCGGCCCGCACGTTCGGGGTCACCGGCAGCCACACCATCCGCACCCGCCGGTTCGCCGCCCGTGCCTCGGCCGCGAAGGCCCGGACGTTCTCGGCGGTCTGCCCGGCGTTCGTGTAGAAGCCCAGGTCGATCAGGCCGAGGGAGACCAGGAGCACGTCCGCGCGGCACGACCGCACCGCCTCGCCGATCAGCGGCGCCATGTGCAGCCAGCCCTCGCCCCAGCCGGCCAGGTGGGCACGCGGGAAGTCCGGGTCGGCGTACGCGTACGAGGTCGGTGCGTCAGCGAGCTTGTCGTGGAGCGTCTCGCGCGGGCCGACGAGGGTGAAGGGGCCGCCGTAGGACCGGCGCAGGTGCTGCCACATCCGGTAGCGCCACGTGTGTTCGCCCGCGCTCCCGATGGTCATGGAGTCACCGACGGGCATGAACCTGAGCATCCGCTCATCATGAACGATCAGGGCGCCGGACGGGGTGTGAGTCGGGCCACGCGCCATGATCGGCCTCGGCCGTGGAACTGTCTCAGGGCCCTTCTGATGGCTCTTGCCGGGGCGGGTGGATCAGCGCTCGGGCTGGGCACTTGCGCCAGCTCACCGGCCTGAGCCGCCGCCACCTCCAGCGCATCGAGTCCGACCTGCTCAGCATTGCCACCGCCCTCGACACTCGCGTCTCCGTCCTCGTCGACTGACACCCGGAAGCCGCCGCGGGAAGGCCCCACCCAACCGCCACGGGGGGAAGCAGACGAGCGGGGCCGGTCAGGAGGACGTCAGACCTGCTGCCAGGTCACCCTCTGCGCCTCGGGGGTAACGATGATCTGGAAGCGGTCCAGGGCCGGGGAGCCGTTAGCCCGCCACCGCAGCACATGGTCCTCGACGGCGTCCCACAGTTGCACCGGCCCGCCCTGGCGGACGATCCAGTGCTCACCGTCCTGAGTGAGGGCTGCCCAGGCGCCGACCTCCACGTCGACCAGGACCTGTTGGGTCGTGTCGGCGATCGTCAGGCTGAGGCGCTGCGCGCGCGGGGCTGCCAGCTGCGCGACGAACCGCGCGACCCAGTCGTCCAGGACATCAGCACCGACCGGCGTCGTCCGCTCCTGCCCGGCGTCGAAGTCGGGGAGCATGCCGAGCGGGGGCGGGAGCTGCGGGCGGGCGAGCATGAAGGAGACCTGTCCGCCGAGGAACTGACCGTGGGCCACCCCGTCGTGGCCGACGGTCAGCCTGGCCAGCTCCGAGGAGTACAGCCAGCCGCCGAGCGTGGCAAGGATGATGCCGCCCGGCTTGGTCTGCTCGATCCATGTGTGCGGTAGCTCCAGCACGCCGCAGGTGGCGACCAGCCGGTCGTATGGGGCGCCCTCCTTGTGCCCGTCCAGGCCGTCACCGACGACCAGTTCGGGGAAGTAGCCGCAGGCGCCGAGGGCGGTGCCGGCTCGGCGTGACACTTCGGGGTCCACTTCCACAGAGGTGGCCAGGTCGTCGCCGAGCCGGTGGCAGAGCAATCCGGTGGAGTACCCCGTGCCAGTGCCGATCTCCAGTACCCGGTTACCGTCCTCGACCCGGAGGTCCTCCAGCATGCGGAGGACCAGGTTCGGCTGTGTGCTGGAAGAGGTCGGGACACGCATGATCTGGCCACGGATGTCGCCGGGCACGATGGTGCCGGCGATCTGCGTGACCAGCGACTCGTCGGCGTAGCAGCGTTCCAGCCAGCCGTCGGTGTCGGCCAGGACCGGCCGCCAGGCGGTCGGGGCGGAGCCTTCGACCCGCTCGAAGAAGCCGCCGCGGAGGAACTCGTGCCTGGGCACCCCTTCGACGGCCTGCCACCACGGCTCGGTGCGCAAGGCGCCGGCCCCGGCAAGCTGGTCGGCCAGCGCCCGGCGCAGGGCGGCGGAGTCCATGACACTCATCAGCGGTTCTTCCCTTCCAGGAGGTCGGCCATGGCCGCGAGCATCGGCAGTCCGGTCTCGGGTTCCAGCCAGTACCACTGGCCGGACGGATTGCACTCCAGGAACCACCATTGCCCCCGGCCGTCGATAGCGAAGTCGAAAGCGCCGAAGACCAGCCCGAAGTGGGCCAGGTATGCGTGGAGGGCATCGGTAACTCCGGGGGGCGGTTGGGCGACGGAATAGCGCAAGCGGCCATAGTCGGTGCGCCAGTCCAGCAAGTCCGAGTCCATACGGACGGCGAAGACCTGGTCACCGATGACGGTGACCCGTACGTCTGCGGCCTTGTCGACGCGCTGCTGGAACAGGTGCGCAGTCCCGGAGACGGCCTCATCGATGTCGTCGGCCCGGACTTCGGCAACCTCAACGGTGCACGAGACGCCGTCGATGCGGTACAGCGGCGCCGACAGCGGCTTGTAGATCACAGGGCTGTACTGCTTGACGAAGTCCCGGGCCGTGTCCGGGTCGGAGGTGATGACCGTAGGCGGCAGGCGGAAACCCGCTGCCGCCGCGGCGGCCAGGCCGGACGGTTTGAACTCGGCATCCCCAATGCGGTGCGGGTGGTTGACGTACCGGCAGCCCGGCAGCGAGGCCAGAATGCCGCCGAGCCCGTAGCGGGCCTGGGTGATGGCGAACCGAGCGTCCTGCTGATCCAGGTGGGGGAAGGCGAAGCCGGAGGGCCGGCGATAGTACAGGGAGCGGATGCCAGACAGGTCTGCTGACCGGGACGGCGTGGACAGTGTGCCCTCCACGCCGTTCGACGTGATCGTGGCCGCGACCGACAGGGCGTGGGGGAAATCCCCCGAGTCGAACCGCACGACCGGGACGTCCCGGTCGTGCAGCTCGCTGATCACCACGTCGGCCGTGGGGTCGTCCAGGTTGGTGACGACCAGCACCGGGCCGGAATCGGTCACTGGTCGCTGTCGTTCCCGGTGTCCTGGTCACCGCCGCCGCCGCTGCCGCCACCGCCCTGGCCGTCGGATGGGTTGCCGGTGTTGGTCGGCGGGTTCGTCCCGGTGCTGGTGCCGTGCTTTCCCATCTCCAGCACCTGTCCATCGGCGTCGAAGTAGCGGGCGGTCTGGGTGGCGGGGTCGAGGTCGGTCCGTGCGTAGCCTGGGGCGAACGCCGGGTAGGGCGCCATGCGCCGCAGGCCCCACGGGACGGGGGTTGAGGCGCCGGACGGCAGCGGCGTCCCGGTCGGGAGCCGATCGGAATGAGCAAACAAGGGGCTTCCTCTCTTTCCGTTGGGTGTGAGGTACGGCCCGCCCTAGGGCTCGGCCTGTTCAGGTTCGGGGAGGCGGGGCGGGCGTCTGTGGTGCCACCGTGACCCTGCGGTCGCCGTGGGGCCCCTCACGCCAGGACGGGGCGACCGCGCGTCAGCGGCAGCGTGTGGCGCACGCGGCGTGGACGCGGCCCGACCGGGCCGCCCCACCAGGCGGGCGGCCGACGTCGTACGGCTCCCACGCGTCGTCGCCATCGATCAGCCGGTCGCACAACAGACACATCCTGAGGCCAGCGAGGCTGTCGTGATGGCCGACCAGGGACACGACCGATCGCGCCAGCCGCTCCACCCGCTCAACCTCACCTTGCAGGCCCGCGGCCTCAGGCTCGCCCATGCGGCTGCGAGCCTCGGCGATCGCTGCGAGAGCCACGTTCGCCGGGACGTCGTCGGCGGACTGGGCGGCGGCGAGCTTCTCGATCTGCGGGATCATCTGCTCGATGAAGGCACGGAAGTCGGCCTCGAAGCTCTTGACGGTCTGGTGGCCCAGCAGCGTGGGCTGCTCGATGAACCAGGTCGCCTGACTGGCCATGGTGACAACGGTCGAGGCGAGCGCCTCTGTGTCGTGGGTGGCGTTCATCGCGCATCCCCCCACGGGCCTGCCTGGGCGCCCGCGTACACGCCCTCGCCCAGGCGCGCCACGTAGGGCCGGACCAGGACGCCGCTCTCCTCCCATGGCGGAGGCGCTTGCCGGTCCCGGCGGTGACTGCGGGCGGCCATCAGCCGTGCGCCGCAGACCTCAGGCGACGGGTGGGGAGAGGTCGTGGGGAGCACGGCGCGCGAGGCGGTGCGGCGATGTCGGCCGGGAGTGCGCGGTCCGAACAGCACCGCTCTTACCCATTCGAGTGCTCGTGATAGGAATTCCATTGTCGACGCTCCTCAGCAGCGTTGGCCGCGCCCGGGGCCGTGTCAGCGGTCGCCGGGCTTCGTCATTTCCGGCAGCCGGACACAGCACGGCCGCTTTCGCGGCACGCTGGCACGGCACAACAAAAAGACTGGACCGGTCCACCGGTCCAGTCAAGCGACTTGGATGCGTTGCTACCTCATCGGGTACGTGTCCGTCTCTTCGAACACGTGCGACGGCGTGACACCGATCTCGCACACCAGGGGACGTCGGTCCTGGTCATACGCCACGTGCAGCACGACGGCCACCGCCACAGGCTGATCCACTTTCAGCACGCCGGCTTCCTCGTCACTGGCCAGACGGACCGTCGTGATGTCGACACCTTCAGCGGGCGACCGACCGGTTTCACGCCGCACATAGTGCGTGGTGCCTTCGGCGATAGGTCCATTCAGGGCCAGCCGGGGCGCCAGGTCGGCGACCGCCGGCGGGAACCACGCGGTGACGAGCGTTCCCGGAGAACCGTCGTCGAGAAGCACCAGACGCCTCCGCCGCAACGCAGTCTCGCCGGGCTTCAGCCCCAGGGCATCGATCACGTGCGCGGGCGGGACGACTCGGTCAGGCACCCCCAGTCGCCGGTACGGCGCGCCGCCCGTGACGCGGCTTGAGCCAGCTCGGCGTCCGCCCGCAGGACGCGCGATCGGCGCCTCGACGACCGTGAACCCTGCTCCCTGCTCCCTGCCGGGCCACGACGAGGCCATCGGCCCGTAGCACGTCGTATGCCTTGACGACCGTGGCCCTCGACACGCTCCACTGCTCGGCCAGATCACGACCTGACGGCAGCAGCTCACCCGGGCCGAACTCACCGTTGGCGATGCGCGTGCGCAGGTCGTCGGCGATCTGCTCGTACTTCAGCAGAGGCATGGCTTTCTTCCGATCACTGGACTGGTCCACCGGCAGGCCACCAGAATGCTCGCATGACGAGCCCTGAGCTAGCGCCGGAGATCACGCGGTTCTACAGCGAGACCATCGACGAGGCGGACAGGCTGACCACCACTGCCGACGGACGCCTGGAGATGGTACGCACGCAGGAGCTGCTGCGCCGACACCTCCCCCAGCCACCAGCCCGGGTCCTCGACGTCGGCGGAGGCCCCGGCGCCCACGCCCGCTGGCTTGTGAAGGACGACTACACCGTGCACCTCGTCGACCCGATCCCACGCCACATCGAGCAGGCCAAGGACACGGGCGCCACGGTGGAGCTCGGGGACGCCCGCCGGCTCACCGGCGAGGACGCCTCATACGACGTCGTGCTCCTGCTCGGCCCCCTCTACCACCTCATCGAACGCGCCGACCGCGACCGAGCCCTCGCCGAGGTGTACCGCGTACTCAAGCCAGGCGGCCTCCTGGCGGCCGCGGGCATCAACCGATACTCGTCCCTGTTCGAACACGCCGCCTTCGCCCACCTCCACAAAGAGGCGGTGCAGGTGAGCATCGGCGGCATCCTGCGCAGCCAAATCCACGACGGGAAGAAAGCGTTCACCGCTGCCTATTTCCACAGCGGCGAGCAGCTGCGCAACGAGGTCGCCGCGGCCGGGTTCGAGGGAGCCGAGGTCTTCGGCATCGAGGGCCCTGCCTGGTCGATGCTTGCGGCAGCCGAGCGCAACACCGGCGGCGACTTCCGCGACTCGGCCCTCTTCGAGTCGGCACTGACCGCAGCGCGCATGGCCGAGCCCTACCCCGAGCTGCTGGCAGCGAGCTCCCACCTGCTGGCGATCGGACGCCGACCGGCGTGATGCGCCCTCACTGCGCGAGCCGGACGCCACGTGTTTCGGTGCCCCGGCGGCGACGGGGGGTACGCAGCCGGAGCACCGGTACAGCGCCCGGCGTGGCAGCAGAGGCCCTGCGAGCTGCGGAGAACCTTCTCGCTCTGCTGTCCGCCAGCCGGTGCGCGCCTTTGGCACCGAGGCGCAGATCCACATCAGCAGGGCCGCCGCACACCTTGGCAGCGGGGAGGCCGAGGGCGCCCTCGAAGCGTTCGCTCCGGTGCTGGTGCTCCCCCCGGACCACCTTGGGCCCCCGACGAGGTCGGTTACTGCCCGTGCTGCCAGGGGCTCACCTGTCGCAGTGGGCGCAACGCTCAGGTCCTGTGCCCTGCCTGCCAGGCCATCGAGCGGAGACACGATTAAGCCCCCGCTGCTCGGGAGACAGCAGGGGCACCCCTCCCCGTGGCAGCAAAGAGGGGACTACCACCGCCCCGGGAGGTGCCGGCCACTGAGGGGGGCACCGGTGAGACGGTGGAGCGACGACAATGCGCCACTGCGGCCGAAGAGGGCAAGAGTCCGGACATGTCCAAAGCCCCCGCCGCCCGATGGCGGCTCTGTATACCGTCTGTAGAGAGCAGCCGTCACCGAACAGCACACGATGAACCGCGGAGCGGGATGGCAGGCTTGGGGGCATGCGCCGACCTTTCGCCCTCCTCGCCGCGGCCCTTCTCGTGGGCGCCCTCGCCGTGCCCGCCTCCGCCGCCGACGGGGACGAGGAATTCACGATCAAGGACCCGCGCATCACCGAGTCCAGCGGCCTGGCGGCCTCGCGGCAGCACCCCGGCATCTACTGGACGCACAACGACAGCGACGACGGGGCGTACCTGTACGCCGTCGACAGCGCGACGGGCGAGACGGTCGCGACGATCACCATGACCGGCGTGGGCAGCCCGCGCGACGTCGAGGCCATCTCCATCGGGCCCGGCAACCAGATCTACGTCGGCGACATCGGCGACAACCTCGGCGGGACCTGGCCGCACGTCTGGATCTACCGGCTGCCGGAGCCGAAGAACCTGCGCGACCAAACGATCCGGGCCACGCAGTACGTCGTGAAGTACTCCGACGGGGCCCGCGACGCCGAGTCGCTCGTCGTGCATCCGAAGACCGGCCGGGTCTACATCGTCGACAAGAACGCTAAGGGCGGGCATCTCTACGAGGGCCCGGCCGAACTGTCCCCGTCCGGGACGAACGTCTTCCGGCCCGTCGCTGCCGTGCCCGACCTGGAGGCCACCGACGCCACGCTCTCCCCGGACGGCGAACACCTCGTCGTCCGCAGCTACTTCGGCGCGATCGCGTACGACTGGAACGGCGGGGAGATCAAGCGCAAGGAGCGGCTCGGCGTGCCGTTCCTCGGGCAGGGGGAGTCCGTCACCTACACCGCCGACGGGACGCGGCTGATGTACGGCTCCGAGGGGGCCGACAGCTCGGTGGAGGGGCAGGACGCGCCCGGTGGTGACTCCAACTCCCCGTCCGGCAGCGGTAGTTCGGCCACACGGGATGGCGGCGGCAGCGGCGAGGGACTCAGCGGCGATCTCAAGACCGGCGCCATCGCCGTGGCCGTCGCCTGCGCCGTCCTGTTCGGTCTGCGCGGGCTGAGGCGACGGAGGTAGCAGCGAGGCGACGGCCTACGAGGCCGACTCGCCCCGGCGTCGCGCCACGAGTACCTCCAACCCGTCCAGGATCCGCTGGAGTCCGAACCCGAAGTGGTCGAAGTCGGGTCCGAACGTGTCCTCGGAGAGCGACGCCATGACGGGGTAGCGGCCCGAGGCCAGGACCTTCTCCAGCACCGGCACCTGTGCCTGCCAGAACTCCGCGTCCGTCAGGCCCGTCCGGCGCTCGGCCTCCTGCTGGTAGAGCTGCGTGCGCGCGGCCCCGACGACGTACCCGTCGATCATGACGATCGCGGAGACCAGTTCGGGGTCGGTCAGCCCCATCGGGCGGATCAGGGCGAGGACCTTCTCCATGCCGTCCAGGGCGCTCGGACCGAGGATCGGGCGGGACTGGTTGACCTGGAGCAGCCAGGGGTGACGGCGGTAGAGGGCGAGGATCTCGCGGGCCATGGCCTCCAGGGCGGCGCGCCAGCCGCCGTCGCCCAGGTCGGCCGGATTCTCGGAGGGGCGCTGGACCCGGTCCAGCATCAGGTCGAGCAGCTCTCCCTTGCCGGGGACGTACCGGTAGAGCGACATGGTGCCGGTGCCGAGTTCGGCGGCGACGCGGCGCATGGAGAGCCCCTCCAGGCCTTCCGTGTCCGCGACCTGGACGGCCGCTTCCACGATCCGGTCCAGGGTCAGGGTCGGCTTGGGGCCGCGGCTGGGACGCCGGCCGGTGTCCCACAGCAGTTCGAGGGTGCGGGCGATGTCGCCGCTGCCGCTGGTCTCCGTACTGCCCGCACCGCCTGTACTGCCCGTACCGCCCGTACTGCCTGTGCCGCTCGTACCGCTCGTACCGCTCGTGCCGCTCTCCATGAGCTCAGCTTAGGTCCCCCGCGAAAAACTGGGTACGGCGTACGCGCAATCGAGTACGCTGTACCCAGTTCGGTGCCGGACGCAGGGCACGAGCACACGGGAGGGGCGGCATGGACGGATACGTGGTGCGGGCCGAGGCGCTGGAGAAGCGGTACGGCGAGAAACGCGCCCTCGACGGCTTCGACCTGGCAGTACGCGAGGGCACGGTGCACGGCCTGCTCGGGCCGAACGGGGCGGGCAAGACCACCGCCGTCCGCATCCTGTCCACGCTGATCCGGCTGGACGGGGGCAGCGCGACGGTCGCCGGCCTCGATGTCGCCCGGCAGCCGCGCGAGGTGCGGGCCCGGATCGGGCTCACCGGGCAGTACGCGGCGGTGGACGAGGTGCTCACCGGCCGGCAGAACCTGGAGATGTTCGGCCGTCTGTTCCACCTGGGCGGCAAGCGGGCCAGGCTCCGGGCGGCCGAACTGCTGGAGCAGTTCGACCTGACCGACGCCGCCGACCGGGGCGTCGGCAAGTACAGCGGCGGCATGCGGCGCCGCCTCGACCTCGCCGCGTCGATGATCCTCACCCCGGCCGTCCTCTTCCTGGACGAGCCGACGACCGGCCTCGACCCCCGCAGTCGCGGGGAGGTCTGGGAGTCCGTACGGGCGTTGGTGGCGGGCGGCACGACCGTGCTGCTGACCACGCAGTACCTGGAGGAGGCCGACAAGCTCGCCTCCCGCATCACCGTCATCGACCAGGGGCGGGCCATCGCCGACGACACCCCGGACGGGCTGAAGAACCTGGTCGGCGGCGACCGGATCGAGGTCGTGGTCGCCGAGCGGGCCGAGATCCCGCGGGTGGTGAAGGTGGTCGCCCGGGTCACGGACGGCGAACCCGAGGCGGACGAGACCGAGTTGCGGGTGCACGCACCGGTCACCGACCGGGTCACGGCACTCACCGAGGTGGCGCGGACCCTCCAGGACGAGGGCGTCCGCGTCGAGGACATCGGGCTGCGCAGGCCGAGCCTCGACGACGTGTTCCTGCGCCTGACCGGACACCGGACCGAGAAGGAGGCCGCAGCGTGACTGCCGTCGACCTGAGCCCGCCCAGCACGCGCGGCCGCACCTACTGGCTGCTCGCCGACTGCTGGAACATCGTCCGCCGCGGCCTGACCCACTACCGGCGCCAGCCCGTCAACATCGCCTGGCAGCTGGGCTTCCCGATCCTCTCCGTGCTGCTCTACGGCTATGTCTTCGGCAGCGCCATGAAGGTGCCGGGCGGCGGCGACTACACGGACTACCTGATGCCCGGCATGTTCGCGATGACCATGGCGTTCGGCTTCATCAACACGGCGACCCTCGTGGTCTACGACTCCACCAAGGGCGTCATCGACCGCTTCCGCTCCATGCCGATGGCGTCCTCCGCCGTGGTGGCCGGGCGCGGCGTCACCGATCTGATCGCCGCCTGCGCCGAGTTGGCCATCATGATGCTCACCGCGCTCGCCATGGGCTGGCGGCCGGACGGTGGCCTCGGCTTCCTGGCCGCGTTCGGGCTGCTGCTGTGGCTGCGGTTCGCGCTGATCTGGATCGGTGTGTGGCTCGGCCTGCTCGTGCCCAACCCGGAGGCCGCGGGCGGTCTGTTCGCGGTCGCCTTCCCGCTGACCATGATCTCCAGCATCTTCGTCGCGCCGCAGGACATGCCCGACTGGCTGGGCTGGGTGGCGGTCTGGAACCCGATCTCCTCGACGGCGGCGGCGACCCGCGAGCTGTTCGGGACACCGGTCAGCGGTGACACCTGGGTCGAGCAGCACGCGCTGCTGATGGCCGGGGTGTGGCCGGTGATCCTGACGCTGGTCTTCCTGCCGCTGGCGGTGCGGCGGTTCCGGAAGCTGAGCCGGTGAGCGCCGGGGGAGCGGCGCGGTGTGGTGAGCGTCGCTCCCCCTCCGGGGGATGTCCTGCCCGGCCCGGCCGACCGGGCCGGAGACCGGATCACCTGGCGACGAAAACCACTCGGAACATCTTCGGCCACCATTTGCCGGTGAGCAGGAACTCATCGCTGCCCGGGAGGGCGGCGATGCCGTTCAGCACCTCGGCGTGCTGCTGCTCCTTCGAGGTCAGTAGCCCAGAGGCATCGATCTGAGCGGTCACCGCGCCGGTGCCCGTGTCGACGCGCACGATCCGGTCGGAGGGCCAGACATTGGCGTACACGCGGTCGCCCACGCATTCCAGCTCGTTGAGCCGCGGCACCGGACGGCCTTGGAGGGTGACGAGGAGCTCACCGGTCGGGGCCAGCGTTCGCGGGTCCCGGAAGGTCAGCCGAGCGGAACCGTCACTGGTGACCAGCCGGCCGCGCCCCGGCTGGTGGCATACCCCCCAGCCCTCCGTCGGGTAGGGGAGACGACGCAGCTCGGCCAGGGTTCCGGCGTCCCGTTCGATCGCGATGTGGTCCCGCCAGGTCAACTGCCACAGCGTCCTTCCGAGGACGGTGACCCCCTCCCCGAACAGCGGTGCCGGCAGGTCGGCACGGACGGTGAGAGGCCGGCCGGGCGGGCCCAGGCGGATCGACGACTCGCCGGCCCTGCCCGTCCCCTCGTACAGGATTCGCCCGGCCATCTCGAGGCCCTGCGTGTAGGCCTTCGGGTCGTGGGGCAGGACATCGAGGACCCTGACCCCTAGTTGCTCGACCGACCCTGCCGCAGACCCGGCCGCGGCCTGCGTTCGCACCGGTGAGCGGTCGTCAGCCGCACACGAGGCAAGCAGTGCCGAGCCTCCCAGGGCCGCGGCCGCGACGGCCGGGAGCGCCAGGAGCGCACGCATCCGCGCGGACCGGCCCATCGGCCGGGAGACGCGAACCGCCACGCCGGGTCCCCGGCGCCCGCGAACGCCGGGCCGGCAGCGCGGCGCCTGCCGGGCGACGCCCTGGCCGGCCATACGGTCCTGGCCGTCCGCGGCGTCCCCCCTTCGCTCAGTGATGGTCTCCGCCTTCCTTGGCACTCGCCGGGGTGGTGTCCTTCCCCGTCGGCGCGGCCGGAGCGGGGAAGACGCCGATCGTCGCCGGTCTGCCCCGGTGGCGGAGCCGGGGCAGGAGCCGGAGCCGCTCCCGGCGTCCCGAGGTCCTGGGCCGGTACGCGTACCCGTAGCCGTACTGCTCGCTGTCGCGCTTGGCGGGCACCATGTTGAGGACGCTGCCGAGCACAGCGGCGCCGACGTCCTGCAGGGCGCGCACGGCGTCGGTGACCTGGCCCCGGGTGCTCTTCGCGTACCGGGCCGCCAGCAGGTAGCCGTCGACCGCCGAGGCCATCGCCGGTGTGTCCGCCACGGGGAGGACCGGGGCGGTGTCGATCACCACGTGGTCGAACCTGTCGGCGAGCGAGCGCACCACGGTGCGGAACTGCGCTGAGCCCAGCATCTCCGCCGGGTTCGGCGGCAGCGCTCCGCTGGCCAGCACCGAGAAGGAGCCCGCCGACTGCATCACGTCCTCGGTGTTCGCCTGGCCGATCATCACGGTGGTCAGTCCGGCGTCCTGCACCAGGCCGAGCGCAGAGGCCACGCTGGGGCGTCGCAGGTCCGCGTCGACCAGGCAGACCGAGGAGCCGAACTCGGCAAGGGAGGACGCCAGGTTGATCGAGATGCTCGTCTTCCCCTCACCGGGCACTGCGCTGGTGACCGCGATGACCTTGGGCGGAGCGTCGATGTCCACGAATCGGAGGTTGGTGCGCAGCCGTCTGAAGTCCTCCGCCCGCCGGCCGAACGCGTCGTCGTCCGTCGCCACCGCGTGCCGGGAGGCACTCTGGTCAAGGACGACGCTGCCGAGTACGGCCGGTCCGCCGGTGTCGGCGAGACACCGGGTCAGGTCGCTGCGGCTGCGCACCGAGGTGTCCAGCGACTCCCGCGCGACCGCCAGGCCGGTACCGAGACCCAGACCAGCCACGAGCCCGAGCGCGAGGTTGAGCACCAGGTTCGGGGAAGCCGGCGCCTTGGGGCTGGTGGCGTGCTCGGTGATGCTCAGCCGGACGGGCGAGCGCCGGGCGCCCTCCGGTCGTTCGATCTCGGCGATGACCTCGGCGAAGCGGTGGGCGATCGCGTTGCTGATCCGGGCCGCCCGGGACGGTCGGGTGTCCGTGACGGTGATCTTGAGAAGTACCGTTTCGAGAGGTACCTCCGTGGTGATCTTTCGGGCCAGTTGCGAGGGCGTCATGTCCAGGCTCAGATACTCGGCGACCGGTTCGGTCACGTGGGGGCTGGTGACCACTTCGGCATAGGAGCGGACGCGAGCCTGGGCGAAGGTGTTGCCCTGTTGGAGCTTGACCGTGTCGTCCCAGTCCTGGAGAGACACGAAGAGCGTCGAGGTGGCCCGGTACTGCGGTGTGGTGGTGTGGGTGACGTACGCGCCGACCGCTGTTCCCAGCAGGCCCAGCGCCGCGATGACGCGCCAGCGCCTGACCAGGAATCGAAGGTAGTCGGACAGATCCAAGGTATCCATCCCAGGTGTGCAAAGGGCCACAATATTGACATTCGCTACCTGAGTGATCGTATCCGCTATATGTGGTGAAAACGTGCATGAGTGACCACCTTCCGCCGAGTCGACGGGAGTCCCGTACCGCCGGAGAGCCGGATCAGCCGGCGCACGGGCCGTTCGGGAGCACTCTGGCCCGCAGGGGATGCACCAGCGGCTGACGCAGCACGAGGGGAGAACGGTCCCCAGGAGGCTCCAGCAAGTGGAGTACGAGGGTGCGCGTGGCGCCCGCGGGCAGCTCGACGTCGAGGGTGAAGACCGGGCGGCCCCGCTCGGCGCCGTGACTGAGCTGAGCGGGGCGGCCGTCCAGGGTGGCACCGGACAGGGTGGCCTCCGCACTCGCGTAGTAGGACACCAGCAGGCGGTTGTCACCCGGCCGGGTGTCGTAGGGCGGGGCATCCACCCGCTGGACGACGTACGGCGGGAGTCCCGACACCGGAGCCCGGTTGGTCAGGCGGACGGTCACGGTGACCTCGCGTTGGCCGTCGACGCACCGGCCCGGTGCCCACACGAGCCGGCGGTCGAGGTAGTAGTCGAGCTTCGTACCCGCCGCGTTGTTGACGACCAGTCCGGCCAGCGGAGCGGATCCTTCGGGCAGCGCTCCGCCGAACGACCGCGCCAGGAGCTCGCGCTGCTCCGCCGAGTGCCCACTCCACACCTTGATCCGTCCCTCTCCCAGCTGCCGGTGCAGCGCCGAGAAAAAGGCGGTCCGGCGCGCGGGGTCGGTCGAGGCACCGAGCAGCCGGATGGCCACCGCGCGCGCCACGTCGAGGAAGTACGACTTGCGCTGCCTGAAGTCCGGGTGGAGCGCGTAGCTGGCGCGCTCGCTGAGATCCACGACGTTGCGGGCGGTGACGGCGCTCCCGTCGGGCAGCCGGGCAGGGCCGGAGGCGGCGAGCAGCCCGGAGACCGCACCGGGGTCCAGGCCGAAGGCACCGTCCACACGCTGGCCACTGTGCCGCTGCCACGCCGCGGCCCAGATACGCGCCGCGTACGGGAAGTGCGGGCTCATGTTGGAGTTCACCCAGGTCCGGGTCGGGGCGCTGGGGCCGTAGAGCCCGTCGAACTCCGCTCCCAGGTCGACGTCCGCATACGCCTCGCTCAGCTCGGTGTCGTTCCCGAAGTGCTCGAAGCTCAGTCGGCCCCGGTCCGCCCTGAGCACCGCGAAGGCTCCCGGCAGCCCGCCCGTTCCACGGGCCTCGGCGGTGTTCTCGAACACCGCCAGGTACCGCCGCGGTCCGTCCGCTCCGAGCATCGAGGGCATCAACCGGGCCGCCGCGGCGGCATCGTGGGTGAGAGGGGCGATCCGATCGAGCTGTCGGGCGAGTTGGGTGCGCGCCCGGTCGGTGGCCGGCAGCCAGGTGCCGTGCGGAAGGGCGTCGACATCGGCACGCACCCTCGATCCGCTGCGCGAGGCCTGTTCGAGAAGGGGAGCCACACGGCGCAGCGCGGAGAGGTTCAGGTGCCGACCGTCGTCCGTCCCGGTGGATTCGAGCTCCGCGAAGGTGCGCACCAGGGGAGTGAGCACGTCGTGGGTCAGCCGGTCGGAGGCCTCCGCGATACCGCGTACGGTACGGAAAGGGCCGCCGAGAACGGGCAGATGGGCCGCCGGGAACCAGGCGGGGCCGGTGGTGAGCCGATGCGCCCGGGCGGCATGGCCGGCGGCGCTGCGCACCGCGTCCTGCGCTGTTGCGGTCCGCGTTACCGGTGGGCCGGCCGCGGTGGCCGGGTCCGCTGCGGGCTGCGCGAGGTCCTGCCGGCGCAATGTCTCCAGACTTCGCTGGGCGGCCAGCAGCTCATCGCGGGCGAGCACTCCGGTGACCGCGATCCAGGCGGCACCGGCCAGGAGCAGCCCGGCCGCGGCGTACAGCGGCATCCTGACGCGACGGTCGCGCAGCCGACGGACGATGGCGACGGGCAGCACCCGCTCCTTCCACCGGTGTGGAATCCGCCGGGCCCGCTCCGCACCGAGCGGTGGTTCCTGCACCCGCGACGAACCACGGCGAGACTCGGACATCTGGTGTCACTCCCTGGCTGATCTCGTTCGCTGGCTCCCTGGCCCCCCGCAACGCCCTGCGGGGGGTGCCGGGCGTGGAGGTGGGTCCCTCCCCGCGACGCTTGGGCGCCGGCTCAGTAGGCGCCGTCACCGCGCAGCACGGCGGGGAGGGTCCGCCAGAGGATCGCCAGGTCCAGCCTGAGCGACCAGGTGTCGACGTACTCCAGATCCAGGCGCAGGGCGTCCTCCCAGGCGAGATCGGACCGTCCGCTCACCTGCCACAGTCCGGTGATCCCGGGCCGGACCAGCAGGCGGCGGCGGGCCTCCCCGGTGAACGCCGAGTCCACGACCGGGAGCGGACGGGGACCTACCAGGGACATCTGCCCCCGCAGCACATTGACCAGCTGCGGCAACTCGTCCAGGGAGTAACGGCGCAACCACCGCCCGACCGCGGTCACCCGCGGGTCCTCGCGGATCTTGAAGAGGTGCCCGTCCGCCTCGTTGCACACCTCCATGGCTGCGCGCAACCGCTCCGAACCTACGCGCATGGTCCGCAACTTGAGGACGTGGAACTCCTTGCCCCGCCGGCCGGTGCGGCGCTGGCGGAACAGCAGCGGGCCCGGAGTGTCGAGCTTCACCGCGACGGCGGCGGCGAGGAGTACCGGAGCCACCAACAGGAGCAGGACGGCAGCCCCCAAGCAGTCGATGGACCGCTTGGCCGCCCGGACTCCCCAGTGCGCCCGCCGACAGGGAGCCGGCCGGTGATGAGCCGTCTTCGCGGTGGATACCGGCATTCCGCATCCCTTCACCTTCTGCGGCAGAACGGGTGAAACGTGCCCTGACTAGAGGCATTTCGACCCGCACGACGTCCCAATCGGGTCATTTCTGACTAATGAATAGAATCACGACATCGATCTGAGCTTCGGCAATGACACCGAAGCTTGCCCTCGTCCACCAGCCTGGGCGGGGCGGCCGAGAGGACCTGCATGCGTGCAGTAGTGACGGGTGGGGCCGGGTTCATCGGCTCCCATCTGTGCGAGCGGCTGCTTCAGGCGGACCACGAAGTGGTCTGCGTGGACAACTTCCTGACTTCCAGCCCCGAGAACATCGAGCACCTCATGGGCGACCGGCACTTCCAGTTCCGCCACTGGGACATCACTCAGGGCATGGACGAGCCGGGGCGGGTGGACGCCGTCATTCACATGGCTTCACCAGCTTCGCCCGCGGACTACCTGACACTGCCTCTGGAGACACTCCGAGTGGGCTCCGCCGGCACCTGGCACGCCTTGGACCTGGCCGCCGCCAAGGGGTCCCGCTTCCTGCTGACCTCCACCTCCGAGTCGTACGGCGACCCCCTGATCCATCCTCAGCCGGAGAGCTACTGGGGACATGTGAACCCCGTGGGCCCGCGTTCGGTGTACGACGAGGCGAAGCGCTTTGCTGAGGCACTGACGATGGCGTACCGCAGGAGCCGCGGTCTGGACGCCAAGATCGTGCGCATCTTCAACACCTTCGGGCCGCGGATGCGCCCGGACGACGGACGGGCGGTCCCCACCTTCATCCGCCAGGCGCTGCTCGGGGAGCCGATCACGGTCACCGGCGACGGCAGCCAGACCAGGTCCCTGTGCTACGTCGACGATGTGGTCGAAGGCCTGCTGCGCATGCTGGCCGGCGATCACTGCGGACCCGTCAACCTGGGCAATCCCCACGAGGTCTCCATGCTGGAGCTGGCGCAGTGGATCGGCAAGCTCACCCGGTCCCGCTCCGAGATCACGCTCACCTCCCGTCCCCAGGACGACCCCGAGCGACGGCGTCCGGACATCACCCTGGCCCGCGAGCTGCTGAACTGGGAGCCCACGACTCCCCTGGAGCGCGGCCTGTGCGACACCATCACGGACTTCCGCCGGCGCCTGACCCCCGGGGAGATCGCCGGGAGCGGCGCGCGGCCCGCCGGATCCACGCCGAGCTGTGAAGCCGCCCGCTCATGACCGCCCCGCCGAGCAGTCGGACGACATCGGTGACGGCGGCTCCCGTGGTCGAGTGCCTCGGTGTACCCATCACCGCGCACACCCGCGACAGTGCGGCCGGCCATGTCGTGCACCTGGCCGGCCGGATGCGCGAGGCACGCCATGGGCTCACCGACGGACCCGGCGCCTCCGGCACCCGGCGCGGCAGTGACGTACACCTGTCCAACGCCTACACGCTCGCCCTGGCCGACCGGGACCCCGAGCTGCGCGGCATCCTTCGCTCGGCCTCCCTCAACCTTCCCGACGGGCAGCCGGTCGTGTGGGCCAACCGGCTGCTCCATCGCAGTGCCGCACTGCCGGGCACACGTGTCTACGGACCCGACCTCCTCACGGACGTCTTCGCCCTGACTCAGCACACGGACCTGAACCACTACCTTCTCGGCTCCACGCCCCAGGTGCTCGACGCACTGCACCGGGAGCTGCGGCGGCGCTATCCCGGGGCGCGGATCGTCGGCACCTGCTCCCCGCCCTTCCGGCCCCTGACCGTCGACGAACGGCGGCAGCAGGTGGAGGAGATCCGTTCCGCCGGGGCGGACATCGTCTGGGTCGGACTCGGCACTCCCAAGCAGGACCGCCGGGCCGCCGAACTGTGCGACGCACTGCCCGTGGTGGCCGTGGCCGTGGGCGCGGCCTTCGACTTCATCGCCGGCAACAAGCCGCAGGCACCGCACTGGATACGGCACAACGGGCTGGAATGGCTGTTCCGGCTCGGCTGCGAACCACGCCGCCTGTGGCGCCGGTACCTGTTCGGCAACGCGCGCTTCGTCCAGGGGGTGGTGCGCCAGGCGAGCCGCCCCCTGCGAACCGGCGGCGGTGCGCTGCACCCGGCGGCCGATTGCCTGAATTCGGGCCAACTCGTCGGCCAGGTCCGGGAGACTCCCGGTGGGGTTCCTAGGGTACGGCCATGACGATCACTCCCGTGAAACCGTCGATGCGGAAGCTGCGAGAGCGTGGGCACGAAATCGGGCACGGCCACATCCCGGACTATCTGGGCATCGTCGAGCAGCTCATCGATCAAGTCGTTCCCGGTGGCGCCTTCCTGAGCGCCCCGGATCCCCTTGGGTATCCCCGCCGCTCCCGGCAGTCCACGAGCTTGGACCGCAACGCGTACTTCCTCGGGCGACTCGGACAGAGTCAAACGAGGCCAGCGAGGCCGACATGGTCGAGTGCCACGTCGTCCACGACGGCGCGGACGAGGATGCCCTGCGCGACCTGCTCGCTCCAGCCTTCCAGGAGGTGGAGGTCAAGCGGTACTGGTCCACCCAGTCGGGGCTGCTTCAGGCCGCCGGAGGACGGTTCTTCCCGACAACGGCCTTCGGACTCGTCGCCGGGAACCGCTGATGACACGGTCATCACGCTTGATCAACGACACGAATGCCGAGGACGGCCGAGTGAACGAGACAGCTCATCTCCGGGCCGATGGTCCGCCTGGGCGTCCCGCAACCCACCGAGTGGCGCTGGTGCACAGCTTCTACTCGTCACGCCAGCCCAGTGGTGAAAACGTTGCCGTGATGGACCAGTCGGAGGCGCTTCGTGCCGCCGGGCACGATGTCACCGTGATCACCGGGCACACCGACGACCTGGAAAGGGAACCCGGGTACGCCCTCCGAGCCGCCGTCCGTGTCGGCACGGGGTACGGCCGGTCGCCTCTGTCCGAGCTGCGCCGTCTGGATCCCGATGTGGTGCACGTCCACAACCTGTTCCCGAACTTCGGTACTGCCTGGCTGGCGAGCTGGCCTGGCGCGATTGTGGCTACCCTCCACAACTACCGTTCGGCCTGCGCAGCCGCCACGTTGTTTCGCAAGGGAAACATGTGCACGGCATGCCCAGATGGCGACAGCTGGGCGGGACTGCGGCACGGTTGTTACCGAGGATCGCGCACCGCCACGCTTCCCCTCGCCTGGGCCGGACGGCACGGTGCCGCAGCCCATCCGCTTCTGCGCCGGGCCGACCGGATGGTAGCGCTCTCCGAGCTCAGCCGGGACCTCTTCCTCCGCCTCGGAGTGGCGGAAGAACGCCTCGCTCTGGTGCCCAACTTCGCGGACGTCGAGCACGCGACCATGCGACTGGCTGCCACCCCGGAGCGAGCACATCGGGACTCCCGATGGCTCTATGTCGGCCGCTTGAGCGAGGAGAAAGGCATCCTGCCCCTGCTTCGGAACTGGCCGGAGAACGAGCCCCTCGATGTGATCGGGTCCGGCCCTCTGGAGTCCGCTTGCAGGGCGGCTGCCCCGACGGGTATTCAGTTCTTCGGGACCTTCCCACGTACTGAAATCGCAACCCGTCTACCGCGTTACATCGGTCTGATCTACCCCAGCGTCTGCCCCGAGAGCGCCGCCTCGCTCGTCTACCAGGAAGCTCTGGCTGCCGGGGTGCCCGTACTCGCCCTGGCAGGATCGGCGACGGCAGACAACGTCCACCGGATCGGTACGGGTGCCGTCTACACCGACCCTGAGCTTCCGCAGGCGCTCCGCGCGGCCCGAACCCACTTCCCCGAGCTTCGCAAACGGTGCATTCAGATGCATGCCCGGTACTACACCAAGCGGTCGTGGACGGAGGGAATTGCAGCCGTCTATGCCGACGCCGTCCAGCAGGCCGCATATCGCCGGGCCCGAGGTGACGGCAAACCTTCGCCGCGCTGACGCACGAGCGGTGGCGCCTGCTACTCCTGCTTCTTGGGTCGACTGTTCATCCGAATACCTCTCAGCGTGTCAATTGTGGATGCATGTCTCGCCGAAAATAGCATGGACGTGGGCCCATCTCCGGTTGTCGAGTCGCACTCGAAGGCACCCACAGGGAGAACGCATTGGCAATTGGAAGACCGACGATTGACATTCTCACGCCAAATATGAACTACCGCCAGTATATTGAGGATGCGGTGGTCTCGGTGGCACATCAGTGCTACCCCGGCCTCAAGCACATCGTGCAGGACGGGGCATCCATTGACGGATCGGTGCAACTGCTGGAGCACCTTGCGCGACAGCACCCGCAGTTGGATCACAGAAGCATGCCTGATCGCGGGCAATCCGACGCATTGAACCGGGCTGCTGCCCGTGCCACGTCGGACTGGATCGGCTGGCTGAACGCGGACGAGTTCTACCTCCCGGGCGGTGTCGCGGCGGCAGCCGATGTGATTGCCTCCGATCCGGAGGCAGATGTGATCTTCGGTGACTGCGTATTCGTGGATGCACACGGCAGGTACCTACGGCTCCTCCCTGCGCATCATTTTTCGCAACTCACCTTGAGGAATTACGGGTGCTTCATTCCGTCCTGCGCCACATTCGTGCGCCGTGGTTGCTTGACGCAGACGGCCTGGGATCCGCGGATGCGCAGGGTCATGGACTGGAATCTATGGCTCTCACTGGCGGCCGACGGAGCACGTTTTCGCTACCTGCCCCGCCCGTTGGCGGCATATCGGATTCATGACGCTCAGGTCACGCAGCAACCCACCGAAAGGCACCAGGCCGAGATCGATCTCCTGTCTTCGGTGCACGGCCTGCCCAGGACAGCACCGGCTCGGCGTGCCTGCCGGATTCTAGGCATGTCGGTTCATGCTGCCCACAAGGTGGTGAGCCATGGCTACATCAGGCAGCTGCGAGCCAACCGGCTGGCCCGGGGTAAAGATCTTCGCTGGTGGCTGAACGACACTGCACACCGCCGGGCCAATCAGCTGGTGAACGGATGGGCTGCATCTTGAGACCAGGCAGCGAGACCGAACTTCCAACCGTGACCAACAAGAACAGGTTCGTCAGATGATGCGTTCAGGATGGACCGGATACGACGTCAAGTTCGTCAACGAGGACAAGGTGGAAAGCTATACCCGCCAATACGCTGAAGGAAGCTACGACGACCACGTGTGGCGTCTCGAAAGGCCTGTCCTCTTGGAGCACCTTCGAAGGGAACGGGTAAGACGCGGACGACTCAGGGTTCTCGACTTTGCCTGCGGGGCCGGCCGTATTCTACGGGAACTGGTAGAAGTGGCGGACGAGCTAACGGGCGTGGACATCTCCGTGGAGATGACCAAGCGTGCGGCCGAATCCAGTCCGGGAGTGCTCATCAGAACCGGCAACGTACTCACCGAGAACCTACTGGCGGGCCCGTACGATGCTGTCACTGTCTTTCGATTCCTCCTGAATGCGCCCGAAGAGATCAGGGTTCCTGTCCTCCGCAAGATCAGGCAGCACATGGAGCCAGGTGGTCTCCTCATTCTGAACAACCATGGCCACTTTCCCAGCCTGAGGTCCATCGCAGTACGCGTTCCCAAGAGCAGACCGGAGCGACCAAGCGAGCTGCGGCACCGGGACATCGTCGAACTGCTGCAGGCATCCGGTTTCCGGATGGAATCCCGCCGCGGCTTCTCGGCTTTCCCACCCGTCCTGCACCGCAATCTGCCTGCCACTGCCCTGAGAAGGGCCGATGCGGTCGCATGCAGGCCGACGCTGCAGAGGATCACCGGAGGACTGATGGTCGAGCAGCTGTACATGGCGAGGGCTGTGAAATGACAAAGGTGGACGTCGGGCAGTTCACATGGCAGCGCGGGCTGATGCGCGCCGGCCCACTGGGGCGGCGTATCGAGTTGCGGAGCACGGGCGGACGACACGGCACGGCAGCCGCCCGCGTCATCTATCGGCCGTTGCGACCCGCCGGCCGTGCGGCTGCCTTCTTCGACCGGCTCCTGATGCGTGTGAGGCTCGGGCCCAAGGTCGACAATCCGTTGACCTTCGCGGACACCTTCCTTCACGTACTGCCCAAGGAAGTCGACGGCATGGCCTTCATGCACTCGTCCACGCCAGGAAGAGGCATCGCCGCCCTCTCTGCTTCCGGCCGCCCTCGCTATGTACTCAAGGTTGGCACCCGCGACGACCAACGTCTCCAGAACGAAGGGCACGTCCTCACAAAGCTCCCTTCAATGGGGCTTCCGTTCGACGTCCCCGAACTCCTCTTCGCGGACTTCGTGGGTGACCACTTCGTGGTGATGAGCCGCGCCTGGCCGAACTGCCGTGAGGCGGCACTGCTCTCCTGCGACGAACTGCTGGACATCACGGTGGCACTCGGCAGATCAGGCAACGGCAAGTGCTCCGTAGGACACGGCGACTTGGCGCCCTGGAACATCCTCAGAACTCCCCAAGGGCTGGGCATTGTCGACTGGGAGAGTGCATCGCTCGCCCAACGTCCCCTGCGGGACGTCATTCACTATCTCGTCCAGGCGGGTGGACATCTCGGATGGGTCGACGCGAGGACCGTAGTCCGTGAACTGACCGGATCCCAAGGGATTTTGGCACAGCTTGCCACGCGCATCGGTTGCCCTCAGCCGGAGGTCGACCAAGCACTCCAGTCCTACTTCGCTTCGCTCCCTGCGGCGAACATCCGACGGGTGCGCGGTTTTCGCGACAACGTCGCCTCGGAGCTGGGCCTCAAGGTCGCCTGACTCCACGCATCCCACAGACCTCCGCATGGCCGCCTGAGGAAATCGTGAGCGGATTCGCCGAGGTCTCGGGACGGCGTGTCCGAGCCCACTACGCTGCCGTGGAGTCACGACGAGCGAAGACCCGCCGATGGCATGGGACGGTCACACACAGAAAGTGAGCGCCTGCGGAGGCGAGCACGGGGCCGATGGGTCCCAGAAGGTGGGCCAGCGGAACGGATGCCGCCAGGTTGACGCCGGCCATGAGGACGGCTAGCACGGCCTGGAAGCGGAGCCCTGCCGGATCCGAGAGCCACATCGCCACGGGATAGTTCACCGCGTGGGTGAGGACCAGTACCGAGAAGGCAGCCATCAGACCCGGCCCGACCTCAGCACGGCCGTGCAGCATCCAACTTGCCACAGTGGGGCCGGCGGTCACCAGGAGGACACCAATCCCCAGGCCGCCTGCGGAGAAATACGCCGTGAGCCGCAGAAGGTTACGGCGTGGTGTCTTCGTAGAGGTATGACGGTGCCTGCTGAACACTCGCCAAAGCGGCAGCGCCGCCGCCGCCACAAGCGCGGAGGCAGGCGCGTAGAGCTGGGCTCCCGCCGAATAGACGGCCACGGCGACGGGGTTCGTGATACTGCTGAGGACAAGTCGGTCGGCACCATAGGCGACGGCGGAGGTCACCTTGATCACGGCCATCGGTCCTGCCAGTTGGATGATCCGGGTGTCTGGGAACCGACGAAGCGGAAGGAGTACGACACGCAGCAGGCGCATCCTCAGCATGCGGCCGGCGAGCAACAGACTGCCCACTCCGGCGGCACACTGCCCGATGAGCACCGACGCGGCGAAGACGGCCGGGGGCGCGTCATATGCGGCGCCCAGCAGCACGACGGTCAACGCGATGAGCGTGCCGGCTCCTTGCAGGAGCACGGCGAAGTGATAGCGGCCCAAGCCCCCGAGCACTGACCCACCCAGGCTGAGGGGCAGGCTGCAGCCGAACAGCACGGATACGACAGCGATGCACGGGGCGGCGCCCGGTCCGGACGTGCTGGCGAGGAGTGCGTCGGCCGCACCCGAGACAGCCGTCAGCACTCCGCAAACGGCAATGGCAGAGCCTGCGCACAGAAGTGTCCGGGCACCCGCGGTGATGGTGCGGAGCATGTGCTCGCGGTTTCCACTGGAAAAAGCGTCGATCACGGCGGCTCCGACACCGAGCTCGGAGACCGCGAGCAGGCTCGGCAGGGTGCTGACCAGAGCGACGAGCGCATAACCAGCAATTCCCAGAGTGTCGACGATGCTGCGCGCCGACGCCAACGTGGCGGCTCCCGCGAGAACGAGCACGGCAGCCTTTGCATAAAGGGACCTCAAGACCGCCTGTAGGTCGGATCTGTATCCGACTGAGGAAATGTCAGGGGCGTCCGCGTGCGAGCTTTCTCTTGTCGATGAGCCCATTGATTTCACTTCCTGTGGGCCGGTTCACCTCTGGCGACTGAGCCGGTCTTCCTCAACGGCGCGCCGACCAACTGTTCCGATGGGCCACCAGTTGGTTCGAGTCTTCAGATAGACGGCCGCCGCAGCCGCCGAGGTGCCGAAGTACACCCCGTGCAGTCGGCTCCAGGGTGAGAACAGGAGATCCCACAGCAGCAGGCTGAGGAGGAAGCTGAAGACCAGTATCGATGACCTGCTGGAGGCGCTGATCGAGGTGAGCACGGCAGCGCCCAGGAGGCCAACCGGGAAAACAAGACCCGGTACTGCCAGGATCCCGGTCTCCAACCATCGCTGAAACAGGATGGAATGGATGAGGAGTCCTTTACCGAAGTAGTAGTACCGCTCGTGAGGCCCCTCAACGCCGCCGTTGACGGCACGCCACGCCCTGAAGAAAACGCTTCGGCTGTGAGCACTCACATGCGGCTTGACCCCTCGCCCGATCACTGGCGACTCAGCCACCAGCGCCAGGGATCCGGCGATCTCGGGCCGGGCTCCGATGACAGCGCCGCCTTCGGAGTCCGCCTGCCTTGACCACTTGATCTGCTGTTCTCGCCCTAGAGTACCGTCGCTGGCCAACTGCCCGTATACCGAGTAGAGAGCCACCAGGAGGCAGCTCAGGACGATACCCACCCATACGCAGCGCGACCAGCGGCGACGGCCGGGTGGCCGGCCGGTCAGCCCGGTGAGCACGGTGACGAGAAAGGACACACAGGTCACGAGGAACAGCGAGCGGAAACCGCTGAGCAAGTTGAATAGGCAGATAGCGCTGGTCACCAAGACGGCCACTGTGAAGTGACCGCGGGAAAGCAATGCCGCAGCCAACAGGATGCAGCACATCGTGATGACGGGACCCAACGCGTACTTCCACGGATCGACGTGGTAGCTGGGCGCCTTGTACAGTACGTTCGCGGCGATCAGGCCGGTTATCAAGGAGCAGACGAACGTCCTGGCGACGGCCGAGCCCTGGCAGAAGGCCCACACGGCGCCGAAGAAGCTCAAGGCGATGGTGCACGGGTAGGAGAGGGCAAGGCAGACATTGAACAGCCTGTCTCCTGTGATCAGTGACGTGATCACAATGCCGAGCGCCCATACGAGAAGGAGCACGAAGAGCCAACGCGCCGTACGCAGCCTCCACGCCACCGGCAGGAATACCGGCAGACCGACCAGCACAATGAAGTGCGTGAGCGTGAGCCCGCCACGTGGGTGGAACGACGGGACGTTACCCAGCCCCAGCAGCACTGCGGTCGCCAGTTCCATGCCGGACTTTCGGATCTGGCCACCCGTGCGCATCTTCGGATACGAAGTCTGCCGAAAAACCCCCTCAGTCATACCTGGCTTGATCCGCCGACGTACCTTTGTTACCGAAGACTCCGCGGCCCGGTATACAGGGACTGCGTTCACCGGCTGCCCGCTCGGCCAAGTGGCACGGCATCGCCCATACTCCGCACAGGGTCCAGCGCGGCCATCCTGTCGGCAAGGGTCGGGGCCGCCAGCAGTACGCAGCCCCGACGTGCCCCGGTTTCCTCGCTCGAGGGGCAGTTGGGCCAGAAGACCTGGTACGCCCCGACCGCATCGCCCAGGTACTCGATCGACAGCTGTGTCCCCGCGTATGTGTCGAACCCATAACCGGGGTCATCGGGTACCTTGAAGTCGTCGATCAAGATCAGCGAGTCTGTCCAACCCTCGGTGATGATGGCCACCTCTTCGCGCAGCGGAAGATCCTCCTCCCAGTGAGCATCGAGATAGAAGAAGATGCGGGACTTCGGGAAGGAGGAGTTCTCGCGAAGGCTCTGAAGTGCCTTCCTTGAGTCCGACTTCATCACTCTGATCTCTGTGACATCCCGGAACCGCCGGGTTGCCAGACGAGCGAGGGCAGGGTCCTTCTCAACGGTGTACACGGGGCGTCCGGAAACATGCCACAGAAACTGCGTGGTGGCACCGCGGTAGGTTCCGGATTCGAAGACGGCGTCCGGCTGAAGCTCCTGAAGCAGGGAGCGGAACATCTCCTGTCGGAATCGCTGTCCGTTCAGGGCGGGCCTGGACTGATAGAGCCAAGGGTGAATCCTGCGGATACGCACGATCGGCTTACGCATGCGTCCCAGGAGAGAGGCAGTGACCGTTCGGGCAGTCTGCTCGGTCTGGCTGATTTCCATGGGATGCGTTACTCCCTCGCTCGTTCTGCGTCATGGGCTGCGGACGTCGACGGACACCGCAGAATACGAAGTGAATCCATCTGGTTGGTTCATGCCGGTGATGCAAACTCGATGTGCCGATTGTTTGGGGTGTCATCCACCCGGGCGGAGAACTGCCGACACCTTCACTTCCTCGCGACCATCGATTTGGGAAGCCCGGCGAAGCGTTCGATCCAGATACGGGAGGCGGGGAAGTAGGACCGCATCTCAATCATCGGCAGAAGCTCGACTTCCTGAACATGACGGATGGCTTATGCGCGTTGGGCGCGGGGGCATGTCCGAACAGCCAGTGCTGGGAGTAGGGAGTCTGCACCCAGTGGTGGATCCCGTGGCGGTGCACGGTTTCGGTGAACTGCTGCCGCCGGTAGTGGCCGCCGACGTACTGAAGCACGGAGTTCGAGTAAACGAGCACGGGCCGGACGGGTGCGCTGCGCCATGCAGTTGGGGTCCCGCCGAGCGCCAGAACGCGCATCTCGGCCAGGCCGGGGAAGCATCGCAGCCGTTCCTGCCAGCGCTTGGCGCGAGCCGAGTGAGCGAGAGGTCCGGGTCTTGAGGGGTCGGCGATCCTCGTGTTGTGCATGCTGTTTCTTCGCTGCCCGTGTTTCGATGTGGCGATGCCGGTCATACGGGGTTCCTCTCTCCGGCAGTGCTGGTGGTGGGCGCATCATGAAAGAGCCTTGCCATCTGCGGCATCGAGGCGGGCGCGGGCAGGCTGTCTCGAACGGAAGGCGCGTGCGCCGCGATTTCGGCATCGACCATGAGACGAGCCAGCTCAGGGGCGCGGACTGTCGGGCGCCATCCAAGGACCCGCTCGGCTTTCGTGGCATCACCGACCAGGTCGTCGACCTCGGTGGGCCTCAGATAGCGCTCGTCGAACCGCACATGGTCGCGCCAGTCGAGGCCGACATGGGCGAAGCACTGCTCGACGAAGTCGCGCACGCTGTAGCTGACGCCGGTGGCGACCACGTAGTCGTCCGGTTCGTCCTGTTGCAGCATCCGCCACATGGCCTCGACGTATTCCGCCGCGTACCCCCAGTCCCGCCGGGCGTCGAGGTTGCCCAGGTAGACGACGTCCTCCAGGCCGGCCTTGATGCGTGCGGCGGCCGTGGCCACCTTGCGGGTGACGAAGGTCGGGCCGCGGCGAGGAGACTCGTGGTTGAACAGGATGCCGTTGACCGCGTACATCCCGTACGCCTCCCGGTAGTTGCGCGTCGCCCAGTACGCGTACACCTTGGCGACCCCGTACGGGGAGCGAGGGTGGAAGGGGGAGCCCTCGTGCTGAGGCGGCGGGGAGGCACCGAACATCTCGGAGCTGGACGCCTGGTAGAACCGGCAGGGCAGGCCCGTCGTCCTGATCGCCTCCAGCAACCGCGTGGTGCCCAGCCCGGTGGCGTCCCCGGTGAACTCCGGCTCGTCGAACGACACCCGCACATGGGACTGGGCGGCCAGATGGTAGACCTCGTCGGGCCGCAGCCGCTCGAGCAGGCCCGCGATCCGGGTTCCGTCGGTCAGGTCACCGTAGTGCAGGAAGAGACGCGCCCCGGGGTCGTGGGGATCCCGGTAGAGGTGGTCGATGCGCTGCGTGTTGAAGGTCGAGGCGCGGCGGACGATGCCGTGCACCACGTACCCCTTCTCCAGCAGCAGTTCTGCGAGGTAGGAGCCGTCCTGGCCGGTGATGCCGGTGATGAGCGCGGTCTTCGTCACGCGGATTCCTTTGCTGGGCTGTGGGAGCGGGACAACGCACCTGAGCGGGGGAGCGAGGCGGCGGGCACGGATCACTTCCTGGCGACCAGTGACTTGGGAAGTCCGGCGAAGCGTTCGAACCAGATGGTGGAGGCGGGGAAGTAGGACCGCATCTCGGCCGCGGACAGCAGTTCGACCTCCTGGACGTCCCGGGTGGCCTGCGTACGCCCCGCGCGGGGGACGTGTCCGTGCCCCCCAGTGCCGGGAGACGGCGACGCGGGCTGGGAACGGGAGCCATTGCAGCCCTGGGAACAGCCAGTGGGGTGTTCGACCGGGAAGTAGCGGTAGGGGGTCTGAACCCAGTGGTGGTCCGCGTGGCTGTGCACCGTGTCGGCGAACTGCTTCCGCCGGTGGTGCCCTCCCAGGTGTTCCAGGACGGAGTTCGAGTACACGGGGTGGAATCGCCGGGTGACCATGTCCGTCGGCAGCGAGAGGCTGCACGCGTCCGCGACGACCGGCGTGATGCCGGACTCGGCATGCCGGGTCGTGCGCGGGTCGAGATTGGGCCTCGTGGAGTCGGCGATCTTCGTCTTCAGCATGCTGCTCCCTCTCGGCCCGAACTCCGGCACCCGGCAAGAATACGGAAATCGTCGCTATCATCCGCCTCATCACGTTGTGTCGTGTTTTCAGGGGTTGTACACCGTTTCCATTTGGCTCATAGGCGTCCCGTCCCCAGAGCTGCGCTGAGACGACGGCTCCTGACACACCGTCCGCGAAGGAGGGCATCGAGGCCCATGACCGCCTGCACTGATACCGGTGTCACCGTCCCGGCCGCCTCGGCGGTGAACACCCCTGCCCCGGTGCCGGACGACAGGGTGCATCGCCCCCTCGACCGCTCGGCGCGCGTGTTCGTGGCCGGGGGCTCCGGGCTAGTCGGTTCGGCGGTGCGCAGGGAACTCCGCCATGAGGGGTTCACCGATGTGGTCGCGCCCGGCTCGGCGGAGCTGGACCTCAGGGAGCGGCGGGCGGTGCTCGACTGGTTCGCGGCCAGGCGCCCGGACGTGGTGGTACTGGCCGCGGCGCGGGTGGGCGGGATCAAGGCGAACTCCACCCGGCCCGCCGAGTTCCTCTCCGACAACCTGCGCATCCAGGTGAACACGCTGGACGCGGCTCTGGAGCACGGGGTGGAGCGGCTGCTGTTCCTGGGGTCCAGTTGCATCTACCCGAAGTACGCCGAGCAGCCGATCCGCGAGGAGGCGCTGCTGACGGGTCCCCTGGAGCCGACCAACGACGCCTATGCCATCGCCAAGATCGCCGGCATTCTGCAGGTGCAGGCGGTACGACGCCAGTACGGTCTGCCCTGGATCTCCGCCATGCCGACCAACCTGTACGGGCCGGGCGACAACTTCCACCCCGAGCACTCTCATGTGCTGCCGTCCCTGCTGCGGCGCTTCCACGAGGCGAAGAAGTCGGGTGCGCGGCGGGTGGTGAACTGGGGCAGCGGCACGCCTCGTCGGGAGTTCCTCCATGTGGACGATCTGGCACGGGCGTGCCTGTGCCTGATCGAGCACTACGACGCGGACGGTCCGGTCAACGTCGGCACCGGCACGGACCTGACCATCCGGGACCTGGCGGAGCTCGTCGCGGACGTTGTCGGGTACCGGGGGAGCGTCGAGTGGGACACGAAGCAGCCGGACGGTACCCCGCGCAAGCTCCTTGACGTATCCCGGCTCACCGCGCTCGGCTGGGCTCCTCGTATCGGCCTGCGGGAAGGACTCGCCCGGACCTACGCCTGGTACGTGGAAAACCTCGAGTCCGGCACGCTGCGGCACTGACTGACTCCACGGCGTCCGGGGTCGGGGGCCGCAGGCGAATCGCCCTTCGGTGCCATCAGTGGAAGGGCGCCCAAGCTCCGGCCGCCTGGGTTTCGACCCGCCTTCCCGGAGGGGCTTGCTTCAGGCGGGTAGGGCGGCAGCGGCCGACAGCGAGTACCCCGACGACGACGTGAGGTCATGCGTCGGGGGTTCCGCTGTCGGCCGACGGTATGGCCAAGGCTCAGCAGCTGCCCGATGGAGCGGGGTGGTCAGTTGTGCTTCCGTCGCCGGACGGCCATCATCGTGCCGGCTCCGAGCACCAGCAGCCCTGCGGCTCCGCCCAGCAGAAGGGACGAGCGGTCCTCACCGGTGTCGGCGAGGTGAGGCTTGTTCGGGCGTACGGTGATCTTGGCTGAGAGGGTCAGCTTCGATTCCTTTCCCTTGAGAAGGAAGGTGTGCCGGCCTGGGTCGGTCCACTTGGGGATGGTGACGGTCCCCTGCACCGTGCCGTTGCTGTCGGCGGTGAAGCGGCCCAGCTTGATCGGTTTCGAGAGCAGAAGTGCGACCACACCCTCGTTCGGATCGAACCCGGTTCCTGTGAAGCTGAGCTCGTCTCCTGCATCTACGGTGGTGGCGCTGAGGGTGAGGCTCGGGGGGTCGGGAGGATAAGGCTGGGCGTGGGCAGTTTGCGCCCCTACGACTGGGACTGCGGCCAGGACAGCAGCGGCTGCCGTGGCCGCGAAGGCGGCACGACACTTCGATGAGGCCGTCATCGCATTCACGCTCCTCAAATGGAATCGGGCGACGGCATGGTCCCGCCCGCGAGTATGATATGTGCATAGATAGCGCTGGATGGCGCTCGTTACGCCCTTTCGGGAGATAAGGCCCCTTATGGCGCATGCAGTTCACCGGACTGGCCGCCAGCCCTCCGGATGTAAGGGGCGAAGAGCCTGATATGTGCCATTCGGTTGGTCGGCCTGTGGTGACCGCCCTGGACGGCGACACCCGGTCGGCCAAGGCCCGGCCATGGCGGGTGGTGTAGTGGCGAACACGGCGATCCGACACGTGTCGCCCGTTCAGAGGTGCTGCGTACTACAGGCCGCACCCGACCGACGTGGCGCCTGTCCTGATGGAGCCGGTGTCAATGAATACTGACATCGCGCCGCACGTCTTGGTCTCCTCTTCTTCCCCCCTCTGGAGGGTGCGTGCCCCCGTTCCGCGTACTCGTGGTGTGCACCGGCAACGTCTATCGCTCTCCGCTTGCCGAGTGCCTGCTCAGGCACCGGCTGCTCGAACATCGGCAAGTGATCCAAGTGAGCAGTGCCGGCACCCGGGCCGTCGTGGGTCTGCCAGTGGCGGCCGCTGTCGCCTCCTTCCTCGCCGGGCGTGGCGTGCAGCCCTGCGGGGTGGGCTCCCGCCGGCTGGCCAGTGAAATGGTCGAGAACGCGGACCTGGTGCTGGGTGCTGCGCGAGAGCATCGTGAGGCCGCTGTGCGGCTGTCCCCTGTGCGTGCGTTGTCCCGTGCGTTCACCTTCCGTGAGTTCGCCCGGCTGGTGCGGTCGGAGGACGCCGCAGGCGTGGCGGATCCGGCCGCACGATTTGCCGCCCTCGTACAGGGCGCGGCCGCTCGCCGTGGTGCCGTGTCGACGCGCATGGGTGACGTGGACGTGGAAGACCCTCTTGGCGCACCCCCGCCACAAGTGCACGAGTGCCTGGTTCAGATCGAGGAGACCGTGGAGCGGATCGTCGCACCCATGCGGACCGGATGGCATCCTTCTTCGTCGACTGCCGGCTAGGCCGAGCGGGAGACGTGGTCGTAGCGGACGGCGAGCTTGTCATGCGGAGCGGCGGCGCCGTGCAGAGATTCCGAGCGGCGTGATGAGTGAACGCCCACCTCCTTGACGTGCTCATGGCGTGCCAGTTTCCTGGGAGGTGCGCGGCGTTGATGGGAGCGCTCCCAGACGTTCCGGAGCCGCGCCTCCCCGAGAGGAAGCAGCCATGTTCCGCACTCTGCGAAGAGCGCTGTGCGTCGCCGCGGCGCTCCTGTTACCCCTGGCCGGTACGCAGTCCTCGGCGCACGCCGACGTCGACGCGCAGGCCGGCGCCGGCTACTGGCACACCAGCGGCCGGCAGATCCTGGACGCGGCCGGGCAGCCGGTCCGTATCGCCGGCGTCAACTGGTTCGGCTTCGAGACCGACATCCACGTCGTCCACGGCCTGTGGGCCCGCGACTACAAGAGCATGATCGACCAGATGAAGTCGCTGGGCTACAACACCATCCGGATGCCCTACAGCGACGACATCCTCAAGCCCGGCACCATGCCCGGCAGCATCAACTACGACGGCAAGAACACCGACCTGCGCGGCCTGACGTCACTCCAGGTCCTGGACCGGATCGTGGCGTACGCCGGGCAGGCCGGCCTCAAGATCGTCCTCGACCGGCACCGCCCGGACGCGGCGGGCCAGTCGGCGCTCTGGTACACGGCGTCGGTCCCCGAGTCGACCTGGATCGCCAACCTCAAGTCCCTGGCGGCCCGTTACAAGGGCAACTCCACAGTGATCGGCATCGACCTGCACAACGAGCCCCGCGATCCCGCCTGCTGGGGCTGCGGCGACACGGCCCGGGACTGGCGTCTGGCCGCCCAGCGCGCGGGCAACGCGGTGCTGTCGGTCAACCCCGAGCTGCTGATCATGGTCGAGGGCGTGCAGTCGTACAACGGCGCCAACGGCTGGTGGGGCGGCAACCTCATGGGCGTCGCCCAGCACCCGGTCCAGCTGGACGTCCCGAACCGGCTGGTCTACTCGGCCCACGACTACGCCACGTCGGTGGCCCAGCAGCCGTGGTTCAGTGACCCGTCCTTCCCCGCCAACATGCCGGAGGTCTGGGACAGGTACTGGGGCTACATCTTCAAGCAGAACATCGCGCCGGTGTGGCTCGGCGAGTTCGGTACGACGCTCCAGTCGTCGGTGGATCAGAAGTGGCTGTCCGCGCTGGTGACGTACCTGCGGTCGACATCGGCGTACGGCGCCGACAGCTTCCACTGGACGTTCTGGTCCTGGAACCCCAACTCCGGTGACACGGGCGGGATCCTGAAGGACGACTGGCAGACCGTGGACACCGTGAAGGACGGGTACCTGGCGGCAGTCAAGGCGCCGGGCTTCGCGGGCGGCGGCTCCGGGCCCGGCCCGGGCGGCCCGGGCGAACCGGGCGGTGGCACGGCCGCCTGCTCTGCCGCCTACAGCGTCAGCAGCGACTGGGGCGGCGGTTTCAACGCCGAGGTGAAGGTGGCCAACACGGGCGGTGTTCCGCTCAAGTCCTGGACGGTGAGCTGGGCCTGGACCGGCTCCCAGAAGGTCACCAGCATGTGGAACGCCTCGCACACCCAGAGCGGCGCGACCGTCACGGCGGTGAACGCCACGCACAACGGGAGCGTGCCGACCGGGGGTTCGACGAGCTTCGGCCTCGGAGGTACTCCCGGGGGCGGGGCCGTGCCGAGTGTGAGGTGCACGGCGATGTGACGTCGGTGTGACGGGGGGCGCTCGGTCCTCGCCGGGCGCCTCCGGATCACCCGCGTACCTGGCCATGTACCTGACCGGGATGCTCGCCGGGAGTGCCCTTCTGCTGATGTGGAAGGTTCCATGTCGGCCCACCGCGCAGCGGCGTGCTCTAAACCGTATGGTGCTTAACCGTGCCAAGACAGGACATACGGGACAGGGGTCACCGAGCGATCCGAGCCTCCCCGTGTTCGTCGATGCCTCCGGTCGACGTGCGCGGAATCTGAGGCGCACCGGTTACGGGCTGGCCGCCTGTGCGGCTACTTATATGGCGGTGCTGGGGCTGAGCCTGATGGGAGCAACGCCCTTTGCGCCGGGGGCGATCCTGCCCGGTGACATAGCGGCGCCTGCCGCACCGGAACCCCGCACCCCGGGCCGGACGCCCCTGGCACCGCCGGACGGCCCTTCGGTCGCGGTCGGCCCGAGCACTCTGATCGTTCCGCAGCTCACCGCGCCCGGCCCTCCCCTTGCTCCGCCCCTTGTGCCCGGGAGTCCACCGAACAGCGCACCGGCACCTCCTGACACACCAGAACCGAGGCACCAACGCCACAGGCGCCACTCCCATCGGCGCAGCCCACGGCCACTGATGACCCTCCCGCTCCCGCCCCTGCACCCGGCACGGGCAGCGCTCCCGCCTCGCCTCCGCCCTTGCCCTCACCTGCTCCGCCGAGCAGCGCCCCACCGGCACCTGACCCGCCGGCGCCAGCGCCGCCACCCGCTCCACCGGCACCCGCCCCGCCGGCACCTGAGCCGCCGGCGTCAACGCCGCCATCCGCCCCCCAGCCCACAGGGCCGGCGGCCATCCCCTCGGCACCGCCCGGTGCCGTGGCCGAACCCCCGCCTCCCGACCCATCGGTGGCCGAGGCCCCCTGATGCGGCGGCGCCCTGACCGGTCACCCGGCCGCTCACCGAGGCCGTCCGGCCCGCGGCGGACGCGAGCACCCCTGTCGCCCCGGCACCGCTTCCGCATCCTCGTTCCCCTCGTCCTGCTGGCCTTCGTCGCCTCGGTCCTCCTGGTCGAGGGGTACACCACCAGGGGCTTCGCCGGCGACCAGGAAGGGCGCGGCGGACGACCGGCCACCGGAGTCCCCCGCAGGATCGCCGACGGCGGCCCGATCGTCGACACCACCCAGGATCACCCGCGGACGTATCGCACACCGGACAAGACCGTCGTCCTGACCTTCGACGACGGCCCCGACCCCACCTGGACGCCCCGCATACGGGCCGTTCTCGACCACCACCGGGAAGGCGACCCGGCAGGCCAGGACGTACCGGCCGTGCGGGGCGTTGGCCCACTCCTTCAGCGGGGCCGGCAGCCTGATACTCACCTCACCGTCCGGACTGACCCGGATGGTCTCGTTGCCGAACCGCTTGCCAGACTCGCCGTCGGCTTGGAGGAACCAGCGTTCGGCCTCCCACCGCTGCCGCCACTGGTCCTTGGTGAGCTGCGCGGCCGGGAGGTGATGCCGGGTGCGGGCCAGGCGTTTGCCGCCGCGTACGACGTGGACGATCCCGGCTTCGCGGTCGGCTTGTTCCCGCTCCAGCCGGTCCTGAAGCAGGTGCAGGCGGCGGGACTTGGCGTGCCACTCCCGCCTGCTGCGGTAGCCGCCCGGCGCCCCCTTGCCGCCCTTTGCGCCCACCGGGAGGGACAGCCGGTACCGGATCGTGCGGACAGCGGCCTGAAGGTTCTGGATGTGGGCGAACTGGCAGCGGCGGGCCAGCGCCCACTGGTCGTGGCTGGCCTTGGTGACCGCGCCCGCCCACCGCGAGGAGCACAGGGGTGTCAGGTCCCGCTTGCGCGCCGCCCACGCCTCACCGTCATGGTCCAGACCGTCCCGGCATCGCCTCTTCAGGTCACGCGAGGCCAGCGATCCAAGGTGCGCGCCCACCAGCCGCAGCACCTTCTCATCAGCGGGCGTGAGATGTTTCAGCCGGGTACGGATCGCCACCCCGGACGGCCCCGGAGCGACGAACGGCTCCGCAAGCTCCCGCAGTCGGCCCACCCCACACCCCCCATCAGCAGCCCTCGACAAGCCGGTCACCACACCCAACGAACACCACCCGGAAAGGTCACACATTCGACAGCCGAACTCCTCTTCCCGTCCCTGAAGAGCAGCACCCAGCCCCCGCCCGCGAGCATCAGCACTCACTCACACACGCCAGAACACACTCGCACTCAGTCAAACCCCAGCAGTTGCCAACCCCCCTGCTCGCCCCGCTGATCGACCTGCTGGCCCTCTACGGCCTGGTGTTCGGGAACCCGCGCACCACCGTGCTGGCCTGGAGCGGTGTGCTGGCGGTGCAGGCCGTCTGCGCCGTGTACGCCTTCCATCTCGACGGCGAGAGGCTCCGGCCCCTGTGGGCGCTTCCTCTCCAGCAGGTCGTCTACCGCCAGGTGATGTATCTGGTCCTCACCCAGGCCTGCCTGACCGCGATCAACGGCTACCGGCTGCCCTGGCAGCGACTCACACGCAGTGGAGACGTGATGCTGCCCCCTCAGCCCTCCACCCGCCGGACGTGACCCTGTTCCGTTCCCACCCGGTGCGACGGCGAGCCGGCGGAGGGAGGGCAGGACCGGACCGCAGGTTCCCCGCGGCCCCTCGCAGGCTTCTGGTCTGTTTGGGACGAGATAGTCCAACTGCCCCTTCTTTCAGGGAGTTTGGGCGCAGTGGATGACTCGATTCGGTCAAATCTTGGTCGATTACGTACTGGCATGGCGTGCTCTTCCGAAACGATGCGGCACGGACCGTGTGACACACGGTCCTGACCCCCCTCACCGTTCTGAGAGAACTCCATGAGAAGAAGCGCAGCCGTCCTGTGCGGCGCGACTGTCGTACTGGCCGGGACACTCACCGCCGTCCCCGCCAACGCCAGCGCGTCGCACTCCGCGAACACCGCCCAGGCCGCGAAGGTCACTTGGAAGAAGTGCGGCACGGAGGACTACCCGACGCTCCAGTGCGCGTCGGTGAAGGTGCCGCTCGACTACGCGAAGCCGCAGGGGAAGCAGATCACGCTGGCGCTGTCCCGCGTGCCGCACACCGCGAAGACGTACCAGGGTCCGCTGCTGGTCAACCCCGGCGGCCCCGGCGCCAGTGGCCTGACGCTGGCCGGTTTCGTCGCCTCCTCCCTGCCCAAGGAAGTCGCCGCCCAGTACGACGTCGTCGGCTTCGACCCGCGCGGCGTGGGCAAGAGCGAGCCCGCCCTGGACTGCAAGCCGGGCTACTTCAACCCGGTGCGTCCCGACTCCGTACCCAGCACCCCGGCGATCGAGAAGGCCAACCTCGACCGCGCCAAGTCCTTCGCCCAGGCCTGCGGCAAGAAGTACGCCGACGTCCTGCCGTACATCAACACGGTCAGCGCCGTGAAGGACATGGACTCGATCCGCAAGGCCCTTGGCGCCAAGAAGATCAACTACTTCGGCTACTCGTACGGCACCTACCTCGGCGCGGTCTACTCCAAGCTGTACCCCGAGCGGGTGCGGCGCCTGGTGCTGGACTCGATCGTCGACCCGACCGGGGTCTGGTACGACGCCAACATCAAGCAGGACTACGCCTTCGACAAGCGCCACAAGGCGCTCATGGCGTGGATCGCGAAGTACGACTCCACGTACAAGCTCGGCACCGACCCGGCGAAGATCGAGGCCAAGTGGTACGCCATGCGGGCGGCCCTGGCCAAGAAGCCGGCGGGCGGCAAGGTGGGCCCCTCCGAACTGGAGGACATCTTCATACCCGGCGGCTACAACAACGCCTACTGGCCCACCCTCGCCCAGACGTTCGCGGCGTACGTCAACAAGCACGACACCGCCGCGCTGGTCACGGCGTACGACAACATCGCCGCCATCGACGCCTCCGGGGACAACGGCTACAGCGTCTACGCCGCGGTGCAGTGCCGTGACGCGTCCTGGCCGCGCGACTGGAAGCAGTGGCGCAAGGACAACTGGGCGGTGTACGAGAAGGCGCCGTTCATGGCCTGGAACAACGCCTGGTACAACGCCCCGTGCGCGTTCTGGCCGACGAAGTCGCTGAAGCCGGTGAACGTCGCCAACACCAAGCTCCCGCCGGTGCTGCTGTTCCAGGCGACGGACGACGCGGCCACCCCGTACCAGGGCGGTGTCACCATGCACCGGCTGCTGCGCGGCTCCAGCCTGGTGGTGGAGCAGGGCGGCGGCAACCACGGCGTCACGCTGAGCGGCAACGCCTGCCTGGACAAGCACCTGGCGACGTACCTCACCAGCGGCAAGGTGCCGCACGGCAGCGGCGTGGCCGACGCGGTCTGCCAGAAGCTGCCCGACCCGAAGCCGCAGGCCTCGGCGCAGAAGACGGGCGCGACCCAGTCGGCCGTCGCGACGGTCGGCAACACCCTGCGCGCGATCGTGGGGCCCGGGGTCTGAGCGTGCCGGCGTGAGCATCGTCTGACGCCACATCACGAGACATGCGAGACATCCGAGATATGCGAGACATGAGGGGCGCCCGGTACGACCGGGCGCCCCTTGCGCGGCTACGGGCGACCGTTGCCCGCGTACGACGTGATCAAACGCGCCAGATGCCGCCCCGCCGCCTCCAGCGGGGTCTCGCTGCGGGCCACTTGGGACGCCAGTTCGGCTCCCTCCAGCGTGGCGATCACCGTGTGGGCCAGATCTTCCGCGTCCGCTTCAGTGAACCCCGCGGCGAGGAGCTTCCCGGCGACCACGGCCCGCCAGCGGGCGAACGCCTCGGCCGCCGCCTGCTGGATGCCGGGGGCGCTGGCCGCAGTGCCGACGACGGTGGAGGTGACCGGGCAGCCGTCGAGCCAGTCGGATTCCCGCAGGCCTTGGGCGAGGGAGTCGGTGAGCGCGACGAGGGCCTGCGCCGGGTCCGGCTCCGCGTCGAGCGACTCGCGCAGAAACTCGGTGAACTCCTCGTCGCCGAGCCGCACCGCGGCCGTGCCGAGCTCCTGCTTGCCGCCGGGGAAGAAGTGGTAGACCGAGCCGAGCGTCGCCCCGGCCTCGCGGGAGATCTGCTTGATGCCGGTGCCCTCGTAGCCCTGGCGCTGCATCAGGCGTGAGGCCGTGCGGACGATCCGCTCGCGGGTGCCGGCGGTTTCGAAGTCGTGCGGGGCCTTGGTCTTCACGCCGCCACTTTACCGAGCTAGAGCGGTCGCTCTAATCGCTGTGCTAGGTTCACCTCTGGATAGAGCGTTCGTTCTAGTCGTTCGTTCTCGTCGTCCTGCCTTCAGCGATCCCCGGGGAGTTTTCTGTGAGTCCGTCTGTCGTGAGCACGTCGTCCGTGACCGTCATCGGCCTCGGCCCCATGGGCCGCGCGATGGCCGGTGCCTACCTGGACGCCGGCTACCGGGTCACCGTCTGGAACCGCACCGCGAGCCGCGCCGACGAGCTGGTGGCCAGGGGCGCGGTGCGCGCCGCCACCGTCGAGGAGGCACTGGCGGCGGGCGAGGTGGTGGTGCTGAGCCTCACCGACTACGCCGCGATGTACGCCATCCTGGAGCCCGCCGCTCCGGCACTGGCGGGCCGCGTCCTGGTCAACCTCAGCTCGGACACACCGGAGAGGGCCCGCGAGGGGGCGGCCTGGGCGGCGAAGCACGGGGCGCGTCACCTCACCGGCGGAGTCCAGACACCGCCGTCCGGCATCGGCTCGCCGGAGTTCGACACCTTCTACAGCGGCCCCCGGGACCTCTTCGAGCGGTACGAGGACGTGCTGAAGGTCATCACGGGCACCGACTACCGCGGCGAGGACCCGGGCCTGGCCGCGCTCTACTACCAGCTCCAGATGGACCTCTTCTGGACCGCCCTGACCGCCTGGCTGCACACGCTGGCGCTGGCGGACGCGCACGGCATCGGCGCCTCGGAGATCACGCCGTACGCGGCGCAGACGCTGGGCGGGATGGGCCAGTTCCTCGACTTCTACACGCCGCGGATCGAGGCGGGGCGGCACTCGGGCGACGTCGAGCGGATCTCGATGGCCGTGGCGAGCATGGAGCACGTCGTGCACACGGCGCGGGACGCGGGCGTGGACCCCGCCCTGCCCGCCGCGGTGCTGGGCGCGTTCCGGCGCGCGGCGGCGGAAGGCTACGCGGAGGACAGCCTGACCCGGCTGTTCGAGGTGTTCGGCAGGGGCGCGGCTGCCTGAGTACGAGCGAGGGCGCCCCGCACAGGCAGGGCGCCCTCGGTCACGTACGCGAGACGGTCAGAGCTTCTCGATCACGTAGTCGACGCACTTCGTCAGGGCCTCGACGTCCGCCGGGTCGATCGCCGGGAACATCGCGACGCGCAGCTGGTTGCGGCCGAGCTTGCGGTAGGGCTCGGTGTCGACGATGCCGTTGGCGCGCAGGACCTTCGCGACGGCGGCGGCGTCGACCTCGTCCGTGAAGTCGATCGTGCCGATGACCTGGGAGCGCTTGGCCGGGTCGGTGACGAACGGGTTCGCGAACTTGACGTCCTCGGCCCAGCCGTACAGCGTCCGCGCGGACGTGGCGGTGCGGCGGACCGACCAGTCCAGGCCGCCCTGGCCGTTGATCCACTCCAGCTGCTCGTTGAGGAGGAACAGGGTGGCGAGGGCCGGGGTGTTGTACGTCTGGTTCTTGCGGGAGTTGTCGATCGCCGTCGGCAGCGAGAAGAACTCGGGGACGTGCCGGCCGGACGCGTGGACGCGCTCCGCGCGCTCGATCGCGGCCGGGGAGAAGACGCCGATCCACAGGCCGCCGTCGGAGGCGAAGGACTTCTGCGGGGCGAAGTAGTAGACGTCCGTCTCGGCGATGTCGACGGGCAGGCCGCCGGCGCCGGAGGTGGCGTCCACCAGGACCAGGGCGCCCTCGTCGGCGCCGGCCACGCGCTTGATCGGCATGGCGACGCCGGTCGAGGTCTCGTTGTGGGTGAAGGCGTAGACGTCGACACCCGCCGCGGCGACCGGCTCGGGGTGCGTGCCCGGGTCGCTGGAGATGACGTCCGGCTCGGCCAGCCAGGGCGCGAGCTTGGCGGCCTTGGCGAACTTGGAGGAGAACTCGCCGAAGCTGAGGTGCTGCGACTTGTTCTCGATCAGACCGTGCGTCGCGATGTCCCAGAACGCGGTGGAGCCGCCGTTGCCGAGGATCACCTCGTAACCGTCGGGGAGCTGGAACAGCTCGCGGATGCCCTCGCGCACCTTGCCGACCAGGTTCTTGACGGGGGCCTGGCGGTGGGAGGTGCCCATGAGGGACGTGCCGGTGGCGGCCAGGGCGTCCAGCGCCTCCGTCCGCACCTTGGAGGGGCCCGCGCCGAATCGACCGTCGGCGGGCTTGATGTCAGCAGGAATCTGGATCTCAGCCACGGAGGGGAGCGTAGTCGCTTCCGGAAACTCGGGCGAAACCTCGTCCGTCGGGTGAGACGGTCTTCCGGCAGCCGTCAGTGCGGCGACGGGCCGGGCCAGACGGCCGAGGCGTCGTCGCGGTGCGGGGCCGGCAGCCGGACCGGACGGACGGGAACAGGGCGGACGCGGCCCTCGGAGGCGGCCGTCCAGGGGGCGGGGCGGCCGGAGTAGCACAGGGTGGTGAGGACGAAGACGCCGTCGGCGTAGACCTCGACGTACTCGCCGACGGTGAGGATGCGCAGGGAGGCGGCGGGTTCCGGCAGGAGTGTCTCGCCGAGCGGGGCGCCCTCGGGGCCGGTGACCCGGAGGTTCTTGCCGTCGCAGCCGACCGTGAGCGCGGGGCGGCCCTCGTCGGAGGCCTGCGTGCGCAGGGTGACCTCGGTGCGGCCGGAGAGGTCGACGTCGCCGACCGCGTGCAGGGGGGCGTCGTACGTCTCCTCGCCGAGCCAGGGGTCGAGGCCCGGCCACCATTCCAGGCGGGGCGCCGCGTCCTGCGGTACGACGAGCGACTTGGGCTGGGCGAGCATGCCGCGGCAGCGGTCGCCGGTGTCGGTGAGGCCGACGCGGCGCGGGGTGGTGTGCAGCACGACGCGTGAGCCGTCCGGGGCCGCGACAACGCGCGGGGCGTACGCGCCCGTCGGGCCGAGCGGACCGCGGCGGGTCCACGGGCCGCGCAGGCGCGGCGCGGTCCACGCCTCGAAGCCCCGCGTGGCGCCTATGGAGCCGAGCAGCAGCCAGCTGCCGTCGTCGAGGCGTTCGAGGACCGGGCACTCCAACTCGTCGACGTCGCCGGGTGAGATGAGCGGCGGCTGGACGGTCCAGTGCTCCAGGTCGTCGGAGGTGGCCCAGGCGACGCAGCCGCTGACCTCGACGGGCAGGGAGGCGTCGGCGGCGCAGACCGCCATGACCCAGCCGTCGGTCTCGTCGTCGCGTACGACGAAGGGGTCGCGCCAGCCCATGCGTTCGCCCGTGCGGTACCAGCGCCCGTCCGCCTCGACGACCGGCCCCGTGCCGTGGCGGCGCCAGCCGGTGCCGTCGGTGCGGTCGGAGTGGGCCAGGCCGACCGATTGCAGGGGCCAGCCGCCGGGGGTGAGTCCGGAGACGGCGGTGTAGAGCATCGCCATGCCGGTGCCGTGCGGGAAGGCGTGCATGGTCCACACCGCCTGCTGGTCGAAGCGGCCCGGCAGACCGTTGCCGAAGGCCGTGCCCTGCGGCTCCCAGTGGACCAGGTCGGTGGAGGTGGCCCGGCCGTAGGACGTCTCCATGCGCAGGTGGTCGAAGTCGGCCGTCCACGGGCCCTGCAGGTGCAGCGCGGTGTAGGTGCCGTCCGCGTGGCGCAGGAGGTCGAAGTCGTTCACGCAGAGGCCGGGCGGCGCGTATCGCATGGACAGGTCCTGTCTGCCGACAGCCGCACTCAAGCGTGTGCGCTGTGCTCTGGCTTGGGAGAGTTCCTCTGAGAGTCAGCCGAAGTAAATCTGAACGCAAACGCTTGCGCAACCAGGTGGGCGGGTTTACGGTCTCGTCACTCCCCCTCACGCCGCTGTGCTTCCGGGCCCCGGGCACGCGGCGTGCATCCGATCAAGGAGCGTCCCGTGACGGTCAGCATCACCGATGTCGCCGAGGCCACCGGGGTCTCGGCGTCCACCGTGTCCCGCGCCCTGCGCGGCCGTCCCGGAGTGTCGGAGGAGATGCGGGCCCGGATCGTCGAGGCCGCCGCCGAGCTGGGCTACACCGCCTCGCGCTCGGCATCCAGTCTGGCCAGCGGGCGCACCTACACCATCGGCGTCGTCGTCCCGTACGTCGGCCGCTGGTTCTTCGGCACCGTGCTGGACTCCGCCGAGAGGGTCTTCAGCGCCGCCGGTTACGACGTCCTGCTGTACAACCTCGGCTCACCGGAGGCCCGCAAGCGCTTCTTCACCAAGCTGCCGATCCGCAAACGGGTCGACGCCGTGCTGTCCCTGCTGATCCCGGACCTGGAGGAGGCCGCCGCCCTGCGGTCCCTCGGCGTGCCGCTGGCGACCACGGTCGGCGGCGCCCGGCCCGGCTTCACGGCGGTCGGCATCGACGACCGGGGCGGGGCTCAGAGCGCCGTACGGCATCTGGTGAACCTCGGCCACCGGCGGATCGGCATGATCTCCGGCGCCAGCGAGCCGCTGCACTGGACCACGCCCCTCGACCGCCGGCAGGGCTACCTCGACGTGCTGGCCGACGCCGGGATCGAGCCCGACCCCGCGCTGGAGGCGGACGGCGGTTACACGGTCGAGGGCGGCGAGCGGGCCATGACCGAGCTGATGGCGCTGCGCCACCCGCCGACCGCCGTGTTCGCCCAGTCCGACGAGATGGCGATGGGCGCGCTGCGCGCCCTGCGCCGGCACCGGCTGAGGGTTCCGGAGGACGTGTCCGTCGTCGGCTTCGACGATCACGAGCTGTCCGAGGTGGTCGGGCTGACCACCGTGGCCCAGCCGGTCGCGGCCCAGGGCCGGGAGGCGGCCCGGCTGCTGCTGGCGCGGCTGGATGATCCGGAAGCCGGGCCGCCGCACCCCGTCGAGATGCCCATCCGTTTCGTCCTCCGCGAGACCACCGCTCCGCCGAACACCGACAGGCAGCGGTAGCTCCCCCCGGCCCCTGCCCCGCCCGCCGCCGGGGGCGCCGTTCCAGCCCCCGGCCCCTTCCCCACCGTCCGCGCACCCACCCGCACACCCCGCACGGAGGCACCACCATGATCACCGGTCACAGAAAACACCGTCGTACGGGCCTGACAGCCCTCGCCCTGCTGCCCCTGGCCGCGCTGGCCGCCTGTGGCGGGGGCGGCGGCAGCGACACCTCCGCCGAAGAGGGCAGCGGCAAGGGCACCATCAGCGTCTGGGCCCACCAGGGCCAGGCGAGCGAGGCGGCCGCGCTGCAGAACGCGGTGAAGTCCTTCAACTCCTCGCAGAGCGACGTCAAGGCCGAGCTGAAGCTGATCCCCGAGAACGACTACACCAAGACCATCACCGCCACCGACGCCTCGGAACTGCCGGACGTGCTGGAGTTCGACGGCCCGACGATGGCGAACTTCGTCTACAACAGCAAGCTCGCCCCGGTCGACGGCCACGTCTCCGCCAAGACCCTCGGCAACGTCACCGACGCGATCAAGGCACAGGGCGAGATCGACGGCAAGCACTACGGCCTGGGCATGTTCGACGCCGGGCTCGGCATGTACGCCAACAAGAAGCTGCTGGACGCGGCCGGTGTGAAGTACCCGACGAGCGTGGACGACGCCTGGACGGCCGAGGAGTTCGGCAAGGCGCTCAAGGCGCTCAAGGGCAAGGACTCCGACGGCAAGGTCCTCGACATATCGGAGCAGTACGGCCTGGCCACCGAGTGGGGCACCTTCGGCTTCTCCCCGATCATCTGGTCGGCCGGCGGCGGCCTGCTGAAGGACGGCAAGGCGCAGGGCGCCCTCGACAGCCCGGACGTGGTCTCCGCGATGAAGACCTTCCAGTCCTGGAAGACGTACGTCGACCCCAACACCGACGGCAACGCCTTCGCCAAGGGCAAGGTGGCGCTGAGCTGGGTCGGCCACTGGAACTACCCCGCGTACAGCGAGGCGCTCGGTGACGACCTCGTCGTCGTGCCGCTGCCGGACTTCGGCAAGGGTCCCAAGACGGGTCAGGGCTCGTGGGTCTGGGGCATCGGCGCCGACAGCAAGAACGGCAAGGCCGCGGGCGCCTTCCTGGACTACCTGCTGAACGACAGCAACATCGGCGCGATGACGAAGGCCAACGGCGCGGTGCCCGCCACCGAGTCCGCACTCGCCAAGAGCGAGCTGTACAAGAAGGGCGGCCCGCTCCAGCTCTTCGCCGACCAGCTGGCCAAGCCGTGCGGCGACAGTGACATCAGCACCTCCTGCGTCGCCGTCACCCGCCCGGTGACCGCCGGATACCCCACGGTCACCGCCAAGTTCAACACGGCCCTCAACTCGATCTACGGCGGTGCCGACCCCAAGGAAGCCCTGCAGAAGGCCGCCCGCGCCATCGACCGGGACTTCACCGACAACGCCGGCTACGAGATCCCGTAACCCGCAGGACGCATCGGCCCGGGCGGGCCGCCGGCGACATGGCGACGCAAAAACGACGCAGCCACGTACCGACCGGGCCCGCCCCGCCGGGAAGAGGACCCTCCCGTGAAAACCGTGGAACCCGCGCACCCCGCGGCCCCTGGCCGGGCGCAGGCCGCCTCGGCCACGCCCTCCGCGAAGCCCTCGCGTCCGTCGCGCGGCAACCGCGACTGGCTGCACGGGCTGCTGATGTCCGCCCCGGCCGTCGGCGGGCTGATCGCCTTCGTCGGCATTCCGTTCGGCTACGCCGTGGTGCTCTCCTTCTACAACGTCCGCCTCGGCTCGCCGCTGGAGCCCACCTTCTTCGGCGTGGAGCACTACCGGCGGCTGTTCACCGACCCCGACCTGTCCGGCCCGTTCCTGCGGGCGCTGCTGAACAACCTGACCTTCGCCGCGGTCGTCGTACCGCTCCAGACGGGTCTGGCGCTGGCGCTGGCGATCCTGCTCAACCGCAAGCTGAAGGCCATCGGCCTGTTCCGGTCCTTCTTCTTCATGCCGGTGGTCTTCCCGATGGCGCTGGTCGCCGTGATCTGGCGGCTGATCCTCGCCCGCAGCGAGCAGGGCATGCTCAACTCCCTGCTGGACGCGGTGAGTTTCGGCAACTGGGGTGCCTTCGACTGGCTCGGTGACGGCCTCACCGCGATGGGCTCGATCATCGTGCTGTCGGTGTGGCAGGGCGTCGGCTTCCAGATGGTCATCCTGCTGGCCGGTCTCCAGCAGATTCCGGGCGAGCTCTACGAGGCCTCCCAGCTGGACCGGGCCTCGCGCTGGCAGCAGTTCCGGCACGTCACCCTGCCCGGCATCCGCGGCACCCTCGTGTTCGTCGCGATGCTGACCTCGGTGCTGTCCTTCCGGGTCTTCGACCAGGTGTACATCCTCATCCGCGGCGGTGGCCTGGACGAGGACGCCACCCGGACGGTGATGTACCAGGCCGTCACCACGGCCTTCGACCAGAACAACATCGGCCAGGCCTCGGCCGTCACGGTGGTGTTCTTCCTGATCGTCGTCGCCCTGACGATCGTCCAGCGCCGCGTCGTCCGGCCCGACAACGAGGACTGACCCCACCATGGCCATGACCCGTACTCCCGTACGCCGCGTCCTCGACTACACCGTCCTGAGCGTCCTGGCGTTCGTCTTCGCCCTCCCCGCGCTCTACCTCTTCCTCGGCAGCCTCAAGCCGTCCGACGAGGTCATGAACGGCCTGTCCGGCTTCCTGCCCACCCACCTCTCCTTCGACAACTACACCGCCGTCCTCGACAGCCTCAGCTCCGACAGCACCGGCTACTTCTGGCAGTTCATGGGCGTGTCGGTGCTGCTGTCGTTCGTGGTGGTGACGGGCGGACTGATCGTCAACTCGATGGCGGCGTACGGGCTGACGCGGCTGAAGTGGCGCGGCCAGAACGCGGTGTTCACCCTGGTCCTGCTGCTGATGCTGATCCCGTTCGAGTCGGTGGCGGTGCCGCTGTTCTACATGTTCAACGGCCAGCGCAACACCCTGTTCATCCAGGCGCTGCCGTTCGTCGCCAACGCCTTCGCCGTCTACCAGTTCCACACGTTCTTCCGGAAGATCCCGCCGAGCATCGAGGAGGCGGCCCGGCTGGACGGCGCGGGTCCCTGGCGGACCTTCTTCGCGATCATCGTGCCGATGTCCAGGCCGGTCTTCGCCTCGGTCGCGATCCTCACCTTCCTCATCCAGTGGGGCTCCTTCCTGTGGCCGGTGCTGATGGTGTCCGACCCGTCGGTGCGTCCCCTCCCCCTGGAGATGAGCGTCTTCCAGGGGCAGCAGCCCCCTGACTGGGGCCAGATCCTCGCCTTCGGTGTGCTGCTGGTGCTGCCCGTGCTGATCGTCTTCGCGTTCTTCCAGCGCTGGTTCGTCGAGGGCGTGGCCAGCTCCGCCGTCAAGGGCTGAGCCGCCGGGGGCATGCTGGACGCATGACGGATGTCGGGGAGCTGGTTGTCCTTGAGGCGGAGCTGAGCCGGGTCGTCCGGGGTGACGTGGGTTTCGACGTCACCTCCCGGGCGCTGGTCACCATGGACGCCTCCAACTACCGGCGGGTGCCGCTGGGTGTGGTCGCTCCCCGTGACGCCGACGACGTGGCGGCCGTCCTGGAGGTGTGCCGGCAGCGGGGGGTGCCGGTCGTGGCGAGAGGCGGCGGTACGTCGATCGCGGGGCAGGCGACCGGTACGGGCGTGGTGCTGGACTTCACCCGGTACATGAACCGGCTCGTGTCGCTGGACCCGGAGGCGCGTACGGCCGTCGTGCAGCCGGGGCTGGTGCTCGACCGGCTCCAGGAGGCGGCCGCCCCGCACGGCCTGCGGTTCGGGCCGGACCCGTCCACGCACAGCCGGTGCACGCTCGGCGGCATGATCGGCAACAACTCCTGCGGCTCGCACTCGGTGGCCTGGGGGACGACCGCGGACAGCGTGCGCGAGCTGGACGTGGTCACCGCGCGGGGGCGGCGGCTGCGGCTCGGGCCGGACTGGGCCGGAGCGCCGGACGGCCTGCGGGAGCTGGTGGACGGCGAACTGGCCCGGTTGCGCACGGGCTTCCCCGAGCTGCCCCGCCGCATCTCCGGATACGCGCTGGACGCGCTGCTGCCCGAGCGCGGCGCCGACGTGGCCCGCTCCTTCTGCGGTTCGGAGGGCACGCTGGGCGTGCTGACGGAGGCGGTCGTACGCCTGGTCGAGGCGCCCCGCGCGCGTGCCCTGGCCGTGCTGGCGTACGCCGACGAGAGCGCGGCGGCGCAGGCCGCTGCCGGGCTGCTGCCGCTGCGCCCGCTGACGGTCGAGGGCATGGCCGCGGACCTGGTGCCGTCCGCGGCCGCGCTGCCGCGGGGCGGGGCCTGGCTGTTCGTGGAGACCGGCGGGGAGTCGGCCGCGGAGGCACGCGCGCGTGCGGAGGCGATCGTGCGGGCGGCCGATGTCGTGGACGCCCTGGTGGTCACCGACCCGGCGGGGCAGCGCGCGCTGTGGCGGATCCGGGAGGACGCGAGCGGTACGGCGACGCGGATGCCGGACGGGAGGGAGGCCTGGCCGGGGTGGGAGGACTGCGCGGTGCCGCCCGCCCGGCTCGGGGCGTATCTGCGGGACTTCCGCGCGCTGCTCGGCGCGCACGGGCTGCGCGGCACGCCGTACGGGCACTTCGGGGACGGCTGCATCCACGTCCGTATCGACTTCGACCTGCTGACGGAGCCCGGCATCGCCCGTTTCCGGCGCTTCTCGGAGGAGCTCGCGGAACTGGTGGTGGCGCACGGCGGGTCGCTGTCCGGGGAGCACGGGGACGGGCAGGCGCGGGCGGAGCTGCTGCCGAAGATGTACGGCCGGGAGATGGTGGGCCTGTTCGAGCGGGTGAAAGGGGCGTGGGACCCCGACGACCTCCTCAACCCCGGCATGCTGGTCCGCCCCGCGCCCCTGGACGCCGGCCTGCGCTTCTCCGTCCTCCCCCGCGAGCCCGTCGACGTCGCCTTCGGCTACCCCTTGGACGGCGGTGACTTCTCGGCGGCGGTCCGGCGCTGCGTGGGCGTCGCCAAGTGCCGTACGACGTCGGTGTCCGGCTCCTCCGTCATGTGCCCGTCCTTCCGGGCGACCGGCGCGGAGGAGCACTCCACGCGCGGGCGTGCCCGGCTGCTGCACGAGATGCTCGCGGGTGAGGTGGTGACCGGCGGCTGGCGCTCCACGGAGGTGCGGGACGCGCTGGACCTGTGCCTGTCCTGCAAGGGCTGCCGGTCGGACTGCCCGGTGGAGGTCGACATGGCCACGTACAAGGCGGAGTTCCTCCACCACCACTACGAGGGCCGGCGCCGCCCGGCCGCGCACTACGCGATGGGCCGCCTGCCGGAGTGGCTCCGGGCCGTGGCCCGAACGCACACGGCTCCGCTGGTCAACACCCTCGCCCGGATGCGCCCCTTCGCCCGGGCCGCGAAACGGCTGGGCGGGATCGCCCCCGAGCGGGAGATCCCCCGGGTGGCGACGCGGACGTTCAGCCGATGGTGGGAGCGGCGGCGGGGCGAGGTGGCTGCCGCCGGGCGTGGGGATCTCGTCGTGGTGTGGCCCGACACCTTCACCGAGCACCTCTCACCGGCCGTCGGACAGGCCGCCGTCCGCGTCCTGGAGGCGGCCGGGCTGCGGGTGGCGCTGCCGCCGACCGTGCACCTGGCGAAACCGCCGGTGGGCGACGGCAGGACGGTCGCCCTCGACCCGTTGTCCCTGCTGCGGGGCCGGGGCCGGGTCTGCTGCGGGCTGACGTACGTGTCGACGGGGCAGCTGGACCGCGCCCGGGCGGTCATGCGGCGCACGCTCGACCTGATGGAGCCGGTGCTGGAGACCGACGCCCCGGTCGTGGTCCTGGAGCCGAGCTGCGCCGCCGCCCTGCGCACGGACGTCCCCGAGCTGCTGCACGACGATCCGCGCGCGGCCCGTCTCGCCGCGAAGGTCCTCACCTTCGCGGAGACGCTGGAGCGCCACGCCCCCGGCTGGACGCCGCCGCGCGTGGACCGCCCGGTGGCCGGGCAGACCCACTGCCACCAGCACGCGGTGCTGGGCGACGCCGCCGACCGCCGGTTGCGCGAAGCCGCCTCGCTCTCCGGCGATCTGAGCGGCGGCTGCTGCGGTCTCGCGGGGAACTTCGGCTTCGAGCGGGGACACTACGAGGTGTCCGTGGCCTGCGCGGAGGAACAGCTCCTGCCGTCGGTACGGGACGCCCCGGACGGCACGGTGGTCCTTGCGGACGGCTTCTCCTGCCGCACACAGCTGGAGCAGCTGGCGGGGGTGCGGGGGCGGCATCTGGCGGAGGTCCTCGCGGAGGCGCTGGAGGGAGCGGGGGGCGAGCCGGGGCCGGGCGATGAGCCGGGCGGCATGACCGGCCCGGGGGTGCCACCGGCCGGGCGATGAGCCCGGCGGCATGACCGGCCCCGGGATGAGCAGGGCGGCATGACCGGCCCGGGGCGCCGCGCGGGTGAGCACGGCCGCCTCAGGGAGGAGCCCGCCCGCAGACCACCGTTCCTGCCGGCCTCGTACGCGTGCCGCCTGCCCGTGCGCGCGACCCCTGCCGGCCGGACGCTGAGGCGTTCGGGGCTGCGGGACGGGCGGACCCGAGTGGCTCCCGCCGCCCCGGCCCCGGCCCCGGGGCCTGCCGGCCTCGTACGCGTGCCGCCTGCCCGTGCGCGCGACCCCTGCCGGCCGGACGCTGAGGCGTTCGGGGCTGCGGGACGGGCGGACCCGAGTGGCTCCCGCCGCCCCGGCCCCGGCCCCGGGCCCGCCGGCCTCGTACGCGTGCTACTCCCGCTGTCCACCCGCCCCATCCGACAGACGCTGAGGCGTTCGGGCCACGGGACGGGCGGACCCGAGTGTCTGAACCGGGGGAGGGACGGAGCCGCTCCTAGGCTCGCGGGACCAGACACCGCCCGCCGAGGGCCGCTGCTCGAAGGAGCCCGCTCATGCGCGTCCGCGTCCAGCCGATCACCCGCGACGAGCACCTCGCGTTCGTCACGGCCCGCCCCTCCGCCAGCCACACCCAGGTCCCGTCCTGGGGCGAGGTGAAGCCCGACTGGCAGGCCGAGAGCCTCGGCTGGTTCGACCAGGGCGGACAGCTCGTCGGCGCGGGGCTGGTGCTGCTGCGCCCACTGCCCGGGCCGAAGTTGCCCGGACTGCCGCGGTACCTCGCGTATCTGCCCGAGGGCCCGCTCCTCGACTGGCACGAGCCCGGCCTCGAACGCCTGCTGGAGCCGATGGTCGCCCACCTCGGGCGACGGGGCGCCTTCGCGGTGCGAATGGGCCCGCCGGTCGTGGTGCGCCGCTGGAGCGCCGAGACGGTCAAGGCGGCCATCGCGGACCCGGCCGCCCGGCGGCTGCGCGACGTCCGGGCGACGTCGTACGAACCCCGCGCAGGCCGGGTCGCGGACAGCCTGCGCCGTATGGGCTGGCGGCAGACCGCACCCGGCGGCGAGGACGGTTTCGCCGCGGGGCAGCCCCGGTACGTCTTCCAGGTGCCGTTCGCCGGACGGTCGCTGGAGGACATCCACAACGGCCTGAACCAGCAGTGGCGGCGCAACATCAAGAAGGCGGAGAAGGCCGGAGTGAAGGTCGTGCGCGGTGACCTGGAGGACCTGCCGGCCTTCCACGAGCTGTACACCGAGACGGCCGGGCGGGACGGTTTCCTCCCGCGCCCGCTGCCGTACTTCCAGCGCATGTGGAGCGCGCTCACCGCCGAGCACCCGGACCGGATGCGGCTCTACCTCGCGTACCACGACGGCGAGGTGCTCGCCGCCGCCACGATGCTGACCGTCGGCGACCACGTCTGGTACTCCTACGGCGCCTCCACCAGCCGTCGGCGCGAGGTCCAGCCGAGCAGCGCCGTGCAGTGGCGCATGATGTGCGACGCCCACGAACTCGGCGCCGCCGTCTACGACCTGCGCGGCATCACCGACACCCTGGAGGAGTCCAGCGACCTGCTGGGCCTGCTCCGCTTCAAGGTGGGCACCGGCGGCGAGGCCGTCGAGTACCTCGGCGAGTGGGACTACCCGCTCAACCGGCTGCTGTACAAGGCGCTGAACCTGTACCTGGCGCGCCGCTGAGCGCCCGCATTCCGAGACAGTGGCATAGGCGGTTTACGCGCCTGACGGAGTCCATTACTGTGGACTCGACAGTACATCGTGATGCACGCAAGTGGGTAGGACGGTGTACGTACGCAGCCCGAGTACGCAGCCGAGCCGAGCACAGGACCGCCCGTGACCACCCCCGACAGCGTCACCACGCCCCAGCCCGCGACAACCGCCGCTGCCGCCGCACCGGCCGCCGCACCGGCCGCCGGACCGGGCCGGCCGGGCTCCCTCGGGCCGGTGGGCCTGGTACTCGCCGGCGGGATCTCCGTGCAGTTCGGCGGCGCGCTGGCCGTGATGCTGATGCCGAGGGCGGGCGCCCTCGGGGTGGTGGCGCTGCGGCTGCTCGTGGCGGCGGTCGTCCTGTTGCTGGTCTGCCGCCCGCGGCTGCGCGGCCACTCACGCACGGACTGGGGCACGGTCGTCGTCTTCGGCATCACCATGGCCGCGATGAACGGCCTCTTCTACCAGGCCGTCGCCCGTATCCCACTGGGTCTCGCGGTCACCCTGGAGGTCCTCGGCCCGCTCGCCCTCTCGGTGCTGGCGTCCCGCCGCGCGATCAACGTGGTGTGGGCGGCGCTCGCCCTGGCCGGTGTCTTCCTGCTCGGCGGCGGAGGCTTCAGCAGCCTCGACCCCACAGGAGCGGCCTTCGCCCTGGGTGCCGGCGCGATGTGGGCGGCCTACATCATCTTCAGCGCCCGTACGGGCCGCCGCTTCCCGCAGGCGGACGGCCTGGCCCTGGCGATGGCGGTGGGGGCCGTGCTGTTCCTGCCCCTGGGCATGGCGGAGTCGGGGGCGAAACTGGTCGACCCGGTGACGCTGGGTCTGGGCGCGGCGGTGGCCCTGCTCTCCTCGGTCCTGCCCTACACCCTCGAACTCCTCGCCCTGCGCCGCCTGCCCGCCTCCAGCTTCGCGATCCTCATGAGCCTGGAACCGGCCATCGCCGCGACGGCCGGCTTCCTCCTCCTCGACCAGGCCCTCACCACCGTGGAGGCCGCCGCGATCGCCCTCGTCATCGCGGCGAGCATGGGGGCGGTACGGACCCAGGTCGGCCGCGGCCGCCGGAAGACGGCGGTCCTGGAGGGCTAGGGTCTGTCGTTTGGATCAGATCGCAGACGCGGGGCCTGGCACGCGCATCTGCGGCGTTGTCGTCGGTTGCCGATGCTCCGCATCGACGCCCTCCTCCGCCGTGCAGCTGCACGCACCAGGCCCCGCTCACCGGCGCCGGAGAGGTGCCGTCGATTCCCTGCGACCTGATCCAAACGACAGGCCCTCGGGGGCTCCTGAGACGGAGTCCCGGGCCGTCAGGCGACACGCCTTCCCACGGTGCGCGAGGGCCTGATCACTGGTAGGCGCACGCGCCCGGCACCGCGACCTTCCGTACAAGGCGCTTGCCCGGCAAGGCTCCGCGTCAGGACGGGGCGAGGACGCAGAACTCGTGGCCCTCCGGGTCGGCCAGGCACCTCCACGGGACGTCGCCCTGGCCGAGGTCGAGGTCGGTGGCGCCGAGGGCCCGCAGCCGGGCCACCTCCGCCTCCTGGTCGTCACCGGGGTGCGGCAGCAGGTCAATGTGCACGCGGTCCGGCACGGCCTTCCCGCCGGGGATGCGGAGGAACTCGAGATACGGCCCGACCCCCTGGGCGGAGCGCAGCACCGCGTGATCGTCGGTCACCTCATGAAGGGTCCAGTCCATCGCCTCGCCCCAGAACCGGGCCATGGCCCGCGGCTCCTCGCAGTCGACGACCACCGCGGCGATCGGCCCGGTGTCCCGGTAGATCTCCCGGGGCTCCAGCACGCAGAACTCGTTGCCCTCCGGGTCGGCGAGAACCGTCCACGGCACGTTGCCCTGCCCCACGTCGGCGGGCGTCGCACCGAGAGACCTCAGGCGCGCGACCAACTCCTCCTGATGGGCCGCGGAGGTGGTGGCGAGATCGAGGTGCACACGGTTCTTCGTCGCCGACTTGGGTTCCGGGACGGCAACGACGTCGATGCAGACGGCGACCGGGTCCGGCCAGACGAAGCCGCCGCCGGGTTCGACGTTGGTCACGCCGGGTCCCTCGCTGGAAACACCCCAGCCGAGCGCCTCCGCCCAGAACCGGCCGACCGCCGAGTCGTCAAGAGCCTTTATGTTCACCTGAACAGGTCGCAATGCCATGCCGGTGATCCTATGCATCCGCTCCGTGACGACATCCGCGCCGTCGCCAAACAGAGATCAAGCAGCTCTTTCTACGGCTGGTACGCGCGCGCCACGCGAAAACCCACGTCGTCGATCCGGAACGTGGGATGACTGCGGCGCCGTACCGAAGCACGGCAACTCCAGTGCTCGTCGGCCCAGCCACCGCCCCGCAGCACCCGGTAGGTGCCGTAGACCTCGGCGTCATAGACGTCCCAGCACCACTCCCAGGCGTTGCCCAGCATGTCGTGGAGACCCCACGCGTTGGGCTGCTTGCCGCCCACGGGACGGATCCGCTCCTCCGAGTTGCCGCGATACCAGGCGATCTCGTCGAGCCGCCCGTACCGCGGCCCACTGCCACCGGCCCGGCAGGCGTGCTCCCACTCCGCCTCGCTCGGCAGCCGGTACCCGTCTTTGGAGACGTCCCAGTCGACCGACTCGGAGTCATCGCCCAGGCGGTACACGGGCGTCAGTCCTTCCGCCCGGGACAGCGCGTTGCAGAACCGCACCGCGTCCCACCACGACACACCCTCGACGGGCAGCCGCTCACCGCGAACGGCACTCGGCCACTCACCGGTGACCTGGGCGTACCACGCCTGAGTGACCGGGACCGCCGACATCCGGAACGACGCGACCTCAACCGTCCAACTCCGTTGCGTCCGCCGGTCGGACAGCGTCACCCGCCCTGCCGGGACAGCCATCATCTCGTTCCCCACCCTCACACCGACCCCCATGCCCGTCCGAACGGGCTTAGCGCACCAAGACCCCCCGCACCGTAAGCCCGTAACGCGCCCGCGGGCCGACGGAGCCGTCAGGGCCGTCAGGACGCCCACGACCACCGGGAGCGTCACGCACCGCACGAGCGCGCTGATCCATGACTGGCTGACCCGGTCGCGCGCGACGTCCCCGACGGAGTGGGCGATCTTGTAGGCCACCGACACCCACACCACCGCACCGCGTCCCGCGAGCGTACGGATCTCCTGCGGGCGCGCGATGAACGGATCCTCGACGAGGTCCGGCCCGGACGCAGGCGGCGGGTACGGCTGCCCGCCGTGCGGGTCACAAATTCATGCAAGCACGCTTGATTGTTTCTGGTCGCGCTGCCATGCTCCTCAGCACGCCGCACCACCCCGCACCACCCCCGCACACCGCCGTGCCCCGAGGGGAGCGCCCGTGTCCGATCCGACGTCCGTGATCGACGACCTGCACGAGGAGAGCGAGGAACTCGACCGCCTCGTCGCCGGGGCGGGCACGCCGCGCTGGGCGCTCGCCACCCCCGCGCCCGGCTGGACCGTCGCCCACCAGATCGCCCACCTCGCCTGGACGGACCGCTCGGCCCTGCTCGCCGTCACGGACCCCGACGGCTTCCACGCCCTGGTCGAGAAGGCCCTCGCCGCACCTGGATCCTTCGTCGACGAGGGCGCCGAGGAGGACGCCGGACTCCCGCCCGCCGAACTGCTCGCGCGGTGGCGCAGCGGCCGTACGGCGCTGGAGAAGGCACTGCGGGCCGCCCCGCCCAGGGCGCGCTTCCCCTGGTACGGCCCACCCATGTCGGCCGCCTCCATGGCAACGGCCCGCCTTATGGAGACCTGGGCCCATGGGCAGGATGCGGCCGACGCCCTGGGTGTGGTGCGCGCACCCACCGACCGGCTGCGGCATGTGGCCTGGCTCGGGGTGCGGACCCGGGACTTCGCCTACGGCGTGCACGGACTGACTCCGCCGGCCGTTCCCTTCCGCGTCGAACTCCGAGCCCCCTCCGGCGACTTGTGGACGTACGGCCCGGGGGACGCCCCGCAACGCGTCACCGGGCCCGCCCTCGACTTCTGCCTCCTGGTCACCCAGCGCGCCCACCGCGCCGACCTCGCCCTGCGCGCCGACGGCCCCGACGCCGACCGCTGGCTGGACATCGCCCAGGCCTTCGCGGGCCCGCCCGGCACCGGCCGCCCCCCGAACGGGGCCGCACAGTGACCCTGCGGATCGGCAACGCCTCCGGCTTCTACGGAGACCGCTTCGACGCCATGCGCGAGATGCTCACCGGCGGTGACCTGGACGTCCTCACCGGCGACTACCTCGCCGAGCTGACGATGCTCATCCTCGGCCGGGACCGGCTGAAGGACCCGGGCGCCGGATACGCCCGTACCTTTCTGCGGCAGTTGGAGGACTGCCTGGGGCTCGCCCACGAGCGGGGCGTGAAGATCGTCACCAACGCGGGCGGGCTCAACCCGGCCGGACTCGCCGACGCCGTACGGGCGTTGGCCGACCGGCTCGGCATCCCCGTACGCGTCGCACATGTGGAGGGCGACGACCTCACCTCCGCCTTCCCCGGCAGCCTCGCCGCCCACGCCTACCTCGGCGGCTTCGGGATCGCGGCCTGTCTGCGGGCGGGCGCCGACGTCGTCGTCACCGGGCGGGTGACGGACGCGGCACTCGTGACCGGCCCGGCCGCCGCCCACTTCGGGTGGAAGGAAACGGACCACGACCGGCTCGCGGGCGCCGTCGTCGCCGGGCACGTGCTGGAGTGCGGGGCGCAGGCCACCGGCGGCAACTACGCCTTCTTCCGGGACGGTGACGTCCGTCGGCCCGGCTTCCCGCTCGCCGAGCTCCACGAGGACGGCGGCTGCGTCATCACCAAGCACCCCGGCACCGGTGGCTTCGTCGACATCGGCACGGTCACCGCCCAGTTGCTGTACGAGACGGCCGGCGCCCGGTACGCGGGGCCGGACGTCACCGCCCGGCTGGACACCGTGCGGCTCGGCCAGGACGGGCCCGACCGGGTGCGGATCGAGGGCGTGCGCGGTCAGGCGCCGCCGCCCACCCTCAAGGTCGGGCTCAACAGGCTCGGCGGCTTCCGAGGCGAGGTCGTCTTCGTGCTCACCGGCCTCGACATCGAGGCCAAGGCCGCCCTGGTGCGGGAGCAGATGGAACCCGCCCTCGGCAAGGCCGCCGACGTGCGCTGGGAGCTGGTGCGCACCGACCGGCCCGACGCCCCGAGCGAGGAGACGGCGAGCGCGCTGCTGCGGCTCGTCGTACGGGACCCCGACCAGGAGGTCGTCGGGCGGGCCCTGAGCGGGGCGGCCGTGGAGCTGGCGCTCGCCAGTTACCCCGGCTTCCATGTGCTGGCGCCACCTGGAAAGGGCTCGCCCTATGGGGTTTTCGAGGATGTGTACGTCCCCCATGGGGCCGTCGACCACGTGGCCGTCCTCCATGACGGGCGCCGGGTCCCCGTGCCGCCGGCCCACGACACCGCCGTACTCGACCCGGTGCCGGAACCGCGCCTGCCGGAGTCGCTGCCGTCCGGGCCCACCCGGCACGCCCCCCTCGGTCTCGTCGCGGGCGCCCGCAGCGGAGACAAGGGCGGCAACGCCAACGTCGGTGTGTGGGCCCGCACGGACGACGCCTGGCGGTGGCTCACGCACGAGCTGACGGCCGACCGGTTCCAGCAGTTGATACCCGAGAGCCGTGAACTGCCCGTCACCCGGCACGTCCTGCCCAACCTCCGCGCCCTCAACTTCGTCGTCGAGGGCATCCTCGGCGCGGGCGTCGCCGCCCGGCACCGCTTCGACCCGCAGGCCAAGGCCCTCGGCGAATGGCTGCGCTCCCGCCACCTGGACATACCGGAGGCCCTGCTGTGACCGTCCTGACCTCCGCGCTCGACCCGAGCAGCCCCGACTACCGGGCCAACCGCGAGACCATGCTCGCCAGGCTCGCCGAACTCGACACCGAGCACGCCAAGGCCCTCGCGGGCGGCGGCGAGAAGTACGTCGAGCGGCACCGGCGGCGCGGCAAACTCCTCGCCCGCGAACGCGTCGAGCTGCTCCTCGACCCCGACACGCCCTTCCTGGAGCTGTCCCCGCTGGCCGCCTGGGGCAGCGATCACACCGTCGGCGCCTCCCTCGTCACCGGCATCGGTGTCGTCGAGGGAGTGGAGTGCCTGATCACCGCCAACGACCCGACCGTGCGCGGGGGAGCGAGCAACCCCTGGTCGCTGAAGAAGGCCCTGCGCGCGAACGACATCGCCCTCGCCAACCGGCTGCCCTGCGTCAGCCTGGTGGAGTCCGGGGGCGCCGACCTGCCGTCGCAGAAGGAGATCTTCATCCCCGGGGGCGCCATCTTCCGGGACCTGACCCGGCTCTCCGCCGCCGGGATCCCGACCCTCGCGGTCGTCTTCGGCAACTCCACCGCCGGAGGCGCCTACGTCCCCGGCATGTCCGACCACGTGATCATGGTCAAGGAGCGGGCCAAGGTGTTCCTCGGCGGGCCGCCGCTGGTGAAGATGGCCACGGGGGAGGAGAGCGACGACGAGTCCCTGGGCGGCGCCGAGATGCACGCGCGCGTGTCGGGCCTCGCCGACCACTTCGCCGTCGACGAGCACGACGCGCTCCGGCAGGCCCGCCGCGTGGTCGCCCGCCTCAACCACCGCAAGGCGTACGGCGATCCGGGCCCGGCCGTCCCCCCGAAGTATGACGAGGAGGAGCTCCTGGGGCTCGTGCCCGGCGATCTCAGGACCCCCTTCGACCCGCGCGAGGTCATCGCCCGCATCGTCGACGCCTCCGACTTCGACGAGTTCAAACCGCTGTACGGCACGAGCCTGACCACCGGCTGGGCCACCCTGCACGGCTATCCCGTCGGCATCCTGGCGAACGCCCAGGGGGTCCTCTTCAGCGAGGAGTCCCAGAAGGCCGCCCAGTTCGTCCAGCTCGCCAACCAGCGCGACATCCCGCTGCTCTTCCTGCACAACACCACCGGCTACATGGTCGGCAGGGAGTACGAGCAGGGCGGCATCATCAAACACGGCGCGATGATGATCAACGCGGTCAGCAACAGCCGCGTTCCGCACCTCTCCGTCCTCATGGGCGCCTCCTACGGCGCCGGCCACTACGGCATGTGCGGCAGGGCCTACGACCCCCGCTTCCTCTTCGCCTGGCCCAGTGCCAAGTCGGCTGTCATGGGCCCGCAGCAGCTCGCGGGCGTGCTGTCGATCGTCGCCCGCCAGTCGGCCGCCGCGAAGGGACAGCCGTACGACGAGGAGGCGGATGCCGCCCTGCGCGCCATGGTGGAGCAGCAGATCGAGTCCGAGTCGCTGCCGATGTTCCTGTCGGGGCGGTTGTACGACGACGGAGTCATCGACCCGCGCGACACCCGCACCGTCCTCGGCCTGTGCCTCTCCGCCATCCACACCGCCCCTTACGAGGGCGCGCGCGGCGGCTTCGGCGTCTTCCGGATGTGAGGCAACAGAGATGATTTCCACCCTGCTGGTCGCCAACCGTGGCGAGATAGCCTGCCGCGTCTTCCGCACCTGCCGTGAGCTCGGCATCCGCACGGTCGCCGTGTACTCCGACGCAGACGCGAACGCCCTCCACGTGCGCGTGGCCGACACGGGCGTACGACTCCCGGGGGAGACGCCCGCCGACACCTATCTGCGCGGCGACCTGATCGTGAAGGCCGCCGTCGCGTCCGGCGCCGACGCCGTGCACCCCGGATACGGCTTCCTCGCCGAGAACGCCGGCTTCGCCCGGGCCGTCCTGGACGCGGGCCTGGTCTGGGTCGGCCCGTCCCCGGACGCCATCGAGGCGATGGCGTCCAAGACCCAGGCCAAGCGGCTCATGGGGCTGAAACCCCTCACGGACGTCACCGAGGCCGACCTCCCGGTCCTGGTGAAGGCGGCAGCGGGCGGCGGCGGCCGCGGCATGCGCGTCGTACGGCACCTGGCGGACCTGGACGCCGAACTGGCCGCCGCACGCGCCGAAGCGGCGAGTGCCTTCGGCGACGGCGAGGTCTTCGTCGAGCCGTACGTGGAGAACGGCCGCCACGTCGAGGTGCAGATCCTCGCCGACACCCACGGCACCATCTGGCCGCTCGGCACCCGCGACTGCTCCCTCCAGCGCCGCCACCAGAAGGTCGTCGAGGAGGCCCCCGCACCCGGGCTCTCCGAGGAACTCCAGGAGGAGGTGAGCGCCCTCGCCGTACGGGCCGCCCGAGCCGTCGACTACGTGGGCGCCGGCACGGTCGAGTTCCTCGTCGCCGACGGCAGGGCCCACTTCCTGGAGATGAACACCCGCCTCCAGGTCGAACACCCCGTGACGGAAGCCGTCTTCGGCCTCGACCTAGTCGCCGAACAGATCCGCGTCGCCGAGGGCCACCCCCTCGAAAGCACGCCTCCACGCGCGCGTGGCCATGCCGTGGAGGCCCGCCTCTACGCCGAGGACCCGTCGAGCGACTGGTCCCCGCAGACCGGCCGCCTGCACCGCCTGTCCATGCCCGAAGGCATCCGCCTCGACACCGGCTACACCGACGGCGACGACATCGGCGTCCACTACGACCCCATGCTCGCCAAGGCCGTAGCCCACGCCCCCACCCGCACGGAGGCCATCCGCGCACTCGCCTCCGCCCTGGAACGGGCGGCGATCCACGGCCCCGTCACCAACCGCGACCTCCTGGTCCGCTCCCTGCGCCACCCCGAGTTCACCGCGGCCCGCATGGACACCGGCTTCTACGACCGCCACCTGCCGGATCTGACCGAGCCGACCCCCGACCCGCACGCCCCCCTGGCAGCCGCCCTCGCCGACGCCCGGGGCCGCTCCCGCTTCGGCGGCTGGCGCAACGTCCCCTCACAGCCGCAGACCAAGCGCTACGCGATGGCGGGGCAGGACCACGAGGTCCGCTACCGGCACACGCGCACGGGCCTGGAGGCGGACGGCGTGCGGGTGGTGCACGCCGACGCGCACCTCGTGGTCCTCGAAGTGGACGGCGTACAGCGCAAGTTCGAGGTGACGGCCTACGGCGACCGGGTCCACGTGAACAACACCGCCCTGATGGCGTTGCCCCGCTTCCCCGACCCGACGACCCAGCACGCCCCCGGCTCCCTCCTGGCCCCCATGCCGGGCACGGTCGTCCGAGTGGCCGACGGCCTCACCGTAGGAAGTGCCGTGAAGGCCGGAGACCCCTTGCTCTGGCTGGAGGCGATGAAGATGCAGCACAAGATCACAGCACCCGTGACGGGCACCCTGACGGCCCTGCATGCCGTACCCGGACAACAGGTCGAGCCGGGCTCACTGCTGGCGGTGGTGCGGGAAACCTAAGGGACGCGGGGAACTGCGCGATCCGCCACAAACCACCCGTACCCGAAAGGACGCCGATGGACACCGAAGACCACAAAGCCCTACGACAAACCGTCTCCGCACTCGGCAACCGCCACGGCCGCCCCCACGACCCCGCACGCCTCTGGTCCGATGCGGGCACACTCGGCTACCTCGGCGTCAACCTCCCCGAGGAGTACGGAGGAGGCGGCGGAGGCATATCCGAACTCTCCATCGTCCTGGAAGAACTCGGCGCAGCCGGCTGCCCCCTCCTCATGCTGGTCGTCTCACCAGCCATCTGCGGCACAGTGATAGCCCGCTTCGGCACAGACGCCCAGAAACAACACTGGCTCCCCGCCCTGGCCGACGGCTCCCGCCTCATGGCCTTCGGCATCACGGAACCGGACGCCGGCTCCAACAGCCACCGCATCACGACCACCGCCCGCCGCGACGAGGACACCGGAGACTGGATCCTCACCGGCCGCAAGGTCTTCATCTCCGGCGTCGACGTCGCGGACGCGACCCTCATCGTCGGCCGCACCGAGGACGCCCGCACCGGCCGCCTCAAGCCCTGCCTGTTCATCGTCCCGCGTGACGCACCCGGCTTCACCCGGCATCCCATCGACATGGAACTCGACGCCGCCGAGAAGCAGTTCGAGCTGACCCTGGACGACGTGCGGCTGCCCGCCGACGCACTCGTCGGCGACGAGGACGCGGGACTCCTCCAGCTCTTCGCGGGCCTCAACCCCGAACGCATCATGACGGCCGCCTTCGCGATCGGCATGGGCCGCTACGCCCTCGCGAAAGCCGTCGAGTACGCCCGCGACCGCCAGGTCTGGAACACCCCCATCGGCGCCCACCAGGCCATCGCCCACCCCCTCGCCCAGGCGCACATCGACCTCCAACTCGCGCGCCTGATGATGCAGAAGGCGGCCCGGCTGTACGACACGGGCGACGACATGGGTGCCGGCGAGGCAGCCAACATGGCCAAATACGCGGCGGGGGAGGCCTGCGTGAAGGCCGTGGACCAGGCCGTGCACACCCTCGGCGGCAACGGCCTCACCCGCGAGTTCGGTCTCGCCTCGCTGATAACGGCCGCGCGTGTGGCTCGTATCGCCCCGGTGAGCCGGGAGATGATTCTCAACTACGTCTCCCACCAGACCCTGGGCCTGCCCAAGTCGTACTGAGACGGCCCCGCGCGCGAGGAGGAACCATGTTCCGCAGCGAGTACGCAGAGGGCCCGCCCGTCGAACTGCCCACGGCAACGAGATCCCGCACGCGTACGTCGTCCGCCAGCCGTCCCGCACCGAGCTCTCCGAGGCCGAGATCATGATGTACGTCGCCGAACGCGGCGCCCCCTGCAAGCGGATCCGGCACGTCACCTTCATCGACGGTGTCCCCCGGGCGGCCTCCGGCAAGGTCCTCCGCCGACAGCTCAGGGAGCGCGCATGACTCTGGTCGGCCGGGCACGCGCGCGTGCCGTCGAAATCCTCACCCTCGACTCGCCCCACAACCGCAACGCCCTGTCGGCGGCCCTCGTCGGCGAACTGGCCGAGGCGCTCACGGAGGCAGGCCAGGACACCGGCGTCCGGGCGGTCGTCCTCACCCACACCGGCAACACCTTCAGCGCGGGCGCCGACCTGCGCGACCCCCCGCCCCCGGAAGCCCTGGTCGGCCTGCTGCGGCAGATCGTCGAACTGCCCAAGCCGGTCGTCGCCCGGGTCACCGGCCACGTCCGCGCGGGCGGCCTCGGCCTGCTGGCCGCCTGCGACATCGCGGCCGCCTCGGCGGAGGCCACCTTCGCCTTCACGGAGGTCCGCGTCGGCGTCGCCCCCGCCGTCATCTCCCTGCCGCTCCTCCCGCGCACCGACCCGCGCGCGCTGGCCCGCTACTACCTCACCGGCGAGCGCTTCGACGCGGCGGAGGCGGCCCGCACCGGCCTGCTCACCACCCACGCCGACGACGTCGACACCGCACTGGCCCCCATCCTCGACGGCCTGCGCAGATCCGCCCCCGACGCCCTGACCGAGACGAAACGGCTGCTCACGGCTAGGGTGCTGGAAACCTTCGACCGGGACGCGGACGGCCTGACCGCGCTCTCGGCCCGGCTGTTCTCCTCCCCGCAGGCCCGCGAGGGGATGACGGCCTTCCTCGAACGACGGGATCCGGCATGGGTGGTGTGAGGACATGGGCGGTGTGAGCACGGTCGACCGTGCGGAGAGAGTCCCCAAGCAGGACCGCAGCCGGGCCACCCGGCAGCGGCTCCTGGAAGCCGCCGTGGCCTGCCTCGCCGAACACGGCTGGGCCGGCTCCACCGTCTCCGTCGTCGCCGAACGCGCCGGCGTCTCCCGCGGCGCCGCCCAGCACCACTTCCCGACCCGCGAGGACCTCTTCACCGCGGCCGTCGAGTACGTCGCCGAGGAACGCTCCACGGCCCTGCGCGCCCTCTTCCCGGAGGGCGCGGCCGGAGACCGCCACGCGGTCGTCGCGGCCCTGGTCGACCTCTACACCGGACCGCTGTTCCGCGCGGCCCTCCACCTCTGGGTGGCCGCCTCCGACGAGGACCAGCTCCGCCCCCGCGTCACCGAACTCGAAGCCCGCGTGGGCCGCGAGACCCACCGCATCGCCGTCGACCTCCTGGCCGCCGACGAATCCGTCCCCGGCGTCCGCGAAACCGTCCAGGGCCTCCTCGACATGGCCCGGGGCCTGGGCCTGGCCAACCTCCTCACGGACGACTCGGCACGCCGGGAGCGGGTGGTCGAGCAGTGGGCGGGGCTGCTGGAGCAGGCGCTGGGCGGCGTCAGGGACTGAGCCGCTCCACGCGCCAGCTCCCGTCGGCCCGCTCCACGTACCGCAACCGGTCGTGCAGCCGGTTCTCGCGGCCCTGCCAGAACTCCACCGTCTGCGGGGCCACCCGGAAACCGCCCCAGTTCGGCGGCACGGGCACCTGCTCGCCCTCGGGGTAGCGGGCGGCCAGCTCGGCGTACGCCCCGTCGATGTCGGCGCGCGTGGCGATCACCGAGGACTGCGCGCTGGCCCACGCGCCGAGCTGCGAGCCGTGCGGCCGGGTGCGGAAGTACGCCGCCGTCTCGTCCCGCCCGGTACGCCGCGCGATCCCGGTCACGATGACCTGCCGGGCCATCGGATGCCAGGGGAACAGCAGCGAGATGTACGGGTTCTCCGCCAGGTCACGCGCCTTGCGGGAGTCGTAGTTCGTGTAGAAGACGAAGCCCTGCTCGTCGAAGTGCTTCAGCAGTACCGTGCGGGAGCTGGGCCGGCCCTCGGCGTCGGCCGTCGAGACGATCACGGCGTTCGGCTCGAACAGCCCGCCGTCCGTCGCGGCCTGTTTGAACCAGCGCGCGAACTGCTCGACGGGGGTGGCGGCCAGCTCGGTCTCGGAGAGGCCCTCGGCCCGGTACTGCTTGCGCATCGAGGCCAGGTCGAAGGGGGCGGCGTCGCGGTCGGTCACCCGGTCATCTTGCCGTATGGACGGTGTCCTTCGTCACTCACTGGCACTGAGTGCCGTGAACCCTCCCCAACGGTGGCACTCGGGGATATCGTTTCCGTGCCGTTCCGGTTGGGTGACCGCCAGCCGCACGGGGCATCACAGGGGGGACCGGCCAGGACCGCGAGTCGCCGCACACGACCGTGGATCCACCGGACGGCCGCCCGCTTCGCAAGCTGACTGACACATGGTTCGTCGCCCCACCCCCATCACACCATCTGTCGCTTACATCACGAGGAGCCGCCTGATGTCCGACTTCGTACCCGGGCTCGAGGGAGTCGTCGCGTTCGAGACGGAGATCGCCGAGCCGGACAAGGAGGGCGGCGCACTCCGGTACCGGGGCGTCGACATCGAGGACCTCGTCGGACACGTCTCCTTCGGCAACGTCTGGGGCCTGCTCGTCGACGGCGCCTTCAACCCGGGCCTGCCACCCGCCGAGCCGTTCCCCATCCCCGTCCACTCCGGCGACATCCGCGTCGACGTCCAGTCGGCCCTGGCCATGCTCGCGCCCGTCTGGGGCCTGAAACCCCTCCTGGACATCGACGCCGAGGAGGCCCGCGAGGACCTCGCCCGGGCGGCCGTCATGGCCCTGTCCTACGTCGCCCAGTCGGCCCGCGGCCAGGGCCTGCCGATGGTCCCGCAGCGCGAGATCGACAAGGCCCACTCCGTCGTCGAGCGCTTCATGATCCGCTGGCGCGGCGAGCCGGACCCCAAGCACGTGGCGGCGGTGGACGCGTACTGGACGAGCGCCGCGGAGCACGGCATGAACGCGTCCACGTTCACGGCGCGCGTGATCGCCTCGACGGGCGCGGACGTGGCGGCGGCCCTGTCGGGAGCGGTCGGCGCGATGTCGGGCCCGCTCCACGGCGGCGCCCCCTCCCGCGTCCTGCACATGATCGAGGAGATCGAGCGGACGGGCGACGCCGAGGCCTACGTCAAGCAGACCCTCGACAAGGGCGAACGCCTCATGGGCTTCGGCCACCGCGTCTACCGCGCCGAGGACCCGAGGGCGAGGGTCCTGCGCCGCACGGCCCGCGAACTGGGCGCCCCCCGCTTCGAGGTCGCCGAGGCCCTGGAGAAGGCGGCCCTGGCGGAACTCCACGCCCGCCGTCCCGACCGGGTCCTGGCCACCAACGTCGAGTTCTGGGCAGCCATCGTCCTGGACTTCGCCGAGGTCCCGGCCCACATGTTCACGTCCATGTTCACCTGCGCCCGCACGGCCGGGTGGTCCGCCCACATCCTCGAACAGAAGCGCACGGGCCGCCTGGTCCGCCCCTCGGCCCGCTACACCGGCCCCGGCTCCCGCAACCCCCGCGACATCGAGGGCTACGAGGACATCGCCCACTGACCGGTCTCCCACACGGCCTCACCCGGCTCCGGGTGAGGCCGTCCGCACGTCTCACCCCGTGAGCCGGTCCAGCTCCTCACCGATCGCCTCCCGCAACGGCTGATGCCGCGCCCCGAGCGCATACCGCTCCTCGCTCCACATCTCCCGCGGATAGAGCCACACGGGCAACCGCACGAGATCCTCGGGCTCCCAGTCGTACCGCGGCCACACATGCGCGTGCAGGAACACGTCGGCGTTCCCGAGAATCTCCAGATTGACCCGCCGAAACCCCGACTCCACCCGCCGACAGGTCCGCTCGACGGCTTCGCCCAGCCGCTCCATGTCCCCCAGAAACGCCAGCCGCCTGCTCCGCGGCAGCTCCGACAGCCTCTCCACCGCGGGATCATCGGTCAGCAACAAGGAGTAGCCGGGCAGGAACTGCACATCGCCGATCACCGCGAACCCGGCGTCCAGCCTCCGCATCACGGCCGGATTCTCACCCCGCAGAGCGCTGCCGATCCGATCGTCGCGCCACTCACTCACCACCATCGCCCCCCGGAAAACGCAGACGACCCGCGAGCCTGGTCCTCCAGAGGAGGAGCCGGCCGGACGTACCGGCGACTCGCGGGTCGGGTGACTGCTGGAGATTGGGCCGGCTGCACGTTTCGCTCACGTGCCGGTCCGGCACCGCACTGTGTGTGGTGTCGGGCCGCTAGCCCGCAGCCACCTCACGCGTCCGGGTTTCATACATCTGCCGGATCACCTCCCTTCGGTGTGAGCCACACACTAAGAACCGCTCGGCCACCGATCAACCCATTTTCCGAGAGGTTGACTGTGGCGCCTCGGACCGGATGGCCCACTCGTATCCGTCACCCCGTTGAAGCAGCCGCAGATTCCGGTGGGAGACGTTGATCCGACCCGTGGGTGTGGTGAGGCCGGGGTGAGGTGCGGCCGGCCGCGACGATGTTGGTGTGCGGCCTTGCGGATCCCCGGATGAAGATCGAGATCGAGGTGTACGCGCGGCGCGGGAGTGGTACTGGGCCCGTGTCGTTGATCGACTGAGTCCGCGGAAGGCCCGCCCGTGCCGTCCTCCGGGCGTTGACGTGGGGGTCGCCGCCGTACAACGATTCCTTCCATCAATGTTGCGGGAACTCGGTGTGCGCTGGGTCACGTTCCAGTTGAATGATTGCAAGGAGCGAACCGACGTGCCGTACGTGCGGACGCAGCCTGCAGGGGGTCCAGGTGAGTGCTTCCCGGCGTAGTGGGACCACCGACGAGCTGGGGCCGGACGAGCCCGAGCGGGACAACTCGGATGGTTCGGATCTGCTTGCCGCGCTGCTGGACGGCATGGACGCGGCGCTGTGCGCCTTCGACGCCGACGGGGTGGTGACGCACTGGAACCGCGAGGCCGAGCGGATCCTGGGGTGGAGCGCGGACGAGGCCGTGGGGCGGCGGGGCCTCGCCGGGTGGGCCGTGCGCAGCGCGGACGCCGAGGAGGTCGAGGGGCGGCTGCTGTCCGCCATGCACGCGCCGGGCCGCCAGGTGCACGAGTTCGCGCTGCTGACGAAGGACGGCGGGCGGGTGCTCGTGCGGACGCAGTCGGCGGCCGTACGGGGTCCGGACGGCAAGCCCGCGGGTGTGTACTGCGCCTTCAGCGAGGTGCACGTGCAGATCGATCTGGAGCGGTCGATCGCGTTGAGCGAGGCGCTGTTCGAGGACGCCAGCTGGGGTGTCGTGCTCGTGGACGTCGACCTGCGGCCGGCCGTGGTGAACGCGCACGCGGCCCGGGCGCTGGGCGCGGGGCGTACGTCCGTGCTCGGGCGGCCGCTCGGGGAGCTGATCGCGCAGGGCGTGGAGGAGCTGGAGAGCGCGCTCCAGCATGTGCTGGCTGAGGGTGCGCCGCCCGCGCCCGCCGAGGTGTGGGTGACGGTGCGCACGCCCGAGGGGGAGCGGCGGCGGTGCTGGCGCAGCGGTTTCCTGCGGCTGGCCTCTCCGCTGGCGGAGGAGCCGGTTCCGCTGGGGGTGGGCTGGCTGTTCCAGGACGTGACGGAGGCCAAGCAGGCCGAGCAGGAGGCGTCGTTGCTGCGGTTCCGTACGCAGCAGCTGTACCGGGCCTCGCGGGCCGCCGCCGAGTGCGAGGACCCGGCGGAGGCGGCGACGATTCACCTGGACTTCGCCCTGGCCGGTTTCGCCGACCACGCGCTGATCGACCGGGTGGCCGGCGGCGCGCTCACCGACACGGAGGCCGGGCCGGTACGGCTGGTGCGGGTCGCGGCGACGCCCTCCGGCGCGCCGGGACCGAGCAAGCTCGCCGGCCGCGCGGGACTGCCCGTGCGGTACGCCGAGGGGCATCCGGCCCTGCAGTGCGTGGAGCGGGTCGGCGCGCTGCGGGCGAGCTCGGGCGCCGTCTCGCCCGAGCAGGCCCGGGAGTGGGCCCTGGCCCGCCAGTGGCCGCCGGACGCCGTGCACGCCCTGTGCGCGGTGCTGCGCAGCCGGGGGCGGACGCTGGGTGTCGTGACGTTCCTGAGGGGCGCGGGGCGCGGTGCCTTCGAGCGCTCCGACGCGATGTACGCGGAGGACGTGGCGGTAAGGATCGCCGCGGCGCTGGATCTCGCGGGGCTGTCGGACGAGGAGTGAGCGACAGGGGTGACCCGGGCCGTGTCGCCGGCGGAAGGTGTCAGTGCCGGTAGAAGATCCGGTCCCGGTACCGCTCCATCACCCGCCCGTTCCAGTCGTGGCCCCCGTCGACGTTCCCGGAGCGCAGCAGCGGGGGCTCGACGCCGCGGTCGGCGAGTGTGGCGGCTGTCGTCGCCATGACGGCCTGGAGGAGGGCCGAGGTGACGACCGTGGAGGCGGGGGCGAAGGGGGCGGGCACGTTGTCCAGGGTGAGTTCCGCGTCGCCGACCGCGATCTTCGAGTCGAGGACGAGATCGCAGTGGTCCTTGAGGTACGTCCCCGAGGAGTGCCGGGACTTCGTCTCCGAGGCGTACGCCACCGACGTCACGCCGATGACCTTGACGCCCAGGGCGCGCGCGTTCATGGCCATCTCCACGGGGAGGGCGTTGCGCCCCGAGAGGGAGATGATCAGCAGGGCGTCGCCCTCGTGCAGCGGGGAGCTGTCCAGGACGGCGCTCGCGAGGCCGTCGACGCGTTCCAGGGCGGAGCCGAGCGGCGCGGGCATGACGTCGACGCCGACGACCCCCGGCACGGCGAGCAGGTTCATCAGGGCGAGACCGCCGGCGCGGTAGACGAGGTCCTGCGCGGCGAGGGAGGAGTGCCCGGCGCCGAAGGCGAAGAGGCGGCCACCGTTTAGGACGGTGTCGGCGAGGAGCGTCCCGGCCGCCGTGATGCTGTCGGCCTCCTCGTCGCGGACCCGCCGCAGCAGGCCGATCGCGGCGTCGAGGAACTGGCCGGCCGGCGCGCGGTCGCTCATACGGGGTCCCTTCAGGCTGGCCTCGGGCGCGAGTGTCGCGCATCATGCGGTCTGGACCAGTGCGGTGTCAATACGGCCGTGAAAAGCTCGGCGGGGCCGTGGAGAGCGTGCCGCACGGCTGTGAAAAGCTCCGTCGTACCCCTCCGCGGGTCCGGGTAATCCCCGCTTTCCCTCCTGCGGCACGGTTGTCGGTGGTATCCGGCAGAATTGGGTGCAGGGCCAGCGCACGCGCCGGTGAGCCGTCCAGCCTCCGGCAGATCTCATTCGAGGGGCACGTATGTCCGGACTGATCGACACCACGGAGATGTATCTCCGCACCATCCTCGAGCTGGAGGAAGAGGGTGTGGTCCCCATGCGCGCCCGTATCGCCGAGCGGCTGGACCAGAGCGGGCCGACGGTCAGCCAGACCGTGGCGCGGATGGAGCGCGACGGCCTGGTGTCCGTCGCCAGCGACCGGCACCTGGAGCTCACCGACGAGGGCCGCCGTCTCGCCACGCGCGTGATGCGCAAGCACCGGCTCGCCGAGTGTCTGCTCGTCGACGTGATCGGTCTGGAGTGGGAGCAGGTCCACGCAGAGGCGTGCCGCTGGGAGCATGTGATGAGCGAGGCCGTGGAGCGCCGCGTCCTGGAGCTGCTGCGGCACCCGACGGAGTCGCCGTACGGCAACCCCATCCCGGGTCTGGAGGAGCTCGGCGAGAAGGACGGCGCCGACCCGTTCCTGGACGAGGGCATGGTGTCGCTGGCCAGCCTCGACCCGGGCACGGAGGGCAAGACGGTCGTGGTACGCCGTATCGGCGAGCCGATCCAGACGGACGCGCAGCTGATGTACACGCTGCGGCGGGCGGGCGTGCAGCCCGGCTCGGTGGTGAGCGTGACGGAGTCGGCGGGCGGTGTGCTGGTCGGCAGCGGTGGCGAGGCGGCCGAGCTGGAGTCGGACGTGGCCTCCCACGTGTTCGTCGCCAAGCCCTGAGCCCGGCCGGGGGCCCTGTCCCGGGATGGCCGCCAACTCTCGTTGTGCGTGGGGCGGTTGTGGCGTTGGCGTGATCCCGTCGAATCCAGGATCCAGTCCGTCGAATGGCAGCGCTCGCCCGCTTCCCGTGCGACGCTGTCGCGTGAGGCATATGACCTGAGGGCTCTTGGCCGCGGCTCGACAGCGATGTCGCCCGGCCGGGGAGGGGGGCGGAGGGATGTGCCGTGGAGACGCAGAGGGCCCCGGCGCCTTGCGGCGCCGGGGCCTGTCCTCCCCTGTGCTGACCCGGAGCCCCGAGCTCTCAGGGTCATTTCCCTCGGACCGGTTTCCCCGAGCGGTCCGCCCCCTGTTGAAGATCTCCCCTCGACCGAGGCGATCAATCCTTGAGGGGGGTCACTCGAACGAGGGGTGTTGCCCGCGAGAACGGCATTCTCGAATGCTCATTCGATAACCTGCGGGTGACGAACGAACCGGAACGTGCGCTACAGGGATGTGCACACCAACAGGAACGACCAGGAACGGCAAGGCACAGCAGGCAGAACACGGTTCACAGGACCGACCCGTCCGAGACGGCCGCGGTCCGCGCGAAGCTTGGGGGGTGCCAGGACATGGCGCGACGCATCGACGTGACCGGGACGGGCGGCGTACGCCTCGCGGCCTGGGAGTTCGGCGACCCGCCCAAGACCGATCCGGCCGGATCCGATCCCGCGCGGGACGTGCCGGACGGCTCCCCGGGCGTGCTGTTACTCCACGGCCTCATGGGCCGCGCCTCGCACTGGGCGTCCACCGCCCGCTGGCTCTCCGGCCGGTACCGAGCGGTCGCCCTCGACCAGCGCGGCCACGGACGCAGCGACAAGCCCCCGCAGGGCTCCTTCACCCGTGACGCCTACGTCGACGACGCCGAGGCCGCTCTGGACCAGCTCGGCCTCGCCCCGGTCGTCCTCATCGGCCACGCCATGGGCGCGCTGACCGCCTGGCAGCTCGCCGCCAAACGCCCCGATCTGGTCCGTGGCCTGATCATCTGTGACATGCGGGCCTCCGCGCTCGGCGCCGCCTCGCAGCACGAGTGGGCCCAGTGGTTCGCGTCCTGGCCGCTGCCGTTCGCCACGCTCGCCGACGTCCGCAAGTGGTTCGGCGAGGACGACCCCTGGGTGGAGCGCCCCAACCCGGCCCGCGGCGAGTTCTACGCCGAGGTGATGGCCGAGTCCCCGGACGGCTGGCGACCGGTCTTCGACCCGGAGCAGATGCTCCGCTCCCGCGAGACCTGGGTGTACGACGCGCACTGGGAGGAGCTGGCCCAGGTCCGGTGCCCGGCTCTGGTGGTGCGCGGCCTCGATGGCGAGCTGGGCCGGGCCGAGGCCCAGGAGATGGTCCGCGTCCTGCCCCGCGGCCAGTACGCGGAGGTCGCCGACGCCGGTCACCTGGTCCACTACGACCAGCCGGAGGCCTGGCGGGCGGCGATCGAACCGTTCCTGGACGCCCTCGGTACCGACTGACGCCCCGCGGTTCACCCCTTGCTGACCGCAGTGAGGATCTCCGGAAGCCGCCGGGCCGTCTGCGGGGCGGCGAGCCGCAGTCCCACCGCGGTGAGTGCCGCCGCGTACGCCGTGCCCACCGGCAGCAGCAGCCACGTCCAGTCGTCGCCGTCGGCGCTCACGTTCAGCCAGATCGTGAGCGCGATGACGGGCGCGCACAGCACGGCGGCGGCGATCATCCCGCCGAAGATGGAGATCCAGGCGAGCCCGGTCTGCCCGGGGGCGACGTTCTTGTAGCCCTCCTGCGGGATGGAGTAGGGGAAGCGGGCGGACGTCCACGCCCCGGTCGCGAGCATCGCGCCGAGCAGCGCGAAGGACAGCCCCAGCGCCTCCGGCAGCCGCCGCCAGTCGCCGAGCATGGCGGTCGTCACGACGGTGACGAGCGTGGCGTACGGCAGGGTGATCAGCAGCAGCGCCAGCGCGCGGGCGCGCAGCTCGACGTAGGCGTCGCGGGTCGACGAGATCGTCATCGCGACCATCCAGAACGCCGAGGTGTCCTGCCCGAACTGGTTGTACATCTGGATGCCGAGCATCCCGGCGGCGAAGCAGGCGAAGTACACGGACCCGGTGCCCTGCCAGGCGTTGAACACCGGCACGATCAGGCCGATGGCCAGCGACGTCACCCAGGCCGCCTTGGTCTTGGGGTCGCGCCACACGTACCGCAGGCTGCGCTCCATGACCGTCCCCGTGCGGCCCGCGGGCAGCAGCCGCCCGAGCCCGGTCGACGTCCGCTCGCGGGCGGCCGACTCGGCGGCCGGCAGCGTCGATCCGTCGGGCGAGGTCATGAGCCGGGTCAGATGCCGCGACCACACCGCGAGCAGCGTCGCCAGCGCGCCCGCGGTCAGCGCCAGTTGCACGGCGGCGAGACCGTACGACCCCTCGCCCACCGCGTGTACGGCCGCGATCGCCGACGCGGGCGGCACCCACTGGAGCACGTCCGCCGCCGGGTCGAGCTCGCCCAGCCCGGACGCCCCGAGCCGCTGCGCGCCGAAGTTGACGACCTGCGCCCCGATCGCGATGACCAGTCCGCTCAACACCGCGAGGTCCCGCCCCTTGCGGCTGGCCAGCAGCCGTACGTTGGCGGCGGCGACGGCCCGCGCGAGGGCCACGCACACCAGCAGCGCCAAGGCGACCGCGACGACGCCCACCGCGAACGCCGCCCCGCCCCGGGCCACCGCGACCACGGAGCCGATCAGCAGGCACAGCGTGAACAGCGGCCCGATGCCGACCAGCGACGCCGTGAGCAGGGCCCGCACCAGCGGCCGGGGCCGCAGCGGCAGCATCACCAGCCGGGTCGGATCCAGCGTCTCGTCACCGCTGGGGAAGAACAGCGGCATCACCGCCCAGCCGAGCCCCAGCACCGCCGCCACCAGCACGACCAGCGACTCGACGTGCGCGTGCCCGCGCAGCGCGATCAGGCCGATCAGTTGCAGCGCGGCGAACAGCAGGGCGAAGACGGCCGACGCGATGTAGGCGGCCTTCCGCCCGCCGGACTGCCGCAGCCCGTTGCGCAGCAGCGACAGCTTCAGCCGGACGAAGACCGGGGTGATCGTGGAATCGCTCACCGGGACCCGCCGCCCAGCCAGTCGAGATGGGACCCGGCGTCCCGGCTCTGCGCCCCGACGAGTTCCAGGAACGCCCGCTGCAGCGAGGGCGCGTCACCGCGCACCTCCGCCAGCGTCCCGTGCGCGCGGATCCGCCCGGCGGCCATGACGGCCACCCAGTCGCACAGCGACTCGACGAGCTCCATGACGTGGGAAGAGAACACGACCGTGGCGCCCGAGGCGGTGTACCGCTCCAGGACGCCCCGGATGGTCTGGGCGGAGACGGGATCGACGCCCTCGAACGGCTCGTCCAGGAACAGCACTTCGGGATTGTGGAGGAGCGCCGTGGCGAGCCCGATCTTCTTGCGCATGCCGGTCGAGTAGTCGACGACGAGCTTGTGCTGGGCGCCCGCCAGATCGAGGACATCGAGGAGCTGCGTGGCCCGCTTGTCGACCTCGGCACCGGGCAGCCCGCGCAACCGCCCGTTGTACGCCAGCAGTTCACGCCCCGACAGCCGCTCGAACAGCCGCAGTCCCTCCGGCAGCACCCCGATCCGCGCCTTCACCTCGACGGGGTCCCGCCACACGTCGTGCCCCACCACCTCGACGGTCCCCTGATCGGGCCTGAGCAGCCCGGTCACCATCGACAACGTGGTGGTCTTCCCGGCCCCGTTCGGCCCGACAAGCCCGATGAACTTGCCCGCGGGCAACTCCAGATCGATCCCGGCGACAGCGACCTGCTGCCCGAACCGCTTCCAGAGCCCCTGTACACGCACAGCGCTGGAACCCACCGCATCTCCCTCCGTCACCTAGAACCCTACGGTGGCGTTCTTCAGGGGCGCGGGGCTCTGCCTGATATGCGGCTCCGCCGCGTGGGCGCGATCAACCACGGACGATCCTGCAGTCGCCACGCAACGGCAACCAGGCAGACGAAAGGGCGCTTACCGATCCCTGCCGCACGCATACGCCAACGGCGAGATCAACTCCTCAGCGTCCGGCAGCCACCGATTCGCAGGCGTAGGCCGGCAGGCCCACTGCACAGCCCCCCGAGACCCGAACCGCGTAGGCGGCGCAGCCACATACGCGCCCTCACCCAGCACGGTCAGATCCAGCGACGACAACGACCACCCCAGCTTCCGCACCAGATCAGGCACCTTCACGGACGCCCCCGGCAGCACGAAGAACTCCATCCGCCGATCCGGCGTGAGCGTCACCGGCCCCAGCGTCAGCTCCATGCGCTCCATCCGCGCCAGCGCGAGGAACCCGGCGGTCTCGGGCACGGAAATCGCGTCGAACGTACGCCCCGTCGGCAGCAGGATCGACGCCGTCGGCTGCTTCTGCCACATCCGCCGTGCGACGGTCGCGCTGCCCGTCGCCTGCGTCGCCCAGTCCGGACGCGCCGGGTGCGACCCGGGTGCCGGGCACGCGGCGTCACCGCAGGAGCAGTGCTGAGCGCCGTCGACGGCTTCCAGCCAGGTGCCGGGGAACACGTCCCAGTGGCGCTCCTCGGCGTAGCGAACAGCGGTCTCCAGCAGCGATTCCCCGCGCTGCTTCGGGATCTGAGCGGCTTCGGTGCCGGCGATCGTCTCTTCCACGATGAACACAACTCTGGGCGTCACCAGGGGTTACGCCCGCCCGCGTGCGCGGGGAGGAGCATCGCCCCTGTCGTCGGGGCGCATGGGTGCATGTGCGGGGGCGCGCGAGAGGAACCGTGGCCGGAGCGGGGTAGCCACGAGTGGGGCCGGCACCAGCCGTCACCCCGGCAATCCTCACATGCCTCGCATTTTCGTCTGGTCGGCGGGGCATTGATCTTCACGGCCGGATCTTCTCGCCGGGACGTGAGAGGGCTCGGCCGCGGAAGGCACGTCAACTCGGTGCGTGGGCAGGCACCGCAGCCACAGGGGGTACGCCATGGCCGCAAGGCCGCTCGTCGCCAGGCAGCCGAACGAACGGCTCCAGGCGCTCATCCAGGAAGCCGGATGCTCCAACGCCGGCCTCGCCCGCCGCGTCAACATGTGCGGGTCCGAGCACGGTCTCGACCTGCGCTACGACAAGACGTCGGTGGCGCGCTGGCTGCGCGGGCAGCAGCCGCGGGGACGGGCCCCGGCGATCATCGCCGAGGCGCTCGGCCGCAAGCTCGGCCGTACGGTGACGATCGACGAGATCGGCATGGCCAACGGCAAGAACCTCGCCTCGGGCGTGGGTCTTCAGTTCTCACCGACGGTACTGGGGGCCATCGAGCAGGTCTGCGAGCTGTGGCGCAGTGACGTGGGGCGGCGGGACTTCCTGTCCGGCTCCTCCGTCGCCGCGTCCGCGCTGGTCGAGCCCAGCCGTGACTGGCTGATCTCCGTGCCGGACGCGCAGGTGTCGCGCTCGGCGGGGCCGCGGGTCGGGCAGTCCGACGTGCAGGCGGTACGGGCCATGACGCAGGCACTGGTGGATCTCGACCACCAGTACGGCAGCGGGCACGTGCGGCCGGTCGTCGTGCACTACCTCAACAGCGTCGTCTCGGGGCTGCTGGCGGGGTCGTACCGGGAGGCGGTGGGGCGGGACCTGTTCGCCGCGGTGGCCCGGCTGACGGAGCTCGCCGGATACATGGCCGTGGACACCGGGCAACCCGGTCTGGCCCAGCGCTACTACATCCAGGCGCTGCGGCTCGCCCAGGCGGCCGGGGACCGGGGCTACGGCGGGTACGTGCTCGCCGCCTCCATGAGCCATCTCGCCGCGCAGCTCGGGAACCCGCGGGAGATCGCGCAGTTGGCGCGGGCGGCGCAGGAGGGCGCGCGGGGGCGCGTGACACCGCGTGCGGAGTCGATGTTCCACGCCGCGGAGGCGCGCGGGCACGCCCTGATGGGCGACGCGCGCGCCGCCCAGACCGCCGCCGGGCGCGCGGTGAGCGCCCTGGAGGCGGCCGATCCGGCCGCCGGGGACGACCCGGCGTGGATCGCGCACTTCGACGAGGCCTACCTCGCCGACGAGTTGGCCCACTGCCACCGGGATCTGGGGCAGGCCGAGGCGGCGGCCCGGTGTGCGCAGGAGTCGCTGGCCGGGCATCCCGAGACGCGGGCGCGCCGCCGGGCCATCGGTTATGTGCTGTTGGCCACGGCTCAGGTGCAGCAGCGCGAGATCGAAGAGGCGTGCAGCACGGGCATGAAGGCCGTCGAACTCCTGGAGGGGCTGCGCTCCAACCGGGGCGCCGAGTACCTGGAGGACTTCCAGCAGCGGCTGGAGCCGTACCGGGACGAGGCGGTGGTCAGGGAGTTCGGGGCGCGGCTGGACCTTCAGACGGCGGCGTGAACACAGGGTCCGCGGATGCGTGAACGTGTGGAAACGGCCGCTTGACGCGCGGGAGGTGACATGAGCGGCGTGCCGTGACCCGGTTCTGTTACCGCGCTCACAGGGCATGAGGTCATGTCCTGTGCTGCGTGGCACCGGGCTCCGGGGACCCGGTAGCGTGAGCCGACGATTCACAAGGTCCCCCATTAGTAGGAGTCCCGGTGACGCAGAGTGGACAGGGCGAGGAGCCCTCGGCGCGCCCCGCGCGCGAAGGCATCGTGCTGCCCTCCGACGGTGGCGAGCCCCTGCTGCCGGGCATGACGGGCGGACCCGGTGACGCGCCCTCCGGCCGCCGGCCCGGCCAGGCCCCGGCCTCGGCCCCCGCCGAGGGCCAGACCTGGGGCCAGCCGTGGGGCCCCGACCAGCAGTCCCCGTCCGCGCAGCCGGACCAGAGCCGGCAGTCCCCGCCGCCCCAGCAGTGGACGGAGCCACCGGCATGGGACGGCCGGCACCCCGGCCCCGGCACACCGGGCCCGGGCGGGCTGCCCCCGGAGGGCACCCAGCCCCCGAACCCGTACGCCGGCCCGTACGGCGCTCCCGCGGGCGGAGCCCCGCTGCCTCCGGAGGGCACGGGCGGGCAGCCACCGCAGCAGGGCAACGCGTACGGGCCGCCCGCTGGGGGCGCCCTGCCTCCGGCCTCCGGTGCGTACGGGACCGCCGGTGCGGCTGGTCCGCTGCCGCAGGCCGCTGACGCGTACCACTCTCCTGCCGGGGCGCCGGGCCCCCAGGGGACCGGCATGTACGGGACGGGACCTGCCGGGGGGCAGCCGCCTCAGCAAGGTGATGCGTACGGGGCTGGCTCGGCGGGTGGGCAGTCGCCGCAGCAGTCCGACGCGTACGGGGCGCCTCCTGCGGGCGGGCAGTCGCCGCAGCAGTCCGACGCGTACGGGGCTGGCTCGGCGGGTGGGCAGTCGCCGCAGCAGTCCGACGCGTACGGGGCGCCTCCTGCGGGCGGGCAGTCGCCGCAGCAGTCCGACGCGTACGGGGCTGGCTCGGCGGGTGGGCAGTCGCCGCAGCAGTCCGCCGCGTACGGGGCGCCTCCTGCGGGCGGGCAGTCGCCGCAGCAGTCCGACGCGTACGGGACCGGCTCGGCGGGCGGGCAGTCGCCGCAGCAGTCCGACGCGTACGGGACCGGCCCTGCGGGTGGGCAGTCGTCTCAGCAGTCCGACGCGTACGGGACCGGCTCGGCGGGTGGGCAGTCGTCTCAGCAGTCCGGCGCGTACGGGGCGCCTCCTGCGGGTGGGCAGTCGCCGCAGCAGGGTGGCGCGTACGGGACCGGCCCCGCGGGTGGGCAGTCGCCTCAGCAATCCCACGCGTACGGGACCGGCCCCGCGTACGGGTCTCCCGCCGGGGGCAGCCTGCCGCCGGCCCCCGGTGCGTACGGGTCCGCTGCCGCGGGTGGGCCGCAGTCGCCGGGATCCGGCGGGCACGGCACCGCTGCCGGGCGTGCCCCCCTGCCCCCGGCCGCCGATGAGGGGGCGACCCAGTATCTGCCGCCCGTCGCGGGGGACGGGGCCGCGGCGGCCACGCAGTATCTGCCGCCTGTCGCCGCCACCCCCGCCGACGAGGGGGCGACGCAGTACATACCCCCGGTGGGCCCGGGTGCGCTGCCGCCCGAGATGCCCGCCGAGCACGACTCCGAGGCGACGCGGTTCCTGGGGACCGGGCCGTTGCCGTCCGCCTCGAACCCGGACGCCGAGGCGACGCAGTACATCGCGCCGGTGCCCGGCGGGGCCCAGCAGCCGCCCGCCGGGTTCGAGAACCTCTTCCGCAGCGAGCACGGTGCCGAGAGCCCGGCCGGCGCCACCCAGCAGCTGCCCCGTGTCGAGCAGCCGTCGCCCCACCCTGAGCCGTCCTACGCCCCGCCCGGCGGTGGCCACTCCGCTCGCGGTGGGCGTGGCTCGCGCCTGCCGGTCATCGCGGCCGTCGGCATCGGCATCGCCGTCCTCGGCGTCGGCGCAGGCGCGCTGCTCGCCGGCGGCGGAGGCGGTGACGACGACGGCGGCGACAACAAGACCGTGGCCGTCTCGGCGCCCGCGACGGACGGTTCCGCCTCGCCGTCCGCCGACCCGGCCCGCGCGCAGGCGGTCGAGCTGGACAAGCTGCTCGCCGACAGCGGCGACAGCCGCAGCACCGTGATCAACGCGGTGGCCGACGTCAAGGGCTGCGACAACCTCGCCCAGGCCGCCAAGGACCTGCGCGAGGCGGCCAGGCAGCGCAACCAGCTGGTCACCCGGCTCTCCGGCGTCACGGTCGACAAGCTGCCCGACCACGCCGCGCTGACCACCGCCCTCACCAAGGCGTGGCAGGCCTCCGCCTCGGCCGACAACCACTACGCGGCCTGGGCGGACCAGACCGCCGGCAAGAAGGGCTGCAAGAAGGGCCAGGCCCGCGTCACCGGCCAGACCCAGGCCGGCAACCGGGCCAGCGGCGTCGCGAGCGCCGAGAAGGCCAAGGCGGCCCAGCTGTGGAACGGCATCGCGAAGACGTACGGCCTGACCGAGCGGCAGCCGACACAGCTGTGAGATGACCGATCCCGGCGTGAACTGCCGGGCGCGGGCTCAGTAGTTCACGTCGGCGTTCTCAAGCGTCCTCGTCGTGTCGACGAAGCCCTTCCGCGCCGACACCAGCCGCCCTTCCCGCACCACCTGAAGGGTCACGTTCGCGTTGACCAGGCGCGGGAAGCCGACGGAGGCGAGCTTGGCCTGGAACCGCCACTGAAGCGTCGGCGTGAGCCCGTCCGTGCTGATCCTCAGGCCGTCGTCGAGGGCCTCCGTGACCGTGTCGGCGGTCACCTCCCCGTCGCCGAGCGACTCGACGACCTTGTGGAACACGGTGTAGGCGATCCACGTGGTCTGCACGCCGGCGTCCGCGGGGTCGATGCGGTTGTCGTCGAAGGCCTCCGCCTTGATCACCCGCTTCATCGCGTCCCAGCGCGGATCGCTCGCCACCGGGTACCAACCGGTGATGTACGAGCCCTCGTACGGCCCCGACGCCCCGCCGGTCGCGTCGATCACCGTCTGGTCGACGCTGCCGAGCACGGTGGCCGTCCGTACGTCGGGGTAGTCCTCGCGGGCCCGCCGGAAGGAGTCCATGAAGGTGCCGTTGCGGTCCCCGAGCGCGGGCACCACGCAGCCCTCGTCCTCCGGGTCGGTGGTCGTCGTCCGCAGCGCCAGATCGGCGTGGCCGTCGTACTCGGTGGCGTCCTCCGCCGCTCGCTGGTCCCTCGCGGGCTTGTGCCCGCCCGCCTTCAGGCCGGAGTCGAGCAGCGGGGGCAGCTGGTCGCCCGCGATGGTGTCGGGGCGGATCAGCGCGACCGGCCCGCAGCCGGCGAGGGCGCTGCCCAGACCGGCGAGCAACGCGGGCTGGCCGCCGTTGACGGGGTAGGACAGAGGGCTGGTGAACTCGGCGTTGGTGATGCCGTAGCCGCCTATGTACGGGATGCCCGCGCCCTCCAGGGAGGGGAAGAAGGAGTCGGCGTACTGGCTGTAGGATCCTACGACCGCGACGACGTTCTCCTTGGCGGCCCGCCGGGCGCACTTGGCGGCGGCCACGCTGTCGTTGTGGTCGTTGCAGGTCAGCACGTTGAGCTTGCGGCCGTTGATCCCGCCGTTGGCGTTGACCCAGCGGGCGTAGGCGCGCGCGAAGGCGGGCATGCCGGGCTTGTTGGTGGCCTTGGTGCCCTGCGGCGCCCAGGTCATGACGGTGATCGGGTCGTCCCCGGTACCCCCCGTGGTGCCGGGGACGACCCCGCAGCCGGCGAGGAGAGCCGCGCACGCGACCGCCGTGCCCGCGAAGAGGACGCCGATTTTGGCGTGACGGGTGAGGAGGCCGGGGAGGGATGTGCTGCGGGTGCGTCGCCTGCCGGTCATGACTCCGCACGATTCCGCCACATGGCTAACCGATGAGTGTTCCGAGGGCAACAATTGGTGACGCACAGGTGAAATGCAGGGGCCGGTGTGACCGATGTGGAGGGGAACGTACGATCGATGACCGTGCAAGCTTCGGAGAACTCTTCCCGTCGTGGCCGTCGCTCATCCACCATGGGCGGCATGCCCGTCAATGACATGCCGTGGTGGCGCTGGCGCAGCAACGTGCGCTCGGCGCTGCACATGCTCTCCGATCCCGTGTTCCAGCGGGACGTCTGGCTGGCCGGTGTGGACGGCTACGGTGACGTGACCGACGCGGTGTACCGGCTGGTCGAGGACACCTGGCTGGACCACTGGTCCGCCGAGAAGTACGTCGGCACGATCTTCCGCGACTCTCAGGAGGCGGCTCTCGTCGACACAGCCGTGCTGCGGGTGCTGCGGATCATGCACCAGGTCGGGCCGGACGCGCCGGTCTCCGCGTACCTGGAGCACGAGGCGTGGCCGGAGGCGGTGCGGGCGGCCCGGGACGCGCATGTGCGGCTGGCCGCGAGCGACGGCGAGGAGCCGGACACACCGCCGCGCAGCCTGGAGGTGCTGCGGATCATGACCAGGTCCGCGTAGCGGGACGATTGCCGGTCGTGTCGTTCCTTGTGGGAACCTGTCCCGCATGAACGAGCAGTCCACCCGCGCCGAAGCCCCGGCCGACCAGTACGTCCTCACTCTTTCCTGCCCGGACAGGAAGGGCATCGTGCACGCCGTGTCGAGCTATCTGTTCATGACCGGCTGCAACATCGAGGACAGCCAGCAGTTCGGCGACCACGACACGGGACTGTTCTTCATGCGGGTCCACTTCTCGGCGGAGGCGCCGGTGACCCTGGACAAGCTGCGGGCCAGCTTCGCGGCGATCGGTGACTCCTTCCAGATGGACTGGCAGATCAACCGGGCCGACGAGAAGATGCGCATCCTGCTGATGGTCAGCAAGTTCGGGCACTGCCTGAACGACCTGCTGTTCCGGGCACGGACCGGTGCGCTGCCGGTGGAGATCGCGGGTGTGGTGTCCAACCACACGGACTTCGCCGAGCTGGTGGGCTCCTACAACATCCCCTTCCACCACATTCCGGTGACGAAGGACACGAAGTCCGAGGCGGAGGCCCGGCTGCTCGACATCGTGCGTGAGGAGGGTGTCGAGCTGGTCGTCCTCGCGCGGTACATGCAGGTGCTGTCGGACGACCTGTGCAAGGCGCTGGCCGGGCGGATCATCAACATCCACCACTCGTTCCTGCCGAGCTTCAAGGGGGCCAAGCCGTATCACCAGGCTCACGCCCGGGGTGTGAAGCTGATCGGGGCGACCGCTCACTATGTGACGGCCGATCTCGACGAGGGGCCGATCATCGAGCAGGAGGTCGAGCGGGTCGGGCACGACGTGACGCCGGAGGGGCTGGTCGCGATCGGGCGCGATGTGGAGTGCCAGGCGTTGGCCCGGGCGGTGAAGTGGCATGCCGAGCGGAGGATTCTGCTCAATGGGCGGCGGACGGTGATTTTCGCCTGAGCCCCTGAGCCAGTCACATCCTGCTCAGTGATGCGGCTGCGAACAGGACGTCCCTGATCGCCTCTCTGTCTCCCACCTGGCCCGCCGCCGCCTCCTGCGGAGGCACGTGGCCCGCTGCCAGGCGGCAGAACTCGACGCCGTCCAGGGCCACGTGGGCCACCTCGTGCTCGGCGGAGCCCTTCGCGGCGGGGGAGTCGAGGGGGATCAGCCACTCGCCGCCGCCCGAGCCCTCGATCTCCAGGCGGAGGCTGCGGCCCGGTTCGCCCACCGTCACGAGGTGGCGGTGGTGGGCGGGTGCCGCCAGGCCGCCTCGGCGGCGGTGGGCCAGGACGTTCGGCAGCATGCGGGCGGCCAGGTCGATCATGCGGTGCAGATGGCGCGGCGAGGGCGGGTCGTACGGGTAGTCGACCGCGTCCGCGATGTCCTCCGCGTGCACCCAGCACTCGAAGGCCCGGTCGAGCATCGCGTCGTGCAGGGGCAGCGCGAAGTCGCCGTACGGCACCGGCATCCCGCCGTCACCGCCGCCCGTGAAGGACACCGTGCGGACGAGGCCGTGGCTCTGCTCCCGCCAGGGCGCCCGCACGGCACGGGTGGGCGGGAAATGGGAGGCTTTCCAGTACGCCTCGGTGCGGGCCGCCGGGGTCGGGCGCCTGGGCGTGACGTCGCCCAGCGGGTCGTCGAGGCCGAGCGCGACCGCCACCAGCCCGTCCACGCTGAGCAGATGCGCGATGACACCCGCGACGGTGGTACGGCGGCTCGTGGCCTCGTCGGCCCGGAACCAGCGCAGCCGTACGGGCGCGTGCCACTCGGCGTCGCCGAAGTCCTGGAGCAGGGCGTCCAGGCGCGCGGTCTCGGCGTCGTACGCGGCGGCCCAGTCCGGCACCGGGATGCGCGGCGGGCGGCGCTCCAGGCAGGACTCCAGGACACGCGTGCGCAGGCCCGGGTCCAGGTCGAGGCTGTCGGGGCGTTGCAGCAGCCCGACCGCCTCGCGCAGCCGCCGCGCCTCGTCGGCACACGCGCCGCACTCGCCGAGGTGCTCCTCGACGGCCGTGGCCTCCTCCGCCGAGCACGCGGCCAGCGCCCAGGCGCCGAGCAGGGCCTTGAGCACGGGGTGCTCGAACACGGGCCGTACGGGCGACGGCGACGCCGCGTCACCCGGTTCCTCCAGCACGGGCAACGGCAGCCCGCTGTCCTCGACGGAGGTCCGGGGCATGGGGATCCGCGGCGGACGCCCGGGCTCCGGCCCGCCGGGCCCGCCCTGACTGCCGCTCTCGCTCCGGGCGTCGTCCTTCTCCTCGTGCCCGTCGTCGCCCGGGCCGTCGTACGCCTCGAACCGGTCCGGCCCGTTCACACCGCACCCCCGTATCCGGGCGGTGCGCCGGGTGCCTCGCAGTCGTGGGCGGTGGACAGGAGTTGCAGGCCCAGGCGGAGGCGGCGGCGGGCCTCGTCCTCGGTGATGCCGAGGTCGGTGGCGGTCTGGCAGTAGTCGCGGCGTTGGAAGTAGGCCCGTTCCAGGGCCGAGCGCAGCGGGGCCGGCATGGACTGGACGATGTAGTCGGCGCGGGCGGCGACCGAGGCCCGGCGCACCGTGTGCTCCAGTTCCTCCGTGGCGCCGGAGCCCTCGCGGGCGAGGGCGGCGGTCTCGGTGGCGCGCAGGCGCTGGACGGCCAGGCGGTGGGTCAGTGCGGCGACCCAGGTGCGCAGAGGGCCCTGTTTCGGGTCGTAGGCGTCCGGATGCTCCCAGACGTGGATGAAGACCTCGCGTGTGATGCCGTCGGCGGCGCGCTCGTCGCCGAGTACGCGGTGGGCGAGGCCGTGCACGAGGGAGGCGAACCGGTCGTAGAGCTCACCGAGAGCGGCGGCCTCCCCGCGGGCGAGCCGCTGCTGCATCTTGCGGTCCCAGCGAGGCGGTACGTCCTTTTTCGCCATGCGGCCTTCTCACCCCCTGCTCATGTGCCGCGCCCGTGCCCTGTCCGGCCTGTGTCCGACGTTTCCTCGAATGTAGTCGGCACGTCCGGTGGCGCACGCCCCTTTGTGGCAATGTGCGCCCCCTGATCGGCCGCAGGTGGTAGGGGACCACCAGCGCTCGGGCAGGGTGCCGTAGGAGCGTGCCTACCCATCCGCCCCCTGATCAGACATGACTGAAAAGGATCGAACAGGATCGAAGTCGACTAAAACAAGCCTCTTCTGCGGGGGATCCGTTTTTCGGCTTGCGTTTCAGGGAACGGCCGCTGGGCAGCCGCGCTCCAAGGAAGCGTAGGGACTGCTTCCGTTTTGGCGATCGAAGGGCGTGGTGGTGACCTTCAAAGTGACGGGCGGCGAGCAGGGCGAATGGGCCGTGCTCCAGGTGTCGGGCGAACTGGATCTGGTGACATCGCCGGTGCTGCGTCAGCGTGTGCACGATGCGGTGGCCGAGGGACACCACTGTCTGGTCCTCGACCTGTCCGAAGTGTTCTTCTGTGATTCCAGCGGCGTCGGCGTGCTCATCGCCGCCCGCCGTCTGATCCGCTCCTGCCAGGGCCGGCTGCGGCTGGTGCTGCCCGCCCGGGGCGCGGCCGACGGGTCCCATGTCAACCGGGTCCTCGGCGCGCTGGGCGTCCGCAGGCTGTTCGACGTGTACGGCGATGTGGACGCGGCCCTGGCCGACGAGGGCGAACCCCTGTCCGCGTGAGGGGCCGATGACGCGCGGCAGGGCGAGTGTTGCCGTTCCGACACGCTGTTGTCCCGGAATTCCCCCGGTCTTGGCACAAGTGACGTTTTCCCGCGCCCGAACCGCCCCCTCCGTCGTACGCTCCGAGCGAGACGCACCCCACCCGACGTAAGGCGGCCCGAAAGAGACATGGTCAGCAGCGAGTACGAGCGCAGGATCGCCGCCCGGTTCGCCACCTTCGACCAGGACGGCAACGGCTACATCGACCGCGAGGACTTCTACGGCGCGGCCAAGGCGCTGCTCACGGAGTTCGCCGTGGCGGCACGGTCCGACAAGGGGCAGGCGCTGTACGGCGGCGCCGAGGGCTTCTGGCAGGGCATGGCCGGGATAGCGGACCGCGACGGCGACCAGCGCATCACACGCGAGGAGTTCGTGGGCGGCGCGGTCAAGCGCCTGCGCGACAACCCCGACCGGTTCGCCGAGATCGCCCGTCCCTTCCTGCACGCGGCCCTGGACGTCGCCGACACCGACGGTGACGGCGCGGCGACGGTCGAGGAGGCCGCCCGCATCCTGAAGTGCCTCGGCGTTCCCGAGGACGTCGCCGGCCCGGCCGCCGCCACGCTCGACTCGGACGGTGACGGCAAGGTCGGCGAGGCCGAGGTCGTGTCCGCCTTCGCCCGCTACTTCACCGTGCCCGAATAGGGTCACCTGCGCGAACAGGGTCGCGTGCGCGAAGAGGGTCACGTGCGCGAAGAGGGTCACGTGCCCGCATAGCGCTCGCGCAGCTTGTACTTCAGCACCTTCCGCAGGGTCTCGCCCCGCGGAAGGGCGTCCACCACCTCCAGCCGCTCCGGCAGCTTGTGCACGGAGAGTCCCTCGGCGCGCAGGAAGGCGGTCGCGGCCGCGAGCGTCAGGGTCTCGGCTCCCGGGGGCTGTTCCACCACCGCGCACACCAACTCCCCGCGCGCCGCGTCCGGCAGCCCGATCACCGCCACGTCCCCGACCGCCGGATGCCGGTGCAGCAGGTCCTCGATCTCCTGGGCCGAGATGTTCTCGCCCTTGCGGATGATCACGTCCTTCAGCCGACCGGTGAGGACCAGGTGCCCGGTGTCCGTGAGATGCCCGAGGTCACCGGTGCGCAGGAACCCGTCCTCGTCGAAGGCCTCCGCCGTCTGCCCCGGATCCAGATAACCCCGGCACACGGCTTCCCCGCGCAAGCGCACCTCCCCGTCGACGATCCGTATCTCCATCCCCTCCGGCGGCCGCCCCTCGGTCGTCGCCAGCAACTCGGGGGTGTCGTCCGGCGCCCCCATGGTGATCATCGGCACCTCGGTCATGCCGTAGCCGTGGGTGAGCCGCACGCCCATCTCGCGTACGACGGCGCGGTACAGTTCCGGCGGCTTGGGCGCCCCGCCCCCCGCCAGCAGCCGCAGGGAGGGGACGACCGGAACGCCCGGCTGCTTGCGCTGCTCCGCCAGGAACATCGAGTAGAACGCCGTCGACCCGCCCGCCACCGTCACGCCGTGCCGCCGGCAGGCCTCCAGCGCGTCCGGCAGCGCGAACTGCTCGAACAGCACCGCCGGGAAGCCGTACAGCAGCAGCATCACCGTGTAGTCGGGCCCGCCTATGTGGGCGTAGGGAAAGGCGATCGACCCCACGTCGTCCGCCGTGGGCCGCAGGGCGTGGGCGAGGCAGGAGCCGCCCGCGAGCAGGGAACGGTCCGTGTGCAGCACGCCCTTGGGGGCGGAGGTCGTGCCGGACGTCCAGTAGATCCAGCGGACCGCGGTGCCGTCGCGGGGCGGGGGAGGCAGTACGGACGGATCGCCGTCGGGCAGGTCGTCGTACGCCTCGAAGACGCCCCTCGCGCCCAGCCGCCGGGCCATCTCCCCGTGGTCGAAGCCGCGCCACTCGCCCGGCACCGCGAAGAACTCCGCTTTCGACTCGCGCAGTGCGAAGCCGACCTCGCGGTCCCGGTGGAAGGGGATGACCGGGGTCTGCACGGCGCCGAGGCGGGCCAGTGCGAAGGAGAGCAGGGCCGTCTCGATGCGGGTGGGCAGCTGCCAGGCGACCACCGTGCCGGGGCGTACGCCCATGCCGTACAGCCCGGCCGCGACCCGCTCGGCACGCGCGCGCAGGGCGCCGAAGGTGAGCGTGCGCCCCCCGGGCCGGTCGTCCTGGAGGAAGAGCGGGCGGTCGGGGGTGAGGGCGGCGCGCCGGGTGGCCAGCTCCCACAGCGTGCGGGACGAACTCAGGGCGTGCGGGGTCTCGTTCACGTCTGCCCCCTGCTCCTTGGCTGACGGGTCGTCAGGTGGGATGCTATCTAACGCCGCATCAGATAAGTACCGTCCGGCGGAGGGGACCCATGGCGACCGAACTGCCCCGCATCATCAGCGTCGACGACCACGTGATCGAGCCGGCCCACCTCTTCGACACCTGGCTGCCGGCCAAGTACCGCGACCGCGGCCCCAAGGCGCTGACCGCCGGGATCGGTGAACTCGCCTACGTCGGCGGCAAGTACCGGATCACGATGGACCCGGACGGCCAGCCCACCGACTGGTGGATCTACGAGGACCTGAAGTTCCCGTACAAGCGCAACATCGCCGCCGTCGGCTTCGACCGGGACGAGATGACCCTGGAGGGCATCACCCGTCAGGAGATGCGGCCCGGCTGCTGGGACCCGAAGGAGCGACTGAAGGACATGGACCTCAACCATGTCGAGGCCAGCCTGTGCTTCCCGAGCTTCCCGCGGTTCTGCGGCCAGACCTTCGCCGAGGCGCACGACAAGGAGGTCGCCCTGGCCTGCGTGCGCGCCTACAACGACTGGATGGTTCAGGAGTGGTGCGGGGACAGCGGCGGGCGGCTGATCCCGCTGTGCCTGATCCCGCTGTGGGACGTCGGGCTGGCGGTCGCCGAGATCCGGCGCAACGCCGCGCGCGGGGTGAAGGCGGTGACCTTCTCGGAGATCCCCACCCACCTCGGGCTGCCGTCCATCCACTCCGGCTACTGGGACCCGTTCTTCGCGGTCTGCCAGGAGACCGGGACGGTCGTGAACATGCACATCGGCAGCAGCTCCCAAATGCCGGCCGCCTCCCCGGACGCCCCGCCCGCCGTCCAGGCCTCACTCAGCTTCAACAACGCGATGGCCTCGATGATGGACTTCCTCTTCAGCGGCGTCCTGGTGAAGTTCCCGCGCCTCAAACTCGCGTACAGCGAGGGGCAGATGGGCTGGGTCCCGTACGCCCTGGAGCGCGCCGACGACGTCTGGGAGGAGCACCGCGCCTGGGGCGGCGTCCGCGACACGATCCCCGAACCGCCGTCGACGTACTACTACCGGCAGATCTTCTGCTGCTTCTTCCGCGACAAGCACGGAGTGGCGTCGATCGACGTCGTCGGCCGCGACAACGCCACCTTCGAGACCGACTACCCGCACGTCGACTCGACCTTCCCGCACACCAAGGAGGTCGCCCTCGACCATGTGAAGGGCCTCGACGACGAGACGGTCTACAAACTGATGCGGGGCAACGCCATCCGGATGCTCGACCTGGACCTCGACCGCTGATGGACCTGTCGGACACGCCCGCGGAGGAGGAGTTCCGGGCCCGGCTGCGCGAGTGGCTCGCCAAGACGCTCCCCGGCCTTCCGCCCCAGCCGTCCCCCGACGACTGGCCCGGACGGCGGGCCTACGACCTCGGCTGGCAGCGCAGGCTCCACGACGCCGGATACGCCGCCGTCCACTGGGACGCCTCCCCGGCCATCCGGCTGATCTTCCTGGAGGAGACCGAGAAGGCGGGCGCGCCCTACGTGGGGGCCAACTTCGTGGGGCTGCTGCACGCCGGCCCGACGATCGCCGCCGAGGGCACGGACGGGCAACGGGCGCGCTGGCTGCCGCCGATCCTGCGCGGGGAGGAGGTCTGGTGCCAGGGTTTCAGCGAACCGGACGCCGGCTCCGACCTCGCGGCCCTGCGCACGCGCGCGTGGCGCGACGGCGACGCCTACGTGGTGACCGGCTCCAAGATGTGGACCTCCCACGCGGAAGTCGCCGACTGGTGCGAGCTGTTGGTCCGCACCGACCCGGACGCGCCCAAGCACCGGGGCATCACCTGGCTGGCCATGCCCATGGACGCGCCCGGCATCACCGTACGGCCGCTGCGCACGCTCGCCGGGTCCGCCGAGTTCGCCGAGGTCTTCCTCGACGAGGTGCGGGTGCCGGCGGCGAACCGGGTCGGGGACGAGAACGACGGCTGGCGCGTGACCATGGTGACGCTGTCCTTCGAACGCGGCACGGCTTTCGCCGGCGAGGTCGTCGCCTGCCGCCGCGTCCTGGGCGAACTGGCCGGCGCGGCCCGCGAGAACGGCCGCTGGGACGACCCGGCGCTGCGGCGCCGGCTGGGCAGGCTCCACGCCGAGTTCCGGGCGCTGTGGCGGCTGACGCAGTGGAACGTGAGCGCGGCCCAGGCGTCGGGCGGAGTGCCGGGCGCCGGAGGCTCGGTCTTCAAGCTGCGGTACTCGCACGCCCGCCAGGAGCTCTACGACGCCGCCGCCGAGGTACTGGGCGCCGACTGCCTCGACCTGGACCGTCCCTGGACACTGGACCGCCTCTCCTCCCTGTCGTACACCATCGCGGCCGGCACCTCGCAGATCCAGCACGGCATCATCGCCGAGCGGATCCTCGGCCTGCCGAAGGGACGGTGACCGTGCGCTTCCGGTTGACGGACGACCAGCGGGCGTTGCGGGACGGCATGCGGCAGCTGCTGGCGCGGCGCTTCGACGGAGCGGCGCTGCGCGGGGCCGCGGAGCGCCCTGAGCGGCTGGACAGGGCGTTGTGGCGGGCGCTGGGGGAGGCCGGTTTCTTCGCGCTGCGGTTGCCGGAGGAGCAGGGCGGGGTGGGACTCGGTCTGCCGGAGGCGGTGTTGGTGTTCGAGGAGGCGGGCCGGGTGCTGCTGCCCGGGCCGTTGGCCGCCACCCATCTCGCGGCCGGTGCGGTGCCGGGAGCCGCCACCGGGGAGACGGTCGTCTCGGCCGTGGACGGCGGGCTCGTGGAGTGGCTGGCGGAGGCCGACGTCGTACGCGGCGACGCCCCCGGAGCCGTGCCGATGCGCTCCCTCGACCCGCTGACGCCGCTGCACCGCGTACCCGGCCGTGCGGCAGCGGCCCCGGATCCCGTCGCCGTCCTCCTCACCGCCGCCGAGCAGCTCGGCACGGCCGCACGCGTCTGCGAACTGGCGGTGCAACACGCCCGGGCGCGCGAGCAGTTCGGTCGGCCCATAGGGGCCTTCCAGGCGGTGGCACATCTGTGCGCCGGGATGCTGGCCCGGTCGGAGACGGCCCGCGCGGCGGTGTACGCGGCGGCCGTCACCGCCGACCCGCTGGACATCGCCGCCGCCCGCCTGCTCGCAGACGAGGCCGCCGTGCGCGGCGCCCGCGACTGTCTCCAGGTGCACGGCGGCATGGGCTTCACCTGGGAGTCCGAGGTCCATCTGCATCTGAAACGCGCATGGGTTCGAACCCACCGCGCAGGCGGAGTCACGCACAGTGAGGAAGCTCTCGCGGCCGCCCTGACGGCTGGAGCGGCCTGACGGGCCGTCTGGCTGCGGTGTCATCGCATATGCCCGCGAGGATGTCGCGGATCGTGGCACATCGTGATCACGGAGCGTTGATATCGGCTCGTGTCCTCGGCGTGACTCGTCACGGCCCGGAGTCGACTGCCCGCTCGGGTACCTTGTGTGGGATGCGAGTGGCTCAGAGCGCGGTGCGCCCCAGTGGCGCCGCCTGTTCGACTCCCCGCAGCGGGCGTCGCACAGTATGCCGCACGGGTACTCCTTCGCGCTGGAATATGCCCGAAGCGCTTGTTGGGGTGACTGTACGTCAACCATGCTGTCCCACAAGGGATTCACGTTCCGTGATCCTTGTCCCGGCCGTTGTTCTGGCCATGCAGAAAATGGCTACGATCGTGGCCTTCGTGAGGCGCGAGCCTAAGTGTCCGCCGGTTCGGATGGTGTGAGCGGTGCAGGTGCTTCAAGTGCAGCTGGAGATCCGGCCCGACCCCGCAGAGGTGGGGCGGGCCCGGCGGTGGGCCCGCTCCCGCCTGGCCGGGTCGGGCATACAGGCCGACGAGCCGCTCGCCGAGACCCTGATCCTGCTCGTCTCCGAGCTGGTCACCAACGCCGTGGTGCACACCGGCCGGCCCGCCGTGCTGCGGCTGTCCCTGCCGCACGCGGTGACGGAGGAGACCACGGTCCGTCTCGAGGTCGCCGACCGCAGCGGCCGGGCCCCCGTGCCCCGGTGTGCGGGGGACGACGCGACCGGCGGCCGGGGCCTCGCCCTCGTCGACGGCCTCGCCGACCGCTGGGGCTGGAGCGTCGAGAGCACCGGCAAGCGCATCTGGTGTGAACTGGACCGGTGTTCGAAGTCCTCCGAGGTGGCCGCGGCGTGCGGGGGCGGCTCTCTGTCGTGCGGCGGCGGGGCGGCCTTCGAGGGGCTGGCGTACGAGGCGGTGTGAGGCGGTGCAGGGCCAGGGTCCCTGGAGCCCCCCGTCCGTGACTGCCGGGCGCGGTGGACGAGGTGTGGTGTACGGCGGCACATGCCACACGGCGTTGCGGCGAGGCCGGGGCACGGTCGCAGGCGGATCAGCCGTTTTCGTCATGGCATGCGGCGGTGCGCCGGGATGTGCTTCCGTGCGCGCCTGCGGCAAAAGCCGCATAAGCAACACATCGCCAAACGGGTGTTGACGCCTCGTGACCGTTTGTTCACGCTTGTGGGCAGCGATTCGCCGTGAGGGGACGGCGAGGGCTGCGACGACGGCGGCCCTCGGCGAGTGTGAGTCGTGATTCGGCGTCGGCTCCCGGTCAGGGTTTCACGGGAGCCGGGGCGGGAGCGCCGGAGTCGGGTGGCGGTGCGCGCTGCCGTGCTCGGGGCGAGCAGCGCGGCGCCGCCATCCAGCTTCAGGCGGCGGGGTGGCGGCCTGGCGGGCGGCCAGGCCCTAGGGGTGGGTCCTGGCTTGCCGGGCCTACAGGACGGCGACCGGGGCCACCGGAGAGCCGGTCGCTCCCGTGAAGGGCTCGGGGGTCGCCGCCAGCAGGAACGCGTAGCAGCCCGTTTCTCCACAGGCTGTGGACAACTTTTCGAGATTCCAGTTCTGGCCCTGCGGCATCCCCATCTCCACGAGGTGGAGAGCGTGCACCGGCAGCCACAGGTCCTCCACCTCGGGCGGGAACACCTCGAAGGTGAGTGTGTCGTTGGCGACCGCCGCGACATCGCGCGCGTGGAACCACTCCGGCGTCCGGATCGACAGCCCCGGCGACGGATACGCGTACGCGTGCCGGTCCCCGGCCAGACAGAGCCGGACCTGCCCGGTCCGTACGAGCACGACGTCGCCGGCCCGCACGTGCGTACCGGCCAGTTCCTCGGCCGCGTCCAGGTCCTCGGGCGTGACGGCGTACCCGCCGTCGAGCCGGTCCGTGCCCCGGGCCCGGGCGACGTCGAGCAGCACTCCGCGCGAGACGACGTGCCGGACCTTGTCGATGCCGCTGAACTCCGCGCCGCCGTGGGGGGTGATGGAGGCGGCCGGGCGGCCGTTGTAGAGCCTGCCCGAGTGCGAGACGTGCGGCAGCGCGTCCCAGTGGGTGGCCGCCTGGAGCCCCATGGTCACGGCGTCGTCGCTGCACGCGACGGTGCCCGGGCCGAAGAGCTCCTGGTTGATCTGCACCATGACGTGCAGCGGATCGATCCGCCCCGGGATCATCCCCGTCTGGACGCCGTCGCGCCGGAGGGGCAGCGCGAGCGGGATCCGGCGACCGGCGCGGACCGTCGCCGCGGCCTCCCGGACGACCTCGTCGGTGATCAGGTTCAGCGTGCCCAGCTCGTCCGCGGCTCCCCAACGGCCCCAGTTGTTCACGCGCTTGGCGATGTCGTGGAACGCGTCCGGCAGCGACATGAGTCCTCCCCGGGGCTTGTGTTCCCGTATCTGACGGGTCGTAGAATCTGGAGGGTCTGCAAATCTAACGGTCCGTCAGAAACCGTGGGACGGGAAGGGGCCGGGCGTGGGGAACTTCTTGGCAGGCAAGGTCGTCGCGGTCACCGGCGCAGGGCGGGGTATCGGCCGGGCGGTCGCGCTCGCGGCGGCCGCCGAGGGAGCGAAGGTCGTCGTCAACGACTACGGCGTGGCGGTCGACGGTGCCTCCCCGACCAGTGAGGTCGCCGAGGCCGTGGTCAAGGAGATCGAGGCGGCGGGCGGGGAAGCGGTCGCCGTCGCCGACGACATCTCCACCATGGCGGGCGGGCAGCGGGTCGTCGACGTGGCGCTGTCGTCGTACGGGCGGCTCGACGGGGCCGTCTGCGTGGCCGGGATCCTGCGGGAACGGATGCTGTTCAACATGACCGAGGAGGAGTGGGACCCGGTCGTCGCGACGCACTTGAAGGGCACGTTCACGGTGTTCCGGGCCGCCTCGGCGGTGATGCGGAAGCAGCGCGCCGGCACGCTGATCGGCTTCACCAGCGGCAACCATCAGGGATCGGTGTCGCAGGCCAACTACAGCGCGGCCAAGGGCGGGATCATCTCGCTCGTGCGGAGCGCCGCGCTCGGGCTGCACAAGTACGGGGTGACCGCGAACGCGGTGGCGCCGGTCGCGCGTACGCGGATGTCCGCGGGCGTGCCGATGGAACTGGCGGAGATCGGGGAACCGGAGGACGTCGCCGCGCTGGTGGTGTATCTGCTGTCCGACGGGGCGCGGGAGCAGGGGATCACCGGGCAGGTGTACACGGTCGCCGGGGCGAAGATCGCGGTGTGGGCGCAGCCGAGGGAGTTGCGTGCGGCGTACGCCTCCGGCGGCTGGAGCGTGGAGAGGATCGCGGAGTTTCTGCCCGGGTCGGTGGGGGTGGATCCGATGCCGATGCTGGAGCGGGTGCGGGAGATGGAGAGGGCGGCGCGGGAGGGGGAGCGGCCGAACGCCCAGTAGCTCGGGGGTGCGTGTGGTGTGGCGGCTGCGGGTGCGTTGTGGTTTCTCGCGCAGTTCCCCGCGCGCCCCTGAAGTACCTCATCTCAAGCCCAGTCATCGAAACGAGGCGGCGCTCGTGGATTTCGGGTTCACGCAGGACGACGAGGACTTCCGTGCCGAGGCTCGTGCCTGGCTCGCCGTGCACGCCGAGGGCGTACGCGACCGCCGCTCCTGGGAGCGCACCCTCGGGGCAGCCGGTTGGATCGGGATCGGATGGGGCGCGGACGGGTACGGCAATCGCACCGCCACGCTCACCCAACAGGTCGCCTGGGCCGAGGAGTACGCCCGGTCGGCCGCGCCCCCGCGCTCCGACCACATCGGTGAGAACCTCCTGGCCCCCACGCTCATCGCGCACGGCACCGAGGAGCAGAAGTCCCGCTTCCTGCCTCCGGTCGCCGCCGGCGAGGAGCTCTGGTGCCAGGGCTACAGCGAACCCGGCGCCGGCTCGGACCTGGCCGGTGTGCGTACCGCGGCCGTGCGCGAGACGGACGGCCGTACCTACCGCGTCACCGGGCAGAAGATCTGGACGTCACTCGCGCACGAGGCCGACTGGTGCTTCGTCCTCGCCCGCACCGAGCCCGGGTCGCGGCGGCACCACGGACTGTCCTTCCTCCTCGTCCCCATGGACCAGCCGGGCCGCATCGAGGTGCGCCCCATCCGGCAGCTGACGGGCACCAGCGACTTCAACGAGGTCTTCTTCGACGGCGCGCACGCGGAGCACGTCGTCGGTGGCGAGGGCAACGGCTGGCGCGTCGCCATGAGCCTGCTCGGTTTCGAACGGGGCGTGTCCACGCTGGCGCAGCAGATCGGGTTCGCCGAGGAGCTGGACCGTGTGGTGCGGGCGGCCGTGGAGTCGGGTGCGGTGGGGGATGCCGTCGTACGGGAACGGCTCGTCCGGCAGTGGGCCGAGCTGCGCACCATGCGCTGGAACGCCCTGCGCACCCTGGGCGGTTCGGGTGACGCGGGCGCCCCGAGTGTGGCGAAGCTGCTGTGGGCCGGCTGGCATCAGCGGCTCGGGGAGCTGGCGGTGCTGGTGCGGGGCGCGGCGGCGAGCGTCGGCCCGGCGGACTGGTCGGTGCCGTCGCCGTACGAACTGGACGCGGCGCAGCACCTGTTCCTCTTCTCGCGGGCCGACACCATCTACGGCGGCTCGGACCAGATCCAGCGCACGATCATCGCCGAGCGGGTGCTCGGCCTGCCCAGGGAGCCCAAGGGAGCCGCGTGATGCGAGGCGTGATCTTCGACGGGAAGCAGGTCCGGGTCGTCACGGATCTGGAGGTGCGGGAGCCGGGGCCGGGTGAGGTGCGGGTCGCGATCTCGGCGGCGGGGCTGTGTCACAGCGATCTGTCGGTGGTGGACGGGACCATACCTTTCCCGGTTCCTGTGGTGCTGGGCCATGAGGGCGCCGGAGTTGTGGAGGCGGTGGGTGGGGGCGTCACACATGTGGTCCCCGGTGACCATGTGGCGCTGTCCACGCTTGCCCACTGCGGTACGTGCGCGGAGTGTGACCGGGGGCGCCCGACCATGTGCCGGCGGGCGATCGGCCGCCCGGGCCGGCCGTTCCGTCACGCCGGCCTGCCGGTCCACCAGTTCGCCGCGAACTCGGCGTTCGCGGAGCGCACGGTCGTGAAGGCCGTACAGGCGGTCCGTATCCCCGAGGACATCCCCATGGCATCGGCGGCGCTCATCGGGTGCGGGGTGCTGACGGGGGTGGGTGCCGTGCTGAACCGGGCACGGGTGGACCACGGCGACAGTGTCCTGGTGATCGGGACGGGCGGCATCGGCCTGAACGTGTTGCAGGGAGCCCGGCTCGCGGGTGCCCTGCGGATCGTGGCCGTCGACGCCAACCCGGCGAAGGAGGAGGTGGCACGCCGCTTCGGTGCGACGGACTTCCTCACCTCGACCGAGTGCGTGCGGGACATCCTGCCCACGGGCGCGGACCACGCCTTCGAGTGCGTCGGCCGTGTGGAGCTGATCCGTCAGGCGATCGACGCACTGGACCGGCACGGCCAGGCGATCCTCCTCGGGGTGCCGCCGGCCACGGCCGAGGCGTCCTTCCGCGTCTCGTCGCTGTACCTCGACAAGTCCATCCTGGGCTGCCGTTACGGCTCCTCCCGCCCCCAGCGCGACATCGCCCTCTACGCGGACCTGTACCGCCGGGGCCGGCTGCTGCTCGACGAACTCGTCACCCGGACCTACCCGGTCGAGGACTTCGAGAAGGCGGCGGCGGACGCGGAGGCGGGGCGGGTGGCGCGCGGAGTGCTCACGTTCTGACGGCGGCCCCCTTGTGCCTGTCGGTCCGGAAGGTCCGCCGGTAGGCGGTGGGCGTGACACCGAGCGCCGCCTGGAGGTGCTGGCGCATCGACTGCGCCGTGCCGAAACCCGCGTCGCGGGCCACCTGGTCGACGGTCCGATCGGTGGACTCCAGCAGGTGCCGGGCTCGTTCCACGCGCTGCTGGGTGAGCCACTGGCCGGGGCTGACGCCGGTCTCCTCGCGGAAGCGGCGGGTGAACGTGCGGATCGACATGGCCTCCTGGGCGGCCATGTCGCGCAGCTGGATCGGCTCGTGGAGACGGCCCAGGGCCCAGGCGCGGGCGGTGGTGGTGGAGGCCTGCTGCGGATCGGGCACGGGGCGCGCGATGTACTGCGCCTGACCGCCGTCGCGGTGCGGCGGTACGACCGTACGGCGGGCCACGTCGTTGGCGACGGCGGCGCCGTGGTCGCGGCGCACGATGTGCAGGCACAGGTCGATGCCGGCCGCGACGCCCGCGGAGGTCAGCACGTCGCCGTCGTCGATGAACAACACGTCCGGGTCGACCTCGACCTTGGGGAAGAGCCGCTGGAGGCGCTCGGCGTCGGCCCAGTGGGTGGTGGCGGGGCGGCCGTCGAGCAGGCCGGCGGCGGCGAGGACGTAGACGCCGGTGCAGATGGAGGCCAGCCGGGTGCCGGGCCGGATGCGGGCGAGGGCCGCGGCCAGTTCGTCGGTCAGCACGCCCTCGTCGTAGACCGGGCCGAGTTCGTACGACGCCGGGACGATCACCGTGTCGGCGTCGGCCAGGGCCTCCGGGCCGTGCGCGACGTGGATGGCGAAGTCGGCGTCCGTCTCGACCGGGCCCGGCGGCCGGACCGAGCAGGTCACGACCTCGTACAGATGCCGTCGCAGGGCGTCCCTGGGACGGCCGAAGATGCGGTGCGGGATGCCCAGTTCGAAGGGCAGCAGCCCGTCGAGAGCGAGGACGACGACGCGGTGGGGGCGGAAGCCGGCGGCCGGGTCCGGGTCCGGACTGGAGCGGGTGGCCGATGTCATGGCCCGATCCTAGCGAATGCTGTCCTCCGGGCCACTCGATGAAAGGTGGCGCAGGCCGGAAGCTCTATGCCGTGACTCAGACAAGCGAAGCCGCAGCAGTCGTGCCACAGCCGGCGAAGCCGGGCCGCGGCGGCCGTAGACGCGTGCACCGGGCCTGGTTCGTCGCCGCCGTCACCTTCGTGACGATCATCGGCGCGGCCGCCTTCCGTTCCGTGCCGGGCCTGCTCATCGACCCGTTGCACGACGAGTTCGACTGGTCGCGCGGCACGATCGGCGCCGCCGTCTCGGTCAATCTCGCGCTGTACGGCCTGACGGCCCCGTTCGCGGCGGCCCTGATGGACCGCTTCGGCATCCGCAGGGTCGTCGCGGTCGCCCTGACGGTGATCGCGCTCGGTTCGGGCCTCACGGTGTGGATGACGGCGGCCTGGCAACTGATGCTGTGCTGGGGTCTGCTGGTCGGTCTCGGCTCCGGGTCCATGGCGCTGGCGTTCGCGGCGACCGTCACCAACCGCTGGTTCACCGAGCGGCGCGGCCTGGTCAGCGGCATCCTCACCGCCGCGTCCGCCTCCGGCCAGCTGATCTTCCTGCCCCTGCTGTCCTGGATCGTCGAGCGGCACGACTGGCGCCCGGCGGCCGTGACGGTCGCGCTCGCCGCCCTCGCGGTCGTCCCGTTCGTCTGGCTCCTGCTGCGCGACCACCCCGCGGACGTGGGCCTGAAGCCGTACGGTGCGACCGAGTTCGTACCGAAGCCCGCACCGGTCCCCGGCGCCGCCCGCCGGGCCGTGACCGTCCTGTTCTCGGCCGCGCGCACCGGCCCGTTCTGGCTGCTCGCCGGCACCTTCGCGATCTGCGGCGCTTCGACCAACGGCCTGATCCAGACCCACTTCGTGCCCGCCGCCCACGACCACGGCATGCCCCTGACGACCGCCGCCTCGCTGCTCGCGGTCATCGGCGTCTTCGACGTCGTCGGCACGATCGCCTCCGGCTGGTTCACCGACCGCTTCGAAGCCCGGCGCCTGCTCGCCGTCTACTACTCCCTGCGGGGCGTCTCCCTGCTCTTCCTCCCCCTGCTGCTGGTGACGCCCGGCGTCCAGCCCCCGATGATCTTCTTCATCGTCTTCTACGGCCTCGACTGGGTCGCCACCGTCCCGCCCACCCTCGCCCTGTGCCGCGAGCAGTACGGCGAGGACAGCGCGATCGTCTTCGGCTGGGTCCTCGCCTCCCACCAGGTCGGCGCCGCCCTGGTCGCCTTCCTCGGCGGCGTCGCCCGCGACACGTTCGGTTCGTACGACGTGGTGTGGTACGCGTCGGGGGCGTTGTGCGCGGTGGCTGCGTTGATGGCGTTGGTGATTCGGCGGCGGGGGGTGGGGGCGGGGGTGACGGCCTGAGAGCGGAAAGGGAGAACCTAGTGGTGCCAGGCACGCGGCCTCCTGGACATCGATGACGATCAGTCTCGGGTCATGTCCCCAAGCCTGTGCCGCGCGGGCGGGGCGGCAACAGGCCGCATCGGGTCCGGCAGCGGACCGATCCGGTCAGCGGTAGGCCAGGCAGTCGAGCAACCACAGCAGGGCCGAGGAGAACCCACTCGGTTCAGCACCCACTGGCGGACGCTGTCAAGCAGGGTCGGGCGTGGTGAAGGCCTGTCGGCTGTGCAGGAGCAGCTCACGCAGGGCGGGGCTGTGCGGGCTCTTCCAGACCAGGGCGAGCAGCGCTGATGTTTCGACGTCATCGATGGCGCGGGCGGTGAGCCGGTCGCGGTGGTTCGCGGCCATCGAGTCGCTGAGGACGGCGACGCCGAGCCCGCGGGCGGCGAGGTCGGCGATGGCGTCCGCGGAGCTGGCTTGCAGTGTGATCGCGGGTCGGAGGCTCTGTGCGGCGCAGGCCCGGTCGAACACGGTGCGCAGGCCGGTGCCGGGGGGCATGCACACGATGGGGTGGGCGGTCAGGTCGCGCAGAGTGACCCGCCGTTGCTTCGCCAGGGGGTGCCCGGCCGGAACTGCCGTGACAAGCCGCTCGCTGATGATGGTCAGCGCGTCCAGCCCCTCGGGGGTGGCGGTCGCCGTCCCGATGAGAGCCAGGTCGAGGGTGCCGGCGCGTACGCCTTCGACGAGCCGGTCGGAGTTGTCCTCCAGCAGTGAGATCTCCACGCCCGGATGCGCCCGGTGGAATGCGGCGAGGGCGTCGAACAGCGGCGTGAGGGTGCAGCCGATGACCATCCCGACCGTGAGCCGGCCTCGGATCAGGTCGGTGACCTCACCCACCGCTTGGCCGACCGCATCGGCTGCGGCGAGCGCGGCGCGGGCGTGTTCGAGTGCGGCCTTGCCGGCGACAGTGAGGGTCGCTGTGCGCGCTGACCGGTGGAACAGCTCGGCGCCGAGTTCGCGCTCCAGTTGGCGGATCTGGGCGCTGACGCCGGACTGGCTGATGTGGACCCGCTCGGCCGCCCGGGTGAAGTTCTGTTCCTCGGCGACGGCGACGAAGTATTCCAGCTGCCTCATTTCCATGACTGCCAATTCTAGTTTCCAGAAGAACCATCTGTTGGACTTCTGGCCGACGGGTGGCCAGGCTGGGAAGAGCTGAAGCCCGACGTCAGGAGGTACCCGTGCCGGAGTACGAGAAGGCCATGCGGCCCGAAGACATCACCCGCTTGTTCGTCGAACGCTCCAACGCCGGTGACGCGGCCGGGGTCGCCGCGCTCTACGAGGAGGACGCGGTGTTGGCGTACCCGCCCGGCGAGCGGACGGTGGGCCGGGAGGCGATCCGTGCGCTGTGGGAAAAGGTGCTGGCCGACCGTCCCCGCTTCGAGCCGGAACAACCGCTGCCGACGCTGGTCAGCGGCGACATCGCCCTCACCTCGACCCCGCCGAAGGACGGGGCGGGCGCCCGGGCGCAGGTCGTCCGGCGCCAGCCTGACGGAAGCTGGCTGCGCCTGCTCGACCAGCCGGAGTTCGTCCTGCCCACCCGCTGAATCGGCGGGGAGCCACCGGGTCCGTCAGGTCACCTTCCAGATCGAGAAGATGTACAGCGCTGCCTCGATTCTTGCCTTTGTGTGGCTGTCGGGTTTTCCTGTGAACCTGACGAAGACCACGTCGAATCCCGGATCGGCCGCGACGAAAAGTGTCAGCGGTACCCGGCCCGACAGCGGGTAGTCGTACCAGTCGGACCGATCGATGTCTGTCGTCGGCAGCGCGGTTTCGATGGCCTGCCAGTCCGAGTCGTCGAACTCGTATCCCGTGAAATGCGCGACTGATTCACACAGCGGCCGCAGATTGGTGTCGCTGGTCCAGCCAGCATCGAAAACATGGTCAGGATTCGGAGTCGTCATCTTCACCGCCCGCTCTCCTCCGCCGACTCCACCGAGGACCGAGCGGCACCTGCAGGGTATCCGTCCCCTTAGTGTCGTGGCCCGCCCTCGGTCTATCCTGAACCCGGGAGTTGCCTCCCGGTTCTGGTACTCATCGCATCAGAAAGTCAGTGGATGACACTCGGCATGGTCCTCGGTGACGTGGTCGTCGTGACGTCGCAGGTTCGTTCGCGTTCGGCCTTCCGAGGAGTTTGCCGTGTCCACGATTCACTGGATCGATGCTCAGCCCCGTTCCGCCCGCTGGCATTCTGAGTCCGGGCTGCCCCTGCCCCGCCGGGTCGTCGTCGCCGACGACCGGATGAAGGCCGCCGTCGCCTACCGTCTGGCATGTGAGGGCACCGCGTTGCTGTGGCGCGGGGATTTCCAGAACGCGCGCCAGTTGTTGCGCGCGATGGACCGCCGTGTCGGTCGTACCGCGCCCGGTGCGGCTCAGACGCCGGCCGAGACCTTCCGTCTGCAACGCCGGTTCCGCGCTCACCGTGCGCGCGTGCTCGGCAAGCTGCTCGTGTTGCTGGAGGAGGACTACGTACTGGCGCTGCGCCGGGCGCCTGATGTGCGCCTGGCGTGCAGCGAGGCGTACGGGCCGTCCGACGAGGCCATGTGGCCCATGGCCGTCGCCCTGACCGAACTGCTGGGTGTGATCAGTGCCCGGGAGTGGCGGGAGAAGGGTGTGTACGTTCCGGCGCTGGGTGCGCGGGTCCATCCGCATTACGGGGTGTTCGCGCCGACGAGGGGCGAGTACGTCGATCTTGTCGGGCGGGCGCCGCTGCCGCGTGGTGGCGGTGTGCGGACGGCGTTCGACCTGGGCACGGGCACCGGTGTGCTCGCCGTCGTGCTCGCCCGGCGAGGGGTCGGGCAGGTGGTGGCCACGGACGTCAGCGCCCGGGCACGGGCTTGTGCGCGGGACAACGTAGGGCGGTTGGGGCTGGGGCCGGCGGTCCACGTCACCGGGCCCGAGCTGTACCCCGAGGGACGCGCGGATCTGGTGGTGTGCAATCCGCCCTGGATCCCCGCCCGCCCCGCCTCCGACCTCGACCTCGGCGTCTACGACGCGGGCGGCGGCATGCTCCACGGGTTCCTCGACGGGCTCGCCGGCCGGCTGGAGCCGGGGGGCGAGGGCTGGCTCGTCCTGTCCGACCTGGCCGAGCGGCTCGGGCTGCGCGGCCGGGACGAGCTGCTGACCGCCGTCGAGGCGGCGGGGCTGCGGGTCATCGACCGTCTGGACACCCGCCCGAGCCACACGCGCGTGCGGGACACGGGTGATCCGCTGCACGCCGTACGGGCCGCCGAGGTCACGTCACTGTGGCGGCTGGGCGTCGCCTGATCCGTACCGGCTCGGTCCGTACCGGCTCGGTCAGTGCGACAGGCGCGCGAATCGCCCCCGGTGGAAGAGCAGCGGTCCGTCCGGATCGTCGGCGGCCGTGCCGAGGGCGTCCACTCGGCCGACCACGATGAGGTGGTCGCCGCCGGTGTGGACGGCGTGGATCGCGCAGTCGATCCAGGCGACGGCACCCGACAGGCGCGGCGAGCCGGACACCGGCGCCGCGTCGTACGCCACTCCCGCGAACTTGTCCGCGCCGCTCACGGCGAAGGCGCGGCACAGCTCGCTCTGGTGGGCGGCCAGGACGTTCACGCAGAACACCCCGGCCGTGGCGATACGCGGCCAGGTCGTCGACGTGCGGCCGACCATGAAGGCGACCAGCGGCGGGTCGAGGGAGAGGGACGTGAAGGACTGGCAGGCGAAACCGGCGGGGGAGTCGCCGGTGGTGGCGGGCGGTGCCGTGATCACGGCCACGCCCGTCGCGAAGTTTCCGAGGACGCGGCGGAACTCGGCCGGGTCCAGGGGGGCGCGTTCGTCCTCGCCGACGCACCGCAACTCGGGGCGTGGCAGCGCCTCGACGGGCTCCGGCCCGGGTGCGCGGACCGACCTGAGGTAGCGGACGGCGGCTTCGGCCATTCCTGCTTGTCCCATCACACCTGCCATTGAAGCTGACGGTTCGTCAGATGGGAAGGGTCAGCGGCCCCGGTACGCGGGGTTGCGCCGCTCCACGAAGCTCCGTACGCCCTCCTGCGCGTCCGCCGTCGTCATGTTGATCTCCTGCGCGGCGGCCTCGGCGGCGAAGGCGGTGGCGCGGTCGGCGTCGAGGGAGGCGTTGACGAGCTGCTTGGTCAGGGCGAGGGCGCGGGTCGGGCCGGCGGCGAGGCGCTCGGCCCAGGCGCGGGCCGTCTTGTCCAGATCGCCGTCCGGGACGACCCGGTTGACCAGCCCCATTCGCTCCGCGTCGGTCGCCGTGAACGCGTCGCCGAAGAACATCAACTCCTTCGCGCGTCGCGGACCGACGAGGCGGGGGAGGAGGTAGGCGCCGCCGCCGTCCGGGACCAGGCCGCGTCGTACGAACACCTCGATGAAACGGGCGGATTCGGCCGCGAGGACGAGATCGCAGGCCCACGCGAGATGCGCGCCCAGCCCGGCCGCCGTGCCGTTCACGGCGGCGATCACCGGCTTCTCGCAGTCCAGGACGGCGGCGATCAGGCGCTGGGCTCCGGTGCGGAGGGTGCGCGCGACGTCTCCGGGGACACGTTCGCCGGTCGTGGTGGCGGCGGTGCCTCGAAGGTCCGCCCCGGCGCAGAAGCCGCGCCCCGTTCCCGTGAGCACCACCGCTCGTACCTCCGGCGACGCGGACGCCTCCGACAGCAGCCGCACGATCTCGTCCCGCTGGTCGGGCGTGAGGGCGTTGAGGGTCTCGGGGCGGTTGAGGGTGAGGGACAGGACGTGGCCGGCCGTCGTGTGCAGAACCGCGGGTTCCGTCATCGGCTGCACACCGCCAGCGCGTCCAGCGCCACCGCGCCCTGCCCCTGGGGCAGCACCATGAGCGGGTTGATGTCCAACTCCGCCAGCCGGCCCCCGAGTTCCAGTGCCATGCGCTGCACGCGCAGGACGACCTCGACGAGCGCGTCCAGATCCGCCGGCGGCCGCCCCCGGACCCCGTCGAGCAGTGGTCGCCCGCGCAGCCCGGCGAGCATGTCCCGCGCCTGCTCCTCACCGAACGGCGGCACACCTACGGCCGTGTCGCGCAGGACCTCCACGAGCACGCCGCCGAGTCCGACGGTCACGGTCGGCCCGAACAGGTCGTCGTGCGTGACTCCGACGACCATCTCGACGCCCTGCTCGACCATCTGGCAGACCAGTACGCCGTCCAGCGGGACACCCTCGTAGCGGGCGATGTCGGTCAGCTCCCGGTAGGCATCACGGACCTGGCTCGCCGAGGTGAGCCCGATCTTCACCAGGCCCAGTTCGGTCTTGTGGGCGATGCGGGCGCCCGAGGCCTTCATCACCACCGGGTAGCCCACCAGTCCCGCCGCCCGTACGGCCGCCGCCGCGCTGGTCACCAGCTGCTCGCGCGGCACGCGGATGCCGTACGCCCGCAGCAGCTGCTTCGCCGCGTGCTCGCTGAGCTGCTCGCCGGGGCGCATGAGCGCCTGGGCCTTGCGGTAGGACGGCGAGGGGGTGCGCGGGGCGTCGTCGAAGGGGGAGCGGTAGCCGGTCCGGAAGCGGTGGTGGCCGAGGTAGGCGCGGACGGCGGTGAGGCAGTTGCCGACCGTGCGGAAGGTGGCCACGCGGGAGGAGCCGAGCAGGACCTCGCGGTAGGCCGGTTCGGTGCCGACCGGCGATCCCCACACCACGCACACCAGCTTGTCCGTCTGCTCGGCCGCGTCCACGAGGTCCCGGACGAGGCGGTCGCTGAGCGGGGGGAACGGCCCGGTGATCGGGCAGACGAGCACGCCCACCTCGGGGTCGTCGAGGATCGCGTCGATGATCTTCCGGCCACGCCGGTCGCCGACCGGGTGCCCGCCGTTGTCGACGGGGTTGGCGACGCTCAGGTACTCGGGTATCCACTGGTGCAGCTCGGCCTGTTTGGCCTCGGACAGGACCGGGAGCCGCAGGCCCGCCTCGGTCGCGAGGTCGGCGACGTGCGCGCCCGTGCCGCCGGAGATCGAGCAGACGACGACCCCGTCGGCGCGCGGCGGGCGGGCCCGCGCCAACAGGGCGGCGGTGTCCTGGAGTTCGTCCAGGCCGTCGACGCGGATCACGCCGTACTGCCGTAGCGCCGCGTCCACGACCGCGTCGGCGCCGGTCAGCTTGCCGGTGTGGGAGGCGGCCGTGCGGGCGCCGGTCTCGGTGCGGCCCACCTTGACGGCGACGACCGGCACACCGCGCCGGGCGGCCCGGTCGGCGGCGAGCAGGAAGGAGCGGCCGTCCTTCAGCCCCTCCAGGTAGCAGGCGATGGCGCCGACCTCGGGCTGCTCGGCGAAGTAGGAGAGGAAGTCGGCGGTCTCCAGGTCGGCCTCGTTGCCGGTGGGCGCCCAGTGGGAGAGCCGGATGCCGAGTTCCTGGAGGGCGAAGACGGGGCGGCCCTGGTGGCCGGACTGGGTGATCAGGGCGATCGCCGGCCCCGCCAGGTCGTCACGGAACCGTTCGAAGGCGTTGAGGTTGGTGTTCGGGCCCAGCAACCGCATCCCGGACCGCTCCACGGCGGCGGCCAGTCGCCGCTGGGCGGCGGCGCCCGCCTCCCCGGTCTCCGCGAACCCGGAGGCGAAGACGACCGCGAACCGTGCCTTGGCCTCGGCCAGTTCCTCGACCACCGGCAGGGGGTCGCCGACCAGCACCACGGCCAGGTCGACCTGCTCGGGCAGGGCGGCGACGGAGGGGCAGCAGGGCCTGCCGAAGACGGACGGCCGGCTCGGATGCACCGGATACCACCGGGCCCCGACCCGCTCGGCCCAGTCGGCCAGTTGCCGTGTGACCCCCGTATGGGGGCGCCCCTCGGCATCGGACGCGCCGATCACGGCGACGGACCGCGGGCGGAAGAAGCGGTCCAGGTCGGGTACGTCGGCGTGCAGCGGACGCCCGCTGACATCGAGGTCTCCCAGCTGGGCCGCCCTGCCGTGCACGACGGGCCCCGACCGCTCGCCACAGGCGATGGCCCGGGTCCGGCGGGAGTCGGTGGTGAGGGTGCCGTGGGTCGATCCAAGCATCGTTCCGCCCGCTCCTGTGAGACAGCCGCTAACTGACGCTCTGTCAGATTATCCGAACTGACATAACGTCAGGAATGGCCGTGCAAGCAGCAGTTGCGGTTACCCTGGGCCTCGGCCCTGTTCTCATCCCCTGGTTTTCAGCCCGGCAACCGCGACACCCTCCCCGAACCGTCCCGCGCGATGGCCTTCGCGATCTTCATCGCGTCGATCGCCATCTCGCGGAACATGCCGCTGATCGGATTGGTGAAGCCGGTGAAGTACAGGCCGGGCGCGGTCCGTGGGCTGCGGGGGCCCTGGGTGACGGGCCTGCCGCGGGCGTCGAGTACGTCGAGGTGGCCGACGAGGCCCTCCAGGGCCCGGGTGTAGCCGGTGGCCGCGACGACGGCGTCCGGGGAGAGGCGGGTGCCGTCGGCGAGTACGACCTTGCCGTCCTCGAAGCCCTCGACGGCCGCCACGACCTCCACCCTGCCCTTGCGCACGGCGTCGATCAGGCCGACGTCCTGGACGGGGATGGCGCCTTCGGCGACCCGGGTGTAGAGGCCGGTGTCGGGGCGCGGCAGGCCGTGGGCGGACAGGTCGGGCACGCTCAGTCTGCCCATCTGCCGCGCCATCCGGTCCACGAGGCCGACCGGCAGGTGCCGTGCCATGACGCCCGAGTACTGCGCGGCCCAGCCCGCGGTCGAGCGGCGCACGATGTGCGGGACGGTGCGGATGGACAGCCGTGCCCGGGCACCGCCGTCCGCCAGGTCCACGGCGATCTCGGCGCCGGTGTTGCCGGCGCCCACGACGAGGACCTCACGTCCGGCGAAGGGCTCGGCGTTGCGGTAGGCGGAGGCGTGCAGGAGCTCGCCGGTGTACGTGTCGCGGCCGGGCCAGTCGGGCACGCGGGGCGTGTGGTTGTAGCCGGTGGCGACGACGACCGCCGCGCCGGTCAGCTCCCGGCCGCCGGTGGCGTGCAGCAGCCAGCCCGTGCCGTCGGGCGCGCGCTCGATACGGGACACCTCGACGCCGGTGACGATCTCCAGCCGGTGGTGCTCGGCGTACTTCTCCAGGTACCGCACCACGTTGTCCCGGGACACCCACCGCCCGAACCGGCGCGGCATCGGCAGCCCGGGCAGGGACGACAGGCGGCGGGTGGTGTGCAGGTGCAGCCGGTCGTAGTGGCCGCGCCAGGACGCCCCGACGCGGTCGGACTTCTCCAGGACGACGGCCCGAATGCCCCGGGCCCGCAGCGCGTACGCGGCGGAGAGTCCGCCGGGGCCGCCGCCGACGACGTAGACGGGGCGGTCGGGTGCGGGGTGCGCGGAGGAGTCTGTGGGGGGAGCGGAGTCGGCCATGAGCGGGAGCGTAGCCACGGACCCGCTTGATGGGTCTCGGTCAAGACCGGAATTGGTTTCGGATTGATCACGGCTGTGGGAGGGCGGGGTGGAGCCGGTGGCGTCGATGGCCTGGTTGTGGCGGGCTGGTGATCACTCCTGACATCTGTGTGAGTGTGGGCTGCCCGGCTCCCGCTCGTTGCCCGCACGCTCGGGGCGATGCCGGCACACAGCTTCACGGGGGACTCGCATATGGCCGCCGACGCGGGAACACCGGGGCGCCGAACGGGTGTTGAGATGACGCCGATTCAGACCGGAACAGCCCTGCGAAGGAGACCGGAATGGCCCTGACCCGCGAAGAGCGCGAACAGTTCCTGGCCGAACCGCACATCGCCGCGCTGGCGGTCGACGCGGGGCCGAACCGCGCGCCGCTGACCGTGCCGATCTGGTACCAGTACGAGCCCGGCGGCGAGATCTGGATCATGACCGGCCTCGATTCCCGCAAGTACGAACTGATCAGCGCGGCGGGCCGGTTCTCGCTGATGGTGGACCGGCTGGAGCCGACGATCCGGTACGTGTCGGTCGAGGGCCCGGTCGTCGACACGGCCCCCGCCACCCTCGACCAGCTCCGCGAGATCTCGGCGCGCTACCTGCCGGCCGACAAGGTCGACGGCTACGTGGACTTCGCCTGGAAGAACCACGGAGAACAGCTGGTCCTGCGGATGCGGCCGGAGCGGTGGGTGTCGTCGGACCTCGGGCAGGTGTGAGGAGCGTTCCGGGGTGACAATCGGGGGATGGCAACGGATCTTCACGAGCTGCTGAGGTCACTGCGCGTCTGGGACCCGCAGGTCACGCACCTCCCCTCCTTCGACCCGACGACCGCCCCCGCCGCCCCGCTGCCACTCTTCACCGAGTGGTTCGCGGCGGCGGTGGCGGCCGGGCAGACCGAGCCGCACACCATGTCGCTGGCGACCTCCGACGAGTCCGGCGTGCCCGACGTACGGATCGTCATGCTGCACGGCGCCGACGAGACCGGCTGGTCCTTCGCGTCCCACGCCGGCAGCCGCAAGGGCCGCCACCTCACCGCCCGCCCGTACGCGGCCCTCGGCTTCTACTGGCCGGTCCTCGGTCGGCAGGTACGGGTCCGTGGCCCGGTGTCGGCCGCCCCGTCCGAGGAGGCCCAGGGCGACCTCCACGCCCGCTCGACGGGTGCGCTGGCCGCGGCGCTGACCGGCCGCCAGAGCGAGATCCTGGGCTCGGTGGAGGAGCTGGCACGGGCCTCGGAGTCGGCGTGGGAACGGGCCGCGCGGGAGCCGGAGGCACCGGTGCCGTCCTGGACGCTGTACCGGCTGCGGGCCGAGGAGGTCGAGTTCTTCCAGGGAGACGCGGTGCGGCGGCACGTACGGCTCCGCTACCGGAGCACGGAGGAAGGGTGGACCCGGGAACTGCTGTGGCCCTGAACGGACCTTGGTTCACGTCTTCCCCCTCCCTGTCGGCGCGGTGCGGATCCCGAGAACGTACGCCGCGGTGAGCGCCACGGCACGGTTTTCGTCGTGGGACAGATCTACGAGGGCCTCCGACGCCGTGCTTCCCGGGATGTCCGCGAGCGCCTGTGCCAGCCGTCGGCGCGCGGACGCTTCGACGGTGCCGTGGGCGAGGCAGTCGACGAGCCTGGTGGCGATCTGATCCGCCAGCGCGGGATCACTCGCCAGCGCGCTCAGTGCGTCGGCTGCGTCGACGTCGTTCGTCTCCTCGACGATCATGTCGATGAGCACCGGCACCGCGTCGGCCACCCCCCGTGCTCCGAGCGCCAGAGCCGCATACCCGCGGACCACGATGTCGGGGTTCGCGAGGGCGTCCCGCAGCAGTGCGGTCGCCTTGCCGTCCGGAAACTCGGCGATGGACTGGACGGCTCGTTCGCGCACCTCGGCCGCCGGTGAGCCGAGGCCCTCCGCGAGCAGCGGCAGCGCGCCCTCGCCCGATCGCGCCATGGCCCATCGAAGGGCTCCGGCGACGTTCGGGTCCGTCTCGCTCAGCGCCGCCTCGACCAGGGCTTCGACGGGTACGGGAACCTCTTCGACCGAGGACAGGGCCGCGCGTTGGCGCGTCCCGGCGCTCTTCGACCCCAGCCCCTGGAGAAGTGCGACGATCTGGAGGACGTCCTCCCAGCCGGCGGGTTCCGCGGCACCGATCCGGCGCAGTCGCGTGAGCAACTCCGTTTCCGCCGCGATGCGTTCTCGCGTCTGGCGGACGAGGCCGTCGACGAGCGCTGAGGGCGTGAAGCCGGGATCGTCGAGCGCGCGCCCGACTTCACGCAGCGACAGCCCCAGTGACCGCAGGCTCTCGATATGGAAGATCCGCCGGATGTCCGCGCTGGAGTACTCGCGATAGCCGGCGTGGGTACGACCCGTCGGCCGCACCAGGCCGAGCGCCTCGTAGTGCCGCAGCATGCGGGCGCTGACCCCGGACCGTCGTGCCACATCACCGATCAGCACTGCCTGTCACTCCTCCTGGCCGGTCCTGCCGAGTACCACGACGCGCTTCGCCTCCTCGATCGCGAACTCGAACCCGGCGTCCGGGTTGCGCGACAGTCGTTCCGTGGCGATCGCGTGCGCGCGCACACGAGGGTCGAGGTCCGTCATCGCGGCGCGCAGGGCCGGCGTGGTCACCTCACCGAGGGCGATCAGTGCCCGGCTGAGACTCAACTGCGTCGGCCGCTCGCCCCGCCCGAGTTGCGTCACCAACACCCGGGCCAATCCCGTCTCCTCGCCTTCGGGTACGAGAACGACCGCTGCCCGCCAGGCACTCCGCGCCACCTCGTCGTCGGCGTCGGTCAGCAGCGCCCTTGTGATCGCCGGCCACGCCCGCCGATCCCCGATCTTGGACAGTGTGTGCAACGCCTGGCTCCGTGCCTGCGCACGCTCCGAGCGGAGTTCCTCGAGAAGCGCCGGGACCGTCATGGATGCCGGGTGACGGGTGAGCGCCCACGTGAGCATGTCGCGCACGTGGAACTCCGGCTCGACCGCGCATCGTTCGATGAGCTCACCGACGAACCGCGGGTCAGGGCTCGTGCCGGCCGCCAGCGCTGTCCGCAGCCGCACCGACGGGCTGCTGTCCTCCAGCCCCTGCAGACCTCGTACCGTGTCCGTGTCCGTGTCCGTGTCCGTGTCCGTGTCCGTGTTCTGTTCCGGCATGCTCATCGGGACCACCTCCTCGACTCAGTGAAGGCCTTGTCACTGTGTCAAGGTCAAGCAGGCGCGGACCGCTCTGTGAAGTCGTACCCCGCGAAGTCCGTCACCGGCCGGTACCCGATCCGCTGGTACAGGCCGTTGCTGGTCGGGTTCGACAGATCCGTGAAGAGGAGCACCTCCTGCGCTCCGGCGGCCAGGGCGGCGCGGCTGACCTCGGCGGTGGCGGCGCCCGCGTAGCCACGGCCGCGGAGGTGGGTCGGGGTGTAGACCGGGGCGACACGGATCTGGCCGGCGACCTGAGGGGTCGTTCCGGCCATGGCGGCCGGGCTGCCGTCGGAGGTCTCCCAGAACGTGATGCCGCCCTGCTCGATGCGGGCGTCCGCCCATTCGGTGGCGTCCCGGACGGTGCCCGTGCCGACGGCCTTGGCGAACTCCTCGTGCCAGCGGATGAGTTGCTTACGGTCCGCCTTGCCGGCGATGCGAGGCCTGCCGGGCGGTACGGGACGGGGCACGGTCAGGGTGCCGAGTCGGTAGAGCCGCTGACGCTGCTGGAGCGTGGCCGTGGCGCCCGTGTGCCGCTGCCAGGCCTCGGCGAAGGCGGTGGCGGTGTCGCGGTCGGCGTGCACGCCGGGCAGGCGTTGCCCGCGGGCGGCCAGCCGTGCGGCCAGGGCGTCGGCCTCCTCGGCCGTCAGGACGGTGAGGTTCAGCCGGTGCGGTGGTGTGCGGAAGAACGTCGCCCGGACCGCGCCGTCCTGTTCCAGCACGCCGAACTCCGGCGTTCCGTCGCCGTAGATGTGCCGGCCGCGCGTGCGCAGGTTCTCCGTGACGGTCAACGGGAGGGTGTGCAGAGCGAGTTGGGAGCGGAGAAAGCCGCCGGCTCGGGTCAGGAAGGCGTCGAGGTCCTGGGTGAGGTGCCAGTCGTCGGTGCGCATGCCCCATGGTGCCGTCCGCGCCCCCGCCCGCACCTCCGAATTACGCCCCGGGTCCTCGGCCCGCATCCGGTTCGGCCTGTCGGTCCGCATCCGGTTCCGCATCCGGTTCCGGATCGGTCGATAGCCGTGCGTGCAGGTGGGCGTCCCGGAACGCGTCGTGCCGGCCCTCCTCGAAGATCGCCCCGCGCAGGGTCCCCTCGTAGCGTGGGACGCTGCCGTTCACCCGCCGACCGAGCCCGGCACGACCCGGAACACCGGGATCCCCTCCCGGAACGCGACCTCCAGTTCCGCCCCGGCCGACAGCTCCTCGGCCGGCAGCTCCCCGGCCGACCGTTCACCCGTCGGCAGTTGCCCCACCCCCACGACCTCCGTCATCATCCGCGGCCCCTCGGCGAGGTCGACCACGGCGGCGACGTACGGCGTGCGATCCGCGAAGGGCGGCAGGTCGTTGCGGTGGACGACGGACCAGGTGTAGAGGGTGGCGCGGCCGCTCGCGGGCTCCCAGGCGACGTCCTCGCTCCAGCAGTGGGGGCAGAACTCGCGCGGGTAGTGGTGTGCCCGGCCGCAAGCCCGGCAGCGGCGGATCAACAGCCGGCCCTCGGAGGCCGCGTCCCAGTACGTCCACGTGAAGGCGTCCGGCTCGGGCAGGTCGAGACGCCCCGCCATCAGAACAGCCCCAGCGCGCTGTCCAGCGACCAGGTCTGCCAGGACATCCCGAACAGCGCGACCACCGACATCAGCGCCATCATCGAATTCTGCCCCTGCTCGGCGACGTCGTGGATCATGAGGGTGAGGTAGAGGGCGTTGAGGAGGAATCCGCCGACCAGGGCGACCGGGGTGAGGAAGCCGGTGATCAGGCCCAGTCCGAGCGCGAGTTCCGCGTAGACCACGACGTACGCCATCGCGCGCGGGTGGGGCGCGACGATCGTGTCGAAGCCCGAGCGTACGGCGCTCCAGCGGTGCTTGGCGGCTATCCCGGCCGCCCACGTGATGCCGGTGCCCCTCTCGAACCAGGCCTTGCGGTCCTTGTGCCGCCAGCTCTCCAGCCACCACAGCCCGAGCCCGATCCGCAGCACGGCCAGCCATTCCGCTCCGGTGAGCCAGATCGTGTCCATGCCCATGCTCCCGCATTGCCGCCCGACCTGACCTGACGGTACGTCAGATCAGGTGGTCGCAACAAGCCCTGCGGTGGTGGCAGTTCTCAGCGGCGACGGATCGTGACAGGGCATCAGGAACCCGCCAGCCACGCCAGCGTGCGGCCCTGCGACCAGCAGCGGCCCACGGCCTCGGCGTGCAGGGCCGACTGGCCGAACACCGCCAGTCCGATGACGCTGTGGCCGGAGGCGCGGCGGTCGCCGAGTGTCGGGATCGTCGGCGCGACTCCGACCCCCTCCGCCGACACCCACGCCACCGGCCGGCCGGCCGCCGCTTCATCGAGGCGGTGCAGGAAGCGCAGGCGGCTTTCGAGCGGGAAGTGCGACAGCGCCCATGTCGTGGTGACGACGGGCAGGGCGTCCGCGGGCACACGGGCGAAGGCGTCGGGCAGCACCTCGACGGCGTCCCCCCGCAGCAGCAGCGGAGGGGCCGTTGCCGCCAACGCCGTCTCCCCTTCGAGCCTCGCGAGCAGCTCCGGCTGATCCGGCGACAGACAGGCGCGCAACCATCGGGCCTCATCCGCGTCGGTCACGTCGACCGGGTCGAGGTCGACGCCGATCCGGGCGACGACCTCGGGCATCGCCCGCGTCGGGACGGGCCGGCCTCCCACGATCGAAGCCGACATCTGCACGGGAGATGACGGGTCGCCCAGCGATAGTCCGTCGCCGTACGTGATGCCGACGCGATCGACATTGAGATTGAGCCCGGCCGAACAGCCCACGTCGATCAGCCCGACCGCATGCGCGCCGACCCGCCGTGCCGCCTCGGCGATGGCCGGATACAGCACGGCACAGCGTCCGGTCTCGTTGGTCCGCGGCTGCCGGCGCACGGCGACGGCCACGACCGAGTCGGTTATGCGCAGCAGTGTGTCGATCGCCGCGTCGGCGGCGGCGTCGCCGTCCGCGGCGGCATAGGCCGCGGCGAGCGCCGGGGCGCGTCCGGCGAGGGCGAGGTCGTGCAGCGCGGCGAGGATCACTGCGGGGTGCCGTTTGCGCGCCGGCGCCGCCTCGATGGCGCGCAGCGCCTCGCCGGATTCGCTCAGGGCGACGGCGACACGCTCGTACAGCGGCGATGTCCTGGCGGCATCGACCTCACCGAAGCGTCGGTACACCTGAGCGATGGTGCGAGCCCTGCCCACGGGTACGGCGCCTCCTGCGGTCGGCCCTGGCGTCCGACGAGTCTAGCCAACGCCCGAGGCCATACGTGATGCTCGTCGGCATGGAGATCAGAACGGGCGTGCGGGGCGATGTGGAGCAGATCGCGGCACTTCACACGGAGAGTTGGCGTACTGCCTATGCGGGGATCATGCCGAGCGGTTTCCTGGACGGCCCCCTGTACGAGGACCGGCTGTCGCTGTGGCACGGGCGACTTCTCCAGCCGCAGCCTGCCGCGGGACTGTTCGTCGCCGTGGGCGGAGGCGAGATGGATGGCTTCGCGTACCTCGTCCCGCGCCCCGACGGCCGCCTCCTCCTGGACAACCTGCATGCCCGGCCGGGCCGTACCGGTTCCGGCATCGGAGGCCGACTGCTGCGACACGCTCTCGCGTGGGCTGTCACCGAACATCCCGGACGGGACGTCTATCTGGAGGTGCTGCGCGCCAACACCCTCGCCATCGCCTTCTACGAGCGACACGGCGCTCTCCGTACCGACGAGCGGGTCTGCCTGTTCGAGCAGGGTTTTGAGCTGCCCGAGCTCGAGTACACGTGGGCGGCCGGATCCGTGTCGACGGTTTCGGGGTAGTTGTCACACCCCCAACACCACCGTCCCCGAAGAACAGAACCACCCACCCGTCCCGGACACCACCCCCAGCCGGGGCAGCCCCCCGTCACCACGCCGCCGCACCTGCCGCTCGCCGCCCTCCCCCCGCAGCTGCCGCACCGCCTCCACCAGCAGGAACAACCCCCGCATCCCCGGATGCTGCCCCGACAGCCCGCCCCCGTCGGTGTTCACCGGAAGCCCTCCGCCCTCGACCCGCAGCCGGCCCTTCTCCACGAACGCCCCGCCCTCGCCCTTCCCGCAGAAGCCGAGGTCCTCCAGCGTCACCAGGGTCATGTAGGTGAACGCGTCGTAGATCTCGGCGAAGTCCATCTCGTCCGGCCGTACCCCCGCCCGTTCGAAGGCCGGCCGTCCGCTCACCGCAGCCGGGGACACCGTGAAGTCCGCCCACCCGGACATCGCGGCGTGCGAGACGTACTCCCCGCTCCCCAGCACCCACACCGGAGCGGTACGGCAGTCCCGTACGTACTCCTCCGCCGCCAGCAGCACCGCCGCCCCGCCGTCGGAACGGACGCAGCAGTGCAGCTTGGTGAAGGGGTCGGCGATCACGGGGCCGGCCAGGACCTCGTCCACCGTGACCGGGGTGCGGAACATCGCCTCCGGATTCAGGGCCGCGTTGGCCCGGGCCTGGACCGCCACCTCCGCGAGCTGCTCGATCGTCGTGCCGTACTCGATCATGTGGCGGCGGGCCGCCATGGCGTACTTGGCGATCAGGGTGTGGCCGTAGGGGACTTCGAACTGCAGGGGTCCGCGCGTGCCGAAGGACAACGTTCCCGTGCGGCGGCCCGCCCTGACGTCCGCGCGGGCCGTCGAGCCGTAGGCGAGCAGCACCACGCGCGCGTGCCCGGCCGCGATCGCGTCCGCCGCGTGGGCCGCCATGACCTCCCAGGTGGAGCCGCCGACGGAGGTGGAGTCGACCCAGGTGGGGCGCAGGCCCAGGTACTCGGCGACCTCGACGGGGGCGAGGGTGCCCAGGCCCGCCGAGGCGAAGCCGTCGACGAGCGAGCGGTCCAGGCCCGCGTCGGCCAGGGCGCGGCGGGCCGCCTGCGCGTGCAGCGCGTACGGGGTCGCGTCGTCCACGCGGCCGCAGTCCGAGAGGGCCACGCCGACGACGGCCACTTTCCTCCGGGCAACCATGAATCTGACGGTACATCAGATATCGCCGAGTACAACCACGGCAGGACTCTGGGCATCCCCGGCACCCCGCCCTAATATGACGGACCGTCAGATGCGGAGGTGGTACCCCCATGGACGCCCGCTTCACCGCCGAACAGGACGAGATCCGCCGCACCCTGCGCGAACTGCTCCACAAGCGGTGCGGCCCCGAGGAGCTGCGGACCGCCGTCGACACCCCCGCCGGACACGACCCCGCCCTGTGGACCGCACTCGCCGAACAGCTCGGCCTGCCCGGGCTGGCCCTCCCCGAGGACCGCGGTGGTGTCGGCTGCTCGGTCACCGAGCTGGCCCTCGCCTGCGAGGAGACGGGCCGGGTCCTCGCCCCCTCGCCCCTGCTCGCCACAGCCGTCCTCACGGCACCGCTGCTGCTCGCCCTCGGCACGGACGCCCAGCGGGCGGACCTCCTCCCGCGTATCGCCTCCGGCCGGCTCACCGCCGCCCTCGCGGTGCCCGGGCCCGCCCTCGCCACCGCCCTCGGACTCACCGGCCACGACCGGCGCGGGAAGTGGGCCGGCGGTGGACGGGCCGGGGGTGTGCAGGCACGGCAGGCCGACGGCGGCTGGCGGCTGTACGGGCAGGCCGACCAGGTCCTCGACGGGCACAGCGCCCAGCTGCTCGTGGTCGCCGCGCACGCCGGGGGGTTCGCCCGCTCCCGCGTGCTGCTCTTCCTCGTGCGCGGTGACGCCGCCGGTCTCACCCGCGTACGGCAGACCGCGCTGGACGTCACCCGTCCACAAGCCCGTGTCCAACTCCGTCACACATCCGCCGAGTTGCTGGGCGGCACCGACGCCGATGCCCTCCCCGCCCTCGCCCGGCTCGGCGACACCGTCGCCGTCTGTCTCGCCGCCGAGGCCGTCGGGGCCGCCGGCCGGGTGCTGGAGCGAACCGCCGAGTACGTGGGGCGGCGTGAGCAGTTCGGGCGGCCGGTCGGCTCCTTCCAGGCGGTCAAGCACCGGCTGGCCGACGTGTACGTCCAGGTTCAGGCGGCCCGCTCGGCGGCGTACTACGCGGCCTGGGCCGTCGCCCATGAGGAGACCGTCGGCGGGCTCGCCCTGGCCCAGGCGCTCCAGGCCCTGCGCTCGGCCGCCGCCGAGGGGATCCAGCTGCACGGCGGCATCGGTTTCACCTGGGAGCACGAAGCTCACCTGTACTTCAAGCGTGCCGCGGGCGACGAGCTGCTGTTCGGGCCGGTGCACCGGCTGCGGGCCCACGCCGCCGAGGTGGCGCACGTCTTCGAGGAGGCCGGCCGATGAGGGGCGTGCGGTTCGTGCAGAAGGTGTCGTCCACCCGTGGGTTCGCGCGTGTGGCACCGTACGTCTTCCCGGCCCTCGACCGGGCCGTGCACCGGCTGACGCGCGGAAAGGTGCTGCTCAGCGCGCAGCTCCTGCCGGGACTGGTGCTGACCTCGACCGGGGCGAAGAGCGGCCTCCCCCGTCGTACACCGCTGGCCTGTGTGCCGGAGGACGGCGGACGCGGCTGGCTTCTGGTCGGGTCCAACTTCGGGCGGCCGGGGCATCCCGCCTGGAGCCACAACCTCCTCGCGCATCCGGACGCCCGCATCAGCTGGAAGGGCCAGGACACCCCGGTCACGGCCCGGCTGCTGGAGGGGGCGGAGCGGGCGGCGGCATGGCAGGCGGTGCTGGCGTTCTGGCCGCCGTACGCGGCCTATCAGGCGCGGGTGGAGCGGGAGATCCGGTTGTTCAGGGTCGTACGAAAGTAGAAGGCGCGGAAAGCGCAACAGGCGGCGGTCCACTCGGGTGGACCGCCGCCTGGCAGACAGGACTTGGGTGCGGGGACCGGACAGGGGCCGGGTGCGGGAAAAGGGGCCGGAGGCGCCGGGCCGGGTTACTTCGTCGGCTTCCTGCCCGTGACGCCCAGGTGCACCAACAGTGCGAGGTTCGGCTTCAGTTCGGCCTGCTTCACGCCCCAGGAGGAGAAGCCCTTCTGGTGGGAGGCGACGGCCGCGAGCATCGCGACCAGCGAACCGGCGATGGCCGCCGGGTTCACGTCCTTGTCGACCCTGCCCTTGGCCTGGAGCTCGGCGACCGAGTCCGCGAGGGAGTTGTTCACCGAGTTGAGGATCTTCATGCGGAGCTTGTAGAACCGCTTGTCGCCCTCGGCGGCGCCGAGATCGACGACCCGGAGGATCGCGTCGTTCTTGCGCCAGAACTCCAGGAACCCGTCGACGAGTTCCTGCGCCGTCTGCCAGCCGGCCTTGCCGGCCCAGGAACGGCCCTGGAGGAGCTCGCTCAACGCGGCTCCCTCGGTCGCCATTTGCTCGGCGATCTCCAGGACGGCGCCCTCGACGTCCGGGAAGTACTGGTAGAAGGTCGCGGGCGAAGTGCCCGCCTTCCGGGCGACATCGATGACTTTGACGTCCCGGTACGGGGAGGAGCTGAGCATCTCGCTGAGGCAGTCGAGCAATTTCTGCCGGGTCGCCTGCCCACGCCTGCCGGCCACGCGGCCGTCGACGGTACGCACTTGTCCTGTCATGCCGTCAGCTTACCGAGGCGTGATCGGGGCGCGATTCGGCCGACTGCAAATGGGGTGCGAGGGAGCGCGGAGGCTGGTGTGCCTGGTCTGCGGGGTGCGGCAGTCGCGGTTACGTTGTCGGCATGGCCGAAAACAGGGCATCGGTGTACGCAGAGGGCGTCCCCTGCTGGGTGGACGCGCAGCTTCCCGACGTCGAGGCGGGCAAGCGGTTCTACGGTGAACTTTTCGGGTGGACCTTCGAGGACTGGCTCGGCCCCTTCGCGCAGGCGCTGAAGGACGGTGAACCCGTGGCCGCGCTGGTCCGCAAGATGGACGGCCGGCTGCCCACCGTCTGGACGGTGTACTTCGCGACCCCGGACGCGGCGGCTCTGGCCCGGCGCATCCGGGCGGCCGGCGGGCAGATCGTCTCGGCGCCGGTGCCGGCCGGGGAGCTGGGCGTCACCGCCCTCGTCACCGACCCGGAGGGGGCCGTCTTCGCCCTGTGGCAGCCGGTCGGGCACCCCGGCTTCGGCAGGCGGCGCGAGCCGGGCACCTTCGCCTGGGCCGAGCTGTACGCGCGGGACACCGAGGCGGCCAACGCCTTCTACGGTGACCTCTTCCAGGAGGCCCTGTTCGGCCCCGACGCCGAGCCCGACTTCGGCCGCGCCCCCGTCTCCGACGTGTTCCCGGCCGAGATGCCGCCCCACTTCCTCGTCCACTTCGCCGTCGAGGACGTACCGGCCGCTCTGCAGGACGTCACCCGCCTCGGCGGCCGGATCCAGGCCCCGCCCTTCAGGACCTCGTACGGCACGGTCGCCGTCGTCACGGACAATCAGGGGGCGTCCTTCGCGCTGCTGCACCGCTGAGCAGGGCTGATCAGGCAGTGTTTGGTCATTGTTTGATCGCCTGTGTACCGAGACACCCCAATTGTCACCGGGTTCGCAACCACGGCTCCGGCCAGGAAGAATCGGGGTGCGTGCCGCCAGGGCGGTGCGGTGGTGAGACGCTGCACGGGGTCGCGTGGAACATGTGGCTTGGCGCGGCTCGTACGGGGAGGTGGCAGGCAAGTGGTGGATCAGCTGACGCAGCACGATCCGCGGCGGATCGGGCCGTTCGAGGTGCTGGGACGGCTGGGTGCCGGCGGCATGGGGCTGGTCTATCTCGCGCGCTCGGCGTCCGGCCGGCGCGTGGCGATCAAGACCGTCCGGACGGAGCTGGCCGAGGATCAGCTGTTCCGGGTCCGCTTCACGCGTGAGGTGGAGGCGGCCCGCGCCGTCTCCGGCTTCTACACGGCCGCCGTCGTGGACGCCGACCCGCGCGCCGCCGTGCCGTGGCTGGCCACCGCGTACGTCCCCGCGCCCTCCCTCGAGGAGATAGTGAACGACTGCGGGCCGCTCCCGGCCCAGGCCGTGCGCTGGCTGGCGGCGGGCGTGGCCGAGGCGCTCCAGTCCATCCACGGTGCCGGGCTGGTGCACCGGGACCTCAAGCCGTCGAACGTCCTGGTCGTCGAGGACGGCCCCCGGGTGATCGACTTCGGTATCGCCTCAGGCGTCTCGAACACACGTTTGACGATGACGAACGTCGCCGTCGGCACGCCCGCCTACATGTCCCCCGAGCAGGCCAAGGACTCCCGCAGCGTCACGGGCGCGAGCGACGTCTTCTCCCTCGGCTCCATGCTGGTCTTCGCCGCCACCGGACACCCGCCCTTCCACGGCGCCAACCCGGTCGAGACCGTCTTCATGCTGCTGCGCGAGGGCCCGGATCTGGAGGGCCTCCCGGACGAGCTGCGTCCGCTCATCGAGTCCTGTATGCAGATGGACCCGACGGCCCGACCCAACCCGGCCGACCTCCAGGCCCAGCTGGCCCCCCACCTCTTCGGCTCCGGCTCCGACGACAGCGGCACGGCTTCGGCGTGGCTGCCCGAGCGGGCGGTCAGCCTGATCGAGTCCCGCCGCAACGGCCGCCCGGCCGGCAAACCCGCCCCCGGCGCCGGCCGCAGCGGCGGCGGACGCCCCGCCCCGGGGCCCGCCCCCATCCCGCCCCCGCCCTCGCACGACCCCGTCGTCCCGGCGCCCGCGCCCGCGCCCGTCGGTGGCCCCGACACCGGCCCGGTGCGGCTGGCCGGCGCCCCGGTGCCCATCGGCCCGGGCCCGCGCGTCGCCGACGTCCGTGCCGCCGCCGTCAAGGCACCTCCACCGGAGGCCGCCCTCGCCGCCTCCTGGGCCAAGCCCCGCCCCGGCGTCAACGGCGCGGACCCCGCCGTGGGCCCTGCCGTCGCCGCGCCCCCGGCCCCGGCCGCGCCGCCCGAACAGGCGAGCGGCTGGCGGCCCTGGCGGTTCCGCATGTCGAACGACGTCTGGGGCACCCCGTCCGTCGACGGCGACCTCGTCTACGTCACCTCCTTCGAGGTACACGCGCTGGACGTGGCCACCGGCCGCCGCCGCTTCAAGACCCGGGACGTCGCCTGGTCCATGGCGGTCGCGGACGGCCGTATCCACGCCTCCGACGGGCCCACGCTGTTCGCCCTCGACGCCCGCGAGGGCGCAGACCTGTGGCGCCTGCAGACGGACGCCTGGGTCTACTCGCTCAAGGCCGGCCGCGGCACCGTCGTCACCGGCACCCGGGGCGGCGGCGTCCAGGGCTGGGAGGCCTCGAACGGCCAGAAGCTCTGGGAGGTCACCGGCTGCCAGAGCGACTTCGAGTCGCCCGAGGCCGGACCCGCCCTGCACGACGGCACGGTCTACGTGTGGCAGGACGCCCGGCTGCGCGCCCTGGACGCCCGCACCGGCGACGAGCGCTGGTCGTACCCCATCGGCGACGCGGCCTCCTGCGGCGGCGTCCCGGTCCGGATCGCCCCGGCGACCGACGGCTACGTCTACGTCTGCGCCGGCACCCGCGTCCTCGCCCTCGACGTCGCCGCCGGGCACGTGAAGTGGCACTTCGAGGCCCCGGCCGTGTTCCTCTCCCCGCCCACCTTCGTCCCCGGCCCGGCCGTCACCGGCGGGGGCGTCTACCTCGCCGACTATCTCGGCACGGTCTACGCCCTCGACGCCACCGACGGCCGTGACCGCTGGCGCATCGCCACCGAGTCCCGGGCGTCCGTCGATCCCGTCCTGGTCGCCGCCGGCCACGTCCACGTGGGCAGCGGCAAGGGCCTCTACACCCTCGACGCGGTCACCGGCACACCCAAGTGGCGTTTCCAGGCGGGCGGCGACATCGTGGGCGCCCCCTCGGTGGCCGAGGGCCGTATCCACTTCGGCTCCACCGACCACCTGCTCTACACCCTGAAGGCCGACGACGGCCGGCTCCGCTGGAAGCTCGCCACCGGCGGCGAGATCACCGGCTCCCCGGTCGTCCAGGACGGAGTGGTGTACGCGTGCAGCAAGGACCGCTGCGTGTACGCCCTGGACGCCGAGAAGGGCACGGGCACGGCGCGCACGAGCTAGGGGGGCGGACTCCCCAGGGGGTGTCCGCACCAGGGCATCAGTCCCGCAGCTCCGTCAGGAAGTCGAGCAGTGCCTCGTTCACCTCGGCGGGCCGCTCCTGCTGCGTCCAGTGGCCGCAGCCCGGCAGCACGAGCGGCTTCCGGCGCAGGTTCGGCATCACGTCGGGCAGCTTCTCGATCAGTTCGGGCGTGCCCGGGAAGGCCGGGACCAGGTCCCGGTCGCCGTACACGTACAGCGCGGGCGGGGACACGACCGCTCCCTGCCAGGGGGCGGTCAGCTCCCAGTTGCGGTCCAGGTTGCGGTACCAGTTGAGCGCGCCGGTGAAGCCCCGCGCGTAGCTGTCGGTGAGGGCGTCGAGGTCCTCCTCGGTCAGCCACCCGGGCAGCACCTCGGGGTCGGGCGCGTCCGCCAGCCAGCCGCGCTCCGGGTCGGCCAGGGCCTGCTCGGGGCGTCCGGCGCCCGGGGCGTCACCCGAGGCGGAGTACAGCAGCTTGCGCAGGGTGGCGCGGGTGTCGGCGGTGAACTCGGCCTCGGCGACCCCGGGCTGCTCGAAGTAGTTCCAGTAGAAGCGCCCGCCGAACCGCTCCCGCATGGTGGTGAGCGGCGGCTGTGCGCCACGGAACGGCGGCGGCACGCTCAGCCCCGCCACCCCGCGCACCACGTCCGGCCGCAGCAGCGCCGTGTGCCAGGCCACCGGCGCTCCCCAGTCGTGCCCGACGACGAACGCCCGCTCCTCACCCAGCGCGTGGACCAGCCCGACCACGTCGCCCACCAGGTGGAGGATGCTGTACGCGTCCACGTCCTCGGGGTGATCGCTGCGCCCGTATCCCCGCTGGTCGGGCGCGACCACCCGGAAACCGGCCTCGGCCAGCGGCCCGAACTGGTGCCGCCAGGAGTGCCAGGACTCCGGGAACCCGTGCAGCAGCACCACGAGCGGGCCCTCGCCCTGCTCCGCGATGTGCAGCCGTATGCCGTTCACGTCGATCATCCGATGCTCAACCACCCGTCGAGCATACGCGTGTACGGGTAAACGATTTTCTGCCGCAACCGGTACGTCCGTGCAACCGGCGTCAACGCAACCGGTACTCCCGCCGCCGCCCCGCGAACAGCCGGGCCTGCCGCTCCCCGGTCAGATTCCCGAGCGCGATGAGGTGCGGTGCCTGCGCGAACCCCTGGGTCCGGCCGGCCTCGGTCGCGGTCCACAGCGCCCGCACGGTCCCCTGCACGGCCTCCGTCGGATACCCGGCGATGACGGCGGCGCACGCCCGTGCCGCCCCCAACGCCTCGCCCTCCGCCACGAGTTCCGACACCAGCCCGATCTCGTACGCCCGCCGCGCCGAGATCCGCTCCGCCGTCCCCATCAACGCCATCCGCGCCACCTCCCCGTACGGCATGCGCTGCGCCATCAGGACGGACTCGTAGGCGCTGACCATGCCGTAGGCGGTGTGCGGGTCGAAGAAGGCGGCGGTGGTGTCGGCGACCACGAACTCCGCCTCCCCGAGCAGGTAGAAGGCACCCCCGCAGGCCATCCCGCGCACGGCGGCGACGACCGGCTTCCACAGGTCGTTGGCCTTCGGCCCGATGCCGAGCAGCGGATCGTCCTGCGCGTACGGCGAGCTCGGCTGCGGCACGACGGCGTCCCGGTCGATGCCCGTACAGAAGGCACGCTCGCCGGCCCCGGTGAGGACGACGGCCCGCACGGAGTCGTCAAACCGCAAGTCCCGCCAGACCTGGGCGAGTTCACCGGCCATCTCCAGGTCGACGGCGTTGAGCCGGTCGGGCCGGTTCAGGGTGACGACGGCGACCCCGCTGTCCTCGTCGGCACTGACCAGGACACGGCTCATGACCGCTCCGGAACCCACCGGGGAAGCCCGTCGTCGAAGACGGCCCGCACCCGGGCGCCGATCCGGAGGCGGTCCGCGGCAAGGGAGTTGATCGGCTCACCGGGCCCGGAGACGAGGTTGCCGACGAGCCGGATGCGCGGTGCCTCGTCGAGCTCGACGACGACCACGTGGTACGGCGCCAGCTCGGCATAGCCGGGCAGCAGCGGCGGATGCGGAACGACGTACGACCAGACGCGACCCCGGCCGGACACCCGGCGCCACTCGGCCTCGAAGGACTGGCAGTGCGGGCAGCAGGGCCGGGGCGGGAAGCGGAACTCACCGCAGCCGGCGCAGGCCTGGACACGGAGCTCGCCCCGGGCGGCGTACTCCCAGAAGGGGGCGCCGTCGGTGTCGGTGACGGGACGCAGCATCTCAACTCCTCAGGAGAAGGGCGGAGGTGGGCACGCCTTCGCCCGCCGTGACCAGACAGGCCGAGGCGCCCGGCACCTGCGCGGTACTGGTCCCGCGCAACTGCTTCACCCCTTCGTTGACGAGGTTGAAGCCGTGGACGTAGGCCTCGGACAGCCCGCCCCCGCCGGTGTTCACGGGCAGCAGCCCGCCGATCTCCAGCGCCCCGCCCTCGGTGAACGCCCCGCCCTCGCCCCGCCCGCAGAAGCCGTAGCCCTCCAGGGACAGCAGGACCAGGGGCGTGAAGGCGTCGTAGATCTGGGCGACGTCCACGTCCTGCGGCGTCAGGTCCGAGTGCTTCCACAGATGCCGGGCGGCGGTCCAGGCCGGGCCGGTGAGGGGGTCGTCGTTCCAGTAGTTGACCATGCCGTGGTGCTGGGCGGGGAGCGACTGGGCGGCGGAATGGACGTAGACGGGTTTCCGGCGGCAGTCGCGGGCGCGCTCGGCGGAGACGACGACACAGGCCAGCGCCCCGTCCGTCTCCAGGCAGTTGTCGAAGAGGCAGAGCGGCTCGCTGATCCAGCGGGACGTCATGTACATCTCGCGGGTCAGGGGCCGGTCGTACATGATCGCGGCCGGGTTCTGGTTGGCGCGGTTGCGGCAGGCCAGGGCGACGTTGAACAGGTGGTCCCGGGTTGCCCCGTACTCGTGCAGGTAGCGGCGGGCGAGCATCGCGATCTCGTCGACCGGCCTGAGCAGCCCGAACGGCCGGGTCCACTGGGCCGGGGTCGGCAGCTGGACGGCGGTGCTGGTCCACGGCCGGGGGCCGCTGCCCCGCTTGCGCGACCGCCAGGCGACCCCGACGTTCGCCTGCCCGGTGGCGACGGCGGCGGCGAGATGGGCGACGGTGGCACACGAACCGCCGCCTCCGTAGCCGACTTTGCTGAAGAAGGTGAGGTCTCCGAAGCCGCAGGCCTTCGCCAGCTCCACCTCGTCCGTCTCCTCCATCGTGTAGGAGGCGAGGGCGTCGACCTCGCCGGGTGCGATCCCGGCATCGTCGAGGGCTGCCAGGACGGCACGGCAGGCGAGGGTGCGCTCGTCCTCGGGGAGCCGCTTGGCGAAGGGCGTCTGGCCTATGCCGACGATGGCGGTGGCGTCCTTGAGGCCGCCCGATCCTGCTGCCATGCTGCCGCACCTCCGGGGCCGAACGGTCGCTGACAGGTCGTCAGGTTACCGATAATCTGACGGGCAGTCAGCTCCTATGCCTTCGGGAGGCGCGCTGTGCGAGCGGATACGGAGTCGGGAAGCATCCCGCGCCTGGTGCGGACGGCCGCCGAGCGGTACGCGGACGCCGAGGCGGTCGTCGAGGGCCGCACCCGGATCACCTACGCGGAGCTGGGCGCCCGCGTGGAGCGCGCGGCGGCGGCCTGCCTGGCGCACGGCATCCGGCCGGGCGACCGGGTCGGCGTCTGGGCGCCCAACACGCTCGACTGGATCGTCAGCGCCCTGGGCGCGGTCTCGGCGGGGGCGGTGCTCGTGCCGTTGAACACCCGCTTCAAGGGCGCGGAGGCGGCCGACGTCCTGCGCCGCAGCGGGGCGCGGCTGCTGTTCGTGACGGGCACGTTCCTCGGCACGTCGTACGTGGCGTGGCTGCGCAGAGCGGCGGGGCAGGGCCCGGGGGGTGTCCGCAAAGCCGCCGGCCCGCTGCCCGGACTTCCGGACCTGGAGCACGTGGTGGTCCTCTCGGGGGACGCCCCGGCCGGCTTCCTCACCTGGAAGGACTTCCTGGCGAGCGGAGAGGCGGTCGGGACGGCACAGGTGCGGGCGAGGGCGGACGCGGTCGACGGCTCCGGGCCCTCGGACATCGTCTTCACCTCGGGCACGACGGGCCGACCCAGGGGCGCGGTCATCACCCACGCGCAGACGCTGCGGGCGTACGACATCTGGAGCGACCTGGCGGGCCTGACCCGGGGCGACCGCTACCTCATCGTCAACCCGTTCTTCCACACCTTCGGCTACAAGGCCGGCGTGATCGCCTGCCTGACCCGGGGCGCGACGATGATCCCCCAGCCGGTGTTCAACGTGAACACGGTCCTGGCCAACCTCGCGGCGGAACGCGTCTCCGTGCTTCCCGGCCCGCCGACCCTCCTCCAGTCCCTCCTGGACCACCCGGCGCGGGACGCGCACGACCTGTCGGCACTGCGCCTCGTGGTGACGGGAGCGGCGGTGGTGCCGCTGAGACTCGTCGAGCGGCTGCGCGGGGAACTCGGCATCGACACGGTCCTGACCGCCTACGGCCTCTCCGAAGCCGGCGGCATCGTCACGATGTGCCGGCGCGGCGACGACCCGGCGGTGATCGCGTCCACGTCGGGCCGCGCGATCGCCGGCACGGAGGTACGGGTGGTGGGCTCCCGGGGCGAGCCCCTGGAACCCGGCACGCCGGGCGAGGTCCTGGTCCGCGGCTTCAACGTCATGACCGGCTACCACGAGGACGAGGCGGCCACCGCCGAGGTGCTCTCGGAGGACGGCTGGCTGCGCACCGGCGACATCGGCGTCCTGGACGCCGCGGGCAACCTGCGCATCACCGACCGCCTCAAGGACATGTTCATCGTCGGCGGCTTCAACGCCTACCCCGCCGAGATAGAGCAACTCCTGGGCCTGCACCCGGACGTGGCGGACGTGGCGGTGATCGGCGTCCCCGACGCCCGGCTGGGGGAGGTCGGCAGGGCGTACGTCGTACGGCGGCCGGGCGCAACTCTGACCGCCGACGACCTGATCGCCTGGTCCCGCAGGGAGATGGCGAACTACAAGGTCCCGAGGTCGGTGGAGTTCGTGGCGGAGCTGCCCCGCAACGCGAGCGGGAAGGTCGTGAAGGGGGCGCTGCGGGACGGCCTCCTCAGCCGCTGACCGGCGGCAGCGGCGAAGTCCCGGTGACGGACATGACGAGGGAGTACAGCGTGCTGTCGGCGGCGATGAACAGCCGGTTGCGCCGGGCGCCCCCGAACCGGATGTTGGCGACGGTGCCGGGCACCAGAATGCGCCCGAGGAGGGTGCCGTCGGGGTCGTAGCAGTGCACGCCGCCGTGCAGGGCGGCGGCCCACAGGCGCCCCTCGTCGTCGAACCGGATGTTGTCGAAGTTGCCGTTCCGGCACTCGGCGAAGACGTCACCGCCGGTCAGGGTGCCGTCCGGCCGGACGTCGAAGACCCGGATGTGGTTGGCCACGCTGTCCGACACGTACAGCTTGCGCTCGTCGGGGGAGAACACCAGCCCGTTGGGACCCTGGAAGCCCTCGGCGGCCAGCCGTACCTCGCCGCTGCCGGGGTCCACGCGGTACACGTTCCGGGCCCCGATCTCGCTCTCCGCGCGGTGCCCCTCGTAGTCGGTCGCGATCCCGAACTCGGGATCGGAGAACCACACCGATCCGTCGGACCTCACGACGGCGTCGTTCGGGCTGTTGAGCCGCTTCCCCCGGAACCGTTCGGCGATCACCGTGACCGAACCGTCGTGCTCGGTCCGGGTCACTCGCCGGTTGCCCTGCTCGCAGGTGATGAGCCGTCCCTGGCCGTCCAGGGTGTTGCCGTTGGGGTACCCGGCGGGTGAGCGGAACACCCCGACGGCCCCGGTGGTCTCGTCCCACCGCAGCAGCCGGTCGTTCGGGATGTCACTCCACAGCAGATACCGCCCGGCCGGCACGTACACCGGCCCCTCGGCCCACCGGCACCCCTCGAACAACGTCTCCAGCCGCGAGTCCCCCGCCTGGCACCGGCCGGTGCGGAAGCGCTCGTCGAGGGTCTCGTACGTCTGCGGTTGCTCACCGGGCATGGGGTCGCCTTCGGGGTCGGGGCGGGTGCTGATCTGCGGGACCACTATGACGCGGCACGCCAGCACATGTCCCGGCAACACTCGTCCATCCGGACACCGCAGAAGAGAGTCATGGTCCTCGGAAGCGGAGAGAGTGTGCGGACCTTGTGGACTCCCGTGCGTCGCCCTGTGATCGGTGTCCCCCACAGCTGACGTATCCGCCGTGCACAAGGCAAACTGGCGTGGTTGCTCAGGAGGCCTAGGGGGACTGCATGGACGGTGTACCGGACGGTGTACCGCGCGTACCGGAGCAGCGGCGTTCCGACTCCTCGGCGGAGCCGCCGAAGTCGGCGGAGGCGGGGAGTTCGGCGGAGTCGGGGAAGCCGGGGGGATCGGCGGCGCGGGCTGTGCTGCGCTTCGGCGTGCTCGGACCGGTGCGCGCCTGGCGCGGCGACGAGCCGCTCACCACCGGTTCCCCCCAGCAGCGGGCCCTGCTCGCCGCCCTGCTGCTGCGCGAGGGCCGTACGGCCACGGCCGCGGAGCTGATCGACGCCCTGTGGGGCGAGGAACCGCCCTCGCAGGCCCTGGCGGCGGTGCGGACGTACGCCTCCCGTCTGCGCAAGGTGCTGGACCCCGGTGTGCTGGTCAGCGAATCCGGCGGATACGCGATACGGGGCCTCGGTGACGGCGCACTGGACCTCGCCGTCGCCCAGGACCTGGCGACCGAGGCGGAGAAGGCCAGGTCGGCCGGCGACCTCTGCCACGCCCGTGAGGTGCTGCGGCGGGCCCTCGCCCTGTGGGACGGGGAGACCCTGGCCGGCCTGCCCGGCCCGTACGCGGAGACACAGCGCGTCCGCCTGGAGGAGTGGCGGCTCCAGCTCGTCGAATCCCGCCTGGACATGGATCTGGAGCAGGGCTGCCACGCGGAGGCGGTCTCGGAGCTCACCGCCCTCACCGCGGCCCACCCGCTCCGCGAGCGGCTGCGCGAACTGCTGATGCTGGCGCTGTACCGCAGCGGCCGCCAGGCCGAGGCCCTCGCGGTGTACGCCGACACTCGTCGGCTGCTCGCCGACGAACTGGGTGTGGACCCGCGCCCCGGCCTCAGCGAACTGCAACAGCGCATCCTCCAGGCCGACCCGGGTCTTGCCGAGCCCTCCTCCCCGGCCCCCGAGCCCGCCTCGGTCCCGGTCCGCCCGGCACAGCTGCCGGCGACGGTGCCGGACTTCACCGGCCGCTCCGGCTTCGTCCGCGAGCTCGGCGACATCCTGGCCTCGGCCGAGAACCGGGTCATGGCGGTCTCGGCCCTGGCCGGCATCGGCGGCGTGGGCAAGACGACCCTCGCGGTGCACGTGGCCCACCAGGCGCGCGGGGCGTTCCCGGACGGGCAGCTGTACGTCGACCTCCAGGGCGCGGGCGCCCGGGCGGCGGAGCCGGAGACGGTCCTGGGCTCGTTCCTGCGCGCCCTCGGCACGGCCGACACGGCGATCCCCGACTCCCTGGAGGAACGCGCGGCGCTGTACCGCTCGGTCCTGGCCGGCCGCCGCGTCCTGGTCCTGCTGGACAACGCCCGCGACGCCGCCCAGGTACGCCCCCTGCTGCCCGGCACGGACGGCTGCGCCGCGCTGGTCACCTCACGGGTGCGGATGGTGGACCTGGCGGGCGCCCACCTGATCGACCTGGACGTGATGGCGCCGGACGAGGCGCTGGCGCTGTTCACGAAGATCGTGGGCGAGGAAAGGGTGGCGTCCGAGCGGAAGGCCGCCCTGGACGTGGTCGCGGCCTGCGGCTTCCTGCCGCTCGCGATCCGCATCGCGGCCTCCCGCCTGGCGGCCCGCCGTACCTGGACGGTGTCGGTCCTCGCGGCGAAGCTCGCCGACGAGCGCCGCCGCCTGGACGAACTCCAGGCCGGCGACCTGGCGGTGAAGGCCACCTTCGAGCTGGGCTACGGCCAGCTGGAGCCCGCCCAGGCCCGCGCCTTCCGCCTGCTGGGCCTGGCCGACGGCCCGGACATCTCCCTCCCGGCCGCGGCGGCGATCCTGGACCTGCCGGTCGAGGACACGGAGGACCTCCTGGAGTCCCTCGTCGACACCTCCCTCCTCGAATCGGCGGCCCCCGGCCGCTACCGCTTCCACGACCTCGTCCGGCTCTACGCGCGTGCTTGTGCGGAAAGGGACGAGCAGCCGCCGAGCGAGCGGGCGGCGGCCCTGTCGCGGTTGCTGGACTTCTATCTGGCGTCGGCGGCCGGGGTGTACGCGATCGAGCGCCCTGGTGACGGGCTGGTGGACCATCTGGAGCCGACCTCGTATCCGGGGCTGCGGTTCGAGAACCGGCACACGGCACAGGACTGGCTGTACGCGGAGGCCATCTGCCTCCTCGCGTGCGTGCGGCAGTCCGCGGGGCATCCGGACACCCTCCCCCGGGCGATCGACCTGCTGTGGGCCGCGCACGACCTCTCCGAGTCGGGAGCCAACTCCAGGGAGTACGAGGCGACGGCCCAGGCACTCCTGGAAGCGGCACGGCAGTTCGGCCTCGCACGGTCGGAGGCCCGGGCGCTCACGACGCTCGTCAACGTCCACCACGTCGGCGGCCGCTTCGAGCGGGCGGACCAGGAGGCGGAACGGGTCATCGTCCTCGCTCAGGAGGCCGACGACCTGCTTCCCGTCTGCTGGGCCCGCAACGCGCGCGGCATCATCGCGCTCTACCAGAACCGGCACGAGGACGGCGAGGAACACCTCTCCCGGGCCATCGAGCACTTCCGGGCCCTGGGCAACCGCCCCGGCGAGGCCTCCGCGCTCTGCAACCTCTCCCGGATCCACCTCGCGACCGGGCGCACCCAGAGCGCCGTCGAGCTGGCCCAGGAGGGCATCGACATCTACGACGCCATGGGCAACTCCATGCGCGGGGCGAACGCCCGCTACGCCCTCGGCCTCGCCCTCACCCAGAGCGGTGAACTGGGCGAAGCGGCCGACCGGCTCCAGGAGGCACTGGAGGTGTTCCGCGACAGCAGGCAGCGCCTCTGGGAGGGCATGAGCCTGTTCCGACTGGCCGAGGTGGATCTCGCCGCCCGGCGCTCGGCGCAGGCCGCCGCCAACGCCGAGATGGCACTCACCGTGCTGCGCGGCATCGGCGGGGATTGGCGGCGGGGCAACGTCCTGACCGTCCTCGGCCGCGCGCTCAGCGGCATAGGACAGACCGGCCGGGCCCAGGTCTGCTGGCAGGAAGCGGCGGCGATCTACGAGGAGTTGGGCTCACCCGAGGCCGCCGAGGTGCGGGCGCTGCTGTCGCCGGCACGAGCGGCCTGAGGCCGCGTGGCACACGCGTTCATCATTCGTTTATCGCTCCCCGCCATGCTTGAAGCAGTCGATCCGTCGCGTCGGGGGGCAGACGGGTCACTGCGCAGGGCCTCGCACCGCCTAGGTGAGCGGCCCAGGCGGGCCCGCCCGGTCACCCTCGGGGGAGTGACCGGGCGGGCCCGCCGACCTCACAGCTTGATCCATGCCAAGGGGAGTTGACGATCATGGGCGACGAGCTCAAGCCGCAGGACCTGCACGCCACGGGCGGCACGGACGGCGAGGCCTCGACGGAGGACCTGCACGCCACGGAAGAGGGCACCGTGAAGAAGCAGGACCTGCACGCGACCGACGAGCCGCTCGAGACCAAGGACCTCCACGCCACGTCGGAGCCGTTCAAGCCGACGAAGTAAGCCATCTCGATACGGGGTTCGGCCGCGGCGGCGCGGAGGGGGAGCCGTCGCGGCCGATGCTTTGCAGCGCAGTTTTCGCGTCAATCCGAGGCTCGAAACATTTGTTTCTCTCGAAAATCTGTCCTCTGTCGTTACCGTACCTTGCGTTCTCAAGTTCCGATCAAGGAGTCCCTCGTGACCCTGACGAAGAAGATCGTCGCCACCGTCGCCTTGGTGCTTGGTACCACTGTTGCTGGCACTGCACCCGCCCTGGCTGACACGCACATCAGCGTGACTCCTCAGGACACGCACATCAGCGTGACTCCTCAGGACACGCACATCAGCTAGTCCAGCCCAACTGGTTACGGGTGACGAGCGGGGCCGGCTCGACTCGGCCCCGCCGTACTTGCTACGGCGAGCACTGCTTCTCTCTGTCGCTGTCGTTGGCCGACAGCTCACATTCTTACTGGGGAACCCGGACTCCGCTTTGGGTTGAAATTTCTGTGTCACGGACGATCTAAGGGCCGTCGACCGCCCATCCCCGCGCCTGCCTTCGCCCAGTGCGTCCAGGGGAGCGGCGCGACAGGTTTGCATCTGGATTGCTGGCCTCGTTACGAGGCTGGTCGACCAATGACCCGTGACACCTCACGCCCAACTCCGGGCCCGTGCGCTGCTACAGCGCAGTGCAGGGGACATACCTGCGAACGGCTGCAGTGCGAGTTCGAAACGACGAGCTCTTCTGCGTCCTCCTGGATGCTGGTGGATAGCGCCGCCCGTCTGTGCCTGGTGGACGCCTGTATCGATCGGTAGCAGAGTGAACCGCTGGCCGGGCGACTGGCCTTCGCCGGCCATTCCCTTACCGTCTCATAGCTGACGCTCCGTCAGATCGGCGCTACCGTGAGCGCCATGGACACCCACGAGAGCACGTTCCCCCTGATCATCTCCGTGGACGACCACACGGTGGAGCCCGCGACCGTCTGGCAGGACCGGCTCCCTGAGAAGTACCGGGGCGCCGGGCCCCGGATCGTCCGTGCGCCCGTCAAGGAGATGACCTTCCTCGGCGGGCGCTTCAAGCCGGTCATGGGCGCGCCCGGGGACGACGGTCCCGTCGGTGACTGGTGGGTCTACGAGGACCTCCGCCGGCCCCTGACCCGGCTCGACACCGCCGTCGGGTACGACAGGGACGAGATACGCCTGGAGGTCATCACCTACGAGCAGATGCGGCCGGGCTCGTACGACGTCCCGGCCCGGCTCGCCGACATGGACGTCAACCACGTCCAGTCCGCCGTCTGTTTCCCGACGTTCCCGCGTTTCTGCGGCCAGACCTTCACCGAGGCGAAGGATCACGAGCTGGGGCTGCTCTGCGTCCGTGCCTACAACGACTGGATGGTGGAGGAGTGGTGCGGGCCCGAGGCGCAGGGCCGGCTCATCCCGCTCACCCTGATCCCTCTCTGGGACCCCGAGCTGGCCGCCGCGGAGGTCCGGCGCAACGCCGCCCGCGGGGTCCGTGCCGTCGCCTTCTCCGAGATCCCGCCGTACCTCGGGCTCCCCTCCATCCACACCGACGACTGGGACCCCTTCCTCGCCGCCTGCGACGAGACCGGCACGGTCGTGGCCATGCACATCGGCAGCAGCAGCCGGATGCCCTCCACCTCCGCCGACGCCCCGCCCGCCGTCGGCTCCACCATCACCTTCGCCAACTGCTGCTTCTCGATGGTCGACTGGCTGATGAGCGGCAAGTTCGAGCAGTTCCCGAACCTCAAGGTCATGTACGCGGAGGGGCAGATCGGCTGGATCCCCTACATCCTGGAGCGCGCCGACGTCGTGTGGGAGGAGAACCGCGGCTGGGGCGGCGTCGCCGACAAGGTGCACCGGCCGCCGTCCGAGCTGTTCGCCGAGCACGTCTACGGCTGCTTCTTCGACGACGCCTTCGGGCTGCGCAACCTGGACGCGATCGGTCTGGACAACGTGCTCTACGAGACCGACTACCCCCACTCCGACTCCACCTGGCCCAAGTCCCGCGAGGTCGGCGAGGCGCAGATGGGGCACCTGGATCCCGAGGTGGTGGAGCGGATCGTGCGGCGGAACGCGATCGAGCTGCTGGGGCTGACCGACGACGGGCTCTGGGACGGGCCGCGGTGAGCCTGGCCTGCGGGATCCAGCTCCCGGTCCAGTCCCAGAGCACCCTCTACGCCGAACCCTGGGAAGCCGCCGCCGGACCCGAGGACCTCCTCGCCGTCGCCCGCGCCGCCGACCGCGCCGGGTTCGCCTACCTGGCGTGCTGCGACCACGTCGCCATCCCGCGCCGCCTCGCGTCCGCGATGAGCACGGTCTGGTACGACCCGGTGGCCACCCTCGCCTTCCTCGCGGCGGCCACCGAGCGGACCCGGCTGCTCAGCCACGTCGCCGTGGTGGGGCTGCGGCATCCGCTGCTCAGCGCCAAGCAGTACGCCACCCTCGACCACCTGTCGGGCGGCCGGCTGATCCTCGGGGTCGGGGCCGGGCATGTGCGCGAGGAGTTCGAGGCGCTGGGGGCCGACTTCGAGCGGCGCGGGGCCGTGCTGGACGAGTCGATCGACGCCCTGCGCGCCGCCCTCGGGCCGGAGGAGTTCCCCGAACACCACGGCAAGCTGTACGACTTCGAGGGACTCGGGCAGCGGCCCCGCCCGGCGCAGGACCGGGTCCCCCTCTGGGTCGGCGGGTCCTCGCCCGCCGCCCTGCGACGGGCCGCGCTCAAGGGCGACGGCTGGCTGCCGCAGGGCGACCCGAGGGACGTGCTGCCGGAGCGCATCGCGCGGATACGGCGGCTCAGGGAAGAGGCCGAGACCGAGGGGCCGTTCAGCGTCGGCGCCATCGCCGAGCCCCTGTACGTCGGGACGCCGGGCTGGGACGTCGGGCGGCGGACGGTCAGCGGGCCCGCCGACGCCATCGCCGAGTCGTTGCGGGCTTATCGCGCGATGGGGGCGGACCAGGTCCAGGTGCGGTTTCGCAGCCGCAGCCGGGACGAACTCGTCGGGCAGATCGAGCAGTTCGGGGAGGCAGTCGCGCCGCTGCTGTCATGAGCCGTACCCGAGTCAGCCGTCAGATGTCTCGTAACGACGCGGAGTCCACCGCGTCCACCTCGCGAAGGGGACTGCCATGGGCAAGCTCGACGGACGGGTCGTCATCATCACCGGCGCCGCGCGCGGCCAGGGCGAGCAGGAAGCCAGGCTGTTCACGGCGGAGGGCGCCCGGGTGGTCGTCGCGGACGTCCTCGACGGCCGGGGCGAGGCCCTCGCGAAGGAGATCGGTGCCCGGTACGTCCATCTCGACGTCGGCCGGGAGGACGACTGGCGGACGGCCGTCGCCGCCGCCAAGGACGCGTACGGCCGGGTCGACGGGCTCGTCAACAACGCCGGCATCCTGCGCTGCGACTCCCTCCTCGACACACCCCTCGACGAGTTCATGCGCGTCGTCCAGGTCAACCAGGTCGGCTGCTTCCTCGGCATCAGGGCCGTTGCCCCCGAGCTGGCCGACGGGGGCACGATCGTCAACACCGCCTCGTACACCGGCCTGACCGGGATGGCGGGGGTGGGCGCGTACGCGGCGAGCAAGCACGCCGTGGTCGGCCTGACCCGGGTGGCCGCGCTGGAGCTGGCGGGGCGGGGGATACGCGTCAACGCCGTCTGCCCGGGCGCCATCGACACCGCGATGTCCAACCCGGCCCGGCTGGATCCGGACGCCGACCCGGAGGAGGCCGCCAGGGGGCTCGACCGGCTGTACCGCAAGCTCGTGCCGCTGGGGCGGGTCGGGCAGCCGGAGGAGGTGGCGCGGCTCGCCCTGTTCCTGTCCTGCGACGACTCCTCCTACATCACCGGGCAGCCGTTCGTGATCGACGGCGGGTGGCTGGCGGGCGTGAGCGTCATCTGACTCCTCCGCGAGCGGTCTGACGACCCGTCAGCTATTGACGCTCCCGGGGAGCGGTGGAACAGTCGGAGCCATGTATCTGACGAACCGTCAGAAATGACCGTGGGGCGGTGAATCTCCTTGGAATTCGGGGTCTTCGTACAGGGATACGTCGGCAAACGGGCCGAGACCGACCCGCTCGCCGAACACAAGGCGCTGATGGAGGAGACCGAGTACGTCATCCAGGCGGACAAGTCGGGCTTCAAGTACGCCTGGGCCTCCGAGCACCACTTCCTCGATGAGTACTCGCACCTCTCCGCCAACGACGTCTTCCTCGGGTACCTGGCACACGCCACGGAGCGGATCCACCTGGGCTCGGGCATCTTCAACCCGCTCGCCCCCGTCAACCATCCCGTGAAGGTCGCCGAGAAGGTCGCCATGCTCGACCATCTCAGCGAGGGGCGGTTCGAGTTCGGCAGCGGGCGGGGTGCCGGCTCGCACGAGATCCTGGGCTTCATGCCGGGGGTGACCGACATGAACCACACCAAGGAGATCTGGGAAGAGACCATCGCCGAGTTCCCCAAGATGTGGCTCCAGGACGAGTACGCCGGCTTCCAGGGCAAGCACTGGTCGCTGCCGCCGAGGAAGGTCCTGCCGAAGCCGTACGGCGGCTCGCACCCGGCGATGTGGTACGCGGCCGGGTCGCCGCCGTCGTACGCCATGGCCGCGCGGAAGGGGCTCGGCGTCCTCGGCTTCAGCGTGCAGAAGGTCTCCGACATGGAGTGGGTGCTGGACCAGTACAAGACGGCGATCGTGGACGCCGAGCCGGTGGGTGACTTCGTCAACGACAACGTGATGGTGACGACCACGGCGATCTGCGCGCCTACGCACGAGGAGGCGGTGCGGATCGCGGCGAACGGGCAGCTGCACTATCTGCCGTCGCTGGTGTTCCGGTACCACGACACGTTTCCGCGGCCCGAGGGGTTTCCGGTGTGGCCGGAGACGCTGCCGGAGTACACCGAGGAGTTGGTGGAGGTCCTCATCGAGGAGGAGCTGCTGATCTGCGGGGATCCGGACGAGGTGCTCACGCAGTGCAAGCGGTGGGAGCAGGCGGGGGCCGATCAGTTGAGTTTCGGGCTGCCGGTGGGGGTGCCGAAGGAGGAGACGCTTCAGACGATTCGGCTGGTCGGGGAGCATGTGATTCCGAAGATCGATACGGATCCTGTGCATCGGACTTCGCGGTTCCGGCAGGGGGCCTGAGCGTTCGTTGGCGGGTGCGGGTGTTTCGTGGCTGGTCGCGCAGTTCCCCGCGCCCCTGGAGGGACATACCGCTCAAGGAGTTGAGGGTTCATGCTCGATCACGTCATCAAGGGTGCGGCTGTCGTGGACGGGACCGGTGCACCCGCCTATACCGCCGACGTGGGGATACGGGACGGGCGTGTCGCCGTCATCGGTGAAGTGACTCAGGAGGCGCGCACAAGCGAGGACGCCACCGGCCTCATCCTCACCCCCGGCTTCGTGGACCCCCACACCCACTACGACGCCCAGCTCTTCTGGGATCCGTACGCCACGCCCTCCCTCAACCACGGGGTCACCACCGTCGCCGGGGGGAACTGCGGGTTCACTCTCGCGCCGCTGCACCCGGACCGGCCCGAGGACGCCGATTACACGCGGCGGATGATGTCGAAGGTCGAGGGCATGGCGCTGGTGGCGTTGGAGGAGGGGGCGCCCTGGACCTGGCATTCCTTCGGGGAGTACCTGGACGCCCTGGAGGGGCGGATCGCCGTCAACGCCGGGTTCATGGTGGGGCACTGTGCGCTGCGGCGGTACGTGATGGGGCCGCAGGCCATCGGCGGGCAGCCGACCGGGGAGCAACTGGCGGCGATGGTCCGGCTGTTGCGGGAGTCCATGGACGCCGGGGCCTGGGGGCTGTCCACCACCCAGTCGACCAGCCACTCGGACGGCGACGGGAAACCGGTCGCCTCCCGGCACGCCGGGCCGGCCGAGCTGCTGGCGCTGTCGCGGGCCGTCGGGGAGCACGAGGGCACGCAGATCGAGGCGATCGTCGCGGGCTGTCTCGATCAGTTCAGCGACGCGGAGATCGACCTGTTCGTCGAGATGAGCGCGGTGGCGGGGCGGCCGTTGAACTGGAACGTCCTGACGATCGACGCGGCCGTGCCCGAGCGGGTGCCCCGGCAGCTCCTGGCGAGCGAGCAGGCGCGGAAGGCGGGCGGCCGGGTCGTGGCGCTGACCATGCCGATCCTCACGCCGATGAACATGTCGCTGGGGACCTTCTGTGCGCTGAACCTCATCCCCGGGTGGGGGCCGGTTCTCGGGCTGCCCGTGCCCGAGCGGATCGAGAAGCTGCGCGACCCGGACGTACGGGACGGGATGCTGCGGCGCGCCCATTCCAAGGAGGCGGGCGTCTTCCGGCGGCTGGCGAACTTCGGGCGGTACGTCATCGGCGACACCTACAGCGAGGCGAACGCCGGGCTGACCGGGCGCGTGGTCGAGGACATCGCCGAGGAGCGCGGCCAGGAGCCCTTCGCGTGCCTGGTGGAGATCTGCGCCAACGACGAGCTGCGCACGGTGCTGTGGCCGATGCCGCCCGACAACGATCCGGCGTCCTGGGCGCTGCGGGCGGAGACCTGGCAGCACGAGGACGTGCTGCTCGGCGGGTCCGACGCGGGCGCGCACCTGGACCGGATGTGCGGGGCGCCGTACACGACCCGGTTCCTCGGGGACTGTCTGCGCGGCCGGAAGCTGGCCGGTCTGGAGCAGGCCGTGAAGATGCTGACCGACGACCCCGCCCGGCTCTTCGGCCTGCGGGAGCGGGGGCGGGTGCGGGAGGGCTGGCATGCGGACCTCGTCCTGTTCGACCCGGAGCGGATCGACGCGGGCCCGGCCACCCTGGTGCACGACCTGCCGGGTGACAGCCCGCGGCTGGACTCCCGGGCGCTGGGCGTGCGGGCCGTGTGGGTCAACGGGGTCGAGGCGATCCGCGACGACGTGGTGACGGGTGCCGTGCCGGGGCGCGTGCTGCGTTCCGGCCAGGACACGGAGACGGTGAGCACCAGGTGATGGCACGACAGGCGCTGTTCGTCGGAGGCTCCTGGGTGGAGCCGGACGGCGGGCACTACGAGGTGGTCGACCCGGCGACCGAGCAGACCGTCGGGTGGGCGCCGGAGGCCTCGCGGGATCAGGTGCACGCGGCCTGCGCCGCGGCCCGCGAGGCCTTCGGGCCGTGGTCGGCCACGCCTCCGGAGGAGCGGGCGGCGGTCCTCGCCCGCGCCGCGGACATCATCCGGGAGCGTCTCGTGCCGTACGCCGAGCTGGCCCGGGCGGAGACCGGCGCGACCACGCGTACCGCACGCGGCATGCAGGTGGGGGTCGCCGCCGCCCGCTTCCGGCGCTACGCGCGCGTGGAGCCCGCCGAGTGGGCGATCCCGCCGCAGATCAACGAGGCCGGGCCGATGGGGCGGGCGGGCGTCATGGGCGCACTCGCCGTCCGCCAGCCCGTCGGCGTCGTCACCTGCATCACCTCGTACAACAACCCCTGGGCCAACCCGGCCGGCAAGATCGCCCCCGCCCTGGCCATGGGCAACACGGTCGTGGTGAAGCCGGCACCCCAGGATCCGCTGTCGGTCTACCGGATGGCGGAGGCGCTGGAGGCCGCCGGTGTGCCGCCCGGCGTGGTGAACGTGGTCAGCGGTGCACGGACCGAGGTCGGTGAGGCGGCCGTGGCCTCACAGGACGTCGACATGGTCAGCTTCACCGGTTCCACGGCGGTCGGGCAGCGCATCGCCGAGGTGTGCGGGCGCGACATGAAACGGCAGTTGATGGAGCTCGGCGGCAAAGGCGCGGCGGTCGTCCTCGACGACGCCGACATCGGCTCGGCCGTGTCCGGCATCGGCACCACCTTCTCGTTCTACAGCGGGCAGATCTGCACGGCACCGACACGGGTGCTGGCGCAGCGGGGCATCTACGACCGCCTGGTCGAGCAACTGGCCGCGTATGCCCGCCGATTGAAGGTTGGCGACCCCCGCGAGCCGGACACGGTCGTCGGGCCGGTGATCTCGGCGGCACACCGGGACCGGGTGGAGTCGTACGTCGAACTGGGCCGGAAGGAAGGCGCGGTGGTCGTCACGGGCGGCGAACGCCCGGGCCTGCCGACCGGCTTCTACGTCTCCCCGGCCCTCCTCGCCGACTGCACCAACGACATGCGCGTGGCCCGCGAGGAGATCTTCGGCCCGGTGGTGGTCGTCATCCCCTTCGACGACGAGGAGGAGGGCGTGGCCCTGGCCGACGACACCGACTACGGCCTCATCGACTACGTCTGGTCGGCCGACGTGGCCAGGGCCTTCCGGGTGGCCCGGCGCCTGCGCGCCGGCGGCGTCGGCATCAACACCGTGGGCCGCAACATGGAGGCCCCCTTCGGCGGCTTCAAGAAGAGCGGCGTCGGCAGGGACGTCGGCTCGTACGCCCTGCACGCGTACAGCGAGGTGCAGGCCATCGTCTGGCCGGGCTGAGGGCCGTGCGGCACGGGGCCGTCAGTCGGCCAGATCGACCCGCACCGTCAGGAGTTGCGTCCCGAACGCCCGCACCCCCAGGCCGTTGAACCGGGGCAGCCGGCGCAGCCGCGCCACGGGGTCGTCGTCCGGGAGCAGGTGCGCGGTTCCCGTGTGCCAGCGCCCGCGGATCCGTACCCGTACCCGAGGATCGGCCTTGATGTTGCGCACGTACTGCGACCGTTCGCCGAACTCCGACACCAGCCAGAAGGAGTCGGCGACGCGGCGGCCGCCCACCGGTGTGCGGCGCGGCAGGCCCGAGACGCGGCCCTTCGTCTCCAGGACGCTCTGGAGGGGGAGGCGGCGCATCAGCGGGTTGACGCGGCGCTGGAAGGCCGTGGCGGCGCGGAACCTCAGGTCGGTGAGGCGGGACATCGTCGGGGATCTCCTTCACACGAAGCTCTCACGGTTTCTGCAATGGTTCCTGCTTCAATGATCCCTGACGCGGCGGGACGAGAGCGGGTGGCTGCGGATGCGGATCGTGACGTGGAACCTGTGGTGGCGCTTCGGGCCCTGGCAGGCGCGGCAGAAGGCGATTCTCACGGCTCTGAGGGAGTTGCGCCCCGATGTCGTGGGCCTTCAGGAGGTGTGGGCCGCCGACGGCGAGAACCTCGCCGAGTGGCTGGCCGGTGAGCTGGGCCTGCACTGCGCCTGGGCCGCCTCGCCCGCCCCGGAGCGCTGGCGGCGGCGGATCGGGGACCCCACGGTGGACATAGGCAACGCCGTGCTCAGCAGATGGCCGGTCGTGGACCAAGACGTGCTGGCGCTGCCCGCCCCGGCGGACACGGACGACGGCCGGCTGGCCCTCTACGCCCGCCTGGCCGGCCCCGGCCACGACATCCCCTTCTTCACCACCCACTTCGCCTCCGCCCCGGACGCCTCCGCGGTCCGCTGCGGCCAGGTCGCCGCGCTCGCCGGGTTCGTCGCCCGGCACCGCGGCGGCACCCCGTTCCCGCCCGTCGTCACCGGTGACCTCAACGCCTGGCCCGACTCCGACGAGATCCGCCGCCTCGGCGGCTACAAGACCGCCCCGGCCGTGCCCGGTCAGGTCCTCCTCGACGCCTGGGAGTACGCCGACCCGGCCGCCCCCTCCGCCACCTGGGACGCGGCGAACCCGTACGTGGCGCCGACCCACGAGCCGAGCGTGCGCATCGACTACATCCACGTGGGCCCGCCCGGCCCCGGCGGACTCGGCCACGTACGGGGCGTCCGGCGGGCGTGCGACGGCCCGGTGGACGGGGTGTGGCCCTCGGACCACGCGGCGGTCGTCGCCGACCTGGCGCAGGGGCCGGACCCCGACCGCGGCTGAGGTCACCTCATCCCGTACCGCGCCCCAGGAAGACCGGGTTCGTGAACGCCGCCGGCACACCCGGCACCGGACCCGCCGCCGCCTCGTGCCGCAGTTCCGCCCGTACGTACGCCGCGTACGACGGGGTCGTCCGCCACTCGACGACACCCGAGCCGGACACCGGCAGCGGGGCGCTGGTGTGCAGCACGCCCTGGTCGGTGACGAAGCGGACCGTGCAGCGCGGGGCACCCGTGACCTTCAGGCGGACGGTGACCGGGGTGTCGCGGTCCACGCGCAGCCGCTCACCGATGCCCGCGTGTTCGCCGCGCGCACCGGACGCCCGGAACGACAGCTCGACCTTGGCGGACTCGGCGATGTACGACCGTCCCGCCCGGATGCCCTCCTGGATCGCCTGGCGGGTCAGGTCGTCGGCCAGGACGACCGTCTGGGGGCGCCCGACGGCGTCCGGGTCGCGGTGGGCGTCGCTGCTGCCCATCGCCGGGATCCAGTCGCGCCCGTCCCGTACGGAGGCCACCAGCATGCTGTCCCAGTCGGCGAGGGCCACCTCGTCGTCGGGCGTGTAGGGACCGTTCCACACCTCGATCGCGTCCGCCTCGCCGAAGCCGAACTTCCAGTTGCAGCCGACGCACGTGGCGTGCGGGTGGGCCGGGACGACCAGGCCTCCGGCGCGGCGGATCTGGCGGGCGAACCGGGCGAAGCGGTTGTCGCGGGCCCGGTAGCGCCAGTCGACGAAGGTGCCCGGGTCGGTGCCGAGCGCGACGACGTGACCGTTGCGCGTGGTGACCTCCTCGCCCAGCATGACCAGCAGGTCGTCCCCGGCCACGTCCGACCAGTGCGCGTGCGCGGAGTGCGTGTTGTGCTCGGAGGAGTTGATGAAGTCCAGCCCCGCCGCCCGCGCCAGCGCACCGATCTCGGCGGGGGTGCGGCGGCCGTCGGAGTACCAGGAGTGCAGATGGCAGTCACCCCGGTACCAGGCCCGGCCCCGGCCCCTGGCCCGGTCCGGCGGGTACACCGGCCGGACGGCCTCGCCCGGCTCGCCGTACGTCAGCGTGATCGTGATCTCGTACGACAGGCCCTGCGGGGCGACCGTGTACGGGCCGAGCGCGATGTGCCAGGTGCCCTCGCGCACCGGCCCCGGGATGTAACCGGGCGTCGCCTCGTCCGCGCGGATGAAGAACTCGGTGCGCGCCCCGCCCGACCAGCCCCGGAACCCGCGACCGCCGAGCTCGGTGCCGCGCTCGTCGAAGATGCCGATGTCGAGGGCGTTGCCGGTCGTGCCGGCCGGGACGGACGGGCGGTCGTACGCGTAGGCGACCTTGATCTCCCGGACACCGGCCGGGACCTCGACCGGCACGTACACGAAGTCGGGAGAGCCGGGCGGCAGGGTGCCGCGCACCGTTCTGCTCTCCTGGTCCCCGTCGGCCGCTGAAGCGAAGCTCACGCTCCCCAACGTAAGCGCGGCGGCCGCTCCCGTCACGAACAGAGCGCGCCGGCCGAGCCCGCCGTGGTTGTCCTCGCACATGCTGCTGCTCCCCAGGTGTCGTCGGTGACAAGGCATGGGTGGTGCGGGGGTGGTGCGTGCAACCTTTGTATTCAGCCGTGAACCGGCGTGTAAGGGAAGGGAATCCGACGGCGGGAAACAGCCGAACAGGCCGCGTAGGCGGGGACAGACCGAGGACCGGAGAGTATCCCGACTGGTCGGTATGGACAGCCGCCTCTCCCTCGGGTAGAGATGGGTCATGCGCATCGCCGTAACGATCTTCCTCACCGACGAGACGATCACCCCGACCCGGCTCGCACGTGAGCTGGAGGACCGGGGCTTCGCCGGGCTGTATCTGCCCGAGCACACGCACATCCCCGTCGAGCGGACCACCCCGTACCCGGCGGGCGGCGAGCTGCCGCGGGAGTACGGCCGTACCCTCGACCCGTTCGTGGCGCTCGGCCAGGCCGCCGCCGTCACCGAGCGGCTCGGGCTCGGCACGGGCATCACGCTCGTCGCCCAGCACGACCCGATCGCCCTGGCCAAGCAGGTCGCGACCCTGGACCACCTCTCAGGCGGCCGGTTCACGCTCGGGCTCGGCTTCGGCTGGAACGTCGAGGAGGCCGCCGACCACGGCGTACGGTGGCGCACCCGGCGCGAGCTGGTGCGGGACCGGATGGCGCTGATGCGGGCGCTGTGGTCGGAGGAACCCGTCGCGTACGAGGGGGAGTTCGGAAGCGTCCGGGCCAGCTACGCGCACCCCAAGCCCGTCCAGAAGCCGCGCGGCCCGGTCGTCGGCCCGCGCACGCTCGTCGGCGGCGCCGCCGGGCCCAAGCTGTTCTCCCACATCTGCCAGTACGCCGACGGCTGGCTCCCCATCGGTGGCCGGGGCCTTTCCGAGTCCCTGCCGCTGCTGCGCGCCGCCTGGGCCGAAGCGGGCCGCGACCCCCAGGCCCTCCAGGTCGTCCCGTACGCCGTCCACCCGACCCCGGGCAAGCTCGCGCACTACGCCGACCTGGGCATCGAGGAGGTCGTGGCGCAACTGCCGCCGGCGGGGGAGGCGGAGATTCTGAAGGCGCTGGACGGGCTGACGGGATATCTTCCTGGTACCTGACAACTCAACGGGAAACAGGGGGAGAGCACAGCGTCATGAGGATCGCCTGGTTAGCGTGGCTCGCGCGTCACTTCGGCGAATACGGCTACAGCCAAGGGCTGCTGCCCGCCGCGATCGGCACGTCGGCCGTGCTCGTGACCGCCGCACTGGTCTGGCTCTCCCTGCACCGCCACCGGCCCCTCGCCGTGGTCCTCAGCGGTCTCGTGTCCGCCCTGGGCATCGGGTGGCTGGCCTTCCACTGACGGGGCCCGGCCCAGTTGATCAGCGCGATCGTATGCTCGAAGGATGACGACTTCCGCGACCTCCGGAACCGGCCCCACCGAGAACTCCATGCGTCGCGCCCTGAAACGGGCCAGGGACGGCGTCTCCCTCGACGTCACCGAGGCGGCCGTCCTGCTCCAGGCCCGGGGTGCGCACCTGGAGGACCTGGCGGCCTCGGCCGCCCGGGTGCGCGACGCGGGTCTGGAGGCGGCCGGCCGGCCCGGCGTCATCACGTACTCCAAGAGCGTCTTCATCCCGCTGACCCGGCTGTGCCGGGACAAGTGCCACTACTGCACGTTCGTCACCGTCCCCGGCAAGCTGCGCCGGGAGGGCCACGGGATGTTCATGTCCCCCGACGAGGTCCTGGACATCGCCCGCAAGGGCGCCGCCCTGGGCTGCAAGGAAGCCCTCATCACCCTCGGCGACAAGCCCGAGGACCGCTGGCCTCAGGCGCGCGAGTGGCTCGACGCGCACGGCTACGACGACACCATCGCCTACGTCCGCGCCATCTCCGTCCGCATCCTGGAGGAGACGGGCCTGCTGCCCCATCTGAACCCGGGCGTGATGTCCTGGACCGACTTCCAGCGCCTCAAGCCCGTCGCGCCCAGCATGGGCATGATGCTGGAGACCACCGCGACCCGCCTCTGGTCGGAGCCGGGCGGCCCCCACCACGGCTCCCCCGACAAGGAGCCCGCCGTCCGCCTGCGCGTCCTGGAGGACGCCGGCCGCTCCTCCGTCCCCTTCACCTCCGGGCTGCTCATAGGCATCGGCGAGACCTACGAGGAGCGCGCGGAGTCCCTGTTCGCGCTGCGCAAGGTCTCGCGCGCCTACCACGGCGTCCAGGAACTGATCATCCAGAACTTCCGCGCCAAGCCGGACACCGCGATGCGCGGCATGCCCGACGCGGAACTGGACGAACTGGTCGCCACGGTAGCCGTCGCCCGGCTCCTCATGGGTCCTTCGGGCTGTATCCAGGCACCGCCCAACCTCGTCGACGACGAGTACGAGCGGCTGATCGGCGCCGGCATCGACGACTGGGGCGGGGTGTCCCCGCTGACCATCGACCACGTCAACCCCGAGCGCCCCTGGCCGCAGATCGACCAGCTCGCCGAGAAGTCCCGCGCGGCCGGTTTCGAACTGCGCGAACGCCTCTGTGTGTACCCAGAGTTCGTGCGGCGCGGCGAGCCCTGGCTGGACCCGCGGCTGCGTCCGCACGTGGCGGCGCTGGCCGACCCGGAGACCGGCCTGGCCCGTCCCGAGGCCCTTCCGCAGGGCCTGCCGTGGCAGGAGCCGGAGGAGGTCTTCGTCGCGTCCGGCCGCACGGACCTGCACTCCTCGATCGACAGCGAGGGCCGCAGCTCGGACCGCCGGGACGACTTCGACGAGGTGTACGGCGACTGGGGCGCCCTGCGCGAGGCGGCCGCCCCGGGCATGGCGCCCGAGCGCATCGACACCGACGTACGGCAGGCCCTGCGCACCGCGGCCGACGACCCCACCAAGCTCACCGACGACGAGGCGCTGGCACTGCTGCACGCGGACGGCCCGGCCCTGGACGCCCTCGCGCGGATCGCCGACGACGTCCGCAGGTCGGCCGTCGGCGACGACGTCACCTACATCGTCACGCGCAACATCAACTTCACCAACGTCTGCTACACCGGCTGCCGTTTCTGCGCCTTCGCGCAGCGCCGCACGGACGCCGACGCCTACACCCTCTCCCTGGACCAGGTCGCCGACCGGGCCCAGCAGGCCTGGGACGTCGGCGCGGTGGAGGTCTGCATGCAGGGCGGCATCCACCCGGACCTGCCCGGCACGGCCTACTTCGACATCGCGCGGGCGGTGAAGGAACGCGTCCCCGGCATGCACGTGCACGCCTTCTCGCCGATGGAGGTCGTCAACGGCGCGACCCGCACCGGCATGTCCATCCGCGAGTGGCTGTCCGCCGCCAGGGAAGCCGGCCTGGACACCATCCCGGGCACGGCCGCCGAGATCCTCGACGACGAGGTCCGCTGGATCCTCACCAAGGGCAAGCTGCCCGCGGCGGACTGGATCGAGGTCGTCACGACGGCCCACGAACTGGGCATCCGGTCGAGCTCGACGATGATGTACGGGCATGTGGACCAGCCCCGCCACTGGCTCGGGCACCTGCGCACCCTCGCCGGCATCCAGCAGCGCACCGGCGGCTTCACCGAGTTCGTGACGCTGCCGTTCGTGCACACCAACGCGCCCGTGTATCTCGCGGGGATCGCCCGCCCCGGCCCGACCATGCGCGACAACCGCGCGGTCACGGCCATGGCCCGGCTCCTGCTGCACCCGCACATCCCCAACATCCAGACCAGCTGGGTCAAGCTGGGCACCGAGGGCGCGGCCGAGATGCTCCGCTCGGGCGCCAACGACCTCGGCGGGACCCTCATGGAGGAGACGATCTCCCGCATGGCGGGCTCCTCCTACGGCTCGTACAAGTCGGTCAAGGACCTCATCGCGGTGGCCGACGCCGCGGGCCGCCCGGCGAAGCCCCGCAACACCCTCTACGGGGAGGTCCCGGAGGAGCGGCAGCGGGCGGCGGAGGTGTCCGACGGGCATCTGCCGGAGTTGCTGCCGGTTCTTGACTGAGGGGTCTACCGGCCCCCGGCGTCCGCCGGCTGCTGTGCCGTCACGGCACGGTCGGGCGCGGCGCCGGGGCTCTTCGGCGGTGGGAGAGCCGTGCCCCGGCCCAGCCAGAGCAGGAGCAGGCCGAGGGTGCAGGCGATCGCCGGCCAGTAGACGTAGCGGAAGTCCGTCGCGGGCATGATCGGCAGATAACCGAGGATGTAGGCCGCCGAGCTGATGCCCAGCGCCCGGACCGGCATCGAGAACCGGCCCTTGCCCGGGCGGACCGCCAGCACCAGCGCGACGGCGAGCCAGAACCACCCGCGGAACAGCCACCGCACGTCCGTCACCATGCCGTTGACGTACGTGCCGAGCATGTCCTCCAGCCGGGGATGCGCCACCTCGATGCCCAGGTCGTTGCGGCTGACCCCCGCTTTGTACGGATCGTCGGTCTCGAACAGCAGAGTCGCGAAGAGCCGCAGCCGGTACTGGAGATAGCCCGGCACATGCCCGCTCATCTCGCGCAGCCACAGGGACGTGATCTCCCCCGAGTCCCCGCGCAGCCCGTCCGCCGGGCGTTCGTAGCAGGCCCAGTAGGCGTCCGACAGGGCCCCGACGCGCTCGCACTCCTGCGCGGAGGCCACGAGCCGGTCCCTGAGACCGGGTGGCACGTCCGCCGTCCGGAGCTCGTCCACCTCCAGTACATGGACCAGGTCGTCGAGCATGATCTGTGCGGCCTGTTTCGTCTCGAGAGGCCGCGCGAACAGGGAGATGGCGGCGGTCGGTACGACGAGAGCGGCCACGAGCGCCGCCGTGCACGTCACCCACGTACGGCGTCCGGGAGCGCGCCACAGTGCGAGGACCAGCATGACGTAGACGGGGAGCGCGGCGAAGAAGACGTTCTTGCGCACCAGCATGGCGTACGCGAGGAACAGCACGCCCAGCCAGAGCAGCCCCCACCGCACGGCGGGACGAGGAGGCCGGTGGTGCCGCAGCCGCAGCCCGGTGAGCGCGACCGCGCACGCGGCGAGCAGTGCGACCGCCGCGTGGACGTCCTTCCACACCACCCCGACGAACGTCAGCACGAAGGGAGCCAGACCGAGGCCGAGTACGGCGAGCGAACCGCCGCGGCTCGCGGTCAGCTCCCAGACGCACCAGGCCAGCACCCAGAGCGCTCCCCAGAAGAGAACGGCCTGGAGGATCACCATGGACGCGATCGAGCCGGTCACCGCGATGAGCGCACGCCACACCAGGCTCAGCACGGGCGGGTGCCAGTCGGTCAGGGGCGTCTTCCCCTCGGCCTGCCGGAGCTGGTCGAGGCTGTCGGGACTCAGGTAGCCGGGGGCGAACACCACGATCGTGCCCAGGCAGCAGACCGCGGCGATGCCGGCCAGCCCCCAGACCCAGCGCTGCGCACGCGGCGCCCAAGGCATTTGTCCCATATGCCGGATATTAGCGGGTCGCCGGATGCTGACGGCTCAGGGTGCGACGAAGACGTAACGCCGGTAGGCGTAGAAGCGGAACAGGGTCGCGAGCATCCAGCCGAAGATGCGGGCGGTGTTGTCGCTGAGGGCCGAGTCGAGCCCGAGCAGCTGCCGGGACGCGAAGACCGTGCCCGCGGTGATGGCGAGACCGACGCCGTTCGCGACGAGGAACAGGCCCAGTTCGTGGGCCACCTTCTCGCGGTGCTGGTGCCGGTAGGTCCAGTAGCGGTTCCCGGCCCAGCTGAACAGCGCGGCGGCGCTCGTCGCGACGACGGACGCCTGGACGGGAGTGGCCCCCATCGGCCCGCCCTCCGCGCCGCCGGGCAGCCCGAAGACCAGCAGGTTGTAACCGCCGTTGTCCACGACGAAGGCCAGGGCCCCGACGGCGGAGAACTTGGCGGCCTCGCGCCAGATGCCCCGTACGGCATCACGGACGGGACGTGTCACAGAGGCGAGAACCGGCACAGAGCGAGCGTAACCACTCGGCGCGCCCCCACCTCATGGACGCGCTTATATCCCATGATTTACCCCATATCAGACACAGACTCAGTTGAGGAGCGGGAGTGGTCGTGGAACCGACGATCGCGTGTGTCGTGCCGTGCCACAACGAGGAGGCGGCCGTCGCCAAGGTGGTCCGCGATCTGCGCGCGGCCCTCCCCGAGGCCGTCGTCTACGTCTACGACAACGCCTCCACCGACCGCACCGCGGAGGTCGCCCGCGCGGCGGGCGCGATCGTCCGGCAGGAGCCCCGCAAGGGCAAGGGCAACGTCATCCGCCGCGCCTTCGCCGATGTCGACGCCGACGCCGTGATCATCATCGACGGCGACGACACCTACGACGCCTCGCGCGCCCGGGACATGGTCGACCTGCTCTTCGAAGGGCCGTACGACCAGGTCGTCGGCGCCCGCCGGGTGACGGACGACGGCGCCTACCGGACCGGGCACGCGGTCGGCAACAAACTGCTCACCGGGGCGGTGCGGTCCCTGTTCGGCAACGACGTGACCGACATGCTCAGCGGCTACCGGGTCTTCTCGCGCCGCTTCGTGAAGTCCTTTCCGGCGCTGGCCCGGGAGTTCGAGACCGAGACCGAGATGACGATCCACGCCCTCCACCTCCGTCTCCCCACGGCCGAGGTGGTCGTGGACTACCGGGTCCGGCCCGCCGGCGGCGAGAGCAAACTGCGCACCTACCGGGACGGCTGGCGCATCCTGCGGGTCATCCTCGACCTGGCGCGCCGTGAGCGTCCCTCCCTCGTCCACACCGTGATCGCCGGCATCCTGGCCCTGATCTCGGTCATCCTCGGCGCCCCCGTCATCGCCGACTTCGTCCGCACGGGCACGGTGCCCCGCGTCCCCACGGCGATCCTCGCCGCCGCGATCATGACCATCGCCGCGCTCGTCCTGCTCGTGGGCTACATCCTCGAGTCGCTCACCCACATGCGGCAGGAGCAGACCCGGCTCGTGCACCTCTCCTACCCGGCCCCCGTCCGCACCCCGCGCTACACCACCCACGGAGCCGGCACCGGCCCCGTTCCCGTCCCCGTCCGGAAAACCATGGACGGCCCCTGAGCCGCCTGGGGAGCAACGCTCTCGCAGTACGATGATCGGAACCCCCGTTCTGCGGGGTCCCGTGACTGAGGAGATGCGTGCCCGTGCCTGCCCGACTTCCTTCGTGGGCCTGGGTGACCGGGCTGACCGTGGGAGCGATAGCCGCGGTGACGGTCCTGGCCGTGCAGGCGGACCGGGGCCCGCACCCCACCGCCACCTCGGCCAAGCCGAGCACCTCGGCGTCGGTGGGCGCGCAGCCCACCCCCACCGCGTCCGTCCCGCCCCGGGTGCCCGACGGCTCCGGCACCGGCCGGCGCATCGTCTACTCCCTCGGCGAGAAGCGGGTGTGGCTGGTCGACGCGAGCGAGGCGACCCGCCGTACGTTCACCGTGTGGCCGGGCACGGTCAGCCCGGACCCCGGCACGTACACGGTGTCGTCCCGCAACGAGGCCACGACCGGCTCGGACGGCGTCCAGATCGAGCACATCATCTACTTCGCCGCGAAGTCCGGCGTCTCCGTCGCCTTCTCCAACGCGGTCGACGGCGCCTCGCCGCCTCCCGCCGACTCCGGCGCCAAGACGGGCGGAGTCAGGATGCGGAAGGCGGACGGCACGGCACTGTGGGCGTTCGGCACCGTCGGCACGTCGGTGACCGTGGTCAGGTAGTCGAGTCCGCCTGCTTGGACGGCAGGTGGTTGACGATCAGCACCAGCCCGCTGAACAGGAACACGCGGGTGGCGGCGTCCAGCCCGTTCCAGCTCTTCGACTGCCACATGGAGAACCACTCACCGCCGATCGCGATGAACCCGGCGCCGAACAGCAGCAACACCATCAGCAGCCCGTACGTGGACATCCGCCGGGCCTGCTGCTGATCACGTCTGGCCCACAGCCAGCTCCCGTATATGAGGACCAGCGCGGCGACGGTCTCCCAGACGATGATCAGTACGTACGCGGTGTCCTGAAGCCCCGTACTGGTGATGGCCCGCCACATCAGGTCCTCGTCCTTGAACGTGGTGTCCATCGCCAGCACATGCCGGACGAACTGCTGGTTGGTGCCGAAGTCGGTGATGTTCCCGAACGCGACCAGTGCCATGTAGAGGGCGACGGAGGCGGTGAGCAGGGTGGCGGCGAGAGACAGCGCGCCGCCGCGGCGTGAGGTGGGGGAGGTGGCCATGCCGATCATTCTTCCCGAGCGGCGGTCGCCGACGCGACAGAATGACGACGGAAGCCGGCCGGGCGAGACGAGGGGACGTACGGATGGCGCAGGCGAGGCCTTCGATGCAGGACCTGATACGGCAGCGGACCCGGGCCGGTTTCGTCGGCCGGTCCGCCGAACGGGCCCTGTTCCGCGGGAACTTCGTTACTCCTCCACACGACGAACGCCACCGCTTCCGCTTCCACGTCCACGGCAACGCGGGCGTCGGAAAGACCTTCCTGCTGCGGGAGTGGGAGCAGATCGCCCGCGAACAGGGCGCCCTGACCGCGTACGTGGACGACAGCGCCGGCAGCGTGCCGGAGGTGATGGCGGAGATCAGCCGCCAGTTCGCCGCGCAGGGACGCCGGTTGAAGGACCTCGACCGCCTGCTCGCCGCCCACGACGCACGCAGGCACGAGGCGGAGCTGGCCGCGCTCGCCGCACTGGACGCGCGGACGGAGGACGCGGGCCCGTCGGCGAGCGGGAGGGTGGCGGCCCGGGCCGGGGTGGTCGCGCTGGGGATGGTCCCGGTGGTCGGCCCCCTCGCGGGCATGCTCGACTCCGACCAACTCGCGGGCGGAGTGGACCGGGTTCGGGACAGCGTGCTGTCCCGCTTCCGCGACCACGAGGACGTGCGGCTGGTCTTCGCCCCGGAGCAGGTGCTCACGCCGGTCCTCCTGCGCGAACTCTCTCAGGTCGCCGCCTCGGCCCCCTGGATCGTCCTCTTCCTCGACACGTACGAGCGGACGGCACCGTACCTGGACCACTGGCTGCACGAGACGATGACCACCGACCGCCACGGCGCCATGCCCGCGACGGCAGTCGTGGTCACGGCGGGCCAACGTCCCCTGGACACCGCCCTGTGGGGCGGCCTGCGGGACTTCGTCACGGACGTCCCCCTGTCGCCCTTCACCGAGGCGGAGGCACGCGGTCTGCTGGCCGGCAAGGGCGTGACCGCCGAACCGGTCGTCGAGGAGGTCCTGCGCCTCACCGGCGGCCTGCCCGTCCTGGTCTCCACCCTCGCCGAGTCCCGCCCCGCCGACCCGGACGACGTGGGCGACCCGAGCGCCACGGCGGTGGAACGCTTCCTGAAGTGGGAGCGGGACCCGGCACGCCGAGCCGCCGCACTGTCCTGCGCGCTGCCGAGATGGCTGGACGCGGACGTGTTCCGGGCGGTCACCGACTGCCCCGAGGAACAACTGGAGCCGCTCTACGCGTGGTTGCGGAGCATGCCGTTCGTCGCCGAGCGCGGCGGGGGACGACTGCGCTACCACGACGTCGTACGGGCACCGATGCTGCGCGCGGAACGGAGCCGGTCGCCGCGCGGGTGGGCCGAGCGGCAGCGACGCCTGGCCCGGACGTTCCGCGACTGGCGGGAGGAGACGGAGACCGGCGGGGACGAGCCGTGGGCCGACGAGACGTGGCGGAGCCTGCGCCTGGCCGAGGTGTACCACCTCCTGTGCGCGGGTGAGCGGGACGCGCTGCCGCAGGCGCTGCGGGACTTCGTCCACGCCTGCGACACCGGTGCGGGCGTGGCCGCGCAGTGGGCGCGGGTGCTGGTGGACGCGGGACAGGACGCGGACGCGGCGGTGGTGGCCGCGTGGGGCACCGAACTGACGGCGGCACTCGACGCGGAGGGCGTCATCGCCGCACTCGGGCTGCTCCTGCGCCGCGCGGTGCTCGACGCGCCGACTCAGGCCCGGGCCCGGGCCGTACGGGGCGACGAGCTGCGCGGCCTGGCCGCGTACCCGCAGGCCCTCGCCGAGTACGACCTGGCCGTCGCCCTCGATCCGGAGCTGGCCGTCGCCTACCGTCACCGGGCCGGAATCCGCAGGGAGCTGGGCGACGACGACGCAGCGATCGCCGACCTGGACCGGGCCGTCGCGCTGGAGCCGGACAACTCCTGGTACGTCGCCCTGCGCGGCGAACACCACCGGCTCGCCCGGCACCACGACGAGGCCATCCGGGACCTGAGCGAAGGGATCCGCCTCGACCCGGCCAACGAGTTCGCCTGGGCCTCCCGGGGCGCCACGCACGAACGCCGCGGAGACCTGGACGCCGCCCTCTTCGACCTGGGCCGGGCACTGGACCTCAAGCCGGACTACGCCTGGGCGTTCGCCCGCCGCGCCCGGGTCTGGCGCGCGCTGGGCGACCCCCGACGTCAGCTGGCCGACCTCGACCACGCCCTCACCCTGAACCCCGACTGGCCCTGGGCCCGCTGCGAACGCGGCGACGCGCTGCGCGCCGCCGGCCGCGACCAGGAGGCTGTCGCCGACTTCGACCGTGCGCTCGCCCTGGACCCCGCCTACACCTCGGCGTACGCGAGCCGGGGCACGTCCCTCACCCACCTCGGCCGCCACACGGAGGCACTCGCCGACCTGAACCGGGCGGTGGAACTGCGGCCGGGGTATGTCTGGGCGTTGTGCCGCCGGGCGGTGCTGTACGCACTCATGGGGCGGTTCGAGAAGGCACGGGCCGATGTGGAAAGAGTCCGGGAACTCGACTCCCAGGCACTGGAACGCCTTTCAGATACCGACCGTGCGGTATTGGGATCGGTCCTCACCGGGTGAACGGCATGCGAATTAGCTGTGTGCGGATGTAATTCGACCGTGACGTATCGCGTCGTGGACGGGTAATATTTCACACCTCAACACCCCTGCACACAGAGGAGGCATCGGTGTTTGACGAGCGCAAAGAAGCGGAAATGAGGCTGTACTCGGAGGCCCTGGCCCGGGGACTCGCCCTGAAGAAGGAGCGAGCGGAGGCCGAGGAGAACGGCACGACCCCCGACCCTGAAACGGCCCCCGCCCGGGACTGAGGCTCAGCGCCCCACCGCGAACTCCAGGAATTCGGACCAGGCACCGTCGGTAAATGCCAGGCGGGCGGCGTCCTTTTTCTTGGAGTCGCGGATGTGGATGGTGGGGTGGGGGGCGGGGGATATGGCGACCTCGACGCAATCAGGGCCGTCGTTTCCGCTGTAGCTGCTCTTGAACCACGTCAGTGGGGTGGGCGTCATGTCTCTTCTCCCAGCACTTTTTCGATGAAGGCCAGTGACTCGCGGGGCGAGAGGGCCTGCGCCCGGATCATGCCATAGCGCATATCGAGAACCTGTACGTCTTTTGGGTCGCTGATCACGCGGTCGTACAGCTGGCTTTCCGTGTGACCGAGGGCCTTGCCGTCCTGGAGCTTCAGCAACCGGAACGAGCCCATCACAGCCGCGTGGTCCTCCCTGTCCATGGGCATCACTTGGATCTCGACGTGCCGCAACTCCGCCACTTCGAACAGGTGTTCGAGCTGTCGGCGCAACACCATCTTGCCCCCGAAGGGCCGCCGCAGCGTCATCTCTTCCTGGACAAACGTGACCAGCGCTCGGGGTACCCGATCGAAGACGGCCTTCCGTGCCATGCGTGCGGCCACGTGACGCTCGATCTCGTCCTCGGTGTAGGCCGGCCGCCGCATGGCGTACAACGCCTGGGCGTACTCCGGCGTCTGCAACAGCCCGTGGATGTGCAGAGCCGCGTAGGCCCCGAGCTCGACCGCCTGGTCCTCCAGCTTCGTCAGGTCCCGCACGGTCTTCGGATACCTGGCCTTCTCCACGTCCTCCTTCATCGCCGAGATCTTGCCGCCGGCGCCGAGCACCTCATCGGTCTTGTCCAGGAAGTCCGGCTTGGGGATCCGCCTCGCCCGCTCCACGGACGAAACCATCTCCTCGCCGTACCCGATCGCCGAGCCCAGCTCCGTCTGCTTCAACCCGGCGGCCTCGCGCCACATCTTGATCTGCCGCCCGACCGTCCTGAGCACGGCCGCCGCTTCCTCGTCCTCCACGCCTTCCCCTCCTGACGTACGAGCCGTACGACCCCGCCACGCGTCCGGACAGTCACTCTCCGTACCGGGGTCGTTGCTGTTCAGGGTAGGGAGGTGCGGCCACGCTGGGTGACATGAGCCAGAAATCCCTCGCCCAAATCACCGCCCCCACCCGCCACTTCGCGGTGCAGCTGTCCGCTACTCGAAGGGGTGCTCGACTGGCCCGGCTGCTCACCGAACGTCAACTCGACGAGTGGGGCGAGCCGTACGAGGCCGCCGCACAGGTGGTGGCGGAGCTGGCGTCCAACGCCGTACTGCATGGACGGGTCCGGGGCAGGGACTTCCGGCTGCGACTGACGCTACGAGCCGATCGCACTCTCCGTATCGAGGTCACCGACGCCCAGGGCGACCGGGTCCCGCGCATCCCGGCCCCGGGGGAGTGGGACGCGGAGGGAGGGCACGGCTTGCGCATCGTCGAGGCGTACGCGAACCGGTGGGGCGTGGTGGAGGCACCGGCCCGCGGCAAGACGGTGTGGGCCGAACTGCTCATGACGCACGGGGATGTGCGGGAGTCCCGCTCTCGAAGTCCACGAGGCGTCCGGACGGCCGACGGTCAGCGGCTCGGTTCGTAGGTGAGGTGTGTGACCCGGCGCAGGGTCAGGGCGGTCTCCACGGTCTGCACACCGTCGAGGGCTCCGATCTTCTCGCTCAAGTACGTGTAGAGCCCGCCCGTACTGGAGCTGCCAACGGAGGCGGTGAGGTTGGCCTGGCCGGTGGTGGCGGCGGCGAAGCGGACCTCGGAGTGTTCTGCCAGCGCCCGTCCGGCAGCATCGAGCGCGGAGGGGGTGACGGTGAGCCAGAGCATCGCGCGGACGCCGTGGCCGAGAGATTCGCTGTCGTGCTGCACGTCGAAGTAGAGGACACCCGTGGAGCGCAGGTGCTCCAGGCGCCGCTTGACCGCGGACTCCGACTGGCCGGTGCTGTTCTGCAGCTCACTGAAGGTGGCTCGTCCGTCGCGCCGCAGCACGGCGACCAGCGCCTCGTCGGCTTCGTCGAGGGAGACGGCGGCAGCCGTCGGCTCGACGCGCGCAGGACGCAGTGGGGTGGAGGACCCGGAGGAACTTGCTCGCGGAGGCCGACGAGACCGACACACCCCCCGTGCGCGGCTCCCCTCCGACAGTGGCACGGTCGACCAGGTGAAGGGCTACCTGCGGCTCATCGCCAGGGTCCGGCTGCTGACCGCCGAACAGGAGGTGAACCTGGGCAAGCGCATCGAGGCCGGCCTGTATGCCGAGCACCTCCTCGCCGAAGAACCCGGCCTGGACCTGCACTTCCGCCGGGAACTGGCCCTCCTCGCCGAGGAGGGCCACCGCGCGAAGAAGCACCTCACCGAGGCCAACCTCCGCCTGGTCGTCTCCGTCGCCAAGCGCTACACCGGTCGCGGACTGCACTTCCTGGACCTGATCCAGGAGGGCAACACCGAGCTGATTGAGCCGAAGCACGGTAGTTGTCACATAGGCAGGCTTGTTGTCACCGGCGAGGCCGTGGGTGAACGCCAGGGGCCGGCCCTGTCCGTCGCAGGCGAGGTGGAGCTTGGACGGACGGGGCGTACGTACGTATACACGAGGTATTGGCGCCTGCGGCTGAAACCCATTCTTCACGAGAGGCGCGCATCACACTCTCACCCGATTTGTCATGATCATTAGTTTTTTCGACTGGTGTGCAGGGGAGCATTCGGTGCGTTGGCATCCGTAGCAGGTATGCCGACGGCACATGACGATGTGGGCGATACGAAGAGGGGGGCCCTGCGTCGTGGGGGGACCTGCGTGACGCTCTTCGAGGATGTGGAACGGTTCGCTGATTTCCCCGGCCAGCGAGTGTGCGCCCGGGGGAACGGCGAGACCGATGCCTGTCGGCCCATCGACTGCACCAGGCAACACGTGACCAAGCCGGACCAAGGGGAGTGGACCACATGGGCAAGTGGAGCGACTGGGTGGACTTGGGCGGGGCGATCATTTCGGCCCCCAGCGCAGCCTCGCGGGTGAAAGAGCGCATGATGGTGGTGGCGCGCGGCACGGAGAACGAGATCGTCTGCCGGTCGTACGAGGACGGCAGCGGCTGGGGTGATTGGGACTCTCTGGGTGGGAGGAGCACCTACGATCCGGCGATCCTGGCCGGCTCTCCGGATTATTACACCGTTTACCACGTAGGCGGCGGCCAGATCATCTGGCGCAAGTCCTACGTCGACGGCAGCGGCTGGGAGAAGGGCTGGACCAAGACCAACGAATCCACGGAGGCATGGGCTGGCCTGGCAGCCGTCTCGTCCAGGGATCACCGCTTGGACCTGTTCACCCTGAGCAGCTCCAACCAGGTGTTGCATGCAACCTGCCCGCCCGCAACGCACCGCTGGGAGCCGTTCAACGCGATCGGCAGCACGATCCAGGGTGCCGTCGCGGCGGCTTCATGGAACACGAGCCGCGTCGACCTCGTCGCCCGCGGCGCGCGGACCAACACCCTGTGGCACCGCGTCTGCCATGGCAGTACCTGGTCCAAGTGGCATGACATCGGCTCCGGCTTCATCTCCAGCCCGGCCGTGACCACTTGGGGGCCTGACCGCCTGGACGTCTTCGCCAAGGGCTGGGACCACCAGGTGCTGCACCGGTCCTGGAACGGGGAGGCCTGGAGCGAGTGGGACAACCTGGGCATCCATAACACGGACGACCACCTCGCCGCTGTCTCCCGCATGCCCGGCAACATCGAACTCTTCGGCCGCGGCCGCGACAACAAGCTGTGGCACTGCACCTACACCGCCGAGGCTGGCGAACTCGACAGCGGCGGTGTCGACCCCGTCAACTGACGCGCACTCGCGGCCCTTCCCGGCAGCCGCTGCCTGAGGCCAGCCGCCTCGGGGGCGGTGCCGGGAGGGTAGATGTTCGCCATGGCCCCTGCGTGCACAGCTCAGTTCGGCAGAGAGAGGACCAGCGAAGGAAACTGACCGGCATGGACATGATCCGGTCAGAGATCGCGCCCGACAACACCTACGTGGCCGCGGGCGACGTGGCCGTCCGCGACGGAAACATCGTCACGGTCTCCACCCGGCCGTACTACCACGTGTGGATGCGGGAGTTCCTGCCTCTGCTTCCGTAGGGGCGCGGCACAGCGCACCGGTCGCAGAGAAAGGCGCATGCCTTCTCTGCGGCCGGTGGGGCTTCGAGGCACCTCTGCCCCCCCCCGCACGGGTAATCGTGCTGGTCGGGAGGGGTGCGGAGGCTGGTCGCGACTTCAGTGCTCCCCGCCGTCGAGGGCGGCGACCTCGCGGACGGCATCGGCGATGGCCCGGAAGTCCTTCTTGAGGAGCGCGCCGTGGTTGCTGGGGACCTTCGCGCTGATCCGGATGTTCGGGTTGCTGGCGGTCACCGCGTCGAGGCCGGTGCGTATCCGTTCCTGATCGTCACCGCGGCTTCCGAAGGACGTTCCGGAAGCGACCACGTACCGCACCGGGACGGTGATGCCGTCCAGCACGGGGCCCAGCTCGCGCTCCCGGGAGAGCCTGCCGAGTTCGATGTTGCTGTCGGCCTGCTGTGCGGCGGTCATCCGCGGGGTCAGGCCCGTCGGGCGCAGCAGCGGCATGAACCAGCCCAGCCGCCGGAACAGCTTCCGGATCCGCTGCTCCATGGCCTCGTCCAGCCAGTCGTAGGGGAACGCGCCGTCGACCAGGACCGCGCCCACGGCACGCTCCGGGTTCCGCTCGGCCCAGTGCGCCCCGACGACGGCCCCGTAGGACCAGCCGACCACCAGCGCCCGCTCCACGCCCCTGGCCGCGAGAACGGCGTCGACATCCCGGACGGCGGCCTCGAAGGAGTAGTCCGCCGAACGCTTCGACTTGCCGCGGGCCCGCTCGTCGTAGGTGATGTGCCGCCATCCCGTCCCCAGTTCGGCGATGACCCGCCGCCAGTACCCCTGGGTGGCGAACTGGCCGTTGAGGTAGACCACCGGGATCCCGGGACCGCCGGTGTCGGTGACGGCCAGGGCCGTGTCGTCGACCGGCACCATGCCGGTCCACGTCGAACTGGTCGATGAAGTGCTGTTCTTCGTCATGTGTTCCCCCTGGTCGTGGGCTCGGGCTGGGGCCGGTCGGTTCTGGTGCTGTTCGTTCAGAGGCCGCGGGCGGTGATGTCGCCGTGGGAGGTGGTCGCGTGGATGTCGAGTTCGGCGGTGCCGTCGTTCTTGAGGGAGTTGCTGACGCGGCCGTAGCCGGTGCCGGCGTCCAGGGCGGCCGAGACGCCCGCGGCGGCGACGACCGAGATGTCGCCGGACTGGGTGCGGAGCACGACCGTGCCGCTCAGGGCCTCGGCGATCCGGATGTCGCCCCTCGCGGTGCTGATCTCCGCGGGGCCGCCCAGCCGGCCGACCTCGACGTCGCCGTCGATCGCGGTGAGGCGGAGGCTCGCGGCCTCATCGATCTTGATCTGGCGGTACGCGCCTTCGAAGACGACATCGCCGAGGCGCCCGACGCCGCGGAGCTCCGTGCTGTCGGCCCTGGCCTCGACGTGGGAGCCGGCGGGCAGCCGGACCGTGACCTCCACGGCTCCGGACGGGCCGAGGAGCTGGTTGCCGGAGGCCGAGGCCCTGATCCGCAGGACGCCGTCGGCGTAGGCGACGGTGGTCTTCTCCGCGGTCTTGGTGTCGCGGCTCTTGGAGGGGTCGGCGGGCAGGACCTCGACGGTGGTGTCGGTACGGTCCGCGGCGATGAGCTGGACGCGTCCGGCGGGGATGTCGAGGACGGCGGAGATCGGGGCGGGGGTGTCGAACTTCTGCATCGTGCTCTCCTTGACTCGTCGTTTCGGACAATGGAAAAGCTACGTTGCGTTCAAAGATATGGCAACAGTCTTGTCGCGTGCAGTCACTATAAGTGCAGCTCAAAGGCGAGTAATCGTTGCAATGGAGTCGAAATCAATGCAACGACAGTAGCCGTGCTCGTTGCAATGGATGAAAATGAACGCCACGCTCGGGGTATCTGGCCCTGAACCGACGGGAGGCGAGATGGTGCTGCAATCCCAGCTCAAGGCGCTGCTACAGGACGGTGCGAGACCAGGGCGAAAGTCCCGGCACGGCGCGGTGCCGCAGGAAGCCCCCGGAAGGGCCGGACGGCCCAGACCGGAATCCCTGGACTTTAGGCCAGGGAGTACGTCAAAGTGCTGAGCTGTCGTACGTGTGTATGGACGGTGCCCTGGGAGGTCAAGGTGGGTGCGACTGCCGGTGCCGTCTGGGGGCGTACGGAGCAGCAGGATTTTCGTAGCCGGGTGCGGGGGACGCTGCTCGGCTTGGCCGTCGGGGACGCGCTGGGTGCGCCCGTGGACGGGCTGGGGATCGACGGGATCAGGGAGGCGTACGGGGCGGAGGGCCTGGTCGATCTGGCTCCCGCCTATGGCAGACGCGGTGCCGTCACCCATCTCACCCAGCTCACCCTGTTCTCCGTGGACGGGCTGATACGGGCCCAGGTGCGGCGGGACACCGGCGCCTGGCATCCGCCCACCGACCTGCACCGGGCCTATCTGCGCTGGGCCGCCACCCAGCGGGACTGGGGCCCCGACCTGCGGCGCAAGGACGACGGGTGGCTCGCGCGGGAGGAGTGGCTGTACGCGCGCAGGGATCCGAGTCGTGCGCTGCTCCTCGGGCTCGCCGACGAGACCATGGGGACTCCCGAGATGCCCAAGAACCCCGGTGAGCTCGGGCCCGAGGCCGCCGCCCGGTCCGCCCCGTTCGGGCTGCTCGTGGGGTGGGAGCCGCAGCTCGTCGCCCAGCTCGCGGTGGAGTGCGCGGCGCAGACCCACGGTCACCCCACGGCGTATCTCGCGGCGGGCGCGTACGCCGTGATCGTGCATGCCCTCGCTCTGGGGGAGAGCCTCGACGGAGCGGTGCAGCGGGCCTTCGCGCTGCTGGCCGCCCGGCCCGGGCACCAGCCCGTGTCGGACGCGCTCCAGCACGCGCTGGGTGCCGTACGGCAGGGGCTGCCCGGGCCGGAGCGCGTGGCCGAACTGTGCGGGGCCGGTACGGCGGAGAGCCTCGTCGGTGCCGCCGTGTACTGCGCCCTCGTCGCCGCCGACGTCCGGCACGGACTGAGGCTCGCCGTCAACCACGACGGCCCCTCCGCCGCCACCGCCGCGCTGACGGGCGCGCTGCTCGGCGCCCTGCACGGCGAGACGGCCCTCCCCCCGGCCTGGCTGGCCGAGCTGGAGGGCCGTCCCACGATCCTGGAACTGGCCGACGACTTCGCCATGGAGATGACCCAGGGGCCCGCCCTGCACGGGCCCGGGGGCTCGTCGCCGGGGTGGCTCGCCCGCTATCCGAGGGCCTGAGCCCACCCAGCCGTCCTGGCGCCGCAGTCCTCGCGCCTGAGTCCTGGCGCCGCAGTCCTCGCGCCTCAGTCCTTGACCGTCGTCCGCACCACGTCGTCCGCCGGCCCGACCGGTACCGGAACCGCCGCCGACGCCGCCCCGTCCCCATCCGTGTTGATCTTCTCGATGAGCGCCAGCCGCTCGGGGGTGTCCTCCGGCTTGATGTAGCCGACGAGGATGTACAGGACCAGCGACACCGCCAGCGGGATCGACACCTGGTACTGGAGCGGCACGCCGCCCTCGACGTTCCAGTGGATCGGGTAGTTCACCAGCCAGAAGGCGAGCAGGCCCATCGACCAGCTGACGAGGGCCGCCGTCGGGCCGGAGCGGCGGAACGTCCGCAGCAGGCCCAGCATCATCGGGATCGCCATCGGGCCCATCAGACCGGCCACCCACTTGATGACGACCGTGATGATGTCCTTGAAGGCCGGGGAGTTGACCTGCGTCGCCGCCGCCATGGACAGACCGAGGAAGACGACCGTCGCGATACGGGCGACCCGCAGGCCCGTGCTCTGGTTCCAGGCCCGTGCCCGTGCCCAGATCACCGGCGCGCAGTCCCGGGTGAACACGGCCGCGATGGCGTTGGCGTCCGAGGAGCACATGGCCATGGTGTGCGAGAAGAAGCCGACGATGACCAGCCCCAACAGGCCGTGCGGCAGGAGCTGCTCGGTCATCAGGGCGTAGGAGTCGGAGCCGTCGGTCTTCTGCGACTCGACCAGCAGCGGGGACATCCACATGGGGAAGAACAGCACCAGCGGCCAGACCAGCCAGAGGATCGCCGACAGCCGGGCCGACCGCTCGGCCTCCTTGGCGTTCGGCGTGGCCATGTAGCGCTGGGCCTGGTTGAGCATGCCGCCGTTGTACTCGAAGAGCTTGATGAACAGGAACGCCAGCAGGAAGACCGTGCCGTACGGGCCGACCAGTGGTTTCTCGTGGCCCTGGAGCTCGGGGGAGTCCCAGACCCCGAAGAAGCCGCCGTGGTCGTCGAGCCGTACGAACACCGCCACGAACATCGCGATGCCGGCCAGCAACTGGATGATGAACTGACCGAGTTCGGTCAGCGCGTCCGCCCACAGGCCGCCGATGGTGCAGTAGATCGCCGTGATGCCGCCGGTGATGAGGATGCCCTGGTTGAGGGAGATCCCCGTGAAGACGGACAGCAGCGTCGCGATCGCCGCCCACTTCGCGCCCACGTCCACGATCTTCAGCAGCATGCCGGACCAGGCCAGCGCCTGCTGGGTCTTCAGGTCGTAGCGGTTCTTCAGGTACTCCAGCGGGGAGGCCACATGGAGCCGTGAGCGCAGCCGGTTGATGCGCGGCGCGAACAGTTTCGAACCGATGGCGATGCCGAGGGCGATGGGGAAGGACCAGGTGACGAAGGACGTGACGCCGTAGGTGTAGGCGATGCCCGCGTACCCGGTGAACATCACCGCGCTGTAGCCCGACATGTGGTGGGAGATGCCGGAGAGCCACCACGGCATCTTGCCGCCGGCGGTGAAGAAGTCGCTGACGTTGTCCACGCGTTTGTGCGACCAGACGCCGATCGCGACCATCACGGCGAAGTAGCCGATGAGCACGGCCCAGTCGAGACCGTTCATGAGTCCCCTTCCACGGGTGCGCCGCCAGGGTCAGGCATGTGAACTCTGGGTTCGGTGACGTGCGCACGGCAAGGAAGAGGAAGGTCAAGAGACCGTAAAAAAGTTCGGTGAGGTGACTTCTGTTTATGTACGTGAACCGCACCGCGTGGCTGGAAACCGCCCTCAGCGCATCAGTTCACCCGCGTTCACCAGCAGCGACTGGCCCGTGATCGCCCGCGCCCGGTCCGACGCCAGGAACACCGTCGCGTCCGCCACGTCCGCGTCCGTCGCCAGCTCCGGCAGCGCCGTACGATCCGTCAGCCTGCCCAGCACCTTGGCCTCCGACACGCCCTCCCTGTCGGCGGTGAACCGTACGTACGCCCGCACCGGCGGGCCCCACATCCAGCCCGGCAGCACGGTGTTGACCCGGATCCGGTACGGCCCCAGCTCCCGCGCCAGCGAGTACATCGCGCTCGTCAGCGCCCCCTTCGACGCCGCGTACGCCGCCTGCCGCACCTGCGACGGAGCCGCCACCGCCGACTGCGTCCCGACGAACACCACCGAACCGCCGCCGCCCTCCCTCAGTGCCGGCAGGCACGCCCGGGTCATCCGCAGCGTCCCCAGCAGGTTGACGTCCAGCACCGCACGCCAGGCCTCGAAGTCCGCGTCCTCCAGGCCGCCGAAGTAGCCGTCCAGCGCGGCCACGTGCACCACCGCGTCGATCCGCCCGAACCGCTCCCGCGCCAGCCCCGCCAGCGCCTCGCACTGCCCCTCGTCGGTGATGTCGGTCGCCCGGTACGCCGTGCGCGACCCGTCCGGATCGAGCTCGGCGGCCGTCTTCGCCAGCTTCGCCTCCGTACGGGCCCCGAGCACGGCACGGCCGCCGTCCCGTACGACGGCCGCCGCCACCTGCCGCCCCAGCCCGGCCCCGACACCCGACACGACGACCGTCTTCCCCGCGAGCAGTGACATGGCAGGACCTCCCGGAAGCCGGAACCGTACGCCGGACCCTGGCGCTTTATCTGACGGAGCGTCAGAGTATGGGCCAGCCGCCTACGAAGGGGAAGGCATGAGCGACGACGACACCCGCACCGAGCTGTACGCCGAACTGGCCGCCGTCGGCCCCTACGGCACCCGCCCCGGCCACGCTCTGATCACCCTGGTCGAACCGCACCCGGGCCACGAGTACGCCTACAACCGCTGGTACGAGGACGACCACTACTACGCCGGCGCGATGGCCATGCCCTGGATGTACGCCGGCCGCCGCTGGGTGGCCACCCGGGACCTGCAACTCCTGCGCTACCCCGAGAAGTCGGCGGTCGCCCAGCCCGTCACCACGGGCTGCTACCTCTCCACGTACTGGATCACCGCAGGCCGCTACGACGACCACATGCGCTGGACGGTCGCCATCAACAAGCGCCTCAACCGCGACGGCCGCGTCTACCACGACCGCACCCACGTCCTCACGGCGTTCCAGGACCACGAGGCGACGGTCTACCGGGACGGGGCGGCGGGACCGCGCGACGTCCACGCGCTCGACCACCCCTACGCCGGCCTGGTCCTCCAGGTCGTCGAGGCCGGCACCCCCGAGCAGCGCCCGCAGCTGCTGGAGTGGTTGCGCTCCCGGCATCTGCCCAAGCGGCTCGCGGGCTCCCCGGCGGCGATGGTGACCGTCTTCCGCCCGACCCCGCTCCCCGGCGACCGCATGACCTACGTCAAGCAGGTCGAGGGCGTCGACACCCGGCTGACCCTGCTGTGGTTCCTCCAGGCGGACGCGCGCGCATGCTGGGAGACCTTCTTCACCGGCCTCGACACGGCGGTCGGCGAATCCGGGCTCGGGCGGGTGGAGCTGGTCGCGCCCTTCGTCCCGACGGTGCCGGGAACGGACCGGTACGTCGACCGCCTCCGCTGAGAGCCGGCAGGGTCAGCGCAGCTCCTCCGGGCAGGGTGTGCCCCGGGGCAGCTGGTAGGGCGCCGCCAGGTGATAGGTGCCCGGCTTCGGCGCGACCAGCACCGTCCACCTGTCGCCGTTCTCGTCCTCCTCCGTCTCCGCCAGGCAGCCGTTGACGTTGACGTACGTCTTGGGCTCGCCCTCGGGACGGTCCTTGGACGCCGCCGTCTCCTGCGGCGGCTTCAGGCTCTTGCCCTCGGCGTCGACGATGCTCAGCCACGGCGAGTACGGAATCCGGACCAGGACCCGGCCCGCCTTCTTCACCTGGAGGATCATCTCGCCCTGCTCGGCCCGGTCGACGACCGCGTTCGGCGCGGCCAGCGGGGTGGGGTCGGTGACCTCGAACAGCTGCCAGTTGGCGTCGCCCCACACCTGGGTCAGATACGGCAGACCGCGCTGCACCAGCGCCCGCTCCCGCTGCCCCCCGTCGCCGTCCGGCTCGTCCTTCGGCAGCACCACGTAGTGCACCGCCCAGCGCTTCAGCCACTCGTGGTAGTTCGCCGAGTTGAGCGTGTCGTCGTAGAAGAGGGGGTTGCGCTCCATGTCGGCCTGCCGGTTCCAGCCGCGGGCCAGGTTGACGTACGGGGCGAGGGCGGAGGCCTCGCGGTGGGAGCGGGCGGGGACGACCTCCACGCGGCCCTTCTCGGCGCCGACCTCCTGCAACTCGTTCACCAGCGGCGCCAGCTCGCGCGACCAGGACGCCGCCGGGGCCGTGTGCACGATGTCGTCGACCGTCTTGAAGCCGATCCACCCGGCGAAACCGACGAGCGCGACGACGGACGCGTACCACTTGCGGCTCCGCGGCACCGTGAACGGCAGTGCGGTGACCAGCGCCACCCCGGCGAACAGCATCGCCAGCCGCGTGATGTTCGAACCGATCTGGGAGCTGACCAGCCACACGAGCACGACGCTCAGCCCGTACACCGCGGCCGTCAGCCGGACCGTCTTCCAGTCCTCCGGCACCAGGACGAAGACGAGGACCGAGAACGCGAGCGGCAGCAGCACCGAGCCGATCATCATCGGCTGCGTCCCCGAGAACGGGAACAGCCACGCCGACACCCCCACCACCGCACTCGGCGCCAGCCCCAGCGCCCACGCGCCCGGCCGCCGCTTCTGGAGGAACAGCGCCACCGCGACCAGGCCCACGAACAGACCCGCGACCGGCGACGCCATGGTGGCCAGCGCGGCCAGCGGCGCCGCGGACAGGGCCTTCGCCCAGCGCTTGTACCGCCACCGGTACGGCCAGCAGAACACGACGGCGACCGCGCCGAGCGCGAACATCATGCCCAGGCCGAACGTCACCCGCCCGGACACCGCGTTGCAGAACAGCCCGAACACGCCCGCGAGCGACGCCCACAGGGGGTTGCGGACGGACCGGCTGCGCAGGAGGAGCAGGGTCAGCAGCCCCGCCGAGACCGTCCCCGCGATCATCATCGTGGTCCGCACGCCGAGCACCGACATCAGGTACGGCGACACCACGCTGTACGACACCGGGTGCATCCCGCCGTACCAGGCGAGGTTGTACGCCGAGTCCGGGTGCCGGCCGACGAACTCGGCCCAGGCGTCCTGCGCGGCCAGATCGCCGCCGCTGTTCGCGAACGTGAAGAACCAGACGACGTGGAGCACTCCGGCCAGGCCCGTGATGGACAGGACGGGGTGGCGCAGCATGCGCTCACGCAGCGTCAGGAGGGCCGTCGGCAGCCGCGACTCAAGGGAGTCGGGGGAGCCGGCGGAGTCAGGGGAATCGGGGGAGCCGGCGGACTCACGGGAGTCACGGGAGTCGCCCTCACGGGCGTTGCGGCCGCCGCTTTCCCCGGTTGCGGGCAGGCGTATTCGCGGGCCGGCTACCGGGCCCGGTTCGGCGTCGTCGGCGCGTGTCGGCTCCGCAGTGGCCACTCGAAGGCACTCCCCGTGTCCCGTCTTCTGTTCTCGTCTGCTCTTCCCGGCCGTGCCCCGTTGGTCAGCGGTTCACGCCCGCGCCGCCGCGGACGGCGGTCTGCCCGGTTCGCGACGCTAGCACGCACCCCACCGGGCGGCGCCCGGACGGGCCGTTACCGGCGGGGTGCGGTCGTGCGGGCCGGCGAGCCGGCTCAGCCGATGCGCGTGAGCTTGTCCGCGAAGCCCGGCTCCACGAGGTCCTTCTGGAGGGCGACCGGGACCTTGACCGCGTTGGTGCTGCCGTCACCGACGGTGAGCGTGCCCACCTTCTTGCCGGCCTTGGCCGTGTGCGGCAGCTCGTCCGCGGCGAACGTCAGCTTGACGGACAGGCCCGCCCAGCCGACCGCCGTGACGTCCTCGGTGACGGCGACCGGCGTACGGCCGCCGAGACCGTCGTCCGCGTACCCGACGACCGTGCCCTTCTTCAGGATCGTCGCCGACTCCAGCGCGCCCTGCGCGGCCTTGATCAGCTTGTCGCCCTCGTGCAGCGCGGCGCCCAGGATGGTGTTGTCCGGGCCCCCGGCGGGCTGGCGCACGACGGCGCCGACGATCCGGCGGACCTCGCCGTTGACGTCCTTCCTCGCCGAGAAGACGAGGTTGCCGAGCGCCGAGGTGGTGGTGCCGGTCTTGATGCCGGTGACGTCGTTGTAGCCGACCAGGCGGTTCCAGTTGTCGTGCTTGGTGCCCTTGTAGTCGACGTACGACATCATCGTCGCGACCTCGCGGAAGGCGGGCTGCTCCATGGCCGCCTTGGCGAGCTTCACCTGGTCCACGGCCGTGGACACGGTGGTGTTGTTCAGGCCCGACGGGTCGGTGTACGTCGTGTTCTTCATGCCGAGGTCCTTGGCGGCATCGTTCATCTTGCCCACGAACGCCTTCTCGGAACCCGCGTCCCAGCGGGCGAGCAGCCGCGCCACGTTGTTCGCGGAAGCGATCAGGATGCTCTCCAGAGCCTCCCGCTCGCTGATCTTGTCGCCCTTGGTGACGTCGACGGTGGACTCCTGGCCGGCGTCGGACTGGTCCTCGGCGGCCTGGTCGATCTCGATCTTCGGCCCGTCCTCACCGCTCTTGAGCGGGTGGTCGCGGAGGATCACATAGGCGGTCATGACCTTGGCGACGCTCGCGATCGGCACGGACTTCTGCTCGCCGGACGACCCGAACGTACCGATGCCCTGCACGTCCAGCGCGGCCTGGCCCTTGGCCGGCCAGGGGATGTCGACCTTGCCGCCCTCGAAGGTGTAGCTGTCCTCGGCGGTGAGTTCCAGGGTGGGCGCCGGCAGCGGGCGCACGCTCTGCACGACCCCGAAGACGACCACCAGCAGCAGCACCAGCGGCGTCCAGATCTTCACCCGCCGCACGGCCGTCCGCAGCGGGGTGTCCGGCGGCGGCGGGGTGTTCGTCAGCTCGGCCAGCAGGTCCAGGGGCGGCCGCGGCGGCAGGGGCTGCTGGGTGGTCCGCTCGGGGCCGACGGTGGGCACGGGGGCGGTGGCGTCGGCGGGGGCGGGCGCCGGCTTGCGGACCGACGGGTCGTCGAGCGGCTTGAGCGCGACGAACTTGCTGGTCCGCTCGGCCTCCTTCTCGGGCGCGTCCTTGGTGTCCTTGGAGTCCTTGGCGTCTTTGGTGGCTCCGCCGAGCTTGAGCATGGTGGTCGGCTGATCGACCGGGGGCCGCACGGCTTTGAAGACGGCGGTGGGCTGGTCGACGGGGGGTTCGCCGTCGCCCTTGCCGGTGTCCGTTTCGGTGTCGGTGTCGGCGTCGGCGTCGTCCGACTTGGCCTTGGCCGTCTCGGGCTTCTCCGGGGTGTCGTCGGTGTCGACGTCGGCGGTGGTGCCTGCCGAGGCAGCCTCGGAAGCAGCAGCGGCATCTCCCGCGCCGCCGCCGGTGGCGGAACGGTCCGCCTCCGCCTCGCCGGCCTCCTCCTGCCCGCCCTGGGCATCGGCACCGGCCTCCGCGGCCTCGTCCGTGCCGTCGGCCTCTCGGGCGTCCCGGGCGTCTGCGTCGGGCTCAGCAGCCTTCTCAGGCTTCTGGCCGTCCGTGGCGGCCCCCGTGGCCTCTTCCGCCCTCTCAGCCGCCTCCTGGCCGCCCTCAGAGCCCTTGTCGGCGTTCTCGGACCCCTCGCTCCGGCCCTCGGCTGCCGCGGGCTCCTCGTCCTGGTCGGCCGACGCGACCCACGCGGCCACGGCATCCCGCAGCCGCCCGTCACCGGCGGCAGCGCCGTCCCCGCGCTCGCGGGAGCCGGAGGACTCGCCGGAGCCCTTCACGGGCTCCTCCGCACCCCGCTGAGGCGCGTCGGCCGCCGCGCCCTCGACACCGGCGTCACTCTCGCCCTGCCCGGCGTCGGCCGCCGCACTCTCGCGGCCCGCGTCGCTGTCGTCCCGCTCGGCCTGAGTCGGCGTGCCCTCGGCGCCCGGGGCACCGGCGCGCTGCTCGGCGTCGGCCGCCGCAGCCTCGGTGCTCGCGTCGCTGTCATCCTGCTCGGCCTGAGTCGCCGTGCCCGTGGCGCCCGGCTGGTCCTCGTCCTGCTCGGTGTCAGCTGCTCGCTCGGCGTCAGTCGCCGAGTCCGGCTCGTCCGCGTCCTGCTCGGCCTGAGTCGCCGTGCCCGTGGCGCCCGGCTGGTCCTCGTCCTGCTCGGTGTCAGCTGCTCGCTCGGCGTCAGTCGCCGAGTCCGGCTCGTCCGTGTCCCGGTCGGCGCCCGCGTCGAGCACGCCCCGCTCGGTGTCGATCTCCCGCTCGGGGTCAGCCGCCTCGCCCCGCTTCTCCGCAGTCCGGGCGGAGAGCACGCGGGTCGCCGTGTCGGCGCCGCCGCGCTTGGCGGACCTCTCCGGGTCCCGGGCCACCGCGAGGCGCGGGTCACGCTTGGGTGAGGCCTCGCTCCTGGCCTCGGGAACCGGACTCGCGCTCCCCGACGTCGGTTCTGCCGACGACTCGCGCTGCTTCGACCTGTCGGGGGACTCGCCCGCCACCGATGCCTCCTCCTCGCGCCGCACCACCCGCGTGCGCGTACCGAACCGTGAACCGCCGCCCGTGACACCGCTCCCCGGCGCTGTCCGAACCATGTACCAGTGTCCTGTGCGCGGACTAAACCCATCCGGTAGACGAGAACGACATACCTACTGGTTCCACTACGAACCGGTCACGCACCCTCGACAGACCAATGTGAGAGGGGTCACCCTGTCATTCATCCACGCGGGGAGGCATGGATGGGCAGGAGCCGCAGAACACTTCCGGAAGAGCTTCTGCTGCTGGCACTGGACCCGACCACGGGTACCACTGCGCAGCCGCAGTCGCTCGACCTCGGTCTGGCCGGTGCACAGCTAGTGGAGCTGGCACTGGCCGGACGGATAGCCCCAGACGGGGATCGTATCGCCGTGGTTGTACCACGGCCGACTGGAGATCCGACTCTGGACTGCGCGTTGGAGTTGCTGCGAAGGCGCGGCGCTCCCGTACGGGCGGTTCACTGGATCGGCGGGCCACGATTGGGGCTCCGCCAGACGTACCTCAGCCATCTGGAGCGGTGCGGCATGGTGCATGCCGTGGCGGGACAGATGTGCGGAGTGCTGCCGACGACTCGCTACCAGGCGACGGACAACGACATCAGCCGGGAGATCAGGGCCCGGCTGGATTCGGCGATCCGCACCGGCGTACCGCCGGACCCGCGGACCGCCGCGCTCGCCGCCCTGGCACACGCGGTCGGCCTCGGCAAGCACCTGTATCCGGGCAACGAGGGGCGTTCCTCTCGGTCCCGGCTGCGGGACCTGATCAGGCACGACCCCATGGGCGGTCTCGTCGCGCACGCGGTGATGGACGTCCAGAACGGCGTCGCGGCCCAGCCGCGCCGCAGCCCGGCCCCGTCCGGCCGCCAGGCCGCCGGCGGAGCCAGGCCCGCACCGGAACCCGCCCGTGGTGTTCCGATGCAACCGCGCCACGGGACCATGGCGCGCGCCGTGGCCCACTGAGCCGCGCGGCGACCCGAGCACGACGCCGCGCCCACGAACCCGGTCACGGGAGCCGCTGTCCGAGCGGGGCGGGGAGAGCACACACTCTCCCCGCCCCGCTCGGCGTGCCTGTCCGAACTGGCGTGTACCCGTCGCATATCCACCGTTTCCCAGCGGTAGGAAGCACCTTGGTGGCAGTCTGCTCAACAGCAGATACGCAAAGTAGAGGCACGCAGCCGGAGGTGCACGTCCCGTGGCGTCCAATGTCAATCCCACCGTCAGGCGGCGCCGGCTGGGCCAGGAGCTGCGCCGGCTCCGTGAGCTCAAGGGCATGACGGCCGAAGAGGTCGCCGAGCGGCTGCTGGTGTCGCAGTCGAAGATCAGCCGGCTGGAGAACGGGCGGCGCAGCATCAGCCAGCGCGACGTCCGCGACCTGTGCGGGGTCTACGAGGTCGAGGACCAGCGGATCGTCGACTCGCTGATGCAGATGGCCAAGGACTCCCGGCAACAGGGCTGGTGGCACGCCTTCGGGGACATCCCGTACAGCGTCTACATCGGCCTGGAGACGGACGCCGAGTCGCTCAGGGTCTACGAACCCCAGATCATCACCGGTCTGTTGCAGACGCGTGCGTACGCCGAGGCCATCATCCGGGGCGGCTCGCCCGAGTCCTCGGAGGCGGACAACGACAAGCGCGTCGAGGTCCGGCTGCGCCGGCAGGGCCGTATCACCGCCGAGACGGACCCGCTGCGGCTGTGGGTGGTCCTGGACGAGGCGTCCCTGCACCGGGTCGTCGGGAGCCGGCAGGTGATGCGCGAGCAGCTGGAGCACCTCATCGAGATGTCGCAGCTGCCCCACATCACCGTGCAGGTGCTGCCGTTCGAGGTCGGCGCGCACGCCGGCATCAACGGCCAGTACTCGATCCTGGAGTTCGCCGACGCGGCCGACTCCAGCGTGGTGTACATCGAGGGCGTGACCAGCGACCTGTACCTGGAGAAGCCGCTCGACGTGCAGAAGTACACGGTGATGTACGAGCACCTGCGTGCGCAGTCGCTGAACGTGGACCAGTCGCGGCAGCTCATCGAGCGCCTGGCGAAGGACTACGCACGCTGAACCGACGCCGGAAGAAGCTCTTCCACGGGGCAGAGCGCGGGATATTACACCCCTGACCTGCCTGACTGGAAGACTCCTCTGGAATATGCCATCCAGTCGAGTGAATGACTGCTCCGAGCGAGGATGTTGACGAGTAGCGTCGATCACGCCAACCGCCGGCACGGGTTGGCGTAAACGCAACTGGCAACGGAGCAAACATGGCAATTCGTCTGGGCGCCACGGAAACGTGGACGACGTCCTCCTACACCAACAACAACGGCGCCTGTGTGATGGTCAGGTCGACCGTCGAAGAGGCCCTGGAACTCGGGGACACCAAGGTCCCCGAGGGCCCCAAGCTGGCGTTTCCCGCCGACGCGTGGAGCGCTTTCGTGGCCTCGGTCAAGGCCTGAGCCGCCGCTCGACAACAGCACAAGCACCACCGACAGAGCCCTCTCGACCAGCCTCGCCGTCCTTGCCGAGAGGGCTCCGCTTGTGCCCCGCGGGACCCGAAGGGGAGATCAGCTCACCGGGAACGCCACGTCACACACCGGATCCTCGGCCCCCGCCGCGTCCCAGTCCGCGAAGTACACCTCCCGGCACGGGCCCGCCTGCTCCAGGCCCTCCCGGGCGATCCACTCCTCCACCGCCTCGAAGGCCGCCATGATCTGCGGATGGGCCACCTGGGCCTTGGTGATCCGGGTGCAGGCCATCCGCCGGACGGGTTCCACCCGTACCTTCATCCCCGCTGTCCGGCCGTGCTTGTCGACCCACGCCCGGGCCGCCGCCTCGTCGGCCACGGGCACGCAGGACTCGGCCGGCCCGTCGCTCTCCATCGACACCTCGGAGTGGTAGACGACGAACGGCGCCGCCGTGACACCGCCGCACTCCCGCGCCGCCGACTCCAGCCGGCCCAGCGACGCCCCGATCCACGCGGGCAACTCGCCCGCCAGCACATGCCGTGTCTCGCTGATCACCACCTGCTCGGGCACGTCCACCGTCTCGACCACGAACTTTCCGTACATCTCGGAGCTCCTCCCCGACAGTCGTCCACGGAGGTACTCGACGAGCGTGCGCTGCCCGGCCACGCGAGCCTCGACGTCCGCCCAGTAGGCGGCGAGCCGGTCGGCGGCCTTCGGACCGTCCGCGGCGACCACCTCGGCGATCCGCGCGAGCGGCATGTCCAGCTGCCGCAGCATGGCCACGAGCCGGGCCCGTTCGACCTGGCCGGCGCGGTAGTAGCGGTAGCCGGTGGCCTCGTCGACGTGCGCCGGGGACAGCAGCCCCAGCCGGTCGTACAGCCGCAGGGCCTTGGCCGACAGCCGGGCCCGGGCGGCGAACGTCCCGATGGTGAGCAGGTCGTCGTCCATGCCGTCATCCTCCGTCACCGGGCGGCCTCTTCCGCCCGGTGACGGAGGACGCTCGGCCCTGCCCCAAGGGCAAGGTCAAGCGGCCAGCTGACCCTCTACCGCCGCCACGACCTCCGTCGACTCCGGCTCGGTCTGCGGGGAGAAGCGGGCGACGACCCGGCCGTCCCGGCCGATGAGGAACTTCTCGAAGTTCCAGCGGATGTCCCCGCTGTGCCCCTCGGCGTCGGCGAAGCCGGTCAGGCGGTCGTACAGCGGGTGCCGGTTCTCGCCGTTGACCTCGACCTTCTCGGTCATCGGGAAGGTCACGCCGTAGGTCGCGGAGCAGAACTCGGCGATCTCCTCGGCGCTGCCGGGCTCCTGCCCGAGGAACTGGTTGCAGGGCACGCCGAGGACGGTGAAGCCGCGCTCGGCGTAGCGCTCGTGGAGCTTCTCGAGTCCGTTGTACTGCGGGGTGAGGCCGCACTTGGAGGCCACGTTCACCACGAGCACCGCCTTGCCCGCGTACTGGGACAGGTCGGCGGAACCGCCCTGGAGGGCACCGATCTCGACGTCGAGGGGAGAGGAACCGTTGTTAGTCGTCATGAGCGGATGCTAGCTCCGGCGGATGTCGGGCCGGTTCCGGCCTCCACCAGCACCTGCCCCGCCGCCGTCCGCGCGTACAGCACCGACCGGCCCGCCCGGCCCCGCTCCACCAGGCCCGCGTCGAGCAGGACCCGCAGATGCCGTCCGACCGAGCCGAGGCCCTGCCCGGTCACGGCGACCAGCTGGCTCGTGCTCAGAGGGCTGTCCAGCAGGACGAGGATTCGGGCCCGGGCGGTGCCGAGCAGGGCGGCGAGGCTCGCCGGTACCGGCCTGCCCCCGGTGTCCGCCAGGACGCCCGCGCACGGGTAGACGAGCGCGTACCGGTCGGTGCCCTCCCAGGACACCCAGCCGACGCGCTGCGGGGTGACCGGCACGAACACCAGCTCCGCGCCGGAGATCTCCCGCGGCGGGTATTCGTGCGCGTTCACCTGCAACCGGTTCTCGCCCAGCCACCGCGTGCCCGGCCGCAGCGAGTTCAGCGCGGCCGCCCAGCCGCCCCGGCCCACCTGCGCGGTGCGGGTGGCGACATCGGCTTCGAGCACGCGTCGGCGGCGCGGCCAGTACGGACGTACGGTCTCCTTCCAGACGTACGCCAGGAGGCCGGCGGCGCGCTCGGGCAGGTCGTCGCGGTCCAGGCGGGGCGGGAGCGGACCGCGCAGGGAGAGGGTGAGATGGGCCCGGGCGGCTTCGGGGGAGGCCTCCCGGACCCGTGCGACCTCGTCCGCGAAGGTCTCCCCGGCACGCGGGGTGGGGGTGAGGAAGTCGGCGATCCACTCCGGCCCGAGCCCGCAGCGGACGAGCAGCGCGGTGACCGGATCGTCCGCGAGCCGCCGCCGGTAGGCGGGCAGGTGGGTGTCGAGCCAGTGCCGTTCGCCGGGGTGCGCGGCCACGGCGGTGTGCAGCAGCCGCAGACTCGCGAACGTCTCGGCGAGCGGGGAGAGGACGAACCGGCTCCCCGCGAGGGTGTCGGCGTTGACCTGCCACCAGCCCATGAACCGCCCCTCAGGTCACGACGTTTCGCGTCCACGCGAAACAATAACCACGCCGTACGGGCCGGCCGGAGACTCCGCGCATGCGCAGTTACCGCGAACTGTTCCGCACTCCCGAGTTCACCCCGTTCTTCCTGGCCGCGTCGGCGCAGACCGTCGCCCAGACGATGGGCGAACTGGCGCTGGGCACCTTGGTGTACCGGGCGACCGAGTCGCCGCTGCTGTCCGCGCTGAGCATGTTCGGCTCGTCGCTGGTGCAGGTGGTGGGCGCGGTGTTCCTGCTCTCGGCGGCCGACCGGCTGCCCCCGCGCGCGGCCCTGACGGCCCTGCCTCTGCTGTTCGCGGCGGGCACGGCGGCCCTGGCCCTGCCCGGCCTGCCGATCTGGTCCCTCTTCGCGATCGTCGTGGCCATGGGGCTGGCGAAGTCGGTGGGCGGGGGAGTGCGCTGGGGCCTGCTGAACGAGATCCTCTCCAAGGACGGCTATCTGCTGGGCCGCTCGGTCTTCAACATGATGAGCGGCCTGATGCAGATCGCCGGATACGCGACCGGGGGCGCGCTCGTGGCCCTGCTGTCTCCACGGATCTCCCTGCTGGCGGCAGCCGCCCTCTACCTGCTGGCGGCCGTGGTCGTCCGCCTCGGCCTGGCGTGCCGCCCACCCCGGGCGACGGGCCGCCCCTCGGTGTCGGCGACCTGGCGCGCCAACGCCCTGCTCTGGTCGTCCGCACCCCGCCGCCAGGTCTATCTGGCCCTCTGGATCCCCAACGGCCTGGTCGTAGGCTGCGAATCCCTCTACGTCTCCTACGCCCCCGACTCCGCCGGCACCCTGTTCGCCTTCGCCGCACTCGGCATGCTGGCCGGGGACGTGCTGGTGGGCCGCCTGGTCCCACCGCGGCTGCGCCCCCGTCTGGGCTTCCCGCTCCTGCTGCTGCTGGCCGTCCCGTACGGGCCCTTCCTGCTCCACCCGCCCCTTCCGCTCGCGGCGGCCGCGGTCACGCTGGCCTCGGTCGGCTTCGGCGCGAGCCTCGTCCAGCAGGAACGCCTGGTGGCCCTGACGCCCGAGGCCCTCACGGGGCACGCTCTGGGGCTGCACTCGGCGGGGATGCTCACGATGCAGGGCGGGGCGGCGGCGCTCGCGGGTTCGGTGGCCCAACTGACGTCCCCGGCGGGGGCGATGACGGCGATGGCTACGCTGTCGGCCGGGGTGACGCTGGAGTTGATGGCGGCGGGGAGGCGGGAGCGGCGGGCGACGGCAGCGGTGTCAGGGCGGTGAGCGGCTGAGGTCGGTCCCCGTGCGGGTCACTCCTCGTCCGGGGCGCTCTCGTCGGGGGCCCCGCCCTCGATGAGCCGTTCCGCGATGTCGTCGGCCCACTCCTGGGCCCAGCGGCGTAGTCCGGCGACGGCGGCGGCGTCGAGACCGTGGGCGGTGAACGCGCTGTCGTCGAGCCAGTCCGTGCCGGTCAGCCGGGCCTGGAGGTCGGTGAGATCGAAGGGTTCGGGGGCGTGGCGGCGGCCGAGTTCCTCCAGTTCGGGGTGGCTCCAGCGGGCCGCGGCGGCGTGCACGTCGACCAGGTCGCGGGCGAGGCCCCGGTCGGCCAGGTCCCGCACGCGGGTGCCGACGAGGTCGTCGAGGGAGAGGGCCGGCCCGAGCCCGGTCGTCACGGGCGGGCGCCACAGCACCTCCTTGCGGATGCCGACCTCGTACTCCGCGCCGGTCGCCGCGTCCGTGACGAGGAACTGGGCGGACAGCGGATCGCTCTCCAGCGTCCGCACGAGCCAGCCGCGCGCCACCAGCCCGGTGCGGACGGCGTCGGCGATGCCGTCCATCCCGGCGGGGTGCTCGGTGGCGACGTCCACGTCCCGCCCGTCCCGCCGCACCAGCCCGTGCGCCAGCACCGCGTACCCGCCCGCGAGGACGAGGGCGTAGGGCTCACCCACCGCGAGAAGATCGTCGATGAGCCGCCGGACCGGCTCGGGGGCGGGGCGTGGTGCGGCCATGTCCTGATTATCGCGGGGCGGCTTCCTGGGGCTTGCGGCCCACGCCGCAGTACGCGTCCACACCAGCGGCGTCCTCATCGGCCGGCCCCGCGGAAGGCTCCGGCCGCCACTCCGGCACCCGTACGACTCCTGGCTCGACCAGCTCCAGCCCGTCGAAGAACCCGGCGATCTCCGCGACGGGCCGCACGTGATACGGCACGGCCCCACTCGCGTTGTAGGCCTCGGACGCGGCGATCATGCCCGCACTCGTCGCGGTGCTGTCGCCGATCACCAGGTGGCTGCCGGCCGGCAACCCCGCCATCAGCCGTCGCACCAGGTCACGTGCCTGCTCGTAGTCGGCGACGTGCCCGAGGGTGTTGAGGATCATCAGGCCGACCGGCCGGGACAGGTCGAGCGTGCCCGCGGCGGCCTCCAGGACCGCCTCAGGGTCGTACAGGTCGGCGTCCAGATAGGCGGTCCTGCCCTCGGGCGTGCTGGTGAGCAGGGCGTTCGCGTGGGCCAGCACGATGGGGTCGTTGTCGACGTACACGATCCGGGAGTCCGGCGCGACGCGCTGGGCGACCTCGTGCGTGTTGTCGGCGGTCGGCAGCCCGGTGCCGACGTCCAGGAACTGCCGCACCCCCTGCTCGACGGCCAGATACCGCACCGCCCGTCCCAGGAACCGACGGCTCGTGACCGCCACGTCGACCAGACCCGGGAAGATCGACTTGATCTGGTCGCCGATCTCGCGGTCGACCTCGTAGTGGTCCTTGCCGCCGACGAAGTAGTTCCAGAAGCGGGCCGAGTGCGGCTTGGACGTGTCGATACGGGCGCGCAGGGTGTCGTCGAGCACGGCAGGGCCTCCTGAGGGGTGGGGAAGGGGGGCCGGTCCACCAACCTAGGTGAACTCCGTACTCCCATACGGACGTTGTTCCACCCGTCACCGGTCCACCAGGGAGTTTCGGCCACGCGGAAGCGAGCCGCCGCCGTCACACCCCGCCGGAGGCGAAACCGCCCAGGCGCCGTCCGCCGCTCTCCCCGTCGTTCGCGTGTCGCCGCGTCGCCAGCCACACGCCCCGCCCCAGGGCCCACAGCACCAGCCCGGCGGCGACCGGCGTACCGAAGATGATCAGCAGCCCGGCACCGATGTTGGCTCCGACGCCCCCCGCGGTCAGGATCCGCCATCCCACACCGGCCATGAGCCCGACGACCACGAGCGGCCCGAGCACCCCCCACCATCGCCGGTCCAGCGCACCACGCCGCGCCCCTCGCACGAGCACCGCCGCACCGACCCCCGCCAGCACCAGCGCGAGCCCTCCGGCGCCGGCGGCCACACCGTCCCCGATGTCCCACGGCTGATAGGCGTAGTCCAGCTCACTCGCCGGCACCCCGTCGTAGTCCTGCTGCCCCATCAGCCCCCAGGCGGCGACGGGCACCCCGAGAACGAGCGCGACCCCGGCCGAAAGCATTCCCCGATTCCTCATACGGCCATGGTCTCCGGGTGGGGCGGGGACGTCATGAGCACGTGTACTCACGTACCCACGGCCAAGGCGCGATGGCACTGGCGGCCATCGCGCCGTTCGGTCAGCCGGGAGCCACCGCCCTTCCCGTCTGTGGGGAGATCGTCCCCGCGCACAGGCCCCGGGCCGTCAGCCCCTGGGCGATGCGGGGGATCGCTGCCAGGGTGTTGGCGGACCAGTCGTGCAGGAGGATGATCTGGCCGTTGGCGAGGCGGGCGGCGGCCTGGACGATCGCTTCGGTGCTCGCGCCGTTCCAGTCCTGTGAGTCGACGTGCCAGATGATCTCGGTGAGGCCGTGCCGGGCCGCGACCGACTTGACCGTCGCGTTGGTCTCGCCGTACGGCGGGCGGAACAGTTTCGGTGTGCCGCCTCCGGCGTTGGCGATGGCCTGCTGGGTCCGGGAGATCTCGGAGTCGATCTGTGCCTGGCTCAGCCGGGTCAGGTGCGGGTGGGTGTAGCTGTGGTTGCCGATCCACATGCCGGCCGCCACCTGGGCCCGGACCAGGGACGGGTTGGCGGCGGCGTACTGGCCCTGGTTGAACATCGTGGCCCGTAGCCCGTTGTGGCGGAGGGCGTTGAGGAGTGCGGTCGTGTTGCCGGACGGGCCGTCGTCGAAGGTGAGTCCGACGTATCCGTTGCAGGCGGCGGCCTGGGACGGGGCGGCGGTGGCCGTGGGGGCCGCGAGGGCGGCGGCTGCGGCCGTCGCCAGGACGGTCAGCCTCGTGAGCAGGGCGCGGAACGAGGGCCGTGGTGTGGTTCCCATCGTCAGCGCACCGTGATGCGGGAGCTGCCGCTGCTCTGGTAACCCTCGGTCGCCATGATCATGTAGTACTTGAAGCTGCCCATGGGCATACCGGCCCGGGCCCACGCGTCGAAGTGGTTGCCGGTGGTGATGGTGCCGCCCGTCCTCTTGGACTGCCGCACGCTCCAGTACTGGTCGAAGGTCCGTGTGCCCTCGACGGACGGGGCGTTGTAGCGCGTCGTCTTGTAGATGTCGTACGTGCCGCCGTCGCTGGTGACGGTGCCCTTGTACGTACCCGTGGGCCGGTACGTGCCCCAGTTGTCGACGATGTAGTACTCGACGAGCGGGTTCGCCGTCCAGCCGTAGAGGGTCAGGTAGGCGTTGCCGGACGGGTTGAACGTGCCGGAGTAGGTCACGGTGCGGCGGGAGCCGTTGCTCCAGCCCTTGCCCGCGACGAAGTTCCCGGTGTTCCGCCAGGAGGTGCTGTAACTGCCGCCCGCGGACAGGTTCATGGAGACCGTGCCCTGGCTGTCGGTCCAGAACGAGTAGTAGTAGCCGTCGTGCGTCCCGGTCTGGTTCCTGGTGACGACCGTGTCGGCGTGGGCGGTCCCCGGCAGGGCCATGCCGGCGACCGCGACCAGGAGCAGGGTGCAGGCGGTGCTGATGAGCAGCCGCAGGCGGCTGAGTGAGTGGGTCATGGGGATGCTTCCTCCTCGTCCGTGTGGGGTCGTGACGGAGGTGTGCTGTTCCCGGGAGTGTTGGCCTGGCCCTGCCAACTGTCAATGGTTTCGGTAGTTGTTGCGAAAGATTCGTTGACGCGAATGTTTGAGTGATGGTGAGTTCGCGCTGTTCACGGGCGGGTTGGGGCTGGGATGAACCGGAGGCGGTGACGGGAGTGGTGGCATCCCAGCCGGATTGAGGAATTCCGTTACTCGAATCTTTCGGAGCGTTTCCGGATCATCTAGGTCCTCACCCCCCGGGCCCGCATGATCCGCCCCATCCTCGCCTCCAGCTCCGCCCGCTCCGCAGCCGCCCGCTCCGCCCGGGCCCGCTGGTACTCGTGCTCCAGGCGGGACTTGCGGTCGGTCGAGTCCACCTCCACGTGGTGGCGCTGGACGTCGTGCTCCAGGCGGGCGCAGGCGTGCTGGACCTGGAGCTCCTCGCCGTACAGCGTGCGGCTCGCGCGGTGGCGGGCGCCGAGCAGGGTGTCGTACGTCGTGGCGCCGCTGAGGACCTTGGCCAGGACGGGCATCGCGTCCAGGCAGAGGAGGAGCAGGTGCAGGACGATCGTCAGGAACAGCGCGAAGCCGTCCGACCCGGCGACCTCCTTGAGGCCGTGGGCGCGGGTGAGGATGCCGTCGGTGTCCAGGGCGGCGGCCCGCTGCCGGGTCTTGTCGTCGATGGCCTTCTGGAGCAGCGGCTGGTAGTCGTCGGCGGCCCGGTCCTTGCGGGCGGCCAGGGCCTGGCCCTGTTCGACCAGGTCCTCCAGCTGCCTCTCGTACGTCTTGATCTTGCTGTTCTTCTCGTACTCCGAGGTGGCCCTGCGGGCCCGCTCGCAGGTGATGGTGACGTCCCGGACGCCGCCCCGCCAGATCCAGTACTTCTCGCCGCACAGGCGCTGTTCGGTGGACTGTTTGCCGCCGAGTGTCTTGTTGATGCCGACGACCTGGGTCCGCAGGGCCGCCGCGCGGTCGCCGTTGCTCTTGATCTGGCGGGCCAGTTCGGCGGGGGAACCCTCCACCTTCAGCTGGTAGCGGGCGCACTCGGGGCGGTCGGTGGTGGACGCGCCGTCGGTGGGGTTGCAGGAGACGAGCAGGCCCCGGTACTCGGCGACCTTCTGTTCGTTGCCGACGGCTATCTCCTGGCGGATCTCCTTGTCGAAGATCTGGAAGAGGATCGGCTCGGCGATGAACAGGCCCAGCAGCACCGAGAGAAAGAAACGGACCAGCAGTGTCCATTTGCGGACCGACGTGCCGTGCGTGCTGGAGACCAGCCAGCTGTCCAGGGCCAGGACCACCCAGAACCAGAGCACCGCGACCACGGCGACCGCAGCGAGCGGCAGGTCGGAGCGGAAGCTGGAGAGCGCCAGGACCATGGAGAGCGCGCCCAGCAGGGCCGTGTTGACGACGAGCACGCCGTACCAGGTGTAGCGGGCGCGTTCCTCCGGCACCCAGGCCAGCAGGGGTTCGTCGATGCCGATCAGCCGGCGCAGCCGGGGCGCCCAGCCGGACGCCGCCGGCGCCGGGCGCGACTGGCCCCGGTCCTCGTCGAAGGCGGCGCTGTCGGCCGGGCGGAGCGGGGTGTCAGTCGCCAAGGCGCCCCTCCTGGTTCGCGGGATCGAAGTCGTCGGCGTCGTCGGCGTCGTCCGGGGCGGGCTCGGCTTCGGCGGTCCGCCGGTGCGCCCGGCGCAGCTCGCCCTTCACCTCGCCCTTGAGCTCCGCCTGCGTCATCTCCGGGCCGCCGCCCTGCGACGCGTTCTGGTGGTACGCGACGTCGCCGACGCTGTTGATGAAGGCGCCCGCGTCGTACATGGTGCTGTCGAACAGGCCGCGGTCGATGGCCTGTTTGCCCAGGGTGGCCCGCACCGCGAGCTGCTCCTTCGCCCACTCGCGCCGGTCGCGGTGGAGTTCCTTGGCGTCCGTGCGCTCCTCCTGGCGCTGCCGCAGCCGGTCCTCGTGCTCCAGGTCCCAGCGCCGGGCGGCCTCGTGACGGCGGGCGGCCGTCTCCTCGCGCTCCTCACTGCGGGTGAGCTCCTGGCGCCGGTCCTCGCGTTCCACCTGCCAGCGCAGGTCGTCCCGGTCCAGGCCGCGGCGCGTCATCTCGTAGTCCCGGTCGAGCCGGAGCCGGTCGTCCTTGCGCGCGTCCCAGCGCTCCTCGGCCGCGTGCAGCCGCTTGGACAGCTCGTCGGCGCTGATGTCGCCGCTGCGCCAGGCGAGGTAGTCGGCGGCGATCGGGTCGGAGCCGACCAGCTTGATGTCCTCCTCGATCTCGGCCCGGGTGAACCGGTTGCGCCGGCGTTCGATCTCCAGCTCGTAGTCCTGCTGCTCGGCACCGGCGCCGCGCTCGTAGCCCGTGCGCAGCGTCTCCTCCTCCTGCCGGTTGCGCTCCTTGCGCATCGCCTGGAGGTTGCGGATCTCCTCGTGCTTCAGCTCCAGTTCGGCCTCGCGCAGCGCCCGGTCCAGGGCCGCCTCCTGCTCCATCTCCTCCTGCTGGCGCCGGCGCAGGCGTTCCCGGCGGGCCTTCTCCATCTCCTCGACGTACGCCGACATCTCCTCGGGCGTCAGGACCTCGATCACCCCGTGCCGGGCCCGGATCCCCGACACCACGGAGGGCCGCATCTCGTGGTACGCGGTCAGCCGGGCGTCGATCCGGGCGCGCACGCCGGCGGTGTCGACGATGGGCAGGTCGCTGCCGTCCTCGGTGAGCCCGGGCACCTCGCGCAGACGGGCGAGCAGCAGCTCCTCCACGTCGGTGACGCCGTCGCGCACGACCGCGCACGGGTCGGTGACGGTGCAGTGGAACCAGGCCCGTACGGTGAAGTCGCCCGCCTCGGCCGACGGGATGCGCGTCTCCACGACGACGGGAACCTCGATCCGCCGGTCCACGACCGTGACCGAGCTGGCCCCGACCACCACCGGGTCGTCGGCGCTCAGCTGCCCGTGGTCCTCGACGTACTCCTCGCCGACCCGGAAGACCCGCACATGGTGGGCGGCGACCCTGGGCAGCTCGTCGTCGCCGCGCGTCACCCGCTTGCGCCAGATGCCGCCGCGCTTCTCCGGCCGCCCGTACTCCCGCTGCTCGACGAGCGGGTATTTCTCAGCCATGCCTGTCAGTCCTCCGTGCTCAGTACGGCGGTAAGGAAGATGTCGACCCAGGGTCCGGCCGCCCCGTCGGTCCGGGCGGCGACCAGCCGCAGGGCCGCGGCGAGCGGCGGACCGTCGCCCGGGGTGAGGGCTTCGCCCAGGGCCCCGCCGAACCGTTCGGCCACCTGCTCGGGCCGTTCCGAGACGGCAGGCAGCTCGCGCAGGGTGGCGTTCAGCGCCGCCACGGCCCGGCCCCGGCGCGGCAGGTTGTCCAGTACGCCCGCCCACAGCTCGCCGATGCTGGCCGTCTGCCGACCGTCCCGCTCCATCAGCGACGCGCACACCAGCCGCCCGGTCCGCGCGTCACGGGCCCGCAGCACGGTCAGGGCGGCACCGAGGAGGTTCTCCTTGTGCTGCCCGGTCAGCGTCTCGCGCTGGGCCCGCAGCCGGTACGCCAGCGGCCGGAACACCGCGCCCGTGTCCTGCCCGCACTCCGCGAGCACGGCGACGAGCCCGGCCAGCGCGAACGCCGCGTCCACGGGCAGACCGCCGCGCCGGATGATCAGCCGGAGCAGGGTGGTGACGGCGTCCGTGGGGAAGCGCACGCCCAGCGCCCCGCTGAACGCGGCCACCGCGGTCGACCGCAGCGCCGGGTCGGGGGAACGGGCCCAGCCGCGGGCCACGCCCAGCGCGGTGGCCGCGAGGCTCTCGTCCAGGCACATGCACTGGAGCACCAGCGTGGCCGTCGACTGCCCGGCCGGACCGGCGGCACCGCCCGCCCACGGGTGCAGATAGTTGTCGGCGACCTCGTCGAAGGCGGGCCGGGTGAGCAGCGCGAGCCCCTGCGCGACGGACAGCTGGAGCCCCAGCCCGGGCTGGGCGGCGACGAGTTCGCCGAGCCAGTCCCGCACGCCGTTCCAGTACGGCGTGGAGCGTTTCGTCCACAGCTCCTCCAGCGCCCACTGGCGGTACTGGGGATGCGGGAAGACCAGCGCGGTGCGCGTCAGCGGGCCGTTCTTCCGCTCCGCCACGGCGACCAGCTCGTTGCGGGACAGCGACTGCCGGCGGTCGACGGTCCGCCGGGCCACCTCGGCCTGCTCCTCCTCGCTCACCGGGGCCGGGAACGCCGGGGCCACCCAGGACTCCAGCCGCTCCTGGCAGGTCTCGAAGTCGCGGTAGCCGGCGCCGTTGACGAAGGCCAGCGTGGTGACCTCGGCCCACTCCTGCGGCGTACGGTCCCGGGCGAACCAGTCGCGTACGGGCTGCGCCGCGCTGCTGCCGTAGTCCTGCCAGACCTCGTCCGGCGCGGCCCCGCACGCGATCCGCTCGGCGGCCGCCGCGACCTCCGCGATCCGGCACCCGCCGGGCATCAGTGACACGGCCCGCTCCACGGTGTCCCGCACGCACCCGGCCCGCACCAGCCGCACCCGCAGTACGGCCGTGAGGTCCGGAAGCTGCCAGGGCACGTGCCGTACGGACTCGACGACGGCCCCGTCGCCGGGGTGCACGGTGGTGACGACCAGACGGGCGTCGTGCTCGCGGACGGTGTCGCGCACCCGCCGCCAGTCGAAGTCCGCCGTCTGGGCGCTGTCCTCGCCCATCCGGTCGAGCAGGACGTAGCCGACGCCCTTCTCGAAGGCGACCCGCCCGCTCGCGAGGTCGTCCAGGCTGCGGCCGGGGGAGAGGACGACGTACTCCGACCCGTCCGCGAGCGCGTCGACGAGCGCCACCGCCCCGGACCGCTTGCCCGTCCCCGGAGGCCCGAACAGCACCACGACGCCGTCCTGTTGGAGGGCGAGTGCGGCCTGCTCGAAGCAGGCGGGTTTGACGTACGGCGCGAGGATCGCGTCCGCCTCACCCGAGTCGAGGCGGCCCACGGCGCGGCGGCGGGCGTTGTCGGAGCCGGTGGTGCCGATGCCGAACTGGGCGCCGGACGCGCTGAGTTCTCCGTAGAAGTACTGGTTGACGTTGTTGTGCTGGACCTGGCCGGGTGGGGTGGCGGGGGCCGGTGGGTCGGAAGGGTCCTCGCCCGCGTTCTGTGGTTGCGGTTGCGGTTGCGGTTGCGGTTGCGGTTGCGGTCGCGGATCCGGCTCGGCGGGAGGGCCCTGCGTGGGCTGCGCCGGGTCCGCGTGGTGCGCCTCGGGTTCACCCTGGGCGCGCTGCTCGCGGTGTTCCTCGTGTTCCTCGTTCATCCTTGGCCGTCACTCAGGTCACTTGGAGATCCCGAAGACGGCACCCTGGGCATGGATGGTTCCGTAGTTCACCTGAACCACCGTGTCTCCAGGCGCAGTTGGGGTGCTGGAGGGGCGCGCGTCGACGGTCTCCGCGCTCCCTGTGCTCCCCGTCGCGCCGGTCCCGGCCGGGGTACCGCCCGCCTCCCCGAGATCGAGGGCCTTCGCGTCGTATCCCGGCACCCGGATCCACGCCCGCCCCGCGTACTCCTTCTCCGCGACGCGTACCTCGCGGAACTCCTGCGGCCGGATCGTCGTGTACGCCTCGCCGATCACGTCGTTGAAGACGGTCGCGGAGACCGCGAGCGCCAGGTGCGCCTCCGGCGCCGCGACCAGCGCCGCCTTCAGCACCCTGCTGTCCAGCAGTCGCCCGATCTCGACCGGGGCGCGGCCCTCGAAGCCGTTGGCCGCGGGCGAGGCGGTTCCGAAGTGCACGGCGGCCCGCAGCCGCAGCCAGGCCTCGTCGCGCCGGTTGCGGTTGAAGGCGCGCAGACCGGCCTCCAGCCGGCGCATGAACGGGTCGACCAGGGCGGGCTCGGACGCACCCTGCGGCAGAACCGCGAACACCGAGTCCCCGCCGACCTGCGTCGCCCACTGCTCCCAGTCGAGTCCGGCCTCGGCGGCCGCCTCCTCGAGCAGCCGCCGGATCGCCTCCTGCCACTCGCGCTGCGTGACCACGTCGACGCCGCCGTATCCCTTCGCGTCGACCGCCAGCAGCAGTCTGCGACCGAACGTTCCCATGCCTGAACTCCCTGCTCACCGAGATGGAGCCGCACCCCGGGACCGGACCCGGGCCGGGGGCGCACTCCGGCAGACACCGGCGTCCGCTCCCCCCTCGCGCGGACGCCGGTAGGCCAGTCCTACACGCGCCGTCCGCCGCGAACCCCGTCGAAATACGGGATGCGGAAAGGTGCGGAAACATACAGGCGCGGCCTCAAGTTACGGACGGGTTCGGCAAGTTGCGGGGCAGGTCTTCCGAATCCCGCAGAAATCCCGGGTTCCGCGGCCGGTTTCGGGGCGTACTGGAGGCGCGCAACAGCCCACCGGCACAGAAGGAGCAGCAGCATGCCGTCGTCCACCGTCGACCGCCCCGACAGCCGCCCGGCGCAGTTCATGTTCACCGCTCTCCAGACCACCCACCAGCACGCCGACACCAAGGCCGGGATCCTCGCCGCGGCCCAGGCCGCTCTCGTCGGCACGGCCGGCTACTGGAGCGCCCCGGCCCTGCGCACCGCGTCGGCGGGCGGCGCTTCCGGCATCCTCGCCGGCCTGCTGCTCGCCCTGTTCCTCTGCGCGATGTTCGGCGGCGCGGGCTCCCTGGCCGCCACCCTGCGCCCCCGGGTCCTGCGCCCGGCCGGCGCCAACCGCTACAGCTTCGTCCACCTCGCCTCGGGCCCCGACATCCTGCCCGCCCGGGACTCCGACGCCGACGCAACCCCGGACCAGGAGCGCAAGGAGCTGTCCCAGACGATCCGGTTCCTGTCCCAGGTGGCGGTGCGCAAGTACCGGTGCGTGGCGGCGGCGGTGGTGTGTACGGCGGTGATGGGGGCGAGCGCGGGCCTGCTGGTCGTACTGCGTCCGCTGCTGGACTGATGCGGGGAGCTCCCTGGGCCCGTCACCCGTCGGGGGAGAGGTCGCCGATCTCCCTGAGCCGGTGCAGGTCCCGTATGACGGTGGACCCGTACCCCGTCTCCAGCAGCCCGTCGCGGCGCAGGTCGCGCAGCCCCTTGTGGACGGTCGTCTCGGCGGCACCGGTGAGCGCGGCCAGCTCGGGCTGGGTGAGCCGGCAGCCGAGCACCATGCCACCGTCCTCGACGGGACGGCCGTACAGGGTGGCGAGTTCCACCAGGAGCCGGGCCAGCCGTACCTTCGCCGGATAGCCCTTGAAGTCCAGGCGCCTGCGGTTGGCCCAGCGCAGCCGGTCGGCGAGGATCCCGGTCAGGGCCAGGTGCACCTCGGGCCGTTTGGCCAGCAGGGCGTGCAGCGCGCCCGGTTGCACGACCCGTGCGGTCAGCGGGCCGCATGCCGTCACGGTCGCCGAGCGCGGGGAGCCGTCCAGGGCGGCCATCTCCCCGACACTGTCCCCGCCGACCCGGACCGCGAGCAGCGACTCCTCCCCGTTCTCCACGCGTGCCGTCACCTTGGCGAAGCCGGTCAGCAGTACCAGCATGTGCCGGTCGCGGGCGCCCTCGCTCAGCAGCACCTTCCCCGCCCCGAACCGCGTCGGCACGCCCAGCGCGAGCAACTCCCCCCTCACGTCCGGCGCGACCGCCCCCAGCAGACTGCGCGCGGGCCACTCCACGGAGCTGTACGCCATGCCAGACTCCCCCGGCCGATCGACGAACCACGAGTCACGAACCACGAGTCACTCGAACCACGAGTCACTTGAATCCTGCCCGCTGTTCATGCCGCGGGTGGGGTACTCACGGGTATTTCCGTGACGCCGATGTCTCGCGCTCACCCGTGTCCTGCGGGTGGATGTCCCCACCGCAGCGACAGGGCCCGTGAGGAACGGGTCGGTGGACGCCGAGGCGGCGCGCCTGGAGCGTCCCGCCCTTCAGCTAGTGGCCGTTGAACGGCTCCTTGCTCAGCAGGTAACCGGCGTGCAGCCGATTGCGGGCGCCGATGCTCTTCATGATGTGGGATATGTGGCGCTGGCAATTCCGTAAGGAAATTCCCACGACCTGGGCGATGCGCTTGTCCGATTCTCCCTGGGTGAGCAGCGAGATGATCGCGTGCTGAATCTCGGACGTGGCCGCGGCCCGATCCGCCCGGCCGTCGTCGGATGTGAGCGCGGAAGCGGTGGTCCAGGCCCGGTCGAAAGCGTCCGACACAAAGGCGAGGATCTGCGGATCGCGTACGATCACGGCGCCTTTCGACCCGTCGACGAGCGGCAGGATGCCGACTTTCCGATCGAAAATGATGCAGCGCGGGAAACCGCTGGCGAGCGTGCGCACCTGTGCGCCGAGCGGGGTCACCAGGTCGACGTAGGCGAGGGTGGTGGGGCTGAAGCGCGCGGTGTGCTGGTAGAGGGTGCGCATCGTGACCCCCCGTTCGAGCAGCCTGGTGGTGCGGTCCATGCTGTCGGCGAGCACCTCCTCCTCGCGTGCGCCGCCGGGTTGCGAGGCCAGTGCCTCGTCGCAGCACTCCTCGGCGAAGCCGGTGATGAGCCGGCGCACGTCGGCCAGCTCGGAGACGATCTCCAGCGTGCAGCGCGACTGCTGGGACAGCGGGCTGTGCAGCTCCAGTTCGTCCAGGTCGCCGCGGAGTTCGTCGACGAGCGCCTGCTTGCGGTTCAGGTCCCGCTGGAGCGGGTTGAGGACCTTGACGCGGGCGAAGTCGACCGGGTGCGGGACCAACGGCTGATCCGAATCCGGCCGTTCCGGTTCCGGCTGTTCCGAATTCGGCCATTCCGATTCCGGCCGTTCCGAACCCGTGTGTTCGGTGCTCAGAAGTCCCAGCTCGCGCAGGTCCCGGACGGCTTCGTCGATGTCCCGCCGGTCCATTCCGAGCGCTACGGCCGCCGCCTCGGCGGTACAGCCCGGCGACTCGGAGATAAAACGGTATAAAAGGCTCGCACAGTCATGAAGCAGTGGCGTGGATATCGCATCGCTTCCCCCGATTCTTCCCACTTCATCCCCCTGTCATGTTTCCGCCAGGAATAACATGATCCCAGGCGGGACTGGTTTTGAAAGGCCTCTCCCCCCAGGATGAGGCGCGGCGTTGACGACCTCGACGCTCATTCGAAAGTAGGGGGTTTCCATGGCGCGTGTAGCGAGAAGCGTTCTCGCCATCGCGGCTTTCGCGGCTCTGTCCTTCTTTCTCGCGCAGGGTGCGGGCGTTCCGGCGGGAGACGCATTCCCCGCCGGCTCCGGGCAGAGCAATGTGATCAACGACCTCGGGTGGGGATGACCATGCCTCGTAGCAAGTCGTACAACACGTACTCCAACCTCCAGCGTCCCGAGTTCCGCAAGCGGGTGGACGAGCTCCTCCTGAAGTTCGAGCGTGACTTCTACGAACAGAACAAGGGCGCGGAGGGCATGCTCGACACCTCCAAGTTCGACATGGACCTCTACAAGCGCCACAACGTGGAGACCATGATCCGGATCGGTCTCAAGCGTGCCGTCGACCCGCTCGTCGCCAACTACTGGGCCACGCGCGACCCGCAGCTCTCCAAGGAGTGGGGTCTGTACGGCGCCGAAGAGGGGCGCCACGACCGCATGTTCGCGGGCGACCTGCACAAGGTCGGGATGACGGACGAGGAGATCTACGCGATCCGTCCGACCTTCGCCACCGAGCTGCTCAACGGGTACTTCTACTACACGCTCGCCACCGAGGGCCCGCTCGCCTCGATGATCAGCGGTTTCTACCTCGAGTACATCGCCGGCAAGACCCAGCCGGACTGGCTCGACATCATGGAGCGGCACGTCGGCGCGAACAACACCAAGGGCGCCCGTGCGCACCTCGCGCTCGACGAGGACGACGACCACGTCGACATGGTCTGGAACATGATCATGCGCGTGATCAAGGACGAGGCCGACGAGGAGCGCTTCGTCGAGCACCTCACGAAGATCAACTCGCTTTTCGTCTCGTACTTCGTCGAGGTCTACGCCTCGACGGTGCTGGGAGCCGACGCCGACCCGTCCCGTCTGACGCAGGCCGCCCCCGCCGCCGCGGTGCAGACGAACCTGCGGTCCCGCGCCACGGTCTGAGGTCCCACGGGTGACGGCGCCCCGGAGAACACCGCGCGCCCGCCCCGGCACCCGAACACCCCCTGCCGACACCTGACACCACGCACGCCGCACGCCACGCTGCCCGCCGCACCGGCGGGCGGCGTGGGCCGCGGTGCCCGGTGTCCCCGCGGGCTGCCCACTGTCAGGCCAACCACAGGAAGGTCCATGCGATACGAATGGCCGCGCGAACTGTCCGAGAAGGACATGCGCGAAATGATCGAACTGATGGACGCCGTCGCGGTCAAGGAGCAGACCCTCGGCTTCTACGAGCCCCTCGGCGTGGAGAAGGGAATGCCGCTGCTGCGGGCCTTCGACGCCGACCTGCGCAAGGGTGCGATCGACGTCCTGACGGTCCGTGACGATGCCGATGACAGGATCGTCGGCATGGTGACCCTCGCCCGGGCCCCGCTGCCGGCCCGCCGGCACATCGTCGACATGCGCCGTTGTGTCGTCGCCCCCGACCGCCGCGGCCAGTTCCTCCTGGAGGGCTGGTCCGAGGCCCTCAACAAGGCGCGCGACATGGGCTGCGAGGTCATCACCCTCGAAGTCCGCGACGACGGCCCGCTGGGGCTCTGGGAGCGGCTCGGCTTCCGCGAGTACGGGCGGCTTCCCGACTACGCCCGCGCCGACGGCCGCGCCGTCACCGGCCACTACCTCTACGCGCGCATCGCCGACATCCTGGCCCACTTCGAGGCCACCGGCACCTGGCTGCACGAGCCGCAGCACGACAGGGTCGCCGTCGCGAGCTGACCCCCCGGTTCCGCCCTGTCGAAGGGTGGTACGCACCGCACCACCCTCTCTCCCGGGACCCACGCGCGGGCGCTGCCGGCCGACGCCGCCGTGCCGCCCCCGGCGCCAGGCCGGGCCGCGCGACACGTCGTCGACCGTCTCCGGAACTGCTTTCCGCCGGCGCGCCCTCCAAACGCGCCCGGCGTCCACATCCACGGCAACACCGAAGGGCACACCCATGTCCAAGATCGCCGTTCTCACCAACGACCTCCAGTACGAGCTCGTCGAGAAGAACCCCGAGCGCGTCGCGGCCGTCGCCGCCGCCACCCCGCACTTCACCCACTTCCTCGACGAGATCCGCCGCCGCGGCCACCACGTCTTCCACCTCCAGCTCGTCAACGACCCGGACGACCCCAACGCCGAGCGCTACGACGGCCATCTCCCGGTCCAGCGCGGCACCCGCGGCGCCGAGATCCTCGAGGAGTTCCTCGCCCCCGAGGACGTCGTCATGGAGAAGAGCAAGGACTCCGGCTTCTACGAGACGGACCTGCACGAGCGCCTCCAGGACCTCGGCGTCGACACGGTCCTCGTCACCGGCATGCAGACACAGATCTGCGTCCAGACCACCGCCGCCGACGCCTTCTTCCGCGGCTACAACATCTGGGTCCCCGCCGACTGCGTCGTCTCCGCCCGCGAGGAGGACAAGGACCGGGCCCTGCAGTGGCTGGACGGCTACTGCGCCACCGTGTCCGACTCCGCCGAGGTGCTGGCCGTCCTCGACGCCGAGGGCACGCTGCCCCGCAAGAACATCAAGACCCCGTGACCGCGACCCTCCCGGAGGAAGGAAAAGCCATGCCCGCGAGCACGGCCGGCAGCAGCGACGAGATCCTCCTCGACCACGGCACCGGGGCGAAGCTGAGCCAGGAACTGGTCCAGATGATCGCCGAGACCCTCGGCGACGTCTACACAGGCATCATGGAGGACAGCGCGATCCTCCCGGTGGAGACCGGCCGCATCGCGATGACCACCGACTCCTTCGTCGTCGATCCGCCGTTCTTCGGCAACGGCGACATCGGCAAGATCGCCGTCTGCGGCACGGTCAACGACCTGGCCGTGGCGGGCGCCCGCCCCAAGTACCTCACCCTCGGCATGATCCTGGAGACGGGCCTGCCGATCGAGCGCCTCAAGCAGGTCCTCGTGTCGATCCGCGAGACGGCCCGCGAGGCCGGCGTGCAGATCGTCGGCGGCGACACCAAGGTGGTCCGCAAGGGCGAGGCCGACCAGCTCTACCTCAACACCGCGGGCGTGGGCGTCTTCGAGCGCGCGCCGCTGTCCATGGCCGATGTGCGCCCCGGCGACAAGGTCATCCTCAGCGGGCCCATCGGCAACCACACCGTCCATCTGCTCTCCATCCGTGAGGGCCTCGGCTTCGAGCAGCGCGTGGACAGCGACTGCGCCCCGCTGAACAACCTCATCGACGGAGTCCTCAGCCGGGTGCCGGACGGTGCCGTGCGGTCGATGCGCGACGTCACGCGCGGCGGTCTGACCGCGGTCCTGCACGAGTACGCCGGCAGGCTCGGCCGCACCGTGCGGGTCGACCAGGAGAGCCTGCCGATCCAGCACGAGACCGCCATGGCCGCCGACATGCTCGGCATCAACCCGCTGCACTGCGCCAACGAGGGCTGCCTGGCCCTCTTCGTCGACCCGGCCGCCGAGGCGGACGTCCTGGCGGCGCTGCGCTCGCTGCCGTACGGGGAGCACGCCGTGACCATCGGCGAGATCTGCGAGGACGCCGAGGCCCTGGTGCTGCTGCGGGACGCCGGCGGCCGGGAGACGCAGATCGAGGAACTCCTCGGGGCCGAACTGCCCCGGCTGTGCTGACGACCGGATCCAGGAACTGAGGAGAGCGCCATGAGCACCGTGACTGCTCCGCCGGATACCGCGAGCTCCCCGCCGCACACCGAAGAGTGGCGGCTGCGGGTCACCGGGGTGGTACAGGGCGTCGGCTACCGGCCGTTCGTCTACAAGCTGGCCCACGAGCTGGGCCTGTCCGGCTGGGTCCGCAACGACCCCGAGGGTGTGCTGGTGGAGGCGTCCGGACCGGACGCCGCCCTGGCCGAGTTCGCCGCGGGCCTGAAGGACCGCGCCCCCGAACTCGCCCGCGTCGACGGTGTCATGGTGACCCGGGGGCTCCCCACGGGCAGCGTGCCCGTGGGCCCCTTCACCATCACCCACAGCGAGCAGTCCGGTGCCCGCTCCGCGCTGATCCCCTCCGACACCCACGTCTGCGGCGACTGCCAGGGCGAACTCCGCGACCCGAAGGACCGGCGCCACCGCTACCCGTTCATCAACTGCACCAACTGCGGGCCCCGTTACTCCATCATCCAGGACCTGCCCTACGACCGGCCGATGACCACCATGGCGTCCTTCACCATGTGCGCGGCCTGCCGGGCCGAGTACGAGGACCCGATGGACCGGCGCTACCACGCCCAGCCCAACGCCTGCCCGGACTGCGGCCCCCGGCTGCTGCTCACCGACCGGGAGGGCCGGACCACCGAGGGCGACACGGCGCTGCGCGGGGCCGCCCAGGCCCTGGCCGACGGCGCGATCGTGGCGATCAAGAGCGTCGGCGGCTTCCACCTGGCGGTGGACGCCACCCAGCCGGAGGCCGTGGCCCTGCTGCGCCGCCGCAAGCGCCGCGACTCCAAGCCGTTCGCCGTGATGGTCCGGGACCTGGCCACCGCGCAGCGCCTGGCGGTGCTGTCCGAGGACGAGATCGACGTCCTGCGCTCGCCGGCCCGCCCGATCCTGCTCGCCCGCAAGCAGCCGGACGCGCTGCCCGAGTCGGTCGCGCCCCGCAACCCCAACCTCGGGATCATGCTGCCGTCGGCACCCCACCACCACCTGCTCCTGGACGAACCGGGTCTGGAGGCCCTGGTGATGACCAGCGGCAACGTCTCCGGATACCCGATCGCCTACCGCAACGAGGAGGCGCTGGAGCAGCTCTTCGAGATCGCGGACGTCATCCTCTACCACGACCGCGACATCGAGATCCGGGTCGACGACTCCGTGGTCCGGCTCTCCGTGCACGAGGAACTCGACGAACCGCTCCTGCAGTTCATCCGCCGGGCCCGCGGCTACGCGCCGTACCCGGTGGACGTGGGCCGCGAGGTGGTACCCGCCGTCGCCCTCGGCGCCGAGCTGAAGACGACGGTCGCCCTGTCGCACGGCAGGCACGTGTTCCTCAGCCAGCACATCGGCGACCTCAAGAACGACGAGACCTTCGCCTCCCACCGCCGCACCGCCCGCCACCTCGCGCGCCTCTACGCCCTGGAGCCGCGCCTGACCGCGCACGACCTGCACCCGCAGTTCCGCTCGACCCGGGCGGCGCTCGGCGAGGACGGCGCGGGCCGGGCCGTCGTCGAGGTGCAGCACCACCACGCGCACATGGCCTCCTGCATGGCCGAGAACCACGTCACCGGAACCACCCTCGGGGTGATCTTCGACGGTTTCGGATACGGCGAGGACGGCACGGTCTGGGGCGGCGAGTTCCTGCTCGGCGACTACGCCGCCTTCCAGCGAATCGGCCGGCTCCGCCGGCTGCCGCTGATCGGCGGCGACCAGGCGGTGCGCGAACCCATCCGCACCGGCTACGCCCTCGCGCTCGACGCCTTCGACGGCGACCGGGACCGGGCCGCGGCCGCCTTCCCCGCCCTGGCCGTCCTCGACGACCGGCGGCGCCACGTGTACGCCACGATGGCGGCCCGCGGCATCAACTCCCCGGCCACGTCCAGCATGGGGCGGCTCTTCGACGGCGCCGCCGCGCTCGCCGGGGTGTGCGCCAGGGCCGAGTACGAGGCGCAGGGGCCGATCGAGCTGGAGGGCCTGCTGCTGCGCGACGCCGCCCTGGAGCCGGCGTACCGGTTCGGGACCCGGGTGCCCGACGAGGACGCCGACGGCCCGGTCGAGGTCGACCCCCGGCCCGTGATCCGGGCCATGGCCGCCGACATCGCGGCGGCCCTGCCCGCCGACCGGATCAGCCGCCGCTTCCACACCGCCGTCGTGGAGATGGTCCGGGAGCGCTGCCGCGCCGTCCGCGAGCGGACCGGAGTGCGCCAGATCGTGCTCTCCGGCGGCGTGTTCCTCAACGAGTTCCTGTTGCTCAACTGTCTGACCGGGCTGACCGCCGACGGTTTCGACACCTACGTCCACCGACAGGTCCCGACCAACGACGGGGGAATCGCCCTCGGCCAGGTCATGGTCGCGGACGCCCGTACACCAGCTGGGAAGTGATGACGTGACCACCCTGACGCCGGACGAGATCTTCGCGTACGTCGAGGCCCGCGAATCCGGCGCCCGAACCTACGCCACCGCCTTCGGAGCGGTGCTCCAGGAAGGCCACGGCGCCCGCATCCGCGACGGCCACGGCGTCCAGTACCTGGACTGCCTGGCCGCCGCCGGCACCCTGGCCCTCGGCCACAACCACCCCGAGGTGCTGCGCCGCGTGCGCGAGTACCTGGAATCCGGACAGGTGCAGCAGGCACTCGACCTGACGACACCGGCCAAGTACGCCTTCCTGTCGGCCCTCTACGAGTGGCTGCCCGGCACGATGGCCGACACCTTCCGCACGCAGTTCTGCGGCCCCGCCGGCGCCGACGCGACCGAGGCGGCGGTGAAGCTGTTCAAGACCGCCACGGGCCGCCGTACCGTGCTCGCCTTCCACGGCGCCTACCACGGGATGACGGCCGGTTCGCTGGCCCTCACCGGCAACCTGGACGCCAAGGACCCGGTGCCGTCGCTCATGCCGGACGTGCACCACCTGCCGTACCCGTACGACTACCGCTGCCCGTTCGGACTCGGCGGCGAGCAGGGCGTACAGGTGGGGCTGACCTATGTGGAGCGGCTGCTGACCGACCCGGAGAGCGGCATCACCAAGCCGGCCGCCGTCTTCCTGGAGGCCGTGCAGGGCGAGGGCGGGGTCATTCCCGCGCCCCCGGAGTGGCTGCGCGGACTGCGGGAGATCACCGCCCGCCTCGACATCCCGCTCGTCCTGGACGAGATCCAGGCCGGCTGCGGCCGCACCGGCACGATGTGGGCCTTCGAGGAGTCCGGCATCGAGCCCGACGCGGTGCTCGTCTCCAAGGCCATCGGCGGCGGCTTCCCGCTCTCGCTCCTGCTCTACCACGGCCGGTACGACGCCTGGCGGCCCGGCGCCCACGCGGGCACCTTCCGGGGCAACCAGATCGCGCTGGTGGCCGGCGCGGCCGCCCTGGAGGTCATGGCCGAGGAGGGGCTCGTCGAGCAGGCCGCCGTCAAGGGAGAGCTGCTCGGCGGCCTGCTGCGCCGGCTCGCCCTGACCCACCCCGAGATCGGTGACGTCCGCGGCCGCGGCCTGATGTGGGGCATCGAGATCGTCGACCCCGACGGTCCCGCCGACGCCCTGGGCGCGAAGCCCGCCGACGGGGACCGCACCCGCCGGATCAAGAAGGCCTGCCTGAAGCACGGCCTGCTCCTGGAGAGCGGCGGCCGGCACGGCGCGGTGCTGCGGCTCCTGCCGCCCCTCACCATCACGGAGGAGGAGATCCACGAAGTGGTCGCCGCCCTGGAGAAGGCCATGATCGACTGCGGCTGAGGAACCACCCCCGGGACGCACGGCACAACGCGACGAACGTGAGGAACGAAGTACATGACGACGGGAACCGGTCCCGGGCAGTGGCGCGTCGACTTCGACGCCGAGGTGGTCTTCAGCAACGGGGGATCACTGCGGACCGAGGGCTTTCGCCTCGACATCCCCGGTGACGACATCGACGACGCGGAGCTCGGCGAGCTGCTGGTGCGGCACCTGGGTCTGCTGATGGTCGGCAGCACGTCCATCGGCCGCAAGGAACTGATCCGGGAACCGCACAAGGGCTCGCGGAACACCGAGGCGGCGGACAGCGGGCCGGGCCGCCGCACGGTGGATCTCACCGGCCCCGGAACCCGCCTCGACCGGCCCGCCGGGGCACCGCCCGGCCTGGAGGGCATGGTCGACCTGCCCGTCGCCCTGGTCCGGCTCTCGGGCGCCGCCCGGCCCGTCGCCGACCGGCTCGCGCTCGCCGCGTTCGAGCCGGCCGGGCACGCCGTCGTCATCGACACGGGCGGCGCGGACGGCCCCTGCCTGACCCCGGACGCCGTCGCGCTCCTCGCCGAGCGGGGCGCCGCCCTGGTGGCCACGGACGGCGGCCACCGGCACGGACCCGTGGCGGAGGCGCTCGCCGCGGCCGGACTGCCCCTGCTCACCGGCCTGACCGGCCTGGCGGAGCTGCCCGCCGCCGGCGCACGGCTGCACGCCGTTCCGTACCCGGCCGCCGACGGCGAGGGCGTCCGGGTCTACGGGGTGACGCGATGAGCGCCCCCGGCACACACCCCACCCCCTCGGACGCGCCCACGGGCCCCACGGCCGTCGCCCCGTCGGCGTCCGTGGGGGCCGACCCCAAGCGGAAGCCGCGCCGGGAACTGCTCGCGGCGAGCGTCGGCTCCGTCGTGGAGGCCTACGACTGGACCATCTACGGCGTCCTCGCCCCGTACTTCGCCGAGCAGCTCTTCCCCGGCTCCTCGCCCACCGCACGGCTGATCGCCGCCTACCTCGGCTTCGCGCTGGGTTTCCTGGTGCGCCCCCTCGGCAGCGTGATCATCGGGCGGCTCACCGACACCCGGGGGCGCCGCTTCGGGCTCACCCTGACCGTCGGCCTGATCGCGGCCGGCTCGCTGGTCCTCGCGATCGTCCCCGGCCACGCGGCCATCGGGATCGGGGCCCCGCTCATCGTGGTCGCCGCCCGCCTGGTGCAGGGGCTGTCCGTCGGGGCCGAGAACCCCACCGCCGCCGCCTACGTCACCGAGACCGCGCCCGACCGCCACCGCTACTTCTACAGCGCGGTCTCCTACGGCGGCGTGGTCCTCGGCAGCGCCCTGTCGTTCATCGTCCTCAGCGTGCTCCTCGGCGTGTTCGGCGAGGCGGGAGTCGAGGACGGCGCCTGGCGTCTGGCCTTCGTCTTCGGGGCCCTGCTCGGTCTGACGGCCCTGTGGATCAGGCGAGGCGCCGCCGAGAGCGAGGTCTTCGCCGAGGACGCGCGCGAGCGCGGCGGGGTGAGTCCGTGGCCCGTGCTGCGGTCCCATCTCCGCCAGCTCGCCGTGGTGTTCGGCATCGCCTCCGGAGCGACCACCGTCTTCTACTTCCTCACCGTCGACTTTCCCGCCTACGCCCAGGACGCGGGCGCGGCCTCCAAGGAGGAGGCGTCCGGGGCCCTGCTGCTCGGCATGGCGGCCCTCCTCACCGGCATGCTCGGCGCGGGCCGGGTGGCCGACCGGATCGGGGCGCTCCCCGTCCTGCGGATCGGCTTCGCCGGCCTCGCCTTCGGCTCCGTCCCGCTCCTGGCCGGCATGGTCGCGGGCCGCGTACCCGTACAACTCGTCACGGTGGTCCTGCTGTTCCTGCTGGGCATGCCCCTCGCCGTCAGCAACGTCTTCGTGGGCCGGCTGTTCCCGCCCGCCGTCCGCGCGGTCGCCGTCGGCCTGCCGACCGCCCTCGCGATCAGCCTGTTCGGCGGCACCTTCCCGGCCCTCGCCGAGCTGCTGCGCTCCGCGGACCACGGCGACTGGGTGCCGTGGTGGCCCGCGATCACGTGCGCGGCAGCGCTGCTCGCCTCCTGGGGTGTACGCGAACACCCCCTCCCCGCAAACCCCATCCCCGAGTGAGGACCCCATGGACGCCTTGACCGCGGTGCTCGACGCACTGGACCCGCTGCTCCCCGGCCTGGAGGCCGACTACAAGGACCTGCACGCCCACCCCGAACTCGCCTTCCAGGAGAAGCGGACGGCGGCGCTGGTCGCGGAGCGGCTGGCGGCGCAGGGAGGCTGGGAGGTCACCACCGGCGTCGGACGCACCGGAGTCGTCGGTGTCCTGCGCAACGGCGAGGGCCCGGTGGTCATGCTGCGGGCCGACATGGACGCGCTGCCGGTGAAGGAGGCCACCGGCCTGCCGTACGCGAGCACCGTGACCGCGACCGACGACTCCGGCACCGAGGTGCCGGTGATGCACGCCTGCGGCCACGACATGCACGTCGCCGCCCTGATCGGCGCCTGCGCGCTGCTCGCCGCCCGCACGGACCACTGGAAGGGCACGGTCGTGGCCGTCTTCCAGCCCGGGGAGGAGAGCGGATACGGCGCCCGCGCCATGGTCGACGACGGTCTGTTCGAGCGCTTCCCGCACCCGGACGTCGTCCTGGGGCAGCACGTCGGCCCCGGCCCCGTCGGCCTCCTCGCCACCTGCCCCGGCACCGTCATGGGCGCCACGGACTCCATCACCGTGAAGCTGTTCGGCCGTGGCGGACACGGCTCCAAGCCCGAAGCCGCGGTGGACCCGGTCGTCATGGCCTCGTCCCTGGTCCTGCGGCTGCAGACCATCGCCTCACGGGAGATCGCCGCCCAGGAGCCGGTGGTGGTCACCGTGGGACGGCTCCAGGCGGGCACGACGGCCGCGGTCATCCCGGACACGGCCGAACTCGGCATCAACGTCCGCACCAGCTCGGCCCCGGTGCGCGACAAGGTGCTCGCCGCCATCGAGCGGCTGGCCAGGGCGGAGTCGGCAGCGGCCGGCGCGACCGCCGACCCGGACATCACCTCCGTCTACCACCTGCCGATGACCGTCAACGACACGGCGGCCGCCGAGCGGGTCGCCGACGCCCACCGCAAGGCCTTCGGCGACGGCGCCGTGATGACCATGGGGCCGACCACCGCCAGTGAGGACTTCGGCATCCTGGCGACGGCGGCCAAGGTGCCGTCGGTGTACTGGTTCTACGGCGGTCTCGACCCGGAGGTGTTCTCCGCCGCGTTCGCCGCCGGCCGTCTGGACGAGGACATCCCGCAGAACCACTCGTCCACCTTCGCCCCGCAGGCCGGCCCCGCCCTGAACATCGGCGTCAGGTCGATGGTGGCCGCCGCGCTGTCCTGGCTGGACGCCTCGCCGGCGGACGGGACGGCGGCATGACCGAGTCCCTGCCGCATGTGATGGTCCTGCACCGCTGGCGGGACACCCACGCGCTGTACGCCGACTACATCGACCACCGGACCCACCGGGTCACCTACATCAGCACCGAGACCGGCCGGGCCTCGATACCCGAGGGCGCCGAGGCCGTCGTCACCGTCGGCCTCACCGACGACCTGCCCGCCGTGCGGGCGGTCGTCACCACGCTCGTCGAGAAGTACGGCGTACCCCAGTCGCTGCTCGCCCTCAACGAGGGCGACCTCGACACGGCGGCGCTCGTCCGCGAGGAGTTCCAGATCACCGGGCAGACGCCGGCGGAACTCTCGGTCTTCCGCGACAAGCTGCTGATGTGCAGGACGGTGGCGGCCGCCGGGCTGCCGGTGCCGGAGTTCGCCCACGCCCCGGACCTCGCCACCGTGCGGGAGTTCGGCCGTACCCACGGCTGGCCACTGATCTGCAAGCCCCGTCGCGGCACCGCGAGCAGGGGCGTGGTCCGGTTCGACTCGGAGGCCGACCTGGACGCGGTCCCCGAGCTCGCCGGCGAACTGGCCGCCGAGCCCTTCCTGGTCCAGGCGTACGTGGACGCGCCGATCCTGCACATCGACGGCCTGTGGGAGGGCGACGCGCTCGGCAGCTGGACCGCGTCGCGCTACGTGGGCGGCACCTGCGCGGACTTCACCCAGGGCAACTGGCTGGGCTCGGTCGAGGAGGACGACCCGGTGCTGCTCGCCGCCGTGGAGTCGTTCGCGGCCGCCGTCGGCGCCGCGCTGGGCGGGAACCGGCCCTGGGTCTTCCACCTGGAGGCCTTCGTCACCCGAGGAGCGGACGGCGGGCCCGCCCTGGTGTTCCTGGAGTCCGGGGCCCGCGTCGGCGGCGGCGAGATCCCGTTCACCTGGCGGGACGTCCACGGTGTCGACCTGATGGCCGCCGCGGCCGACATCCAGCTCGGACGGGTGCCGGTCCTGCCGCCCCTGAAGACCGGCGAGGCCGGCGGCTACCTGCTGCTCCCGCTGCCGGTGCCGGCCCCCTGCCTCGTCGAACGCGCCGACTGGATCACGCCGCCCGCCGAGGGCCGCGAGCCGTACGCGGTGCTGCACGTGCCCGTCGGCCGGCGGGTGCCCCCCATCAGCGGTTACGAGCACGTGGGCACCCGATTCCGGTTCCGCGGCCCCTCCACCGCCGCGGTGGAGGAAGCCATCGAGGCCGCCGCGCACGGCTTCCGGCTCACCTGCACTCCGCTGGACGCATGACCGACCGGTGCCCCGGGGCGCACCGGCACCACTCGCACCACCTCTCGCGTCGGGGCTCCGTACCGCCCCGCATCGGAAAGGAACACACCGTGTCCGTCATGACCGCCGAACGCCCACGCGTCATCCTGGTCGGCAGCCGCATACGTCAGTACCGGGAGTACGCACTCGCCTCGCTCGCCGCGAAGTACGAGGTCACCCTGATCGCCCCCGAGGCGCCCAGCTGGCAGGCGAAGTACGTCGAAACCCACCGGATCGCCGACACGACGGACGCGCACAAGCTGTTCCCCTCCGTCGCCGACCTCCGCGGCGAGGTGGCCGAAGCCGCCGTCGTCACCTGGGACGAGTGGTCGCTCGCCGCCGTCTCCGCGGTGGCCGCGCGGCTCGGCATGCGGGCCATGGACCCGGCCGCGGCCAAGATCTGCCGGGACAAGTACGCCGCCCGCAAGGCGCTGGAGGCCGCGGGCATGGCCACCGTCCGCAACGCGCCGGCGGCGAGCGAGGACGAGGCCGTCGCCGCCGCCGAGGCCATCGGCTTCCCCGTCGTCGTCAAGCCCCGCACGCTCGGCGGCGGCTTCGGCGTCATGGCGGCCCGGGACGCGGACGGCGTGCGCCAGGCCTACCGCCTCGCCGCCGCCAGCCGCCTCCAGGGCGCCGGCACCGCCGACACCGTGCTCGTCGAGGAGTTCGTCGAGGGCCCGGAACTGAGCATCGACAGCACCGTCGTGGACGGCGTCGTCACCCCGGTGTGCGTCGCCCGCAAACGCATCGGGCCGCAGCCGTACTTCGAGGAGGTCGGCCACCTGGTCACCGCCTGGCAGGACGAGCCCTGGGCGGACGCGGTCACAGAGCTGGCCGGGAACGCGCACCGGGCCATCGGCGTCGACTACGGCGTCACCCACACCGAGGTGCGCCTCAGCGCCGAAGGACCGCGGCTCATCGAGCTCAACGGGCGGCTCGGCGGCGACCTCATCCCGCACCTCCACCAGCTCGCCACCGGCGTCGACCTGGCCCGGGCCGCCGCCGAGATCGCCTTCGAGCGCACCCCCGACCTCACCCCGACCCGCGCGCTCAGCGCCGAGATCCGGTTCCTGTACCCCTCGTACGACGGCACGGTCGACCGAGTCGTCCTGCCCGACCCGGCGGAGATCGACGGACTGGTCGAGGCCGTGGCCCTCGCCGAGCCCGGCGACGAGCTCCAGCTCCCGCCGCGCGGCCTGACCCCCCGCTCCGCCGCCCTCATCGCCGTCGGCGAGACGCCGGACGCGACCCGGCGAGCCCTGGACCGCGCCGAGGGCCGCTCCCGCACCGAGGTGACCGGCGCGAGCACCCACCGGCTCGGGGCACGCGTGGAGAACGCCGTCACCCGGCGCTTCTTCGACCACGAGCGCACGGCGGCCCGCATGTCGGTCTCCGGCGTGCGCGGCGTCGAGTGGTTCCGCTACGGCGCCGGCGGCGGCGAGGGCCTCAACCGCCCCGTCTTCCTCAGCGCGGACGACGTGGCGGGCCTCGAACGCGACCTCAACGGGCTCTTCGAGCTCCTGAAGTCGGTCCCCGAGCGGCTGTTCGGCGGCGACCTGCGCGCCTTCGCCAAGGCCGTCGGCATGAGCGAGACCCAGACCGACCTGGTGCTGCGCGGCGCGGCCGACGAGATCCCCCCGCTGTCCCGGGCCGATCTCTACCGCGAGACCGACGGCTTCCGCCTCATGGAGCTGAACACCGGCTCCTCGCTGGGCGGCTGGCAGATGGGCGAGTTCGCGCGCGCCCTGATCAAGGACGAGGAATTCGCGGCCTTCGCCGCCGAGGAGAACCTCGTCTTCCCCGACCCGCTGGCCCGCATCACCGATGTGCTGCGCCGTCAGGCCCCGGCCCTCGCCGCGATCGAGCGGCCCCTGCTCGCCATCACGGACTGGCCCGCCGGCTTCGAGAAGTCCAAGTGCTGGATGGAGTTCGTCGTCCCCGCGTTCGAGGCCCTCGGCTTCGAGCCCGTCGTCTGCCATCTCGGTGACTTCACCTACGAGGACGGCCGTGTCCTGCACCAGGGCCGCCGCGTCGACGTCGTCTACCGCATGTTCCTGCCCGGGGAGATGCCCGACGAGCCGGGCACGTACGCCCTCGTCGACCCGCTCCTCGACGCCGCCGAGGCGGGCAACGTCGAGCTGTTCGCCTCGCTCGACTGCGAGCTGTACGGCAACAAGGGCAGCCTGGCCATGCTCAGTGACGAGCGCAACAGGGCCGCCTTCAGCGCGGACGAGCGCGCCCTCATCGACCGGATCCTGCCGTGGACCCGCTTCGTGCGCGACGAGAAGGTCACCTTCGAGGGCGAGAAGATCGACCTGCTGCCGTACGCCGTCGCCAACAAGGACCTCCTCGTCCTCAAGCCCACGCTCCTCTACGGAGGGGTGGGCGTCACCACCGGCTGGACCACCGACCAGAAGGAGTGGGTGGAGACGCTGCACCAGGCCGTGGGCGGCCCCTTCGTCCTCCAGCGGCGCCTGCTGCCCACCACCGAGCGGTTCCTGTCCGACGACGGCGTCACCACCCAGGACATGGCCGTCGCCTACGGCACGCTCATGGTGGACGGAAAGTACGCCGGCACGCTGGCCCGTGGCGTCACCGATCCGGCCGTCGGCATCGTCAGCATGCTGCGCGGCGCCCAGATCGGCTGCGCCTTCCACGTGGCGGAGCCGGCCGACGGCGAGGGGGAACGATGACCGAGTCGACCGATTCGGCGGGTTCCGCGGGCTCGGAGGATTCAGCGGATTCCGGCGACGGCGCACCGGCCGCCGTCGCCGGGGGGCGCGAGCGCAGCGCGCTGTGGCGTGACGCCGAGTTCATGAAGTTCTGGACGGGTGAGGGGATCTCCCAGATCGGCGCCCAGGTCACCACCCTGGCGCTGCCCCTGACCGCGGTGCTCACCCTGGACGCGACCTCCTCCGAGGTCGGCCTGGTGAACGCCGCCTCCTACGCCCCGTTCCTGCTCGTCACCCTGCTGGTCGGGGTCTGGGTGGACCGCGTCCGCAAACGGCCGCTGATGATCGCGGCCAACGCGGGCCGGGCCCTCCTCGTCAGCGCGGTCCCCCTGCTCGCCGTACTCGACCTGCTGCGCATCGAGTTCGTGTACGTGGCCGCCCTCCTCATCGGCGTGCTCACCGTCGTCTTCGACGTCGCCTACCAGTCGTACCTGCCGACCCTGATCGGCAAGGAACACCTGGTGGAGGGCAACAGCAAGCTCCAGGGCACCAGTTCCCTCGCGCAGATCGGCGGGCCCGGCCTCGCCGGCCTGCTCATCGGCTGGGCCACGGCCCCGTACGCGCTGCTCATCAACGGCGGCTCGTACCTGGTGTCCGTGGTGTCCCTGCTCGCGATCCGGCGGCCCGAGCCACCGCCCGCCCAGCCCGAACAGCGCACCGGACTGTGGAGGAGCGTCGGCGACGGCATCCGGATCATCTGGCAGAGCGCCCATCTGCGGGCCTGCGCCCTGCAGTCCGGGCTCTACAACATGTGCTGGATGTCGCTCCAGACCGTCTTCGTGCTGTACGCGGCCCGACGCCTGGACCTGTCACCCGGCACCATCGGGCTGCTGCTCGGCACGGGCGCGGTGGGCTCGCTGGGCGGCTCCCTGGTGGCCAGAGGGCTGAAGCGGGTGATGGGGCTCGGCCCTGCCATCCTGGGGGCGCTCCTGCTGTGCTGTGTGGCCCCCGTGGTCATCCCGCTGGCCCCGGCGAACGGCGGGATCGTCACGCTGGCGCTGATGGTCGCCGCGTTCGCGCTGATCGGCGCCGGCGGCACGATGGCCAACATCCACATCATCAGCCTGCGCCAGTCGATCACCCCGGACGAGCTGCTCGGCCGGATGAACGCCGGCTACCGCTTCGTGTCCTGGGGGATGCTTCCGCTGGGGGCGCTCATCGGCGGCTGGCTCGGCGACCTGATCGGCCTGCGCGAGACGCTCTTCGTGACCGCGGCGGCCTTCCTCTCCGCGGTGCTGGTGGTGTTCCTGTCCCCGGTGTGGCGGCTGAAGGATTTCCCCGCCCAGATCGGCACGTCGCCCGAGACGACGGCGGCGGTGGGATCGTGACGGAGACGAGGGGGACCGGGGAGACGAGGGAGACCACGACACCCGGGTTCGGGCATCTGCTCGCGAGGCGCACCGCCTGGGGCCGCTCGGACGCGATCGGCCGCATTCTCGCCGCGGCGAACGCGCCGGGCGTGCTGTCGATGGCGGGCGGTATCCCGGCACCCGACAGCTTCCCCGTGTCCAGGCTGGCGGCGGTCACCGACCGGGTGCTCTCCCGGTCGGCGGCCGCCGCCCTCCAGTACGCCCCGACGGAGGGCGTCGCCGCCATGCGCGAGGCGGTGGCCGCGCGCGCCGGGGAGACCGGCGCGGCGGTCGGCGCGGAGCGGGTGATGGTCACCTGCGGCAGCCAGCAGGGCCTCGACCTGGTCGCCCGGACCCTGCTGGACGAGGGCGACCTCGTGGCCCTGGACGACCCCGGCTATCTGGGCGCCGTCCAGGCCTTCCGGGGCGCCGGAGCCCAGCTGCTGCCCCTTCCCACCGACCGGGACGGGATGCGGGTGGACATCCTGGAGGACCGGCTGGCCGCCGGCGCCAGGCCCAAACTCGTCTATGTCGTACCGCACTTCCACAACCCCACCGGGGGCGTGCTCGACGAGGAACGGCGGCGCGCGCTGGCCGGGCTCGCGGAACGGTACGGCTTCCTCGTCGTCGAGGACGACCCGTACGGCGACCTGGCGTTCGACGGGGAGCGGCTGCCGTCCACGGACGTCCACAGCGACCGCGTCATCCGGCTGATGAGCCTGTCGAAGACGCTGTGCCCGGGACTGCGGGTGGCCGGCCTGACCGCGCCCGCCGGCCTGATCGGCGAACTGGTGGCGGCCAAGCAGAGCAGTGACCTCCAGACCAACACCTTCGGCCAGTACGTGCTGGCCGAACTCCTCGGTGACCCGTCGTTCCTCCCCGCCCACCTCACCCGGCTGCGCACCCTGTACGGGGACAAGGCGCGGGCGACGGCGGCGCTGCTGCGGGAGCGGCTGCCCTGGCTCGTCTTCGACGATCCGCGCGGCGGCCTGTTCTTCTGGTGCACCGTCGACGACCCCCAGGTCACCTCGGACCTGCTGTACGAGCACGCCCTGGCGCAGGGGATCGCCATCGTGCCCGGCAAGCCGTTCTGCATCGAGCAGGACGGCTCCCGGGTGCTCCGGCTGTCCTTCGCCACCCTTGACGAGGAGCAGCGGCAGGAGGGCGTCTCCCGGCTGGCGGCGGCCTTCGCCAAGGCCCGCGCCGACGCGGGCTGAACCCCGCGCTCCCCGACGCATCCCGCACACGGCACGCTACGAAGGAGCACGGTCGTGACAACACGCACACACCCCTCGGTGACCGCGGACTGGCTCGTGGGCCGACTGTTCCAGGTGGTCGACTCCCGCATGTGGGACGAGCTCGGCGAGGTCTTCGCCGACGACGCGGTCTACGAGCGCCCCGGCTATCCGGCCCTGGAGGGCCTGGACCGGATCCGCCACTTCTACGAGCACGAGCGGATCATCGCCTCGGGTGCGCACGAGGTCGACCAGGTGACGGGCGGGCTCGCGGCCGCGGCCTGCTGGGGCCGCTTCCGGGGGGCCGCCAAGGACGGAGCCCCGCTGGACGAGGGCTTCGCCGACACCTACCTGGTGCGCGACGGGAAGATCGCGTACCGCAGGACGTACTTCTACCGCCCCGCGATCTGACACGGCGAGTCACCGCTCGTTTCGATACAGCCGGGCGCCGCGTACGACGTGGATGTCGTCGTCACGGTGAGGCCGACGGCCAAGGCGCTGAGCAGTGCTGCCGACAGCGGTCGCCGCATGGTGAACTCCCTGTTCTCCATCGCCCTTTCGGGACTCGCCGTGGCAGCGGCGGACGCCCCGGCCTGCTCGCCGGGCGGGCAACAGCGGCGGCTACCGGCGGCGTCCGCAGACAGCGGGCGACCACGCCGAAGTCGGCGCGGATGGAGGGCAGGACCAGAGCCGGTCCTGGCGGCCGGGAACCAGAGGCGCTGTCCACGCTCTGTACGCGCACCCGCGCAAGCGGCCCCGGGGAGATCCCCGGGGCCGCTGTGCGGCGAGGTGTGTGTCTGTCACGCCGCCTGTCTGCGCAGCGTCTTGGCGGTGACCGCGAGTCCGGCGAGGACGGCTGCCACGAGGGTGCCGATGACGGCGATGGTGAGGGCGGTCCGCCGGGGCATGCGTCTGTCGGCGAACCGGCAGCACCCCTCATGGAAGGTTCCGGGCACGGCCGGCGCGAGCGTCACCAGTCGAGATCCTTGTACTCCTCCTCCGGTACACCGACGCGTGAGAAGACGCCAAGTGCCTGTTGTCTCATAGGGCCTGCGGCAGCGTCCTCGTTCTTGTGGAGGGAGCGGCTGAGGGCAGCCAAGGTGCGGGCTTCGCCCAGCTGGTGGCCGGTCTGGCGGTGTATGGCCAGTGCCTCGAGGCCGAGGGTGACGGCTGTGGAGTGTGCCGCCTCGCACTCCGCTGTTTCGCACAGGGCTGTCAGGGCCTGACCCTCCACCACCCGGAACGAGTGTTCGCGCGCCAGGCCCAGAGCCTGCTCGGCATGGCTGCGAGCCTCGTCGTACCGGCCCAGCTCCTTGTGTGTGAGGGAGAGGCCCAGGGTGCAGTCCGCCTCGATACGTCTGTATCCCGACTCGCGGGCCAGGGCGAGAGCCTGCCTACCGGCCCGCACCGATCGGTCGAATCGGGCCAGCCTTCGGTGGGCGGCGGCGATCGTGTTGAGGATGCCGGCCTGGATCCAGCGCCGCCCTCTGTCCTTGCCCATGGCAAAGGCGCGCTCGGCCTGTTCCAACGCCTCGTCGTGGCGGCCGAACTCGATGTTGATCCTCGCGACTGCGTCGAGCATCATGGCGCGGTCGTTGCGGTATCCGCCCTTCGTGGCGGGGGTGACCCAGGGGCCGAGGGCGTCAAGGCCGTCGGTCAGACGGCCGAGTTCCCAGTACACCCAGCCCAGATTCTGCAGAGCCAGGCTGTGGTCGTTCCAGCCGATCTCCTTGTTTCTGCTGATGGCCGATTCAAGGTGTGCGGCAGCCTCGCCCAGCCGGCCCAGGTCCCGGCAGGTCACACCGAGGACGACCAACCCCAACGCTTCAAGGTGAAGATTTCCGGCGCCACGGGCGATCCGCAAACCGGTGGTGACATGCTTGCGCGCGCTGTCGAGACGCGCCATGCTCCATTCGGCCTGGGCCATGCCGCCGAGCCCCGCCGCCTCGCCCGCCGCCCAACCGAGCTCCCGACTGATTTCCCGAACGCGTCGGTGGTGATCCATCGCCTGCCTGCCGCGTCCCCGGTCCGACTTGAGCAGTCCGAGGCTGCTGTGCATGGCCGCCTGGCCGAACAGGTCGCCTTCGGCCGTGGCGGCGTCCAGCGCGGTCTGCGCGGTGTCCTGCCACGTCGCCCGCGGCAGGTGGAGCCAGAAGTAGCCGAACAGTGCGTTGACCAGGTGCCAGGCGACTGGGCGGGGACCGTGGCGGCCGGCGTGGTGGATGACGGCGAGCAGATTCGCCCGCTCGGCATCCAGCCACTGCCCCGCTCCGGCAGCGGGGGGAACGCCCGGCTGATCGCCTGGGGCGAGTTCGGGAGGCAGCTCCGGGAAGAGCCAGCTTCCTCCAACGGCCCGAGCGGCACTCAGGTACCAGATCAGGACACGGTTCAACGCGGCCCCACGATCCGCTGCCGTTTCCTCCACCTGCGCACGGTCCTGCGCGTACTCACGGAGGAGATCATGGAAGCGGTATCGGCCCGGCGTCGCGGATTCGACCAGGTGGGCAGCGGCCAAAGCGCTGAGCAGTCGTCGGGCCTGCGGCAGCGGCACGTCCAAGAGGGATGCCGCGACCTCGGCGGTGAAGTCCGGCCCGGGGAACAGGCCGAGCAGACGGAACAGTCGGCGTGCGGCAAAGGACAGGACTCGGAACGACGCGGAAAATGCCGTACGCAGAGGGGAGTTGTCGACACCGTCCGGCTCGAGCGCCTCCAGCCGGCTGCCCGCGGACATCTCGGCGACCAGGTCGGCCAGACGCAGGCCCGGATCGCCTGCCAACCTGGCGGCGGCCACGCGCAACGCAAGCGGAAGACTGCCGCACAGCCGGATCAGTTCGTCGGCCGCGAGCGGTTCGGCGTTCACTCGGTCCGCGCCGAGTGTCTGGCTCAGCAGCGCGAAGGCCTCGGCGGGCGGCAGGAAGTCCAGCGGCAGGGTGTGTGCCCCGTCGCGGGCCACGAGATCGCCGAGCCGGTTACGACTGGTGACGACGACGCAGCAGGACGCACTGCCCGGGAGCAGCGGGCGGACCTGCTCCGCCGAGGCCGCGTTGTCCAGCAGAAGGAGCAGGCGCTGGTCAGCCAGCAGGGTCCGGTATACGCGGGCCTGGGCCTCGGCGTTCAGGGGGATCTCCGGCGCCCCCAGGCCCAGGCTCCGCAGCAGCAGCTCGAGGGCTTCGCCGGCCTTGAGCGGCGGCCGGTCGTGGTCGAATCCGTGCAAGTTCACATACAACTGGCCGTCCGGGAAGCGGTCACGCACCTGGTGCGCCCAGTGCACCGCCAGAGCGGTCTTGCCGATGCCTGCGGCACCGCCGATGGCCGAGATGACCACGGTCTTCGTCGGCCCCTGCCCCTGCTCGGGCGGAAGCAACGCGTGCAGTCTGGCGAGTTCGTCGGTGCGGCCGACGAACCCTGCGGCGTCGTGGGGCAGCTCGGCCGGCACCAACGGTGCGCTGTCGCGTGTCGGTGGACCGGAGCGTACTGGTGGTCCTGGTCGCGACGGCGCGGCTGCTGCCGGATCATCGCGGTGGATGAGTCCGGAGAGCGTCGGCGCGGGTGGAGCAGCCGGATCGAGGAGGCAGGAGCCGTCCTGCCGCAGCACTGCCTCGTACACGCGGCGGAGCTCCTCACCCGGATCGACGCCGAGCTCGTCGCGCAGTCGTACGCGCATGTCCGCATAGGCGTTGAGCGCTTCCGCCTGACGTGCGCAGCCGTACAGAGCCCGCATGCGCAACGCCAGCAGTGACTCGTCGTACCGGTCGGAGGCGGACATCACGGCGAGGTCGTCCAGGGCATCGCCGAACCGTCCGAGCCGAACCAGGCAGTCGAGTCGCTCCAGCCGGAGCACTCGTCGGCGTTCCGACAGCCGCTCCCGCTCGGCCTGCGCGTACGGTCCTGACAGGTTGGCCAAGGGCTCCCCCCGGAACAGTGCGAGCGCTGCGGACAGCTGGTCCGTCGCGGTGTCCAGATCGCCCGACGCCTTTGTGCGCAGCGCCGCATCACCCAGTTCGGTCACGTCCGCGACATCGAGCCGGATCCCGTCGGCGACGAAGCGGTACCAGCCCTTGCCGCTGCGGATCACCGACTCGGTGTGCCGGGTGTTCTCCGCGTCGAGCGCCCTGCGCAGCGGGTTGACGTGACTGGCCAGCACCTTGTGACCGGATGCCGGTGGCTGCGACCCCCACACCCCGTCGAGCAGTTGCCCGTGGCTCACCACAGCCCCCTGACGGAGCAGCAATGCTGCCAATACTGCCTGCCGCTTGACAGGCCCCAGATCCAGTGGTGCTCCGTCCCGCCAGGCTTGTAACGGCCCGAGCACCGCGATCCGAAGCCGCTGAGAAGGTCCGCTGTCCATCTCCCAGCCCCCGATTCCGTACATCATCAAAAATTCATCCGCGTTGCAGCGTGTTCCGACATGGTGGCAGAGACACGACTGAGAACCACTGAGAGGGACGGAGGCCGGCGGGCACAGAGGTTCGCCCTGGTCGGGAACCGGGAATGCCACGCAGTGAAGTGCGGCACCGACCTTTTCGAAAGACGCCCGGTCGTGGCGCTGAAGAGCAAGAGAAGTTCGCTGCTGCTACGAAGCGGTCGTTTTCGTCGCAGCCCTAGCACAGTTGACAGGGGGTCTGGTGTGGTCGAGTTGGCCAGAGTGATCAGGGATTTACGGGAGGAGCTCGAGCGGGCGATCGTCGCAGCGGAAGGCGAGGCACTGCGCTTCGAGTTGGGGCCGATCGAGCTGGATCTGTCGGTCGAGCTCGAGCGATCCGGGCAGGCCGGGGCGAAAGTGCGGTTCTGGGTGGTGGAGTCAGGTGCGGACGCGGCGGTGAGGGCGACCTCGGCCCAGCGCATCTCACTGACGCTCCAGCCGACCCTGGCAGGGGCGAGCGATCCGCTGTTGATCTCCGGCCGCGCCGGCGCACACGAGCAGTGAGTTTCGCTGTGGGCGGGGCAGTCGAGCCGGATGGGCTCGACCGGCGGCGGGCGGTCCAGGTCATCACCACGTGTGGCGCGGGCCCGGGACGGCGCGGGTCGGGTTACCAGGTGACCGGGAATCTGGTGCTCACGGCCGCACATGTGCTGTGTGACGCGACGTCGGTTCAGGTGCGCTTTCTCACCGAGGACGGCGGTACGCGGGAGGTGTACGGCAAGCCGGTCCTTGCGGACTCCGCCTCGGACATCGCGCTGATCAGGATTCCGGACGACCCGAGCGCCGGGGGACTGTCCGCTGACGACGTCGCGCCGGTGCGGTTCGCCCGCGCCACGCGGACGGTCGACTGCGAAGCGCTGGGATTCCCGAGGTTCAGGCTGCGTACGGATGCCGCGTCGTCGGACAGCGGTGAGCCTGTGCGGTACCGGGATTCACACCACGCCCGCGGTGACACCAGCCCGTTGTCGTACATGCGCACGGGCCGTCTCGAGATAACTCTGCATTCCTCTCCGGAGTACGACCCCGAGCGGGGCCGTTCCCCATGGGAAGGGATGTCGGGTGCCCCGGTGTGGAGCGGAGGGTGCCTGATCGGGGTCATCAGTGAGCACCATCGCCCGGACGGGCTCGGCACGCTCGCCGCCATCCCGGTGGAGCGCTGGTTCAAGGACCTGACTCCGACCCGGATCAAGGAACTCGGCGAGCTGATCGGTCTGCCGGCGCATGCCGGCCAACTCCAACGGCTGCCGAGCCCATCGCCGGGCGCGCCGGAACTGAGGGAGGAGGCCGAGCGACTCGCCGCCAGGGTGGCGGGACAATGGGAGAAGGAGTGGCGGCGGAGGAAGGTGCACGACCCGTACCCGCTCCCCGTGCGCTTCCGGAACGCCGACACGGGCTTCGACCACTGGGCCAGTATTCGCAATGCCCCGCCCGGGTCGGATCCGGGACCGCTCGCACTGGCCGGCCGCCTCAACGAGATCGTGAAGGTGTACCGGTCCGTCCCGTCCCGCCGACTGGTGGTGCTGGGTGCGGCCGGGTCGGGCAAGACGATCCTGACCCTGCGCTTCGTCCGCGACTGGTTGCGCGACCGTGCCCCCTACGACCGTGTACCGGTGGTCTTCAGTCTGGCTTCATGGGATCCGACCACGATCTCGCTGCGCGACTGGATGTGCCACCAGCTGGTGCGCGACCACGACCTCGCGACTCCAGCCGCCCCGGGAGGGAATCCCGCCGGCGCCCTGATCGACAGGGGCTGGATCCTGCCTGTGCTGGACGGTTTCGACGAGATCGCGAGCGGCCTGCGGCATGCGGCGCTCAAGGAGCTCGACCGGACCACCACCTCGCTGCTCCTCACCAGCCGTCCCGAGGAATACGCCGAGGCCGTGCAGAACCGCCCGCTGCCCAAGGCCGCCATCATCGAGCTGGACGACCTCGCCCTGGAGGACATCGCGCCCTACCTGCCTCGCGCCAGCAGGCCGGGCCCGGACGGCGGCCTGCACAACACCGTGTGGAAACCCGTCCTGGACGAACTGCGCGAACACCCGCGCCGCCCGGGTGCGGCGAACCTGGCCACGGTGCTCACCACTCCGCTGATGGTCGCCATGGCCCGCACCATCTACAGCGACGCCCGTGGGCGCGACCCTCAAGAACTCCTGAACACCGCCAGGTTCGCCACCCCCGAAGCCCTGCAGAAGCATCTCCTGGCGGCGTTCACACCCGCTGCCTACGAGCCCTTGCCGGCCGACAACGACAGCGGCATCGACCGTCGCCGCCGACGGCACTGGAACCCCGACCGTGCCCAGCACTGGCTCGGCTACCTCGCCGCGCACCTGGACCAACTCGGCAGAGCACGCACGGGCGTTCCCGAACGTGACCTCGCCTGGTGGCAACTGGGCACGACGATGCGCCGTTCGTCGCGCGTGCTCGTCATCGGGTTCCTGGCCGCACTGGCCCTCGGGGTGACGACCGCGGTCGGAAACGTGCCCGTGAACCTGATCGCTACACCGCTCGGGCTCGAGTTCGCGCTCGCGCGGGGGCTCGTGGTCGGGCTCCTGCACGGGCTCGTGAACGGGCTGCTCTTCGGGTTCGTGTACGGGTTCGTCTCCCGAGGGGCCGTCGAGCCGTCGCGCGTACGCATACAGGTCTTCGGCAGGACCGGGGAATGGCGAGCGAAGGTCGCTCTCCGGTTCAAGCTCGGACTCATGGGCGGGGTCTCTCTCGCGCTCGCGGTGTTGTTCCTGGACAGGGTGGTGGTCGAGTCACTGGGGCTGGGGGACGGGCTTGACGGCGGGCTGGTGGGTGGCCTCCTGTTCGTGCCCGGGCTGGGGCTCGGGGCCGGGCTGGTGCTCGGGTTCATGGCCTGGCTGGAAGTTCCCATCGACACCGAATCCGGCGTCAACTCCTCCGAGCTGTTGAGCCAGGACCGCAGGAACGTGGTCGTCTACATGCTTGTGTGGGCGCTCGTGTTCGGGCTGGGGGTTGGATTCGCCCAGGGAGCCGTGGACGGGCCTGTGTGGGGTTTCCTGGTGGGGCTCGGGTTCGGGCTCGAAGCCGCGTTCGGGGGCGGGCTCGCGTACGGGCTCAGTTTCACCACGTGGGGTCAGTGGGTGGCCCTCGTGCGTATATGGCTGCCGCTCACAGGGCAATTGCCCTGGCGGCTGATCGCTTTCCTTGATGACGCGTGCGAGCGAAGTGTGTTGCGCCAGGCCGGCGCGGTCTACCAATTCCGCCACGCTCAACTCCAAGATCACCTGGCACAGGTCTTCCTGGCAGGTCGCGAAGGGCGCGACCGGAGACCCGTCGACTCCGCCGAGTCGCATGCCGAGATCAGCACGATCTGAGGGCGGCCAATGTCGTGCCCGCCGACGTTGCCACGGTGGCCACCTTGGCCGACCCGCAGTGCGTAATTCATCCGAGAGATCCGAAAGCCCTGACAGGGATCAGAATGAGAACTGACAAGAAAATTCAGAACCTGCGTGAGCGGCGGGCCTCGGCCCGTGCTGTCCTGAACGGTCCAGTAGCGCTTCGCTCCCTTCGATGGACGACGGCTGTGGCGGTTGCGGGCGGAATTGTGGGAGTTCCGGGAGCCGGAACCGCCGTCGCGGACCCGGTGTCGCTCACCTTGCGGTACACATGCTCAACTCCGTTGATCGACGATCTGCCTGTCACGGTCAGGATCGATGCGGATATCCCGGAGTCGGCCGTGGTCGGACAGCCCACCCCGGAATTCGTCGTCAACGTGGCGGTGCCGGTCGACTCGGGCGCCACGAAGATGCTGGGCAAGATCGGTGTGAAGACCATCGAGGGCATGGTGGACGCGAAGGCACGGGTGGCTGCCCCGGAGGGCGACACCAAGGTGACCTTGCCGTTCAGCGTGAAGGCCGTTATCCCGGTGTCCGGGTCGTTCAACGTCAAGGCGACCGGCTCCGCGCCTGCGCTCACCTTCACGCAGCCGGGCACCGCGAAGGTCACCGTCGGCGATCTCGTCGCGCATCTCACTCCGAAGGACGCGAGTGGTGACGTGACGTTCCCGGGCAAGATCGATGCGCGATGCGCGATAGCCGCGGGGCAGAAGAACGTTCTGGCGTCATTCCGGATCACTGGGGTCGGAACGACGACTGGCCCGTCCACGTCCGGGACCACGGGCACGACCGGCGCGGCCGCCTCCGGCACATCGGAAACCGATGAGACCGCATCAGGCGTGACCGCGGCCAAGCCGAATGGTGTGCTTCCCCAGACAGGAGCAGGCGCCACCCCGTGGCTGCTCGGCGGCGCCGGTCTGCTGCTGGCCGCCGGCGCAGGCGCGATCCTCACCGTACGCCGAACCCGTACGGATGGCGGCGCCGGCGACGCCGCCGAGACCTCAGCAGTCTGATTCAAGCTCTGCACGGCCAGGTGTGAGTGTCTGATCAGGTGGCGGGTGCCCTTGGGGCAGCAGGCTGTGTACGCCCCGTCCGGCGTCGTTGATGTCAGCTGTGGATGTAAGAAGCCTTCTGATCCTGTCAACGTAGTCGCCGGCGGCCTTGGCGGAGGCCGTCGTGGTGGTGCCCGCGAAGGCATAGCGCCAGTAGCCGTCGGCGGATGCGGCGACGGTGGTCCTCAGGGTGCCGGTGCTGCTTGTGGTGACGGTCTGGACCGTGGTGCAGGTGCTGGTGCCCGCACCCGGACGGGGCGGCGTAGGTGAGGAAGACGTAGGTCGGGCCCGTGTCGGGTTTCCAGGTGTGGCGCGGGCGGGGCTTGGGTAACTCCCTTTCCCCACAGGTCCGTTGCGGACCGATGCTGTCATGCCCAACTGTGGCGGAGGACGCTCACATGCCCGATCTCATGGCCCTGGCGGCTCAGATAGCCCCATACCTCACACTCGCCGCCGCCTCTATGGGGCAGACCTTCCTCACCTCCGTGCAGACCCGGATCGCCGACAGCGCGGTGGACCGGGGGCGGTTCTTCCTGGAGCGTGCGCTGAAGAAGGGGGAGACGGAGCAGACCGGGGCGACAGAGGAGACGGGCGTGTCCGCCCGTGAGGTCCAGGACCTCGTCGAGAAGCTGAGCGCGGTTGACCGTGCGGCCCTGGAGACGGCGCTGGGGCAGTGGCTCGCCGACTCCGAGAGCCGCGACCACGCGGGCCGTCCGACCGCGGCGGCCCTGGAGCGGCACATCCGCACGCAGGCCGCGCTGGTCCAGTCGGGACCGATCATCTTCAGCGTGCAGGCCACCGGGCCGGGCGCCCAGGCGTTCGGGCAGGTCGTGGGAGACGTACACGTGGGGTACCGGCCCGAGGCCGGGGACGGAAGATGACGGCGCCTTCACCCGATGGGCAGAGCAAGTGCAACGTGCGCAGCGATGGCCCGAACGCGCTCAGCGTCGGCCAGATCGTGGGGAACCTGATCCTGAAGTTCTTCACCGGCGTGGGGAACGTGGAGAAGTGGAGCGTATGGAACTGGGTCCCCTGCGGGTTCGCCCTGGGGCTGTGCGCCTTCTCGGTGCTGCCCATGCCGGAAGGGCCCTGGACCCAGTTCGTCTGGGCGGCCGTGTGTCTGGTGCTTCCCCTGGCCGCCACGTTCTGGCGGGCCATATGGGGACGTGAGCGCGCCATATGGTTGCGGGCCCTGGTGTCATGGGGCTCCGTCGCGCTCGCGGTCATCGGCCTGGCCCAGATGCTCTATCTCCGGGCGCACGGTGAGGTCGACGTCACGGGCAGCACCCGGATCAAACCCCGGTCCTCGGTCGGCGACGGCGCGGCCCTGCTGATCACCGTGGACAGCGGGACGGTCCGTCGCCACCTGCGCCTGACCCTCGGCGTCGCGGAAGGCTCCGTCGGCACCCAGTCCTGCGCACCGGACACCACCTTCGACGTCGCGCTCGCCGGACAGCACCCCGAGGACGAGAACCGCTCGCTCACCTCCGGCACGACCGCCGACATCGCCCTTGGCGGGCAGTCGACCGACGTACGCGTCGTCGTGACCGTGCACACCCTGGCCGGCTGCCTGATGGACATCTCCGTGGACAACGCCGTCCTCCACGACTGACGCGACGCCTCCAGTGAGGGCGAAAGACGACATGCGAACGAGACGGGCGAATGAGGGGGACAGGACGATGACCACCCGGCCTACAGACAGGAAGGCACGACGAACCCGAGCGCGGTGGGCCATGGCCCTGGGCGCGGCCGGTCTCCTGACCGTCTCCGCCTGTTCCGATTCCGAGCCCAGCTTCCTCGGCAAGGCTCGCATCACCATCGCGCACAAGAATGACCAGCCGGGCACCTCCTACAAGCCTGACTACAACTACTCCGGCTTCGACTACCTCCTGGGTCGCCGCATCATCGACGAGTTGGGGATCAAGGCGACCCGCCCCGCCGACGTGCCGTCCGACGAGCGGGTCACCGCCATCACCGAGGGCGACGCCGACCTGGTGATCGCGACGTTCTCGATCACGGACGAACGCATGAAACTGATCGACTTCGTCGGCCCCTACGCCATCACCTATCAAGGCTTCATGGTGGCCAAGGACGGCGACGACATCCACACCGTCGAGGACCTGCACGGGCACCGCGTGTGCACGTGGAAGGGCACCACCTCCGCCGAGGTCCTGGCCGGCCAGGCCTACGAGGACATCGAGACGTACGTGCGCGATGACGCCTCCGACTGCCTCGACGACATCCGGCAGGGACGGGCGGACGCGGTCTCCACGGACCAGCTGATCCTCTACGGCTTCGCCGGCCAGTACGCCGCCGAGGGGCTGCGGGTCCTGCCCGGCGAGACCATCGGCCCTCCCCAGTACTACGGCATCGGCATGCCCAAGAACCACCGGGCCGACTGCGGGAGACTGCGCGAGATCGTGAAGAGGTACGTCGGCAGCAGCGACTGGCTCGCGGACCTCAAGGAGTCGCTGAGCCTGATCCCGGCGAACGAGAAGGACTGGCAGACGCAGTACCGCCCCAGCGACGCGGCCATCGACGCCAGATCGTGCCGGGACCGGACGAGCCCATGAACCCACGACATCGCCCAGCTCTTCCAGCGCTTCGCCGCCTGCGCGGTGGGCGCACCACCGCCGCGGTACGGGCCGGCTCAGAGCGGCGTGGCGATGAGGCTTCCCGGCCGCATGTGTGCTGAATCCGTTTCGCGAGGGCAGCCGGCGTCAGAGACTGTCGACGTGTCCGTCCGCGCCCGCTCGCGCGGCGGATCGCCAGGAATGCGCTGGTTCATGGCCGGCGAGACAGCGTCCGGAGCTGAATCCGGGTGTGCAGCCTCAGCCTGCGCACGATGCCCGGCTCCTCAGGGGTGCGCACCGTGCGCTGAGGGGCGCCGCCCCAGCCGAGCCGAACCGAGCCGTGCCGTGGTCCGGGCGCGGGGCGCCCGGCGTTCGGGCTCCCGTCCCGTGGGCGGTAGCTGGGAGGGACGGGCCGCACGGACCGCGGTGCTGCCGGATCTGTCGCCGTCATGACGGTGCCCTCATTTCGCGGCTCCGACCCGGACCAGCGTGCAAGGAGGACCGCTAGCGGGCCGATCGTCCGGGATGTCGCACAGAGTTCGATACTTCGTTCAGCGATCGAAAGGTATGGCCCTGACTGCCGAGCGTCAATATCTCCGCCGAAGAAGGCGCTTTCGCGCCGGGCGACCGGCAGGCCGTCACCCTGGCCCGCTGCCCCGCGTTACCCAAACGTAATGGCCTGCTTCTCGCGAAACCTCTTGACCAGGGGGGACGGCGGGCGCTCATATGACCTCCCCATCACTGACCACTTGAGGGAGGTACGGCCGTGGCACATCCGGCGCACAGCAGCACCTCCCTGGCAGGTCGCGGCCCACGATTAGACGGCACTTCCTGTTGCGGAAGCCGGGCGAGATGAGCGCCCGTACTCCCCGCGGCGCCGCCGAGTCCGGGTTCGCGTCCCGGAGCCGGAGTTCTCGGCGCCTGCGCTGAGTGCGGTCCGACAGGATCTCTTCGCGGTGGCGAAACGGATCCGCGCCCTGCTCCTGGAGCCATCGAGGAGTGGGACGGGCGGGCCCGACCGGAACGCCTCCGGTCGCCATCGAGCCCGGACTCATCGCCCGCGTCGGCCGGGCGATGGCAGCGCCACGACCACTTCGCCGGCCCCTCCCTGATCCCGCCCTGCCCGCCGATCCGCTCCTCCGGCGCCGCGTACACCGCCGGTTCCCACCCCTGGCATCCGGCCGTTCCCGGCCTCACCCCCCTGACCACCCTCTGACGGCACGCGCCACGCATGTTCAATATTTCGAACGTCGGTCGGTCCTCAGAACATCACCACTTCCACGGTTTCCGACGGAACGTCAGAAGCCGCAGCGACCGAGTCCAATCCCCGGGCCGGCTCAACGAAGGAGATCAAGCATGCTCAGCAGAAGGAACTTCCTCACCGCGGCGGTCGGCGTGGCGGCTGCGACCGGACTCGCGGCCTGCGCCAAGGAGGACGGCAACTCCGCCGCCGCCGCCGGCAGCGGCAGCAAGGCGATCACCCTCGGCTTCTCCCAGGTCGGCTCGGAGAGCGGCTGGCGCACCGCCAACAGCGACTCGGTGAAGTCGGCCGCGAAGGAGGCGGGCTACACCCTCAAGTTCTCCGACGCCCAGCAGAAGCAGGAGAACCAGATCTCCGCGATCCGCAACTACATCGCGCAGAAGGTCGACGTCATCGCCTTCTCGCCGGTGGTCGTCACGGGCTGGGACGCGGTGCTCAAGGAGGCCAAGGCCGCGAAGATCCCGGTGGTCCTCACCGACCGCTCCGTCGAGACCTCCGACGACTCCCTGTACGTGACCCTGGTGGGCTCCGACTTCACGGACGAGGGCCGGCGCGCCGCCAAGATCCTGGAGAAGGTCCTGGAGAAGGCGGGCCACAAGGGCGCCGTGAAGATCGCCCAGCTGGAGGGCACCACCGGCGCCGCCCCCGCGATCGAGCGCGCCAAGGGCTTCAAGGAGGTCATGGACGCGGACCACGCGGACGACTGGAAGGTCGTCGTCAGCCAGACCGGTGACTTCACCCGCGCCGGCGGCAAGCAGGTCATGGCGGCCTTCCTCCAGTCCAACCCGGACATCAACGTGCTCTTCGCGCACAACGACGACATGGCCATCGGCGCCATCCAGTCCATCGAGGCGGCCGGCAAGAAGCCCGGCAAGGACATCCTCATCGTCTCCATCGACGGCGTGAAGGACGGCTTCGTCGCCATGTCCGAAGGCAAGATCAACGCCATCGTCGAGTGCAACCCGCTGCTCGGCCCGCAGTTGATGGAGGTCGTGAAGAAGGTCAAGGACGGCGAGACGGTCGAACGCTGGATCAAGACCAAGGAGAGCGACTTCATGCAGGACCAGGCCAAGGACGCGCTCCCCACCCGCAAGTACTGACCGACCGTCCCCACCGGCGGGAGCCTCCGGCCGGCCGACATCCCTCGGCCGGGAGGCTCCCCGCGGACCTGGACCATTCACGAGGAGCGCTGCCATGGCAGAGCCGCAACCCGTCCTGGAGATGACGGGCATAGTCAAGGGGTTTCCGGGGGTACGGGCTCTGTCGGGCGTCGACTTCCGGCTCTTCCCCGGCGAGATCCACGCCTTGATGGGCGAGAACGGTGCGGGGAAGTCCACTCTCATCAAGGTGCTGACGGGCGTCTACTCCCTGGACGGCGGCACGATCACCCTGGACGGCGAGTCGGTACGGTTCGGCAGCCCGCTGCAGGCGCAGCAGGCCGGCATCAGCACGGTCTACCAGGAGGTCAACCTCTGCCCCAACCTGTCGGTGGCGGAGAACATCTTCATCGGACGCGAACCCACCCGCGCCGGCCGCATCCAGTGGAAGCGGATGCGCAAGGAGGCGGCGGAGCTGGTCGACCGGCTCGGACTCGACATCGACGTCGCCGCGCCGCTGTCCTCGTACCCGCTGGCCGTGCAGCAACTGGTCGCGATCGTACGGTCGGTGGGCACCGGAGCCCGGGACGGCGCCGGACTCGGCACCAAGGTGCTGGTCCTCGACGAGCCGACCTCCAGCCTCGACCGCGACGAGGTCCTCGAACTGTTCCGCCTGATGCGGCAGTTGAGGGACGAGGGCGTCGCGATCCTGTTCGTGTCGCACTTCCTCGACCAGATCTACGAGGTCTGCGACCGGATGACCGTCCTGCGCAACGGCACCCTGGTCGGCGAGCACCTGGTCCGCGACCTCGACCAGGTCGGGCTGATCGAGCTGATGATCGGCAAGGCCCTGGACCAGCTCGAGGAACTGGCGGAGCACCAAATGCACTCCGACGTCGGCGAGACCCTGGTCAAGGCCGAGGGGCTCGGCCGCACCGGCGGGATCGCCCCCTTCGACCTGGAGATCAACAAGGGCGAGGTGCTCGGACTCGCCGGCCTGCTGGGATCGGGCCGCACCGAACTCGCCCGGCTGCTGTTCGGAGCCGACCAGCCCGACAGCGGCAAGGTGACCATCGGCGGCAAGCAGGTCTCGATGAGCGCCCCGAACGACGCCATCGCGGCCGGTGTGGCGTTCTGCTCGGAGAACCGCAAGAGCGAGGGCCTGGTCCCCGACCTGACGGTGCGCGAGAACATCATCCTCGCTCTCCAGGCGGCCCGCGGCTGGACCCGGCCCATCCCGGCCTCCCAGCGCGACGCACTCGTCGCCTCGTACATCAAGGCACTGGACATCCGCCCCGCCGACCCGGAGGCCCGCGTGGGCCGGCTCAGCGGCGGCAACCAGCAGAAGGTGCTGCTCGCCCGCTGGCTGATCACCCAGCCCAAGCTGCTGATCCTGGACGAGCCGACGCGCGGCATCGACATCGGCGCCAAGACGGAGATCCAGAAACTGGTGGTGTCCCTCTCCGAGGACGGCATGTCGGTGCTGTACATCGCGGCCGAACTGGAGGAGGTGCTCCGGCTCAGCCACACCATCGGAGTGCTGCGCGACCGCCGGCTGGTGGCGCGGCTGACCAACGGGCCGGAGATCACCACCGGCAGGATCCTCGAGACCATCGCGAGCGGAGAACACCAGTGACCACCACCTCCCGCTGGCGAGCACTGACGCATCACCACCTGTTCTGGCCGGTCGCGGTCCTGATCGGCCTGCTGCTCGTCAACGTCCCCTTCACGCCCGACTTCTTCTCGATCAACATGACGGACGGCCACCTCTACGGCAGCCTCGTCTCCATCGTGCTGTTCGGCTCACCGCTGATCCTGGTCGCGGTCGGCATGACCCTCGTCATCGCCACCGGCGGCATCGATCTCTCCGTCGGCGCCGTGGTCGCCATCACCGGCGCTCTGACCTGTTCGTACATCAGCGACCAGGCCGACCAGAACACCCTGTCCGCGGTGTTCCTGGCGATGGGCATCGGGCTGGTGGCCGCGGTCGTCTGCGGTCTGTGGAACGGCTTCCTGGTGGCCAGGATGGGGATCCAGCCCATCATCGCGACCCTCATCATCATGGTCGCGGGTCGAGGTGTCGCCCAGCTGGTCACCGACGGCCAGATCATCACCGTCAACAGCGAGCCGTACAAGCTGATCGGCGGCGGCTACTGGCTGACCCTGCCCTTCTCCGTCTTCGTGGTGGCGGCGGTGGTGGCCGTCACCGTGGCGCTGACCCGCCGCACGGCGCTCGGCCTGCTGGTCGAGTCGGTCGGCGGCAACGCCGAGGCCAGCCGCCTGGTCGGCATCAGGTCCACGCGCATCAAGATCATGGTCTACATGTTCTGCGCGCTGTGCGCGGGCATCGCGGGCCTGATGATCAGCTCCAACACCTCGGCCGCGGACGGCAACAACGCCGGTCTGTGGATCGAACTCGACGCGATCCTCGCCGTGGTGATCGGCGGCACCTCGCTGCTCGGCGGCCGGTTCTCCATCGGCGGCACGGTGGTCGGCGCCCTCGTCATCCAGACCCTGACCACCACGATCTACACCATCGGCGTGCCGACCCAGACCAACCTGGTCTTCAAGGCCGCCGTCGTCATCGTCGTCTGCCTGCTGCAGTCCCCGAAGTTCCGGGCCAAGGTCTTCGGCGCGAAGGGCCCCAAGGGCCCGCGCCGGGACGCCGCCCCGGTGGAGCCCGCTCCGGCGGCCGACGCCGCCCCGAAGATGGAGGTGTCGCGATGAGCGCGACCGCCCAGACCCCCAAGGCGGCTCCGCGCGGCAGCACCGCCCCCCGTGCCCGTGCCGCGCGCCTGCTCGGCGACCGGCGTCTGCCCGTCCTGGTCACGGCCGCCCTGTTCATCGCCATGTACGTCGGTGGCCTCAGCCGGTACCAGAACTACGGGTTCGGCGAACCCCAGGTGTTCCTCAACCTGTTCATCGACAACGGCTACCTGCTGGTTGCCGCCATCGGTGCCACCTTCGTCATCATGTCGGGCGGCATCGACCTGTCCGTGGGCTCGGTGATCGGCTTCACCACCATGTTCACGGCGTGGCTGGTGGAACGTCAGGGACTGCCGCTGCTCCTGGTCGTCCCCCTCGCACTGGCCGTCGGCGCCTTCGGCGGCTTCCTGATGGGCTATGTGATCCACAACTTCGAGATCCAGCCCTTCATCGTCACCCTGGCCGGGCTCTTCCTCTTCCGCGGACTGTGCCTGGTCATCAGCAAGGAGTCCATCTCCATCAACGACGCTTCGGTGGGCACCCTGGCCCAGACGCGGGTGTCGCTGGGCGTGGGGGATCTGTCGATCGGTGCCGTCGTGGCCCTGGTCGTCCTCGCCGTCGCCGCTTACGTGCTCCACTACACCCGCTTCGGACGCCGGGTGTACGCCATCGGCGGCAACGAGCAGTCGGCCCTGCTCATGGGCCTTCCGCTGGGCGGCACGAAGATCGCCGTGTACACGGTGAGCGGCTTCTGCTCGGCCCTGGCAGGCCTGCTGTTCATGCTGTACATCCAGTCGGGCGACCCGCTGCACGCCATCGGCATGGAACTCGACGCCATCGCCGCCGTGGTCATCGGCGGCACCCTGCTGACCGGCGGTTCCGGTTATGTGCTGGGCACGCTCTTCGGGGTGCTGGTGCTCGGCCTGATCAAGAGCGTCATCACGTTCGAGGGGACGCTCAGCTCCTGGTGGACGAAGATCGCCACGGGTGTGCTGCTGTGCGCCTTCATCCTGATCCAGCGGACCATGACGTCACGCCGGAAGACCTGAAGGGCACGGGGGAGAGCCGCGACAGCGGCGAGTGAGCCGACGCCGTCGGCGCGGCGACCACGGGACAACGGAAAGTCAGACAAAGACAGGGGAAATGCACATGCGCGCGCTTCTCTCCAGGCTGTCGGCGATAGCGCTCGCCGCCTGCCTCCTCTTCACGGGCCAGGCCCTGACCACACCTGACCGGGCCGCCGCCGCCGACCCGGGCTACCTGATGACGCACTTCGTCGGGGAGGGGTCGACCGGTCAGCAGATCTACTTCTCGCACAGCACGGACGGCCTGAACTGGAGTGATCTCAACGGCGGCGGGATGACCCTGCGGTCCACGGTGGGAACCCGTGGGGTGCGCGACCCCGCACTGGTCAGAGCCCCCGGCGGTGACAAGTACTGGATCATCGCGACCGACCTGTGCATCGGCTGCGGGCAGTCATGGGACGACTCCGTGAACAACGGTAGCCGCAACCTCGTGGTGTGGGAGTCGACGGACCTGGTCACCTGGTCGCAGCCGCGGCTGCTCGACGTCGCCGGCGCGATCCCCGACGGGCGCAACGCCTGGGCGCCGGAAGCGATCTGGAACCCCGAGACCAACGACTACGTCCTGTACTGGGCGACGAACGCGACCCGGGGCGGCGTGCTCAAGCACCGCATCTACTACGCCCGCACCACCGACTTCCGCACCATCACCACCCCGCAGCTCTACATCGACCGCCCCGGCACCCAGAACATCATCGACACCCAGATCGTCGAGGTGCCGTCCGGCGTCGGTGACTTCCGTTACGTACGGGCCTCCGGCGACGGCCAGATCACGCTCGAAGGCAGCAACTCGATCCTCGGTACGTGGACCAGCCTCGGCAACCTCTCCGGCATCGGCCTGACCGGCTCCCAGGTCGAAGGCCCGATGTGGATGAAGTTCAGGGACCGCAACGAGTGGACCCTGTACCTCGACCAGTACGCCTCCGGACGCGGCTACATGCCGGTCACGACGACCAACCCCTCCGCCTCCGGCACCTACCGGCTCCCGGCGTCGGGAAGCTACAACCTGGGCGGGACGAAGAAGCGCCACGGCGCGATCCTCAACCTGACGGCCGCCGAGGAGAGCCGCGTGCTCGCACGCTGGGCCAACACCCCGGCCAAGCGGCTCCAGTCGTTCAACTTCCAGGACCGGTACGTGCGGCACGCCAACTTCGACGTGCGCATCGACCAGAACGTCACCGGCCCGGACGCCCAGTTCCGGCTGAGGCCCGGCCTGGCGGGCTCGGGCACCGTCTCCTTCGAGTCGGTCAACTTCCCCGGCCACTTCCTGCGGCACTCCAACTACGACTTCCAGCTGGCCTACAACGACGGCACCACCCGGTTCGCCGCGGACGCCACCTTCCGCCAGGTCGCCGGCCTCGCCGACTCGACATGGTCGTCCTTCCAGTCGTACAACTACCCCGACCGGTACATCCGCCACTACGCCTACGAACTGCGCCTCGACCCGATCACCACCACGACGGCCCGCAGCGACGCCACCTTCCGCGTGACGAACTGACCCACGCCGACAGGCGATCCCATGACGTGCGCGCCCCACGCCTGCGCGAGGGCCCTCGGCCATGGCGGGGCCGCGGGCGGTTGTGCCCGCGGCCCCGCCCAGGTGTTGGGATCAGGACGGGTTGCCGTACTGGACGCCGCGTCCGTTGGGCCGACATAGACGCGGCCGTGGGTGTCGGGGTCGCCGGGGACCCCTGGCTGACCTCGCGGCACCCTGTGTGGCACGACCGTGATCATGCGAAAGGGCCGGTTCGCAGAGTTACCCGCCAGGTAGGCGCCTTCCCACTGCGACGGTTGGGGAGGGGGCTTCAGCCGGCCGTGATGCTCGCCGTGAGGACGCGGACGGCTTCGCGAGTGTTGTCCGCGGCGAAGCGGACTTCGCTCACTTCCTGCGTCGGCTTCCCGGGCTTGGGCGCTACCGGGTACGGCTCGCGCAGCTTGACGCTGAGGGTGGTGGAGTCGCCGATCGGCATGGCCAGTACGCCGGCGTCATCGATCTGGACCGCCCTCCGGTAGCCGCTGTGCCGTTCCGTACGCACCGACTCCACGAGTTCGAGCGGAATGGTGATCTGAGTGAAGTGGGCGAAGCGCAGCACCACCTTGCCGTCGCCGACGATGTGGGGGCGGATGGAGAGCGCGGCGATGAATCCGAGTACCCACACCGTTCCGTACACGGAGAGAACCAGCAGGACGATGCGCACCACTGTCCAGGGCACCAGGAATTCGACAGCGAGGATCTCCAGCGGCACGAGAAAGACCATCGTCCACATAATTGGCTTGATTTCGGAGCCGTAGGTCAGGATCTCGTGGCCCTCTGGCGCGTCAGGCTTGCGGCGGATCCAGCGCCAAAGGGCACGGAAGAGTCCGAATTCCATCCCCATGGCCTTGGCCACCGGTGCGGGTAGGACTGCGGACAGGGCCTGATTGAGGGCCTCCTGCCCGTCGGCTCCCCGGCTCCGGGACGTCTTGAAGGCCCGTCTGGCAAGGGCGATTTCGGTGATGACGATCCCGGCGAGGAGGACTTCGATGAGCAGTCCCACCGCCACGGCCTCGCCCAGGCTGAACACGCCGGTCCAGACGAGACAGACCTGGGCGAGGACAACGGTCGGTGCCGCCCATCGGGCAGCGGTCGCCAGGAATTTTCGCAACGTCAATCACCTTTCCCTGTAGGGGCGCTCGATGCCCGTACCATGGTCCCAGCTTTTTCTCCGCCGCAAAGCGAGGAGAGTTCTCGGGTGGCCGTATCCGATGCGTGGCGGGCTTGGGAAAGAACGTGCCGCGTACGCCGCCGTCACTGTTTCTCCCAGTCCTGTTCCACGACGACCCAGCTCTCGCCGGTCAGCTGCTGTTCGAAGAAGGCGTAGGGCAGCAGGCCGTATCCCTTGTGCCCCCAGCCGGTTCCCCAGCTGTTGCGGACTTGGAAGGCTCCTGGTCCGGTGCCGCGGTCATAGGGAGCGGTGCCGGCTTGGTCGTCGTAGCCGGTCAGTAGGACCACGTGAGGTCCCACGGACTGCTCAGTTGCGAGTTGTACGGGGATGACACCGCCGTTGACCAGGGACATGGAGATGGTTGGGCAGAGCCGGATCTCCACGCTCACGGGGAGACCCAGGGCGATTGCACGGCGGGCCAGTTCGAGCATCCCGGCTCCGTCCGGCGCGGAGAGCGGGCGTGCGACAGGTCTGGTGCGCCGGACGGTGGCGTGGCAGCGCTCGGGTGGGTCCCGGTCGACCCTGGTCCGGCCGTGTTCGTCGTACGGCCAGGCCGCTTCCTCGCACAGTCCGGATTCCGCCCAGGCGCGGAAGCTGTGCTCCAGTCGGGAGCCCTTGCGCTCGGCGGAACCCGCAAGCGTGCGAGAGAGGCGGTAGTTGAAGAGGACGGAGGCGGTGAACTCCAGTCGCTCGGCGCGGCGGGCGTAGTAACCGGCGATCGCTGTGGTCACCGCGGCGGTGCAGAGCGGAACCTGGCCTTGGTCGATCACAGGGGGCATCCAGCTGGACAGGTCCATGTGCTCAGGGGTACGTCCACTCGTCCACCACGGGGGCACAATCGTGGACAGCCATCTGATGTCGGCGACGGCGGGGCTCGGGATGGTGCCCTTACCGGCTGCTCCCGCTTTCGTCATGCCGGGTCCTGTGTCCGGTCAGCCTCGCCGCGGTCCTGGCTGTCCCGATTCAGGACCACCTGGTCGATCCGCTTCTGGCGGCGGGCTACAGCGGAGTAGAACTGCTGCAGCGCCGCCCTGTCGAAGTCGGCAGTGGGCCTGGTCTCGGGAAGGAAAGCACCCGTGTCCGTGCCACGGACGAGCAGTGCGCTGTCTTCGCCCTCGGTTGGAGAAACCTGCGGGCTGATGTAGTCGATCGCGAGGTTGAACCGTCCGTCGGCGGTGTGGTTGGGGCCCGAGCAGTGGGCCATGGCCAAGTGGTGCACAGAGCACTCGCCGGCCTTGAGGACGACGTCCACAGCGGCGGCCTCGTCGATGTCGACGGTGATTTCCTCGCCACGCATGATGTCTTCGAGCTCTGAACCAGAGAACTGGTGCGGCAACGTTCCACGCAAGTGTGAGCCGCGGGCGTAGCGCATGGTGCCGTTGGCGACCGTGGTGTCGGTGAGCGCGACCCAGACACGTGCCGCGTGCTGCTGGAATCCGTTCAGTCCCAGGTAGACGGCGTCCTGGTGCCAGGCGAGTGAACTGCCGCTGTGCGCGGGCCTGACGAAGAGATTGGTGGACCACACCAGCAGGTCCGGTCCGAGCAGGGCTTCGGCCGCGTCGAGGATCGCGGGGTGGTGCACGATCCGGTCGGCCCAGGTGGACACCAGATGGATCTTCGGAAAGGTGGCGTACCGTGCCAGGGCGCCGCCCGCGGCGCTGACCGTCCGCAGGTAGGTGTGGCACTCGGCCAGGGCCTGTCCGGCCTCGGCCGGCGTGAGGGCGTTCACGGGGAAGGCAAACCCGTCTGTGCGGAATCGCTCCGCCAGGTCAGGGGCGATCGTGGTCATCGGACAGCCACCTCCGGAGCAGGCGCGGTCCCGTGGGTTTCGGCGTCCTGCCGCATCCTGGTGAGCAGGGCGATGGCGTCGTCCCGCTTGGCGTCGGGGGCCTCGGGGGAACGCAGGTAGTCGGCGAGGCGCCGCCGATCGGGTTCGGGCATGACGCCCTTCAGGCGGTGCAGGGCGGCGGAGCTGGTGCGCTGCGGGAAGTACAGGGACTTGGCGGTTGTCAGGAACAGCTCCGCGTTCTCCTTGCTCACCGCCCTCCGGCGCAGGGCCGCATCTATCGCGACACGAATGTTGACCATGGGTTCGCACACCGGGCGCAGCGACTCACTGTCGAAGGTGATGGCGACCTCGTCGTCGTCTTCCAGCGTGCCGGAGGCATACATGGTGTAGACGGTGCCGACGCCGGTCATGCCGTAGTCGTCGAGTTCGGCGGCCCGGAGAGCTCCCATGCTGGAGGAGCCGTACACGCGGACTCTGCGGTCCATGGCCCGCAGGATCTCTTTGGGGGAGATCGAGAAGCTCTGGAGGAACTTTCCGTCGATGATGCCGATGCGCTGCGGAGGTTGCTCCTGCGTCATCAGGGCATCGATGTCGCCCCGCTCGATGGGGGGCAGGAACTCGGCGTCGGGCAGGTGGGCCGCTGCCTCCTCGGGCGGCAGGCTGGGGCCGACGAACACAACGGTACGCATGGTCTCTTCTCCCGTCACTGGGCGGAACCGGCTGTCCGGAGTCGCTGCTGAGCGGAGTGGATGGCTGCCAGGGCGCTGTTCCACGCCTGTGCGGCTCGGGGCCCGAGCTTGTTGCGGTCGACCGTCCAAGACTCGATGCCGGGCACGATGACGCGTACGACCGTGGCAGGTATGCCGGGCGCGGACAGGTCGACAACGATGGCCTGGTCGAGTCCGCGGGCCCGCAGGCGCTGCAGCAGCAGCTGGACGTCGTCCATGACGTCCGTGCTGGGATGGGAAGGGACATCCTGGAAGCGGACGGGGCGGACGGAGGGCTTGATGGCCCACGAGTCGGGGTTCGCCCGGTTGCTGCGCCGCACGTGGAAGAGAGCCTTTTCCACGGGCTGTCCGGCGGCGGTGATGTCCTCGCGCATGGCCTGGATGTCCACGACACGGGACTGGGCAACCTCGCTGACGGCCCGCACGACCGCGACCTCGGCGTCCGGGTGCGTGCCGATGCCGTGGTGGGAGCGGGAGAACGAGTCGGCGACGTACTCGGATACCACGGCCTGGAAACTGGGGATGCCCGTCGCGGAGGTGATGTTCTTGACCTCGATGTCGATGCCGGCGTCGAGGAACTTCTCCATGAAGAACTGCGCTCGCGGCGGGAGGGTCGACGGGTCGAGGCTTGGATGGCGCTCCTGGGCCCAGGCACGGATGGCGTCCCCCACGGGTCCGGCCTCGTCGTCGGCGGCGAACTTGCCGAGTCGGTTGGAGATGAGGTCGGCCATGGTCCAGTCGTCGCGCTCGACGAGCTCGCACAGGGCGTGGCAGATGGCCTCTTCCAGAGAGTTTCCCGAAGCGATGCCGTTGGTGGTGGAGACCGGATAGCAGGGGACCTCGTGGTAGCTCATGTAGTAGCCGGCCAGGAACTGCGGCACGAGGATGCTGCACTCGTGCATCAGGTCGAAGCCCTCGACCCAGGAGATAGGGCTGTCGATGCTGTAGGCGTGGTGCAGCTCGAAGTTGCACGATTCGGGGTCGAGAACACGCCGTCCGGACTTCTTGAGCTCCGGGTACGAGGCGATCGCGGCCGGCCGCAGGGGCAGAGAGGCGGCGAAGCGCTCAGCGGCCTCCATGATTGCCGATGTCTTGGCGTCGATCTTCGTGGCGCCCTTGCCGTTGTAGACGGAGATGATGTCGAACGACCGCGGGGAGATGGCGTTGTAGACGGGTATGCCGACCCGGTCGAGACCGGTGATGTCGGCGACTCTTGTCACACCGATCCGCTTGAGGTGTGGGGCCATGCGGGCGTACGTGGTCTCGGCGGTGATCTCGCGGTGGGGGCCGTTTCCGGTGATCTTGGGGACGCTGGATCGCAGTTTCAACGCAAGGGCTCCTTGGATGCGCTGTCCGTCGGGCCGGTCACTGGCCGCTGACGGGTTCGAGGTGGGAGGTGCCGTCGCCGAAGTACCGGTAGGAGTAGGAAAGTTCCTGACCGGCGGTGACCTTGACCGGTTCCGGGAGGGCCCAGGCGGCGGTGTACCAGTGGCTGCGGGCGCACCCCAGCCAGGGGGCTGTCGACAGTGTGGTGTTCGGCCCGAGCTGTGCTTCGAAGTGGACGACGATGCCGTTGGCCTCGCCCTCCTGGTCGGCAGCGAGGGTGCAGCGCGTTTGCAGCGGACCCGTCATGTCCTGCTGCAGATCCACCTGGTACAACTCGGCTGGCTCGGAGAGGAAATCCCAGGTCTGTACGGTCTCCGGGCGCTCGTAGAAGCCGATGGAGCGTTGGCTTTCGGACTCCGCCATGGGGCCGAAGTCGATGCCGAACATCTCCTTCCAGCGTGCGAGATGGTCCTGGGTGACGCGGTGCTTGTCGAGCAGGCTGTCCGGTATCCGGGCCAGCGTCGCGAAGGAGGTCAGCCGACCGGGCACCAGGCGGGGCGAGTCCTTCATCAGCCGGCGCCGGGCGTCCTGGACGGTCTCCCAGATCTGCATGTCCAGTGCTTCGTTGCCGACGATGTCCGTCAGCAGGACGTCGGCCCGCTCGGGGAGCTCGAGCTGGGGCGACCAGCCGCGGATGAACTCGATGCGGTCGGCCACCCCGTTGCGCTCGGCTATCCGCTGGGCGAGGTGGACCATGCCGGCCGGCTCGACCGCGTAGACCTTGCGGGCTCCCGCCTGGGCCGCGGTGATCGCCAGGATGCCGGACCCTGTTCCCAGATCGAGAACCACGTCCCCCTCACGGACCGTTTCGCGGACCGCCTGCTGGAAGGCAGCCTTACGCACCGGGTCTTCCAGCATGGCGATGTGGACGAGCGCGGCGTCGTACCCCCCCTTGGGGAAGGGCTGATTGCTGAACTGCTCGGTCGGTTCGTTGCGCAGCAGGCCGGCTTGGTGGAGCGACACCACGGTTGCCAGTGCTTCCTGCGCGGCCCTCGGTCCTTTCATCCGGGGGCCGAGCAGCGTCAGCGCCTGTCCGACAGTGCGCGGCTGGTGGAAGAGGTCGAGGAGCCCGAGCGCGTCATGACCCATCTTGAGGATCCGGCTCTCGAAGTGGATCTTCACTTCATTACTGGTGTCGACCTCGGCTATGAAGGACGGCGCCCTGTGGAGCACGGTGTCGGGTGAAAGTTTCGGCATGTGCTGATCACTGTCCTTGTGGGTGTGTGTGTCGTGCAGCTGCCTGGACCAGGGCGGAGGAGATGGCCGGCTGGAAGTCGCCGAGTGAACCGGGTTCCCGCCGGCCCTCGGTCAGGGAGATGCCATCCTTCGGTTCGACGATCTGGTAGCCGTCCTCGCGCAGTTGGTCGACGTTGCGGCGCACGGCGGGTTTGGACCACATGGCCGCGTTCATGACGGGCGCGATGACGACAGGGCACTCGGCGGCGAGCAGCGTGGCCGTCAGGACGTCGTCCGCGATGCCGTGTGCCGCCTTGGCCAGGAAATTGGCCGTGGCCGGCAGGACCACCAGCACGTCCGCCCAGGCGCCGAGGGCTACGTGGGCGGCGCCTCCGCCCTTGTGGTCCTCCCAGGCGGTCACCGGCATATGGCCGGTGACCGCCTCGATCATGCGCGGCCCCATGAGGGCGTGCGCCTGCGTGGTCATGACGGTGCGGATCTCCTGGACCCCGACGGTGCCACGCAGCCATGCGTTCACGTGAGGGACCGCAACAGCGGAGAAGGAGCCGCACACGCCCCACAACAGCCGCACCCCGGCCAGCGCCTGTTGCGCGCTGGTGGTGGCGTTCTCTGCCATCAGCCGATCACCTCTCCGGAAACTCCGAAGGCGCTGAGGATGCCCGGCAGGGACCGTTCTGCCCGTCGCAACAGTGCATCGGCGCCTTCCGGGTCGGATGCCGACCAGGCGCGCAGGGCGACGTGTTGGAGGACGTCGGAGGCGAGGTGGCCCGCCAGACGTGTGTGCTCGTCGTCGCTGAGTGAGGTGCCTCGCGCCCCCTGGTAGCCCTCGGCCGTAAGCCTGGCCCGGTGCTCCTGGAGTTCCTGCGCGCCCATGGCCGCCGCGGCCTGCACGAGGTCCCGTAGCAGGAACGCAAGGTCGGTCATGGGGTCGGCGATGCCCGCCTCCCTCCAACCGAGCACGCGTGGTGCCGGGCCGACGACGCAAGACGCGGACGACAGCCGGCCGTGTACTACGGCCCGTGGGAGCGCCTCGGGCGCTTCCGCCGCCATCGCACCGGCAAGGCGCTGGATGCGCGGGGCCGCGCCCTTGTCAAGGCGGTCGCGGGCGGCGCGGATACCGTTTGCCGCCTGTGGCACCGCTTCCAGCCAGGCCGGACGGGCCCTGGTCGGTAGGGCAACCACCCGCTCGACGGGGATGGAGTGCAAGTGGGCGAGGAAACCGCCCAGTTCACTGAACGTCTGCTCCCCTTGCGGAGGAGTGGCACCGGCCGGGCCACCGAAGACGGTGTCGCTGAGCAGCCCGGGAGTGCTCACCACAGGGTGGATGGCCGTGCAGTCGTCGGCCAGCACAGGCAGACACGCGTACCGGGCAGCCTGCGTGGTAGAGATCGCCTTCGCGAGATCGCGCAGGGCCGCTGCGTCGAGATAGGCGGGCTCTGCTGCCGGGACGCTTTCTCCCCAGCGGTAACCACCATCGACGCGCAGGCAGACTCGGTTGACGAACGGACCGGGAAGCGAACGCACGGGCTGCCCGATCCGTTCAACGGCTTGTGTCATCGGTCAGCGCTCCCTTGGGCGTTGAGGTAGGGCTTTGCGGGGTCGAGTCGCTCCGCCCGGTACCGTTCCTCGATGGCGCGGAGCCGATCCGCCGCAGTGGTGCGCCCGTCCCGCCAGGCCGTCACCAGCCCCTCGGCGACCAACAGGCAGCGGTGCTGGCCGAAGCTCATGAGCCGGCCCTCCCGATGCTCTGGCTCGTCCGCCAGCCACCAGCCTCTGCCCAGCTCCAGCGCGAGGACCGGTCCCGTGTCACGGAGTGCGTCGATGTGCTCGCGGTGTATGTCCGTCAGGTCCAGCTCATGGCGGCGCCAGTCGTCCCGGTACAGATAGAGGACCATCGCATCCCGTCGCTCGTACCCCTCCGGATGGTTGGCGGCCTTCAGTTGGTACGGGACCCGCGCGGTGCACAGCCGCCCGGTGATCGCGCGGATCAGGTCGGCGGCGGACGCGGCGTCCCGGGGCGCGTAGTACAGGCGTACGACGGGCCGTTCGCCGTGGCGGGGCATGCCTTCGTCGCCGATGGCGAGGTACCAGCCGGGATACGTATACGGACGGTCCGGCGGAAACCTGACGCTCACCGGCTGATCGGGTGCGGCTGTCGACGGCAGGGTTTCCTCCGCCGTGACAGTGAGGGTCAGGCCGTTCTTGCGCACCCGGCGGCCCGCAGGCCCAGCTTCGACTGTCTGCCAGTCGGCGTCCCAGTAGCCGCTGCCCTGGTTGGCCTCGGCCAGTGCCCGGGCCACGGCCGGGTCCTCTCGCCTGCGCGTGCCCAACACAACTGGCGCGCCGTCTATCAGCCAGCGCGCGGCACGCGTGTCACCTGCGTAGTAGCTCAGGTACAGGAACCGGGACAGGTGAGGCAGAACAGGGAGGTCCCCGGGCGCGGACTCGACTCCAGGGGCGGGCCGGAGCTCGCCCCACTCGCGGTGATGGAAGGTGGATTCATTCCGGACCTCCACGTCTTCGGAGATCGCGGAGAACGCTGCTTGGTACTGGTTCATGCTCCCGCCTCCCGGGGGCGGCCGGGGGCGAGGAGCCTGGCCAAGCTCTGCGGATCGTTCAGCAACGTGCAGCCCACGAAAAGGCACAGGTGCCCGATCCGGCCCAGCGAGCCGATCTGTTCCAGCCGCCCGGCCGCGTACATCAGGGTGGACAACCCGGCATAGCGGAAGACGGCGTCCCGCTGTTCGGCCGAGAGTGGAGCGCCGTGTTCGTAGGCGGTGAGGAAGAGGCCGACATTACGTCGCACAGTGGCCCAAGTGCTGGAGTGGGACAGACGGCCGGCGTCTCCCCGCAAGGTGTGCAGCCACTGGATGAGCAGTTGGCCGACGATCGTGCCCACGTCCAGCATCGGGTCGCCGAAACCGGCCAGTTCCCAGTCGACCAGGCCAACCTCGGGGTGTTCACTGTCGGCGTCCTTCAGCAGGATGTTGTCATCCCGTAGGTCGAAGTGCACCAGGCCCTTCGGACCCCATCCGTCCCGCAGCCGCGCCACGCTCTCGTCGACCGACTGCATGGCAGCCGCATAGTCGGAGTAATCCATTCCGGGGCCACTCGCAAGCTCACCAGGGGTTAGCGCTACGAAGGACGCGAAGGGAAAGACGATGAGCTGCGGGGCGAATCTCGAGTCCGTGATGAGCCGGTCCATGGGTGTGGTATGAATCCCGGCCACCACCGACGCCAGTGCGGCCAGAACCGGAACAGGAACCTCCGGAGAGTTCCGGGTCACTTCCCGCAACGACGTGAAGCCGACCTTCCCCTCCATTATGAGGGTTTCGCTTTTTCGGTCGACTGCGACGAACTGAGGAACTGCCGACATGGCGAAACTCGGAACACCGGCTTCCGGTATCAACCTGAGAATGGTCTCTTCATTTCCCGTTGCCGTGCCAACGGCAACGGCGGTTGCCGGATCCACCTGTTTCAGGAAGAGGGCGGTGCCGTCCTCGAAGTGCAGCATCGCCACGCTGTTGCGTGCTGCGAACGTCTGGATGTGCACTATGTCGCCTCGGTCGATATCGAGCGAAGCGAGCCAGGAACGAGTCCGGGCTTTTGAGGGCCCGGACTCGTTCGGCAGCGCTCCGCGCCAAGGCGAAGACGTGCTGCCGCCCTCCGGTGACGCGATGCCGGCCGGGCTGTGCGAAGCGCTGGTTGTCATGAGGCTATCGACTCAGATCAACAGTGGAAGGCCACCGTGGCGGCAGCCGCCATCACGCTGCCCTGAGCCTCCTCGTCGGGCGAGATGCCCGCCTTCTCCTCGAGGAACGCCTGCAGCTCCTCCGGGCTGACGCCGGCGAGCTCCTCCAGAGCCTTCTCGCCGGCCGCGGGGTCGATGACCGCGCGCTGCTCCTCGGTCATCGACGCCTCGGCGTCCTGGATCTTGCTGACCAGGTCGGCGAACGCGGTCTCGTCGACCGCGGAAACCATTGCTTCAGACATTTGATCCTCCTGATTCGTCCCCTGCCGGTTGACCGGGGAATCGAATGGACGTGCATGATCTAAACAAACTGCCACCCCCCCTTGTCAACAAGTCGCAAGAATTCCGTTTGTGTGCGTTGATAATTTAATTCAGGGCATGCGAATGGGCCTGCCGGCGTTATTCCCGGCAGGCTTTTTTAACCTCCGCCAACTAGGCGGGTGAGGAAGGTGGCGGAGTCAGTGGATCCGCAAGGTTGCATGGCGCGAAACATGTGCCTGCGCCTGGCGAAAAACTCATCAAGGCCCCCGTTGAATGTTCTGACAGTTCCGCGCAGGGTATGCGTGACCTGGCGCCTGCCGATAGATCACCGACCAGCGGGCCGAAAAGATCGAGTCGTTCTTCGGGCTTCAAATTTCGATCGCTGCTGGTGACGTCCATGTGACTGACTACGCGCGTAGCCACTTTGACTGAAAGTGGCACGCCGAAATCGCCCGGATAATTCAACCGTCGGTCGCTGATGTGAGGTGACCGTCGCCGCCACCAGTGAGGGCTGGGGCTCTCGGCTTTGCTGGGCAGGGACCGAGCCTGTGATGGTCGAGCGTTGAGGAGTTGGTGGGGTTTGTGGCCGCGGGCTTCGGCGTCGGCGAGGACGGTGGCGAGCGCAGGCCAGGCCGGGGCGACGAGGATTCGCTCGGCGTGGTCGGGGATGGCTGCTCGCACGTCGTCGGCCGGAACGCGACGGGCTTCCTCCTTGGGCGGGCGGGCTGTGAGTTCGGCGAGCGTCGGGGCGAGGGCGCGGTCGGCGGCTGTCTGGAGGTCTGGACGGCCTGGCGGGCGGCGTCGGCCTGATGGGCACGCATCTTCGCTTCGTGCCAGCGCCCGGCGACGATGGCGGCCCGGACGAGGGCGGCGACCAGGGCTGCCAAGGCGCTGCCGTCGGGGCCGGTGGCGGTGTGCGCGATGCCGCGTGCCGCGCGGCGCAGGGCGTGGGCGGCACGGTCTTCCGCCCGGATCCGGGACCGCTGGGCCCGGACGAACGCCTTGGAGGTGGCCTGGAGTTCGGCGCGCAGATCGATGGTGCCTTCTGGGTGGTGGCTTCGAGCAGTTCGCCGAGGGCGGTGATGTGGGCCTGGGCGTGGGTGTCGTCGTCGAGGTCGGTGTGGAGGGTGTCGAGGGCGTCGGCGGCTTGGTGCCAGGGGGTGCTGGGTGGTTGCGGCGGGCGGTGGGGTGTTCTTCGGGCTGGCGAGATTCGAGGCGGGCCTTGGAACCGGGGAGGGCAATGGCGGACGAGTACTTCTCGCTGGTGTGCGGCGACGTGCCCCATGACGTCTTGCTCACCGACCCTGGTGTCCGCGTGATGGACGTCGTCCAGGTCGTGCGCCGGCTGACGGGGCTGAGCCTCTGGCGCAGCCAGGGTCTGGTGACGCAGGTTCCCGCCGTCGTTCTCGCCTGCGTGCCCGAGGAAGACGCGGCGGCAGCCGTCTCGGCCCTCCGTGATGCGGGAGCCCGGGCAGAGACGAGAGAACGGCCGGAGCCGGACTCCTGAGGCACTGAGCACGGCCCGGTCAACCAGCTGCTGGCCCAGAGCCGGCCGTCGCACACCGAAAGCCCCGCTGTCAGCGCATGGCAGCCTGGGAATTTGGTGGCTTGGAGGGCCTGGTCGACCTGAGTCGCGAGTTGTTGCCGGCCGCGCCGTCATGCGCGGCCGTGGACCAGTGGCTGAGGTCGATCACGGGAATCCGGGCGGAGGTCATGGGGCCCTGTCTCTTCCGACGTGGTGGGTGCTGCTGAGGAGACAGGCGCACGGGCGGGTCGGCGGCGGTACTCAGTCGACGGAGTGTGTGTCCTGCTCCGGCTTCGGAGCCTGGGGCGCCGGGTGCTGACGGCGGCCCGTGCGGGTCAGCCACAGCACGAGGGCGGCGCAGGCCAGGGCGGCGGCGCCGGCGGTGAGGGCGAGGGTGTTGTGGCCGGGTGGCGAAGGCCGCGTGCAGCGTGTGTCCGAGGCCGGGACGATGACTTGCCGGAACGGTGGTGAGGAGGGCATCGCCGCCGCCGGCCAGCCTCTGGGCGACCGCGCCGGGTTCGACGACCTCGTCGTGCAGGGCGCCGGTCATGGCGGAGACAGCCAGCGTGCCGAAGGCGGCGACCCCGAACGCGTACCGATCGCGTGAGTTCACCCGCCCCGCCCTCGGGGTGGGGCGGTCGGCATCCATGTGGCGCTGCGGCCCGGGTGAAGTTCGAGGATCGGGGACCAAGTTTTTTTTTCAGAGTGATCCCCGGGGTCGCTGAAAAACGCATCCGGCCTCGATGATCGTTCCCTCGATGACATTCGGTAAGCCCGCTGCTCAGGTTCTGGTCCCATGCTCAGCCACACCCCGATCTGCTCGCTTCTTCCTCTCCTCGGTCCCCCGCATCTGAGTGGTCGCGTAGCCCGGAGCGGCCCGTGAACGGGGCCGGTCCGCCGTGGCCACAGCCGTTCGCCCGTGCGAGCCGCATCGTCCACCGCCGCCCGTCCACCGGGCACCGGGGGCCGCCGAGGGCCCGGGAGCAATGCTGTCCAGCCCCGTCCGGCATGGAATCCGACCGCACATCCGACGACAAGGAGAAACGAGACGTGATACGTATCCCGCGCAGGGCGGCCGCCATGACGGCCGCCGTGGCGGCCGCCGTGACGACGGCCTTCGCGATGGCGTGCGGATGGCCGGGCGTGGTGCAAGCCGCACCCGACCCGGAGCCCCAGAGGCAGTCCGCCGACGCCTCACCGCACCTTCCCGAGGGCTGGAGGATCACCGGCTCGGGCGGGACGGAGAAGCTGGAGTGGCGCTCACCCGGCCGGGTGCCGATGGGCGGTGCCCGGATCGAGTTCCGCAGTGGGCGCCGGCTGCTGGGGCATCCCGCGGCTGCCGCGGACGGGCGCACCCTCCGGCTTCCGCTGGACGGGGTACGTCTCGGGCAGGCGCGGGATCTGCGGGTCGAGGCCGCAGGACGGCGGCTGGACGCGGAGGGAACGGACCCCGGGCGCGCACGCGACCTCGAAGGCTCTTCGGCCGCGTCGCCTCTGACGGCAACCCCGCCCGCGAACCCCGTGCACAAGAACGATCCCGGTGTCGCCGGAAAGTTCCGTACCGTCCAGGGCGAGTACTCCCTGCCGTCGGTGCACCTGCCGGGGCTGGACACACGGGTGGAGATGAAGGCCGTGGTCGTGGCGCCGGCCGGTGCCACGGGCCGCCGGCCGTTGGCGCTCTTCCTGCACGGACGCCATGACACCTGCTTCGACGCGGAAGGAACGCTGACCGCGGAGTGGCCGTGCGGCACCGGCAAGAAGCCGGTGCCGAGTTACCGCGGTCACCTGCACGACCAGAAGCTGCTGGCTTCCCAGGGCTATGTGACGGTGTCGATCTCGGCCAACGGCATCAACGCCCAGGACGTGGTGAGGGCGGACGGCAGCGCAGGGTTCCGGTCGTCCCTGATACGGCTGCACCTGGGGCACTGGGCGGACTGGGCCGCCGACCCGTCCAAGGCACCGGCGGCCGTGCGCAAGGCGCCCCCAGCCGACCTGGGACGTGTGCTGCTGGTGGGGCACTCGCGAGGCGGTGAGGCCGTCAACCGGGCCGCTCTGGACAGCCTGTACCCGCCGCCCGCCGCGCAGGACGGCTACCGGGGTCGCGTCCGCTGGACGATTCGCGGCACCGTTCTGATAGCCCCCTCCGCCCTGGCCCAGAACCCCGTCCCCGACGTGCCGTCCATGACGATCCTGCCGGGCTGCGACGGCGACATGCCCAATCTGCAGGGCGAGGCGTACGTCGACGGCACGCGTGGTGTCAGCCACGGCACGGCCCTGCACAGCGCGGTCTACATGGTCGGCGCGAACCACAACTACTTCAACACCGAGTGGACTCCCGGCCAGGCCGCGGCCTTCGCAGAGGACGACTTCACCTACTCCGGCGACCACGACGACCGGTTGTGCTCGGAGGGCGCCAAGACCCGTCTGACCGCCAAGCAGCAGCAGAAGGCGGGATCCACCTACATCGCCGCCGCGGCCCGGCTGTTCATCGCCCGGGACGACCGGGCCCGCCCGTTGATCGACGGCTCCGGCGTGCGCGCCGCCTCCGCCGGGCCCGCCCAGGTCTACACCCACGCCCTCGGCGCCGGGCGCAGCGGAGCCTTCCTGCCGGACACCTCCGCCGCGGTCGGCGGCGGCAGCCTGTGTGCCCAGGTGGACACGGACCCGGCCACCTCCTGCCTGCCGTCCCGCCTCCAAGATGCCTCGCCGCACTTCGCCCTTTGGGAGACGCAGAAGGAGCCCGGCCGCTACGCGCTCGCCATGAGCTGGACCAAGTCCGGCGCCACCACCCGGCTCAGCCCCGCTCGCCCGGTCTCCCTGTCCGGCGCCAAGGCGCTGACCCTGCGGGTGATCGTGCCGCCCAACACCACCGGCACCCGGCTGGACGTGTCACTCTCCGACGCATCCGGGAAGCGGGCCACTCTCGGCCGAGTCCGCGTCGACGGCCTGCCCGGCACCAGCCTGACGTCCTCGTACTGGGCGCGCGAAGTCCGCGTACCGCTGTCCGCCGCGGCCAGGGCCGGACTCGACCTGGCACACGTCAAGACCCTCCACCTCACCCCCCGCACCTCGTCCGGAAAGGCGTGGCTGCTGGACGCCTGGGGCTGGCGCCCCGGCACCCCCGCGGTCGAGCCGGCTCAACTCGCCCGCGTCGACGTCGGCCGTACGACCGTCAAGGAGGGCGGCCCCGGTACGCGCACCTATCAGGTGCCGGTGACGGTCTCCGGCAAGGGCAGCGGCCAGATCCGGGTGTTCATGGACGAGCCGGGACACAAGTACCCGGTCGTGCGCACGGTGACGGTTCGCCCGGGCGCGCCCGTCAACGTACGGATGACGGTGAAGGGCGACGACCGCTACGAGGACGAGGTCGACCGTCCGGTGTTCGTCAAGTCGGTCCACGGCGCGGTGGTCGGCTCCCATCGCGGCAAGATCATCGTGGAGAACGACGACCCCAGGCCCACCATGCGGGTGACACCGGTCGCCGACCGCGTCACCGAGGGCAAACAACTGGTCTGGCGGATCAGCCTGTCCGCCGCAGCCGACGAAACCCTGTACGGAGACCTGTGGATCCGGCCCGTCCGCCGCGGCGCCGAGCTGTCCACCAAGGATGTCTCTCCCTCGTGGCTGAAGGAGAACTTCGACGTCTCACCCGGTCCGCAGCGGGCGCTGTCGCGGTTGCCGGACGAACCTCGTCTGTCGTTCGAGATTCCCGCGGGCAGCCGGAGCGTCGACGTGAAGGTGCCCACCATCGCCGACCGGGTGACCGAGCCGGTCGAGTCCCTTCTGTTGCGGCTGAGCACGGCCGACGGCGACAAGGACGTCAAGGGGCCGGAGGTCACCGGCACGGTACGGGACGCGACATGACGCGGCTCAACGGTCCCTCGGCGTCGCACGGCTGACCCCGCAGGCAGCTGCACGACGCAGGCATGGCGCTGCCACCTTCCACACGGGGTCGGAGTCGCCTCCGGTGCCGGCCCCGGACCATGATCGGTCCGGGGCCTTTTGGCTGGTGCCCCGGCAGGATTCGAACCTGCGACACCCGCTTTAGGAGTGGGACGCAATTCCTGATCAAAGGTGTGGGGTCATGCCGGGTGATGCTGTCCTTGCAGGTCAGCACCACCCGGTGTGATCGCTGGGCCTGCTCCTGGTCGCTCGTGCTCCACCGTCCGCTCACGCATCGCTCACGCGTGGAGAGAAGAGCGCGCTGTTTCCAGGTAGGGGCGGTGTCTCACCTTGTGTGATTGAGGGACGGGAAAAGAGCGCGGGCAAGGTCCGGATCCGGTACGACGAAGATGCCGTCCGTTTCCACCAGGAGGGTGGAGGGGGTCTGTTCTGGGCAATGGAGCCCGTCACCAAGATCTTGCGGCCGTCGGTTCCCGTGACTCGAGCGCTCGCCCGCAAGGGGGTCGCCAGGGGCACCGGCCCGTGGTAGCGCATCCGGAGTGAGATGGTCATGCCCAGGTTGCCGGCCGCGGCGCATGCCTACCCCATCAGTTCGTCGAGGAGCATGGCGCTGACGCCGCCGTGGCCGTAGCCGGGTGGTCCTTCGTGCGCGATGCCCAGATCGCACCGTCCCATGAAGCCGCCGTCAGTCGGAGCCACCCGCATCGGCGGCGCGAGCGGACTGCCGGCGCCGGTGACGGGACCGTCCATGCGTACCCTGCCCGGGAACTCGTCCACCTCGGGCATCTCCGCCGGTTGGCGGCGGTGGCCGGTGCGGCCCGTCGAAACGGGAGGCTGGGGCATTGCCCCATCGTGCCGAGAGGCGTGGCACGTGGTCCACCCACGCCATGTCGGCCGTCGCGATGAGCGACTGGGCGGCCACGGTTGCGGGGGTCACACCGGTGAACGCCACGACGTCCCGGTGCAGATGCGACTGGTCGGCGTAGCCGCAGTCGGCCGCGACCCTGGCCGCCTCCTGGCCCCCGGCCAGGCGGGTGGCGGCCCAGTCGAAGCGGACGAGCTTCACGGCGCGCTTGGGCGGCAGGCCGAGCTGCGCGTGGAAGCGGGACCACAGGCGCTTGCGGCTCCAGCCCAGCTCGTCGGCCAGCCCCTCGACCCGCACCTGGCCGTGCCCGGCGACGATACGGTCCCAGGCCCAGGCCAGCTCCGGCTCGATGGCGGGCCCCGCGGCGGACAGCCGGGCGAGGAACGATTCGACGAGTGCGAAACGTTCCTCCCACGAGGCAGTCCCGGCCAGCTGCTCGCGTAGCCGGGCTGCCGGCCGCTCTCCCCACAGGTCGTCCAGGGCCACCACGGAGCTCTCCAGCTCAGCAGGGCCCACGCCCAGCACGGCGCGCGCGATGGCGGGAGACAGGCGCACCTGCACCCACTCGACGTTCGCGGCCCGCACCCGCGCCGCACCGCCGACGCCGAACCCGAGCCCGGTGACAAGGCTGCCGCGATGCTGCCGCCCCGTCGACTCGTCGATGCCGAGCGCCGCCTCGCCGCAGGCCAGCGCCAGCGTCAGCACGGGGTGCGGGTCGAGCCGGTGGTCGACCGGAGCCGGGCCGCGGTCGCGCAGCCCCGCCAGGACGACGCCGGGTACGCGGCCGGGCCGGGCCGGGCGCGTGACCTGCCACACGGGGGCAGCGACGCGCTGGCGCACGGCAGTTGACATGCGTCCATGCTACGGGCCCGCCCGGACGGAACATTTCTTCAATCCAGCGGGCCGCAGCCGCGGCGAAGGTGAGCGCATGACTTCCACCGGAACCACCGCGCCGCCACCACCGGGCGTGGCCCGTCTATTACGCCCGTACGCGGGCGGCTTCGCCGTCGTCGTCGTCCTGCAGGTCATCGGCGCTGTCGCCGGCCTGGCGCCGCTGCTCGCGGTCGTCGAGCTCGGCCGTACGCTGCTGGCGCCGGGGCCGGCCGACGACGGGCACGTGCGCGACGTCGTGATCGCGGGTGCGGCGGGGCTGCTCGTACGGCTGCTGTTCACGGCCGCCTCGTCCGGCATCGGGCACCTCCTCGACACCCGGGTGCAGCTGTCGCTGCGCCGGCAACTCGCCGCGCGGCTCGGGCGGGTGCCGATCGGCCGGCTCGCGCGGCGGCGCAACGGGGAGCTGGCGAAACTGGTGGGTGAGGACGTCAGCGCCGTGCACCCGCTCATCGCCCACACGCCGGGCGAACTGGTCTCCGCCTTCGTGGTGCCGCTGGTCTCGCTCGGCTACCTCCTCACCGTGGACTGGCGGCTGACACTGATCACGCTGCTCCCCGTGCTGCTGGCGGTCGCGCTGGTGCCGCTGATGATGACCCCCACGCGGCTGCGCGAGCAGAAGGAGTTCGACGCCGCGATGGGGCGGATCTCGGCGTCGGCGGTCGAATTCGTGCAGGGCATCGCGGTGGTGAAGGCGTTCGGCGGGTCGGAGCGGGCGCACGGCAATTTCCGTACCGCGGTGGGCGACTTCACCCGGAGCTTCTACCGGATGGTGCGCGGTCTTTCCGGGGTCGCCGCCGGGATGCAGGTGGCGCTGTCGCCGCCGTTCGTGCTGCTGGCGGTGCTGGTCGGCGGCGCGTACCGGATCACCGGGGGCGGGCTCGCCCCGGCGGACCTGCTGCCTTTCCTGCTTCTCGGCCTCGGGCTGACCGCGCCCGTGGCCGCGCTCGGGCACGGCTTCGACGACCTGCAGGCCGCGCGGCGCGCCGTCGGCCGCATCCGGGACGTACTCGCCGAGCCGTCGCTGCCCGAGCCCGTACGGCCGGTGGCGCCCGAGGGACACCGCGTGGAGCTGCGGGACGTCCGCTTCGGGTACGAGGGTGCCGAGGCCGGGCGCGAGGTGCTGCGCGGGATCGACCTGGTGCTGGAGCCGGGGACGATCACCGCCGTGGTCGGGCCGTCCGGCAGCGGCAAGTCCACGCTGGTGCAGCTGCTGCCGCGGTTCTACGACCCGACGCACGGCTCCGTGCTCCTCGGCGGCGTCGACCTGCGTGAGGTGGGCAGCCAGGAGCTGTACCGGCGGGTGTCCTTCGTCTTCCAGGACGTCCGGCTGCTGCGCGCCTCGGTCGCGGACAACATCGCCCTCGCCGTCCCGCACGCCGACCGCGACGCCGTTGTCCGCGCCGCCCGCCGGGCGAGCATCCACGACCGCGTTCTCGAACTGCCCCGCGGCTACGACTCGGTGATCGGCGAGGACGCCCGCCTCTCCGGCGGCGAGGCGCAGCGCGTCTCGATCGCCCGCGCCCTGCTCGCAGACGCCCCCGTCCTGGTCCTCGATGAGGCCACCGCCTTCGCCGACCCGCAGACCGAGCAGGCGGTGCGTGAGGCGCTGGCGCAGACCCGGGAGAAGCGGACGACGCTGGTCATCGCCCACCGCCTGGAGACGATCGCCGACGCCGACACCGTCGTGATGCTGCGCGACGGCGAGATCGTGGAGCGGGGCACGACCGCGGAACTCCTCGCGCGGAACGGCGCATTCGCCGAATTCTGGAAGATCCACGCCGGTGCCATGGAAGCCGGTGCCATGGAAGGGGAAGAGGCCCGATGATCAGCACACTGCTGCGTGTGCTCGGCCACGAGTACGCCGGGCCGGTGCGCCGCACCGTTGCCCTGATGACGGCGACCGCCCTCGCCGAGGGACTGTCGTACGCCCTGCTGGTGCCCGTGCTGCGCGCGCTCTTCGGCAGCACACCCGAGGACGCCCGGCCCTGGCTGGCCGCCTTCGGCGCGGCGGTGGCGGTCTATGCGGTGCTGCGATACATCAGCGACCGCTCCGGTTTCCGCGTGGGCACGACGATGCTGCACGGCATGTACGAGCGCCTCGGTGAACACCTCGCCCGGTTGCCCATCGGCTGGTATCAGCCCGGCCGCACCGGCGAGGTGTCCGTCCTCGCCAGCCAGGGCGTGTTGCAGGCAATGAGCGTGATCGCGCACCTGCTGGCGCCGTTCATCTCCGCCTGTGTGACGCCGCTGACGATCGTCGCCGTGATGCTCGCCGTCAACTGGCAGCTGGGGCTTGCCGGCCTGGCTGCTGTGCCGTTGGTAGCCGCGGTCCAGCTGCGCACGGCCCGCGCGACGACGGCGACCGACACGGAGCGCGTGGAACGCGAGCGCGCGGCCACCGGCCGCGTCATCGAGTACCTCCAGGCCCAGCCGGTGCTGCGCGCCGGCGGCCGCACCGGCGAGCGGTTCGGTTTGCTGGACGACTCCCTGAAGGAACTGCGCCGCGCCTCGCGTCACTCCACCCTTTCGGCGCTGCCAGGTGTGCTGGGTCTTGCGGTCACCGTGCAGGCGGTGTTCACCGCGCTGCTCGCACTCGGTGCGTACCTCGCCCTCGGCGGGGACATCGGCGCGGCCGAGGTGCTCGCAGTCCTGGTGCTCGCCGCCCGCTGCGCCGACCCGCTGCTGTCCCTCGCCGAGATGAGTGGTGGCATCCGCGCCGCCCGCGCCGAACTCAACCGCCTCGACGACGTCCTCAACACCAAGCCGCTGCCGGAGCCTCGCGCGCCGCGCGAACCGGCCGGTCACGACGTCGCGTTCGACGCGGTCACCTTCCGGCACGGTGACCGCACGGTGGCCGACGGGGTGACGCTGTCCGTACCCGAGGGCCGGCGGCTCGCCGTCGTCGGGCCGTCGGGCGCGGGCAAGACGACGCTGCTGCAGCTGCTCGCCCGCTTCTACGACGTCGACGCGGGCGCGGTGCGGATCGGCGGCGTGGACGTACGGGAAATGGACACTGCGGCGCTGATGGCGCGGATCGCCATCGTCTTCCAGGACGTCTACCTCTTCGACGGCACGATCGAGGAGAACGTGCGCCTCGGCCGCCCGGACGCCACCGACGCCGAGGTACGGGCCGCGGCCGCCGCGGCCCGTCTCGACGAGGTGATCGAGCGGCTGCCCGGCGGCTGGTCGGCGGACGTGGGCGAGGGCGGGGCGCTGCTGTCGGGCGGCGAGCGGCAGCGCGTCTCCATCGCCCGCGCGCTGCTGAAGGACGCGCCGATCGTGCTGCTCGACGAGGTCACTTCGGCCCTGGACCCGGTGAACGAGGCGGCCGTGCACGCCGGCATCGAGGAGCTGATGGCGGGCCGGACCGTGGTGCTGGTGGCGCACCGCATGGGGACCGTGCGCCGGGCCGACCGCGTCGCCTTCCTGGACGCCGGGCGGGTGGTCGAACAGGGCAGCCACGAGGAGTTGCTGCGACGCGCCGGCCGGTACGCCGCGTACTGGGACCTGTCCCGGGCCGGGGCGGCACGGGACTGAGACGGCCGTGCGGGTTGTCGCCCCGGCCGCGCAGGGCCTCGGCGGAGAAGACGACGGAACGGCCGACGAGGAAGTCCTCGGGATCCTTCAGCGGAGATCGGATTACGGAGATCACCGGGCAGCGGAGTTTGTCGTGGTCGGCGTAGCGGCGGTGGTCGTTCTCGGTGTCCGGGCGCCCGGTCGAGCCGCGCGACGTACCGCTCGCGTTGGGTCATGCCGATCCGTCGGATTCTTGGGGGATCAAACTCTGTCCGCTCACGCAAACGGCCCCGGCCAAGGAGTCCGAGGCCGAGTGGGAGCCCTCTCTGGGGAAGAACCCCAGGTCAGAGCGGTAATGCGTTGTGCCCCCGGCAGGATTCGAACCTGCGACACCCGCTTCAGGAGAGAGGCGGGGACGTCTCGCCCGTGACCTGCGACTTTTCCGACCGGGCCAGCGGGCACGGTTGTGCCCGCGGGTGCCGGTTACTGACCATGGTTGACCCTTGTATCTGGCACGGCAGTGGCACGCGAGGACTCCTTGCGTGCCGGGCCCGGACCGGGTTGCTCTACGAGAGAACTACATCACTGAAGCCTCATCTGAGGGAGAGCCGCCAATTGCGATCGGTGGCGGGGCAGTCGAACAGCCCACAGTGAGTCCTTCGCACCTCACAAGTCAGAGGTTCTTGGCGCCCGCCTCGTAGTCCTTTGCCTGAGTAGGTGTCAGGAGTTTCGACACACGGACGAGGATGCCGCCGGTGATGTAGTGGTACTCGGTCGCGCTGGGCATGGACTTGGCGATCGTCTCGATGTACTCCGCCCGAGATTTCGCCTCCTCCTCGGTCTTGAACACTTCGACGCTGCCGCCGCGCTCAATTGCGTCATTGTCCAGACCCTCGACGTCCGCGGAGGAGACACGGCTGTCGGCGAAGGCGGCCTTACTGGTGTAGCCTCCCGGCCGCCCGAGCAGGTGGTTCGGGTCGTTGGCCTCGGTATAGACCTGAGTGAGCTTCAACTCCGGGATGGACTTCCCCAGCGCTGCCACGGCCTGTTGTGCGGTCAGTACCCCTGGCTTCTCGGCCGGGGCTACGGCCGCGGAGCTTGTGCCCTTCGGAGATGCGCTCGACGAGGTGTCGCTGGAGCCGGTGGAGCTACAGCCGACCAGCAGTGTTCCGGCGAACGCGAACCCAGCTATGGTGGTGCGAATGTGCATGATCCCCCCAAGGGTGTGCAGGTGAGGGCACATTACATCGCCGTATCGCCCTCTCCCTCCTGGAAGCGAGACCTCTGCCACGCTGTGCAAGGGGCAAGTCAGTCTGTGCTGTGGGCCTTGTCCGGCCCCGGTAGATGCTTGACTTCGGTCCCAGCTGATGGTTGACAGTGGCCGTGATCGGCTTTTCTGTGCGCGTCGTTGCGGTGCGTGTGGGGAGGCCGGGATTAGCGCTGGTCGCTGGGGGTGTCGCGGCAGACGGTCAGCGTGTGGAAGTCCCGGTATGAGGCCGCGGGTCTGGCGGACCGGTCACGCAGACCGGCCTCGTGTCCGCATCAGGTGTCTGCCGAGGTGGAGGCGGTCGTGTGTGAGCTGCGGCGTAAGCATCCTCGCTGGGGTCCGCGGCGGATCGCTCATGTGCTGGAGGGGTCCGGGGCGGTGGCGCCGGTGCCGTCGCGGATGACCGTGTACCGGATCCTGGTGCGGCATGGGCTGGTGGAGCCGGGGCGCGGCGGAGGAAGCGGTCGGATTACAAGCGCTGGCAGCGGGACCGTGCGATGCAGTTGTGGGCTGATGGACATTCGGCGGGGTGATGCTGGTCAACCCGGTAACGGGTGAGTTGTCCGAGGCGAAGGTCGTGACCGGTGTGGATGATCATTCCCGGTCCTGCGTGATCGCGTCGGTGGCCGAGCGGGCGACGGGGTGGGCGGTCTGCGCGGCGTTCGCGCGGGCTTCGCAGAGGTGCGGGGTGCCGGAGGAGGTGCTGACGGACAACGGCAAGCAGTTCCCCGACCGGTTCGGGCAGGGTGGTGAGGTGTTGTTCGACCGGATCTGCCGGGAGAACGGGATCGCGCACCGGCTGACGCAGCCGGCGTCGCCGACCACCACGGGCAAGGTCGAGCGGTTCCATCAGACGTTGCTGCGTGAACTCCTCCACGATTGCGGTGCGTTCGACAGCGTCGGGGCGGCTCAGGCGGCGCCGGATGCGTGGGTGGAGGAGTGCAACTCCTCACGTCCGCATCATGCCCTGGACATGCAGTCTCCGGCCGAGCGGTTCACGCCGGCGCCCGAGCAGGAGCGGGACGTACTGGGCCTGAGGGTGCCCGGGGTGCTCGTGCTGGTGCCGCAGCAGCGGACGCCTCCAGCGGAGTTGGATCAGGCTGAGGCGGAGCTTGTTGGCTGCTCGGGGGAGCCGGCGAGTGGTCGGGGTGAGGCGCGGGCGGCGTCTCGTCAGACCTTCTCGACTCGTACGGAGTGTCCCGCGAGGAGTTGATTCATGTCGTCAGTGTCGGAGGTGAAGACGGTTGCCTGAGCTCCCCGCGCGGCTTCGCGCCCGGCCACAGCTGCCAGAATGGCGTCGATGGCGTACTTGTGCCCATGCAGGCCGGCTGCCTTCAGCATGTCGCGCGCCATGGTGATCACCTGGTCGTCCGTGTGCACGACGCGGATCCGGGACAGTGTCCAGTTCCACAGTGCCTGCCTCGAGGTTTCGCGAAGGTCCCATGCCTCCAAGGTCGTGAGCGCCGAGGTGACAATGGGGATGTCGAGTCGCGGAGCAGTCTTGATCAGCGCAGTCATCTCCCGATCGCCCTGGACCGCCTTGGAGAGAGCCTCGGAGTCGAACACGAAGACGCGCTGCCGCGGCCGGTGCAGCTTCGCTCGGGCGGTGCGGCTCACGCGGCCTCGTCCGAATGCGATCGCTGTTCGTCATGCCAGCCGTCGATAGCGGCGATGCGGTCTAGCGCTGCTTGCTGTTCGTCGTCCGTCACGGCGCCGTGCTCTTCTTCGAGGCGCTCGGCCAACTCGCGCAGTCGGTCCATGGCGTCCTGGTGAGCGGCGGCGGCGGCGATGTAGCCGGAGACCCCACGGGCGTCGACGCGCTCCTTGATCGATTCCACCAGCTCTTCCGGCACGGTGATGGTGATCTTCCGGGTTGCCATACTTTAAGTATGCCATGCTCTGTGTGGTGTGGCCGGCTCTTTGGAGAAGTCGCCTCCGCGGTGTAGGAGGAAGATGTTCGCCGGACGCTGATCCAGTGGGCGACATTCGAAAGGTCAACTCCCCGCCAGCTCACGCAAACGGCCCCGGACGGAGCCCGAGGCCGAGTAGGAGCCCTCCCTGGGGAAGAAACCCCAGGTCAGACCGGCAATGCATTGTGCCCCCGGCAGGATTCGAACCTGCGACACCCGCTTTAGGAGAGAGGCGGGGGTATCGCGCCGGTGACCTGGGGCTTCGATGACTCGTGAGATGCCCAGCAACTCAACCGCCAGACACCCTCGTTGACCGTGGCTGACCGCTGCATCTGGCACGACAGTGGCACGAACCTCAGGCTACGACAGCCAGCCATGACGGCTGGTGCGCCGACCGACCAGGTGCGCGTGTGCCTCGCTGCAGCCCCACCGCCCTCAGCCACGCTATCGGCTTGTGTCGTCAACTAGAGCAACCCGCGACGGCCGGCCCCGTGACGACGGAGCGTGAGCTATCAGCTTGGGAAGCTGCGAGCATTTCGACTCGTTTGGGCGCTGAGCTGGGCGAGCGGTTAAGCGGCGACCCAGTCCGCGGCGCGCTCTTGCACCGGAACCCCCGCTGTTCCCCGCTCGATCAGGTGCTGTTGTAGTACGGAGGCTGGCTGACTACAGCCCCCGAGCCCGCAGCGTCCCGTCGAACACTTACCCGACGGCATGCCTCGTCCACGGCAAGTAGGCGACCCTGGCAGTGCTGCCGCCGCGGTCAGCGAGGGTCGGCACCGGCTGCGGCTCAGTGGCGCCCTAGGGCTCAGACGTTTCGGTCTCGCCATGGAAGCGTTTGAGCATGACCCTTGCCCAGCTCTTATCATACGACTCGGCAATATCTCGGAGTGCCTGATGCCGTTCCTCTTCCGCGACGGGTCCGTCTAGATATTCAGTAATTACGAGTGCGGCCCTGTGGATATCAGATGACAGAGTGTCGGCGCCGCTTCCCGGTTTAGCTACACCCTCCTTGAGCAAGGCGAAAATAGCATCCTTTTCGTCATTGAAGGATGCTTCGAAGCTCGCCAAGAATGCCTCATTACTTTCTAGCAGGGGGAGGCTCCAGATTGTCCATGCCGAGAACCTGCGCATCTCCGATGATGGGTGATTCAAGAGAAGTCGAATGAGCTTCATCAAAGCCGCACACACATCGTCCATGCTGAACTGAGAAAAAGCCGAAGCCCAGCACAGCGCCCACATGACGGGAAATATCCGCTCCTCCTTTTCCTCGTCAAGCAGCGTCGACATTAGAAGTGGGCTAACCTCTGCGGCAATTCGATCAACCCTTGGAATGTCCGACAGGCGAAGCTCTGGCCATTCGTCCGCCATTCCACTGTCAAGATAATCTTCTTCCCATACCGCAGCCTCGTCGTCTGAGACCTCTGCCTCGATGTCCTCGACTGAATCGACCACCTCCTCCTCATCGAGCCCCCTTGGACGCCGCGCTCGGAAACTCATGTGCATAGCGGTGGTGCAGGCAACCACGTGAGTTCGCAAATCAGGGTTCCCTATACCGGAAACCACGGCCGCTAGAAGCGATTCCCCGTGAAGGTCATGTTGATCGATATGGCTGATCGCGAGAGCGTGAGAATAATCAGCTCGTTCCCGCGGGTTCCCCATTTCGTAGCCAGCGAAAGCGATTTCTTCTATTTCGCGAGCAAACTTAGTCTTCCGAAGAGCAACAGCAGGATTTGCCATGTGGGTACCATGGCGGAGCAGAATGTCAATGGCCTCGCGAACCAATACGGGCGGGATGAGCACCTCGTCAGAGAGGCACTGCAACAGGTTGTCATAGGGGGGATAGCTGTCGGCCTTCTTGTAAAGCCCTCGCTCCGTGACCCCGAGCTCTTCCGTCTTGCGCATCAATAGCTCCACCAGAGCCTTGGCCTCACGAGGGCTTGAGAGCGACGCAGCAAGCGGTACTACCTGCTGCCAGGACGCATCAGCGACTCGCGACTCCAAAATTTCACTAGTAGACAGGTATTCGCCACGCTGCGGGAGGTATGAGTGAACGGTTGCCAGAGCGGCCAAGTACTCCTGAAACGTCAGGTGCTTGAATTCAAAGAGCGGACGTATTTGCCCTTCCTCGGCGACATGGCCACTTTGCACCAATAGACTACTTCTATCTTCAACGCGCTCGATTAGCTCCCCTGAGGAAATGCGTGCATATCCAAGAACTTCAGGCATCTCGCGACGGGCATCGTCGAGGATCCCTCTCAATCTTCTGGCGCTGACAGACTGCTCCTTATTTGACATCATAACGAAGGCAGCGTAGGCCAACTGAGGTATTACTTCTTCCTGATCTAGAGGAGCGCGAGCCTCGGTATTCCACGTCATGAGTAGAACTTCGATCGCTTTTCCGTATAGAATGCTCCGGCGAGAAGGGAGCTCCCCCAACCAGCGTCTAACTAGCAATAGTGTGGTCAGGAGCAATGGATTAACAGCCAGTTGTCGAACTCGCCCGTTCGAAAGCACTGCTTCGGCGAGTTCGCGTCCTGCTGTTTCCGAGTCACCCACTACTTCTCGATGCCAGGCCGAGCAAAGCTTTCTAATTCCGGTAGATGAAAGATCAGAGATACGGAAGAGCTGGCAAACACTCGACATAGCACCGGATACGACTCTGAAGCCAGCTTCTCTGGACGTTACGACTACTCGCACTTGCGGATATGTCCCGATGAAAGTGCGCAACTGGGCTGCGAAAGTTGCTCTATCACTCGGGTCGTTGATTTCGTCCAGCCCATCAACAAGAAGGATAGCCTCACCTCCTTTAAGGAGCTGGGCAACAAGTTGCTCAAATGTCTCTGACAAGTCTGGGCGTTCGGCATTATTCATGAGACTGCCGAGGGAAGTCAGGATAGGAGATCTTACGTGAGGCCCCAGCTGTCGACAACGGATAAGCAGAGGAAACCAGTTCTCATCTGGAAGAGCGTCGTTGACTTCCGAGCGTCGACCGAATCCACCGTAGGCTACGGCGAGCCGCTTCAAGAGGGTCGTTTTTCCTCCCCCGGGCGGTGAGAGTAGAGCTAGGTGCCTATCTGCACTCAGAGCTTCAGCAAAGGGGATGCGCTTAACCTGCTCTTCTTCAGCCTCCTCCCCCCCGGAAACGTAAGCCCGTTCTACATAAGTGGGTACATAGAGAGACTCCAGTCGTATGCGCCTAGAGCCAAGGTTTTCATCCGCTGGAAGCCCTTCCAGGGTAATTTCTCCACACTCCCGTGCAATATAGGATAGATACTCATCGCGGGCTTCCTGGCGATTCTCTTCGGCTCCTTTGCTCAGCCCTCTTGGGTGTAGATACTTTCGTTGTTGGAAAATTCCTTTGTGGGACTCATCGCTTTGGAGTACTTGCTCCACTAGGTCGAGGCTCAGGCGGTGCCCGTCCGCATGAACGAGTGTAAAAAGAGAATCCTCGCCATCGACAGAGAAAAACATGGCCCATATCCACCCGATTTCGTGGGCAAGGATCATGGATCTTTTAGAGAGTCTTGCGTCCGCAGGGAGATCCGTGCACGAACCTGCGACCAAAGCGGCTTGACTCCGCGTGACGATTACCCGGCCTCGTATTAGCTCCTCTACCACCTGCTGGCCGTCTAGCAGGGTCATACGGCCCTGGGCCTCTCTCTCCTGCTCTAGGGCTGTTACTTTATAACCGCTAAGAGAGATAAAGTATGCGGAAATCGGTGCAGAAGACTTCCTCCTTTCAACTTCGACGGCTCCGGCAAATTTGTTGAGTTCGTCGCCGCCGATCTTTTCGGACTTTGCCTTACACTCGGCAACCAAGAGCCGATCTTCGGTCCTGTGAGTTGCTGTGACGTCCAACTCTCGGCCGCTCTTGTGCAGGTTGAGCACACAGTCTTCATAGCCCAGGGTGTGGAAAACGTCCTGTATGAGACGGCCAAATAAATCTCCACGCTTATTGTTATCGGCCTCCAGGATTTCTATAGCGAAGTCACCCACGGTGAGTATCCCGTCCCTTTCTTCTTTTTGTGGCGCCAGGGGCATGGACTAAAAATCCTTTCAGGAACGCGCGGCTCGCATGGGTCTTGTTGCCATACCGTTACCTCGTAGGCCTCATGAGCGACAGGGGGGGGTGAGTGTCGTTGTTGTGTGCACCTTGCGTGCTACCGCTTGTCCAACTCGCGAAGGTCGGTGGAGCGGCTTTGGGGTGGCGCTGCTTTGGCGCGAGTGATCATGGCCCCGTAAGCTTCCGGCGCGTCGGGCAGTCTGTGGACCTGCCCGGTAAAGCACGACGTTGGGGCCATGATCTTCGAGGCTCGCGCCAAAGTGGCTCCGTAAAGCCGTGGAGCCGACCGCCCCAGCCACGACGTACCGTTCTCTGACGGCAGGCGGCTGATTGCTCAGTAGCGGTACGGGCGCCGGCCGGGCTGGAGCGGGGCGGAGACAGGAGCGCAGGCCCGGCCGGGGGCCGGGCCGCGTGCGGTGAGCGGAGCGAGCCGCCTTGAACCAGTAGAGAAAGTTGTAACTCAGTCTGTGGTGCGGGGCGTGAAGCCGTATGCGCAGGCTGGAAGTTGCACGCCTTGGCGGTGGGCCAGCGGCAGGAAGACCACTGGCCGGATCGTCCAGGTGATGCGGGTGCTGGCGTGGTTCACAGAGACCGTGCAGGCTTCCATGCGTAAGAGGGCTCGTCGCGTATCGATGCGACCGTCGTAGAGCCAGGTCCAGGCCTCGTCAGAGGCGTCCGGGTCGAGTGCCGGTGAGATGGTGCGCAGGGCGACCGCTACCCATCTGTCCGCCTGTGGTGCCGAGTAGGCGTCGAACGATGCTCGGAGTGCCGGCCACCCTGTCTCGTCGTTGAGGTCCTGCGTCCAGCACTCGCACCAGAATCCCCGCTGGGGCTTGTCCATCAGCACGGGTGACCTTCCGGCTGGGTGTCCGTGAAGAGTTCGGCGGTGACGGTGTAGCCGCTGTGGCTGCCGTGGACGACGACCCGGTGTGCGATGACGCTGACCATGCCCAAGCCGCGGCCGTGTACCGCGTCCTGGTCCTGGTGCTCGACCTTCGGGGCGGTGCCCGTCCCTCCCTCGTCGGTGACCGACAGGGCGACCACCTTGGGGGAGACCGCGAGGGCCAAGTGGAAGCTGCCTTCCCCGCCGCTTGCCGTGTGGAGGATCGCGTTCGCGCTCAGCTCGCTCACGATCAGTTCGGCGTCGTCGGCCAGGGGGGATCCCCGCAGGATGTCCCGTGTCCAGCGGCGGGCCCGACTGACCTCTTCCGGAAATCCTGGGCAAGTGAGTCCCCAGACCCGGGCGGTGCTCGTATACTCGTGCATACAAGTTCCTTCGTGCTGGTAGGCCGCCATGTGCAGCGGGTTCGCGCTAGACGAGTTTCACGCCATCGTGGGCGCGGATGGCCGGCGGGGATACCGCGTCGAGTGCGTCCAGGACGCGGATCGCGTATGCCTCGTCGGTGAGTTCGATGACCTCTTCACGGGTGGCCCAGCGCAGTGCGCGGGTCTCGTCCCCGGTGGTGGGCGTGCCGTCGGCGGCCTCACAGCGGAAGACCATGGAGACGATCAGGCCCGTCATGTTCTTGTAGATCCCGGTCAGAGTCGCGGGAAGCCCGATCTTGATGCCGGTCTCTTCGAGAACTTCGCGCTGAAGGGCCTCGGGAATGGTTTCCTCGCGTTCGAGGATGCCGCCCGGGGGTTCCCAGTGGCCGTTGTCGCGGCGTTTGATCAAGAGGGCCCGGCCCTGGTCGTCGACGATGACTCCGGCGACGCTCACGGAGTGCGGACGGTCGGTGCTCACGTTCCTCTGCCCTCTCGGATGGCTAGGCTCTCCACCGTAGCAACAAAGCTCGCCCACTCGTCTAGATACCTAAAGGAGTACACGTGCCCTCTCTTTCCTCCGGCCTCCTCGGCGATCTCGACCCCACGAGCGATCGTGCGGTCTTCCGGCAGATCGCCGACCAGCTGCGCGAGGCCATCGACCGTGGGCGGTTCAAGGAGGGCGAAAAGCTGCCCTCCGAGGCGGAGCTTGTCGAGCATTACGGGGTTTCCCGTATGACGGTTCGAAACTCCTTCTCCGTCCTCCAGGGCGAGGGCCTGGTGCACGCCGAGCACGGCAAGGGCGTCTTCGTGCGACCACGACCGCCTGTACGGCGGCTCGCCTCCGACCGGTTCGCCCGGCGCCACCGCGAGCAGGGAAAGTCCGCGTTCATCGTGGAGGCCGACGCCGCCGGCAGTCACCCGCAGGTGGACAGCCTGGAGGTCAAGGAGGAGAAGGCCAGTCAGGACGTCTCCACCCGGCTCGGGTCCGTGCGGCGGGTGCTGGCCCGGCGCCGCCGGTATCTGCTGGACGGGCGGCCGGTGGAGTTCGCCACCTCGTATCTGCCGCTCGACATCGCGCGCGGTACGCCGATCGCCGAGCCGAACCCCGGGCCCGGCGGCATCTATGCCCGGCTTGAGGAGCTGGGGCACCGCCTCGACCACTTCGAGGAAGAGATCCGTGCCCGGATGCCCTCGCCTGATGAGGTGCGAACGCTGCGGCTGGCCTCCGGCGTGCCGGTCATTCACCTGATCCGGACCGCGTTCGACCAGGAGGGACGGGCCGTGGAGGTCTGCGACACGGTCATGGCGGCCGACGCCTACGTCCTGTCGTACCAGCTCCCGGCGACGTGAGCGCCTGATCGGCGGTGGTGCGCGGGGCCTGCTTTCCCGAACTCGTACACCCCAACAGGCTTACTCGTATAGACGAGTGGGCAAGTTGTGTAGCAAGGTGGTTGCCGTTCCCGGAGATCGGGTTCGAACACCGTATCTTGTATAGACGAGTGGATGGGAAGAAGTTCTTGCGCACCATCCGTGTAGAGACCTCCGCCGCAACGATCCTGCTGACCGAGGCGCCCGAGCCCAAGGTCCGCGACCGGCAGACCGGCGAGATCGCCAAGGACGCCACCAGCGGAGAGGCCCTGATGACGATCGGCGTCGTCTACCTGGAGGACGGCGAATCGTCGCTGATCAAGGTCACCGTTCCGGAGAGCGGAGTGTCCGAGGGGCTGACGCTCGGGGCTCCGGTCTCGCTGCCGGGTCTGGTGGCCCGGCCGTGGGAGAGCGTCTTCAACGGGCAGCAGCGCCACGGCATCGCCTACCGCGCCGCCGCCGTGACTCCGGCCGCGTTCCCGGCCGCCACCGGGGCCGCTGCCTGATGACCGACCTGACGACACTCCTGGAGGTGGGTGGTCCTGTCGCCGCACTCGGCGGCGGGGCCGCCTACGCCCGGGCCAAGCATCCCGGGGTGTACTGGTCCACGGTCGGTCTGCCGATATCCACGGCCCGGCTCCTCAGCTCGTACGGCTCGGTCATGGAGGCCTGCGGCCTGACCGTGGCTCCGTCCCGGCTGCGGATGCTGGCGGTCAAGGCCACCACCCGCCGTGAAGTCCGTCCCGTACCGCCGCGTCGCGGCATCATCCGGCCCACATCGACAGGGCTGCGGCTCCGGCTCCGGCTCGCTCCGGGACAGGAACCGGCCGATGTCGCCGCCTCGGCGGAACGGCTGCGGCATGCCTGGGGCGTTCATGCGGTGTACGTCTCGACGGTCAAGCCGGGTGTGGTCGAACTGCGTCTTGTCGGCTTCGATGTCCTGCACCGGGTGCGGATGCCGCGCAAGATCGACATTGGATTGCTGAGCGTTCCGGTTGCCCTGCGGGAGGACGCCACGCCCTTCGTGCGCGACTACCGGACTGTGCCCCACCAACTCACCCTCGGCGCGACGCTGTCGGGCAAGTCCATGTATCTGCGGCACCTGATCGCCGGACTCGCCTCTCAGCCGGTCGCCCTGGTCGGCATCGACTGCAAGCGTGGTGTGGAGCTGGCGCCGTTCGCTCCTCGGCTGTCCGCGCTGGCTACCGATCCGGAGCAGGCCGCCGAGCTGCTGCCCGTGCTCGTGAAGGAAATGGAGGACCGCTACGACCTGATCAAGGCCCGGCAGGGCATCGCGCCGGACACTCCGGCCGAGGAAATCACTTCGGACGTCTGGGGACTGCCCGAGTCCGAACGCCCCGTTCCCCTCGTTCTGTTCGTGGACGAGGTCGCTGAACTGTTCCTCGTCGCCACCAGGAAGGACGAGGAACGGCGGGACGAGATGGTCACCCAGCTCATCCGGCTCGCCCAACTCGGTCGCGCGGCTGGCATCTACCTGGAGGTCTGCGGGCAGCGCTTCGGCGCCGAGCTGGGCAAGGGGGCCACCATGCTGCGAGCGCAGTTGACCGGCCGCGTCTGCCACCGGGTGAACGACGAGGCCTCCGCGAAGATGGCGCTCGGCGATATCGCACCCGAAGCGGTCACGGCCGCCTGCGCCATCGCCCCCGAACGGCCCGGCCTCGCCGTGGCGGGCGACACCTCAGGCGGCTGGTCCCGCATCCGCACGCCGTACTTGTCGCTGGGCGACGCGGCCGAGACCTGCCGGGAGTCGGCCCACCTGGTTCCCGACCTGCCCGCGCTCAAGCCTTTCCGGCCCGATGTGCCCGTACGGCCCGTCGAGACACCGGGCCCGGCGGTGCGGCCCCGACCGGTGACCGACTGACCCGCGCAACCTCGGTCGGCGTGACCGCCTCACGCCCTGTCCCTACCCCTCCCATGCCCGAACCGGAAGGAGCCGCAGCATGCGTGCCCACCTGGCCCGCGTCGATGCGGTGCTCGTTCAGGCGGTCATCGCCGCCGCGCTGTCCTTCGCCCACCTCCACGACGTCGCCTCGGCGGCCGGACAGGACGGGTGGAAAGCGTGGGCCTACCCGATCAGCGTTGACCTGCTGCTCGTTGCTGCCTGGCGCCGACTGCGCTCCGGGGAGGCGAAAGCGGCCGGGTGGTGCTGGTTCCTGATCGCACTCGCCGCGTCCCTCGGAGCGAACGTGGCCACAGCCGGACTGCTCGACCTGGACCACGTGCCGGCCTGGCTCCGCATCCTCGTCGCGGGCTGGCCCGCGGTCGCTTTCCTTGGCGGAACCCTCCTAGTCCACTCGCCGCCGGCGTCGCCCGACGAGACCGGGAACGCCGTGGCCCAACAGGAACCCGAGGACATCGAGAACCAGGACGACGAGCCCGATCCTGCACCAGAACCACCGATGCCACCGGCGGCCGACCCGGCACCCGCTCCACCGTCGGCCCCGCCTCCGGTCGCCGTCCCGGCCGCCCTGGTCGAGCACGCCCGCAAAGTCGCCGCCGAGCACCACGCCCGCACCGGAACGGCCATCGACACCCCAACCCTGCGTACCCGCCTCGGCGTTCCGCCGCCCATGGCCGACGCCATCGCTGCCCAGCTCTGAGAGGAGACCCACGTGAGCGTCAACCGCCGTTTCCGCTCCGTCACCCGCATCGGCCCCGTCCAGGTCGGCACGTCCTACGACGGTCGCGGCCGGGAGAAGCACACCGCCGCCTGCACAGCCCCGCGCTGCGGCTTCTCCGCCGACTACGACAGCCGCGCTGCCGCCGAGCTGGCCGCCCGTACCCACCGCTGCCCCGTCCGCTGAAAGGACCCGGAAACCGTGACCGTCAGCCTGCCGCTCGTCGTCGTCCTCGGCTTCTTCGCCTGGGGAGCGGTCAAGTTCCTCGGCGTCCGCACGTGGATTGTCGTCCTGATCGCCCTCTTCGGCTTCTGGCTCTCGCACACGTTCATGGCTCCGGCCATCGAGTCCGGTACGCGCTCCGGCGTGAACATCGTCAACGGCTCACATGACTAGACGAGTAGGTAAGGAGAGCTTTGCTGTGTTCCTGCCCAAGTACCCCGGCAGCCCGACACTGCCGCCCGCATACCCCCACACCGTTGCCGATCAGGCCCCCGCGCGGCGTCCCGCCCCTCAGATCTCCGTCAGCACGGGAGCGGTCGCGGCTGTCCTCGTCGGCGGCGTCGTGCTGACCGCACTCCTGGCCGCCGTCGCCGTCACGGCTGTCTCCGTGGCCGTCGCCGCCGTGGTCCTGCGCTCGATGCTCCGCGACCAGCACCGCCGCTGACACACCAGACCCCCGGGGCGGCCTCGATACCGCCAAGCATCCGCCGCCCCGGGGGCCCTCTCCCTCCAGCCGAAACCAGAAGGAGAAGTCATCATCACCCGCGCCACTCCGCCCCCGCTCCACGAACTCGGCGAACTGGCCGCCCTCGGCACCATGCCCGCACTCCTGCGCCAGCTCGCCGGCCTCGGCGGCTGCACACACCCGATCCGCCTCGACGGCCACCGCACCGAGTACGACGTGAACACCCGCACCGGCGAGATTGGCAACGTCCTCCACCACCTCGACTCCTCCAGCCTCCCGGCCGGGCACCTCTTGGTCCGCTGCAACAACCGCCGCACGACCCGGTGCGCGGCCTGCGCCGAGGTCTACCGCCGCGACACCTTCCACTTGATCACCTCCGGCCTTCGCGGCGGCAAGGGCGTCCCCGAACGCGTTGCCGCACATCCGCGAGTGTTCGCCACCTTCACCGCGCCGAGCTTTGGCCCGGTCCACAACCGCCCCACTGGCCCGGCCGGTTCGGTCCGCCGCTGCCGCTGCGGCACGCTCCACGATCAGGACGACCCCGCACTCGGCACCCCGCTTGACCCGGACACCTACGACTACGAAGCGGCCGTGCTCTGGAACGCGCACGCCGGTCCCCTGTGGCGGCGCTTCTCGACCTACCTGCGCCGGGAGGTCGCCAAGTGCGCCGGACTGACTCAGCGCGCCTTCCGCGAGCACGCCCGGGTGTCTTTCGCCAAGGTCGCCGAGTACCAGAAGCGTGGCACCGTCCACTTCCACGCCGTCATCCGCATCGACGGCCCCGAGGGCGGGGACACCCCGCCTCCCGCCTGGGCCACCGCCGAGCTGCTGACCGACGCCATCCGCGCCGCTGCTGTTGCGGTTCGGGTGGAGGGCCCCGTCATCGACGGCCGCGCGCACGTCTTCACCTTCGGCCGTCAGCTTGACGTACGCACCATCCGCTCGGTCGACTTCGACGGTGGCCAGGAGCTGAGCGAGCGGGCCGTTGCCGCGTACATCGCCAAGTACGCGACCAAAGGCGCCGAGACCGCCACGGGAGCCCTGGACCGGCCGCTTAAGTTCCTCGCCGAACTCGCCCAGCTCGACATCAGCGACCACGCCCGCCAACTGATCCGCACGGCTTGGACGCTCGGCGCCCGGAAGGACCTCGAGCACCTCCGCCTGCGGGCCTGGGCCCACATGCTCGGCTTCCGTGGCCACTTCTCCACAAAGTCCCGTCGCTACTCCACCACCCTCGGCGCCCTCCGTGATGCCCGCGCCGAGTGGCGCCGCGCACAAGCCGCCGAAGCGACCGAGACCGGCCCGGACACAACCCTCGTCCTCGCGCACTGGGTCTACGCCGGAACCGGCCTCACCGACGCCGAAGCCTGGCTCGCCGAAACCCTCGAACCCGCCCTCGGAACGGAAGGAGAGTCCACCCATGGCTGACCGCTACCTGACCGTGTCGCAGGTGGCCGAACTCCTCGGCACCACGGAACGCTTTCCGCGCCGTCTGATCGCCGAGCGACGCATCGTGTTCGTCAAGGTCGGCCGACACGTCCGTATCCCGGAGAGCGCACTGAACGCCTTCATCGACGCCCATACGGTGCAGCCGATCGGCCATCGGCGCAGCTCCCTGCGGAGGGCTGCCTGATGGCCAACAAGAAGGGGAGGCGACGGGACTTCGGTTCGGTCCGGCAGCTTCCGTCCGGCCGGTGGCAGGTCCGCTACCGGGACCCGGAGACGGGGCAACTGCGCCCGGCGGAGAAGACCTACCCGACCAAAACAGACGCCCAAGTCGCGCTGACGCACATCGAGTCGGACATCACGCGCGGACAGTGGTCGGACCCGGACGCCGGGGCGGTGAACTTCGAGGAGTACGCCACCGCGTGGCTGCGGGACCGAAAGCTTGCTGACCGCACCCGCGAGCGGAACGAGTCGGTGATGCGGCTGCACATCCTGCCCACCTTCGGGGCCGGGAGCGTGGCCGACGTGACCACGGCCCGGGTACGCAGCTGGCGCGGCAAGCTCCTCGGGGCCGGCCTCGGTGAGCCGACGGTCGTCAAGGCGTACCAACTGCTGCGCGCCCTGATGAATACGGCCGTCGACGACGAACTGATCCGGCGCAACCCGTGCCGCATCAAGGGCGCAGACCGCTACGACGTGCCCGAGCGGCCGGTCCTCACGGTCGCGGAGGTCTTCGCCGTTGCCGACTCCATCGCGCCGCGCTACCGGCTGCTCGTGCTCCTGGCGGCCTTCACCATGCTGCGGTTCGGGGAGCTGGCGGCCTTGCGACGCCGGGACATCGACCTGGAGGCGCTGACTGTCACTGTGCGCCGCGCTCAGGCCGAGTTGCAGGACAGCCGCCTCTTAGACAAGGCGCCGAAGTCCGCGGCCGGGGTTCGTTCCGTCTCCTTTCCGGCCGAACTGCTGGACGCGGTCAGGCATCACCTGGAGCACTTCGCCGCTCCCGGCCGCGACGGGCACGTCTTCGTCGGGCCGCAGGGCGGGCAACTGCGGCGGAGCAACTTCCGGGACGACTGGGTTAAGGCCCGGAAGGCTGCGGGCGTCACGGCCGAGCTGCACTTCCACGATCTTCGGCACACGGGCAATACGCTCGCCTCCACGGCCGGGGCCAGCACACGGGAGCTGATGACCCGCATGGGGCACAGCAGCTCCAGGGCCGCGCTGATCTACCAGCACATGACCAGCGACCGGGACAGGGCCATCGCGGACAGCCTCGGGGCCATGATCCGGGGCGGCGGGGGAGTGGCTTCAGGTTCCCCAGGGGACGCCGAGCGGACGTAGTGGCACGCGTGTGGCACGGCGCCTGAAACGGCTAAGGGCCAGCCTGGGAGGAAACCCCTCCTGAGCTGGCCCTTCTGGCTGTGCCCCCGGCAGGATTCGAACCTGCGACACCCGCTTTAGGAGTTTTCTCTGATCAAGGTCGTGACCTGGGGAAACTCCGCCATGACCGCGTTTGACCTGGAGAAACATGTCTCGGTGATTCTTGCAGGTTCCCAGGGTTTCCCGGCCTCATGTGTGCTGAATCCGTTCCGGGCCGACTGCAGGGGTCGACCTCGTGCCACAGGTCGCGGGCGCGCGCGGCGTGGCCAGGGGGAGGCACAAGACGCGGAGGAGTACGCGCCCGGGTGGTGGATCATCACCCCGTTCACGGGGCCCCAGTTGCCGTGCTGGTCGCGGTTGTGGGTGCGCCAGGATCCGTGTTCGACAACGCCAAGTCGTGCGTTCTCGAGAACGGACAGGAACTTGTCCGCGGACAGAGGGGTGGGCACCTTCGCTTCACCTTCACCCGGTGCGTCAGGGGCGGTCGGCCGTGCCCGGGGGCGCCGGACCGGTCCCTCGAGGACGAGGGGCACTTCGCTGCCGGCGGAGGGCCGTCCTGACAGCGGCCGGAGTCTAACGGCTCCCTGCAGCTTACTCACCTCGTCGGATCTGCTGCCAGGAGGGCCAAAAACGGGAGATGGCAGGACGAAGGTCCACAAGGCCGAGTACGTTCGACTCGGCCCGCTGGCTGCCGGACGGCATCGGGGTTACGCCGGCCGTCTCTCGCCCTCGCGACAGGAGTCGTTGCCCCATGACCTACCGGTTCAACCCGCCGCCCACCTGGCCCGCCCCGCCGGAGGGGTGGAGCCCGCCACCGGGCTGGGAACCGGATCCCGCATGGCCCACACCCCCAGGCTGGCAGATCTGGATCCCGGAAGGGGCCGCGCCGCAGCCGAGCGCACCCGTTCCTCAGCAGTCCCCCCACAGTCCCCAGGCGACGGTCCCGGCCACAGGTGGGGGTCTGTTCGGCCGGCGCCGTAAGCAAGCGGAGTCCGAGGCGGCGCGTCTGGCGGGCGAGCTGGCGCTGATGGAAACACAGGTACGCGGACTACAGGAAGACAACCGTCACCTGACGGAGCAATTGAGTCGTCTCATCGGAGCCGACAGCGCTCAGATAGCCGCCGAGCAGCAGCGACTGTGCCGCGCGCATGAGGAGAAGCTCCAAGAGATCGGACGGATCGACGCTCTCCTGGACGAGAAGATAGAGCACGCCGCCGAGAGCGCCGCGCAGTCCCTGGTTGACGTGCGCCGCCAAGCCGACGACATCGCTCGCCAGACGGCGGAGGCCGAACAGCGCCTCACGGCCGCGCGCCGGGATCTGGTGCTCACTGATGAGACGCGGATGCTGCAAGAGGCCGGCATTTACGAGTACCGCCATCCGCTCGCCGACGCGCTCGCCTACAAGGACCGGCTCGACAGTCTCAAGGCCCGCTACAAGCAGTTGGCGAGGGACGATCGGGCAGTGCTCGGCAACCAGTACTGGATGGTGGACGGCTCAGCTGCCAAGGGCCGCAAGATGGTCCGTGACTTCTCCAAGCTGATGCTGCGCGCGTACAACGCCGAGGCGGACAACGCAGTGCGCGGCATGAAGCCGCACCGGCTCGACTCGTTGATCGACCGGCTCGGCAAGACGCGGGAGTCGATCGCCCGGCTCGGCGCCACCATGCAGATCCGCATCGGCGATGACTACCACCAGCTGCGGGTCCAGGAGTTGGAACTGACGGCGGACTACCTGGTGAGGAAGGAGACCGAGCGGGAGGAGCAGCGAGAGCTTCGAGCCCAGCAGCGCGAGGAGGAGCGCATGCAGCGCGAGATCGAGCGCGAGCGGCAGCGGCTGGAGAAGGAACGCAGCCACTACGAGGGCGCCCTGCGCCGCCTGCGCTCCGGCACCGGCGATGAGGCCGCCATCGCCGAACTCGAAGGAAAACTTGTCGAGTTGGGCGCCGAACTGGAGGCGGTCGAGGCCCGCGAGGCCAACATCCGGGCCGGATACGTCTACGTCATCTCCAACGTCGGAGCGTTCGGCGAACGCATGGTCAAGATCGGTATGACCCGGCGCCTCGATCCCATGGACCGCGTCATCGAACTCGGGGACGCGTCCGTCCCCTTCCGTTTCGACGTACACGCCCTGATCTTCAGTGAGGACGCCGTCGGCCTGGAACGCCGCCTGCACCAGGAGTTCGAGTCCCGCCGCGTCAACCGGGTGAACCTACGCCGGGAGTTCTTCTACGTCACACCGGCAGACGTACGCGCCGCCCTGCAGCGGCTCGCCGGACAGCACCTCCTGGAGTTCCAGGACACGCCCGAGGCTCCTGAATGGAGGGCCAGCCAGACCGCTGCCGGGCGGTGACGGGCTCGACTCAGTCAACCTCGTCGGGTGTGTCCAGACGGCAGGCGGCGCCATCCAGACTGATCCAGGTGACCTTGGAGGTACTGCCGGCAGAAGGCCTATCGATGGCGTCGCGCAATCTCGGAGCAGCCGGTGGACGCAGAGTGACCTGTGGCGGATTTGGGACGGATGTGGTGGTCGCCCTGAAGTGGTTGCCGGGCGGCGAGCCCTCTGCCGGATGATGTGGCACGCCTGTGGCACGGGGCGGGAAACGAAGAAGGGTCAGCCTGGGAGGAAACCCTCCTGAGCTGGCCCTTTTCCTGTGCCCCCGGCAGGATTCGAACCTGCGACACCCGCTTTAGGAGAGCGGTGCTCTATCCCCTGAGCTACGAAGGCAGTGGCATCGGACGCAAGCAGCGCCGTGCCTGTGGTCTGGGAAGGCCACAGGCGTCAGCGTACCGGATACGGGTCGGGTGGGTGTGGGGGTCAGGTCAGGGGGACGTGGGTGAAGCGGCTGGCGGTGTGGAGGTCCGACTCGATGCGGGTGGCTGTTGAGGTGAGTTCGGGGAGCAGGTCCGTTACGCACGCGCGCAGGGAGTGGCGGCTCGCGTGCATCGCTGTGTTCAGGGCGGCCACCACACGTCCGGAACGGTCGCGGATCGGGACCGCGAGGGAGCGGAGGCCCTCTTCCAGTTCCTCGTCGACCAGGGCGTAGCCCTGGGAGTGGATCGAGGTCAGCTGTTCTTGGTCTCTGTGCGTGTCCGCCAGCAGGACTCGTCCCAGTGCCGTCGCGTGCGCCGGCAGGCGCGTGCCCACCGTGATGTTCACGCTCATCACCCGGCCCGTCGCCACCCTGGCCGTGAACTGGATCTCCTCACCCGAGTCAGAGAGCACCGCCAGGGACGTCGACTCGTGGATGCGGGACGTCAGGTCGGCCAGGTGGGGCTGGGCGATCTCGGGAAGGGACGTGCGGGAGAGGGGTGGGAAGCCGAGGGCGAGGACCCGGGGGGTCAGGGTGAAGGTGCGGGGGCTCGGGGTGGTCACCAGGTCCAGGTGCTCGTAGGTGATCAGTGCTCGGCGGGCCGTCGCCCGGGCCAGCCCCGTCGCGTGGGCCACCTCCGTGAGGGTCAGCTCCGGCCTGCCCTCGCCGAAGGCCGTGAGGACCGTCAGGCCTCGTGCCAGGGATTCGATGAAGTCGCGGCCCAGTTGCTGCTTGGACGCGCCCGTCCAGAGAGCGAGGTTCGAGGGGGGTGGGCCGGCGTCCGGGGGTGGCGTGCGGCGCAGTTCGCGTTCCATCTCCGTCACCGCCGACCGCAATCTCGGCAGCAGCGTCGTGCGCAGGTCGTGTGCCGTGTGCCGGCTCGTGTGGCTGACCACGCTCGCCACGCAGGCGATCTTTCGGCGGTCGCCCGTGTGTGGGGACCGGACCGGGACCGAGACCGCCACCAGGCCGGGTTCGATCAATTGGTCGTCCAGAGCCCAGCCGTTCGCGGCCGCCTCTTCCGTGCGGGCGACGAAGGCCTCGTCGTCTCGTTCGCCCGCTCCGTACTTGCGCGGCGGTACGGCCGTGAAGGACAGGTCCCTCGGGTCCGCCGCCCTGCGGTGCCGCCAGTGCTGCCAGTCGGTGTCCGTCCACTCCGCGGCGAACAGCGGTCCCGGTGCGGTGCGTTCGGCGGGGAGCAGGTCGCCGATGCGGAAGCTCAGGGACATCGCGCGGCGGCGGGTCGCCTGGTGGATGAAGCGGATGCCGTCGCGGTCGGCCACCGCGAGGGAGACCGACTCGTCCAACTCGTCTGCCAGGGCGTCCGCTCGGGCGGAGAGAAGGGCGGGGAGGCGCAGGGCGGAGAGGTAGGCGTTGCCCAGCTCCATCAGGCGGGGGGTCAGGTGCACGTCCCGGCCGTCCACGCGGACGTAGTCCATGCGGGCGAGTGTGGCCGTGATGCGGTCGACCGTGGAGCGGGCGAGGCCGGTGGCCCGTTCGAGGGCGCTGAGGCTCAGCGTCCCGTCCGCCTCGGTCAGCTCCCGCAGGACCGCGATACCGCGGATCAGCGGCGTGACCGCCTCCGCCGGTGTGGCCTTCGCCGGTGTGGCCTCCGCAGGTGTGGCCTCCGCAGGTGTGGTCTCCGCCCGGGCGGCCTCCTCAGGTATGGCTTCCGCAGGTGTGGTCTCCGCCGGTGTGGCCTCCTCAGGTGTGGTCTCCGCCCGGACGGCCCCCTCAGGCGTGGCCTCCCCGGCGGCGTCGTTCATGGGCTTCGCTGGCATCGGCTCTCCGGTACGGCGGTCGCGGCGCAGGGCTACCGTAATCCCGAACGGGCACCTGCCTGAGCGTCGAGTGCCGTCACGTCCGTGGCTGGCCCCGCGTCACCCGTACCCGGTAGTCCCCCGCGGGATCCGCCTCCACCACCCTGATCACGATCCCCCTCCGCGGATCCCTGAACGTCTCCCCGGGCGCGTACGGCGCGTCCGACAGCTCCGCGTGGACGTTCGGTGCGCGTGTGCAGCCGCCGCTGTCGCGGCGGGAGTCGTAGACGGTGACCGGGCCCATGCCCGTGTCCACCTCGGCGTCGACCTTGTAGACCAGGATGCCCGGGCGGCACACCGACTCGTCGTTGCCGGCGCGGGTGCGCAGTTCGACGGCGTAACCGGATCTGCTGTCCAGGGGGACGACGACCAGCTTGGAGCCGCCCGCGCGGGCCAGCGGCGTCAGGGTGTGCTCCGTGGTGCCGGGGGTCGATACGCAGTGCACCTGCGCGGCGTCCAGCCAGCCCAGCTTCCACTTGTGCCAGCCGAGGAGGTCGTTGTTGGCGCCCCAGTCCTCGCTCATGATGTCCCAGTGGCCGACGGCGCCCCCGCCCTCCGCGGTGTACAGGTCGGGCAGGCCGAAGACGTGGCCGTTCTCGTGGGGGAGGACGCGGTAGCCGGTGCGGCCGTAGGAGCCGGAGCCGTCGTCCTGGCGGGAGTAGACGAACGAGGCGTTGGCCACGGGTATGCCGTCGGCTCTCGGGGCCTCGGGGTTGCCGGCGAAGGTGACCGAGAGGACGGTGTCGAGGGCGGAGGGGCCGGCGTTCGGGGTGACCAGTACGTTCACCAGGTCGTACTCGCGGAAGTCCACCCTCGGGTCGGCCGCGGCCACGAGGTCCTGGACCAGCGCGCGGTAGCCGGGGTCGAAGGGGGCGCCGCGCTCTATGCCGTACTCGTGGAAGGACTTCGGCATCCGCAGCCACTCCGGTATCGGGGTCTCGGGGCGGTAGTCGAGGCGGCCGTAGGAGCTGGTGCGGAACCAGTGCCGGGTCTGCGGGAAGAACTCCCGGTAGCGGTCCAGGGCCTTGCCCTCGCCGGGTGCGTCGGAGAAGTCGATCATCAGGGTGAGGGCGCGGACGGTGCCGGTGGAGCCGGCGTAGCCGTCGGTGGTGGGGATGCCCTCGGACATCTGGACCTCGCGGGCGCCGCGGATCATGCAGGGGCCGTGCGCGGAGGTGCGGGACAGGGAGATCGGGCCCGCCCCGGCCGTGGTGGCTCCCGGGGCGAGGTGGCCCGTGCCGGCCGAGGTGCTGACCGTGAAGGTCAGGGCGGTCACGCAGGCGAGGGCGGCCAGGCGCCGCCTGGGTATCCGGCGGCCGGGCGGCCCCGAGCCGTACGACCGGGGGCGCTGGGGCTGCGGCTGCATGCCACGGACCTGCAAGGGACCTCCCGCGCCATGGCAGCCTCCGTCTCCGGCTGCACCCATGCGATCACCCTGCGTCAGGGGGCGCGCGGGGCGCGCGTTGGAGGAGACCGATCGTGGGTTTCCCGTGGGTAGCTCCGGCGGTAGCGGTCCGGCGGTAGCGGTCCCGCAGCAGCGGGCCCGTCGGCACCGTGAGCCAGGTCACAAACAAAAATCCCAGGTGCGGGAAATACCGGGGACCCAGTCCCCGTTTAGCCAGGTGTCCGACCGAAACGGGGAGTCTCTCCCCGGATCGCATCACCGCACACTCAGACCACCCAGGAGTACGCCGTGCAGACCGCCACCCCCGCACCGCGCAAGGCGCCCCGGCCCCGTGCCGACGCCCTGCGCAACCGGGAGCGGATCGTCACCGCCGCCCGGGAGATGTTCGTCGAGCACGGACCCGAGGTGCCGCTCGACGAGATCGCCCGCCGGGCCGGCGTGGGCAACGCCACGGTGTACCGCAACTTCCCGGATCGCGACGCGCTCGTACGCGAGGTCGTCTGTTCCGTACTGGACCGTACGGGCGCGGCCGGCGAGCGCGCGCTCGCGGAGACCGGGGACGCGTTCGAGGCCCTGGAGCGCTTCGTGCACACCTCCGCCGACGAGCGGATCAGCGCGCTGTGCCCGATGGTCTCGAGCACCTTCGACCAGAACCACCCCGACCTCGAAGCGGCGCGCGAGCGCGTGGAGCGGATCCTCCAGATGGTCATGGACCGCGCCAAGGCGGCCGGCCAGCTCCGCCCCGATGTCGGCGTCGGTGACCTGATGGTCGCCGTGGCCCAGCTCAGCCGGCCCCCGGCCGGTACGGCGTGCTTCAGCGCCGACCGTTTCGTGCACCGTCATCTTCAGCTGTTCCTGGACGGACTGCGGGCCCCGGCCCGTTCCGCCCTGCCGGGCGCGGCAGTGACCATGGAGGACCTCCGCCAAGCCTGACCGATCAGTTCCGGGCGCCACCCGAGCGCCCGAGTCACCACACATGGCCACCACACATGGCCAGCGCATGGCCAGCACGCATGAATCACGACGGCCACACGACATAGCTCAGGCCATATAGCTCACGACCACACAGCTCACGACCACGCCGGTCGTCGAGTCGTCCCTCAACGACACCTTTTTTCCGTCACCTTGTCCCGAAGTGGGTACCCCCATGTCTGAAACAGCCTCAAAGACACTGCGGGCTCCGGCCGCCTCGCCGGACCCCGCCCGCTGGAAAGCGCTCGTCTTCATCGCGCTGGCCCAGCTGATGGTCGTCCTGGACGCCACCATCGTGAACATCGCCCTGCCCTCCGCCCAGCAGGACCTGGGCATCTCCGACGGCAACCGGCAGTGGGTCGTCACGGCCTACGCCCTCGCCTTCGGCGGTCTGCTCCTGTTCGGCGGCCGGATAGCCGACCTGTGGGGCCGCAAGAGGGCGTTCGTCGTCGGGCTCGGCGGCTTCGCCGTGGCCTCCGCCCTTGGTGGCGCGGCCACGAACGAGGCGATGATGTTCGGCGCCCGCGCCCTCCAGGGCGCCTTCGGAGCCCTGCTCGCGCCCGCCGCGCTCTCCCTGCTCGCCGTGATGTTCACCGACGCCAAGGAGCGCGCCAAGGCGTTCGGCATCTACGGCGCGATCGCCGGTGGCGGTGGTGCCGTCGGTCTGATCCTGGGCGGCTTCCTCACCGAGTACCTGGACTGGCGCTGGACGTTCTTCGTGAACATCCCGTTCGCCGTCGTCGCCGCGGCCGGTGCGTACTTCGTCATCCGTGAGCCCGAGGGCGGCCGCAACCGCTCTCCGCTCGACATCCCGGGCGTCGTCCTGTCCACGCTCGGCCTGGTCGCCCTCGTCTACGGCTTCACCCGCGCCGAGTCCGACGGCTGGAGCGACTCCGTGACCGTCGGCATGTTCGTGGCCTCCGCCGTTCTGCTCGCGACCTTCGTGATCGTCGAGTCCAAGGTCAAGGCCCCGCTGCTGCCGTTGCGCGTGATCACCGAGCGCAACCGCGGTGGTGTCTACCTCTCTCTCGGTCTCGCGATCATCGCGATGTTCGGCCTGTTCCTCTTCCTGACGTACTACCTGCAGATCGTGAAGGGGTACTCGCCGGTCAGGACCGGTTTCGCGTTCCTGCCGATGATCGTGGGCATGATCGTGGGCTCCACCCAGATCGGCACCCGCCTGATGACCAGGGTGGCGCCGCGCCTGCTGATGGGTCCCGGCTTCCTGGTCGCCGCGCTCGGCATGCTGCTGCTGACCCGGCTGGAGATCGGCTCCTCGTACGCCGCTCTGCTGCTGCCGGCGATGCTGCTGCTCGGCCTGGGCATGGGTACGGCGTTCATGCCGGCCATGTCGCTGTCCACGCAGGGCGTGGAGCCGCGGGACGCCGGTGTCGCCTCCGCGATGGTCAACACCTCGCAGCAGGTGGGCGGCGCCATCGGTACGGCTCTGCTGAACACGATCGCCGCCTCGGCGACGACGTCCTACATCGCGGACCACATCGCCGGGGCCACCAGCCGGTCCCAGCAGCAGCTGGTCCAGCTGGAGGCCATGGTGGAGGGCTACACGAGTGCCATCTGGTTCGCCGTCGGCATCCTCGTCGTGGCCGCCGCGATCGCCCTGACCTTCGTCAACGCGGGCCGTCCCGGGAACACCACCGTGACCGGCTCCGGTTCCGGCGAGGGTGTGGCGGACGAGGTGCAGATCCCGGTCGTCGCCCACTGACGGCCGTACCCGGAAAGGCCCCGTCCGGGCCGCCCGTAACACCACTTCGGGCCGCCCGTAACACCACTTCGGGCCCTCCGTGGGTACGAGGAGGGGACGCCTCGTACCCACTGATTCCAGGACCTGCCCCGGCTCAGCGGAGCCAGGGCAGGTCCGCACCCGCTTCGGCCGGCTGGAGTCCCTCGGCGATGATCCGCATGATCTCGCCGAGGGACCTCTGCTGTTCCGGGGTGAGCCGGTCGAAGACCGCCTGGCGGACGGCCTCCACATGGCCCGGCGCGGTCTGCCGCAGCACCTCGTAGCCCTCGTCCGTCAGCACGGCGAACTGGCCCCGCTTGTCGTCGGGGCAGTCCTCGCGGCGCACCCAGCCGTTCTTCTCCAGGCGCGCGATGGCGTGCGAGAGGCGGGAGCGGGTGATCTTCGCCAGCATGGCGAGCTCCGTCATCCGCAGCCGCCGCCCCGGCGCCTCGGCGAGCTTGACCAGAAGGCCGTAGTAGACGTGCGGCATGCCCGCGTCGCGCTGGAGCTGACGGTCGAGATGGTCGTCGAGGAGGGTGACGCCCTCCATGAACGAGCGCCATACGCGCTGCTCCTCGACGGTGAGCCAGCGCGGTTCCGGAGGCTCTGCCACGGAGCCTGGTGTCGGTGCGGATGCGGGTGCCTTCATGTCTTCCACTCTACGTGGCCCCTCCTTGAATTTTAAACAAATGGCCCGTACAGTTTTGTTAGGGAATCATGTTTTGGAAGGAGCCGCAGCATGTCCGCCGCCATCCAGGAGCGCATGCCCGCTCTGTACCTGAGCCACGGCGCCCCGCCGCTGGCGGACGACCCGGTCTGGCCCGGTGAACTGGCCGCCTGGTCGGCCGGCCTGCCGCGACCCCGGGCGATCCTGATGGTCTCCGCCCACTGGGAGGAGGCCCCGCTCGCCATCGGCGCCACCGAGACCGTCCCGCTCGTCTACGACTTCTGGGGCTTCCCGGAGCACTACTACAGGGTGACCTACGAGGCCCCCGGCGCACCGGAGCTCGCCGAGTCGGTACGGAAGCTGCTGCGCGCCCCCGGCGTGCCCGTCCAGGACGTCCCCGACCGCGGCCTCGACCACGGCGCGTACGTCCCGCTGGTCGAGATGTACCCGGAGGCCGACATCCCGGTGCTCCAGGTCTCCATGCCGACGCTGGACCCGGTCCGGCTCATGGAGATCGGCCGCCGGCTCGCCCCCTTGCGGGACGAGGGCGTGCTGATCGTCGGCTCCGGCTTCTTCACCCACAACCTGGCCGCGCTCCGGCAGGGCGGCACCCCCGCCTGGTCGGCGGAGTTCGACGACTGGGGGCGGCGGGCGCTGGAGGCGCGTGACGTGGACGCGCTGCTCGACTTCACCCGCAAGTCGCCCGCGGGGCAGCTCGCCCACCCGCGCACGGAGCACTTCGCCCCGCTGTTCGTGACCATGGGCGCGGCCGACGCGGCCGGTGAGCTGGACGTGCAGAAGTCGGTGATCGACGGCTTCTGGATGGGGCTGGCGAAGCGGTCGGTGCAGTTCGGCTGAGCGTGACCCGTGACCTGTGACTCGTAACCCGTGACCTGTGACCTGTGACCCGTGACCCCGGGGTCCTACGCGAGGTCCTTCTCGTACCAGGCCACGTCCCAGTAGCGGCCGAACTTGCGGCCGACCTCCCGGTAGGTGCCGACGTACCGGAAGCCGAAGCGCTCGTGCAGCCGGGCCGACGCCTCGTTCGGCTGCGCGATGCCCGCGTAGGCGCGGTGCAGGTCCTCGCCGGACAGGGTCTCGAAGAGGGCCTTGTAGAGGAGCGTGCCGACGCCGCGGCGGCCGGCGTGCGGGGCGACGTACACCGTCGTCTCCACGGAGGTCACGTAGGCGGGCTTCATCCGGAAGGGGCTGGATGTGGCGTACCCCAGAATCTCCTGTGAGTCCGGGTCCACGGCAACCTTCAGACGGTAGGGACCGTCTTCAGGGTGGGAGAGCAGCCAAGGGCGGCGCTCCTCCGGAGTGAAGATCGCGGTATCGAATGTGATCGCCGTCTCACGAACGTAGTGGTTGTAGAGGGTCGTGAGGGCTTCGAGGTCATCCTCGACTCCCGGCCTGACCTGCACCTCTGTAGGTTCCGACGGCATCTCGCCTCCCCGCTTGGCCGGACAGGGTACTGCATGATCAGAAAAATCGAGGGGTGCGTTGGGAATTCTGTCCTGATTCCAGTCGTTGTTTCCATCGGATGCAGGGCACCCGAGGAGAGTCCGGAGAGTCCCGGAGACGGAGTCCAGCGTCCGAAGGACCGCCCGCTGACCTCACCATCGCAAGGGAGCACGCATGGCAACCCGTGCCGTCGCCCGTCGTCAGTCCGCCACCGGCGAGACGGCTGACGCGGCAAGCAGTGTTCGCGCCCATGGCGGCGAGATCGCCGATCGCGACCTGGTCGGCATGTACCTCGACGAGATCGCGCGCACACCGCTGCTCGACGCCGCCAAGGAAGTCGAGCTGTCCCAGGTCATCGAAGCGGGTGTGTTCGCGAAGCAGGTCCTCGACGGGTACGAGGAGACCGAGGCGGACGCCACCCGTGAGGAGCTCGAAGCCCTGGTCGCCGCCGCGGAGCGGGCCAAGGACGTCTTCATCCGCTCCAACCTGCGCCTGGTCGTCGCCGTCGCCCGCCGCTACCCCCGCAGCGGTCTGCCGCTGCTGGACCTGATCCAGGAGGGCAACGCCGGCCTGGTGCGCGCGGTCGAGAAGTTCGACTACCGCAAGGGCTTCAAGTTCTCCACGTACGCGACGTGGTGGATCCGCCAGGCCATCACCCGCTCCATAGCCGACCAGTCCCGCACCATCCGCCTGCCCGTCCACCTCGTGGAGGAGCTTGGCCGGATCCGGCGCGTGCAGCGCGAGTTCAACCGTGAGCACGGGCGCGACCCGGAGCCCGCGGAGATCGCCGCCGAGCTCGGCTCGACGCCGGAGCGCGTCATCGACGTGCTCGACTGGGCCCGCGACCCGGTCTCGCTGAACATGTCGGTGGACGACGAGGGCGAGACCCAGTTCGGCGACCTCCTGGAAGACACCTCGGCGGTGTCGCCCGAGCAGTCGGTGCTCACACTGCTGCGCAGCGAGGAGCTCGACGACCTCATCGGCCGCCTCGACCAGCGCACGGCGTCGATCATCAAGATGCGCTACGGCATCGAGGACGGCCGGGAGCGCACGCTGACCGAGGTCGGCAAGGAGCACGGCCTGACCCGCGAGCGCATCCGGCAGATCGAGAAGCACGCGCTGCTGGAGCTGAAGAAGCTGGCGCGCAGCACCGGATTCGACGCGGCGGCGTGACGCCGGTGGGCGTCCGGGCGTACGGCTCGTCCCACGGCCTGTGGATGTCGTCCACGGCGTGTGGATGACGGAGAGTGTGCGCCCGGGGCCGCCGCGTACGCCGGGTGGCGAAAGACCGCGCAAACATGGCGATGTAACGCCGCTTCAACCCGCGGGGCACCGGGAACAAGACTTCCGGGCCCACCAGTTCGGGCCCGGGCCGCACCCCTGGCCCCAGAGCCAAGTCCCGTCGCACTCCCCCCGGCGCCGGGACTCTCCCAAGGCCGGGCTTCGGCGTCCCTCCCCCCGGACGCCGGGGCCCGGCTCTCTGCGTGACCGGGGAACGCGGCTCTCGGTGTGACCGGGTCCGTGGCTATCGGTGTGACGGGGAAAGCGGAGGGCGGGGCACCCCGTACCTGAACCACGGGGTGGCCCGCCAGATGGCAGATTGTGCCACAGGGGCATAGCCTGCCGGGCGTGAGCAGCACCACCCCGACCCCTCCTCAGGCCTCGCTGACCGAGCGGCGCAAGGCCGAGACGCGTATGGAGATCGCCCGGGCCGCGGCCGGCCTCTTCGTACGGCACGGCCTGCGCGGCACTCGCGCGGAGGACATCGCCCAGTCCGCGGGCATCGCCCCGCGCACCTTCTACCGGTACTTCGCCACCAAGGAGGAGGCCGTCGCCCCGCTCTACGCGGCCGGCGCCCAGCGCTGGGTGGAGGCGGTACGTGCGGCTCCCGCCGACGACTCCGTGCCCCAGGCCCTGGAGCACGCAGTGCGACACACTCTCACCCCAGGCGTCGGCGTCTCGGCGTCCTCCTGGGAGTGGGTCCGCACGCTCCTGCGCCTCGCCGAGGCGAACCCGTCCCTGCGCAGGGTGTGGGCGGAGGTCTGCCAGGTGTCGGAACGGACGCTGGGGGAGGTGCTGGCGGACCGGGGGACCAGGACGGGAACTCCGGAGGGTGACGACAACGTTGCCCCCACCCTTGAGTCGCGCTTCGCCGCCGCCGTCGCGAGCGCCGCCGTACGAACGGCCCTGGAGGGCTGGGCGGAGGGGGGCGGGCCGGTGGAGGGTCCCGGAGGTCCGGCGGAGCTGGCGTTGCGGAACTTGAGGGCGCTGCGGCACTTTCCATGGGATGCCTGACGGGGTCCGACGGCGGCCGAGAGTCGGATACTTACTCCGAGCCTGTGGCCGCCCTGCTCAACCGCGCCCCCAACTCCCGGACCACACGCACGAGTTCCTCCGGCTCGCGGATCGTGAAATCGCACTCCAGCGTCGCCAGCCGGAACGCCACCCACTGCACGGCGTCGCCGACGGACCCGCGCAGCCGGCAGCTGTCGTCGCCCAACGGCTCGGGCGTGCCGAGCCACTTCGGCAGCCGGGCGGCGACGAACTCGGCCGGTGCGGCGAACGTGACCTCGAAGTCGTACGACTCCTGGTGCCGCTGCATCGACTGCCGCAGGTACTCCGCCGCGTTCCCCGTCGGCAACTCGCGCGGCACGAACCGCGCCCCCGTGGCGAACGGTTCGCTCACCCGGTCGACGCGGAACGTACGCCAGTCGTCCCGGTCGATGTCGTACGCCACCAGGTACCAGCGGCGGCCGGTCGACACGAGCCGGTACGGCTCCGTCAGGCGCCGCGACTCGGTGCCGTCCGCGGTCCGGTAGGCGAACCGCAGCCGCTCGTGCCCGGCCACCGCGGAGGCCATGACGGTCAGTGTCTCGGGCGCGATGCTCGGTCCGTCGCCGCTGGTCAGTTGTGTGGTCGCGGCTTGGAGTGTGGTCACGCGGTGGCGCAGCCGGCCCGGCAGCACCTGCTCCAGCTTGGCCAGCGCCCGCACCGACGCCTCGTCCAGGCCCTCCACCGCGTGCCCCGCCCCGGCGCGCAGCCCGACCGCGATGGCGACGGCCTCCTCGTCGTCGAGCACGAGCGGCGGCATGGCCTTCCCGGCGACCAGCCGGTAGCCGCCGTCGGCGCCCTTGGAGGCCTGCACGGGATAGCCCAGCTCGCGCAGCCGGTCGATGTCCCGCCGGACCGTGCGGCGGGAGACCCCGAGCCGGCCGGCGAGCTCGCCGCCGGGCCATTCGCGGGGCGTCTGGAGGAGGGAGAGGAGCGTCAGGAGCCGGGCCGGAGTGTCCGTCGTCATACCGACGAGGATGCCGCACCACTAGGACAACATCTGACCTACTGGCCCTCTAACTTCCTGGCATGACCTCCACCGAGACCACTCCCAGCACCGCGGGCGGCGGGACCGACCGCCGCCGTTGGTTCGCTCTGGCGATCGTGATGACCGCGGCCTTCATGGACCTCGTCGACGTGACGATCGTCAACATCGCCATACCGTCGATCCAGCGGGAGGCGGGCGCGTCCTTCGGTCAGATCCAGTGGATCACGGCCGGTTACGCCCTCGCCTTCGCCGCCGGTCTGATCACCGGCGGACGGCTCGGCGACATCCACGGCCGCAAGCGGATCTTCCTCATCGGCATCGGCGGCTTCACCGTCGCCTCCGCGCTGTGCGGCCTCGCGGTGAACCCGGAGATGCTGGTCGCCTCCCGTTTCCTGCAGGGCGGCATGGCGGCGCTGATGGTGCCGCAGGTGCTGTCGATCGTGCACGCCACCTTCCCGGCGCACGAGCGGGGCAAGGTGTTCGGGCTGTTCGGCGCGATCGTCGGTCTCGGTGCCGTGTCCGGTCCGCTGCTCGGCGCGCTGCTGACCGAGTGGAACCTGTTCGGGTGGGAGTGGCGCTCGATCTTCCTGATCAACCTGCCCGTGGGCGTCGCGGGTCTGATCCTCGGCAGCCGTTTCATCACCGAGTCCAAGGCACCGCGGGCCCTGAAGCTGGACCTGGTGGGCGTCGCGCTCGTGACGCTGGGCCTGCTGATGCTGCTCTACCCGCTCATCCGCGGCCGCGAGCTGGGCTGGCCGCTGTGGGGATACGTCTCGATGGCCGGATCGCTCGTCGTCCTCGCGGCACTGGTGGCGTACGAGCGGCGCAAGAGCGCGCGGGACGGCTCCCCGCTGGTCGAGCTGTCGCTGTTCCGGGTCAAGAGCTTCGCGGCCGGCATCGCCGTGCAGACCGTCTTCGGCGTCGCGCTCGGCGTCTTCTTCCTGGTGTGGACGCTGTACATGCAGTTCGGGCTGGGCTGGAGCCCGCTGAAGGCCGGGCTGACCGGGGTGCCGTTCTCGATCGCCGTGTCCGTGGCCGCCGGGATGTCCGTGCAGAAGCTGGTCCCGCGCTTCGGCCGCAAGGTGCTCCAGGCGGGCGCGCTGGTGATGGCGGCCGGAGTGCTGCTGTACCTCTGGGAGTCCGGGCACTACGGCCTCGGCATCGCGCCCTGGCAGATGGCGCTGCCACTGGTCGTGATGGGTGTGGGCATGGGCCTGATCGTCGCTCCGCTGACCGACGCGATCCTCTCCGAGGTGCCGCGCGAGCACTCCGGCTCGGCGTCCGGCCTGCTCAACACCGTGCAGCAGATGGGCAACGCGCTGGGGCTGGGCCTGGTGTCGGTCGTCTTCTTCGGCACGATCGGCGACCATCTGCGCCGGGACCAGGTGGGCCCGGCCTTCGCGGACGCCTTCCGGAACTCGCTGGGCTGGGTGGCCGCGGTGATGGGCGTGATCTTCCTGTTGATGTTCGCCCTGCCGAGGCGGCCGGCGCAGCATGTCGAGGGGGAGCAGGCGTCGGTGGCGCCGAAGGAACCGGCGCTGGTCTCCTGACGATCGCCGGCCATCGTCGGCAATCGTCCGGCCATTGTCGGAGAACGGGCTCGGCACAGGAGTGCCGAGCCCGTCTCTGTTTCCGATCATGCCCGATTGGGTCCGAACCTGTTTACTTTGCTGAAATCTCGGCGTAGCCTCCCGCTGAAACCACACGTTCGGGCACGAGGCGGAGGCGAACAGACATGTACGCACCGGAGCGGCAGCAGGAGATCCTCCGGCTCGCCCGTGACGGCGGCCGAGTGGATGTCGTGTCGCTGGCCGAGGAGTTCCAGGTGACGGCGGAGACGATCCGCCGGGACCTGAAGGCCCTCGACCGCGCCGGCCTGGTCCGCCGGGTGCACGGCGGGGCCATCCCGGCCGGACGCCTCGACTTCGAGCCGGACCTCGCCGAGCGCGAGACCACGGCTCCCGACGAGAAGGACCGCATCGCCAAGGCGGCCCTCGCGGAACTGCCGACCGAGGGCACGATGATCCTCGACGCCGGCACGACGATCGCCAGAATGGCCGCCGCCCTCCCGCTGGAGGCCTCCCTCACCGTCGTCACGCACGGCCTGCCCATCGCGGCCCGCCTCGCCGACCACCCCGGCATCCAGCTCCACCTCATCGGGGGGCGCGTACGGCACCGTACGCGCGCCGCCGTGGACGCCTGGGCGCTGCGCGCGTACGGCGAGATCCGCGCGGACGTGCTGTTCGTGGCCGCCAACGGCTTCTCCGCCGAACACGGCCTGACCACCCCCGACCTCGCCGAGGCCGCCGTCAAGCGCGCGGCCGTGGCCGCCGCCCGCCGCGTGGTGCTGCTCGCCGACTCCTCCAAGCACGGCCAGGAGCACTTCGCCCGCTTCGGCGACCTGAGCGATGTGGACCTGCTGATCACCGACAGCGGGCTGAGCCCCGAAGACACCGTCGCCATCGAGCGCGGCGGCACGGAAGTAGTGCGCGCATGATCCTCACCGTGACCCCCAACCCGTCCCTGGACCGCACCTACGAGGTGCCGTCCCTCGACCGCGGCGAGGTGATCCGCGCCACCGGCGAGCGGATGGACCCGGGCGGCAAGGGCGTGAACGTCTCGCGCGCCGTCGCCGCCGCCGGACAGCGCACGGTGGCGGTCCTGCCCCTGGGCGGCGCCCCGGGCGCCCTCGTCGCCGACCTGCTCGACCAGCAGGGCATCGAGGTCGCGCCCGTCCCGGTCGCCGGGGCCACCCGCTCCAACATCGCCCTCGCCGAAGCCGACGGCGTCCTGACGAAGATCAACGCGCCGGGCCCCGAACTGTCCGAGGCCGAGCGGGAACTGCTCCTGGAGACCGTACGGCAGCAGTCCCGCGACGCCGCCTGGATCGCCTGCTGCGGTAGCCTCCCGCGCGGCCTCGCCCCCTCCTGGTACGCCGAGCTGGTCGCCCGCACACACGCCGCCGGGGCCCGGATCGCCCTGGACACCTCCGGGCCCGCGCTCCTCGCGGCCCTGCGCGAACGGCCCGACGTGGTCAAGCCCAACGCCGAGGAGCTCGCGGAGGCCGTCGGCCGCCCCCTCGCCACCGTCGGCGACGCCGTGAAGGCGGCCGAGGAACTGCGCGAGATGGGCGCCCGGGCCGTGCTCGCCAGTCTTGGCGCCGACGGGCAGCTGCTGGTGTCCGACGAGGGCGCCTGGTTCGGCAGCGCCCGCGTGGACGCCGTACGCAGCAACGTGGGCGCGGGTGACTCCTCCCTCGCCGGTTTCCTGATCGCCGGCGGCAGCGGTCCCGAGGCCCTCGCCTCCGCGGTCGCCCACGGCGCGGCGGCCGTCCAGCTGCCGGGCAGCGTCATGCCGAAGCCCGGCGACCTGGACCCGGCCGCGGTGACGGTCACGGCGGAGATCCCGGCGGACCGTGCGCTGAAGGAGCCGGTGTCATGACGTACGAGGAGCAGCGCGGACCGACCCGCGAGCGGCGAACCTCGCCGTTACGACCCGCCTCCACCCCCGTCACCCCCCACCGCATCCCCGTCCCCTCCCCCGCCCATTCGACTGACCGGGCGATACGCGTGCTAAGGAGCCCGCGATGAGCGACATGATCACCGCGGACCTGGTCGATCTCGACCTGTCCGCCGATACCAAGGAAGCGGCGGCGCGTGCCCTCGCCGAGCGCATGGTGGCCCTGGGCCGGGTGACCGACCTGGACGGCTTCCTCGCCGACGTGGCCGCCCGCGAAGCCCAGATGCCGACCGGACTCGACGGTGGCATCGGCATCCCGCACTGCCGCAGCGAGCACGTCACCGAGCCGACGCTCGCCTTCGGGCGCAGCGCCGACGGCATCGACTTCGGCGCGGCGGACGGCCCCGCCGACCTGATCTTTCTGATCGCCGCGCCGGCCGGTGCCGACGACGCCCACCTGACGATCCTGTCGTCGCTGGCCCGGCAGCTGATGAACACGGAGTTCACCGACGCCCTGCGCGCGGTGGACGACGTGGCGGCCGCTGCGGCCCTGATCCGCGGCGACGAGCCCGGAGAGGCTGCCGCGGCAGCCTCCGAAGACCCCGTGGCGTCGGCGGGAGCGGCCTCTCCCGCCGCCGCCACGGTCACCGACGACACCGCTGCGGGCGCGGAGCGCCCGTTCCGCATCGTCGCCGTCACCTCCTGTCCCACCGGCATCGCCCACACCTACATGGCGGCCGAGTCGCTGGAGAACGCCGGCCGCGAGGCGGACGTCGAGGTCACCGTCGAGCCCCAGGGCTCGGCCGGCTTCACCCGGCTCGACCCGGCGGTCATCGCGGCGGCGGACGCCGTGATCTTCGCCCACGACGTGCCCGTACGGGAGAAGGAGCGCTTCGCCGGCAAGCCGACCGTCGACGTCGGTGTGAAGGCGGGCATCAACCGTCCCGCGGAACTCATCGCTGAGGTCCGTCAGAAGGCCGCCCGCGGCGAGGTCACCTCCGGCTCCCCGGGCAACACGCCCGTCGAGCGCACCGGTGACTCCGGCGAGGGCTACGGCACCAAGCTGCGCAAGTGGCTGATGTCCGGCGTCAGTTACATGGTGCCGTTCGTCGCGGCGGGCGGTCTGCTGATCGCCCTCGGTTTCGCGATCGGCGGCTACAAGGTCGACAAGGCCCCGTCGGTGATGGACCACTTCATGTGGTTGCAGGCCGACAGCTGGGCGGCCCTGCTCTTCCAGATCGGCGGCGTCGCCTTCGGCTTCCTCGTCCCGGTCCTGGCCGGCTACATCGCCTACGGCATGGCGGACCGGCCCGGTATCGTCCCCGGGTTCGTCGGCGGCATGATCGCGTTCAACATCAACGCGGGCTTCCTCGGTGGTCTCGCGGCCGGTCTGATCGCCGGTGGCGTGGTGATGGCGATCCAGAAGGTGAACATCCCGGCGGCGCTGCGCGGCATCATGCCCGTGGTGGTGATCCCGCTGATCTCCTCGGCGATCGTCGGGTTCCTGATGTTCGTGGTCATCGGCAAGCCCATCGCCTCCGCGCAGAAGGGCATGACCGACTGGCTGAACGGCCTGTCCGGCAGCAACGCCATCCTGCTCGGCGCCCTCCTCGGCCTGATGATGTGCTTCGACCTCGGCGGCCCGGTCAACAAGGTCGCCTACACCTTCGCCACCGCCGGTATCGCGGTGTCCAGCCCCAGTGACTCCGCGATGAAGATCATGGCGGCGGTCATGGCGGCCGGCATGGTCCCGCCGCTGGCGATGGCCCTCGCCACGACCGTGCGCGGCAAGCTCTTCACGCAGACCGAGCGCGAGAACGGCAAGGCCGCCTGGGTGCTCGGCGCCTCCTTCATCTCCGAGGGCGCGATCCCGTTCGCCGCGGCCGACCCGCTGCGCGTCATCCCGGCCTCGATGGCGGGCGGTGCGATCACCGGCGCTCTGTCGATGGCCTTCGGCGCCACCCTGCGCGCTCCGCACGGCGGCATCTTCGTGGTCCCGCTGATCGGCAGCCCGCTGCTCTACCTGGTCGCCATCGCCGCGGGCGTCGGCGTCACCACGGCCCTGGTGGTCGTCCTGAAGGGCCTGCGCAAGCCGGCCCCGGGCGCCGCACCGGCACCCGGCGGCACCGTCTCTGCGGCGGAGAAGAAGCAGCCGGTGGCGGCGTAAGCCCGCTGAGGTTCGCCCCGTTTCGGGGTGTGTGAGCCGTTCACGCCACCTGCGAGATAGATCACGAAAATCACGGCCCGGGACAGAAGTCCCGGGCCGTGGTGTCTACTGGTCGCATGCCTGAGCACGTCTCCCGGTGGCCCGAGGGCCACTCCCTCCCCGCCCTCCCGCAACAGCGGCAGACAGGTCACCGGTCGGAGTCCGTGGAGCTGACCCCGGAGGAGAGAGGCGCCTTCGCCGAGCTGGTGCGCCAACTCGGCGACAGGCACTAGTGCTGCGGCATCAGGAGAGCTGCGCCGCCCGCCGCTCCATCGCCTCGCGCGCCGCGTCCTCGCTGGCGTACACCTCGCACATGTGCCGGCCGTCCGGCGTCGCCGTGTGCTCCACCTCCCAGAGGGAGACCTCCGCGCCGTCGCGCAGCAGGAACGCGTGCTCGTAGAGCGAGTAGCCCAGCCCCGCCCGGCCCGCGCGGCAGGGGCGGCCGAAGGCCTGGGTGATCTGGTGACCGGACGCCGTGGCCAGCAGGGCCGCCGTGTCGTCGCCCGGGCGGTCCGCGTTCTCCGCGCGGCGCAGTAAACGCCGCGCGTGGTCCGCGGAGTCGTCCCGGGCGTAGGCGTGCCGGGGCGTGGGGACCGGGGACAGCTGCACCGTGACCGGCAGTTCGAAGTCAGGTGTGTCCGGCGGCAGCGGCAGACGCGTGGTGGCGGCGCGCAGTTCCTCCTCGTCGACGTACACCTCGTGCTGCGGCTCGCTGCCCGGTGCGGTGTTGTGGACGAGCTCCCAGAGCGTGAGTGCCGAACCGTCGGCGAGCAGCCACGTGTGCCGGTACGTCTCCCGGTGCAGGCCCGCGCTGTGGTGCGCCGAGTGCAGCGAACCGTCGTGCGCCAGCGCGCAGTCCAGCCGCCTCATCGTCTCGTCCGGCAGCTCGAAGGAGTTCAGGGCGCGGCCGAGGAGTCGCGCGAGGTGCTCCTCCGGAGACTCGGGCGAGTCGTGGGGTTCGTACGCTGCCGTCTCGTACGGAACGCTCAAGGTTTCTCCCGGCGTCGCTGCATGTCACCTTGTGGGTGCATACGGTAGCCCCTCGGTCGGACATCATGTCCGGGAACCGAGAAAACGTACGTCCAGGAAAACGCGCGGGCCGCGCGAAAAGTTCCCGCGCGGCCCGGTCGGTCCGTCAAAAGCCCCAGATGGGGAGGTCGTTCATCCGCTTTACGAGGAGCTGCCCGCGACCCACTGGCTCCAGTCCATGTTCCAGCCGTTGAGCCCGTTGTCCGGCGCCACCGTCTTGTCGGGGGAGTTCTTGACGACCACCACGTCCCCGATGAGCGAGTTGTCGTAGAACCACTTGGCGGGCGTGCTGCCCCCGGCGCCCTGGACGTCCGCCAGGCCCACGCAGCCGTGGCTGGTGCCCTGGCGGCCGAAGGGCGGATTGCCCTTGTTGTACCAGTAGTTGCCGTGGATGAACGTGCCGGACGTCGTCAGGCGCATCGCGTGCGGCACGTCCGGGATGTCGTACTCACCGCCGAGCCCGACCGTCCGGCTGTTCATCCGGGTCTGCACGAACTTCTCGGAGATCACCATCTGCCCGTTGTACGTGGTGTGTTCCGGGCTGCCCGCCGAGATCGGGATCGTCTTGAGGGTCTGGCCGTCCCGCACGACCGTCATGGTCTGCGTGTTGACGTCGACCGTGGAGACCTGCGAGCGCCCGACGGTGAAGGTGACCGTCTTCTTCTGCACGCCGTAGACGCCGTTCGTGCCCTCGACCCCGTCCAGGTCGATCTTCATCGTGACCTCGGAGCCGGCCTTCCAGTACGCCTCGGGCCGGAAGTCGAGCCGCTGCGCGCCGAACCAGTGCCCGACGACCTTCTGCCCGCTGCTGGACGTGACCGTGATGTGCGACTGCACGTCCTTGCGGTTCGTGATGGCCTTGTCGAAGGTGAACGACACCGGCATGCCCACCCCGACCGTGGTGCCGTTGTCCGGCGTGTACGTCCCGATGAAGCTGTTCGCCGTGGTGACCGTCGTGAAGATGGAGTTCGCGGCGGCCGTACGGCCCTTCGTGTCCTTGGCGGTCGCCGATATCCGGTACTTCGTGCCGCGCTCCAGCTGCTCCTTCGGCTTCCAGGCCTTGCCGTCGGAGGAGATCGAGCCAGGTACGGCCTGATCGCTGCCCGCCACCGTCATCTTCACGTCGGTCAGCTTCCCGTCGCTGACCTTGACGCCGGTCGCGTTGATGGAGGCGCCGGTCGAACCGTCCTTCGCCGAGATGGCGATCTTCGCGACGGACGTCTTCGCCGAGCCGTCACCGCCCTTGGCGTCGTCCTTGGCGGTGGCGCTGCCACCGCAGGCGGTGAGCGTCAGGGCGCCGACCATCAGGGCGGCACAGGCCCCCAGTGTGCGCCGCGCTGCAATGTCCGGCGTTGTCACGGGCTGCTCCCAGTTCGAGTGATGTGCGTGGTCCGCTCCAGTACGTGGGAGAAGAGGGGCCGGGCGGCCGGTCGGGTTGCGTCCGACCGCCATGAGCGACATCACCGTTACAAGGCGGGGACAATGTCCGGCACTGCCGGGGAGCCGCAGTGCGGTGCCCGCCCGCTCAGCGGCCCGCGTACAACTCCCCGTACGACGGCCACGCCCCGCCCGGACCGTCGACCGGCTCCGCGGCGCGCACGGCCCGCACGATCGCCCGGGTCACGACGTCCGCGCCCGCGGCGAGGATCTCGTTGAGCGCGAGCGGGTTCGCGGGGTCCAGGGCGCGGTCCCCGGTCGCCAGCGCGAAGACCGTGTCCCCGTCGTTGAGGAGGTGCACCGGCCGCACCGCGCGGGCGATGCCGTCGTGTGCCGTGCCGGCCAGCTTCTGCGCCTGCGCCTTGGACAGGTCCGCGTCCGTGGCGACCACCGCGAGCGTGGTGTTGAGGGGCGGAGGCGCGCTCCGCGCGGCCGTCTCGGCGAGGCGCCGCCGCGCGGCCTCGTGCACCCGCGCCGGCGGGTACTCCACCCGCCCCTGGAAGAACTCCCCGTACAGCACCCCCGTCTCCGGATCCAGCACCGCCCCCGCCGCGTTGGCCACCACCAGCGCGGCCACCGTGATCCCCGAGCCGAGCACGGTGCTCGCGCCGCCGACGCCCCCCTTGACTACCCCGACCACCGCCCCCGTGCCGGCGCCCACACATCCCTCGGGCACCGGTGCGCCGAGCTCGCTCGCCGCGGCCGCCACGACCGCCGCACGGCCGGTGGCCGCGTCCGGCCGGGCCCGGAAGTCCCCGCCCCGCCCCAGGTCGAAGACGCAGGCGGCGGGCACCACCGGCACGACATGCGCCGGGTCCGCCCCGACACGGATCCCGCGCCCCCGTTCCTCCAGCCAGGCCATCACCCCCGAAGCCGCGTCGAGCCCGTAGGCACTGCCGCCGGTCAGCACGATCGCCTCGACCTTCCGCACCACGTTGCGCGGATCGAGCGCGTCCGTCTCCTTGGTACCGGGACCACCGCCCCGCACGTCCACGGCGGCCACCGCCCCGCCCTGCGGGGCCAGTACCACCGTGGTGCCGGTGAGCCAACCGTCGCCGGCGCGTGTCGCGTGCCCCACGCGCAGGCCGGAGACATCCGTCAGAGCGTCCACCAGAGCGTCAACTGTCATGGCGCCCAGTCTCGTCCAGGCCCCGGCCCCGCGGGCGTACCGAGCCGGTCGGCGACGTCAGCCCTGGCCCCTCAGGCCTTGGCCGGCCATCGCCAGCAGCTGTGCGACCAGAGGGCTTTGGTCGTTTCTGCGCCAGGCGACGGCGACTCGCGTGCGGGCGGCGCTGGGCTCGATCCTGCGGAAGGTGACGCCCTTGAGGCGGATGTGCCGGATGCTCGCCGGGGCGAGGGAGATGCCCAGGCCGGTTCCCACCAGGGCGCACACGGTCTGCCACTCCACTGCGTGCTGGGCCACCTGGGGTGTGAAACCCGCCGCGGTGCAGAGGCCGGTGATCTGGTCGTACAGGTGCGGGCCGACCGCGCGGGGCAGGAGCACGAAGGGCGATTCCGCCAACTGTGCGACGTGCACTGCCCGTTGGGCGGCCAGCGGGTGGGTGGACGGCAGCACGGCCACGAACGGCTCGCTGAGTACCGTCTTGAAGCCGAGCTCTGTTTCGTCGGTGGGGGGTTCGCGCAGCAGACCGACGTCGATGATCTTGTCGTGCAGGGCAGCGATCTGCGGTGCGGTGGTCATCTCGTGGATGTCCAGGTGCACGTCGGGGAACTGTTGCCGGAAGGTGCGCAGCAGGCCGGGCAGGACGGTCAGTGCGAGGGAGGCGGCGAAGCCGATCCGTAGGCGGCCGGCCCGGCCGCTGCCGACGGCGCGGGCTGCCTCCAGGCCGTCCGCGAGGTCGGTGAGGGCCCGCCGCGCGGCGGGCAGCAGTTCGCGGCCTGCTGGGGTGAGGGTGACGCGTCCCGGTTCGCGGCTGAACAGCGCGTGGCCGACCTTGTCCTCCAGGCGGCGGATCTGTTGGCTCAGCGGTGGCTGGGCAATGCCCAGACGGGCTGCCGCGTGTCCGAAGTGGAGTTCCTCCGCGAGTACGACGAACGCGTGCAGCTGCTGCAGGGGGAGTTCGGGGCGCTCCATACCTCCAGAGATATCAGACCATTCCTGTAGCTGTATTAGACGTATCAGTGCTGGTCACCTAGCGTTCGGCGCATGAGAGAGCGACGTGCGATCCTCAGTGGCTCGACCTTCGAGGAGCAGATCGGATATGCCCGTGCCGTGGTCGACGGCGACTGGGTGCATGTGTCCGGGACGACCGGGTTCGACTACGCCACGATGACGATCTCCGACGACGTGGTGGAGCAGACCGAGCAGTGCCTGCGCAACATCGGCGCCGCGTTGGCCGAGGCGGAGTGCACCTTCGCCGACGTGGTGCGGGTGCGTTATCTGCTGCCTGACCGCGAGGACTTCGAGCCCTGCTGGCCGGTTCTGCGCCGCTGCTTCGGCGATGTTCGGCCGGCTGCCTCGATGCTCATGTGCGGCCTCGCCGACCCCCGAATGAAGATCGAGATCGAGGTGTACGCGCGGCGGGCTCTCGCATGACAGCGCGCGGCGCGCTCTGGGGGCCGGGGGCGGGGTGCCGGGCCCGCCGGAGGGGACCGGCGGGGGAATGTCCCCGCGACCGTACCCTGGACCCATGAGCACCGCCCCCGATCCCGAGCCGCCCGCGCCGAAGCCCGCGCTGGTCTTCGACGACCCGCTCGACCAGCAGTCCTCCGACGACACCGACCGCGGCTGGGGCGAGCGCTCCGACGCCGGCGGCGGCGCGGCCGACCTCAAGCGCTTCCTCGACGAGAAGCCGCCCCACCACCTCTGAGCCGGCCGGGCGACCGCCCGTAGCGCTACTGCCGGTCGTGCCCGGAACCGCGCTGTGCGACCAGCGCGTCCCGGATCTCCTTGAGCACCTCCAGCTCGGTCACCTCGATGACCTCCTGCGCGCCCTCCTTCGCCTTGCGGCGGGCCTCCAGCCGGGCCAGGTACTTCGCCATCGGCAGGACCATCAGGAAGTAGACGACCGCCGCGGTGATCACGAAGCTCAGCGTGGCGCCGAGGACGGAACCCCACAGGATCCGGATGCCCTCCTCGCCCTCGCACGTCGAGCTCAGACACGAGCTGTAGTGGTCGAGGTTCTTGGTCCCGATGGCTCCGACGACGGGGTTGATGATCCCCTTCACCACGGCGTTGACGATGTTGGTGAAGGCGGCGCCGATCACCACCGCCACCGCCAGATCGACGACGTTCCCGCGCATCAGGAAGGCCTTGAAGCCCTCCAAGACGCTCGGTTCCTTCTTCTCGCTCACCTCGGGGTCTCTCCTCGCACCAGCAGCTTGTGGAACAAAACGCTCCGTAACCTACGTCAACGTTGCGCCGAACGGAGCACCTGGGTCCCTCGAACGAGGGGCTTGACGGGACCGTGCACGTCACCACAGCGTCACCGCCAACCGCGCGGTGGCGCTCGCACCGGCCAGCCGGGCCGCCGTGGCACGCGGCACCGACAGCACGACCAGCGCCCCTCCGTCGCTCGCGCCCTCCAGCGGTTCCGGCACCTTCGTCACCCTGGCTCCGCGCGCGACCACCCGGGCATCACCGCCCGACACCGTCTCCTCGGCGGCGATGACGTCGACCCGGTCGCCGGGCCGCAGCAGCCGCACGGTGGCCGCGTCGGCGATCCGGACCGGAGCCGTCACCGCCCCCACGGCACGACGCGTCCGCACGGGCTGCTCTCCGGACACCGGGGCCGCGTGCGCGGGAGGCTGCGCACGGGGATGCCCACGGGCACCGTCGGCGCCCCGCGGTCCGGCCGCGACCAACGCGGTCGCGGTGACCGCGAGCCCCACGGCAAGAGCCCGCCGCCGGTTCCGCAGGAACCGGCCGGCCCGCCCGCCGCGTACGCGCACCGGGTCGAAGCGCGGCACCTCACGCGCCGCCGGGATCTCGGGTCCGGGCGGGAGCGAGGCGGACGAAGGAGGCAGAAGAGACGCAGAAGGAGAGGGAGCGAAGGACACGGGAACCACCACCTGTGACGAGCGACCGGCTTTCGCTCCCCACGATGGGGCCTCCCACCACCGCCCGCTCAGGCCTGTGGACCTACCGCCGCCCTGTGGACAACTCCCTCACCCGAACGGCAAGTTCCGCCTACGGCAGCGCAAACCCCGGATCCATCCCGCCCAGCGCGTTCGCGCACAGACAGCCCCGCTCGTCCTCCCCCGGCAACCCGGCCACCGCGTCGAAGAGCACGTCCCGCAAACGGTCCACGTTCGCGGCGAAGACCCGCAGCACCTCGTCGTGCGAGACGCCCTCCCCGGTCTCGGCGCCGGCGTCGAGGTCCGTGACCAGGGTCAGGGACGTGTAACAGAGCTCCAGCTCGCGGGCGAGCGCCGCCTCGGGGTGGCCGGTCATGCCCACCACCGACCAGCCCTGCGCCTGGTGCCACAACGATTCGGCACGGGTCGAGAAGCGCGGCCCCTCGATGACGACCAGCGTGCCGCCGTCCACCGGCTCCCAGTCCCGGCCGCGTGCCGCCTTCAGCGCGACGGCCCGCCCGGCGGGGCAGTAGGGGTCGGCCAGCGACGCGTGCACCACGTTCGGCACCGTCCCGTCGGGCAGCGGCAGCCCGTCGAAGTACGTGTTCGCGCGGGACTTGGTCCGGTCGACGAACTGGTCCGGTACCAGGAGCGTGCCCGGCCCGTACTCGGGGCGCAGGCCGCCCACGGCGCAGGGGGCGAGCACCTGGCGGACGCCGACCGACCGCAGCGCCCACAGGTTGGCCCGGTAGTTGATCCGGTGCGGCGGCAGGTGGTGGCCCCGTCCGTGCCGGGGCAGGAAGGCGACGCGCCGGCCGGCGACCTCGCCGAGGAAGAGGGAGTCGCTGGGCGGCCCGTACGGGGTGTCGACCTGGACCTCGGTCACGTCGTCGAGGAAGGAGTAGAACCCGGAGCCGCCGATGACGCCGATCCCGGCGTTCCCCTTGTTCGCCACGTTCGCCTTGTTCGCCATGCCCGCACCCTAACCGCACGCGGAAACGCCGAGGACCCCGTTGCCGAAAGGCGACAGGGTCCCGTAAGAAACAGGCCTTACGCGGCGGTGCTGCTGCTGGTGGAGCTGCCGGTGCTCGACGACGACGCGCTCGAACCGGAGCCCGAGCCGGAGTCGGAGGACGACGACGAGGAGCTCGACGACTTCGACGCCGGGGAGCTGCTCGACGAGGAGCCGCGGCTGTCGTTCCGGTAGAAGCCGGAGCCCTTGAAGACAATGCCGACAGCCGAGAACACCTTCTTCAGGCGGCCCTGGCAGCTGGGGCACTCGGTGAGGGCGTCGTCGGTGAACTTCTGCACCGCCTCGAGGCCCTCGCCGCACTCGGTGCACTGGTACTGGTAGGTGGGCACTGTCTCCTCCTGGCACTCTCACTCGATGAGTGCTAACGACGATCCATCTTGACGTATTCCGGCCGTTCAGTCCACTGACACCGGCACGCGGTGACCCACGCCACGTGCGACGGTCCGGCCCTGGGCACGTCCCGCCAGCCGGGAACGCAGGGCCAGGAGGGTCGCCAGGGCGAGCACGGTGCCGCCCATCGGCACCAGGAAACCGGCGCCGTCCCGGAAGCGGTCCTCCAGCTGCCCGGCGACCGTGACGGCGGCCGCCTGGCCGAGTGCCACCGCGCCGGTCAGCCAGGTGAAGGCCTCGGTGCGGGCACCGGTCGGGACCAGGCTCTCGACCAGGGTGTAGCCGGTGATCAGGGCGGGCGCGATGCACATGCCGACCAGCAGGCCGAGCCCGGCGAGGACCGGCACCGAGTGGGCGGCCCACAGGCCCGACGCGGTGAGCGCGAGCGCCGTGTAGCCGACGACGAGACGCCGCTGCGGGGCCACCTTCCAGGCGATCGCGCCGCAGACGAGGCCGGAGATCATGTTGCCCGCGGCGAAGATCCCGTAGAGGACGCCGTTGAGGCCCGGTTCGCCGATCGACTCGGTGAACGCGGCCAGTGAGACCTGCATGCCGCCGAAGACGGTGCCGATGCCCAGGAAGGTCACGATCAGCACGCGCACCCCGGGGATCCGCAGTGCGGAACCGTGCTCCACGCGCGCGTGGCCACCGCCTCCGACCGAGGGCTGGGTGCTCTTCTGCGCGGCGAACACCAGACCGCCGACCAGGGTCAGCGACGCCTCCGTGACCAGCCCGGCGGCCGGGTCGACGGCCGTGCACAGGGCGGTGGCCAGCAGCGGGCCGACGACGAAGGTCAGTTCGTCCGTGACGGACTCGAAGGCCGCCGCGGTGGTCAGCAGCGGCGAGTCCTTGAGCTTCACGCCCCAGCGGGCCCGCACCATGGGCCCGACCTGCGGCACCGAGGCGCCGGTCGGGACGGCCGCCACGAACAGCGCCCACAAGGGGGCGCCCGTCAGCGCCAGTGCCGTCAGCGTCAGCCCGGACAGCGCGTGCAGCAGCACGCCGGGGACCAGCACGGCACGCTGCCCGTAGCGGTCGGCGAGGCGGCCGCTGTAGGGCGCGAACAGGGCCATGGAGACACCGGTGACGGCCGCGGCGGCGCCCGCCGCTCCGTACGAGCCGGTGGTGTGCTGCACCAGCAGCACGATGGAGATCGTCAGCATCGCGAACGGCTGGCGCGCGGCGAAGCCGGGGAGCAGGAACGTCCAGGCGCCGCGGGTGCGCAGCAGCCGGCCGTATCCCGGGCGGGCGGAAGCCGTCGATTTCTTCGAGGTCGTCGAGTTCTCCGAGGTCATCGAGTTCTTCGACTTCTTCGAGGTGACCGTGGACGCCACGGCCCGTGCCTTTCTGCCGCCTGGTAGCGCGGGCCCGTCAGCGGGCGGCGCCGAGAGCTGTCCTCTTGCGCGGAACTGCGGTAGATGCCGGGGCCCGGTGAGGAGGGGTGACCCGACCGCCATACGGTCGCGCCAGCTCTGCGTCAGGCAGAGTTGGTTCGATCTTGGGTAACGCCTTCATCGTACAGGCACCCAGTTTGGCCTGCCTGTGAAAAAGAGCACTGCGGGTGCGTCCACCTGCGAAACCAGGGCGACGGGAATGACGCAAAACCGCCCTTAACGGTCCGCCCCGTCCGTCCCCAGCCATCCCGCCAGCTTGCCGCCGTGGCTTACCGCGCGCAGCCGGCGTTCCGTCGCGTCCCGCACGGGATCCGTGGCCACGACGAGGAGCTCGTCCCCGCGTTGCAACACCGTCGTAGGAAGCGGAACGAATGATTCCGACTCGCGTACGACGAGCGTGACGGCGGCGCCGGGCGGCAGCCGCAGCTCGTTGACCTCCACACCGTGCATCTTCGACCCCTCGGGGATCGCCACGGACAGCAGATGCCCGCGCAGCCGCTCCAGCGGGGCCGATTCGATGCCGAGGTCGGCGGCCTCCGAACCGTCGCCCAGGCGCAGCTTGCGGGCCAGCCACGGCAGCGTCGGGCCCTGGACCAGGGTGTAGGCGACGACCAGGATGAAGACGATGTTGAAGATCCGGCGGCTCGCCTCCACGCCCTCCACCATCGGGATGGTCGCCAGGATGATGGGCACGGCCCCGCGCAGTCCGGCCCAGGACATGAGGGCCTGTTCCTGCCACGGCACCCGGAAGGGCCACAGGGACACCATCACGCTCAGCGGGCGCGCCACCATGGTCAGCACCAGCCCGATGACGAGCGCGGGCACGATGTCGTCGCCCAGCTCGTGCGGGGTGACCAGCAGGCCGAGCAGGACGAACATCCCGATCTGGGCCATCCAGCCGAGCCCGTCGGCGAAGCCGCGCGTGGCCGGCCAGTGCGGCAGCCGCGCGTTGCCCATCACCATCGCGGCGAGGTACACCGCGAGGAATCCGCTGCCGTGGGCCAGTGCGCCCGCCGCGTAGGCCACCACGGCGATGGCCATGACGGCGATCGGGTAGAGGCCGGAGGCCGGCAGTGCCACATGCCTCAGCCCCCAGGAGCCGAGCCAGCCCACCGCGAGCCCGATGGCCGCGCCGATGGCCAGCTCCAGCAGGATCACGCCCAGCAGCATGTACCAGTGCTCGACCGGGCCCGCCGTGGACAGGGACACCACGAGGATGACCACCGGGGCGTCGTTGAAGCCGGACTCCGCCTCCAGCGTGCCCGTCACGCGCGCGGGGAGGGGGATTTTCCGCAGCACGGAGAACACGGCCGCCGCGTCGGTCGAGGAGACGACCGCCCCGACGATCAGTGCCTGCCGCCACTCCAGGTCGATCAGGTAGTGCGCGGCCGACGCCGTCACCCCGACGCTCACCGCGACACCGGCCAGCGCCAGCACGGTGGCGGACGGCAGGGCCGGCTTGATCTCCTTCCACTTCGTGCCCAGACCGCCCTCGGCCAGGATCACGACCAGGGCCGCGTATCCGATGACCTGGGTCAGTTCGGCGTTGTCGAAGTGGATGTCGCCGATGCCGTCCTGGCCCATGGCGACGCCTATCCCCAGATAGACGAGCAGGCTGGGGAGCCCGCTGCGCGAGGAGATCCGTACCGCTGCGACGGCGACGAGCAGGACGAGCGAGCAGACGAGCAGGAGCTGGTTGAGGTGGTGAACAGTCAGCGGCCGAATCCTTCCCTGGCCCGCACGCACGCGCGCGTGGGCTCACGTACATGGCACATGACGCAGTGGCGCATCGCGCCAACTACTTCGTTACCTTACCTAACTCTTGACGATTTCTTGACGCTTCCGGGGGCGAGATCGAACGTTCGTCCGGGCCTGTTCTCGACTCCGCGTCAAGGGGCGCAAGACCCTGCGCCTATCGTTGCTCCAGCGCTCAGTTAAAAGCACAGCCGAACCTGCCGCTCGACTTAGGACAGCAAGGACAGCGATGCCCCCGAACACCACCGCCTCCACGGGTCAGCAGCCCGGCAAGTCCGGCAGGAGAAAGGGGCGCAAAGCACGTCTGTTCGTGCTCGTCCTGGTGCTGGCACTGATCGGAGGCGTCGCCTTCGGGGCGTACTGGTCCATCAGCACCGTCCGGGCCTCTTTCCCGCAGACCAAGGGCACCCTCACGCTCAAGGGCCTCTCGGGACCCGTCGAGGTCAAACGCGACGACTACGGAATCCCGCAGATCTACGCCTCCTCCGACGCGGACCTGTTCATGGCGCAGGGCTACGTCCAGGCGCAGGACCGGTTCTACGAGATGGACGTACGCCGTCACATGGCCGCCGGCCGGCTGTCGGAGATGTTCGGCAAGAGCCAGGTCGACAACGACGAGTTCCTGCGCACGCTCGGCTGGGAGCGGGTCGCCAAGCAGGAGTACGACACCAAGCTGTCGGCCGCCACGAAGAAGTACCTCCAGGCCTACGCCGAGGGGGTCAACGCCTACCTCCAGGGCAAGGACGGCAAGGACATCTCCCTGGAGTACCCGGCGCTCGGGTTCACCAACGACTACAAGCCGCAGAAGTGGAGCCCGGTCGACTCGGTCTCCTGGCTGAAGGCGATGGCCTGGGACCTGCGCAGCAACATGCAGGAGGAGATCGACCGCGCCCTGCTGACCAGCCGCCTCGGCCCGAAGCAGATCGCCGAGCTGTACCCGCGGTACCCGTACAGCCGGAACAAGGCGATCGTCCAGGAGGGCCAGTACGACGAGCTGACGGGCGCGTTCGAACAGGGCGGCACGAGCGGAACCGCCGGCACGGCGGGCACCGCAGGCACCGCGGGCACGGCCTCCGGTACGGCCGGCACGGCGTCCGGCACCGCCTCCGGCACCTCGGGCCTGGACAGCCAGCTCACCGGCCTCAGCGACGCCCTGAGCGATCTCCCGCCGGCCGTCGGCGTGAACGGCGACGGCATCGGCTCCAACTCCTGGGTCGTCCGCGGGGACCACACCATCACCGGCAAGCCGCTGCTGGCCAACGACCCGCACCTGTCGCCCTCGCTGCCGTCCGTCTGGTACCAGATGGGCCTGCACTGCCGCAGCGTCTCCAGCGCGTGCCAGTACGACGTCAGCGGCTACACCTTCGCCGGCATGCCCGGCGTGATAATCGGTCACAACCAGGACATCGCCTGGGGCATGACCAACTCCCGCGTCGACGTCACGGACCTCTACCTGGAGAAGATCACCGGCGACGGCTACCTCTTCGACGGCAAGGTCAGGCCCTTCGAGACGCGCGAGGAGACCATCAAGGTCGCCGGCGGCTCGCCCAGGAAGATCGTCGTCCGGGAGACGAACAACGGCCCCCTGCTGTCCGACCGCGCGGCGGAGCTCGTGAAGGTCGGCAGGAAGGCCACCGTCGACACCGCCGCACCCGACAGAGGCGACGGCTACGGCGTCGCACTGCGCTGGACCGCGCTTCAGCCGGGCACCACCATGGACGCCGTCTTCGCCATGAACAGGGCGAAGAACTGGACCGACTTCCGCAAGGCCGCCGCACTGTTCGACGTGCCCTCGCAGAACCTGATCTACGCGGACACCGAGGACAACATCGGCTACACCCTGCCGGGCAGGATCCCCATCCGCTCCCAGGACGACGACGGCTCCGTGCCGGCGCCCGGCTGGGACCCCAAGTACCGCTGGACCGGCTACATCGAGCAGGACGCGCTGCCGTACGAGTACAACCCGGAGCGCGGCTACATCGTCACCGCCAACCAGGCCGTGACCGACTCGGGCAAGTACCCCTACACGCTCACCGAGGACTGGGGCTACGGCACGCGCAGCCAGCGGATCACCGACCTGATCCAGTCGAAGATCAAGGACGGCGGCAAGATCTCCACCGACGACATGCGCCAGATGCAGCTGGACAACAGCAGCGAGATCGCCCGGCTGCTGGTGCCCACGCTGCTCAAGATCGACCCCGAGAACAAGGACGTCCGCGAGGCGCAGAAGCTGCTGGAGGGCTGGGACTACACCCAGGACACCGACTCGGCGGCCGCCGCCTACTTCAACGCGGTCTGGCGCAACATCCTCAAGCTCGCCTTCGGCAACAAGCTGCCCAAGGAGCTGCGGGTCAAGGGTCAGTGCCTGTGGGTGGAGCCGGTCAACGTCACCGGGCCCGCCGACGAGGCGGAGAAGGTGCGCGAGTGCGGCGAGCGCGACCCGGACCAGGCGCAGCCCGACGGCGGCGACCGCTGGTTCGAGGTGGTCCGCAAGCTGATGGACCAGCCGGACAGCGAGTGGTGGAAGACGCCCAAGGCGGGCACCCGCCCCGGCGCCGACAACCGCGACCAGCTGTTCCGGCGCGCGATGATCGACGCCCGCTGGGAGCTGACCGCCAAGCTCGGCAAGGACATCGACACCTGGACCTGGGGCCGGCTGCACCGCCTGTTCCTGAAGAACCAGACCCTCGGTATCGAGGGCCCCGGTTTCGTCCAGTACGCCCTCAACCGCGGCCCCTGGGAGCTCAGCGGCGGCCAGGCCACCGTCAACGCGACCGGCTGGAACGCGGCCGGCGGCTACGGCGTGGTGTGGGTGCCGTCCATGCGGATGGTCGTGAACCTCGGCGACCTCGACAAGTCCCGCTGGATCAACCTCAGTGGCGCCTCCGGGCACGCCTACAGCGCCCACTACGTCGACCAGACGGACAAGTGGGCCGACGGCGAACTGCTCCCGTGGTCCTTCTCGGACCGGGCGGTCGAGGACGGCACGACCGACAAGCTGGTGCTCAAGCCGTGAGCCGCTGACACCGGAAACCGAAAAGGGCCCTCCACGCGCGCGTGGAGGGCCCTTTTCGTGTCAGTCGGCCCGCTGCCCGAACCGCCGCACTCCCGACGGCGTCACCACCGCCCGCACCGGCCGGTCGTGGGGCTCGGCGGGCACGGACTCGACGACCTCGGTGTCGTAGAGCAGCACCACCAGCGCGGGACGCACCCCCGCCCGCTCCAGCCGCGCCAGCACCCGGTCGTACGAGCCTCCGCCGCGCCCCAGCCGCATCCCGCGCGTGTCGACCGCCAGCCCCGGCAGCAGCACGGCGTCGGCGGTGGTCACGGCGTCCGGCCCGATGCGCTCGCCCGCGGGCTCGAAAAGGGCCATCCTGCCGCCGTGTTGGACGCGCGCGAGGGAGCCCTCGCCCTCGTAGACGCCCCAGTCCAGGTCGTTGTCGGGCAGCAGCGCCGGAAGCAGGACGCGTACGCCCCGGGCGCGCAGCGCGTCCAGGAGCGCGCGTGTCCCCGGTTCGCTCCCCACGGAGACGTACGCCGCCACCGTGCCGGCCCGCGCCAACTCGGGCAGCTCCAGTGCCCGCCCGGCCAGCGCGGCCGAGGTTTCCCGCAGGTCATCCGCCGTCAACCTGTTCCTCATCGCGAGGAGATCGCGCCGCAAACTCCGCTTGTCAGGCTCGCCCGGACGTGCGATGTGCCTCAATGGTTGCTCCCGAACCGTTGCAATACGCTCATATGAGCGCCTATGAACCGGAGCCCCAGATTCCATGCAAAGGCACCGGATATGGTGGCGGGCATGACTCAGTCGCACCCTCGGATCAGCAAGGCTGTCATTCCCGCAGCAGGCCTCGGTACCCGGTTCCTGCCGGCCACCAAAGCCACTCCCAAGGAGATGCTGCCGGTCGTGGACAAGCCCGCGATCCAGTACGTGGTCGAGGAGGCCGTCGCCGCGGGTCTCGACGACGTCCTCATGGTGACGGGCCGCAACAAGCGCCCGCTGGAGGACCACTTCGACCGCAACTACGAGCTGGAGTCGGCGCTTCAGAAGAAGGGCGACGCCGGCCGCCTCGCCAAGGTGCAGGAGTCAAGCGACCTCGCGACCATGCACTACGTCCGCCAGGGCGACCCCAAGGGCCTCGGCCACGCCGTCCTGTGCGCCGCCCCGCACGTGGGCCACGAGCCCTTCGCCGTCCTCCTCGGCGACGACCTGATCGACCCCCGCGACCCCCTGCTCCAGCGCATGGTCGAGGTCCAGGAGCAGCGCGGCGGCAGCGTCATCGCGCTCATGGAGGTCGCCCCGGAGCAGATCCACCTCTACGGCTGCGCGGCCGTGGAGACCACCGAGGACAGCGACGTCGTCAAGGTCAGCGGCCTCGTCGAGAAGCCCGACCCGGCCGACGCCCCCTCGAACTACGCGATCATCGGCCGCTACGTCCTCGACCCGCACATCTTCGGCATACTGCGCCGGACCGAGCCGGGCCGCGGCGGCGAGATCCAGCTCACGGACGCCCTCCAGCAGCTCGCCGAGGACGAGAAGATCGGCGGCCCGGTGCACGGCGTCGTCTTCAAGGGCCGCCGCTATGACACCGGCGACCGCGGCGACTACCTGCGTGCCATTGTCCGGCTCGCGTGCGAACGTGAAGACCTGGGCCCGGACTTCCGGACCTGGCTTCGCAGGTACGTAGCCGAGGAGATGTAGCACGTTGAGCAGCGCCGCGCCCCCCGTCACCGGCCAGGACCACTCGGGCCCCGACCACCTGTGGTCGGTGGAGGAGCACCTGGAGGACATCCTCGCCACCGTCCGGCCTCTGGAACCCATCGAGCTGCATCTGCTCGACGCCCAGGGCTGCGTCCTCGTCGAGGACATCACGGTGCCGGTGTCCCTGCCGCCCTTCGACAACAGCTCGATGGACGGCTACGCGGTACGGGTCGCGGACGTGGCGGGCGCGAGCGAGGAGTTCCCGGCGGCCCTGGAGGTCGTCGGGGACGTCGCCGCGGGCCAGGCCGAGCTGCTCCACGTGGGCCCCGGCCAGGCCGCCCGCATCATGACGGGCGCCCCGCTGCCGCCCGGCGCCGAGACGGTCGTGCCCGTCGAGTGGACCGACGGCGGGCTCGGCGAGGGCCCGGTGCGCGGCATGCGCGCCCGCAGCCTCGGCCCCGAGGGCGCCGCGGGACACGTGCACGTGTACCGCCCGGCCGAGGCCCGCGCCCATGTGCGCGCCAAGGGCAGTGACGTGAAGGCCGGCGACCGCGCCCTGGAGGCCGGCACGATCCTCGGCCCGCCCCAGATCGGCCTGCTCGCCGCGATCGGCCGCGGCACGGTCCGCGTGCGCCCGCGTCCGCGCGTGGTGGTGCTCTCCACCGGCAGCGAACTCGTCCAGCCCGGAGCGGAACTGGGCACGGGGCAGATCTACGACTCCAACAGCTTCGCCCTCACCGCCGCCGCCCGTGACGCCGGCGCCATCGCCTACCGCGTGGGCGCCGTCGCCGACGACGCCGAGACCCTGCGCTCCACCATCGAGGACCAGCTGGTCCGCGCCGACCTGATGGTCACCACCGGCGGCGTGAGCGTCGGGGCGTACGACGTCGTCAAGGAGGCCCTGTCCCACGTCGCCGACGAGGACGAGGCGGGCAGCGGCATCGAGTTCCGCAAGCTCGCCATGCAGCCCGGCAAACCCCAGGGCTTCGGCTCCATCGGCCCCGACCACACCCCGCTGCTGGCCCTGCCCGGCAACCCGGTGTCGTCGTACGTCTCCTTCGAACTGTTCGTCCGCCCCGCGATCCGCGCCCTCATGGGCCTTGAGGACGTCCACCGGCCGACGACCCGGGCGACCCTGACCGCGGACAAGGCGCTGACCTCCCCGAAGGGCCGCCGCCAGTTCCTGCGCGGCACGTACGGCGACGGACGGGTGACCCCGGTCGGCGGCGCCGGATCCCACCTGGTCGCGGCCCTCGCCCACGCCGACGCGCTGATCGTCGTCCCCGAGGACACCGAGTCCGTCGAGCCCGGCGCCGAGGTCGAGGTGATCCTGCTCGGCTGAGAGGCGCTGGTTGGGGGTACCGTGTCGCGCACAGCAGGCCCGGACCGGGAGCGCCACACAGCATGAGCACGCAGGACCCCCCTACGCAGGACCGCCTGACGCACATCGACGAGGCGGGCGCCGCCCGCATGGTCGACGTGTCCGAGAAGGACGTGACCGCGCGCACCGCCCGCGCCAGCGGACGTGTCCTCGTCTCGCCCCGCGTGATCGAACTGCTGCGCGGCGAGGGCGTCCCCAAGGGCGACGCCCTCGCGACCGCGCGGATCGCCGGGATCATGGGCGCCAAACGCACCCCCGACCTGATCCCGCTCTGTCACCCCTTGTCGGTGTCCGGTGTGAAACTGGACCTGTCGGTCGCGGACGACGCGGTGGAGATCCTGGCCACCGTGAAGACGACGGACCGCACGGGCGTCGAGATGGAGGCCCTCACCGCGGTCTCCGTCGCCGCGCTCACCGTGATCGACATGGTCAAGGCGGTCGACAAGGGAGCGGTCATCACGGACGTACGGGTGGAGGAGAAGACGGGCGGCAAGTCGGGCGACTGGAGCCGGTCATGACCTACCGCGCTCTCGTCGTCACCGCCTCCAACCGGGCCGCCGCCGGCATCTACGAGGACAAGGGCGGCCCGCTGATCGCGCACGGCCTGAAGGGCTTCGGCTTCGAGGTCGACGGCCCCCAGGTCGTCCCCGACGGCGACCCGGTGGAGGCGGCCCTGCGGGCCGGTGTCGAGACCGGCTACGACGTCATCGTCACCACCGGCGGCACGGGCATCTCGCCCACCGACCGCACGCCCGAGGCGACGCGTCGGGTGATCGACCACGAGGTCCCGGGCATCGCCGAGGCCATCAGGGCGTTCGGCCGTCAGAAGGTGCCGACCGCGGCGCTCTCCCGGGGCCTGGCCGGAGTGGCGGGCGGGACGCTGATCGTCAACCTGCCCGGCTCCAGTGGCGGCGTGAAGGACGGACTGGCGGTGCTGGAGCCGCTGCTGGTCCACGCCGTCGAGCAGCTCCGCGGCGGTGACCACCCCAGACCCGGCAGTGGGGGTGCGAGCTGAACAGCCCATCCTGGCCCGTCGAGCTGGTGGACGGCGACATCGTCCTCAGGCCGATAAAGCTGCGCGACCAGCGGGCGTGGCGCGAGGTCAACCGGCGCAACCGCGACTGGCTGCGCCCCTGGGAGGCGACCATTCCGCCGCCTACGCCCGGCGGGCCGCTGACGCACCGGCCGACCTTCCGCCAGATGGTCCGCCACCTCAGGTCGGAGGCGAACGCGGGCCGGATGCTGCCCTTCGTCATCGAGTACCAGGGGCGGCTGGTGGGGCAGTTGACCGTGGCCGGAATCACCTGGGGCTCGATGTGCTCGGGGCATGTCGGCTACTGGGTGGACGAGGCGGTGGCCGGCCGCGGGGTGATGCCCACGGCGGTGGCGCTCGTCACGGACCACTGTTTCCGCACGGTCGGGCTGCACCGCATCGAGGTCTGCATTCGCCCCGAGAACGGGCCCAGCCGCCGAGTGGTGGAGAAACTCGGATTCCGCGAGGAGGGGCTCAGGCCGCGCTATCTCCACATCGACGGGGCCTGGCGCGACCACCTCGTCTTCGCGCTCACGGCGGAAGAGGTGCCGGACGGGTTGCTGAGGCGCTGGCACCGGGCACGATCGGAGAGTAATCCGGGAATGCGGCACCATCCCGGAAATTGAATACTTGTTCGAAATTGATCGGCCGGTGACCGTCTCGGGGCAATGCATTCCCGGCCTCGGTGGTCTGCTGATCGCATCGGTCACAAAAAAAGTTCGAAATATCAGCCAGATCGTGCGACACACCGGCTCAATTGGCAGATGGCCTCACGCAAACCCCTCTACCGTGTGAGGCGTGAGCAGCAGCGGCCTCATCTACGCAGTCATTGTCGGGGCCTGGGCCGCCTACTTGGTGCCGATGTGGCTCCGTAGGCAGGACGAGCTGAACGAGGCCCGTCCGACGGAACGCTTCAGCACCGCCATCCGGCTTCTGTCCGGAAAGGCGGCCATGGAGCGCCGGTACGCCAGGGACCTGCGGGCGCGCTCCACCGAGGAGGGGGAGCAGGGCGCCGACGACCTGGACGCCGTCACCGACTCGGTGGACGTCCGGGCCTTCGCCGTGTCCAAGACGCGTCCGCAGACCCAGGCACCCGTACCGTCGCCCGCCCCCGAGCAGCCGGCCCGCCCGGCGCCCGGACCGAACGCGGAGGGCGCCCGCGGGCGGCGACGTGTGCCCGTCGCCCGGCGCGACGCGTCGCCGCAGGCGAGCCAGGCGAGCCAGGCGGCCGCAGCGCGGGCCCGGCGCTCGAAGGTGCTCGCGCGCCGCCGGCGCACCACCATGATGCTCTTCCTCGCCTTCACCCTCGGCGCGATCGTCGCCGCGGTCGGGGGGCTGGCCTTCCTGTGGGCGCCCGGAGTGCCCGCCGTCATGCTCAGCGTGTACATCGCGTACCTGCGCTCCCAGGAGCGCCGCCGCTTCGCCTACCAGATGGACCGCCGCCGGGCCGAGGCCGCGGCGCAGCGGCTGCGGGAGCGCCAGCGGCAGCCCCGCCGGCGCGTCTCCGCCGACGAAGCGGCCGACGACCCGGAGGAAGGACCCGAGCCGGCGACCGACCCCGGCCTGTCGGCCCTCGCGGCGGACCGGCGCGCCCTCGTCGAGCAGACCGACCACGCCGAGTGGGTCGACCAGCAGCGCGAGCGGCAGCGGCGGCCGGGACAGGGCGACAGCTGGGAGCCGGTGCCGGTGCCCCTGCCGACCTATGTGACCGCACCCGTCGCACCCCGGGCCACCAGCGACGTGGACCTCGGAGCCCCCGACACCTGGAGCTCCGCGCGGTCCAGCACCGTCACCCCGGACCACGAGGACGGGGCGGTCCCCGCCGACAGCGCGGACCCCGACGGGGCGGAGCGGGCCCAGGAGAGGGCGGACGGCGACGGGCGCTGTGACGCCCGCCGCGCGGCCTCCGCACGGCGGGCACGGGAGCGCGGCCGCACGCCCCTGTTCGACCAGTACGAGGACGGGGACCGGCCCCGGGCCGCCAACGAGTAGCCCGCGAAGCCGCAGGTGACCGCCCCTCGGCCGCCCGTCGGGAACGGATTTCCAAGCAGGCCGATCGGGGTGCTAAAGTTTCACTCGTTGCAAGGGCCTGTGGCGCAGTCCGGTAGCGCACCTCGTTCGCATCGAGGGGGCCAGGGGTTCAAATCCCCTCAGGTCCACGCAGCTTCGAGCCCCTGTCGGCGAAAGCCGGCAGGGGCTCTGCTCTGTTCCCCAGCCTTCAGAGGCTCTTCGCGAAGCAGCGGCTCGACTCGTAGTGCCGGTAGTAGCCGAACTTGGCGCAGGGCTCGTAGCCGCCGGACGTGTACAGGGCTATGGCCTCGGGCTGCTTGAGGCCCGTCTCCAGGACCATGCGGGTGCGGCCGGCCGCGCGGGCGTCCTCCTCCAGGGCGGCCAGGATGCGGCGGGCGAGGCCCCGGCCGCGCATCTGGTCGATCACGTACATGCGCTTGACCTCGGCGTCGCCGTCCAGATTGCCCTCGTCGTTCGCGTCCTGAGCCCGCCAGCCGCCCGAGGCGACGGGGGTACCGAACTCGTCGTACGCGATCAGGTAGATGCCGTTCGGCGGCTCGAAGTCCGACACGGCCATGACCGTCGCGTCGCCGTCGTCCCCGTAGCGGACGGCGTACTCGGCCTGGACCTGGTCGTTCAGTTTCACGGCGTCGGGGTGGTCGAAGGAGACCCGGCGTATGTGCATGGCCGTACCGTATGCGATCCGGAACTGGACCTCGTCCAGTGTGCCGGTATTGTGCCCGGGTGCTCACTGTGACCTCGATCAACGTGGGTAACTCTGCGTCTGACATGCGGCAGGCGGCCCATGCCGGTAGTGATCTATTGATCAGCCGACCCGCGAGGTGCCGTTTCACCTTCGACGAGGCATTCCGCTCCGATCCCGACGGTGTCCGGAGTGTGCGTACCAGCACAAAGATCGATGAGGGCCCTGGCCGGATCGCGATGCCACCGGAACCCCAGCCGGATCCGTCAGCGGCGCTCGGCCTCGTCGGCGTCGATCCAGTACCCGCTTGTCCACCGGCCCCAAGCTACGACGGCAGAAGCTTTCTGTACGGCGTCAAGGAACGCCCCGTACGTGTAGGAGCTGGTGGCGACGGCGAGCGCGGAGCCGACACCAACGGCGGTTCGGGGATGCTGGCGACGTCGACGGTGAACGGGGCTGCGGTGGCGAGGCCGATCATGGTTTGCACTTTGGTGCGCCGGAATGTTCCTGCGGAGTGCCGACCAGCCATGCACGATGACTCGCTCGCTCAGCGCGGCCATGGCGCGCCTGATCGGCGCTGGCGTATCTTCCGACGCATGAGTGAACAGCCGTCCACGCATAATGAGTTGAGGGGCAACGTCAGAGGCCCGGTGGTGCAGTCCGGCGCCATCCATGGCGACGTGGTGTTCAACTCACCTGCCGCGCCGCGGGATCCCGAGTCGGTGGAGGTGGACCGCCGCTGGGATGCGCGGCGGCAGCGCATCCTCGACGCGGAGGACGCTCAGAGGGCAGAGTCGCAGCGCAGAGCCCATCAGTATGTGCGTGTCTGCCGTCGCAAGCGGCGCATCAACGCAGTCTTGCTGCTGGTAGCGGGCGTGACGTTGACGCTTGGGCTCATGCAGGTAGTGCCCGAACTTTACGCAGCCGTGGGAGCCTTGTACGGGGCTGTCTCGGTGATCGGATGGGCCCGATGCACACTGATCATCAGAAATTGGGACGCGGGGCGAACGATCAGGGTCCCGCGGTCGCGGTGGAGGTGGTGACCAGGCGAAGCCACACGGGCGAGCGGAGTGCACGGCGTACCGCAAGGCATGGGGGCTCCGGTCGTCGCAGTATCCCTCGGCGCGGTGAGCAGTCCCTCGCACGACTCGTGTAGGAGAAGGCGGCCGACGGCGAACACGCTCGACACGGAACGGATGCCGTCGGCGACGTCGTTCATGGCGTGGGCGAGGCATGAGTGCCCGTCCTGCCGCAACTGGCTGCGAAGACTCGCGGCGCTGGTGTCGATACAGGCCACTCCCGGGACACCTCATGCGGACGCGTGGGTGATGGGCGGGGTGGCTTCGTCGAGGTGGCTGACGGGCTGCACCGGTTCGGAGTGGTGGCGACCAGCGGATAGTGGCGGCGTACAGGGGCGCGGGTTCCGTCCTCGAGGAGCTGCCCGCGGTCGCCGCCAGTCGATTCCCACCGGGGGATGCGGTCGGCGGCCCCAACGCCCATGGACAATCTGGGGCCGGTCATGGGGCGGTGTTGTTCACGCCGTGAGGTATTGGCGGCTTCTGCCGCCGTTCGGCGTACGGCGGGGCGCGCGGCTGGCATACGTGCTGGCCACGCTGTTGGTCGGGCCGGTATGGCCTAGTGTTCGCCGTCACGTCCGCCACCCAGACGGATGATGGTCGTCTGCGGCGAGGCGCATCCGTGTGGGAGACGGACCCTTGGGCGCCAGCAAGGGAGGGCGCTGCCGTCCAGTAACGTGCCTGAGTCTTCCTGTGCTCTGGAGAGTGTTTTGCTCACTGTGACCTCTGTGAATGTGAATGGGCTGCGTGCCGCCGCGAAGAAGGGCTTCGTGGAGTGGCTCGCGCGGACCGACGCCGATGTGCTGTGCCTCCAGGAGGTGCGCGCCGAGCCGGAGCAGTTGCCCGAACACGTCCGCGACCCCGAGGGCTGGCACGTGGTGCACGCGCCGGCCGCCGCCAAGGGGCGGGCCGGGGTGTCCCTGTACACCCGGCGTGAGCCCGACCGGGTCCGGGTCGGGTTCGGCTCCGCCGAGTTCGACGGCAGTGGGCGGTATGTGGAGGCCGAGCTGCCGGGGGTCACCGTCGCCTCCCTGTATCTGCCCTCGGGTGAGGTCGGCACCGAGCGGCAGGACGAGAAGGAGCGCTTCATGGGCGAGTTCCTCGCCTATCTGAAGGGGCTTCGGGAGCGGGCCGCCGCCGAGGGGCGCGAGGTGCTCGTCTGCGGTGACTGGAACATCGCCCACCAGCGGGCCGACCTGAAGAACTGGCGCGGCAACACCAAGAACTCCGGGTTCCTGCCCGAGGAGCGGGAGTGGCTGTCCAAGGTCTTCGGTCCCGCGGACGGCGGGTACGTCGATGTCGTGCGTGCGCTGCACCCGGATGTGGAGGGGCCGTACACATGGTGGTCGTACCGGGGGCGCGCCTTCGACAACGACGCGGGATGGAGGATCGACCTGGCTGCGGCCACGCCCGGCCTTGCGGGGCGGGCTGTCAAGGCGATCGTGGAGCGAGCGGTCAGTCATGAGGAGCGGTGGTCGGACCATGCTCCTGTGACCGTGGTCTTCGAACAGTGACGGGCATGGCGCGGGAGCTCCCAGCGCCATAGCCCCCGGCAGCGCCCGCGGCGCGTCGGAGAGGGCGCCAGGCGCTTGGCTCGGACGTCAGCCGTTCCGAGGCATCCTGCGGTCCATCGCCAGGGACAGCTCCGCCTCCACCACGCTCCGGGCCAGCGGGCGCAGGCGGGGCAGGTCGGACTCGGAGGCGTGGCGCAGGACCAGGCCGGTGAAGAGTTCGGCGAGGGCGTCGGCGTGGGTGCGGACCTGCCTGGCAGCGTTGAGGACCTCCGCGAGGGGGATGCCCTCGCGGACCAGGGCCGAGGAGACGTCCAGAAGGCGGCGGCTGATGTGGACGATCTCGTCGCCGTCGGTGCCGAGATAACCGAGCTCCATCGCGGCGGCGAGGTTCTCGGGGGTGGCCTCGCCCGCGAAGTGGTCGGCGAGTTCCTCGGGGGTGAGGTGGACCGGCTCCTCCTCGGTGGGGGCGCCGACGCCGAGCAGGTCGCCGACGTCCCGGCCGTGGTCGAAGGCCTCCGCCAGATCCGCGATACCGCTGAGGGTGTGGCCGCGTTCCAGCAGGGCCGTGATCGTGCGCAGCCGGTTCAGGTGGTGGTCGTCGTACCAGGCGATGCGGCCTTCGCGGCGCGGTGGCGGGATCAGCTTGCGCTCGCGGTAGAAGCGCAGGGTGCGCACCGTGATCCCGGCCAGGCGGGCCAGCTCTTCCATGCGGTATTCACGCTTCTCGGCCACCTGGGCACCTTAAGGCGTACCGAGGGTAACTTTCTTCGACCGCCCCCTACCCATCAGTACGCCACTGCCCTACTCTCCCATTGCGCCAGTGTTCACTGGCACGGTTCTCGTGGTGTGTGGAGGTGTCGGCATGGGCGAACGCGAACACGAACGCGAGCATGTGCGGGTCGCGGTGGTCGGGTCCGGGTTCGGCGGGCTGGGGGCCGCCGTGCGGCTGCGTCGCGAGGGCGTCACCGACTTCGTCGTCCTGGAGCGGGCGAGCAGTGTCGGCGGGACCTGGCGGGACAACAGCTACCCGGGGTGCGCGTGTGACGTGCCGTCGCATCTGTACTCGTTCTCCTTCGCGCCCAACCCCGACTGGCCGCGCGCCTTCTCGGGGCAGGAGCACATCCGCGCCTACCTGGAGCACGTGACGGACACGTTCCGGCTGCGGCCGCACATCCGCTTCGACTCGGAGGTGAAGCGGATGACGTGGAGCGCCGAGCGGCTGTGCTGGGACATCGAGACCAGCAGCGGGAGTCTGTCGGCGGATGTCGTGGTGTCCGCCACCGGGCCGCTGTCCGATCCGAAGGTGCCGGACATCCCGGGGCTGGACTCCTTCCCGGGCAAGGTCTTCCACTCGGCCCGCTGGGACCACGACTACGACCTGCGCGGCAAGCGCGTCGCGATGGTGGGGACCGGGGCCTCGGCCATCCAGATCGTGCCGGCCGTCCAGCCCGACGTGTCGCGGCTCACGCTCTTCCAGCGCACGCCGCCGTGGGTGATGCCCCGCATCGACCGGGCCATCAGCGACGCCGAGCGGTGGCTCCACCGGCAGCTGCCCGTCACCTCGCAGCTGCGGCGCGGACTGCTGTGGGGCATCCGGGAGTTGCAGGTCCAGGCGTTCACCAAGCGCCCGAACGAACTCGGCTTCGTCGAGCGGCTGGCCAAGCGCAACATGGCCCGTGCCATCAAGGACCCGGCCCTGCGGGCGAAGCTCACCCCGGCCTACCGCATCGGCTGCAAGCGGATCCTGCTGTCCAGCGAGTACTACCCGGCGCTCGCACAACCCAATGTCGACGTCGTCGCGAGCGGGCTGGCCGAGGTCCGCGGATCGACCCTCGTCGCCGCCGACGGCAGCGAGGCCGAGGTGGACGCGATCGTCTTCGGCACCGGGTTCCACGTCACCGACATGCCCATCGCCGAGCGGGTCGTGGGCGCCGACGGACGGACCCTCGCCGAGACCTGGAAGGGCGGCATGGAGGCCCTGCGCGGCGCCTCGGCCGCCGGCTTCCCCAACTGGATGACGATCATCGGGCCCAACACCGGCCTCGGGAACTCCTCGATGATCCTCATGATCGAGTCCCAGCTGAACTACCTGGCCGACTTCGTCCGCCAACTCGACGTCCTCGGCGGCCGGGTCGCCCTCGACGCCCGGCCGAGCGCCGTACGCGTCTGGAACCACCGGGTGCAGGAGCGCATGAAGCGGACCGTGTGGAACACCGGCGGCTGCACCAGCTGGTACCTCGACGCGAGCGGCCGCAACACCACCATCTGGCCCGGTACGACAGCCGAGTTCCGGCGGGCGACGCGACGGGTGCACCTCGCGGAGTACGACGTCCTGCGGACCCCGGCGGCGAAGACCGAGAGGGCTGCCGAGCAGAAGGCCGGGGTGGACGCGTGAGCCGCCTCCTGTCCGTCGACTCCGGCCCCTACGCCCCGCCCGCCCCCGCGCGCGAACTGACCGCCGTATCGGCTGACGGCGCCCGGCTGCACGTAGAGATCCACGGGCCCGAGGCCGCGCCCGCCGTCGTCCTCGCCCACGGCTGGACCTGCTCCACCGCCTTCTGGGCGGCCCAGATGCGCGACCTGGCCGCAGACCACCGGGTCATCGCCTACGACCAGCGCGGCCACGGACGCAGCCCCGCGAACCCCGCGTGCACCACCGACGCCCTGGCCGACGACCTTCAAGCCGTACTCGAAGCCACCCTCGCGCCCGGCGAACAGGCCGTGATCGCCGGGCACTCCCTGGGCGGCATGACCGTCAAGGCGGCCTCCGGGAGAACCGTCTTCCGCGAGCACGCCGCCGCCGTCCTGCTGTGCAGCACCGGCAGTTCGCGGCTGGTCGCGGCCTCCACCGTCGTCCCCCTGCGGCCCGGGCGGCTGCGCACCTGGCTGACCCGGCGGATCCTCGGCTCGCGGGCGCCGCTCGGGCCGGTCACGCCCCTGGCCCGCCGGATCCTCAAGTACGGGACGATGGGCCCGGGTTCGGCCCCGCACATGGTCGAGGCCTGCGCCCGCATCGTGCACGCCTGCCCCCGCGAGGTCCGTTACTCCTGGTCGCACGTGCTGGACCTGCTCGACCTCGACCACGGCGTGCGGGAGCTGGACGTGCCCACGGCCGTGGTCGTCGGCACGGCGGACCGGCTGACGCCGCCGGTGCAGGCCCGGGCCCTGGCCGAAGCGCTGCCGCACTGCACCGGGCTGACCGAGCTGCCCGGCATCGGCCACATGACGCCGGTCGAGGCGCCCGAGCTGGTCACCGGGAAGATACGCGAACTCGTCCACACACACATCCAGGTCGTATCCGAGGAGAGCGCATGAGCAGGGTGAGCCTGGAGGGGAAGGTCGCCGTGGTGACCGGGGCGGCGCGCGGCGTCGGGGAGTTGCTGGCCCGCAAGCTCTCCGCGCGTGGCGTGAAGATCGCGCTGGTCGGGCTCGAACCGGACGCGCTCAAGGAGGTCTCCGGCCGGCTGCACAGCGACAGCGACCACTGGCACGCCGACGTCACCGACCACGAGGCGATGGCCCGGGTCGCGCGGGAGGTCGAGGAGCGCTTCGGCCGGGTCGACATCGTCGTCGCCAACGCCGGTGTCGCCACGGGCGGTCCGTTCGCCGACTCCGATCCGGAGTCCTGGCGGCGGGTGATCGAGGTGAACCTGGTCGGCTCGGCGGTGACGGCCCGCGCCTTCCTGCCGATGCTGCTGCAGAGCCGGGGTTATCTGCTTCAGATCGCGTCCCTCGCCGCGATCACCCCGGCGCCGATGATGACCGCGTACTGCGCGTCCAAGTCCGGTGTGGAGGCGTACGCGCACAGCCTGCGCGCCGAGGTCGGCTACCGGGGCGTGAAGGTCGGCGTCGGGTATCTGTCGTGGACCGACACCGACATGGTGCGCGGGGCCGACCAGGACGACGTCATGCGGGAGTTGAGGCAGCGGCTGCCCTGGCCGTCCAACAAGACGTATCCGCTGGGCCCGGCGGTGGACCGGCTCGTGGCCGGGATCGAGCGGCGCTCCGGTCACGTCTACGGGCAGTGGTGGCTGCGCGGCATGCAGGGCGTGCGGGGATATCTGCCCGGGGTCATCGGGACGGTGGGCCAGCGGGAGATGCGGCGGTTCGCGGACCGGCTGACTGGCGTGCGCACGGGCCTCGTCGGGGCGGGTGGAGCGGCCGATGAACAGCAGCGAACTACGTTCCGTAAGTGATCGACATGCGGAGCGTGATGGCTCATGTGAATCTGGTCGAGCCAGATCCCCTCACCCCCAACGGGAGTGAACCCACATGGGTATGAAGGACCAGTTCCAGGAGAAGTCCGAGCAGTGGCAGAACCAGGCCCGGCAGAAGGCGGACCAGGCCCGCGAGCAGATGCAGGGCCGTGGCCGCCGGCGCGACGAGGACATGGACCCCTCGCAGCCGCAGCCGCAGCGCGACCGCGACCGTGACCGCGAGCGCGAGCGCGAGCGCGAGCAGGAGGACCGCTTCGACCAGGACTACGACGCCTGACGTTGCGTGCTGAAGGGAAGGGGTGCTCCGCGCGGGGGCGCCCCTTCCTCACGTCCTGGGCCTTCTCACGTCCTGGGCGGCAGCTTCGGACGGGAGCGGTCCGGTACGTCGCTGTAGGTCGGCGGTTTCGCCGGCGGGTTGGTCTCCAGCAGCCCGAGCGCCAGCTCCACCGCGTCGGTCAGCTGGGCGTGCCGCCCCTCGGCCCAGTCCAGCGGGGTGCGCAGGACGTCGATGTCGGGGGCGACGCCCTTGTTCTCCACCGACCAGCCGTAGGCGTCGAACCAGGCCGCGTTCATCGGCACCGTGATCACCGTGCCGTCCCCCAGCTCGTGGCGGCCGGTCATGCCGACCACACCGCCCCAGGTGCGCTGCCCCACCACCGGGCCCAGCTTCAGCAGCTTGAACGCGGCGGTGATCATGTCGCCGTCGGAGGAGGTCGCCTCGTCCGCCAGGGCCACCACCGGGCCCCGCGGCGCGTTCGAGGTGTACGACACGGGCTGGGCGTCGCGGGTCAGGTCCCAGCCCAGGATCGTGCGGCTCAGCGTCTCGATGACCAGCTCGCTGATGTGGCCGCCGGCGTTGCCGCGCACGTCCACGATCAGCGCGGGCCGGGACACCTCCATGCGCAGATCGCGGTTGAACTGCGCCCAGCCCGAACCGCCCATGTCCGGGATGTGCAGATAGCCGCACCGTCCGCCGCTCAACTGCCGTACCACCGCCCGGCGTTTGGCCACCCAGTCCTGGTAGCGCAACGGCCGCTCGTCGACGAGCGGGACGACGGCGACCCGCCGGGGCGGGCCCGCGCCCTCCGCCGGGGAGAAGGTCAGCTCCACCGTCGTACCGCCCGCGCCCGCCAGCAGCGGATACGGGCCCGCGTCCGGATCCACCGGGCGGCCGTCGACGTGGGTCAGGACCGCCCCCTCGCGGATGCCCGTGCCGGCCAGCGGGGAACGGGCCTTGGAGTCGGAGGAGTCGCCGGGCAGGATCCGCTTGACCATCCAGCCGCCGTCCCGGCGTACGAAGTTGGCGCCCAGCAGGCCCTGCCGGCGCTGGTAGTGCGGCGGGCCCTCGTTGCGCCGGGCGGAAGCGACGTACGCGTGGGACGTGCCCAGCTCGCCCAGCACCTCGCGCAGCAGGTCGGCGAACTCGTCCGGGGTGGCGACCCGTTCGACCAGCGGACGGTACTGGCCCAGCACGCCGTCCCAGTCGATGCCGCACATGCCCGGCGCCCAGAAGTACGCCCGGATCAACCGCCCGGCCTCCTCGTACGCCTGCCGCCACTGAGCCGCCGGGTCGACCACGTGCAGGATGCGGCGCGCGTCGATCCACACCGTCGTGTCGGCGTCGCCGGGCTCGGTCGCGGGCACGGCACGCAGCTCGCCCTCGTCGACGATCACCAGCCGTGTGCCGTCGCCGCTGACCGCGAAGAAGTCAAGGTGCACGGCGAGTTCGGACTTCTTGGCCTTGGTGATGCCGAAGTGCTCCAGGGTCGGCCGGCCGCTGGTGTCGTCCGGGTTCGCGAACGTCTCGCCCAGCGCACCCGAGATCGGCCAGCGCAGCCACACCAGCCCGCCGCCCGCCACCGGGTGCAGCGCCGAGTACTTGGAGGCGGCCACCGGGAAGGGCGTGACCCGGCTCTCCAGCCCCTCGACCTCGACGGTCACGGCGCCGCTCTCCCCGTTCTCGTCGTCCTCCACCGGGTCCAGGCCCCCGGCGGCGGGGCGGCCCTCCGGGCTCAGCGCGAACGGGGAGGGCGTCGCGGAGGACAGCGGGACGAGATACGGGCGGCAGCCCAGCGGGAAGGACAGGTCGCCGGTGTGCACGTCGTACACCGGGTCGAAGCCGCGCCAGGAGAGGAAGGCGAGGTAGCGGCCGTCGCTCGTGAAGACCGGGTTCTCGTCCTCGAAACGGCCGTTGGTGACGTCGACGACGAACCTGTCCCCTTCTGCCGTTCCGGCGAGTCGGGCCATCTTGATCTGCCGGAGGGTCCGCCCGATGCCCGGGTGCGACCAGGTCAGCCACGCCCCGTCCGGGGAGAACGCGAGGTCGCGCACGGGGCCGTTGATCGACCGGATCAACTCGGTGACCACGCGGCCGGAATCGGCCGGGGCGCTGCTCGGCGTATCGCTGCCCGCCGGATCGCCGCTCGCCGTGTTCTCGCCCTCCGGGCCATCGTCCTCCCCGCCGCCGTCCTCCCCGCCACCGTCCTCCGCTCCTCCGTCCTCCGGGACATCGACGAGCAGCAGTCGCCCATCGTGTGAGGCGACCGCCAGTCGTTCGCCCTCCGGGTCCGACACCAGCTCGCGGATTCGGCCCAGTTCGCCCGAGGCCAGCCGTCGTGGCTCGCGGTCGCCGCTCGCCCGGGGCAGGGAGGCGATCTCGATCGCGTCCTCGCCCTCCGCGTCCGTCACATACGCCACCCGCCCGCTCGCGCCGAGCATCTCCGGCATCCGCACCCGGACGCCCGGGGTGTCGGTGAGGGTGCGGGCCGGCCCGTCCCGGTGGGTGAGCCAGTACAGGCTGCCGCGTACGACGACCGCGCCGGCCCGCCCGGTCTCGTCGACCGAGATGCCGTCGACGTGCTGGGCGGCCGCCACCTGGTACGGGCGCCGCCCCGCGCGCGGCCCGCTCAGGCGTACGTCCAGACGGCGCGGCTCGGAGTCCGGTGACAGGTCGTCGACCAGCCACAGGTCGCCCGCGCACTGGTACACCACCCGCGTGCCGTCACTGGAGGCGTGCCGGGCGTAGAAGGCGTCGTGGTCGGTGTGCCGGCGCAGGTCGGAGCCGTCGTAGGCGCACGAGTAGAGGTTGCCGACGCCCTCGTGGTCGGAGAGGAAGGCGATCCGGCCGCCGACGAACATGGGGGAGTGCAGATGGCCGCCGAGACCGGCCAGCAGCCGTTCGCCGTGCAGCCACAGCCTGCCCGTGGCGCCGCCGCGGTAGCGCTTCCACGCGGCCGGTTCGTGCGGCGGCGTGCCGGTGAGAAGGAGGGTCCTGCGCTCCCCGTCCAGATCGGCGACCTGGATGTCGGCGACCGGGCCCCAGGGCAGCTTGCGCCCCGGGTCGCCGTCGAGGGAGACCTTGTAGGCCCAGGTGAAGTACGAGAAGGGCTCGCCGTGCGAGGCGACGGCCAGGATCTCGCCGTCCGGGGTCCAGCCGCAGACCCGGGTGTCGGCGCTGCCCCAGTGACTCACCTGCCGGCCCGGGCCGCCGTCCACCGGGATGAGATGGACCTCGGGGACCAGGCTGCGCCAGCTCGTGTACGCGAGGTGGCGGCCGTCGGGCGAGAAGCGGGGGTGGCCCACCTTCGTGCGGTCGACGGTGAGCCGCCAGGCGCGGCCGGGGCCGTCGACCGGGGCGAGCCAGAGGTCGTCCTCGGCCACGAAGCTCAGCAGGTCGTCATGGAGATGCGGCAGGCGCAGATAACTCACCTCCCCATGCTTTGCCCGAGGGCGAACCGGAGCAAGTTGTGACAAACCGGTGGGCGTGCCGCCTCGTGACCCGGGACACGTACGAAACGGTTTCGTTTCCATGGAGACTGCGCTACATTCGTGACGTACGAAACCGTGTCGTTCGGAGCAGGAAGGTGAGCGAGATGGCTGAGGTCGCCACCGCGCGTCGCAGTCGGATCACCCCCGAGCGTGAGGCCGAGCTGTACGCGGCCGTGCTCGACCTGCTCCGCGAGGTCGGCTACGACGCCCTCACCATGGACGCCGTGGCCGCCCGCACCCGGTCCAGCAAGGCGACGCTCTACCGCCAGTGGGGCGGCAAGCCGGAGCTGGTGGCGAAGGCGATCCGGCACAACAAGCCGGGCAACATCGCCGACGTCGACACGGGATCCCTGCGGGGCGACCTGCACGCCCTCTCCACGCGTGAGGACGACTGCACCATGCAGCAGAACGCCGCGCTGATGCGGGGTCTGTTCATGGCGGTGCACGGCAACCCGGACCTCCTCCAGGCGTTCAAGGAACTGCTCATCGAGCCGGAGATGGAGGAGTTCCACCGGGTGGTGCAGAGGGCCGTCGACCGCGGCGAGGTCCAGGCCGGCCGCCCGGCGCTGGACTACATCGTGCACATGCTCGTCGGCGCGTTCGCCACGCGCACGCTGATCGACGACGAGCCGCCCACGCAGGAGTTCATCCTCTCGTACATCGACGCCGTGGTCCTCCCCGCCCTCGGCGTTCCCGTCACCTGACGGTTCCCCTGAGTTAGCCCTCCACCTGACGTCACCGCTCACGTCGTCGGGCTGATCACCCCTGCCCAGACCCTCCACGACCTGACCGGGAGTACGCCCTCGTGGCCACATTCCTCTACAAACTCGGCCGGATCTCGTTCCGGCGGCGGCATGTCGTCGCCCTGATATGGGTGGCCCTGCTGACCCTCGCCGGTGCCGGCGCGGCCAGCGCCCCCGCGGCGGGCAACAGCTCGTTCTCCATCCCCGGCACCGAGGCCCAGAAGGCCTTCGACCTGCTGGAACAGCGCTTCCCCGGCGCGAGCGCCGACGGAGCCACCGCACGGGTCGTCTTCAAGGCGCCGAGCGGCGAGAAGATGACCGACCCCGGCAACAAGGCGACCGTCCAGGAGACCGTCAAGGAACTCGCCGACGGCTCCGAGGTCGTCCGCGTCACCGACCCCTACCAGGCGAAGGCCGTCAGCAAGGACGGCTCGATCGCCTACGCGCAGGTGTCGTACAAGGTCTCCGGCATGGAGCTGGAGGACTCCTCCCGCGACGCCCTGGAAGACTCCGCGCAGGACGCGCGGAAGGCCGGGCTGACCGTCGAGGTCGGCGGTGACGCGCTCCAGACGGTCCCGCACACCGGCACCAGCGAGATCATCGGCATCGCGGTCGCCGCGGTCGTCCTCGTCATCACCTTCGGCTCGCTGGTCGCGGCCGGTCTGCCGCTGCTGACGGCGCTCATCGGCGTGGGCATCGGCGTCTCCTCGATCACGGCGCTGGCCGACGCGCTGGACCTGGGCTCGACGACCTCCACCCTCGCGATGATGATCGGCCTCGCGGTCGGCATCGACTACGCGCTGTTCATCGTCTCCCGCTACCGGGCCGAACTCGCCGAGGGCCGTGACCGCGAGGACGCGGCGGGCCGGGCCGTCGGCACGGCGGGCTCCGCGGTGGTCTTCGCGGGCCTCACGGTCGTGATCGCCCTGGTGGGCCTGTCCGTCGTCAACATCCCGATGCTGACCAAGATGGGCATCGCGGCGGCGGGCACGGTGGCCATCGCGGTGCTGATCGCCCTGACCATGATCCCGGCGCTGCTCGGGTACGCGGGCCGGAGGGTGAAGCCGGCGGGGGAGAAGGGCAAGCTGCCCGGCCGGGCCAGGAAGCAGCAGGAGCAGGACAAGCCGGCGAAGCCGAACCTGGGCACGCGCTGGGCGAGCTTCGTCGTCCGCCGCCCGATCGCTGTCCTGCTGCTCGGCGTCATCGGCCTCGGCGCGGCGGCCGTCCCCGCGGCGAGCCTGGAACTGGGCCTGCCGGACGACGGCTCCCAGCCCACGTCCACCACGCAGCGCCGCGCCTACGACCTCCTCTCCGAGGGCTTCGGGCCGGGCTCCAACGGCCCGCTGATGGTCGTGGTCGACGCGAAGGACAGCGACGACCCGAAGTCGGCCTTCACGGCGGTCGGCGACGAGATCAAGAGCCTCGACGATGTCGTCACCGTGACGCCGCCTGCGCCCAACAAGGCCGGTGACACGGCGACGATCACCGTCATCCCGGACTCCAAGCCGTCGTCGGTCGCGACCGAGGACCTGGTCCACTCCATCCGCGACAAGGGCGCCGGCATCAAGGCCGACTCGGACGCGAACGTGCTGGTCACCGGTCAGACGGCGATGAACATCGACGTCAGCGAGAAACTCAACGACGCGCTGATCCCCTATCTGGTCCTGGTGGTCGGCCTGGCCTTCCTCCTCCTGATCGTGGTGTTCCGCTCGATCCTGGTCCCCCTGAAGGCGGCCCTCGGCTTCCTCCTGTCGGTGATGGCGGCCCTCGGCGCGGTGGTCGCGGTCTTCCAGTGGGGCTGGCTGGCGGATCTGATGGGCGTCGAGCAGACCGGCCCGGTCATGTCGATGATGCCGATCTTCATGGTGGGCGTGGTCTTCGGCCTGGCCATGGACTACGAGGTCTTCCTGGTGACCCGGATGCGGGAGGCCTACGTCCACGGCGAGAAGGCCGGCCAGGCGGTCGTGACGGGCTTCAAGCACGGCGCCCGGGTGGTGACGGCCGCGGCGGTCATCATGATGGCGGTCTTCGCCGGCTTCATCGGCTCGTCCGAGTCCATGGTCAAGATGATCGGCTTCGGCCTCGCGATCGCCGTCTTCTTCGACGCGTTCGTCGTCCGCATGGCCATCGTCCCGGCCGTCCTGGCCCTCCTCGGCCGCAAGGCCTGGTGGCTGCCCAGGTGGCTGGACCGGGCGCTGCCCAACGTCGACATCGAGGGCGAGGCGCTGCGCTCACAGTCCGACCGAGAGGACAAGGCCCGGGCACTGGCCCGCACCTGACGCCCGGACACCTCTGCATCTCTGAGGAGACGGCCGGTGAGGGCTCCGGGGAGACGGGGCGCCTCACCGGCCTTTCCTCATGCGGGGGAGTGGAAGACGTTCCTCTCGGTGACGTCGCCCAGGACACGGGCGGCGGCACGAAAGTCATGGTCGTCTACCAGGGGGTCGTGCTCCCCGCCTACGCCGTGAGCCGCTGGCGGAGGGGGACGGCCGCCGTTCTGCGGCCGTTCGCCGTGATCGGGTTCATCGGGTCCGCCCTCTCCGTCGCCGCCTACGCCCTCGTCCTGTGGGCCCGGACCAAGGCCGAACTCGCGCCCATCGCCGCCCTGCGCGAATCGTCGATCATCCTGGGCGCGGCGATCGGGGCCGTCTTCTTCAAGGAGCGGTTCGGGGTGCCGAGGGTCGCGGCGGCCGGGCTGCTCGTCGCCGGGATCGGGCTGATGCTGCACACCGGACAGCCGGGGTCAGGCGGGTGCGCATCCCCCTCGTGAGGAGCACCCTGGAACTAAGTGTTCCGGAGGTGATCGTCATGATGCACACCACAGTGGGATGGCACGTCGAGATGGAGTTCCGGGAGGACGATCAGCACACCCAGGCGGTGGCGCTGGTCCGGTTGCCCGATGGCACCGAGGTACGGGCGCACGGGCACGCGAGCCGGCACCGGACCGACGTCAATCAGCCCAGAGTCGGGGAGGAGATCGCCGGCGCCCGGGCGCTCAACGAGCTCGCCATGCGACTGCTGACCAAGGCCCACGACGAGATCGACCAGGCGTCCGGGCGGACCTCCCACCCGATTCACGTCTAGAGACGTCCAGAGACCTCTACAGTCCCAGCGCTCCCCGCACCGCCCGCACCAGCCCCTGCGCCCGCGGATCCGCCGTCACCGTCTTGCGGAAGCCGTTGGTGACGTAGCCGAACGCGATCCCGGTGTCCGGGTCGGCGAAGCCGAGGGCGCCGCCGCGGCCCGGGTGACCGAAGGAGCCCGGCGTGAGGAAGGGGGAGGCGCTGCCGTGCAGCATGTAGCCGAGGCCGAAGCGGGTGCCGACCACCAGGACGCGGTCGGGGCCCGCCGACTCCTCGGCCCGGGCCAGTTCGACCGTCTCCGGTGTGAACAGGCGTGCGGCGCCGGCGGTGTCGCCGATCAACGTCGCGTAGAAGCGGGCCAGTCCGTCCGCCGTCGCGATGGCGTTGGTCGCGGGGAGGGCTGCCGCGCGGTAGGCCGGGTCGTTCTGGTCCGGGAACGGGGTGATCGCCGCGAAGGCCCGGCGGGTCAGGGAGGCCGGGTCCTCGTAGGCCTCGGTGACCGAGCGCTTCGGGCGGGCCCGCAGGCCGCCGGCCGGCGCGGGGCCCTCGACGCGGCCCACGCGTCCGACCCGGCCGGCTTGCGCGTCCGGCAGACCCAGCCAGAGGTCCATGCCCAGCGGCCCGGCGATCTGCGACGCGAGCCATGCGCCGGTGCCCTGCCCGGTCACGCGTCGCACCAGTTCGTCCAAGAGCCAGCCGTAGGTGAGCGCGTGGTAGCCGTGGTCGGTGCCGGGTTCCCAGGCGGGCGCCTGGGCGGCGACCGCCTCCGGGCCCCGGAGCGGGTCGAGGGCCTGCTCAGGGGTGAGGGGCTGGTCGAGGACGGGGAGACCGGCCCGGTGGTTCAGGACGTGCCGTACCAGCACCCGCTCCTTGCCCTGCGCCTTGAACTCCGGCCAGTAGTGGCCCACCGGCGCGTCCAGGTCCAGCTGCCCGCGCTGGTGCAGCAGCAGGAGCACGGCGGCGGCGACGCCCTTCGTCGCCGAGCGCACGACCTGGGCGGTGCCGCGCTCCCAGGGGTCCGTGCCGTCGACGTCCTTCGTGCCGGCCCACAGGTCGACGACCCGCTGCCCGTCCCGGTAGACGGTGACCGCCGCGCCCCGCTCCCCGAGCGCGGCGAAGTTCCGTACGAACGCGTCCCTGACCGGCTCGAAGCCCTCGGCCACTGTGCCGTGCACGTCCACGCCCGTCTCCTCGTCTCGCTGCGGTGCTCCCCTTGCTCCCCTCTAGCCAAGCAGGATGGTCACGTCGATGTTCCCGCGGGTCGCGTTCGAGTACGGACACACCTCGTGGGCCGCGTCCACCAGCTTGGTCGCGAGGTCGGGGTCGAGGACGGGGAGCGAGACGCTCAGGGCGACCGCGAGGCCGTAGCCGTGCTGCTTGTTGGGGCCGATGCCGACCTTGGCGGAGACCGTCGAACCGGTCAGGTCGTAGCCCTCGCGGTTGCCGACCAGGATCAGCGCGTTGTGGAAGCAGGAGCTGTAACCGGCCGCGAGGAGCTGTTCCGGGTTGGTGCCGTTGCCGTCGCCGCCGAGCTGCGGGGGCATCGCGACCTTGAGGTCGAGCCGGCCGTCCTGGCTGGTGACATAGCCCTCCCGGCCGCCGTGGGCGGTGGCCTCGGCCACGTACATGATCTTCGTCGGGCGGGTGTCGACGGCGGGGCCGTCAGTCATCCTGTCCTCCCCCGGGAAACAAGTGCGCGCAAACACATCGTGCACAAGGTACTGACCAGTAACCCGCCTGTCGCCACCAGGGGGTGGCAACCGCGGGTAACCCCTTCGCGGATCAGCGAGCGCGCTCCGCCGCCGCCCCGGCGCTCTCCGCCAGCCGCCACAGCTCCTCGCGGAGTCGCGCGACCTCCGTGCCGTCGAGCCCCGTCGCCGACAGCAGCGCGCCGGGCACGCTCGCCGCCCGCTCCCGGAGTTCCTCCCCGCGTCCGGTCACCGCCACGAGCACCGACCGCTCGTCGCGCGCCGACCGCTCACGCCGTACGAGACCCGCCGCCTCCAGCCGCTTCAGCAGCGGCGACACCGTGCCGTAGTCGAGTCGCAGCGCGGCCGCCAGCTCCTTGACCGTGGTCTGCCCGCGCTCCCAGAGGACCAGCAGGACGAGGTACTGCGGATAGGTGAGGCCGAGTTCGTCGAGGAGCGGGCGGTACGCCGCCGTCACCGCGCGCTGGGCGGCGTACAGCGCGAAGCACAGCTGCCCGTCCAGCAGCAGCGAGCTCTCGGTCTCCTCGTTCGTCACGCGCTCATTGTCTTCGTCACGCGCCGATTGTCACGGACGTGCCGGAACCGCCGGCACCGAACGCGGATCGAAACCGAACGGCAGCTCCAGCCGGTGGGCGCGCATCAGCACCTCGTCGGAGAGCAGTTCGCCGGTCGGACCGTCCGCCGCGATCACGCCCTCGCTGAGAACCAGGGAGCGCGGGCACAGCTCCAGGGCGTACGGCAGGTCGTGCGTGACCATCAGCACCGTCACGTCGAGGGAGCGCAGGATGTCGGCCAGTTCGCGGCGGGAGGCGGGGTCGAGGTTGGAGGAGGGCTCGTCGAGGACGAGGATCTCCGGTTCCATCGCGAGCACGGTCGCCACGGCCACCCGACGGCGCTGGCCGAAGGAGAGGTGGTGCGGCGGGCGGTCCTTGAACTCCGCCATGCCGACCCGCTCCAGCGCCCGGTCCACGCGCTGCTCCAGCTCCGGCCCCTTGAGCCCGGCCGCGGCGGGCCCGAACGCCACGTCCTCCCGGACGGTCGGCATGAAGAGCTGGTCGTCCGGGTCCTGGAAGACGATGCCGACCCGGCGCCGGATCTCCGCCATGTGCTGCCTGCCGACGGGCAGCCCGGCCACCTTCACCGTGCCGGTGCCGCCGGTCAGGATGCCGTTGAGGTGGAGCACGAGGGTCGTTTTGCCGGCGCCGTTCGGCCCGAGCAGCGCGACCCGCTCGCCGCGCGCGACGGAGAAGTCGACGCCGAAGAGGGCCTGGTGCCCGTCGGGGTAGGCGAAGGCCAGGCCTGCCACTTCGAGTGAGGGGGTCGCATCAGTCACAGGGTCCATCCCAGCAGACAGACGACGAGGGCGGCACAGGGGAGGGTCAGGGCGTGCGTCCACTGCGCCCGGGACGCGGTCACCTCGTCGATGACCGGCATGGAGCCGGTGTACCCGCGGCTGACCATGGCCAGGTGCACGCGCTCGCCGCGCTCGTAGGAGCGGATGAACAGGGCGCCCGCGGACTTGGCCAGGACGCCCCAGTGCCGGACGCCCTTCGCCTCGAAGCCGCGTGACTCGCGGGCGATCCGCATGCGCCGCATCTCGTCCGTGATGACGTCGCCGTAGCGGATCATGAAGGACGCGATCTGCACGAGGAGCGGCGGGAGCCTGAGCCGCTGGAGGCCGAGGAGGAGTTCGCGCAGCTCGGTGGTGGCGGCCAGCAACACCGAGGCCGCGACACCGAGGGTGCCTTTCGCCAGCACGTTCCAGGCGCCCCACAGTCCGTTGACGCTCAGGGACAGCCCGAGGACGTCGACCCGCTCGCCCTCCGCCACGAACGGCATCAGCACCGCGAACGCGACGAACGGCACCTCGATCAGCAGCCGCCTCAGCAGGAACCCGGCGGGCACCCGCGCCACGTACGCGACGCCCGCCAGCAGCACGGCGTACAGCCCGAACGCCCACATCGCCTCCCGCGGTGTCGACACCACGACCACCACGAAGGCGAAGACGGCGGCGAGCTTGGTGTGCGGCGGCAGGCCGTGCACGGGCGAGTGCCCGTGCCGGTAGAGCTTGTGCGCGTGCCCTGCTCCCATGTCAGACGCTCGTCGTGCTTGTGGTGCTCGTCGCGTCCGTCGTGTCCGTCGTGTCCGACGGGGACGTGTCGTCCGAGCGGCGACGGCGTACCGCCCAGAAGACCGCGCTGCCCGCCACGACCGTGACCCCCACGCCGATGACGCCGGCCAGCCCCCCGGACAGGCGGGCGTCGTCGACGTCCTTGACGCCGTAGTCGGCGAGCGGGGAGTCGGCGACCGCGTGCTCCTCGGCCTGCTTGTCGATGCCGTGGTCGGTGGCGACCTTCTCCAGGCCGTCGGGGTCGGCGGAGGCGTAGAAGCTGACGAACCCGGCCAGGACCAGGGAGGCGACCAGGCCGGCGGCCCACACCTTGCGGTGCGAGGTCCGGGCGGCCATGGGGGCCGGCTCCGGCTCGGCGCCGGGGGCGTCGACCAGTTCGCCGTTCACCCGCAGCTTGAGCTTCTGCGTGAGGCCGCGCGCCCCGTACACCAGGTCAGGGCGTACGGCGATGACCGAGCCGACGGTCAGCGCGGTGATCACGGCCTCACCGATGCCGATGAGGAGGTGCACGCCGACCATGGCGGTGGCGACCTTGCCGATCGACACGTCGGTGGTGCCGCCGATCGCGTACATCAGCGTGAAGGCCAGGGCGGCGGCCGGGACGGAGACCAGGGCGGCGACGAAGGAGGCCACGGTGACCGACCGGCGGGTGCGGGGCAGCACCTTCACCAGGCCGCGGAAGAGGGCGTAGGCGACGACGGTGGTGACGATCGCCATGTTGGTGATGTTCACGCCGAGCGCGGTCAGGCCGCCGTCCGCGAAGAGGATGCCCTGCATGAGCAGGACGACGGAGACGCACAGGATCCCCGTGTAGGGGCCGACGAGTATCGCGGCGAGCGCACCGCCGAGCAGATGGCCGCTGGTCCCCGCCGCGACGGGGAAGTTCAGCATCTGCACCGCGAAGATGAACGCCGCGACCAGCCCGGCCAGCGGTGCCGTCCGCTCGTCGAGTTCCCGGCGCGCGCCGCGCAGGCTCACGGCGATGGCGCCCGCGGCGATCACACCGGTGGCGGCGGCGGTGGGCGCGTTGATGAATCCGTCAGGTACATGCACCGTTCGATGATGTGGCTTGATGCGAACGATGTGCAAGAGCGTGACGCTCGTTTTATCTCATCCGTGATAGGTCCGGCCTCCGGGGGCGCAATCCGGAAAATATGCGACATTGGAGGGGGGGTGGACGCACAGTTTCCCCACAGACAGCGCACGGTGAAGGGGCCGTCGGATGTCCGTAGTCGAGCAGTACGCGCGAGCCCATATCGTCACGGATGCGGCCCTCCCGCTGGACGCGGAGCAGGAAGCGGTTCCGGTCAGGCTGCGGTATGACCCCGAGCGGGACCCGGGCACCGTACGGATCGGGCTGCCCGGGGCCGGGGCACGCGAATGGATGTTCGACCGCCGGCTGCTGGAGGAGGGACTGCGGGCCCCCACGGGCAGCGGTGAGGTGCGGGTGTGGCCGTGTGGCCGGGTGCAGGCCGTCGTGGAGTTCCACTCCGCGCAGGGAGTGTCGGTGGTGCAGTTCGAGCGGCAGGCGCTGCTGCGCTTCCTGCGGCGGACGTACACGGCCGCCGCGGAACCGGTCACTCACTGAGCTTCGAGCTCGCGGCTCAGCCGCCCATCTTCAGCAGCGCCGCCACGATCGGCCCGGCCGTCTCGCCGCCGTGGCCGCCCTGCTGGACCACGCCCGCGGCCGCCAGATCACCCCGGTAGGCGGTGAACCAGCCGTTCGGCTTCTTCTGGCCGTCGACCTCGGCGGACCCGGTCTTCGCGCCGGCGTCGCCGCTCACCCCGGCCATCGCCTCCGCGGCCGTTCCGTAGTCGGCCGTGTACGACATCAGCTCACGCAGCTGGGACAGCGTGCCCGCCGGCATCGTGCGCGAGGCCGTCGCGAGCTTGCGGCCGTCCACGTCCGGGGAGACCAGGTACGGCTGGTGGAAGGTGCCGGACTTGACGGTCGCCGACACCGACGCCATGTTCAGCGGGTTCATCCGGACCCCGCCCTGCCCGATCAGCGAGGCGCCCATCTGGGCCGCCGACTGCACCGGCACCGCGCCGTCGAAGGACGGCACGCCGATCGCCCAGTTGTTCAGCCCCAGGCCGAAGACCTGCTGGGCCTGCTTGGTCAGGTCGTCGTCCTTGAGCTTGGGCGCCTGGCTGATGAAGGCCGTGTTGCAGGAGCGGGCGAAACTCGCCTTGAACGTGCCGTCCTTGATCTCGAATTTCTTGTCGTTCTGGAACTTCCAGTGCCCGTACGTGAAGTACTTCGGGCACGGGTGCTTCTTGTCCGCCGAGGCCAGGCCCTTCTCGATCAGCAGCGACGAGGTGATGACCTTCATCGTGGAGCCGGGGGCCAGGGAGCCCTGGAAGGCGGTGTTGAAGCCGGGCGAGGCGTTGGCGGCGGCCAGGATCTCGCCGGTGGAGGCCCGCACCACGGCCACCGACGACCGGGCCTTCTTCGCGACCTGCTTCTCGGCCGCCGCCTGGAGGGCCGGGTCCAGCGTGGTCTTCACCGTGCCGGGCGTGCCCTGGCTCAGCTCCAGCAGGGTCTTGTCGGACAGGTCGTCCGACTTGGCCGACTTCCCGCGCACGACCCGGAGCTCGATGCCGGCCTTGCCGCCGGCCTGCTTGCCGTACTTCTCGCGCAGCCCGTCCAGGACCGGCCCGAGCGAGGCGTACTTCTTCGTGGTCAGTTCGCCGCCGTCCCGGTCGAGCGCCTTGACCGGGGGCGTGCCCGCCTCGCCGGTGACCAGCTTGTCACCGTCCTTCAGGTCGGGGTGGACGACCGCCGACTGCCAGTCGACCAGCGGCTTCCCGTCGCTCGTGCGGCGGGCGACGGTCAGCGTGCTGTCGTACGCCAGCGGCTTCTCGGTGTCCTTGTACGACACCGTGGCCTTGACGGAGAACGGCACCTTGTCGCCCGTGGGCGTGCCCGGGGTGAGGGTGACGTCCTTGATGCGGGCGTCCTTGGTGTAGCCGGTGAGCAGGGACTTCGCCGCGGCCGAGTCGTCGGTGGCCGCGGCGGCCTCGGTGACCTTCCCCGACTGCCAGGCGGTGAGGAAGGCCTTGGCGGTGGTGGTGACCTCGGTCGCCGACAGGGGCCCGGTCTTCACCTCGGGCTTCTGGCCGGCGGAGGCCGTCCGGCTGCCGTCGTCGGCCGAGGCGCCGCCGCCGTACAGCGCGTAGGCGCCGAACCCGGCACCGCCGACGACCACGGCGATCAGCCCGCCGATCACGGCGGGCCTCGTCTTCCCTCGCTCGGCGACGCGCCTTCTGTTGCCCACAGCTGTTCGTTCCTCCACGAATCCCCAGGGTCCCCGTTGCCCTCGGCTGTCCCAACGACGGCCACCACCCTAGAGTCCCGTCCCGCGCGGGTGAGATCAGCCGCCTGTTCGTAGCACGGCTGCGACAATCGGCCCGGCCGCGTCGCCGCCGTGGCCGCCCTCCTCGGTCATGGCCGCCGCCGCGACGTCGTCACGGAACCCGGTGAACCAGCTGTTGGACTTGGCGTTCCCGTCGACCTCGGCGGAACCGGTCTTGGCGCCGATGTCGCCGCCGAGTCCGGCCATGGCCTGCTGGGCGGTGCCCTGGGTGGCGGTGAGCCGCATCATCTGCTTCAGCTGGGCGGCGGTGCTCGCCTTCAGGCCCTGGGCCTGGGCCAGCTGCCGGTCGTCCAGCTTCGGCGAGACGAGATAGGGCTGGCGGAAGGCGCCGGTGATCGCGGTCGCGGTCACCGAGGCCATGTTCAGCGGGCTCATCTGCACCTGGCCCTGGCCGATGGCACCGGCCGCCCGGTCCGGGCCGCTGACCGCGGGGACACTGCCGTCGAAGGAGACGATGCCGGTCTTCCAGTTGTCCTGCCCGAGCCCGAAGCGCTGTTCGGCCTCCTGGGTCAGCGAGGCGTCCGTGAGCGGCTTCTCGTCGATGAGCTTGATGAAGGCGGTGTTGCAGGACCGCATGAAGCTGTTGGCGAGGGTGGCGTTCTCGTTGGGCTGCATGTCGGTGAGGTTCTCGAACTTCTGGCCCTGCCACACGGCGCTGGGCGGGCAGGGTGCCGGGCCGTTCATCGAGGTCACGCCGTTGTCGATGAGCATCGCGGCGGTGATGATCTTCATTGTGGAGCCGGGCGCCGCCTGGCCCTCGAAGGCCGCGTTGAAGCCGTCCGTACGGTTGTTCGCCACGGCCAGCACCTCACCGGTGCTCGGCTTGACGGCCACCACCGACGACTGGGCGAACCGCTTGACCGCCTTCTCGGCCGCCGCCTGCGCGCTGGGGCTGATCGTGGTCGTGAGCTTGCCGGGCTTGCCCTTGGCGAGGGTGAGCAGCGGAGTGTCGGGGGCGTTCCCGGCGGTGTGCCGGACGGCCAGCTCGATGCCGGGGGTGCCGCCGGCCTCCTTGCCGTACTTGGCGCGCAGGGCGTCCAGGACCGGGCCGAGGGAGGGGTACTTCTCCTTCGTCAGCTCGGAGCCGTCGCGGCCGACCGCCTCGATGGGCGGGCTGGCCGACAGCTCCGTGACGAGCGTGTCGTCCTTCTTCAACTCGGGGTGCACCACGGACGGCTGCCAGTCCACCAGCGGCCGTCCGGTGGTGAGGCCGCGCACGACCTTCAGCTTGCCGCTGTAGCTCAGCGGCTTGGACTTCCCGCCGTAGGTCACCTTCGCCTTCACCCTGTACGGCACGGTGGTGCCGCTCGCCGCGCCGGGCGTGATCTTCACGTCGGTGATGTGCGCGTCGTCGCCGAAGGCGGTGAGCAGCGCCTCGGCGGCTGCGTCGTTGTTCGTGTACGACGCCGCCTTCGCGGCCTCGCCCTTCTCCCAGGCCGCGAAGAACTCGGCCGTGGTCTCCTTGACCTCGTCCTTGCCGGGCGGCCCCGACTTCTTCTCCGCGGCCACCCCGCTCGTGCCGCCCCCGTCACCGTTCAGCGCGCTCACGATGTTGAAGACGCCGTACCCGGCCCCGCCCACCATCACCGCGAACACGCCGCCTATGACGGCGGTCTTGACCCCCTTGCCCATTGGGCGGTCCCCTCCCCGTTGAGCCTCACACGCTCCTTTGAACGCGTTCAGAAAGCTCGATCCTGGGAGCACTCTATGGGGAAGCGGTTACCAAGGGGACGGGCATTTCGATTTTTGACCGAACGTGGGCCAGGCCCGGACACCGTGCTGGGACTCCTCGTCTAGTCGTCCCCGCCGCGCCGGGAGCGGGAACTCCCGTCCGCACTGCGGGCCAGTTCGCTGCCGAGCAGCGTCACCTTGGCCACACCACGTGCCCAGCGCGGGGCGTCGCCCCGGGCCGCCCAGAAGACGCAGACGCAGCCGCCGATGAGCAGCAGGACGACGACCGACAGTATGAGCACGAGCATGCTCGCCCCCCGTTTCGTGTGATGATCCGCGCCATCCTCTCAGCTGGACCCAGGTGTCCAGCCACATGAGTGGCTATCCGCCGAGGGCTTCACCAGGCGACTCATGTCAGCATGTGCCCCGCGACCGTCGTCCAGCGGTCTCGCGGACCACGGTCCTCCGGGTCCGGCGCCCTGTAGATCCGCTCCAAAGACGTTCTCACCCCAGCGCGAGCCACCGGATGCCCAGGCGGTCGACGTCAAGCGCTTCTTCCTTTGTCATCGGCTCACGCCCGGTCGCCTTGCGTAGGAAGCGAAGCTGCCCCCAACTCAGCTTCTTCTGCAGTGCCAACACGCCATCCGGGTCGAGCAGAAGATCCTGTACCAAGTCTGCGGCCAGGGAGGTCAGCCATGGCTCGCGTCCCAAGGCGTCGGCAAGGTCCAGGCCGTGCAGGGCGACCTCGACCACCCGCGTCAGCAGGAACTCCGACAGGAGCATCGGATCGCCATGCCTGGTGCGAACCACACGCCCTTCCGGCTCAGCCCGGCATAGTCGGTCCACACGCTGCCACGTGGCTTTGAAGTCCTCGACGAGCGCGGTGCCACTCAGTTGCTCGGCCGCATGAGCCTGGGCGAGAGCGATGCGAGCCGCGTTGGTTTCCGGAGCGAAACGGTCGTCGGGCCGGTAGTACTCCGCTGCCGAGACCTCGGCGCGGGTCGGCGCCGGTGCGGTCAGCATGTCGGGAAGCCAGGCGATCACCACCCGAACATGCGCCAGCAAGTCGCCGACTTTCCACGGTTCACACCGCGTCGGCAGACGCCACTCAGCCTCCGCTACCTCAGTCATCGCCCGCGAGAGTTGCCCGGCTTCGAGACGAAACGCTTCGACTACCCGATCCCGGTTCATACCGAATCCAGATCCTTGGGCCCGTAGCAGGCGGCATCCGCTCCTGTCGTCAAGGCCCAATAACGGTCTCCGTATGACCAGTGCCACCACTCTGTGGGGTAGTTGACCAGGCCGGCAGCGCCAAGCGCCGTGCCCAGGACGTCTCGATTGGAGCGGGCCTGATGGCTGATGTTGTCGGCCTGCGTGTAACAGGCGCCCGCGCTCTCCTCAGGAGTCGCGTTCATGCGGGTGCCCATGTCGAGTTCACGGCCGTCGGCGTCTGCGAGCGTCAGGTCAACGGCTGCGCCGGCACTGTGGGGTGCGATCTCAGGCGGGGACACGTAGCGGCTGGCTGCCGAGCGGACCTGCTCAACGGACCTGCACTCCTTGCCGCAGGTGGGCGAAGGCACCCGCGGGGTCCTGCCGCTTTCGCTCATCGACCAGCAAAGATTTGTCCCGTCGCACATCGACGAGCCGTTCACCACACTCCTGAACAGGCACGGCTGCGACTCTCGCGTCGGACATCAAGACGATCTCAGTCATGACGCGATCATCTCGTGAAACAAGACGAGGATGGCCCGGCGCGGGCGTCGGGCCAATGGTGCGTCCGCCCACCTAGACCCAATGCCGGTGACTTTGCTGTCTTCCGATCGTTGGGTGGGGTGTGCCAAGGCCCGGACAGGTGAAGTCCTCAGCAAGCGAGCGGTTCTCGGATCGGATTGCGCTTGGGGTGCTGACCCGGGCGTTTCCGCCTGAGCTGGTGGACGAGGTGATCGCGGAGTGCGGCCGGGCCGAGCAGAGGCAGCGGCTGCTGCCGGCCCGGGTGGTCGTCTATTTCGTGCTGGCCATGTGCCTGTTTGCCGGGCAGGGATACGAGGAGGTCGCGCGGCTCCTCACCCACGGTCTGGAGCGGATGGGCCGGTGGAAGGGAACGTGGCGGGTGCCGACCACCGCGGCAATCGGCCGGGCCCGGCTGCGGCTGGGCCCGGAACCGCTGCGGGCCCTGTTCGACCGGGTGTGCCATCCGGTGGCGACCGAGGAGACGAGCGGGTCCTGGTACCGGGGCTGGCGGCTGGTCGCGGTGGACGGCACTACCTTCGACGTGCCGGACACCGAGGCCAATGCGGCTTTCTTCGGCCGCCCGGGCACAAGCCGGGGACAGGAGAAGAGCGCCTACCCGCAAGCGAGGGTGGCCGCGCTGGTCGAGTGCGGCACCCACGCCGTCTTCGCGGCTGAGGCGGGCCCTTTGGCCGTCCATGAAACTGAGCTGGCCCAGCGCCTGTTCACGGCGCTGAGGCCGGGCATGCTGCTCTTGGCCGACCGGGGCTTTCGCGGCTTCGACCTGTGGCGGGCCGCCGCAGCGACCGGCGCCGACCTGCTGTGGCGGGTCAAGAATGACGCCGTGCTGCCGGTGCGGGCCCTGCTGGAGGACGGCTCCTACCTCTCCGAGATCGTCGCCGCCCGGGACAAGAACCGCCGCCAAGACCCCGCCGCCGTCCGCGTCATCGAGTACACCCTGATCCCCGGCGGCACGGTCTACCGGCTGATCACCACCATCCTGGACCCGAAGGCCGCATCCGCCACCGCCTTGGCCGCTCTCTATGCCCAGCGGTGGGAGATCGAGAACACGCTGGACGAGATCAAGACCCACCAGGGCGGACCCCGCATGGTCCTGCGCTCCCAGCATCCGGCCGGCGTCGAACAGGAGATCTTCGGTTTCCTCCTGGTGCACCACGCCCTGCGAGACCTGATGCACCAAGCCGCGCAGCAGGCGGAGCACGATCCTGACCGGATCTCCTTCACCCGCACCCTGCGCATCGTCCGCCGCCAGGTCACCGACCAGGCGGCGTTTTCCCCCCTCCCGGCTGACCAGGGCCCTGGCCACGGCACTGCGTGAGATCCGCGAACGTCCTCTGCCTCCCCGCCGGTTACGCGCCAACCCCCGCGTCATCAAACGCAAGATGTCCAACTGGAAACTCAAGAGGAGCGAGCACCGCAATCCGTCCCGGCCGGACGCACCCCGCGCAGCCCTGGTCGGGCCGACGAAGCCCAGGCCGACCCGCCGGAAAACCACCTAAATCACTGGTATTGCACCTAGACCCAGGTGTCCAGCCACATCCGAGCCCGCCAGTCGTCGATCGGTATGGCGGTGCCCGTGTACAGCGGCCAGAAGTAGATGAAGTTCCACGCGATCAGCAGGACCAGTACGCCCGCGCTCGTCGCGCCGACGACGCGACGGGTGTCGGAGGAGCGGGGTGGGCCGATGATCGCGCCGAGGAGCATGGCCACCGCCAGGCACAGGAAGGGCAGGAAGACGATGGCGTAGAAGAAGAAGATCGTGCGCTCCTGGTACATGAACCAGGGCAGGTAGCCGGCCGCGATGCCGCAGGCGATGGCGCCCGCGCGCCAGTCGCGGCGCAGCAGCCAGCGCCACAGGACGTAGAGGACCGCGAAGCAGGCGACCCACCACAGCACCGGCGTGCCGAGGGCCAGGACCTCGCGGGCGCACTTCTCGCCGGCGTCCGCGGGGCAGCCGTCCCGGCCGGGCGCGGGGGACTCGTAGAAGTACGACACCGGGCGGCCCAGGACCAGCCAGCTCCACGGGTTGGACTGGTAGGTGTGCGGCGAGGACAGGCCGACGTGGAACTCGTACACCTGGTGCTCGTAGTGCCACAGGCTGCGCAGCCAGTCGGGCAGGAAGGTCCAGTTGCCGCCCTTGCCGTCGGTCGCGGCCCAGTTGCGGAAGTAGCCGCCCGAGCCGTCGGTGGGGGAGAGGATCCAGCCGGTCCAGGACAGCACGTAGGTGACGATCGCGACCGGGACCGTGGCGAGGAACGCCAGGCCCGTGTCGCGCCTGAGCACGGCCGAGTGCGGGTGCCGCGCGCCCGCGACCCGGCGCGAACCGACGTCCCACAGGACCGCCAGAAGGCAGAACGCGGCCAGGATGTACAGGCCGTTCCACTTGGTGGCGAAGGCCAGGCCCAGCATCAGGCCCGCCGCCCAGCGCCAGGGGCGCCATCCCAGGCGGGCCGTCTCGGCGACGTGCCGGTCGGGGCGGACCCGGCCGTCGGCGTCCGCCGGGAGTGCCGCGGCGAGTTTCTCGCGGGCCTTGTCCCGGTCGATGAGCAGACAGCCGAACGCGGCCAGCACGAAGAACATCAGCACGCCGTCGAGCAGTGCCGTGCGGCTCATCACGAAGTGCAGGCCGTCCACCGCCATCAGCGCGCCCGCCAGGCACCCCAGGAACGTGGAGCGGAACAGCCGGCGGCCGATCCGGCACAGCAGCAGCACGGACAGCGTGCCGAGCAGCGCCGTCATGAACCGCCAGCCGAACGGGTCGAAACCGAACAGCAGCTCGCCGAGCCCGATGACGTACTTGCCGACCGGCGGGTGCACGACGTACGCCGCGTCCGTCGGGATGGTGACGTGCCCGCCGGACGAGAGAACCAGGTCGTTGGCGTTCTTGTCCCAGTTGACCTCGAAACCGCGGTGGACGAGCGCCCACGCGTCCTTGGCGTAGTACGTCTCGTCGAATATCACCGCCTTGGGGCTGCCCAGGTTCCAGAACCGCAGCACCCCCGCCAGCACGGTGACGAGCAGCGGGCCGATCCAGCCCGACCAGCGCACCAGTCGCCCCGCGAGCGTGCGCGGGATGCCGAGCGCGGCCCACAGGCGCGGGCCGGGCTCGGTGTACGGCGGCACCAGCCGGTCACGGACGTCGCGGGCGTCGCTTCGTGGCTGCTGGTAGCCGAAGCGGCGCAGCCGCTGCTGCCAGGACGGCCGCTGCTCGTGCGGCGCCTGGCCCTGCCGGGTGTCCGTGGAGGACGCGGTACTGGTCACCGCGCCATCGTAGGGAACCGTGCTGTGTGAGTCCCGTGCATGGCCGGTATGCGTCCCCATCCGCCGCCCCTGGGAGGATGGGGGGCGTGACCGGAACCCTCGTACTCGCAGGCACCCCCATCGGCGACACCGCGGACGCCCCGCCCCGGCTCGCCGAGGAACTGGCCGGAGCCGATGTCGTCGCCGCCGAGGACACGCGGCGGCTGCGGCGGCTGACCCAGGCGCTCGGCGTCACACCCAAGGGGCGGGTGGTGTCGTACTTCGAGGGCAACGAGTCCGCGCGGACGCCGGAGCTGGTCGAGGAACTGGTGGGCGGGGCGCGGGTGCTGCTCGTCACGGACGCGGGGATGCCGTCCGTGTCCGACCCCGGGTACCGGCTGGTCGCCGCCGCCGTCGAGCGGGACGTCCGGGTCACCGCAGTGCCCGGGCCGTCCGCCGTGCTCACCGCGCTCGCGCTGTCCGGGCTGCCCGTCGACCGGTTCTGCTTCGAGGGGTTCCTGCCGCGCAAGGCGGGGGAGCGGCTGGGGCGGCTGCGGGAGGTGGCCGGGGAGCGGCGCACGCTCGTCTACTTCGAGGCTCCGCACCGGCTCGACGACACGCTCGCGGCGATGGCCGAGGTGTTCGGGGCGGAGCGGCGGGCCGCGGTGTGCCGGGAGCTGACCAAGACGTACGAGGAAGTACGGCGCGGGGGGCTGGGGGAGCTGGCGGCCTGGGCCGCGGAGGGTGTGCGCGGGGAGATCACCGTGGTGGTGGAGGGGGCGCCGGAGCGAGGGCCCGAGGAGATCGGGGCGGAGGAGCTGGTGCGGCGGGTCCGGGTGCGGGAGGAGGCCGGGGAGCGGCGCAAGGAGGCGATCGCCGCGGTGGCGGTGGAGGCCGGGGTGCCGAAGAGGGTTGTCTTTGATGCGGTGGTTGCCGCGAAGAACGCCGGCTGACGGTTGTCTGTGGCTGGTCGCGCCCACGCGGCGGAGCCGCACATGGATACAGCCCCGCGCCCCTTCGGGGCGCGGCATCCCATGGGCGGGCAAAGGCGACGGGCGCTGAGGCAAGGAACCCCCAAAACAGCGCCAACAGTCGACAGGTCTGCCGTCTTCGGTCCGGCTGAGGAGTCCACTGGGTTCGGGGACGGAATCGTCCTCACGCCACAGCGGAACAGGAGCTGGCATGAGTGAGAACGCAGGGCAGACCGGGCTCCGCGCCGGCGCGAACGCCGTCGTCAACGAGTCGTACTCCTTCGCCTGCATGCGCTGCGGGTACGGCTGGGAGCAGTCCTACGAGATAGAGCACCACACGGACGCCGCGGGACACGAGTTCGTCCTCTACGTGGCGGACGGCATCGTCGTGCCCTCCCCGTTGAGCAAGCCCACGTGCCAGAACTGCGACGGGCACCTCCTGCGGATCATGCGGCCCGGGCGGGTCGAGACGGCGCGCAACGCGGCGCACCGGCCCGACCGCGTGCCGCCGCCCGCCGGGCCTGTGGAAGCGCCCGGGGCGCAGGGCGCACGCGAGGAGCGCGACGACCACCACTGGCACCTGTCCGACCTGCTGCACCCCTTCCAGCGCAAGGCGAGCTGACCCGTCCGGCTCCCCTTGTCGACGCCCTCCCCGGTCCTCCCCCATCGGGGAGGGCGTACCCCTTTCGTAGGATCGGGGCATGCCTTCGAACGACTCCGGCAAGCACGCCGCGCCCCCGCTCCCGGACCCCCTCCGGGTGCCGGTCGCCGACTCCCACACCCATCTGGACATGCAGTCCGCCACGGTCGAGGAGGCGCTGGGGAAGGCGGCATCCGTCGGAGTGACGACCGTCGTGCAGGTCGGCTGCGACCTCAAGGGCTCCCGCTGGGCGGCCGAGACGGCGGCCGCGTACGACGCCGTCCACGCGACGGTCGCCCTGCACCCGAACGAGGCTCCGCGGATCGTCCACGGCGATCCCGACGGCTGGTCGAGGCAGGGCGCGCGCGGACCGGGCGGGCAGGCTGCCCTGGACGACGCCCTCGCCGAGATCGACCGGCTGGCCGCGTTGCCCCAGGTCAAAGGCGTCGGTGAGACAGGCCTCGACTACTTCCGCACCGGGCCCGAGGGCAAGGAGGCGCAGGAGAGGTCCTTCCGCGCCCACATCGAGATCGCCAAGCGGCACGGCAAGGCCCTGGTCATCCACGACCGCGACGCCCACGCCGACGTCCTGCGCGTGCTGAAGGAGGAGGGCGCCCCCGAGCGGACCGTCTTCCACTGCTACTCCGGCGACGCCGAGATGGCGGGGATCTGCGCGGGCGCGGGCTACTTCATGTCCTTCGCCGGCAACGTCACCTTCAAGAACGCCCAGAACCTGCGGGACGCGGTGGCGGTGGCCCCGCCGGAGCTGCTGCTGGTGGAGACGGACGCGCCCTTCCTCACGCCGGTGCCGTACCGCGGCCGGCCCAACGCCCCGTACCTCGTGCCGATCACGGTGCGGGCCATGGCCGAGGTGCGCGGCGTCGACGAGGACACGCTGGCGACGGCTCTCGCGGCGAACACGGCGCGGGCCTTCGGCTACTGACCCGAGCGCGCCGTACTACTGTGCGTAGTCGCGTCGCTTTGGAGAGTGACGAACGCTCCGCTAGGTTCTGGGGGCCCGATCCGGACCCCTCTGGACCCCCTCCGGCCCCTGGAGCGTGTCGGCGTGAGCAACTCGCAGTACGAGACATACGAGAGCTACAAGACGTACGAGACATTCGAGGCGTACGAGGCGTATGGCCCGGCCTACGCGGACGGCCCGGCCTACGCGGACCCGGGCTACGGCGGTTTCGATGCGCCGCCCGCCGACCTGCTCGGGTACGGGACGCCCGGGGCGCCCGTCGCCTATGAGGACGCCTACCGGCCCGCCTACGAGGTGCCGCCCCTGCCCGGACTGCCCCGGCAAGGCGTCCCGGACGACGATGCGGCACCACCCGCGACCGGCGCGCGCACAACGCGCGCTGAAGCCCGCGCCGCGGCTCGCACCGGCTCGCACCGGCGGTCCGCGCGCCGGCGCAAGGGGCGCTACGTCGAGCGACCCGGTGACGGCTCGATGCGGCGGCTGCTCCCGCAGGCCCTGGTCGTCGCCTTCCTGGCGGGCGGCACCACGGCGTTCGTCGCCAAGGACAAGGCGATCGAGCTGAACGTCGACGGCACGGCGCGCACGCTGCACACCTTCGCCGACGACGTCACCGAGCTGCTGGCGGAGGAGGGCGTCGAGGTCGGCGCCCACGACGTGGTGGCGCCCGGACCCGGCACGGAGATCACCAGCGGTGACGAAGTCGCCGTGCACTACGGCCGGCCCGTGCGGCTCACCCTCGACGGACAGCGGAGCGAGGTGTGGACGACGGCGCACACCGTGGAGGGGGCGCTCCGGCAGCTGGGGGTGCGTCAGGAGGGCGCGTACGTGTCCATGTCGCGCTCCCGGCGTATCGGGCGGGAAGGGCTCGCGCTGGACGTGCGGACCGAGCGCACGGTCACGATCATGGCGGACGGCCGGGCCCGCACCGTCCGCACCAACGCGGCGACCGTGCGGGAGGCCGTCGAGAAGGCCGGGATCACCCTGCGCGGCCAGGACACCACGTCCGTCCCGCAGGGGAGCTTCCCGCGCGACGGGCAGACCGTCACGGTGCTGCGCATCACCGACGGCAAGGAGGTCCGGGAGGAGCAGATCCCGTTCCAGGTGCGGCGGACCGACGACCCGACCCTGTTCCGCGGCACGGAGGTCGTCGAAGAGGCGGGCCGGCCCGGCCTGCGCCGGATCACCTACTCCCTGCGCACCGTCAACGGCGTCAAGCAGAAGCCGCGCCGGATCCGGTCCGAGGTGGTGCGCGAACCTCGCCCGCAAGTGGTGAAGGTCGGCACCAAACCGCGGCCCACGTCCGTGCGGGGCGCCGACCACCTCGACTGGCAGGCCCTCGCGGCCTGCGAGTCCGGCGGCCGCCCCGACGCGGTCGACTCCTCGGGCACCTACGGCGGCCTCTACCAGTTCGACACCCAGACCTGGCAGGCCCTCGGCGGCAAGGGCCGCCCCCAGGACGCCCCGGCAGCGGAACAGACGTACCGCGCGAAGAAGCTGTACGTGCGAAGAGGGGCGAGCCCATGGCCGCACTGCGGAGGACGACTGCGTGGGTAGAGCGCAGGCCGCTCGGCCGCGGACGACCGTGCCGCAAGGGCGGCACCCGTCCCCAAGCCGAACCCCCCGTACCCTTGTCCCCGTGACCAGCCCCACCCCCGACTCCTCCCTCCTGGGCCCCGCCGACGTCCGCGAACTCGCGGCAGCCCTCGGCGTACGCCCCACCAAACAACGCGGCCAGAACTTCGTGATCGACGCGAACACCGTCCGCCGTATCGTCCGCACCGCACAGGTCCACCCCGACGACGTGGTCGTCGAGGTGGGACCGGGCCTCGGGTCACTGACGCTCGCCCTGCTGGAGGTCGCCGACCGCGTCACCGCCGTCGAGATCGACGACGTGCTCGCCGCCGCGCTGCCCGCGACCATCACGGCCCGCATGCCCGACCGCGCCGACCGGTTCGCCCTCGTCCACTCCGACGCGATGCACGTCACGGAGCTGCCCGGCCCCGCCCCGACCGCGCTGGTCGCCAACCTCCCCTACAACGTGGCCGTCCCGGTGCTGCTGCACATGCTCGACACCTTCCCGAGCATCGAACGCACCCTCGTCATGGTCCAGGCGGAGGTCGCCGACCGGCTCGCCGCCCCGCCCGGCTCGAAGGTGTACGGCGTCCCGTCGGTCAAGGCCAACTGGTACGCCGAGGTCAAGCGGGCCGGCTCCATCGGACGGAACGTCTTCTGGCCGGCGCCCAACGTCGACAGCGGCCTGGTCTCCCTCGTCCGCCGGGCCGAACCACTGAAGACGACGGCCTCCAGGCGTGAGGTGTTCGCCGTCGTCGACGCCGCCTTCGCCCAGCGCCGCAAGACGCTGCGGGCCGCGCTCGCCGGCTGGGCCGGGTCCGCCGCCGCGGCCGAGGCGGCCCTGGTCGCCGCCGGGGTCTCACCGCAGGCGCGGGGCGAGTCGCTGACCGTGGAGGAGTTCGCGCGGATCGCCGAGCACAAGCAGAACCAGCCCCAGGAGGAGGAGTCCGCGTGAGCGTGACGGTCCGGGTCCCCGCCAAGGTCAACGTCCAGCTGGCGGTCGGCCCCGCCCGCCCCGACGGCTTCCACCCCCTGGCCAACGTCTTCCTCGCGGTCGGCCTCTACGACGAGGTCACCGTCACCCCGGCCGACGGGCTCCGCGTCACCTGCGAAGGCCCGGACGCCGACCAGGTCCCCCTGGACCGTACGAACCTGGCCGCGCGGGCGGCCCAAGCGCTCGCCGAACGGTACGGCCGGACGCCCGACGTCCACATCCACATCGCCAAGGACATCCCCGTCGCCGGCGGCATGGCGGGCGGCAGCGCGGACGGCGCCGGCGCGCTGGTCGCCTGCGACGCGCTGTGGGAGACCGGCGCCTCCCGGGCGGAACTGCTCGACATCTGCGCCGAGCTGGGCAGTGACGTGCCGTTCAGCCTGGTCGGCGGGGCGGCGCTGGGCATCGGGCGGGGCGAGCAGCTGACGCCCCTGGAGGTCGGCGGCACCTTCCACTGGGTGTTCGCGATGGCCGGCCGCGGCCTGTCCACACCGGCCGTGTTCCGGGAGTTCGACCGGCTCGGCGAGGGCACGGACATCCCCGAGCCCGTCGCCTCCCAGGAACTCCTCGCCGCCCTGGCCAAGGGCGATCCGGACGCGCTCGCCGCCGCCGTCTCCAACGACCTCCAGCCCGCCGCCCTCTCCCTCTTCCCGGAGCTCGCCGGCACCTTGGCCACCGGCCGCGCCGCCGGCGCCCTCGCCGCCCTGGTCTCGGGCTCCGGCCCGACCACGGCGTTCCTCGTCCGCGGTCCGGAGTCGGCGGCCGCGGTGGCGCAGGCGCTGGTGGCGTCCGGCACGTGCCGGACCGTGCGGACGGCGTCGGGCCCGGCACCCGGGGCGACGGTCGCGGGGCGTTAATCGCGTGCGGTGGCCGGTTCCCGGCGCTTAGGCTCCCCCGGTTGTTCTCGACGACGGGGGGCGCAGGCGTGGAAGAACTGGTCACGGCCGTACGACGCGGAGACGCGGACGAGGTCCGGGCACTGCTGGCGTCCGGGGCCGATCCCGAAGTCCTCGACGACGGCCTGCCGGTCCTGTGCCGGGCGGTGGCGGCGTACGACGAACCCGTGGCCGAAGCGCTGCTCCAGGCCGGTGCCGACCCCCTGCGTCGGCTGCCCGACGGGAGCACCCCGCTGCTGCGGGCGGTGGACGGCGGGTCACATCACATGGTCTACGCGCTCGCCTCCCACCGGGTGCCGCTCCCCGCGCCGGAGCGCGAAGAGCTGCTGGCCCGCGCCCGGCACTGGGTGGAGACGGGCGTGGAGGCGGAGCTGCGCCGGCGCACCGGCCTCACGGGGCCCGTCGAGCGGAGCCGGGTCGAGGACGACGAGGTCGGCTGGTGGTGTGAGCAGCTCACGCTCGGCGGGCTGACCGTACGCGACGAGCACCGGGCGGTCCTCACCACCATGGAGGAGCGGTACGGCGTCCGTGCCCCGTTCGACGAACTCGTCGCGCGGGCCCTCGCGCACCCCGACCGGGACCACGTCGTGTGGTCGGACGTGGTGTTCACGCTCGGCCGCCGGCTGGACGAGGAGACCTGGCAGTGGACCAGGGACCTGCTCAACCACCCCGACCGGCTGCACCGCCTGCTCGCCGCCGACGTCCTGCTGTTCCTGATCCTCGGAGATCCCGTCAGGGGAGGTGACCCGTTCTGGGAGCGGGGGAGGGAGCTCGTGCCCTGGGCCGAACAGGAGCAGGACCCGGAGGTGCTGGCGGTCATCCTCCAGGCGATGACCCACGACAGCGCCCCGGAGATCGAGGCCGTCGGGCTGTTGCACCTCGCCCATCCGGACCCCCGGGTGCGCGCCCTGGTGACGGACGCCCTGCGGCAGTCCGAGGACGGCCGGTCCCTGGCCCGCCCCGAGAGCCTCACCGCGGTGCTCACCCTGGCCCGCGACGAGGACCCCGGTGTACGCGAGGCGGCATGCCGCTGGCTCGGCCACTACCGGGGGCCCGAGCCCGAGGTGGGGGACGCGCTGGTCGCGCTCACCCATGACGAGCGGCAGCCGATCCGCACCTGCGCCGTGTCCGGCCTGGCCTACCGCGACGATCCGCGCTGTGTGGAGGCCAAGCAGCGGATCGGCCCCGTCGACGCGGAGCTGCCGTTCGACGAGAGGCTGCTGGACGTGTCGCGGTACCAGCGCCGCCAGGAGGCAGCCGAGCGCTCCTGAACACCCCGGCCGGAGCACCCCGCCGCCCGACTACCCTGGAGGGTCGATCGTCCCCCCTGTCAGGAGAGAAATGGCCGTCAACCTGGTCAATGTCGAGAACGTCAGCAAGGTGTACGGCACCCGCGCCCTGCTCGACGGCGTCTCCCTCGGCGTCTCCGAAGGGGACCGCATCGGCGTCGTCGGCCGCAACGGCGACGGCAAGACCACGCTGATCCGGATGCTCGCCAGGCTGGAGGACGCCGACACCGGGCGCGTCACACACTCCGGCGGACTGCGCATCGGCGTGCTCACGCAGCACGACTCCCTCGACCCCGAGGCCACCGTCCGCCACGAGGTCATCGGCGACATGGCCGACCACGAGTGGGCGGGCGTCGCCAAGGTCAGGGACGTGTTGACCGGCCTGTTCGGAGGGCTCGACCTGCCGGGGTTCCCCAAGGGGCTCGACACCGTCATCGGGCCGCTGTCCGGCGGTGAGCGGCGCCGCATCGCGCTCGCCAAGCTGCTCATCGAGGACCAGGACCTGATCATCCTCGACGAGCCCACCAACCACCTTGACGTCGAGGGCATCGCCTGGCTCGCCCGGCACCTCCAGAACCGCCGGTCCGCGCTCGTCTGCGTCACCCACGACCGCTGGTTCCTGGACCAGGTGTGCACGCGCATGTGGGACGTCCAGCGCGGAGACGTCTACGAGTACGAGGGCGGCTACTCCGACTACGTCTTCGCCCGTGCCGAACGCGAGCGCATCGCCGCCACGGAGGAGGCCAAGCGGCAGAACCTCGTCCGCAAGGAGCTGGCCTGGCTGCGGCGCGGCGCACCCGCCCGTACGTCCAAGCCGCGCTTCCGCGTCGAGGCCGCCAACGAGCTCATCGCGGACGTACCGCCGCCGCGGGACAGCAGCGAGCTGATGAAGTTCGCGTCCACGCGGCTCGGCAAGACCGTCTTCGACCTGGAGGACATCACCGTCCAGGCCGGCCCCAAGGTCCTCCTCAAGCACGTCACCTGGCAGCTCGGGCTGGGAGACCGGATCGGTCTCGTCGGCGTCAACGGCGCCGGGAAGACGTCCCTGCTGCGGGCGATGGCCGAGGCGGCCCTGACCGACGGCGAGGCTCAGCCCGCGGGCGGGCGCATCCGTGTCGGCAAGACCGTCAAGCTGGCCTACCTCTCCCAGGAGGTCGCCGAACTCGACCCGGCCACGCGCGTGCTGGAGGCCGTGCAGCAGGTGCGCGAGCGCGTCGACCTGGGCAAGGGACGCGAGATGACCGCCGGGCAGCTGTGCGAGACGTTCGGCTTCACCAAGGAGAAGCAGTGGACGCCGGTCGGGGACCTGTCCGGCGGTGAGCGGCGGCGGCTCCAGCTGCTGCGCCTCCTCATGGACGAGCCCAACGTCCTCTTCCTCGACGAGCCCACCAACGACCTCGACATCGAGACGCTGACGCAGCTGGAGGACGTCCTCGACGGCTGGCCCGGCTCGATGATCGTCATCTCCCACGACCGGTTCTTCATCGAGCGCACCACCGACCGGGTGTTCGCGCTGCTCGGCGACGGCACCCTGCGGATGCTGCCGCGCGGCATCGACGAGTACCTGGAGCGGCGGCAGCGCATGGAGGAGGCCGCGGCCGCCTCGACGCCCGTCGCGGCGCCGCAGACCGCCGCCCCGGAGAAGAGCGCCGCCGACCAGCGCGCCGCCAAGAAGGAACTCCAGAAGATCGAGCGGCAGCTCGACAAGGTCTCCGAGAAGGAGACCAAGCTGCACGCCCAGATCGCCGAGAACGCCACGGACTTCTCGAAGGTGGCCGAACTGGATGCCGAGCTTCGCGAGTTGGCCGGTCAGCGCGAGGAGCTGGAGATGCGCTGGCTGGAACTCGCCGAGGACGCGTGAAGGGTGCGTGAAGGCGCGTAACGACGGCATCACGGGCCGGTCCTCCCTTGGGAACAGGGATGACACGGCCCGGTGCGCTGTCGGCGCCGGGTGATAGAAAGAGCCGTCTTACAACGTGTCAAGCGACTCTGAGCCCATCGCGTACCTCAGGGCGTGGCTAAAAGTCAGTGATCGAACGGGGGAGCCGCTGATGACTCAGCCGCCCAGTCAGCCACCGCACGGTGGCTTCGGTGCACCGCAGGACCAGCCGCCGCAGGGCGGTGGCTTCGGGGCACCGCAGACCCCGCCGCCACCCCAGGGACCGCCCCAGACGCCACCGCCCCCGCAGGGGCCGCCGCAGCCTGGATACGGCTACCCCCAGCAGCCCCCGCAGCAGCCCGGGCCGTACGGGCAGCCGGGACCGTACAACTCCGGGCCCTACGGCCAGCCGCAGCAGCCGGGTCCGTACGGCCAGCCGCAGCCGCCCGGTCCGTACGGCCAGCCCGGATACGGCTACCCGCAGCAGCCGCAGTACCCGGGCGCGCCCGGCACCCCGCCCGGGGGTGGCTCCGGCAACCCCTTCAAGGGCAAGCCCGCCATGATCATCGGGGCCGCCGTGGCCGCGCTGCTCGTGGTCGGCGGCACCGTGTGGGCGGTCACCGGAGGCGACGACGGCAAGGGCAAGAAGAAGCCGATCGCCCAGCCGACCGACGACGGCAAGCCCGGCTCCTCCGCCCCGGTCAACCCCGGTGACGGCAGCGGCGACGGCGGCGAGGACCCGGAGAACCTCAACGAGGGCCGCCAGGCGGGCGAGGCGAAGGTTCTCTGGTACAAGGAAGGGCCCGACGCGCCCGGTTCCGGCGCCGACGCCCCCGGCATGTGGATCACCGACAAGGCGGCGGTGAAGGCGGCGTACAAGCAGCTCTTCGCCTACAACGTCGGTGACGGCAAGCCGGCCTGGGACGCGATCACCTTCCCGCAGAAGATCTGCGCGACCACCCCGCAGAAGACGTCCGACGACAAGATCGTCGTCGCGTACATGAGCGGCAGCAGCGACCGCGCCAAGTGCAACCAGCTCCAGGAGATCGACCTCAACACGGGTGAGAAGGGCTGGAAGGAGGAGGTCGGCGACGGTGCCCTGTTCGACTCCACGCTCTCCGTCGAACTGTCCATCACCGGCAAGACGCTGATGGTGGGCCGCTCCCAGTCCGGCACGGCCTACGACGTCACCAGCGGCGACAAGCTCTTCGACAAGAAGCGCTACGGCAACGCCTGCTTCCCCGCCGCGTTCGCCGGCGGCGAGAAGCTGATCGCCGTCTCCTCCTGCGGTGCCGGCACCGACAAGGAGCACGACGAGATCCAGGAGCTCGACCCGCGCACCGGCGACGCCAAGTGGACCCAGCCGTTCGACAAGGGCTGGCGGGTCGCGCGGACCTACTCGGTCAGCCCGCTGGTCGTCTACAGCACCAACAAGGACAAGAAGGCCTGGAACATCTCCACCTTCACCTCCGGCGGCAAGTTCCGCTCGCAGGTCGGCTTCGACGAGGACTTCGCTCCCGAGTGCGGCTGGGCCATCCTCGAACGCGACCTCCAGGGCTGCCAGGGCGTCGCCGTCGACGACACCACGCTCTACCTCCCGACGGAGGCGACCAGCGGCGCCAACGAGATCGTCGCGGTCAACCTCGCCGACGGCAAGGAGAAGTGGCGGGTGAAGTCCCCGGCCGACGAGTCGATGCTGCCGATGAAGGCCGAGGGCGGCAAGCTCATCGCCTATGTGCAGCCGTCGTACGACGCGGGCGGCCAGGTCGTGTCCATCCCGACCGGCGGCAGCAGCCACAAGCCGGTCAAGCTGCTCCAGAACCCGCAGGGCGCAGCGGACATCGAGAACGGCTTCTTCTCCAAGGACACCGACTGGGTCGACGGGCGCTTCTACCTCTCGGCCACGCGGCTGAGCGGAAACGACGACACGAAGGAGAAGTTGATGCTCGCCTACGGCAAGTGACTCTTCCCCTCCGGCTCCGCCTTCTTCTTCGTCGTCCGTCCCCTTCCCCCGAGGTGCTCACGCCATGACCCAGCCTCCGCCTCCGCCGCCCCAACAGCCGCCGCCCGGAGGAGGCTTCGGGCCGCCCCAGGACCAGCCCCCACAGCCGGGGTACGGCTATCCGCAGACGCCGCCCGCGCAGCAGCCGCAGCCGGGGTACGGCTACCCGCAGGGGGCTCCGCAGGCGCCCCAGGCTCCGCCCGGGTACGGCTATCCCGGCCAGCAGTCGGGGGCGTACGGGCAGCCGCAGGCGCCTTACGGACAGCCGGGCGCGCCGGGGCAGCCGGGTTACGGGCAGCCCGGTTACGCCTATCCGCAGCCGACCATGCCGCTCCAGCCGCAGCCCGGGCAGCCGGGCGGGGGCGGGAAGTTCAACGCGCAGCTGGCCATCATCGTCGCCGCGGTCGTGGCGATCGCCCTGATCGTCGGCGGCGGTGTCTGGTACTCCACGTCCAAGGACGACGGCAAGAAGGACGACACCGCCAGCTCCGGCGGCGGCACCGGCGGCACGGACGACGGCAATGGCGGCAACGGCGGCACCACTTCCGGCGGCAAGGAGAAGGCCCCGGCGGACCCGAGCGCCAAGGTCCTCTTCCAGGTCCCGATGCCCGAGGTGAAGAACGACAGCACGGTCGTCGTCTCCGGCTCCTGGCTCACCGACAAGACGTACGCCAAGAGCGGCGTCGCAGAGATCGTCGGCTACGACCGCGACAAGGGCGGCGAGCAGTGGACGATCCCGCTGGCCGGCCCGGTCTGCCAGGCGAGCCGCCACGTCACCGACGACAACAAGACGGCGATCCTCTACCAGCCCGCGATGCCGACCAAGGCCGATCCGTCGCACGGGTGCAGCCAGATCGCCCTGATCGATCTCGACGCCGGCAAGAAGCTGTGGACCAAGACCGTCAAGACCGGTGACCAGCTGATCAGCTTCGACAACGTCACGATCAGCGGCGACACCGTCGCCGTCGGCAGCTCCAGCGGCGGCGCCGCCTTCGACGTGTCCGGCAAGCTTCTGTGGAGCCCGAAGCCGACCGACTCCTGCTACGACGCCGGGTACGGCGGCGGCGAGAAGCTGGTCGCGGTGCGCAAGTGCGGCACGTACGGGCAGCGGCAGCTGCACATCCAGACCATCGACCCGAAGTCCGGGAAGGTGATCTCGGAGTACAAGATGGCCCAGGGCATCGAGTACGCGAGCATCGCCTCGACCAACCCGCTCGTCGTGGCCGCCGACGTCGGCGACTCCGCGGGCGACGGCAGCGGCATCTCCGACTTCTTCTCCATCGACAACAAGACCGGCAAGCTGCGCACGCGCATCTCCGCGCCGGGCGAGCAGTTCGCGGCCCGCTGCGAGGGCGTCACCCGCATCGAGTACTGCACCATGCTGGCCGTCGGCAACGACCGGCTGTACCTGCCGACCGAGAGGCACGACGGCTCCGGCGAGTACAGCCAGACCAACGAGATCGTCGCCTTCGACCTCACCACCGGCAAGCAGACCGGACAGCGGGCCGACGCGGGCGACGGCTACACGATCACGCCGCTGCGCATGGACGGCGGCAACCTGATCGCGTACAAGCGGCCGCCGTACGACAAGGGCGGGCAGGTCGTGAGCATCGACGGGGGCAGTTTCAAGGAGACGAAGCTGCTGGAGAACCCGGCGACGGACTCGGTGCGGGACGTGGAGGCCGGCATGTCGCCGGAGTACTCCGAGCTGCTGTACGGCGACGGGCACCTGTTCATGTCCAAGGTGTACGCCAGCAAGCGGAGCAGCAGCACGAGCGAGAAGGAGTACCTGGCGGTCGCCTTCGGTACGAGCTGATCGATCGATGGCCGCTTGGTGATCGACTCGGTGCGGATACGGTCTCGTCCCTGTTCAGGGGCGGGACCGTTCGCTTATGGCTCAGTCAACCTCGTATGAGAGGAATTTCGGCGATCCGGGGCGATTCTCGGGGGTAGGGGGAGCGCAACGTCGAACAAGCGTGTAGCTTCCGGGGGCATGAAGGCGGGGGAGCCGGGGGGCTTCCATCTGGGGGACCGGGGTGACTGGGGGGTTGCTCGATGGGAGTGCGGCTGATGGTGGTCGACGACCACCGACTGCTGGCCGAGGCGCTGGCCTCGGCGTTGAAGCTGCGGGGGCACCGGGTGCTGGCCGCGGCGGCGCCGGCCGCGGGGGCGGCGGAGCTGGTGATCACACGCGCGCCGGAGGTGTGCCTGCTCGGGACGGCCACACCGGCGGAGCCGGGGATCTTCGACCCGGTGGTGCGGATCAAGCGGGAGCGTCCGCAGGTCGCGGTCCTGGTCCTGGGACCGGTGCCGAGCCCGCGCGGCATCGCGGCAGCCTTCGCCGCGGGCGCGTCCGGCTACGTACGGCACGACGAGCGCATAGAGGGTGTCGAGCGGGCGATCATGAAGGCCCGGGCGGGGGAGGCGGCGGTGGCGCCGCAGCTGCTGCAAGGGGCGTTCAGTGAGTTGCTCAACCCGGCGGCCCAGCCGGACGACGAGGGCCAGCGGTTGCTCCAGATGCTGACCCCGAGGGAGGTCGAGGTCCTGCTCCGCGTCGCCGACGGCGAGGACACCCGCCTGATCGCGGCGGGCATGGGCATCGCACCGTCGACGGCCCGGACGCACGTCCAGCGGGTCCTGATGAAACTGGGGGTGGGTTCGCGGTTGGAGGCGGCGGCGCTGGCCGCCCGGACCGGCTTGCTGGACCGCGCAGGGACACTGTCGAGGGCTGCGACGCCGGATCCGGAGACGGGTCCGGAGGCCTGACCAACCGCACTCCGAACCGACCGACGCCAAGGCGGCTTTGGCGGTGAAGGGGTGACGAGAGGAGAACGCGCGCTCTCAGCTTGGGCGCACCCGCCGGGCCCTGCCTCGGGCTGCGCACCTCATCGGGTTCGTCGGTCAGTCCGTGTGCTGAGCCACGAACACCTTCGCCGACGTCGGCTTCACGCCGGTGCTCGACGCGAACTCGGCGATCCCCGAGGGTAGTTGGATACCTCGGCCTCACCCCCGGCCAGACCGCCGAGCAGATGGTCCGCGAGACGCGTCAGCGTGACGCCGTGAAGTAACAGGCCGGTCAGCCGCGTGACTTGCTGCTAGCGGGAACATGCTTCAGCAGGTACCTTGTTAGGCATGGTACTGCCGGGTGGAGCGCATTCCGGAGTGAGTCAACTTCGTCGGGGAATCCTGCAGTTCTGCGTCCTGGCGCTGCTGCGTGACGGCGAGAGGTACGCCTTCGAACTGGTGCGGGAACTGTGCGACGCCCACGGACTCGTGACCAGTGAAGGCACCATTTATCCGCTGCTCTCGCGGCTTCGGAAGGAGGGGTGGGTCAACACGGTCTGGAAGGAATCCGACTCAGGTCCTCCACGCCGCTACTACACGCTGACCGCGACGGGGCGACGAGCGCTGGATGAGTTCGCTGGTGAGTGGGGGCCTTTCAAAACCGCCGTTGACAACCTCCTGGACAGTGAGGAGAGCCACGAGTGACCTCGAGGCGCAATCAGCTCATAGACGAGTACCTGCACCGCTTCGACAACGCATCTGTGTTCCTCCCCGCTGATCGGCGCGAGGAGCTCAAGCAGGAGATCGTTGAGCACATAGATGCCGGCCTGGAGGAAGCAGACGCCCGGCACGCCGAAGCGGTCCGCACCGTCCTCGAACGACTAGGGCCTCCTGCGGACATCGTGGCTGCTGAGGTGAGTGGCCCAAGGTCCACCGGTTCCACGCCGGTAGTCAAACCGATCGCTCCTCCCGCCGACGTGGCGCATGGCCACAAGGCCGAGCGTCAAGAACAGCTACGACAGGACGACGTTGCTGCGTCCCCTGCCCCTTCGCCGCCTTCGCGCAGAAGGACGATGCTCCTGATCGGGGCGGCAACGACGGCACTTGTCGTCGGGGTGCTGGCCTTCGGCGTCAGCGCGTCCAACGACGGTCAAGGGCAGCCACCCGCCTACGAGGGGCCGGCCATCACCCCCTCCGAAAGCGAAGGGGCCGGCAGTACGTCACCGGGTGAGTGGCCCACGGATGCCGGCGACGAGCCCACCGCGCCGCCCTCCGCCGGGCTCTCCGAGGGCCCGGACGATCCCACGGCCTCGACTTCCTGAGGATCACTTCCTGACGATCACGCTCCGGCGGCAGGCTTGAGCGTTCTCGCCCCGCCGTCGGCCCCTGGAACGCGTCGACGAGACGGCGTGCCGCGATCGTCCACAGCCAGCCGACGGCCGTCCCACCGCAGCTCCGGCGAACGCGCCCGCCGCGCGCCACACCGCCAGATACGTCTCCTGCGTGACCTCGGCGACGATCTGCTCGTCCGCGCAGCGGCGGCGCAGCCGCACCGTCATCCATGGCGCGGTGCGCCGGTACAGCTCCTCGAACGCCGCCCGGTCACCCCGGGCCACCAGCCGGACGAGATGCTCCTCGTCCACGTCCCCCGGTGCTTCCTGCCTGATCTCACACCCGCCAGACGCCCGGCCCGTACGGCAGGTCTTTCCGTCAGCGTGATCCCCGTCGTATGCGAGGACTCCGGAAGCTCCGGTACGACGGCGTGACCGCTCGGCGACGGCCCGACCGTCCAGGTCGAGGTTTGCATCGATGCGTCAGCAGTGACGCCTGACCGTGGCCCTCACCGCCGTACAGACGTCGGCGTCCAGTCGCGCGACCGGGCGCCCGCCGTCACTCCCTCGGTTCGTCCCCCGGCGCAGCACCCGGCGGCGGCGGAGCCACAGGCCGCAGCTTCAGCCACGCCAGGAAGAACAGGCCCAGGGCGAGCATCCCCAACCCGGTCCACAGATTGATGTTGACGCCCTCCGCCTTGTCGATATCGGCGTCGGACGCCGTGAACCCCGCGATCGTGACGATGACCCCGTAGACCACGAACAGCCCACCGATGATCCGCCGGATGTCGAACAACCGCGCAGCCGTCGCCGACTTGCCCTCCAGCTCGGTGACTTCCCGCTGCACGTCCTTCTCGGAGTAGAACTCGGACATCTGTCAATCCTCCCTCGGTCAGAACGAGAACGGGATGTAGCAGGCGGCGGCCAGAATCACCGCGCCCCAGCCCAGCAACGCCGGCTTGCGGTACCAGGCCTCGTCCCCGGGCGCCGGCGGCTCCGCCACGCCGGGCGAGGTCGTGCCGTAGACCAGCCCCTGGAGTTCCTCGGCCGGCTTCGGCGCGGTGAAGAGCGACACCGCCACCATGACGACCGCCCCCGCGACGAACCCCGCGATCGCCGAGACGAAGTTCGCCCCCCTGGTCGGAGGGGATGTCGATGACGCCCTGCTTGTAGATGACGAAGTAGTTGACCATCGCGGCCGTGGTGCCGGCGAGCAGACCCCAGAAGCCCGACTTCATCGACGTCCGCCTCCAGAACATGCCGATGATGAAGACCACGAACATCGGCACGTTGAAGAAGGAGAACAGCGTCTGGAGGTAGCTCATGATGTTGGAGAAGGACGACGCCAGGAACGCCGTGCCGATGGAGGCCAGGACACCGATCGCGGTGATCAGGCGGCCGAAGCGGACGTAGTACTCGTCCTCCCGGCCCTTCACGACGTACTTCGCCCAGATGTCGGTCGTGAACACCGTGTTGAAGGACGACACGTTCGCCGCCATGCCCGCCATGAAGGCCGCGAGGAGACCCGTCACGGCGATGCCCAGCACGCCGTTCGGCAGGAGCTGTTCCATCAGGTAGGGGATCGCGTCGTTGTACTGGAGGTCGGAGCCGGCGGTGCCGATCTTCGGGACCAGCACCGCGGCGACCAGACCCGGGATCATCACCAGGAACACGATGAAGATCTTCGGGAACGCGGCGATCAGCGGGGTCCGCTGGGCCGCCGAGAGGTTCTTCGCGGACAGGGCGCGCTGCACCTCGGCGAAGTTCGTCGTCCAGTAGCCGAAGGAGAGCACGAAGCCGAGGCCGAGGACGATCGTCAGCCAGTTCGCGCCCAGCGGGTTGTCGTTGCCGATGCCCGTGCCGCCCCAGGACGTCATGAAGTCGGCGCCGCGGCTCTGCGTGAGGGAGTCGGACAGGCCGTCCCAGCCGCCCACCTTCTTCAGGCCGAGGACCGAGATGGGGATGAGCGCGGCGAGGATGACGAAGAACTGAAGGACCTCGTTGTAGATCGCCGAGGACAGACCGCCGAGGGTGATGTACGCCAGGACGAAGAAGCCGGCGACCACGATCGCCACCCACTGGGGCCAGCCCAGCAGCGCCTCGACGACGATGGCCAGGGCGTAGAGGTTGACGCCGGCGATGAGGATGGCGGCGCAGGCGAAGAGGCCCGAGCTGAGCAGGTGCGCCGCCTTGTCGAAGCGCAGCAGCAGGAACTCCGGGACCGAGCGGACCTTGGAGCCGTAGTAGAAGGGCATCATCACCAGGCCGAGGAAGACCATGGCCGGGATGGCGCCGATCCAGTACCAGTGGGTGGTGTAGACGCCGTACTGCGCGCTGTTGGCGGCCATGCCCAGGATCTCGGTGGCGCCCAGGTTGGCGGCGATGAACGCGAGGCCGGTGACCCAGGCGGGCAGGGAACGGCCGGAGAGGAAGAAGTCGAGACTGGTCTTCACCGAGCGGCGGGCGGCGAAGCCGATGCCGAGGACGACGACGAAGTAGATGCCGAGGATCGTGTAGTCGAGCCAGTTCGTGGGGAGCCGCAGCTCGGCTGCCAGGTCCGTGGGGGGATGCAGGTCTGTGGGGGGATGCATGAGCCCTCGCTTCGTTGCGCGAACCGATACGTCGCGGAATCTATGCCTCCGTCTTCAGGGATTGAACACGTCTGCTGGTGCGCTTTGTTTGATTGTGATGTTGACAATTGGGGAGGGCCGTGTTTTGGTGTGTTGGGTTATGTTTGAAGGATGAGGAGTCCGGCGTGAAGAAGACCTCGACCCGGCTGGCCGACGGTCGCGAGCTCATCTACTACGACCTGCGTGACGACAGCGTGCGGGACGCGGTCGACCGCCGCCCGCTGGACCGCACCGTCACCACGTCCGAGATCCGCCGCGACCCCCTGCTCGGCGACTCCGTCGCCATCGCCTCGCACCGCCAGGGCCGCACCTACCACCCGCCGGCCGACGAGTGCCCCCTGTGCCCCTCCGAGGGCGACCGGCTGAGCGAGATCCCGGACGCGTCGTACGACGTCGTCGTCTTCGAGAACCGCTTCCCCTCGCTGGCGGGCGACGCCGGCCGCTGCGAGGTCGTCTGCTTCACGTCCGACCACAACGCGTCCTTCGCCGACCTCAGCGAGGAGCAGGCGGGCCTGGTGCTGGAGGCGTGGACGGACCGTACGTCGGAGTTGTCCCATGTCCCCTCCGTCGAGCAGGTGTTCTGCTTCGAGAACCGGGGCGCGGAGATCGGCGTGACCCTCCAGCACACGCACGGGCAGATCTACGCCTACCCCTTCACCACTCCGCGCACCGCCCTGATGCTGCGTTCCGTCGCGGCCCACAAGGAGATGACGGGCGGGGAGAACCTCTTCGACGCCGTTCTGGAGCGTGAACTCGCCGACGAGCGGGTCGTCCTGGAGGGTGAACACTGGGTGGCCTTCGTGCCGTACACGGCGCACTGGCCGTACGAGGTCCACCTCTACCCCAAGCGCCGCGTGCCCGACCTGCTCGGGCTCGACGAGGCCGCGCGCACAGAGTTCCCCAAGGTTTATCTGGAACTGTTGAGGCGCTTCGACCGGATCTTCGGTGAGGGCGAGCCTCCGACCCCGTACATCGCGGCCTGGCACCAGGCCCCCTTCGGCGCGCTGGAGGAGTTCGACGGGGTCGTGCGGGAGGACTTCGCGCTTCACCTCGAGCTTTTCACCATCCGCCGCACTTCCGGCAAGCTGAAGTTTCTCGCGGGTTCCGAGTCCGGCATGAACGTGTTCATCAACGACGTGCCGCCGGAGCGCGCGGCCGAGCGACTGCGAGAGGTAGCGAGTTCATGAGCGGGAAGTACCTGGTGACGGGCGGCGCGGGTTACGTGGGCAGCGTGGTCGCCCAGCACCTGCTGGAAGCCGGTCACGAGGCCGTCGTCCTCGACAACCTCTCGACCGGATTCCGCGAGGGCGTCCCCGCCGGGGCGACGTTCATCGAGGGCGACATCCGCGACGCCGCCAAGTGGCTGGACGCTTCGTTCGACGGTGTCCTGCACTTCGCCGCGTTCTCGCAGGTCGGCGAGTCGGTCGTGAAGCCGGAGAAGTACTGGGACAACAACGTCGGCGGCACCATGACCCTGCTGGCGGCGATGCGCGAGGCGGGCGTCCGCAGGCTCGTCTTCTCCTCGACGGCGGCGACGTACGGCGAGCCGGAGCTGGTCCCGATCGTCGAATCGGCGCCCACCTCCCCGACCAACCCCTACGGCGCCTCGAAGCTCGCCGTCGACCACATGATCACCGGCGAGGCGGCGGCCCACGGGCTGGGCGCGGTGTCGCTGCGCTACTTCAACGTGGCCGGGGCGTACGGCGAGTACGGCGAGCGCCACGACCCCGAGTCCCACCTGATCCCGCTCGTCCTCCAGGTCGCGCAGGGCAAGCGCGACGCGATCTCCGTCTTCGGCGACGACTACCCGACGCCGGACGGCACCTGCGTGCGCGACTACATCCACGTCGCGGACCTGGCCGAGGCCCACCTGCTGGCCCTGAAGGCCGCCGCCCCCGGCGAGCACCTCATCTGCAACCTCGGCAACGGCAACGGCTTCTCCGTCCGCGAGGTCATCGAGACGGTCCGCCGCGTGACGGGCCACCCGATCCCGGAAGTGGTCGCCCCCCGCCGGGGCGGCGACCCGGCGGTCCTGGTGGCATCGGCCGCCACGGCCCGCGAGAAGCTGGGCTGGCACCCGTCGCGCGCGGACCTCGACGGAATCGTCGCGGACGCGTGGGACTTCGCGCAGCGGCGCGGCAACTAGTACGGAACGAAGGGTCAGGGGTCAGGCATGAGCGAGGCTGTTGCCGACACGGTCGCCGAACGGTTCACGGAGCTGTACGGCGCCGAGCCGCACGGGGTATGGGCGGCGCCGGGCCGCGTCAACCTCATCGGCGAGCACACCGACTACAACGACGGCTTCGTCATGCCGTTCGCCCTGCCGCACAAGGCGGTGGCGGCGGTCTCACGCCGTGCGGACGGCGTGCTGCGCCTCCACTCGGCGGACGTCGAAGGCGGGGTGACCGAACTCCGCCTGGACGACCTGTCCCCCGAGTCGGACAAGAACTGGACGGCGTACCCGGCGGGCGTGGTGTGGGCCCTGCGCGAGGCCGGCCACCCGGTGACGGGCGCGGACATCCACCTGTCCTCCACGGTCCCGTCGGGCGCGGGCCTGTCGTCGTCGGCGGCGCTGGAAGTGGTCGTGGCGCTCGCCCTGAACGACCTGTTCTCGCTGGACCTCCGGGGCTGGCAACTGGCCCGCCTGTGCCAGCGGGCGGAGAACGTCTACGTGGGCGCCCCGGTCGGCATCATGGACCAGACCGCCTCCGCGTGCTGCGAGGCGGGCCACGCCCTCTTCCTCGACACCCGCGACCTCTCCCAGCGCCAGATCCCCTTCGACCTGGCGGCCGAGGGCATGCGCCTCCTCGTCGTCGACACCCAGGTCAAGCACTCCCACAGCGAGGGCGAGTACGGCAAGCGCCGCGCGGGCTGCGAGAAGGGCGCGGCGCTGCTCGGCGTCGACGCCCTGCGGGACGTGCCGTACGCGGAACTGGACGCGGCCCTCGCCCGCCTCGGTGGCGAGGAGGAGGTCCGCCGCCTGGTCCGGCACATCGTCACGGAGAACGAGCGCGTCGAACGGGTGGTGTCCCTGCTGGAGTCGGGCGACACGCGCGCGATCGGCCCGATCCTGGTCGAGGGCCACGCCTCCCTCCGGGACGACTTCCGCATCTCCTGCCCCGAACTGGACCTGGTCGTCGACACGGCCCTCACCTCGGGCGCCCTCGGCGCCCGCATGACCGGCGGCGGCTTCGGCGGCTCGGCGATCGTCCTCGCGGAGGAGCCCGACGTGGACGCGATCACCAAGGCGGTGACGGAGGCGTTCTCGGCGGCGGGCTTCACGTCCCCCCGGGTCTTCGAGGCGGTGCCGTCGGCGGGGGCACGCCGCCTCCGCTGAGACTCCGTACCGGTTGCTGAGCGCCCTTGTCCTGAGGGCGAGGGCGCCCGAGCATTCTGCGGTTCAGCGGTTGACGGACTGGATCTCCTGGACCGTCATGTTCTGCGTGGTCTCGAAAGTCCCGTCCGGCAGGTCGCCTTGCGCGCCGCCGGAGCCCTCCCAGGAGATCTGCCACGTGATCGACGCCTTGAGCTGGTACGGCGTGCCGTTCGTGGCGCGGAGGTAGCGGATGCCGCACGGCGGGGTTCGGTCGGCGTCGCCCTTGGTGTACGGGGTGCCGATGGAGCCGTCTTCGTCGATCGCGCAGTTGCCGGAGGCCGGGTAGGTCTCCGCGTCCTCCGTACCGGCGTCCAGGTGCAGGGCGATCGGCTTGGCGGTGGTCTCCGCCCACACGCCGGCGTCCGGCAGCTCGGCGCGGACCTTGACCTCCTTGAAGGTCGCCTTGTCGAGCCACACCCAGGTCGGCAGGTTCACGGTCGACCTGGTCGCGGGCTTCAGCTCGACCTCGGTCTGCGGCACCTTGATCTTGTCGTAGGCGTAGCCGGCGAGGATGTCAGGGGTGGGGGCGTGGTCGTCGTCAGGGAGAGTGTTGGCGTTCTGCCAGAACAGGGTGCGTTCGCAGTCGTACGACTCGGCGTCGTTCTCCCGATTCTTGTTGATCACTCCGCGCCAGAACATTCCGTCTTTGCCGAGGTTGTAGTTCTTGTAGCTGAACCCGCTGTCGGTGTTGTCCTGTCCCTTCTCGTAGTGGTCCACCATGAGTTCCCTGCCCCAGCTGAGACTGGGGGTGACGGGAACCAGATCGCCGTTGGGGTTCTTCTTGAGCCGGTCCACGGCTTCCTTGAGCTGCTGGGGCGTCGCCACGGGCTCGTACCAGCACGCCGGCGGCTCCCAGTTGGGATCCACCGGGGCGAGCGACTGGGTGGAGCTGCCCGTGCCGCCGCTTTCCTGCGTCACCTTGATACGGGTGGTGGCGGCCGATGCCGTCAGCGTGCCCCCGGACGCGCCGCCGGCCCCGCCCGAGGGCGGCGCCTGGGACTCGTCGTCGCCGATGGCGTAGGCAGCTGTGCACGACAGGACGAGGGTTGAGGCCGAAGCTGCGAGGACAGCACCTGCCTTCGCCGCGAATCGCATCAGTTGCATGCCCCCGGGACGGTGGTCAGCGAGGTGGTCTTCCACACGCCCTGGGACGTCCGGTCCAGCCGGAGGCGGTACTGGATGAGTGACTCGGGTTTGTCCGGAGTGCTGACGATCTTCTTGGTCTCGCGGTTCTGCGTGGACGCCTCGCGCTCGTCGACGCAGTAGAAGAGCACCCCCGAACCGGTGTCGCTGATGTGGACCTGCGGATCGAAGACCCTGACCTTGCCGATGATGCTGTCGCCGTCGTCCGTGAACTGCTTGATCCACTTTCGGGCAGTCGCCTGGGTGGTCTCTGAGTTGTAGAACGCGACCGCGTCCGATTCCGGGTCGGCCTCGATGATCGCCGCGTACTTCGACCGCAGCTCCTCACGGCCGTCGTTCAGGATCGCCTGAAGCTTCGGGTCACTGTTCGACCAGCTCTCGAAGTCCGCTTGGAACTGCTTGGGCAGCGTGACCTTCGGACGCTTGACGCTGCCCGGCGAGGCCGAGGCGGAGGCGCCAGCCGACGTCTTCGCGTCCCCGGCTTCCGTACCCTTGATCGTGTCGGAGGACGAGTCTCCTCCTCCTGAACCGCATGCGGTGACGAGCAGGGCAATCGACGCGGTGAGCGCGGCTGTTGTGAGCCGGGCGGGGCGATTCACTCAGGTCTCCCGTTGAGGTGAAGGTAACTCAAGCGAACCAACGTTATCGGTGGTTGTACGCACGTTGACACCGAGGTCTCGTACACCTCCCGCATCGCCCCTTTGCCAACGCAGGATTCGCTGCCACCAATCCTGACCGACCGTCAGCCCAGCCGCTTCGTCAGCGTGTACTCCGTGATCCCCGGCGGATAGTCCGGGATCACGCACACCACCTCGTACCCCTGCTTCTCGTAGAACCGCGGCGCCTGGAACTCCCACGTCTCCAGGCGGGACGCCCGGCAGCCGCGTTCGCGGGACGCGATGCGTTCCGCCTCCCGAAGCAACCCGGCCCCGAGGCCCGCCCCGCGGTGGCGTTCGTCGACCCACAGGTAGGTGACGTGGAGCCAGGTCGCCCAGGTGTAGCCGACGAGGCCGCCCGCGAGGTCGTCGTCCGTGTCGTTCACAGCCCACACGTGCAACGGGACGTCCCGCTCGCCGGGCGTCCCGCGCAGGGCGCGCAGTACCGGAGAGGCGGCTGTGTTCGTTTCCCGCAGACGCGTACGGAGCAGATCACGTCGGGCCTTGTCGACTTCTGTCTCAAGACGGAACATGCGGCACACCATAAACGCGTAGGACAGTCAGTTCTGCAAATAACCTTCCGCTCCGGGCCCCCGGCCGTACTCTGATGAGCAGCACTGGTGGGGGCCGGTGCCGATCAGGGGGCGAGACAGCCGGGTACGACGCCCGGGGTGGGGGTAGCGGTTTCTGCACGGCGGCGGCCGTGCGGCTGCGGCGACCCGGCCAGGCTGCTGCGAGGACGGACGGACAGATGCAGCAGACCCGGGCACCTCGGCGTCGTACCCGTGCGGTGCCGTCTTCCGACGATGGGGTATCCCCTGCTCTTCAGGAGCCTGGGGAAGGGGGTTACGTGGTTCGCATCCGAGTCCTGGTCGTCGACGACCATCGCATCTTCGCCGAGTCACTCGCGGCGGCCCTGGCCGCCGAGCCCGATGTCGACGTCTCCGCGGCCGGCAGCGGCCCCGCCGCGCTGCGCAGTCTGGAGCGGGCGGTCGCCGAGGGGCGGCGGTTCGACGTGCTGCTCGTCGACGCCGATCTGGGTGGCAAGGTGCCGGGCGCCCGCCCGGCCGTACCCGTGCAGGAGGGCAACGAGGACGGGCTCGTCGACGGGATCTCCCTCGTCACGGGAGTGCGGTCCGCGCAGCCGAACGTACGGATCGTCGTGCTCGCCGAGAAGGACGATCCGCGCCGGGCCGCGCTGGCGCTGCAGGCCGGGGCCTCCGGGTGGGTCGCCAAGGACTGCTCGCTGTCCCGGCTGCTCACCGTCATCCGGGGCGTGCTGCGGGACGAGACGCATCTGCCGCCCGCCCTGCTCACCGGCGTCCTGCGCGAGCTGACCGCCGCCCGCAAGCATCGCACCGAGAGCGAGCGGCTCGTGGAGTCCCTCACTCCGCGTGAGCGGGAAGTGCTGCGGTGCATGGTGGCGGGGCTGGGGCGCAAGGCCGTTGCCGAGCGCCTCTACCTGTCGCCGCACACGGTGCGTACGCACATGCAGAACGTGCTGGGCAAGCTGGGCGTGCATTCCACGCTCGCCGCCGTCGCCCTCGCCCGGCGGGCCGGGGTCGGGCCCGTCGACCTAGCCGGGGATGTTGTCGAACGGGGCGGTCAGCTGGCGTAGCAGCCCCGCCAGTTCGGCGCGCTGGGCCCGCGTGAGCTCCGCGAGGATCGCGCGCTCCTGGTCCAGCAGGCCCGCCAGGGCCTGGTCCGCGCGGTCCCTGCCCTCGTCCGTCAGCCGGACCAGGACGCCTCGGCGGTCGCTGGGGTCGGGCAGGCGTTCCACCAGGCCCTTCTTCGCCAGGCGGTCGATGCGGTTGGTCATCGTGCCCGATGTGACCAGGGTCTGGGTGAGGAGCTGTCCCGGCGAGAGCTGGTAGGGCGTGCCCGCCCGGCGCAGCGCCGTCAAGACGTCGAACTCCCACGGCTCCAGGCCGTGCTCCGAGAAGGCCAGCCGGCGTGCCCGGTCCAGATGCCGGGCCAGTCTGCTCACGCGGCTGAGCACCTCGAGCGGTTCGACGTCGAGGTCCGGGCGCTCCCGGCGCCATGCTGCGACCAGCCGGTCGACCTCGTCCTCCATGACGATCAGTGTAGTGGTTGTGTCGACGTAGAGTCTCTTGATATCCATTTTCTTGACGTCGAGAGAAATGCGGTGTCACGCTGTGTGTGCGCCCGGCGCAGGCACAGGGCAGAAAACCATCAGGACACCAGGAGGAACCATGTCCGCGGCCGCCCCCACCTGGGACCCCGCCCAGTACCTCCGCCACGCCGGCCATCGCGCCCGCCCCTTCACGGACCTGCTGGCCCGCGTCCCCGAGCTCCCCGGCGACCCACCGCGGATCGCCGACCTCGGCTGCGGCCCCGGCAACGTCACCGCCCTGCTCGCCGAGCGCTGGTCCACGGCTCGCATCACCGGCTACGACAACTCGCCCGAGATGCTCGACAAGGCCCACGTCGACCACGAGGGTCCCACCCCGGGCGGCGGCCGCCTGGACTTCGCCCACGCCGACGTCCGTACGTGGGCGCCGAGCGAGCCCTGCGACCTGATCGTCAGCAACGCCACGCTCCAGTGGGTGGCGGGGCACGCCGGCCGTTTCGCCGACTGGGTGGCCGCGCTGAAGCCGTCCGGCACCTTTGCCTTCCAGGTGCCCGGCAACTTCGACGCCCCCAGCCACCGGCTGATGCGCGACCTCGCCCGCCGGTACGGCGTCGCCGACACCCTCCGCCACGCCGACGCCGTCCTCGCCCCCGAGGCCTACCTGGAGCGGCTCACCGCCCTCGGCTGCACCGCGGATGTCTGGGAGACGACCTACGTGCATCTGCTTCAGGGGGAGGACCCGGTCCTGGACTGGGTGAAGGGGACGGGGCTGCGTCCCGTGCTGACGGCTCTCGCCGATGACCCCGAGGCGCGGGACGGTTTCCTCGCCGAGTACCGGGCCGCCCTGCGGGAGGCCTATCCGGCGGGGCAGCACGGTACGCCGTTCCCCTTCCGGCGCCTGTTCGCCGTGGCCCGGAAGGACGGGTGACGATCCTCGCCCTGGAGTTCTCCGGCCTCTCTAGGCCTTGCGGCGCCCTATCAGGTGCGGCTTGGCCTCCAGCCCGTCCAGCCCGTGCCACGCCAGGTTCACCAGGTGCGCGGCCACCTCGGCCTTCTTCGGCTTGCGTACGTCCAGCCACCACTGGCCGGTCAGGGCGACCATGCCGACCAGGGCCTGGGCGTACAGCGGGGCCAGCTTGGGGTCGAAGCCGCGGCTCTTGAACTCGCGGCCCAGGATGTCCTCCACCTGGGTGGCGATGTCCGAGATGAGCGAGGCGAAGGAACCCGTCGACTGGGGGATGGGGGAGTCACGGACCAGGATGCGGAAACCGTCCGTGTACTCCTCGATGTAGTCCAGCAGGGCGAAGGCGGCCTGTTCGCACAGTTCGCGAGGGTGACCGGCCGTGAGAGAGCTGGTCACCATGTCCAGCAGGCGGCGCATCTCCCGGTCCACGACCACCGCGTACAGCCCTTCCTTGCCGCCGAAGTGCTCGTACACCACCGGCTTGGAGACCCCGGCCTTCGCCGCGATCTCCTCCACCGACGTGCCCTCGAAACCCTTGGTGGCGAAGAGCGTGCGACCGATCTCCAGCAGCTGCTGGCGGCGCTCGGCACCGGTCATCCGGGTGCGACGCACTCGCCGCGGCTTGTCGTTGCTGGGGGTGCTGCTCGAGTCGGTCGCCACAGCGACCATCATGCCGCCTTGACGGGCTCCTTCCCGCGCGGGGAGTCGCCTTCCCCGGTGTTACGGCGCGAATCGATACGCGAGCGTGACGGCCAGCGCACGTCGTAGGCCCAGCCGAGGATCTCGAACCAGCGGATCAGCCGGGCGGAGGAGTCCAGCTGGCCGCGCATCACACCGTGCCGCGCGGAGGTGGGGTCGGCGTGGTGCAGGTTGTGCCAGGACTCGCCGCAGGACAGGATCGCCAGCCACCACACGTTGCCCGAGCGGTCACGCGACTTGAAGGGGCGCTTGCCCACCGCGTGGCAGATCGAGTTGATCGACCACGTCACGTGGTGCAGCAGGGCCACCCGGACGAGCGACCCCCAGAAGAACGCCGTGAACGCGCCCCACCAGGACATCGTGACCAGCCCGCCGATCAGCGCCGGCAGGGCCAGGGACACGACCGTCCACAGCACGAACTGGCGGGAGATCGCGCGGAGCGTCTTGTCCTTGATCAGGTCCGGGGCGTACTTCTCCTGCGATGTCTGCTCCTCATCGAACATCCATCCGATGTGCGCCCACCACAGGCCCTTCATCAGGGCCGGGAGCGTCTCGCCGAACCGCCACGGCGAGTGCGGGTCGCCCTCCGCGTCGGAGAACTTGTGGTGCTTGCGGTGATCGGCCACCCAGCGGACCAGCGGACCTTCGACCGCCATGGACCCGGCGATCGCCAGCGCGATCTTCAGCGGCCGTTTGGCCTTGAAGGAACCGTGGGTGAAGTGACGGTGGAAACCGATCGTGATGCCGTGGCACCCCAGGTAGTAGAAGAACACCAGCAGACCGAGGTCCAGCCAGCTCACCCCCCAGCCCCAGGCCAGCGGCACGGCCGCCAGCAGCGCGAGGAACGGGACGGTGATGAAGAGGAGGAGGGCGATCTGCTCGATGGACCGCTTCTGCTCGCCGCCCAGTGTGGCGGCGGGGGCTTGATCGGTGGCCTGACCGGACGCCTTCGCGGCGTTCTCGATCACGTCGGAACTACTGGTCATACGCGTCCCCTGGGGGGTGTGTGGATGGTGAAGAGGGTGCCGGAGCACGGGAACTCCGCAGCGCTTCCTACGGTTCCGTAACCTACGGCTTCGTAAGTATGGCAGCGCGGCGCCCGGCGGCAAGAGCCCGCGAGCTGCGCGTCCCGGCCGACACCTATCCTGGAGTCGGTCGGACAGCGCGGTCCGCTCTGATTTCCTCCCGGATGTCCGATCCGTATGCGGCGCCCGCCGCGCGAGACGCCGTCCGGGTACCCCCTCCCAGACGAGCTTCAACACTGCAAGGAGCCGCACCTGTGAGCAGTGCCGACGACCAGACCACGACGACGAGCAGTGAGCTGCGTGCCGACATCCGCCGACTGGGCGACCTCCTCGGAGAGACCCTCGTCCGGCAGGAGGGCCCTGAGCTCCTGGAGCTCGTCGAGAAGGTCCGCCGCCTCACCCGTGAGGACGGCGAGGCCGCCGCCGAGCTGCTGCGCGGCACCGAACTCGACACCGCGGCCAAGCTGGTCCGCGCCTTCTCCACCTACTTCCACCTGGCCAACGTCACCGAGCAGGTCCACCGCGGCCGCGAGCTGCGCGCCCGGCGCGCAGCCGAGGGCGGACTGCTCGCCCGTACGGCCGACCGGCTCAAGGACGCCGACCCCGAGCACCTGCGCGAGACCGTCCGCAACCTCAACGTCCGCCCCGTGTTCACCGCCCACCCCACCGAGGCCGCGCGCCGGTCGGTCCTGAACAAGCTCCGGCGCATCGCCGCGCTCCTGGAGACCCCGGTCATCGAGTCCGACCGCCGCCGCCTCGACATCCGGCTGGCCGAGAACATCGACCTCGTCTGGCAGACCGACGAACTGCGCGTCGTCCGCCCCGAGCCCGCCGACGAGGCCCGCAACGCCATCTACTACCTCGACGAACTGCACGCGGGCGCCGTCGGAGACGTCCTGGAGGACCTCACCGCCGAGCTGGAGCGCGCCGGCGTCAAGCTCCCCGACGACACCCGCCCCCTGACCTTCGGCACCTGGATCGGCGGCGACCGCGACGGCAACCCGAACGTCACCCCCCAGGTCACCTGGGACGTCCTCATCCTCCAGCACGAGCACGGCATCAACGACGCCCTGGAGACGATCGACGAACTGCGCGGCTTCCTGTCCAACTCCATCCGCTACGCCGGCGCCACCGAGGAACTGCTGAGCTCCCTCCAGGCCGACCTGGAGAACCTCCCCGAGATCAGCCCCCGCTACAAGCGCCTCAACGCCGAGGAGCCCTACCGGCTCAAGGCCACCTGCATCCGGCAGAAGCTGGAGAACACCAAGCAGCGCCTCGCCAAGGGCACCCCGCACGTGCCGGGCCGCGACTACCTCGGCACCAGCGAGCTGATCAGCGACCTGCGGATCATCCAGAGCTCCCTGCGCGAGCACCGCGGCGGCCTCTTCGCCGACGGCCGCCTCGCCCGCACCATCCGCACCCTGGCCGCCTTCGGTCTCCAGCTCGCCACCATGGACGTACGCGAACACGCGGACGCCCACCACCACGCCCTCGGTCAGTTGTTCGACCGACTCGGCGAGGAGTCCTGGCGGTATGCGGACATGCCCCGCGACTACCGCACCAAGCTGCTCGCCAAGGAACTGCGCTCCCGCCGCCCCCTCGCACCCACCCCGGCACCCGTGGACGCACCCGGCGAGAAGACCCTCGGCGTCTTCCAGACCGTGAAGAAGGCCCTGGAGGTCTTCGGACCCGAGGTCATCGAGTCCTACATCATCTCCATGTGCCAGGGCGCCGACGACGTCTTCGCCGCCGCCGTCCTCGCCCGCGAGGCCGGCCTGATCGACCTGCACGCCGGCTGGGCCAAGATCGGCATCGTCCCGCTGCTGGAGACCACCGACGAGCTCAAGGCCGCCGACACGATCCTGGAGGACATGCTCTCCGACCCGTCGTACCGGCGCCTCGTCGCGCTCCGGGGCGACGTCCAGGAGGTCATGCTCGGCTACTCCGACTCCTCCAAGTTCGGCGGCATCACCACCAGCCAGTGGGAGATCCACCGCGCCCAGCGCCGCCTGCGCGACGTCGCCCACCGCTACGGCGTCCGCCTGCGCCTCTTCCACGGCCGAGGCGGCACCGTCGGCCGCGGCGGCGGCCCCACCCACGACGCCATCCTCGCCCAGCCCTGGGGCACCCTGGAGGGCGAGATCAAGGTGACCGAGCAGGGCGAGGTCATCTCCGACAAGTACCTCCTGCCGGCCCTCGCCCGGGAGAACCTGGAACTCACCGTCGCGGCCACCCTCCAGGCCTCCGCCCTGCACACCGCACCCCGCCAGTCCGACGAGGCACTGGCCCGCTGGGACGCCGCCATGGACGTCGTCTCCGACGCCGCCCACGCCGCCTACCGCAGGCTGGTCGAGGACCCCGACCTGCCGACGTACTTCCTCGCGTCGACGCCAGTGGACCAGCTCGCCGACCTGCACCTGGGCTCCCGGCCCTCCCGCCGCCCCGGCTCCGGCGTCTCGCTCGACGGCCTGCGCGCCATCCCGTGGGTGTTCGGCTGGACCCAGTCCCGGCAGATCGTCCCCGGCTGGTTCGGCGTCGGCTCCGGCCTCAAGGCCCTGCGCGAGGCGGGCCTGGACACCGTGCTCGACGAGATGTACGGCCAGTGGCACTTCTTCCGCAACTTCATCTCCAACGTCGAGATGACCCTGGCCAAGACCGACCTGCGGATCGCCCAGCACTACGTCGACACCCTCGTCCCCGACGAGCTCAAGCACGTCTTCGACACCATCAAGGCCGAACACGAACTCACCGTGGCCGAGGTACTGCGGGTCACCGGCGAACAGGAACTCCTCGACGCCGAACCCGTCCTGAAGCAGACCTTCACCATCCGCGACGCCTACCTCGACCCCATCTCCTACCTCCAGGTCGCCCTGCTCAAGCGCCAGCGCGACGCGGCCGCCGCCGGCGAACAGCCCGACCCGCTGCTCGCCCGCGCCCTGCTCCTCACCGTCAACGGCGTGGCAGCGGGCCTGCGCAACACCGGCTGAACCGCTCCCGTCCCCGGACATGACCGTGCCCCCGAGCCCGTCGAGGCCCGGGGGCACAGCCGTGTCCGACCTCAGCCGCGGTTGAGCTTGCGGCGACGGAACGCCAGGAACCCACCGCACGCGACCAGCGCCGCCGCCACACCGGACAGCAGCCCCACCGGAGCCCCGTTGCCCGTCTCGGCGAGATCACCGCCGGCACCACCCTGCGGAGACGGCGACGCGGCCACACCCTCGCCGGCCGGCACACCCTCACCGGCCGACGCACCCGGCGACGCCGACGTCCCCGGCCCGGCCGACGGCGCCTCGGACGCCCCGGACGAAGGCGACGGCGAAGCCGCCCCCGACGGCACCGAACCGCCGGGCTCGCGCCCGTCCTCGCAGTCCGTCCAGAACACCTTGTGCTTGCCGGCACCCTTCTCGCCGTCGAAGGTCCAGAACAGCTTGTAGTGCCCGTCGGGCAGCGACAGCTCCTCCGTACGGCCGTGACCCTCGGCGTCCAGCGTCAGCGCGCCGGACTCCACCGTCTCCCCCTTGTTCTCACTCGGCGGGATCGCGTCGATGCGCCAGTCGACCTCCTGGCCCCCGTCGAAACCGAAAGCGTCCAGGTAGAACGTGCACACGTGCGGCTCGTTGCGGCGCAGCTCCTCGCCCGTCGACGCGTCGTGGATCTTGACCGTGCCGTTGTCACCGGGAGGGGACGCCTGGGCGGCCGGAGCGAGCAGGAGCACCGCGGAAGCGGCGCCGGCGACAACGCCGGCACGCGAGAGAGTTCGCATCGATGAAGTCATCCATCTTCGAGAAGTGACCGGGAAGATGTGGAGGGGGCGGCTCAGCTTCCAGCCCCGCGCGACCGCCCGTCAATCACGAACCGACAACGCTCGGCCCTCCACAGAACTGGAGAACGCCCGAACCCCTCAGACGGTCACGAAAGCGGCCGTCAGCAACGCCACCCCCGACAACGCCAGCACCCACGCCGCCCGCGTCCGCAGCAGGCCACCCGCCACCACCACCGACGCCAGCAACAGCGCACCACCCAGCGGAATCCACGCGTACAGCACCCCGGCCGGGCCCGAACGCACCGCGTCATCACTGCCGGGCTTCAAGACCACCGTGTAGGTCCGGCCCTCCCGCACCGCGACCGACTTCTCCAGAACCACCGTCGACCGGGGCTGCGAACCCTCCGACAACGGCGCGTACGGGCCCGTACACGAGCCCTGCCCGCACCGCGTCACCTCGACCGTGCCGCGCTCCCGGCCCTTCGTCAGCATCACGTGCTGCGCCGTACCCCACGACGCCCACACACCCGCGATCAGGATCAGCACCGCGACCGCACCCATCGCCGCGAACCGCCCGAACCGCAACAAGGCGTGGGCGCTCTGGCGAGTGGCGACGGCAGAGGCAGGCATGGCCGGGATCATTGGCCATACCCACACGACCGGTCAACTCCCGAGGGTGACAAGTCAGGAGTTGTACGTACTCTGCGCCCGCTCCAGCCCGTCGATCACCAGACACTCCACCGCGTCCGCCGCCCGGTCCACGAAGTAGTCCAGCTCCTTGCGCTCCGCCGACGAGAAATCCCTCAGCACGAAATCCGCCACCGGCATCCGACCCGGCGGCCGCCCGATCCCGAACCGCACCCGGTGGTAGTCCGGCCCGAACGCCTTCGTCATCGACTTCAGCCCGTTGTGCCCGTTGTCCCCGCCACCCAGCTTCAGCCGCAGCATCCCGTAATCGATGTCCAACTCGTCATGAATCGCCACCACATGGGCCACCGGCACCTTGTAGAAATCCCGCAGCCCGTTCACCGGCCCGCCCGACAGATTCATGTACGACATCGGCTTCGCCAGAACCACCCGCCGGCTCAACGGCCCCGGCGGCCCGATCCGCCCCTCGACGACCTGCGCCTGCGCCTTCCCGGCCCGCTTGAACCTCCCCCCGATCCGCTCCGCCAGCAGATCGGCCACCATGAAGCCCACGTTGTGCCGGTTCCCCGCGTACTCCGGCCCCGGATTGCCCAGCCCCACGATCAGCCAGGGAGCGGCGGCATCGGTCGTCACGTCCATGTCTCCTTCATACGCGTCGGCCGCTGCTCCGCACGGGAACAGCGGCCGACGAAACGACGACGAGGGATCAGGCCTCGGCGGCCTCTGAGCCCTCTTCCTCGCCCTCGGAGGGCTCCTCGGCCTGCGCGGCCAGAACCTGCAGGACGACGGTGTCCTCCTCGACGTCCAGCGTCGTGCCCTTCGGCAGCGGGATGTCCTTGGCGAGGATGGAGTCACCGGCCGTCAGACCCTCGACGGAGACGGTCACGGACTCCGGGATGTGGGTCGCCTCGGCCACCACCGGCAGCGCGTTCAGCACGTGCTCCAGCAGGTTGCCGCCCGGGGCCAGCTCACCCTCGGTGTGGACGTAGATCTCGACGTTGACCTGCTCGCCACGCGTGACCAGCTGCAGGTCCACGTGCTCCAGGAAGCCCTTCAGCGGGTCACGCTGCACGGCCTTCGGAATCGCCAGCTCGTTGGTCTTGCCGTCGATGTCCAGCGCGATCAGCACGTTCGCCGTACGCAGCGCCATCTGCAGGTCGTGACCCGGCAGGGTCAGGTGCAGCGGGTCCGAACCGTGCCCGTACAGGACACCCGGAACCTTGTCTTCACGACGGATACGGCGCGCGGCACCCTTGCCGAACTCGGTGCGCGTCGCGGCGGAGATCTTCACCTCGGACATACTCACTCCTCGAAGTCAGAAACGGACGTGGTCACCCGGCCACGAACGGCCTGCTACGAAGAGCGCGTCGATAACGGACCGCCGTACAAGCCTCCAGAAGAAGCGGTACGGCCTCCCTCGCCGAGCAACTTCAGCAGTCTACTCGGCGAGGGAGGCCGCACCCAAAACGATCTACACAAGCCCGACCAGGGACTCCTACTGGTCGTCGAACAGGCTCGTCACCGAACCGTCCTCGAACACCTCACGCACCGCGTTCGCGATCGTCGGCGCGATCGACAGCACCGAGATCTTGTCCAGGTCCCCGCTCAGCTCACCCGGCGTCGGCAGCGTGTTCGTGAACACGAACTCACTCACCCGCGAGTTCTTCAGCCGATCCGCCGCCGGACCCGACAGCACACCGTGCGTCGCCGTCACGATCACGTCCTCCGCGCCATGCGCGAACAGCGCGTCCGCCGCGGCACAGATCGTCCCGCCCGTGTCGATCATGTCGTCCACCAGGACACACACGCGACCCTTCACCTCACCCACGACCTCGTGGACGGTGACCTGGTTCGCGACGTCCTTGTCCCGCCGCTTGTGCACGATCGCCAGCGGCGCGCCCAGCCGGTCGCACCAGCGGTCGGCGACCCGCACCCGGCCCGCGTCCGGAGACACGACCGTCAGCTTGTTCCGGTCCACCTTCCGGCCCACGTAGTCCGCCAGCAGCGGCAGCGCGAACAGATGATCCACCGGACCGTCGAAGAAGCCCTGGATCTGGTCCGTGTGCAGATCCACCGTCAGCAGCCGGTGCGCACCCGCGGTCTTCATCATGTCCGCGATCAGACGCGCCGAAATCGGTTCACGCCCCCGGTGCTTCTTGTCCTGCCGCGCGTAACCGTAGAACGGCACGATGACGGTGATGGAGCGGGCCGACGCACGCTTCAGCGCGTCGATCATGATCAACTGCTCCATGATCCACTTGTTGATCGGAGCCGTGTGGCTCTGGATCAGGAAGCAGTCGGCACCACGTGCCGACTCCTGATACCGCACATAGATCTCCCCGTTCGCGAAGTCGAAGGCCTTCGTCGGGACGACCCCGACACCCAACTGCTGGGCGACCTCCTCGGCAAGCTCGGGGTGGGCGCGGCCGGAGAAGAACATCAACTTCTTCTCGCCGGTCGTCTTGATCCCGGTCACAGCACTGTCTCCTCAGAGGTGTCGCAGCTGGGTGTCGAGAGACCTCTCAGCCGGCTTGCGAGAGGCCGTCTCAGCTGGTGGGGGTGCGGGTATGCACTTATCACCGTACGCCGTGTTCGAGGCACCGGTTTCAGTCAGCCCTCCTCGGCCGACCCCCGGGAAGCCGCCTCAGCCGCCTTCGCCGCCGCGCTCCCCGGACGCTTTCGAGCCACCCAACCCTCGATATTCCGCTGCTGACCACGGGCCACGGCCAGCGAACCGGGCGGCACATCCTTCGTGATCACGGACCCGGCAGCGGTGTACGCGCCGTCCCCGACCGTGACAGGCGCCACAAACATGTTGTCCGAGCCCGTACGGCAATGCGAACCGATGGTCGTGTGGTGCTTGTCCTGACCGTCGTAGTTCACGAACACGCTCGCCGCACCGATGTTCGTGTGCTCGCCGATCGTCGCGTCACCGACATAGGAGAGATGAGGCACCTTCGTCCCCTCACCGATGGACGCGTTCTTCGTCTCCACGTACGTCCCGATCTTGCCCTTGGCACCCAGCCGGGTCCCCGGACGCAGATACGCGTACGGCCCGACGGTCGCCTCCGCGCCCACCTCCGCACCCACGGCGACCGTGTTGTCGACCCGTGCGCCCGCACCCACCCGGGTGTCGGTCAGCCGGCAGTTGGGCCCGACCTCGGCACCCTCGCCCAGGTGCGTCGACCCGTGCAGCTGCGTGCCCGGATGCACCACGGCGTCCTGCCCGAACGTGACCGTGACATCGACCCAGGTGGTCGCCGGGTCGATGACCGTGACACCCGACAACATGGCCTCGGTGAGCAGCCGGTCGTTGAGAATGCGACGGGCCTCGGAGAGCTGCACACGGTTGTTGATGCCGGCGATCTCCCGGTGGTCGCCCGCCACGGAGGCGCCGACCCGGTGCCCGGCCTCACGCAGGATCCCGAGCACGTCGGTCAGGTACTCCTCGCCCTGACTGTTGTCCGTCCGCACCTTCTTCAGCGCCTCGGCGAGCAGCTGCCCGTCGAACGCGAACACCCCCGAGTTGATCTCACGGATCGACCGCTGGGCGTCGCTGGCGTCCTTGTGCTCCACGATCGCCGTCACGGCACCCGAGTCGTCCCGCACGATCCGGCCGTAGCCGGTCGCGTCCGGCACCTCGGCGGTCAGCACGGTGACCGCGTTGCCGTCTTCTGTGTGGGTGGTGGCGAGGGCCCGCAGCGTCTCGCCGGTGAGCAGGGGAGTGTCCCCGCACACGACGACCACGGTCCCGTCGACGGACCCGCCGAGCGCTTCCAGCCCCATCCGTACGGCGTGCCCCGTGCCGTTCTGCTCCGCCTGTACCGCCGTGCGGACGTCCGGGGCGATCTCGCCGAGGTGGGCGGTGACCTTCTCACGGGCGTGGCCGACCACGACGACCAGGTGCTCGGGGTGCAGCTCGCCCGCGGCGGCGAGCACGTGTCCCACGAGACTGCGGCCGCAGATCTCGTGCAGGACCTTGGGTGTGGCCGACTTCATACGGGTGCCCTCACCCGCTGCGAGAACGACGACGGCTGCCGGGCGGTTGGCGCTCACGGGATGCCCTTCGGCTGTGGATGGGGTGGGGTGACATCCGCAGGATACCGGGGGGTTTTGTGGGGGGTGGGGGTGTGGGGCCTGGCCGCGGTTTCATCAGCCAGGACCCGAACCGAGAGTGTGCTCCCCTGCCAGGACTCGAACCTGGAACAAATCATCCAAAGTGACCCGTGTTGCCAATTACACCACAGGGGACTATAAACCCGGCTAATCGGACATCTCGCCGATTAGCTGGGCGGCTCCCAACACTATGCCGTACCAAGAGCCTTCGATGCGACGGTACAGGTCGGCGCTCCTTCGGACTTTGATCACGAGGCAGCCCCGGTAGGAGTCGCCGGTGTTCTTGCGGACCGTCTTGGGGTTGTGCCTCTTCAGCGTCGTCTTGTTGAACGCGGAGCGTTCGGCGCCGACGGCCTCGGCCCAGTACCGCTCAGCCCCTGTCACGTCAGCGGACTCGTGGATCATCACCGTGAAGCGCAGGCGGTCGCGTTCCACGCCCAGCAGGTCGAGCCAGGCCATGAAGACCCGGATCATGCCGGGGTCGCTGTTGACGAAGCAGACGTTCTCGCGACGGTCGTACGGCTTGTCCTTGCCGCCTTCCGCCCAGTACAGGCCGACGCCCAGGAGGAACAGCTCGCGCGGCGACAGCGCGCCGACCGCCTGCTTGGCAGCCTCCTTGGTGCGCTGCCGCTCCTCGTCGCGCAGGCGCATCGTGGCTTCCCAGCCCCGCCTCGCGATCGCTGACGCCTCCTCGGGAGTCCGCTTGCGCTCCGGCTTCGGCAGATCGCGTACCCACAGTGAGATCGAACTCTTCGAGCACCCCAGCTCCACCTGGATCTGGTCGTACGTCCAGCCCTGGAGCCGGAGCTCCCGGGCCCGCTCGCGGAGGTCGTCCTTCGCGTTCGGGCGCTTCGTCCATTCCGGCGGCGGCTCGCCCTCCAGCAGGCGGTTGAGGATGTCGTTGTTGTCGACGTGCAGTCGGTCGCGGATCTGGCGTCGGCTCAGCCCCGCGCGGCGCAGCGCCACCGCCCTCTCCCGCAGTCCCTCGAAGTCGGCGTATTTACCAATGGCATGTGTCATAGGCATACCGTCCGGGCGGAATGGACGGTTCCGGGATCGAACGGTGAGCGATTCAGCAGTTCGAGGGATATCGGGCCGTATCGCAGCCGAACGGTCACGGAATGTGGTGTAGGCCAGTCCGGGAAACTCGCCGGAAAACCGGCGGGGGGCGCCCGTAGGCTGGGGGCATGACCGCGACGGGGGAAGGCCATGTGACGGCCCGGGGAGGGCCGTGGTGGTGGGCCAGACGGCGTAGTGCCGTGTTCGATGTGAGTCTGGCCGTGGTGTCCGCGCTGGAGTGTGGGGCGGAGGGCTTTCCGTTCGCCCGGGACGCGGGGATCCCGGTGGCCGCGGGGGTCGTTTTCGGCCTGCTGGCGGGGTCCGTGCTGCTCGTGCGGCGGCGCTGGCCGATCGCCGTCGTGCTGGTCTCGATCGCCATCACGCCCGCCCAGATGGGTCTCGTGATGGGCGTCGTCGGCCTCTACACCCTGGCCGCGTCCGAGTTGCCCCGGCGGATCATCGGCTCGCTGGCGGGGATGTCGCTGGTGGGGACGCTCATCGTGACGTTCGTGAGGACGCGGCAGGACATGGTGCGGGGTGATCTGGACCTGGGGGACTGGTTCGTGCCCTTCGCGGCGATCACGATGTCGCTCGGTTTCACGGCGCCCCCGGTGCTGCTCGGGCTGTACGTGGGGGCCCGGCGGCGGCTGATGGAGAGCCTGCGGGAGCGTGCGGACAGTCTGGAGCGGGAGCTTCAGCTGCTGGCCGAGCGGGCGGAGGAGCGGGCCGAGTGGGCCCGGAACGAGGAGCGGACGCGGATCGCCCGGGAGATGCACGACGTGGTCGCGCATCGGGTGAGTCTGATGGTCGTGCATGCCGCGGCGCTTCAGGCCGTGGCGCGGAAGGATCCCGAGAAGGCCGTCAGGAACGCGGCGCTCGTGGGGGACATGGGGCGGCAGGCGCTGACCGAGCTGCGGGAGATGCTCGGGGTGCTGCGCAGTGGTGGGAGCGAGCGGCGTGAGCGTGCCGCGCCGGTGCCGCTGGCGGCGGTGGGGGTGGCTGCCGCGGCGGCGGCTTCGCGGGCCGCCGATGACGAGGGGCCGTGTCTGGCGGAGATCGAGGAGTTGGTCGGGCAGTCGGCGGCCGCGGGGATGGTGGTCGATCTGTCGGTGGAGGGGGAGGCCCGGTCGTATCCGCCGGAGGTGGAGCAGACGGCGTACCGGGTGGTGCAGGAGGCGTTGACGAACGTCCACAAGCACGCGGCCGGCGCGAAGACGTATGTGCGGCTGGCGCATCGGGTGTCGGAGATCGCGATGCAGGTGGAGAACGAGCCGCCGGAGGCGGCGGCGTCGTCGGCGCGGTTGCCGTCCGGGGGGAACGGGCTGGTGGGGATGAAGGAGCGGGTTGCCGCGCTGGGCGGGGTGTTCGTGTCGGGGCCGACGGACGCGGGGGGTTTTCGGGTGTCGGCGGTGATTCCGGCGGCGTAGCCCCCGGTGATTCCGGTCTGCCGTCTGTCGTCGGCTGTTTCGGTCAGCCCGTTGTCAGGCGTGTGGGTTCGGTGCCGGCGATGAGGGTGGTCAGGGCCTGGTCGATGTCTGCGCCGAGGTACCAGTCGCCGGTGTGGTCGAGGGTGTAGACGCGGCCTTCGGTGTCGATGGCGAGGAGGGCCTGGCTGTCGGTTTCGGCGCCGAGGGGGCAGACCTGGGTGCCGAGGGCGCGGCCGAGGTCGCCGAGGGTGCGGGCCATGTGGAGGCCGTGCAGCGGGTCGAGGTGGAGGGTGGCGGGGGCTACTTGCCGGCCGGGGCCGGTGGGGGTGATGTGGAGTCCGCCGAACTCGGCCCAGGCTTCGACGGCTGCGGGGAAGACGGTGTGGCGGTGGCCGGCGGGAGAGATGTGGTCGCGCAGGGCGTCCGCCCAGATCTCGGCCTGTTTGATGTCCCAGCGTCCGGGTTGCCAGCCGGCGGCGCGCAGGGTGGCGTCGACCTGTACGGCGAAGCGGGTGGTGGAGGTGCGGTCGGTGTGCATCTGCCCTTCGTCTCGTCGAGGTCATGGGGAGGCGTGCGGGGCGCGCCTTGGTGTGGGGTGGTGCTTCGGTGCCTGTGGGGGGCGTGTCAGCTGGTCGTGGCCGCCGGGTCGACTATGCGGACGCCGAAGTGGGCGCTGAGCGCGGTGCAGGCGCGGCAGGGTGTGGCGAAGCTGCCGTGGAGGGGGTCGCCGTCCTCGCGGATGCGGCGGGCGGTGAGTTTGGCCTGCTTGAGGGCTTTGCGGGCCTCGCCGTTGGTCATGGGTTTGCGTGCGGCGCGTTTGCTGCGGGCGGCGTCGGCGGCGGCGATGTGCCGGGAGATGAGGATGGTCTCGGCGCAGCGGCCGGTGAAGCGGTCGCGCTGGGCGCTGGTGAGGGTGTCCAGGAAGTCCTGGACGAGGGGGTGCAGGGCGGGGGGTGTGTCGCCGCGGGCGGCGGTGCCGGTGAGGGTGGTGCCGCGGACGGAGAGGGCGGCGGCGACGGTGGGGAGGATGCCGTCGCGGCGGTGGTGGAGGACGGGGGTGTGGGCCGTTTCGGTGGCGCTCCAGCCGATGCGGGGGTCGCCGGTGCGGGGGTCGCCGCCTCGGGGGGCACCGCCCCGGGGGTCGCCGTTGCGTGGGTCGGCGGACCTGCCGGTGTGTGGTCCCGTCTGTGTCGCGTTCATGATCGTATTCCCCTCCGTGCATCCCCCGGGAGGTCACAGACTGCCAAATGGCGTGGCTCGTGCGGAAGCTGGGGCGCGGCGACACGCCCGTACCGGGGCGTGCTGTGACGGTGGGGTGACGGCTGGTCACGGATGTGGAGGGGCCGCCGACCGGGGCCGGTGACCGGGGCCGGTGACCGGTGTCGTCGTACCGCATAGGCTGTCGGCACCGCGATCCACGTGGTTGACGCGTGGGTGCGGACGTGACAGTCGATACGGGCGTAGTGGGCCAGAGGGGTCACTGCGGGTCGTACAGAGTGCCGCAGGGGGCAACCGCCATGACGACAGGTCGGCTCGGGCAGCAAGCCGCGCCGCCGAACGCGGCCTACGCCGGGCAGGTCGTGCATTTCCCGGATCCGGTCCGGGCGGCACGTCACCCGAGAGGGGTACGGGTCGACGAGCGTGGCTACCCCGACTTCTCGCCCTACGCCCGTGCGGCCGCGGAGATCGCGGAGCCGCCGGAGGGTTTCGGCGTCGACGAGTTGCGGCTGACGGACTACGTGTCGGCGAACATGGCGCTGGCGGCGTCCGGGCACGAGTTGTGGGACACGGTGCCGGCGGTGGCGACGCCGCACGGCTGGACGTGGCACCACGCGGTGGACTCGCGGCGGCTGGAGCTGGTCCCGGTGGAGGTGAAGGCGTTGCTGCGGCACCACGGTGGCGTGGCGACGTCGGGCGTCGACCAGTCCAAGCGGGGCACGCGGCCGTTGCAGGAGACGCGTCCGGCGCACTTCGGGCTGCCGAAGTCGGGTGTGGCGGTGACGGAGTCGCAGGTGCAGGGGGTCGAGGAGGACCTCGGCTACCGGCTGCCGGGTCCGTACCGGTCGTTCTTGAAGGCGGCGGGGGGCTGTGCGCCGGTGGGTGCCGCGCTGGACGCGGAGCTGGGGCTGCTGATCGACCAGCCGTTCTTCACCGTGCGGGACGAGGCGGCCGTCAACGACCTGGTGTACGTCAACAAGTGTCTGCGTGACCATCTGACCAAGGACTACCTGGGCATCGCCTTCGTGCAGGGCGGGCTGCTGGCGGTGAAGGTGAAGGGTGACCGGATCGGTTCGGTGTGGTTCTGCGCGTACGACGACGCGCGGGACGTGGATCCCTCGGTGCCGCCGGCGGAGCGGGTGGAGCGGTTGCTGCTGCCGTGCGGGGACGACTTCGACGTCTTCCTGTCGCGGCTGGCCGGTGATCCGCCGGAGTTGGAGACGGTGGCGAACCTGATGGTGGACGGCGGTTTCGCGCGTGTGGTGCCGGTGGGCGCGGTGTCGTCCTCGGCCGTGGGGGAGTGACTTCAGCGATGGTGACCTTCGCGCAGGCGCAGGAGCGCGCGGAAGAGTGGATCAACGGGGACGTGCCGTCGTACCAGCAGCGTGAGGTGCGGGTGCGGGAGTTCGACCTCGGGTTCGTGGTGTGGGCCGAGGACCGGGCGGACGGGCCGCGTTCCGACGGCGGCGCGCAGCGGCTGGTGATCGCGCGGGACAGCGGCGAGGCGACGTTGTGGCCCGGGCTGCCGGTGGGTGAGGTGATCCGCCGGTACGAGGAGGAGTACGGCCGTCCGGACACGGCGGAGGAGCCGGCGGCGGCTCCCGCGGCCCGGGTGGACCTGAACCAGACGTCGTTCCTGCTGACTCCGCCGGAGTGGTTGCAGGACGCGGCCGACAAGCTGGGGATTCCGGATCGGCGGGGGGCCGGTTCGGGTGCGGCGGCGGGTACGGGTGCGGGTGCCGCTTCGGCTTCCGTTGCCGACCCGGCTGGTGCTTCGGGCTCTGCTTCTGCCGGTGCTGCGGCGGGTGGTGATTCCGCTTCCGGTGCGTCGTGGCCTGCTGCCGTGGGGAGTGACGGCGGGGGCGCGGAGGCGCCGGGTGCGCCGCCCGGGGCCACGCCCTGGGCCGGTACGGACACCAACGGCGATGCCGGTGAGGACCGTTCCGTTCCGCTGCCCGCGACGGTTTTCGCGCCGCCGCTGAGCGAGACCGGCGATGGCACGCCGCCGTCGGCGACGCCCGAGGCCAGGACGGCGTTGCTGTCGGGCGGCAGCCAGCTTCCGCCGACGGCGGTGTCACCGGCGATCGACGATCCGAACGCGCAGGGCGGTGCCGGTGCCGGTGCCGGTACGGGTACGGCTGCGGGCGCGGCTGCGCCTGGTGGGCCGGGTTACGGCTATCCGCCGGGGGCGGGTGCTGCTCCGGCTCCGGCTCCGGGTGGGCCGGGGACGCCGCCTGGTGGTGTGCCGCACGGCAGCACGCCTCCGCCTCCGCCCGCGCCGGTCGGACAGCCGTACGGGTATCCGCAGGGTGTGCCTGAGCGGCCGCTCGCGCCGAACGCCGGGGACATCGCCGACGCCGCGACCAGCAAGGCGGCTCCGCCGCCGGGTCGTGGACGGGGCGCGGGTCCGACGACGCCACCTCCGCCGGGTGCCCCGGGGGCGCCGGGTGCGCGGCCGGGCAGTACGCCTCCGCCGTCGGGGCCCGGTGTGCCGGGTACTCCGGCGGGGGGTTACGTGCCTACGCAGCTTGTGTCGGCGCTCGGGCCTGAGAGGTCCGGGGGGCCTGGAGGTCCGGGCGGCGAAGGCCCCGGTGCACCGCTGCCTCCGCAGCAGCCGCCGGGTCCTCCTGGTGCGCCGAACCCGCCCGGCGCCCCCGGTGGTACGCCCCCCGCCGGTGTCCACCATGCCGCCACGATGCTTGCCGATCCCGGCCGGACGGGCCCGGGCGTACCTCAGCCTCCGGGGCCTCCCGGTGCGCCGCAGCCTCCGGGTGCGCCGAACCCGCCTGGTGCGCCGGGCGCCCCGGGTGGTCCAGGCGGCCCGGGTCCCGTGCACCACGCGGAGACCATGCTGGCCACGCCTCCGGCGGGCGGCCCCGGTGTGCCTCCGCCGCCGCAGGCCCCCGGCGCACCACCTGCCGCCCCGGGCGCCCCGGGTGCTCCCGGCGTGCCCGGTGCGCCGCCGATGCCGCCCGGCGCGATGCCGCCGGGTGCGATGCCGCCGGGTGCGATGCCGGGTGCGATGCCGCCGGGTGCGGTGCCAGGCGGGATGCCGCCCGGTGCGATGCCGCCGCCCGGTCAGCCCGTTCCCGGGCAGCCGCCGGCATACGGCTATCCGCAGCAGCCCACCGGGCAGCCGACGGTCGGCCCCGGCTACCAGGCCGTACTGCGCTACCGCGCGCAGGACGGTTCCGAGCAGCAGCTGATCCGGCGTTCGGCGCCGGGCACGCCGCACCCGGAGTGGCAGATCTTCCACGAGCTGCGGGCCATGAACGTGCCCCCGGACCAGGTGCTGGAGCTCCACACCGAGCTGGAGTCGTGCGAGCTGCCGGGTGCGTACTGCGCGCGGATGATCCGGGAGCAGTGGCCGCAGGCGCGGATCACGAGCATCGCGCCGTACGGTACGGACCACGCGAGCCGGCAGCAGGGCATGCAGCAACTGCTGGCCCACCAGGGCGAGTTGCATCAGGTGGCCGACGGCCCGGCGCGTCCGGCTCCGGTGCGGGCGCCGTTGCCGCCGGTGCAGGCGGTGCCGCCGATCCCGCCGGAGGCGATCGCGCAGGAGCTGGGTGCCGCGTTCGGGCCGGGGGTGTTCCGGTTCGAGCAGGCCGCGGTGTCCCGGCAGGGGGTGCCGCCGATCGTGGCGCACACGCTGGTGGCGGCGGGCCTGCCGATGGACATGGGCCCCTTCTTCTGGGCGCAGGCGCAGCCGGGCCGGCCCGTTCCGACGCTGGCGGAGCTGGCGGCCGAGCGTGGTGTGCAGCCGGCTCCGGACGCGGGTTCGTACCTGGTGATGGGCAGCGACTTCGGCAAGGCGATCTGCGTGCAGTACGGCACGGCCAACATCGTCGCCGTGCCGGTGGAGGCGGGGCCGGGCGGGGCGCCCGTACCGCCGCAGTTCGTGAACACCGGGCTGCCGGAGTTCGCGCGCTGTCTGGCGCTGCTCGGGCGGATGTGGCGGCTGCGGTTCGGGCTGAGCCAGGAGCAGGCGGGCCGTTGGACCGTCGACTTCCAGGCGCAGTTGGCCGCGCTCGACCCGGCGGCCCTCGGGTCGCCGGAGAGCTGGTGGTCGGTGGTGCTGGAGCAGATGTGGGACGGGCTGCTGTGACGCGCTGCGGCTGAGGTGCTCTGAGGCGCCGGGTCCGGTCGGTCGTGAGGCCGCCGGGCCCGGCTTCTTTGTTGCGGAGTGTCGCGTTATGAACACTTCCGTCTGATCCACCAAGATGTGCGCGAAATCATCCCATTTCGTGCTCGATCGCGCGTTGGCGTGGTGGAGAGGGGCCCCAGCATGAGCAGCGCATCGGTGTCCCCGCACGGCTTTCTGGCCGTGCGGGGCCGCGGTTACCGTCCCGAGCAGGTCGACGAGTACGCCGAGGCCCTCTCCGAGGACCGTGACGCGGCCTGGGAGAGGGCCGCCCGGCTGACGGTGCTCGCCCGGCACATGGACGCGGAACTGCAGCAGCTGCGGGAGGCCGTCGCACAGCTGGTCCCGCAGACCTACGAGTCGCTCGGGGAGCGGGCGCGGCGGCTCTTCGAACTCGGCCAGGAGGAAGCCGCGGCCGTACGGGAGGGGGCGCGGCGGGAGGCGCGGCAACTCGTGGACGGGGCGTGCGCGTCCGCGGCCGGCGTGCGCGAGTCCGGGCAGGCGTACGCCGATGCCGTACGCGCCGATGCCGACGAACGCGCCCGGCAGCGGCTGCTCGCGGCGCGCGCCGAGGCCGACGAGATCCGGGCCGGGGCCGATCGTGAGGCGCAGGAACAGCGGGGCGAGGCGCTGGCCGCGCTGCGGGAGATGCGGCAGCGCACCTCCGGGATGCTGGCCGAGCAGGCCAAGGAGCACGCCGAGCGGTGGGTGGAGTGGGACCGGGAGGATGCCGCCCGGGCGGCCGCGCTGGACGCCCACCACACGGAAGCGGTGGCACACGCCGAGGGCGCCCTGTCCGAGGCCGAGCAGGCCTTCGCCGACGCCGACGACGCGACCCCGCACCGGCAGGAAGAGGCAGCCGCGCGCGCCGCGGAGTTGCTCGCGCAGGCCCGCAGCCACGCGGAGTCCGTCGAACAGGAGACGGAACGAGTGCTGCGCGAGCACGCCCAGCGCGGGGACGACGCACGGGCCCACATCGACCGCGTGCACAGCAGCCTGACGGCGTGGGCGGGGAGGGTGGCGGCGGAGTGACGGGGCGGGGGCGGTGGAGTGATGGGGTGAACGGACTGGGGTGGAGCGGGGGCGGTGGAGCGATGGTGTGTACGGCCAGGGCGGAGCGGATAGCGGCGGGGTGACGCGGCTACGGGGACCGCGCCGACTCCCCTCCGGCCACAGTTCGTTGGCGCCGCTCGCCGCTCGCCGCTCGCCGCTCGCCGCTCGCCGCTCGCCGCTCGCCGCTCGCCGCTCGCCGCTCGCCGCTCGCCGCTCGCCGCTCGCCGCTCGCCGCTCGCCGCTCGCCGCTCGCCGCTCGCCGCTCGCCGCTTGCCGCTCGCCCCTTCGTGTCGCTGCGCCTGCCCTCAGCGCCCCGCCCCCGCCCCCACCCCCGCCCCCGCCGTCGGCGGCACGGCACGGCGGGCCGCCCGCCGTCGAGGCCTCCGCGTCAGGGATCCCTGCGCACCGCGCCCGCCAGGATCCAGCCCTCCACCGCCTCGTACTGGTGGCGTTGTTCCTCCGACTTGCGGTGGCCGGAGGCCATCGTGCCCAGCCAGCCGCAGGCGAAGCCCAGGGGGATGGAGAGCAGACCCGTGGTGGTGAAGGGGAACCAGTTGAAGTCGGCGTCGGGGAAGGCGGAGACGGGCGAGCCGGAGACCAGGTTGGTGCCCGGCATCAGCAGCAGGACGGCCAGGGAGCCGCCGATGAGGGTGCTGAGCAGGCCCGTTCGGGTGTAGCGGCGCCAGAAGAGGCTGTAGACCAGCGCGGGCGCGATGGCCGAGGCGCCCAGGCAGAAGGACAGCGTCACCAGGGGTTGCAGGCTGCGATGCTGGACGAGCGTGGCCAGGAGGATCGCCGGGGCACCCACGGCCAGCGCCGATACCCGGGCCACCGTCATCTCGCGGCGCGGTGACATCTCCCGCACCCGGGCCGCGAACACGTCGTGCGCGAGGGAGTTGGCGCAGGCGAGGATCATCCCGGCGACCGAGGCGAGCAGCGTGAGGAAGACCGCCGTGGTGACGGTCGTGAACAGGAACGTCTCCGCCGTCGACACGTCCGGGCCGAACGCCGCCCGGGAGCCCAGCAGGTAGGCCGTGTTGCCCTGCGGGTCCACCTGTGCGATCACCGCCCGCCCGACCAGTGCCGTCGCGCCGAACCCGATGACCGTGATGACGAGCACGAACAGCGCCACGCCCGACACCGCCCAGGACATCGAACGCCGTACCTGCCGGGCACTGGAAGCGGTGTACATGCGCATGGTGACGTGCGGCAGTACGCCACCGCCGAGGACCACCGTCAGCTGCGCGGTGATCATGTCCAGGTCGGGGCTGGGGCCGCCCGCGAACTGGAGCCCGGACGAGAGGAATGCCGAGCCCGCACCGCTGTTCGCGGCGGCGGCGTTGAACAGGGCCCCCGGATCCCAGTCGAACCGGTGCAGGATCAGCACCGCGACCACCACGCCGGAGCCGAGCAGCATCACGATCTTCAGGATCTGGATGAGGGCGGTGCCCTTCATCCCGCCGATCGCCGCGTAACTGATCATCAGTGCGCCCACGCCGATGATGCAACCCGTCTGCAACGACTCGCCGGAGAAGCCGAGGACGAACGCCATCAGCTGCCCGGTCCCCGCCAACTGCACCACCATCAGCGGCAGCAGCGCCGCCAGGGTCACCGCGCAGGCCGCGATACGCACACCGCGTCCCGGCATACGGCGGGTCAGCGCGTCGCCCATGGTGAAGCGGCCCGCGTTGCGCAGCGGTTCGGCCAGCAGGAACATCAGCAGCATCAGGGACAGCGCGGTACTGAGGGCCAGTACGGTCCCGTCGTAGCCGAACAGGGCGATCACGCCACCGGTGCCGAGGACGGTCGCGGCGGAGATGTAGTCGCCGGCGATCGCCAGGCCGTTGCGCAGGGGGGACAGGGAGCCGTAGCCGGTGTAGAACTCGTCGAGGTCGTCCCGGTCCGGGCCGGTCATCACGCACAGCAGCAGCGTGATGGTGGCGACGGCGGTGAAGCCGACCAGGGACATCGACTGGGCGTTGCCGCTGAACTCGGTGGTCACCGCGTTCCCTCCCGCCTGGCGTCCAGTTCGGCCTGCTTGCGTATCCGGTCCGCGAGGGGGTCGACGCGGCGGCGGGCCGTCCGCTCGTACAGGGCGATCGCCAGCCAGGTCACGGGGACCTGGACGAGCGCGAGCAACAGGCCGGTGGGCAGGCCTTCGGTGACGGTGCTCGTCATGAACGACGGTGCGAACGCCGACAGGATCAGGAACAGGACGAAGTAGCCGAGCGCCGTGAGCGTGGCCACGCGCCGCTGCCAGCGGTAGGCGCTGCGCAGCACCCGCAGGTCGCTGTGGTGCCCGAGCGCGGCGTGGCGCTGAGGGCGCCGCCCGGCCGGTTCGGGTGGCTCGGGCGGCTGCTGCGGCAGCCAGGGATAGGTGTCGTAGGAGGGTGAGGAATCCGGTGGCCGGTACGGATAGGACGGTGGCGGCGGGTCGTAGGACATCCCGGTGCTCCTTGCGCGGGTCGGATCCGGTGCGGCGGACCGCAGGGAGGTGGGGGGGAGCCACGCACGTTACTTCGCGGTACCGGCAGGCGCGAGTGTTTGGACAAACTGATCGGTCGGTATGCGCTTACTACGCTGACCTCGGGTGTTACCCGGATTAACCCGGTCCCCGGGCGTCGAGTGGTCAGAGGCGGCGTAGGTAGCGGACTCCGGGGCGGCCGGCCACCGTGGTGTCCTCGACGTGTGTGAAGCCGCTGCGGGTCAGGACCGTCATGGAGGCCGGGTTGTCCAGAGTCGTGACCGCGGTGAGGGAGGTCAGCCCGTACTCGGTGGCGGCCAGATGGCACACCTGCGCGACGGCCGCCGTCGCCACGCCCCGGCCCGCGGCCTGTTCGCCCACCCGGTAGCCCAGTTCGGCGCAGCCGTCCGTCACGTCGACCAGGTTCACCCGGCCGATCAGCTTTCCCTCCTCGTCCAGGACGACGTGGAAGCGGCACACGCGCGCGTGCTGTTCCGCGAGGAGCGCCCGGTGGCGTTCGGCGAACCCCGCTGCCGTGAAGTAGGCGTCCCCGCGGTCCGGCACCGAGCGGGCGAAGTACGCCCGGTTCTCCCGCTCGAAGTCCAGCACGGCGTCCGCGTGTTCGGCCCGGAGCGGTTCCAAGGTCAGCATGGGCGGGAGGATACGCAAGGTCAGTCGCCCAGCACCGGGAATTTCCGGGGCGCGAGGAAGAGCAGCACCAGGAACGCCAGTGCCGCCGCGCAGGACGCGCCGAAGTAGACCGCGTGCACGGCGTCGGCGATCGCCCGCCGGGTCGCCTCCGGCGCGGTACCCGAGCCGAGGGCCCGGGTCACCGAGTCGAGGTCGCTCGCGCCGCCGAGCCGGGCGGCCAGCACCCCGTTGGCGACCGCGCCGAAGACCGCCGCGCCGACGGTCTGGCCGCTCTGGCGGCAGAACAGCACGGACGCGGTCGTCGTACCGCGCTCCGCCCACCCCACCGTCGACTGCACCCCGACGATCAGCGGCAACTGGAACAGGCCCAGCGCGGCCCCGAGCAGCAGCATCAGCAGGGTCGGCTGCCAGGCCTGCCCGGGGTACGGCAGGAACGGGAACGCGAACAGGATCAGCGCGGCAGCGCCGATGCCCAGCATCGCCGTGTTGCGGAAACCGATCCTGCGGTACACGTGCTGGCTCAGCGCCGCCGACACCGGCCAGCTCAACGTCCATACGGACAGCACGAATCCGGCGGCCACGGGCGCCAGGCCCAGCACCGACTGGGCGTAGGTGGGCAGGAACACCGTCGGTGCCACCATCAGCAGGCCCAGCGCGCCCAGGGCCAGATTGACCGCGGCGATCGTACGGCGCCGCCACACCCAGCCCGGGATGATCGGCTCCGCCGCCCGGCGCTCCACCAGCACCACGACCGCGACCAGGGCGAGTCCCGTCCCGAACAGGGCGAAGGAGGGCGCCGACAGCCACGGCCACGCCACCCCGCCCTGCACCAGGGCCGTGAGCAGCACGCCGCCGCAGGCGAACACCGCGAGCGCGCCGGCCCAGTCCACGCGCGCGTGCGTTCTCTTCTCCCGCCCGGGCTCGTGGAGGTGACGGACGATCAGCCACAACGCGACCGCGCCGATCGGCAGGTTGACCAGGAAGATCCAGCGCCAGTCCGCGTAGGCGGCGAGCATGCCGCCGAGACCCGGTCCGGCGACCGCCGAGACCGCCCACACCGTGGACAGCTTCGACTGGATCCTGGGACGGTCCTTCAGCGGGTAGAGGTCGGCGGCGAGCGTCTGCACGGTGCCCTGGAGCGCGCCGCCGCCCAGGCCCTGCACGACGCGGAACGCGATGAGCGCCCCCATGTTCCAGGCCAGCGCGCACAGCAGGGAGCCGACGAGGAAGACCACCGAGCCCGCGACGAGGACCGGTTTGCGGCCGAAGGTGTCGGAGAGCTTGCCGTAGACGGGCAGGGTGACGGTCACGGCCAGCAGGTAGCCGGAGAACAGCCAGGAGAAGACGGAGAAGCCGCCGAGGTCCCCGACGATCTGCGGGACGGCGGTCGAGACGATGGTGGCGTCGAGCGCCGCCAGCGCCATCGAGAGCATCAGGGCGGCGACGACGGCACCCCGCCGGTCCGTCGTGGCGGGACGCGCGGACTCACGTGCCGCGGAACTGGTGCTGCCCACCCCGGGTTTCCTCCCCCTCGCCCTGGCCACGCCCGCGCCACGGATGCCGTCGCATTGCCTGCCCCTTGCACCTACCTGCCGCCGAACAGCTTCCCACTTGACCCTGACGCAGCGGGAGGGTGGAGCCTGAACGGGCCGACGGGTGGAGCGAACCCTGAGACGGTCTCCACCCTTCGGTGGACTGCCCCTAGGGGTACCTCCGTACTACGACCTGGGGAGGGTTCGTACCGGCGGAGGACGAGACGCGCGGGGGGCGCTCCTTAACCTGGCTTTATGCCGCCGGGGGGCGGTTCTCACACGGCGGGGGTGGGGTTTCCCACAGGAAAAGACTGCGCTGAGCACCAGGGCGCGGGGCCCCTCCCCGCCGCGAGACTGAGACGCGTCGGACGGACCCAGTGGTCCGGCAACGCATATCGCGGCTGTCGACCAGGCGACCGCCTTCACCATCTGCTGACCGATATAGGAGACATACCGTGACTTCGGCTGTGACCATTCCCAGGCACGGGGGTACTGGAGGGCGTACGGCCGTTGCCGCGCGGGCGCGGCAGGTCGTGAAGGCGTACGGGACCGGTGAGACCCGCGTCGTCGCCCTCGACCACGTGGACGTGGACATCGCACGCGGCCAGTTCACCGCGATCATGGGCCCCTCGGGGTCCGGCAAGTCCACGCTCATGCACTGCCTCGCCGGGCTCGACACCGTCACCGGCGGGCAGATCTACCTCGACGAGACCGAGATCACCGGCCTGAAGGACAAGAAGCTCACACAGCTGCGCCGGGACCGGATCGGGTTCATCTTCCAGGCCTTCAACCTGCTGCCGACGCTCAACGCCATGGAGAACATCACGCTGCCCATGGACATCGCGGGCCGCAAGCCGGACAAGCAGTGGCTGACGCGCGTCGTGGAGACCGTCGGGCTCGCCGACCGTCTCAAGCACCGGCCCACCCAGCTGTCCGGCGGCCAGCAGCAGCGCGTCGCCGTGGCGCGGGCGCTCGCCGCCCAGCCCGAGATCATCTTCGGGGACGAGCCGACCGGAAACCTCGACTCGCGCGCCGGCGCCGAGGTCCTCGGCTTCCTGCGCCGGTCCGTGGACGAACTGGGCCAGACCATCGTGATGGTCACCCACGACCCGGTCGCCGCCAGCTACGCGGACCGTGTGCTGTACCTCGCCGACGGCCGCATCGTCGACGAGATGTTCAAGCCGACCGCGGAGGCCGTCCTGGACCGCATGAAGGACTTCGACGCCCGGGGGCGCACGTCATGACCGTCATGAAGACCTCCCTGCGCAACTTCGTCGCGCACAAGGGACGCATGGCGCTGTCGGCGATCGCCGTCCTGCTGTCGGTGGGCTTCGTCTGCGGGACGCTCGTCTTCACGGACACCATGTCCACGACGTTCGACAAGCTCTTCGCGGCCACCTCCTCGGACGTGACGGTGAGCGCCAAGGGCGCCTCCGACAGCGGTGAGACGACCGCCGACAACGGCAAGCCGCCGGTCATGCCGGCCTCCGTGCTGGGCGAGGTCCGCAAGGCCGACGGGGTCAAGTCCGCCCAGGGCGCGGTGTTCTCGACGTCGGTGACCGTCGTCGACGCCGACAAGGACAACCTGTCGCCCTCCAGCGGCGGCCCGACCATCGTCGGCAGCTGGAACAGCAACGAAGCCCGCACCATGAAGATCACCTCCGGTGCGGCGCCCGAGAGCTCCGGCCAGATCATGGTCGACGCCGACACCGCCGACAAGCACGACCTGAAGCTCGGTGACGAGATCGGCGTGATCACCGCGGTCGGCACCCACAAGACGAAGATCTCCGGCATCGCCGACTTCACGGTCACCAACCCCGGCGCCGCGATCTTCTACCTCGACACGAAGACCGCCCAGCAGACCCTGGTCGGCGAGAGTGGCGTCTACACCAACGTCAACGTCACCGCGGCCTCCGGCGTCAGCGACGCGCAGCTGAAGAAGAACGTCGCGGCCGCACTCGGCGGCGACTTCCAGGTGAAGACCGCGAAGGAGACCGCCGACGCCAACCAGAAGGACGTCGCGGGCTTCATGAACGTCATGAAGTACGCGATGCTCGGCTTCGCCGGGATCGCCTTCCTCGTCGGCATCTTCCTGATCATCAACACCTTCTCCATGCTGGTCGCCCAGCGCACCCGGGAGATCGGCCTGATGCGGGCGATCGGCTCCTCCCGCAAGCAGGTCAACCGCTCCGTGCTGGCCGAGGCGCTGCTGCTCGGCGTCGTCGGCTCGGTGCTCGGCGTGGCCGGGGGCGTCGGTCTCGCGGTCGGCCTGATGAAGCTCATGGGCCAGATGGGCATGGAGCTGTCCACCGACGACTTGACGGTGGCCTGGACGACCCCGGTGGTCGGCCTCGTCCTCGGCGTGGTCGTCACCGTCCTGGCCGCCTACCTGCCCGCACGGCGCGCCGGCAAGATCTCCCCGATGGCCGCACTGCGCGACGCGGGAGCCCCCGCCGACGCCAGGGCCGGCTGGATCCGCGGCGTCATCGGCACGGTCCTCACCGGCGCCGGCGTCTTCGGCCTCTACCTGGCGACGGAGGCCGACAAGGCCCAGGAGGGCTCGCTGTGGCTCGGCCTCGGCGTGGTGCTGTCGCTGATCGGCTTCGTCGTCATCGGCCCGCTGCTCGCCGGCGGTGTGGTCCGCGTCCTCGGCGCCGTCCTGCTGCGCATGTTCGGCCCCGTCGGCCGCATGGCCGAGCGCAACGCCCTGCGCAACCCGCGCCGCACCGGCGCCACGGGCGCCGCGCTGATGATCGGCCTCGCGCTGGTGGCGTGCCTGTCCGTGGTCGGTTCCTCCATGGTGGCGTCCGCCACCGACCAGCTCGACAAGACCGTCGGCACGGACTTCATCATCCAGTCCGACAGCGGCCAGCTGATCACCCCGCAGGCGGTCAAGGCCGCGAAGTCGGCGCCGGCCGTGGAGCGGGTCACCGAGTACAAGTGGACCCAGGCCGACTTCACCACCCCCGACGGCAAGACGCTCAAGAAGACGGCGATCACGGCGGCCGACCCGTCGTACGCGACCGATCTGCGCACCGAGACGGTCGCCGGCAAGCTGCCCGACGCCTACAAGGCCGACTCGATGTCGGTGCACGAGAAGTTCGCCAAGGACCACGGCATCAGCCTCGGATCCAGGATCAAGGTCGCCTTCAAGGACGGCGCCACGGCCGACCTGACGGTCCGGGCGATCACCAGCAGTGACGTCGTGATCGACGCGGGCGCGATGTACACGTCCATCGCCACGATGGCCAAGTACGTCCCGGCCGACAAGATGCCGCTGGACTCGCTGCTCTTCGCCACGGCGAAGGACGGACAGCAGGACGCCGCCTACACGTCCCTGAAGTCGGCGCTGCACGACTACCCGCAGTACATCGTGCGCGACCAGACCGACTACAAGGAGGCCCTGAAGGAGCAGATCGGCCAGCTGCTGAACATGATCTACGGCCTGCTGGCCCTGGCGATCGTCGTCGCCATCCTGGGCGTGGTGAACACCCTGGCCCTGTCGGTGGTGGAGCGCACCCGGGAGATCGGCCTGATGCGGGCGATCGGCCTCTCCCGCCGCCAGCTGCGCCGCATGATCCGCATGGAGTCGGTCGTCATCGCCCTCTTCGGCGCCCTCCTGGGCCTCGGGCTGGGCATGGGCTGGGGCGCCACCGCACAGCAGCTCCTCGCCCTGGAGGGCCTGGAGGTCCTGGAGATCCCCTGGCCGACGATCATCGGCGTCTTCATCGCCTCGGCGTTCGTGGGTCTGTTCGCGGCACTCATCCCCGCGTTCCGGGCGGGCCGGATGAACGTCCTGAACGCGATCGCCACCGAGTAGCCGGCCAGGGACCACCGCACACGGGGGTTGCGGAGGACGGGCCCGCCCCGGAGGTTTCCGCCTCCGGAGCGGGCCCGGTTGCTCGGCAGGCTCTTGAGCACCCGGTATCAGCTCTGCGTGAGCCGCTCCAGGACCACGTACCCGTTGGCCTTGCCCGCGACGGCGTACTCGGCGCCGGGGTGCAGGTCCCCGGCATAGCCCACGGGGTCGCGGTACGTGCCGTCGACGTTCTCCAGGGCGATGTACTGCGGGGTGACGCCCTGCGTGTTGCCGAGCCAGAAGACCCGGCAGCGCGAGGTGAGGCGGCTGATCGGGCCGATGTTGGCCTCGACGGTGGCGCCGTCGGGGATCCGCGCCAGGAGCCGTTCGACGCCGGACACCGCGGCGGGCTCGCGGTAGATCCCGGCCTCCGTGAGCTGCGCCAGCGGCAGCGAGGTGGTCAGCGCCAGGGCCGCGGCGGCGACCGCGGCCGGCAACTGGGCGGCGTACGAGCTCAGCCACGGGCGCGAGCTGCGGCGCGCGGTCGTGAGGGCGTCGGCGAGGGCGAGGAAGACGACCGGCATCAGCACCGCGCTGTAGTGCCAGTCGGTGCCCCAGTAGTGCTCGTCTCCGGACAGCATGCGCCAGCCGAGCGTCGGCAGGGCCACCAGCAGCAGCGGGGAACGCAGGGCGAGCAGCCCGGTGGTGGGGATCAGCAGCCAGGCGAGGGTGCGGACCTTGGTGTCGAGGCCGTCGACGGGGCTGCCCGACTCGCTGACCTTGCCCCAGTAGTCGTAGCTCCCGGAAGTGTTGAACGACGGGATGACCACCGTGAGGACGAGCAGCGTCGCCGCCACGCCGAACACGGCGACACCGAGCGCGTACGGAACCACCCGGGACGACGAGCCGCGCGCCCGCCAGGCGACGACGAGCGCGATCGCGGCCAGCGTCAGCCCCAGGTCCTCCTTCACCAGCACCAGGGGAAGTGCCCAGCACAGGGCCGCGCCCCGGCGGTCCGCGAGCAGGGCCTCCAGGGAGAAGGCGATCAGCGGCACGGCGAAACAGATCTCGTGGAAGTCGAAGTCGACGGCGCGCTGCACGCCCCAGGACAGTCCGTAGGCGACGCCGAGCGCGAGACCGCGCCGGCGGCCCAGGAGCCGGGCTGCGGCGCGGGTGACCGGTACGGCGGACAGGGCGAACAGCGCGGCCTGGGCGACGAGCAGCGTGACCGGTGAGGGGAACAGCCGGTACGCCGGCGCGAGCAGGGCCGTCACCGGGCTGAAGTGGTCACCCAGGATGTCGAACCCCGGCCCCTTGAGGTCGGACACCGGCGCCCGCAGATGCGCGTACGCCCGCACGACCTGCTCGAAGATGCCCAGGTCCCAGGAGAGGGTCGCCATGTGCCGGTAACGGCCGACGGAGACGGCCGCGTAGGCGGCGCAGAGGACGGCGGCGAGGACCCACGGGTCCCACCGCGCGCGATCCGGGTGCCGGACGCCGCGGAGAGGGGCGACCGGCACCGGTATGTGGGCCTCTGGGACCTGGAGGGTGGGGGCAGACATGCCGGACCTTACGGGTGGGGGGTACCGCCGGTTCGGGGACCGGACCGATCATGCCGTGGCGAAAACGACGGGTGGGGGTGAAGTTGTGAAGATTGGGCGACTGGTTCCGTTCCGGCCCGGCCGCATGGGGGCAGGCGGCCGGGCGGACCTCGCGGAGAACGGGCGTTGTCCACAGCCCCGCCGCCCGGGCCCGCGTCGTCGTACGCTGGAGACCCCCGGCCCGCGGCGCGTGACGGGCCCGTCGTGTTGCCCACCCCTGGACGGAAAAAGCCCCGAATGAGCCTGCACGGTCTGCTCGACGCCGTACGTAAGGACGCCGCCCTCGCGGAAGCGATCAGCGCGGCCGCAGACGGCAACCGCATGCACGTCGACCTGGTCGGACCCCCCGCGGCCCGCCCCTTCGCGGTCGCCGCCCTGGCCCGCGACACCGGTCGCCCGGTGCTGGCGGTGACGGCGACGGGCCGCGAGGCGGAGGACCTGGCCGCCGCCCTGCGCTCCCTCCTCCCGTCCGAGGGGGTCGTGGAGTACCCGTCGTGGGAGACGCTCCCGCACGAGCGGCTCAGCCCCCGCAGCGACACCGTCGGCCGCCGCCTGGCCGTGCTGCGCCGCCTGGCCCACCCCCGCCCCGACGACCCCGAGACCGGCCCCGTCTCCGTCGTCGTCGCACCCGTACGGTCCGTGCTCCAGCCGCAGGTCAAGGGCCTCGGAGACCTGGAGCCGGTCTCCCTGAGGACGGGACAGACCGCCGACCTCGGCGAGATCGTCGAGGCCCTCGCGGCCGCCGCGTACGCGCGCGTGGAGCTCGTGGAGAAGCGCGGCGAGTTCGCCGTCCGCGGCGGCATCCTCGACGTGTTCCCGCCCACCGAGGAACACCCCCTGCGCATCGAGTTCTGGGGCGACGACGTCGAGGAGATCCGCTACTTCAAGGTCGCCGACCAGCGCTCCCTCGAAGTCGCCGAGCACGGCCTGTGGGCGCCGCCGTGCCGCGAACTGCTGCTCACCGAGGACGTCCGCGCGCGGGCGCGTGCCCTGGCCGAGGAGCACCCCGAGCTCGGCGAACTGCTCGGCAAGATCGCCGAGGGCATCGCGGTGGAGGGCATGGAGTCCCTCGCGCCGGTCCTGGTCGACGACATGGAGCTGCTGCTCGACGTGCTGCCCAAGGGCGCCATGGCCGTCGTGTGCGACCCGGAGCGGGTCCGCACGCGCGCGTCGGACCTGGTGGCCACGTCGCAGGAGTTCCTCCAGGCCTCCTGGGCGGCCACCGCCGGCGGCGGCGAGGCGCCCATCGACGTCGGCGCGGCCTCCCTGTGGTCCCTCGCCGACGTCCGGGACCGGGCCCGCGAGCTGGGCATGATGTGGTGGTCGGTCTCGCCCTTCGCCGCGGACGAAGAGCTGGACGCGGACACGCTCAAGCTCGGCATGCACGCCCCGGAGACCTACCGCGGCGACACCGCCAAGGCCCTCGCCGACACCAAGGGCTGGCTCGCCGACGGCTGGCGCGCGGTGTTCGTCACCGAGGCACACGGCCCGGCGGCCCGTACGGTCGAGGTGCTGGGCGGCGAGGGTATCGCCGCCCGCATGGACGCGGACGTGGCCGAGATCTCCCCGTCGGTCGTGCACGTGGCGTGCGGCTCGATCGAGCACGGCTTCGTCGACCCGGCCCTCAGACTCGCCGTACTGACCGAGACGGACCTGACGGGCCAGAGGGCGGCGGGCCGCGACGGCGCCCGGATGCCGGCCCGCCGCCGCAAGACCATCGACCCGCTCACCCTGGAGCCGGGCGACTACATCGTCCACGAGCAGCACGGCGTCGGCCGCTACATCGAGATGGTGCAGCGCACCGTGCAGGGCGCGACCCGCGAGTACCTGGTCGTGGAGTACGCGCCCGCCAAGCGCGGCCAGCCCGGTGACCGCCTCTACATCCCCACCGACCAGCTGGAGCAGATCACCAAGTACGTCGGCGGTGAGGCCCCCACCCTGCACCGCCTCGGCGGCGCCGACTGGACGAAGACCAAGGCCCGCGCGAAGAAGGCCGTCAAGGAGATCGCCGCCGACCTGATCAAGCTCTACAGCGCCCGCATGGCGGCCCCCGGGCACGCCTTCGGGTCGGACACCCCCTGGCAGCGCGAGCTGGAGGACGCCTTCCCCTACGCGGAGACGCCCGACCAGCTCACCACCATCGCCGAGGTGAAGGAAGACATGGAGAAGTCGGTCCCCATGGACCGGCTGATCTGCGGCGACGTCGGCTACGGCAAGACCGAGATCGCGGTCCGGGCGGCCTTCAAGGCCGTCCAGGACGGCAAGCAGGTGGCCGTCCTGGTGCCGACCACACTGCTGGTGCAGCAGCACTTCGGGACGTTCAGCGAGCGGTACGCCCAGTTCCCCGTCAGCGTGAAGGCGCTGTCCCGCTTCCAGACCGACACCGAGGCCAAGGCGGTTCTGGAAGGCCTGCGCGAGGGCTCGGTGGACATCGTCATCGGCACCCACCGCCTGTTCTCGTCCGAGACGAAGTTCAAGGACCTGGGCCTGGTCATCGTCGACGAGGAGCAGCGCTTCGGCGTCGAGCACAAGGAGCAGCTGAAGAAGCTCCGCGCGAACGTCGACGTGCTGACCATGTCCGCGACCCCGATCCCCAGGACGCTGGAGATGGCGGTCACGGGCATCCGCGAGATGTCGACGATCACCACCCCGCCGGAGGAGCGCCACCCGGTGCTGACCTTCGTCGGCCCCTACGAGGAGAGGCAGATCGGCGCCGCCATCCGCCGCGAGCTGCTGCGCGAGGGCCAGGTCTTCTACATCCACAACCGCGTCGAGTCGATCGACCGGGCCGCCGCCCGGCTGCGCGAGATCGTCCCCGAGGCGCGCATCGCCACCGCCCACGGCCAGATGTCCGAGCAGGCGCTGGAACAGGTCGTGGTCGACTTCTGGGAGAAGAAGTTCGACGTGCTGGTGTCCACGACCATCGTGGAGTCCGGCATCGACATCTCCAACGCCAACACCCTCATCGTGGAGCGCGGCGACACCTTCGGCCTGTCCCAGCTGCACCAGCTGCGCGGCCGGGTCGGCCGTGGCCGCGAGCGCGGGTACGCCTACTTCCTCTACCCGCCGGAGAAGCCGCTGACCGAGACCGCGCACGAGCGGCTCGCGACCATCGCCCAGCACACGGAGATGGGCGCCGGCATGTACGTGGCGATGAAGGACCTGGAGATCCGCGGCGCGGGCAACCTGCTCGGCGGCGAGCAGTCCGGCCACATCGCGGGCGTCGGCTTCGACCTGTACGTACGGATGGTCGGCGAGGCCGTCGCCGACTACCGCCGCCAGCTGGAGACCGGCGAGATCGAGGAGGAGCCGCCGCTCGAGGTCAAGATCGAGCTGCCCGTCGACGCGCACGTCCCGCACGACTACGCGCCGGGCGAGCGGCTCAGGCTCCAGGCGTACCGCGCCATCGCCTCCGCCAACACGGAGGAGGACATCAAGGCCGTACGCGAGGAACTGGTCGACCGGTACGGCAAGCTGCCCGAACCCGTGGAGAACCTGCTGCTCGTGGCCGGTCTGCGGATGCTCGCGCGGGCGTGCGGCGTCGGCGAGATCGTGCTCCAGGGCACCAACATCCGTTTCGCGCCCGTGGAGTTGCGCGAGTCGCAGGAGCTGCGGGTCAAGCGGCTGTACCCCGGGGTCGTCATCAAGCCGGCCGCGCACCAGGTGCTGGTGCCGCGCCCGAAGACCGCGAAGGTCGGCGGGAAGCCGCTGGTCGGGCGGGATCTGCTGGCGTGGGTCGGGGAGTTCCTGACGTCGGTGCTGGGCTCCTGACGGCCCGGGCCCGCCGAGACCCCGTCAGGCCACCGGTCGTACCTGCGCCCCGGTGGCCTGACGCAGCGCCGCCGCCAGCCGGTCGCGGACCGCGACCTGCGCGGCGATGCGCGCGTCCAGCACCGCGAGACGGCCGGCGGCGACCCGGAGCGCCTCCTCGGAGGCGGGCCCGGCCGTGACGTCGCCGTCCAGGCACGGCAGGAACACCCGTACGTCGTCGAGCGTCAGGCCCACGCCCAGCAGACGGCGGACGTTGCGGACGCGGACGGCCGCACCGGCGTCGTACACGCGATAGCCGTTCGCGGCGCGCTCGGAGGTGATGAGACCCGCTTGCTCGTAGTGGCGCAGGGCGCGCGGTGTCGTGCCGGTCGCCTCGGCGAGTTCGCCGATCCGCATCCGTGGTTCCGCCATGCGCGCCAGTCTCATGCGACGACCGCGCCGCCGTCCACCGGAAGGACCACGCCGGTGACGAACGACGCCTGCGGCGCGGCCAGTTGCGTGATCGCCCACGCCACCTCCTCGGGGCGTCCGAGGCGGCCGAGCGGCGTGTGCGCGAGCTGCCACGCGCGGATCGCGGCCTGTTGCTCGGGGGTGTGGCCCGCGTGCTCGCCGATCGGTGTGTCGATCGCGCCCGGCGCCACGGCGGCGACCCGGATCCCCAGCGGGGCGAGCTCGACCGCCCAGCTGCGCGTGAGCACCTCCAGTGCCGCCTTCCCGGCCGCGTACAGGGAGTCGCCCGGCCAGGCACGCTGCCCGACGGACGTCGTCACGTTCACGATCACGCCGCGGCTGTCCTCCAGAGCCGGGAGCGCGGCCTGCGCGAGCAGGACGGGAGCGAGGAGGTTGGTCGCGAGCTGTGGCTCGACGGCGGCACGCGTGTAGGTGCGCAGGGACTGGGTGTTGACGACGCCCGCGTTGTTCACGAGCACGTCGATCCGGCCGTGCCGGTCGAGTGCCGTACGGACGATGCGCTCGGGACCGTCGTCGGCCGTGATGTCGGCGACGAGCGGGCTGATGCGGGCCGGGTCGTGAGCGGCGGTCTCGGCGAGGGGCGCCTCGCGGCGGCCCACCGCCACGACCTGTGCGCCCGCGTCGGCGAACGCGTGGGCGGTGGCACGGCCGATGCCGGTACCGGCGCCGGTGACGAGCACGGTTCGCGGGGTCTTCGGATACGGGGAGGGAGATGCCATGCGGTGATCGTCGGACCCTGACGTCAGTGTCATGGTCAAGCGAAGGTGTCAGCGAAGGTGCGAGACCGAGCGAAGCCGCCCGCAGGAGCAGTGTCTCCGCGGACGGCCTCTGAGGGCGGAGGCCTTAACTCTGGTCGGGCCGTTCGCGGTCGCGGTCCATGCCGAGCTGTCCCTCGACCCGCTGCTGCCCGGCATCGATCTGGTCCTCGTGCTTGCCGCCGGTCCTCTCGTTCATCTTCCGTTCCGCGGAGTCGGAGCCTTGCTTGCCCTTGTTCCGCGCCTGGCTCTTGAGCTTGTCGAAGATGCCCATGAAGAGCTCCTTCCGGGGTTGACACAGAACCGACGATACGCGTGGCATGCGAGGAATGCCCGTTCAGGTCGGATGTGGTCTGGACCTCTTCCCCGCTACCGTGTGGGGCAGGCACAAGACCGCAACCGCCCGTGCGGCGGCGGAACAGGCGAGCAGGGGAGGGGCGCACGATGAGGCGTCTGAGGGGCGGGGCGGCAGTGGCTGTCGCGATGATGTTCGCCGGTTCGGCACTGGCCGGCTGCGAAGGCCTGGCCCCGCCCGCGGACGGCGGCGGGCCCTCGGGTTCCGGCGTCCCGGCGGCCGGCGACGGACGAGCCGTGAACCCGCTGGACAACCCGGACGGCACGAAGCCGGGCCTGGCGGCGATCACGTCCGCCGAGGACAAGGCGAGGGCCCGTGCCCTGATCGAGAAGGTCGGGACGAAGGGACGCGGCCCCAGGACCGGCTACGACCGGGACGAGTTCGGCTACGCCTGGATGGACTCGGCACCGGCCGACGTCCCCTTCGCCCGCAACGGCTGCGACACGCGCAACGACCTCCTGAAGCGCGACGGGGAGGACCTTCGCTTCCGGTCGGGCTCGGACTGCGTCGTCATGGCACTGACGCTGCACGACCCGTACACCGGGAAGGTCATCGAGTGGACCAAGTCCCGCGCGACCGAGGTCCAGATAGACCACGTCATGCCGCTGTCCTACGACTGGCAGATGGGCGCCTCGCGCTGGACGGAGGACAAGCGGGAGGCCATCGCGAACGACCCGCTCAACCTCGTCCCGGTGGACGGGCGGACCAACAGCTCGAAGGGCGACTCCGGTCCGGCGTCCTGGCTGCCGCCGAGCAAGCGGATCCGCTGCGCCTATGCGGTGCGCTTCGCGCAGGTGTCGCTGAAGTACGAGCTTCCCGTCACGGCGGCGGACAAGCGGATGATGCGGGAGCAGTGCGGCGGCTGAAACGGCAGCGCGACCGCCTCGGTCGTCCCGCGGGGTAATTCGGTTCCCGATGGCGCGCCCTCGCGCCTACCGTGACCGCATGCAGTGGAAGATATCGAGCCTCGCCGACCGTCCCGACATGCTGGAGCGGGTCGTCGGAATGGCGGACAGCTGGCCGGAGTTCACCATCCAGGACCTCGTGGGGGCCGCACACTTCCCGCGGATCGCCACCGAACTCCCGGAGTACGTCCTGTTCGCCGAGGACGAGCAGGGCGAGATCGTCGCGAACGCCTACAGCGTGCCGTTCGCCCTGAACGCCGAGGGCCGTGGCCGACTGCCCGCGAACGGCTGGGACACGGTCCTCGTGTGGGCCTTCTCCGACCTGCGTCGCGGGGTCCGCCCCGACACCGTCAGCGCGATCTCGGTCTCCATCGCCCCGCACGCCCAGGGCCGCGGCCTGTCCGCTGTGATGCTCTCGGCCATGCGTGACAACGCCCGGGCGCGCGGCTTCAGGGAGGTCGTCGCCCCGGTCCGCCCCAACGCCAAGCACCTGGAACCGCACACACCCATCGAGGAGTACGCCCACCGCGTGCGCCCCGACGGCCTGCCCCAGGACCCGTGGCTGCGGGTCCACGCCCGGGCCGGTGCCACCATCGACTCCGTGGCACCGGCGTCCATGACGGTGGCCGCCTCGCTGGCCGACTGGCGCCGCTGGACAGGGCTGCCCTTCGACGCCCGGGGCGACATCGAGGTGCCCGGAGCCCTGGTACCGGTGCGCTGCGAGCCGGAGCGCGGGTACGCGGTGTACGTCGAGCCCAACGTGTGGATGCGGCATCCCCTGTGACCCGTGGGCGGGCCTGCCGCACAGCGCAGCCGTCGCCGCGGGTCCCGGAACAGCTCGGCGGCCCCCTGGGGGCGGGGGACAGCGGATCACCGGAGACCCGGGAGACCCCGGGAGGAGAACCGCGCCGACTCCCCGTACGAGGCTCGCCTCCCGGCCCGGTCCGCGCGGCGGTGCCGGAAGTCCTGGCGGATCGTTGGTCGAATGGGTTGGCCAGAGCTTGGCCACTGCCTACCATCATCACCGCAAGACCTTGTGCGCCCGCCCGTCGCCCGACCACCACCCCTGGCGGAGGCGCTGCGCGCCGCACCTGTCATTGCAATCTCCTCGGGAGGTCTCCTTGCACCGCCGCCGTCGCACCGCGCTCCTCCTCACCGCCGCCATCGCCGCCGCGGCTCCCCTTCTCACCGCCTGCGGCAACGACGCGCATCCCGGCGCGGCAGCCGTGGTGGGCGGCCAGCGGATCACCCTCTCCCAGCTGGAGGAGCGGGTCGGCGAGGTACGCGCGGCCCAGCGGGCCGCCGTGCAGAACGACGCCCAGTACCAGCAGGCCATCGCCGGGACCGGCACGCTCACCCGCGACACCCTGCACACCATGATCCTCGACCGGGTCCTGCACCGCGCCGCCGCGGACGCCGGTGTGACCGTCACCCGCAGGGAGATCCAGGAGATGCGGTCCGGCCTGGAAGAGCAGGCCGGCGGCGCCAAGCAGCTGGAGACGACCTGGCTCCAGCAGTACGGCGTCCCGCCGCAGCGCCTCGAAGAGAATCTCCGCCTCCAGCTGGAGGCCCAGAAGCTCGCCGAGAAGCTCGGCACCGACACCAACCGTCCCGAGTTCTGGAAGGCCCTGTCCGAGGCCTCCAAGGACCTGAACGTCGACCTCAATCCGCGCTACGGCACCTGGGACGTCCAGAAGAGCAGCCGCGCCGACGCGAAGACGCCGTGGGTGCGGGACGTGTCGGCGGCCCAGGCGCAGCAGAGCATGTAGCGGCAGAGCAGGTGAGGGCACCAGGCCACGGGGCCTGTGGACAACTTCGGGGGCTGTCGGCGGCGTGGGATAGCTTCGAATCGTGAACGCCAACAGCCCCGAAGCCACTCCTGGTCCCGAGCAGGCCGCCCCCGGCACGGCCGCCACCCCGGCCCCCGGCCGCGTCGTCCTGCTCACCACCAGCCACCGCGTCGCCCCCGGCCTGCTGTCCTGGCCCGCCTGGCAGGCACTGCACGCGGCCGACCAGGTGCTGTGCGCGGACGGCGCGCATCCGCAGCTGCCGTATCTGCGCGAGGCGGGGATAGCGGTCGCCGAGGCGTCCCCGACGGCCCAGGAGCTGGTCGACGCCTGCGCCGGCGGCCGCACGGTGGTCGTCGTGGCGACAGGCGAGGGCGAGCCGGCCCTGACGGACGGCCTGGCCCGCCTCGCCGGCACCGGCCGCGTCGCCATGCCCGAGCTGGAGCTGCTCCCCGCCTCCTACGACCTGCCGGGCGCCCGCCTGCTCGATCTCGTCCAGGTCATGGACCGCATCCGCGCCGAGTGCCCGTGGTCGTCCCAGCAGACCCACAAGGGCCTGGCCAAGTACGGCATCGAGGAGGCGTACGAACTCGTCGAGGCGATCGAGGAGGGCGACCGCGACGAACTGCGCGAGGAGCTCGGTGACGTCCTCCTCCAGGTCGTCTTCCACGCCCGGATCGCCGAGGAGGACGGGGACGCTCCCTTCTCCATCGACGACGTCGCCGCCGGCATCGTCGCCAAGCTGATCCACCGCCACCCGCATGTCTTCGGCGACGAGACGGCCACCACGCCCGAGGAGGTCAAGGCGCACTGGCTGCGCACCAAGGCGGTCGAGAAGCAGCGCACCTCGATCACCGAGGGCGTCCCCCTCGGCCAGCCCGGCCTGGCCCTCGCCGCCAAGCTCGCCTCCCGCGCCCGCGCCGCGCACCTGGACATACCGCTCCCTCCCGTCGAGGGCATCGGTTACGACCTGCTGGCCCTGGCCGTCCGCGCGGAGTCACAGGGCGTCGACCCGGAAGCGGCCCTGAGAGCAGCGGCCCGCGCGTACCGGGACGCGATCAGGGAGGTCGAGGGCTGAGGTCAGCGGCCGTGGCGCGGTGCCCGGCGGGTCAGTCCGGCCAGTCCAGCTGCCCTTCGGGGATCCCGAGGGAACGGGCGTGGTCCTGTGCCCGCCGACGGCCCTCCGCCCGCCCGTGTGGATCCTGGCCGCGCGGACAGCGGAAGACCTCACCGGGGAAGACCACGAACACCTCGGCGGCGGTGTGGTAGTTGACGTACCAGCCCCCGGTCGGAGCCAGGCACGCGGCCAGCCGTCCGGCCAGACGCTCCGCATCGGCCTCCTCCCCGGTGAAGTCCAGGAGCGTCCACTGCTGCGGCTGCCCGGCCGCCGCGCCCTCCACCTCCACCCTGGCGATCTTCGTGACGCACAGCGGGACACCGGCCGGCTCGGCCCCGACCCTCAGGCTCTCCGCGATCAACACGCCTTCGAGCACCCGGTCCTCCTCGATCTCGACGCGGTGAGAGGAGCGATGACCTCTGACAGCGGCGGCCGGCGCTGCCCCGGGCGCTGCGTAGGGTCGTGGCATGCGATGTGACGTGCCCGGCGGGCCCGAACTGTTTTCGTGGAAGTTCGCCACCGACCCCTACCCGGCCTACGCCTGGCTCCGCGAGCACGCCCCCGTGCACCGCACCGAGCTGCCCAGCGGCGTGGAGGCCTGGCTGGTCACGCGGTACGCCGATGCCAAGCAGGCGCTCGCCGACCACCGGCTCTCCAAGAACCCGGCGCATCACGACGAACCCGCGCACGCCAAGGGCAAGACCGGGATCCCCGGCGAGCGCAAGGCCGAGCTGATGACGCATCTGCTCAACATCGACCCGCCGGACCACACCCGGCTGCGGCGGCTCGTGTCCAAGGCGTTCACGCCGCGCCGGGTCGCCGAGTTCGCGCCGCGGGTGCAGGAGCTCACGGACGGGCTCATCGACGGGTTCGCGGAGAAGGGGTCCGCCGACCTCATCCACGAGTTCGCGTTCCCGCTCCCCATCTACGCCATCTGCGACCTGCTCGGCGTCCCCCGCGAGGACCAGGACGACTTCCGCGACTGGGCGGGGATGATGATCCGGCACCAGGGCGGGCCCCGGGGCGGCGTGGCGCGGTCCGTGAAGAAGATGCGCGGCTACCTCGCCGACCTCATCCACCGCAAGCGGGAGGCGCTCCCCACCGAGCCCGCCCCCGGCGAGGACCTCATCTCCGGTCTCATCCGCGCCTCCGACCACGGTGAGCACCTCACCGAGAACGAGGCCGCGGCCATGGCCTTCATCCTGTTGTTCGCCGGCTTCGAAACGACCGTGAACCTGATCGGCAACGGCACCTACGCCCTGCTCACCCACCCCGAGCAGCGCGCGCGGCTCCAGGCGTCCCTCGCCGCCGGGGAGACCGGCCTCCTGGAGACCGGCGTCGAGGAGCTCCTGCGCTACGACGGCCCCGTCGAACTCGCCACCTGGCGGTTCGCCACACAGCCGCTCACCATCGGCGGACAGCACATCGCGGCCGGTGACCCGGTCCTCGTCGTCCTGGCCGCCGCGGACCGGGATCCGGAGCGGTTCGCAGATCCGGACGTGCTCGACCTCGCCCGCCGCGACAACCAGCACCTCGGTTACGGCCACGGCATCCACTACTGCCTCGGCGCCCCGCTCGCCCGCCTGGAGGGCCAGACCGCGCTCGCCACGCTCCTCACCCGCCTCCCGGACCTGCGGCTCGCCGCGGATCCGGCCGAGCTGCGCTGGCGCGGCGGTCTCATCATGCGCGGGCTGCGCACCCTCCCGGTGGAGTTCACACCGACCCAAAGGTGACACGCCGTCAGCACTGTGATCTTCACGTGATCTGCGCGGCATGAACTTGTGACAAGTGATCGTCTGCCGATACGTTCACCCATCAGCGCGGCCCGGGCACCCTGCGCCGCGCCGGTCACTGCTGTCTCGCGAAAGGTCTCCGTATGCTCTCCGGGAACGGTCGGCACCGTCGCCCCCGCCAGGCTCCGGCTCTCCTCGTCGCGGCCGGAGTGACCGGCTCCGCCATCGCGATCCCGCTCCTCGGAGCCTCCGGCGCCAGCGCGGCCGACGGCACGACCTGGGACCGGGTCGCGGACTGCGAGACGGGCGGCGCCTGGAGCCAGAACACCGGCAACGGATACTTCGGCGGCCTCCAGTTGTCCCAGGAGGACTGGGAGAACCACGGCGGCCTCGACTACGCCCCGAGTGCCGACCTGGCCAGCCGGTCCCAGCAGATAGCCGTGGCCGAGAGAATCCTCGCCGACCAGGGGGTCGGCGCGTGGCGCACCTGCGGGCTGCTCTCCGGCCTCCAGCAGGACAAGGATCCGGGCACGTCCGACTCGTCGACTCCGACGGACTCGCCCGGATTGCTCGACTCCGTCGAGTCGTCTCCTTCGTCTTCTCCGTCCTCGTCGCCGTCCCCTGACGCACCGTCGACCTCGCAGGACAAAACCGCCAAGTCCGACAAGTCATCCGATTCTATTGATTCCTCGACACGGGATCAGTCGCGAGACCAGGAGCCCGACAGCTCCCTCCCGGCCACTTCCGAGAGTGGCGAGTCCGGCAATTCCCAGCAGGACGACGACTCTTCGGCCCTGACCGACACCGGCTCCGGCCGCCATCGCGGCCCCGGCGCCGACGAGAAGCCCGCACCCGCGGACGGCCGTACGGACGAATCCACGGGCCGGCACGCATCGCGCGGCGGCGACGCCTCGCGCGAGGCGCCGGACGGCTCCTACACCGTGCGCCCCGGCGACAGCCTCTGGTCCATCGCCGACTCCCTTGACCTCAGCGGCGGATGGCACGCGCTCTACGCCGGGAACCAGGCCGCCGTCGGCGTCGACCCGAACCTCATCCGCCCCGGTCAGAAGCTCACGGTAGGGGTCGAAGCGGACGGCGAGTAGCCGGTGGGGCAGTCCGGAAACGGGGGCGGAAGTCACCCCGAAACCACCCGAGTTGACGTCGCCTTTTGCGCTGAATGTCGCTTTTAGGTCGCTGAGAGATAGATCTCAGAAGCCCTGATCGTCTTTGAAATTCCGCGGATCGCATGTCTACGGTCGTGACCGCTCGTCACCGCGAGCCCCGGCTGCCGCAACGCCGAATCCTGCCAGCGGCCGCACGGGAACAGTCGTCGCGTCAAGCGCCGTAGGCAGGAGCGGGGGACCCAAGGTAAGTGCCGGGCCCGGCGGTCGAGGCAACTCGACGGCAGGTCCGGCTTGGGGTGAAGCCGTGTCCCGGGAGGGACGCGGCCGGGCAACTCAACCGGCCCGAACCCGACAGCTCACCTCGCAGGCGTCGGTGAGGGGATCTCTCCATGCTGTTTTCCGGCAAGGGCACGCACCGCCGTCCGTCCAAGGCCACTCGGGCCATCGCCATCGCCGGTGTCACCGGTGCCGCCGTCGCCGCCCCGCTGATGGCGGCCGGCAACGCCTCCGCCGCCACCGCCTCCGAGTGGGACGCCGTCGCCCAGTGCGAGTCCGGCGGCAACTGGTCCATCAACACCGGCAACGGCTACTACGGCGGTCTGCAGTTCTCCGCCTCCACCTGGTCCGGCTACGGCGGCACCAAGTACGCCTCCACCGCCGACCAGGCCACCAAGGCCCAGCAGATCGAGATCGCCGAGAAGGTCCTCGCGAGCCAGGGCAAGGGTGCCTGGCCGGTCTGCGGCAAGGGCCTGTCGAGCGCCGGTTACACCGGCGGCGGCTCCTCCTCGGGCGACTCCGCCTCGAACAGCTCGTCGCAGAGCACCGAGACCCGCCAGACCGAGCAGCAGCCGGCCTCCCGTTCCGAGGAGCGCCCGGCCGCGAAGAAGACCGTCACCACCCCGACCGGCAAGAAGGTCAAGAAGGGCGACGGCGAGTACAAGGTCGTCAAGGGCGACACCCTCAGCTCGATCGCGACCGAGCACAAGGTCGAGGGCGGCTGGGCGAAGCTGTACGAGCTGAACAAGGACATCGTCCAGGAAGCCAACCTCATCTACCCGGGCCAGCAGCTGCACCTGAAGTAAGCAGCGGCCCCTCCCCGTCCCCACGGGCTCCCCGCCCCGGTGCGTCATCCCCCGTGCGCACCGGGGCGGGGTTTTTTCTGCCGGTCTTTGCGATCCGGCTTTGTTCAGTTCGGAAACAATTTACTCTCGGTTCTGTCCATGGGGTGGGCGACCCGGTGGCCGATCGCCCGGAGCCGGTTAGGCTCATGTCGCGAGCCACCGCGGCCCGCGCCTCGCCGGGTCCACGCGGCCCGCGTACCCGCGTCACATGAAGAAGGAGATGCTCGTGCCGTCCATCGACGTCGTCGTAGCCCGGGAAATCCTGGACTCCCGAGGCAACCCCACGGTCGAGGTCGAGGTCGGCCTCGACGACGGCAGCACCGGTCGTGCCGCCGTCCCGTCCGGCGCCTCCACGGGCGCCTTCGAGGCCATCGAGCTGCGCGACGGCGACTCGAACCGCTACCTCGGCAAGGGTGTGGAGAAGGCCGTCCTCGCGGTCATCGAGCAGATCGGCCCGGAGCTGGTCGGCTACGACGCCACCGAGCAGCGCCTGATCGACCAGGCGATGTTCGACCTGGACGCCACCGACAACAAGGGCTCCCTCGGCGCCAACGCCATCCTCGGCGTCTCGCTCGCCGTCGCCCACGCCGCCTCCGAGGCCAGCGACCTTCCGCTGTTCCGCTACCTGGGCGGCCCGAACGCGCACCTGCTGCCGGTGCCGATGATGAACATCCTGAACGGCGGCTCGCACGCCGACTCCAACGTGGACATCCAGGAGTTCATGATCGCCCCGATCGGCGCGGAGTCCTTCTCCGAGGCCCTGCGCTGGGGCGCCGAGGTCTACCACACGCTGAAGAAGGTCCTGAAGTCCAAGGGCCTGGCCACCGGCCTCGGCGACGAGGGCGGCTTCGCCCCGAACCTCGGCTCCAACCGCGAGGCCCTCGACCTCATCCTCGAGGCGATCAACGAGGCCGGGTACACCCCCGGCGAGCAGATCGCCCTGGCCCTCGACGTGGCCGCGTCCGAGTTCTACAAGGACGGCGTCTACACCTTCGAGGGCAAGGACCGCTCGGCGGCCGAGATGACCGAGTACTACGCGGAGCTCGTCGACGCGTACCCGCTCGTCTCCATCGAGGACCCGCTGTTCGAGGACGACTGGGAGGGCTGGAAGACCATCACCGACAAGCTCGGTGACAAGGTCCAGCTCGTCGGCGACGACCTGTTCGTCACCAACCCCGAGCGCCTGGCCCGCGGCATCGAGGAGGGCGCGGCCAACGCCCTGCTGGTCAAGGTCAACCAGATCGGCTCCCTGACCGAGACCCTGGACGCCGTCGAGCTGGCCCAGCGCAACGGCTTCAAGTGCATGATGTCCCACCGCTCCGGCGAGACCGAGGACGTCACCATCGCCGACCTGGCCGTCGCCACCAACTGCGGCCAGATCAAGACCGGCGCCCCGGCCCGCTCCGAGCGCGTCGCCAAGTACAACCAGCTGCTGCGCATCGAGGAGATCCTCGACGACGCGGCGGTGTACGCCGGCCGCAGCGCGTTCCCGCGCTTCAAGGGCTGACCCGAGCCGTAAGAGGCAGCGTCGTACGTACGTCCCCGTACCCGGTCCCGTACCGTGTCCGGGGACGTACGCGCGTATGACGGTGGAGCGGGAGGCGGACAGACATGGCCGTGAAGGACCGGGACCGGTTCTCCACCGCGACCAGGATCCGGCTGCTCGGTGAGCAGACCGCGGCCCGGGTCTACCGCTCCCAGACCAAGCGCCAGGCCCGCCGCTCCCGGCTGACCGGCCGGGCCGCGCTGCTCGCCCTGGTGATGTGCTCGCTGATAGTGGCCCTGGCCTACCCGATGCGGGAGTACGTCTCGCAGCGGGCCGAGATCGACGACCTCCAGCGCGAACAGCAGCAGGCCCGGCAGCGCGTCGAACGGCTGCGCGACCAGAAGGCGCGCTGGCAGGACGACGCGTACGCGGAGCAGCAGATCCGGAAGCGGTTGCACTACGTCATGCCGGGGGAGACGGGGTTCATCGTCGTCGACCCGCACGCGGCGCGGCAGTCGCGCGCCGACCTCGGGGCGGCCGACCGCCCCTGGTACTCGAACGTCTGGGACGGGGTCGACAAGGCCGACGCCTCCGACCGGTGAACCCGGACCCAGCCAGTGCCCCAGTGACCCGAACCCAGAGAAAGACAGCCTGAACACAGTCATGGAAACGCCCCCGCCGACCACTCCGCGCACCGAGCCCACCGACGCGGACGTCGAGGCCTTCAAGCAGCAGCTCGGCCGGCCCCCGCGCGGTCTGCGCGCGATCGCGCACCGGTGCCCGTGCGGGCAGCCCGACGTCGTCGAGACGGCCCCGCGGCTGCCGGACGGGACGCCGTTCCCCACGCTGTACTACCTGACGTGCCCGCGCGCCGCCTCGGCCATCGGCACGCTGGAGGCGAACGGCGTGATGAAGGAGATGACCGAGCGGCTGGCCTCGGACCCGGAGCTGGCGGCGGCGTATCAAGCGGCGCACGAGGACTACATCCGGCGCCGTGACGAGATCGAGGAGCTGAAGAACTTCCCGAGCGCGGGCGGCATGCCGGACCGGGTGAAGTGCCTGCACGTGCTGGTGGCGCACTCGCTGGCCGCGGGGCCCGGGGTGAACCCGCTCGGGGACGAGGCCATCGGGATGCTGCCGGAGTGGTGGCTCAAGGGCCCGTGCGTGGCGGCCGCCGAGGAGGACGCCCAGTGACCCGCGTCGCCGCCGTGGACTGCGGTACGAACTCCATCCGGCTCCTGGTCGCCGACGCGGACCCGGCCACCGGTGAGCTGGTCGACCTGGACCGCCGTATGACGATCGTGCGGCTCGGGCAGGGCGTCGACCGCACCGGCCGGCTCGCCCCCGAAGCGCTCCAGCGGACCTTCGCGGCCTGTCGCGAGTACGCCGGGATCATCAAGGAGCACGGGGCGGAACGGCTGCGGTTCGTGGCGACCTCCGCCTCCCGGGACGCCGAGAACCGGGACGAGTTCGTGCGCGGCGTACTGGACATCCTGGGCGTCGAGCCCGAGGTGATCTCCGGGGACCAGGAGGCCGAGTTCTCCTTCACCGGCGCCACCAAGGAGCTCGCCGGGCGCGACCACCTCGCGAAGCCCTACCTCGTGGTGGACATCGGCGGCGGCTCGACCGAGTTCGTCCTCGGCGACGACCATGTCCGCGCGGCACGCTCGGTGGACATCGGCTGTGTCCGCATGACCGAGCGGCACCTGGTCCGGGACGGGGCCGTGACCGACCCGCCGGCCGAGGAGCAGATCGCGGCCATGCGGGCGGACATCGAGGCCGCCCTCGACCTCGCCGAGGAGACGGTCCCGCTGCGCGAGGCCCGCACGCTGGTCGGCCTGGCCGGGTCCGTGACGACCGTGTCGGCGATCGCCCAGGAGCTGCCGGAGTACGACTCGGCCGCCATCCACCACTCCCGCGTCTCCCGCGAGAAGGTCCGCGAGATCACCGAGTGGCTGCTGCGCTCCACGCACGCCGAGCGCGCGGCCGTGCCCTCCATGCACCCGGGCCGGGTCGACGTGATCGGGGCGGGGGCCCTCGTGCTGCTGTCGATCATGGAGCGGATCGGCGCGGAGGAGGTCGTGGTGAGCGAGCACGACATCCTCGACGGGATAGCTCATGACGCGGCGAGCGAGGCGCGCTGAGGGGCGGGGCCCGGCTGTGGTGGTGTCGGGCGGGGCGTCACAGGTTTCGGTAGACGTCCCGCCGGTCGCCCACCTTGACGACGAGGACGACGAGTTCACCGTCGTTGATCTGGTAGGCGACCCGGTAGCTTCCGACCCGGAGCCGGTAGAGCTCCGACGGTCCGGTGAGTTTCTTGACGTCGGCGTCCTGGCGGTACGGGTCGTCACCGAGTGCGGTCAACGCGGTCAGGATACGCATGGCATCGGGACGGCTGAGGGCCCGGAGTTGCCGCTGTGCCGCCGTGGTGAACCGGAAGGCGTACTTCACGCCGCCTCGCCGTCCCGCTCGGTGAACAGGTCCGCCAGCAGTTCGGCCATCGTCACCGTGGTGCCGCCCTCGGCCAGGATCGCTTCGGCTTCACGCGCCAACATCACGTCGGCCGCCTCCTCCAACGCTTCGAAGTCCGAGATCGGCACCACGGCGGCCACCGGAGCGCCATTGCGCGTGATGACGGTCGGGACGCCTTCCTCAGCCCGGTTGATGTGGTCGGCGAGGTGCGCGCGGGCTTCCCGTACGGTCACGGTGTTCTCAGTCATGAAGCCAGTGTACGCGTCCACGTGTACACATGGCATCTGTCGGGAGTCGCGTTCGTGGGCGATCCTCGACGGCATCGCGCGGTCCGTCGCCCCGGCCGCTTCTGAGCAGGCATGGATCACGTTTGAGCGGGTCCGGGGGACTCGTGTGAGCCTCCGGAAGCAGTCCCCCGGAAAAGTTCGTGAAGTTCTTCACAAGGAATTCGGCACTCCAGGGCGAAGAGAAGGGTCACGTTGACCCTTCTGGGGGCCTGATGACCCTTTGAACATGTTCAGAAGCATGGTATGGGTGCGCCCGGGCGGATGGCCGGAGGAGGGTTCGACGGGGGTCTCACAGGGGGGTCCGCGGGCCAGAGAGGCAGCTCACGCGGCATTGACAACGGCCCGCCGTGCACAAAGGAGCCCGCTTGTCACCATGACATGGATCACGGGAGTCGCGGAGGATAACACACCCCCCGACGGAGCTTGTGAAGGGGCGCACGAGCTACCCCCCTGAGGCGGGTGGATACTCGATGGCATGAGCACCACGGAGCGTCCCAGGATCCTCGTAGTAGGCGGTGGGTACGTAGGCCTGTACGCAGCTCGGCGCATTCTCAAGAAGATGCGCTACGGCGAGGCGACCGTCACGGTCGTCGACCCCCGGTCGTACATGACCTACCAGCCCTTCCTCCCCGAAGCCGCCGCCGGCAACATCTCCCCGCGCCACGTCGTCGTCCCGCTGCGACGCGTGCTGCCGAAGGCGGAGGTCCTCACCGGCCGGGTCACCACCATCGACCAGGACCGCAAGGTCGCTCGCGTAGCGCCGCTGGTCGGCGAGGCGTACGAGCTGCCCTTCGACTATCTGGTCGTCGCGCTCGGCGCGGTCTCCCGCACCTTCCCGATCCCCGGCCTCGCCGAGCAGGGCATCGGCATGAAGGGCATCGAGGAGGCCATCGGCCTGCGCAACCACGTCCTCGAGCAGCTCGACAAGGCCGACTCCACCAACGACGAGGAGATCCGCCGCAAGGCGCTCACCTTCGTCTTCGTGGGTGGCGGTTTCGCCGGTGCGGAGACCATCGGCGAGGTCGAGGACATGGCCCGCGACGCGGCGAAGTACTACAAGAACGTGTCCCGTGAGGACATGCGCTTCATCCTGGTCGACGCCGCCGACAAGATCCTCCCCGAGGTCGGTCCCAAGCTCGGCAAGTACGGCAAGGAGCACCTCGAGGGCCGCGGCGTCGAGGTCTACCTGTCCACCTCCATGGACTCCTGCGTCGACGGCCACGTGGTGCTGAAGAACGGCCTCGAGGTCGACTCCAACACGATCGTCTGGACCGCCGGCGTCAAGCCCAACCCGGTCCTCTCCCGCTACGGCCTGCCCCTCGGGCCCCGCGGCCACGTCGACTGCGAGACCACGCTCCAGGTCAAGGGCACCGACTACATCTGGGCCGCGGGCGACAACGCCCAGGTCCCGGACCTCGTCGGCCGCAAGGCGGGCAACGAGAACGCCTGGTGCCCGCCGAACGCGCAGCACGCGCTGCGTCAGGCCCGGGTCCTCGGCGACAACGTCCTGTCCGGCATGCGGGGCTTCCCGCAGAAGGACTACTCCCACGCCAACAAGGGAGCGGTGGCCGGTCTCGGCCTCCACAAGGGCGTCGCGATGATCGTCATGGGCAAGATGAAGATCAAGCTCAAGGGCCGTCTCGCCTGGTACATGCACCGTGGCTACCACGGCATGGCGATGCCGACCTGGAACCGCAAGATCCGCGTCTTCGCCGACTGGACGCTCGGCATGTTCCTCAAGCGCGAGGTCGTCTCGCTCGGCGCCATCGAGACGCCGCGCGAGGAGTTCTACGAGGCCGCGAAGCCGGCCCCGGTCGCCTCCGCGCCGAAGGAGAAGACCGAGGCGAAGGCCAAGGAGAAGACCGAGGAGAAGGCCAAGGCCTCCTGACCTCCGGTCGCTCCCCCGCTTGACGAAGGACCTCCCGCCATCCGTGGTGCGGGAGGTCCTTCGGCGTTTCCCGCGGCGTTCCCCCTGGGTAGTGGTTTTGCCCAGACGTGACGCGTGCCGGGGACTGCGCCATGGCCCCGCAGGTGTTTACGTGGTGTCGGACATTCCGGGATTCTCCGTCACGGAGGTGTACACCATGGCAGACGCCGCGCCGCGGCTGCAGGGCCTCTTCGCACAGGTGCTGGGAGCACCGCCACCCGTGCGCATCCGCGCCTGGGACGGTTCGGAGGCGGGCCCGCCGGGCGCGCCGGCCCTGGTCGTACGCAACCGCCGCGCCCTGCGCCGCCTGCTGTGGAGGCCGGGCGAACTCGGCCTGGCCCGGGCCTGGGTGGCGGGCGATCTCGACATCGACGGCGACCTCTACACCACCCTCGACCTGCTGGCCGGTCACATCTGGGAGCGCGGCGAGGACGCCCGCACCCTCGCCCAGGCCCTGCGCGACCCCGAGTTCCGCGCCGCCGTACGCGGGCTCGTCAAGCTCGCCGGGAGCCCGCTGCCGCCCGCCCCGCCCCGCGAGGAGGCCCGTCGGCCCCGCCGCAACCTGCACACCAAGCGCACCGACAGACGCGCCATCAGCCACCACTACGACGTCGGCAACGACTTCTACGAGATCGTCCTCGGCCCCTCCATGGTGTACTCCTGCGCCTACTGGCCGAGCCCCGGCAGCACCCTCGAACAGGCCCAGCACGACAAGCTCGAACTGGTCTGCCGCAAGCTCGGACTGAGACCCGGTCAGCGGCTGCTCGACGTCGGCTGCGGCTGGGGCTCGATGGCCGTCCACGCCGCCCGCGAGCACGGCGTGAGCGTCGTCGGCGTCACGCTCTCCCAGGAGCAGGCCGCGTACGCCCGCAAACGCGTCGCCGACGAGGGCCTCACCGACAAGGTCGAGATCCGCGTCCAGGACTACCGCGACGTCCGCGACGGACCCTACGACGCGATCTCCTCCATCGGCATGGCCGAACACGTCGGCGCCGAGCGGTACCTGGATTACGCCACCGACCTGCATGGTCTGCTGGGGCCCGGCGGGCGGCTGCTCAACCACCAGATCGCCCGCCGCCCGCAGCGGGACGAGACGGCGTACGACGTCGACGCGTTCATCGACTCCTACGTCTTCCCCGACGGTGAGCTCCAGCCGATCGGCGTCACCGTCGCCCAGCTGGAGCGCGCCGGGTTCGAGGTGCGCGACGTCGAGTCGATCCGCGAGCACTACGCCCTCACCCTGCGGCACTGGGTCGCCCGCCTGGAGGCCGACTGGCAGCGTGCCGTCCAGCTCACCAGCCCCGGCCGGGCCCGCGTCTGGCGCCTGTACATGGCCGCCTCCGCCCTCGCCTTCGAACGCAACCGCATCGGCGTCAACCAGGTCCTGGCCGTGCGGACCCCCGAATCGGGGGAGGCGGGCATGCCGCTGCGCGCCCGTACCTGGAACTGAACGCGGAAGGGCCCCGGTTCCTGCCGACGGGACCGGGGCCGTCCGGTGTGGTGGCCGGGGAGAGGGAACACCGGGATGGCACTCGCGGACGGTTCCCGGGCGTGGGGGCCGCGGCCCGCGGGCTGCCGAACGGGCGACGCGACCCCCGCATGCCCCTCCGGGCCGCGCAGCGGCTCCCGCACCCTGCCCGCATGGCCGCATGGCCGCATGGCCGCGTGCGTCAGGGGTCCGCCCGCGCCTGGAACCGAGACGTCGAAGGGCCCCTTTCCCACCGTGGGAAAGGGGCCCCTCCCGCGCCGGCTACTCCGCCTTGATCGCCTCCAGCATGTTCAGCCGGGCCGCCCGCCGGGCCGGCCACAGCGCGGCCAGGACGCCCACCGTCGCGGCCAGCAGCAGGAAGACGCCCATCCGGGCCCACGGCAGGACCAGTTCGTAGGTCGCCAGCCTCGTGGCCAGCAGCTCACCGGCCGCCCAGCCGAAGAACACGCCCAGTCCGATGCCCAGCACCGCGCCGAACAGCGAGATCACGAGGGACTCCAGGCGGACCATGCGCTTGATGCCCTTGCGGTCCAGGCCGATCGCCCGCAGCATGCCGATCTCCTGGGAGCGCTCGAAGACCGACATGGCCAGGGTGTTGACGACACCGAGGACCGCCACGATCACCGCCATGGCGAGCAGGCCGTAGACCATGTTCAGCATCAGCGTGAACATCTGTGCGATCTCGTTGGAGATGTCCTTCTTGTCCTGGACCTTGATGGCCGGGTTGGTGCCGAGGGCCTTCTCCAGCTTGTCCTGCGTCGCGCCGGACGTGCCGCCCGCGGTCTTCACCATGACCTTCATGTTGTACGGGTCCGACTTGTGCGGAGCGAGGGTCGCCTGGTCGAGCAGGATGCCGCGCAGGAAGTCGTTGCTCTCGTACGTCCCGGCGACCGTCAGCTGCTGCTTCTTGCCGTCCTCGTAGGAGACGGTGAAGGCGGAACCGGCCTTCCAGCCGTAGGACTTCGCGGTCTCGCTGTCGACGACGACCTGGGTGCCGCCGACCTTGAAGGAACCGGCGTCGACCTTCGGGCCGGCCAGCTCGCCGATCGCGGCGCCGTTGACGCCGGTCAGGTACTCGGTCCGGCCGTCGATCCGGGAGACGGCGTTGCGTATCGGGCTGGTGGCGGTGACGCCGTCGGTCCGCGCCAGCTTCTTCTCGACGTCCGGCGACAGCGGGTTGCCGTTCGCCATGGACACCACGTAGTCCGCCTTGATCGACGACGACGCCATCTTCTCGATGGCCTGCTGGAGGCTGCCCGCCATCACCGTCATGCCGGTGATCAGGGTCAGGCCGATCATCAGCGCGGAGGCGGTGGCGGCCGTACGGCGCGGGTTGCGCACCGAGTTCTGCCGGGCCAGCTTGCCGGACACGCCGAAGGCGCGCAGCACGGGCGCCGCGGCGGCGATCAGCGGGCGGGACAGCAGCGGGGTCAGGATGAACACGCCGATGATCAGCAGCACCGCGCCGAGACCCATGGGCATCTGGCCGTCGGAGCCGTCCATCGTCGTGGCCACCAGGACCACCGCGACGCCCGCGGCCGAGAACAGGGCGCCCAGCGTGTTGCGCAGCACCAGCGACTTGGTCGTGGCCTTGGCGTGCACGCTGTTCATGGCCGCCACCGGCGGGATCTTCGCGGCCCGGCGGCCCGGCAGCCACGCCGCCAGCATGGTGACCAGGATGCCGACCGCGAGCGCGGTGAGGATCGTGGCGGGCTTGATGATCAGCGGTCCGTCCGGCACGGTCGCGTCGAACGTCCCCATCAGGGAGCGCAGTCCGGCTCCGATGCCGATGCCCGCGACCAGTCCGGCCACGGCCGCGACCGCGCCGACCACGAACGCCTCGATGAGCACCGACCGTGTCACCTGCCGGCGGGAGGCGCCGACCGCCCGCATCAGCGCCAGCTCCTTGGTGCGCTGGGCGACCAGCATGGTGAAGGTGTTGGCGATGATGAACGTGCCGACGAACAGGGCGATGCCGGCGAAGACCAGCAAGGCCGTCTGCATGCCGCTCATCGACTCCGAGATCATCCGCGCCTGGTCGTCGGCGAGCTGCTTGCCGGTCGTGGTCTCCACGCGGTCCCCGGGCAGCGCCTTGTCCAGCTCCGCCTTCAGCGCGGCCTGCGTGACGCCCGCCTTCGCCTTGACGTCGATCTGGTCGTAGGTGCCCGCCTTGCCGAACAGCTTCTGCGCGGTCGCCGTGTCGAACAGGGTGAGGCTGCCGCCGGCCGCGACGTTGCCGTCGTCGGTGGTGAAGATGCCGGTGATCCTCGGGGTCAGGACCGGCCCGTCGACCGACATGCGCACGGTGTCGCCGACCTCGTAGCCGGCGCGCTCGGCCGTCTCGGAGTCGATGAGGATCTCGCCGCGGCCCTTGGGGGCGTGCCCGCTGACCAGGGGGTAGCGAGGGTCCTTGGTGCCCCAGTAGTTGCCGCCCTGCGACTGGAAACCGTCGCCGATGAGCTTGCCGTCCTTGTCGGCGATGGCGGTGAAGCCCTGCACGACGCCGATGGCGGACGCGGCTCCGGGAACGCGCTCGCTCTTGTCGAGCTCCGCCCGGGTCAGGTCGTGGGCCTTGCCGACCTGGTCGCCCTCGGCGGCCCGGGAGTCCGCTGTGACGGCGACGTCGACCTGGTCGAAGCCCTTGGCCGAACTCTTCTGGAAGGCGTCGGAGATGGTGTTGGTGAAGACCAGGGTCCCCGACACGAAGGCCACGCCGAGCATCACGGCGAGCACGGTCATCAGGAGCCGGGCCTTGTGCGCGAGCACGTTGCGCAAGGCGGTACGGAACATGGGTTCTTCTTCTCAGATCTGTCGGTCCTGACGGGGGATCAGCTGGTGCGGCCCTTGGCGTCGAACGCCTTCATGCGATCGAGGACCGACTCGGCCGTCGGCCGGTACATCTCGTCGACGATCCGCCCGTCCGCGAGGAAGATCACCCGGTCCGCGTAGGCCGCGGCCACCGGGTCGTGGGTCACCATCACCACCGTCTGGCCCAGCTCCCGCACGGAGTTGCGCAGGAAGCCCAGCACCTCGGCGCCGGAACGCGAGTCGAGGTTTCCGGTGGGCTCGTCACCGAAGATGATCTCGGGCCTGGAGGCCAGCGCCCGCGCCACGGCGACGCGCTGCTGCTGACCGCCCGACAGCTGGGCGGGCCGGTGGCCGAGCCGGTCCGCCAGACCGACCATCCGGATCACGGAGTCCAGCCACTGCTTGTCCGGTTTGCGGCCCGCGATGTCCATCGGGAGGGTGATGTTCTCCAGAGCCGTCAGGGTCGGCAGCAGGTTGAACGCCTGGAAGATGAAGCCGATCTTGTCCCGGCGCAGCTTGGTCAGCTGCTTGTCCTTCAGGGAGCCGAGCTCGGTGTCGCCGATGCGCACCGACCCGGAGGAGAAGGTGTCCAGACCGGCCACACAGTGCATCAGGGTCGACTTGCCGGAGCCGGAGGGGCCCATGATCGCGGTGAACTCGGCCTGCCGGAAGTCGACGGAGACCCGGTCCAGGGCGACCACCCGGGTCTCACCCTGTCCGTAGATCTTCGACAGATCCGTGGCGCGCGCGGCCACGGTGGTGGCCCGGTCGGTGAGCGGTGCGGTGGTCACGGGATGGCACTCCTGTCGGACGGCTGTGTTCTGGGAGGGACTTGTTCCATCGTCCGGGTCCTACGCCGCCGTGGAGTCACCCGTTGTTCCGGTTCCGGGGGCCGACTGCGGTCTGACCGGGAGGGGCGGTGTCATACCTGGGGATGACGAACGCCCCTGAGGGGGCCGGGCGTCGGGGGATCGAGTGGTCCACATGCCGGAAACGGGTGGGCCAGGTGTCGAGAACAGGTGGGGTGCCCTTGTTCAGACGGTGAAATTCCGTCATTCCGCATGCGCCGCCGACGGCCGCACGCAAGGCTACTGGCAAGTGCTGATGGCGCGTTCCGTGTGCTGATGCACCCTCAGACGTCAATAAAATAAGACAACATCGGTCCGCCCGCCCGCTGTTCGGGGGACCCGTCCCGATAGTCTCGGAACCTCGATGCGGAGCCCATGGCCTGCCCGGATGGTGGAATGCAGACACGGCGAGCTTAAACCTCGCTGCCCCTTCGCGGGCGTGCCGGTTCGAGTCCGGCTCCGGGCACCTTCCGATCCCTGTGTGGTCCATTGAGAAGTTCGCGGCGTGCCCGTTGACAGCGGTCGCATGCCGTCAGAGACTCACATCCCACAACGGTGAAGAAAATTTCACCACACGAACGGATGAGAAGAGGCGTCCGATGCGCACCACCGTCGGCATCATCGGAGCCGGCCCCGCCGGCCTCCTCCTCGCCCGGCTGCTCCACAACGCCGGCATCGACTCGGTCGTCCTGGAGAGCCGCGACCGCGCCTACGTCGAGCGGCGGCAGCGCGCCGGGATCCTGGAGCAGGGCACGGCGGATGTACTGCGCGCGGCCGGTGCCGGGGAGCGCATGGACCGCGAGGGGCTGCGCCACGACGGCATCGAACTGCGCTTCGACCGCAGGCGCCACCGCGTCGACTTCCCCGCCCTCACCGGCGGCCGCTCCGTGATGGTCTACGCCCAGACCGAGGTCTGCAAGGACCTCATCGCCCTCCAGCTCGCCGAGGGCGGCCCGCTGCTGTTCGAGGCGGAGGCGCTGGCCGTGGAGGACGCCGGCACCGACGCCCCGCGCGTCCGCTTCCGGCACGAGGGCCGCGAGGACGTCCTGGAGTGCGAGTACGTCGTCGGCTGCGACGGCTTCTGGGGCGTGGCCCGCAAGGCGATCCCGGACGAACTGACCCAGGTCTTCGAACGGACGTACCCCTTCGGCTGGCTCGGCATCCTCGCCGACGTGCCGCCCTCGCACGACGAGCTCGTCTACGCCCGCCACGACCGCGGCTTCGCCCTCTTGTCCATGCGCTCACCGTCCGTCTCCCGCCTCTACCTCCAGGTGCCCGACGGCACCGACGCCGGGACGTGGAGCGACGAGGCGATCTGGGACGAGCTGGAGCGCCGCTTCGAGACCGCCGACGACTGGCGCCTGGAGCGCGGCCCGATCACCCAGAAGTCGGTCACGCCCATGCGCTCCTACGTCCACGAGCCGATGCGCCACGGCCGCCTCTTCCTCGCCGGCGACGCGGCCCACATCGTGCCGCCCACCGGCGCCAAAGGGCTGAACCTCGCCGTCGGTGACGTCGTGACGTTCGCCCGGGCCCTGACCCACCGGCAGGAGACCGGCTCACCGGAGCTGCTCGACACCTACTCGGAGACCTGCCTGCGCCGGATCTGGCAGGCCGAGCGGTTCTCCTACGACATGACGACCCTTCTGCACCGGGCCCCCGGCGCGACCGGCTTCGAGGACCGGATCCAGCTCGCCCGGCTGGAACGCATCGCCTCCTCCCGCGCCGCCGAGACCGACCTGGCCGAGGGGTACACGGGCTTCTCGTTCGAGTGATGCCCCGGGTGACGTAAGGACGGCGTCAGCGGGTGATCTCCGTCCGGTTCCGGACGTGTCGCAGCTTGGTGATGAATGACCCCCTCCGATGAGGGGAATCACGAAGCCGCGTAGCGTGTTGCGCAGCACGACGAGGGAAAGATCCTCCCCAAGCACTAGGGTCATTCCTTTGCCTACCTATTACTCTTGAGCCAAGGTCACGCAGTGTTGGCCATGGAGGAGTGAAATGAGGAGCAGAAACCCGGTCTTCTCGCGACGGGGGTTCAGCCGCGACAACGGCTACGCGGGCTTCAACACCGCGCCGCAGGCCGGGGGTCCCGCTGTCGCCACCCAGGGCAACCCGTACGCACAGCCGACGGGCAACCCCTACGCGCAGAACCCGTACGCGCAGAACCCTTACGCCCAGCAGGACCTGGCGCACGGCGCGCCGCCGCAGGCTCCGGCCACCACCGGCCGGATGACCATCGACGACGTCGTCCTGCGCACGGCGAGCACGCTCGGTGTGCTCATCCTCACCGCGGCGCTCTCCTGGGCCCTGCTGCCGGTCGACGACGCCAACATCAGCCGTAGCTACGGCATCGGTATCGGCGCCGCGCTGATCGGCATGGTCCTGGCGTTCGTCCAGTCCTTCAAGCGCAAGGCCTCGCCCGCGCTGATCCTGACGTACGCCGCGTTCGAGGGTGTCTTCCTCGGCGTCGTGTCCAACATCGTCGACAGCCGCATCGCCGACGGCGCGGCCATGCAGGCCGTGATCGGCACCATGGCGGTCTTCGCCGGTGTGCTGATCGCCTACAAGGCCGGCTGGATCCGCGTCAACCGCCGCTTCTACGGCTTCGTGATGGCGGCCGCGCTCGGCTTCATCATGCTGATGATGGTGAACCTGCTGTTCGCGGTGTTCGGCGGCGGTGACGGCCTCGGCTTCCGCAGCGGTGCCCTCGGTGTCGTCTTCGGCATCATCGGCATCATCCTCGGCGCCTGCTTCCTTGCCCTGGACTTCAAGCAGGTCGAGGACGGCGTCGCCTACGGCGCCCCGCGTGAGGAGGCGTGGCTCGCGGCCTTCGGCCTCACGCTGACGCTGGTGTGGATCTACCTGGAGTTCCTGAGGCTCATCTCGATCCTCAACAGCAACGACTAGTCTCCGACGCGTCGTGCGCGAAGGGCCCCGGCTCCGGCCGGGGCCCTTCGGCGTCTGCCGGGCGGCTCCGTCGTCGAGACGTGTCCGCGCCTAGAGCAGTTTGCGCGCGGCCCTCCTCAGGTCGTACTCGTGGATGATCGCCTTGGCGTGGCCGTACGCGAGGTTGTGTTCGTGCCGGAGCCAGCTGACCTTTTCCTCGAAGCGGAAGAGTGCCGGGCCTTCTTCGACGGTGCGAAGCCAGTCGGAGATCTCACGACCGGTGCAGTGGGGGATGCGGGCGAGCATGTTGCGATGGGTCTCTTCGGAGAAGACTTGGGACATCGGCGCCTCCGGACGCTGGGATGTAAGCCGGTCCTTCAGGTCACCGTGCCTGAGTGTTCGCCCGTTGGCAACAGTCCCGGTGCGACGCGTACGCTCGCGGCGTGGTTGATACGACGCCTCTGACCCGTGCGGTGGATCACTTCGCCGATCGTTTGAGGGCCGCGCCCCAGAGCCGGTTGCAGCGAGGTGCTGCCGCTGAGGCTCTCGGGCTGGCCCGGGAGTTGGCCCGGAGGGCGCAGGTGCTGGAGGCTCCTGAGGCGGAGCCTCGGGTGATGCCGGATGCGGGGATGTTTGCAGCGGCAGATCAGATCACCGTTGCCGCGCATGATCTGGCGGTTGTGATTCCCAGTGATGCCGACGTCGATGAAGCGGTGCGGTTGGTCGAGGAGGCGCAGAAGCGGGCGGGGGTGTGACCCGTTTCGTCGGCGGGTGCGGGTGGTCTTGGGTTGCTCGCGCCCACGCGGCGGAGCCGCATGTCGATACAGCCCCGCGTCCCTCAGAGGGACGCGATGACCCTGTCGGCCAGGATGTAGACGTTCTCCTTGCCGCACTCGAATGTCAGGGTGTAGGCGCCCGAGACGCCTGAGCCGCCCAGGAGGGTCGGGGTCTCGCCTGCGCGCAGGGCGGTGGCGAGGCGCTCCGCCGTCTCCCGGTGGCCCGGGGTCATGCACAGGGTCGTGCCGTCGGCGAAGACGTAGACGTCGAGGGTGCCGAGCGGGCCCGGGCGGACGTCCGTCAGTTCCACGCGCGAGGCGGCCAGCTCCTCCAGCGTGGCGACCGTGCGCTCGTGGTCGTTCACCACCGGCGACTGCGTCGGCACGAAGTCCGGGTGGGAGGGGTGACGACGGCGGGCCGCCGCCAGCTCCGGGGAGTCGGCGGCCGGCTCCTCGGTGTCCGCGCTCGGCTCGGACACCGACTCCAGGCCCGCGAAATCGGCCTGCCGGGGCAGGAACAGGTCGACGTCGGGCAGACCCAGCAGGGGCGGTGCGTCGGAGGCGTCACGGGCCTCCTGGGCGGCCCAGAACGCCCGCGCCTCGGCGAGCTCCCGCTCGCGTTCCTCCGCGAGCGCCGCCGCCACGGCGGCCCGTATCTCGTCGGTGTCGGCATGCGTGCGGGCGGCGGGCAGCAGGGCACGGGTGGTGGCGGCGCGGTTCTCGGCCAGCGCGGTGTGCAGGGCCGCGACCTGTCGGCGCAGCTGCAGGACGGTGCGCAGGACGGCGACCCCCACGGCGCCCGTGGCGGCCGTGGTGACCAGCAAGGCGATCGGCATGGCGCTCACTGACGTACTCCCGGTTCAAAGTCGACCCCCGACTTCCTACATCAGCTTGAAGGGCGGACTAACCAGCTGTCAGTGCGTAACGTCACGAAACGGACAGGGCTTCGGTGTCGGGGGAGCGGGTGGTGCTGCTGTGACCTGGGCTTCTCCTCGCGTAGAGGGAGATAGGTCACATCCTGGGGGAGATTGGATCACAAAACAGCCCAGAACCCCGGGGTTTCCGGGGTTCTGGGTCAGGGCCTCACCGCACGTGCTATGGCGGCTACGGTGCGGTGCTCAGCTGAGGCGCTCGATGACCATGGCCATGCCCTGGCCGCCGCCGACGCACATCGTCTCCAGGCCGAACTGCTTGTCGTGGAACTGCAGGGAGTTGATGAGCGTGGTGGTGATGCGGGCGCCGGTCATGCCGAAGGGGTGGCCGACGGCGATGGCGCCGCCGTTGACGTTCAGCTTCTCCAGCGGGATGCCCAGGTCGCGGTAGGAGGGGATCACCTGGGCGGCGAACGCCTCGTTGATCTCGACCAGGTCGATGTCGCCGATGGTCAGCCCGGCCCGCTTCAGGGCCTGGTTGCTCGCCTCGACCGGTCCGAGGCCCATGATCTCGGGCGAGAGGCCGGAGACGCCGGTCGACACGATGCGGGCGAGCGGGGTGAGGCCCAGCTCGCGGGCCTTGGTGTCGGACATGATCACGAGCGCGGCAGCGCCGTCGTTCAGCGGGCAGCAGTTGCCGGCCGTGACCATGCCGTCGGGGCGGAAGACCGGCTTGAGGCCCTGGACGCCCTCCAGGGTGACGCCGGCGCGGGGGCCGTCGTCCTTGGAGACGACCGTGCCGTCGGGGAGGGTCACCGGGGTGATCTCGCGCTCCCAGAAGCCGTTCTTGATGGCCTCTTCGGCGAGGTTCTGGGAGCGGACGCCGAACTCGTCCATGTCCTGGCGGGTGACGCCCTTGGCGCGGGCCAGGTTCTCGGCGGTCTGGCCCATCGCGATGTACGGGTCGGGCAGCAGGCCGTCCTCGCGCGGGTCGTGCCAGGTGGAGCCCTCGGACTGGGCGGTCGCGACGGTGCGGGCCTCGGCCTCGGCGAAGAGCGGGTTGTGCGTGCCGGGTATGTCCGAGCTGCCGTTGGCGTACCGGGAGACCATCTCGACGCCGGCCGAGATGAAGACGTCGCCCTCGCCGGCCTTGATGGCGTGCAGGGCCATGCGGGAGGTCTGGAGCGAGGAGGAGCAGTACCGGGTGACGGTGCAGCCCGGCAGGTGGTCCATCCCCATCTGCACGGCGACGATACGGCCGAGGTTGTGGCCCTGCTCGCCGCCGGGCAGGCCGCAGCCGAGCATCAGGTCGTCGATGTCCTTCGGGTCCAGCTCGGGGACCTTGGCCAGGGCGGCCTGGACGATCGTGGCGGTGAGGTCGTCCGGGCGGAGGTCCTTGAGGGAGCCCTTGACGGCGCGGCCGATGGGGGAGCGGGCGGCTGAGACGATCACGGCTTCGGGCATCACGGCTCCATTGACGTACCGGGTGGTCTGGCTGGGCTGTCTGGGAAGTTACCCGTACGTATGGCCTGGGTCACGGGTGTGGCGGTGTGACCCTGACCGCAGTTTTCTAAGCGCTTGCTTTTTCCTGGTCCGGGCCGCTCAGCCGGCCTTCCCTCAGCTCGACGGTGTGACAGGGGCCGGTTCCTGCTCGGGTACCCGCCGGCGCCTGCGGCGCTTCAGCAGCGCCCACGGCCCCCTCGGGCCGCTCGGCATGGCGGCCGCGACCTCCGTACCCGCCTCCGAGGCGGCCTCCGCCGCCGCCCGGGCCACCGGCAGGAAGCCCTCGCGGCGGGAGGCGTCCGGGCGCTCCTCCTCGGCCGGCCACAGGCCGAGAGAGGCGCAGACGGTCGGCAGGACCGCCATCGCCGCCGTCGCGTAGCCCTCGGCGGAGGGGTGGTAGTTGTCCGGGCCGAACAGCTCGCGCGGGTTCGCGGCGAACTCGGGGCCGAGCAGGTCGCCCAGGGACACGGTGCGGCCGCCCTGTTCGACGGCTCCGATCGTCTGGGCGGCCGCCAGCTGGCGGGAGGCCCGTCGGGCCAGCCAGCGCAAGGGTTGCTGGACCGGCTCGATGGTGCCCAGGTCGGGGCAGGTGCCGACCACGACCTCGGCACCGGCCGTGCGCAGCCGCCGGACCGCCGCGGACAGGTGGCGGACCGAGCGGGTCGGGGGCATGCGGTGAGTGACGTCGTTCGCGCCGATCATGATCACGCAGATGTCCGGCACGGGATCGAGGTCGGCCAGCACCAGGGCCACCTGGCGGTCCAGGTCGTCCGAGCAGGCCCCGGGCGTCGCCATCGTGCGCAGCTCCACCGGGCGTTCCGCCAGTGCCGCGAGGCCCGAGGCCAGCAGCGCGCCCGGGGTCTGCCCGGCCCGGTGCACACCCTGGCCGGCGGCCGTGGAGTCACCCAGCATCGTCAGCCGCAGCGGTACCTCACCGGGACTGGCGTACGTACGGCCGTACCGGCCGTCCGCGTTCGGCACATGGGGCGACCTGCCGTTGCCCACCCGGCGCCGCGCCAGCTGCACTTCCGCCAGCACCAGCCCCACGGCGGCCGCCCCGGCCAGCCCGATCCCGCCACCGCCGTACGCCGCACCCGCAGCGATCCGCCGGGCCACCCGCGCCCTCGACATACTCGTCATGCGTCGCCGCCACCTCCTCGAACCCGTACACCCAGTGCTTGCCCCGTACAGCCCGTCGTCCAATCTCAACAGCGAGTGAACGACCGTCACGGATGACCGGCAGGCCATAGGCTGGCGGCACCAACTAAGACCATTTCTGCGGCAACCGGAGACAACGGTGCAGTTCCACGACTCGATGATCAGTCTCGTCGGCAACACCCCGCTGGTGAGGCTCAACAGCGTGACCAAGGGCATCAGGGCGACCGTCCTGGCCAAGGTGGAGTACTTCAATCCCGGCGGTTCCGTGAAGGACCGCATCGCCCTGCGCATGATCGAGGCGGCCGAGGAGTCCGGCGCGCTCAAGCCGGGCGGCACGATCGTCGAGCCGACCAGCGGCAACACCGGGGTGGGCCTCGCCATCGTGGCGCAGCAGAAGGGGTACAAGTGCATCTTCGTGTGCCCCGACAAGGTGAGCACCGACAAGATCAACGTGCTGCGCGCGTACGGCGCCGAGGTCGTCGTCTGCCCGACCGCCGTCGACCCGGAGCACCCTGACTCCTACTACAACGTCTCCGACCGGCTGGTCCGCGAGACGCCCGGGGCCTGGAAGCCCGACCAGTACTCCAACCCGAACAACCCCCTCTCGCACTACCACTCCACCGGCCCCGAGCTGTGGGAGCAGACGGAGGGGAGGATCACCCACTTCGTGGCGGGCGTGGGCACCGGCGGCACCATCTCCGGGACCGGCCGCTACCTCAAGGAGGTCAGCGACGGCAAGGTGAAGGTCATCGGCGCCGACCCCGAAGGGTCCGTCTACTCCGGCGGGTCCGGGCGGCCGTACCTCGTCGAGGGTGTCGGTGAGGACTTCTGGCCCACCGCCTACGACCGGACCGTCGCGGACGAGATCGTCGCCGTGTCCGACAAGGACTCCTTCCAGATGACCCGCCGCCTGGCCAAGGAGGAGGGCCTGCTCGTCGGCGGCTCCTGCGGCATGGCGGTCGTGGCCGCGCTGGAGGTCGCCGAGCGGCTCGGCGAGGACGACGTCGTCGTGGTCCTGCTGCCGGACAGCGGCCGCGGCTACCTCAGCAAGATCTTCAACGACGAGTGGATGGCCGACTACGGCTTCCTGGAGGACGCGGGCCCCAGCGCCCGCGTCGCCGACGTCCTGAACGACAAGGAGGGCGACCACATGCCCTCCCTCGTCCACATGCACCCGGAGGAGACGGTCGGCCAGGCCATCGACGTGCTGCGCGAGTACGGCGTCTCGCAGATGCCGGTCGTCAAGCCGGGCGCGGGCCACCCCGACGTGATGGCCGCCGAGGTCGTCGGCTCGGTCGTGGAGCGCGAGCTGCTGGACGCGCTGTTCAGCAAGAGCGCCTCGCTGGAGGACCCGCTGGAGAAGCACATGTCCGGCCCGCTGCCCCAGGTCGGCTCCGGCGAACCCGTCGCCGACCTGATGGCCGTCCTCGGCAAGGCGGACGCGGCGATCGTCCTCGTCGAGGGCAAGCCGACCGGTGTGGTCAGCCGGCAGGACCTGCTGTCCTTCCTCGCCCGGTCCGCGAAGTGACGGCGAACGGCCGGTGAACCCCCCGTTAACCGGGCGCACTTGCCGTTCGTCCGCGATCTTCGTGGGCTTCGCGGAAGTGGTACGAGCGCGTCACGTTCGCGCAGCACCCGCTTAACACGGGTCCTGCACATTAGTGGGTGTCGGCAGGGCGGGAGCGGCTCCCCGCCCCGGCCGGCGCCGTTGGCGTCAAGGACCTCCGGAGCGGCTCCCGGACCTCCACCGACGTCACAGACGCGCAAGCCCGGCCTGACCAGGTTCGCGTCTTACGCGGGGACCGCCGTCGTCCCGCCCCCCGGTCACGGGGGTGCGGCGGTCCCCGCGCATTTCTTTGTGCGGCGTCAGCCGAGCCGTTCGTCCTGCGGGCGTCAGCCGGCCTGTTTGTCCCAGGCGTCAGTCGGCCTGTTTGTCCTGCGGGAGTCAGCCGGCCTGTTTGTCCTGCGGGAGTCAGCCGGCCCGGCTCGTCACCCAACTCCCCAGCAGCGCAAGCCGCTCCGCCGTCTCCGAGCCGGGCTGCGGCGCGTACGCCACGATCGTCTGGTCCGGGGCCGCCGGGATCGTGAGGGTCTCGAACGGGAGGGTCAGCAGGCCCGCGACCGGGTGCCGGACCTGCTTCACCCCGTGGTCGCAGGGTTTGACCAGGTGGTCGGCCCACAGGCGGCGGAAGTCGTCGCTGGCGCGGGAGAGTTCACCGACGAGCCTGCCCATGGCGGGGTCGTCCGGGTGGTGGCCCGCGTTGAGGCGGAGGTGGGCGACGGTCTGGGAGGCCGTCGCCGGCCAGTCCGGGTAGAGGTCGCGGGCGGTGGGGTCGAGGAAGACGCGGCGGGGCAGGTTGCGGTCGCCGGGGACTCTGTCGCTGAAGCCGACCACGGCGTCACCGAGGGCGTTCCAGGCGAGGACGTCCATGCGGTGGTCCAGGACGTACGCCGGGTTGCGGTCCATGCCGTCCAGGATCAGCTGGACACCCGGTCGCACCCGCGACGCGGCCGGAGTGCCCTCGGTCCGCCGGCGGGGCCGGGCGACCGCCCGCAGATACTCGTGCTCCGCCTCGTCCAGCCGCAGCACCCGCGCGACCGCGTCCAGCACGGCATCCGAGACGCTCGCGCCCCTGCCCTGCTCGAGACGGACGTAGTAGTCGACGCTCACCCCGGCCAGCTGCGCCACCTCCTCACGACGCAGACCCGGCACACGACGGCGGCCGTACGACGTCAGCCCGACCTCCTCCGGCTGGATGCGGGCGCGGCGCGAGCGCAGGAAGTCTCCCAGTTCTCCGTCCATGGGTCCGAGCCTAGGCGGCCCGGGGCCGGCGAACCTGGTATTGCCAGACCCAGGACAAGCGGCGCCCTGGGTGCGGCCGCCGAGGGAGCCGAGGGTGGTGGACGAGGCCGGGGAGACGCCCCGGCCACCACCGAGGGGACACTCCATGCCGTACGAGAACCTGGCCGGCCGTACCGCCGTCGTCACCGGAGCCGCGAGCGGGATCGGTGAGGCCGTCGCCGTGCTGCTGGCCGCCCAGGGCGCACGGGTGGCGCTGCTGGCCCGGCGTGCGGAACGGCTGGCGGCGATCGCCGGGAAGATCCGCGCCGACGGCGGGCAGGCCCTGGCCGTCGTCGCGGACGTCACCGACGAGGCGTCCGTGACCGACGCCGCCGACCGGATCCACGCGGAGTACGGGCCCGTCGACCTGGTCGTCAACTCCGCCGGCGTCATGCTGCCGCACCCCGTCGACGCCCGGCGCGCCGACGAGTGGCAGCGGATGCTCGACACCAACGTCGCCGGAGTACTGCGGATCACCGGCGCCTTCACCGGCGACCTGGTGGGCGCGGCCGCGGAGGGCCGTACGGCCGACGTCGTGAACATCTCGTCCATCGCCGCGCACGTCAGCTTCGCGAACTACGCGGTGTACGGCGCGACCAAGGCCGCCGTCACCTATCTGTCGCAGGCCCTGCGCTCCGAGTTCGGGCCGCGGGACGTCCGGGTCACCAACATCGAGCCCGGGATCGTCGAGAGCGAGTTGCGCACGCACATCGTCGACGAGGAGCTGGCCCGGCAGGTGGCGGGCATGGTGGACGAGGTGGGCGCGCTGTCCGCCGAGGAGCTCGCCGACCTGGTGGTCTACGTGACCAGCCGCCCGCGCCGGGTCAATCTGCGGCAGATCGTCGCGCTGCCGACACGCCAGGTCTGAACGGCGTGTGCCCGCTCAGTCCTCCCAGCCGCTGTGCCGGGAGGACGCGCGGCGGCCGAACAGGCCCGGGTTGGTGCGGGCGGCCTGCACGACGTTGACGCCGACGATGCCCGCCCAGGCGGTGAGCAGGCCGGGCAGATGGGCCACGCCCCCGCCGATCGCGGACAGCGGCACCGCGAGGACGAGGGAGACGATCCCGAAGCCGAAGCGCTCGCCCCAGGAGTCCATGGCCCCCGGCGACCGGGAGTCCCGGGCCGTCTGCATCTGCTCCTCGGCGAGCTGCCGGCGCACCCGGCGCTCCACCGCGCCGTCGATCCGCTGGTCGACCTTCTCCAGGAACGAGTCGACCAGCGCCGACTCGTACTCCTCGCCCAGCTCCCTGCGCGCCTGCAGGGTGGCGTCGAGTTCCTTCTTCAGGTCGGTGTCCCGCGCGTCCATTCCGGTCATGTCACTCACGGTAGGGAGCGGGGGCGGCGGCCGCACTGGGGTTAGCCCCCCTGTCCAGCCTGGGGCTGCCGGGCCCGAGGCCGGGCCGGCCCTACGGTTCCGCTTGCCGGTCTGCATATGCTCATGCAGAATCCTCAGCTACTGAATAGGCGAGGGGGAGCACGTCATGAGCGTGACCGACAGCCCTGCCGCGCGGTTGCAGGCGCTCTTCGAGGGCCACCGGCTGACGCCGACCCAGCGGCGCATCGCGCACAGCATGGTGCGGCGCGCCGCCGACGTGCCGTTCCTGTCGAGCGTGGAACTCGCCGAACTGGCCGGGGTCAGCCAGCCGTCCGTGACCCGCTTCGCCGTCGCCCTCGGCTTCGACGGCTACCCGGCCCTGCGCCGCCATCTGCGGGAGGTCGCCCCCGCCGAACCCGCCGCGGACGCCGGGTCCTCCAACGAGTACCAGCAGGCCGTCGAGGCCGAGATCGAGAACCTGCGGCACCTGGCGGAGGCCCTGGCCGATCCCCGGCCCGTGGAGCGGGCGGGGCGTCTCCTCGCGGCCTCCCGACCGCTCCCCGTCCTCGGACTGCGGGCGGCAGCCGCCCAGGCGCACGGCTTCGCCTACTTCGCCGCCAAGGTCCACCCCGACGTACGGCTCCTCAACGAGGGCGGCACGATGCTTCACGACCGCATCGACGCCGCCGTCCGGGCCGGTGCGACCGCGCTGCTCTGCTTCGCGCTGCCCCGGCACCCCCGCGAGGTCGTCGACACCCTCGACTACGCACGACAGGCCGGGCTGACCGTCGTCACGGTCGCCGACTCCGCCTTCGCGCCGGTGGCCAAGGTGTCCGACCTGCTGCTCCCCGCCGCCGTCGGCACCGGCCTCGCCTTCGACACGGCCTGTGCCCCGATGCTGCTCGGCCGGGTCCTGCTGGAGGCGATGTGCGACGACCTGCCTCAGGCCCAGTCCCGCCTGGAGGAGTTCGACGTGAAGGCGGCGGCGCGGGGGCTGTTCGTGGACTGACGGCACACATGGCGCCTTCTCATACTCGTCTCACGTTGTGTCGCTAATGTGCTTGTCCTGAAACGCCCTTCAGACGCTTCGGAGACCGAACGGAGGCTGAACGTGACGCGCGGAGGACAAGGGCTGGCTCGGGTCGCCGTCGTCGTACGAGCGGGAGCGGCACCGCTGTGGTGGCTGGGTGTGTTCGCGGCGGGCATCGGCCTGGCGACGCCGGGGCTGACCGGGCGCCGGATCGGCGTCCTGGCCGGCGCGGCACTGTTCGTCCTGGCGACGGCCGTCGTGGCGTACGGACGCCGCAAGCGGTACGTCGCCCTGGCCGCGTCCGCGGCCCGCGCCGGCAAGCACGACGTACTCCAGGACCGGGCCGTGACCACACGCAACTGGCGCCGCCTCCACCGCTGGTGGCTCCTCCTCGCCTCCCTCGCCGCCCTGGGCAGCGCCTTCGCCGTGCCGGCCGCGGGCGGCCTGCTCCTGGCCGGCTGCGGCGCCGGCCTGTGGCTGAAGGCCGCGTGGCTGGGCCGCCGTGAGGGCGCGGACGAGGTGTTGCTGTGGGTGCGCGTGGACTGGCTGCGCGCAGGCGCGGGCGACCCCGCGGGCAAGCGGGTCAAGAGCTACCGCGGCACGGGCATCGCGGCGGGTGACGCTGCCCCGGGCGGGTCGCGAAGGAAAACGCCGGCGCTCGTGCAAGCGGGCGGGTAAAGACCGACTCAGGGGCGCGGGGCTGTGCCGATGCGCGGCTCCGCCGCGTGGGCGCGCGACCGGCTCGACGAAAGCCGGGTGCTACGAAAGCCCCCACGGCGCCAGGCCGCCCACCAGCGCATCGACCTGCGCCCCTCCGGACTCCGCCACGACCTCCTCGACCGTCTGCGCCTCTCGCACCACCGCGAAGGCGACACCCCCCTCCCTGCCCGGCCCGAACCCGTAAACCCCGGGCCGGACAAGCGAGTTGTACGCGTAGTGATGCGCGAAGTAGTACGCGCCCGTATCCAGTGCCGCCGCGAAGTCCCCCTGCTCCAGCAACGGCAGCGCACACCCCTCGGCCAGCAGGTCGCCCGAGAAGCACGCCGGCCCGGCCACGTCCTGCACCACGGCCGGACCCTCCTTCGGGCGCCCCTTGGCGTCGTACGCGGCGATCCTCAGCGGCCAGACCCCCGGCGCGTACACCGTCCGCGTCGCGACCTGCACGCCCGCGTGCGTGACCGCCACCGGCCGGCCGCCCGCGCTCTTGGCGTACTCGACTCGCGCCACCACCGTCCCGTGCTTCGCCAGCAGTGACCGCCCGAACTCCGTCACCAGTCCGTACCGCCCGTCGAACAGCCCGGGCACCTCTTCAGCCAGCATCCGCGCGTACTGCGCGTACGTCGGCGTCGTCGCGTCCGACGCGAAGTTCACCGGCAGCCCGCCGCCGATGTCGAGCGTGTCGACCTGCCGCCGCCCGGCCCGGCGGTTGATCTCCTCCGCCAGCTCGTACGTCTCCGCCACGCCCCGCGCCATCAGGGACAGCGGGACCCCCTGGGACCCGGTGTGCGCGTGCAGCCGGGTCAGCCACGGCCGGTCCAGATACGCCCGTACGACCCACTCCCGCGCACCCTCGTCACGCAGCGCCACGCCGAACTTCGACGTTGCCGTGGCCGTGGACGTCGCCTCGATGGAACCCCCGCCGATCTGCGGGTTCACCCGTATCCCGATCGGGGAGCGGCCGGCCGCGGACCTCACCAGGCCGTCGATGCGGTCCAGCTCCTGCGGATTGTCCGCGTTGACGGCGATGCCCAGCGCCAGCGCCTCGCGCAGCTCCCGGGGCGTCTTGGCCGGCGAGTCCAGCACCGTCACCTCCGGGCCCAGCCCCGCCGTCCGTGCCAGCGCCAGCTCGCCCGGACTCGCCACCTCCGCGCCGATGCCCTCCTCGCGCAGCAGCCGCAGCACCGGCACCAGCGGGGTCGCCTTCACCGCGAAGGCGTGCAGCACGGGCGTGCCCGGCGCCACGACCGCGTCGAACGCCACCCGCAGCTCCGCCGCCGACTCCCGGATGCCGGTGACGTCCAGCAGCCCCACGATGGGGGTGTCGGGCCCGAGCAGCCCCTGCTCCACCGCGGCCCGTACCGCCTCGTCCCGCCGGGCCGCCCGCCCGGCGCCGGAGTCACCCGTCCGGCCGTCCTCACCCATGCCGTCCCCCGCCGCGCTGACGTCCGCTCCGGCTGCCTCGGATCCCTCGATGTGTGCGCCCATGCATCCAGCCAAACATCCACGGCACCGCCGCGCCGACCCCCGGACGTATTGACTAGCTCTATTCAGATGGCCAGGATGTGAATAGCCGCAGTAACAACCCCGCCGGGAGCACCACGCATCCACCAGGAGGCAGACCATGTCAGGACCCCGCCCGCCCGCCTCCCTCCACCACCCTCAAACGAGGCCCTATGGGCCGCCCCCCGGTCCTGTCCGAGCGCCGCGCGGCACGGAAACGAGCGCCCTGGGATGGCAGCAGGAAGCCGCCCTGCGCATGCTCCAGAACAACCTCGACCCGGAGGTCGCCGAGCACCCCGACAAGCTCGTCGTCTACGGCGGCACCGGCAAGGCGGCGCGCGACTGGCGCTCCTTCGACGCGATGGTGTGGACGCTGCGGGGGCTGAAGCAGGACGAGACCATGCTGGTCCAGTCGGGCCGGCCCGTCGGCGTCATGCAGACCCACGAGTGGGCCCCGCGTGTCCTCATCGCCAACTCCAACCTCGTCGGCGACTGGGCGAACTGGGAGGAGTTCCGCCGCCTGGAGGCCCTCGGCCTGACCATGTACGGGCAGATGACGGCCGGCTCCTGGATCTACATCGGCACCCAGGGCATCCTCCAGGGCACCTACGAGACCTTCTCCGCCGTCGCCGCGAAGAAGTTCGGCGGCAGCCTCGCGGGGACGATCACGCTGACCGCCGGTCTCGGCGGGATGGGCGGCGCCCAGCCGCTCGCCGTGACGATGAACGACGGTGTGGCGATCTGCATCGACTGCGACCCGCGCGCGATCGAGCGGCGCATCGAGCACCGGTACCTGGACGTGAAGGCCGACTCCCTGGACCACGCCCTGCGGCTCGCCGTGGAGGCCCGTGACGCCCGCCGCCCGCTGTCCATCGGTGTCCTCGGCAACGCCGCCGAGCTGGTGCCGCAGCTGCTCGCCATGGGCGCCCCGATCGACATCGTCACCGACCAGACCTCCGCCCACGACCCGCTGGCCTACCTGCCCCTCGGCACCGCCTTCGAGGACATGGCCGACGCCGCCGCCAAGGACCCGGCCGGCTTCACCACCCGGGCCCGCGAGTCCATGGCCCGGCACGTGGAGGCCATGGTCGGCTTCATGGACGCCGGCGCGGAGGTCTTCGACTACGGCAACTCCATCCGCGGCGAAGCGCAACTCGCCGGGTACGACCGGGCCTTCGCCTTCCCCGGCTTCGTCCCCGCCTATATCCGCCCGCTGTTCTGCGAGGGCAAGGGCCCCTTCCGCTGGGCGGCCCTGTCCGGCGAGGCCTCCGACATCGCGAAGACCGACGAGGCGATCCTCGACCTCTTCCCGGAGAACGAGTCCCTGGCCCGCTGGATCCGCATGGCCGGGGAGCGGGTCCGCTTCCAGGGGCTGCCCGCCCGTATCTGCTGGCTCGGCTACGGCGAGCGGGACAAGGCCGGCGAGCGGTTCAACGACATGGTCGCGAGCGGGGAGCTGGCCGCGCCGGTCGTCATCGGCCGCGACCATCTCGACTGCGGCTCCGTCGCGTCCCCCTACCGGGAGACCGAGGCCATGCTCGACGGGTCCGACGCGATCGCCGACTGGCCGCTGCTGAACGCGATGGTGAACGTGGCGTCGGGGGCGTCCTGGGTGTCCCTGCACCACGGGGGCGGTGTCGGTATGGGGCGGTCGATCCACGCGGGGCAGGTGACGGTGGCCGACGGTACGAGGCTGGCCGGCGAGAAGATCCGGCGGGTGCTGACGAACGACCCGGGCATGGGGGTCATCCGGCATGTGGATGCCGGGTACGACATCGCGGAGTCGGTGGCTCGGGAGAAGGGCGTCCGTGTCCCGATGCGTGAGGGTGACGAGGCGTGACCGGACCGAACGGCACCGGCTCGGTGGGGGAGGGAGATCGCCCACAGCCGGTCGGCGCCTCCTTCCACCAGATGTGGCGTGACCTGCTCCCCCTCGGCCGGCACCCCGCCTCCCACGGCTATCGCCGCTTCGCCTGGACCGGTGTCGACGGTGACTGCCGGGCCTGGTTCGAAGGGCAGGCCGCTGCCCGGGGGCTGCGCTACGAGGTCGACCGGAACGGGAACCAGTGGGCCTGGCTCGGTGACCCGGCCCACGGGGACGCCGTCGTCACCGGGTCGCATCTCGACTCCGTGCCGGACGGCGGAGCCTTCGACGGCCCCCTCGGAGTCGTGTCCGCCTTCGCCGCGCTGGACGAACTGCGCGGCCGGGGCGCGCGGTTCACCCGGCCCCTCGGCATCGTGAACTTCGGGGACGAGGAGGGCGCCCGGTTCGGGCTCGCCTGTGTCGGGTCCCGGCTCACCGCCGGGCAGCTCACCCGCGAGCAGGCGCACCGGCTCACGGACGGCGAGGGCGTGACGCTGCCGCGAGCCATGGAGGCCGCCGGATACGACCCCGACGCCATCGGGCCCGACCCCGAGCGGCTCGCCCGCATCGGCGCCTTCGTCGAGCTGCACGTCGAGCAGGGCCGGGCTCTGGACCTGTCCGGCGACCGGGTCGGCGTCGCCAGCGCGATCTGGCCGCACGGCCGGTGGCGGTTCGACTTCCGGGGCGAGGCCAACCACGCCGGCACCACCCGGCTCGCCGACCGGCGCGACCCCATGCTGTCCTACGCGGAGACCGTCCTCGCCGCCCGCCGCGAGGCCGAACTCGCCGGTGCCGTCGCCACCTTCGGCAAGATCGCCGTCGAGCCGAACGGCGTCAACGCCATCCCCTCCCTGGTGCGCGGCTGGCTCGACTCCCGCGCGGCCGACCAGGACAGCCTGGACGCCGTGGTCGCCGGCGTCGAGAAGGCGGCCGGGGAGTACGCCGCCGCCCATGGTGTCGATCTCGCCGTCGTGCGCGAGTCGTTCACCCCCGTCGTCGAGTTCGACCACGCCCTGCGCGACGAACTCGCCCGCATCCTCGGCAAGGACACCGGCCTCACCGTCCCCGTCCTGGGCACCGGCGCCGGACACGACGCCGGGATCCTGTCCGGGAGCATCCCGACGGCCATGCTGTTCGTGCGCAACCCCACCGGCGTCTCCCACTCACCGGCCGAGTTCGCGGCCGAGGACGACTGCGTGGCCGGGGTGCTCGCACTCGCCGACGTACTGGAAGGACTGGCGTGCAGGTGACCACAGCAGCCACGCGCACGTACTGGCTGGAGCACGCCTGGCTCGGCACCCTCCCCCAAGCTCTCGGCTCCGCTCGAGCAGGGGGGACCCCCATCGAGCCGGGCGTGGCCCTCGACGTCCGGAACGGCCGCATCGCCGCCGTCCGCCCCGACACCCCCACCCCGCCCCCCGGCGCCGAGGTCCTGCGCGGCCTCACCCTGCCCGGGCTGGCCAACGCCCACAGCCACGCCTTCCACCGCGCCCTGCGCGGCACCGTCCAGGTCGGCTCCGGCACCTTCTGGACCTGGCGCGAGGTCATGTACGCCACGGCCGCCCGGCTCACCCCGGACAGCTACCACGCCCTCGCCCGCGCCGTGTACGCCGAAATGGCCCTGGCCGGCATCACGGCGGTCGGCGAGTTCCACTACGTCCACCACGCCCCCGGCGGCACCCCGTACGCCGACCCCAACGCGATGGGCGAGGCCCTGATCGCGGCCGCCGCCGAAGCCGGGATCCGCATCACCCTCCTGGACACCGCCTATCTCTCCTCCGGCTTCGGACAGCCGCCCACCGCCCCTCAGCTCCGCTTCTCCGACGGCACGGCGGACGCCTGGGCCGAACGCTGTTCAGTTCTCAAGGAACGAGATCACGCGCGGATCGGAGCGGCGATCCACTCCGTGCGGGCCGTGCCCGCCGACCAGCTGGCGACCGTCGCCCGGTGGGCCGAGGAGCGGCGGGCCCCGCTCCATGTGCACCTGTCGGAACAGACGGCCGAGAACGACGCCTGCCGCCAGGCCCACGGCCGCACCCCCACCCGGCTGCTCGCCGACCACGGCGTGCTCGGCCCGCGCACCACCGGCGTCCACAACACCCACCTGACCGCAGAGGACATCTCCCTCATCGGCGGCAGCGGCACCGGCACCTGCATGTGCCCCACCACCGAGCGGGACCTCGCCGACGGCATCGGGCCCGCCGTCGCCCTGCAGCGGGCGGGCTCGCCGCTCTCCCTCGGCTCCGACAGCCACGCCGTGATCGACCTGCTCGAAGAGGCCCGCGCCATGGAGCTGAACGAGCGCCTGCGCACCCGTACCCGAGGACACTGGACGGCGGCAGCCCTCCTGCGGGCCGCCTCGGCGGACGGGCACTCGGCACTCGGCTGGCAGGACGCGGGCGCCCTGGAGCCCGGCGCGCTCGCCGACTTCACGACGATCGCGCTCGACTCGGTCAGGACGGCAGGGCCGCTTCCGCGGCTCGGGGCCGAGACGGCCGTATTCGCCGCGTCGGCAGCAGACGTGTCGCATACGGTCGTCGGAGGCCGGCACGTCGTACGGGACGGGGTCCACCGCCTCGTACCGGACGTGCCGAAAGCCCTCGCGGACGCCGTCGGAGCCCTGCGCGGATGACCCCGGGCCGCTCCTCCGAGCGGCCGGCCCCCGAACCCGACCCCACCGCCGACCAGGCCACCAAGGACGCCATGAGCAACGCGACGACCGTCAGCCCCGCCCACTCCGCGAGCACCGCGAGCACGCTCATCACCAACATCGCAGCCTTGGTCACCAACGACCCCTCCCTAGGTGACGGAACCCCCCTCGGACTGATCCAGGGCGCGGCCGTCGTCATCGAAGGCGACCGCATCGCGTGGACCGGTGATCAAAGCAAAGCACCCGCCACTGACAATCGGGTCGACGCCGGCGGCCGGGCGGTCCTCCCCGGCTTCGTCGACTCCCACTCCCACCTCGTCTTCGCGGGCGACCGGACGCAGGAGTTCAACGCCCGGATGTCGGGGCGGCCGTACAGCGCGGGCGGCATCCGCACGACCGTGGCGGCCACCCGGGCCGCCACCGACGAGGAACTGGAAGCGAACCTCACCCGTTACCTCGCCGAGGCCCTCCGCCAGGGCACCACCACCTTCGAGACGAAGTCCGGCTACGGCCTCACGACCGAGGACGAGTCCCGCGCCCTGCGCGTCGCCTCCCGCCACACCGCCGAGGTCACCTACCTCGGCGCCCACATCGTCGCCCCCGAGTTCGCTCAGGACCCGGCCGCCTACGTCGCCCTCGTCACGGGCGAGATGCTCGACGCCTGCGCCCCGTACGCCCGCTGGATCGACGTCTTCTGCGAGAAGGGCGCCTTCGACGGCGACCAGGCCCGCGCGATCCTCACCGCCGGCACGGCACGCGGCCTGCACCCCCGCATCCACGCCAACCAGCTCTCGTACGGCCCGGGCGTGCGACTCGCCGTCGAACTCGACGCGGCCAGCGCCGACCACTGCACCCACCTGACGGAGGAGGACATCGACGCCCTGGCGAACAGCCGCACGGTCGCCACGCTCCTCCCCGGCGCCGAGTTCTCCACCCGAGCCGAGTGGCCGAACGCCCGCCGCCTCCTCGACGCGGGCGTCACCGTGGCCCTCTCCACCGACTGCAACCCGGGCTCGTCCTTCACCTCGTCCGTCCCGTTCTGCGTCGCGCTCGCCGTACGGGACATGGGCATGACCCCGGACGAGGCCGTCTGGTCGGCCACGGCGGGCGGCGCCGCGGCCCTCCGGCGCACCGACATCGGCCGCCTCACCCCGGGCGCGTACGCCGACCTGATGCTCCTCGACGCCCCGAGCCACGTCCACCTGGCCTATCGGCCGGGCGTCCCGCTGGTCACCGGAGTCTGGCGGCGCGGTGAGCGGGTGCTCTGACCAACGAAACGCCTCCGGAGGGTTGTGCACGATTTCCATACCGTGCTCGGGCGCCGGTCTGATCGAGATCGACAACAACATCGTGTCCGGCGGGACTTCGGGCAGAGCGACTTCAACCCCGGGGCCGAACTCGGCGGGTTGGACACGAACCTCGACAAGGACGCCTATCGGAGCATGATGCTCCAGGACGTGAAGACCTACCTGGAGTCGGTCGGTGTCCCCGAGACCGGCGGGGACGGCTGGACCGACAAGGACTGGGCCACCCTGGGCGGCATCTCCAACACGGAGGCCTTCAACGCCGTGGTGGACGCGGACTGGCTCTTCACCGCGCTGGCCCGTCAGCTCAAGCTCCGCAAGGCTCTCATCCAGGCCCCCGTGCTGTGGGAGCTGCGCAAGCTCAACCCGAGGGACTTCGCGTCCGATGCGGCCGTGATGTCGGGCGCGGCCGAGGACTGCAGCACCGGCTGGGGACAGATCTGGGCCCCGGTCACCATCGACGCCCGCAACTACTGCATGCAGCAGGGCATCATCAACGGCGCACCGCTGACCGACGCGGACAAGCGGGATGTGTGGAACAAGCTCCACGACGACCAGGAGTACAACGTTCGCTCGGTCGCGTACCTGACGGTCTACAACGCCCACCAGCTCGGCATCGCCCGGCCGAGCCTGACCACCAGCCTCGCCGACACCCAGGCCCTGCTCGCCCGGTACAACGGGACCGGTGACGCAGCCGCCCAGTACGGCCGCGAGCTGATCGTTCTGTACCGCGTGCTGGAGAATTACAACGCGCTGTCGCGCGGCAACTGACGACCTACGCGTACGGAGGAGTGGGACGGATGGCAAAGCACTGGTCGGCACCGCTCCTGGTGAACCTGCTGCTCGGAATCCCGGCAGTGGTGCCGATCTGGTTGCTGTGGTACCTCGCGGTGAACTGGCCGCTCGCCGAACTCGGGCTGACGGTGCGGGAACCGACGGAGAACGACGGGATGGCGCTCTGGTTGGTGATCGTCATTCCCGTCGTCACGCTGTTCGGCCTGATCTGGTGGCTGGCCAACAGTCCCCTCCGGCGCCGGACGGCGCTGGCTCCGCGTACGTACTGGCTGCTGAGCGTGCTGGCCCCCTGCCTCCCGACGGTCGTCCTCATCCTCATCACCTGAGAAAGGAACAGCAGACGTGCAGCACGACATGCGCAACGCCGTATCGAGACGGACCCTGGTGAAGACCGCCGGGGTGATCACGGCCGCTGCGGCCGTCGGCTCCATCACCCCGTCCGCCGCCACGGCCGCCCCCGCGAACCTCCCAGTGAGCGCACAAAAGAAGGCCCCCACCTCCGCCAACGGCTGGCCTTGGAGAAGCAGGCCAACCACGTCTCCACCGTCTGGACGCGCTCCGTCTCCGGCACCGGCCTGGAGGTCGACATCCGGATCGGTGACGTGGAGGCGATCCTGCTCCACGTCGTGCGGCGCTACCACTACGAGGTCGAGCGGCTGCCCCGCGTGGACCTCGCGGGCCGGCAGCGGATCGACGGTCTGAAGAAGGACGAGCCGGAGTCCAACCTCGCTTCGGGCACCGCGGTGCGGATCCGCCCGGGAGCGGGCGCGAGCGGCAGCCTCTTCCCGCTCCAGGTGCTGACGGTGCGCGACATCCTCGCCGACTGCGGGGGCGTGGTGCGCTGGGGCGGCGACGACGACCCGGTCGACGAGTCGCTGTTCTCCATCGACCGCGGCCCGGACGACGCGTCGGTCCGTGAGCTCGCCGACCGGCTGCGGCTGGCCGAGGTCACGCCCGGCGAGGGCGCCGGCGTGACGGTGGACGTGCTGGCCCCGTCCCGGCGCGACCGCGCGAAGCGGCTGGTGAAGGAGCAGCGGGCGAGCTGAGGCCCGCAGGAAACGCGCCCGGGGGCGGACCGTTCGGTCCGCCCCCCGAAGGCCGGCGTCACTCGTACAGGTCGCGCGGTGAGGATCACTCCTCGACGGTCAGCCCCTTGCGCAGCCGTACCAGCGTCCGCGACAGCAGCCGCGACACGTGCATCTGGGAGATGCCCAGTTCCTCGCCGATCTCCGACTGGGTCATGCCCGCGACGAAGCGCAGCGACAGGATCTTCCGGTCGCGCGGCGGAAGTTCGGCGATCAGGGGCTTCAACGACTCGACGTACTCGATGCCTTCGAGCCCGTGGTCCTCGTAGCCGATGCGGTCCGCGAGCGCGCCCTCGGAGTCGTCCTCCTCCGGCTGGGCGTCGAGCGAGGAGGCGGTGTAGGCGTTCGACGCGGCCATGCCCTCGACGACCTCGTCGTTGGAGATGCCGAGGCGCTCGGCCAGTTCGGCCACCGTCGGGGCGCGGTCCAGCTTCTGGGCCAGCTCGTCACCGGCCTTGGCCAGGTCGAGCCGCAGTTCCTGGAGCCGCCGCGGAACGCGCACGGACCACGAGGTGTCGCGGAAGAAGCGCTTGATCTCGCCGACGATGGTCGGCATCGCGAACGTGGGGAACTCGACACCCCGGGACAGCTCGAAGCGGTCGATCGCCTTGATCAGGCCGATGGTGCCGACCTGGATGATGTCCTCCATCGGCTCGCTGCGGGAGCGGAACCGGGAGGCGGCGAACTTGACCAGCGCGAGGTTCAGTTCGACGAGCGTGTTGCGGACGTACGAGTACTCGTGGGTGCCTTCCTCCAGCGACTCCAGGCGCTCGAAGAGGGTCTTGGACAGCGCCCGCGCGTCGACCGCGTCGACTTCCTCGTACGGGGGGATGTCCGGAAGTCCGGCGAGAAGGTCGTCCGGTGTGACGAGCGTCTCAGCCTGATTGATGGGATCCAGATGTTCCGGAGGGGGTGTCGACGTCGCTTTGTGGGTACGCGATGCGTCGAGCCGGGGTGACATGATGTCCTCCATCGTTCTCGGCATATGGCTGCCGGGGCCAGTACGTGCACTGCGGTGTGCGGCGCCTCCAAAGCCGGCCGTGTCGGTTACGTGTTCTTACTAGGCCTACCCGCTTTCCCGAGGCCACCGCAAGTGCATTCTGTGCGCATATGTCCGTTTGTGTGCAGTTGTTCGGGTGTCGAAGCGTGTGAGGAAGGCGTAGTGTTCGTGGACGTCAGCAGGCAGCCACGACGTCGGGAGAGAGAGACGGCATGGACCGCGGGACAGTCGGCAGCGCACAGTCTGGCCGGCTTCTGGTGGAGGTGCGGGAAGAGGGCTCTAACGCCGTCGTGACCCCGGCGGGTGAGTTGGATCACCACACCGCCGATCTGTTGCGTGAGCCACTCGAGGACTGCCTCGCCAAGGGATTCAAGCGCCTGGTCATCGACTGCGCGCGGCTGGAGTTCTGTGACTCCACGGGGCTCAACGTGCTCCTTGGCGCGCGACTGAAGGCTGAGGCCGCCGGTGGTGGCGTGACACTCGCCGGGATGCAGCCGGTAGTGGCCCGCGTGTTCGAGATCACCGGTGCGGATGCGGTTTTCAGCGTCCATGACACGCTCGAGGCGGCCCTGGCCGACGAGTCGGGCTGACCGGCGGTGCGTCGGCGCGCCGAGCCTCGGCCATCCCCCTGTGACCGGTGTCCTATCCCCGTCACGCCATTCGCGTCGAATCCGGGGGTGTTCTGCCGGTCCGCCCGGGCAGGAGACATGCTGAAACGGTCGGCAACCAGGGCGGCGAGGGCGCCGCGAAACCGTCGTGCCGCGTGCTGCGTGACTGACTGTGTAGTGGATTTTCTGAATTGTGAACTGGTGAATCGGTGAGGTGAAGCGCTGATGAGCACCACCCGGCCCTACTCGCCGGGCGACCGCGGGCCGGAGCCCAGCGGCGCTTCCGGGGCGTCCGAGGGTGGCGTGCCCGCGGGCGATGCGTCCGGCGAGGGCGTGGCCGCGCCGTCCGGAACGACGGCGCCGCCGGGGGGCCGGCAGGTGCGCCGGCTGAGCTTCGAGGGGGCGAGCGGTGTCGTTCCGCTCGCCCGCGACTTCACCCGCCAGGCGCTGTACGCGTGGGGCTGGCTCCCGGCCGCCTCCGCGGACCAGCGGGCCGCCGCGGAGGACGTGCTGCTTGTCGTCTCCGAGCTGGTCACCAACGCCTGTCTGCACGCCGAGGGGCCGGACCAGCTGCGGATCACCTGCGACAACAAGGTGATCCGCATCGAGGTCGCCGACCAGGGCACCGGCCAGCCGTCACCCCGCACGCCGCACCGGGCCGGCCGCCCGGGCGGCCACGGCATGTTCATCGTCCAGCGGCTGTGCCTGGACTGGGGCGTCTTCCGCACACCGGGAGTCGCCGGCAAGACGGTGTGGGCCGAACTGGGAGCCCCCGCCTGATCCGTCGTCGGCCGTTCGGGTGAAGGGCGAGCGGGCGGTTTGCCGCTTGGTGCGTCCCTGCATGCCTGGCTGCCCCCATGGCGCCTCCGCCCGACGCTCACCATGCGCCGGATCGCCACGGATCCGGCGCGCACTGTGTCTTCCTTCCTCGACGCCCCGGGCGTACCTTGACGGCCCGATCTGATACCCCGTCAGGAACAGGAAGGGGAGCGGCACCGTGTCGTACCGGAATCGAACCGCCGTGCTCGCGTCCGCCGCGGCCCTGGCCGGCTCGGCGGTGTTGATGGCCGCCCCCACCGCCCGGGCCGAGGTCGTCGACGTCAACTACCAGTGCAAGACGCCGATCGGCGACAAGAGCGCCGTCTCGCCCATCGACATCAAGGGCGTCAGGAGCGGCAGCGGCTACCGGATCACCATGTCCTGGCAGAAGGGCGTCTCCTCCAGCCCGGTCGAACTGGGCAAGGGAGCGATGACCCCGAGCGCCACCATCGCCCTGGGCGGCGCGGACAGCGGCACCCTGACGGTGACCGGCCCCGCCAACGACGCCGCGCTCCCCGCCAACACACCGATCAAGATCAACGACCTGAGCGGTACGTACACGCCGAAGAAGAGCGGCGAGGTCACCTTCACGGCGGGTGTGCTCACCATCAAGGCCCTCGGTACGACGACCACGTGCACGCCGACGAACGACCCGGACCCGTCCCTGACCCTCGACGTCACGGCCGCGAGCGGCGGCGGCGCCACCGGCTCCACCCAGGGCGGCGGCTCCGGCTCGGGATCCGGATCCGGCGCCGAGCTCCCGCAGACCGGCCCGGCGGACTCGGCCGTGGCCCTCGGCACCCTCGGCGGGACGCTCCTGCTCGCCGGCGCGGCGGGCGCCCTGTGGCTGACACGACGCCACCAGGGGGCGCGAGCACGCCCCTGAGCAGTCCCCCGTACGACGCCTGGAGCCGCCGATGCCGTACGTCGTCCGTGTTCCGTACCTGTCGCTGCCGGTCCTGCTGGTGCTCCTGCTGGCTCTGGCGGGCGCCGGGCCCGCCGGGGCGGTGGACCGGCCCGTCGTCGAGCTGTCCAAGGCCCAGGCCGGGACGGGCGGTTCGGTCACCGTCACCGGAAGCGGCTGGCGGCCGCGTGCCCTGCTGACGCTGCTGGTCTGCGGGCAGGCCGAGCCGTCCCGGGGCGTGACCGGCGGCACCAACTCCTGCGCCAACGCCGACGGCCGGGCCGTCACCACCGACGCCGAGGGGCGCTTCCGCCGCGAACTGCCCGTCGTGGAACCGCCCGTGCCGTGCCCCTGCGTGGTGCACGTGGCGACGGCGACCGGGGCCAGGACCGAGGCCGACGCCGTCCTCCAGGTCGCCGGGCACGCGGTCGAGCCGCTGCCCGCCGACCGGGCCGGCGGGCGGCTGTCCCTGCTCGCGGACGCCCGGCTGCGCGGCGCCGGCGGGCTGCTGACCTGGTTCGGCTCCCCGCCCGCCCGGACGCTCGTGGTCACCGTCGGGAACGTCGGGACGTCCCCCGTGAAGGACCCGGTCTTCCAGGTCGGCACCTCCCACGGCGTGTTCGCCCCGCGGTGGCAGGACCAGCGCTGGCGCGGCACCATCCGGCCCGGCGGGAAGGCGCGCATCGAACTGCCCGTGGAACTCGCGGCCGGGGCGCACGGCGACTACACCGTGTCCCTGAAGTACGGCGGCAAGGTCCTCTCCGAACATCCCTGGGGCGTGGGGCGTCCGTGGGGCGTGACCCTGTTCTGGGTGCTCGTCTGCCTGGTCGTCCCGGCTGCGCTGTTCCGCGCCGGCCTGGCCGTCGTGGACCACGTACACCCCCGTCACGCCGTCCACGCGGCCCGCCCGCCCCGCCGCCCGGGCCCGCGCCTGCCCGCCGCACGACGGCCCCCGGACCTGCCGTGGGTCGCCCCTGACGCCGGACCGCCGGGATCGACGACGCGAGACGAGGGCATGAGGAACAAGGGCACAAGGGGATGAGGCAAGGGCATGAGAAGGGCCGCCGCACCGTCGAGGTGCGGCGGCCCGTTCGTCAGGGTCCGGTCGGGTGGGTCAGTGGACGTCGCCCATCAGCGCCTTGACCTTCCTGCGGTACATGTACACCGCGAAACCCGCCAGGGCGGCGAGCACCGCCTCCACCGCGACCGCGCCGGTGCCGCTCAGGTCGACGCCTCCGACGGCCGGGTTGGAGAGCAGACCCGTCACCGAGTCGCCCGCCGTGACCGCGAGGAACCAGACGCCCATCATCTGGCTGGCGTACTTGGCCGGGGCCATCTTCGTCGTCACCGACAGGCCGACCGGCGAGATGCACAGCTCACCGACGGTCTGGATCAGGTAGATGCCCACCAGCCACATCGGGCTGACCAGCGTGTCGCCGTCGGCCATGCCCAGCGGCAGCAGGAAGAAGAAGAACGAGACGCCGATGAAGAACAGCGCCGCGGCGAACTTGGCGACGGTGCTCGGCTCCTTGCCCTTGCGGTTCAGCCACAGCCAGAACCAGGCGAAGACCGGGGCCAGCGCCATGATGAACACCGGGTTCAGCGACTGGTACCAGGAGGACGGGAAGTCGAAGCCGAGCAGCGAACCGGAGGCCTTCGTCTCGCCGAACGCCTGGACCGTGGAACCGCCCTGGTCGTAGATCATCCAGAACACGGCGGCGGCGACGAAGAACCAGATGTAGCCGGTCATCTTCGACTGCTCGACCGCGCTGAGCTCCTTGTCCCGCTTGATGCGGATCAGCACGCCGGCCGGGATGACCAGGCCGATCACCGTGAGCGGGATCATCGCCCAGTTGAGGGTGAAGTGACCGGTGAAGCCGACGACGCCGTAGAAGACCGCCGCGACGGCCAGCCAGATCAGGCCCTTGCGCAGCCAGGACGCGCGCTCCTCGGCCGCCAGCGGCTTGGGCACGATGTTGCTCTGCGGGCTCAGGTTCCGGGTGCCGATGAGGAAGGCCGCCAGGCCGATGCCCATGCCGACCGCGGCCAGGCCGAAGCCGAGGTGCCAGCTCACCTGCTGGCCGACCGTGCCGATGATCAGCGGCGCGAAGAAGGCACCCATGTTGATGCCCATGTAGAAGATCGTGAAGCCGCCGTCACGACGCGGGTCGTCCGGGCCGTCGTAGAGGTGGCCGACCATGGTGGAGATGTTGGCCTTGAGCAGGCCGGAGCCCAGTGCCACCAGCGCCAGACCGGCGAAGAAGGGCGCCTGGCCGCCGGGCAGGGCCAGGACCAGGTGTCCCGACATGATCGTGAGGGCCGCGATCGTCACCGTCTTGCGGGGACCCCAGACCCGGTCGCCGAGCCAGCCGCCGGGCATGGCGAGCAGGTACACCATCGACAGGTAGACCGAGTAGATCGCCGTGGTGGTGGCGAGGTCCATGCCGAGACCGCCGCCCATGCTGCCCTTCTTGGCGTCGGGGCCGCCGGAGAGCAGGTAGACGACGAGCAGGGCCCTCATGCCGTAGAAGCTGAAGCGCTCCCACATCTCGGTCATGAACAGAGTGGCCAGTCCGCGGGGGTGGCCGAAGAAGGTCTTCTCGGTACCGGGGGTGCCCGGACGGGCCGAGTCCTTCGTCAGGCTGGACGCCATGGTCGTTCCTTGCTGGTCGGGACGCGCTCCGCGGCAGCGGTGGTGCGCCCGGTGGGGGCTGCCGGCACCGGTGCGTACGGCCGTCCGCCCGACGCCTACGGGGGTCCGCTCCGGGTCACGGAGCGGTGGGCGGTCGCCACCGGGATCCACGCCTCTACGCGCGTATCCGCACGACGAGGCCCGGCCACAGGTCGTTTCAGGTTCGGGGCCGGCCGGAACCAGCCCGCACACAAAAGAGACCTCCAGGGGCAATCAGCCTCCGAAGGTCGCCGTGGTGCTAACAGGCGTTGATTCACCATACGGCAGGACACCGCCGTATATGGAAGGACTTGAGACACTAATCACAGGTGTCGGGGGAACCGTAAGCCCTTTTTCCAAGGTCCTTAACCGGATCGCACCCTACAGTCAGAGGTTTGTCAGCGTTCCAGCGGAACGTAAGAAACGGGTATGCCACGGGTAAGAATCAAGGCTTCCGGTCACACCCCAGCTCAGGGCCTTGCAGGTCTACCATCACCTCATGACCCGTGTACTGCTCGCCGAGGACGACGCGTCCATCTCGGAGCCGCTGGCCCGTGCTCTGCGCCGGGAGGGCTACGAGGTCGAAGTGCGTGAGGACGGACCCACCGCTCTCGACGCCGGAATGCAGGGCGGCGTCGACCTGGTCGTGCTCGACCTGGGTCTGCCCGGCATGGACGGTCTGGAGGTGGCCCGTCGCCTGCGGGGCGAAGGCCACAGCATCCCGATCCTCATCCTGACCGCGCGCGCCGACGAGGTGGACACCGTCGTCGGGCTCGACGCGGGCGCCGACGACTACGTCACCAAGCCGTTCCGGCTCGCCGAGCTGCTCGCCCGCGTCCGCGCCCTGCTGCGCCGCGGCGCCGCCGAGCCGCAGCAGCCGCCCGCCACGCACGGCGTGCGGATCGACGTCGAGTCGCACCGCGCCTGGATGGGCGAGGAGGAGCTCCAGCTCACCGCCAAGGAGTTCGACCTGCTGCGGGTGCTGGTGCGCGACGCGGGCCGGGTCGTCACCCGCGACCAGCTGATGCGCGAGGTCTGGGACACGACCTGGTGGTCGTCGACCAAGACCCTCGACATGCACATCTCCTGGCTGCGCAAGAAGCTCGGCGACGACGCGGCCAACCCCCGCTACATCGCCACCGTGCGCGGTGTGGGCTTCCGCTTCGAGAAGAGCTGAGCCGCGGGACAGGCACGGGTAGGCACGGGTAACAGGACATGCGCCGCCGACTGATCCAGTCCACGCTCGCCGTGGTGCTCGTCGTGATCGCCGTCTTCGGCGTCTCCCTCGTCATCGTCGAGACCAAGACGATCAGCAACAGCGCCCAGGAGCGGGTGGAGTCCGAGGCGGTCCGGCTGGCCAGCATCGTCGACAGCCGGCTCTTCGTCGCCCAGCAGGTCGACGCGGAGGTGCTGCGCAAGCAGGTCACGCAGGACCGCTACTACGCGGTGATCCGGATCCCCGGGGAGGAGCCCATCGAGGTCGGCTCCAAGCCGTCCGGCGACGTGATCAGCGCGACCGAGCCCGGCGAGGAGGGCGAGACCGTCACGGTCCAGGAGCCGCGCTCCTCGGTGACCCGGGAGGTCGGCCGCACCCTGCTGATCATCGGCCTGGTCGCGCTGCTGGCGGTGGTGGCCGCGGTGCTGCTGGCCGTGCGCCAGGCGAACCGGCTGGCATCGCCGCTGACCGACCTCGCGGAGACGGCCGAGCGGCTCGGCTCGGGCGATCCGCGCCCCCGGCACAAGCGGTACGGCGTGCCCGAGCTGGACCGGGTGGCGGACGTGCTGGACGGCTCGGCCGAGCGCATCGCGCGCATGCTGACCGCCGAGCGGCGGCTGGCCGCGGACGCCTCTCACCAGCTGCGGACGCCGCTGACGGCGCTGTCGATGCGGCTGGAGGAGATCACCCTCACCGACGACCCGGACACGGTGAAGGAAGAGGCGACGATCGCGCTGACCCAGGTCGAGCGGCTCACGGACGTCGTGGAGCGGCTGCTGACGAACTCCCGCGACCCGCGCACCGGCTCCGCCGTCACCTTCGACCTCGACGAGGTCATCCAGCAGCAGCTCGCCGAGTGGCGTCCCGCCTACCGCAGCGCGGGCCGGGCGATCGTCAGCTCCGGCAAGCGGCATCTGGAGGCCGTGGGCACACCCGGAGCGGTCGCACAGGTGCTGGCCGCGCTGATCGAGAACTCTCTGATGCACGGCGGCGGCACGGTGGCGCTGCGCACCCGTGTCACCGGCAACCAGGCCGTCATCGAGGTCACGGACGAGGGCCCCGGCGTCCCCGCCGACCTCGGCGCACGCATCTTCGAGCGGGCGATCAGCGGCCGCAACTCCACGGGCATCGGCCTGGCCGTGGCCCGCGACCTGGCGGAAGCGGACGGCGGCCGCCTGGAGATGCTCCAGACCAAGCCCCCGGTGTTCGCCCTGTTCCTGTCCCGCACGCCCGTCCGGAAGTCCCAGGGCGGCGAGAACGAGCCGATGATCCGCTGACGCGGCTCACGACCGGCCTACGGCACCCGCTGCCCGGCCCGCGACCGCCTGGTCCGTTCGCTCTTCAGGACCGATTCCGCGTCCGCCACCGCCTCACGGGGCGGAAGGGCGCGGAACACCCAGCTGCGGTACGACCAGAAGCGGAACAGCGTGGCGATGCCGATGCCGAGGAACTTGAAGATGTTGTTCTGCAGCGGCGTGTCCCAGCCGAAGCCGTACGTGGCCGCGTACAGGACGCCGTTCTCGATGACCAGCCCGACCGCGCTGAACAGCAGGAACAGGGACATCTCCCGCGTACGGCGGGTCTTGTCGCGGTCGCGGTACGTGAAGTAGCGGAAGCCGACGTAGTTGAAGATGATCGCCACGACGGTCGCGATGACGCTCGCGCGCACCACCGGCAGGTCGGTGACATGCCGTACCAGGTTGAACACGAGGAGGTTGACGAGCACTCCGACACCGCCCACCGCGCCGAACCTGGCGACTTCGTGGAGGAACCGTCGGAGCCGCGAAGCACCATGTTCCATGGTCGTGCAGGCCCCCGTCCGTGGTTGGCGTCAACCCAGCCATGCTAACCACCCTCCCGCGCGATCTTCCTGCGGACACCGGTGGAGGGCCGGAGATGGTCCGGGCAGGACCGGGGAGGGGCAGGAAACCGGCCACCTCGGCGCGGCCGATACCCTGGGGGAGTGACGTTCCCGGTAGTCGGCATGGTCGGCGGGGGCCAGCTCGCTCGTATGACACACGAAGCAGGCATCCCGCTGGGCATCAGGTTCAAGCTTCTCAGTGACACCCCGCAGGACTCAGCTGCGCAGGTCGTGAGCGATGTCGTCGTAGGCGACTACCGCGACCTGGAGACGCTGCGCGCCTTCGCACGCGGGTGCGACGTGATCACCTTCGATCACGAACACGTGCCCACCGAGCACCTCAGGGCCCTGGAGGCGGACGGCATCCCCGTGCGCCCCGGCCCCGACGCGCTCGTGCACGCCCAGGACAAGGGCGTGATGCGCGCGAAGCTCGACGCGATCGGCGTGCCCTGCCCCAGACACAGAATCGTTTCCGATCCGCAGGACGTCGTGGCCTTCGCCGCCGAGGGCGACGGGTTCCCCGTCGTCCTCAAGACCGTCCGCGGCGGTTACGACGGCAAGGGCGTGTGGGTCGTCGACTCCGTCGAGGAGGCCGCCGACCCGTTCAAGGCCGGTGTCCCCGTGCTCGCCGAGGAGAAGGTCGACTTCCTCCGCGAGCTCGCCGCCAACGTCGTACGCTCCCCGCACGGACAGGCCGTCGCCTACCCGGTCGTCGAGTCCCGCCAGGTGAACGGCGTCTGCGACACGGTGATCGCGCCCGCCCCCGGCCTCGACCAGGGCCTCGCCCTGCGGGCCGAGGAGATGGCGCTGAACATCGCCAAGGAGCTCGGCGTCGTCGGTCACCTCGCCGTCGAGCTGTTCCAGACCCGCGACGGCCGCATCCTCGTCAACGAACTCGCCATGCGCCCGCACAACTCCGGCCACTGGTCGATGGACGGCGCCGTCACCAGCCAGTTCGCCAACCACGTCCGGGCGGTCCTGGACCTGCCCCTCGGCGACCCGCGCCCGCGCGCCGAGTGGACCGTCATGGTCAACGTCCTCGGCGGCGACTACCCGGACATGTACTCCGCGTACCTGCACTGCATGGCCCGCGACCCGCAGCTCAAGATCCACATGTACGGCAAGGACGTGAAGCCCGGCCGCAAGGTCGGCCACGTCAACACCTACGGCGACGACCTGGACGACGTGCTGGAGCGCGCCCGTCACGCAGCCGGCTACCTGAGAGGCACCATCACCGAATGAGCCCTGTTGTTGGCATCGTCATGGGGTCGGACAGCGACTGGCCCGTCATGGAGGCCGCCGCCAAGGCCCTCGACGAGTTCGAGATCGCCTACGAGGTGGATGTCGTCTCCGCGCACCGCATGCCGCGCGAGATGGTCGCGTACGGCGAGCAGGCCGACGGGCGCGGGCTCAAGGTGATCATCGCCGGGGCAGGTGGCGCCGCCCACCTGCCCGGCATGCTCGCCTCCGTGACGCCGCTGCCGGTCATCGGCGTGCCCGTGCCGCTGAAGTACCTCGACGGCATGGACAGCCTCCTGTCGATCGTGCAGATGCCGGCCGGTGTCCCCGTCGCCACGGTCTCCGTCGCCGGTGCCCGCAACGCCGGCCTGCTGGCGGCCCGGATCCTCGCCGCGCACGACGAGGAACTCCGCGCCCGCATGCGCGAGTTCCAGCAGGAGCTGAACGACCAGGCCACCGAGAAGGGCAAGCGCCTGCGCTCCAAGGTCGAGGGCGCAAACGGCGGTTTCGGCTTCGGGAAGTGATTCCATGACGTCCCTCGACGACGCCCGCACGCTGCTCGCCGAGTTCCCCGTCGCCGACGGGCACAACGACCTGCCCTGGGCGCTGCGCGAGCAGGTCCGCTACGACCTCGACGCCCGCGATGTCGCCGCCGACCAGAGCGCCCACCTGCACACCGACATCCCGCGGCTGCGCGCGGGCGGGGTCGGTGCGCAGTACTGGTCGGTGTACGTCCGCACGGACTCGCCGGACCCGGTCGCGGCCACACTCGAACAGATCGACTGCGTACGGCAGTTGATCGACCGGCACCCGGAGGACCTGCGGCCCGCGCTGACGGCCGCCGACATGGAGGCCGCGCGCCGGGAGGGCCGGATCGCCTCCCTCATGGGCGCGGAGGGCGGCCACTCCATCGCCAACTCCCTGGGCACCCTGCGCGGGCTGTACCGGCTCGGCGTGCGCTATCTGACCCTCACCCACAACGACAACGTGGACTGGGCGGACTCCGCGACCGACAAGCCGCGGGCCGGCGGCCTCACCGCGTTCGGCCGGGAGGTCGTACGGGAGATGAACCGGCTCGGCATGCTCGTGGACCTCTCCCACGTGGCCGCGACGACCATGCGGGACGCGCTCGACGCGAGCTCCGCCCCGGTGATCTTCTCCCACTCCTCCGCGCGGGCCGTGTGCGACCACCCGCGCAACATCCCGGACGACGTCCTGGAGCGGCTGGCCGCGGGCGGCGGCGTCGCGATGGTGACGTTCGTGCCGAAGTTCGTGCTCCAGGCCGCCGTCGACTGGACCGCCGAGGCCGACGAGAACATGCGCGCCCACGGCTTCCACCACCTCGACACCACCGCGGAGGCCATGAAGATCCACCGCGCCTTCGAGGAACGGCACCCGCGCCCCGTCGCGACGGTGGCGACGGTCGCCGACCACCTGGACCACATGCGCGAGGTGGCCGGCGTCGACCACCTCGGCATCGGCGGCGACTACGACGGCACGGCCTTCACACCCGACGGCCTGGACGACGTCTCCGGCTACCCGAACCTGATCGCGGAGCTGCTGGACCGCGGCTGGTCGAAGGCCGACCTGGCGAAGCTCACCTGGAAGAACGCGGTACGGGTGCTGGACGCGGCCGAGGACGTGGCCCGCGGGCTTCAGGCCACGCGGCCGCCGTCCAACGCCACGATCGAGTCGCTCGACGGCTGAGCGTCGAGGGTGGGGTAGTCGGTGTAGCCGGTCGCCCCGCCCACGTACATGAAGTACCGGTCGCGCATCGCGTTCAGCGGCGCCCCGTGCCGCAGCCGGGTCACCAGGTCGGGGTTGGCGAGGAAGGGCCGGCCGAGGGCGATCAGGTCGGCCCCGGCGGCCAGCAGCGCCTCGGAGGCCCGGTGCACGGCGTCCGTGGAGATCTCCTTCAGCACCGGGTTGGCGACGATCACCCCGGGCCAGCCGGCGCGCACCTTCCGGAACACCGGCGTGTCCGGGTCGGCGTACCCCAGGTGCAGGTAGGCGAGCCCCAGCCCGCCGAGCCGCTCGACGAGCGCCGGGTAGATCTCCTCGGTCTCGCCCTCCTCGATGCCGTTGACGGTGTGGCCGGGGGAGGCCCGCAGACCCACGCGCTCGGCCCCGATCTCGGCGGCCACCGCCTCGGTCACCTCGGCCGTGAACCGGATCCGGGCGGCGACCGGCCCGCCGTAGCCGTCGGTGCGGAGGTTGGTGTTGCGGGAGAGGAACTGGTGCAGCAGATGGCCGTTGGCGGAGTGCACCTCCACCCCCTCGAACCCGGCGTCCAGCGCGTTGCGGGCGGCCTGCGCGAAGTCGGCGATGGTGGTGCGGATGTCCTCGGCGGTCATCTCCCTCGGCACCACGGCCGACCGGTGACCCTCCGGTGTGAAGATCGTCTCGGGGAGGGGGACGGGCGAGGGCGCGACCGGCGTCAGCCCGCTGGTCGCGGGGTGGCCGACCCGGCCGCCGTGCTGGAGCTGCAGGAACATCCGGCCACCCGCGTCCCGCACGGCGTCCGTGACCCGACGCCAGCCGGCCACGTGCGCCGGGCTGTGGACGGCGGTGATGTTCGGGTACGTCTGCCCGACCGCGTTCGGGGTCGAGGCCTCGGCGATGATCAGCCCGGCGGAGGCGCGCTGGACGTAGTACGTGGCCATCAGCGGGGTCGGCGTGCCGTCGGCCTCGGCCCGGTTCCTGGTCAGCGGGGCCATCACCAGACGGTTGGGCAGGTCCAGCCCGGGCAGACGAGCCGGTTCGAAGAGTGCTGTCGTGTGCTGCGTCATGCCCGTACGCTAAAACCTGACATGGATGGCAGATTCAAGTCCGGGAGTGGGACGTGCGGATCGGTGAACTGGCCCGGCGCACCAACGTGAGCGAGCGGTCGCTGCGCTACTACGAGAAGCAGGGGATGCTCACGGCCGAGCGGACGCCCGGCGGGCACCGGGAGTACCCGGAGGCGGCCGTGGACCGGGTCATCCGGATCCAGGAGCTGTTCGCGGCGGGACTGTGCAGCGAGAAGATCGTCCAGCTGCTGCCGTGCATGCGGGACACGGACGGCGGGCCCTCGGTCCGCGCCACGCCCAACCTGGTCGCCGAACTCAGTACCGAGCGTGCCCGCATCGACCGGATGATCGCCGACCTGGTCCGCTCCCGGGACACGCTGGACGAGGTGATCGAGGCGGCCCGGCTGCCCTGAGGGCGTCGCCGCGCGCGGCCGGGACCGTACCCCGAACGCCCCGCCCACCAGGAACCCCTCAGCGCTCTGTGCGACGGTGACCGTACCTCACGAACGACCGTACGGAGCCGCCATGGCAGACCTCCAGGACGACCTGCGCACGACCGCCGCAGTCGGTGAGTTCGACGACCTGGCCGAGCCGTACCCGGACGAGGTCGTCATGGCGGCGGAGCCCTACGAGCCCGTCTCCGACCCGGACGACGAGCCGATGAACCGGGCCCACACCATCCTCGCCGCCCACCCCGTCGCCGACGGCTACAACGAACTGCCCTGGGCGCTGAAGCGACTGCCCTACTACGACCTGGAGGAGGGCGAGAGCACGGTCGACACGGACGTGCCCCGCCTGCGCCGCGGGCATGTGGGCGCGCTGTTCTGGTCGCTGCACCTGCCCGAGGGCCTGGACGGCGACCGGGCCGTGGGTGCCACCCTGGAGCAGCTGGACCTGGCCAAGGCCGTCGCCCGGACCTGCGGCGAGGGACTGCGGCCGGCCTGGACGGCGGGGCAGGTCGCGGACGCCCGCAACTGCGGCCGCGTCGCCGTGCTCCTCGGGCCCGCCGGGGCCCCGGCCATGGGCGACTCGCTGGGCATCCTGCGTCAGCTGCACTTCCTCGGCCTGCGCGTACTGTCGCTGAACGGCGTGTCCTGGGCGAGCGAAGCGGGGCTGACGCGGTTCGGCGAGGAGGTCGTGCGCGAGATGAACCGGCTCGGCGTGATCGTGGACCTCTCCGGTGCCTCCGCGTCGACCGTCCGCCGGGTCCTGAGGCTCTCCCGGGCGCCCGTGCTGTGCAGCCGCTCCGCCGCCCGCGCCCTGCGCCCCCACCCGGCCAACCTCCCCGACGACCTGCTGGCGGAGCTGGGCGCGGCCAAGGGGCTGTGCATGGTGCCGCTGACCGCCGAGCAGACCGGCCCGACCGTCCGCGACGTCGCCGACCATCTCGACCACATCCGGGCCGTGGCCGGTGCACAGAGCGTCGGGCTGTCCGGCACGTACGACTCGGGCTCGGCCCACCCGCAGGAGCTCGGCGACACCTCCTGCTACCCGCGGCTGATCGCCGAGTTGCTGCGGCGCGGCTGGGACGAGGCCGACGTGGCCCTTCTGACCTGGGGAAACGTCCAGCGGGTGCTGCGCGGCGCCGACTTCACCGCGCGCGCCGCCCAGCAGCGACGCGAGCCGTCGGCGGCGACCATTTCCGAGCTGGACGGGTGACGGGCCGGTGACTCAGGCGGTGTGCTCGATCCGGCACAGGCAGAACGGATGCCCCGCCGGGTCGGCGTACACCCGGAAGTCCTTCTTCTCGTAGTCCTCCCGGTCCAGCACCCGCGCCCCCAATGACAGCACCCGCTCCTCGGCCGCGTCGATCTCCTCCCAGGTCGACCCGCCGTCGAAGTCCAGGTGGAACTGCTGGGCGTTGCGGTCGGACCGGGGCCATTCCGGCGGGGTGAACCCGGGCGAGCGCTGGAAGGCGAGCCGCGGCCCGTCGGGGATCCGCAGCACCACCCAGTCGGGGTCGTCGTCCTCGGGCGTGCCTCCCCCGACCTGCGCGTAGAAACGGGCCAGCTCGCGCGGGTCGGGGCAGTCGACGACGACGGAACGGAAACGTGCCACAGCAGGCATGGGGCCTCCCGGTGTCAGCCGGCGCAGAGGCAGAACGGGTGCCCGGCCGGATCGGCGTAAACCCGGAAGGTCCGCGTCCGGTCCTCGGCGTCCAGCGGCTTCGCGCCGAGCGCCAGCACGCCCTTCTCGGCCGCGTCCAGGTCCTCCACGTCCAGGTCGAGATGGAACTGCTGCGAGCCGTCGGGCGACGGCCACTTCGGCGGTACGTACCCCGGGGATTCCTGGAAGGCCAGCGCCGGCCCGCCCGGCACCTTCAGGTCGATCCACTCGCCCGAGTCGTCGGCCTCCACCGTGGGAGTGCCGCCGAGCACCTCGGCGTAGAAGCCGGCCAGTGCACGCGGGTCGGGACAGTCCAGGACGACGACACCCAGTTTGGCGAGAGCCATGACTTCCTCCTTGAAGCGGCTGTTACCCCTCAGTGTTACCTACACAGCCCGGGTAACCGGTAACCGTTACTCTATGCTGGCCCATTGGGGGTAACCTCGCAAGGGGAAATCCGGGAGGTACGGTCCAGCCATGACGGAGAGATCGCCCGCGCCCGGCGGCCTGGCCCTGGTCGAGGCCCTGGTGAACACCCTGGACATCGGGTCGGGCGCCGACTCGCTGGACACGGCGGAGGGCCGCGCGCGTTTCGGGGTCACGCGGGACGAGGCCGAGGACGCCCGCGCCCTGCGCGAGTCCCTGCGCGTGGTCCTGCTCGCCCACGCGGGCCACCCGCCGCACCGCGAGGTGACCCCGCTGGGCGAACTGCTGGCCGGGGCGCCGCTGCTGGTGGCGGTCGACCGGCGGGACGGCTCGGCGACCCTCGCCCCGGCCGACGAGGGCCCCCTGCTCTCCCGTGTCGCAGCCGCCGTCGCCGAGGCGCTGGTCGCGGGCACCTGGAGCAGGCTCAAGGCCTGCGAGGCCGCCGACTGCCTCTGGGCGTACTACGACCGCAGCCCGGCCGGCCGCGGCCGCTGGTGCTCGATGCAGGTCTGCGGGGCCCGGGCGAAGATGCGCCGCTACCGGGCGAAGGGCTGACCTACGCCTCCTCCTCGCGGGGCGCCCGGGCGGTCCGGGGCGCCTGGGGAGCGGACGCCCGGGAGCCGACCAGGAGCAGGCACAGCACCGCGACACCGGCGACGATGCCGGTCAGCACGAGCAGGGGATCGAGGGGGCGGCTGGCGCCGTCGCGCGAGTGGGGCGGGGGAGGGGCGGTGGGCAGGGTGACGGTCGTCATCCCGGTCTCCTTGGAAAGCGGTTCCCGAAGCATGGCCAGGGTGTGGAGAATGGAGCGGGCGCCGCTCCGGCCGGCTGAGCCCCGGCCGGAGCGGCGTCCACCCTGTTTGTCGCGGACCGCGTCAGCAGTTGTTCGTGAGGAAGTCCGTCGTGGGCGTGAGCATCTGCCCGGCCCAGACCGTGTGCGTCGCCACGTAGCTGTCGGGGTTCAGCAGCACGCCGAGCGTGTCGTCGAGCACCGAACCGCCGTCCGAGACAGCGGGCTTGAGGATGCTCTCGACCCACACCGTGTGTGTCTTGATGTACGCGTCGAGCGCCAGTGCGTCCTGCACCTGCTGGCCCGGTGACCGCTCCTGGTGCGCCATGTAGAGGTGCTGGAGGATCGGGAGCACGTTCTGCACGCTGGCGCACTGCTCGTCGCCACCGCCACCGCCACCGCTTCCGCCGCCGGTGCCGCCCGTGGGGGGCCGGGCCGGCGGTGGGCGCGGCCTTCTCAGGTGATCGGCCGAACTCAGGCGGTCGGCCGCCCCATCGCCCGGTACGTCCACCCGGCCTTGCGCCAGCGCTCCGGGTCGAGGGCGTTGCGGCCGTCGAGGATGATCCGGGCCGCCGCGACCTCACCGAGCGCCTCCGCGTCCAGCTCGCGGAACTCCCGCCACTCCGTCAGATGCAGCACGATGTCGGCGCCGCGTACGGCGTCCAGCGCCGAGTCGGCGTAGCCGAGGGTCGGGAAGACGCGGCGGGCGTTGTCCATGCCCTTGGGGTCGTAGACCGTGACCTGGCCGCCCTGGAGGTGGATCTGCCCGGCGACGTTCAGCGCGGGCGAGTCCCGTACGTCGTCCGAGTCCGGCTTGAAGGTCGCGCCGAGCACCGCCACCCGCTTGCCCAGGAACGGCCCGCCGCCCAGCGCCTGCCGGGTCAGCTCCACCATCTGCCCGCGCTGGCGCATGTTGATCGAGTCGATCTCCCGCAGGAACGTCAGCGCCTGGTCGGCACCCAGCTCACCGGCCCGCGCCATGAAGGCCCGGATGTCCTTCGGCAGACAGCCACCGCCGAACCCGATCCCGGCCCGCAGGAACTTCTTCCCGATCCGGTCGTCGTAGCCGATGGCCTCCGCCAGCTTGGCGACGTCACCGCCCGCCGCCTCGCACACCTCGGCCATGGCGTTGATGAACGAGATCTTCGTGGCGAGGAAGGAGTTCGCGGAGGTCTTCACCAGCTCGGCTGTCGGGAAGTCGGTCACCACGAACGGTGAGCCCTCGGCGATCGGCGTGGCATACACCTCCCGCAGGAGCTTCTCGGCCCGCTCGCTGCGCACGCCCACCACGATCCGGTCGGGGTGCAGCGTGTCCTTCACGGCGAAGCCCTCGCGCAGGAACTCCGGGTTCCACGCCAGCTCGGCGTCCTCGCCGGCGGGCGCGTGCGCGGACAGGTAGGCCGCCAGCCGGTCGGCGGTGCCGACGGGCACGGTCGACTTGCCGACGACCAGGGCGGGACCGTGCAGATGCGGTGCGAGCGAGGCGAACGCGGAGTCGACGTAACTCATGTCGGAGGCGTACTCGCCGTGCCGCTGCGGGGTGTTCACGCAGACGAAGTGCACATCGCCGAAGGCGCCGATCTCGGCCCAGTCCCGAGTGAAGCGCAGACGGCCGCTGGATCCCTCGATACCGGTGACATGCCTGCGCAGCAGCTCGTCGAGGCCCGGCTCGTACATCGGGGCCTCGCCGCGCTCCAGCTTCTCGATCTTCTCGGGCACGACGTCGAGGGCGAGCACCTCGAAGCCCAGCTCGGCCATGGCCGCCGCGTGTGTCGCGCCGAGATAACCGGTGCCGATCACGGTGATCTTCAGGGCCATGGGTGCTCCAGGGGTTCTACGGCAGGTGCGCGCCCGAGCATATCCGGGGCATGGGAGCGCGCTTCACAGGGCAACTTTCCCGCTGTCGCCCAGCTCACGTATCCCTCCCGTGGGCGACCCCATAAACTTTTGATTACTTAACGGTAGTTAGCGTCACCGTCGCAGCGTTTTGGAGCGTGAGAGACCTTGGCCGGATCGGCTGACTTCGACCTGTACCGCCCGTCCGAGGAGCACGACATGCTCCGCGACGCCGTCCGCTCGCTGGCCGAGGCGAAGATCGCGCCGTACGCCGCCGTGGTGGACGAGGAGGCCCGCTTCCCGCAGGAGGCGCTCGACGCGCTGGTCGCCAACGACCTGCACGCCGTGCACGTACCCGAGGAGTACGGCGGCTCGGGCGCCGACGCGCTCGCCACCGTCATAGTGATCGAGGAGGTCGCGCGAGTCTGCGCCTCGTCCTCCCTCATACCCGCGGTGAACAAGCTGGGCTCGCTCCCCGTGATCCTCTCCGGCTCCGAGGAGCTGAAGAAGAAGTACATGGCCCCGCTCGCCAAGGGCGACGGCATGTTCTCGTACTGCCTGTCGGAGCCGGACGCCGGCTCCGACGCCGCCGGCATGAAGACGAAGGCCGTCCGCGACGGCGACCACTACGTCCTCAACGGCGTGAAGCGCTGGATCACCAACGCGGGCGAGTCCGAGTTCTACACGGTGATGGCGGTCACGGACCCGGCCAAGCGTTCCAAGGGCATCTCGGCCTTCGTCGTCGAGAAGTCCGACGAGGGCGTCTCCTTCGGCGCCCCGGAGAAGAAGCTCGGCATCAAGGGCTCCCCGACCCGCGAGGTCTACCTCGACAACGTCCGTATCCCCGCCGACCGCATGATCGGCGAGGAGGGCACCGGCTTCGCCACGGCGATGAAGACCCTCGACCACACCCGCATCACCATCGCCGCCCAGGCCCTCGGCATCGCCCAGGGCGCCCTCGACTACGCCAAGGGCTACGTCAAGGAGCGCAAGCAGTTCGGCAAGCCGATCGCCGACTTCCAGGGCATCCAGTTCATGCTCGCCGACATGGCCATGAAGATCTCGGCCGCCCGCGCCCTGACCTATCAGGCCGCAGCCGCCTCCGAGCGCGGCGACGCCGACCTCACCTACCTGGGCGCCGCCGCCAAGTGCTTCGCCTCGGACGCGGCCATGGAGGTCACCACGGACGCGGTCCAGCTCCTCGGCGGCTACGGCTACACCCGCGACTACCCGGTGGAGCGCATGATGCGCGACGCCAAGATCACGCAGATTTATGAAGGCACGAACCAGGTTCAGCGCATCGTGATGGCGCGCAATCTGCCGTAACAGGCTCCTGCCCGAGCGAGTGAGCCTCCCGCACCGCGGGAGGCTCACTCAGTCCTCGAACAGTCCTCGAACCCCTCCGCCGCCCGCTTCTCCCGCAGCTCCATGATCGCCCGGCGGCGGGCCAGGCGGTGGGTACGGCGGATCTGGGCCTCCTGGTAGCGGCGCCTGTCGCGTTCGGTCTCCGGGAGGACCGGGGGGACCCGGCGGGGCTTGCCGTCGGCGTCGACCGCCGCGAAGACGAGGTAGGCGGAGCCGACCTGGGTGGGCGGGGCCGACTCGTTCCAGCGTTCGGCGAGGACCCGCACGCCGACCTCCATGGAAGTACGGCCGGTCCAGTTGACCTGCGCCTTGACGTGGACCAGGTCACCGACGCGGACCGGCTCCAGGAAGGCCATCTCGTCCATGGACGCGGTGACGGCCGGCCCGCCGGAGTGCCGCCCGGCCACGGCCCCCGCCGCGTCGTCGACCAGCTTCATGATGACCCCGCCGTGCACCGTCCCGAGAAGGTTCGTGTCGTTGTGGGTCATGATGTGGCTGAGGGTGGTGCGGGACGCCGAAGTCGGCTTGCCCGGGATATCCGGAGTGCCGGAATCCGCAACTGGGGCCTGGTCTGTCATGGCCCCTACCTTATGCCGAGGCGGTATGAGGGGGTTTTGTGTCAGCTTCGCCACAGCCGTGCTCTGATTTTCCGACGACTCTTGTATGGCGTGCCACGGGGACCTGCACACTGGGGCGCATGAACAATTGGCCCGAGGGATGGTCCGACGACAACCGCGGCAGCCGCTACGGACGCGGAAGCGCGAGCGCACAGCCCGAGAGCGCCCGTGTGATGCGGCAGGTCCGCCGCGGTCCGGCGCCGTCGCCCGGGCAGGGTGCCTACGGTGGTGCGGCGCCGTACACCGGCGGGGTTCCGCAGCAGCCGTCGTACGTCAACGGCGGCTACGCCGAGCCGCCGGGCGGCTACGACAGCGGCTACAACACCGGCCAGGTCTACGGGTCCCCCGGTGGCAGAGGCCCCGGCGGTCCGGGCGACGACATGTACGAGCCGCGCCCCGCGCCGAACTGGCGCCGCCGCATCAAGGTGACGGCCATCACGGTCGCGACGGTGCTGGTCGTGACGAGCGTCGCCACGTACTTCTGGGCAGACTCCAAGCTCAACCGCGACGTCGACCTGTCGAAGGTCATCGACCGGCCGGAGGCGGGCGAGGGCACGAACTACCTGATCGTCGGCTCCGACAGCCGTGAGGGCATGTCGGCCGAGGACAAGAAGAGGCTGCGCACCGGCTCCGCCAAGGGCAAGCGCACGGACTCGATGATGATCCTTCACGTCGGCGACAACGGGCCCACGCTCATCTCCCTGCCTCGCGACTCGAACGTCACGATCCCGCAGTTTCAGGGCTCCGAGTCCGGCAAGACCAGGCCCGCGATGGGCGCCAACAAGCTGAACGCGGCGTACTCGATCGACGGGCCCACGCTGCTGGTGCGCACGGTCGAGTACAACACGGGCCTGCACATCGACCACTACGTCGAGATCGGCTTCGGCGGCTTCGCGAACATCGTGGACGCGGTCGGCGGGGTCGAGATGGACATTCCGCAGGACATCAAGGACACCAAGTCCGGCGCGGACCTCAAGAGGGGTAAGCAGACTCTCAACGGCGAGCAGGCCTTGGCCTTCGTCCGCACCCGCTACGCGCTCGCCGGCTCCGACCTTGACCGTACGAAGAACCAGCAGAAATTCCTCTCGGCCCTGGCCAACCAGGTCGCCACGCCGAGCACGATCCTCAACCCGTTCAAGCTGTACCCGACCATGGGCGCGGGCCTGGACTCCCTCGTGGTCGACAAGGACATGGGCCTGTTCGACCTGGCGTCCATGTTCTGGGCGATGAAGGGCGTCAGCGGCGGCGAGGGCAAGTCCATGAACATGCCGATCGCGGGCAACTCCGCGAACGGCAACCTCCAGTGGGACAACGCCAAGGTGAAGGCGCTGGTGAAGCAGCTGAAGAACGACGAACCCGTGACGGTGAGCAGCGGCTGACGGATGGTGGCTGACACGTCACCGCTCGTTGGCCGAAAATCCTTTACTTCACGTTCATGAACATGCCATGATCGGCCCCCTGCTCGACAGGATCAACAGGGGGGCACATGCGCCTGATCGGATTTTCCCGCCGTCTCGTCGCCAGAGGTCTGGCCGTCTCGCTGACCGCGATGGGCTTGTCGGTCCTCGGCAGCCAGACTGCGTCGGCCGCCTACTGCAGCGAGGACTCGAGCGTGGTGTACAGCGCCTACGGCCACTCGGCCGCGTGGTTCAAGCACGACGGCGACAAGGTCTACGTGAAGGACTCGGTGGCCGACGGCCACTCGGCCGTCGCCGTGGTCTCGGTCCAGTATCCGGACGGCAGCGGTGGGCTCTACGACATCGTCTGGAACCGACAGGGATCCGGCACCACGATCAGCGAGGCATACGGCACCGGCTTGGACGAGTGCACCCAGGTCCACATCTCGGCCTGCGTGGGCAATTACTCCACGAAGAAGTACTGGGACTGCATCGCCGGCCGCCCCGGCATCGCCTAGGAGCACCACTGCTGCAGTACCAAGGGCACCCCACCGGGTGCCCTTGGTGCTGTCAGGACGCGGTCCTCACATCGTGGCGGCCGACATCGAGCGGCACATCTCGGCACAGCGGCGACACGCCTCGGCGCAGCGCATCATCTGGGCGTCGTCCGGCATGGACATACACGCCTCGGCGCACATGTCACAGGCCCGGGCGCACATCGCGCACATCTCGGCCGACAGCGGCGAGCGGCGCATCATCATGTCGGCGCACAGGCGCGTCATCTCGGCGCAGTCCATGACCGCGCGCATGATCTGCATCTGGGCCTGGCCGCCCATCTGCAGGCAGGAGCTCATGGTCTCCTCGCACACGCTGTGGCAGGTCATGCAGGCCTGGACGCACTCCTGCATCTCCTTGCTCAGCGGGGTCACGGTGGCTTGCTGGGTCATGATTCCTCCCGGGTGGGGCGGTGAGGGCCGGGGCCGACCCTCGTGCCCTTCCGTCCTACGCCTGCTGGGTCCCGACCGCCACGGGACGGAAGGAAGGAATCCGCCATGCGTGCGCCGCGGCCCCTACGAGCACGCCACCTCATCGCCCCGCACCACTCCGAACTCGCCCTGCCCAGGGTCCTCGGCCCGTACCTTGCGCACGCGCTCGAAATCCGTACCCGCGATGACCTTCAGGGTCGCGCCCAGGCCCTTGACCGGGCGGAGTTCGCTGCCCGGCAGGGCGGTGGCGAGGGATTTGGCCGAGCGGTCCCAGCGGGGGTCGTGGGCGACGATCGTGCGCTTGACCTCGCGGGCGGCGGCGTTCACCGGGGCCCGGGTCGTACGGAAGCCCGTCGAGGCCAGGGCCGCGTCCACGCGGCGGCCCAGCCCGGGCGTGCGCGTGCCGTTCTCCACCTGCACGCGGATCTGCTGCGGGGCGACCGAGACGATCCGTGCCGCGCCGCGGGGCCCGTGCACCGACAGCGGCTGGTCCTCGCGCAGGGCGTGGAAGAGCCGCTCCGCCTTCACGGGGTCCCACTTCAGCGTCGAGCCGACGCCCTTCACGGCGTATCCCATCCGCCCGATCGGGACGGTCGTGAACTCGGAGGAGGAGGGGGAGAAGTTCCGCATGGCCCGGCCCAGGTCCAGCATCTCGTCCGTGCCGAAGCCCTTGTCGGCCCGGACCGAGCCGAGCACCGCCCGGGTCACGTCCCGGAACTTCATCGGGTTGAGGAGGATCCCCGAGGAGGTGATCCGCTCCACGAGCGCCGCCATGAAGCGCTGCTGGCGTTTCATCCGGCCGAGGTCCGAGGCCCCGTCGATGTGCCGGGCGCGGACGTACTGAAGCGCCTGCCCGCCCGCCAGCGTGTGCCGTCCGGCCGGGAGGTTCAGTCCGGTGTAACTGTCCTTGAGGGGGTCGGCGGTGCAGATCTGTACGCCCCCGACCACGTCCACCGTCCTCATGAAGCTGGTGAAGTCGACCTCCACGTAGTGGTCGATCTTCACCTTCGTCATGCTCTCGACCGTCCGCACGGTCAGCTGCGGCCCGCCCTCGGCGTACGCCGCGTTCAGCTTGACCGGGTGCGCCCCGTGCCGCTTGCCCGTCGTACGGTCGACGTGCGCCGGCAGCACGGCGTACGAGTCGCGTGGCAGGCTCACCACACTCGCCCGCTCCCGGTCCCCCGAGATGTGCACGATCATGATCGTGTCGGTGCAGCGGCAGGGCGCACCGCCCAGCCGGTACTTCCGCCGCTCCTCCTTGCTGATCTTCTCGCGACCGTCGGTGCCGACCAGCAGCACGTTCATGCCGTGGCCCGCCTGCGGCCGGTTCTTCATGTCCTTGAAGGGGTCGACCCGGGCGATGTCCGCGTCGAGGCTGGTCATCACCGCGTGCCCGATACCGGCGGACGCGAGGACCACCACGGACAGGGTGGTGACCATCCGCATGCCCCAGCGCGGCTTCCGGCGCCGTACGGGCGGCGCGTGCCTGCGGGAAGCCCGCCCGGGGGCGGGCTGCGGGCGGCGCTGCGGGGCGGCGGTGGACCGAGGGGACCGCGGCGGCGTGGGCAAGGGGACACCTCCGGACGACGGCCGTACGTGGGATCCGTGAAACCGTAGGCCGATATGATCTGCGGCCCGCGGTAGCGCCCCGGCGGCGCGCAACGGTGTCCCCCGTTCGCGGTAACGTGAGCCCCCTATGAACGCCAATCCCGACGTGCGGCTCCCCGCCGTTTCCGTGATCATGCCCGTCCTCAATGAGGAACGGCATCTGCGGGGAGCAGTCCAAGCGATCCTCGCGCAGGAGTACGCCGGCGAGATGGAGGTCGTGATCGCCCTCGGTCCGTCCGCGGACCGCACGGACGAGATCGCCGCCGAGCTCGTGGCCGAAGACCCGCGTGTGCACACCGTCCCCAACCCCACCGGCCGTACCCCCGCCGCGTTGAACGCCGCGATCAACGCCTCCCGCCACCCGATCGTCGTCCGCGTCGACGGGCACGGCATGCTCTCGCCCGACTACATCGCCACCGCCGTACGGCTCCTGGAGGAGACCGGCGCGCAGAACGTCGGCGGCATCATGCACGCCGAGGGCGAGAACGACTGGGAGCGTGCCGTCGCCGCCGCGATGACCTCGAAGATCGGGGTCGGCAACGCCGCCTTCCACACCGGGGGACAGGCGGGCCCGGCCGAGACCGTCTACCTCGGGGTCTTCCGGCGCGAGGCGCTGGAGCAGCAGGGCGGCTACAACGTGGAGTTCATCCGCGCCCAGGACTGGGAGCTGAACTTCCGTATCCGCGAGGCCGGCGGGCTGATCTGGTTCTCGCCCGAGCTGAAGGTGTCGTACCGGCCGCGGCCGAGCGTGAAGGCGCTCGCCAAGCAGTACAAGGACTACGGCCGCTGGCGGCACGTCGTCGCCCGCTTCCACGAGGGCTCCATCAACCTGCGCTATCTCGCCCCGCCGACCGCCGTGTGCGCGATCGCGGCCGGGATCCTGGTGGGCGCGCTGCTGACGCCGTGGGGCTTCGTGGTGCCCGGCGGTTATCTCGCGGCGATCCTGCTCGGCTCGGTCCTGGCGGGCAAGGGGCTGCCGCTGAAGGCGCGGCTCCAGATCCCCGTGGCGCTGGCCACCATGCACATGTCGTGGGGCTGGGGCTTCCTGACCAGCCCGCGGTCGCTGGCCCGCAAGGTGATAGCGAGCCGGCGTCCGGCGGTCCGGGCGGACGCGGCCACCGGCTGACCCACACCGCACGCGTTCGGGCCCCTCCCCCTCGGGAGGGGCCCGTTTCCGTCACCAGGTGAAGTTCGGGTTCACGTGCATACAGGCCTTGTCGTCCGCGCCGTTGAGCGCCTCGGCCGACTTCGGGGTCTTGTCGTTGCGCTTCGGCGTCTTGTAGTCCGTGCCCTCCCGCCAGTCGGCGCCCACGACGAGCGTGACGCCGGAGACGTCGGTCGACCGCTTCACCGAACCCAGCGGGATCCCGAGGGCCTTGGCGACCCGCTGGGCGTCGCCCTCCAGGTCCGCGCTCGGGTAGCGGACGACGGTCCGCTCCTCGCTCCACGAGCCGTTGGTGTCGGCGACGGCCTGGGCGAAGCCCTGCTCCTTCAGCAGTCCGGTCACCGTGCTCGCGCGCCCGCGTGCCGCGGCCAGGGTGTCGGTCCGGGTGCCGTTGCGGACCTGGACGGGGATCTCGCCGTCGGCCGCGGCCGGGTCGGCGGAGGCCTTCTCCGCCGTCTTCTTCCCGTCCTTGTCCTTGCCGTCCAGCGCGATGTCCTCCCGCACGAGCCGGAACAGCTGCTCGGCGTCCTCGGTCGGCTCCACGCGGGCGCCCACGTACCGGTTGGGCATCGTGGTCATGGTGATGCGCTCCGGCTTCACCTTGCGCAGCTCGTCGCTGAGGTCGTAGAGCTTCTTGACGGTGTCGAGGCCGGGGTCGACCGTCAGCGCCCGGGTGGCCTCCTCGGCCAGTCTGCGGAGCTTGTTCGGGCTGCTCAGGGTGGCGTTCTCGCGGAGCTGGCGGACCATCGCGTTCATGTACATGTGCTGGGCCTTGGCGCGGGCGAGGTCGCTGCCGTCCTCGAAGCCGTAGCGGGTGCGCAGCCACTGCAGGGCCTGCTCCCCCTGGATGTACGAGGTGCCCTTCTCCAGTCTCAGGCCCGAGCCCTTGCCGTCGGAGGTGCGGGAGTGGATGTTGGCGTCGACGCACACCGGGACACCGCCGACGGCGTCGGCCATCGACACCACGCCCGCGAAGTCGACCATGACGAAGTGGTCGATGTGGATGCCGGTGAGCGCCTGCCAGGTGGCGACCGTGCAGCCCGGGCCCCCGTGTCCGAGGCTCTGGTTGGTCATCGTGCGCCCCTGGGTCCCCGGGTACACCTTCCCGTCGTCCGGGTCGGTGCACTTCGGGATCTTCACGAGCGTGTCGCGGGGCATGCTGATGACCGACATGTTGGTGCGGTCGGCGGACAGGTGCAGCAGCATCTGCACGTCCGCCAGCGGCGCGGCGCCGAACGTCTCACGGGCGCCGCCGAGCCTCTGGTTCTCCTTGCTGTCCCGCGCGTCCGAGCCGATGAGCAGGATGTTCAGCGGGGTCTGCCCGGCGGCGTTCGGCGTCGGCGCGGCGACCTTGCTGTCGCCGAGGTTCAGCGCGTCCTTCTTGATGTTGCCGTTGAGATGCCGGTAGTAGAGGTATCCGGCCCCGGCCGTCCCGAGTATGAGGACGGCGAGCACGGCGGCGGACCACCTCAGCAGCCGCCGGGTATGCCGAGGCCGCCCCTCGCCGCCGGGGGTACCGCCCGTCACCGACTTGCTCTCACCCGGGCCCGGTTCCTGGCGGACGCCCTGCCGCGTTTCGTTCTCCCGCACACCGCTCTGCGTCACTTCCCCGGTCCTTCCCGCCCCCGGCGCATGCAACAGGCCCGTCCTGCCCCCTGTTAGACGCACGACGGGCCTGTCAGTTGCCCTCAGCGGGTCAACTCGCGCACTTCACCTTGTCGGCGGTGGACTTCTCCACGTCCGCCGCCTCGACCGGGGCGTTGATCTTCACACCGGCGCCCTTGAAGTCCTTGCCGAGGGTCAGGGTCATGGCGGGCACGCCCTGGGAGTTCGTCACGCTCTCGCCCGGCTTCAGCGCCGACCCGGGCAGGCCCATGATGTCGGCGAGGCGGCGGGCCTGGTCGGCCTGGTCGGGGGCGTACTCCAGCGTGGTCCTCGCCAGTTCGGCGGGCGCGTTCCCGCCGTTCTCGGACTTGGTCACGCCCTCCTCGACCTGGAGGTACTGGAGGGTCTTCTGCGCGGCACCGGAGACGGCACTGCCGTTGAGGACCCGGACCCGGACCTCGGAGGCCGGTGCCTTGGTGCCCTTCAGCCGCGCTGCCTGGGCGTCCTTCTCCTTCTTCTTCTGCTCCTTGACCTCGGTGAACGAGACGTCGTTCTTGATCATGTCGAACACCTGGGGAGCCTTCGTCTGGTCGAGGACGACCGTCGCCTTCACCTGCTCCGCCGGGTTGTCCACCACCGGCACCGTCGCGAAGCTGATGTTCTTCGTCGGCACCTTCTTCAGCTCCAGCGCGACGTCCTTCAGCGTGCCGACGCTGCCGATGGCCTGGTCCACGGTCAGCGCCTCGGTGGCGGCCTCGGCCAGCTTCAGCAGCTTCGAGGGGCTGGTGAGGGTGTCACCGGAGGACATCTTGCGCATGAGCGAGCCCAGGAACTGCTGCTGCACCTTGATCCGGTCCAGGTCACCGCTGTTGCCGAAGCTCTTGCGGGTACGGACGAACGCGAGGGCCTGCTCGCCCTCGACCTTCGACTCGCCCGCGGGCAGGACGAGTTTGGACTCCTTGTCGTTGACCGGCTTCTCCACACAGACGTCGACCCCGTCCACCGCCGTCGTCAGCGTCTTCACCGCGTTGAAGTCGGCCATCATGAAGTGGTCGACCTGGATGCCGGTGTTCTCCTTCACCGTGCGCATCGTGCAGCCCGGGTCCCGGCCGCTCTCCCCGAGGCTCCGGTTGAACCGGACGCCCCGCAGGCCCGGGACGATCTTCTCCGAGCCGTCCTCCAGCTTCGTCGGGCAGTCGGGGATGTTCACGATCAGGTCCCGGGGGATGCTGAGCGCGGTCGCGTTGGAGCGGTCCTTCGCGACGTGCAGCAGGATCGTGGTGTCGGCGTGCCCGGAGCTGCCCTTGTCGCCGTAGCCCTCGTTGCCCTCGCCGGTGCGTTTGTCCGTGCCGATGATGAGGATGCTGAAGTCCTCGTCCTTGCTGAAGTTGCTCGCGCCCGCGCTGCCGACGTCGGTCGTCGTGACGTTGCCCTCCAGGTGCTGGAGGTAGAAGTAGCCGGCCGCGCCGACCCCGACCAGGACGAACGCCATCGTGCCGCCGGTCCACACCAGCGCCTTCTTGGCCTTCTTCGGCGTCCGTCGCACCGGCCGGCGCCCGCCGCGCCGCCCGGGCGGCGGCTCCTCGGGCGCACCGCGCCGCCGGCGCTGGGGCGGAACGTCGGTGCGGGTGGCGCCCGCACGGGAAGTCCCGTGACGGGAAGTCGCGTCCCGGGGAGCCGTCTTACGCGGTCCCGGCGTACGGCCGCCCGCCCCCGTCGGGGGAGTGGATGCGCGGGCCCCGGATACCGGCGACTGCGCTGCGGATGGAGTCAGTCGCAGTTCGTATTCACCGGTGTTCGGATTGAGTACCCACTGGTCTGCGGGGTCGATCTTGTCCCCCCGCCCACGGCGTTGCGCGTCCACGGTTGTCTGTTTCCTCCGTCGGGGCACGCGGCGCCTTCTCCCCCCGGAAGGCGCACGGGTACTTGTCATCACAGAAGCACTGGATCGCTCACACTATCCGCCCAGTTGAACGTCGGTGTGCGCTGAATGACAAATTCGAGGTCCATACATTTGGGCAATCCCGCCCAATTCCATAGAGGGAAGTGGAGAGAAGCCGTCGACCGGTGTGCGCCTTGTCTCCTCGGTCGCTACCAGCGGTAGGGCGCGTACACGTCCATGCACTGCCCGGCGTCCGAGCCGTTGAGGGCGTCCGCGTCGCCGGGCAGGCCCCCGGCCTGCGGAGCCGGCTGCTTCGGATAGGCCGTACCCGTACGCCAGTCGGCGCCCACGACGACCGTGACGCCGGAGACATCGGTCGACCGCCGCACCGAACTCGCGGGCACTCCCAGCGACTTGGCGACACGCTGTGCGTCACCCGCCAGCTCGGCGCTCGGATAGCGCACCACGGTCCGCTCCTCGGACAGCGCGCCCGAGGTGTCCGCGGCGGCCTTCGTGAAGCCCTTCCCCACGAGCAGCCGCGCGATGGCGCCCGCGCGCCCGCTCACCGGACCGAGGGTGGTGGAACGTGTGGCGTTCTGCACCAGGACGCCGATCGCGTCGTCCGCCGCGGCCGGATCCTTGGGCGCCTGGGTTTCCGTCTTCTGCGTGCCCGGCTTCCCGCCCTTGCCGTCGAAGGGAACGTCGTCGCGGATCATGTCCCACACCCGGTCGGCGTCGGCGCCGGCCGGCACCAGGTGGTTGCGGTCCTGCGGGTCCTCGGCCGTGGGCAGCGTCGTCATGGTGACGCGGTCCGTCGGGACCGTCTTCAGCTGCGTCCCCAGGTCGTACAGCTTCTTCACCGTGCCGAGCTCCTCGGACACGTGCAGCGACCTGGTCGCCGCCTCGGCCAGATCGGTCAGCCGGCCGGTGTCGGTGAAGACGTTCTGCGCCTTGAGCGTGCGGATCATCGAGTTCATGTACATGTGCTGCGCCCGGGCCCGCAGCGGGTCGCTGCCCCAGGCGTGCCGGGTGCGCAGCCACTGGAGCGCCTGCTCGCCCTGGACCTTCTTCCGCCCGGCCGTCAGCTTCAGGCCGGAGCCGCCGGGCACACCGGGCAGCGGGTGGTCCCACACGTTCTGCCGCACGCACACCTCGACCCCGCCGATGGCGTCCGCCATCTTCACCACGCCCGCGAAGTCGATCGTCATCCAGTGGTCGATGTAGACCCCGGTGAGGTTCTCCCAGGTCGCCAGCGTGCAGCCCGCTCCGCCACGGGCCAGCGAGGCGTTGATGATCGTGTTGACCGGCGGGTACGTCCGCCCGGTCTTCGGGTCGGTGCACTTCGGTATGTCGACCCGGGTGTCGCGCGGGATGCTCACCACGGCGGCACTCCTGCGGTCCGCGGCCAGGTGGATGAGCATCTGCACGTCGCCCAGCGGCGGATTGCCGCGGTCCTTCCGGGCGCCGCCCAGTTTCACGTTCTCGTCGGAGTTACGGCTGTCGGAGCCGACCAGCAGGATGTTCAGGGGCGTCTGCCCGGCCGCGTTCGGAGCGGACTTGCGCGCCTTGGAGTCGCCGCTGCTGCGCCGGCCCTTCTCGATGTTGCCGTTCAGGTGCGCGTAGTAGAGGTAGCCGGCGCCCGCGGTCGCCAGGATCAGCGCGGAGAGGGACGTCGCCGACCAGCGCAGCACGCGGTGGCCCCGGCCGGGCCGGCGGCCTCCCCGGCCGTCCCCGCCGCCCGGCCCGACGGCTCTGCCCGCGCCCGGCCCGCCCGGGACGGCACCCGGCTTCGTCCCGTCCCCGTACACACTGCTGCTCTGTGCCATCTGCTCTTCCCCACCGTTCCTAAAGACTGAGCGGGAGTGCGTCCTGTCGCCAGGACCGCTGCTCAGCCGCGTGCTCCGAACGGTGTGGGCACGCTGGCCGCCCTTTCCCAAGCTCTCGGCTTCGCTCGAACAGGGAGGCGCCGCCACCGCCCCGCGTCCGGGCAGCACGATTCGTGATGGGATCGCCACCCCCGAGGGGCCGGAGACCACCAACGGCGCCGCCACCTCCCGCGGCCCGCCTACCCCTAGCCCCGCCCGGCATCGGAAATGCTGCCACCGCGCACAACGAGCCCGACTCGCAAAGGTCGCGCGTTCGACATGCGAACCCCCGTTCAGCGAACTCCGAAAACCCGTCAGCGCGCCTCGTCGCCACCACCGGCACTCACCCACTCTCATACGAGGCCTGCCGTACGCCCTGTGAGACGTACGGCAGGCCCGTCAGGTCACTGGGCGCACTCGACCTTGTCCGCCGTGGACTTCTGGACACCCTCCGGCGCCTTCGACGGAGCGGTGAGGGAGGTGCCCGCGCCCTTGAAGTCCTTGCCGAGGGTCAGGGTCATCGCGGGCAGTCCCTGGGCGTTGTCCACGCTCTCGCCCGGCTTCATCGCCGACCCGGGCAGGCCCATGATGTCGGCGAGGCGGCGGGCCTGGTCGGCCTGGTCGGGGGCGTACTCGAGGGTGGTCTTCGCCAGGGCGGCGGGCGCGTTGCCGGCGTTCTCCGACTTGGTCACGCCCTCCTCGACCTGGAGCCAGCTGAGCGTCTCCTGGGCGCTGCCGGCGACGGCACCGCCGTTGAGGATCCGCACCCGGACCTCGGAGGCCGGGGCCTTGCTCCCCTTCAGCCGGGCGGACACCGCGGCGGCCTCCTTCTTCTTCTGCTCCTTGACCGCGGTGAACGAGACGTCGTTCTGGATCATCTCGAAGACCTGCGGGGCCGTCGACTCGTTGAGGACGACCGTGGCCTTCACCTTCTCCGCCGGGTTGTCGATCACCGGCACGGTGGTGAAGGTCAGGTTCTTGGTGTTGAGCTTGCCCAGCTCCAGACCGAGGTCCTTCAGCTTGCCGATGCTGTCCAGCTGCGAGTCGACGGTCAGCGCCTTGGTGCCCGCCTCGGCCAGATCGAGCATCTTGGAGGGGCTGGTGAGCGTGTCGTTGGACTTCAGCTTGCGCATCAGTGCGCTCAGGAACTGCTGCTGCAGCCCGATGCGGCTCAGGTCGCCGCCGAAGCCCACGGCGTGCCGGGTGCGCACGAACGCCAGCGCCTGCTCGCCCTCGATCGTGTGCGTGCCCTTCGACAGCTTCAGATGCGAGTCCGGGTCGTCGATGTCCTTGCCCAGACAGACCTCGACCCCGCCGACCGCGCTGGTCAGCGTCTTGACGGCGTTGAAGTCGGCGACCATGAAGTTGTCCGGCTTGACCCCGGTCAGCTCGGTCACGGTCCGCATGGTGCAGCTGGGGGTACGGCCGTCCTGGCCGAGGCTGGTGTTGAAACGGACCTGCCGCGTGCTCGGGATGATCTTCTGCGAGCCGTCCTCCTGCGTGGTCGGGCAGTCCGGCACGTCGACGATGAGGTCACGCGGGATGCTCAGCGCGGTCGCGTTCGAGCGGTCCTTGGAGACGTGCAGCAGGATCGTGGTGTCGGCGTGCCCGACGCTTCCCGAGTCGCCGTAGCTCTCGTTGCCCTTGCCGGTGCGCTTGTCGGTGCCGATCAGCAGGATGTTGATCGCCTTGTCCTTCTGGAAGCCACCGGTGCTCGCGCCGTCGTCGGAGACGGACGCGATGTTGCCGTTCAGGTGCTCGATGTAGAAGTACGCGGCGCCCGCCCCGGCGACCAGCACGAACGCCATCGCGCCGCCAGTCCACAGCAGGACCTTCTTCCCCTTCGCGGCCTTCTTGGCCGGCCGCCGCCCGCGCCGCCCCGGCAGCGGCTCCTCCGGAGCCCCGCGGCGCCTGCGCGGCGGCGGCACCGCACGGCCGGGCGCCGCGGGGCGCCGCCTGCCGGGCGCCTCCGAACGGCCGCGCGCCGGCCGGTCCGCGTCGGGGGCCGGTGGCCTGCGGGGGCTGGGGACGCCCGACTGCGGTGAGGAAGGGGGCAGTCGCAGTTCGTATTCGCCGGTGTCCGGATTGAGCACCCACTGGTCTGCGGGATCGACATCGTCCGCCCGCCCACGGCCTTGCGCGTCCACGGTTGCCTGTTTCCTCCGTCGGGGCACGCGGCGCCTTCCCCTCCAAGGCGCTCGGTCTCGGTCACACAGTGCGCGACCTCAGGACCGTCCTCAGGACCGGGCGCACCGGATCGCTCACACTAACCGCCCAGTTCAGTGCCGAGCGACGACGGTGACACATTCCACGTCCCTACACCTGGGCAATTCGCCCATTTCTCGGGTGAAGAGTTCATTGCCTTGGAGTTACGTTGGTGCCCGCTTTACTCACAGGTGTCCTCGGCTGCCGTGTTCCCCCGGAACGTCGGTGGAGGAGAAACGGTGACGGCGGGCTTCGTAAACGGCCCCGGATACGAATCCCCGTACGACCCGTCATACGAATCGGTAGGCCTCAGCGGGGCGGAACCGCGCGGAACGTGCCCGGCCACCACCACGGGTGTGTCCGTACGCAACCGCTCGAACAGCCTCTCCGCCTCGGGCTCCACGAGTTGGTCGCGATTGGCGTCGTACGCGTACGACTCCCGTGGAACGGTCAGGAACTGCACACGTTCCATGGGGATGTCGCGCAGCCCGCGCACGAGTTCGTACAAACCGCGAAGGCTGGCCAGATCCGGGTCCGTTGTGAGAGATGACGTGGCGGCGTCCAGCACGGGATACAGCTTCGCCGGATTCAGCAGGACGTCATTGCTGCGCACTTTGTTGACGAGTGCCCCGAGGAACCGTTGCTGCCGCTCCATACGTTCCGTGTCACTGCCGTCGCCGAGCGTCTTGCGGGCGCGGACGTAGCCGAGCGCCTGCTCGCCGTCGAGGGTCACGCGTCCGGCGGGGAGCCGCAGCTTGGCGGCCCGGTCGTCGATCGGGTGGCGCAGGCACACCTCCACGCCGTCGACCGCGTCGACCATCTTCTTGAAGCCGTGGAAGTCGACGACGACGTGGTGATCGACGCGGATGTCGGTGAGCTTCTCGACGGTCCGGATGGTGCAGGCCGAGCCGCCCACCTGGAAGGCCCGGTTGAACATGGTGAACCGCGGCGCGCTGCGCGACCCGTCCTGGCGCCGGCAGCCCGGCAGGTCCACCATCAGGTCCCGGGGCAGGGAGACGGCGGTGGCGCTGGTCCGGCCCGCGGACAGGTGCAGCAGGATGGTGGTGTCCGACCGCTCGGTCCCGGAGTCACGCCCGTAGCGCGCGTTGTCGTCACCCTCGCGCGAGTCCGACCCGATCAGCAGGATGTTCCGCGCGCCCTTGACCAGCGAGGTCGGTCGTTCCTTCTCGTACCGCGCGAGCTCGGCGGCGGCGGCCTCGTCGGGCGTGATGTTGCCGCTGAGCTTCGCGTACACGGCCCATCCGGCCCCGCCGGCCGCGACGACGACACCGGCGACCCCGAACGCCCCGATCCGCACCCACCGCCGCCGACGCCGCCGCACCAGCCCCGGCCCGCTGGCGGAGGCCCCCGCCCCCGGCCCAAGCCTCCCGGTGTCGCCCACGACAGAGACCACCCCTCACGACGTACGAACGTGCGCGCGCACTGCTCCTACGACTGTGGCGTGGATGGGGGGTGGGGGTGGGGTGGGGATGGGCTGTACGGGGGATGGGCTCGTACACGCCCTACCGGGCGATGGCCGTGACCCGCTCACTCTCCACCCGCTTGTCCAGCATCCCGTCCCCCGCCCGCTCCAGATGCCGGCACAACACCACGGAACCCCCCGTGGCCAGCGGCCCGTACAACCCCGCGTTCAAACCCTCCCACGTGTCGTACGGCAGCCCCGACAGGATCCGCGACCCGGGCCCGGTCAACCCCAGCCCCGTCGCCTCCGCCCGAGCCCGCTCGACGACCTCCGCCCCGCTGAACTCCCGCCCCGCCACGATCAGCGCGGGCCCCTCCGGATCCACCGGTGCATACGGCACGAACCGGTCGCCCTGCCCCGGCACCTCCACCGCGTAGTCGACAAACCCCTCGGGCACCTGAGGGAACCGCCCCCCGAGCGGCCGCAGCGCCATCGCGATCCGCGCCCCGGAACACGCCCGAGCCGTCTCCAGTTCGTCCGGCCCGCTCACCACGACATCGGCCGCTCGCGCATCCCCTGCCATGTCCGCGACGACTCCCACCGACGAACACGCCAGCAGCCACACCGCCGTCTGCCAGTGCGCGGGCAGCAGCAGCGCCACCCGGTCCCCGGGCTCGGCGGACAGCTCGTCCTGGAGGAGGTTGGCGGTCTTGGCCACCCAATTGGCGAAGGTGGCCACGGACAGTTCGACACGTTCGCCCGTGGCGTCGTCGTAGAAGGTCACCAGGGGACGTCCCGGGTCCGCGGCGAGCGCGGAACTCAGCAGGTCGGCAGGGGTGCGATCGGTGGCGTTCACCCGCGCAAGCGTACGCGGCACCCACGCCTTCACCCAACGGCCGGGCCACCGCCCGGCCGTGCATCCGCCACCGGTTCGGCCGAACCCTGGCCGACGGTCCGTCAACTCTCAAATGGACAGACTTATAGGGCTATGTCCAAGATCAGTGGCATGCATGGATTTCTTGCCTCTTCGATAGGTGTCACCTGTGCGGCCGCTCTGGCCCTCCCCCTCACACCGCCCGCCGTCGCGGCGACGGCGAGACCGGTACCGACCACGACCGCGAGACCCGCGCCCCACGCGGGGATCCCGGACACGACCATGACCAACCGGCGCGCGGCCGAACCGTACGCCCCCGGCAGCACCCAGTCCCTTCCCCTCGAACCCCTCACCCGCAACCGCGCCACCCCCACCGGCCCCGGCGCCCCGGAACAGGGCCTGACCCGCCGTGCCGTACGCCACTTCTCCCTCGTCGGCATCGTCTGGGACGACCCCGCAGCCGAACTGCACGGCCGTGTCCAGGTCCGCACCCGAGCCGCCGGCACCGGCACCTGGTCGGGCTGGCAGGACGTCGAGACGCACAACAGCGACCACGCGGCCGACCCGTACACCCCCGAGAGCACCGCGGGCCGCGTCCGGGGCGCCACGGCACCCCTGTGGGTCGGCGACTCCGACGGCGTGGAACTCCGGGTCCGCTCCGAACCCGAGAGCGCGGAAGCCGACTCCGCGCACCACGGCACGGGCACCCGCACCCTGCCCGCCGCGCCCCCGCTCCCCTCCGGCCTTCGCCTCGAACTCGTCGACCCCGGCGAGGGCGCGTCATCCCCCGGCGCCCCCGCGGACAGTCCCCGCACCGGCGGCCTGAACGCCGAGACCTCCGCCGCCACCGAAACCTCCGCCGTCAACGCCGACCTGGCCCCGCTCGGCGCCGTCGAGATCCCGGCACTGAACCGCGCGGGGACCGAGCAGGAGTTCCTCGCCCTCAACGCCGGCGAGCTGACGGAGCAGCAGCGGGCAAGGCCCTACATCGGCCCGCGCCCGCGCATCGTCACGCGCCGCGGCTGGGGCGCGGCCGAGGGGCTGCGGGAGCGGGGCTTCCGGTACACGAAGAAGGTCAAGGCGGCCTTCGTGCACCACACGGCCTCCGGCAACAACTACCGCTGCTCGCAGGTCCCGTCACTCATCCGCAGTATCTACCGCTACCACGTCAGGAGCATGGGCTGGCGGGACATCGGCTACAACTTCGTCATCGACAAGTGCGGAAAGATCTACGAGGGCCGCGCCGGGGGCGTGGCCAGGCCGGTCCTGGGCGCCCACACCCTTGGTTTCAACAACAACAGTATGGGGATCGCCGTCCTCGGGTCGTACGGCGCCAAGAAGCCGTCGGCCGCCGCCGTCCGGGCCGTCGCCCGGCTCACCGCGTGGAAGCTGGGCCTGTACGGGGTGAACCCGCGGGGCAAGACATACCTGAAGTCGGGGGGTAGCAACCTCCACCGAAAAGGTAAGAAGGTACGACTGAACGTGATCTCCGGTCACCGCGACGGCTTCAAGACGGAGTGCCCGGGGTGGAAGCTCTACAGCAAGCTCGGCTCGGCCCGCTCCAAGGCGGCCCGGTACCAGGGCCGCTGACACACACGTTCACCGCCGTCGGGGGGCAGCGGGGCGGAATGCCGCACGGCCAGCGAAGGCGCCACGGAACGGTCTGCATACACTGACCGGCCGAAAGACAGTTCGGCCGGTCCCGGCAGGAAGCAGAGACGACACGTGACAGAAGCGATCCTCCTGGTCGGCGGCAAGGGCACCCGGTTGCGCCCGCTCACGGTGCACACGCCCAAGCCGATGGTGCCGGCGGCCGGGGTGCCCTTCCTCACGCACCAGCTGGCGAGAGCGAGAGCGGCGGGTGTCGAGCACATCGTCCTGGCCACGTCCTATCTGGCCGAGGTCTTCGAGCCGTACTTCGGTGACGGTGCCGCGCTGGGGCTGCACCTGGAGTACGTGACGGAGGAGGAGCCCCTGGGCACGGGCGGCGCCATCCGCAACGTGGCGTCACGGCTGCACTCGGGCCCCGACGACCCGGTCCTGATCTTCAACGGCGACATCCTGACGGGCCTCGACATCCGGGCCCTGGTCGACACCCACGAGAGCACGGGCGCGGACGTCTCCCTGCACCTCACCAAGGTCACGGACCCGCGCGCCTACGGCCTGGTCCCCACGGACGACACGGGCAGGGTCCTGGCGTTCCTGGAGAAACCGCAGACGCCCGAGGAGATCGTCACCGACCAGATCAACGCGGGAGCGTACGTCTTCCGCCGCTCGGTCATCGACACGATCCCGCTGGGCCGGCCGGTGTCGGTGGAGCGGGAGACCTTTCCGGACCTGCTGTCCGCCGGGGCGCACCTGCAGGGCATGGTCGACTCGACGTACTGGCTGGACCTGGGCACACCGGCGGCGTTCGTCCGGGGCTCGGCAGACCTGGTCCTGGGCCGGGCCCCGTCCCCGGCGGTCCCCGGCCGCTGTGGCGACCGCCTGGTCCTGCCCACGGCGACGGTCGCGGCCGACGCGAAGCTGTCCGGCGGCACGGTGGTCGGCGAGGGCGCCTTCGTCGCGGAGGGCGCCCGCATCTTCGGCAGCACGATCCTCCCCGGCGCCGTGATCGAACCCGGCGCGGTCATCACCGACTCCCTCATAGGCATCCGGGCCCGCGTCGGCGAACGCTCCGTCCTCACCGGCACGGTCATCGGCGACGGCGCGGTCATCGGCCCCGACAACGAACTCCGCGACGGCGCCCGCGTCTGGTGCGACGCCCACATCCCAGCAGGAGCAGTCCGCTTCTCTTCGGACCAGTAGCGACCAGGCACGGCTACCGCCGGCCGCGGCCTGCGGGCAGTCGTGCCGCTGGGGTGAGGGTGGCGCAGCGGCATCCGCTTCGCCGCATTGAGCGACTGTCTCGGCTGAGCTGCCGCCGGCCGCCTGCGGGCAGTCGTGCCGCTGGGGCGGCACGGGTGGGCGATGGGGGTACCCCCTGCTCGAGCGAAGCCGAGAGCTTGGGGGAGGCACCCCGCTCCGCCGGGCTGCGGACCCACCCGGCCTCAGCAACAACGCCGAGCACCCTGCAACGCCGAGTGGCGCATCCCCCCGCCCAGCACCGCCACCGCGGCACCAGAAACCGGGCAGCAATCACAACCCCCCGATATCCCACCGCGGCATCTTCGGCGCCCTCCGCCCCGGCACCCTCCCACTCAGCAGAATCAACCGAGCCGCCCGATGCCGCTGCCCCGCATACGGCTCCAACAACTCCAGCATCACGGAGTCATCCGCATCCCGATCACCGGCCAACGCCCACCCCACGATCCCGGGCAGATGCAGATCCCCCACGGTCACCTCGTCCGGCGCCCCATGACTCCGCTGCACCGTCTCCGCCGACGTCCACGGCCCCACCCCCGGCACCACCTCCAGCCGCGCCCGAGCCGCCCCCGGCTCCATCCCGGCCGCCTCCTCCAACCGCCCGGCCACCCGCACCGCACGCAGAATCGTCGACGCCCGCTTGTTGTCGACCCCGGCCCGATGCCACTCCCACGACGGGATCAACGCCCACGCCCGAGGCTCCGGCATCACACACATCCGCCCGGGCGCGGGCCCCGGCGCCGGCTCCCCGAACTTCCGCACGAGCAACCGCCACGCCCGATACGCCTCATCGGTCGTGACCTTCTGCTCCAGAATCGACGGGATCAGCGACTCCAGCACCAGCCCGGTCCGCGTCAGCCTGAGCCCCGGCCGCCGATGCCGGGCCAGCGCCACCAGCCGGTGCCGGGGCACGAACACGGACGGATCATCAGCACCCCCGAGCAGCTCCGGCAACCGGTCCAGCAGCCACTCCGCCCCGGGCCCCCAGGCCTGGCCGCGCACCCCACCGCCGTACGCGCAGACCCGTACCGTCCCGGGCCCGGCGGGCGTACGACAGGCCCGCCACACGGACCCGTCCGGCATGGCCCGGAACGTCGGATCACCCGGCCCGCGCCGCAGCGGCCCAAGGACCAGACCGAGATCCAGCGGCCCGTCCGGCACCCAGTCGCGCACCCGGTCCAGCCCCGCCGCCTGCCGCGGCACGCCCCCGGCGACGCCGACATGCCCGCCGCGCACGGTCGTGCGCGTGGGCCGGGGAGCGAACCGTCCTGCCATGAGTGAAGTCCCTGGGATAGGAGAGGGGGCTGCGAGAGCAGCAGCGCTAAGAGCGTAGGCGCCGCCCGGCGCCGGTCACCGCACCTCGATGAAAGCCCCCGCGTCCCGCTCCGGCCGCGCCCGCGGTTCCTCCGCCGGATGCCCGACCGCCACCGCGCCCATCGGATCCCAGTCCGCCGGCAGCCCGAGCGCCTCGCGCACCACGTCCCGGCAGAACATCGTCGAGGACACCCACGCCGACCCCAGCCGCTCCCCGGCCAGTGCGACCAGGAAGTTCTGCACGCCCGCGCCAGCGGCGACCACGAACATCTCCCGCTCGGCCCCGTCGCGCCGCGCGTCGCCGTAGGTGTGCGAGCCGTCCATGACCAGACAGGGGACGGCGAGGTACGGCGCGTTCCGCAGGACGTCCCCTCGCCGTATCCGCTTGGCGATGGACTCCTCCGACTTGCCGTCCCGCCGCAGATCGGCGACCCAGGCATCGCGCATGGCGTCGAGCAGCCGCGTCCGCGACTCCTCGGACTCCAGCAGCACGAAGCGCCAGGGGGTGGTGTGGTGTGGCGCCGGCGCGGTCACCGCCGCGGCCACCGCCCGCCGTACCGCTCCGGGGTCGACAGGCTCGTCCGTGAAGGCCCGGACCGTACGTCGCTGGGTCACCGCCAGCCGTACCGCCTCCGACGTACCGAGCCGGAACATGTCGTCGCGCGCGCCGCGCACCATGGCCCGCGCGCCCTCTCCGTCGTCCTGTGCCAGCACGTGCGGCAGACCGCGCGCCACGGCGACGGGGAGCCCGGCCGCCTTGCCCTTGACGAGGTCGCCGGCCGCGGCGAGTTCGTCGGCCGTGGCGACGACGGTGGCGCTGAGCGGGTTGCCGTGCGCGTCCGTGCCGCCGCGCAGGTCGTCCAGTACGCGTACTCCGGCGGCGCCGATGGCGACGTCCGTGAGCCCCGCGCGCCAGGGCCGCCCGAACGTGTCGGTGACGACGACACCGACGTCGACGCCGAGAATGTCCCGCAGTCCGTCGCGAATCGCGCGGGCGGAGGTGTCCGGGTCCTCGGGCAGCAACAGCACCGTCCCGGACGGGGTGTTGGACGCGTCCACCCCGGCGGCGGCCATGACGAGGCCCTGCCGGTTCTCGACGATCCGGAGACTGCCGCGCCGGGCGACCACCCGTACCGTCTCGGCGTCGATGGCCGCCTCCCGGTCGGCCGCCCGGACCGCCCGGCCCTCCGCCTTGGACACGATCTTCGACGTGACGAGCAGGACGTCCCCGTCGGCCAGACCGGGCTCGGCGGCCGCGATCAGCTTGGCCAGATCGTCCCCGGCCGCGACCTCGGGCATCCCGCCCACGGCCCACACCCGGTACCCGCCGGCACTCTGCCGGTTCTCCGGGACCTCGCCGCTCAAGCTCCCCGCACCTCCTCCGCCAACGCCAGGGCCTCCCGCGCCATCCGCGCGGTCGCGTCCGCGTCGGTCATCATCAGCGGCACGGCCCGGCAGCGGATCCCGGCCGCCTCGACCTGCTCCACCGCGCCGGCGTCCACCGTGTCGACGAGCCAGCCGTCCAGCAGGCCCGAGCCGTAGTGCTCGGCCACCGCCTGCGCGGTCGACTCGACGCCCACGGCGGCGAGCACCTTGTCGGCCATGCCCCGCACGGGCGCGTCACCGACGATGGGGGACAGCCCGACCACCGGCACCCCGGCCTCGGCGATGGCCTCCCGGATGCCGGGCACGGCGAGGATCGTGCCGATCGACACGACCGGGTTGGACGGCGGGAAGAGGATCACATCCGCCTCGGCGATCGCCTCCAGCACACCCGGCGCGGGCTTCGCCTGGTCGGCACCCACCGGCACGATCGCCTCCGCGGGCACCGAGGCGCGCAGCCGCACCCAGTACTCCTGGAAGTGGATCGCCTTGCGCTCGCCGTCGATCTCGACGGCCACATGGGTCTCGACGCGGTCGTCGGACATCGGGATCAGTCGCACGCCCGGCTGCCAGCGGTCGCACAGCGCCTGGGTCACCGCGCTCAGCGGGTACCCGGCGCCGAGCATCTGTGTCCGCACGATGTGCGTGGCGAAGTCCCGGTCGCCGAGGCCGAACCACTCGGGCCCGACGCCGTACGCCGCGAGCTCCTCCTTGAGGTGGAAGGTCTCGTCGGCACGCCCCCAGCCCTGCTCCTCGTTGATGCCGTCGCCGAGCGTGTACATCACCGTGTCGAGGTCCGGGCAGACCTTCAGCCCGAAGAGGTGGATGTCGTCCCCGGTGTTGCCGATGACCGTGATGTCCGCGTCCGGCACGGCCCGCTTCAGACCACGCAGGAACCGGGCACCACCGATGCCGCCTGCCAGAACCACAATGCGCATGGAAGCCAGTGTTGCAGGCGCCTACGACAACCGGTCAGCGGCCACGGCAACCGGTCAGACGCCTACAGCGACCGGTCAGGCGGTCACGCCGACCGGTCAGATGCTCGCGGCACCCGATACGCCCCGGGCCTCGCAGTGCTGGGCCGTGTGCATCGGCATCTCCGTCAGGCCCGGGTAGTAGACGTGCAGGCTGACCGCCGGCCGCAGTGCGTCATTCACGACTTCGTGCACGTACCCCGGCGCGAAAACGCGCTGCGCGCCCGCCCGCAAGGCGCGTGTGCCCCGCTCCGTGCGCTCGGTCAGCGTGCCGTCCAGCACGGTCAGCACACCGGAGGAGCGGCCGTGGTCGTGCAGCCCGCTGCCCTGCCCGGGCACCCAGGACAGCAGCCACACCTCGTAGCCCGGGCCGGTGCGCAGCCGGTGGTACCAGCGGCTGGTCGCGTCGTACCGGACGAGGTGCTCCCACTGGGAGCGGTCGGCGGCGATGGTGCGGGCGAGTCCGGCGAACTCGGCGACGGTGGCCGGGTGCTCGCGCGGGGTCCGGAGCAGATGCGGGACTTCGAGGATGTCGCCGGCGATCTGGAGGTCGCTGTCGCTGTTCATGGGGTGCGGTGGTTCCTCGGAAAGGAGCGGAAAGTCGGTGGGGGGTGTCGCGTCGTGCGTGCCCGGGTCGCGGGCGGCCACGAGGAGTGCCCTGGTGGAGCGGGGACAACAGCGCCGAGTCGTGGGTGACTCAGCGGCAGCCGGAGCGCGTTGGGCTCAACAGCTGGAACAGCAACAGCGACAGCGAGCGTGGGCAGCACCGAGGGACCCGGCGGAGCGGGTCGAGGTGAGTGCCAAGTTCGCGAGCATGCCCACTAGGACACCGGTTCACACCCGCACTGTCAACTCGGCACCCGGTATGTGGGATGTGGTTCACCTCATCCGGTCGTTCACTCAGATGAAAGGTTTGTTCATGGCCCACCCGGGACACATGGCGTCCATCCGGGCGCGCAAACCCCGTTGCGGAGTCGTGATCCGAATGTGATCCGGTTCGCTTCGAGGTGCGTGTCGGAACGAGTTCGAACCTCTGGGCGTCCTTCTCCGTACGGGGCCGCAAGGGGTCCGGCGGACGGTGTGAGCCCTCACGGGCTCTATCGGGGTGTCAGGTTTTATGGTGATTTGAACACTTTCCGCATGGGCTTGGTTCCGCAGAGTGAATAAGGGGCTCAATAGCAGATCTCGGCTTGACTCGCCCGGAGCCGCACACTTGTAATTTCACTCGTGTCGTTCAGCCGGAATCGGTAACGGCTAGATCACGGGGACGCGAAAGACAGACGAGGGGCGCACATGACCGAGACGGTGCAGCAACTGCTGGTCGACGACGCGGACGAGGAACTCGGCTGGCAGGAGCGCGCACTGTGCGCCCAGACCGACCCCGAGTCCTTCTTCCCCGAGAAGGGCGGCTCGACCCGGGAGGCCAAGAAGGTCTGCCTCGCCTGTGAGGTCCGCTCCGAGTGCCTCGAGTACGCCCTCGCCAACGACGAGCGATTCGGCATCTGGGGCGGCCTGTCCGAGCGGGAGCGCCGCCGGCTGAAGAAGGCGGCGGTCTGATCCTGGACGGCGCGATACCCGGACAGCAGCGCATACGACGGAAAGCGCGCATCCGGCGGACAGCGCACATACGTACGCACGCACGGCTCGAAGGGCCCGTCGCAGGTGGGTTGTCCACAGGCGGCGGGCCCCCTTGTTGCGCAGCCGATAGTGTGGTCGCTCGTCCGAGACGCCCCGCTGCCCCACCGGTCGCAGGCGTCCACCGCAGTCCACCGAACCGGGGCCCGTACCTCGATGTCCGTGCACAGCCACACGGCAGCTCATCACGACAGCGCTGCCACACCTGAGTTCCCGCGTCATGTGGTGACCGCGGTCCTCGTCTCCCACGACGGCGCCCGCTGGCTGCCCGACGCGCTCGCCGGGCTGCTCGGCCAGGAGCGCCCCGTCCAGTACGCGATGGGCGCCGACACCGGCAGCGCGGACGACTCCGCCCAGCTGGTCACCGAGGCCCTCGGCGCCGACCGCGTGCTGCACCTCGCCCGCCGCACAGGCTTCGGCCAGGCCGTCGAGGAGTGCGGCCTCGCCGCCCCGGTCCTCACCCCGGAGCAGCTCCCGTACCTGAAGCGGCCCAGCGGCTGGGACCCGGTCACGCGCACGTGGCGCGACGACGCCTACGACCTGCCCGAGCTCCCGCACGGCGAGCCGGTCCAGTGGCTGTGGCTGCTGCACGACGACTGCGCCCCGGAGCCCGACGCCCTGGCCCAGCTGCTGCGCGTCGTGGACAACGAGTACGAGCTGGGCCGCGAGGACGTCGCCGTCGTGGGCCCCAAGCTCCGCGGCTGGTACGACCGGCGGCAGCTGCTGGAGGTCGGCGTCAGCATCGCCAACTCCGGCCGCCGCTGGACCGGCCTGGACCGCCGTGAGCAGGACCAGGGCCAGCACGACCACGTCCGGCCCGTGCTGTCGGTGTCCACCGCCGGCATGCTGATCCGCCGCGACGTCTTCGAACAGCTCGGCGGCTTCGACCGCCACCTGCCCCTCATGCGCGACGACGTCGACCTGTGCTGGCGCGCGCACGCGGCGGGTTACCGCGTCCTGGTCGCCCCCGAGGCGGTCGTCCGGCACGCCGAGGCGGCCTCCCGCGAGCGCCGCGCGGTCGACTGCGTGGGCCGCACGGCCGCCTCCCCGCACAAGGTCGACAAGGCCGGCGCCGTCTACAGCCTGCTCGTCAACTCCCGTACGGCGGTGCTCCCCTGGGTGCTGCTGCGCGTCGTGCTCGGCACACTGCTGCGGACCGTCGCCTACCTCGTCGGCAAGGTCCCCGGACAGGCCGTCGACGAGATCCGCGGCCTCATGGGCACGCTGCTCAGGCCCGAGCGGATCCTCGCCGGGCGGCGTGGCAGAGGCGCCTCCCGAATCGACAAGGACGAGCTGCGGGCGCTGTTCCCGCCGCCCGGCGCGACCGTCCGCATGACCGTCGAACAGGTCGCGGGCAACCTCGTCGGCCGCGCCGACTCCGAGGTCGCCTCCGGCGCCGGACGGCACGGCGGTGCCGTCGAGTCGGGCCCCGGCGGCGACGACGCCGACTTCCTGGAGATCGAACAGTTCGCCCGGCTCAAGCGCATCGCGCGCAAGCCCGGCCCGGTGCTCTTCCTGGTGCTGCTGCTCGTCTCCCTGGCCGCCTGCCGTGAACTCCTCGGCGGCGGCGCGCTCTCGGGCGGCGCCCTGCTGCCCGCCCCGGCCGACTCCTCCGAACTGTGGGCGCGCTACCTGGACGCCTGGCACCCGGTCGCCGCCGGCGGCGCCTCCTCCGCGCCGCCGTACCTCGCGCTCGTGGCGATGCTGGCGTCCCTGCTGTTCGGCTCGACCGGCCTCGCCGTCACGCTGCTGCTCGTCTGCTCGGTGCCGCTGGCCGGTGTCACCGCCTACTTCGCCTCCCGCCCGCTGGTCGAGTCCCGGCTGCTGCGCGCGTGGGCGGCCGTCGTCTACGCCTTCCTGCCCGCCGCCACCGGCGCCCTCGCCGGCGGCCGGATCGGCACCGCCGTCCTGGCCGTGCTGCTGCCGCTCATCGCCCGCGCGGGCCTCGCCGCCAGCGGCCTGGCCAACCCCTCGGGCGCGCGCGGCAGCTGGCGCGCCACCTGGGCGTACGCGCTGCTGTTGACCATCACCACCGCGTTCACCCCCATCGTGTGGCCCATCGCGCTGCTCCTCGGCGCCGGACTGCTGGTCCTGCGGCGGGCCGACATCACGGCGTACGGGCTGAGGTTCCTCGCCCAGCTCGGCACGCCGCTGCTGGTCCTCGCGCCCTGGTCGCTGTCCCTGCTCCCGTTCGGCTTCTTCCGGGAAGCCGGTCTGGAGTACGGCTCCTCGGCCGCCTCCCCCCTCGACCTGCTCGGCGTCAGCCCCGGCGGCCCCGGCACCGTCAGCGGCCTCATGCTGATCGGCATCGTGCTGGCCGCGCTCGCCGCCCTGCTCCGCTCGGAACGCCGGCTGGGCATCTGGACGGCCTGGACGGCCGCCCTGGCCGGCTTGGTCTTCGCGGTCCTGTCCAACAGCTCCACCTGGTCCGGCCCCGCGACCCTCGTCTACGGCATCGCCCTCCTGGCGGCCGCCGCGCTCGGCGCCGACGGGGCACGCGCGCGCGTGGCCGAGCAGAGCTTCGGCTGGCGCCAGCCGGTCGCCGTGCTGATCGCCTTCGCCTCGGCCGCGGGCCCGCTGCTCGTCGCCGCGGGCTGGATGATCCGCGGCGCCGACGGTCCCCTGGAGCGGCGCGACCCGACCCAGGTCCCCGCGTTCGTCGCCGAGGAGAGCGGCAGCAGCGACCAGGCCCGCACCCTCGTCCTCGACAGCGACTCCGCCTCCCACGTCGGCTACATGCTGGTCCGCGGCTCCGGCGCCCGTCTCGGCGACGGCGAGATCGCCGCGGCCGACGGCGAGAACAGCAGGCTCGACAAGGTCGTCGCCAATCTCGTCGCCGGCTCCGGCGCCGACCAGGCCGACCAGCTCGGCGGCTTCGCCGTGCGCTACGTCCTCGTCCACCAGGGCGCTCCCCGCGATGTCACCCGCGTCCTGGACGCCACGCCCGGCCTGACCCGGCTCAGCCAGCAGAACGGCGGCGCGCTGTGGCAGATCGACCAGGAGGTCGCGCGCGCCACCATTGTCCCCGCCTCCGGCTCCGGCACCCCCCAGCCCGTCCCCGCCGGGCCCGTCGACATCCACACCACGATCCCGGCCGGCCCCGACGGGCGCGTGCTGCGCCTGGCCGACACCGCCTCCGACGGCTGGACCGCCACGCTCGACGGCGAGCCGCTCACCCGCACCACGGTCGACGGCTGGGCCCAGGGCTTCGAACTCCCCGCCACCGGCGGCAGGCTGGACGTCACCTACGACGACCCGGTCGGCCACACCGCGTGGCTGTGGGCGCAGGGCCTGCTCGCCGTCGTACTCGTCGTGCTCGCCCTGCCCGGCCGGCGCCGCGACGTCGACGACGACCTGCCCGAGGAGCCGGCCGTCCCGGCCCAGCCGGTCGCGGGCGAGGGCCGCCGGGCCCGCCGCCTGCGCGCCCAGGCGGAAGCAGAGGCCGAAGGGGCGGCACAGCCCGGGGAGTTCCCGCCCCCGCAGCCCGACCAGCCGCCGGCCCCCGTGCCCCAGCAGAACCACGGACAGTGGGGCAACGCCGGCTACCAGAGCGGCGAGTACGCGCAGTACGGCGACCAGTACCAGGGCGCCCCGTACCCGGCGGACGCGTACGGACAGCAGTACCAGGCGGATCCGTACCAGGGCGGCCAGTACGACCCGTACGCGTACGGCGGCCAGCCCCAGACGCCGTCGTACGACCAGGCGGGTTACGACCAGACGGGCTACGACCAGGCCTACGGCACGCCGTACGACCCGGCGCAACCGCACCACCCCCACGGCACGGGCAGTGAGCGTCCCGACGGGAGCCAGCAGTGAACCGCACCACCCTGTCCCTGATCGCCGGCGCGACCGCGCTCGCCGCCGTCACCGGATTCGCCGCGCTGTCCGCCCCGGACACCCCGGGCACGGACACCACCGCCAAGGCGGCCGCCCAACTGCCCGTGGAGCGCACGAGCCTGCTGTGCCCCGCGCCCAGCATGTCCGACATCGCCGAGACGTCGTACACGTCCTTCACGCCTGTCACGAAGGGCACCGGGAGCGGCGGCAAGGCCGAACTCCAGGCGGCCGCCCAGGAGTCGCGAGACGGCTCGGGCGCGGGCGGCGACAAGGGCAAGGGCAAGTCCGGCCAGCGGAAGACCGAAAAGCCCGTGCTGACCTCCAAGGAGCCCGGCAAGCCGGTCACCGGGGACAGCTCGGGTGCCGAATCGCCCGCGCTGGTCGGGACCGCGGACGGCAGGTTCGCGCCCGGCTGGACCGTCCAGGAGACGACGGAGGTCGCCGCGGGGACCGGGCGCGGCCTCCAGGGCGTCAACTGCACCGCCCCGGACACGAGTTTCTGGTTCCCCGGCGCCAGCACGGCGGCCGACCGCACCGACTACGTCCATCTGACGAACCCCGACGACTCGGCCGCCGTGGTCGACGTCGAGCTCTACGGCAAGGACGGCGCCCTCCAGTCCACGGTGGGGGAGGGCGTCACGGTCCAGCCGCACTCCAGCGAGCCGCTCCTGCTGTCCACCCTCACCGACGAGCAGCAGACCAACCTCACCGTGCACGTCAACGTCCGCAGCGGGCGGGTCGGCGCCGCCGTGCAGGCCCTGGACGACAAGCTCGGCGGCGACTGGCTGGCCGCGTCCACGGACCCGTCGGGCAGCCTGGTCCTGCCCGGCATCCCCAAGGACGCCACCTCCGTGCGTCTGGTCGCCTTCACCCCCGGCGACGCCGACGCGGACCTCAAGCTGCGCCTCGCCTCCCCCTCCGGGCTGATCACCCCGGCCGGACACGAGACGGTGCACGTCAAGGGCGGCATGACCACCGCCGTCGACCTGGGCGACGTGACACGTGGCGAGGCGGGCTCCCTGGTGCTGACGCCGACCGACCAGTCCGTGCCGGTCGTGGCGGCCCTGCGGGTCGTACGTGGCAAGGGCGACCAGCAGGAGACGGCGTTCATCCCGGCCACCCGCCCTGTCGGCACGCGTGCGACCTCCGCGCACAACAGCGCCAAGGGCAGCACGCTCTCCCTGACCGCCCCCGGCCGCGCCGCCACGGTCGAGGTCACCGCCTCGGCGGGCAGCGAGGGCGGCACGCCGGTGTCGAAGACGTACACGATCAAGGCCGGCACGACCCAGGACATCAAGCCCCCGGTCCCCAGCGGCCTGAAGGGCACGTACGCGCTCACGGTCGAGTCGAAGTCCGGCGGTCCGGTCTACGGCGCCCGCACCCTGGCGGCGACGGGGGGCGGCGTCCCCGGCTTCACCGTCCAGACGCTCCCCGACGACCGGGGGACGGTCGCCGTACCGGAGGCGGACGAGGATCTGTCGGTGTTGCAGAAGTAGTCCGGCCGACCGCCGACCGCGTCAGCCCTGGTCCTCGCCGTACCGCGGATCCACCGTCTCCGGCGTCAGCCCCAGCAGCTCGGCGACCTGCTCGACGACGACCTCGTGCACCAGCGCCGCCCGCTCGTCGCGCCCCTTGGTGCGGATCTCGACCGGTCGCCGGTAGACCACCACGCGCGCGGGGCGCCCCTCGCGGGCGCTGACCGTGCCGCCCAGCGGAACCGCCTCGTCGTTCCAGGCCTGTCCGGGCCCGTCGAGACGCGGCACCTCCAGCACCAGGAAATCGATGTCGGCGAGCTGCGGCCACCGCCGCTCCAGGCGCTCCACGGAGTCCTGCACCAGATCCGCGAACGCCTCCGCGCGGCTGGCGGCGAGCGGCACCTGCGGTGGTGCGATCGGGCCGCGCATGCCCCGGCCGTGGCGATCACGGCGGCGGGGCCCGGGGGCGGCGGCTCGGGGAGTTACGGGCTTGTCCATCACTGGTGAAGGGTAGTCCCCGTCGCGCCCCCGCGCCCGGCGCCGCACGGCGGTGGGGACGGCTTCCGGCCGACCGGTACGGCATGTCGTTACATGACTGTTCCAGCCAAGCTTGGGCTCGATTCCGTATCCCGCCGAGACCGGCACCCTCACGGTAATTGAGGGTTTTGTGACGGATCTTGACCGCTTGAGGGGCCGTTCGGCACCCCGGACGACGGTGTCCGGGCAGGTCAGCCGGGTGTGCCGGAAGGGGGGTGTGGGGCGTTTCACAACACGACACGGGGGAGTGACCTGGTGGAGAGTCGTCGCGGCCCGCTCAAGAGTGCGGTACCGTCCAACGTCGTGAGCCCTGTACGTCGCTGTTCGCGCACCGCCTGCGGCCGTCCCGCCGTCGCGACGCTGACGTACGTCTACGCCGACTCGACCGCGGTCCTCGGCCCGCTCGCCACCTACGCCGAACCCCACTGCTACGACCTGTGCGCCGAGCACTCCGAGCGCCTCACCGCCCCGCGCGGCTGGGAGGTCGTCCGGCTCCTCGACGGTTCGGCCCCGGCGCGCCCCAGCGGCGACGACCTGGAAGCGCTTGCGAACGCCGTGCGAGAGGCGGCCCGTCCTCAGGGGCGGGCCGCCGGGGCAGGTGGCGGCGGGCGCACGGCCGACCCGATGGAGGTCGCCCGGCGAGGGCACCTGCGCGTTCTCCGGTCTCCCGACAACTGACCGCACTCCCGGTTCCTCCCCGCGCACACCCCGTCGACGCATGCTTGGCGCGGACATGACCATTCCGTTTTGGGGTTCGCGAGAAACCGCTTTCGCATGACGGAAACCGGGGAGGCGCCCGTGTACGTCCAGGAACTGGAACCCGTCGCCGGCTCACCGGGTCTGTCCGCCCGCGTGGCAGCCGCTGTTCGGCACCCACCAGGTGACCGCCGCCCGCGAGTCGGGACTGCCGCACGACCTGCTGGCCGCTGCCAACGGCGGCGGCGTCCTCGGCAAGATGATCTCCCCCATCGCCTGCGCGGCCGTCGGACTCGCGGGCCGTGAGGGCGACCTGCTGCGCGAGGTACTCCCATGGACCCTGGGCCTGCTGCCGGTGATGTGCCTGAACGTGGTCGGCCAGAGCACACCCGTCCTGGGCCGGATGCAGCCCTGACCTGAGGTTACGGCTGGGAGTCCTGTGGGCGTCCGCCCAGCGCGCTGTCAGCGGCCGGGGGTAGTTTGTGTGGACCGACAGTACTTTTCAGGAAGGTTGGCCGTGGCTGCTGATCTGTCGCAGGTCGTGAAGGCGTACGACGTACGCGGGGTCGTCCCCGACCAGTGGGACGAGTCCCTGGCCGAGCTCTTCGGAGCGGCCTTCGTGCGGGTCACCGGCGCGAGCGCCATCGCGACCGGGCACGACATGCGGCCCTCCTCGCCGGGCCTGTCGCGTGCCTTCGCGCGTGGGGCTGCGGCGCTGGGCGCCGACGTGACCGAGATCGGCCTGTGCTCCACGGACCAGCTCTACTACGCCTCGGGCGCGCTGAACCTGCCGGGCGCCATGTTCACCGCCTCCCACAACCCGGCGCAGTACAACGGCATCAAGATGTGCCGCATGGGCGCCGCCCCGGTCGGCCAGGACACCGGCCTCGCCGAGATCCGCGAACTGGTCGAGCGCTGGAGCGAGTCGGGCGCCCCCGAGCCCGCCGCGACACCCGGAACCATCACCGGCCGCGACACGTTGTCGGACTACGCGGCGCACCTGCGCTCCCTGGTCGACCTGGCCTCCATCCGCCCCCTGAAGGTCGTCGTCGACGCGGGCAACGGCATGGGCGGCCACACGGTCCCCGAGGTCTTCGCCGGCCTGCCGCTGACGCTGGTCCCGATGTACTTCGAACTCGACGGCACCTTCCCCAACCACGAGGCCAACCCCCTCGACCCGGCCAACCTCGTCGACCTCCAGAAGCGGGTCCGCGAAGAGGGCGCCGACCTCGGCCTCGCCTTCGACGGCGACGCCGACCGCTGCTTCGTCGTCGACGAGCGCGGTGAGCCGGTCTCCCCGTCGGTGATCACCGCCCTGGTGGCCTCCCGCGAACTGGCCAGGCACGGCGGCAGCGGCACGATCATCCACAACCTGATCACGTCCTGGTCGGTCCCCGAGGTCGTCGCGGAGAACGGCGGCACCGCGGTCCGCACCCGCGTGGGCCACTCCTTCATCAAGGCCGAGATGGCCAGCACCGGCGCGATCTTCGGCGGCGAACACTCCGCCCACTACTACTTCCGCGACTTCTGGAACGCGGACACGGGCATGCTGGCCGCCCTCCACGTCCTGGCGGCCCTCGGCGGCCAGCCGGGCACCCTCTCCGCCCTCGTCGCCCAGTACGACCGCTACGCCGGCTCCGGCGAGATCAACTCCACGGTCACCGACCAGGCGGCCCGCCTCGCCGCGATCCGCTCCGCCTACGAGGGCCGTGAGGGCATCACCCTCGACGACCTGGACGGCCTGACCGTCTCCGCCACCGACTGGTGGTTCAACGTCCGCCCCTCCAACACGGAACCCCTGCTCCGCCTGAACGCGGAGGCCAGGGACCCGGAGACGATGGCCAGGGTCAGGGACGAGGCACTGGCGATCATCAGGGCCTGACGGCCCAGGGCGCGGAGCCCCTTCACCCGGCTCGTCCACGTCACCCGCCGTACATCAACCACCCCCGCCCCACCCCCACCGGCGGTACCCTGACCAGGCACATCCGCACCCCCCCCGAACACCAACGCCCACCCCGCCCGATCCCCGAAGGGACCCCGCATGGCCCTCGAAGCCGGCCTCCTCGAAATCCTCGCCTGCCCGGCCTGCCACGCCCCCCTCAAGGAGCAGGACACCGAACTGCTCTGCACCGACCAGAACTGCGGCCTGGCCTACCCCGTCCGCGACGGCATCCCCGTCCTCCTGGTCGACGAGGCCCGCCGCCCCGCCTAGGCCTCACCGGGGCAGAACACCCGCGTGAACCCCCGGTGCACATAGCCCCGGGCGCAACGGGCACCGACGTAGGACACCCCAAAAACGGGGCCCGGAACGGACCCCGGCCATCGGAGGCTGCCGCCCATGCTCGACGAATCGCTGCTCGACAACCCGGAGGGCCTCTCCGAGGCCGACCACCGCGGGCTGCTCCGCGGCGCCGCAGAAGCCGGCGCCCGCGTGCGCACGGCCGCCCGCCACTCCGCCGAAGCCGGCGTCAAGGACCTCAAGCCCGACGGCCGCCCCCGCGCCGTCCTCATCGCCGGCCCGGGCGCCGCCGCCACCCACGCCGCCGACCTCCTCGGCACCCTCGCCGGCCCCGGCAGCCCGGTCACGCGGCTGGCCCCCACCGGCGTCGCCCCCGCCGCGGGCGCCCTGCGCTGGGAGCTGCCCGGCTGGGCCGGCTCCGTCGACCTCCTCCTGATCACCACCCCGGACGGCACCGAACCGGGCCTGTCCCTCCTGGCCGAACAGGCCTACCGCCGCGGCTGCGCCGTCGTCGCCGTGGCCCCCGGCCGCTCCCCGCTCGCCGACGCGGTGAACGGCTCGCACGGCCTGTTCATCCCCATGGCGACCGCCCCGTACGACGCGGACGAGCCCCTCGCCGCCTCCGCCCCCGGCGTCCTGTGGGCGCTGCTCACCCCACTGCTCGCGCTGCTGGACCGTACGGGAGTGCTCGCCGCCCCGCCGGACGACCTCGGCAAGGTCGCCGACCGCCTCGACCGCATCGCCGAACGCTGCGGCCCCGCCATCGCCACCTACAGCAACCCCGCCAAGACCCTGGCCGCCGAACTCGCCGACGCGCTCCCGATCGTCTGGACCGAGGGCACCTCGGCCGGACCGGCGGGCCGCCGTTTCGCCGCCGCGCTCGCCGAGCTGTCCGGCATCCCCACGGTCGTCGCCGAGCTCCCCGAGGCCCTCGCCGCCCACAGCGCCCTCCTCGCCGGCCCACTGGCCGCCAGCGCCAACCCCGACGACTTCTTCCGCGACCGCGTCGAGGAACCACCCGCCCTGCACGCGCGCGTGGTGCTCCTCCGCGACCGCCCCATCGGCGGCCTCACCGCCGCCCCCGGCGCCCGCGACCTGGCCCTCAGCCACGACACGCCGATCAGCGAACTGGAACCGGAGGCGGGCGGTGAACTGGAGACCCTCGCGGAACTGATCGCCATCACAGATTTCGCGGCGGTTTACCTGGCGCTCGCTACGAGGGCCTGATCATTCCCGGGACACCCTGACGCGCCCGCACGCCCGAACACCCAGAGAGACCGCCATGGACCGCCTCGACAACACCATCCGCCCCTACGCCTGGGGTTCCCCCACCGCCATCCCGCACCTGCTCGGCACCGAACCGACCGGCGAGCCGCAGGCGGAGATGTGGATGGGCGCCCACCCGGGCGCACCCTCACGCACCGGCCGGGGCACGCTCGTCGAGGTCATCGACGCCGCCCCGGAAAAGGAACTCGGACCGGCCGCGGTCGCCAAGTTCGGCCCCCGCCTGCCCTTCCTCCTCAAGATCCTCGCCGCCGGCGCCCCGCTCTCCCTCCAGGTCCACCCCGACCTCGCGCAGGCCAAGGAGGGCTACGCGGACGAGGAGCGCCGCGGCATCCCCGTGGACGCCCCGCACCGCAACTACAAGGACGCCAACCACAAGCCCGAACTGATCTGCGCCCTCACCGAGTTCGACGGCCTGTGCGGCTTCCGCGACCCGCTGGAGGCCGCCGGCCTGCTCGACGACCTCGGCATCGACTCCCTCAAGCCGTACGTCGACCTGCTGCACGCCCACCCCGAGGACGCCGCCCTGCGCGAGGTCCTCACGGCGATCCTCACCGCCGACCCCGAGGAGATGTCCCGGACGGTCGCGGAGGCGGCGGCCGCCTGCACCCGCCTCGGCGGCGCCTACGCCCCCTACGCCGACATCGCTCACCACTACCCGGGCGACCCCGGCGTCATCGCCGCGATGCTGCTGAACCACGTCCGGCTCCAGCCCGGCGAGGCCCTCTACCTCGGCGCCGGCGTCCCGCACGCCTACCTGAACGGCCTCGGCGTCGAGATCATGGCCAACTCCGACAACGTCCTGCGCTGCGGCCTGACCCCCAAGCACGTCGACGTCCCCGAACTCCTGCGCATCGTCCGCTTCCGCCCCAGCGACCCCGGCGTCCTGCGCCCGGAGGCCTCCCCGGACGGCGAGGAGGTCTACGAGACTCCGATCGACGAGTTCCGCCTGTCCCGCTACGTCCTCCCCGAGGCCGGCAGCGTCCACGACCTCACCCGCGCGACCCCGCAGATCCTGCTCTGCACCGCCGGCACGGTCCGGGCGGGCGAGCACGACCTGAGCCCGGGCCGGTCCGTCTTCGTCCCGGCCGGCGAAAAGGCCGAAGTGTCCGGAACGGGAACGCTTTTCCGGGCCACCGTCGTCGCCTGACCGTTTCGATGCCCCCCGTGCTGGTGACCTGAAGCACCGTGGCCCGAGCGGGCTGCAACAATGGCCCACCGTCAAGCACGGGCAAAGCCACGGGCGCCGCACCAAGGCGGCATCCTGGCCCTGGAACGGCGTACGAAGGGACAACGCGGACATATGAGCGCGTCAGGCGGCACCAAGGCGATCGTGGCGGCACTGGTCGCCAACCTCGCGATCGCGGTAGCGAAGTTCGTGGCGTTCCTCTTCAGCAACTCGTCGTCGATGCTCGCCGAGTCCGTCCACTCGCTCGCCGACTCCGGCAACCAGGCGCTGCTCCTGCTCGGCGGCAAGAAGGCCAAGCGCGAGGCCACCCCGCAACACCCCTTCGGCTACGGCCGCGAGCGCTACATCTACGCCTTCCTCGTCTCCATCGTCCTCTTCTCGGTCGGCGGCATGTTCGCCCTCTACGAGGGCTACGAGAAGATCAAGCACCCGCACGAGCTGACGCACTGGTACTGGCCGGTGGGCGTCCTGGTCTTCGCGATCATCGCCGAGTCCTTCTCCTTCCGCACGGCCATCAAGGAGTCCAACGTCCTGCGCGGCAAGCGCTCCTGGAAGGAGTTCGTCCGCCACGCCAAGGCCCCCGAGCTCCCGGTCGTCCTCCTGGAGGACCTCGGCGCCCTCGTCGGCCTGATCCTCGCCCTCGGCGGCGTCGGCCTCGCCCTGCTCACCGGCGACAGCGTCTGGGACGGCATCGGCACCCTCTGCATCGGCATCCTGCTCATCCTGATCGCCCTGGTCCTCGCCGCCGAGACCAAGTCGCTGCTGCTCGGCGAGTCCGCCGGCGCCGAGGAGACTCAGAAGATCGAGGCCGCCGTCGTCGACGGCGACACGGTCACCCGCATCATCCACATGCGCACGCTCCACCTCGGCCCCGAGGAACTCCTCGTCGCCGCCAAGATCGCCGTCCGCCACGAGGAGACGGCCACCGAGATCGCCGCCGCCATCGACGCCGCCGAGTCCCGCATCCGCGAGGCCGTCCCGATCGCCCGCGTGATCTACCTCGAGCCGGACATCTACAGCGAGGCCGAAGCCGCCAAGGGCTCCGACCCCGAGGCAAGCCCCGGCGGCCCCACCCCGCACGCCACCGACCACTGACACCCTCTCCTACGACTCCTCCGGCCACGGGGCCCGCCGAACCGCTCGGCGGGCCCCGCAGCCTTCCACCGCCACCGCACCTCCCCGACAGCCCCCCCGCCCGTCACGGGATCGGCTCGATGTGTTTGCCTGCGGACTGGGGTTCGCAGGCGCCCCCGGTGTAGCTTGGGACGGAGCCAGACGTCGCTGCTGATGGCGGTCGGGCGGTCCCACCGCGGACCGGCCGAGGGAGAGAGGGCCTCCGACGGACTGCGCTGCGCACACGCGGGCATGCCTGTGTCCTCTTTCGGGCACCCCTGTGTCCGCCGCCGCGCAGACCAGCCGTACCCACCTCGACCCAATCCCGAGGAGCAGCTCTCAATGACGACTGTCGAAAACCGACAGGACTTCAAGGTCGCCGACCTCTCCCTGGCCGAGTTCGGCCGCAAGGAGATCACCCTCGCCGAGCACGAGATGCCCGGCCTGATGGCGATCCGCAAGGAGTACGCCGAGGCGCAGCCCCTGGCCGGCGCCCGCGTCACCGGCTCCCTGCACATGACCGTGCAGACCGCCGTGCTCATCGAGACCCTGGTCGCCCTTGGCGCCCGGGTCCGCTGGGCCTCCTGCAACATCTTCTCCACCCAGGACCACGCCGCGGCCGCCATCGCCGTCGGCCCGAACGGCACGCCCGACAACCCGCAGGGCGTTCCGGTCTTCGCCTGGAAGGGCGAGACCCTGGAGGAGTACTGGTGGTGCACGGAGCAGGCGCTGACCTGGCCCGACAGCCCCACCGGCGGCCCGAACATGATCCTGGACGACGGCGGTGACGCCACCCTCCTCGTCCACAAGGGCGTCGAGTACGAGAAGGACGGCAAGGTCCCGGACGTCGACACCGCCGAGTCCGACGAGCACCGAGTCATCCTCGAGCTCCTGCACCGCACCATCACGGACGGCTCGCAGAAGTGGACTCAGCTGGCCTCCGAGATCCGCGGCGTGACCGAGGAGACCACGACCGGCGTCCACCGCCTGTACGAGATGCAGCGCGACGGCATCCTCCTGTTCCCGGCGATCAACGTCAACGACGCGGTCACCAAGTCGAAGTTCGACAACAAGTACGGCTGCCGCCACTCGCTCGTCGACGGCATCAACCGCGCCACCGACACCCTCATCGGCGGCAAGACCGCGGTCATCTGCGGCTACGGCGACGTGGGCAAGGGCTGCGCGGAGTCCCTGCGCGGACAGGGCGCCCGCGTGATCGTCACCGAGATCGACCCGATCTGCGCCCTCCAGGCCGCGATGGACGGCTACCAGGTCACGACCCTCGACGAGGTCGTCGACAAGGCCGACATCTTCATCACCACGACCGGCAACAAGGACATCATCATGGCCGGCGACATGGCCAAGATGAAGCACCAGGCGATCGTGGGCAACATCGGCCACTTCGACAACGAGATCGACATGGCCGGCCTCGCGAAGATCCCCGGCATCGTCAAGGACGAGATCAAGCCGCAGGTCCACACCTGGACCTTCCCCGACGGCAAGGTGATCATCGTCCTGTCCGAGGGCCGTCTGCTGAACCTGGGCAACGCCACCGGTCACCCGTCGTTCGTGATGTCCAACTCCTTCGCGGACCAGACCCTGGCCCAGATCGAGCTGTTCACCAAGCCCGACGAGTACCCGACCGGCGTCTACGTGCTGCCCAAGCACCTCGACGAGAAGGTCGCCCGCCTCCACCTGGACGCGCTCGGCGTGAAGCTGACCACGCTCCGCCCCGAGCAGGCCGAGTACATCGGCGTGCAGGTCGAGGGCCCGTACAAGCCGGACCACTACCGCTACTGAGCCGAGCAGCACAGCGCTGCCGGTCAGGTCCTACGAGGCAGGCCCCCGCACCCCCGTGCCGGGGGCCTGCCCCGTTTGACGGACCAGCGACCGGCCCAGCCCGTCAAGACCCAGGACCCCCATGCCCCGCGGCCGTTATTCGCTCCACGATCCGCACGATCACACCCCCCTCGCAGAAGAGCACTTCCACTGCGCCATCGGCCCCTCCGGCTGGCGTTACGTCTCCCAGCTGACCACTCCCTCGGGCGATCACCATGGCTCCGTCGACCTCACCCTCGACGAACTCGGCCGCCCCATCCGCCTCGAACTCCACGCCGCCGCCTGGCAGGTCCGCGGCGCCGCCCTCGACGGCGTCACCTGGGTCCGCACCGACCCCACCGGAACCGACGCCACCGAAGGCAATGTGCGCGCCCACGCCTTCACCGGAACCTCCCCGGCGTTCCTCGTCGCCATCACCCGTCTCCTGCGCCTCACCCCCTCCTCAGCCGGCACCCGCGTACGCCTCGTCGCATTCACGGACCCGGTCCTCGCCCCGCGCACCGTGGACCAGTCGTGGACCTTGCTGAAAAGAGAAGCACACGCCACTGACAACGGCCCCCTGACCGTGGACGAATACCAGGTCACAGCCCTGGACACCGGCGAACAGCACTCCGTGCACATCGCCGGCGACGTGGTGCTCGCGGCTCCCGGCATCGAGCTGGAGGACCTCGAATCGCCGCCGTCGGTGTTCCCTGAGGGCACTCCCCGCTGAACGGGCAGCCCGCCCTCCACTACGCCGGCGGCACGAACCCGGTCCCGGGACGGTCACCCGCGGGCATCTCATGCTGAGACTCCGCGGGCCGGCCCCCGCCGGACGACGCGACAGCCGCACCGGACGGCTCCGACGCAGTACCAGACGGCACAACCGGCGGCACATACCCGGCGGGCGCCGCGCCCGCAGCCGAAGCACCCTCAGTAGCTGGAGCCGCAGCGGCACCCGGAGCGGTCTCAGCAGCCGGAGCGGCCGGCGATGCCGACCCGCTCCCGAAGGCCCGCCGAGCCTCCCGCGCCTGCCGTTCATGCACGACCGCCGCCAGGTACGCGGCCGGCGGAACACCCTGCGGCACCGGAGCCCCGGTACGTTCGGCGAGATCCGACGCCAGCCGCTCCGCCATGGACCAGCCCACCTGCGGATCCAGCTGCTGCATACGCGTCAGGTACTGACGGACGGCGAGCCACAACCCGTCGGGCACCGCAGACAGATCGAGCCCGGAGAAGCGCCCCGCCAGCCAGGGCGGGGGAGGCGGCACGAAACCGGTCCGCGCGACCGGAATCCGCTCCCGGACGACGAGAGTCCCCGCGAACACATCCCCCAGCCGCCGCCCACGCGCCGACACGAACGAGGCGATACAAGCGACGACCCCGAAGGTCATGAGGATCTCGATCACTCCGATCAAGCCCCTCACCAGCGCATGCCGGAACCGGATCGGCCCCCCGTCGTCCCGCACCACACGCAGACCGCACGCCATCTTCCCGAGCGAACGCCCATGACTCAGCGTCTCGACCGCGATCGGCCCACCCACCAGAACGAGAACGAACGTCGCGATCGACAGCGCCGTCTGTGCCGCCTCGTCGAGCGAGGCGGTGGACACCACGATCGCGATGGTCACCGCAACGTAGACGGCCACGGCCACCACAAGATCCAGCAACACGGCCAGCGCCCTGCTGGGCAACCTCGCGGGGCGCAGCTCCAGCGCCACCGCCTCGCCCGTCACCAGCTCACTCACGCCTGCCGTCCTTCCCCTGCCCTGCCCCCGACAGGGCCAGTCTGCCAAGCTGAGGGCGCATCGCGTCGCAGTACGACAAGCTGATCCCCGACGAGCCGCCGACGAACAGCCGAGGAGCAGGCACACCGATGGACCTCGACGTCTTCGTCTCCGCCCACCGAGCGGAGTGGGACCGCCTCGAAGCTCTGCTCCGTCGCCAGCGTCGCCTCAGCGGTGCCGAAGCCGACGAACTCGTCACCCTCTACCAACGCGCCGCCACGCACCTCTCCCTGATCCAGTCCAGTGCCCCCGACCCCCAGCTGACCGGCAGGCTCAGCCAACTCGTGGCACGCGCGCGTGGCGCCGTGACAGGCACCCGACGCGCCTCCTGGCGCGACGTCACCCGCTTCCTCGCCCACGGCTTCCCCGCCGCCGTCTACAAGGCACGCCACTGGTGGGTACCCACCGCGCTGCTGTCCACGGCGGTCGCGGCCCTCCTGGGCTGGTGGATCGGCACCCATCCCGAAGTGCAGGCCTCCATCGCGGCCCCCAGCGAACTGCGCGAGCTCACCCGCCCCGGCGGCCAGTACGAGACGTACTACTCCAGCCACCCGGCCGCCAGCTTCGCCGCCCAGGTGTGGACCAACAACGCCTGGGCCGTAGCCCTGTGCCTGATCCTGGGTGTCTTCCTGGGACTCCCGGTCATCTGGATCCTCTTCCAGAACATGCTCAACCTGGGCGTCGGCATCGGCCTGATGTCCTCGGCCGGCCGCCTCGACACGTTCCTCGGCCTGGTCCTCCCACACGGCCTGCTCGAACTGACCGCAGTTTTCGTGGCCGCCGGCACCGGCCTGCGCCTCGGCTGGACCCTCATCGACCCGGGCCCCCGCACCCGACGCACAGCTCTCGCGGAAGAGGGCCGTGCCGCCATCGGCATGGCCATCGGCCTGGCGGTGGTCCTCTTCGTCTCCGGCGCCATCGAAGGCTTCGTCACCCCGTCCGGCCTCCCCACGTGGGCCCGCATCAGCATCGGGATCGCCGCCGAACTGGCTTTCCTCGCCTACGTCTACGTCCTAGGCGGCCGTGCCGCCCGGGCGGGCGAGACCGGTGACGTCGAGGCAGCGGAACGCAGCGCGACCGTCCCCACAGCCGCCTGATCGTCTCCCCGACCGCCGGATGTGCGACCACGTCCGTTCAGCTGCTAGTCTCCTCTTCGCCCCACAGGAGCCGTTGACACGGCGAGTGCGGGGAGGTAGATTCGAACAGTTGCCTGGACATGGGCTCTAGTCCCAGACCGGCTGCAGTGAGCATCTGTCTGCTTCTTGAAACGCTGATTTCAACGAAGCCCCTCCCGATAAATCGGAAACGAGCGGCCGGTCAATCCGGCCCCGAAACCTCTGATAAAGTCGGAATCGCCGGAAAGGGAAACGCGGAAGCGGGAACCTGGAAAGCACCGAGGAAATCGGGTCGAGAAAAGGTCTGATAGAGTCGGAAACGCAAGACCGAAGGGAAGCGCCCGGAGGAAAGCCCGAGAGGGTGAGTACAAAGGAAGCGACCGTTCCTTGAGAACTCAACAGCGTGCCAAAAGTCAACGCCAGATATGTTGATACCCCGTCTCCAGCATCAGCTGGGGCGAGGTTCCTTTGAAAAAACACAGCGAGGACGCTGTGAACGGCCGGGCTTATTCCGCCTGGCTGTTCCGCTCTCGTGGTGTTGCACCGGATTACCGGTACACATTCACGGAGAGTTTGATCCTGGCTCAGGACGAACGCTGGCGGCGTGCTTAACACATGCAAGTCGAACGATGAACCACTTCGGTGGGGATTAGTGGCGAACGGGTGAGTAACACGTGGGCAATCTGCCCTGCACTCTGGGACAAGCCCTGGAAACGGGGTCTAATACCGGATACTGACCATCTTGGGCATCCAAGGTGTTCGAAAGCTCCGGCGGTGCAGGATGAGCCCGCGGCCTATCAGCTTGTTGGTGAGGTAATGGCTCACCAAGGCGACGACGGGTAGCCGGCCTGAGAGGGCGACCGGCCACACTGGGACTGAGACACGGCCCAGACTCCTACGGGAGGCAGCAGTGGGGAATATTGCACAATGGGCGAAAGCCTGATGCAGCGACGCCGCGTGAGGGATGACGGCCTTCGGGTTGTAAACCTCTTTCAGCAGGGAAGAAGCGAAAGTGACGGTACCTGCAGAAGAAGCGCCGGCTAACTACGTGCCAGCAGCCGCGGTAATACGTAGGGCGCGAGCGTTGTCCGGAATTATTGGGCGTAAAGAGCTCGTAGGCGGCTTGTCGCGTCGGTTGTGAAAGCCCGGGGCTTAACCCCGGGTCTGCAGTCGATACGGGCAGGCTAGAGTTCGGTAGGGGAGATCGGAATTCCTGGTGTAGCGGTGAAATGCGCAGATATCAGGAGGAACACCGGTGGCGAAGGCGGATCTCTGGGCCGATACTGACGCTGAGGAGCGAAAGCGTGGGGAGCGAACAGGATTAGATACCCTGGTAGTCCACGCCGTAAACGGTGGGCACTAGGTGTGGGCAACATTCCACGTTGTCCGTGCCGCAGCTAACGCATTAAGTGCCCCGCCTGGGGAGTACGGCCGCAAGGCTAAAACTCAAAGGAATTGACGGGGGCCCGCACAAGCGGCGGAGCATGTGGCTTAATTCGACGCAACGCGAAGAACCTTACCAAGGCTTGACATACACCGGAAAACCCTGGAGACAGGGTCCCCCTTGTGGTCGGTGTACAGGTGGTGCATGGCTGTCGTCAGCTCGTGTCGTGAGATGTTGGGTTAAGTCCCGCAACGAGCGCAACCCTTGTCCCGTGTTGCCAGCAAGCCCTTCGGGGTGTTGGGGACTCACGGGAGACCGCCGGGGTCAACTCGGAGGAAGGTGGGGACGACGTCAAGTCATCATGCCCCTTATGTCTTGGGCTGCACACGTGCTACAATGGCCGGTACAATGAGCTGCGATACCGCGAGGTGGAGCGAATCTCAAAAAGCCGGTCTCAGTTCGGATTGGGGTCTGCAACTCGACCCCATGAAGTCGGAGTCGCTAGTAATCGCAGATCAGCATTGCTGCGGTGAATACGTTCCCGGGCCTTGTACACACCGCCCGTCACGTCACGAAAGTCGGTAACACCCGAAGCCGGTGGCCCAACCCCCTTGTGGGGAGGGAGCTGTCGAAGGTGGGACTGGCGATTGGGACGAAGTCGTAACAAGGTAGCCGTACCGGAAGGTGCGGCTGGATCACCTCCTTTCTAAGGAGCACTTCTTACCGATCCTTTCGGGGTGAGGTCAGAGGCCAGTACATCAGCGAATGTCTGATGCTGGTTGCTCATGGGTGGAACGTTGACTACTCGGCACACTTGATCGTCTTCTCCTTCTAGTACTGCTCTTCGGAGCGTGGAACGTTGAGGGGAGCGGGGAGTGTGTCGGGCACGCTGTTGGGTGTCTGAGGGAATGGATTTTTCCTCAGTCGCCGGCCCCAGTGAACTCGCCTGTAAAGGTGGGGTGATGGGTGGCTGGTCGTTGTTTGAGAACTGCACAGTGGACGCGAGCATCTGTGGCCAAGTTTTTAAGGGCGCACGGTGGATGCCTTGGCACCAGGAACCGATGAAGGACGTGGGAGGCCACGATAGTCCCCGGGGAGTCGTCAACCAGGCTTTGATCCGGGGGTTTCCGAATGGGGAAACCCGGCAGTCGTCATGGGCTGTCACCCTTGCCTGAACACATAGGGCAAGTGGAGGGAACGCGGGGAAGTGAAACATCTCAGTACCCGCAGGAAGAGAAAACAACCGTGATTCCGGGAGTAGTGGCGAGCGAAACCGGATGAGGCCAAACCGTATGCGTGTGAGACCCGGCAGGGGTTGCGTATACGGGGTTGTGGGATCTCTCTTTCATGGTCTGCCGGCCGTGAGACGAGTCAGAAACCGTTGATGTAGGCGAAGGACATGCGAAAGGTCCGGCGTAGAGGGTAAGACCCCCGTAGTCGAAACATCAGCGGCTCGTTTGAGAGACACCCAAGTAGCACGGGGCCCGAGAAATCCCGTGTGAATCTGGCGGGACCACCCGCTAAGCCTAAATATTCCCTGGTGACCGATAGCGGATAGTACCGTGAGGGAATGGTGAAAAGTACCGCGGGAGCGGAGTGAAATAGTACCTGAAACCGTGTGCCTACAAGCCGTGGGAGCGTCGGAATGAAGACTTGTCTTCATTCTCGTGACTGCGTGCCTTTTGAAGAATGAGCCTGCGAGTTTGCGGTGTGTTGCGAGGTTAACCCGTGTGGGGAAGCCGTAGCGAAAGCGAGTCCGAATAGGGCGTTTGAGTAGCACGCTCAAGACCCGAAGCGGAGTGATCTAGCCATGGGCAGGTTGAAGCGGAGGTAAGACTTCGTGGAGGACCGAACCCACCAGGGTTGAAAACCTGGGGGATGACCTGTGGTTAGGGGTGAAAGGCCAATCAAACTCCGTGATAGCTGGTTCTCCCCGAAATGCATTTAGGTGCAGCGTCGTGTGTTTCTTGCCGGAGGTAGAGCACTGGATAGGCGATGGGCCCTACCGGGTTACTGACCTTAGCCAAACTCCGAATGCCGGTAAGTGAGAGCGCGGCAGTGAGACTGTGGGGGATAAGCTCCATGGTCGAGAGGGAAACAGCCCAGAGCATCGACTAAGGCCCCTAAGCGTACGCTAAGTGGGAAAGGATGTGGAGTCGCAGAGACAACCAGGAGGTTGGCTTAGAAGCAGCCACCCTTGAAAGAGTGCGTAATAGCTCACTGGTCTAGTGATTCCGCGCCGACAATGTAGCGGGGCTCAAGCGTACCGCCGAAGTCGTGTCATTGCAGCAATACGGCCAACGCCGGCTGTGATGGGTAGGGGAGCGTCGTGTGCCGGGTGAAGCAGCCGCGTAAGCGAGTTGTGGACGGTTCACGAGTGAGAATGCAGGCATGAGTAGCGATTCACACGTGAGAAACGTGTGCGCCGATTGACTAAGGGTTCCTGGGTCAAGCTGATCTGCCCAGGGTAAGTCGGGACCTAAGGCGAGGCCGACAGGCGTAGTCGATGGATAACCGGTTGATATTCCGGTACCCGCTGTGAAGCGTCAAACATCGAGCCCGCTGATGCTAAGGCCGTGAAGCCGTCCTGGAGCCTTCGGGCAAAGGGGAGTGGTGGAGCCGCCGAACCAAGGTGGTAGTAGGTGAGTGATGGGGTGACGCAGGAAGGTAGTCCAGCCCGGGCGGTGGTTGTCCCGGGGTAAGGGTGTAGGCCGTGCGATAGGTAAATCCGTCGTACATGTGGCTGAGACCTGATGCCGAGCCGATTGTGGTGAAGTGGATGATCCTATGCTGTCGAGAAAAGCCTCTAGCGAGTTTCATGGCGGCCCGTACCCTAAACCGACTCAGGTGGTCAGGTAGAGAATACCGAGGCGTTCGGGTGAACTATGGTTAAGGAACTCGGCAAAATGCCCCCGTAACTTCGGGAGAAGGGGGGCCACGCTTGGTGAGAGGACTTGCTCCTCGAGCTGGGGGTGGCCGCAGAGACCAGCGAGAAGCGACTGTTTACTAAAAACACAGGTCCGTGCGAAGCCGTAAGGCGATGTATACGGACTGACGCCTGCCCGGTGCTGGAACGTTAAGGGGACCGGTTAGTCACTCTTCGGGGTGGCGAAGCTGAGAACTTAAGCGCCAGTAAACGGCGGTGGTAACTATAACCATCCTAAGGTAGCGAAATTCCTTGTCGGGTAAGTTCCGACCTGCACGAATGGCGTAACGACTTCTCGACTGTCTCAACCATAGGCCCGGTGAAATTGCACTACGAGTAAAGATGCTCGTTTCGCGCAGCAGGACGGAAAGACCCCGGGACCTTTACTACAGTTTGATATTGGTGTTCGGTTCGGCTTGTGTAGGATAGCTGGGAGACTGTGAACTCTGGACGCCAGTTCAGGGGGAGTCGTCGTTGAAATACCAGTCTGGTCGTGCTGGATGTCTAACCTGGGTCCGTGATCCGGATCAGGGACAGTGTCTGATGGGTAGTTTAACTGGGGCGGTTGCCTCCTAAAGAGTAACGGAGGCGCCCAAAGGTTCCCTCAGCCTGGTTGGCAATCAGGTGTTGAGTGTAAGTGCACAAGGGAGCTTGACTGTGAGACCGACGGGTCGAGCAGGGACGAAAGTCGGGACTAGTGATCCGGCGGTGGCTTGTGGAAGCGCCGTCGCTCAACGGATAAAAGGTACCCCGGGGATAACAGGCTGATCTTCCCCAAGAGTCCATATCGACGGGATGGTTTGGCACCTCGATGTCGGCTCGTCGCATCCTGGGGCTGGAGTCGGTCCCAAGGGTTGGGCTGTTCGCCCATTAAAGCGGCACGCGAGCTGGGTTTAGAACGTCGTGAGACAGTTCGGTCCCTATCCGCTGCGCGCGTAGGAGTCTTGAGAAGGGCTGTCCCTAGTACGAGAGGACCGGGACGGACGAACCTCTGGTGTGCCAGTTGTTCTGCCAAGGGCATGGCTGGTTGGCTACGTTCGGGAGGGATAACCGCTGAAAGCATCTAAGCGGGAAGCCTGCTTCGAGATGAGGACTCCCACCTCCTAGAGAGGGTAAGGCTCCCAGTAGACGACTGGGTTGATAGGCCGGATATGGAAGCACGGTAACGTGTGGAGTTGACCGGTACTAATAGGCCGAGGGCTTGTCCTCAGTTGCTCGCGTCCACTGTGTTGGTTCTGAAACCACGAACAGCCCCACGTGCCACACGTGGTGCGGCTGACAGTTTCATAGTGTTTCGGTGGTTATAGCGTAGGGGAAACGCCCGGTTACATTCCGAACCCGGAAGCTAAGCCTTACAGCGCCGATGGTACTGCAGGGGGGACCCTGTGGGAGAGTAGGACGCCGCCGAACAATCTTTAGAGAAAACCCCCGCATCTTCGGATGCGGGGGTTTTTTGCGTTTAAAGGCCCTCTTTCAAGAGCCCTCACCCGTCACAGGCGTCCGGCCGCCTTCAATGCCAAGTACGCGTCCGCCAGTGCCGGCGCCAGGTCGTCCGGGGTCGCGTCCACGACTGTTACACCGTGACGGCGGAGTTGTTCTGCGGTGCGGTGACGTTCGGACTGGGCCTGGGCAGCTGCGGCTGCCTCGTAGACGGCGCCCACGTGTCCGCGTGCCTTGGCCATTTCAGTGATGTGCGGGTCCGCTACTGATGCCAGCAGGACCGTGTGGCGCTGGGTGAGCTGGGAGAGGACCGGGAGGAGGCCCTCTTCGATGGGGGCCGCGTCCAGGGTGGTGAGGAGCACGATCAGGGAGCGACGGGGGGACGTGCGCAGGGCCGTGGCCGTGAGGCCTCGGGCGTTCGTCTCGACGAGCTCGGGCTCGAGCGTGGCCATCGCGTTGACCAGGGAGGGAAGGACATCGCCTGCCGTGCGGCCCTGGACGAGGGCGCGGACCTTGCGGTCGTAGGCGAGGAGATCGACGCGGTCGCCGGCGCGGGACGCGAGGGCTGCGAGGAGGAGGGCCGCGTCCATGGAGGCGTCGAGGCGGGGTGCGTCGCCCACGCGGCCTGCCGAGGTGCGGCCGGTGTCGAGGACCAGGAGGATGTGGCGGTCGCGTTCCGGGCGCCAGGTACGTACGGCGACTGCGGACTGGCGGGCCGTGGCGCGCCAGTCGATGGAGCGGGTGTCGTCGCCGGGGACGTACTCGCGCAGGCTGTCGAATTCGGTGCCCTGGCCGCGGATGAGGACGCTGGTGCGTCCGTCCAGTTCGCGCAGGCGGGCCAGCTTGGAGGGCAGGTGCTTGCGACTGGTGAACGGGGGCAGGACGCGCACCGTCCAGGGGGCTTTGTGGGTGCCCTGGCGGGAGAAGAGGCCTAGCGGGCCGTACGAGCGGATGGTGATCCGGTCGGCCTGGCGGTCACCTCGGCGGGTGGGGCGCAGTCGGGTCGTCACGCGCCGGCGTTCGCCCGGCGGGACCGTGAGGCGGTGGCGGGAGGCCGTCGTCTCCGTGCCCGGCTGCCAGGTGCTCGGGGGCCAGGCGTCGCGGAGTCGGGCCCGGAGGGGGCGGCGGGACGGGTTGGTGATGGTGAGGGTCACGTCCGCACCGTCGCCAAGGCGCACGGAGGTGTCGCCGGAGCGGGTCAGGCCCAGGCGTCGTACGGGGGCGGCCAAGGCGAAGTCGCAGGCGCAGGCTACGGCGAGGGGTGCGTTGACCGCCAGGAGGCCCGTCCAGCTGGGTTCCCAGATGCCGACGGGGAGGGAACCCAGGGCTGCGAGGAGGGCGGCGCGTCCGGTGAGTGCCATCAGCGGGGGACGGGGACGTGGGCGAGGATCGCGTTGATGACGGAGTCGGCCGTCACGCCTTCCATTTCGGCCTCGGGGCGGAGTTGTACGCGGTGGCGGAGGGTGGGGAGGGCTAGTGCCTTCACGTCGTCGGGGATGACGTAGTCGCGGCCTGTCAGCCAGGCCCAGGCGCGGGCGGTGGCCAGGAGGGCCGTGGCGCCTCGGGGGGAGACGCCGAGGGTGAGGGACGGCGACTCGCGGGTGGCGCGGCAGATGTCGACGACGTATGCGGTGATCTCCGGGGAGATCGTCGTCTTGGCGACGGCGGCGCGGGCCGCTTCCAGGTCGGCCGGACCCGCTACGGGGCGTACGCCGGCGGCGTGGAGGTCGCGTGGGTTGAAGCCCTCGGCGTGGCGGGTGAGGACATCGATCTCGTCCCGGCGGGAGGGGAGGGGGATGGTGAGTTTGAGGAGGAAGCGGTCCAGCTGGGCTTCGGGGAGGGGGTAGGTGCCCTCGTACTCCACCGGGTTCTGCGTTGCCGCGACCAGGAACGGGTCGGGGAGGGGGCGGGGGGTGCCGTCGACGGTGACCTGGCGTTCCTCCATGGCTTCCAGGAGGGACGACTGGGTCTTGGGGGGCGTGCGGTTGATCTCGTCCGCGAGGAGGAGGTTGGTGAAGACCGGGCCGGGCTGGAAGGAGAACTCGGCGCTGCGGGTGTCGTAGACCAGGGAGCCGGTGACGTCGCTGGGCATCAGGTCGGGGGTGAACTGGACGCGTTTGGTGTCGAGTTCGAGGGCGGAGGCGAGGGCGCGGACCAGGAGGGTCTTGGCGACGCCGGGGACGCCTTCGAGGAGGACGTGGCCGCGGCAGAGCAGGGCGACGACGAGGCCGGTGACGGCGGGGTCCTGGCCGACCACGGCCTTGGCGATCTCGGCGCGCAGGGCCTCCAGGGCAGCTCGGGCGGTGCCCTGGTCCCCGGTCTGCCCGGCGTTGTCAGTGGTCGGGTCCATCATGGACGGCGTACCTCTCTTTCGAGGGCGTCGAGTTGGTCGGCGAGTGTGATGAGTGCTGCGTCGTCGCTGGGCGGTGGTCCGAAGAGGAGGGCGTGCAGGTCCTGTCGGTCGCCGTGGAGGTGGGCGGACAGGGCGGGGAGCAGGACCTCGGGCGTGTGCGCCTGGGTGACGGGGACGCCTGTGAGGGGGGCGAGGCGGGTGCGAGTGGTGAAGCGAAAAGCGTTTGCCGCGCGGTCGCGGGCGTCGGCCTTGCGGTAGAGACGGGCGCGGCCTTCGGCGGTTTCGGAGGCGCGGATCGCCACGGGGAGTTTTTCGGGCACGAGGGGGCCGAGCCGACGTGCCCGCCAGAGGGCGGCCAGGGCTGCGGCGATGAAGAGCTGCAGGGTGCCCCAGAGCCATCCCGAGGGGAGCAGGTCGAAGAAGCTGCGTTCGTCCTCGGTGCCGGTGGCCGAGGTGTCGGAGAGCGAGGGGAGGTACCAGACCAGATGGGGGCGGGAACCGAGGAGTTGGAGGGCGAGCGAGGCGTTGCCCTGCTTGTCCAGGCGGTCGTTGAGGAGGATGTCGGGCGCGCCGAGGACGACGGTGTCGCCGTCACCGGTCGGGGCCGGGAGGCGCAGCAGGGTGGCCAGGCGCTCGCTGGGGTAGCACTTGTCGGCGTCGAGGTGGGTGGTGGTGTAGCGGACGCCGCCCGTGTCAGCGGTGCCCGCGCGCCGGGCGGCGGGCAGGTCGCAGTTGGGAGAGAGCGTCGAGCCGAGGCTGGTGGCGGGGTCGGCGGTGACGCCGGGGGCGAGTCGTTCGACGGACGCGCTGCCGGAGGCGACCAGGACGGTACGGCCGCCGGAGTCGGCGAAGACGTTGTGCAGACGGGACTGCTGACTGCGGCTCAGCAGGTCGGGGACGGCGACCAGGAGGGTCGTGTCCGGGCCGGCTGCGGCGGCTGCCTCGTCCAGGGTGGTGACCACGCGTGTGTCAACGCCCCGGTCGGCGAGGAGTTCGGCGACGGCGCGGCTGCCGTTGGGGTCGGCGGAGCGCGGGTCGAGTTCGCCGTGCCGGGCGTCGGACCGGAGCACGGCGATGGCGATGGCTCCCACCAGGAGCAGCACGAGGGCGAGGGCGATGCCGCGCGCGCGGGTCCATACCTGGCGTGCGGTGGGCGAGGCCGAGGTGGACGGGAGCGTGGCCTCGGTGGTCATTCGGCGGCTCCCTGGCGCGTGTGGGGGGCCGTGCTGTGGGCGCTGCTGCTCGCGAGCTGGGGCTTGGTGCGCTCCAGGTCGCGGTCGAGTTCGGCGATGCGGTGGTACGACTGCTCGGTCGCCGACCGGCCGCCGTACGTCACGTCGTCGAAGTCGCGGGCGGCGGTGCGCAGTCGGTCGGTGTGGGTGGGCAGGGCCCGGCCGGCTTCGGCGGCGGCCTCGTCGGCGGTGCGGCCGGGGCGGGCGTCGAGGAGGGCGCGTTCCTCCAGGGCGCGGACGAGGGCCCGCATGCGTTCCTGGACGGCCTGGTTCCAGTGGCCCTGGACGGCGTGTGCCTCGGCGGCTGCGCGGTGGTCCGCGGCGCTGCGGGGGCGGTCGTCGAACAGGGTGGCGGACGAGGTGGGTTGGCGGCGCGGGGTGCCCAGGCGCCACCAGAGGGCGGCCAGGACCGCGACGACGGCCAGGATGATGACGACCAGGCCGAGTGCGCCGCCGGGCGTGGCGGTCGAGGCGGCGTTGAACAGTTTGTCGAGCCAGTCCCAGAAGGCGTCGAGGGCGCGCTGGAACAGGCTGGGGTCGTCCTCGTGGTACATCCGCTTCGAGAGCTCGCGCCGGGCCGCCTCGCGCGCGGGGTCGCGCGGGGTGGTGAGGGGCGGCTCGTCGGCGGAGCGTGCCGACGACAGTGCGGAGGTGTCACCGGCCTGCAGCAGCGTACGTATGGCGGCGCGTGGGAGCGCCGATGTGAGAACTTCCCCCGCCCGGCTCACGGCATCAGCCCCCCGGGGTGGCGCCGGGGGCGGTGGGGCCGTGGCCCTGGACACCGGCGACGCGGGCCAGTTCGAGGTCGAGGGCCTCTCGGCGGATGCGCTGGTCGATGTAGAGGAGCACGGTGACGCCCGCCGTGATCGGGAACGTGATCATGGAGCCGATCACCGCGCCGATGCCGCTGACGATGAGGAACGTCCAGCCGAGGCTGGAGCCGCCACTGTTGAGCCAGCCGGTGACGCCGTCGCCGCTGAGGGCCGCGGCGAGGAAGGTGAACGGGATGACGATGATCGAGGCGACGACGTTCGCGATGATCGTGGCGAGCAGCTGGATGCCGAAAATCCGCCACCAGGTACCCCGGACCAGCTTCGTGGAGCGGCTCATCGCCTTCCTGATGCCCTGCTTCTCCAGCATCAGGGCGGGCGAGGCCAGGGAGAAGCGGATCATCAGCCACAGGGCGACGATGCCGGCGCCGATGATGCCCAGGACGGTGAGGGCGACGCCCGCGCCGGTGCTCCCGGCGACGCTGACGAGGATGCCGGGCAGGGTGCCCGCGGTGACGATGCCCGCGGTGATGAGCAGCAGCAGGCAGATGAGGCCGAAGAGTTTGACGACCTGAGGGCGGGCGTCCCGCCAGGCCTCGCCGATCGTCACCGACTTGCCGAGCACGGCGCGGCTGGTGACGGTGGTGAGCAGTGCGGTCGCGATGACGGTGCCGACCAGGGAGATGACGAAGACGACGGTGGAGTTGAGCATGGCGTCGCCCATGGCGCGGCTCAGTTCGCTGAGGGTGGCGCTCGGGTCGTTGAGGGCTTCGGTGCTGGAGTCGTCCAGGACGAGTCCCTGGAACAGCACGACGATGATCTCGGTGATGACCGCGACGGTCAGGGAGATGCCCAGAACCGTGCGCCAGTAGGTGCGCATGGTGGAGACCGCGCCGTCGAGGATCTCGCCCACGCCGAGCGGGCGGAGCGGGATCACGCCGGGCTTGGCCGCGGGCGGGGGGCCGCCCCAGGCGCTGCCCCAGCCGCCATGGCCTCCGGGGGCACCGGGACCTCCGTATCCGCCGGGGCCCCCCGGACCGGCGGGGCCGTATCCGCCAGGGCCGCCAGGGCCGTATCCACCGGGGGGCTGGGTGCCCCAGCCCGGGCCGGGCGGCGGGGGCGGGGGAGCCTGGCCGGAGTCGTCCGGGGCTCCGGCGCCGCTGGGAGCGGACCACTGGGCGGGTGGCGGCTGATCCTTGGACCACTGCGGGCCAAGGCCCTGCGGGGCCTGGGCTGGCTGGCCCGGCTGGTCCGCGGGCTGTGCGGGGCCGGGGCGGTCGGCGGGCTCGGCAGTGCCGGACGCGTCAGGCTTCTGCCCGTCGGACGGGGCGGATCCGGGCGAGGCCCAGCCCGGAGTGTCGTTCATCGTCGCTCCTTCACGGTGCCCGTCCGCGGTCGCGGCGGCAGGTTGGCAGCCATCGTGCCATGGGGTGGTCTTGGAGTGACCGGCCGCGGTATGGGCTGCGTACCTTCAATTGTCCGCTCGTTAGGGGGCAGACTGACCGCATGGCTGATCAGTACGCGTACAGCGGCGATGACAAACGGCCGACCGAGATCCCGGCGATCCGCTGGGAAGAACCACCGGAAGGACCCGTTCTGGTCCTTCTCGACCAGACGAGGCTGCCGGCTGAGGAGGTCGAACTGGTCTGTACGGACGCGCCCGCGCTCGTGGAGGCGATCCGCTCGCTCGCCGTGCGGGGGGCGCCCCTGCTCGGCATCGCGGGGGCGTACGGCGTCGCGCTCGCCGCCGTGCGGGGCTTCGACGTGGAGGAGGCCGCGACCGCGCTGGCGAGCGCCCGGCCGACCGCGGTGAACCTTGCCGTGGGGGTGCGCCGGGCGCAGGCGGCCCACGAGGCGGCGCTCGCCAAGGACGGTGACATCAGGCAGGCGGCCGCGGCGGCGCTGGCGGCGGCGCGGCAGTTGCACCAGGAGGACGCCGAGGCCAGTGCCCGGATGGCCGAGCATGGGCTGGCGCTGCTGGACGAGCTGCTGCCCGGCGGCGGGCACCGGATCCTCACCCACTGCAACACCGGTTCGCTGGTGTCGGGCGGCGAGGGGACGGCGTTCGCGGTGGCGCTCGCGGCGCACCGGGCGAGCCGGTTGCGGCGTCTGTGGGTGGACGAGACGCGCCCGTTGTTGCAGGGCGCCCGCCTGACGGCGTACGAGGCGGCGCGCAGCGGGATGGCGTACACACTGCTCACCGACAACGCCGCCGGGTCGCTGTTCGCCGCCGGTGAGGTGGACGCGGTGCTGATCGGGGCGGACCGCATCACGGCGGACGGTTCGGTGGCGAACAAGGTCGGGAGCTATCCGCTGGCGGTGCTCGCGCGGTATCACCACGTGCCGTTCATCGTGGTGGCGCCGGTGACGACGGTGGATCCGGACACTCCGGACGGGGCGTCCATCGAGGTCGAACAGCGGGCCGGTCATGAGGTGACCGAGTTCGTGGCGCCGCAGGTGCCGGTGACCGGGGCCGAGGCGGGCGGTGGCATTCCGGTGGCGCCGCTGGGGACGCAGGCGTACAACCCGGCGTTCGACGTGACCCCGCCCGAGCTGGTGACGGCGATCGTCACGGAGGAAGGCGTGGTGTCGCCCGTCACGGCCGAGGCGCTCGCCCAGGTGTGTGCCCGGTCGCGCCGGGCGGCGGCGGGCTGAGCCGGGCGGCTGCCGGAGCGCGTGCGAGAGTGGCGCGGGCTCCGGCGCCCTCGTCCCTTCGCGGAGGGACGAGGGCCTCGCCGCTGCCCGTCGTCGAGATCAACAGGGGGCGGGCGAGGGCAGACAGTAGCGCTTGCTGCGACTATGGTCACTGGCCGGTGACCTACCTCACCACTGCCTTCGCCACCGTTATGAGAATGGGATGATGTCGTTTATGAAGGGACGAGTCCTTGTCGTCGACGACGACACCGCACTGGCCGAGATGCTCGGCATTGTGCTGCGTGGTGAGGGTTTTGAGCCGTCTTTCGTGGCCGACGGCGACAAGGCGCTGGCCGCCTTCCGTGAGTCCAAGCCCGATCTGGTGCTGCTCGATCTGATGCTGCCCGGTCGGGACGGCATCGAGGTGTGCCGTCTGATCAGGGCGGAGTCCGGGGTGCCGATCGTGATGCTCACGGCGAAGAGCGACACGGTCGATGTCGTCGTGGGCCTTGAGTCGGGTGCCGATGACTACATCGTGAAGCCGTTCAAGCCGAAGGAGCTGGTGGCCCGGATCCGGGCGCGGCTCAGGAGGTCGGAGGAGCCTGCCCCGGAGCAGCTCGCCATCGGTGACCTGGTCATCGACGTGGCGGGGCACTCCGTGAAGCGGGACGGGCAGTCGATCGCGCTGACGCCGCTGGAGTTCGATCTGCTGGTCGCGCTCGCGCGCAAGCCGTGGCAGGTGTTCACGCGCGAGGTCCTGCTGGAGCAGGTGTGGGGCTACCGGCACGCGGCGGACACGCGGCTGGTCAATGTGCATGTGCAGCGGCTGCGCTCCAAGGTCGAGAAGGACCCGGAGAAGCCGGAGATCGTGGTGACCGTCCGTGGTGTCGGGTACAAGGCAGGGCCGAGCTGACATGTCCGGCGACAGTGCCGCTTCGGCGCCCGGACGGTCCGGGGGCCGCCCGGGGCGGCCTGTCGGGCGGAAGAAGGCGGGTTCCCGCTGGGCGCGGTTCCTGGAGAGCGGGCTGCTGCTCCAGGGCGGGGTCCAGGGAAGCCCGGTCATCCGGCTGTTCATGCGCTGGGTGCGCCGGCCGCTGCTGCCGGTCATGCGGCTGTGGCGGCGCAACATCCAGCTCAAGGTCGTCGTCACGACGTTGCTGATGTCGTTGGGCGTGGTCCTGCTGCTGGGCTTCGTCGTCATCGGACAGGTGCGCAACGGCCTGCTGGACGCCAAGGTGAAGGCGTCCCAGAGCCAGGCCACGGGTGGGTTCGCGGTGGCCAAGCAGCGGGCCGACGAGGCGGCGAGCGGGACCGGCGACGATGTCGCCACGGCGGACGGGCGTCCCGCGCAGAACGTCAGCGAGTGGATGAGCGACCTCGTGTCCTCGCTGTCCAGCGGCGGTCAGGGCGCCTTCGACGTGGTGACGCTCCCGGCCTCCGACGCGGATGGCGCGAGCGGCCGTGGGCAGCGTGCCTCCGGCGAGGTGGACTGGGGCAGGAGCGTGCCCCCCGAGCTGCGCGAGCGGATCGGCAGCAGCACGACGGCCGCGCAGAGCTACACCCGCATCACCTACAACAACGCGACCAAGGACTCCCAGCCGGGACTGGTCGTCGGCAAGCAGGTCAACGACCCCAACGGAGACCCGTACCAGCTCTACTACCTCTTCCCGCTCACCCAGGAGGAGAAGTCGCTGAGTTTGGTCAAGGGGACCCTAGCGACGGCCGGGCTGTTCGTCGTCGTGCTGCTGGGGGCCATCGCCTGGCTCGTCGTGCGGCAGGTCGTCACGCCGGTGCGGATGGCGGCGGGGATCGCCGAGCGGCTGTCCGCCGGGCGGCTTCAGGAACGGATGAAGGTCACCGGTGAGGATGACATCGCGCGGCTCGGCGAGGCGTTCAACAAGATGGCCCAGAACCTCCAGCTGAAGATCAGCCAGCTGGAGGACCTCTCGCGGATGCAGCGCCGGTTCGTGTCGGACGTGTCGCACGAGTTGCGTACGCCGCTGACGACCGTGCGAATGGCCGCGGACGTCATCCACGAGGCGCGTGCGGACTTCGACCCGGTGACCGCGCGGTCGGCTGAGCTGCTCGCCGACCAGCTGGACCGGTTCGAGTCGCTGCTCGCGGATCTGCTGGAGATCAGCCGGTTCGACGCGGGTGCCGCGGCGTTGGAGGCGGAGCCGATAGACCTCAGGGAGGTCGTACGGCGGGTGGTCAGCGGGGCCGAGCCGCTCGCGGAGCGCAAGGGCACGCGGATCCGCGTTCTGGGCGACCAGCAGCCCGTCGTCGCCGAGGCCGACGCCCGGCGCGTGGAGCGCGTGCTGCGCAACCTCGTCGTCAACGCCGTCGAGCACGGTGAGGGCAGGGACGTCGTCGTCAAGCTCGCCGCGGCGGGCGGTGCGGTCGCGGTCGCGGTGCGTGACTACGGGGTCGGGCTCAAGCCGGGCGAGGCGACCCGGGTGTTCAGCCGCTTCTGGCGGGCCGACCCGGCACGCGCGCGCACCACGGGTGGTACGGGTCTGGGGCTGTCGATCGCCCTGGAGGACGCGCGGCTGCACGGTGGCTGGCTTCAGGCGTGGGGTGAGCCGGGCGGCGGCTCACAGTTCCGGCTGACGCTGCCCAGGACCGCTGACGAGCCGCTGCGGGGCTCTCCCATACCGCTGGAGCCCAAGGACTCACGGCGGAACCGGGGGCTCGACGACGCCGGTCTGCCGTGCCGCGGCGGGGACGGTGAGAAGCGGGCGACCGTACCGGCACAGTCGGCGAGTGGGCCGGTGCGGCCGGGGCCGGCGCGGGATCCGATACCGCCGCGGGCGTCCTCCGCGGCCCCCACGGCCGATCCGACGGCGCTGCCCGGCAACGGGGCGCGTGTCGTGCCCCGGCCCGCCTCGGGCACGCGGCCGCAGGACGATTCGCAGGCGATCCCGGAACAGCCGGCTCGCGACGGGAGTACGAGCGGCCCGGCGGGCACGGCCGGCCATGACGGGATGAGCGGTTCGTCGGGCGCCGACGGCAACGGTGCGGTGAGTGGTGCGTCGGGCGCGGCCGGCAGCGGCAAGCGGAGTGGTCCTGCTGGGGCTGCTCGGGACCAGGTCGGGAGCGGGCCGCGGGATGCGGACAGGGACGACGGATCCGCAGGCTCGGGCAGGGAAACCGAGTCGGAGAAGGCGGACAGGCATGGGGAGGCATCTCGTGGGCGCTGACCGTGGGGGGCGCGGTCGGCGTACGCCCGGGCGTGTGACGGCGTACGCCGCCGGTGGGGTCCTGCTGCTGGCGGGATGTGCCTCGATGCCGGACAGCGGGGATCTGCGGGGTGTGGAGTCCACCCCCCGCCAGGACACCCAGGTGCGGGTCTTCGCCGTGCCGCCGGGTGAGGACGCGCAGCCCTCGGAGATCGTGCAGGGCTTCCTGGAGGCGCTCACCAGCGACGATCCGCACTACAAGACCGCGCGCCAGTACCTGACCGGTGACGCCGCCAAGACGTGGCGGCCGGAGGTGTCCACCACCGTGCTGACGGACGGCCCGGGCGCCAAGGCCGAGGGCGCGGGCGGCCGGGAGGACACCGGCGAGATCACGTACATGCTGACCGGCACCAAGGTGGCCACCGTGGACGCGCAGCAGTCGTACGCGCCGGCGACCGGGGCGTACGGCAGGACCGTGCACCTCACGCAGGACGAGAAGAGCGGACAGTGGCGGATCGACGCGCTGCCGCAGGGCGTCGTCATGGGCGAGTCGGACTTCCAGCGCAACTACATGTCCGTCAACAAATACTTCTTCGCTTCGAACACCTCGGTGGCCCGGGCGGACACCCAGCCCACCGCGGTCGCCGACCCCGTGTACGTCCGCCGACGGGTGGACCCCATGACGCAGATGGTGCGCTCCGTCCTGAGCGGCCCCACGCGGTGGCTCGGGCCCGTGGTCAGGTCGAGCTTCCCCACCGGTACGGCGCTGCCGAAGGACGCCGGCGCGCTGACACCCGACGACCGGAACAAGCTGACGGTCCCGCTCAACGACAAGGCCGCGGGCGTCGGCGCCAACCGCTGCGAGGAGATGGCGGCCCAGCTGCTGTTCACGTTGCACAGCCTCAGTCCCGCGGTGGACGAGGTGGAGTTGCGGGCCGGCGGGGCGGAGCTGTGCTCGCTCACGCAGAAGACGGTCGATGCCGCCGCTTTCCGGAGCTCGGTGCGCCGCCCCGACTACCTGTACTTCGTCGATGCCAAGGACCGGCTGGTGCGGATCCCCGCGGGCAGCAGCGCCACCAAGCCGGACCCGGCGCCGGGCGCTCTGGGTGAGGGCGACACGGCACTGCGGTCGGTGGCGGTGTCGCGCGACGAGCACACCGCGGCCGGTGTCAGTCTCGACGGCAAGTCGCTGTACGTGGGGTCGCTGGTCTCGGGCGGTTCGCTGGGCGAGCCGGTGCTGCGCAGCCACGGCCGGACCGAGGCGGACCGGCTGACGAGCCCCAGCTGGGATGCGCACGACGGCCTGTGGGTGGCCGACCGGGACCCGGACAACCCCCGGCTGCTCCTGCTGGAGGAGGGCAAGGGCGATCCGCTGGAGGTGCGCGTGCCGCGCCTGGACGGTCGGGTCCAGGCCGTGCGGGTGGCCGCCGACGGGGTGCGGATCGCGCTCGTCGTGGAGAAGGGCGGCAAGAAGACCCTGCTCATCGGGCTGATCGAGCGGGAGGGCAAGCCGGGCGAGCAGCCGGCTGTCAGGGTGGTCGAACTGCGCTCCGCGACTCCGGAGTTGGAGGAGATCACCGCCATGTCGTGGGCCGGGGACAGCCGGCTCGTGGTGGTCGGGCGTGAGCACGGTGGTGTGGAGCAGATGCGGTACGTCCAGGTCGACGGCTCCACGCCGGACGTACCGGCGCCAGCGGCCCTGACCGGCGTGAAGGAGGTCACCGCCGCCGAGGACGACCAGATGCCGCTGGTGGCGTACTCGGTGGACGGGATCGTCCAGCTGCCGTCGGGCGGGCAGTGGCAGAAGGTGACGGAGGGGACGGCGCCGGTCTATCCGGGGTGACGTGTGGCGCCCCCGTGGCCGGTGTCCGGGGGCGCGCTTGTGGGCGCGGTCGCTTCTGCCGGGTGAGGTCCGGGAGGGCGGCCGCTGTTGTTCGGGAGCGGGTCGGCCGGGTGCTCCTCAGGAAGCCGCCTCGCGGGGCTGCCTCATGGGGCCGCTTTGCGGGGCCGCCTCATGGGGCCGTCCCTTGGACCGACCCACGGGGCCGTCCCAAGGGGCCGTCACTCATGTGGGGGACGAGCGGTTCGACGGGTTGGGAGTTGTCCACAGGCCGTTGTCCACAGGGGTGGCCGGACGGGGCCCTGAGCGGCACAGTGGTGGCCATGCGGGGGTGGTGGCAGGACCTCACCGACCTGGTGCTGCCGGCCGAGTGCGGGGGCTGCGGGAGGCCTCGTACGGTGCTCTGCCCTGAGTGCCGTGCGGTGCTGAGCGGAGTCGCGGCGCGTCGGGTGCGGCCGGTGCCGGAGCCGCCCGGGCTGCCCGTGGTGCATGCGGCGGCTCGGTACGCGGACGAGGTGCGGGCGGCGCTGCTGGCCCACAAGGAACGGGGTGCCCTGGCGCTCGCCGGTCCCCTCGGGGTGGCCTTGGCGGGAGCCGTGCGGGCGGGGCTCTCGAAGGCGTGGGGCGGGTCCTGGGCCGGGGCCGAGGGGGCGTGGTCCCGCGCCGTCGAGGCTCCTGTACTGCTCGTGCCCGTGCCGTCGGGGCGGCGGGCCGTGCGGGCCCGGGGGCATGATCCCGCGCGGCGGATCGCGCTCGCGGCGGCGGGAGAACTGCGGCGGGGCGGGGTGCCGGCGCAGGTGCTCGGCGTGCTGCGGCAGCGGCGGGCCGTGGCCGATCAGTCGGAGCTCAACTCCCGCCAGCGGCTGGACAATCTCGCGGGCGCGCTGGCGGTGGTGCCCGGCGGTGTCCGCTTGCTCTCCGGTGGGCCGGTCGTCCTCGTCGACGACGTGATGACCACAGGGGCGTCCTTGGCGGAGGCCGCGCGGGCGGTGCGGGCGGCGGGGCCGGTTTCGAACGCTGCGGGAGCCGTGGCCGTGTACGGGGGAGAGACATGGGAAAGCAGAGAGGAACAGAACGTCGGATCAACGCGAGAGAGGACGGGCCGGCGGCCCGGTCGGCAGGGAACGACGGGCGCGGGCGGCGTCGGCGCAGTCGTCGACGTGGTGTGCGCGGCAGTGGTCGCCGCATCACCGGACTCTTTTGAAATAAACCGGAACTGACTGAGATCTTGCGTCGTTGCAGGTAACGAGAGGGCTTATTCACCTGAACGGAGGTACGCCGCAGTAGAGGGTGACGACATCCGTCCGGGCGAGATATGTTCGGTTGAGAGGGAAAGCCGCAGGCCACACCTCTCAAATCCGAATGCCGTGCCGCGGGTTTTTTCCTCATCACTCGCGACGGTGGAGTGGAGATCTCGCCCACGGGGGAGGAGGTGGAAGTCACCGAGTCCGAGGTTCCGGGGCACACCGGGACCTGGTGCAAAAGGGAGATGCTCCGCACCGAAGCGGAGTGATCCGGGAACGGAGTTCTGCGTGGACATCGTCGTCAAGGGCCGCAAGACCGAGGTGCCCGAGCGGTTCCGGAAGCACGTGGCCGAGAAGCTGAAGCTGGAGAAGATCCAGAAGCTCGATGGCAAGGTGATCAGCCTCGACGTCGAGGTGTCCAAGGAGCCCAACCCGAGGCAGGCCGACCGCAGTGACCGAGTGGAGATCACGCTGCGCTCCCGCGGTCCGGTGATCCGGGCGGAGGCAGCGGCGAGCGATCCGTACGCGGCGCTCGACCTGGCGGCGGAAAAGCTGGAAGCCCGGCTGCGCAGGCAGCACGACAAGCGGTTCTCGCGCCGTGGCGCGCGCCGGATCTCGGCCGCAGAGGTGGCCGACCACGTCCCGGGTGTGGCGACGCTCAGCGGGAACGGCCTGGTGCCCACTCCGAAGGAGGAGCCGGAAGAGGCCGTCCCCACGAAGAAGATCGGTTCGTTGGAAGTGCAGGGTGACGGCCCCATCGTCGTCCGCGAGAAGACCCACGTCGCAGCCCCCATGACCCTCGACCAGGCTCTCTACGAGATGGAGCTGGTCGGGCATGACTTCTACCTGTTCGTCGACTCCGAGACCAAGGAACCGAGTGTCGTCTACCGACGGCACGCCTACGACTACGGCGTGATCCACCTCAGGACGGACACGATGGTCACGCAGACACACTCCCCCGACGCGGGCGGTGCGCTCGGCGGCTGACCATGCCGGGACAGCGGTGCGGGTGCCCCTGGAGCGCGTGTGCGCCCCCAGGGGCACCCCCGTGCGACCGCTTAGCACCCCGCTCCGTCACCCCGGTGTCGTCCGGGCATGGAATCATGGTTGGCCACGGCCCAACCGGTGGGTCGTTGCTCTGGGTTGGCGATGGCTCAGGACGACAGGCCACAGCCTTCAGGGGGAGGAACGATGGCGGACAGCTTCGGACCGATGCGTGACGAGGATGCCGACGACGGCGTTGTCGGCATGGGCCCGGACACGGACTCTCCACGCAAGGAACCGATCAGAGTCCTTGTGGTCGACGACCACGCCCTGTTCCGCCGGGGCCTGGAGATCGTGCTCGCGGCCGAGGAGGACATCCAGGTCGTCGGGGAGGCGGGCGACGGCGCCGAGGCCGTCGAGAAGGCCGCCGACCTGCTGCCCGACATCGTCCTGATGGATGTGCGGATGCCCAAGCGGGGCGGGATCGAGGCATGCACCTCCATCAAGGAGGTCGCCCCCAGTGCCAAGATCATCATGCTGACGATCAGCGACGAGGAAGCCGATCTCTACGACGCCATCAAGGCGGGCGCGACCGGGTATCTCCTCAAGGAGATCTCGACGGACGAGGTGGCCACCGCCATTCGCGCGGTGGCCGACGGCCAGTCGCAGATCAGCCCGTCCATGGCGTCGAAGCTGCTCACCGAGTTCAAGTCGATGATCCAGCGCACGGACGAGCGCCGGCTGGTGCCGGCGCCGCGGCTGACGGACCGCGAACTGGAAGTCCTCAAACTCGTCGCGACGGGGATGAACAACCGGGATATCGCCAAGGAGTTGTTCATCTCCGAGAACACCGTGAAGAACCACGTCCGCAACATCCTGGAGAAGCTTCAGCTGCACTCCAGGATGGAAGCGGTGGTGTACGCGATGCGGGAGAAGATCCTCGAGATCCGCTGATCCCGTGATCCGCTGACCTTGTGATCCCGTAGGGCTCAGACGAGGACGCGGGCGAGTTCCTTGACGAGGGGCTCGCGCAGGTCCGGTGCGTCGACCCGGTCCACGCGTACGTCCGTGCAGTCCACCCAGGTCGCCGCCTCGACCAGGGCCTGGGCCACGGCCGGTACGGCCTTCGCGCCGTCGAGCGTGACCTGCTTGGCCACCAGCGTGCGGCCCTCGCGGGCCGGGTCCACGCGGCCGACGAGCCGGCCGCCGGCCAGGACCGGCATCGCGAAATAGCCGTGCACCCGCTTCTGCTTGGGGACGTACGCCTCCAGGCGATGGGTGAAACCGAAGATCCGCTCCGTGCGCGCCCTTTCCCAGATCAGGGAGTCGAAGGGCGAGAGCAGCGTGGTGCGGTGGCGGCCGCGCGGGGGTGTCTCCAGGGCCGCGGGATCGGCCCAGGCGGGCTTGCCCCAGCCCTCGACCGTGACCGGGACCAGACCTGAGTCGGCGATCACCGCGTCGACCTGCTCGCCCTTGAGGCGGTGGTAGTCGGCGATGTCCGCGCGGGTGCCGACGCCGAGGGACTGGCCCGCCAGGCGGACCAGGCGGCGCAGGCACTCGGTGTCGTCCAGCTCGTCGTGCAGCAGGGCGTCCGGGATGGCGCGCTCGGCGAGGTCGTACACGCGCTTCCAGCCGCGGCGCTCCACGCAGACCACCTCGCCGTACATCAGGGCGCGTTCGACGGCGACCTTCGAGCCGGACCAGTCCCACCAGTCGTTCGTCTTCTTCGCGCCGCCCAACTCCGTGGCCGTGAGGGGGCCTTCGTCGCGGAGCTGCTTGATGACCTCGTCGTAGGCGCCGTCCGGGAGCTCGTGGTTCCAGTGCGGGCGGTTGCGGTAGGCGCGGCGGCGGAAGGCGAAGTGGGGCCATTCCTCGATGGGGAGGATGCAGGCCGCGTGGGACCAGTACTCGAAGGCGTGGGTGTCCTTCCAGTACGCGTTCTCCACCGTCTTTCGGCCTACCGCGCCCAGGCGGGCGTACGGGACGAGTTCGTGGGAGCGGGCCAGGACCGAGATGGTGTCGAGCTGTATCGCGCCCAGGTGGCGGAGGATGTCGCGGACGCCGGAGCGGCGGGGTGGGGCGCCGAGGAACCCCTGGGCGCGGAGTGCCAGGCGGCGGGCCTCGTCTGCGGAGAGCTCGGTTGCGGGGCGCGGGGTGGTCATGGTTTTGCACGATAGGGGGTGGGACTGACAGAGGTGGCGTGAGCTGCGGGGTTGGGGGCGAGGTGCTGTGCGTTGGGGCTGGGGTGGGGTGGGGTCACAGCTACGCGCGCGTCGGCAAGTACGGGGCCGTCGACGGGAGGCCCATGTCCGAGGGGAGCAGGGAGCCGATCCAGGTGTCGCGGCGCACGCCCTTGTTGGTGGTCGCGGCGCGCAGCGTGCCCTCGATCGTGAAGCCGGCTCGCTGCGCTACCGCGCGGGAGGCGTGGTTGCCCACCTCGGCGCGCCATTCGATGCGGTCGATCGCGGCGTGGACGAAGGCCCAGCGGCAGGCGGTGAGGACGGCTTCCGCGATGTAGCCGTTGGCGCGGTGCTGTTTGGCGGCCCAGAAGCCGATCTCGCCCATGCCCAGGGCGCGCATGGTGATGCCGAGCATGCCGGCGAGTTCTCCGGAGTGGAGGAAGACGCCGAAGGTGTACATGGATCCGTCCGCCCAGCCATCGGGGACCAACTGTTCCGTGAAGGCCTCGGCGTTCTCGCGGAGGTAGGGCGAAGGGATCGTGGTCCAGCGCCGGATGTCGGGGTCCTGACAGGCGTCGTACACCGCGTCGGTGTTCTGAGGGCCGACCGTGCGCAGCAGGAGGCGCTCCGTGGTGAGCGTGACGGGGTCCATCGGCCGATTGTGGGCGGAAGCCCTCGAAACCGCCATGTGTTTGCTCTGGGTGAGGGTCTGGTCACGCTTCGCCTAATTCGGGTGGGGGGTGCGGCACCATCCGAGGGGCCCGGACGTTGTCCCCTTTGAAGCAGAGTGAAAACGAAATGAAGCAGCGGACGGTCGCCGTCACGGCAGGCCCTCCCGGCGCGGTGGGGTCCTCGCATACGATGGCCGTTGCTCAGTAAGTCAAGTGGTAACCGACCGTCCCAGGCCCGACCGGCAAGGAGACCAACCCCCGTGTCCGTCCTCTCCAAGATCATGCGTGCAGGCGAAGGCAAGATCCTGCGCAAGCTGCACCGCATCGCGGACCAGGTCAACTCCATCGAAGAGGACTTCGTCGACCTCTCCGACGCTGAGCTGCGGGCCCTCACCGATGAGTACAAGCAGCGCTACGCGGACGGTGAGACGCTCGACGACCTGCTGCCCGAGGCGTTCGCCACCGTCCGTGAGGCCGCCAAGCGCGTCCTGGGCCAGCGGCACTACGACGTGCAGATGATGGGCGGCGCCGCCCTGCACATGGGATACGTCGCCGAGATGAAGACCGGTGAGGGCAAGACCCTCGTCGGCACGCTGCCGGCGTATCTGAACGCGCTGTCCGGCGGGGGCGTCCACATCATCACGGTGAACGACTACCTGGCCGAGCGCGACTCCGAGATGATGGGCCGTGTCCACCGCTTCCTGGGGCTCGAGGTCGGCTGCATCCTCGCCAACATGACGCCGGCTCAGCGCCGCGAGCAGTACGCCTGCGACATCACGTACGGCACGAACAACGAGTTCGGCTTCGACTACCTGCGCGACAACATGGCGTGGTCCAAGGACGAGCTCGTCCAGCGCGGCCACAACTTCGCCATCGTCGACGAGGTCGACTCCATCCTCATCGACGAGGCCCGTACGCCGCTGATCATCTCCGGCCCGGCCGACCAGGCCACCAAGTGGTACGGCGACTTCGCCAAGCTGGTCAAGCGCCTCAAGCGCGGCGAGGCGGGCCAGCCGCTCAAGGGCATCGAGGAGACCGGCGACTACGACGTCGACGAGAAGAAGCGCACCGTCGCCATCCACGAGTCGGGTGTCGCCAAGGTCGAGGACTGGCTGGGCATCGATAACCTCTACGAGTCGGTGAACACCCCGCTGGTGGGCTACCTGAACAACGCCATCAAGGCCAAGGAGCTCTTCAAGAAGGACAAGGACTACGTCATCATCGACGACGAGGTCATGATCGTCGACGAGCACACCGGACGTATCCTCGCGGGCCGCCGTTACAACGAGGGCATGCACCAGGCGATCGAGGCGAAGGAAGGGGTGCCGATCAAGGACGAGAACCAGACGCTCGCCACGATCACGCTCCAGAACTTCTTCCGCCTCTACAAGCGCCACGACCACAACGGCAAGGAAATGCCCGGTCTGTGCGGCATGACCGGTACGGCGATGACCGAGGCCGCCGAGTTCCACCAGATCTACAAGCTCGGCGTGGTGCCGATCCCGACCAACCGGCCGATGGTCCGCCAGGACCAGTCGGACCTGATCTACCGGACCGAGGTCGCCAAGTTCGAGGCGGTCGTCGACGACATCGAGGAGAAGCACCGCAAGGGCCAGCCGATCCTCGTCGGCACCACCTCGGTCGAGAAGTCCGAGTACCTCTCGCAGCAGCTCAGCAAGCGCGGCATCCAGCACGAGGTGCTGAACGCCAAGCAGCACGACCGTGAGGCGCAGATCGTCGCCCAGGCCGGCCGCAAGGGCGCCGTCACGGTGGCCACGAACATGGCCGGCCGTGGTACGGACATCAAGCTCGGCGGCAATCCCGAGGACCTCGCCGAGGCGGAGCTGCGCCAGCGCGGCCTCGACCCCGAGGAGCACATCGAGGAGTGGGCGCACGCCCTGCCCGAGGCGCTCAAGCGGGCCGAGAAGGCCGTCCAGGCCGAGAAGGAAGAGGTCGAGAGGCTCGGCGGCCTCTACGTGCTGGGCACCGAGCGGCACGAGTCGCGGCGGATCGACAACCAGCTGCGTGGTCGTTCCGGCCGTCAGGGCGACCCCGGCGAGTCCCGCTTCTACCTCTCCCTCGGCGACGACCTGATGCGGCTGTTCAAGGCCCAGATGGTCGAGCGCGTGATGTCGATGGCGAACGTGCCGGACGACGTGCCGATCGAGAACAAGATGGTCACGCGCGCGATCGCCTCCGCCCAGTCGCAGGTCGAGCAGCAGAACTTCGAGACCCGTAAGAACGTCCTGAAGTACGACGAGGTCCTCAACCGCCAGCGTGAGGTCATCTACGGCGAGCGGCGCCGCGTCCTGGAGGGCGAGGACCTGCACGAGCAGATCCAGCACTTCATGGGCGACACGATCGACGCCTACGTCCAGGCCGAGACCGCCGAGGGCTTCCCCGAGGACTGGGACCTCGACCGGCTGTGGGGCGCCTTCAAGCAGCTCTACCCGTGCAACGTCACCATCGAGGAGCTGGAGGAGGCGGCCGGTGACCGGGCCGGGCTGACCGCCGAGTTCATCGGTGACTCCATCAAGGACGACATCCACGAGCAGTACGAGGCGCGCGAGGCGCAGCTCGGCTCCGAGATCATGCGTGAGCTGGAGCGCCGGGTCGTGCTGTCGGTCCTCGACCGCAAGTGGCGCGAGCACCTCTACGAGATGGACTACCTCCAGGAGGGCATCGGCCTGCGCGCCATGGCGCAGAAGGACCCGCTGGTCGAGTACCAGCGTGAGGGCTTCGACATGTTCCAGGCCATGATGGACGGCATCAAGGAGGAGTCCGTCGGCTACCTGTTCAACCTGGAGGTCCAGGTCGAGCAGCAGGTCGAGGAGGTTCCGGTCGAGGACACCAAGCCGGTGGCCGACCTGGAGAAGCACGACGCGGTGCCGGCGCAGGCCGGTGCCCGCCCGGAGATCCGCGCCAAGGGGCTCGACGCCCCGCAGCGGCGCAACCTCCACTTCTCGGCTCCGACGGTCGACGGTGAGGGCGGCACCATCGAGGGTGACTTCGCCACCGACGACGAGCCGGTGCGTTCCGAGGCCGACGGCCTCACGCGCGCGGAGCGCCGCAAGCAGGCGCGCAGCCGGGGGCGTCGTAAGAAGTGACGGTCGCTGAGGCACCGTAGCGGCTGAAGGGCCGGGCACCTGAGGGTGTCCGGCCCTTCGGTTTGGTGGGACGGCCGCTCGACGGCCTCGGGCGATATGGCTCAGTCGGCCTCTGCGCGGGGTGGGCGGGGGCCGCCGAGTTCCACCGCCGTGCAGCGCCAGCGGAGGTCCTGGCCGAGTTCCAGGCGGAAGGCCATGGCGCGCAGTCGGTCCCCGGCGCCGATGCGGGCGAAGGCCTCGATGGCGCCCGGGCGGGGCTCGTAGTAGCCGATGTCCCGGACGACGGGGCGGGCGCCGCGGGTGCGCAGGGGACCGCGTTCGGCGAGCCAGGCCAGTTCGTCGTAGGCACGGCCCCGGGTGTGGCGGAGCATCGAGTGGACGGGGCGGTGACCGCTGAGGACGGCGAGGAGGAGGTCGGCGAAGAGGTCGGTGGGGAGCGGGTGAGGGACCGGAACCGGTCGGTGGGCGTTCTGGGCGGGGGCGCGAGGTGTGGTGTCCCGGAGGGCCGGGGCGGTGCTTCGCGTCGTCCTGCGGGGTGCTGTGGGGGCGGCTGAGGGGGTCGGTGGGCGGGTGTCCGTGGGGCGGGTGCGGGGCCTCGCGGTGCGGGCGGAGCCCGGAGGGCGGCCGTCGGCTGCCGGAGTACGGGCGGGGCCTCCGCCGGGGGTGCGGGGCGGGGCGGTGCCGCCGGGGATGCGGGAAGTGGGGCCCCCGGGGGTGCGTGAGGAGGTGCCGCCGGGGGTGCGGGGAGTGGGGCCCCCGGGGGTGCGTGAGGAGGTGCCGCCGGGGGTGCGTGGCGGAACGGCGCTGCCCGGGGTGCGGGGAGTGGGGGGCGCGGCGGTGCGTGGTGGCGTGGTGCCGGGTGTGCGGGGGTTGGCGCCGGCGCCCGGGCGGCGTGGGTCGCGGCGGGCTGGTGGGCGGGTGGTCGGTCGCTGTTGTGCCCTGGTCATGACCTTGTTCATGAGGGTCCCCGTTTCGTGGGCCCGGTGGATACCGGAGAGTAACTTCGGGTTGGTGATCTTGTACGCGGCCGAAGGGGGCAGGGGCAAGGAAGCGGACCTCGGGTTGCGGGCGCCGGAATGTTCACCTATCCGGGTGGTGTGGAGGGCACGGAGCCAGTCAGGGCGGGGATGCGCCGGGTGAATGCCTGGCCTGGAGTTGCCGCGTCCGGCGTCACGGGACGGAACTCGAAAGGGGACGCGCCGCACGTATCCTGAAGGCCCTCCGGAGCCCTCCGACCATGAAACGACCACGAAAGAAGCGGCCAGCCATGCGTGTCTACGTGCCCCTGACCCTCCCCGGTCTCGCCGAGGCGTACAAGACGGGTGAGCTGGGAGCCGGGCCGTTCGTCGCGTACGCCGTGACGCCCGGGCTGCGGGAGTGGTACCTCTCCGACGACATCGAGGAGCTGGAGTACGCGGCGCTGAGCAGGGCCGCGCTGGCCTCGCTGCGGCTGCTGGCGGCCGAGCCGGAGGCGCCGCGGCGGCGGGTCGTGGTGGCCGTGGACGTGCCCGACCGGGCCGCGAGCGCGGATCCCGACCGGGGGCTCGACCCGGCGGCGCTGGGGGAGGTGCGGGTCGCCGGTGCCGTCGGGCTGGCCAAGGCGGCGTCCGTGCATCTCGACGCGGCGGATGCGGAGGCGGATGTGACGGCGGCGGCCGAGGCGCTGCCGGCGGCGGACGGTGGGGACGACGACGCGCAGTTCGTCGTGGACGGGGCGGAGGACCACGAGCTGCTGTGGTTCGCCACGCAGGAGATTCCGAACCTGGTGGGGCGCGGGGACCGCGGGGACTGAGCGGGCCGGGGCGGGTGCTCTCGGCATTCAGGGGGGCGCGTTGAGTCGCCGTTCTCTTGATTGTCAGTGGGGGCGGGTACGTTTTGGGGCATGGGGAAGCAGACGGGCGCGCACATTGTCTGGGACTGGAACGGGACGCTGTTCCATGACATCGACGCGATCATCGGGGCGACGAACGCGGCGTTCGCCGAGCTGGGGCTGGAGCCGCTGACGCTGGAGAAGTACCGGGAGCTGTACTGCGTGCCGGTGCCGAAGTTCTACGAGCGGCTGATCGGGCGGCTGCCGTCGGAGGCCGAGTGGGAGGTCATGGACGACATCTTCCATCGGTACTACGCGGAGCACCGGGGGACCTGTGCGCTGACGGTGGGGGCCGCGGAGCTGTTGGCGGGGTGGCGGTCGGCAGGGCGTAGTCAGTCGATTCTGAGCATGTACGTGCATGAGGAGCTTGTGCCGTTGGTGCGGGGGTTCGGGATCGAGCCGCACTTCATACGGGTGGACGGGCGGACGGGGCCGTCGGGGGGGAGCAAGGCCGAGCACATGGTGCGGCATCTGGGATCGCTGCGGGTGGATCCCGAGCGGACCGTGGTGATCGGGGATGCGGCGGATGATGCGGTGGCTGCGCGACATGTGGGGGCGCGGGCGGTGCTGTATACCGGCGGGTCGCACAGCCGGGCGAGCCTGGAGGCGGTAGGGGTGCCTGTTGTGGACACGCTGGAGGAGGCCGTGGAAGAGGCGGAGCGGTTGGCGGCGTAGCGGGGTGCTCGGTGTTGGTGCTGGGGCGGAGTGGGTGCGCAACCCGGCGTGACGGGGTGCCTCCTCCCAAGCTCTCGGCTTCGCTTGGGGCAGGGGGTACCCCCACCGCCCATCCGTGCCGCCCTCAGCGGAACGATTGCCCGCGGCTGAGCGGACAGTGCCCGCGGTTGGATGCGCTTACTGTGCAGAACGTCAAACTTCCAGGCCTGGTTTTGTACACATACGGCTCATGACGGGCCCCCTGTAAGGAGCGATAGCCTTGGTGGCGTGATCAGCGCGATAGTTCGCGGGGACGTCGTCGTCCCTGCCCTGCGCCCGGAGAGCACGGACTACATCCGTGACCGGGCGGCGGTCGCTGGTCTTCGCGGGCGGGACGGGGCTTCGAGGACCCCCGGGACGCCGAGCGTCACCCGGACTGAGGCGTCGCGGAGAGCAGCCTCACACCCGTGGGGCAGCTCAAGATTGGCTCAGACACCCCCGCTCATCTCACCTTGCGGCATAGCGTCGGAAGAGACCGGATACCCCGTGTCACGACGTGACGTCGTAAGCGCAGAGGCCGTACTTCCTTCTACGTCACGCAACGGCGCGCGACAGGAGCCAGAGGACAATGCAGACCAAGCTGGACGAAGCCAAGGCCGAGTTGCTCGAGAGGGCCGCCCGGGTTGCTGAGAACAGCCCGGTCGGGGGGCACCTACCGACCGGGTCGACGGGCGAGGAGACCCCAGACGCCCAGAAGGCCCCGGATCGCGAGTCCCTGCTCTCGTTCCTCCAGCGTTACTACCTGCACACGGCCCCGGAGGACCTCACCGACCGCGACCCGGTCGACGTCTTCGGAGCCGCCGTCTCGCACTACCGGCTGGCCGAAAACCGCCCCCAGGGCACGGCCAACGTGCGGGTGCACACTCCCACGGTCGAAGAGAACGGGTGGACGTGCAGCCACTCCGTGGTGGAAGTCGTCACCGACGACATGCCCTTCCTCGTCGACTCCGTCACCAACGAGCTGACGCGGCAGGGGCGCGGCATCCACGTCGTCATCCACCCGCAGTTCGTCGTGCGGCGCGATGTCACCGGCAAGCTCATCGAGGTGCTACCCAAGCCCGCGACCGGCCTCGGCGACCTTCCGCACGACGCGCACGTCGAGTCCTGGATCCATGTCGAGATCGACCGGGAGACCGACCGGGCCGATCTGAAGCAGATCACCGCCGACCTGCTGCGGGTGCTGTCCGACGCCCGTGAGGCCGTCGAGGACTGGGGCAAGATGCGGGAGGCGGCGATCCGGCTGGCGGAGGGGCTGCCGGACGAGCCCATCCCCGGTGACCTGCCCGGACCTCAGGTCGAGGAGGCCCGCGAGCTGCTGCGCTGGCTGGCCGACGACCACTTCACCTTCCTCGGATACCGCGAGTACGAGCTGCGCGGGGACGACTCGCTGGCCGCCGTGCCCGGCACCGGCCTCGGCATCCTGCGCGCCGACCCGCACCACTCCGACCAGGAGAGCCACCCGGTCAGCCCGTCCTTCGAGCGGCTGCCCGCCGACGCCCGGGCCAAGGCGCGCGAGCACAAGCTGCTCGTCCTGACCAAGGCGAACAGCCGGTCGACCGTGCACCGGCCGTCGTACCTGGACTACATCGGCGTGAAGAAGTTCGACGCCGAGGGCAACGTCATCGGCGAGCGGCGGTTCCTCGGGCTGTTCTCCTCCGCCGCCTACACCGAGTCCGTGCGGCGCGTCCCGGTCATCCGGCGCAAGGTCGAGGAGGTCCTCGAACAGGCCGGGTTCTCGCCGAACAGCCACGACGGGCGTGACCTGCTCCAGATCCTGGAGACGTACCCGCGCGACGAGCTGTTCCAGACCCCGGTCGACGAGCTGCGCTCCATCGTCACCTCCGTCCTCTACCTCCAGGAGCGCAGGCGGCTGCGTCTCTATCTGCGTCAGGACGAGTACGGGCGCTACTACTCGGCCCTCGTCTACCTCCCGCGCGACCGCTACACCACGGCCGTCCGCCTGCGGATCATCGAGATCCTGAAGGAGGAACTGGGCGGCATCAGCGTCGACTTCACGGCCTGGAACACCGAGTCGATCCTGTCCCGGCTGCACTTCGTGGTCCGGGTCCCGCAGGGCACCGAGCTGCCCGAGCTGTCCGACGCCGACAAGGAGCGCATCGAGGCTCGGCTGGTGGAGGCCGCCCGCTCCTGGGAGGACGCCTTCTCCGAGGCGCTCAACGCCGAGCTCGGCGAGGAGCACGCGGCGGAACTGATGCGCCGGTACGCGCACGCCTTCCCCGAGGGCTACAAGGCCGACCACAACCCGCGCGCCGCGGTCGCCGATCTCGTCCATCTCGAACAACTGAGCGAGGAGGAGGGTCAGGACTTCGCGCTCAGCCTCTACGAGCCGGTCGGCGCCGCCCCCGAGGAGCGCCGCTTCAAGATCTACCGCACGGGCGACGCCATCTCCCTGTCGGCGGTGCTGCCGGTCCTCAACCGGCTCGGCGTCGAGGTCGTCGACGAGCGGCCGTACGAGCTGCGCTGCTCGGACCGGAGCGTGGCCTGGATCTACGACTTCGGCCTGCGCATGCCCCGCTCCCGCAACGGCGGGGACTACCTCGGCGACGACGCCCGCGAGCGGTTCCAGGACGCCTTCGCCGCCACCTGGACCGGCAAGGCGGAGAACGACGGGTTCAACGCCCTGGTGCTGAGCGCCGGGCTGAACTGGCGCCAGGCGATGGTGCTGCGGGCGTACGCGAAGTACCTGCGCCAGGCGGCGTCCACGTTCAGCCAGGACTACATGGAGGACACCCTCCGCAACAACGTCCACACCACCCGCCTGCTCGTCTCCCTGTTCGAGGCGCGGATGTCGCCGGACCGGCAGCGCGCGGGACACGAGATCGTGGACGCGCTGCTGGAGGAGGTCGACGCGGCCCTCGACCAGGTCGCGAGCCTCGACGAGGACCGGATCCTGCGGTCCTTCCTCACGGTCATCAAGGCGACGCTGCGGACCAACTTCTTCCAGGAGGCGGCGGGCGGCAAGCCGCACGAGTACGTCTCCATGAAGTTCGACCCGCAGGCCATCCCCGACCTGCCGGCACCCCGGCCGGCGTTCGAGATCTGGGTGTACTCGCCGCGCGTCGAGGGTGTGCACCTGCGCTTCGGCAAGGTCGCGCGCGGCGGCCTGCGCTGGTCCGACCGCCGTGAGGACTTCCGTACCGAGATCCTCGGCCTGGTCAAGGCGCAGATGGTGAAGAACACCGTCATCGTGCCGGTCGGCGCCAAGGGCGGCTTCGTCGCCAAGCAGCTGCCCGACCCGAGCGTCGACCGCGACGCGTGGATGGCCGAGGGCATCGCCAGCTACAAGACGTTCATCTCCGCGCTGCTCGACATCACCGACAACATGGTGGCCGGCGAGGTCGTGCCCCCGGCGGACGTCGTCCGGCACGACGAGGACGACACCTACCTCGTCGTCGCCGCCGACAAGGGCACCGCGACCTTCTCCGACATCGCCAACGGGGTCGCCGAGCAGTACAACTTCTGGCTCGGTGACGCCTTCGCCTCCGGCGGCTCGGCCGGCTACGACCACAAGGGCATGGGCATCACCGCCCGCGGCGCCTGGGAGTCCGTCAAGCGGCACTTCCGGGAGCTGGGCGTGGACACCCAGACCGAGGACTTCACGGTCGTCGGCATCGGCGACATGTCCGGTGACGTGTTCGGCAACGGCATGCTGCTCTCCGAGCACATCCGCCTGGTGGCCGCCTTCGACCACCGGCACATCTTCATCGACCCGAACCCGGACGCCGCCACCTCCTACGCCGAGCGCCGCCGCCTGTTCGAACTGCCGCGTTCCAGCTGGGAGGAGTACGACAAGGAGCTGCTGTCGGCCGGCGGCGGTATCTTCCCGCGTACGGCCAAGGCGATCCCGGTCAACGCGCACATCCGCGAGGCCCTCGGCATCGAGGCCAGGGTCACCAAGCTGACCCCGGCCGACCTGATGAAGGCGATCCTCCAGGCGCCGGTGGACCTGCTGTGGAACGGCGGCATCGGTACGTACGTCAAGTCCTCCGCCGAGTCCAACGCGGACGTCGGCGACAAGGCCAACGACGCCATCCGCGTCGACGGCAAGGACCTGCGCGTCAAGGTCGTCGGCGAGGGCGGCAACCTGGGCCTGACCCAGCTCGGCCGGATCGAGTTCGCGCTGCACGGCGGCCGGATCAACACCGACGCCATCGACAACAGCGCGGGCGTGGACACCTCCGACCACGAGGTGAACATCAAGATCCTGCTCAACGGCCTGGTCACGGACGGCGACATGACCGTCAAGCAGCGCAACAAGCTGCTCGCCGAGATGACCGACGAGGTCGGCCACCTGGTGCTGCGCAACAACTACGCGCAGAACACGGCGATCGCCAATGCCCTCGCCCAGTCCAAGGACATGCTCCACGCCCAGCAGCGCTTCATGAAGCACCTGGTCAGGGAGGGCCACCTCGACCGCGCACTGGAGTTCCTGCCCACCGACCGGCAGATCCGCGAGCGGCTCGCCCAGGGGCAGGGCCTGACCAGCCCGGAGACGGCCGTCCTGCTGGCGTACACGAAGATCACGGTCGCCGAGGAACTGCTCCACACCTCGCTGCCCGACGACCCGTACCTGCGGGGCCTGCTGCACTGCTACTTCCCGACCGAGCTGCGCGAGCAGTTCCCGGACCGTCTCGACGGGCACCCGCTGCGCCGCGAGATCACCACGACGGTCCTGGTCAACGACACGGTCAACACGGGTGGTACGACGTATCTGCACCGCCTGCGCGAGGAGACCGGCGCGTCGCTGGAGGAAATCGTGCGGGCGCAGACCGCGGCCCGGGTGATCTTCCGCCAGTCGCCGGTGTGGGACGGGGTCGAGGCGCTCGACAACAAGGCCGAGGCCGACGTCCAGACCCGCATCCGGCTGCACTCGCGCCGTCTCGTGGAGCGCGGCACGCGCTGGCTGCTCAACAACCGGCCGCAGCCGCTCCAGCTCGCCGAGACCGTCGACTTCTTCGCCGACCGGGTCGAGCAGGTCTGGGGGCAGCTGCCGAAGCTGCTGCGCGGCGCGGACCTGGAGTGGTACCAGAAGATCCACGACGAGCTGACGGGCGCCGGCGTCCCGGACGAACTCGCCACCCGCGTGGCCGGGTTCTCCTCCGCCTTCCCGACGCTCGACATCGTCTCGGTCGCCGACCGCATGGGCCGGGAGCCGCTGGACGTCGCCGAGGTCTACTACGACCTCGCCGACCGGCTGCGGATCACCCAGCTCATGGACCGCATCATCGAGCTGCCCCGCGCCGACCGCTGGCAGTCCATGGCCCGCGCGGCGATCCGCGAGGACCTGTACGCGGCGCACGCGGCGCTGACCGCCGACGTCCTGGCGGTGGGCGACGGCGACTCGACGCCCGAGCAGCGTTACAAGGCCTGGGAGCAGAAGAACGCGGCGATCCTCGGCCGGGCCCGCACCACACTGGAGGAGATCCAGAGTTCCGAGGCGTTCGACCTCGCGAACCTGTCGGTCGCGATGCGGACGATGCGGACACTGCTGCGGACGCATTCGTAGGACTGGTCTCAGCACCAGGAGTACGGCGGTATGGGCGCCCCGGGCCGATCTCGGCCCGGGGCGCTTTCTTCTTGGCGTGCCTTAGAGCGATTCGAGTGGAGGACTTACGGTTTCCGGCTAAGGCTTGGGGCGTGACAGTGAATCTCTCCGTTGAGCGAGCGGCCGCTCCCACTCCGCCGGTGAAGCGCGTCGTCGTCGAAGTGGTGAACTTCGCGCTGGTCGGCGGGAGCGGCGTCGCGGTGAACTTCCTGGTGTTCAACGTGCTCCTGCACGGGTTGCACCGGGCCGCCATGCCGGCGACCGTGCTGGCCAGCCTCGTCGCCATGGGCACCAACTACCTCGGGTTCCGGTATTTCACCTACCGGGACAGGGCGTCCCGGACCCGGCGCCAGATCGCGCTGTTCTTCGGCTTCAGCGGAGTCGGCGTGGTCATGGAAAGCGGGCTGTTCTACGCCGGATACCACGGGCTCGGCCTTGCCGGCCCCTTGGAGTCCAACGCGGTCAAGGCGGCCTCCATCGTGCTGGCCTCCGCCTTCCGCTTCCTCGTCTACCGCACCTGGGTGTTCCAGCACGATGCGCGCCGCACCTAGACCGGCCGTCCTCACCGCGCAGGCGGCCGCCGCGGTGGTCGTCCTGCTGCTGGTCCTCGTGATCGTCCGGCTGCCGTGGGCCGGGGATCTCGGCATGCACGCCGCGACCGTCCAGCGGCTGCGGCACGATCTCGTCGACCCGGGCAATCCGCTCGTCGACGCGGACACGCCGAGTCCGTACTACTCGCCCTGGATGCTGGTGCTCGGCTGTGTCGCCCGGGTGAGCGGTCTGTCGGTCTTCGTGGTGCTGCGACTGGGGGCGCTGGCGGGGCTCGCGCTGCTGCTGTCGGGGGTGTGGCGGTACGTACGGACGCTGAGCGGCCATCGTGCCGCGCCCGCACTGGCCGTGCTGAGCCTGCTGTTCCTGTGGGGGACGGTCCTGTTCAACTGGAGCGGCTTCTACGGGCTCAACTCGCTCGCGCTGACGGTGTCGTATCCGAGCGTGTTCGCGCTGGGGCTCGCGTTCCACTTGTGGGCTTGGCTCGGGCGGGCGGTGCGCGGTGACGGTGACGGGCACGGTGACGCGGGGTGGGGCGTGTGGCTCGGGCTGGGGGCGCTGTGGGCGGTGATCCTGCTGTGCCATCAGTTCTCGGGTTTCGTGGCCACGCTGGGGGCGGTCGCGACGGTGGTCGCCGCGCGGCCGGGGCGGGTGGTGTGGATCCGGCTGGGCGGCGGGCTGGTGCTGGGGCTGGCCGTCCTGCTGCTGTGGCCGTACTACGACTTCTTCGCGCTGTCGGGGGCCGAGGGTGACCTGGAGTCGGTGCACCGACCCCTGTACGAGGACCTGCTCGGGCGGTACTGGCTGGTGCTGCTCGGGGTGATGGCGCTGGGCGTGCGGTGGTGGCGGGACCGGTGGGATCCGCTGGTGCTGTTCTTCGTGCTGGGGGTGGTCGTGGTGGCGGTGGGCGGGCTGAGCGGGCACTGGTCGTGGGGGCGGGCGTTTCCGGCGGCGTTGATTCCGGCGCAGGTGGCGGTGGCGGTGGAGGTGGGGGAGGCCGGGCTGCGGTGGGCTCGGGTGGGGTGGGCGTGTGCGTTGGGGGCGGCGTTGGTCGTGGGGGCTTGGACGCAGGTGGGGACGGTCGGCTACGTGGTGAAGCGAGGGGATCTGCCGGAGGCCGTCGCGGAGAAGTACCGGCGGCCGTGGGAGGGGTACCACTGGATGACGCCCTGGGTGAAGTACGGGGATGTGGTGATGGCCCGGGCGGGGCGGCCGGCTCGGCAGATCCCGGCGTATGGGGCGTACACCGTGGCGCCTGGGTATCCCGACTTCTTCCTGCCGGATGAGGGGCGGCGGGAGGGGGTTGTGCGGAGGTACTTCGCGGAGGGGACGTCGGGGCGGGAGCGGGGGGAGATTCTTCGGGAGTACGGGGTGCGGTGGGTCGTGGATACGGGCGGTGCCGCCGGGCGTGGTGCGGAGTTGCGGGAGGTGGCCCGGGGGCCTCGGGGGCAGGTGCTCTACGCCGTGGTGCGATGAGCGGTACGACGCTGTGAGGTCGGGTGGGTCCGCGGCCCGGCGTGGCGGGGTGCCTCCCCCAAGCTTTCGGCTTCGCTCGAGCGGGGGGTACCCCCCATGCCCACCCGTGCCGCCCCGGCGGCACGACTGCCCGCAGCTGGGCGGGCTTACTTCAGCGCGCTTGCCAGCAAGCGCGCTGCCCTCTTCACCCTCGGTCGGGCCACCCGTCGCACCACGGGGCGTACCACCCTCGCCGTCACGCCCACCGGTTCCCAGCGGACCTGCAAGCGGCCCGGGCCGTGGCCCTCCGGTTCTACCGTCAGGCGGTGGGACGGCACCTGGGTCGTCAACGACGGGAAGGTCAGCGGGGCCAGGAGGAGGCCCGTGTGGGACAAGCCCTGGTGTTCCAGTCGGACCAACGGGTGGCGGACTCCGGCGAAGCCCTGGAAAGGGAGGGGGGCCGCTGCCAGGTCCAGGTGGGCGTGGCCCTCGAAGGTGCCGGGGCGGACGGGGGAGAGGCGGAACGGGACACGGAGGCGGCGCCGGCCCGGGGCGATGAGGAGAGTAGCGCGGTGAGGGCCGACCGGGAGGCGCAGGGCCGGGTCGTACGTGCGGATGGAGAGGTCGACTGAGGCGCCCGGGCCCCGGGTGATCTCCGTGATCTCGTGGCGGAACTGGGCGCTCGGGAAGGGGCGCGTTTCCAGTTCCAGGTCCGAGATGTCCAGTTCGCGACGGGACCGGTCCGAGGATGGGATGTGGTCGCCCCAGTAGGTGCGGCCCTGTTCGTCCGTCGTCACCTGCCTCGGGGCCACTCCGTGACCGAGGCCCCGTGCCGCCAGCCTGGCCTCCGGCAGGCGGTGGTCGCGGATCAGCTGGATGACGACTCGTTCGGCGCGGGGGAGGCGGGCGAACGCGCCCGGGGTGAGCGTGTCCAGGTACGGCGTGACGATGTCCGCGAAGGAGGACAGCCACTCCTCGTCCCGGTAGGGCAGGTCACCGGCGTACATCCGGAAGTCGTGCTTGAGGAACTTGTGGTCCTTGTCCTCCCGCAGCGACTCGTGCCCGCTCTCCGCCAGGAACGCGTCGATGAGGTGCTGGACGTGGACGCGGTCGCGGACGTTGGTCAGCTTGTGCCGCTGGTTGGAGATCGACGCGGCCTCGGAGGCGGCGAACGGGGCCACGTACCACCGGTAGACCGGCTCCGGGATGATCGTGAAGGACTTGGCCAGGCAGTACGCCTGAGCCGAGAACAGCTGGTCCTCGTAGTGGATGCCCTCGGGGAAGCGCAGGCCGTGCCGGTCGAGGAAGGCGCGGGCGTACATCTTGCTGGTGGCGAGGTGCTCGAAGAGCAGACGCGGGTCGGCCTCGATGCCGCCGAGGGTGCGGCGCTCGGCGACCAGGTGGGGCATCCACGTCGAGCGGCGGCCGTTGTCGACCCGGACGCGCTGCACCGCGCCCATCGCGAAGTCGATCTCACGTTCGCGGTGCGCGGCGAGCAGCAGTTCGACGGCGTCGTCGGGGAGTTCGTCGTCGCTGTCCAGGAACATCAGGTACGGCGCCCGGGCGGTCTCCAGGGCACGGTTGCGCGGAACGCTGCAACCACCGCTGTTCCGCTCCAGGCGGAGATGGCGGACGCGGGGATCCTCGGCCGCAAGACGCCGTGCCACATCCGGCGTCTCGTCCGTCGAGTGGTCGTCGCTGATGACGATCTCCACGTTCGCGTGGGTCTGCCGGCGGACCGAGTCGACCGCGCGGGTGAGGCGTTCGGCGTCGTTGTAGACGATGACCGTCACGGTGACGTCGGGGGTCCTCATGCGGTCGCCTCCTGCGGGGTCGGGGCCGGGGTGCGTTCCTCGATCGGCAGCACCGGCGGCAGGTCGCGTTCGTCCTGACCGAGGAAGACCCGGCGGACGACGCGTTCGGCGGCACGTCCGTCGTCGTACTCGCAGAACCGGCGCCGGAAGACGGCCCGGGACTTCGTCGCGCCCTCGTCGCGCCAGGCCTCGGTGGCGAGGATCTCCGTCAGCTCCTGCTGGGTGCGGGCGATGGGGCCCGGGGCCTCGGCCATCAGGTCGAAGTAGACGCCGCGGGTCGTGCGGTACGTCTCCCAGTCGTCGGCGTGGATGACGATCGGGCGGTCGAGGTTGGCGTAGTCGAACATGATCGAGGAGTAGTCCGTGACCAGGGCGTCCGCCGCCAGGCACAGCTCCTCCACCGGGTCGTAGGAGGAGACGTCGATGATCCGGCCCGTGCGGCGCAGGTTGGTGAGGGGGGAGGCCGCGCCGCCGTAGAAGTAGTGGCCGCGGACGAGCAGGACCGTGTCATCGCCGAGGCGGTCGGCGAGGGCGGCGAGGTCCAGGCGCGGAGTCCAGCCGGCCTCGTAGTCGCGGTGGGTGGGCGCGTAGAGGACGGCCCGGCGGCCCGGCGCGATGCCGAGCCTGTCGCGGACCTGGCGGATGTCCGCGGCGCCGGCCGTGTAGTAGACGTCGTTGCGCGGATAGCCGTGGTCGAGGGAGACGTAGCGCGACGGGTACGCGCGCTCCCACATGCGCGTGGTGTGGCTGTTGGCGGAGACGCTGTAGTCCCACTTGTCGATGCGCGCCAGCAGCGCCTGGAAGTCCAGGCCCTGCGCGGCCGCCGGGTACGCCATCTGGTCGATGCCCATGCGCTTCAGCGGCGTGCCGTGGTGGGTCTGGAGGTGGATCGCGTCGGGGCGTTTGACCACAGCGTTGGGGAAGTTGACGTTGTTGACGAGGTACTTGGCGGTCGCCAGCACCTCCCAGTAGCGGCGGCTGCCGGGCACGACGTGGTCGGTGCCGGGCGGCAGCAGGGCCGCGTTCTCCTCGGTCACCACCCACACCGGGTGGATCTGCGGGGCGAGTTCGGCGAGCTTCGCGGCGATCGCGGCCGGGTTGCAGGCGACACCGCGGTTCCAGTACGCGGAGAACACCGCCAGGTGGGGATTGACCGGGCGGCCGAGTGCCCTGCGGTACTGGTGGTCGCGGAGCTTGGCGCCGGCCTGCCGCTTCCGGGTCCGTACGGCCGACCTGGCGGTGCGGCGGGTGCGGTTGACGACCTGGAAGGCCCGGTACCTGCCGTAGGCGCCCTCCTCGAGCAGGGAGCGCCGGACGCCTTCGAGACCGGCCGGGCGCCGGTAGCCCTCGGGGCGGCGGCGCAGGGCGGCCAGCGACGCCCGCCCGAAGAACTCCCGCGCGACCTCCTCCGGCATGCCGCCGCGCGCGAAGGTGCGCAGGCAGTCGCGGACCATGACGTCGTAGAGCGCGGCGTGGGCGGCGCGGCGGTCCCGGGTGAGGTCGAGGAGCGACTCGTAGCGCTCGACGAGGCCGTAGCACTGCTCGGGCGTGACCGGGGGCAGGCTCGCGGGGCGCAGCCTGCGGTCCTCGTAGGCGACGTGCGGCAGGCAGGCGACGCGGTCGGCGAGCAGCAGGGCGGCCAGGGCGGCGTACGGCTCGTCGTCGGTGGTGAGCCGCTGTTCGTGCGCCCGCCAGAAGTCCGCGCGCAGCACGCGGGTGCCGAGCAGCGGGGTCAGCCGCAGCAGGGGCGCGCAGTCGTCGAGGGTGACGTCGGCACGGCCCGCCCGGGCGAGCAGGGAGCCGTCCCGGGAGGGCATGCCGGAGGTGTGCCAGGTGCTGCGGACGTGGTCCAGGAGCAGGACGTCCACCTCGCCGGGCAGCTCGGCCACCCGCTCGGCGACCGTGCGCAGGGCGCCGGCGGGCAGTCCGTCCTTGGCGTGGACGAAGTGCAGCCAGCGGCCGGAGGCCCGCGCCGCCCCCGCCGCCCGGGCCGCGGCGTCGCCCGTACCGTCCGGCAGTGGGACGACCTGCCCGTCCGGTGTGTGCCGCTCGGCCGTCTCCCGGGCCCAGTCGCCGACCGCGGCCACGATCACCTCGGCGTCCGGAAGGGGGTGGGCGGCGAGGGAGTCGAGGAGCTCGGTCAGATGGTCCTGAACGTTCGGCCCGTGGACGATGACGCTGAGCTCGGGCATCACAGGGCTCCTCCATCCCGTCGCGGCAGGCGGACCTTATTCGCTCATGGTGCCATCAATGCGACAAAAGGATCGACTGGGGCACGCCTCATGACGGAACCGGCTCCTTCGGCTTCGGCTTGGCGGACCTGTCGCCGGTGAACGCCTCGTACTCCTTGAGGACGTCCTCCGTCGGCCCGTCCATGCGCAGTTCCCCGCGCTCCAGCCACAGCACGCGGTCGCAGGTGTCGCGGATCGACTTGTTGTTGTGGCTGACCAGGAACACCGTTCCGGCGTGCTTGCGCAGCTCGCGGATGCGCTCCTCGGAGCGCTTCTGGAAGGAGCGGTCGCCGGTGGCCAGCGCCTCGTCGATCAGCAGCACGTCGTGGTCCTTGGCGGCGGCGATGGAGAACCGCAGCCGCGCGGCCATGCCCGAGGAGTACGTGCGCATCGGCAGCGTGATGAAGTCGCCCTTCTCGTTGATGCCGGAGAAATCGACGATGTCCTGGTAGCGCTCCTTGATCTGCTCGCGGGACATGCCCATGGCCAGGCCGCCGAGGTACACGTTGCGCTCGCCGGTCAGGTCGTTCATCAGGGCCGCGTTGACGCCGAGCAGGGAGGGCTGGCCGTCGGTGTGGATACGGCCGTTCTCCACGGGGAGCAGCCCGGCGACGGCCTTCAGCAGGGTCGACTTGCCGGAGCCGTTGGTGCCGATCAGGCCGATCGCCTCGCCCCGGTACGCGACGAAGGACACGTTCTTCACGGCGTGCACCCGGCGCACGCCCGACGCCTTCTCGGTCTGCTTGCGGCGCAGCATGCGGTTGAGGGCGGCGGTCGCGGAGCCGCGTCCGGCGCCGGTGCCGTTGACGCGGTAGACGATGTCGACGCCGTCGGCGACGACGGTGGGGATCTTCTCGCTCAGGTGCTCAGCCACGGCCGTACGTCTCCTCAGCCTTCCAGAAGTAGATGAAGCCGCCGACGCCGGCGACCAGAGCCCAGCCGGCGGCGAGCGCCCACACGTGGAGCGGGAGCTGGCTCGCGTGGAAGCTGTCGATCAGGGCGAAGCGCATCAGGTCGATGTAGACGGCGGCCGGGTTGGCCGCCAGGGCCACCGTGACCACGTGCGGGAGGCTGTCCTTCTGTGCCAGCTTGTCGATGCTCCACATGACACCCGAGACGTACATCCAGGTGCGCAGCACGAACGGCATCAGCTGGGCGACGTCCGGGGTCTTGGCGCCCATGCGCGCCATGACCATGGAGACGCCCGCGTTGAACGTGAACTGGAGAAACAGCGCCGGCAGCGCCAGCAGCCAGGACACCCCGACCGGCACGCCGAAGCAGAGCAGGATGACGACCAGGGCGCCCATCGAGAACATCAGCTGCTGGAGCTGCTGGAGGCAGAACGACAGGGGCAGCGCGGCCCGCGGGAAGTGCAGGGCGCGCACCAGGCCGAGGTTGCCGGAGATGGCGCGGGTGCCCGCCATGATCGAGCTCTGCGTGAACGTCCAGATGAACACGCCCGTGACCAGGAACGGGATGTAGTCCGGCACGCCGTGCTTGGTGCCGAGCAGCACGCCGAAGATGAAGTAGTACACCGCCGCGTTCAGCAGCGGGGTCATCACCTGCCAGACCTGGCCGAGCTTCGCCTGGCTGTACTGGGCGGTGAGCTTGGCGGTGGCGAACGCGGTGATGAAGTGGCGGCGGGCCCACAGCTGGCGGACGTACTCGGGCAGGGAGGGGCGGGCGCCGCTGACGGAGAGGCCGTGGCGGGCGGCGAGGGCCGCGAGGTCGTCGTCGGCCGGGGCCGGTGCCTGGGGCGGTGTGTGGAGGACCTGGCTCACATCCGCTGCTTTCGTTCGGGGGGTGGGATCTGTGGGGGCGTGAAGAGCGAGGGGATGAGGCTCTTCTTACCGGACTCTTCACGGCCTCTTACGTCGGGACGGGACCGTATCGTCGTAACGGGAGCGTACGTCGACCGAACGTCGGAACGCAACCGTTTCGTCGTGACGCCCTATGCTGTCGGCATGACGACGAAGCCCGACGAGCCCCAGCAGCCCCGGCGCCGCCGGGCCCCCGCGGGGGCGGCCGTATTGCGGGAGGACGTGACGGAAGCCATCCGGGCGGCCGTCTTCGAGGAGCTCGCGACCGTCGGCTACGCGCGGATGTCCATCGAGGGGATCGCGCGCCGGGCGGGGGTCGGGAAGACGGCGGTGTACCGCCGCTGGCGATCGAAGCTGCACCTGGTCCTCGACATCGTCTCGGCGCTCGCCGTGCAGGGCCTGCCCGCGCCGGACACCGGCTCGCTGGAGGGCGACCTGAGGCTGCTGTACGAGGTGACGTCCCGCGCCCTGCGCCACCCCGTCGCCTCGCAGATCATCCCCGACCTCCAGGCCGAGGCGGCCCGCAACCCCGAGATCGCCGAGGCCCTCCAGAAGGCCCTGCGCGAGGGCCAGGACGGTGTCGCCAACGGCATCGTCACGGCGGCGGAAGCCCGCGGCGAACTCCGCCGGGGTCTCGACCACGACCTGGCCCTCGACCTGATCTCCGGGCCGCTCTACTGGCGCTCGGTGGTGATCCGCAGCCCGAAACTGCCCAAGGGGTATCTGGGGGCGCTGGCCCGGGCCACGGCGGGGGCGTTGAAGGCGTTGTAGGGCCGGAGGTGCCCGTCAGCCGTGCCGGGTGGCGCGCCGCGCGAGCAGCTCCGGTGCGAGCAGTTCGATCCGGCCGTCCGGTGCCGGACGGACCAGGCCGTCACCCCGGAGGCGGGACAGCGCGCGGTTCACCGTCACGCGGGTGACACCGAGCAGGTCGGCGAGCCCCTGCTGGGAGCCGGGCAGGGAGACCAGAGGCCCGCTGTCGGCCGCCGCTTCCAGCAGCCAGGCCGCGAGGCGTGCCTCGCACGGCAGGGTCATCGTGACCGTCAGCCGGTCCTGCTGGGCGCGTGCCTGGGCGGCCAGCAGCCGCAGCACATGCGCGCGGACCGCCGCCGAGTCGTCGAGCAGCGTCATGAACCGCGCTCGCGGCACGGCGCGCACGCTGCACGCCCCGACCGCGGTGAACGTCGCGGTGTGGCCCGCCCGGTCGAGCAGCGCCACCTTGTCCAGCGCGCACGGCCCCCTCCACATGCCGAACCGCACCACACGCCCGCCCGCCGTCGCCGCGGACGCCGCCGTGCTCCCGCTCAGCAGCACGAGCAGATGATCGGCCGGCTCGCCCTGCATCCGCAGCACCTCCCCGGCGGCGTAGCGGCGCGGTACGGACACGTTCCACAGGGCGACCATGTCGGCGTCCGGCAACCGCGCGAACAGCGGTACGTCCCGCAGCCGCCGCCATCCGTGCCCGTCCACACCAACTCCCGTCTGTATCGCGTGATACAGCACCATCCGGCGCCCCGAGCGTAACCTCACCGCCGACCCCGTACACCGGCCCGGAAAGGACCCCCCGTGTTCGCCGTGGAACTCGCCTTCGCCCCTGCCCCGGAGCGCCTGGCCGCCCGTCCCGCACACCGCGAGACCCTCGCCCGTCTGCACGCCGGCGGACACCTGGCGGCCGCCGGCCCGTGGGCCGACGACACGGGCGCCCTCCTGCTCTTCACGGTCGACCGGGCACGTCTGGACGAGATCCTGCACGAAGACCCCTACTACCGCACCCCCGGCGTCGAGGTGCGCTCGGTCCGCGAGTGGACCCCTGTCGTCGGCCCGGCGCCGATCAGCCCCGCGCCGCCTCCGGGTGCAGGCGTACCCAGCCCTCCCACGCCGAGGTGATCATGTCCTGGACGTCGTGCCGGGCCTTCCAGCCCAGCTCCGCGGCCGCGCGCTCGGCGGAGGCGACGACGCGGGCCGGGTCGCCCGGGCGGCGCGGCGTGACCGTGGGCGGCCGGTCGTAGCCGGTGACCGTGTTGATGCGGTCGATCATCTCGCGGACGGAGACGCCCTCGCCCCGGCCGATGTTGAGCGTGAGGTCGCGGCCGGGGGAGGAGCGCAGGACCCGGGCCGCGGCGACATGGGCCTCGGCCAGGTCGACGACGTGGATGTAGTCGCGTACGCAGGTGCCGTCCGGGGTCGGGTAGTCGTCGCCGAAGATGCGCGGGGGCGCGTCCTCCGTGAGCTTCTCGAAGACCATCGGGACGAGGTTGAAGACACCGACGTCCGCGAGTTCCGGGCCGGCCGCGCCGGCCACGTTGAAGTAGCGCAGGGACGCGGTCGACAGCCCGGTCGCCCGGCCCGTCGCGCGCACCAGCCACTCACCGGCCAGCTTCGTCTCGCCGTAGGGCGACATGGGCACGCAGGGCGTCTCCTCCGTGACCAGGTCCACGTCCGGCATGCCGTACACCGCCGCCGAGGAGGAGAAGACGAACGACGGCACCTGCGCCGCCGTCACGGCGTCCAGCAGGACCCGCAGGCCCTCGACGTTCTCCCGGTAGTAGTGCAGCGGCTGCTCGACCGACTCGCCCACCTGCTTCTTCGCCGCGAGGTGGACGACACCGGTGACCGAGTGGTCCGCGAGGGCGCGCGCGAGCCGCTCGCCGTCCAGCGTCGAGCCCACCACCAGCGGCACTCCGTCGGGCACGCGCTCGGCGATACCGGTGGACAGGTCGTCGTACACCACCGCCTGTTCGCCCGCCGCGGTCATCGCCCGTACGACGTGCGCTCCGATGTAGCCGGCGCCGCCGGTGATCAACCAGGTCATGTGCGGCCGTCCCCTCGTCAGTTGGCCCGTGGTGGTGGTGCTCTGTGCCGACCATGCCGATAGGCGTCGTGCTCTCAGTGAAGCAGGCGACGCAGCCTTCCGCGTACGACGGACAGCACACCGCGTACGCCGGGCGCCACGCGCAGCGCGAGCGCGCCCGAGTGAGTGGCGTACGGCTGTACGAGTACCACGCCGTGCCGGGCGCTCGGGACGGCGCTGCGGCGCAGCAGACCGGCGCCCGTGAGGGCGTGCGCCGTGACGTCGCGGCTCACGCCGTCGCGGAAGCGGATCCGAAGGCGCAGGTCCCAGGTGCTCACGCCGGGCGCGGCCAGCGCGGGCAGGTCCACGGTCGTCTCCGCCGACCAGGTGCCGGCCGACGGCACCAGCGCGGTCGTACGACGGACCACCGCCTCCCCGTCGTCCCGGTGCCGCCACTCCACCTCCACCGCCTCCGGGCCCGCCTGCGCCAGCCGGCCGTACAGCTCGTGCAGGCGCAGCCGCAGCCGGGCGCCACGCGCCCGGGGCCGCAGCTCCGCGTCGACGGCGAGGGGCAGCACCTGCACGGGCCGGGTGAGCAGGGGCTCCAGGGAAACCTGCGGGAGGTCCGCCGACCAGACGGGCGTGCCGTCGGCGGCCCGGGCGTACGGCGGATACAGCCGGGCCGGGCGGGCCGCCAGCTCCCGCAGCCGGGGCAGGTCGCGCGGCTCCGGGGAGGCCAGGACGACCCGCCCGACCAGCCGGCCGGGAGCGGCCGGGCCGCGTGCCCAGTCGTCCGCGTCGTACTCCGCGAGATGCGCCCGCGTGAGCTCCCACCACGCGCGCTGGTAGGCCGTGTCGCGCAACGCCAGTTCACGCATGTACATCCGCAGGTCGTGGTCGAGGAACTTGGCGCGCGCGACCCGTGCGAGCTCCTTCTGCCCGGCGCCCAGCAAGATCTCGTACGCCTGCCGGCACGCCTCCGTACGGGCCCGCCAGTTCCCGACGCCGGACCGGTCCAGCGAGATCGACAGCCGCTCGGCGGACCGGCGCACGTGCCAGACGTACACCCGGTCGGGGACCAGGGCGATGCGCGGGGCGGCGGCCAGTACGCGCGCGGTGAAGACGACGTCCTCGTACGGGAAGCGGCCCTCGGGAAAACGGATGCCGTGCTCGCGCAGGAAGCCGGTGCGGTAGAGCTTGTTGACGCAGAGCGTGTCGTGGACCAGGCGCGGGCGTTGCGCGGGGTGCGGTACCACGGCGTGGAGGGCGTACAGGCGCTCCTGCCAGGGTACTTCGCGCCCCGACGGCAGTTCGCGGCGTACGCACAGGCCGCTCGCGACCTCCGCGTGCGCGCCCGTCGCCGCGTCGAGCAGCGCGTCGACCGCGCCGGGCGGCAGGACGTCGTCGCTGTCCAGGAACATCACGTACGGCGACGTCACCGCGTTGAGCCCGGTGTTGCGCGGGGTGCCGCAGCCGCCGCTGTTGGCCCGGCGGCGGATGACCCGCAGGCGGGGCTCCGACGCGGCGAGCCGGTCGAGCAGGCCGGCGCTGCCGTCCGTCGAGCAGTCGTCGACGGCCACGACCTCGCGCACGGCCGGACCCTGGGCGAGCGCCGAGCGCACGGCGTCCGTCACATGGGCGGCGTCGTCGTAGCCGATGACCACGACGGCGACCTGGGGGAGGGGCCTCTCGGGGTTCTGTACGGCATTCATTACGGCGGATCGTAAGCCGGGCGAATGACATGAAAGTGATAACACACCATCAAACATCATCAAAGCCTGCGTAACGTCACAGAATCGGGCCGTGATGAGCGGACACTCGAGGGGGAGCGGCCGGTGGGGCACGGGAGTGGTGCCCGTGGCGGTTCCGATGGCGGTGATGCTGGGCATCGGGCTGTGGGGCCTGGACCGCGGCGGCATGTGGGGCGACGAGAGCGTCACCTTCCAGGTCGCGCAGCGCACGGTGCCGCAGATCTGGCGGCTGCTGCACGACGTGGACGCGGTGCACGGCCTGTACTACCTGTTCATGCACGCCGTCCTCGCCGTCCACCCGGGCGAGGTCGTCCTGCGGCTGCCGTCGGTGTGCGCGGCGACGGCGACCGCCGGCCTGGTCGCGGCCCTCGGCGTCCGGCTCGCCGGGCCACGGGTCGGTCTGTGGGCCGGTCTCCTCTACGCCGTCACGCCGATGACCGGCCACTACGCCCAGGAGGGACGGTCGTACGCGCTCGTCGCGGCGGGCGTGGCGGGGGCGACGCTGCTGCTGCTCAGGGCGGTGGAGGCGGCCACCGCACGGGCCTGGTGGCCGTACGGGACCGTCGTCGCCCTGACCTGTCTGCTGCACGAGCTGGCGGTGCTGGTGCTGTGCGCGCACGCGGCGACGCTGGCTCTCATGCGGGTGCCGAGGAGGGTGTGGTCCGGCTGGGGATGTGCGGCGGGAGCGGTCGTGCTGCTCCTGCTGCCGCTGGTGTGGGTGTCGCAGGGGCAGTCCGGGCAGGTGGCGTGGCTGGTGACACCCGGGTGGGACAGGATCGAGAGGCTGGTGCGGCACTTCTCGCCCGGCCCGGGCGGAGTGGTCTTCTGGGGCTCGCTGCTGCTGATGGCCGTCGGGCTCCGGACGCGGCGACTGGCGGCGGTCGCGCTTCCGCTGCTGCTCGTGCCGCCGGGGATCCTGATGACGGTGTCGCAGGTGCGGCCGCTGTTCCACGACCGGTACGTGCTCTACTCCCTGGCGGGAGCGTCCCTGCTGGTGGCCGCCGGGGCCGGGCAGGTGAGCGGGGTGCTGGGGCGGGTGCGGTTCGAGGGGCGCCGGGGGCGGGTCGGCGGGCGGCAGGTGCGCGCCCTGCTGGGCGTCACCGGCGTCCTCGCGCTCACCGTCACCTTCGTCCACCACCTCCCCGTCCACCGCCAGCACCGGTCCGCCGCCCACCGCCCCGACAACCTCGCCGTCGTCTCCGCGCTCGCCTTCCGCCAGATGCGCCCCGGCGACCCGGTGCTGTTCGTCCCGTCGGTCGGGAGGCTCGCCGCGCTGGCCTACCCGAAGGGGTTCCGGCAGGTCCGGGACATCGCCCTGCGGGAGTCGGCGCCCCGGTCCGGGACACTGTGGGGCCGCGAGGCGACGCCCGGGGAACTGCGGCACCGGCTCGCCTCGGTGGACCGCGTCTGGGTCGTCGCCGAGGCGTACGCGCTGGACCCGCGCTGGTCTCCGCCCGATCCGGTCGAGCGCACGAAACTGGCCGTCCTGGCGGAGGAGTTCACCGTCCGCGAGGAACACATCCGGCACGGGGTGATCCTCCGCCTCCACGTCCGGAAAACACCAACCGACGTGCCGTCCGCCGACGAGCCGTCCACCGGCGTCGCGTCCGCCGACGAGCCGCACGGCGGCGTACCGCCCGCCGACGCAGCGACCGCCGATGAACTGTCCGCCGACGTGACGACCGTCGGTGAGTCGTCCGCCGAGGTACGTCCGCCTGGGTAGCGACCGCCGACGAGCGGTCCGCCGATGTGGTGATCGCCGACGCCGCGCCCGCCGGTGAGCCGCCCGCTGGAACACCGCACGGCGGCGTACCGCCCGCCGAGGTACCGGCGACCGACGAGCCATCCGCCTACGTCGTGCCCGCCGACGAGCCGCACGGCGGCGTACCGCCCGCCGAGGTACCGGCGACCGACGAGCCATCCGCCTACGTCATGCCCGCCGACGAGCCGCACGGCGGCGTACCGCCCGCCGAGGTACCGGCGACCGACGAGCCGTCCACCGACACGGCAACCACCGATGAGCCACCCGGCGCGCGCCCTCCGACGAGCCGCCCGCCGACGACCGCCTGCCCCCGCACCGCCCGCCGAGGTACCGGCCACCGACGAGCCACCCGACGAACGGCGCGCGTCCACCGCGAGCCACCCCGCGCGTCCACCGACGAGCCGCGTGCGTCCCCCGGCGAGTCCCCCGGCGAGTCCCCCGGCTCCGCTACGACCGCTCGTCTGCCGCAGGCGAACCACCCGCCGCCTCCGCGAGGGCGGCCGCGTCCAGGGCCGTGGTGAGCTCGTCGAGGCGGGCGCGCAGGGCGCGGATCTCGTCGACGTCGAACCCGGTCGAGGCGGCGATCCGGCGCGGTACCTGAAGGGCCCGCCGCCGCAGCGCGACGCCCTCCTCGGTCAGCCGTACCTCCACCGACCGCTCGTCGCGCGCGCTGCGCTCCCGGCGGACGAGCCCTGCCGCCTCCAGCCGCTTGAGCAGCGGCGACAGCGTGCCGGAGTCCAGGCGCAGATGCTCCCCGAGCTTCTTCACGGGCAGCTCGTCGTGCTCCCACAGCACCAGCAGCACCAGGTACTGGGGGTATGTGAGCCCGAGGTCCTTGAGGATCCCGCGGTAGACGCCGTTGAAGGCGCGGGATGCCGCGTGCAGGGAGAAGCAGATCTGCTGGTCCAGGCGGAGCCAGTCGTCGTCCGGCGTGTTCATGTCTCCAGGGTAACTCGTGTCCGCCATTCAATTGCACACAACTTAATTGTGTGCTCTAATTCTGGGTGTCAGGCGGCCCCGGAAGCGGGCCGCCGAACGTTGACGTGAGAGGGAAGGTTTTCCATGGACGCGCTCTACACCGCTGTCGCCACCGCCACCCACGGCCGCGAGGGCCGCGCCGTCAGCTCCGACGGCGTGCTGGACCTCGCGCTGGGCATGCCCGAGGCACTGGGCGGCAACGGCCAGGGCACCAACCCCGAGCAGCTCTTCGCCGCCGGTTACGCCGCCTGCTTCGGCAGCGCCCTCGGCCTCGTCGGCCGCCAGGCCAAGGTCGACGTCAGCGACGCCGCCGTGACCGCCGAGGTCTCCATAGGCAAGCAGGGCGAGGGCTTCGGGCTCGCCGTCACCCTCCGTGTCGAGCTCCCCGACAGCGTGGACGAGGCGACCGGCCGCAAGCTGGTCGAGCAGGCCCACCAGGTCTGCCCGTACTCCAACGCCACCCGCGGCAACATCGAGGTCCAGCTCGTCATCGAGTAGGACCGGCACTCATCCACCGACCCGCGCCAGCACCTCCCCCGTCCGTCTGCTCCACGCCACCACCACGGCCTCCTCGGGCACCGGGTGCCAGCGCGTCAGCAGCAGCCAGCGCACGTGGTAGCGGCGGACGACGGCGGCCCGCTCGGCGCGGGTCGCATCGGGGGCCAGGTAGGCGCGGACATCGGCCGCCCGGCGCCCCCGCTCCCGCTCGTCGAGGGCGGGGTCGGGCCAGATCGGCGCGGCCAGATTCGGCCCGTACCCGGCGATGGCGTGACTGGCGAAGTACCCGTCGGTGATCACCACCTCGCCCGGTCCGATGTGCCGCGCCGCCCAGTCGTACGACGGCCAGCGCGTCGGCTGCGTGAACCCCACCGGGTCGACCGAGCGCGGCACCACCGCCCCGGCGTGCACGGTGACGAACCCGACGCACACCCCGGCCGCCGCCGCCCCGCCCAGCACCCTCCGGGCCCGCCGCCACGGCCGGGGCGCCGCCAGCTCCACCGCCAGCGCGAACTGGAGCGGCACCAGCACCGCCCACAGGGCCCGGGCGTACGTGAAGTGCCCGCTCACCCAGCCGTACGCCAGCAGCAGGCACTCCAGCACAAACATCAGCACCAGCGGGTCACGCACCGACCGGCGGGCCCGCCCCCACAGCGCGGGCAGGCCGAGCAGCGCCAGCCAGGAGTTGGCGAGCATCCGCTCGTAGAGCTGCCGGTGCATCGCGTCCATGCCGGTGTCGCCCACCAGCGCCAGGACGTCGTAGTACGGCCAGGACAGGGCGACCGCCGCGCACACCGCGACGGCGAGCACCCAGCGCGCCACGACCGGCCTGCGCCACCCCCGCTGCCGGGACGCCACGATCGCCACCGCGCCGATGAACGCCGAGGCCGCCGTGACGGGGTGGGTGAGCAGGATCAGCCCGTACAGGGCGCCGATCCCGGCGTACCCCCACCAGCCGCCGAGCCCGCTCGGGCCGACGAAGCGGACGGCGGGGGCGTCGTCCCGGGCGCGCGTGCAGGTCCAGGCCCACGCCCAGAACGTCACGCCGATCGCGGCCGCGGACGGATAGCCCAGGGTCGTCGTCATCGACATCAGCCCGAGGTAGCCGCTCCACAGGATCCGCGTAGTGCCCCACAGCAGCGTCATGAACAGCAGGGCCAGCACCGGCGCCCACGGGCGCGGGGTGAGGGCCCGGACGAAGCGGCCGATCCCCGTCAGCAGCACGACCAGGTGCACCGGCCCGGCGAGCTTCACGACCGCCCAGCCCGACAGCCCCGTCAGCCGCGCCAGGACGCCCTGGGTGACGGCGTACGGCCCGTAGTAGGGGCTGCCCTCACCCGGCAGATCGGCCATGGTGTGGGCCGGATGCAGCAGATCGTCCTTGAGGCGCTCGACGACCGCCGCGTGCTGTCCGGCGTCGCAGCACAGCGGGATCCGCCAGAACGCCAGCGTCATCACCAGCCAGAACAGGGCACCGTAGAACTGGTACGGGGTCAGTTGCCCCACGCGGCCGCCGCGCAGCGCCGTCGCGCCGCGCACGGTCCGCCGGACGAGGACCGAGGCGCTCACAGGACTGTCGGAAGGGCAAGGGTCTGGGGCATGCGCCGAATGTTCCCGTCCTCCCGCACATCCTGACCCCGGGTCACTTCATCGGGTGAGGCGGCTGCACCCACCTGCCGACGTCCGTCGCACAGCGACTCCTCCGCCGCGGCCGGCCAGCGCGCGAACCGGAACCGGGTCCGCTCGAAGGCCCCCGTGAGGTTCCGCCAGAACCGCTCGGCGGTGAGCGGCGCGCGCACCGACTCCTTCAGCTCGGCCAGCTCGCCGCAGCCCAGCGCGGCCCGGGCCGCCTCGATCGCCTCCCGCGAAGCCCCGGCCCGCTGCAGATCGCGCTGCGGCGGGTGCTCCACCGCCCACTCCGCGAAGACCCAGTAGTTGCGCAGGAACTTCTCGTGCCCGGGCCAGCTCCACCGCTCCAGCGCGAGATGCGCCCCGATGGGGCTGGCCAGCCCCCAGGCGTCGTTGACGTAGGCGTCGAGCGGTGCGGCGGCTCCCGTGACACCGAGATGACGTCCCACGATCACCACGTGGTACGGGGAGTCCTCCCGCATCGGCGTGGCGTGCAGCCGGCGCCCGGCGTCGAAGTACAGCAGCGTCGGCCGGGGCGCCCGCGCGGCCTCGGCCAGCATGCCGCGCCCCTCCGGCAGGGACGGCCAGTTGTCCACCCAGGTGGCGGTGCGCACCGGGTTGTGGTCGCCGAGGCCCTCCACGTCGGAGCTGCGCACGTTGAAGGAGCCGGGCGTGCTGCGCACGTCGAACGGTGCCCGCAGCGGGCTGACCGCCGCGCACAGCCACACCACCAGCAGCGCGCTCGCGACGCCCGTGAACCTGGTCGCGGGCACGACCAGGACCGGCAGGAGCAGCAGCAGGAGGGCGGGCAGGATCATGCGGGCGTGCATGTAGTCGCCGCCGACGCGGACGACGTACCCGGCCAGCAGCGCACCCGCCACGAGCGGCGCCGTCAGCACCGCGAGCGAGGCCCGGCCCGGGGTGCGGTCCCGCCGTTCCCGGCGGACGCGCCGCACGAGGAGGGCGGCCGCCGCGGCGAGCACGGGCACGACGGGCCACAGCCAGTAGGGCCCGAGCGTCTCGTGCACATAGCCGGCGCCCCGGCCCCAGTCGCTGGCGCTCGCCTCCTTGGCGATGGCGGGCAGCGGCACCAGGATCCCGTAGTACCCCGCGCGGAACACCTCGTACGCCAGCGGCAGCGCCACCGCCGAGGCCAGCATGGCCGCGGTACCCCGCCGGGACGGGCGCAGCACCCACCACTGCGCCGCCAGGAAGCACACCGTGACCACCGCGAGATCGGGCCGGACCAGCGGACCCAGCCCGAACACGAAGGCGCTGGCGCAGGTCACCCGGGCCTCCTGACCACGCCGGGTGCCCGTCAGCAGCCACCACGACAGGCCGGTCCAGAAGGCGCCGAGGCCGCTCTCCAGGCCCGAGGTCATGTACGACCAGAACGGCGGCACGGCCAGCAGCACGAACACACCGGCCGGAAGCAGCGGCCCCGCGCCCCGGTGCAGTCGGCATGTGGCGATCAGGGCGAGCGCGAATCCGGCCGTGCTCAGCAGCAGCCCCAGCCCGACCGCGAGGAACGCCGGGTCCTCGCCGGTGACCCAGGTGCCGAGCGCGAGCAGCCACTGCCACAGGGTGCCGGTCGAACTCTCCGCCCGTTCCCCCACGTTGAACACGGGCCCGTTGCCCGCCAGGATCTGCCGGACCGGACGCAGGTAGATCAGCCCGTCGTCGCAGATCCAGCGCCGCCGGTAGCCCAGCACGAACAGGGCCGCGGTCGGTACGGCGACCAGCGCCGCGTGCCACCAGTGGACCGGCCGCAGCCGCTCGACGGCGGCCGGGGGCCGTGCCGAGGAGGCCCGCCGGCCGGGCAGGGAGGGAACGGCCTCGGGGGTGGCGGGAGGTCTCATCGCTCGACCAGCGTCTCGGACCGGGCACGCGGCCCCGGGATCCGGCGGGCCGTGGGCGGCAGCGCACCGCTCCGCTCGCCCAGCATCAGCAGGCGGACGACCCGCTCGGCGGCCTGCCCGTCCTCGAACTCGCAGTACCGCTCCCTGAAGCCCGCCCGCAGCCGCGCCGACTCCGCGTCCTGCCAGGTGCCGGACGCGAACAGCCAGGCCAGCTCCCGGTACGAGCGGGACACGTGCCCCGGCGCGTCGGCCGTGACGTCGAAGTAGGCGCCCCGGCTCGCCGTGAACGCGCCCCAGTCGTCGGCGTGCACCACGACCGGCCGGTCGAGGAGGACGTAGTCGAACATCAGGGCGGAGTAGTCGGTGACCAGCGCGTCGGAGGCGAGCAGCACGTCCTCGACGTGCGGCTCGTCCGTCGCGTCCACCACCACACCCCGCCGGTGCAGGTCGGCAAGGCCCAGGCCGCGCGCCACACCCCCGGCCAGCGACGGGTGCAGACGGACGACGAGCGTGTGGCCGGGGCCGAGGTCCGCGGCGAACCGGGCCAGATCGAACCGGTCGACGTGCCCGCCCCGCCGGTAGTCGCGGCGGGTCGGCGCGTACAGCACGACCGTGTGGTCGGCGGGGACACCGAGCCGCTCGCGCACGGCCAGGCCCCGCTCCGGACCGGCGCCGACCAGCACGTCGTTGCGCGGGCTGCCGGTCCGCAGCGAGGTGAAGTGACACGGGTACGCCCGCTCCCACGCCCGCTCCGCGTGCCGGCCGGCGACCAGGCTGTAGTCCCAGCGGTCGGCGCGGCGCAGCATCTGCGGCACGTCGAAGCCGTGCCGGGCGCCCGGCTTGGTCAGCAGGTCGGCGCCCATGTACTTGAGCGGGGTGCCCTGGTGGGTGTGGATGTGGACGCTGCCGGGCCGCTTGGCCAGGGTGCCGGGCCAGTTGACGTTGTTCACCCAGTACGTGGCCCGCGCCATGACCTCCTGGTAGCGCCGCGAGCCCGGCGTCACATGCTCGATGCCGGGCGGCAGCGCGTCCACCGCGTCCTCCCGGACCACCCACACGCCCCGGATGTGCGGGGCGAGCTCGCGCGCCTTGGCGTGGATCGCTGCCGGGTCGCCGGACACGCCCCGGTGGTGGGTCGCCGAGTAGACGGCGAGATGCGGATCGAGGGGCCGCTTCGACTGGGCCCGGTACCAGGTGCGCACGGCGACGTCCGACGCCTTCCGCGTCACTCGCCGCTGCCCGCCCAGGGCCGCCGCGCGCAGGTCCCGCAGACCCCGCACCGCCGCGTACGACGCGTAGGGCGCCGAGGCCAGCAGCCGCATCTCGACCCCGCGCCAGCCGCCGGGCTCCGGGAAGCCGCCCTCGGGGAGGTGACGCCGGTGGAAGGAGCGGATCTCGCGGTAGAAGTCGCCCCGGTCCGCGGGCCGCACCCGGTCCTTGCGGGCCAGCACGAACAGCATGTGGTTCAGGGCCCGCTCCAGCAGCGGCGGCCGTGCCCAGTCGAGGTCGGGACGCTGCTCCAGGAACGCGAACAGGCCCTCGTACTGCGGGAAGATGTCGAAGTGCCGGCGCCCCGGCGTCTTGGTGATCGCGCCCTGCCTGCGCTGCCGGTACTCCACCCCGATCCGGTCCAGGCAGGCGATCCGGTCCGCCAGCACCATCGACCGGTAGGTGACCGGCGCGTCCTCGTACAGCCCCGGCGCGTACCGAAGGCCGTGCTCCTGGAAGAAGGACCGGCGGTACGCCTTGTTCCAGGCGACCAGGAACAGGTTCAGGTACTGCGGGCTCTCCCGGATGCCGAAGGTGTCCGTGCCCGCCGCGGCCAGCAGGTCCGCCGCCTCGCTGCGCCCGCCCCGGCCCCACCAGTGGGTGCGCACGTGGTCGAAGACCAGGATGTCCGGCTCGCCGGTCGCTTCGAGGCGCGCGGCGACGGCCGCCAGCAGGCCCGGCGTGTAGTGGTCGTCGCTGTCGAGGAACAGGACGTAGTCGCCGGCCGCCTGCTCCAGGCCGGCGTTGCGGGCCCGGCCCAGGCCGACGTTCTCGGGCAGGTGCAGCGCCCGCACCCGGGCGTCGCGGGCCGCGTACTCGTCGAGGATCGCACCGCTGCCGTCCGGCGAGCGGTCGTCCACGGCGATCACCTCGAAGTCGCCGAAAGACTGGCCGAGCACCGAGTCGAGACACTCGCGCAGGAAACCCTGCACCTTGTACACGGGGACGATGATGCTGAAGCGGGGCACTTCTTCGGTCAGCTCCTTACGAGGGTGGCGGCGGGGGCCGGGACGCGCTCCGCGAGCGGGATCACGGGCGGGACCGACTCGGGCGGCTCCCCCAGCAGCACCCGGCGTACGACGCGCTCGGCGGCCCGCCCGTCGTCGAACTGGCAGAAGCGCTCCCGGAACGCGGCGCGCAGGGCCGTGGCGGACTCGTCCGCCCAGCCGCCGTCGCGGAACACGGCCGCCAGTTCCTCGGGCGTACGGGCGACCCGGCCGGGCGGGGACTCCATCAGGTCGAAGTAGACGCCCCGGACCTCGCGGTAGACCTCCCAGTCGTCGGCGTACACGACGATCGGCCGGTCCAGGTTGGCGTAGTCGAACATGATCGACGAGTAGTCGGTGATCAGCGCGTCGGCGGCCAGGCACACGTCCTCCGACGAGCGGTGCCCGGTGACGTCGATGATCCGGCCGCCGCCCCGGCTCGCCCCCTGGTCGTAGAAGTAGTGAGCGCGCAGCAGCACCACGTATTCGTCGCCGATCGCCTCGCAGAACTCCGCCAGGTCCAGGCCCGGCGCGAAGCCGGTGGCGTGGTCGCGGTGCGTGGGCGCATAGAGCAGGGCCTTCTTGCCGTCGGGGACGCCCAGCTCCTTGCGGACGCGGGCGACGTCCTCGGCGGACGCCGTGTAGTAGACGTCGTTGCGCGGATAGCCGTACTCCAGGGTCTCGTGCGCGCCGGGGAACGCCTTCTCCCACATCTGAGTGGAGTGGCGGTTGGAGGTGAGGTTGTAGTCCCAGCGGTCGACCCGGGCCAGCAGTTTCGTGAAGCTCCCGGTCGCCGCGGCCACCACGGGGTACGTCGCCTGGTCGGCGCCCATCTTCTTCAGCGGCGTGCCGTGCTGGGTCTGGAGGTGCACGCTGCCGCGGCGTTTGACGACGGCGTCCGCGAAGTTGGCGTTGTTGACGAGGTACTTGGCGCGGGCCAGCACCTGCCAGTACGTGCGGCTGCCGATCACCGCGTACTCCACGTCCTTCGGCACGCTGTCCACCGCGTCCGGCTCCACCAGGAACACCGAGCGCAGGTGCGGGGCGAGTTCACGGGCCTTGGCGTGGATCGCGGCCGGGTTGCAGGCGTAGCCGCGGCCCCAGTACGCGCAGTACACGACGAGGTTCTCGTCGAGAGGAAGGCGCAGACCCGCCGCGTAGCGCAGGCGGGTGCGCAGCCCCCGGGGGCGCGGGAGCAGCGCGGCGGCACGCGCGGCCCTCCGGTTGGCGGCGCGCAGGGCGCGGAACGCCGCGTACGACCCGGCCGCCAGCAGCCGGTGCTGGACGCCGAGGCTGCCGCCGGGCGGCTGGTAGCCCGTGGGGCGGTACTGCCGGTAGAGCGCGCCCGCCCGGCGGAAGAAGGCCCGGCGCCCGGCCGGCAGCCGCCGGGGATGCGCGGCCGTCTTCAGTACGGCGGCGAAGAGCTGCTCGAACAGCGGCCTCAGCCGGTCCGCCGGCAGCCCCAGTTCCACGGCCCGCGTCAGCACCAGCTCGGTCTGGTCGAGCAGCTCGGCGTGGTGCTCCCCGGGCAGGTTGAGGCGGTTGCCCTGCCGGCGCAGCAGATGCCGGACGACGACCGCGCGCAGGGCCGCCACCCGCTCCGCCCGCAGGGCGACGAGACCGCCGAACCCGGTGTCGGTGAAGTGGTCCCCGGGGAAGGCGAGGCCGTGCTCGGTGAGGAAGCCCCGGCGGTAGGCCGCGCTCCACGCCGGCAGCGCCACGCCCGTCAGCCGCGGGGTCCGGCCGGGGGAGAAGGCCCCCTGCGGTGTCCCGGCCAGCAGGGGCGCTGCCGGGTTGGTCGGCTCGCCCTCCCACCAGGGGGTGCGCTCGTGCTCGAAGTACAGGACGTCGACGTCGCCCACCGCGCCCAGCCGGGCGTCCAGCGCCGCCAGCGCCCCCGGGACCAGGACGTCGTCCCCGTCGAGGAACAGCACATGGCCGCCGACCGCCGACCGCAGCCCGGTGTTGCGCGCCCCGGCCAGACCGGCCGACGGCGGCGAGTGCACCGGTGTGACCCGGCAGTCCCGCTCGGCGTACCCGGCGACGACGTCCGCCGCGGGTGAATCGGGCGCGTCGCACACCGGGATCAGCTCGAAGTCGCCGAACGACTGGGCGAGGACCGAGTCCAGCGCCTGGGGCAGCCGGCCCGCGACCCCATGGGACGGGACGACGATGCTGAAGCGGGGCATTCTGCTCTTTCTGTCGAGGGTCGTGGGTCTTGAGGAGCGGGGACCGTGTCAGGCGGCGGGAGGGCGTCCCGGCCGCCCGGACGGGCGCCAGAAGGGGGGTCGGCTCGGGGTCGGCCGCGACGGGCTGGAGGGCATGCGAACTCCCACGCGTGAGAACCGGGTTCAGAGGATGTCGGTGACGGCGAACGGACCGGCCGGCCGCGGCACCGTGGCGAGCGGCTCGCGTGCCAGCGAGGCCGCCGCCGCCGACGGCACCGGCCGGCGCTCGTCCAGCGGCACGACCGGCGGCAGGTCCGACTCGCCGAGGACGACCCGGCGTACGACCCGCTCGGCGGCCCGGCCGTCGTCGTACGTGCAGAACCGTTCCCGGAACGCCGCGCGCAGCTGAGCCGACCGGGAGCCGCGCCAGTGGCCGGTGGCGAAGATGTCGATCAGCTCGTCCTCGCCGCGCGCGACCGCGCCCGGCGGGAAGGAGCGCAGGTCGAAGTAGGTACCGCGGGCCGCCTCGTACGCCTCCCAGTCGTCGGCGTGGATCACGATCGGCCGGTCCAGGTTGGCGTAGTCGAACATCAGCGACGAGTAGTCCGTGACCAGGGCGTCCGAGGCCAGGCACAGCGATTCCACGCTCGGGTGGTCGCTGACGTCGACGACCCGGCCGCAGGTGCTGGTCAGCGGGGCGTCGTAGGCGTGGTGGGCGCGGGCCAGCACGAGGAAGCGCGGGCCCAGGCGGCGCACGATCCGCTGGAGGTCGAGGGCGTGGCGCTGGGAGCGGCGGTAGTCGCGGTGGGTCGGCGCGTAGAGGATCCCCACCGTGCCCTCCGGGATGCCGAGCGAGGCGCGCAGCCGGGCCACGTCCGCTTCGGTCGCCGTGCGGAACGCGTCGTTGCGGGGGTAGCCGTACTCCAGCGTGGTGTAGCGGCCGGGGTGGACGCGCTCGTGGGTGAGGGTGGTGTGGCGGTTGGCCGACAGCACGTAGTCCCACTGGTCGACGCCCTTGAGCAGCCGGGTGAAGTCCCTGCCCCGGGCCGCCGCCGGGCGCTCCTGGAGGTCGAGGCCGATGTGCCCCAGCGGGGTGCCCTGCCCGGTCTGGATCAGGGTCTGGCCCCGGCGCTTGACCAGGCGGTGGTCGAAGTCGGTGTTGCTGACCAGCCAGGCGGAGCGGGCGAGTGCCGTCCAGTAGGCGGCCGTGCCGGGGACGAGGCGGCGCGGGCCCGGCGGGACGGTGTGGTGGTGCTCGGGACGGGCGATCCACGCCGTGCGGATGTGCGGTGCCAGATCACGGAACGCGGACTCCAGCGCGCCCGGGTTGCAGCCGTGGCCGCCGCCGTCGTAGGCGGTGAAGACGGCCCGGTCGGCGCGCAGCGGGAGACAGCGCTGGACGCGGTAGTGGAGCCGGAGCGCGGCGGACCGCAGACCGCGCAGCAGCTTCCCGGTGGTCCGCGCGACGACGCGGTGCAGGGCCGACACCAGCTGGAGCGTGCGGTAGGTGCGGTGCAGGCCGAAGCGGATCAGGGCGTGCTGCACCCGGGCGCGCAGCGGGACGGGGGCGCCCCGGGTGCGGTAGCGGCGGTAGTGGGCGCGGGCCCGGCGCATGAAGTCCGCGCGCGAGCCGGGGGGCAGCCGGTCCCGCCGGGAGTACACGATCGCCAGGTGATGGACCATGCGGCGGAACAACACCGGCCGCCACCGGGCCAGTTCGGGGCGCTCCTCCAGATACGCGAACAGCCGGTCGTACTGTTCGAAGACGTCGAAGTGCTGCTCGCTGGTGGTGCGCAGGATGCTGCCCTGGCGCCGCTGCCGGTAGTGCACGCAGACGCGGTCGAGGGTCGCGATCGACTCCGCGGTCATCAGCACCGGGTACGTCCACGGCGTGTCCTCGTAGTACCCGGGCGGGAAGGCGAACCCCTGCTCCTCGACGAACTCCCGCCGGTAGGCCTTGTTCCAGGCGACCATCAGCAGCCTCAGCAGGCCCGGCCGGTCCTCCAGGCGGAACGGGGCCGGGCCCTGCTCGGTGAGCTGGAGGGCCGCCTGGTTGCGGACCGCCTCGCCCGTCCAGTAGGTGCGCGCGTAGTCGAAGACCAGGACGTCCGGGTCGCCCGTCTCCTTCAGTCGGTCCGCGATCGACCGCAGCGCGTCGGGCGTGAGGGTGTCGTCGCTGTCGAGGAACAGCAGGTAGTCGCCGCTCGCGCGCGCCACGCCGGCGTTCCTCGCGCGGCCCAGGCCGATGTTCTCCGGCAGATGGACGGGGTGGACGCGCGCGTCACGGACGGCGAACTCGTCGATGATCGCGCCGCACGCGTCCGGCGAGCAGTCGTCGACGACGATCAGTTCGAGATCGGGACAGGACTGGGAGAGCACCGATTCGAGGCACTCGTGCAGGTACGCCTGAACCTGGTACGCGGGGACAATGACACTGAACCTGGGCAAGATGCCATCCATCGGTCGGCGCGGGCGTTCGGCCCGGGAACGGCCGGTGGGGCGAGTTGGTTACGGCGGCTACGGCATCCGGGGGAACGCGCAAGGGGCGGACCGCGACCGGCCCGCCCCTCCAACTTCCTTGCTCTGAACGCTACTTGACGGCTCCCGCCATCACGCCGGACACGAACTGCCGCTGGAACGCGAAGAAGACGGCCAGCGGGACCACCATCGAGATGAACGCACCGGGTGCCAGCACGTCGATGTTGTTGCCGAACTGCCGTACCTGCGTCTGGAGCGCGACCGTGATCGGCTGGCTCCCGGAGTCCGAGAAGATCAGCGCGACCAGCATGTCGTTCCACACCCACAGGAACTGGAAGATGCCGAGCGAGGCGATCGCCGGAGCGCCGAGCGGCATCACGACACGGAAGAACAGGCGCAGTTCACCCGCCCCGTCCAGCCGCGCGGCCTCCAGCAGCTCTCTCGGGATCTCCGCGAAGAAGTTCCGCAGCAGGAACACCGCGAACGGCAGACCGAATCCGACGTGGAAGAGCACCACGCCGGTCACCGAGCCGAAGATGCCGAGCTCTCCGAAGAGTTCGGCGATCGGGATCAGCGCGACCTGCACGGGCACGACCAACAGGCCGACCACGCCCAGGAACCACCAGTCGCGGCCCGGGAACTCCATCCAGGCGAAGGCGTAACCCGCCAGCGAGCCGATGATCACGACCAGCAGGGTCGCCGGCACCGTGATCCACACCGTGTTGAGCAGGCTGCTGGTGATGTCCTCGTTCTCCAGCAGCTTGGAGTAGCTGTCGAACGTGATCTGCGAGGGCTCGGTGAACACCTTCCACCAGCCGCTCGCCGCGATGTCCTCCGGCGAGCGGAGACTGGCCAGCAGCAGACCGATCGTCGGCACCAGCCAGAACAGGCCGACGACGATGAGGAACACCCGCACCAGCCCACCGCTGACCCCTTCGGCCAGCCGGGACCCCAGCGACTGCTTCGCCTTCATCGCCTGACCTCCCGCCTCAGCCGACGTACGTTGAACCACATCACCGGGATCACGAGGAGCAGCAGGAACACCGAGATGGCGCTGGCGATGCCCGGCTGGTCCTCGGAGAAGCCCTTGCGGTACAGCTCCAGGGCGAGGACGTTCGCGTCGTCCTGGGCGGAGCCGGGGGCGATGATGAAGACCAGGTCGAAGATCTTCAGCACGTTGATCATCAGGGTGACGGTGACGACCGCGAGGACCGGCGCCAGCAGCGGCACCGTGACCCGTCTGAACACCTGCCACTCGGTCGCGCCGTCGACCCGGGCGGCCTCCAGGAGTTCGCGCGGCACGCCCGCGAGCCCGGCCGCGATCAGCACCATCGCGAAGCCCGCCCACATCCAGATGTACGCGCCGATGATGGCCGGGGTGACCAGGGACGGTCCGAGCCAGTCCAGGCCCCGGTACGGCTCCTTGAAGTTGCTGTCGGGGAGCCGGAGTCGGGCCCCGTCGGCCGAGGCCGGCAGCGTGAAGGTGCCGTCGTCCGCCGCTGTCGCCGACGCCACGACCCTGCCGTCCTTCACGGCCTCGATCCTCATGCCGGCATAGCCCAGTTCGGACGCGTCGACCCGGTTGAGCGTCCCCACGCCCTTGCCCCGCGTGAAGTCCTGCCAGGTCGTACCGGTGACCTTGTCCGGCTCGGGCTTCGGCGCCACCGCCGGCTTCGCGCCGTCCGGCATCAGGTCGGGCGCGACGCCCACCAGGGGCAGCGAGACGGTCTCGCCCGCGTGGACGGGAGACTTGGTGATGAAGGCGCCCCCGCCCGCCGGCTCCAGCGGCGACTGACGGCCCGGGTGGGCCTTCGGGAACGCCGACGATTGGGCGAACGTGTCGTGCACGCCCACCCACACCGCGTTCGCGACGCCCTTGTCCGGGTCCTGGTCGTAGACCAGGCGGAAGATGATGCCCGCCGCCAGCATCGAGATCGCCATCGGCATGAAGACGACCAGCTTGAAGGCCGTGCCCCAGCGCACCCGTTCGGTCAGCACCGCGAAGATCAGGCCGAGCGCCGTCGCGACCGTCGGCGCGAACACCACCCAGATGACGTTGTTCTTCAGCGCGGTGCGGATGCCCTCGTCGGTGAAGAGGGCCTTGTAGTTGTCGATCCCGGCGAAGCCGTCGCCGGACTGGTCGTAGAAGCTGCGGACCACCGAGTACCCGATCGGGTACACCACGAGCGCGCCGAGCAGGACGAGCGCGGGCAGCAGGAACAGCGCCGCGACCATCCTGCGGGTGCCGGTCACACTCTTGCGCGACTTGGGAGCGGCAGGGGGCTTGACGCCCCCTGCCGCCGTGGCCGACGTCATACCGTCAGCCTCCGTAGGCCGCGGCCGCTTCGGTCTCCAGCTTCTGTTGCGTACCCGCGACGTCCTTCGGGTTCTTCAGGAAGTCCTGGAGGATCTTCCACTCGCCCTTGCCGGGCGTACCGCCGAAGGCCTGCGGGGCCTGGTCGGACATGTCGAAGCGGAAGTCGTCACCGGCGTCGACGAGCGCCTTGGCGATCCTCTGCTGCACCGCGTTCGGGTACGCGGAGTTCGGCACGTTCTTGTTCGGCGAGAGGTAGCCGCCCAGCTTGGCCTGGATCTGGGCCGCGTCCGGCGAGGCGAGCCAGGTGGCCAGGGCCTGCGCCCCCTTCGAGTCCTGGAGGATCACGGCCGCGTCGCCGCCCGAGACCACCGGCCCGTTGTCACCGACCGCCGGGAACGGGAACACCTTCGCGTCCGTGCCGACCTTCATGGTCGTCGGGATGTTGACCTGCGCGAAGTCGCCCGCGGCGACCATGGCCGCCTTGGGCTGGTCCCCGCCGGTGAAGACCTGCGTGACGGAGGCCGGGAAGTCGGTCTGCAACGCCCCGTTCGCCCCGCCCGCGACGTAGTTCGCCTTGCCCCAGACCTGCGCGAGCGTGGTCAGCGCGTCCTTCACGGACGGGTCCGTCCACTTGATCTCGTGCTTGGCCAGCTGGTCGTACTTCTCCGGCCCGGCCTGGGAGAGGTACACGTTCTCGAACCAGTCGGTCAGCGTCCAGCCCTCGGCGCCGCCGACGGAGAACGGGGTGACGCCGGAGTCGTAGACCGTCTGCGCGGTCTTCAGCAGATCCGGCCAGGTCTCGGGCTCACTCGCCCCGGCGTTCTCGAAGACCTGGTTGTTGTACCAGATCAGGGACTTGTTGGCGGCCTTGTAGTAGACGCCGTACTGCTTGCCGCCCACCTTGCCGATGTCCTGCCAGCCCTGCGAGTAGTTCTCGCCGAGCTCCTTCAGGGCCTCGGCGCCGAGGGGCTTGGCCCAGCCCCGGTCGACGGCCTGTTTGATGGCGCCCGGCTGCGGCAGCATCGCGATGTCCGGCGGCTGCCCGCCGGCCACCTTCGAGCCGATGAAGTTGATGATCGGGTCCTGGGCGGGCACGAACGTGACCTTGGCGCCCGTGCGCTTCTCGAACTCCGCCAGGACCTTCTTGAAGTTGGCCTGTTCGGCGCCGCTCCACACGGCGGCGATCTCCAGGCTCGTCCCGTCCAGCTTCGGAAGGGTGACGTTGTTGGCGGTCTCCTCGGTGTTTCCCTCGGTTCCACTGTTTGCGTCGCCGTCGCCGTCGCCTCCGCAGGCGGTGAGCGAGAGCGCGAGCGCTCCCGCGGCGATGGTGGCTGCGGCCTTGGCGGCTCTGCGGTGCTGGGGGGTCGCCTTGTCCCGCTTCGGCGACCAGCGTGTCCGGATGGTGCTGCTCGTCATGCGCATGACTGCCCCGTTCTTCGTTCCTCGTCGAACGTCGAGCGCGCTCCCGTGCGATCTGGTCTACGCCCGGGTGTGCGGGGGCGGCAAGATGGCGTCGGCTGTCAAGCGGGGGATCGTGACCCCCTCGTGACCAGGGTCTCGTCCCCGACCAACGGACGGGGTCGGCATCCAGCCAGTGCCATGGACGAGTGCTACAGAAGTGACGGCACCCGCGCCGCCGCGACCTCCCGCGCCGCCCTTTCCAGCGCGCTGGCCAACAGTGCCAGGTCGGTCGGGCCGTTTCCGAGTTCCCGCACCGGACGGCGGGCCGGAGGGTCACCCATGCGGTGCCATTCCAGGGGTACGACCGTGGGGCGCAGCGTCGCCGTCCGGGGGATACGGCCGGTGACCCGCCCGCCCTGGAACGGCGTGATCCGACCGTCCGCGCAGGCGAGGCGGCCACGGCCCGGAGCGGGCTCCTCGGGGCCTGGTGCCGGGGTGTCGAGGGTGACGCGGAGCGTGGCCCGGCGCGCCGGTTCCGTCTCCGCCGTACGGGCGCACGGGCCGGTGGCCGCCACCAGGTGGACGCCCAGCCGCTCGCCTTCCCGGGCCACGGCCTCCAGCGCGCGCATCACCGATCCGGCCGCGGGCCGTCCGGTCGAGCCGAGGGCGGGGGAGACCAGCGCGTCCAGGTCGTCCACGACCACGACGAGCCGGGGCAGCGGCGGCGCCGCCTCCGTCTGCCGCCGGGCCGCTCCGGGCCGCAGCCGCATCGTCGAACTGGGTGAGGAGTCGAGATCCGCGGCCCCGGCGCCTGCCCCGGCACCGGCTGCGGCCTGGGCGCCGCCCCGGGCGGCCGCCGTGCGCTGGGCGACCATACGGCCCGACAGCTCGCGCCCGGTGTGCCACTCGGCGAAGTCGGAACGCCCCAGCAGCTCGGCGCGCCGCTTCAGCTCGGCGCTCAGTGACTGCGCGAACTCGCGCATCCGCACCGGGTCGTGGGCCGTGAGATACGTGGTGACATGCGGGACGTCCGTACACACGCGCAGTCCCTCGCCGGCCCCGCCGCCCGCGCCGGGACCGCCCCGGCCGTCGACCAGCACGATGCCCAGCCGGTCCGGCCGCTCGGCGGCGGCCAGGGACGCGACGACCGCCCGCAGCAGCTCCGTCCGGCCGCTGCCCGGCGGGCCCTCGACCAGCAGATGCGGGCCCTGGACCGCGAGGTCCGCGCAGACCGGGCCGCGCGGCCCGGCGCCCAGCACCGCGCGCACCCGCCCGCCCAGCGCCCCGGTGTCGTCGGCCGCGTCCGCCCAGCGCGCCATCAGCGACGCCGGAGTGGCCCGGGCCAGGCCCAGCTCGTCCAGCAGCCGCGCCGCCTGGGGCAGGGGCGCGGAGACGCGCGGCTGCCCCTCACTCGCCGCGCCGTCCGTACGCAGCGGCGCCAGCGCCCGCGCGAACCGCTCGGCCCACGCGGGCGAGACGGCGTCGACGGTGGCGATGGTGCCGTGGCCCACGGGCCCGACCGGTCCCGAGGCGCCGCCGACCCGGGCCACGCGCATCAGCCGCAGGGCCGTCGCCACGTCCCCGCTGAGCAGCGCGACCGCACCGCACTGCCGGAACGTCGGCGCCACCGAGCAGGCCGCCTCGTAGGTCTCCGTCACGGGTGAGGCGGGGGAGGCGGCCGCCGTCTCGGCCAGGCAGACGACGTGGATCCCGGCCCGGGGGCCTTCCAGCGCCAGCCGTGCCACGGCCTCGCGCAGGTCGGCTCCGCCGGGATCGCCGTCCACGACGACGACGGTGTAGGGGCCGGGGAAGTCGGTGGCCGGGGCGGGGACGGGGGTGTCGTCCCGGGCCCAGGAGGGGCGGCGGGGCACGGGACCGGCGGCAGTGGCGGTCCGCGGGCCGCTGCCGTCCTGGGCGTCGGGACCCGGCGCGCTGTCGCTCGGGCCGCCGGTCGCCTGGACTCTGGAGAACCGCACGTTGCCCAGCAGCCCGGCGGCCCCCGCGGCGCCGCCTGCCGCGTCCGCCAGCTGGTCCTCCAGGCGGCGGAGGAGCTCGTCCGTGCGGGCGGCGGCCTGTTCCCGGTCGTAGGCGAGCAGCAGGCGGCAGTCCTGCCCGTGCCCCGGGCGGACATGCGGCAGCCAGCCCAGCCAGCCCCACTCGGCGGTGCGCTCCTCCAGGGGGCGGGAGCGGTCCGCGGCGATCAGGACGATCTCCAGGCTGTCGGGGGAGTGCAGCGCGGTGAGCTGCGCCAGCACGGCACGGGCCAGCCCGGCGAGCCGCGCCCGGGGCCCGGCCAGTCCCAGTGCGCCGACCTCGCGCAGCCCGGCGGTCACCGGCACCGCGGGCAGCAGGCCCGAGCCGTCCGGCGCCGCCCGGTCGGCCGTACCGAGCCGCACGGCGAGTGCCTCCGGGTGGCCCGGTCCGCGCTCCCACAGCCGGGGCCCCGGCCCCAGCGCCGTCAGCAGCAGTGTGGCCGGATCCGGCCAGGTCTCCGGCAGCGCGGGCCCGACGGCCGAGTGCTCGGCCGCCAGTTCGGCCGGCTCGGCCTCATACGTCCCGCGCGCGGGCGCCTCCTGCTCGCCACGCCCTCCGGTCAACCGCCGCGCCCACGCCCCGAGCCCGCCCCGCCTGCGCGTCCCCGGCGGCACATCGGTGCCCCGCAGGGGAGTGCCCTTGCGCCCGCGACCGGACCGCTCGTCCGCGACGCCTGCCGGGGAGACCGGGCCGCCGTCGTCACCGGGGCGACCGCCCCCGACCGGACCGGCGCCCGTCGCAGCCGTCGGACGGGGAGCCGTCCGGCCCCCTGCCCGGGCATGAGGGCCTGCGCCGTCCGCCGTTCCTGCGCCCTGGCCGGAACCGTCCGCACGCCCGTCACCGAACGCCCCGCCCAGCGCCCCGGCCCCGGAACGCCCCGCGTGCGTGTCCCCGGCACCGAGCCCGGCCTGCGTCGCACCGCGCTGCCGTGGAGTGCCGGTGACGCCGTTGGGGGAGGCCGCTGCCGATCCGTCCCCGGAGACGCCGCGCTGCCGGGGAGCCCGGACGACGGGCCCCGAGTCCTCCTGGCCCCGGGCGATGCCCGCCCCGGGCTCACCGGCACCAGCCCGGAATCCGCCCTGCGCGGCCCCCGGCCCACCCCCGTCAGCCGACCGCGAAGCCTCCCCGGGCGCTTCCCCACCCCTGCTCTCGACCCGAGGCGCCCCGCCCTGCCCCGGCACCACGGCAGAGTCCCCGGAGCCGCGCCCCGCGCTGCCCGGCGTGCCCCAGGCCGCCGAGCCGTGAGTGTGATGAGTGGGCCCGGCAGGTCCGGCAGCCCCGGCAGGTCGGGAAGTACCGGCAGGCCCGGAAGGCCCGGCAGCCCCGGCAGGGCCAGCAGACCCGGCAGGTCTGGGAGCACCGGCAGCAGAGGAAGGCCCCGGAGGCCCGGAAGCCCCGGCAGGCCCATAAGCCCCAGGCCCAGAAGGCCCGACAGCCCCGCCGGCCCCGCCGGCATCAGAAGGCCACGCAGCCCCGCCGGCCCCGGCCGGAATCGGACCCGACGCGTGCGTCTCCGCCCCCGCTCCCCCGGCAGGCCCTGGCACGCGCACGTGCCCCTCCCCGTCCGGCGTCGTATCCACCCGGCCCCCAGGCCCTCCGGCGGGAGCCAGCCGCAAAGCCGATTCGCCGATCCGCAGCAGCGCCCCGGGGGTGAAACGGACCGCCCGGGCGCCCACACGCGCGCCGTCCAGCGTCGTGCCGTTCGTGGAGTCGAGGTCGGCGACCGAGACGCGGCCGTCGGCGCTCACCGTCACCGCGCAGTGCAGCCGGGAGACGTCCGGGTCGTCGAGCGGCACGTCGGCGTCGGCGGAGCGGCCGATGCGGATCTCGCCGCCGTGCAGGAGGTGGACGCCGCCGGCGTCGGGCCCGGCGACCACCTGGAGCTGGGCCGGGGCGTCGTCCAGCTCCGGATGCGGTTCCGGCTCGCCCGGCGCGCCCACGGACAGCACGGCGCCGTCCGTCAGCGGGGGCTCGCCGAGCGTGCAGCGCTGGGCGTCGAGTCGCTGCTCCCCGGCGTACAGCACGGGAGAGCCCGAGCCGTCACCGCCGAGGACCACCTGGGCGAGTGCCGAGGACACCGCCGCGAGCGCCGTCCCGGCGGGCGCGGTGACCAGCACGTCGCTGCGCGCGGCGCGGTCCCGGGCCGGAGCCGCCAGGCCCAGCGGGTCTATGACGGTCAGCCGGATCTGCATCGCCGTCAGCGGTCCCTTCTGCCCGGGCGCGGAGTCCCCCCACCCCGCCCCAGCACGTCGGCCAGTACTGCACGCATCCTCGCACCTGCCACTGACAGCGCGCCCCTTGCTCCGGAACAAGGGATCTTGATTGGTCGGCTCTGCCCGCAAAAGTGCCTGCGAGATGACCCACTCGCGATCACTTGAGATCGGTCACGCTCACTCTCGGCAACCACCAGACCGACGTAAGCGTCTTCCCTTCGAACACGTGCGAGATTCGAACGCGTGCGAGAACGGATACGTAAGACCCACAGATAGAGGACACCCCGGTCCCCGGCGGCACGGCACTACAGTGGGTCGGACAGGCCAGCAGGCAAGGCAAGCACCAGGGAGCGCATGACGTGCGGCCGGTAGGCAGCAAGTACCTGCTCGAGGAGCCGCTCGGGCGCGGCGCCACGGGCACCGTCTGGCGAGCCCGCCAGCGCGAGACCGCGGGCGCCGAGGCGGCCGTGCCGGGACAGCCCGGCGAGACGGTCGCCATCAAGGTCCTCAAGGAGGAGCTGGCCGGCGACCCGGACATCGTCATGCGGTTCCTCCGGGAGCGCTCCGTCCTGCTCCGGCTGACCCACCCGAACATCGTCCGGGTCCGCGACCTGGTCGTCGAGGGCGAGCTGCTGGCGCTGGTCATGGACCTCGTCGAGGGCCCCGACCTGCACCGCTACCTGCGCGAGAACGGGCCCTTCACGCCCGTCGCCGCCGCCCTGCTCACCGCCCAGATCGCCGACGCGCTCGCCGCCAGCCACGCCGACGGCGTCGTCCACCGCGACCTCAAGCCCGCGAACGTCCTGCTCCAGCAGTACGACGGGCGGATGCACCCGCTGCTGACCGACTTCGGCATCGCCCGCCTGGCCGACTCCCCGGGCCTGACCCGCACCCAGGAGTTCGTCGGCACGCCCGCGTACGTCGCACCCGAGTCCGCCGAGGGCCGCCCGCAGACCTCCGCCGTCGACATCTACGGCGCCGGCATCCTGCTGTACGAGCTGGTCACCGGCCGCCCGCCGTTCGCCGGCGGCTCCGCCCTGGAGGTGCTGCACCAGCACCTGAGCGCCGAGCCCCGCCGCCCCTCCACGGTCCCCGACCCGCTGTGGACGGTCATCGAGCGCTGTCTGCGCAAGAACCCGGACGAGCGGCCCAGCGCCGTGAACCTCGCCCGTGGCCTGCGCGTCGTCGCCGAGGGCATCGGAGTGCACGCGAACTCCGCGCAGATCGCCGCCGCCGAGGGCGTCGGCGCGCTCCTGGTGCCCGACCCGGCGCCCGCGCCCGTGCCGGACACCCCCGGCGCGGCCGACCCCACCCAGGTCCTCCCGCAGGGCGCGGGCTCGTACGACCCGAACGCCGCCACCAGTGTCATGCCCCACACCGGCGGCCCGGCCGGCGCCGCCGACCCCACCGCCGTCCTGCCCAACCGGGGCGCGGCCGACCCGACCGCCGTCATGCCGCCGGTCCCGCCGGGCTCGCCCGGCCACCCCGGACAGCAGAACCAGCAGGGCGGTCCCGAGGACCCGCACCCCTGGCAGAACCAGCTGCGGGCCGCCCGCGACCGCAACGAGCAGACGCAGGTCCAGTACCTCGACCCCGGCCAGGACCCGCTGCGCCGCCGCCCCCAGCGCCAGGTCGCCCGGCCGCAGCAGCCCCCGCGGCGCCAGGCACCCCCGCCCGGGCCCGGCTACGGCCACCCGCAACAGCAGCAGCCCCAGCAGTACGCCCCCCAGCCCCAGCGGCCCCAGCCGCCGCAGCGCTACGCCCCGCCCCCGCCGCCGGCCCAGCCCCAGCAACCGCAGCGGCCCCAGCGCGAGCCCCGGCAGCCGCGGCAGCGCAGCGCCAACCGGATGCGGATTCCCGGGCTCGGCTGCCTGAAGGGCTGTCTCTTCTCGATCCTCATCCTGTTCGTCGCCGGCTGGCTGATCTGGGAACTGAGCCCGCTGCAGGAGTGGATCGGCACCACCAAGGGCTACTGGGACCAGCTCACCGACTGGTTCTCCACGGTGACCGGCTGGATCGAGAAGCTCAGCGGGAGCGGTTCGGGCACGAACTGACCCGAACCGCCCTGCGGGGTTGGTGATTTGTCGACACCTGGCGGGTGATTTCTGCCTCGGCAGTGAAGGTTGGCTCTCCGGACGCGTAGTTTTAACGACAACACGCGTCGGTAGGAGCAGCCTTGGCACGGAAGATCGGCAGCCGGTACACCGCCCACCAGATCCTGGGGCGGGGCAGCGCCGGCACGGTGTGGCTGGGCGAGGGCCCCGAAGGCCCCGTCGCCATCAAGCTGCTGCGCGAGGACCTCGCGTCCGACCAGGAACTCGTCGGGCGCTTCGTGCAGGAGCGGACGGCGCTGCTGGGCCTGGAGCACCCGCACGTGGTGTCGGTGCGCGACCTGGTCGTGGACGGCAACGACCTGGCGCTGGTCATGGACCTCGTCCGGGGCACCGACCTGCGGACCCGGCTGGAGCGTGACCGGCGCCTGGCGCCCGAGGCGGCCGTCGCGATCACGGCCGACATCGCCGACGGGCTGGCGGCCGCGCACGCCGCGGGCGTCGTGCACCGGGACGTGAAGCCGGAGAACGTGCTCCTGGACATGCAGGGCCCCCTGGGCCCGGGCGGCTCCCACCGCGCCCTGCTGACCGACTTCGGTGTGGCCAAACTCATCGACACCCCGCGCCGCACCAAGGCCACCAAGATCATCGGCACGCCGGACTACCTCGCCCCGGAGATCGTCGAGGGCCTGCCGCCCCGCGCCTCCGTCGACATCTACGCGCTCGCCACGGTCCTCTACGAGCTGCTGGCGGGCTTCACCCCGTTCGGCGGCGGCCACCCGGGCGCGGTCCTGCGCCGGCACGTCACGGAGTCGGTCGTCCCGCTGCCCGGCATCCCGGACGAGCTGTGGCAGCTGCTCGTGCAGTGCCTGGCCAAGGCGCCGGCCTCGCGCCTGCGGGCCTCGGAGCTCGGGGCGCGGCTGTGGGAGCTGCTGCCGATGCTGGCGGGCATGCCGCCGCTGGAGGTGGACGAGCCGGACACGGAGTCCGCCGAGGAGGCGGACCGCGAGGAGCAGCCCGCCGGACCGGCACCGGCCGGGGAGCGGGTCCGGCGGCGGGGCGTGGTCCCCCTGGTGCCGGGCGCGAAACCGGCCGACTCCAACCGGGACACCCACACCTCGATGCGCGTACCGGCACCCGACGAGCTGGCCGGGGGCGCGCACGGCACGGCCCGGGCCCCACGCGCGTCGGGCACGCCCCGGCCGGGCTCGGCCCGCAACCGCGCCCTCGCCCGGCGCCGCCGCGTGGCCCTGGGCGCGGGCGCGGTCGCCCTGGCGGCGGCGGTCGGCGTCGGGGCGTGGCTGTCCACGTCGGGCGACGACGCGAGCACACCTCCCCAGGACACGAAGAACTCGGCCCCGCAGTCCCCCTGACCCCCGGGGCGCCCGGAGCCCGGCGTCCGCAGGCCTTGGCTCCGGCAGCCCGGCGTCGGTCGACGGGCGGAGCCGTTACGCTGGAGGCGTGGCAGTCGTCGATGTATCCGAAGAGCTCAAGTCCCTCTCCTCGACCATGGAGTCGATCGAGGCCGTTCTGGACCTCGACAGGCTGAGGGCAGACATCGCCGTGCTCGAGGAGCAGGCGGCCGCGCCGTCCCTGTGGGACAACCCCGATGAGGCGCAGAAGATCACCAGCAAGCTGTCCCACCTCCAGGCCGAGGTGCGCAAGGCCGAGGCCCTGCGCGGTCGTATCGACGACCTCGCCGTCCTCTTCGAGATGGCGGAGGAGGAGGACGATCCGGACACCCGTGCCGAGGCCGAGTCCGAGCTCATCGTCGTGAAGAAGGCGCTGGACGAGATGGAGGTCCGCACCCTCCTCTCCGGCGAGTACGACTCCCGTGAGGCCCTGGTGAACATCCGCGCCGAGGCCGGCGGCGTCGACGCCGCCGACTTCGCCGAGAAGCTCCAGCGCATGTACCTGCGGTGGGCCGAGCAGCGCGGCTACAAGACGGAGATCTACGAGACGTCGTACGCGGAGGAGGCCGGCATCAAGTCGACCACCTTCGCCGTCCAGGTGCCCTACGCGTACGGCACGCTCTCCGTCGAGCAGGGCACGCACCGGCTGGTGCGCATCTCGCCCTTCGACAACCAGGGCCGGCGCCAGACGTCCTTCGCGGGCGTCGAGATCCTTCCCGTGGTCGAGCAGACCGACCACATCGAGATCGACGAGTCCGAACTGCGGGTGGACGTGTACCGCTCGTCCGGCCCCGGCGGCCAGGGCGTCAACACCACCGACTCCGCGGTGCGCCTCACCCACATCCCCACCGGCATCGTCGTCTCCTGTCAGAACGAGCGGTCGCAGATCCAGAACAAGGCGACGGCCATGAACGTGCTCCAGGCCAAGCTGCTGGAGCGGCGCCGCCAGGAGGAGCAGGCCAAGATGGACGCCCTCAAGGGCGACGGCGGCAACTCCTGGGGCAACCAGATGCGTTCGTACGTGCTGCACCCGTACCAGATGGTGAAGGACCTGCGCACCGAGTTCGAGGTCGGCAACCCGGAGGCCGTTTTCAACGGCGAGATCGACGGGTTCCTCGAAGCTGGAATTCGCTGGCGCAAGCAGCAGGAGAAGTAAGTTTGTCGATAAGGCAACTGCCGACGTCAGAGCGGCAGTTGCCTTATCTGTGCCCGCATGTCTGGGTTTTACATCACACTCACAGAGTCAGACTCCCGGCATTGCCCCCGTACTTGGACATGGCACCCGCAAACGCCCTTGACGTGTCTTTGAAAAATGGGAAGGGTAAAGCGCGGCATGCGTGTCTACTGGGGCGCATGTGAACCGGGGGGCTCTCACCGCAGCTACCCCCGTCGAGCACAGCTCCAAACGCTGCCTAATGACTGATGAGCTACTGGGGGTAGCAACCACATGACGAAGAAGACGCGGATCCGTGTCGCGCGGATAGCGGCCGGCGCCGTGATCGCCGCTGGTGCCTCGCTGACCGCCGCCGGTGCCGCATCCGCCGCGGAGACCGAGAACTGCCTGCTCGGCATCCTGTGCGCCGACGAGTCGCCGGTCCCGACCGAGCCGCCGACCACCCCGCCGGTTCCGACCGAGCTCCCCACGGACCCGCCGACCGACCTCCCGACCGACCCGCCGTCGACCGAGGAGCCCACCGACGAGCCGACCGAGCCCACGGACGAGCCCACCGAGCCGACCGAGGACCCGACGGCCCAGCCGACCGACCCAGGCAACGGGAACGGCAACGGCAACGGCGGCGGCAACGGCAACGGTGGCGGCAACGGCAACGGTGGCGGCAACGGCAACGGTGGCAACAACGGCGGCGGCAACATCGCCGACCCCGACGGCGGCACCGCCCCGCAGCAGGAGGGCTCCTCGTCCCTCACCGACACCGGCTCCGGCGCCACCCCGGCGGCGCCGCAGGCCCAGGGCAACGGCCAGGAGCTCGCCGAGACGGGCGCCGCGCAGACCACCTTCCTGGTGATCGGCGCCGCCACGATGATCGCCGGCGGTGTCGGCTTCCGCGTCCTGCCGCGCCTCGTGGGCGGCCGCGGCGGGGCTGCCGCCTGACGGTAGCCGCGTCCGTACGGACGGTAGGCACAGCGCAACGCCGAGGGCCCGGAGCGAAACGCTCCGGGCCCTCGGCCGTGTCTTCGGGTGCTGTCGGACCGCTGCCGCTGCTTACGCCGCTAGGCGGTCTGGTGCGCCAGCAGCGCCACCGCGGCGATCAGCACGGCCAGCAGTGCGATCAGCGCCATCGGGTTCACGCCCGAGAGGAAGTTCTCCTGCTGCAGCCGCTCGCGGTTCGCACGGCACACTGGGCACCGGCCCTCGCTCACGGGCGCCGCGCAGTTCGCGCACACCAGCCGGTCGTACGTCATGCGCTCGCCCTCCTTGCGCCGGTTCCTTGTGTGTAACGCTCGCGGCGGTGCGAACGTTCCCTCTCCACTGTGCCAGGTTCCTCCGGAGGGCGCGCGGGTCGCTGGCAGAGAGGCGTACAAAACGGCATATCCACTGCGCAACCCCGACCGGTGACTGCGGTGCCCTGCCCGGTTCGCGTATGGTCACGCTCATCTACCCCCGGCTACCCGTGGTGCATCCGTGATCCGATTCGACAACGTCTCCAAGGTCTACCCCAAGCAGACCCGCCCCGCCCTCAGGGATGTCTCCCTGGAGGTCGAGAAGGGCGAGTTCGTCTTCCTCGTGGGGTCCTCCGGCTCCGGAAAGTCCACCTTCCTGCGGCTGATCCTCCGCGAGGAGCGGTGCAGCCACGGGCAGGTGCACGTTCTGGGCAAGGACCTCGCGCGCCTGTCCAACTGGAAGGTGCCGCAGATGCGGCGCCAGCTCGGGACGGTCTTCCAGGACTTCCGCCTGCTGCCGAACAAGACGGTCGGCGAGAACGTCGCCTTCGCGCAGGAGGTCATCGGCAAGTCGCGCGGTGAGATCCGCAAGTCCGTGCCGCAGGTGCTCGACCTCGTCGGGCTCGGCGGCAAGGAGGACCGGATGCCCGGTGAGCTGTCCGGTGGTGAGCAGCAGCGCGTCGCCATCGCGCGGGCCTTCGTCAACCGGCCCAAACTGCTCATCGCCGACGAGCCCACCGGCAACCTCGACCCGCAGACCTCCGTCGGCATCATGAAGCTGCTCGACCGCATCAACCGGACGGGCACGACCGTGGTGATGGCCACGCACGACCAGAACATCGTGGACCAGATGCGCAAGCGCGTCATCGAACTGGAGAAGGGCCGCCTCGTCCGCGACCAGGCCCGCGGTGTCTACGGCTACCAGCACTGAGACCGCACCCGAGAGTCACGGAAAGGCATAACCCCTCGCCATGCGCGCCCAGTTCGTCCTGTCGGAGATCGGCGTCGGTCTCCGCCGCAATCTGACGATGACCTTCGCCGTCGTCGTCTCCGTCGCCCTGTCGCTCGCCCTGTTCGGCGGGTCGCTCCTGATGAGCGACCAGGTCAACACGATGAAGGGCTACTGGTACGACAAGGTCAACGTCTCGATCTTCCTCTGCAACAAGAGCGACGCCGAGTCCGACCCCAACTGCGCCAAGGGCGCGGTGACGGACGACCAGAAGAAGCAGATCAAGACCGACCTCGACAAGATGGGCGTCGTCCAGACAGTCACGTACGAGTCCCAGGACCAGGCGTACAAGCACTACAAGGAGCAGTTCGGCGACTCCCCGCTGGCCAGCTCCCTCACGCCGGACCAGATGCAGGAGTCGTACCGCATCAAGCTGAAGGACCCGCAGAAGTACCAGGTCATCGCCACCGCCTTCAACGGCCGGGACGGCGTGCAGTCCGTCCAGGACCAAAAGGGCATCCTGGACAACCTCTTCAAGCTGCTGAACGGCATGAACTGGGCCGCGCGCGCGGTGATGGCGCTGATGCTGGTCGTCGCGCTGATGCTGATCGTCAACACCGTGCGTGTCTCGGCGTTCAGTCGCCGGCGCGAGACCGGCATCATGCGCCTGGTCGGTGCCTCGGGCTTCTACATCCAGGCGCCGTTCATCATGGAGGCCGCGGTCGCCGGGCTCATCGGCGGCACGCTCGCGTGCGCCTTCCTGCTGATCGCCCGGTACTTCCTCATCGACCACGGACTGGCCCTGGCCGACCAGCTGACGCTGATCAACTTCATCGGCTGGGACGCCGTCCTGACGAAGCTGCCGCTCATCCTCGCCACGAGCCTGCTGATGCCCGCGTTGGCCGCGTTCTTCGCGCTGCGCAAGTACTTGAAGGTGTGACGCATACCAAGAGGGGCCGTGCGGTCAACAAGCCGTACGGCCCTTTCCCTTGTCCTAGACTCACCGGCATGTCAGGTCGTGACCCGTTCTGTCAGCCCCGTCGCATCCGCCGCGGGGCCGCCCTGACCTTGATGTTCGCGAGCGTGCTCGTCGCCGGCGCGGCCACGGGTTCCCTCCCGCAGGCCGAGCGGAAGTCCGCGCCGGACGAGGCCCGTTCGGCTATCCCGGCCGGACACCACGCGGACGTCACCAGGGCGGCCGAGGAGGCCATGGCCGACGGCAAGTCCCCGATGGAGGCCGCGAAGCGCGCCGTCAGCCGCAGCGGGGACCGCTGGGGCGCGGTCTACTCCCAGGGCGAGTACGAGGAGTTCGAGGAATCCCTCGACGGCCAGTACACCGGCGTCGGCCTCTGGGCGCGCAGCAAACGCGACGGCCGTATCGAGGTGACGAAGGTGCGCGCCGGCTCGCCCGCGGCCACCGCCGGGATCCGCCCCGGCGACCTGCTGCGCAGCGTCGACGGCCGGAAGACCGACGGACGGCCGGTCACCGAGGTGGTCTCCTTACTGCGCGGGGACGCCACGGACGCCCCCGTCGGCACCACCGTCCGCCTCGGCCTGGAGCGCGGCACACGCGCGTGGACCGAGACCCTGCGCCGGGCCCAGCTGTCCACGGACTCGGTCGCCGTTCGAAAAGTCGCCGGCTCGGTCACCGTCATCCGGGTCGACAGCTTCACCAAGGGCTCCGGCGACCAGGTCCGCGAGGGCGTCCGGCAGGCCCCGCCCGGCGGCGGGATCGTCCTCGACCTGCGCGGCAACTCCGGCGGCCTGGTCACCGAGGCCGTCACCGCCGCCTCCGCCTTCCTCGACGGCGGCCTGGTCGCCACGTACGGCGTCGACGGCGAGCAGCACGCCCTGCACGCCGAGCCCGGCGGTGACACGACGAGACCGCTGGTCGCGCTCGTCGACGGCGGGACGATGAGCGCGGCCGAACTTCTCACCGGCGCCGTTCAGGACCGCGGGCGGGCGCTCGTCGTGGGATCCAGGACCTTCGGCAAGGGCTCGGTCCAGATGCCGAGCCGGCTGCCCGACGGCTCCGTCGCGGAGCTGACCGTCGGGCATTACCGCACCCCCTCCGGCCGCGCGGTCGACGGCCGGGGCATCACGCCCGACCTGGAGTCCGACGAAGGGGCCCTCCAGCGAGCCGAGACCGTACTGCGCGGTCTGGCAGGTCCCTCGTCGTAATCGACTTCCCGCGGGCCCCCTCCGTAGTGCGAAAATGGGCGGCACTATGGCTAAGGAAAAAGGGCGCAAGCTGATCGCGCAGAACAAGAAGGCGCGGCACGACTACCTCGTCATCGACACCTACGAGGCCGGCCTGGTCCTCACCGGCACCGAGGTGAAGTCGCTGCGCCAGGGACGGGCGTCGCTGGTCGACGGCTTCGTGCAGATGGACGGGCACGAGGCGTGGCTGTACAACGTCCACGTGCCGGAGTACAGCCAGGGCACGTGGACCAACCACAGCGCGCGGCGGAAACGGAAGCTGCTGCTGCACCGTGAGGAGATCGACAAGCTGGAGTCGAAGTCGCAGGAGACGGGTCACACCATCGTGCCCCTGTCCCTGTACTTCAAGGACGGCCGGGCCAAGGTCGAGATCGCGCTGGCGAAGGGCAAGAAGGAGTACGACAAGCGCCAGACGCTCCGCGAGAAGCAGGACCGGCGCGAGGCGGAGCGGGTGATCTCGGCGGTGCGCCGGAAGGAGCGGGCGTAGGGGCTGTCCGCCCGGTGCCGGGAACACTCCGGGCATGGCCCGCGATGAACGGGGTACCACGGCAGTGCGGCCGCGGGGAATACGGTGGCATCGTCGGGTGTTGGTCACGTACGATGGCACCTGCGCCCCACAGCGGGTGCGAGCCCCTCTCGCGGGGGCGTGGATTGAAAAATCAACATGGGGATGATCGGTTTCGACAGCGGCTGTCGAAGCAGGGGAAGCGTGTCGAGGAAGCGGCCATGATCTCGTAAACCACAGGCCGAAAAAAATAATCGCCAATTCCAAGCGATCCATCTCCCAGGGCGAGCTCGCCCTCGCTGCCTGATCTTCAGGTAGCGAGCAGCGGCTCCCCTACTTAAGGGAGTGTCAGCCCGGGAGTGTTCCCGACCCGGATCCTGGCATCATTTAGGGAACTAAACCTTGATCCCGGTCACGGGGTGAAGAGGGAAACCACACAGTGACTGGGCCCGTCGGAGACTTGTCGGCGTGATCTCCGGGGCCGAGAAAAGCACAGCCGACTGCACACGGAGAAGCCCTGTTTCCACACCGTTGGACGCGGGTTCGATTCCCGCCATCTCCACTCATCCCATGTGGGCACAGGCCCCGTCGCTCATGAGCGACGGGGCCTGTGTCATGCGTGGTTCGTACTCGCCCGCTCCGTCAGCCGTGACGGCAGCAGTGTCACCTCCGGCACGGGCGTGCCGCGTCGTTTTTCCATCAGCAGTTCCACCGCACGGGTGCCCAGCTCCGTGGCCGGCAGGGCGACCGACGTGGTCGTCGCAGGGTCGTCGGGGCAGACGGCCGTGATCGACAGGTCCTCGGGGACGCGTAGGCCGAGCTGCTGGAAGGCCGTGATCAGGGGGTCGAGGAGGGACGCGTTGTGGACCACCACGGCCGTCAGGGCGGGGTGTTCGCGCAGCAGCCGGTCCGCGAGGTGGCGGGCCTCGGCCGGGGCCGACACAGCGGGGTGCACCGACGAAGCAAGCCCGTGGTGGTCGGCTGCGGCCGTGAAGCCCTCGACCAGGCGGTGGGCCGAGGTGGTCCTGCGCAGGTAGACCTCTGGTGGCGAGCCGACGAGGGCCACTGTCCGGTGGCCGAGGCGGGCCAGGTGGTGCACGCACGCCTCGCCTGCCGCCCGGTAGTCCAGGTCCACGCAGGTCAAACCGTGCGGGTCGGCGGGGAGGCCGAGCAGGACGGAGGGGCGGTCCAGGGAGCGGAGCACGGGGAGGCGTGGGTCGTGCATGCCGACGTCCATGACCAGTAACGCGTCCGCCGGTGCCGGCTCCCCGACGCGGGTCAGGCCCTCCTCGTGGGTGAGGAGCAGGACGTCGTGGTCGTACGAGCGTGCCGCTGTCACCACCGACTGCGTCACACGCATCATCGCCGGGACGTGGACGCCGGTGCGCAGCGGAGCCGCCAGGGCCAGGACCTTCGGCCTGTCGTGCGCGCGTGCGCCCGACTGCGGGCGGTAGCCCAGCTCCCGGGCGGCCGCTTCGACCCTGCGCCGGGTCTCCGCCGAGATCGGGCGCTTGCCGCTCAGCGCGTACGACACGGTGCTGGGGGAGACCCCGGCCCGTCGTGCCACGTCCGTGATCCTGACCATCAGGCCGGCTCCAGCCCCAGCGTCAGCAAGCCCGTTCCGGCCGGTGCCTGTACCTCGTGGCCGGCGGCGGCGAGCGTCCAGGGTGCCGCCGGATCGCAGCGGGCCGCCCGCAGCGTGTCCCCTTCGCGTACGACCGTGAAGGTCACGTCCCCTACGCGTACCGTCGTCTCGTCGCCGGGCCGCAGGCCGTACGCCCGCAGCGTCACCCAGTAGCCGTCGGTGAACTTCATGTGGGGGTCCTTCTTCCCGTGCCCGGCAAGGGCCGGCACGTGACGTCGAAGCGCTTCGACGAACGAACGTATGTGGGGTGCATGAGGGCGTCAATGGGGTGTGCGGAGATCAGTGAAGCGATTCGACGCACCGCACAGGGACAACACCAGGGCCACGGCCGCCGCCGTCACCGGGATGCCGTATCCCGCCGTCGCCGACACCTGCTCCACCGTCCAGCCGCCGAACGCGCTGCCGCAGGCGATGCCGCCGAGCAGGCCGGTCACCGCCAGGGTCATGCCCTCGTTCAGCCGGCCGTCGGGAGTGCGCTGCTGGACGAGTGTCATGGTGGTGACCATCGTCGGGGCCGTCGCCATCCCGGCGATCAGCAGCGCGCCCGCCAGGAGCGGGAGCGAACCGGTGAGGGCGGCCGCGAGCAGGGGCAGGGTCAGCAGCGCGGTCATCGCGGCCACACACCACGGCAGGCGGGACGCGGCCGGCCCGGCGGGCTTCGCGACGCCGTACAGCAGGCCCGCCGCGCATGAGCCCGCCGCCTGCAGCGCGAGCACGGCACCGGCCGCCGACCCGTGCCCCCGCGCGTCCGCGAACGCCAGCGTGACGACCTCCGTCGAGCCGAACACCGCGCCCATCGCCAGGCAGACCGCGAGCAGCGGGGGCATGCCGGGGGCGCGCAGCGGCGCCTTCGCGGGTGTGCGCGCGTGGACCGGCGGCTCCGTCTCACGCCGGATGGTGAACAGGAGCATGCCCGTCAGCAGCAGCACCGCGCCGACGAGCGTGCCCGCCTCCGGGAAGAGCGCCCCGCACAGGAAGGCCGCGAGCACCGGGCCCAGCATGAAGCACAGCTCGTCCGCGGCCTGCTCGAAGGAGTTGGCGGTGTGCAGCGCCTTGGCGTCACCGGCCAGCAGATACGCCCAACGGGCCCGGGACATGCCGCCGGTGTTGGGGGTCGTGGCCGTGGCGGCGTAGGAGGCGAACAGGGTCCAGTCGGGGGCGTCGTGGCGCACGCACAGCAGCAGCGCGAGTGAGCCGAGGACGGCGATCACCGTGGCGGGCAGGGCCGCCCGGGCCTGGCCGTGCCGGTCGACGAGCCGCGCGGTCCACGGCGCGACCACCGCGGTCGCCGCGAGCCCCGTCGCCGTGACGGCACCGGCGAGGGCGTACGAGCCCCGCGTCCCGGCGATCATCACGACGGCGCTGACGCTGAACATGCCCATCGGGAGGCGGGCTATCAGATTCCCGGCTGTGAAGGCGCGGGCGCCGGGCAGCGCGAAGAGGCGGCGGTACGGGGTGAGTTGCGGCATGCGCCCACCGTCGCCCGGAGGTGACCGGGCGGTCCAACACCTGTTCCGTACGGAATCACGCACCTGGGTTGTAGGACGGGCGGGAAATATTCGCTGCTCGTTCTTCATACAGAGATATGGAGAGTCTTTAATGGCGCATAGAAAAGATGCTCAACCGGGAAATCCTTCACCCGTTTGCCGCGCATCCGCCGAAGTGGGCCGACGGTTAGTCGGTACATGACCGAGGCGACCAGGAAAAACGGTTGGGCGGTAACGCTCGGCCCCTACACCTACATTCCCGCTCCAGCGCACTCGTCGGCCACCGTCAACGGCACGCTCACCAAGGGCGGTTGCCCGGTCGCGCTCCAGGTGACCGAGCCGGTGCTGCGCGATTTCATCACGGCCATGAGCGTGCTGGAAAAGGACCTCGCCCGGCGGTGGATCCGTGCGACGGAATGGCCCGCTTTCGCGCTCGCGGAATAGTCGGGCCGCGCTATGCACGACAAAGGAATCGAGGGCACCGGCCGGCACAGGGCGCCGACCCGGGATTTCGTGACCCCGCTGACGCCACCGGATCCGACCTGGGACCCGGCCGAGGAACTGGCGTTCATCCTCGAGGAGGCACTCGGGGAGCAGGGACCGAGGATTCCCGCCCCGCGTGACGTGGCACCGCCCGCCCCCGTGGATCCGGCCCCGGGCGAGCGCATGCGGCGGCTCCAGGACATCACCGAGGAACTGCCGCCCGTGCGGGAGGTCCCCCGGCGCCACCGCAAGGTCCGGGTCCGCCGGGCCGGTGGCTTGCTCCGCACCACCAGTTTCCTCGTCGCCGCCCTGACGGCCGTCATCGCGTCCGCGGTGAGTCTCCTGAGCGGCATGGTCGCCTACGACCCGCTGCGCCTGGTCGGCGTGTCCTCCGCGGAGCGCGGCCTCGGCACCTGGTGGCCCCTGCTGGTGTACGGGCCCTGGCTGGTGGCCTCCCTGTCCGTCCTGCGGTCCGCGCTGCACCAGCGCCGTGCCGTGCACTCCTGGTGCGTGGTGCTGGTCTTCTCGTGCGTCGCCGTGCTGCTGTGTGTCGCCCAGGCGCCGAGGACCGTCCTCGGTACGGCGGCCGCGGCCCTGCCCGGGCTGGCGGCGCTGGCGTGCTTCCAGCAGGTCGTCCGCCAGATCACGCTGACTCGTCCGCCCGTGCGGACTGTGCCTCGGCATCGGCTGGGGCAGGTTGCGTCGAGGGGGCTTGGCGGTGGGGAACTTGCCGGTGGGGAGGTTCCGGCTGGTCAGGTCGCGGGTGCCGGCGAGTGTGGGGGTGACGGCGAGGGGCCTGAGAAGGCCGCCGGGGTCTGAGAGGTCGCCGGGGTCTGAACGGGCAGCCCGCCGCTGTAGGTTCACGGCATGCCCGGCCACCTCGACCCCCGACTCCTGCGTGCCTTCGTCACCGTCGCCGAGGAGCTGCATTTCACCCGTGCCGCGGTGCGTCTCCACACAGCCCAGCAGGCGCTCAGCCGGGACGTGCGGCGGCTGGAGCGGGAGCTGGGTGCCGAGTTGTTCGTACGGACCACCCGGCAGGTGACGCTCACGCCCGACGGAGAGCGGCTGCTGCCGTACGCCCGCCGCGTGCTCCGGGCGCAGGAGGAACTGCTCGCGGCCTTCGACCAGGCCCGGCCCCTGCTGGTGGACCTCAACTCCCCGGGTCTGGTCACACCGCGCCGCGTGCTGCTCCGGGCGCGTGAACTCGCCCCCGGGCACGAGCTGATGGCCCGCTACGAGAGCGGCCTGACCGGGGCCGCCGGGGAGTTGCTCGCGGGTCGGCTGGACGCGTCGTTCGGACGGTTCGCCGGGCTGGACCCGGCGCTGCGGGCCGGGCTCGCCCACCAGCCCGTGCGGTACGAGCCGATGGCGGTCGTGCTGCCCGAGGACCACCGGCTGGCCTCGCGCGCGGAGGTGCCGCTCGCCGAGCTGGCCGGCGAGACCGTCTACGCGGGCGCCGGCAACCCGCGCACGCCGGAGTGGACCGGCCTCGCGCGGCTGCTGTTCGAGGGGCGGGGCATCGAGATCGCGCCACCGGCACCACTGGCCGTCGGAGAGGAGGAGTTCCAGCGGGTCATGGCCCGGACGCGCACCCCGGTCCTGGCCGTCGTGGGGTTCCCGGCCCTGCCGACGATGGTGTCCCGTCCTTTGGTCGATCCCGTTCCGCTTTCTCCCGTGTCGCTGGTGTGGCGCAAGGGCCTGACGCACCCCGCGCTCGACGCGCTGCGACGGGCGGCGGCGCGGCTCGCGGCGGAGGAGGGGTGGCTGCGGAGGCCCGCCGGAGGGTGGATTCCGGCCACCGATGATGTCCTCATGGTGTCTCGCCACTGACACGATTCCGCACCCGGTCCGCACATAACCTCCGCGTGCGCTACATTCGACGTCTGAGCACGGTGTGGTAATGGGGGGCGCTCTGGACGGGTTGGGGACCTGGTCCGGACGACGGGTGCTCAGGTCGTAGCGCACCTGAACCATCCCGTGGGGGGAAGTGCGTGCGTGTGAAACAGTGGCGAGAAGACGCCCAACCCGAATGGCCCCAGGTCGCAGCGGCCACCGGTGAACTCTCCGCGGACGGCAGAGCCCGGGACCGGAGAGCCACGCAGGTGTTCTCAGGCGGCGACGTCCAGCTGACGGGCACCCGCCTGCCCGCCGGGACGGAGCTGACGGAGATACTGCGCGGTATTCCCCGGCAGAGCGAGGGCGAGGCCGACTCGTTCGCCGCGGATCCCGGAACCCGGCCGTTGGTCCGCGACCCCTGGCAGGAGGACGCCGTCCCGGTCGGCCACGCCCGGGCCGGGACCCTCGCCGGGCACAGTCACGACCCGCACGAGGTCACCGTCCAGCTCGACGCCGTCCAGCTCGGGGACGGGTTCGTACGGCAGGTCAAGGAAGGCACCGGCGCGGGCCCCGAAACCACCGGCGACCGGCCGGTCTTCGTCGACGAGTCGGGCCGTCGCAGCCGCCGCTTCCGCCGGATCGGCATAGCCATTGCCCTGGCCTGCGGGGGCTACGCCGTCGTCATCGTCGCCACGCTGCTGTCGGGCAACTCCAACGCGCCGTGGCTGCCCGTACCGGGCCAGGAGGGTTCGCCGGCCGGGCAGGTCGACGCCCCGCCGCTGTCCGAGCCGTCTGCCCCGACCGCAAGCACCGGCGCCACCGCCCCGGGCAGCGCGCCGACGGCCGACGAGGTCACCTCGCCCTCGCACGGCCCCAGCGCCCTCGAACCGGCGGCCCCCGCCGAACCGGACCGCCCCGGCACGCCCGCCCGTCCCTCGCCGACCGCGACCCGGATCGCACCGGCCCCGGGCACCGTCGTGACCGACCCGACACCGACCGAGCCGGCGGACCCGCCGACCACGCCGGCGATCGACCCGACGCCGGTGAGCGAGCCCACGCCGGAGCCGACCGAGCCCGCGGACCCCGGCGGCAGCGGCGGCACCGACACGGTCGCCGAAGGCCCGCCCGAGACGCCGCCCGCCGCCCAGCCGCCCGCCGCCCAGCCGCCTGCCGCCTAGGCCGGTCGCGAGGGCGGCGCCCGCCGCCTCCGTCCTCCAGGGCAGATCCGGGGGAAAGGGCACTCCGGCGCCTCACGATCTCAGACCCCGGGCTCCCGGTCCCGCTGGAGCGGAGAGACCTGATGACGCCGCGGAGCATGCCGGCACCGTCCTCGCACCACCCCGTCCCCGCAGCACTTCGTCCTCGCACCACCCCGGAGTACCACCGCCCATGGCATCCCATACCCGCCGTTCCGGGCCCGCGCCCCGAGCCCGCGGCGGCTCCAGGCGCCGCCTGCCCCTGCGCCTGCTGCTGCCCCTGCTCGTCCTCTTCGCGCTGATGGCGATGCTCATGCTGCGCGGCTACGTGCACAGCGAGATCCTCGCCGACCACCGGGTCCGGCCGCCCGCCGCCACCGACCAGGTGCCGGAGAAGATCATGCGAGGCGGGCCCGTCATCGACACCCGCAGCGGCCGCACGGAGAGCCTGCGCCTGCCCGACCACCGCCTGGTCCTCACCTTCGACGACGGCCCGGACCCGGTCTGGACGCCGAAGGTCCTGGACGTCCTGAGGAAGCACGACGCGCACGCGGTCTTCTTCGTCACCGGCACCATGGCCTCGCGCCACCCGGACCTGGTCCGGCGCATGGTCGCGGAAGGCCACGAGGTCGGTCTGCACACCTTCAACCACCCTGATCTGTCCTACCAGTCCAAGAAGCGCATCGACTGGGAGCTGTCCCAGAACCAGCTCGCGATCTCGGGCGCGGCGGGCATCCGCACCTCTCTCTTCCGGCCGCCGTACTCCTCCTTCGCCGGCGCCATGGACAACATGTCCTGGCCGGTGACCGAGTACATCGGCGACCGCGGCTACATCACCGTCGTCAACAACACCGACAGCGAGGACTGGCGCAAGCCCGGCGTCGAGGAGATCATCCGCAAGGCCACGCCCAAGGGCGGCAAGGGCGCCATCGTCCTGATGCACGACTCCGGCGGCGACCGTCACCAGACCGTCGAGGCGCTGGACCGCATGCTGCCCGACCTGCGTGAGCAGGGCTACGAGTTCCACAACCTCACCGAGGCCCTCGACGCCCCGAGCGCGCACTCCCGGGTCACCGGCCTCGAGCAGTGGAAGGGCGCGGCGTGGGTCTTCCTGGTCCAGGCCTCGGAGCACCTCACCGACGGGCTGGTCGTCGGCCTCGCGATCGTCGGCACCCTCGTCATCGGCCGCTTCGTCCTGATGCTGCTGCTCTCCGGGCTGCACGCACGCCGGGTGCGCCGTCGCGGCTTCAGCTGGGGGACGCCGATCACCGAACCGGTGTCGGTCCTGGTCCCGGCGTACAACGAGGCCAAGTGCATCGAGAACACGGTCCGTTCCCTCGCCGCCAGTGACCACCCCATCGAGGTCCTCGTCATCGACGACGGCTCCTCCGACGGCACGGCCCGGATCGTCGAGGCCATGGGTCTGCCCGACGTCCGGGTGGTCCGCCAGCTCAACGCGGGCAAGCCGGCCGCGCTCAACCGCGGTGTGGCCAACGCCCGCCACGACCTGATCGTGATGATGGACGGCGACACGGTCTTCGAACCGTCCACGGTGCGCGAACTGGTGCAGCCCTTCGGCGACCCGCGCGTGGGCGCGGTCGCGGGCAACGCCAAGGTCGGCAACAAGGACACCCTCATCGGCGCCTGGCAGCACATCGAATACGTGATGGGCTTCAACCTCGACCGCCGGATGTACGACGTCCTGCACTGCATGCCGACGATCCCCGGCGCGGTCGGAGCGTTCCGCCGCAGCGCGCTGGAACGGGTCGGCGGCATGAGTGACGACACGCTCGCCGAGGACACCGACATCACCATGGCCCTGCACCGCGACGGCTGGCGGGTGGTCTACGCGGAGAACGCCCGTGCCTGGACCGAGGCGCCCGAGACGGTCCAGCAGCTGTGGTCCCAGCGCTACCGCTGGTCGTACGGCACCATGCAGGCCATCTGGAAACACCGCCGGGCCCTGGTGGACAAGGGTGCCTCGGGCCGCTTCGGCCGCGTGGGCCTGCCCCTGGTGTCCCTCTTCATGGTCGTGGCGCCCCTGCTGGCCCCGCTGATCGACGTGTTCCTCGTCTACGGCCTCGTGTTCGGCCCGACCCAGAAGACGATCATCGCGTGGCTCGGCGTCCTGGCGATCCAGGCGGTCTGCGCGGCCTACGCCTTCCGACTCGACCGTGAGCGCATGACGCACCTCGTCTCCCTGCCCTTGCAGCAGATCCTCTACCGACAGCTCATGTATGTCGTCCTGCTCCAGTCCTGGATCACCGCCCTCACCGGCGGCCGGCTGCGCTGGCAGAAGCTGCGGCGCACCGGTGTGGTCGACGCGCCCGGCGCCGGCGCCGTGCCGCGCCAGCGGTCCCAGAGCAGCGGCGAGCGAAGGCCGGTGGCATGACCCACGGAAACCCGATCCCCACGTCATCGGCGGCGTCCGGCATGCCGGGGCCGCCGTCGTACGGCATCCCGCAGCAGCGCACGACGGACCCCGCGGCCACGGGCGGAACCGCCCCCGACGCGGCGCCGCGCCAGGGCGGCGGCCGTGACCGCTACCTGGACCTGCTGCGCTCGATCGCCCTGGTCCGTGTCGTCGTGTACCACCTGTTCGGCTGGGCGTGGCTGACGGTGCTGTTCCCGTCGATGGGCGTGATGTTCGCGCTGGCGGGTGCCCTGATGGCGCGCTCGCTGAACCGCCCCGCGCTCGGGGTGGTCCGGGGCCGGATCCGCCGGCTCCTGCCCCCGCTCTGGGCGTTCAGCGCGGTGGTGCTGGCGATGATGTTCGCGGGCGGCTGGAACCCGCTGAAGGACCCGGGACACGGCGGCACCTGGGGCCTGATCGACCTGTTCAACTACGTCTTCCCCGTCGGCGCCCCGCCCTTCCCCTGGCACCTCGGCGCCAAGTCCGGCCTGCTCGAGGACACCTGGGCGGTGCAGGCGGCCGGTCCGCTGTGGTACCTGCGGGCCTACCTCTGGTTCGTCATCGGCTCCCCGCTGCTGCTGTGGGCGTTCCGCCGGGCACCGTGGCCGACGCTGCTGGCACCCCTGGGCCTCACGGCGGTCGTCGGCACGGGCCTGGTGAAGATCCCCGGTGAGACGGGCAACGCCGTGACGGACTTCGCGGTCTACGGCGGCTGCTGGGTCCTGGGCTTCGCCCATCACGAGGGCCTGCTCAAGCAGATCCCCCGCTACCTGTCGATCTCCTGCGCGGCCCTGCTGATGGCCTTCGGACTGTGGTGGGCCTCGGGCCACCTGGGCCCCGACGGCTGGGACCTGAACGACATCCCCCTGGCCCAGGCGGCCTGGTCCTTCGGCTTCGTGGTGATCCTGCTCCAGTACTCCCCGTCCTGGCGCGAACTCCCGGGCCGCCTCGCCAGGTGGGACAAGCTCGTGACCCTCTCCAACAACCGCGCCGTCACGATCTACCTCTGGCACAACCTCCTCATCATGGCCACGATCCCGATCCTCGACCTGCTCTACGAACTGCCGTTCCTCCAGAGCGACGGCGCGGTGTCCGCCCTGGACACCACGTACACGATCTGGATGTTCGTCCTGGTCTGGCCCCTGATCGGCGCGGCGATCCTGGCGTTCGGCTGGGTCGAGGACGTCGCGGCGAAGCGGAAACCGCGGTTGTGGCCGAACAGTGCGCCTCGGGTGAGGGTTCGTGGGACGCGGAGGCGAGCGGCACCCGGCAGCTAAGCTGGGCCGGCATCGGCGGGGGCGGACGACGAGCGGCCCTTGTCCAGGGCCCTTTTTCGGTCGCAGGTGAGAGAACGACAGTGACAGAAGCACCGACAGCAGAGCCGGCCGGACCGCGCGCGCCGGTCTTCGGGCTGATCACGCCCGAGGACTGGTACCGCATTCCGCTCCTGCCCGCCGACCGCCGCGAGGCGTCCGTGAGCGCTCTGGTCAAGCGGCAGTTCGCGGGCGTCGACGACCAGCCGGTACTGCGCCGCAAGGCCGAGGAGCAGCTGCTCGGCACGGCCGAGGCCGCCGTCCAGCAGGGCGGCGTGGTGCTGTACCTGTCGTTCCTGGAGGCCGGCGGCATCCCGCTGTCGGCCTCCCTGCTGGTCTCCCGCCTGTACAAGAGGTTCGACGGCCTCGACGCCGTCGCCGCCCTGGCCGGCTCCGGCGAGGCCACGCTGGAGACGCTGCCCGCCGTGGGCCGCGTGGCCCGGCTCCGGCGGCAGGAGCGGACGAAGCAGTCGCGGAAGCTGGGCTCCGAGTTCGAGGACACGGTCGTCGAGTACTTCGTACCGGTCCCGGACCGCGACGAGGTGCTGATGCTGACGTTCAGCACACCGCTGGAGCCGATCGCGGACGCCATGGTGGAGTTGTTCGACGCGGTGGCCGGAACCTTGCGCTGGCAGCCCCGCGACGAGGAGCGGACGGGGGAGGAACAGAAGTGAGCGGGAAGCTCAGGGTCTCGACGCAGGATCTCGACACGGCCGGAACCGGCCTGCGGACGGTGGCGACCGAGCTGGAAGGGCTCGACAAGCTCATGGACGCCTACGACCGCCGCACCGTCGGCCACCAGACGCTGCACGACCGGCTCCAGGAGTTCTCCGACGGCTGGGACGACAACCGCAAGAAGATGATCGAGGAGATCCAGGGGCTCGGGAAGATGGCCCAGGAGGCCGGGAAGGCGTACACCGAGCTCGACACCGCGCTGTACGACGCGCTCACGGGCAAGGGGAAGAAGAAGTGACCCGCCCCGCCGACCACCGGTGGGAGCTACTGGGGGAGAGCGGTGACCCCGTGCCCGGTGACGTCCACGACATGAAGGCCCTCGCGCGCCGGTTCACGGCCACGGCCGAGACCATCACCAAGACGGCCGACGCGCTGCGCCGGCTCGGCAACCTGGAGAGCTGGGACTCCGAGGCCGGACGCGCCTTCGCCGAGAAGGCGAACGACACGGCCAAGACGGTGAGCAAGGCCCACGACCGCTACGCCGACGCCGGAGTCGCCCTCAAGGACTACTCCACCGACCTGGAGACGATCCAGGGCGAAGCGGACAAGCTCCTCGCCCAGGCCGAGACCAAGCACAACAGCCTGACCACCGCGAAGTCCAAGGCCGAGAACCCGCCCGAGGGCACCGACGACGCCGGGCAGGACAAGCTCGACAAGGCGGTCACCGGCCTCCAGGAGGGGCTGGACGGGCTGCGCGGTCAGCTCGCCTCGCTGAAGACCCGTCACAAGGAGGTCGGCGACAAGGCCGCCAAGCGCATCCACGACACCACCGAGGGCGACGGCCTCAACGACGGCTGGCTGGACGACCTGCGCGACACCCTCAAGATGGTCAGCGACATCACGGGAGCCATCGCCGCCGTCTGCGGGGTGCTGTCCCTGCTCGTCGGCTGGATCCCCGTCATCGGTCAGGCCCTGGCCGGGGTGCTCGGCACCATCGCCCTGGTGATGACGGCGATCTCACTGGTCTGCCACGTGCTGCTCGCCATCAATGGCGACGGATCCTGGGGCGATGTGGCGATCGACGTGCTGGGTCTCGCCACGTTCGGTATCGGACGCGTCTTCTCCGCGGGCGCCAAGGCCGCCGCCACCGTCGGCCGCAGCCGCGTCTGGACGGCGGCCACGCAGTACGTGCGCGGCTGGAACCCGGGCATGAACTCGGCCGCGCGCCGCGCACTCGTCGAGTCCATGGTCGGGGCACGGGCCGGAGCGCGTCCCGGAGCGGCCCTGCCCGAGGTGGGCCTGAGGGCGGCCTTCCGCGGACTGCCGAGCTCCTTCGCGGACGACCTGGCGAGCATCCGGGGCAACTGGCGGGACCTGTTCAAGGCCGGCGACAACCTCTCGGCGGCCCGCGACGCCTACAACGCCGCCGGAGCGCGCGGACTGGCCAGCATGTACGCGGGTCCGGGCATGGTCGACGAACTCACGCGCATCAAGAACATCGACCCGGCGGACCTGCGCTTCATCGGCACGCCCGACGCGTTCAAGCAGGCCATGGCGTACAACGCCGTCGGCCTCGGCGGCACCGGGACGGGCGCGGCCTCCGACACCAACAGCTTCGTCGGCCTGTTCGGCGGTGACCCGGAGATCGACGTCACCGGCCCCGACGCGTCACTGGCCGGACGGTGAGCCCGGCCATGACCAACCCGGCGGACTGGCGGGAGTGCCGCGTCGCGCTGCCCGCCCACCACAACTGGCTGGTGCTGGACCTGCGGAACGAGGATCCCGAGACATGGGCGCGCACCCTCGCCGGACAGCATCTCGGCGGTGACGTACCCGAGCCGTGGCGGGAGGCGTTCGCGACGGACCTGCTCTGGTACCGGGGCGCGGCGGTCCGGCAGGGCGCCCTGTGCGCGGCGGTCCTGGCACCCCAGGACGGGCCCGTCGTGGCGAGTTACACGGTGCGGGAGCTGAACATCCCGCCGGAGTCCCTGACGGTGGCCGCCTTCCGGGCCGAGGCGGAGCGCGCGGACGGCCCGTACTTCGGCGGGGAGCAGATCCTCACCGAGGTCGAACTGCCCCTGGGACCGGCCCTGCGGGTGCACCGCCAGGAGCCGACGGACCCGGACGCGGACAGCGGAACGGTCGTGGAGGGAGTGGCCCACTACGTCCTGCCGCGCCGGTACCCCACCGCGCTGGAAGGCCGGTTGCTGTGGACGTCCCTGGGACTCGGCGCGGAACTCGTCAAGGTCGCCGACGAGCTGGCGGACTCACTCCGCCTGGCGTGACGCGGCGGAACCCCGGCGCTTGGCGAACACATCACCGAGACCGAACCGCTCCCAGGGGACCATCGCGAGCGGCATCCAGCTGAACCCGACGGCGAAGACGGCGACGACGGTGGTGATCTGAGCCGGGAGGAACCACCCCAGCTGGGCGACGAGCAACGCCACGACCAGCAGCCAGACGTCGAACACCAGCACGGCCAGCACCTTGCGCGCCGCCGCTGCCGGACCGACCCGGGGCGTGTCCTCGTTGCCCCGCACCGTGCCGAACAGGATCACCGGCAGCATCAGCCCGGTCAGCCCGCCGACCGCGATGCCTCCCACCACCAGGGCGTTGTTCCCGTCGTCGGGCACCATGCCGGACAGCGGGGCCGCCCTGCCCAGCAGGGCCACGGCCGCGAACGCGCCGAGCGTCGCCGTCGCCAGGACGAGGAGCATTCCCGCTCCGAAGGCGACGTTTCCGGCAAAGGAGCGCTGCGGGCGCTGCGCCTCAGGCCGCTCGGCCCCCGACTCAGCGGACATGGACTCTCCCCTTCCCGTGTGGGGTCCGCTAGAGGATAACGGGACCCCGTTCTCCCGGGGTTTGCAGGTGTGGAAAACTGCCTGAGTTGCGCATGTGAACAACTGTGCCCAGTGGGTCGACGGGGGAGCGGTCGGATGAGTAAGCGGCAGACACAGAAGATGCTGCGGTTGATGGCGAGCGGAGAACCGGTCGAGCTCACCAGCCCGATGGCGTCCGTGAAGAAGCTCGCCCGGCTGGCCTTCGTCGCCCAGCAGTTCGGCTACGAGTACGCGGACGTCCGGCAGAGCACCGGGCGCAACGGCGCGCTCACCATGCTGATCCTGCCCGACCCCAGCCCGCAGGCCCGGGCGCGGGCCGCACAGAACTGGGCGCAGTACCCGGGCGCCGGTGACGGTGTCTCCCTCCCGCCGCTCGTGCCGGACGCCTTCGAGCTCCTCAAGGCCCGCATCAACTTCGACCTCACCGGCAAGAGTGCCGAGAAGCGCATGGGCTACGTGGCCCTCGGCATCACCGTCGGCTGCGTGGTCCTCGCCTTCCGCGCCGGCGGTGAGTCCTTCGACTTCGTCGCGGCGGGCGTGGTGTGGCTGCTGTTCATGGCGATCCTCGGCATCGGGCTGCTGGTCACGCGCAAGCGCAACACGAAGTTCGCGGCCAGGTTGCGGGCGGCCGGTTTCCTGCCGGCGACCGATGAGAACGGGCGGGTGCGGTATCTGCCGCCGGGGCAGCAGATGCCGGGACACGGCAATCCCTTCGGAGGCGGGCCGTACGACGGCGGCCCGGGGGCCGGAGCTCCGGGCTACGCGGGCGCGCCGGGTCAGCCGCCCGGCGGGATGACCCCGGCCGCGGGCGCCCCCGCGGGTTACGGACAGCAGGCGCCGGGGCCGTACGCCCAGCCGGCGCCGGGCCCGTACGGTGCACAGCCTGCCCCCGGCCCGTACCCTGGTCAGCCCGCGCCCGGTCCCTACGGAGGGCAGCCCGCCCCCGGTCCGTACCCCGCCCAGCCCGCGCCGGGCCCCTACGGTGCTCAGCCCCCCGGCCCCTACAGTCAGCCGTATCCCCAGCAGAACCCCCACTGGCAGCCCCCACAACGCTGACACAAGCCACCGAACCTCTCATCCCGCCCAAGGCCGGGGTGAGAGCAAAGTTCCCTCGCGGTCACCCGCTGGCACAGTCACGAAACGAGTCCTCCCTACCTTCGGGACCAGCACTCATGGAACGACCGAGTCCCGGAGCAAGTGGAGGCGTCATGACAGGCCCTGGCACGGCACCCGCACCCCCGAGCAGGGGCGGACGCTGGATCCAGCACTGGGATCCGGAAAACGAGACCTTCTGGAAGGAGACCGGGGAGAAAGTCGCCCGGCGCAACCTCTTCTTCTCCGTGCTCTCCGAGCACATCGGTTTCTCGATCTGGACCCTGTGGTCCGTCCTGGTCCTCTTCATGGGCCCGGAGTACGGACTGACCCCGGCGGACAAGTTCATGCTGACCTCGATGGTCACGCTCGTCGGCGCCGTCGTCCGCGTCCCCTACACGTTCGCCGTCGCGATCTTCGGCGGCCGGAACTGGACGATCATCTCCGCCGGCCTCCTCCTCATCCCGACCATCGCCGCGTTCACCGTGATGGAGCCGGGCACCTCCTTCTCCACCTTCCTCCTCGTCGGCCTGCTGGCCGGCATCGGCGGCGGCAACTTCGCCTCCTCCATGACCAACATCAACGCCTTCTTCCCGCTGCGGAAGAAGGGCTGGGCCCTCGGTCTGAACGCGGGCGGCGGCAACATCGGCGTACCGGTGATCCAGCTGGCCGCCCTCGGGATCATCGGCGCCGGCGGCGGGCCTCGGGTGCTGCTCGGGATCTACATCCCGCTGATCCTCGTGGCCGCCGTCATGGCCGCGCTGTACATGGACAACATCGAGAACGTGAAGAACGACACCGGTGCCGCCAAGGACGCCGCGCGGGACGGCCACACGTGGATCATGTCCTTCCTCTACATCGGAACCTTCGGCTCGTTCATCGGCTACAGCTTCGCCTTCGGCCAGGTCCTGCAGAACCAGTTCGGCCGCACCCCGCTGGAGGCGGCGTACGTCACCTTCATCGGTCCGCTCCTCGGCTCGCTGATCCGGCCCCTGGGCGGCTGGCTGGCCGACAAGTACGGCGGCGCGAAGATCAGCCTGTGGAACTACGTCGGCATGGGCGTCGCGACGGCGATCCTGATCGGCGCCTCCATGGAGAAGTCGCTGGCCCTGTTCACCGTGGCGTTCGTGGTGCTGTTCGTCCTCAGCGGGCTCGGCAACGGCTCGACGTTCAAGATGATCCCGGGCATCTTCCAGAACAAGGCCCTCGCCAAGGGACTGGAGGGTGAGGCGGCCGCGGCCTACGGGCGCCGGCTCTCCGGTGCCTCCATGGGACTCATCGGCGCGGTGGGCGCGCTCGGCGGTGTCGGCATCAACCTCGCCTTCCGCCAGTCCTTCCTCTCCTACGGTTCCGGCACCGGCGCCTTCGTCGCCTTCCTCGCCTTCTACGCGGTCTGCTTCGCGGTCACCTGGGCCGTATACCTTCGCCGTACGGCTCCCCGGGTACCCGCCACGACGGCGACCTCGGAGGCGGAGCCGCAGCTCAGCTACGCCAGGGTGTGACGTAACACCGTCGTCATCAAGCCGATCCGGGCCTGTCACGAGCCGTTGACAGGCTCGATCGGCATGTAGGTACGCCGTACCCATGAAGTACGACGACTCGAGTGCGGGACGAGAGCCATGTACGAGGAAGAACAGCGACCGGACCACGGGCCCCTGGCGGGTTTCACCGTGGGCGTGACGGCCGCGCGCCGGGCCGACGAGCTGGGCACGCTGCTGCAGCGGCGCGGTGCCGCCGTTCTGCACGCCCCTGCCCTGCGGATCGTGCAGCTCGCCGACGACAGCGAGTTGCTGGGCGCGACGAAAGAACTCATCCGCCAGGTGCCGGACATCGTGGTCGCCACGACCGCGATCGGTTTCCGGGGCTGGGTCGAGGCCGCCGACGGTTGGGGGCTCGGCGACGATCTGCTGTCGCGGCTCGGCGGCGCACGGATCCTGGCGCGCGGGCCGAAGGTGAAGGGCGCGGTCCGGGCCGCCGGGCTGACCGAGGAATGGTCGCCGTCGTCGGAGTCCATGGCGGAGGTGCTCGACCGGCTGCTGGAGGAGGGCGTCGACGGGCAGCGGATCGCGATCCAGCTGCACGGCGAGCCGCTGCCCGGGTTCGTGGAGGCGCTGCGGGAGGGCGGGGCCGAGGTCGTGGGCGTGCCCGTCTACCGGTGGATGCCGCCGGAGGACATCGCCCCGGTGGACCGCCTGCTGGACGCGACGGTCTCCCGGGGCGTGGACGCGCTGACCTTCACCAGCGCCCCGGCCGCGGCCTCCCTGCTCTCCCGGGCGGAGGAGCGCGGGATGCTCCCCGAGGTACTGGAGGCCCTGAGCCACGACGTGCTGTCGGCCTGTGTCGGCCCGGTCACCGCCCTGCCGCTGCAGTCCCGCGGCATTGACACGATCCAGCCCGAGCGCTTCCGGCTCGGCCCCCTCGTCCAGCTCCTGTGCAAGGAGCTGCCCGGCCGGGCACGCGCGCTGCCGATCGCCGGGCACCGGGTGGAGATCCGCGGCCACGCCGTCCTGGTCGACGGTGACCTCAAGCCCGTGCCGCCCGCCGGCATGTCCCTCCTGCGCGCCCTCTCCCGCCGCCCCGGCTGGGTGGTCGCCCGCGCGGAACTCCTCCGCGCCCTGCCCGGCTCCGGTCGCGACGAACACGCGGTCGAAACAGCCATGGCCCGCCTCCGCACGGCCCTCGGTACCCCGAAACTGATCCAGACGGTGGTCAAACGGGGCTACCGCCTCGCCCTGGACCCGGCGGCGGACACGAAGTACGCGGACGCGTGACCGCGTCCGCGAGTTGAGCGACATTCCGCCACGCTGACGCCCAGCGAGCGACCGGGACCGCTCGGCGTGGCGTGCCCGCCATGGCCGGAACCCGTGCCCGGGCGAAGCCGCCCTCACGACCGGCCCGTGCGAGGGGTTTCCGGCGTCGCAGTGGGCAGGCACTGTAAGAGGGAACGGTTTCCCAGCCCTCTCACTGGCACCCCACCGACCCCCTCGCGACCGGGGTGCACCCTAGGCGGTGACAGGCACATGGCACTGGGTACGGCCACGGCCCCGTACGAGCTGCGGTTCGACGCCGGGCGGATCTGCCTCGACCTGCTCTCCACCACGCATCCGGAGGAACGGCTGGACTCCGTGGACGTGCTGCGCGCCTGGATCACCGGCTCCGGGCTCGTCCCGGCGGACACGGCCCTGGCCCACGCCGACGCCACCTGGCCGGCCGCCTTCCGCGAACTGCGCGGCCAGGTCGACCGGTTGGTGCGCGGCTGGCCGGGATCCGGAGCCCGGGCGTACGACTTCGCGCTCGCGCGCGTCAACGACCTCGCCCGTACCGCGCCCCCCGCCCCGCGGGCCGTCCGTGGTGGAGACGGCGAGCTCGTACGGCAGTTGGACGGCCCGCCCGGCTGCCCCGCCCTGCTCGCGGCCGTCGCCCGGGACGCCGTGGACCTGCTGACCGACCCCGTCGCCCGCGCGTCCCTGCGCCAGTGCGAGGGCGACCACTGCCCGATCGTGTACCTCGACACCTCACGGGGACGCAGGAGGCGCTGGTGCTCCAGCGAGGTCTGCGGGAACCGCGAACGGGTCGCCCGGCATCGCCGCCGCGTGGCACTCACTCGCGCTTAAATCCCTTTTGCCCTTCACGGAAAGGCCGTTGGGTGGCCACTGCACCCAATTTCCCTGTCCTAAATGCGACTTCTGTGAGCGCACTGTCGAAGTGATTTCGATTACACATCGTTTACCTACGCCCCCGTAGGGAAGGCCTGGCTTGATCTGGTCGATGTGGCGGAAATGTAAAGAACGCGGGGTGGGAATGTGACCCCATGTCCCCCTCGTCACGTCACTTCGAAGAAATCTGTCACGTCTCTTTGAACACCCAACGGCTCGCGTCCGTACGGCTTGTGGAGCGACCGACTGGGGGAACCCCCGGACACCGGAGGTGGGCGTGCGCAAGGATTCCGTCGTGGCCAATGAACGTGCACCGAGGGCCCGACATCGCATGTCCCAGCCCTCGGAACCCGACGAGGAGCTGATGCGTGCGCTCTATCGCGAACACGCCGGACCCCTGCTTGCGTATGTCCTGCGCCTGGTCGCCGGAGACCGGCAGCGCGCCGAGGACGTCGTGCAGGAGACGCTCATCCGTGCCTGGAAGAACGCCGGACAGCTCAATCGAGCGACCGGATCGGTACGCCCCTGGCTGGTGACGGTCGCCCGGCGCATCGTCATCGACGGCCACCGCAGCCGGCAGGCCCGGCCGCAGGAGGTCGACCCGTCGCCGCTGGAGGTCATCCCCGCGGAGGACGAGATCGACAAGGCGCTGTGGCTGATGACTCTGTCGGACGCACTCGACGACCTGACCCCCGCCCACCGGGAGGTGCTCGTCGAGACGTACTTCAAGGGGCGTACCGTCAACGAGGCGGCCGAAACTCTGGGCATACCCAGCGGAACCGTCCGCTCCAGAGTCTTCTACGCTCTCCGTTCCATGAAGCTGGCACTGGAGGAGCGGGGGGTGACGGCGTGATGAGTGTTTACGGGGGAAACCAGGGATTCGGTACGGGAGGCATGGGTATGTCTGGACCCATGCAGGGATCTCCGGTGCCGAACGAGCACGAGACAGTCGGCGCCTACGCTCTCGGCATCCTCGACGACGCCGAAGCAACCGCTTTCGAAGCCCACCTCGCGACCTGTGAATGGTGCGCCCAGCAGCTCGACGAACTGGCCGGCATGGAGCCGATGCTCGCCGCCCTCGCCGACCTGCCCGGCTCCGGCACACCCGCGATCGGCGAGTCGCTGTCCGCGAAGCCCCGGCCGCGCCTGGTGGAGAAGCTGGTCGACGAGGTCGCCGACCGCCGCGCCCAGAAGCGCCGCCGCAGTTTCTACATGGTGGCCGCGGCCGGTGCGCTGATCATCGGCGGCCCCTTCGTCGCGGTCGCGACGAACGGCGGCGGTGACGGCGGCGGCGCGGAGAACCGCCCGCTCGCCGCGAGCCCCGCCAAGGAAGCCTTCGACGGCATCTCCGACAAGATCACGGCCACCGACCCGAACACCAAGGTCTCCGCGACCGTCGCAGTCCAGAAGAAGGACTGGGGCACCGGAATGGTCCTGGAACTGAAGAACGTCAAGGGCCCGCTGAAGTGCGCCCTCGTCGCGGTCGGCAAGAACGGCGAGCGGGAGACCCTGTCCTCCTGGTCCGTCCCGGAATGGGGCTACGGCCTGCCGGACGCCAAGTCCGAGAAGGCCAAGGAGCCGCTGTACGTCCAGGGCGGCGCCGCCTTCGAGCCGAACGAGATCGATCATTTCGAGGTCGTGACCTTCGACGGCAAGCGGCTGGTCGAGGTCGACGCGTAGCCTTACCGGGTCCCCTTCGCGTACGGTGGACGGCTGCCCAGCACGTCAGAAGGGGGCCCGGTGGCCGCTCAGGCTCCACAGGAAACCGCGCTCGACTCCCTGAGAGACAGAGAGATCAGCGTCGAACAGGAACACCTGGACCGGGTGTACCGCCGCCTCGAGGAGAAGATCCACGAGGCCGAGTTCCTCATGAACGACGCCGCCCAGCGCGGCCAGGTCGGCACGCCCGGCGCACTGGCCGAGCGGGACGCGCAGGTCTTCCGCGCCGGCATACACCTCAGCCGGCTGAACAACGAGTTCGAGGACTTCCTCTTCGGCCGCATCGACCTGCTGCGCGGCAAGGACGGCAAGAAGGGCCCCGACGGCGCGTACACCGCCGTGGAGCCCGCCGACGGCGCGGTCCGGGAGGACAACACCGCCGACATCGCCGAGACGCTGCACATCGGCCGCATCGGTGTCCTCGACCAGGACTACGCCCCGCTGGTCATCGACTGGCGGGCCCCCGCCGCCGCCCCGTTCTACCGCTCCACCCCGGTCGACCCCGGCCGGGTCGTCCGCCGCCGGGTCATCCGGTCCAAGGGACGCAAGGTGCTCGGCGTCGAGGACGACCTGATGCGCCCCGAGCTGACGGCCTACCTCGACGGCCACGAGCTGCCCGTCATCGGCGACGGCGCCCTGATGGCCGCGCTCGGCCAGGCCCGCAGCCACACCATGCGCGACATCGTCGCCTCCATCCAGGCCGAGCAGGACCTGGTCATCCGCGCCCCCGCCGCCTCCGTGACGTACGTCGAGGGCGGCCCCGGCACCGGCAAGACCGCCGTCGCCCTGCACCGCGCGGCCTACCTCCTCTACCAGGACCGCCGCCGGTACGCGGGCGGCATCCTGATCGTCTCGCCGACCCCGCTGCTCGTCGCCTACACCGAGGGCGTGCTGCCCTCCCTCGGCGAGGAGGGCCAGGTCGCCATCCGCGCCATCGGCTCCCTCGTCGACGGCGCCGAGGCCACGCTCTACGACTCCCCGTCCGTGGCCCGCGCCAAGGGCTCGTCCCGCATGCTCAAGGTGCTGCGCAAGGCCGCGCGCGGAGCCCTGGAGCCGAACGATTCACCGGCCCGGCTGCGCGTGGTCGCCTTCGGCCGCCGCCTGGAACTGGAGGCCGAGCAGCTGGCGGACATCCGCCGCGCCGCCCTCGGCGGCACCGCCCCCGTCAACCTGCTGCGCCCCCGCGCCCGCAAGCTGCTCCTGGACGCCCTGTGGGAGCAGTCCGGCGCGGGCGGCCGGCACACCGACCCGGAGCTCGCCGCCGAGCTGCGCTCCTCCTTCGACGAGGACGTCACCTCCGAGGACGCCTTCATCGAGTTCCTCGACGCCTGGTGGCCCGAGCTGACCCCGTCGGCGGTCCTGGACGCCATGGCCGACGAGCGGCGCCTGGGACGCTGGGCCCGGCGGATCCTCAACCCCGGCGAGATCCGCAAGGTCGCCCGCTCCCTCAGGCGCGACGGCCACTCGGTGCACGACATCGCGATGCTCGACGAGCTCCAGGCCATCCTCGGCGCCCCGGCCCGCCCCCGGAAGAGGCGCGAACTCGACCCGCTCGACCAGCTCACCGGCCTGGAGGAGCTGATGCCGGTGCGCGAGGAGTCGCAGCGCGAACGGGCCGAGCGCCTCGCGCAGGAGCGCACCGAGTACGCGCACGTCATCGTCGACGAGGCCCAGGACCTCACCCCGATGCAGTGGCGCATGGTCGGCCGCCGCGGCCGGCACGCCACCTGGACGGTCGTCGGCGACCCGGCCCAGTCCTCGTGGTCCGACCCGGACGAGGCCGCCCAGGCTCGCGACGAGGCCCTCGGCACCCGCCCGCGCCGCCGCTTCGAGCTCACCGTGAACTACCGCAACCCGGCCGAGATCGCCGAGCTGGCAGCGAAGGTGCTGGCCCTGGCCATGCCCGGCTCCCAGTCCCCGAAGGCGGTCCGTTCCACCGGCGTCGAGCCCCGCTTCACGGTCGTGGACGACACCTTGGCCGAAACCGTCCGCGCCGAGGCCGCCCGGCTGCTGGAGCGCGTCGACGGCACGGTCGGTGTGGTCGTCGCCATGCAGCGCCGCGAGGAGGCCCGCCGCTGGCTCGCCGGGCTCGGCGACCGGGTCGTGGCACTGGGCAGCCTGGAGGCGAAGGGCCTGGAGTACGACGCGACGGTGGTGGTCTCCCCGGCGGAGATCGCCGACGAGTCCCCGGCCGGTCTGCGTGTGCTCTACGTCGCACTGACCCGGGCCACCCAGCAGCTCACGGTCGTCTCGGCCGAGCGGGACGAGCCCGACGCGACGGGAGTACCGGACCTGCTCAGGGACTGATCCCCGCCCTTCCGGCGGACCGCGCCTGGATACCCACTTGTCGGCGAAATGAACTCCCGGTACGGGAATGGCCTTACGGGATCTGTTTGTTAGCCTGGACGTGGCACCGGCTCGATCCAAGCCCCCGGGCCCAACCATCGTCGCTACGAGCGACCACTTGCCGCGAGGCGAGCATGGCGGGTCGGTGCCACCTACTTCCCAAGAGACCCACGTCAGATGTGACGTGGGTCTCTTTTTGCTGACCTGTTCCGCGAACAAAACGTTCGCAATCGAGGGTGGCTACCTGCTACTCAGCGGTAGGTGCGACGATCGGACGGCACAACTCAGCGTCAGGTGAAAGCAGAGGAAGTCGGCCATGGCAACGGCGCCCAGCGTCTCCTACTCGATGACGGTCCGGCTGGAGGTGCCCGCGAGCGGAACCGCCGTCTCGCAGCTCACCACCGCCGTGGAGTCCTCCGGAGGCTCGGTGACCGGCCTCGACGTCACCGCTTCCGGTCACGAGAAACTCCGTATCGACGTCACCATCGCGGCCTCGTCGACCGCGCACGCGGACGAGATCGTCGAGGAACTCCGCGGCATCGAGGGCGTCACGCTGGGCAAGGTCTCGGACCGGACCTTCCTCATGCACCTCGGCGGCAAGATCGAGATGGCGTCGAAGCACCCCATCCGCAACCGTGACGACCTGTCCATGGTCTACACGCCGGGCGTCGCCCGCGTCTGCATGGCGATCGCCGAGAACCCCGAGGACGCCCGCCGCCTCACCATCAAGCGCAACTCCGTTGCGGTCGTGACGGACGGCTCGGCCGTGCTGGGCCTGGGCAACATCGGCCCGAAGGCCGCGCTGCCCGTCATGGAGGGCAAGGCGGCCCTCTTCAAGCGGTTCGCCGGCATCGACGCCTGGCCGATCTGCCTCGACACCCAGGACACCGACGCGATCGTCGAGATCGTCAAGGCGATCGCCCCGGGCTTCGCCGGCATCAACCTGGAGGACATCTCCGCCCCCCGCTGCTTCGAGATCGAGGCCCGGCTGCGCGAGGCCCTCGACATCCCCGTCTTCCACGACGACCAGCACGGCACCGCGATCGTCGTCCTCGCCGCCCTCACGAACGCACTTCGCGTCACGGGCAAGGCGATAGAGAACATCCGCGTCGTCATGTCCGGTGCCGGCGCGGCCGGTACGGCCATCCTGAAGCTGCTGCTCGCCGCGGGCGTCAAGAACGCCGTCGTCGCCGACATCCACGGCGTCGTGCACGCGGGCCGCGAGGACCTGGTGGACGCCGCCCCGGGCTCGGCGCTGCGCTGGATCGCCGACAACACCAACCCCGAGGGCCTCACCGGCACGCTCAAGGAGGCCGTGCGCGGCGCCGACGTCTTCATCGGCGTCTCGGCCCCGAACGTCCTCGACGGCGACGACGTGGCCGCCATGGCCGACGGTGCCATCGTGTTCGCGCTCGCGAACCCGGACCCCGAGGTCGACCCGGCAATCGCCCGCCAGACCGCGGCCGTTGTGGCCACCGGCCGTTCCGACTTCCCGAACCAGATCAACAACGTGCTGGTCTTCCCGGGTGTCTTCCGCGGTCTGCTGGACGCCCAGTCCCGCACGGTCAACACCGAGATGATGCTGGCCGCCGCGACCGCCCTCGCGGACGTGGTGACCGAGGACGAGCTGAACCCGAACTACATCGTCCCGAGCGTCTTCAACGACAAGGTCGCGGGCGCGGTCGCCGGGGCGGTGCGGGACGCCGCGAAGGCGGCCGGCGCGACGGCGACGACCTCGCAGCCGTAGGGCGGCAGCCCTGCCGACGGCTGTGAGGATTGCCACGACTGGCCTGGTAACGGCGCGTCGGGGAACCCCACCCCTTGGGCCGACCTCTATCGTGTCGGCCAGGCTCAGGCCCTCTTTTCGTGTGACTCCCAAGGGTGTTCTCACGACTCCTGCGGGTGCCGGATTGGCTTTCCCGCCGCAGGTAGAGGCAGGATGCGTCCCTGGGCGCGAGGGTCTGGCGACGGACCCGGGTCCGGGGACTCACGGAGGACCCTGGCAGCATCGGCTTCGATCCGACGCCTCAACGGCAAGATGAACACGGGAGTAACAACATGAACCGCAGTGAGCTGGTGGCCGCGCTGGCCGACCGCGCCGAGGTGACCCGCAAGGACGCCGACGCCGTGCTGGCCGCGTTCGCCGACGTGGTCGGCGACATCGTCTCCAAGGGGGACGAGAAGGTCACCATCCCCGGCTTCCTGACCTTCGAGCGCACCCACCGTGCCGCTCGCACCGCCCGCAACCCGCAGACCGGCGAGCCCATCCAGATCCCGGCCGGCTACAGCGTGAAGGTCTCCGCGGGCTCCAAGCTCAAGGAAGCGGCCAAGGGTAAGTGACCTGGCCGTTCGTACGTCCCAGGACGACGTACGAGGCACAGTGACACCAAAGGGGCGGCCACCCGAACCGGGTGGCCGCCCCTTTGGCATCATTGCGCGTGCTATCCGAGCGCCTTGCCCGGCAGCTCGACCTTCGCCCCGAGTTCCACGAGCTTCTCCATGAAGTTCTCGTAGCCCCGGTTGATCAGGCCGATGCCGTGGACGCGGGACGTGCCCTGGGCCGCCAGCGCCGCGATGAGGTACGAGAAGCCGCCGCGGAGGTCGGGGATGACCAGATCGGCGCCCTGGAGCTTGGTGGGGCCGGAGACGACGGCCGAGTGGAGGAAGTTGCGCTGGCCGAAGCGGCAGTTCGAGCCGCCCAGACACTCGCGGTAGAGCTGGATGTGCGCGCCCATCTGGTTCAGGGCGGAGGTGAAGCCGAGGCGGGACTCGTAGACCGTCTCGTGGACGATGGACAGGCCCGTGGCCTGGGTCAGGGCCACCACCAGCGGCTGCTGCCAGTCGGTCTGGAAGCCGGGGTGGACGTCCGTCTCCAGCGCGATGGACTTCAGGTGGCCGCCGGGGTGCCAGAAGCGGATGCCCTTGTCGTCGATCTCGAAGGCCCCGCCCACCTTCCGGTAGGTGTTCAGGAACGTCATCATCGAGCGCTGCTGGGCGCCGCGGACGTAGATGTTGCCCTCGGTCGCCAGTGCGGCGGACGCCCAGGACGCGGCCTCCAGGCGGTCGGACAGGGCGTGGTGGTTGTAGCCGCCGAGTTTGTCGACACCGGTGACGCGGATGGTCCGGTCGGTGTCCATCGCGATGATGGCGCCCATCTTCTGCAGGACGCAGATCAGGTCCTCGATCTCCGGCTCGACAGCCGCGTTCGAGAGCTCGGTGACTCCCTCGGCGAGCACCGCCGTCAGCAGCACCTGCTCGGTCGCGCCCACGGACGGGTACGGCAGCCGGATCTTCGTACCGCGCAGCCGCTGCGGCGCCTCCAGGTACTGCCCGTCCGCCCGCTTCTCGATCCGCGCGCCGAACTGCCGCAGCACGTCGAAGTGGAAGTCGATGGGCCGGCCGCCGATGTCGCAGCCGCCGAGGCCCGGGATGAACGCGTGGCCGAGGCGGTGCAGAAGGGGGCCGCAGAACAGGATCGGGATCCGGCTCGAACCGGCATGGGCATCGATGTCAGCGACGTTCGCGCTCTCCACGCGCGTCGGATCCATCACCAGTTCGCCGGGTTCGTCCCCCGGACGGACCGTCACACCGTGCAGCTGCAACAGACCCCGTACGACCCGTACGTCACGGATGTCCGGAACATTGCGGAGCCGGCTCGGAGCGCTGCCCAGCAGCGCTGCCACCATGGCCTTCGGTACGAGGTTCTTCGCACCGCGGACCCGGATCTCGCCCTCCAGCGGGGTTCCGCCGTGGACAAGCAGGACATCGTCGTTGACGGTCATGAATCTCGCGTTCCGTGGAGTCGGGCAGGGGCCAGGAGGGAAAGGGTAATCGCCCTCCACCCCCCTTCCGTAAGCCTGAGTCGGACCCAGCCACGTCATAGCTCTGTCACAACACGAACCGTTCCGTGCCGGGCACGTGGGGTCACGGTCACGTCCCCGCGCGCCGGACGCATCAGTGCGCCCTGAGCTGCGTTCACTCCCGTCCCCGCACTGCCTCCCCACGCGGAGGGAAGATGCGGGATCATGTCTGGCATGACCGAGGTGTCCTCGCTCACAGGGCGGCTGCTCGTGGCCACGCCCGCCCTGGCGGACCCGAACTTCGACCGCGCGGTGGTGCTGCTCCTCGACCACGACGAGGAGGGCTCCCTCGGTGTCGTCCTCAACCGCCCCACCCCGGTGGGCGTGGAGGACATCCTGGAGGGCTGGGGAGATCTCACCGGCGAACCCGGCGTCGTTTTCCAGGGCGGCCCGGTGTCGCTGGATTCGGCCCTCGGGGTCGCCGTCGTCCCCGGCGGCGCGTCCGGGGAGGCCGCACCGCTGGGCTGGCGCCGGGTGCACGGCGCGATCGGTCTGGTCGATCTGGAGGCCCCGCCGGAACTGCTGGCCTCCGCCCTCGGCTCGCTGCGAATCTTCGCCGGATACGCCGGCTGGGGCCCGGGCCAGCTGGAGGACGAGCTGGTGGACGGCGCGTGGTACGTCGTCGAGTCGGAGCCCGGCGACGTCTCCTCGCCGTCGCCGGAAAGACTCTGGCGCGAGGTGCTGCGCCGCCAGCGCAACGAGCTGGCGATGGTGGCGACGTACCCGGACGACCCTTCGCTCAACTGATGTCCGGGAGCTTCAGTACCCTTGGGCCTATGAGCACTCTCGAGCCCGAGCGCGGGACTGGTACGGGGACCCTCGTAGAGCCGACGCCGCAGACCTCTCACGGTGACGGTGACCACGAGCGCTTCGCCCACTACGTCCAGAAGGACAAGATCATGGCGAGCGCCCTCGACGGCACCCCCGTCGTGGCGCTGTGCGGCAAGGTCTGGGTGCCGGGCCGCGACCCGAAGAAGTACCCGGTGTGTCCCATGTGCAAGGAGATCTACGAGTCCATGAGCTCCGGCGACGACGACAAGGGCAAGGGCGACAATTGACGTGCTCCCCGGCCTAAAGGCCGGGGATTCCGGCCTGGGTCGGCTGACCCTTCCGGCGGCTTCCTGCTTCACCGCGCTGTGCGGGCACGTGTGCCCGTCTGACCGGCGCTCCACAGGCGTTTGGCGTCTCCGCCCGTCCGGCGGCGACGATCCGGCGTCCTTCGAAGAGGACGTTGCGGGCTGCGTTGTGGTCGCGGTCGTGCATCGTGCCGCATCCGCCGCACGTCCACTCCCGCACGTGCAGAGGCTTGGGGCCGTCCCTGAATCCGCAGGCCGAGCAGACCTGAGAAGACGGGAAAGCGGTGGTCCACCCTGGCGAAGGTGCGGCCGTGCAGAGCCGCCTTGTACTCCAGCATGCCGACGAAGGCGGACCATCCCGCGTCGTGCACGGACTTGGCGAGCCGAGTACGGCCCAGACCGGAGACCGCGAGGTCTTCCACGTACACCGCTTGGTTGTCGCGAATGATCCGTGTGGATGCCTTGTGGTGCCAGTCCCGGCGCCGGTCCGCCACCCTGGCGTGCTGGCGTGCGACCTTGATGCGGGCCTTGGCCCGGTTCTTCGATCCCTTGGCCTTGCGGGACAGCTCCCGCCCAAGGCGCTTGAGTTTCTTCTCCGCCCGGCGCAGGAAGCGCGGGCTGTTGATCTTCGTCCCGTCGGACAGGACCGCGAAGGCGGACAAGCCGAGGTCGATCCCGGTATCGGTCTCCAGCTCGGGGAGGGTGTCCGGCTCGGTGTCCACGACGAAGCTGAGGAAGTACCGGCCGCAACTGTCCTTGGTCACGGTCAGGGACGTGGGCGCGGCCGGAAGACGGCGCGACCACCTGACTTTGAGGTTGCCGACCTTGGCCACGTACACCGTGCCGTCGTCCTGGAGGGAGAAGGCGTTGGTGGTGAGGCGGATCGACTGCCGGGTGTCCTTCTTCGACTTATAGCGGGGCGGCCCCACTTTCCGGCCCTGCCGCTTGCCCAGGATCGAGTCGAAGAAGTTCTTGTAGGCGGTGTCCAGGTCCCGCAGGGACTGTTGCAGGACGACCGCTGACACGTCGGCAAGCCAGGCGCGTTCCTCTGTGCGCTTGGCCTGGGTGATACGCAGCTTGGAGAGATCCGCTGACTTCACATACGGCAGCCCGGCCGCGTGCGCTCCCCTGCGGTCGCGCAGGCAGTCGTTCCACACGACACGGGCGCACCCGAACGCACGCGTCAGCGCACGGCGCTGGGTGGCGTCCGGGTAGGCCCGGTAGTTGTAGCGGAGCTGCATGTCGATCACCGTATGGATGCTTCATGGCCGCTCGCGGCAAAAGATCATATCCAACCGGAATTGCGCACGACGTGAGCAAGTGTGTTCGAGTCGACGCGTGCACCGGTGCGGGGTGTTCGACGACGAGGTGCTGACAGGCTGCGAAGAGATCATGCGCAAGGTGTGCGAGGACTTCGAGGTGGTGTAGAAGGAGTTCTACGGCGACCGTGATCACGTACGCCTGCTGGTCCACCACCCGCCGAAGATCACCGACTCTTGGCTGGTCCGCAGTCTCAAGGGCGTCCCCGTGCGCCGGATACGGCTGGGGTTCCTCCCGGCCGAAGGTTGGGGGACGGTTCACCGACACGGCCGGCTATGTGAAGGACGGCGGACTCCTCGACGTCACGAAGGAGTTCGACTGGAACGAGGCGAAGGACACTGACCCGACGGCCAAGCAGTCGGTGACGGTCGATGGCAAGGTCTACGGCGCCCCCTTCTACGTCGGCGTCCGCGCGCTGTACTACCGCAAGGACGTCTTCGAGGAACTCGGCCTGTCCGTCCCGAAGCCGATGGCCGAATTGGCCTCCACCGCCCGCAAGATCCGTACCGCGAAGCCCGACCTGTACGGGCTGGCGGTCGGCGGTGCCTTTAATTCGGCCGGATACTTCCTCAACAGCCTCCTCGTCGCGGGCTGTGTGGTGATCGCCTCCGCGCTCATCGCGTTTCTCGCCGCGACCGCCGTGACACGATTCCGGTTCCGCCTCCGGACCGCCTTGCTGATCATGTTTCTGGTGGCCCAGATGGTGCCCGTGGAGGCACTGACGATCCCCCTCTTCTTCCTCATGCGGGACTTCGGCCGGCTGAACACCCTGGGCACGCTGATCCTGCCCCACATCGCCTTCTCGCTGCCCTTCGCGATCTGGATGCTGCGGGGGTTCGTGAAAGCCGTTCCGGAGGCGCTGGAGGAGGCCGCCTGCATCGACGGGGCGAGCCGGACGCGATTCCTGTGGCAGATCCTTTTCCCGCTCGTCCTGCCGGGGCTCGTGGCCACCAGCGTGTTTCTTCATCTCCGCCTGGAACGACTTCCTCTTCGCCAAGTCGTTCATCATCAGTGACACTTCCCAGTCGACGCTGCCGATGGCCCTGCTGGTCTTCTACAAGCCCGACGACCCGGACTGGGGCGGCGTCATGGCCGCCTCCACGGTGATGACGATTCCGGTGCTGATCTTCTTCGTACTCGTACAGCGGCGCCTGGTCTCCGGACTGGGCGGCGCGGTGAAGGACTGACGTGACTCCTCCGAACACGGACGTGGTTCCGGCGCCCTTGAGCATCGAGGCCGGGGACGGGCAGGGCTTCCTCCTCGACGCGGGCACCGGGATCGAGGAGGGCCCCGGCACCGAGCGGGTCGCGCGGTGGCTGCGCGCGACCGTGGGCGCGGCGACCGGCCTGCCGCTGGACCCGCACACCGGCGACGCCCACCGCGTCCGACTGCGGATCCAGCCTGCCCTCGGCGGACCCGAGGCGTACCGCCTGACGGCCGACGCCGACCGTGTCCTCATCGAAGGGGCGAGCCCCACGGGCTTGTTCTGGGGCGCACAGACCTTCCGTCAGCTGCTCGGCCCCGAGGCCTTTCGCCGCGCCCCGGTGACAGGCAGGCAGGAGTGGCAGGTGCCCGCCGTCACGATCCACGACGCCCCGCGATTCCGCTGGCGCGGCCTGATGCTCGACGTCGCCCGGCACTTCATGCCCAAAGAAGGCGTCCTGCGCTATCTCGACCTGATGGCGGCGCACAAACTCAACGTCTTCCACTTACATCTGACGGACGACCAGGGTTGGCGCATCCAGATCGAGCGGCATCCCCGGCTGACGGAGATCGGCTCCTGGCGGGCGCGGACCAAAACCGGCCACGGGGCCTCGCCGCTGTGGGAGGAGAAGCCGCACGGCGGCTACTACACCCAGGACGACATCCGGGAGATCGTCGCCTACGCCGCCGAGCGGCATATCACCGTCGTCCCCGAAATCGACGTACCCGGCCACTCGCAGGCCGCCATCGCCGCGTACCCGGAACTCGGCAACACCGACGTCATCGACACCACCGCCCTCTCCGTCTGGGACACCTGGGGAATCAACCCGAACGTACTCGCCCCCACTGACAACACCCTGCGCTTTTACGAGGGCGTCTTCGAGGAAGTGCTGGAGCTGTTCCCGTCGGAGTTCGTCCACGCCGGCGGCGACGAATGCCCCAAGGAGCAGTGGCGGCGGTCCGCGGCGGCCCAGGCGCGCATCAGGGAACTCGGCCTCGCGGACGAGGACGAGCTCCAGTCCTGGTTCATCGGGCACTTCGACGCGTGGCTGGCCGCGCGCGGGCGCCGGCTGATCGGCTGGGACGAGATCCTGGAGGGCGGGCTGGCGCAGGGCGCGGCCGTGTCCTCCTGGCGTGGCTACGCCGGAGGCATCGCCGCCGCGCGGGCCGGCCACGATGTCGTCATGTGCCCCCAGGAGCAGGTGTATCTGGACCACCGTCAGGCCCCGGGCCCCGGGCCCCGACGAGCCGGTACCGATCGGGTGGGTGCGCACCCTGGAGGACGTCTACCGGTTCGAGCCCGTGCCCCCGGAGTTGACGCCCGAGGAGGCCCGTCATGTGCTCGGCACCCAGGCCAACGTGTGGACCGAGGTGATGGAGGACCACGCGCGCGTGGACTACCAGACGTTCCCCCGGCTGGCGGCCTTCGCCGAGGTCGCCTGGAGCACCCTGCCCGCCCCGGCGGAACGGGACTTCGCTGGCTTCGAGCGCCGTATGACCGCCCACTACCAGCGGCTCGACGCCCTCGGCGTCGCCTACCGGCCGCCGGCCGGCCCGCTGCCCTGGCAGCGGCGCCCCGGGGTGCTGGGCCGCCCGATCGACGGCCCGCCGCCCCACCGGTAGTACCGGGCCGCCGCTACCGAACAGGTCGAACACGCCACGGAAAATGCGCACAAGGGTCACCGAAAGTGCCAATCGGCACGCATAGGCGAACCCGTGCGAAAACGGGCCATCTCCCCGATGAGGTGGGCGAATGCCTCCTAGCGGACCCGTGTCCTCGGCTCTCGCCAAGATGTGCCAGAGTTGCCACGTCCGCCCTGTCAGCACGTACCGTACGGCAGCACAGGTGGGACCAGGTGGGGCAGCGGGAAGGGGCAGCCGGTTTGACCACGCACGCACCGCAGGCGGCGCAGGCCGTCACGCTGCCCACGACGCTGGACGAGGCCGTCGCGGCACTCACCGCCGTGCCCGCCGCCGTGCCCGTCGCGGGCGGCACCGACCTGATGGCCGCCGTCAACTCCGGGCAGCTCAGGCCCGCCGCGCTGGTGGGACTCGGCCGGATCAGCGAGATCCGAGGCTGGCAGTACCTGGACGGACACGCGCTGCTCGGCGCGGGCCTCACGCACGCGCGCATGGGCCGCCCCGACTTCGCGGCCCTGATCCCGGCGCTCGCCGCCGCCGCGCGCGCCGCGGGCCCGCCGCACATCCGCAACGCGGGCACCCTGGGCGGCAACATCGCCTCCGCCGCACCCACCGGGGACGCGCTGCCGGTGCTGGCCGCCCTGGAGGCGACACTGATCATCGCGGGCCCGGGCGGAGCCCGCCGGGAGATCCCGGTGTCGCACCTGCTGGCCGGGGTGGACATGCTGCGCGCCGGCGAACTCATCGGCTACGTGCGCGTGCCGCTGCTGCACGCCCCGCAGGTCTTCCTGAAGGCGACCGGCCGAACCGGCCCGGGGCGCGCGATGGCGTCCGTGGCCTTGGTCCTGGACCCCGCACGCCGGGGTGTGCGCTGCGCGGTGGGTGCCATAGCGCCGATGCCGCTGCGGCCTCTGGAGGCCGAGCAGTGGGTCGGCCGGCTCATCGACTGGGACAACAACCGCGCGCTCGTGCCGGAGGCCCTGAGCGCCTTCGGGGAGTACGTCGCCGCGGCCTGCATCCCCGACGCGGCCCCGGCCGAGGACGGCTCCGTACCGCAGCTTCCGCCCGCCGTACTGCACCTGCGGCGCACCGTCGCCGCGCTGGCCCGACGAGCACTGGGGAGGGCGCTGTCGTGACCGACGACCAGCACGGAGAGGGCACGCCCCGGGGCGGGAGCCGCTGGGACCCGCTGCCCCAGGGCGAGTACGACGACGGGGCCACCGCCTTCGTCCAACTCCCCGAGGGGGGCGTCGACGCTCTGCTGGCGGCCGACAGCCCCCTCGCCGCGCCCGGCCACGGCTACGTACCGCCGCAGATAACGGTCGACCCCGCCACGGACGCCGGAACCGACCCGGCCGCCCCCGGCGCGTGGCCGGTCCCCGGCGCGCCCGTCGACGGCGCCCAGTGGCACGACCAGCACGCGGCGCATCAGCAGGGCCACGAGCACGGCGGTCACCAGCAGCCGGGGCACGACACGGGGGAGCGGTCGTACGTCTCTCAGACGCCGTACGGATCCGGCACGCCGTACGGCTCCGACGCGGGGCCGGGGTGGCACCGCGGGGACGACCGCTTCACGTACAACCCGGGCGCCACCGGGCAGTGGAACTTCGACGACGCCACGGCGGCGGAGTCCGCGCCCGGCCATGACGTGACCGGGCAGTGGTCCATCCCCGTCGCCGGGGGCGACCTTCCGGACGAGTCGGGCGAGTTCACCACGTCCTCGCTGGTCGAGCAGTGGGGCGGCACCCCACCGCCCACGCTGCCGGGCGGTGCGCCCGCGCCGTGGGCGACACAGGCGGCCGGCCTGCCGTGGGGGCAGCAGGACCCGCAGGACACGGCGGGGCAGGAGCAGGCCGGGCCGGGCCATCCGCACGGGCACGAGCAGGGCGGCGGGCACGGGCAGCCTGGAGCTGCCGGACCGGTCTCCGGGTACGCCCCGGAGCAGCCGCCCGCCGGGCACCTGCCGCAGGAGGCGGAGGGCGCTGGGCAGGCTCCGGAGCCGTCCGGGTTCGACGACTATGCGGAGTCGCCCGGATTCGGCGGCCATGGGCCTGCGCCATCCGAATTCGACGGCCATGGGCCGGAGATGCCGGAGATGCCCGACGCCGGTCACGCACCTCAGCCGCCCGACGGTGCCGACCATCCGCAGGAGCAGCCGACGTTCGCCGGCCACGGTTCGGAGCCGCACGGCTTCACGGACCACGGCTCGGAGCCGTCCGCCTTCACGGACCACCACGGCTCGGAGCCGTCCGCCTTCACCGACCACGGCCCGGATTCACCCGCCTTCACGGACCACCACGGCCCGGAGCCGCACGGCGGACCCGGCCACGGCTCGGAGCAGCCGGCCGCCGACCACGGTTCGGAGCCGCACGCCTTCACGGACCACCACGGCTCCGAGCCGCACGGCGTACCCGGACACGCGCCGGACCCGTCGGGTCACGTCGGTGAGCCGCCCGAGCACCCCGCCGGCGCCGATGACGCGCCCGAGCACCACGAGCACCCCGGGCCGGCCACGCACACCCCCGAACAGCCCGCGTCTTCCCAGCCGTATCCCGAGGCCCCGGGGGAGGCCCCCGGCGAGCCCGCGCCCGAAACACCCGCGGAAGCCGCCGCGCCCCCGCAGAACGCCCAGGACGCCTCACAAGGCGCTCCCGGCCCCGGTGAGGCCCCCGAGGACGCCCCAGAGGCCGCAGAGGGCGCCGACGCCCCCGCCGAGCCGTCCGCCGGGCCCCTCCCGGCCGAGGCGGACCCGGCGGCCGAGGCGGACCCGGACAACGCCGGACCGGAGGACGCCGACGGCGAGACCCCGGACGACCCGGCACCGCAGGACCCGTCCGCCGTCGCGCACGACTCGGCCGACACCGAGGGTGAGCCGTCCCAGGACGCGCCCTCCACGGCCCCGCAGGAGGACCACCCCCTCGCCTCCTTCGTCCTGCGCGTCAACGGCACCGACCGCCCCGTCACCGACGCGTGGATCGGCGAGTCCCTGCTGTACGTGCTGCGCGAGCGGCTCGGACTCGCGGGGGCCAAGGACGGCTGCTCGCAGGGCGAGTGCGGCGCGTGCAACGTCCAGGTCGACGGGCGGCTCGTCGCGTCCTGCCTGGTCCCGGCCGTGACCGCCGCCGGCAGCGAGGTCCGTACCGTCGAGGGCCTGGCGGAGGACGGGCAACCGTCGGACGTGCAGCGGGCACTGGCGCGCTGCGGCGCCGTGCAGTGCGGCTTCTGCGTGCCCGGCATGGCGATGACCGTGCACGACCTCCTGGAGGGCAACCCGGCGCCCACCGAGCTGGAGACCCGCCAGGCGCTGTGCGGCAACCTGTGCCGCTGCTCCGGCTACCGGGGCGTGGTGGACGCCGTGCAGGAGGTCGTCGCCGAACGCGGGGCACACTCCGCGCCCGTCGACGGCGACACCGGCGAGGCCCGTATCCCGCACCAGGCGGGTCCGGGCGCCGGCGGCGTCAACACGTCGGCCTTCGGCTCGCCCCCGGAACCGCACACTCCCGACCCCCATGACCAGCCCTACGGCCAGGACGGAGGCCCCGCGTGAGCAACGAAGCAGCCACCGCACAGGCCGCGGAGGCCGCCCCCGCCCCCGAACCGCTGCCGCACGGCCTGGGCGCCTCCCTCCCGCCCGCCGACACCCGCGCCAAGACGGAGGGCACGTTCCCGTACGCCGCCGACCTGTGGGCCGAGGGCCTGCTGTGGGCGGCCGTGCTGCGCTCACCGCACCCGCACGCGCGCATCGTCTCCATCGACACCTCCCACGCGCGCGAGATGGCCGGCGTGCGCGCGGTCGTCACCCACGAGGACGTCCCCGGCAGCCCGCTGCACGGCCGCGGCAAGGCCGACCGTCCGGTCTTCGCCTCCGAGGTCGTACGCCACCACGGCGAGCCCATCGCCGCCGTCGCGGCCGACCACCCGGACACCGCGCGCATGGCCGCCGCGGCCGTCATCGTCGAGTACGAGGTGCTCGACCCGGTGACCGACCCGGAGCAGGCCTTCGAGGCGGAGCCGCTGCACCCCGACGGCAACCTGATCCGGCACATCCCACTGCGCCACGGCGACCCGGAGGCGGCCGGCGAGATCGTCGTCGAGGGCCTGTACCGCATCGGCCGCCAGGACCCCGCGCCCATCGGCGCCGAGGCGGGCCTGGCCGTACCGCGCCCGGACGGGGGTGTGGAGCTGTACCTCGCCTCCACCGATCCGCATACCGACCGCGACACGGCCGCCGCCGCCTTCGGCCTGGAACCCGAGCGGGTCAAGGTCGTCGTCACCGGTGTCCCCGGTGCCACGGCCGACCGCGAGGACCAGGGCTTCCAGCTCCCGCTCGGCCTGCTGGCGCTGCGGACCGGCTGCCCGGTGAAACTCGCGGCCACGCGCGAGGAGTCCTTCCTCGGGCACGTCCATCGCCACCCCACCCTGCTGCGCTACCGCCACCACGCCGACGCCGAGGGCAGACTCGTGAAGGTGGAGGCGCAGATCCTGCTCGACGCGGGTCCCTACGCCGACACCTCCGCCGAAGCCCTCGCCGCCGCCGTCGCGTTCGCCTGCGGCCCGTACGTCGTCCCGAACGCCTTCATCGAGGGCTGGGCCGTCCGCACCAACAACCCTCCGTCCGGCCACGTACGCGGCGAAGGCGCCATGCAGGTCTGCGCCGCCTACGAGGCACAGATGGACAAGATCGCCAAGAAGCTCGGCCTCGACCCGGCCGAGGTCCGGCTGCGCAACGCCATGGCGACGGGCGACGTGCTCCCGACCGGCCAGACGGTCACCTGCCCGGCTCCCGTCGCCGAGCTGCTCCAGGCGGTCCGGGACTTCCCTCTCCCTCCGTTGCCCAAGGACACGCCCGAGGAGGAGTGGCTGCTGCCCGGCGGCCCCGAGGGCGCGGGCGAACCGGGCGCGGTGCGCCGGGGCGTGGGCTACGGCGTGGGCATGGTGCACATGCTCGGCGCGGAGGGCGCGGACGAGGTCTCCACGGCGACCGTGAAGGTCCACGACGGTGTGGCGACGGTGCTGTGCGCGGCCGTCGAGACCGGACAGGGCTTCACGACCCTGGCCCGGCAGATCGTGCAGGAGACGCTCGGCATAGACGAGGTGCACGTGGCGCCCGTCGACACCGACCAGCCCCCGGCGGGCGCCGGCTGCCGGGGCCGGCACACCTGGGTGTCGGGCGGCGCGGTGGAACGCGCGGCCAAGATGGTCCGCACACAGCTCCTCCAGCCGCTCGCCCACAAGTTCGGCATGTCCACGGAGCTGCTCCAGATCACCGACGGCAAGATCACCTCGTACGACGGAGTCCTCTCGACGACCGTCACCGAGGCGCTGGACGGCAAGGAACTGTGGGCCACCGCCCAGTGCCGCCCGCACCCGACCGAGCCGCTGAACGAGGCCGGCCAGGGCGACGCCTTCGTCGGCATGGCCTTCTGCGCGATCCGCGCGGTGGTGGACGTCGACATCGAGCTCGGTTCCGTACGGGTCGTGGAACTGGCCGTCGCCCAGGACGTGGGCCGGGTCCTGAACCCCACCCAGCTGGCCGCCCGGATCGAGGCGGGCGTGACCCAGGGCCTGGGCATCGCGCTGACCGAGAACCTGCGCACCCCGCGCGGCCTGATCCGCCACCCGGACCTGACCGGCTACGCCCTCCCGACCGCCCTCGACGCGCCCGACATCCGCATCGTCAGGCTGGTCGAGGAACGGGACGTGGTCGCCCCCTTCGGGGCCAAGGCGGTCAGCGCGGTGCCGGTGGTGACGTCCCCGGCGGCCATCGCGTCCGCCGTACGGGCCGCCACGGGCCGCCCCGTGAACCGGCTGCCGATCCGCCCGCAGGCCGCTGTGGTCACGGAACGGTCCTGATGCCCGAGCCGGCCGGGGTCGTCCTGGTCACCGGGGTGATGGCGGCCGGCAAGTCGACGGTCGCGCAGGCGCTGGCGGAGACCCTGCCGCGGGCCGCGCACGTCCGCGGGGACCTGTTCCGGCGCATGATCGTGTCCGGCCGCGAGGAGTACCTCCCCGGCGCCGGGGACGAGGCCGAGGCCCAACTCCGGCTCCGCTACCGCCTGTCGGCGGCGACGGCGGACGCGTACGCCGAGGCCGGGTTCACGGCGGTCGTGCAGGACGTGGTGCTGGGTGAGGACCTGAGGACGTACACCGGTCTGGTGCGCACCCGCCCGCTGTACGTGGTCGTCCTCGCGCCGCGGCCCGAGGCGGTGGCCGCGCGGGAGGCGGAGCAGCCGAAGACGGGATACGGCGCCGCCTGGACCGTCGGCATGCTGGACGAGGCGCTGCGCACGCGGACGCCGCGCATCGGACTGTGGCTCGACACCACGGAGCTGACGGTGGAACAGACCGTGGAGGCGATTCTCGCGGAAAGGGAACGCGCGAGGGTGCTCTGAGCGTCTGGTGAGGTGGACGCGCCCTTGCTGGGCGCGTCGCTGTTCCGGGGCGTTGTCAGTGGTGGGGCGTACTGTTCTGGGCAGTGGGGGACGGCTGCCGGGCCTGGCCGGGCGGTCTGCCGTGCTCCGCCAAGGGGACGGTGAGCAAGCACATGCGGGGGAGCCCATGAGTACGACCGACGCCGGTTCCGCGGTGATCACCCTGACCGAGTCCGAACTGGATCCGTGGGTGACGCACGCGTCGACGCGGCACTGGCTGACCGGGCCCGGACTGCCGGGCGACAGCGGCGTGCTGAGCTTCGCCGAGCTGGGCCGGGAGGGTCTGCGCACGGTGGCGGACTCGACGGGCGACCCGGAGGACCGGCTGTCGGCGGAGCTGCGCGAGCAGCTCGTGATAGGCGGACTGCTCGGCCCCGGAGGCCTGGAGACGGAGTCGGTCCTGCTGGACGGCGCGACGGGCGAGATCTCCACGACGTACTTCCTGCACGACCGCCCGGACCTGATGGACCGCCGCCCCCTGGCGCCCTCGCTGCGGACGCTGGTGCGCTTCGCCGAGGCGACGGACGAACTGGCGGGCCTGCGCGGCCAGTTCGCCTCCTATGCGGGCCGCTTCGGTCCGAAGGCGGTGGCGGAGGCCTCCCAGCACCTGCTGGCGGTGTTCCGGGACGGGACGGACGGCGAGCCGGCCCCGTTCTGGAAGATGGCGGCGCTGATCCGCCCCCTGTCCCTGGTCGCGGGCCGGTCCGGCGCATCCGGCCTGTCCCTGGACCTCCCGCACCGCCTCCTGGACCAGGAGTTCGGCCCCGGCAAGGTGGCCCGCTTCGAGGACGTCGACTTCCCCGCGACCCTCACGCACGAGCCGACCCGCCGCTTCCTGCGCGAGGTCGGCCTGCCGGAGGACGCCTGCGTCTTCTCCCTGGACACGGACGTCCCCCTGGCGACGCTCGCGGAGTACCACGCCGACACGGACGGCCCGACGGAACTCCCCTCCGGCGCCCACCGCCTGATACGCCTCGGCCACCTCGTCGAGGGCAACAGCCTGGTCGTCGACGGCGCGACGGGCGCGGTTCTGAACTGGTGCGAGCCCGAGGCGACGCTGTACCCGCTGAACACGGATGTGTCGACCCTGGCCTTCACGCTCTGGCTGCTGCACCGCGAGCGGGCGATCGACGCCCAGGCGGACCACGAGCTGACGACCGACACCTACGACCAGCTGGCCATGACGATGCTCCAGGTCCTGTCGGCGGTCGATCCGACGGGCGTCATGGCGGGCAGCTCGGGCCGCCACTACTGGACGGACGCGTTCCAGGACGAGGCGGGCGGGGTGTTGTAGGAGCGGGGTCCGCCTCACCTCGTCCCCCACCCGACTGCTCCCATTGCGCCCTGATTGCGCCCTACCCCGCTCCTGAACGGCACCCACATGCTCGGTCCCATGGGGGAAACAGCCGAGTCGAGCATCATCCCGTTACCCGACCCCGACGGACACCGGCAGCGGCCACCGGGGGCGCCGCAGCCGTGGGAGAAGACCGACCGGGCCCAGGCCGCGATGGAAGGCGCCACTGGCCCCGAGCCGCCCGCTCCACCCGTCTGCCCCAACTGCGGGCTTGTCGGTGACCGGCGTGTCACCTACTACGGCCGGCACGTCCTCCTCGAACCGGACATGCCGGTGCCCGCGCACATGGTGCCCGCCTGGCACCGCTGGTACCTGGACTCCAACGGGACGGCATGGAACAGCCGCGAGGACGAGCCCGCGCTCGGTGCCGTGTGCCGTGTGCCGCACCGGATCGCCTGTCCCGGGCTGCGGCTCGAGGAGATCGGCCTCTGGCGGTGGCTGGACGCCGTGCGGGCGGAGAACGCGCGCAGGGCGTGGCGACAGGCCGACGAGGAAAGCGGACCGGGAGCGCTTCCCGACGCCGGCTGACGCCGTGACCGTACGAACGGGCTGCAACTCCACGTGGGTCATGTTCTGCCCGACCGGCGGTCTCTGCCCGGCAGGCTGGTGAAGAGGCCCGGCGACCTGGACCCGGTCGGCAATGCCGTCTCCCACCGGCACGCCGCGGTGACGACGACGAAGCCATCCTGTACTGAACACCAAGTCTCGTGCCGGCCGTCGCGCGGTCGGCCTCCCGGAGCAACTGGTGGACCTATTGAAGGCGCACCAGAAAATTCAGGAAGCCGAGCGCGCGGCAGCGGGAAAGGACTGGGTCGAAGGCGGCTGGGTGTTCCCCGATGAGCGTGGGCGCATCGCGTCCCACCGCAAGGACTGGTCCGAGTGGAAGGAGCTGTTGAAGACGGCCAATGTTCGTGACGCGCGACTACACGACGCGCGCCACACCGCTGCCACGGTCCTGCTCATCCTCGGAGTTCCTGAGCGCGTCGTCATGGGCCTCATGGGATGGTCGACTACCGCCATGGCCGCTCGGTATCAGCACATGGTCGACGCGGTGCGGGCCGAGGTAGCGAGGCAGGTTGACAGCCTCATGTGGAAGTCGGGCGACGAGCGGCCGTCCTAGCTAGTGAGGGAAGCCCGGGGCACCCGTGCCCCGGGCCCGAAGTGAGAGAAACGCCTACTGGGCCGGTGTAGCGCTCCATGAGATGGCGGGTATTAACTAGCCTTTCATGAAGCAATTATTGAATGGGTTACAAGCGGGTCTTGCGCGGTTGCGTAAATAGCCGAGCGGTGGTGTCCTGAAGGTAGAGGTGTGTAGTAGATGAGGGAAGGGGGGCGATTGAATTGGTCGCCGTCTTGACGATGGAAAGATTGCGCTGCGAGGATCCACAGGATTCCGACATCGATGAGATAATGATTCAGGCCAATGGTAGGCAAGTCTGGCCTTTCTCTGGATTCTTCTCTATCGGTGCAGGGCTAGAGGTTCCAGTAGGTGTTGACTTCGCCTTCAATGGTGAAGTCACAGTTGTCCTCTTCGATCAGGAGAACATAGGGTCCGATGACGACCTTGGCGGAGTCATTATTTCCGAGGGTGACACGAACGGCCCAGAGCGGTTCGATATTGCTGGGGACGACTTCCACTACGTTCTGACCTATCGAGTGAAGGTTGTCGACTGAGGTGAGGAAGGTGACGATCATGGGCGAAAAAGTCATGAAGCTCTTGAAGCTGCGGTGCAATGACACCGACGACGATAACGTCGATGAACTCTTCATGTTCCACAACGGAACAAGGTTCTGGCCGCCTTCGGGTACCTTCGCCATGGTGCAGGCTACCGAGATCCCGTTCAATACGCTCTTCACGTTCGGCCCAGATGAAGGCAAGCGGATTAGCCTGCGGGATGACGAGAGTCCGCTCGGTTCCGACTCGCTCGGCTTTGTGGACGTATCCCGCTTTGAGCCCAACGGAGAGCACTCAAAAACCTTCGTGGGCGGCTCTGGCGGGGACTACACGCTGACGTACCGCCTCGGGGACCTAGACATCTAGATCGCCCGGAGCCGACGCAGGATGCCAGACCGGCTGAGTCTCTGTAGGTGCGGTTCGGGACCGTCGGCGCCCAAGGCCAGGTTTCGGCTTTGCCGCGTCGGATGTCAGACAGTGTAAATAAGACGAGAGCTGAGACGGACGGCAGAAAGGGCGGCACCCCGCAGGGGTGCCGCCCTTTGGTTTTACCTGGTCACACACCAAAGGCCGTAGCGGGATTCGAACCCACGTAACTCGCTTTGCAGGCGAGCCCCTGAACCACTCGGGCACACGGCCTTGTTCGCACTCGATGTCGTGACTGTAGGGCGCGGGTGAGGCAGGGCTCAAGGGCATCCGGACCGGTGCAACGTGACTGCCATACGCAGTTCATGAACGGGGGTGGCCGAGAGGAGGGGTGTACGACCAAGGTCTCAGCGTGGGACCGTCTCGCGACAGGGGTAACAGTGGCCCGTGGGCCTTACGCTGACGGGCATGAGTGCCCCGAAGCCGCCCGACGCGGATGTCGTAGGTGCCGATGAGCTGCCCTCCGTCGCCGAGGTGGACGAGACCGTGCTGGGGCGGCCTTATCGGGCGCTGAGCTTCGGGATCGTCTCCGTCGTGCTGCTCATCGCGTTCGAGGCGACGGCGGTCGGTACGGCGATGCCCGTCGCCGCGCGGGAGTTGGACGGGGTGTCGCTGTACGCGTTCGCGTTCTCCGGGTACTTCACCACCAGCCTGTTCGGGATGGTGCTCTCCGGGCAGTGGTCGGACCGGCGTGGGCCCCTCGGGCCGTTGGCGGCGGGCATCGCCTCCTTCGGGGCCGGACTGTTGCTGTCGGGGACCGCGGGGGCGATGTGGGTGTTCATCCTGGGGCGAGCCGTGCAGGGGCTCGGCGGCGGGCTGGTGATCGTCGCGCTGTACGTCGTCGTCGGGCGGGCGTATGCGGAGCGGCTGCGGCCGGCGATCATGGCCGCGTTCGCCGCGAGCTGGATCCTGCCGTCGATCGTCGGCCCGCTCGCCGCCGGCACGGTGACCGAGCAGCTCGGGTGGCGATGGGTGTTCATCGGGATACCCGTACTCGTGGTCTTTCCGCTCGCGCTCGCACTGCCGCAGATACGGCGCCGGGCGTCCGGACCGGTGCCGGCGGCCGAGCCGGAGTCGGAGCCCGCCGCTCCCGGCCGGCCCCCCTCCCTCAACCGCCGCCGCATCCGCCTGGCCCTGGCCATCTCCCTCGGCGCCGGCCTGCTCCAGTACGCCGCCCAGGACCTGCGCCCGTTCGCGCTCGTGCCCGGCGCCGCCGGACTGGTCCTGCTGGTACCCGCCGTGCTCGGGCTGCTCCCGCGCGGCACCTACCGGGCCGCTCGCGGGCTGCCCTCCGTCGTGCTGCTGCGCGGCGTCGCCGCGGGGTCCTTCATCGCCGCGGAGTCCTTCGTGCCGCTGATGCTGGTGACGCAGCGCGGGCTCAGTCCGACGCTGGCCGGGTTCTCGCTCGCCGCGGGCGGCGGGACGTGGGCGCTGGGCTCGTGGGTGCAGTCGCGGCAGCGGTTCGAGCCGTACCGGGACCGGCTGACGACCCTCGGCATGCTGCTGGTGGCGGCGGCCATCGCCACCGCACCGAGTGTGCTGATCGCCTCCGTGCCCGTCTGGACCGTGGCCGTCGCCTGGGCCTTCGGCTGCTTCGGCATGGGCCTCGTCATCTCCTCGACGAGCGTGCTCCTGCTCCAGCTCTCGGCCCCCGAGGAGGCCGGCACCAACTCCGCCGCCCTGCAGATCTCCGACGGCCTCTCCAACGTCCTCCTGCTCTCCGCCGGCGGCGCCGCGTTCGCCGCCCTCGGCGGCGGCACCGCGACCCACACCACCGCCGACACCACCGGCTCCCATCCGGCCGCCTTCGCCGCGGTGTTCCTGCCGATGGCGGTGGTGGCGCTGGTGGGGGCCTGGGTGACCACGCGGCTGCGGGAGCGGTGAGGACCGCTTCCCGGCTGTGACGTGAATCCCACCCTGGCGTGACCCGGCCTGGTCCGCGCATGGACAGTGGCGGGCCGCCGGTAGGGTGGCCCGGTTGTCATACGTAGCCGAGCCGTCAGGCTCCCTCGAACGAGCCGCCCGACCCCCAACGGAGACCGTGACTACCACCGCCGGCACCAGCTCTGCCTCGCACCACCTGTCCCCGGCGTTCCCCGGCCGCGCCCCCTGGGGTACCGCAAGCAAACTGCGCGCCTGGCAGCAGGGCGCGATGGAGAAGTACATCCAGGAGCAGCCGCGGGACTTCCTGGCGGTCGCCACCCCCGGCGCCGGCAAGACGACCTTCGCGCTGACGCTGGCGTCCTGGCTGCTGCACCACCACGTCGTGCAGCAGGTCACCGTCGTGGCCCCGACCGAGCACCTGAAGAAGCAGTGGGCCGAGGCCGCGGCCCGGATAGGCATCAAGCTCGACCCTGAGTACAGCGCCGGGCCGCTCGGCAGGGAGTACCACGGGGTCGCCGTGACGTACGCCGGTGTCGGCGTGCGGCCGATGCTGCACCGCAACCGCGTCGAGCAGCGCAAGACCCTGGTGATCCTCGACGAGATCCACCACGCCGGTGACAGCAAGTCCTGGGGCGAGGCCTGTCTGGAGGCCTTCGAACCCGCCACCCGGCGACTGGCCCTGACCGGTACGCCCTTCCGGTCCGACACCAACCCCATCCCCTTCGTGACGTACGAGGAGGGGAACGACGGAATCCGGCGGTCCGCCGCCGACTACACCTACGGATACGGCAACGCGCTCGCCGACAACGTCGTCCGGCCGGTCATCTTCCTTTCCTACAGCGGCAACATGCGCTGGCGCACCAAGGCCGGTGACGAGGTCGCCGCGCGGCTCGGCGAGCCCATGACCAAGGACGCCATCAGCCAGGCCTGGCGGACCGCCCTCGATCCCCGCGGTGAGTGGATGCCCGCGGTGCTGCGCGCCGCCGACCACCGGCTGACCGAGGTCAGGAAGGCCATCCCGGACGCCGGTGCGCTCGTCATCGCCTCCGACCAGGAGTCGGCGCGCGCGTACGCCAAGCTGATCCGCGAGATCACGGGCAGCAAGGCGACCCTCGTGCTGTCCGACGACTCCGGCGCCTCCGAGCGGATCGACGAGTTCAGCGCGAACACCGACCGGTGGATGGTCGCGGTGCGGATGGTGTCCGAGGGTGTCGACGTGCCGCGGCTGGCGGTGGGTGTGTACGCGACGACCATCTCGACGCCGCTCTTCTTCGCGCAGGCCGTCGGCCGTTTCGTACGGTCCCGGCGGCGTGGCGAGACGGCCTCCGTGTTCCTGCCGACCGTGCCCGACCTGCTCTCCTTCGCCAACGAGATGGAGCGCGAGCGCGACCACGTCCTCGACAAGCCCAAGAAGGAGGGTGAGGAGGACCCGTACGCCGAATCCGAGAAGGAGATGGAGGAGGCGAACAAGGAGCAGGACGAGGACACCGGCGAGCAGGACATGCTGCCCTTCGAGGCGCTGGAGTCCGACGCCGTCTTCGACCGGGTCATGTACAACGGCGCCGAGTTCGGCATGCAGGCCCACCCGGGGAGCGAGGAGGAGCAGGACTACCTCGGCATTCCCGGGCTGCTGGAGCCCGACCAGGTCCAGCTGCTGCTCCAGAAGCGGCAGGCCCGGCAGATCGCGCACAGCCGCAAGAAGCCGGACGAGGAGGCCGACCTGCTCGAACTGCCCGCCGAGCGGCGCCCGGTCGTCTCCCACAAGGAGATGATGGAGCTGCGGCGGCAGCTCAACACGATGGTCGGCGCGTACGTCCACCAGAGCGGCAAGCCGCACGGTGTGATCCACACGGAGCTGCGGCGCGTGTGCGGGGGGCCTCCGGCGGCGGAGGCGACGGCGGGGCAGTTGCGGCAGCGGATCGCCAAGGTCCAGGAGTGGGCCACGCGGATGAAGTGACGGTGCGCGTGGCCGGCGCGCATACCACCGCAAAGGTGAGCAGTACGCGCCCACCGGTGCCCGGATTCTGGACGGAGCCTTCCGCTCAGCGAACCCCCTTCGCTACTGTCCGGCTACGCACACGCCCCGTGGCAACGCCGCCGCGGAGCGCAGCCGTGAAGCGACGCGGTCCGGACAGGCCGGGCCGCCGGCCGATCGGCGGCCTCTGAAGGGCGTTGCCGACGGGACTCGGTGACGCACCCGACCGCCAGAGGGCCGCCGACCTCACCACTAAGGAGTGGGCGTCGTGACCGCGGAGACCTCCCAGACGCTCGACAGAGGACTGCGTGTCCTCAAGCTGCTCGCCGACACGGACCACGGGCTGACCGTGACCGAACTCTCCCTCAAGCTGGGCGTCAACCGGACCGTGGTGTACCGGCTGCTCGCCACGCTGGAACAGCATGCGCTCATACGCCGTGACCTGGGCGGACGTGCCCGGGTCGGGCTCGGGGTGCTGCGTCTGGGGCGGCAGGTCCATCCCCTGGTGCGGGAGGCCGCGATGCCGGCGCTGCGGTCGCTGGCCGAGGACATCGGCGCGACGGCGCACCTGACCCTCGTCGACGGGGCGGACGCGCTGGCGGTGGCCGTGGTGGAGCCGACCTGGACGGACTACCACGTCGCCTACCGGGCCGGGTTCCGGCACCCCCTGGACCGGGGCGCCGCGGGCAAGGCGATACTCGCGGCCCGGCAGCACCCGATGGCGGACCCGGGCTACACCCTGACCCACGGGGAGCTGGAGGCCGGCGCGTGCGGGGCGGCGGCCCCGTTGCTGGGCGTGACGGGCGTCGAGGGCAGTGTGGGCGTGGTGATGCTGGCGGACGTGGTGCCGGAACGGGTGGGGGCGAGGGTCGTCGAGGCGGCGCGAGAGGTCGCGGACGCGCTGCGCTGACCTGTGCGGGACCCCCCTGCCGGGCCCCTGTCAGGCCGTGGGTGACCTGGACCCGGCCGGATTCCACGCCCGCGTTAGATTGATCCCGTGTTCTCTCGCCTCACACGCCCCCAGGCCATCGCCGTCTGCGCCCTGCCCGTCGTGGCTCTGCTCGCCACGGCGGTGACCGCGCCGCTGCCGTTCTCGGTGGCGCAGCCCGGGCAGACGACGAACGTGCTCGGCGAGAACAAGGGCGACCCGGTGATCACCATCTCGGGCGCACCGGCCCGGGACACCCGGGGCCAGCTGCGGATGACCACCATCGTGGCGACCTCACCGAACACCCGGGTCTCGCTCCCGAAGATCCTCGACAGCTGGTTCCGCACGGACCGGGCGGTCATGCCGCGCGACGCGATCTACCCGAGCGGGGACACCGTCCAGGAGATCGAGCGGCACAACGAGAAGCAGATGAAGCAGTCCCAGGACGCGGCGACCCAGGCCGCGCTGAACTATCTCGGCCTCGACGACAAGGACGTCAAGGTCGGCCTGAAACTCGCGGACGTGGGCGGGCCCAGTGCCGGGCTGCTGTTCTCCCTGGGAATCATCGACAAGCTCGACGGCGACGGCACCGGCGGTGATCTCACCGGGGGCCGTGTCATCGCCGGCACCGGCACGATCGCCGCCGACGGCACGGTCGGGGCGGTGGGCGGCGTCGCCCTCAAGACCCAGGCCGCCAAGCGTGACGGGGCCACCGTGTTCCTCGTCCCGAAGGCGGAGTGCGCGGACGCGCGGGCCGAACTGCCGAAGGGCCTGCGGCTGATTCCCGTGACCACGCTGAAGAGCACGGTGAGTTCCCTGGTGGCCCTGGAGACGGGGAAGGGGTCCGTGCCCAGCTGTTAGTGGACGGCGGCTGCCGTCCCCGGCCGGGTGGCGAGCCGTAATCCGACCTCTACGAGGGTCCAGCCGAGGCGCATACGGAGATCTTGCCGGCGCCCGGTAGTGGGGTGGGTGTCGGCCTCGGAGCGGAGTTCGGCGGCGCGGGCGTGGTGCAGGGCGAGGTGGATGTCGGGGTGCATGGGGGATGGCCTCTCACAGCGTCGTCTGGCTGGGGAAGACGTGCGTGTGGACGCGCACCGTTTCCGCGTCCGGGGTGCCCTCGGGCAGAGGGCGGTAGCTCTGGACCAGGTCGTGCATCTTGCCGATCAGCTCACGGGCGAGTTCGGGAGTGAGCCGCAGGGTGAAGTCGCTCAGATCGGTGGCGCCGTCCCATGCCTCGGCCCAGTCGTTCGCGGTGCCGAGCCAGGTCGCGACCTCTCGGGTGTGCACGTTCGCGAGCTCGTAGCGGAACATGGCGACGGCTCCGCGCACGGCCGGATCCGGGTCCTTGATCAGGGTCTCGTCGAGTTGGACGCCCTGGTCCACCGCCTTCCACCAGCGCTCCCGTCCCTTGCCGCGCTCCGGATCGTCCGCCACGAACCCGTGCGCGGCGAGCTGCCGTAGGTGGTAACTGGTCGCGCCACTCGACTCGCCCAGTTTCTCCGCCAGCTGGGAGGCGGTGGCGGGACCACCGCGCCGCAGCGCGATCAGCAGCTGCATCCGCAGGGGATGAGCCAGTCCGCGGAGGGAGCGGGCATCGAGCAATCGGGGAGCCGGTTCTTCGGGCATGCATGCAAAGGTAACCTTGCAAAGGTTCCTTTGCAACGGCTTCTTTGTATGTCACCCCTCCCCGACCAACCCCTCCTCCACCATCCACTCCAGCGCCACCTGATGCGGATCCTCCCCCTCCACATCCACCTTCGCGTTCAGCGTCCGCGCCACCGTGTTGTTCAGCCGCTCCGTCACCGGATCCAGGACGTCCACGATCGCCGGCCACTCCTTCAGCGTCCTCGCGTTGATCATCGGTGCGGCGTCGTAGTGGGGGAAGAACCCCCGGTCGTCCGCCATGACCGCCAGGTTCATGGAGTTGATGCGCCCGTCGGTGGTGAACACCTCCCCGTACGGACAACTCCCCTTCGACGTCTGGGTGTAGATGATCCCCGTGTCCATCTGCGTGACGTTCCGCGCCGGCAGCTTCATCCCGTACGCCTGCTGCATGCCCGGCAACCCGTCCGCCCGGTTCGCGAACTCGACCTCCACGCACAGCTTCACCACCCCCGGGTCGGACTTCGCCAGCTCCGCCACGTCCGACAGGGTCTTCGTGCCGTACTTCTTCGCGTTCTGGCGGCTCATCGCCAGCGCGTACGTGTTGTTCAGGGACGACGGCCGCAGCCAGGCCAGCCCGTTCGCCGCGTCGGCCTTCCGCACCGCCTCCCACTGCTCGTGCGGATCGGTGATCGGCTCGCTGTGCCCCAGGTACGTGATCCAGGCCGTGCCCGTGTACTCGTACCCGGCGTCGGCGTCGCCCTTGCGGACGGCCTCGCGGCTGCCGACAGAACCCTGGATGCCCGTCCGGTCGAGCACCTCCGCGCCGGCCGCCTCCAGGGCGATGCCCATGATCGCGCCGAGGGTGAGCCCCTCGGTGAACGACTTCGACGTCACCGTCAGGCGCGCGCCCTTCAACGGCTCGCCGCGCCCGACCGACCCGGGCCGCACGTCGTCCGCCATGGGGGAGCCGCTGGTCAGGCCGCAGCCCGCGACGAGCAGCCCCGGCTGCCGCCAGGCACAGACGCCGTCTCATGGCTGAAGCCCTCGCGGCCGCAGGAGCACTTCCGCCAGCGAGGCCAGCCAGTCCACCAGCAGCGCCAGGACCACCGTGAGGACCGAGCCCAGCACCAGCACCGGCATCCGCTGGTTGGTGATCCCGGTCGTGATCAGCACGCCCAGTCCGCCGCCCCCGCCGAAGACCGCCAGGGTCGCCGTGCCGACGTTCAGGACGAGGGCCGTGCGGACACCCGCCAGGATCAGTGGGACCGCGAGGGGAAGCTCCACCCGGGTCAGGACTCCCACGGGCGACATGCCGATGCCCCGCGCCGCCTCCAGCAGCGTCGGGTCGTTCGCCTTCAGGCCGGTGATCGTGTTCGACAGCACGGGCAGGACGGCGTACGCGATGATGCCGATCAGGGCGGCCCTGCGGCCGATGCCCAGCCAGATGACGAGGAGCGCCAGCAGGCCGATCGCGGGGGTCGCCCGGCCCGTGTTGGCGAACGCCATCATCACCGGGGTGGCCCTGCTGAACGCCCGGCGGGTCAGCAGGATCCCCAGCGGGATCGCGATGATCAGCACGAAGAACGTGGAGATCGCGGTCAGCTGGACGTGCTGCCACAGGGCCTTCGAGACCTGGCCGCCCGACAGGGCGTTCCGGGACAGCGCGTCCAGGTCGGCCTGCTCGAACCAGAGCCAGGTGGCGAGCAGTACGGCCACCAGGGCGCAGGGCAGGACGGTCAGCTGCTGCCCGCTGACGCGTCGGGGCGGCGGGCCGGGTGACGTCCGGGGCGCCTCGGCCTCCGGTCCGGTCCCCTGCTCGGGGGCGGTTCGCAGCGGCCCGGGAGCGGTCACCGCGTCCCTCCGAGGCCGCCCACGCCCGTGACGCTCCCGCCGCCCTCCTGCTCCGCGTGCGTCTGCGCCGCCCGCGGTTCCTCCAGCTCGTGCTGGTGCTCCAGTGCGTCGAGCCGGTCGGCCTCCAGCATGCCGTGCACGGAGTTGAGGAGCGTCTCCATGTCGACGACGCCGGTGTACTCACCGCGCCGCCCCGTCACCGCCACCCGCCCGGTGTTGTCGGTGAGCACCGCCTCCAGGGCGTCCCGCAGCGTCGCGTCCCGGGTCACCGTGTCGCGCACCGGTGTCCCGGCGCGGGCCAGCGAGCCCCGAGCCCGCATCAGGTCGCCGCGCCTGAGCCACTTGTAGGGGCGGCCGCGCCGGTCGAGCAGCAGGACCTCGCTGGTGCCGCCGGCCCGCAGCCGGTTGAAGATCTGCTGCCACGAGTCGTCGATCGTCACCGTCGGATAGTCGGTGATCTCCACATCCCGTACGCGGGTCAGGTTCAGCCGCTTCAGCGCCGCCCCGGCGCCGACGAACCCGGACACGAAGTCGTCCGCCGGGTTGGTGAGGATGGCCTCCGGGGTGTCGAACTGCGCGATGCGGGACCGTTCGCGCAGGACGGCGATCCGGTCGCCGATCTTGATCGCCTCGTCGAAGTCGTGCGTGACGAAGACGATCGTCTTGCGCAGCTCGTGCTGGAGCCGGATCAGCTCGTCCTGGAGATGGTCGCGGGTGATCGGGTCCACCGCCCCGAACGGCTCGTCCATCAGCAGCACCGGGGGATCGGCGGCCAGAGCCCGTGCCACGCCCACACGCTGCTGCTGGCCGCCGGAGAGCTGGCGCGGATAGCGGCCGTGGAACTCGCCGGGGTCGAGGCCGACGAGGTCGAGCAGTTCCTCGGTCCGCGCCCTGATCCGCGCCTTCGGCCAGCCGATCATCCTCGGTACGAGGGCGATGTTCTGCGCGACCGTCAGGTGCGGGAAGAGCCCGGCGGACTGGATCGCGTAGCCGACCTTGCGGCGCAGCCTGACCGGATCCATGTCGGTGACGTCCTCACCGCCCATGCGGATACGGCCGCCGGTCGGCTCGATCAGCCTGTTGATCATCTTGAGCGTGGTCGACTTGCCGCAGCCCGAGGGGCCGACGAAGACGACGACCTCGCCCGCCTTGATCTCCATGCTCACGTTGTCCACGGCCGGCTGGGCGCCGCCGGGGTAGCGCTTGGTCAGGTTCTCCAGCTCGATCGAGACCCCGTGGCCGTCGGTCTCAGGCACGGATCCCCCTGGGAATGGTCAGCCGCCCGATCAGGACGTACGCGGCGTCGAACAGCAGCGCCAGCACGATGATGCCGAGCGTGCCCGCGAGGACCTGGTTGAGCGCGTTGGCGCTGCCCAGCGAGGCGAGGCCGCGGAAGATGACGTTGCCGAGGCCGGGGCCCGAGGCGTACGCCGCGATGGCCGCGATGCCCATCAGCATCTGCGTCGCGACCCGGATGCCGGTCAGGATCGGCGGCCAGGCCAGCGGCAGCTCGATCCGCAGCAGCCGGGCCGGCCGGGACATCCCGATGCCGGTGGCCGCGTCCACCAGCGACGGGTCGACCCCGCGCAGCCCGACGATCGCGTTGCGCACGACCGGCAGCAGCCCGTACAGCGTCAGCGCGATCACCGTCGGCGCCACGCCCAGCCCCACGACCGGGATGAGCAGACCGATCAGGGCGAGCGCCGGAACGGTCAGGACCGTGGCGGTGGCCGTGGTCGCGAGGTTCCCGGCCCACTCGCTGCGGTACGTGACGACGCCGATCAGGACCCCGAGCACGGTCGCGACGACCATGCACTGGAAGACGGCGCTCGCGTGCTGGTAGGCGTCCGTGAGCAGCTGCTGGTGCCGGCCGGCCAGATACTCCCAGAAGTTCACACGCGCTCACCCCTAGACTTCAGCGAATTCTTGCCAGGCACCCCGGGCGTTTACGCCCGGGAGAAATCACATACCCGTGGCTGCGGCGCGGAGCGCCGCAGCATCACTGTGTCGGCTCGGCCGGGGAGCGGTCGGGTGATGTGAGCGCGTGGTCGGTTGAGCCACTCGATGTGATGAACGCGGCCGAACGCGTGGTGGCATCTCGTACGGGTGCCTACGATCAGTGATCGTGAAGCTGGTGGTGCAGGTCAAACTGGAGCCGATGCCCGGACAGGCGGCGGCGCTTGAGGCGACCCTGCGCGCCTGTAACGAGGCCGCCACCTGGGTGAGTGAGATCGCTTTCGAGCGCGGGGAGTTCAAGAACTTCCCCCTGCGCAAGCACACCTACGACGAGGTGAAGTCGAGGTGGACCCTGGGCGCGCAGGCCGCCCAGCACGTGATCAAGAAGACCTGTGACGCCTACACCACGCTGAAGGCGAACCTGAAGGCCGGCAACCTCGGCAAGCCCGGCTCGAAGCGCTACCGCAAGGCCACCGAGAAGCCTCTCGCCTTCCGCCCCCAGGGCGCCCAGCCCTACGACGACCGGATGCTCTCGTGGCAGATCGCCGAGCGCACGGTGTCGGTCTGGACCACGTCGGGGCGGGTCAAGAACGTGGCCTTCACCGCCTCGGTGGAGCAGCTCGCCACGCTCGCCCTGTACCGCAAGGGCGAGTCCGACCTGCTGGAACGCGACGGCATGTGGTTCCTCAGCGCCACCTGCGAGGTCCCCGAGGCGGAGCTGAACACGGCTCCGGCGGACTTCCTCGGCATCGACCTGGGCATCGTGAACATCGCCACCACATCCGACGGCGAGATCATGGCCGGGCGCGAGCTCAACCGCGTCCGGGTCCGTGAGCGCGGCCTGCGCACCGAACTGCAGAAGAAGAACACCCCGTCCACGAAACGGCGCCTGAAGAAACGCAGGCGCAAGGAGGCGCGGCGGGCGAAGGACATCAACCACAAGATCGCGAAACATGTGGTGGCCGAGGCAGAACGCACCGGTCGCGGAATCGCCCTGGAAGGGTTGACGGGCATCCGTGAGCGGGTACGGCTTCGCAAGCCCCAACGGGCCACCCACTCCTCCTGGGCGTTTCACCAGCTCGGAGAGTTCATCGCGTACAAGGCCCGCAAGGCCGGGGTGCCAGTAGTGCACGTCGACCCGGCGTACACCTCGCGCACCTGCGCCGAATGCGGGCACATCGACAAGGCGAACCGGGTCTCCCAGGCCTTCTTCGCATGCCGGAACTGCGGATTCGTTGATCACGCAGACCGGAACGGCTCCCGTAACATCCGCGCCCGCGCGTGGGAGTCGTGGCGACGCGGGGCCCAGTCAACGGCCCCCGCCCCACCCCGGACATACCGGGGTGAGGCTGGACGCAAACGCAGCATCACAGCCAGTGATGCCCGTTGTGCAAGCCCGGGACCTTAGCCCCGGGTAGTTGACGTCTCCTCCGCGGCCTGCTCCACCAGCGGGATGATCCGCAGCGGAACGGGGTTCTCCATGACGATCGCCGTGGAGGCCCGGACGATGCCATCAAAACCGACGACCCGGTCGATCACACGCTGGAGATCGGCGTTCGAGCGGGCCACCAGCCGGCACAGCATGTCCCCGCTGCCGGTGGTGGTGTGCAGCTCCAGCACCTCGGGCACGGTCGCCAAGTGGGCGCGTACGTCGGCGCCTTGGCCCTGCCGGATCTGGAGCGTCGCGAACGCCGTGACCGGGTAGCCGAGCGCCGCCGGGTCCACCTGAGGGCCGAAGCCGCGGATGACTCCGTTCGACTGAAGCCGGTCGAGCCGCGCCTGCACGGTGCCCCGGGCCACGCCGAGCCGCCGGGACATCTCCAGCACCCCGATCCGCGGCTCCCGCGCCAGCAGCAGGATGATCCGGCCGTCCAGATGATCGATCGCCACAGCAGCCTCCCGGCATGGTCATCCTGTACAGAAGCGCCGTCGATACGGCCGTGTTGCTGAACAGATTGCCCAGTGGAAACGCAAACTATTGCGCACGTTGCCGAGCGGGGAGACCCTGCGGCTATGACGCAGACCACACACCACACTCCCGACACCGCCCGGCAGGCCGACCCCTTCCCGGTCAAGGGAATGGACGCGGTCGTCTTCGCCGTGGGCAACGCCAAGCAGGCGGCGCACTACTACTCCACCGCCTTCGGCATGAAGCTGGTCGCCTACTCCGGACCGGAGAACGGCAGCCGCGAGACCGCTGCTTACGTGCTGGAGAACGGCTCCGCCCGCTTCGTCCTCACCTCGGTCGTCAAGCCGTCCACCGACTGGGGCCACTTCCTCGCCCGGCACGTGGCCGAGCACGGCGACGGCGTCGTCGACCTGGCCATCGAGGTGCCCGACGCACGCGCCGCCTTCGCCTACGCCGTCGAGCACGGCGCCCGCCCGGTCGCCGAGCCGTACGAGCGCAAGGACGAGCACGGCACGGTCGTCCTGGCCGCGATCGCCACGTACGGCGAGACCCGCCACACCCTCGTCGAGCGCTCCGGCTACGACGGCCCCTACCTGCCGGGCTACGTCGCGGCCGAGCCGATGGTCGAGCCGCCCGCCCACCGCACCTTCCAGGCCATCGACCACTGCGTCGGCAACGTCGAGCTCGGCCGGATGAACGAATGGGTCGGCTTCTACAACAAGGTGATGGGCTTCACGAACATGAAGGAGTTCGTGGGCGACGACATCGCCACCGAGTACAGCGCGCTGATGTCGAAGGTCGTCGCCGACGGCACGCTCAAGGTCAAGTTCCCGATCAACGAGCCGGCCATCGCCAAGAAGAAGTCCCAGATCGACGAGTACCTGGAGTTCTACGGCGGCGCGGGCGTCCAGCACATCGCGCTCAACACCAACGACATCGTCCGGACGGTCCGCACCATGCGCGCGGCCGGCGTCGAGTTCCTGAACACGCCCGACTCCTACTACGACACGCTGGGGGAGTGGGTCGGCGAGACCCGCGTCCCGATCGACACCCTGCGCGAGCTGAAGATCCTCGCCGACCGCGACGAGGACGGCTACCTGCTGCAGATCTTCACCAAGCCGGTCCAGGACCGCCCGACCGTCTTCTTCGAGATCATCGAGCGTCACGGCTCGATGGGCTTCGGCAAGGGCAACTTCAAGGCCCTGTTCGAGGCGATCGAGCGCGAGCAGGCCCGCCGCGGCAACCTGTGATCCGATCGCCCCGGTAAACTCGTGCGGGTGTCGCGGGGCACCCGCACGCCTCACTCCTGGCCCGGCTCCGGCAGCCCCTCGTCCATCTTTGGCAGCTTCTCGTTCGGCGGTTCGCCCAGCGCCTTCGCCGCCGCCTTCGCCGCGCGGGCGTGTAGGGGCGAGAAGCGCGGGTTGATGCGGAGCGCCTCCGCGAGGTGCCGCCGGGCCGCGCCGTACCGCTGCAGGTCCCGTTCGATCATGCCGCGGTGGTACGCGTACGCCGCGCTGCGCACCCCACCCCCCTGCTCGCCCTCCGTAGCCCGAACCGCGAAGCGCAAGGCCTTCTCCGACTCCCCGGCCCGGTGCAGGGCCCAGCCCAGAGCGTCGGCGACCTCGGTCCCCGGCTGGCGGTGCCACTGCGCCCGCAGCCGCCGCACCGCCTCCTGCGGATCGCCGTGGTCCGCCTCGAACTGACCCAGCACCAGCTCCTCGTCGGCTCCGCCCGCGGCGGCGTCCCGCACCCGCTCGCGCAGCAGGTCGTACTGCACCCGGGCGGCCTCCGGCATCCCCAGCGACTCGTACAACTCGCCCAGCTCCAGGGCGTACCGGGGGCAGGGCTGCTTGGTGAGAGCCACCCGGTACGCGGTCAGCGCCTCCGTCGTCCGGCCCAGGGCCGCCAGCACTCTGCCCTGCCCGGCCTGCGCCGCCCACTGGTCCGGGTCGAGGCGCACCGCCTCCTGGAAGTGCCGCAGCGCGTCCTGAAGGTCTCCGCGTTCCCAGGCCAGCTGCCCGGCCCGCTCCAGGTAGGCCGCCCGCTCGGCCGGTGCCCGCGCGCCCGCCGCCGCGTCCGCCAGCGAGGCCGCCGCGTCCTCCCGCCAGCACCGGTCCCGGTAGACGGCCGCGGCCCGCGCCAGCACGGCGGGACCGGAGCGCAGCTCCGTCAGCCGGTCCAGCGTCCGCTTGGCCGCCGCGTGCTCGCCGAGCCCGGTGTAGGCGTCGATGAGCAGCGGATACGTCACCCACCGCCGGGGCTCCAGCTTCAGCGCCGCCTCGCCCCAGCGGCGCGCGGCGGGGAAGTGCCGGCGCGCGTTGGCCAGCGCGGCCAGCACGGCCAGGGCCCAGGTGTTCCGCTCCGGCCGCACCTTCAGCGACGTACGCAACGCCTTCTCGGCACGCGGGTAGTACGCCGGGTCCGCCAGCCGCCGCGCCCGCTCCACGTAGGCCGCCCCGAGCACCGCCCAGGACCGCGCGTCCCGCGGATGGGTCCGCAGCCGCTTCTCCCGCTCGTCGATCAGCTCCGCCAGGTCGGGCAGTGCGGCCGGCACCCCGGCGGTGACCGCCGCCATGGCCAGCGCCCCCGGCGACGGCGGAGCGGGCTCGGCGGGCCGCTCCCACGGCAGCAGCACCAGCACCCCGCCGAGCACGGCACACCCCGCGACGCAGGCGAGCACCACCCGCCGGGTGCGCAAGCGGCCCTTCGGGCTGCTCTGCCGCCGCTGGGGACCCTCCTGCTGGTTGTCCATGGCGCTCACTGTGCGTCAGTACGACACCACACCCGGGCAGGTGAAGGGTGCCGCCGACGGGGTTCACACCTATGGCCCCGGGTGCGAACCTGTGATCATGAGCCGTATCGAAGCGCACAGCGACGAAACGACCGGCAACCTGATCGACCTCCTGGTCAGCGGTCTGCCCGCCGAGGCCGTCCTCACCGATCCGGACGTCACGGCCTCCTACGCCCACGACATGGCGAGCTTCTGCCCGGCCGGTGCCCCGGCCGTGGTCGTCCTGCCCCGCACGGTCGAGCAGGTCCAGCACGTGATGCGCGCCGCCACCGCCCTGCGCGTCCCGGTCGTCCCGCAGGGCGCCCGCACCGGACTGTCCGGCGCCGCGAACGCCTCCGACGGCTGCATCGTGCTCTCCCTGACCAGGATGGACCGGATCCTGGAGATCAACCCGGTCGACCGCGTCGCCGTCGTCGAACCCGGCGTGATCAACGCCGCCCTCTCCCGGGCCGTCGGCGAACACGGCCTGTACTACCCGCCGGACCCCTCCAGCTGGGAGATGTGCACCATCGGCGGCAACATCGGCACGGCCTCGGGCGGCCTGTGCTGCGTGAAGTACGGGGTCACCGCCGAGTACGTCCTCGGACTGGACGTCGTACTGGCCGACGGGCGGCTCATGTCCACCGGCCGCCGCACCGCCAAGGGCGTCGCCGGGTACGACCTGACCCGTCTGTTCGTCGGTTCCGAGGGCTCGCTCGGCATCGTCGTACGGGCCGTGCTCGGCCTGCGTCCCAAGCCGCCCGAGCAGCTCGTGCTGGCCGCCGAGTTCGCCTCCGGGGCCGCCGCCTGCGACGCCGTGTGCCGCATCATGGAGGGCGGCCACGTCCCGTCACTCCTCGAACTCATGGACCGTACGACGGTCAAGGCCGTCAACGACCTGGCGCAGATGGGTCTCCCGGAGAGCACCGAGGCTCTGCTGCTCGCCGCCTTCGACACCACCGCCCCGGCCGCCGACCTCGCTGCCGTCGGCGCGCTGTGCGAGGCCGCCGGCGCCACCCAGGTCGTACCGGCCGACGACGCGGCGGAGTCCGAACTGCTCCTCCAGGCGCGGCGGTTGTCGCTCACCGCGCTGGAGGCGGTCAAGGGCGTGACGATGATCGACGACGTGTGCGTGCCCCGCTCCCGGCTCGCCGCGATGCTCGAAGGGGTCGACCGGATCGCCGAGAAGTACCAGCTCACCATCGGGGTCGTCGCCCATGCGGGGGACGGCAACACCCACCCGACGGTGTGCTTCGACCAGGCGGATCCCGACGAGTCCCGGCGCGCCCGCGAGTCCTTCGACGAGATCATGGCCCTCGGCCTGGAACTCGGCGGCACCATCACCGGCGAGCACGGCGTCGGCGTGCTGAAGAAGGAGTGGCTGGCGCGCGAGATCGGCCCCGTGGGGATGGAGATGCAGCGGGCCGTCAAGCAGGCCTTCGACCCGCTGGGCATCCTGAACCCGGGCAAGCTGTTCTGAATCCCGTGTCCTTACCGGCCTTACGGACCTCACGGGCCTTACCGGCCTCACTGGGCGAGCAGTTGGGCCAGCTCGTCGTCGAGACCGAGCCGCTCCCCCTCCGTCCCCGGCGGGACCACCCGCAGCGTGCGCTCCAGCCAGGCCGACACCTGCGCCGCCGGGGCTTCCAGCAGGGCGTCCCCGTCGGGTGAACTCAGCGACACCAGCACCACGCCGCGCCCCTCGGCCTTCGTCGGCCACACCCGCACGTCCCCCCGCCCGCACGGCCGGAACACGCCCTCCACCAGCAGGTCCCGGGCGAACGTCCAGTGCACGGGGCGCGCGGAGTCGACGTGGAAGGTGACGTGCACGGCGTACGGATCGTCGGTGACGTACCCGAGCCGGGCCTGCACCGGGATCCGGCGCTGCGGCGACAGGACGAGTTTCAGCTCCAGTTCGCGTTCCACCACGGTGCGCATGGCGGTCTTCCCTTCTCTGCACGGCTGCCCGCGAGGGCCGGTCGACAGGAGAGAGCGCGCGGGGGCGGCGGCATTACGCGTGTTGCCGGAAGTTTTTTCGCACAGGGAGGCGTCGGGCCGTGCGATGCGTAGCACATCCGTGCTCGAAAGGGGTGGGTCCGGTGGGAGCGACGGTGGGGGTTGCGCACGTCTGATAGATGTGGAGGCCCCCATTTGGCCCTCGAGCAGATACGGGACGACGGAGATGAGCGCCCCAACCCCGGCCCCCGGTGACGACAGGCCCCGCGAAGGTTATTACCCGGACCCGTCCATTCCTGGATATGTCCGGTACTGGAACGGTGCGTCCTGGGTACCGGGCACCAGCCGTCCCGCGCCCAAGGACGGCGAGACGCTCGCGCCGCCGCCCGGCGCCGCCTCCCCCGGCTCGGGCTCCGGCTCGGGCTCGGTCGAGGAGACCGGCCCGCACTTCTTCGACGAGGATCCGAACGACGAGCCGTCCCCCGCCGACGCCCAGCACGGCAGCCGCCCCGAGCCCGCGACCGCCTGGGGCGCCGACCGCTCCCGTCAGTCGGGCTTCGGCGGCGACCAGGACCGCCGCGTCTCGTGGGGCGCACCGCAGGGCGCGCAGGGCGCAGCCCAGCAGGGAGCCGCTCAGCAGGGCGCCGACCCGCGGGTGCCACAGGCCGACCGGCAGCCGGTCGGCGAGTCCGCCCACCAGGGCGAATCCCCGTCGCCCGCCGACCAGGAGGCGAGCGCTGCGGAGGCCGGCAGCACGTTCGTCTTCCGCCGCCCGACCGGGAAGGGCGGGGGAGGGGCCCCCGCCGATGCCCCCGACGAGGGCACGATGACGTTCCGCGCGGTGTCGCCGCGTCCGGGCACGGCCGCGCCCGGGTTCGGTGCGCCGGCCGGGTCGGGCGGCTCCGGTGGCAGCTCGGCAGGGCCCGGTTTCGGCGCGCAGGGCGCGGCGGCGGGCTCCGGTGCCTCGGGCTTCGGCCCGGCGGGTACGGCGGGGTCCGGGTTCGGGGCCCAGGCCGCCCCGGCCGGCAGCCCGGCGGGACCCGCCTTCGGCGCGCCGGGTGGCGCGGCCGCCTCCGCCGAGGCCTCGAACCGCCCCGGCTTCGGCGCCGGGAAGGCCGCCGCCGCCCGGGCCGCCGCGCAGGCCGACCCCGGCGTCCAGGCCTCCGCAGCCGCCCCGACGGCACCGTCCGGGCCCCAGGCGGCGCCCACCGTCCTCCCGCAGTCAGGCGTGCCCCAGCCCGGCGGCCCCGCAGCCTCCGCCACCCCCCTCAGCGCCGGCCCTGGCGGCGGCCAGTCCTCCTGGGCGCAGCAGGTGCACCGGCTCGCCGGAGCGGGCGGCGGTGACGAGCAGCCCGTCGCACCCTGGAAGCCGCCGACCGAGGACATCTTCCAGGCGGCTGCCCGACGCCAGGCGTCGGCCCGCCCCGCGGGGCTCGGCAAGCGGCTGGCCGCCCGGCTGCTGGACACCCTCGTCCTCGCCGGCCTCACCGCCGGGGCCGCCGTACCGCTCGGCATCAAGGCGGTCGACCACGTCAACGAGAAGATCGAGGAGGCCAAGCTCTCCGGCGAGACCGTCACGGTCTGGCTGCTCGACGGCACCACATCGGCGTACCTCGGTATCGTCCTGGCCGTCCTGCTGCTCGTCGGCGTCGTCTCCGAGGTGCTGCCGACGGCCAAGTGGGGCCGCACCCTCGGCAAGAAGCTGATGGGGCTCGAAGTGCGGGACATCGAGGGCCACGACGCCCCCGAGTTCGGCGCGGCCCTGCGCCGCTGGCTGGTCTACAGCGTGCCCGGACTCCTCGTCGTCGGGATCGTCGGCATCGCCTGGTGCCTCTTCGACAAGCCGTGGCGCCAGTGCTGGCACGACAAGGCGGCGCACACGTTCGTGGCGGGCTGAGCAGCACCCGTACGCCGGCCGCCGGGCAGCGCCGTACCGCGACGGCACCAGGTGAATCCCTACCTCGGACGGCCGCCCGCCGGATGCGGAGCCGTGGAGTTCGCGGTCGACTCGGGCCATGAGCAGTGAACCGCCCCCCGGCTCCGGTCAGCAGCCCCCGGAAGACGATCCGTTCAGGAAGCGGCCCCCGGGCGAGCAGCCCGGCGAGGGCGCGGGCCCGCCCCGCGGCGACGAGCCCCCGCCGTACCCGGGCGGCGGCCAGAGCGGCGGTCCGGGCGGTGCCCCCGGCGGCGGCCAAGGCGGCCCTCCCCGTGGCGGCCCCTACGACGGGCCTCCCGGTGGCGGCCCCTACGACGGACCTCCCGGTGGCGGCCCTTACGGAGGTTCCCCCTACGGCGGCGGCTCCTACCCCACCGACCCCCTCGCCGGTATGCCTCCGCTCGCCGACAGCGTCAGACGCACGCTCGCCCGCATCCTCGACATGATCCTGGTAGGCGCCGTCGTCTGGCTGCTCACCTGGGGCTTCGACGTCAACGAGTACGACGTGGACAGTGACCGCATCGAGGTCGGCAAGTCCTTCTGGCAGTCGGCCGTCGCCGCCGTCCTCTACATCGCCTACGACACCCTCCTGACCGCGCGCACCGGCCAGACCCTGGGCAAGAAGCTGCTGCACATGCGGGTCGCCAACCTCGACAACGGCGCCACGCCCTCCGCGCAGAACGCGCTGATGCGCGCGGCGGTGCTGTGGATCCCCTTCGCCTTCTGCTGCGCCTGCGTCTGGACCGCGATCTCGGGAGGTTGGAGCTTCTTCGACCGGCCCTACAAGCAGGGCCTGCACGACAAGGCGGCCAAGACGGTGGTGGTCAGCACCGACTGAGGCACAGACGGATCAGGCGGCGGTCAGGAGACCGCCCGCTCACGCACCGGCTCCGGGGCCGGCGTGGTGACCGAGGCCCGTACGGGTTCCTCGGGGGCGGGCTGTTCGACCGCCGCAGGGCGTTTCCGGGACAGCGGCACCGTCATGGCGACCAGCAGACCGAGGGCGAGCGCCGCGACGGCGATGATCGCGATCCCCGCACTCGAACTCGTCTGTGACAGCAGCAGCATGGCGAGGGTCGAGAAGAACACGGTGCAGGAACCGTAGGCGAGCTGTGCGGCAGTCGGACGGGGCATGGCCATCATGTCCTCGAAAGTGGGGGTCCACAGGGGCGTCTTCCTGGCATTCCGCCAGCTTCCGGGCGTTCCGCCAAGCGACTCTAACCGGCAGGCTGCCCGAGTGGAACGCGTGGTAAGCGTGACCTAATCAACAGGACCGGAGCACAGGGGGCGCACGGAGTCATGGCGTCCACCTGGTGGACATATGCACGCGCCTGCCCGGGGACGGCCGCGGGTGTGGGCAAGGGCCCACCGGGACGGGTCGGTTGTCCGTAAAACGAACTTCGGCTCCGCATAGTGCACTTGACCTGTCCAAGTCAAGATCTGTCTTTTCTTCTCAAGCTCTAGTCAAATGTCGTCACTTGACTACACGCGTTGATCACGCGCGCGCGGACCTTCCACGACCAGGCCCCCTTCCTTCCGCGCGCTCGAACGCGGGGGAGGAACTCAAGTGACCAGTAGACCCTGGACGTTCAGAGCGGCCGCCATCACCGTGGCACTCGCGGCGGCCACCGCCTCTACCTACGGTGTGGCCCAGGCCGAGGACGCCTCCGCTCCCAGGCCCACCACCGTGGACCGGCACGACCCGGCGGAACACGACCACGCCGAGCATGACCTCGACGGCCCGCTGAGCAAGACTCAGGAGGCCCAGCGCGAGGAAGCCCTGAAGCAGGTCATATCGGGCGATGCCACGGTCAAGAACCGTGACGGCTCGAAGGTCGTGCAGCTGAAGAGCAAGAAGGGCAAGAGCAAGTACGTCGAGCTCGGCCGCGAGAAGACCGACAAGATCTTCACGATCCTGGTCGAGTTCGGCGACAAGGTCGACAGCCGCTACGGCGGTACCCCGGGCCCGCTGCACAACCAGATCGCCAAGCCGGACCGTACCAAGGACAACTCGACGGCCTGGCAGGCTGACTACAACCAGCGGCACTTCCAGGACCTGTACTTCGGCACCGGCAAGGGTGTCGAGTCGATGAAGAAGTACTACGAGAAGCAGTCCTCGGGCCGCTACTCGATCGAGGGCGAGGTCTCGGACTGGGTCAAGGTCCCCTACAACGAGGCCCGCTACGGCTCCAACAAGTGCGAGCCCGACAACTGCGCCTGGTACGCGGTCGCCGACGGCGTGAGCGCCTGGGTCTCCCAGCAGAAGGCGGCTGGGAAGACCGACGCCGAGATCAAGGCCAAGCTCGCCGAGTACGACCAGTGGGACCGCTACGACCACGACGGTGACGGCGACTTCAACGAGCGCGACGGCTACATCGACCACTTCCAGGTCGTGCACGCCGGCGAGGACGAGTCCGCGGGCGGCGGCGCCCAGGGCGAGGACGCGATCTGGGCCCACCGCTGGTACGCGTTCGGCACGGACTCCGGTGCCACCGGCCCCGACGACAACAAGCTCGGCGGCACCCAGATCGGCGACACCGGCATCTGGGTCGGCGACTACACCATCCAGCCGGAGAACGGCGGACTCGGCGTCTTCGCCCACGAGTACGGCCACGACCTCGGCCTGCCGGACCACTACGACACCAACGGCGGCGAGAACTCCACCGGCTTCTGGACCCTGATGTCCTCCGGCTCCTGGCTGGGCACCGGCAAGGACACCATCGGCGACCTGCCCGGCGACATGACCGCCTGGGACAAGCTGCAGCTCGGCTGGCTCGACTTCGACACCGCCAAGGCCGCGACGAAGTCGAAGCACAAGCTGGGCGTCGCCGAGTACAACACGAAGAACAAGCAGGCCCTCGTGGTCGAGCTGCCCGAGAAGCGGGTCACCACCGAGATCGTGGCGCCCGCGCAGGGCGCGAACCAGTGGTGGAGCGGCAGCGGCAACGACCTCGCCAACACGCTGACCCGCTCCGTCGACCTCACCGGCAAGGCGTCGGCCGCCCTCACCCTCGACGGCTGGTACGACATCGAGGCCGGCTACGACTACCTCTACGCCGAGGTCTCGACCGACGGCGGCGCCAACTGGACCGCCCTCGACGGCACGGTGGACGGGCAGCCGATCCCGCGCGACGGCAGCGGCAAGCCGGCCCTGACCGGCTCGGCCGACGCCTACAAGAAGCTGGCGTACTCCCTCGACGCCTACGCCGGCAAGAAGATCGACCTGCGCTTCCGCTACCAGACCGACGGCGGTCTGGCGCTGAAGGGCTTCACGGCCGACCAGATCACCGTCACCGCCGACGGCACCGGCCTCTTCTCCGACAACGCGGAGAGCGCGGACGCGGCCTGGACGGCGAAGGGCTTCTCCCGCATCGGCGCGGCGATCACGGACGACTACGCCCAGTACTACATCGCCGAGAACCGCCAGTACGTGTCGTACGACAAGACCCTCAAGGTCGGTCCGTACAACTACGGCTTCCTGACCACGCGTCCGGACTGGGTGGAGCACTACCCCTACCAGAACGGCCTGTTGATCTGGAAGTGGGACACCTCCCAGAAGGACAACAACACCAGCCAGCACCCGGGCACGGGGCTGCTCCTTCCCGTCGACTCCCACCCGACGGCGATGAAGTGGTCGGACGGCACGCTCATGCGCAACCGCATCCAGTCCTACGACTCGCCGTTCAGCCGGTACCGCACGGACGGCATCACGCTGCACAACGCGGACGTCGCGACGAAGATCCCGTCCTCCAAGGGGGTCCCGGTCTTCAACGACCGCACGAGCACGTACTACGACGAATCCAACCCCCGCGCCGGCGTCAAGATCACTGACACCAACACCAAGATCAAGATCGTCAAGGAGGCCAAGGACGGCTCCACGATCTCGCTCGAGGTCGGCCCGGCGGTGAAGTAGACGGCGTTTTACCAGGTCAGAGCATGATCGGCGGTGACCCACTGGCGGGTCGCCGCCGATTCGTGTTTAGGTGCGTCCTGTGGCTCTCTTATTGACACCGACCGACACGGGGGGATGAGCGCATGGCCGCAGGAGGCTTCTGCAAGCTGCCGAACGGCACGGTGGTGGTGGCACTGAACCTGCCCAGCCCCGCCGCCGACGGCCCCGGCGCCGTCCGCGTCCTCGTCCACTCCGTGAACCGCGCCCGAGCCCTGACCAGGCTCCGCAACCTCGGCCTGCGCTCGGTCTACCTGCGCGGCAACGCCGCCCCACCGACCCCCGACGAGATCACGGCGGTCCTCCACCACCCCGACGGCCTGATATGGCGCACGGCCCCTGACAACGGTGTCGTAGGCGGCCCGGACCTCGTCCTGGAACTGTGGCGCCCGATCAGAGCCCTCCTGCGCCACCCGACGGCCCAGACCTGACCCTCGGGGGCTACGGGGCTACCGGGTCACTGGACGACCGGCTTGCCCGACAGCTCCACGCCCGCCTCGCGCAGCTCCTCCAGGGCGCGCTCGGTGGTCTCCGGGGCCACCCCGGCCGTGAGGTCGAGGAGGACGTGGGTGCGGAAGCCCTCCTTCGCGGCGTCCAGGGCCGTGGCCCGGACGCAGTGGTCCGTGGCGACGCCGACCACGTCGACCTCGGTGACCTCGCGGGAGCGGAGCCAGTCGGCCAGTTTCGTGCCGTTCTCGTCCGCGCCCTCGAAGCCGCTGTACGCCGCCGCGTACGCGCCCTTGTCGAAGACGGCGTCGACGGAGCCGGACGCGACGGCGGGGGCGAAGTTCGGGTGGAAGCCGACACCCTCCGTGCCGGCGACACAGTGCGCGGGCCAGGAGCGGACGTAGTCGGGGTTGGTGGAGAAGTGGCCGCCGGGGGCGATGTGGTGGTCGCGGGTGGCCACGACGTGCTGGTAGCCGGATCCGGCCGCCTGGCCGATCAGCTCGGTGATGGCGGCAGCCACATCGGCACCGCCGGCCACCGCGAGGCTGCCCCCCTCGCAGAAGTCGTTCTGCACGTCGACGACGATCAAGGCGCGGCGCATGGTCGGTGTCCTTCGGCTATGAGGTCGGCAAGCCCGGCCGGTGAACTTCCGAGCCTATTGACATGGAGGAGGAGACGGGAGGGGGCAAGGATCGGCGCATCGCGGCACCATCCCCTAGCTACCCGAGGCCCCCTGCGCGTACTCCGTCGGAATGACGGGCTCTCCGCGCGAGAGCTGCGTGGCCGACACCGGGAGCCCCGCGCGCGCCGCCGCGTGCCGGTCCCGCGCCGCGTCCAGCGGCTCACGGGCGACGACCTCGCCGCCCTTGACCAGCTCGACCAGCAGCTGCCGGTCGGCCAGGTCGCCGGGCACCGGGCCGGTGCCGATCACTTCCGCCTCGGCCACCCCGTACGCGTCCAGCCGCCGCGCGGCCCACTTGCGCCCGCCCACGGACGTCTTGCCCCCGCTGGACTTCTTCGCCACCGGCACCAGCGGCGCCTTCGGGTCGGCGGACTCGGCCCGCGCGACCAGCTTGTAGACCATCGAGGACGTCGGGTGCCCGGACCCGGTCACCAGCTGCGTACCGACGCCGTACGCGTCCACGGGCGCCGCCGCCAGCGAGGCGATCGCGTACTCGTCCAGGTCCGAGGTCACGATGATCTTCGTGTCGGTCGCGCCCAGCTCGTCCAGCTGCTGGCGCACCCGGTGCGCCACCAGCAGCAGGTCGCCGGAGTCGATCCGCACCGCCCCGAGCCCGGTCCCGGCGACCTCGACGGCGGTACGGACTGCCTCCGCGACGTCGTAGGTGTCCACCAGCAGCGTCGTGCCCCGCCCCAGCGTGTTCACCTGGGCCTGGAAGGCGTCCCGCTCGCTGTCGTGCAGCAGGGTGAAGGCGTGCGCGGAGGTGCCGACGGTGGGGATGCCGTAGCGGAACCCGGCGGCCAGGTCCGAGGTGGTCGCGAAGCCGCCCACGTACGCGGCCCGGGACGCCGCCACCGCCGCCAGCTCGTGCGTGCGCCGGGCGCCCATCTCGATCAGCGGCCGGTCCCCGGCGGCCGACGACATGCGCGAGGCGGCCGCGGCGATCGCCGAGTCGTGGTTGAGGATCGACAGGATCACGGTCTCCAGCAGAACGCACTCGGCGAAGGTGCCCTCGACCCGCATGATCGGCGAGCCCGGGAAATACACCTCGCCCTCGGGGTAGCCCCAGATGTCCCCGCTGAAGCGGTAGCCGGCGAGCCAGTCGAGGGTCTCCTCGCCGACGATCTCGCGCTCGCGCAGGAAGTCCAGGACGCCCGCGTCGAAGCGGAAGTTCTCCACCGCGTCCAGCACCCGCCCGGTGCCCGCCACGACGCCGTAGCGGCGCCCGTTCGGCAGCCGCCGGGTGAAGACCTCGAACACGCTCCGCCGCTCGGCCGTGCCCGCCTCCAGGGCGGCCCGCAGCATCGTCAGCTCGTACTGGTCCGTGAAGAGCGCCGTCGAGGGAACATCCACCGGCAGCCCAAGGTCCGCTGTGTTCATGAGCGGGATCGTACCCCCATTTCGTCAGTTTGACGATTTGCATCAAGGCCCCCGGCTTCCAGGCCCGTTTGTGCGACTACCCCCCTCGGGTGGCAGCATGGGCACTGTGACGTCACCCGCGCCCCTGGAGATCGAACGGACCGAGTCGGCGGAGGAGGTCTTCGCCGTACCGGAGCCCGACCTCCCCTGGGTCACCATCGTCCACAACGACCCGGTCAACCTCATGAGCTATGTGACGTACGTCTTCCAGACGTACTTCGGCTACTCCAAGGACAAGGCCACCAAGCTCATGCTCGACGTCCACCACAAGGGCCGGGCGGTCGTCTCCAGCGGCAGCCGCGAGGAGATGGAACGCGACGTGCAGGCCATGCACGGCTACGGCCTGTGGGCCACCCTCCAGCAGGACCGCAAGTAGCCAGCTCCCCGCCCAGCAGCGAAAAGGCGTTCATGCCCGGAACCTTCGAACCGCTTCCCGGCGGCGGCGCGGCCGTCGCCCTCGACGACGTCGAGATCTCCATCATCCGGTCGCTGGCCGTCCAGCTCCTGGAGCTCATCGGCCCCGGCCCCGCCGAGGACGCCTCCGACGACCCGCTCGCCGAGCTGTTCGCGGAAGGCCCGAGCGAGCCGCCCGCCGACCCGGTGCTCAAACGCCTCTTCCCGGACGCCTACAGCGACCCCGAGCAGCCCGCCTCGCCCCGGGACGCCGAGGAGCGGCGGTCGTACTCCGCCGAGTTCCGCCGCTACACCGAGAACGATCTGCGGGCCGGCAAGCGGGACAACGCCCTCGCGGTGATCCGCTCCCTGGACGCGCTCTCCTCGGTCTCGGCCGGCGAGGGCGGCGCGGTGCTGAAGCTGTCGGTGGAGGAGTCCCAGCGGTGGCTGGGCGCCCTGAACGACCTGCGGCTCGCGATCGGCTCACGGCTGGAGATCGCCGACGAGGAGGACACCGACCTCCTCTACCGCCTCCCGGACGAGGACCCGCGCAAGCCGATGGTGATGGCCTACCTGTGGCTGGGTGGACTCCAGGAGACGCTGGTCGGAACCCTTATGCCCTGATCCGTGCAGGTTCTGTGACCGTCGGATGACCGATTCGTGTTCGCTCAGAGGACACTCAAATCCGGATAACGATCGCGTCACCGCGCCCGCCTCCTATGTCGACCTCGGGTGCGCTTTGTCCGTCTTTCCCTGTGTGGTGCGTCACAATCAGCCCGGGTGATCAGTGTTGCGACCGTGATAAATCTTCACGATCGCCCGGCCGACACCACCCGAATGTCCGGCCGGGTGCGCCACCGAGCCGGCAACCGCCGGCCAGGCACCACTCCAGCAATCCGGGGGGATCGAGACCCGATCCGAGGCCGACGAAGGCCGCGGGTCGGCATGGAGAAAGGCGCACCACACATGACCTCTGCGCAGGTCGACACGGAAAACGTGCCCGAAGAGGGGTACGAGCGCGGACTCGGCAGTCGCCAGGTCCAGATGATCGCGATCGGCGGCGCCATCGGCGTCGGCCTGTTCATGGGCGCCGGGGCGAACATCGCCAAGGCCGGTCCCAGCATCATCCTCATGTACGCCCTCGCGGGCGTAGTCATCTTCTTCATCATGCGGGCGCTGGGCGAACTGCTCCTCTACCGGCCCGTCTCCGGCTCCTTCGCCGAGTACGCCCGCGAGTTCCTCGGCCCGTTCTTCGGGTTCGTCACGGGCTGGACGTACTGGCTCATGTGGGTGGTCACCGGCATGGCCGAACTCACGGCCGCCGCGATCTACATCCACTTCTGGTTCCCGGAGATCCCGCAGTGGGTCAGCGCCCTGGTCTTCCTGGTGGTGCTCTTCGGCGTCAACCTGATCTCCGTCAAGATCTTCGGCGAGGTCGAGTTCTGGTTCTCGATGATCAAGGTCACGGCCATCATCGGCATGATCGTCATCGGCCTCGGCGTGCTCACCCTCGGCTTCTCCGACGCCGGTGACACCGCCACCGTCTCCAACCTCTGGTCGCACGACGGCTTCTTCCCGAACGGCATCGGCTCCAGCCTGATGACGCTCCAGGGCGTCATGTTCGCCTACCTCGCCGTCGAGCTCGTCGGCGTCACCGCGGGCGAGTCCGAGAACCCCGAGAAGACCCTGCCCAAGGCCATCAACACCCTGCCCTGGCGCATCATCGTCTTCTACGTCGGCTCGCTCCTGGTGATCCTCTCCGTGGTCAAGTGGACCGAGTTCTCCGCCGGCGAGAGCCCGTTCGTCCACGCCTTCGGCGAGATCGGCATCCCGCTCGCCGCGGGCATCGTCAACTTCGTGGTGCTCACCGCGGCCCTGTCGTCCTGCAACTCGGGCATGTACTCGACCGGCCGGATGCTGCGCGACCTGGCCTCCAACAGCGAGGCGCCGCAGGCGTTCGGCAAGCTCAACGCCCGCAAGACGCCCGCCGTCGGCATCACGGTCTCCGTGGCGCTCATGGGCATCGGCGTCGTCCTGAACTACGTCGTCCCGGAGAAGGCGTTCCTCTACGTCACCTCCGTCGCCACCGCGGCCGGCATCTGGACCTGGATGATGATCCTGGTCAGCCACATCCGCTACCGCGCCGCGGTCGACGCGGGCCGGCTGCGCGCCTCGTCCTTCCCCGCCCCCGGCGGGGCGCTCTTCAGCTGGGTCGCGCTGCTCTTCCTCGTCGGCGTGACCTGCATGATCGCGTACGACAAGGACGCGCGGGTCTGCCTGTACGTCGCGGCCGGCTGGGCCGTCGCCCTGGGCATCGGCTGGGCGGTGCTCAAGAGCCGCAACCCGCAGATCGCCGAGCGCGGCGACGCGGAGTTCGAGAAGGTCGGCTGAGCCGGCTGACGAACCAGCCAGGACGCCCAGCCGCAGGGAGTACTCGTGGCACCCCCTGCGGCTGCCGCTCAGGGCGTCCGGCATGTGGGCCGTTCCGTACCAGCCATCGGTACGGAACGGCCCTTCTGCTTATCCTGACGAGCATGCTGACCATCACCCAGGCCCTCGTCGACCAGATCGTCGCCCACGCGCGCAAGGACCACCCCGACGAGGCGTGCGGCGTCGTGGCGGGCCCGGCGGGCTCGGACCGCCCCGAGCGCTTCATCCCGATGCTCAACGCCGCCATGTCACCCACGTTCTACGAATTCGATTCCGGCGACCTGCTCAAGCTCTACCGCGAGATGGACGACCGTGACGAGGAGCCGGTGGTCATCTACCACTCCCACACGGCGACCGAGGCCTACCCCTCCCGCACCGACATCTCGTACGCGAACGAGCCCGGCGCGCACTACGTCCTCGTCTCCACGGCCGACACCGACGGGGCCGGCGAGTTCCAGTTCCGCTCGTTCCGGATCGTGGAGGGCGAGGTCACGGAGGAGGAGGTCGAGATCGTCGAGGCGTACTGAGCGGGTCCGGACGGGGCTGAACAGGGCGGTCTCACTCTCCGGCCTGACATCGTCCGCGATGTGGGATCACATTCCAGGACCCGGACCGGGAATCGATACGATGAGCCCATGGTTTTCCACGACGTGAGCGACAAGACGCCGGGCCTGCTGCTCGTTGCGCGGCTGCACGTCGACCTGTGCAGGATCGCCAGCGCCATCTGTTGACGCCGACCCCTGCCGCCGTACGGCCGTGAGCCGCGGCGCTGCACACACGCACCACCCCGCTGTTCCTGCGCTGCCGCGCGCCCGACTGACTACTCCCGACAGGAGCCCTGAGCCATGGCCATCGAGGTCCGCATCCCGACCATCCTCCGCCAGTACACCGACGGTCAGAAGGCGGTGGAGGGCAGCGGTGACACCCTCGCCGAGCTGTTCGCCGACCTCGAGACGCGACACGCCGGCATCCAGGCCCGCATCGTGGACGGCGACCAGCTGCGCCGCTTCGTCAACGTCTACCTGAACGACGAGGACGTGCGCTTCCTCGACGGCATCAACACCAAGCTGACGGACGGCGACAACGTCACGATCCTGCCGGCCGTGGCCGGCGGCATGGTCTGATCACCGATGCGATACGACTCACCCCTGGCCGCGGTCGGCAACACCCCCCTGGTGTGCCTGCCGCGGCTGTCGCCGTCCGCCGACGTGCGTATCTGGGCGAAGCTGGAGGACCGCAACCCGACCGGGTCGGTCAAGGACCGCCCGGCCCTGCACATGATCGAGCAGGCGGAGAAGGACGGCCGCCTGACCCCGGGCTGCACCATCCTGGAGCCGACCAGCGGCAACACCGGCATCTCCCTGGCCATGGCGGCGAAGCTCAAGGGCTACCGCATCGTGTGCGTCATGCCGGAGAACACCTCGCAGGAGCGCCGGGACCTGCTGGCCATGTGGGGCGCCGAGATCATCTCCTCCCCGGCCGCGGGCGGCTCCAACACCGCCGTGCGCGTCGCCAAGGAGCTCTCGGCCGAGCACCCGGACTGGGTGATGCTCTACCAGTACGGCAATCCGGACAACGCGGGCGCCCACTACGCGACGACGGGCCCCGAGATCCTCGCGGACCTGCCCTCCGTCACCCACTTCGTGGCGGGCCTCGGCACCACGGGCACGCTCATGGGTGTGGGCCGCTACCTGCGCGAGAACAAGCCGGACGTCCAGATCGTCGCGGCCGAACCGCGCTACGACGACCTGGTCTACGGCCTGCGCAACCTCGACGAGGGCTTCGTCCCCGAGCTGTACGACGCGTCAGTCCTGACCACCCGCTTCTCGGTCGGCTCCGCGGACGCGGTCACCCGCACCCGCGAGCTGCTCCAGCAGGAGGGCATCTTCGCCGGCGTCTCCACGGGCGCCGCGCTGCACGCCGCGCTCGGCGTGGGCCGCAAGGCCGTGAACGCCGGCGAACCCGCGGACATCGTCTTCGTCGTCGCCGACGGCGGCTGGAAGTACCTGTCGACGGGCGTCTACACGGCAGCCACGACGGAAGAGGCCATCGAGACGCTCCAGGGACAGCTCTGGGCGTAGCGACGGCGGACACACGCGCGAGAGAAGGGCCGGAGTGAGCACTCCGGCCCTTCGGCATCCCCAGGGGCCATGGTTCCGGCGATAGCCCGGCCGGGCGACGGTGGCTCGGTGTCGGATCGGGGTTTCGGGGGTGGTGCGGCGGCGGGCCGGGGCTTCGGCCCGGTCCGGTTCGCCGTTTCACCAGGCCTGCGGCATCGGCGGTAGCCCGGCTGCGGGCCGGTGGCTCGGCGTGGCTTGGGGGCCGAAGTTCCGGCGGCAGCCCGGCCGCGCGCCCGGGCCCCGGCCCGGCTCAGTTCGTGGGTCGCCGACAGCAACCCGGCCGTCGTGGGCGGCCCCCGGGCAGTCCGGTGGTGTGTTCCCGCGCCGGCCGGAAAGGGAGCTCCGGGTCTCAGCCGGCCAGGTACCGGACCTGGTCCCACAGCGCCGGGTCCACCACTCCGACCCGCCTCCGGAAGCCCCACACGGGGACCTCGCGCAGCTCGTCCGTCTCCAGGAAGCTCGCGCGGCCCTGGGTGTCGCCGACCGAGCCAGGAGGGAGGGGGATCACGCCGGTGCGCTCGTGCCGGAACCGGGTGGTGATCTTCGCGACGGTCGCCCGTTCCCCGCGCACCGCCAGCACCAGGCACGGCCGGTCCTTCGTACGGGCCTCGTCCTCGTACGGAACGTCCGCCCACCAGATCTCCGCCGGCTGCGGCAGCCCCGCCACCGTGGCGGTCCCCACCGCCGTCCGGCCCCGCCGCGCCGACGACCGCCGTCCCCAGCCGTCGACGAGCGTGGCGACGAGCGCGAGCAGTACCACCGCGGCGAGCGCCAGCCACCAGGACGTGTCCATACGGAGACGGTACCGGCGCCATCCCTCCCCCGCGCCCCCCTCGCAAGGATCACGCCGGGCGCTGCCGGCAGAACCAGGGGCTCTTCCGGTCATTCCTCCGGAGCCAGGGCGGCTGCATGGTCGCCAGTTCGATGCTTCGTGCCCGCCGCAGCCAGCGGGCCACGACAGGTCAACGCCGGGAGGCCGTGGTTGCGGCCGCCGTGGGTCGACTGCCACTGAACGGCCGCGCCTCCCTGTCGGGTCCAGGGACAGCGCGGCCGAGAGGCCGTCGCTCCGCTTATTGCACGCCAGGCTCGTCCTCCGCCACCATCGCGCCGTAGCGCGCAGGTCCTGAGCTGCGGGCTCAGACCGGTATCCACTGGGACAAGGTTGAAGTGGTGCGTGAACTGCTGCGCATGGTCATCGTGTTCGAGAGCGGCGACGCCACCCTGCGCCGATGTGGAGCATTCGGGGAGATCCATCGGGGGAGCGCCCAACTGGCGTTCTACGGGACCAAACGATCTTGACGGACCGTCGGTCGCCCTGATGCGCTGACACAGCCGATCGGGGGATGGCATGTTCTGCGCTTCCGAGTTGGCGCATGCATCTGACCAGCTCCCCAGGAGTAGCGCTCATGAAGAAAGTCGCCCATCTCGCCCTCGCGGCGCTGAGCACGGTCTCGCTCGTCGCCACGGTGAACCGCGACGCCACTTCGCCGGCCTGCTGATCGCCGGTGATCTTGCGGCCGACGCCCACTGAGGTGATATCCGGATCCTCCAGCAGGTGCGGGCCCCGGACGCGGATGAGGGCGAGCGCCTCTTCGCCGAGGCTGTCTTCGACGCGGACTTCGGTTGCGGTGTCTTCGAGACGGTCTTCTTCGCGTTCGTGGTTCTGGCGGCCATGCGGGCCACATCCCTTCGTGGGCGAGAGGGCACGGGAGAGGCGCCGGGGGTGGGCGGCACCGGCACGTGGGAGCCGCGCGCAGTCGCGGTCCGCAGCGGCGACGCTCACCGACAATGCCTTTTCCTGGGGGCATCCGGTCGCGGCATCGTTGATCCGACGAATAGCGCCATGAAAGGTGTTTGGGGAGCGAATTACTGATTCGGCGGGCTTTTCTTTGAATCCGACGTCAGTTATTCCCGGCGCATGCCTTCCCGGAGTCGGAGAACTCGTGAAGGCCGGTTTTCGTCCCTCATACCCATGATGGTCGAGGGAGCGAAGAGGCAAGTCGCGCAATTCTGGATACGTAATACTGCGCACAGAACTCAGTTGCAGCGAACGATCCGGTACCGAGCATGAGCGCGAGGAATACCGCGGTGAGTGGCTGGGCGTGGGCACATCGACGTCCTCCGTCGTACGGTTGAGGTGCAGATACAGCGGGCGATCCCGGCGTGGTCGTATGCCCGCCCAAGACGAAGCGTTCCTATAGGACGGTGCCCGTACCGCAGAGCGTCATCGATGCCTTGGCCGCTCATCTGAAGGCGTACCCGGTCGGCCAGGACGGCTTCGTGTGCGCGGCCCCCCGTCAACGCGGACCACTTCGCCGACACCGCGTGGCGTCAGGCGGTCAGGGTGACCGGGCTGCCGAAGACCGTGGAAGCGAGGATGGGCGACACCGTGGCCGTGGTGATGGCGATCTACGCGCACCGGTTAAGGAACACCGACGGGGACACCCGCGAGGCAGCGGAGGAGTTCCTGTCCGATGCCGCGTGATGTGCCCTCGATGGGCCCTCGATGTGCTCTCGGATCCTGGCCGAACAGCTGAACGCCAGGTAGCCCGGATCGTAGCGCCGCTCAGGTGAGTTCGCCCACAACAGCCCTTGGCGGAGGAGCGACCGGGGGTTTTGCGCCTTACGCTCGACGCACCGCACGACCCCCGACGCCCCTCTCAGTCATCCCCGCCAGCGGAGGTTTCTGCTTCATGAAGCTCACCGTCGTCGGCTGCTCGGGGTCGTTCCCGTCCGTGGAATCGGCCTGCTCGAGCTACCTCGTCGAGGCCGACGGCTTCCGGCTGCTTCTCGACCTGGGCAACGGTGCCCTGGGCGAGCTGCAGCGCCACTGCGGTCTCTACGACCTCGACGCGATCTTCCTCAGCCACCTGCACGCCGACCACTGCATCGACATGTGCGCGTACTTCGTCGCGCGCTACTACCGCCACGACGGCGGCCGCTGCGATCCGCTCCCCGTCTTCGGACCGGAAGGCACGGAACACCGGCTGACCACCGCCTACGCGGACACCCCCTCCGCCTCCTCCATGAGCGAGGTCTTCGACTTCCACACGGTCAAGCCGTCCACGTTCGAGATCGGCCCGTTCACGGTGCACACCGAGCGCGTGGCCCACCCCGTGGAGGCGTACGGCATCCGCGTCGAACACGGCGGCAAGGTCCTGACGTACTCCGGCGACACCGGTGTGAGCCCTGCCCTGGACGAACTCGCCCGGGGCGCCGACCTGTTCCTGTGCGAGGCGGCGTTCACGCACGGCAAGGAGAACATCCCCGACCTGCACCTCAACGGCCGCGAGGCGGGCGAGACGGCGGCCCGGGCAGGTGCCCGGCGGCTGGTCCTCACGCACATCCCGCCGTGGACGGACCCCCAGGTCAACCTGGCCGACGCCAGCGCGGTCTACGACGGTCCCGTGGACCTCGCGGCACCGCGACAGACGTACGAGATGTAAGGGGCCTGTCCGGCACCCGAGCACGACGAGGCCCCGGAACCCAAGAAGCGGTTCCGGGGCCTTCAGCGTGTGCGGGCTACTTCGCCTCCGCCTTCTGGAGCTCGGCGAGTTCCTCGTCGGACTCGCGGCCCGGCGTCGGCAGGTTGAACTTGGTGATCGCGAAGCGGAAGACCACGTAGTAGACCGCCGCAAAGCACAGGCCCACCAGGGCCAGGCCCCACGGGTTGGTCGCGATGCCCAGGTTCAGGAAGAAGTCCACCGCGCCGGCCGAGAAGCCGAAGCCGTCCTTCATCCCCAGGGCCCAGGTCAGCGCCATCGAGACACCGGTGAGCACGGCGTGGATCGCGTACAGCACCGGGGCGATGAACATGAACGTGAACTCGATCGGCTCGGTGACACCCGTGACGAACGAGGTCAGCGCGAGGGAGAACATCATGCCGCCGACGACCTTGCGGCGCTCGGGCCGGGCGCAGTGCACGATCGCCAGGCAGGCGGCGGGCAGGGCGAACATCATGATCGGGAAGAAGCCCGTCATGAACTGGCCGGCACTCGGGTCGCCCGCCAGGAACCGGGCGATGTCGCCGCTCTTGCCCTCGTAGGTGCCGGCCTGGAACCAGGGGAAGGAGTTCAGCAGGTGGTGCATGCCGATCGGGATCAGCGCGCGGTTGGCGACACCGAAGATGCCCGCGCCGACGGCCCCGGAGCCCACCAGCCACTCGCCCACGTTGTGCAGGGCCGTGCCGAGGACCGGCCAGATGTAACCGAAGACGATGCCGATGACCAGGCCCGCGAAGGCGGACAGGATCGGGACCAGGCGGCGACCGCCGAAGAAGCCCGCCCAGTCGGGCAGCTTGGTGCGGTAGAAGCGCTGGTAGAGCAGGGCGACGACGAGGCCCATCACCACACCGCCGAGCACCTTGGCGTCCACCGGCGCGTCCGTCATGACGACCTTGCCGTCGACGGCGGTCGCCACCTTGGGCAGGCTCGGGTCGGTGAACGTGGCCAGCACGTTCTTGAAGACCAGGTAGCCGACGACGGCGGCGAGAGCGGTCGAGCCGTCCGACTTCTTCGCGAAGCCGATCGCGATGCCCACGGCGAACAGCAGCGGCATGTTGTCGAGGATCGCGTTGCCGCCCGCGGTCATGAAGCTCGCGATCCTGGTGATGAACTCCGGGAACGACTCCCGCCCCAGCATGTCGGCGTTGCCGAGGCGGACCAGGAGCGCGGCGGCCGGCAGCACGGCGACGGGCAGCATGAGGCTGCGGCCGATTCTCTGCAGGACCGCCATCACCGCAGACCCCTTCTTCGGGCTCGCGGGCGCGGCTGTGGCTGTGGACATGAACTTCCTCCATGGGGCACGGCGCCGCCCAGGGAAGAGTTCGACGGGGGACGGCGGCGTCTCAAAAGGGGAACGCGGTTCAAAAGGGAAACGCGGTCAACACCGCGCGACCTCCACCGGTGAGTGGTGTAGACCAGTTGTAGCACGGTAGGCCGAACGAGTGGAACCCGCCAAATTCCGCCCGCTCCGGCGATCATGCCTTGGCGCTGTCCTCGACTTCCTCCTCGGGCTCGCGCCCCGGAGCCTTCAGGTCGAGCTTCGTGATCGCGAAGCGGAAGATCACGTGTAGAGGAGCGCGAAGCCGTCAAGACCCCTGTCAGCAGCGCCATTCCGGTCCCCTTTGTCGAGAGGCGGGATCGTGGTGTAGACCAGTCGAACGGACGGTCGCACACTGACGTGACACCATCCTTCGGCACGCACGACATGACCGCTCGCAAAGTTGGGTCAACTGTGGGTTACTGCGACAAAGCGGTTCGGATCAGGGAGAACGAACATGGCCACCAAGGCTGAGAAGATCGTTGCCGGGCTCGGCGGCATCGACAACATCGAAGAGGTCGAAGGCTGCATCACCCGCCTGCGCACCGAGGTCGTGGACCCCGCCAAGGTCGACGAAACCGCCCTGAAGGCCGCCGGCGCCCACGGCGTCGTCAAGATGGGCACCGCGATCCAGGTCGTCATCGGCACCGACGCCGACCCCATCGCCGCGGAGATCGAAGACATGATGTGAAGCGCGGGGATCGTCCCGGGCTTCATCCCCTGACGGACCCCCCGAGGACACCCCTGACAGACCCCTCCGAGGTCAGTTGTGAGGGCCCCTTCCCACCGCGGGAGGGGCCCCTTCCGCATGTACGGATAGGCTCAGCGGCATGTCTCGAATCGACGGCCGCACCCCCCAGCAACTCCGCCCGATCACCATCGAACGCGGCTGGAGCAAGCACGCCGAAGGCTCCGTCCTCGTCTCCTTCGGCGACACCAAGGTCTTCTGCACCGCCTCCGTCACCGAAGGCGTCCCGCGCTGGCGCAAGGGCAGCGGTGAAGGCTGGGTCACCGCCGAGTACTCCATGCTGCCCCGCTCCACCAACACCCGCGGCGACCGCGAGTCCGTCAAGGGCCGCATCGGCGGCCGCACCCACGAGATCAGCCGCCTCATCGGCCGCTCGCTCCGCGCCGTCATCGACTACAAGGCGCTCGGCGAGAACACCATCGTCCTCGACTGCGACGTCCTCCAGGCCGACGGCGGCACGCGCACGGCGGCCATCACCGGCGCCTACGTGGCGCTCGCGGACGCCGTCGCCTGGGCCCAGCGCAAGAAGCTCATCAAGGCCGGCCGTCAGCCCCTGACCGGCACCGTCAGCGCCGTCTCCGTCGGCATCGTCGGCGGCGTCCCCCTCCTCGACCTCTGCTACGAGGAGGACGTCAAGGCCGACACCGACATGAACGTCGTCTGCACCGGCGACGGCCGCTTCGTCGAGGTCCAGGGCACCGCCGAGGCCGAACCCTTCGCCCGCGAGGAACTCGACGCCCTCCTCGACCTCGCCGTCGCCGGCTGCACGGAACTCGCCGCCCACCAGCGCACCGCGCTTGATACCGTCCTCGAAAAGTAAAGGGCGCGCCAAGACAGGTGCCCGGCGCGGGCAACCGTGCCGGGCACGCTCGCGTCTGAAGGAGTACGGGCGCACGGCTCATCCCTGTGCGTCCGGCCAGCCACACGGGCCGCCCGGCCCGACCGACGAGAGGGACCGTTCCATGGCCGCGAGCCGCCGACGCCGCACTGCAGCCGTCGCCGCCACCCTGGCGGCCGTCGCGCTGACCGCCGGACTCACCACCGGCTGCGCCGCCGTCGACAAGGCGATGGACTGCGTCCAGACCGCCGACGCCATCGCCGACAGCGTCACGGAACTCCAGCAGGCCGTCGACAACGCGGCCAACGACCCGACGCAGCTGGACGAGTCCCTCGACTCCATCGACAAGAACCTGGACAAGATCGGCGACAAGTCCGACAACGCGGACGTCAGCAAGGCCGTCGACGACCTCAACCAGGCCGTCGGCAACGTCCGTACGGCGATCAAGAACGGCGACGAAACGCCCGACATCAGCCCGGTCACGGACGCGGCCGGCGAACTGACCAAGGTCTGTACGCCGTAGCGCTGCGCCGGCCGCTGATCGCGCGGTTCCCCGCGCTCCTGACGGGCCGCGCCCCCTACGGGCCGCGCTCCTGACGGGCCGCGCCCCCTACGGGGCGCGCCCGGTGCTGCGGCAATACTGGGGCCATGACCCGCTTGATCCTCGCCACGCGCAACGCCGGAAAGATCACCGAGCTCCGGGCGATCCTCGCCGAAGCCGGGCTGCCGCACGAACTCGTCGGCGCCGACGCCTATCCGGACATCCCCGACGTCAAGGAAACGGGCGTCACCTTCGCGGAGAACGCGTTGCTGAAGGCCCACGCCCTGGCCCGGGCGACGGGCCTGCCCGCGGTCGCCGACGACTCCGGCCTGTGCGTCGACGTCCTCAACGGCGCCCCCGGCATCTTCTCCGCCCGCTGGTCGGGCCGGCACGGCGACGACAAGGCCAACCTTGACCTCCTCCTCGCCCAGCTCTCGGACATCGCCGACGAACACCGAGGCGCCCACTTCGCCTGCGCGGCGGCGCTGGCCCTGCCGGACGGTACGGAGCGGGTCGTGGAAGGCCAACTGCGGGGCGTCCTGCGCCACGAGCCCACCGGCACCGGCGGCTTCGGCTACGACCCGATCCTCCAGCCGGAGGGCGCGACCCGGACCTGCGCGGAGCTGACCCCGCAGGAGAAGAACGCGATCAGCCACCGGGGAAAGGCGTTCCGGGCGCTCGTGCCGGTCGTGCGGGAACTGCTTGGCTGACGGCACGCAGAAGGGCGCCCCACCGAGTGGGGCGCCCTTCGTGGATGAGCCCGGTGGGACTCGAACCCACGACACACCGGACCTAAACCGGCGCCCTCTTGCCAGCTGGGGTACGGGCCCACAGCGCTGCCCACTCTACTTGGCGCGGTGGGCCGCCCGTCGGCCTCCTCGGCATCACGCCCCTGGTGATCGCTCGAACTCTTCGAGCGAGGAAAGGCCGACGTCCATCACGACTCAGATCCCCAGATCCTTGATGATCTTGGCCACGTGGCCCGTCGCCTTGACGTTGTACAGGGCCCGCTCGACCTTGCCCTCCTCGTCCACGATCACCGTGGAGCGGATGACGCCGACGACCGTCTTGCCGTACAGCTTCTTCTCGCCGTAGGCGCCGTAGGACTCCAGGACCTGCTTGTCCGGGTCGGCCAACAACGTGACCTTCAGGGACTCCTTGTCGCGGAACTTGGCCAGCTTCTCGGGCTTGTCGGGGGAGATGCCGATCACCTCGTAGCCCGCGCCGGCCAGCAGCTCCAGGTTGTCCGTGAAGTCGCAGGCCTGCTTGGTGCAGCCGGGGGTGAGGGCGGCCGGGTAGAAGTACACGATGACCTTGCGGCCCTTGTGGTCGGACAGGGACACCTCGTGGCCGTCGGCGTCGGGCAGGGTGAAGGCGGGGGCCACGTCCCCCGGCTGGAGTCGCTCGCTCATCGGCCAAGCGTAACCGGGGGTCCTGACAGTGCGATGAGCCGTGGAGCTGACAGACTGTCCGGCACAGGCTTCACACCGACTTCGGAGGCGACACGGTGGCGGACACGGCGGACACCAGGACCCCGGCGCAGATCGAGGCGGACATCAGGCGCCGCCGCGCGACCCTGGCCGAGACCCTCGACGAGATCGGGGTGCGGGTGCACCCGAAGACGATCGTCGGGGATGCCAAGGCCAAGGTCGCCTCGAACATTGATCACACCCTCGGGCGGGCCTACGTGGGGGTCAATCGGGCCGTCACCGATGTGCGGGCCCGGTTCGTGGACGAGGACGGGGCGCCGCGGCTGGAGCGGGTCGTGCCCGTCGCGCTCGTCGTGGTCGGAGTGGTCGGGCTGCTCGCCGTCAGCACGCGGCGACGCAAGGGCTGACCCGACTGCGTACGTCGGCCGGGAAGACAGGTAGGTTTCAGGGCGTGAGCGCCAAGAGAAACGAGCACAGCACCCATCCCGACAAGCTGCCCATCCGGATGCTGCACGATCGCGTACTCGTGCGGCAGGACACCAGCGAGGGCGAGCGGCGTTCCGGCGGCGGCATCCTGATCCCCGCGACGGCGGCGGTCGGCCGGCGCCTGGCCTGGGCCGAGGTCGTCGCGGTGGGGCAGAACGTACGGACCGTGGAGCCGGGCGACCGGGTTCTGTTCGACCCGGAGGACCGTGCCGAGGTCGAGGTGCGCGGTATCGCGTACGTGCTCATGCGCGAACGCGATCTGCACGCCGTGGCCGCGGATCGGTTCGAGGGCTCGGAGGACTCGACGGGCCTCTATCTGTAGCTCCAAGAGCATCAGCGGAAGAAGAAGGGGCCGGTGACCCTCGTCACCGGCCCCTTCTTCTTCCTGTCTTTGCCGGACCCTGCCCATCGGCACCGCTTCGTGTGCCAGCCGCTGGTCGCCGTGGTGGGGCTGAAGGCGACCGGGTCACTGAGAGAGCGCCGGCGGGCGGCTCACTCGCGGCGCGCCGTCTGCGGGACCACGCCCCAGCCGGGGCCCGACGGCCCGCCCGTGGAGCCGCCGTCGGTCGCGTCGCCGCCGCCCTCCGTCGTACCGCCGTCGGTCGTGCCACCGTCGGTCGTGCCGCCGTCGCCGGTCCCGCCGTCCGCGGTGCCGCCGCCGGTCGGGGACTCGCCGCCCGTGCCGCCGTCGGTGGTGCCGCCGTCGGTCTGGCCCTGGGTCTGCCCCTCGGGCGCGCTCGGGGTCTGGCCGGGCGTCTCGGTGCCGGTGTCCTGGCCGCCGGTGGACGTGCTGCCACCGTCGGTGGCGTCGTCCGTGGTCGGGTCGGCCGGGGGCTCGGTGCCGGGGGCCTGCGAGACGTCGGAGCCCGGCTGGAGCCTGAGGTCGAAGTCGGTGACCGGCTCGTCCTTCAGGGCGTCCTGGGTGAACTGGGCCCAGATCTCGGCGGGCGGCCCGCCGCCGTTGACGCGCTGCAGGCCCATCGCGCCGTACAGCGACTTGTGGGCGGCGGTGACCGGGTCCTGGCCCATGACGGAGACGACCGTGGCGAGGTCGGGCGTGTAGCCCGCGAACCAGGCCGCCGTGTCCTCCTCGGCGGTGCCCGTCTTGCCCGCGGCGGGGCGGCCCGCGGCCTGTGCGGCGGAGGCCGTGCCGTTCTGGACGACGCTCCGCAGGACCGAGGTGGTGGTGTCGGCGGCCTCGCGGCTCACGGCCTGCCGGGTGCGCCGCTCGGGCAGCTCGATCGGCGAGCCCTCCTTGGTGACCTTCTCGACCATCGTGTACGTGCCGTGCCGGCCGTGGTTGGCGAGCGTGGCGTACGCCTCCGCCATGTCGAGGACGCTGGCGGTGGCCGTGCCGAGCGCGATGGCGGGGCCGTCGGCGAGGTCGGGGGTGTTCTCGGGGACGCCGAGGTCGATCGCGGTCTGCTTGACCTTCTGGGGGTCGACGTCGGCGGCCATCTGGGCGTAGACCGAGTTCACGGACTTGTCGGTGGCCTCGGTGACGGTGATGTCGCCGTAGGAGACCTGGTCCTCGTTCTCCGGGGCGTACGGTTCGCCGGTCCAGCCCTCGACGGGTCGCTTGTTGGTGCCGTCGTAGATCGTGTTCGGGGTGATCACGCGGCCGTCCTGGGTCTCCGAGTGGTTCTCGACGGCCGCGGTGAACACGAACGGCTTGAAGGTGGAGCCGACCTGGAAGTCCCTGCGGGTGGCGTTCGGGGTGTACTGCTTGACGTAGTCGACGCCGTTGTACATCGCCACGACCTTGCCGGTCTTGGGCTCGACGGCGGCGCCGCCCGCGCGGACGTAGGTGTCGACCTTGTTGTTCTTCTTGTCCAGCCTGTCCATCAGCTTGTCGTTGACGGCCTTCACGAACGCGTCCTGCTTGGGCTTCTGGAGCGTCGTGGTGATGCGGTAGCCGCCGGCGTCGAGCCGGCTCTCGTCAATGATCTTGTTCTGGACGAGGTAGTCCTTGACGGTCCGGACGATGTAGCCGCGCTGCCCGGACATGCCGGTGGACAGGGTGGACTCCTTCGGCATCGGGAACTTCATGCCGGTCCGCTCCGACTCGCTGAGCCAGCCCTTCTTGACCATGCCGTCCAGGACGTAGTTCCAGCGGGACTCGGCGGCCTTGCGGTTCTCCGGGTGGGCGACGACGTCGTACTGGCTGGGGGCGTTGACCAGCGCGGCGAGGTAGGCGGCGCGGCCGGCGTCGAGGTCCTTGGCGTCCATGCCGTAGTAGGCCTGGGCGGCGGCCTGGATGCCGTAGGCGTTGCGGCCGAAGAAGCTGGTGTTGAGGTAGCCCTCCAGGATCTGGTTCTTGCTCTTCTCGCGGTCCAGCTTGATCGCGATGAAGAACTCCTTGGCCTTGCGCGTGACCGTCTGCTCCTGGCGCAGGTAGTAGTTCTTCACGTACTGCTGCGTGATCGTGGAGCCGGACTGCTTGCCCTTGCCGAGCGCCGTGTTCCAGGCCGCGCGGACCATGGCCTTGGGGTCGACGGCGGACTCCGTGTAGAAGTCGCGGTCCTCAGCGGCCAGGATCGCGTGCTGAGCGCCCTTGGAGATCTGCGCGAGCGAGACGTTCTCCCGGTTGACCTCGCCGTCGCGGGCGATCACGGAACCATCCGCGTAGAGGTACACGTTGGCCTGCTGCGTGGCGAGCGCGTTGGCCGACGGGATCTTCACCAGCGAGTAGCCGAGGAAGAAGCCGCCGACCAGCAGCATGGCGCCGATGACGAAGGCACCGAGCGTCATCCGCCAGGTCGGGATCATCCGGCGCCAGCCGGTCCGCTTCGGTTTCCCGGCCGGCCGGGCCTGAGGCGTGCTCGGGTCGCCGTCCGCCTGCGGCTCTCTCGGTGCCCAGCCCGGTGTCGGCTGCTGCGGCTGAGGCTCGTCACTCATGTCGTGCACGGACTCCTGTTTCGCGTCGTACGTCGTCCCGTACGTCTCTGCTCGCTCTTGCGCCCCTGTGATGAAGACTGTCCCATCCGGCGATCAGTTCCCTGACCGGGGGCCGTGTCGTGAGCCGTGTGGTGAGGCGGGCAGCGTGTGGGCGAACGCGCGGGGCGGGCGCAGCGTGAACCGCGTCGCCCTGCACGCCTGTCCGAAGAGCGATCCTGCCTGCGCCGGATTCGCCTGAAGTGGCGACACGGCCGACGGCGCGACTGCTCGCACGCTCCACCCTGGCCGGCACCGCCGCCACACTGCTCGCCCTGGCCACGGGCGCCTCGGCCCACGCGGACGGACTGGATCGTACCGTCTGGGCCGTGCGTGAACTCCCCGTGCGGCGCCCCACGGCGTTTCCCGGGTGCGGGAAAACCCGTGGCACGCGTGATCGCCGGTCCACTAGGCTCCTGCGCTTCGGTGCCGGGCGGCGAGGAGGGCTGTGGATGTGGGCTCGGGACGGTTGTACGCGACCGTCGCGGCGGGGAGCTTCCGGCGGTACGCGACGTATCGGGCGGCCACGGTGGCCGGGGTGTTCACCAACACGGTCTTCGGCCTCATCCTCGTCTACACGTACCTGGCGCTGTGGGACGAGAGACCGCATCTCGGAGGGTACGACCAGGCGCAGGCCGTGACGTATGTGTGGCTGGGACAGTGCCTCTACGCGACGCTGGCCATCCAGGGCGGCGGCGCCGAGAAGGACCTGATGGAGCGGATCCGCACCGGCGAGATCGCCGTCGACCTGTACCGGCCGGCCGATCTCCAGCTGTGGTGGCTGGCGGGCGACGTGGGGCGGGCGCTGTTCCAGATGCTGGGCCGCGGCGTCATCCCGTTCGCGTTCGGCGCGGTCTTCTTTCCCATGGCGCTGCCGACGTCGGTCACCCCCTGGGCGGCCTTCGTGGTCGCGCTCCTGCTGGCGACGGTCGTCAGCTTCGCGATCCGCTACCTGGCGGCCCTGAGTGTGTTCTGGCTCATGGACGGCATGGGCGTCAACCAGGTCGTGATGATCACGGGGATCTTCTTCTCGGGCATGGTGCTGCCGCTGAACGCCTTCCCGGGCGTGTTCGGCGACATCGTGCGCGTGCTGCCGTGGGCGGCGCAGATCCAGATGCCTGCGGACGTGCTGATGGGGGAGACCGACCCGCTCGGGGCGTTCGTCTTCCAGGCGGCGTGGGCGGTGGCGCTGCTGGCGGCGGGGCGGCTGTTGCAGTCGGCCGCGACGCGGCGGGTGGTGGTGCAGGGTGGGTGAGCGGAGCGTCCTGCTGGAGGGGCTGCGGGCCTACCGGCTGATCGCCGGGATGTGGGTGCGGTCCAGCATGACCTACCGCACCTCCTTCGTCGTCACGGTGTTCGGCAACCTGATGGTGACCGGCCTGGACTTCGTGGGGATCCTGCTGATGTTCTCGCAGGTCGACTCGCTGGGCGGCTGGTCGCTGCCCGAGATCGCCTTCCTGTACGGGCTGTCGGTGACGGCGTTCGGGATCGCCGACCTGGTGCTGGGCTCGATGGACGTCCTGGGCGCCCGGATGCGCGACGGCTCGTTCGACATCCTGCTCGTGCGTCCCGCGCCGGTGCTCGCCCAGGTCGGCGCCGACCGCTTCGCGCTGCGCCGCCTGGGCCGGATCACCCAGGGGTCGGTGGTCCTGGGCTGGGCACTGGTCTCGGTCGACGTCGACTGGAGTGCGCCGAAGGCGCTGCTGGTGCCGGTGATGGTGGTCAGCGGCGCGGCGATCTTCTCGGCGGTGTTCGTGGCGGGCGCGGCCTTCCAGATCTTCGCCCAGGACGCCGCCGAGGTGCAGAACGCGTTCACGTACGGCGGGACCACGCTGCTCCAGTATCCGCCGACCGTGTTCGGCAAGGACCTGGTGCGCGGCGTGACCTTCATGCTGCCGCTCGCCTTCGTCAACTGGGTCCCCGCCGCCTACGTGCTGGGCCGGCCGTACCCGCTCGACCTGCCCCGGTGGGCGTCCTTCGCGTCGCCGTTGGTGGCGGTGGCCTGCTGCGCGCTGGCGGGGATGGCGTGGCGCGTGGGGCTTCGTTCCTACCGCAGTACAGGGAGTTGAGATGACCGGGGTGGACAGCGGGCCGGCCGGGGTGGACGACGGGGCGGACAGGGGGCCGGACGGGGCGGACGGCGGGTTCATCGAACTCGACGGCGTCGAGAAGGTCTTCGACGTGCGCAAGAAGACCGGCTTCATGAAACGGGAACGGCGGCAGGTCCGGGCCGTCGACTCGATCTCCTTCCGCGTGGAACGCGGCGAGATGGTCGGCTACATCGGCCCGAACGGCGCCGGCAAGTCGACCACGATCAAGATGCTGACCGGCATCCTCACCCCGAGCGCCGGCCGGCTCCGGGTCGCCGGCATCGACCCCTCCCGCGACCGCACGCGGCTGGCGCACCGCATCGGCGTGGTGTTCGGGCAGCGTACGACGCTGTGGTGGGACCTTCCGCTGGTCGACTCGTACCGGCTGATGCACCGCATGTACCGGATCCCGGACGCCCGTTACCGCGAGAACCTCGACCGTCTGGTCGAACTCCTCGGTTTGGACGACCTCCTGGACGTGCCGGTACGGCAGCTCTCTCTCGGGCAGCGCATGCGCGGCGACATCGCGGCGGCCCTGCTGCACGACCCGGAGGTGCTGTACCTCGACGAGCCGACCATCGGCCTCGACGTCGTGTCCAAGTCCAAGGTGCGGGAGTTCCTGCGCGAGTTGAACGCCGAGCGCGGCACGACGGTGCTGCTGACCACGCACGACCTCCAGGACATCGAGCAGTTGTGCAAGCGGGTGATGGTCATCGACCACGGGCGCCTGATGTACGACGGCCCGCTCGCCGGGCTGCACGAGGCGGGGGAGAGCGAGCGGACCCTGGTGGTGGACCTGGAGCGGGAACTGCCGCCGATCGACGCCCCGGCACCCGCCCGGGTCGTCCGGGTGGACGGTCCGCGGCAGTGGCTGGCGTTCCCGGCGGCGGAGTCGGCGGCGCCGCTCGTCGCGCGGATCGCGGCGGAGTACCCGCTGGTGGACCTGTCGGTGCGGGAGCCGGACATCGAGGCGGTGATCGCGAAGATGCTGCATTCATTGGGGGACACCCCCAAACCCCCGCCGGAACAGGCCGAGCGGGCGGTCTCGTAGCCCCCGGCGGGGTGAACTCGTAACCTGCTGTGTATGACCGACGACTCAGTCCCGGACCTCCGCGCCTCCGACGCCGACCGTGAACGGGTCGCCGAGATCCTGCGGGACGCCCTCGCGGAGGGCCGTCTCGACATGGCGGAGTTCGAGGAGCGGCTGGACGCGACGTACCAGGCGCGGACGTACGGCGAACTGGCGCCGATCACCCGGGACCTGCCGGCCGCGGGCGTCACGGCGCCCTCCGTGTCACTGACCAAGGAGGGCGCCGCCGGCCCGGACTGGTCCGGGCGGATCGTCGGCGGTGAGGGATCCTCGACGTGGGCCGTCGCCGTGATGGCTGGCTTCCAGCGCAAGGGGCACTGGACGATGCCCCGGCGGTTCACCTGCCTCGCCCTGTGCGGCGGCGGGGAGATCGACCTGCGCGAGGCGACCTTCGCGGACCGCGAGGTCGAGATCAACGCGATCGCGATCATGGGCGGGATCGACGTCATCGTCCCGCCCGGCGTCGAGGTCGTCGTCCGCGGCATCGGCGTCATGGGCGGCTTCGACCACCAGGAGGAGGGCGTCCCCGGCGTCCCCGGCGCCCCCCGCGTCATCATCACCGGCTTCGCTCTCTGGGGCGGCGTCGGAGTCCAGCGAAAGCTGACCCGTGCGGAGAAGCGGCGGCTCCGCGAGGAACGCCGCCAGCTGGACGGCTAGCCGCCCCGCCCCGGCACCGATGTCAGTGCCGAACAACAGGCCGCTCTACAGCTCCGCCGGCGCCGACCCCTTCAGGCTCTCCAGATCAAAGGCCTCCGCCATCCGCGCATACCCCTTGTCACTGGGATGCAGATGATCACCGGAGTCGTAGTCGGCGCGCAGCCGCCGCGGGTCATAAGGATCACGCAGCGCCTTGTCGAAGTCGGCCACCGCGTCGAAGACCCGCCCCGCCCGGATCTCCGCGTTGATCTGCTGCCGCACAGTCTCCCGCCCGTCCGAGTACCCCCGGTGCCCACCGAACGGCATCAGCGTCGCCCCCACGACCTTCAGCCCCCGCGCATGCGCCTGCCCGACCATCGTGCGCAACCCGCCGAGAATCGCCTCCGGATCGGCGAGCCGCGGATTGCGCAGGATGTCGTTGACCCCGAGGTCGATGACGACGACCTTGACGTTCGTCCGCTCCAGCACGTCCCGCGCGAAGCGGTTCAGCCCGCTGGGGTTGTCCGCCGGCCGGCCCAGCCCGTCCGTGAGGACCCGGTTCCCGCTGATGCCCTGGTTGACGACGCTGTAGCGGGGCAGGTCCCGCCCGGCGGCGATCTCCGCGCGTAGCCTGTCGGACAGGACGTCGGTCCACCTGTTGTTGGCGCCGACGGTGGAGGTGATCCCGTCGGTGAGCGAGTCGCCGAGGACGACGACCGTCCCCTCGGACTCGTTGCTCAGCACGTCCAGCGCGGTCAGGTAACGCCAGTACATGCTCTGCTCGGTGTACGGCGCGCCCGTCGCGTCCGCCACGTGGTCGCCCTGGGCGACGTAGGAGATCTGCCGGGCGCGAGGGTGGTACGTCACCGGGCCGGAGCTGGTCGGCGTGTACGTGGTGATCAGGACGTCCGCGTCGGGCGGGATGACGATGCGCACGGCGTCGCTCATCACCTGCCGGCCGGGCGGGATGACGACCGTCGGGCCGCCGTTGAAGGTCACCTGCCGCATCGTGTCCGAGAGCGCCGCGGGCGTACCGCTGCCGGCGGCGACCGCGACCGAGGCCTGCGTGATGCTCAGCGGCGACTGGCCGTACAGATTGGACAGCGTCACGCGGGCACTCGTACCGCCGACGCTGGTGTGGACGACGTTGCGCACCGAACGGTCCGCCATGCCGGTCGTCTCCGTACCGGGCTCGGCCGCGGCCGGGGAGGTGGACCAGGTGCCGACCCAGGTGCCGGTGGAGGCGGGGGCGGCCGAGTTGTTCGGAAGACGGCTGTTGGCGATGGCGTTCCGGCTGTGTGTGCCGTCGTCGGACGCCACTCCGACGTATACGGCGGTGGAAAGGGCCACGATGGCTGCGACCAGCCCGGCCAGAAGGGCACGGTATTTGGTGGGGGAAACCCCCACACCCCCGTCACGACCCCGGGTCATGCTGTGTAGTTCTCCTCGGGCGATGGGAGCCCCAGGCTCCGATCTGATGTGCCCATGATGCGTCATGGACAGGGGGAAGCTCACAGGACCCCCCATGGCATTACCCCCTCCCGACAGACGCCGGGAACTCCTGATCCGTTCCAAGAGTCGGTCAGGAAGGGACAATGTGTGCGGGATCACCAAGCGGGTGGAGCGGATGGAACGTACGAAAGTGGAAGAAAAGGTCGGTGTCCGGGGGCAGCATGCCCGCCCGGGCGCCATCACGAACCGTGCGATGACGGCCTTCAGCCCGGCGGACGAGGAGAAACAGCGCGGCGTTCGCCGCATGAAACTCACCGCCACCGGGCTCCTGCTGTTCGTGGCCGTGGTCTACGTCCTCGCCAAGTGGGCCCAGAACTCCGGCGCCGGGCCCTGGGCGGGTTATGTCGCCGCGGCCTCCGAGGCGGGCATGGTCGGCGCGCTCGCCGACTGGTTCGCCGTCACCGCACTCTTCCGCCACCCCCTCGGCATCCCCATCCCGCACACCGCGATCATCCCCACCAAGAAGGACCAGCTCGGCGTCTCCCTCGGTGAGTTCGTCGGGGAGAACTTCCTCTCCGAGGACGTCGTGCGGCAGCGGCTGCGCGCCGTCGGCATCGGCAGCCGCCTCGGCGCCTGGCTCGCCGTCCCCGAGCACGCCGACCGCGTCACCGCGGAGCTGTCCACCGCCCTGCGCGGCGCCCTGACCGTCCTGCGCGACTCCGACGTCCAGGCCGTGGTCGGCGAGGCGATCACGCGCCGCGCAGGCGCCCAGGAGATCGGGCCCGGCATCGGCAAGATGCTGGAGAAGGTCGTCGCCGACGGCGGCCACAAACGGGTCGTCGACCTGGTCGTCACCCGCGCGCACGACTGGCTGGTGCTGCACCGCGACGAGGTCATGGACGCCGTGGAAGGCGGCGCCCCCGGCTGGACGCCGCGCTTCGTCGACCGCAAGGTCGGCGAGCGCGTCTACAAGGAACTGCTGCGCTTCGCCACCGAGATGCGCGACATGCCCGCCCATCCCGCCCGCGGCGCCCTCGACCGCTTCCTCACCGACTTCGCCTCCGACCTCCAGTCCGACACCGACACCCGCGCCCGCATCGAGCGGCTCAAGGGCGAGGTGCTGGGCCGCGGCGAGGTCCAGGACCTCATCGCCAGCGCCTGGACGGCCGTACGATCCATGATCGTCGCGGCTGCGGAGGACGAGCGCAGCGAGCTGCGGCTGCGCGTACGGGCCTCCCTGCTGTCGCTGGGCTCCCGGATGGCGGCCGAGCGCAAGGTGCAGGACAAGGTCGACAAGTGGGTGGAGGACGCGGCCGTGTACGTCGTCACCACCTACCGCAAGGAGATCACCTCCCTCATCACGGACACGGTGGCGAGCTGGGACGCCGAGCACACCACGAGGAAGATCGAGGCGAACATCGGCCGCGACCTGCAGTTCATCCGGATCAACGGCACGGTGGTCGGCTCGCTGGCCGGCCTGCTGATCTACACGGTGTCGCACGCGCTGGGGGCGTGAGCGTGGGAGGTGACACGCCGGTGGCGTCAGGTGTCAGGGCGTAAGCGGATCCGCTCCGGGCACTCGAACCGGGTTCTTCTCGATGGGGAGGGAGCCCATGACCACCGCACAAGCCGGGACCGGCCGAACCGTGACCACCGACATACCCGCCCGCCTCGACCGCCTCCCGTGGTCACGCTGGCACTGGACGATCGTCTTCGGACTCGGCACCGTGTGGATCCTCGACGGCCTCGAAGTCACCGTCGTCGGCAACATCGCCAGCCGCCTGTCGGAGCCCGGCAGCGGCCTGCCCATCACCTCCGGCGAGGTCACCGGCCTCGCGGCCGCCCTGTACGTGGCGGGAGCCTGCTCGGGCGCGCTCTTCTGGGGCCGCCTGACCGACAAGTGGGGCCGCAAAAAACTCTTCATGATCACGCTGGCGGTCTACCTCGGCGCCACCGCCCTGACCGCGATCGCCTTCGACACCTGGTGGTTCTTCCTCTTCCGCTTCCTCACCGGCTTCGGCATCGGCGGCGAGTACGCGGCGATCAACTCCGCGATCGACGAACTGATCCCCAAGGAGTACCGCGGCCGCGTCGACCTGATGATCAACGGCAGCTTCTGGCTGGGCGCGGTCGGCGGCTCCCTCCTGTCGATCGTCGCGCTGGACACGGACATCTTCGCCGCGAACGTCGGCTGGCGCCTCACCTTCGCGCTCGGCGCGGTCCTGGCCCTGGTGATCCTCCTGGTCCGCCGGCACGTCCCGGAGAGCCCCCGCTGGCTGCTGATCCACGGCCGCGACGACGAGGCGGAACGCATCGTCTCCTCGATCGAGCGCGAGGTCGAGCAGGAGAAGGGCGAACCGCTGCCGCGCCCGGAGGGCGAGATCACCATCCACCAGCGCCGCAGCGTCTCCTTCCTGGAAATCGGCCGCACGGTCTTCTCCGACTACCGCCGCCGCGCCATCCTCGGCTTCTCCCTCTTCATCGGCCAGGCCTTCCTCTACAACGCCATCACTTTCGGCTTCGGCGCGATCCTGACGACGTTCTACGACGTCCCGAGCGGCAGCACCGGCTACTACTTCGCGGTCATCGCACTCGGCAACTTCTTCGGCCCGCTGCTGCTCGGCAAGCTCTTCGACACGGTGGGCCGCCGGGTGATGATCTCCGGCACCTACCTGCTGTCCGGCCTGTTCCTCTTCGGCACGGCCTGGCTCTTCGACCAGGGCTCCCTGAGCGCGAGCACGCTGACGGCCTGCTGGTGCGTGGTGCTGTTCTTCGCCTCGGCGGGCGCGTCCAGCGCCTACCTGACGGTCTCCGAGGTCTTCCCGATGGAGACCCGCGCCATGTCCATCGCCTTCTTCTACGCCATCGGCACGGCGGCCGGCGGCATCAGCGGCCCGCTCCTCTTCGCCGACCTCACCGGCACGGGCAAGGTCGGCGACACGGTCCTCGCCTTCCAGATCGGCGCGGCGCTGATGTGCCTGGCGGGCCTGGCAGCGGCGATCCTCGCGGTGCGAGCGGAACGGCGTTCCCTGGAGGACATCGCCACGCCGCTCACGGCGGCGGAGGATCAGACGGGGCCGACGGGTCGAGGCAAGGAAGACGGCGCGTACGCCTCCGGCTCCGGCTCGGGCGCGACGGGGTCGAGGACGGCGACGACGTAGGGGCGCACTCCGCCCCGCGCACTGCCCGCAGCCGACCTGGCTGCGGGCAGTCGTGCCGCGTGGGGCGGCGCCCGTCCCACAGAGAGCGGCACCCCGCCGGCGCGGGCGAGCGACCCGACCCGCGCCCGGGGCACACGTACAACACCTTCGCGACGTGCCGGACGCTACTCGGCGGCCCCACCCCGCCGCCGCAGCAACAGCAACCCACTCGCGACAGCGGAAACCCCCGCCGCGGCGGCCCAGCCGACCAGATCCTCGGCTCCCGTAGCAGCCAGGTCACGATTCCCGGCGGGTGAAGCCGAGGCGCTCACGGCCCCCTGTGGCCGCGCACCCCCACCCGAGGCAGCCCCGGACGGACCCGCACTCGGCGCCCCGCCAGCCGCCCCCTCCACCCGATCCCGAGTGAAGGCCAGAGTCCCGAAACCAAGCTGGTCGTAACCCCCACTGTTGGGCCCATAGTCCCCACCCCCACCCTCCGGTGCGGCCTTGGCCGCCGCACGCGTCACATACGACGCCGACAGCCCCCGCCGCTTGGTGTAGTGGTTCGCGATCATCGCCCAGATCGGACGGGTCATGGCCGGATCAACACCCGCGGCCCCGGTCGCGGTCTCACTCCCCGACCACCCCCCGATCGCCCCCTTCCTCCGCGTATTGGCCGTATACGCCACCTCCCCGCCCAGACTCCACTTCGCCACGTACTGCGCCCCCTTGAGGAACCGGCTGTCGTCGTACCCGTACAGATCGATCCCCTGGTTCCACGCCATCTCGCACACGGTGCCCATCAGTCCGACGCCGAGCAGCGCGTGCCCCTGGTCCCGCCCGGCCTCGACCCACTCGGCGAGCCCGTCGTCGTGCACGACGGGAATGGCGTGCTTGACGGACCCCATGCCGTCCCCGTGCTTGAAGTACTCGACAGCCCGGTCGACCACGGCACGGTCGTCGCAGAAGATGCCGGTGGCGAGCACACAGGCGATGGCCGTCAGGTCCCAGTTCGGCCAGTAGTTGGTGACGACGGCGTTGTTGTGATGCTCGAGGAAACTGTCGCTGAGCGGATGGAAGACGTTCCGCATCAGCTCCTGCGCCCGCCCGAGCGCGAAGTCACCGTGGTCGCGTACGAGTTCGGCGGCGTTGGCGAACTGGTAGCCGTACAGCCCGGCGGCCAGGAACCGGTCCGCGGAGCCCTGGACCGACGTCAGCTTCCCCGACCAGGCGTTGAGGATCGCCACCGCGGTGTCGGCGTGCGCGGTCTCGCCGCTGACGTGGTACCGCAGGGCGTTCTGGTACGCGGCGTGGATGTCGTTGTAGAGGACCGCGTAGTTCTGGGGCGCACCCGCCCCCCGGTACACCGTGGCCTGCGGATTGGCCCGCCAGCCGCTCTGCGCGTGCCGGTTGGCGGTGAGCTTGGCGAACCCGGCCGTATAGGGTCTCGCGCCCGCCTTCACCTTGGCCGCCATACGGTCCAGGTCGCTACGGGTGTGCAGCAGCCCGGGGTGAGCGAAGGGGGAGTCGGCGGCGGAGGCCGGGACGGCCAGCGCGGTCGTACCGGCGCCGGCGCCCACGCCGACACCGGCGGCTCCGGCTGCCGCGCCCGCGGCCTTCAACATGCTCCGGCGGCTGATCTGTCGTGTCACGCTGTCGTACCTCAACGTCGTAAGTCGCGTTCCTGCGGGGGACGTTGAGGAGACGGCCGGACGGCGAAGGCGATAACAAAAACTGCGCTATAGTTGATCTGCATCCGGTCGCCGGACTCCGGTAGACGGACGATGCGTTGGTGGTCCAAGGAAAGACGTCCCGCTTCCTGCGGGGAGATGCAGGTGCAAGGCCTGCCCGGCGCTCCAGACAAGAACCCCGGCCCTGAGTTTCAGGGCCGGGGTTCTTTGCCGTGCGCGCGACCCGCCCCGGAGGCCGAAGGCCCGGAGCGCGGCCCGGCGCTCAACCGCGCAGCCGGACGCAACCGTTCAGCCGGACGCAACCGCCCATCCCGGCTCAACCGCGCCGGTCGGCGACCACCCACGACGTCAGCCCCACGGCCCCCGCCACCCCGAACACGGCAGGCCAGGCACCCACCTTCTTCGCCAGCGGATGGGACCCGGCGAAGGCGGCGACATACGCGGCCGACAACGCCCCCGCGGCCACCCCACCGGCCTGCTGCCGCCACTGCCGCGCGGCCGCGGCCCCGGCGACGGCGAGCACGACCCCGCCGAGCGGCCGCTGCCTGGTCCAGCGCGCCACGCCGTATCCGCCCACGAGCCCGCTCGCGGCGATCACCGCACTGGGAACCTTCGCCATACCTGCCTCCTGCTCCTGCCCGGTCAGCGATCTCCGAGGCTAACTCTCCAGGTCGGGGGCACAAGCACCGGGGGCGAACGAAGGCGTGTCACCCAAGGCCGTCCAACCTGAGTCGAGGCTTGTCAAGTTTCCGGCTCCGAGTTATATAAGAAGGCGAAGAACGTAGGGCATCGCACCGACAGCGCCTGGAGAGAGGAGTGACCAGTGATGCTCATGCGCACGGACCCCTTCCGTGAACTCGACCGGCTCACCCAGCAGGTCTTCGGCCCCGCCACCCGCCCGTCGGCGATGGCGATGGATGCCTACCGCTCCGGGGACGACTTCTTCGTCCACTTCGACCTCCCCGGCATCGACCCCGAGACGATCGAGCTGGACGTCGAACGCAACGTCCTGAACGTCCGAGCCGAACGCAGGTCCCCCGCCCCCGAGGGCGCGGAGCTGCTCGTCGCCGAGCGTCCCGCCGGCAGCTTCACCCGCCAGCTCTTCCTCGGCGACACGCTGGACACGGAGCGCATCGACGCCTCGTACGAGGCCGGCGTCCTGACGCTGCGCATCCCGGTGGCCGAGCAGGCCAAGCCGCGCCGCATCCAGATCACGGGCGGCGACAAGCCCAGGCAGCTCAGCGGCTGACGGCACGGCACTCACGTACCCACGCACTCACGAGGGCTGTCCCGAGGACGTCCCACCCGCGGGACAGCCCCCACCCCGCCCCCGCGACGCCGGAGTCCGAGTCCGGCGGCGCCACGCAGGACCGGATCCGGAGGAAGACCCGTACATGAGCGTGACGACGGTGCCAAGTGTGACGACTGCTCTCACGACCCCGAAGACCGTGATTCCCGCCCCGGCGCGCGAGCAGCACGCCCGGGACGACGACAACGCCTGGGCCCGGCTGATCGAAGCGGTGCGGGAGTCGGGCCAGTACCCCACCAGGTCGGAGGCGGAACGGGTCACCCGTATCGTCCTGTCCGCCCTCGGCGGTCATGTGATCGGCGACGAACGGGTCGACCTCGCCCGTGCCCTGCCCGAAGAGGCCGCCCGGGTGGTCGCCTCCCAGATCCCGGTCACGCGCCGGCTGACCGCCGCGGAGTTCGTCGACTCCGTCGCGGCCCGTATCGAGGGAGCGACCCCCGCCACGGCGCGCTGGGACGTCAGCTCGGTCCTGAGCGTGCTGCCGCCCCTGGTCGGCGACGACCTGGTGACCCGCGTCCTGGCCCAGCTCCCCGCCGGCTACGCCCTCCTGTTCGGCCGTGCGGACCTGAGCCCGGCGTCGTAGGCTCCTGAACCGCGTACGACGGCCACCTCCTCCTGGACGAACGGGAGGTGGCCGTCGGGCAGATGGTCGTCGAGCAGATGGCCGCCGAGCAGACGGCCAAGCACCGACAGGAGCCGCCACTTGACCCGTACGAGGTCCGCGACCCTCACCACCCCCGACGGCACGCACCTCGCCCACCGGGACCACCACCCCGCCGGGGAACCCGCGGCCACGTTCCTCCTCCTGCACGGCCTGGCAGGCCACCAGGGCGAGTGGGACGCCCTCGCCGCGCAGCTGTCGGCCGACGGCCACCGCGTGGTGACGTACGACGCCCGGGGCCACGGCGCCAGCACCCGCACCCCGGCGACCACGACCCGCGCGGCCCATGTCCGGGACGCCGTAGCCCTGATCGAGGAACTCGGCCTGGCTCCCGTGACGCTGCTGGGCCAGTCCCTGGGCGGCCACACGGCCATGCTGCTGGCCGCGGCACACCCCCACCTCGTGAAGTCCCTGATCCTCGTCGAAGCGGGCCCGGCGGGCCCGGCCCCCGACCTCCCCGCGCAGATCGCGACCTGGCTGGACAGCTGGCCGACCCCCTTCACGTCCCTCGACGAGGCGACGGCCTTCCTGGGGCACGAGGCCTGGACGAGGAGCCTGGAGAAACGAGAAGACGGCTGGTATCCGGCGTGGGACCGCACCACGATCATCGACACGGTCGCCGAACTGGCCACCACGGCCTACTGGACCGAGTGGTCCCGCATCACCTGCCCCACCCTCCTCATCCAGGGCGAACACGGCACCATGCGCCCCGACGAACCGGCCACGATGCTCACCCACCGCCCGCACACCCGGCTCACCCGCATCCCCGACGCGGCCCACGACGTCCACCTGGACCAGCCGGACCGCCTCTACGAGGCGATCAGGACCTTCAACAGCTGACCCTTGACCTCAACCAAGGTCGAGGTCCTACGTTGATCGTGTCCAGGCAACCACGGGAGGGGTGCGCGTGAGCACGCACATGAAGGACCTCAAGGAGTACACGCACGACGAGCTGGCCGCCCAGCCGATCGGCGCATGGACGGGCCAGGCCTACCGCCTGGTGGTGGGAGCCCTCCGGGCCCAACTGGCGGTGGAGGGCCTCACCCAGCCCCACTGGTGGACCCTCAATCACGCCGCCGGCGCCCCCGGCTCATGGACCCGCGCGACCCTGACCGACCGCCTGACCCCCTACGACGACCTGAACACCGACTTCGACGAGGTCTACGACGACCTGATCGCCCGGGGCTGGCTCACGGAGGACGCGACGGGCGCCATGACCCTGACCGAGGAGGGCGAGGCCGGCCGCCTCCGCGCCCGGGAACGCAACCTCCACGTCCACGACCGAGCCCACCAGGGCGTCGCACCCGCCGATTTCGTCGTGACGATCAACGTCCTGCGCCGGATCGTCGCCAACCTGGGCGGCAACGGAAACCTCCCCGACGACGGAAAATAGTTCGACAGGGCCCCCTCTCCCCGCCCACCCTGCGGTGGCGCACCGCCGCGCCCAATCCGCCCGAGGGAGACGACCGTTGAACCCCGCTATCCGTCACATCACCTTCGACTGCACGGGAGATCCCTACGAACTGGCCTGTTTCTGGGCCGAGTTGCTCGGCCACCCGATCTCCGACGAGGACAAGCCCGGCGACCCCGAGGTGCTGATCGAGTTCCCGGACGGCGCCCCCGGCCTCCTCTTCGTCAGCGTCGAGGAAGGCAAGGCGACCAAGAACCGCATCCACTTCGACCTCCAGCCCACAGGCCGCACCCGCTCCGAGGAGGTCGAACGCGCCGTGGCCCTCGGCGCCCGCATCCTCACCGACCGCACCCTCCCCAACGGCAGAGGCTGGGTCGTCATGGCCGACCCCGAGGGCAACGAGTTCTGCATCGAACGGGGAGAACTGGACCGGGTGGAGAACTGACGCCGGGACGCTCTGGCTCCGGGGGTAAATCCATTATCGCGGTCCATGGAGGTGCCTGTCACCGTTCTCCAGAATGATCTTTATACCCGATATGCACCCCTAGGCTTGCGGGGGAACGGGCACAACACACCTACCAGAACCGGGAGTTGAGAGTGGCGCACGACGTTGCCGCGCTGGCGGAGGAACTCACGGCCATGGCTGCGGCCGATCACCAGTCCTCGGTCCACGCGAACAGCGATGACCCCGCCGAGCAGCTGGCATGGCGCCGGCTGACCGCACGGCACGGTGACCGGCTCAGCGAGATCATGGACGAACACGGCTGGCCGACGGCGGAACTGGTCGGCGAGGAGGCCGCCCGCGCAGCGTGGCTGATCGCCCAGCACGCCGACCGGCAGCTCGACGTCCAGCGCCGCGCCCTCCACCTCATGCGGCAGGCGGTGTCGGCAGGCTCGGCCAGCCCCCGTGAACTGGCCTTCCTCCGCGACCGCACGCTGGTCAACGAAGGCCGCAAACAGCTCTACGGCACACAGATCGCCGGCGTGAAGGACGGGGCACCGGTCCCGTGGCCCTGCGAAGAACCCGAGCGCATGGACGAACTCCGCGCGGAGGTCGGCATCGAGCCCTTCGACGCATACGTTGCCAAGTTCTCAACGTCCTGACGTCGGTCGCTCGCTGGTGCCCTGCCTCACCCACCATTCATGGCGGCGTCGCCTCGGGCTGCTCATCGCGGTGCTCTGCGCGGTACTGCTCACCGCCTGCGGCGGCGGGGACGACTCCGCGTCCGCGAAACCCGACCTGGCGGACCAGGACCGTTTCCTGCGCGACTACGTGCGGTTCCTCAACACATCGGACGAGGACGGACTGGCCGGGCTGCTCGACGCCCACCCTCAGGGCTCCAAGGACGCCCGCGCCCGGATCAAGGCGTACGGCGGACAGGGCTGGGACGTCCGGTGGACGCGCACCTCGGAGTTCGCGGGCGTATGGAAAGTGGACATAGCCGGCACCGCAGGCCCGAAGAACCGCCCCGTCCGCGTCACCGAGACCATCACCTGGGAGAAAGCGCATTGGGTGATGACCCCACTCCCGGGTGTCGTACCGACCCCACCGGACGCGGCGCGCATTCTGGAAGGCCTCCACGCCTACCCGCCCACACCGAGGTAACGATCACCCCGTTGATCTGGGGTTTTGGCGCTGGTTGGCCTTGAAGCGCGCCTTCTTCTGACGATTCCCACACGTGTTCATGTCACACCATTTGCGGGTGCGACTTTGGCTGGTGTCGAAGAAGGCGGCTCGGCAGGTTGGTGATGCGCACAAGGCCAATTTTCCGTCTCGTTCGCCCGCGATGATGCTGATCGCGTCGGCGGCGATCACGCTGAGGGCATCTTCCACGCAGGAAGCCGAGCTGAGCCGCCATCGCCGCTCACCCTCGGGCGTCAGGATCGCCGCGGCCCGACCCTGAGCGCTGCGGTCATTGATGACGTGGACAGCAGGCGCAGGGAGAGCGTCCTGGATCGCGGCCGCTGTCGCGGCGGCGTGAATCGACTCCCTCAGTTCCCGAGCGAGGTCGAGCTGGGCAGTGGTGCAGGAGTCCACGGCGAGACCGTTCACCGCCAGCCAGTCGATGAGTCGCTGCGGCGTGGGAATGCGCTCCACAGCGTTGCCATGACGCTCCGACAGAGTCCCCGTGAAGCTGGTCGCCAGCACGTTACCGAGGCGGAAGTCAGGGAAGGCAGCACACATGGAACCACCTTAGCCGGTTGCGGCGTGGCTCGGAGAACTGTTAGAACCGTCTTAGCCGGTTCGCGATGGATCGTAGCCGGTTCCACGACGGCCAGGAGGTCTCATGCCCCGTCCAACCAGCGACGTGCAAGCATTTGAAGCCCACGCACCTGAAGCTGACCTCGACGATCTGCGCGCGCGACTGGCCGCGGCGCGACTACCGGAGGCCGAGACGGTCCATCGCGCCGCGCCCGACCCTCGCCGATGGGAACAGGGCGTTCCTCTCGCCGACCTCGTCGATGTCGTGAACTACTGGCGCACCGGGTACAACTGGCGGTCGTTCGAAGAGCGCCTCAACCGGATCGGCCAGTTCCGCACGACCATTGATGATCTGGGAATCCACTTCCTGCACCGCCGATCCGCGCGCGCAGATGCCACTCCTCTGATCTTGACGCACGGCTGGCCGGACAGCATTGCTCGGTTCATCGATGTAGTGGACGAGCTGGCAGATCCGAAAGATGCAGACGCGCCCGCGTTCCACGTCGTGGTTCCATCGCTACCGGGCTTTGGTTACAGCGACAAGCCGGCCGCCACCGGGTGGGGGACCGAAAAGATCGCGGCCGCGTGGGTGGAACTGATGGGAAGGCTCGGCTACAGCAAGTTCGCAGCCCACGGCGGCGACTGGGGAGGTGTGATCACTACAGTCCTCGGCGGCAGGTTCCCGGCGCACGTTCTCGGCATCCACACAACGTTCGCGGAGGCGCCGCCCGGGTTGACAACGGACGGGCTGACGGCGGTCGAGCGCGAATGGACCGAGGAAACCCGCGATTTCTGGCGCCACCGCGCGGCGTACGCGAAGCAGCAGGCGACCCGACCGCAGACCATCGGCTACTCGCTCGTCGACTCACCGGTCGGGCTTCTCGCCTGGATCCTTGACAAGTTCGCCGAGTGGTCAGACACCGAAGACAGCCCGTTCGAGACGATTTCCATAGACAGGGTGCTTGACGACGTCACCCTGTATTGGCTGACGCGGACCGGCGCCTCGGCGGCCCGCATCTACTACGAAAGCCACAACTCGCTCGACCCCGAACTTCGGGTCAACGTCCCGTCAGCACTCACTATGTATCCCCGCGACATCGAGAAGTGTCCGCGCCCCTGGGCACAGGAGCGGTACCGGCAAATCGTCCGATGGAGGTCGCCCGAAATCGGGGGACACTTCCCGTCGCTGGAGGTTCCCGAGTATTTCGTCAAAGATCTGCAAGAGGGCCTCGCGGCAGTGCTGGCCGCTCATCGGTGAACGAGGCTCGGCGACCCGGCACTCGATCATCGGCTGATCCGGCTCAAGGTGTTGCCCTACGGCTTCCAGGCCGAGCTTGAGTCGTGAGCAGCATCATGCCTGGGAGGCAGAGCCCGACCGACGCGGCCAGAGCGCCATGCGCATGACCGTAGCCGTGGAGGCGGAAGGTGACCGTCAGCGAGGATCCAGCGTTGGCCTGCGGTCCTTGCCAAGTTTTCTACAGTGTCGCGGCGCCAGCCTGATCCGGGGCGCTACTCAATGCGCCAACGAAGCGACACCACGCCTCGCGACCGATGGAAACGATGGGCCCCTGTTGGTGGTGTTTGGAGTCGCGTATGAGCGCGCCGTGAGCGACGTATGCGCACTCCAGACACTCGGTGGTGTTGCCGCCGCTGTACGACGACTTGAACCACCTCGGCTCGGAGGCGGTCTGGGGGCTGGCGGGCATTCAGAGCTCCTTGCGGGCGCGATGGATCAGGGCGGAGGAAGCCTCCATGTCCAACGCTTGTGCGCGCAGGTACTCGAACGCAAGTCTGTACCGCTCCAGTTCCTCTTCCTTCTCCAGGAAGAGGGAGCCTGTGTGGAAGTCGACGTACACGACGTCGAGGGCCGGTTCAGGGCCGCCGATGATGACGAAGCTGCCCAGGGCAGCGGCGTGCGCCCCTTTGGAGAACGGCAGCACCTGGAGAGTGATGTGCGGTGACTCGTTGGCTTCGAGGAGCCGGTCGAGCTGCTCCTTCATGACCGCCGGCGAGCCGACCACGCGGCGGACCACCGATTCATCGAGGATCGCCCACAGGTGCAAGGGCTTCGGGCGGGTGAGGATCTTCTGCCGCTTCATGCGGATGTCGACGAGCCGCTCGACCTCTGCCGACTCCAAGGGCACTTCGTTGGCCCTCTGGAGCGCTGTGCTGTAGTCGCGCGTCTGGAGGAGACCAGGGACGTAGACGCAGCAGAAGTGGTTCTCACGTACTGCTTCGTCCTCAAGGGTGAGCAGCAGGTTCATGCTCTCGGGGATGGAGTCGGCGAAAGAGCTCCACCAGCCCTGCTCCTTGGCGTTCTTGGCGAGGTTGACAACTGCGCGCCGCTCAGCGTCCGTTGCTCCGTACTCCCGGCAGAGCGCATCGACGACGATCCACTTGACCGGTCCGGCCGTGGTCTCGTACCGGCTGACGGTCGCTTTCGATACGCCGACCAGGCGCCCGGCTTCCTCAAGCGTCATTCCCGTGCGGGAGCGCAACTTGCGCATGGTGGCGCCCAGTTGGCGGCGTCGTGTCGTGCTCCGTTCGGGCATGGGGCTCCTTCACCATGTGCCGGGCCTCAGCCCGGAGGACGCCCATCAGGCTAGGCAGCGGTGAAGCGGGCTCACCACCAGGTTCACCCGATAGATTCTCATGAGTAGTTACATAGCGAGATTTCTCTGTGCCATGCTCTTTCCGGGCCGCTACGCAGCGCAGCCGTACGGATACGGCGGGATCAAGCGTGCTGCGTGGCTAGGGAGGGAGGACTGGTCATGCCTGACTGCGAGTTCACGGAGTCGCGACTGCGCTGCGTACTGCCCTTCGAAGCAGCGCCGGCGGAAGTGCGCCTGCTGAGAAGAGCAGCCGTTCAGCAGCTCAGCCGGTGGGGGATGCCGGTCGCCGTCGACGAAGCAGAACTCCTTGTTGCTGAACTGGCCACCAATGTCGTCAAGCACGTTGGTGAAGGGGCGTCGGCGACGCTGATCCTTGAGGTGAAGGCGGAGCGCCTACGCCTTGAAGTCCACGACAAGAGTCCCGTCATCCCTGTCGTCAGGGAGGCGGGATGCGGTGACGAGTGCGGTCGTGGCCTGCATCTGCTCGCAGCGATGGCAGTGGACTGGGGCACCGTTGTGACCGCGGCAGGTAAGGCCGTCTGGTGCGAGATTCCCCTTGACAGCGGGAGTAGCTGCCGCCGTATCGAGCGGGCTGTGGAAGCACTCGAGAGCTACGAGGGTGCTGTGCGCGGGCTCAGCCAGCACGGGCGAGGCCGAGAGGTGAGCCTTGTTGAGTCAGCGGTCGAGCTGATCGCTGATCTGCTCCACTGGACCAGCGCCCGTGGCCATGATCCGGACGACATTCTCGATCGTGCTCAGATGCACTACGAGGCTGAGTCGGAGGCTGCCTGATGCGAGCGCGTGGATCGCGGGCGCCACCCGTGTGGGTAGGTGACGACGACGCTCATCGGAGACGGTCCAAAGGGCGGCAAACGGCTCGGCTGGGTTCAGGCTCCGTTCGCAGCGGAGGTTTCGGAGGTCGAGGGGATGTTGAAGTAGGGTTCGGGCCACTCGACGGAACCGTCTGCGTCCGCTTGGGCCACGTGCTGCAAAAGCAGCGCTGTGGGGTCCGTTATGTTGCGGCGATAGTCACCGATCAGTAGGGGCTCTGTTTTGAGTATCGACGGGTAATCGATGCCCAGCAGTTTGCATATGTGCTCGAATTCCGCGTTCTTGTTTTCGTGGCCGAGGCTTCCGTGGAGGTAGTCGCGTAGGCGTGAACAGATATCGAGCATCGCATTTCCACTGTCTGTTATGCTATATAGGCCTCCTTGTGGGCTGTCGCTCTTCAGGAATCCTATTATGGAGAGCCGTTCTGTTTCGAATTGGAGAGCGTTTAGGTTGGTGCCTAGCTCCTTGGCTGTGTGTCGATGGTTTCGATAACCCCGCTTCTTGACATGCGACATAATCGCGAGGGGGAGGCCGGGGCGTCTTGAGGACGCGAATCGGGCCACATCCGTTGAAGTAAGGCCCCCTAGGGCTACTTGGAGAAGGAGATCCTTGGTGATCTCCTCCCTCAAGATGTTGCGAACAGTCTGACGGGACTTTGCGTCGTCCGCGTCGAAGTCCGTCGGTACCCAGAAGACCCGCAGCCGAGACAGACTTCCGGGCATGGTTCGGAGATAATCCTGGGTAACCTCGGCAAGGCGAGAACGGTTGCGGCTTTCGTGGCGAGCGATGTATACAGCCGCCGCGATGTCCTCCTCGTGGAGGAGTGTTCTGAGATCCTTGTCGATACCGTCTCCGCCGTGCTTCCAAAGGGTTTGCCCTGAAACTACCTTTGACCAGTCCTTCTTCAGGTCGCAGGAGAAGTCAAACCGCTTGCGCTGGCCCTCTGTATAGCCAAACAGTCTCGATTTCGAAGCGCTCTCCATGATCTGGAGGGCGGTGTCTGAGAGGAAAACATGCTCTGCTGACTCTGCCATGGGTGCTCCAAGGAGGTGTGCCGGGTGCTGCTACTTGGCCGCACATCTCGTGTAGCCATTGGCATCCTGGTAGACGAGGTCGATTCCCTGTGTGTGGAGAAGATTCAGCAAGTCATCCTGTGGCTTCTCCGGGAGCAGTACGGTCAGTTTCGGGTCGCGCGGCTCGATGTGCCGTGCAAAATCCTGCAGTTGACCTAAGGCGACATGTACTTCGTCGCGACTGCTGGCGCCCCTAATGGCATACAGTTCATGCGTGGTGGCGTCGTATAGATCGGTCTTGAGGGTGCTGGTCGTGCCTAAGATCTTTATTTGGCACGCGAAGACTTCATGTTCACGCTTGGTGAGATCCTCGAGGTATTGCTCCCGCAACGCAGATTGGCGCAGGTCGGCTATGAGGCTGGGTTGAGCAGCCCGCCGGCTTTCTGACACTCGATTCCTCTTCGGCTCCACCATTTTGCATGTGACTACCTTGGCGGAAACCTTTTGGGTGTCGGTTTCTCTCGCGCGAGAGATGACGTCCTGGGCTAGGCGCTCAAAGTCTCCCTTAGGGCGGAGGCGGAAGACTATAATGCGACGCCGCTCCCCCTTCTCGTCATTCGCCTCACGCACGGTGTACGGCTGCTGTGAGTCCAATTCAAACTCGCCAATGTATCGTTGGCGCTTGGCAGCGGACTTTGAGCCAGGCACCTTGCCCGCTGCCATGAAGACACGGAGAGACCTTCGCGAGTCGGCGTGGTACAGGACGGCAGCGTTGCGGGAGCCGTTCCGTCCCAGAAACGTTTGCTCTCCACGTGTGCCCTGGCCGGTGTACTCGAACACCGGACCGTGCTCGTCCTCTTCCTCTAGCCAGCCGTCCTCATAGCCGTACTTCTTGCCGCTGTCGTGATCTACGTAGATGAGGATGTTTGGGGTGGTATCGGAGGGAATGATCCCTCCTTGCGTCCCTCCGCCAAACAGTTCCTTCATCGCAGCGCGCGTGGTCATCAGCCCGGGCTTGATCGAAGCTAAGTCCATACTCTGACGTTAGCTGATCACTCTGACATCGAAGGTGGTCAACTAGCTTGCGTTGATGGCTGCGTACGACCAGACGTCAGCTGGCAGCGCATGCTCCAGACGCCACGTGATCGCCATCGGCTTGCTGCCCGTGTGGCCTTCGTAGGTGGCTGGTCCGAGAAGCATCCACGGCTGAGACTTACCGATGTCGGTGTTCTTGTACCGGCGCATGAAGAGCAGGACATGGCTGCCTCGTTGGGCGTGGTGCTGATAGCGCAGTCCTGTTGGGGAGCTTTCGGCCGTGGAGTTCTGGGACTCCCAGTGGAAGAGGGTCGGGCTCAGGGCGTAGTCCCTGTATCGGACGGTGGGGGAGAAGTCCTTCTCGTTCTTCTCCAAGGTGATCAGGAGGGCGTCTGTCTGGAGGTCCTCGACCCACTGGACGCCCTGTGCGAAGGATCGGGGCATCTGGCCGCCGAAGCGTGCTACGCCCAGGGCAGTCAGGATCTCGGAGCGGTTATAGGAACAGTGGACCTGTAGCGGGACCTGGTCGTGGTTGCCCGACAGGGGGATTGGGAAGTGGTCCGCCTGCTCGATGACGTAGGACAGGACCTGACGGAGCTCATTGCGGAAGTCTGGCTGGCTGCGGAGTGCGTCGAGGCCCTGCTGGAAGCTGGTGAATCCGCCCGCGTTGTCCCACAGGTTGAAGAACAACATCCGCGCGTAGGCCTGGTCCTTGGGAGCCAGCTCCTCGTAGGGAGGTACGTCGTCGGTGAGGAGACGGAGGTACGCGTTGGCTCGGTCAGGATCATCGACATGGAGGAAAGCGTGGACGCGCTTGAGGAGTGCCGCTTCGCCAGCCGGAGCAGCAGCTTTGATCAGGCCGGCTCGGCGGAGAACAGACGTCCAGGAGTTGTCGCTCTTGTACAGCTCTTTGATCTCCCTGCGGCTCTCCCGCAGGTAGTCCGCCAATTGCGGCGTGTCATAAGCCCTGACTTCGTTGACCAAGGTCTTGACGGTAGCGCTCAGCTGGGTGCGGATGTTGTTGAGCACCAGGTTCTTGGCCTTGCCCTCCAGGATGATCTGGCATCCGGACGGCAGGAGCGGAAAGTCGTGCTCGATGTGATCGACGAGCCGGTTCCTGGAGAGGTTCGTCAGAGCTCGGAACTGCTCTTCGAACCGGAACTCTGCCCGATGCTGTCCGATGAAGTCGAGGACTGTGAGCACGGGTTTCGTCTCAGTACGGCGTAGTCCACGACCCAATTGCTGGAGGAAGACCGTGGCGCTGTTGGTGGGGCGAAGGAGGAGGAGTGTGTCGACATCAGGAATGTCGAGACCTTCGTTGAACAAGTCCACGGAGAAGATGACTTGCAACTTCCCCTCCCGCAGGTCAGCGAGGGCTTGAGCTCGTACCGCGGCAGGTGAGTCACTGGTGAGTGCGGTTGCTTGGAAGCCTGCCTTTTGGAAGAAGTCGGCCATGAAGTGTGCATGCTTCTTGTCCACACAGAAGCCCAACGCACGCATGGCTCCGGGCTGTGAGACCTTGTCTCGGATCTGCTTAACGACGATGCGGGCACGCGCCTGGTTGCCCGTGTAGAGGTTGCCGAGTTCCTGGTCCGCGTAGGTACCCCTCTGCCAGGTGAGGTTGGTGAGGTCCGTGCCATCGGGAATGCCGAAGTAGTGGAAGGGACATAGCAGGTCGTTTTCGAGTGCCTCCCAGAGTCGCATCTCGGCGGCGATGCGGCCCCCGAAGAACTCATCCTGCACGTTGAGCCCGTCCATCCGCTCGGGAGTCGCGGTCAGGCCTAGAAGCTCCTTGGGCTTGAAGTGGTTGATGACTCGGCGATACGTGCTGGCCGTGGCGTGATGGAACTCGTCGATGACGATGATGTCGAAGTGGTCCGGAGCCAGCTCTTCAAGCCGCTTGATGTTCAGTGACTGGACGCTGGCAAAGACGTGGTCCCATGCGTGCGGGTCCTCACCGCTGTAGAGCAACTCGCCGAAAGAGGCGTCGTCCAGCACCTCGCGGTACGTACGCAGTGACTGCTTGAGAATCTCCTTGCGGTGAGCGACGAACAGCAGATTTGGCCGGCGGTTACTGAAGCTCTTGGCGAGGCTACGGTAGTCCAGGGCGGCCATGACGGTCTTGCCCGTACCGGTGGCTGCGACCAGCAGGTTGCGGTTGCGTCCGCGGAGCTCGCGCTCTACCCGCAGGCGTTCCAGCATGTCCTGCTGATAGGGGAAGGGACGTACCTCCAACCCAGATAGATTGATCTTCAAGTCAGTGGTAGAGGTGGTGCCGCTTGCCTGGGTTAGGGCTTGATCGAGGCGGTCGGCGTGGTGATCGGGGTCGTACGTCTCGAACGCGGAGTCGTTCCAGTACGCGTCGAAGGTCGCCTCGAATTTGTTGAGTACTGCCGGTGTGGCGATGGAGGACAGGCGGACATTCCACTCCAAGCCGTCGAGGAGCGCAGCTTTCGACAGGTTCGAGCTGCCGACGTATGCGGTGTCAAAGCCTGTGTGTCGTCGGAAAAGCCAAGCCTTGGCGTGCAGTCGAGTGGATCGAATCTCGTAGTTGACCTTGACGGTGGCGCCGAAGTCACGGACGAGGCGGTCGAGGGCGTTACGGTCAGTGGCGCCGATGTAGGTGGTTGTGATGACACGGATCGGCACACCTCGCTCCTTCGCGGCGCGCAACGCGTTTTCCAGGACACGAATGCCGTACCACTTCACGAACGCGCAGAGCAGGTCGATGCGGTCTGCTGTAGCGAGTTCTGCCCTCAGCTCGGAGCCAAGACTCAGGTCTTCGGGCGAGTTTGTGATGAGCGATGTCTCGGACAAGGGAGTCAGGGGGCGTAGGGCGTAGACGCCTGGAGCCTCTTGCTGAGCGAGCGCCAGAAGCTGCCGAGGACCCTCGACGATTGTCCCCGTGCATTCGGCTTTGGCTGCGCTGGGGTCGGGCGCACTGGCAGCAAGGGCCGAGAGGATGCGGTTCGCGACCGTCACGCGGTCTTCGGGTGGGAGCTCGCTCAGCCGCTGACTGACGGCTTCACCGATGTGGCGTGCCAGAACGTGGGGGGCGGACTCCGGTGTGACCTCAGCGTCGATTGCCTTCCAGCCTGCAGCCGTGAATCGCTCCAACTCATCGTGCAGGTCGTGGGTGATGAGCTTCTCGTAGACACCTGCGATCGGCTTCGACCGGCCCCTGTGTTCTGCCACGACTGCTCCCCTGATCCCTCGTGCTTCTCGTACACGATCACTCGTGACGATATGGATCTGTTCTAACAGCAATCACTGTCACTCGAAGGGCTGTCTCGAAAGGGGACGTGCGGTGCTATTGGGCCGCCCGCTTCCTGGCCAGTCTCGCGCCTCCGCACCCCGCCTCAAGGGCGCTTCACTCCGCTGCGCTGCGTTCCGCGTCGGCTGGCGCCGATGGCCCTTCGGGCCACCCCTGACCCGGGCCGCTCCAGCGCGGGAGAGAAGCGAGCGGGCGGCCCGGGGAAGCGAGGGGCCAGGGGGCGTGGCGCGGCAGTGAGTTGTTCAGGCGCTCGGCGGTGACGGACGCGTCGGCGTTTCCGGGCATGCCCGGTCGGCTCGGCGGCGGTCTGCCGGTGGTCGTTGTGCCCCGTCGCCGGGACGGAATCAGGCGGTGCTGCCGTGGCACTCGCCGTAAGCCCGCCCCGACCCACACCAGCAAGCCGCCCCCTGCTGCGGCGGCCAAGCCACAGCCCGCCCCCGCGCCGCCAGTGTCGTCGCGTACTGGGGGAGCAGCGTCGCGTCGGCCGGGGAGGAGCCCTCCGAGGCGGCGAAGGCCTCGTAGGACGGGACCGTGCCGGTGACGATGCCCAGGTTGGGGGTGCCTGAGGTGGACAGTTCTCGCAGGGCGGACTCTATGGTCGCGAGGTGGGTTTCGTGGGAGGGGTATTCCGAGGTCAGGGTCGGGTACGCCTCGAGGAGTTCTGAGAGTTCCGTTGCCGGCCAGTGGAGGATCGCCACCGGGAAGGGGCGGGAGAGGGCCTCGCGGTAGGCGCCCAGTTCCGCGCGGAGGCGGGTGATCTCCGCTTCCAGTTCCGCCGGGTTCTCCGAGCCCAGGGACCAGACCCGTTTCGGGTCGTGGAGTTCGTCCAGGGTGATCGGGAGCGAGTGGACCGTGTCCGCCAGCGCGTCCCACTCGTCGTGGGACCTGCCCAGCATGCGGCGGACCCGGTGGCGGCCGAAGAGGAGGGGGTGGGTCGGCTGCGGGGGTTGCGGGACGTCGGTCAGGAGGAGGCGTACGGCCTCCGTGAACGTGTCGTGCGCCGCTTCCAGCTCGTCGTGGGACTCCAGGGCCTCGGCGACGATCACCCAGGGGGCCGGGTCCCTCGGGGACGCCACCCGGACGCCCTCGATGATCGCCCTGGCCTCGGCCTCGTGGCCGTACTCCCAGAGGTTCGAGGCCTTGAGCGCCCGGACCAAGTGGGGGTTCTCCAGGTCGTCCGTGGAGGACAGCAGACGGTCGTAGAGGGCCGTGGCCGTGGGGCGGTCGCCGGCGAGTTCGAGGTGGGCCGCGGCGCGCAGCAGCAGGGCCTCGGCGTCCTCGGGGTACAGGCCGGCGGTCCGCTCCAGGCGTGCCGCCTCGGCGGTGTGGTCGACGATTTCGGCAGGCGTGTCGGGGCGCATGGGGGACACCGTACTGCCGGGAGGTGACGAGCGTGAGGGATGCGCAGGCCAGGCGTCTGGCCTGCGCGGGTTCCCCATGCTTGTCATGCCGGCTCTACAGTTCGTCCCGAATCGCCGCCAAGGGTGTCGGCATGCCGTCGGCCTACAGCGTCACTCCGTCGATGTGGAGCGTTTGGACCGACTTTGCCGCGAAGGGGACGCTGACGGATTTCCCGTTGAGGCGGATGTCCGAGCGGGGGGTGTAGAGGTCGCCGCCGCCCGTCGTCACCGTGTTCCAGCGGGGTACCGCGCCGTTCGTGCCGCCCGTCACCGTCGCGAAGCGGGAGAGGTCGAAGGTGAGGGTCTGGGCGGAGGTGGAGGTGTTCACCGCGACGATCACCAGGCGGCGGGAGGACGCCGAGTACGCCGCCACCGCGTAGCTCACGCCCGTGTCGAGGATCGTCATGCCGGGGCGGATGTGGCGGCTGAACTGGGCCAGTACGTAGTGCTTGGTCTGGACTGTCGTCGGCTGGAGGGTGTTCTTGTCGTAGGCGATCATCGCCCAGCCCGCCGTCGGGTCCATGACCTGCCAGTAGCACCAGGCCGTGGGGTGCAGCCAGCGGAAGTCGTAGCAGAGGTTCGACGCCATGGTCAGGCCCGTGCCGTCGCTGTCGCCCGTCTCGGAGTTCCACAGCTTCTTGCGGGACGTCGTCACCACGTCCGTGTAGAGGAGGTCGCGGCGGCCGCCGGAGCCCTGGTAGCCGTGCACGTTGACCTGGGAGACCAGGGCCTTGGTCGACGAGTTGAAGGACGCCCAGGTGGAGCGGGCCGTGTCGTAGTTCGTCTCGTCCGAGGCGGCGATGCGGATGCCCGTCAGGCCGCGCTTGTCCAACTCGCTGCGCATGTACGGCAGTACGGCCGCCTGGACCGCGGGGTCCATGTGGCAGCCCTCCTGGGTGCCGGTCGCGGTCCACCAGGTGGAGGCCGGCTCGTTGAAGGGGTCGACCGTCGCGAAGTTCACGCCCCAGTTGTTGCGGGCGTACAGGGCGGTCGCCGCCAGGTGGGAGGCGTGCTGGCGGTAGTTCCAGGTCTGGAGGTTGTTGCCGCCGCCCGCCGCGCCCGAGGGGTTGTGGTTGCTGCACATCCACCACATGGGGGAGTTGGCGAAGAGTTCCGTGATCGCGCCGCGCTGCGTCGCCTTCACCAGCATCGCGCGCTGGTTGGCGTCCGCCGACCACTTCCAGGCCGAGGAGGTGGGGTCCTCGTTGTTCCAGTCCTGCCAGAAGCCCTCGATCTGCTTGAAGGCGGGGATGTTCGGCGACTCGACCATCGTCTCGCCGCCGACGTTGTTCCAGCTGCACGCGCCGAGGTTGTAGCGGGCGATGTTCAGGCCCAGGCCCGGCAGCGATCTGCCGTTGTACGTCACCGACTTGGTGGTGAAGAAGAGGTCCGCGAAGTCGTCCCGGGCGCCGAAGACGTTGGCCCACCATGCGAGGGAGGTGCCCCAGCCTTCCCAGGTGCCGTACGTGGTCGAGGGGTTGACGGCGATCGTGGCGTCCGCGTGCGCGGTGCCTGTCGCCAGGGCGCTGCCGAGGAACGTACCGCCTGCTGCGGTCAGCAGGGTTCTGCGTCGGATCACGGCTCCTCCGTAGGGGATTCGGGGCAGACGCCGGTCCCCCCGGTCCGGCGTCGCGGGTTGGCCCGTTCATGGGCATCGAGAAGCATCGGGTGTGGCGGGTGGGTTGTCGAGAGTTGCGACGAACCTTTCTCAAACCCGTGTACGAAGTCTCGGACGCGACCGTCGGAGCGATCCTGTATAACGAACAGAGCGAAGAGAACGGGTAGTCGAGCGAACGCGCGTACAGGGGAGAGGGAGTCGATGGTCAGCGGCCGGGCGAGTCTGCGTCCCGCTCTCGTGCTGCTCTTCCTGGTCCTGGAAGTGGCGCTGCTGGACGCCGGCAGCCTCTACGCCACCGTCGCGCTCGCCGCGACCGCCGCGGCCTTTGCCGCGCTCGCGGTCTGCGCCCTCGTCGGCTCGCGCTGCGCGCCCACCGTGCCGCGAACCCGGGTGCGTACGGCCATCCGCGACCGCGACCGCCGTACGGCCTTCCTGCCCCAACGCGATCCCGACGCCCGGGGGCGCACCCGGCCCCGGGCCCCCGGCCACGCCCTCCGGGCGACCTTCGCGTAGGGCACATCCAGGCACGTTCACGTAGCCGGCCCCGCGCGGGTCGTCATGCCGCCATGTCCCACTCCCGGCACGACGAGACCCCCGGAGGGCTCACCCATGTCCGTCTTCGCCCACCTGGTCGAGGAACTCGCCGACCTCCTCCAGCCGCTGTTCGGCGCCTCGGCGGCCGCCGCCGCGATCGTCCTGTTCACCGCGCTCGTACGACTCCTCGTCCACCCCCTGTCCCGGGCCGCCGCACGCGGCCAGAAGGCCCGGACCGCGCTCCAGCCGAAGATCGCCGAGCTGCGGAAGAAGCACGGGAGGAACCCCGAGAAGCTCCAGAAGGCCGTGCTGGAGCTGCACGCCGAGGAGAAGGTGTCACCGTTGGCCGGCTGCCTGCCCGGGCTGCTCCAGGTGCCCGCGTTCTTCCTGCTCTACCACCTGTTCTCCAGCGACACGATCGGCGGGCGGGCCAATGAACTGCTCGGCCACCAGTTGTTCGCCGCGCCGCTGGGGGAGCGGTGGGTGGACGCGCTCCAGGGTGGTCTCCTCGACGGGGCGGGGCTGGTCTACGCCGGCCTGTTCGTGGTCGTCGCCGGGGTCGCGGCGTTCAGCTACCGCCTCAGCAAGCGCATGATGGCCGTGAATCCGGCACTCCCGGCCGGCGAGGAGCAGATGGCGGGGCTCGGGGCGGTGACCAAGGTGATGCCCTTCATGTCCTTCTTCACGCTCGTCACCGTGGCCGTCGTGCCGCTGGCCGCCGCGCTGTACGTCGTGACCAGTACGACGTGGAGTGTCGTCGAGCGCGCTGTGCTGTACCGGTAGCCGGTCGGGTACGTGACGGTCCAGTCCGTGAACGGGGTATTGCGGAGTGGACTGCCAGCTTGGAGGATCGACCAGTCCTCCGATGGCTGCCCCGCCGCATCCGGGTCGCAGGCCTCGGGCGGGCGCCCGCGATCGAGGGAGACGTGATCATGAAGCTGCTGCGAGTCGGTACGGCGGGGACCGAGCGGCCCGCACTGCTCGACGCCGACGGGACCCTGCGGGACCTGTCGGGCGTCGTGCCGGACATCGACGGGGCGCTGCTCGCGGACGACGCGGCGCTCGCGCGGATCCGTACCGCCGCCGACGCCGGTGAGCTGCCCGTACTGGACGCCACCGGGCTGCGGATCGGGCCGCCGCTGGGGCGGATCGGCAAGATCGTCTGCATCGGGCTGAACTACCACGACCATGCGCGTGAGACGGGTGCCGAGCCGCCCGCCGAGCCGGTCGTCTTCATGAAGGCGCCGGACACGGTGATCGGGCCGAACGACACGGTGCTCGTGCCGCGCGCGTCCCGCAAGACCGACTGGGAGGTCGAGCTGGCCGTCGTCATCGGGCGTACGGCCAGGTACCTGGGGTCCGCGGAGGAAGGACTCGCGCATGTCGCCGGGTACGCGGTGGCGCACGACGTGTCCGAGCGGGAGTTCCAGATCGAGCGGGGCGGGACCTGGGACAAGGGCAAGAACTGCGAGACGTTCAATCCGCTGGGGCCCTGGCTGGTGACGGCGGACGAGGTGCCGGACCCGCAGCGGCTGTCGCTGCGGCTGTGGGTCAACGGGGAGTTGAAGCAGGACGGGACGACGGCCGAGCAGATCTTCCCGGTGGGGGAGGTCGTGCGGTACCTCAGTCAGTTCATGACGCTGTACCCCGGAGACGTGATCAACACGGGGACGCCGGCGGGGGTGGCGCTGGGGGCGCCCGAGCCCAAGCCGTTCCTGCGGGCCGGGGATGTCGTGGAGCTGGAGATCGAAGGGCTCGGGCGGCAGCGGCAGGAGTTCAAAGACGCGTAGGCGCTCCGCTGGGTGAGCCGGGGAACTGCGGTCGGCTTTCGGCTGCGGGCCGTCCGTGGCCGGTCGCGCAGTTCCCCGCGCCCCTGGGGCGCTCCCCTTACGCCAGCGCAGAAGCCAGGTCGCGCCACGCCTTCCTCGGGAGGGCGTCGCGCGGCTCGCCGCCCAGGACCTGGAGGGCGAGGTGGTCCGCTCCCGCCTCGAAGAAGGCGTCGATCTTGGCGCGGATCGCCGTGTCGTCGCCCCAGGCGAACAGGGCGTCGACGAGGCGGTCGCTGCCGCCGTCCAGCAGGTCGTCCTCGGTGAAGCCGTGGCGGAGGAAGTTGTTGGTGTAGTTCGGCAGCGGGAGGTAGATCGCGAGGAACTCGCGGGCCAGGGCGCGGGCGCGGGCCGGGTCCGTCTCCGGGATGACGCCCAGCTCCGGGGCCAGCAGCGGAGCCTCGCCCAGGATCTCGCGGGCGTGCGCGGTGTGCTCCGGGGTGACCAGGTACGGGATCGAGCCCGCCGCCCGGTCGCGGGCCAGCCGGAGCGACTTCGGGCCCAGGGCGGCCAGGAGGCGGCGCTCCGCGGGCACTCCCGCGGCGTCCAGGCCGTCGAGGTGGCCGACGAGCGCCGAGTAGGGGCGGGAGTACTGCTCCACGCGCTTGGCGTGGCTCACTCCGAGGCCCAGCAGGAAACGCCCGGGGTGGGCCGACTCCAGGTCCCCGAAGGCCGTGGCGGCGGCGTCCGGTTCGTGCTGCCAGATGCTCTGGATGCTGGTGCCTACGGTGAGCTTCGAGGTCGCCTCGATCAGCGGGGCGGCGTTGGCGGCGGAGCTGTTGCCGCCCAGCCAGACGGCGCCGTAGCCGAGTTCCTCCAGTTCGGAGGCGGCCTCGGCGATTTCGCCGCGCCGGTCCGGGTCCTCCGAGCGCAGGCCTACGCTCCAGATGCCGTACCGGCCGACGGTTTCCTTCAGAGCGGTGGTCATCGGTGGGGGTCCCTCCGGTTGGGCGCCGTATGTGATCACGCGTACGGCAGGTGCCAACCGGAGGGACCCGGCACTAATTCCGAGCAGGCGCCGGTGATTTCGGCGCGCTAGCGGTCCTTGCCGAGGAACTCCTCCAGCGCCTCCACCACGAACCGGTGGTCCTGGAGCTGCGGCAGCCCCGACACCGTCACCGCGCCGACCACGCCGACGCCCTCGACGATGATCGGGAAGGAACCGCCGTGTGCCGCGTACGTGTCGGGGTCGAGGCGCGAGGACTCCTCGAACGTCGTGCCCTTGGCGCGGAAGCGGGCGCCCACCAGGTACGAGGCGGAGCCGTAGCGCTCGACGACCCGGCGCTTGCGGGCGATCCAGGCGTCGTTGTCGGGCGTGGAGCCGGGCAGTGCCGCGTGGAAGAGCTGCTGGCCGGCGCGGTGGACGTCGATCGCGACCGGGGCCTGTCGCTCCCGGGCCATGCCGACGAGGAGCGAGCCGAGCGCCCAGGCGTCGTCGTGGGTGAACTGGCGGAACACCAGGCGGCGTTCCTCCCTCTCCAGCTCCTCCAGGCTCGGGGCGAGCTCCGGGTGGATCTTCGGGGTGAGTTCCTGGCTGTGCGAAGGGCCGTGCGTGCTCTTGTGGGTCACAGGGTCACCGTCACCTTCTCGCGGGCCGAACGACGGGCGGCCTCCAGTACGTCCAGGGCGGCGGCCGCCTCCAGCGCGGTCACCGGGTTCGGGGCGCCCTCCAGCAGGGCTTTCGCCACGGCCGCATAGTAAGCGGGGTAGTCGCCCGGCAGGGTCGGTTCGGGTCGGCCGCCGCCCGTGACCGGGGACTCGCCGGAGCCCACGCGGCCCCACAGCGACTCGGGCTCGGCGCCCCAGCCGGGCCCGGGGCGGTGGCCTTCGCGCAGGGCAGCCTCCTGGGGGTCGAGGCCGTACTTGACGTAGCCCGCGGCGGAGCCCAGAACGCGGAAGCGGGGGCCGAGCTGGGCGGTCGTCGCGGAGACGTAGAGGTGGGAGCGGACGCCACTGGCGTGCGTGATCGCGATGAACGTGTCGTCGTCCGTCTCGGCGCCCGGGCGGCGAATGTCCGACTCCGCGTAGACGGCGGCCGCCGGGCCGAAGAGGACCAGCGCCTGGTCGACGACATGGCTGCCGAGGTCGTACAGCAGACCTCCGATCTCTGCGGGGTCGCCGGACTCCCGCCAGCCGCCCTTCGGCTTCGGACGCCAGCGCTCGAAGCGGGACTCGAAGCGCCGGACGTCGCCCAACTCGCCCTCGTCGAGCAGCTTGCGCAGGGTGAGGAAGTCGTTGTCCCAGCGGCGGTTCTGGAAGACGGACAGGAGCAGGCCGCGCTCCTCGGCCAGGGCGGCCAGCTCCCGCGCCTCGGCCGCCGTGCCCGCGACGGGCTTGTCGACCACGACCGGCAGACCGGCCTTGAGCGCGGTCGTCGCGAGCGGCACGTGCGTCTTGTTCGGGGACGCCACGACGATCAGGTCCAGCTCCCCGGCCCGTTCGAACAGCTCGTCCGGGCCGGCGGCGAGGCGCACGTCCGGGAACGCGGCGCGGGCCTGCTGCTGCCGCTCGGGGTTCGAGGTGACCACCGTGTCCAGGGCGAGGCCCTCGGTGGCGGCGATCAGCGGGGCGTGGAAGACGGAGCCGGCGAGGCCGTAGCCGACGAGGCCGACGCGGAGGGGCGAGCCGGGGGTGCCGGACGGTGTCCCGAGGGGTGTGCCAGTCATGCCCTCCACTTTGGCAACGCTGTTGCCAAAGTGCAAGCGCCGGGGACAATGGGTGGCGTGAACAGGACGAACGACCGTACGGGCGGAGTGGGCGGGGCAGGCGGAGCGGGCGGCATCGGTGCGGGACCGGCCGGGGCGAACCTGCTCGCCCTGCGCAGCCACAACACCGCGCTGGTGCTCGACCTCCTGCGCACGGCCGGGTCCGACGGCATCAGCCGGCTCGAACTCGCCGAGCGGACCGGGCTCACCCCCCAGGCGGTCAGCAAGATCACGGCCCGGCTGCGGGAGGACGGGCTCGCGGCGGAGGCGGGCCGCCGCGCGTCGACCGGGGGCAAGCCGCGCACGGTGCTGCGGCTGGTGCCCGAGGCGGGGCACGCGGTGGGGGTTCACCTGGACCGGGACGAGGTCCGGGCCGTGCTCGTGGATCTGCGCGGGACGGTGGTGGGGGAGCGGCGGGCCGCGCTGGACCTGGGGGCGGGTGCGCGGGCGGTGCTGGCGGCGGTGACGGAAGCCGTGCGGGTGACGGTGGCGGAAGCCGCGCCGGTGACGGCGCCGGATGCCGAGCGGGCAGGGGTGGCGGATGCCGAGCGGGCGACAGTGGCGGATGCCGTGCGGGCGACGGCGCCGGATGCCGAGCGGGCAGGGGTGGCGGATGCCGAGCGGGTGACGGTGGCGGATGCCGGGCCGCTGACGGTCCCGGAGGTGCTGCCCGCCGGGCCGCTCCTCGCCCCTGCCGGTTCCCTGCTCGGGGTGGGAGTGGCGCTGCCCGGGCCGCTCGACCACGTCCGGGGCGTGCTGCACCGGGTCACCGGCTTCCCCGAGTGGGACGGCTTTCCGCTGCGGGAGGCGCTGGCGGAGCGGCTCGGGGTGCCGGTCGTGGTCGACAAGGACACCAACGCGGCTGCGCTGGGCCTGGCGGCCGGGGGTGGGGGCGGCTCCTTCGCGTATCTGCACCTCGGTACGGGCCTGGGGGCCGGTCTGGTGATCGGCGGCAGTGTGCACCGGGGAGCCCGGACCGGGGCCGGGGAGTTCGGCCACCAGGTGATCCAGCTGGACGGCCCGCCGTGCACCTGCGGCGACCGCGGCTGCGTGGAGGCGCTGTGCCTCGGCGCGGTGGCGCGCGGCGATGTCGAGGAGGCGGCGCGGGTGCTGGGAGCGGGCGCGGCGAACCTGGTGGGGCTGCTCGACATCGACGTCGTCCTGCTGGGCGGCCGGACGGTGGCCGCGGCGCCGGAGGCGTTCGTGCGGGGCGTCGGGGCGGTACTTGGAACGCGGGCCCGGCGCACGGGCGAGGACGCCGTACCGGTACGTGTTGCGCCGGGGGGAGGGCGAGTCGTGGCCGTGGGGGCGGCTCAGTTGGTGCTGGGGCCGGTGTTCGGGCGGGGGGACGGCTGAGCGGCGGGTGCCGAATTGAGGGGCGTGGCGGCCGGAAGCGGCCGGGGTGTGCGGATGGCGTCCGGGAAGATCCGCCCCAGGTGGTAGTCCAGCACCGTCCGTACGTCCGCGAGTGAGCGGCGGCCGTGCAGGACGTCCAGGCCCAGCCCGACCGCTCCCGCCACCAGCAGGTCGGCCTCGTGCGCCCGGTCGATGCCCGGCGCGGTGCGCCCTGCCGCCTCGCCCACCCCGATGATGTCCGAGACGAGCCGTTCCAGCGGCTGCTCGGCGGCCAGGAAGACCTCCGCGAGCACGGGATCGGTGAGACTCCGCGCGTAGTACGCCGTGAACACGCGCAGCGCGAAGGCGCGTTGCTCGTCCAACGGCAGGAACTCGTCCAGCACCGCCCGCAGCAGCGCGCCCGGCTCCGTCATGTCGTACGGGATGCGGCCCTGCGCCAGCCGTTCGTTCTCCTCGTGCAGCAGCCGCAGCGCGTCGACCATCAGGGCGTGCTTGGAGTCGAAGTGGTACTGCACGACCCGCAGCGACACCCGCGCCTCCGCCGCGATCCTGCGCATGCTCGCCGCGTCCAGCCCCTGCTCGGCCGCGATACGCCACACCGCCTCGGCGATCCGACGCCGCTGCCGAGCGCGGACGTCTGTCGGCCGGGGCGCGGGCGGGCTGCCCGGGGCGGGCAGCGGCTGCCGCCGCCGGCGGTACGCCCGGGCCTGGCAGCTCCGGGAGCAATAGACGGGCGGGCGACCTCGGCCAGGACGGGCCGTGGGCGTGCCGCACACCGGGCACGCCCGCTTCTTTTCGTCACGCACACCTTCACGATAGCGCGCCGAAAAAGTGTGACGTAAAACGGAAACCAAGGGTCGTGCAAGGCCCATACGCGTCTGCAGATTGATACGTTCGTAACGTCAACGAAGCACCTCTCCCCGCGGAAAGGAAGGCATGAAGTACGACGTGAAGTACGACGTCCTGCAGGTCCTCGGCATGGTGATCATGGTCGTGTGCGCCCAGGCACTCATCCGGCTCCTCATCGACCACGGCGACCGGGGGCTGCTGGACGGGCTCCCCGGCGGCTTCCTCCCCGCGCTGCTGACTTACGCGGTCCTCACCGCCGCCGGTGTCCTCCTGACCGGCTGGGCCCACTCGCGTGCGAAGGCACTCCGGCGCCGCTGAGGAGCTCCGGATGTCCGCCGACCGGGCGGATCCGCACCGCCGTTCGGGGGCGTTCCCGGCAACGTCGGCTCGCGACCGGCTCCATCCGGCAATGTCACATCTCCATGCGACCCTGCACGCTCGCTCACCTCTGCCTGGCGGCGGCAGCCGCCGTCCTGCTCACCGGGGCCCATCCGGCGTACGCCGAAGACCCGGCGCCCGCCTGTGCCGCGCCCGACGACCACACCTTCCCGCTCACCACCCGCATCCACGGCGGGCCCGACGCCTACACGGCCGGGGGCGGGTTCGGGACCTGGTACCTCGATCTGACCAACACGACCGACCGGCCGTGCACCGGTATCCACCCCGTCGTCGTGCTCGTCGACGACAAGCGGGCGCTGGAGCCGTCGCAGTCCCGGCTGGAGTTCTTCGAAGGGGCGCGAGCGCACCCCGTGCGGCTCGAGAAGACCGATGAGGACGAGCTCGTCGGGGCGTTCACCGACGAGGAGGAGCGCTTCGCCGGGTTCACGGTCGGGCCGGGGAGGACCGTCACCGTGAAGGTGCGGCTCGCGGTCACCCTGGACGCCGTGCCGAACGACGTCACCGTCAACGCCGCGGTGGTGCAGCGGCACGACGACGACGGCGACTGGGTCGGGCAGTCGAACGACTACCGGTTCGGGATCGACGGCGACGGGCCGATCGACGGGGGCGAGTCGGAGGCCGACGGCGGCACCGACTCCCAGCCCGACTCCGACGCGTCCGTCCCGCCCCGCGAGGACCGCTTCCCGTTCGCCGAGCAACTCGCCCGTACGGGAACCGGCGGCCGGTTCGCCGCGGCTGCCGCGGCGGTGCTGCTCGCCGGGGGCGGGGCACTGCTGCTCGCGCGGCGGCGCCGCTGAGCCGCCGAGCCGCCGAGCCGCCGAGCCGCGAGGACCGTCCCGCCTGTCGGGACGGCGTATACAGGCCATTCCGCAAGATCCCGCCACTGTTTAGGCTGGGGCGCACGCTGGCCCGCGTACGGCAGGAGATCCCGCACATGGCAGACCGCAAGCCCATCGAGTCGTGGCTCACCGACATGGACGGTGTACTCATCCACGAGGGCGTACCGATCCCCGGCGCCGACGCCTTCCTCAAGAAGCTGCGCGAGTCCGGGAAGCCTTTCCTGGTCCTCACCAACAACTCGATGTACACCCCGCGCGACCTCCACGCCCGGCTGCGCCGCATGGGCCTGGAGGTGCCGATCGAGAGCATCTGGACCTCGGCCCTGGCCACGGCCCAGTTCCTGGACGACCAGCGGCCGGGCGGCTCGGCGTACGTCATCGGCGAGGCCGGACTGACCACCGCGCTGCACGACATCGGCTACATCCTGACCGACCACGAGCCGGACTACGTCGTCCTCGGCGAGACCCGCACGTACTCCTTCGAGGCCATGACGAAGGCGGTACGGCTCATCCTCGGCGGCGCCCGCTTCATCTGCACCAACCCCGACGAGACCGGCCCGTCCACCGAGGGCCCGCTGCCCGCGACCGGCGCGGTCGCCGCGCTGATCACCCAGGCGACCGGCAAGAAGCCGTACTTCGCGGGCAAGCCGAACCCGCTGATGATGCGGACCGGGCTGAACGCCATCGGGGCGCACTCCGAGAGCAGCGCGATGATCGGCGACCGCATGGACACGGACGTGCTGGCGGGCATGGAGGCCGGCATGCAGACGTACCTGGTGCTCACCGGCCTGACCCGGCCCGAGCAGGTCGAGGACTTCCCGTACCGGCCGTCGCAGGTCGTCGACTCGATCGCGGACCTCGTCGACCGGGTCTGAGCCCGGAGGCAGCGGGCCGGAGCTCAAACCCGTCGCCACCCGTATGGAGCAGTCGCCGCGTCCCTGAGGATGCGGTGGCCGACCGTGCGGGGGAGGCTCCAGACGTCTGGAGGTTCACGATGGGTTCCCTGAGAGTCACTGTCTGCACGAGCGTCCTGGTCGCGGCCGCCCTCACTCCGGCGGCGCACGCGGCGGACGCAGGGGGCGTCTCGGTGACCCCGGCGATCCCCGCGCCCGGCAGTGACGTCACGCTCCGCGTGACCGACTGCGCGGAGAGAACGGCCGTCGCCCGCTCGGCGGCGTTCGTCGCGGACGCGCGGCTCACCGTCACCGACGGTGAACTCGCCGGCGAGAGCCGCGTCCGCTCCACGCTCGGCGCGGGCAGGTACGCCGTGAAGGTCACCTGCGGTGAGGCCGAACGGACCGGCACGTTCACCGTCCGGGAGCGGGAACGGGAACGGGAAGGACGGCGGTCCGCGTCCGGACCCGGCGGGCAGCCCCCCGCACCGGGGATGGCCGGCCGGCCACCCGCACCCGGGACTGTCGGACAGCCACCCGCCCCCGGCACCGCTGGACAGCCGCCCGTGCCTGAAGGCGGTGGGCAGCCGTCCGCGTCCGGCGACGACGGGCAGCGGCCCGCCCCCAGGCGGCCGAGCGCGTACGCCTCACCCATCGCCCCCGTCCAAGCCGGTGGTGGCGGCGCGGCGGACCTCGTCGCCGCCGAGGACCGCGGGGCCGGTCCCGGCACCGCGCAGGGAGTGACCGGCCTGGTTCTCGCGGGAACGGCCGCGGTGGTCGTCGTGCTGGGCGGTGTCCGCCGGCGCCGCGGAACGGACTGACCATGTCCGACCAGGATCCGATCGGACAAGGCTCCTCCGGCACGGGCCGCCTGCTGGCCGGCGTCGCCTGGGTGGCGCTGCTGCTCGGCCTGTGGCTGTGGGGCCGCGAGGTGACCGACGTACGGCACGGCGTATCCGCGCCCACCACGGGCGACATGGCGGCGGCCGGACGGCCCCCGGACGTGAAACTGCCGCCCGCGCACCGCCCGTTGGGCGAGGCGCTGCCGCAGCGCGTGGACATCCCCGGGCTCGGGGTGCAGGCGCCCGTGGTGGCGCGGGGTCTGGACGCGCGCGGCGCGCTCGATCCGCCGCCGTACGACCAGCCGGGCGCGGTCGGCTGGTACGCGGGCGGCGTGGCACCCGGGGCGCCGGGGACCGCCCTGATGGTCGGTCACGTCGACACCGACACCCGGCCGGCCGTCTTCTACAAGGTCAGTGCCATGCGCCCGGGCCAGACGATCCGGGTGATCCGGGCCGACGCCAAGGTCGCCGAGTTCACCGTCGAGTCCGTCCAGGTCCTCACCCGCGACCGCTTCGACGCCCACCAGGCCTACGGCCCCCGCGAGTCGGGCCGGGCCGAACTGCGGCTGGTCACCTGCGGCGGCAGCTTCGACCGTACGACCCGCAGCTACACGGCGAACGTGGTGGTGTCGGCGTACCTGACGGGAACCGGCCTCTAGCAGCGCGCGCGGGCCCGGGCCTGGAGGTTGAGTAACGCCACGTCCCGGTACGGTGGCTTTGCGTCATCCACGCAGGTGGGTTCGGCCTCGTGGGGGTCGTGGGACGTATGCCAGGATTGAGACTTGGAACGGTGCACCCAAGGGGGAGTTGGATGTACGGCAGCAGGGGGGCCGGGGCGTTCGCCGCGAGGCGGATGTCCGCAGTGGTGCTGGGGGCGGCACTGCTGATCACAGGGTGTTCGTCGGACGGGGGGGACGGATCGGACCCGGGATCCGACACGAGCGCGAAGATCACACAGCAGCCCAAGGCGACCGTCCCGTTCTGGGTCAATCCGGACGGCACCGCGGCACAGCAGGTCGCCGCACTGGAGAAGGCCGGCAAGAAGCAGGACGCCGAGCAGATCCGCAAGATCGCCGAGCAGCCGGTCGCCGAGTGGATCGGCCCGGACAACCCGCGGGAGCAGACCCGGGGCTTCACCGAGGCCGCCGACAAGGCCGGCCGTACGGCACTGCTCGTCCTCTACAACATCCCGCATCGCGACTGCGGCCAGTACTCGCAGGGCGGCGCCGCCGACGGCAACGCCTACCGCGAGTGGCTCGACGGCGTGGCGGCGGGCATCGGCGACCGCTCCGCCACGGTCATCCTCGAACCGGACGCGCTGCTGCACCTGGTGGACGGCTGCACCCCGGAACAGTTCCACGAGGAGCGCTACGACCTCCTCAAGGGCGCCGTCAGCAAGCTCAAGTCCCTGAAGAACACGCGGGTGTACCTGGACGCGGGCAACGCCGGCTGGCAGAACCCCGACCAGATCTTCGAGCCGCTGAAGTGGGCCGGCGTCGAACAGGCCGACGGCTTCTCCGTCAACGTCTCCAACTTCTACGCCACCGACGACTCCATCGCCTACGGCAAGCAGCTCTCCGCCAAGGTCGGAGACAAGCACTTCGTCATCGACACCAGCCGCAACGGCAAGGGCCCCTACACCCAGGGCAACCCGGACGAGCGCTGGTGCAACCCGCCGGGCCGCGCCCTGGGCGAGACGCCGACGACCAGGACGGCGGACCCGCTGGTCGACGCGTACCTGTGGGTGAAGCGGCCGGGCGAGTCGGACGGCGAGTGCAAGGGCGGGCCGAAGGCGGGCCAGTGGTGGGCGGACTACGCGCTGAAGCTGGCGAAGGCCAGTTCCTGACAGACGTCCTCGCCTGATCCGGAACGACTGCAGCTCCCAACCCGGACATGCGAAAGGGGCGCCCTCCCTGCCGGAGAGCGCCCCGAACCGCCGATGTCTACGGCACCTTGACCCACTGCGCCTTGCTCGGCGTGCCCCGGTCGTCCGTCACGAACAGCATGTACCAGCCCGCCTGGACCAGGTTCCGGTTCTTCGGCACGGTCACCGACAGCTTGTCGCCGGACGCCTTGAAGTCCAGCGCGATCGACCGCTGGTCGACGTCCGTGACGTGCGTGGCGGCGCTCGGGCGGATCAGCCGGACCTTCTGGATCTTCGCCGCGTCCGACGAGGTGAACGTCCCCGTCCCGCCGCGCTCGATGGTCTGCGGCCCGCCGGACAGGGAGGGCTGGTCGCCGTCGCCGTAGAGGTAGGGCGGCGTGTAGATCTCGATGCGCTGCTCGAACTCGCCCGGCTTGGTGTTGGCCTTGTCGCCGTACAGCGAGTCCGAGCCGAAGAACATCACGCGGCCGTCGGGCAGCAGGATCGACCCGGAGTGGTAGTTGCGGCCGACCAGCGGGTCGGCGACCCGCCTGAGCTCGTTCTTCTCCGTGTCGTAGAGGCGCGCCTCGAAGATGTTGGAGTCGCTGCGGCCCCGGTAGTCCTCCGAACCGCCGGAGACCAGCACGCTGTCGTCGGGCAGGATCGAGGCGTTCGGATAGCGCGTGCCCTTGTCCAGGGACGGGCCGTCGACGAAACGCGGGTCGTCGTCCAACAGGTCGACGATCCGGGTCTTCTCGCTGGACTCCTTGGACTCGCCGACGCCACCGCCGCCGATCACCATGTACTTCTCGTCCTGCGCGGGCGGCAGCAGCACCGTGCCGGACGTCTCCATCAGCCTGGGGTCGCTCAGGCCGGGGATCTTCGTGAACTTGTTGGTGTCCACGTCCCACACGCCCGGGTCACGGCCCACGTCGTCCGGCCCGTAGCCCGCGTTGGAACCCGAGTAGAAGATCTTGCCGTTCTGCATGAGGAACAGCGCCGGGTAGGTCGGGAACTGCCGGACCTTGTCGGTGTAGGTCCACTTCTTGGTCTTCGGGTCGAAGACCTCGTTCTTGCCCGGGACCAGCTGGCCGATGTCGTCCAGGCCGGAGACGCTGAGGATCTTCCCGTCGCTCAGAGTGGTGAGCGTCGGGTACCAGCGGGCCTCCTTCATCGGGTCGACCTTGATGTACTTCTCGGCTACGGGATCGAACTCGAAGGCGTCCCGGATGCCCTGGAAGTCCTTCTTGTCGAGGGCGAGCTTCTGCGCGATGCCGTACGTGTTACGCGCGTCATCGCCCTTCAGGCCCTGCACGCGGTAGTTGTCCTGCGTGCCCGTCTCGTACTTCTGGCCCCGCTTCTGCGCCTCGACGTAGATACGGCCGAGCCCGGGGTCGTTGCGCAGGAACCTGCCGGTCGCCTTGTCGAAGACCTTCTTCGCACGCGGCACGAGTACCGGGTCCTTCGAGACGAAGGTCTTGCCGTTCTCCTTGCCCGTGAACTTCGTGCCGGCGGGCAGTGTGATCGGCTTGTCCGGGTTCTCGTTGTGGACGATCATCAGGCCGCCGGCCTTGGTGACGTCACCCTTGAGCTTCTCGTACCGCTTGGTGCCGCCCGCGATCAGCAGGTTGCCGTTGGCGAGCTGCGTGTGGCCGGTGCAGAACAGGTCGCTGGGCGTCGGGACCTTCTTGATGGTGCCCTTGACCGGGTCCCAGATCCGGGTGTCGAACTTCTTCGCGTCGAAGTTGTCCTGGTTGTTGCCCGACCCCGCGACGAGCAGCACCTTGCCGGTGCGCAGCAGCGCCGCGTGGATCGTGTTCTGCCGGTACTCCTCGGGAAACTCGATGATCTCCCACCTGCCGTTCGCGGCCTTGTACTCCGGCTTGTTGATTGTGTACTGGTGGTATTTCTCGGTCCCGAAGCGGTAGAGCCACGGACCGTTCATCCCGGCCAGCGCGAGTACCACCGCCGTGCCGATCGCGAGTCGACGGGCCCGGCGGCGGCCTGCACGGTCGTTCATTCCTTACGTCCCCCAAGTCCACCAAGGGCGATCTGCATGGTCTGGTCGGTCCCCCCGACCTCCCCGTTTGCGCCAGGGGCGGCGGCCCAGTTGGGCTTGTGCTGCGGGGCGTGGGCCGTGGGCTGCTGCGGGATGGGCAGCGGCTGCGTCCGGTGCGGCCCCGCAGGGTCCTGCGGCTGTTCCGCGGCGGGCGCGGCGGGCTTCTTCGCGTCCTGCCGCAGCTGCCAGCGCCAGGCGAAGACCGGCGAGGCGGTGATCAGCAGCGCGAACGTCGCCCAGATGATCATGGCGGGGTGCGAGTGGCCGAAGACGAAGCCGGCCGCGATCGACGCACCGAAGATCGCGACGAAGTACCAGTGGTAGCGGAACGTCCCGAACCAGCGGTCCGGGCTCGCCGAGTCACCCTTGGGGGTGACCACGAACTTGCTCTTGCGCCGCAGCATCGAGTCGACCAGCGCCTTCGCGTACAGCGGCGCCGACAGCGCGGACATCACCATGCCGGCCACACCGCCGGAGCCCTCCGGCTCGTGCGGCGAGACGTTGTGCCGGCGGTTCCAGACGTACAGGCCGATCTGCAGGGCGGAGGCGTTGCCGTAGAGCATCAGCCAGACCGCCGGGTCGATGTTCACACCCGAGGCGCCCAGGCCCAGGAACAGACAGCAGCTCAGCGCCGCCAGGATCCAGTTCAGGGCCGACATCGGGTAGAAGATGATCATCATGGTGTAGTTGAAGAGCTTGCTCGGCGGCAGCGAGTACCAGCCCTTCCAGTACTGCTTGAGGATCGTCTCGTACGTCCCTCGCGACCAGCGCATCTGCTGGGTGAAGAAGTCCGTCCAGGCGCTGGGGCCCTCACCGACCGCGAGCACGTCCGGGGTGTAGACCGAGCGCCACTTGTTGCCCGTCGCCGGGTTCTTGTGGCGGTGCATCTCGAAGCCGGTCGCCATGTCCTCGGTGATCGAGTCGTACAGCCCGCCGATCTGCTTGAGCGCTTTGATGCGCACGGCGTTGGACGTGCCGACGAACATGGGGGAGCCGTAGCGGTTGCCCGCGCGCTGGATCAGCGCGTGGAAGAGGAACTGCTGCGACTCGGCGGCCTTGGTGATGGGGTTGTCGTAGTTGCCGTAGACCTGCGGGCCGATGACGAAGCCGACGTCCGGGTCGCGGAAGAAGCCGAGCATCCGCTCCAGGTAGTTGGGCAGCGGCACGTGGTCGGTGTCGACCGAAGCGAAGAAGTCGTAGCCGTCGCCGTGCGCCTCCAACCAGGCGTTGTAGTTGCCGTGCTTGGTCTTGGCGCGGTGCGGGCCCTTGGCCTGGTTCCACTTCGCGACGCCCTTGCGGGAGAAGTGGTGCACGCCGAGGCGCTCGCACACCGCCTTCACCTCGGGGTCGTCGCCCTCGTCGAGCAGCCAGACGTGCATGAGGCCCCGGTGGCGGATCTTCACCGCGGCCTCCAGCGTCTTCGTCACCATCTCCAGCGGCTCCTTGCCGGGCACGAAGGAGGTGAGGAAGGCCACTCTGGTGCCGGTCTCGGGCACCACCGGGATCGGGTCGCGGGCGACCAGCGTGGCGTGCGCGTTCGACACCACGTTCATGCAGCGGAAGAACTCGATCAGACCGATCGAGACCAGCATCACCATGTCGAGCGCGGGCAGCCAGTCGAAGGCCGGGTAGTCGCGCTCGGTCCAGTGTTCGGGCTGGAGCAGCCACACCAGCAGCACCACGGACAGCACGGGCGCCGCGGCCAGCATCAGCGCGACTCTTATACGGTGCGGTTCCTGCGAGATCAGCGACCGGTACTGCACCTTGTAGGGCTTGGTCGGATCAGGTTGGGTGAGGGGACCCGCGAGCCGGCTGTAGTGCTCGTAGTCGTATCTCGGCAGCGTCCTCTTGATCCGCCGGAACGTCCCCGTGGTGCTCATCCGATGCGTCGGCACCCTGAGCTGGGTGGTCTGGGACGGGTCGTGGTCCTGCTGCCGGGCGCCCGTCGGCCTCGACGTCATGAGTCATCCCCCCACACGCGGACACCGCGTGTTTCGTCGCTTTCTTCCGTCTGTGAGAGGTCCCCCTCGACCTTCACAGACGTATCAGTGGTGGGTCGCTGCCACCACGTCATCCACACCCTATAGACACGGCAACGCGACCTTCCGGTTGCATGATGCCCCCCACGGCATCGCTTCATGAACGGGGCCCCTAACCCCGCCCGGTCGGCAACCGGTTCTTTTGCCCCCCAACTGCCGCGTATGCGCAGCAACTTGAAAAACCAGAAAACCAGGGTTCTACGGCGTTCATCATGATCGCAAGATGCGAAACGCGGTGTTTACCGGTCATACGCGTTCATTGTGGCGAGTGTGGGGGCCCTGTGGAGCCGTTGTGGACAGACGGGCGCGAATGTTCCCGAAGTGCTCTCTTATGGTCTCCTCCGCCCGCACCGAGTCACCGGACCGGACCGCGTCGAGGATCTCCCGGTGCTGCCGGCAGGTCACCTTCGGGTCCTGCGGCTCGCCCCCGAGGTCCGTGCGGACCCGGTGGAAGGCGTCCCAGAACGCCTCCAGGACCTCGCTCAGCAGCACGTTGTCCAGCCCCCGGTAGAGGGTGGCGTGGAAGGCCCGGTCGGTCTCGGCGAGACCGGCCCCGTGCGCGGCCTGTTCCTCCATACGGATGACGAGCCCGTCCAGTTCAACGAGGTCCGCTTCCGGTATCCGCCCCGCGAGCCGGGAGGCCAGCCCGGTCTCCACCGCCTCCCGCAGTTCCAGCAGCTGGAGCAGGGAGTCCTCGCCCCGGTAGTGCCCGGCGACCGTGCGGAAGGCGAGGCCCTCGATCATCGGGGCCAGGGACATCGGGCCGACGTAGGTGCCGAAGCCGTGCCGGATCTCCACGATGCCCATCGCCTGGAGCGCCTTCAGCGCCTCCCGCACCGAGTTCCGGCTCGCGCCGAGGTACTCCATCAGCTCGGGCTCGGCCGGCAGCGGGGCCCCGGAGGCCAGCCGGCGGTCGATGATGAGCTTCTTGATCCGCTCCTGGAGGTCACGCGCTGCCATGGCGAGAGGGTATCCGGCCATTCGCGCGGGGGGCCGGGTTCCGGCCAGACCGCCCCAGGGCCGTCCACAGGCATACGAAAAGCCCCCCGCTTCCGCGAGGGGCCTCCGGTCGGTGCGCCGCCAGGGACTCGAACCCCGGACCCGCTGATTAAGAGTCAGCTGCTCTAACCAACTGAGCTAGCGGCGCGCGCTGACGGCGTAACTCTACAGGACGTCCGGAGGTGCTCCCGACCACCGGCCCCGGGCCCGGACCCCGGCCCGGGGAGGCCCCGTACGGGCGCCGCGTACATCATTCGGACCGTCAGCATGCGCGTGCGGAAGACAGTTGAGAAACTGACGGCGCGCGCCCGGACGGGCACAGGCGCGGCCTTTTCCGCCGGAAGTGTGAGGGGAATCGCATGGAGTCTCCGGTATTCGAGGAATTCGCCCCGGCGAGCGACTGCGACTGCCCCGGATGTGTCCACTGGCGCCGCGTCCTGCCGCATTCCTGGACCGGCCGCACCAGCGCCCACCCGGCCGCACACCGCGCCCTCGCCCTGGCCGCCGTGGCCTCGGCGGCGCTCGGCGCGGGCCATGCCGTACCGGCCGCAGCCGCCCCGCACGCACCTCACCGACCCGGCGTTTTGGCAGGTGAAGAGCCTGACACTCCCCAGGGCGGCCAGGTCCCGCTGCACGGCCCCGGCGGCCGTCCCGCAAACCCCTCCGCCGCCCCCAAGCTCACCGCCACCACCCGTACGGAGATCATCAACCGGGCCAAGACCTGGGTCGCCGCGAAAGTGCCGTACAGCATGAGCGAGTACTGGTCGGACGGCTACCGGCAGGACTGCTCCGGCTATGTGTCGATGGCCTGGAGGCTGCCCGGAAACGAATGGACGGGCAGTCTCTCCTCATACGGTGAGCGCATTTCCAAAGAGGAACTCCAGCCGGGCGACATTCTGCTGTTCCACAATGCGGCCGACCCGGAGAGCGGCTCGCACGTCGTCATTTTCGGCGGCTGGACGGACTACACGCACACCTCCTACATCGCCTACGAGCAGACCCGCCCGCACACCCGCCGGCAGTCCACCCCGTACGCCTACTGGAGCGACTCCGATCAGTACGTCCCCTACCGGTACAAGGGCGTCACCCCGGAGGAACCGGGGGCCGTGCCGGGCAAGGAACCGGTCGGCGGGAAGCCGGGCGCACCGGCCGCCACGCCCTACCCGGGAGCGGCGTATTTCGGCCCCGGCGCGAACAACAAGTACGTCACGCTGCTCGGCCGCATGCTCGTCGCGCGTGGGGCCGGTGGCTCCTACGCCTCGGGCCCGGGACCGCGCTGGACGGACGCTGACCGGCGGGCGACCCGGGCCTTCCAGCTGGCCCAGGGCTGGACGGGCGCCGACGCGGACGGCCTGCCCGGTCCGCGCACCTGGGAGCTGCTGGCCACGGGGAAGGGCAAGGAGGTGAAGGCCGGGGCGGGCGGGCCGCCACCCTCCTCCCACGGTGTCCCCGGCTACCCGGGGCGGGCGATGTTCCGGCCCGGCGCCAGTAACGCGTACGTCACCCAGCTGGGGAGGCAACTGGTGCGGAAGGGGTTCGGCAGGTTCTACGAGGTCGGGCCGGGGCCGCGCTGGGGCGAGGCGGACCGGCGCGCCGTCGAGGCCTTCCAGCGCACCCAGGGCTGGCGGGGCGGCGCCGCGGACGGCTACCCGGGGCCCGAGACCTGGCGGCGGCTTTTCTCGTAGAAGTTCTCCCCTGGAGGGGCCGGGATCCCGGCATCGGGGATCACCGTTGTGACGCATCTGGCGCGGAGGCTGGAGGCACCCATGAGTACGACCACTTCCCACACGTCCGGGCCCGACGGACCGGCCGACGGACCGGTCAGGCCCGCCCGGCTCATCCAGAACGAGGCCACCACCGAGATCCCCGTCCACCTGCTGTTCCGCGACGACCCCGACCCGGCGCCGGTACCGCTGAAGCCGGCGGTCGTCGCCCGCAGGCAGGGCACGGGGGAGCAGCCGCGCCTCAGACGCACGGCGGCCGTGGCGCCGCGCCCGGTGCCGCAGGTCGATCCCGACCTGGTGGAGCGGCCCGCGCGGGTGCTGCCCGGGGCGGCGGGTGTGCTGGCCGGGGCGTGCGGGGTGGCCGGGTGTGCGGCCACCTCCTGGTGGGCCGGGCTGCTCCCGCCGCTCGTGCTGGAGGCGCTGCGGCTGCCCGCGCACGCCGGGGCCGGGCTCGGTCCCGCGCAGTGGGCGGCGTACGCGGGAGCCGGGGCGCTCGGGCTGTTCGGGTTCGGCGGGCTGGCCCGGGGCCGGACCGGGCGGGCCTGGGTGCTGGATCTGTTCGGCCGCTACCGGGGGACAGTCCGGCGTTCCGGTCTGCTGTGGGTCAACCCGCTGCTGCTGCGCCGCCGGGTGGACGTACGGCTGCGGCACTGGCGCAGCGAGCCGGTGCCGGCCGCCGACGGGACCGGGGTCGCGCTGCGGGTGGTCGTCCTGGTGGTGTGGCGGGTGCGGGACACCGCGCGGGCGACGCTGGGCGTCGAGGACCACGAGACGTATCTGCGCGAGTGCGTCGAGGCGGCCCTGGCCCGGGTGCCAGTGGAGATGCCCGGCGGGACCAAGGGTTCCACGGACGCGGCGGCCGAGGCGCTGACCCGGCTGGTGGCGGCGGACGCGGCGCCGGTCGGCCTGGAGGTGTTCTCGGTGCAGCCGGTCCGGGTGGAGTACGCCCCCGAGGTCGCCGCCGCGATGCACCGCCGCCGGATCGCCGCGCTGGACGCCCAGCACCGGGCGAGCGTGCTCACCTCGGTCGTGGACTCGGTGGAGGACACGGTGACCCGGCTGACCATGCGGGGGCTGGTCGAACTCGACGACTACGAGCGGAAGGCGCTGGTGAAAGACCTCACCGTGGCGTTCTGCGCGGGCCGGGGAGAAACAGCTCCGTGATGGGGATGGACATGTTCAACTCACGTCCTTAGTCTCAGACTTGGTCTAGACCTACCTGCACAGCTCACTGAACCTCCCCCACGTTCACCAGGAGCGGCAGCATGCGCACAAGGACCAAGTTGTCCGCAGTCGCGGTGGGACTGGCCACGACCGGAGCCCTCGTACTCTCCTCCGGCGGCGCCAGCGGCCACGGCTACACCGACCTCCCCGTCAGCCGGCAGAAACTCTGCCAGAACGGCACCGTGACCAACTGCGGCCCGATCCAGTGGGAACCGCAGAGCGTCGAGGGGCCGAAGGGCTTCCCGGCCTCCGGTCCGGCCGACGGGCAGATATGCAACGCCGGTCTCGGCCAGTTCAGCCAGCTCAGCGCACCACGGACGCCGTCCGGCGGGGCCTGGCCCACCACCAAGGTGACGGGTGGCCAGACCTACACGTTCCGCTGGCAGTTCACGGCCATGCACGCCACGACCGACTTCAAGTACTACATCACCAAGCCGGGCTGGAACCAGAACCACAACCTGGCCCGGTCCGACCTCAACCTCACGCCCTTCCTCACGGTGCCGTACAACGGCCAGCGGCCGCCGTCCACGCTCTCCCACAGCGGCAGGCTGCCGTCCGGGCTGAGCGGCCGTCACGTCATCCTCGCGGTGTGGACGATCGCGGACACGGGCAACGCGTTCTACGCGTGCTCGGACGTGACGTTCTGACCCTTCTGAGGTTCTCTTGAGTCACCGGTGCGGCCGGCGTGGGTAGGTTCCTCCCACGCCGGCCGATCGGGGCCGGCGCATCGACTCGGGGGATGCGCGATGGACGTGATGTTCTACGGCGCACCCGGCCTGATCATGGCCGGGGCGCTCTTCATGACATACCGCGTGCTGCGTCGCTGGCTGCAGATCCGCGGGGCCTGGAACAGCGGCCTGACGGCGGAGGCGCGCTGCCTGCGGGCGTTCACGACGACCCACGGCGGCGGTAACGACACCTCCGTCCGCACCACGCTGCACCACGTCTACGAGTTCATCACGCACGACGGTCGCGTGATCCGGTTCGAGGAGGACAACGGGCCGGGGACGATCATCGAGGGCGACTACGTCACCGTCTACTACACCGACGGCCCCCAGGTCGTGGCCACGGCCCAGGCGCCGAGCCGGGGCAGGCACGCGGCGGCCACCTTCGGCATCATGGCGTTCCTCGGCGTGATCGTCGTGTTCTGCGTCGGCTTCATGGTGACGTACACCAAGATGTCGGCGATGGCCTCGGACGTCGCCGGATTCTGACCGTCTGCCGCAGGCTGACCAGGGAGGATCCCGAACACGCCGAAGGGCCTCTCGCTCCCACGAGAGGCCCTTCACCGGTGCGCCGCCAGGGACTCGAACCCCGGACCCGCTGATTAAGAGTCAGCTGCTCTAACCAACTGAGCTAGCGGCGCATGACTCCCGCCGACCGCGTTCCGCATCGCGTCCCGCGGCGGGCGACGAAGAAAATAATACCTGCTCCCGAGGCGTGCTTCCGACCAGACGGCAGGCCCTAGATCGCCATGGACAGCAGCACCGGCGCCGCGTTGCGGTTGAGGGTGTCCGCGGCCTGGCGCAGGCGGTGGGCGTGCTCGACCGGGAGGGACAGGGCCAGGCAGCCGACGGAGGAGCCGGCCGTGACGGGGACGGCCGCGCAGACCGTGCCGACCGCGTACTCCTGGAGGTCGAGGACGGGCACGGTGGGCGGCTGGGACTCCAGCCGGGAGAGCAGCAGCCGGTCGCTGGTGATGGTGCGCGAGGTGAGGCGGGCCATCTTGTGCCGGGCGAGGTGGTCGCGGCGGCCGGCGTGGTCGAGCTGGGTGAGCAGGCTCTTGCCGATCGCGGTGGCGTGGGCCGAGGAGCGGAAGTCGACCCACTCGTTGACCTTGGGTGTGGCCGGGCTGTCGGCGTACTGGGTGACGCTGATCTCGCCGTCGACGTACCGGCTCATGTAGACGGCGGCGCCGACCGAGTCGCGCAGCCGGTCGAGGGTGTGCTGGAGCTTGTCGCGCAGGGCCTGCTCGCGGTGCTGGGCGGAGCCGAGACGGGCCAGCGTCTCCCCCGTGACGTACGCGCCGTCGGTGATCTGCTCGACGTAGCCCTCGCGGCGCAGCATGCGCAGCAGTGCGGTCAGCCGCTCGGGCCCGATGCCGGTGTGCCGGGTGAGCTCGGCGTCGGTGATTCCGGTGGAACTGCGCGCCACCGTCTCCAGGACGCGCAGGGCTTCCTGGGCCGAGTGGTACGGGGTGGTCGGCGGCTCGTGCTTCAGCGCCACGGTGGTCTCCCCCTGCGCTTGCTGTTGGGCCGTGAATCCGGACAGCGAATCCCCTCCACGATAACCGGCAAAGGGCCTGCGGAGAGCGGGGGTTGACAAGATTCCCGGGGCCCCGGACCGGGGCATCGACCCTCTGGCATGTGCCAGAAGCATGCCCCAGTCGCCGGGCTCGGCATCCTGCCTGGTCACGCGGTGTAGTCAGAGGACCGCGCTGAGGAACTCCCGCGTGCGGTCCCGCTCCGGCTCGCTGAAGATCTTCTCCGGCGGACCGGACTCGATGACCCGGCCCGAGTCGAACATCAGTACCTGGTCGGAGATGTCCCGGGCGAAGTTCATCTCGTGGGTCACGCAGAGCATCGTGATGTCCGTGGAACGGGCGATGTCCCGCAGCACGTCGAGCACGCCCGCGACCAGCTCCGGGTCGAGCGCGGAGGTCACCTCGTCCAGGAGCAGCACCTGCGGCCGCATCGCCAGGGCCCGGGCGATCGCCACCCGCTGCTGCTGCCCGCCGGACAGCTGCGCCGGGTGCGCGTCGCACTTGTCGGACAGGCCCACCATCTCCAGCAGGCCCTTGGCCCGCTCCACCGCCTCGTCCTTGGACATGCCGAGGACGGTGACCGGTGCCTCGGTGATGTTCCGCAGCACCGACATGTTCGGGAACAGGTTGAACTGCTGGAAGACCATCCCGATCTTCTTGCGGACCTCCCGGACCTCCTTGTCGGAGGCCGGGAACAGCCTCTGCCCGTCGACCGTGATCGTGCCCTCGTCGGGCTTGAGCAAGGTCATCAGCAGCCGCAGGATCGTGGTCTTGCCGGACCCGGACGGTCCGATCAGGGTGACGTGCTTGCCGGCGTCGACCGAGAAGTCCAGGTGGTCCAGGACGGTGTTGCTCCCGAACCGCTTGGTGACCTGCTCCAGCCGGATCAGCTCGCCCGTGCTCCTGGCGGGGTTCTTCTCGGGGTTGGGGAGAGTGTCAGTGGACAAGGCGTCGCTCCAGGGCTCGCAGGAGAAGGGAGGCCAGGTAGGAAATGAGGATGAAGGCCACACCGATCACGGTGAGCGGCTCGGTGAACTGGAAGTGCTCCTGCGAGTACAGGCGTGCCTGGCCGAGCATCTCCAGCACGGTGATCGCCATCACCATCGGCGTGTCCTTGAGCATCGAGATGACGTAGTTGCCGAGCGCCGGGACGACCCGCCGCACCGCCTGTGGCAGGATCACCGCGGTCCACGTCCGGCGCAGCGGCAGGTTCAGTGCCGTCGCCGCCTCCCACTGGCCGACCGGCACGGCCTCGATGCCGGCCCGGTAGACCTGCATCGTGTACGTCGAGTAGTGCAGCCCGATGGCGAAGACACCGGTGGCCAGCGCCGAGAAGGTCAGGCCCCACTCCGGCAGCACGTAGAAGAGGAAGAACAGCTGCACCAGCAGCGGGGTGTTGCGGACGAACTCCGTGACCACCCCGAGCGGCCAGGTCACCCACCGCGAGGGCACCCGCATGAGCAGCGCCCACACCAGGCCCAGCGCGAACGAGATCAGCGAACCGAGGGCCAGGATCTGCAGGGTGACCAGCAGACCGTCCCAGAAGTGCGGCATGAAGCCGCTGACTGCGCTCCAGTCCCACTTCACGCGACAGCACCTCCCACACCGGTCGTCTCCGGCCGGCTCAGTTCCTGGTCGGCCGTGGACCCGACCGGCTTGCCCGTCTCGGCCTTGAGCCTGCGCTCCAGGCCGCGCATGCCGCGGGTCAGCAGGAAGGCGATCACGAAGTAGATGAGCAGGACGATCGTGTAGATCTCCGCGCTCTCCTGGAGCGCCAGACGCACCAGGTTGCCGCTGAACGCCAGGTCACCCATGCCCATGATCGACACCAGGGCGGTGCCCTTGAGCAGTTCGATGAGCAGGTTGGAGAACGGCGGGATCATCTCCGGCACGGCCTGCGGCAGCAGGATCAGCCGCATCCGCTGCCAGGGCGTGAAGCTGAGCGCGATCCCGCCCTCCTTCTGCGCCGGGTCGACGGCGTTCAGCGCGCCGCGCACGATCTCGGATCCGTACGCCCCGAAGGTCAGGCCGAGCGCGAGGGAGCCGGCCCACAGCGGCACCAGCTGCCAGCCGAAGGAGATCGGCAGCACGAAGTACACCCAGAAGATCATCACCAGGGCCGAAGTCCCCCGGAAGACCTCGGTGTAGAAGCCCGCGAGGAAGCGGACGATCCACAGCCGGTGGGTGCGCAGGACACCGACGACGAAGGAGACCGCCGTGGCCAACAGCGCGCTGCACACGAGCAACTGGATGGTGACCCAGACGCCCTTGAGTACGAGTTCCCAGAGTCCCGAGGTCATCCGCCGCAGAGCTCCTTCGCGGTCAGATCCGTCATCTCCGCCTTGGTGAAACCGAAGGGCTTGAGGATGCGGAACAGTTCGCCGCTCTTCTTGAGCTTGTGCAGCTCGACGTTGAAGGCGTCCCGCAGCCCGGTCTCGGTCGGCCGGAACGCGAAGGCGCCGCCGTCGACGTGCGGCTTGCCGCCCACGATCGGCTTGAACGGCTCGGTGGCCTCCGCCTTGGCGGACTTCTTCACCACCTCGCGTACGGTGAGCGCCGTACCGGCGAACACGTCCACGCGCCCCGCCTCGACCGCGTTCAGGCCCGCGACCTGGTCCGGGACGATCAGGATCTCGCTCTCCTTGTACCCCGCCTCGACGGCGTACTGGATCTCTGCGTATCCGGTCCCGGTGGCGAACTTCGCCTTCTTCTCGACGATGTCCTCGTAGCTGCGCAGCCCCTTCGGGTTGCCCTTGCGGACGATGAACGAGTCGAGCATCTGGTAGTCGGGGTCGGAGAAGATGACCTGCTCGCAGCGCTCGGGGTTGACGTACATCCCGGCGGCGACGACGTCGAACTGCTGGGAGTTCAGGCCCGGGATGAGCGAGCCGAACTCGGTCGGCACGGGCTGCACCCGGTCGACGCCGAGCCGCTTGAAGATCACCTTGGCCAGTTCCGGTGCCTCACCGGTCAGCTCGCCGTTCTTGTCGATGAAGCCGAACGGGATCTCACCGGCGATGCCGAGGCGTACGACACCGGCGGCCCTGAGCCGGTCGAGCAGGTCACCGCCCTTGGTGCTCGACGCGGTGGCCACTCGGCTGCATCCGGCGGTACCCAGCGCGCCGAGCGCCGCGACCCCCGCGAGCAGCGACCGGCGTGTGGGCCTGGATACGGCCTGGGATATGGGTTCCGGACTTCTCAGTGGGCTTCTCTGTGGTGGAGCCATGGGCGCGCGGCTACCCGACCGCATTCGAGTTATGCCGGTCTTTTCAAGCCCCGCACGTCTCCCGGTGTGCCCTTGACCGCGAGGGCGACGGGCACTCCCATGGAGGCATGGCTGATCGATATATCGAAGTCTCGCTGGTCAAGCGCGACGTGACCTGCCGGGCCAAGCTGCTGGACGACCGCGCGCCGATCACCTGCGCGGCCGTCTGGGACGCCCTTCCGCTGGCCGGGGACGTCTACCACGCGAAGTACGCACGCAACGAGATCTACGCTCTTTTCCCGCCATTCGCCGAAACCGAGCCACCTCTGGAAAACCCGACAGTCACCCCCATTCCTGGCGATCTGTGCTATTTCGCTTTCGCGGGTACGGAGTTGGGGACCAAGTCCTACGGCTACGACCGCGAGGTCCGCGCGGGGACCACGCTCGTCGATCTGGCCCTGTTCTACGAGCGCAACAACCTGCTGCTGAACGCCGATGTGGGCTGGGTCCCCGGCATCGTCTGGGGCCAGATCGTCGAGGGCCTGGACGCCATGGCCGAGGCGTGCAACGACCTGTGGAGGTCGGGAGCGGCGGGGGAGACGCTCAGCTTCCGGAGGGCGTGAGCCGGCCGGCGGACGCCACGCCGGCCTCGTACAGCGCGTGGGCCGCCCGCAGCACCAGATCGTCCCGGTGCCGGGCGGCCACGAGCTGAAGACCGATCGGCAGGCCGTCCCCGTCGGCGCCGACCGGCACGCTCGCCGCGGGCTGCTGCGTCATGTTGAACGGGTACGTGAACGGCGTCCAGCCCGTCCAGCGCCGGTGGCCGGATCCTTTCGGTACCTCGACGCCCGCCTCGAACGCCGTGATCGGCAGGGTCGGCGTGACGAGCAGGTCGTAGGAGTCGTGGAAGCGGCCCATCCGGCGCCCCAGGTCCATCCGGACGTCCACCGCGGCCAGATAGTCCAGCGCCGAGTAGCGGGCGCCCTGTGTGCAGATCTCGCGCAGGCCCGGATCCAGCAGTTCCCGCTGCCCCGGTCCCAGATGCTGTGTCACCCGGGCAGCCCCGCTGAACCACAGGGTGTGGAAGGCCTCCACCGGTTCGGTGAGGTCCGGGTCGGTCTCCGTGACGTACGCGCCGAGCTCCGCCAGCCGCTCCACGGCGTGCCGCACCGCCGACGCGACCTCCGGACGCACCGCCACCTGCCCGCCCAGCGACGGCGAGTACGCCACGCGCAGCCCGCGCACCCCGCCCGTCAGGCCGTCCGTGTACGTGCCGGGCGGCGGGGCGAGTGCCGACCAGTCACGCGAGTCGGGGTGGCCGATGACGTCCATCAGCAGCGCCGCGTCCGCCGCGTCCCGGGCCATCGGCCCGACGTGTGCCAGCGTCCCGAACGCGCTCGCCGGGTAGAGCGGCACCCGCCCGTATGTCGGCTTCAGCGCGAAGATCCCGCAGAACGACGCCGGGATACGGACACTGCCGCCGCCGTCCGTGCCCAGCGACAGCGGTCCCGCGCCGAGCGCCACGGCCGCCGCGCTGCCGCCGCTGGACCCGCCCGCGGTGCGCGAGGGGTCGTACGGGTTGCGCGTCACGCCGCTGAGCGGCGAGTCCGTCACGCCCTTCCAGCCGTACTCGGGGGTCGTCGTCTTGCCGATGAAGACCGCCCCGTGCTCCCGCAGGCGGGCCACGGACGGGGCGTCCTCGTCCCAGCGCCCCGCCGGATCCACGGCCTTCGACCCGCGCAGGGTCGGCGCGCCGCGCAGCAGCAGGATGTCCTTGACCGTGACCGGCACCCCGTCCAGCAGCCCCTGCGGCTCACCGCGCCGCCAGCGCTCCTCCGACTCCCTAGCCCGGGCCAGCGCGTCCTCGGCGGTCAGCCGGACGAAGGCGTTCACCTCCGGCTGGATCGCCTCGGCCCGCTCCAGCGCCGCGCGGGTCGCCTCCACGGGGCTCCACTCGCCCTTGCGGTAGCCGTCGAGGAGCCGTACGGCGGTCAGCTCGGTGAGCTCGGTCATGCACCCTCCAAGGAACGTCAGTGTCCGGGTACATACCCGCGCTGTTTGTCGACCACGTTCTCCAGCGGCTTTCCCGCCGCCCACAACTCGTACAGCTCAACGAACTGGGCGCCGAGCTCGTCCCGCCAGCCGATGGTGTCGCCGCTCATGTGCGGGGACACGATCAGGCCCGGGACCTGCCACAACGGACTGTCGGGGGTCAGGGGCTCGGACTCGAAGACGTCCAGGGCGGCGCCCGCGATCCCGTGCTTGGCCAGGGCCTCGGCGAGCGCCTCCTCGACGACCAACTGGCCGCGGCCGATGTTGACGAACCGGGCGGACGGCTGCATCACGCCGAAGCGGCGGGCGTCGAACATGCCGTGCGTCTGCTCCGTGAGCGGTGCCGCCGCGATCACCCAGTCGGCGCGCGCCAGCAGCCGGTCCAGATCCTCCGGGCCGTGCACGCCGGTGCGCGGGGTGCGCCCGACGAGCGCCGTCGTGATGTCGAGCGCGCCCAGCGTACGGGCGATCGCCCGGCCGATGGGCCCGGTGCCGACCACGACGGCCCGGCTCCCGGCGACCTTGTGCGACTCGCGGTGCCGCCAGGTCCGCTCCCGTTGCAGCTCCAGAGTGCGCGGCAGGTCCTTGGCCATCGCCAGCACGAGCGCGGCGACGTACTCGGCGATCGGCTGGTCGAAGATGCCGCGCGCGTTCGTCACCACCGTGTCGGAGGCCGCGAGTTCGGGGCACATCAGATGGTCCACACCGGCGCTCGCCGTATGCACCCAGCGTGGCCGTGGGCCCTCGCCGGGCCAGGCGTCCCGCACGGCGCGCGAGGTGAAGTCCCACACCAGCAGTACATCCGCACGCGGGAGGCGTGCGGCGAGACCCTTCGCGTCGGTGTGTTCGATGCGGGCGCGGCCGGTGAGGCTTCCGAGGCGGGGGAGGGGTTCGGCGTCCAGGACGAGGAGGGTGGGGGTGGGCATGAGCAGCCGTTTCTCCAGCCGTGCGGCGGGGGTGGCCGGTCTTCGGGAGGCGGCCGGTGACGACGAGTTAACACGTTGTTGACCAGGGAATGATCCGGGCGGATTGACCACGCTCGCACCCGAACCTACCGTCGTCAACACGGGCGTTCCCACGATCCGTTGCACACTCGTTGCCCAGTGTGAGGCCGGTGCCCTGCCATGGACGTCTCATTTCTCGGCGGGCCCAGCCCGCAGCGCGGGGTCGGCGTCGTCGCCCCCTTCGACTTCGCTCTCGACCGCGAGCTGTGGCGGTGGGTGCCGGACGAGGTCTCCCTGCACATGACACGAACACCGTTCGTGCCGGTCGAGGTCAGCCTCGATCTGGCCCGCATGGTCAGCGAACACGAGACGCTGAGCGAGGCGGTCGGCACGCTCAACGCGATCGCTCCCGAGGTCATCGCCTACGCCTGTACGTCGGGCAGCTTCGTCGGCGGCGTCATGGGCGAGCGCGCGATGTGCGAGGCGATGAGCCGGGCGGGCGCCGTACCGGCGATCACCACCTCGGGCGGGCTGCTGGAAGCCCTGGTGGAGCTGGACGTACGGCGGGTGGCGCTGGTGACGCCGTACACGGTGTCGGTGACGCAGTCGCTGGAGGCCTATGTGGCCCAGGCGGGCGTCACGATCTCCGGCTGTGCCTTCATGGGCCTGACCCGGCACATCTGGAAGGTCCCCTACCGGGAGGTCGTGGACATGGCGCGGCAGGCCGTACGCGAGGACGCCGACGCCCTGTTCATCAGCTGCACCAACCTGCCCACCTACGACGTCATCCCCCAGTTGGAGGCCGAGCTGCGCATCCCGGTGATCTCGGCCAACCAAGTGACGATGTGGGCGGCGCTGCGCCGATTGGGTACCCGTGCGGTGGGGCCGTATCAAGCGCTGATCAATCCGGAGGCGCGTGCCGGTCTCGGATCGCCGGGGGCGCACGCCGGTCCCGTCGTGCCGGAAGAAGAGCAGCAGGAAGGCTGGACATGACAGCACTGGGATTTCTCTACCCGGGCCACTCGGCCGAGGACGACTATCCGCGCATCGAGCAGTTGCTGGGCAGTGACATCCGGGTGGACCTGGTGCACACCGACATCGGTGAGGACGCGCACCGGGTGGACGCGCTGCTGGAGATGGGCTCCGCCGGCCGACTGGCGGCGGGCGTGCAGGAGCTGCGGCACGCCGGCGCGGACGCCGTGGTGTGGGCCTGCACCAGCGGCAGCTTCGTCTACGGCTGGGACGGCGCGCAGGAGCAGGTGCGCACCCTGGCGCAGACGGCCGGCATGCCGGCCTCCTCGACGTCCTTCGCGTTCGTGCACGCGGTACGGGAGCTGGGGGCGCGCCGGGTCGCGATCGGCGCGACGTACCCGGACGACGTGGCCCAGCTGTTCGCCGAGTTCCTGCGGGCGGACGGCGTCGAGGTCGTCTCGGTGAAGAGCTCCGGCATCATCACGGCCGCCGAGGTCGGCACGTGGGGCGAGGCCGAACTCCTGGCCATGGCCCGGCACTCCGACCACCCCGACGCTGATGCCCTCCTCCTGCCCGACACGGCCCTGCACACGGCGGCCCACATCCCGGCGCTGGAGAAGGACCTCGGCAAGCCGGTCCTGACCGCCAACCAGGTCACGGTCTGGGAGGCCCTCCGCCTGGCCGACCGCCGCGTGAACGCGCCGGAACTGGGCGCGCTGTTCACGAGGGAGCCGATCGTCCAGGCGTGAATGAGCGCGCCGTCCTCGCCGCATGCACGGCTTCACGTTCTCCGTTCAGGCGGCGGGGGCGGGGGATACGGCGGTGGCGGAGCGGAAGGCGGTTCCCGGCGGCGACGGGTCAGGACGGAGGGGAACACAAAACCCACGGCTCCTCCCGCGGCAGCGCCGACCAGCATGGCCAGCGGAAGGTCCCAGCCGACCCCGGAGTCGAGCAGCTCCTGCGGCGCTGCGACCACGCACCCGAAGAGGCCCGCGGAGAACGCGCCGCGCCGACGGTCGCGCAGACCCGCCCCGTTCCCGCTCGGGCGCTCCTCCGGGCTTCCTCTCATGACGGCGTCCGTCCGGTCCTGGCGCGGCGCCACCGAAGCACGCGCAGCACCACATAGGAGACGAGGGCGACCGAGAAGATCACGCTGACTGCCGCTCGAGCCACCAGCCAGGCGATTCCACTCGGGTCCCAGACGACCTCGACCAGATTCATGCCGACGGCCACGGCGAACGCCGCTTTGAGCCGGGTCCCCGCCGCAGCCACCCGGTACGCCGGGGGCGCGCCCTGCCCTTGGAACGCGGTCGGCTTCGTCGTGGGACTGCTCGCCATGGATTCCACCTCGTGTGAGCGAACTCGACCGCCGGTTACCTCTGCCGTGCCCTTGAGCATGCCTTCCATGTGGGCCGGAATCAGTCCTACCCCTTATTCGGTATGGACCGGGGCATAGGTACTCCAACAACCCACTCAAAGCTGAGGAATACTCAACTCCGCCGCCTCACATGGCGCTTGGGTTGTCCGAAAGCGCGTTCCCCTTCAGCTGTCCATCCCGTGCACACTGGCCACGTCCGCAGCCAGTCGTGCCGTGAAGGACTCCCCGATGGCCGAACGGGGCCCGTTCAGATTCCGTGTAAGCGCTGTCCAGATGTCCGGGCGCCTGGTGTGCTGGAGCCTGGCCGCAGCGATGGTCACCGCCGGCGTCGACGCCGTCCTCGATCCGCGGGCCGGCTGGTGGGGCGCGGTGTGGTCGCTGCCGTGGTGGATCTTCGGTGCGGCCGTCCTCATGTGGGGCGTGCTCCGGTCCCGCGAGAAGGCGGACCGCCGGCCTCCGCACGACAGTGTGCGAAGCCACTGGGAGCGGGCCGCCTGACACCGCCGGTGCGGCCACCATGACCCCATCGGGAATAAGCGGAGACAGTCCCCTGTTAGAGCCGGAACGACAGCACACGGCCCACAGCAGGAGGCACCCCACCGTGGCGGCAGACGAGATACGCGGCGCAGCACAGGGCGGCGCCCCCGTCCCCCTCTCCGTACTGGACCTGGTCTCCGTAGGGGCCGGCCGCACCGCCTCCGACGCGCTGCGCACCAGCGTCGACCTGGCCCGCCTCGCGGAGGCCCGCGGCTTCCACCGCTACTGGGTCGCCGAGCACCACTCCATGCCGGGCGTGGCCTCGTCGTCCCCGGCCGTGATCCTGGCCCACCTCGCCGCCCACACCGACCGCATCCGCCTCGGCTCGGGCGGTGTGATGCTGCCCAACCACGCCCCGCTCGTCATCGCCGAGCAGTTCGGGACGCTGGAGGCCATGGCCCCGGGCCGCGTCGACCTCGGCCTCGGCCGCGCTCCCGGCACGGACGGTGCCACGGCGGCGGCCCTGCGCCGCACCGACCGGCCGGGCGAGGGCGCCGACGACTTCCCCCAGCAGCTCGCCGAGCTGACCCGGTTCCTCGACGACGACTTCCCCGACGGCCATCCCTACCGTCGTATCCACGCCGTACCGGGGCCGGTCCAGGCCACGTCCCCCGGCGGCGTCCAGTCCCCGCACCGCCCGCCCATCTGGCTGCTCGGCTCCTCCGGCTTCAGTGCCCGCCTGGCCGGCGCACTCGGACTGCCCTTCGCCTTCGCCCACCACTTCTCGGCGCAGAACACGATCCCGGCCCTGGACCTGTACCGGGAGTCCTTCCAGCCGTCCGCCGTGCTCGACGAGCCGTACGCCCTCATCGGCGTCTCCGCCCTCGCCGCCGACGAGGAGCGGGAGGCCCGCCGCCAGGTCCTGGCCGCCGCGCTCAGCATGGTCCGGCTGCGCACCGGACGCCCCGGCCTCGTACCCAGCCCCGAGGAGGCGGAGGCCCACGAGTTCAGCCCGATGGAGCGCGACTTCGTCGACTCCTGGAACGCGAACGTCATCCACGGCACCCCGGACGAGGTCCGCTCCGGCCTGGACGACCTCGCCAAGCGCACCGGCGCCGACGAGCTGATGATCACGGCCAACGCGCACGGCGGCGACGTACGCGTGCGCTCCTACGAACTCATCGCCGACGCCTACGGGTTGCCGACGCCCGCCTGAACACCCGGCGTGTCCAGCAGCTCGGAGATGCGATCCGGCGGCACCGGACGGGAGTAGAGCCAGCCCTGCCCGGTGTCGCAGCCGATGCGCCGCAACCGGGTCGCCTGGGCCGAGGTCTCCACGCATTCGGCGGTGACGGTCAGCCCGAGCCGGTGGGCGAGCTGGATCATCGCCTCGACCACGACCTCGTCGGCCGGGTTGGGGCGGGTGGAGGTGTCCCGGTCGTCGTACTGGAAGCCGCGGACGAAGGTGCCGTCCAGCTTCAGGACGGACACCGGCAGGCGGCTGAGGTAGGCCAGGTTCGAGTAGCCGGTGCCGAAGTCGTCGATGGCGATGCGTACGCCCATCTCGCTGAGGGCCTTCAGGGCCTGGAGCGGCCGGCCGGCCGAGCCCATCACCGCCGACTCGGTGAGCTCCAGCTGGAGCAGGTGCGGCGCGAGGCCCGTCTCGGCCAGGGTCTCCGCCACGTCCGCCACCAGGTCGGAGTCCCAGACCTGACGCACCGCCACGTTCACGCTCACGAAGATCGGCGGCTCGTCGGGGTGGTCCAACTGCCAGCGACGGGCCTGCCGGCAAGCTGTCCGCAGCACCCAGCGGCCCAGCGGAACGATCGAACCGTCCTCCTCGGCAAGTCCGATGAACCGATTCGGCGTCAGTACGCCGAACTGAGGATGATTCCAGCGGATGAGCGCCTCGACCCCGTGCAGCCGGTCGTCCTCCATGCCGACCAGCGGCTGGTACTCCAACTGGAACTCGCCCCGGTCGATGGCCGGCCGCAGCGTGGAGGCGAGGGCCTGGCGGGTCATGCGGTGGGCGTTGCGCTCCGGGTCGAACAGGGTCCAGCGGGACTTGCCGTCGGCCTTCGCCCAGTACAGCGTGGTGTCCGCCGCCTGCATCAGGGCGGTCGGACTCGTCCCGGCCGCGTGCCGCTCCACGACACCGATCGACGCCGAGACCGACAGCCGCTGGCCGGAGATGTCGAACGGGTCCTGGATCGCCTCCAGCACCGACTCGGCGAGCTCGGCCAGTTGCTCGGTGCCCGTGGAGTCCTCGACGAGCAGTGCGAACTCGTCCCCGCCGAGCCGGGCCACCAGCGGGGTGCTGGGGCGGGCGTGACCGGCCTCGTCCGCGCAGCGCGTGAGGCGCTCGGCGACGGCGGCCAGCAGCCGGTCGCCCACGCGGTGGCCGAGGGTGTCGTTGATGGCCTTGAAGCCGTCCAGGTCCAGGTAGCACAGGCCGATCCGGCCGGTGCCGCTCTGCTCGTACGACTCCGCCTCCAACGCGGCCGACAGGCGTTCGAAGAACAGCGTGCGGTTGGGCAGCCGGGTCACCGGGTCGTGCATCTGCAAGTGCCGTAGCCGGCCCTGGAGTTCACGGCGGGAGCTGATGTCGGCGACGGACAGCAGGACGGCCCGGTCCTCGGCGGGCAGCGGGGCGACCGTCACCTGCACCCACAGCGAGTGCCCGTCGGGGTGTTTGAGGCGGCGCGTGCAGCGCAGCCGGGACTGCCGGCCCCGCAGCACCTCGCGGTACGCGTGCCAGGTGCGGGCGTCACAGGTGAGGTCGACCAGGTCGGCGGCGACGGCCCCGGCCAGCTCGTCCGGGGCACTGCCGAGCAGCGCGCCGAGCGAGTCGTTGGCGCTGACGACCATCCCCTCCCGGTCGACGACGGCCATGGCGAGCGGGGCGGCCGTGAAGACGGAGCTGTAGGGCGCACGCGCCGGGGGCTCGGTACGGGAAGGCGTGTTGATCTCACTCTCTGTGACGACCGGCCGGTCGAGGTCTGCCGCGGGCGCCGGCCCTTCGGAGGTTCCGCTCACCGCTCGCTCCCGCATGTATTCGATCTCTGTCCGTGCAGGAAAGGTCAGGAAAGTGTGCCGATCATAGATGCTGGCTCCGGGCCCTTCCAGCCGGTCATAAGTGTTCCCGGCCAGTCAGCCCTTCTGACAGATCGTTTCTGCTCATGCATGGGCGGCTTCTTCAGGCCCCCGACCAGTTGTGACGTTCCGTGAATGCTTCGGGGTGTCGGCTTCCGCGTTTTTTCGGCCCCTTCACCCGAGCGGTGCAGGCAAACAGGGCGCAGTACGACAAATCATTACAGGCTGGGTGCGGTGTCCCGTGAACCGTACCCGGAGGTACCCGTGCCGCGTCAGTTCTCGCGCGCCCGACTGCGCAGCACCGCGGCCGTGTTCACCACCATGTCGGCACTGGCCGCGACCTCCCTCGGCACCGGCCCGTCGGCCGCCGAGCCCGACTCGCCCGCGCCCTGCGCCCTGACCCGCACCGACGCCCACCACTCGGAGGGCCTGGACAGCTGGAACGCCGCCTATCCGCGTCCCGCCCGGTCGCTGGACGCGGTCATGGTCTTCCTGTCCTTCCCGGACGCCCATCCGCTGACCACGCCGCAGGAGCTGACCGCCGACCACTTCCCGGCCACCACCCACTTCTTCGAACGCGCCTCCTACGGCCGTTTCACCCTGCGCCCGCACCCGCTCGGGCACTGGATCCGGATGCCGCAGCCGTCCACGGCGTACGCCATACAGCGTGACTGGAGCGCCGTGCACCGGGCCGCGTACCTGCGGGACGCGCTCTCCGTGGCCGACCCGCAGGTCGACTTCTCCCGCTACGACGTCGTGTACTTCGTCGCCGACCCGGACGCGCCCGGCGTGGACTCCGACGCGACCAAGGTGGTCAACCTCACGACTCCGATGCGGGCTGACGGTACCGACCTGCGCCGGGTCGTCACGGTGTTCGAGCAGCATCCGCCGGACCGGCTCGTTCTCGCCCATGAGACCGGGCACGTGTTCGACCTGCCTGACCTCTACCACCGGCCCGTGGACGGCAAGGGCGACTGGGACACGCACGTCGGCGACTGGGACCTGATGGGCAGCCAGTTCGGACTGGCGCCCGACCTGTTCGGCTGGCACAAGTGGAAGCTGGGCTGGCTGGAGCGGCGGCAGGTGCGGTGTGTGCAGGACGCCGGGCCCGCCCGGCTGACCCTGGAGCCGCTGGCGGCCGGGCCCGGGGTGCCGGTGGCGGGTGCGGCGGGGGCGCCGGCCTTCGGCCTCGGGCGGGGCACCAAGCTCGCGGTGGTGCGCACGGGCCGCGACAGTGTGCTCGCGTTCGAGGTGCGGGGGCCGGCGGGCAACGACGTGGCCGCGTGCCGGCAGGGAGTGCTGGTGTACCGGGTGCGGGGCGAGGCGCACTCCGGGGGCGGGCCGATCGAGGTGATCGACGCCCATCCGGGAACCGAGGCCTGCTGGGAGGACTCGGTCTACCCGCCTCTCGCGGACGCGCCGATCGGCCCCGGGGAGAGCTTCACGGTGCCGGGGGAGGGGGTGCGGGTGGAGGTGGAGGGGCGGACGGCTTCGGGAGCCTGGACGGTGAAGATCACAGCGGGCCTTGAAGGTGCTCCGTCATGAGCATGCAGAAGGCCCCTCGCTCTCGCGAGGGGCCTTTGCCGTCTGTGCGCCGCCAGGGACTCGAACCCCGGACCCGCTGATTAAGAGTCAGCTGCTCTAACCAACTGAGCTAGCGGCGCCTGCTGACGTCGTAGACCTTAGCACCCTGGTCGGCGGGAGGAAAAATCGATATCCGCACGGCCGAACGGGCCGCCCGGACGGCCGCCCACAGCAGTACCTCGGGGCCGGGCAGCCAGGGCTGACGGGTGTCGGGGGCGACCAGCCAGCGGGCGCCGGAGCGGCTGGGCGAGGCGTCGTCCGCCGGGGCCGGGACGGTCACCGCGTCGCCTGTGCCGTGGCACAGCAGGGGCGGTACCCCGCCCGTGCGGCCGGTCTCCCCGGTGTCACCGCCGTGCTTGCCCCACTCCTCCCACTCCAGCAGCGCCGGCAGCCGCTGGGCCGTGCCGGGCGCGGCGAACAGCAGCATCCGGCCGCGGAACTCGGCGACCGGCCCCGAGCCGGGCCCGTCGTCCCACAGCCGGTCGAGCATCCGCCTCCCGAACATCGCGGGCGCGCTGACGACGTCGAAGACCGACCCGCAGGGCAGCACGACCGGTGCGTCCGGCCGCTCCTCCCAGAGGGCGAGCGTGCTCCGCGGATACGTTCCTGCCGAAGCGAGCCAGACGGCTCCGTCCGGGGTGACGTGGGAGGCGTTCCATGTGCTGCTCATGGCATCCATGTCTACCGGCCGTGCACGTGCGGTTCCCGAGGGTTGCGGGAAATCGGGACAGGGCGGGGTGGGAGGGAGTATCTTGCCCGCCTGGCATATGCCACGGAGATCGGCAAGGCGGTGGAGCCCCGGTCTCACACCGGGTCGACAGGCCCCCGGCCCTCGCCGCCCCGCAGCAGGTCCCGGCCGAACTCGACCATCTTCTTGGCGTAGTCCTCGGTCCACTCGGCCCGCTCGGCGATGTCCGCGGTCGTCAGCCGGTCGAACCGCCGCGGATCGGCCAGCTGCGCCGCCGCGATCGCCTGGAACTCCACCGCCCGGTCCGCCGCGGCCCGGAACGCCAGCGTCAGCTCCGTCGCGCGGGACAGCAGCGCGCGGGGATCGTCGATCGACTCCAGGTCGAAGAAGTGCTCAGGGTCGGAGGCCGCCTCCGCGGGCTCGAAGAGCAGGGGCGCGGGGCGTAGCCGCGGTTCGTTCCGACGCGGCGTGGGCTCCGCCATGTCTACTCCTCCTCGTACGTCGCGCTGACCCTCCCGGTGGAGTGGGCCACCGTCCATTGTCTCGCGGGCGCGCAAGTGGGCATCGCGGTAGTGGGTACGGCTGCGACACCACCCGGCGTTCGTCACAGCCGCCAGGACACGCGATGTTCGGCCAGATGCGCCAGCGGGACGGCGCGTCCGCTCGTGTGGGTCATGGCCACACCACCCGGTGCTCGGCCAGATGCGCCAGTACCGCGTGATGCGTCTCCCACCCGTCGGGGCTGTGTTCATCGGCCGCCTCCGGCGGCGTGCCGGCCGGCGGAGGGTGGTCGGGGTCGGCGTGGCGGCTTGTGTGGGTCATGGCCGCCACACCACCCGGTGCTCGGCCAGATGCGCCAGCACCGCGTGATTCGCCTCCCACCCGTCCGGAAACTTCACCACCGTGCCCAGCTGCACCGGCTCCGTCGACGGATAGTCGTCCAGCAGGTCGCCGACCCCCGCCCGGCAGACCACGATGCACGCGTGCCGGTGGCGGGAGGCCAGGACGCACAGGCGGCCCGTCTCCAGGTGGAAGGCCGTGGCGTCGGGGCGGCCGGAGAGGGGGTGCAGGACCACCGTGACGTCGTACTCGCGGCCCTGGAGCCGGTTGGCCGTGTCCACGACCACGTCGGTGACGCCGAGGTCGGCCAGGGCGGCACGGACCGCGGCCGCTTGGTCCCGGTGTGCCGTGCCGACGGCGATCCGGTCGGCGGTCAGGGGAGAGGGGTCGGGTGAGCGTTCCGACGTCGCCGCGCCGCCCCGGTCCAGCAGACGCCGTACGACCGTCGCCACCGCCCGCACGGCCTCCGGGTCCGTGCGTGGGGTGTGCCGCGGGGGCAGCTCCAGCAGGCCCCAGCCCGACTCGGCCGCCTCGTCGATCACCTGGTCGGGGCCCGAGCCGTCCGGCGGCACGGCGAAGGACAGCCGCCGGTCGCCGTGGCCGGTGCCGCTGCGGAACGGGGTGTACGGGTAGAAGGCGTCCGAGACCAGGGGGGCCGCGGAGGCCGGAAGCCGCCAGGAGACCGGCAGACGGTGCTGGGGCAGATCCGGGTTGTGGGCGAGCAGGGTCGTCACCGCCGAGGCCGACGGGTCGTACGTCAGGCCCGCCCACTGCTCGCTGCCCACGATCGCGAACGGGTCGAGCTGCCCCGGGTCGCCCACGAACAGCGCCCGCTCGAACAGCCCGGCCACCGCGAGCAGCGCGTCCGAGCGCATCTGGTACGCCTCGTCGACGATCGCGTACCGCCACGGCTCGTCGGCCTTCACATGCGCCCACTTCGCCGCTGTCGAGATCACCACGGCCAGCCCGGCGAGGTCGGCCGCCTTCGCCGACTTGCGGACGTTCTCCAGGCCGTCGAGCGCCTTGTCGTACGGGTCGGCGTCGCTGCTGTGCAGCCGGCCCACCGGCAGCTCGGGGTCCTTCTCGGCGAGCCGCAGGACCAGGTCGTCCACCTGGGCGTTGGTCTGCGCCACCACCATCAGCGGATGGCCGGCCTCGGCCAGCTCCAGGGCCGCGCGGACGACGAGCGTGGACTTGCCGGCGCCGGGCGGGGAGTCGACGACGACACCGCGCGCGGTGCTGTGCAGCGTGTCGTGGAGGATCGCGTCGGTGGCCTGGGCGGCCTCGGTGCCGGGGTCGAAGGCGGCCTTCTGCATAGTCACCGACAGTGCCGCCTCTGTGACAGATGGTAGTATCGCGGCGCGCTGAGCGAGAACCAAGCCAGCACAGCAACCTCCAATCTCTGGGGAAACCGGGCTGGTTCCAACCCGGCTGGTGCTGATCGCGGAAGACTCGGTAGCTCGCTGAGCAATCGAGCGGCGTGAGCCAGGAATCCCGCTCGTTCGCGAGGGGGAGGGTTCAAAGCACGTCCTCCGCGGTCACCGGGTCGGCGGCCTCCAGCGTCGCCTCACCGGGCGGCCCGCCGTGCGTCCAGGGCGTCTCCTCCGGGTCGGGCAGCTTCGCGCCGCCCCGCTGCTCGTGCTCGAAGAGCGTGAAGCAGACCCGGTCGCCCTTCTCCGGCACGGAGCCAGGCTCGGGCTCCTTGCCGCGGCCCATCTTGTCGAGGACCCGCAGCACGACGTACGCGCCGTCCTCCTCGGCCCCGGCGAACTCCGCCGACTGCGGCTTCCCGCCCAGCGACCGGTACACCTTCGTCCGCTCCCCGAGATGCGGCCGGTCGTCCGTGCGGACCGTGACCAGGGGGCGGGGGCTGGGCCGCTTGCCCTCGCTGTACGCCATCACGACGTCCGTGACCTCACCCGCGAACGCCTCGCCGGACAGTCGCCGTCCCGCCATGACCAGCGGGTCGTCGAGGGCCTCCTGCGCCTCCAGCCGGGCCTGTTCGCGCTCGCGCGTGGCGAGTTTGTTCGCCGCGGTGACCGCGTCGTCGCGGCGGGGCTGCGGGGGCTCGCCGGCCAGGACCCGGTCGCGGTGGCCGGTGAAGGACCAGCGGTCGCGGGTCCAGCGCTCGTCGACATGCGCCCCCTCGGGCAGCTCCCGCAGCAGGTCGAGGCCCTGCCAGACCCTTTGCCAGGTGGGCAGTGTGCGGCTGAGCACCAGGTCCCGGATCTCCTGCTCGGCGGCGGTCAGCGCACCGAGCCGGTCGTCGGCCTCCAGGCCGTCCTCGGCGGCGGCCAGGGCCGTGCGGGCACGGTCGTAGCGCTCGATGGCCGGGGCGAGCAGCTTGTTGTCGAACGCCGGGTCGGTGGCGGGACCGGCCGGGGGACACGTCAGCTGGCCCTGGGCGTCCCGTTCCAGTTCCGCCCGCAGCGCGGCCTCGGCGCCGGTCAGGCCCTCCGGCGGGTCGATCCAGGCGAGCAGCGCCCCCAGGTGCTGGTCCTCCAGGGTGGACTGCCCGGTCGCCCAGTGCCGGCCCAGTACGTCGGTCATGGCCAGGAGCAGCGAGGAGCCGGGCACCCGGGCCCGCTCCCCGAAGTGCGTCAGCCACCGCCCGAGCAGCGGCACCCGGGGCGGCGCCGGATACGGGGCCTCCGGATCCTGCTCGGCCGTCCGCCGGAAGCGCATGGACCGCCCGAGCAGCCGCACCAGCTCGATGCCCCCGCGGCTCGGCACGATCAGCTGCGGCGCGTCCGCGCACAGGTCGACCTCGACCTTGACCCGCTTGCCGGTCTCCGGGTCGGTCTCGGTGCGCTCGGCGGCCTCCACGACCTCGGCGTACGCGTCGACGTACGGCAGCACCACGTCGGCCAGTTCGGCCAGGAACGCGAACCTGAGGTCGCGGTCGCGGGGCTGCGGGACGACCAGCAGACGCGGCGCGTCCCGGTCCGTGCCGACCAGCGCGCCGAGCGGGGCACCGGCCTCACCGGCGGTGGTGAGCGGCACGAACACCAGCGGGCGGTCGGACAGGTGGCGGTGCCGGACGGTCGCGACGGGCTGGGCGCGGCCCGTGCTGACCGCTTCGAGCCGGGCCAGGGTGGAGATCAGCGACACGCCGCCTCCAGTGCCTCGGCGCGCAGGGCCGCGGCCCGCCTGAGGGCCGCCACCGCCGGATCGTCGGGATCGCCCGCCCCGCCGCGGGCCGCCGCGAGGACGCCCTCCACGGTCGTCAGCCCGCCCAGCTCCGCCCGCACCGGCCGCCCGAGCGAGGTCACCGCGCCCGTCTCGCGCGACCTGGCCCGGCAGTGGAAGGCCAGCTCGCACGCGGACAGGCACTCCGGCGCGTACGTCGCCGGGACCGACTCGACGGCGGCCGTCAGCTCGTCGGCGGGCAGCTCGGGGGAGAAGCACGTGCCCTCGGGGAGCGTCTCGGTGATGTCCTCGATGCGGGTCAGCCGGGTCAGCTGGCGGGCCGTCACCGCACGCTGCTTGCGGATGTCGACGGCGGACGCGGCCGGCAGGTTGGAGAAGTCCCTGGGGCAGACGAGCAGGATCCGGTGCCGCACCCGCGGGGACGGCGCCCTGTCCTGAGCACTCCGCCCCCGGGGCGCTTCAGCCGGTGTCGAGGGGGCGACCGTGCTCGGCCCTTCGGGCCTCCGCGCGCTCGCCCCCTCGACACCGGCGCACCCCTCCGGCTCCGCGCCGAGCCGCGCGGCGACCTCCTCCAGCGCCAGCACGTACACCGCCGCCTGCCGGGCCGCCGCCCCGACCTTCGCCGGGTCCGCCGAACCGTCCAGCAGCGGGAACGACTTGATCTCGACCACGGTCCAGCTGCCGTCCGGGTGCACCACGACCGCATCCGGTTCGAGGAACGCCGGGGAGCCCGCGACGTCGAGGGCGAGCATCGGGTGGTCGAGCAGCGTCCACGCGCCCGGGTGGGCGGTGGCCTCCCGCAGCTCCAGCGCCGTACGGGCCGTACGCCCCTGGGGGCCGGTCGCCGTCAGGTCGGGCACGCGCGCCTCGGCGGGCGGCTCGGCGGCCCGGTCCAGCTTCTCGTGCACCAGCCGCAGCAGCTCCGCGCCGCCGTCGGCCTTGACCCGCGCCTCGAACGCGTTGCCCCGCGTGAGCGCGAACTGCGACTGCCCGAAGGCCGACGGCGAGCCCAGCGCGCTTGCCAGTGCCGCCTTGTTCACCCCGGCGCCGTCGAGGATCGCGCGTCGCGCGCAGCCGGGGTTGGCGGCCAGCGCCGCCAACGCGCGCGCGTCCAGGGCCTTCGCCGGTACGTCGGGACCGCGCAGCTCAGCGAGCCGGTGCCGGAGCGCCGTCCCCCGCGTCCTGGGGGGAGGCACTCGGCTCGGCTCCCGCTCCGAACCGCGACTCGCGCTGCCGTGGAATTCGCTCACCCGCGGAAGTCTGACATCCGGCACTGACAATCGAGGAACCCGCGGCGGAGGAGGCCGCCGGGACCGGAGCGACAGGCGGCACGAACCGTGCCTTGACCCGGTCCGCCGTGCGCATCACGACCGGCGCGAGCAGCAGTCCGGCGCCCATGACGGCCGCGCCCGCGAGCGCGTCGAGGAAGTAGTGGTTGGCGGTGCCCATGACCACGATCGTCGTGATCAGCGGGTAGGCGACTCCCGCGAACTTCGCCGTGCGCGTACCGCCGTAGCGCCACAGCATCACTCCGCACCACAGGGCCCAGCCCACGTGCAGACTCGGCATCGCCGCGTACTGGTTGGTCATTCCGCCCATGCCGCGCGGTGCGCTCGCCGCGCCACCCCACCAGCCGTAGGAGCTGTACTGGGCCATCGTGTCCACGAAGCCGTGGCTCGCGTTCAGGAGCCGGGGCGGGCAGGTCGGCATCAGTGTGAAACCGACCAGGCCTATGAGGGTGGACGTCATCAGCCACGTGCGCTCGGCGCGGTAGCGCACCGCGTGGGAGCGGAAGAGCCACACGAGGATCGCCGGCGTGACCAGGTAGTGCAGCGACGCATACCAGAAGTCCGCCGGTATGCCTATCCAGGCCTCGCGGGTGAAGAGGCGGTTGAGCGGGTGCTCGAAGTTGAGATACAGGGCCTTCTCGGCGCGCAGCAGCGCCAGGCCGTTGTCGACCGCACCGGAGACGTCGCCCCGGGCGAGGAGCCGGCCCGCCGTGTAGCACGCGTACACCAGCAGGATCAGCGGCAGCTCCGTCCACCAGCGCAGGCGGAGCGCAGGGGCCGCCTCGGTGCCCGGTGCCTCGGTGTGCGGCATCCGATCGCCCTCCCCCTTCGTCGTCACGCGGCGCCCGGCCGGTCGGTCGTGCCACTTTACGGTGTACGTGCGCGCCCTGGGGGCGCCCCCGGACCTCAAAGACGCTGAGATCGCCCCCCGGGTTGCCCGCGACCAGCGTGCGCGATGATGGAGGAGTTCCGCTCGCGTTTTTCTTCCGGAAAGGTCCCCCATGGCTCCGCGCATCCTGCTGGCCCGCCACGGACAGACCGAGTGGTCACTGTCCGGCAAGCACACCGGCAGGACGGACGTGCCGCTTTTGGAGGAGGGCCGGCGCGGGGCCAAGCTGCTCGGCGAGCGCCTGCACCGGGCGCCGTACGACGGCCTGCCCGGCGTCGAGGTGCGCACCAGCCCGCTCGCACGCGCGCGTGAGACGTGCGAACTGGCCGGCTTCGGCGACCGCGCGCGTGCGTGGGACGCGTTGCTGGAGTGGGACTACGGGGCGTACGAGGGCATGACCCCGGCGGACATCCAGGCCGTCCGGCCCGGCTGGCTCATCTGGCGTGACGGTGTCCCCGAGGGCGAGACGCTCGCGGAGATGACGGCCCGGGCCGACGAGGTGGTCTCCTGGGCGCGTGCCGAGGACCGGGACGTCCTGGTCTTCGCCCACGGGCACATCCTGCGCTCCATCGGGGCGCGGTGGCTCGGACTGCCGATCGACTTCGCGGCGCGGATACGACTGAATCCGACGTCACTGTCGGTGCTGGGATGGGCGTACGGGGAGCCGGCGATCGAGAGCTGGAACGATCTCGGGCACCTCGTGTAGCCGAGGGCGTTCACACCGTCCGCGGCAACGACGCGTGTCTCTCCAGGAACGCCCATACCCCGGACGCCCGCCGGTGGGGTGACAACACCCGCGCCGTAGCCGCCAGCATCGTCTGGATCCGGGACGACTGGACCTCCTCCAGCAGGTCCAGCACCCGCATCCCCGCCACGGCGGCCTCGTCCGGTCGCCCGCCCCGCGCGAGGTCGTCCGCCAGCTCCGCCGTGTACAGCGCGATGTTGCGCGTGAAGTGCGGATCCTGCAGCTCCGCCGCCCGCCGCGCGTGCCGTGCGGCCCGGGGCCAGTCGCCGAGCGTGGACCAGCACTGCGCCTCCAGACCCTCCAGTTCGGCCTCCCCGTAGAAGCTCATCCACTCGGGGTCGTCGTCCGAGGGGCCCCGGTCGAAGAAGGCCTGCGCCCGGGCCAGCGACTGCTCGCAGCCGACGCGGTCGGCGAGGCCCGCCCAGCCGCCCGCCTCACGCAGCGCGAGCAGCGACATCAGCCGGGCCGAGCCCACGGGCCGGGCGGCGCGCTGTGCGGCCTGGGCGGCCCGGACCGCCTCGCGCGGCCGGCCCGCGTCGCGCGCGAGGAAGGCCGTGTTGCAGAAGGCGTGCGCCTCCAGACCCGGATCGTCCGTCATCCGGGCGGTCGCCAGCGCCTCCGCGTAGTGGGAGCGGGCGTCGTCGAAGCGTCCGGAGTCGTGGGCCAGCCAGCCCACGGAGATGGCCAGTTCACCGGCGCCCGAGTAGAGCCGGTCCGCCGTCGTCTGCCGGGTCGTACCGGCGTCGAGCAGGGCGTAGGCGGCACGCAGCGGGGCGGCCGCACGGCGGTAGAGGCCGTCGGCCCCGTGCCGGTCGTCGAGCAGCCGGATGCGGCGGACGGCTTCTTCCAGGGCGCCCGCGTCATTCGCCCCGGCGCGGCGCGCGGGGCGCTGTGCCGCCGCGGCGTCGAGGGCGAGGCCGACGGGCCCCAGCGAGGCGGCGGCCAGCGTGGCGCCCCCGCCGGTCATGAATGCGCGACGCAGCACGTCGCTCTCCTCGTAGGTGTCGTGCGGGTGGTACGGGTCGTACGGGTTCTGCGTTTCATACGGCTCGCAGGCCCCGCTGGTCTCACTCGTGGCGTTCGCCGGGTTCGCGGTGCGCGTCAGGGGCGCGTCCTCGGTGTCGCGCGCCCGGCGTCCGCGTACCGCAGAGCGGGGCGCGAACCCCAGGTCGGTGAGCATGCGGCCAGGGAACATGTGCAAGAACACCCGTTCGTATGCGTAGTTCGGACAGCGGATCTCGCCCGCCTCGACCCGGCCGATGTACCGCGCGTCACAGCTGACCTGCTCGCCGATCTCCAGGGCGGCCCGGCGGATCGCCGCGGCGAACTCGGCCGGTGAGCGCTGTCCGCGCAGCTGCCGGAAGGCGAGGTTGGGCCGTGGCGGCCGGTTGGGTTGAGACGAGGTCACCGTTGACGACGCCATGGCCGGGTCCTCTCGTGCGAACCGTCGAACCATGCCGGGTTCGGGGTGAGTTGTACACATTGTCCCGTATGTTCTTCCCCGTGACCGGCGGGCAAGAACGTACCTGCTGTGCCGGAGTCCTCACGCTGAGTTTGACTACAAACCGGATATCTCCTCCGTGATCTGCCATGAACTGCCATCCTTTGCGGCTGACTTCCGCCGTAGCCGTTGACGGTCTGCCGCGTTGAACGCTGTGGACCGGGAGGCCCCCGACTCCCGACCGCTCGTCCAAGCAGGGGTTCCGTGGTGGAGGCCGGGATGGAGACCAGCCAGATCAACGATCCTCGTACACCGGCGAGTACACCGCCGGCCGGCTGCGATGTCGTGACGGTGCCGGCGCGGCAGGGGCTGGAGGCGGTCGACATCCTGCGGCGCGGGACCGGTGAAGCGGTCGGGCCCGTACTGCACGACGACGGCGGTGGCACGCTGGGCTTCCTCGTGCCGCCGGGGACGGCCGCGGCGTGGGACGTGCCGGGGAGCACATGCACGCAGACCGACGGACGCGGACTGATCCTGGCCCCCGAACCCCCGGTGGAGGGCTCGGACTGGCTGCTGCCGCCCGGGGAGGCGCACCTCGCGACGGACCCCGCGGTGCTGCGCAAGGCCCTCGGGGAAGCGGCCCGGACGATCAAGGCGGCGGACAGCTGCCGCTGAGGTGCCGGCGCCCGAGGAGGAACCAACCGGCGCCTGCGAGGCGCTGACGCCCGCCCCGAGGTGCTGACGCCCGCGGGGGCGCCGTCGCCCGGGGGGGGGTGCGTACGCCCTGCTTAGCAGCCCAGCCGCGATAATGGCCCCATGGGAAAGTCCAGGAGCGGTCGGCGCAGGCAGGCCGGCGCGGAGGCCGTCGTCGAGAGCGTCGACGGCGGGCTCGCCGAGCTGATCCCCGACCGCGAGCGGGCCCGGGCCTGGACCCTGGTCATCGACGGGGCCCCGCAGTCGCACGTCGACCTGGACGATCCGGCCTACCTGTCCTTCGAGTACCAGCGCCGGCTCGGGCACGTCATCGACCTCGTCGCCCAGGCGGGCAGGCCTGTGCACGCCGTGCACCTCGGCGGTGGCGCGTTCACCCTCGCCCGGTACGTCGCCGCGACCCGGCCCCGCTCCACGCAGCAGGTCGTCGAACGGGACGCCCGCCTGGTGCAACTGGTCCGCCGGGAGCTGCCGTTGGACCCGAACGCGCGCATCCGGGTGCGGTCCGTCGATGCCCGCGAAGGGCTCGCCAAGGTGCCGGACGGCTGGGCCGACCTGGTCATCACCGATGTGTTCAGCGGGGCCCGGACACCGGCCCACCTGACCTCGACCGAGTTCCTCGACGACGTACGCAGGGCCCTGAAGACCGGCGGGGTCTACGCCGCCAACCTCGCCGACGGGCCGCCGCTCGCCCACCTGCGCGGCCAGATCGCCACCGCCGCCGCCCGTTTCGAGCAGCTCGCGCTGGTCGCCGACCCGACGGTGCTGCGCGGCAAGCGCTTCGGGAACGCCGTCCTGGTCGCAGCCGACCAGCCGCTGCCCGTCGCCGAACTGACCCGGCGTGCCGCCTCCGACCCGCATCCCGGCCGGGTCGAGCACGGACGGACGCTCACCGACTTCACCGGCGGGGCCGCACCCGTCACGGACATCGCGGCGGTGGCGTCCCCCGCGCCGCCCGCGTCGGTGTTCCGGTGAGCCCGTACGGCACTCGGTAGGTCCCGATCTCCACGCGCGGCGGTCCGTCGTGCCTCGTCCAACTGCTGGCGAGCGAACGGGAGCTGGCGGCCGACCTCTCCCACCGGCTGCGCACGCCCCTGACCGTGCTGCGTCTCAACACCGCCTCGCTCGGCGAGGGACCGGCCGCCGAGCAGACCCGGAGCGCGGTCGAGCAGCTGGAGCGCGAGGTCGACACCATCATCCGTACGGCCCGGGAGGCCAAGCCGCAGACGGCCGCGGCCGGTCCGGGCGCCGGGTGCGACGCGGCCGAGGTGGTGCGGGAGCGGATGGCGTTCTGGTCGGCGCTCGCGGAGGACGAGGGCCGCAAGTGGCGGGTGGCCGGGGCCGACCGGCCGGTGCGCATACCCGTGGCCCGCGCCGACCTGGCCGCCGCGCTCGACGCCCTGCTCGGCAACGTCTTCCGGCACACCCGGAGGGCACCGCCTTCGCGGTCGACCTGCACAACGGCGAGGACGCGGTGATCGTCCTCGTGTCCGACGCGGGCCCCGGCATACCCGACCCGGAGGCCGCGATGGCGCGGGGCCGCGGCTCCGGGAGCGACGGCTCGACCGGGCTCGGCCTGGACATCGTGCGCCGGCTCGCGGAGTCGACCGGCGGGGACGTACGGATCGGCTCCTCGGTGCTCGGCGGGACCGAGGTGCGGATCTGGATCCAGCCGGCCGGGCGGGCACCGGCGAGCAGGGGACACCGCGGGCCGGTACGGCGCAGGCGGCCGGGCAGGCTGGTTGCTGCGTACAACCGCTCCCGCTCCGCCTGACGGGCCTTCGGCCCTCTTCAACCGGCCTCACACCCATCCGGGGAGCGTGCGCGCTCACGGGTCGGTCACGTTTCGACAAATCGAGTCGACGGCCCTTGACGCATGACCGGACATACAGCTGTTATTGCGCCACCGTGTTCGGTCAAGTTGATTTCTGGTCGATTAAGACTGGATTTCACGCCACACCCTCGTGACCGAACCCTGCCTCAGGAGCCGTTCATGCACGACCTCGCCCCCTCCGGACTCTCCTTCTCCGCTCCCAGCCGCCGCACCCTGCTGCGCGGCATAGGCGGCGCGACCCTGCTCGGCGCCGGCATCCCCCTGCTGAGCGCCTGCGGCGGCAGCGGTACGGCCGCCGACCCGAAGACGGTCAGCCTCGGCTCGAACTCCTCGGACGCGGTGCCGAAGAAGGCGTTCGCCGAGATCTACGCCGCCTTCACGAAGAAGTCCGGCGTCAAGGTCGACGTGAACACCAAGGACCACAACACGTTCCAGGAGCAGATCAACTCGTATCTGCAGGGCACCCCGGACGACGTGTTCACCTGGTTCGCCGGGTACCGCATGCAGTTCTTCGCGTCGAAGAAGCTCGCCACCCCGATCGACGACGTGTGGCAGAAGATCGGCGGGAACTTCCCTGAGGCGATGAAGAAGCTCAGCAAGGGCGAGGACGGCAAGTACTACTTCGTGCCGCTGTACACCTACCCGTGGGCGGTCTTCTACCGCAAGAGCGTTTTCGCCCAGCACGGCTACGAGGTTCCGACCACCTGGGACGCCTTCGTCGCGCTGTGCAAGCGGATGCAGAAGGACGGTCTGGTCCCGATCGCCTTCGGCGACAAGGACGCCTGGCCCGCGATGGGCACCTTCGACCAGATCAACTTCCGCACCAACGGCTACGACTTCCACGTCGAGCTGATGGCGGGCAAGGCCTCCTGGACCGATGCCAAGGTGCGCAAGGTCTTCGACCACTGGACGGAGATCCTGCCCTACCACCAGGAGGGCGCGGTCGGCCGCACCTGGCAGGACGCGGCACAGACCCTGGTGGCGAAGAAGGCCGGTATGTACCTGCTGGGCACCTTCGTCGGCCAGCAGTTCACCAACAAGGCCGACCTGGACGACCTCGACTTCTTCGCCTTCCCGGAGATCGACCCGCAGTTCGGCCAGGACACCGTCGAGGCGCCGACCGACGGCTTCATGCTCTCCAAGGCCCCGAAGAACAAGGCCGGTGCCGCCCAGCTGCTGGAGTACCTGGGCACCCCGGAAGCCGAGCAGATCTACCTCAAGTCCGACCCGAACGTGGTGGCCGCCTCCACCAAGGCCGACACCTCCTCGTACACGCCGCTGCAGAAGAAGGCGTACGAGATGATCTCCGGCGCGAAGAGCCTGACGCAGTTCATGGACCGCGACTCCCGCCCGGACTTCACCTCCACGGTGATGCAGCCCGCGCTGCAGAACTTCGTCCGCAACCCCAAGAACGTCGACAGCATCCTCTCGTCGATCGAGCGCCAGAAGAAGACGATCTTCGCCTCCTCGTGACCCGACCGGAGACTCGACGACTCGGATCTGACATGACTGCCACCCCCGCCAAGGTCCCGGAGACGGCCGACGAGCCGACTCCGGGGTCCGCCCCCACGGCCAAGCCCGCCAAGGTGCCCCACGGGCACCAGCGCCTGCTGACCCGCCGCGACCGGCTCACGCTCGGCCTGATGGCGGGCGTGCCGACCATCCTGCACGTCGCCCTGGTGTGGCTGACGGCCCTCGCCTCCATCGCCCTGGCCTTCACCACCTGGGACGGCATCGGCTTCGACTCGATCCGCTGGGTCGGCCTCCAGAACTTCCGGGAGCTGTTCACCAACAACCCGCAGTTCTGGCCGGCAGTCGAGCACAACGTGATCTGGTTCGTCGTGCTCATCGTGCTGCCCACGCCCTTCGGCCTGTTCCTGGCCGTGCAGCTGGACAAGAAGATCCGCTTCAGCCGCGTCTACCAGACCGCGTTCTTCCTGCCGGTCGTGGTGTCGATGGCGGTGATCGGCTTCGTCTGGCAGCTGGTCTACAACCCGGACACCGGCCTGATCAACAGCCTCATCGGCGCCAACAAGCCCGGTCACTACATCGACTGGATCGGCGACCCGGACCTCAACCTCTGGGCCATCCTGGTCGCCGCCTCGTGGCGGCACGCCGGCTACATGATGATCCTGTACCTGGCCGGTCTGAAGAGCGTCGACCCCGCCCTGCGCGAGGCCTCCGCGCTGGACGGCGCCAACGAGTGGCAGACGTTCAAGAACGTCGTCTTCCCGACCCTGCGGCCCACCAACACCGTCGTGCTGGTCGTCACGATCATCGAGGCCCTGCGCGCCTTCGACCTGGTCTTCGTCTTCAACAAGGGCGCCCAGGGCACCGAACTGCTGTCGATCCTGGTGACCAACAACATCATCGGCGAGTCCAGCCGGATCGGATACGGCTCCGCCATCGCCGTCGTCCTGCTCGTGATCTCGCTCGCAGTGATCATCCCGTACTTGATCGCCACCTTCCGGAAGGAGCGGCGCGCATGAGCACCGTCGTCGGCGCTCACAAGCAGCGCACCCCCATCCGCCCCGCCCGGGTCCTGCTGCACACGTTCCTCGTCCTCACGGCGCTGGCCTGGCTGGCGCCCCTGCTGTGGGCCCTGCTCGCGGCGATGCGGCCGTACGGGGAGACCAGCGAGAAGGGCTATGTCTCCTGGCCCGACAAGCTGACCTTCGACAATTTCACCAACGCCTTCACGCAGTCGGACATGCTGCACTACTTCGGCACGACGCTGATCGTCGCCGTGCCGGCCGTGCTGCTCACGCTGGTGCTGTCGTCGATGGTGGCCTTCTACGTCAGCCGCTTCGACTTCCGCGTCAACCTGGCTCTGCTGCTGGTCTTCACCGCCGGCAACCTGCTGCCCCAGCAGGTCATCATCACTCCGCTGTACCGGCTGTACCTGCTGATCGACCTGCCCGGCATCACCATGAGCGGCAAGCTCTACGACTCCGCGCTCGGCCTGGTCCTCATCCACGTGGCGTTCCAGTCCGGCTTCTGCGCGTTCGTGCTGAGCAACTACATGCGCTCGCTGCCGCACGAACTGACCGAGGCCGCCCTCGTCGACGGCGCCTCCGTCTGGCGCCTGTACTGGCAGATCGTGCTGCCGCTGTGCAAGCCCGCGATGGCCGCCCTCGCCACCCTGCTGTCCATCTGGATCTACAACGACTTCTTCTGGGCCATCGTCCTGATCTCCACCGGCGAGAACATGCCGATCACCTCCGCCCTGAACAACCTCTCCGGCCAGTACTTCACCGACCCCAACCTGGTCGCCGCCGGAGCCCTGCTCACGGCCATCCCCACCCTCATCGTCTACTTCGTGCTCCAGCGCCAGTTCGTCAGCGGCCTGACCCTGGGCGCCAACAAGGGCTGACCCTTCCCGAAAGAGATCACCGTGCCCCACCCCTTCACGCCGCTGGCCTCCGTGCCCGTCGACCCCCGCCGCGCCCGAGTCCACGAGGAGGGCTGGCAGTCCTGGAGCCCCAGCGGCGCCTACGCCTGCGGCGCGGCGCCCTACCGCCCGGCCAACGCCAACTGGGCCACGGTCTGCTACCGCCCCGGCGTCACCGTCCCCGCCGGCGTCTTCCAGGGCGAGGGCCTGCTCGCGCTCGACCCCGGCGACGGCTCACCGGTCCGGCTGTGGGCGGCGGCCGAGCCGACGCGCGAGGTGCCGTCGATCCGGCTCGCCGTACGGGACGGTGTCGCGGAGGTCGCTGCCGACGGCCTGGCGAAGGAGTGGACGGGCGACGACATCCAGTCGGTGCTGGGCGAGTGGGCCGCCGGTCTCGGCATCGCGGCCCCGCGCCCGGCCCCCACCGTCTGGTGCTCCTGGTACGAGTACTTCACGCAGGTCACCGAGGACGACATCCACGAGAACCTCCGCGCGATGGACACCCTCGACCTGCCCGTCGACGTCGTCCAGATCGACGACGGCTACCAGCGGGCCCTCGGCGACTGGCTCACGCTCTCCGGGCGCTTCCGATCCCGCGCCGGAATCGCCGACAAGATCCGCTCCCGCGGTCGCCGCGCCGGTATCTGGACGGCGCCGTTCCTCGTGGACCCGGCGAGCGACCTGGCCGCCGAGCACCCCGACTGGCTGGTCCGGGACACCGCCGGCGGCTTCGCCCACGCCGGCCGCAACTGGGGCCACGACCTGCGCGTCCTGGACACCACCCACCCGGACGCGGCGGCCTGCCTGACCGAGGTCTTCACGACCCTGCGCGCCGAGGGCTACGACTACTTCAAGGTCGACTTCCTGTACGCGGGCGCCCTGGACGGCATACGCCACGCGGACGTCGACCCGCTCACGGCGTACCGATCGGGCATCGAGCTGATCCGCGCGGCGATCGGCCCGGACTCCTACCTCCTGGGCTGCGGCGCACCCACCCTCCCCTCCATCGGCCTGTTCGACGCCATGCGCGTCAGCCCCGACACGGCCCCGCACCGCCGCCCCGAGGCGGACGACTACTCCCAGCCGGGCCAGGACCCGGCCGAGTTCACGGGTGCCGCCCGTCAATGGCAGCACGGCCACCTCTGGACCAACGACCCCGACTGCCTGATGGCCCGCCCGGCTGTCGAGACCCGCGAACGGTGGGCGGCACACGTGGAGTCCACGGGAGGCCTGATGGCCTCCAGCGACCGCTTGCTGTCCCTGGACGAGTGGGGCGTGACGACCACCCGTCGGCTCCTGACGCCACGCGGCGTCTCCTCGCACTGAACAGCCGGGGCGCGGCACTCCCCCTCATCGTGCCGCGCCCCGTCCCCCCGCCTCCGCAGTGGCTAGACCGCCTCCACCTCCGGCAGTGTCCCGGTGCGTGCCGCCCTCGCGTACCAGTGGGCACTGGACTTCGGGGTGCGTTCGAGCGTCGCGTAGTCCACGTACACCGCGCCGAAGCGCTTGCCGTAGCCGTAGGACCACTCGAAGTTGTCCATCAGGGACCACAGGAAGTAGCCGCGGACGTCCGCGCCGTCGGCGATCGCGCGGCGGACCGCCGACAGGTGGCCGTGCAGGTAGGCGACGCGCTCCGGGTCGTGCACCCGGCCGTCCGAGTCGATCTTGTCGTCGTAGGCCGCGCCGTTCTCGGTGATGTACAGCGGCAGGCCCGGCGCCTCCCGGGTGTAGCGCATGATCAGCTCGTGCAGGCCGGTCGGGTCGATCGTCCAGCCCATCTCGGTGCGGTCGCCGGGCGTCTGGTGGAAGGCGACGTCGTCCGCGGCCGGCCAGGGGGAGTGGTCGCTGGAGCCGTGGCCGTCGGCGCGCGGGCCCTTCGCCGACGGGTCGGCCGCCGAGACCAGCGCGGGCGTGTAGTAGTTGAGGCCCAGCGCGTCCAGCGGCTGGTTGATCAGCGTCAGGTCGCCGTCGAGGACGTGGTCCCAGTCCGTGAGCTGCGCCGTCGACACGTACAGCGACTCCGGGTACGCGCCGTGCAGGACCGGGCCGTGGAAGACGCCGTTGGCCAGGTCGTCGATCTTCCGGACCGCCGCCAGGTCCGCCGGGCTCTGCGAAAGCGGCCTGACCACCGAGGAGTTGAGGCTGATCGCCACCTGGTTACGGGCCGGCATCACCGACCGCAGGGCGGACGCGCCCAGCCCGTGCGCCAGGTTCAGATGGTGCGCGGCCCGCAGCGACGCCGCCGGATCCGTACGGCCCGGGGCGTGCACCCCGGAGGCATAGCCGAGGAACGCGCTGCACCACGGCTCGTTGAGCGTCATCCACTGCTCGACCCGGTCGCCCAGCGCCTCGCCGACGATCTGCGCGTACTCCGCGAAACGGTACGCCGTGTCACGCTCCGGCCAGCCGCCCGCGTCCTCCAGCTCCTGCGGCAGATCCCAGTGGTAGAGCGTGACGGCCGGCCTGATGCCCTTGGACAGCAGCTCGTCGACCAGCCTGCGGTAGAAGTCCAGGCCCTTCTGCACGGCCGGGCCCCGGCCGGTCGGCTGCACCCGCGACCACGAGACGGAGAAGCGGTAGGCGCCCAGGCCCAGCTCCGCCATCAGCGCCACGTCCTCGCGGTAGCGGTGGTAGTGGTCGACAGCGATGTCACCGTGGTCGCCGCCGGCCGTCTTGCCCGGCGTATGGCTGAAGGTGTCCCAGATCGACGGCGTCCGGCCGTCCTCCCGCACCGCACCCTCGATCTGGTACGCGGAGGTCGCCGCGCCCCAGAGGAAGGCGGGAGGGAAGGTCACGGCAGTGGCCGGGTTCTCGGAGTCAGGCATGGAAGCGCTCCCATTGAAGGTTGGAGAGGCGAGGGGGGAAGAGGGAGGAGGGGGGAGGAACAGGGGCCGGGGCGGCGCTGGCCCGGCCCCCTGGAGAACGCCGGAAGGGCGCTGGAGGAACGGACGAGGGCATCAGCCCTTGACGGCGCCCTGCATGATGCCGCCCACGATCTGCTTGCCGAAGATCGCGAAGACCAGCAGCAGCGGCAGCGTGCCGAGCAGCGCGCCCGCCATGATCAGGGACTGGTCCGGCGTGTAGCCGCGGCCCAGGCCCGCGACCGCGACCTGCACGGTCGGGTTGCCCATCTGGGTCAGCACCAGGAACGGCCACATGAAGTCGTTCCAGGTCTGCACGAACGTCAGCATCCCGAGCACGGCCATCGCCGGCCGGGCCGCCGGGAACACCACGTGCCACACCACCCGCCAGCTGCTCGCCCCGTCGACCCGGGCGGCCTCGATGATCTCGTCCGGCAGTGCCTGGATCAGGTACTGCCGCATGAAGAACACACCGAACGCACTCACCAGCGACGGGAAGATCACCGCCTGCAACTGGTCCGTCCAGTCGAGCTTGGCGACCATCATGTACAGGGGGATCACACTGAGCTGCGGCGGCACCATCATCGTGCCGATCACGATCAGCATCAGCGCACCACGGCCCCTGAACCGCAGCTTGGCGAAGGCGAAACCGGCGATCGTCGACAGGAAGACGATGGTCAGCGCCGAAGTGCCCGCCACGATCGTGGTGTTGAAGAACGCCTCACCCAGATTGGCGTCCTTCCAGGCGATCTCCAGCTTGTCGAACAGACCCGAGCCGAACCAGAACGGCGGCGGTGTCTGCGCGAGCCGCTGGTTGTCACGCGAGGCGGCGATCGCCGTCCACACCAGCGGGAACAGCGAGACGATGGTGAACACGATGAGGATCGCGTACGCGATCGGACCGCCGTGCAACTGCCCGCCGGCCCGTGCGGCCTTCGGCAGGCGCGGGCGTTTGGACTCCTTCACGGGCGCACCGGGCGGCGGCGCGTCGGGGGGCGTCACAGTCGTCGTCACGGCCGGACCTCCTTAGCTACTGGCGCGCAGCCGGCGCGAGATGACGTAGTTGACGATGCCGATGACGATCAGGAAGAGGAACATCGTCCAGGCGATGGCCGAGGCACGGCCCAGGTGGTGGGCGACCCAGCCTTGCTCGTACAGATACAGACCGAGCGTCTGGAACTGGTGCTCCGCGCCGCCGGAGGTGCCCTGGTTGGCGTCGAACAGCAGCGGCTCGCCGAAGACCTGGCTCGCGCCGATCGTCGACACGACACACGTGAACAGGATCGTCGGTCGCAGCGCCGGCAGCGTCACATGGATGAACTGCTGCCAGCGGTTGGCCCCGTCCAGGGCCGCGGACTCGTACAGGTCCTGCGGGATCGCCTGCATCGCGGCCAGGTAGATCAGCGTGTTGTAGCCGGTCCAGCGCCAGATGATGATCGTCGAGACGGCGATCTGTGAATACCACTTGTCGTTCTGCCAGTCGACCGGGTTGATGCCGACCATGTCGAGCGCCCAGTTGATCATGCCGTAGTCACGGCCGAAGAGCAGCACGAACACCAGCGAGGCCGCGGCGATCGACGTCGCGTACGGGGCGAGCATCGCGACCCGGAAGAAGGTCGAGGCCCGCAGCTTGTAGTTGAGGAGGTGGGCGATGCCCATCGCCATCAGCAGCTGTGGAACGGTGGAGATGATGCCGATGGTCAGGGTGTTCTTCGCCGCGTTCCAGAAGAACTCGTCGTCGAAGATGCGGGTGTAGTTGCGCAGTCCGACCCAGTTCATGTCGGTCGGCGCGGTCAGTTCCACCTGGTGCAGCGACGCCCAGCCCGTGTAGATCAGCGGGAACAGGCCGAAGGCGACGAACAGCAGGAAGAACGGGGAGACGAAGGCGTACGGGCTCCAGCGGATGTCCCGCTGCCAGCGGCGGGACAGCCGGTCCCGGCGCCGCCGTTCCTTCTCCAGGGACACGGGGTCCGCGGGCGGGCGGCCCGGGGCCGCGCCCCCCTCGGCGGGGGGCGCGGCGGTGTCGTGGCGGGTGGCCATGCGGGTCACTGGTCCAGCTTGTTGTCGATGGTCTTGACGGCGGAGTCCCAGGCCTCCTCGGCCGACTTGCCCTTCGTCACCAGGATCACGCCGTTGTCCGTCAGGCCCTGCATGATGATCTGGTCCTTCGGGCCGATCACCTGGACCGGGGCGGCCTTGGCGGCCTCCGCGAAGATCGGGCCGATCTTCTGGTCACCGGTCATCTCGTTCGTCGCGCCGGTCACTTCGGGCATGGTGTAGGTGGACGGAGCGCTCGGGAAGCTGGCCTGCACCTTGAACAGCTTCGCCTGCTGCTCCGGTGCGGTCAGCCAGGTCACGAACTTCTGGGCTTCCTTCACGTTCTTGCCGCTCTTCGGCACGGTGAGGAAGGTGCCGCCCCAGTTGCCGCCCTTGGGCGCCTCGGCCACGGCCCACTTGCCGGCCGCGTCCGGCTTCGAGTAGCCCTTGATCGTGCCGAGCATCCACGGCGGGCAGGCGATGGTGGCGAACTTGTTGTTGGCGATCGAGGAGTTCCAGCCCGGCTGGAACTGCGTCTGCGACTGGACGAGGCCCTTCTCGGCGGCCTCCGCGGTCAGGTCGAAGGCGGCTTTGACGGCCGGGTTGGTCTTGTAGATGACCTTCCCGGAGGCGTCGTAGAACTTCTCCTTCTCGCTGCCCAGGATCGCCTGGATCAGACCGCCGGGGGAGTCCATGAAGAAGGTGCCCTTGGGGGCCTTCGACTTGTAGCGCTCGCCGGCGTCGACGAGCTTGGCCCAGTCGCCGGCCCACAGCTTGCCCACCTCGGCGGGGTCGGTGGGCAGACCGGCCTGCTTGAAGAGGTCCGTGCGGTAGCAGATCGCCATCGGGCCGACGTCGGTGCCGAGGCCGATGGTCTTGCCGTCCTTGGTCGTGGCCTGCTGCCACTTCCAGTCCAGCCACTTGCTCTTGTCCACGCCCGAAGCCTTGGACATGTCCTCGAGCTTGTCGGCCTGGGTGGCCGTGACCTCGGCGATGTTGGCGACTTCGACGGCCTGGACGTCCAGCAGACCGCTGTTGGTGGTCAGGTGGTTCAGCAGCGCCGGGTAGTAGTTCTCGTTCCGCTGGACGGAGTTCTCGGCGATCTTGATGTTCGGGTTGAGCTTCTCGTACTCGGCGTAGAGGCCGGCTTCCTTGAAGCCCATGGTGCCGAAGAGCCCCACCGAGATCGTGGTCTTGCCGCCGCTGTCGCCCGACGGGGAGTCGGAGCCGTTGTCCTTGCCGTCGTCGGCACAGCCGGCCAGCAGCCCGGCGCCCAGCGACGCGGCGGCCGCGAGGACCATCGCCTTGCGGGCGGTTCGGATGCGTGCTCGCATGTCGTCCTCCTGTTGCCCTGACGTGCCGACCCCCCGGCCAACTGCATTGTTGGACCCGTTTTTACTCGCTGCGGCTCGGGCGGGGAACGTGCGGGTTGTGTATGTGTCAGGTACCGTGGGAGCGCTCCCACCAGTGATGTGTTGAAGGGTCTCCGGTCGCGGCGGGGGTGTCAAGGGACCGGACAGCGAGAGGTGCGTTCAGTTATCGGGACGTTAACTGGCCCCGGGCGGGGGCCCGCTGTGGCCCCGGGCGGCGGTATCAAGCCAGTCGGACCGGCTCGCCGGCCGAAGCGGAAGGCCGGGGGCGGCGGGCCTCGGCAGCGGTCACTACAGCTGACGGGCCTGTTAAATTCCAGGCCAGCCGCAGAGTGCGGATGTGGACGGGAAGGCGGAGCCCATGGCAAGCCACGGAGCGCGGGGCCGAAGCGGTGGCCGGCCCACCCTCGAAGAGGTGGCGGCGCGCGCCGGTGTCGGCCGCGGCACGGTGTCCCGGGTGATCAATGGCTCGCCCCGGGTCAGTGACGCCACCCGCGCGGCCGTCGAGGCGGCGGTCGCCGAGCTCGGCTACGTCCCGAACACCGCAGCCCGCGCCCTGGCCGCCAACCGTACGGACGCGATCGCCCTGGTCGTGCCCGAGCCGGAGACCAGGTTCTTCGCGGAGCCGTACTTCTCCGACATGCTGAAGGGCGTCGGGGCGGCGCTGTCCGAGACGGAGATGCAGCTGCTGCTGATCTTCGCGGGCAGCGACCGCGAACGCCGCCGCCTCGCCCAGTACCTGGCCGCCCACCGGGTGGACGGCGTCCTGCTGGTCTCGGTCCACGCGGACGATCCGCTGCCCGACCTGCTGGCCCAGCTGGACATCCCGGCGGTGATCAGCGGCCCGCGGTCGGCGGCGGAGACCCTGCCGTCGGTCGACTCCGACAACTACGGAGGCGCCCGCCAGGCCGTCGAGCACCTGCTGTCCCGCGGCCGCCGCCGGGTCGCCCACATCACCGGCCGCCTCGACGTCTACGGCGCCCAGCGTCGTATCGACGGCTACCGCGACGCCTTGAGCGACGCGGGCCACGAGGTGGACGAGGCGCTGATCGAGGCGGGCGACTTCTCGGAGGAGGGCGGCAGCCGTGCCATGGCGGCACTGCTGGAGCGCCGCCCCGACCTGGACGCGGTCTTCGCCGCCTCCGACGTCACCGCGGCCGGTGCCCGCCAGGCGCTGCGCGAGGCGGGGCGCCGCATCCCCGACGACGTGGCGCTCGTCGGCTACGACGACTCCGCCATCGCCCGCCACCTGGACCCGCCCCTCACCAGCGTCCGCCAGCCCATAGAGGAGATGGGCCGCCGGATGATCGACCTCCTGCTCTCGGAGGTCGCCGACCGCCGCCCCCTGGCGTCCCGGGGGCTGGACCGACGGCAGGTGGTCCTGGCCACGGAACTGGTGCCCCGGTCGTCGTCGTGACGCCGCACTCCCTGCGCTGAACCGCGCCCGGGCCTTCCACCGGGCGGTACGGCATCCGGTGATCGTCCCCCAGCCGCACCGGTTCGCGGCGACCAAGCCCACGCCCTCCAGGCCGGGCGGGTCCGTCAGGAGGCCGACGCCGAACACCCGGAGCGAGATGCCCGCGTAGGCGACCACGAACAGCATCGAGATCACCGCCGCGCGCTGCTGCGCGGGAGATGCCCCGGCCACCTCGGACAGTGCGCCGCGGAACGCCAGGCCCTGCCCGACGCCGCCGACGAGTGCGCTCAGGACCACCAGTGACATCAGCTCCCACCACAGCGCGCCCGCGAGCAGGGCCAGCCCGGCGAGGAGCCCGGCGCAGCCCGACGGGAGGGAGCGCGGCACACCGACCGGGCCGACCGCCAGTTGCCCGGCGGTCGACGCGAAGAAGGCCAGCGCGACGACGAGCCCGCTCACGGCGTGGTCGTCCACGTGCAGGGACTCGGCGAGGAACTCCGGGCTGACCGAGGTGAACACTCCGAAGAGAGCGATCTCATGCAGCGGGCCGCAGCCCAGTCCGCCCATGTTCGCGGCCGTCGCCACGAAGGTGGCCCGGGAGGCGCCGCCGTCCGACGCCGGCTCCATCACGTACGCCGTGGCGGCTCCGGTGAGAAGACCGGCGGAGAGCCCTGACAGCAGCCGGCCCGCGTACAGCCGGCCCAACCCGGTGGCGCACAGGAAACAGACGGCGCTCGCCGCCGCGAACCCCAGGCCGCACAGGAGCACCGGGCGCCTTCCCACGGCGTCCGAGGCGTTGCCGACCAGCAGCAGGACCCCGATGACCCCGAAGGCGTACAGGGCGTACACCACGGTCACCCTCAGCTCGGAGAACCCGAACTTGCCCTGGTAGAGGGGATGGAGGGGAGTCGGCAGCGTGGTGCGGGCCGGACCGGCGCGCAAAAAGCATCAGCCGGTGGCTTCGACGCGAAGCCACCGGCTGATTACTCAGGGTGAGTGACGGGACTCGAACCCGCGGCATCCTGGACCACAACCAGGTGCTCTACCAGCTGAGCTACACCCACCATGACCGGCTTGGAGGTCAGTGACTTTCCCCGACCGGCCGAGAAAAAGTGTACAGGGTCCGAAGGGGTGCTCGCGCCCAGCTTTCGCGGCGCCCCTCCGCGAGCCCCCGGTACGGCTACTGAGCAGGCAGGACGTGCTTCGCGGCGATCTTCTTCGCGGTGTCCGAGTCGGGCCCGGGCTGCGGGACGAAGACGGCCTCGCGGTAGTAGCGCAGCTCCGCGATGGACTCGCGGATGTCGGCGAGCGCGCGGTGGTTGCCGTTCTTCTTCGGGCTGTTGAAGTACGCCCGCGGATACCAGCGGCGGGCCAGCTCCTTGATCGACGACACGTCGACGATCCGGTAGTGCAGGTAGTCCTCCAGCGTCGGCATGTCACGCAGCAGGAAGCCGCGGTCCGTGCCGACGGAGTTGCCGCACAGCGGGGCCTTGCCCGGCTCCTTGACGAACTCCCTGACGTACGTCAGGACCTGCTCCTCGGCGTCCTTCAGCGTCGTGCCGTCCGCCAGCTCGGCGAGCAGCCCGGACGCGGTGTGCATCTGACGCACCACCTCCGGCATCGTCTCCAGCGCCCGGTCCGGCGGCCGGATGACGATGTCCACGCCCTCGCCGAGCACGTTCAGCTCGGAGTCGGTGACGAGGGCGGCCACCTCGATGAGCGCGTCGTCCGACAGCGAGAGGCCGGTCATCTCGCAGTCGATCCACACCATGCGATCGTTCATGTGTCTCACCTTACGGGGAGCCGCTCCGGGCTGAGCCGACCGTGCGGTGACCTCGTGGCCAAAGGCGCTCCCGCCTCGTGATCAAGGGCGTACTCGCTCCGATACGGCGCCGGGCCCGCGCGGAGATCTCCTCCGCGCGGGCCCGGTCACCGGCTCACCTCACGTCGCGCTGCGCTGCCCCGGCAGACTCGCCCGGCTCGGCACGTACGCCTCCCGCCCGTTGTCGGACGCGCTCGACGCGGACAGGGCCGGGGACGATCCGACCGCGCTCGCCGCCGCCGTACGGCGGGACTGGAGCGGGACGGGGTGCTCCGGGTGCAGCGAGCCGGGCGGCTGGACCTGCTGGCCGGGATGCCCGCCGTGGCCCGGCATGCCGGACCCCGGTCCGCCCTGGGCGGCCTCGGTGTCCTGCGGCCGCTCGCCCTGGGGGCGACGGGCGCGGTACGCCGCCCGGTATGCGGCCGGCGACGAGCCCAACTGGCGGCGGAAGTGCCCGCGCAGGGCGACCGGCGACCGGAAGCCGCAGCGCCCCGCCACCTCGTCCACCGAGTAGTCCGACGTCTCCAGCAGGCGCTGCGCCTGGAGCACCCGCTGCGTGATCAGCCACTGCAGCGGGGCACTCCCGGTCAGGGAGCGGAAGCGGCGGTCGAACGTACGACGGCTCATGTACGCGCGTGCCGCCAGCGTCTCCACGTCGAACTGTTCGTGGAGGTGCTCCAGCGCCCAGGCGACGACCTCGGCGAGCGGGTCGGCGCCGATCTCCTCCGGTAAAGACCTGTCGAGATAGCGCTCCTGGCCGCCGCTTCGGCGCGGGGGCACGACGAGGCGCCGGGCCAGGGCCCCCGCGGCCTCGTTGCCGTGGTCCGTGCGCACGATGTGCAGGCACAGGTCGATGCCTGCCGCGGTGCCCGCCGACGTCAGCACGTCGCCGTCGTCGACGAACAGCTCACGCGGGTCCACGTGCACCGACGGATAGCGTTTCGCCAGCGTCGGCGCGTACATCCAGTGTGTCGTCGCGGGGCGGCCGTCCAGCAGGCCTGCCGCCGCGAGGACGAAGGCGCCGGTGCACAGCCCGACGATGCGGGCGCCCTCCTCGTGGGCGCGACGCAGCGCGTCGAGCGCCTCCTCCGGTGGCGGAGAAGTGATCGAACGCCAGGCCGGTACGACGACCGTGCCCGCGCGCGAGATCGCTTCCAGGCCATGCGGTGCGGTGAGTTCGAGTCCCCCTGTGGTCCGTAGCGGACCGTCCTCGCCGCCGCACACCAGCAGTCGGTAGCGCGGTACGCCGGCGTCCTGGCGGTCAACCCCGAACACCGACAACGGTATGGAACTCTCGAAGATGGGGCCGCCGCTGAACAGCAGCACCGCGACGATCTCCTTGCGGCGTCGCCCGGAAAGCTTCCGGGCCGCGGCTTCCGGCGCGGCAGTGGAGTCGTGGCTCATCCTGCTAAGCCCCCCTCGGTGGTCGCGGCTCCTCGGTTGTGTCGCTCCTGCACGTTTCCCCTCGGTCCTGCACGAGTCCCCCGCCGTAGACAGTCAAGATCGAATCTACTGTGTCCCGTTGCGCCGCGGTGGCCGGTTCGGCACTCGGCACATTGTCGACTTGGCAACTTGGCGTGAAGCATTCGATCACGAAGCGTTGCACTCGTGGAGCGTGCGGGGAAGTGCGCCTTGTCGCGGTGGCCAATCCGCGTAGGGTGCGCGACACCCCTGAGGCCCTTTCCGTGCAGGTGGAACGGGGGTTGGAGGGTGGTCAGGGAGGGTGATACACGGGTGCGAGAAGTTGGCTGAAAAGCAGCGGGCGCGTGCGCGGAAACCGGTCAGGCGACCGGTGTATCCCCGCCAGTGTGCCGTCCGCCGCGGTGGGACCCCGTCCCGGTGCGGTGGTGCCGGCCCCGGTGGGGTGCCCGGTCCTCGGCCGCCAGCCGGGCCGCGCCGCGCTCGGACTGTCGCAGCAGGACCCGGCAGGCGCCCGTGACGGCCGCGAGTCCGAGGGCCGTGCCGACGGCACCGGCCAGGGAGGCGCCGTAGCCGAGCAGCACGACCGGGACGAGCAGGCAGCTGAACGCCGCCCAGCGGACCACGTCCGTCGCGGAGTCCCGCGGCGGCGGGGTCGCGCGGTCCGCCTCGGAGGCGGGGCGAGGTCCGGGCATGCGTGCTCCCTGTGGCGTGATTCACGGAGTTCAACGCGTGGCCGGTGAGCAGGTCACTGTGTGACCGGGCCGCCCTCCACGCGTAAGTGAATCCCGTGCAAACCGCCTGTACAGCGCAGCAACCATTGCGTTACGGGCGTCGCCTCGTGCATGCTCCCTGGAACCCGCACGCACGGCGGGCGGGATCTGGGCTAAGGAGGCGTGCCGCCGTACCCTTGGGGGTATGGGGTTGGGAAGACCATTCCCGGACACAGCTCCGCCGCACATGTTGTCCCACCCATAAAGGATCACAACGCCGAGACAGCCATGGCCGGTCACGAATTCTTCGAACCCGCGGACCGCAAGCGGCCCGTCGCCGATCCCACGGCGGCCGAGCCCCTGGCGGCGGAAGAGCCACGCAACTCCTGCGATCCCGCCTTCAAGCACGGGGTCGTCGTCGGCTTCGACGGCTCCACGTCCAGTGAGCGCGCCCTGGCGTACGCGATCGGCATGGCCCATCGCTCCAGGTCGGGCCTGATCATCGTCCACGTCGCCAACCGGCTGCCGACCACCGTGTGGGCCGGCTGTGAGCCGCCCGTGTTCGTGGACGTGCCGGACCACCGGACCGAGGTGCTCGGTCTTGAGCTGGCCTGTGCGGACTACCTCGCCGAGGTGCCCTGGATCCTCGTCGAGCGCGGCGGCGACATCTGCCACGAACTCGAGGAGGTCGGCCGGGAGTACGAGGCCGACGCGATCGTCGTCGGGTCGACCCACGGCCTCGTGGGGCGGATCTTCGGCTCCGTCGCCGGACGGCTCGCCAAGCGGGCGAAGCGGCCGGTCATCGTCATTCCCTGAGCGCCAACTCCCTTGCTCCCCTTGTGCAACGCGCGAATCTACTCGCGCGTAGAGGTGTTTGTGCCCTTGTGAAGGGCATATACGGAGCACCGCACAACTGCACATGCGCGAAGGGAGCCCGCCGTGGACAAAGACGTCTCCGCGGGAAGCGGAATCACCACCGTGGCCGGTCGACTCGCCCTGGGAGTCACCCTGTTGGCCTTCGGGCTGGGGCATACCGCCGTGATCGACGGAGTGTCGGCTGCTGACGCCGTGTCAATCGCCCGGTATGTGGGGGGCATCGCGCTTTTCGTCGCCGGGTTGCTGGCCTTCCGCGGCGGGGACTCCGTCGGTGGGACGGCGTTCTCGGTGCTCGGGGCGCTGTGGTTCACGTGGGCCGTGTCGACGGGTGCCTCCGGCCATGAGGCCGGGTTCTTCCTGCTGTTGTTCGCCCTCGTGGTGCTGTCTCTGACGCTCGCGGGTGGGGAGCGGTTCGGTCAGGTGGTCCACGGGCTGTTCTTCGTCGCCCTGTTGCTCATGGCGATCGCCGAGTTCGCCGGTAACGACGGGCTCGCCAAGGTGGGCGGGTGGTTCGCCGTGGCCGCGGGGGCTGTCGCCTGGTACGCGGCCACCGCGGCGCTCGCGCAGTGGCCCACGGCGCTTCCACGACGCGCTGCCGGCCGGGGAGTGACGGCTACCGGTTAGCTGCGCAGGCCGGGGAGTTGGGCGGCTTCCCGGTGCTGAAAACGGACCCCCTGTGCTTTGGGCAGCACGTGGGGGTCCGTCTCTTTTTTGCGCCTAAACCGGCGCCGCTCTCGCGGACGTGGTTGCTCGCCGCGGGGGTTCCTCAATTTTCGCTTCGGTGGTCAGAGCTTCCTACTCAACCGTCACTGACTTGGCCAGGTTCCTCGGCTTGTCGATGTCCCGGCCCAGGGCAAGTGCCGTGTGGTACGCCAGGAGCTGGAGGGGGATGCCCATCAGGATGGGGTCGAGTTCGTCCTCGTTCTTGGGGACGACGATGGTTTCGTCGGCCTTCTCCTGGTGCTGGTGGGCCACCGCGAGGATCTTGCCGCTGCGGGCCTTGATCTCCTCCATGGCGGCGCGGTTCTTCTCCAGGAGGTCGTCGTCGGGGACGATCGCGACCGTGGGGAGAGCGGGCTCGATCAGGGCCAGGGGGCCGTGCTTGAGCTCGGAGGCGGGGTAGGCCTCGGCGTGGATGTAGGAGACCTCCTTGAGCTTCAGGGAGGCCTCGCGGGCCACCGGGTAACCCCGCACCCGGCCGATGAAGAGCATCGAGCGGGCCTCGGCGAACTGGAGGGCCAGCTTCTTGACGTCCTCCTCGTGCTCCATGATCTCGGCGATCTGGGCGGGCAGCTTGCGCAGGCCCTCGATGATCCGCTTGCCGTCGCGGACCGAGAGGTCGCGGGTGCGGCCCAGGTGGAGGGCGAGGAGCGCGAAGGCGACCGTGGTGTTCGTGAAGCACTTCGTGGAGACCACGCAGACCTCCGGGCCCGCGTGGACGTAGATGCCGCCGTCGGCCTCGCGGGCGATCGCGGAGCCGACCACGTTCACCACGCCCAGGACCCGTGCGCCCTTGCGCTTCAGCTCCTGCACGGCGGCGAGGACGTCGTAGGTCTCGCCGGACTGGGAGACGGCGATGTAGAGGGTGTCGGGGTCGACGACCGCGTTGCGGTAGCGGAACTCCGAGGCCGGCTCGGCGTCGGCGGGGATGCGGGCCAGCTCCTCGATCATCTGGGCGCCGATCATGCCCGCGTGGTACGAGGTGCCGCAGCCGAGGATCTTCACGCGGCGGATCCGGCGGGCCTCGCGCGCGTCGAGGTTGAGGCCGCCCAGGTGCACGGTGGAGAAGCGGTCGTCGATGCGGCCGCGCAGCACGCGGTCCACGGCGTCGGCCTGCTCGTGGATCTCCTTGTGCATGTAGGTGTCGTGGCCGCCCATGTCGTAGGAGGCCGCTTCCCACTCCACGGTGGTGGGCTCGGCGGTGGTGCGGGTGCCCTCCGTCGTGTACGTGCGGAAGTCGTCCGCCTTCAGGGTGGCCATCTCGCCGTCGTCCAGCGTGACTATCTGGCGGGTGTGGGCGACCAGCGCGGCGATGTCCGAGGCGACGAACATCTCCTTCTCGCCGATGCCGAGGACGACCGGGGAGCCGTTGCGGGCGACGACGATCCGGTCGGGGAAGTCGGCGTGCAGCACGGCGATGCCGTAGGTGCCCTCGATGAGCCGGAGGGTCTCGCGGACCTTGTCCTCCAGCTTGGTGGCCTGCGAGCGGGCGATGAGGTGGACGAGGACCTCGGTGTCGGTCTCGGAGAGGAACTCGACGCCGTCCGCCTCCAGCTTGCGGCGCAGGTCGGAGGCGTTGTCGATGATGCCGTTGTGGACGACCGCGACCTTGCCCTCGGCGTCCAGGTGCGGGTGGGCGTTGACGTCGGACGGGGCGCCGTGGGTGGCCCAGCGGGTGTGGGCGATGCCGGTCGTGCCCTTGAAGCGGGCCGGGACCTTGGCCTCCAGATCGCGGACGCGGCCCTTGGCCTTGACCATTTTCAGGCCGGAGGCCTTCGGGGACGTGATGACGACGCCCGCGGAGTCGTAGCCGCGGTACTCCAGGCGCTGGAGGCCCTCCAGGAGGAGGGGGGCGACGTCACGCTTCCCGATGTAACCGACGATTCCGCACATGAATACGTATTCCTAGCCGTAGACGATGCGCCGCAGCTGCCGGAGCGAGAGGTCCGGCGGCGCCACCGCGCGATATTTGAGATCCGCCTCGATCCGCTCGAAGATCGCCGCGTTCACCAGGCCCTGGGCCTGGAGCTCGCGGTGGCGGCGACGGACGTACTCCTCGGTCGTCTCGTCGAAGTAGGCGAGCACGTCCTGGATCACGCGCAGCGCCTCGCCCCGGTTGAGGGGAGTGGACCGCGTCAGATGATCAACGAGTTCGTCGTGCACCCGGTAGATCCTGGGGCACCGGCGACGCTTTGGCAAGAATTCTGCCCGGTTTCGGGCACGTAGCCGTGGGGTTTCTTTGGGGGAACGTTGAACCCGTCATGAGCGCTTGTTCGTGCGGCGTCCACCGGGCGGCCGGGGTCTCGTTGCCCGAGGCGTCGATTTTTGGACGCCATGGACATTCCTCGTATGGGCATACCCGAGCGGCTCGCCGAACGCATGAGCATGGCCGAGCAGCACGAGTACCTGCGCGCCCGGTTCTCCCGGCGCACGATGATCAGAGGCGGCGCCGTCACGCTCGGCGCCGTCGCGGGTGGCGCGTTCGTACCGGGCGCCACCGCCCAGGCCGCCGTTCCGAGCGGGCGGACCGCCGTCGAGACCGTCGACGGCGCCCATGTGGCCCCCTTCGGCCGGCACCTCGCCTACGGCACCGACCCGCGCACGGAGATGACCGTCTCCTGGCAGGTCCCGGTCGCCGTCAAGAAGCCGTTCATCCGGGTCGGCGCCCACCCCTGGGACCTCTCCCGGAAGATCGACGCCGAGGTCCGAACCCTCTTCACGCCCGCCGGTGTCGGCGCGAGCGGCAACCACACCCAGTACTACGTCCACGCCAAGCTGACCCACCTGCGCCCGGGCCGGACGTACTACTACGGCGTCGGCCACCAGGGCTTCGACCCGGCCGAACCCCACCTGCTGGGCACCCTCGGCACCTTCACCACCGCCCCCGCGCACAAGACGCCCTTCACCTTCACGGCCTTCGGTGACGAGGGCGTCAGCTACCACGCGCTCGCCAACAACAGCCTGCTGCTCGGCCAGAACCCGGCCTTCCACCTGCACGCCGGTGACATCGCGTACGGCGACCCGACCGGCCAGGGCAGGAGTGACGACACCGGCTTCGACTCGCGCGTGTGGGACCAGTTCCTCGCCCAGACCGAGTCGGTCGCCAAGTCCGTGCCGTGGATGCCCGCCTACGGCAACCACGACATGGAGGCCTGGTACTCGCCCAACGGCTACGGCGGCGAGGAGGCCCGCTGGACCCTCCCGGACAACGGCCCCGACAAGGAGAACCTGCCGGGCGTCTACTCCTTCGTCCACGGCAACACGGCGGTCATCTCTCTCGACGCCAACGACGTCTCCTTCGAGATCCCGGCCAACCTGGGCATCTCCGGCGGCACCCAGACCAAGTGGCTGGAGGCCCGGCTGAAGAAGTACCGGGCCGCGCACGACATCGACTTCATCGTCGTCTTCTTCCACCACTGCGCCTACTGCACCTCCACCTCTCACGCCTCCGAGGGCGGGGTCCGGCAGGAGTGGGTGCCGCTGTTCGAGAAGTACACCGTGGACCTCGTCATCAACGGCCACAACCACCAGTACGAGCGCACCGACGTCATCAAGGACGGCAAGGTCACCAAGAAGCTCCCGATCGGCGGCACGGCCTACCCGGAGACCGACGGCGTGGTGTACGTGACGGCGGGTGCGGCGGGCCGCAGCCTCTACGCGTTCAGCGCCCCACTGTCGTACGAGGGCAACGAGCACGACGTGGACTCCGTGTCCTCGTTCGTCAACGTCAAGGGCGGCAAGCAGAACGAGACCGTCACCTGGTCCCGGGTGCGCTACCTCGACTACTCCTTCCTGCGCGTGGACGTCACCCCCGCGCCGAAGGGACGCCTGGCCACGCTCACGGTGCGCGGCATCGCCGAGACCGGTGACCAGGTGGACCACTTCACGGTGGCGCGCCGGGCGAAGTAGCGTCCCGAGGGTGCTACATCCGCTTGAGGATCGCCTGCTTGGCCAGCGCGAACTCGTCGTCCGTCAGCACGCCCGTGCGGTGCAGCTCACCGAGCTCGCGCAGGCGGCGCAGCAGGGCGTCGTGATCGTCCTCGGCGGAGGCGACCGGAGGAGAAGGCAGTTCCGGTCGCGCGTCCACCACGTCACCGGCGGCGGCCCGGGCCGGGTGCGGAAGCCTGGCCTGGACCGCCGCCGCGACCAGCGCCATCAGCGGGTCCTTCTTGAAGCCCCACAGCTCCACGGCGTTGGGGTCGTACTTGGGCGGGGCCTTGGTCGGCGCGTTCCGCACGGTGAAGCGGAGGTAGCCGTTCTCCAGGCCGGCCGCAGGCTGCCACTCCACGCCCGTGATGTCGGTGAGCGCGAGCGTGCGGGCACCGGCGGCGGCCTTGGCGTCCTCCGTCTTCCAGTTCCACTCCAGGCGTATGCGCTCGCCGTCGAAGCCGGCGGTGCCGTCTCCGGCGGAGACCGACAGCGGGACGGAGGGGCCCGGCAGCAGATACTCGTCGACCGGGTCGGCGGGGACCTGGTCGAGGAGCAGGGCGTTACGGACCTCGTCCGTGAAGTACTCGGCGACTCCGTAGCGGTCGGACTCCACGATCAGCTGGTACGGGTCGTGGGGCTCGGTGAGCCGGCCGCCCGTGGCGTGCAGCAGCGGGTCGGCGCCGTCGCGCAGGCGAAGCCTGAGCCGCCCCGTCTTCTTGCCCTGCTCGAAGGAGATCCCGGCCAACGCCCCTAACGGGACGAGCAGTTCACCAAGCTCCCTGCGCAGCACACTGACGTTCCTGTCCCGCCCGGGGGTCAGCCGCAGGGCGTCGCCGTCGAAGGCCCACGTGCCGTCCTTCTGGATGATTTCCGCCATGGGGTGGATTGTTCCATCAGGAACCGGCGCGGTCCCGCCGGTGAGCGGAGCCGCACATGGACAGGGCCCGCGCCCCTGAAACGACGGGCACCCCGGAGGACCGTACTCCGGGGTGCCCGTCCGCCCTGGGGTCAGAACTCCGCGATCGGGTTCTTCAGGCTGCCGGCCAGCTGGAGGGCACCGGACGGGTCCGACAGGTCCACCATCTGCTCGTTGTTGCGCAGTTGGAGACGGTTGAGGCAGGACAGCGCGAACTCCGGGGCGAACATGTCGTACTGCTGGAACTTGTCGGCGAGTGACGGCATCGACTCCTGGTAGGCGCGGGTGACCTCCGCGACCGTGTGCCAGAAGTCGTCCTCCTCCAGGATGCCCTCGGAGGCGAGGTTCGCCGCGAGGAAGCGGAAGAAGCAGTCGAAGACGTCCGTGAAGACCGACAGGAGTTTCTTGTCCTCCGGAACCTCCACGCGCAGCCGCTCCACCGTCGGCGGCAGTACCGCGTCCGGGTCCATGACGGCGATCTCCTCGGCGATGTCCTTGTAGATCGCGCGCTGCACGACCCCGTCCTTCAGCACGAGGATGACGTTCTCCCCGTGCGGCATGAAGACCAGGTCGTAGGCGTAGAAGCTGTGGAGGAGGGGGGTGAAGTACGCGCGGAGGTAGTGGCGCAGCCACTCCTTCGGGGCGAGGCCCGACCGCTCGATCAGCGCGCCCGCGACGGACGCCCCCTGGTGGTCGACATGGACCAGGGACGCCATGGTGGCCAGGGACTCGCCGTCCCTCAGGGACGGCACCGGGCTCTCCCGCCACAGAGCGGCGAGCATCTTGCGGTACGGCGAGTAGCGGTCCGTCGCCTGCTCGTACTCCAGGTGCCGGTAGCCGACGGCCGCCCGCTCCCGGATGATCGACAGGCCCGTGGACCTCAGCACCGGGTCGTTCTCGATCAGCTGAGTCAGCCAGTCGTTGATGGCCGGCGTGGCCTCCATGTACGCGGCCGACAGCCCGCGCATGAAGCCCATGTTGATGACGGACAGGGCCGTCTTCACGTAGTGCTTCTCGGGGCTGGACTTGTTGAAGAACGTCCGGATGGACTGCTGGGCGAGGTACTCGTCGTCGCCCTCGCCCAGGCACACGAGGTACCCCCGGGCGACCTCGGCGGCGAAGGTGACCGTGAGCTTGTTCCACCACTGCCAGGGGTGGACCGGGATGAGGAGGTAGTCGGCCGGGTCCAGGTCCTGGTCGCGCAGGACGCCGTGGAAACGCTCGACGGTCTCCGCGCCCAGCTCCTCGCGCAGGAACGACTCGTACTCGATGCCGACACCGGCCGTGAACGCGGCCCGCGAGCGGTGGGCCGCGAGCCAGACGAGCCGGACCGGGCTCGCCGTCTCCGGCGCGTACGACAGGTACTCGTGGATGCCGAAGCCGAGCCGGCCGTTGTTGGCCACGAAGCAGGGGTGGCCTTCGGTCATCGAGGTCTCGATGGTCTGGAAGTCGCCGCGCGCGAGCTCGGCGGCCGTGGTCTCCGGCTTGGTGAGCTTGTAGCAGGTGCCCGAGAGGGTGGAGGAGATCTCCTCCAGGTAGACGGGCAGGATGTCGTCGCTCAGGCCCAGGGACTTCTGCAACTCGATGAAGAAGTCCAGGGCCGCGAGCGGGAGTTCGCCGCCGTCCCGGTGACGGGTGATCGAGTCGGCGTCGACCTGCCAGTGGTCGAGGGCGCGGAGCGTGGCCGTGAAGGTGTACCGGGTCAGGCCGTCGTCGCTGCGGACGACGTACGCGCCGTCACCGGTGGCCTCCGGCGTGATGAGCCGCTCGTGCGCGAACTCGGCGAGCGCCTTGCGGATCAGGAGGCGGTTGGCCCGCGCCCAGCGGTGGGGGGACAGATGCGCTACGGCGTCGGACAGGGTCATACGGCTACTCCTCGGGCGGCCGGGCTGTGCCTTTTGAGGAAGCGTTCGCGCGTGCAGAAACTCAGCAGCGCGCGCTTCTCCGGCTTGTCGATCTCACGGACGGGCACGAAGCCGACGGCCTCGTTCAGCGCGTGCACGGCCTTGTTGCTCACGTCGGGTTCGACGACGACCCGCCGGGTGCGCGGGTCGGCGAACAGCTCGTCCATCACGGCGGTGATGACGGCCCGGGTGAAGCCGTGGATCGGCCGGTCGGTCGGCGCGACCAGGAAGTGCATGCCGACGTCGCCGGGCTCCGGGTCGTACAGGCCGACCAGTTCGACGTACCGCGGGTCGTACTTCTCCATCAGGAACGCGGGCCTGCCGTCGTGCAGGCCGATGTACGCGTGGTGGTGCTCGTGCGCCGCGATGCGCATGTACTCGCGCTCGACGTCCGGGAGTTTCGCGTCCTGCATCATCCAGTAGGCCGCCTTGGGGTGGGTGACCCAGGAGTGCAGCAGCTCGGCGTCCTTCAGGGGGTCGAGCGGGCGGATGGTGAACGTACCGATGCCGGTGGTGCTCATACGGAGAACTCCTGGAACGCGATCGTCTTCTCGACCGGGTAGTACTCGGTGCCGAGCAGCTCGCGGATGATGTACGCGTTCCGGTACGGGCCCATGCCCAGGTCGGGGCTGGTGATGCTGTGGGTGTGGACGCCGGCGTTCTGGAGGAAGACGCCCCGGCCGGTGACGTCGATGGCGTAGTTGCGGGCGACGTCGAAGTTGCCCCGGGAGTCGTAGACCAGGCGGTCCCGCACGGGCCCCAGGAACTCCGGCTCCGCGTACCGGTAGCCCGTGGCCAGGACCAGCCCCTCGGAGGTCAGCTCGAAGTCCTTCTCCTGCTCCTCCTGGCGGAAGCCGAGCGTGTAGGTGCCGTTCTCGTACGTCGCGCTGGTCAGCGAGGAGTTGGTGAGCAGCCGCGTGGGCACGGGACCGCCGAGGTTCTTCTGGTAGAGCAGGTCGAAGATCTCGTTGATCAGGTCTCCGTCGATGCCCTTGAACAGGCCCTTCTGCTCGGCCGTGAGGCGGTAGCGGGTGGCCTCGGGCAGCTCGCGGAAGTAGTCGACGTACTCCGGCGACGTCATCTCCAGCGTGAGCTTGGTGTACTCCAGCGGGAAGAAGCGAGGGGAGCGGGTGACCCAGTTCAGCCGGTAGCCGTGGACGTCGATCTCGCTGAGCAGGTCGTAGTAGATCTCGGCGGCCGACTGGCCCGAGCCGACGAGCGTGATCGAGTCCTTCTTCTGCAGCTCCGCCTTGTGGCTCAGGTAGCGGGAGTTGTGGATGAAGTCGCCGCCCAGGTTCTCGCAGGCCTGGGGGATGTGGGGCGGGGTGCCGGTGCCGAGGACGAGGTGACGGGCGCGGAAGACCTCTCCGGCCTCGGTGTGCACGAGGTAGACGTCGTCCTCGTACCGGACTTCCGTCACCGTCGTGCCGAAGCGGATGCTGCTCAGTCTGTTCGCGGCCCAGCGGCAGTAGTCGTCGTACTCCACGCGCAGCGGGTAGAAGTTCTCGCGGATGTAGAACGAGTACAGCCGGCCCTTCTCCTTCAGGTAGTTCAGGAAGGAGTACGGGGACGTCGGGTCGGCGAGGGTGACCAGGTCCGACATGAACGGCGTCTGGAGGTGGGCGCCGTCGAGGAACATGCCCGCGTGCCACTCGAAGTCGGGCTTCGACTCCAGGAAGACGCCGTCGAGTTCGTCGATCGGCTCCGTGAGGCAGGCCAGGCCGAGATTGAAGGGGCCGAGCCCGATGCCCACGAAGTCGTAGGTCTTGGTCGGGTTTTCAGGACGCGCGGTCAAGGGACTCTCCCAGGTACTGCTCGGCGTGGCCGGCGATCAGATCGAGGACGGCGGCGATGTCGGACGCCTGCGTCTCGGGGTTGAGCAGAGTGAACTTCAGGTAGTGACGGGCGCCGACCTTGGTGCCCGCGACGATGGCGTCGCCGGAGGCGAACAGGGCCTTGCGGGCGTAGAGGTTGGCGCGGTCGATCTCGGCGGGGTCGGTGACGGCCGCCGGGATGTAGCGGAAGACGAGGGTGGACAGGCTCGGCTCCACGACGACGTCGAAGCGCGGGTCGGCGGCGAGCAGCTTCCAGCCCTCCCGGGCCAGCTCGCACACCTCGTCGAAGAGCTGCCCGATGCCGTCGGCGCCCATGGTCCTCAGCGTCATCCACAGCTTGAGGGCGTCGAAGCGGCGGGTCGTCTGGAGGGACTTGTCCACCTGGTTGGGGATACGTTCCTCCACCATGCGGCGCGGGTTCAGGTACTCGGCGTGGTAGGTGGCGTGCCGGAGCGTGGCCGCGTCGCGGACCAGCACGGCGGACGAACTCACCGGCTGGAAGAAGGACTTGTGGTAGTCCACGGTGACGGAGTCGGCGCGCTCGATGCCGTTCAGCCGGTCCCGGTGCTTCAGGGAGGCGAGCAAGCCGCAGCCGTAGGCGGCGTCGACGTGCATCCAGGTGCCGAACTGCTCGCACAGCTCGGCGATCTCGGGCAGCGGGTCGATGGAGCCGAAGTCGGTGGTGCCGGCGGTGGCGACGACGGCCATGGGGACGAGGCCGTCCTGCTTGCAGCGCTCCAGCTCGCGGGCGAGGGCGACGGTCTGCATGCGCTTGTCGTGGTCGACGGGTATGGAGACCACGGCGTCCTGGCCGAGCCCGAGCAGTTTCGCGGACTTCTTCACGCTGAAGTGGCTGACCTCGGAGGAGAAGATCCGCAGTTTCGCCAGGGTGTCGGTCTTGGCCTCCTCGCGGGCGAGCAGCAGCGCCTGGAGGTTGGACTGGGTGCCGCCGGAGGTGAACACGCCGTCGGCGGCGGGGCCGAGGCCGATGCGCTCGTTCGTCCAGTCGATCAGTTTGCGCTCGATGAGGGTGCCGCCGGCCGACTGGTCCCAGGTGTCCAGGGAGGAGTTCACGGCGGACAGGACGGCCTCGCCGAGCACGGCGGGGATGACGACCGGGCAGTTGAGGTGGGCCAGGTAGCGGGGGTGGTGGAAGTAGATCGCGTCCCGGAGGTAGACGTCCTCCAGTTCGTCGAGCACCGCGGCGGTGTCGTGCAGCGGCTTGTCGAGGTCGATCGCGTCGATGGCGGGAGCGAGGGCGTCGACGGTGACGCCGGTGAACGGCCGTTCGGTGGTGGCGATTTTGGCGGCCACCCGCTCGACTCCGTCGGTCACGGAGCGGCGGTACTGCTCCGCGGTGGTGTCGTTGAGCAGGTGCGAGCGCATGTGGGGGTCCTCCGGTGGGGACAGTCCGGTGCGGGACAGGGGCGGGCTGAACCGGGTTCAACTTAGGTAAGGCTAGCCTAAGTTGTTTGCACGGAAAACCGTGGCCCTGTCGTGACTGTGGTCACTCCGGTCACGTGGTACGGGGGGGGGGGGGGGGGGGGGGGGGGGGGGGGGGGGGGAGGGCTGGGGTGGCTGCAGGGCTTGTGGGCTGCGGCGTTACCCCTCTGCCCGCAACTGTTCCTCGCTCACGCCGCGGCGCCAGTAGCCGACGAACGTGACCCGGCGGCGGTCGATGCCGCGCTCGCGCACGAAGTGCCGGCGCAGCTGCTTCACGCAGCCGGACTCGCCGGCGATCCAGACGTACGGCCGCTCGGCGGGGGGCAGTCGGGCGTCGCGGAGGGCGTCCAGGGCGCTGGAGGAGTCCTCCTCGCCCCGCTCTTCTTTGACGAGCCAGGTGATCTCGGCGTCCGCCTCGGTCGGCAGGTCCTGGATGTCCCCGGCGTGCGGCACCTCCAGCCAGACCCGGGCACGGGTGCCGGCCGGCAACGACTCGACGATGGCCGAGGCGGCCGGTACGGCGGTCTCGTCGCCCCAGACGACCACGAGGTCGGTGTCCTCGGGCGGCCGGAAGCGGATCGCCCGGTTGTCGGCGACGGCCGGGCCGAGCAGCAGGACCCGGTCTCCGGCGGCGGCCCCGGCGGCCCAGCGGGAGGCGGGGCCGGCCTGAACGGAGGCGCCCGGCTCGATGCCGTGCAGGGCGAAGTCGATGTCGATCTCGTCCGGGTCGCGGCGCAGCGCCCGCAGGGTGTACGACCGCATCACGGCCCGTACGTCGTCCGGCAGTTCACGCCAGCCCTGCCACCACCCGTCCCCGAGCTCCAGCGGAACGACCGGCTCGGGCTGCCCGGGGTGGGGCAGGAACAGCGACAGCGACTGGTCACGCCCGTCGGAGTGGAAGGCGTGCAGATCGGGCCCGCCGAAGGTGACACGGACCAGGGATGGACCGAGTCGCCTCGTCCGCACGACCTGGAGCGAGAAGAAACGGAACGGGGCGGCTACGGCGGTGGTCATGGGAACTCCTGAGTCATGGTCAGGGGGTGAGGCGAAGCGACTCGGGGGCGCGGGGCTGTGTCGATCTGCGGCTCCGCCGCCTGGGCACGCCCAGTCACATACGGACCCGCAGCCGCAGACCACGGCAAGCCCCCGGACACTGAACGCCTAGCTGACCTTCTTCGCGGTCTCGATGGCCTTCGCCAGGTTCTCCACCAGCGGCACGCACTTGTCGTACGACAGAATCGGCTCGGCCGACCGCGAGATGACCTGCCCCGCCTTCACCGCGGGCAGCTTCTTCCACGTCGCCTCGGTGATGTTCGCCGGCTGGATCGCCGAGGACCGGTCGTCCATCATGATGATGTCGGCCGCGTACTTGTCGACGTTCTCCCAGCTGAGGCTCTCGAACCAGCCGCCGCCCTCGGCCTTGGCCTTCTCCGGCGGCTCGACGAAGTTCACGCCGAGGGCCTTGAAGTACTCCAGGTCGACGGAGAGGTTGGTGCCGGAGACGTAGAAGAGCTCCTGGCTCGCGGAACCGGCCATCACCTTGATGTCGGGGTGTGCCTTGGCGGCCTTGCGCAGCCGCGCGGAGGCCTCCTCGAACCGCCTCTTGGCGTCGGTGACCTTCGCGGCCTTCATGTCGCCGCCGAGGGACTCGGCCAGCTCCCACATGCGCTGGAGCGGGGCGGTGAGCTGACGGTCGTAGACGGAGATGCCGACGCTCGGGGCGAGCTTGGCGATCTTGTCCTTGGAGGCCTCGGGGACGTACCAGAGGGTGCCCGCGGAGTCGAACATGGTGCTGATCAGCACGTCGGGGGCGAGGGTGGCGTACTTCTCGACGTTGAACTGGTCCCAGCTGTTGCCGAGGATGGTCACCTTGCTGATGTCCATGTCGCCGGCCTGGACGTCGGGCTTGCCGTCCTGCGTCTTGGTGGGGCCGAAGACGCCCTTGACGGAGACGCCGTAGTCGTACAGGGCGGCGGCGACGCCGGTGAAGGCGACGATGCTCGCGGGGACCTTGTCGAGCTGTACGTTCTTGCCGCGGTCGTCCTTGAAGGACCACGGGCCGGACTTGGCGGACGCCTTCGAGTCCGAGCCGCCGTCCGTCGAGTCCTCACTGCCACACGCGGTCACGAGGGCACCGAGTCCGAGAGCGCCGCCGGCGGCGAGGATGCCGCGGCGGGAGAAGCGGGCGGTTGTGGCGTTCGACATCGCTGGGTCTGCTTTCGTACGTTCGGAGCCACTGCGGGCACGGCTGACAGCCAGTTGGCTGGATTCAGGCTTAGGTTAGCCTAACCTCAGATCGTGTCCAGAGGGGCCCTGGTGCCTGTGCCCGAGGAGGGGGCGTGGATGCCCGCCCGGGCAGTGATCCGAATCACGAGAACGTACGCCGAGCTTCTCGGCAGCGAGTCCGCCTGCGACGTGAGGCGACGCGCCGCCGCCCGGACCAGGTCGGTGCGGGCCACCCGGAGTGCGAAGCCCTCGCCTCGGTCCGTCACGGGCTTCGCGTACCAGGGCAGGCCGCGGCGCCGCCACTTGGCGGGCGCGACGTTCGCGGGAAGCGGCGGTAGGTCTAACGCCCAGAGACCGAGCCGTAGTTGCCCTGCTCCGTGCCGTTGTCCCGCTCGCCCAGCACGAGTTCGGTGGTTAATTCCTCGGTCGCGACCCGGTGCAGGTAGCCGTACCCGGTCAGGTGCAGCACGGTGCCGCGCAGCTGGGCGCGGGTGACGCGGCGGAGCAGATGTGTGCAAGGAGTGACTTCCCCCCCTTGGAGAGGGCCGGCGGCCACGCCGTCGTCGGCGACGGCCGTCGGCCCGGGGCCTCAGCTCACCAGGCCCAACTCCCGTGCGATCAGCATGCGCTGGACCTCGCTCGTGCCCTCGCCGATTTCGAGGATCTTGGAGTCTCGCCACATGCGGGCGACCGGGTACTCGTTCATGAAGCCGTAGCCGCCGTGGATCTGGGTGGCTTCACGGGCGTTGTCCACGGCGATGGTGGAGGAATAGAGCTTGGCCAGGGCCGCTTCCTTCTTGAAGGGGTCGCCGGACACCAGGCGGGCCGCCGCGTCGCGCCAGGCGAGGCGTGCCGTGTGGGCCTTCATCTCCATGTCGGCGATCTTGAACTGGATGGCCTGGTTCGCGGCGATCGGCTTGCCGAAGGCGTGGCGTTCCTTGGCGTACTTGACGGATTCGTCGACGCAGCCCTGCGCCAGTCCCGTCGCCAGCGCCGCGATGGCGATGCGGCCCTCGTCGAGGATGCGCAGGAACTGCGCGTAGCCGCGGCCCTCCTCGCCCAGCAGGTTCGCCGCCGGGACCCGGACATCCGAGAAGGACAACTCGCGGGTGTCCGAGGCGTTCCAGCCGACCTTCGAGTAAGGGGCCGCGATCGTGAAACCCGGCGTGCCGGAGGGGACGATGATCGAGGAGATCAGGGGCTTGCCGTCCGCGGTGCGGCCGGTGACCGCCGTGACCGTCACCAGGCCCGTGATGTCCGTGCCCGAGTTGGTGATGAAGCACTTCGTGCCGTTGATCACCCACTCGTTCGTCGACGTGTCCAGGCGGGCCGTCGTGCGGGTCGCGCCCGCGTCGCTGCCGCCGTCCGGCTCCGTCAGGCCGAACGCGCCCAGGAGTTCGCCGGAGCAGAGGCGGGGGAGCCATTCCCGCTTCTGGGCCTCCGTGCCGTAGCGGTAGACGGGCATCGCGCCGAGCGAGACGCCGGCTTCCAGGGTGATGGCGACCGAGGAGTCGACCCGCGCCAGTTCCTCCAAGGCCACGCCCAGGGCCAGGTAGTCGCCGCCCATGCCGCCGTACTCCTCGGGGAACGGCAGCCCGAACAGGCCCATGCGGCCCATCTCCCGGACGATCTCGTACGGGAACTCGTGCCGCTCGTAGAGGTCGCCGATCTTCGGCGCCACGACCTCGTGCGCGAACTCCTCGACCGTGCGGCGGAGTTCCTCCAACTCGGGGGAGAGGCGGTAGTCCATGGTGATCACTGCTCCTCGGTGTCCTCGTGGGACAGGGCTCGGACGGTGCGGGACGGGCTGGGCCGGCCCAGGTGGGTGGCCATCCACGCGCTCGTGGCGACGAGGCGGCCGAGGTCGATTCCGGTGTCGATGCCGAGGCCCCGCAGCATCCAGACGAGGTCTTCGGTGGCCAGGTTGCCGGTCGCCGACTTCGCGTACGGGCAGCCGCCCAGGCCGCCCGCGGAGGCGTCGACGGTCGTCACGCCCTGCTGGAGGGCCGCGAGCGTGTTGGCGAGGGCCTGGCCGTACGTGTCGTGGAAGTGGACGCCGAGGGCGGTGGGCGGGACACCTGCCTCGTCCAGGGCGGCGAGGAGCGCGGCCACATGGCCCGGGGTCGCCACGCCGATCGTGTCGCCCAGGCTCAGTTCGTCGCAGCCCATGTCCAGCAGCGCCCGGCACACCCTCACCACCTGGGGGACCGGGACCGCGCCCTCCCACGGGTCGCCGAAACACATGGAGAGGTAGCCGCGGACATGGACCGACTCGGCCTTCGCCCGGCTCACCACCGGCTCGAACATCGCCAGCGCCTCGTCCACCGTGCGGTTGAGGTTGGCCTTGGCGAAGGACTCCGTGGCGCTGGCGAAGACCGCCACCCGCCGGGCGCCCAGGGCCAGGGCGCGGTCCAGGCCGCGTTCGTTCGGGACCAGGACCGGGAGCGCGACGGGCAGGTCGGAGACCATCGGGAACAGTTGTTCCGCGTCCGCCAGCTGGGGGACCCACCTGGGGTGGACGAAGCTCGTCGCCTCGATCGTCGTCAGGCCCGCTTCGGCCAGGCGGCGGACGAACTCCGCCTTGATCTCCGTGGGGACCGTCGCCTTCTCGTTCTGCAGGCCGTCGCGTGCTCCGACCTCGTGGATACGGACGCGGGCGGGGAGGTCCCTGGCCGGGACCGCCATCGGGAGTCCTGGGACTGTCATTCCGCCGCCTCCCCGTGCGGTGCGATGACCGCCAGTACCTGGTCCATGGCGACCGTGGTGCCGGGCGTCACGTCCAGCTCGGTGACCTTGCCGGCGTGCGGGGCGGAGATGACGTGCTCCATCTTCATCGCCTCCACCACCAGCAGGCTCTGGCCCGCCGTCACCTCGTCGCCGACGGCGACCTTCACCACCGTCACCGTGCCCGGCATGGGCGCGGTCAGCGAGTCGGCGCCCGCGTGGGCCGCGCGGGTGAGGGACGCGGCCACCGGGTCGTGGTCGCGTACGTGCCAGGCGTCCCCGTCGCGGCCGAGCCAGTCGGCGGCGCGGTGGAAGGTGTGGCGGACGCCGTCCAGCGTCACCGTCACCTGATCCTCGGTCACCGTGCCGGTTGCGCGTGGGGTGTACTCCACCGGGTCCTGCACCCGCAGGTGGAAGGCGGGCGGTTTCCGCTCCCCGCCGAGCCGCCAGCCGCTGGGGACCGAGAAGGGGTCCGTCCAGCCGCCCGGCTCGGGCCGCAGGGCTTCCAGGCGTACGGCCGCCGCCGCCTCGTACACCTCCTCGGGTACGTCCGTGGAGACCAGGCCCTCCACCTCCCGTTCGACCAGGCCGGTGTCCAGGTCACCGGCGGCCACCGCCGGGTGGGCGAGGAGACGGCGCAGGAAGCCGGCGTTCGTCTGCACGCCCAGCGTGACCGTCTCCGCCAGGGCCGAGCGGAGTTTGCGCAGGGCGGTCGCGCGGTCGGGGGCGTACGCGATGACCTTCGAGAGCATCGGGTCGTAGAGGCTGCCGACCTCCGTGCCCTCCGTGAGGCCCGAGTCGGTGCGGATGCCGTCGCCCTGGGGTTCGCGGAGCTTCAGGACCGTGCCGCCGGAGGGGAGGAAGCCGCGCGCCGGGTCCTCGGCGCAGACGCGGGCCTCCACCGCGTGACCCGTCAGCCGTACGTCCTCCTGGTTGAAGGGCAGAGGCTCGCCGGCCGCCACCCGCAGCTGCCACTCGACCAGGTCCAGGCCCGTGACGAGTTCCGTGACCGGGTGTTCCACCTGGAGGCGGGTGTTCATCTCCATGAAGTAGTACGACGACGGGTCGCCGCCGGGGACGATGAACTCGACCGTGCCCGCGCCCCGGTAGCCGCAGGAGCGGGCCGCCTGGACCGCCGCCTCGCCCATCGCCGACCGCGTCCGTTCGTCGAGGAGCACGCTCGGCGCCTCCTCGATGATCTTCTGGTGGCGGCGCTGGAGGGAGCACTCGCGCTCCCCGAGGTGGACGACGTTCCCATGGCCGTCGGCCAGGATCTGGATCTCGATGTGGCGGGGCTGGTCGATCCAGCGCTCGACCAGGAGCGTGTCGTCGCCGAAGGAGGCGCGGGCCTCACGGCGGGCCGCGGCGATCTCGTCCTCCAGCCGGGTCAGGTCCCGCACCAGGCGCATGCCCTTGCCGCCGCCGCCCGCGCTCGGCTTCAGCAGCACGGGCGCGCCCAGCTCGCGGGCCGCGTCGGCCAGTTCGGGGTCGCGTCCACCCGGTACGACCGGTACGCCGGCGGCGTGGACCGTCTCCTTGGCGCGGATCTTGTCGCCCATGAGGGAGATCGCATCTGCCGGAGGGCCGATGAAGACCAGGCCGGCCTCGGCGCAGGCGCGCGCGAAGGCGGCGTTCTCGGCGAGGAAGCCGTAGCCGGGGTGGACGGCTTGCGTGCCCGCGCGGGCCGCGGCCTGAAGCAGGCGCTCGACCGACAGGTAGCTCTCGGACGCCGGGGCCGGGCCGAGCCGTACCGCCGTGTCCGCCTCGCGGACGTGCCGGGCGTCGGCGTCCGCGTCGGAGAAGACGGCCACCGAGCGCACGCCCATCGACCGCAGCGTACGGATGACGCGTACGGCGATCTCGCCCCGGTTGGCCACCAGCACTGTCTCGAACATCGTCGTCCGTCCCCTCACATCCGGAAGACGCCGAACTGGGGGTCACCCAGGGGCGCGTTGGCGCACGCGGTCAGGGCCAGGCCCAGGACCTGACGGGTGTCCAGCGGGTCGATCACACCGTCGTCCCAGAGGCGGGCCGTCGCGTAGTAGGCGTTGCCCTGGTGCTCGTACTGGGCGCGGATCGGGGCCTTGAAGGCCTCCTCGTCCTCGGCCGGCCAGGACTCGCCGCGCGCCTCCAGCTGGTCGCGCCTGACCGTCGCGAGGACCGAGGCGGCCTGTTCGCCGCCCATGACGGAGATCTTGGCGTTCGGCCACATCCACAGGAAGCGGGGGGAGTACGCCCTGCCGCACATGGAGTAGTTGCCCGCGCCGTACGAGCCGCCCACCACGACCGTCAGCTTCGGTACGCGCGTGCAGGCCACGGCCGTGACCATCTTGGCGCCGTGCTTGGCGATACCGCCCGCCTCGTAGTCCTTGCCGACCATGAACCCGGAGATGTTCTGCAGGAACACCAGCGGGATGCCGCGCTGGTCGCACAGCTCGATGAAGTGGGCGCCCTTCTGGGCGGACTCGGAGAACAGGATGCCGTTGTTGGCGACGATGCCCACCGGGTGGCCGTGGATCCGGGCGAAGCCGGTGACCAGGGTCTGGCCGAACTCGGACTTGAACTCGGCGAAGCGGGAGCCGTCGACGACCCGGGCGATGATCTCGCGCACGTCGTACGGGGTGCGGGAGTCGACCGGGACCGCGCCGTAGAGGCCGTGCGGGTCGACCTTGGGTTCCGTCGCCTGGGTGACCTCCCAGGGGAGGGGGCCTCGGGTGGGGAGGGTGGAGACGATCGTGCGGACGATGCGGAGCGCGTGTGCGTCGTTCTCCGCGAGGTGGTCCGTGACGCCCGAGATGCGGGAGTGGACCTCGCCGCCGCCGAGCTCCTCCGCCGTGACGACCTCGCCGGTGGCCGCCTTCACCAGGGGTGGTCCGCCGAGGAAGATCGTGCCCTGGTCGCGGACGATCACCGCCTCGTCGCTCATCGCCGGGACGTACGCCCCGCCGGCCGTGCAGGAGCCGAGGACGGCGGCGATCTGGGGGATGCCGGCGCCGGACATACGGGCCTGGTTGTAGAAGATCCGGCCGAAGTGGTCGCGGTCCGGGAAGACCTCGTCCTGCATGGGGAGGAAGGCACCGCCGGAGTCCACGAGGTAGACGCAGGGGAGGCGGTTGTCGAGGGCGACCTCCTGGGCGCGGAGGTGCTTTTTGACCGTCATCGGGTAATACGTGCCGCCCTTGACCGTGGCGTCATTGGCGATGATCACCGCTTCGCGGCCGCTGACCCGGCCGATGCCGGCGATGACACCGGCGGCCGGGGCCTGGCCCTCGTACATCCCTTCGGCCGCGAGCGGGGCCAGCTCCAGGAAGGGCGAGCCCGGGTCGAGGAGGGTGTCGACGCGGTCGCGGGGGAGCAGCTTGCCGCGCGCGGTGTGGCGGGCGCGGGCCTTCTCGCCGCCGCCCTGTGCGGCTGCGGCCAGCTTGGTGCGCAGCTCCTCCACGAGGGTGCGGTGCGCCTCCTCGTTGGCCCGAAAGGCCTCCGAGGCGGGGTCTGCCGCGCTCGTGAGCTCCGGTGCCTCGTGCATCCTGCGGTCCCCTCACCTTGTTAATGAGCGTTAACGCATTTCCTCCAGGTTAACGACCGCTAACCTCCCTGTCTAGAATTGATTTCATGGCCACGAGAACCGACGCCCCCACCCGACGCGAGCAGATCCTCAAGGAGGCCGCGCGGCTGTTCGCCGAGCGGGGCTTCCACGGGGTCGGAGTCGACGAGATAGGCGCCGCTGTCGGGATCAGCGGGCCCGGGCTGTACCGGCACTTCGCGGGCAAGGACGCGATGCTCGCGGAGCTGCTGGTGGGGATCAGCGGGCAGTTGCTGACCGGGGCGAAGCGGCGGGTGGCGGAGGCGGACGGGGGTGCGGGGGCGGAGGCGGTCCTCGACTCGCTGATCGAGGGGCACATCGACTTCGCGCTCGACGACCGGCCTCTGATCACCCTGCACGATCGGGAGCTGGATCGCCTCCGGGACAGCGACCGGAAGATGGTGCGGCAGCTGCAGCGGCAGTACGTGGAGCTGTGGGTGGGGGTGGTGCGGGAGGTCTATCCGGGGCTCGGTGAGCCTGCGGCTCGGTCGGCTGTGCACTCGGTGTTCGGGTTGCTGAACTCGACGCCGCATCTGGGGAGGGCCGGGTCTTTGCCCGGGCGGGCGGCTACGGCGGAGTTGCTGCATCGGATGGCTCGGGGGGCGTTTGCGGCGGCGGAGGTTTAGCGGGGGGTTTCCCCACCCCGCCTGCCCGGGGCGGTCGGGCAAGAGGCCGGCCTCGCCTCGGGGCTCCGCCCCGGACCCCGGCGGGGGCTTCGCCCCCTGCGCCCCGGACGGGAGCCCCCTGCACCCCCGATGGGGGTGGGATCTAGGTGGTTGTTCTCACCCGAAGGGCGTAGAAGCGGGTCGTCTGAGTCTTGTTCTCGTTGTCGTCGCTGGCCAGGAGGACCCTGAGGGTGTTCTTCGTGCGGCCCGTGATCGTCATGGCCTCGATGTTGTCGAGGAGCGGGTTCGGCTGGGGTTGTTTGGCCGTCGCGCCGAGGGAGGGGCAGGTCACGAGGTCGGTGAGGAGGGTCTTCTTGATCAGACGGGCCTCCGGGCGGGCCGGCAGGGTGTCGATGCCGCTCGTGTCCGTCGCCCCGCGCGGGTCGGCCAGGTAGAGGCGGACCGTGTTGCCCACGCCGGAGGTGAAGCCGCGTTCCAGGACCAGGAGGCGGCCGTCGGGGGTCGCCTGGACCTCGGGGACGCCCAGGCCGGGGTCCGTGCGGTAGGCGTACTGGGCGCCGAGGGTGAAGTGGCCGTGCGGCGTCCTGCGCCAGGTCTGGAAGCGGACGATCGTCGAGTCGTCGCCGGAGAGGGCGTACTCCATGGAGGCCAGCAGGGTGCGGCCGCCGGGGAGCAGGGTCAGGCCCTCGAAGGTGCCGTTGGGCCGGGCGCGGCCCGCGGGGCTCACGCGCAGGGCGTCCGGGACCGGGAGGCGGTCGAGGACCCTGCCGGTGCGGGAGTAGCGGCGTACAGAGGGTTCCGTCTCGGAGGTGACCATGCGCGTGCCGTCGCGGTCGACGGCCAGGCCCTCGGAGTCGAGCGCGGTGCCGTTCTCGTCGGTGAGCGGCACCACGGACCGGGGCTTCAGCGTCCTCGCGTCCAGGCGGAAGAGCGAGGAGCGGTCGGAGAGGGCGGCCAGTGAGCCGTCCCGGTCCATGGCCAGCGCGGAGAAGTTGCCGACGTAGGTGTTCTCGTACGTCGTCTTGTCGAGCGCGTCGGAGTAGCCGTCGATGGAGACGGCCGGCGAGCAGTCGTGTCGGGTGTGCGCCTGGGCAGGACCCGCGGCGGTCAGGCAGGTGGCCGCCGTCAGGGCTGCGGTGAGGAGGGCGAGAGGAGTTCTGAGGGGCATGGGCGCCACCGTAGGGCGGGCCGGTGACGCCGGGTAGGACGCGTGGTGAAGGGTCAGCTCGCGGCCAGGTCCTTGTGGATGACCTTGGCCACGGCCTGGATGGTCGCGATGCCGTAGTTCATGGTGCTGTTGCCGTGGGTGAGCACGGTGATCATGTAGTCGTGGCCGCCGCCCTTGAACGCGCCGGCACTGTGCACCCGCCAGCCGTTCGTGGCGCGTTGCAGCCAGCCGTTCTTCACGGCCACGGTGACGCCCGACGGCACTCCGTACGGCGTGCCCCAGCGCTGGGACGAGACGACCTGGCCCATCAGCTTCAGGACGTAGGCGCGGGAGTTGTCACTCAGGACCGCGTTCTTGGCGGTGAGGAGCTTCAGCAGCTTCTGCTCGTCGGTGACGGTGATCTGCGTCAGGCCCCAGTAGCCGTTCGCGCCGGGCTTGGTCTGGGTCATGCCGGCGGCGGCGAGGAAACCCTTGATCTTCGTCATGCCGAGCTGCTTCCACAGCGTGGAGGTCGCGGCGTTGTCCGACTTGGTGATCATGGCCTTGGCGAGGGTGTTCTCGCGGTCGGTGAGATACCGGTTCGTCTTCTTCGCGTCCCACAGCAGCGTGGCGAGGACCGTGACCTTGACGACACTGGCCGAGTCGTAGGCGGTGCCCGCGCGCAGGGTGCAGGTCGTGTTGGTGCTGCGGTCGTAGAGGCCGACGGCGACGGTGCCCTTGCGGGTCGCGAGCGCGGCGGTGATGTCCTGCTTCAGCTTGGCGGCGAGGCCGGCCTTGGCGGACGTACAGGTCACGGCAGGCGTGGCAGCGGAGGCGGGCGTGGCGGCGGCGACGAGCGGCACGAGCACGCCCGTACCCACGGCCGCCGCCAGCACTCTCGCGCGGCGGGATATCCCAGAAGTCATGCACCCCATGACTCATCGGGACGGGGGAAAGGTTGTGCGGTTTGGCGAAGGTTTGTACGAGTCGTTACCGGGCGCTGTGCCGTTTCACAGGCGAGGGCCAGCTTCGGCACAGCGGCCACCAACCAGGGCTGTCCACGATGCCGGGGTGACATCTGCCACCGAAACCCAACCCCGCATCACAGAGCCCGCCGCGCCTCCGCCCCGGGAGACCGCCGCCCCGCGCTGGTCGCTCCCCGTGCTGCTCGCGATCCTCGCCCTGGCGGCGGTGCTCTACTCCTGGAACCTGTCCGGCTCCAGCCTGAACAGCTTCTACAGCGCCGCCGTGCTGAGCGGCACGCAGAGCTGGAAGGCCTGGTTCTTCGGCTCGTTGGACGCCGGGAACTTCCTCACCGTCGACAAGCCACCGCTCGCGCTGATGGTCATGGGCCTGTCGTGCCGGGTCTTCGGCTACGGCACCTGGCAGATGATGGCGCCGGTGGCCGTGGCCGCACTCGCCACGATCTGGATCCTGCACGCCTCCGTGAAGCGGGTGTTCGGGCACGCGGCGGCGGCCGTCGCGGCCCTCGTCCTGGCCCTCACCCCGATCACGGTCGCCATCAACCGGGACAACAACCCCGACACGCTGCTGGTGTTCCTGATGGTGTCCGGCGCGGCGCTCGCCCTGCGCGCGGTACGCAACGGGCGGCTGCTGCCGCTGCTCGGCTCGGCGGCCTGCTTCGGGCTCGCCTTCAACACCAAGATGCTCCAGGGGTACATCGCGCTGCCCGCCGTGTTCGCCGTGTACGTGTACGCGTCCCGGCTCGGCTGGCGCAAGAAGGCCGTGAACCTGGCCCTGGCCGCCGTGGCACTGGCCGTCTCCAGCTTCTGGTGGGCCGCGGCCGTGTCGCTGGTCCCGGCCTCCGAACGGCCGTACATCGGCGGTTCCACGGACGGCACCGCCTGGAACCTGATCATGGGCTACAACGGCCTCGGCCGGATCCTCGGCGGCGAGGGCAATGGCGGTGGCGGTGGCGGCTTCTCCGGTACCGCCGGTCTGGGCCGGATGTTCAACGACATCCTCGGCGGCCAGATCTCCTGGCTGATCCCCTTCGCGGGCATCGCGCTCGTCGGCGGACTCGTCCTGTGCGGGCGCGCTCCGCGTACGGACCTCACCCGGGCCGCGCTCGTGCTGTGGGGCGGCTGGACCGCCCTGCACTACCTGACGTTCGCCCTGGCCGAGGGCACGATGCACCCGTACTACACGACCGCGCTCGCCCCGGGCATCGCGGCGCTGTGCGGCGGTGGCGGTGTGCTGTTGCTGCGGGCCTTCCGTACGGACCGGCGGTGGGTGTGGGTGCTGCCCCTCGGGCTGGGTGTCACGGCTGTCTGGGCGGCGGTGCTGCTGCGGCGGGCCTCCGGCTGGAACACCTGGTTGTGGCCTTCGATCCTGGTCGTCATGGCCCTCGCTCTCGCGGGCCTGTTCGTCTTCCGCTCCGGCGCCTCAGGACTTCGGCTGCGGCTGCTGGCCGCGTCCGTGGCCGCGGCTGTGGTCGCGGCGGTGGCGGGACCGGCCGCGTACGCCTGGTCGGTGCCGTCCGGGTCGGGCGGCGGCATGAGTGGTACGAACCCGACGGCGGGGCCGACGACGGGCAGCGGCTTCGGCGGGCTCGTGGGCGGTGGTGGCGGCCGGGGCTTCCCGGGCGGCGAGGCGCCCCCCAGTGGGCAGAACGGACAGAACGGGCCGAGGGGTCAGGCCCCCGGCGGGACCAGCGGCTCCGGCGCCGGCGCCCAGCCCGGTGGCATGAGCCGTGCCCCCGGCGGTGGCGGCATGGGCGCAGGCGCGAGCAGTGAGCTCGTCTCGTACCTGAAAAAGCACCAGGACGGAGCCAAGTGGCTGCTGGCCGTGTCCAGTTCGCAGAGTGCGGCCCAGCTCATCGTGAGCAGCGGGGAGCCCGTCATCTCCATGTGGGGCTGGTCCGGCAGCGACAAGGCGATGACGCTGGCCAAGCTCAAGGAGCTGGTGAAGAAGGGCGAACTGCACTACGTCCAGCTCGGCGGAGGCATGGGCGGCGGCCCCGGCGGTGACTCCTCCGTCAGCTCCGAGGTCACCGCGTGGGTGCAGAAGCACGGCACGGCCGTGAATGCCGCCAGCGCCGACTCCAGCGCCAACTCCTCGTCTCAGTCGAGCCAGTCGACGATCTACCGTCTCGACCCGTCCGACGTCAGCTGACCCCCGTTACACCGGCGAACGGCCCCCGGCCCCTCGGTCAGGGGCCGTTCCCCGTCCCCGTCGGTTCCACTGGCCCCTGCCGAAACTCTTGACGCCGCCTTTCCCACCGGGATACTTGCGGTCGACAGCGCGCCAACTGCCGTGTCGGTGAAGGAATTTCGTCGCACCCGATCTGATGTCGACAGCGGCTCCGCATGTCCGAGATCCCGAACGCCGTGCGAAGTTTCGCAAGCTTCGTGCAGCTCCCCCCACAGGAGGATCCCCATGAGCCCCCGCAAGACCCTCATAGCCGCCCTGACCGCCGCACTACTGGCCGGCCCCGCCGTCGCCCAGGCCGCCACCCCCCAGACCACCTCCACTTCCCAGACCGCACCCGCCCCGGCCCGCGAACGCGCCGCCGCGGCCACCATCACCTGGTCCCTCGTGCGGGCGAGCAACCCCACCGAGGACCAGCGCACCGCCTACGACGCCATCACCCGGGCCATGAACGCGGCGGTGGCCCGCTACAACAACCTCAGCGACCTGGGCAAGACCATCACCGTCCGCTACGAGCCGGGCGTCCCCACCGCCGACGGCAACATCAACGGGACCATCCGCTTCGGCAGCAACCGCAGCTACATGACCGAGCGGACGGCCCTGCACGAGATCGCCCACACCATCGGCGTGGGCACCAGCTCGGGCTGGTCCCGCCTCGGCGGCAGCGGCACCTGGACCGGCGGTCAGGCGACCGCGCTGGTCAAGCAGTACGACGGCTCCGGCGCGAAGATCTCCACCGGCAGCGGCCACTTCTGGCCCTACGGCCTGAACTACGAGAACGAGATGTCGAACACGGCGGCCGACCGCCATGTCCGCATCGTCGCCGCGATGGTCCGCGACGGCCTGTAGGAAAGCCGCCCCCGCAGCGGGTGGCCGGCGCTCAGTCCAGGTGCGTCGGCGCGTACATCCGCAGCACGGCCGGGAGCAGGACCACCGAGGGCCCCGGCGACGCGAGTTGCTTCGCGAGGTCCTGCTCCAGGTTCTCCGGGGTCGTACGGACCCCGGGGACGCCGAAGGACTCCGCCAGCGCCACGTAGTCCGGCCGGGTCAGTTCCGTCGCGATCGCCTCGCCGAACGCGTCGGTCATGTACTCGCGCAGGATGCCGTAGCCGCCGTCGTCGACGATCAGCCAGGTGACGTCCAGGCCGTACTGGCGGGCCGTCGCCAGCTCGGCGATCGAGTACAGGGCGCCGCCGTCGCCGGAGACGGCGAGGACCGGCCGGGTCGGGTCGGCCACCGCCGCGCCGAGTGCCGCCGGAAAGGCGTAGCCGAGGCCGCCCGCGCCCTGTGCGGAGTGCATGTGGTTGGGGCCCTTGGCGTCGAAGGCCGACCAAGCCCAGTACGCGAGGATCGTCATGTCCCAGAAGGACGGGGAGCCGGCGGGGAGCGCCCTGCGGACCGACGCCAGCACGCTCTGCTCCAGGGTGAGTTCCTGGGCGGCGAGACGTTCGGTGACCTTCGCGAGCAGCGCGCGGACGCGCTCCGGCGCCGTCGGGTCCTGCCGCTCGGAGACCGTCTCCAGCAGCGCCTGCAACGCGAGGCGGGCGTCCGCGTGGATGCCCAGTGCCGGGTGGTTGGACTCCAGCTTGCCGAGGTCGGCCTCGATCTGGATGACCCGGCCGCGCGGCTTGAACGTGTGGTAGTTCGAGGAGAGCTCGCCGAGTCCGGAGCCGACGACGAGGAGTACGTCCGCCTCCTCCAGGAAGTCCGTCGTGTGGCGGTCCTCGATCCAGGACTGGAGTGACAGCGGGTGTGTCCAGGGGAACGCGCCCTTGCCACCCGGCGTCGTGACGACGGGTGCCTGAAGCGTCTCGGCCAGCTGGCGCAGCTTCTTCGACGCGTCCGCCCGGACGACTCCGCCGCCCGCGATGATCGCCGGACGGGCCGCCTTCGACAGCAGGTCGGCGGCCACGGCGGTCAGTTCGGGGCGCGGCGGCAGCTCCTCGGGGAAGGCGTCGCCGCCCGTCACCACCGGGATCGCCGTCCGCGCCAGCAGCACGTCCTGCGGGATCTCCACCCACACCGGCCCGTGCGGGGCGCTCAGCGCCGACTTCCAGGCCGCCTCGATGGCGGACGGGATCTGCGACTGGGTGCGGACGGTGTGGACCGACTTCACCACGCCCCGGAACGAGGCCGCCTGGTCGGGCAGTTCGTGCAGATAACCGTGGCGGCCGCCACCGAGCCCCGCCGTCGGGACCTGGCTGCTGATCGCCAGGACGGGGGCGCTGGCCGCGGCCGCCTCCTGGAGGGCAGCCAGCGAGGTGAGCGCTCCCGGCCCCGTCGACAGCAGCAGGGGCGCCGCCTCGCCCGTGATCCTGCCGTAGGCGTCCGCCGCGAACCCGGCGTTGTTCTCCACCCGCAGGCCGATGTACCTGAGGTCGGAGCGGCGCAGCGCGTCGAACACGCCGAGGGCGTGCTGGCCGGGCAGTCCGAACACGGTCGTCGCGCCCAGCCCGGCCAGCGTCTCCACGACCAGGTCTCCGCCGGTGCGGCCGGGAGGAGGGTTCAGGGCGGCCTCCGTCTGGGCGGGCGTCGGGCGGAGCACCAGGTCGTGGTCGTGAGTCACTGCGCTTCCGAGTCCTTCCGGGCCGCGGCGATCTGGCGCGACATGATCGTGGTCAGTTCGTACGCCGTGTGGGACGCGGCCACCGACGTGATCTCCGCGTGATCGTACGCGGGGGCCACCTCGACGACGTCCGCGGAGACCAGGTTGCAGGACGCCAGCCCGCGCAGGATCTCCAGCAGCTCGCGCGAGGTCATGCCGCCGGCCTCGGGCGTGCCCGTGCCGGGCGCGTGGGCCGGGTCGAGGCAGTCGATGTCGATGGAGATGTACAGCGGCCGGTCGCCGATGCGCTGGCGGAGCTGGTCGGCGACCTCGTCGGCGCCGCGCCGGTAGACGTCCGCCGAGGTGACGATGCCGAAGCCCATCTTCTCGTCGTCGGTCAGGTCCTGCTTGCCGTAGAGCGGGCCGCGCGTGCCCACGTGGGACAGCGCGGAGGTGTCGAGGATGCCCTCCTCGACCGCGCGGCGGAACGGGGTGCCGTGCGTGTACTCGGCGCCGAAGTACGTGTCCCAGGTGTCGAGGTGGGCGTCGAAGTGCAGCAGGGCCACCGGGCCGTGCTTCTTCGCCACCGAGCGCAGCAGCGGCAGCGCGATGGTGTGGTCGCCACCGAGGGTCATCAGGCGGGCGCCCGAGCCGAGCAGGTCGTCCGCCGCCGCCTCGACGGTCTCGACGGCCTCGTTGATGTGGAACGGGTTCACGGCGATGTCGCCGCCGTCCGCGACCTGGGCGAGGGCGAACGGGGAGGCGTCCTGCGCGGGGTTGTACGGGCGCAGCAGCCGGGACGCCTCGCGGATCGCGTTGCCGCCGAAGCGGGCGCCCGGCCGGTAGGAGACACCCGAGTCGAACGGCACGCCCACCACGGCGACATCGGCCCGGCCGCCGACCTCGTCGAGCCGGGGCAGCCGGGCGAAGGTCGCGGGACCGGCGTACCGCGGGACGCGGGAGGAGTCGACGGGCCCGCGGGGAGTCTCGTTGCTGCTCATGGAGGAATGCCTTCTTTCCTACGCTTCATCGCGTATGTACTGCTTGTCGAACGACTTTACCGGGGAGTCGGGGCCGGCTCGGATACGGGTTCGGATGCCTGCCCGGCGACGCGTTCGCGCCAGGCGGCGAGGACGGCCACGCCGGTCGGCCTCGCCATCAAGGAGGCGGCGCCGTAGCCCCCGAGCGACGACATTCAGTCCCAGCACATCCGCCTGAATCTGGGGCGACCAGTCCAGTCGACACTAGGCACCCGCCAACGACTGCGACATGTACATTTCGTACACCGCAGCGCGAAAGTATGGAGGAAACGTCCATCACGCCGGGCACCGACGTTCCGGATTGGGGCATCCACCTGGCTTTGAGGACCGGGGCTGATGCGCGTTCCCGTGCGGCGGAGCATGGGTGGCCGAATCGCCGCCGGGACGATTCGACGTTTCACCAGTCTCGACAGCGCGTTACGACCTGATCCGGTTCGAGAAGCTGAACATCAAGAACATGACCCGCCCGGCAAGAGGGACCGTCGAGCAGCCCGGCAAGAACGTACGGGCCAAGGCCGGATTGAACCGGGTCATCCTTGCCCAGGGCTGGGGATTCCTGCGCGAGCGCACCGAGCACAAGGCCCCCGGCCGGGTCGAGGACGTACCTGCCCCTACACGCACCGCAACACGGTGCGGCAGCGCATCGCCCGCTGCGCGACCCTGCTGGAGACCGACCTCGACGACCGGGACGTACGCATGGAACTCTGGTTCGCGCTGCGGCACATCTGAGTAGCTGACCGGGGTCGCGCTGAGTACGTGACGCACATCCCAGCGTGCGATACGCCAGGGCCGCCCACAGGCGGCTGCCTCACAATGGGAGCCATGCCGATACCCGGGACACCCAGCCGCGCCGAACTCGTCGACCACCTCGTCAGGACGCGCATCGCGGGCGACGTCGCCACCCCCCGCGAGAACAACCTCTCCCACTACCGCAAGCTGGCGAACGCCGACCGGCACTACTGGTTCGGCCTGGAACTCGGCGACCGCTGGAGCGATGAGCAGGACGTCCTCGCGGTGATGGCGGAACGGGTCGGCGTGAACGACGATCCCGAGTACCGGTACGGCCAGGACACCATCGACCCGGAGCTGACCGTCGCCGGCCTGGAGCGGCTCGCCGGGCGGCTGCGCAAGGCGGCCGACGGGCAGCAGCGGGTCCTGTTCGCCACCGGCCACCCCGGCGGCCTGCTCGACGTACACCGCGCGACCGCGGCGGCCCTGCGCGCGGCCGGCTGCGAGATCGTCGTCATCCCGGACGGGCTGACGACGGAGGAGGGCTACGTCATGCAGTTCGCGGACGTGGCGGTGCTGGAGCACGGGGCCACCCTGTGGCACACCCACTCGGGCGAGCCGATGAAGGCCATCCTGACCGCCATGGAGCGCGAGGGCCGCCCGCTGCCCGACCTGGTCGTCGCCGACCACGGCTGGGCGGGCTACGCGGGGCAGCACGGCGTGGACTCCGTCGGCTACGCCGACTCCAACGACCCGGCCCTCTTCCTCGCCGAGGCCGAGGGCACCGTACAGGTGACGGTGCCCCTCGACGACCACGTGGTCAGCCCCCGCCACTACGACCCGATGACCGCGTACCTGCTGGCGGAGGCTGGCCTCAGCTAGTGCCCGGCTCGCGCGGGACCCGGACCACGCCCTCCTGGATCACCGTGACGGCGAGCCGCCCGTCCTGCGTGTAGATACGGGCCTGTCCCAGTCCCCGGCCGCCGTACGCGGACGGGGACTCCTGGTCGTAGAGCAGCCACTCGTCGGCGCGGAACGGCCGGTGGAACCACATCGCGTGGTCGAGGGAGGCCCCGACGACGTCCCCGACGGCCCAGCCGCCCCGCCCGTGCGCCAGCAGCACGGAGTCGAGCAGCGTCATGTCGGAGACGTAGGTGGCGAGGACGACGTGCAGCTGGGGGTCCCCCCAGACGGAGTCTGGGGGAGGATCGTCGGCGAGCTTGCCGTTGGTCCGGAACCAGACCTGGGAGTGCGGCTCGCGCGGCTCGCCGAACTTCCCGTACGGCGGCTCGTCGACGTAGCGCAGATCGACGGCGGCCCGGGCCTCCAGGAACTTCTCCACGACCGCCGGGTCGAGATGGCCGTATCCGCGCAGCCGGTCCTCGCCGGTGGGCAGCGTGGCGGGATCGGGTGCGTCCGGCATGCGCTCCTGGTGGTCCAGCCCGTCCTCGTACACCTGGAAGGACGCCGAGAGGTGGAAGATCGGCTTGCCGTGCTGGACGGCGACCACGCGGCGGGTGGTGAAGGAGCGGCCGTCGCGGATCCGGTCGACGGTGTAGACGATGGGCGCGCCGGGATCGCCGGGGCGCAGGAAGTACGCGTGGAGCGAGTGCGCGGGCCGGTCCTCGGGGACCGTGCGCCCGGCGGCGACGAGCGCCTGGGCCGCGACCTGTCCGCCGAAGACCCGGGGGACGACGGCGGACCGGGACCGGCCACGGAAGATGTCCTCCTCGATCTGCTCCAGGTCGAGCAGATCGAGGAGGTCCTGTAGTGCCTGACTCATACGACTGTTGTACCGGCCACTGATTGCGGTCGGCTTACAGGCCCATGTCCTTGGCGATGATCGACTTCATGATCTCGCTGGTGCCGCCGTAGATGCGGTTGACGCGGTTGTCCGCGTACAGGCGGGCGATCGGGTACTCGTTCATGTAGCCGTAGCCGCCGTGCAGCTGGAGGCAGCGGTCGATGACGCGGTGGGCGACCTCGGTGCAGAACAGCTTCGCGGAGGCGGCCTCGGCGGGGGTGAGCTCACCGGCGTCGAGGGCCTCGGTCGCGCGGTCGGCGACGGCCTCGGCCGCGTCCACCTCGGCCTGGCAGGCGGCCAGCTCGAACTTGGTGTTCTGGAAGTGGGCGACCGGCTTGCCGAAGACCGTGCGCTCCTGCACGTACTGCTTGGCGAACCGGACGGCGGCCTTGGCCTGGGCGTAGGCGCCGAAGGCGATGCCCCAGCGCTCGGAGGCCAGGTTGTGGCCGAGGTAGGAGAAGCCCTTGTTCTCCTCGCCGAGGAGGTCCTCGACGGGCACCTTGACGTCGACGAACGCCAGCTCGGCGGTGTCGGAGGTCTTCAGGCCGAGCTTGTCGAGCTTGCGGCCGACGGAGTAGCCCTCGGACTTGGTGTCGACGGCGAAGAGGGAGATGCCGTGGCGGCGGTCCTCGGCGGTCGGGGCGGAGGTCCGGGCGCAGACGATCACACGGTCGGCGTGCACGCCGCCGGTGATGAAGGTCTTGGCGCCGTTGAGGACGTAGTGCGTGCCGTCCTCGCTCAGCTTGGCGGTGGACTTCATGCCCGCGAGGTCGGAACCGGTACCCGGCTCCGTCATCGCGATGGCCCACATCTCCTCGCCGGAGACGAACTTCGGCAGGAACCGCTTCTTCTGCTCGTCGGTGGCGAGCATCTTGATGTAGGGCAGGGCGAGCAGCACGTGCACGCCGGAGCCGCCGAACTGGACGCCCGCGCGAGCGGTCTCCTCGTAGAGCACGGCCTCGAACTTGTGGCTCTCCAAGCCCGCGCCGCCGAACTCCTCGGGCACGTTGATGCCGAAGATGCCCAGCTCACCGAGCTTGTAGTAGAAGTCGCGGGGCGCCTGGCCCGCCGCGAACCACTCGTCGTACACCGGTACGACCTCGGCCTCGATGAAGGCGCGGATGGTCTCCCGGAACGCCTCGTGATCCTCGTTGAACACCGTACGGCGCACGCCGCCACCTCCAGGGACCTCGGTATGTCTAAGCGCTTGCTCAGACAAAGATACCGGCGAGTATCAATCACCGTCCAGGGTGGGGGCGGGGTAACGCTCGTCACGCCGCGGGATGAAAACAGCCTCCCACCGCGTTGGTGCCTTCCGGCAGACCAGGACGACCGGAGGGGCACCCGCGTGACACCGCAACGGGGATGGGCACGACGACTGTGGGCCTACGCATGGCGCCACCCGAAGGACGTCGTGCTCGCCCTCGGCTCCTCACTGGCCGGCATGGCGGTCATGGCCCTCGTCCCGCTGATCACCAAGGTGATCATCGACGACGTCATCAGCGACCACACCCGCTCGATGACCACCTGGGCCGGCCTCCTCGTCGCCGCCGCACTGGTCGTCTACGTCCTCACCTACATCCGCCGCTACTACGGCGGCCGCCTCGCCCTCGACGTCCAGCACGACCTGCGGACGGAGATGTACGGGACGATCACCCGGCTCGACGGCCGCCGCCAGGACGAACTGTCCACCGGCCAGGTCGTGGGCCGCGCCACCAGCGACCTCCAGCTGATCCAGGGCCTGCTGTTCATGCTCCCGATGACCATCGGGAACTTCATGCTCTTCCTGATCTCCCTGGTGATCATGGCGTGGCTGTCGGTGCCGCTCACCCTGGTCGCCCTGGCCGTCGCCCCCGCCCTGTGGTGGATCGCCAAGCGCAGCCGCACCCGGCTGCACCCCTCCACCTGGTACGCCCAGGCGCAGGCCGCCGCCGTCGCCGGTGTGGTCGACGGCGCCGTCAGCGGGGTCCGCGTGGTGAAGGGCTTCGGGCAGGAGGACCAGGAGACCGGCAAGCTCAGGGACGTCAGCGGCCGCCTCTTCGCCGGGCGGCTGCGCACCATCCGCCTGAACTCCGTCTACACCCCGGCCCTCCAGGCCGTCCCCGCCCTCGGCCAGGTCGCGATGCTGGCGCTCGGCGGCTGGCTCGCGGTGGGCGGGCACATCACGCTCGGCACGTTCGTCGCCTTCTCCACCTACCTCGCCCAGCTCGTCGGCCCGGTCCGGATGCTCGCCATGGTGCTCACCGTCGGCCAGCAGGCCCGCGCGGGCACCGAGCGCGTCCTGGAGCTGATCGACACCGAGCCGTCTCTCGAGGACGGCCGCAAGGGCCTGCCCGCCGACGCCCCCGCGACCGTCGAGTTCGACGACGTCTCCTTCGGCTACGACGAAGACCGCCCCGTCCTCGACGGGCTCTCCTTCGAGATCCGCCCCGGCGAGACCCTCGCCGTCGTCGGCTCCTCCGGCTCCGGCAAGTCCACGGTCTCCCTGCTGCTGCCGCGCTTCTACGACGTCACCCGCGGTGCCGTCCTCGTCGGCGGCCACGACGTGCGCGAACTGACCCTGGAATCACTCCGGGCCGCGATCGGGCTGGTCCCGGAGGACTCCTTCCTCTTCTCCGACACGGTCCGCAGCAACATCGCCTACGGCCGCCCGGACGCCACCCCGGAGGAGATCGAACAGGCCGCCCGCGCCGCCCAGGCGCACGGGTTCATCAGCGAGCTCCCCGAGGGCTACGACACCACCGTCGGCGAGCACGGCCTCACCCTCTCCGGCGGCCAGCGCCAGCGCGTCGCCCTCGCCCGCGCCATCCTCAGCGATCCGCGCCTGCTGGTCCTGGACGACGCCACCTCCGCCGTGGACGCGCGGGTCGAGCACGAGATCCACGAGGCCCTGAAGGAGGTCATGCGGGGCCGCACCACCCTGCTGATCGCCCACCGCCGCTCCACCCTGAACCTCGCCGACCGCATCGCCGTCCTGGACGGCGGCCGCCTCGCCGACATCGGCACCCACGACGAACTCCAGCGGCGCTCCGCCCTCTACCGCCGCCTGCTCACCGACCCCGACGAGCTGGGCGGGGTCTCCCCGGGCCACACCCAGCCGGCCTGCCCCCAGGAGGACACCTCCGTCCGGGACGAGCTGGACGCCGAGTTCGACGCCGAGCGCGGGGTCACCCCAAGGCTGTGGACCGGCGACCGCGAGCGCAAGGACCTCGCCCTCGCCGAGAGCCCCGCCACCCCCGAGCTCCTCGCCCAGGTGGAGGCGCTGCCCCCGGCCACCGACATCCCCGACGTCGACGAGAAGCAGGCCGTCCAGCCGGAGGAGTCCTACGGCCTGCGCCGGCTGCTGCGCGGCTTCGGACTGCCGCTGCTGGTCAGCCTCGGCCTGGTCGCCGTCGACGCGGGCATGGGCCTGCTGCTGCCGATCATGATCCGGCACGGCATCGACTCGGGCGTCACCCAGGTCGCGATCGGCGCCGTGTGGGCGGCGTCCCTGCTCGCGCTGCTGACGGTGGCCGTGCAGTGGGCGGCCCAGGTCGGCGAGATCCGGATGACGGGGCGTACCGGCGAGCGGGTGCTGTACGCGCTCCGGCTGAAGATCTTCTCCCAGCTCCAGCGCCTGGGGCTCGACTACTACGAGCGGGAGCTGACCGGCCGGATCATGACCCGGATGACGACCGACGTCGACGCGCTGTCGACGTTCCTCCAGACGGGCCTGGTCACCGCCTTCGTCTCGGTCGTCACCTTCTTCGGCATCATGGTCGCCCTGCTGGTCATCGACGTGGAGCTCGCGCTGGTCGTCTTCGCGACGCTGCCGCCGCTGATCATCGCCACGTACTTCTTCCGCCGGGCGAGCGTGAAGGCGTACGAACTGGCCCGTGAACGCGTCTCGGTGGTCAACGCCGACCTCCAGGAGTCGGTGTCCGGGCTGCGGATCGTGCAGGCCTTCCGGCGCGAGCGGGACGGCGGGCGGCGGTTCGCCGGGCACAGCGACAGCTACCGCCAGGCGCGCATCCGAGGCCAGTGGCTCATCTCCGTGTACTTCCCCTTCGTGCAGTTCCTGTCGTCGGTGGCGGCGGCGGCCGTGCTGATCGTGGGCGGGGCGCGGGTCGACGACGGGACGCTGGCGATCGGCTCGCTGGTGGCGTATCTGCTCTACATCGACCTGTTCTTCGCGCCCGTGCAGCAGCTGTCCCAGGTCTTCGACGGCTACCAGCAGGCGTCCGTCTCGCTGGGCCGCATCCAGGAACTGCTCCAGGAGCCGACGTCGACGAAGTCCGCCGACGAACCCCGCGAGGTGCGGTCCCTGCGCGGCGACATCGCCTTCGAGGGCGTGCACTTCGCCTACGGCGATGACGAAGAGGCTCTCGGCGGCGTCGACCTGCGCATCCCCGCCGGGCAGACCGTCGCGTTCGTCGGCGAGACCGGCGCCGGGAAGTCGACCCTCGTCAAGCTCGTGGCCCGCTTCTACGACCCCACCGGCGGCCGGGTCATGGTCGACGGCACCGATCTGCGCGCCCTGGACCTCACCTCGTACCGGCACCGTCTGGGGGTCGTCCCACAGGAGGCGTACCTCTTCCAGGGCACCGTCCGCGACGCCATCGCCTACGGCCGCCCCGACGCCACCGACGCCGAGGTCGAAGCGGCGGCCCGGGCGGTCGGGGCGCACGAGATGATCGCCACTCTGGAGGGCGGCTACCTCCACGAGGTCGCCGAGCGCGGCCGCAACCTCTCCGCAGGGCAGCGCCAGCTGATTGCCCTGGCCCGCGCAGAGCTGGTCGACCCGGACGTCCTGCTGCTCGACGAGGCGACGGCCGCCCTGGACCTGGCCACCGAGGCCCAGGTCAACCAGGCCACCGACCGCCTCGCCGGCCGCCGCACCACCCTCGTCGTGGCCCACCGCCTCACCACCGCCGCCCGCGCCGACCGGGTCGTCGTCATGGACCACGGCCGGGTCGCCGAGGACGGCACGCACGAGGAGCTGCTCGCGCGCGGCGGGCGGTACGCCGAGCTGTGGCGGACGTTCATCGGCGCGGCGGAGCCGGAGGAGCCGGTCGGCGCGTCCCGGTGAGGCCCGAGCGACCGGCGTTTTCGTAACGCTCGTGCAACCGTCCGACATACGTCATGCGTCCGTACACCTGTACGCCGATGGTCGCGCACGACGCGGTACGGGAGGACGACAGTGGACAGTGGAGCGATACGCCGGCGGCTCGCGCTCGGCCTGGCCGTGCTGACCGCCTCCGGCCTGCTGGCCGTCGCGGCGCCGGGCGATGCGCAGGCGGCCGCCTCCGCCCACTGTCCCGGCCGCAAGGTCCGCACCCTGCCGTTCTCCACCGGGACCGTGCTCGTCTACAAGCGCGGCGGCTACGTCTGCGCCGTGACCCTCACCAAGAAGCCCGGCGTGAAGCGCAAGATGTCGGTGAGCGTGCAGGCGCGCGGCAACCGCCCGGTCGTCGACGAAGGCCGGTACTCCTACCACGCCGGCCCGGTGATGGTGCACGCCGGACGCCGCTGCGTATGGCTGAAGGGCAGGGTGGGGCGGGGGTCGTTCAGCTCCGGCTGGATCCTGTGCTGACGCCCGCCGCATAGAGGGTTATCCCCATGTCCCCTGGTGCTGGGGGGAGTTGGTCCGCTAGCTTCCGGCGCACATCTGTCTCACAGGGGAGTGCGCATGCGCAAGGCGCTCAGATGGCTGCTGGCGCTCACGGTGCTCTTAGGCACACTGGGCACGGCGGGAGCGGCCACCGCCGCCGACGCCACCGGCACCGACAGCACCACCGACATCAAGGAAAGGCTGCTCTCCGTACCGGGCATGAGCCTGGTCGAGGAGAAGCCGTACACCGGTTACCGCTTCTTCGTCCTGAACTACACGCAGCCGGTCGACCACCGGAAGCCGTCGAAGGGCACGTTCCAGCAGCGCATCACCGTGCTGCACAAGGACGTCGCGCGCCCGACGGTGTTCTTCACCAGCGGCTACAACGTCTCCACGTCGCCCCGCCGCAGCGAGCCGACCCAGATCGTGGACGGCAACCAGGTCTCCCTGGAGTACCGCTTCTTCACCCCGTCCCGGCCCGCCCCGGCCGACTGGTCCCAGCTGGACATCTGGCAGGCGGCCAGCGACCAGCACCGCGTCTTCAAGGCGCTGAAGGGCGTCTACGACAAGAAGTGGATCTCCACGGGCGGCTCGAAGGGCGGCATGACCGCCACCTACTACGAGCGCTTCTACCCGCGTGACATGGACGGCGTGGTCGCCTACGTCGCCCCCAACGACGTGGTGAACAAGGAGGATTCGGCCTACGACCGCTTCTTCGCGCGCGTCGGCACCGAGGAGTGCCGCGACCGGCTGAACGGCGTGCAGCGCGAGGCGCTGGTGCGACGCGAGCCGCTGGAGAAGAAGTACGCGGCCTACGCGCAGGACAACGGCCTCACCTTCAAGACCATCGGCAGCCTGGACAGGGCCTACGAGGCCGTCGTCCTCGACTACGTCTGGGGCTTCTGGCAGTACAGCCAGCTCAAGGACTGCGACCAGATCCCGGCCGACGCGAAGAACGCCACCGACGAAGAGATCTGGAACTCCGTCGACACGATCTCCGGCTTCTCCGCCTATGCCGACCAGGGCCTGACGACCTACACGCCGTACTACTACCAGGCCGGCACGCAGCTCGGCGCGCCGACGATCGAGTTCCCGCACATCGAGAAGAAGTACATCCGCTACGGCTACCAGCCGCCGCGCAATTTCGTCCCCCGGGACATCCCGATGAAGTTCCAGCCGTCGGCGATGCGGGACGTGGACACCTGGGTCCGGCACAACGCCCGGCACATGCTGTTCGTCAACGGCCAGAACGACCCGTGGAGCGCGGAGCCCTTCCGCCTCGGCAAGGGCGCCAAGGACTCCTACGTCATGACCGCCCCCGGCATGAACCACGGTGCCAATGTCGCGGGCCTCGTGCCGGACCAGAAGGACCTCGCCACCGCCCGCATCCTCGACTGGGCCGGAGTCGCCTCCAGAGCGGTGCAGGCGGATCCGCAGGCGGCGAAGCCCCTCGCGAAGTACGACGCCAAGCTGGACAAGCGGGACGTGCAGCGTGAGATGACGCTGCGGCCGTAGAACCAGTGGTTCTTCTGTGCCGGTGCGCCCGGCCGCTCACAGCGGCCGGGCGCACCCCACGGGCCGGTCGCCGCCGAGCCGGACGTACAGGGCGGTCGACACGGGGCAGTCGGCACGCCTGGCGACGGCCTGGGTCACCTCGTACTCCGGCTCCTGCCCGCCCTTTCCTTCGCACGCGGTCTCGCGGACCTGCCCGTCGCCGGAGCTGTAGACGCAGTCGCCGACGATGGTGCGGGGCCCGCCCCCGCCGCCCGGGTCGCCCGGGTGCGGCGGCTGGAGGTTGCGCATACAGGCGTAGCCCTGCGGCACCGCCCCGTCGCCGTCCTCGTCGGACGCGGGCCGCTGCTCGCTGATGTGCAGCACGAAGTCCGTGGTCGCCGGACAGCGCGGCCCGTCCCGGACCGTGCCGTCGTGCCGCGCCACGACCCGGGCCGCCGCACGCTCACCGGCGCACGGCACCTCGGTGAAGCTCGTGGTACCGAACGAACTGCACTCGTCGACCGCGAGGAACACCGCCCCGTACGCCGACGGCCGGGTCCCCGGCGCCGCCCCGGCGGCGGTCGTCCCCGACGCCGGCCCGCCCAGCCGGCCGTCCTCCGCGACACCCGCCGAGGGACTCTGGCACCCGGTCAGCAGCACGCCGAGCAGTACCAGAAGCCCCCACACCCCCGCTGAACTTCTCGCACGCATCGCCGTCCCCCAGTTCCCTGGCCCAGCGTGGCCCGCGCGGCGGGCGCACGCCAGGCACATGGGAGGGTTTGCGCACGTTGGGGGTGGTGCGCCCGGTCCATGACGTACGTCTAGTACGACAGCCCGTACCCGATCGGGTACAGCACCTGCTCCGGATCATCCGCCCTCTGCACCACCACCGGGAGTTTCCCGCGGGGCTCCACCCGCCCCGCGATCACCCGTGCGGCGGCCCGCAGTTCGACGTCGGTCCAGGAGTAGGCCGCGAGGCACGCCGGGACGGAGGGCAGGTGGGCCACGTCGTACGGGTTGCGGATCGCGACCGCCACGACCGGCCTCCCCGTCGCCACGAGCTGCTCGACCAGCGTCTTCTGACCGCTGCCCGCCGTGACGTTGTACGTCGCCGCCACCACCGCGTCCGCGTCCCGCGCCGCCGCGACCGCCCTGGCGATGGCCGCCGCGGACGGGGCCGTGCCCGTCGACAGGGAGGTGGTGCTGAAACCGAGCCCGGTCAGCGCGGCGGCGAGCACTCCGGTCGGCGGCCCGGTCGTCCCCGACGGCGAGGCCGGATCGGCCCCGACCACCAGCACCTTGGGGTACCGGCGCAGGGACAGCGGCAGCAGCCGCCCCTCGTTGACGAGCAGGGTGGTCGTCCGCTCGGCGATCCGGTCGGCCGCCGCCAGATGCGCCCGGGTGCCGACGGTGCGGTCGACTCCGTTCTGACTGACGTACGGCGCGCGGAACAGCCCCAGCTTCGCCTTCAGCCGCAGGATCCGCAGGATCGACTCGTCGAGCCGCGCCTCGGTCAGCTCGCCGTTCCGTACGGCATCCAGGACCGCGTGCCAGGCGAGGTCCAGATCCGGCGGGTTGAGGAGCTGGTCCACGCCCGCCTTCAGCGCGAGCACCGGCACCCGGTCGTCGCCGTACTTGGTCCGCACGCCCTCCATGCCGAGGGAGTCCGTGACGACGACCCCGTCGTAGCCGAGCCGCTCGCGCAGGATGCCGGTGAGGATCGGGCGGGAGAGGGTCGCCGGGTCGCCGGAGTCGTCCAGGGCCGGGACCATCAGATGCGCGGTCATGATCGAGTCGACGCCCGCGGCGATCGCCGCCCGGAACGGCGGCGCGTCCAGCTTCTCCCACAGCTCCCGGCTGTGCGTGATGGTCGGGAAGCCGGTGTGGCTGTCGACGTTGGTGTCCCCGTGCCCGGGGAAGTGCTTGGCGGTCGCCGCCACCCCGGACCCCTGGTACCCGGCGACCTCGGCGGCCACCAGCGCGGCCACCGCCCGCGGGTCGGCACCGAAGGACCGTACGCCGATGACCGGGTTGGCCGGGTTGACGTTCACGTCGGCCACGGGGGAGTAGTCCTGCCGGATGCCCATCGCCCGCAGCTCACGCCCCGCGATCCGCCCGAGGGCCCGGGCATCGGACCGCGACCCGCCCGCGCCGACGGCCATGGCCCCCGGGAAGAGCGTCGCGGGTGTGCCCACCCGGGCGACGATCCCGTGCTCCTGGTCGGTGGAGATGAGCACGGGCAGCCCGCGCGGCAGGTCCAGGGAGGCCCGCTGGATGCCGTTGGACAGATCCGCGATCTGGTGCGGCTCGCGGGTGTTGTGCGCCCAGGCGAAGTAGATGATGCCGCCGACCCGGTACTTCGCGACCAGCTCGGCGGCCGTACGGACCCCGATCTCCTTCAGGTTGGCGTCGATGTCGGCCTGGTCGGGGGCGGTGGCGGAGTGGCCGTAGACCCGCATCACGAAGAGCTGGCCGACCTTCTCCTCCAGCGTCATACGCGAAACGAGAGCGCGGAGTTGCTTGTCGTCGGGGGCGCCGGCGGGGTACGCGGGCCCCGCGGCCGCGAGGGCGCCGGCGACGCCGGCCGTGGCGGCGAGGACCGTGCGTCTGGAGGGCTGTGCGGTGTTTCCCGTGCTTCCGGTGCTTTCCGTGCCGGTGTCGTGCACGTGCGCTCCTTCCGGAGGTGATCCGCTCGGATCCGCTGAAGGAAACTTCCAAGAAGTCAGCAATAACCGGGAAGTTTCTGCCGGTCAAGAGAATGCACACTAACCGCACAGGGGCCGCCACCGGCGCGGTTGGAGGGGGACGCGCCGATGGCGGCGGTGCCGCCGGCCGCGGTACGGCGGAGAGGGTGGTCAGCGATCGCAGCCAGCAGCGAGGGCCGACACCGCACCGTGGTGACTCTCCGGCGGCCTGGGATTGGACGACGGGAGTTTGGCCCGGGTTCCCGACGCGGGCCGGTTTTCCGGAAGTCGGTACGCGAGGTGAACCAGGGGTTCGACGGGGCGGATGGGCAGCAACGTCCGGCCACCGCTCGCCGAGCACAGCCAACTCCCTTTGCCCGGCCATGCTTCCGCCGAGCGACGCGATATCCAGCCATGTGGCGATCATCGCTGGTGCTTCACGGTCGGGGGGCGCGATGCTCACGGCATGCGCCCGTCACACCTCGCTCTCGCCGTCCTGGTCGCCGCCGTCTGGGGCGTCAACTTCACGGTCATAGAGATCGGCCTGGACCACTTCCCCCCGATCCTCTTCTCGGCACTGCGCTTCCTGGCGGCGGCGCTCCCGGCGGTGTTCTTCGTGGGCCGTCCGAAGGTGGCCTGGAAGTGGATCGTGACGGTCGGCCTGGTCCTGGGTGTGGCGAAGTTCAGTTTCCTCTTCGTCGGCATGGACGCGGGAATGCCCGCGGGCCTGTCCTCCCTGGTGCTGCAGAGCCAGGCGGTGTTCACGGCGGGCATCGCGGCCCTGACCCTGGGCGAACGGCCGTCCCGCATCCGCCTGCTGGGCATGACGGTCGCCCTGGCCGGCATCGCCGTGGCGGCCGTGGACGAGGGAACGTCGGGCCCCCTCGGCGCGTTCGCCCTGGTCGTCGGGGCTGCGGTGTGCTGGGGCGCGACCAACGTCCTCACGCGCAAGGCGGCTCCCCCCGACGCCCTGAACTTCATGGTCTGGGTCAGTACGGTCCCGGTCTTGCCCCTGCTGGTCATCTCCCTCCTCACGGAGGGCCCCTCGCGCGACCTGGCGGCCCTGCGCGCCCTGGACTGGCAGGGCGCGGGCACGGTCCTCTACGTCGCCTGGATCACCACGGTCTTCGGCTTCGGCGTGTGGGGCTTCCTCCTCCGCCACCACCCCGCCTCCACGGTGGCGCCGTTCTCCCTCCTGGTCCCCGTCTTCGGCCTGTCGTCGGCGTTCCTGTTCCTGGGCGAGCCGGTGAGCCCGCTGCGGTGGTGCGCGGCGGTGTTGCTGGTGGGCGGGGTGGGGCTGGCGTCCTGGGCGCCCGCCCGCAGACCCGACGCCGACTCCGCGGACGCTTCCGCGCCACGGACGACGGCCGTCCGATCATGAGACATACCCGTGGGCGCCCTTCCCGGTTCCAAGTCCGTCAGCGCCCGGAGAGCCTGCGGATACCGAGTATTTCGTTCGACGACCCGTGCTGCGTGCGGAAGGCTTTCCCGGGGTTCCCCCGCCACCCTGACCGAACTCCGGCCAGCCGTTCCGACTGTTCCGACGTGATTCGAGAGGCGCCGCAGCGTGAGCTTCGCACTGGAAGGACCCACCCTGGAGGGTGCCCTGGTCCGTCTGGAACCCTTGGGGCATCAGCACGCCGTCGATTTGGCGAGGGCGGCGACGGAGGACCGGGAGACCTACGCCTTCACCTGGGTACCGGATGCCGACGAGGTGGGCGCCTACATCGACGCGCAGCTCGCCCGCGCGGCGACGGGGCGGCTCGCGCCCTACGCGCAGATCTCGACGGCCACGGGACGAGCGGTCGGCGCCACGGCGTACTGGGAACCACGCTCCTGGCTCTCGGACGACGAACTCGACGCGGTTGAGGTCGGCTTCACCTGGCTCGCCCGTTCCGCCCAGGGCACGGGCGTGAACGCCGAGGCCAAGTTCCTCCTCTTCCGGCATGCCTTCGAGGAATGGGGCGTCTCTCGCGTGGACCTGAAGACCGATGCCCGCAACAGCCGTTCCCGCGCGGCCATCGAGAGCGTGGGAGCCCGCTTCGAGGGCGTGCTGCGCAACTGGTCCCGGTCATGGGCCCCCGGTGAGGAAGGGCGGCTGCGCGACTCCGCGATCTTCTCGGTGACGGCACCGGAATGGCCGCGGTGCCGGAAGCGGCTGGAGGAACGGGTGAACCGGTTCCTCGCACGGTCGTAGGCCAGGACCCCGATACGGCCGCTGCCCCGCCCGGGCCTGCGGGGCGGGACAGCGAGCGCGTTCAGGACCGGATCACAGGGTGTGCTCGACGAACCTCGCCGCCGTCTCGGCCAGCACCTCCCGCCCGTCCCTCGCCCACAGCACGTCGTTGAACAGCTCGACCTCGATGGCACCGGTGTAGCCGGCGGCCTCCACGTAACCCTGCCACTCCCGCATGTCGATCGAGCCGTCGCCGATCTGGCCGCGACCGGTCAGCACACCCTGAGGGAGCGGAGTCGTCCAGTCGGCGAGCTGGAAGGTGTGGATCCGGCCGCCCGCACCCGCACGGGCGATCTGCGCGGGAGCCGTGTCGTCCCACCAGATGTGGTACGTGTCGACGGTGACCCCGACCTGGTGCGCCGGGAAGCGTTCGGCCAGGTCCAGGGCCTGGGCCAGCGTCGACACCACGCAGCGGTCCGAGGCGTACATCGGGTGGAGGGGCTCGATCGCCAGGCGGACGCCGTGCCGCTCCGCGTACGGGCCCAGTTCCGCCAGGGCGTCCGCGATGCGTTCCCGCGCGCCGTGCAGGTCCTTGGAACCGGCCGGGAGCCCGCCCGAGACCAGGACCAGGGTGTCGGTGCCCAGCGTCGCCGCCTCGTCGATCGCCCGGCGGTTGTCGGCCAGGGCCTGAGCGCGCTCGGCCGGGTCGATCGCCGTGAAGAAGCCGCCCCGGCACAACGTCGTCACCGTCAGGCCCGCGTCCCGGACCAGCTTGGCCGTGGCCTCCAGCCCGTACGTCTGGACCGGCTCGCGCCACAGGCCGACGTTGCGGACGCCCGACTCCCCGCACGCCTCGACCAGTTCCGGCATCGACAGCTGCTTCACCGTCATCTGGTTGATGGAGAAGCGCTCCAGCTCCGCGGTGCTCACTGGTCCACCCCGTACACGCTCAGCAGATTCTTCATCCGCTCCTCCGCCAGCTTCGGGTCGGGGAACAGGCCCAGCCCGTCGGCGAGTTCGTACGCCTTCGCGAAGTGCGGGAGCGAGCGGGCCGACTGCAGGCCGCCGACCATCGTGAAGTGGGACTGGTGGCCGGCCAGCCAGGCCAGGAACACCACGCCCGTCTTGTAGAAGCGGGTCGGGGGCTGGAAGAGGTGGCGGGAGAGCCCGACCGTGGGGTCCAGCAGGTCGCGGAAGCCCTTCACATCCCCCGTGTCGAGCACCCGCACCGCCTGCGCCGCCAGCGGGCCCAGCGGGTCGAAGATGCCCAGCAGGGCGTGGCTGAAGCCCTGCTCGTCGCCGGCGATCAGCTCCGGATAGTTGAAGTCGTCGCCCGTGTAGCAGCGCACGCCCTGCGGCAGGCGGCGGCGGATGTCGATCTCGCGCTGCGCGTCCAGCAGCGAGACCTTGATGCCGTCGACCTTGTCCGGGTGGGCGGCGATGACGTCCAGGAAGGTGCGGGTGGCGGCGTCCAGGTCCGTGGCCCCCCAGTAGCCCTCCAGCGCCGGGTCGAACATCGGGCCGAGCCAGTGCAGGACGACCGGCTCGGACGCCTGGCGCAGCAGGTGGCCGTAGACCTCCAGATAGTCCTCCGGCCCCTTGGCGACCGCCGCCAGGGCCCGGGAGGCCATCAGGATCGCCCGCGCGCCCGACTCCTCGACGACCGCGAGCTGCTCCTCGTACGCGGCGCGGATCTCCGCCAGGCTGTACGGGTAGCCGGTCTCGGTGACCGAGAGCTGGTCCGTGCCCACACCGCAGGCGATCAGGCCGCCGACCGATTTCGCCTCGGCCGCCGACCGGCGGATCAGCTCCGCCGCGCCCGCCCAGTCCAGACCCATGCCGCGCTGGGCGGTGTCCATCGCCTCGGCGACGCCCAGCCCGTGCGACCACAGGTGACGGCGGAAGGCCAGGGTGGCGTCCCAGTCGACGGCGGCGGGCGAGTCGGGCGAGACGTCCGCGTAGGGGTCGGCGACGACGTGCGCCGCCGAGTAGACCGTGCGGGAGGTGAAGGGCGTGCCGGGCGTCACCAGGAGCGGTTCGGTGCGCGGCTCGTACGTCCGCGTCGCCCCGTTGCTGTCCGGGAGTCGGAGGGTCACGGCTGGATCTCCGGTACGTCGATGCGGCGGCCCTCGGCCGAGGACATCAGGCCCAGCTCGGCGAGCTGGACACCGCGGGCGCCGGCCAGCAGGTCCCAGTGGTAGGGGGCGTCGGCGTAGACGTGCTTGAGGAACAGCTCCCACTGTGCCTTGAAGCCGTTGTCGAACTCGGCGTTGTCCGGGATCTCCTGCCACTGGTCGCGGAAGACCTCGGTGGCGGGGATGTCCGGGTTCCAGACCGGCTTGGGCGTGGCCGAGCGGTGCTGGACGCGGCAGTTGCGCAGGCCGGCGACGGCCGAGCCCTCGGTGCCGTCGACCTGGAACTCGACGAGTTCGTCGCGGTTGACGCGCACGGCCCAGCTGGAGTTGATCTGGGCGATCGCGCCGCCCTCCAGCTCGAAGATGCCGTACGCGGCGTCGTCGGCGGTGGCGTCGTAGGGCTTGCCGTTCTCGTCCCAGCGCTGCGGAATGTGGGTGGTGGCGATGGCCTGGACGGACTTCACGCGGCCGAACAGCTCGTGCAGGACGTACTCCCAGTGCGGGAACATGTCGACGACGATGCCTCCGCCGTCCTCGGCCCGGTAGTTCCAGGACGGGCGCTGCGCGGCCTGCCAGTCGCCCTCGAACACCCAGTAGCCGAACTCGCCGCGCACGGACAGGATCCGGCCGAAGAAGCCGCCGTCGATGAGGCGCTTCAGCTTCAGCAGGCCGGGGAGGAAGAGCTTGTCCTGGACGACGCCGTGCTTGATGCCGGCCTCGTTCGCCAGCCGGGCGAGGTCCAGGGCGCCGTCGAGGCCGGTGGCCGTGGGCTTCTCGGTGTAGATGTGCTTGCCGGCGGCGATGGCCTTCTTGAGCGCCTCCTCGCGGGCGGAGGTGACCTGGGAGTCGAAGTAGATGTCCACCGTCTCGTCGGCGAGGACCGCGTCCAGGTCGGTCGAGACGTGCTCCAGCCCATGCCGCTCGGCCAGCGCCTTGAGCGCGTGCTCACGGCGTCCGACCAGGATCGGCTCGGGCCACAGCACGGTGCCGTCGCCGAGGTCGAGGCCGCCCTGCTCACGGAGGGCGAGGATGGAGCGGACCAGGTGCTGGCGGTAGCCCATGCGCCCGGTCACGCCGTTCATGGCGATACGCACCGTCTTGCGTGTCACGTCGATCCCTTCGTACGCGGTCGTCGCGCCGCGTACGCCCCACCCTTCCCTGGTGGACCGGTGAGCCACCTGTGGACTGGTGAGCGTTACAGCAAGCGCTTTCTATAAAGGAAGAAGCTAGCCTCTGACAGCGGTCCGGACAAGACCGTGACCAGGACGAGTTGTTCGAGGGGGCGAACAACCCAGGGCCGGGGGCTTAAGGTCTGCTCGGAACCATGGCCACAGGTCTGTGTGTGTACATGGGCGACGAGGGCGGACGACAAGATGCGCGACCGGAGGACGACGAGATGACGGTGACCCTGGCGGACGTGGCGGCCCGCGCGCAGGTCTCGCCCGCGACGGTGTCGCGCGTGCTGAACGGGAACTACCCCGTGGCCGCCTCCACCCGGGAGCGGGTGCTGAAGGCCGTGGACGAGCTGGACTACGTGCTCAACGGGCCCGCGAGCGCCCTGGCCGCCGCCACCTCCGACCTGGTCGGGATCCTGGTGAACGACATCGCCGACCCGTTCTTCGGGATCATGGCGAGCGCGATCCAGGCCGAGATCGGCGGGCCCGGCGGCCGCGCGGGCGGGGAGAGACTCGCGGTGGTCTGCAACACGGGGGGCTCTCCCGAGCGGGAGCTGACGTATCTCACGCTGCTGCAGCGGCAGCGGGCGGCGGCCGTGGTGCTGACCGGCGGGGCGATCGAGGACGCGGCGCACCAGGCGGCCATGGACACGAAGGTGCGGAAGCTGGCCGACGCCGGGACGCGGGTCGTCCTGTGCGGACGCCCGCCGGCGCCGGAGACCGGGGCGATCGCGCTGACCTTCGACAACCGCGGGGGCGGACAGGAACTCACCGAGCACCTGATCGGGCTCGGGCACCGGCGGCTCGGCTACATCGCGGGCCCGGAGGAACGGACGACGACCCGGCACCGGCTGGAGGGGCACCGGGCCGCGCTGGCCGCGCACGGTATCGAGGAGGACCCTCGGTGGACGGTGCACGGGCGGTACGACCGGCGGTCCGGCTATGAGGCGACGCTGGAGCTGCTGCGGCGCGACCCGTCGCTGACGGCGGTCGTCGCCGCGAACGACTCCGTCGCGCTGGGGGCGTGTGCGGCGCTGCGCGACTCCGGGCTGCGGATTCCGGAGGACGTGTCGGTGGCCGGGTTCGACGATCTGCCGTTCAGCATCGACGCGGTGCCCGCGCTGACGACCGTGCGGTTGCCGCTGGCGGAGGCCGGGGCGCGGGCCGGGCGGATCGCGATGGGGCGGGAGGAGGCGCCGCCCGGCGGGATCGCATCGGTGCGGGGGGAGTTGATGGTGCGGGGGTCTTCCGGGGTGCCGCGGGTCTCCTGACCTCGGCGTTCCGACCTGGGCCTGCCGGAGGTCGCCGCTCCCGGGCTGGGCGAGCGCGGACGCCGAGTGGTGTTCCAGGAGTCGAAGCCGGCCTGGGCCTGCCGGAGGTCGCCGCTCCCGGGCTGGGCGGGCGCGGGCGCCGAGTGGTGTTCCAGGAGTCGAAGCCGACCTGGGCCGTGTCGGTGGACTCCACGCTCGTGCGAGCGCACCAGCACGCGGCCGGGGCCCACAGGGGCCCGGCCGGCGAACGGGCCGACCACGCCATCGGTCGGTCCCGCGGCGGGCCGACCACCAGGGTCCACCGCGCAGTCGATGCCCGCTGCCGGCCCCCCGCGTTCTTTCTCACCGCCGGACAGGCCGGTGATGCGCCCGCCTTCACCGACGTCATGGCCGCGTGCGCGTTCCTTGACGACGTGGTCGTCCGCGCACCGGGCCGGACGTCGTCCTGGCGGAAAAGGCCCACTCGTCCCGCGCCAACCGAACAGGTTCCTCCGACGAGTGCCATGTCCGGGGACGTGACGACAGGGCGAGGACAGGGAGTCTCGTCAGCGGACGACGTCGAAGACGTTCTTCTGCAGACCGTTGGCGTAGACCTCGTGCTCGACGAGCTTCAGCTTCTGGGCGTCCTTGTCCGTGGCGCTGAAGAGCCGCTTGCCCGCGCCGAGCAGGAGCGGGAAGACGAGCAGGTGGTAGCGGTCGATCAGGCCGGCGTCCGAAAGGCCCTGGTTCAGGGAGGCGCTGCCGTGGACGATGATCGGGCCGCCCTCGGTCTCCTTCAGCGCGGCGACCTCGTCGAGCGAGCGCAGGATCGTCGTCTCGCCCCAGTTCGACACCAGGTCGTCCTCGGTGAGGGTGGTGGAGACGACGTACTTCGGCATCACCTTGTAGTCGGCGAAGTCCTCCATGCCGGGCCACACCGGGCTGAACGCCTCGTAGCTGGTCCGGCCCATCAGCATGGCGGTGGCTTCCTCCTGTTCCCGGCCCTTGATCTCGTATGCCTCGGGGAGGAACTCGATGTCCTTGAAGGTCCACCCGGAGTTCCGGTAACCGGGCTCGCCGCCCGGGGCCTCCACGACGCCGTCGAGTGAGATGAACGCGGTGCTGATCAGGGTACGCATCTGAGTTCCTCGGTGTCTCGTGTCCGGTTCGCAACGGAATCAGCCGGTGCGCTTCCACCACACTCGCAGCCGCGACGCACCAACCATGACTCTGACTGCGGATCACGCGGAAACTCATCGGCCGTCACGCTGCCTGGCCCCGACTGTCCAGGACGTCTAAGCTCGACCCACGGGAATCTCTGACTGAGTCAAGCATCCGGGGGTCGTGGCCATGACCGTCCAGGACATCCGCTCCTTCAGCCGCTTCTACACGAACGTGATCGGCGCGCTCGACTACGGCCGTCACCTCTACGTCCCCTACACCCTCACCGAGTCCCGCGTGCTCTACGAGCTCGCCCACGCGCCGCGCACGGACGCCGCCGACCTGCGGGCCCAGCTGCACCTGGACGCCGGGTACCTGAGCCGCATCCTGAACCGGTTCGAGGAGGACGGGCTGGTCGAGCGCGGGCCGTCCGAGACGGACCCGCGCCGCCGCAGTGTCACGCTCACCGGGCGCGGCCGGGAGGCCGCCGCGCTCCTCGACGAGCGGGCGCGGGAGACGGTCGGGGCGATGCTGGCCACCGTGCCGGCCGAGGACCGGCCGCGGCTGGCGGAGGCGATGCGGACCGTCCGGGAGATCCTGGGCGGTGGCCGGGCCCCACGCCCCGAGGACGTCGTCCTGCGCGACCCCGTCCCCGGCGACCTCGGCTGGATCGTGCAGCGCAACGCCGCCCTGTACGCCGCCGAGTACGGGTGGAACGCCGACTACGAGGGCCTGGTCGCCCGGATCGTCGCCGACTACGGCGAGGACCACGACCCGCGTCTGGAGCGGACATGGATCGCCGAGCTGGACGGCCGGCCGGTGGGGTGCGTGATGTGCGTACGGGACGACGCTCCGGGTGCCGCCCGGCTCCGGCTGCTGCTCGTCGAGCCGGACGCGCGCGGCCTGGGCATCGGGGACCGGCTGGTCGGGGCCGTCGTCGGCTTCGCGCGCGAGGCCGGCTACCGCGAGGTGGTCCTGTGGACCAACGACGTCCTCGCCGCGGCCCGCCGCGTCTACCAGCGCCACGGCTTCGTGCTGGTCGCGGAGAAACCGCACCGCTCCTTCGGCCGGGACCTGGTCGGGCAGGACTGGCGACTGGATCTTCTCGCAACACCCGAGTGACGAAGGGGAGTCACCGGCAGGGGTGCCGGGTAGGGTCCGTCCACATGAAGCTGGCGTTCTCCACCCTCGGTGTCCCCGGCCTGCCCCTGCCCGACGTCCTGCGGCTCGCCACCGCCCACGGCTACCACGGCGTGGAACTGCGCGCCCACCCCGAGGAACCGGTCCACCCCGGCCTCGGCTCCGCCGAACGGGCCGATGTCGCGGCCGAGTTCAAGGGGTCGGGCGTAGAGATCCTGGGCCTGGCGGGCTACGCGCGCGTCGCCGCGCCGGGCGACGACGAACCCGTCCTGGCCGAGATCCGCTCCCTCCTCGACCTGGCCCGCGACCTCGGCGCCCCGTACATCCGGGTCTTCCCCGGCGGCGACCTCGACGTCCAGACCCCCGAGGAGGCCGACGCCACGGCCGCCCGGCGGCTGGGCACGGCCGCCGAGTACGCGAACGACCTGGGCGTCCGCATCCTCCTGGAGACCCACGACTCGCACCGCACCGCCGCCGACGCGATGCGCGTCCTCGGCCTGGTCGGCCACCGCCAGGTGGGCGCGCTGTGGGACGTGATGCACACCTGGCTCGGCGGCGAACAGCCCTCGGAGACCTACGCGGCGCTCTCCCCGCACCTCGGTTACGTCCAGATCAAGGACATCGCCTCCGCCGAGGACACCACCCCGCTGCCGCTCGGCGCGGGCGTCCTGCCGCTGGCCGAGTGCGTGGAGGTCCTCTCCCGGCACGGCTGGGACGGCTGGCTGTGCTGGGAGTACGAGAAGCGCTGGTACGAGTCGGCCGCCGAACTCCCCGGCCTGCTGGAGGCGGGCCGCGAGCATCTGAGCCGGCTGCTGAACGACTCGGCGTGACGCGGCGCGGGGCGCCGGCGGCCCGCGCCGCCTCGCGGGGCCGGAGGAACGGACGACGCCCCGATGCTCTCAGCGTGCTGTCAGATCACGCGGAACAGGTCGGCGGCGGCGTACACGTCGGTGAGGTCCTCGACGGAGCGCGGGTTGTCGCACAGGGCCGCCGGCACCGAGCCGGCCCCGCCGACGCGCGGGGCGCCGACGACCACGCCGAACACCCGGAAGAGGGAACCACCGGCCGCCGCGCACAGGGAGAGGCACAGCACCATGACGAACGGCGACAGCGGTGACACCACGGCGCTCGACGACCCGGTGGGCGAATCGCTGCGCGGCCGCCACGCGGAACTCGGCCGCCGGTTCGGCCGGGCTGCCACCTATCTGCCGGACGTCGCGACCTTCTCGGCGGTACCCGCCGAAGCGGACGCGGCGGACTGGGCCGATCTCGCACGGCTCCTCGGCCGGGACGCGTTCGCCGACATGTTCAGCTGCCCGGCGACCCCACCGCCGGACTGGGAGCCGGTGTTCGTCCTCGAAGGCCGGCAGATGATCTGGCCCGCCGGTATCCGGCCCGCTCCGGCCCCCGCCGGGACCGGCACCGACGTGGCCGAACTGGGCGAGGCCGATGTCCCCGAGATGCTCGACCTGGTCGCACGCACCCGGCCCGGGCCGTTCTGGCGGCCAGAACGGCCCGGGCCGTTCTGGCCGCGCACCCGCGACCTCGGCACCTACCTCGGCGTCCGCGAGAGCGGCAGGCTGGTGGCCATGGCGGGCGAGCGGCTCCGGCCTCCGGGATGGACCGAGATCAGCACCGTCTGCACGGCCCCCGAGGCACGCGGGCGAGGCCACGCCGCCCGTCTGGTCACCGCCCTCGTCACCCGCGTCCTGGCGCACGGGCGGCGCCCCTTCCTGCACGTGGCCGAGGCGAACACCGCTGCGATCGCCCTGTACGAACGGCTCGGCTTCACGAGCCGGAAGCAGGTGACCTTCCGCGGCTTCCGCACCCCGTGACAATCCCGTTGCACGTCCCTGCCCACCTGGCTAGCGTCACCCCCCATGCCCCCGGCCCTGCGCACCCCCCGCCTGCTCCTCGACGCCTACACCCCGCAGGACGAAGAGGACTTCGTCGCCCTGTTCCAGGACACCCGGGTCTCCCGGTGGGTGGGTGACGGGCCCGCTGCCGAGGCGGACGACCGGGCCCTGTTCGGGCGGATCTTCACCAAGGTCTACGCCCAGGATCTGTTCGACGTGTGGGCGGTCCGGCGCGGCGGGCGACTGGCCGGGCACGCGGAGATCAAGCGGACGGACGCGGTCGACGGTCACGAGATCGTCTATGCCCTGGCCCCGGAGGCCTGGGGCAGCGGGCTCGGGACGGAGCTGGCGGAAGCGCTCGTCGCGTACGGCTTCGACGTGCTCGGGCTGACCGAGGTGCACGCCACCGTCGCCGCGCGGAACGAGGCCTCGCTGCGCCTGCTCGGCCGGATCGGGTTCGCGCACGTCCGGGACATCGAGGAGGACGACGGCGGCCTCACCCGCGTGCTGACGCGGCCGGCGCGGTGATCTCTCAGGGCTCCGGCAAGATTCCGGCAAGGATCCGGCAAGAAATTCTTACCTGACCGCGCAACCCTTTCGCTCCTGCGCGTGTCGTACATGGCGTCAGGGCTTTCTGGGGGGAGATCTGGGGGGATCGCGGGGGTTCTGACGGGAGGGGAAAGCCGAGGGAGCCCGGTCGACGGACCGGGCTCCCTCGAAGCCGTTCCGGGCCCCGGCAGAACCGCCCGGGGCCGTCAGAAGAAGACGCCGCACCTCAGCAGCACGTTCGCGTACGGCCGTGCCTCGCCCGTGCGGACCACCAGCCGGGCCCCGGCCGACAGTTCCTTGAGCCGCTCGTGCGACACCAGCTCCAGTGACGGGAAATGCCCCTCCAGGAGCTGCGCAGCCTCCTGGTTCGCTTCCCGCACCTCCGCCGCCGCCGTCGCCCCCTCGACCACCAGCTCGGCCAGCAGCCCCTCCAGCACCTCGGCGAACGTCGGCACCCCGGCCCGGAAGGCGAGGTCCACCACCCGGGGGCCGTCGGGAATGGGCATGCCCACGTCGCACACCAGCACCCCGTCCCCGTGGCCCAGCCCGGCCAGCGCACCGGCGAGGTGACGGTTCAGTATCCCGTTCCGCTTCACAGCGCGGCGACCTCCGCCGCCGTCGGGAAGGACGCCTGCGCGCCCTCCCTCGTCGCGGTCACCGCCCCGACCCGCGCCGCGTACGCGGCCGCCTCGGCCAGGGACTCACCGGCGCCCAGCCGGAAGGCCAGCGCGGCGGTGAACGCGTCACCCGCGCCGGTCGTGTCCACGGGGTTCACCTTCACGGACGGCACCCGGGAGACACCCTGCGCGGAGGCGACCAGCGCGCCCTCCGCGCCCAGCGTCACCACCACCGACCGCGGGCCCTTCGCGAGCAGGATCCGCGCCCAGTCCTCCGGGCTGTCCCCCACGGCGGCCGGGCCCAGAATGACCTTCGCCTCGTGCTCGTTGACGATCAGCGGATCGCACGCCGCCAGCACCTCCTGCGGAAGGGGCCGCGGTGGCGAGGGATTCAGCACGAAACGGCTCTCCGGCGCCAGGTTCCGTACGACCTCCACCACCGTCTCCAGCGGGATCTCCAGCTGCGCCGAAACCACCCGGGAGCCCTGGAAGAGGCACCCGGCGGCGCTGACGTCCTCCGGGGACAGCCGGCCGTTCGCGCCCGGCGAGACCACGATGCTGTTGTCGCCGGACGGGTCGATCGTGATCAGCGCGACCCCGGTCGGCGCGCCGCCCACCAGGACACCCACCGTGTCCACCCCGGCCGAGCGCTGCGAGTCCAGCAGCAGCCGCCCGTACGCGTCGTCGCCGACCCGGGCCAGCAGAGCCGTACGGGCCCCGAGCCGGGCGGCCGCGACCGCCTGGTTCGCGCCCTTGCCGCCCGGGTGGACGGCCAGGTCGGAGCCGAGCACGGTCTCGCCGGCACCGGGCCGGCGCTCGACACCGATCACCAGGTCGGCGTTGGCCGACCCCACGACCAGGAGGTCGTAGTCGTACATGAGTTGTCTCCCCACGTGAGTGACATGGCGGGCGGCCCCACCGGTCGTGGGTGCTCGCCCGCCGTTCCCCGATGTCAGCCGCTGAAGCCGGCCACGTTCTCCTTCGTGACCACCTTCACCGGCACCTTCACCGTCTCCTCGACCTCCTTGCCCTGGAGTGCCTTCAGGGCGTTGTCCACGGCGATCCTCCCGAGCTGGGACGGCTGCTGCGCCACGGACGCGTACAGCGTGCCGCCCTCGACCGCCTTCAGCCCGTCAGGCGTGCCGTCGAAGCCCACGACCGAGACCGACTTGCCGGCCTTGGAGCCCAGCGCCTTGATCGCGCCGAGGGCCATCTCGTCGTTCGCGGCGATGACGCCCTGGACGTCCGGGTGGGCCTGGAGCAGGTTCGACATCACGTCGAGGCCCTTGGTGCGGTCGAAGTCCGCCGGCTGCTGGGCCACGACCTGGATGCCCGGGTAGGCCTTGAGGCCGTTCGCGAAGCCCTGCGCGCGCTCGCGGGCGGCGGAGGTCCCCGCCTGGCCCTGGAGGATCACGATCTTGCCCTTGCCGCCCAGCTTGTCGGCGATGGTCTTGGCGGCGAGTGCACCGCCGGCCACGTTGTCGGAGGCGACGAGGGCGTCCACCGGAGCCTTGTTGACGCCCCGGTCCACCGCGATGACCGGGATCTCGGCCTTGTCGGCGGCCTGCACCGAGTTGCTCGCCGCGTCCGAGTCGACCGGGTTGACGATGATCGCGCCGAGCCCGGAACTGGTGAAGTTCTGCAGCTGGTTGGCCTGCTGGGAGGCGTCGTTCTGCGCGTCCGTGACGGTCAGGTCCACGCCCAGCTTCTTCGCCTCGGCCTGGGCACCCGCCCGGATCTGCACGAAGAAGGGGTTGTTCAGGGTGGACAGCGACAGGCCCATCTTCGGGGTGCTCGCCGAGGAGGAGCCGTTGTGCAGGAACGACGTGGCGCCGACGATCGCGACGGTGACGACGGCCGCGAGCGCGTACGTCACCGCCTGCTTGCCCTTGTCGCCGCCGGTTCCGGCCCCGACCGGGGTCGCCCCGGCCTTGCGGCGCGCGGTGTCGAGCAGCACGGCCAGCGCGATGACGACGCCGATGACGACCTGCTGCCAGAACGCCGACACGTTCAGCAGGTTCAGCCCGTTGCGCAGCACCGCCAGGATCAGCGCGCCGATCAGCGTGCCGGACGCCTTGCCGGTGCCGCCCGCGAGGGACGCCCCGCCGATGACGACCGCGGCGATCGCGTCCAGCTCGTAGCCGTCGGCGGCCTGCGGCTGCGCGGAGGACAGCCGGGCGGCGAGGACGACACCGGCGACGGCGGCGAAGACGCCCGAGAAGGCGTAGATCGCGAGCTTCTGCTTCTTCACACGCAGCCCGGACAGCCGCGCGGCCTCCTCGTTGCCGCCGATCGCGTACATGGAACGGCCGATGTAGGTCCGGCCGAGCACGAAGGCGGCGACCAGGCCCATCACGACCATGACGAGCACCGGCACCGGCAGCCAGCCGCCGAGCGTGTCACCGAGGCGGGAGACCGAGTCGGGGAAGGCGATCGCCGAGCCCTCGGAGATCACCAGCGACAGACCGCGGGCCACCGACAGCATGGCCAGCGTCGCGATGAACGGCGGCAGCTTGCCGTAGGAGATCAGGATGCCGTTGACCAGGCCGCAGACGATGCCCGTCGCTATGGCCAGCAGGACGGCGAGGAACACGGGGACGCCCGCCGACGTGGCGCTCCACGCGAGGACTGTCGCCGACAGCGCGGCGACCGAACCGACCGACAGGTCGATGCCCGCCGAGACGATCACGAAGGTGACGCCGAAGGCGAGGATGGCGGTGACGGCCGCCTGGACGCCGACGTTCAGGAGGTTGTCGGTCGTCAGGAAGTCGCCGGACAGCGCCGACATCGCGAGGACGAGGACGATGAGCGCGGTCAGCGCGCCGTTGTCGAGCAGGAGACGGCGCAGGCCGCCCGAGGCGCCACCCGCGCCCGTCGTTCTCTTGAGCGTGTCAGTGGCCACGGGAGGCCTCCGTTCCGGTCGTGGTCGTGGTCGTCGGAGTGCTGACGGCGAGTGCCATCACGGCGTCCTGGGTCGCCTCGTCGGCGGAGAGTTCGCCGGCGATCCGGCCCTGCGCCATCACCAGCACCCGGTCGCTCATGCCGAGCACCTCGGGAAGGTCGCTGGAGATCATCAGGACGGCCGCGCCGGCGGCGGTGAGTTCGTTGACGAGCTGGTAGATCTCGACCTTGGCGCCGACGTCGATGCCGCGCGTCGGCTCGTCGAGGATCAGCACCTTGGTGTCGGCCAGCAGCCACTTGCCGATGACGACCTTCTGCTGGTTGCCGCCGGACAGCGTGCGCACGTGCTGGCCGATGCCCGCCATGCGCACGCCGAGCTGACCGGCGATCCGCTCGGCGGCCTCGCGCTGCCCCTTGAGGTCGACGAGCCCCGCGCGCGTGGCCGACCGCAGCGTCACCAGCCCGAGGTTCTCCTCGACCGACGCGTCCAGCACCAGGCCCTGGCCCTTGCGGTCCTCGGGGATGAGCCCGATGCCCGCGGTCATCGCCGCGTTGACGTCGTACTTGGGGACGGCCGAACCGGCGACCTTCACGGCCCCCTTGTCGTACGGGTCCGCCCCGAACACGGCCCGTACGACCTCCGTACGGCCGGCGCCGACCAGCCCCGCGATGCCGACCACCTCACCGGCGTGCACCTCGAAGCTGACGTCGTGGAAGACACCGTCCCGGGTCAGCCCCTCGACGGTGAGCAACGGGGCGCCGCGATCGGCCCTCTCGCGCGGGTACTGCTGCTCGATCGACCGCCCCACCATGAGCCGTACCAGCTCGTCCTCGGGCGTGGAGGCGGGCACCTGCCCGACGCTCCTGCCGTCCCGGATGACCGTCACCCGGTCACCGAGGGCGGCGATCTCCTCCAGGTGATGCGTGATGAACACGATCCCGACGCCGTCCTCGCGCAGCGTGCGCACGATCGCGAAGAGCTTCTCGACCTCCTCGGAGGTGAGCACGGCCGTCGGCTCGTCCATGATGAGCACGCGCGCGTCGAGGCTGAGCGCCTTGGCGATCTCGACCATCTGCAGGCGCGCGATACCGAGTTCGCGGACCCGCGCGCGTGGCGACACCTTCACACCTACGCGCGCGAGGAGCACCTCGGCGTCGGCCTCCATCCGCTTCCGGTCGATCATCCCGAACCGGCGCGGCTGCCGCCCCAGGAAGATGTTCTCGGCGACCGTCAGATCGGGAACGAGGTTGAACTCCTGGTAGATGGTGGCGATCCCGAGCCGCTCGGAGTCCTGCGCACCCTGGATGCGCACCTCCTCGCCGCCGACCAGGATCCGCCCGGCGTCGGGCGTGTAGGCGCCGGAGAGCATCTTGATGAGGGTGCTCTTGCCCGCGCCGTTCTCACCGAGCAGCACATGCACCTCGCCCCGGCGCAGGTCGAAGTCGACGCCGTCGAGCGCGACCACGCCGGGGAAGGTCTTGCGGATGCCCTCGATGCGCAGCAACTCGTCCGGGTTGCTCACGTCGTGCTCCTTTGCACTGGGGAGGGGGACTCGCCGCACGAGCGGCGTATGACGAGACGGGCGGGGAGGGTGACGGACTCGGGGGTCCGGCCCTCGATGCGGTCGACCAGCGCGCGTACGGCGGCACGCCCCAGCTCACCCGTGGGCTGGGCGATGGCGGTGACCGGCGGATCGGTGTGCACGAACCACGGGATGTCGTCGAACGCGGCCAGCGCGATGTCGTCCGGCACGCGCAGGCCACGCGCGCGTACGGCGTCCAGCGCGCCGAGCGCCATCAGGTTGTCCGCGGCGAACACGACCTCGGGCGGCTCGGCCAGGTCGAGGAAGCCCTCGGTGACCCGGCGCCCGCTCTCGGCCTGGAAGTCGCCCTGGCCTATGTAGGCCTCGGGGAGGCCGAGCCCGTGCTCCCGGAGGGCCTCCCTGAAGATCTCCACGCGCTCGCGTCCGGTCGTGGTCGCCGCCGGGCCCGCGATGATCGCGACCCGCCGGTGCCCGAGCCCGTACAGATGGGCCACGAGGTCCCGTACGGCGGCCCCGCCGTCCGCCCGGACCACCGGCACGTCCACGCCCGGGATCCACCGGTCGACGAACACCATGGGCGTCCCCGCCCGCGCGGCGTCCAGCATCAGCGGCGAGCCGCCGTCCGTCGGAGAGACGAGCAGCCCGTCGATCCGCCGGTCCAGCAGGTTGCGTACGTGGTGGTCCTGGAGGTCGGGCCGCTCGTCGGCGTTGCCGATGATGACGCTGTAGCCGAGCGCGCGGGCCTCCTCCTCGACGGAGCGGGCCAGTTCGGTGAAGTACGGGTTCATCACGTCGCTGATGACCAGGCCGAGGGTGTGGGTCTGGTCGGTGCGCAGGGAGCGGGCGACGGCGTTCGGGCGGTAGCCCAGGGACTCGACGGCGGCCAGCACGCGCGTGCGTGCGTCGGCGCTGACCGACGGGTGGTCGTTCAGGACGCGCGAGACCGTGGCGACGGAGACGCCCGCCTCGGCAGCGACGTCCTTGATGCTGGCCACCGCCGCTCCACCTCCTTGTGGATCAGTCGTGGGAGCACTTGCTGAAGCGCTCGTGGAATCGATTACATCGACGGGTGGATGGAATCGATTACACGCCGGTAAATCAAGACCCCGAGGGCACCTCTTGACCGGATCGTGATGTCGCGCGCCGCTCCCCGGCGGTTCAGGGTGGAAGGAGAAGGCCCGTTGTCGCGAGGCCCGGCGGGGCCGGAGCGGAGGAGTCATGACGGCGGCGACTCGGAACGACGTACCCGTCGCACTCGAGGGCGACGGCGTGGAACTGCGCCTGATGCCGATCGGGGGCGGTCTGTCGGTCGGCTACATCAGCCTGCCCCGGGGCACGGACATGGGCCCGGCCCTCAAGGGCCTGCCCGAGGACGCGTGCCAGTGCCCCCACTGGGGCTATCTGCTCAAGGGCCGGATCCGGATGCGTACGGCCTCCGGCGAGGAGGAGTACGAGGCGGGGCAGGCGTACTACTGGGGCCCGGGCCACGTCCCGGTCGCCCTGGAGGACAGCGAGTTCGTGGAGTTCTCCCCGAGTGAGGACTTCCAGCAGGTGATCGAGCACGTGGTCGCGCAGTCCGGGTGAGCCGGGGGAGCGGCGGGGTCGGTGAGCCGGGGAACCATCGGGCCGCCGGACCGCCGTGCCACCGATGAGTTTCGCCGGCCCGGGAGGTCCACCCCCCCCGTCGACCACCACAGGAGGAGCGCCGTGCCCCACCAGCTACTGCGAGTGCAGAACTTCAACGTCTCGAGTGACGGATTCGGTGCCGGTGAGGGCCAGAGCCTGGAGCGTCCGTTCGGCCACGCCGACCCGGGGCAGATGTTCGCCTGGGCCGGCGCCACGGCGAGCTGGCCCAACCGCACCGACCCCGGCGGCAGCCGCGGTCTCGACGACTACCTCACGCGCGACTTCGCGAACAACATCGGCGCCGAGATCATGGGCCGCAACAAGTTCGGCCCCCAGCGCGGCCCCTGGCAGGACTACGAGTGGAAGGGCTGGTGGGGTGACGAACCGCCGTTCCACACGCCGGTGTTCGTCATGACCCACCATGAGCGCCCTTCGTTCACCCTCTCCGACACGACGTTCCACTTCGTCGGCGGCGACCCGGCCGAGGTGCTCGAACAAGCGCGTCAGGCCGCACAGGGCAAGGATGTCCGACTCGGCGGTGGCGCCACGGTCATCCGGCAGTTCCTCGACGCCGACCTCGTCGACACGCTGCACGTGGCGGTCTCGCCGGGGGTGAAGCTCGGGTCCGGTTCACGTCTCTGGGAGTCACCGGAGGAGCTGTTCGACCGGTTCCACTGCGATGTCGTGCCGAGTCCGAGCGGGGTGACGCATCACCTGTTCTGGCGGAAGTGACGGCAGCTCAGTCGCGTCCGCCCCAGTCCAGACGGTCGGCCAGCCCGGCGGCGGTGAAAGCCGCCTCCAGCTCGTCATGTCCCTCGGTGAAGTGGGCCCAGCTGTCGTAGTGCACGGGGACCACGCGGCGGGCTCCGAGGATCCGCGTGGCCTCGGCGGCCATGGCGCTGTCCAGGACGATGACCTTTCCGTCGAAGACTTCGGCGAAGCGCGGCGCGCCGGCGAACAGGATGGCGGTGTCCACCGGTGCGAAGCGCTCGGCGATCTCCTTCACCGCGTCGAGTGAGGCGTTGTCGCCGCTGACGTAGACGGTGGGCAGGCCCTCGCCGGTCAGCACGAAGCCGACGACCTGGCCGGCTATCGGCTCGACCTCCTCGCGGGGGCCGGGCCCGTGGATGGCGGGGACGCCCGTGACGGTGACCGTGCCGCCGTCGGGGCGGTCGAGCTCGACGGACTGCCAGTCGGCCAGGCCCGTGGCCTTGTCGCCGAGGCGCTGTCCGCCCCCGGGGGTGGTGAGGGTGAGCGGGACGTCCGCGAGCAGGGCCCGGCCGGAAGTGTCGAGGTTGTCGGCGTGCTCGTCGTGCGAGAGGAGCACCACGTCGATGGGGCCGAGTTCGGCGGGCGTGCCGGCGGACGGGGCGGTCTTGGTCAGGACCACGGCGGGCGCCGGGAAGTCGCCGGGGCCGTCGAAGGTCGGGTCGGTCAGGAACCGCAGGCCGCCGTACTCGAAGAGGGCGGTCGGGCCACCGAAGACGCGGACGGGGAAGGGGGTGGTCGTCGCAGGAAGCGCAGACATGAAAGAACCTCACGGATAGATGTGTTCGAACCGTGAGGCGAGCGTAGCTGTTTCTCATGGATACAGGCAAGCCGTACCATGAGAACCATGAAGGAGCCCGTGATCGAACAACCTGCCCTGCCGCCCGCGCAGGGCGAGGAGGAACACCCGTCCCTCGCTCTCGTCAACAGCGCGATCGCCCTGCCCGGCGGGCACACGGTCGACCTCCTGGGTACCCCCGCGCAGACGAACCACTGGCTGACCCAGCGCGGCCTCGCCCCGGTCGACGCCGGCATGCGGGAGATGTGCGCGACCCAACTGCGCTCACTGCGCGAACAGATCAGGTCGCTGTTCGCCGCCCGCGTCGAAGACCTGCCCGCCCTCCCCGCGGCCGTGACGGCCCTCAACGACGCGCTGACCCGGGTCCCCACCGCCCCGCTGCTGCGGTGGGACGACAAGACCGGCCCCTACCGCACGGCTCCCCACCCCACCACCGCGATCGTCGACCTGGCCCTGGCCACCCTCGCCGCCGACGCAGCCGACCTGCTCACCTCCCCCGACGCCGAACGCCTCACCGCCTGCGGCTCCCCGCCCTGTAACCGCTACCTGCTCCGCCACGGCCGCCGCCAGTGGTGCTCCACCCGCTGCGGCGACCGCGCCCGGGCGGCGCGTGCGTACGCCCGCCGCAGCAACTCGCGATGACTCGATCGCTTCACTCGTGTGGGACGGTTCGACCATGACCAGCGACTACGACCGTCTTCGTAACGGCATCGAGTTCATGACCGCCTACGTCTCCGGCAACGACCTGCTGACGGCCTACGTGACGGAGCGACGGCGCGAGGACCCCATGGCGACCGAGGCTCTTATGGACGGGGCGGCGGCCCTCTGCGCCCTGTTGTTGCGCAAGATGGCCCGGGATGTCGGGAAGACCGAGCAGGAGCTGCTCCAGGAACTGGCCCGCGGCACTCACCGACACGAGCGGCAGTCCGAAGAGTGACTCTGGTCCTTGGGTCAGAGTCATGGTGACGGGTCGAGCCGTGCCCCTCTGCTCTCCGCCACCCGCTTGACGTCCCGCAGGGACTCGGTGAGCCGCAGGGCCAGGTAGCGCAGCTCCGCGCTCGTCACGCGGCCTTCCGCGAGGAGTGCGGCGGCGTGGCCGAGAAGATCGTCCGCCATGTCCAGCTGTACGGCTTCGATGTCGTCGGCCAAGCGTGAGACGTATCCGGTCCCGTCGCCCACGACGTAGCACGGCCTGCCATCGGCAGTCGTCCAAGGCAGCAGTCGCCCGGCCATCACGCGCTCACCTCCGCCGCCAGGTAGGGACGGACCAGTCGGTTGTCCTCTCCGCGCAACGGACGTTCCTCGGTGCGGCGGGCCATCGTGCCGCTGAAGCCGTCGCGGCAGTACGGGCACGGGGGAGGTGCCGGGGATCGCCGTCGCCGTCCGCGTGGAGGGAGCAGGACGCGGAGGAGCGGTTCGAGGGCTCGCGCGATGAGGTCTGTCACGTCTGTTTACCTTCCGACCTGCGGTGACTGCGTTCTGTGGTGAATCACTCACAGAGTGGGGTCGGTGGTGGCTACGCTTCCAGGGGTCGGGGCTTGACATCGCGCTTGTCAAGAAAGGGAGTTACCGCATGGACGAACGCCGCACGCCTCGAACGCTGCGGGAGAAGTACGGGGAGGAGCTGAGGCTACGGCGGACGGCGGCGGGTCTCACTCAGGAGGAACTGAGCGACCAGGTCGTGTGCTCGCCTACGCTGATCAGCCACTTCGAGGCCGGGAGACGGCTGCCCAAACCCGACGACTCCCGGCGGATCGACCGTGCGCTGGGGACGGACGGATTTTTCACGCGGTGGCTGGAGGATCTGGAGAACAAGTACGATCCCCGCTTCGCTGCCGCGGCCGAACTGGAGCGACACGCAACCGTGATCCAGCAGTTCGCGCTCTCGCTGGTGCCCGGCCTGCTCCAGACGCCCGATTACGCGCGGGCAGTGTTCGCCGCTTACCGCCCCAACTCCACAGACCAGGAACTTGACAGGAAAGTTGTCATCCGAACAGAGCGTGCCCGAATTCTCGACGGGCCGTCGGCTCCGGTCATCTGGACGCTTCTCGACGAGGCCGTGCTGCGACGCTCTGTGGGTGGCCCGCAGGTCATGGCCGAACAGCTGCACAAGATCGCGGACTTGGCCGGGTCACGACGGATTCGGCTGCACGTCCTTCCGTACCGCGTCGGTGCGCATCCGCTCATGGAGAGCCTGCTCACCCTGATGACCTTCGAGGACTCCGCCCCGGTGGCATACGTCGACGCATTCGAGACGGGACGTCTGATGGACGATCCGGCGCTGGTGAGCGCCTGCCAGACCGCCTACGCTCTGGCGCTGAGCGACGCGTTGTCGCGGCAGGAGTCACTGGCCCTCGTCAAGTCGGCAGCAGAGGAACACGGGCATGATCAGCAGTGAACACAGCGGGTGGTACAAGTCCAGCTACAGCGGCGGCAGCCAAGCCGAGTGCCTCGAAGTCGCCCGCGACAACCCAGACGTGCCCGTCCGCGACAGCAAGACCACCACCGGCCCCACCCTGATCTTCTCCGCCCATGGCTGGACGGCATTCGTGACGGCCGTCAAGAAAGGTCACATAGAGGCCTGAGTGTCGTACCCCGGCGGTACCGTCGGATCATGCCCAACCAAACGGGAACCCCCGCCGACGAACGGCGGCTCGCCGTGCTCGAAGGCGTTCTCGAGCGGATCACGTACGCCAACGAGGAGAACGGCTACACGGTCGCCCGGGTCGACACCGGCAGAGGCGGCGGCGACCTGCTCACGGTGGTGGGCGCGCTGCTCGGCGCCCAGGTGGGGGAGTCCCTGCGCATGGAGGGCCGCTGGAGCTCGCATCCCCAGTACGGCAAGCAGTTCCACGTGGAGAACTACACGACCGTCCTGCCGGCCACCGTCCAGGGCATCCGCCGATACCTCGGCTCCGGCCTGGTCAAGGGCATCGGCCCGGTCTTCGCCGACCGGATCACGCAGCATTTCGGCCTGGACACCCTGCAGGTCATCGAGGAGGAGCCCAAGCGGCTCATCGAGGTCCCGGGCCTCGGGCCCAAGCGGACGAAGAAGATCGCCGACGCCTGGGAGGAACAGAAGGCCATCAAGGAGGTCATGCTCTTCCTCCAGACCGTCGAGGTGTCCACGTCCATCGCCGTGCGGATCTACAAGAAGTACGGCGACGCGTCCATCTCCGTGGTGAAGAACCAGCCCTACCGTCTCGCCGCCGACGTCTGGGGCATCGGCTTCCTCACCGCCGACAAGATCGCCCAGTCCGTCGGCATCCCGCACGACAGTCCGGAGCGCGTCAAGGCGGGCCTGCAGTACGCGCTGTCGCAGTCCACCGACCAGGGCCACTGCTTCCTCCCGGAGGAACAGCTGATCAAGGACGCGGTCAAGCTCCTCCAGGTCGACACGGGCCTGGTCATCGAGTGCCTCGCCGAGCTGGCCGAGCCTCCGGAGGACGGCGAGGACCCCGGCGTCGTACGGGAGAAGGTCCCGGGCCCCGACGGCGGCGAGCCCGTCACCGCGATCTACCTCGTGCCCTTCCACCGGGCCGAACTCTCCCTCTCCGCCCAGCTGCTGCGCCTCCTGCGCACCGAGGAGGACCGGATGCCGGGCTTCCGGGCGGTGACCTGGGACAAGGCCCTCGGCTGGCTGAAGACACGCACCGGCGTCGCCCTCGCCCCCGAGCAGGAGGCCGCCGTCAGGCTCGCGCTGACCGAGAAGGTAGCCGTCCTCACCGGCGGCCCCGGTTGCGGCAAGTCCTTCACGGTCCGCTCCATCGTGGAGCTGGCCCGCGCCAAGAAGGCCAAGGTCGTGCTCGCCGCCCCGACCGGCCGGGCCGCCAAGCGCCTGTCCGAGCTCACCGGCGCCGAGGCCTCCACGGTCCACCGCCTGCTGGAGCTGAAACCCGGCGGTGACGCGGCCTACGACCGGGACCGCCCGCTGGACGCCGACCTGGTGGTGGTCGACGAGGCGTCCATGCTGGACCTGCTCCTCGCCAACAAGCTCGTCAAGGCCGTGCCGCCGGGAGCCCATCTCCTGTTCGTCGGGGATGTGGACCAGCTGCCCAGCGTCGGCGCGGGGGAGGTGCTGCGCGACCTCCTGGCCGACGGGGGCCCGATCCCCGCCGTCCGCCTCACCCGGGTCTTCCGCCAGGCCCAGCAGTCGGGCGTGGTGACGAACGCGCACCGGATCAACGCCGGCCAACACCCCCTCACCGACGGCATGAAGGACTTCTTCCTCTTCGTCGAGGACGACACGGAGGCCGCCGGCCGGCTCACGGTCGATGTGGCGGCCCGCCGGATCCCGGCCAAGTTCGGGCTCGACCCGCGCCGGGACGTGCAGGTCCTCGCCCCCATGCACCGGGGCCCGGCGGGCGCGGGCGCCCTCAACGGCCTGCTCCAGCAGGCCGTCACCCCGGGCCGCCCCGAGCTGCCCGAGAAGAGATTCGGCGGACGGGTGTTCCGTGTCGGCGACAAGGTCACCCAGATTCGCAACAATTACGAGAAGGGCAAGAACGGTGTCTTCAACGGCACCGTCGGCGTGGTCACCTCGCTCGACCCGGTCGACCAGCGTCTGACGGTGCTGACGGACGAGGACGAGGAGGTTCCGTACGAGTTCGACGAGCTCGACGAGCTGGCTCACGCCTACGCCGTGACCATCCACCGCTCCCAGGGCAGCGAGTACCCGGCGGTCGTCATCCCGGTCACCACGGGCGCCTGGATGATGCTCCAGCGCAACCTGCTCTACACGGCGGTCACCCGGGCCAAACAGCTGGTCGTCCTCGTCGGTTCGCGCAAGGCGATCGGCCAGGCGGTGCGCACGGTGTCGGCGGGCCGGAGGTGCACGGCACTCGACTTCCGGCTCGGTTCAACGAAAAATGATCGATCAAATGAGTCGTGAAGGTCACAAGGCACTTCCAGAAGGGGAACCCAGGGGGCAGGATGAGCAAGTTGACGGCACTCAGTGCCGTCAATAGGCCCGATGGTCGACCCCGAGTGCACTCTCCTGAGCCGAGTGGGGGATGGTAGAGACAGTCAGGGCACCTCGAAGAAGAGGCACAACGTCGGTGAGGGATGACGTGAGCGACAACTCTGTAGTACTGCGGTACGGCGACGGCGAGTACACCTACCCGGTGATCGACAGCACCGTCGGTGACAAGGGCTTCGACATCGGCAAGCTCCGCGCCCAGACCGGTCTGGTGACGCTGGACAGCGGTTACGGCAATACCGCCGCCTACAAATCCGCCGTCACCTACCTGGACGGCGAAGCGGGCATCCTGCGGTACCGCGGCTACCCGATCGAGCAGTTGGCCGAGCGCTCCACGTTCCTGGACGTCGCCTACCTGCTGATCAACGGCGAGCTGCCGACCGTCGACGAGCTCTCGACGTTCAAGAACGACATCACGCAGCACACCCTGCTGCACGAGGACGTCAAGAACTTCTACAAGGGCTTCCCGCGTGACGCCCACCCGATGGCCATGCTGTCCTCGGTCGTCTCGGCGCTGTCCACGTTCTACCAGGACAGCCACAACCCGTTCGACGAGCGCCAGCGCAACCTCTCCACGATCCGTCTGCTCGCCAAGCTCCCGACGATCGCGGCGTACGCGTACAAGAAGTCGATCGGCCACCCGTTCGTCTACCCGCGCAACGACCTCGGCTACGTCGAGAACTTCCTCCGCATGACCTTCTCGGTCCCCGCGCAGGAGTACGAGCTCGACCCGACCGTGGTCTCCGCGCTGGACAAGCTGCTGATCCTGCACGCGGACCACGAGCAGAACTGCTCGACCTCCACGGTCCGCCTGGTCGGCTCCTCGCAGGCGAACATGTTCGCCTCGATCTCCGCCGGCATCAACGCCCTGTGGGGCCCGCTGCACGGCGGCGCCAACCAGTCCGTGCTGGAGATGCTGGAGGGCATCCGCGACGCCGGCGGCGACGTCGACAACTTCATCCGCAAGGTGAAGAACAAGGAGGACGGCGTCCGCCTGATGGGCTTCGGCCACCGGGTCTACAAGAACTTCGACCCGCGCGCCAAGATCATCAAGGCCGCCGCGCACGACGTGCTGTCCGCCCTCGGCAAGTCCGACGAGCTGCTGGACATCGCGCTGAAGCTGGAGGAGCACGCGCTCTCCGACGACTACTTCGTCTCGCGCAGCCTCTACCCGAACGTCGACTTCTACACCGGCCTGATCTACCGAGCCATGGGCTTCCCGACCGAGATGTTCACGGTCCTGTTCGCCCTCGGCCGCCTTCCGGGCTGGATCGCCCAGTGGCACGAGATGATCAAGGAGCCGGGCTCCCGCATCGGCCGCCCGCGCCAGATCTACACGGGCGTCGTCGAGCGCGACTTCGTGCCCGTCGAGGAGCGCTGAGCCTCCGTCGTGGAGCGCTGAGGCGCAGTACCGCTCGGCCCCCGTATCCGCTGCTGTGCGGGTGCGGGGGCTTTTGCGTAGGCGCGCGTGACGAGAAGGCACCGAGAGGCAGAGAAGCCGAGAGGCAAAAAAGAAGGCGCCCCGGAGCGCCGGTCCCCCCACGGGCCGACGACCAGGGCGCCTTCCCAGTCCCGGTACGGATTCCCCCCACGGGATCCGGCCGGGCGTCTGTGAGGACAGCGCCTGAATCGCTGTTGAGCACAACGAGCAAAACTCGCCGTACTGCTGTGTGCGGTCTGCCGGGACAGCGTACGACCGGGAGGGCCGCTCAAAGCTTCCCGGTGTACGTGCCCCGGCAACGCTCCCCCAAGCTCTCAACTCCGTTCGAGCAGGGAGGTACCCCCATCTGGAGAAATCCCCCAAGACATCTCCAGATGCCAGGTGACGCCCCCCAAGACGCTCCCTGACATCGTCAACTTAGACCTTCGAACCCCTTCGATGGTTACGTTCACATCACTGTGATCTGCGTCTCTTGCGTATGTCCGTAAGGTACGCAAGAGCCCGGATATGCCGCTCGGGGCTCAAGCGTAAGAATGATGCGCGAGCCTTGTGAAGAGCTTATGTGAGTCGGGCCCGGGACTCCAGAGGGGCTCAAATCACGTTCGCCATGAACGTAGGGCGAATTCAGGGGACTTCACCGGAATGTCCGCAGTCGGAGGCTGTTCGTGACGACGAAAACGGACGAGAAGGCCATCGCGGCCCCGGCGATCATCGGGTTGAGCAGTCCCGCGGCGGCCAGCGGCAGCGCGGCCACGTTGTAGCCGAAGGCCCAGACGAGGTTGCCCTTGATCGTGGCCAGCGTCCGGCGGGACAGCCGGATCGCGTCCGCGGCCACCCGCAGATCGCCGCGGACCAGCGTCAGATCGCCCGCCTCGATCGCCGCGTCCGTACCGGTGCCCATGGCCAGGCCCAGATCGGCGGTGGCGAGCGCGGCCGCGTCGTTGACGCCGTCACCCACCATGGCGACGACCCGCCCCTCGGCCTGCAGCCGCCGTACGGCGTCGACCTTGTCCTCGGGCAGCACCTCCGCGATGACCTGGTCGATCCCTACGGCCTCGGCCACCGTTTCGGCCACCGCCCGGTTGTCCCCGGTCAGCAGCACCGGCGTGAGCCCCAGCGCGCGCAGCTCCCGCACCGCCTCGGCGCTGGTCTCCTTGACCGCGTCCGCCACGGCCAGCACGGCCCGCGCCGTCCCGTCCCAGCCGGCCAGGACGGCCGTACGCCCGGCCCGCTCGGCCTCGGCCCGCGCGCGGGCCAGCTCCGGCGGTACGTCGTCGTAGAGCCGCCCCACGGCGACCTCACGGCCCTCCACGCGCCCTCGTACGCCCCGCCCGGGGGCGTTCTCGAAGTTCTCGACGTCCGGGAGCCGTCCGGCCCTCTCCTCGGCGCCCAGCGCGATCGCACGGGCCACGGGGTGCTCGGAGGCGTGCTCGACGGCGCCCGCCAGGCGCAGCACCTCCTTCTCGTCGGCGCCCTCGGCGACGTGGACCTCCTGGAGGGTCATCCGGCCCGTGGTGACCGTGCCGGTCTTGTCCAGGACGACGGTGTCGATCCGGCGCGTGGACTCCAGGACCTCCGGGCCCTTGATGAGGATGCCGAGCTGGGCGCCGCGGCCCGTGCCGACCATCAGCGCGGTCGGAGTGGCCAGGCCCAGGGCGCACGGGCAGGCGATGATCAGGACCGCGACGGCGGCGGTGAACGCGGCGACGCCGTCGCCGGTCAGCCCGAGCCACGCCCCGGCCGTGGCGGCGGCGATCAGCAGGACCACCGGTACGAAGATCCCGGAGATCCGGTCGGCGAGCCGCTGCACCTCGGCCTTGCCGTTCTGCGCGTCCTCCACCAGCTTCGCCATCCGCGCGAGCCGGGTGTCGGCGCCGATCCGGGTGGCCTCGACGACGAGCCGCCCGCCCGCGTTGACCGTCGCGCCGGTGACCGCGTCCCCGGCCGTCACGTCCACCGGCACCGATTCGCCGGTCAGCATCGAGGCGTCCACCGCGGAGACGCCCTCGACGACCGTGCCGTCGGTGGCGATCTTCTCGCCGGGCCGTACGACGAACCGGTCGCCGACGGCCAGCCGCCGCGCCGGGATCCGCACCTCGCGCCCGTTCCGCAGCACGGCCACGTCCTTGGCGCCGAGTTCCATGAGCGCGCGCAGGGCGGCCCCGGCGCGGCGCTTGGAGCGGGCCTCCAGGTAGCGGCCCAGCAGGATGAAGGCGGTGACGCCGGAGGCGACCTCCAGGTAGACCGAGGAGGCGCCGTCGCCGCGCGAGACCGTGAACTCGAAGGGGTGCCGCATGCCCGGCATGCCCGCGTCGCCGAGGAACAGGGCCCACAGGGACCAGCCGAACGCGGCCAGCGTGCCGAGGGAGACCAGCGTGTCCATGGTGGCGACGCCGTGCCGGGCGTTCGTCCAGGCCGCCCGGTGGAACGGCAGCCCGCCCCAGACGACGACCGGGGCGGCGAGGGTGAGCGAGAGCCACTGCCAGTTGTCGAACTGGAGCGCCGGGACCATCGCGAGCAGGACGACGGGCACGGCGAGGGCGGCGGAGACGACGAGACGCCGGCGCAGGGCCGACAGCTCGGGGTCCTCCTCCTCGGCGGCGGGCGTCTCCTCCCGCGGGGGTGCGGGCTCCTCGGCGGTGTACCCGGTCTTCACCACGGTCGCGATCAGGTCGGCGACCTCGATATCCGCGGGGTAGCTGACCCGGGCCTTCTCCGTCGCGTAGTTCACCGTGGCGGTGACGCCGTCCATGCGGTTGAGCTTCTTCTCCACGCGGGCCGCGCACGAGGCGCAGGTCATCCCGCCGATGAGCAGCTCGACCTCGGCGAGCGCCGGCTCGCGGTCCGTCGGCGCCTTGGCGGTGGTGCTGGTCATGTCCGTACTCCAGGTGATGCGGGGCGCCCGGGAAGCGGAACGGGCCGTACGGGCCGGGGCGGCGGCGTACGGCCCGTACGTCGGTACGAGTGCCAGGACCGGTGCGTCTCAGGCACGTCGATCCGGTGGTGGGGGCTCAGGCCTTCCCGGCCAGCTCGAAACCGGCCTCGTCGACGGCGGCGCGTACGGCCTCGTCGTCGAGCGGGGTCGCGGAGACGACGGTGACCTCGCCGGTCGAGGCGACGGCCGTCACCGAACTGACGCCGGGGATCTGGGAGATCTCGCCGGAGACGGCGCCCTCGCAGTGTCCGCAGCTCATGCCGCTCACCTTGTAGACGGTGGTGACCTGGCCGGTGGTGTCGGTCTGGGCGGTCATGTCATTACTCCTCGTCGAGGCATGTGGGGCTCTGGGGTCCCATGGGGCCCGCTACCCCACTGTACCCCTAGGGGGTATGGACTTCACGACGCCGGTACGGCACGGGCTAGCGTTTCTCCGAGGTGCTGACTGCCCGGGCCCTGAGGGTGCCTCACGGCCCGGGCCCGGACGGAAGTCGGGTGGACCATGCGGGCCGTGGTGTTCGAGCGGTACGGGGAGCCGGCCGAGGTGCGGGACGTCGCCGATCCGGAGCCCGCGGAGCACGGGGTCGTCGTACGGGTCGAGGCCACGGGGCTGTGCCGCAGCGACTGGCACGGCTGGCAGGGCCACGATCCGGACATCGCGCTGCCGCACGTGCCGGGACATGAACGCGCCGGAGTCGTCGAGGCGGTGGGCGACCGGGTGACCCGCCGGCGGCCCGGTGACCGGGTCACCGTGCCGTTCATCTGCGCCTGCGGCACCTGCCCGTCCTGTGCGGCGGGCGACCACCAGGTGTGCGAGCGGCAGACCCAGCCCGGCTTCTCGCACTGGGGCTCCTTCGCCCAGTACGTGGCCCTGGACCACGCCGACGTCAACCTCGTGGCGCTCCCCGGGGAACTGTCGTTCGCGACGGCGGCCTCCCTCGGCTGCCGCTTCGCCACGGCGTACCGGGCGGTGGTGCGGCAGGGCCGGATCGCGGCGGGAATGGGGTCTCCCCTGCTCGAACGAAGTTGAGAGCTTGGGGAAGGGGTGGCGGTGCACGGCTGTGGCGGGGTCGGTCTCTCGGCGGTGATGATCGCGGCGGCGTCGGGCGCGCGGGTCGTGGCCGTCGACGTGTCGGCCCGGGCGCTGGACCTGGCGCGGACGTTCGGGGCGGTGCGGTGCCTGGACGCGTCGGCCGTGCCGGACCCCACGGCGGCGGTCCGCGACCTCACCGGCGGTGGCGCCCATCTCTCCCTCGACGCCCTCGGTCCCCCGCCACCTGCGCCGCCTCCGTGAACGGCCTGCGCCGCCGCGGCCGGCACGTCCAGGTCGGCCTGCTGCCCTCGCCGGACGGCACCACACCCGTGCCGATGGCCCGCGCGATCGCCCTGGAGCTCGAACTCCTCGGCAGTCACGGCATGGCCGCGCACAGCTACCCGCCGATGCTGGAGCTGGTCCGCGGCGGCGTCCTGCGCCCCGACCTGCTGGTGACGTCCACGATCCCGCTGGACGAGGCCCCGCCCGCGCTGGCGGCGATGGGGACGGCGCCACCGGCGGGCGCGACGGTCATCGAGCCGTGGCGCCGACCCTCCCCCTAGCGGAAGGTCAGTCGGCTCTTCGGGCGCGGTTGCCGGGCCGGGCGGCGACCCAGGCCCGGACCGTGTCGGCGTACCAGTAGGGCTTGCCGCTCTCGACGTGGTCGGGCGGGGGCAGCAGGCCGTGCTTGCGATAGGACCGCACGGTGTCCGGCTGCACCTTGATGTGTGCCGCGATCTCCTTGTAGGACCAGAGTCTTCGGTCGGTCATGACGTGCACCTCCCCGCGCGTACCACGGCGGCGACCGGGGACGGCCGTCCGGGGGAGCCGGGCGCTGCGCTGGCGATCAACATGCCTGTCTCCGGTCAACGACCCTCGGTGTCACCGGACAGGGCCTGAGGGCCGGCTGTGACGGAAAGGCCGCGGACACGGGACACCCGTGACAGGAAGGGGGCGTTTGTGACACAGCCGGGGCAAAGGCGCGCGCCGGAACGTCGGCGGGGCGTCTTGACGCGGCGCCCGAGCCCGGTCTTCAGCCGTCCAGGAGTCGCCAAGCCGTAAGAGCGAGACCGGCCCGCAACAGACCGGCGGGCTCCGTGCGTTCGAAGCCCAGGATCTTGCCGATCAGCTCCAGGCGCCGCGCCACGCTGCTGTGATGCAGGTGGAGCAGATCGGCGGCCCGGCGCAGCGAGCCCGTGGCGCAGTAGGCCTCCAGCGTCCGGAGGTCCTCCGGGGCGTCGGTGAGCCGGGCGACCGCGGTCACGTCGGCGTTGCCCCGTACGGCGTCGGAGGGCACCTCGGCGAGCAGTGCCAGGGCTCCCAGGTCGGCGTGCGACACCACCGGCAGGCGGCGAGGTGCGCGCCGAGGAACCCGCGTTCGACCCCGAGCAGGACCGCTGGCAGGTGATGACCTTCCACGTGGAGACCGACGAGGACGTCCACGGCGACCACTGGGAGATCCACACCGAGGCGGACGAGGTCGTCTCCTGCCTCACCGGCGGGATACGCCTCTTCCTGCACCCCGAGCGGCCGGGCGAGCCGGAGGAGGGCACGAGCCTGACGCCGGGTACCGCGGTCATCGTGCCGCGCGGCCGCTGGCACCGCATCGCGCTGGACGCGCCCGGCGACATCATGTCCGTCACCCTGCCCCGCGGCAGCCGCCTGGAGAGGCGGGCCTCGGCGTAGGGCCGAAGACTACGGAAGAGACGGAAGAGCAGGGCACGGACGAGGTCACGGTGAAAGCGCTGTCATGATCTGGTCCGAATGTCCGGACAAAACATTGACAGGGCTTCGGGAAGGGGACTACAAAGCCGGGGAGAGCCGACACCGAGGGGAAGCCGATGGCGTACGACCTGATCACCATGGGGCGCATCGGAGTGGATCTGTATCCGCTCCAGACGGGTGTCCCGCTGCCGCAGGTCACGTCCTTCGGCAAGTTCCTCGGCGGCTCCGCCACGAACGTCGCGGTCGCCGCGGCCCGCCTGGGACGGCGCACGGCGGTGATCACCCGCACCGGCGACGACCCCTTCGGCACCTACCTGCACGAGGCCCTGCGGGGCTTCGGCGTGGACGACCGCTGGGTCACCCCGGTCCCCGGCCTGCCCACCCCGGTCACCTTCTGCGAGGTCTTCCCGCCGGACGACTTCCCGCTGTACTTCTACCGGCAGCCCAAAGCCCCCGACCTGGAGATCGACGCCCACGAACTCGACCTCGACGCCATCCGCGACGCCCGCGTCTTCTGGGTCACGGGCACGGGCCTGAGCGAGGAGCCCAGCCGTACGGCGACCCTCGCGGCCCTCGCCCACCGTGCCAAGTCCGGCACGACGGTCTTCGACCTCGACTGGCGCCCGATGTTCTGGACGAACCCGGACGCGGCCCGGCCCTTCTACGAAGAGGCCCTACGCCACACCACCGTCGCCGTCGGCAACCTCGACGAGGTGGAGGTCGCCACCGGCGTGCGCGAGCCGCACGCCGCCGCCCGGGCCCTCCTGGACGCCGGTGTCGAACTGGCCGTCGTCAAGCAGGGGCCCAAGGGAGTCCTCGCCGTCAGCCGTGAAGGCGTCACCGCCGAGGTCCCGCCGCTGCCCGTGACCGTCCTCAATGGCCTCGGCGCCGGCGATGCCTTCGGCGGCTGTCTCGTCCACGGCCTCCTGGCCGGCTGGGACCTGGAGAAGACCATGCGGCACGCCAACGCCGCCGGCGCCATCGTCGCCTCCCGCCTGGAATGCTCGTCCGCGATGCCGACTCCGGACGAGATCGAGGCGGCCGTCACCGCGGGGGCCGTCAAGTGACCGTCGACGTCTGCGAACTCGTCCGCCTCCGCAGCCGCCGCCCGGAGGCGATCGCCGAGGCCGCCGCCCGCCGCCCCCGCCGGCCCCTGCTGAACGACCACGGCCGGCTGATGATCGTCGCCGCCGACCACCCGGCCCGCGGCGCCCTCGGCGTCGGCGGCCGCAGCATGGCCATGGCCAACCGCGCCGACCTCCTCGAACGCCTCTGCCTGGCCCTGTCCCGCCCGGGCGTGGACGGCGTCCTCGCCACCGCCGACATCCTCGACGACCTGCTCCTGCTCGGCGCCCTCGACGGCAAGGTCGTCCTGGGCTCGATGAACCGCGGTGGCCTCCAGGGCGCCAGCTTCGAACTCGACGACCGCTTCACCGGCCACCGCCCCGAGGACATCGAGCGCCTCGGCTTCGACGCGGGCAAGCTGCTCCTGCGCATCGACTACGACGACCCGGGCTCCCTGACCACCCTGGAGTCCACCGCCCGCGCCATCGACGACATGGCCGCCCGACGGCTCCCCGTCTTCGTCGAGCCGTTCATCTCCCGCCGCGACGAGACGGGCCGGCTGCGCAACGACCTGTCCGCCGAGGCCGTCACCAAGTCGATCGCCATCGCCTCGGGCCTGGGCGGCAGTTCGGCCTACACCTGGCTGAAGGTGCCGGTCACCGACAACCCCGACGACATGGCCGAGGTCATGGCCACCTCCACGCTGCCCGCCGTGCTGCTGGGCGGCGAGGTGGGGGGCTCCGCCGAGGAGCAAGCCGGGGCGTACGAGAAGTGGCGCGGCGCCCTCCAACTGCCCACCGTGCGCGGGCTGGTGGTCGGCCGTTCGCTGCTGTACCCGGCGGACGGCGACGTGGCCGCCGCCGTGGACACCGCCGTAGGACTGCTGTGAGGGCCGTTCCATGACCAGTGAGCTGTACGTCCCCAAGGGCACCACCGCCGACGTGAACTACGTCCTGGACATCGACCCCAAGCGGGCCGGCTGGACGTACAGCAGTCTGCGGATCGTGGAGCTGGCGCCCGGCGGCACGCATACCTTCACCACCGGGGACAGCGAGTGGATCGTGCTGCCCCTGCAGGGCGCGTGCACCGTGCGCGTCGAAGACGAGGAGTTCCATCTCTCGGGCAGAGGAAGCGTGTTCGCGTCGGTCACCGACTTCGCGTACGCGCCCCGTGACGCCCGGGCCCAGATCGCCTCCGGCGCGGGAGGCCGCTTTGCTTTGGCAGGAGCGAAGTGCGAGCGACAACTCCCCGCCCGCTACGGCCCCGCGCCGGAGGTCCCCGACGCGAGGTGTACGCCGCCTCGTTGTGTACTGCTGTGCAGAGTGGCGGATCTGCTTCCACCGTTCCTGGCGTCGGCCGGTACTGCTCCTACGCCGTGTTCCGGGATGTCCCGGCCTGCCCCGCGAACGGTCTTCGGAGTCAGAGGACGCGCTGTTCCGCTTCGGCGATCCGCGTCCTATGCCCTGCGGGCTGCGCGAAGTCCTCGGTGGGGCTCGTCCGTCCTCCTGCGGTCCTCGGCTGCGAACGCCCCGACGGGTAGCTCTCTCGGCACGATCCTCTGGTCGTGCAAAGTCACACCTCGGCGATGGCAGGCACCCCGCTGTAACCGACCACACGATGATATTACCGAGAGAAACTGCATGTTCACCCGCGGTAGTGAACGCCCGCGGCGGCCGCTGCCTACCCGTCACCATCCATAGGGAGGGATACCGATGACGACCCGGCTGACCGTCGCGCAAGCGCTGGTCCGTTTCCTCGCCGCCCAGTACACCGAACGCGACGGCGTACGGCAGCGGCTCATCGGCGCCACCTGGGGCATCTTCGGCCACGGCAACGTCGCCGGCATCGGCCAGGCCCTCCTGGAGCACACCGAGGCGATGCCGTACCACCAGGGCCGCAACGAACAGGCCATGGTGCACGCCGCGGTCGGCTACGCCCGCCAGTCGGGCCGCCTGTCCACGCACGCGGTCACGACGTCCATCGGCCCGGGTGCCACCAACCTCGTCACCGGCGCCGCCCTGGCGACCATCAACCACCTGCCGGTGCTGCTCCTGCCCGGCGACACCTTCGCCACCCGCCCCGCCGACCCGGTCCTCCAGCAGCTCGAAGTGCCGTACGCGGGCGATGTGTCGGTCAACGACTGTCTGCGCCCGGTGTCGAGGTACTTCGACCGGATCACGCGGCCGGAGGCCCTGATCCCCTCGGCGCTGAACGCGATGCGCGTGCTCACCGACCCCGTCGAGACCGGCGCCGTCACCCTCGCCCTGCCCCAGGACGTGCAGGCCGAGGCGTACGACTGGCCCGAGGAGTTCTTCGCCGAGCGCGTCTGGACCGTACGGCGTCCCGGCGCCGACCCGGCGGAACTCGCCGAGGCGGTACGGATCATCCGCGCGGCGAAGAGGCCCCTGGTCGTCGCCGGCGGCGGCGTCCACCACAGCCGCGCCGAGGAGGCCCTCGCCGAGTTCGCCGACACCACCGGCATCCCGGTCGCCTCCACCCAGGCCGGCAAGGGCTCCCTGCGCCACGACCACCCCCAGGACGTCGGCGGCATCGGCCACACCGGCACGGCCACCGCGGACGAACTCGCCCGCACCGCCGACCTGGTGATCGGCGTCGGCACTCGCTACACCGACTTCACCACCGCCTCCGGCACCCTGTTCGGCAACCCGGACGTGCGGTTCCTCAACCTCAACATCGCCCCCTTCGACGGCCACAAGCTCGCCGGCCGGCCCCTGGTCGCGGACGCCCGCACCGGCCTGGAGGAGCTGACCGAACGGCTGGAGATGCACGGCCACCGGGTCGCGCCGTCGTACGCCACCGAGTACACCGAGGACAAGGAGCGCTGGGAGCAGCGCGTCGACGCCTGCTACGAGGTGGACGAGCCGGACACCCGCCCGACGCAGCCGCAGGTCCTCGGCGTCCTGGACGCCCTGGTCGACGAGTCGGACATCCTGATCAACGCGGCCGGTTCCCTCCCCGGCGACCTGCACAAGCTCTGGCGGACCCGGTCCCGCGACCAGTACCACCTGGAGTACGGCTACTCCTGCATGGGCTACGAGATCCCGGCCGCCATCGGCGTGAAGATGGCCGCCCCCGACCGGCCCGTGTGGGCGCTGGTCGGTGACGGCACGTACCTGATGATGCCGACGGAGATCGTGACGGCCGTGCAGGAGGGCGTCGCGATCAAGGTGCTGATCATCCAGAACCACGGCTACGCGTCCATCGGCGGCCTGTCCGAGTCGGTCGGCGGCGAGCGGTTCGGCACCGCCTACCGCTTCCCGTCCGAGGACGGCACGTACACGGGGCCGCCGCTGCCGGTGGACCTCGCCGCCAACGCGGCCAGCCTCGGCATGCGCGTGCTGCGCGCGAAGTCCGTACGGGACCTGCGGGAGGCCCTCGCCGAGGCCCGGGCCGCCGACACTCCCACATGTGTCTACGTGGAGACCCAAACGGCCGACACAGTGTCGGGCGCGCCTCCCGCGCAGGCCTGGTGGGATGTACCCGTGGCCGAGACCGCGACACGGCCGTCCGCGGTCAAGGCACGTGAGCTGTACGAACGGCACGTCTCCACCCGACGCCGCCATCTGTGAAGGAGTTCCCGGCCATGACGAAGATCGTCAACCACTGGATCGGCGGCAAGACCGTCGAAGGCGCCTCGGGCACGCACGGGCCGGTGACCGATCCGGCGACCGGCGAGGTGACGACGAAGGTCGCGTTCGCCTCGGTCGACGAGGTGGACGCGGCGGTCGCCGCCGCCAAGGAGGCCTTCGCCACCTGGGGCCAGTCCTCGCTGGCCCAGCGGACCTCGATCCTCTTCAGGTTCCGGGCGCTGCTCGACGCGCACCGCGACGAGATCGCCGAGCTGATCACCGCCGAGCACGGCAAGGTGCACAGTGACGCGCTCGGCGAGGTGGCGCGCGGCCTGGAGATCGTCGACCTGGCCTGCGGGATCAGCGTCCAGCTGAAGGGCGAGCTGTCCACACAGGTCGCGAGCCGCGTGGACGTGTCCTCGATCCGCCAGCCGCTCGGTGTCGTCGCGGGCATCACGCCGTTCAACTTCCCGGCGATGGTGCCGATGTGGATGTTCCCCCTCGCCATCGCGTGCGGCAACACGTTCGTGCTGAAGCCGTCCGAGAAGGACCCGTCGGCGTCGGTCAGGCTCGCCGAGCTGCTCCACGAGGCCGGCCTGCCGGACGGTGTCTTCAACGTCGTCCACGGCGACAAGGTGGCCGTCGACCGCCTGCTGGAGCACCCCGACGTCAAGGCGGTCTCCTTCGTCGGCTCGACCCCGATCGCCCGCTACATCCACACCACCGCCTCCGCGGGCGGCAAGCGCGTCCAGGCGCTCGGCGGTGCCAAGAACCACATGCTGGTCCTCCCGGACGCGGACCTCGACGCCGCGGCCGACGCCGCCGTGTCCGCCGCCTACGGCTCCGCGGGCGAGCGCTGCATGGCCATCTCGGCGGTCGTCGCGGTCGGCGCGATCGGCGACGAACTGGTGGAGAAGATCCGCGAGCGCGCCGAGAAGATCAAGATCGGCCCCGGGAACGACCCCGCGTCGGAGATGGGCCCGCTGATCACCAAGGTCCACCGCGACAAGGTGGCCTCCTACGTCGAGGGCGCGGCGGCCGAGGGCGCCGAGGTGGTCCTGGACGGCACCGGCTACACCGTCGACGGTTTCGAGAACGGCCACTGGATCGGCATCTCGCTGCTCGACAAGGTGCCCACGTCGGCGAAGGCCTACCAGGACGAGATCTTCGGCCCGGTCCTGTGCGTGCTGCGCACGGAGACCTACGAGGAGGCCCTGGACATCGTCAACGCCTCGCCGTTCGGCAACGGCACCGCGATCTTCACCCGCGACGGCGGCGCGGCCCGCCGCTTCCAGCTGGAGGTCGAGGCCGGCATGGTCGGCGTGAACGTGCCCATCCCGGTCCCCGTGGGCTACCACTCCTTCGGCGGCTGGAAGGACTCGCTCTTCGGCGACCACCACATCTACGGCAACGACGGCACGCACTTCTACACCCGCGGCAAGGTCGTCACCACCCGCTGGCCGGACCCGGCCGACGCCCCGACGGGCGTGGACCTGGGCTTCCCGCGCAACCACTGAGGTCCTCAGGGGCGCGGGGAACTGCGCGAGCAACCACATCGAAGCCCGCACCCGGCCGATCACCACACCACCCGAGTTCGAAGCCGTACACCACCCGCAGTACGCCAAAACTCCGTGTACACCCCGGGAAGGCCTTGCACTTCGGTCTCCGGTCGACAACTCATCGACAGGTTGACCCCGTACCGTTGACGCATGGATCTTCGACTGCCCGGACTGAACGGGCTGCTTCGGAGGCCCCGGAGGCTCCTCGCCGCCGGGGCCGCCGTCGTCGTACTCGCAGGCGCGGGGACGTGGACGGCCGTCGCGTCCGAAGAGGTGCCCCCGGTCGACCGCGCCGACCGGGTCCTGGACACGGGGAACGGGGTGCGGATCGACACCTCGTACTTCACCTCCGGCGGAGCCGGCCGCCGCCCCGCCGTGCTGCTCGGCCACGGCTTCGGCGGCAGCAAAAACGACGTGCGGCAGCAGGCCGAGGATCTCGCCAGGGACGGCTACGCGGTCCTGACCTGGTCGGCGCGCGGCTTCGGCAAGTCCAACGGGAAGATCGGGCTGAACGACCCCGAGGGCGAGGTCGCCGACGCCTCCAAGCTCATCGACTGGCTCGCCAAGCAGCCCCAGGTCGAACTCGACAAGCCCGGCGACCCGCGCGTGGGCATGGCCGGCGCCTCCTACGGCGGCGCGATCGCCCTGCTCACGGCGGGACACGACGCCCGGGTGGACGCCATCGCCCCGGCCATCACGTACTGGAACCTCGCCGACGCGCTGTTCCCGAACGGCGTGTTCAAGAAGCTGTGGGCCGGCATCTTCGTCAACTCCGGCGGCGGCTGCGAGCGGTTCGAGCCCGCGCTGTGCCGGATGTACGAGCGGGTCGCCGAGTCGGGCAAGCCGGACGCCGAGGCGCGCAAGATGCTCGACGAGCGTTCGCCCTCCGCGGTCGGCAAGAACATCAAGGTGCCGACACTGCTGATGCAGGGCCAGTCCGACTCCCTCTTCCCCCTCGGCCAGGCCGACCAGGCCGCGAAGGCCATCCGCGCGGGCGGCGCCCCCGTCGACGTCGACTGGATCGCGGGCGGCCACGACGGCGGCGACATGGAGACGAGCCGCGTCCAGGGCCGCGTGCAGAGCTGGTTCGACCGCTACCTGAAGGACGACAAGGGCGTCGACACCGGCCCCGCCTTCCGCGTCACCCGCACCCTCGGCCTCGGCTCCGGCGACGGCGAACCCCGGCTGACCGGCGTGACCTCGGACCGCTACCCCGGCCTGGAGAGCAAGCAGCGCTCCATCGCCCTGGCCGGCCGCGAGCAGAGCTTCGCCAACCCGCCCGGCGCCAGCCCGCCCGGCGTCTCCGCCCTGCCCGGCCTCGGCGGCGCGGGCGGCCTCAGTCAGCTCTCCACGCTCGGTATCGGCGTCTCCCTCGACTTCCCCGGCCAGTTCGCCGCGTTCGAGTCGGCCCCCTTCCGGGACGACGTCCAGATCACCGGCTCCCCGACGGCCACGGTCCACGTGAAGTCCACCAGCGACGACGCCGTGCTCTTCGCCAAGGTCTACGACGTCGGCCCGGGCCGCACCCAGCCGGTGCTGCCCTCCCAGCTGGTCACGCCCATCAGGGTCGAGGGCGCCAAGGCCGGCAAGGACGTCACCATCACCCTCCCGGCGATCGACCACGAGGTCGACGACGGTCACCGGCTGCGCCTGGTCCTCGCCTCGACGGACCTCGGCTACGCGTCCCCGGCGGCCCCGGCCACGTACACCGCCTCCCTCAAGGGTGACTTGAAGGTCCCGTCGGCGCTCGGCGAGAGCAACGCGCAGGGCCCGCTGCCCGCCTGGGTGTGGTGGATGCCCCTCGGCGGCGCCGCGATCGCCCTGGCCCTGATCATCACGGGACGCCGCCGCACGGCGGCCCCCGCCCCGCCGGACCCCGAGCTCGCCGACGTGCCCCTCCAGATCACGGACCTGACCAAGCGGTACGCCAAGGCCTCCGACCGGTACGCCGTCAAGGACCTGTCCTTCCGCGTGGAGAAGGGCCAGGTGCTCGGCCTGCTCGGCCCGAACGGCGCCGGCAAGACCACGACCCTGCGCATGCTGATGGGCCTGATCAAGCCGGACGGCGGCGAGATCCGCGTCTTCGGCCACGCCATCAGCCCGGGCGCCCCGGTCCTCTCCCGGGTCGGCGCGTTCGTCGAGGGCGCGGGCTTCCTGCCGCACCTGTCCGGCCGCGAGAACCTGGACCTGTACTGGCGCGCCACCGGCCGCCCGGCCGAGGACGCGCACCTGGAGGAGGCTCTGGAGATCGCGGGCCTCGGCGACGCCCTCGCCCGCGCGGTGCGCACCTACTCCCAGGGCATGCGCCAGCGCCTGGCCATCGCCCAGGCCATGCTCGGCCTGCCGGACCTGCTCATCCTCGACGAACCGACCAACGGCCTCGACCCGCCCCAGATCCGCGAGATGCGCGAGGTGATGATCCGCTACGCCGCCGCGGGACGGACGGTCATCGTCTCCAGCCACCTCCTCGCGGAGGTCGAGCAGACCTGCACCCACCTGGTCGTGATGGACCACGGGAAGCTCGTCCAGGCGGGCCCGGTCGAGGACATCGTCGGTTCGGGCGACACCCTTCTGGTGGGCACGGCCACGCCCGTCGACGAGCCGATCGTCGAGAAGGTCGCCGCCCTGCCGGGCGTCGCCTCGGCCGTGCCTGTCGACGAGGGGCTGCTGGTCCAGCTCGACGCCGACGGCACTCCGCAGCGCCTGGTCGCCGAACTCGTACGGCTGGACGTGCCCGTGCGGTCCGTCGGCCCGCACCGCCGCCTGGAGGACGCCTTCCTCACCCTGATCGGAGCCGAAGCATGAGCAAGCTCGCCGACCGGGCCGAGCCCGTCGAGGTCGCCGAGGGCTACCGCGCGGGCCGCACCCTGCCGTTCCGGGTGGAGCTGGTCCGGCAGCTGAAGCGGCGCCGCACGATGGTCATGGGCGGCGTGCTGTTCGCCCTGCCGATCATCCTGCTCATCGCCTTCCAGGTCGGCGGCGACCCGGGCGGCAACAACAACCGCGTGAACCTCATGGACACGGCGACGGCCTCCGGAGCCAACTTCGCCGCCGTCAACCTCTTCTCCGCCGCCGGCTTCCTCCTCGTCATCCCCGTCGCCCTGTTCTGCGGCGACACGGTCGCCTCGGAGGCGAGCTGGTCGTCCCTGCGCTACCTGCTCGCGGCGCCCGTACCCCGGGCCCGGCTGCTGTGGTCCAAGCTCGCCGTCGGACTCAGCCTGAGCCTGGCCGCGCTGGTCCTGCTGCCGATCGTCGCCCTCGTCGTCGGCACGGCCGCCTACGGCTGGGGTCCGCTCCAGCTGCCCACCGGCGGCACCCTGCCCACCGGCACCGCCGCCCAGCGCCTGCTGATCGTCGTGGTCTACATCATGGTGTCCCAACTGGTCACCGCGGCCCTCGCGTTCTGGCTGTCGACCCGGACGGACGCCCCGCTCGGTGCGGTCGGCGGCGCGGTGTTCCTGACCATCATCGGCAGCGTCCTCGACGAGGTGACGGCCCTCGGCGACTGGCGCCACTTCCTGCCCGCGCACTGGCAGTACGCCTGGCTCGACGCCGTCCAACCGCAGTTGCAGTGGACGGACATGATCCAGGGCACGTCGATTTCCGTGACGTACGCGCTCGTGCTGTTCGCCCTGGCCTTCCGCGGTTTCGCCCGCAAGGACGTGGTGTCCTAGTGTCCTGAGCCGGGAATCCGCTGCGTGCTTCGGAGTCACAGGCGCCGGCCCTTCGGTGCCGGGCCGTGCTGGAGTGCGCAACCGGCGTATGGAACAAGGACGTTGCCGCCCGGCTGGAGGGTGAGGCTGACCCGTACCGGGGTGGAGGATCGGCGGCCTATGACGGCTGGCCCTCATCGACAGCTGGCGGCCACACGCGAACCGTCGGTGTGCGTATCACCGCGGGCGACACCGAACTCGTGAGCCTGCATCAGACCGTTCAGGCCGGCGTCCAGCAGAGCGTCATCGTCACCGGCCCAGAGTTCAGCAGACCTGCGCCACGCTGCAGGCCGACGGTGAGAGCGCCACGCTCCGAACCCCCTGACGGGCCCTCAGGTCGCCGGCGTCCCACGGGCGGTCGGCCTGCCGTCCATCCCCGCGGCCTGCTGCCCCGCCCCTGCCCGGAGGGTTGCCAACCGCTTCAGCGTGGTAGGCCAACATCCCATAAACACATTTAAATCCATTAAGTCGTACTCCAATGGGTGTGCCGGAAATGCAGCGGTACGCGTTTCGCGTGTTATCGTCGGTGACTGTACGAGCACGGTCCGTAATTGGCCCGAGCGCGCGAAGAAATCGGAGAAGCGATGGACAAGCTGAAGAAGGCCGCGGCCGTGGCGGTCATGGTCGGCGGCATGGCTCTCGGTGGCGGGGTCGCCCACGCCGGTGACGGCTACGACCACAAGGACGCGGGTGACGTCATCATCGGCAACCTGCAGAGCGTGCAGTGCAAGCAGGAGGTGGGTGACATTACCACTGTGCCCGTTGGGGTTGGGGTCGGCGGCGAAAGCACCCAGGTGATCGGCAACAACTTCTGCACGGTGATCGGTTCTATCGAGGACTGATTCCGCAGCGCTGCGAAAGTCGGGTCTCGCGCCTCTGGTGCGAGACCCGCTTGCGTTGGGACCCGGACGCACTCATCGGCGCGGCTTTACTTCGAATGGCTGATCGCCATTTCTGCATAGCCCAGTGAGCGCGTTTGGCGGGAGGGGGGTGTGAGCATTAATCATTACCCATATGGCGTATCGGAAAATGCCGCTTCGAGGGGGGCGTGTGTTATGGTCTGTAACTGTTCGAGCACGGTCCGTAATTGGCCCGAGCGCGCGAAGAAATCGGAGAAGTGATGGACAAGCTGAAGAAGGCCGCGGCCGTGGCGGTCATGGTCGGCGGCATGGCTCTCGGTGGCGGGGTCGCCCACGCCGACGGCGGCCACGACTTCTACAAGGACTCCAGGGACGCGGGTGACGTCATCATCGGCAACCTGCAGAACGTGCAGTGCAAGCAGGAGGTGGGTGACATTACCGCTCTGCCCGTTGCGGTTCCGGCCGTCGAAGGCGAAAGCACCACGGTGATCGGCAACAACTTCTGCACGGTGATCGGTTCTATCGAGGACTGATTCCGCAGCCTTGCGAAGGTCGGGTCTCGCACCTTTGGTGCGGGACCCGCTTCTCGTTCTGGCCGTGCCGGTTGCCCCGACCGATCATTACCCCATATGGCGTATCGGAAAATGTGGCATTGTGTAGCCGCGTGTTATCGTCTGTATCTGTCCGAGCATGGTCCGTAATGGATCTGGGCGCGCCAAGAAATCGGAGAAGTGATGAACAAGTTCCAGAAGGCCACGGCCGTAGCGGTCATGGTGGGCGGCATGGCTCTCAGTGGTGGAGTCGCTCATGCCTGTGACGGCGGAAAGGGGAAGCCGGACGATAAGCCGTCTGGCGCTGCCATCGACAACCTGCAGGCCGTGGAGTGCGAACAGGAAGTCGGCAGCCTCATCTCAGTGCCTGTTCAGCTCACGGTTTTGGGGGACAGCACCCAGGTGGTCGGCAACAACTTCTGCACGGTGGTCGGGCCTGACGGCAGCTGATTCCGCAGCGTTGTGAAAAGCCGGGCCTCGCGCCTTCAGCGCGAGGCCTGCTCCTCTCGTGGTCGCACTGGTCTGACGGGTGCCGGAATGGCCCATGCTGGTATTCAACGCCTCCGTGGTCAGATCAATGCGCCGATCACCGTATCGGGTGACAGCGTCATGAATATCGGCGATTTCTGCTCGCGGGTCGGTCCATGTCAGTGAGCGGCGATCGCCGGCGGTTGGTCCAGGAGGCGAGTCCGGTGATGTGGACGCGGCTTGACTGGGTCGGCTGAGAGATCCGCCGGCCCTCTTTTCTCCTACAGGGCCATGCGGGTGAATTTGGATGACTACTCGTCCGTAAGGGGGCCACCTGCTTGATGGAGGCTTTCCTGCTGATGCAGTATCGGTTCTCGCTGGTGCCGAAAGACATGTGAGTTGAGTGCCGCCTCGGAGGAAAGATGGCCGATGTGATCATCCTGCCGCGTTGTCCGGAGACAGGGAAAGCGTCGTTCCGTACTGAATTCGAGGCGAGGCGCTGGCTGATCAAGCAGCCACTGCTGAGGAAGATTCCGGACCGTATCTACCGATGCTCGGACTGTCGGTACTGGCACTTCACCGGATCCCATCACTGGACCAGCCAGAAGATCAAGTGGAGGCGGAATTACGGGAGGCGGGAAGCCGTCTCGGGGGGACACAGTCGTAAGAAAAGAGGCAAGGGCTGACGAGAGCCAGTCCTCCCCCATCCCGCAGTGGGCGCCGGTACGGGGGCAGGCGTTTCCCCTTCAAGCAGGAAGACGACGAAAATGCGTAGAAAACTGAGCAGGGGGATGGTCGTGGCCGCCGCCGCGACGAGCATCCTGCCCATGTACGGTATCCAGGCGTTCGCGGCATCGCACTCCGAGGTTTCCGCGGCCTGCGGCGAATCCGTCGGCGTGCAGACCGCGGTGGACGCGTCCTCCGAGGCCTCGTGCACGAGCGGCACGGCCTCCCGCTCCGGTGACGACCGCGAGCACGACGGTTACGGCCACGGCAGCGATGACGTCGACAAGGCCGGTTACGGCGACGCCGGCGGCTCTGGGGCCGCCCCCGCCGCGCAGCCCTCGGCCGCGTCGTCGGCGAAGACTGCATCGTCGACGTCACTGGCCACCACGGGCGAAGAGAGCGGATACGGCGACGACGACGCCGGCCACGGCCGCGACGACGCCGGCCACGGCCGCGACGACGCCGGCCACGGCCGCGACGACGCCGACCATGACCGCGACGACGCCGACCACCGCGACGAAAGTGGCTATGGAGACGGCGGCGGTGACGGCGGTTACGGCCATGACGAAAGTGGCTACGGCGAGGAGGAGGGCGGCTACGGCGACACGCCGACGACGAAGCCGCCGGCGGAGACCAAGCCGCCGGCGTCACCGCCCACCACACCGCCGGCGGAGACGAAGCCGCCGATCACGCCGCCTGCGTCGTCCCCACCGCACACCGAGCCCTCGACCGAGCCGCCCTCTCTTGCCGAGACCGGCAGTGACCAGCAGGTGCTCGCGGCTTCCGGCGTCGCCGCGCTGCTGCTGACGAGCGGCGCCGTCCTGTACCGACGAGGCCGAGCAGCGTCCCGCCGGTAGGAGAGCGCTCAGGGTGCCGGACGTACCGCGTCCGGCACCCTGGTGCGTTCCGGCCTCCTCCCGTAGTCCGCCTTGACTCCCTCGGCCGCGGCTCACTCGTGCGGGTGATCGGAGAGTGCGAAGGCACAGAACCAGGTCGGCAGAGTGGGCATACATATCACTGGTCAACGGGGCGGATACGGATGAACGAGTGGCAGTGCACGCTCCGACTGCTGCCGGTGAGCGGAGAAAAGGAGCAGCCATGGCCCCTCAGCAACGGCGCCGCGGAAGATGGGCCGTGTACGTCGCGGCCGGTCTTCTCGTGGCGGCCGCTCTGACACTGGTACCCGGGCTCGCCGTGGGCGCCGGGGTGGAAGAGGCCACCGAGACGCCTGTTCCGACGACGCCGGTACCGGCGGTCCCGGTGCCGACGGCCCCCGTCGTCCCACCCGCACTGCCCGTACCGCCCGCCCCGCAGCCCGCCTTCGGCGCCTACCTCCACTACAGCCCGCTCGGCGTGCTCCGTATGGCCGAGATCAGCCAGTGGCTGAACGGTCCTCAACCGCGCGTGGGGCGCTCCTATCTGCCGGGTGACCGCTGGAGCAACATCGAAGGCGCCCCCGGCTTCCTCGACGCCTGGGCGAACTGGCGCCGGGAGAGGGCCGACCGGATGTTCGTCCTCAACGTGCCCATGCTGGAGCGCAACGAGGAGGGCCTCTCCGACGCCGAGGTCCGTGCCCTGCTGCGCCGGGGCGCGGCCGGGGAGTTCGACCCGCACTACCGCCGTCTGGCCGAGCGGCTGGTCGAGTCGGGGGTGCCGGACACCATCCTCGTGCTCGGCTGGGAGATGAACGGCGTCACGTACACCCACCGATGCGGGCCGGACCCGGAGGCCTGGAAGACGTACTGGAACAGAATCGTCACCACCATGCGCTCGGTGCCGGGTCAGAGGTTCCGGTTCGACTTCACACCGAGCCGCGGGCGGGACGCCGTCCCCTGGACCGACTGCTATCCGGGGGACGCCACGGTCGACATCATCGGCATGGACGCGTACGACCAGCCGCACGGGCTGTCCTTCGACGGACAGGTGACGGAGCCGTACGGCCTGCAAAAGCACGTGGAGTTCGCGAAGGAACACGGCAAACCCATCTCGTATCCGGAGTGGGGTCTGTTCCGCAACGGCGACAACCCGGAGTACATGCGGGGCATGCTCGCCTGGATGGACGTACACAAGCCGCTGTACCACACGATCACCGACTACTGCCCGCACGGCGTGTGGCAGTGCCGGCAGAACCCGAAGGCGGCCGAGGTGTACCGGACCGTGCTCTCCGGTCGCTCCGAGCCCGAGCCGGTGCCGGTGCCGTTGCCCAGTTCCGTGCCGACGCCCCGGCCGGTGCCGACGGCGCCGCCCCATCCGGACTGCTCGCCGCTGAACCTGGGCGACTGGGTCGAGTACTGGCTCGGCGGAAGGCTCTGCATCCGCTTCGACTGGTGGTCGCGCTTCCGGTGATCCCGGTGTCCCCACCGGCCGGCCGGGGGCGGCGGAAGGCTCAGGCCCTGCCGCCGCCCCGTTCCTTCCACCCGCGCACCAGTTCCCTGGCCCGGCCGCGCGCGGCGACCTCGCAGACGACCGCCCAGAGCAGCGGGGTGGTGCGCCGCCGGGCCAGCAGCAGCCGCTGGTTGACCACGGGCTCGGGTCGCCAGCGGCGCTTGTACGGTTCGTCGCCGCGCAGCAGGCTGAGCGTGCCGCGCTTGCCGGCGACGGCGTGCCGGGTACCCGCGTCCAGCAGCATCACGGCGATGTCCGCCTTCCGCTCCCGCAGCCGCGGATGGACGCCGTACAGATAGCAGCCCGCCAGGCGTGGCGACAGCAGCGTCAGGTCGACGGCCACCACCTCGCCGTCCAGCAGGAACTCGGTGATCAGGGCATCTCCTGAGCGCACCAGCGACCCGACCGCGCGCACGAGGTGCGCGGCGAACCGTTCCCGGAGGTGCTCCGGCGTCACCCCGCGGCTCTCCCACTGCAGCCGGTGCAGTGCGAGGAGCCGCCCCAGTGCCGCGCCCACCTCGTCGGGGGGCGCGGTCCGGCGCGTCACGCCCAGCGCGGTCAGTTTGCGCAGGTGGGCCCGCGCCCGCCGGGCCTTCGCCCCGGGCAGCCGGGCCGCCAGCTCCTCCACCGGCACGGCGGGCAGTTCCAGGCAGAGCGAGTCGCGCACCCGGCGGCGCGGTCCCCGCCAGTGCGCGTAGAGGGTTTCGGCCGCGCCGCCCGGACGGACCTCGCGGAAGTCGATCAGTGCGGTGCGGGCGGCCGCCGACAGCGCCTCGGCGAGCGCGGGCGCCGCCCGGTCGGCGTGCTCGTCGTCGAGCAGGACGTCTCCGTAGTCGGTGATCGCCCCGCCCAGCGGGACGAGCCGGGGCAGCGTCCGCCCGACCCGCATCAGCGGCGCCACCGCCAGCAGTTCGCCGCCGTCGCGCACCAGCACCAGCCGCAGGCGGCCGGGGCTTCCGTACGACGTCCACCACGAGTGCAGCCAGGCGTGGCTCTGGAACGGAGTCGCCGCGGCACACCTGCGGTACAGGCGCTCCCAGGCGGGGCCCAGCGCGGCGAACTCCCACTCGTCGGTGCACAGTTCGGCCCGCAGCATGCCGACGTCGGTCCCCAGCACCGCGCTCACAGCTGCCCCTGCGCGTCGGCGGCGGGGGCCGGACCGGGCACGGTGGCCGGGCGCACGCCCTCGGCGGCGGCGCGCCGGGGACGGACCAGCAGCGCGAGACCGCCCAGCAGGCCGCCCGCGCTCGCGCCCACCAGGCCGGTCAGCGCCGGGGACGCCGAGGACGGCTCGGTGGGCCTGACGGCCCGGGAGAACGGCAGGAGTTCGACGTGCGTGGCGCGCTTGGCGTCGTTGGCGTGCCGGGTCAGTGAGCGGGCGACCGCGTTGGCCATGTCGGCGGCGAGACCGGCGCGCGCGGATGTGGCCGTCACGGCCAGCATCGGCGCGTCCGGTGAGGTCGCCGACCGCACGCTCTCCCGCAGCGTCCTCACCGGCACGCCCGCCCGCACCTGGGCGTCCCCGAGCACCGCGGGCTGCGTGGCGACCCGGCCGTACGCCTGGGCGAAACCGAGTGCCGTCTGCGGGTCCGACGTGGCGGTCGGTACGGCGATGACGTACGCCGTGGCCGAGTAGGCGGGCGGCGTGAGGGCGCCGTACGTGCCTGCGGCGAGCCCTCCGGCGAGGGTGCCGGCCACGAGCAGGGACCACGGCGGCAGCGCCTTCAGGCGCCGGAGCGCCGGGTGCCGCTGGGCCGGGGGTGCCGGGGGTGCGGCCTTGGAGGTGGTGGAGGTCATCGGGGGATCACTCCCAGGGGTGACGGGGACGAGCAGGAGAGGGCGGCCGCGTACACGTCCATGAGCCGTGTGGCGCTGCGGGTGATGCAGTAGTGGCGGGCGGCGGCCGCGGCCGGGCGGACCGGCGGGTGCGACCGGCCGGCCTCGGCCCGGGCGCGGGTCTCGGTCCGGGCGCGGGTCTCGGTCAGGGCGCGGGCGAACGCGTCCGCGCCGCCCCGCACCCGGCGGGCCCCGGCGGCGAGACGCGGCGGGAGATCCTCGACGGCCGGGCAGGAGGCGTACAGCACCGGCAGCCCCGCCGCCAGGCCCTCCACGACGGCGAGGCCGAAGGCCTCCTCGGGGCTCGGCGAGACGAGCACGTCCATCGCCGAGGTCAGTGACGGCAGGTCGGGACCGCAGGTGCCGTCGGGCAGGTACGGCCGTTCGCCCGTGAACATCACCCGGTCGCTCACTCCGGCCCGCCGGGCGGTGCGCCGCAGCACGTTCTCCTCCGGGCCGTCGCCGACCAGCAACAGCACGCAGTCGCGGGGGAGCCGGGCGAGGGCGCCGATCAGGACGTCGAACCGCTTGCCCGCGGTCAGCCGGCCGATGCCGCCGACGACGTACGCGCTCTCCGGCAACCCGAGCCGGCGGCGGGTGCGTTCGCGGGTGACCGGGTCGAAGCGGAAGCGGGCCACGTCGATGCCGTTGGGCACGATCTCGATGCGCGGCTCGGGTACGCCCCAGCGAGTGAGCCGGTCGGCCACCGTGGAGGAGACCGCGACCGTGGCGTGCCCCAGCCGCTCGCTGGCCAGGTACAGCGCGCGCACGCCGGTGGTCAGGGCGCGGCCCTCCATCTGCGAGGCGCCGAGGGAGTGTTCGGTGGCCACCACGGCCCGGACGCCCGCCAGGCGAGCGGCGGTCCTGCCGTACACGCAGGCCCGGTAGAGGTGGGTGTGCACGAGGTCGTAGCCGCCGGACCGGATCAGGCGGGCCAGACGCGGCACGGCGGTCAGATCGCGGTTGCCGGCCATGCCCAGGTGGACGACACGGACGCCGTCCGCCGACAGGCCCTCGGCGACCGCGCCGGGGTTGGTGAGCGTCACGACGTCGCAGTCGACGGGCAGGTGGCGCAGCAGCAGCCGCAGTTGCTGTTCCGCACCGCCGACGCCGAGGCCGGTGATGATGTGCAGGGCCTTCAGCGCGGGCATCGCGGAGCTCACACCCCTTCGACGGCGTGGCGGCGCAGCCGGTGCAGTCCCCGCTTGAGGTGCAGCCGCCAGGCCGTGTCCCGCTCGCCGACGTGGACACGAGGCAGGGCGAGAGGGCCCGCCAGGTGGCCGGGGTCGGTGGCACAGGCGTAGGCGTAGCCCGCTTTCTCCACGGCGTCGACGACGCGGCGGTCGACCTTCCCGTAGGGATAGCAGAAGCCGCTGACGGGAGCATCGGTCATGTCGGAGAGCAGGTCTTTGCTGTCGCTCACCTCGGCGCGGAGCAGCGCGTCGTCGGCCCGGGTCAGATCCACGTGCGTGAGGCCGTGCGAGCCGATCTCGATCCCCTCGGCGGCGGCCCGCCGGATGCCCTCCGCCGACAGCAGCGGCTTGCGCGGGCCGAGCGGGTCCCAGGCGTTGTCGTCGCCCAGCCTGCCCGGCAGCACGAACAGGGTGGCGCCGCAGCCGTGGCGGTGCAGCAGCGGCAGGGCGTGCGTGAGGAAGTCTGCGTACCCGTCGTCGAAGGTCAGCCCCACCAGATCCTGTCCCGCACCCCGGGCGCGCGCGGCGAGCAGCTCCCGCATGCCGACGCCGCGCAGGCCCCGGCGGCGCAGCCAGCCCAGCTGCCGGTCCAGGCGGCGGGGCGAGACGGTGACGCGGTACGGGTCGTGGGAGCAGTCGCCCACGGAGTGGTACATCGCCACCCACGGGGGAGGACCGGATCTGCGCGGGGGCGTGGCCGGCGCGGGGGTGGTGGAAGGGCTGCGGTCAGCGGAAACGGGCATGCGGAAGCCTCCGGGAGACGGTGCGCAGTGCGGGTGCGAGGTAGTGCGCGCCCAAGGGCCGGGCGAGCAGGAGGAAGACGACGGTCACGGCCGTGCCACCGGCCGCGAGCCCGAGCGCGGGAGAGTCGATGCGGCCCGCGCAGAACCCGCCCACACCGCAGGCGACGACCGCGGCCCGCAGCGGCTTGCCCATCTCGGTCAGTACCGGCCGCGTGCGGATCGGCACTCCGCGCGTCTTCATGCCGTAGAGCAGGATCACGGCGGTGAGGGTGATGCCGGCGGCGTTGGCTGCGGCGATCCCCAGCACGCCCCACGAGCCGGCCGTCACCGCGCCGAGCCATGACGTGGTGACGATCCCGGCGGCCATCGCCGCCACCGGGTACCAGGTGGGCCGCCCCGCCGAGAAGTACGACCGGACGAGCACGCCCACCAGCGCGTGGCCGAGCAGCCCGAGCGCGTAGACGCGCATGACGGCGGCGGTGGCCGCGGTGTCCTGCGCGGTGAACGCGCCCCGCTGGAACAGCAGGTGGACCAGATGCGGGGCACACGCGGCGACGGCCGCGGCGCCGAGCAGCACGACGCACGACACCAGCGAGAGGTCGCGTTCGACGCGGTCGCGGGCCCGCTCGGTGTCGCCCTCGGCCAGCGCCTGCGCCACGACCGGAAAGGTGACCGTGCACAGCATCAGGGCGAGCACCATCGGCATCTGGACCACCTTCTGGGCGTAGTTCAGGTGCGAGATGGCGCCGGCGGGGAGCGGGGAGGCCAGGAAGCGCTCGATGAGGACCTGGGACTGGCGGCACAGGGCGAAGAGCAGGACGGTGCTGATGAGGGCGAGGTTCATGGCGTGCCGGTCCGCCGGGACCGTCACGTCGGTCGGGAGGGACATCCGCTTGTGGTGCAACTGGCGTAACACAGAGGGCAGTTGGGTGACGACCATGAGTGCCCCGCCCACCGCGACGCCGACCGCCGCCGCCCTCACGCCCCAGCGGGCGCCGAGGACGAACATCGCCGCGATGATGACGGTGTTGTAGGCGACGTAGATGGCCGCGGGCGCGACGAACCGGCGGTGTGCGCGCAGGAAGGCGCTGCAGTAACCGGCGAGACCGAAGGTCAGGACACAGGTGCCGGTCAGCCGGGTGCAGTCCACCGCGAACTGCGGGTCCGGGATCCCCGGCGCCAGGGTCTCGACCACGTACGGCGCGCCCCAGACGAGCAGCGCCGACACGGCGGCGAACGCCAGCGACAGGCGGGGCAGCGTACTGCGGACCAGGGCGCGCACCGGGTCGCCCGTACCGCCCTGGGTGCGGCGGGCCACGGCGGCGCTGAACGCCGGTACGAGGACGAAGGCCAGCCCGTCCTCGATCAGCAGCGTCGCCGCGAACTCCGGCACGGTCCAGGCGACCAGGAAGGCGTCCGTCTCGCTCCCCGCCCCGAAGAGGTGCGCCAGCGCCTGGTCCCGGCCGAGGCCCAGCAGCGCACCGGCCAGGGAGAGAACGACGGTGACGAGGGCGGCCCGGGCGAGGAAGCCCCGCGGGACGGGTCCGGGTCTGCCGGTGTCCGTGCCGGCGCGTGCCGGGGGGAGCGTGGCGTCCCTGGCGCCGGGAGGGGGGATCGTCATCGCGCCACGGCCTTCCGGGAGGCGGCCGGGTCGTCACTCGCCAGCGCCCACCACGCCGTCACCCCGAAGCAGACGGCGGTGAGGACGGTCGTGGGCCCGCCGATGTCGGCGTACGCGAAGTCGATCAGATGCCAGATCAGCAGCCCGCAGGCGACGAGCGCGCAGTCGAGGCCGGGGCCTTGTGCCCTGCGCACGCGGACCAGCCGCCGCAGCCCCAGCACCAGCAGGGCCAGCCAGCTCCCCGCCAGCGCCAGCAGCCCGACGAGTCCCTGTTCGCTGAGTACCAGCAGGTACATGTTGTGCGGCGACAGCAGAGGCTGCTTCCGGTACGCCGCGCCGGCGCCCTCGGTGTCGCTGCCTGAGGACAGGGCCAGCGAGGCGTGCCCGTCGCGGTGCTCGGGGAACCCCTTGAGGCCGACGCCCGTCAGTGGCCGCTCGCGCCACATGCCGGTGGCCGCCGCCCACATCGTGTACCGGTCGGTGACCGACTGGTCGGGTGCGTCGGCGACCTGCCCGATGGTGCTCACCCTTTCCTGGAGCAGCGCGGAGCCGACACCGAACCCGCCGACGAGGAGGACGGCGACGGCGGCCACGACCGCTCCCGCCTTCACCGCCCGCCGTATGCCCGCCAGCACCAGCTGTGCCCCGCAGGCCAGGGCGGTGGCGATCCAGGCGCCTCGGCTGAAGGACACCGCCAGGGGCACCACCAGCAGCAGCGCGCACACCACGGCCCACACCCGCCACCAAGCTTTCGGCTCCGCTTGAGCAGGGAGGTGCTCCCTCCGTACCGGCGCGGGTTCCAGCGCCAGCCCCACCGCGCACACCAGTCCGAAGGCGACCACGCTCGCCATCGCCATGACGTCGCCCGGCCCGAAGGTGCCGACGGCGCGGATCTCCCGGCCCATGTACGAGGCGCCGGTCCCGGTCACGTACTGGTGCACCCCGACGGCTCCCTGCCACAGCGCGAGCCCCACCACCGCCCAGGCCAGCAGCCGGACGTCGCGCCGGTCACGGATGAGCAGCAGGACGGCGGCCGGGACGAGCACGAAGACCTGCAGACAGCGCGCGAAGCCGGTGACCGCCGCGCCCGGCACGGCGGTCACCGTCGCCGCCACCGCGAACCCGACCACGGGCAGGCCCAGCACCATGGCGGCGGTACGCGACAGGGGGCGCCGCCGGTGGAGCAGCAGACGTACCACGCACCACAGCACGAGGACACCGGACGCGGCGTCCGCGGGGGTCGCGCCCCCCTCACCGCCCGGCGCGACGGGCACCGCGAGCAGGGCGATCACCGCCACCACCGGCAGGACGGGCGTCAGCCGGCGCGCGGCGGGCAGGGCGGCTGCGTGGCTCACCGGGCTTCAGCTCCCCGTCGGGCGGACCAGCGCGGCGGCCGTGCGCAGCAGGATGCACACGTCCTGCCACAGCGACCAGTCGTCGATGTACGCGTTGTCGAACCGGGCGCGGTCCTCGATGGAGGTGTCGCCGCGCAGCCCGTGGATCTGGGCGAGCCCGGTGATGCCGGTCCGCACGCGGTGGCGGGCGGCGTAACCGGGGTAGGTCTCGCTGAACACGGCGACGAAGTACGGACGTTCGGGGCGCGGCCCGACCAGGGACATGTCGCCCCGGAAGACGTTCCACAACTGGGGCAGCTCGTCGAGCGAACTGCGGCGCAGGAAACGGCAGAAGCGGCTCATGTCCCGCTCGCCCGCCACGCTCCAGCGGGTGGCGGCCTCGTGTGCGTCGGACGGGCGATGGGTGCGGAACTTCAGCAGCGTGAAGGGGCGGCCGTCCCTGCCGACGCGCTCCTGACGGAAGACGACGCCCGGCCCGTCGCTGACCCGCAGCATGAGCGCGCAGGCCAGCAGCACCGGGCTGACCAGGAGCAGCAAGGTCCCGGAGACCAGGACGTCGAGGGCGCGCTTGGCGGGGCCGCCGCGGTGCCGGCCGGCCTCCAGGCGGCGGCAGGAGAAGCCGGCGATCCGCTCACGCGGGCCCCGGTCGTGGACCGTGCGTCCGGCCTCGCCGTACGCGGCGCTCCTCGCCCGGCCGTACGCCGGTGCGTCCGCGTCGAGCTCCCACAACGCGCAGCCCGACTCGGCCAACGCCCGTAGCAGCAGGCCGCGTTCGCCTACCGGGCCCACGATGAGCACGGCCCGCACGCCGTTCTGGATGACGGCCCGGTGCACCTCCTCGTCGGTGCCGAGCACCGGCAGTCCCTCGCCGCCGGCCGGGTCGTCGGCGAGGACGCCCACCGGTCTGAGGCCGCACCCGGGATGGCGCAGGAAGGCGGCGGCCACGCGCTGGGCGGTGGCGGCGGGGCCGACGACGAGGGCCGCGGCGGGGTGGCGGACCAGTGTCCGGCGGCGGCGCCAGTGCACCATGCCGCGGCCCGCGCAGCTCGTCACCGCCTGCAGGGCGCAGCCGGTCAGCAGCGTACGGACGGACAGGGCATGCGCCGGGGAGAGCGCCGCGACCAGGGCCGCGAGCGCGCACCAGCTCACCGTGATCCGGGCGCAGACGGCGGGGAGTTCGTTCAGTACGGCGGGCACGGCGGCGGGGCGGTACAGCGTCGCCCGTGCGTTCAGGCAGAGGACGGCGAGCAGCAGGGGCGCGGTCAGCAGGGGGTGGGGCAGTGCGGGGGCGGCGGTGAGCGCGGCGGCCGCGTCCACGGCGAGCAGCGGCAGTCCCGGGGCGTGGCGCGCCGCGGGGCGTCGCCCTGCGGAGCGCCGCAAGCCGTCGGCGGTCCCGCGCGGGGAAATGACCGAGACGGGAGGGAATCCGTGCTCCGGCGGCTGGCTGCCGGGGGGAGCGACGGTACGTTCGGCGGTCACGAGCGGATGGACTCCCTGCACTCGGTGTGTTCCGTGCGATGAATCACCGTGCGCCCGGCACCGAGGAGTTCGCGGTAGAGAGCCGCGACCGCCTCGGCCGAGTGCCGCACGTCGTGCGCGGTGAGTACGTGGCGGCGCCCCTGGTGGCCGAGCGACTCCCGCAGCGGCGGATCGAGCAGGACCCGGGTGAGCGCGTCGCCCAGCGGGCCCGGCCGGCCGGCGGGCGCCAGACAGTGCGCCCGGTGACCGGGCGGCAGGCTCTCGCGCGCCCCGGCCACGTCCGTGACCAGGACGGGACGCCCGCACGCCATCGCCTCCAGCGGGGCCAGCGCCATGCCCTCCCAGCGCGACGGCAGCACCACCAGGTCGGCCGCCTGGTACCAGGGGACGGCATCGGCCACGGCCCCGGCGAACAGCACGCCCTCGGGCGCGCGATGCCGCAGCCGCGCTTCCTCCGGCCCGTCCCCGACGAGCGCCAGCCGGGCCGCGGGCACCCGCCGCAGCACCGAGGACCACGCCTCGAGCAGCACGTCCTGCCCCTTCTGCCGGCACAGCCGCCCTACGCAGACCACCAGCACAGCGGCCGGATCGAGGCAGGCGAGCGGCGCGAGGGCGGCTCGTGCGGCGGCGACGGCGGTGGGATGGAAGCGCGCCGGGTCGACACCGTTGGGGATCACCCGCCAGTGGGCACGCACTCCGGCGCGCGCGCCCCGCTCCCGTTCCGCCTCGCTGACGCAGACCACACGGGCGGCCCACCGTGCCCCCCACCGCTCCCACACCACGGCGGTCGCCGCCGTGACCCCGCCGACCGCCTCGAACGACCAGGCGTGCGGCTGAAACACCGTCGGGATGCGCCCCCGTACCGCCAGCCGGGCCGCGAGCCCGGCCTTGGCGCTGTGCGCGTGCAGCACGTCGGGCCGGACCTCGTCGACGACGCGCGCGAGCCGGCGCACCTCACGGGGAAGCGACCGTCCCGGTGCCCGCGTGGCGGGCCAGTGCCGTACGTGTGCGCCGAGTTCCCGCAGCGTCTGTGCGAGGCCGCTCTCGGGGCACGCGACCGTGACGCCGAAACCGGCGGCACGTTGCGCACGCACCAGTTCGGCGACCACTCGGGCGACGCCGCCGTCCACCGGCTGGGTCACATGGAGGACGCGTGGCGAAGCCGCCCGTGTCGCGGTGCGCAACGATCCCGAAGACCGGACGGTCATCACTGTGCGGGATGACGTGAAAGGCGGGCGTCCCGCCCTGACGGGCCGTCGGACAGGTGGATCCCCGTACGTGTCGCAGTGGAAAGACCCCCGGCGGGACGCATGACCGGCGTTGCCCTTTCGCGAAGACATCAACTCTTTGACTAAATCAGGACACATCACTCTATCCCGGATTCTCGCCCTTACCGGGCAAGTGGGATAGGCGTGTTGAAATCCCCCTGTCGCACGTCGGGTTGCCGCCCTGTCGGCAGGGGAGGGGTGCCCGACGCCGGAGTCGGTGCGCTCCCGATCCGCGCAAGGCGCAAGGTCCCGCGTTCATAAGAGGATGAGAAACCCAGATAAGACATGCCCTTCATTCGGGTGAGATTGCTCGCGGGCGCCGGAATTTTCTGTGCACGCGGTTTCCGCGGCGTCCAGGGCTCGTTAGAGGCGATGAAGCAATTCTCCCTGGTGACTTTCCAGTTGCCCAAGAAAGGAACACGATGAAGTCTCTGAAGGCTGCCGCCGTCATTGCCGGTTCCATGGTCGTGGCCAGCATCGCCGCTCCCGCCGTCGCTCTGGACGCTGCGGACGTCAAGCCCGACGTCACCGGAGTGGTGAACAAGCTCGCCAAGGACCCGGCCGACCTGAAGCTGCTGGACCAGGCGAAGGGGCTCGACACGGGGAAGAACGGCCTCCTGCCCGGCGCCGTCGAGGGCGCGAAGGACACCCTGACCCAGAAGACCGAGGGCCAGCTGCTGGACGGACACACCCTGCACGTCTGAGCGGTGCGGGCGCTCTTTCGTCTCAGGCTTTCGCTCGGATCTTCAATCCGGGATTTCTGCTGGACTTGTGTAACGGGCGCTTGCGACCGTCCCAGGGCCGGTTCCGTCGCGTGCGGGATCGGCCCTCGGATTGTGTGCCACATGGCTGTCAGGTGCTTGTGGTGACGAGAAGGAGACAGGCCGTTGCGAACCAACAGACCACCCAGGTATCCATCGGTACACCGTGAGGCCGGGCCCGCTGACGACCGCCCGTCAGCCGTCGCCGGCCTCCCGCGTGCCACGGGACGGCGGCGGGTGCTGCGAGGACTGTCCGCGTCGGCGGTCGGTGGGGTGTTCGCGCCGTTCCTGGTGGCGTCGAGGCCGGCCGGAGCGGAGGAAGCGCGGTTCGCCGAGACGTATCGCGGGCGCCGCATCGTCGGCGTCAGGGACGGCGGCGGGCGGTCCGGGGGCGACGGCTCCGGCGCGTGGTACGTCACCGTGGACGGGCGGCCGCTGCATCTGATGCGGCGGGCGGACGGCAGCTGGTTGAGCATGGTCGACCACTACTGCTCGTATCCGACCCCGCTCGCCGCCGCGCGCGCGGCCGTCGACGAACTCGGCCCCACCGAACAACTGGGCGCGCCGGACGACAGGGGCGGCGGCACGGAGCACTGCCGTACGCCGGGCGAACGCAAGGGAACCGAGGGGGATCATCACCATGGTGTACACGCGTAAGGACGTCAGCACCTTCACCCGGTCCGAGCGGCGCCGGTTCGTCAACGCGCTGCTCGAGGTCAAACGCCGCGGCGAGTACGACGAGTTCGTGCGCACGCACATCGAGTACTACGTCTCCGACGGTGAACGCAGACTGCGCGCAGCCCACATGGCACCCTCCTTCCTGCCCTGGCACCGCAGGTTCTTGCTGGACCTGGAGGACGCGCTGCGCCGGGTCGACGAGTCGGTGACCGTGCCGTACTGGGACTGGACGCGCACCCGCACCCCCACGGCCGTACCGTGGACCGAGGACCTGCTCGGCGGCACCGGGCGCCGGTCCGACCGACAGGTCATGACCGGCCCCTTCGCCTACCGCAACGGCGCGTGGACGATCAAGGTGGGAATCACCGAAACCGAGTTCCTCACGCGGGATCTGGGCCGCTCCCGGGACCCGATCGCCCTGCCCACGGCCGGCGATGTGAAGCGCGCCCTCGACGACCCCGTCTACGACACGGCCCCCTGGAACTCCACGTCCGCCAAGGGGTTCCGCAACAAGCTGGAGGGGTGGGGGCGAGGGCAGGGCGCCGTTTCGTGGCACACCCACAACCGGGTCCACCGTTGGGTCGGCGGTCACATGGTCGGCGGCGCCTCCGTCAACGACCCCGTCTTCTGGATGCACCACGCCTTCGTCGACCTCCTCTGGTCCCGCTGGCAGCGGCGGCACCGGGGCGCACGCTATCTCCCCGCGAAGCCGCTCGCCCGGGGCGACGCCCAGCGCGGCCGGATCGTCGCACGGCACGAGAAGTTGCCGCCGTGGGACGTGACACCCGGCGAGCTGGAGGACCACAGCGGGATCTACCGGTACGCCTAGGGCCTTCGTTCGGGGATCAGCCCGGCTCCGAGTGACAGTGCCCGGCCGCCCCGCGTCTGCGATCTGATCCGACAGCCCTAGCCTGCCGAGAGGAGTCGCACAGGCGAACCGGCCAGGTAGGCCCGGATGTTCTCGACCGCCTGGCCGTAGTACGTCTCGTAGTTGGCGCGGGAGACGTAGCCGAGGTGCGGCGTGGCCAGGAGGCGGGGGGCCGTGCGCATCGGATGGTCGGCGGGCAGGGGCTCGATGTCGAAGACGTCGAGGCCGACGCCGGCGATCCGGCCCTCATGCAGGGCGGCGAGGAGGGCGTCCTGGTCGACGATGGCCGCGCGTGAGGTGTTGACCAGGTACGTGGTCGGCTTCAGCAGGGCGAGTTCGGCGGGGCCGAGCAGGCCGCGGGTGCGGTCGCTCAGCACGAGGTGGACCGAGACGAAGTCGCTGTTCGCGAGCAGGTCTTCCTTGGAGGGAGCGAGTTCCACGCCGGCCTCGTCGGCGCGCTCGCGGGTGAGGTTCTGGCTCCAGGCGTGGACCTCCATGCCGAAGGCGAGGCCGACCTGGGCGACGCGGCTGCCGATCTTCCCCAGGCCGAGCAGCCCCAGGCGCCGGCCGTGCAGGTCGGCGCCGACCGTGCTCTGCCACGGGCCGCCGGAGCGCAGGGCGCCGCTCTCCTCGACGATGCCGCGGGCGAGGCCGAGCAGCAGCGCCCAGGTCAGTTCGACGGGCGGGGTGGAGGAACTGGCGGTGCCGCACACTGTGACGCCGTGCGCCTCGGCGGCCGCGTAGTCGATGACCGAGTTCCGCATGCCGGAGGCGACGATCAGTTTCAGCCCGGGCAGGCGGGCGATCAGCGACCCGGGGAACGGCACGCGCTCGCGCAGGGTCACCACGATGTCGAAGCCGGCCAGGGCCGCGGCCAGGGCGTCCTCGCCGTCGATGTGCCGGTCGAAGGACACGACCTCCACGTCGTCCGCGACCACCGACCAGTCGGCGACCTCGGTCGCCACCTTCTGAAAGTCGTCCAGCACAGCACAGCGCAGCCGCACGGCATGCCCCTTTCCGCGGGCGGGGTTGGGGCACGGTGAGGCACGTGCCCTGAGCACCGCTTTTATCGCATGCGCGTCCCGTTCCGCAAACACGTTCCAGTGCCCCTCTGGTGTCCGCTAGTTTCGTGCCGGAGTGATCACTCGGCGCCCTTTCCGCACCAACGAACACAGAGGAAGACGTGAAGACCTCACCCCGGCTTTTGCTCGCGTCCATGCATGTCATGGGCACCACCTTCGTAGCACTCACCGTCTTCCGCTGGATGTGGTGACACTCGAGGGGCACACCGGCTCCTGGGAAGGGGCTCAGGAGCCGGTCGACTCGTGCCCCGCCAGCAACCGGAGGAGTTTCTCGGCCTCCGTGACGGCGCCGAGACGCCGATACAGGGCGACCGCCTGCTCGCCGTACTCGCGGGCCTGCTGGATGCCGCGGGGGCGCAGCGCGGCGGTTCGAGCGAGCCCCGCGAGCGCATGGGCGGAACCCAGGGGGTATTCGGCCGTCCCAGCCACCTCGAGAGCGCGCTCGTACCCTTTGTGTGCGAGGTCGAGGCGGCCCGATTCCCGTTGGACGTCCGCTGCACCGATCAGTGCGCGCAGCTTCTCGTACGGGTTGTCGATGCTGGTGGCGACCTGCTCCGCCATGGTGAAGTGCAGCAGCGCCTCGCCCCTGCGCCCGGACTGGGCGTGGGCCATCCCCATGCTGATCAGCACGTCGGCCTCGCCCAGCGCGTCGCCGCTGGTCCGGTGGGCGGCGAGGGCCCTTCGGTAGCAGGCCAGTGCGCGGTCCGTCCGTCCGGTCGCCTGGTGCACGGCGCCGAGGTTGGTGTCGAGGATCGCGAGCTCCTGCCGGCCGCCGTGCTGCCGCATCAGGGCCAGCGACCGTTCGTAGCAGTCACGGGCGTCGTCGTAGTGCCTCTGGAGGTAGTGGATCTCGCCGCGGTTGTTCAGTGCCTGCGCGAGGCCATAAGGGTCGGGCAGCGCCTCGTAGATGCCCTGCATGAGCTGGACGCGGTGGAGGGCTTCGTCGTACTGCCCCGCGTAGTACAGCGCCGCTCCCTGCACATTGAGACAGTCGGCTTCTCCGGCGCGGTCGCCGACCTCTCGGTACAGCGCCAGCGACTGGTCGAGGACGCGCAGGGCCGTCCCGCCGTGGCCGGCCGCCAGGTGGGCGCGCCCCGACTGGAGGAGCGCGTCGGCGCGGCCGTTGGGGTCGTGGAGGTCCCGGTACAGCGCCAGGGCCTCGGTCGCGCAGCGCAGCGCCTCGCCGTGGTTTCGCTGCGCCAGCAGATCCGCGCGGTCGGTCAGAGTACGGGCGAGGGCGGCACGGTCGCCCCGGGCGCGCAATACAGGTACGGCCGCGTCGAAGAGGTCGGCTGCGACGTCCCACGTCCCCCACAGCTTGAGGGACCTCGCCAGAACACTCGGGAAAAGGGCCGCATACTCCGGGAACTCGGCTGCCGCTGTCCGCGCCACCCCCAGGAGGTTGGCGCGCTCCACCGTGAGCCACACGGACGCCTCGTCCACGCCGGAGAACTCCAGCGCGTAGCCGGATTCCGCGTCCGGGGTCAGCCGAAGTGCTCGACGGTGGGGATGGGCCAGACGGTTGGTCCGGTGGGCGGTGGTGAGGTGGTAGGCGATGAGACGGCCGACCGCCGCGCGTCGGACCGGTTCTGGATCAGTGTGGGAGCCGAGTCGCGAACCGAAGGCGCGGGTCAGATCGTGCAGCCGGTACCGGCCGCGTACCGGCTCCTCCAGGAGGCTGGCGTCGAGCAATTCGTCCACGCATCTCTCCAGCAGCTCCGTCCCCCTCCCGAAGCCCGGCCCGGCCAGGGCGGCTGCCGCGTGGAGGGTGATGTCGGAGCCGGTGTGCAGGGCGAGACGACGGAACAACTGCTGGGCAGGACCACTGAGTTCTGTGTACGAGAGCTGGAAGACCGCCGTGATCAGACCGTCGAACTCCTGGAGAGGATCGGTCGCCTGTGTCAGCCGGTCGAGTAAGTCCTGGACGGCCCATGCGTCCCGGTAGCGGAAACGGCTCGCCAGGAGCTGCACCGCCAAGGGGTGGCAGCCGCAGGCGTCCACGACCTGCTCCAGGGCTTCGGGCTCGGTCGAGGCACGGGACACGCCGACGATGCGGGTGAACAGAGCAACTGCCTCCGCCCTGGACAGCGCGTCGACCGGCAGGGACGAGGCACCTTCGAGACGGGTCAGCCGGCTCCGGGTGGTCACGATGACCCGGCAGCCGGGGTTTCCGGGCAGCAGGGGCTCCACCTGGGCGGCGTCCCTGGCGTTGTCGAGTATCACCAGGGTGCGATGCCGCGCCGTCCACTCGCGCCACCTGGCCGCCCGCTCGGCCGGTGTGGTCGGCAGTTCACCGGACCATCCGGCAGAGTGCAGCAGGACGGCCAAGGCCTCGGCAGGGTCGAGTGGCTGCTCGATGCTGTATCCCCGCAGGTCCACGTAGAACTGCCCATCCGGATAGTCCGCGCACAGGCGGTGTGCCGCGTGCACCGCCAGTGCTGTCTTGCCGATGCCGGGCATACCGTGGACGACCGTGACAGGCAGGGCGTTCGTCGCACCGCCCTCGGCCTCGGAAGCGGCGAGCAGGATCCGCAGTTCGCCGGCCCGTCCGGTGAAGTCCCGTGTGTCCCGGGGCAGGCAGTTCCGCGGCTTCGGCTCGAGCACCGCGGTAGCGGGTTCGGGCCGGGCGTTCAGCAGGGTGCGGTCCTGTTCGAGCATGCGGAGATGAAGTTCCTGGAGCTCCGCGCCCGGCTCGATCCCCTGGCCGTCGTGCAGCCTTTCGCGGGTGTTCCGGAAGACCGCCAGAGCCTCGTCATGGCGTCCGGAGCGGTACAGGGCCAGCATCAGTGAGCCGATCACCTGCTGGGCGAGGGGGTTCTGCGCCGCCAGTTCCTGAAGTTCTCCGATCAGGTCGGCGTGCCGGCCCAACTCCAGCTCCAGGGCGATGCGTTCCTCGCGGACCCGGCGATGCTCCTCGACCAGTCGGGCACGCGCCGACAAGGCCCAGGCATTGTCCGCGAACTCGGTCAACGGCTCGCCGCGCCACAGCGTTTCGGCGGTGCGCAGCAGCCCGATCGCCAGTTCCTGGTCACCCCGTGCCTCCGCACTCGCCGCATCCGTCCGCAGCCGCCTGAAGCGCAGCAGGTCGATGTCCTCCGGGTCGGCCCGCAGTTGGTACAGCCGTGGTGAGGGCCGCAACACCTGGGCCAGATCGTCGCCCACCGCCCTGCGTAATCGGCTCCGCAGCCGGGAGAGGTAACTGTGCAGGGTGTCCGTGGCGGTGGGAGGCGGCTCGCCGTTCCAGACACGGTCCATCAGGGTGTCCACGGAGACCGGTTCGCCTCGGGCGTGGATCAGCGCGGCCAGCACACAGCGTTCCTTCCGGGATCCGAGTTCGTACTGCTGCGGACCGTGCCACAGCTCAAGTGGTCCCAGAGCAAGAAGTTCCACCATCACCCCCGGCTGGTGTGCTTCTTCCTGCCGTGTCGGCAGCGCCCGCATGTTTGTACGGCACCCGATCCACTGTTCTGCGCGATCGCCGGGGGGAGGCAGGGGCGCACTGGAGCGCAACCGGCGCACAGAACCGGTGACATGGCACGGTTCCACAGGAGTGCAGGATTCCTGCAAGCCGGCCATCCAGACCCCGGGGCACGCCCTTGTCATCGATCGCGCAGGGCCGCGGTCGCGAAGGCATGCAGGAGAATCCGGGGGAATACAACGATGAGTGTGACAGTGCCCGAGCCGCACTGGCGCCATGTGCCCATGCGGCTGGACGTCGAGCGCTGGGCCACCCGACGGACCCGCAGGCGCGTCCTGGTCGTGGTGCACACGGTGATCGCCGGGCAACGGTTGCTCGACGCCGTACGCCTGCTGGAAGGCGACATCAGGGTGCAGACCTTCTTCACCCAGGCACCCGACGTGTTCAGCAACGGCGTGGCCGAGTTCCTGGAACAGCTGGGTGGCCTGGTGATGCCGTGGAACCAAGCCGTACAGACCCACTTCGACCTCGCTCTGGCCGCCAGTCACGGGAGCCTCCACGAGCTCCAGACACCCGTGATCGTGCTGCCGCACGGGGCCGGGCACAACAAGATCACCCCCGCCGGGAGGCACGGCCGCCCGGCGGCACAGCGCGGTGTGTACGGCCTGAGCAGGCAGCGGTTGGTACGGGACGGTGCGGTGGTGCCCGAGGTCATCGTGCTCGCCCATGACGAAGAGCTGACCAGGCTCGGCCGTGAGTCCCCGGAGGCCGTGTCGGCGGCGGAAGTGGTCGGCGATCCGTGCTTCGACCGCATCGCCGCCAGCCTCCCGTCCCGGGCTCTGTACCGGAACGCACTGGGCGCCAAGGCCGGGCAGCGGCTGGTCCTGGTGTGCTCCACCTGGGGGCCGGACTCGCTCCTGGGGCAAGGGTGGGACATTCTGGAGCGGCTGGTCGGCGAGCTGCCGCGGGACGAGTTCAGAATCGTCGCTCTGCTGCATCCCCATGTCTGGAACGCGCACGGCGACTGGCAGGTCCGCGCATGGCTCGCCGGGCTGGCGCGCTCGGGTCTGACTCTGGTCAGCCCGTACGGGGACTGGGCGGGAGCGGTCGTCGCCGCCGACTACATCGTGGGCGATCACGGTTCGGTCTCGCTGTACGGCGCGATGACCGGCGTACCCGTCCTCATGGCAGGCCGGGCCGACGCCGAGGTGGATCCGGGCTCGCCGCTCGCCGAACTGATGTCCTTCGCACCCAGACTGCACGAGAACCGTTCGCTGCGCGCACAGCTCAAGCGGAGTTCGGCGGCCTTGCGGTCGCATCGCTACGAGCGGGTCGCGGCCCGTATCTCTTCGGAACCCGGCCAGTTCTCACGCAAGATGCGCGCGTTGCTCTATCGCAAGCTGCGCCTGCGGGCACCCACCGCACGGCCGACCACGGAACCGGCACGGCTTCCGCTCACGGTGCGCTACGACGAGCCGGGCAGTGTGACCGCGCCATGACGACGCTGTTCGCCGTGATGTCCCGGAGGGCGCTGACCCGCGGCACGGCCTCCCACGGCCCGGTGTATCGGATCCGTACGGTGCTCTGGCATCCGGACTTTCGGATATCGGCGGTGGAGGAGCATCTCAGCGTTCGGCTTCCCGCGCACAAGCGCTGGTCCCAGCTCGCCGATGTGCTGATCGAACACGGCACGGGAGCACCGAGGGCAGCCGAAACGGGGGCGTCCCATCCGGGCGCCCTGGTGGTGGCGGTGCACCAAGGCTCCCGCTGCTGGATGCGGCTCGGCGCCGGTGACACCGTGCTCGCACTGGAGGCCGCCGGGCAGGGGGATCCGCAGGAGTCGTGGGAGACCCTCGCCTCGCTGGCGCATGCCTGGCTGGTGGCCGGGCTGCCCGCCGCGGCGTTGGGATCGGCGGCGCCGTACGCGCGGTGGACTCAGGCCTCGGACTCGCCGTGGTCCAACCGCCGGAGCCGGTGCCGCGCGGACTCCGCCTCACCGGAGTGTGACCGGCCCACAGAGGAGTAGAGCTCGAGCGCCTCCCGGTACTGCTCCCGGGCCGCACGCGTGAGCCCGCGCCGTTCGGAGACTTCCGCCAGGCCTCCGACGGCGCGGGCCATCTCGTAGTTCGCTGCCATGCCGCGCAGGGTCACCAGCGCGGACGACAACTGCTCGGCGGCCTGATCGATCCGGTCCCCAGCGAGATACGCACGGCCCAGGACCGTGGTCGCGCGTGCGGCGTTGTACGAGTCGCCTGCCTCCAGAAGGGCCGTGTGAGCGGCGCGGGCGTGGTGGACCGCCTCCTCGGTGTGGCCCGCGGTGAGTGCCACGTCGGCGAGATTCAGCCGGGCCAGGGCCCCGGCGCGGTGGTCTCCGTGCATCGGCAGCTCTGCGGCGGCGCGCTGAAAGAGTTCGGCGGCTTCGTCGGAGCGCCCGAGCCGTTGCAGGGCGAGACCCCGGTAGTTGAGTGTGCGGGCGTGCCCGAGTCGGTCGTCGCGGTCCATGAAGAGCCGCGCTGCGCGTTCGAACATCGCCAGGGCCCGGTCATGGTGCCCGGAACCGAGCTCCCCCACCCCGCCGGAGGTGAGCATCCGGCATTCCGCCACCGCGTCCCCCAACTCCTTGGCCGCCGCAAGTCCCTCCCTGTGCGCGGCGTTCCAGTCGTCGTAGAACTTGCGCCGCAGGAAGAGGGGCCACAGGGCGTCGGCGAGCTGCCAGCCGACGGTCGGGAAGCCCGCGGCGCGAGCTTGGCGGATCACGGCCATCAGACTGGGCAGCTCCCGTTCGAGCCAGTCCAGGGCCGCCTCGGCGTCGTCCCCGACATCAGCGACGACCACCGGTCCGGCGCCGTAGTCCCGGGCCATGGTGCGGTGCTGAGGGTCGATGATCTCCTCGGCGCGGGTGGCACTCGCCAGGTAGTGGTCGGCGATACGGCGCATGGCCTGCGCGCGCTCCTGCGGTGGCTCGTCCTCCGTCGCCTTCCTGGTGGCGTGCAGGCGCACGAGGTCGTGAAAGCGGTGACGCGTTTCTCCGGAGTCGAGGAGCAGACTGGCGTCATGCAGCCTCTCCAGCGGTTCGGTCGCATCCCTTTCGTGCGCATCCCCTTCCTGGGCCAGCACAGCAGCCGCCACCGCGCTGCCGAACTCCGGCCCGGGATGCAGCCCCAGTAGCCGGTACAGCCGGGCGGCCCGAGGGGGCAGCGTCCGGTACGACAGGTCCAGCGTGGCGCGCACATCGTGGTCGCCTTCGATGGCCAACGCCTCCAGCCGGCCACGCTCCTCGGCGAGTGCGTGGACCATCGTGGTGATACGCCGTTCCGGTCGTGCCGCGAGCCGGGCGCCGGCGACTCGCACGGCCAAGGGCAGCCCGGCGCACAACTCGACGAGGAGGCGGGCGGCATCAGGCTGTGACGAGACCCGGTCGTCGGACAGCGTGTCCGCGAGCAGTTCCATCGCCGCCTCCGCGTCGAGTGGCTCCAGATGGACGGGATAGCAGCCGTCGACGGTCAACCCCGGCATCCGGTTGCGGCTGGTCACCGCGGTCACGCTGCGGCCCGCGGGGAGCAGCGGCCGCACCTGGGCCGCGGTCGCGGCGTCGTCCAGCAGTACGACAAGGCGCCGGTCGGCCGTCAAGGACCTGTACAGCGCCGTCCGTTCGGCGAGCGTCGCGGGTACCTGCTGCGCGGACATCCCCAGAGCCCGCAGGAAGCGTCCGAGCACCTCCTCCGGGAGGGCTCCTCCGTCCGTGGATTGGGCACCGAGATCCGCGTACAGCTGGCCGCCCCGGAAATGGGGGCGCAGAGCATGCAGCCATCTCAACGCGAGGGTGGTCTTCCCGACCCCGCCCAGGCCGCTCACCGCGGCCAGAGCAGGGCGTTCCTCCCGCAGCGCGCGCGTCCGGTGCTGCTCCAGTGCCTCCAGTTCCCGTAATCGGTCGATCACGTGGACGGTGGGTGGCAGCTGCCAGGGTGTCTGTCTGACGGAGTTCGCCTCGGCCGCGAAGTGGATCCCGCCGTGGACCGCTCCGGCCTGAATGGTCGCGCCGTGCACTGTGCCGCTCAGCTCGTTGTGCGATCCGGGCTCGTGACTCCGCACTCGTCCCCCCACCGCCTGTAAGTAGCAGATCGTTTCGGGCTCCTCGCCACCAGCATGAACAGCCGCACCCTCTGGGCGGTCGTGCGCAAAGCGGTCCCCGCGACGGGCGATGTCGGGGGACCGAGCCATCAGCGATAGGAGCTGACCAGCGTGCTCAACCGTATCCGCCGTGCCGCGGCTCTCACCAGAGCGCGGTACTTCCTCAGGGGCAGGCGCCGCCGCCCCTATGGCCCTCCCGGCCGCCGATCGCCCCAGCTTCCTCGGCGTCGGTTGACGAGCCGACGCTCGTCCTGGGGCAGGCCGTCGACAAGCCGAGTCATCGGCACTTGCTCAGGGGCGAGGACACTGCACTCGTCCGTCCGTACATGCTGGTGCAAGACGAGCGCACCCGACGGCACCCGAGGTCGTCATTGCTCCCTACCTGTCGACCGACGCCTGGTCGACTCTCCTGGGGGTTCAGTGACGTTCTCGCGGCGGCAGTATCTCGGCCCAGACACCTCGGCCACCTCGTACCGCTCGGCTGCTTGCCAGATCGGCACGGACCAGGCCTGCGCGGAGTCCACTCCGGATTCGGCGCCGGTCGGCCTCCCCTTGATCTACGAGGCCTGCGGCTGCCTGTGCCACTCGGCATCTGACCAGTCTCGGCCCGGAGGCGACGCAGCGAGGAACTCGACAACCAGCGGCACGCCGGCGCCCAACCTCGAAGCCAGCGAGAGGCGAGCGCAGCAACGACGGCACGGGACGAACTGAGGCTTCTCCCATAGGCAGGGCCGGACGGCGAACCGTGCTACCTCAGCACCGGTGACCAAGGCGGCTACGTGTCCCGCATGGCGGACCACATCGAGGCGTTCCAGCTCGGGATGGCGTCCCAACTGCTGGAGCACGCACGTCAGGCACTCGACGACGAGACCGAAGGCCTGGAGGAGTTGCGCCTTCTCGCCGCCCAATTGACCAGCGCATTGCGGGATGTGCTGCGCGTAGCGATGAGCCGCGGACCCGGACCGGTCGCACCTGGGTGCCCCTGAGGGGAACTGAACGGCAGCTGCGTGTAGTGCGGCAGGGAGCCTCGGAGACGGTCCGGGGCTCCCTTTTCTCATCCAGCGCGCACTTGGCACGCTCGCCATGGACTGAGCTTGGTGACCACCGCTTCAGGAGTTCGATCCGAGCCCGCTCCGGAGGCTGTCGTCGACTGGTGCGACGGCTGGACAGGGGTGCTGGTGTGCAACACACCAGGCCAGCCGCCACCCCGCACACCAACCACCATCCCTCCGAGCGTCACCCGGAGTGGCACATGACCAGGCAAACCTTGCCCATGGCAACCTACGGTCCAGCACAGTGACTGGAGCCGGAGGTACACCGCTCGCGGCGGCGAACATCAACCCCATCGTCAGGCGACGCCGTCTGGGAGCCGAGCTCCGCCTCCTCTTTGACGGTGGCCAGCCCGATGAGCAGGCTGCGGGCCTGGAGTCCCGTCAGCGCCTGCTGACGTCCTGGGCCAGGAGATATCGGGGGATTGTCCTTTTTGTAGTCAACCCGGAAGGGTGCGGACCAAACGGGTGAGGAAATCAGAACAAAATGGGTGCTGCCGCGTTGCCAGAGTGTCCATGGATACACCCTGGGCAGCGACTACATGGAGCTCACATGCGCTTTGGCACAAAGGCCGCCCTACTCGGCGCCGCGATCAGCGCGCTGACGGTCTCGGGCGCGGGCAGCGCCTACGCCGACGATGACCAGCCCGCCCACACGTACGAGGCCCACTCCGAAAAGGACCACTCCGGGAAGGACCACTCCGGGAAGGACCACTCCGGGAAGGGCCACTCCGGAAAGGGCCACTCCGGAAAGGGCCACTCCTCCCACGACGAAGATCGCGTCGTCTTCGCCAAGTCTGACAAGGTGACGTACTCCGGGTCCTACGAGGAAAGCGCCCCCGCCCCCATCGCGGCCGTACCGGCGGGTCCACTGTGCGACCAATCCATCGCCGCCACTGGCGGTGACGCTGAGGCTGGCGGTGACGCTACGGGCGGGGCAGCCACCGCTTCGGGGAACACCCAGACCCTGACGTGCACCATCACGATCAACTCGCCGCTCGGGTCCGGCGACCAGACCGTGACAAGGACCAGCAGGGTGTTCTTCACCGAAGAGGACCAGACGCTGATCGTCAAGGACTAGCGCGGCTGACAACAGCACAGCCACGGGCAGCACGGCGAGCACGGTCCTTCACCGACTCCCTGCCGGGGCCGCCCCGACCTGCCCGCACAGCCACGGTCACCAGCAAGAAGCCCCGGGTGCTGGAAGTCATCACGAAGGAGCCGCTGTTCAATCCCGCCCCAGCGCAACACTGACAGGGCCTTGAGGGCGGCTACCGGACCTGACCACGACCACACGAAGCGGGGCGGCACCCCCACCGGGTGCCGCCCCGCTTCTGCATTGGGACTTGACCGGAATCTTGGACCCGGGCAATACGGCTGGAGCGAAGATAGTTGATGGGGTCAACATCACGTACACGCGGATGTGCCGGGGGCATGAGCCGGTGCGCGACACTCGTGTCCGAGGGCCCAGACGTTCGCCACGCCAGCACCGCCGCGCCCACGGCCTGGAGGTGGAGTCACGGACGCCGACCGTCGCGGAAGTACATCTTCCCCAGGCATTGGGCAACGACGTCCCGGAGCTGCTGCTCGCTCGCGCTGGCTTCTTCGCATCGAGAGGCGTGCCGCGTACTGCGTGGGCAGGGCAATGGTCAGGTGCCGGATGCGGGTGTCATCGGTGGTGCCGGGAGCCGCGGTGAAGCCGAACCGGGGGCCCATGCAGTCGGCAACGTACCTGGGGCTCCGGCGTGGCGACTGCTGGGGTTCCCTGGTCGGACGTTGACCTGGACGAAGGATCGTTGAAGATTCGTACGGCCCTGCAGCGGGTCAACGGAGAGCTGACGCTCACCGCGCCCAAGACGCGCCGCTCGGAGCGACCCGTGCCGCTCCCGGCCGTGTGTGTCGACGCACTCCGCCGGCACCGTGAGCGCCAGGCGGAAGAGCGCGAAGCCGCCCGGGAGCAGGGGGGTGGCAGGAAACCAGCCTGGTCTTCACCATCCGGCGGGGGACCCCGATCGAGCCCCGGAACCCCGGAACCTGAACCGGTACTTCTACCCGATCCGTGAGCGGAGCTCGGCTTGAACGTCCGCTTCCACGACCTCCACCACCCTGCGTGACCCTGCTGCTTGGCCTCGGTATCCCGCCGCACATCGTCCGCGACATCGTTGGGCACAGCGCCCTGGACGTGACCATGAACATCTACGCGCACGCCGACATGAAGGAGAAGCGGGCTGCTCTGAACAAGCTAGGAGGCCTGCTGTCCGGCGAGTGACGGGGCCGGTGCCGTCAGAGACACGAAACGCCCCAGAGGGGAGATCCCCTCTGGGGCGTTTTTGCTGGTGGGAAGTGGCGCCCCCGGCAGGACCCGAACCTGCGGCCAAGCGCTCAGAAGGTGTCAAGGGTTGAGCGATGTGCTCACCTGCGTCTTCGCTGGTCGCTCGCGAACGAATGCCGTCAAAGCGCTTGCTGTCATTTCCGGGAGGCCTTTGGCTGATGACCGCCCCTCGTGCCTTCGCCCTGGCTCATGGGGACAGGGCGAGGCACATTCGCGGCCTCTCAGTCGATGCAGAACTCGTTGCCCTCGATGTCCAGCATCGGGATGCACGAATCATTGCCGTCATACAGCGTGCGCACGTGCACCGCACCGAGCGGGACCAGTCGTGCGCATTCCGCCTCAAGTGCGGCGAGGCGCTCTTCCCCCACGAGTCCGATGCCGACCCGCACATCAAGATGCACCCGGTTCTTGGCGGCCTTCCCCTCGGGGACACGCTGGAAGTACAGCCGCGGGCCCACACCTGAGGGATCGACGCAGGCGAACCAGGAATCCCGCTGCTCAGGCGGCTGCGAGCGCTTGAAATCGTCCCAAGTGGCAAACCCCACCGGTGGCGGCGGTATGACGTACCCCAGCACCTCGCACCAGAAACGAGCGAGCCGCTCGGGTTCTGCGCAGTCGAAGGTGACTTGGAACTTCTTGATCGGTGTCATCGGGCAACCGTATGGGCGCGTGTCGGCACCGAGGCTCCGGGCGCCGTCTCCGTGCAGATCGAGGTCTCGCGTGACGTGAGCCGGTGACGGGCGGTGGTGTCCGCGACCGGTAGTGGAACCATCTGGGCCTCCGGCACAGGGCGGGGCGGACGGGGTACTACCGGTCGTGCAGGATCTTGGGCCGGGTGACGGGCACGATGGTGATCAAGTCGTCGAGGCCCTTGAAGTCGTCGGGGTTGGTCGTGAACAGGGGGAGTCCCTCGGCGGCTGCGACGGCGGCGATCATCAGGTCGGCCACACGGCGACGGGGCTTGCGGCCTGTGGAGACGACGGCGGCGCAGATTCTGCCGTAGACGCGGGCCGCCTCCACGTCGAAGGGGATGGGGTCGAATTCGTTTTCGGCGCGCTGCAGGACGTCCATGCGGCGGGCCCGCTCGGCGTGTTCGTCGTAGTCGCTCTGCTCGCCGCCGCGCACCTGGTGGGGGCCTGCGGAGAGTTCCGCGAGGGTGATGGAGCTGATGGCCATCTCGGCAGGTAGCTCGTCGGCGTCGATCCACTTGCGCAGGATCATGATGTTGGTGTCGAGCAGGCCTTGCTCGTGCTCAACGGTCATACGGGTCGTCCAACTCCTGCTCGACGACGGTGTCCTGGTCGTCGCGGAAGGCGTCCAGCGAGATGTCGGGGGCGGTACGTGACATGGCCGCGAACTCGGCGCGGGGAACGAAGCGGCGACGGCGGCGAAGCGGGATCAGCTCGCCGACACGATGCCCGTCGCGGGTGACGGTGAACGCCTGTCCTCCCTGGACGGCGTCCATGATCTCTTTGGAGCGGGTGCGCAGATCGCGCTGAGTGATCTCCGGCTGCGCTGTCATGCTGTCCACGATACCGAAGGTGTGCTACCCGGTGCTACACCGTTACCCGCGATTGCGGATAGGCGAAGGCGCCTGCTCGTGGAGCGATGTGCATCTGGACAGGAAAAAAGCCCCTCACGCGTTTCTGCAGGTGAGAGGCTGTGTGCGCCCCCGGCAGGACTCGAACCTGCGGCCAAGCGCTTAGAAGGCGCCTGCTCTATCCACTGAGCTACGGGGGCCGGTGTGGTGGCCTCTGTCGTGGTGCCCGGGTGTGGGCTGATCCGTGACGTTGCCGGGGACAAGGATAGGGCTCCCGCGTCCTTGTCCCTGTTGCTTCGCCTCCGTGGCTCGATGTGGAGGTTCGGTGAAGCGGTCCTGATAATCGCAGGCAGGTACGAATCGTGCACCGCTTTTGGCGTCAGAGGCATCGGGTGTTGTGTACTCGTTATGCCTGGAGTGTGCCCGTGTCCCAGTCGTCCCTTCCGTCCCATGTGTTCTGTCGGCGCGCAGACATGCTCATATGCTTCAGAATTCCCCTAAAATTGGGCATTCTTCACATGTGGTGACCTTGGACGTACGGCCTCAGCTGCTCAACGCACTCTCCGCCCTGCGCGACCGTGTCGCCGCCGCACGCTTCCCGCTGCCCCTGGCGGGGGCCCCACGCGCGCGTGCCAGCCGCGACGAACTGCTCGCTCAGCTCGACGACTACTTGGTGCCCCGGCTGAGAGACCCCGAAGCGCCACTTCTGGCCGTCGTGGGGGGCTCCACGGGGGCCGGGAAGTCCACGCTGGTGAACTCCCTCGTGGGGCGGCGGGTCAGCGAGGCCGGGGTGCTGCGGCCGACGACACGGACCCCCGTGCTGGTCTGCCATCCGGAGGACCATCACTGGTTCAGTGGGATGCGGGTGCTGCCCGATCTCACCCGGGTATGGGTGCCCCAGCAGGACCCCACGGACGATCTGCTGCTCCCGGGCGAGAACCCCGCGCGCGTGCTGCGCGTCGAGACCACCGAGACGCTGCCGCCCGGCCTCGCCCTCCTCGACGCCCCCGACATCGACTCCCTGGTCTCCGACAACCGCGTCCTGGCCGCCGAGCTCATCTGCGCGGCCGACATCTGGATCATGGTCACCACGGCCGCCCGCTACGCCGACGCCGTGCTCTGGCACATGCTGCGCACCGCCAAGGAGTACGACGTCACCCTCGTCACCGTCCTGGACCGGGTGCCCCACCAGGTGGTCGCAGAGGTGTCGCGGCAGTACGGGGCCCTGCTCACCAAGGCCGGACTCGGGCAGGTGCCGCGGTTCACCGTGCCCGAACTGCCCGAGTCGGCCTGGGGCGGCGGGCTCCTGCCGGCCAGCGCCGTGGCCCAGCTGCGCACCTGGCTGGTCCACCAGGTCCAGGACCCGGCGGCCCGGCACCAGGTCGTGGCCCGCACCGCACACGGCGTACTCGACTCCCTGAAGTCCCGGATGCCCGAGCTGGCCGGCGCCGCCGCCGCGCAGTACGCGGCCGCACTGCGGCTCACCGCCGCCGTCGACGGGGCGTACGACAGCGAGCACACGCGCGTGCGGGGGCGCTTGCAGGCCGGGGCGGTGCTCGCCGGGGACGCCCTCAAGCGGTGGCGCGCCTTCCCCCTGGACTGCACCGCCGGCGAACTCCTCGACGCGCTCGAGGAGAGCCTGAGCGCGCTGCTGCTGTGCGCCGTCACCGCCGCCGACGAGCGCATCGACGACGCCTGGCGGCGCGAACCCGCGGCGGCCGCACCCGGGCTCGCCGACCGCGAACCCGCCGCGGAGAGCGCCGAACACCGGATCGGTCTCGCCGTACGGCGGTGGCGGCGGGAGCTCGAGGAGTATGCCGAGGACGAGGTGCGCGAGCTCGACCGGAACCTCGCGCCCGACCCCGAGGTGGTCGCCGCCCTGGTCGCCACCTCCCTGCTGGGCGGCCGCCGGGGACGGATGGCCGGGGAGGGACTCGCCGAGCGGATCGGCGCCCACGGAGCGCTGCGGCTGCGCGACCGGGCCGGACGGCTGCTCACCGAGCACGTCGACCGGGTCCTGCTCGCCGAACGCGAGCGCCGGCTCGCCCCGCTCGACGCCCTCGACGTCCACCCGGAGCCCCAGGCCGAACTCATCGCCGCCCTGTCCGTACTGCAGAAGGAGAGGTGACCGGTGACCGCCGTCACTGACCAGGACCACACCGAGCGCTCCGACCAGCCGGGCGACGCGGACAAGGCGAGAGCCGCCGAGAACCCATCGGCGAAGGCCCCTGAGAGCACCCCCGAGAACGCCTCCCAGGGCGAGAGCACGGGCGCCGCCCACGCGCGCGTGCCGGGCGGCGACTCCTCCTCCCGGACGGACTCCCGCATGGGCGCCCGTCCGGACTCTCGCATGGGCGTCCGTACGGACTCCTCGGCCGCCTGGGACGACGGGCTCATCGCGCGGCGGGTCGACGAGACCACCGCAGGAAACCAGTACGCCGTGGTCGACACCCGTACTGCCGCCCCGCCGACGGTGTCCCCGCTGGAGTACGACGGGCCGCTGCACTCCCGGCTGGAGGCGTTGCGCGAACTGGTGGGGCTCTCCCGCACCCGGCTCGACAGCCGGACGCTGGCGGAGGCGGGTCGGGTGCTCGACGAGGCGTCCGCGCGGCGCAGGCTCTCCGGGCAGCACACCGTCGTCGCCATCGCGGGCGCCACGGGCAGCGGCAAGTCGCAACTGTTCAACGCGCTCGCCGGGGTGGCCATCTCGGAGACGGGAGTACGCCGTCCCACCACCGCGGCGCCCATCGCGTGCAGTTGGAGCGACGGAGCCGCGAGTCTCATCGAACGGCTCGGCATCCCACCCCGGCTGCGCCGGCGTCCGCTGCCGACCGGGGACGGGGAGTCCCAGCTGCGCGGACTCGTCCTCGTCGACCTGCCCGACCACGACTCCGCGGCCGTACAGCACCGAGAGCACGTGGACCGCATCCTGGCGCTCGTCGACGCGGTCATCTGGGTCGTCGACCCGGAGAAGTACGCCGACGCCGTCCTCCACGAGCGCTATCTGCGGCCGATGGCGGCCCACGCGGAGGTCATGTTCGTCGTCCTCAACCAGATCGACCGGCTGCCCGGGGAGGCCGCCGAGCAGGTCCTCGACGATCTGCGGAGGCTCCTCGACGAGGACGGCATCGCCCTCGGGGAGTACGGCGAACCGGGTACGACCGTGCTCGCACTGTCCGCGCTCACCGGCGACGGCGTCTGTGAACTGCGCGAGGCGCTCGGCCAGTTCGTCGCGGAGCGCACGGCGCCGGCCCGCCGTATCTCGGCCGACGTGGACATCGCGGCGGCCCGGCTGTGGCCCGTCTACGCCACGCAGCGGCGGACGGGGCTCAGCGAGCAGGCCCGGGAGGAGTTCGCGGACCGGCTCGCGGACGCCGTGGGCGCCACGGCGGCGGGCGAGGCCGCCGAACGCGCGTGGCTGCGCAACGCCAACCGCGCCTGCGGGACGCCCTGGCTGCGGTTGTGGCGCTGGTACCAGGACCGCGGCGAGCCCGCCACGGGGCGGCTCCCCTCGCGCACGCAGGCCGACGAGGAGGCCACCGCCCGGCAGCGGGTCGAACAGGCGGTACGGACGGTGGCCGACCGGGCCTCGGCCGGCCTGCCCGCGCCCTGGGCGCTGGCGGTGCGCGAGGCGGCCGTCCGCGGCTCCCAGGGGCTGCCCGAGGCGCTGGACGAGCTGAGTGTGCGCGCGGGAGTGCCGACGGGACGGCCGCCGCGGCCGGGGTGGTGGCCGGTGGCCGTGCTGTCCCAGGCCTCCATGACGATCCTGCAGTTCCTGGGTGGCCTGTGGCTGCTGGGCCAGATCGTGGGGGTGATGTCGCCGAACCTGGGCGTGCCGGTGCTGCTGATGGTGATCGGCATCGTCGGCGGGCCGCTCATCGAGTGGAGCTGCCGGATGGCTGCGCGGGGGCCGGCCCGGCGTTACGGCCTGGAGGCGGAACGCCGGTTGCGGGAGGCGGCGGCCGGGTGCGGGAGGGCCCGGGTGCTCGATCCGGTGGCGGCGGAGCTGCTGCGGTATCGGGAGGTTCGGGAACAGTACGGGAGGGTGGTGGGGGCGCGGAGGTGACGCATGGGCGGGAGCCTGGGGCAGGTGGTGACGCCGCGGCCGGGGTGGTGACGGCGGAGGCGGCGTGGCGGTCGTGAGCGCCGCAGATGCGGCTCGGCGTCGCTCACCGTTCGGCGTCGCTCACCACACGGCGTCGCTCGCCACTCGGCGTCACCCGTCCCGTATGGCGTCACCCGTCCGGGTGGCGGCGTTGTCCACAGGCGGGCGGTGATCCCCAGCGCTCAGCGGGCTCGGCCCGGTGGCGGCAGTCTGGCAGACACAGCCGTACGGGACGGGCCCGTACGCATGTCGGCCCGGTGTCGCAGTCCGGGCGAGGGAGGGGTTCGCGATGAACGAGACGATGGTCTGCGCGGTCGGCAGGGTGGCGACGCAGCCGGTGTACCGGGAGATGGCGTCCGGCCCGTCGGCGAGGTTCCGGATGGCCGTGACCGCCCGCTACTGGGACCGCGAGAAGAACATGTGGGCGGACGGGCACACCAACTTCTTCACGGTGTGGGCCAACCGCCAGCTCGCCACGAACACGGCGGCGTCGCTGACGGTGGGCGAGCCCGTGATCGTCCAGGGCAGGCTGAAGGTGCGGACCGACGTGCGTGAGGGGCAGAGCTGGACCTCGGCGGACATCGACGCGGTAGCGATCGGTCACGACCTGGCCTGGGGCACCTCGGCGTTCCGCCGCGCCGGCCGGCCGGAGACGGCGTCCGGGCCGACGCAGCCGGAGCCCAACTGGGAGACTCCGTCAGGCGGTTCAGCGGAGCCCCCGGACGTTCCGGCTCAACAGCCTCCGGAGCCAGTCGCGTTGACGTGACGTCAATCACCCGCCTGCCTGACCGAACTGCGGCTTATCGGCGAGTGCGCACCGAAAGATCGGCCGTGGACTTGTCGATAAGCCCTGCTCACAAGGGGTCTTGGCGATAACGATTCCGAGTCGGATCACTGCTCCGACCGTCTCACCGGTGAGCGGCGTCCGCCGCGTACCTAGGATGCCGGGCATGGCTCTCGGGGCTCTTGCGGCCTGCGAGGCTTCTGATTCTGCAGGTGGGACCGTACCCCCCACATCGACGGGTCCTGCTCGAAGGGGAATTTGGTGTTTGCTTCGTTCTCTGCGGTGTTCGTACGCAGGCGAGGGGCTGCTCGCCTCGGCGCCGCGACGCTCGTGTCCGGGCTCGTCGCCGCGGGCGTGCTGACCGGTGCCGGCCAGGCGACCGCCGAGGAGACCACGCGGAGTCAGGGCGGAGCGACCGCGACGATAGCCGGGCTCAAGACGTACGGCACCGCGGTGATACACGGCGGCACCGGGGACCAGCAGGTGTCGGCGGGCCTGTTCGAGATGTCCGTCGAGGGCGGCGGCATGCTCCAGACGTACTGCGTCGACCTGCACAACCCGACGCAGCGGGACGCCAAGTATCACGAGACGCCCTGGAGCGGCACGTCCCTGGGCGCCAACAAGGACGCCGGCCGGATCCGCTGGATCCTTCAGAACTCCTACCCGCAGGTGAACGACCTCGCGGCGCTGGCGCGCAAGGCGGGTGTCCGCGGTGCGCTGACCGAGCAGGACGCGGCGGCCGGCACGCAGGTGGCCATCTGGCGGTACTCGGACGACGTCGCCGTCGACGCCCTCGACCCGCAGGCCGAGCAACTCGCGGACTACCTGGAGAAGAGCGCCCGGAGTCAGCCCGAGCCGAGGGCCTCGCTCACCCTCGACCCGCCGGCGGTCTCCGGCCGGCCGGGGGAGCGGCTGGGCCCGGTGACGGTGCACACGAACGCCGGCAGTGTGACGGTGAGCCCGCCCGCGGACGCCGCCACGAGCGGGGTCCGGATCGTCGACAAGCAGGGCAAGGCCGTCACCTCCACGACCAACGGCGGGCAGGTGTTCTTCGAAGTACCCGAGGACGCGGCGTCCGGTACGGCAGAGCTGACCGTGCAGGCCTCGACGACCGTGCCGGTCGGCCGTGCCTTCGCCTCCGAGAGCAGGAGCCAGACGCAGATCCTGGCCGGTTCCAGCGAGTCCACGGTGTCGGCCACGGCGGCGGCGACCTGGACGAAGGAGGGCGCGATCCCGGCACTGTCCTCGGCGAAGAACTGCGCCGAGGGCGGCGTCGACATCATCGCGTCCAACAAGGGCGACGAGCCGTTCACCTTCGAACTGGCGGGCCTTGAGCACACCATCGCCGCGGGCGAGTCCCGAACGGTGACGGTCCCGCTCCAGGAGGACCAGGCGTACGACTTCACGATCCACGGCCCGGGCGGCTTCACCAAGCGCTTCACGGGCATGCTGGACTGCCGGATCCAGGGCGGCGAGGCGGGCACGGCCACGCAGACCCTCAGCCAACCGAGCCCGGCCTCGGTGGGCGGCACGGCCACCGACACCAACCTCGCCGAGACCGGCAGCTCCGGGGTCACCCCCCTCATCGCCGGCATCGCCATCGGTCTGCTGCTGATCGGCGGAACGACCCTGATCGTGCTGCGCCGCGGGGAGATACCGACGGGGGACTGACGGCCACGCTCCGCCAAAGGCCACTGCCCGGGCAGGCCCTCGCTCTACGCTCAGCCCATGAAGATCACAGTGCGGGCGGCGGCCGAAGCGGATCTGGCAGCGCTGCTGGCCCTCTACGGCGAACTGAACCCGGACGACGCGCCGTTGCCTCAAGCGGCTGCGGACGCCGTCTGGGCGGCCATATCCGGGCAGCAGGGGCGGACCGTCCTGGTCGCCGAGGCCGACGGCACGGTGGCCGGGACGGCGGACTGCATCGTGATGCCGAATCTCACCCGTGGTGGTCGGGCCGTCCTGTTCGTGGAGAACGTCGTGGTGGCCGGCCGCTTTCAGCGGCGGGGCGTCGGGCGTCGACTGATGGAGGCAGCGGTGCGGCTGGGGGAGTCGGCCGGCTGCTACAAGGTGCAACTGCTGGCGGCGGACGACGAGTACGTCCACAGCTTCTACGCAGCGTGCGGTTTCAAAGCCCTGGCGCAAGGGTTCCGCCGCTACGTCGAGTAGCTGTGCGGATTCCCGACGGAACCGAACCGATTCCCCGGACGTGTTCCTGAGCAAGGGGTGGTGCCTTGCGCTGCGATCGGATCAAGATCGAGGCAAGGCCGGTGCGGATGTCAGTGCCGGAAGGGATACTTGCGGCGACGGATGACCATGGGGGAGGTCACAGTGACACACCTGCCGACGAGCAGCACACCACCAACGAGCCCGGGCCTGCGCACCCTACCGGCCGTACCGGCCCAGCCGGCACCACCGACGCAACCGGCCCCAGCGCCCCACGGCCGTATGGAACCCGAGCGTCGGCGTACCGCCTTCGCCGAGGGACTGGACCAGCTCCGCGCCGCCGCCACCACGGAGCCCGGCCGCCTCCGCATCATCGGCGCCCTCCTCGCTCTCCTCGTCGTCGCCTTCGGCGCCGTCACCGCCTGGCAGATGACCGACCGCGCGGCCGCCGCCGACGATGTCCTCACCAGCAGTCAGCCCCTCAGTTCGGACGCGGCCGACATCTACCGCTCCCTCGCGGACGCCAACACGGCCGCCTCCAGCGGTTTCCTCGCCGGCGGCCAGGAGACGGCCGCCTCCCGCGACCGCTACGAGAAGGACATCCGCACGGCCGCGGACAAACTCGTCAACGCCGCCGCCAACTCGGACCCGGACTCCCCGTCCGCGGCGACCATCGCCAAGCTCAACAGACTCCTCCCGGAGTACAAGGGCCTGGTCGAACGCGCCCGCACCTACAACCGCCAGGGATTCCCGGTCGGCGGCGCCTACCTCCGCTACGCCAACGAGAAGATGCAACAGCAGATGCTCCCGGCGGCGGAGGACCTGTACAAGAAGGAGAACCAGCGCCTGCGTGCGGACTACGCGGACGCCACGCCTTACCCCTGGGCCGCCATCGCCCTCGGCGTCGCCGCCCTGGCCGCCCTCGCCTGGGCCCAGCACCGCAACTACCAGCGCACGAATCGCGTCCTGAACCACGGCCTGGTCGCCGCCACGGCCACCGCGACCGTGGTCCTCCTCTGGCTGCTCGTCGGCCACAGTGTCGCCCGCGCCGGCCTGAACGACTCCTACGACCACGGCGTCCGCTCCCTGAACGTGCTGCACGACGCCCGTATCGCCTCCCTCAAGGCACGGGGCAACGAGAACCTGACCCTGGTGGCCCGCGGTGCCGAGACGAAGAAGGTCGGCGAAGACACCTACGACGCCTACGACTACGTCTTCCGCATGGACATGGCCGCCCTGGGCAAGCATCTGGCGGCCGCCGGGAAGCTCGCCGACGACGCATCGGGCGAAAGCCCCGTCACCGCCGCCGTCGGCAACATGACGGAGTGGAAGAAGCGCCACACGGCGGCCCGCGAGCAGGACGAGAAGGGCAACTACCAGCAGGCGCTGGACATGGTCATCGGCTCCGACAACACGACCGGCGAGTGCTTCGACAGCGTCGACGACAACCTGCGCACGGCACTCGCGCACGAGCAGACCGAGTTCAAGCGCGCGGCTGGTGACGGCCGGGACGCCCTGACGGGCCTGTCGGCAGGCGCGGCCGTCCTCGCGGTGCTCGGTGCCGCGGGCGCGGTGCTGGGCATCGGCCGCAGGCTGTCGGAGTACCGATGAACGGGACACGAGTGAAAGGGGGCGCGACCATGCGAGCACGACGTCTGCGGGCCAGTCTGAAGGGCTGGGGCGGGGTGGCCGCGATGGCGGTCGTCTGCGCCCTGGTGGCCGTCTTCGCGCTGTGCGTCCCGCTGTACGGACCGGGGACCGTGGACGGCCAGGCCGTCGCGCAGTCGGCCCGGGTCAAGGCCGAGAAGGCCGACGAGGACTGCGAGGCCCCCGAGAAGCAGACGCTGTCGCCCTCCTCCGCCGACGGCGACACCATCCAGGCGATCAAGAACCGCGAGGGCGACAAGCGCAAGCTGGTCGTCGGCGTCGACCAGAACAGCTACCGCTGGGGCTACCGCGACCCCAACAGCGGCAAGACCGCGGAGCTGGAGGGCTTCGACATCGACCTGGTCCGCCGCATCGCCGAGGACATACTCGGCGACCCGAAGGCGGTCCAGTTCAAGGCGATCCCCACCAACCAGCGCATCCCGGCGATCCGGGACGGCCGTGTGGACATGGTCGTCCGCACGATGACGATCAACTGCGAGCGCATCGCGGACGTCGCCTTCTCCGCGCCGTACTTCAAGACGGGACAGCAGGTCCTGGCCCCGAAGTCCTCGCCCATCACGGGCTACGACGACACGCTCGCCGACAAGAGGATCTGCACGGCGGCGGGCTCCACGGCGTACTCCACGCTGGAAGCGGACCAGAAAAAGGGCGAACTCCCCGCCACCGCCGACATCTCCAAGACGGTGCCGAACCAACTCGACTGCCTGGTCAGGCTGCAGCTCGGCGAGGCCGACGCGGTGGTCACCGACGGCGCGCTCGCCGCGAGCCAGGCGGCACAGGATCCGACGGTCCAGCTCAAGGGTGACGCCTTCACTGCCGAGTACTACGGCGTGGCGATGAAGAAGGACGCCGACGATCTGGTACGCCGGGTCAACCAGATCCTGGTGGACTACCGGAAGGACACCGCGAACGGCTGGCAGGCGTCGTACGACAAATGGCTGTCGGCAACACTGGGCAAGGATCCGGAGAAGTCGAAACCACCGGCACCGCTGTACCTCCGCACAACCTGACCACTGCACCGACCCCCAACCGGCACACAACCGCAGCGAGAGGTGATCGATGGGCGTCACGGGATCCACCGGGCCGGTGATGGACCGGGACGAGGTGGACCGTGCGCTGGCGCGGCTCGGCGCGGAGCACGAGGCGATCGAGACCTCGCTCCTCGCCCTCCAGGACCACGCGGGCCGCAGACTCCTGGAGGGCGCCGAGCTCACCGGCTTCACCGAGGAGCGCTGGACGTCCACGGAGGCGTCGATCACGCTGTTGTGGACGTACTTCGACGCGTACACGGACGCGTTGCGCACCGCCCGGGAGATCCGCGCCCGCCGCCGCTGGTCCAGCCGCGAGGATTTGGTGGAGCTGACGGAGCTGCTGAACGGCGAGTCGGTCACGGTCGCGGGCAGCGCCACCGCCACGGCCAACGCCCCGACGCTGCACGGCACGGGGAACAAACTCAGCGAACGCTACTCGCTCGCCACCCTCGTCGACCGGATGAACGAGCTGTACGCGACGAGCCTGGACATGGTCGTCGCGGCCGACGCGGTCTGGTCGGCGCTGCCGGCCCGGATCGATCTGCTGGCGGCCGAACTCCAGCGCACCCGTCGGCTCGCGCACTCGGTCGGGGTGCGCCCCGGTGAGCACCCGGCGGGCGACGATCTGGAGCGCATCACCCGCACGCTCACGAAGCTGCGCGAGCAGGTGGTGTCGGACCCGCTGGCGTTCTGGCAGCCCGCGGAGGGCAGTTCGGCTCCGGGCGGCGGCAGGCCGGACACGACTGTGTACGACCGTGAGGCACGCGCCCTGGAGGACGTACGCCGGGAGATCGACGCGGTTCTGACCGTACGACAGGACGCCGAGCAGCGGATCGTCAAGCTGCGGGACGTCCTCAGCCGCGCGGACCGGACGCTCGCCGAGGCGCGCACCGCCCGCGGCGAGGTCCTCGCGAAGATCGCGGCGACGGAGGTACCGGTGGTCAGCGGACCGCCGACGGCGTTGCAGGAGCAGCTGGCGGCGGCCGCGGAGTACCGCAGACAGGCCCAGTGGCACCGCCTGTCCCCGCTGCTGGAGTCGCTGGAGGAGAAGGCGGAGGACGAACTGCTCCGTGCCCGCGAGTCGTTGACCGCGGTGACCGCGCCGCTGGCGGTTCGCGCCGAGTTGCGCGGCCGTCTCGACGCGTACAAGGCGAAGGTCGCCCGGCACGGCTTCGCCGAGGACACGCTGCTGATCGAGCGGTACGAGAAGGCCCGCCGCATGCTGTGGAGCGCCCCCTGTGACCTGCGCGCCGCCGAACAGGCCGTGCTGCGCTACCAGCAGGCCGCCGCGGAACTGCTCGGCGGCCCGCGGGTGCCGGACCAGGGTGTGCCCGAGGACGGCCGGACGGGGCCGGGCGCATGAGCGACAAGGGGGAGTCCGTGAGTCAGGCACCGAACGAACCACCGAACGAGCCACCGAGCCAGTCACCGGGTGGGCCGCAGCGCACCTGCCAGCGCCCTGCCTGCGGCGGCACGTACGAAGACGTGGGCGGCGGCGAACTGTACTGCGACACCTGCGGCCTGGCCCCGGTCGTCGCCCCGAACGGCATGGTCGGCTCACCCCCCACCGGCATCACCGCCGGCGGCAAGGGCGGCTCCCGCGGCTCCCGCGGCTCGGGGGGCAGCGGCAGCTCCCGCTCCAGCAGCCGCAGTTCCCGTACGTCGTCCCAGTCGTCGAAGTCCCGCCGCTCGGTGTCGGGACGCCTCTCGCGCTCCCTGTCGGGCAAGGCGACGGGCCGCTCGGTGTCGGTGCGCAGCTCCGGCTCCGCCGCCGGTTCCTCGTCCCGGGGCCGGCTGGGCGCCGGGCTGGTCCAGGTGCCGCCGATCCCGCGGCCCGACCCGCGCGAAATGGTCCTGGACAACCCCGAGGTCCCGGAGCGGAAGCGGTTCTGTTCGCGCTCCGACTGCGGCGCCCAGGTGGGCCGGGCGCGCGGCGACCGGCCGGGGCGTACGGAGGGCTTCTGCACCAAGTGCGGCCACCCGTACTCGTTCGTGCCGAAGCTGAAGACCGGGGACGTCGTGCACGGCCAGTACGAGGTGGTGGGCTGCCTCGCGCACGGCGGTCTGGGCTGGGTCTACCTGGCCGTCGACCGGGCGGTCTCCGACCGCTGGGTGGTCCTCAAGGGCCTGCTGGACACCGGCGACCAGGACGCGATGGCAGCGGCGATCTCCGAGCGGCGCTTCCTGGCGGAGATCGAGCACGCCAACATCGTGCGGATCTACAACTTCGTCGAGCACCTGGACCAGCGCACGGGCTCCCTCGACGGCTACATCGTCATGGAGTACGTCGGCGGCAAGTCGCTGAAGGAGATCGCCAACGCCCGCCGCACCCCGCACGGCAGGCGCGACCCGCTGCCGGTGGAGCAGGCCTGCGCGTACGGCCTGGAGGCCCTGGAGGCGCTCGGCCATCTGCACAGCCGCAACCTGCTGTACTGCGACTTCAAGGTCGACAACGCCATCCAGACCGAGGACCAGCTCAAGCTGATCGACATGGGCGCGGTGCGCCGGATGGACGACGAGGAGTCGGCCATCTACGGGACGGTCGGGTACCAGGCGCCGGAGGTCGCCGAGGCCGGTCCGTCCGTGGCGAGCGACCTCTACACCGTCGCCCGCACCCTCGCCGTCCTGACCTTCGACTTCCAGGGCTACACGAACGTCTACGCCGACTCCCTGCCCGACCCGGACCACATCGAGGTCTTCCGGCAGTACGAGTCGTTCTACCGCCTCCTGGTCCGCGCCACGGATCCCGACCCGGCCCGCCGGTTCGCCTCCGCGCAGGAGATGGCCGAGCAGCTGACCGGTGTCCTGCGGGAGGTCGTCTCCCTCCAGACGGGCCGCGCCCGGCCCGCCCTGTCCACGCTGTTCGGACCCGAGCTGCGGGTCACGGACACGGAGTTGTTCCCGAAGCTGGACGGTGAGGTGTCGCGGCTCGGGGCGAGAGTGGTGCGGAAACCGCGCCGCTCCGCGACCGCGGCGGCGCTGCCCGCCGCCTCCCACCCCTACGCGGCCCAGCTTGCCGCCGGCCCCGGAGGGGCCGCAGGGCCGGGCCCCGGTGGCGCGCAGAGCCTGCCGAACCTCCACAGCCTCGTCAGACCCGTCGACACCCCTGCCGCAGCTCTCGCCCTCCCCGTCCCCCGCGTCGACCCGTCCGACCCCAACGCCGGTTTCCTGGCGGGCCTGATGACCTCCGCCCCGGCCGAGCTGCTGGGCGCCCTCGCGGCGGCCCCGGCCCCGTCGATCGAGACGCGGCTGCGGCAGATCCGGGCCTGGCTGGAGACCGGCGATCCGGCCGCCGCGCTGGAGACGCTGGTCAGGCTGGAGGGGGAGCGGCCCGACGACTGGCGGGTCGTCTGGTACCGGGGCGTGGCCGCGCTGGTGACGGGCGACGACGAGGGCGCCGCTCTCGCCTTCGACGCGATCTACGACGCCTTCCCCGGCGAGATCGCGCCCAAGCTGGCGCTTGGCCTGTGCGCGGAGGTGCTGGGCCAGCTGGACAACGCCGCCGAGTACTACCGGCTGGTGTGGTCGACCGACCCGAGCTATGTGAGCGCCGCGTTCGGGCTGGCCCGCGTGCAGCTGGCGACCGGGGACCGGCGCAGCGCCGTACGGACGCTGGAGTCGGTCCCGGAGTCCTCCATCCACTACACGGCAGCGCGGGTGGCCGCCGTCCGCGCGCGGCTGCGGCAGCGCACGGCGACGGCCTCCGACGTACCGTTCCTGGAGGACCTCACGGCCGCCGCGGCGCAGGTCGAGGCCCTGGAGGCGTACGGTCTGGACCCGGCGCGGCGCGAGCAGTTGTCGGCCGAAGTCCTCGGTTGCGCGCTGGACTGGGTACTCTCCGGGGGCCAGGGTTCCGCCCCTCCCGCCGCCGGAGGACGGACGCTGCTCGGCAGCGGCCTGGACGAGCGGGGCCTGCGTTTCGGCCTGGAGCGCTCGTACCGCACGCTGGCCCGGCTGGCGCGGGGCGGCGAGGAGAGGATCGACCTGGTGGAACGTGCCAATCGTTACCGCCCCCGGACGTGGGTGTAGTTGATGTCGCAGATGCCCCAGTTGTCCGCCTGCCCGAGTTGCGAGGAGCCCCTCGAATCGGGTGACCGTTTCTGCGGCGCGTGCGGATACGACCTGTCCGCCGTGCCGGCACGGCCTCAGGACAACCCGACCATCACCATGAACGGCTCGGTGCCCGTGCAGGGCGCTCCGGCCGGTGCGTATCCCGAACCGCCGCCGGTGCCACCCGCCGGCGCGGGCTGGCCCGTCCCCGGGCCGGACGGCGCGGGCGGATCGCAAGCGGCGCATCTGCCGACGGACCTCCAGGGCACGGACGCGGGCGGCTCCGCGCTGCCCCCGGGCTCACCACCCCCGCCCCCCGGCGCCCCGCCGGCCCCGGCAGCGGGCGTCCGCTTCGACCATCCGCCCCAGGCGGAGGGGCACCCCGTGCCGCCCGGCGGTTACGCCCCGCAGCCCGGGGCATATCCGGAACAGTCCGAGACCTACCAGGCACAGCAGCCCGACGAGTACCTCCTCCAGGCACCGGACCCACGGGTGTCCGCCGACCCGGCGGCCCAGGCCGCGGGTGCCGGCGGCAAGGTCTGCGTGGCCTGCCGGGCCGGCCGCGTGGACGACGACGGCTACTGCGAGAACTGCGGCCACGCCCAGCCGCGCGAACGGGACCACATGGAGCAGGAGTCCGGCCCGGTGGCCGCGGTCAGCGACCGCGGCCTGCGCCACCACCGCAACGAGGACGCGTTCGCCATCGGCAGCACCGCGCTGCCGGACGGCTCGCCCGCCTCCGTGGCCATCGTCTGCGACGGCGTCTCCTCGGCGACCCGCCCCGACGACGCCTCGATGGCGGCGTCGAAGGCGGCGAGCGAGGCACTGCTGGCCGCCCTGCCGCGCGGCACGCACCCGCAGCAGGCGATGCACGACGCGATCATCGCAGCCTCGCGCGCGGTCAACTCGCTCGCCGCGGAACCCGCCACGGCCCGCGAGCACGCCCCGCACCAGAACGCCCCCGCGTGCACCATCGTCGGCGCCGTGGTCACTTCGGGCCTGCTGATCGTCGGCTGGGTCGGCGACAGCCGCGCCTACTGGGTCCCGGTCGACCGGAGCGCACCCCCCGCCCGGCTCACCGAGGACGACTCGTGGGCCGCGCAGATGGTCGCCGCGGGCCTGATGAGCGAGGCCGAGGCCTACGCCGACGAGCGCGCCCACGCGATCACCGGCTGGCTCGGCGCGGACGCCTATGAACTGGAGCCCCACACCGCCGCGTTCAAGCCCGACCGGCCGGGCGTGGTCGTGGTCTGCACGGACGGCCTGTGGAACTACGCGGAGGCGGCCGAGGAGATGGCCCGGGTCGTGCCGCTCGACGCCGCCACGCATCCGCTGCACAGCGCCCGGGTGCTCGTCGGCCATGCCCTGGACGGCGGGGGCCACGACAACGTAACAGTGGCCCTCGTGCCGTTCCCGGCCGTCTCCCAGGGGGCAGGATCGGCCTGAGGCCGCGTTACGGGGATGCCTCAGCGGACCGGAGGGGACCGGTCCGCATTCCGTCATCACCCCGCTCCGGTGGGGGCTTTCGAGGGGGATCGAAGCAGGCATGGCCATTTTCTCGAAGTCGAACGTGCCCCAGTTCTCGGTGGACGTGTACCAGAACGAGTACCTGCCGGAGGGCGCCGGCGAGGTCAACGCCATCGTCACGGTGACGGCGACCGGCGGCGGCACGATCGGCAGCGCGGTATCGGCGCCCCACCTTTTCTCGCCCGGCCAGGGCCCGTCCGCGGCCGTGGCCATCATGGTCGACTGCTCCGGGTCGATGGACTACCCGGCGACCAAGATGCGCAACGCCCGCGACGCCACGGCCGCCGCGATCGACACCCTGCGCGACGGCGTGCACTTCGCCGTGATCGGCGGGACGCACGTGGCCAAGGAGGTCTACCCGGGCGGTGATCGCCTCGCGGTCGCCGACGACACCACCCGCGAGCAGGCCAAACGGGCCCTGCGCTCGCTCAGCGCGGGCGGCGGCACGGCCATCGGCACCTGGCTGAAACTTGCCGACCGCCTGCTGTCCTCCGCGGACGTCGCCATCCGGCACGGCATCCTGCTCACCGACGGCCGCAACGAACACGAGTCGCCCCAGGATCTGAAGGCCGCGCTCGACGCGTGCGCGGGGCGCTTCACCTGTGACGCGCGCGGCGTGGGCACCGACTGGGAAGTGAAAGAAGTCACAGGGATCGCCTCCGCCCTGCTCGGCACCGCCGACATCGTCGCCGACCCGGCCGGGCTCGCCGCCGACTTCACGCAGATGATGGAGACGGCAATGGGCAAGGAGGTCGCGGACGTCTCCCTGCGGCTGTGGACCCCGGTCGGCACCACCGTGAAGTTCGTCAAGCAGGTCGCGCCCACGGTCGAGGACCTGACGGGCCGGCGCACCGAGGCGGGCCCGCGCGCCGGCGACTACCCCCTGGGTTCCTGGGGGGACGAGTCCCGTGACTACCACGTCTGCGTCGAGGTCCCGCCCGCGAACATCGGGCAGGAGATGCTGGCGGCCCGGATGTCACTGGTCATTCCGCAGCCCGACGGCACCGTCCAGAACCTCGGAGCGCAGGGCCTCGTCCGTGCCGTGTGGACGGACGACATGGTCGCCTCGACGTCGATCAACCCCCAAGTCGCCCACTACACCGGGCAGGCGGAACTGGCACAAGTCATCCAGCAGGGGCTCGATCTACGCAAATCGGGAGACATGGACGGAGCAACGGCCAAACTGGGCCGGGCCGTTCAGCTCGCGAGTGCCTCCGGGAACGCCGATACTGCGAAACTGCTTGCGAAGGTGGTGGACGTGGTCGATGCCGCGACCGGTACTGTGCGACTGAAGGCGAAGGTCGAAGAGGCCGACGAGATGACGCTCGAGACCCGGTCCACCAAGACTGTTCGCGTGAAGAAGTGACCTAGAAGAGATCGAAGGAGGGACGCGCCGACATGCCGACCTGCCCGAACGGACACCAGTCGGGTTCCGACGACTGGTGCGAGGTCTGCGGTCACCGCATGGCGGGTGCCGTGCCTCCGCCTCCTCCCCCACCGCCCCCGCCCGGCGGCTACGGCTTCCCGCCCCCCGGCGGCCCGGGTGGTCCCGGGGGCCCTGGCGGTCCTCCCGGCGGCCCCGGCGGCCACCCCGGTGGACGTCCTCCGCACCTGTCCGCCGTACCGAACGCCGAGCCGGAGCTCTGCCCGCAGTGCCGTACGCCGCGTGAGGGCGGCGCACCGTTCTGCGAGGAGTGCCGGTGGAACTTCCTGACGAACACGGCGACTTCGTACACCCCCGCCGCCCCGCCCCCGCCGGCGCCCGGCCCGGGCGTGCGCTTCCAGCCGCCGGGCCAGCCCGGTCCGCCCGACCCTTCGGGTCCTTCGGGCCCGTCGTACGGCGGTGGTGACTCGTACGAGTACCAGGGCTCCCGCCCGTCGCAGATCAACCGCCCGGCCGAGCCGATCCCGCCTTTCGGCAGCGACCCCTCGGGCCGCCCCGGGCCCGGTGGACCCGGCGGACCGGGTGGCGCTCCCGGCCCTGGCGGTCGTCCCGGCCCTGGTGGTCCCGGTGGTCCTCCCGGCCCCGGCGGCCCTGGTGCTCCCGGTGGTCCTCCCGGCCCGCCCGGATTCGGTGCCGATCCCTCGCGGCCGGTCCCGCCGCCCCCCGGCCCGCCCGGCCCCGGTGGCCCTGGCGGCCCCGGCGGCGCTCCGCAGGGCTACCAGCAGTCCGGCCCGCCGGCTCCGCCCGGGTTCCCGCAGGAGACCCAGCGTCCGCAGCAGGGTGGTCAGTCCTTCGGCGGTGGCGGTGACGACTGGGTGATCTCCCCGCCGTCGCACACCGGCCCGGGCGGCGGCCCTGGCGGGCCCGGCGGCCCCGGCGGCTACGGCTTCCCGCAGCCGGGCGAGACCCAGGCCCCGCCCGGCCCCGGCGGTGGTCCGGGCGGCGGCTACGGCTTCCCGCAGCCCGGCGCGACCCAGGCGCCGCCCGGCCCCGGCGGTGGTCCGGGCGGCGGCTACGGCTATCCGCAGCCCGGCGCGACCCAGGCGCCGCCCGGCCCCGGCGGTGGTCCGGGCGGCGGCTACGGCTATCCGCAGCCGGGCGCCACCCAGGCGCCGCCCGGCCCCGGAGGCTTCCCGCAGCAGCCCCCGGCGCCGCAGGGACCGGCGACCTGGACCGCGACCATCGGCCCGGACCGCGACTACTTCATGGCGATGATGCAGCGCTCCGGCCCCGAGGCCGCGGGCCTGAACCTGCCCGCGTACTCGCCCGAGCAGCAGCGCACGCTCACCGGCAACCAGATCACCATCGGCCGCCGCCGGCACTCCACCGGCGACACCCCCGACATCGATCTCTCCGTGCCGCCGGAGGACCCGGGCGTATCGCACCAGCACGCGGTGCTGGTCCAGCAGCCCGACGGCAGCTGGGCGGTCGTCGACCAGAACTCGACGAACGGCACGACGGTCAACGGCTCGGAGGAGCCCATCCAGCCGTTCGTCCCCGTACCGCTCCGAGACGGCGACCGGGTGCACGTCGGCGCTTGGACGACGATCACGATCCGCCGCGGCTGAACCCGGTCAGCAGCCTCGTCAGGACGGGAGGGGCCAGGCGTACGGCCCCTCCGGGTCGTCCAGCCAGGCCCACTCCCGGTCCCCGCTGACGGTGATGCCGTAGCGCTCGCGCTGCGGCCTGCCCTCCTGCTCCCACAACGCGTGCGCCTCCTGCGGGTCGAGGCTGCCGCGGGTCAGGGCCAGCAGGAAACGGAACAGGTCGTCCTCCCTGGCCCGGCGCGGTACGCCGCCCAGCTGGAGCGGTTCGCCCCCGGGCCGGCTCCCGCCGCGCAGCGGCACGAAGTAGGCGGGTGTGTGCAGGAAACGCCCCTCGGCATGCTCGGCGTCGCTCACCGTGAGCACGACCAATCCGGTGGCGAGCGGCATCAGGATCCGGCCACCGGGGCGGCTCTGGGCGAGCCAGGCGCGCGGCACGGTGCACAGCGCGCAGGTGGCGATGATCCGGTCGAACGGCGCGCGCTCGGGCACGCCCCGGGCGCCGTCGCCGGTGACGACGACCGGGTGGTACCCGGCCGCGGCCAGGTGCCGGCGGGCCGACTCGGTGATCTCCGGGTCGAGATCGACGGTGGTGACGTGGTCGTCGCCCAGCCGGTGGGCGAGCAGCGCGGCGTTGTAGCCGGTGCCGGCGCCGATCTCCAGGACCGTGTTCCCGTCCTTCACGCGCAGCGCGGCCAGCATGTCCGCCATCAGGGACGGCTGGCTGCTGGAGGAGAGCAGTTCGCCGTCGCGCAGCCGGGTCGCCAGCGGCGTGTCCTCGTAGGCGCCCCCCAGCCACCGCTCGCGCGCCTCGGGGTCGGGACTCTCGCCCCACCGGCGTTCGTAGCCGCCGGCGACGCCGACGTAGTAGTACGGCACGAAGAGGTGGCGCGGGACCGCCGCGAAGGCCTCCCGCCACACCGGGTCGGCGGCCCAGGCCCCGCTCGCGTCGATCCGGCGCACCAGTGCCGCCCGCGCGGAGGCGGCGAGACCGTCTGAATCCCTGTCGGGAGCATGCCCGCCCATACCCCCACAGTAAGGGCATCGGGGCCGGTCCTAGGCCTTGAGTCCTATGCCTCCGCGTCTGAGAGCATGGAGGGCGTGAAAGAGATTCGGCGCGGCACGCTTCAGGAGCAGACCTTCTACGAGCAGGTCGGCGGGGAGGAGACCTTCCGCCGGCTCGTCCACCGTTTCTACGAGGGAGTCGCCGAGGACCCGCTGCTGCGGCCCATGTATCCCGAGGAGGACCTGGGCCCGGCCGAGGAGCGCCTCACGCTGTTCCTCATCCAGTACTGGGGCGGCCCCACGACGTACAGCGACAACCGCGGCCACCCGCGCCTGCGGATGCGGCACGCGCCCTTCACGGTCGACCGTGCGGCGCACGACGCCTGGCTTAAGCACATGCGGGTCGCCGTCGAGGAGCTCGGGCTCTCCGAGGAGCACGAGCAGACGCTGTGGAACTACATGACGTACGCGGCGGCGTCGATGGTGAACGCCCCGGGCTGACCGGCAGGGGCGTCGCGGGAGTCAGCGGACGCTGACGTCCAGCGCCCCGAGCCCGGCCTGTCGTACGGCGACCGACCCGTACGGCGTGCGCAGCCTGAGCCACGCGCCCGACGAGAACAGCCCGAGCGGCACCCCGGGCCGCAGGAACCCGAGCGACTGTGCCGCGTGCACGGCGCGGACCGGGAGCCGGGTGTCGCCGACCGTGCGGGACCAGATGTCCCGCCCGATCCGGTCCAGCTCGGCCCTCGTGCGCCGCTCGGACGGCAACTCCTGCGTACGGGACCGGAACTCGGTTACGGCGGCGGCCACGAGGGACCGCAACGCGTCGGGCGCCGGCAGCCCCGGTTCGGGCCGCCAGCCGCCGCGCGGCGGCAGCACGCCCGCCCACGGCGGCCCGGTCACGGCGCCCGGCACGACGGCCGTGGCGCCCTTCTCGTCCACCGACTCCAGGAGCTCACCGGCGGACACGGTCACGTCCAGCGTGACGTCCAGCCCGTGCTCGTACGGCTTGGCCAGCCGCACCGCGCGCACGGCCAGTACCTCGAAGGACGGCGGGCGCCCGAACACGGCCAGGGCGGTGCCCGCCGCCTGGAGGCGCACCGCGGCGCCACGGTCGTAGTGGAGCAGCCGGGAGAGGAAGGCCGCGAGATCCGCCGCCTCCCCCTCGTCGGCCAGGTGGAGCACCGTCATGCGGCGACGGCCTCCTCCTCGTCGTCCGTGTACTCCCGGAGGAACTCCCGCTCCTCCGAGGTGAGCCGGCGCGGGCGCTGGGCCTCGAAGTCGAACGGCACTATCACCGTCGAGGCCCGGACGTAGACCAGGTCGTCGTCCTTCACCTCGTAGGTGAGGGTGAAGGACGCCGCCCTTATCTCCGTGACCCACAGCTCGATGTCCACGGGGGTGTGCCGGTGGACCAGCTGCCGCTTGTAGTCGATCTCATGGCGCGCCACCACGGACCCCTGCTTGAAGTCCTTCTCCGGGCGGAACAGGAAGTCGATACGGGCTTCCTCCAGATAGCGGAGGAACACCACGTTGTTGACGTGGCCGTACGCGTCCATGTCCGCCCAGCGCAGCGGGCAGCGGTAGATGTGCCGCAAGATCAGCCCCGGGTCAGCTTCTTGTAGGTGGCGCGGTGCGGACGCGCCGCGTCCGGGCCGAGCCGCTCGATCTTGTTCTTCTCGTACGACTCGAAGTTGCCCTCGAACCAGAACCACTTGGACTCGCCCTCGTAGGCGAGGATGTGCGTGGCGATCCGGTCCAGGAACCACCGGTCGTGGGAGACGACGACGGCGCAGCCGGGGAACTCCAGCAGCGCGTTCTCCAGGCTGGACAGGGTCTCGACGTCGAGGTCGTTGGTCGGCTCGTCGAGGAGCAGCAGGTTGCCGCCCTGCTTGAGGGTGAGCGCGAGGTTCAGCCGGTTGCGCTCACCACCGGAGAGCACACCGGCCGGCTTCTGCTGGTCCGGCCCCTTGAACCCGAAGGCGGAGACGTACGCGCGCGAGGGCATCTCGACCTGGCCCACGTTGATGTAGTCCAGCTCGTCGCTCACGACGGCCCACAGGGTCTTCTTCGGGTCGATGTTCTCGCGGCTCTGGTCGACGTACGAGATCTTGACGGTGTCGCCGACCTTGATCGCTCCGGAGTCGGGCTCCTCGATGCCCTGGATCATCTTGAACAGGGTCGTCTTGCCGGCGCCGTTCGGCCCGATGATGCCGACGATGCCGTTCCGCGGCAGCGTGAAGCTGAGGTCGTCGATGAGCAGCTTGTCGCCGAAGCCCTTGGTGAGGTTGTTGACCTCGACGACGACGCTGCCCAGGCGCGGGCCCGGCGGGATCTGGATCTCCTCGAAGTCCAGCTTCCGCATCTTGTCGGCCTCGGCGGCCATCTCCTCGTAGCGGGCGAGGCGCGCCTTGGACTTGGCCTGGCGCCCCTTGGCGTTCGACCGCACCCACTCGAGCTCTTCCTTGAGCCGCTTCTGCCGCTTGGCGTCCTTCTGGCCCTCGACCTTGAGGCGGGCGGCCTTGGTCTCCAGGTACTTGGAGTAGTTGCCCTCGTAGGGGTAGAGGCGGCCGCGGTCGACCTCGCAGATCCACTGGGCGACGTTGTCGAGGAAGTACCGGTCGTGGGTGACCGCCACGACGGTGCCCGGGTACTTGGCCAGGTGCTGCTCCAGCCAGTTCACGGACTCGGCGTCGAGGTGGTTGGTGGGCTCGTCGAGCAGCAGCAGGTCGGGCTGCTCCAGCAGCAGCTTGCACAGCGCGACGCGGCGGCGCTCACCGCCGGACAGGTTGACGACGGGCCAGTCGCCGGGCGGGCAGCCCAGGGCGTCCATGGCCTGCTCCAGCTGGGCGTCGAGGTCCCACGCGTTGGCGTGGTCGAGGTCCTCCTGGAGCTTGCCCATCTCGTCCATGAGCTCGTCGGTGTAGTCGGTCGCCATCTGCTCGGCGATCTCGTTGAACCGGTCGAGCTTGCCCTTGATCCCGGCGACACCCTCCTGGACGTTCTCCAGGACGGTCTTGTCCTCGGTCAGCGGAGGCTCCTGGAGCAGGATGCCGACCGTGTAGCCGGGGCTGAGGAAGGCGTCACCGTTGGACGGCTGCTCGATCCCGGCCATGATCTTGAGGATGGTCGACTTGCCGGCGCCGTTCGGGCCGACGACGCCGATCTTCGCTCCCGGGTAGAAGCTGGTCGTCACGTCGTCGAGGATCACCTTGTCGCCGTGCGCCTTACGCGCCTTGCGCATGGTGTAAATGAACTCAGCCAAGAGAAACCGTCCGGCAGCTTGAATACGGCAGTGGGCAGATACACCCCATCTTGCCGTACCGCCACCCCTGGGTGGAAACGCGTCTGGCGCGGGGGCTCTGACCTGGGGTTTCGTGGATGGCGGCCGAGACTCGCCTGTCACTGTCGGTCGCCGTTGGTCGGCCTGGGGCGCCCTCGCACGGCCCGGAGACGGCCCAGGGGTGATCACTCGATGGCAGCGTCGTAGGGGGATCGGGCCACCGTCGCGACGTGAACGGCGAGGCTGACCGCCCTCACCGCTTGACAGACGTGGACGCGCCGACGCACCGCCGCGGCCCGCCCACGAAGCCTGTGCCTACCGGTTGATCGGGATCTCGTAGACGATCTCGCAGTGAGCGGCGGGCACGACGATGTCCGCTGTCTCGAGGGGGCGCCCCTGATCGCTGTGGTAGGTCCGCCGGATGTGCGTGACGAGCGCGGCCTTCTGGATGCCCAGAAGAGAGGTCTTTCGGTGGTCGCCTGCGGTTTGGGCTGCATCGGGATCTGCGGAAGATCCGCCAGGACTTCAGGCGTGCGGCGCCGCGCTCGACCGGTGCCCGCGCCGCGGCCGGGGCCCGGTTGCGGGCCTTCTCGGTGAGGGTGAGTTCCCGCAGGGGCCTGCGTTTGATGCCCGTGGTCACCCAGGGGCCGCCGCCCTGGTAGGCCAGATCGGCGATGATGGGGACGCCCTGACGCTCGCGGATGCGGCTGATCCGGTGGGTGCGGGCAGCGGTCAGGTCGTGAGCCCGGCCCGGCAGAGCGGGTGAGAGCCACAGCAGCTGGCCGGCCGGATCGGTGACACCTGCACGTTCACCCCGTGCCGGCGGTGCTTGTGGGAGTAGTCGGCCCGTCCGTCGCCGACCCGGTCGCACTCGGCGAGAGTGCCGTCCAGCAGGACGAAGTCCGCAGCGGCCTCGCGCAGAACCTTCAGCAGACCCGGCGCGCGTTCGGCGAGCAGGCGGATGACCGCGCTGGTGTAGGCGTGGGCGGTGGATCCGCTGGCCCCGAACCCGGCAGCGATCTTCGCCAGGGTGGTGTGTTCGCGCAGGTACACCAGTGCCAGGGTCGGCCGACGGACCACCGCCGTGCCGCCACGGAGTACGGCGCAGACCCGCGGCCGTTCTCGCAGCGGCACCGGAGCCTCCTGCTGCTCCATGGACTCGACATCCACGAGCTGTGCAGGAGGCCCCGGTCCTCATGCGCTCCCCATGGCAGGATCACCCGACCGATAACCCGCGCTCGACCGGAACTGCTCAAGATCGGAAACACAACAGCCACTGGCGATACCCGCAACAGGGTGGGCCGTCAACAATTCCAGACCAGCTCTGTCACACAACCACGCACATCATGAGTCCGCGCGCCCCAACGTCGTGACGTCGATGACGAAACGGTAGCGAACGTCCCCGTCCACCACCCGTGCATATGCGTCGTTGGCCTGCTTGGCGTCGATGACCTCCACCTCCGCACCGATACCGTGCACGGCGCAGAAGTCGAGCATCGCCTGAGTCTCGCCTGTACCGCCGATGAACGATCCGGACAGGTTCTTGCGCCCGTCGACGAGTGCGGCGACGCTGAGAGACGAGGGGCCCGGTGGGACCCCCACGTGGACGAGGGTACCGCCAACCGTCAGCAGTCCCAGATAGGAGTCCAGCTCCAACGACGCGGACACCGTACTGAGGACAAGGTCGAAGGCCCCACTCAACTCCTCGAAGACCGCAGGTTTTTCAGTCGCCCGAAAGTGGTCAGCGCCCAGCCGCAGCGCGCCCCGCTGCTTACGCGACCCGCGGCTGAGTACGGTCACCTCGGCCCCCATGGCCCGGGCGAACTTGACCCCCAGGTGGCCGAGTCCTCCCAGGCCCACGACTGCCACACGTGTACCAGGTCCCGCGCCCCAGCGCACGAGCGGCGCGTACATGGTGATTCCGGCGCACAGCAGAGGTGCGGCCTCGTCCAGCGCGAGAGAGTCGGGGATGGCCAGCACGTAGTTCTCGTCCACGACGATGTGCGTGCTGTACCCGCCGTAGTTGGGCAGGCCGTCGCGGCCGACCGCGTTGTACGTGGAGGTCATGCCCTGCTCGCAGAACTGCTCCTCGCCGCGCCGGCAGTGCACGCAGCTCCGGCACGAGTCCACGAAGCATCCCACGCCCACCCGATCGCCGACGGAGAACCGCTTGACGCCTGACCCGGCCTGGGTGACCACACCCGCTATCTCATGTCCCGGGACCATGGGGAACGATGCCGCGCCCCACTCCTCCCGGACCTGGTGGATGTCCGAGTGGCAGATGCCCACGTACGCGATCTGGATGAGTACGTCGTGATCACCAACCGGACGCAGCCGGATGCTGGTGGGTTCCAGTTCCGCTCCCGGAGCGGCGGCGGCCAGGGCGGGGACGGTCGCCATGGGTTGTTCGTGATCGACCGCGGTCAGCACGGAGTGGCCTCAAGCACGTTGTAGTGGTCGTGGGTGGAGAACTCGTAGGAACCCAGCGGCGTGACATCGGTCAGCTCGAAGCCGGTCGCGCGGAGCAGCTCCCGGAAGTCCTCCGTGGTACGGATCTTGCCCTGGGTGGCTGCCAGCAGATCCAGGTCGGAGGTGACGATGCCGAAGAACGACGGCACATCGTGCGCATTGTCCGGCAGCAGCGGCTCGACGATCAGCACCCGGCCTTCCGCCTTGATGACCTTGCGGATGTTGGTGAGGATGGTGGTGACGTGCTCGTCGTCCCAGTCGTGCAGGAAGCTCTTCATCACGTACGCGTCGGCACCGCCGGGCACCTCGGCGAAGACATCGCCGCCGATGGCACGGCAGCGGTCCGCGACACCATTGCTCTTGAAGTGCTTCTGGGCGCTGTCCACCGCGGTCGGCAGATCAAAGACGATGCCCTGGACGCTCTTGTGGGCGGCGGCGATGTTGGAGATGAGGGTGCCGTTGCCGCCACCGACGTCCATCACGGTCTCGAAGCGGGAGAAGTCGAAACCGCTGGCGATGCTCTCGGCGGAGTTGCGGGAGTCGTCCGCCATCGCGCCGTTGAACAACGCGTACTCCTCCGGGCGCTCCTTGAGGTACTCGAAATAGTTCTTGTTGTCGACGCGCTCGAACGTGTTCACACCCGTGCGCACGATGTCCGCCAGGTCGCTCCAGCAGTGCCAGGTGGCCTCGCCGTTGTAGCACAGGACGAGGTCGCGGACCGAGTCCGGCACGTCCTCGCGCAGACGCTGGCCCAAGGACGTGAGCTCGTACTTCTCGCCCTCGAGGAGAGTGACGACATCCATCTTCTCCAGCGCCAGCAGCAGACGGCGCAGCCCCGGCTCGTTCAGCTGAGCCTGCTCGGCGAGTTCGACGCTGGTCAACGGCCCCTTCGCCAGGTGGTCGGCGAGCTTGAGCTGACCTGCGGCGCGGAAAACCTGCGCCCTCAGTGTCCCGAAGATGAGGTGCGACAGGATTTCCTGGTGCTGGTCCTTGCTGATTGCCATGATTTTCCCTAGCTCTCGGTGCGTGTCCCGCCCGGGGTGCGATGTACCGGGCGTCTTCATGGGGTTCGAGGTACGGGTGACCTGACCTGCCGGCCGATTCCGTCGGGCCCATATCTGTCGCCGACGGTGGACGGATTTACTGGTTCTGTGCGGGTACGACGTGCAGAGCTGCGCTCAGCAGCTTCTCGCAGGTTTCGCGGAACTCGCGTTCCGGCTTGGAGTGTTCGACGATGCCCGCACCCGCCTGCAGCCAGGAGTGCCCGGACTCGGTGAAGATGGTGCGCAATACCAGAGCGGAATCCATGGCGCCCGAACTGTCCACCGTCATCACGGTGCCGCTGTAAAGTCCCCGCGGTTCTTGCTCGTTACGGCTGATGCTCTCGTAGGCGTCTCGCTTGGGAACCCCGGAAGCGGTGACCGCCGGGAAGAGCGCCCTGAATGCGCTCCAGGCACTCAGTCCGTCGGCGAGTTGACCCGAAACACTGGAGGCCAGGTGCTGGACCGTTCCGCGTTCCTTGATCGTCATGAAGTCGTCCACGACGACTGAGCCCGGCCTGCAGACGTCTGTCATCTCGGCACAGGAGACCTTCACCGAGATCGCGTGTTCGAAGACTTCCTTGACGTCGTTGAGGAGGACTTCGCGGCTGGCCCGGTCCGTCTCGGCGTCGCCGGTGAGCGCGCGGGTCCCGGCCAGTGGCTGGGAAGTGACCCGGCCGTCGGCGCTGACCTCAGCCACGATCTCCGGGCTGAATCCAGCAGCCTTCATCTCCGGGAAGCCTATGAGGAAAGAGCGGGCCGGGGTGTTCGCCTTGCGTCCCTCGATGTACGTGCCGAGCAGATCGACGGAATAGTCGACGGGCACCCGCCGCGACAGAATGACCTTCTGGAGCTTCGTGCTGCGGATCTCCTCGACCGCGTTGCCCACACTGGCACGGTACTCCTCGGCAAGAGCCGTCTCCACGTCAACCGGCCTGGTGCGGTGGACCGGCAGCTCGGCCGGCTTGGCGAGCAGCTCCGACAGGGTCTGTAAGTGCTCTTGGTCGACGCTGCGCAGCAGCGCTCGGCCACTGTCCAGACGGACCTCGGTGCGCGGCACGACCAGGTGCAGCAGCTGCTCGTCCCGGACGAGTTCGGTGAGTCCCGCATTCACGTACGCGAGCTCGAAACCGCCCCATCCGTAGGCACGCCAGTCCTCCACAGGAAGTTCCGCGAGAAGCTTCTCCACGGTCTTGAGCGGATCGTCCGGCCAGGGCAGTTCACGACTGTCGTCGGCGCACCGGTACGTGATGCCGCTGCGCCTCAGGCGGATCTCAGCGAGGACTCCGCTGCTGAACGACCAGACCTTTTCGCTCTCGTAGAGCAGATGCGTTTCCGAGGCGCTGGCTTGGACCAGCCGGGCCATTACGGCCAGCGGATCACTGACGATCGGGACTTCCCGCCTGTGGCGGTATATGTACTTAGTGGGCAAGACATCCTCTTTTTCGATCCCTCTGGCGAGCCTCATAAGGTCATGAACTCCGCACGCAGCGCCTTTTTGTCGATCTTGCCGACTGGCGTGTGCGGAAGACTCGGCAGAATTCTCAAGTGCTCAGGGAACTTGTAGCGAGCGATCGACGTGCGGGAGAACGTCTCCACTACATCAGTCATCGCAAGGGTTTCATTTTCTTTCAGCACCACGCATAGGCAGATGCGCTCCCCGAGTTCATCGTCGGGAACAGCGATCGCAGCGGCTTCGACCACCTGAGGCATGGAATAGGCGATGTCCTCCACCTCCTCCGCGGAGATCTTTTCACCGCCGCGGTTGATGAGGTCCTTGGACCGCCCAGCAACGACCAGATTGCCGCCGGGATGGAGACGCACAACATCGCCGGTGCGATACCAGCCGTCAGGAGTGAACGCGCGCTTGTTGTGCGGCCCGCCCCGGAAGTAACCGGGCGGTGTGTACGGCCCCCGGGTCAGCAGTGCGCCGCTCTCCCCCTGCGCCACCGGAACATCGTTCTCGTCCACGATCAGGATCTCGTCGTGCGGACTGATGGGTCGGCCCTGGGTGGTGGCGACGACCTCGGGCGGGTCGTCGGGCCGGGTGTAGTTCAGCAGGCCTTCGGCCATCCCGAAGACCTGCACCAAGGCGCAGCCCAGTTCGGCGGGCACTCGCCGGGCGATCTCCGGGGCGAGCCGAGCCCCCCCGACCTGGAGCGAGCGCAGACTCGTCAGATCCGCGGGCCCCGTGCCGGCCGCCTGTAGCCAGCGTTGTGCTACGGCGGGCACCACGGCGGTGGTGTTCACCCGCTCACGGGCGATCAGCGGGAAGGCGACCTCAGGCCGTGCCGACGGTGCCATGACCACCCGCCCGCCGACCCCCCAGGTGCCCAGCACACCCGGACAGGCGAGCGGGAAGTTGTGGGCAACCGGCAGGACCGCCAGATAGACCGTGTCACCGCCGAACCCGCAGACCTCACCGCTGCGCCGGGCGTTGTACTCGTAGTCGTTGTGGGTCCGGCCGATGAGCTTGGGCAGGCCGGTGGTTCCCCCGGACAGCAGCAGCAGGGCAACGTCCTCGGGATCGACGTCCACGGCGTCCAGGTGACGGCGGCGAGCGGCCACATCTTCGGCGCGGAGGGGACCGGAGTCGTCGACGGTGCCGATGAGCGGGTCGAGTGCGACGCTGCCCTCGCGGCCCGGCTCGCCGAGGACGAGGACCTGCGGACTGCCGGGGCACCTGGCCGCGACTTCGTGCGCCAGGCCCTCGTAGTCGAAGTCCTTCCAGGACGTCGGCACCACGACGGCGGTGGCCTCCGACTCGGTGGCCACATGGGCCAGTTCGCGCCGCCGGTGCGCGGGCAGGGCCAGTACCGGCGCGATACCGATGCGTACGCACGCCATGACGGTGACCATGAACTGCCAGCAGTTCGGCAACTGCACCAGGACGTTCTGACCCGGGCGCAGCCCCAGCCCCAGCAGGTTCTCAGCCAGCGAGTCCACGCGTATGGCGAGTGCTCGATAGCTCAGCCGTCGCTCACCGTCAACCAGGGCCGTGCGGTCACCGTAGCGGTCGGCCCAGTCCCACAGGTGATTGCCGAGGGACTTGTCCAGCCAGTAGCCCGCCGACCGGTAGGCGGCCGCAGATTCCGCCGGCCACGGAACCATGCCACGTCGCTTCACGTTTAACTCCCCCTGCCCGGAAAATCACGGTGCGCGTGCCCATTCGTGAGCGTCTATGAGGCGGCTAAGAAGTGTTCGCTGCATTAACTCGCGATAACTAAAAATCGAGCACGCGCCGCTGCGCAACTCCTCCGACTGGCCGAGGTGATAAACAAGCCAAGTCGTACAGCGAGATCAATAGTGATCTTCGTCGCAGGCTACCCACGCCCCATCGACCTGCGCAACCTAGTATCGTGTGACGCATCACACGTTTATCAAACTTCTCGCCTGCTTTCCCGCACCAGGCCTGGACCTAGGCGCTTTACCGCGCATTACCTAGTGCAACTGTTGACGCCTCATGTTGCGCTCTGATACACGTTGAGCCTGCGCATCGATACATGCCGTATCGCTACTGAAAGAAGAGCGCTTTGTTAGCTGGGCAAGAGATTTACTCCTTTGAGTGGCAGATGGAAGGGTTACGCCGACTGGGTTCCGGCATCTCAGCCCTGGATCGAGAGACCGACCGGCTCAGGGCATGGCTGACCGGTGCTGACGATGGGCTCTGGTCCCGCAGTACCCGGTGTACCGAGTGGGACGTTCATGACGTTGTCGCCCATCTGGCGAGCGGGGAGCTCTACAACCAGCACTGCCTGCGCAATGAAATCGAATCATTGCGCTCATGGGGCGATTGGGGCGATGACGACGAGGCGTACAACGTCCTTCATGTGGCGTTACGCCGCCCTCTGACTCATCATCAGGTACTCGACGAGTGGATCGAGCGGCATACCGACGTCCACGCCCAATGGCGGGCCATGGCGCCCGACGCCCAACTGAGCACCAGCTACGGCCCGTACGCGGTCGGGCTCCAGTGCTGGCACATAGCCTCCGAGTACGCCACCCACAGCGACGACATGGGAGTGCCGGTTCCTGCAGAGGACCGCGCCGAGCGTTTGGCCTGGCGTTTCGCCTTTTCCTGCTTCGCAGTCGAAGAGCGCCGGGTTCCCGTCTCCCTTGACGTGCACGACGGCACGGGCACCATCTCCGTCAGTGACGAAACCGCCCAGCTGACGCTCACAGCCGAACAGTTCGTCGCCGCGGTCAGCCAGCGGCTGCCGCTTGAATCCGTGACCTCGGATCCACACATCCAGCTCCTTGTCAAGAAACTCAAAGTTCTCCTGTGAGCCGGGGTTGAGAAAGTAGAGGATTCTCATGGCTGAAGCGGCTTCGAAGCAGCGGCGAATAGCCGTCGTATGGCTCATGCTGGAGGGCGGGCAGGTCTCCCAGGGGGGAGTGGCCCGGTACGTCGAAAATCTTCTCAGGGCGCAGGATTCCATTCGTGCTGAGTGGCTGGCGCACGACTACGAGATTGACTTCATTCTCGGTGAACCATTCTATCGAGAAAACGCCGCCGGATACGACGCCCAGCGCTGGCAGCGCGTCGTCACTCACCTTGCGGAGCGCGGAGGCCGCGCCGTCCGGCTCGTCAGCGACAGCGACGGGATTGAGCAGTGGGGCGGCGACCGTTTCTTCCACGCGTTATCCGCGGCCGGCGCCCAGTTAGTCCTGGAAACCGCCGAACGCTATGACGGCGTCATCGCGATTTCCGGCACCAGCGCCTTTGCTCAGGTTGCGGGGATGGTACAGAGGTTGGGTGGCCCCCTGGCCGAACGCATCCTGCACGTCCACACCTTCGGTCTGGCCACCCACGAGACGGCGCTTCCTCCCAGCCCCGCAGAAATCGCCGCCGACGGTGACGTCGCCTTCTGGACGCGTCAGACACCGAACGTCACGGTGGCCTACATTTCCGACTACACGGCGCGGCTGTACGAGCGGACCTACGCGATACCGCGGCGCTCCTTGCTTCCCAACCGCAGCGGAATTCCGCTGGACGACCCGCTGTTCACGCTTCTCGACAAGAACACGGTGGCCAAGCGGCTGGCCCCCCTCGGCCTGCCCGACGAGGGCCGACTAGCGGTGATGTGGGGCCGGAACAGCGCCCCCGACCTCGACAAGGGCTACCACCTGCTGCTCGAAGCGGCCGCCGATGTGCCCGGCGTGGTCCCCGTGATCGCCAACCGCCGTCCGGCCCCGGATCTCCAGCAGTATGCTGAACGGCTGGGCGTGCAGGCGGTGTTCCTTGCCGACCAGCCCTTCGAGACCATCTCCGCGTTGCTGCAGTCCGAACGAACACTGGCTGCCGCGTTCCTCGGCGAAGCCGAGCCCGGCGCTGTCTCGCCCATGGAAGCGATGTGGGTCACCCGCCGGTCCGGCGCAGTGGTGATCGCCGCCGACACGGGTAACCTCCCCGAACTCGTCGACGGCGGACGGGCCGGCATCCTGACCGCCCGTACCGGCACGGCGGTCGCCGAGGCGCTGCGGACGGCTCAGGCCATGACGGGTGAGGAGCGCACCCGGATGCGCGAAACCGCCGCCGACGTCGTGCGCGAGCACTGCGACTTCCTGGCGAACATCCGTGACCTGGTCTCCTCGGCCGTGAGCCGCTGGAGCGACCTGTGAATTCATCCGAAGGCCACTGTAGTGCCGCGGTGAACGCCGCCTCTGCCGACGTCCGGACACTGCGTCATGTGCGGTCCGCAACCCTGAGGTTCGCCGACTCCGCGCTGACCAGCCACGTCGAGCACGACGTTGTCGAGTATGCCGAGCGGTCGGCCGGCTCCGAACGCACCCGGTACCGGGTGGTCGGCTCGCAGGAGTGCCTCAAGGAGGCCGGGCAGTTGGCGGAGGAGTGCGCCGATGTCGTCGCCGCGGCCTCGCGTATCGGCACTCGGGAGCGGATGGGGCTACTGCGTGAACTGGCGTCCCTGGGGCCCGGCATCTACGGCCGTGTCGAGGACGTCTATGGCGCCACCGCCACCGTGGACGATCGCGAGCGCACCGGCATGGGCACCATGGCGCGGCGCAACGTCATCGTCACGACGGTCCGTGACGGTGTACGCCGTACCCGCGCTGTCTCCGGTTCGCCCGACGAACTCGATGTCAGAGGACTGGCGCTGGCCGGCAAGCCGCTGCCCCAACACGAAGGGCCACTGCCCACGCAAGTGGTGCTGGAGCCCCTCGCGCTGGCCGAACTCCTCGCCGAGTACGCCAGTGTCGGCCTGGCCGTACAAGACCCGCATACCGCGCGGGAGTTCCACCGCCGCTGTATGGGGCAGCAGGTGGCAGCGGCAGGTGTCGACATCACCGACACGCCGGCCGCGCTCGGCGGCTGGACCCTCGACATCGAGGGCACTCCCGCCGCCCCGCTGTCGCTTCTGCGCGACGGCCGTATCACCGGGTACGCGACCGACCACCGCGGCGCCGCCGCCCTCGGCCAGATCTCCAACGGCCGCGCGGCCCGCTCGGTGGACGGGCTGCGCGCCTACCCCGCGGCACTGACCCTGGAGTGCCCGCCGACCACCGCGCCCATCGGCCCCTACCTGCGCATCGAGCGGGTGCAGTACATCAGTGTCGTGTCTGCGGAGACCGGCACGGTCACCGGCTCCACCCGGGACTACTGCTCGGTGGTGGAGAACGGCGCCCCCCGTGCCAACGTCGGGACGGTGCGCTTCACCATCAGTGTCCCCGATCTCCTGCGCCGCATCACAGGCGGGCTGGGCCCGGCCCGTACCGTGCCGGTCACCTGGGGCGGCTGCGTGGTGCGCTGCCCAGCGGTGCACTGCGCGGACCTGCGGCTGGTGCCGTAAGCCACGCCGCCCACCTCTCCGTTGGCTCGGCCTCTCCCTCTTGCTCCCTCGAATCTGGAGTTCCCATGAAGATCTTCCTGGACACCACTGATATGGAAGCGGTCGCACAGTGGCTGCCTCACGGCATCGTGGACGGCGTCACCACCAACCCGACCCTGCTACGCAAGGCCGGTGTCCGCAACGCCCGCGAGATCGTACGTGAGCTCGCCCAGCGGGTCGCACCGGGCGACGTATCCGTACAGGTCGCCGGTGAGACGCACGAGGAAATGGTCCAGCAGGCCCTGGGATACCGGACGTTAGGCGAGAACATCGTCATCAAGGTGCCCGTCATCCGCCCGGATGGCCGGCCGAACCTCGACGTGATGACCACGCTCACCCGGCAGGGCGTGGCAGTCAACGCGACCGCGTGTCTGAGCCTCGCCCAGGTGCTGGCCGCGGCCAAGGCAGGCGCGCGGTACGCGAGCCTGCTGTGGGGCCGGGTGGCCGACGAAGGAGGCTCACCGGAGGCCGTGGTGGCCGACGCCGCTCGCCTGCTGCGCCAGTACGGCCTGCCCACCCAGTTGCTCATCGGCAGTGTCCGGGCAGCCGGCGACATCACCAAAGCGCTGAGCGCCGGGGCCGATGTCGTCACAGTGCCGCCGGCCCTGCTGGAACGCTGGCTCGACCACCACTACTCCCGTATGACCGTCCAGCAGTTCAACTCCGACGCTGGTATGAAGATGGGTACCAAGTGAGCGACTACGTCCCCTTTGCCGAGCCGACGCTGGACGAGGCCGAGATCGATGCGGTCACGCGGGTGCTGCGCAGTGGCTGGGTGTCCACCGGTGTGGAGGCCGACTCCTTCGAGAAGGAGTTCGCGAATTACGTCGGCACGCGCCACGCGGTCGCGCTGAACTCCTGCACCGCCGCGCTGCACCTGGCGCTGCTGGCCCTGGGCATCGGCCCCGGCGACGAGGTCATCGTGCCCACCATCACGTTCACCGCGACAGCCGCCGCCGTGGTGCACGCCGGCGCCACGCCCGTGCTCGCCGATGTCGAGCCGGTGCACCTGACGCTCGACCCCGAGCAGGTGGAAAAGCTGATCGGCAAGCGGACCAAGGCCGTCGTACCGGTGCACTTCACCGGGCGGATGGCCTCACCCGGTCCGCTGCGTGAGCTGTGCGACCAACATGGCATCGCGCTGCTGGAGGACGCCGCGCACACCCTTCCGGCCAGCGACGGCCCGTACCGTGCCGGGCAGGTCGGCGACGTATCGGCCTTCTCGTTCTTCGCCACCAAGCCGATCACCACAGCCGAGGGCGGAATGCTGTGCACCGACGACTCCCGCATCGCCGAGGAGGCACGGGTGTGGAGCCTTCACGGGCTGAGCCGGGGCGCTGTCAACCGCTACCGGCCGGGCGCACGCGCCGCCTACGACGTGGACCGGCCCGGCTTCAAATACAATATGTCCGATGTGCAGGCGGCGCTGGGCCGGGTCCAGCTGGCCAAGGCGGACCGGCTGCACGCCGCGCGAACCACGATCGCCGAAACGTATCTGCGCGAGCTGGACGGCCTGCCCAACCTGAGGCTGCCCGCCCCGGACACCGCCGACAACCTCAGCTCCTGGTACCTCTTCCCCGTGCAGTTGCGCCTGGAGAACATGCAGGCGGATCGTGACGCGTTCCGTGACGAGCTGCACGAACTGGGCGTCGGCACCAGCGTCCACTTCGTCCCTCTGCATCACTTCAGCTGGTATGCGGAAAACGTGGTGCGCGACGGACAGCGGTTCCCGGTGGCGGACGCAGCTGCGGGCCGGCTGCTGTCCCTGCCCATCTTCCCCGCTATGGACGACGGCGCGGTGGAGCGTGTCGTGACGGCCGTCCGCAAGGCACACGAGGGCACGAGGAGCTGAGACGTCGTGGTTGCGCTGCCCGGAACACCGCCATTGGTCGTGCTTGCCGGAGGCCTCGGCAGCCGGATGCTGCACCACACCAGGTCAACGCCCAAGGCCCTGCTCCCCGTGGGCGGCAAGCCTTTCCTGACCGGACTCCTCTGTGCCTTCCGCGACCGCGGCGGCATCGTCGAGGTCGTGCTCTGCACCGGACACAAGGCCGACCAGGTGCGGGACGAGATCGGCGACGGCAGCCAGCTCGGACTGCGGGTGATCCACAGTCCCGAGCCCGAGCCGCTCGGTCCCATCGGGGCGCTGCGCCACGCAGCCGACCTGCCGGATGCGTTCCTGCTCACCTACTGCGATGTACTGCCGACGATCGACCCGCGGTGGTTCGCAGAGCAGGCCCGCTCCAGTGGGTGCCAGGCAGCCATGGCCGTGGGACCCGCGCCCACTGCGGCAGAGGCCAACGTCCGGATACGCGGTGGGAAGGTGGCGGCGTACGCCAAGAAGCCCGGTCCCGCTGGAGCGACCGACTGCGACCGGGGGCTGCTGGCACTGGAGAAACGGACCCTGGACCGTCATCCGGGCCGTGATGAGCAGGAGTTCTACGGCTCACTTGCGCGCGATGGCGAGCTCGCGGCCATCCCGGTGCAGGATCCGGTCGTGGACATCGGCACGGCCGCGCGTTACGAAAAATATCTTCGATTCGCGGAGACGATATGATCACGACCACCGCTCCGCTGCGTCTGTCCCTTGCAGGCGGCGGTACGGATCTGCCCGAGCACTACGAGGAGTTCGGCTGTCGGCTGCTGGCCGTCACGCTGGATCTCACAGTGACGGTCACGGTGAACGGAGCACCCTCGGGGTTGCGGTTCTCCGCGTTCGGCGCCCAGGAGCACGCCCCGCATGCCGATTCGGTGGCCAACCCCCTGGTCCGGGCCGCGCTGCGGCACTTCGGCATCACCGACGGAGTCGAGCTCACCGTTCAGTCCGATGTGCTGCCGGGCAGCGGCCTGGGCGGCTCCGGTGCGTTCATGGTGGCCCTGACCAGCGCCTTGGCCCAACACATCGGCAAACCGGTCACCACAGACGAGGCGGCCCGGCTGGCCTTCCATCTGGAGCGGGAGAAGTGCGGTTTCCCCGTGGGCCAGCAGGACCATTGGACGGCGGCCTGCGGCGGGGCGCTGGAACTGCGGATCGACCGCGGCGGTAACGCCACGACGACCGAGCTGCCGGAGCTGCGCAAGGCCGTCGACACCCTGCTGGACAGTGAACTGCTGTTGCTGCGCACCCCGATCACCCGCGCAGCCGGCGCCCCGCTTGCGGCCCATACCAGGGCCCTCAAGTCCCGCCACGGATCGGGCATGGGCACGATTCAGAACATGGTGGACGCCTTCCACTCCGCGCTGACCAGCGGCGACATCGACCGGGTTGGCGCGCTGCTGGACCAGCACTGGCAGGCCAAACGGCGGTTCAACAGCGCGGTGACCAGCCCGCAGATCGACCGCTGGTACGAGACTCTGCTTGCGCACGGTGCACTGGGCGCCAAGGTCGTCGGCGCGGGCGGGGGCGGCCATCTGCTGGTGGCCGTCCCCGCCGCGCACGCCGATCGGGTCAGCAGCGCCCTCGCCTCGGAGGGCCTGCGCAGGGTCGCCGTGCGCGTCAGCGAGGACGGGGTGCGCACAGCGTGACGTACCGCTACACCAGCTCGGCCATCACCCTCCGGCGCACTTCCTGGCGGTCCGTCTTGCCCGTCGAGGTCAGCGGGATCGCGGGCACCTCGAGGAAACGCTGGGGGATCGCCCAGCTCGGCAGCCGGCCGCGGCAGTGGGAGCGCAGCGCGGCATGATCAAGCTGATCGCCGACCACGGCGGCACAGAGCAGGGCAGGACGACCGGGTGGTGTGACTGCGACGACACAGCAGCCGGTCACCCCGTCCGCCGTACCCAACACGCTCTCCACCTCTTCCAGTTCGAGCCGCTGCCCGCGAATCTTGACCATGTGGTCCTGTCGCCCCAGATAGGCGTACCGCCCGTCCGGGAGGATGCGTACCTGGTCGCCGGTGGCGTACGCCCGCCCGGACCGGTACTCCCGGCCGAAGCGGAAACGGCGCGCGGTCTCGTCCTCGTTCCCCCAGTAGCCGTCGGCCACGGTCGGTCCGGCCACGATCAGTTCGCCGACCGCGCCCTCGGTATCGACCCGCTCGCCGTCCCGCTCCACCCAGCATTCGGCACCGCAGGCGGGGCTGCCGATGGCGATGGCCTCGTCCGGCGGTGCGAGGACCTGCTCGAACGTGCACACATTCGTCTCGGTCGGGCCGTAGAGGTTGGTGTAGCGAACCCAGGGCATCTTGCTCATCAGGGTGGCGAGCTGGCGGTGCGGGAAGACCTCGCCGGCGAAGCAGACACACCGCAGTCGTCCCAGACGCTGTTCGAGGACGACGGCGTCCAGGGTGCCGAGCCGGGCCAGCGGGTAGGGGACCGAGTACCACACCGTGATCCCCGCATCATCGGCCCAGGACGCCAACTCATGTGGAAATCCAGCAAGTTGGGGCGGGGCGGGGGCCAGTGCGGCACCGGTCAGAGCAGCACCGAACAGGCTGAACACCGAAACGTCGAAGTGCAGCGGCGAGAACCCGGCTATCACGTCATCGGCGCCTACCTCGAAGGTGTCCACCATCCAGGAGGCAAAGGCCAGCAGGGCCTCCCGGCTGATGGCCACGCCCTTGGGCACTCCGGTCGAGCCCGACGTCGGCAGGACGGCGCCGAGGTCAGCGGCCTCCCGTTCCACCGGGGCCAGCGGGGCCTCGGGCCAGGGGGCTTCCAGATCGACGGTGGCCAGGTGCGGCAGCTCGGCGGTGAGCTTGGCCAGCGCGTCCCTGGTGCCCACGACGGCACGGGGCGTGCTCATGCCGCACACCGCCGCCCAACGGGCGGGCGGCGAGGCGGGATCCAGCGGCACATAGGCAGCGCCCGCGGACAGGACGGCGTGCACCGCCGCTACGGCCGCCGCGGTCTGCGGGGCCAGTACGGCGACCCGGTCGCCGGGCCGCACCCCGGCCTCGGCGAGGGCGGTCTGGATGCCGCCGGCCAGGGCGGCCAGGTCGCGGTAGGTGGTGTCGCCGCCGGGCTCCCGCAGGGCCGTCGCCCCGGGAGTGGCCGCGGCCGTATCGGCCAGCAGCGTTGACAGCGAGTTACGGACAGTGGAGGTATTCATGGCCCAATCCAAGGGTTCGGTTGATCAGACACTGCACGCACCGCACTGCGAGGTGGGGTGCGCGGCCAACGTGGCCCGGAGGGTCGGGGTCGACCTGGCCCGCCAGGTGATCGGTGCGCACTGGGCGTCGCGGATGCTGGTCCGGGAGGTCGGCACCTTCCCTCAGCCATTACTGGACCGCACACAGGTGACCTTCAGCGCCCAGGGCGAGGGCTGGCCCGCCCTGCTGGCCAGGATGACCGGTGGCGAAGTGACCAGCCGTCATGTCCCGCGCGAAGAGCTGCTGTCGACACTGCATGCGGACCGCGCCGAGGGCGGAACGCTGCTGTTCATGGAGGACCGCGCGTGCCCGTGGCTCGACTCCGCACACAGTCCGGGGATGCTGCCGCACGTGGTGGTGCCCGACGGCGTGGCCCCCGACGGCAGTTGGCAGCTGATCGAGGGACACTCCTGGTGGCGCGGCAGGTACGCGATGTCCGAGCAGGACCTGCTGGCCGCCTCCTATCCGGACCCGGATCCGCACCATGTGGCCGGACGGGTGCTGAGCCTGCGCATCCGTCCGTCGGCCGAACGTGCCGCACAGCTGGACACGCTGGCCCGCCAGGAGTTGGCTGCCGGCCTGCGCACGTATCTGGCCGCCGAGTGCGGCGAGACGGAGACTCCGGCCGGACGGATCGTCTGGGCGAACGGCCCGCAGAGCGTGCCCCTGCTGGTCGAGCGGCTGCGTGGCTGGGACTATCTCTGTCCGCTGGCCGCCCGCAATGACCTGTCCACCGAGCACGCCCGGGATGTGGCCTTGGGCCGCTACCTCTTCCTCGCCCTCACTGACGAACTGGCCTTCGCGGCGTACGCCAGAGCCGGAACGCTGCGGCTGGTCGAGGGGCTCGGTCTGGCCGGGGCCGTCGGGGGCCTGCGCCCCGACGAGGCCTGGCGGCTGGCCTGGCGCAGTGGCCAGAAGCTGTACCGGCGGTTGGACCGGCAGAACCTCAGTGCACTGTTCAGTGCCCTTGAAAAAGCCGCCGAGGTGGACGTCGAATACGCGCGGCGATTGCTCAAGGAACTCTGACCGGACGATCACGAAGAAGCCACGAACAAGTCGTCGCACGGGCGCCCGCCCGGTGGGGCGGCTACGCGAATGTATTCATCGTAGGGAAACGCCTGGTAAAGCTCGGAAGCAGAGAGTGCGAACCAGCCTGAATTAGCGGCTATCTGCGTCTTGTGGCAGCGTAGAGCGGACAGTCGTCGCTCAATTGCTGTTTCGCTCAGCGAGATAACGGTATTTATTTCCGCGTCGTCGAAGCTCGTGTCGGGTTCGCGCAGCCCCGGGGCATAGGGGCTCGGCACGCCCGCAGTCCCGCACGCCTCGTGGAGGACCCGGTGCCGACGCCGCGAGAAGGCCACGTGGAAGACGTCGGGCACCCGGGATCCGTCCCGCTCGCCCAGCAGCTCCACACACCGGGTCAGCACCTGGTTGGCGCGGATGTGATCAGGGTGCGGATCCCGTGCGTGGTTGGTACCGTAACCTACTATGACCTGGGGTTTCTCCTTTTCTATCAAAGCGGCTAGGCGCTCTGCCGCGGCATCGGTCGACGCCTTGACGAACGCGTCGGTGCCGCCTGCAGTGCCGTCGAAACCGGAGTCGGCGAAGCCCAGCGAGTGCACGGTTGAGTACCCCAGGGCGCGGGCGCTGGCGGCCAGCTCCTCGGCTCGCTGGGCAGCCAGCGTCCGGCCCTGGGGAAGGGCACCGAAGTCGGGGTTGAGTATTTCCCCGGCGGCGCCATCTGTACAAGTCACCAGAACGGCCTGGACACCTTGTGCCGTGTAATGGGCAATGGTGGCACCGCCGCGCGAGACCTCATCATCCGGGTGGGCGTGCACAGTGAGAATCTTCCGCTGCATGCACCACAGACTACCGCGCCTCGAAGGAACGCGCAGCAATGCTTGACGAAAAGATTCGACTGCACCTAGCATCGTTTGTCATTGCGGCGTTTATAACTCAGGTATTGGGGGCGTAGCGAGTGTCCGACTTAGCTGCCGTTGATGACTGGTCCACGCTGCGTCGAATAGCGATTGACGCGGTTTCCACCGGCCGTAACCCTGAGCTGAAATGGCTCGCTGACCACCCTGAGGGCACCCCGGCCTACGCCCTCCACCTCGCCGACCCCCTCGAAGGCGCTCCCGAGGGGCTGCGCCAGTGCCTGCGGGAGGCTTGGGACGAACCACTGGACAGCTACGTGCTCTCGCACCACGGCCTGCCGGAGCTGCGCCAAGCGATGGAACGGTGGTTCGCCGACGACGAGAACTGGCCGCGTCGGCGCCGCCTGCTCACCACGGCGACCATGACTGGCACCGGCCCCGCCATGTACGACCTGCTGCGCACGATCAAGGCCCGGGAGCCCGAAGGCCCGATGGCCGCGCTCGTCCCCCGGCCCGGCTGGGACTACCGGCTGTTCGCACACGATGTCGGTTACGAACCCATCGGCTACCACGTCCCGTTCACTTCGCCCACCGGCCCTGAGCCGGGCGACCTGGACCGGGCGGTGGAGCAGACCCGCGCCAAGGGACTGCGGCCCACGGTGCTCGTCCTCAACCCCCAGCACTACGCGACCGGCGGCAACTGGACGCCGGAGTTCGTCCGCTACGCGCTGAGCCTCGCCGACACCCTGGGCATGTGGGTCCTGGTCGACAACGCCTACCACGGCATGACCGCGGCCGGCACCCAGCCCACCAGCACGGTGCGCCTGGCCCTGGACGGCGGCTTCGAGGAGCGGCTGATCCATGTCCGCACACTCGGCAAGCAGTTCGCCTGCAACGGCTGGGCCGTGGGCAGCGTCACCGCGATGCCCGATGTGATCGACGAGTTCGCCCACCGCTGGCGCGGGTTCCGGGAGTACCCGGGCCACGCCCGAGAACAGGCCGCGTTCGCCGGGTGGCTCAACAACCCCGAGAGCCGTAAGTGGGCCGACGAGCGCCGGGAGGCCATCCGCAGCAACGGTGACGCCCTGCTGGACGCGTTGGCCGAGGTCTCGAACACCACCCGCCACTGCCACGGGGGCTCGCCCTTCGTCCTGTTCGAGGTGCCCGGCGGGTGGAGCCAGGAGGACTTCCGGCAACGCCTGTTTGCCGACACCGGCGTGCTTCTGGCCAGTGCCCAGATCCCCTACGCCCCCGACTGGGTCAAGGTGTTCCTCGGCCGCCGCCCGGACCGATTCCTGCCCGCCGTCGAGGCGTTGCGCACCCGCCCCTCACGCGCCTGGCAGCCCCGCTGACCCCGTCGGCACCCAAGGAGTGACGCATGACATCCCCCACCCGCCACGACGCCCCACCGCGCGTCGGGATTATCGGCACCGGTCTGCAGGCCAGGCGGCGTATCGCGGTGGCCGGGGCGAACGTTGTGGCGGTCGCCGGGCACGACGCCGCCGCAGGAGAAGCGTTCGCCGCCGAGCACGGTATCCGCGCCGAGAAGGACTGGCACGCGCTGGTCGGCGCCGCCGACATCGACATCGTCCTGGTCTGCACCCCGCCCCACCTGCACGCCGAGATGAGCATCGCGGCACTGGAAGCCCACAAACACGTGCTGTGCGAGAAGCCGTTCGCGCGCACCGGCGCCGAAGCCGAGCGCATGCTCCAGGCCGCTCGCACCCACGGCAAGGCGCTGGCCTGCGGGTTCAACCACCGCCACCACCCGGCGCTCGCCGAGCTGCGTCGGCTCGTCACACAAGGGAGGATGGGCCGCGTCCTGTGGGCCCGCTTCGCGTACGGCATCGGCGGACGCGACGGCTACGAGAACGAATGGCGGGCCGACCCCGCACAGGTCGCCGGCGGGCAGCTCATGGAGCAGGGTATCCACGCCGTCGATCTGCTGCGTACCCTGCTCGGCGACGTGGAGTCCACCACTGCCGTGCGCAACACCGCTGTCTGGCCCGCCATGGCCCCCCTGGAAGACGACGCGATGGTGCTGCTGCGCCACCACGGCGGTGCCATGTCCACCATCCACTCCACCCTCACACAGTGGGTCAACCTCTTCCGTCTGGAGCTCGGCGGGGAGCGGGCGACCGCGGAGGTCCAGGGCCTGGCCGGTTCGTACGGCACCCAGACGCTGACTGTGTGGGACCGTACGGACGGGCCGTTCTCCGCGGCCCGCACCGAGTTCCGCGGTGGCGACCGGTCGTGGCAGCAGGAGTGGGAGTACTTCCTCCGGTTGGTGGACAACCCCGGGGACCTCAGCTCGGCCGAGGACGGCGCGGCGGCGGTGCGGATCGTGGAAGCCGCCTACCAGGGTGCGGACGGTCTGAGCTGGGCCCGGCCCGCCACCGGCGCGGACGGCAGCGCCGCCCCTGCGCCGTCGCTGCTGGTCGACGTCCTTGAGCTGCTGCGCCCCCTGCTGCCCAGCGCGGACACCGAACTCACGCCTGACACCGAGCTGTTCAGCAGCCAGCTGCTCGACAGCCTGGCGCTGGAGGAGATACAGGCCGCGATCGAGAGCCGGTGGGTCCCCCTGCCGCCCGAAGAACTGACCCTCGCCAACTTCAACACCCCGGCGGCCATCGCCGAGACCATCGCCCGCACCAGCACGTAACGCACCGACCAAGGAGCATCAACAGTGAATTCCGTCAAGAACCTGCTCGTCGACGCGATCGAGCACACCACGGCGTTAGACAGCGGGGACATCGAGAGCGCCGCGCGGCTCATCTTCCGTACCTGGCAGCAGGGCGGCACCGTCATATCCTGCGGCAACGGCGGCTCGGCGTCGACCGCTTCGCACTTCGCCGCCGACCTGGCCAAGCTGACCATCGTCCCCGGCTGTCCGCGGCTGCGCACCCTGTGCCTGAACGACAACGCTTCCGCGTTCTCCGCCTGGACCAACGACGAGGGCTTCGACACGGTCTACACCGAGCAGGCCGAGCCGTGGCTGGACGACAAGGCGACCCTCATCTCCTTCTCCGTGCACGGCGGTTCGCGCGCCACCGACGCTTCGGCGGTCTCCTCCAACCTCGGCAAGGTCGCCGAGCTCGCCAAGAGCCGCGGCAGCTCGGTCATTGCGGTCACCGGCTTCGACGGCGGAGCGGCCGGCGACGTCGCCGACGCGCACATCAACGTGCCGCACTTCACCGAGCCGGTGGCCACTCCCCTCATCGAGTCCCTGCACGTCCTCATCCACCACGCGCTGTGCGTCGGTGTGCGCCAGCTCATCCAGGAGGACGCCAAGTGACGCGCTACTTCGTGACCGGCGGAGCGGGCTTCATCGGCAGTCACTTCGTCGAGCGGCTGTTGTCGGACGCACACACCACCTCCGTCATCGCCTACGACGACCTCAGCAACAGCACCACCGAGTGGATCGAGCCGCTGCTGAAGGACCCGCGGCTCACCTTCGTCGAGGCCGACATCCTCGACACCCCCGAACTCACCGCCGCGATGTCCGAGGCCGGGATGACGGACCGCGACGTCGTGGTGCACCTGGCCTCCAGCGTGGACATGCGCAAGGGCCTGAGCGACTCGTCCTTCGACCTGCGCCAGTGCGCCAACGGCACGCTCTCCGTGCTCGAGGCGATGCGCGAGGTCGGCCCGCGCAAGGTGCTCTTCTCCTCCAGCTCCACCGTCTACGGCGAGCCCACCGTGCTGCCCACGCCCGAGCACGCCGGCCCGTACGCGCCGATCTCGCTGTACGGCGCGGGCAAGCTGTCCGCCGAGGCGCTGCTGAGCGCCTTCTGCCACCTGTACGGCTTCACCGCACACGCCTTCCGCTTCGGCAACGTCGTGGGCGGTCGGATGAACCACGGCGTGATCTACGACTTCATCGTCAAACTCACCGAGGACAGCTCCCGGCTGCACATCCTCGGCGACGGGAAGCAGCGCAAGAACTACTTCCTGGTCGAGGAGTGCGTCGAGGGCATCCTGACCACCAGCGAGAAGCTCGGCGAGGGCTTCCACGTGCTCAACCTCGGCAACCCGGGCACCGTCACGGTCGACGAGATCGCGTCCGTCATCATCGACGAAATGGGCCTGCAGGACGTGCAGATCACCTACGAGGGCGGCTCGCGCGGATGGCCGGGTGACGTCCCCGTGGTCGAGTACGACCTGAGCAAGCTCGGCGGCCTCGGCTGGACCGCCGAGCACGGCTGCGCCGCGGCCGTCCGCGAGTGCGCCCGTCGGCTGCTGGCCGAGCGCGGCTGGACACAGCCGTGACCTCGGACGACCAGGGCGGCGCCGCGGCCCTGCCGGCGGAGATCTCGGTGTGCGGACTGTGGCACCTGGGCACCACCGTCGCCGCGGGACTGCTGAGCCGTGGCCACCAGGTCGTGGGCTACGACCCGGACGACGGGCTGCGCCGGGGCGCCGGCCGCGCACAGGCACCCACCGGCGAGCCCGGCGTCGGTGACGCACTCGCCGCGGGGCTGCGCGAGCAGCGGCTGCGGATCACCGGAGACATAGCGGACTGGGCCCGCTCGACGCTGTGTCTGCTGACGTACGACAGTGCGGTAGACGCCGAGGGCGGGGTGGCCGATGACCGGTTGGACGCCGCCGTCGCCGCGTTCGCCGAGTACGGCCCGCGCGGGGCCGTACTGGTGGTGCTCAGCCAGGTGCCCGCCGGCACCCACACCAGGTGGCGCGGCGGCCTGCTCGCCGGGCGGCCCGACCTCCGGATCGTCCACGTGCCGGAGAACCTCCGGCTGGGCGAGGCGCTGGCGGACTTCCTCGAGCCACCGCGCCTGGTGATCGGAGCCGAGGACGACACCGCGGCCCGGCTGGCCGCGGCGCTGTTCCCCGCCGTCGAGTCGGCCAACGTCTCCCTGACCGAGGCCGAATTGGTCAAGCACGCCACCAACGCCTACCTCGGGCTGTGCGTCGCCTTCGCCAACGAGCTCGCCTGGATCGGTTTCCGGCTGGGAGCCGACCCCACCGTGGTGGCCAGACTGCTCAAAACCGACCCGCGGATCTCACCCCGGGCTCCGCTGCTGCCCGGCGCTGCCTTCTCCGGCAGCACCCTGCAGCGGGACCTGGTCGCCCTGCGCCGCCTGGGCACCGAGCACGGCCGGGCGGAGCTGTTCGACTCGGTGCTCAGTGCGAACCAACGGCACGCGTACTTCGCTGTCGACCTGTTGCGCGCCCACTACGGAGGTCTGGCCGGACGGCGGGTCGCCGTCGCCGGACTGACGTACAAGCCGACGACGAGGACCCTGCGGGACTCGCTGCCTCTGCGCCTCGTGCACCAGCTCCTCGCCGAGGGCGCGGTGGTGTCCGCGTACGACCCCCTGGCCGAAGAGCTGCCCGGCGATCTGGCCGTCGAGCGTGCCGGATCGCTGGCCGCGTGTGTCAAGGGCGCCGACGCCCTGCTGATCGGCTCTGCGCTGCCGGAACTGGCCGACACGGACTGGTCCCGCCTCGCCCCCGCCGAACGCCTGGTGGCCGACGGGTGCGTGGCGCTCTCCCCCGAAGTGCTGCGCGCCGCGGGCTGGCAGTACCTCGGTATGCGTCAGGTCTCCGGAAGCTGACCACCGCCGTGGACGTCAGCCGGATTCCGCGCGGAGCCGCCCGCCCAGGACGAGGTCCACGGCCGCGGCCGTCGAGGTCACCCTGTCGTAGGGAGGCTGCGGGGCCTGCTCGCGGTAACCGCGGTCTATCCACACCGCACCACAGCCCGCCCTGTGCGCGGCGCCGATGTCCCGCCAGCGGTCCCCCACGACCGTGCAGCGCGCGAGGTCGGCGCCGAGGCTCCGCGCAGCCTCGACCAGCAATGCGGGGCCGGGCTTGCGGCACTCGCACCCCGAGTCATCGTCGTGAAAGCAGGTGAAGAAACAACTCTCGGACAAGCCCAGACCAGCAGCGACCGCCCTGTTGATGCGGTGCACCGTCTCCTCGGTCATCAGCCCTCGCGGCACATCCGGCTGATTGGTCACCACGGCGACCCCCCACCCCGCCTCGGTCAGGCGGCGCACCACGTCCTGCGCGTCCTCGTCGAGCCGTAACTCCCGCAGGGAGCGGGGCGGGTACGGCCGTCCGTCCCGTACCAGGGCCTGCACAAGGACACCGTCCCGGTCGAAGAGAACCGCAGCCCGTCCGCTCATGATTCCTCCAGTGTCAGGTAGTTCAGACGTGCATCTTGATCCAACCACCCATTCCGGCGGTCTGACGGCAGCGGATCTGGCCTTGTCCGCCCAGGACTACGACTTCCTGCTGATCGAGCGCCCGGACTTCCCCGGTGTGATCGGCGTGGTCCACACCTACCGGGGACAGGCCGACGCGTCCGCGGTCCGCAAGACGCTCTCCCGGCTCGCCCCGTATCTGGGCCGACTGGGGGCGGTGCTCCGCAGGGCGCCCCAGGACGCGGCGGAGCCGTATTTCGAGCCGGTGCCGTTCGACGCCGGCGCCCATGTGGATGAGTGGACCACGGACGAGGAGTGGCCCGATGCCGTCCTCGCGGAGATCACCCGGCGGCAGTTGCCGACCGACCGGCCGCTGATGCGGGTGCACGTCATCCAGGGCCCCCAGCGCTGGTGGCTGGTGTTCAGCTTCCACCACGTCACCATCGACGGCGCCACGATGGGGCGGTTGCTGATGACCGACCCGGGCCGCGATCCGGCCCCGGCGGAGCCGACCGCCCTGACTGCGGACACGGCCCTGCGCGTACGACGCGACGCGATCGGCACCGCCCCGCCGCCCGCCCGCACGGACGACTCCGCCGCGGCGGACGATGGATTCCCCGCGATCCTGCCCGCGCACTGGAAGCACCGGTCCCTGGCCACGGCCACCCTCGGCGCTCAGTGGCGGCGGTTGCGCGAGGAGACCGGCAGTACCAAGGGCGCCTTGGCGGCCTGGCTGTCCGGCGCGGCGATCGCCGGTGCGGTGACCACCGCCCGCGGCCGCTGCACCACTCTCGGCCTGAACATCACCGTCGATCTGCGCCGTGCTGCCCCGCCCCCCGTGGGGGGCAACTGGACCAGCACGATCCTGTGCCCCTGGGCCCCTGGGATGGAACCGGGCGAGAACCTGGCGGTCATCGGTGCCCGGCTGAGCGGCACGGACCGCTCCGCGCTCGTCGACCAGGCCCTGGCCTACGAGCACGAGTGCCGGGACGTGCCGTACGCCGCCCGCAGAGAGGCGGCCGCGAGCTGGGGTGAGAACAGCTTCATCGTTTCCCCGGACGGACAGCGGGCGGACTGGCACGCGATGGTGACGGTCCTTCCGCGGCTGCCCGCCTGGCACGAACCGGACGACTGCACGGGCCATTTCGTCCTGCCCGGCGCCTGGCTCGGCGCACCGTGGTCGCTGACCTGGGCGGTCGGCGAGGACAGCGCCTCGGTGTGCGCCCTGTCCAGTTCGGCCGAGGAACCGGCACAGGCGCTCATCGAGGCCCTGCTCCGGGCGGCGGACACGACACCGGTCCTGCCCCGCGACGACCACCGATGACCGACACGAGAGCCATGGCAAGGGCGCCTGTTCCCCCGCATCCCTCCCGCATCCCGCCCGCCGCACCCCGCGGCGGTCGACGACGAGACGCACGAGACGAGAAGGCACAGATGAGGAACTACGACGAGACAACGTACGGCGACCAGATCGCGGACGTCTACGACGAGTGGCCGGGGGACGCCGGCCCGCCGCCGGACGGCAGGGAGGCCGCCCTGTTCGTCGCCGCCCTGGCGGCCGCCCGCCCGGTGCTCGAACTCGGCGTGGGCACGGGCCGGGTGGCCTTTCCGCTGGCCGACCTCGGCGTGGAGGTGCACGGTGTGGAGTCCTCCGAGCCCATGCTGGACAAGCTGCGGGAGAAGGCCGCGGCGCACCCGAACGGCAACCTTGTCGTGCCCGTGCTGGGCAACTTTGCCAAGCTCGACCTGGGCGAGCAGCGTTACTCCGTCGTCTTCGCGGCGTTCAACACCCTTTTCTGCCTGCTGGGCCAGGACGAGCAGATCGACTGCATGCGCCAGGCCCGGGAACTGCTGGAGCCGGGCGGCACGTTCGTCGTGCAGTGTCTGAACCCGGCGGGCCAGCGGCTGGCGACCGGTAACACCTTCGGTACGGTCGAGCTGGAAGACACGGCCGTCCACCTGGAGGCGAGCAAGCATGACCCGCTGGCCCAGACGCTCAGCGCCCATCACATCGTGCTCAGCGAAGGCGGCGGCATTCGTCTCTTCCCGTACCGCCTGCGCTACGCCTACCCGGCGGAGCTGGACCTCATGGCGAACGTGGCCGGGCTCGAACTGGTCGAGCGCCACGCGGACTTCGAGCGCAGGCGCTTCGACGCGTCCAGCCGGTACCACGTCTCGGTGTACCGAGCGGCAGCGTCGGCATGAAGGGGGCGGAGCCCCTCGCCGGTGCCGCCTTCAGCACGGCGGCGCGGCTCGGTGCGGACCGTACGGTAGTCCAGCTGGTTCGTACGACGGTCGAGGACACGGTGGTGGGAGCGGACTCCGCGCCGGGGCACGCGCGGTCTGACCGGTTCGAGATCGCCGTACGAGTCCACCGGGACGGGGCCGTGGGCGTCGCCGACGGACCTTTGCTGGACCGGCACAGCGTCCTCGACCTGACCGAACGCGCAGCGGAACTGGCCCGCGCCTCGGGCGCGGGCCGCTCGGTTCGCCCGGCGCAGCGACCCGCGCCCGGAAATCCCCAGGAGCGCGTCTACCGTAGCCCGGTGGCCATAGACCCCTTTTCGCTGTCCCCGGGGGAACGGGCCGAGCCGCTGCGCGAGGCCCGCGCCCGGGCCCTCGCGGTCGCGGGCTGCACCCACGCCGTTGTCAGGGCCAGCGCCTACCGCCGCGAGAGCATGCTGCTGTCGAGCGACGGAGACCGGCACCACCTGGAGTCCACCCAGACGGGAGGCTGGTTGACCGCGGCGGCCGACGGCCCCTCCGGCCCGGCCACCCGTAGCTACCCAGACCGTACCGGCCGCCACGACATGGGCGGCTGGGAGCATGTCCATGGGTTGGACCTGCCCGGAGGCGCCGAGCGCGCGGCGCGCGAGGCGGTACTGCTGTCCCGGGCGAAACCGTGCCCTTCCGGCACCGGTCCCGCGGTGATCGACTCCAGCCAGCTCACCCTTCAGATCCACGAATCCATCGGCCATCCGCTGGAGCTGGATCGGATCCTGGGCTGGGAACTGGACTACGCCGGTGGATCGTTCGTCGGCCTCACGGACGTGGGGCACCTCGCCTATGCGTCGGACCAGGTGACCGTTGTCGCGGATCCCGTCTCCGGACGCGGTGTCGGCAGCATGCCGTGGGACGACGAGGGCACCCCGACGGCCGTGACGCCCCTGATCGACCGGGGTCTGCTGGTCGGGCTGCTGAGCAGTACCACCAGCACGGCCGCGGCCGGGTTGCCGTCCGCACCGGGCAGCGCGCGTACCGAGGGAGCAGGCCTGCCTCTGGTGCGCATGACCAACATCAATCTCCAACCGGGGTCGGGGTCCCTGGGTGACCTCCTCTCCGACATGGGTGACGGACTCCTCATCAGCGGCAACCAGTCCTTCTCCATCGACGACGACCGGGACCGCTTCCACTTCTCGTGCGAACTCGCCTGGCGGGTACGCGGCGGGCGGCTGGTCGAGCCCTTGCGGGCGCCCCGCTACCACGGCCGGACACTGGACTTCTGGCGCTCGTGCCAGCGCGTCGCGGGTGCCGAGGAGTGGGCGATGCACAGCGTGACCTTCTGTATGAAGGGCAACCCCATCCAGACCGCGCGCGTCGGGCACGGAGCCGCCCCGGCCCTTTTCTCCGAGGTGTCGTACGGCTCTTGGGAGTAACGAGGCTGTGAGCGAGGCCAGGACGTGACGTCATGGGCGGCCGCACGGTTCCTCGCGTGCACGACGAAGGAGTCCCGCCCGTGCGCCATGCCCCACCCTGTCCTCACGGGCATCACGCTTGTGAATCTCGGCGGTTCAATGGCGGAGTTGGCCGCTACGTGGGCACCACGTTGGGAGGCTGCGCTGCACGATCGGCAGGCCAGAAGGCGTAAGCAGCAGTCGGCGCGGACTTACCGGCCCGTCACCGCTGCCCCGTCTCGTCTGCAGGCTCCGCGCGAGAGGAACATGTGTACCCGAGAAACGTAAGTTCGTGTGCCCGTACGAGAGTCTCCGGTCTCCGTCATCTCGGTACGCCGCCGGTCTTCGTCATCCGTGCGGCCGGCCACATGTCGAACACGCAGGGCATGAACAGGTTTGCCAGCACGGGCGCAAGGTGCCGTCGGAGAGTTGAAGCGGATGTCGAGGCCGATCATCAATCCCTCCGCCGGCACCGTTCCCGGCGGCGGCTCCCCCAACCAGCTGGTATCACCTTCTGCGCTGGTGCCTTGGCCCACCCCCAGGGGGTGGCATGCCTCTACGGCCTCCCTGGCGACGACCGGCTGAAGGCCGACCGCCTGCCCCAGTGCGCGGCCGACCGGGTTGATGTGTGGCGAACAGCGCCGACCAGTCCTCGGCATCAAGGTCCTTCACCCGGGTTTCGGGGAATACCTCAGCACGCCGGAGCCAGTCCGCAGGCTTCCGCACGTTCACCCGTTGGGCAGCCTCGCCGACCGTCAGTTGACCAGTGTTGAACACCGCAGAGACCAGTTCCTGATAGGCGACTCGCTCCCGCCAGGGCAGGAGCGGATCCCTTCGCGGGTCCACGAAGAGCGTCGCGGTGTCGGTCTTGGGAACTGGACGGAAGCAGTGGCGTGGAAACTCATGCCCCATGTGGAAGGTGAACCAGGGGCTCCACTGCGCGTTGAAGAGGTTTCCGCCCCATGCTCCGGCGCGCTTGCGGGCGAACTCCAACTGCACCAGGAAGACGCCTTCCAGGAAGCGGTCAGGGCCGTAGCCAAGGCACGTGCGCAGGATTTCGGTGCTGGCCCCGAAGGGCAGGTTTCCCACCATCCGGAAGCACTCGGTCTCCGGCCCCCAGGACAGAAAGTCCTCGTTCACCATGGTCACGTGGGACGGCAGCTCCTCAGCGAGAAGGCGCGCCCACTGGTCGTCGATCTCCACCACGGTCAGCGGCTCGCCGCTCTTCGCTAACTCCTTGGTGATCATCCCCGAGCCCGGGCCGATCTCCACTGTCGGCAGCCCCTCGACAGCGCCGATCTGAGCCGTGAAACGGCGAACCGCCGCCTTGGACTTGAAAAAATTCTGCCCCCAGACACGCCGCCGCTCATCCGCAGTGACCGGCGCTGCCGGGCCACCTCCAGTACGGCCGCGCTCCGCACTCGCGCCCCTGGTACGAAATCCGGGCCCGCGCTGGGCCTCCGACCTGCCATAGCCAGTCGACTTCTTGCCCTGCTCCGGGCCTTTCCGGTGTGTCGGTCCCCACTCCGTCATTCGTCCAGCCTAAGGCATGCCTACTCACGGGTCAGCAGCCCAACTTCGCGAGGACACAACGGAGGTGAGTTACTGTTAGTCTCGATTTTTCGTGATGGGCCACCGACGGAGTCGGGGGCCCATTTCGTCGTCGGTGGCCGAGGGCGGGCGGGCCGAGGGCCCGGGGTCGTCTCCGGTGGACGCCGGGTTCCGCTGCTCCGGGTCTGGATGTTCTTCTCGTAGCGACAGGCGAATCCGCTCGTCAGCCGGGGTTCGGCAGGAGCTCGAGCCGTTCGAGGGTGCCTGTTGCCGCATGTGGGCGAGCGGCAGCGGCGGCTGGTGATGGCCGCGGAGGCGCGTGCTCTGGGTCATGGCGGCGTTCGGGCCGTCGCGCGGGCGGCTGAGGTCAGCGAGAGCACGGTCCGCAAAGGTGTGTGCGAGCTGGAGGCCGGTGAGGCGCCGCTGGGGCGGGTGCGATGTCCGGGTGAAGGCCGTAAGAGGGTCGCGGATCTGGATCCGGGGCTGCGGCCGGCGCTGTTGACGCTGGTGGAGCCGGATGTGCGGGGTGATCACCTTGCCCCTGGCTGACCCCGGCCGGCCCCAAGGTCACATACAGGCTCCTCTTCACGAGCGGCATCGGCGCAGCCACCTGGAGCCAGGCGTTCAACGACCAGGCGTGGAAACCCGCGCTCGCATCCGCCGGCATCATCCCGACCCCCAAGAAAGGCCAGCGCTACGCCGCCGCCCGCGAGCACGGCATGCACGCCCTGCGGCACTTGTACGCCTCGGTCCTCCTGGACGCCGGAGAGAGCATCAAGGCCCTGAGCCTCTACCTCGGCCACAGCGACCCCGGCTTCATCCTCCGCGTCTACACGCACCTCATGCCGTCCAGCGAGCCCCGCACCCGGAAAGCCATCTCCGCGATGTACCGGGCAGCCGGGCACGCTCATGACGGCCCGGAGACGCCCGACGGCCCAAGCCGCCTGAGACGGCCCCTAATCGGCAGGAAAACCGCTGGTGAGAGGCCTTTTCATGCCTGCTCGCGGTAAGTAACACCCCAACTTGCCGTACCGCCACCCCTGGGTGGAAACGCGTCTGGCGCAGGGGCTCTGACCTGGGTTTCGTGGTTGGCGGCTGAGGCTCGCCTGTCACTGTCGGTCGCCGCAAGGCCGGTCCTTGATCATCACCAGCAACCGGGCACCCAGCGACTGGTGTCTGCTCTCCCCCAACCCCGTCGTCGCCGAGTCGCTCCTGGACCGCCTGATCAACGCCAGCCACCAAGTCATCATGAACGGTCCCAGCTACCGCCCCAACAAGCGACCGAAGGGACCCACCGACAAGCCGTCGGCCACCTGACGCCCCGCCCAGTTGTCCGCGTTCCCTCCTACGGCACAAGCTCCCTCCTCCGCACCGGGTTGACGTGCTAGCAGGAGGGGCGGCGGCCGAGGGCTACCTCTTGGGTGGGCACGGCTGACCAGGCCAGTCCGGGTTTACAGCCACCGCTTGGCTGCTTCGACACTGTCGCCACCGCTGGTGTTGAACGCGATCGCAGCCTTCCGCGCATGCCGTCGGACCAGGTTCACGACCTGCTCGAAGAGCGGCAGAAGAGGTTCCGGTTTGCGGATTCCGCCACCGATGACGACGACGTCCCAATCACGCTCGGACAGTGCCGCGATCATCACGGACTCTGCCGACTCGTCCAGCGCAATCAGCGTCATGGATGCATCGATGGCATGGTCACCGAAACGTGACAGTTCCTGGTCGAGAGCCGCGCGAATCACGTCCCCGTCCATGCCAGGCACTGCGTTCGGATCGCCTCCAAGAATGAGAACGGAGGGCATGTCCGGGAAGACGATCAGCTGCCTTCGCTGGTTCCCGAGGCGCAACACTGCCGTCTGAACACCGAAGCCGCTGCGAGGGCGGACGGCCTGGGGAATTACGTGAAGTTAGCCCTGGGGAATTACGTGATCGTCCAGACGCTGGGTGACTGACCGCTGTTCCCCTTGGTTCCCCGCACTGTCTGGCACGGCTCTGGCACGCTGCCTACCGCGGCCCCGGCGGCTTGGGGACATCCTTGTCCATCAGCGCGTTGATGAACTCGACCGCGAACCGGTGTGATTCGGGGGACACGTCCGTGGGCTCGCCGGCGTACCGGCGGAAGGTCTCCAGTTCTCGCTCGGCCTCGTTCAACCAGCGGGCCAGGGGGTGAAGCTCCCCTGCGCTGAGCCTGATGGCGGCCTGATGAACCCGCGTCTCATCTGGCCCGGCGTAGGTCTCCAGAGCCATGACGGCCAGCTGCACCACGTCCGGCGCGAAGACAGCCCAGCAGGACGTCAGTCAGTGCCCGGGGCACGACCACCGGAACCCGAGTATCAGCATCAATGTCAGTGCCGGCCTTTAGGGTCCCAAGCGTGCGGTCGGCTTCCGGGGGCTCCAGCTCTGAAGGGAATGGTTGCATCCCCGGCCTGTCTGGGGGCGGACCGGAGAATCGTCCGGGACCTAACCGACGGCCGGGCTTCGTCGATGGCCAGCGGATGACCTGCCAGAGCCGACCGCGCACCATCCCCTCTCGCGTGGGCATCACCTGGTTCGTAGCTCTGGCCGGGTCGGTCAGCGACGGTCATACCGGCCGTCCCGATGCCCCGGAGGGACGCCACCGGACGGGGTCGATTGCCGGGGCTGCGGTACGGAGCTGCTGTACAGCGACCGGGCAGGAAGCCTGTCCCGCCGGCTCCTTCATCGACTGCGAGCAGCCACACCCTCCGGCCCGCCTGTGGCACGCCAGGCCGTCACCAGATAGCCCGCGAAGCCAACGTCCGGCCTGGCCTTCGCCCACCCGTCCGCCTCCTTGACCGGAACCAGCACGGTCGTGCCCGGAACGGGGTGGTTCACCTTGTCCGTAGCGCCCGGGGGTACCCCGTAACGGCAGTGCACCTCGGTGATCGACACCACCTCCAGCGAGATGGGTGCGTGCCCTTCCCCCTGGCCGTGATGCTCCTCGCGGAAGTCGATCTCATCCGCACGTTCGCTGCCAACGACGTCGGCGTAATCCTCCGGATCGACCTCCAGCAGCGTCCAGGAGACGACATCCCCTGGTGCGAAGCTCTGTCCGCAGCACTGGATCTGCCAGTCATCGACCCAAATCGTCAACGTCATGGCGCCATTGTCCGCCGAGCGGCCTGAGCTCATCAGGGGCCTCTCGCATGGTCTACGACACCCGCTTCAGGAGTTCGGTCACCGTGTCGCGCGGCGGGCCGAAACGCGGCTCGGTAGTCGTTCGTCCATCCGGCGCGGACGCTTCTGTGCGCGCCCCTCGGAAGAACCAGTCCGTGGTAGTACCCCTCTGCCAACCATCGGGGAAGCTCCTCGGCTTCCTCGTCAAACGGGGCTGTCCAGGGCGACTCCGACGCCGTGATCACATCAGCCGCAACGTGATCATCCCGCTCCGGCTGCCCCTCCGGCTGGGCGAAGACGAGGATGTCGGGGACCGCTTCGCGCAGGCTCGCGAAGTGTCGGTGCACTCCGGCCACCGCAGCTGTGGTGTTCACCGGGTGCGCGGGCGCTTTACTCGAACCGGTCTGCCGATCCCGCGCATCATCGTGGACGCGGCCGCAGTGGAGGAAGGCGAACCCTCGCCCGCGCCCTACCTGCCGGCCGCCGAGCAGCTCGGCGCCCGGCCCGAGGACTGCCTGGTCATCGAGGACGCCCCGTCCGGAGTCGAAGCAGGGCTGCGGGCCGGCATGACGGTGTGGGGCGTCACCGCGTAGACACCGGAGCGGACGTCCTCGTCCTCCAGTTCGCGCAGCGCCGCCAGGCACTCCCTTGGGTCCTGGTCCGGAGCCACCTACGTGAAGGTCTCCACCGGCCGCGTCCGCAGCGCCACCCGGTAGACCTCTGCCGCGTCCAGTCCGTATCGCCCCGCCCAAGTTGCCCAGACCCGGCGCTGGTTGTCCAAGGCGTCGAGCAACGTGCCGTCGACATCGAAGAGGACGCACTTTCTGGGCTTGGGCTGCACAAGCGTGGGAGCTCCAGTCATCTGCGAAACGGAGGACTCCCACCAGCTCCGGGCGCGGCTGCGCAGCCTCCACCAGGCGCATGGTCAATCGGCGAGGCGAAGATCGGTGATGAGGCGGAAGCGCTCCAGAACCGCCGGCGTCGTGTCGTCCACGGTGAAGTCGGGGTCGTCCAAGGCCTCACGCATCTCCTTGCTGTGCCAGAACCGCTCGTGACCTTCCCGCCACGCGGCCAGGCTGGTGTACCCCTCTCCCTCGTCCACAACGTGGTCAAGATCCACGTGCGCCAGCGGGAGGACGCGCACGCTGGTCACCTCGATGATCGCGACCGGATGATCGTCCGAGTCGACGACGACCGAACGCGTCCCGACGTCCGGCAAGGGCTCTCCCTGATGCTCGTAGGCGACGACGAGCCCTGTTGTGGAGGTCTTGGAACCGTCGAGGATCGCTGCCACGAGCTTGTCGCGCAGTGAGCCGGGAAAGGCGAACTCTGCCCTGGACATCGACGCGATGTCTGCGGATGAGGGGGAGTCGGGTGTCATGCGGTCACCGTAACGACTCGCCCGTCACTTCGTCCCAGCCCCACTCGTGACGGCAGTCGGTCGGCACGGGGGAGGTGTGCGGGTCATTACCCAGGGCTCAGTGACCCAGGGTCCACGCTCCGTGCCCCTGCGTGCAGGTCACGCCTTGCAGCGAAGCGAGACGCGGGCACGTAAAGCCGTCTCCGCGCTGTGCCGGGCCGCCGGTCAAGCCCACGGCGGCCCAGGGGCGGGCTCAAGTCAGTGCCAGTCGCCGTTGAGTGGCTCCGGCGTGGTGGCGCCGTCGTCCTCTCCGAAGTCCGGGGCCTGGAAGGGGTTCGTGGCCGGAGGCGGTGATGCCGTGGCGGTGGAGCGGGGTGCCCCTTCCGGGGCGGAGAAGAGCGAGGTCAGATCGATGAGAGGTCTCCTTCTGGTGCCAAGCCCCGGGAGGGGCCTGGTGTGCCGTGACCGGGCACAGCGGTGTTAGAGCTTGGTCATCTTGGCGTACGGGCTCAGGATCCGCTTCTGGGCCGAGCCGAAGTCCACGAGGACCGCGATCCCGTCCTCGATGCTGATGACCCGGCCGAGGCCGTACATGTCGTGTGTGACCTGGTCGCCCACGGAGAAGTGCTTCGGGGCCGGGATGACCGGGGCCTTGAAGGGGCTGGTGGGCAGATGGCGCTTAGGTGCAGCAGGCTTTGTCATTGCACCTAGTATGCGCCCTCGCGTGTTCTGTTGCCTGCGGCTGTCCACGTTCCACTTTTCGGCACCGCCCCGGCCGGTCTCGTGGGCAGGCCTCACCCATGCCCCGATCCCCCCCGAAGTACGCCCGCAGCCGCCCCTGCGCACCTTCCCTCGCTCCCATCCTGTCCAGCCCCAGCAGCGCCGCCCCGAGGACAGGGCCGGCCGTGACCACCTGAGGGGCCGCCTTGGGTGCCCGGTCGGCCGGCAAGTCGGTGATCATGCCGTTGAGCTGCGGCCGCCGAGGACCAGGGCGGCGCCCAGGCCCTCCTGGTTCCACAGCAGCACGAAGTCCGTGTGGTCCCGGGCCGCGCCGAGCCGCTGTTCGGCGAGGGCGACCAGATTGACGTCGTTCTCTCGCTGTCAGGAAAGTTTCCTATCGGTGGGGAGGAAGGAAAGCCCGGCGCCGCGCGAGCGTCGACAGGAGGGGCGGTTCAGGCAGTGCAGGAGTGACCCGGGCATGCGAAAAGGGCGGCACCCGGCCTTCCGGGTGCCGCCCTTTTCGGGACGGCTGCCTACTTCGTCGTGCTCGTCGGCGGTGCGGCGGGCGTGAGCGGGGACGCCGCCGCCGACTGCGGGGACGCCGAGTTCGCGTACGCCGACGGGGGCGCCATCCCCGCCGTCGGGTCGGCGGGCGTCTCCTCGACCGGGGCCGTGGCCCCGCCGACGATCCGGATGTCCGCCGCGTCGAAGGCCCGCTTGATGCGCCAGCGCAGTTCGCGCTCCACGGTCAGGGACTTGCCGGGCATGGTCTTGGCCGTGACGCGCACGACCATGGAGTCCAGCAGGACGCTGTCCAGGCCGAGGACCTCGATCGGGCCCCACAGCAGCTCGTTCCAGGGCTCCTCGGCGCCCATCTTCTCGGCGACCTCGTCCAGGGTGGCCTTGACCTTGTCCAGGTCCTCGCCGGCGTGGACCGTGACGTCGACGTTGGCCGTGGCCCAGCCCTGGGAGAGGTTGCCGATGCGCTTGACCTCGCCGTTGCGGACGTACCAGATCTCGCCGCCGTCGCCGCGCAGCTTGGTCACGCGCAGGCCCACCTCGATCACCTCGCCGGAGGCGACGCCCGCGTCGATCGTGTCGCCGACGCCGTACTGGTCCTCCAGGATCATGAAGACGCCGGAGAGGAAATCCGTGACCAGGTTGCGGGCGCCGAAGCCGATCGCCACGCCCGCGACACCGGCGGAGGCCAGCAGCGGGGCCAGGTTGATCTGGAAGGTGCCCAGGATCATCAGCGCGGCCGTGCCCATGATCAGGAACGACGCCACCGAGCGCAGCACCGAGCCGATCGCCTGCGAGCGCTGGCGGCGGCGCTCGACGTTGACCAGCAGCCCGCCGAGCCCGGAGCCGTCCACGGACTGGCCGCTCCGGTTCATGCGGTCAATCAGCTTGGTGATCGCACGCCGGACGACGAACCTCAGCACCGCCGCTATCACCACGATGAGCAGGACCCTCAGGCCGATGGCGAGCCACGTCGACCAGTTCTGCTCGACCCAGCCGGCGGCGTTCGTCGCGCTCTCCTGGGCGTCCTGGAGCGAGGGCACTCTCGGAGTCTCCGTATCCGAGGGGGTCGGCGACGGCGACGGGCCGGCGGCGAGCAGGACAGCGGACAGGGACACGGCAGGTACCTCCAAGTACAGCGGTCCGCCCCGGTGCGGTGGTTCAGGGGGTCGAGGTCACGACTGGGTCACCGCGGGGGCAGAACCACCACACTAACGGGGCATTGTGTGTGCTTCGGCAGGATGTGTGAAGGAGAGACCGTGCTCACCTGGGCTTGAACAGGCCATGATCCGGGGGATGAATCAGATGTGGTCGAAAACACTCCCAGCCCGTTACGGGGACATGGTGGCGCTTTCACCAGGCATGAGGGGAGACTGGCTACGAATCGTCCCGGCGCGAGCCACGCGCCGCCGGCGTCCAAGGAGGCATCCGTGCCGCACGTCCTGGTCCTCAACGCGTCGTACGAGCCACTCGGCGTCGTACCGCTCCGCCGCGCGCTCGTCCTCGTCCTCGAGAACAAGGCCGTATGCCTCGAGGAGTCCGGCGCCTTCATGCACAGCGCGACCGTCACAGTCCCCGCACCCAGCGTGGTCCGGCTCAAGCGATTCGTCCGGGTTCCCTATCGGGGGCCCGTTCCTCTGACCCGCCGGGCGCTGTTCGCCCGTGACGGGGGCCGGTGCATGTACTGCGGTGGCGTCGCAACCAGCGTCGACCACGTCATCCCGCGCAGCCGCGGGGGCAAACACGTCTGGGACAACGTGGTGGCGTCCTGCCGCCGCTGCAACCACGTGAAGGCCGACCGGCACCTCTTCGAGATCGGCTGGCGGCTGCGCCACAAACCCGCCCCGCCCACCGGCCTGGCCTGGCGCATCATCGGGACCGGCCATCGGGACCCGCGCTGGCTGCCGTACTTGCAGCCGTACGGCGCGGACGACGCATTGGCCCGGATCGACGGCATTTCCGCCTGAGAGGATCCGGGCTTTCGTATTGCCGCGTGATGTTCGTCATTGCCGCGTGCGGCCGGCCGACCGGCCCGGTGAACCCCCGTTCCCCCGGGCCGGCCCGCCCTGTGGAGGGCGCCTACGCGTACCGCAGCTCCCCCGGGCGTACCGAGCGGCGCAGCAGGGGCAGTGAGGTGGCCGCGGCCAGCAGGCAGGCGGCGTAGACGGCGACGGGCACCAGGGCGATCGCCCAGGGCACCGGGCGGTTGAGGAGCAGGGCGTACCACGCGCCGATGGCCGTCCCGCCGAGGCCCGCGAGCAGTACGGCGGGGGCGAGGGGCAGCGCGGTCTCCAGCAGCAGGGCCCGGCCGAGCACCGTGTGCGGCACCCCGGCGGCGGCCTGCGCGGCCAGGCCCCGGCGGCGGGTGGCCAGGGACTCGGCGGTGCCGACGGCGAGGCCCGACAGCGTGATCGCGAAGGCGACGACGACGGCGGCGCCCGTGAGGTCGAGACCGGTGGCGTAGTAGGACGCGGACATGTACAGGTTCGGTGAGCTGCGCACCGTGTCGCTCAGCACCTGCCGGACACCCATGAAGCCGGTCCCGACGAGCGTCACCAGGAGCACCGCCGCATGCGTGCGGGCGGCCGACCAGGGGTCGTCGCGCAGCCGTTCCGCCGCGATCAGGGTCGCCGCCGACCGGGCCCGGGGCGCGAGGATCCGCCCGGTCGCCTTCGCGGTGGCCCCGGAGAGCCAGACCGCGCCCGCTCCGACCGCGAGAACCACGCCCATCAGCTGCAGCGGCACCCCGCCGTTCGGCCGGTTGGAGGCTGCTGGGGACGTGGTGGCCACGGTCAGCAGCGCCAGCACCGCGACGAGCAGGACCCCGGCCAGGAACAGCAGTCCGGGTCCCCGTCCGCCGCGCGACCCGACCCGGCGCACCCAGCCGAGCGGGGAGGCCACGATCCGGCGCAGCGCCAGTGCGCCCGCCGCCGCGCCCAGCACCGGTACGGCGACGGCGACCAGGACGATCCCCACCCAGGCCAGGATGGTCGGCCGGTCCCACTGGCGCAGCAGGACCAGCACGGCGAGGAGGGTGGCGGCCGCCGAGCCCAGCAGACAGGCCAGCCCGGTCTCCAGCGCGGCGATCCGCCGCACCTGCCAGGGCGTCGCCCCGGCCAGCCGCAACCCGGCCAGCCGCCGGTCGCGGTGCACGGCGCCGATCCGGGCGCACTGGCCGAGGAACCCCAGCACGGGCACGAGCAGGAGCAGCAGGCCGACGATCACGCCGGCCCGCGTGCCGGGCTCGTTCAGCAGGCCCGCGGCGAGGGGCACCCGGTAGCTTCCCCGCAGCGCGGCCAGGGCGACGGCGGCCAGCGCGAACCCCGTCGCGAGCGCGGCGCCCGTCGCCGTCAGCGCGACCCGCCACCACTCGCGTCGATCGGAACCACGGGTGAGCTCCCAGGCCAGGCGCAGATCGGAACGCAGGGAGTTCATGCCGTCACCCCCAGCGGCGTCACAACGCCGTCCCGCAGTTGGACCTCCCGGTCCGCGTACGCCGCCACCTGGGCGTCATGGGTGATGAGCAGGACCGCCGTGCCCGACTCACGGGCCGTGTGGACCAGGGCCGTCATGACCTGCTCGGCGGCGAGCGAGTCCAGGGCGCCCGTCGGCTCGTCGGCGAAGACCACCTTCGGGCCGGTGACCAGGGCCCGGGCCAGTGCCGTCCGCTGGGCCTGGCCGCCGCTCATCTCGCCCGGCCGCAGATCCTCCTGCCCGCGCACGCCGAACCGCTCCAGCCACTCACCGGCCCGGACCCGGGCACGGGCCCGGTCGGTGCCGGCCAGCAGCAACGGCAGGGCGACGTTGTCCAGGGCCGTCAGTTCGGGGATGAGCTGCCCGAACTGGAACACCACGCCGAACTCGGTCCGCCGCAGCTCGCTCAGCCGCTTCTCGGGCAGGTCCTCCAGCCGCCGGCCGTCGTACGACACCGAGCCCTCGTCGGGCCGGACGATCCCGGCCAGGCAGTGCAGCAGCGTGGACTTCCCGCTGCCGCTCGCGCCGGTCACGGCGAGGATCTCGCCGCCGTGCAGGTCGACCGAGGCGCCGCGCAGCGCGGGTGTCCTGCCGTGCGTTTTGGCGAGGCCGCTCGCCGAGAGAAGAGGCACGGGTCTGCTCATGCTGCGTCGACCTCCGCGGTCAGGGTGGTGAGCCGGGCCGCCGTGGTGCTCATCCAGCGGAGGTCGGCGTCGAGGTGGTTGAGGGCGTAGTCCGCCGAGAGCACGGTCGCGAGGTCCGCGCCCTTGGCGGCCTTGACCGCCGTGAGCTCCCGCATCCGCTCCATGTGGGCGGCGCGCTGGGCGCTCAGATACGCGGCCGGGTCGCCGCCCGAGAGGATCGCGACCACGACCTTGGCGAAGATCTCGTTCGCGACGAAGGGCGCGGGCGGCGCGATCTCCCCGGCCCACCGGGACAGTTCGCGCGTCCCCTCGTCCGTGGCGCGGTACGTCGTCCGCTCCGGGCCGCCGTCCGAGTCGGTGCCCTCGACCGCGGCGAGCCCGTCCCGGACGAGGCGCTGGAGGGTCGTGTAGACCTGCCCGTAGGCCAGCGGCCGGGCTTGCGGGAAGCGTTCGTCGTGGCGTCGCTTGAGGTCGTAGCCGTGGCTCGGACCCGTGGCGAGCAGGCCCAGCAGGATGTGGCGGGTGCTCATGCCGATCATTATGCACTGAGTATATGTACTGAGTGAATAGCGGAGCCGAAGAAGTCCGTCACGGATCCTCCAGCCGGGGTTCAGTCCGTGACGGCGTACGCCTCCACCGACCACAGCGAGTACCCGTACGGCGTGGCCCGCTTCTCGCCCTGCACCCGTAGGAACCGCACGTCGCGCTCGTCCATGCGGACGCTCTCGTGGCCGCCCCGGCCGTCCCGTACCGCGGCCGCCGTGTGCCAGCGGCGGCCGTCCGGCGAGACCTGGACGCGGTACGCCGAGGGGTGGGCGTCCTGCCAGCGCAGCTCGACCTGCCCGAGCCGCGCCGGGCGGGGCAGCTCGACCTGCCACCAGGCGCCGTCGTCGACCGGGGACGACCAGCGCGTGTCCGGGTCGCCGTCGTTCGCCGCCGACGCGGGGAAGTCGGGCGTCTCGTCGTCCGAGGAACGCGCCGTGCCGGTGCGGGCCAGGTCGGGTCCGCCGGTGGGCGGGAAGGCCCGGACGGTGAGCGTGCGGGTCGCTCCCGCGAACCCCAGCCGGATGTCGTAGGACCGTTTCGGTGAACCGCGCTCCACGGTCACCTCGACCGGGACCTCCACCTTCGTGCCGCGCGGCACGGCGAGTTCGGTCCTGGGCACCCGGACGCGTACGCCCTTGGGCGCCTCGACGGTGAGCCTGCCGCGGGCGTCGGCGGGGCGCAGCGAGCCCAGCCCGGCCGTCAGCCGCCGCGTTCTGCCGGTCTCGGCGTCCACGCGGTCGCGGGTGAGCTCCAGAGAGGTGGCGGGGGAGTCCGCGAACCACGGGACCAGGTGACGTACGCGGGACGACGCCGGACCGGTCACGCGCACGGCGTCCACCCGCTGCCCGGCCCGCACCTCGGTCGCGCCCGAGGCGGCCAGCCGGCCGGCCCGCCGCCAGCCCCCGCCCGGTAGATGCACTTCGACGTCGCCCTCGGTGCCGGGGTCGGTGAGGGCCGTCACGGCCGTCAGGGACCGGGGGTGCGGGAAGCGCAGGATGCGGCCGTCACCCGGCTCGCCGGGGCTGGGGGGCGGCTCGTGGTCGATGCCGGACCATGCCGCGTAGGCCTTCTGCGCCCGCCGCAGGAAGGGGTCCAGGACGTCCGTGCCGACCCTGACCGGTGCCGGCTCCAGCCGGGCCCGCAGCGCGCCGAGCCGGCGGTACGCCGTCCAGGCCGCCGCCGCGTCCCCGGCGCGCTGCGCGTCCAGCATGTCGAGCGCGGCCGCGCCCGCCTCGCCGTAGCGCGCCAGATGCTCCGACCAGGGGGCCACCTCCGGGGCGAGGGCGGTGCCCGTCAGCCGCCGGGGCAGCTCGCGCAGCACGGTGAACGCCTCGCGCAGCCGCCGCGCGGCGTCGCCGTCCGTCCCGGAACCACTGGCCCCGGCCCCGCCCGCCGTACGGGCCCGCCAGTACGCCTCGGTCAGCGGACGCAGGTACGCCGACTCCTCCTCGCCGAGGACCGACGACGCGTCGTTCCCGGCGAGCGCGGCCAGGGCCTCCTCGCGGCGCCGGTCCCCGCCCGCGAGGTCGGTGATCGCGGCGCGCCAGGACGCCCCCGGGCGGTACGCGCGCGGGTTCCAGGCGTAGTCGGCGGCGGTGAACAGCGGGATGCGGGACGCCTCGGGCTGCTGCATCGCGTTGGCGAGCAGGGCGGCCGAGCCGGTGGCGACGGCCGGCTCGCGGCCCCGGTAGGGGCCGAGGAAGAGGCGGCCGGGGTCGTAGTCGTTGACCGGGTAGTTGTCCATCGTGACCAGCGGATGCCGGAACGCCTCCTGGGCGTCGGCCAGTTCGCCGCCCGTGATGGTGCGCGGCACCACCCCGACGCCCGTCCACGCCACCTCGACACCCGCGTCCAGCGTGCTCGCCAGGGCCCGTCGGTAGTCGGTCGTGCCGTCCTCGTAGAACTCGGTCGGCATCAGCGACAGACCGGCGGCCCCGGGGTGCCGGTCCGCCAGGTGCCGGGCCACCGCGTTCGCCAGCCGGGCCTGCGCCCGCGCGGCCGCCCGCGGGCCGGAGCCGAACCGCTCGGCGTCCGCCTCGCAGTGCCACTCGCTGTAGCTGACGTCCTGGAACTGGAGCTGGAAGGCCCGGAAGCCCAGCGCCCACATCGCGTCGAGCTTGCGCGTCAGGGCGCGCACGTCGGCGTCCGAGGCGAAGCACATCGCCTGGCCCGGGGCCACCGCCCAGCCGAGCGTGACGTGGTTGCGGCGCGCCCGCTCGGCCAGCTCCCGGAACCCCGCGCGCTGCGTCGCCGGGTACGGCTCACGCCAGCGCGCCTGCCGGTACAGGTCGTCCCCGGGGGCGTACAGGTAGCGGTTCTGCTTGGTGCGCCCCATGAAGTCGAGCTGTCCCAGCCGCTGCCGGTGCGTCCACGCGGTGCCGTAGAAGCCCTCGGTGATGCCGCGCACGGCGGTGCCGGGCCAGTCGCGTACGACGGCGGCGGCGATCGTGCCGTCGGCGCGCAGGAGCTGCCGCAGCGTCTGGACCGCGTGGAACAGGCCGTCCGCACCGGCTCCGGTGAGGGAGACGCCGCCCCTGCCGACGGACAGCTCGTATCCCCCGGAGGGGAGGGCGCGGCGGTCGTCCCGGCGGACGGGCTCCGCCCGCGCCCGCACGACCAGCGCCCCGGGCCTGGCGGAGTCCGTGATGCGACGGGCCCCGGCCTGCCGCAGCAGGTCGCGCAGGGTTTCGACGGCGTACCGGTCCGCCGCCGGGTCGGTGATCAGGGCGACCTCGTCGGTGACCGCGACCGGTGCGCCGTTCGCGCGCAGGGACTGGGGGCGCGGCCAGACGGAGAGGTCCGGCTCGGCGGTGTCGGGGGCCGGCGTCGCGGTCGCGCCCGGGACGGGCGGAGCCGCCACCGCGGCGGGCGGGGTGCCGAGGGTTCCGGCGACCACGGCGACGGCGAGAGCCGCCGCCCGCTTCCCACGCCGCAGTCCCACAGGCCCCCTCCAGGTGTCTTCGACCGGGAGAACGAGCCCACCACCCACCCGGTGAAGGTGTCAACGAGACTGGCCGTTGTGACTGGATTGCCGGAATCTGGAAGGAGTGGAGGGGAGCGGAATGTGAGCAGAAGCACGATGTTCGGCCTGGGGTGTCTGTCATCGCGCCGACTGGGTAGGGCTGCGATAACCCGTTCAACACCGTGCCTGACAAGGAGGCCCCCGTGGCTGCGATGACTTTCCTTCCGCTCCCGGCCCCGTCCAAACCCGTGGCGGACACGTCCGCCGAACTCGACCCCCACTATGACGATCCCCGCTACGAAGACCCTCACTACTGCGTCTTCAGCTCCGAGAGCACCTGCGCCGAGCCCCCGCTGACCAGCGAGACGCCGCTGCCCGACGCCGCTCCCCTCACCAGCGAGCCCCCGCTCGCCGAATCCGCCCCCCTGACCAGCGAACCCTCCGCCTTCGTCCCGGACTTCACGAGGTCCTAGATGACCGCACCCCGGCCGGCCGAACCGCCTTCCGAGGACCTGTCCCGCCTCGCCGAACTGCACGGCGTCGCCATCTCGTACAGCCCGTCCCCGGACCGCACGGTGGCGGCCTCGGCCGCCGCGCTCACCCTCACCCTGGCCGCTCTCGGTGTGGACGCGAGCACGCCCGGCGCCGTCCGCGCCGCGCTCGCCGCCCGGGAGCGGGAACTGGGCGCCAGGCTGCTGCCGCCCACGGTGGTCGGCTGGGGCACCAGCCCCCCGGCCGCCCTGGCCGCGCTCCCCGAGGGAAGCCGGCTGCGCATCGAGACCGAGCAGGGCGAGACGCGCGCCTCGGCCGAGCAGCTTCCACCGGGCGTCCACCGGCTGACCGCCACCGTCCCCGACGGTCGCACGGCCACCGCCCATCTCGTCATCGCCCCGGCCCGCCTGCCCAGCCCCACCGGACGCTCCTACGGACTCCTCGTCCAGCTCTACTCCCTCCTGTCCCGCCGTTCCTGGGGCATGGGCGACCTGGGCGACCTCGCCGAGCTGGCCGGCTGGGCCGGGCGGTCGCTCGGCGCCGGATTCGTCCAGGTCAACCCGCTGCACGCGGCCGTGCCCGGCGCCCCCACCGACCCCTCCCCGTACCGCCCCTCCTCCCGCCGCTTCCCCGACCCGGTGCACCTGCGCATCGAGGACGTCCCCGAGTGCGCGTACGTCGGGGACCGCGAACGGCTGCGCGCGCTGCTGGAGAGGTCCGGCCGGCTGCGCGAAGCGGTGCTGGACAAGGGCGCGCTGATCGACCGGGACGCCGTGTGGGAGCTCAAGCGGGAGGCGCTTGAGCTGCTGTGCGAGGTGCCGCTCGGTCCCGGCAGACGTGCCGCCTACTGCGACTTCCTCGCCGAGCAGGGCCAGGCCCTGGAGGACCACGCCACCTGGTGCGCGCTCGCCGAGGTGCACGGCTCGGACTGGCACCGCTGGCCGACCGGTCTGCGCGATCCGCGCTCGGCCGAGACCGCCCGCGCCCGCAACGGACTGATGGACCGGGTGGACTTCTGGTCCCGGCTCGCCTGGCTCACCGACAGTCAGCTGACCGCCGCGCAGCGGGCCGGGCGCGAGGCCGGGATGCCGGTCGGGATCGTGCACGACCTCGCGGTCGGCGTCCACCCCGGCGGCGCCGACGCCTGGGCCCAGCAGGAGTACTTCGCCGCCGGCATGTCGGTGGGCGCCCCGCCGGACGCCTTCAACGCCCGCGGCCAGGACTGGGGCCTGCCGCCCTGGCGCCCCGACCGCCTGGCCGAGTCGGGCTACGCCCCGTTCCGCGAGCTGCTGCGCGCCCTGTTCCGCTACGCCGGAGCCCTGCGCATCGACCACGTCATGGGCCTGTTCCGCCTGTGGTGGGTACCGCTGGGCCACCCGCCCACGGAGGGCACATACGTTCGCTACGACGCCGAGGCCATGCTCGCCGTCCTGGTCCTGGAGGCCTCCCGGGCCGGGGCGCTGGTCATCGGCGAGGATCTGGGCACCGTCGAACCGGGTGTGCGCGAGGCGCTGCGCGAGCGCGGGGTGCTCGGCACATCCGTGCTGTGGTTCGAGCGCGACTGGGAGGGCGACGGCCGCCCGCTGCCTCCCGACCGCTGGCGCGCCGACTGCCTGGCCACCGCCACCACCCACGACCTGCCCTCCACGGCCGCCCGCCTCACCGGCGAGCACGTCGAACTCCGCGACAGCCTGGGCCTGCTGACCCGCCCGCTCCAGCAGGAGCGTGCCGAGGCCGCCGCCGACACCGCCGAGTGGCTGGCCCTGCTCACCGAGCTCAACCTGCTGCACGGCACCGGCGGCACCGACACCTCCTCGGAGGAGGCCGAGATCCAGGCCGTCCACCGCTTCCTGCTGCGCACCCCGGCCCGCATGGTCGGCGTCTGGCTCCCGGACGGGGTGGGTGACCGCCGCCCGCAGAACCTCCCGGGCACGTGGGACCAGTACCCGAACTGGCGGCTGCCGATCGCGGACGCTCAGGGCCGTCCCGTGACCCTGGAGGACCTGGCGGCCTCGCCGCGGCTGCACGCGCTGATCGAGGTGCTGAGACAGCCGGCCGGCGCGTCGGGGGGATGAGGACGGCTCTTACGGCACCCCGGGCGCGCGGCCCCGACCGGCGTTGGATACTTTTGGCACCGTGGACAAGAAGAACGCCCTGCGCGCCGGCGCCCTGGCCGCCGGTACGACGCTGATGATGCTGCTCATGTCGTCGCCCGCCTCCGCGCTCACGCGCGACGACGGTGACGACCCCGGTCCGGGCCTGAGCGTCATCGAGACGCTGGGCCTCTTCGTCGTGGCCCCGATCGTGCTGTACCTGGTCATCGCCGGTCTGGTGATGATCGGCGACAAGTCGCACAAGCAGAAGGACCCGACCAGCTCCAACATCAGGACCAAGGCCGACGCGAAGGCCGACGCCAAGGCCTGACCAGGGCTCCCTTCGCGTCCGTCACGCACCTTTTCCGAGGGCGCCGTCCCCCGCCGTACGTACGCGCATGCCGTCGTACGGCGACCGGGGCGGCGCCCTCGGTTTTCCCGGTGGCCGGGAGTCGGCGGGGAATCGGCGGAGAGTCGGCCGGGAGTCGGCCGGGAGTCGGCGGGGAGTCGGCCGGGAGTCAGGGATTCGGTGCCGTCAGGTAGCGCTGCACCGTCGGCGCCAGCCACGCCACGATCTCCTGGCGGCTGAGCGCCACGGCCGGCGGGAGGCGCAGGACGTACCGGGTGAGCGCCATACCGAGCAGCTGCGTGGCGGTGAGCGCCGCCCGCACCGGGACCTGCTCGGGGTCGGGGCACACCTGGCGGGCGACCGGAAGCAGCTGCTCCTGGAAGATGCCCTGCATCCGCTCCGCCCCGGCCTGGTTGGTGGCACCGACCCGGAGCAGGGCCGTGAGCACCTCGTTCTCCTCCCACATGGCGAGGAAGTGGGTCACGAGGGCGGACCCGACCTCCTCCCGGGGCAGCGGGCCCAGGTCGGGCAGCTTCAGGTCGACGGCGACGGCGGCCGCGAACAGGCCCTCCTTGCTGCCGTAATACCGCATCACCATGGACGGGTCGATGCCCGCGTCCCGCGCGATGGTGCGGATGGTGGCGCGCTCGTAGCCGTCGGCGGCGAACCGCTCGCGGGCGGCGTCGAGGATGGCGGCACGGGTGGCGTCGGAGCGCCTGGAGGGGGCGGTGGGCTTGTTGTCGGGCATGCCAACGAGCGTAGGCCAACAAGTGTTGACGGCGTAGGGGTGGGGTTCTACGTTGGTCAACGACCGTTGGCAAACCATCGTTGGCAAACGTGCGTTGACCAACGGTCGTCGACCAACACACGTTGGCTACAGGGAGGCTCTGATGAGCGACACCGCCCGCACCGTGATCATCGTCGGCTCCGGCCCCACCGGCCTTCTCCTGGCCGGGGATCTGGCCACCGCCGGCGTCCCCGTCACCGTCGTCGAGAAGCGCCCGCGCGGGATCAGCAACCTGTCCCGCGCGTTCGTCCTGCACGCCCGCACGCTGGAGCAGTTCGACGCCCGAGGGCTGGCCGGCGAGCTGGACGCCGTGGGCCGGCGGCTCAGCCGGTTCCGCCTCTACGGCCGCCTCAGCCTCGACCTCTCCACGCTTGCGTCCCGCTTCGACCACCTCCTCGTCCTTCCGCAGTACGAGGTGGAGAAGGTCCTGCAGCGGCGGGCGCTGGAGGCCGGCGCGGAGTTCCGGCACGAGACCGAGGTGACCGGGCTGACGCAGGACGCGCAGGGCGTGACGGTCGAGGTCCGCGGACCCGGCGGCGGCGCGGAGGCGCTGCGCGCGGCGTACGTCGTCGGCGCCGACGGGATGCGCAGCACGGTGCGTAACGCGATCGGGCTGCCCTTCCCCGGCCGTTCGGTGATCCGCTCCGTCATGCTCGCGGACGTACGGGTGACCGAGGAACCCGGAGAGCTGCTCACCTTCGACGCCGTCGGTGACGCCTTCGCCTTCCTCGTCCCCTTCGGCGACGGCTACCACCGCGTCGTCTGCTGGGACCGCGGCCGCGAGCTCCCCGACGACGCGCCGGTCGGACTCGACGAGATCAGGGAGACCACCCGGCGCGCCCTCGGCCGTGACTTCGGCATGCACGACCCCCGCTGGATGTCCCGCTTCCACAGCGACGAGCGGCAGGCGCCCGCCTACCGGGCCGGCCGCGTCTTCCTCGCCGGTGACGCCGCGCACGTCCACACCCCGGCCGGCGCCCAGGGCCTGAACACCGGTCTCCAGGACGCGGCCAACCTGAGCTGGAAGCTGGCCGCCGTCCTCAAGGGCCACGCGGCCGACCCGCTCCTCGACACCTACGAGGCCGAACGCCACCCCATCGGCAGGACGGTGCTGCGCAGCAGCGGCGGCATCGTGCGGGCCGCCATGGCCCGGCGGCCCTGGACGGTCGCCCTGCGCACCGCCTTCGCGGTCTTCCTCGACACCGTCGGCCCGGCCCGCCGCAAGGCGCTCGGCCAGGTCACCGGCATCGGCTACCGCTACCCCGCCCCCCGCGGCTCCCACCGCTTCACCGGCCTCCGCGTCCCGGACGTCGCCCTGGCCGGGGGCGGTCGCCTCCACGAGGCGATGTGGGGCGGCCGGTTCGTGCTGATCACTCCGGAGCCCTACAAGGCCGGGGCCGAGCGTGAGGACCGGATGGCCGTGGAGCGCTGGGCGAGCGAGCGCCGTACGACCGTGCTGGTGCGGCCCGACGGGTACGCGGCGTGGGCGGCCGACGCGGCGGACGCCCGGACGATCGAGGCGGCCGTCGCCGCCCACGTGGGGTAGCACCTCGGCGGGCCCGCGCGGTGCCGGCACCGGCCCTCAGGGGGCTTCCGAAGGATCTCCGCGGCGTCGCGACGCCCGGCACGCCGAGAGCACGCACCGGACGCCGGTCCTTCTTCCGCGAAGCTCCCTCAGGAGCCCGCTAGTCCTGCGGGCCCTCCGTCGTCCGGAGCAACTCCCTGAGCAGCTGCGCCAGCTGTCGGGCCTGCTCGGCGCCGAGGCCGGACAGTGCCTCCGTCTGGACGGCGAGTCCGGCGCCGACCGCCTCGTCGATCAGCTCCAGGCCCTTGTCGGTGAGGGTGACCTTCAGGCCCCGGCGGTCGTGCGGGTCGGGGGAGCGGCGCAGCAGGCCGGCGCGCTCCAGCTTGTCGAGACGGCCCGTCATGCCGCCCGTCGTGAGCATCAGCGTGGCCGAGAGCTGCCGGGGCGAGAGCGTGTAGGGCTCGCCGGCGCGGCGCAGGGTCGCCAGGACGTCGAACTCCCCTCGGCCGATCCCGAACCGCGCGTACGCCTTCTCCGTCCGCTCGCCCATCGCGCGTGAGAGCCGGTAGACGCGGCCGAAGACCTCCATGGCGGCGGTGTCGAGGTCGGGCCGCACCGTCGCCCACTGGTCGATGATCGCGTCGACGGGGTCCTTGCGCTGCTCGGGGCGTTCGCTCATGGCACGAGTATCCGACGGCTGTGGGTCGTCGGCAAGAAAGTAGCTTGACGGAAAGTTGCTTAGGGCTAAGCTACTTTCCATCGACCTACTTTGAAGGGTGCCTCCCATGGCCACCTCCCGCCCGGCTCTCATCACTCTCACCGCCCTCGCCCCCGTCTCCTGGGGTACGACCTACGCCGTCACCACCGAGTTCCTCCCGGCCGACCGCCCCCTGTTCACCGGCCTCATGCGCGCCCTGCCGGCCGGTCTGCTGCTGCTCGCCCTCGCCCGGGTGCTGCCGCGCGGCGCCTGGTGGTGGAAGTCGGTGGTGCTCGGCGCGCTGAACATCGGCGCCTTCTTCCCGCTGCTGTTCCTCTCCGCGTACCGGCTGCCCGGCGGCATGGCGGCGGTCGTCGGCTCGGTCGGCCCGCTGTTCGTGGTCGGCCTCTCGGCCCTGCTGCTGGGGCAGCGGCCGTCGACGCGCACGCTGCTCACCGGGATCGCGGCCGCGTTCGGCGTCAGCCTGGTCGTGCTCCAGGCGGCCGGGGCGCTGGACGCGCTGGGCGTGCTGGCGGCCCTCGCCTCCACCGCGTCCATGTCCACCGGCACCGTGCTCACCAAGCGGTGGGGGCGCCCCGAGGGCGTCGGCCCGCTGGCCCTCACCGGCTGGCAGCTGACCGCGGGCGGCCTGCTCATCGCGCCCCTCGCCGTCCTCGTCGAGGGCGCGCCGCCGGCGCTGGACGGCCGGGCGCTCGGCGGCTACCTCTACCTCGCCGTCGCGAACACGGCGATCGCGTACTGGCTGTGGTTCCGTGGCATCGGCCGCCTCACCGCCACCCAGGTCACCTTCCTCGGCCCGCTCTCCCCGCTGACCGCGGCCGTCGTCGGCTGGGCGGCGCTCGGCCAGGCGCTGACGCCGGTGCAGCTGGCGGGCATGGCGCTGGCGTTCGGGGCGACGGTGGCGGGTCAGATCGGGCCGGGGCGGAAGCCGTCGGGCTCGGAAGCGGTCCGGGGGGCCTCTGGCGGGCGAGTCCTCGGTATGTCTGAAAGGAAGGCTCCGAGGAATTCGATGGACGTGGCACCGCGGCGGTAGGTCCCACTCCCGCTCACTGAGCCGCACCGGTCATTCCGTCGTCACGATCCGTTCCACCGCGGCCGTCACCAGCTGTTCGCGCTCGGCCTCCGTGAAGACGTCCGGCAGGGTGAGCTGCTCGACGATCAGCCAGTTCAGGGTCAGGATGAGCAGTTTGACGGCCATGGCGTCGCCGAGGAAGCCGGAGGCCTCGTGGTAGGCGACGTTGGCGTCGACGTCGGCCCGGACCCGCTCGGTGAGGACCTTGCGCAGTTCGGGGCGGCGGGTGGCCTCCAGGCGGAGTTCGAGCAGCGCCAGGTAGCCCGTGCGGAAGGAGGCGACGCGGCCGACGAGTTCGCGCATCAGCTCCACGTAGGTCTCCCGGTCGCGGCCGGCCGCACGCTGGCGGGCGATGGTGGCCTCGTCGGGCTGGAGCCGCTCGTAGACACGGGCGCCGGCCTGGGTGAGCAGGTCGTCGCGGTTGGTGAAGTAGTTGGACGCGGTGCCGACGGGCACGGCGGCCTCGGTGTCCACCGCCCGGAACGTCAGACCCCGTGCGCCTTCCCGGGCCAGCACCTCGATCGCCGCGTCGACGAGGGCGGCACGCCGCTGTTCGTTCCGCCTGACCATTGACACCACTCCATTCGTAGTACTACGTTCAGACCACTTCAAGCAGAGTACTACATCGGGAGTTACCTGATATGCGAAAGCTCGTGTACTACGTCGCTGTCACGCTCGACGGCCGCATCGCCGGGCCGGGCGGTGAGTACGACTTCTTCCCCGTCGGCGACGAGCGGCAGACCGCCGCCTACAGCGCCTGGACCAACACCCTGTACCCCGAGACCGTCCCCACCGCCTACCGCGCCGCCGTCGGCCTCGCCGACGCACCCAACCGGCACTTCGACACCGTCGTCATGGGCCTCGGCACCTACCGTGCTGCCCTCGACAACGGGATCACCAGCCCGTACGCGCATCTGCGCCAGTACGTGGTCTCCAGCACGCTCAAGCCCGACGTCGACCCGGCCGTCACCGTCGTACCGGGGGATCCGCAGGCCCTCGTCCGCGAACTCAAGCGGGAGGAGGGGACGGGCCTGGACGTCTGGCTCTGCGGCGGCGGCAAGCTCGCCGGCACCTTACTGCCCGAGATCGACGAACTCGTGATCAAGAACTACCCGGTGGTCGCGGGCGCCGGCATCCCGGCCTTCGACGGCGCCTTCGACCCCACGGTCTTCGACGTCGCCGAACGCACCGCCTTCCCCAACGGGGTCACCCTCACCCGCCTCACCCGCCGCTAGAGCTGTCTGAGGAATCCCCCGGCACGGACGAGGGGCGCCCGGCACAGTGCCGGGCGCCCCTCATCGCCGTACGGTCGGCTACTGCGCCGCCGCGTCCGCCGCCTGCGCCCTCAGCGCGCGCTCCACGCCCGCGCGGGACTCCGACACCAGCCGCCGCAGGGCCGCGTTCGGCTCGGCCGAGGCCAGCCAGGCGTCCGTCTTGTCCAGGGTCTCCTGGGAGACCTGGACCGTCGGGTAGAGGCCGACGGCGATCTGCTGGGCCATCTCGTGGGAGCGGGACTCCCAGATGTCCTTGACCACCTCGAAGTAGTGGTCCGCGTACGGGGCGAGCAGCTCGCGCTGGTCGGTCTGGACGAAGCCGGCGATGACCGCCTCCTGCAGGGCGTTCGGCAGCTTGTCGGAGTCGACGACCGACGCCCACGCCTCCGCCTTGGCCTCCGGGGTCGGGCGGGCCGCACGCGCCGTGGCGGCGTGGCGCTCACCGGCGGCCGTACGGTCACGGTCGTACTCGCCCGCGATCTCCGTCTCGTCGAACCGGCCCACCGCCGCGAGCCGCTGCACGAACGCCCAGCGCAGCTCCGTGTCGACGACCAGGCCCTCGATGGTCTTCGAGCCGTCCAGCAGGGCGTCCAGCAGGTCCAGCTGCTCGGGCGTGCGAGCCGTCGCGGCGAACGCGCGCGCCCACGCCAGCTGGTGGTCGCTGCCCGGCGCCGCCCCCCGCAGATGGGCCAGCGTCGCGTCGGTCCAGCGGGCCAGCAGCGCCTCGCGGGCGGCCGGGTCGGCGTACAGGTCGACCGCCAGCTTCACCTGGCGGTGCAGCGACTGCACGACGCCGATGTCGGACTCCTTGCCGATGCCGGACAGCACCAGCGAGAGGTAGTCGCGGGCCGCGAGCTCGGCGTCGCGGGTCATGTCCCAGGCCGACGCCCAGCACAGGGCGCGGGGAAGGGAGGACTCGAAGTCACCGAGGTGTTCCGTCACGAAGGCCAGGGACTGCTCGTCCAGGCGGACCTTCGCGTAGGACAGGTCGTCGTCGTTGAGCAGGACCACGGCCGGGCGGCGCTTGCCCACCAGCTGCGGTACGGGCGTGAGTTCGCCGTCCACGTCCAGCTCGATCCGCTCGTCCCGGACCAACTTGCCGCCGGCGCCGTCCAGTTCGTACAGGCCGACGGCGATCCGGTGCGGGCGCAGCGTCGGCTGGCCCTTCGCGCCGACGGGCAGGGCCGGGGCCTCCTGGCGGATGGCGAAGGAGGTGACGACACCGTCCGCGTCCGTCTCGATCTCCGGGCGCAGGATGTTGATGCCGGCCGCCTGGAGCCACTTCTCCGACCACGTCTTCAGATCGCGGCCGGAGGTCTCCTCCAGGGCGCCCAGCAGGTCGGACAGGCGCGTGTTGCCGTAGGCGTGGCGCTTGAAGTAGGCCTGCACGCCCCGGAAGAACTCGTCCATGCCGACGTAGGCGACGAGCTGCTTCAGGACGCTGGCGCCCTTGGCGTACGTGATGCCGTCGAAGTTGACCAGGACGTCGTCCAGGTCCCGGATCTCGGCCATGATCGGGTGCGTGGAGGGCAGCTGGTCCTGCCGGTACGCCCACGTCTTCATGGAGTTGGCGAAGGTGGTCCACGCGTGCGGCCATCGGCTCCCGGGCGCGTGCGCCTGGCAGGCGATGGAGGTGTAGGTGGCGAACGACTCGTTCAGCCACAGGTCGTTCCACCACTCCATGGTGACCAGGTCGCCGAACCACATGTGGGCCAGCTCGTGCAGGATGGTCTCCGCGCGTACCTCGTACGCCGCGTCCGTCACCTTCGACCGGAACACGTACTGGTCGCGGATGGTCACCGCGCCCGCGTTCTCCATCGCGCCCGCGTTGAACTCCGGCACGAACAGCTGGTCGTACTTCTTGAACGGGTACGTGTAGTCGAACTTCTCCTGGAACCACTCGAAGCCCTGCCGGGTCACCTCGAAGATGGCGTCCGAGTCGAGGTACTCGGCGAGCGAGGGGCGGCAGTAGATGCCGAGCGGGACGGACTGGCCGTCCTTCTCGTAGACGCTGTGCACCGAGTGGTACGGGCCGACGATGAGTGCCGTGATGTACGTCGAGATGCGCGGCGTCGGCTCGAAGACCCAGACGCTGTCCTGCGGTTCGGGCGTGGGCGAGTTGGAGATGACGGTCCAGCCCTCCGGCGCCCTCACGGTGAACTGGAAGGTCGCCTTCAGGTCCGGCTGCTCGAAGCTCGCGAACACCCGCCGGGCGTCCGGCACCTCGAACTGGGTGTAAAGGTAGGCCTGGTCGTCGACCGGGTCGACGAAACGGTGCAGGCCCTCACCGGTGTTGGTGTACGCGCAGTCGGCGACCACCCGGAGGATGTTGCGGCCCTGCAGCAGGCCGCGCAGGGCGATCCGGGAGTCCGCGAAGACCTCGGCGGGGTCGAGCGAGTCCCCGTTGAGGGTCACCTCGTGCACGGCCGGGGCCACCAGGTCGACGAACGACTCCGCCCCGTTCTCCGCGACGTCGAAGCGCACCGTGGTCGCGGACCGGTAGGTGCCGCCCTCCTGCGCGCCGGAGAGGTCGAGTTCGATCTCGTACGAGTCAACGGCGAGCAGCTTCGCCCGCTGCTGCGCCTCCTCGCGGGTCAGGTTTGTGCCAGGCACGCGGTCATCTCCTCGGTATGGGTGGGTTGCGCCATCTTTCCACGGCAGCTTGGCATCAGGCGACGACTCGAGGGTTCCCGGGGGGACCCCGCCCGCCCGGCGACGGTCCGCGCGAACTCCCGTGCCTGGGCGCGGAACGATCAGCACTCTGCCGGCTGTCGCGGCCGGGCTGGGCACGGCCGGCTACGGGGTGTCTCGGCCTCCGCGCGGAACTGGCTGTCAGCCGATCGCGCCGGGCGTTCACCGGGGGTCGCGCCGGCCGACGTACTCGGCCCGACGGCGGTGCTCCGCGTGAGCGGCGGCCTGGCGTTCCCCTGCCGTTCCGGCCCTGGCGGCGGCCGTACGGGCCGGCGGCCCGGGGCAGGGGCAACGCGACGTCCGGATCCCGCCGGTCCAAAGGGCCCGGGCGAGTAACGCTGATGACCATGACGACGACGTACACGGCGCGCCCCATCGACCCGCACACCCTGAAGAACCTGCGCACGACCGACGACGCGGGCCGCGCACCGGCCCCCTTCACCGACACCGAGGGCGGCGCGCCCCTCCGCTGCTGCCTGGGCCGCAGCGATCCGGGTGACCGCATCGCCCTGGTCTCCTACGCCCCACTGCGCCGCTGGGCGGCCGGCAGGGACGTCGATCCCGGCGCCTACGACGAACAGGGCCCGGTCTTCATCCACGCCGAGGAGTGCGCGGGCCCGGACGCCGATGCCGGTCTCCCCTTCACCAACGCCCACCGCGCGGTCCGCCGCTACTCCGCCGAGGGTCACATCCTGGGCGGTCGGCTGGTCGAGGAGCCGGATGCCTTCGAGGAGGCCCTCACAGAAGCGTTCGACGACCCGGCCGTGGTGCTCGTCCACGTCCGGGCCGTCGAGTACGGGTGTTTCCTCTACGAGGTGCGCAAGGACCAGTAGGAGGTGGGCAGGGACTAGCCCTTCAGCTCCGCCGCCACCAGTTCCGCGATCTGGACCGCGTTCAGCGCGGCGCCCTTGCGGAGGTTGTCGCTGGAGACGAACAGGGCCAGGCCGTTGTCCACCGTCTCGTCGCGGCGGATGCGGCCGACGTAGGACGGGTCCTTGCCGGCGGCCTGGAGCGGGGTCGGGATGTCGGTGAGGACGACGCCCGGGGCCTCGGACAGCAGCTCCGTCGCGCGCTCGGGGCTGATCGGGCGGGAGAAGCGGGCGTGCACCTGGAGGGAGTGGCCGGTGAAGACCGGGACGCGCACGCAGGTGCCGGAGACCTTCAGCTCGGGGATCTCCAGGATCTTGCGGGACTCGTTGCGGAGCTTCTGCTCCTCGTCGGTCTCGTTCAGACCGTCGTCGACGAGGTTGCCGGCCAGGGGCAGCACGTTGAAGGCGATGGGCCGCTTGTAGACGCCCGGCTCGGGGAAGTCGACCGCCTCGCCGTCGTGCGTGAGCTTGTCCGCTTCGGCGACGACCTTCTGCGTCTGGCCGTGCAGCTCGGCGACGCCCGCGAGGCCGGAGCCGGAGACCGCCTGGTACGTGGCGACGACCAGGGCTTCCAGGCCCGCCTCCGCGTGCAGCGGACGGAGCACCGGCATCGCGGCCATCGTCGTGCAGTTCGGGTTGGCGATGATGCCCTTGGGGCGGTTCGCGATCGCGTGCGGGTTCACCTCGGAGACGACCAGCGGGACCTCCGGGTGCTTGCGCCACGCGGAGGAGTTGTCGATCACGACGGCGCCCTGGGAGGCGACCTTCTCGGCGAGCGCCTTGGACGTGGCACCGCCCGCGGAGAACAGCACGATGTCCAGGCCGGTGTAGTCGGCGGTCGCCGCGTCCTCCACCGTCACGCCGTCCAGCTGCGTGCCCGCCGAACGGGCCGAGGCGAACAGGCGCAGTTCGGTGACCGGGAAGTTCCGGTCCGTGAGGATTCTGCGCATGACCGTGCCCACCTGTCCGGTGGCTCCGACGATTCCGACCCTCACGGTGACTCCCTCTCCTGCGTCTCTTCACGTGCTCGTTGCTTGGCCGAGGCTTTCCATCATGCGGCCCACCAAGGCCCGCCTGTCCACTTCTTTCCCCGGTCTGCCCGAGGAGTGGGACGACGTGTCCCGTTCCATGGTTGCGGACATCCGGCGCCCACCCCCGCTGAGCTGGAGAAATTCGTTCACCCGGGGGCATACGCCGCAAGGTCGCCTGCCCCTGTTGCCCTCGGCCACACGGGAGTGTGACGTACGCCTCTGTGGCTCCGCCGGAAAAAAAGACCGAACGTTCCGGGCGGTGCCGGCGTCGTAGAAGAAACACGGCGAGGGGGGTGGCTTGTGCTGCTGCGCGGAAGGGCCCGGCGGGGCCGGGAGGCGCACGCCGGGACCGGTGACGATCCGCTGGACGCGGCACAGGAGCGCCGGGTGCGGGCGGTGCTCGCGCTGGGCGGGGTGCCGCAGGCGGACCTGCTGGACGGGGTACAGCAGGTCCGCCTGCGGCTGCTGGAGCGGGCCGCGAGCGGCCGGGAGGCGCCACGGGACGTCTCGGCGTGGGCGGCGGTGGTCGCCTCCAACCTGGCCATGGACTGGCACCGGGCCAAGCGCCGGCAGGAGCGCCTCGGGGAGCGGCTGGCGGCCCTGCGGCAACTGGAGCACCCCTCCGGCGAGGACACCAGCGTGCTGTCCGTCGCCGTCGCCCAGGGCCTGGACGAGCTGCCCGACGCCCAGCGGCAGGTCGTCGTGCTGCGTTTCTACGCCGACCTGCCGGTCCGGTCCATCGCCGAGCAGCTCGGCGTCCCGGAGGGCACGGTCAAGAGCAGGCTGCACACGGCGGTACGGGCTCTGCGCGCCCGCCTGCACGAGGACGAGGTGGTGTGACGTGACCGCCCGGAACGACGACCGGCGCGAAGCCGGGTCTGACGGTGACGAGTACGGCCGTGGCGCGTACCCCGCCGCCGACGGCGACGGGGTCGAGTACGAGGGGGCCGACTACGACGGCATGGACGCGCTGATGGCAGCGCTCGTCGGCGCACCCCTGCCGGAGGGGGCCCGACGGGACCCCGACTTCACGGCGGCCCACCACGCGGCCGCCACGGACGTGGCACTGCTGCGACGACAACTGCTCCTGATCGGTGACACGCTGGCGCGCGCCGCCGGGGCGGAGGCCGGAGCAGCCGACGCCGAGCGGGTGGCTGGGGCGCGGGCCCCGGGGGAAGCCGGGGATCAGGCGGAGCGGGCCCCTGCCGCGGGGGCGGCGGATGGTGCTGCGGTCGAGCATGCCGGCGGGTCGGGGGCGGCTGCCGGCTCGGGGGTGGGGGCGTCCGAGCGGGTGGCTGGGGCGCGGGCCCGGGGGGAAGCCGGGGATCCGGACCTCGCCGCCGGGGCGGCAGCCGGCTCGTCGCCCGCCCATGCCGTCGGGTCGGGGGCGGCCCCCGACCCGACGGTGACGGCGCTGCCCGTGAGGTTCCAGGGGGAGGTGCCGCTGGACGACGAGGAGGCGGGGCACGAATCCGGCCGGGCGGTTGGCCAGGTGCCGCCCGCTCGCCCGGGCCGTGGCGACCGGCGTTCCGGGTCGGACGTGGTCTCGGTCTCGCCGGCTGGGCGGCGCAGTCGTCCGCGGCCCCTCGTCGTGGCCCTGCGGGGGCTCGCCGCGGCCGTGGCCGTCACCGTTGTGGTGGGGATGGGCTGGCTCGTCGTGCAGAGCGGTCACGGGGCGGGGGAGGACTCGGCGGGGAGCTCGGCCGCCGATACCGCGGCCGGGCCGCAGCACGGCCAGGAGGGCGCCAAGCTCGGTCACGCCGGGTACCTCGCCTGTGCCCGGATCGTGGCCGAGGGCACCGTCGCCGAGGTCGAACCGGTCCCCGGCACCGGTCAGGACCGCGTCACCCTCGACGTGGAGCGCTCCTACAAGCCCGCCAAGGGCCAGGACCGGATCGTTTTCCCCATGGACGAGGACGCCGCACCCCAGCCGCGGCCGGGTGAACGCGTCCTCGTCGGGATCACGCGCGGGCAGGCGCAGCCGGACCTGTGGAGCGTCGGGGAGAAGGAGATCGCCACCGTACGGGCCTGGATCACCGCCGCCCTGTCCGAGTCGGGGACCCTTCCCTGCGCATGAACGACCGAGGGCGGGCGTCCGTCCGGACGCCCGCCCTCCTGATGCCGTCGAACCGTTACGGCACGACCTTCTCGATCTTCACGCTGCCCATGCCCGCGGCCGTCCCGCGCGCGTTGACGAGCTGGACCTGGCCGAAGAACACACGCCCCTCGGGCGCGGCCGCGGCGGCGGTGACGCTGCCCGAGACCGTCGCCGAGTCGCCCGTGCCGAGCTTCACCGGCGCCGACCCGTCGACGGTGATGCTGCCGAGGGAGGGAGCGAAGAACACGTCCCGGTAGTCGTACGCGGTCGTGCCGGCCGGCACCGAGTAGCCGACGACCTCGATGGTGTACTTCCCGGCGGCCGGGGAGGGCAGGGAGACCGACTCTTCCGAGTCACCGTCCGCGGAGCTGCCGACCGGCTTGCCGGCGGCGTCGTAGACCGCGAGGTCCAGGTCGGCGGCGGCGTCCGAGACGCGGCCGATGGCGACGTCCAGCGACTTCGCGCCCGCGGGCACCTCGACCGTGGTGGTCTGCGTCTCGCCGTGCTTGATCGACGGCCGGGTCGTCTTGGAGGAGCCGAGCGAACCGCCCACCAGCTTGCCGTCGATCGCGGCGAAGCCGTTCGTCACCTTCCAGGAGGCGGTGGCCGGGGTGCCGACCTTCGCCTCGGGCACGGTCACGGTCTCCGGCTCGAAGGCCGCGCCGAGCACCGCGACGTCCAGCTTGTACGGGTTGTCGAGCAGCGGCGACGTACGGCGCGACTCGACCTCGATCTCCCACACGCCGGGCTGCGGGTTCGCGTAGGAACGCAGGTCCGGGCGGCAGGTGTTGGCCGGGTTCGAGTAGTTCGGGTAGCAGTTGACCGTCGACGTCGGGTCGGACGGGACGCCGGACGGGTGGATGGCGATGAACCGGGTCTGGCTCTTGTCCTTCAGCCCGCTCATCGCGACCTCGAGCGTCTTCGCGCCCTCGGGAACGGTGACGTAGTAGTGCTGCGAGCTGTTGCGCTGCACCGAACCGGACGCGGAGAACGTGGACTTCAGCGGCGCCGAGACCACGACCGTGTGCAGGACCTGCTTGTCGATGCCCTCGGTCTTCGGGTCGTCGACCTCCAGGATCGCGCTCTTGATGCCCGCGGACTTCGGCGCGGCCTGGACCTTGACGGTGACCGGCTTGTTCAGCGGCAGCTTCACCTCGTCGGAGCCGACGATCCGGAAGGTGCCGCCCGCGTTGTTCTCGAAGTGCAGCTCGTGCCGGATCGCCTTGTCGGCGCCGGACGTACGGGTGACGGTGATCTCGTACGTCTTCTTCTGGCCGGCCTTCAGGCCGCCCTCACGGTCGTACAGGCCCGTGCCGTAGCCGGGCGTCTTGAGCTTGTCGTCCATCGCGGTGTCGACCGGTGCCTTGACCGTGTACGCGTGGGACGTGGCGCCGTCGCGGATCGAGTCCCAGGCGTCCTCGATGTTCATGAGACCCACGCCCTCCTCGTGCGCCTGCACACCCTTGATGTGGTCGGCGGTCGAGGTGAGGGCCGTGCGCAGGGTCGCCGGCGTGAGCTCGATCTTCTTCTGCTCGGCGGCCGACAGCAGCAGCGCGGCGGCGCCGGCGGCCTGCGGGGAGGCCATCGAGGTGCCCTGGAGCATGCCGTAGCCGGCCGGCAGCGAGTAGCCCGCCTCGGCGACCGGGGCGCCCGGCATCCACGTCTGGATGGTGTTGATCGCGGCACCCGGGGCGACCAGGGTCGGGGTGAAGCCGCCGTCCTCACGCGGGCCGCGCGAGGAGAACGGCATCAGCGCGTACTTCTTCTCCACGGCCGAGCCGTAGTTGGCGGCCCAGGTCTCCTTGGAGACGGACGCGCCGACCGAGATGACCTTGTCGGCCAGGGCCGGGTCGCCGATGGTGTTGGTGCCGGGGCCGGAGTTGCCCGCGGAGATCACCAGCTGGACGCCGTAGGTGTCGATGAGGCGCGTGTACAGCTCGGCGCGCGCGTTGTTGCCGTCGTTCAGCGCCGGCAGGCCGCCGATCGACATGTTGACGATGTCGACGCCGCGCTTGGTGACGAGGTCGATCATGCCCTCGGTGAGCGCGACGTTGGTGCAGCCGCCGGACCAGGTGCAGGCGCGCGAGGAGACGAGCTTGGCGCCCGGCGCCGCGCCGTCCATCTTGCCGCCGAACAGGCCGTTCGCGGCGGTGATGCCGGCGACGTGCGTGCCGTGCTCGGACTCGATGACGCCGATGTTGACGAAGTCGGCCTTCGCGCCGGCGCCGTTGTAGACGACGTCCTTGCGGATCTCGACGACGAACGGCTGCCGCTCGGCGATGTCGGTCTTCGGGTCGTCGGTGCCGAAGTACCCGATCTGGAAGCCGTCCTTGTACGGCTTCATCGCGGTGTCGTCACCGAAGTCGAAGTTGTTGTTCAGGTCGACCCGGACCGTGCCCGCGGCCGGGTCGTACAGCACGCCCCAGGCGTCCGTGGTGTCGCCGTCGCGGTTGGCGTCACCCGCGGCGTCACCGCCGGTGGTGTACGACTCCTTGAAGGTGCTCACCCGGTACGAGCCCGAGGGCGCCGTCCATGTCCTGCCGTCGTGCGTGAACGTGGGGCCCGAGACGGAGGTGTCCATCCGGCGCCAGGTGTTGTCGTTGTCCACGACCGGGTCCGTCGCCGTCACCCAGTCGACGATCTTCCGCTCGCCGGTCGTGGTCTTCTGCAGCGCCGGGTGGCCCAGGTCGACGCCGGAGTCCAGGATGCCGATGGTGATGCCGCGGCCGTCCGCCTTCGGGTGGTCCTCGACGAAGTCGACCGCGCCCGTCTCGAAGGACGGGTTGTACGGGTTCTCCGCGGGGGTCTTCTTCCCCGGCGCCGGGTACGTCCCCGCGACGGCCTTGGCGCCCTTGACGGCGTCCGCGGCCGGCGTCGGGTCGTCCAGCGGGATCTCCTCACGCAGGTCGATGCCGTGCACGGAGGAGAGCTTGACGGCGGCGGCGATGGCCGAGTCCGCCCGGGACGTCGGGACGGTGGCGCGGACGTAGCCCAGCTTGTCGTCCGCCCGGCCCACCGAGCCGCCCTTGACCGCGTCCAGCTGCCCGGCGACCTGCTCGGTCTGCCCGGGCGCGGTGGCGATCATCATCGTGACGGTCTTGTCGCCGTCGGCCTTGGCCTCGGCGAGCAGGTCCGCGTCGCCGGAACCGAGCTTCTTGTGCGCGGACTTGACGTCGGTGTCGGCCGGGGCGGAGGCGCCCGGCTCGTCGGCGGCGAAGGCCAGGGGGACCGGCCCGGCGGCCGAGAGCGCGGCGACGAGACCGGCGGCCACGGCGATGCGCGCCGCACGTCTGCGGGCCGATATCGGATCGCGCTGGGGGGTGTTGGTCATCGGCATCCCTTGTAGGTAAAGGAACGAGCGGGAGCGACCGGGGCCGATCGGTCCTGGTCGCGACCGTCCGGAACGCAGGCCCGGACGATCGCACAGCTTTACGCAAGGGGAGGTTCTTTGAGGAGTGTTGACCGAAACGAAATGGATGTATGGGGAAAACCCGCGATGCGTTTTACGGGCATGAGCCCTGAAGGCGGCGAAATCGGTTAACGTCCCGGAGTGCGACAGAAGTTGAGGGTGGCGGCCTACGCCGTATGCGTCCGTGACGGGCGGGTCCTGCTCGCCCGCTCACCGGCCGACTGGGGGTCCCCCCTGCTCGAGCGCAGCCGAGAGCTTGGGGGAGGCACCCCCGAGTGGGTCATGCCGGGCGGCGGCATGGAACACGGCGAGGACCCCTACGACACCGTGCGGCGGGAGGTCGAGGAGGAGACCGGGTACCACATCGAGGTCACCGGCCTGCTCGGCGTCGACTCCTCCCGCCGCGTCTTCCGCGACGGCATCGGACGGGCCGTCGACCATCACGCCGTCCGCTTCGTCTACGAGGGCCGGATCATCGGCGGCGAACTGCTCCCCCAAGCTCTCGGCTTCGCTCGAGCAGGGAGGTACCCCCATCGAAGTGAACGGCTCCACCGACCTCGCCGCCTGGCAGGACCTGGACGCGGTGCCCGGACTGGTCCGGGTGGGGATGGTCGACATAGCCCTGCGGCTGTGGCGGGAGCGGCCGGCCACCGGACGGCTCGGCGACGTCTTGGAGGACGCCGAATAGGTTCAGTACCCCGGAAGATGAACACCGCGTGACCGGCTCCCGGCCGTTCCCGGAGCGACCGACGACGCGCAGGGTAGTCCAAGATCCACGTACGGTGATCGGCGCTGCGCGTTGCCACCCCGTTTACGCGCAGGTCATTCCCAGTGCCAACGATCCAGTACGAGCGGGATGTTCGCGTGCCGGACATCCCGCGACCACTGCCGACGCGTTCGCACTCGGGGAGAGAAGCGCATGTCGCGCACACGCTCAGTCGCCGGCTCCGGCCAGGGCATCCACCGTCGTTCCGTCCTCGCCGCCACCGGAGCGGTCGCCCTGTCCGCGGGCGTCGGCTACGCCCTGCGGCCCAGCGACAGCCAGGCCGCCACCGCCAAGGAGACCACCGAGGCCGTCGCCGCCTCCTCACGCCGGGCACCGGCCGCACCCCTGGCCCCGTACACCAAGGGCACGACCGTGGCGTCCGTGGCCGCCCCGCGCGGCTCCGGCTACCGGCGGCTGGGCGACGGACCCGGCTGGCAGCGGGTCGTGCGCTCCGACCTGGCCGCGCCCAAGTCCGGCCGCGCCGGGCGCCGTACCGCGCTCGCGGCCTTCGTCCAGCTCACCGACCTGCACATCATCGACGCCCAGCACCCGCTGCGCCTGGAGTACCTGCGCTCGGCCGACGTGCACGCCTGGCGGCCCCACGAGGCGCTGACCGTACAGGGCGCGATCGCGCTGGTGGAGCGGATCAACGCGCTCCGCGGCGCCCCCGTCACCGGCACCCCGCTGCACTTCGCCATGACCACCGGCGACAACACGGACAACAACGCCAAGTCCGAGCTGGAGTGGTTCCTGAAGATCATGAGCGGCGGGCGCATCACGCCCAACACCGGTGACCCGCGCCGGTACGAGGGCGTCCAGAACAGCGGCCTCAAGCTGTACTGGCAGCCGGACGCCGCAGTCCGCGACACCGACAAGCAGGCCGGCTTCCCGCACCTCGACGGCTTCCTCAAGGCCGCCATCCGCGAGGTGCGCAGCCCCGGCCTCAACCTGCCCTGGTACTCCACGGTCGGCAACCACGACTCCCTGCCGATGGGCTGCTACGCCTCGCACGGCGACTCCTACCTCACCGAACTCGCCGTCGGCGGCAAGAAGCTGATGAACGTGTCCGCCGCCGAGGCGCAGCGGCTCCAGACCCTCATCAAGAAGGCCCGGGACCCCGAGGGCGTCCGCTACCACGACTTCCTCAAGACCCACGCCCGGGCCACGCGCTCGGTCACCCCGGACGAGAGCCGTGCCCCCTTCACCCCCACCGAGTACCTCCAGGCGCACCTGGACCCGGCCTACCGCGGTGTCGGCCCGGCCGGCCACGGCTACTCCTCGGCCAATCTCGACACGGGCACCCAGTACTACGCCTTCCGCATCTCCGACGACGTCATCGGCATCAGCCTGGACACCACCGACGCCGGCGGCCACTACGAGGGCTCGCTCGGCACGGGCCAGCTGAAGTGGCTCGACCGGACCCTGCGGGAGAACAAGGACTCCTACGCTGTGATCTTCAGCCATCACACCAGCAAGACGATGACGAACACCCGCATCGACCCCGCCCGCCCCCACGAGCGCCGGCACAACGGCCAGGAGCTCCTCGCCCTCCTCGGCGGCCACCGCAACGTGCTCGCCTGGGTGAACGGCCACATCCACAAGAACGTCATCACCCCGCACGCGATGTCCGGCGGCGGCTCCTTCTGGGAGATCTCCACGGCCTCCCACGTCGACTATCCCCAGCTCGCCCGCATCATCGAGCTGACCGACAACAAGGACGGAACGGTCTCCCTGTTCACCACGCTCGTGGAGTCCTCGGCCCCGCACCGCACGGACTTCTCCGACCTCTCCCAGACCGGCCTCGCCGCCCTCTACCGCGAGCTGTCCCTCAACGCCCCCGGCGCGAGCACGTCCCTCGGCGGCGACCCGGAGGACCGCAACACCGAGCTGGTACTGAAGAAGGAGTCAACTACCCGTCGTTAAAACGACGGGCTTGCACAACGGGCGCCACTGGCTGTGATGCTGCGTTTGCGTCCTGCCCCTCCGGCCGGCTTCGGGGGTGGGGCTGCGGGGCCGTTGACTGGGCCCCGCGTCGCCACAACTCCCACGCGCGGGCGCGGATGTTGCGGGAGCTGTCCGGTCCGCGTGATCAACCGGGTGATCGAGAAGGCCACGGGCAACGACTACGGCGACGACATCGACCGGCGCATCATCACCCCCCTGCACCTGACCTCCACGTCCGTCCCCACCACCAGGGTCACCCTGCCCCGGCCCAGCGGTCGCGCCTACTCCAAGCTGGCCGAGACGGATACGGGCCCGGCGTACGACGTCACGGAACTGAACGCGCGCCTGGCCTACGGCTCGGGCCAGATGGTCTCCAGCCCGGCCGATCTGAACCGCTTCTACTCGGCCCTGCTCCGCGGCAGGCTGCTGCCGCCCGAGCAGCTGAAGAAGATGAAGACCACGGTCGAGTCCAGTCGGGAGACCAGCCGCTACGGCCTGGGGCTCGTCGACCGCAAGCTCAGCTGCGGCGTCCACGTCTGGGGCCACGACGGCGGCATCAGTGGCTCCCACTCGGACGCCGTGACGACCGAGGACGGCCGCCACCTGCTCGCCGTCAACTTCAACGGCGACTGGTCCGGCAGCACCCGCGCGATCATCGAGGCGAAGTTCTGCGGAAAGCAGGGGCTGCCGCTCACGAGGAGGGGCCGCCGAAAGCCCGGCGGCCCCTCCTCTCCCCGGTCCGTCACTACCGGGGCAGTACCTCGACACACGCGGCCGGATCGCGGCCGGCCGAGGCCATCAGGGCCGTGCGGACCACCGTCGCCTGCTGTTCCAGGGAGTCGCGGAGCTTCCTGGGCGTGATGTGGACGACCGTGATGCCGAGGCGCTCCAGGTGCTCGCGTTTGCGGGTGTACTCGGACCACAGGGCGTCGTCGTCCTGCCGGGGCGCCCGGGTGTCCAGCTCCACCGCCACCGCCTGGCCGGGCCAGTACGCGTCCAGGCCCCCGAGGTAGGGGCCGCCGGGCAGGCGCAGGTCCACGTTCCAGACCGGGTCGGGCAGGTCGTACTCGCGGACCATTCGGTACAGGCGGGCCTCCGCGCGTGCCCGGCCCTCGGCCAGCAGGGACTCCACGGCGTCCACCACGTGCGGACGGCTCAGCAGCCGCGCCTCGTTCAGCTCCCGCACTACCGCCGCCGGCTCGCAGTGGGCCCCGCGCACCGCCTCCGTCATCAGCCGGCGCACGGTGCCGGCGTCCGCCAGCTCGGCGACGGCATCGGCCAGCGCACGGGCCGCCGGGGCCACCGGGACGCCCGCGACCTGCTCGGGGACAGGGAGCGCGGGGGTGCGGACGATGCGCGCGCAGCCTGTCGAGCGAAGCCGCCGCATGCGCGGGACCAGGACGTCGAAGACATCCAGGGACGGCAGCGGGGGCGTGGAGGAGAAGCCGTGCAGGGTCAGCGCGGCCAGGCCCGTGATCATCACCTGCGCGTAGGCGGGAGCGCGCCCCCCGCTCGCGCCGGGCTGGGCCGGGACACCCGTGCCGCGTTCCCGCGCCGCGTACATCAGCGCCGCGTGCAGCCGCTCCTCGCTGGTCGGCGGGCCCGGGTGGAGCAGGACGACGCCCGGGAGGAGTTGCTGCCAGGATCCGCCGGGGCGGCACTGCTCGTTCGTCTCGGACGTCGTCACGCCGTGCGAGCGGAGCTGCGCGACCGTCATGACGCGGAGCGGGCCGCGGCCGGAGAGGTCGTGCAGGGGGCGGGAGGAGAGCGGGGTGTTGTAGGTCATGACCCGCAATTTCCCGTGTTCCGACCGTCCTTTAACCGCTGTTACAGCTCCGTCGACAAATGCGGACAACCAGGCACTAAAGGACGGGTGTTCGGATGCCGAAAGCCCCTGGTCCGTTCGGGTGTGGACCAGGGGTTACGGCTCACGGCGCACTCATCTCGTAACGATGCGGAACGCCCAAATCTCAGGCCAAAGCTACTGGTCAGAGGCAGCGTCGCAGTCCTGCCCCCGCAGCGCCCGCGCCAGGTCGTCCCGGGCCTCCAGCACCAGCCGGCGCAGGGCCGGGGCTGCCTCCCGGTGGGCCTCCAGCCACGCGTCCGTGGCGTCGAGGGTCGCCCGGGACTGCTGGAGCGAGGGGAACATGCCCTCCACCACGTGCATCCCGATCTGGATCGACCGCTCGGCCCACACCCGCTCGATCACCGCGAAGTACTTCTCCGCGTACGGCGCGAGCAACTCCCGCTGCGAAGCCTGGGAGAACCCCGCGATGGTCGCCTCGACCATGGCGTTGGACAGCGCGTCCGACTCCACGACCTGCGCCCACGCCTGCGCCTTGACCGCCGGCGACGGCCGGGCCGCCAGGCAGCGCACCTGGTGGCGCTTGCCGGAGGCCGTGTCGTCCCGCGCCAGCTCCTCGGCCAGCACCTTCTCGTCCGCCACCCCGTGTGCGGCCAGCGGTTCCAGGAGCACCCAGCGCAGCTCCTGGTCCAGGTCGAGGCCCTCGATCGACGCCGTGCCCGCCAGCAGGTCGCTCAGCAGCTCGAAGTCGGCCTCGGTGGTGGCCGTCCGGGCGAAGAAACGCGCCCACGCGAGCTGGTGCTCGCTGCCCGGACCGGCCGCGTACAGCTCGCGCCGCGCGCCCTCGGCGAGCAGCCGGCCGCCCGTCTCCCGCCAGCCGGGTGCCGCGTAGTGGGTGACCGCCGACTCGGCCCACGCGTGCAGCATCTGCACCACGCCGATCTCGGACTCGCCCCCCGCGAACCGCAGCACCAGGTCCACGAAGTCCCTCGCCGGGAGCAGCGCGTCCCGCGTCATGTTCCACAGCGCCGACCAGCACAGGGCGCGCGCCAGCGGGTCGGTCACCGACCCCAGGTGCTCGCGCAGCGTCGCCAGCGAGGTCTCGTCGAAGCGGATCTTGCAGTACGTCAGGTCGTCGTCGTTGACCAGGACCAGGTCGGGCGCCTCGGCGCCGGACAGTTCCGCCACGACCGTCCGGGGGCCGTCGACGTCCACCTCGGCGCGCGCGTACCGCTCGACCCCCCCGCCGTCCGTCGTCCGGTACAGGCCCACCGCCACCCGGTGCGGGCGCAGTTCCGGATGGGACTCGGCCGCCTCCTGCACCACCGCCAGCTCGTCGACGCGACCCCGCGGGTCCAGCAGCAGCTGCGGGGTCAGCGAGTTCACCCCGGCCGTCTGGAGCCAGGACCGCGCCCAGGCGCTCATGTCCCGGCCGCTGGTCTCCTCCAGCACCGACAGCAGGTCACCGAGGCGCGTGTTGCCGTACGCGTGCCGCTTGAAGTAGCGCCGGGCGCCCTCCAGGAACGCGTCCTGGCCGACGTACGCCACCAGCTGCTTCAGCACCGACGCGCCCTTGGCGTACGTGATGCCGTCGAAGTTCAGTTTGGCGTCCTGGAGGTCGCGGATGTCCGCCGTGATCGGGTGCGTCGAGGGCAGCTGGTCGGCCCGGTAGGCCCACGACTTGCGGCGGTTGGCGAAGGTGACCCAGCCGTTGACGAAGCGGGTCGCGCCGACCAGCGAGAACTCGCCCATGAAGTCCGCGAACGACTCCTTCAGCCACAGGTCGTCCCACCACTCCATGGTGACCAGGTCGCCGAACCACATGTGCGCCATCTCGTGCAGGAGGACGTTGGCCCGGCCCTCGTAGGACGCCTGCGTCACCTTGCCCCGGAAGATGAACTCCTCCCGGAAGGTCACCAAACCCGGGTTCTCCATCGCGCCCAGGTTGTACTCGGGCACGAACGCCTGGTCGTACTTCCCGAACGGGTACGGATAGTCGAAGTGGTCGTGGAAGAAGTCCAGGCCCTGCTTGGTGACCAGGAACACGTCGTCGGCGTCGAAGTAGGGCGCGAGGCCCTTGCGGCAGAGCGCGCCGAGGGGGACCTCCAGCGTCGTGCCGTCCGCGAACGTACGGGAGTACGTGTCCGTCACGTAGTGGTACGGGCCCGCCACCACACACGTGATGTACGTCGAGATCGGCTTGGTCTCGGCGAACCGCCAGACCCCGTCGGCCTGTTCGCCCACGCCGTTGCTCCACACCGTCCAGCCCTCCGGCGCCCGCACCTCGAAGCGGAACGGGGCCTTCAGGTCGGGCTGCTCGAAGTTGGCGAAGACCCGGCGGGAGTCGGCCGGCTCGTACTGCGTGTACAGGTACACCTCGCCGTCCTCGGGGTCGACGAAGCGGTGCAGGCCCTCGCCGGTGCGGGAGTAGGCGCACTGCGCGTCGACGACCAGCTCGTTGTCCGCGGCCAGGTCCTCCAGCGTGATCCGCGAGCCGTCGAAGACCTCGCCGGGGTCAAGATCCCGGCCGTTGAGTGAGACGGCCGTCACACTCGGCGCGACCAGATCGGCGAAGCTGCTCGCGCCGGGCTCGTTGCAGCGGAACCGGACGGTCGTGACGGACCGGAACGTGCGGGGCCCGTCGGTGTCGTCCGCACCGACCGCGGACCGCAGGTCGAGGGACACCTCGTATCCGTCGACGCCGATCAGGGCGGCCCGCTCCCGGGCCTCGTCGCGGGACAGATTCTCACCGGGCACGGGCGGAACTCCTCAAGCGTCGTCGGATACGGCTGAACAGCACCGATCCTGCCACGTGCCCCTGACGCGGGGCAGCGGGGAATGGCCGGGGCGAGCGGCGGCGTTCCCGGAGAAACGGTTTCCTCATGAGGAGAGACATGTCGGACAAGACCCCCGTCGACTTCTGGTTCGACCCGCTGTGCCCCTGGGCGTGGATGACCTCCCGTTGGGTTCTGGAGGTCGAGAAGGTCAGGGACATCGAGGTCCGCTGGCACGTCATGAGCCTCGCCGTGCTCAACGAGGACAAGCTCGACCAGCTGCCCGAGGAGTACCGCGACCTGCTGGAGACCAAGGCCTGGGGCCCCGTCCGCATCGTCATAGCGGCACAGCAGGAGCACGGCGCCGAGGTGCTGGGCGACCTCTACACCGCGCTCGGCACCCGCATCCACAACCAGGACGAGGGCCCCGGCAAGGAGACGGTCGCCGCCGCCCTGAAGGACGTCGGCCTGCCCGAGTCCCTCATGGAGCACTGGGACGCCACCCCGTACGAGCCCGAGCTGCGCGCCTCCCACAAGGAAGGCATCGACAAGGTCGGCCAGGAGGTCGGCACCCCGGTCATCGCCGTGCCCGGCGCCGACGGCGAGCAGATCGCCTTCTTCGGCCCGGTCGTCACCCCGGCCCCCAAGGGCGAGGAGGCCGCCCGCCTCTGGGACGGCACCCTCGCCGTGGCCTCGGTGCCGGGCTTCTACGAGATCAAGCGCACGCGCACCAAGGGGCCGGACTTCTCCAACCTGTAGGGCTCACCCGGCAGGGGCGGCCTCCTCCTTGAACCGCTCGGGGAGGACGCCGCCGCCGTCCGTGTGCAGGTACGGCTGGTACCAGAGGCAGCCCTTCACCGTGCACCGCCAGAGGTTGTCCACGTAGTGGCGCGGATCCTTCTTCTCCTCACGGACCGCCGCCCGCTCCTCCTCGTTGAGCTTCCGGAAGTCCTGCATGGTGCCGCAGGTCCGGCACGCTCTGCGAATCATCAGCCCCTCCTCGCGATCACCGCCAAGTCCGGGAAGTCGGTTACGACCGCATCGACCCCCATGCGGTAGTACAGCGCGTATTCGGCGAACGCGTCCCCGAAATCGGTGCTTCCGGTGCCGCGCCGGAACTCCGCCGGCAGGAACTGGTTCTCCGCGCGGAAGGTGTACGGCCCCACGCGCAGGCCCGCCGCGTGCGCGTCCGCGAGGAGTGACGTGCCGACGAGCGAGGACTTGTCCGGGCCGATCCAGTCCGCGTACCCGGCGATGTCCGCCAGCCCGGCCGGCGTCATCATCTGCCGGTAGGTCGTCGTGGGCAGGTCGTACGGCCCGCCCGTGGTCCCCAGGGCCTGCCACAGCGGTACGCCCAGGCCCGTCATGCGCTTCAGGCTCGTCGGCTCGAAGGACTGCACGACGCACTCGCGCCGGCCCAGCCGGTTACGGCGGATCGCGGCCGCCAGCTTCGGCTCCAGGGGCAGGCCGAGGGACCGGAAGTACGTCGGGTGCTTGGTCTCCGGGAAGACGGCGATCGTCCGGCCGTGCGTCTTCGACAGCTTCCGTGCCAGGTCCACGACCTCCTGGAAGGTCATGACCTCCTCGCGCCCGTCGAAGACCGTGTTGCGGTTGCGGACCTGCGGCAGCCGCTCCACCGCCCGCAGCGTCTTCAGCTCGGCGAGTGTGAAGTCCTCCGTGAACCATCCGGTCACGGACCGGCCGTCGACCGTCTTCGTCGTGCGGCGGTCCGCGAACTCCGGGCGGCGCGCCACGTCGGTCGTCTGGGAGATCTCGTTCTCGTGCCGGACCACCAGCACGTGGTCCTTCGTCGGCACCAGGTCCGGTTCGATCCAGTCGGCGCCCGTCTGCACGGCGTACGTGTACGAGGCGGCCGTGTGCTCGGGGCGCCAGCCGGCCGCGCCGCGGTGGCCGATGACCAGCGGCCCACCGGCCGGGGCCGCGTGCGCGGGTGCCGTGAGCGCGGGTGCGGTCGCGGCCGCCGGGGTGGCGGCGGCCGCGAGCAGGAGGGATCGGCGTCTCAGGTGCATCAGGTGCCTTTCGCGATCGGGAGGTTCAGGTCCTTGCCCTGGCCCGTGCCTCGGCGAGCCGGACCAGGTGCTCCTCGTAGCCTTTCGTGTAGAACGCTGCCCGGCCCCGGTCCGGCTCGACGACCTCCGTCGGCCGCGTCCACCCCCGCGCGTCCAGCGGCACCCCGTACCGCTCGGCCGCCGCGAGGACCGCGCCCCGGGCCCCCACCTCGCCCTCGACGACCCGCAGCGGCCGGCCGAGCACATCGGCGAGCAGCCGCATCCAGGCGGGGCTTCGAGTGCCGCCGCCGCAGACGGCCAGGTCACCTGTGAGGCCCGCCGCCTCCAGGCAGTGCCGGGCGGCATAGCCGATGCCCTCGCAGGTGGCGCGGACCAGATCGCCCCGGGTCGACTCCAGGGAGACGCCCGTGAGTTCGGCGCGCAGCCGTGGCTCGACGAAGGGGGCGCGTTCGCCGGAGGGCGCGAAGTACGGCAGCACGCGGACGCCGTTCGCGCCCGGCGGGGTCTCGGCCAGCAGGCCGTCCACCTCCTCGTGCCGCACGCCCGTCGTCGACAGCACCCAGTCCAGGGCCGCAGTGCCGACCATCGCGGGCATGGCGCGCAGCCAGTACCCGGGCCGGTCGGTGGAGATGTACAGGCCCGCCGGCTCGCCCGTCAGGTCCAGCTCGGTCGTGGCGACCAGGCTGGCCAGACAGGTCCCGACGATCAGCAGACCGTCCCCCGGGGCCGTCACCCCGGCGCCCAGCGCGCAGGCCGGCAGATCGTACGGGCCGTTCGCGATCCGCGTGCCCGACGGCAGGCCCTCGCCCCGCGCCTCGGCCGTCGCGACCGGGTCGCTGACCGGTGCCAGCAGACGGCGCCGGTGCGTGAGGCCCAGCAGTTCCACGACCCGGTTGTCGTACGTCCGGGTGCGCGGGTCCAGAAACGGCATCGACGCGTCCGACACATCCGTCGCCGAACCCGCCCCCGTCAGCCGCTGGAACACCATGTCCTTGCAGTACAGGGCGGCCTTCGCGGCATCCAGCGTCTGCGGTTCGTTGCCGTCCAGCCAGGCCAGCAGCGGCCCCGGGCAGCCCGGGAACATCGCGCTGCCCGTCCGCCGGAACACCGTCTCGAACGTGCCGTCGGCCAGCCACCGGTCGACCAGTTCGTGCGCCCGCCCGTCCATCCAGGAGGCCGCCGCCCGCACGGGCCGCCCCTCCCCGTCGACCAGCCACACCCCGTCGCCCTGCCCGGTGAGCCCGGCCAGCTCGACCGGCTCCGGGACCCGCCCGGTGACCTCGTCGAGCACGGCGACGACCGCCCCGTACACCTCCTCCATGTCCTGCTCGACGAACCCGTCGTGCAGTCTCAGGTCCACCGGGCGGGAGGACACGGCCAGTTCCCGGCCCGTGTCGTCGAAGGCCGCCGCCTTGACCATGGACGTGCCCACATCGATACCGACGTACATGCGGCTCTCCTCAGGGTCCTCAGGTCAGGCAGTGCGCGAGCGGCTCGCCACGCACCCAGCGGCCCACCTCTTCGGCGGCGATCCGCGCCGCCTTCTCCGCCACCGCGCGCGACGCACCACCGAGGTGCGGGGTCAGCACGACGCGGTCGCCCAGCCCGAGAAGCCGCGACTGAGCGGGCAGCGGCTCCCGCTCGTACGTGTCGAGCGCCGCCGCCGACACCTGGCCGCTCTCCAGCGCGTCGCACAGCGCGCCCTCGTCCAGCAGCGGGCCCCGGGCCACGTTCACCACCACCGCGCCGGACGGCAGCAGCCCCAGCTCCCGGGCGCCGATCAGCCCCCGGGTCTCGGGAGTGAGCCGGGCGTGCAGGGTGATCACCTGGGAGCGGCGCAGGAGTTCGTCCAGCGAGGTCACGCGCAGTCCGTGGATCTCGCCGTGCACATACGGGTCGTACACCATCACCCGCGCCCCGAACGCGCACAGCACCCGCGCGACCCGGCTGCCGACGGCCCCGTACCCGACCAGCCCGACGGGCAGGTCCTCCAGCTCCAGACCGCTCCGCTCGTACGTGTAGTACGTCGCCCCCTCCCAACTGCCCTGCCGGACCAGCGGGTCGTGGGCCTGGGGGATGCGGCGCAGGGCGGCCAGCATCATGCCGACGGTGAACTCGGCGGTGGCGGCGGCGTTGCGTCCCGGCGCGAAGCACACCCGCACGTCACGCCGCTTCGCCGCGTCCAGGTTGACGTTCACCGGCCCGCCCCGGCAGACCACGACCAGCTTCAGATCCGGGCAGGCCGCGAGGACCCGTTCGGTGACCGGCCCCATCTGCGTGACCAGCACCTGAGCCCCGGCCAGCGCCTCGATCATCTCGTCCTCGGCGTCACTGGCCTCCTGCACCTCGGCGACCGGCCCGAACGGCTCCAGCGGCCAGCCGAGCCTCAGTTCCCTGACGTCCGCCCGCCCCACCTCGTGCTCCACCGCCCGCGCGATCAGCGACGGCAGGACGAAGTGGTCACCGGCGGCCACCACACGCACGCTGTTTCCGGCAGTCATCGCAGGGCTTCTCCTGTCTCGGCGTCGAAGACATGGGTGTGCAGGCGGTCGGCGGCGACCCGGACCCGCTCGCCGTGGGCGAGCCGTACCTCGGGGTCGGTGAGGACGACGAGGTGCCGTCCGACCCCGTCGAGGGCGAGGGTCGCGAGGCCCGACTCCAGCAACGGCTCATGGGCGGCGACCCGGGCGGGCAGGCCGCCTTCGGCGGTGAGCCGGACGTCCTCCGGGCGGATCCCGACCACCACCTCCCGGCCCTCGTCCACCGGCACGGGCAGCGCGATCCGCACCGATCCGGAGAGCCGGGCGTGGCCGTCGCCGTCGGCGATGCCGGGCAGCAGGGTGATCGCGGGTTCGCCGACGAAGTCCGCGACGAACACGTTGGCCGGGCTGTCGTAGATCTCGTAGGGGGTGCCGAGCTGCTGGATGACGCCGTCCTTCATCACGGCGATCCGGTCGGCGAGGGAGAGGGCCTCCTCCTGGTCGTGGGTGACCAGGATCGTGGTGTGGCCCAGGTCCTGCTGGATGCGCTTGAGTTCACGGCGGGTGGTGTCCCGCTGGGCCGCGTCCAGGTGGGAGAGCGGTTCGTCGAGGAGCAGGACGTCCGGTTCGCGGATCAGGGCCCGGGCCAGCGACACGCGCTGCTTCTGGCCGCTGGACAGCCCGGCCGGGCGGGCGTCGAGGAGGTCGGTCAGGCCGACCCGCTCGGCGATCTCCTTCACCTTGCGGTCGACGTCCCCACGAGCCCTACGGCCCCGGGCCTTCAGCCCGAACGCCAGGTTCTCCGCCACCGACAGCGGCGGATACAGCGCGTAGTTCTCGAACGCGACCCCGATGTTGCGCTGCTGCGCGGGCCGCTCGACCACCGACGCCCCGCCGACCAGGATGTCCCCGCCGGTCACCGGCTCAAGACCGGCGATCATGCGCAGGGTCGTCGACTTGCCGCAGCCGGAGGGACCGAGCAGCCCGAGCAACTCCCCTGAACCGAGGCTCAGGTCGATGCCGCGTACAGCGTCCACCGCCGGCCGCCCCCGCGACCGGTACGTCTTACGGAGTTCACGTAGCTCCAGTCCCGTCATGGCCGCCCTTCGTCGCGCAAACCTCGTAACGGACCTTGTGCTCGTCCAGGTCCCGCAGCGCCTCCGCCGACGCCCCGTCGTCCACGAGGAGCGTGTCGAAGCGGGACAGCGGGACGACCCGGTGCAGGGCGACCCGGCCGAGCTTGGTGTGGTCGATCAGCAGGACGTTCCGCGCGGCCGCGTCGAGCATCGCCCGCTTCACGGACACGATGTGCTGTTCCTGGTGGTAGGCGTAACCCCCGTGCACCGCCGACGTCGAGGCGAAGCACACGTCCACCCGCAACTGCTCGACCGCCTCCACGCAGGACACCCCCAGGAACGAGGAGTGCAGCGGGTCGTAGTCGCCGCCGAGCGCCATCAGGTGGATGCCCCGCTGGTCGGCCAGCAGGTTGATCGCCTCCAGGAAGTTGGTGACGACCGTCAGCGGCGTGACCTCGCCCGTGCGCAGCCGCCGGGCTATCTCCAGGGTGGACGTGGAGTCGTCCAGCAGGATCGCCATGCCGGGCTCCACCAGCCGCAGCGCGTGCTCGGCGACGGCGGCCTTCTCGGCCCGCATCGTCTTCAGCCGGTACTGCACGTTCGACTCGAAGACCCCCGACGGCTGCGCGGTCACCCCGCCCCGGAACTTCCGTACGATGCCCTGCCGTTCGAGCTCGTCGAGGTCCCGGTGAATGGTCATCAGGCTCACCCCGAACCGCTCGGCCAGCTCCGCCGCCGTTGCCGAGCCGTCGGCCAGCACCCGCTCGGCCATGGCGGCCTGCCGCGCCGCCGGCCCCTGCTGTCCACCACTGCTGCTGCTCATCACTGGGTCTCTATCCGTCGTCCCGGTCGCTCCGGCCGGTCGGCCTCGAACAGCAGCAGGTTCTCAGGCCGGACCACCAGCCGTACCGGATCGTCCGGACGAAGGCGTGCCGCGTCCGCCCGGGGCGCCACCAGCGACACCCGCTGCTCCCCGGCCCCGAGCCGGACGGTGACCTCCACGGACCGGCCGAGCACCTCGGTGACGTACACGGTCCCGGTCAGCTCGTGCCCCTCGCCGTGCAGGGCGACGTCCCGGGGCCGCAGCCCGACCAGGACCTCGGTGCCGGCCGGCGCCTGCGCCCGGACCGGCAGCTCCACGCCGCCGTCCGAGCGCACGCCGCTCTCCGTCACCACCCCCGGCAGCAGATTGATCCGGGGCCGCCCGAAGGCCCGCGCTACCTCCGTGTCGTGGGGCCGGTACCAGATCTCCTCCCGGGTGCCCGTCTGGACGATCCGGCCCTCCCGGATGACCCCGATCCGGTCGCCGAGGGCCAGGGCCTCGACGGAGTCGTGGGTGACGTACAGCGTGGTGGTGTGCTGCACGGCCCCGATGGCCTTCAGTTCGGCCCGCATCTGCTGACGGAGTTTGGCGTCGAGGTGGGAGAGCGGCTCGTCGAGGAGGAAGGCCCGGGCGGGGCGGACCAGCACCCGGCCGAGGGCGACGCGCTGCCGCTGCCCGTTGGACAGCCGGCCCACGGGCCGGTCCAGCAGCCCCGAGATGCCGAGCAGTTCGGCGATCGCGCCGATCCGCTGCCGGGCCTCGGCGGCGGGCAGCCGGTGCCGGGGGGAGCGCAGCGGCGAGGCGAGGTTGTCGTAGGCCGAGCGGTGCGGGTAGAGGGCGTAGCTCTCGAAGCACATCGCCACGCCCCGGTCGTACGGCTCCACGCCCCGCATGTCCTCGCCATCCAGCACGACGGTGCCGGAGTCGGGCTGTTCCAGCCCGGCGACGGTCTTGAGCGTCGTGGTCTTGCCCGCGCCGGACGGGCCCAGCAGGCAGAAGAACTCGCCCTCCGCGACCTCCAGTTCCAGTTCGTCGAGAGCGACGGTCCTGCCGTACGTCTTCCGTATCCCGCTCAGTGTGATCATGACTTCACCGCCCCGAACGACAGTCCCCGCACCAGATAGCGCTGGATCGTCAGCGCCAGCAGCAGCGGCGGTACGACGGACACCAGCGCGGCGGCGGCCGTCAGGTTGTACTTGGGCCGGTCCCCGCCGAGGAAGGACAGCGCGCCCACGGTCACCGTCTGGGCCTCGTTGGAGGTGAGGATCAGCGGGAAGACGAAGTTGTTCCAGGCGAAGATGAACGCCAGCAGCGACACGGCCGCGATGCCCGGCTTGACCAGTGGAAGCGCCACTTTGAAGAACGCCTGCTTGCGGGTGTAGCCGTCCAGCAGGGCCGCCTGCTCCAGCTCGGGCGTGAGGTCGGCGAAGTAGGACCGCATGATCCACACGATCAGCGGCAGGGTGACGAGCTGCAGCACCCACACCATGCCGACGTACGTGTCGAACAGCCCGAGCTTCTGGTACAGCACGAACAGCGGGATGATGACGGTCAGTTCGGGTGCGAAGCGGAACGACAGCAGCGTGAACATCAGGTTCTCCGAGCCCTTGAACCGCCACCGCGCCGAGGCGTACGCAGCCGGCAGCCCGACCACCAGCGACAGCACGACCGCCCCCACCGAGACCACCAGGCTGTTGACGAAGAACCGCACGAACGGGATGCCCTCGCTGTCCCCGAGAACCGTCCGGTAGCCGTCGAGGGTCGGGGAGAAGGAAAAGTAGGTGGAGAAGAGCTGGTCCGCCGGCTTCAGCGACAGGATCACCATCCAGGCGATCGGGAACAGCGCGAAGACGAAGTAGAGGACGAGGGCGGCGTCCGCGAGCCACCCCAGCGCACGCTTCTTCACTCAGGTCACCTCCGCGGCCCGCCGCTGGATCTTCCCCAGGTGCTTCACCAGCACCATCGCGGCCAGATACACCACAGCCCACAGCACGATCGTGTAGCTGATCCCGAAGGAGTAGCGCTGGAAGCGGATGGCTTCCAGATACGCCCGGATCTGGAGGACGACGGTCGAGTCACCGGGTCCGCCCTCGGTGAGGGCGTAGATGATGTCGAACACCTTCAGCGAGTCCATGAACCGGAAGATCACCGCCACCAGCACGTACGGCCACAGCATCGGCAGCGTCAGCCGCCGGAAGGTGTACCACCACCCCGCGCCGTCCACGGCCGCCGCCTCGAACGGGGAGGTGGGCAGCGACCGCAGACCGGCCAGGGCGAGGATCGCCACGAACGGGGTGTACACCCACACGTCCACGGCGATCGACGACAGGAGGGCACCCGTAGGGGTGTCGGTCCACTGCACCCCGCCCAGACCGAAGGGCCTCAGCAGGTAGTTGACCACTCCCACCGAGGGCTGGAGCATCAGCTTCCAGATGATCGCCGCGATCACCGGGGCGATCATCAGCGGCAGGATGAGGATCTTCTCCAGGATCCGGCCGAGGAGACTCGACCGGTGCAGCAGCAGCGCGACGGCCACCCCGAGCACGGTCTCGACGGCGGCGGCCCCGACCGCGTACAGCACGGTCACCCAGGCGGAGTTCCAGAACGCCTCCTGGGTGAAGACGGTCGTGTAGTTCTCGAACCGCACCATGTCCGGCTGCGGTTTGCTCGCCGAGAAGTCGAACAGGGTGTAGTACAGCCCGAGTCCGAAGGGGTACAGGATCCCGCAGGTCAGCAGCAGCGCCGGGACGATCAGGAGGTACGGGCGCAGCGCGAGCCGCATGGCTAGCCCACCTTGCCGGCGAGGTCGTCCGCCAGCCCGTCCAGGACGGACTGCGCGCCCTTGCCGCCGTAGATCTCCTGGAGGGCCGCCGCCCAGCTGGTCGTGGCGTCGAAGAACTGCGCCTGCGGAGTGAACTGGATCTTCGTCTGGTCGACGACCGTCTCGAAGGTCTCCAGGAAGCCCGGCAGATGCCGCATCTTGTCCTTGTACGCGGCGTCGTCCGCGACCGACTTGCGCACCGGGTCGATGTGGTTGTGCGTGATCGCGCCCTTGCGCAGGTGCTCCTTGCCGGTCGCCCACTGGAGGAACAGCCAGCCGGCGCTCTTCTTCTCGCTCTTGGCGTTCATGCCGAGCGACCAGATCCACATGTTGGTGGCGAGCGAGCCGTCCGGACCCTTGGGCCCCGGGTGGAAGGCGATCTTCCCGGAGGCGGGGCTGGCGCCCTTGACCGCCTGGAAGTAGGCGGCCGTGTCGGCGTCGAACAGCATCCCGGCCTTCTCGGCGCCGAGGTCGCTGGAGCACTGGTACCAGGTGTACGACGTCCAGGACGGCGGGCCGCCCCGCTTGACCATCCGCGCCCAGTCCTCGGTGAAGGCGACGGCCTCGGGGCTGTTCATCGCCGGTGTGAGCTTCCCGCCGTCGACCGTGAAGTCCTTCAGCCCGTTGCGGGCGTACATCGTCATGAAGCCCGGGTGGATGGTGGCCCAGCTCCTGGACCCGCGTACGGCGATCCCGTACATCCCGTCGAAGCCGGCGCCCGGCGCCTTCCGCTTGATGGACGCGGCGAGTTCGGCCAGCTCGTCGAAGGACTCGGCGGGCTTCAGGCCCAGTTTCCGGAACACCTCGGTGTTGTAGGCGACGACGTTCGTCTCCCAGCCCCACGGCAGCGCGTACTGCCCGCCCTGGCCCAGCGGCGCGCCCGCCCTCAGCGACCACTGGCCGGCCTGGAGCAGGTTCGGGAAGAAGTCCGCCTGGTCCCACTCGGCGCCCGTCGCCGAGGAGTTGCGCATCCAGGGCCCGAGGTCCTCCAGCCAGCCCGGCGGACCGTACTGCCACACCATGTACGCGCCGAGCATGAACACGTCGTAGGAGGCACGCCCGCTGGACAGGTCCACGGTGAGCTTGTCGAAGTAGTTGTCCTCCGGGAAGACGTCGTACTCGACCTTGATGCCGGTCTTCGCGGTGAAGGACTTCAGGTCGGCGATGAGCGCGTCGGTGTACGGGTGCTTGTTGAGCAGCGCCTTGACGGTGGTGCCCTGCTCCCGCTTCCAGTCGAAGGAGCCGGTGACATCGTCGGCGGCGGAGCCGTCGCTCTTGCTGTCGTCCCCGCCGAAACCGGCGCCGCAGGCTGTGAGCAGCGGGGCCGCGGCAGCCCCGGCGGCGAGCGCGAGGAAGCGCCGCCGGTCGTGCACGTGCGTGTCCATCCGTACCTCCACGTGGGGGCTGGTTAACACGTCGAGTCGACTCGTTAACAGAGGGTGGAACGGCTGAAGTTGGGCGTCAATCCCTCGCGCACGGGAAAATATCGGGGCACAGTGAGAAGTTCACAGGTCCGGCTGCGACGTCGTGGGAGGTTCCGGATGGCGGACGAGGATGCGGGCTGGCTGGGGATCGACCTGGGCACACAGAGCGTCCGCGTGCTGCTCGTCACCGCCGACGGCACGGTCCTCGGCAGCGGCTCGGCCCCGCTGACCGGGCGGCGGGAGGGGGTGCGGCACGAGCAGGACCCGGAGCAGTGGTGGACGGCGCTGCGCACGGCGTCCCGGGCGGCACTCGGCTCCGCGCCCGGCGTGCCGGTCGGCGGCCTCGCGGTGTGCGGCACGTCCGGCACGGTGCTGCTGACGGACGGCTCGGGCCGGCCGGTGAGCCCGGCCCTGATGTACGACGACGGCCGCGCGGCGGCGGAGTCCGCGCGGGCCCGGGACGCGGGGCTCGCGGTCCAGGACACCTGGGCGTTGCCGAAGGCGCTGTGGCTGGTGGGGGAGTACGGCCCGGGTCTCCGGCTCGCTCACCAACCGGACCTGATCGTCACCCGCCTCACCGGCGAACCGCCTCCCGCCGACTCCAGTCACGCCCTCAAGACGGGCTACGACCTCCACGCGGAGGCCTGGCCGGAGGCGGCCCTGGCCCAACTCGGAGCGCCCGGCCGCCTGTTGCCCGACGTCGTACGCCCGGGCACCCGCCTCGGCGAGGTCTGCGCGAACGCCGCCCACGCCACCGGCATCCCCGCCGGAACCCCGGTGCTCGCCGGGATGACGGACGGCTGCGCGGCCCAGATCGCCTCGGGCGCGCTGCGCCCCGGCTCCTGGAACTCGGTGCTCGGCACCACGCTCGTCCTGAAGGGAGCCGCCCGAGACCCGGTCCGGGACCCCACCGGCGTCGTCTACAACCACCGTGCCCCCGACGGCACCTGGCTGCCCGGCGGGGCGTCGAGCGTGGGAGCGGGGGCCCTCGCGGCGCACTTCCCGGACGCCGACCCCGCCACGATGGACGAGCTGGCGCGGGCGTTCGAGCCGTCCCGCGCGGTCGCGTACCCGCTGGTCTCGCCGGGGGAGCGGTTCCCGTTCCGGGCGCCGCAGGCGGCCCCGCTCGTCCTCGGCGAACCCGAGGGCGACGCCGGCCTGTGGGCCGCGCTGCTCCAGGGCGTCGGCTTCGCGGAACGGCTGTGTCTGGACTACCTGCACCACCTCGGCGCCCCCCTCGACGGCCCGCTCACCTTCACCGGCGGCGGCGCGCGCAGTCCGTACTGGAACCAGCTCCGCACCGACATCCTCGGCCGCCCGGCCCGCGTCCCGGAACAGACGGAACCAGCCCTGGGGATGGCGGCGTTGGCCGCGTACGGGGTGACGGGAGCCGGAAGTCTCGCCGACGTCGCCGAGCGCATGGTCCGCGTCCGCACCGTCCTCCAACCCCGCGCCGACCGCACCGCCCGCTTCACCGAGCCGTACGCTCGCCTGGTCGACGAACTGGAGGGACGCGGCTGGCTGCCCGCCCCCGTCGCGGCACACGCCCGAACCCGCATTCACCTGGACACCGGGAAGTCATGACCACCACGACCACGACCCTCCTCCTCGCCCGGCACGGGCAGACCGTCTGGCACGCCGAGAACCGGTACGCCGGCGTCAGCGACATCGGCCTCACCGACACCGGCCGCGCCCAGGCCGAGGCCCTCGGCCGCTGGGCCGCCGCCCACCCCGTCGACGCGATCTGGACATCCCCGCTCTCCCGGGCCGTCGCCACCGCCGAGCCCGCCTGCCGTGCCCTGGGCCTCGTCCCGCGGCGCGAACCCGACCTCGCCGAATGCGATTTCGGAGTCGTGGAGGGCCGTACGCTCGCCGAGTTCGAGGCCGAGGTCCCCGACCGGGCCGCAGCCTTCCGCGCCGACCCCGTCGCCCACCCCTTCCCCGGCGCCGAGGACCCGACGGCGGCAGCGGCCCGCGGGGCCGCCGCGCTGCGTCGTATCGCCACCGCCCACCCCGGCGGACGCGTCCTCGTCGTCGCCCACAACACCCTGCTGCGCCTGGTGCTGTGCACCCTGCTGTCGATCCCGGCCGGGGAGTACCGCAGAGTGTTCCCGCGGTTGCGGAACGCGGCGATCAGCGAGCTGCGCGTGAACCCCGACGGTTCCGCCGCACTCCTCTCACTCAATGTGCCGTGCGGGGCGGACGTGCCGTAGGACTATGAGCCCATGACGCAGATCGACACCTCGGTGCCGCACTCGGCCCGGATCTGGAACTACTGGCTGGGCGGCAAGGACAACTACCCGGTGGACGAGGCGGCCGGTGACGCGTACACCGCCGTGTTCCCCGGCATCGTCACCATCGCCCGCAGCAGCCGCGCCTTCCTCGGCCGCAGCATCCGCCACCTCGTCCAGGAGGCCGGCGTACGGCAGTTCCTCGACGTCGGCACCGGGCTGCCGACCGTCGACAACACCCACGAGGTGGCCCAGCGCCTCGCCCCCGAGTCGCGGATCGTCTACGTCGACAACGACCCTCTGGTCCTCGCCCACGCCCGCGCGCTGCTCACCTCCACGCCCGAGGGAGCGACGGCGTACGAGCCGATCAACCTCCACGAGCCCGAGCGCATCATCGAGGCCGCCGGCAAGACGCTCGACCTCACCCGCCCCACGGCCCTGATCCTCAGCGGCATCCTGGGCCACGTGGCCGACTACGACGAGGCCCGCGACCTCGTCCGCCGCCTCCTGGCCGGTCTGCCCCCGGGCAGCTACCTCTCTCTCAACGAAGGCTCCCGCGGCACCGACCCGGTGTACGAACAGGCCCAGGACGCCTACAACGAGACCGGCGCGGTCCCGTACCACCTGCGGCCGGTCGAGCAGATCGAGGCCTTCTTCGAGGGCCTGGAGCTGGTGGAACCGGGCGTGGTCTCGGTACCGCGGTGGCACCCCGAGCCGGGTGCTCTCACGGAGCCGATCGGCCAGCACGGCGGCCTGGGCCGCAAGCCGTAACGCACGCACGGAAAGCCCCCGCGAGGCACGTCCTCACGGGGGCTTCCTTCTCTCCGCCTGCCGTTCGTGAAGGGTGAGAAGACGATCACGAGGCAGGACGACTCAACAGCGCGTCGCCGTCAGGGCGCCAGCAGCAGCACGTCCGCGCGGGACGTGGCGGCCTCGTAACGCCGGGCCACGTCCCGCCAGTTGACGACCTGCCACATCGCCTCGATGAAGTCGACCTTCTGGTTCCGGTACTGCAGGTAGAAGGCGTGCTCCCAGGCGTCGAAGACGAGGATCGGGGTCGAGCCCTGGCCGACGTTGCCCTGGTGGTCGTAGACCTGCTCCACGATCAGCCGCCCGCTCAGCGGCTCGTAGGCCAGCACGCCCCAGCCCGAACCCTGGGTCGTGGCCGCGGCCTTGGACAGCTGCGCCTTGAAGCGGGCGAACGACCCGAACGACTCGGCGATCGCGTCCGCGAGCTCTCCCACACCGTCGGCGGCCAGCGGCTCACCACCGCCGTCCTTCGGACCGGTCATGTTCTGCCAGTAGATGCTGTGCAGGATGTGCCCGGACAGGTGGAAGGCCAGGTTCTTCTCCAGCCCGTTGATCGACCCCCACGTCTCCTTGTCCCGCGCCTCCGCAAGCTGCTCCAGCGTGTCGTTGGCGCCTTTCACATAGGCCGCGTGGTGCTTGTCATGGTGCAGCTCGATGATCTCGGGGCTGATCACGGGGGCGAGCGCGGAGTAGTCGTACGGCAGGTCAGGCAGCGTGTAGACGGGCATGGCGGGGAACCCTCCGGGACTCTTATTGCAATCAACTTGCAACTGCACGCTAGCAGCAGAAGACGTCGGTGGGTGCCCAGGGCACACAAAAAAGGCCCCCGCGTGTCGCGGGGGCCTTGGTGGTGCCGCAGTTCCTACTGCCGGGCGCGCGCCTTCTGCCACGCGTACCCGACGGCCGCCAGGAACAGCGTCATCCCGCCCGTCGAGTACAACTGCACCCGCGTATCCGGCTCCCGGGCCATCAGGACGAAGATGCCCGCCATCCCCGCCAGAGCGACCCACGTCAGCCACGGGAAGGCCCACATCCGCACGACCAGCTTCTCCGGCGTCTGTCGCTCCAGGCGTCGCCGCAGGCGCAGTTGCGAGACGGCGATGAAGATCCAGACGACCAGGATCACCGCGCCGATCATGTTCAGCAGCCAGGAGAAGACGTCGTTCGGCCGCCAGTAGCTCAACAGCACGCACAGGAAGCCGAAGACGGAGGAGGCGAGAACGGCGATCCGCGGGACCCCGCCCGAGACCCGGCCCAGCGCCGCCGGGCCCTGGCCGCGCTCCACCAGCGAGTACGCGATGCGCGAGGCGCCGTAGATGTTGGCGTTCATGGCGGACAGCAGGGCCACCAGGACGACGACGTTCATCAGCTGGCCGGCGCCCGGGATGCCGAGTTCGTCGAGGGCGGCGACGTACGGGCCCTTCTCGACGACCTCCTTCGAGTCCCACGGCACCAGCGTGACGATGACCGCCATCGAACCGACGTAGAACAGGGCGATACGCCACATCGCCGTACGGACCGCGCTCGCCACGCCCTTGACGGGGTTCTCCGACTCGGCCGCCGCGATGGTGACCGTCTCCAGGCCGCCGTAGGCGAAGACCGAGGCGAGCAGCCCGATGACCAGGCCCTCGCCGCCGTTCGGCAGGAAGTCGGTCAGATGACTCGCGCCCGGCGAGTCCGTGCCCGGCAGGATCCCGAGGATCGCCAGGACACCGAGCGTCAGGAACAGGGTGATCGCGCCGACCTTCAGGGCCGCGAACCAGAACTCGAACTCGCCGAAGTTCTTCACGGCCGCGAGGTTCGTGCCGCAGAAGACGACCATGAACAGCGCCACCCACGCCCACTCCGGCGTGCCCGGCAGCCAGCCGCTCACGATCTTCGCGGCACCGATGCCCTCCAGGCCGACGGCCGTGCACAGCAGCACCCAGAACGCCCACCCGGCGGTGAACCCGGCCCAGGGACCGATCGCCCGCTCCGCGTGCGCCGAGAACGAACCGGAGGACGGATACGCGGCCGACATCTCGCCCAGCATCCGCATCACCAGCATCACGAGGAGACCGGAGAGGGCGTAGGCGACCACGATCGACGGACCGGCCGCGGCGATGCCCGCGCCGGAGCCGACGAACAGCCCGGCACCGATCACCCCACCGAGGGCGATCATCGACAGGTGGCGCTGCTTCAGGCCATGGGAGAGGGAGACGTCGTCCGCGCTGGGCGGTGTCCCGGTGGTGGTGCTGGGCATGGGCGCGGCTCGTCCAATGCGTGAGTGGCGTGAGAGGGCAAAAACGCCGCCAGTCTGGGCGGTCGCTCCGTCCTGCGGGGAGGGCTGTCCAGCATGCGGACACCCGGGAAGCATGCTGTGAGTGTCCGTTGACGGAGGGTCGGCAGGGCTGGCGCCGATGCAGAAGGCGATTTGGCGAAACCCTACAGTCCGCCTGCCCGTCCGCCGCGTGATCGAAGCCTCGCTGCCTCCGTGACCGGCATCACTCCACGTCCCGTGTACCCCCCACCCTTTGTCCGGAGCCCACCAACCACGCGTTCGCGCCTTTGTCGAGCGCTGACGGTGATCCGGGCGAGCACGCTGGGATAGCGTCACCGTGTCCCGACCGGCCCTCACTCCCGCGGAGTCCCCATGAGCACCGCTGCCGCCACACCCGCCCTCACCGGGCGGGTCCTCGCCGACCTGCTGCCTGCCTCCCGTGTCCGGGACGCGGCCCTCGTGCTCGGCGGAGCCGCGCTCACCGGCCTCGCCGCGCAGATCGCCCTGCCCGTGCCCGGGTCCCCGGTGCCGGTGACCGGCCAGACCTTCGCCGCGCTGCTCGTCGGCACCGCCCTCGGCGCCGGCCGCGGCTTCCTCTCGCTGGCGCTGTACGCGGTGGCGGGCCTCGCCGGTATGCCGTGGTTCGCGCAGGGCACCTCCGGCGTCGCCCCCTCCTTCGGCTACATCCTCGGCATGATCCTCGCCTCCACGGTGGTGGGCGCCCTGGCCCGCCGCGGCGCCGACCGATCGATGCTGCGCATGGCGGGCACGATGCTGCTGGGCGAGGCGATCATCTACGCCGTCGGCGTGCCCTACCTGGCCCTCGTCACCGGCATGTCCGCGGCCGCCGCGATCGCGGCCGGCCTCACGCCGTTCCTGATCGGCGACGCGCTGAAGGCGGCGCTGGCGATGGGGGCGCTGCCGACGGCATGGAAGCTCGCCGACAAGCGCTGAAGCAGCGGTACTTGACGAGAGGCTCGCCGGGGGATCCCTCAGCCCGGCGAGCCTCTTGTGCGTTGCGGTGCTGTGAGGCCGGTTCAGATCTCCTGCCGTGCCGGCCGCGGCCGGCACCACCACATCCCGGCCGCGCCCGCCGCGAGCAGCGACGCACCGGCCGCGCCCAGCGGCAGCAGATCGCGCGCCGGCCCGGTCCTCGGCAGTTCCTCGCCGCCCGGGGAATCCGGCCTGCCGGGGGAGACCGGCTCGTTGTCGGTGCCGAGCAGCAGGGGCGTCGCCGGTGCGTCCGGTGACGGATTGGTCGTGCCGAACGGCACCGGGCCCTGCTGCCAGAACGTCTTCTTCCCGTCGCCTGCCCGGACGGGCAGGCAGATCTTCCCGGTCTTGCCCAGGTCGTACGTCGCATCAACGGCGTACGATTTCGACTTACCGGCCGCGAGATTGCCGACGGGGCAGCTGAAACCGCTGTTCGAACCCTCCGGAAGATTGTTCTCGGCTATAGGGGAACACCCCTGGACGTTCTTGACGGTGAGCCCGTCGAAACCGACGACCAAAAGCTGGATCTTCCCGCTGTCCTTGTTTCCCTCGTTCTTCACCGTGGCGGTAAGCGCTGTCTTTTCGGAGCCGTTGTCGACCGAGATCTTCTCGGGCAGCAGCGTGGTCAGCCTCACGCCCGCCGGTGCCTCGTCGACGGCCTTTCCTCCCTTGCTGCTCGCGGGCCCTTCGTCTTCCGCGCCGGCTGTTCCGGAAAGGATCACCACCACCGAGAAAGATGCCGCTACTAGCGATCCCGCGATCGCCGCCGTGCGACGAGAACTCATGTTCGCCCCCTTGCGTCCCCCTGGACTGCGCCTGTATTCGCAGTACTGAAAGAGCTACCACAAGATTTCCCGGCACTATCCTGGTGCGGCGTGAAGTGTGACCGTTGTGTTTCACTGGAGTCGGTCGCGGCGTCGTGGAGGGGGTGCAGCGGATTGCCGGGGAATGCGAACATCGGCGGTGTTCCGGGGATATTGGTGACGGGGCGCTATCGGCTGGTCGAAAGTATCGGCCAGGGGGGAATGGGGCGGGTGTGGCGAGCCGCCGACGAAATACTCGACCGCCAGGTCGCCGTCAAGGAAATGCGTATCGACGGCCTCGACGCGGAGGACAGCAGGACCCGCCGCGAACGCACCCTGCGCGAAGCCAGGGCTACGGCCCGGATCGACCATCCCAACGTCGTCCGGGTCTACGACGTGGTCGACGAAGGCGAACGCCTGTGGATCGTCATGGAGCTGGTGGCGGGCCGCTCCCTCGAACGGATCCTCGCGGAGGAGGGCCCACTGGGCCCCTGCGACACGGCCCGGCTCGGGCTGGGTCTGGTCGCGGCGCTACGGCAGGTCCATGCGCGGGGAGTGCTGCACCGGGACATCAAGCCGGGCAACGTGCTGGTGGAGCACGGGAGCGGGCCGGCCGGACCGGGACGCGAACGGCGTGTCGTCCTCACGGACTTCGGAATCGCCGCGATCCAGGACGCCAAGGCGCTCACCATGGCCGGCATGCTGGTCGGTTCCCCCGACTACATGGCCCCCGAGCGCATCTCCGGCCGCCCGCAGGGCCCGCCGTCCGACGTCTGGTCCCTCGGCGCGACCCTCTGCGCGGCCCTGGGCGGCCGTTCCCCCTTCGCCCGCGACACCACACTGGCGACCCTGCACGCGGTCCTGTACGAAGAGCCCGAACTCCCCGCCGGGTACGGCCCGTTGCGCGACACCCTGACGTCCCTGCTGGAAAAGGACCCGTCGGTACGACCGGGTCTTGAGGAGCTGGCAGCGGCGTTGGAACCGGTCGCGTACCCGGCCCCGACGCCTACGGTGTCGGTGGGCGCCGGTCGGGAACAGCGGGAGTACGCCAGGGAGTTGCCGGAGCCGGTGTCGGATTCGGCGCCTGCTCAGGCACCTGTGCCGGCGCCCGACCGACACCCCGGGCCCGCCCCCGACGTGACCCCCGAGCCGGATGGACAACCCGCCCCGGACCGGGAGCCGGAGCCGCGGGCCTCGGCCCCGATGCCGCCACCATCCCGGCCACCCACCCCGAAGGACCCCCGCCAACCCGTACCCACCCCCACCGCACAGACGGCACAACCGAACGCGGCCGGTTCGCCGAACGACGCGGTCAGCACCACAGCCACCCGCCGCCCGAGCCCCGTCTCCCTCACTCGAGCGCGGGCGGAAACGGCGGGCCGCCCCCACCCCACCCCGGCACCACCCACCCCCATGCCGCCGGGCGAACTCCCCGGCCCCGCCACACGCGCCGCCCGCCCCCGAGCCGGCCACCGCCGTACGACGCTCGCCGCCGCGGCGGCCACCGTCGCGACGGTGGCCGCCGCGGTAGGAATCCTGCTGGCCACGTCCTCCGGCTCACCGGGCGACGACGCCCCCCGCGCGGGCGCCTCGACCTCCGCACCACTCACCACGGACCCGGCCACAGCCCCGGCCCCTGACCGCACTGCGGACTCCACGCCCTCGGCCACCGTGGAAGGCACATCCAGGCCGCAGAGCCTGCCGCCGGGCGCGCACCGGGAGGCCGGAGGATTCGCCTGGGCGACACCCGAGGGCTGGCGGCGGGACGTGAAGACGGGCGCGGAGGTGCACTACACCTCCCCGGACGGCACGCAGGAACTCGTCGGCAAGTCGTCCCTGGCCCGAGGTGACCTGCTGGAGACCTGGCAGACCTCCGAGCGCAACGCCCAGCAGGGCCAGGACTACCGCAAGATCCGCCTGGAGGAGACGGCGTTCCGCGGCCACCCGGCGGTGGTCTGGGAGTACACGTTCACACTGAAGGGCGTCCACTGGCACGCCAGCCTGCTCGGCTTCCACGTGGATGGCACGTCGTACCAGATCAACACCTGGTACGACTCCGGCATCGAACCGCGAGCCCTCCGCACGTACGAGAAGGTCAAGGACAGCTTCACGGTGCTGTAGGCGGCAACGGAAAGGGCCTGCGGTGCGTGTTCGGGCGGAACACGCGCCACAGGCCCCCGTTCACCACGAACGGCGGGAGCCGGAAGGGTCAGCCGGCCGAGACCTCGTCCCGGCTGTCGTTCTGCGCCTGGGCGGCGTCAGCGGCGGCGGCCGGCCGCCCCCCACGGACCTTCTCCTTCACGAAGGCGACGATGAGGACGAGCGCCGCGACGATCAGCGACAGCACTATGGTGCGGCGCCCGTCGTGCTCGGTGTCGGTGAGCATGTAACCGAGGATGAACACGATCAGCGCGGCCGTCGCCCAGGTCAGGTACGGGTACAGCCACATCTTCACGACGAGCTTCTCCGGCGCCTCGGCCTGGATGATCTTCCGCATCCGCAGCTGGGAGAAGCAGATCACCAGCCACACGAACAGGGCGACCGCGCCACTGGAGTTCACGAGGAAGAGGAAGACCGAGTCCGGGAACTTGTAGTTGAAGAAGACGGCGACGAAGCCGAACGCGACGGACGCGAGGATCGCCGTCCGCGGCACGCCGTTGGCGGTCGTGCGGGCGAAGGACTTCGGCGCGTCACCGCGCTGGCCGAGCGAGAAGGCCATGCGGGAGGCGGTGTAGAGGCCGGAGTTGAGACAGGACAGCACCGAGGTCAGCACGATGAAGTTCATGATCTGACCGGCGTGCGGAATGCCGAGGGAGTCCAGCGCGGCGACGTAGGAGCCGTCCTCGGTGATGGACTTGCTGTCCCACGGCAGCAGCGACACCACGACGAAGATCGAGCCGAGGTAGAAGACGGCGACTCGCCAGATGATGCTGTTGGTGGCCTTGGTGACGGCCTGCTGCGGGTTTTCCGACTCGCCGGCGGCCAGGGTGGCGATCTCGCTCCCCATGAAGGAGAAGACGACGAGCAGCACACCGGTGAGGATCGCCCCGGCACCATGGGGCAGGAAGCCACCGTGCTCGGTGAGGTTGCTCAGCCCGGCCTGTTCGCTGTCGACGCCGGGCAGCATCCCGAACACGGCGAGCCCGCCGATGACGATGAACGCGGCGATCGCGACGACCTTGATCCCGGCGAACCAGAACTCGAACTCGCCGTACGACCCCACGGAGACGAGGTTGGTGGCGGTGAGCACCATCATCACGATCAGGGCCCAGGCCCACTGCGGCACGGCCGGGATCCACCCCTCCAGGATCACGGCACCGGCGGTCGCCTCGACCGCCAGCACGACCACCCAGAAGAACCAGTACAGCCAGCCGATGGAGAAACCGGCCCAGGGCCCGAGCGCCCGGTCGGCGTGCGCGGAGAAGGAACCCGAGGTCGGATTGGCGGCCGACATCTCACCGAGCATCCGCATCACCAGCACGACGAGCGTGCCGACCAGGGCGTACGACAGCAGGATGCCGGGCCCGGCGGTGGCGATACCGGAGCTGGACCCGACGAACAGGCCCGCCCCGATGACACCACCGATGGCGATCATCGACAGATGCCGGTTCTTGAGCCCTGCCTGGAGCCCGGAGCCGCCACCGGGTTCGCCGGGGCCGCCGGGTTCGCTTCCTGTCGTCTTCAAAGTCGGCTGCGAGGTCATGGAACGGTTTTCCTTTGCGCCGGGGAGCTGTTTTCCGTACGAACCGTCTGAGCCGTACGAACGGGGGTGTGTCGCGGCATGACGGTGTACAGGGGCTCGTACGAGCGGTGCATGAGCGGTGTACGAGCTGGTCCAGTGAATCTGAGGCGAACAGCGAGGAGAACCTCTGAATCCAGATTGTTACTTGAGGTTTCCCTGAGCTTCTGTAATGGGGCTCACATTCGCCTCACGTTTTCATGAGCGCCACCCGGCGCGCCTTCCCCGAAACACCCGTGTCACACTCGTCCCATGCGCGTGTACCTCGGCTCGGACCATGCGGGCTACGAACTCAAGAACCACCTCGTCGAGTGGCTGAAGGCGGCGGGTCACGACCCCGTCGACTGCGGCCCGCACATCTACGACGCCCAGGACGACTACCCGCCGTTCTGCCTCCGCGCCGCGGAGCGGACGGCCGCGGACCCCGAGTCCCTCGGCGTCGTCATCGGCGGCTCCGGCAACGGCGAGCAGATCGCCGCGAACAAGGTCAAGGGCGTCCGCGCGGCCCTCGCCTGGAGCGAGGAGACGGCAGCCCTCGGCCGCCAGCACAACAACGCCAACGTCGTCGCCGTGGGCGCGCGCATGCACGCGCAGGACGAGGCGACGGCCTTCGTCGAGACGTTCCTCAGCACGCCGTTCTCCGGTGATGAACGTCACATCCGCCGAATCGACATGCTCGCCACATACGAATCCACCGGCGACCTCCCTCCCATCCCGTCCCACCACCCCCAGCGGTAGGACCCGCGGGCCCCGGCCTCCACACGGTCCCTACCTGAACCACTGAGGTCAGGCGGTCGTGCCGAGCGCGGCAGGGGGCGTGAGGTCCGGCACGCACCTCCTGCGGGTGCCGGGGCCGGGCCATCGCCGCTGGCTCCAGCACCCGAGCCCGGTGCGCAGCTCCAGGGCCCGGACCTGGGGTGGGGCCCAGCGCCCGAGCCTCAGGTGGGGTCAGGGTCCGAGTCCTAGGTGGGGCCAGTGCCGAGACCGACGTGGGCTGAGGCGGAACCCGATGTGGGGGCTAGGGTCCGAACTCGACGTGGAGGCCAGGGGCTGAGTCCGTCGGGGGGTTGGTGCCCGAGCCCCATGTGGGGGCAGGGCCGAGGCTGACGTTGACGGGGCCAGGGGCCGAGGCCGACGTGGGGGCCCAGGGTCCGAGGCCGACGGGGAGGCCGGAGTCCGAGTCCGCAGCCGAGGCCTTCCGACCCCAGCCCCTCGACGAACCGCTTCGGTCAGGAGGGTGGAATCCAGGATGGAGCCCCGCCGTGAGGCCACCCCCTGGACAAAGGCAACGATCACAGGAGAAACCGTGCCGGAAGGCCACACCATCCACCGGCTGGCCCTCGACTACGCCGCGGCCTTCCTCGACACAACCCCCCAGGTCACCAGCCCCCAGGGCAAGTTCGCCGACGCCGCCACCCTCCTCACCGGCACGGAACTCACCCACACAGAAGCCCACGGCAAACACCTCTTCCTCGGCTTCCACGCCACCGACTGGATCCACATCCACCTCGGCCTCTTCGGCAAGGTCACCTTCGGCCCCACCCCCGCACCCGCTCCCACCGACACCGTCCGCCTCCGCCTCGCGAACGACACCACCTACGTGGACCTCCGCGGCCCCACGACCTGCGCCCTCATCACACCCCCGGAGAAGCAGGCGATACACGACCGCCTCGGCCCCGACCCCCTCCGCGACGACGCCGACCCGGACACCGCATACCGCCGCGTCTCCCGCAGCCGTACGACCATCGCCGCCCTCCTCATGGACCAGAAGGTCATCGCCGGCGTGGGAAACGTCTACCGCGCGGAGGTCCTCTTCCGGCACCGCGTCGACCCCTACCGCCCGGGCAAGGACATCACCCCGTCCGAGTGGCACGCGATCTGGACCGACCTGGTCGAGCTCATGCACGAGGGCGTCCGCAACAACCGCATCGACACGGTCCGCCCGGAACATACCCCGGACGCGATGGGCCGCCCACCCCGCGTGGACGACCACGGCGGCGAGGTGTACGTCTACCGCAGGGCCAACCAGCCCTGCCACATCTGTGGCGGCGAGATCCGCACCGCCGATCTCGCCGCCCGCAACCTCTTCTGGTGCCCGACCTGCCAACGCCCCTGAACGCCCAGGCGTTGAACGCCCAGGCCCCTCAAAACCCAGGCCACACACCACGCGCCGCAAAAACCAACCAAACCCTCAGAAACCGTGCGGCAACCACGGCGCCACCGCACCGCCCCCGCCCCCGAACCCCACCGAGGCCTCCCCCAACGCCCCCCGCCGCAACTCCCGTACACGCCCCGCCGCCCCCAACGCCACGAGGCTCACCCCACCGAGATACGCCGCCCCCAACTCCCGTACGGACAAAGCGACATCCGCCGCATCCGCCGTACGCTCACAGGACGCCCCCTTCGCATCCCCGCTGAGCCGCCAACGCCCGGCGTTCCAGGGACAGAACGCGTCCTCCACCTCGAACACCACATCCACCGGCGCCTGATACGTCCGCGCCTCCAACGCGGCCCCGACGTCCACCGGCCTCACGTACAGCGAATCCCGCAACCGCGGCTGACACCGCCGTATGTCGGACACCATGTACTGCCACGCGTCGTCGACCGGCCGCCCCCGCATCACCAGCGTCGACGTCAGGTCGATGCCGAACAGGAACCGCAGCAGCGCCGCGTCCGCCGCGGGGTCCAGCGCGGCCGAGTTCTCCACAATCACCGTGCCGTTGGGCCCGGCGGGCTCCCACCCCGGCTTGACGCGGTACCGCGCGTACCCGACCGTCTCCCCGTCCCGCTCGGCGAGGACGCACTGAAGCGGCGACGCCCCGTCCCGCTCGCTCTCCGGATCGAGCACTCCCAGCCGCTCCCAGCCGGGCTGCCGCGCCAGCATCCCCGGCCGTGACGGCACCAGCCGCGCGTACACCGCCTCGCACACATCGACGGCATCGGCGGGAACGGCGTACCGCAGACGCACGTCGTCCGTACCAGCCGGCAGCGACGACAGCCGCACCCGGCTCGTGTCGATCTCGGCGTTCAACTGGAAGGTGGCCGTGCCGTATCCGAACCGGCCGTAGATCGCCGGCTCGGAGGCCGTGAGCACGGCCAGCGGCTCACCCCAGGCGCGGACGTCGTCCAGCTGCCGCCGCATCATGGACGTCAGGACGCCGCGCCGGCGGTGCGTGGCGGCCACGCTCACCGTCGTGACGCCCGCGGCCGGCACCGAGGCCCCGCCGGGCACGGTGAGCCGGAAGGCGAACGCCCCGGCCGTCCCCACGCAGTCGTCCCCGTCCCAGGCACCGAGGGAACGGTCGCACTCGGTCAGCGAGCGCCACAACTCCCGCTCCTCGGCGGACTCCGGCACCCCGCCGAAGCCGCGGATGAGGGTGTCGTACCACTTGTCCCAGTCGTCCTGCCGAAGAACCCGCAGGGTCGCCGCGGAGCCGGTCGCATCAGTCGCCATGGCCCATGCCTACCAGGGCAACTCGGGACGAGCGAGGGAATTTTCCCGGGGCGGTGGCGGGCCGCGCACCGTAAGTTCACTGTGAAGTCGGCCCTCGGACGGGGGACAAGTAGGACCTCCCGTGCCAAGTGACCGGTCCGATGGATAGGGTCCCGAACTAATGGCAGCAGGACGAGAGCGGCGCGCGGAAGCCGAGACGTTCACGGCCCGGTTGAAGAAGCAGTGGCACCGGGCCCGCGTCGGCATGCGCCGAGCCGCCGTGGACTACTTCCGCGGCGACGGCTCGGACTGGATCGCCCTGGTGGGTCTGCTCGTGACCGTCCCGCTGATCGCCGCGGCGACGCTGGCGAACTCGGTGTGGTTCTCGCCGGCCGCGCTGGTCCTGCCGGTCGTCGTGGGCGGCCTGCTGCTGCGCCCGGCGAGCCTGCTCGGCCTGTACGCGGCGGCGGCCACGGCACTGATCGTGGAGTCGGTGCGGCTGGGCCCGTACACGGAAGGCCCGTCCAGAGTCACCCCGGGCGTGGTGCTGGTGGTCGCGGCCTGTGGTTTCTTCGGACTCCTGCTGGCCCAGTTCCGCAGTCGGGTCGGTGTGCCCTGGCGGCGCGGCGGCACCATGCTGTTCGACCTGCGCGAACGCATCCGGGTGCAGAGCAAGCTGCCCGGCCTGCCGGACGGCTGGCACCGTGAGATGGCGCTGCGCCCGGCGGGCGGCCAGTCCTTCTCGGGCGACTTCGTGGTGGCGGCGCGCACCAACGGCGGCCGTACGCTCGAGGTCGTCCTCACCGACGTCTCCGGCAAGGGCATGGACGCGGGCTCCCGGGCGCTGCTCCTGTCCGGCGCGTTCGGCGGCCTCCTGGGTTCCCTCCCGCCGCACGCCTTCCTCCCGGCCGCGAACGGCTATCTGCTCCGCCAGGACTGGGACGAGGGTTTCGCGACCTCCATTCACCTGGTCCTCGACCTGGACTCCGGCGACTACGAGCTCTACTCCGCCGGCCACCCGCCGGGCCTCCAGCTCAGCGCGGGCAGCGGCCGCTGGGAGGAGAAGACGGCGGAAGGCCCGCTCCTCGGTGTGTACGACGGCGCCCAGTTCGACTCGGTGAAGGGCTCGCTCCGCCCGGGTGACGTGCTGATGCTGTTCACGGACGGCCTGGTGGAGACCTCCGACCGCGACATCGTCGAGGGCATCGACCGACTCACCGGCGAGGCCGACCGTTACGTCGCGGGTGGTTTCCACGGCGCCGCCTGGCACCTCATCGAGGCGGTGGCCAAGGACGTCAACGACGACCGGGCCCTGCTGCTGATCTGCCGGGAGGGCCCGACAGCGGCCGCCACCCGCTGAGGCGCGGTTCTCTTCAGCCGCACGCTGGAGTCAGGACGCACTGGAGTCAGGCGCACACTGGAGCCGTGACCGAGACACCCCGCACCACGCTGACCCTGGCTCAGATCGAGGCCACCGCTCGTGCCGCGCACGCAGGCCAGACCGACAAGGCCGGACGGCCCTACGCCGAGCATCTCCAGGCCGTCGCGGAGGGCGTCCGGGCGCGGGACGGCGACGAGGAGCAGATCGCGGCGGCCTGGCTGCACGACGCCGTCGAGGACGACGCGCTCTCGCCTCAGTGGCTGCGCGAGGCCCCGCTGAGCAGCCGTACCAAGGCCATCGTCCTCGCGGTCACCAAGCGGGCGGGGGAACCGCCCGAGGCGTACGCCGCGCGCATCCTCGCCACGCCCGGCGCGCTGCTGGTGAAGGAGGCGGACCTGGCGCACAACGCGGACCCGGCACGCCTCGCGGTCCTCGACGAGACCACCCGCACACGACTGACCGAGAAGTACGCGCGGATGCGCGCACTTCTCGGTCTCGTCGGATGAACGCGAGTACGGGCGTCAGGCGTTGACCTTCTCGCGCTCGCGCTCGTGCTCGCGCCGCTCGGCGCTCTGGCGCTCCCGGGCGAGCTCGGCCGCGTCCCGTTTGAAGGCCCACTCCATCTTCGGCTCCATCGCGAACCGGAAGACCCGCTGCACCGGCTTGGTGCACAGCGCCGTCACGACGGCGGCCGCGGCGATGGTCACGGCGATCTCACCGAGCGGCTGGTGCATCCACGTCGGCTCGAACCAGCCCTGGTAGTCGCCGGCCTTCACCAGGAAGCCGTGCAGCAGGTAGCCGTAGAGCGTGCCAGCGCCGAGCGCGGTGAACCACATGTGGCGGCGTGGCACCCAGGCGAAGAAGCAGGCGGTCAGCACCAGGGAGCAGCCGAACATCGCGAGCACCATGACCGGGCCGGTCCACCACGGCGCGCCCAGCTCCTGCGCGGCGTCCCGGTGGTAGAACCACGCGGTGTTCATGCGCGGCACGGCCCACCAGCTGAAGGCCAGCGCGACCGCGAACACCGGCACCGAGGCGATGCGCACGGAACGGCGGCGCACCATGTGGAAGTGCTCGGGCTTCATCACCAGGCCCAGCACGAAGAACGGCAGGAACTGGAGGACCCGCTGGAGGTCCAGGTCGTCACCGATCTCCGGGGAGACGGTCGCGACCATCGCGAGGCCGAGCGCGAGCGGCAGCGGCCAGCGCGCCATCTTCCAGATGGGGGTGGTCATCCGCCAGATGAACAGCGCGCACAGGAACCAGGTCAGGTACCAGGGGTCGAGAAGGCTGATCTCCTGGTGCGGGTCGTTGTCGATGAACCGCTTGAAGAGCGGGTAGGCCGTCTCGAAGATGATGTACGGCACGGCGACGCCGGTGATCAGGCGCTTGAGCCGGTCGGGCCGCATGTCGAAACTGCGCGAGAAGTAGCCGGAGATGATGATGAACGCCGGCATGTGGAACGCGTAGACGACCTGGTACGCGGCCTCCAGTATCCGGCTGTCGCCCTTGAGCGGCTCCCAGGCGTGGCCCATGGCCACCAGTACGATCGCCAGGTACTTGGCGTTGTCGAAGAACGCGTCGCGCTGCTTGCCGTTCTGCTTCTTCTGCGGGCTCTGCGGCGAGCGCGGGCTCGGCACTCCGTCAGTCGGCGACTGTGCCGGGGGAAGTGGCGCCCTGCGGTCGCCGTTCGGTCGTAGCGAGTTCGTCACAGACCCTCCCACCAGGAGCTCGGGGAGACGATCCGGGACCTCGCTGCGCTTGCGGGGGACGAGGCAGCGTGGAACATCTGAGGCACCCTAGCGTTCCCTGCGGCTATTCGTAAAACGCTGGATGTGAATCCTGGCTATTCGCTGCGGGTACCCCGGATTTCGGGTAGTTGACGTCACTGTCGGAGTGATGGCCAACACATCGCCCGACGGTGGACTGTGTTCATCACACCCGCCCTGCTTGTCATGATACTTCCGGACTAAGCGCCCCATAAGACCAGCAGGCGACTCCGGTGGAATGTCCGCTTCCGCGCCCCTTCGAAGTCTGCCCGCGGGGTTGTTGAGGGCTTGCGGGGGCAATTCGAATTAGCTGCGAACGCGTTGTGTGGACACGGAAACGATGCGGTCGAATTCCCTGTGCGGGTGGCCCGTCGAATTGTCGTACGAGTCACGGCCGTTCGGCCCCTGCCCCCGGGCGGCGCGCACACGTCCGGACACGCGTGAGGTGGTCGATGCGTCACCGGCCGCATAGCCCGGCCGCGTTGGTGGCACGATGGTTCTGGCGGGGTGCGCGGGGTTGCGTCCCCGGGCCGGGAGAGCGGACCGACCGAGGGTGTGATCAGTTGTGGCCATTTCACTGTCTGTGGTGCTGCTGTTGGCGATCATCCTTGTGGTGTTGCTGAGAGGCGGCTCCATCAAGGCGGGCCCCGCGATCGTGGCGGTCCTCTTCGGCTTCTTCCTCGCCTCGACGGGCATGGCCGACGACATCCAGCGATTCCTCAACTCGATAGCGCAGACCATCAACTCGATCAGCTTCTGACCGGGCCGGTACCGCCGACGCGAGGAGCGTGCGGATACGCTCCTCCCCGACCACAGGACGGTGCGTGACGGGGGGAACGTACGGGGATGACCCCGCGGAGGGGGCGGCTACCGCATCGAGGACCGCCTGGGCTCCGGCGGCATGGGTGTGGTCTCCCTCGCCCGCTCGGCCTCCGGCCGGCACCTGGCGATCAAGGTGGTGCACGGCCAGTACGCCGACGACGACGAGTTCCGCGCCCGTTTCCGCCGCGAGGTGGCCGCCGCCCGCCAGATCAGCGGCGCCTTCACGGCCCCCGTCGTGGACGCGGACGCCGACGCGCCGCGCCCCTGGATGGCCACACTCCACATTCCGGGCGCGGACCTCGCCACCCACGTCCGCGAGCACGGCCCGCTCCCGCTGCCCCGCCTGCGCGAACTCGCCGCGGGCCTCGCCGAGGCGCTGCGCGACATGCACCGCGCCGGAGTCGTCCACCGCGACCTGAAGCCGTCCAACGTGATGCTCGCCGACGACGGCCCCCGCGTCATCGACTTCGGCATCTCCCGCACCGCCGAGTTCGCCGCCTCGGACGTCCTCACCCAGACCGGCCGCGTCATGGGCACGCCGCCCTTCATGTCCCCGGAGCAGTTCGCCTCTCCCCGGGACGTGGGCCCGGCCGCCGGCATCTTCTCCCTCGGCTCGGTCCTCACCTGCGCGGCCACCCGCCGGGGTCCGTTCGACAGCCCCAGCCCGTACGAGACGGCTCTGCGGGTCGTCGAGGGCGAGCCGGACCTCGCCGGCGTACCGGACGAGCTCCTTCCTTTCATCCGCTCCTGCCTGCAGAAGCACCAGAAGTCCCGCCCCGCCGCGGACGAACTGTTCACCCTGCTCCGCGAGGGCACCGCGACCCCCACCGGGCGTCACCCGCCCGGCACCGCCTCACGACGGCCACGACCCGTACCACCATGGCCGGGCACCCGCCCGACCGAGCCCGCCGGCACGCGTGCCCCGACGCGGCGCGCCCGGAGCGAGGCGAAACACAGCACCCCCTGACCGACGGGACGGGCGCCGAGCGGGACGAAGCCGGGCCTCACCGGCTCGGCAGAACCCCGACCGAGCAGCACCAAGCGGCTGCCGATCCGGCAGCGGGGCCGGCACCTCGGACCGACCGCACCCGCACACGCCGCAGGCATGGCCTGCTGCTGGTGTCGGCCGCCGTGGCGGTCGCACTCGCCGCGCTCGTCACCATGCCGAGGGTTGCCGGACGGGCGGCTCGCTACGAGGCCGACCAACAGAACTCTGCGAACAGCCCTCCGGACCAGTTGCACGATCAACGCCTTGGCCGCCGACACCGGCAAGGTGCTCTGGCATCGGCGGGCTACACGGTGAACGTACGCGACCTCTGAACCCCGGAAACGACCTCGGGCCCGGTTCCGAAGAACCGGGCCCGAGGCCTACAGAGCGGGCGACGGGAATCGAACCCGCGTAGCTAGTTTGGAAGACTAGGGCTCTACCATTGAGCTACGCCCGCACAGCGCGCGCCGCAGGTCGGGTGACCGCGGCACTGAAGGCATCGTAGCGGGTCGGGCCCGTCCGTCGCACACCGCATTCCCGCCGTGGCCGACGCGGCACGGGTCCTGTGGAAATGCGTCGGCCACACCGCCTGGCGGCATGTACCCTACGTGTCGCACCAGACGGGGTGTGGCGCAGCTTGGTAGCGCGTCCGCTTTGGGAGCGGAAGGCCGTGGGTTCAAATCCCGCCACCCCGACCAGCCACCCGGTCACCTCGCGTGATCGTCGCCCGATCATTCGCGTGATCGCCTTTTGGGCGGTGTAGCCGCTGCCGTTACTATGCAAGCTGCACGCCCGTGTGTCTCATCGTCTGAAGTCCTCCGGGCGGCGAAATCCGCCGGGCCGCTCTGGCACCGGCAGAACCCAAGAAGTCAGCCACAAGGAGACCGAACCGTGAAGAGCGCCGTGGAGACCCTGAACCCGACTCGGGTTCGGCTCACTGTCGAGGTGCCCTTCGAGGAGCTCAAGGACAGCCTCGACGCGGCGTACAAGAAGATCAACCAGCAGGTCACGGTGAAGGGCTTCCGCAAGGGCAAGGTCCCGGCCCGGGTCATCGACCAGCGGTTCGGCCGCGGTGCGGTGCTGGAGGAGGCCGTCAACGACGCGCTTCCGAAGTTCTACACCGACGCGGTCAACGAGGCCGAGCTGAGCCCCCTGGGCCAGCCCGAGGTCGACATCACGGAGCTGAAGGACGGCGAGACGCTGAACTTCACCGCCGAGGTCGACATCCGCCCCGCGATCGAGATCCCGGACTACTCCGGCATCGAGGTCGAGGTCGACGCCGTCGAGGTCACCGAGGAGGACGTCGACAAGGCGGTCGAGGAGCTCCGCGAGCGCTTCGCCTCCACCGCCCCGGTCGAGCGTGCCGCCGAGGACGGCGACGTCGTGACGATCGACCTGGAGGCCAAGGTCGACGGCGAGGTCCTGGAGGACGGCGTCGCCGACGGCGTCTCCTACACGATCGGCTCCGGCGAGCTGCTGGACGGCATCGACGACGCCGTGAAGGGCCTGGAGGCCGGTGGCGAGGCCACCTTCACCTCCGAGCTCAAGGGCGGCTCCGCCGCCGGCAAGGAGGCCGAGGTCACCGTCAAGGTCACCCAGGTCGCCAAGCGTGAACTGCCCGAGCTGGACGACGAGTTCGCGCAGCTCGCCTCCGAGTTCGACACCATCGGGGAGCTGCGCGCCGACAGCCGCAAGCGCCTGGAGAACATGAAGCAGTACGACCAGGCCACGCAGGCCCAGGAGCGCGTCCTGGAGAAGCTGCTCGAGCTGGTCGAGGTCCCGGTCCCCGAGAAGCTGCTCGAGGACGAGATCAACACCCGCAAGCACAACCTCGAGCACCACCAGCTCGGCCAGATGGGGCTGGACCTCGCGAAGTACCTGGAGATCCAGGGCAAGAGCGAGGAGGAGTTCGACGCCGAGACCCGCGAGGCCGCGGTCAAGGGCATCAAGACCCAGTTCGTGCTCGACGAACTCGTCAAGCAGGAGAAGCTCAACGTCAACCAGGAGGAGCTCACCGAGCACCTCATGCGCCGCGCCGCTTCCTCCGGCATGTCCCCCGACCAGTTCGCCCAGGCCGTCGTCGAGGGCGGTCAGGTTCCGCTCCTGGTCGGCGAGGTCGCCCGCGGCAAGGCCCTGGCCGTCGTGGTCGAGAAGGCCACGGTCAAGGACACCAACGGCGAGGTCATCGACCTGGACGACGAAGAGGACGAGGACACCACCGAGGCCTCCGCCGAGGAGACCCCGGCCGAGTCCGCCGAGGAGAAGACCGAGGGCTGAGCCCCCGGCACCTTGTGACGCCGTAGGACGGGCCCCGAGACGCACACCGCCTCTCGGGGCCCGTCGGCGTCATCGCCCCAGGGGCGCGGGGAACTGCGCGAGCGACCACGACGCGCCCGCAGCCGCCGACAGGCGGAACCACCCCGCCGAAGCCGCGCAGCGCTACGCCCCCGGCGAACACTCCCATCTCCGGGATTCCCCGAAGGGACCCGCGCGTTAGGGTCCATGAATACCAGGGCAGTGGAGTCTCCGATACGGCTCCCGCCCCGCAGGGAACACGTAAGACGGCCCGGCGCCGTCGTAAGACGAGCAGGTGGATACGTGACGAATCTGATGCCTTCAGCCGCCGGCGAGCCTTCCATCGGTGGTGGCCTCGGCGACCAGGTCTACAACCGGCTGCTCAACGAGCGGATCATCTTCCTCGGCCAGCCGGTCGACGACGACATCGCGAACAAGATCACCGCACAGCTGCTGCTCCTTGCCGCCGAACCGGACAAGGACATCTACCTGTACATCAACAGTCCCGGCGGTTCGATCACGGCCGGCATGGCGATCTACGACACCATGCAGTACATCAAGAACGACGTGGTGACGATCGCCATGGGCCTCGCGGCCTCGATGGGACAGTTCCTGCTCAGCGCGGGCACCCCCGGCAAGCGCTTCGCGCTGCCGAACGCTGAGATCCTCATCCACCAGCCCTCCGCAGGCCTGGCGGGCTCCGCCTCGGACATCAAGATCCACGCCGAGCGGCTGCTGCACACCAAGAAGCGCATGGCCGAGCTCACCGCCCAGCACACCGGCCAGTCGGTCGAGCAGATCACCCGGGACTCGGACCGCGACCGCTGGTTCGACGCCTTCGAGGCCAAGGAGTACGGCCTCATCGACGACGTCATGCCTACGGCCGCCGGCATGCCGGGCGGCGGCGGCACCGGGGCCTGAGAGGTCCCCACGGGGCCTGTGGCGCCCCGTGAGGCCCACGGAGCCCTCCCGGGCCCCCGCGACCCCAGACAGCCCCAGCCGACCGCCTCAGCCCTTCTCAGGAGACACCGTGAACCAGTTCCCCGGCAGCGGGATCTACGACCGTACGCACGCCGTGCAGGACATGACCGCCTCGCAGGGCCGCTACACCGGCCCGCAGGCCGAGTCCCGCTACGTCATCCCGCGCTTCGTCGAGCGCACCTCCCAGGGCATCCGCGAGTACGACCCGTACGCGAAGCTCTTCGAGGAGCGCGTGATCTTCCTCGGCGTCCAGATCGACGACGCCTCCGCCAACGACGTCATGGCGCAGCTGCTGTGCCTGGAGTCGATGGACCCCGACCGTGACATCTCGGTCTACATCAACAGCCCGGGCGGTTCCTTCACGGCGCTCACTGCGATCTACGACACGATGCAGTACGTGAAGCCGGACATCCAGACGGTCTGCATGGGCCAGGCGGCCTCCGCCGCCGCCGTCCTGCTGGCCGCCGGTACGCCGGGCAAGCGCATGGCCCTGCCGAACGCGCGCGTGCTGATCCACCAGCCGTACAGCGAGACCGGTCGCGGCCAGGTCTCCGACCTGGAGATCGCCGCCAACGAGATCCTCCGGATGCGCTCGCAGCTGGAGGAGATGCTGGCCAAGCACTCCACGCAGACGATCGACAAGATCCGCGAGGACATCGAGCGCGACAAGATCCTTACGGCCGAGGACGCGCTGAACTACGGTCTGATCGACCAGGTCATCACCACCCGGAAGATGGACAACTCGAGCCTGCGTTGAGGCGAGAAGCTGTATCGTCTGCCGCCCCTTGGCACGGTTTGGCACGGTCCACGTCAAAGCGAACCGCGCCAAGGGGGGCCCGAACGGGGGGCCCGGCAAGGTACCGTCGGACATAAGGCAGCACCAGGAGTCCGCTGGACGTCGGCGTCCAGGAGTCTCCCAGGCGAAGGGGAAGCACACCGTGGCACGCATCGGTGACGGCGGCGATCTGCTCAAGTGCTCGTTCTGCGGCAAGAGCCAGAAGCAGGTCAAGAAGCTCATCGCAGGGCCCGGTGTGTACATCTGCGACGAGTGCATCGACCTCTGCAACGAGATCATCGAGGAAGAACTGGCGGAGACCAGCGAGGTCCGCTGGGAGGAGCTCCCGAAGCCCCGGGAGATCTACGAATTCCTCGAGGGGTACGTGGTCGGCCAGGAGGCCGCCAAGAAGGCCCTCTCCGTGGCGGTCTACAACCACTACAAGCGGGTCCAGGCCGGTGAGAACGGCGGGGGGAGCGGCCGCGACGACGCCATCGAGCTGGCGAAGTCCAACATCCTCCTGCTCGGCCCCACGGGCTCCGGCAAGACCCTCCTGGCGCAGACCCTCGCGCGGATGCTGAACGTCCCGTTCGCCATCGCCGACGCCACGGCCCTGACGGAGGCCGGCTACGTCGGCGAGGACGTCGAGAACATCCTGCTCAAGCTGATCCAGGCCGCCGACTACGACGTCAAGAAGGCCGAGACCGGGATCATCTACATCGACGAGATCGACAAGGTCGCGCGGAAGAGTGAAAACCCCTCGATCACGCGCGACGTGAGCGGGGAGGGCGTACAGCAGGCCCTCCTCAAGATCCTCGAGGGCACCACGGCCTCCGTCCCGCCGCAGGGCGGCCGCAAGCACCCGCACCAGGAGTTCATCCAGATCGACACGACGAACGTGCTGTTCATCGTGGGCGGTGCCTTCGCGGGCCTGGAGAAGATCATCGAGTCCCGGGCCGGCGCCAAGGGCATCGGCTTCGGCGCGCAGATCCGCTCCAAGCGCGAGATGGAGTCCAAGGACCAGTTCCAGGAGGTCATGCCGGAGGACCTGGTCAAGTTCGGCATGATCCCCGAGTTCATCGGCCGCCTCCCGGTCATCACCTCGGTCCACAACCTCGACCGCGAGGCCCTGCTCCAGATCCTCATCGAGCCGCGCAACGCGCTCGTCAAGCAGTACCAGCGCCTCTTCGAACTCGACGGCGTGGAGCTGGACTTCGAGCGCGAGGCCCTCGAAGCCATCGCCGACCAGGCCATTCTCCGCCAGACCGGCGCGCGAGGCCTGCGCGCCATCATGGAGGAAGTCCTCCAGGGCGTGATGTACGAGGTCCCGTCCCGCAAGGACGTGGCCCGGGTCGTCATCACGGCGGACGTCGTCCAGTCGAACGTGAACCCGACGCTGATTCCGCGGGATGCGCGCGGACGCGGTCCGGGGGAGCAGAAGACGGCCTAGTCACCCACTGCACGCGAAGGCGCCCGGCAACTTCTGCCGGGCGCCTTCGCCGTTTCCGGCGTCAGGCCGCCTTGACGCGGACTTCCTTGCGGACTTTGGTGGTGAGGTCGATCGCCACGTCCTTGGTGACGTCCTGCGCCGCGTCACCCGGCGACACGATGGCGATCGTGCTGTAGTCGGCCCACGCGCAGAACCAGTTGGTCTGCTCCTTGTTGGTCGCCCGGTTCTGCCCCTTGACCGACTGGCACTTCATGACCGCGCCGTCGAGGTCCGCCGCCTCGGGCTCGCCGACCAGCTCCGGCTTGCCGGACCCGGTGGAGGACTCCTTCTCGGCCGACTTCTTGAAGTTGGCGAAGAACAGGTCCAGGGTCGCCTCCGGGTCGGAGATCTCACCGTAGGCACCGGCCACCGAAAGGGTCTTGGCCGTCGCCATCTTCGCCGCGGACGCCGGGTCGTCGGGGTCGTAGTCGCTCAGGTCGACCGTGTTGTAGAGGCCTGCCGCGGACTTGGCGTTCTTGACGCCGCTCTTCTCCAGCTCCGACGTCGAGCCGGCGCCGACGGTCGCCCCGTCCTTCGTGGTGCGCTTGTAGTCGCTGAGCACCGTCGCCGGCGTCGTGAGCTTGTGCGGCCCGTCGTCCTCCAGGCCGCCACCACCCCCGCCGATCACGAAGTACGCCCCCACCGCGATCGCGGCGACCACCGCGACCGCGCCGATGATGATGCCCGTCTTCTTCTTGCCGCCGCCCGGGGCCGGGGGCTGAGGCGCGCCGTACGGGGCCTGGCCGTAGGGCGGCTGCTGGCCGTAGGGGTTGGGCTGGGGCGGGACGCCCTGCGGGGGCTGCTGCGGGTAGCCGTAGCCCGGCTGGGGCGGAGGGGCCTGCTGGGGGTAGCCGTAGCCGGGCTGGGGGGCCTGCGGCGGCTGGCCGTACGGTCCCGGCTGACCGTACGGTCCGGGCTGCTGGGGCTGCCCGCCGTACGGGCCCGGCTGGTTGTAGCTCATGGTCTGGGTTCCCCTCCAGATGCTTATGTGTTCCGGACATCCTGGCGCAGACCCGCCGTGTGCATGGCATCGGGGCCTCACCGTGAGGAAGCAAACGCGTTTCGGGACGGGGGAGTGACACCTCTAAACTGACCCCCGTGACCGAGAACGCTCAGCAGCAGCCACCAGCGCCCAGCACCGACCTGCCGACCCAGTACGCGCCGGCCGACGTGGAGGGGCCGCTGTACGAGCGCTGGGTAGAGCGGGGTTACTTCGAGGCGGACGAGAAGAGCGACAAGCCGCCGTACACGATCGTCATCCCGCCGCCGAACGTCACGGGCAGCCTGCACCTGGGGCACGCCTTCGAGCACACGCTCATCGACGCCCTGACCCGTCGTAAGCGCATGCAGGGCTACGAGACGCTGTGGCAGCCCGGCATGGACCACGCCGGCATCGCCACGCAGAACGTCGTCGAGCGGGAGCTCGCCAAGGAGGGCAAGTCCCGGCACGACCTGGGCCGCGAGGCCTTCGTCGAGCGGGTCTGGCAGTGGAAGGGCGAGTCCGGCGGGCAGATCAGCGGGCAGATGCGGCGCCTCGGTGACGGCGTCGCCTGGTCGCGCGAGCGCTTCACCATGGACGAGGGGCTCTCCCAGGCCGTCCAGACCATCTTCAAGCGGCTCTACGACGACGAGCTGATCTACCGCGCCGAGCGCATCATCAACTGGTGCCCCCGGTGCCTGACCGCCATCTCGGACATCGAGGTCGAGTACCAGGACGACGACGGCGAGCTCGTCTCCATGAAGTACGGCGACGGGGACGACACCATCGTCGTCGCCACCACGCGCGCCGAGACCATGCTCGGAGACACGGCCGTCGCCGTTCACCCCGAGGACGAGCGGTATCAGCACCTGATCGGCAAGCTGGTCAAGCTGCCGTTGACCGACCGCTCCATCCCGGTCGTCGCCGACGAGCACGTCGACCCGGAGTTCGGCACGGGTGCCGTCAAGGTCACCCCGGCCCACGACCCGAACGACTTCGAGATCGGCCAGCGCCACGACCTCCCGGCTCTGACGATCATGGACGAGCACGCGGTCATCACGGCCCACGGTCCCTTCCAGGGCCTGGACCGCCTGGAGGCCCGCTCCGCCATCGTCGCCGCGCTGCGCGCCGAGGGCCGGATCGTCGCCGAGAAACGGCCGTACGTCCACTCGGTCGGCCACTGCTCGCGCTGCAAGACCACCATCGAGCCCCGGCTCTCCATGCAGTGGTGGGTCAAGGTCGGCCCGCTCGCCAAGGCCGCCGGCGACGCCGTCCGCGACGGGCGCGTCAAGATTCACCCGCAGGAGATGGAGAAGCGGTACTTCGACTGGGTCGACAACCTCCACGACTGGTGCATCTCGCGGCAGTTGTGGTGGGGTCACCGCATCCCGGTCTGGTACGGCCCGAACGGCGAGGTCGTCTGCGTCGGCCCCGACGAGGAGCCGCCGAGCGGCGAGGGCTGGCGTCAGGACACCGACGTCCTCGACACCTGGTTCTCCTCCGGCCTGTGGCCGTTCTCCACGCTCGGCTGGCCCGAACAGACCGAGTCGCTCGCGAAGTTCTACCCGAACTCCGTCCTGGTCACCGGCTACGACATCCTCTTCTTCTGGGTCGCCCGGATGATGATGTTCGGCCTGTACGCGATGGACGGCACCCCGCCGTTCCACACCATCGCCCTGCACGGCATGGTTCGCGACCAGTTCGGCAAGAAGATGTCGAAGTCCTTCGGCAACGCGGTCAACCCGCTGGACTGGATGGACAAGTACGGCTCGGACGCGCTCAGGTTCACTCTGGCCCGTGGCGCGAACCCGGGCGTCGACGTCCCGATCGGCGAGGACTGGGTCCAGGGCTCCCGCAACTTCGCCAACAAGATCTGGAACGCGACGCGCTTCGCGCTGATGAACGGCGCGACGGTGGACGGCCCGCTGCCGGACCCGTCGACGATGTCCCCGACGGACCGCTGGATCCTCTCCCGTCTGAACACGGTCGTCGCGGAAGTCGACGCGTTCTACGACGACTACCAGTTCGCGAAGCTGTCCGACTCCCTGTTCCACTTCGCGTGGGACGAGGTCTTCGACTGGTATGTCGAGCTGTCAAAGACGACGTTCCAGGCGGGCGGCGAGGCGGCCGAGGTCAGCAAGCGCGTCCTCGGCGAGGTCCTCGACGTCACGCTGAAGCTGCTGCACCCGGTGGTCCCCTTCGTCACCGAGACCCTGTGGACCACCCTCACCGGCGGCGAGTCGGTCGTCATCGCCGAGTGGCCCAAGGACAGTGGCTTCCGGGACGCCGATGCCGAGCGCGAGATCGAGAGCCTGCAGTCGGTCATCACGGAGGTCCGCCGCTTCCGCGCCGACCAGGGGCTGCAGCCCGGCCAGCGGGTCCCGGCCCGGCTGACGCTGGACGGGACGCCGTTCGCGCCCCACGAGGCCGCCATCCGGCAGCTGCTGCGCCTCCAGCCGGAGGGCGACGCCTTCACGGCCACGGCGACCCTGCCGGTCGCCGGCGCCGAGGTCGCCCTCGACCTCTCCGGCACGATCGACGTGGCGGCGGAGCGCAAGCGCCTCGCGAAGGACCTCGCGGCGGCGGAGAAGGAGAAGGCGCAGGCGAACGCCAAGCTCGGCAACGAGGCGTTCCTGGCGAAGGCCCCTGACCACGTGGTGGAGAAGATCCGCACCCGCCTGTCCAAGGCGGAGGAGGACATCGCCCGGATTCAGGCGCAGCTGGAGAGGCTGCCGCAGGCGTAGCCCGTTCGTACGGTCGTCGAGGCCCCGGTGCTTGGCAGCGCCGGGGCCTTTACGCACTTCAGGGGCGCGGGGCTGTATCGGCTTGCGGCTGCGCGGCGTGGGCGCGACCAGCCCCCACGGGCCCGCACCCGCCCACGGCGAACAATGTCAGTCCGTCTCCGTAGACTGGGCCCCGTGAGCGAGCTCCCTCCAGACCACAGCGCCGACGACCAGCCCGACCCCCTCAACACCTTCGACGAGATCATCGCGGAGGAGACCACCCGCGACCCCGACCTCGCCGTCATCGAAGCCGGCAGCCGAACCCTGCGGACCCAGGGCGGCCCCCCGGAGGCCGACATCCCGACCCGGCCCGCCGACCCCGAGGTCGACAAGGCCCTGCGCGAGGTCGAGGCGGAGCTCGCCACGCGCTGGGGCGAGACCAAGCTGGAGCCCTCCGTCAGCCGGATCGCCGCGCTGATGGACGTGCTGGGGGAGCCGCAGCGGTCGTACCCGTCGATCCACATCACGGGGACGAACGGCAAGACCTCCACGGCCCGCATGATCGAGGCCCTGCTCGGCGCCTTCGAGCTGCGGACCGGCCGCTACACCTCGCCGCACGTGCAGTCGATCACCGAGCGCATCAGCCTGGACGGCGCCCCCATCTCGGCCGAGCGGTTCATCGAGACGTACCAGGACATCAAGCCGTACGTGGAGATGATCGACGGCCAGCAGGAGTACCGGCTGTCGTTCTTCGAGGTGCTCACCGGCATGGCGTACGCGGCGTTCGCCGACGCGCCCGCCGACGTCGCCGTCGTCGAGGTCGGCATGGGCGGCTCCTGGGACGCCACGAACGTGATCGACGGTGACGTCGCCGTCGTCACGCCCATCGACCTCGACCACACCGACCGGCTCGGCGGCACGCACGCGGAGATCGCGACGGAGAAGGCCGGCATCGTCAAGCAGGGTGCGACCGTCATCCTGGCGCAGCAGCCGGTCGACGCGGCGCAGGTGCTGTTGAAGAAGGCCGTCGAGGTGGACGCGACCGTGGCCCGGGAAGGGCTGGAGTTCGGTGTCGTGGACCGGCAGGTGGCCGTCGGCGGGCAGTTGCTGACGCTGCGCGGGCTCGGCGGCGAGTACACCGAGGTGTACCTGCCGCTGCACGGCGCGCACCAGGCGCACAACGCGGCCGTCGCGCTCGCCGCCGTCGAGGCGTTCTTCGGCGTCGGCGCGCAGCGGGCCGAGCAGCTGGACCTGGACACGGTCCGCAAGGCGTTCGCGGCCGTCGCCTCGCCGGGGCGGCTGGAGGTCGTGCGGCGTTCCCCGACCGTCGTGCTCGACGCGGCCCACAACCCCGCGGGCGCCCGGGCGGCGGCCGAGGCGGTCGGTGAGGCCTTCCAGTTCAGCCGGCTCATCGGTGTCGTCGGTGCCAGCGGCGACAAGAACGTGCGGGGGCTGCTGGAGGCCTTCGAACCGGTGTTCGCCGAAGTCGTGGTCACGCAGAACTCCAGTCACCGCGCGATGGACGCCGACGAGCTGGCCGGCATCGCCGTCGAGGTCTTCGGCGAGGAGCGCGTCCAGGTCGAGCCGCGGTTGCCCGACGCGCTGGAGGCCGCGATCACGCTGGCCGAGGAGGAGGGCGAGTTCGCGGGCGGCGGTGTGCTCGTCACCGGTTCCGTCATCACCGTCGGCGAGGCCCGACTGCTTCTGGGGAGGGGCTGAGATCCCGTGCGTACGCTCTGTTCTTCCACCCTGATCGGCGAGTTCTTCGTCATCGGCTTCGCCGGTCTGGTCGCGATGAAGGACCCTGACCTGTCCATGGCGACCGTGTGGACGGTCAGTGGTGTCGCGATGTTCCTGTGCCTGGTGCTGTGCGGCCTGGTGACGCGCCCGGGCGGGGTCGCGCTCGGCTGGGCGTTGCAGATCGCGCTCATCGCGTCGGGCTTCGCCGTGTCGATGATGTTCTTCCTGGGCGTGGTCTTCGCGGCCCTGTGGTGGGCGTCCGTGCACTACGGACGGAAGGTGGACGAGGCGAAGGCCAGATTCGCGGCCCAGTCGGGCTCCTCCACACCTGACGCTGCGTAACAGGCGCCCCGACACGCCGGGTAATCTCGTCCCACCGCACAACCTTGATGCATAAGGAGCCCGTCGTGAGCCAGCGCACCCTCGTCCTCCTCAAGCCCGACGCCGTCCGTCGTGGCCTGACCGGCGAGATCATCAGCCGCATCGAGCGCAAGGCGGGCTGGACGATCACCGCGCTGGAGCTGCGCACCCTGGACCAGGACACGCTGGAGCAGCACTACGGCGAGCACAAGGGCAAGCCCTTCTACGAGCCGCTGGTGGAGTTCATGGCCTCCGGTCCGGTCGTGGCGATGATCGTCGAGGGCGAGCGGGTCATCGAAGGGGTGCGTCAGCTGGCCGGCCCGACCGACCCGATCGCCGCGGCCCCCGGCTCCATCCGCGGCGACTACGGCGTCATCGTCCGGGAGAACCTGATCCACGCCTCCGACTCGGAGGAGTCCGCCGAGCGGGAAGTGAAGATCTTCTTCCCGGGTCGCGCGTAAGACGCGAAGGGCGAGCAAAGTCTGGGGGCGTCGCTCCCGGACTTTTCTGGCATATGCGTGGCGATCGAGGGAACGATGGTCCCCGAACGCCCGTCTCCACAAGCGAACCCGTGCGGCATCTGCTGACAATGGCGGAGACCCTCCCGCAGTGTTCGCGAAGGCGCGTCTACGATGGAAGCCTTCACGTCACAGCACCCACCTTTGCCTACCTGAAAAGCCCTCAAAAGCTAGTGGGAAGGCCAGACGAATCCTGATGGGGAACTCAATGTCGTTCATCGGCCGTGACATGGCTGTCGACCTCGGGACCGCCAACACGCTGGTGTACGTCAGGGGTCGCGGGATCGTACTCAACGAGCCGTCCGTCGTCGCGATCAACACCAACACCGGTGGCATCCTCGCGGTCGGTGCCGAAGCGAAGAAGATGATCGGGCGCACGCCCGGCAACATCGTTGCCGTTCGTCCGCTGAAGGACGGCGTGATCGCCGATTTCGAGATCACCGAGCGGATGCTCCGCTACTTCATCCTGAAGATCCACAAGCGGCGGTATCTGGCTCGTCCGCGGGTCGTCGTCTGCGTGCCCTCGGGCATCACGGGCGTCGAGCGCCGCGCCGTCATCGAGGCGTCGTCCCAGGCCGGCGCCCGCCAGGTGCACATCATCGAGGAGCCGATGGCCGCGGCCATCGGCTCCGGCCTGCCGGTCCACGAGGCCACGGGCAACATGGTGGTCGACATCGGCGGCGGCACCACGGAGGTCGCGGTCATCTCCCTCGGCGGCATCGTCACCGCCCAGTCCATCCGCGTCGCGGGCGACGAACTGGACAACGCGATCATCCAGCACATCAAGAAGGAGTACTCGCTCCTGCTGGGTGAGCGGACGGCCGAGCAGATCAAGATCACGATCGGGTCTGCGTACGACCTGGACACCGACGAGCACACCGAAATCCGTGGGCGGGACCTGGTCTCCGGGCTGCCGAAGACCGTCGTCATCTCCGCGGCCGAAGTCCGCAAGGCGATCGAGGAGCCGGTCAACGCGATCGTCGACGCCGTCAAGACGACCCTCGACAAGTGTCCGCCGGAGTTGTCCGGCGACATCATGGACCGAGGAATCGTTCTGACCGGCGGCGGAGCGCTGCTGCGGGGCCTGGACGAGCGGTTGCGCCGGGAGACCGGTATGCCGATCCACATCGCCGAGGATCCTCTGGACAGCGTGGCGCTCGGTTCCGGAAAGTGCGTCGAGGAGTTCGAGGCGCTCCAGCAGGTGCTGGACGCCCAGCCGCGCAGATGACGTAACTCTTCGATTCCGCCGTACGGGACGATCTCCTCTCGTACGGCGGATCGTTGATATAGATGCATAAGCTGCCACAATGCCGCCCCTCGGGTTTCCCTGGGGCTTCCCGAATTCCTATGAGGAAGGGCACGGCCGCCGCACGTGAGGGACACACGAGAGAGCCGGCTGCTCCTGGTGCTGCTGATCGCGATCGCGTTCGCGTTGATCACGGTGGACATTCGCGGTGGGGAGGATTCCCCGGTCGACGGTGCCCGGCAGGGCGCGGCGACGGTCTTCGGCCCGATCGAGAGCGGTGTGTCGGCCGCGGTCGACCCGGTCGGCAACGCGGTCTCCGCCATCCGGGACTCCGGCGAGCGGCACGACCGGCTCGCCGTACTGGAGGAGGAGAACGCGGAGTTGAAGGCGCGGCTCGGCAGCGACGACCGCAGCCGCAGCCGCCTCAAGCAGCTCGACAAGATGCTGAAGATGTCCGGCCAGGGCCAGTACGGCATCAAGGGCGCCCAGGTCATCGCCATCGGAGCCGCCCAGGGCTTCTCCTGGACCATCACCATCGACGTCGGCGCCCACGACGGCATCAAGCGCGACATGACCGTCCTGAACGGGGACGGGCTCGTCGGCCGGGTCACCACCGTCGGGCCCGACACCGCCACGGTCCTGCTCGCCAGCGACCCCGACTTCACGGTCGGCACCCGGATGGAGGCCAGCGACGAGCTCGGCTTCGCCTCCGGGCAGGGCGACCGCCCGCTGCGCGTGGAGCTTCTCAACGGCAAGGCGGAGGTGAAGAAGGGCGACCGACTGGTCACCTTCGGCTCCCAGGCCGACCGTCCGTTCGTGCCCGGCGTGCCCGTCGGCGTGGTCTCCCGCGTCGACCCCTCCGGCGGCGGCCTGACCCGCACCCTCTACGTCACGCCGTACGCCGCCTTCAGCAAGCTCGACATCGTCGGTGTCGTCGTCGAGGCCCCGAAGAAGGACCCGCGCGACACGGTGCTCCCGCCCAAGCCGAAGCCGACCCCCAGGCCGACGGTGACGGTGACCGTGACGCCGTCCGCCGAGGCCCCCGCGGACGGCCAGAACCAGCAAGAGCAGTAGGAGCTGTCACCTCATGCGCGTCAACCGGATCCTGCTCTCCTCCGCCCTGGTCGTCGTCGCCCTGGTGATCCAGGTGAGCGTCCTCGCCCGCCTCCATCTACCCGGCGCCGTGCCCGACCTGATGCTTCTCACCGTCCTCGGCCTGGCGCTGGTGTACGGCCATGTGGGCGGCGCCCTCGTCGGTTTCGGCGCGGGCCTGCTCGCCGATCTGGCCCCGCCCGCCGACCACGCCGCCGGGCGCTACGCCCTCGTGCTGTGCCTCATCGGCTACTTCGCGGGCCTGGTGAAACCGGAGACGGGCCGGCTGAAGTCCGCGACCGGCCCGATGGTCGTGGTGCTCGCCGCCGCGATCGGCTCCACCCTGCTGTACGCGGGGGTCGGTGCCCTCGTCGGTGACACCGCGGCCCGCCATGTGGGCCTGGGCAGCCTGCTCTTCACGGCCGTCCTGTACGACCTGCTGCTCGCCCCGTTCGTCGTGCCCGGCATCATGGCCCTGGCCAGACGCGCCGAGAACGATCCGCTCGCCGAGACCGGCTCCGCCACCAAGGCCACGAACATCTCCTCCGGCTGGCTCTCCGGCGGCACCGGCCTGCGGATCGGCGGCCAGCGCAACGGGATGCGGGTGAAGGCGGCCCGGGCACGGATGGCGCGGGCGGGGCGCATCAAGGGGGTCAAGCGGCTGTGATGGCAGGGAAGTTCACCCGAACGGGCCGGTCCGGTAGGAACGCCGGCTCGCGGGCCGGTCGTTCCTCACTCGTATCCGCACACGCGTGCCCGGACACACCGTCGTATCCGCACATCCGCATGCGCACTGAGAGAGGGAAGCGGCCGCAGTGACCAACATTCCCGAGACCGGCCGGAACTCACGGGTCCAGATCCGGCTCGTCGTCATCCAGGTCCTCGTCCTCTCCCTCCTGCTCACCCTCGGCGGGCGCCTGTGGTACCTCCAGATCCGTGAGGGCGCGGCGTACGCCAAGGAGGCGTCCGGGAACCACGTCCAGCAGGTCGTCCAGCCGGCGGTCCGCGGCTCCATCCTGGACGCGCGCGGCGTGGCCCTCGCCGACAACGAGACGCGACTGGTCGTCTCCGCCTCCCGCACCGACCTGCTGAAGATGCCGGACGACGGCAAGGAAGTCCTCACCAAGCTCGCCTCAGTCCTGGGCATGACGCCCAAGGAGGTCCAGGAGAAGGTCCGGCTGTGCGACGCCAAGACGCCGCAGCCCTGCTGGAACGGCTCGCCGTACCAGCCCATCCCCATCACCGACGAGGCCACCCCCAAGCAGGCCCTGCAGATCCGCGAGCGCGCCGAGGACTTCCCCGGCATCACCGCCGAGCCCCAGGCCGTGCGCCGCTACCCGAGCCCGGGCAAGGCCAACACCGCCCAGGTCCTCGGCTACCTCTCGCCGGTCACCGACGAGGAGATCAAGAAGGCGCAGAACACCAACTCGCCCTATCTGCGCTCCGACCAGGTCGGCCGCTCCGGCCTGGAGCGCCAGTACGACAAGGAGCTGCGCGGCAAGGCCGGCGTCACGCGCTACGAGGTCGACAACCTCGGCCGCGTTATCGGCCAGGCCGAGGCCGACCCGGCCCACCCCGGCGACAACCTCGTCACCAGCATCGACTCCCGCGTCCAGCGGATCGCCGAGTACGAGCTGAACGAGGCGATGAAGGAGGCCCGCAAGCAGCACGACCGCAACACGGGCACGAACTACAAGGCCGACTCCGGCGCCGTCGTCGTCATGGAGGCCAAGACCGGCCGCGTCGTCGCCATGGCCTCCAACCCGACGTACGACCCGAACGCCTGGGTGGGCGGCATCTCCGCCAAGGACTACACGCGGCTCACCGGCAAGAGCTCCAACTACCCGCTGCTCAACCGCGCGATCCAGGGCCAGTCGGCTCCCGGCTCCATCTTCAAGGTCATCCCGACGGCCGCAGCGGTCAACGCGGGCTACTCCTTCAACGGCCCCTACCAGTGCTCCAGCTCGTACTCGATCGGCGGCCAGGTCTTCAAGAACTTCGAGTCCAAGGGATACGGCCCGATCAGTCTCGGCCGCGCCCTGGAGGTCTCCTGCGACACGGTCTTCTACCGGCTCTCCCACGAGGAGTGGAAGAAGGACGGCGGCACCAAGCCGAAGAAGAACGCCAACGACTGGTTCTACAAGACCGCCCACCAGTTCGGCCTCGGCAAGGAGACCGGCATCGACCTGCCCAACGAGGTCACCGGCCGCGTCCCCGACCGCCAGTGGAAGCTGGACTACTGGAAGGCCAACAAGGACGCCTGGTGCCGCACCGGCAAGAAGAACGGCAGCTACGCCGAGAAGATCGCCTACGAGAACTGCCTCGAAGGCAACCGCATGCGCGCCGGTGACTCCGTCAACTACTCCATCGGCCAGGGCGACACCCTCGTCACCCCCATCCAGATGGCCACCATCTACTCGGCCATCTCCAACGGCGGCACCATGTACACCCCCTCGGTCGGCAAGGCCGTCATCAGCGCCGACGGCAGGACCGTCACGCCCATCAAGCCCAAGTCGCACGGCAAGCTGCCGATGACGCAGAAGACGCGCAGCGAGATAAGCGATGCCCTCGCGGGAGTCGCCACCCGCGGTACGGCCGCCTGGCGGTTCGGCGGCTGGCCGCAGGACAAGATCCCGATGCACGCCAAGACGGGTACGGCGGAGGTCTACGGCAAGCAGACCACCTCCTGGTTCGCCACGTACACCAAGGACTACTCGATCGTCATGACGATCTCCCAGGGTGGTACGGGCTCCGGCGCCTCGGGCCCCGCCGTCCGCAACATCTACAACGCGCTGTACGGCGTCTCCCCGGACGGCGACATCGACCCGAAGAAGGCGCTGCTGCCCACCCCGCAGAAGACCCTGCCCAAGGTCAAGACGGACGGCACCATCGCCTCCCCGAAGGTCCCCAAGGACCCCGCCAAGGACCAGCAGGCGAACAAGAAGGACCCGAACGCTCCGGCCGACCCGCTCCAGCCGGCGACGGCGGCCCCGCCGACGCCGGAGAACCGTGACACCCGAAGGCGCCGGCGCCGGCGGGGAAGCCGGAGGTTGCCGACATGACCGGCGGTGTGAACAGCTTCCAGGTCTCCGGCTACGGCCCCGAGCGCTCCGGCTGGACCAGGCTCCTCGCCCGCGACTCGGTGGCGCGGCGCCTCGACTGGCCGATCCTGCTGTCGGCGACGGCCCTGTCGCTGCTCGGCACGCTCCTCGTCTACTCGGCGACCCGCAACCGCACGGAGCTCAACCAGGGCGACCCGTACTACTTCCTCGTCCGGCACCTGTTGAACACCGGCATCGGCCTCGCCCTGATGGCCGGCACGATCTGGCTCGGCCACCGCGGCCTGCGCACGGCCGTGCCGATCCTGTACGGCCTTTCGGTGCTGCTGATCCTGCTGGTCCTCACCCCGCTCGGCTCCACGATCAACGGCGCCCACTCGTGGATCAAGCTCCCCGGCGGCTTCTCCCTCCAGCCCTCGGAGTTCGTGAAGGTCACGATCATCCTGGGCATGGCGATGCTGCTGGCGGCCAGAGTCGACGCGGGCGACAGGCAGTACCCCGACCACCGCACGGTCGTGCAGGCCCTGGGCCTGGCCGCCGTGCCCATGGTGATCGTGATGCTCATGCCCGACCTCGGGTCGGTCATGGTCATGGTCATCATCGTGCTGGGCGTGCTGCTCGCCTCCGGTGCCTCCAACCGGTGGGTGTTCGGCCTGCTCGGCACGGGCGCCATCGGGGCGATCACCGTCTGGCAGATCGGGGTGCTGGACGACTACCAGATCGCCCGCTTCGCCGCCTTCGCCAACCCCGAGCTCGACCCGGCCGGCGTCGGCTACAACACCAACCAGGCCCGCATCGCCATCGGCTCCGGCGGCCTGACCGGCTCCGGCCTCTTCCACGGCTCGCAGACCACCGGCCAGTTCGTGCCCGAGCAGCAGACGGACTTCGTCTTCACCGTGGCGGGGGAGGAGCTCGGCTTCCTCGGCGGCGGCCTGATCATCCTGCTGCTCGGCATCGTCCTGTGGCGGGCCTGCCGCATCGCCCGGGAGACCACCGACCTCTACGGCACGATCGTGGCCGCCGGCATCGTCGCCTGGTTCGCCTTCCAGACGTTCGAGAACGTCGGCATGACGCTGGGCATCATGCCGGTCACCGGTCTGCCGCTGCCCTTCGTGTCGTACGGCGGTTCGTCGATGTTCGCCGTGTGGATAGCGGTCGGTCTGTTGCAGTCGATCCGGGTGCAGCGTCCGATGTCGGCGTGAACACCGGCGGGGCGGCCCCCTGCCGCCCCGCCGGTGTGCGCACTAGATTCGGTCCATGGCGGACACCAAGCGCGAGATCGAGCGGAAGTACGAGTCCGAGGCCAGTGGTCTTCCCGACCTGACCGGTGTCGGCGGGGTCGCGGCCGTGCTCGACAAGGGCGTCGCCCACCTCGACGCCACCTACTACGACACCACCGACGAACGCCTCGCCGCGTCGTCCGTCACCCTGCGCCGCCGCACCGGCGGCTCGGACGCGGGCTGGCATCTGAAGTTCCCCGTCGCCCCCGGCGTCCGCGACGAGATCCACGCCCCGCTCTCCGACACTCTGCCGGACGCCCTCGCCGGGCTCGTCCGCTCCCGCGTCCGCGACGGCGAACTGCTGCCCGTCGTCCGGCTGCGCTCCGACCGCGACGTACGCCACCTCGTCGACGACGACGGCCGGCTGCTCGCGGAGGTCAGCGTCGACGCCGTACGGGCCGACCGGCTCACGGCCGGCGGCGGCGAAGCGCAGTGGACGGAGATCGAGGTGGAGCTCGCCGACGGGGGAGACCCGGCCTTCCTCGACAAGGTGGACAAGCGGCTGCGCAAGGCGGGCATACGGCCGTCTGCCTCGACGTCGAAACTGGCGCGGGCCCTGGCGGAGACCGCGCCGCACCGACAGCGGACGTCCGCCTCCGCAGGGGAACCGGTGACCGCCGCAGACCACGTCCTGGCGTACGTGCGCGCCCAGCGGGACGCCATCGTCGAACTCGACCCGGCCGTGCGGCAGGACGTCGAGGACTCCGTGCACAGCATGCGCGTGGCCACCCGCCGGCTGCGCAGCACCTTCAAGTCGTACGGGCAGATCCTCGACCGGACCGTCACCGACCCGGTCGGCGACGAGCTGAAGTGGCTGGCCGGTGAGCTGGGCCTGGACCGGGATCGCGAGGTGCTGACCGAACGGCTGACGGCGGCCCTCGACGCGGTGCCGGCCACCCTGGTCCGCGGCCCGGTCGCGGAGCGGCTGCGCACCTGGTCGCGAACCGAGCACGGCGGGGCCCGGGGCCGGCTCATCGGCGTCCTGGACTCCCGCCGCTACCTCGCCCTGCTCGACTCACTGGACGCGCTGATCGCCGACCCGCCCTTGCGGAAAGCGGCCGGCGAGAAGCCCCGCAAGGCGATCGCCAAGGCCGTGAAGAAGGACGTCCGCAAGGTGGCCGAGCTGGTCGAGCGGGCCGTGGAACTGGAGCCCGGCACCGACCGGGACGTCGCGATCCACGAGGCCCGCAAGAAGACCAAACGCGCCCGCTACGCGGCGGAGGCGGCCCGACCGGCCCTCGGCAAACCCGCCAAGGCCCTGGTCAAGTCCATGAAATCGCTCCAGAACCTGCTCGGCGAGCACCAGGACAGTGTGATGGCCCGGCAGGCGCTGCGCGAGCTGTCGGCGGTCGCCCACGCCGCCGGGGAGAGCGCCTTCACCTACGGCCTGCTCCATGAGCGCGAGGAGCAGCGGGCGGTGCGCGTGGAGACCGAGCTGCCCGGGTTCTGGGACGGGATCAAGGGCGGGGCGGGGGGCCTCTGATCTTCCGCGCGTACGGAGGTACGGCCCGGTCGCGTTAGTCTGGATGGTCACCCTGTCCGTTCAGTCCAGCTCACGAAGGTGCGCGACATGCCTGCCGAAGTCGCTGCGTCGGTGTTCCCGCAGCTCGAAGCTCTGCTCCCGCACGTGCAGAAGCCGATCCAGTACGTCGGCGGAGAACTCAACTCCACGGTCAAGGACTGGGACTCCTGTGACGTCCGCTGGGCGCTCATGTACCCGGACGCCTACGAGGTCGGCCTGCCGAACCAGGGCGTCCAGATCCTCTACGAGGTGCTCAACGAGCAGCAGGGCGTCCTCGCCGAGCGCACCTACAGCGTGTGGCCGGACCTCGAGGAGCTGATGCGGGAGCACGGCGTCCCGCAGTTCACGGTGGACAGCCACCGGCCCGTGAAGGCCTTCGACGTGCTGGGCCTGTCCTTCTCCACGGAGCTGGGTTACACGAACATGCTGGCGGCCCTGGACCTCTCCGGGATTCCCCTGGAGGCCAAGGACCGCGGCCTGGACGACCCGATCGTCATGGCCGGCGGCCACGCCGCGTTCAACCCCGAGCCGATCGCGGACTTCATCGACTGCGCGGTGATCGGCGACGGCGAGCAGGCCGTCCTGGAAGTCACCGCGATCATCCGCGCCTGGAAGGCGGAGGGCCGCCCCGGCGGCCGCGAGGAGCTCCTCTTCCGCCTGGCGAAGACGGGCGGGGTGTACGTGCCCGGCTTCTACGACGTCGAGTACCTGCCGGACGGCCGTATCGCCCGAGTCGTACCCAAGCGCAGCGGTGTCCCGTGGCGGGTCTCCAAGCACACGGTGATGGACCTCGACGAGTGGCCCTACCCCAAGCAGCCCCTGGTCCCGCTCGCCGAGACGGTCCACGAGCGCATGTCGGTGGAGATCTTCCGCGGCTGCACCCGGGGCTGCCGTTTCTGCCAGGCCGGCATGATCACCCGCCCGGTCCGCGAGCGCTCCATCACGGGCATCGGCGACATGGTCGAGCAGGGCCTGAAGGCGACGGGCTTCGAGGAGGTCGGCCTGCTCTCGCTGTCGTCCGCGGACCACTCGGAGATCGGCGACATCGCCAAGGGCCTCGCGGACCGCTACGAAGAAGACAAGGTCGGCCTCTCCCTCCCGTCCACCCGCGTGGACGCCTTCAACATCGACCTGGCGAACGAGCTGACGCGCAACGGCCGCCGCTCCGGCCTCACCTTCGCCCCCGAGGGCGGCTCGGAGCGCATCCGCAAGGTCATCAACAAGATGGTCTCGGAAGAGGACCTGATCAGGACCGTCGCGACGGCGTACGGCAACGGCTGGCGGCAGGTGAAGCTGTACTTCATGTGCGGCCTGCCGACGGAGACCGACGACGACGTCCTCCAGATCGCCGACATGGCGACGAAGGTCATCGCCAAGGGCCGCGAGGTGTCGAAGTCCAACGACATCCGCTGCACGGTCTCGATCGGCGGCTTCGTCCCCAAGCCCCACACCCCCTTCCAGTGGGCCCCGCAGCTGTCCGCGGAGGAGACGGACGCCCGCCTGGAGAAGCTGCGGAACAAGATCCGCGGCGACAAGAAGTACGGCCGCTCCATCGGCTTCCGCTACCACGACGGCAAGCCCGGCATCGTCGAGGGCCTGCTGTCCCGCGGCGACCGCCGGGTCGGCGCCGTGATCCGCGCGGTCTACGAGGACGGCGGCCGCTTCGACGGCTGGCGCGAGCACTTCTCCTACGACCGCTGGATGCGGTGCGCCGAAAAGGCGCTGGCCCCCTTCGGCGTCGACGTCGACTGGTACACGACGCGTGAGCGCACGTACGAGGAGGTCCTCCCCTGGGACCACCTGGACTCCGGCCTCGACAAGGACTGGCTCTGGGAGGACTGGCAGGACGCCCTCGACGAGACGGAGGTCGAGGACTGCCGCTGGACGCCGTGCTTCGACTGCGGGGTGTGTCCGCAGATGGACACCCAGATCCAGATCGGCCCGACGGGCAAGAAGCTCCTGCCCCTGACGGTCAAGAACGCGGCACCGGCACCGAGCGGGCACGCGCACTGACGGTCGTCCGGCGGCGTCACCGAATCCGTCCCGCCGCGCTGGGAGCCCCCTCCGTCCTGGAGGGGGCTCTTCCTGTTGAGAGGCGGGACCGGCAGGTGAGAGGTCGGCAGTCCGGGGGACCCGCTGGGCAGGCGGGGTCGGCGGCGTTCCCCTGGGGGGCCGGCCCGGCTCAGGTTCCCCCGGTTCAGCCATGTGCTGGGGGAACCGTTGTATGTCGAAGGCCGACATCCCATGGCTCAACCTATCGCGCAGGCCGTCGCACGGGACATCGAGGCGGCCCAGATGCAGGCCGAGCTGGACCAACCTCGCTGTCCTCAAGAACGGCCGCGCCAAGGCGGTCCGCTTCTCGACCCTCGCCGCGCTGTGCGAGGTACTCGACTGCCAGCCGGGGGACCTGCTGCGCTGGGAGGCGGACGGGGCCGCCGACCGGACAATGCACTGATGGAGAACATCAGCATCCGCCCGGCTCGGTCCGGCGAACTGGCGGCCGTGGCGGCACTTCGATGGGAGTGGCTCGTCGAGAACGGTGGCGAGGCCCTCGGCGAACGCGCGGAATTCGTACGGCACTTCGTCGAGTGGGCCCGGGACAACGCCGGTACGCATCGGTGCATGGTGGTCGTGCGTGACGACGACGTGGTGATCGGCATGGCCTGGCTGGCGGTCGTGCAGCGGGTGCCCACGCCGCGAGCGCCGCGGCGGGCCTCCGGCGATCTCCAATGCGTGTACGTCGTACCCGAGGCACGCGACGGCGGGTTGGGCGGGCGGCTCATCCGGGCGGTTCTGGACGGAGCCCGGGAGCTCGGGCTGGAGCGGGTGACCGTGCACTCGAGCCCGCGGGCGATCCCCGCGTACGCCCGGTGCGGTTTCCAGGAGTCGCCCCGGCTGCTGAACGCTCGGGTCGCGGGCGCGTGAGCCGTGTGATCACGACGCCAGGTGGAGGATCTGCGGAAGAACGGGGCGGGGCTGTGCGGTGCTGCATCCGGACGGGGCGCTGAGGCGTCTACGACGGTATGGATCTGGAGAAGTCGGCCCGAGAGGGCTCCGAGACGCGAGTCGATCTGCGGAAACGGGTGCCCGAACCGTCCGCGCCGCCGGTGCGTGAGGCGGCGCCCGAGGGGTGTCTCGCCGTCGCGATCCGGATTCCCGTGCGGATCGTCGTGCTCGTGCTGGTCGTCCCTGTGCGGATGGTGTGGGACGCGCTCGTCGTGGCCGGGCGGTTCCTGAACGACGTGCTGCTGCGGCCGCTGGGCCGGGCGCTGCTGTGGCTCGGGCGGGCGGTGTTCGTCTGGCCGTTCGTGGGGCTGTGGCGGTATGTCGTCGTGCCGGTGGCGAAGGCGCTCGGGTGGCTCGGGAACGTGCTTCTCGTCGTGCCTCTGGTGTGGCTGTACCGGTACGTGCTGACGCCGGTGGGACACGGGATCGCCTGGGTCGTCACCGGGGTCGCCAGGGGCGTCGGGGCCGCGTTCGGCTGGGTGTACTCGTACCTGTTCACGCCGGTCGGGCGGGCCGTGATGTGGGTGCTGAAGGGGCTCGGCGCCGTACTGGCCGGGATCGGGTTCGGCGTGTACACGCTCGTGGCGTGGCTCGCCCGGTATCTGGTCGTCGTACCGGCCGTGTGGCTGTACACGTGGGTTCTCGCGCCCGTCGGGCGGGCGGTCGTCTGGTGCGGCAAGGGGCTGGCATGGCTGGTGAGCATGGTGGTCACCGGTATCGGGACGGCCCTCTACTGGATCGCCCGGATCCTGCTCGTCCTGCCCGCCCTCGCCCTCTGGCGCTGGGTTCTCGCCCCGGTCGGGCGGCTCCTCGCGGTCATCGGGCGGGAGGTCCTGGACGCCCTCGGGCACGCGTGGCGGATCGCCGGGCGCATCTCGCTCGCCGTCGGGCGGTTCCTCGCGACGCTCTTCCGGTGGATCTTCGTCGAGCCGGTGCGGTGGGTGTACCGGAGCGTGCTGACGCCCGTCGGGCACGTCGTGCGGGACGCCGTCCTGCGGCCCGCCGCCGAGGCCGCCCGCAGTGTGGGACGGGCCACGCGGCAGGCGCTGGCCGCCGCCCGGGACTCCGTGCGGCAGGCGCGCGCCGACGTCCGGCGGATGCTCTTCGGCGCGCCGGCGCAGCCGCAGCCGGTCGACCTCGGGGAACCTTCGGGCCGCGAGGCACGTACTCTTGGTAGCAGTACGACCGCTCTCACGAAGGACTGAACGACACTGGGCAAGCGACAGCCCGAAGGCCCGCCGCCCGCACCCGCGGTGCAGCGCATCCGACTGCGCTACACCAAGCGCGGCCGCCTCCGGTTCACCAGCCACCGTGACTTCCAGCGCGCCTTCGAGCGTGCGTTGCGCCGTGCCGAGGTGCCGATGGCCTACTCGGCGGGCTTCACTCCGCACCCGAAGGTGTCGTACGCCAATGCCGCACCCACCGGCACGGGCAGTGAGGCGGAGTACCTGGAGATCGCGCTCACCGAGGCGCGCGACCCTGAGCAGCTCAGGATCCTTCTCGACGAGTCGATGCCCGCCGGGCTCGACATCATCGAGGCGGTCGAGGCCCGCACTCCGGGCCTCGCCGACCGGCTGACGGCTTCGGTGTGGGAGCTGCGGCTGGACGGCGTGTCGCAGGAGGAGGCCCGCCGAGCGGCGGACGCCTTCAACGCGGCCGAGACCGTAGAGGTCCAGCGCCTCGCGAAGAACGGGGTGCGCACCTTCGATGCTCGCTCCGCCGTCGTGAGCCTGGAGATCCGCGACCTCACAGAAACACAGAGTTCGCAGGCTGATAGGCCGACCGACCAGCCCTGTGCGATACTGCGGCTGGTTGTTCGGCACGTGACGCCTGCCGTACGACCCGACGACGTCCTGTCCGGTCTCCGCGCCGTGGCCGACCTGGCGCCGCCGGTCCCCGCAGCGGTGACCAGGCTGGCGCAGGGGCTGTTCGATGAAGAGACCGGCACGGTGACCGACCCGCTCGCGCCCGACCGCGAGGCAGCGGAGGCCCACTCAACGGCCGAACCGCCTGCCGCCGCGACGGCGCCGGCGTAGGTTCCGCGTAGGGACGGACGTCGTAAGCGCCGCCCTGGGACTCGGGAGCCACCTGGGTCGGGCAGCGCACCGACCAGAAGACTTTCGCCAGGCCGTACGCATTCGGCGTACGGAACCGGCGAGACAGGACACAGAGAGCTCCCGAGCGGCGCCCGCGCCCCGGACGGCGGCGACGCGCACAGCGCGAGCCGCGGACGTCACCGGCACAGCCGGACCAGGTGCGGCGCCCGGGAGCCTGACGGGAGAAAAGCCCGCATGCTCGGACCGACCGAACCCACAGAGTCCGCCACGGACTCCGAACACAACACTCCCAGCGACACCCTGCCGCCCCGCCGGCGGCGCCGTGCCGCGTCCCGCCCGGCGGGTCCGCCCGTCGGCGCCTCCTCCGATGCTCCGGTGGAGACCGTCACGCCGGCCATACCGGCCGCGGAGCCCGACGACCTCGCGGCTGACGCGGTGGAGGCCGACGAGGCCGAAGAGACCGCCGCGGCGGCGCAGGAGATCTCCGAGGCCGCCGAGAGCGCAGAGGAGGCCGCGCCTGCCGCTCCGAAGCGGCGCCGCGTGGTTCGCCGTGCTGCCGCGCCCGCCGGGGCTCCGGCGTCCGCGGAGACCGCCGAGACCGTAGTGCCGGTGACCGCCGCTTCCGAGGCGTCGGAGCAGGCCGGGGCCTCCGCCCCCGCCGCGTCCGCCGAGGTGCCCGAGGACGCCGCTCCCCGGCGCACCCGGCGTCGTGCGACGCGCACGGTGACGTCGCCCTCCGCGGCTCCGGCTGAGGCGGTGGAGACGGCGTCGGCGCCGGCTGCCGCCGCACAGACCGAGCCGAGCGCCCCCGTGTCCGCCACGACCGGTGACGACGGCGCCGAGACCGCGGAGGCCGCCGAGGAGGCTGCCCCGCGCCGGACACGGCGGCGTGCCACACGACGGGTGACCGCGCCCACCGCGGCGCCTGCCGCCGCGGATGCGGCGGAAGAAACCGCCGACGCGGGCCGGTCCGGCTCCGTCGCCACCACCGACGAGCCCGCCGAGGCCGTCGCTGCCGCGTCTGGTGGGCCCGCCGAGGCCCCCGCCGGCTCGCCCGCCGAGGAGGCGAAGGCACCTGTGACCGATTCCCCTGCCGCTGAGTCCGACGGAGCCTCCGAGGCCTCCGCCCAGGCTTCCGAGCCCGCCGAGGATGCCGCTCCGCGGCGCCGCCGCCGGGTCGTCCGCCGGGCGGCCAGTGGTTTCGCCGAGCCCGCACAGCCCTCGCGGGGCTCCCGTGCCGCCAAGTCCGAGCGGGCCGCCGACACGGCCGCCGGTGAGGACGAGACGTCGGCGCGGCCCGCGCGGCCCGCTGTCGCCCTGTTCCAGGCGCCCGTGTTCACCGAGCCCCAGTTCCAGACGCCGGAGCGGGCCGCTGCCGCAGCCGCTGCCGAGGCGGCCGGGGCCGAGGAGCCCGAGGAGCCCGAGGAGGCGGAGGAGTCCGCGCCGGCCGAGGTGCGCGAGGAGCAGCCCGGCGGGTCGCGCCGCCGGCGTCGTCGCCGGGGTTCCGCGGACGAGCCCGAGGCCCAGGCCACCGTGGCCCCCGCCGCCGAGAGTGCCGCCGACGAGAGCGCCGTCGACGAGGCGGAGGAGCCCGAGGATTCCGCCGAGGGCGAGGACCAGGACGACTCCGAGGGGCCCGGCTCGCGCCGGCGTCGTCGCCGGGGCGGCCGCCGCCGTCGGCGTGGTGAGTCCGCCGACACCGACGGCGAGGGCGGCGAGGACACGGACGCCGAGGCCGACCAGGTCGCCGCCGCACAGGCCGCGCAGGACGCCGAGGACACCGCGGAGCAGACCGAGGAGGACCAGGACGAGTCCGACGAGGCCGCCGACCGTGACGAGTCGGCCGGTGGGGGCGGCTCCACCAGCAGCCGCCGTCGCCGTCGCCGCCGTCGCCGGGCCGGTGACACCGCGCCCGACGCCGAGCCCACCGAGGACGACCCGGAGCGCACGGTCGTCAAGGTCCGTGAGCCCCGCCCCAAGGCCGAACCGTCCGACGAGGTGCAGTCCATCAAGGGCTCGACCCGTCTGGAGGCCAAGAAGCAGCGCCGCCGGGAGGGCCGCGAGCAGGGCCGCCGGCGCGTCCCGATCATCACCGAGGCCGAGTTCCTGGCCCGGCGCGAGGCCGTCGACCGCGTGATGGTCGTCCGGCAGCACGGCGACCGTACGCAGATCGGCGTCCTGGAGGACGGCGTGCTCGTCGAGCACTACGTCAACAAGGAGCAGTCGACCTCGTACGTCGGCAACGTCTACCTCGGCAAGGTGCAGAACGTGCTGCCGTCGATGGAGGCCGCCTTCATCGACATCGGCAAGGGGCGCAACGCGGTGCTGTACGCCGGTGAGGTCAACTTCGAGGCGCTCGGCATGGCCAACGGGCCGCGGCGCATCGAGTCCGCCCTGAAGTCCGGGCAGTCCGTGCTCGTCCAGGTGACGAAGGACCCCATCGGGCACAAGGGCGCCCGTCTGACCAGCCAGGTCTCCCTCCCCGGGCGCTACCTCGTGTACGTGCCCGAGGGCTCCATGACCGGCATCAGCCGCAAGCTGCCCGACACCGAGCGGGCCCGGCTGAAGACGATCCTCAAGAAGATCGTCCCCGAGGACGCGGGCGTCATCGTGCGCACCGCCGCCGAGGGCGCGAGCGAGGACGAGCTGCGCCGGGACGTCGAGCGGCTCCAGGGGCAGTGGGAGGACATCCAGAAGAAGGCCAAGAACGGCAACGCGCCGACACTGCTGTACGGCGAGCCGGACATGACCGTCCGGGTCGTGCGCGACATCTTCAACGAGGACTTCTCCAAGGTCGTCGTCAGCGGCGACGAGGCGTGGTCGACCATCCACGGGTACGTCTCGCACGTCGCGCCGGACCTCGCCGAGCGCCTGTCGAAGTGGACCTCCGAGGTCGACGTCTTCGCCACGTACCGGATCGACGAGCAGCTCGCCAAGGCGCTGGACCGCAAGGTGTGGCTGCCCAGCGGCGGCTCGCTGGTGATCGACCGGACCGAGGCGATGGTCGTCGTCGACGTCAACACCGGCAAGTTCACCGGCCAGGGCGGCAACCTCGAGGAGACCGTCACCAGGAACAACCTGGAGGCGGCCGAGGAGATCGTGCGTCAGCTGCGGCTGCGCGACCTCGGCGGCATCATCGTCATCGACTTCATCGACATGGTGCTGGAGTCCAACCGGGACCTGGTGCTGCGGCGCCTGCTCGAATGCCTGGGCCGGGACCGTACGAAGCACCAGGTGGCCGAGGTGACCTCGCTGGGGCTCGTGCAGATGACCCGCAAGCGGGTCGGGCAGGGGCTCCTGGAGTCCTTCTCCGAGACCTGCGTCCACTGCAACGGGCGCGGTGTCATCGTGCACATGGAGCAGCCGACCACCTCCGGCGGAGGCGGCGGCAAGCGCAAGAAGCGCGCGCGTGCCGGTGCCGCCGATCAGCCGCACGTGCACGAGGCGGCCGTCGAGACCGTCGAGGAGGAGGCCGAGACCGAGGCCGAGGTCGGTGCCGAGATCGCCGAGCCGATCGCGCTGCCCGAGCCGGTCTTCGAGCCCGACGAGGAGCTGTACAGCAGCGCCGCCGAGGCGGAGGCCGCGGCCGGCCGCGGCCGGCCGCGACGCCGGGCGAGCCGGCGGGCGTCGGCTCCGGCGGGTGCGCCGCGCGGTGAGACGGCGGAGCCGCAGGTCAGGCAGGGCGGGAAGGCCGAGCAGGCCGCGGCCGAGGTGCCGACGGCTCAGGACGTGACCGCCGCCGAGGAGGTCGCCCGTCCGGTGCAGCCGGAGCCGGCCGCCGAGGCGCACGCCGAGCCGGTGGCCGTCGAGGACCCGGTCGTCGAGGCCCCGGCCGTCGAGGAGGCCGCGCCCAAGGGCCGTGGCCGTCGGCGGGCGACGCGCAAGGTGTCCGCGCCGGCCGGTTCTCCGGCGGGGGCGGAGGCGACCGTGGTGACGGTGTCCGAGACCGCGCCCGCCACGCCCGAGGCCGCTGAGACGCCCGAGCAGGCCGAACAGCCCGCGGCGGCTGCCGAGGCGCCCGCCGAGAGCGCCGCCCCGGCCCGTCCCCGGCGCCGTGCCGTGCGCAAGCCCACCGTGTCCACGGCGTCCGAGGAGGCGGCCGTCGTGGTCGTCCCGTCGGCCGCCGCGGAGGAGCGGACGGAGCAGGCGGAAGCCGGTGCCCCGGCCGACGAGTCGGGCGAGGCCGCCGAGGAGTCGGCCCCGGCCAAGAAGACGGCCCGCAAGACGGCCAAGAAGGCCACGGCGAAGAAGGCCGCCACCAAGAAGACCGCGGCGAAGAAGACCGCGGCCAAGAAGACGACGGCGAAGAAGGCGGCGAAGACCACCAAGACCGCCGCCAAGAAGACCACGTCGAAGAAGACCGTCGCGGCGGAGCAGTCCCGCTCCTCCGTCTCGGCCTCCACCGACGAGGACTGACCCGCCTCGACGTCCGCCGGGGCGTGCGCGACACGCGCGCACGCCCCGGCGGACGCGACCGGCGTGACCGGTCGCACAGGCGGCGGGCCCGGCTCGGTTTGACCCCCTCGGCCGCAGCCCCGTAACCTTGACCGTCGGCGTGTCGAATGACGCGTCACATCCCCGTAAACCTCATCCTCCGGGCGCCGGGCGCCCAGGAGAGGCCGCTCGCTGTGTCGGGCGGCTGGCCTGCGGGGGTGCCGTTTCCCGAGCGAGAGAGTGAGTCCGCGTGTACGCCATCGTGCGCAGCGGTGGCCGCCAGCACAAGGTTGCTGTCGGTGACATCGTTGAGGTTGACAAGATTTCCACTGCCAAGGTTGGCGACACGGTCGAGCTCTCGACCCTGCTCGTTGTCGACGGCGACGCCGTGACCAGCGACCCGTGGGTGCTGGCCGGCATCAAGGTCCAGGCCGAGGTCGTGGACCACCACAAGGGCCAGAAGATCGACATTCTGCGCTACAAGAACAAGACCGGTTACCGCCGTCGTCAGGGCCACCGCCAGCAGTACACGGCGATCAAGGTCACTGAGATCCCCGCGGCTGCGAAGTAAGGGACTGAGGAGAGATGGCACACAAGAAGGGCGCATCGTCCACCCGTAACGGTCGTGACTCCAACGCTCAGCGCCTCGGCGTGAAGCGCTTCGGCGGTCAGGTCGTCAACGCGGGTGAGATCCTGGTCCGTCAGCGCGGCACCCACTTCCACCCGGGCGCCGGCGTCGGCCGTGGCGGCGACGACACGCTGTTCGCGCTGCAGGCCGGTTCGGTGCAGTTCGGCACCCACCGTGGCCGCAAGGTCGTGAACATCGTTCCGGTCGCCTGACCGGAAGCTTTCGCGAGGCGGACCTCACTTCCCTCACGGGAAGCGGGTCCGCCTTTCGCGTGTTACGCAGAGAACAACCCCGTACAACCCGCACACAACGGCCGTACATCACTGGAGGCACACACCATGACCACCTTCGTGGACCGCGTCGAGCTGCATGTCGCCGCGGGTAACGGAGGTCACGGCTGTGCCTCCGTTCACCGTGAGAAGTTCAAGCCGCTCGGCGGACCCGACGGCGGCAACGGCGGGCGCGGCGGGGACGTGATCCTCACCGTCGACCAGTCCGTCACCACGCTCCTCGACTACCACCACTCCCCGCACCGCAAGGCCACCAACGGCAGGCCCGGTGAGGGCGGCAACCGCTCCGGCAAGGACGGGCAGGACCTCGTCCTGCCGGTGCCGGACGGCACGGTGGTGCTCGACAAGGCGGGCAACGTCCTCGCCGACCTGGTCGGGCACGGCACGTCGTTCGTCGCCGCGCAGGGCGGCCGGGGCGGGCTCGGCAACGCGGCGCTGGCGTCCGCGCGGCGCAAGGCGCCCGGGTTCGCGCTGCTCGGCGAGCCGGGCGACGTGCGGGAAGTCGTCCTGGAGCTGAAGACGGTCGCCGACGTGGCGCTCGTCGGGTATCCGAGCGCCGGCAAGTCGTCCCTGATCTCGGTGCTGAGCGCCGCCAAGCCGAAGATCGCCGACTACCCGTTCACCACGCTCGTGCCGAACCTCGGTGTCGTCACAGCCGGCTCGACCGTGTACACGATCGCCGACGTGCCCGGGCTGATCCCGGGAGCCAGTCAGGGCAAGGGCCTGGGCCTGGAGTTCCTGCGGCACGTGGAGCGGTGCAGTGTGCTCGTGCACGTCCTGGACACCGCCACGCTGGAGTCGGAACGCGACCCGGTCTCCGACCTCGACGTCATCGAGGAGGAGCTGCGGCAGTACGGCGGGCTGGACAACCGTCCGCGGGTCGTCGTCCTGAACAAGATCGACGTACCGGACGGCAAGGACCTCGCCGAGATGGTGCGGCCCGACCTGGAGGCACGCGGGTACCGCGTGTTCGAGGTGTCGGCCGTGGCGCACACGGGGCTGAAGGAGCTGTCGTACGCGCTCGCGGAGTTCGTGGGGCAGGCGCGGGCGGCGAAGCCGAAGGCAGAGGCCACGCGGATCGTGATCCGGCCGAAGGCCGTCGACGACACCGGCTTCACGGTGACGCGCGAGGCCGACGGGCTGTTCCGGGTGCGCGGGGAGAAGCCCGAGCGCTGGGTGCGGCAGACCGATTTCAACAACGACGAGGCGGTCGGCTACCTCGCGGACCGGCTCAACCGGCTCGGGGTCGAAGAGGAACTGATGAAGGCCGGTGCCCGGAGCGGCGACGGTGTCGCCATCGGTCCCGAGGAGAACGCCGTGGTCTTCGACTGGGAGCCGTCCGTCATGGCCGGGGCCGAGATGCTCGGCCGACGCGGTGAGGACCACCGGCTGGACGAGTCGCGGCCGGCCGCGCAGCGCCGCAGGGACCGGCAGGCCGAGCGGGACGACGCGCAGCAGGAGTTCGACGACTTCGAGCCGTTCTGATCGGTTCCGCGTTAACGAAGAGCAAACAGGCGACGGACTTCAGGGCAACCAAGTCGTTCCTCGGTGAGTCGTAGTGGGCGGTGCGGAGAGGATCTTGTTCCTCTCCGCACGGCAACAGCCCAGCGGATCACCGGAGTTCACGTGCCCCAGTCCATGAGCAAGCGCAGGATCGGCCGATCGGCCGGCGTGGCGGCGGCCATCGCGGTCGCCGCGGCCGTCATCGCCCCGGTGGCCGCGCACGCCGCCCCCGCCGCGCCCTCCACCGCGGCGAAGCTCCACGACGACTTCAACGGCGACGGCTACGCCGACCTCGCCGTGGCCGCCCCGACCGCGACCGTCGGCGGCAAGAAGGGCGCCGGATACGCCGCCGTGGTCTACGGTTCGAAGAACGGGCTGGACACGACGAAGAGGCAGGTGTTCAGCCAGAGTACGGCCGGCGTGCCCGGCAGCCCCGAGACGGACGACGCGTTCGGCAGCGCGCTCACCACCGCCGACGTCGACCGCGACGGGTACGCGGACCTGGTGGTCGGCGTGGGCGGCGAGGACACGGCCGACGGCGGCGAGGAGTCCGGGCTGGTCGAGGTCCTGTGGGGCGGTGCGAAGGGCCTGTCCGGTGGGGCGGTCCTGGCCACCGGGAAGTCCTACGACTGGCTCGGCCGCCAGGGGCGCCTGACCGTCGGGGACGTCAACGGCGACGGTGCCGAGGACCTGGTGACCGTGGAGAACCAGATCAATCTGCGCGTGCTGAAAGGCCCGTTCGCCCGGGACGGCTCCACGGCCCACGGCGAGCAGCTCCTGACGGACGAGTTCGACAGCCGCTACCTCGACCTGGCCACCGGCGACGTCAACGGCGACGGCGTCACGGACGTGGCGGGCACGCAGATCGACGGCGACGAGTTCGACGCCCGCCGGGTCGTGTACTGGCTGGGCACCGGGCAGGGGCTCACGCCGTACATCACCGTGCAGGGCGCCGACGGCTACCGGCTCAAGGGCGGCGAGAACCTCGACATCGGGGACATCGACCGGGACGGCTACGACGACATCGTGGTCGGCCGGGCCGTCGACGGGTACGACAGCGACCTCGACACCCCCGCCGCGAAGGGCGGCCGGGTCACCTGGATCCCGGGCGGCCCGGACGGGCCCGACGGGGTGAAGGCCAAGCACCTCAACCAGGACAGCCCCGGCGTGCCCGGGAGCGCCGAGGCGGGCGACGGCTTCGGGACCGACGTCCAGATCGCCGACGTCAACGGCGACGGACACCCGGACGTGGTGACCGGGCTGCCCGGTGAGAACCTGGGCGGTGTGGCCGACGCGGGAGCCGTCGTCGTCCTGCGCGGCACCGCGCGCGGACTCACCGGCACCGGCGCCCAGGTGGTCACGCAGAACACGCCCGACGTGCCGGGCTCCGCCGAGAAGAACGACGCCTTCGGCAGGGCCGTCCACCTCGCGGACGCCAACCACGACGGCCTGGCCGACCTGGCCGCGGGTGCGCCGGGGGAGAACGGCAACGCCGGGTCCGTGTGGTACTTCAGGTCCGGCCCGGCGACCGTCGTGAGCCCGAACGCCACCACCACGTTCGGCAACACCCTTCTCGGCACGACCGCCACAGGTGCCCGCCTCGGCACCGGATTCGCTTACTGATAACTCGTCAGACCCGCCCCGGCAAAGGCTTGTTCCCGTGCTGGCGGCGGGTCCTCGTCTGTCTGCTTAGTTGTCATGTACGTGAACCCCGACGTTCAGCGGGCGGACCGCCCGCGAGCGTGAAGCTTCCCAGTGTCCAAGTGGCCAGCGAGGTAAGGGAGTCAGCCGATGACCGGAGCAGTATCCCCCGACCGACGCCGCTTTCTGACCGCCGGTGCCGCGGTCCTCGGTGCCGCGGCCTCCGCCCAGCTGTGGCTTCCGGCCACCGCCCACGGGGCCGAGACACCGCTGCCCGACGGCCTGTTCAGCCTCGGCGTCGCCTCCGGGGACCCGCTGCCGGACGGCATCGTGCTGTGGACCCGGCTCGCCCCGGACCCGCTGAACGGCGGCGGAATGCCCGACCGGGTGGTGCCGGTGGAGTGGCAGCTCGCGGAGGATCACCGGTTCAGAAAGCTCGTCCGCCGCGGCACCGCCCAGGCCCGGCCCGAGTACGGGCACAGCGTTCACGTGGACGTACGGGGGCTGCGCCCGGACCGCACGTACTGGTACCGCTTTCGCACCAGCGGGCAGCTCTCGCCCGTCGGCCGCACCCGCACCGCGCCCCACCCCTACAGCTCCGGTGGCTCCCTGCGCATGGCGCTGGCCTCCTGCCAGAACTGGCAGCACGGCTATTTCACACCGTACGCCGACATGCTCGACCAGGACCCGGACGTCGTGGTGTTCGTCGGCGACTACATCTACGAGTCGACGCCGTCGGCGACGGGCGTACGGCGCCATGAGGGGACCGGGGAGCCGTTCAGCCTCACCCAGTACCGCAACCGGTACGCCCAGTACCGCACCGACGCCGACCTCGCGGCGATGCACGCGAACGCGCCCTTCGTGGTGAGCTTCGACGACCACGAGGTGGACAACGACTTCGCCGGTGAGATCCCGCAGGACCCGGACAAGCAGCCGCACGACGCGTTCGTGGCCCGGCTGACCGCGGCCTACCAGGCGTTCTACGAGCACATGCCGGTCCGGGCGACCGCCGTCCCCAACGGCCCGCACATCCGGATGTACCGCCGCCTGGAGTTCGGCCGCCTGGCCCGGCTCAACGTGCTGGACACCCGCCAGTACCGCAGCGACCAGGCCACCAGCCAGGCTGGTGCCCAGGACCCGTCACTGACCATGCTGGGCGCGCGGCAGAAGCAGTGGCTGCTGAACGGGCTGCAGGACTCGCCGGCCCGCTGGAACCTGATCGCCTCCCAGATCATGATGGCCGAGACGGACCTCAAGGTCGGCGAGGGCAAGCTCTGGTTCTACGACGCCTGGGACGGCTACCAGGCCGAACGCAACCGGTTCCTCCAGGAGTTCAAGCAGGTCCGCAACCCCGTCGTGCTCTCCGGCGACCGGCACCTGACGATGATCAGCGACCTCAAGGCGGACTACGCCGACCCGGACTCCGCGGTCGTCGGCGCCGAGTTCGTCGGCACCTCCATCTCCAGCAACGGCGACCAGGACCAGGCGGCCTTCCGCAGGGAGTGGGACCCGCGGCGCCCGGACAACCCGCACTGGAAGCTGCTCGACGCCCACCGCGGCTACCACCTCTTCGACGTCCGCCGCGACGGCATCGACGCGCAGGTGAGGGTGGTCGACACCGTACGGCAGCCGTCGGCGACGCCGAGCACGCTGGCCAAGCTGCGGGTCGAGGCGGGCCGGCCTGGCGTCGAGGTCGTCTGACCCGGCCCCTGACGCGTGCGTGAGCCCGGTACTCCTCGGAGTGCCGGGCTCTTCGTCGTACGAGACCGGGGAGCCGTGTGAGAAGTCCGACCCGGGCTTGCCGCGTATTGCTCTCACCGAGACCGAAATGCTGCGGAATCTTGACCAGGAATTCCGCGGCAATGAACGGCCGGGGGAGCCGTATTCGCGGCCGGGTCCATGAAGAAGGCGTGCAGCCCCACGTCCCGGGACGTGAAGATCCGCACGCCACGGCCGTGGAGCCGCCGCGGCGAGCGGCGGGGCCGGTACGCGGGGCACTGTCAAAGCGCGTACCGTGCACCGGACATCGTCCAAGGAACTCTCGAAGGTCCTCGGTCACCGCCGTCTCACGCGGCTCCGACGTCGCTGAGCATCTGTGGAGTTACTCACAGCGCTTTTCCCGGGGGGTCGCGGCACCGTCTCACCAATCACCAGGAGTGGGAGGTGAATGACAGGTTGCGCGCACATATGCGGCAGAGGTCGCTCACCTTGCACTGCGGTAACCACAAGTGGGACCATTTCCAAGTTCCCTGTCGCCCCAAGGTAGGTCACCTGTGTCCCAGCACATAGCCAAGCCCCGTACCACCGCAGTGATCCTGGCCGGTGGCACCGGTCAGCGCGTGGGTCTGTCGATCCCCAAGCAGCTGCTGAAGATCGCCGGCAAGGCAGTCATCGAGCACACGCTGACCACTTTCGAGAACGCCGACTCGATCGACGACATCATCGTGCTGATGGCGCCGGGCTATGTGCCCGATATCGAGAAGATTGTCGCGAAGGCCGGATTCAAGAAGGTCTCGAAGATCATCGAGGGCGGCTCCACGCGGAACGAGACCACCGAGCGCGCCATCTCCGCCCTGGGTGAGGGCCTCGCCGAGGGCGAGGACGTCAACGTCCTCTTCCACGACGCCGTGCGCCCCCTGCTGTCGCAGCGCGTCATCGACGACTGTGTCACCGCGCTGGAGCGCTACCAGGCCGTCGACGTGGCCATCCCCTCCGCCGACACCATCATCGTCACGCGCACGCACGGCGAGGACGGCGAGTTCATCACCGAGATCCCGGACCGCTCCCGGCTGCGCCGCGGCCAGACGCCGCAGGCCTTCAAGCTGTCCACGATCAAGCGGGCCTACGAGGTCGCCGCCGGCGACCCCAACTTCCAGGCCACCGACGACTGCTCCGTCGTGCTCAAGTACCTGCCGGACGTGCCGATCCACGTCGTCGCGGGTGACGAGTACAACATGAAGGTCACCCAGCCCGTCGACGTCTTCATCGCCGACAAGCTCTTCCAGCTCGCCTCCACGGCCACGCCCGAGCAGGTCTCCGAGGAGGCCTACCGCGAGCTGCTGACCGGCAAGACGGTCGTCGTCTTCGGCGGCTCCTACGGCATCGGCAAGGACATCGCCGAACTCGCCGAGTCCTACGGCGCCACGGTCTACGCGCTGGGCCGCTCCACCACCGGCACCCACGTGGAGAACCCGGAGGAGGTCGACGACGCGCTGTCCAAGGCGTACGCCGAGACCGGCCGCATCGACTACGTGGTGAACACCGCGGGCGTGCTGCGCATCGGCAAGCTCGCCGAGACCGACAACGCCACCATCGAGGAGGCGCTGAAGGTCAACTACCTGGCTCCGGTGCAGATCGCCCGTTCGTCGTACAAGTACCTGTCCGAGACCAAGGGCCAGCTGCTGCTGTACACCTCCAGCAGCTACACCCGCGGCCGCGCCGAGTACAGCCTCTACTCCTCGACCAAGGCCGCGATGGTGAACCTCACCCAGGCCCTGTCCGACGAGTGGGCCGGCGACGGCGTCCGCGTCAACTGCATCAACCCCGAGCGCACCGCCACCCCGATGCGCACCAAGGCTTTCGGTCAGGAGCCGGCCGGCTCGCTGCTGTCCTCCGAGGCCGTGGCGCGCACCTCGCTCGACGTGCTGCTGTCCGAGATGACCGGCCACGTCATCGACGTCCGCCAGCAGGACCCGACCGCCGGCGCGGCCCGCGCCTCCGGCTTCGAGCAGGCCCTTGCCTCGGTGCTGGACCGGCAGGACGGCGTGTAATAATTGACGCCAAATAGACTTCAGTAATTCAGGCCTCTGCGCCCTCCTGTTAACGGGGTTCGTCAACAGGAGAGTTCGCAGGGGCCTGAATCATCCAGCCCCGCGAATATTCACAGACCAGCCGCATTCTCGAAACAAGACCGGCACACCCCTCCCAAGAGCAGGTTTCTCCGTGATATCCACCGCTATTCGCGTCGCCCGGGTGGGCAGCGCGGCCGAGCTGGCCGCGGCGGTCCTCATGGTGGCGGGCTTCCCCGCCCTCATGCTGGCCGCGCTCGTCCCGAGCGTTCCCGCCTTCGCGGCAGCGGCCGCCGTGACGTACCTGGCGGACCACTATCTGCACCGCAAGGGCAGCTACCTGATCAACCGCCTCGGCAAGGTCCGGGCCGGCCTGTCGATCCGCTTCCTGATCCGGGAGCTGCTGCTCGTCCTGCTGCTGGCCCGGCTGTCCCTCGCGGACAACCTGATCTACTACGGGGCCATCGCCTGCTTCATCGCCTTCTACGGTCTCCAGGCCCCGCACGGCGCGCTGGTCCAGCTGATCCGCAACCGCCGCCGCATGCCGGTCGCCACCCGCAACGTGGACCTGAAGTCCCGCATCCGCATCCCGGACGCCCCGCCGCGCCGGCTGCTCCACCGCTCCGCCGAGAAGATGCTGCACCTCGACCTCTTCGCGGTCGGCGGCATCCTGCTCGCCGCGCAGGTGAAGTCGGCCCTCGTCGGCTTCGTCGGCATCGCCATCACGGTGGCCGTCGCCTGCCTGTACGTCCTGGCGCTCATGCCGTACGTGCGCGGCCGGAAGACCCCGCCGAACGCCGAGAAGGCGCTGGCCGCCGTCGACGACTGGCTGCGCGAGTACAAGCCGGAGACGGTCCTGTACTTCTCCGGTTCGAAGGACTCCGCGTACCAGGTCAACATGTGGCTGGACACCATGGAGAAGCTGGACTCCAGGCCGCTGATCATCCTGCGTGAGCGGGCCATCCTGAACAACCTGGCGCCGACCACGGTCCCCGTCATCTGCGTGCCCGGAGGGGTGCACCTGATGAACATGGACCTGTCCACGGTGCGGGTCGCGCTCTACGCGGCGAACGTCGGCAAGAACATCCACCTGCTGCGCGTGCCCACCATGAAGCACGTCTTCATCGGTCACGGCGACAGCGACAAGCTCGCCAGCGTCAACCCGTTCAGCAAGGTCTACGACGAGGTGTGGACGGCCGGCCGCGCGGGCCGCGACCGCTACGCCATCGCCGACGTCGGTGTCCGCGACGACGACATCGTCGAGGTCGGCCGCCCGCAGCTCGCCCCGATCCAGACCTGGCAGGGCGTGCCCGAGGGTCCCCGCGGCGGAGCCGCTGATGGACACTGCCCGACGGTCCTGTACGCCCCCACCTGGGAGGGCTGGGACGACAACCCCGGCAACACCTCGATCCTGCTGGCCGGCGAGAACATCGTGCGCAGGCTGATCACGGCCGACCCGCCGGTGCGTGTCCTGTACAAGCCGCACCCCTTCACCGGCACGCGCAGCAAGGAGGCCAAGGCCGCCCACCAGCGCATCACGGCCCTGGTCCAGAAGGCCGCCGCCGAGCGCGCCGCCGACGCGCGCTTCGTCACCGACAGCGCCGCCCAGGCGCGGGCCAAGACCGAGCTGGCCCGGATCGAGGCCCGGATCGCCCAGCTGGTCGGCGCCGGTGGCGACAAGGGCCGCGACGAGGCCGAGGCCACCCGTGACGGGCAGGCCGACGTCGCCCGGCACGAAGAGGTCGCCCGGCTGCGCACCGAGTGGAACGACGCCTACTGGCGCTCCTTCCCCACCTGGGAGCACCGCGTCATCACCGGCGCCATGCCGCGGCTGTACGACTGCTTCAACGTCTCCGACGCGATGGTCTCCGACATCTCCAGCGTGGTCTCCGACTTCATCGCGAGCGGCAAGCCGTACGCGGTCACGGACTCCGCGGAGCTGGGTGCCGAGGAGTTCAAGCGGAACAACACGGCGGTGCGTGCCGCGGTGATCCTGTCCAACAGCGCGGACGAGCTGGGCGAGCTGCTCGCCGCGGTGCGCGACCCGGCCGCCGATCCGCTGGCCGGGGACCGCAAGGAGCTCAAGCAGTACCTGCTGGGCCCGGACGAGCCGGCCTCCATCGACCAGTTCAACACCGCCGTCGCGAACCTCGCGCTCAAGGCCGAGACGCGCAACGTCGGCCAGGAGTCACGGATCGCGGCCGTCACCGCCGAGACGGAACTGGCGAACGCCGTGCCCGGGCAGCGGGTGTCCTCCGCCGGTGACACGGACGGTGTCGGCACGGGCTGAACCGCCGCCGCCCGCTTCGGAGTTCGGCCCCCGAGGAACATTCCTCGGGGGCCGAACTCTTTCTCGTTCCCGCTTCCTGTCGGTTCACCATGTGACGTGACTCACTGATACAGGTGATCGAGGCAACCGCTTGCCTCGATCACTCGTCTACCAAGTAGCGAATGAGGAGATACGGGGGGAATATCCCATTGACTAGGGGGAAACGTGTCCGTGGCGCAGCCTGATGTGAGTGTGATCATCGGTGCGTACGAAGCGATGCCGTACCTGATCGAGTGCCTCTCGTCCGTCGAGGCGCAGACCATCGATCCGGAGCGCATCGAGGTCATCGCGGTGGACGACGGATCGACGGACGGCACGGGAGAGTACCTGGAGGAGTTCGCCGAGCGCGCTCCCATGCACGTCCTGGTGATCCGGCAGGAGAACTCCGGCGGCCCGAGCGGCCCGCGCAACGTCGGTCTGGGCAAGGCGACCGGGCGTTACGTCTTCTTCCTCGACGCCGACGACCGGCTGGGCCCCGAGGCCCTGGAACGGATGGTCGACATGGCCGACCGAGCCGGCACGGACGTCGTCCTCGGCAAGGTCGAGGGCGTCAACCGCTCGGCACCGAAGTCCATGTGGGGCAAGACGGTGGAGCGCACGGACGTCTTCTCGTCCAACATCAAGTTCACGCTCAGCGCGCAGAAACTGTTCCGCCGCGCGCTGCTCGACCGGCACGGCATGCGGTTCGACGAGTCGCTGTTCACCGGTGAGGACGCGCTGTTCACGATGGAGGCGTACCTGCGGGCGGACGGCGTCTCCGTGGTCGCCGACCACACCTGCTACTACCTGGTCGGCCGTGACGACGGCAAGCACGTGACGAAGAGCGGCAGTTACACGCTGCGCTTCGACTCCGCGCGGGCGCTGATGAACCTGATCGCCGAACTCGTCCCCGCGGGCGGCCGGCGCGACCAGCTGATGGTCCGGCCCTTCCTCGTCACGCTGCTGCCGCAGTTCGGGCCCAAGTACCTGACGGACAGCGAGGAGATACGCCGGCACAAGTTCGAGCTGGCCAAGCCGCTGATGGACGCGTACTGGACCGAGGGCGTCGCCCAGCGCCTCAAGGTCCACGAGCGGCTGCGGCTGCACCTGGTCGCCGAGCAGCGTCCCGAACTGCTGCTGGACGTCGTGAAGTTCGTCAAGGCCAAGAAGCAGGCGGCGGCGCTCCTGGAGAAGAAGGGCCGCCGCGTCTACCTGGCCTATCCGCACTTCCGCGACCGCGCCGCGGGCATCCCCGACTCGGTGTACCTCGCCGAGCCGCGCGAGGCCCGCGCCTTCCCGGGCTACCGCGAGGGCGGCGTCGACACGTTCGTGCGCCGGGCGGTACGCAAGGCGCGGCGGGTGCTGACATCGCGTGAGGCGCGGTCGGCGGCGTGAACGCGGGCGCGGGGCCGGTGGGTCGATCGCCCACGGCCCCGCGCCTGGTTCGCCGGTCGGTTCGTCCTGCTGTCCGCTAGTGCGGTGCGGCCGTCGGCAGGCCCGCCCCGTCGCTCGCCGGCTTGGTGCGCTGGCCGGGCAGTTCCGCCGTCAGGCGCTCCGCCACCCGGTCCCGGTGGGCCCTGGCCTCCGCGCACAGGGCCCGTACGGCCGCGTTGAAGCGCTCCTGCGACGGTGGTTCGGCCGGGCCCAGCAGGCGCAGCTTCAACGCGGCGCGTGCCTCGGCCAGGTCGTCCTTCTCCGGGTGCCGGACCGTCTCCAGCAGACTCGGCACCCCGGCCGCGTCCGGCGTCAGCACGGTCGCCGCCGCCACCGTCGGGAACGCCGTGCGGAAGGCCTCCTCGGGCAGCGCGCTGGTGTTGGCCACCGCGTACGGCTTCTCGCTCGCCAGGAAGTCGCTGATCACGCTCGACACGTCACTGATCAGCAGGTCGGCCACGTTGAAGCAGGAGTACAGCGCGGGCCGGGCGTCCGTGATGATCTGGTGCTCGCCCTCCGGCAGCGAGGCCCAGTACGCCTCCTCCCAGGCCGCCGTCACCCGTGCCACCGCCTCGGCCCGGCCCGGCTCCGGCGCCGACTGCACACGCATCCGTTCCACCGTGTCCGCCCCGGCCCGGAAGCGGGCCGTGGTGAGCCGGTCCAGCTCCTCGGCGAGCCGGGCCAGTTCGGCGCCGGTCGTGGGGCGACGCGCTCCCGTCCGCTCCCGGTTGGCCGCCCGGATCAGCTCCCGGATGCGCAGATCGGCCGCGCCCGCGCGCGGGTCCACCGACCCCGTCAGCGGATGCGGCTTGTACAGCAGCCGCACGCCCGGGTCCGCGAGCAGCGCCCGCACCAGGTTCTCACCGGCCGCGATCACCGACGTGTTGCCGGGGTTGCCGTCCCAGCCCTCCCAGGTCGGCGCGTACAGGACGGTCGTGAAGGTCTCCGTCGACGGGCCCGCGTACGGCCGCACGGCGTCCAGCTGCGGACGGCCCGTCTCCACCACGTCCTTGTCCTCGACGCCCACCTCGGCCAGCGCGTACCGCTCGCGCGCGGCGGGCCCGGCCACCCACACCTCGTCGTACGCCTTCGCGTACGGGTTGCAGGAGGACAGCTTGTCACTCTCGCCGTGGTTGACGAAGGTGTGCCTGATCGTGGGGATGCGCAGCACCTGGGAGGTCTTGCCGGAGTTCGACGGGTGGATGAGGACCTGGAGCGTGGAGTGTTCCAGCCGCATCAGCGTGGACACCTTCGGCAGGCACACGATCGGGATGTCCGTCGCCGCGATCTTCTGCACCATGAACCGCTCGCGCAGCACGATGACCGGCTTCCCGTCGGCCTGGGCGAGCGGCTCCAGCCACATGTTGGCCTGGTAGGCCGAGGAGGCACCGCCGGAGAAGTACAGGCCCACGGTCGGCCGGTACTCGGCCAGCCACGCGTCGAACCAGTCGAGCACCTCCTGTTCGCCGGCCGGGCGGCGTCCCGGCAGCAGCCGGAAGAGTTGTGCGCCGAGGCCGGTCAGCGCGAGCGCGAGGGAGAGCGTGATGCCCGCGGCCGCGTACACCGGCTCGTCGCCCGGCGCGGCGGCCAGCAGCCCGGCCGTCGCGGGCAGGCCGAACACCAGCAGCCGGTGGCCGGGGCGGCGCAGCAGCACGGACGGGGCCTTGGACAGCCGCAGCGCCGAGGCGTCGATGTTCCGGGTCACCACCGGCAGCGTGCGGGTCCGGCGCACCAGCACGGAGACGGCCTGGACCGCGCAGTGCAGCACGTAGAAGGCGAGCAGTCCGGCCACCAGCGGGGCGTACACCGTCTCCCGGTCCTGCTCGCCGAGCCGCAGCAGACCCACGACCAGCAGCAGGTCCCGCAGGACGTGCCGCACGGTGATGTCCGCGTGCGACTTGGCGAACAGCGACAGCACCTCGCGCTGCCACCGGAACAGGGCACCCTCGGTGGCCAGGGAGACGGTGGTCGCGGCGAGCAGCAGCGGTACGTGGGGCAGTAGCGCCGCGACCGCCTGAGCGGCGAACGCGGCGGCCAGGACGATGGCGACCAGCCCCTTCAGCAGGGCCGGTGGGCGGGGGAGAGGTAGGGGCACTGCGGTCACTCCAGGAGCGTCGGGTCGGCGCAGGTCGGCCGCCCGGGTTAACGCGCGGCGACCTCCGGACGACACGCGCGTGTCGGGGATGGCGTGCGCGGGTGCGCGGCGGGCGAGTTCTGGGACGTGCGCGGTGTCCGCGGGTTGCCCGGTGGGGACCTGCGCGGTCGGCTGCACCGTGTGTGTCCGGGGGCGCCGCACAGTGCGTGTCCGGGACGGCAGGCGAGCCTGTGTCCGGGGAACACTGCCGAGTCCGTGTCCGGCAACGGCACGGAGCCCGTGCCCGGGACGGCATCGTCACATCCCGTGTCCGCGCCCGCGGGAGCGCGGCCGTCGAGCCGTGACGCTCGCCGTACCGTCCGTAGCGTGGACCCGCGCCGTGTCCTGGCCGGACGTCCCGTAGATTTCTCGGTGAGCGACCGAATCGACGCGAGGGGACGGACGGCGACGTGGCAGGGGTAAGGCAGGCCGTGGGCGAGGCCCGCAGGATCGTCGTCAAGGTCGGGTCCTCCTCGCTGACGACCGCGTCGGGCGGCCTGGACGCGGATCGAGTGGACGCGCTCGTCGACGTGCTCGCCAAGGTCCGCAGCGGCGGGGAACGCGAGATCGTCCTGGTCTCCTCCGGCGCCATCGCCGCCGGTCTCGCCCCGCTGGGCCTGCGCCGCCGCCCCAAGGACCTCGCCCGGCAGCAGGCCGCCGCCAGCGTCGGCCAGGGCCTGCTGGTCGCCCGTTACACCGCCTCCTTCGCCCGCTACGGCGTCCGCGTCGGCCAGGTGCTCCTGACCTCCGACGACATGAGCCGCCGCGCCCACCACCGCAACGCCTCCCGCACCCTCGACAAGCTGCTCGCGATGGGCGCCTTCCCGATCGTCAACGAGAACGACACCGTCGCCACGGACGAGATCCGCTTCGGCGACAACGACCGTCTCGCCGCCCTCGTCGCCCACCTCGTCCACGCCGACCTGCTGGTACTGCTGTCCGACGTGGACGGCGTCTACGACGGCGACCCCGGCAAGCCCGGCACCTCCCGCATCGCCGAGGTGCGCGATCCGTCCGACCTCGCGGGCGTCCAGATCGGCAGCGTGGGCAAGGCCGGCGTCGGCACCGGTGGCATGGTCACCAAGGTCGAGGCCGCCCGGATCGCGGCCGCGGCCGGCGTCCCCGTCGTCCTGACCAGCGCCATCCACGCGGCCGACGCCCTGACCGGCCAGGACACCGGCACCTACTTCCACCCCACCGGCAAGCGCTCCGCCGACCGGCTGCTGTGGCTCCAGCACGCCTCCACCCCGCAGGGCGCCCTCACCCTGGACGACGGTGCCGTCGAGGCCGTCGTGGAGCGCCGCAAGTCGCTGCTGCCGGCCGGGATCGCCGCCGTCGAGGGCGAGTTCAGCGCCGGCGACCCGGTCGAGCTGCGGGACGGCACGGGCCGGGCCGTGGCCCGCGGGCTCGTCAGCTTCGACGCCAAGGAGATCCCCCGGCTGCTCGGCCGCTCCACCCGCGAACTGGCTCGCGAACTCGGACCCGCGTACGAACGCGAGGTCGTACACAGGGACGACCTGGTGCTCCTGCACCCGTAATGCGCCGAAACGTCCGCCCCCGGTGGTGGACGTTCCGCAAAACCGCCCCGCGATCTCCTGCGGCCTGCTCAACTTTGTCCCGGGGACATATTCCGCAGCAGTGCCACTGTGCAAAGGAGGCCGTCGTGAGACGAGTGCGCCCTGGGGCCACGGCGTCCCGTGGTGGTGCCGGCTCCCGCGCGGCCGGCGAGGAGCGGGCCCTGACGAGCGTGGCGGCCGGGGACCGGTTCGAGGGCGAGGAACCCGCGGACACCCCGCGCCTGTGGCACGTCACCCTCAGCGTCTCCGGCAAGGAGGCCCCCCTCCCCGAGGTGCGGCGCGCCCTGGAACAGCTCGCCCATGATCACCCCTTCCTCCTGACCAGCCGGTACGCCGTCGACCACGCGGAGATCCGCTACTGGGAGGAGGCCCGCGACCTGCACGACGCGGCCGCCGTCGCCCTGCGCCTGTGGGGCGAGCACCGGCAGACCGCGGGGCTGCCGCCCTGGGAGATCGTCGGCCTGGAGGTCATCGACCGCGCGACCTACCACCAGCGCATCGCCGAGGGATACGGGCTGCCGCCGGCGTCGCCGGTCGGAGTCCATCCCTTTTGATCCGGTCCGGCGGATGTCCCGGGACTGTCTCGGGAAGCGTCTCGGGGTGTGGAACGAGCGGTGAACGGTCTCGCCCGGCGCACTACGCTTCCCTCATGACCACGCTTTCGCCGTACGACTCCATGTCCCCGGTCACCGAGGCCGCCTACCGTGCCAAGGCCGCCGCCGCGAGCCTCGCGCCGCTGCCGCGGGCCGACAAGGACGACGCGCTGCTTGCCATCGCCGATGCGCTGGAGGTCCGTACGAGCGAGATCGTCGAGGCCAACGCCCAGGACGTCGCCAAGGCCCGCGAGGCCGGCACCAGCGAGGGCATGATCGACCGGCTCACGCTCACCCCCGAGCGGGTCCGCGCCATCGCCGCGGACGTGCGCGACGTCGCCGCGCTGCCCGACCCGGTCGGCGAGGTGGTGCGCGGCTCCACACTGCCCAACGGCATCGACCTGCGCCAGGTCCGCGTGCCGCTCGGCGTCGTCGGGATCATCTACGAGGGCCGGCCGAACGTCACCGTCGACGCCGCCGCCCTCTGTCTGAAGTCCGGCAACGCGGTCCTGCTGCGCGGCTCCTCCTCGGCGTACCAGTCGAACACCGCCCTCGTGCGCGTCCTGCGCGACGCCGTGGGCGGGGCCGGGCTGCCCGCCGACGCCATCCAGCTCGTGCCCGGCGAGAGCCGCGACAGCGTCCGCGAGCTGATGCGCGCCCGCGGCCTGGTCGACGTGCTCATCCCGCGGGGCGGCGCCTCCCTGATCAACACGGTCGTCCAGGAGTCCGTCGTCCCGGTCATCGAGACCGGCACGGGCAACTGCCACGTCTACGTCGACGCCCAGGCCGACCTCGACATGGCCGTCGAGATCCTGATCAACTCCAAGGCCCAGCGCGTCGGCGTCTGCAACGCCGCCGAGACCCTGCTGGTCCACCAGGACATCGCCGCCGAGTTCCTGCCCCGTGCCCTGGACGCCCTCGCGGAGGCCGGGGTCACCGTGCACGCCGACGAGCGCGTGCAGGCCTACGCCAAGAACTCCAAGGCCACCGTCGTCGACGCGACCGCCGAGGACTGGGAGACGGAGTACCTCTCGTACGACATCGCCGCAGCCGTGGTGGACTCGCTCGACAAGGCCGTCGAGCACATCCGGCTGTGGACTTCCGGCCACACCGAGGCCATCGTCACGACCTCCCAGCAGGCCGCCCGCCGCTTCACCCAGCTGGTCGACTCGACCACGGTCGCCGTCAACGCCTCCACCCGCTTCACCGACGGCGGCCAGTTCGGCTTCGGCGCGGAGATCGGCATCTCCACGCAGAAGCTGCACGCCCGCGGCCCGATGGGGCTGCCGGAGCTGACCAGCACCAAGTACATCGTCACCGGGGACGGGCACGTGCGGCGCTGAGCCGCCTGCCAGGGGGTATGCGAAGCGGCGCATGCGTGTGCGGCAGGGGCGGACCCGGCCGGGCGTGCGCCGTGCGGCACCCCGTGAACGCCGTCTCAACCGGCGGATGAATTTCCATACCGTCTGCCCAAAATGACCCCCCAGGTCTACTCTGGAACCGTGCCGGAGGACGTGGGGGGCACGCCGTTTCCTGACGGCCGGGAGCCCGACGACGACCATGACCGCGGGGTGTCGGACGAAGAGTTCGCCTCCGTGGTCTTCGACGAGGCCTTCGTACGCGCGGCCGTGGTGCACGAGCCGACCGCCGTGGAGCGCCTCCTGGCCGCCGCCAAGGCGAGAGCCGAGGCGGAGGCGCGCCGCGCGCACTCCAGAGGCGAGCGGTACGACGACGGGTACGGCCCGGACGGGCACGGCGATTTCGGCCATGATCCCGAGCTGGACGAGCTGGACGACTCCGACATCCTCGAGGACCGCTACGGCGGCACGGGGCCGTACTCCAAACAGGTCCGCTGGCACCGCCCCGTCGCCTGGCTGCTCGCCCTCGTGATGGGCATCGGCATGGTCGCGCTGGCCTTCACGGCGGTCTACCGGGGCGCGTCCTCCAACCGGCAGGACCCTGTGCCGACGCCCACCTCGACCGGGCTGGAACAGGGCAGCGGGGCGGCTCCCTCCGCTTCCGCGGACTACTCCCAGCCGGCGGTCTCGGTGATCCCGCGCAACCCCTGACCGGAACCCGCCCGTCCTGGTGAGGACCTGTCAGAACTTGTGGTGCAGCGGGGCGTTTACCCGAGCTTCCGGCGACCTACCCTGAAGATATGGGCGGGCCTGGAGACCCACCTGAGGGGACACCCGAGGGCGCTCCCGGAGGTGGAGAGGACGAGTACCGATCCGTCGTCTTCGACGAGTCGTTCGTCCGGGCTGCCCGCCTCCAGGAGTACTCCGCCCAGGAGCGCATCGGCGACCACGCGCCCGCCGTGCGCCGCGCCCCGCCTCTGGCGCGCCGGGGCCTGTCCCGGCAGGCGTTGGTCCTGGTCCTGCTGATCGCCATCGCCTTCGGCACCGCGATCTACATGGGTGTACGGCACCCCTACCAGACCCCCACCGCCCAGGAGTCCGCCGAACCCCTGAGGATGACCGTCATCCCGCTCGCCCCCGAGGGCAAGGTGCCAGGCACGGCCGACACGGCGTACCTGTACGAGCACAGCCCCGCCGCGCAGTTCAAGACCGGCGCGGAGGGCGTGCCGCTGCCCGCCTCGCGGCGCACCGCGCATTTCTCGGACAGCCAGGTCGTCAGCGCCCTGACCACCGCCAAGGACTACATCGTCCGCTCCGCCCTCGACCCGGACGTGCTCATGGGCCGTGAGGTCCGGGCCGTCCGCGTCCTGCTGGCCCCCGACCAGCTGGGCCAGTTCGACCAGAGCTTCGCCCGCCCCACCGCGGACGGACGCCACGCGCCCACCGGCTGGCTCGTCCGCTTCGACCCCTCCCGCGCCGAGCTGGCCGACCGCAAGGTGCGGGTCCAGGGCACGCTCCAGGCCGCCGAGGCCGACTCGTCGACACTTGAGGTCACCGCCGACCACACGTTCGTGTACGCGCTGCGGCCGGCCGGGGCCGGTGACAAGGCCGAGGTGTCCCTGTTCACCGTCCGGCGCGAGCTGCACTTCCGCTTCGACCGCGACGACCTGCGCCTGCGCCAGGCCCAGCTCGTCGTCTCCTACGTCCAGGCCGGCCCGCTCTCCTGCGCCGAGGACTCCACGAACCACCTGCGTCCCCTCCTGGCCGGCCAGACGGCCAAGGAAGGCGGCCCCGCCGGCACGGACCCCTACGCCACGGGCAGCGCCACGGCCCTGTGCGGCTCCTTGGCGAAGAGCGCGCAGCCGAAGGTGTGAGCCGGGCCGCGTGAGAGCCGGGGCGTCTGGGAGCCGGGCTCTCCAGACCGCTGTGGCCCTCCCGGCACTCCTCAGCTGTCGTCCGGCGCTCCTCAGCTGTCGTCGCGCGGCGGCCGGTCGTCTCCCGGAGAGTCCGACGGGCGCGGCGTCTCAGGCCCCCGGGGCGGCTTCTGGGCCGGGTTCGCGAAGCCGCCGAAGCCGCGCCGGACGCGGTCGCCCAGGTCGCCGGCGCCACCGGCGAGGTCGGTGACCAGCTTCATCAGCGGGTCCTTGGAGCTCTTCACATGGGTCGTGTAGTGGTTCGCCGACTCGCGCCAGGAGTCCCGGACCGAGGTGTCCTTGTCCTCGTCGCGCCGCGGGTAGTGCCCGTCCATGATCCGCTGGTAGTCCCGCGACTCGGCCCACTTCTTCAGCTCGGCCGCCCGCACGGTGGTGAAGGGGTGGGAGCGCGGCAGCACGTTCAGGATCTTCAGCACCGAGTCGCGCAGGTCGCCCCCGGCCTCGTACTCCTCGGCCTGGGCGAGGAACGCGTCCACGTTCATCTCGTGCAGGTGGTTGCCGCCCGCGATCTTCATCAGACCGCGCATGGACGCCTGCAGGTCCTGCCCGACCAGCAGCCCCGCCCGGTCCGCCGACAGCTCCGACTTGCGGAACCACTCGCGCAGCCCGGTCACGATCGCCATGATCGCGAGGTTGCCCAGGGGGATCCAGGCGACCCGGACGGCGAGGCTCGTCAGGAAAAGCAGGATGGTCCGGTAGACCGAGTGCCCGGACAGCGCGTGCCCCACCTCGTGCCCGACGACCGCCCGCATCTCCTCCTCGTCGAGCAGCTCGACGAGCCCTGTCGTGACCACGATGATCGGCTCGTCCAGGCCGATGCACATCGCGTTCGGCTGCGGGTCCTGGCTCACGTACATCGGCGGGACCTTCTCCAGGTCCAGGATGTAGCAGGCGTCCCGCAGCATCACGTTCAGATGAGAGAACTGCTGGTCCGACACCCGCACCGAGTCGGACAGGAACAGCAGCCGGAGACTGCGCTCGGGAAGCAGGCCGCTGAGCGCCTTGAACACCGTGTCGAAACCGCTCAGCTTGCGCAGCGCCACGAGGGCGGAGCGGTCGGCCGGATGCTCGTACGTACGCGAGGAGATTCCGGGGAAGCGCCTGCGCTGCCTGCTCGGCACGTTCTCGTGCCCGTTGTGCTCGTGGCCGTCGGACATGTCTTCCCCCATGTGCGTCTGTGTGACCTTTACGGCCCCTTGTGCGGCCTTTTGCTTCCCTGAGGCAGAGCCCAGCCTAGGCGGAGTTACGGTGGTCGGGCAGTACAGCGAAGGAGAACACCGCCATGGAGCACCACCCCGCAGCCGCCTGGCTCGCCGAGGCCGCGACCGCCGCCGACCGGCAAGGGGGGCCGGGGATGCTGCGGTACGTCCTGCTCGTGATGATCCTGGGCTGTGTGCTGACCGCGTGGTTCCTGCTGCGTGGCTACAGACGGAAGGACGACTGAGTCGCCGGGAAGGTTCCCCCGCCGGGCCCTGGGACCGGGCCGGGCGGGAGCACCCACCGCCTCCGTGTCACAAACAGGCGGAGTCGGGGTGATCGCGGTCGGGGCGCCCGCTTACGATGAGCCGACGTCTTTAACCCGCCCACACCGATAGGTCCTGCCGAAGATGAGCTTCCACAGCACCGCTGCCCAGTTGGTCACCCTCGCCGCCGAGGGCGAGGAGCACGGCGGAAACCACGAGAGCCTCAGCCCCTTCCTCACCGGTGGCGCCGCCCTCTTCATCCTGCTGCTGATGCTGTGGATCACCACCCGCTTCAACCGCGACCGCTGAGCCCGGCAGGGCACCCCGTGCGGGGGGCACGGGGACCACGGGGGCGGCCGTAGCCCTCAGGCAGGGCCGGTAGGGTCTGCACGCATGGGAGAGCAGGACATGCCTACCGGTCCGGCGAACGAGACGCCGCGCGACCCGGCACAGGACACGGCGAGCGGCACCGAGCGACCTTCGGAGCCCCGCCGTGCCGCCCCGGCGCACCGCCAGATCGACGGCCCCGGAACCGGCCGGCCCCAGCCGGGCAAGCGCCGCCTCGGCGTCATGGGCGGCACCTTCGACCCGATCCACCACGGGCACCTGGTGGCGGCCAGCGAGGTCGCCGCGGCGTTCCACCTCGACGAGGTGGTCTTCGTCCCGACAGGCCAGCCGTGGCAGAAGACCCACCGCAAGGTCTCCCCTGCCGAGGACCGCTACCTGATGACGGTCATCGCGACCGCCGAGAACCCGCAGTTCTCCGTGAGCCGCATCGACATCGACCGCGGCGGCCCCACCTACACCGTGGACACCCTGCGCGACCTGCGCGCGCTCAACCCCGACACGGACCTGTTCTTCATCACCGGCGCCGACGCGCTCGCCCAGATCCTCACCTGGCGGGACAGCGAGGAACTGATCTCCCTCGCGCACTTCATCGGGGTCACGCGGCCGGGCCACCACCTGAACGACCCAGGGCTCCCGGAGGGCGGCGTCTCCCTCGTCGAGGTCCCCGCCCTCGCCATCTCCTCCACGGACTGCCGTGCGAGAGTCGCCAAGGGCGACCCCATCTGGTACCTGGTGCCGGACGGAGTCGTGCGCTACATCGACAAGCGCGAGCTGTACCGCGGCGAGTGAGCCGAGAGGGGCACCGGTGAACGACCGATACGACCCGGGGTACGGGGGCGACCAGTACGAAATCGTCGGCTACGACGAGTACGGCCGGCCTGTCTACCGCCAGGTCCAGGCACAGCAGACCCAGCAGCAGCCGTACGACCCGTACGCCCAGCAGCAACAGCAGGGCTACGGCTACGACCCGTACGCCACGGCCGGGCAGCAGCCCCCGCCCGCGTACGACTACGGCACCGGGCAGCAGCAGCCCGCCTACAGCTCCTACGACCCGTACGCCTCCGGGCAGACCCAGGGCGGCACCGCGTCCCACGACCCCTATGGCCAGGCCGCGGCCGGTACGGCCCAGCAGCCCCGCGTCGCCGAACAGACCGCCCACATTCCGCAGCAGGCGGGCCCGGCCGACGACGAGGAAGTCCGCGACCGGCCCCAACCGGAGTACCACACCGAACAGTTCGCCTTCGTCGAGGAGCCCGACGACAACTCCGAAGACGTCATCGACTGGCTGAAGTTCACCGAGAACCGCACCGAGCGCCGCGAGGAGGCCCGGCGCCGTGCCCGCAGCCGGATCGTCGCCCTGGTCGTCGTCCTCGCGCTCGTCGCGGTCGGCGGCGTCGGTTACCTCTGGTACGCGGGGAAGCTGCCCGGCCTGTCCTCCGACGACTCCACGACGGGCACCGCGACGGCCGCGGGCGCCCAGAAGCGCGACGTGATCGTCGTCCACCTGCACGACATCAAGGGCGGCACCGCCACGGCCCTCCTCGTCGACAACACCACCACCAAGCGGGGCACCACCGTCCTGCTGCCCAACTCCCTGGCCCTCACCAGCGACGACGGCACCCCGACGACGCTCGCCAAGTCGGTCGAGGACGACGGCTCCGACGGCACCCGCGACGCGCTCGACACGGTCCTCGGCACCGACATCGAGGGCACCTGGCGCCTGGACACGCCCTACCTCCAGAACCTGGTCGACCTCATCGGCAACATCGACGTCGACACCAACACGGACGTGCCCGACCCCGGCGCCAAGAAGAAGGGCGCGGCCCCCCTGGTCAACAAGGGCCAGGACCAGACCCTCAGCGGCAGGATGGCCGTCGCCTACGCCACCTACCGCGCCCCCGGCGAGGCGCAGAACGCTCAGCTGGAGCGGTTCGGGCAGGTCCTGCAGGGCGTACTGCGCAAGATGTCCTCCGACCCGCAGGCCGCGACGACCACGATCCAGACGCTGGCGCAGATCCTGGACCCGTCCCTGACCGACAAGGACCTCGGCTCCTTCCTCGCCGGGCTCTCCGACCTCGCCAAGGGCGGCGACTACCGGACGGACCTGCTGCCCGTCCAGGCCGACGGCACCCTCAGCGCCCAGGCGAGCGCGGGCGTGGTCAGGAACGTCCTCGGCGGCACCGCCAAGAGCCCCGACAAGGACGCCGCCGTCAGCGTCTCCGTCCAGAACGCCAGCGGTGTGAAGGACAACACGGAGAAGGCCCGCGTCGTGCTCCTCAACGGCGGCTTCACCTTCCTGGAGGGCGGCACGCCCGGCACCACCCAGGCCACGTCCAAGGTCACCTACGCCGACGCCGCCGACAAGGCCGACGCGGACGAGGTCGCCAAGACCCTGGGCCTGCCCGCGGGCTCCGTCACCAAGGGCAAGATCTCCACGAGCGCCGACGTCACCGTGGTTCTCGGCCAGGACTACAAGCCGTCGTCCGACTAGGCGCAAGCGGCGCGCCCCTCACGCGATGCCCGTAATCGCGTGGGGGGCTGTCGGCGGTCCGTGAGACCCTAGGTGGCAAGTGACCGCCGACGGAAAGCCTTGTAGTGACCGTGACCGACCGCTCTCACGAGCTGATCAACACCGCCGCCCAGGCGGCCGCCGACAAGCTGGCACACGACATCGTCGCCTACGACGTCAGTGACGTGCTGTCCATCACAGACGCCTTCCTGCTGGCCTCCGCGCCCAACGACCGCCAGGTCAAGGCGATCGTCGACGAGATCGAGGAGCGCCTCCAGAAGGAACTCGGCGCCAAGCCGGTCCGCCGCGAGGGCGACCGCGAGGCCCGCTGGGTGCTGCTCGACTACGTCGACATCGTCGTCCACGTCCAGCACAGCGAGGAGCGCGTCTTCTACGCCCTGGAGCGGCTGTGGAAGGACTGCCCCGAGCTGGAGCTGCCCGAGGACGCCAAGGCCACGCGCGGCAAGGCCGAGGAGCACGCCAAGCTGCAGGCGGCCGAGGAGGCGGCGGAGCTGGACGGTGACTGGCGGTGACCTCCTTCAGTGAGGCTTCCGCCGGCAAGGGCCGGGGCCGCCGCATCATCCTCTGGCGGCACGGCCAGACCGCGTGGAACGTGGAGCGCCGCTTCCAGGGCACCACGGACGTCGAGCTCACCGAGACCGGCGTCGCCCAGGCCCGCCGCGCCGCCCGGCTGCTCGTCTCCCTGAAGCCGGACGGGATCGTCGCCTCCGACCTGAAGCGGGCCGCGAACACGGCCGCCGAGCTCGCCGCGCTCACCGGCCTCGACGTGACCCACGACGAGGCGCTGCGCGAGACCTATGCGGGTGCCTGGCAGGGCCTGACGCACGAGGAGATCATCGCCCGGTACGGCGACGAGTACACCGCGTGGAAGCGCGGCGAGCCGGTGCGCCGCGGTGGTGGCGAACTGGAGACCGAGGTAGCCGACCGCGCCGCCCCCGTGGTGCTGCGGCACGCCGAGAAGCTCCCCGAGGACGGCACGCTGGTCGTGGTCAGCCACGGCGGCACCATCCGCACCACCATCGGCCGCCTCCTCGCCCTGGACCCCCATAACTGGGAGAGCCTCGGCGGACTCTCCAACTGCTGCTGGTCCGTCCTCGGTGAAGGCGCCCGCGGCTGGCGCCTGCTGGAGCACAACGCCGGCACCCTGCCGGAACCGGTGCTCGGTGACGACGACTGACCCCGGATTTCACTTTCCGGCAGGTCGCAGGCTAAAGTTCTTCTTGTTCGCCCGGCCCGCCGGGAAGAACATGAGGGGCTATAGCTCAGTTGGTAGAGCGCCTGCATGGCATGCAGGAGGTCAGGAGTTCAATTCTCCTTAGCTCCACGTCAAGATCCCGTTCCCGTCCAGGGGGCGGGATTTTTCGTACCCCGGGTTGAGTCACTCGGGCCTGCTGAGGCGTATACCTCTACGGCCACGACGCCTGCCGTGTCCGGACTGGTACTGAGGCGTCGCTGACCGTATTGCTCCGGCCGTGGCAGAATCAAACGGCCGGAAGGGGGCGCGGCCCGACGGGAGGGAGTAGCGATGCCAGCGAGCATCCAGGAGGTCGACCACCTCCTCGGAGCGGCATGGACAGGGGAGATGTCGACCCGCCTCAGCTGCCCTTCCTGCGGTTCCGCGCACGTGGCCCAGATGCTCGGCGACAACGGCGGGATCTCCTACGTGTGCACGGCCTGCGGCCACAGCTGGAGCTGATCGATGGGTGCACACAGGCGGAAATGCGATTGGTGTGGCAGCGGGACTCCGATCGTCCGCGACATGGAGCCGATCAATCCCGACTACCAGTACTGGTGCGAGGAGTGCGCACGGGCGCTGATCATAAAGGGCGACCCGATCGAGACGTACCGCGAGCTGGAGGGCGAGCCGATCTACGGCCGGCTTCTGGAGGAGCACTGCACGCTCAAGCGGTTCTATTCGTTCGTCACGGCGTAGGGCCCGCAGAGCCGGTATGAATCCGGCATAGCGGGCATCTCCGTACGAGGCGAAATCGATTTGGTGTTGGGCCCGGTGGGCCAGTAAAGTTGGCGTCGCCGCCGGGGAAACCCGGAGGGGCCACAGCAAGGGGCTATAGCTCAGTTGGTAGAGCGCCTGCATGGCATGCAGGAGGTCAGGAGTTCAATTCTCCTTAGCTCCACAGAAGATGAAGAAGGCGGGCCATCCGATCGGATGGCCCGCCTTCTTGTGTGCGCTGTCGGTGTCCGCGTACGGCGGGCTCCCGGAGGGAAGCCCGCCGTACGTGTGCTCAGCGGCCGAGAGCGCGGCGGCCGCGGCCCTGGGACAGAACAGGGAGGTTGCGGGACGGCGCGCCGCCCTGGGCGCGCGTGTCCTCCTCGAGGCGCAGGGCCAGTGCCGGACAGCGGCGCACCGCGCGTAGAGCCTTGGCCTCGGCGTACCGCGGCACCTGCGCCTGCGCCACGGTCGGGAAGCCGTCGGCGCCGAGCTGGAAGACCTCGGGGAGGATGTCCGCGCACAGGCCGTGGCCCCGGCACAGCGTCCAGTCGACATAGATCTTCTGGCGGCTGGGGCCGTTCTCCTCGGACTCGCCGCCGCCCGGGATGCCCGTAGGGGCCCTGCCCCCCTCGAAGAGCGGCAGAACGCCCTCCACGGGCCGTCCGCAGCCGTTTCCGAGGACATGGGCGGCCAGGTCGTCCGTGAACGCCTTGATGGTCGACTCCAGGAACATCGCGGAGCCGTCAGGGTGCGAGCACGCGCCGCGCCGCTTCACGTTCTTGGCGACCTGCTTGAGCGCCTCCAGGGCGGCCGGCCCGCCGCCGTTGAGGATGTCCTCCAGGCCGCGCGCGGCGGCCGGCAGGCCGAGGTAGCAGGGGCCGCACTGGCCCGCGCTCTCCTCCGCCAGCCACTGGGCCACCCGCAGCGACTCGCCCAGCGGGCAGGTGTTCTGAGTGATCGGCAGGATCGCGCCCGCGCCGAGCGCACCGCCCACCGCGTCCAGGGAATTGCGGGAGACGATCGCCTCGTTGACCGTCGCCGCGTCGATCCACTTGCCGTGGTAGCCGCCGGTGAGCACGCCCTGCGGCACCGGCGGGGCGCCGGCGAGCTGGAGGACGTACCGCAGCGGCACACCTGTCGGGACCTCGATCACCATGGGGCGGGCGACCGCCCCGGAGACCGTGAGCATGACGGTGCCCGGCTCGTCGTACAGGCCGGTGTTGCCGTAGCGCTCCGGGCCGATGCGGGCGGCGATGGCCAGTTGGGCGAAGGTCTCGGCGTTGGACAGCAGCGTGGGCGCGCCGCCGACGCCGTTCTGCGAGGCGCTGACCTTGCGGCCCGGCGGGATGGCCGGGCCGCCGTCGATGGAGCGGATCAGCGACGCGGCGGCGCCGGTGACCATACGGACCGGATTGCGCTGCACCCGCGCGCGCAGTGCCGATCGGCGGCCGTTGCTGAGGCCGCGTTCGGCGAGCGCGGCCTCCATGGAGCGCTGTGTGGACTCACGGGTGACCCCCACCACGAGCGTGCGGGCACCCAGCGCCTCCGCGCACAGCAGTGCGCCGTCCAGGATCAGATGGGGAGCACGGTTGATCAGCACCGTGTCCTTGCGGCAGGCCGGCTCGTCCTCGCTTCCGTTCACGACGACGACCGGCCGGACACCGCGTTTGATCGCGGCCTCGGCGACCGAGCGCAGCTTCTTGTGGAAGGGGAAGCCCGCGCCGCCGCGGCCCTTCAGGTTGATGCGTTCGGCGAGTTGCGCGAGCTGCTCGCCGCCCATCGGCTCGAGTGGCCCGTGCACCTTCAGGTGCATGGGCAGGTCGAGCCGGTCGACAAGGTCGAAGCCGGACGTGAGCTGGGGAAGACCGACCACGCGGACTTCGGGTACGTCAGGCAAAGCCTCGTTCACTTAAAGCCTCCGGAAGGCGTGTTCCAAGGTTCGCCCGATCCCGGTGCGTCGAAGTCGTAGGACGCGCCGGGCAGTGTTTCAGTGGCGGGACCGCTGTTGTACGTGTCGTTCGGGTAGTACGTGTCGTAGACGGCGTTTGTCTCACCCGTGTCGTACACGTCACTCGATCCATAGCCGGCGGCACCTGGATTGCCATAGGCCGGGATGCTTTGTCCGGTGTCCTGCAGGGGGTCGTAGGGCGGGATGTTGAAGCCCGTGTCCTGGAGCGGGTCGTAGGCCGACGGCGGGGCCTCACCGACCGGAGGCGGGGACGGGATCGGCCAGTTGCCCGAGGTGCTGGAGGGGCCGTCCACGGGTGGGATGGTCTGGGTGGGCTGCATGTCCAGCGGCAGTTCCATGCGGTCGGTCGGTCCCGGCGCGAACGCCTGCTGGCCCAGCGGCGGGCTCGAGACGGCCCGGTAGGCCGCGGCGAATCCGCTCGTGGACTCCTGGGGGGCGGGGCGCTCCGCCTTCTCGTACCGCGGCCCCGACGGGGAGGCCGTGGCCCCCGCGGGCATGCCGCGGCCCTCGTAGCCGGGCAGTGCGGAGCCGGTGCCCGCCCGAGCCCGGCTCTCTTCCAGGTCCCTGCGGCCCTGGCCCTGCCCGGGCCCGATGAGCTGGGCGAACTTGTCGGCGACCTGGCGCTTGACCGGGCGCGGAGCGGCGCGCAGGGCGAGGGCTGCGGCCACGCCGACCAGGGACAGGCAGTACAGGATGACGAAGATCGGCTTGGCTTGGCGCCCCGCGTAGAGGCCGTGGACCAGGGCGGCGCACCATGCCGGGTAGGCCAGCATGTGCATGGCCCGCCAGCGGGCCGCGACGGGCGCCGGGGACGCGAAGCGGTTGCGCAGGATGCCCGTGATGCCTACGAAGATCATGAGCATGCCCGCCAGGGTGCCCAGACCGATCAGGAAGGACCTGCCCGCCACCAGTTCTTCGTCGGTGAGCAGCAGCCCGAAGGGGATCACCGCGGCGATCCACGAGGTGTGGGACAGCGCCAGCTTCACTCCGATGTGCACCAGCAGGAAGGCGATCGAGGCGACGGCCGTGGTCCGGTGCACGGCCTGCGCCAGGATGCGCCTGCGGGCGTCGAGGAGGATCCGGTCCTGGGCGACCAGGCCCCAGATCACCGAGCAGGTCAGGCACACCAGTGACAGCACGCCCGCGCCGAAGTTGAGGAACTCGGCGAAGGAGTCGTCTGCCGTGGAGTCGTGGGGGTTCACGGCCGGCCTCCCCACATCCCGGTGACCGGGTGTAGCGAGCTGTTACTGCGATGAGGGTTCATGGGGGCAACTCCGAGCGGTTCGGGAAAGCGGTCCCGCTGCCGCACTCTAAGCCGGGCCATACCCATGGGTACGACGTTTGAGTTATTGCGTTGTTATGAAAGGACAATGGGATTGCTGTGATGCCCCATAGTGGCTGTTACGCGAAGTAACTTTTGACTTTGGTCCAGTGCTTTGGGCGCCGAGACGGCCGGTCGGAAGCACGTCGCGGCGCGCTGGGGGCCTGCGGTACCCTAACGCCATGCGTGCCGTACGCCTTCTGCTTAGCGGGCCGCGCTGATCAGTCCCGGCCACCGGACGAGTCGAGTGGCCGGAATCGGCGCGGCGTCCCCTCCTGTGCGAGGGGATTTTTCGTTTCTCGAACCACACAGCCGCTAGCAGAGACGATCGATGGAGCTTTGAGGATCATGAGCGAGACGAACCCCGCTGCCGCCTCCGAGGTGGCAGCGCCGCACCGCTACACGGCCGCCATGGCTGCCGAGATCGAGGCACGCTGGCAGGACTTCTGGGACGCCGACGGCACCTACGGCGCGCCCAACCCGAAGGGCGACCTGGCGGGGGGCCAGGGGACCGTCGCCAAGCCCAAGAAGTTCGTCATGGACATGTTCCCGTACCCCTCGGGTGCGGGCCTGCACGTCGGACACCCGCTGGGCTACATCGCCACGGACGTGTACGCGCGCTTCCAGCGGATGACCGGCCACAACGTCCTGCACACCCTCGGCTTCGACGCCTTCGGCCTGCCCGCCGAGCAGTACGCCGTGCAGACCGGCACGCACCCGCGCGTGTCCACCGAAGCCAACATGGAGAACATGAAGTCCCAGCTGCGCCGGCTGGGCCTGGGCCACGACAAGCGCCGGTCGTTCGCCACGATCGACCCCGAGTACTACAAGTGGACCCAGTGGATCTTCCTGCAGATCTTCAACTCCTGGTACGACCACGAGGCCGGGAAGGCCCGCCCGATCTCCGAGCTGGTCGACCGGTTCGAGTCGGGTGAGCGGCCCGTACCGGGCCACACGCGCGCGTGGAGCGAGCTGAGCGAGGCCGAGAAGGCCGACGTCCTGGGCGAGTTCCGGCTGGCCTACGCCTCCGACGCGCCGGTCAACTGGTGCCCCGGGCTGGGCACCGTGCTGGCCAACGAGGAGGTCACCGCCGACGGCCGCTCCGAGCGCGGCAACTTCCCGGTCTTCAAGGCCAAGCTGCGTCAGTGGAACATGCGCATCACGGCCTACGCCGACCGGCTGCTGGAGGACCTGCAGGAGCTGGACTGGCCCGAGGCCATCAAGCTGCAGCAGCGCAACTGGATCGGCCGCTCCGAGGGCGCCCGCGTCGACTTCCCGATCGACGGCGAGCGCATCACCGTCTTCACCACCCGCCCGGACACCCTGTTCGGCGCGACCTACATGGTGCTGGCGCCCGAACACCCGCTGGTCGAGAAGTTCACCCCGGCCGCCTGGCCGGAGGGCACCCACGAGGTGTGGACCGGCGGCCACGCGACCCCCGGGGAGGCCGTCGCCGCCTACCGCGCGCAGGCCGCGTCCAAGTCCGACGTGGAGCGGCAGGCCGAGGCCAAGGACAAGACCGGCGTCTTCATCGGCGCGTACGCGACCAACCCGGTCAACGGCGAGCGGATCCCGGTCTTCATCGCCGACTACGTGCTGATGGGCTACGGCACCGGTGCGATCATGGCGGTCCCGGCGCACGACACGCGTGACTTCGAGTTCGCGCGCGCCTTCGAGCTGCCGGTCAACTGCGTCGTCGAGCCGAGCGACGGCCGTGGCCCCGACACCTCGACGTGGGACGACGCCTTCGTGTCGTACGACGCGAAGATCGTCAACTCCACGGGGGAGGGCGTCTCCCTGGACGGCCTGGGGATCGTCGACGCCAAGGCGCGCATCACCGAGTGGCTGGAGCGGTCCGGCACCGGCGAGGGCACCGTCAACTTCCGGCTGCGCGACTGGCTGTTCAGCCGCCAGCGCTACTGGGGCGAGCCCTTCCCGATCGTCTACGACGAGGACGGCATCGCCCACGCGCTGCCCGAGTCGATGCTGCCCCTGGAGCTGCCCGAGGTCGAGGACTACTCGCCGCGCACGTTCGACCCGGACGACGCCGACACCCAGCCCGAGACGCCGCTGTCCCGCAACGAGGACTGGGTCAACGTCACGCTGGACCTGGGCGACGGCCGTGGTCCGCGCGCGTTCCGCCGCGAGACCAACACCATGCCCAACTGGGCCGGTTCCTGCTGGTACGAACTGCGCTACCTGGACCCGCACAACAGCGAGCAGCTGGTCGACCCGGAGATCGAGCGGTACTGGATGGGCCCGCGCGAGGGCCGGCCGCACGGCGGTGTCGACCTGTACGTCGGCGGCGCCGAGCACGCCGTACTGCACCTGCTGTACGCGCGCTTCTGGTCCAAGGTGCTGTACGACCTGGGGCACGTCTCCTCGGCGGAGCCGTTCCACAAGCTGTTCAACCAAGGCATGATCCAGGCCTACGTCTACCGCGACAGCCGTGGCATCGCGGTGCCGGCCGCCGAGGTGGAGGAGCGCGACGGCGCGTACTACTACCAGGGCGAGAAGGTCTCCCGGCTGCTGGGCAAGATGGGCAAGTCCCTGAAGAACGCGGTCACTCCGGACGAGATCTGCGACGAGTACGGCGCCGACACGCTGCGTCTGTACGAGATGGCGATGGGCCCGCTGGACGTCTCCCGACCGTGGGACACGCGCGCGGTGGTCGGCCAGTTCCGGCTGCTGCAGCGGCTGTGGCGCAACATCGTCGACGAGGCGACCGGCGAGGTGACCGTCTCCGACGCCGAGCCGGACGAGGAGACGCTGCGCGCCCTGCACAAGGCGATCGACGGCGTGCGCGGGGACCTGGAGGGCATGCGGTTCAACACCGCCATCGCCAAGATCACCGAGCTGAACAACCACCTGACGAAGGCGGGCGGGGCGGTGCCGCGGTCCGTGGCCGAGCCGCTGGTGCTGATGGCCGCGCCGCTGGCCCCGCACATCGCCGAGGAGCTGTGGCGCAGGCTGGGCCACACCGACTCGGTCGTCCACCAGGACTTCCCGGTGGCCGACCCGGCGTACGTGGTCGACGAGACCGTGACCTGCGTCGTGCAGGTCAAGGGCAAGGTCAAGGCTCGGCTGGAGGTCTCCCCGTCCATCTCCGACGAGGAGCTGGAGAAGGCCGCGCTGACCGACGAGAAGGTCGTCGCCGCGCTGGGCGGGGCCGGGATCCGGAAGGTGATCGTGCGGGCGCCGAAGCTGGTGAACATCGTTCCGGCGTAGCCGCCAGGCGCCGCGGACCCCTCTCGGGGAGGTCCCCTACGGGCAGGTTCGGGGTTTTTCTGGAACTCCGGACCTGCCCGTTGCGTTTACCGTTGAAGAGCGACGTGAGGCGCCGTGACGTCCTGAGGAGGAGCCCTTGTGGAAGCAGTGATCGCAGTCTTCGCCCTGCTCTTCGTGCTCTTTCTCGGGCTCGGGGTGTACGCCACGGTGAGGGTGGTCGGCGCCGCCAAGCGCGGCGTGGACCGCGGCATCACCCAGGCCCGCCGCACGGTCGAGGACCACACACTGCGGGCCAAGTCCTTCGCCCAGCCCGGCACCGCGGGCGAACTCGCCCAGCTTCGGCTGAAGCTGCGCACCTCGATGCGCGCCACTCAGGACGCGCTGCACGCGGCCGTCGCCGAGGACGATTCCCTGAAGGAGTCCCTCGGCCTCTTCGAGCGGCTCAGCGCGCACGGACACGAGCTGGACGGCGAGCTGAAGCGCCTGGAGTCCGAGCCGGACCGCACCGCGCTCGCCGAGCGGCTGCCCGAGCTGCGCGAGCGCACCGAACGCATCACGCACTCGGCGGACTCGCTGCGCTGGGCGGCCCGCGACCGCGTCCGCCGCTTCGCCGACGACGACCTGGACTCGCTGAGCGCGCAGATCGACCTGGAGTCCGGCGCGCTGCGGCACTGGACGACGACCCCGGAGTCCGGGACCGCCTCCCCTGCGACGCCCCCGCCGCCGTGGCCGGACGCCCCCGCCGCCGACGCCGCCACGGCCGGGCAGACCTGGCCCGAGACCCCGCAGCCGAGCCCGGAGCAGGAGCCGGCGCGGCCCGCCATCACCCCGCCGGGACCGCGCCAGACCTACCCCTGGCAGAAGAAACCCCGCCCCGAGAGCACCACTTGATCCGGCCACTCGCGTCACAGGGCGCGGGGGCCGGGCTGCCGCACGGGCACTACGGCAGGTAACCTCCAGCTCATGTCCCGCCATGTCGCGATCGTCACCGATTCAACGGCCTACCTTCCGGCCCGGACGATGGAGCGCCACGGCATCACAGCGGTACCTCTGACCGTCGTCCTCGGTGACCGGGCGCTGGAGGAGGGCACCGAGATCTCGACCCGTGCCCTCGCCCAGGCTTTGCAGAAGCGGCGCCCGGTGACGACCTCGCGGCCCGCCCCCGCCGTCTTCGAGGAGGCGTACCGCAAGGTCGCCGAGTCCGGCGCCACCGGCATCGTCTCCCTCCACCTGTCCGCCGAGCTCTCCGGTACGTACGACGCGGCCGTCGTCGCCGCGCGGCAGGCGCCGGTGCCGGTGCGGGTGGTGGACACCGGCATGATCGCGATGGCGCTCGGCTTCTGCGCGCTCTCGGCCGCGCAGACCGCGGAGTCGGGCGGCACGGTGGACGAGGCCGTCACGGCCGCGGAGAAGCGGGCCGCGGGCACGTCCGCCTACTTCTATGTCGACACCCTCGACTACCTGCGCCGCGGCGGACGTATCGGTGCCGCGCAGGCCCTGCTGGGCTCGGCCCTCGCGGTGAAGCCGCTGCTGCAGCTGGCCGACGGCCGTATCGAACCGCTGGAGAAGGTGCGGACCGCGTCCAAGGCGATCGCCCGCCTGGAGGAGATCGCGGCCGAGCGTGCGGGCAGCGCCCGGGTCGACGTCGCCGTCCACCATCTCGCCGCCCCCGACCGGGCGTCGGCCCTCGCCGACCGGTTGCGGGCACGGGTACCGGGGCTTGCCGATCTGCATGTCAGCGAGGTCGGGGCGGTGATCGGGGCGCACACGGGGCCCGGGTTGCTGGGGGTCGTGGTTTCGCCGCAGTGAACGGTTGCGGTCGGCTCTGATCACCCGGGTGGGTGACCGAGTTATCCACAAGTCGGCGGTCCTCCCCGGGAATTGACCAAGATCATCGCGAGTGGGCCGACGTGGCCGATCCTCGTCGCATGGCACTTCGATCACGTTCACGCACAGCGACTGCGACCAGCGGGCCGGGCCGTGGACCGGCGTCCGACGGCCGCGTCCGTCACCGTCGTCACCGGCCTGTCGCACGCGGCCGGGCACGGCATCGTCACGCCTCGGCGGAGGAACTCCGCCGGCGCGCGGAGGTGCTGTTCGGAGAGCATGCCGAACGGGCCGGGGAGCGGCGGGAGTCGGGCCACGGCCCGCCCGAGCCTGAGCCCGAGCCCGAGGAGACGGCCGGTGGAGGACGCGCTCGGCGAGGGCCCGATCGGCCGGAGGCTGTCGCGCGACCCGGTGCGGATCCTGATGCGGAGTCCGTCCGGGTCCCCGTCGGTGCCGACCGCGGCCTTGGGGAGGGGGCCTGGCGGGAGCGGGCCGGGCTCGCGCTGCGGGAGCGCATGCCCCTGTGGTTGCAGGCGAGGTGTGGCCTGGAGCGGCGGAGCGTGCTCGCGCTGACGGTGGTGCTCGTCGTCGCCGCGGCGTTCGCCCTGCAGCACTTCTGGGCGGGCCGGACCCAGTCCGTACGGCCGCCTGAGGTGGTGCGAGCGGCGGCACCCTACGGGGAGCCGGGACAGAGCGGAGAGGCCGAACCGGCACGAGGACCGGGTGCGCCCGCAGGGGCGGCGAAGGCGACAGGTGCGGCCGGGGCGCCCGAGATCGTCGTGGACGTCGGCGGCAAGGTCCGTGAGCCCGGGATCCACCGGCTGCCCGCCGGCTCGCGTGTCGCGGACGCGCTGCGCGCGGCGGGCGGGGTGAAGCCCGGCACGAAGACCGACGGTCTCAACCGCGCCCGGTTCCTCGTGGACGGCGAGCAGGTGATCGTCGGGGGACCGGCTCCCGCCGTGGGAACCGGGGCGGGCGGCACGGCTGCCGGAGGCACGGCCGGCGCGGCGGCGGGCGGCGTGATGCCGGGGGCTCCCGTCTCCCTCAGCACGGCCACCGCGGACCAGCTCGACACTCTGCCGGGTGTCGGCCCGGTGCTGGCGCAGCACATCATCGACTACCGCACGCGGCACGGCGGGTTCCGTTCCGTGGACGAGCTGCGCGAGGTGAACGGCATCGGCGACCGCCGCTTCGCCGACCTGCGGAATCTCGTACGGCCATGAGGAGTGCCCGTGACGTGCCGACGGGACGGGACGAGGCGGCACCAGAGGCCTTCACCGCCGGGTCGGCCGCTCCCGCCCGGTCGTCCGTGCACGCCTCCTCCGGGAAGCGGCTGGGCAGCTCCCGTCCGCGGCAGGAAGGACCCACGGACCTACGACTCGTCCCACCCGCCCTCGCGGCCTGGGGGACGGCGGCGCTGGTGCTGGACGCATCGCCGGGGTGGGTCCTGGGCATCGTGGCCGGCTGTCTGGCCGCCGTCGGCCTGCTGCAGCCGGCCCGGCGAGCAGGGTGGGCCTCCTGGTCGCGAGCGTCGGTCGCGGCTGTGCTGCTGTGCGTGGCCGCGGCTGCCGCCTCGGCCGGGCTGCACGGGGCGGATCTGCACCGGGGGCCCGTGCCCCGCCTGGCGCGGGAGTACGCGACGGTGACCGCCGAGGTCGAGCTCACCTCCGATCCCCGGCTGACCCGGCCGAAGGCCCGGGGTGATCACGTCGCTCCCACCGCCGTGCTGATCGACGCCGATGTGCGGCGCGTCCAGGAGGCGGGTGGTGCGACGGTGGTGACGCGGACGCCGGTGCTGATGATCGTCGACGTGGGGTCGGCCGGCCGGGCCGCCGATGGTGGGCGGTCGTCATCCGGGGGCGGGGTGACGGGGGCCGTCGGGGGTGGGCGGTCGGCACCCGCGGTCGGGTCTGTCGAGGGTGGGCGGGCGGCCGCCGGTGGGCCGGTGCGGTCGCCGTGGCTGGGGCTGCTGCCGTCGACGAGGCTGCGGGTCGGCGCGCGGCTGGCGCCCGCGATGACGGGTGGTGACCGGGTCGCGGCCGTGCTGCGGGTGCGGGGCCAGGCCGAACCGGAGGTGGTGGGGGAACCCTCGGCTGCTCAGCGGCTCGCCGGGCGGTTGCGGGCCGGGTTGCGGGAGGCGACCGACGGGCTGCCGGCGGATGCCCGGGCGCTGTTGCCGGGGCTGGTGGTGGGGGACACCTCGCGGATCACCCCGGAGCTGGAGGAGGCCTTCAAGGAGACCGACCTCACGCACACGCTGGCCGTGTCCGGGGCCAACTTCACGATTCTGCTCGCCCTGCTGCTCGGGCCGCCGGGCCTGGCGCAGCACGTCGAGCGGCGGGGGCTCGCGCCTCGCCTCGGTGTCTCCCTGCGGGCGACCGCGGTGCTCGGGGGTGTGCTCTCACTCGGGTTCGTCGTCGTGTGCAGACCGGATCCGAGCGTGCTGCGGGCCGCGGCCTGCGGAGCCGTCGCGCTGCTCGCCCTCGCGACCGGCCGGCGCAGATCACTCATTCCGGCGCTGGCGACGGCGGTCCTGCTGTTGGTGCTGTACGACCCGTGGCTGGCGCGGAGTTACGGGTTCCTGCTCTCCGTCGTGGCCACCGGCGCCCTGCTCACGCTCGCGCCGCGCTGGAGCGCCGGGCTGCGTCGGCGCGGGGTGCCGCCGCGGCTCGCCGAGGCGCTGGCCGCAGCTGCCGCCGCGCAGGCCCTGTGCGCACCCGTCGTCGCAGTGCTGTCGGCGCGGGTGAGCCTGGTGGCGGTGCCGTGCAATCTGATCGCGGAGTTCGCGATCGCGCCGGCCACCGTGCTGGGCTTCGCGGCACTGGCCACGGCACCGATGGCGATGCCGGTGGCCAAGGCGCTGGCGTGGTGCGCGCATTGGCCCGCCGAGTGGATCGCTGAGGTGGCCCGTACCGGGGCGGCGCTGCCGGGAGCGGGAGTGGACTGGCCGGGCAGTTGGGCGGGTGCGGCGCTGCTCGCGGCCGTGACGCTGGTCGTGCTGCTCGTGGGGCGGCGGCTGCTCGGGCATCCCTGGTGGTGCGGGGTCTGCGGCCTGGTGCTGATGCTGGTGGTGGTGCAGCCGCCGCCGCTGACCCGGGTGGTGACGGGCTGGCCGCCGCCCGGCTGGCGGCTGGTGATGTGCGACGTGGGCCAGGGCGACGCCATGGTGCTCGCGGCGGGCGAGGGCACCGGTGTCGTGGTGGACGCCGGACCCGATCCGCAGCTCGTCGACCACTGCCTGCGCTCACTCGGCATCACCAGGATCCCGCTGGTCGTGCTCACGCACTTCCACGCCGATCACGTGGCCGGCCTGCCCGGTGTGCTGCGCGGGCGGGCGGTGGGCGCGATCGAGACGACCGGCTACGAAGAGCCCGCGGACCAGGCCGCGTTCGTACGGAGACTGGCGGCGGCCCGGAGGGTACCGGTGACGCGGGCCGCGGCCGGGCAGCGGCGCCGCACGGGGGAGTTGTCCTGGCAGGTGGTGTGGCCGCCCCCGAGCCGGCCCCCGACCCCTGCACCGGGCTCGCATCCGCAGCTGCTCCCGGCCCACCCGGCGCCGGAGGGGCCGAACGACGCCAGTGTCGCCATGCTGGTCCGGTCGGCAGGACTGCGCCTGCTGCTCCTCGGGGACCTCGAACCCCCGGCCCAGCGGGCCCTGGCGCGATCACCGGCGGCCGACGTGCTGGAGAGCGTTGACGTGCTGAAAGTCGCCCACCACGGCTCGGCCTACCAGGACCCCGGCCTGATACGCCGGGCGGCTCCGCGGCTGGCCCTGATCAGTTGCGGTGCGGACAACACCTACGGGCATCCGGCGCCCGGCACGGTCGCGGCGCTGCGGGCCGGGGGTGCGGCGGTGCTGCGGACGGACCAGGACGGCTCACTGGCGGTCGTAGGAGGGACAGGAGGGGGCGGAGAGCTGAGGGTGGCGCGAGACTGAGGGCATGAACGCAGCACAGGTTGATGCCTATCTCCGCCGCCTGGGAGCCGAGCACCCGGCGTGGCCCACCGTCGACGTGCTCCGCGAACTGCACCTGCGCCACCTGCGGACCGTGCCGTTCGAGAACCTGTCGATCCATCTCGGCGAGGAGATCGTGCTGGAGGAGAAGCGGCTGCTGGACAAGGTGGTGGACGCCCGGCGGGGCGGGTTCTGTTACGAACTCAACGGTGCCTTCGGGGCGTTGCTCACCGCGCTGGGTTACGACGTGGCGCTGCTCGCGGCGCGGGTCTACGGGGACGAGGAGCGGCTCGGAATCCCGTACGACCATCTCGCGCTGCGGGTGCGGACGGTGGACGGGGGTGACTGGCTGGCCGACGTCGGGTTCGGGGCGCACAGCCATCTGCCGCTGGCGTTCGGGGAGAGAGGAGAACAGGAGGATCCCGGGGGCACCTTCCGGATCGTGGAGGCGCGGCCGGACGCGGCCGGGGTGCGCGGTGGGCACGACACGGTGGAGGCGGCGGACCTGGACGTGATCCGCGACGGCAGACCGCAGTACCGCCTGGAGGTACGGCCCCGGGTGCTCGGGGACTTCGTGGCCGGGGCGTGGTGGCACAGCACGTCGCCGGTGTCGCACTTCACGCGGTCGCTGGTGTGTTCGCGGGTCACGGAGGACGGAGGGCGGATCACGCTCAGCGGCCGCAGGGTCACGGTGACCGGGGCCGGCGGCAGCCGGGAGGAGCGGGAGCTGGAGACGGACGAGGAGGTGCTCGGGGTGTACCGGGAGCGGTTCGGCATCGAACTCGGCTCGGTGCCGACGGTTCGGGACACCGGCCAGGAGGGCTGATCCGACCAGAGGGAGAAAAGGGGCAGGGGATGGTGGGAGCAGAGGGTCCAGAAGCGGCACTCGGCCCACATGGTGCTACTCGTGCGTAGTCCCAGCACAAGCGCTGGATTCCCGTGATGTGGTCCTGTGTTGCCTCGAAAGCCTCATCGGTGGTCGAATTCCTCCTCGGTGAACAGTGATCAAACAGCTGACTTCGAGTCGCGAGGTGTCCAGATGATCGGCCGCTGGCTGGGAAGCCGTACCCATCGGGTGCAACGGACGAGCCCCCTGGCGGCGGTGCTGATGCCGCCGAGCGCAGGGGTGCTGGCCTGCCGGGCGCTCGACCCGGTCAACGAACCGGTCAGACACGCGGAGTTCGCGGTCACCGACACCATGGGGCGTCCGGTGGTCAGCGGGGGAGCCGATCCGTTCGGGTCGTTCATGACGACGGTGCCCGCGGGGGAGTACCGGCTCGCCGTGTCGGCGGAGGGGTACACGCCGTACCGGGCGACCACGCAGGTCGCCGAGAACTCGCTCGCGTCGCTCGGTGACGTGACACTCCAGGTGGCCCGGCCGCCGGAGCTGCCGAGGCCCGGAGACTGGGAGATCGAGTCGGCGCACTCCTCGATCGGCTTCACCGCGCGGCACATCGGACTGGCCCGGATCCACGGACAGTTCAAGTCGTTCGCGGGAGTCATACGGATCACCGATCCGCTGGAGCAGTCGGCGATGCACGTGGTGATCGACGCGGCGTCCATCGACACCAACATGAGGATGCGCGACGACCATCTGCGGTCGGCGGACTTCCTGGACGTCGCCAAGTTCCCGACCCTCGAGTTCTACAGCGACCGGTTCGTGCACAAGGGCGGGAACCGGTGGGCCGTGACGGGGGCGCTGTCGCTGCACGGCGTGACGCGCACGGTCACGCTGGACACGGAGTACCTGGGGCTGGGCAACGGCATGGAGGGCGAGGTGCGGGCGGCCTGCCGGGCCACGACCGAGCTGCACCGGGACGACTTCACGGTGAGCTGGCAGACGATGCTGGCCCGTGGCATCGCGGTGGTGGGGCCGAGCATCAGGGTCGACCTCGATGTGCAGGTCGTGCGCAAGGCCTGAGCGGCTGGGCCGCGAGGCGGTGTCGGACAATGTCCGGCGTGAGTGATGTGCGACATGTGCTGGTGCTGCCCGACCGTGATGCCGCCGAAGAGGTGGTGGAGGCGCTGCGGGAGCGGTTCGGGGTCGTCGAGGAGCCGCAGCCGGTGCGGGACGCGCTGGCCGGGGAGGACGACGCCGAGGACGCGCAGTGGCTGGTCGTCCTGCGGGACGAGGAAGGGCGGCTGGACCCCGGGGAGCTGGACCGGTTCGCCGGTGAGTGGGAGGGCTGGCGGGAAGAACCGTAGGCCTCGTTGTCAGTGCCGCGTGGGATGCTTGTCGCGATGGCCAGGAAGACTGCGAATGACGACCCTCTCGCCCCGGTGACGCTCGCCGTGGGCCAGGAGGAGCTGCTGCTCGACCGTGCCGTGCAGGAGGTGGTGGCCGCCGCGAAGGCCTCGGACGCCGACACGGACGTACGGGACCTGTCCCCGGACCAGCTGCAGCCCGGCACGCTCGCCGAGCTGACGAGTCCGTCCCTCTTCGCGGAGCGCAAGGTCGTCGTCGTACGCAACGCGCAGGACCTGTCGGCCGACACGATCAAGGACGTGAAGGCGTATCTCGGGGCGCCCGCCGAGGAGATCACCCTCGTCCTGCTGCACGCCGGCGGGGCCAAGGGGAAGGGACTGCTCGACGCGGCGCGCAAGGCCGGGGCGCGCGAGGTGGCCTGCCCGAAGATGACGAAGCCGGCGGACCGGCTGGCGTTCGTGCGGCAGGAGTTCCGGGCGGTGGGCAGGTCCGCCACGGCGGAGGCGTGCCAGGCGCTCGTCGACGCGATCGGGAGCGATCTGCGGGAGCTGGCGTCGGCGGTTTCGCAGCTGGTCGCGGATGTCGAGGGGACCATCGACGAGGCGATCGTCGGGCGGTACTACACGGGCCGGGCCGAGGCGTCGAGCTTCACGGTCGCCGACCGGGCCGTCGAGGGGCGGGCGGCGGAAGCGCTGGAGGCGTTGCGCTGGTCGCTGGCGACCGGGGTGGCGCCGGTGTTGATTACGAGTGCCCTGGCGCAGGGCGTCCGGGCGATCGGGAAGCTGTCGTCGGCGCGTGGCGGCCGGCCGGCCGATCTCGCGCGGGAGCTGGGCATGCCGCCGTGGAAGATCGACCGGGTGCGGCAGCAGATGCGGGGCTGGACTCCGGACGGGGTGGCCGTGGCGCTGCGGGCCGTGGCCGAGGCGGACGCGGGGGTGAAGGGCGGCGGGGACGATCCCGGGTACGCCCTGGAGAAGGCGGTCGTCACCATCGCGCGGGCGGCGCGGTCCAGGGGCCGGGGGTGACCCGAGCAGTGCCCCTGGCCCTCATGGCCTGGGGCACCCGGTAACCCGTGTGCCGCCAGAGCCGTCCGGAGGGAGAATCGGGAGTGCAGCCGTACTCGCCAAGTGACGGAGAGGTGGCGAAGGACATGGCTGAACACCCGCACGCAGCGCTGGTCCGCAAGGGGTTCGAGGCCTTCTCGCGCGGTGACATGGACACCTTGCGCGGGCTGATCGCCGGGGACGCCACGCACCACGTGCCCGGGGATCACCCGTTGTCGGGCGACTTCAAAGGCGTGGACGCGATCATCGAGATGTACGAGCGGCTCGGCACGGAGACCAACGGCACGGCGCGTGCCGAGCTGATCGGCACCTGTGTCGACGGCCGCGGCCACGCGGTCGGCATGACCCGCTTCACGGCCGAGCGCAACGGCAAGCACCTCGACGACACCGGATGCATCATCTTCCGGATCGTCGGGGACAAGTTCACCGACCTCGACGAGTGTGTCGCGGACATCGACAAGAACAACGAATTCTGGTCCTGAACAGACCGAAGGCCAGGTGCGTCCCATGGGGAATGGGAGGCACCCGGCCCTCGGTTCCAAGCCGGTGAGCTCGTCCCCGCGTGGCGAACGCAGGCCGCGGACGAGCTCGGGGGTGCCGGACGGGAGCGGATGAGAGAGGGCCCGCTCGATTCCCTCCGGCGTCACATCAGACGTCAGCCCTTGAGCGCGGCGACCTTCTGAGCCAGCGCCGACTTCTTGTTGGCAGCCTGGTTCTTGTGGATGACGCCCTTCGAGACGGCCTTGTCGAGCTGACGCGCGGCAGCGCGCTGGTACTCGGTGGCCTTCTCGGCGTCACCCGCGGCAGCAGCCTCACGGGCCTTGCGGATCGCGGTCTTGAGGGAGGACTTGACGGCCTTGTTGCGCAGCCGCGCCTTCTCGTTGGTCTTGATCCGCTTGATCTGGGACTTGATGTTCGCCACGAATGAGCCTTCTCAGGTTCTGGCACGGGGCCGCACGGGTGCCGCACGGTCCTGTACCGGGTGATTTCTTGAGGAGTGCCTCCTGCGAGAGGGCATGAGGCACAGCCCCCCACGGTACCAGCGTGCTCATTCACGGCCCAAACCCGTCCGGGGTCCCCACCCGTGGGACCATGGAGGCTACGTATCGATCCGACCCGAGACCGCAGACACTGCGGACGCCTCAAGAATCAGGACCCTGCGTGCCCGCGATCCCCAGCCACGTGCCCGAGCCGAGCCGTACCGACCCGGCTCTGATCCGCAACTTCTGCATCATCGCGCACATCGACCACGGCAAGTCCACGCTCGCCGACCGGATGCTTCAGCTGACCGGAGTGGTCGAGCTGCGGCAGATGCGTGCTCAGTACCTCGACCGCATGGACATCGAGCGTGAGCGCGGCATCACGATCAAGTCCCAGGCGGTGCGCCTCCCGTGGGCCCCGACCCACGACAAGAGCAACACGCACATCCTGAACATGATCGACACCCCGGGGCACGTCGACTTCACCTACGAGGTCTCGCGATCGCTCGCCGCCTGTGAGGGCACCATCCTCCTGGTCGACGCCGCCCAGGGCATCGAGGCGCAGACCCTCGCCAACCTCTACCTGGCGATGGAGAACGACCTCACGATCATCCCCGTGCTGAACAAGATCGACCTGCCGGCCGCGCAGCCCGAGAAGTTCGCCGACGAGCTCGCCCACCTCATCGGGTGCGAGCCCGACGACGTGCTCAAGGTCTCCGCCAAGACCGGGCTCGGTGTCGAGGCGCTGCTGGACAAGGTGGTCGAGCAGGTCCCGGCCCCGGTCGGCGTGAAGGACGCCCCCGCGCGTGCCATGATCTTCGACTCCGTCTACGACTCCTACCGGGGCGTGGTGACGTACGTCCGTGTCATCGACGGGCAGCTCAACAAGCGTGAGCGCATCAGGATGATGTCCACGGGCGCCACGCACGAGCTGCTGGAGATCGGCACCAACTCGCCGGAGATGCTGTCGTCCGACGGTCTCGGCGTCGGCGAGGTGGGCTACCTCATCACCGGCGTGAAGGACGTCCGCCAGTCCAAGGTCGGTGACACGGTCACCAGCCAGCACAAGGGGGCCCAGGAGGCGCTCGGCGGGTACAAGGACCCCAAGCCGATGGTGTTCTCCGGCCTCTACCCCCTGGACGGCTCGGACTACCCGGAGCTGCGCGAGGCCCTCGACAAGCTCCAGCTCAACGACGCCGCGCTGGTCTACGAGCCGGAGACCTCCGCCGCCCTCGGCTTCGGCTTCCGCGTCGGTTTCCTCGGCCTGCTGCACCTGGACGTGATCCGGGAGCGGCTGGAGCGTGAGTTCGGGCTGGACCTGATCGCGACCGCCCCGAACGTGGTGTACCGCGTCGTCATGGAGGACGGCAGCGAGCACACCGTCACCAACCCGAGCGAGTTCCCCGAGGGCAAGATCTCGGAGGTCTACGAGCCGGTCGTGCGGGCCACCATCCTGGCGCCCAGCGAGTTCATCGGCTCGATCATGGAGCTGTGCCAGACCCGGCGCGGTGTTCTGCTCGGCATGGACTACCTCTCCGAGGAGCGGGTCGAGATCCGCTACACCCTGCCGCTCGCCGAGATCGTCTTCGACTTCTTCGACCAGCTGAAGTCCAAGACCCGCGGCTACGCCTCGCTCGACTACGAGCCCACCGGCGAGCAGACCTCCAGCCTGGTCAAGGTCGACATCCTGCTGCACGGCGACAAGGTCGACGCCTTCTCGGCGATCACCCACAAGGACCAGGCGTACGCCTACGGCGTGCGGCTCGTCGCCAAGCTCAAGGAGCTCATTCCGCGGCAGGCCTTCGAGGTGCCGGTCCAGGCCGCCATCGGCTCCCGGGTCATCGCCCGCGAGACCATCCGCGCCATCCGCAAGGACGTCCTCGCCAAGTGCTACGGCGGTGACATCTCCCGTAAGCGGAAGCTGCTGGAGAAGCAGAAGGAGGGCAAGAAGCGGATGAAGATGGTGGGTTCCGTGGAGGTTCCGCAGGAGGCGTTCATCGCCGTCCTGTCGAGCGATGACAGCGCGGGGTCGGGCAAGGCCAAGAAGTAATCACGGGTTACCGCGGGTTACACCGCAAACCGGGTAGAACAGGGGCACGTCGTGCGAAAGTACGGCGGGCCCCTGTGCGTATGCGGGGTAGCTCTCTGTAGGAAGTGACAGGCCGCGGACCCTTACGCAGCGGCCGGTCGACCTTTACTCTGATCCCTGCTCGATAGTTACTCGTGAGTTAAACAACAGCTCGCGAACAGCAGCTCGTGAGCGAAAACCAGCCGCACCTGAGCCAGCCGCGCTGTTGCGGGCCCCGGAGGATGTCGTGAGCGACACACAGACACTGATCGAGAACCGTCCGCCGTCCGTGGCGTGCCTCTTCCTGGAGCGCGTGGCGGCCACGCCGGACGCCGAGGCCTACCGCTATCCGGTGCCCGCGTCCTCCGGGCAAGGGCCGGACGAGTGGAAGTCGCTGAGCTGGGCGCAGGCCGCAGAGCGGGTCTACGCCATCGCGGCCGGGCTCATCGAGCTGGGCGTGCAGCCCGAGCAGCGCGTCGCCCTCGCGTCCAGCACCCGCATCGAGTGGATCCTCGCCGACCTCGGCATCATGTGCGCCGGCGCCGCCACGACCACGGTCTACCCACAGACCAACGCGGAGGAGTCGGCGTACATCCTGTCGGACTCCGAGAGCCGGGTGCTCATCGCGGAGAACGTCGAGCAGCTGGCCAAGGCCAAGGAGAAGCGCGCCGAGCTGACCGACCTGACCCACGTCGTGGTCATCGACCCGGCCGGGGTCGAGACCGCTGACTGGATCCTCACCCTCGACGAGCTGGAGAAGCGCGGTGCGGCCCGGCTGGAGAAGGACCCCGAGCTGATCAAGGAGCGGGTCGGCGCCCTCACCAAGGACCAGCTGGCCACCCTCATCTACACCTCCGGCACCACCGGCCGCCCCAAGGGCGTGCGCCTCCCGCACGACAACTGGTCCTACATGGCGAAGGCGACCGCCGCGACCGGGCTGATCAGCAGCGAGGACGTGCAGTACCTGTGGCTGCCCCTCGCGCACGTCTTCGGCAAGGTGCTCACCTCCGGCCAGATCGAGGTCGGGCACGTCACCGCCGTGGACGGCCGCGTCGACAAGATCATCGAAAACCTGCCGGTGGTGCAGCCGACGTACATGGCGGCCGTGCCGCGCATCTTCGAGAAGGTCTACAACGGTGTCGCCGCGAAGGCCCGCGCGGGCGGCGGCGCCAAGTACAAGATCTTCCAGTGGGCCGCGGAGGTCGCCCGCGAGTACGCCAAGGTCGCCCAGGACAACTTCCGGCGTACCGGAACCGCGTCCGTGCCGTTCGGGCTGGGCGTGAAGCACAAGGTCGCGGACGCGCTGGTGTACGCCAAGATCCAGGAGGCCTTCGGTGGGAACCTGCGAGCGTGCGTCTCGGGCTCGGCGGCGCTGGCACCCGAGATCGGGTACTTCTTCTCCGGCGCCGGCATCCACATCCTGGAGGGCTACGGCCTGACCGAGTCCTCGGCGGCGTCGTTCGTGAACCCGGGCGAGGCCTACCGCACCGGTACGGTCGGCAAGCCGCTGCCCGGCACGGAGGTGCGGATCGCCGACGACGGGGAGATCCTGCTGCGCGGCCCCGGCATCATGGAGGGCTACCACAAGCTGCCCGAGAAGACCGCCGAGGTGCTGGAGCCGGACGGCTGGTTCCACACCGGGGACATCGGGGAGCTGTCGCCCGACGGGTATCTGCGGATCACCGACCGCAAGAAGGACCTGATCAAGACGTCGGGCGGCAAGTACATCGCGCCGGCCGAGGTCGAGGGGCAGTTCAAGGCGGTGTGCCCGTACGTGTCCAACATCCTCGTGCACGGAGCCGACCGGAACTTCTGCACGGCGCTCATCGCGCTCGACGAGGTCGCGATCACGGAGTGGGCGAAGGAGAACGGGCTGGAGGGCAAGTCGTACGCGGAGATCGTCTCCTCGCCGGTCACGGTGGAGATGGTCGACGGGTATGTGAAGCAGCTCAACGAGGGGCTTCAGCGGTGGCAGACCATCAAGAAGTTCCGGTTGCTGCCGCGGGATCTCGATATCGAGCATGGTGAGATCACGCCGAGTCTGAAGCTGAAGCGGCCAGTTGTGGAGCGGGAGTACAAGCATCTGATCGAGGAGATGTACGCGGGGTCTCGCGAGGCGTAAGGGGCGGCGGGGACTGCGTGGTGGCTGCGGCTTCGGTTGTGGCTCGTCGCGCAGTTCCCCGCGCCACTCACGTCTCCGGGGCCACCCGATGCGGACGTCGAGCAGAACCAGGGCGACGGGCTGCCGCAGCAGGACCTTCATCGCCTGCCCGTGGTGCTCATGACGTCCGTGCCTCCTCCTCTCTGTCCTCGGGGTCCTCGGGGTCCTCTCGCTTCAGCAGTTCGCAGACGACCGTCAGCAGCCGGTCGATGTCCACCGGCTTGGGCACGTAGTCGTTGGCGCCGCGGGCGATGGACTTCTCGCGGTCGCCGACCATCGCCTTCGCGGTCAGGGCGACGATGGGCAGGTCCGCCCAGCGCGGGGTGTGGCGGATGGCGGAGATCGTCTCGTAGCCGTCCATCTCCGGCATCATGATGTCCATCAGCACCAGTTCGACGTCCGCGCTGCGCTCCAGTGTCTCGATGCCCTCGCGGCCGTTCTCCGCGTACAGCACGGTCATGCCGACACGGCCCAGGACATGCGTGAGGGCGAAGACGTTGCGGATGTCGTCGTCGACGATCAGTACCCGCCGCCCGGCCAGGATCCGGCCCGGCCTGCCGGACGTCCACGTCTCCAGCCTGGTCGGCGAGGGCCAGGCGTCGTCCGTGTCGGACGAGGCCGGGAACGGCCCTGCGGTGGCCGGCTTGAGGGGCAGGGGCGGTTCGGGGCGGTCCTCGGGGGCCGGTCCCGGCGCCGTGTGACCGGGGCTCACGACAGGCACGTACAGGGTGAACGTGGAGCCCTTGCCGGGTTCGCTCTGGGCGACGATCCGGCCGCCGAGCAGGCCCGCGATCTCCCGGCTGATGGACAGGCCGAGGCCGGTGCCGCCGTACTTGCGGTTGGTGGTGCCGTCGGCCTGCTGGAACGCCTCGAAGATCACCGGGAGTTTCTCCGGCGCGATCCCGATGCCGGTGTCGGACACGGCGAAGGCGATGACGTCGTCGGTGTCCCGGACTCCCCCACTCTCGGCTTCTCCCCCACTCTCGACTTCTCCCCCACTCTCGACTTCGCTCGAGCGGGGGGACCCCCATGAGCGGGGGGACCCGCATGAGCGGGGGGACCCGCATCGGTGCTCGGTGTCCTGCACCCGGTCGACCCGCAGCTCGACCTTGCCCGTCGCGGTGAACTTGACCGCGTTGGAGAGGAGGTTGCGCAGGATCTGCTGGAGCCGCTGTTCGTCCGAGTACATCTCGCGCGGTACGTCCTCGCCGACCGCCAGCTCGAAGGCGAGCCCCCGGTCGATGGTGAGGGGGCGGAACGTGGCGTGGACGTAGTCGAGCAGCTTGATCAACGGCAGTCGTTTCGGGCGTACGTCCATCCGGCCCGCCTCGATCTTCGACAGGTCCAGGATGTCGTTGATCAGCTGGAGGAGGTCGGAGCCCGAGCGGTGGATCGTCGTCGCGAACTGCACCTCCTGGTCCGAGAGATGACCGTCCGGGTTGTCGGAGAGCAGCCGGGCCAGGATCAGCAGGGAGTTCAGCGGTGTGCGCAGCTCGTGCGACATGTTCGCCAGGAACTCCGACTTGTACTGCGAGGACGTGGCCAGCAGGGCGGCCTTCTCCTCCAGTTCGGCGTTGGAGCGTTGCAACTCCGCCTGCTGTTTCTGCAATTCGTCCGAGCGTTCCTGCAGCTGCGTGGCGAGGCGCTGGGACTCGCCGAGCAGGGACTCCGTGCGGGAGTTGGCGATGATCGTGTTGATGGCGACGCCGATGGTGTTGACGAACTGGTCGAAGAAGGCCAGGTGCACGTCGGAGAAGCGGGAGAAGGAGGCCAGTTCGATGACGCCGAGGAGCTTGTCCTCGAAGAGGATCGGGATGATGACGATCGTCGTGGGAGCCGCCTCGCCGAGGCCGCTGTTGATCTTGATGTAGTCGGGCGGGGCGCCCTCGACCAGGATCCGCTTCTTCTCCCGGGCCGCCTGCGCGACCAGGCCGTGCACCGGGAGGGCGCCGGTCTCGACGGTCGTGTCCTGGGCGGCGCCGTAGCCGGCGATGAAGGCGAGCCCCTTGGTGGGAACCGTTGCTCCGGCCTCTTCCGGGTCGGCCAGGTAGAACGCGCCGTACTGGGCGTTCACCAGCGGGGTCAGCTCGCGGAGGATCAGGTCGGCGACCTCCATCAGGTCGCGGTGGCCCTGCATCAGGGCGGCGAGCCGGGCCAGGTTGGACTCCAGCCAGTCCTTCGCGCGGGTCGTCTCGCGCAGGTTGGCCACCATCAGGTTGATGTTGTCCTTCAGCTCGGCGACCTCGCCGCGGGTCTCGACCGTGATCGAGCGGGACATGTCGCCCTGGGCCACGGCGGAGGCGACCTCGGCGATCGCGCGGACCTGAGTGGTGAGGTTCGAGGCCAGTTCGTTGACGTTCGTCGTCAGGCGCTTCCAGGTGCCGTAGACGCCCTCGACCCGGGCCTGGCCGCCGAGTTGGCCCTCGCTGCCGACCTCGCGGGCCACGCGCGTGACCTCCGAGGAGAAGGAGGACAGCGTGTCGACCATCGTGTTGATCGTGGTCTTGAGTTCCAGGATCTCGCCGCGCGCGTCCACGTCGATCTTCCGGGACAGGTCGCCCTGCGCCACGGCCGTCGCCACCTGGGCGATGTTGCGCACCTGGGAGGTGAGGTTGTCGGCCATGGAGTTGACGTTGTCCGTCAGGTCCCGCCAGACGCCGGAGACGCCCAGCACCTGCGCCCGGCCGCCGAGCCGGCCGTCGGTGCCGACCTCGCGGGCGACGCGCGTGACCTCGTCGGCGAAGGCGCGCAACTGCTCCACCATCGTGTTGACGGTGTCCTTCAGTTCGAGGATCTCGCCACGGGCGTCGACCGTGATCTTCTTCGACAGGTCGCCGTTGGCGACGGCGGTGGTGACCTGGGCGATGTTGCGCACCTGGGAGGTCAGGTTGAGCGCCATGAAGTTGACGTTGTCGGTGAGGTCCTTCCAGACGCCGGAGACGCCCCGGACCTGGGCCTGACCGCCGAGGTTGCCCTCGGTGCCGACCTCGCGGGCGACGCGGGTGACCTCGTCGGCGAAGGCGGAGAGCTGGTCGACCATCGTGTTGATCGTGGACTTCAGTTCCAGGATCTCGCCCTTGGCCTCCACCGTGATCTTCTTGCCGAGGTCGCCCTGGGCGACGGCGGTGGAGACGAGGGCGATGTTGCGCACCTGGGAGGTGAGGTTGTCGGCCATGAAGTTGACGTTGTCGGTGAGGTCCTTCCAGACGCCGGAGACGCCCCGGACCTGGGCCCGGCCGCCGAGGTTGCCCTCGGTGCCGACCTCGCGGGCGACGCGGGTGACCTCGTCGGCGAAGGCGGAGAGCTGGTCGACCATCGTGTTGATGGTCGACTTGAGTTCCAGGATCTCGCCCTGCGCGTCGACCGTGATCTTCTGGGACAGGTCGCCGTTGGCCACGGCGGTGGTGACCTGGGCGATGTTGCGGACCTGCGAGGTCAGGTTCGACGCCATGAAGTTGACGTTGTCGGTGAGGTCCTTCCACACCCCGGAGACGCCCCGGACCTGGGCCCGGCCGCCCAGCTGGCCCTCGGTGCCGACCTCGCGGGCGACGCGGGTGACCTCGTCGGCGAAGGCGGAGAGCTGGTCCACCATCGTGTTCACGGTCAGCTTCAGTTCCAGCAGCTCGCCGGTCGCCTCCACCGTCACCGTGCGGGTCAGGTCGCCGCGCGCCACCGCCGTCGTGACCGCCGCGATGTCCCGCACCTGAGCCGTCAGACGGGACGCCATCGTGTTGACGGCCTCGGTCACGTCCCGCCAACTGCCCGACAGCCCCTGCACCTTGGCCCGGCCGCCGAGCCGCCCCTCGGTGCCGACCTCGCGCGCGACCCGCGTCACCTCGCCGGTGAACAGGGAGAGCTGGTCCACCATCTTGTTCACGGCCCGGCCGAGGCGCCGCAGATCGCCGCGTAACTCGCGCGTGCCGTCGTGCAGATCGACCCGCTGGGTCAGATCGCCGCCGGCCACCGCGTCCAGCACGCGCGTGGCGTTCGCCGCCGGGGCGGCCAGAGCGTCGAGCAACTGGTTGACGTCGTTGACGCGGGACGTCCACAGGCCCTGCCCCGGGCTGGCCGAGAGCCGCTCGTCGAGCCGGCCGTGCCGCACCAGCTCCCCTTTCACGCGCTGCACCTCGGTAGTGAAGTGACCGCTGCGGTCCATGATCTGGTTGAAGACGGCGGTCAGTTCGGCCACCATCCCGTGGCCGGTTTCCGGCACCTTCGTGAAGTCACCGTCGCGTGCGGCTGTCATGGCCGCGAGCAGGGGACGGAGATCGGATGCACGAATCTGACCGTCCTCGTGTCCGTCTTTGACCACGGGAGTAGCACTGTTCTCACTCATGGCGGCCCACTTCGGTAACTCGGCGCTTATGGGCGTGGCCAGTCTGTCACCCTGTCGGCATCGACTGTGGCGTATTCGTACGAACTGCCCGGGGAGCTGTCCATGGGGGCCATTCCGACGCAACGGGAGACCGCTTCCCGTGCCTCAGAGGCGCCTGCCCACGCTTCGGAGACACCTGTGCCCGTGCACGAGGGGGCCGTCTCCGAGGAGTGCGCACTGACTTGCGGGGCGCCGGTGCTCGCTTCCGAGGCGCCTGTGGGCACTTCGGAGGCGCCTGTGACCGCGGTCGGTTCCGAGGCGCCAGGGGGTGCTTCAGAGGCGACCGGGGTCGCTTCAGAGGCGCCCGCGAAGGAGCGCGCGCGGGCGTACGCGACCCTGCCCGGCAGCTCCCTCGCGCCGGGCGCCGCCCGCGCCGTGGTGCGCACGGCGCTCGCCGAGTGGACCGGGCTCGGCCTGTCCGGGGCCGAGCACCTCACCGACCGTCTCGCCGACGACGCCCTGCTCGTCGTCAGCGAACTCGTCACCAACGCCGTCGTGCACGCCGGCACCGACGTCGAGCTGGAATGCCGGCTGGAACGCGACGACACGGACACCGCCGCGCTCCTCGTCGAGGTCTCCGACCACCACCCCTCACGCGCCCCGCGCGGCGGCGAGCCGGAAACGCCGCACGACACCCCGGAGTACGGGCGCGGCCTGCGGCTCGTCGGCGCGCTCTGCGAGGCCTGGGGCATCACGTACCGCACGGGCCGGAAGACCGTATGGGCGCGGTTGCCCGCCGGGGGTTGTGCGGCGGCCGAGCAGATCGAGGCGTACGCCGGGGAGCACGCGCTGGCGCGCGGATTGCGGGTGGCGGAGATCCTGGCGCCGGAGCCGCCCCATGGGCAGGACGACCGGGAGGGCGACCGGGGCCGACGGCGTTCCGGACGCGGCGGGAACGAGGCACCGGGTGGGCATCCCCTGCGGGACGCGCACGACGCACGGGACGCGCATGACCCTGGCGGCTCCCCCGGCCCGCGCGGCTCCCACGACCTGCGCGACTGGCACGATCTGCGGGACTGGCGGGACCGGTACGAGGACTGCGACGGCCGTGACGGACGCGGCGGCTCCTGGCTGGGCCGCGGTGCCCTCTCCTTCCTCGCCGAGGCCTCCGACCTCCTCGCCGGGCAGCTCGACGAGGACCTGGTCGCCGCCCTCGCCGGGCAGCTGATCGTGCCCCGGCTGGCCGACTGGTGCGCGGTATGGCTGGAGGACGAGGCCATCGGCGGCGGCTGGAGCGGCGGGGCCGGAGCGGGCGGGCCCCGGCTGGCCCGGGTCTGGCACGGCAGCGAGAACCGCATCGAGGAGCTGCGCCGGGTCCTGGAGAAGGACGCACCGCACCCGTCCGACCCGTCGGGTTCCGGGCCGGCCGACTACCCCTGGCCCGGCGAGGCGCTCGGTGACGAACCCGGCGAACCGGGCTCGGCCCTCGCGTACCGGCTCGTCGCCGGCGGGCGCCCGCTGGGCACCCTCGTCATCGGACGGTCCGGCACCGCCGGCTTCCCCGACGAGATCACCGGCCTCGTCGAGGACCTCAGCCGCCGGGTCGCGCTCGCCATCGGCGCCGCCCGCCAGTACGCCCGCCAGGCCACCATCAGCGCTGTGCTCCAGCGCGGACTGCTGCCCGGCGCCGTGGCCGAGATCCCCGGGATGCGCAGCGCCCTCGTCTACGAACCGTGTGACAAGGGCGGGCCCAGCGGCGACTTCTACGACCTGTTCCCGGCCGGTGACGGCCGCTGGTGCTTCGCCGTCGGCGACGTCCAGGGCAAGGGCCCCGAGGCCGCCGTCGTGATCGGCCTGGCCCGGCCCTGGCTGCGGCTGCTGGCCCGTGAGGGCTACCGGGTCGCCGACGTCCTCGACCGCCTCAACCAGCTCCTGCTCGACGACGCCACGGAGGCCGCGGACGCGGCGGCCCGCGCGCTGGTGGCCGCGGGCGCCCGCCCGACCCCGCCCGGCGACGGCCCCCAGACGCGCTTCCTGTCCCTGCTGTACGGCGAGCTGGTCCCCTTCGACGGTGGCGTCCGCTGCACTGTCGCCTCCGCCGGGCACCCGCTGCCCCTGATCCTCGGGACGGGCGGCGAGGTCCACACGGCCGCGCAGCCCCAGACCCTCCTGGGCGTCGTCGAGGACGCCACCTACACCAGTGAGACCTTCGAGCTGCGGTCCGGCAACACGATGCTGTGCGTCACCGACGGCGTCACCGAGCGCCGCTCCGGCTCCCGCCAGTTCGACGACGGGGACGGGCTCGCGGCGGCGCTGGCCGGGTGTGCGGGGCTGGACGCCGAGCTGATAGCCGAGCGGATCAGGCGGCTGGTGCACGAGTTCGGGGCGCGGCCGCCGGCGGACGATCTGGCGCTGCTCGTGCTCCAGGCGGAGTGACCGCCCGGGTGCTGGACAATGGAACGTATGCCTTCCGCACTCCCCGACGGCGAGCTCGTCCCCGACGACGGCGCGCTGCCCGCGTCCGCGCTCGCCGGGGCCGCCGACCGCCCGCTCGGGTTCTACCTGCACGTTCCGTACTGCGCGACCCGCTGCGGCTACTGCGACTTCAACACCTATACGGCGACCGAGTTGCGCGGCACCGGTGGTGTGCTGGCCTCGCGCGACAACTACGCCGAGACGCTGGTCGACGAGGTCCGGCTGGCGCGGAAGGTGCTGGGTGACGACCCGCGGCCCGTTCGTACGGTGTTCGTGGGAGGGGGTACGCCGACCCTGCTCGACGCCGGTGACCTGGTGCGGATGCTGGCGGCCGTCCGGGACGAGTTCGGGCTCGCGGAGGACGCCGAGATCACGACGGAGGCGAACCCGGAGTCGGTGGATCCGGAGTATCTCGCGACGCTGCGGGAGGGGGGCTTCAACCGGATCTCCTTCGGGATGCAGAGCGCGCGGCAGCATGTGCTGAAGGTGCTGGACCGGACGCATACGCCAGGGCGGCCCGAGGCGTGTGTCGCGGAGGCGCGGGCGGCCGGGTTCGAGCATGTGAATCTCGACCTGATCTACGGCACGCCGGGGGAGTCCGACGACGACTGGCGGGCGTCGCTGGACGCGGTGCTGGGGGCCGGACCGGATCATGTGAGCGCGTACGCCTTGATCGTCGAGGAGGGGACGCAGCTGGCTCGTCGGATCCGTCGGGGTGAGGTGCCGATGACCGACGACGATGTGCATGCCGATCGGTACCTGATCGCGGACGAGGTTCTCTCGGGCGCGGGCTTCGAGTGGTACGAGGTGTCGAACTGGGCCACGTCGGCGGCGGGGCGGTGTCTGCACAACGAGCTGTACTGGCGGGGGGCCGACTGGTGGGGGGCCGGGCCCGGGGCGCACAGTCATGTGGGCGGGGTGCGGTGGTGGAACGTGAAGCATCCCGGGGCGTATGCGGGAGCGCTGGCGGCGGGGAGGTCGCCGGGGGCCGGACGTGAGGTGCTGTCGGAGGAAGACCGGCGGGTCGAGCGGATCCTGCTGGAGCTGCGGCTTCGGGAGGGCGTGCCGTTGTCGTTGCTGCGGGAGGAGGGGCTTGCGGCTTCGCGGCGGGCGTTGTCGGACGGGCTTCTGCAGGAAGAGCCGTACGAGTCGGGGCGGGCTGTGCTCACTCTGCGGGGGCGGTTGCTGGCGGACGGCGTGGTGCGCGATCTCGTGGACTGAGGTGCTCGGCGTCGGTGCTGAGGTCGGGTGGGTCCGCAGCCCGGTGGAGGGGGTGCCGCTTCTTTGGGACGGGTGCCGCCCCCAGCGGCACGACTGCCCGCAGCTAGGCGGTTACGAAGTCGATCAGTTCCTCCACCCTGCCCAGTAGTTCCGGCTCCAGGTCCTTGTACGTCCGGACGCCCGACAGGATTCGCTGCCAGGCCGCGCCCGTGTTCTCCGGCCAGCCCAGTGCTCTGCACACCCCCGTCTTCCAGTCCTGGCCGCGCGGGACGCGAGGCCAGGACTCGATGCCCAGGGACGACGGTTTCACCGCCTCCCAGATGTCGATGTAGGGGTGGCCGACGACCAGGGCGTGGTCGCTCGTCACCGACTCGGCGATGCGCCACTCCTTGCTGCCCGGCACCAGGTGGTCCACCAGGACGCCGAGCCGGGCGTCGGGGCCGGGGGCGAAGGACTCGACGATGGACGGCAGGTCGTCGACGCCCTCCAGGTACTCCACGACCACGCCCTCGATGCGCAGGTCGTCGCCCCAGACCTTCTCGACCAGCTCGGCGTCGTGCCGGCCCTCGACGTAGATGCGCCCGGCGCGGGCCACGCGTGCGCGGGCGCCGGGGACGGCCACCGAACCGGAGGCCGTGCGGGTGGGACGGGCGGGGCCGGCGGGCGAGGGGCGGACCAGCGTCACGGCCCTGCCCTCCAGGAGGAAGCCGCGCGGTTCCATGGGGAACACCCGGTGCTTGCCGAAGCGGTCCTCCAGTGTCACCGTGCCCGCCTCGCAGCGGATCACCGCACCGCAGAAGCCGGTCCCGGCCTCCTCGACGACCAGACCCGGCTCCGCCGGAACCTCGGGCACCGGCTGCTGCGGCTTCTTCCACGGCGGGGTCAGATCGGGTGAGTACTGGCGCATTCGAATGACGATAGGAGAAGGCGGTGGGTGGTCACGGAGACACGCCGAAACGCGCCGCCAGCGTGTCCCGCTGGGCGCGGACGAACGCCGCGTCCACCACCGCTCCGTGACCGGGCACGTACAGCGCGTCCTCGCCGCCCAGGTCGAGCAGCCGGTCCAGGGCGGCCGGCCAGTGCGACGGCACGGCGTCGGGGCCCGCCTGCGGCTCGCCGGACTCCTCGACCAGGTCGCCGCAGAACACCACCTCCGGATCACCCGGCACCAGCACCGCCAGATCGTGCGCGGTGTGCCCGGGGCCCACGTTCGCCAGCAGCACCTGGCGCCCGCCGCCCAGGTCGAGGGTCCACTCCCCGGAGACCAGGTGGCGGGGCGGGACCAGCCGGTCCGCCGACTCCCGCGCGGTGGCCTCCGCCAGGCCGTTGCGTACCGCGTCCGCGCGCAGCTCCTCGCGGTCCCGTACGCGCGTCAGCACCGCGTCCGCGCCCACCGCGCCGAACACCTCCGTGTCCGTGAACGCCGCGACCCCGAAGACATGGTCGAAGTGGGGATGGGTCAGCGCGAGATGCGTCACACGGCGACCGGTGAGCGACAGCGCCTGCTCGCGCAACCGCGCGCCCTCGGCCGGGCTCGACCCCGCGTCGACCACGAGGACCGCGCCCTCACCGGCGACCAGCCCCGCCGTGCAGTCCCACACCGGCAGCCGGCACCGCCCCACCCCGCCGGCCACCCGCTCCCATCCAAGCTCTTCCCAAGTCACCGTCATACGGCGACGCTAGCCGTGGCCCCCGCCCGGGGCACCCCAGCACGCGACCAGCCTTGCCGGGGACGTACCCCGCCGCCGTACACTGGGCGGGGAATGCTGGCACTCGCACGCGCAGAGTGCCAGGCACGACAGGCAGGACACCGGGCGGACGACTTCTGGAGGTGTGCGCGAATGCTCAGTGAACGCAGGCTTCAGGTGCTGCGCGCCATCGTCCAGGACTACGTCGGCACCGAGGAGCCGGTGGGCTCCAAGGCCCTCACCGAGCGGCACAGCCTCGGCGTCTCCCCGGCCACCGTCCGCAACGACATGGCGGCCCTGGAGGACGAGGGGTACATCGCCCAGCCGCACACCAGCGCCGGGCGCATCCCCACCGACAAGGGCTACCGGCTGTTCGTGGACAAGCTGGCCGGCGTCAAGCCGATGACCGCGCCCGAGCGGCGCGCGATCCAGAACTTCCTCGAGGGCGCCGTCGACCTCGACGACGTCGTGGCGCGTACGGTACGGCTGCTGGCCCAGCTCACGCGCCAGGTCGCCGTCGTGCAGTACCCGTCGCTGACCCGCTCGACCGTGCGGCACGTGGAGTTGCTCTCCCTCGCGCCCGCGCGCGTGATGCTCGTGCTGATCACGGACACCGGGCGGGTCGAGCAGCGCGTCGTCGACTGCCCGGCGCCCTTCGGCGAGGCCTCGCTGGCGGATCTGCGCGCGCGGCTCAACAGCCGTGTCGCGAACCGCCGTTTCACGGATGTGCCGAGTCTGGTGGAGGATCTGCCGGAGGCGTTCGAGCACGAGGACCGGGGTACGGTCTCCATGGTGCTCTCCACTCTCCTGGAGACACTCGTCGAGGAGAACGAGGAGCGGCTGATGATCGGCGGCACCGCCAATCTGACCCGCTTCGGTCATGACTTCCCCCTCACGATCCGGCCGGTGCTGGAGGCGCTGGAGGAGCAGGTCGTGCTCCTCAAGCTGCTCGGCGAGGCGCAGGATCCGGGCGTGACCGTACGGATCGGTCATGAGAACGCCCACGAAGGACTCAACTCCACGTCCGTCGTGTCGGTCGGCTACGGTTCGGGCGGCGAGGCTGTCGCCAAGCTCGGCGTGGTCGGACCGACCCGCATGGACTACCCGGGAACGATGGGAGCGGTACGCGCAGTGGCACGGTACGTCGGACAGATCCTGGCGGAGTCGTAGTGGCCACGGACTACTACGCCGTACTCGGCGTGCGCCGCGACGCGTCGCAGGAAGAGATCAAGAAGGCCTTCCGGCGGCTCGCGCGCGAGCTGCACCCGGACGTCAACCCCGATCCGAAGACCCAGGAGCGGTTCAAGGAGATCAACGCCGCCTACGAGGTGTTGTCGGACCCGCAGAAGAAGCAGGTCTACGACCTCGGCGGCGACCCGCTCTCGCAGGCCGGAGGCGGCGGCGCGGGCGGCTTCGGGGCCGGCGGCTTCGGGAACTTCTCCGACATCATGGACGCGTTCTTCGGCACGGCGTCGCAGCGCGGTCCGCGCTCGCGCACCCGCCGCGGCCAGGACGCCATGATCCGCATCGAGATCGAGCTCGACGAGGCGGCCTTCGGTACGACGAAGGACATCCAGGTCGACACGGCGGTCGTCTGCAACACGTGTAGCGGTGAGGGCGCGGCGCCGGGGACCTCCGCTCAGACATGTGACATGTGCCGCGGCCGCGGTGAGGTGTCCCAGGTCACGCGGTCCTTCCTGGGCCAGGTCATGACCTCGCGTCCCTGCCCGCAGTGCCAGGGCTTCGGCACGGTCGTCCCGACCCCCTGCCCGGAGTGCGCCGGCGACGGCCGCGTCCGCTCCCGTCGCACGCTGACCGTGAAGATCCCGGCCGGTGTCGACAACGGCACGCGCATCCAGCTCGCCGGTGAGGGCGAGGTCGGCCCCGGCGGCGGCCCCGCGGGCGACCTGTACGTCGAGATCCACGAACTGCCCCACTCGCAGTTCCAGCGGCGCGGCGACGACCTGCACTGCACGGTCACGCTCCCGATGACGGCGGCCGCCCTCGGCACGAAGGTGCCGCTGGAGACGCTGGACGGCCTGGAGGAGGTCGACATCCGGCCCGGCACCCAGTCCGGCCAGTCGATCCCGCTGCACGGCCGCGGTGTCACGCACCTGCGCGGCGGCGGACGCGGCGACCTCATCGTCCACGTCGAGGTCCAGACCCCGAGCAAGCTGGACGTCGAGCAGGAGCGCGTGCTGCGCGAGCTGGCCAAACTGCGCGGCGAGGAGCGCCCGCAGGGGCAGTTCCAGCCGGGGCAGCAAGGGCTGTTCTCGCGGCTGAAAGATGCGTTCAACGGGCGCTGACGTCGACGGCCCGGCCGCTGCTGGGGGCCCGGGGGCAGGCCCCCGGGCAGGCACGGTCAGCCGGGGCAGCGAGGGTTGTTCTCGCGGTTGAAGGACGCCTTCAACGGGAGGTGACGCCGGCTCCGCAGGGGGTCGGCGCGTGCCTGTTCCTCTGGTCTATGCCACCCGGCAGGCCCGTTTCGGAGTTGTTCGGAGGACGTGACAACATGCGGTCATGTCCTCCGCGCTGACCGATCTCTTCCCGCACCCGATCGTGCAGGCCCCCATGGCGGGCGGCGTCTCCGTACCGAAGCTCGCCGCCGCCGTGTGCGAGGCGGGCGGACTCGGGTTCCTCGCCGCCGGGTACAAGACCGCCGACGGGATGTACGAGGAGATCAAGCAGCTCCGCAGCCTCACCGGCAGGCCCTTCGGAGTGAACCTCTTCATGCCGCAGCCGGAGTACGCCGACCCCGCGGCCATCGACGTCTACGCCCACCAGCTGGCCGGCGAGGCCTCCTGGTACGAGGCCGAGCTCGGCGACCCCGACAGCGGCCGGGACGACGGCTACGAGACCAAGCTCGCGGTGCTGCGCGACAACCCCGTGCCGGTGGTGTCGTTCCACTTCGGCACGCCGACCCGGGAGGTCGTCGACGCCCTGCACCGGGTCGGTACCTTCGTCCTGGTCACCGCCACCACCCCCGACGAGGCAAGGGCCGTCGAGCGCGCGGGCGCGGACGCGGTCATCGCGCAGGGCGTCGAGGCCGGCGGCCACCAGGGCACGCACCGGGACATCCCCGAGACGGACGGTTCCGGCCTCGGGCTGCTGTCGCTGGTCGCCCAGGTCCGGGAGGCCGTGAGCATCCCGATCATCGCCGCCGGCGGCATCATGCGCGGCGGCCAGATCGCCGCGGTCCTGGCGGCCGGCGCGAGCGCGGCCCAGCTCGGCACCGCGTTCCTCGCCACCGTCGAGTCGGGGGCGAACGTCCTGCACAAGCAGGCGCTGACCAACCCGCTGTTCGTCCGTACGGAGTTGACCCGGGCCTTCTCCGGACGCCCGGCGCGCGGCCTGGTCAACCGCTTCCTGCGCGAGCACGGCCCGTACGCGCCCGCCGCCTATCCCGAGATCCACCACCTCACCTCGCCGCTGCGCAAGGCCGCCGCCAAGGCGGGGGACGCGCAGGGCATGGCGCTGTGGGCCGGGCAGGGGCACCGGATGGCGCGGGAGCTGCCCGCCGGGCAGCTGGTGGAGGTGCTGGCCGGTGAACTCGTCGCGGCGTGGACAGCGTTGTCGGGCGGAGGCGGAGTGCGATGACAGCTCCGGTGTTCGTGGTCGAGCACTTCGACGCGGGCGGGGGCGGTCGCTACGTCCTCGACGGTCCGGAGGGACGGCACGCCGTCTCCGTGAAGCGGCTGCGGCCCGGTGAGGACGTCGTCCTCACGGACGGGGCGGGGCGGTGGGCGGACGGTGTCGTGCTCGACACCGAGGGCAAGGACCGGCTGATCGTGCGGCTGGACCCGGTGACCGAGGAGCCGCCGGAGCAGCCCCGGGTGACCGTCGTCCAGGCGCTGCCCAAGGGGGACCGCGGGGAACTGGCCGTCGAGACGATGACCGAGGTCGGCGTCGACGCGATCGTGCCGTGGGCGGCGGCGCGCTGCATCACGCAGTGGAAGGGCGAGCGAGGGCTGAAGGCGCTGGCCAAGTGGCGGGCGACGGCCCGGGAGGCGGGCAAGCAGTCCCGCCGGGTGCGGTTCCCCGAGGTCGCGGAGGTGGCGACGACCAAGCAGGTCGCGGCGCTGCTGGCGGGGGCGGAGTTCGCTGCCGTGCTGCACGAGAGCGGGGACTCGCCGCTGGCGACGGCCGAACTGCCGTCGTCCGGTGAGATCGTGCTGGTCGTGGGGCCCGAAGGGGGCGTGGCGCCGGAGGAGTTGGCGCTGTTCGCGGAGGCGGGGGCGCAGGCGTATCGCCTCGGGCGCAGTGTGCTGCGCACATCGACTGCCGGGACCGCGGCCGCGGCCGTGCTCCTGGCTCGCACCGGCCGCTGGACCTGACCCTTCTCGGAGGCACCGTGGAACTCGCACAGGTACGACTGCTCGTGACCGACTTCGCCGCCTGCTACCACTTCTACGGCGAGGTCCTCGGCCTCAAGCCGCAGTCGGGGGCGGTGGACGGGCCGTACGAGAAGTTCAGCCCCGCGGTGGGTTCCGCGGGGATCGCGCTGCAGGACCGCTCGATGATGGCCGAGGTGCTGGACGAGCTGGGCGACACGGTGAACGGCCACCGCTCCCTGGTCGTCCTGCGCGTCGAGGCCCTGGACGCGTACTGCGAGGAGATCACTCTGCGCGGCGCGACGGTCCTGCACGGGCCGGTGTCCCTGACCGACCGCCTGCGCGTCGCCCACCTCAAGGATCCCGAGGGCAACTTGGTCGAGCTGCAGGAGTGGTTGCTGCTGCGCGGCTGACGCGCACGCCTGCGGCTGGGCGCAGCGGCACCCCGCGGCGCTGGGCTGCGCAACGCCCTGCCCCCGCAACAACCCCGGGTGGCCATTTGCGCTCTACCGCCTCGCCCTCGACGGTGGCAGGCTGCCCTCCATGGGGGCATTGAGGAGGAATGGGCGAGGGCCGCGCAGCCGTAGGGTGGCGGTCGCGGCGGCATTCGCGGTGGTTGCCGTAGGCGGCGCGGTCGCGTGTGAACCCGGCGCCGGGATCAGCCCCGCGTCCGTCGCGTACACCACCGACGAGACCGTCACCAAGGAACTGAACCGGCAGAAGGCCGACGTGCGTTGGCTGACCTGCACCGCTTCCTACGGGGACTCCGGCCAGGGCGGGAAGCCGTCGCCCTCGGCGAGTGAGAAGACCGTCGCCACCGTCGACTGCGAGGGGGAGACGAAGGACGGGAAGGACATCACCGTCGACGGCAAGGTCACCCACGCGGTGGACGGCGCCTGTGTGCGCGGGAACATCACCGCCAAGGTGGACGGCAAGGTGTGGTTCGAGGTCGACGGGCTCGGCGACTGCGACGCCACCAGCCCGCCGCCCGTGGGGGGCGGGCCCACGAACGGGCAGCCAGGACCCACCGTCACCGTGACCGTCACGCAGACCATCTGGTGCGACCGGTACCCCGACTGCCGGCCCGTCGAGGGCAAGTGACGTGCGCCAGAGGCGAAACGGCAAGTGATCCGAAGTCTGTCCGCCGGGCGCCGTCCCTGCATAGGGTGATCGGGTGACACAGTCCGCATCGCCTGCTTACCTCCGGTTCCCCCACGTGCACGGTGACCTGGTCGCCTTCACCGCCGAGGACGACGTGTGGCTCGCTCCGCTCGACGGCGGACGGGCCTGGCGGGTCAGCGCCGACAACGTGCCGGTGACCCTGCCCCGCATCTCGCCCGACGGCACCACCGTCGCCTGGACCTCGACCCGCGACGGCGCCCCCGAGGTGCACATCGCCCCGGTCGACGGCGGCTCCGCCAAGCGCCTGACGTACTGGGGCAGTCCGAAGACCCAGGTGCGCGGCTGGACCCCGGACGGCGAGGTACTCGCGATCAGCGCCCAGGGGCAGGCGAGCCTGCGCCGCACCTGGGCGCGTGCCGTTCCGCTCGACGGCGGCCCGGCCACCACCCTGCCGTACGGGCCGGTCGGTGACATCGCCTACGGGCCGAGCGTCGTCCTGCTGTCCGCGCCGATGGGGCGCGAGGCGGCCTGGTGGAAGCGGTACCGGGGCGGCACGGCGGGCAAGTTGTGGATCGACCGGGAGGGCGACGGGGAGTTCGTCCGGCTGCACGAGGAACTCGACGGGAACATCGAGTACCCGCTGTGGGTGGGGGACCGTACCGCCTTCCTGTCCGACCACGAGGGCACCGGCGCGCTGTACTCCTCCCTCGCCGACGGGTCCGACCTGCGCCGGCACACCCCGCTCGACGGGTTCTACGCCCGGCACGCCGCGACCGACGGCACCCGTGTCGTCTACTCCAGCGCCGGTGAGCTGTGGGTGCTGGACGACCTGGACGGGGCCGAGGCGCGGCGGCTGGACGTGCGGCTCGGCGGGCAGCGCGTCGACCTCCAGCCGTTCCCGGTCAACGCCTCCCGCTGGTTCGGGTCGGCGTCCCCGGACCACACCGCGCGCGGCAGCGCCGTGTCCGTACGCGGGTCCGTCCACTGGGTCACCCACCGCTCCGGCCCGGCCCGCGCGCTGGCCGCGACGCCCGGGGTGCGGGCCCGGATGCCGCGGGCGTTCCGCGCGGACGGCGAGGAGTGGGTGGTGTGGGTGACGGACGCCGAGGGCGACGACGCCCTGGAGTTCGCGCCCGCCACCGGCCTCGCCCCGGGGGCGACACCGCGCCGGCTCGCCGCCGGGCAGCTCGGCAGGGTGCTGGACCTCGCCGTGGCGCCGGACGGCAGCCGGGCGGCCGTGGCCTCCCACGACGGGCGGCTGCTGCTCGTCGAGAGGGAGACGGGCGAGGTGCGGGAGGTGGACCGCAGCGAGGACGGTGACGTGTCCGGGCTCGTCTTCTCGCCGGACTCGTCCTGGCTCGCCTGGTCCCACCCCGGCCCGCGGCCCCTGTGCCAGCTGAAGCTCGCCAACACCACCGACCTGTCGGTCACCGAGGCGACCCCGCTGCGCTTCCAGGACTACGCGCCGGCGTTCACGGCGGACGGCAAGCACCTCGCGTTCCTGTCGACCCGCTCCTTCGACCCGGTCTACGACGAGCATGTCTTCGACCTGGCCTTCGTGGAGGGCGCCCGGCCGCATCTGATCACGCTCGCGGCCACCACGCCCTCCCCGTTCGGGCCGCAGCGGCACGGCCGGTCCTTCGAGACGCCCGACCGGGAGGAGACCCCCGACAGCGAGGGCGCCCCCACCACCCGCATCGACCTCGAAGGCCTCGCCGACCGCATCGTGCCCTTCCCGGTCGAGGCCGCCCGCTACTCCAACCTGCGCGCCGCCAAGGACGGCGTCCTGTGGCTGCGCCACCCGATCGCCGGTGTGCTCGGCGCGTCCCGGGCCACCCCGGACGACCCCGACCCCAAGTCCGAGCTGGAGCGCTACGACCTCGCCCAGCAACGGGTCGAGCACCTCGCCGTCGACGCCGACCACTTCGAGGTCAGCGGCGACGGCAAGCGGGTGCTGCTGTGGACCGACGGGCGGCTCAAGGTCGTCCCCAGCGATCGGCGCGCCTCCGGCGACGACGACAGCGACACCAACATCACCGTCGACCTCGGCCGCGTACGCCAGTTCATCGACCCGGCCGCCGAGTGGCGGCAGATGTTCGACGAGAACGGCCGCATCATGCGGGACCACTTCTGGCGTCCGGACATGAGCGGCGTCGACTGGGCCGGCGTCCTCGACCGCTACCGGCCGGTCGTCGACCGGCTCGCCACCCATGACGACCTGGTCGACCTGCTGTGGGAGGTGCAGGGCGAACTCGGCACCTCGCACGCCTACGTCACCCCGCGCGGCGGATTCGGCGGCGGTCCCCGCCAGGGCTTGCTCGGTGCCGACATCTCACGCCACGAGGACGGCAGTTGGCGCGTCGACCGCATCCTGCCCTCCGAGACCTCCGACCCGGACGCCCGCAGCCCGCTGGCCGCGCCCGGCGTCGCCGTACGCCCCGGGGACGCGATCCTCGCGATCGCCGGACATCCGGTCGACCCGGTGGCCGGCCCCGGCCCGCTGCTGATCGGCACGGCGGGCAAGCCGGTGGAGCTCACCATCTCCCCGTCCGGCGGCGGCGACCCGCGGCACGCCGTCGTCGTTCCGGTCGCGGACGAGGAGCCGTTGCGGTACCACGCCTGGGTCGCCGACCGGCGGGCCTACGTCCACGAGAAGTCCGGCGGCCGCCTCGGCTACCTCCACGTCCCGGACATGCAGGCGCCCGGCTGGGCCCAGATCCACCGCGACCTGCGCGTCGAGGTCGCCCGCGAGGGGCTGGTCGTCGACGTCCGCGAGAACCGCGGCGGCCACACCTCCCAGCTGGTCGTCGAGAAACTCGCCCGCCGCATCGTCGGCTGGGCCGTGCCGCGCGGCATGCGCCCCTACAGCTACCCCGAGGACGCCCCCCGCGGCCCCGTCGTGGCCGTCGCCAACGAGTTCTCCGGCTCCGACGGCGACATCGTCAACGCCGCGATCAAGGCCCTCGGCCTGGGTCCGGTCGTCGGCACCCGCACCTGGGGCGGCGTCATCGGCATCGACAGCCGCTACCGCCTGGTCGACGGCACCCTCGTCACCCAGCCCAAGTACGCCTTCTGGCTGGAGGGCTATGAGTGGGGGGTGGAGAACCACGGGGTGGATCCGGACGTGGAGGTCCTCCAGCGGCCCCAGGACTACGTGGCGGGCAGGGACGCCCAACTGGACGGGGCGATCCGACTCGCTCTGGAGAGTCTGGAGGGCAGTCCGGCGAAAACGCCGCCGACCTTGCCGACCTCTTGAGGGGCGCGACCAGCCCCAACGCACCCGCACCCGACGACGATACGATGCCCGGGTCGGACACCGCATTCGGTCAACCCCCGGAGGGAAAATGGCAGGGGAGCCACAGGGCGACTGCCTGTTCTGCAAGATCGTCGCCGGAACCATCCCGGCGACGATCGTCCGCGAGACGGACACCACCATCGCGTTCCGCGACATCAATCCCCAGGCCCCCACCCATGTCCTGATCATCCCCAAGGCGCACCACGAGAACGCCGCCGCACTCGCCGCCGCCGACCCGGCCCTCACCGCGGACGTGCTCCGCGAGGCCCAGGCCGTCGCCGACGAGGAGAAGCTGGACAGCTACCGCCTCGTCTTCAACACCGGCAGCGGCGCCGGCCAGACGGTCTGGCACGTGCACGGCCACGTGCTCGGCGGCCGCGGCCTCGACTGGCCTCCGGGGTAATCCGCCTTGTCCGTACGTGAACTCGTGGTGCTCGGTACCGCCAGCCAGGTCCCGACCCGCCACCGCAACCACAACGGCTACCTGCTCCGCTGGGACGGCGAGGGCATCCTGTTCGACCCCGGCGAGGGCACGCAGCGCCAGATGGTGCGTGCCGGGGTCGCCGCCCACGACCTGAACCGGATCTGCGTCACGCACTTCCACGGCGACCACGCACTGGGCCTGCCCGGGGTCATCCAGCGGATCAACCTCGACCAGGTGCCGCACGAGATCACCGCCCACTACCCGAAGTCCGGGCAGCGTTTCTACGAGCGGCTCCAGTACGCCACGCCCTACCGCGCGAGCGTCTTCATCACCGAGGCCCCGGCCGACGGGGACGGCGTGCTCGCGGTCACGCCGTCGTACACGCTGGACGCCCGCAGGCTGTCGCACTCGATCGATTCGTACGGCTACCGGATCGTCGAGCACGACGGCCGCCGCATGCTGCCCGAGCGGCTCGCCGCGCACGGCATCAAGGGGCCGGACGTCGGCCGGATCCAGCGCGAGGGGTCGCTCGGCGGGGTCTCGCTCGACGACGTCAGCGAGGTACGGCGCGGGCAGCGGTTCGCGTTCGTCATGGACACCCGACTGTGCGAGGGGGTGTACGCGCTCGCCGAGGGCTGCGACATGCTCGTCATCGAGTCGACCTTCCTCGACGAGGACGAACAACTCGCGGTGGAGCACGGACACCTGACGGCAGGTCAGGCCGCGCGGGTGGCCCGGGACGGCGGTGTGCGGCACCTCGTGCTGACCCACTTCAGCCAGCGCTACACCGACCCGGACGAGTTCGAGCGGCAGGCGCGGGCGGCGGGGTACGAGGGGGAGCTGACCGTGGCGCACGATCTGCTGAGGGTGCCGGTTCCGAAGCGTCGGTGACACGCCCGTACGATGAATTGATGTCCCTCCCCAAAGCCGAACTGCACCTTCATATCGAAGGCACCCTGGAACCGGAACTCGCCTTCGAGCTCGCCACGCGCAATGGCCTCACGCTGCCGTACGCGGACACGGACGAGCTGCGCGAGGCGTACCGGTTCGAGGACCTCCAGTCGTTCCTGAACCTGTACTACGAGCTCATGGCCGTCCTGCGCACCGAGCGGGACTTCGAGGACCTGGCGAACGAGTACCTCGAACGCGCCGCCGCCCAGGGCGTGCGGCACGCGGAGATCTTCTTCGACCCGCAGGCCCACACCAGCCGCGGGCTGGAGCTCGGCACGGTCGTCGAGGGGCTGTGGCGGGCGCTGGGCGACAGCGAGTCCCGGCACGGCGTCTCGACCCGGCTGATCATGTGCTTCCTGCGTGACGAGTCCGCCGAGTCGGCCCTGGCGACCCTTCATGCGGCCAAGCCGTACCTGGACCGGATCACCGGTGTCGGCCTCGACTCGGCCGAGGTCGGGCACCCGCCGGCGAAGTTCCGCGAGGTGTACGAGGCCGCCGCCGCGCTCGGGCTGCGGCGGGTCGCGCACGCCGGTGAGGAGGGGCCGCCGGAGTACATCACCGAGGCGCTGGACGTCCTCGGTGTCGAGCGGGTCGACCACGGGCTGCGCTGCGTGGAGGACCCGGCGCTGGTGGAGCGGCTGGTGCGGGAGCGGGTGCCGCTGACGCTGTGTCCCCTGTCGAACGTCCGGCTGCGGACCGTCGACACCCTCGCCGACCATCCGCTGCCCGCCATGCTGGACGCCGGCCTGATGTGCACGGTGCACTCGGACGATCCGGCGTACTTCGGCGGGTACGCCGGTGACAACTTCGACGCCGTGCGCGACACCCTCGGCCTGAGCGAGGAGCAGCTGCGCGAGCTCGCCCGCAACTCCTTCCTCGCCTCCTTCCTGGAGGACGACGAGGAGCTGCGGGCGCGGTATCTCGCCGAGGTGAAGGCCTACGAGTTCCGCTGAGGAACCACCCGCAGGCCTCAGAAGACCTCTGACCCCGCCTTGCCGTAGGCGCGCTGGGCCGGGACGGCCGGGGTGTCCACGGTGATCTCCACCACCGGCTGTTCCGGAGCGCCGATCTCGGGGACCGTGCCGGTGGGGGTGCCCGTGGCGGCGGCGACCAGGGCGGCCGGGTGGCCGCCGCGGCGGCGGATCGCCCCGGCGAGCAGCGGGCGTCCGCTCGTGTGCAGGGCGACGGCGGTCATCGGCAGGGCGACCACCAGCAGACCGGCGGCCAGGATCATGCCCATGGCCGGGAACCCGGCCTGCGCGGACAGGAGGCTGCCGGTGAGCGGCCCGGCGGCCGTGCCCAGCGAGGATGCCGAGCCGACGAGCACCGCCCAGCGGCCGCGCGGGTCGAGCGAGGCGGCGAGTCCGATCAGGTACGACAGCACCACCGGATACAGGGTGTTCCAGGCGATCTCGCCGGTCGCGAAGCTCGTCAGGTCGGTCGCGGAGGCGCTGAGCACGATGCAGCCGGCGATGAGGACCGTGCCCGCCCCGATCGGCACCGCGCGCCCCAGCCGCGCCCCGAGCGCGCCCGCCGCGAGGACGCCGGTCAGCCCGGCGCCCAGCGCCACGGCGAAGACGGCGCCGACGGTGGCCTCGCCGAGGTGGGCCTGGGACAGCCCGATCTGTCCGCTCACGCCCCACAGGGAGTTCTGGGCGAGCGACCAGCACACCATGGCGGCGGCCAGCACCAGGCCCGAACGGGCATGGGGCAGCCGGGTCTCGCGGTGCCGCGCGGGCGCGGCGGGCGTACCGGAGGGCAGGCTGCCGGTCAGCGGCCACACGGCCAGGGCCGTGAGGGCGATCGCGGCCAGGGGCAGACCGTGCCCCGGACCGAGGTGCGGGACCGTCAGATACACCGCGCCCGCGAGGGCGGAGACGCTGAGCAGCCCTGCCGTGGAGGCCCGGTGCGGGTCCCGCTGGGCGGCGATCAGGGTGGCGGCGACGGTGGTGGCCGTGCCGGATCCGAACCCGCCGACCATCGCACCGGCGACGACGGCCGGGACGGCGGTGGCCAGTGCGGCACCGCCGTAGCCGAGCAGGGCCAGTGCGAGGCCGAGCCGGGCGAGGGCGCGGGCCCCGATCCGTTCGACCCGGGAGGCCAGGGCGAATCCGGCGGACGCCGAACTCAGCAGCAGGGCACTGCCGACGGCGCCGGCCTGGGTGGCGGAGAGAGGTAGGCCCGAGTCGAGGCGGCCGACGGTGGTCGGCAGCAGATACGGGGCGAGGTACCCGGCCGTGAAAAGGGCGACGAGGGGCCAGGGGGTGGTGCGGGGGGCGAACACGGGCGTTCCCAGGGCATGCGAAAGGAGCGGCGGAGAAGGGGGATTGGGCGACGACCGTCGACGGACAGGAACGCGCGGGCAATTTGTATCAAGCAAGCAGTCGTACGAGTTAACCGAGAGGGTGTGATGTGGCGCACGTTGCGTTTGGTGCGGCGAAGTCCGGGTAAACGAGCGCCTTTTCTGAGGTGACGTGGGCGTTTTCGCTAACGCCAGTGCACCGACCCGGCCCCCGGAACCGTCGCCTCCACCTTCGCCCGGATCTCCCGCATCACGGCGACGATCCGTTCCTCGTGCTCCGGCGTGAGCCGGGCCACCGGCACCGAGCAGCTGATCGCGTCCAGCGCCGGGGTGTCGTAGCGCAGCGCGAACCCGAAGCCGACGATGCCGGTCACGCCCTCCTCCCGGTCCACGGACCAGCCGCGAACCCGGACCCGGGCGAGGTCGGCCGCCAGCGACTCCCGGCTGGTGTGCGAGTTCGCGGTCAGCGCCTCGTACGGCCCCTCGGGCAGTTCCGCGTCCGGGCGTTCCGCCAGCAGGGCCTTGCCCAGGGCCCCGACGTGCGCGGGCAGGCGCCGCCCCACCCGGCTGATCGTGCGCAGGTACTCGTGCGACTCCCGCGTCGCCAGATACGCCACGTCCCGGCCGTCGAGCCGCCCCATGTGGATCGTCTCGCCGAGCGCCTCGGACGCCTCGTCGAGATACGGCCGTACGACCCGGACCCGCGGATCGGAGTCGAGGTAGCTGGTGCCGGTGAGCAGGGCGTGGATACCGATGCCGTACAGGGAGCCGGTGACGTCGGTGCGGACCCAGCCGCGCGCGATCAGGGTCTGGAGCAGTGCGTACATCGAGCTGCGGGGCACGCCGAGTTCGTCGGCCAGCTCCTGCAGCCGTGCCGGGCGGTCGCCGCGGGCCGCGAGGAGTTCCAGCAGCTCGACCGTGCGGGCCGCGGACTTCACTTCGCGGACGCCCCCTGTGTCTGACATGTGCCGATCTTGACGTGCTCCCTGGCCCGGAGTCCAGAGATTCCGGCCTGGGACGGCCGACCCTTCCGGGGGGCCTCCTGTCGAAGGCCGGGTAATCGAGCCGCTTCGAGCGGTTGACGGCCCTCGTTCGCCTCTTTAATCTGCATTCTCATACGTAGATGATGTCTACATGAGGAGACGCCCTCTCGCCCGCCGACCTGGCCGCCCTCCTCACCGCAGGACTCGACCTCGCAGGAGCCGCTCCGTGAACCTCGCCATCACCGACGTACGGCTGACGCCGATCCTGGTCGCGGACCCGCCGCTGCTGAACACGCAGGGCGTGCACCAGCCGTACACACCCCGGCTGATCGTCGAGGTCGTCACGGCGGACGGGGTCACGGGCGTGGGGGAGACCTACGGCGACACCAAGTACCTGGAGCTGGCCCGGCCCTTCGCCGAGCGGCTGATGGGACGCCAGGTCAGCGACCTGAACGGCCTGTTCACGGTCGCGGACCAGGTGGCGGTGGACGCCTCCCGGGTCGACGACGCCGTCGACGTCGGCGGGCTGCGCGGTGTCCAGACCGCCGACAAGCTGCGTCTTTCCGTCGTCTCCGCCTTCGAGGTGGCCTGCCTCGACGCCCTCGGCAAGGCCCTCGGGCTGCCCGTGCACGCGCTGCTCGGCGGCAAGGTGCGCGACGCCGTCGAGTACAGCGCCTACCTGTTCTACAAGTGGGCCGGTCACCCGGAGAGCGTCGCCTGCGAGAAGGACGACTGGGGAGCCGCCGTCGACCCGGCCGGGGTGGTGGCACAGGCCCGCCGGTTCACCGAGCGGTACGGCTTCACCTCCTTCAAGCTCAAGGGCGGTGTCTTCCCGCCCGACGAGGAGATCGCGGCCGTCCGGGCGCTCGCCGAGGCGTTCCCCGGGCACCCGCTGCGGCTCGACCCCAACGGCGCCTGGTCCCTGGAGACCTCGCTGAGGGTGGCGCAAGAGCTCGGGGACGTCCTGGAGTACCTGGAGGACCCGACCCTCGGCACCCCCGCCATGGCCGAGGTCGCCGAGCGGACCGGGGTGCCGCTCGCCACCAACATGTGCGTGACGACCTTCGCCGAGATCAAGGAGGCGTTCACCAGGGGTGCCGTCCAGGTGGTGCTCTCCGACCACCACTACTGGGGCGGACTGCGCAACACCCAGCAGCTCGCCGCCGTCTGCCGCACCTTCGGCGTCGGCGTGTCGATGCACTCCAACACCCACCTGGGCATCTCGCTCGCCGCGATGACCCATGTGGCGGCCACCGTCCCGAACCTCCACCACGCCTGCGACTCCCACTACCCCTGGCAGTCGGAGGACGTGCTCACCGAGCGGCTCGCCTTCGAGGGCGGCAAGGTGACCGTGTCCGACGCGCCCGGGCTCGGCGTGGAGCTCGACCGTGAGCGGCTGGCCGTACTGCACCGGCGGTGGCTGGACGACGACGGTGCGCTGCGGGACCGCGACGACGCGGCGGCCATGCGGGTCGCCGACCCGGAGTGGGTGACGCCCTCGGTGCCCCGCTGGTAGCACCGGCTCTCCGGTGGCCCAGGGGGGCGCACGGGGGCCGGCGCGAGCTGGCGGAACGGGCGGGACCGGCGTGATCGGCGTCACGTTGTCGGTGACGTGGTGCAGACTGGCCTGAACCGCACCACGTCAGGGAGCGCATCGTGATCGCGTCCACCGCCCCGGCAGGAAAGGGCCCGGCCGGAAAGGGATCGCACCGCCAGAGCCAGGTCGATCCCCTCGCCCCGCTGCGCGCGCCGGACGACCCGCCTTGGGACGTCTACCTCACCGGGACCGTCTTCCTCGACATCATCTTCACCGGGCTCGACTCCGCCCCGGTGCGCGGGACCGAGTCCTGGGCGCGCGGGATGGGATCGAGCCCCGGCGGCGTCGCCAACATGGCCACCGCCCTGGCCCGCCTCGGCCTGCGTACGTCCCTCGCGGCGGCCTTCGGCGACGACCACTACGGCGACTACTGCTGGGACGCCCTGGAGCACGGCGAGGGCATCGACCTCTCCACGTCGCGCACGGTGTCCGGCTGGCACTCCCCGGTGACGGTCTCCATGGCCTACGAGGGGGAGCGCACGATGGTCTCGCACGGCCACGAGCCGCCCTCGGAGGAGCCCGCCCCCGAGTGCCCGCCCCGCTCGCGAGCCGCCGTCGCCTCCCTCGCCCCCGGCGTCAGCGCGCCCTGGATCGCCCAGGCCGCGAGCAAGGGCACGCGGGTCTTCGGCGACGTCGGCTGGGACGACACCGGCGCGTGGGACCTGGCGGCGCTGCCCGACCTGCGGCACTGCGAGGCCTTCCTGCCGAACGCGGAGGAGGCCATGCGGTACACGGGCGCGGACTGCCCCAGGGCGGCGGCGCACGCGCTGGCCGAGTACGTGCCGCTCGCGGTGGTCACGCTCGGGGCGGACGGGGCGTACGCGGTGGACCGGCGTACGGGGGAGACGGCCGAGGTGCCGGCGATCGAGGTCGAGGCGCTCGATCCGACGGGGGCGGGGGACGTGTTCGTCGCCGGGTTCGTCACCGGGACGCTGGCGGACTGGCCGCTGGCGGACCGGCTGGCCTTCGCCGGGCTGACCGCGGCGCTGTCGGTGCAGGAGTTCGGGGGGTCGTTGTCGGCGCCGGGGTGGTCGGAGATCGCGGCGTGGTGGCGGCGGGTGCAGTCGGTGGAGGGACAGGATCCGGAGGCGTTGCGGCGGTACGGATTCCTTGCGGGGCTGGTGTCGGAGGAGTTGGTCAGGCCCTGGCCCTTGCGACGGGCCGTGCCGACGATCGGGTTCCGGCGCTCGGCGTGATCCAGCGGCCGAGAGGCGCCCTGCCGCCTCGGATTCCAACCCCGCCCCCAAAACCCCTACGGCGTTGTCAGTCCCCCGTCGTACCCTGGGAACCGCGAGGCCGCCCTCAGCTACGCGGCCGTGAAGAGGAGGAACCGCAGGCCTTCAGCGCCGGCCCATGACTCAGACACCCACAGCTCACACCCCCGCGCAGGAGCAGGCGAGAGCACACTTCACCGTCCCCGCCCAGCACCCCATGGTGACCGTGCTGGGGTCCGGCGACGCCCTCCTGCGCGTGATCGAGAAGGCCTTCCCGGCGGCCGACATCCACGTCCGGGGCAATGAGATCAGCGCGGTCGGCGACCCCGTGGACGTCGCCCTCATCGCCCGCGTGTTCGACGAGATGATGCTGGTGCTCCGCACCGGACAGCCGATGACGGAGGACGCAGTGGAACGCTCGATCGCCATGCTCAAGGCGAGCGAGGACGGGGAGAGCGACGGCCAGGAGACCCCTGCCCAGGTGCTCACGCAGAACATCCTGTCCTCGCGAGGCCGCACGATCCGCCCCAAGACGCTCAACCAGAAGCGCTACGTGGACGCGATCGACAAGCACACGATCGTCTTCGGTATCGGCCCCGCGGGTACCGGCAAGACCTACCTGGCGATGGCCAAGGCGGTGCAGGCCCTGCAGTCCAAGCAGGTCAACCGCATCATCCTGACCCGCCCGGCGGTCGAGGCCGGAGAGCGGCTCGGATTCCTCCCGGGCACGCTCTACGAGAAGATCGACCCGTACCTGCGCCCGCTCTACGACGCGCTGCACGACATGCTCGACCCGGACTCGATCCCGCGGCTGATGGCGGCGGGCACGATCGAGGTCGCGCCGCTCGCCTACATGCGCGGTCGCACGCTCAACGACGCCTTCATCATCCTGGACGAGGCCCAGAACACGAGCCCCGAGCAGATGAAGATGTTCCTCACCCGCCTCGGCTTCGACTCGAAGATCGTGATCACGGGTGACGTGACGCAGGTCGACCTCCCGGACGGGACGAAGAGCGGTCTGCGGCAGGTGCAGGACATCCTGGACGGCGTCGAGGACGTCCACTTCTCCCGGCTGTCGTCCCACGACGTGGTCCGGCACAAGCTGGTGGGCCGTATCGTCGACGCGTACGAGCAGTACGACACCGAGCACGGCACCCAGAACGGCGCGCACAAGGGCCGCGGCAAGTCCGGGCACAAGGGGAAGTAGACAAGCACAGCACCATGTCGATCGACGTCAACAACGAGTCAGGTACCGAGGTCGACGAGCAGGCGATCCTCGACATCGCCCGCTACGCGCTGGCGCGGATGCGCATCCACCCGCTCTCCGAGCTCTCGGTGATCGTGGTGGACGCCGCCGCCATGGAGCAGCTGCACATGCAGTGGATGGACCTGCCCGGCCCGACGGATGTCATGTCCTTCCCGATGGACGAGCTGCGGCCGCCGTCCAAGGACGACGACGAGCCGCCGCAGGGGCTGCTCGGCGACATCGTGCTGTGCCCGGAGGTCGCGGAGAAGCAGGGCAAGGAAGCCGACACGCAGCACTCCATGGACGAGGAGCTCCAGCTGCTCACCGTCCACGGAGTGCTGCATCTGCTGGGCTACGACCACGAGGAACCGGACGAGAAGGCCGAGATGTTCGGTCTCCAGGCGGCCATCGTGGACGGCTGGCGCGCGGAGCGGGGCCTGACCGGCCCGTCCCCGGCGCCGACGGTCTCGTAGCGCCGCCGATGAGTCCGCAACTCGCCCTGGGCGCGGTCGCCCTGGTCGTCGTGGCCTGGCTCTTCGCGTGCGCGGAGGCGGGCCTCGCGCGCGTCTCCAGCTTCCGTGCCGAGGAGGCCGCGCGCTCCGGCCGCCGGGGCAGCGCCAAGCTGGCCCAGGTCGCCGCCGACCCGACCCGCTATCTGAACGTGGCACTGCTGGTGCGCGTCGCCTGCGAGATGGCCGCCGCCGCGCTGATCACGTACGGCTGCCTGATGGAGTTCGACAACACGACCGAGGCCCTCCTGATCGCCATCGCGGTCATGGTCCTCGTGTCGTACGTCGCCGTCGGCGTCTCCCCGCGCACCATCGGCCGCCAGCACCCGCTGAACACGGCGACGGTCTCGGCGTACGTCCTGGTGCCGCTGGCCCGGATCATGGGCCCGATCCCGTCGCTGCTGATCCTCATCGGCAACGCGCTCACCCCCGGCAAGGGCTTCCGCCGGGGCCCCTTCGCCTCCGAGGCGGAACTGCGGGCGCTGGTCGACCTCGCCGAGAAGGAGTCGCTCATCGAGGACGACGAGCGCCGCATGGTGCACTCGGTCTTCGAGCTGGGCGACACCCTGGTCCGCGAGGTCATGGTCCCGCGCACGGACCTGGTGGTGATCGAGCGCTTCAAGACCATCCGCCAGGCCCTCACCCTCGCCCTGCGCTCCGGCTTCTCCCGGATCCCGGTGACCGGCGAGAGCGAGGACGACATCGTCGGGATGGTGTACCTGAAGGACCTGGTCCGCAAGACGCACATCAGCCGCGACGCCGAGTCCGAGCAGGTGTCCACGGCGATGCGCCCGGCGTTCTTCGTGCCCGACACCAAGAACGCGGGCGACCTGCTGCGCGAGATGCAGAAGGAGCGCAACCACGTCGCCGTCGCCGTCGACGAGTACGGCGGCACCGCCGGCATCGTCACCATCGAGGACATCCTCGAGGAGATCGTCGGCGAGATCACCGACGAGTACGACCGCGAACTGCCGCCGGTGGAGGACCTCGGCAAGGACCGCTACCGGGTCACCGCCCGCCTGGACATCGGCGACCTGGGCGAGCTGTACGGCCTGGAGGCGTTCGACGACGAGGACGTCGAGACGGTCGGCGGTCTGCTGGCCAAGGCGCTGGGCCGGGTTCCCATCGCCGGTGCCTCGTCCCTCGTGGAACTCCCCGACGGCCGGGAACTGCGCCTGACAGCGGAGGCCGCGGCCGGCCGCCGCAACAAGATCGTGACGGTGCTGGTGGAGCCGGTGGACCCGGCGGACCCTCCACAGGACGAGGAGCAGAAGCCGGAATGACCCCGCAGGAACTGCGCGCGTTCTGCCTGTCCTTCAACGCGACGGTCGAGGACTTCCCGTTCAGCCCGGAGATCTCGGTCTTCAAGGTCCAGGGCAAGCTGTTCGCCCTGTCCCACCTCTACGCGCGCCCCCTGAAGGTCAACCTCAAGTGCGACCCGGACGACGCGATCCGGCTGCGCCGCGAGCACGAGGGCCTGATCGTCCCGGGCTGGCACATGAACAAGCGGCACTGGAACACGGTCACGGTGGACGGGGGACTCCCGGACCGGCTGGTCCGGGAGCTCATCGAGGACTCGTACGACCTCGTCGTCGCGGGCCTGCCGCGAGCGGACCGCCTGCGCCTCGACCGCTCGTGACGCTTACGTATGCTTCGGATCATGACCGACAGCAGCGCGCTCGACCCCGAGGACCGCAAGATCGTCACCCTGGCCCGTTCCGCACGGGCCCGCAACGGCGTGCCCGAGGGGGCGGCCGTGCGGGACGAGACCGGCCGGACGTATGTCGCGGGGACCGTGGCCCTCGACTCCCTGCAGCTCAGTGCCCTCCGGACGGCCGTGGCGATGGCGGTGGCCTCGGGCGCGAGGTCGCTGGAGGCGGCGGCGGTGGTGACGGAGGCGCAGGACGTGCCCGCCGAGGACCGGGCGGCCGTACGGGATCTGGGGGGCGCCGGGACGCCGGTGCTGGTGGCGGGGCCCGACGGAACGGTCCGGACCACGGTCACCGCCGGCTGAACCTCGCTGTAACCGGCGGTAATTAGGCCAGATTTCCACCTTGCCGCCGTCTGTATCAGGCGCATCAATGGAACCGTCAGTTCCGACGGACCGTCAGGTTCGGCTCTCGGCAGTGTGTCCGCATCCACGTGCCGAGCGGTCCCCCCACACGGAAAAGGAACCGGATTCCATGAGATGCAAGCGAATCGGAGCAGGTGCGGCCCTGGCGGCCGGGGCCCTCGCGGTCACCGGGCTCGCCTTCGCCCCCGCCGCACTCGCCGTCACCCCCCAGACGGCGACGATCAGCGCCGACTGCGGCACTTTCGGCAGTGGCGAGGCCACGCTCACGGCCACGCAGGACGGCACCGCCGCCACCCTCACCGTCAAGTCATCGGCGATCACCGCGCCGATCGCCCTCGGAGAGGACTCGATCGCGTCCACGCTCACCCTGGTGAAGAGCGGCGGCGGCACCGTCGACTTCACCGGCACGCAGAACCCGGCGATGGCCGCCGGCGCCCCCGTCGAGGTCGGCCCCCTCAGCGGCACCGTGGCCTCCGGCGACAGCCTGGAGGCCTTCGGCGGCTCGCTGAAGATGACCGTCTTCGGCATTACCATCACCTGCACGGCGACCGGGACGCAGTCGCCGGGCCCGTTCGTGTTCGCCTGATCCCGGCGGGCCGGGCGCGCCCCGCAGCGCGTCCGGCCCGCGCTGAGCTGTCCGGCCCGAGGCCGCTGGTGCCTGCGGGGCCGGAGGTCCACCGTCGGCGTTCGGGCGCCTGTGCGGCAGGGCTCTGTGGATCAGGGAGAATGGGCGCCATGAGCGTTCGTACCCAGTCATCCGAAGAGCCGGCCGAAGCTGTCCACAGGGCTGGCTTCGCCTGCTTCGTGGGCCGTCCCAACGCGGGCAAGTCCACCCTCACGAATGCTCTGGTCGGCCAGAAGGTGGCGATCACGGCGAATCAGCCCCAGACGACGCGGCACACCGTGCGGGGCATCGTGCACCGCCCGGACGCCCAGCTGATCCTGGTCGACACCCCTGGGCTGCACAAGCCGCGCACGCTGCTGGGCGAGCGGCTGAACGACATCGTGCGCACGACGTGGGCCGAGGTGGACGTGATCGGCTTCTGCCTGCCGGCGAACGAGAAGCTCGGCCCCGGTGACCGCTTCATCGCGAAGGAACTGGCGTCCATCAAGAAGACGCCGAAGATCGCCATCGTCACCAAGACCGACCTGGTGGACAGCAAGACGCTCGCCGAGCAGCTCATCGCGATCGACCAGCTCGGCAAGGAGCTGGGCTTCGAGTGGGCCGAGATCGTCCCGGTGTCGGCGGTCGGCGACAAGCAGGTGGGCCTGCTGGCCGACCTGATCGTCCCCCTGCTGCCGGAGGGTCCGGCGCTCTATCCCGAGGGTGACCTGACCGACGAGCCCGAGCAGGTCATGATCGCGGAGCTGATCCGGGAGGCCGCGCTGGAGGGCGTCCGCGACGAGCTCCCCCACTCCATCGCCGTGGTCGTCGAGGAGATGCTCCCCCGCGAGGACCGCCCCGCCGACAAGCCCCTCCTCGACATCCACGCCTTCGTCTACATCGAGCGTCCCAGCCAGAAGGGCATCATCATCGGCCCCAAGGGCAAGCGCCTGAAGGAGGTCGGCATCAAGTCCCGCAAACAGATCGAGGCCCTGCTGGGCACGCCGGTGTTCCTGGACCTGCATGTGAAGGTCGCCAAGGACTGGCAGCGGGATCCGAGGCAGCTGCGCAAGCTGGGGTTCTGAGGGGCCGGGGCGGGATACAGCGCCCTCGTGAGGTTCCCGGGCGCGTCATTTCGCGGGGGTCAAGCAGGGCCTCGCCGACCATCTCACGGCCGACTGAGCCCTACTGAAGCCCCACCGAGCCCCACCTGCACCAGGTGGCCCAGTCCGTGGTCCCCGACGCCCGCGTGGTCTACGCCGACAACGACCCCCTGGTCCTGAAGTACGCCGAGCGCCTGATGCGCAGCTCGGCAGAGGGCCGTACGACGTACATGGAGGCGGACGTCAACGACCCCCAGGCGCTCCTGACCGCACCCGAACTGGCCGAGGTCCTGGACCTGAGCCGCCCGGTCGCGCCCTCCCTCAACGCCCTGATGCACTTCGTCACCGACGCCCAGGATCCGTACGGCATCGTGCGCCGCCTGCTGGACGCCCTGCCCTCGGGCAGCGCCCTGGCGCTGAGCCACTGCACGCCCGACTTCGACCCGGCCACCTGGCAGAAGGTCACCGACATCTACACCTCGGCCGGCACCCCGGTGCAGTTCCGCTCCCAGGAGGACGTCGCCCGCTTCTTCGACGGCCTGGAGCTGCTCGATCCGGGCGTCACCGTCGGCCACCGCTGGCGCCCCGACGCCCCGGAGGGCGACGCCCCGACGGACGCCGAGGTCAGCCTGTGGACCGGGGTGGGTATCAAGCCGTAGTTCCCTGGGCCCGCAGTAGTTCCCGGTACCAGCGGTACGACGACTTCGGTGTCCGTGCCAGGGTCTCGAAGTCGACGTGGACCAGGCCGAAGCGGCGTGCGTAGCCCTCCGCCCACTCGAAGTTGTCGAGCAGGGACCACACGAAGTAGCCGCGCACGTCGACGCCCTCCTCCAGCGCCCGGTGCAGGACCCGGATGTGGCCGTCCAGGTAGGCGATGCGGTCCTGGTCGTCGACGCCCGGGTAGGAGCAGCCGTTCTCGGTGATGACGACGGGCGGGAGCCGGTCGCCGTAGCGGTCGTGGAAGGCGGTGAGGAGTTCGGTCAGGCCCTCGGGCACGACCGGCCAGCCGAAGTCGGTGACCGGGTGGCCGGTGATCTCCCGGACCGAGAAGGGGAGTTCGGCGGGCATGGCGACACCGCCGAAGGTGATGTCGGTGCCCTGCGGGGCGCCCACGCGCGTCGGCGCGTAGTAGTTGACGCCGTACCAGTCGACCGGCTCGGCGATCACCTCCAGGTCGGCCTCGACGTCCCCGGGCATCAGCTCGCCGATGCCGTCCGGGTACCGGCCCAGCAGCACGGGGTCGGCGAACAGGCGGTTCAGCAGCACGTCGTAGAACTCGGCCGCCGCCATGTCCTCCGCCTCGGTCGACGCCGCCCAGGTCGGGCCGTGCGAGTTGGCGATGCCGATGTCGGCGGCGCCCGCGGCGCGCAGGGCCCGTACGGCCAGGCCGTGGGCCAGCAACTGGTGGTGGGCGGCCGGGAGCGCGTCGAACAGCAGCTGCCTGCCCGGCGCGTGCACGCCCAGGGCGTGGCCCAGCAGGGTGTGTTCGGCGGGCTCGTTGAGGGTGATCCACTTGGTCACCCGGTCCCCGAGGCGGCCGGCGACCAGCGAGACGTAGTCGGCGAAGCGCGCGGCCGTGTCCCGCTCCAGCCAGTCGAGGTCCGCCGGCAGGTCCCAGTGGAACAGGGTCGGCACCGGGCGGACGCCCGCCGCGCACAGGTCGTCCACCAGCCGGTCGTAGAAGTCGAGGCCCTTCCCGGAGCGCACCCGGGGCCATGAGACCGAGAAGCGGTAGGCGTTCACGCCGAGGCCGGCCAGCAGGGCCACGTCCTCGCGGTGGCGGTGGTAGTGGTCGCAGGCCACCGCCGCCGTCGAGCCGTCCTTCACCCGGCCCGGCTCGGCCGTGAAGGCGTCCCACACGGACGGCTCGCGCTCGTCCGCGGCCCCCTCGATCTGGTGCGCCGAGGTCGACACGCCCCAGAGGAAGCCGGCCGGGAAGCGGGGGATCGGATTGCCTGCGTCAGTCGCCATGCGCTGGATCATCCGTACCGCCGGTAACGGAAGTCAACAGGCCGCTGCGGAGGAGCTGTTACGGCCCTTCCTTCAGCACCCGCGAGATCAGCTTCCGCTGCTCGTCCGTCAGCCGCGGGTCGGCCGCGTACACCGTCTTCCCGTCCACGGTGATCTGGTAGCCGAACCCGTCCGGAACCCCGATCGGCGGCGTGCTCCGGCCGGCGGCGACCGCCCGCTCGGCCAGTGCGTGCCATTCGGGGGCGTCGGGGCGGCCGGTGGTGTCCACCTCGGCATGCCGCTCGATGCCCGCGAACCCGCCCGTGCGCCTCACCTGAATACGCATGGCACCTGTCTAGTACGGAACTACAGGGTCCGCACCCCGACCCGCTCCCAGGCCTTCGACACGGCGTCCAGTTCCTCCCCGTCGCCGAACCGCTCCCGCGCGGCCTTGACGGTGAGCGTGGCGAAGTCGGCGAACATCGCCTGCTCCTTCAGCTCGCCGCCGGTCAGCACGTCGTACCAGATCTGCCCCGCGCGCTCCCAGGCGTGGCCGCCGAGGGCCGTGGCCGCCAGGTAGAAGGCGTGGTTCGGGATGCCCGAGTTGATGTGGACGCCGCCGTTGTCGCGGCCGGTGCGGACGAAGTCGTCCATCGTGGCCGGCTGCGGGTCCTTGCCCAGGACGTCGTCGTCGTACGCCGTGCCCGGCTCCTTCATGGAGCGCAGCGCCTTGCCCGTCACCCGCGGGGCGAGCAGGCCCGCGCCGATCAGCCAGTCGGCCTCGGCGGCGGTCTGGCCGAGCGTGTACTGCTTGATGAGCGAGCCGAAGACGTCCGACACGGACTCGTTCAGCGCGCCGGGCTGGCCGAAGTAGGTGAGGTTGGCCGTGTACTGCGTGAGGCCGTGGACGAGTTCGTGGCCGATGACGTCGATCGGGATGGTGAAGTCGAGGAAGATCTCCCCGTCCCCGTCGCCGAAGACCATCTGCTCGCCGTTCCAGAAGGCGTTGTTGTACTCGCGGTCGTAGTGCACGGTCGCGTTCAGCGGAAGGCCGTTGCCGTCGATCGAGTCGCGCCGGTACGCCTTCAGGAGCAGTTCGAAGGTGGCGCCGAGACCGGCGTAGGCGCGGTTGACGGTGGCGTCCTTGCCGGGCTTGTCGCCCTCGCCCCGCACCTTGTGGCCGGGCAGGTCCGTGCCGTGCCGGGCGTCGTGGACGGTGCGGTGGGGCCTCGCGGGCTCGGCCCCGGCGGGCGGGGTCACGGACGGGGCGCCGACGACCGTGGTCAGCCGGCGGTGGGTGCGCTCCAGGGCGTCGCGCTCCAGGGTCCTGCGGGCGGGCCCGGCGAGCGCGGGGTCCTCGGCCCGGGCGAGCTTGTCGAGGACATGGGGCGGAACGATGGTGCAGAAGACGGGCTCGAAGCCCCCGTGAGTCGTCATGCCCGGCACCTTTGCACTGGGTGACGAAACTGTCACTACCAGCCACCATGATTGGTGAAATACCGGGACAAGGGCCTTCACTCTCCGTGGCGAAGTGGTATAGCGCACTTTTTGTCCCGTATGCGCGCGCGGTCCCGCATACTGATACGGACCCGCGCACCCCGGAGGGCCTCGGCTAGCATGCTGCGCATCATGCGTTTCGGGCTGCTTCTCCTTAGCTGCCGCGGCGAGGGCCTGTAGTCGAGGCCGACTCCCTCCCCGCGGAGCTTGGTGCTGCGTCGTCGGCCGTCCTTCCGGACACCTCCTGAGGAGCCCCCGCATCATGGCGAACCGCCAGCAGCCCAGTTCCATGCCGATCCACAAGTACGGCCGCTACGAGCAGGTCGACATCCCGGACCGCACCTGGCCGGACCAGCGCATCACCACCGCCCCCCGCTGGCTCTCCACGGACCTGCGTGACGGCAACCAGGCCCTGATCGACCCCATGTCGCCCGCCCGCAAGCGCGCGATGTTCGACCTGCTGGTCAAGATGGGCTACAAGGAGATCGAGGTCGGCTTCCCGGCCTCCGGCCAGACCGACTTCGACTTCGTACGGTCGATCATCGAGGAGCCCGGGGCCATCCCCGACGACGTCACCATCTCCGTACTGACCCAGGCCCGCGAGGACCTGATCGAGCGCACGGTGGAGTCGCTGAAGGGCGCCAAGCGCGCGACCGTCCACCTCTACAACGCCACCGCCCCCGTCTTCCGCCGGGTCGTCTTCCGGGGCTCCAGGGACGACATCAAGCAGATCGCCGTCGACGGCACGCGGCTGGTCATGGAGTACGCGGAGAAGCTGCTGGGCCCGGAGACGGAGTTCGGCTACCAGTACTCGCCGGAGATCTTCACCGACACCGAGCTGGACTTCGCGCTGGAGGTCTGCGAGGCGGTCATGGACGTCTGGCAGCCCGGTCCGGGCCGCGAGATCATCCTCAACCTGCCCGCCACGGTGGAGCGTTCGACCCCGTCGACCCACGCGGACCGCTTCGAGTGGATGGGCCGCAACCTCTCCCGCCGCGAGCACGTCTGCCTGTCGATCCACCCGCACAACGACCGCGGCACGGCCGTCGCCGCCGCCGAGCTGGCCCTGATGGCCGGCGCCGACCGCGTCGAGGGCTGCCTGTTCGGCCAGGGCGAGCGCACCGGCAACGTCGACCTGGTCACCCTGGGCATGAACCTGTTCTCCCAGGGCGTCGACCCGCAGATCGACTTCTCCGACATCGACGAGATCCGTCGCACGTGGGAGTACTGCAACCAGATGGAGGTCCACCCGCGCCACCCGTACGTGGGCGACCTGGTCTACACGTCCTTCTCCGGCTCCCACCAGGACGCCATCAAGAAGGGCTTCGACGCGATGGAGGCCGACGCGGCCGCCAAGGGCGTCACCGTCGACGACATCGAGTGGGCGGTTCCCTACCTGCCCATCGACCCCAAGGACGTCGGCCGCTCCTACGAGGCGGTCATCCGGGTCAACTCGCAGTCCGGCAAGGGCGGTATCGCGTACGTCCTGAAGAACGACCACAAGCTGGAACTGCCCCGCCGGATGCAGATCGAGTTCTCGAAGATCATCCAGGCGAAGACGGACGCCGAGGGCGGCGAGGTCACGCCGAAGGACATCTGGGCGACCTTCCGGGACGAGTACCTGCCCAACCCCGAGAACCCGTGGGGCCGGATCCAGGTCAAGAACAACCAGTCGACGACCGACACCGACGGCGTGGACACGCTGACGGTGGAGGCCACGGTCGACGGCCAGGACACCGTCCTGACCGGCTCGGGCAACGGCCCGATCTCGGCCTTCTTCGACGCGCTCCAGTCCGTCGGCATCGACGTACGCCTGCTGGACTACCAGGAGCACACGATGAGCGAGGGCGCCTCCGCGCAGGCCGCCTCCTACATCGAATGCGCGATCGACGACAAGATCCTGTGGGGGATCGGAATCGACGCGAACACCACGCGGGCCTCGCTGAAGGCGGTCGTCTCGGCCGTCAACCGCGCGGCTCGCTGATCAGCCGTAGCGGGGGTTTATGGGCTCTGTCCGCCAATGTCCGGCGGGCAGAGCCCTGTCACTTATCGGCCAATCCCTGTGAGGGTCACGGAAAGGTCTCCTCCGGGGTACTGACTCCTCCTCATGGATGTGGCTAACATCACGCAAGCGCGGCGACGCCGCCGTGCGGCGTGACGGAGGTGCGACGTGCTGCCAGGACGGGGACGAAACGGCCATGCCGCCAGGTTTTCGAGCATCCTGGGCACCCGTACCGCGTGGACGCCCGCGGGTGACGGGGAGTTCTTCTGCCCCGGCTGCGGCGGCGACCGCAACTACCAGCGGCTGACCGGACAGCGCCGCTTCACGCTGCTCGGGCTGCCCGTGCTCCCGCGCGGCGAGACCGGCCCGGTCGTGGAGTGCGCCGCCTGCCGCCGCCACTTCGGCACGGACGTCCTCGACCATCCGACGACCACCCGCTTCTCCGCGATGCTCCGCGACGCCGTGCACACCGTCGCCCTCGCGGTGCTGGCCGCGGGCGGCGCCGGTTCCCGCGCGGCGCTGGAGGCCGCGGTGCTCGCCGTGCGCGCGGCCGGCTTCGACGACTGCACCGAGGAGCAGCTGGCCGCGCTCGTGGAGGCGCTGGAGGCGGACACCGGCCGGATCACCGGGGAGCCCTGCGGTGCGGGGCTGGCCATAGAGCTGCACGAGGCGCTGGACCCGCTCGCCCCGCACCTCGCCACGGTCGGCCGCGAATCGATCCTTCTCCAGGGGGCGCGCATCGCCCTGGCGGACGGGCCGTACACCCCCGCCGAGCGGGACGTGCTCGCGACGGTGGGGGCGGCGCTCACCATCTGCTCGGACGACGTGACCCGGGTGCTGGCGGAGGCGGCGCGTACGCCGTCGTAGGGGACGGCGCCGGTGAGCGTCGTGGGACATGCCCGCCGGTGTGCTCTCCGTCGTGGGACGTGGGCAGGTGCCCGGGGTGCCATGCGCGCCACGTCGCCCTGGCAGGACCGGCGCCGGTGAGTCGGCGTACGACCGTCCCGGGAGTACGGCTCCCGTTGCCCCCGTTACTCCCCGGGGAGTAGTCCGCGGCCCGTACCGCCCCCCGCAGTACCCCCCAACTCGGCCTCCTGCCCGACGAATCGGGCCCCGCGCGCCGGGAGTCTGGAGACGTTCCTAGACACCCGACCGGAGGGAGGCCTGTTCATGGGGGCCGCAAGGACAAGCACACGGCGACGGCGGGCCGTGCCCTGGCTCGTGCTCGGGCTGTGGATCGGCGTGCTCGCGCTCGCCTCGCCGTTCGCGGCGAAGCTCTCGGACGTCCAGCGAGACCGGGCCGTCGACTACCTGCCGGCGAGCGCCGATTCCACGCAGGTGGCGAAGATCCAGGATCAGCTGCCCGGCGGCGAGACCACCGAGATGGTCGTCGTCTACCACCGGGACGGCGGACTGACCGCCGCCGACAAGGCGACGGCCGCGGAGCAGATCGAACGGATCGCGGGTGCGCACCGGCTCACCGCCGAGCCGCAGGGCATCCCCTCCACGGACGGCACCACCCTGATGTATCCGGTCGCCAGCAACGAGCCCGGCACCGACGAGGAGGCCCGGGACGCCCTCGTCAACGACGTACGGGACGTCGCGAAGGGCGGCGACGGCCTGAGCGTCGACGTCGGCGGAGAGGGGGCGCTGGCCACCGACGCCGCCGAGATCTACAACTCCCTCGACGGACCGCTGCTCTACACCACTGCCGCAGTCGTCGCGCTGTTACTCATCCTCATCTACCGCAGCCCGTTCCTGTGGCTCGTACCCCTCGCCGTCGCCGGCGTCGCCGACTACCTGTCGATGGGCGTGGCCTACGGGCTGCACCAGGCGTTCGACCTCTCGGTCTCCGGCCAGAGCTCCGGCATCATGACGATCCTCGTGTTCGGCGCGGGCACCGACTACGCGCTGCTGCTGGTGGCCCGGTACAGGGAGGAACTCCGGCGCGTCGAGCGGCCCTACGACGCCATGGCCGCCGCGCTGCGCGGCTGCGGGCCCGCCGTGCTCGCCTCCTCCGGTACCGTCGCGGCCGGTCTGCTGTGCCTGCTCGCCGCCGACCTCAACTCCAGCCGGGGCATGGGCCCGGCCGGCACGGTCGGCGTGCTGTGCGCGCTGGCCGCCATGCTGACCCTGCTGCCCGCTCTCCTCGTGCTGTTCGGCCGCCGCGTCTTCTGGCCGCTGGTGCCCCGCTACGGCAGCACGCCCAAGGCCCGCCGGTCGCTGTTCGCCGCGATGGGCAGCTCCGCCGGACGCCGGCCGCGCACCGTGCTCGCCGGCGGTGCCGTCCTGCTCGGCGTCCTCGCCCTGGGCGCGCTGAACCTGCCCGGCAGCCTCAAACAGGAGGACTCCTTCACCAGCAAGCCCGAGGCGGTCGCCGCCATGGAGACCCTGGCCGCCGCCTACCCCGAGCGCGGCACCCAGCCCCTCACCGTCATCACGCCCACCGGCCACGCCGACGCCACCCTCGCCGAGATCGAGGACACCCGGGGTGTGGACAGCGCCGAGCGGGGCCGCAGTGGCGACGGGTGGACGGAGATCACCGTCCTGGCCGCCTCCGCGCCGCAGTCGGCGGGCGAGACGGCCACCATCGAGGCCCTGCGCGACACACTCGACGGCTCCTACGTCGGCGGCCCCAGTGCCGAGCAGCTCGACCTGAAGGACACCAACGCCCGCGACCGCCTGATCGTCGTACCGCTCGTGCTCGTCTCCGTGCTGCTGATCCTGATCGCCCTGCTGCGGTCGCTCGTCGCGCCGCTGCTCCTGGTGGCCGCTGTGGTCGCCGTGTGGGGCGCGGCGCTCGGCATCGGCGGACTCGTCTTCGGGCCGGTCTTCGGCTTCGAGGGCACCGACCCGGGACTGGGGCTGCTGTCCTTCGTGTTCCTGGTGGCGCTGGGCGTCGACTACGGCATCTTCCTGATGCACCGGATGCGTGAGGAGTCCCTGAACGGCGCCGAACCGGTACCGGCCGCACTGACCGCGCTGCGCACGACGGGCGGCGTCATCGCCTCCGCGGGGCTCGTCCTCGCGGCGACCTTCGCGGTGCTCGCCAGCATGCCGATGGTGCAACTCGTCCAGCTGGGCTTCGTCATCGCGGTGGGCGTGCTGCTCGACACCTTCCTCGTCCGCACCTATCTCGTGACCAGCGCGAGCGTGGCGCTGCGGCGCAAGGTGTGGTGGCCGGGCGCGCTGTCCCGCGAGCCCGAACCCGCGGTCCAGCCAAAGGCACCGCAGCCCGTGGGCGCCTCCGCCCAGTGAACGACCGGCGCCCCTCCTCTCCCGGAGGGGCGCCCCTCGACGGAGGATGAGCCCGTGCAGGCATCCGACAAGTCCCCGATCCTCGCGCGCCTCGGCCGGCGAATCCGTACCGGCACAGGGCCCTTGGGCCTTTGGCCCGACGCCCTCCTCGCCCTCGGCCTGGCCGCCCTGGACTCCGTGACGGGCCAGTTGCTCGTGGACGGACGTCCGCTCGACGCCCTCGGCTGGACCCTGCTGCTCGTCGGGCATGTCCCGCTGGTGTGGCGCAGCCGCCGGCCCATGCCGGTGTTCTGCCTGATGGGGCTGGCGATCGGGCCGTATCACGCGCTCGACTACAACCACCTCGCTCCCATCCCCCTCACCATGGTCGCGCTCTACACGCTCGCGGTGGCCGGGTCCGCGCGCCGCACCCTGATCACCGGCTCCGTGATCGTGGTCCTGTCGTTGACCCTCAACGGGCTCACCAACCCCGAGGGAATGGTGGAGTTCGTCCGGATCCTCGGCTGGATCATCGCCGTCCTGCTCTTCGGCGGCTACATTCGCGTCCAGCGCCAGTACGTCGCCTCCGCCCTGGAACGCGCCGAACGCGCCGAACGCACCCGCGAGGAGGAGGCCCGGCGGCGGGTCGCCGAGGAGCGGCTGCGGATCGCCCGCGACCTGCACGACCTGCTCGCGCACAGCATCACGCTCATCGGGGTGCAGACCTCCGTCGCCGCTCACGTCCTGGCCGCCGACCCCGAACGCCTGGACCGCGAGACGGTCGCCAAGGCGCTCGACGACATCGCCGAGACCTGCCGGAGCGCACGCGGTGAACTCCGTACGACGCTCGATGTGCTGCGTGCCTCCGAGCACGGGGACGCCCGCGGCCCGTTGCCCGGCCTCGACGGCCTGTCCGACCTGGTGGAGGCCGCGCAGCTGGCCGGAGCCCGGGTCGAGCAGAACGTGCGGGTGTGCGGGGCGCCGCCCGCCGTGGGCGCCGCCGCCTACCGGATCGTGCAGGAGGCGCTGACCAACGCGGTCCGGCATGCCGGGTCCGAACCCGCGGTCCGCGTCGAGCTGTACGAGGACACGGGCGCCCTGCGGCTGTCGGTGACCGACGACGGCACCGGGCCGAACCCCGGTGGCACCCCCGGTTACGGACTCGTCGGAATGCGGGAGCGGGCCCGCAGCGTCGGTGGCACACTCGACGCCGGGCCGCGGGACGCAGGCGGCTTCGAGGTGAGTGCCGTACTGCCGATCGGAACCGACCGGGAAGGAAACCGATGATCCGCGTCCTGCTCGCCGACGACCAGACCCTCGTACGGGAGGCGTTCGCGATGCTCGTCGAGTCGGCGCGGGACATGGAGGTGGTCGGGCAGGCGGCCACGGGCCGTGTGGCTGTGGAGCTGGCCCGGAGCGAGCGCGCCGACCTCGTGGTGATGGACATCCGCATGCCCGACCTGGACGGCATCGAGGCGACCCGGCTCATCGCGGCCGACGAGGACCTGGCGGGCGTGCGGGTGCTGGTCCTCACCACCTACGACACCGACGAGAACATCGTCGAGGCGCTGCGCGCCGGCGCCTCCGGGTTCCTGGTCAAGGACACCCGCCCGGCCGAACTCCTCGACGGCATCCGCACGGTGGCGGCCGGTGAGGCACTGCTGTCACCGGGTCCCACGGCACGGCTGATCGAGCGGTTCCTGCGCAGCCCGTCGGCACCGGAGACCGGGGGACCGGACTGCCTGTCCGGGCGCGAGCGGGAGGTGCTCGCGCTGGTCGCGCGCGGCCTCAACAACACAGAAGTCGCCGAGGCGTTGGGGCTGAGTCCGCTGACGGCGAAGACCCACGTCAGCCGCATCATGGGCAAGCTGGGGGCGCGGGACCGGGCGCAGCTGGTCATCGTGGCGTACGAGTCGGGGATGGTGACTCCGGGGAGCACGTGACGGACGGGCCATGCCCGACGCTCGGTCAGGAGAGGGGTCACGCTCGCCGGGAGAGGGATGAACTCGCCAGGCGAGGGATCGACCCACTCGACAGCCGCAACACACCCTTCGTCGACACCGTGGTCGTCGGCTCGGGATTCGGAGGAGCGGTCACCGCGTACCGCCTCGCCGAGGCCGGGCGGTCGGTGGTGGTGGTGCTGGAACGGGGCAAGCCCTACCCACCGGGCGGATTCCCGCGCAGCCGCGCCGACATGGCCCGCAACTTCTGGGACCCGAGCAACGGCCTGCACGGGCTGTTCGACATCTGGTCCTTCCGCGGCCTCGAAGGCATCGTCTCCAGCGGCCTCGGCGGCGGATCCCTGATCTACGCCAACGTCCCGCTGCGCAAGGACGAACGGTGGTTCGTGCACGAGTCGCCGCTGCCCGGCGGCGGTTACGAGAACTGGCCGGTCGGCAACGCGCCTTCGCTGGTCAGCGCCGGGCCCTGCCGGCCGACGGCCGGGCGGAGCCGGACGCACCGCACTCACACCCGGCTGAGCCGGGCCGTGCGGGCCGAGCCCGGCCGCTGACGGCGACCCGGTGGCGCCCCTACAACAGGCCCGCCGCCGCCAGATACTTCCCCACCCGGCTCGTCTCCTGCGGGGACAGCGGGATCTGTGGTTCCGCCGTGGCCGGGCAGTCGATCACGCCCCGCAGGTGCAGGGCCGCCTTGAAAGCGCCGATGGCCGAGGAGCCGGGGCCCATGCGGGCCGGGTCGCCGACGGTGACCATGCCGAACAGGGCGCACAGCCGCTCCTGTTCGGCGAGGGCCCCCTCCCGGTCGCCGGAGCGGCACAGGCCGTCCAGGCGGACGTAACCGTGCGGGTCGACGTTGCCGAGGCCGGGCACCGTGCCGTCCGCGCCGATCGCGAGCGCCGCGTCGACGATCAGTTCCGAGCCGGTCAGCACACTGAAGCCGCTGATGCCCGGGTGCGTCCGGGCGCCGGTGACGACCTCGCGGAAGCCGGCCAGGTCGCCGCTGGAGTCCTTGAGCGCGGCCAGCACACCGTCGGCGGCCAGCTCCAGAACCACGTCCGCGGGCAGCTTCGTGTGGACGGCGACGGGGATGTCGTAGGCGACCACCGGGACCGGGCTCGCCGCGGCGACCGCGCGGTAGTGACGGGCGATCTCCGCCGGGTGGGTGCGGGCGTAGAACGGGGCGGTGACGACGACCGCGTCCGCGCCCGCCGCCGTCACCGCCGCGACATGGTCCAGGACCCGGGCCGTCGTCATGTCGATCGCCCCGGCCAGCACCGGGAGCTGCCCGCCCACGTGGGCCGCGACCGACTCGACCACCCGCCTGCGCTGCTCGTCCGTCAGATACGCCGCCTCCGAGGTCGAGCCGAGGACGAACAGGCCGTGCACCCCGCCGGACACCAGGTGGTCGACCAGCCTGAGCAGCGAGGGGACGTCCACCTCGCGGTCCGGTGTCAGGGGCGTGCAGACGGGCGGGATGACACCGGTCAGCGAGGTGATCGTCATGGGGCCTCCATCGGGTCGCTCTGGCGGACGAGGTCGCGGGTCGACTCGTCCTCCTGGACAGGATGGTGGCAGCGGAAGCGGTGCGCGGGGGCCGACGCGGCGGAGAAGCCCGGCATCACCTCGGCACACGTCCCGTCCGCCTTCCAGCAGCGCGTGCGGAACGGGCAGCCGCTCGGCGGGCGCGTCGCCGACGGGACCGGACCGGCCAGCGGGATCGGTTCGATCGGGTCGAGCAGGCCGGGCGTGGCGGAGAACAGGGCACGGGTGTACGGGTGCCGGGCCCGGTCGGTGACCAGGGAGGCCGGGGACTCCTCGACGATCCGGCCCAGGTACATGGTGATCACGCGGTCGCTCATCCGCCGGACCGTCTGGATGTCGTGCGAGACGAACACCAGGGCCAGGCCCAGGCGTTCCTTCAGGTCGAGCAGCAGATTGAGGATCTGCGCGCGGACCGACACGTCCAGGGCGCTCGTCGGCTCGTCCGCCACGACCAGCTCCGGGTCCAGCGCCAGCGCCCGGGCGATCGCGACGCGCTGCCGCTGCCCGCCCGACAGCTGGCCCGGCAGGGCGTCGGCGAGGGCCCGGGGGAGTCCGACCAGGGACATCGACTCCCGTACGCGCTCGTCGCGTTGCTGCCGCTCACCCCGGTCGTGCACGTCCAGCGGGTCCCGCAGGATCTGCCGTACGGTCAGGCGACGGTTCAGGGCCGTCGACGGGTCCTGGAAAATCATGCCGATGCTGCCGCCGACGGCCCGGCGGCGTTCGGCGGGCGGCATCGCCCACAGGTCGCGGCCCCGGAAGGACACCGTCCCGCGCGTCGGCCGCTCCACCCCCACCAGCACCTTCGCCAGCGTCGACTTCCCGCAGCCCGACTCGCCCACCACGCCGATGGTCTCGCCGGGCGCGATCGCCAGATCGGCGCCGGTCAGCGCGTACACCCGGTCGCGGGTGAACAGGCCGCCGCTGCGGGCCTTGTGCACCACATGCGCGTCGGACAGCTCCACGAGCGCGGGCCGTGTATTCATGACACCGCCTCGGTCTCGGTCGTCGCCGGCTCTATGGCCGGGTGATGGCAGGCCGCCGTGTGCGCCGGCGTACCGGTCAGCAGGGGAGCCGCCGTCCGGCAGACCCCGCTCGCCCGCGGGCACCGGTCGGCGAACCGGCACCCGGCCGGGAAGTCGGCGGGGGAGGGCACGACCCCCTTGATCTGCGTCATCCGCTCCTGCGCCGACTCCAGCGACAGCACACTGCCGAGCAGGCCGCGGGTGTAGTGGTGGGCCGGCGCCTCCACGAGGTCGGCGGTCACGCCCGTCTCGACGATCTGCCCGCCGTACATCACCGCCACCCGGTCGGTGACGTCCGCGACCAGCGCCAGGTCGTGCGAGACGAGGATCAGCGCGAAGCCGAGCTCCTCGCGCAGCCGCAGCAGCAGCTCTATGACCTGGGCCTGCACGGTCACGTCGAGGGCGGTCGTCGGCTCGTCGGCGACGATCAGCTTCGGTTCGCGGGACAGGGCCATGGCGATCAGGACGCGCTGCCGCTGCCCGCCGGACAGTTCGTGCGGGTAGCTGCGCAGGGTGCGCTCGGGGTCGAGGCCGACCATCGTCAGCAGCTCGGCGGGACCGCGCCGCCCGCCCCGCCGGACGACCTGCTTGAGCTGCGCGCGGATCGTCATCGCGGGGTTCAGCGACGACAGCGCGTCCTGGTAGATCATCGCCATCTCGTGGCCGAGGAGCCTGCGGCGTACGCGCATCGGTTCGGCGAGCAGGTCCCGCCCGCCGAAGCGCACCTGGCCCTTGACGCGCGCACCCTTCGGCGCCAGCCCCATGATCGCGAGCGCGGTCAGCGACTTGCCGCAGCCCGACTCGCCGACCAGGCCCAGCACCTCACCGGGATGCACCTCGAAGCTGACGCCGTCCACGATGTCCACGCCGCCGTGCCGCTGGTCGAAGCCGATGGCGAGGTTCTCCACCGAGAGCACCGGCTGCCCGTCCCGGGCCAGATGACGGGCCCGGGCCCGCAGCCGCCGCGCCGCTTCCGTCAGGCCGGGCAGTCGCACGATCTCCCCGCTGCCGGGCTCCGGCGCCTGGAGCCGGTCGTCCTCGGGGACCTCCACCTCCCGTGCCGAGGGGGCCGCCCACGCGTCGGACACCCCCTCGGACAGGATGTTCAGCGACAGCACCGTGACCAGCATCAGCAGACCCGGGAACACGGTCGCCCACCAGCCGCCGGTCAGCACCATGTTCTTGCCGTCCGCGATGACACTGCCCCAGGACGGGTCGGGCGGCCGTACGCCCGCTCCGATGAAGGACAGCGACGCCTCGAAGACGATCGCCTCGGCGACCTGCACCGTGCAGAACACCAGCACAGGGGCGGCGCAGTTGATGGCCACGTGCTTCAGCACGATGTGCGGTGTCCGGGCGCCGATCACCCGTTCCGCCGTCACGTAGTCCTCGCCGTACTGGTCGAGGACGTTCGCCCGGACGACCCGCGCCACCGGCGGCGTGAACAGGAACGCGATCGCGCAGATCAGCACCGTGATGCCACCGCCGAACACCGCCACCAGCACGGCGGCGAGCGCGATGCCCGGGAACGCCATGACGATGTCCAGGCAGCGCATCAGCGTCTCGTCGACCGCCTTGCGCGAGGTGGCCGCGACGGCCCCGAGCAGCGCCCCGGCCACCAGCGCCAGGCCGGTGGCGCCGAGCCCGATCGCGAGCGACCAGCGCGCCCCGTACATCAGCCGGCTGAGGATGTCCCGGCCGAGGCTGTCCTGTCCCATCCAGTGCCCGGCGGACGGATGCCCGGTGCCGTCGACGGGTGGCTGCTGGTCGAGCGGGTCGTGCGGGGCGAGCAGCGGGGCGAGCAGCGCCAGCAGGACCACGACCGCCAGGAAGCAGACGGCGGCCCTCGACAGCAACGGCAGCCGGCGCCAGCCGCGCAGCCGCACTCCGGGCCGGGACAGCGCCTCGGCGAGGCTCTTGCGGGTCATCAGGCGGGTCATCACGTGGTCGCATCCCTCAGTCGCGGGTTGACCAGCAGGTAGAGGACGTCGATGACGAGGTTCACGACGACGAACCCGGCCGCCGTGGTGAGGACGACGCCCTGGACGACGGCCGGATCGCCGTTCTTCACCGCGTCGATCATCAGCTTGCCCATGCCGGGCAGCGAGAAAATCGTCTCGATGACGACCGCGCCGCCCAGCAGATAGCCGACGCGCAGCCCGAGCACGGTCAGCGGGTTGATGAGCGCGTTCCGCAGCACGTTCCGTCCCACGACCACGTGCGGCGGGAGCCCGCTCCCGATCGCCGTCCGGACGTAGTCCTTGTCCAGCTCCTCCACCACGGCCGTCCGCACGATCCGGGTCAGCTGCGCCGCCACCGGAAGGGAGAGGGCGAGCGCGGGGAGCGTCATCGTCTTCAGCCAGCCGGTGACGGAGTCGGCCGGGTTGATGTAGCCGCCGGTCGGGAACCAGCCCAGGTCGACCGCCAGATACTGGATCATCAGCAGCGCCAGCCAGAAGCCGGGCGCCGCCACACCGGTCAGCGACACGACCCGGATGATCTGGTCGGGCAGCCGGTCCCGGTAGATCGCCGCGGTCACCCCGCCCACGAGGGACAGCACGACCGCGACGCCCAGGCCGAGGAAGGTCAGCTGGAGGGTGAGGGGCAGCGCGGTGGTGACCTGGTCGATCACCGGCGCCCGGGTCAGCGCGCTGGTGCCCATGTCACCGTGCAGCAGGTCGGCGACGAAGTCGGCGTAGCGCACGGGCAGTGGGTCGAGCAGGCCGTGTTCCTCGCGGAAGTCGTGCAGTTGCCGCGGTGTCGGGTTGGCGCCCTGGAAGAACGCGGACGCCGGGTCGACGTCCGAGAACCGCATCACCAGGAACACGAACAGCACGATGCCGAGCATGAGCGGCACGAGCAGGGCGACACGGCGGAGCAGGATACGGACGACGGCGATCACCTGGCGTGAACCCCCTGGTGGCTAGGCCCACTTGGCCTGAAGCAGGTTGATGCCCGGGTACGGCTGGGCCCTTATCCCGCTGAGCTGCCTGGGGTCCCAGGCCGTCATCAGCTCGTTGTGGACGACCGGGTAGAGCACGGCCTGTTCGGCGACGACGTCGATGTAGTCCTGGACCATCGCCTTCTTCTTCTCGGGGTCCGGCTCCCGGGTGGCCCGGTTCATGTCCCTGAAGAGCGCCTTGGCGACGGGGTCGCCGGCCCACCGCGTGTACTGCATCCACAGGTTCCCGGGCCCGTAGTTGTAGTGCATGATCAGGTCGGCGTCGAGGCCGAACTGGTTGGGGTTCGAGGCGGCGACGACGACCTGGTAGTCCTGCTTCTGGTCCATCTTCGTGAACACGGCCGTGGTCTCCTGCGGGGACAGGGTCGTCTTCACGCCGATCGCGTCCCAGGAGGACTTGATGGTCGGCAGGCAGTCGACGATCCAGCTGACGTTCACCGCGAGGATGTCGATGCTCAGCCCCCTGACACCGGCCTCCTTCAGCAGCGCCTTCGCCTTGTCGGGGTCGTGGTCGTAGACGGTTTTCGCCCGGCGGTAGGACGGGTTGCTCTCGTCGAGGAAGGAATTCGACGGCTTGCCGTGGCCCTTGAGCGCGACCTCCACCATCTTCTCGGTGTCGATGGCGTAGTGCAGGGCCTGGCGTACGCGCACGTCGTCGAAGGGCTTGCGCCGGGTGTTGAACATCAGGAACAGGTTGTTCATCCCGGCGCCGCCCGCGACCGTCAGGCCGCTGCTCTCCAACTGCGCGATGTTGGCGTACGGGATGTTGTCCGCGATCTGCGCGCCCGCGCTCGATCCCGAGATCTTCGCGACGCGGGGTGCCGCGTCCACGATCGTCAGCCAGTTCATCTTCCGGAAGGCGGGCCCCCGCGGGCCGTTGTAGCCGTCGAACGCCTCGAAGGTCGTGTTCGACTTGGGGTGGTGCGCGGTCTGCCGGTACGGTCCCGAGCCGATCGCCTTGCCCTTGATGGCGTCGTCCCAGGCCCCCGGCCGGGAGAACACGTGCTTCGGCATGATCTTGGCGAGCGTCAGCCGCGAAAGCCCGTCCCGGAACGGGAACTTGAGCACCAGCTCCACGTTCCGCCCGTCGATCTTCCGGACCTCCTTCAGCCAGCTCGCGAAGAAGCCCTTGGCGAGGGTCTGGGTGTCCGGGTCGAGGATCCGCTCGAAGACGAAGACCACGTCGTCGGCGGTGACGGGCTTGCCGTCGTGGAACGTCGCCCCCGCCCGCAGCGCGAACTTCCAGGACGTGCTGGCCGGGTCCTTCGGCACCTCGGTCGCCAGGGCCGCGTACGGTTCGCGGGAGATCGGGTCGGTGTCGAGCAGGCCCTCGTAGATGTGGTTGTTGGCGGCCATGCAGAACGCGGACGCCGTCTGGGTGGGGTCCCAGCTGCCGTCGTTGCCGTAGCCGATCACCGCCGTCAGCGTCCGGTTCGCCCCGCTGCCGCCGTCACCGGTGTCGTTGGTGGACTCCGGCCCGGACGAACAGGCCGACAGCGACGCGGAGACGGCGGCGGCCGCGCCCAGCGCGCCGGTGTACTTCAGGAACGTCCGGCGGTGCGGCGCCGGCACGTCGTGGGTCACGTCGCGCACGGGGTCCTCCAGCGAGAGGTCTGGAAAGGAGACGGGGGGGGGCGAGCAGCGGAGATACGACGTCCTACGTCCTGCGGTCAGCGCGACCATAGGAGCGGCCGTGGGGGCGGTCAAGGGATCGCACACGAATGGCGTATGTGCCAGAGGTCTGACCAATGACGCTGTCACGGGCGCGAGTTGACGGCTTATCAGGACAGGCCCGGCACCGGGTACCGCCAGAGGTGGGACGTGGGACGTCCGGGGCGCGTACGATGCGGCGCATGTCCGAGGAGCCCAGGACCAGCCGGATACAACGCCAGGTCGTGCAGCTCATCCTCGACCGCAGACTCACCGCCGGCGCGCCGCTGCCCACCGAGGCCGAACTCATGGAGGACCTCGGCGTCAGCCGCAACTCCGTCCGCGAGGCCCTCAAAGCCCTCCAGGCCCTCGACATCGTCGAGATCAGACACGGCTACGGCACCTACGTCGGCCAGGCCTCCCTCACCCCCCTCGTCGACGGCCTGACCTTCCGCACCCTGACGCGGCACGACGACGACACCGGCGCCCTCGCCGAGATCCTCCAGGTCCGCGAGGTACTGGAGGAGGGCCTGATCCGCCGGGTCGCCGCGACGGTCACCGAGGCGGAACTGGACCGGCTGGAGGGCGTGGTGACCCGCATGGAGTCCGCGGGCGGCACCGGCCGCTCCTTCCCGGAACTCGACCGCGAGTTCCACGAGATCCTGTACGCCTCCCTCGGTAACGCGCTGGTCCCCCAGCTCCTCGGCGCGTTCTGGACGGTCTTCCGCCGGGTCTCCGGCGCCCGCGGCTGGACCGACGACCCGTCCCCCGAGATCACGGTCCGCCGCCACCGCGACATCGTCACCGCCCTGCGCGCCCGCGACGTCGAGGGCGCGCAGCGCGCGATGGCGGTGCACTTCCGGGGGATCGAGGCGCGGGCGGCCAAGGAGTCACGAGGGGTGGGCTGATTCCGCTCCCGGGGGGGGGCGAGCGAGGAGCATCATGAGCGGCGTGACTGAGCTGTGGAACGAGAGCGACGCCGGTGTCCTGCGCCTGCCCTCTGGCCGACTGGTACGCGGCCGAGGCCTGCGCCACCCCCTGGACCCCACCGCGCCCACCCCCTCCTACGGCCTTTACCTGCTCGGCAAGCAGCCCCCTGAGGTCCCGTGGGAGTCCGGCTGGCTGCGCTGGCCCGACTTCCGCCTTCCTTCGGACCGAGCGGCCGCCCGCGAGGTGCTGGCCGACGCGTGGGAACGGGCCTCCAAGGAGCGCGTGGAGATCGCCTGCGGCGGAGGACGTGGCCGCACGGGCACGGCGCTGGCCTGCCTGGCGGTGCTGGACGGGGTGCCGGAGGAGGAGGCGGTGGCCTACGTTCGCCGGCACTACGACCGGCATGCGGTGGAAACGCCCTGGCAGCGGCGGTACGTACGCCGGTTCGGTGAGGGATGAGCCTCTCCCTCGCGGTGGCCCGCCGACGCGGGACGGCGGGCCACCGGTCCGGTCGACCGAAGTGAGTCAGTCGCAGTAGACGTCGGACCCGGGCCGTTTCCCGGTGGTCAGGAAGCGGGAGACGGTCCGGTCGCCGCAGGCGTTGCCGTTGGCGAGGTAGGCGTTGTGGCCGGTGGAGTTCACGGTGACCATGACGGCACGCTCCCCGAGGGCGCGGCGCAGCTCCCGGGCCCCGGCGAGCGGCGTGGCGACGTCCCGCTCGTTCTGCACGAGCAGGATGTTCGACGGCCCGCGGCCGGTGATCCGTACCGCGGGCTCCTTCGGTGTGAACGGCCAGGCGGCGCACAGCATCGCGCCGCGCGGCATGCCCGCCGTCAGCGGGAACTTCGCCCGGCTCTCGTCGACCCCCTTCTGGTAGTGGGCGGCGGACCTGGGCCAGGCGACGTCGTTGCAGAGGGTGCCGGCGCCGACCGCGAGGGCGTTCTGCATCAGCGACTCGGGCGGCATCCGGGGCGCGGGCGGTACGGTGCCCTCGCGGGCGGCCAGGATCGTCTTCGCCAGTGTCGGGTAGTCGTCGGGGTCGTACAGGCTCGTCAGCATGGTCTGGCGCAGGACGTTGCCGTTCAGCTCCGCCGGGTCGGCGCCGGGCCAGGGGAGGGGCTCGCGGTCGAGCCGCTCGGCGAGGCGCAGGAAGAGGGGCCGCACGTCGGCGGCCCTGCGGGCCACCCGGTACGGATTCCCCGGCTCGGCCGCCCACGTGGCGAACTCCGGGAAGTTCTCCTCCACACCGACCTCGAACGCGGCGAGCCAGCCGCGCCCCACCCGGGTGTGGTCCGGGTTGTCGTTGCTGTCCAGCACGACGCGGTCCGTGCGGTGCGGGAACAGCTGGCTGTAGACGGCCCCTACGTAGGTGCCGTACGAGACGCCCCAGGCGGACAACCTGGCCTCGCCGAGGGCGGCCCGGACGCGGTCGAGGTCGCGTGCCTCGTTGGCGGTGCTGATGTGCCGCAGCAACTCGCCGCCGTTACGGGCGCAGGCCTGCGACATGCGCCGGGCGGTGGCCATGGTCTCGGTGACGGAACCGTCCGGGGCGGGCCAGGGCAGCTTCGCGAGGGCGAGGTCCTCGCTGTCGACACCGCAGCCCACGGCGCTGGACGGCGCCATCCCGCGTGGCGCGAACCCGATCAGGTCGTAGGCGTCCCGTACGCGCTGCGGCAGCTTCCGCCCCTTGCGGGAGGGGTCTTGGAGACTGCTTCCACCGGGCCCGCCGGGGATGAGTAACAGCGCTCCCCGACGCGCGGAGGGTTTCTCGCTGGGGATACGGGAGACGGCGATCTGGATCTGCCGCCCGTCCGGGTCGGAGTAGTCCATGGGTACGTCGACGGTGGCGCACTGCTGGCGGGGATCGAGGCCGGTGCCCTCGCACGTGGCCCACTTCAGGGACCCGGCATCGGTGTCGGCGGCGGAGGCGGTCATCGGAACGGTGAGTCCGAGCAGGACGGCGGTGGCCGCGACCAGTGAGGCGTTGCGCTTGATCGGCTTCTGCTTCATGAGACGAGCCTGGCGCCTCACCGACCCGCTTCACATCCGGGTGACTACCGGACCTTTCAGGGGCCCCCTACGGGATCACTGGATGAGCAGGGCCCGGGAGTCTCAGCATGAAGATGTCGACCGCGTCCTGCGTTTCGATCGTGAAGCCGTGGCGTTCGTAGAGGCGCCGGGCCGGACTGCCCTGGAGGACGTTCAGGCGGACGAGCGCGTTGTCGGCGTCGGTCCGGGTCAGCAGGGTGTGGAGGACGGCCGTCCCGAGGCCGCGGCCCTGCAGGCCGGGGGAGAGGTAGAAGTGCTCCAGCCAGTGGCCGTTCTCGTCGTTCTCGCTCGGGCGCAGGGCGACGCTGCCCGCGAAAGTGCCGTCGGCCTCGATGATCCGGGTGTGCCGGGGGGAGAAGCCGTCTCGCAGCCGTTGCCTGACCCGGTGTTCGTCGAAGCGGCCCAGCCGTTCCAGGTCCGGGCGCATCACCACCGCCCGCAGTTCCGCTATCGGTTCGACATCCGCCGGCTCGGCGGGGCGCATGGCCCATGTCATGGGGAGCGGCCGTATCCCGTCCGCCGTCGTCCGTGTTTCCACGGCCGGATTATGTCAGCGGCCGCTTAACCTCCATCGGCTTGCCGCCTCGCCATTCGAAAATACCCGTGCCGCCTGCCGAGAACCGTTGGCCATTGCCGACCCCCTTGGTGCTGCCCCGCAGTTGTAGGGCACAGACCCCTCCCGAGTGTAGACGCGGAGCGTCACCGCAGGGATGCGAAGAGTGAAATTCCAAAAGGATGGGGAGCACGGTGGAGGCACGATACTCGGCGCTCTGCGTCGAAGAAGCGGAGGATGCGGTGAAAGAATTGCGGGCAGAACTCGCCAAGGCCGGAATTACCCTGCCGTCACTGGGGCTGGACCCGGTAAGTCTTGCGCGGGAAGCACCCTGTCCGCTCGTGGAATTGGGCCGGTGTTCCGTTCGGACCGCCCGGCGGCTCGCGGCGGTGCTGCGATGAAGCCCCCGGTCGGCGCGTACGTCGTGGACACCCGCAGCGGCCGTATCGGCATCGTCATGGGGCATGAGGGGCCCTATGTGCAGCTGAGGCCGTACGGGGGCGGGAAGGAGTGGGACGCCGATCCCGGGGCCGTCCGGCACGCCACCCCGGCCGAGCGGCTGCGCGCGGCGACGGCGTACGCCAACGCCCGCAGCAGGGGTGAGGTCCCTTGACGCGGACCCTGCGAGAATGACGCCATGAGTCTGTTCCGCGACGACGGCATCGTGCTGCGCACCCAGAAGCTGGGTGAGGCGGACCGGATCATCACGCTGCTCACCCGCGGTCACGGACGGGTACGGGCGGTGGCCAGGGGCGTGCGCCGGACGAAGTCGAAGTTCGGTGCGCGCCTCGAACCCTTCTCCCACGTCGACGTTCAGTTCTTCGCCAGGGGGAGCGAGTTGGTCGGGCGCGGGCTGCCGCTGTGCACGCAGAGTGAGACCATCGCGCCGTACGGCGGTGGGATCGTGACCGACTACGCGCGGTACACCGCCGGGACCGCGATGCTGGAGACCGCCGAGCGGTTCACCGACCACGAGGGGGAGCCGGCCGTGCAGCAGTACCTGCTGCTCGTCGGCGGGCTGCGGACCCTCGCCCGCGGGGAGCACGCACCGCATCTCGTGCTGGACGCGTTCCTGCTGCGCTCCCTCGCCGTCAACGGGTACGCGCCGAGCTTCACCGACTGCGCGAAGTGCGGCATGCCCGGGCCCAACCGGTTCTTCTCGGTCGCCTCGGGCGGTTCCGTCTGCGTGGACTGCCGGGTGCCCGGCAGCGTCGTACCCTCGCCCCAGGCCCTGGAGCTCCTCGGCGCGCTGCTTACGGGAGACTGGGAGACCGCGGACGCCTGCGAGGCGCGGTACGTCCGGGAGGGCAGCGGGCTGGTGTCCGCGTATCTGCACTGGCACATGGAGCGCGGGCTGCGCTCCCTGCGCTACGTCGAGAAGTAAGCGAAGCAAGCAAGCACGAGGAGACGAGAAACACATGGCCGTACGCGGGATCCTGGGGCGGCAGCGCCGGGAGTACAGGACGCCGGAGCCCCACCCGTCCGGCGCGCGGCCGCCGAAGCTCGGAGAGCTCGTACCGCAGCATGTGGCGATCGTCATGGACGGCAACGGGCGCTGGGCGAAGGAGCGGGGCCTGCCGCGCACCGAGGGGCACAAGGTCGGCGCCGAGCGGGTGCTCGACGTGCTCCAGGGCGCCATCGAGATGGGCGTGGGCGCCATCTCCCTGTACGCCTTCTCCACCGAGAACTGGAAGCGGTCGCCGGACGAGGTGCGCTTCCTGATGAACTTCAACCGGGACTTCATCCGCAAGACCCGCGACCAGCTGGACGAGCTGGGCATCCGGGTGCGCTGGGTGGGCCGTATGCCCAAGCTGTGGCGCTCGGTCGCCAAGGAGCTCCAGATCGCCCAGGAGCAGACCAAGGGCAACGACCGGCTCACGCTGTACTTCTGCATGAACTACGGGGGGCGCGCCGAGATCGCCGACGCGGCGCAGGCGCTGGCGGCCGACGTGAAGGCCGGGAAGCTCGACCCGTCCAAGGTCAACGAGAAGACCTTCGCGAAGTACATGTACTACCCGGACATGCCGGACGTCGACTTGTTCCTGCGCCCGAGCGGCGAGCAGCGCACCTCCAACTACCTGCTCTGGCAGAGCGCGTACGCCGAGATGGTCTTCCAGGACGTGCTGTGGCCGGACTTCGACCGCCGCGACCTGTGGCGGGCGTGCCTGGAGTTCGCCTCACGGGACCGGCGGTTCGGCGGGGCCATCCCGAACGAGGAGCTGCTGGCCATGGAGGGCAAGCAGGAGTAGTCCCGCACTCAAGGGCGCGGGGAACTGCGCGACCGGCCACGGTGGACCCGCACCCGGGATGCGGGTCCACCCCCACGGCGAAAAGCGGCTCAGCCGCCGGAGGCCTTCGCGCAGTCGGCGCAGGTGCCGAAGATCTCCACCGTGTGGGCCACGTTCACGAAGCCGTGCTCGATGGCGATGGCCTCCGCCCACTTCTCCACGGCCGGGCCCTCGACCTCGACGGCCTTGCCGCAGCCGCGGCACACCAGGTGGTGGTGATGGTCGTCGGTGGAGCAGCGGCGGTAGACGGACTCGCCGTCGGCGGTGCGCAGGACGTCGACCTCACCGGCGTCGGCGAGGGACTGCAGGGTGCGGTAGACCGTGGTGAGCCCGACCGAGTCGCCCTTGTGCTTGAGCATGTCGTGCAGTTCCTGCGCGCTGCGGAACTCGTCGACCTCGTCCAGGGCCGCCGCCACGGCGGCACGCTGCCTGGTGGCGCGGCCCTTCACGGACGGTCCAGCGGTCGTCACCGTTGCCTCCTCACGTCTGCCTTGCCCGGGCCATTGTGCCAGCCCGGGGCGGGGGCGGTCAGACGCCGACTTCGTCGGCTGTCTTCCGGGTGCCCGGAATCGTGCACTCGGCAGGGTCGTGGGCGGGGTCCGCGGCGGCCTGGGCGCGGGCGCGGCGCCGGGCCAGCGGAGTCGCGAGCGCCGTCAGCACGACGAAGGCGCCGATGGTCAGCAGCACGATCGTCGCGCCGGGCGGGACGTCCTGGTAGTACGACGTGACGGTGCCGCCGATCGTCACGCTCACGCCGATGGCCACGGCGATCACAAAGGTCGCGGCGAAGCTGCGGCCGATCTGCTGGGCGGCCGCGACGGGCACCACCATCAGCGCGCTGACCAGGAGCAGGCCGACCACCCGCATCGCCACCGTCACCGTGACGGCCGCGGTGATCGCGGTCAGCAGGTTCAGGGCGCGCACCGGCAGGCCCGTCACCCGCGCGAACTCCTCGTCCTGGCTGACCGCGAAAAGCTGCCGGCGCAGGCCGAGGGTGACCAGGACGACGAAGGCGGCCAGAACGCAGATCGCCGTGACGTCCGACTCGGACACCGTCGACAGGGAGCCGAAGAGGTACGACGTCAGGTTGGCGTTGGAGCCCGTCGGCGCGAGGTTGATGAACATCACACCGCCGGCCATGCCGCCGTAGAACAGCATCGCGAGGGCGATGTCGCCGCGGGTCCTGCCGTACCAGCGGATCAGCTCCATGAGGACCGCGCCGATGACCGAGACGAGGGTCGCCATCCACACCGGGGACCAGGTCAGCAGGAAGCCGAGTCCGACGCCGGTCATCGCCACGTGGCCGATGCCGTCGCCCATCAGGGCCTGGCGGCGCTGGACCAGGTAGATCCCCACGGCGGGGGCCGTGATGCCGACCAGGACGGCGGCGAGCAGCGCCCGCTGCATGAAGGCGTAGTCGAGGATCTCCATCAGCTCAGCAGTCCCGTGCGGATCGGTTCGGCGCCCGCGGGTGCGTGCGGGTGTACGTGGTCGTGGCCGGGCAGGGCGTGCTGCCCGACCGCCTTGGGGGGCGGGCCGTCGTGCACGACGCAGCCGTCGCGCAGGACGACCGCCCGGTCGATGAGGGGCTCCAGGGGGCCCAGTTCGTGCAGCACGAGCAGCACGGTCGTGCCCTGGGAGACCTGCTCGCGCAGCGTGTGCGCGAGGACCTCCTGGCTGGCCAGGTCGACGCCGGCCATCGGCTCGTCCATGATCAGCAACTCCGGCTCGGAGGCGAGGGCGCGGGCGATCAGGACACGCTGGTGCTGGCCGCCCGAGAGGGCGTTGACCGAGTCCTTGGCCCGGTCCGCCATGCCGACGAGCTCCAGGGCCGCGCGCACGGCCGCGCGGTCCGCCTTGCGCAGCACGCCGAAGCGGGCCCGGGACAGGCGGCCCGAGGAGACCACCTCGGTCACCGTGGCGGGCACCCCGCCCGCGGCCGTGGTGCGCTGCGGGACGTAGCCCACGCGGTGCCAGTCGCGGAACCGCCTGCGGTCCGTGCCGAACAACCGGATCTCGCCGGCGCCGGTCTGCACCTGGCCGATGATGCTGCGCACGGCCGTGGACTTGCCGGAGCCGTTCGCGCCGAGCAGCGCGACGACCTCACCGTGGTGCACGGTGAGGTCGATGCCGCGCAGGACGGGGCGCGAGCCCAGGTCCGCGCGGACGCCGCGCAGGGATACGACGGGCTCGTTCATGCCGTCCTCCGATGGGTCGATCACTTGGCTCCCAGGGCCGCCCGAAGGGCCTTGAGGTTGGCTTCCATGACCTGGAAGTAGTCGTCGCCGCGGGACTTGTCGGTGATGCCCTCCAGCGGGTCGAGGACGTCCGTCTTGAGCTTCGCGTCCTTGGCGAGGGTCTTCGCGGTCTTGTCGGAGACAAGTGTCTCGTAGAAGACGGTGGTGACGCCGTCGGCCTTGGCCTCCTGCTGGAGCTCCCTGACCCGGGCGGCGCTGGGCTCGCTCTCGGGGTCGAGGCCGGAGATGGCCTCCTGGGTGAGGCCGTAGCGCTCGGCGAGGTAGCCGAAGGCGGCGTGGTTGGTGAAGAAGACCTTGGTCTTGGTGTCCTTCAGGCCGTTCTCGAACTCGCCGTTGAGGTCGTTCAGCTTCTTGACCAGGGCCGCGGTGTTCTTCTTGTAGTCGGCCGCGTGGTCCGGGTCGGCCTTCTCGAAGGCCTTGCCCACGCCCTCGGCGACCTCGGCGTACTTCACCGGGTCCAGCCAGATGTGCGGGTCGCGGGCGTGCTCCTCCTCCTCGGCGTGCCCCTTCTCCTCGGCGTGGCCCTCCTCCTCGGCGTGACCCTCCTCGCCCGCGTGGTCGTGCTCGGTGCTGCCGTGGTCCTCGAGGGTGGTCAGGCCGGCCGCGTCGATCTTCGTCTTGATGCCGGTCTGCGAGACCGCCTCGTCGACGGCGGGCTGGAGGCCCTTGAGGTAGAGCGCCGCGTCGGCCTCTTCCAGCTGCGCCCGCTGCTTGGTGCTGATCTCCAGGTCGTGCGGCTCCTGGCCGGGCTCGGTCAGACTGGTGACGTTCGCGTGGTCGCCGCCGATCTGCTCGGCGAGGAAGGCCATCGGGTAGAACGACGCGACGACGTCGAACTTGTCCGTGTTGCCCGTCGCCGCGCTGTCGCTGGAGCAGGCGGAGAGAGCACCGAGGCCGAGAGCGGTGGCCGCGGTGACCGCGGTGGCGGATATGAGGCGTCGTCGTACGTTCATGACACTCATTTTCAACAAATATGGAAACCGTTGTCAACAAACCGGCTGAGCAGGTTCTGTGAGCGGCCTGTCGGTCGCGGAAGGGGGGAGCGATTTGATTGAGGGGGCGCCCCCGCCGGTAACCTGAAGCATTCGCTGGAAGCAACTCGCTTCGTCGCCCGTCGTCGTAATGAAGAGAGCACCGTGGCCGCCGACAAGATCGACACCATCGTCAGCCTGAGCAAGCGCCGTGGCTTCGTATTCCCCTGTAGTGAGATCTACGGCGGCCAGCGCGCCGCCTGGGACTACGGCCCGCTGGGTGTCGAGCTCAAGGAGAACCTCAAGCGCCAGTGGTGGCGCTACATGGTGACGTCGCGCGAGGACGTCGTCGGTATCGACTCGTCCGTGATCCTGGCCCCCGAGGTCTGGGTCGCCTCCGGCCACGTCGCCACCTTCACGGACCCGCTGACCGAGTGCACCTCCTGCCACAAGCGGTTCCGCGCGGACCACCTGGAGGAGGCCTACGAGGCCAAGCACAACCGCCTGCCGGAGAACGGCCTCGCGGACGTCAACTGCCCCAACTGCGGCAACAAGGGCCAGTTCACCGAGCCCAAGCAGTTCTCGGGCCTGCTGTCCACCCACCTCGGCCCCACGCAGGACTCCGGCTCCGTCGCCTACCTGCGCCCCGAGACCGCGCAGGGCATCTTCACCAACTTCGCCCAGGTGCAGACCACCTCGCGCCGCAAGCCGCCGTTCGGCATCGCCCAGATGGGCAAGTCCTTCCGCAACGAGATCACGCCCGGCAACTTCATCTTCCGCACCCGCGAGTTCGAGCAGATGGAGATGGAGTTCTTCGTCAAGCCGGGCGAGGACGAGAAGTGGCAGGAGTACTGGATGGAGCAGCGCTGGAACTGGTACACCGGTCTCGGCCTGCGCGAGGAGAACATGCGGTGGTACGAGCACCCGAAGGAGAAGCTCTCCCACTACTCCAAGCGCACCGCCGACATCGAGTACCGCTTCCAGTTCGGCGGCAGTGAGTGGGGCGAGCTGGAGGGTGTCGCCAACCGCACCGACTACGACCTCGGCGCCCACTCCAAGGCCTCCGGCCAGGACCTCAGCTACTTCGACCAGGAGGCCGGCGAGCGCTGGACCCCTTACGTCATCGAGCCCGCGGCCGGTGTCGGCCGCGCGATGCTGGCGTTCCTCCTGGACGCCTACATCGAGGACGAGGCGCCCAACGCCAAGGGCAAGATGGAGAAGCGCACGGTGCTGCGCCTCGACCCGCGCCTGTCCCCGGTGAAGGTCGCGGTGCTGCCGCTGTCCCGGAACCCGGAGCTGTCCCCGAAGGCCAAGGGCCTCGCCCAGGCCCTGCGCCAGCACTGGAACATCGACTTCGACGACGCCGGCGCCATCGGCCGCCGCTACCGCCGCCAGGACGAGATCGGTACGCCGTTCTGCGTGACCGTCGACTTCGACACCCTGGAGGACAACGCGGTCACCGTCCGCGAGCGCGACACGATGAAGCAGGAGCGCGTCTCCCTCGACCAGATCGAGGGCTACCTGGCGGCCCGCCTGGTCGGCTGCTGATCGCTCTTGGGCCTACGCCGGTGCCGGGTTCCTCCGCGGAGGGGCCCGGCACCGCCGCGTTTCAGAGCTCCCGGTCCGCGTAGACGGCCGCGTGGTCCGAGGCGCGGTTCCACCCTGGTCCCACAGCGGCGGCAGCATCAGACAGCCCGCTCCCCCGGGCGGCGCAGGAGTTCCGCGCGGCCGGTGGGCAGGCGCCGCCGGGGAGACTGCTCGCCGGCACTTCGATGCTCGAAGCGGGTGTGAGGCCTGCCGAACGGTGGGACGGTTGAGGGCTTGTGTGGTCGGCGGGATTGGTCCTTCAGCGCCGCTGCCGATTGGCCCTGTTTCCGGGAGGGGCGCCGCGCCAGGGTGAGCGCATGACCATCGCGTTTCTGCTGACCACTCTTGTCGTCGTCGCCACGCCGGGCACCGGAGTCGTCTATACCCTCGCCGCCGCGCTCTCGCGGGGCCGGCGCGCGAGTGTCGTCGCGGCCTTCGGGTGCACGCTCGGGATCGTGCCACATCTGCTGGCCACGGTCACCGGGGTCGCCGCCCTGCTGCACGCCAGCGCGACCGCGTTCCAGGTGCTGAAGTACGCCGGGGTCGCCTATCTGCTGTACATGGCGTGGGCGACGGTGCGGGACAAGGAGGCGCTCGTGGTGGAGGAGCGGGCGGCGCCGGTGTCCGCGCGGCGGGTGATCGTGCGGGGTGTGCTGATCAACATCCTCAATCCGAAGCTGACGATCTTCTTCTTCGCGTTCCTGCCGCAGTTCGTGAGCCCCGGGGAGCCGCACGCGGTGGTGCGGATGGTGGGGCTCGGCGGGGTGTTCATGCTGGCGACCTTCGCCGTGTTCGCCGCGTACGGGGTGCTGGCCGCGTCGGTGCGCAGCCATGTGATCGGGCGGCCGCGGGTGATGGCGTGGCTGCGGCGGGGGTTCGCGGGGTCGTTCGTGGCACTCGGGGCGAAGCTGGCGTTCACGGCACGGTAGCCGGGGTTCCGGGGCGGCGGTCCCGGTGTGACCGTGGATCGCCGACCGGGCGTCGGGCTGACACGGCAGGTATCGAGACCGGCGACTTCGCCGCCACGGACCCGGAGACGACGGCCCGCGCCGTCTTCCAGGCGACGGGGCGCTTCCACGACCCCTGTCACGCCCGGGAGTGGGAAGAGCCGGGAGCCGAGGCCGACTTCACAGCGGTCGTCGACCTGCTGGCGAGGGGGCTGCGGCCCTAGGGAGAGGCAGTCCAATCCTCAGCCATTGGCCGTTCCCAACCGCTGGGAGGAGTGCTTACGGTCCGGCCATGGACGAGCTGAGCAGGATCTTCCATCACGCCGCCGAGCACGCCGCCGCCTACCGCCGCTCACTGCCCGAGCGGCCGGTGGCGCGGCCCGTCGACCACGCGGCGCTGCGCGCCGCCTTCTCCCGCCCCTTGAACCGCGCGCCCGCCGACCCCTTCACGGTGGTCGACGAGTTGGTGGCCGCCGCCGAGACCGGACTCGTCGCCACCGCGGGGCCGCGGTTCTTCGGCTTCGTCGTCGGCGGGGCGCTGCCCGCGGCCACCGCCGCGGAGATCCTCGCCGCCGGATGGGACCAGAACGCCTTCAACGCCGCGCTCTCGCCCGCCGCCCTGGCCGCGGAGGAGGCGGCGGGCGGCTGGCTGAAGGATCTGCTCGGCATCCCCGCCACGGCGTCCACCGGGTTCGTCACCGGCGGCCAGGCGGCCAACACCGCAGGGCTCGCGGCAGCCCGGCAGCATCTGCTCACCGAGGCCGGCTGGGACGTCGCGCGGAAGGGGCTGGGCGGCGCCCCGCGCCTGCGGGTGGTCGCGGGCGAGGAGCGACACGCCACCATCGACCGCTCGCTGCGGCTGCTCGGCCTGGGCACCGACTGCCTGGAGACGGTCCGCACCGATGGACGCGGCGCCCTCGACACCGACGACCTGCGCCGCGTGCTGGCGTCCGGCCCGGGCACGCCGGCGATCGTCTGCGCCCAGGCGGGCAACGTGAACACCGGCGCCTGTGACGACCTCCGTACCGCCTGCGATCTCACCCATGCCCACGGCGGCTGGGTGCACGTCGACGGCGCCTTCGGCCTGTGGGCGGCCGCGAGCCCGGCGACCCGCCACCTCGTCGACGGCGTCGAACTGGCCGACTCCTGGGCCTGCGACGGCCACAAGTGGCTGAACGTGCCCTACGACTGCGGCTACGCCTTCTGCTCCCGCCCCGCCGTCCACGCCGGCGCCCTGTCGTACACCGCCTCCTACCTCACCCGCGCCGACGCTGCCCCGGCCGGCGGTGCCGACTACACCGCCGAGTCCTCCCGCCGCGCACGCGGCTTCGCCACCTGGGCGGCGCTGCGCGAACTCGGCCGTGACGGCGTCGCCGCGCTCGTGGACCGCTGCTGCTCCCTCGCCCGCCGCTTCGCCGACGGCCTGTCCGCAGCGGGCCTCGACGTGGTCAACGACGTGGCGCTCAACCAAGTCCTCGTCAGCTTCGGCGACGACGCCCGCACCGACCACGTCGTGCGGGCCGTGCAGAACGACGGGACCTGCTGGATGGGCGCCACCACCTGGCGCGGCCGGCGGCTGATGCGCGTCTCCGTCTCCGGACACGCCACGACAGAGGCCGACGTCGACCGGTCTATCGCGGCGATCGTGCGGCTGGCGCGGACGGCGTGAGCCGGCTACCGGGTGCGCCCGGGGCCACAGGGGCACACGATGGGAAGTGAGGGGTGGGTCGCCGCGCGGGGGCGTTGAGAAGGGGATGGTGATCGTGGATCTCGTACTGCGCCCGGGCACCGCGGACGATGCCGCGGAGTGCGGAAGGATCTGCTACGAGGCCTTCGCCGGCATCGCCGAGGAGCACGCGTTCCCACCCGACGTCCCGAGCCCCGACGTGGGTGTCGCGCTGATCGAGGGAGCCTTGACGCACCCGGGTTTCTACAGTGTCGTCGCCGAGCTCGACGGGCGGATCGTGGGCAGCAACTTCCTCGACGAGCGCTCGACCGTCGTCGGGTCGGGCCCGTCACCGTCGACCCCGCCGTGCAGAACGCGGGCGTGGGCCGCCGTCTGATGCGGGACGTGATGGAGCGGGCCGACGAGCGCGGGGCACCGGGCATCCGGCTGTTGCAGAGCGGCTACCACAACAGGTCGTTCTCCCTGTACGTGAGCCTGGGCTTCGCCCACCGGGCCACGGTGGCCTGCGTGCAGGGCCCGCCGATCCGGCGTGCGATGCCCGGCTACGCGGTGCGGGAGGCCACGGACGCGGACCTCGGCGCCTGCAACGAGGTGTGCCGGCAGGTCCACGGCGTCGACCGCGGCGGTGAGGTCGCCGACGCGCTCAAACAGGGCACCGCCCGGGTCGTCGAGCGCGCCGGACGCGTCACCGGGTACGCCACCGACCTCGCCTTCTTCGCGCACGCCGTGGGCGAGACCACCCCGGACCTCCAGGCCCTGATCGCGGCGGCCCCGCAGTTCGGCGGCCCGGGCATCCTCGTCCCCGCGAGCGACAGCGTGCTGCTCAGGTGGTGCCTGTCCCACGGCCTCAAGGTCGTGCAGCTGCTGAGCCTGATGACCATCGGCCTGTACAACCGGCCCGACGGGGCGTACCTGCCCTCGATCCTCTACTAGGGCCCGTTCAGGCCGCCGTCGGGTCCACCGTCGCCTGATGGGCCTCCGCCAGATGTTCCTCCGCCTTCAGCCAGGGCAGGAACTGGGCGCCTCTGCGCCAGCCGCAGGTGTCGCATCTGATCGTGCGCTGCACGCCCTTGCGCTGCACCCGTACGACGTGCTCCCGGCCGTGCTGGTCCCAGCGGCTGACCTTGCTGGTGTCGATCTGCGCCATGACGCCTCCCGCGTCCAGGAATCCGGGCGGATCCGGTCTGCTCGCAGCAAGGAGTCTGCAGCAAGGTCGACATCAACAGGCTTCCGGGGGGTGGTCGGCAGGCTGTGCATGCCGTTACGGGGTCCAGCAGGCGCCCTCAAGGGCCGCGGGCAACCGCGCGATCAGCCGCCACTCACCCGCGGCCAGGCACGCTCCGCAGCCACCACGTCCCGCACCTCCACCGACTCCAGCCTCTCCGCTGTCCGTTCGGCAGTTCCCCGAGCCCACCCGCTGGGCACCGCCCCCGACACCAGCACCGCGAACCCGCACATCCTGCTGCATCGACGGCAGGGCCACGTTCACGACCGTGGGGCATGCGGGCGATCGCAACCAACTTCAATAGTGTGTCTAACTAATGAACTGCGCCATCTCATTGCATTGCACAATGGAGGCATGCCCACGCCCCTCCAGATCGGTCCGCACGCCGTCCAGCCCCCCGTCGTCCTGGCCCCCATGGCCGGTATCACCAACGCGCCCTTCCGCACCCTGTGCCGGGAGTTCAGCGGTGGCAAGGGCCTGTTCGTGAGCGAGATGATCACCACGCGGGCGCTGGTCGAGCGCAACGAGAAGACGATGCAGCTCATTCACTTCGACGCGAGTGAGCGCCCCCGCTCCATCCAGCTGTACGGCGTGGACCCGGCGACCGTCGGCAAGGCCGTCCGCATGATCGCGGAGGAGGACCTCGCCGACCACATCGACCTGAACTTCGGCTGCCCGGTGCCCAAGGTGACCCGGAAGGGCGGCGGATCCGCGCTCCCGTACAAGCGGAACCTGCTGCGCGCCATCCTGCGCGAGGCGGTCAGCGGCGCCGGCGACCTGCCCGTGACGATGAAGATGCGCAAGGGCATCGACGACGACCACATCACCTACCTCGACGCCGGCCGGATCGCCGTCGAGGAGGGCGTCACCGCGATCGCGCTGCACGGCCGCACCGCCGCCCAGCACTACGGCGGCACCGCCGACTGGGACGCCATCGCCCGGCTGAAGGAGCACGTGCCGGAGATCCCCGTGCTCGGCAACGGCGACATCTGGTCGGCCGAGGACGCCCTGCGGATGGTGCGCGAGACCGGCTGCGACGGAGTGGTGGTCGGGCGCGGGTGCCTGGGCCGGCCCTGGCTGTTCTCCGACCTGGTAGCGGCTTTCGAGGGGCGCTCTCAGGACATCGCACGGCCCACCCTCCGGGAAGTCGCCGACGTCATGGTCCGGCACGCCACGCTGCTCGGCGAGTGGATCGGCGACGAGTCGCGGGGCGTGATCGACTTCCGCAAGCACGTCGCCTGGTATCTCAAGGGCTTCGCGGTCGGCTCCGAGATGCGCAAGCGGCTCGCGATCACCTCCTCGCTCGAGGAGCTGCGGGCCGGTCTCGACGAGCTGGACCTCGACCAGCCCTGGCCCGCCGGCGCCGACGGGCCCCGGGGCCGTACGTCCGGCAACAACCGGGTGGTGCTGCCGGACGGCTGGCTGAAGGACCCGTACGACTGCGCGGGCGTCGGCGAGGACGCGGAGCTGGACACCTCCGGCGGCTGATCAGCCTCCCGAGGCGTGCGGAGTGGAGCCGTACGCCTTGAGGAAGCGGTCGCGGAAGGCGCTCATCTTCCAGACGGGGGCGTCGCGGTCCGGCCTGAGGCCCTCCGTCCAGTTCCAGTCGGCGACCTTGTCGAGGACCTTCGGGTCCTTCGCCACGATCGACACCGGCACGTCCCGGCCGGCCCGGTTGCCGCTGACCCGGGCCATGGGCTGGTGGTCACCGAGGAAGACCAGGACGGTGTCGTCGGTGCCGTAGCGCTCCAGCCACTGGGTGAGGCTGGTGACCGAGTACTGGATGGACCTGGCGTACTCCTGCCGGGACCTGGTGGTGTCGGTGATGACGTTCGACGCCTTCTTGCCGGCCTTCTCGATGGCGCCGAAGACCGATCCGTCGCCGAGTTCGTCCCAGCCGACCAGCTTCGGAAGGGGCGCCCAGGGCTGGTGGCTGGAGGTCAGGATGACGAACGACATCAGCGGCTTGTCGCGCTGCTTTCCGTGCACCTGGCGCTGGAACGCCTCCAGCGCGTACTGGTCGGGCATGGTCGACCAGCTGAACTTCGGGCCCCGGTAGCCCAGGTCGAAGGCGTCGTAGAGCTTGTCGAGGCCGTACCACTTCTCCTCGGGCCAGCCCTTCTGCACGCCCGGCATGACGCCCACCGTGTCCCACGCGCCGGTCTTCTGGAACGCCTTGGTGAGGGTGAGGTGGTCGCCCGCGGTGACCGTGCGGTAGCGGCGCTGGTTGTCGATCCACAGGCCGGACATGGCCGTGGAGTGGCCGAGCCAGCTGCTGCCGCCGAAGGTCGCCGAGGTCAGCCAGCCGCTGCGGGCGTCGAAGCCGGCCTTCGCCAGGGCCTCGGTGCCGGTGTCGAGGGTCCGGCCGACACCGGGTGCCATGACCGGGTCCTCCAGGGCGCTGCGGCCGTAGCTCTCGATGAACGTGAAGATCACGTCCTTGCCGCGCAGATCCGGCAGCAGCTGGTCGGGCGGGGTGTTGCCGAAGGTGTCCGCCTTCGCCTCCTGCGCGAACGCCGCCTCGTCCCGCAGCGAGTCCACGGTCCGCTGCGCGTGCACCCGCAGGGCCCCGGCCCCGCGCTCGGAGGCGATCGGACCCCCGAAGAGCGTCAGGCCCAGGGCGGCGCAGGTGACCCAGACGGTGCCGGCGAGCAGGGCGCCCTTGGCCGCCCGGACGCGGTGGCGGGACAGCACGCCGGCGAGCCGGATCGTCGCCGCGACCATGACGGCCGCCACGAGCAGGACGAGCACGACCGCGCCGACGGCCGCGGCGGTCGCGACGCCCCCGCCCAGCGTGTCCTCGACGTACGCCTGCGCGTCGGGCAGCAGGTCCCAGTCGAGCGCGGCGTTGAAGCCCCGGCCCAGGTACTCGTTGAACCCCATGTCGAGCAGGTTCACCGTGGTCAGCGCGGTGAGCCCGAGCCCGTACAGCACCGCCGCCACCAGCCGGGGCCGGCGTGGCAGCACCAGCGTGACGACGGCCCCGATGACCGCCTCCGCCGGGATCCGCGCGAAGCGGTCCGGCTCGACGGCGGCGAGGGTGTTGGGCAGGAGAAGAGCCCCGAGGACCAGGGCGGCGGCGAGGGCGTTGGTGGTCAGATGGAGGGCGCGGGCGGCCCGGGGGTGACGGGTGCGCCAGGTGCGCAGGTGCGTGAGGCGGGATCGGGGGGCGGGCGTCTGCACCTCCGCCGAGACGGCCTCCTCCCTCTCGTCACGCTCCGTCCCGGCCCCTGAGGCGCCGGGCTGCGGCGACTCGCTGAAGCGTGTGAAGACAGGCACCCGGAGGTCCTTCCCGTGCGGAACGCGGTGAGGTGGCGGACCCGCGTGGGGGTACGGGTCCGCCGCCGTTCCGTACGGGGCGCTCAGCAGGTGTGTTCAGTCCGCCGGGCCGACGCTCGGCAAACATCGGGCAAACGACAGGCTCCGGGCCGGCCTCCTCAGACGACCCCGACCGCCGTGAGCAGTGCCAACGGGGCCGACGCCGACCGGGATTCACGCACGCACGCGTGCGGGTACGGCACCGGCTCCGGGTGGGTGTCGCGGCCGTAGCCCGCGAGGACCTCCGGCAGCCGGTGGCCGCTCGAGGCCGCCGCGTCGACCAGGCCGCGGGCGATCGCGCGGGCCTCGTCGTGCAGCCCGTAGCGGGCCAGGCCGAGCGCGATCAGCGCGTTGTCGTGCGGCCAGACCGAGCCGCGGTGATAGGAGAGCGGGTGGTAGGCGGGCTGCCCGGCGGCCAGGGTGCGGACGCCCCAGCCGGAGAAGAAGTCGGGTTCCAGCAGGCGCCGGCCGACCAGTTCGCCGTACTCCTTGTCCAGCAGGCCCGACCACAGCAGATGCCCGGCGTCGGAGGCGAGCGCGTCGACCTGCCGGCCCCGGCCGTCGAGCGCGAGTGCCGGGAAGGAGTGCTCCGGCATCCAGAAGTCCCGCTGGAAACGGTCGCGCAGATCACCGGCCGCCTGTTCCAGCAGGCCCGCGTACGTCACGTCCTGCCACACCGTGCGCGCGAGCCACGCCGTGCGGCGCAGCGCGTCGTACGCGTAGCCCTGGGCGCCCGCGGCCGTCACCGGGCCGTGGGGGCGGGTGCCCTCGGCGGAGCAGATGGCGCCGGGGGAGTCCTTCCAGTTCTGGTTGGCGAGGCCGCCCTGGTCGGCGCGGTAGACGAGGTAGCCGCGCGAGGTCAGGCCGCCGTGGTCGAGCATCCAGCCGACCGCCGCGCGGGCATGCCGCTCCAGACGGCGGGCCAGGGCGGTGTCGCCGGTCTGCTCGGTGTACGCGCCGAGCAGGACGAGGAACAGGGGTGTGGCGTCGACCGAGCCGTAGTAGCGGCCGTAGGGGACCTGGCCGAAGTGCGCCAGTTCGCCGTGCCGCACCTCGTGCACGATCTTGCCGGGCTGGGCGACCTCGCTGACACCGGTGTCGGTGGCCTGGGTCGCGGCGAGCGCGGGCAGGGTGGCGGCGGCCAGCCGTGGCCGGTAGGGCAGGGCGAACAGCGAGGTCAGCAGGGCGTCCCGGCCCAGCAGGGTCAGGAACCAGGGGGCGCCGGCCGCCGGGACGCGCAGTTCCTCGCCGTCCGGGCCGGTCGCCGGGACCTGGAGCGCGGCCAGGTCGGCGAGGCCCCGGGCGCAGGCCGCGGACAGCTCGGGCCAGCCGGTCGGGAAGGCCACGCCCTCCGTGAACCGGCCCTCCACGGCGAGGAGTCGCTCCTGGAGGGCGGCGGGGGAGCGGGGCACGCGCAGGGCGCGCTTGTCGCCGTGCGGGCGGGCCATGACGCGCAGGACCAGCTCGGCCGTGCCGTGCGGTTCCAGGTCCAGGGTCCACACCAGGCGGCGGGCACCGGTGCCGGTCTCCTCCACGGCGTCCGGGTGGGGATCGGTCGTCACGGTCGTGACGGACCGCCACTCGCCGCGCCGGTAGGTGAACTCCACGCCGTGCCCGAGGACCTGGCGGGAGCGGACGGCGCCGGCCTTCGTGTAGGTGCGGTGGTCGGAGCGCAGCTCGAACTGGTCGGTGAAGTCGGCGTCGGCGGTGACCGCGAGGCGGACCGTCGTCGGCACCGGGCGGTTGCTGGTGACCCGCAGCGACTCGACGAACGAGGCGTCCCCGACGGCCTGTTCGCGGAACAGCGTGTACGCGGGCGGTTCGTTGCGGCCGCCGCGCGGCACGAGGACGCAGCGCGCGGTGCCCCCGTCGGCCACCGGCGTCAGTGTCTCGGGCACGGCCCCGTCGACGGTGAGCTGCCACCGGCTCAGGTGCCTCGCGTCCTGTACGAACATGCCGTCCGGGGCGCTGCCGCCCCGGTAACCGCTGATGTCGCCGCGGTCCCCGACGGCGGCGAACGTCCCGCCGTGCACGAGCAGATGATGCCGGTCCGTCATCCCCGGCCCCCTCCCTTGATCGCCGTGACACCGTTCCTGTCCCATGCGGGCCGGTCGTGCAGCAGGTCGAGCGTGAGCGCGGCGGTCCAGCCGAAGCCGGTGGCGCCGCAGGCCTGTGCGGTGTACGGGTCCACGTACTCCGCGAAGTCGGAGGCGCCCGCGGTGTGCAGGATGCCCTTGCGCAGGGCGTCGGCCCGGCCGCGCTCCCCGTGCAGCCGCAGCCCGCGCTCCAGCAGCCAGTTGGTGTTGAACCAGGCCGGGCCGCGCCAGTAGCGGTGCGGGTCGAAGGCCTCGCCGAGCAGGTCGTAGCTGGGCACCAGCCGGGTCGTGCCGCCGAGGCCGAAGTGCGGGCCGCAGACCGTGCGCACCAAGGTCGCCGCGAGGTCGCTCGGCAGGGTCGGCAGCAGCAGGGGGACGAGCCCGGAGACACCGCGCTCGGGGATCAGCTCCCCGGCGCGCACGTCCCGGCACAGGAACATCCCCGCCGACGGCTCCCACAGCCGCTCCACCAGGGCGGCGGTGAGCCGCTCGGCGCGGTCCTGCCGGGCCGAACCCGAGGCGCCCAGCTCGTGGGCGATCCGGGCCAGAGCGTGCTCGGAGGCGATGAGCAGGGCGTTGAACGCCGGGTCCTCCACGGCGAAGTCGCCCGCCCGTTTTCCACCACCACCCTCAACCGAGGCCCTGCGGGCCGCCCCTTCGATTCCACCGTCCTCGTACCCCCGGTCCCGGTAGTCGCTCGCCAGCCGCACGTACCGCCCGTAGTCCAGATCCGTCGGCCGGTCCTCGGGGGAGCCGTGGGCGAGGTCGGCGCGGCGGAAGGAGCGGGCCGGGGCCGGAGTGACCCGGGAGAGCGGACGGTCCCAGCAGGGGCTGTTGTCCATACCCTGTTCCCAGGGGTGCACGACGGACACCAGCCCGCCCCCGCCGAGGTCGCGCCGGTGCAGCAGATACCGGTGCCAGGCCGCGAGCCGGGGATACGCCCGGGTCAGGAAGCCGCGCGCCCGGGACAGACCGGGGTCGGCGAGGTGCACCAGCCAGGCGGCCAGCGCGTGCACCGGCGGCTGCACGATCCCGGAGGTCTGTACGGTGCGCGGGGCGCCCGCGGCGCGCCCCGCGGTCGAGGAGCGCCAGAAGTCGGGGCTCGGGAAGTACGCGTCGAGCGGGACGGAGGGGTTGAAGACGATGTGCGGGATCCGCCCGTCCGTCCACTGGGCCGCCAGCAGCGTCTCCAGTTCCGTCTGCGCCCGTAACGGCGACACGTGCCGCAGGCCGATCGCGATGAACGCCGAGTCCCAGGACCACTGGTGTGGATACAGACCGCGCGAGGGCACGGTGGACGTGCCGGTCCAGCCGGCCTCCAGCACGGCGGCGGCCCTGACGTGCAGGGGCGACGCGGCACCGGACGGATCGTATGCAATGGTTCGTCCCGTGGGACGAGGGGCGCGTTGGGCGGTGCTGTCCACTCGGGGCTCTCCGAAAGACGGCCGGCCGATCGGTTCGGCTGCGGCTACCGTGGGGTTACGTCTATTTAACACGCAAAACCCACTATGTAAGGCAAGGTTGAGAAACACAAGGGGGTGTGCATGACCGGACGGCCCGGGAGGACGGGACGAGGTGTCGGCCAGGCGAGCGCCGGCGAACTGCTCGAACTGGTGCGCAGTCGCCGCGCCGTGACCCGGGGTGCGCTCCAGCAGGCGACCGGACTGTCCCGGGCCACCGTCGGGCAGCGGCTGGACCGGCTCTTCCGCGCGGGCTGGCTGCGCGAGGGTGCCGGGGGGCCGGTGGACTCCCCGCTGGGCGGGCGCCCCTCCATCACCCTGGAGTTCGACGACGAGCACGCGGTGGTCCTGGCCGCGGACCTCGACACCCGGCACGCGCGGGCGGCCGTGCTGTCACTGAGCGGCGAGATCCTCGCCGAGCACTCCGGCACCCTCGTCGTCGAGGACGGGCCGGACCTCCTGCTGGGCGAACTCGGCCGCTGGTTCGGCGAGTTGCTGGAGAAGACCGGACGCGGGGCCGAGTCGGTGTGCGGGGTCGGGCTCGCCGTGCCCGGCCCGGTCGACACCGAGACCGGCCGCGTGGTCCAGCCGCCGATCATGCCCGGCTGGGACGGCTACGACATAAGGAGCCGGCTGTCCCGGGCGCTCACCGAGCACACGGGCGCCGCCGCGGTGCCGGTGCTGGTGGACAACGACGCCAACCTCATGGCGTACGGCGAACAGCGCACCGGCTACCCCGACTGCTCCGCCTTCGTGCTGGTCAAGGTCTCCACCGGCATCGGTGCCGGGGTCGTGGTGGACGGCGCGGTGTTCCGGGGCATCGACGGGGGCGCCGGGGACATCGGGCACATCCGCGTGCCGGAGGGCGCCCAGACGCTGTGCCGGTGCGGTTCGTACGGCTGTCTGGCCGCCATCGCGAGCGGCGGCGCGGTGGCGCGGCGGCTGGCGGAGGCCGGGGTGCCGGCGGCCTCCGGCTCGGACGTACGGGACCTGCTGGCGTCCGGGCATCCGGAGGCGGTCGGTCTCGCCCGGGAGGCCGGGCGCCGGGTCGGGGACGTGCTGGCGACCGTGGTGACGCTGCTCAACCCCGGAGTGCTGATGATCGCCGGGGATCTGGCCGGAACCCCCTTCCTCACGGGCGTGCGCGAACTGCTCTACCAGCGGGCGCTGCCCCGCTCCACCGCCCACCTGGACATCGTCACCTCACGCCTCGGCGAGCGGTCCGGGCTGGTCGGGGCCGGGGCGATGGTCGTGGAGCATCTCTACGCGCCCGAGCGGGTCGAGGAGCGGCTGCGTGCCCTCGGGGTGTGACAGGGGCATTTCGGTCCTGAGACGCGTCCGCATGGTGAAATCCCGTCGGCTGTGGCAGCGTGATTCTCGCCACCCTTGATAAGGGTTGCGCTCAGATGAGCGGATCTTGAGCGACTGCACTTCTCCAAAGGGTGGCACTGAGTGTCACCCTTTGATCGTTCATCGAGCGAAATCAATCGTGCCGAACGCCGCTCATACGAGCGCCCAATGGAGTTCGTGGAGGTCCCTGCGTTCAAGAAGTGAAAACATGCGCCCGCGATCGCTTGCCCAGCCTTGACTTTCGATCCCCTGGCGGACGAGTGGTTACAGGCGTATGACGCGCGAGTGGACGTACCCAGAAGCCTTTGATCTGGGTATGTTCCTCGCCGTCAGGGCAGCCACCGCGTCCTCGAGGAGTCGAGACCCGTGTCGGAAAACAAAGATCCCCACGTAGCTGAGCACGGTAAGAGTGTTGAGGGCGTGAAGTTCGTTTACGACTTCACCGAGGGCAACAAGAACCTCAAGGACCTCCTCGGTGGCAAGGGCGCGAACCTCGCCGAGATGACGAACCTGGGCCTTCCCGTCCCGCCCGGCTTCACCATCACCACCGAGGCGTGCAAGGTCTACCTGGACAGCGGCGAAGAGCCGGCGGCACTGCGTGACGAGGTGAGTGCGCACCTCGACGCGCTGGAGCAGCGCATGGGCAAGAAGCTCGGCCAGGCCGACGACCCGCTGCTGGTGTCGGTGCGGTCGGGCGCCAAGTTCTCCATGCCCGGCATGATGGACACCGTCCTCAACATCGGCCTCTCCGACAAGTCGGTGCAGGGCCTGGCCAAGCAGGCGGGCGACGAGCGCTTCGCCTGGGACTCCTACCGCCGCCTCATCCAGATGTTCGGCAAGACCGTCCTCGGCGTCGACGGCGAGCTCTTCGAGGACGCGCTGGAGAAGGCCAAGGAGGCCAAGAAGGTCACGGTCGACACCGAGCTGGAGGCCGCCGACCTCAAGAAGCTCGTCACCAAGTTCAAGAAGATCGTCAAGACCGAGGCCGGCCGGGACTTCCCGCAGGACCCGCGCGAGCAGATGGACCTCGCCATCCACGCGGTCTTCGACTCCTGGAACACCGACCGCGCCAAGCTCTACCGCCGCCAGGAGCGCATCCCGCACGACCTGGGCACGGCCGTCAACGTCTGCTCCATGGTCTTCGGCAACCTCGGCCCCGACTCCGGCACCGGCGTCGCCTTCACCCGCGACCCCGCCTCCGGCCACCAGGGCGTCTACGGCGACTACCTCCAGAACGCCCAGGGCGAGGACGTGGTCGCGGGCATCCGCAACACCGTGCCGCTCGCGGATCTGGAGCGGATCGACAAGAAGTCGTACGACCAGCTGATGCAGATCATGGAGACGCTGGAGAACCACTACAAGGACCTCTGCGACATCGAGTTCACCATCGAGCGCGGTGTGCTGTGGATGCTCCAGACCCGAGTCGGCAAGCGCACCGCGGGCGCGGCCTTCCGCATCGCGACCCAGCTGGTGGACCAGGGCCTGATCGACGAGGCCGAGGCGCTCACCCGCGTCAACGGCGCCCAGCTCGCGCAGCTGATGTTCCCGCGCTTCGACGAGGACTCGAAGGTCGAGACCGTCGGCCGGGGCATCGCGGCCTCCCCGGGCGCGGCGGTCGGCAAGGCGGTGTTCGACTCCTACACCGCCGTCAAGTGGTCGCGTTCGGGCGAGAAGGTCATCCTGATCCGCCGCGAGACCAACCCCGACGACCTGGACGGCATGATCGCCGCCGAGGGCATCCTGACCTCGCGCGGTGGCAAGACCTCCCACGCGGCCGTGGTCGCGCGCGGCATGGGCAAGACCTGCGTCTGCGGCGCGGAGGAGCTGGAGGTCGACACCAAGCGCCGCCGGATGACCGTGCCGGGCGGGCACGTCGTCGAGGAGGGCGACGTCGTCTCCATCGACGGCTCGACGGGCAAGGTGTACCTCGGCGAGGTGCCGGTCGTGCCGTCCCCGGTCGTGGAGTACTTCGAGGGCCGGATGCACGCCGGTGCCGAGGACGCCGACGAGCTGGTCGAGGCGGTCCACCGCATCATGGCGTTCGCCGACCGCAAGCGCCGCCTGCGCGTGCGGGCCAACGCCGACAACGCCGAGGACGCGCTGCGCGCCCGCCGCTTCGGCGCCCAGGGCATCGGCCTGTGCCGCACCGAGCACATGTTCCTCGGCGACCGGCGCGAGCTGGTGGAGCGGCTGATCCTGGCCGACACCCAGGCCGAGCGCGAGGAGTCCCTCAAGGAACTGCTGCCGCTCCAGAAGCAGGACTTCGTCCAGCTCTTCGAGTCGATGGACGGCCTGCCGGTCACCGTCCGGCTGCTGGACCCGCCGCTGCACGAGTTCCTGCCCGACATCACCGAACTGTCGGTGCGCGTCGCCCTCGCCGAGTCCCGCCAGGAGCCGCACGAGAACGAACTGCGCCTCCTCCAGGCCGTGCACCGGCTGCACGAGCAGAACCCGATGCTGGGCCTGCGCGGGGTGCGCCTCGGCCTGGTCATCCCCGGCCTGTTCACCATGCAGGTCCGGGCGATCGCCGAGGCCGCGGCCGAGCGCAAGGCCGCCAAGGGCGATCCGCGCGCCGAGATCATGATCCCGCTCGTCGGCACGGTGCAGGAGCTGGAGATCGTGCGCGAGGAGGCCGACCAGGTCATCGCCGAGGTCGAGGCGGCCTCGGGCACGCAGCTCAAGCTGTCCATCGGCACGATGATCGAGCTGCCGCGCGCCGCGCTGACCGCGGGCCAGATCGCCGAGGCGGCCGAGTTCTTCTCCTTCGGCACGAACGACCTCACCCAGACGGTGTGGGGCTTCTCCCGGGACGACGTGGAGGCCAGCTTCTTCACCGCGTACCTGGAGAAGGGCATCTTCGGCGTCTCCCCGTTCGAGACGATCGACAAGGACGGCGTCGGCTCCCTGGTGAAGCTCGCCGCCGAGGCCGGCCGTGCGACCCGCCCGGACCTCAAGCTCGGCGTCTGCGGCGAGCACGGCGGTGACCCGGAGTCGGTCCACTTCTTCCACGAGGTGGGACTCGACTACGTCTCCTGCTCCCCGTTCCGCATCCCGGTGGCCCGCCTGGAGGCCGGCCGGGCTGCGGTCCAGGCGGAGGGCAGCGACCACCGGTAGGCCACGCCGAGTGAACCGGAAGCCGGAGCCGCGGCCTGTCACACCGACCCTCACCGACGGGGCCGCGGCTCCGGAGCACGAAAGAGGGCGGCACCCGTGCGGGGGTGCCGCCCTCTCGGGGCAGGGGGGCCACGGAGTTCCCCGCGGTCGACCGTGCCGGTTAGGGAACGCTGCTGCGGTCGGGGATCACCCCCACGCGGCGGCGGTGAACATGCTGGCCGCGTTGTATCCCGAGTGAGGGTAGGGGGCGGTCCAGGACATCGCCTCCGGCTGGGTGCGGGCGAAGTCCGCGGCCACCAGGGTGGCCAGCTCGAAGTACGCCTCGCGGGTCTGCGGCCTCAGCTCGGTCAGGTCGACCTCCGAGCCGGAGGCGAGGTGCTCGTCGAACGGAACCACCACCACGCCCCGGCAGCGGGCGCGGAAGTGATCCAGGATGCCGGTCACCTCGACTCTCTTGTTCTTCTTACGGGCCTCGGAGACCACGGTGATGCTCCGCTTGACGAGGTCGTCATAGTGGTGCGCGGCGAGCCAGTCCAAGGTGGTGCTGGCGCTGGTCGCGCCGTCCACGCTGGGGGTGGTGACGACGATCAGCTGGTCGGCGAAGTCCAGGACACCCCGCATCGCGCTGTGCAGCAGGCCGGTGCCGGAGTCGGTCAGGATGATCGGGTAGTGCTGCCCGAGGCAGCTGATCACCTTTCTGTAGTCCTCTTCGCTGAACGCCGTCGACAGAGCGGGGTCGACCTCGTTGGCGAGGATCTCCAGGCCGCTCGGGGCCTGCGAGGTGAAACGCCGTACCGCCATGTAATTGGTGAGGCCGGGGATCTCGGCCACCAGGTCGCGGATGGTCGCACTCGTCTCGCGGCGCACGCGATGGCTGAGAGTGCCCGCGTCCGGATTGGCGTCGATCGCGAGGACCCGGTCCTGGCGCTGGGAGGCGAGCGTCGCGCCCAGGGCGGCCGTGGTGGTGGTCTTGCCGACGCCACCCTTGAGACTGATGACGGCGATCTTGTGGCACTGCATCACCGGCGTACGGAGGATGGTCAGCTTGCGCTGGCGCTCCCGCTCCGCGGTCCTGCCCACGACGCGGAACCGGGCTCGGTCAGCGCGGTCACCGCGCCGCTTGCGCAGCAGGCGTTCGGAGGAGAGCTCGACAGCCGCACTGTGCCCCAGGGCCCCGTTGCGGTCCGGCCCCGGCCAGTACGCCGAAGCGTGCGGCGACGGTTTATGAGCGGGTGCCGGCGCGGCACCGCCGTAGCCCGGCGGCTGCGTCACCCTGGCAGAGGGTGTCACCGGCGGCTGTGCACCCAGGTTGTTCCCCGCGGGCACCAGGGTGTGGTGCTCCGCCCTGCCCTCCTGCGACGGCACAGCCTCATGGGTCGGCTGGGTGCCGGTCACCGGCTCCGCCGGGGCGACGGCCGGGAACGCGCCGGACGCCTCTTGCGGTGTGCAGCCGGCCTCGCCGGAGCACTCCCCGCCCGCGTGCGGTGCGGAATCGCCGACGCAGGTGTCGGGTTGGTTCGTCACGCTTTTTCCCTTCAGTGAGTTGGAACGTAGGTCGAGAGCAGTGCCGACGGGGTTGCGTCGGTACCCGGAAGGCAGCACGTCGGCGTGCCGGACAGGCCTGTGTCCAGGTGCCTCCGCGCGGTGGGAGGGCCCGACCGGAACGAGGGCGGCCGGTGGCCGGCCCGTGCGGGAGCCTCCGGTCCGCAGCTCGGACGGGCCGGCGATGCCCGGGTGTCCGTGGCCGCCGTCCGGGTGGTGCGCCTGGCTGCCTGCCAAGCCGAAGGCCCCACGCGCGCTCTGCCCGGCAGGCAGCCCGCGCGGTCTGTGGCCCGGCCGAGGCGGGAGAGCGGCGCCCGCGCGGTTCGGCCGGGACCCTGTGACACCGGTGGGCGGCGACGACGCGGTGAGGGGGTGTGGCGGGTCCGCGCGGACCAGCCTGCCGCCTTCGTCGAACCGCAGTCCCAGAGATATGAACTGTTCCACCGTCAGGACCCGCTTCTCCGGGCGCCAGGCATGTTCCGACGGCGGCCAGGCACCCGTTCCGCCAGGGCCGCGCCTGACCTGTGTCGCGTACGCGACGCGGAAACCCCGACCGGCGTCCAACGCGTGCTGGACCTCGGGTGGAACCTCGAGCCGGCTGCGCACCCGAAAATGTCCGGCTCTCATGCTCTCCACCCGGTGCAGTTGAACCTTCACCGGGCCTACGAACGAGTAGTCCTGTTCTTCGGCGTACTCGCGCACCTTCTCGACCAGTTCCTCGCCGAGCATCACCAGGCACGGGCTGTGTCGTTCGTGGTCGCTCGGGCTGAGCTCGACGATGAAGGAGTTGGGCGCCATCGTGCAGTCCCGGTTCCAAATCCTGGCGTTGATGTCGCACTCACGCCGGAGCGCGCCGGCGAACTCCATGGGGTGCACCGCGGATTTGAAGACCTTGGAGAAGGTGCCGTCAACCAGAGCCTCGAAGACCTGTTCGATCTTGTCCAGTGTTCCCACTGCAGCCTCCGGGGGTGCCAATCTGCCGCGATGCAGCCAGACAAGGCGATGATCTTACTAGTAGTACTTATATAGCCACTCACAGTGACTGTAGTTGGGAGGTCACCTCAATTCACCGGATCGGACGCAGACCTCCACCACCAGGGTTCTGAGGACGCAAAAGGGCGGCACCCGCGCTGAGGTGCCGCCCTCTGTCGTGCCTCGGTCTCCCGCGGCGGGGGACGTTACGAGCGGAACGGGCCCGCCACCTCGTACGTGATGCCGCCCGACGAGCTGCCCGTCGTGCCGCGCCGGCTCGAGAAGTACAGGCGGCTGCCGTCCGGAGAGAACGCCGGGCCGGTGATCTCCGAGCCGGACTGTCCGTCGACGCGGAGGAAGGGGGCGACCACGTCGGTCGGGGTGATCACGCAGATCTCCATGGTGCCGCCGTCCTCCGCGACGAACAGGTCGCCGGAGGAGGAGCCGGTGACGTTGTCGACACCCGTGAGGGGGGGCCGTGCCGGACGTCACCAGGGAGTCGTCGTAGGCGAGTTCGATGGTCTGGACGGCGGCGTTGTACTGCCAGACGCGGTTGTCGCCCTTGGTGGTGAACCAGCAGGTGTCGTTCGCGTAGTAGCAGCCCTCGCCGCCGTTGAAGCGCTTGGCGCCCGAGACCTGGCCGCGGGTGGCGGTCGCGCCGGAGGGGTCGGGGACCCGCGCCCAGGTGACCGGGCCGCTGGTGCCGCTGCCCGCCACCAGGACCTCCAGCGTGCCGGAGGACAGGTCGCCCCAGGTCGTCGGGCGGAAGCGGTAGAAGCAGCCGTCGGTGACGTCCTCGGTCAGGTAGACGACCTGGCGGACCGGGTCGGCCGCCGCCGCCTCGTGCTTGAAGCGGCCCATGGCGTCGCGGCGCACCGCCGCCTTCGCGCCCCAGGGGTCCGTCTCGTAGACGTAGCCCCGGTCCACCTCCTCGCAGGACAGCCAGGTGTTCCACGGCGTCTTGCCGCCGGCGCAGTTCTGCCGGGTGCCGGACAGGATGCGGTACGCGCCGGTGATCGCGCCGGTCGAGGAGAACCTCACCGCGCTCGCACCGCCCGAGGGGTTGATCTCGGAGTTGGAGACATAGATCCAGCCCGTGCCGTCGGCATGGCAGGCGCCGCCGTCCGGCGCGTTGTGCCAGGTGTACGACGTGCTCCCGACCCGCTGGCCCGACCGGGCGATCACCCGGCTGGTGAAGCCGCTGGGGAGTCTGACGCCGTTGGCGTCGGGGGAGCCCAGCGGCCCGTAGGGGCCGGTGCCGGGCTGGGCCGGGGCCGCGTACGCGGCCCCGCGCCACAGTGTTCCGCCCAGGGCGGCCGAAGTGCCGCCGAGGACGGCCGCACGCAGGAGGCTACGACTTTCCACCTGCTTTCGGGCAGGGTGCCCGGTCCTTCAGGGCCGGGGTGAATGCCCGCTCCCGCGTAGCGGGCGGGGGAAGCCGAAGCGCCGTCAGGGCGATTCGGCGTCGCCGCCCATGGAGCTGAGGGCGATCACAAACAGGCGGTGATGACGGGGAGTTGAGGGCCCTGTGGCAGGTGGCCGGCCGGGTCGGCAGTCGGGAGCGGTCACTCACACAGGTGATGTTGATCGATGGCCTGCCCGGTTGGGGAACGTGTGGGCCAGGTTCACGGCATGGCACGGTTTCGGATGTACCCGACGAGCGAGCAGGTGAGCATCATGCTCGACCACTGCGCGCACGCCCGGTACGTCTGGAACCTCGCCGTCGAGCAGCACTCGCACTGGTCCAAGGGCCGCGGGGCCGCGCCCGGTTTCGCTGAGCAGTGCCGCCAGCTGACCGAGGCCCGGCGGGAGGACGAATGGCTGCGCGCTGGTAACGCCGATGTGCAGCAGCAGGCCCTGAAGGACTTCGCCAAGGCCAAGAACGCCAGGTTCACCTCTGGCTTTGGTGAGCCGACGTGGCGCAGGAAGTACGTGCACGAGGGCTTCCGCGTCATCGGCACCGACCGGGTCGCGGAGTTCGAGACGGACGGGTCGCCGAAGCTGAACGCCAAGGGCAAGCAGGTCATGGGCCGCTTTGTCGTGGTGCAGAAGCTGAACCGGCGGTGGGCGCAGGTGAAGGTGCCCGGCTGCGGGTGGGTGCGCTTCCGCATGTCCCGCAAGGGCAAAGGCGCCTGCCTGCCCGCCGCGAAGACGTTCCGTGTCACCTTCCGTAACGGTCAGTGGCATATCGCGTTCGCCGTCCTCTCCGAGCCGATCGACGTGCCCGGCGCGGGTGAGGTCATCGGCATCGACCGGGGTGTGAAGATCACCGCAGCCCTGTCCGACGGGCGGAAGCTGAACTGTCCGCAGCTCACCGTCAGGGAACGTGCCCAGATCCGCAAGCACCAGCGCCGGGCTGCTCGAGCGCCCAAGGGCAGTGAGGCCAAGACCGCCGAGTACGCCAAGGTCGCCAGACTCAAGGCGCGCGAAGCTGACCGGCGTAAGGACTGGTGCGAGAAGACCAGCACCATGCTCGCCCGCGCCTATGGGCTGGTGCGGTTCGAGAAGCTGAACACCAAGAACATGACCCGCTCGGCGAAGGGGACGGTCGAGCAGCCCGGCAAGAGGGTCAGGCAGAAGGCCGGACTGAACCGGGTGATCCTCGCCCAGGGTTGGGGGCTGCTGCGGCAGCGTACGGAGGACAAGGCTCCGGGCCGGGTCGAGGACGTCCCCGCGCCCTTTACGTCTCTGCGGTGTTCCGCCTGCGGATGGATCGAGAAGAAGTCGCGCAAGAGCCAGGCCGACTTCGACTGCGTGTCCTGCGGGTTCACCTGCAACGCCGATGAGAACGCAGCGCACAACGTCGCGGCATGACAGGGCGGTTTCCGCCGCCCCCGGCGCTCAGCCGGTGCCGGAGGGGTGACAGCGGCCACGGGCCGTTCGAGCGCCCGTGAACCTCAACCCACCTGGGTTGGAATCCCCCTCTTTTAAGAGGGGGAGGATGTCAATCTCACTCCAAGAGGTGCCGTACCGCCCCGGTCCCGCCTGTGTGAGCTGAGCGTGCCGCCTCTGGGTGCTACGCGGCCCGCACCGTCGCCCGCACCCGGCCGTCCTCGTAGGCTGGATCGCGGCCACCGTCGGAGGGAGCCTGCCATGCCAGGCTGGAACACACAGGACATCCCGGACCAGAGCGGCCGCGTCGCCGTCGTCACCGGCGCCAACAGCGGGATCGGGCTCGTCACGGCACGGGAGCTGGCCCGCAAGGGCGCGCGGGTGGTGCTCGCGTGCCGCAGCGAGGCCCGGGGCAATGCGGCCGTGGCCCGGCTCCGCGCGGAACTGCCGGACGCCCGGGTCGAGTTGGGCCGACTCGACCTCGGGGACCTCGCCTCCGTACGCGAGTTCGCGGCCGGGTTCCCCTACGAGCGGCTGGACGTGCTCGTCGACAACGCCGGAGTGATGGCGCTGCCGTACGGGACGACGGCGGACGGCTTCGAGACGCAGTTCGGGGTCAACCACCTGGGGCACTTCGCGCTCACCGGCCTGCTGCTGCCCGCGCTGCTGGCGGCGCCGGGAGCCCGGGTCGTGGTCGTCTCCAGTGGGATGCACGCCCTCGCCAACATCGACATCAACGACCTCAACAGCGAGCGGCGCTACCGGCGCTGGATCGCCTACGCCCGTTCCAAGACGGCCAACCTGCTGTTCACGCACGAGCTGGCGCGCCGGGCTGCGGTGCACGGCACGGACCTGGTGGCGGCCGCGGCCCACCCCGGGTACGCGGCCACCAACCTCCAGACCACCGGACCGCTCGCCGAGGGGCGCCGGGCCGCCGAGCGGCTCGTGCGGATCGCCAACCGGGTCATCGCGCAGCCGGCCCAGGCGGGCGCGCTGCCGATCCTGTACGCCGCGACAGAACCCGGCGTACAGTCCGACTCCTTCACCGGCCCGCACATCTCCATGTGGCGCGGGGCGCCCGCACCGTCCTGGCGGGCGCCCTGGACCCTCAACGACGTGGCGGGGCAGCGGCTGTGGGCCGCGTCCGAGGAGCTCACCGGGGTGACGTACGGCGCGCTGAAGGCATGAAGCTCACAGGGACACGGCCACCGCGTTGAACGTCGTCTGAGGCGTCTGCGGGCTGGTGAAGCGGGCGTTGACCAGGTAGAGGCGGTCGCCGTAGCGGGCGGCGGTGGTGGGGACGTCGAAGCGGGGGTCGGTGATCGTCCTGGTCAGGGTGGCGGTGGTGGCCTTCCGGTCGAGGTCCCAGACGGTGATCTTGTTGAGGCGGTTCTGGACGACGTACAGGGTGCGGCCGAGACGGACCAGGCCGTCGCCGCCCGCCACGTCCGTCGCGCCCTTCAGCGTGACCTTGGTGGCGTGGCCGGTCTTCAGGTCCACGGTGTACAGCTGACCCGCGTTGACGACGATCAGACCGCGGCCGTCGGGGGTGGCGACCAGGCCGTTGGCGCTGTTGGTCCCGGTCGGCGCCTGCACCCACTCGCCGGTGAGCGGCAGGGCGCGGACCTCTCCCCGCCGGCCGCGCGGGACGCCGTGGAGGACCGCGGCACGGGAGTCGGTGAACCAGACGCGGTCCTCGTGCAGGACGACGTCGTTGATGAACGGGGCTGCGTCCCGGGTGAGTTGATAGGTGGTGAGCAGCTCGCCGGTGCGCGCGTCGACGATCCTCGCGGTGCCTCCGGCGCCGCCGGCCACGTACAGCAGGCCGTCACGGTCCAGCTTCAGGCCGATGGACGCGAGACCGGCGGCGCCCTCGTGCAGGACCCCGCCCTTGCCGGTGCGCAGGTCGGTGCGGTAGATCGCGCCGTCGGCGCGCGAGCCCATGTACGCGTACGGCCTGCTGCCGATGGTGATCCCCTCGGGGAGCCAGCCGTCGGGCAGCGGGAACTCGGTCGGCCGGCCGCTCCCGGGAGCGGCCTGCGCCGTGCCGGTGCCCGCGGCCACCGCGAGCGCGGCGACGGCCCCGCCGAGCACGGTCCGCCGGGACGGCTGGGGGTGGTTCCGAGTCATGGGGGGCCTCCGTGGAAGGAAGGTGGGGGTGTGACTCGATGAAACGCGAAGTACCCCCGGCACGGCAGCCGAGTCGGCGAAGTCGACAGCAACTCGACAGCCCGGAACGGCCGTTGATCAGTTGCTCAGTAGACGATCGACACGATCCGGCACGCCGCCTCGGCCAGCCGCGGGTCCCCCTCGACCCGGGCCCGGGCGAGAGCGTCGGCCGGCTGGACACCCCGCGTGCACAGCCGCCAGGCGGTCTCCGTGTCCAGTTCCACGGTGGCTGCCGCCGGCCGGCCACCGGAATCCTCCGTCAGCGGCCAGCCGTCCTCCGCCAGGGACCAGCCCTCCGGCCCGGCGGTCACGGTCCAGGTGCCCCCTCCGGGGCCGGTGACCGTCAGCGCCACCCGTGTGCCGGCCGGCGCGGCGGTGTCCCGCAGCGTGTGGGGCAGGGCCCGCATGAAGGTGTCCAGGACCATGGACAGGGCCCCCGGCTCGGAGTCGGTGCCCAGCCCGGCCGCGTGCCGGATCTGCTGGCGGTGCGTCCAGTACTCCGTGAATTCCCGGGCGCAGTCCAGCCACATCGGCGCCGGGTCCACCCCGGCCCAGGACACGCCCAGGGACGGCGCGTCCAGGTCGGCGCGCGCGAAGCGGCGGGCCAGTTCGCCGCCGGCCTCTTCCAGGGCGTCGACGAGCGAGGCCGGGTCCATGTCCCGGTGGCGCTCGACCCACTCCTGGTTGGCACGGTGGATGAACGTCTCCGGGCTCTCTCCCGGCGCGAAGGCGCCGAACTCCCGGCGGCCGAGGCGGGCGTAGTAGTCACCGAGGATGTGAGAGGCGACGTCATGCACGGTCCAGCCCGGCACGGCCGTCTCGTTCCATCGACCGGGCCGCAGGCGCCGCAACAGCCCCCGCAGCGCCTCCAGTTCCGGCTCGAACAGCGGGCGGGCGTCGATCGGAGCCCCGAGCCAGGAGAGGCCGGGCCTGTCGTTCGGCTGCGCAACCATGGCCCCAGTTTGCCGGGCGGCAAACGGAAAACACCCCTCCGGGGAGGGGTGTTTCCGAACGGACGTTCGCGTTCCTACGCGGTGCGCACCTTGTACGTCGCCACCCGTACCTCCTCGTCGTCCAGGCACTGCCCGGACGTTAGGTCGAAGCGCTGCTTCAGCAGGGGCGAGGCGACGAACGGGCGGCCCTGGTGGGTGCCGGTCAGGCCGCGGGAGAGGACCGCCGCGCCGGTGAACGGGTCGCGGTTGTCGACGGCGTACAGCTCACCGGAGCGGTCCCGGAAGATCGCCGCCTGGCGGCCGTCCGGCAGCAGTGCCGCCACCCCGCGGCCCGGGAGGAGCATGCTCAGGTCGCAGACCGCGAACCAGCCGCCGTCCAGAGCGAGTTCGACCTTCAGATCAGTGGTCTCAGGTGCCAGGGTCATCGCTGGGCGCTTCCTTCCAGTACGTCTTCGGCGGGTCGCATACCGATGGACAGCAGCGGCAGGTCGGGCTTCATCTGGTCGCGCTCGGGCACGAACGCGACGACCGGGTCGGGGGTGTCCGGCGCGTTCACGAAGGACACGAACCGGGCCAGCTTCTCGGGGTCGTTGATGGTCTCGGCCCACTCGTCGCGGTAGTGCGCGACGTGCGCCTGCATCAGCTTCTCCAGCTCGTCGCAGATGCCGAGCGAGTCGTGGACGACGACGTCCCGTACGTGCTCCAGGCCGCCGGGGATCCGCTCCAGCCAGGTCGAGGTGCGCTCCAGGCGGTCGGCCGTACGGATGTAGAACATCAGGAACCGGTCGATCAGGCGGACCAGTTCGGCGTCCGACAGGTCCTGCGCGAGCAGGTCCGCGTGGCGCGGCGTGGCGCCGCCGTTGCCGCCGACGTACAGGTTCCAGCCGTTGGCCGTGGCGATCACGCCGAAGTCCTTCGACTGGGCCTCGGCGCACTCGCGCTGGCAGCCGGAGACGGCCGACTTCAGCTTGTGCGGGGAACGCAGGCCCCGGTAGCGCAGCTCCAGGTCGATCGCCATGCGGACGGAGTCCTGGACGCCGTAGCGGCACCAGGTCTGGCCGACGCAGGACTTCACCGTGCGCAGCGACTTGCCGTAGGCGTGGCCGGACTCGAAGCCGGCGTCGACCAGGCGGGCCCAGATCAGGGGCAGCTGCTCGACGCGGGCGCCGAACATGTCGATCCGCTGGCCGCCGGTGATCTTCGTGTAGAGGCCGAAGTCGCGGGCGATCTCACCGATCACGATCAGCTTCTCCGGGGCGATCTCACCGCCGGGGATGCGCGGGACGACCGAGTACGAGCCGTTCTTCTGGAGGTTGGCCAGGAAGTGGTCGTTGGTGTCCTGGAGGGCGGCCTGCTCACCGTCCAGGACGTAGCCGCTCGCGCCGATCGTCGGAGCGAGGGAGGCGATGATCGAGCCGACGGCCGGCTTGCAGATCTCGCAGCCGCTGCCGCCCCTGGCCTCCTCGCGGCCGTGTCGGTCCAGCAGGTCCTGGTAGCTGTTGATGCGCAGGGCGAGGACGATCTCGTACAGCTCCTCGCGGGTCTGCGAGAAGCAGCCGCACAGGCCCTTGTCGACCTCGATGCCGCCGGCCTCCAGCTCGGCGTTGACGAGCTGGCCGAGGACCTTCACGCAGGAGCCGCAGCCCGTGCCTGCCTTGGTGCACTTCTTCACCTCGGGCACGGTCGTGCACTGGTGATCGGTGACCGCGCCGCGGATCGCGCCCTTGGAGACGTTGTGGCACGAGCAGATGATCGCGTCGTCCGGCAGCGCCGACGGGCCGAGCTGGGCGGATTCCCCGGCGCCGGCCGGCAGCACGAGCGACTCGGGGGCGACCGGCGGGACCGAGCCGGTGAACGCCTTCAGCGTGCCGTACGCCTCGGCGTCGCCGACCAGGATGCCGCCGAGCAGCGTGCCGTCGCGGCCGATGACCAGCTTCTTGTACAGGCCCGCGCGGGAGTCGGAGTAGACGACGTCCAGGCAGTCCTCGGCGGTGCCGTGCGCGTCGCCGAAGGACGCCACGTCCACGCCGAGCAGCTTCAGCTTGGTGGACAGGTCGGCGCCGGTGAAGGCGGCCTCGTCCGCCGCGATCGTCGCGGCGGCGGTCTCGGCCTGCTCGTAACCGGGCGCGACCAGGCCGTACACCCGGCCGTCGGCGGCCAGCGCGCACTCGCCGATCGCGAACACGTGCGGGTCGTTCACCGTGCGGCACTGCTCGTCGACCGCGATGCCGCCGCGCTCGCCGATCGTCAGGCCGCAGTCGCGGGCCAGCTGGTCGCGGGGGCGGACACCGGCGGAGAACACCACCAGGTCGGTGGCCAGTTCGGAGCCGTCGGACAGCTTCATGCCGGTCACGGCGCCGTCCTCGCCGACGACGATCTCCTGCGTGCCGACGCCCGTGTGGACGCTCAGGCCCATCTCCTCGATGGTGCGCAGCAGGGCGGCGCCGCCGCCCTCGTCGACCTGGACGGGCATCAGACGGGGTGCGAACTCCACGATGTGGGAGGTGAGTCCGAGGCCCTTCAGCGCGCCCGCGGCCTCCAGGCCGAGCAGACCGCCGCCGACCACGGCACCCGTGGTGGCCTTCTTGGCGTACTCCTCGATGGCGAGGAGGTCCTCGATCGTGCGGTAGACGAAGCAGCCCTCGGCGTCCTTGTTGGGCACCGGCGGCACGAACGGGTACGAGCCGGTGGCCAGGACGAGCACGTCGTAGTCGACGACGAGACCGGAGCGGGCGGTCACCTTGCGCGCCTCGCGGTCGATCGTCTCCGCCGGGTCGCCGACGCGCAGCTCGATGCCGTGGTCCTCGATGAACCGCAGGTCCGTCATGGACAGGTCCTCGGGCGTCTTGCCCGAGAAGTACGAGGTGAGCTGCACGCGGTCGTAGGCAGGACGCGGCTCCTCACAGAGCACGACCACGCGGTGCGTGGCGGTCAGGCCGCGCTCGGCGAGCGCTTCGAGGAAGCGCTGGCCGACCATGCCATGGCCGACGAGCACGATCGTGGGGGTGTCCGTGGACATCAGGAGCCTCCATCATTGGTAAGCAGGTGGAGCAGGGGGCCGCCGTCGGAGGGGAGCGGCTCTGCTCCCTCCCAGGCGCGCGCGAGCGCGCCGACGGTGCCGAGTTCGCCGACGAGGACCCCGCCGACCAGGCGGTCGTCGCGGACGACGACCTTGCGGTAGGTGCCGCGGGTGGCGTCGGCGAGCTGGACGACGTCGTCGCCCGGGAGCGCCTCCGTCTCGCCGAACGCGGCGAGGTCGAAGGGGCTGTCGTGCCCGTTCAGCGTGAGACGTGTCAGGGAGCGGGTGCCGGTGTAGCGGGCGTCCGCGTCTCCGGCGAGCAGCTCCGCGAGCGCGTCGGCCTGTTCGAGTGCGGGAGTGGCGAGGCCGTAGAGGACGCCGTCGTGCTGGGCGCAGTCCCCGATGGCGTGGATGTACGGGTCGGAGGTGCGCAGCTCGTCGTCGACGACGACGCCCTTGCGGACGTCGAGGCCGGCGGCCTGCGCGAGACCCACCCGGGGGCGGACGCCGCAGGCCACCACGACGAGGTCGGCGTCGAGCGCGTACCCGTCGGCCATCTCCACGGAGCGGACCGCGCCGCCGACGCAGCGCACGTCCCGTACGCGGCACTCGGTGTGGACCTCGACGCCCAGGTCGGTCAGGTGCCGCTTGACGAGCTTGGAGGCGGCCGGGTCGAGCTGGCGCTCCATCAGCCGCTCGGACTGCTGGGCGAGGACGACCTGGGCGCCGCGCAGGGCGAGCGCACGGGCCGCGGAGACCCCGAGGAGACCGCCGCCGATGACGACCGCCCGCGCCCCCGGCCGGACCGCCTTGGACAGGCCCAGGCAGTCGTCCATGGTCCGGAAGGCGTGGACGCCCTCCGGCAGCACGTGGTCGGGGGTGAACAGGCCGCGCAGGGGCGGCAGGACGGGGTTGGATCCGGTGGCGAGGACGAGCCGGTCGTATGCGATCACCGTGCCGTCGGCGCACTCGACGGTCCGCCCGTCGCGGTCGATGCCGACGACCCGGCCGCGCGTGGCCCGCGCGGGCGCCGGCAGGGCGATCACCTCGGGGCTGTAACGTCCGGCCAGCACCTCGGCGAGCAGCACCCGGTTGTAGGGCCGGTGCTCCTCCTCGCCGATCAGCAACGCGGGCGTGCCGAGCTCACCGAGCCGCCGGGCGAGCCGTACGCCCGCGAGGCCGGTGCCGATCACCACCACACGCTCATTCGAGGTCATGTCCTTGAGCGTGCGGTGCCGGTGTTACCCGGCAGCATCACGACTGTTTCCCACGGGGAACGCTGCCCTCAGCGGATGCCGGGGGCGGGTGTGAGGGTTCCCGGGGTGCGGCGACGGCGGGCTGTGAGGAAGCGTCGCACAGGCGTCGCACGGCCGTCACATACGCTCCCGACCATGCCTGACATATCGCTGACCATGATCGTCCTGCTCTGCCTCGCGGCTCTCGCCGCCGGGTGGATCGACGCCGTGGTCGGCGGCGGCGGGCTCCTGCTGCTGCCGGTGCTGTTGCTCGGACTGCCGTCGCACACGCCCGCCGCGCACGCCCTGGGCACCAACAAGGCGGTCGCGATCGTGGGCACGACGGGCGCGGCGGTGACATACGCCCGGAAGGCCCCGGTGGATGTCCGTACGGCGGTGCGCATCGGGCTGGCCGCCCTCGCCGGATCGTCCGCCGGGGCCTTCTTCGCGGCCGGGATGAGCACCGACGTCCTCAAGCCGGTGATCATGGTGGTGCTGCTCGGGGTGGCCGCCTTCGTGATCCTGCGGCCCGCCTTCGGCACGGCCCCCGCGACCGGACCGGCCACCCGACGGCAGATCCTCGCGGCGATCGGCCTCGCGGGCCTCGGCATCGGCTTCTACGACGGTCTCATCGGCCCCGGCACCGGCACCTTCCTGGTCCTCGCGCTCACCGCCCTGCTCCACCTCGACCTCGTCACGGCCTCCGCCACCGCCAAGATCGTCAACTGCTGCACCAACGCGGGCGCCCTCGCGACCTTCGCCTGGCAGGGCGCGGTCCTGTGGCAGCTGGCCGCCCTGATGGCCGTGTTCAACCTGGCGGGCGGCACCCTCGGCGCCCACACCGCCCTGAAGCAGGGCAGCGGCTTCGTGCGCGTCGTGCTGCTGACGGTGGTGTTCGCGCTGGTGGCGAACCTGGCGTACGAGCAGTGGCTGGCCTAGTGCCGCGGTCTAGGAGGACGCCCCCGCCCGCAGGTCCAGCAGCTCGATGATCCCCGTACCGTCCTCGTCGCCGTGCCCCTGGGCGAGGCACCGCTCCATCAGCGCCATGTACGGCGTCAGCAGCTCCGGGCTCACCCGCTGCTCCCCGGCCGTGCGTAGCAGCGTGGCGTTGCCCGCGACCTGCATGGCGAGATTGGAGACGACGTTCCTGGTGTAGTCGCCGCTCTGAAGCTGGTCGGCGGTCTGGTGCACGGCAGGGGCCATCGCGGTCAGCCAGTCCACGAGCAGCGGCGCGAAGTCCTTCGGGGCGATGTCCTCCGGGCGGATCAGCGCGAAGGCGTGCGTGACACCCGCGAACATGCCGTTCATCGCGCTGAGCAGTGCCACGTCGTGCAGCGCGGCGAAACCCGGGTCGGCTCCGACGTAGCGGGTGCCGGCCGGGACGGCGAGGGTGTCCCGGTGCTCGTCGAACAGCTCGGGGGAGCCGCTGTAGAAGACGTACCCGCCGGACTCCGGGGCCCCGATCATCGGCGGGACGGCCATGATCCCGCCGTCCAGGAAGCGGGCGCCGCGCGCTGCGGCCCAGGCGGCGCGGCTGCGGCCCTCGCCGGGCGTGCCCGTGGTGAGGTTCACCAGGTCCCGCCCCGCGAGATCCGCCCCGTCGAGGGTCTCGCCCACCGAGGCGTCGTCGAGCAGGCAGGCGACCACGAGCCGGTTCGCGGCCACCGCCTCGGCGGCGGTCCGGGCGACGGTGGCGCCCTCGGCGGCGAGGGGTTCGGCGCGGGAGGGAGTGCGGTTCCAGACGGTCACCGGGTGTCCGGCGGCGAGCCAGGCGCGGGCCAGGGCGGTGCCCATGTCACCGGTGCCGAGGAGGGTGAGAGGGGTATGGGGGCCAACTGCGTTGTCAGTCATGGAGTTTAGGCTCGTCCGAGGGGAGCGCCTGCTCAAGTACGCACTTCGAAGTGGGCGGTTACCCCGGGGGAAGGATCCAGGCAGCGGAAGGGGAGGGCTCGGGCATGGGGACGACAGGGCGGCGGCCGGGGGCGTACGTGTGCGGGATCGACGCGGCGATGGACGTGATCGGCGGCAAGTGGAAGGTGCTGATCCTCTGGGCGCTGAACGAGCGGCCGTGCCGCTTCGGCGAGCTGCGCCGCGAGCTGCCGGGGATCACCGAGAAGGTGCTGGCCTCGCACCTGCGGGAGATGGAGGCCGACGGGCTGGTGCACCGCGAGGCGTACGACGAGGTGCCGCCCCGTGTGGAGTACTCCCTGACGCCCCGGGGCGTGTCCCTGAACGAGGCACTGGAACCGCTGGGGGCCTGGGGGAGGGCCAACGTCCTGGGAGGGTCACCGGCTGCCGGTCAGGTGCGCGAAGACCACGACGTTCCCCTGGTACCCGGTGCCGCGTGAGTAGCCGCCGCCGCAGGTGATGACGCGCAGCTCGGGGCGGCGGGCGGCGCCGTAGACCTTCGCGTCGGGGAAGTCCTTCGCCGCGTACACCTCGACGGCGTCCACGGTGAACACCGCGACGCTGCCGTCCCGCCGGTCCACCTCGATCGTGCTGCCCTTGGTCAGGGCGCCCAGATCGTAGAAGACCGCGGGGCCGGCGGCGTTGTCGACGTGGCCGGCGACGATCGCGGTGCCCCGCTCGCCGGGCGTGGTGCCGGACTCGTACCAGCCGGCGAGGTTCCTCCGCGCGGCCGGCGGTACGTCGAGGCTGCCGGTCCTCGTCAGACCGAGCCCGGTCAGCGGCGCGTTCACCCCGATCGCCGGGATGCGGACGCGGTCGGGCGGCGAGGGCGGCAGCGCGGGCACGGCGGGCCGCTCACCGGCCCTGCCGTCCTGTCCGGCCCTGCCGTCCTGCCCGTCCTGCCCGGCGCGGGCCTGTGCGGCGGAGGGCTGCGGCGGGGCGTGCGTCTCGGCGCCGTTGCGCAGCAGCCACACCCCGGAGCACAGGGCGAACACGGTGACGGCCGCCATCGCGGCGTCGGCCGGGTTGCCGAACCTGTAGCCGTACCTGGGGAACCCGCGCATGGCCGACCCTTTCCTGATCCCCGAAACTCCGACAGCCGTGCGGTTTCCGCATCCCCGAATCCCCGACAGCCGCCCGGTTTCCGCATCCCCGAATCCCCGACAGCCGTCCGGCTTCCGCCTCCCGGCCCCAGACCGCCTGGCCCGGAGGCGGGTCCGCCCCGTACCCCCCTCCGGGCCGCGAGGGGCGTCGGACCCGGAGGGGGAGGGGAGATGCGGTACCGGCGACGGACAGCGGAGGGTGTCCGTCAGATCCCGTCGCCTCTCGCCCGGCGATGCAGGAGCCAGGTACCGCCCGCGGCGGCGACGGCGAGGGCCGCCACACCGGCCGCGGTCTGCACGGGATCGGGGCCCAGGGCGCCGCCGACCCCCGTCTTCACACTCCCTCTGGGGTGGACCTGCCGGTCCCCGGGCGTCAGCGTGACCACCAGGTCACCGGTGATCCGCCGGCCGCTCCCGGTGCACGTCGCCGTGATCTCGTACGTCCCCGGCTGCGCGCTCGGCGGCACCTTGAAGCGCCCGGTCGCGTCCTGCTCGTGCGGGCCCGGCGCGAGGCTGAGGGAACCGGCCCCGACCGCGCTGGCGTCACCCGTCGCCGTGCCGCCGTCGCCGCAGGCCGCCGTGCGCACCGTGACCTGTCCGCCCGGGACGACCGAGGACGGGGACACCTCCACGTCACCGGCGGGCGCGCCGTACGCGGGGGCGGCGGCGAGGGCCGCGGCGGCGACGGCGAGCGCGGTACCGGTCAGCGGCCGGGCGGTACGTCGCATCGGTGCTCCTCCGGGCTGTTCGTTCGTGCACCTGCCCTTCCGAGGTAACGGGCAGCGGGGCGACCGCGCTTTCTGAGGGGGCATCAGAATTGGGGTGAATGGGTGTCAGGGCGGGGCGGACCGGCGGCTCGTCGTGGGTGTTTGGGCAGGTCAAGGGCGTTCGGCGGGCGGGGCGCGGAAAAGCGCGGGACGCGCGTGTGAACGGGTGACCCGGGTGCCGCACCTCCTGGGGCTTGACCTCAAGAAAGGTTGAGGTATGAGGCTGTGCCGCATGAACACAGCCACTGTGAACGCACCCGCCGCTGCCCCGCCCGCGACCGAGCCCCTCCGGGTGACCCTCGTCGTCGGCAGCAACCGCCACGGCCGCTTCGGCCCGGTCATCGCCGGCTGGCTCCTCGACCGCTTCCGGGACCGGGACGACCTGGCCGCCGAGGTCGTGGACATCGCCGACGTCGATCTGCCGATGTCCTTCGAACCGACCCCCGAGGCGACCGCCGCGCTGTCCGGCGTCACCCCGAAGCTGGCCCGCGCGGACGCCTTCGTGGTCCTCACCCCCGAGTACAACCACTCCTTCCCCGCGGGCCTGAAGAACCTCGTCGACTGGCACTTCGCCGAGTGGCAGGCCAAACCCGTCGCCCTCGTCTCCTACGGCGGAGTGTCCGGCGGCCTGCGCGCATCGGAGCACCTCCGCCAGGTCTTCGCCGAGCTCCACGCCGTGACGGTCCGCGACACCGTCTCCTTCCACAACGCCGGCGCGTCCTTCGACGACGCGGGCGTCCTGCGCGACCCGTCCGGCCCGGACGCGGCGGCCAAGACCATGCTGGACCAACTGGTGTGGTGGGGCCGGGCCTTGCGCGAGGCCAGGACGAAGCAGCCGTACGCGGGCTGAGCTCCCGACCTCACCCCTGCCCGCGGCCTCTCACTCCCGCGCCCGCCAGTCCCCGCCCGCGATCGGCCTCCCCCGGGACCGCAGCCGTGCGGCGACGGCGGGCGCGGCGACATACACCCAGGCCCGGACAGCCGCCCCGTCCGCGTCGCGTACGACCTTCCGCTCGACGCGTTCGTACAGACTGCGCGGGTCGCCCGGCACGTAGTCCTCCAGCCGGTCCAGCTCGGCGAGCAGCTCCGCGTACGCCTCCGGGTGCGCGGTCACCAGCTCCCCGCGCACGACCCCGCCGCCCGGCTCCTCGACCGCGTAGGGGTAGCCCGGCCCCTCGTACAGCACCGTGCCCGGGAGCCGCCCCGGCACCTCGAAGCGGGTGCGGCCGCGCAGGAAGAGGTCGTGGTTGACCTCACCGGGGCGGAGGGTGCCGTAGACGAAAAAGGGGAGGGTCACAGGAACGATTCTCCACCCTCACACTCCTGCACAGCGGGCCTATGGACATGACATGTCCGGCCCGACTTGACTCGCGGTCAACATCAACACCGCACCCGGTCGACCCCACGCGACCGGGTGCGCCCGTATGAGGAGACCGATGAGCCGGATACGTCACGTCCGAGGGTCCCGTCCCGTCATCGCAGGGGTGGCCGTCACCGGCACCGCCGCCCTGCTGGCCGCCGCGCTCTCACCCACCGCCCTGGCGGAGGACCGGCCGACCCGGTCCGACGCGATCGAGAGCGCCGGGACGGTCCTCGCCGACCGGGCCGCGGAACTGGGCCTCACCCCGGCCCAGGAGACCAAGGTCCGGGACGTCGTCGTCGACGGGGACGGCACCCGGCACGTCCGCTACGACCGCACGTACCGCGGACTGTCCGTCCTGGGCGGTGACTTCGTGCTCCACCTGAACCCGGACGGCACCTACCGCGGCGCGAGCCGCGCGACGAAGTCCGCGCTCTCCCTCAAGAGCGTCACCCCGAAGGTGACCGCCCCCAAGGCCGCCGACCTCGCCGCGAGCCTGCTGCGCGCCGCGCATCTCGGCGAGACCCTGAAGAAGCTGACCGCCAAGCCGCGGCTGGTCGTCGACGCCCTGCACGGCGCCCCGAAGCTGGCCTGGCAGACCGACGCGGTGGCGCACGACGGCCTCGGCAACCCGGTCGGGCGCACGGTGCTGACCGACGCGACGACCGGCGACCGAATCGACGCCTGGGACACCCTGGAGTCGGCGTCCGGCGACGGCAAGTCCCTCTACGGCGGCACGGTTCCGCTGGAGACGACGCGGTCCGGCTCGTCGTACCGGCTGAAGGACGCGACGCGGGGCGGCACGTACACGGGCGACGCGGCGAACAAGACGGACCAGTGCCTGCTGACCATCTGCCTGACCCGCGCCCCCGCGACGGTCTTCTCGGACGCCGACAACCACTGGGCCACGGGCACGGACTCCGACCGTGCGACGGTGGCGGTGGACGCCCAGTACGGCACGGACGTCACCTGGGACTACTTCAAGAACCTGCACGGCCGCAACGGCATCGCCGGCGACGGCAAGGGCTCGTACAACCGCGTCCACTACGGCAAGGACTACAACAACGCCTTCTGGGACGACAACTGCTTCTGCATGACGTACGGCGACGGCGACGGCAAGCAGCTCGGACCACTGGTGTCGCTGGACGTGGCCGGGCATGAGATGTCCCACGGCGTGACGTCGAAGACGGCGGCGCTGACGTACTCGGGCGAGTCCGGCGGTCTGAACGAGGCCACGTCGGACATCTTCGGCACGCTGGTGGAGTTCTACGCGGACAACGCCGAGGACCCCGGTGACTGGCTCATCGGCGAGAAGGTCGTCCGCTCCGGGCTCGGCCGGGAGGCCCTGCGCCGCATGGACGAGCCGTCGAAGGACGGGAAGTCCGCCGACTGCTGGAGCGAGGGGCTGGCCGACCTCGACGTGCACTACTCCTCGGGCGTCGGCAACCACTTCGCCTACCTGCTCGCCGAGGGCAGCGGCGCCAGGACGATCAACGGCGTCAGCCACAACTCCCCGACCTGCGACGGCTCCACGGTGAAGGGCATCGGCCGAGCCGGGCTGGGCAAGATCTGGTACCGCGCCCTGACGGTCTACATGACGTCCTCGACGGACTACGCGGCCGCCCGTACGGCGACCCTGAGCGCGGCGAAGGACCTCTACGGCAGCGGCAGCACGGAGCAGAAGGCCGTGGCGGCGGCCTGGAGCGCGGTCAACGTGAAATGAGCCGCGCCAGTACGCAACTCAGGGTCGCACCGTCTCCAGCCGTACCGCGCACGCCTTGAACTCCGGCATCCGGGAGGTCGGGTCGAGCGCGGGGTTGGTGAGGGAGTTGGCGCGGCCCTCGCCCGGCCAGTGGAACGGCATGAAGACCGTGTCGGGGCGGATGGCGTCCGTGATCCGGGCGGGCGCCACGGCCCGGCCCCGCCGGGACACCACGGCCACCGGATCGCCCTCGGCCGCCCCGAGCCGGGCCGCGAGCCGCGGATGCAGCTCCACGAACGGTCCGGGCGCGGCGGCGTTCAGCTCCGCCACCCGCCGGGTCTGCGCCCCGGACTGGTACTGCGCCACGACCCGCCCGGTGGTGAGCAGCACGGGGTACTCGTCATCCGGTTCCTCGGCGATGGCCCGGTGCGAGACGGGGACGAAGCGGGCGCGCCCGTCGGGGGTGGCGAAACGGTCGAGGAAGAGGCGCGGGGTGCCGGGGTGGACACGGCCCGCCGTGTCTCCCGTGGAGGCAGGCGTGTCTCCCGTGGAGGCCGGGCGGCCCGCCGCGCTCCCTTGCGCGCCAGGGCCGCCCGCCCCGTCCTGGGACCCCGCCCCGTCCTGGGACCCCGCCGGGTCCTCGGGCTCCGCCGCCGGACACGGCCAGAACACCCCGTTCTCCTCCACCAGCCTGCGGTACGTGATCCCCGAGTAGTCCGCGGGGCCGCCCGCGCTCGCCCGGCGGAGTTCCTCGAAGATCTCCTCCGGGTCGGTCGGGAACCCCTTCTCCACGCCCAGGCGCGCGGCCAGCTCGTGCATGACCTCGAGGTCGCTGCGGATGCCCGCTGGCGGGGTGATGGCCTGGCGCCGCAGCAGTACGCGGCCCTCCAGGCTGGTCGTCGTGCCCGTCTCCTCGGCCCACTGCGTGACCGGCAGGACGACGTCAGCGAGCGCCGCCGTCTCCGACAGGACCACGTCACACACGGCAAGGAAGTCGAGGGACTTGATGCGCTCCTCGACGTGCGCGGCACGCGGCGCCGACACCACCGGGTTGGACGCCATCAGCAGCAGGGACTTGATGTCGGTGCCCAGCGCGTCCAGCAACTCGTACGCACTGCGGCCCGGGCCGGGCAGGCTGTCCGGGTCCACGCCCCACACGTCGGCGACATGCCGCCGCGCCGCCGGGTCGTCGAGCTTGCGGTAGCCCGGCAACTGGTCGGCCTTCTGGCCGTGTTCGCGGCCGCCCTGCCCGTTGCCCTGCCCGGTCAGGCAGCCGTACCCGGACAGCGGGCGCCCTGCCCGGCCGGTCGCCAGGCACAGGTTGATCCACGCGCCCACCGTGTCGGTGCCCTTGGACTGCTGCTCGGGCCCGCGTGCCGTGAGCACCATCGCCGACTCGGGCTCGCAGAACAGCCGTACCGTCTCCCGCAGTTCGGGGACGGACACCCCCGTGATCCGCTCCACGTACTCCGGCCAGTGCGCCATCGCGGCGGCCCTGGCGTCCTCCCAGCCCACGGTCCGCTCCCGGACGTACTGTTCGTCCACCCGCCCCTCGGCGATCACCAGGTGCAGCAGGCCCAGGGCGAGCGCCAGGTCCGTGCCCGGCCGGGGCGCCAGGTGCAGGTCCGCCTGCTCGGCGGTCTTCGTGCGGCGCGGGTCGATGACGATCAGCGTGCCGCCGTTCTCCTTCAGCTCGGTGAGGAAACGCAGGGACGGCGGCATGGTCTCCGCGAGGTTCGACCCGACCAGGATCACGCAGCCGGTCTTCGGAATGTCCTCCAGCGGGAACGGCAGCCCGCGGTCCAGACCGAAGGCCTTGATACCGGCCGCCGCCGCCGACGACATGCAGAAACGGCCGTTGTAGTCGATCTGGGACGTGCCGAGTACGACCCGCGCGAACTTGCCGAGCGTGTACGCCTTCTCGTTCGTCAGACCGCCCCCGCCGAACACCCCGACCGCGTCCGGCCCGTACTCCGCGCGCGTGCGGCGCAGCCCCTCGGCGATCCGGTCCAGCGCCTCGTCCCAGGAGGCCGGCACCAGCGTGCCGCCCTCGCGCACCAGCGGCGAGGTCAGCCGCACGTTCGAGGCCAGCACCGCCGGGGCCGTACGGCCCTTGCCGCACAGCGCGCCCCGGTTCACCGGGAAGTCCGTACGCTCGCTCACCTCGACGGTCCCGTCCGGGGCGGGCGTCAGGTTCATCCCGCACTGCAGGGCGCAGTACGGGCAGTGCGTGGGCGTGGCGGTGGTCTGCATACCGTTCAGCGTGCTTCGGCCGTGTTACGCCCGGGACGGTTCCCTGTTACGCGGCAGGGACGGCAACCTCCCCGCCGCCGCCGCGCCCGCGTGAGGCACGCACAGGCCGACCCGCGTGAGGCACACGCCTGCCCACCTTCAGGTCGCCGCCGACCGCCACGGACGTTGCCCATGTGATGAAAAACGCCACATGTGGCTCATTACTCTCCTTTCTTGGCTGATCCGACCTCGTTGAGAGTTGAATCAGCGCCACTACGCTCTCGCTACGCGCAGCGCTCGCACGACTCCGTACGGCGTTCGACTCCCACACTCGAAACAGCCAGGAGGCCAACCGATCATGCCTCTGCGCCATCTGACCCCCCAGGACCGAGAGCTGTTCCGGCGATACGGCCGGGGCCCCACCGTCCCCGTCCCCGACCCGCTCCTGCACCACGCCGTCGCCCGGCACGCCGCGGCCACCCCGCACGCCGTGGCCGCCGAGCACCAGGGCGCGCACCTCACCTACGGCGAGCTCGACCGGTACGCCGACGCCCTCGCCGCCCGCCTCGTCCGCGAGGGCGTACGCCCCGGCGACCACGTCGGCCTGTTCGTCCGCCGCTCGATCCCGATGCTCGTCGGCCTGCTCGGCATCCTGAAGGCCGGCGCCGCCTACGTCCCGCAGGACATCGGCCTCGCACCCCCGGCCCAGCTCACCCACGTCATCCGCACCGCCCGGACCCGGGTCGTCCTCACGCTCGCCGAACACGCCCACCGCGTGCCGCTGCCGGACGGCCACCTGCTGCTCGCGCTCGACGAGCCGCTGCCGTACGCCCCGGCCCCGCGCCCGCGCGTCACCGGCGACGACGGCGCTTACGTCCTGTTCACCTCCGGCACCACCGGCCGCCCCAACGGCGTGAAGGTCACCCACCGCAACGTCGCCAACATCCTGCTCACCGAGCCGGGCGGCCTCGGCATCCGGCCCGGCGACCGGGTCGCCCAGCTCCTCAACATCGCCTTCGACATGGCCGCCTGGGAGATCCTCGGCTGCCTCGCCCACGGCGGCACCCTCGTCATCCGCGGCAAGGACATCGCCGCGGCGGCCCGCACCGCCGACGTGCTCATCGCCACGCCGACCGTGCTGTCCGGCCTCGACCCCGCCGCGTGCCCGCGCGTGCGCACGGTCGCCGTCGCGGGGGAGCCCTGCCCGCGCCCGCTGGCCGACCGCTGGGCCCGGCAGGCCGTCTTCCACAACTGCTGCGGCCCGACGGAGACCACGATCGTCAACACGATGAGCCGCCACGACCCGGCCGCCCCGCTGCTCACCATCGGCCGCCCCACCCCCAACAACACGGTCTACGTCCTCGACGCCGACCGGCGCCCCCTGCCCGTCGGCGAGGCCGGTGAGATGTGGGCGGGCGGCGACTGCGTCTCCGCGGGCTACCTCGGCGACGACGCCCTCAACGCCGAGCGCTACGCCCCCGATCCCTTCCTCGGCGGCGGCCGCCGTATGTTCCGCACCCGGGACCTCGGCCGCTGGACCCCCGACGGTGAGCTGGAGCACCTCGGCCGCACCGACGACCAGGTCAAGGTGCGCGGCTTCCGCGTCGAGCTGGACTCCGTCTCCTCCGTCCTGGAGACGGCCGCCGGATGCGCCCGCGCCGTCACCCTGAAGCGCGACGCCCGCACCCTGGTGTCCTTCGTCTGCCCGGCCGACGTCGACCCGGACACCGCCCGCCGCGCGGTCGCGGACGCCCTGCCCTACTACTGCGTCCCCGAGCAGGTCCTGCCCCTGGCGTTCCTCCCCGAGACCGACCGCGGCAAGGTCGACAAACAGGCCCTGCTGGGAATGCTGGAAGAGCGCCTGGCGGTGGCCCGATGACCACGTCCCCCGCCCGGACCCACCAGGACACGGGCGAGCTCCCGCCGCTCCTGCCCGCCCTGCGCCGCCTGCTCAAACACCCCCGCCTGATGCACTACAACCGCCTCGCGGCCCTGGTCCTCCTGGCCAACGCGGCGTTCCTCTGGGCCGCCGGCCCCCTGGCCACACCGACCCTGGGGCACGCGGCCCTCGCCAACCTCGCCCTCGCCGTCCTCGTACGCCAGCAGTACGTCATCAACCTGCTGTTCCGGCTGGCGACCTCGGCCCCGGTGAGCTGGCCGCTGAAGGTCCGCTGGACGCTCGGCAAGGTGTACCACTTCGGCGGGCTGCACGTGGGCGGGGCGCTGGCCGGGGCGGCCTGGTTCCTGGCCCTGACGGTCGCGGTGACCCGCGCCGGGACGGACCTGCCGCTGATCACGGTGAGCTGGACCCTGGTGGCCCTCCTCGCCCTGATCGTCGCCACCGCCCTGCCACCCTTCCGCTCCCGCCACCACGACCACTTCGAGAAGATCCACCGCTTCGGCGGCTGGAGCGCGCTCGCGCTCTTGTGGACCCACACCCTGCTGTCCGGCCAGGGACCGGTGCCGCTCGCGGTCCTCGCCGTCGTCACGTTCAGCGTGGCCCTGCCCTGGCTGCGGCTGCGCAAGGTGGACGTCCGCACCGAACGCCCCTCCCCGCACGTGGCACTGGCCCACTTCGACTACGGCGAGACCCCCTTCGCCGGCTCCTCCACCGCGATCAGCCGCAACCCGCTGAAGGAGTGGCACTCCTTCGCCAACGTCCCCGCCCCCGGCCGCTCCGGATTCCGGCTCACCATCTCCCGCGCCGGTGACTGGACCGGCTCCTTCATCGACGACCAGCCCCCGCGCGTGTGGGTGAAGGGCATCACCACGGCCGGAGTCGCCAACATCGAGGTCCTGTTCCGGAAGGTGGTCTACGTCGCGACCGGCAGCGGCATCGGCCCCTGCCTGCCCCACCTGCTCGCCGCCGAGGTCCCCTCGCGCCTGGTCTGGGCCACCCGCGACCCCCGCGCCACCTACGGAGACGCCCTCGTCGACGAGATCCTCGCCGTCCAGCCGCACGCCCTGGTCTGGGACACCTCACAGCACGGCAAGCCCGACATGGTCCGCCTCGCCCACGCCGCGTACCGCGAGTTCGGTGCGGAGGCGGTCATCTGCATCTCCAACAAGCGGCTGACCTGGCAGGTGGTGCACGGCCTGGAACGGCGCGGCGTTCCGGCGTACGGCGCGATCTGGGACTCGTGACCCACCTTCCAGGGAGGGAAGATGAACCACCTGAAAGTCGAACGGGACGGCCGCGTGGTGACCGTCCGCCTGCACCGCCCGCACGCCCTGAACGCCCTGAGCTCCGAGCTGCTCGCCGAACTCCTCGGCCTTCTCGGCCCGTTGGACCACGACCCGGAAGTGGGCTGCTTCGTCGTCACCGGCTCGGAGAAGGTCTTCGCGGCCGGTGCGGACATCAGGGAGATGGCGGGCAAGTCGGCCGTGGGCATGATGTCCGAGGACTACTTCGCGGCCTGGGAGGACTTCGCGGACCTGCGCACCCCGAAGATCGCCGCCGTGAACGGCTACGCGCTCGGCGGCGGCTGTGAGCTGGCCATGATGTGCGACCTGGTCGTCGCGGGCGAGTCGGCCCTCTTCGGCCAGCCGGAGGTCAGGCTGGGCGTGATACCCGGCATCGGCGGCACCCAGCGGCTGACCCGTCTGGTGGGCCGGGCCAAGGCCATGGACCTGGTGCTCACCGGCCGCACGATGGACGCCCGGGAGGCCGAGCGCTGCGGCTTGGTCTCCCGAGTGGTCCCCGACGACCGGGTCCTCGCCGAGGCCCTGGAAGCGGCGGCGGCCATCGCCTCGTACGGCCGTACGGCGGTCAGGGCGGCCCGCGAGTGCGTCGACCGGGCCCTGGAGACCGGCCTGCGGGACGGCCTCCGCTTCGAACGGCGGGTGTTCCACGCCCTGTTCGCCACCGACGACCAGAAGGAGGGGATGACGGCGTTCCTGGAGAAGCGCCCTCCGCGCTTCCACGGACGCTGACGTCACGGGCCGGCCGGGGGTGGGAGCGCACCGACCGCGCTCCCGCCCCCGGCGGACGGCCCGATCCGCTGTCCGGCCGTGGCCAGCGCCCGCTCCACACCCGGCTCCCGGGGCCCGAGGAACCGGGGATCCGGCCGGAACACCGCGTCCAGAGCCGCCTTCCCGGCGGCGAGGATCTCCCGCGCACCCCCGTAGTACCAGGTCGCGTCATGCACGGCGTCCACTCCCACCCCGTACGACTCGACCCCCGCCGCCTGACACAGGGCCACCGCCCGGCGGATGTGGAAGCCCTGGCTGATCAGCACGGCCTCGTCCACCCCGAAGATCTTCTTCGCGCGCACGCAGGAGTCCCAGGTGTCGAACCCCGCGTAGTCGCTGACGATCCGCCCGTCGGGCACCCCGTGCCGCGTCAGATACACCCGCATCGCGTCCGGCTCGTCGTAGTCCTCGCGGCTGTTGTCCCCGGTGACGAGCACCACCTCGACCCGCCCCTCCCGGTACAGCCCGGCCGCCGCGTCCAGCCGGTGCGCGAGGTACGGCGACGGCTCCCCGGCCCACAGCCCGGCACCGAACACCACGGCCACATCGGTCCGCGGCACGTCCGCCGCCGTCCGAAGCCGGTCACCCGCGGCCACGTACATCCAGGTCGCCGGAAGCAGGGCGAGCACGCACCCGGCCATCACGGCCTGCACCAGCCGCCGCTGCCCTCGCCGGGTACGCGGCAGCCGCGGTCTGCGGAACGTCACAAGACGCATCGGACGGTCCCTCCCCAGGTCGGCCCCTCGACAGTCAGGGACGCCCGCTCGGGCCGTCCGGTTCATCCGGGTACGTGTGACCAGCTTCACTCGTTACACGGAAACCGCAGGTCAAGTGGCCTCACATCCCCACTGTCCCGCATCGTGAACCGCCGGAAAACACCCGTGACGCCCACGCAACGGGACGGCAACGTGCGGCGGCGACCATGGACGGCATGCCCAGCCAGCTCAGCCTCGTCCCGCCGCCCGCCACGCGCCGCCCGGCCTCGCCCGCCCTCGTGGTCGTGGCGCACGGCAGCCGCGACCCCCGTGCGCTGAGCACCGTACGCGCGCTCCTGGACCGCGTCCGAGCGCTGCGCCCCGACGTGCCGGTGCACCTCGGGCACATCGAACTGAACGCCCCCCTGCTCCCCGACACGCTCGCCGCCCTGGGAGACACGGAGGCGGTCCTGGTGCCCCTCCTCCTCAGCCGCGGCTACCACGTCAAGCAGGACATCCCCGAGATGGCCGCGGCCTCCCCGGCCCGCACCCACGTGGCGGCGCCCCTGGGCCCGCACCCCCTCCTGGTGGACGCCCTCCAGGCCCGCCTGGAAGAGGCGGGATGGGGCGGCACGCCCCGCCGCACCAGCGCGGTCGTACTCGCCGCGGCCGGCTCCCGCGACCCGGAGGCGAAGACGGACACCACCCGCACGGCCCACCTCCTCGCGGCCCGCCTGGGCGTCCCGGTCCTCCCGGCCTACGCCTCGGCGGCGACCCCCACGGTCGAGACGGCCGTCCGCGCCCTCCTCGCCGGCGGCCGCCGCCACATAGCCCTGGCCTCCTACTTCACGGCCCCCGGCCGCTTCGCCACGGAGTGCGCCCAGGCGGCCCCCTGGATAGCGGCGGCCCCCCTGGGCACCCACCCGTCCATGGCCCACCTCCTCCTCCACCGCTACGACGAGGCCTTGGCGGCGGCCTCGACTGCTGTACCGGAATTGGCATCGGCTTGAAACGCGGGGTACTGCACTGACCTCAGGGGCGCGGGGAACTGCGCGACCAGCCCCGATCAACCCGCACCCGCCCGAAATCAGAGCCCGGCAGACGCCCAGGCGCATACTGTCGGCACATGGACGGCACCTCACAACACCCCCCGGCCTACGACCCGACGTCAGTCGACCGCTGGGCCCCGGAACCAGACAAACGCCCCGGCCGCACCGCCTTCCAACGCGACCGAGCCCGAGTCCTGCACAGCGCCGCCCTGAGAAGACTCGCCGGCAAAACCCAAGTGGTCACGCCCGGCACCATGGGCCCGGCCTGGGACGCCAGCCCCCGCACCCGCCTCACCCACTCCCTCGAATGCGCCCAGGTCGGCCGCGAACTGGGCGCGGCCCTCGGCTGTGACCCGGACCTCGTGGAAGCCGCCTGCCTCTCCCACGACCTCGGCCACCCGCCCTTCGGCCACAACGGCGAACAGGCCCTCAACGAGTTCGCGGCGGACTGCGGCGGCTTCGAGGGCAACGCCCAGTCCCTCAGACTCCTCACCCGCATCGAGCCCAAACGGTTCACCCCCGAAGGCTCCGTCGGCCTCAACCTCACCCGCGCCGCCCTCGACGCCGCCACCAAGTACCCCTGGCCCCGCGGCGCCCACCCCACCGACCCGGCGTCGAACAAGTTCGGTGTCTACGACGACGACCGCCCCGTCTTCGACTGGGTCCGCAAGGACGCCCCCGGCACCCGCACCTGCTTCGAGGCGCAGGTCATGGACTGGTCCGACGACGTGGCCTACTCGGTGCACGACGTGGAGGACGGCCTGCACGCCGGCCACATCGACCCGAACTGCCTGCACGCGGAACCCGAACGGCAGGACATCTTCCAGGTCGCACGCGGCCGGTACGTACCGGCGGACACCGACCCGGCCGAACTCGCCGAGGCCCTGGACCGGCTCCTCGCCCAGGAGTGGTGGCCGCGCGGCTACGACGGCACCGCCGCCGCCCAGGCCCGGCTGAAGGACGCCACCAGCCAGCTCATCGGCCGCTTCTGCCTGGCCGCCGAGAGTGCGACCCGCACCGCGTACGGCACCGGACGGCTCACCCGGTACGCCGCCGAGCTGGTCGTCCCGCGCGGAACCCGGATGGAGTGCGCCGTCCTCAAGGCCGTCGCCGACCTCTACGTCATGCAGCGCGCCGAGCAGGAACGCCTGCGCGCCGACCAGCGCGTCGTCGTCGCCGAACTGGCCGAGGCGCTCACCGCCCGCGCCCCGGACGGCCTGGACCCGCAGTTCCGCGCCCTGTTCGACCAGGCACCGGACGACCGGGCCCGCAAGCGGGTGATCGTCGACCAGATCTCCTCCCTCACCGACACCTCGGCCCGTTCGCTTCACGCCCGTCTGACAGGACGCGCATGAGACTGACGGGAGAAGAGACGGGAAACAGGAGACAACACCCGGGAAGCAGGGGACCACAGCACGCACGACGGTGACCCTCCGTGGCCTGATCGGGTCACTCCCTCTTCCCGCATCACGCTCCGTGCGGGACGCTCGCAAGTGGCGACATCCTTACGAGGAGGCATCACGTGGTCGACGCGGATCAGACATTCGTCATCGTCGGAGGCGGACTCGCCGGCGCCAAGGCGGCCGAGACGCTCCGGACGGAGGGCTTCACCGGCCGCGTGATACTGATCTGCGACGAACGTGACCACCCCTACGAGCGCCCGCCGCTGTCCAAGGGCTACCTCCTCGGCAAGGAGGAACGCGACAGCGTCTTCGTACACGAGCCCGCCTGGTACGCGGCGCACGACATCGAGTTGCACCTCGGCCAGACCGTCGACGCGATCGACCGTACGGCGAAGACGGTCCGCTTCGGCGACGACGGCACCGTCGTCCGCTACGACAAACTGCTCCTGGCGACCGGCGCCGAGCCCCGCCGCCTCGACATCCCGGGTACGGGCCTGGCCGGTGTCCACCACCTGCGCCGCCTCGCGCACGCCGAGCGGCTCAAGCACGTGCTGACCAACCTCGGGCGGGACAACGGCCACCTCGTGATCGCGGGCGCCGGCTGGATCGGCCTGGAGGTCGCGGCGGCGGCCCGCGAGTACGGCGCGGAGGTCACCGTGATCCACCGCGGGCCGACCCCGCTGCACTCGGTCCTCGGCCCCGAGCTCGGCCAGCTCTTCGCCGACCTGCACCGCGACCACGGCGTCCGCTTCCACTTCGGCGCCCGGCTCATCGAGATCGTCGGCCAGGACGGCATGGTCCTCGCGGCCCGCACGGACGACGGCGAGGAACACCCGGCGCACGACGTCCTGGCCGCGATCGGCGCCGCCCCCCGGGCCGCTCTCGCGGAGGCGGCCGGGCTGGAGATCGCCGGCCCGGCGCAGGGCGGCGGCGTCGTGGTCGACGAGCGGCTGCGCACCTCCGACCCCGACATCTACGCGGCCGGCGACGTGGCCTCCTTCCGCCACACCCTCTTCGAGACCAGCCTGCGGGTGGAGCACTGGGCCAACGCGCTGAACGGCGGGCCGGCTGCCGCCCGCTGCATGCTCGGCCGCGACGTGACGTACGACCGTCTGCCCTACTTCTTCTCCGACCAGTACGACCTCGGCATGGAGTACACCGGCTGGGCGCCGCCGGGGACGTACGACCAGGTGGTGATCCGGGGGGACGCGAGCCGGCGCGAGTTCATCGCTTTCTGGGTGAAGGAGGGCCGGGTGCTGGCCGGGATGAACGTGAACGTGTGGGACGTCACAGACAAGATCCAGCGGCTGATCCGCTCGAAGGCCCGGGTGAACCCGGAGGCGCTGGCGGACCCCCGCGCTCCGCTGGACAGCCTCGCCTCGTAGCCGTCAGCGGTGTCGGTTCCGGCCCGTAGAATTCACGCGTGGCAGGACGGATCAACGACGAGGACGTGAAGGCGGTACGGGACGCGGTCCCGATCGACGCCGTGGTGTCCGAGTACCTCCAGCTGCGCAACGCGGGCGGCGGCAACCTCAAGGGTCTGTGCCCGTTCCACGACGAGAAGTCGCCGTCCTTCCAGGTCAGCCCCGGCAAGGGACTGTTCCACTGCTTCGGCTGCCAGGAGGGCGGCGACACCATCACGTTCGTGATGAAGATCGACCACCTCTCCTTCTCGGAGGCGGTCGAGCGCCTGGCCGGCCAGGCGGGCATCACCCTGCGCTACGAGGAGGGCGGGTACAACCCCTCCCACCAGCGCGGCGAACGGATCCGCCTGGTCGAGGCCCACAAGATCGCGGCCGAGTGGTACACGGAACAGCTCGCGACCTCCCCCGAGGCCGACACCGGCCGGATCTTCCTCGCCGAGCGCGGTTTCGACCAGGCCGCCGCCGTCCACTTCGGCGTCGGCTACAGCCCGCAGGGCTGGGACCATCTCACGCGCTATCTGCGCGGCAAGGGCTTCACCGACAAGGAGATCCTGCTCTCCGGGCTCGCCCAGGAGGGCCGCCGCGGCCCCATCGACCGCTTCCGCGGCCGCCTGATGTGGCCCATCCGCGACATCGGCGGCGAGGTCGTCGGCTTCGGCGCCCGCAAGCTGTACGAGGCGGACAACGGCCCCAAGTACCTCAACACGCCCGACACGCCGATCTACCGGAAGTCCCAGGTCCTCTACGGCATCGACCTGGCGAAAAAGGACATCGCGAAGACGAGCCGCGCGGTGGTCGTCGAGGGCTACACGGACGTCATGGCCTGCCACCTGGCCGGGGTGACGACCGCCATCGCCACCTGCGGCACGGCCTTCGGCGGCGACCACATCAAGATCCTCCGCCGTCTGCTGATGGACAACGGCTCGGCCCGCGTCATCTTCACCTTCGACGGCGACGCGGCCGGCCAGAAGGCGGCTCTGCGCGCCTTCGAGGACGACCAGAAGTTCGCCGCCGAGACGTACATCGCCATCGCCCCCGACGGCATGGACCCCTGCGACCTGCGTCTCGCCAAGGGCGACGAGGCGGTGGCGGACCTGGTCGAACCCCGCACCCCGCTCTTCGAGTTCGCCCTCCGCCAGATCGTCGTCCGCTACGACCTCGACACCCCCGCGGGCCGCGCCGCCGCCCTGGACGAGGCGGCCCCCATCGTCGCCCGCATCAAGAACAGCGGCGCCCAGCACGAGGTCGCCGTCCAGCTCGCCGGGATGCTCGGCATCCTCGACACCCAGTTCGTGGTCAAGCGCGTGGCCCAGCTGGCCCGCTGGGCCCGCGACCGAGGCGGCAAGGGCCCGGCCCCGGACCGGCAGCAGCACGGGTCGCGGCAGTACGCCTCCGGCCAGCCGTCCGCCGCCCCCCGCGGCCCGGCCCTCAACCTCCGCAACCCCGTCTACGCCACCGAGCGCGAACTCCTCAAACTCGCCCTCCAGCGCCCCGAGTTGGTCTCCCCGGCCTTCGACGCGTACGGCGTCGACGAGTTCACCGCCCCGCCCTACGCCGCCGTACGCCAGGCCATCATGGACGCCGGCGGCGCCGAACTGGGTGTCGCGGACCCCCAGGACTACCTCGTCAAGGTCCGCGAGGCCGCCCCGGACGACGCGGTCCGCGCGATGGTGACGGAACTGGCCGTCGAGGCGATCCTGCTGCACAAGGGCGTGAAGGGCGTCGACGAGACCTACGCGGGCGCCCAGTTGGTCACTGTCCGCCGCCGTGCCGTCGAGCGCCGCATCCGCGACATCCAGAGCCAGCTCACCCGCCTCGGCAGCCACGGTGACCCGGCCCAGCTGGCCGCCGTGCAGAACGAACTCTGGGTCCTCCAGCAGTACGACCAGGCCCTGCGGGAACACGGCGCAGCCGCGCTCTGACGTCACCGCGCGGTCACGGACGGGAAGCAAAAAGTCATCGCACGCCCCTCGTGGCGACGATGTGTCTTACCCCACACTGGGTTCCGGTGCCTGAGTCCTCGGAGCGCGGCCGATCCGTCCCCGACGGGTCCCAGACCCCCGCGGTTCCGCTCATCGCGTACGGGACGGACAGCGGCGAGGCCGCCGACTCCGCCCCCGAAGTACCGCTGTCGCCCGCCTTGGCAGCGATCATCCTGGAGGTCGCCCCCGTGCAGACCCAGACCCTCACCCAGACCGACGTCAGCGGTGCCCTCGGCGCCGACGGCACCGCACCGGACGCGGAGGACGACGTCCTTCCCGCGGTCCCGGGGCAGGGCCGCGTCGTGCTCCGCCCCGAGCCGGAACCGGAGGAGCCGCCCGCCGAGGCCGTCGAGACGGCCGAGGCTCCGGAAGCCGTCGAACCGCCGCCGGCCCGCGCCGACACCAGCGGCCCCTCGTCGGACCTGTTCCGCCAGTACCTGCGGGAGATCGGCCGCGTCCCCCTGCTGACCGCCGCCGAGGAGGTCGAGCTCGCCCGCCGCGTCGAGGCCGGCCTGTTCGCCGAGGAGAAGCTGCGGCTCGCCCCCGACCTGGACAGCCAGTTGGCGCTGGACCTCGACCGCCTCGTCGTCATGGGCCGGATGGCCAAGCGGCGACTCATCGAGGCCAACCTGCGCCTGGTCGTCTCCGTCGCCAAGCGCTACGTCGGGCGCGGGCTGACCATGCTCGACCTCGTCCAGGAGGGCAATCTCGGGCTCATCCGGGCCGTCGAGAAGTTCGACTACGCCCGCGGCTACAAGTTCTCCACCTACGCCACCTGGTGGATCCGCCAGGCCATGTCCCGCGCCCTGGCCGACCAGGCCCGCACGATACGTGTCCCCGTCCATGTCGTGGAGCTCATCAACCGGGTCGTCCGCGTCCAGCGCCGCATGCTCCAGGAACGGGGCTACGAGCCGACGCCGGAAGAGGTCGCCGCCCACCTCGACCTGCCTCCGGAGCGCGTCAGCGAAGTGCTGCGCCTGGCCCAGGAGCCGGTGTCGTTGCACGCGCCCGTGGGCGAGGAGGACGACGTCGCCCTCGGCGACCTCATCGAGGACGGCGACGCCACCAGCCCCGTCGAATCCGCCGCGTTCCTCCTCCTCAAGGAGCACCTGGAAGCGGTGCTGTCGACGCTGGGGGAGCGGGAGCGCAAGGTCGTCCAGCTCCGCTACGGTCTCGCCGACGGCCGCCCCCGCACGCTGGAGGAGATCGGCCGCATCTTCGGCGTCACCAGGGAACGCATACGGCAGATCGAGTCGAAGACCCTCAACAAGCTGAGAGACCACGCCTTCGCGGACCAGCTGCGGGGGTACCTGGACTGACCTGGCTGCGGGCAGTCGTGCCGCTTGGGGGAGGGAGGGCGGGCGCACCCCGCAGCGCCGGGTTGCGCACCCCACCCGCGCCCAGCCCCAGTGCCGAGCAACTCAGTCGACCTCCGCCACCGCCTGCGCGAACTGCGCCTTGTACAACCGGGCGTAGGCCCCGCCCGCCGCCAGCAGCTCCTCGTGCGTGCCCTGTTCCACGATCGCCCCGTTCTCCATCACCAGGATCGCGTCCGCGTCCCGGATCGTAGACAGCCGGTGCGCGATGACGAACGACGTCCGTCCGTGTGCCAGTTTGGCCATCGCCTTCTGGATGAGCACCTCCGTACGCGTGTCGACCGAACTCGTCGCCTCGTCGAGCACCAGGATCACCGGGTCGGACAGGAACGCCCGGGCGATGGTGATCAGCTGTTTCTCACCCGCGCTGACCCCCGACCCCTCGTCGTCGATCACCGTGTCGTAGCCGTCCGGCAGCGTCCGGACGAACCGGTCCGCGTGCGCGGCCCGGGCCGCTTCCTCGATCTCCCCCCGTGTGACGTCCCGGGCGGCCCCGTACGCGATGTTCTCCGCGATCGTGCCGCCGAACAGCCACGTGTCCTGGAGCACCATGCCGATTCCGGCCCGCAGTTCGTCACGGGACATCCGCGCGATGTCGACCCCGTCGAGGGTGATGCGTCCGCCGGTGACGTCGTAGAACCGCATCAGCAGGTTCACCAGCGTCGTCTTGCCGGCGCCCGTCGGGCCGACGATGGCCACCGTCTGCCCGGGTTCGACCTTCAGCGACAGGTCCTCGATGAGCGGCTTGTCGGGGTCGTAGCGGAACGACACGTGCTCCAGCGCCACCTGCCCGCGCAGCTCCTCGGGCCGCACGCCCGGCACCGGGTCGGCGCTCTGCTCCTCCGCGTCGAGCAGCTCGAAGACCCGCTCCGCCGAGGCGACACCCGACTGCACCAGGTTCGCCATGGACGCGACCTGCGTCAGCGGCATGGAGAACTGCCGCGAGTACTGGATGAAGGCCTGCACATCGCCGATGGACAGCGAGCCCGAGGCGACCCGCAGCCCGCCGACGACCGCGACCAGCACGTAGTTGAGGTTCGACACGAAGAACATCAGGGGCTGCATGACCCCGCTGTTGAACTGCGCCCGGAACCCGGCCTCGTACAGCGCCTCGTTCTGCTCGGCGAACTGCTGCGCCGACTCCTCCTGCCGCCCGAACACCTTCACCAGCGTGTGCCCGGTGTACATCTCCTCGATGTGCGCGTTGAGCTTGCCGGTCGTGCGCCACTGCTGCACGAAGTGCGGCTGCGACCGTTTGCCGACGCGTGTGGCGACGACGAACGACAGCGGCACGGTCACCAGCGCGACCAGCGCCAGGATCCAGGAGACGTAGAACATCATCGCGAGGACGCCGATGATGGTGAGCACCGAGTTGATGAGCTGCCCCATCGACTGCTGGAGCGTCTGGCCGATGTTGTCGATGTCGTTCGTCGCGCGGGACAGCACCTCACCGCGCTGGCGCTTGTCGAAGTACGACAGCGGCAGTCGCGACAGCTTCGTCTGCACGTCCTCCCGCATCCGGAACATGGTCCGGTTCACGGCCCGGTTGACCAGCCGCGTCGCCACCGCCATCAGCAGGCCGGCCACCGCGAACACGGCCAGCGCGAGCAGCAGCACGTGCCCGACGGCGGTGAAGTCGATGCCCTGGCCCGGGGTGAAGTCGGTGCTGCGCAGCATGTCGGCTTCGTCACCGTCCCCGCGCTGCCGCATGGACTCCAGGACCTGCTCCTTGCTCGCCCCGTCCGGCATGTCCCGCCCGACGATGCCCGCGAAGACCAGGTCGGTCGCCTTGCCGAGGATCTTCGGCCCGACGGCGTTGAGACCGACGCTGAGCACCACGAACAGCAGCAGCAGGTAGATGGTGATGCGCTCCGGCCGGAACTGCGCGACGAGCCGTTTGCCCGACCCCTTGAAGTCCAGCGAGCGCTGGTCGGGGCCGCCTCCGGCCATCATCCGCCCCATGGGCCCCGCCATCAGGCAGCCTCCGCTTCCGTGAGCTGGGAGAGCACGATCTCCCGGTAGGTCTCGTTGTCCGCCATCAGTTCGTGGTGCCGGCCGGTGCCGACGACCCGGCCCTCGTCGAGGACGACGATCCGGTCGGCGTCCCGGATGGTCGCCACCCGCTGGGCGACGATCACCACGGTCGCCTCGGCGGTCTCCTGCGCGAGCGCGGCCCGCAGGGCGGCGTCGGTGGCGTAGTCGAGCGCGGAGAAGGAGTCGTCGAAGAGGTAGATCTCCGGGCGCTGCACGAGGGTCCGGGCGATGGCGAGCCGCTGCCGCTGACCGCCCGAGACGTTCGTCCCGCCCTGCGCGATCGGCGCGTCCAGCCCGCCCTCCAGCCGCTCCACGAAGTCCCTGGCCTGCGCCACCTCCAGCGCGTGCCACAGCTCCTCGTCGGTGGCGTCCGGGTTGCCGTAGCGCAGGTTGGTCGCCACCGTCCCCGCGAACAGATACGGCTTCTGCGGCACCAGCCCGACGGTCTTCGCGAGCAGCTCCGGGGCGATCTCCGCCACCTCGACACCGTCCACGAGCACCTGCCCGTCGGTCGCGTCGATCAGCCGCGGGACCAGCCCGAGCAGCGTGGACTTGCCGCTGCCGGTCGAGCCGATGACCGCGGTGGTCTCGCCCGGCAGGGCGACCAGGTCGACGGCCCGCAGCACCGGCTCCTCGGCACCCGGATAGCGGAAGCCCGCCCCGCGAAGCTCCAGATGACCGTGCCGGCGCAGCTCCCGCACGGGCGCCGACGGCGGCACGACGCTGGACGAGGTGTCCAGCACCTCCTGGATGCGCTCGGCACACACTTCCGCGCGCGGCACCATCATGAACATGAACGTGGCCATCATCACGGACATGACGATCTGCATCAGATAGGCGAGGAACGCCGTCAGATCACCGATCTGCATCCCGCCGCTGTCGATCCGGTGCGCGCCGAACCACACGACGGCGATCGACGACAGGTTCACCACCGTCATGACGATCGGGAACATCAGCGCGAGCAGGTTGCCGGTGCCCAGCGCGAAGTCCGTGAGGTCGGTGTTGGCCTTGCGGAAGCGCTGCTGCTCGTACTCGTCCCGGACGAAGGCACGGATGACGCGGTTGCCGGTGATCTGCTCGCGCAGCACCCGGTTCACGTTGTCCAGCCGCTCCTGCATGGACCGGAACAGCGGCCGCAGCCGCCGCACGATCAGCGTCACGCAGATGCCCAGCACCGGCACGACCGCCACCAGCACCCCGGACAGCGGCACGTCAAGACCGAGCGCCAGCACGATGCCGCCCACGCACATGATCGGCGCCGACACCAGCAGCGTGAACGTCATGAGCGCCAGCATCTGCACCTGCTGGACGTCGTTCGTCGTCCGGGTGATCAGCGACGGCGCCCCGAAGTGACCCACCTCACGCGCGGAGAACGACTGCACCCGGTCGAACACGGCGGCCCGCAGGTCCCGCCCGAGCGCCGCAGCCGTCCGGGCGCCGTAGTACACGGCACCGATGTTGCACACGACCTGGACCAGCGAGATGCCGATCATCACGGCGCCGTAGCCCAGGATGTAGCCGGTGTCGCCGTTCACGACACCCTGGTCGATGATGTCCGCGTTGAGGGTGGGCAGGTAGAGCGTGGCGCAGGTCTGCAGGAACTGCAGCAGCACCAGCAGAGCGATGGGTCTCTTGTAGGGCCTGAGACAGGTCCGCAGGAGTCGTATGAGCACGCTGCTTCTCTCGGAGTGGACGACGGGGCGGTTGGTTGCCCCTGGCCCCTATCGTCGAACACTCCACCCGCGTTACCTCAACCGAATTAACCCAACAGGCGGTCAGAACGCCCCGGGGTGCGTCTGCTCCCGCACCGCCACGAACTGCTGCCGCACCGCCTGCCCCACGGCCAGCTCCTCGCCGGGTTCCAGCACCTGCGCGACCGCGCCCTGCCAGGCCGGCGGGTTCCGGGCATCGACCGTGCCCTGGGACACCCCGAGCGCCCAGGCCGCCTGCCGGGCGGCGCCGATCGCCGCGTAGTCCGCAGGCTGCGGCACCACGACCTGCGTCCCGAACAGCATGGGCGCCGCGGCCTGCACGGCGGGCAGTTCGGCGGCCGGGCCGAGCAGGAAGACCCGCCGCACCTCCACGCCCCGGGCGCGCAGCACGTCCAGCGCGTCCGCGAGCCCGCACAGCATGCCCTCGAACGCGGCCCGCGCCAGGTGCTCCGCCTTCATCGACTCGCGCCGCAGACCCGCGAGGGTCCCGGCGGTGTGCGGCAGGTTGGGCGTCCGCTCACCCTCCAGATAGGGCAGCAGCACCAGCCCGTGCGCCCCCGGCGTCGACTTCATCGCCAGCTCGGACAGGCTCTCCAGATCGGGCAGCCCCAGCAGCTCGGCGGTCCCGCGCAGCGTCCGTACGGCGTTCAGCGTGGTGACGACGGGCAGGTGCATGCCGGTCGCGTCGGCGAGGGCGGTGATCATCCCGGAGCCGTCGACCAGCGCCTCGGGGTGCACGGCCATCACGGACCCGGACGCGCCCAGCGAGACGACCGCGTCCCCGAGGCCGATGCCGAGCCCGAAGGCCGCCGCCATGGTCTCACCGGTCCCGACGGAGATCAGCAGCCCCTCCGGGGTCCTGCCGGCCGCGTCCGCCGGCCCGACCACCTCCGGCAGCATCACCTGGTGCCCGAGCGCCAGCTCGACCAGGTCGGGCCGGTAGGCGCCGGTCGCCGCCGACCAGTACCCCGTACTGGACGCCCCGCCCCGGTCGGTGGTCCGTCGCACCGGCCGCCCCAGCAGCTGCCACACCAGCCAGTCGTGCGCCTGCAGCAGGATCGCGGTGCGCTGCGCGTTCTCGGGCTCGGTCCGGGCCAGCCAGCGCAGCTTCGTCACCGGGTGCGCGGCCTGCGGCACACACCCCACCGCCTGCGCCCAGGCCTCGCGTCCCCCGAGCGCGTCGATCAGATCGGCCGCCGCGACCTGCGTCCGCTTGTCACCGCCGACCATCGCCGGCCGCACGGTGTTGCCCTGCGCGTCCAGCGGCACGACGGCGTTCTGCTGTGCCGAGACGCCGATCGCCTGCACGCCTTCCAGCAGCCCGCCGCCCGCGGCCTCGCCCAGAGACAGCAGCCAGGCCTGCGGGTCGACGTCGGACGGCCGGCCGCCGCCGTCGGGGCTCTCCACCGGATGCGGCGCATATCCCTGCCTGAGCACGGCTCCGGTGTCCGTGTCACAGACGACGATACGAGTGAAATCGGGTGAACTGTCCAACCCGGCGACTATCCCCATGGCCAAAATTCTGCCGTACCGCTGCGCTGGCTTGAGCCGTGGGCACCGTCGATCTTGGCGCCGGGTTTCGGGTGCGGGCTCGTTGCGGCTGGTCGCGCCCCGCGGCGGAGCCGCATATCGATACGGCCCCGCGCCCCTGAGGGTGTGCCCGTGCCCGGCACCACAGCGGAACTGTTACGTATTGCTGGTGCCCCAGTCGTCCTCGCCGCCGTTGTGGGTGGCTCGGTCGCGGAGGTGGCGGACTCGGTCGGCCACCGATTCGGGGACACGGTCGCCGACCCTGTCGCTCACCACGTGGTACGCCTTGCCCGCGAACTCGCGGCCCTGCTGGGCCGCCGACTCCGCGGTGTTGCGGACGGCGGGGTTCTGCGCGAACTGGCGGGCCGACTTCTTGAGCTGTTCGTAGCGCTCGCGTCCGGCCCTCGTGCCCAGCACGTAACCCAGGACGACTCCGGCGACGAACGTGAGCCGGTAACGCATGGCGGTCACCCTTCCTATGCCTAGGTCTCCGGTGCGGCGTCGGCGCCGGGGAGTACCGATTGGCGGAGCACCCCCCTGCTTGCGCTAATGTATGTGTCGCAGCGAGCGCGCGCCCCCTGGCGAATACCCAGGTAGGTGCGTTCGATGCAAACGAGACCTTCCTCGGTAGCTCAATTGGCAGAGCAGCCGGCTGTTAACCGGCAGGTTACTGGTTCGAGTCCAGTCCGGGGAGCTCGGTCCTCCGTAGCTCAATTGGCAGAGCAGCCGGCTGTTAACCGGCAGGTTACTGGTTCGAGTCCAGTCGGGGGAGCACGCTGAACGAGGACCCCCACAGGGGTCCTTTTTCATGTCCGTTCCGACCTTCCGGGAACCGCGCGGCGCCGGTCGCAGTCCTCATGGTCACGAAGGCCGGGCGAAGCCGACCATCCGAAGCAGGAGATCGTATGAGCGGCTATGCTGCGGCAGACGGCGCGCACACATGTACGCGACACGCCGCTATGGGGCGGTAGCTCAGCCGGTTAGAGCAGCGGACTCATAATCCGTCGGCCGTGGGTTCGAGTCCCACCCGCCCCACCAGTGCAGGCCTGTGACCCTGCGGAAACGTCACTTTTGCGGTCAGCGCAGCAGGAGCTGCACCATCGCGATGATGCCCACGGCGACGATGACGGCGCGGAGGGCGGTGGGCGGGAGGCGGCGGCCGACCTTGGCGCCGATCTGTCCGCCGAGGGTGGAGCCGACGGCGATCAGCAGGACCGCCGTCCAGTCGAACTCGGCGACGACGAGGAAGAAGCAGGCGGCGACGCCGTTGACGACGGCTCCGAGGATGTTCTTGACGGCGTTGACGCGTTGCAGGTCCTCGTCGAGGAGCAGGCCCATCAGGGAGAGGTACAGGACCCCTTGGGCGGCGCCGAAGTAGCCGCCGTACCCGCTCGCCAGGAGCAGTCCGACCAGGAGAACGGGTCCGCCGTACCGGCGGCCGGTGGTGCCGTTGTCCGCGCGGCGGCGCTGTACGGCTTTGGCGAGGCGTGGCTGGAGCAGTACGAGCAGGAGCGCGAGAGCGATCAGTACGGGGACGATCGTGTCGAAGGCCTCGGAGGGCAGGGCGAGGAGCAGGACGGCGCCGCCGAGTCCGCCGACGAGAGCGGTGAGACCGAGGACGAGTGCGCGGCGCCCCTGTCCGCGGAGTTCGGCGCGGTAGCCGAGGGCTCCGCTGATGGAGCCGGGGACGAGGCCGAGGGCGTTGGAGACGTTGGCTGTGATCGGCGGCAGCCCGGTGGCGAGCAGTACCGGGAAGGTGATCAGGGTGCCGGAACCGACGATGGTGTTGATCGTGCCCGCTCCGATGCCGGCTGCGAGGACCGCCAGTGCTTCCCAGATGGACAACGCCATCTCCTTACATGATCAATGTGTCGCCTCCCCGCCGCGTGGGAGGCGGTCGAGGGGCTCGCACCGATCATGCACGATCAAGGGCATGGCCCAGCGTGGGAGCTCAGCATGTGGGTTCCGCATGGAGGTTCAGAATGTGGTTCAGGCGGTCGTCGGGGCGGAGTTGCCCGTCCGTGTCGCCGCGATGCGCCTGCTCAGTTCCTCGGCCGTCAGGCTGCCCGGCTCCCGGCCGCGGCCCACGCTCTCCCGGGCGGCGTGCTGCAGGGCGGCGTTCACCGGGGTGGGCACGCCGTGCTCCCGGCCGAGCAGCACGATCTCCCCGTTGAGGTAGTCCGTCTCGATCGATCCCGCGCCCCGTGCCAGGCTCTGCCAGGACGAGCCGCGAGTGCGCTCGCCGGCGATCGGCTGCGGGTCGACCGTCCCGCTGCGCAGCTCGGTGATCTCCGCCTCGCTCGCGTAGGCGATGCCCGCGGCGTCGAGGGCCGCGGCACCCTCGGCCTGCGCCCGGGCGACCAGGTCCTGCGCGGTGGCGTCCGAGGCGGAGCCGCACACGGCCTCGACCACGTTGGCGAGGTTGGCGAGGAGTTTGCCGTACTTCCAGCGCATCACGTCCGCCACCACCGGGGCCAGGAAGCGGGACTTCTCCAGGTCGTCCGCGATCCGCCGGGCGGTGCCGTCCGAGCCCGTCCCGTACCGGCCGATGACCAGGGCGCCGGTGTACGGGCCGCAGGGCGCGACGACCTCGCCCGGGTTCAGATGGGTGCAGGGCAGGATGACGCACACGCCGTACACCTCGCGGAAGCGGCGCAGTGCCAGGCGCTCGTTCTCCACTCCGTTCTGGGCGCACACCAGAGGCAGGCGTTCGCCCGCCGTGCCGCCGCCCGCCACCGGCTGCGCGGCCCATGCGTCCAGGGCGGCCACGCCGTCCTGGGTCTTGACGGCGAGTACGAGCACATCGTCCTCGCGCAGTTCGACGTCCTCGGGCCGCGCGGCGACCGGCACGTCGAGGGTGAGCGTGCCGGTGGGGACCTTCAGCCGCAGACCGTTGTCGCGCAGCGCCTCGAAGTGCGCGCCGCGGGCGACCAGGACGACGGACCGGCCGCTCTCGTGCAGCCGCCCCCCGATCGAACCGCCGACCGCTCCGGACCCGATGATGACGTAGCGCATTCCGCTCCCCCTTGGTACGACGTCGCCACCGTACCCCGCAGGCGTTCTTCTCCGGCCGGACCTCCCGTGAGCGCTGGCTGGAACCAAGTGGCGTCGGCTGGTGCCCTGTTGCTTGGATTCCCGGTGTGACTTCTCCCTTCGAGGACGTTCCTCCCACCACCCTCGCCGACCTCCTGGGCCGTGCACAGGTCATGGACACCGGCATCCGCCCGCTGTGGAACTCGCCCCGCGTCGCGGGTCCCGCGTACACCGTGCGGTGCGTGCCCGGTGACAACCTGATGCTGCACGCCGCGATCTACCGCGCCGAGCCCGGCTCGGTCATCGTCGTGGAGTCGGGCGACGTGGACTACGCGCTGGCCGGCGGCAATGTGTGCGCCGTCGCCCAGCGCCGGGGTGTCGCGGCCTTCGTGGTCGACGGTGTCATCCGCGACCTCGGCGAGGTGCGCGAGGCGGGCTTTCCCGTCTTCTCACGCGGTGTCATACCGATCCCCGGAACCAAGGAGAAGGCCGGCGCGCTCGGTGAGCCGGCCCGTGTCGGCGGCGTGCTCGTGCACCCGGGCGACATCGTGGTCGCCGACGAGGAAGGCATCGTCGTCACCCCCGCCGCCCGCCGGGAGGAGATCCTCGCTGCGGCTCGGGCGAAACTGGCCAAGGAGGCCGAGGAGTCCCTCGACGCCTGGGAGGCGAACCACCGTGCCCGCGTCGAGAAGGCCCTGAGCGAGCAGGGCTTCACCGGCTGACCGGACTCGCCTTTCCCGGGGCAGGGGTGTTCAGGAAGGTTCGCCCTGGAGGCGCAGCGCATCTTTGGGGGTGGCCATCGGAGCGGTGCCATGGCGGCGTTGGCGGTGGGTGTACGCGGTGATCGCCTGCCACAGGTGGCGGCGGTCGGTGTCGGGCCACAGGCCCGGGGTGAAGTGCAGCTCGGCGTAGGCGGTGTGCCAGGGCAGGAAGTTGGAGGTGCGCTGCTCGTTGCCGGTGCGCCAGAGCAGGTCGACGTCCGGCATGTCCGGGTGGGGCAGGTGCCGCGCGAAGTCCTCCTCGCCGATCAGGTCGGGGTCGAGATGGCCGGCCCGGGCCCGGCGGGCGAGGGCGGCGGCGGTGCGGGTGAGCTCGTCGCGGCCGCCGTAGTCGATGCACATCGTCAGTGTCAGGCCGGTGCGGGAGCGGGTGCCGCGCTCGCGCAGCTGGAGGACGTCGGCCAGGTCGGGCGGCAGGCGGCCGGTGCGGCCGTGCCAGCGCAGCCGGACGTCGAGGTCGCGGAAGGGGTCGTCGACGACCTCGCTGCGCAGGAGGTCGAGGATCGCGTCGACTTCCCGCGGATCGCGGTGCCAGTTCTCGGTGGAGAAGGTGTAGAGCGTCAGGTGCCGCAGGCCGATCTCCAGGGCTCCGTGCACCACCTCCCGGACGGCGGCGGCGCCGGCCCGGTGCCCCTCGTGCCGGGGCAGGCCGCGCTGCTGGGCCCAGCGGCCGTTGCCGTCCATGATCACGGCGACGTGGGCGGGGAGCCGGTCCGGCGGGATGTCCGGGGGCCGGTGGCCGCCGGGGTGCGGTGGCGGGGGCCGGAAGGTCCGGGTGGGCGCCGTCCGGTCGGCCGGGAGTGGGCTGCCGTGCCCGGCGGGTTGTGCGGGCGGCACCGTCAGCGGGGTCAGGCTCCAGGCCAGGGCGGCACGGGCCCGGGCGCGGGCGAGGATGCGGGCCCGGGCCCGGAGCGTGGGCCGGGGCGGGCGCCGCAGGAGGGCCGGGCCGGCGGAACCGATCGCGTCGAGCTGGGCGCACAGCAGGGCGGCCATGGTGTGCAGGACGGTGGCGGGCCCGGGGTGCATGCCGCGGCTGAGGCCGTCCTGGGTCACCCACTGGCGGGCCAGGCCGGTCAGCTGCGTGACCAGGGCGGCGACGGCGGGGCTCCAGCGCCGGTTCGCCAGGTCGTCGGCGGCCCCGGGATGGCGCCGCAGGGCCTCGTCGGGCAGGAGGAGGTCGCCCTGGGCGAGGTCGGCGGACAGGTCGGTGAGGATGTCCGTGAGCCGCACGCCGTCGAGGAACTCCTCGTAGGTCTCCCGGGTGTCCAGACGCAGTGCCACGGGGACGCCGGCCCGGTCGAAGAGGGTGCGGACCTGGCCGAACCAGGGCAGCAGGTTCTCCCGGCCCCAGGTGCGCCACGCGGCCCAGTCGGCGAAGTGCCTGCCGTGGGTGTCGTCCTGGACCTGGACCATGGCGCCCCGCAGCTCGGACAGGTCCAGACGCCAGCGGGCCGCGGTGTCGACCAGGGCGTGGCGGATCGGGTCCGGGCTGGTGCCGGTGGGCAGTTCGCGGTGCAGGGCGGTGATCCACTCCTCGACCCGGGCGGCCCGTACGGCGGCGGGCGCGGTGCGGTCGTCACCCAGGTCGTCGAGGGCGTTGGCCGCCGCCCACAGGGCCCAGCAGGCAGGACGCAGCGCCGCGGGCACCAGCTGGATCAGCGCGTACTCCGCCGGGTCCTGCTCCCTGGTCCGGCGCCGGCACAGCCCGTAGGCCGCCCGCAGCGCCGGATCGTCGCCGATCACCGCGCGCGCGGAGGCCGCTCGCCGGGCTGCCCGTCGGGTGTTCGCGGAAGGCACATCGCTCACAACGAGGACGGTACGTCAGGTTGCGCCGTGGCCAGCGCATGTGGGCCGGGGCCGCGTCGGGCCAGGGTCTAGACGTCGGTGTTGTCGTCCTCCTCGGTGGCGGTGTCGTCGCGGTCGCCCTCCGCCTGGGACGGGGTCGGGGTGGGGGTGGGGGTCGTGTCCTGGTCGTCCTCGCGGTCGCCTTCGGCCTGGGACGGGGTCTGGTCGCTCATCGTGTGTCTCCTTATGCCGCTGCGGGCTGCCGGGTACCCCGGTGGGTCCGGAGTGACCGGCCCTGCGCGCGGTACCACTGGGACGCCAGCAGCAGGGCCGAGGCGATCTCCACCGCGTCACCGCCGTAGTACATGAGCTGCGAGGCGAGGTGCAGGTCGGCGGGGGTGAAGGCCGTGCCGGGCGGGCCCGTCGCCCACAGGCTCTTCGCCAGGACGGCGTGGGCCGCGGCGGCCGCCAGGAGGGTGCCGGCGCGCACGGCGAAGCCCGGCCGGTGGCGGATCGGGTCCACGGCGAGCAGGGCGAAGGTGAAGAGGGTGCCGGCGAGGAAGAGGTGCAGGGTGAGGAGGGGGCTGTGGTGCAGGGACGGCGGCAGGGGAGCTCGGTAGAGGAGCCACAGGCCGCCGATGTCCAGGGCCGTGGCAACGGGTGGGAAGACGAGCGCCGCGGCCGGGCGGGAGCGGGTCAGTGACACCAGGGCGCGCCGGCCGGGCGGCGGAAGGGTGCGCAGGGCCAGGGTGCCGGGGCGGGAGAGGGCGACCGGCAGCGGGGCCGCCATGCCGGCCGTGAGGTGGGCGGCCATGTGCGCGGTGAACGGCGGCAGCCACGACTCCCACGGCACGGCGAACGCCGCCACCAGCAGGCCGCCGCCGAGCCAGAGAGCCGCGTCGCGCCGCAGCGGCCAGTGGTCCCCGCGGTGCCGCAGCCGGGCGGCGGCCGCCGTGTAGAGCAGGCAGCACAGGAGTACCAGGACGGGCAGGGGAGCGGGGGTGGTCGTCATCGCGTCCGCTCCCGCCCGGCGCGCCGCGCCCGGTGCCACAGGAGCAGGCCGGCCAGCAGGAACAGAACGGCGACGACGTTCCAGGTCCAGTCGTACGGGCGTGGATCGACGTCGTAGCGGATCTGGTGCAGGCGCAGCAGCTTGTGCTGGACGGTGCCGTCGTAGAGCTGGAAGCCGCCGATGCCCAGGCAGACGCCGGACCACCAGGCCGGGCGCAGCGGGCCGCCCCTGCGGCGCAGGTCGGCGTAGAGGAACAGGCCCGCCACCATGCCCAGCCAGCCGCCGGCGTGGAACAGGCCGTAGGTCGCGTACGAACACCTTGTAGCGGTACGCGATGGCCGGTCGGTGGCGGTACGCGGGGAGGGCCGGCCTGGAGGGGGGCGGGGGTGGCTCCGAGGTGAGGGCTGGTCGGCCCGGGGGGTGCCCGGGGTCGACGGGGAGTGGTTGTGGGGTGGCTCGGGAGGGGGTGTTCGGGGCGCCGTGTACCGATGGTCGGTCGGCGCCGGCGGTCGGGCCGGGGGGTTGGCCGGTTGGCCTGGGGGGTGCCCGGTTGGTGGGGAGCGGTTGCTGGGTGGCCCGGTGGGGCTGCCGGGGGGCTGCATCCGGTCGGTCGGCCATGGCCGGTACTCGGTCGGTCCGGTGGGTGTCGGGGCGCCGCGTACCGACAGTCGGTCGTCCCGGCCGGTGCTCGGTCGCTCCGGGAGTGATGGCCGGGTGGTCGTGGTGCGGTACTCCGTCGGTCCGGGTGTCGGGGCGCCGCGTACCGGCGGTCCGTCGGTTCTCGCCGGTGCGCGGGCGATGGCCCGTCCGTGTGGGTGCCGCCGGTGTCGGGGGCCGGGCCGCCAGGGGTAGGGCCGGGCGGTCCGGGGGTGTCAGGGGCGGTGGCGGCGGGTGAGGGCTTGTTGCAAGGCCTCGCGGAGGGCGGGGGACGGGCGGGGGCCGTCGGATTTCGCGCTGGCTGTCACGGCGGCGGCCACGTCACGGAGCTTGGTGTTGGAGAGCTGGGAGGTCTCGCGCAGGATGTGCCAGGCCTCGTCGGACGTGCAGCCGTGGGTGGCCATGAGGATGCCCCGGGCCTGGTCGATGACCGGGCGGGAGGCGATGGCCTGGCGGAGCTGCTCGACCTCCTCCTGGAGGACGTGCATGCGCTCCGCGCGTTCCAGGGCGACCGCGGAAGAGGCCGGGGCCGACGGCTGGGCGGGCCGAGGGGCGGGGTGGGGAGCGGCGCGCAGGGGGTCGGTCGTGTCCAGGCCCGCCAGTTCCAGGATCCGGCGCGGCTGGCCGTTCCAGTTCGTGGTCGTGACCGTCGCGCATCGCTGCCGGGCGAAGTCGCCCAGCACGTCGAGGAACTGCAGACCCGCCGTGTCCATGAAGTGCACGCCCCTCATGTCCAGTTCCACCCGCATGATCGTGGGCGGGAGCTCGGCCAGGGTCCTGGCCAGCGTTTCCGCGCAGCCGTGCACCAGCTCACCGCACGGGGTGAACTCAGCCCGGTCCGCGTCCACGCGTCCACTGATGACCAGTGTGTTCAGCCCTCCTGTGAGATGTGGTGATGCCGCAGACGTCATGTCACCGCCCTCTCGATCCTTGTCGGTCGTGTTCCTCCTCGGGGAACTGCACGACGTCACTCGCCCCCGTCGACGTCCGTGTGAGGTGCGCCTGCCCGCCGTACGGCGTACTACACACCGTCGCGGGGAATGACCTTGTCCCGGGCGGGTACGAGCCCGGTGGTCCAGAAGTGTGGGGAGAGGGGCTTGAACACTCAGTATCGGGTGCCGGACGCCGGGTCCTGCGGTCCCGTGCCGGGCCTGGCGGTGTTCCCGCTGTCCGGGCGGCAGGGTGTCCGGGCGACGGGGGAGGTTGTCCTGACGACCCGTGCGATCTGGGAAGGCGTACTGGAGCAGGCCGTTCGCGAGGATAAGGACGTGTACTACCTTGAGTTGTCCGACGTGACGTTCGTCGACGTCGCAGGCGCGGGTGCGCTCGCGGCCGCCGCCGGGCAGCTCGGGGAAGGCCGGCGGTTCGTGGTACGACGGCCGCCGGCGGCCCTGCGGCGCACGCTGGACCTGCTGTGGCCCGGCCATGCGGGGATCGAGGTGTCGATGTCATGACCGCTACCGTGGCCGAGCCCTTCGGACCTCTTGAGCCCTTCGTCCACCCCGCGCTCTTCTACCGCGACGAGGAGGAGTACCTCGACGTCACCGTGCCCTTCGTGCGCGAGGGCCTGGCGGCCGGCGACCCCGTGGCGGTCGCGGTGCCCGGCAAGAACCTCGCGCTGATCCGCGACGCCCTCGGCGAGGCCGCCGAGGCGGTGAAGCTCCTGGACATGCGCGAGGCCGGCCGCAACCCGGGGCGGATCATCCCCGGGGTGCTACGCGCGTTCGCCGACGCCCAGCCGCCCGGACGCCGGGTGCGGATCATCGGCGAGCCCATCTGGGCCGGGCGCTCCGACACCGAGTACCCCGCCTGCGTCCAGCACGAGGCGCTCATCAACGCCGCCTTCCAGGGCCGCACGGCGACCATCCTGTGTCCGTACGACGTCGAGCAGCTCCCCGAGCAGGTCCTCGCCGACGCCTACGCCACCCACCCGACCATCATCCCCTCCGGCTCCCGGCTGGAGCAGGGCAGTGACGCGTACGCCCCCGGGGACGTCGTCGCCCGGTACAACGAGGCGCTGCCGCCCGCGCCGGACGCGCTGACGTTCGCCTTCGACTCGGACTCGCTCTCCGAGGCCCGGCACGTGGCCGTGGGGGAGGGCGCGCGGCTCGGACTCAGCGGCGTCAAGCTGGACGACCTGGCCCTCGCCATGGCCGAGCTCACCACCAACAGCGTGGTGCACGGCGGCGGTTCCGGGGTGATGCGGGTGTGGACCGAGGGCGGGTACGTGGTGTGCGAGGTGCGCGACCAGGGGCGGCTCACGGACCCTCTGGCCGGGCGCCGGCCCGCCCCCCGCGACCAGCGTGGCGGGCGCGGGCTGCTGCTGGTGAACCTCATCGCCGACCTGGTGCGGGTACACAGGGGGGACGACGGGACGACCGTGCGCTGCTGGTTCGCCCGCTGAGCGGCCCAGGGCCTGTCCGGCAGGCCCTGGCACCGCTGGTCGCTCAGGATCCCAGCGGGTCCAGCGCCAGCGGCGCGATCCTGCCCTCCAGCATCGCGCCGAGGCCCTGGACGGCGCACACGTCCGGGCGCTCGGCGATGTGCACGGGCATGCCGGTCGCCTGGCGCAGCATCTGGTCCAGGCCCGGCAGCAGCGCACTGCCGCCGACCATCATGATCCCCCGGTCGGCGAGGTCGGCGACCAGGTCGGGCGGGCAGGCCCGCAGGACCGTGCCGATGCCGTCGAGGACGGCGGTGAGCGGCGTCTGGATGGCGTCCCGCACGGCGGCGGTGTCGACCTGGACGGAGCGGGCCAGGCCGGTGGCGACGTCCCGCCCGTGGATCTCCGTGGAGGCCGGGCCGTGCGGGGTGAGCCCGTTGCCGGACAGGGCGAGCTGCAGCGGCCGTACCGACTGGCTGGGCAGCATCAGCTCGTGCTCGTGCCGCAGGTGCTGCACGATCGCGTGGTCGACGGCATCGCCGCCCACCGGAATGCGCTCGGCGGTGACGATCGAGCCGAGGGACAGCACCGCCACCTGCGTCGCCGCGGCACCGCACACCATGATCATCGTGGCCTCGGGCTGCTCCACGGGCAGTCCGCAGCCGACAGCGGCGGCGATCAGCGTGTCGACCAGCTCCACGCGGCGGGCCCCGAGTCCGACCAGCGTCTCGATGGCGGCCCGCTGGGCGAGCGGGTCGGCGTCGTGCGGGATGCAGGCCGCGGCGCGCAGGATCGGCTTGCGGCGCAGGCCGCGGCGCATCTTGTCGCCGAGCAGGTGCCGCAGCATGCGCTGCGCCATCTCGATGTCGACGACGGTGCCGCCCGAGACCGGATGCACCACCCGGATGTAGTCCGGTGTGCGGCCCGTCATCTTCTCCGCGAGTTCCCCGACCGCCATCAGCGCGCCGGTGTGGGTGTTCACGGCGGCGGCGGACGGCTGGTCGACGACGAGCCCGGCGCCCTTGACGTAGACGCGGGTGCGGGCCGCCCCCAGGTCGACGGCGAAGTGGCAGCGGCGCAACTGCTCCAGACTGGCGGTCATGGCAGGTCCTCCCGAGAGCACAGACCGTGGGAGGCCGCCAGGTGGCGGACCTCGCAGACGTGGGACCGCCGGGCGGCGGGCCTCCCTCGCATCGTGCGCGGGAGGGGACGGGGACGCCTTTCAGAGGGGGCCGGGCGGGGTGCCGCCGAACGGGGGGTTCGACCTCGGCGAGCCCGGAGAGAGCGCGCGGTGTGGTCCGAGGTGGGGACCAGGCCCTGCGGGTCGGCCAGTAGCGGGCCGTGACCTGAGTGGGCATCACCCGGCCGGTGCGCACGTCCCGGGTGCCGACCGCCGCCGTGACCATGCCGACGACCTCGCCCGTGTCGGCCGGCGTGACGGCGGCCCCGCTGAAGCCGGGGGCCAGGGGCCGGCCGCCCGGGCGGCACGGGCGGGGAGCCGGGCCGCTCCGTGAAGGTCACGTGCGAGCCGTTCCGCTCCCACCGCACTCACGGTCCCACGGTCCCGCGGATCACCCCCAGCTCCACCAGATCCTGCGGCCGGATGCGGAGCTGGTCCGCCGTCGTCTCCACCGCGCGCGGCGGTCGCTTGAGGATGGCCGCCGCGAGCTCCGGCGCGATCACCGAGAAGTAACTGTCCGGGGTGGCCCAGGTGTTGCCGGGCGCGGCCAGTGCCAGCGCGCCGCCGGAGCCGCCTTCGCCGATCACCAGCGTGGTCACCGGGGTGCGGGCGCCCGCCACCGCGGCGAACAGGTCCGCTATCGCGGCACCCGCGCCCTGCCGCTCCGCCTCGGCGTCGTTGGCGGCGCCCGGGGTGTCCACGAGGGTCAGCACCGGAATGCCCAGCCGGTCCGCGAGGCGGATCAGACGGGCGGCGGTGCGGTAGCCGGCGGGACGGGTCGCGGTCCCGGTCTGCGCGGCGTACGCGACCGTACGGCCCTCGTGCGTGCCGAAGCCGCACAGTATGCCGTCCGGGTCCGTGCCGCCGCAGCGGTCGCCGCTGATCGCGGCCCGGTCGGAGAAGTAGGCGTCCAAGTAGGCGGCGGCGCGCGGGCGCCGGGGTGAGCGGGCGCGCCGGGCGGCGTCCCAGCCGGTGGCGGGCAGGCCCGCGTCGTCGCCGAGCGCGTCGGGCGGCGGGGCCGGTGTGGTGGACGGGCGCGTCAGCAGCCGCAGCCACCGGCCCAGCGTCTCGCGCAGCTCCTCCGGCCGTACGACCGCGTCCGCCGCCCCCGCCGCGACCTGCGCCTCGGCCGTGTACGCCGCCGGGTCCGCGTCCGCCGGCCGCACCCGGGAGCCGGCGAAGCCGACCTGGGCCCCGGGCAGCGCGAGAACCACGTCGGCGCCCGCGCCCAGGGTGGCCCAGCCGCCCCCGGTGGTCGGATCGCGCACCACGGCCACCTGCGCGAGCCCCGCCTCCCTGGTGAGCGCCGACTCACGGGCCACGCGCTGGAGTTGGCTCAGGGCGAGCATGCCCTCCTGCATCCGGCTGCCACCGGTGGCGACCAGCGGCACGACCGGGAGGCGGTGCTCACGGGCGTAGGTGTACGCCGCCTCCAGCCGGTCGCCGGTGCGCTCTCCCAGGGAGCCGCCGAGGAAGCCGAACTCGAACGCGATCAGCACGGCCCGGGTGCCGCCGACGCGGGCGGTGCCGCAGATCACGGACTCCTGCTCGCCCGTGCGTTCGGAGGCGCGGGCGCGGGCGGCGTCGTAGCCGGGCCAGGCGAGCGGGCCGTCCGGCCTGCAATCCCTTATGGCGTCGGGCAGTTCGGTGAAGGTGGAGTCGTCGGCGAGGGCGTCGACGACCGCGCGGGCGGAGGGGCGCTCGGTCGTCGGGAGGCGCTCGGTCCTGGGGCGGTGCTCAGTCATGGGGCAGCGCCCGCTTCATGATCTTCCCCATGTCGTTGCGGGGCAGGGCGTCCAGGTGGTGGACGACCCGCGGGCGCTTGTGCGGGGCGAGACGCCTGGCCACGTGATCCGCCAACTCGTCGAGCGACGGCGGGGAATGGGGCTCCGCCGGGACGATCCACGCCACGATCCGCTCGCCCAGATCGGCGTCCGGTTCCCCGGTGACGGCGGCCTCCCGCACCCCGGGGTGTTCCAGGAGCGCGTTCTCGATCTCACCCGCCCCGATCTTGTAACCGCCGCTCTTGATCAGGTCGGTGGCCTTGCGGCCGACGATCCGGACATAGCCGTCGGGGTCGCGCACCGCCATGTCGCCGGTGCGGAACCAGCCGTCGGCGGTGAACGCGGCGGCGGTGGCGTCGGGCCGGTTCAGATACTCGGTGAACAGGTTCGGGCCACGCACCTGGATCTCGCCGACGGTCTCACCGTCGTACCCGGTGACCTCCGAGCCGTCCTCCTCGACCAGCCGCAGCTCCACGCCCGGCAGCGGCACACCGACCGTGCCCGGGCGGGCCTCGCCGTCGGCCCGGACGCTGGTGTTCATCAGCGTCTCCGTCATGCCGTACCGCTCGATCACCCGCCGCCCGGTCGCCGTCGCGATCCGCCCGTGGTCGTGCACGGGCAGCGCGGCGGAACCGGACACCAGCAGCCGCGCCCCGGTCAGCGCCTTCACCAGCTCCGGATCGCCGGTCACCGCCTCCGCGATCCGGTGGTACATCGTCGGCACGCCGAACAGCATGGTCGCCCCGGCGTTCAGCTCCCGGGCGACGCCCTGTGTCGTGAAGCGGCCCAGGTGCCGCACCGAGCCGCCGCGCCGCAGCGGGCCGAGGGTGCCCAGGACCAGGCCGTGCACATGGAACAGCGGCAGTCCGTGGACGAGTACGTCGTCGACGGTCCACTGCCACGCGTCGGCCAGCGCGTCCAGGGTCGAGGCGATCGCCCGGCGCGGGATGACCGCGCCCTTCGGCGGGCCGGTGGTGCCGGAGGTGTAGACGATCAGCGCCGGGTCGGACTCGTCGGCGCGGTCCTCGGGGGCCGGCCCGGTGCCGTGCACGTCTACGTCGAGGCGGGACAGATCCCGTAGGGGGGCGGGGAGTTGGTCGTCCGGTGCCGTGAGCACCAGGTCGGGGGCGCTGTCGGACAGGATGTGCCCGAGTTCGTTCTCGCCCGACTTCGGGTTGAGCGGCACGGCGGGCACGCCGGCCAGCAGCGCGGCGACGACGGCGACCGCGGTCTCCATGGTGGGCGTCGCCCAGACGGCGACCCGGCGGGCCTCCCGGATGCGCCCGGCCGTCGCACCGGCCGCGGCGGCGAGCTGCGCGTAGGTCAGGGAGCGCTCGCCGAATCGGAGGGCGGGCCGGTTGGCCGGGGCGTCGGTCAGGGCGGGGAAGAGGGAGGACATGCGTCGTACTCCTTGTCTGTCGCTGTCTCGCCACGGCAGGCACAACCACCACCCGCGGTTCTCGGCAGGGGGCCGGCCCCCTCAGGGCCGGGGGGAACGCTGACCGCCGCGCAGCGGGGCAGGGCAGCGGAATCGCCTTCAGGGTGATTCGGCGCTTCGCCGAGACCGGTCGCAAGGCGTAGGTACCTCAGGATCCGTCCGTGCTGGGACCGCCACTCGCGGTCTGCTGCGGCCTTGATGGCCTCGTGCAGGTCGTCGGGGGGCGGAGATCGAAGTTCACCATGCACCACAGTAGACCCTCCTTCCCGGTTGTCCCCGCCCCGGGCGAACAGCCCGTGCCGGAGGGACGACACCGCCCACGGCGGTCGAGCGTCCGTGAACCTCACCCCCCTGGGTCGGGAAGTCGGCTGTTACCGCCTCGCCTCCGCCACGTCTGCCACCACACAGCTCACGTTGTCGGGCCCGCCTGCCTCGTTCGCCGCGCCGACCAGGGCCTGGACCGTCTCGTCGGGGGTGGCGGGCGAGGTGAGGAGCTCCCGGATCCGGTCCTCGGGGACCACACTGGACAGGCCGTCGGAGCACAGCAGATAGCGGTCGCCCGGGTGGGTGTCGTGCAGGCGGAGGTCCGGGATCGCGGGGGTGCCGTCGCCCGTCAGGGCCTTCAGGAGGAAGGATCGCTGGGGGTGGGAGACGGCCTCCTCGGGCGTCAGACGCCCCTCGTCGATCATCGACTGGACGACCGTGTGGTCGTGGGTGATGAGGAACAGTTCGCCGTCGCGCAGCAGATAGGCGCGGGAGTCGCCGATGTGCACCAGGGCCAGCCGCGAGCCCGTCCAGAGCAGGGCGGTCAGGGTCGTGCCGATGTCGTCGGCGCCGTCGGCCACGTCCCGCACGGCCTGGGCGGCGCCCCGTACCGCGTCCTCCAGGAGGTTGAGGACCCCGCCGGCCGGGATCTCGTCCGTGTCCAGGAAGCGCAGTGCCTCCACGGCGGCGCTGCTCGCGGGCGCGCCCGCCGGTCCGAAGCCGTCGGCGACGGCGAGCAGCCGGGTGCCCGCGTACGCCGTGTCCTGGTTGGCGGGGCGGACGCGCCCGGTGTCCGAGTGGGCTGAGTAGCGCAGTTCCAGCATGGCGGTATCCTTTCCGGACTCTCGCGAGTCCGCTGTCAGGTGATCGACCAGGAACGCGGCGAGGTCCCGCCGTACCGCCGTCTCCGCCTCGACACGCGCCCAGTAGGCGCGGATCTCCAGGGCGGCGGCCGTGGAGTCGCGGTCGTGCAGCCGGCACACCTGGCGGATCTCGGCCAGCGGCATGCCGAGCCGCCGCAGCCACGCCACCAGCCGGGCCTGCACCAACTGCCCGACCGCGTAGTACCGGTAACCGGTGTCCGGGTCCACCCGGGCGGGCCGCAGCAGGTCCAGCTCGTCGTAGAGGCGCAGTGCCTTCGGCGAGAGCCGGCACGCCTTCGCGAACGCGCCGATCGTCAGCATGTCCATGCGATTGCCGTGCGATATGTCCATGCGATCCCCTGCGCTCCGCGCGTTCCTCGCGCTCCCTCGTTCCGCCACCGATGCTGGGGCTTCACCGAAGGTGAAGGTCAATCAGGGTGTCGCGGTTCCGGGCGGGATTGTTAGCCTGCGCCGGAATCGATCGTTCGTCCGAGAATGGAGTCCCTGTGGCCGGCACCCCGCGTATAGCGCTCGTCACCTACGACCCCGGTGGCGTCGAGAGCAGGGACCGGGACCTGCCGGTGCTGGTGGACGCGCTGCGGGAGGCCGGGGCCGAGGCCGCCGCCGTCCACTGGGACGACCCGTCGGTCGACTGGGCCGGCTTCGACCTGGCCCTCATACGCTCCACCTGGGACTACAGCTGGCGGGCCGAGGAGTTCGCGGCGTGGGCCGAGCGGTGCGGGAAGGTGACGCGGCTGGCCAACCCGGTGGACGTCGTGCGGTGGAACGCCGACAAGAGGTATCTGGGCCGGCTCGCGGAGGCCGGGGTGCCCGCCGTGCCGACCCGCTACTTCGCGCCCGGCGACCCCGTCGAGCTGCCCGCCGACCGCGAGTACGTCGTGAAACCCACCTCGGGGGCAGGGGCCCGGTACGCCGCGCGCTACCCGGCCGGGGAGCGGGACGCCGCCGTGCGCCAGGCCGAGCGGATGCACGCCGAGGGCTTCACCGTCATGCTCCAGCCCTACCTGACCAGCATCGACACGCACGGCGAGCGGGCCCTGCAGTTCTTCGGCGGACGTCTGCTGCACGCCAGCCGCAAGGGCTCCGTCCTCGCGCCGGGCACACCGTACGACGCCGACAAGGTCGCCCATCCCGACCTCCGGCCCTGGGAGCCGACCGCCGCCGAACTCGACGTGGCCCGGCGGGCACTGGCCGCCGTACCCGGACAGCCGGAACTGCTGTACGCGCGCGTGGACCTCGTCACCGGGCCGGACGGGGAGCCGTGCGTGATGGAACTGGAGCTGATCGAGCCGAACCTGTTCCTGTGGCTGCACCCGCAGTCCGTACCGAGGGTGGTCGAGGCGGTCCTGGCCGCCGCCGGCTGACCACACCGGGCGCCGCCGGAGCAGAGGCGACGCCCAGTTCCTCCCGGCCCTCGACCGCGTCGGAGCGCCTCAGTCCTGACGGCCGGTGACGGCCACTCGCTGCACCAGCCCCCACGTGAACTCGGCCACGACCTCCCACCGCACCCCCCGCGCGTCCGGCGCGGTGAACGCCAGCCCTGGGGGTACCCCCACGCCGTTCAGGCAGTGGGGGAGGGTCGGGGCCGTGCCCTCCAGGGGACGGGCCGGGGTGAAGGCGCGGGCCGCCTCGTCGACCGTGCAGGACCAGGGCGTGAGGTCGTCGAGCGTGCGCAGCCCGGGCCCCTCGGCGCCCGGGGCGCGGACCAGCCACTCGTTCCACACCGCGCCGTTCGGGGCGGTCAGGACCTCGAAGCGCAGGCCGGGCCAGAGGGGGCCGGGCCAGAGCCACGCCTCGCAGTCGAGGTCGCCGATCCGGCGGGCGGACCGGGACTCGGGTTCGCCCAGCACCGATCGGATGGGGGTACCCCCTGTTCGAGCGGAGCCGAGAACTTGGGGGAGGGACAGGGGCGCCCGGGACCGCGGGGAGCGGACCATCGCCTGCCAGCGCTTGTTGGCCTCGCGCATGTCCGCCAGGGAGACCCCCAGCTCGTGACGGGCGTCCTCCACCAGATCCGGATTGTGGTCGGCCATGCGGCGCAGCAGCACCAGCTGGAAGTCGAGCGGTGTGAAGGGACTAGCGGGGCGCTTTCCGGAGGGCATGGGAACCATCGTCGCCCACCGGCGCGGTGCCCGGGCGGCGGCCGTCCGGGAGGAAGAGGACCGAGTTGACGTAGCGCGGGCCGCGCAGGACGTCGGACGGCAGGACGCGGCGCAGCAGGCCGTGCGAGACCACGTAGGAGGCGTCCGCCTGGTGCGCCTCCAGGGGGAACTTCGCCAGCGGCACCCACCGGTCGCCGGGCAGGACCCAGCCCTCGTAGCCCAGCAGGGACAGGTACGTCACCACCGGGCTGATCGGCTGGATGCGGGACTCCAGCTCCACGAACAGGGCCGGGCGGTCGCGGGCCAGCAGGCCCGTCGCGCCCCGCAGCACCGCCGGCTCGTTGCCGTCCACGTCGATCTTGATGAAGCCGACGTTCCGCAGGCCCAGCTCGTCCAGCGTGACGCAGGGGACGTCCAGCGCCCGGCCGTGGATGTCACGCCGCACCAGCGACGACACGCCCCGGTCGCCCGAGTCGTCCGGCGGCAGCCACAGGCGGGCGATGCCCGGGCGGTCCGAGGCCGCGGCACGGATCACCCGTACGTTCGGCGGGACGGCGGCGGCCAGCAGGCGGGCCAGATGGGGCACCGGTTCGATCGTCACGACGTGCTCGGCCAGGCCGGACAGCCGGTGCGTCCAGGGCCCGTACCAGCCGCCGACGTCCACCGCCGTACCGCAGTCCGGCGGGCACAGCTCGGCGAGCCGGGCCAGCTCCGGTTCGAACCGGGGGTAGAGCGCCCGGGCCGTCGCGGCCACCAGACGGGTGGGCAGGAGGGGAGCGAGGCGGGCTGCCAGGCTGGTCATGGGGCCATCCTCTGGAGAAGTTCCTCGTGTTCGTCGTCCGGGACCTGCTCGCCCGAGGACGGCAGGAGCTGCGGAATGCCGTCGACGATCGGATAGCGGCGGCGCAACCGCGGGTTGTACAGCGCCTCCTCCTGCCCGGTCTCCTCGGCCAGCAGATGCAGCGGGCCTTTGTCGAGCGGGCAGGCAAGGATCTTCAGCAGCGGGTCGTCGGGCTTCATGGGGAGGCCAACTCCTTGGCTGGTGCGGTGGGTTGGGGAGCAGGGTCGTGCTTCGGCATGGTCAGCAGTACGGCGACCGCCAGGGCCGTGCCCGCCACCCGCAGCGAGAGCCGCAGCGGCTCGTCCGGCAGGGCCTCGCCGAACGACAGCGTGCCGAGCACCGCCGTGAACAGGGACGTCACGGTCGTGCACACCGGCACGATCAGCGAGGCCCGGCAGCGCTGGAGCGCCGCCTGCGACATCACCAGGCCGAACACACCGGTGAACAACAGCAGATACGGATACGGGGAGCTCAGCAGGTCCAGCACCGCACCGCCGATCCCGCTGGTCGTCAGATGGCTCGACACGCCCTTGATGGCCAGCGAACTCACGCCGTACAGCAGCCCCACGGCCACCCCGTACTCGACGCCGGTCGTCGGCCGCCGGTGCCGGTTGCGGGCCCGCCGCTCGGCGGAGCCGTACAGCCACAGCCCGGCCGCCAGTGACGGCACGCACACCAGCAGGATCAACTGGTACGGCGCCTCCTGGCTGACGGTGTCCGAGCCCTCGCGCAGCGACAGCACCACCATCAGCAGCGCGAGCAGGATCGCACCCAGCGCGTACCGCTCCCGGCCGCTCGTCTCCTCCCCGAGCAGCCGGGCCGACAGCAGCACGAGCAGCACCAGGCCGGAGACGAAGATGCCCTGCGCGGCGGCGATCGGGAGGGTGCGGTAGACGACGAGCTGCGCGGCGAAACCGGCGGCCAGGGCGAGGGAGCCGCCGATCCACAGAGGGCTGCCGAGGACGAGGCGCAACAGCCGGGCCGGCTGCCGGATGCTCACCTCGGGCAGCGAGGTGAGCGCCCGTTTCTCCAGCACGAAGCCCAGGCTGTACAAGGTGTTCGCCAGCAGGGCCGCGGCCACTCCCCACCACATGGGCTACGTCCTCCTGGCGTGCAGCAGCAGGATCGACGCCAGCTGCGGCCGGGCACAGGCCAGCCGGTCCAGCGGCCGCAGCGGGCGCGGTACGCCGTGGAAGGGAGCGCCTTCGAGCGTCACGACCGTGAACCCGGAGGCGGCGACGAACTCCCGCAGCGCGCGGGCGGTGTAGAGGCGCAGATGTCCTACGACCTCCTTCCCGGGGCGGCCGTGGATGCCGCGCAGGCTGACCTCCGAGAAGACCGGCTGGACGCCGGCGAGCAGCAACGCGCGGTTGTACCAGGCGGCCAGGTTCGGCGTGGACAGCATCAGATGCCCGCCGGGCCGCAGGATCCTGCGGATCTCGTCGAGCGCCGCGTCCGGGTCGACGAGATGCTCGATCACCTCGCTGAACAGCACGGCGTCGGCCGACTCCGGCGCGAACGGCAGCCCACCGCCAGTGAGTTCGCCGCGGACCGCGTACGGGATGCGGGTGCGGGCGCGCCTGAGGGCGTCCTGGGACCAGTCGACGCCGATGACGTGGTGGCCGGGCAGGAGCGGGGCGGCGGTGGCGGCGGCGGTGCCGTCTCCGCAGCCGATGTCGAGGATCGTCCGCGGCTCGGGGTCCGCCGGGCCGAGTGCCCCGGCCAGCATGCGGGCCTGGCGGATGCTGCGCGGGGTGCCGGAGGCGACGGGGACGGCCGGGTTCTCGTAGAAGTCGCGCAGGTCGCGGGGCGGGGACGCCGGGGTGGTCGTCGTCACGGGGTCACCTCCGTGGTGTGCAGATAGTGCTCGAACAGGTCGCGGAGGTGAGCGCCGTCGCCGTGGCTGAGCAGGGCCCGGGACCAGCGCAGGGCCAGGTGGAGGCGGCCGGCGGTGGAGGCGGTGGTCACGGTGAGGCCGCGCGGCATCCGGGCCGGCGCCGAGAACCACACCGCGTGCGCGCGGCCCGTCTCCTCGCCGAAGTCCAGGGGGTACGGGATGCGGCCGATGTTGCTGAGCAGCGTGGTCGACGTCCAGGGCGCGGCGGCCCGGCGCAGGGCGCGGGTCAGGGCGGCGCGGGCGGCGACGGGGGCCCAGGGGGCGGTGAGGAGGGCGGCGCCGTGGCCCAGTTGGGGGCGGGGGAGGGACTTCAGTGTGCGAGTGCGCTCCGCGGTGCGCCGGAGGAGGGCGGACATGTCCGGGTGGTCCAACTCGGCTGCTACGAAGGGGACTTCCACCAGCCGGGTGCCGTTGCCGATGGGCATCGTGGTGTCACGGGGGCGGTCGTCCACGGGCATGGTGATGCGCAGGGCGCGGGGACGGGCGCCGTGTTCCCTGTTCCAGTGGGCGATGGTCAGGGCCGTGGTGACCATGAGCTGGTCGTTGACGGTGTAGGGGGAGCCCTTGGGGCGGTGGGGGAGGGGGAGTTCGGTGACGAGCATGCCGTTGCCGGGGGAGGGGTCGGGCTTGCCCGGCGCTACCCGTGCGGGGGGTGACCAGGTGGCCGGGATGTCCGGGGGCTCCTGGAGGGCTAGGTCCCTACGGGGCGGGGGTGCCGCGGGGGAGTTGTCCCTGCCTCCGTACAACTCGGCCGCGGTGGCCAGGATCCGGAGGCAGGCCGGGCCGTCGAGGGCGGTGTGGTTGATGGTGAGGAACAGGACTGAGCCCACTGCCTCAAGCCGTATCGGTGGGGACACCGACAGGGGTGGTGCCACGGTCAGGGCGCGTGTCCTGGCGTCCTGGAGCGCGCGTGGGCCTGTCGGCGTGAAGGTGACGACCTCCGTGTCCGGCTCGTCCGTCAGCTCCCACGCGTAGCGGCGCCGGTACCACGGCCCTTTCGCCTCCCGCATCAGGATGCGTGGATGCCGGTGCAGGGCCTCCGTGAAGGCCTTGCGCAGGCGGGACCGGTCGACGGGCCCGGGGAGGTGGACCTCGATGTGGACCGTCTCCGGTTCCTCCTCCTGGAGGCAGTGCCGGGACACCTCGTCCACCACCGGGAACGGGACGCGTACCGGTGTCGTCATGCGGGCTCGCCCTTCCCCGTGTCCGCGGTCCTGGGCAGTCGCTGCGTCGGTGCCTCCGAGGAGGGCCCTTCGCGCAGACTCACCAGGCCGGCGAACAGCCCGACCAGCGCCAGCAGTTGGGCCGTACGGCTGAACGCGCCCTCACCCGCGCCCACCGGCACCCCGGCCCCGATCGCGGCAACCACCCCCGCTCCCGCCAGCGCCACGAACGCGATCGGCACCAGCAGCGCGTGCCGTCGGGCCGCGAGCAACGTCAGCGCCGGGACCAGCAGCGCGAGCCACCCCGCGATCACCACTCCGACCAGCGTCAGCGCCACCGTGCCGAGCCACAGGCCGGGCAGCGGCGGGGCCGGTTGCGGTGCGTCGGGGTTGGGGGCGTTGCGGCGCCAGAGCGCCAGGCCCAGCAGCACCGCGATGCCGACGCCGCTGCCGATCAGCCCGGCGTCGTACGTGGTGGCCGGTTCGTAGGACAGTTTGACCGTGCCGCCCGCCCCGGCCGGGATCCGCCAGCCCTGCTGCCAGCCGTCCAGCCGCAGCGGGGTGAGCTCCTTGCCGTTCAGGGTGGCCTTCCAGCCGTCGTTGAAGTTCTCGTACGTCGTCAGGTACGAGGCCGCGCCCGAGCCGACCGTCACCTCGCGCCGGTCGCCCAGCCAGTCCCGGACGCGCAGCTCACGTCCGGCCGCGGCGGCCTCCGGGACCGTCCCGCGGGTCAGGGTGACGTCCGTCAGCGCGAGGGGTCCGGCGTCGCCGCCCTCCAGCCGGTGGTCGCCCGAGGACAGCCGCACCTCGCCGTCGTTCCGGCCCCCCTGGCAGAGCGTCACCTCGACGGACCGCCGCTCCACCAGGTCACGCACGGTGCCCTTCGCGCCCGTCTGGTAGAGCTCGCCGTCCAGCGCCACGTCGGGGCCCTTGCCGCACGGCAGGGAGAACTTCCGGGTGCCGTCCGGCTGCGGGGTGCGGTACTGGTCGAGGGAGGGGATGTACGCCTCCGTGAGGCCCACCGGGAGGCGCAGCTTCTCGTCGGCGACCGGGTTGTGCAGGGTCAGCGGGGCGGTCTCGGTGATCGTGACGTCGAGCCGGTCGGTGGTGATCGGCGGGAAGCGGACCCAGCCGTTCTCGTCGACGCCGGCGATCGCCGCGCCGTCCGGGGAGCTGATGTGCACCTGGGAGGCGCGGGTGGACAGGCCGCCCGCGGGCGCCAGGACCAGTTCGCCGACCGGCTGCTTGCCCTCCCAGCTCAGGTGGATCGTCGGCCGGTCGCCCGCGATCCACGCCGTCGTCAGGTCGCCGTCGGTGAGGTTGCGGGCCGCGAGGCCCGCGCCGAGGCTCGCCGTGGAGTCGGCGGTGGCGACGATCCTGGACTGCTGCTCGGGCGCGACCTCGTACAGCAGCCGGTCGAGTGCCTCACCCGCCACCGGCACCGCGCTCGCCGTCACCTCGTACGTCCCGGAGGCCGGTGTCGTGAAGCGGCGGTGCAGGCCGGCCTCGGTGCCGGTCGGAGAGAGGCCGGTCGGGTCGGAGGCCCGGTGCAGAGAGACCACCGTGGCGTCCGATGTCGCGTCGTCCGCGTCCGTCGGGAGCCGCAGCAGCCGGGTGACCTGCACGTCCGGCAGGTCGATCTCGGAGAAGCCCGCGCCGGTGAGGCCGGCCCGGCGCTCCACCGAGTCCACGATCGTCAGCTTCATCCACCGCGTGCCGCCCTCGGGCGCCTTGACGCTCTGCGCCGTGCCGTTCGGCCGGAGGATGCTCGTCCGCTCGCCCTTCTCCGTCTCCACCCGCACCTTCGTCGCAGCCGCCCGCACGCTCTCCTGCGGCAGCGGCGTGACCTTGAAGGTGGACGGCATGTCGTAGGAGCCGGTGAAGCCGATGCGCAGCCACTGCCCGTCCGGCGTGTCCGGCGAGCCCTCCGCCCACGCGGTGTCCGGGTTGCCGTCGAAGGCGTTCACCGGGTCGTACTGCGGCAGATGGAACAGCCAGTTGCCGTACGAGGAGGCCGTCACCGAGCGGGCGCCACGCAGTTCGGCCACCGTCTGGTGGTCGGCGCCCTCGGTCGGCAGGATCTGGCGCGGCTTCTCGCCCGGGTCCTGCTGGGCGCCGGGCGCGTTGCGCTCGTCGCGCGTGTACGTGTACGACGTACCGGCGTTGACCACGCCGAACCGGGTGTCGGCGCGCCGCATCCCGTCGCCCACCACCTGCACCGCCGGGGTGCCGAGCCCCGGGTGGTGGTCACCGGTCAGGACGGTCGCCCGCCCGCGCAGGCGCGACGCCAGCGGCAGCAGAGCCTCCGGGCCGCCGGACACCACGGCCGTGTCGGAGACCGGCATGAGTCCCGCCTGCCCGGGCCGGACCACGTCCTGGCCGGCCGGCCGGTAGATCTCCACCGCCCGCTGCCGCGCGTACAGTCCCTCGACCTGGAGTGGGGCGTCCTGCGCGATCCGGCCGCCGGTCATGACCGGTCCGAGTCCCGTCACCCGCTCGTACCCCGACTGTTCGAGGGTGCGCTTGACGGTCGAGGTCGGCACGTAGCCGATCTGGTCCGGGTCGAGATCGTTGCGTACGACGACGTAGTACAGCCCGGCCCGGCTCAAGTAGTCGGCGAGCCCCGGGACTTCGGCGCCGGACAGCAGTGCCTGCTCGACGGCGTCCATCGCGCGCCGGTTGCCGGGTGTGCCGAACGGTACGTAGTCGCGCTGCGCCCACCGCGACTCGGCGAGCACGTCGAGCGGCTGGTCGACGGGCGAGCCCCAGGTGTAGACGCCGTGGGCGGTCGCCGGGACGACCAGGGCGCGCGAGTCGGGCGAGTACTTCTCCAGCCAGTCGGCCGTGGCCTGCCAGTAGGCGGGGAGCTTCTGGAAGGAACCCGGGTTCAGGATCGAGCCGTTGAGGTACGGCCACAGCAGCCCGGGCAGGATCAGCACCGCCGCGATCAGCGGGGCGAAGCGCCGGCCGCGCACCGGGCGGGCCCCGCGCGGCTCGGCGGCCACACCCACCAGATGGGCCAGGCCCAGCACGAACGCCAGCGCCAGGCCCGTCTGGAACTTGTAGATGTTCCGGAACGGCGACAGCCAGCCGTCCAGCCAGCCCTGCACGACCCCGTGGAACGGCGCCCCGAACGCGCCGCCGTACCCGGCGAGCAGTACCAGCGCCGCCACGAGCACCGTCAGTACGAGCCACCGCCGCTCGGGCATGTCCCGCCGGGCGAGCCCGGCGAGACCGAGCCCGGCCGCGAGCGCCGAGCACACGATCACGACGACGGAGGAGGCCACGGCCCACCCCGCGGGCAGCCACGCCTCACCGAAGTGCAGATAGGCGACCCAGTTGCCGGCACCGCGCAGCGCCTCGGTCGCCGCCATGGTGTCCGTCGTCGTCTGCGACGTCTCTATGTAGGGCAGGAAGTTCTCGCCGTAGACCCCGAGCAGCAGCAGCGGCACCCACCACCAGGCCGTCACGACGATCACGGCCGGAGCCCACCAGGCGATCAGCTTGCGCTGCCGCGGCCCGGACGGCCGGGACAGCAGGTACAGCCCGACCGGCAGCAGGGACGCCAGCGTCGCCGAGGCGTTCACGCCGCCCATGAACGGCACGAGCAGCGCCGACCGCAGGGCCGCGACCCGGGCGGCGTACCGCTCGTTCGTCAGCGGCAGCAGCACCCACGGCAGGAACGCGCCGGGCAGCGCGGCGGCCGACGTCGACCCGATGACGGTGGTGAACACCGGCCACAGCGCGTACGCCACGGCCCCCAGCAGCCGGGAGGCACCACTGCCCACCCGCAGCCGCTCGGCCAGCCGCAGCGCACCCCAGAAGGCGACGGACACGATCAGCGACATCCACAGCCGCTCCGCCAGCCACACCGGCAGCTGTACGAGGTCGCACAGCCAGTAGAACGGCAGCATCGGCCACAGATAGCCGACGTACTGGTCCTGGATCCCGCCGAACCCGGCCCGGTCGTGCCACAACTGCCCCAGGTCGGCGAGGAACTGGCCCGGGTCGACCGTCACCCCGAGCTTGGTGTCGAACGTCTGGCGTCCCGGCCGCACCGCCAGGAACAGCACGAACACCACGGCCCAGAAACCCAGCAGCCAGCGCCGCGACCTCGGGCCCTCGGGGGGACCCGCCGCGGTCGCGGTGGTGGGGACGGCTGCCGGTGGAGGAGCCTGGACCGTGGTTGTCATAGAGGACACCGCCGCAGGATGAGGAGAAGGTTCCAGGTGGCGAACTCGCGGATGCCGGGCGCCTTGACGACGGTCTCCGCGAGGAACGGCCAGTAGCGGGAGCGCGCCGAGACGACCGTGACGTCGTCCCGGGCACGCACCTGCCGCAGGGTGGATCCGATGTGCACCGCGAAGAGGTTCTCGCCGAGCGTGTGCTTGGCGGGCCTGCCGGTCCGCCGCAGATAGCGGGCCCGGGCCCGCTCGGCACCGAAGTAGTGCCACGGGGCCCACTCGTGCCCGCCCCACGGCGACAGCCAGTTGGTGAACGACACGTAGATCAGCCCGCCCGGCCGTGTCACCCGGGCCAGCTCACTCAGGAACGTCTCCGGGTCGGCCACGTGCTCCAGCACGTTGGAGGAGAACGTGACGTCCGCGACGCCGTCCCGCAGGGGCAGCAGGTATCCGTCGGCGACGACGGCGGAGTCGGGGGGTTTCTCGCCGAGCTCGGCCGGGTCCGGCTCGAAGAGGAACGCCTGCGCCCCGCGCCGCCGGAACTCCTCGGTGAAGTATCCGCTGCCGCCGCCGACGTCGACGACGGTACGCCCGGCGACGGGCCCGTCGTAGGCCTCGACCTGGTCTGCGGCGTCCCGGGCGAGCAGCGAGTAGCAGCTCTCGGGATCGTCCTGTTCGTGGAGGAAGGCACGGAACAGGGCGAGAGACCGGCGCAAGGAGGGGTCGCTCCCATGGGGGCGCGCGGCTGTGACAGGTGCGGCTCCGCCGCGTGGGCGCTCGGGTGGCATCACGGGGCCCAGCCCCTCACCGCCTCCGCGGCCACCGCCCGAAACTGCCGCACAGTCCGGTCCCACCGGAACTGCGCCGCCCGCTCCCGGGCCGCCTTGCCCATCAGCTCCCGCCGCGACCCGGACAGGCCGAGCGCACACCAGGCGGCGGCGAACGAGGACTCGCCGCGCGCGAGGACTCCGGTCTCACCGTCCACCACGGAGTCCTTGAGCCCCGGCACGTCGAAGGCCACGGTCGGCGTCTCCCGCGCCGCCGCCTCCGTCACGACCAGACCCCACCCCTCCACGGCGGAAGGGTGCAGCAGCAACCAGGCCGCGCACAGCAGCCGGTGCTTCTCGGCCTCCGAGACATAGCCGGTGAACTCCACACCGGGCCCGGCGAGTTGTTCCAGTCTTCCGCGCTCGGGGCCGTCCCCGACGATGACCAGCCGCCCGCCGGTGACGGGCCGCACCCGCTCCCACAACCGCAGCAGCAGATCGATCCGCTTGTACTCGACGAGCCGGCCGACGGCGACGAACAACGGCTCGGGGGAGCGCTCGGCCCGCGGCGCCGGCTCCTCGACGCCGTTGTGCACGACCCGGATACGGTCCCGCTCGACGCCGATCGCGCGCAGGGCGTGGGCGGTGGAGGAGGAGACCGCGACCAGCAGACTCCGCTGCTGCGCCCCGGTCAGGGCCCAGTGTTCGAGTCTTCGGCCGATCCGCGCGGCCGGCGCCAGCGGCCCGCCGAAGCGCATCTTCCACAGGTCGGTGTGGACGTGGTTGACCAGGCACAGCGTGGGCCCGGAGTGCCACAGCGGCGCCAGGTACGGCATGCCGTTGCACACCTCGACCAGCAGGTCGCAGTCGCCGACCTGGCGGGCGAAGGCCGACCGGGCGCGCAGGTAGTGCCCGTAGGGGCCGCCCGCCGACACGACCCGGTAGTCCCGGAAGGCCGCGGGGCCCCCGCAGAGCAGGGTCACCTGGTGGCCGAGCCGGGTCAGGCCGTCGGCGAGCTTGTCGACCAGCAGCTCGGAGCCGCCGGCGGACGGGTTGTCCAGATCTCGATGGGCCAGAAAGACGATCCGGCGCGGATGTGGGGGAAGCGCCGGAGGGCGCTGCGGCGCGCTGGGGGACGCGGCACGCAGCTGGGACGGCACGTGCTGGGGCATGGGTGCTCCAACTCGTCTCGGGGTGCGGAACTCAGCGTGGGGGCAGGTCTGGCTCTGGGGGTCTTGCTGTGGGGGGCCTGAGCCCTTCCTGGGAGGGGAGTGTGGACGGGTTGTGCTCGGGTGGGGTTGGACAGTTTTCGCCCGGACGTTCTCCACGGCTACTCACCGGCATGACAATTTCGGGCTTTGTTAGAGCTGACGTCACATCACATCGTGAGGGTGGGCTGGGGCGTAGTGGACGTATCGGACGGAGTGGGCTGCTCCGGCTCCTTCCGCCCACGCGCCACCAGAACGCCACCCACCGCCGCGAGCAGCACACCCGCCACACCCGCCCCGATCGGCAACGTCGTGCCCACGAGGCGCAGTTGACCGCTGTCCCGCTTCGCCTGCCGCACGGCCTCCTTCTGTGTCTCGGTCGTGAACGAGAGCTTCCGGCTGTCCAGCAGCACCGCCGCGTCCTTCTTCCCGCCCGGCGCCCGCAGCGTCCGCTTCGGCCCGGTCTGCGCGTAGATCACCCGGCCGGTGGCCTGGTCGACGACCAGCTCGAAACCATGGTTGGCGTACCACTCCTCGGCCAGCACCTGCGGCCGCTCCGGCTGGTCGACGAGGCTGCCGGGCACCATCCGCGTGCCCGTCCTGGTCGGCGGCACGGAGCCGGTGAACTTGTAGCCGGTGTAGCCCTGGACCTTCTCGGTGCCGCGGTAGCGCAGCACGACCGTGTCGCCGAGGGTGTTGTCCCACCACTGGTAGGAGCGTTTTTGCACGTCGAAGGGGAACTTCAGATAGGCCTCGCCCTCGATGTAGGGCTTCTCCCCGCAGCAGTGCACGGGCCGGTTGGTCTTGCGGTCCATCACCCAGCGGTGCGGCACGAAGTCCAGCGCGTCGTGCGGGTCGGCGGCCGGCAGCGACTTGTCGGTGTCGACCGTGGTCGTCACGTCCCAGACGGCGTTGCCGCTGCGTTCGCTGTCCTCGACGTTGCCCCGCACCCGCTGGGTCACGGTGATCTTCCGGTCGGGCACCGTCTCGATCCGGTCAGTGTCGAAGACGCTGCCCCGGCCGGTGTAGACGGCGGTCGTGTCGATGTCGATCGGGTTCACCGCTGCACGCGGCTGCACGTACCAGGCGAGCAGTGGCGCCAGCACCAGCAGGAACGTGCCGAGACCCAGCATGATCAGGGAAAAAGGAGAGGTTGTACGGCGCATCCGGGCACTCCAGTGGCTTGGGACGGCTCGACGTACGAGAGGGCCGGCACGGCGGAGAAACGGCACGTGCGGCTGGGCCGGGAACCGTAGGCGGCTCTTGACGGGGTGTCAATGCTTGTCGAGACTGGGGCCCGACAGGCAGGGACGGGGTGCCGGGGTGGGGCAACCTCCGGACGATCTCCGGGCGAATCCGGACAGAGAGGCTGACCCTGCGATGTCGAGACTGTTCGCTGCCGCGCTGACCGTCGCGCTCGCCGCCGCCCTTGCCGTGGGCGCCGCGCTGGGCGTCGTCGCGCTGCTCGAAGCCACACCCGACCAGCCGAACACCCCCCTGATCACCTACGAGCAGACCGGGCAGGGGAGTTGACGGTGACGGCCGCCCGCACCGGAACCGTCACCACGCGCTCGGCCTGGCACGACGTACCGCGTTTCCAGGTGCGCCGGTTCGCGGCGATCGCCATGGCCGAGGCGCCCGCGCTCGCCGAGGAGATCCTCGGCGAGATCCAGCGCGAGTACCCGCATCTGCCCGTCGTCCTCGACGACTCCGGCGAGCCCCTGGCCCTGGTCGGCATCCGCCGCGCCATCGAGGTCTTCGTGCAGCACCTGGAGCACTCGGAGGGCCGGCCCACCGTCCCGCCCGGTGTCTTCCAGGACTTCGGCCGCGGCGAGGGCCTCAACGGCCGCTCGCTGGACTCCCTTCAGGCCATCTACCGCATGGGCGTACGCCTGGCCTGGCGCCGCTTCGCCGACATCGGCCAGCGCGTGGAGATCCCGCCCCCGGCGATGTACGAACTCGTCGACGCGGGCTACGAGTACCTGGACGGCCTGGTCGACCAGTCCGTACGCGGCTACGCCGAGGCCGCGGCCCGCCAGGCCGGCGAACGCCTGCGCCTGCAACGCCGCCTGATGGAACTCCTGCTGGCCGAGCATCACCGCGGCGACCCCACCGAGGCCTTCACCGAACGGGCCGCCCGCATCGGCTGGCCCCTGCCGGCCAAGGTCGCGGTCGGCGTCCTCCTGCGCCCCGCCCGCGAGGCCATGGCACCCGCCGTCGGCCAGGGCGTCCTGCTCGACATGGAGTACGAGCAGCCCCGCATGGTCGTGCCCGAGCCGGACGCGGCGGGCCGCCCCGAACTCCTGCACCGCGCCCTGGCCGGCTGGTCCGGCGCGATCGGCCCGCCCGTCCCGCTCACCGACGCGGCGAAGTCGCTGCGCTGGGCCGAGGCCGCCGTACGCCTCATGGAACGGGACCTGCTCCCCTCGGGCGAGGTCCTCTACTGCACCGAGCACACCGAGGCGCTGGTCCTCCTCCAGCCCGAGGAACTCATCGACGACCTGGCCCTCAGATGCCTGGCCCCCCTCACCCACTGCGGCCCCACCCACGGCCGCCGCCTCGCGGAGACCCTCCTGGCCTGGCTGGAAACCCGGGGCGGAGCGCCCGAGGTCGCGACCCGGCTCGGCGTCCACCCCCAGACCGTCCGCTACCGCCTCCGCCAGATCCGCGAACTGTGGGGCGACGAGATCGACAACCCCGACCGGCGTTTCGAACTGGAGCTGGTACTGCGGGCGCAGCGGCTGCGGGGGGAGTTGGGGGCGGTGCGCCCGCGGCGGTGAGCCGTGCGGCGCACCCCGCGATGCTCACGGCCGCCCCGGTGTCACACCGCGGCCCGCTCCTTCGCCGTGGCCCGCCCGGATGCCGGAGCGTCCGGATGGACCACCACCGAGGTGTGGAACCGGTGCACGGTGTCGTCGACGCTGCGGATGAAGCCGGACTCGGCGCTCCCGCGCCCGCTGCCCATGCCCTTGAAGAGGGACAGGCGGAAGCCGGTGATGCGGGTGGCGCCGTCCTTCGGGAGCAGATCGGCGGGTTCGGGCCGCAGCCGCTCCAGTGTGCCCCGAGGACCGCCTGTCCCGCCCTCCACCAGCGTCTCGACGCGCAGATCCGCCGGCGCCTCGGCGAGGCGGCGGACCAGACGCTTGGCCCAGGTCAGGGGGTAGCCCTGCTCGGGTGCCGGGATTTCCACGGACGTACGCAGCTTGGCGGTCCGCAGATCCGCGCTGACGGTGAGCAGCCCGGGCGCGCCCTCGACGCGCAGCTCCGCCTGGAGCCTGCCCTCCGCGATCCGGTCCTCGCTGCCCTCCCTCGTCGGCTCCTTGGCGCGCACGGAGATTCCCGGGTTTCCGCCCGCCAGGCCTCCACCCATTGCCCGGGCAAACCTCTATGGCTAGCCTGTGTTCGTCATGCCGATCGCCTGTTGATATCTCGAACGCTGATATCGGGAACACGGGCGCCTGAGATATAGGAGGGGGCCGGTCGTGGGACGCCTCGTACCAGCCGTGACCCGGGCTCTCGACATTCTCGAGCTCTTCCTCGACGGGGACGGGACGCTCTCCGCCCCCGACATCGTGCGCAAGCTCCAGCTGCCGCGCACGACCGTGCACGAGCTGGTGACCACGCTCGCCGCCCGGAAGTACATCGTCCCGATGCCCGGCCAGCCCGGACGCTACCGGCTCGGCGTACGCCCGTACCAGCTCGGCGCCCGCTACGCCGAGCAGCTCGACCTCGCCGCCGAGGGGCAGCAGGTCGCCCGGTCCGTCGCCGAGACCTGCGACGAGACGGTGCACGTGGCGGTCCTCGAGGACACGGACGTCATCTACATCGCCAAGGTCGACTCCACGCACGCCGTGCGGATGGTGTCGGCGGCCGGGCGCAGGCTGCCCGCCCACTGCACCTCCGTCGGCAAGATGCTGCTGGCCTCCCTTCCCGCGCACGAGCTCGCCGCGCGGATTCCCGACAGCGCCGAGCTGGTCGCGATGACCCCCAACAGCATCACCGACCCGGCCGCCCTGCGCGAGACCCTGGCCGAGATCCGTGAGCGGGGCATCGCCGTGGAGAACCGCGAGTCCAACCCGGACGTGAGCTGCGTGGCCGCACCGGTCCGCGACCGCACCGGCCAGGTCGTCGCCGCCCTGTCGATCTCCGTGCCCATGATCCGCTGGAGCGAGGATCGCCGCGCCGAGCTGGAGCAGCTCGCCGCGAAGGGCGCCGCCGAGCTGTCCGAGCACCTCGGTTACCGGAGCGTGGCATGACGACGACACCGTACGAGGTCGCCGTACGTGCCGAGGCCGAGCTCGGCGAGGGGCCGACCTGGGACGCGGCGGCCGGCCGGCTGCTCTGGATCGATGTCCTCGGCTGCCGGGTGCACACGTACGACCCGGCCACCGGGCGCCGCACGGTCCGCCGGACGGAACAGCACGTGGGGGCGGTCAAGCCGCGGGCCGGGGGCGGGCTGGTGCTCAACCTGCGCGACGGCATCGGTCTCCTCGACCCCGACGGCGGCTTCCGCTGGCTGCACCGCGAGCCGGTTCCGGGCCGCCGCGCCAACGACGCCGCGATCGCGCCCGACGGCGCGCTGTGGGCGGGCACCATGCGCTACGACGAGGCGCCGGGGGGCGGCACACTGTCCCGCGTCACCGGCGAGGGCACTGTGGAGGTCGTGCTCGACGACGTCGCCGTCAGCAACGGCACGGGGTGGAGCCCGGACGGCCGGCTCATGTACTACATCGACTCCCCGACCCGGCGGGTCGACGTCTTCGACCACGCGGACGGGCGGATCTCCGGCCGGCGGACCCTCGCCGCGATCGAGGAGGGCGCGGGCTTCCCGGACGGGCTGACCGTGGACGCCGAGGGGTGCGTGTGGGTCGCCCTGTGGCAGGGCTCGGCAGTGCGGCGGTACACCCCCGGCGGTGAGCTGGACCGGGTGATCGAGCTGCCCGTGCCGCTGGTGACGGCCTGCGCGTTCGGCGGGCCCGGCCTGACCGACCTGTACATCACCACGGCCCGTACGGGGCTGACCGAGCCGCCGGCACTGGCGGGTTCCCTGTTCGTGGTGCCCGGGGCGGGCAAGGGACTGGCACAGCCCGCGTTCGCCGGCTGACGGGGGGGGCGGGGCGGCCGGGAGCGCGAACCGGACCGGACCCGTCCCGGCCTCAGCCTTCCGTGCGGTCCAGGCGCCGCAGGACCGCCCGCTCGTCGTCCGTCAGCGGCGCCCCCACGGCCGCGGGCAACGGCGGACCGCTCAGCGTCGCCAGTACCGTCGACGGCCGGAGCAGCCGGGTCGGCCCCGTCGTCATGCTCATCACGTCCCAGACCGCCGACGCCGCCGTGTACGAGCCGGTCGCCGTGCGGATCATGCGGCGGGTGTAGGCGGTGACCAGACGGTCGGCGACCCCAGGCGAGCCCCCGCGTGTCCCGGGGTACCAGACGTCCTGGCTCACCGCCATCGTCCACGCCGACTCCACCGGCCTGGCCACCCTCCGCTGCACCCGCCGGGCGAGCCCGGGCTCGCCGAGGCCGGACCGCCGCAGCTCGCGGTCCAGCTCCCGGGCGCCCAGGGCGGCCACCGACATGCCCTGTCCGTAGGCGGGGTTGAACGTGGCCAGCGCGTCACCGAGGACGACGAGGCGGTCGGGCCAGGAGCGGACCTTCTCCAGGTACCGGCGGTGATTGCTGGTGCTGCGGCTGACATGGACGTCGGTGAGCGGTTCCGCGCCGGAGATCAGCCGGCCCACGATGGGGTCGGGCAGGTCCAGGGTGTACCGGAGGAACGCGTCCGGGTCGGACGGCGGTTCACCGCCGCCCCGCGTGCCGGCGAGGCTGACCATCCACCGGTCGCCCTCGACCGGCAGCACCATGCCGCTGCGGCCGGGCCGCCCCTGGTACGGATCGGCCTGCACCATGGTCAGGGGAAAACGCCCGGCCCCCTCGGGAGTGCGGTAGAGACGGGTGGCGTTCACCAGGCCGGCGTCCACCGTCTTCTCGCGCACGTCGTCCACGCCCAGCCGCGCCAGCCAGGTCACGATCCGCGAGCCACGTCCGCTCGCGTCCACCACGAAGTCGGCGGCGAGTTCCTCCTCCCCGGCGGCGGTCGAGAGGCGAACCCCGGTCACCCGCTGCCGCGACCCCGTCAGCTCCAGCACCCCCGCCTTTCGGACGACCACACCGGTGTTGTCCAGCACGGCGCCCCGCACCGCCCAGTCGAGCAGCGCCCGGGTGCAGGTCAGCATCCGCGGTCCGGGGTGGCGCCAGCGCCGGAACCAGCCCTCGGGCGTCAGCGCGACCATGCCTGAGCCCAGCGGAATCTCGTGCGCACCGGCGGCGAGCAGGTGCTTGCGCGCGCTCACGCCCGGCACCAGGTCCTCCATGGGGGCCAGACCGCCGGCCATGAGGAGATGCGCGTGACGTCCCTGCGGCAGGCCCTTGCGGTGCTCCGGCCCCTCGGGCAGATCGTCGCGGTCGAGCACGACCACCTCGTCCGCGACGGCGGACAGGGCCGCCGCGGCCAGCATGCCGGCCAGACCCGCACCGATGACGACAGCTCTACGCGACATGCGACTCCCCGCACTCAGCCATGAAGGCTCCTTTGCCCTGAGGGCGTTCCCCGTCGTCCGGCCACGGCCGCGCGGCGCACAACACCCGCCCGCCGACACCGGTTTCGAGCCACACAGGGCTCGTCCCGGACGGCTCTCACCGTACCTTCACGTACCGTGCGCGGCCCCCGTGCGGGTCTCGTCGAAGCGTTCCCGCCGGAAACGACGGGCACCGGCCGCGGGCGGGGGCGTGGTCAGCCGGTCAGCGACTTGCCGTCCGTGTGGTCACGTGCCAGGGCGCGGATCGCCCGGAGGTCCTCCGTGCGGCGCAGGGCCCGGGACACGGCGCCGATCTCGCGCAGCAGGTCCGTGGTGTCCCGGGCACCGGTGCCGTCGTCCTCCTGTGTCCGGTTCCCGGCGTCGGCCGCGTGCAGGATCGCCGCAGTGGCGGCGAGTGTCTTCGCCCGGTCGGGCGGGTGGCCGAGGGCGAGGGCGGCGTCGTGGAACCGTTCACGCCGGTCCTCGTCGATGTGCCGGGCCAGCGGCAGCAGCACGTCGCGGATGAACGTCTCCCGGCGGACCAGCCGCAGCTCAGGCGTCGCGCGCAGCAGGAACGGGACCCCTGTGCCGTTGACCGTCCTCATCAGCAGGTACAGCGGCCGCAGTTCGTGGTGGGCGAGCCGGACGTGCCAGCGGCCGTGCAGGTACTGCCCGGCGTGCGGGAGGATGAAGCCGACCGCGATGAGCACGGCGGACAAGCAGGCGAGCGGCGGGGCGACGGCCGTGCTCAGCCAGTCCACGTTCTGCCCGGACCACCGGGCCACCACGGCGCTGATCTTGGCGGCGTCGAAGAACAACTGCGCCGCGTAGCCCACGCCGAGGAACTTCAGCCCCCAGCGCAGCAGCGAGTCGAGCCCGTCCGTGCGGACCCAGTTCCAGATCAGCCCGTTGGTGACCAGTGCGGCCACGGTGTGCGCGAGCAGGTACAGCACGATCACTTCGCGCATGTACGGGGTGTTCGCGTAGTACGTGTCGAGATCCCGCAGCCGCTCCTCCGGCACGTCCGCGAGGGCGAACAGCACCCACATCGCGACGATCACACCCGAGTAGACCGCCACGACCCCGCGCATCGCTCGCCGGGTGCGCTCCGAGCGGTCGGACAGGCCGTTGCGCCAGGAGATGATCAGCAGCAGGCAGAAGGCGCAGAACGCGGTGAGCAGCGAGTAGACCCAGGGGCCGGAGAAGTTCGCCACGCCGGTGAGCCGGTTGACCCGGGCGATCGTCGACGGCGCCACGAAGACGAACACCGCGCAGGCGAGCAGCAGCAGCCCGCCGACCGCGCGCAGCATCGGGTCCTTCCAGAGCCGGATGATGCTCGGCAGCTTGATAGCCAGTGCGGCCGCCAGGACCCCCGCGGGGATCCACCAGAAGTTCGGATAGAACTGGTTGACGAACTCGGCCGGGGTCAGCGCCACCGTCGTCACAGTGCCGCACCTCCTCGCGGCCCCCGGTAGTACAGCGACCGCTGCACGGGTTCGAGGGGTGCCTCCGGCCCGCGCCCGCCCGGCAGCAGCGCCCGGCACCCCGCCGCCAGCCGGTGCCCGAAGGCGTCGGCCTCGGCCTCGTTCCGTTCCCGGGAGCCGTTGCGGGCGGCCACCGCCAGCGCGACGTCGTCCCACCCCGGCCGGTCGGCGAACGCGTGGGCCGCCGCCGCACCGGCGGCGTGGTCGTGGCTGTGCCCCGCGTGCAGATGCCACAGCTCGTGCCCGAGGATGACCAGTTGCTGCACCGCCTCGGCCCGCTCCTCGACGATGACCAGGTCGAAGTCCTGGAACTCCACCCACAGCCCGGTCACTTCGAGCTCGTCGGGGAACCGCTCGAAACGCAGCTCGACAGGACGCCCGCCCCGCCGCGCGCTCATCTCCTCGCACAGCGCCCGGCACAACGACCGTACGTCGGCCGGGGCCTGCCTCCTCGCCCGGACCGCGGCGGCGAGCTCGGCGGCCAGACCGCGCATGGCGCGCCCACGCCGCGAGCGCCATAGCGCGGCGGCGACTCGGGCGGCTTTCATCCGCGCGCCCGCGATGCCCATCGTTCCCCCTTCTCACCGCCGGCCGACGGCTTGGCCGCGCGTCCGAGCCTACGCGCCCGAAAGTGTTCGCGTCATGGGATCGGGCGCCCGTCGTTCAACGGAGAACGACCGTTCCTGCCCGAAAGTCGTGACCGAAGTTCCGAGCCGACCATTGACGCGCAAGCGCTTCGAACTTACGGTCCCGTTCGAAGTCACGAGCACCTACCGATATTTCGAACACGACAGCAAGGGCAGGGCATGGGACGACCTGACCTGAATCGCAGGCAGCTTCTCGGCGGGCTCGGAGGACTCTTCGTCGCGAGCAGCTTCGGTTTCGCCGCGCTCGGCACGGGCGCCGACGCACTCGCCGCCGACGCCGACACCCGCGTGCGCTACTGGAACCTCTTCAGCGGCGGCGACGGATACAACATGATCGCGATGCTGGACGCCTTCCGTAAGACCAACCCGGACATCGCGGTGAAGGACTCCACCCTCCAGTGGGGCAGCCCCTTCTACACCAAGCTCGCCATGGCGGCCGCGGGCAACCGCGCACCCGACCTCGGCGTCATGCACCTCGGCCGGGTCACCGGCTTCTCACCCGGCCGCTTCCTGGACCCCTGGGACGTGGAACTGCTCGCCGAGTACGGCGTAAGGGAAGCGGACTTCAACCCCGCGCTGTGGAAGCGAGCCGTCATCGACGGCAAGCTCTACGCCCTCCCGCTCGACATCCACGTCCAGCTCTGCTTCTACCGCAAGGACGTGCTGAAGAAGGCGGGGCTGCTCGGCGACGACGGCCGCATCGTGCCCGTCACCTCCGCCGACGAGTGGTTCGACGTCCTCAAGGAGGCCAAGAAGGCCACCAAGAAGGGCCTCCAGACCATCGGCATGTGGTCCACCGACCAGAACTTCCAGTGGTGGTTCTTCGTCGCCTTCTACACCCAGCTCGGCGGCACCTGGTTCAACGCGGCCAACACCGAGGTCACCTTCGACACCGGCAAGGCCACCCAGGTCCTGGAGTTCCTGCGCCGGCACATCACCGACGGGTACTCCAACCCGCGCTTCGCGGGCCTCGCCGGCGCCGAACAGTTCGTCAACGGCTCTCCCTTCGTCTGGGAGGGCAACTGGTCGGTGCCGGTCTACTCCGGGGCCAAGGTCGACTACGGCGCCACCCCGCTGCCGCCCGTCTTCGGCAAGCCGGCCACCCACGCCGAGTCGCACGCCTTCGTCCTGCCGCACCAGTCCGACCGCGGCGGCGCCACCAACGAGGCGGCCCACCAGCTCGCCGCCTACGTCGTCCGGCATGCCCGGCAGTGGGCCGCCGGCGGCCACATCCCGGCGTACACCCCCACCCTCTCCACGGCCGCGTACAAGGCGCTGAACCCGCAGAGCGAGTACGTGTCGGCCATGGACCATCAGGCCACCGAGCCGAAGGTGTGGTTCGCGGGCTCCACCGGCATCCTCGCCCAGCGCGTCGGCCCGATCGTCGTCGCCTCGACGATGGGCTCCACCAAGCCGGAGACCGCCGCCCGCCGGATGCAGGGCGCGCTCACCCAACTGCTCGCCATGAAGAACCCCATGGACGGCAGAACAGCCGCAGAAGGAGGTGCGGCCGCATGATGGCGACCAGCGCCCAGACCATCGCCGCTCCCGCCCGCGCGAAGACCGCCGCCGACAGCGCCACCCTCCGCCGGCGGCAGGGGTTACAGCACGGCGGCTGGTTCGTGGCCCCGTTCCTCGTCCTGTTCACGCTCTTCGTGATCTGGCCGCTGCTGCGCGGCGTCTACCTCAGCTTCACGGACGCCAACATCTCGGGCGAGGGCGCGAGCTTCGTCGGCCTCGACAACTACCGCGAGGCCCTCAAGGACCCGCTGATGTGGGACTCCCTCGGCCACAGCGCGTACTTCACGCTCCTGGTCGTCCCCTGCATCACGGTCCTCGCCTTCCTCCTCGCGATGCTCGCCCACCACATCGAGCGCGGCAAGTGGCTGTGGCGGCTGTGCTTCTTCGCCCCGTTCCTACTGCCGTCCACCGTCGCGGCCAACCTGTGGCAGTGGCTCTTCAACCCCGGCACAGGGATGATCAACTACGTCGTCGGCATCGAGACGCCGTGGCTGACCGACAAGTCGTACGCGATGCTCGCCATCGTCATCCAGACCCTGTGGTGGACGGTCGGCTTCAGCTTCCTGCTCTACCTGGCCGCGCTCCAGGGCATCCCCGGCCACCTCTACGAGGCCGCCAAGCTGGACGGCGCGAACGCCTGGCACCGCATGGTCCACATCACCCTGCCGATGCTGCGCAACATCACCGGCCTCGTCGTCGCCCTCCAGATCCTCGCCTCGCTCCAGGTCTTCGACCAGGCCGTCGTGATGATGGACTTCCTCCCCGGGCCCGAGGGATCGACCCGCACCTTCGTGCAGTACACCCTCGAAGAAGGCTTCACCAGCTACCGCGTGGGCTACGCCTCCGCCATCTCCGTCATCTTCTTTGTGATCATCGCGGCCGTCGCCCTCGCCCGGATGTGGCTGCTGCGCAACCGTGAGGAGGCCGCCCGATGACCACCGTCGTACCGGTGAAGACCCGCAAGCCGTGGACGCCCAGCCAGATCGTGCTCACCCTCCTCGGCACCGCGGTCTCCGTCGTCTTCCTGGCCCCCTTCGCCTGGGCCCTGTTCACCTCCCTCAAGTCGGAGACCGAGGCGGTGGAGGTCCCGCCGCACTGGCTCCCGCAGGACTGGACGGGCCAGGCCTGGAAGGCCCTCTTCGAGACCGGCAACATCACCAACTGGTTCGTCAACTCCGTGGTCGTCTCCGTCTGTGTGACGTCCGTGGTGCTGCTCGTGAGCGCACTCGCCGGATACGGCTTCGCCCGCACCGAGTTCCGCGGCAAGAAACCCCTGATGGGCCTGGTCATGGCCGGCCTGATGATCTCGCCCGCCGTCCTCGGCGTGCCGCTGTTCACCACCGTCCAGCAGATGGGCATGGTCGACACCTACTGGGGCATGATCCTGCCGCAGTGCGCACCCGCCGCGATGGTCTACATCCTCTACAAGTTCTTCCAGGGCATCCCGCGCGAACTGGAGGAAGCCGCCTTCATCGACGGCGCGGGCCGCTGGCGCGTGTTCTTCACCATCGTCCTCCCGCTCTCCCGCCCCTCCCTCGCCGCGGTCGGCATCTTCACGTTCATCGCCTCGTGGAACAACTTCCTCTGGCCGTACATGGTGACCAACAACCCCGACCTGATGACCATGCCCAACGGCATCGCGACCGTCATGAACTCCTACGGCATCCAGTGGGCCCAGCTCATGGCCGGCGGCCTGATGGCGGGCCTGCCCCTGATCATCGTCTTCGTCTTCTTCCAGAGGCAGATCGTGGCGGGCGTGGCCCACACCGGCTTGGCAGGGCAATGAGCGCCCTTCTTTCAGGGGCGCGGGGCTGTGCTCAATGTGCGGCTCCGCCGCGTGGGCGCGGACAACCCCCACGACCCGCAGCCGCCACCGAAACAGAACCACCCACCCCGAAAGGCGAACATGCACAAGGCCCGCTTCACCCTCGATCCCGCCTTCACCGTCGGCGAAGTAAACCCCCGCCTCTTCGGCTCCTTCGTGGAACACCTCGGCCGCTGCGTCTACACCGGCATCTTCGAACCCGACCACCCCACGGCCGACGACAAGGGCCTGCGCCGGGACGTCCTGGACCTCGTCCGCGAACTCGGCGTCACCGCCGTCCGCTACCCCGGCGGCAACTTCGTCTCCGGCTACAGGTGGGAGGACTCGGTGGGCCCGGCCGAAGAACGCCCACGCCGCCTCGACCTCGCCTGGCACTCGACGGAGTCGAACCGCTTCGGCCTCTCCGAGTACATCGACTTCCTCCGCAAGATCGGCCCCCAGGCCGAACCCATGATGGCCGTCAACCTCGGCACCCGAGGCGTCGCCGAAGCCCTCGAACTCCAGGAGTACGCCAACCACACCGAGGGCACCGCCCTGTCCGACCTCCGCGTCACCCACGGCGACAAGGACCCCTTCGGCATCAGACTGTGGTGCCTGGGCAACGAGATGGACGGCCCCTGGCAGACCGGCCACAAGACCGCCGAGGAGTACGGCCGGGTCGCCGCCGAGACGGCCCGGGCCATGCGCCAGATGGACCCCGGCGTGGAACTCGTCGCCTGCGGTTCCTCCAGCCAGTCCATGCCCACGTTCGCCGAGTGGGAGGCGACCGTCCTTCAGGAGACGTACGACCTCGTCGACTACATCTCGCTGCACGCCTACTACTGGCCCGAGAACGGTGACATCGACTCCTTCCTGGCCTCCGCCGTCGACATGGAGTCCTTCATCGACAACGTCGTCGCGACCGCCGACCACGTGGGGGCGAAGCTCAAGTCGAAGAAGCGGATCAACCTCTCCTTCGACGAGTGGAACGTCTGGTACCTGCCCGAGTGGGAGGCCCACGCGAAGACCTTCGAGCAGGACGACTGGCCCGAGGCCCCCCGCCTCCTGGAGGACAACTACAGCGTCACCGACGCCGTCGTCTTCGGCTCGCTCCTCATCGCCCTGCTCCGGCACGCCGACCGCGTCACGGTCGCCTGCCTCGCCCAGCTCGTCAACGTCATCGCGCCGATCATGACCGAGCCGGGCGGCCCGGCCTGGCGGCAGACGACGTTCTTCCCCTTCGCCCAGGCCGCCCGGTACGGCCGCGGCCAGGTCCTCGACGTCCGCGTGGACTCGCCGACGTACGAGACGAAGAAGTTCGGTGAGACCGACCTGCTGCACGCCACCGCCGTACGCGCCGAGGACGGGACGGTCACGGTCTTCGCGGTGAACCGCAGCCGCACCGAGTCGCTGCCGCTGGAGGTCGCCCTGAACGGGCTCGACCTGTCGTCGGTCGTCGAGCACAGTGCCCTCGCCGATGCCGACCCGGACGCCCGCAACACTCTCGACGACCCCGAGCGGGTGGCCCCGCACACGGTCGACGGCACGGCTCTCCAGGACGGCACGCTGAGCGCCGTCCTGGAGCCGCTGTCCTGGAACGTGATCCGGCTGGCGTGACGGTCGTGCGGACCGGTCAGCGTTCGATGCGCGGCTGGGCGGTCGAGGACGGCGGGGGCGACGTCGTGCCGACCGCCCAGTAGCCGTCCGCGCCCGGAACCGTCGCCAGGGCGTTGATGACGACGGGGGTCGTGGCCACCGGCCCCCGCTCGCTCACCCACGCCGTGCCGTCCCAGCGCAGGTAGTGGGCCCGGGTCTGGTCCCAGAAGTCCCACCCGGAGATACGGTCGGGACGCCCCTGGGCGTCGCCCACGATGCCGGTCAGTACTCCCACGCCGAACGGTGCCTTGACGTACTCCCAGCCGGTGCCGTCCCCGTGCAGCAGCCGGACGCCGGGGGGTTTGCCGGGCGGGCCGCCGACGCCGTAGTCGTAGCCGGTCATCCAGATGTCGTCGCGGGCGACCGGGAGCAGCCCGGTGAAGCCGGCACGGATCCCGCCGGGCGCCGGCAGCATGGTCCAGGCCGCTCCGTCCCAGCGGGCGACGAGCTCGCTACCGTAGACCCAGACGTCGCCGCAGGGCGCGCGGTGGATGCCGTAGGGCGGGGTGGTGGTCGTGGCCGGGGGTGCCTCCAGCCAGGTCCACTTGTCCCGGTGGCCGTGCAGCAGCACCGAGCCGTCGCTGGTCCGGCCGGAGACCCAGACGTGGCCCTCGGGGCCGGTCGTGACGGCGGCGAGGGATGTGCCGGTCGCCCCGCGCCCGGGGAAGTCGGCCTCCCGCCACGTCAGTCCGTCCCAGGCGAGCAGCCGGGCGGTGCCGGAGGTGTCGGTGCCGACGGCCCAGGCGCGGCCGTCGGACGCGGCGGCGACGGAGCCCAGATAGCCGCCGAAGCCGGAGCCGGTGCGCTGCCAGGCGGTGCCGTCCCAGACGAGGGTCAGCGCCGTCCCCCGGACACTGCCGCTGCGGCCCTCCTCGCCCACGGCCCAGGCGAGGTTCGGACCCGCGGCCGCCACGTCGAGCAACTGCGCGGCCGGGGCGGCCCCCGGGGCGGGGACGGCCTGCCACTCGCGGGCCTCACTCAGGAGACCGGGAGCCGCCCAGGCCGTTCCGCCCCGCATCGAGGCCAGCCCGAGCCCGGCCCCGACCATTCCGCCTAACCCACCGATGAAACGCCGTCTTCGCACGAGGTTCCCCTCCCTGTCGGCAGCCCTGAAGGCCAACACGGTGGCCCAGCCTGCCGGAGAAGGCAATGCACGGGGACGGCTCGATCAGGTCACATCGACTGTCCGGCTGTCCGGTCACACCGCCTTGACGGGCACCCCTCCGGCCGCTGCGCCCAACAGTGTCAGCCGCACATCCCCCGGGCCCGACGGTGTGGTCCCGTCCGACAGCACCGCCAACGCCAGTGTGTTGGCACCACGTGTGCGCAGGATCCCGTTCGGCAGCACGAAAGTGTGCTGCGGCCCTACGTCGTTGATGTACTGGCCCATGTTCCAGCCGTTGAGGAAGATCTGGACGCGGTAGGCCCGCTCCGGGTCGTCGTCCAGGACGAGCCCGACGGAGGCGTCGACCCCCGGGTCGACGTCCAGCCGGAAGTCCGTCCGGTACCAGGTGACGCCCTGCCGCCGGTCGGCCCGGGGAAGCTCGGTGTCCTTCCAGTCCTTGTCGTCGTACTCGGGCAGATGCCAGCCCTCGCGCTCCCCGTACAGCCCGCCGTTGTTCATCGGCCCGCGCACCGGGTCGGGCGTCGACGCGCCCTGGATCCGCCAGGTCACCTCGGGGGAGGCGCCCTCGAAGGTCACGGCGGTCAGTCCGCGCGCGGCCTTGTGGGTGTCGAGCGCCTTGCCGTCCATGTCGTGCTGCATCCGCCGGACGAGCACGGACAGGACGTGCCGCTCACCGCTCCCGCGACTCTCGCGGTCCTCACGGAACTTCTTCCGCAGTCCCTCCGGCAGGCCGAAGGTGGCCTTGGCCGTCCACGTCCCCTGCCGCGCCCGGTCCTTGTCCGGCACCGGCATCCGGTGCGTGCCCAGCGGCTCGCCGTCCAGCCAGGCCATCAGCAGGCCCTGCGTGCCCGTGCTGTAGGCGAGGGAGACGGACTCGATGCCGTCCGCGTCGGTCCACTCGCCCCGGTACCAGACGTCGCCGTAGTGGAAGCCGTAGTCGTCGGCGAACAGGACGGGCTGCCCGTCGGGCACGGGCGTCGTGCTGAACGACGTCTTCTTGTCGGCCGCCGTCCAGCCGGAGTCGTCGAAGCCGGACTCGGCCTCCGGGTTCTCGGTCCGCCGCCGCCAGCCGTCGAGGGCGGGGAGGGCCGGCCGGGTCACGCCGGCGAGCGGGCGGAGTGCCAGCAGGCTGCCGGTGCCGCTGATCCGGGTGGGCACCGGGCGCCCGTTCCACGTGACATGGGTGATCCCGCGCGGCCCCCACACCTCCAGGCCGGTCACCGCGGTGGTGTCCCCGGTGAGGTGGACGGTGGAGCCGCGCAGCTCGGCCGACCGCAGCAGGGCCGGGCCGTAGACGAGGAGCGGGCCGGACGGCGTCTCGTACGGCCACAGGCGCAGGGCCGTCGCGTCGTCGGCGAACAGCAGCAGCATCGGCGTGTCCACGCCGTCGCTCTCGATCCGCACCCGGCTCAGCTCGCTGACGCCGAGCGGAGCGGTGACGTACAGCTTGCCGAGGTTGTAGGCCCACGCGGGTTCCGGGTCCAGCCGCATGGGCGTCGGCTCGTCCGGGCTGTCCAGCACGACCTGCGCCAGATCGCCCCGCCGGCCCGCGAACACGGCGATGTCCTGCCGCCCGGCGGTCAGGGTCAGCATCGGCTGCACGGTGGCGTGCACCAGCGTCCGCCTCCCGATTCTCAGCCCGGCGGTGATCAGCTTGGCGTCCCGCGCCGGGACCGTGACCGGCAGGTCGATCCCGGCGTCCGGCAGCGTCGAGGTGACCGCCTCCTCGGAGTCGTTGCGCAGGACGTAGAAGTGGGCGCCGGTGTCGGGATTGACCAGGTGGTAGACCTTGATCCGCTCGTCGGCGGCCCGTACGGCCTTCGCCCGGTTCAGCTTGGCGAGGTCCGGCACGTGGCGCAGCAACTGCCCGATCTGGTGCATCGCGGGGAGCTTCGGGGTGGCGTTGCGGGCCTCGTCGAAGGCCGCGCCGTAGTCGTACGAGGTGTAGACGACCGGCGCGGGCAGCCAGCCCCAGGAGGTGCCGCCGTACGTCATGTAGACGTTGTGCAGCGTGATGCCGTTGGCGAGGTTGGTGAGGTAGAAGCGCCGCTCGTACGCCGCGTCCCGGGTCCGGCGCGACTCGGCGTACCCCTTCCCGTCGAACCAGGACCCGCCCCACGGGTCGAACCACCCCCCGCCGAACTCGGGCACGAACCCGGGGGTCCTCGGACTGGCCGTGGCCCCGCCCTTCGCCCCGCCGGGCCCGAAGCGCCCCCAGTCGGGCGGCACCTCGTCCGGCTCCGGATACCCGTCGAACCCGTAAAGCCAGCGCCCCTTCTCCCCGCCGGTGCCGAAGGAACCCGGGGCCCAAGCCCCGTCGCGCCCCTTGTCGTTGTGGAACAGCGGCACGTCGATGCCGTCGGCGCGGACCTTCTCGTACAGGTACGACATGTAGGCGCGCCCGGTCGGTTCGCCGACGTGGGCGTCGTACTCGTTCTCGATCTGGTACAGCAGGACCGTGCCCGTCCCCCGGGTGAACAGGCGCTTCGCGACGATGGCGTTGACGGCGGACAGCCACTCGTCGACGTACCGCAGATACGTCGGGTCGGAGGTCCGGGCCGTGCCCTCGGTCGCGGTCAGCCAGCCGGGGAAGCCACCGGCGTCGACCTCCGCGTTGATGTACGGGCCGGGCCGCAGGATCACGTACAGACCGGTCTCGGCCGCCATCCGCAGGAACAGGTCCAGGTCCCGCACACCGGTGAAGTCGTACCGGCCCGGGGCGGGGGAGTGGTAGTTCCAGGCGACGTACACGCTGACGGCGTTGTAGCCATGAGCGCGCATCTTCTCCAGCATGTCCCGCCACAGGGACGGGCTCGGCAGCCGGAAGGGGTGCATCTCACCCGACCAGAGCACCAGGCGGCGGCCGTCGACCAGCAGCGAGTACCGGTCGAAGCCGACCTCGTGCCGCCGGCCGTCCGCGCTCGGCACGGGTGGCGGTGGGCCCGTGGGCACGCTCCGCGCCGTGTCGGCGGAGGTCGGCGACCCGCTGCCGGTCAGCGTGAAGCCGAGCGCGGCCGTGCCGGCGAGAGCGTGGAAGGTACGCCTGCTGAGCTCCAAGGGAGCGCCTCCTGTTGTGCTGCCGTGCCGTACGTGGTGCTGGTGCGTCATTGTTTACGGGCCGACCGTGACAATGGTCGTATGAGGATCTCGGCACGTGCGGACTACGCGGTACGAGCGGTCGTGGAACTGGCCGTCCGGCAGGGCGAGGGGCCGGTCAAGGCGGAGGCCGTCGCCACCGCGCAGGACATCCCCCACAAGTTCCTGGAAGGGATCCTCGGCGATCTGCGGCGGAGCGGTGTCGTCGACAGCCGGCGCGGCGGGGGCGGCGGCTACCGGCTGGCCCGGGAGGCCGCGGAGATCACGGTCGCGGACGTGATCCGGGCCGTGGACGGACCGATCGTCTCGGTACGCGGCGAGCGCCCGACCGGCCTCGCCTACACCGGCACGGCCGAGCCGCTGCTGCCGCTGTGGATCGCCCTGCGGGCCAATGTGCGCAGGATCCTGGAGGGCGTGACGATCGCCGACCTCGCGGCCGGTGCGCTGCCCGAGCCGGTGGAGCGGCTGGCGGCGGAACCGGCGGCCTGGGAGAACCCGTGACGGGCCGCGTCCGCGGGGGAGCGGGTGGGTGATGCTCATCGCGTCCTCGGGGTGTCCTGGTCTGACGCACTGCTAACGCACCTTATGCGCCCGCCGGTGCTGCTGGCGCCGACGGGGCCCGCGTGGACGGGCTCCGCGGCCCCTTCCCCTGGTGTGATCCCGCCACTGTGAATGGCCGGAGACCGCCCTGGCCGACCCCTGCCGCCCTGCGTACGATGCGACCGCTCCCGGTCTTCACATCTTCTTCATGCAAGGGTTACAGGCCGGGCGTGCGTGAGGTGTCGTCTTGACATGCTCATGCTCACTTCGTGATCCACCCCCCACGAACGGATGGGAGAACCATGGCCGGTGGCCTGCTTCTGAGCGGCGCGATCGCCGCGCTCCTCACCAGCGCACTCCCCGCACCATCCCCGTCCTCCGGGTTCGTCGACCCGCCCCCGGACAAGATCGTCATCAAGGTCGCCACGGTGAACGGCTCCGGCTGTCCGCAAGGCACGGCAGCGGTCGCCGTCTCCGAGGACAACACGGCGTTCACGGTCACCTACAGCGACTACCTCGCCCAGGCCGGCGGAGGCTCCGACCCGACCGCGTTCCGCAGAAACTGCCAGCTCAGCCTGATCGTTCACGTGCCCCAGGGCTTCACGTACGCCATCGCCGGCGCCGACTACCGCGGCTTCGCCTCACTCCAGCGCGGCGCGAGCGCCACCCAGCGAGCCTCGTACTACTTCCAGGGCTCGCCGAGCACGGTGTCCAGGAACCACCCCTTCAGCGGCCCCTACGACAACTGGCAGGCCACCGACGAGACGGACTGGGCCCAGCTGGTCTACGCACCCTGCGGAGTCCAGCGCAACTTCAACATCAACACCGAACTCCGGGTCAACGCCGGTACGCAGTCGGCCGACAAGGTCAGTTTCATCCGTTGCCGCCGAGGAGAGTCCTGCCTTCGTGCGGGGGAGGAATCGGACTCCTGCGGGGCAAGGCAGGGAGCTGTGATTCGCCGCCAGGGCTGATCGCGGTGCTCTGACCCGCAGGTTTGATCTTCACTTGCAGGAACACTAGTTTGTGAGCGTGTCCACGATGTGCGTGAAGCGGGCGTTCAAGTACCGCTTCTATCCGACCGATGCGCAGGCGGTTGAGCTGTCGCGCACGTTCGGATGTGTGCGCAAGGTCTACAACATGGCGCTCGCGGCCCGCACCGAGGCGTGGGCGCGCCAGGAGCGGGTGAACTACAACCAGACCTCGGCCATGCTGACGGCGTGGAAGAAGACCGAGGAGCTGGCCTTCCTTAACGACGTGTCGTCGGTGCCGTTGCAGCAATGTCTGCGGCATCTGCAGACAGCGTTCACGAACTTCTTCGGCAAGCGGGCGAAGTATCCGCGCTTCAAGTCGCGGAAGAAGTCGCGCAGGTCCGCCGAGTACACCACGTCCGGTTTCCGCTTCCGTGACGGGAAGCTGACCCTGGCGAAGATGACGGAACCACTGGACATCGTGTGGTCGCGTCCGCTCCCGCAGGGGGCGACGCCGTCCACGGTGACCGTCTCCCAGGACGCGGCCGGACGCTGGTTCGTCTCCATGCTGTGTGACGACCCCGGCGTCAAGCCGCTCCCGGCCGCCGATACGGCCATCGGTGTGGATGTCGGCCTGGACCATCTGCTGACCCTCTCTACCGGGGAGAAGGTCGCCAATCTCCGGCACGAGCGCCGCGACCGCGCCCGCCTGGCGAAGGCTCAGCGGGAACTGTCCCGCAAGGCCAGGGGGTCGAACAACCGAGCCAAGGCCCGCAGGAAGGTCGCGAGGGTCCACGCGAGGATCGTCGACCGGCGCCGTGACCACCTGCACAAGCTGACCACCCGACTCGTGCGTGAAAACCAAACGCTCGTGATCGAGGACCTGACCGTGCGCACCATGGTCAGGAACCGGAGTCTGGCCCGCGCCATCTCTGATGCCGCCTGGGCCGAGTTCCGGAGCCTTCTGGAGTACAAGGCCGCCTGGTACGGGCGGGAAGTGATCGCGGTGGACCGCTTCTTCCCCTCGTCCAGGCTGTGCTCCCAGTGCGGTGCCTTGCAGGACAAGATGCCGCTACACGTCCGTACCTGGACGTGCGACAGCTGTGGCACGACCCACGACCGGGACGTGAACGCGGCGAAAAACCTTCTGGCCGCCGGGCTGGCGGTGACAGTCTGTGGAGCCGGTGTAAGACCTCAACGGAGCACTCCGGGCGGGCAGTCGGCGACGAAGCAGAAACCCTCACAGCGCGAGCCGTGAGAATCCCCCTCCTTCAGGAGGGGGGAGAAGTCAAGACGATGGACTCGACGGACGGACGGGGACATCAGCACGGTGTAACACCTGGCGTGGAAGGAGTGCCCGAAGTCCTGACGGGATGAGGGACGGCCCACCGGGTTGCTGGGCCGGATGGGCCGCCTAGGACGGGTTGATGTGCTGTCGCTCAGCCGCTGTTGCTCAGATGTTGGGCGAAGCGGCGAACGGCTTCGCTGAAGGCAACCGGATCGTCGAAGTTCGCGAGATGCCCGGCTCTCGGGATCAGCTCGACGCGGGCCCGCGGATGCGCCCGGGCGAACTCCGCCTCGCCGGACCGGAAGACGCTGTCCTTCTCGCCGTTCAGGATGAGCACCGGAGCCTTCACATGACGCATCGCGTCCGCGTCGAAACGCCCCAGCACCTCGTCCCAGGCGGCGGGCAGGGTGTGGAAGGCGTACCCCGACCGGATGGTGGCCTCGACGACCTCGGCCGGATACATCCTGCGCAGCAACCAGTCGTTCCACCCGGCCAGCCGATCCGCGGGCAGCCGCGGCACGAGCCCGGCGGCCCACCGGTACGGCACCGCCCACGCCCCACGAGTCGAGGCACTGGCCCCCGCGAGCACCAGCCCGCGCAACCGCTCCGGGCGAACCCGCGCGAACTCCAGCGAGGCGTAACCCCCGAGCGAGTGCCCCACGACCAGGGCCGGCCCGCACCCGAGCGACTCCACGGCATCGGAGACGACCTCCACGGCCGCCTTCAGGCTCCAGGCCTCGGCGGAACGGGAACCATGCCCTGGCAGATCGACGGCGGACACGGGGAACTCGTCCCGCAGCGCGGCGAGCTGCGGGCTCCACTGTCCCGCGCTGAACCGCGTCCCGTGCACGAAGACGATGGGTGGTGCGTCAACTGCCGTCATGATCCCCCCGAATCGAACCGGCGCCGCTACCGGACCGACTTTACGCCGGCACCCGCTGCGAAAGCGGCTTGAGCCGCTGCCGGCCTTGGGGAAGGGTCTGCGTCCATGGAGTACTTCTGTTACCACCGCGATCGCCCCGGCTCGCTGCCACTGCGTCACGAACTACTGGAAAAACACTGGTCCTACATGGACCGGTACGCGACCGAGATGATCGCCCGTGGCCCGACCTTCGCCGATGACGGAGAAACCCTCACCGGCAGCGTCCACATCCTCGACCTGCCGGACCCCGCCACCGCCCGTGCCTTCGCCTTCGACGAGCCCAACTACCAGGCCGGCGCGTACCGGGACGTCCTGCTGCGCCGCTGGCGCAACCTCCTGGGCCGCACCATGTGGGACTTCCCCGGCGGCCCGACGACCGGCAACCGCCACCTCGTACTCGGACTCGGACTGGGCCCGGCCCCGGCGACGGCCGACCTGGACACGCCACCCGACTCGAACGACCTGATCGCCTACGGCCCCCTGCTGTCCGACGACGGCTCCGCCTGGCTGGGCACGGCGGCGCTGGTCCGGGCCCCGGACGCGGAGACGGCGCGCCGTGTCCTCACGCCGGGGCGGTATGCCGACATCGAGGTGCACGCCTGGGAGTTCGGCGGACGGCGGTGACGAGCGGGACCGGCTTACGGAGCGACAGTCCACATAGTGATCTTCCTGTTCAACATACGGACGCCCCTGTCCGCTGTGATCTTCGTGCGGGCAAGATGTCCGGCATGACTACGGAGATACGGCAGGCGTACCTACTGGCTGCCGAACGGGGTGTGCGGCTGCTGGCGACGGAAGAGGTGGCGCGCTGCTGGGAGGACGAGTCCGTGCTGCCGGGGATGTCGGTGGGCGGACTGGCCGGTCACCTTGCGCGCAGTGTTCTGCAGGTCGAGTGGTTCCTCGACGGTGAGGTGGCCGGCGCGGAACCGGTGTCCCCGGTGCGCTACTACGCCAGGCTCGTCGGCACGTCCGTGCCCGACTCCGCGCTCAACGTCGGCGTGCGGGCGCGGAGCGAGGAGACGGCCTCAGCCGGTCCCGCCATCGTGGCTGAGCAGGCGCAGGCTGCGTGGCGGCGACTGGCGCGGCGGCTGGACGAGGAGCCGGCCGATCGGCGGGTCGCCGTCCTCCACCGGCCAGGAGAGGAGATGCTGCTCGACGGCTACCTCCAGACCCGGTGTGTCGAACTGGCGGTCCATCTGGACGACTTGGCTTTGAGCGTGGGTGTTCGTTGCCAGGCCCCCGAAGCCGCACTCGCCATCGCGGTCGACGTGCTGGTCGCGGCAGCCCGCGACCGGCACGGCGATCAGGCCGTGCTGCATGCGCTGGCCAGACGAGAGCGCGATTCCGGCCAGGCATTGCGCGTGTTGTAGGCGCGGCAGCCGTCCCGGCCGGTGATGGGTCGGGCGGGCCGCATTCGGGTTGTTGCTGCGCGGACCGTTGACGCGCAAGTGGTTCGATTCTAGGTTCCGTTCGAACTTGCGTGCACTGTTCGGTATTTCGGTCATCTCGAAGACCTCGACCAGCACTGTCACCCCCACCGCAAGGAGGACTCCGCATGAGCCGCTCGACCCCCCGCAAACGCACCGCCCTGCTCGCCCTCCCCACCGCCGCCCTGCTCGCCCTGATCCCGAGTACGGCGTCGGCGTATCCGAACCCCGGCCGCGTCACCGGTGACGTCGTCACCCACGACCCGTCGATGATCCGCACCTCGTCCGGCCAGTACCTGCTCTACGCCACCGGCGGCGGCATCGCCAGCAAGGCGTCCAGCGACCGCACGGCCTTCCGGAACGGCGGTGACGCCTTCTCCAGCCGGCCGAGCTGGTGGCGGAACTACTCGTCCGTGCCGGAGGCCTGGGCGCCGGACATCTCGTACCACGGCGCCAAGTACCTGATGTACTACTCCGTCTCGAAGTTCGGCTCGAACACCTCCGCCATCGGGCTGGCCACCTCCAGCACCGGCCAGCCGGGCAGCTGGGCCGACCAGGGCACCGTCTACACGTCGAACTCCTCCAGCGACTTCAACGCCATCGACCCGAACCTCTTCGTGGACGACGACGGCAAGTGGTGGCTGTCGTTCGGCAGTTGGTGGACCGGGATCAAGATGATCCAGATCAACCCGTCCACCGGGAAGCAGCTCGCCGGCAACACCACGCGCTACTCGCTCGCCTCCCGGCCGACCGGGACCAAAGCCGTCGAGGCGCCCTTCATCGTGAAGCGGAACGGGTACTACTACCTCTTCGCCTCGTACGACACCTGCTGCAGCGGCACGAGCTCGACGTACAAGGTCAAGGTCGGGCGCGCCTCCAGCATCACCGGGCCGTACCGCGACAAGAACGGTGTCGACCTGATGAAGAACGGCGGCACTCCCGTGCTCGAGTCGCACGGCAACGTCATCGGCCCGGGCGGGCAGTCGATCACCAAGGACTCCGACGGAGACCTGATCGTCTACCACTACTACGACGGCAACGCCAACGGCACCCCCAAGCTCGGCGTCAACCTTCTGAACTGGAGCAGCGGATGGCCCGTCGCCTACTGACCCTGCTGGCGGCCCTGCTGCTCGCGATCGGCCTCGGCCAGCCCTCCGCGAGCGCCGCCTCCTTCTCCAACCCGGTCAAGTCCGTCAAGGGAGCCGACCCCTGGATCTCGTACCACGACGGCAACTACTACCTGGTGACGACGAGCTGGACCGACGTCATCACCATCCGCAAGTCCGCCACCCTCGCCGGGCTCTCCGCCGCGCCCAGCGTCCAGGTGTGGAAGGGCGACGCCGCCTCCCGGTGCTGCAACATCTGGGCGCCCGAGCTGCACTTCCTCAACGGCCGCTGGTACCTGTACTACGTCGCCGGGCAGAACGTGTCCGACTACAACCCCACCCAGCGCAGTCATGTGCTGGAGAGCGCGGGCTCGGACCCCATGGGGCCGTACACCTACAAGGGGCAGCTCAACAGCGCGTGGATGCTGGACCCGAGCGTGCTGAACGTCGGCGGCAAGCTGTACATGCTGGGCAGCGCCAACACGGGCGGGACCCAGAACGTCGTCATCGCGCCGATGTCGAACCCGTACACCGTCAGCGGCGCGTACTCGACGATCTCCACGCCGACGCACGCCTGGGAACGGCAGGGCGGCACCGTCAACGAGGGCGCCGAGGTGCTGCAACGCGGCGGCCGGACCTTCCTGATCTACTCGGCGAGCGGCTGCTGGACGCCCGACTACAAACTCGGGCAACTGGAACTCACCGGCTCCAACCCGCTGTCCGCGTCCTCCTGGACGAAGAAGTCCACGCCCGTCTTCCAGCGCAGTGACGCCAACGGCGTGTACGGACCCGGGCACAACGGCTTCTTCACCTCACCCGACGGCCGCGAGAACTGGATCGTCTACCACGCCAACGACTCCGCGTCCGACGGCTGCGACAACGGCCGTACGACCCGCGCCCAGAAGTTCACCTGGAACTCCGACGGCACGCCGAACTTCGGGACGCCGGTGCGGCTGGGTGCCTCCCTCGCCGGGCCCTCCGGCGAGCCGGCCTCCGCCTCGACGACCTACACCGTCACCAACCGCAACAGCGGCAAGTGCCTTGAGGTGGCGGGCGGTTCGACGGCCGACGGTGCCAACGTCCAGCAGTACACCTGCAACGGCGGCACCAACCAGCGCTGGCGCCTGCAGGACCTCGGCGACGACACCCACCGCATGGTGAACGTCGCCACCGGCAAGGTCCTCGACACCGCCGACTGCTCCTCCGCAGACGGCGCCGACCTGCGCCAGTGGTCCTGGCTGGACAACACCTGCCAGCGCTTCCAGTTCGTCGCCACGGACGGAGGCCACGTCCGCATCGTCAACAAGGCCACCGGCAAGGTGGCCGACGTGGCGAGCTGCGCGACAGCCGACAGCGCGGACGTGCGCCAGTGGTCCTGGCTCAACAACAACTGCCAGCAGTGGAGGCTGAACCCGGTTTAGTGCGGCCGAGCCTCTCGGGGGCGCGGAGCTGTGTTCGATGTGCGGCTCCACCGCGTGGGCGCGACCAGCCCACGCACCCCGCGCCCCCGTCTGCCGGACTACCCCGCTTGCCCCATCCCCGCCGCGTTGGGCCAGCTCTGCGCGGCGGGCCACCCCGTGGCCGGTGCCGGTGAAAGCCCGTTCGTCCCCCTGACCTGGGCGGCCGTGAGCCCGCCACGGGCGGGAACACCCGGCGGCGTGGGCCCCGTGGCCATAGGCGTCGGCATCGGTGAGGGCATCGGCGCCGGAGCAGGGGCCTGGGCTGCCGGGGCAAGCGGCTGCGCCGGCATGAACGGCTGTGCCGGAGCCAACGGTTGCGCCGGAGTGAGCGGCTGCGCCGGAGCGAGCGGCTGGGCCGGGGCCTGGGCCGCCGGAGCCAACGGCGGGGCCGGTGCCGGCATGGGCTGCGGGATCTGCTGGGGAACGGGCTGGGGGGCCGCCGGCATCGGCATCCCACCGCCCGGGCCCGCCGGCACGGCGGACGCGGCGGCGGGGAGCGGCATGCCGGTGCCGACGGCGGCGGGGGCCGGGGCGGGGGCGGGCGCGGCGGCAGGCCGCGGGCCACCGGCACCGGCACCGGCGGCTTGCGCCGCGAGCCCCCGCATCCCGGCTCCGTTCGTCTCGCTCACCAGGCGGTCCACCGCCGCCGTACCCGAGCTGTAGCTGGTCCCGTTGCCCAGCTCGGGTACGGCGGCTCCCCTCCTGGACGTCCCGTAGAGCACCTGTTCCAGGCCGGACACCAGGCGACGCACGTCCACCTGGGGGCGCACCACGAGACGCAGGAAGCGGCTGGACGAACCGATCTTGTTGCCGCACTCGCGGACCAGGATCCGGTGCTCGGTGAGCATCCGGTCCCGGACCACGGTGCCCTCGGCGCCCACGGGGAGGCGCACGAAGAGGAAGTTGCCCTGCGAGGGGTAGACCGTCAGCCCGGGCAGGGAGGAGAGCTGGCTGGCCATGTCGAGGCGGTCCCGGCGCACCTGCGTCAGGCTCTGCGCGTACTCGGAGCCGTGCTCCTTGAGCATGAACACCACGTGTTCCGCGAAGGAGTTGAGGTTCCACTTGGGGAGCATCGACCTCACCCGCCCCGCGAGCGCCGGGTTGGCGACCAGGTAGCCGAAGCGGATGCCGTGCAGGCCGAAGTTCTTGCCGAGGCTGCGCAGCACGATGACGTTGGGCCGCAGCATCGCCTCCTGGACGACGGACGGTTCGGCCTCGGCGTCCGCGAACTCCAGGAACGACTCGTCGATGACGACCAGGTCGAGGTCGGCCATCGCGTCCATGAACTGGACGATGGCGTGCTTGTGCAGGAAGCCGCCGTCGGGGTTGTTGGGGTTGCAGATGACGGCGACGCGCGTGCCCCGGGCGCGGATGAACTCGGCGTACTGCGCGAGGTCGAGGGCGAAGCCGCTGGACTCCTGGAGCGGGAACATGTCGACCCGCTTGCCGGTCTCCATGGGCTGGTCGGTCCAGCGGCCGAAGGTGGGGACGGGGACGGCGAGGGACTCGCGGACGAGCAGGTGGTCGATCCAGGTGATGAGCTCGGTGGAGCCGTTGCCCATCGCCACGCACTGCGGCGGCAGCTGGAGCAGGCTGCACAGCTCGGCCGTGATGGTGTCGGCGCTGCTCGGGTAGTACGTGATGATGTCGCGCAGTCTGGCCGACATGTCGTCGAACATGGCCGGGGTGGGGAAGTACGGGTTGCAGGGGATGCAGAAGTCCACCGGCCCCGCGCCGTCGCCGCCCTCACGTGTCAACGCCGCCATCGACGGGCTGTGCGCCGCGGTGCTGCGGAACAGCGACGTGACGTTGTCGGCCATGGAACCTCCGTATAAGGCGGGTCCGTTGGGGACGGCCGGACCCGACGTTTAAGGACGGCCCGCGCGGGGGAGCGCGGGCCGTCCTTACATACGGAGGCTGCGGTGGCGGTGTTCAACCACTGAGGCTTGCCTCAGAAAATTGTGCGCCACCTGTGAAGACGGTCAGCAGTCGGTCAGCAGCCGAACGTGTGGACCGTCGTCGTGCGGTACGTCTGCCCGGGTCGCAGCACGGTCGACGGGAACGACGGCTTGTTCGGCGAGTCCGGGAAGTGCTGCGTCTCCAGGCAGAGCGCGTCGCCCTGCCGGTAGGTGCGGCCGGACGGGCCGGTCAGCGTGCCGTCGAGGAAGTTGCCGGAGTAGAACTGCAGGCCCGGCTCGTTCGTGGCGATCTTCATCGTGCGGCCGGAGGCCGGGTCGCGCAGGGTGGCGATGTGCTCGGGCCGGGCGGTGATGCCCTTGTCGAGGACCCAGTTGTGGTCGAAGCCCTTGGCGGTCACCAGCTGCGGGTGGGAGACGCGGATGTCCCGGCCGATCGGCTTGGCCTTGCGGAAGTCGAAGGGGGTGCCCGCGACCTTGGCCAGCTCGCCCGTGGGGATCAGGCCCGAGTCGGTGGGCGTGTAGCGGGAGGCCGCGATCTGCAGCTCGTGGTCCTCGATCGTGCCGCTGCCCTCGCCGGCCAGGTTGAAGTAGACGTGGCTGGTGAGGTTGACGACGGTGGCCTTGTCCGTGGTGGCCTCGTAGTCGACGCGCCAGTCGCCGTGCTTGGTGAGGGTGTACGTCACCTTCGTCTTGAGCGTGCCCGGGTAGCCCATCTCGCCGTCGACGCTCGTGTAGTACAGGTGCAGGCCGACGTCGGAGCCCTTGGTGAACGGCTCGATGTCCCACACGCGCTTGTCGAAGCCCTTGGCGCCGCCGTGCAGGCTCTGCTCGCCGTCGTTGACGGAGAGCTGGTAGTTCTTGCCGTCGAGGGTGAACTTGCCCTGGCCGATGCGGTTGCCGTAGCGGCCGATCAGCGCGCCGAAGTACGGGCTCTCGGCGACGTAGTCCTCGATGTTGTCGAAGCCCGCGGAGACGTTGGCGTAGCGGCCGCGGCGGTCGGGGATCTCCAGGGACTGGACGATGCCGCCGTAGGAGAGCACCTTCAGGCGGGTGCCGCCGTTCTCCAGCGACCAGCTGTATATCTTGGTGCCGTCGGCGAGCTTGCCGAAGAGCGTCTTCACCGGCTTCCTTCCTCCCGTGGCGTGTGCCGTGCCGCCGAGCGTGGTGGCTCCTAAGCCCGCAGCCGCCGCTCCCGCGATGACCGTGCGTCTGTTCAGTTCCATGTGCGGCTCCGCTTCATTGAGAAACTGCGTGGGAAAGAACCGGGCCCCGCCTTCCGGCGGGGCCCGGTCCGACTTACGAACCGACCTTGCGCTTGTTCCACACGTCGAACCCGACTGCCGCCAGGAGCACCAGGCCCTTGATGACCTGCTGCCAGTCGGTGCCGATGCCGACGAGGTTCATGCCGTTGTTCAGCACGCCCAGGACCAGGCCACCGATGATCGCGCCGAGGACCGTGCCGACACCGCCGCTCATCGACGCGCCGCCGATGAACGAGGCCGCGATCGCCTCCAGCTCGAAGTTGAGGCCGGCCTTGGGAGAGGCCGCGTTGAAGCGGGCGGCGAAGACCAGACCCGCCAGGGCCGCGAGCATGCCCATGTTCAGGAAGACCAGGAAGGTGACCTTCTTGTCCTTCACACCCGACAGCTTGGCCGCCGGGAGGTTGCCGCCGATCGCGTAGATGTGGCGGCCGACGATCGCGTTGCGCATCACGTAGCCGAAGCCGACGAGCAGCACGCCCAGGATGAGCAGCACGATCGGGGCGCCCTTGTAGCTGGCCAGCAGCATGGTCAGCGTCAGCACGGCGGCGGAGATCGCGACCAGCTTCAGCAGGAACAGCTTGGCGGGCGGGACGTCCAGGTTGAACTCCTGCTGCCGCTTGCGGTCACGGACCTCCTGGAAGATCACCAGGGCGATCATCGCGAAGCCCAGCAGCAGCGTGAGGTTGTGGTAGTTGGTGTTCGGGCCGATCTCGGGCAGGAAGCCGTTGGCGGCCTTCTGGAGGCCCTCCGGGAACGGGCCGAGGGTCTGGCCCTCCAGGAAGATCTCGGTCAGACCGCGGAAGATCAGCATGCCCGCCAGGGTCACGATGAATGACGGTATGCCGCCGTACGCGATGAAGAACCCTTGGATGGCACCCGCGACCGCGCCCACGGCCAGGCAGAGCACCACGGCGAGCGGCCAGGGAATGTCCTGTTTGACCATGAACACGGCGGCCATCGAGCCGACGAACGCCGTCAGCGAGCCGACCGACAGGTCGATGTGGCCCGCGATGATGACCAGCATCATGCCGATCGCGAGGATCAGGATGTAGCTGTTCTGCAGGACCAGGTTGGAGACGTTGCGCGGCAGCAGCAGGTCGCCGTCGGTCCACACGGCGAACAGCACCACGATCAGGCCCAGCGCGATCAGCATGCCGTACTGCCGCATGTTGCGGCGCATGCCGTCCATCACCAGTTGCAGAAGTCCGTCGCCGGTGGCCGCCCCACCCTTGCCGGGCGGCGCGGGGGCCGGCGTCTTGGCGGTCACGTCCGTGCTCATCGGGTTACCTCTTTGTCCTTCGTCATCTGACGCATCAGCGATTCCTGTGAGGCCTCGGCCCGCGAGAACTCACCGGTCAGCCGCCCCGCGGCCATCGTGTAGATGCGGTCGCACATACCGAGCAGTTCGGGCAGCTCGGAGGAGATGAAGACGACCGCCTTGCCCTGGGCGGCCAGCTGGTCGATGACCGTGTAGATCTCGTACTTGGCACCGACGTCGATCCCGCGCGTCGGCTCGTCCAGGATCAGCACGTCCGGACCCGAGAAGATCCACTTGCTGAGGACGACCTTCTGCTGGTTGCCGCCGGACAGCTTCCCCACCGGCTCGAAGACGGTCGGCGCCTTGATGTTCATGGACTTGCGGAAGCCCTCGGCGACCTGCCGCTCCTCGTGCTCGTCGACCACACCGCGCTTGGCGACCTTGTTCAGGGCGGTCAGCGAGATGTTCCGGTTGATGGTGTCGATGAGGTTGAGGCCGTAGTGCTTGCGGTCCTCGGTGACGTACGCGATCCCGTGCTTGACCGCCTCGGGGACGGACTTCGTACGGATCTCCTTGCCGTCCTTGAGGACCGTGCCGCCCGCGTACCGGCCGTACGTCCGCCCGAAGACGCTCATGGCGAGTTCGGTGCGGCCGGCGCCCATCAGGCCCGCGATGCCGACGATCTCGCCGCGCCGCACCCTCAGGGACACGTCGTCGACGACCTTGCGCTGCTGGTCGATCGGGTGGAACACGGTCCAGCCCCGGATCTCCAGGGCGGGCGCGACGCCCTCCTCGGGCTCGTGCGGCGACCGCTCCGGGAAGCGGTTCTCCAGGTCGCGGCCGACCATGCCGCTGATGATCCGGTCCTCGGTGGTCTCCGGGGCCTTCACATCGAGGGTCTCGATGGTCTGGCCGTCGCGGAGGATCGTCACCGAGTCGGCGACCTTGCGGATCTCGTTGAGCTTGTGGGAGATGATGATCGAGGTGATGCCCTGCTTCTTCAACTCCAGGATGAGATCCAGGAGTTTGTCGCTGTCCTCGTCGTTCAGGGCCGCGGTCGGCTCATCCAGGATGAGCAGCTTCACCTTCTTCGACAGGGCCTTCGCGATCTCCACGAGCTGCTGCTTGCCCACGCCGATGTCGGCGACGCGGGTGTCGGGGTGGTCGCTGAGCCCGACCCGCCGCAGCAGCTCGGAGGCGTGCCGCAGCGTCTCCCTCCAGTCGATGAACCCGCCCTTGGCGTGCTCGTTGCCGAGGAAGATGTTCTCCGCGAGGGAGAGGTACGGCGACAGCGCCAGTTCCTGGTGGATGATGACGATGCCGCGCTGCTCGCTCGCCCGGATGTCCTTGAACTCGCAGACCTCGCCCTCGAAGAGGATGTCCCCCTCGTAGGTGCCGTGCGGGTGGACGCCGGAGAGGACCTTCATCAGGGTCGACTTACCGGCGCCGTTCTCCCCGCAGATGGCGTGGACCTCGCCCTGCTGGACGGTCAGCGTGACGTCCGACAGCGCTTTGACGCCGGGAAAGGTCTTGACGATCGAGCGCATTTCCAGGACGGGTCCCGCCATGGTCGTGCCTTCCAATCAGAGTGTGCCGGCGGTTTTTAGAGGTCGCTTGCCTTGATGTAGCCGGAGTCCACGACTTCCTTCTGGTAGTTGGTCTTGTCGACGGCGACCGGCTCCAGCAGGTAGGCCGGGACGACCTTGGACCCGTTGTCGTAGGTCTTGGTGTCGTTGACCTCGGGCTTCTTGTCGTTCAGCAGCGCGTCGACCATGTTCGAGGCGACCTTGGCGAGCTGACGGGTGTCCTTGTAGACGGTCATCGACTGCTGGTTGGCGATGATCGACTTCACCGAGGCGAGCTCGGCGTCCTGGCCGGTGACGATCGGCAGCGGCTTGCTCTTGGAGCCGTAGTCGTCCGACTTCAGCGCCGAGAGGATGCCGATGGAGATGCCGTCGTAGGGGGAGAGGACCGCGTCGACCCGCTCGCGCTTGTAGGCCGAGGTCAGGATGTCGTCCATGCGCTTCTGGGCGGTGCCGCCGTCCCAGCGCAGGGTGGTGACCTGGTTGAGCTTGGTCTGGCCGGAGCGGACGACGAGCTGCTTCTTGTTGATGTAGGGCTGCAGGACGTTCATCGCGCCCTGGAAGAAGTAGCGGGTGTTGTTGTCGTCGTTGGAGCCGGCGAACAGCTCGATGTTGAAGGGGCCCTTCTTGGAGCCGTCCTTCAGGCCGAGCTTCTCGACGATGTAGGTGCCCTGGAGCTCGCCGACCTTCTCGTTGTCGAACGACGCGTAGTAGTCGACGTTCGGCGAGCCGAGGATCAGGCGGTCGTAGGAGATGACCGGGATGTTGGCGTCCTTGGCCTGCTGGAGCACGTTGTTCATCGACTTGTTGTCGATGGCCGCGACGATCAGCGCCTTGACGCCCTGGGTGATCAGGTTCTCGATCTGCGAGACCTGCTGGTCCGGGTCGTCCTCGCCGTAGACCAGCTGGGTCTTGTAGCCCTTGGACTCCAGGTCCTTCTTGACGTTGTTGCCGTCGGCGATCCAGCGCTCGGAGGACTTCGTCGGCATCGCGATGCCGATGGTGCCGCCCTTGGCGCTGTCCCCGTTGTCCTCGCTGCCACCCTCGCTGTTCTGCCCGCAGGCGGTCAGGGTCAGGGCGAGGGAAGCGGCTCCGGCGATGGCGGCGAGGGCGGCTCTGCGGTTACGCATGATCATCATCCTTGATGTGTGCAGGGCTCGGTCTGGCGCGCGAAGTCGCTCCGGGGGGTCGGGCCGGAAAGACCGAGAACAGATGTGTCGGATTGTGGTCGCCTGTGTCTTCTTTTGTGAAGGCGAGTAGCCGGAACGTTATGACGAGATTTCGAACCGTTGCAGATCGCCCGGCATCCGCGACCCGAGCGGCGCCATGTCGCCGTCGGCCCCGTGGCGCGCCAGAAGATCCAGGGCGAGCCGCCCGCGCCGCACGCGCTCCTTGGCCGTGGCCAGGGTCAGCTCCCGCATGTGGTGCCCGTAGGGGTAGATCCCGGGCGCCTTCGACAGGCCGAACTTCAGGTAGAGCGGTGCGCCGCGCCGGATGAGCTCGGCGACCTCGTACATCCGGACGTAGCCGCCGAGGTCGTCGGGAGCCTCGATGTACATGTCCATCGGAGCGCCCGAAACCCTGCGGATCTCGGTGAGATGATCGAGCGTCAGGTCGCTCGGCACGTTGACGGAGTCGGCGCCGAGCCGCTCGTACACCGCGTACGCCGCCGGGTTGACCGGCCCGATGAGCGCGCTCACCTTGAGGGTCGTGTCGGCCGGGATGATGCCGGCGGCTCTCGCCCGGTGCAGCGTCCACAGCACGCCCTCGTCGGCGACGAGCAGGCACTTGACGCCCAACTCCGTTGCCCGGATGGCGTCTTCGATGCATCCGGCGACGGCGTCGTGGCCGCGGGCGCGCAGTCCGGCCCCCCGCGAGTCGGTGCGCGTCGAGCCGCCGATGTCCCACGTGCCGCGCGGGCCGGTGAACAGGCAGAGCTCGATGTCGCGCTCGCCGGTCGCCTCGACCATCTCGGTGATCTCGGCGTCGGTCAGCATCCACACGCCGCTGCCCTGGCTGATCCGGTGGATCGGCACGTCCAGCCGCGAGGCCTCCTTCAGGGCCACCGCCAGCGCCTCGGGACCCTCGCACGAGGGGATCTCGGTGCGCCAGCGGCCGCCGCCGGGGAAGGAGTGCGGCGAGGCGTCGGCGGGGTCGAGGGCGGGCACGTTCAGGCCCAGTGCGGTGAGCACCTGCTCACCGGGCCTGCGGGCTGCCGTGGCGGAAGCGTCGGTCACAGGAATGTCCTTCGGTTCGATATTTCGGACGAGGTTCGCGGCTCTGGGTACGGCGCGGCTCTGGGCAGGGCAAGGCTGGGTGTACGCCGGTACGGGGAGCCGTCAGGTCGCCCCCGTACCGGCGTACGTCTAGGGGCGGAGCAATACCTTGCCCACCTTCGGATCACCGGCTCCCACCAGCTCGATGGCCTGCGGGAACTCGGCGAGCGGCAGCTCGTGCGTCACCAGCGGCAGCGGGTCGAGCAGACCGGCGGCGAACACCCGCACCGTGTGCGCCCAGGCGTCCGGCGGAGCACCGAAGACGGTGTGCACCTCCAGCTGCCGTACGACGAGATCGGTCGGGTCGAGACCGTCGGCCCCCGGCGCCGGGATGCCGGTCAGGATCAGCCGGCCGCCGCGCCGGAGCAGGGCGGCGGAGATCCGGGCGGCGTCCGCGGACCCGGCCGTCTCGATCACCACGTCGAAGTCGTCCGGGAGCTCCTGGTCCTTCGTCCGGAAGTCCGTCGCGCCGTACTGCCGCGACAGCGCCTCACGGTCCCTGCGGGTGCCGACGACCAGCAGCTCCGCCGGCGAGTTCGCCTTGAGGAACTGCACGGCGAACATGCCGAGCGTGCCGGTGCCGACCACGGCGACGCGCTCGCCGGGCTGCGCGTTCGCCTTCAGCGCGGCCGCCGCGATACACGCGGCGGGCTCCAGGAGGGCCGCGGCCGTGAGGTCGCAGTCGTCCGGGAGGGCGTGCAGGAGGCGGGCGGGGAGCGTCAGCGTGGCCGCCATCGCGCCCGGCTGGGTGAACCCGGTCTCCTCGTAACCGGCCGTGCACAGGGTCGTGTCGCCCGCGTGGCAGCGGTCGCAGACCTGGCAGTTGCGGAAGCCCTCACCGACGACCTTGCGGCCCACGAGGGACCCGGGGACACCGGCGCCCACGGCCTCGACGGTCCCGGACCACTCGTGGCCCGGGGTGAGCGGGTAGCGGACGTAGCCCTCGGGGCGGTTGCCCTGATAGACCTCGCGGTCGCTGCCGCAGATGCCGGAGGCGTGGACGCGCACCAGTGCCTCGCCGGCCCCGGGCTGCCGGGGCTCGTGCGGGACGAGGCGGTGCTCGCCCGGGGCGTCGATCACTACGGCGGTGCTCACGTCGCTCCTGAGGTTTTCGAAGCTTTCGGTGGCCGGACGGTCACTGGGCACCCTTGGGCTTGCGCTGCTCCCAGCCGTCCGCCCACAGGTCGAAGCGGGCCTGCTGCTGCGGGAACTCGGCGGCGGCGTCGACGTCCAGCTCCACACCGAGACCCGGGGCGTCGGAGAGGTGGAAGCAGCCGTCCTCCGGGTTCACCTGCGGGGCGCCCTTGACGACCTTCTTGATCTCCGCGTCGGCGAAGTCGTTGAAGTGCTCAAGGATCTTGAAGTTCGGGGAGGTGAAGCCGACCTGGAGGGACGCGGCGGTCAGGACCGAGCCGCCGACGTTGTGCGGAGCCACCAGCATGTAGTGGGTCTCGGCTGTCGCAGCGAGCTTCCGGGTCTCCCAGATTCCACCGATATGGCCGACGTCCGGCTGGATGATGTCCACGGCCTGGCTCTCGAAGAGCTCGCGGAACTCGATCCGGTCGTGGATGCGCTCACCGGTGGCGACCGGCATGTCCACCTTGGCGGCGACCTTCTCCAGGGCCTTGAGGTTCTCCGGCGGGACCGGCTCCTCCAGCCACGCCGGCTTGAACGGCGCGAGCTCCTTGGCCAGGCGCACGGCCGTGGCGGGGGAGAAGCGGCCGTGCATCTCCAGCATCAGCTCGGCCTCGGGGCCGATGGCGTCCCGGACCGCCTCGATCAGGGAGACGGCGTACAGGGTGTCCTTGTGGTCCAGCTCGAAGTGGCCGGTGCCGAAGGGGTCGATCTTGAGCGCCCGGTAGCCGCGCTCCATGACCCCCTGAGCGGCCTTGTGGTACGCCTCCGGGGTGCGCTCGGTGGTGTACCAGCCGTTGGCGTACGCCTTGACCTTGTCGGTGACCTTGCCGCCCAGCAGCTGCCAGACGGGGACGCCGAGGGCCTTGCCCTTGATGTCCCAGCAGGCCATCTCGATCACGGCGATGCCGGACATCACGATCTCGCCCGCGCGGCCGTAGTCGCCGTACTTCATCCGCTTGACGAGGTCCTCGACAGCGAAGGGGTCGGAGCCGAGAATGTGGTTGGCCTGGGCTTCCTTCAGGTAACCGAGAAGGGCGTCGGTGTGTCCCAGCATCCGGGTCTCGCCGACTCCGGTGATGCCCTCGTCGGTGTGCACCTGGACGTACGTCAGGTTGCGCCACGGCGTCCCGACCACGTGTGTGCTGATTCCGGTGATGCGCACGGCGGTTGTCCCTCACAGCTTCGTCGGCTCGGTTCTGTCAGTCATCCACTTCGACGTGTTCGAGATTTCGGCACACGTTCGAAATGCTGGCGTGACAGTAAGGATGCGGCGGTGCGAGTGTCAATGGGTCGCGCGCATAACGGTTTCGACAGTTTCGAACCATGGGGGCGGCGTGTCCCTACAGAACATTCACAGCTGGATCTAGGAACGTGACCGGCGCGGAACTTAATCTTCCCGCGTCATGGACTACTGCGACCCGTGCCGACGGCACCTCAACGGCGCGCTCGCCTGCCCCGGGTGTGGCACCTCAGCCGATGCGCTGCGCTGGCGTGAGCCGGATCACGGCGGGTACGACGCTGTTCCCGAGGGCGGGGAGGGTGTTTACCACGGCTCGGACGGGTCGGATGGCTCCGGTGGGGCGGAAGGGCCCGACGGGTCGGACCGGTCCGCCGATGAGAGCGACGCCGCCGGTGAGCCGCTGGGCCGGGGTGCTCGACGGCGCCGGCGCGGGCCGGTCGCCGACGGTCCGGGTGGCGGGGCGAGCCGGCGGGACCGGAAGGCCGCGGCGCATCGTCGTCGGCGCCGTCGGACCCTGTTCGTCGCGGCGGGGTTCGTGCTGGCGGCGGGCGGGCTGAGCCTCGCGGAGCTCGGTATGGACGCGCCCAGGTCGACGCCGAAGCCGGCGGCGGCGGGGGGTGAGTCGGCGGACGGCGACGCGTCGGTGGAGGCGGGCGAGACGGGCGGCCTGGGCGAGGGCACCGGGGCTGAGGAGGCGTCGGCATCCCCTTCGCCCGGGGCGTCTGACTCGGCGTCGCCTTCCACGTCCCCGAAGGCCGGCAAGTCCAAGGACGCGAAGAACGCCGAGACGCCGAAGGGCTCCCACCCGGCCTCGGCGGACACGCCCCCCGCCCGCCCGACATCGACCCCCACGCCCGCCCGGCCGGCCCCGACACCGACCCCGGACCCGACGACCGCACCCCCGGAACCGGAACCGTCCCCCTCGCAGACCTGCAACCGCTTCCTGTGGTGGTGCACCTAGGAAGCTGTCCGCGCGTCGGGAGGCGTCACGGAATGTCTTTCAGGACCACCATTTCGCCCTTGCCGATCGGGAAGACGCAGCTGAGGTAGCCGTCCGAGGCCTCGACCAACTGCTTGAAGGTCTCCAGCTGGTGGGCGTGGGAGACGGCGTTGTCGACCACCATCGGGCGGCCGTTGGCGAGAACCCGCTGGAGGGAGGGCCACCAGTCGGCGTACTGTCCGCGATCGCTGTCCAGGAAGACGAAGTCGTACTCGCCGGCTCCGCGCGACTCGATGAACGGGCCGGCGTCGCCCGCGATCTGCCGGATGCGGGGCTGGAGTCCGGCGCGCTGGAAGTTCCGCTCGGCCATCGCGACCTTGCCGGGCGCCTGCTCGACGGTCGTCACCGAGCCGCCCTCGCCCACGGCCTCGGCCAGCCACAACGTCGAGTAGCCGTTGGAAGTCCCGACCTCCAGCACGTTCTTGCAGTTGCCTGTCTTGATGAGCATCGTCAGGAACATGCCGGTGTCGTGCGTGATGTTCAGCATCTTCCGGCTTCGGTCGTCCGTTGCCGCGTCGTTCGACTCGCCGAACTCCTCCAGCTCGCGCAGCAGTTCGATCAGGTCCGCTCTCATGTCGCGTCCTCTCCTCGCTTCGGGGCGCCTCACCGGGTAGTCAGGCTCCGCACGGCGACGTACACCCCGAAGAGCGGCAAAGCGACACAGAGTACGGTTCGAAACCGCTCCTCGGAGACGCGCTTGCGGATCCGGTTTCCGATCGACATCCCGAGGAACGCCGGGGCCAAGGATATGGCTGACATCACGGCGAGGTGGACGCTGAGCAGGTCCTGCGTCTGCAGCGTCCACGCCAGACCGACGGTGGACAGGGTTCTGGTAGGCGTCGGCGTGGGCCGACAGGTCGACATTGCTGTAATCCTGGCCGCCCTTATCGCCAGAGCTGAGAAGTGGTCACACGGCAGGAATCCATCCTTCAGGAAACTGCCGGGCCGGCCTTCTGCGGCGGCGCGACCTCACTCCAGCATCCCCCGCAGCGCATCCCGCAGCGCCACCCTCTCCCCCTCGGAAAGCCCGGCCAGCGGCTCGCGAGCGAACCGCAACGACTCCCGCAGACTCCGGGCCACCCGCCGTCCCTCATCCGTCGCCGCAGCCACCTTCACCCGGCGGTCCGCAGGATCCGGCCGCCGCTCCACCAGCCCCCGCGCCTCCAGTCGATCCACGATCCCCGTGACATTGGACGGCTCGCACTTCAACCGCTGGGCAAGCCTCCGCATCGGCAGTGGCTCAAGGCACAGCAGGCTCAGCAACCGAGCCTGCGCCCCGGTCAGCGCATGCTCCGCCGCCGCCTCCTCGTAGTCCTGATGGAACCGCGCCACGACCTCCCCGATGAGCTCGACGACCTCAAGGGTCAGCGGATCGGGGCGGTGGCTGTTCCGGGGGGCGGATGTGGTGGAGGCCATGGAATCGAGGGTACCCGGTTATTTGACAACCTGAAATTTTCAGGAGCATGGTTGTTTCAGTTACTGAAACATTCTCGTGGAAAGGCGCACCATGACCGACACCCCCGTCCTCCCCACCGTCAACCGCGAGTGGCACCTGGTCAGCCGCCCCGTCGGCTGGCCGAAGCCCGAGGACTTCGCCTTCGTGGAGGCGGAGGTTCCGCAGCCGGGTGAGGGACAGGTCCTCGTGCGGAACAAGTACCTCTCCGTGGACCCGTACATGCGTGGCCGGATGAGCGACGCGAAGTCCTACATCGCCCCGTTCGAGCTCGGCAAGGCCATGCAGGGCGGTGCCGTCGGCGAGGTCGTGGCCTCCAACGCCGAGGGGCTGGCCGTGGGCGACCACGTGCTGCACTTCCTCGGATGGCGCGAGTACGCCGTCGTGGCCGCGAAGACCGCCGTCAAGGTGGACCCGGACGCCGCGCCGCTGTCGACGTACCTCGGTGTGCTGGGCATGACCGGCCTGACCGCCTACGCGGGGCTGCTGCGCACCGCCGCCTTCAAGGAGGGCGACACCGTCTTCGTTTCCGGTGCCGCCGGTGCCGTGGGCGGCCAGGTCGGGCAGATCGCCCGGCTGAAGGGTGCCTCGCGGGTCATCGGGTCCGCCGGGTCGGCGGAGAAGGTGAAGCTGCTCGTCGACGAGTACGGCTTCGACGCCGCCTTCAACTACAAGGACGGTCCCGTGAGCAAGCAGCTGCGCGCTGCCGCTCCTGACGGCGTCGACGTGTACTTCGACAATGTCGGCGGTGATCACCTGGAGGCCGCCATCGGGTCCCTCAACGAGGGCGGGCGGATCGCCGTCTGCGGGATGATCTCCGTCTACAACAACACCGAGCCCGCCCCGGGTCCGAGGAACCTCGCCCGCCTGATCCAGACCCGCGGCCGTATCGAGGGCTTCCTGGTCGGGGACCACTACGACCTTCAGCCGGAGTTCGTCCGGGAGGTCGCCCCCTGGGTCGCCTCCGGTGAGCTGAAGTACCGGGAGACCGTCGTCGAGGGCATCGAGAACAACCTGGAGGCGTTCCTGGGTGTGCTGCGCGGCGACAACACCGGGAAGATGATCGTCAAGCTCTGACCTCTTCTGCTGATTTCCGGCATGCGGTAAGTTTTTTCCGAATCCGCTCGGCCCGGGCGCGAGCCGCGGCGGACGACAGAAGGAACACCACCGCATGCCCATCCAGCGGTCCGACGTCCTGTGCACCGCCGTCGCCACCGCCGAGGGCGGGCGCGACGGTCGGGTCGCCACCGACGACGGCAAGCTCGACGTCGTCGTCAACCCGCCGAAGGAGCTGGGCGGCAGTGGCGCCGGGACCAACCCGGAGCAGCTGTTCGCCGCCGGCTACAGCGCCTGCTTCCAGGGCGCTCTCGGCGTCGTCGCCCGCCAGGAGAGGGCCGACCTCACCGGGTCGACCTTCCCCAAGCTCTCAACTTCGTTCGAGCAGGGGAGACCCCTATCGCGAAGGTCGGCCTCGGGAAGAACGGGGACGGGCTCGGGATCATCGTGGAGATCTCCGCCGGCATTCCCACGGTGGACCGGGGCACCGCGCGGTCGCTCGTCGAGAGGGCCCATGACGTGTGTCCCTACGCGAAGGCGACCCGCGGGAACATCACCGTGACGCTGGCCTGACCGCCGTCGTTGCGTACGCGGAGGCCGCACCCTTGGACGTGGGGTGCGGCCTTCGTCCGCGCCCGGGCGTCAGAGGGCGAGCGCCGCCCTGTGGATCGCCAGCGCCAGGCGGTCGTTCTCCGGGGCTGCGCCGCCCGGGAAGGCGAAACGGCGGCGCGTGTAGCCGTACGCGAGGCCGCTCCACGGGTCCGCGAAGGCCTGTGAGCCGCTCGCGCCGCTGTGCCCGATCGTCCCGGCGCCGAGGAACGGGTGCGCCACGTCAGCCGTGATCTGGAAGCCGAGTCCGAACGACCTGTGGGCACGTGCCACCAGGTCGTAGCCGACCGAGTGGAACTGGCCGAACTCCGCCACCGTGTCCGGCTTCAGCAGCGGGGCCCGTTGGTCCACCTCGCTGATCGCCGCCGCGTACGTCCCGGCCAGGCCCCGCGCGGACGCCACCCCGCCCACCGACGCCGGTCCCTTGGCGCGGATCAATGGCATGTTGGGCAGCGAGGCGAGGTCGGTCGGCTCCGACGCGTTGCGGTTGTAGGCGATCGAGGCGAGCGTGTGCGGACCCGTGGGCGTGGCGTCGAGGAGGGCCTGCTGGTCCGGCGTCGGCGCCATCGGCTGGGTGGTGCGGAAGCGGGGCTCCTGGGGCGCGGGCAGGCCCAGGTGGAAGTCCAGGGCGTACGGGGCGCGGATCCGCTCCTGGTAGACCTCCTGGAGCGTGCGGCCCGTGGCACGGCGCACGACCTCGCCGACCAGGGCGCCGCTGACCATCGCGTGATAGCCGAACGCCGTGCCGGGGCGCCAGAACGGCCGCTGGTCGGCGAGGCGTTCGGCGAGCTGGCGGTCGTCGGCCAGCTCCGCGAGGGTGAAGCCGGAGTCCGTGCCGACCACGCCCGCCCGGTGCGCGAGCAGGTCGCGCAGGGTCAGCGCGCCCTTGCCCTCGGCCCCGAACTCCGGCCAGTAGTACGTCACCTTGCGGTCCAGTTCGAGCGTGCCGTCCTGCACGAGGAGGGCCACGACCAGGTAGGCGGCGCCCTTCGTGGACGAGAACACGCCGTAGAGGGCGTCCGCGTCGGTCCCCGCCCACAGGTCGACCACCTTGCGGCCGTGGACGTAGGCGCACAGCTGGCCCTCGTAGTCGGCCCGTTCCCCGGCCACGAACGCTGCGAACTCCTCGCGCACCCCCTCGAAGCCGTCGGCTATGGTGCCGTGGATCTCCTGCGTCATCCGCTCTCCTCAACTGAACCGCTGTGTGCCACTGTGAACAATGCCCTTGCCACCTGCGGGAATTCCCCCTTGGGGTGGGCCCGGAAGAGTGGTTCGGTGCCGAACAGAACCGTCCGGCCGCCGCTGACCACCGAGGCCTGTCCCGCTGCCGCCGCGGGGCCGCCGGTGCCGTTCCGGAGCGGGCGCCAGTGCCCGGAGACGAGCGGATTCCCGGTCGCGTACGACTGCTCCACCCGCACGCCGGGACCGAGGTCGGTGAACCACAGCGGGGCGTAGACGAAGGCGTGCGCGGGAGCGTCGTGCGTGACGCGGCCGGCGTTCTCCGTTCGTACGACGCCGTTGGCGTCCGTGTTGCCCTCGACCGGCTTGACGGCCAGCCGGTCCGCGGCAGCGTTCAGGGCCGCTCCCCTCGTGCCCCGGCCGACCAGGCCGTGGTCGTCGAGGAAGGCGTCCAGGGCCCTGCGGGCGGGGGCGGTCAGGGCGGCGTGGTCCAGGCCGGCGGACACGAACAGCACGTCCGTGCCGGACCAGTCGAAGCCGGAGTTCAGGACGGCCGTCGAGACCGGCGTGACGTCGAAGTTCATCTCCCGCAGGGCGAACAGCTCACCCGGCGTGACAGCGGCGGCGACCCGGAGGCGGGGCAGGGGTGTGCCGCCGGAGAGGCGCGTCGCCGTGAAGGAGACGTCGTGCGTGCGGGCGGCCACGGCCGCCTGGCGGCGGGCCGAGGCCGGGACGATCGCGCTGCCGTCCGGCCCCTGGCGTACCCGAACGCCCTGTCGCAGAAGGGAGTTGAGGGCCGCGATCTCGCGCGGGTCGGTCAGGCGCAGACGGAGGTTGCCGCCGGCAGCCGTGTGGGCGACGGGGGCCGCCTGGGTGACCGGGCGCAGGGGCACGCCCCGCAGGCCGCCCGACGGCACCTGCTCGACCGTGGCGCCCCACAGGCGGCCCAGACTCCAGCCCGAGATGTCGTACATCACCGACACCTTGCCGCTGATGTCCTGGCCGTCGGCCAGCAGCACGTTCGCCATGCCGCGCTTGGGCTGGTGCATGTCGACGACGTAGGAGCCCTCGGGATAGGTCCGTCCGGCGAGCCGGAAAGGCCGGGTGGCGCGGGTGACGCGGACGTCGTTGGCGAGGAGGTGGTCGACGAGACGGGCCGCGGCCGGGGCCGAGCGCTGCGTGCGGGAGTCGCCGGGCGGGATGACGTAGGCGCGCGGGAACGTGGTCGTGTAGACGTCCTCCGGGCCGATGCCGGGGACGCCGGGGACCGTCCGCGGTGACACCGGTACCTGCGGGGCACCGGCCGCGCCGCGGCGGAAGACCTCGATCTGGTCGCTGATGAGCTGGGCGCGGTGCTCCCGGACGTGGTCGAGGGTCGCGCGGATCGCCGCGCCCGCCACCGCCGTGTTGACCGCCGAGCGGCGGCGCAGCTCCGGGACGGGGAGTTCGTCGTACTCCTCGTTGTTCACCGCCAGCGGGATCTCCACCGTGTGCGCGGCGACCGTGCCGTGGAAGGCCGCGTACTGCGGGGTGAAGATCGGCGGCCAGTCGTCCCAGCCCTCCTCCTGGTCGCGGAACGGGATCTGGACCGGCTCCACGCCGTCCTTCGCGGGCGTGTAGCCGAGGGCGTTGACCGCGGACTCCATGCCGAGAGCGTTGGCGTAGCTGTTCTTCAGGAAGAGGTCGTACTCGTAGTTCTCGCCGTGCGGGGGAGTGGTGGGCTCGATGAGCGTGCCGTTGACGTAGCCGTGCAGGTCGAGCAGGACGGCCGGCTGCTTGTCCAGCTCGATCTGCCGCATCGCGCGGGTCTCGGGCTGGGAGGCGGTGACGAAGTCGCGGTTCAGGTCGAAGCCGCCCGCGTTGGCGCGGGTCCCGGCGATCCGGCCGTCCGGGTTGGCCGTGATGTTGAAGTACAGGCGGCTGCGCGCCAGGAGGTCGCGGGTCCTGGCGTCGTGCGCCGTCGCCAGCTGCTCGACGATCTTCAGCGAGGCGTCCGTGCCCTCCCACTCGTTGCCGTGGATGTTGCTGTTGACGAAGACCGGGGTCTTGTAGGAGCGCTTGATCTCAGGGGACTTCGCGGCCGTCGCGGGGGCGTTCTCGATCAGCTCGCGCATGCGTTCCTGGGCGCGGGCCTGGCGGGTGGTCTCCGGGGCGGTGACGGTGACGAGGTAGAGGCGGTGGCCGCCGGCCGAGCGGCCGGTCACCTCCACGCTCACCCGGTCGCCGAGGCGTTGCAGGGCGTTCAGCTTCGGGGCGATCGCGTGGTACGGAGTGAGGCCCAGCTTCAGGGACTTGTCGCCGGGGTTCTCCCGGTCGGGGGAGAGGACCTGGCGGCGGGGGTAGCCGCGGGCGGGCGCCGCGGTGGAGGTGCCGGCGGGAGTCTCCGCGGCCAGTGCGCGCCGGGCCGCGCTCGCGGGAGCCTGTGCCGCTCGGTCGTCCACGGCGGCGCCCTCGCGGGTGACGGGCTTCGGGTCCGCGCCGGCGGTGTCGGGGCCGAGCAGAAGTGAACCCGCCGTGGCGAGCGTGAGCGTGACGATCAGTACAGGTCTCGCGGGAACGGTTCTCGTGGTGCGCACGCGTACCTCCAACGGGGCTTCCTGAGATCGGTACGGCGAGGTGTACCGGTTCGACTCAACGGCAACAAGGCCGCCTTGGTGTCACCGGTGACCCGGACGGCCCTTCGCGGACAGCTGTGACGCCGGTGTGACCGGAGCGCGTCAAGGGCGCGACACCAGCACCGATAGGGTTTTCCCATGCGCGATCTCGGGGTGGGTTTCCGGTACCTGCTGAAGGGCCAGCGATGGGTGGCCCGGCACGGCAAGAGTTACGGCTTCGGGCTGCTCCCGGGCCTGATCACCCTCGTCCTGTACGCGGCGGCGCTCGTCGCGCTGGCGCTGTGGGGCGAGGACGCGGTCGCCTGGGCGACTCCCTTCGCCGACGGCTGGTCGAGCCCCTGGCTCGGGCTCTTCCGCGGCTTCCTGACCGCCGTGCTGTTCGCCCTCGCCCTGCTCCTGTCCGTCGTGACGTTCACCGCGGTGACCCTGCTGGTCGGACAGCCCTTCTACGAGAACCTCTCCGAGAAGGTCGACCGGGACGTGTCCCCGGACGGCCACGCCCCCGAGTCCGGCCTGCCGCTCTGGCGCGAGCTGTGGATCTCCGCCCGGGACAGCCTCCGGATCGTGCTCCGGGCCGCCCTGTGGGGCGTCCTGCTGTTCGCGTGCGGTTTCATCCCCGTCGTCGGCCAGACGGCCGTACCGGTGATCGGGTTCTTCGTCACCGGGTTCTTCCTCACCGAGGAACTGACCGCCGTCGCCCTCCAGCGCCGCAGCGTCGAACTGCGCACCCGCCTCGGCCTGCTCCGCTCCCGCAAGACCCTGGTCTGGGGCTTCGGTACGCCGCTGGCCGTGGCCTTCCTGATCCCGTTCGTCGCCGTGTTCCTGATGCCGGGCGCGGTCGCCGGCGCCACCCTCATGGCGCGGGAACTGCTGGGCGAGGAGATCCGGGAGGACGGAGGGGAGGGCGAGGGGGCCGTCACGACTCTTCCGCAGCCACCCTCAGGATCGTCCTCACCTGCCTGATGATGTCCAGCCGGTTCCGCACGAACTCCGGGTCGGTGACCTCCGTGGTGTTCCCAGCGCCGAACTGGAGCACGGGTGTGTGCACATGCCCGCCCGGCAGGACATCGTGCAGACCCAGCCGGTCCCGCAGCAGGGTCGCCCGGTAGGCGATCTCGTTGGACAGGTAGTCACCGCCACCGCCCGCCCGGGCGGTCGAGCCGGGGGTCGGCCCGTCCGGGCGGACGACGGGCTCGGTGCCGCCGGCCGGGATCTCGGTGACGCCGGTGTTGTCGTACACCGGGAAACGGCCGGTGTCCGCGGCCACGATCGCCCGGTACGGCAACGTGGTCGTCGTCCACTGCGGCTGCGAGGCCGGGTCGGTGACGGGGACGGTCTCGGTGCGGCCGATGTTGTCGTTGTCCGCGAAGCCGCCCCGCCAGGCCCCGTTGGTCCGCTCCACGTCGAACCGCCCGACCCGGCCCTGGCTCACGGTCATGAACAGGTCCGCCTTGGGCAGGTGGGGCCGCAGGGTGCGTTCCACCGTTCCCTCCGTGAAGTCCCGCCAGCGCACCGGGAACACGGCCGTCTCGACCCGGGCCGGGCCGTCCGCCGTCTCGACCACCGTGCCGTCGAGCGCGAGCGCCGTGGCGCCGGACGGGTTGGAGATACGGATGTCCCGGTCCAGGGTGAACGGGTCGAAGCCGGTGACCAGAATCCGCTTCAGGCCCTTGCCGTGCGGGAGGGGGGTCCCCCCGCTCGCGCGAAGCCGAGAGTGGGGGAGGAGGTCCGCCTGACCGCGCGAGGTGCGCTCCAGCTCGTCCAGCAGCGCCGCCCGCTGCCGGTCCGTCACGCCGAACTCCGGCTCCCAGGTCCGCACTTCACGCGTCATGCCGAGCCGCGCCCAGTACAGCGGCCGGTCGTCGTCCCGGCTCAAATCCCCGCCCGCCGGCCCACGCCCCTGCGCCCGGTCGACGGCCCGCCGCCACAGCTCCGTTCCCTCACGGGCGACCGCCCGGCGCGCCTGCCCGTAGGAGCGGGCCGCGTCGAGCGCCCGGCCCAGCCGCGGAGCCACGCTGTCGAATCCGGAACGCCGCAGGATCTCCCGTGGCACGTCTTTGTCGAGCCGCTGCTCCTCGACGGTGGGGGAGGGGACAGACGCGGCGGCGCTCGCGGCCGTCGGGGCGGTGAAGCCGGCCAACAGGGCGAGACCGAGGACGCCGAGGCGAACGCGTAGGGAGCTCAAGGGAGTTCAGGCCCTTTCGTCGTGGGCGTGCGGGACGTGTCGCAGTATCACGTGACGGGAGTGGCGTACGCCATGGCGCATGACCCACGGCTCGCGTGGGACCCGCACCCGCAGGGCGCGTGCGGCGGCCGGGCGCGGGGAGGGGGCGGGACGATGCCGGACCTTGTGGGGTTCCTGGGGGTGGTCCTGCTCGCCTACCTCGTGCCCGGCCCCGACTTCCTGGTGATCGTACGGGCCGCGGCCCGGCGTCCCGCGCTGGGCTGGGCAGCCGCCTACGGAGCCCAGACGGGACTGTGCGTGCACATGTGCGCCGCGGCACTGGGCCTTTCGGTGATCGCCGCCCGGTCGGCCCAGGCCTTCACCGTGATCAGGCTGGCGGGCGCCGCCTACTTGGTCTGTCTGGGCGTGAAAGCCCTGCTGGAGGCCCGCAAGGGCACCGGGCGCCGGCGCCCGCCGGGATTACGGATCCCGGAGGAAACGCGGAAGCCTTCGAGATCTGGGGCGATACGACCAAGTCGTGGTCGTTCGTGAAGGGTTCGTACGAGATCCAGGTGGGGCGCTCGATCACGGACCGCAGGATCACCGCGACGATTAACGTCTGATCCGGGACGAGGTCCCCACAGAGCAGCCCCGGTCCGGGACCTGACCCCTGGACCGGGGTTCGTGCTCTCCCGGCCCTTCCGGCCGCGAGGGCCTAACGGGTACCGAACCCGTACACCGTCTCCGAGCGGTACACCTCGCCCGGCCGCAGTACCGTGCCCGGGAACTCCGGCCGGTTCGGGGAGTCGGGGAAGTGCTGGGTCTCCAGCGCGATGCCGTCGCCGGGCGCGAAGGGCTCGCCCAGATGGTCGGCGGTGTACAGCTGGAGTCCGGGCTCGGTGGTCGCCACCGTCAGCACCCGCCCGGACGCCGGGTCGTACAGCTCCGCGACCTTGGCCGGGACGTCCGTCACACCCTTGTCGAGCACGAAGTTGTGGTCATAGCCGGCGCCGACCTTGCGGGCCTCGCGGAAGTCGAAGCGCGTGCCGGTCACGTCGTCCAGGCTGCCGGCCGGGATCAGGTCCGCGTCCACCGGCGTGTACCGGGAGGCGGCCAGCCGTAGCTCGTGTCCGCCCGCGTCACCGGCACCGGCCAGGTTGAAGTAGCTGTGGTTCGTCAGGTTCACCACGGTCGGCGCGTCCGTCACGGCCTCGTACTCGATCCGCAGCGCCCCGCTCTCCTGCAGCGTGTACGTCGCCGACACCTCCAGCCGCCCAGGGAACCCCTCCTCGCCGTGCGGACTGACCCGCGCGAGCCGCACGCCGTGCTCGACGGGCGTCCCCTCCCACACCCGCTTGTCGAAGCCACGCACTCCACCGTGCAGCGCGTTCGGCCCGTTGTTCGGTTCGAGTGCGTACATCCGCCCGTCCAGCGGGAACCGGGCACCGGCGATCCGGTTGGCGTACCGCCCGACCAGGGCGCCGAGGTACGGATCCGGGTGAGCGAGATAGCCGTCGAGGTCGGGGAACCCCAGCACCACGTTCCCGGCGCGCATCTCCCGGTCCGGCACCTCGACGGACTGCACGATGCCGCCGTACGACAGGATCCGCACCCGGACGCCCGCCCGCTCCAGGGTCCAGCGGTGCACCGGCGTTCCGTCGGAAAGTGTGCCGAAGAGTTCGTTCATGTGCGGAACTCTAAGTCAGGCCCTGGGCCGGGGTCGTTCCGCCGTGACGGTCCGGTACGCGATCTCCGCCAACCGGGCCTGTCCGTTCACGCTCGGGTGGAAGTAGTCCCAGCGGCTCAACTGGGCGGTGCCGAAGCGGTAGTCGTACACCGCGTCCCCGTCGTAGCGGCACCGCTCGTCCTTGGCGCAGACCTCCTTCAGGACCTTGTTGTAGTCCTCCACCCGCTTCTGCACCGTGTTCCGCCGCAGGTTCGCCGCCGCGTCCACGGCGTCCGCGTCACCCAGCATCGACGGGCAGATCCCCAGCTGCCAGACCTGCTTGCCCATCGGACTGGTGCGGCCCTCGGACCACAGCCGCTTCAGGTTCGGCACGCTCGCCACGAACACCTGGGCCCTGGGCAGCGCCTTGCGCAGGCTGCGCAGGGAGTCCTCGAAGTCGGCGCGGAACTCCGTGACCGGAGTCATCGCCGAGGGGGTGGCCCGGCAGGCGTCGTTCGCCCCCACCATCACCGTCACCAGCTGGGGCTTACGCCGTACCGCCTGGGCGATCTGCCCGGGCAGGTCCGCCATCCGCGCCCCGGTCACGGCGTAGTTCCAGCTCCGCTCCGCGGCCCCGGCCCGCCCCAGCAGCCGGACGGCGAGGGAGTCCACCTCGGGGCTCGCGCCCGTCGCCCAGGACGCCTCCGGGCAGTCCTGCAGCACGTCACAGGCGTCGAAACCGCGCGTGATGGAGTCGCCCACGGCCGCGACGGAACTCGGGCTGCGGTCCCAGAGGGGCGTGGGCTTCGGGGACGGCTTGGCGGTAGCGGACGGTGCGGGGGAGTCACCCCCGACCGCATCACATCCGGCGACCCCCAGGGCAGCCGCCACGGCCACCGCGAGAACGACCCGTGAACGGTGGCTTCGCTTCCGCATCCCTGGTCCTTCCCCTCGCCGCGCCGTGCCTGTCTGCCCAACCCATAACAACGCACGAGGGTTCCCGACCGATCAGGTGCAACGGCTCACACCCGTACAAGCGTCCCCCTGGGTGAATGGCGGCGTTTCCCGGCGCCGGGAGCGACCGTACGTCACACTCCTCGCGTCACCGCACGGTAGCCTCGCCATCAACGTGACCCGCCCGGTCACAGCCGTTCCGCCCGTTTCCAAGATGTCCCGCTCTGCCCGGAGGTTCCGGTGACGACACGTGGAGTTCTGTACGTGCACTCCGCGCCGCGCGCGCTGTGCCCGCACGTCGAGTGGGCCGTCGCCGGGGTGCTCGGTACGCGCGTCAGCCTGGACTGGATCCGTCAGCCCGCCTCCCCGGGCACCTGGCGCTCGGAGTTCTCCTGGCAGGGCCAGGCGGGCACGGCGTCGAAGCTGGCGTCGGCGCTGCGCGGCTGGCACCTCCTCCGCTTCGAGGTCACCTCGGAACCCTGCCCCACCGCCGAGGGCGAACGCTACAGCTGCACTCCCGACCTGGGCATCTTCCACGCCGTCACCGGCATCCACGGCGACATCCTCATCCCCGAGGACCGGCTGCGCGCCGCCCTGCAACGCAGCCAGCGCGGCGAAACGGACCTGGAGGCCGAGCTCAACAAACTCCTGGGCAAGCCCTGGGACGACGAGCTGGAGCCGTTCCGCTACGCAGGAGAGGGCGCCCCGGTCCGCTGGCTCCACCAGGTGGTCTGATTTCTTTTCAGCACGCGTGAAGGGCCCTCACCGAGTGGTGAGGGCCCTTCACGTCGTAGGGGTGGAGAGCAGGTCCTCTCACACCGTCCGGAACGCCAGCACCACGTTGTGCCCGCCGAACCCGAACGAGTCGTTCAGCGCGGCGATACGGCCTTCGACCGGCAGCTTCCGAGCCTCACCCCGGACGACGTCGGCGTTCGCCTCGGCCTCGGGGTCGAGGTTCTCCACGTTGATCGTCGGCGGAGCCACCCGGTGGTACAGCGCGAGCACGGTCGCGACCGTCTCGACACCACCCGCACCACCCAGCAGATGCCCGGTCATCGACTTCGTCGCGGACACCGCGATGTGGTCGGTGTCGTCACCGAACACCTTCCGCAGCGCCTTCAGCTCGGCGATGTCACCGGCCGGCGTCGACGTGGCGTGCGCGTTGACGTGCACGATCTCCGCAGGGTCCAGGTCGGTCCGCTCCAGCAGGTTCTGCAGGGCGTGCGAGATGCCCCGCCCCTCCGGCTCCGGCTGCACGATGTCGTGGCTGTCGGCGGAGATGCCCTGCCCGACCGCCTCGGCGTACACCCGGGCACCGCGCTTGGCGGCGTGCTCGGCGGACTCCAGGACGACGACACCGGCGCCCTCGCCGAGGACGAAGCCGTCGCGGGCGATGTCGTAGGGGCGCGACGCGCCCTGCGGGTCGTCGTTGTTCTTGGACATCGCCATCATGTTGCCGAACGCGGCGATGGGCAGCGGGTGGATCGCCGCCTCCGTACCACCCGCGACGACGATGTCGGCGCGGCCGGTGCGGATCATCTCGATGGCGTAGCCGATGGCCTCGGCGCCCGAGGCGCAGGCGGAGACCGGCGTGTGCACGCCCGCCCGGGCACCCACGGCCAAGCCCACGTTGGCCGACGGGCTGTTGGGCATCAGCATGGGCACGGTGTGCGGGGAGACGCGGCGGACGCCCTTCTCCTTCAGCACGTCGTACTGGTCGAGGAGCGTCGTCACGCCGCCGATGCCGGAGGCGATGACCGCGCCGAGCCGGTCGGGGTCGACGGCCGGGTCCTCGCCGGCCTTCGCCTCGAAACCGGCGTCGGCCCAGGCCTCCTTGGCCGCGACCAGCGCGAACTGCGCCGAGCGGTCCAGTCGGCGGGCCTGCGGCCGCGGGATGACCTCGGTCGGCTCCACGGCGACCGGGGCCGCGATCTTGACGGCCTGGTCGGCCGCCCACTCCTGCTCCAGGGGCTTCACGCCGGAACGTCCGGCGATCAAGCCCTCCCAGGTAGAGGCTACGTCGCCACCCAGCGGTGTGGTTGCGCCGATACCGGTGACGACCACGGTGCGATTGGTCGAGCTCACGGGAATTCTTTCTCCAACGGATCCGAGGATTAAGCGGCGCCACCGCCGGGTGGCGGGGCAGTCAGCCCGAAGGCCTGATCGGTCGATCAGCCCTGGTGCTTGAGGATGTAGTTCGTCGCGTCGCCGACGGTCTTGAGGTTCTTGACGTCCTCGTCCGGGATCTTGACGTCGAAGCGCTCTTCGGCGGCGACGACGACCTCGACCATGGACAGCGAGTCGACGTCCAGGTCGTCGGTGAAGGACTTGTCCAGCTGGACGTCCTCAACCGGGATGCCGGCGATCTCGTTCACGATCTCGGCGAGACCGGCGACGATCTCTTCCTGAGTGGCGGCCATGTCGGCGCTCCTTCGTAGATGTTCCTGAGGGTGTGGCAGGTGTTTCTCCCGTACCGGACCGCATGATCCGGCACGGAGTGCCTAGGGGAGGGTAACGACAGTCGCGGCGTAGACGAGACCCGCCCCGAAGCCGATGACGAGCGCGGTGTCGCCGCTCTTCGCCTCGCCGGTCGCCAGGAGCCGCTCCATCGCGAGCGGGATCGAGGCGGCCGAGGTGTTGCCGGTGGTGCGGATGTCACGGGCGACCGTGACGTGCTCCGGCAGTTTCAGCGTCTTCACCATCGAGTCGATGATCCGCACGTTGGCCTGGTGCGGGATGAAGACATCCAGGTCGTCCACGGTGATCCCGGCCGCGTCCAGCGCCTGCTGGGCGACCTTCGCCATCTCGAACACGGCCCAGCGGAACACCGCCTGGCCTTCCTGGGTGATCGCGGGGAACTTCTCGACCGTTCCGTTCCGGTAGTCCGTCCACGGCACGGTCTGCTTGATGGTCTCGGACTTGTCGCCCTCCGAGCCCCACACGGTCGGGCCGATCGCGGGCTCCTGGGACGGGCCGACCACGACCGCGCCGGCACCGTCGCCGAACAGGAAGGCCGTCGCCCGGTCCTCCAGGTCGGTCAGGTCGCTCAGCCGCTCGACGCCGATCACCAGGACGTACTCCGCCGAGCCCTCGACGATCATGCCCTTGGCGAGCGTGAGGCCGTAGCCGAAGCCCGCGCAGCCCGCCGAGATGTCGAAGGCGGCGGCCTTGTCGGTGCCCAGCTTGTCGGCGATCTCGGTGGCGACGGCCGGGGTCTGCTTGAAGTGCGAGACCGTCGAGACGATCACGCCGCCGATCTGCTCGACGGAGATGCCCGCGTCCGCGATGGCCTTGCCGGACGCCTCGATCGACATCGCGGCGACGGTCTCCTCGTCGGAGGCCCAGTGCCGGGTCTCGATGCCGGAGCGCGAGCGAATCCACTCGTCGGAGGACTCGATCGTCTCCAGGATCACCTCGTTCGGCACGACCCGGGTCGGGCGGTAGCCGCCGACGCCGAGGATGCGCGCGTACGGGGCGCCCTTGCTGGGCTTGATCTTCGCCATGCTCTCGGGCTCCTTCTCAGGCACTCTGCTCGGCGATGAGCTCGCGAGCCGCGTCGAGGTCGGCGGGGGACTTCAGGGCCAGCGTCTTCACACCGGGCAGGGCCCGCTTGGCCAGGCCGGTGAGGGTGCCGCCGGGGCACACCTCGATCAGCGCCGTGACGCCGAGTTCCTTGAAGGTCTCCATGCACAGGTCCCAGCGGACCGGGTTGGCGACCTGGCCGACCAGACGGTCCAGCACCTCGGTGCCGGCGGCGACCGCCTGCCCGTCCTTGTTCGAGACGTAGGTGACCTCCGGGTCGCCGGGCGTCAGGGCCTCGGCGGCCTTCGCCAGCGTGTCGACCGCGGGGGCCATGTGGTGGGTGTGGAAGGCGCCGGCCACCTTCAGCGCGACGACCTTGCGCACGCCCTCGGGCTTGTCGGCCTCCAGCGCGGCGAGCTGCTCCTTGGTGCCGGCCGCGACGATCTGGCCCGCGCCGTTGATGTTCGCCGGGGTCAGGCCGAGCTTCGTCAGGTGCGCAACCGTCACTTCGGGGTCGCCGCCGAGGAGGGCGGCCATGCCGGTCTCGGTGACGGCGGCGGCCTCGGCCATGGCGAGTCCACGCGTGCGGACCAGGCGGAGCGCCTCCTCGTGGGGGAGCACCCCGGCGAGCGAGGCCGCGGTGATCTCGCCGACGCTGTGACCGGCGATGGCGCCGACCTTCCGCGGCAGCTCCGCCGGGTCGTCGAAGAGCATGTACGCGGACGCCAGTCCGGCCGCGACCAGCAGCGGCTGGGCCACCGCGGTGTCGCGGATCTCCTCCGCGTCGGCCTCGGTGCCGTAACGGATCAGGTCGAGTCCCGCGGCGTCCGACCAGGCCTCGAGGGCACCGCGAACACCGGGGAAGTCGAGCCATGCAGTCAGGAAGCCGGGCGTCTGGGCGCCCTGGCCGGGAGCGACGAGTACGAGCACTCTCACACTCTCTCTTGGGGACGGGCACGGCCGCCCGTGAGGACAGGGACGAAGAACACGAGGGGGTTTTGTCGAGCCCCGACAAAACCTTAGGGCTGGAGATCTCCATCGACCAGACGCCCCAGGATCAGCGCGATCCGCAGTGTGAACGCAGAGCGTACATCGGAGGGTGACCAACCGGTGACGTCAGTCACACGTCGAAGCCGGTAGCGGACGGTGTTGGGGTGAACGAACAGCATCCGGGCGGCGCCTTCGAGGCTGCTCGCCTGTTCGAGATAGACGCTGAGCGTCTCCAGGAGCGCGGCACCGGCCTCCTCGAGCGGTCTGTAGATCTCCTCCACCAGCTGCTCACGGGCCGAGGGGTCGCCGGCCATCGCCCGCTCCGGAAGCAGGTCGTCCGCCAGCACCGGGCGCGGGGCGTCCTGCCAGGCGGAACACGCCTTGAGGCCCGCCGCCGCGGCCTGCGCGGACCGGGTCGCCGCCAGCAGGTCCGGCACCACCGGGCCCGCCACGACCGGCCCGGCCGCGAACGGGCCGATGAGCGACTTGGCGACGGCCAGCGGATTGTCGCTGCCGCCCGCGATGACGACCAGCCGGTCCCCGAGAACCCCGGTCAGCACCTGGAGCTTGGCGTGCCGGGCCGCGCGCCGTATGGCCTCGACGGTCAGCTCGCTGTCGCCGTCGGGCGCGGTGCCGAGCACCACGCACACGTGCTCGGGCGAGTTCCACCCGAGGGCGGCGGCCCGCGACACGGCACCCTCGTCGGCCTCGCCGCTGAGCACGGCGTTCACGACCAGGGACTCGAGGCGGGCGTCCCAGGCGCCGCGTGCCTCGGCGGCCTGTGCGTACACCTGGGCGGTGGCGAAGGCGATCTCCCGGGCGTACACGAGCAGCGCCTCGCGCAGCACCCTCTCGTCGCCCGGGGCCGCGACCTCGTCGATCGCGGACTCCATGACCTCGATGGTGGTGCGCACCATCTCCACGGTCTGCCGCAGTGTGATGGCCCGGGTCAGCTCGCGCGGCGCGGTGCCGAACACGTCGGTGGAGATGGCCTGCGGGGCGTCGGGACGCCGGAACCACTCGGTGAACGCGGCGATGCCCGCCTGCGCGACCAGACCGATCCAGGAACGGTTCTCCGGGGGCATGGCCCGGTACCAGGGCAGCGTCTCGTCCATCCGCGCGATGGCCTGCGCGGCGAGCGAGCCGGACGACTTCTCCAGCCGCTTCAGCGTCGCGGCATGCGGGTGGACGTGGGCTGCGGCTTCGTTCTTGCTGGTTTCGGGTTCGGGCACGGGACAAGACTGCCTTATCCGGACGGGAAGGCGCGTCGCCGGGTCTACGGTGGACTCCGTGATGGACATTCGGCGCGCTGATCAGCGCTACCACGGTGGCGACCCGGCGGCCGGAATCGAGAGCCGGCACGCCTTCTCCTTCGGCCCCCACTACGATCCGGACAACCTCCGTTTCGGCGCCGTGATCGCCTGTAACGAGGAGCACTTGGCGCCCGGCGCCGGCTTCGACGAGCATCCGCACAGCCACACCGAGATCGTGACGTGGGTGGTCGAGGGCGAGCTGACGCACCGGGACTCCACCGGGCACGAGTCGGTGGTGCGCCACGGAGACGTGCAGCGGCTCAGCTCGGCGGGCGGCGTGCGCCACGTGGAGCGCAACGACGGCCCCGGCCCTCTCACCTTCGTCCAGATGTGGCTGGCCCCGCTCCGGCCCGGCGACGACCCGTACTACGAGGTCGTCCACGGCATCGCCGACTCGACGCCCTACGCCGTCCCGGAGGCCGGCGCGATGCTGCACGTACGGCGCCTGGGGGCGCGGGAGCGGACGGCGGTACCGGACGCGGCGTACGCGTACGTGCACGTCGTACGCGGTGACGTACGCCTGGACGGCGAGACGCTGGGCGCCGGTGACGCGGCCCGGATCACGGGCGCCAAGGGCCTGGAAGCCGAGGGCGTGACGGAGGCGGAGCTGCTGGTCTGGGAGATGTCCTGAGCCGGGAGGCACCGCACGGGACTTTGCGGACACCCCCTAGAGGTCGGCCAGCACCGCGTCCGTGAACACCGGCCACGCCTCGATCGCCCACGGCCCGAACGCCCGGTCCGTCAGCGCGACGCACGCGGCCCGCGCGTCGGGGTCGATCCACAGGAACGTCCCGGACTGCCCGAAGTGCCCGAACGTACGCGGCGAGGACGAAGACCCGGTCCAGTGCGGTGACTTGGAGTCGCGGATCTCGAAGCCCAGCCCCCAGTCGTTGGGGTTCTGGTGGCCGTACCCCGGCAGGACGCCCTTCGTGCCCGGGTAGTGCACGGTCATCGCCTCGGCGACCGTACGGGGGTCCAGCAGGCGCGGGGCCTGCAGCTCGGCCGCGAACCGCAGCAGGTCCTCGACCGAGGACACACCGTCCTTGGCCGGAGAGCCGTCGAGGGTCGTCGAGGCCATCCCCAGCGGCTCCAGCACGGCCTGCCGCAGGTACTCCCCGAACGGGATGTCGGTCGCCTTCGCGACGTGGTCGCCCAGCTGCTCGAAGCCGGCGTTCGAGTACAGCCGCCGTTCCCCGGGCGGGGCCGTGACCTTGTGCTCGTCGAAGGCGAGGCCCGAGGTGTGCGCGAGCAGGTGCCGGACCGTGGACCCGGCCGGACCGGCCGGCTCGTCGAGCTCGATGGCCCCCTCCTCGTACGCGACGAGCACCGCGTAGGCGGCGAGCGGCTTGGTCACCGACGCGAGCGGGAACCGCTGTCCGGCCGGTCCGTGGAGGCCGAGGACGGTGCCGTCCGCCCGTACGACACCCGCCGCGGCGGTGGGAACCGGCCAGTTCTCGATCAACGCGAGGCTCTTCAGCGACATGCCTTCGAGCCTATGCGCTCAGAGCGCCAGCTCCAGCAAGGGGTCGGGCTTGGGCCGGAAACCGAGGGAGACGTACAGCGGCTCGGCCTCCGGCGAGGCGGTGAGCTGCACGCGCCGGGCGCCGCGCTCGCGGAACCACTCCAGCAGCGTGGTCGTGCACGCGCGTGCGTACCCTCGGCGCCGGGCGGACGGGTCGGTGGCGACACTGAAGACGAAGCCCACCATGCCCTGCGGGTCGCCCGACTTCCCGATGCGGTAGTCGATCGTCCCGGCCACCAGCGACGCCAGCGTCCCCGGCCGCTCAGGGTGGTCCACCACGAACGCCGCGAACTTCCCGTCCGCTTCGGCCAGTCTGGCCTTCAATGTGGGAAGCGACTCCCCGTGCCAGGCGGTGGCGGGGTCACCGAACAACGAGTCGATCATGATCTGGCGCAGGCGCAGGACTTCCTCGGCGTCCTCGGGCAGGGCGCGGCGTACGACACTCATGACGCCCTACGCTAACCAGCCCGGTGAAGAAGTGTCCTGCCGATTTCTTACCGTCGGCGCTTGCTTGGAGTGCACTCCAAGGTCCTAGCGTTGGGGTCATGACGGTGATGGAGACCATGGGGGCCAGTGCCGACACCTGCGCCGGCCCGCCGCAGCAGAACCGGCGCCCGGACGGCCAGGACAGGTACACGATCAGCGAGGTCGTCGCCCTGACCGGCCTGACGGCGCACACCCTGCGCTGGTACGAGCGCATCGGCCTGATGCCGCACATCGACCGGTCCCACACCGGCCAGCGCCGCTACACCAACCGCGACCTCGACTGGCTCGACCTCGTGGGCAAGCTCCGCCTGACGGGCATGCCGGTCGCCGACATGGTGCGGTACGCGGAACTCGTGCGTGAGGGTGACCACACCTACGGCGAGCGCTTCGAGTTGCTGCAGACGACCCGCGAGGACGTGCTGGCCAGGATCGACGAACTCCGGGGCACGCTCGCCGTGCTCGACCGGAAGATCAGTTTCTACGCGGACGCCGGGCGTGCCCTGGCGTCGGAGAGGTCCCGATGACGGACGGCAGGATCACGACGGCGAAGCTCGGCGACCACGGCCCCGAGGTGGGTGTCCAGGGTCTCGGCTGCATGGGCATGAGCTTCGCCTACGGCCCCGTGGACGCGGACGCGTCCCGCGCCACCCTCGAACGGGCGCTCGAACTGGGCGTCACCTTCTACGACACGGCCGACGCGTACGGCGCCGGCGAGAACGAGCGGTTCCTGTCGCCGTTCTTCAAGGCACATCGCGACGAGGTCGTCATCGCGACGAAGTTCGCCCTGTCGATCCCCCCGGACGACCCGACGCGACGCGTCATCCGCAACGACCCGCCCTACATCCGCCAGGCCGTCGAGGCGAGCCTGAAGCGCCTCGACGTCGATGTCATCGACCTCTACTACATGCACCGGCGCGATGTGAACGTGCCGATCGAGGAGAGCGTCGGCACCATGGCCGACCTGGTCCGCGAGGGCAAGGTCAAGCACCTGGGCCTGAGCGAGGTCACGGCCGACGAACTCCGCGCGGCGCACGCCGTGCATCCCATCGCCGCCGTGCAGTCGGAGTGGTCGCTGTTCAGCCGTGACATCGAGACGCACGTCGTCCCGGCGGCCCGCGAGCTGGGCGTGGCCCTCGTCCCGTACTCGCCTCTCGGCCGAGGCTTTCTCACCGGCTCCTTCGCCAGGGCGGAGGAGCTGTCGTCCGACGATTTCCGCCGCCAGCAGCCCCGTTTCACGGGCGAGAACGCCACGGCCAACGCGACCCTGCTGGAACTCATCCGCTCGGTGGCCAAGGCCCACGACGCCTCCCTCGGCCAGATCGCTCTGGCCTGGGTCCAGCAGCAGGCGACGGTCCGCGACCTCCCGGTCATCCCGATCCCCGGCACCCGCAAGCCGTCGAGGGTGGAGGAGAACACGGCGGCGACCAGGATCGTCCTGACGGACGAGCAACTGGACCTGCTGGACGGCATAGCGGCCCAGGTGGCGGGCAACCGCTACGCGGACATGACCTTCACGTCAGCAGGCAGGGAGTAGGGGGATGCCCTAGGGGCGCGGGGAACTGCGCGAACAACCACGTGCAACCCGCGCCCGCCACCGCACCGAACCCGGCAGACGCTACAGCTCCGCCAACAATTCGGCCTTTTTGAGCGAAAACTCCTCATCAGTCACCAAACCGGCCTGATGCAACTCCCCGAGATGCCGGATCCGCTCGGCGATATCCGCAGGATCACGCCGCGGCCCCGCCGCGGACACGGCCGCCACCGGACTGGACACCCGTACCGCCGCCAACACCGCCGCGGCGAACGGCAGCGACTCGTGCACAGGCCCGTACCCCAGCCCGAACACCACCGCGGCCGGGTCCTGATCGGCCTGCGCCGCGGACTCCCCGGCATCGCGCCGCAACAACCGCAGATGCCCCTCGAAGACCTCCGGCGACCGCCACTCCACCCCGTTCAGCTCCCCGACGGAGAAGCTCTGGTCCCCGGCCTTCCACTTCGCCGACGACGCCCCCGTCCAGAACCACCGGAAGTTCACGGTCCGCCCGTCGAACGAGGCCTTCCCGTCGTACGCCTTGAAGGACAACGGCCCCTTCGGCGGCTCCACGAGGAACCGCTCCGCCGGCCCGGACTCCGTCAGCAACGCCCGCAGCTCGTCGGCGTAGTACTCCGCGAGGACCTCCCGCTCGGCGGGCAGCACCAGCCGGTAGGGATCGCCGCTGTCCTTGAGCTGCCCGGCGGCCGCCTCCATCAACGGGTCGGCACCGGGCCGCGGCTCGACGCGCAGCACCACCGTGCCGCGCTTCCCACGCGTCAGTGTCACCCCGGCGATCGCCTCCAGGGGCACACGACGTTCCCCCAGTGCCTGGAAGAGCTTGGGTGTTCGAATCCCCCGTTCGTAACGGATGAGCACGGAGTCGGACTCGAACTCCCAGGCGGCATGAAATCCGGCCAGTACGTCACCCATGCGGCTCATCGTATGCGGCACGCGCTCCTCCGTCCCCCTCCCGAGCAGACCGCAGTTTCTTCGCCTCTACGCGCGTCAGGCCGCCGCCGTGCCGGACAAACCGGTCCGGCAGACGCCGTCTTCGTGCGCGCAGTGCACCGAGCGGTATGCGCCAACGCCGATCTCTGCGAAATTCATCAGACTTGCCGTGCCCGGCTCGAAGTAGCCGGCGTGACCCTTCGCACCCTGCGCCGACAGCACCCGCGCACCGAACCCGGCGGACACCGGGTCGGCCCCGTGGCCCAGCCCGCCGAGCTCCAGGTACGGCACGTCCTGGATCCAGTCGTCGGCGTCCCGCATCGCCCACACCCGGGCGGTGGTGTGCAGCTGGGCGGCCTTCTCGGCGCGCATGCCGGGGCTGCCGGCCACCGCGATGTCGGACACCCGGTCCGGCAGCGAGTGCGCGGCGACCCCGCACACCACGGAGCCGTAGCTGTGGCAGAACAGCGCGACCGGCGAGCTGCCCGGCAGTGCCCGCACCAGTGCGTTCAGCCGTAGGGCCCCCTCCCCGGCGCGCATGGCCGTGGCCGAGTCGATGCCGAGTCCGCTGGGCGCCGTGTAGTCGGCCCAGGCGATCACGGCCGTACGGGTCGAGGGGCTCGTCGCCCGCTCGGCCGCGTACAGGGACTCGGCCATGCCGACGGGCGCCGCGTACTTGCGGTGGGTGCGCTGGAAGGTGAGCAGGTCGGTGTCCACGCCGGGCACGACGACCGAGACCCGGTCCGCCTCCCGCAGGTCGCCGAAGACCTCCGCCACCCGCCCCGAGCCGTCGGGGTCGAAGGCGAGGATGTGGCGGTCCTTCTCCATGAGGTCGGCGAAGCGGTGCATCCGGCGGCCGGCCTCGTGCTTCCCGGTCCGGGTGAGGCGGCTGTCGTGCATGCGGTCCCGCTCGACCTCGCGTGCCTGGCCGAGCGCGATGCGATTGGCGCGGTAGCGCAGTTCGACCGGGGCGCCGTTCATGTTGCCGACCGCGAGCGGGTACTTACGGACCAGGCTCGCGCGGTCCCGCTCGGTGAGCGACGCGAAGAAACGGGCCAGCTTCGTCGGCTGCGACTGCGGGTCGGGCAGCCGGTGGCCGTCGATCCGGCCGTGCTCCCAGGCGGAGAGCGAGGCCTGCAGCGGCGTGTCCCCCCGCTGGTTGCGCAGGGCCGTCCAACCGCTGGTCGCCAGCATCACGAACACGACGGCCAGAGCGAGCAGTGCGCGCCAGACGTTCAGTTGCGGAGTGGTGTCGAAGGAAGTCACTGAAAGGACACACTAGGAGAACGAAGGGGTCTCGCGTTAACCAAGTGACCGGGATCACGTTTCGGTGTATGCGCTAAGGGGACTGTCCCGTACGCCAGTTCCCGGCCAGGGCCGGGCCCACCTGATCGAGGTAGGTGGCGGTCAGTTGGCGCATCCCTTCGAGGCTGAGGTCGTCCCCCGCGGACCACAGCCGCTCGGTGACGCGAATCACCCCGCCGAAGAGGGCCACGACGATCCTGGGCCGCGGATCCGCGTCCACGTCGAGCCCCTCGCGCTCGGCGATGATGCGCGCGAGCTCCTCCTCCAGTTCCGTCGCCCGCCGTAGATGGGCGGCGAGCAGTGCGGGCGTCGACTCGATCACCCGGTAGACGCGCATATGGAGGTCGACCGGCACGATCTCCTCGATCGTCTCGTTGATCGCGTCCCAGCTCTCCAGCAGGGCCCGGCGCAGCGCCTCCAGCGGGGCCTCGCCCGGCGGGCGGGCCCGTACGGCCTCGACGACCTGCGTCTCCGCGAGCCGCGTCACGTAGAACGCCGTCTCCTCCTTGCCGGCGAAGTAGCGGAAGAAGGTGCGCTGCGAGACGTCGACGGCGGCGGCGATGTCGTCGACGGTCGTCTCCTCGTACCCGCGCGTGGCGAACAGTTCCAGGGCGGCTCGCAGCAGCGCGTCCCGGGTGCGCTGTTTCTTGCGTTCGCGCAGGTTCAAGAGGTTCCTCTCTCTGACGTGTTTGCCCAGTTCAGGCTATAGGGGAGCGATGTGTCAGTTACCGACTTGTGAATTGGTTTGTCAATTGTCAGTGGCTGTCATTAGCCTCGACGCATGACTAGTCAGACCACCATCGACACGACGGGGTCGGGGGGCAAGGCACCGGCGACGCCGTCGGGCGCGACGCCGGGCAAGGGGCTGCGGGGGCACCCCTGGCTCACCCTCATCACCGTCGCTGTGGGGGTCATGATGGTGGCCCTCGACGGCACCATCGTGGCGATAGCCAACCCCGCCATACAGAAGGACCTCGGCGCCACCTTCGCCGAGGTCCAGTGGATCACCAACGGATACTTCCTCGCCCTCGCGGTCTCCCTGATCACCGCGGGCAAGCTCGGCGACCGCTTCGGTCACCGGCAGACCTTCCTCATCGGCGTCGTCGGCTTCGCCGCCGCCTCGGGTGCCATCGGGCTGTCCGACAGCATCGCGTTCGTCGTCATCTTCCGCGTCCTGCAGGGCCTCTTCGGCGCGCTGCTGATGCCGGCCGCGCTCGGCCTGCTGCGCGCCACCTTCCCGGCCGAGAAGCTCAACATGGCGATCGGCATCTGGGGCATGGTCATCGGCGCCTCCACCGCGGGCGGCCCGATCCTCGGCGGCGTGCTCGTCGAGCACGTCAACTGGCAGTCGGTGTTCTTCATCAACGTGCCGGTCGGTGTCCTCGCCGTCGTCCTCGGCGTCTGGATCCTGCTCGACCACCGTGCCGAGAACGCCCCGCGCTCCTTCGACCTCCTGGGCATCGCCCTGCTCTCCGCCGCGATGTTCTGCCTCGTCTGGGCCCTGATCAAGGCTCCGGAGTGGGGCTGGGGCGACGGCAGGACCTGGGCGTTCATCATCGCGTCGGTCGTGGGCTTCGCGCTGTTCGCCTTCTGGGAGACGAAGGTCAAGGAGCCGCTGATCCCGCTGGCGCTGTTCCGGTCCGTCCCGCTGTCCGCGGGTGTCGTGCTGATGATCCTGATGGCCATCGCCTTCATGGGCGGGCTGTTCTTCGTGACGTTCTACCTCCAGAACGTGCACGGCATGAGCCCGATCGACGCCGGTCTGCACCTGCTTCCGCTCACCGGCATGATGATCGTCGGCTCGCCGCTCGCCGGCGCGATGATCACCAAGGTCGGCCCGCGGATCCCGCTCGCGGGCGGCATGGCGCTCACCGCGATCGCCATGTACGGGATGTCGACGCTGGAGACGGACACCGGCAGCGGCATCATGTCGGTCTGGTTCGCCCTGCTCGGCCTCGGCCTCGCGCCGGTCATGGTCGGCGCGACCGAGGTCATCGTCGGCAACGCCCCGATGGAGCTGTCGGGCGTGGCGGGCGGTCTGCAGCAGGCCGCCATGCAGATCGGCGGCAGCCTCGGCACGGCCGTGCTGGGCGCCGTGATGGCCTCCAAGGTCGACAGCGACCTCGCGGGCAACTGGACGAAGGCGGGGCTTCCGCCGCTGACGCCGGAGCAGGAGCACCAGGCGTCCGAGGCCGTCCAGGTCGGTGTCCCGCCGGTGGCGCCGGGCACGCCGGACGCGATCGCCGCGAAGATCACGGGCGTCGCTCACGACACGTTCATCTCCGGCATGAGCGCGGCGTCCCTCGTCGCGGCGGGCGTCGCCGTGGTGGCGGTGCTGGTGGCCTTCCTCACCAAGCGCGGTGAGAACGCGGACGCCGGCGCGGGCGCGGCGCACATCTGACGGTTCTCTCCCGGGTGTTCGCCTATCAGGGTGAACAAGACCGCCGACCCCTCCCCTCCGGCGGGCCTCGCAGGTCACAGTGGGTCAAGTCCTCCGCAGGGCATGGAGGACGGACGCTGCGGCGCGCTGCTGGAGGGGGGCAGCGCGCAAGCAGCGTGATTGAGGCCCGTTTTGGGGGTACTCGCCATGTCGTACCCGAACAAGAACCCCAACCGACCGAGGGTTTACGGGAGTTGATGATGGCGAGCTTCGGACACGGTACGCGCAGGCACCCCCGCTCACGTGGCCGGACGTGGTCACGGACCGGGCCGGATCGCGCGACGCTCGGAATCATCGGTGTCATCTGCGCGGTTGCCGGATTCTTCGTGCTGGGGATCATCCTCGGCCCCGTGGCGATCGTCTGCGGCTGGCTCGCCATGGGCCGCACCTGGTCGGGTTCCCGCCCGGCCACGGCCGTCGTCGCCCTCGTACTGGGCGCCATCGACACGCTCCTGGCCATCATCTGGCTGGCCGGAGCGACAACTCCGGGCAACGGCATGCTGTTCTGACCCGGGGAAGTGAGGGAAGGGCCCCTGGCCACAGGCCGGGGGCCCACCTTTGTGCTCCGTCTCAGCAGCGGACGGGCGCGAGCCGCCTCCGCCGCGGGCAGTCGCGCCGCCAAAGGGCGACGGGGCCCCTGCTCGAGCGAAGGCGAGAGCTTGGGGGAGGGCGGGCGCAGCGGCACCCCGCTCCGCCGGGCTGCGCGCCCACCCGCCCCGGGCGCCAACGCCGAGCACTACTCGACGGACGTCCCCTTCAACGCCGCCACCTCCCCCCGCAACGCCCGAACCTCCTCCGTCAGCTCCCGTATCGCCTCCGTCTGCCGCCGCTCCTCCACATCGTCCTTGTCGAACCGCGCGATGAACCACGCCGCGATGTTCGCCGTCACCACACCCAGCAACGCGATCCCCGACAGCATCAGCCCGACGGCGAGCACCCGGCCCAGACCGGTCGTCGGCGCCATGTCGCCGTATCCCACGGTGGTCATCGTGGTGAACGCCCACCAGACGGCATCCCCCAGCGTCTTGATGGACGCGTCCGGCTGGCCCCGCTCCACCTCCAGCACGGCCAGCGCACCGAATATGAGCAGCCCCAGGCAGGAGCCCGCGACGTACGTCGTGACCCTGACCTGCGATGCCAGCCGCGCCCGCTGCCCGGCAAGGAGCAGCAGCGAGACCAGCTTGAGCAGTCGCAACGGCTGTAGCAGCGGCAGTACGACCGCGAGCAGCGCCAGCGGGTTGCTGCGCACGAAGCGCAGCCGGTCCTCGCTCAGCCCGAGACGGACGAGATAGTCGAGGGCGAAGGCACCCCATACGCCCCAGTTCACGATGTGACAGGCGGTCAGAACGGCCTCGGGAGCGTCCGGGTCCACGATCGGGAAGGCGTAGGCGACCGCGAAAAGCACGGCCAGCGCCAGCAGGGGGCCCTGGGCGCGCCGCTCCCAGCGGGCACGGGCGGTCGGTTGAGGCATAGGAGCATCGTAGGAAAAGCGGGGCGGCGGCACGCGAGGTGCCGCCGCCCCGTACGGAGAACCGGATCCCGGGTGCCCGGGTGCTACGCGTCGCCGCCCGCGACCCCCGGGTCGGCCGCCGACACGTCGAGCAGCTGGTACCGGTCGATGGCCTGCTTGAGCACCGACCGGTCGACCTTGCCCTCACGGGCCAGCTCGGTCAGCACCCCCACCACGATCGACTGCGCGTCGATGTGGAAGAAGCGGCGGGCCGCACCCCGTGTGTCGGCGAAGCCGAAGCCGTCCGCGCCGAGCGACTGGTACGTCTGCGGCACCCAGCGCGCGATCTGGTCCGGAACCGATCGCATCCAGTCGGACACGGCCACGACCGGGCCCTCCGCGCCCGCCAGCTTCCGCGTCACGTAGGGCACCCGCTGCTCCTCCTCGGGGTGCAGCAGGTTGTGCTCCTCGCAGGCCACGGCCTCGCGCCGCAGCTCGTTCCAGGAAGTCGCCGACCAGACGTCGGCCTTGACGTTCCACTCCTCGGCGAGGATCTTCTGCGCCTCGACCGCCCACGGCACCGCGACGCCCGACGCCATGATCTGCGCCGGGATCGAGCCGGCCGTGCCCTCGCTGAAGCGGTAGACGCCCTTGAGGATGCCCTCGACGTCCACGTTCTCGGGCTCGGCCGGGTGCTGGATCGGCTCGTTGTAGACGGTCAGGTAGTAGAAGACGTCCTCGCCGTGCGGGTGCTCCTCGGAGCCGCCGTACATCCGGCGCAGGCCGTCCTTCACGATGTGCGCGATCTCGAAGCCGAACGCCGGGTCGTACGCCACGCAGCCGGGGTTCGTGGAGGCCAGCAGTTGCGAGTGGCCGTCGGCGTGCTGGAGGCCCTCACCGGTCAGGGTCGTGCGGCCGGCGGTCGCGCCCAGGACGAAGCCGCGCGCCAGCTGGTCGGCCATCTGCCAGAACTGGTCGCCGGTGCGCTGGAAGCCGAACATCGAGTAGAAGACGTAGACCGGGATCAGCGGCTCGCCGTGGGTCGCGTAGGCCGAGCCGGCGGCGATGAGGGACGCCGTGCAGCCCGCCTCCGAGATGCCGTCGTGCAGCATCTGGCCGTTCGGCGCCTCCTTGTAGGCGAGCAGCAGGTCACGGTCGACCGACTCGTACTGCTGGCCGAGCGGGTTGTAGATCTTCGCGCTCGGGAAGAACGAGTCCATGCCGAACGTGCGGTACTCGTCCGGCGCGATCAGCACGAACCGCTTGCCGATCTCCTTGTCCCGCATGAGGTCCTTCAGGAGACGGACGAACGCCATCGTCGTCGCGATGGACTGCTGGCCCGAGCCCTTCTTCACGGTCGCGTACGTCTTGTCCTCGGGCAGCGGCAGCGGCTTGGACCGTACGACGCGCGTGGGGACGTAGCCGCCGAGCGACCGGCGGCGGTCGTGCATGTACTGGAGCTCCTCCGACTCCGGGCCCGGGTGGTAGTACGGCGGGACGCCGGACTCCAGCTCCTTGTCCGAGATCGGCAGGTGCAGGCGGTCGCGGAAGCGCTTGAGGTCGTCGACCGTCAGCTTCTTCATCTGGTGCGTGGCGTTGCGGCCCTCGAAGTTCGGGCCCAGCGTCCAGCCCTTGATCGTCTTGGCGAGGATCACCGTCGGCTGGCCCTTGTGCTCCACGGCCGCCTTGTACGCCGCGAAGATCTTCCGGTGGTCGTGACCGCCGCGGCCCAGGTGCAGGATCTGGTCGTCGGTCATGCCCTCGACCATCGCGCGGAGGCGGTGGTCGTCACCGAAGAAGTGATCGCGGATGTACGCGCCGGTCTCCGTGGCGTACGTCTGGAACTGCCCGTCCGGCGTGGTGTTCATCTTGTTGACCAGCACGCCGTCGCGGTCCTGGGCGAGCAGCGGGTCCCAGGTGCGGTCCCAGACCAGCTTGATCACGTTCCAGCCGGCTCCGCGGAAGATCGACTCCAGCTCCTGGATGATCTTGCCGTTGCCGCGCACCGGGCCGTCGAGGCGCTGGAGGTTGCAGTTGACCACGAACGTGAGGTTGTCCAGGCCCTCGCGGGCGGCGATGGACAGCTGGCCCAGCGACTCCGGCTCGTCCATCTCGCCGTCGCCGAGGAACGCCCACACGTGCGACTTCGAGGTGTCGGCGATCCCGCGCGCGTGCATGTAGCGGTTCATCCGCGCCTGGTAGATCGCGCCGATCGGGCCGAGGCCCATCGACACCGTCGGGAACTCCCAGAAGTCCGGCATCAGGCGCGGGTGCGGGTACGACGACAGGCCGTACGGCGCCTTCGACTTCTCCTGGCGGAAGCCGTCCAGGTGCTGCTCGCTGAGCCGGTCCAGCAGGAAGGCCCGGGCGTAGATGCCCGGCGAGGCGTGCCCCTGGAAGAAGACCTGGTCGCCGCCGTCGCCCTCGTCCTTGCCGCGGAAGAAGTGGTTGAAGCCGACGTCGTAGAGGGAGGCGGAGGACGCGAACGTGGCGATGTGGCCGCCGACGCCGATGCCGGGGCGCTGGGCGCGCGAGACCATCACGGCCGCGTTCCAGCGGGTCGCGTTGAGGATCTTGCGCTCGATCTCCTCGTTGCCCGGGAAGAACGGCTCACTCTTGGTGGGGATGGTGTTGACGTAGTCCGTGCTGCGCATCTCCGGCACGGCCACGCGCTTCTCGCGGGCCCGCTCGATCAGCCGCAGCATCAGGTAGCGGGCGCGCTCGCGGCCGCGCTCGTCGACGGCGGCGTCGAGGGAATCGAGCCACTCCTGCGTCTCTTCGGGATCGAAGTCAGGAACCTGACTCGGAAGGCCGCCAATGATGATCGGGTTGCGATCGGATGCGGAAGCCACGCTGTTCCTTACCTGTCAGAGGGCCTGCGAGGGCCGCTGTTTCGCTGGGGTCGCCGGTCGTTGTCGCTCTGGCCGCGCCGCTCCCCATGGTCCACCTCGGGGCCGTAAACGTCATCTCTACCCAGTGGTAACCCGGGTGTGGGACCGGCTCTGTGACGTATGGGGCGAATACCTTCGAGTCTCGTACCCACAGACGATTCCCAAACGCCCAAACAGGGCAGAAAGGTGTGGTGTGCGTCACCTTGGTCCATGATGGTGTGCCTGGGGTTGCGGCGACACCGCCAGGATCGTCACCGTTTCGGCGGTCTGAACGGCCGGGTACTTGCGCGATCCGTCCCGCCCGTGTGGACTACGGCCAATGCTTCGCGCACGCGCGTGGCTGAGATTCCCCCAAGCTCAAAGGAGCAGGGGGCACCCCCAATCCCAAGACATGATCAGGAGGCACCCCGTGAGCGCGACCGCGGACCACGCGGAGGAGCGGACGAACCCTGCCGCCAGGCTGGGGTTCCAGCCCGGGCAGGTGGTCCAGGAGATCGGCTACGACGACGACGTGGACCAGGAACTCCGCGAGGCCATTGAGGGCATCGTCGAGGGCGACCTGGTGGACGAGGACTACGACGACGTGGCCGACGCCGTTGTGCTGTGGTTCCGTGACGACGACGGCGACCTGACGGATGCGCTGGTCGATGCCACCACGTACATCGAAGAGGGCGGCGCGATCCTGCTCCTCACGCCGAAGACGGGCCGTTCGGGCTACGTCGAGCCGAGCGACATCTCGGAAGCCGCCACCACGGCGGGCCTGACGGCGTCGAAGAGCGTCAGCGTCGGCAAGGACTGGAGCGGCAGCCGGCTGGCGACGCCCAAAGCCGCCAAGTCGAAGCGTTAGCCGTACGACGCGTCCACGCGTCGGTCGTACGGAAGGGGCGGGCCGGCATCGTCGGCCCGCCCGCCGGTCTGTGCCGGTCCCTGCGTAGGGTGGGTGTTCCGTTCGAGAAGCCTCACGAAGGGACACCCACAACGATGGCGATCCAGGTCGGCGAGAAGGCCCCCGACTTCGAGCTCAAGGACAACCACGGCGCGAGCGTGAAGCTGTCCGACTTCCGCGGTCGGAAGAACGTGGTGCTGCTCTTCTACCCCTTCGCCTTCACCGGCGTGTGCACTGGTGAGCTGTGCGAGCTGCGGGACAACCTGCCGCAGTTCTCCGACCGCGACACCCAGCTGCTCGCCGTCTCCAGCGACTCCATCCACACGCTGCGCGTCTTCGCCGAGCAGGAGGGCCTGGAGTACCCGCTGCTGTCGGACTTCTGGCCGCACGGCAACGTCTCGCGCGCCTACGGCGTCTTCGACGAGGACAAGGGCTGCGCCGTGCGCGGCACCTTCGTCATCGACAAGGAGGGCGTCGTGCGCTGGACCGTCGTCAACGGCCTGCCGGACGCGCGCGACCTGAACGACTACGTGAAGGCGCTCGACACCCTGTGACGCCGGTCGGGGGTCCTGCGCTCGACACCCGCTGATTTGTCGGCTTCAGGGCCTGCGAGGGGCGGGAACCCGTCACTAGGATCGACTCGTTGATCCGACATCCGAGCACAATGGGGCATCCCGCCCCTGGACATCAATGGAGGACTCGTGGGAGTCAGCCTCAGCAAGGGCGGCAACGTATCGCTGACCAAGGAGGCGCCGGGCCTGACCGCGGTCATCATCGGTCTGGGGTGGGACGTCCGCACCACGACCGGCACGGACTTCGACCTGGACGCCAGCGCGCTGCTGCTGAACAGCTCCGGCAAGGTCGCCAACGACCAGCACTTCATCTTCTTCAACAACCTCAAGACCCCGGACGGCTCCGTCGAGCACACCGGTGACAACCTCACCGGTGAGGGCGAGGGCGACGACGAGCAGATCAAGGTCAACCTGGCCACGGTCCCGGCCGACGTGGAGAAGATCGTCTTCCCGGTCTCGATCTACGACGCCGAGACCCGCCAGCAGTCCTTCGGCCAGGTGCGCAACGCGTTCATCCGCGTCGTGAACCAGGCCGGCGGCGCCGAGATCGCCCGTTACGACCTCAGCGAGGACGCCTCCACCGAGACCGCCATGGTCTTCGGTGAGCTCTACCGGCACGGCGCGGAGTGGAAGTTCCGCGCCATCGGCCAGGGCTACGCCTCGGGCCTGCGTGGCATCGCGCAGGACTTCGGCGTGAACGTCTGAGTTACTCGAAGGTCCCTCTGTCCGGCGCCGCACGGTTTACGTGCGGCGCCGGACGTGCAGGACCCACCTGAGAAACACACCCGGGGAGGGAATCATGGGCGTCACGCTCGCCAAGGGAGGCAATGTCTCCCTGTCCAAGGCCGCACCGAACCTCACTCAGGTGATGATCGGGCTCGGCTGGGACGCGCGCTCCACCACCGGAGCCCCGTTCGACCTCGACGCCAGCGCCCTGATGTGCAGCGGCGGGCGCGTGCTCGGGGACGAGTGGTTCGTGTTCTACAACCAGCTCAAGAGCCCGGACGGTTCCGTGGAGCACACCGGTGACAACCTCACCGGCGAGGGCGACGGCGACGACGAGTCGCTCCTGATCGACCTCTCCAAGGTGCCGCCCCAGTGCGACAAGATCGTGTTTCCCGTCTCCATCCACATGGCCGACGAGCGCGGGCAGACCTTCGGCCAGGTCAGCAACGCCTTCATTCGCGTCGTGAACCAGGCGGACGGCCAGGAACTCGCCCGCTACGACCTCAGCGAGGACGCCTCCACGGAGACCGCGATGATCTTCGGCGAGGTCTATCGCCACCAGGGCGAATGGAAGTTCAGGGCCGTCGGGCAGGGGTACGCGTCGGGGCTGCGGGGCATCGCTCTGGACTTCGGAGTCAACGTCTCGTAACGCGATATGAGCAAAAGTCGGGGCCCCGTGGGGTGCGAAGGGGGGCCGACTAGACTTCGGCTTCAAAAGTTCGTAAAGCCGGGTACGGCACGGGAGAGACCCGTACACACACGATTGGGTAGCCAGTGCTTCTGAAAACCTTCGGGTGGTCGTTCGCGGTCACCGCGCTCGGCCTGGTCGCAGCGGTCCTCTACGGAGGGTGGGCCGCCTTCGGGCTCGTAGCGATCCTGTCCGTCCTCGAGATCTCGCTGTCCTTCGACAACGCGGTGGTCAACGCCGGAATCCTGAAGAAGATGAGTGCCTTCTGGCAGAAAATCTTCCTCACGATCGGCATCCTGATCGCCGTGTTCGGCATGCGGCTGGTCTTCCCCGTCGTGATCGTCGCCCTCAGCGCCCAGCTCGGGCCGATCGAGGCCGTCGACCTCGCGCTCACCGACAAGGACCGTTACCAGGAGCTCGTCACCGACGCTCACCCGTCGATCGCCGCGTTCGGTGGCATGTTCCTGCTGATGATCTTCCTGGACTTCATCTTCGAGGACCGGGACATCAAGTGGCTGGGCTGGCTGGAGCGGCCCCTGGCCAAGCTCGGCAAGGTCGACATGCTGTCGGTCTGCATCGCCCTGATCGTCCTGCTGATCTCCGCGATGACCTTCGCGACCCACGCCCACCAGCACGGCGGCACGCACGTCGACAAGGCGGAGACGGTCCTTCTCTCCGGTATCGCGGGCCTCATCACGTACATGATCGTGGGCGGTCTCTCCGGCTACTTCGAGGACAAGCTCGAAGAGGAGGAGGAACGCGAGCACGAGCAGGAGGATGAGGCCGTACGCGCCGGCAAGCCGCGCTCCGCGGTCGTCGTGGCCGGCAAGGCCGCGTTCTTCATGTTCCTCTACCTGGAGGTCCTGGACGCGTCCTTCTCCTTCGACGGCGTGATCGGCGCCTTCGCCATCACCAACGACATCGTCCTGATGGCCCTCGGCCTCGGCATCGGCGCCATGTACGTCCGGTCGCTCACGGTCTACCTGGTCCGCGAGGGCACCCTCGACGACTACGTCTACCTGGAGCACGGCGCGCACTACGCGATCGGCGCGCTCGCCATGATCCTGCTCGTCACCATCAGGTACGAGATCAACGAGTTCATCACCGGCTCGGTCGGTGTCATCCTGATCGCCTGGTCCTTCTGGTCCTCCGTCCGCCGCAACCGCGCCCTGGCGGCGGCAGAGGGAAAAGCGGCGGGCTCGGACGACAAGACTGAGGTGTCGTCCGGGGTGTGACACCCCTCCGGGTGAGGAACGCTCTGTGCGGGGCGGCCACCGAGGCAACTCCTCGGCGGCCGCCCCGTCGGTCGTCAAGGGCCGCGGGTACGGCGAGGACCCGCGGTCACCAAGTGAACGTGGGGGCGGAATGGGCCTGTTCGACGGACTCCGGCGTGGGCGCGATGTGCAGTTCGACTCGGGTCACGCGGCAACCAACGCGATCGAGCTGACCAAGCGGCGCGCACAGATATCACTCACCAAACAGGACGCGGCCACCGGCCATCTCCGCGTCAATCTGAGCTGGCGGATGCGCACCTCCGACATCGGCGGCCCGCAGCGCGAGAGTCTGCTGCGGCACCCCTTCAGGGCCCTCAAACCGCCGGAGGTCATCGGCCACAGCCAGAGCGTGGTCAACGTCGACCTCGACCTGGGCTGTCTGTACGAACTCCAGGACGGCAGCAAAGGCGTCGTCCAGCCCCTCGGCGGCTACTACGGCGACGTCAACGCCCCGCCGTACGTCAAGCTCAGCGGCGACGACCGCTTCGGTTCCGGGTCCGGCGAGACGATGTACATCAACCTCGACCACCGCGACAGCATCAAGCGGCTCCTGGTCTTCGTCTACATCTACGACTCGACACCCGCGTTCGACCGCGCCCACGCCATCGTCACCCTCTACCCGAGCAACGGCCCCCGCATCGAGATCCACCTCGACGAACGCCAGCCGCAGGCCCGCTCCTGCGCCGTCGTCATGATCGAAAAGATCAAGGACGAGATCATCGTGCGCCGCGAGGCGAAGTTCGTGTACGGGTTCCAGGCCGAACTGGACCGGTTGTACGGGTGGGGGCTCCAGTGGGGCCGGGGCTACAAGACGAAGGTCCAGCGCTGAGGGCCGGGCTGAGGGCCGGCGTGAGGGCGGGGCCGAGGGCCGGGCCCCTGCGGGCGCCGGCCCTGGTTCCGCCTAGCGGCCGATGAACTGCGGGCCCTGCGGGGGCAGACGGAAGTCCGGGTCGGGGGCCGCGGCTGCGACCGGCTGCGGGTAGCCGTAGCCGGACTGCGCCCCCGTGACGCCCGCCGTCGCCGGTGCCTGGGGGTAGCCGTACGCGGGCTGGCTCGTGGGATGCGGGTAGCCGTACGCCGGCTGGGTCACAGGGGGCTGCTGGGACGGATAGCCGTACGCGGGCTGTGAGGGCACCGCGGTCGGCTGCTCCGGCGGCAGCGGACGGGACACCTCCGGGGAGGGCCGGGAGGAGGTCGTGGGCTGGGCCGTCGTGGCCGTCGTGGCCGTCGTGGGCTGTGCGGGGCCGGTGGCCGTCGGCTGGGTCGCGCCGACCGTAACCGGTTGTCCGCCCGTCTCCTCCAGCGCCTCCGACTCGTCCACCGAGATGCCGTAGTCGGTCGCGAGTCCCTGAAGGCCGTTCGAATAGCCCTCGCCCAGCGCCCGGAACTTCCAGCCCTCACCGCGCCGGTACAGCTCGCCGCAGATCAGCGCGGTCTCCTCGCCTGTCTCCGGTTTGACGTCGAAGTACGCCAGAGCTTCCGCACCGGTGCCCGCCGCGTCGTACAGCAGGATGCGCAGGTCCCGTACGCGGTCGAACGTGACGCCGTCCGCCGAAGCGACCAGCAGAATCCGGCTGACTCCCGACTCGACACCGGAGAGATCTGTCTGGATCGTGTCGGTCAGGCCCTCGGTGACCCGCTTCTTGCCGAGCCGCCACACCTTCCCGGAAGGGTGCCGGGGCTGGTTGTAGAAGACGAAGTCCTCGTCGGAGCGCACACGACCGTCGGGGCCGAGGAGCAGCGCGGAGGCGTCGACGTCCGGAACCCCCTGCCCGGATGTCCAGCGCAGCACGGCGCGTACCGTGGTGGCTTCCAGCGGGACGTTCGACCCCTTCAGCATCGCGTGCGTCATGCGGTCATCCTGCCTTCTCGGTCCTGCTCACGACAACGCGGGGGCCCGCGGTGCCACGAGCGGCGCCGACGGCCCTCGCGGACTACCGTCGTCATGGCCGGGCAGGCTGTGCTTGCCCGCGTTACCTGAAATTCATGCCTGATGGGAACCTCTGCCATGGACATCTACGTACTATTACCGGCCAGCTTTCGACGATTCGCAGGTCGCACAACCACCACGGGGGAGTTCCATGCGTCATTTCGGGCACATCGCCCCTGAGGTGCGGAAGCGTCTCTTCCACCGCGAGCCGTGCACGTTCACCGCGGATTCGCCGGCCTGGCTGCTCTCGGCCACCCTCGGCGCCACGCTCTACAGCCCGGCCACCCGCGAACGCCTCGCCGACGACGTCCTCAAGCAGGCCGGTCGCGGCGTGGTCTCCATGGTCCTGTGCCTGGAGGACTCGATCGACGACGCGGACGTCGGCCCGGGCGAGGAGAACCTCGTCCGCCAGCTCACGGCCCTCGCCGGCCGCCCGGGCGCGGATCTGCCGCTGCTCTTCATCCGGGTCCGCGTCCCCGAGCAGATCCCCGACCTGGTCCGACGCCTCGGACCCGCCGTCCGGCTGCTGTCCGGATTCGTCCTGCCGAAGTTCACCGAGGAACGCGGCATCCCCTTCCTGGAGGCGCTGGCGACCGCCGAGGCCGAAGGCGGCCGCCGCCTCTTCGCCATGCCGGTGCTGGAGTCGCCGGAGCTGCTCTACCGCGAGTCGCGCGTGCCGACGCTGGAGGGCATCTCCCGGGCGGTCGGAAAGTACCGCGACCGCGTACTCGCCCTGCGCCTCGGTGTGACGGACTTCTGCTCCTCGTACGGGCTGCGCAGGGGCCCCGACATGACGGCCTACGACGTGCAGGTCGTCGCCTCCGTGATCGCCGACGTGGTGAACATGCTGGGCCGCGCCGACGGGACCGGCTTCACCGTGACCGGGCCGGTGTGGGAGTACTTCCGGGTCCAGGAGCGCATGTTCAAGCCGCTGCTGCGGCAGAGCCCCTTCCTGGAGGTGCAGGCCGCGGAACTGCGCGAGAAGCTGATTGAGCACGCCATGGACGGCCTGCTCAGGGAGATCACCCTGGACCAGGCCAACGGACTGCTGGGCAAGACCTGCATCCACCCCTCGCACGTGCTGCCCGTGCACGCCCTGTCGGTCGTCAGCCACGAGGAGTTCTCGGACGCCCAGGACATCCTGCGCCCCGAGCGCGGCGGCGGGGGTGTGCTGAGGTCGGCGTACACGAACAAGATGAACGAGGTGAAGCCGCATCGGGCCTGGGCCGAGCGGACGCTGCTGCGTGCCGAGGTTTTCGGCGTGGCGAACGAGGACATCGGCTTCGTGGAGCTGCTCGCGGCCGGCTTGGGCGACTGAACGCACGGCATCCGAGGAACGCAGGCTCGCCGGAGCAACCGGCGACATCGACGCAGGGAATTCATGGAGAACGCAGTGAACGAGGGGGCGCACCGCCAGGTGCGCGACGGGGTGCGGGCCGGGACGGCCGGCGGTGCCGACGGCGTCTGGTCGGGCAGCTGGGTCGCCGAGCGGCTCGGTGTCGGGCTCGTCGGCGACGACCGGCTGACCGACCTGCTGGGACTGGCGCTGCGCCGCAACCCCAAGCGGGCGCACCTGCTGGTGTCGAACGTGCTCGGCAAGCACGTCCCGCAGTCGCCGTCCGTGGTCTACGGCTATGGCTTCGAGCTGGGCCGCCGCGTGCGCGAACTGCTGGGCGCCGACGAGGCCCGCCGCGCGGTCGTCCTCGGCTACGCGGAGACCGCGACCGGCCTCGGCCACTCCGTCGCCGACGGCCTGGGCCTCGCCCCCTACCTGCACTCCACCCGCCGCCCCGTCGCCGGTCTCGCCCCGGCCGGCGGCTTCGAGGAGTCCCACTCGCACGCGACCTCGCATCTGCTGCTGCCGGAGGACCCCGCGCTGCTCAGCGGTGACGGGCCGCTGGTCCTGGTCGACGACGAGTTCTCCACGGGGAACACGGTGCTGAACACCGTCCGGGATCTTCATGAGCGGTATCCGCGGCGGCGGTACGTCGTGGTGGCGCTGGTGGACATGCGGTCGCCGGCCGACGCGGGCCGCCTCGCGGAATTCGCCGGGGAGATCGGCGCGCGGGTGGATCTCGTGGCAGCGGCTTCGGGGACCGTGCGGCTGCCGGAGGGGGTGCTGGAGAAGGGGCAGGAGTTGGTGGCGCGGTACGAGGCGGAGAGTGTCCCGACAGGTGATCGGCCGTCTGCGGCAGCGTCGTGGCCGGTCGCGCAGTTCCCCGCGCCCCTTGAGGGCGTTGCCGCCGGCCCCCTAGGGGCGCGGGGAACTGCGCGAACAGCCCCCACCGGCCCGCACCCGGATGACAACCGTGCCCACTCCCACGTCACCCGCATAGACCTGCGCTGGCCCGCCGGCCTCCCCGACGGGGGCCGGCACGGCTTCACCCCCGAGCACCGCGCCCGGCTGGAGGCCGCCCTGCCCTCCATGGCCGCCCGGCTCGCCGCGGCGCTGCCCGCCGATGCCCGCCGCGTGCTCGTCCTCGGGTGCGAGGAGCTGATGTACGCGCCGCTGAGGCTGGGCCGAGAGCTGGAGCAGGTGACGGACGCCGAGGTGCGCTACTCCACCACCACCCGCTCACCCGTCCTCGCCGTCGACGACCCCGGCTACGCGATACGCACCCGCCTGGTCTTCCCCGCCCACGACGACCCCGCCGACGGCCCGGGCGAGCGGTACGCCTACAACGTCGCGGGCGCCGGCTTCGACGCCGTCGTCGCCGTCGTCGACTCGGCCGCGGACACCCCCGCGCTGCACGCTCCCGACGGTCTCCTCGCCCGGCTCGCCGCGCACACGCCGCAGGTCCTCCTCGCCGTCGTGCCGTCGTACGCCCCCGAGCCCCCGTACGCCCCTGAAAGGCCCTCCATGCTGCCCGAGCCCCTCCGCGGCCCCGCCTTCTCCTCGTACGCGCCCGAGGAGGTCGGCTGGCTGCTCCAGGACCTCTCGGACGTGACGCTGGAGGCGCCGACCGAGGAGCGCGAGGAGGCGATCCAGAGCGGCGGCGCGCACTACGCCGAGTCACTGCCCGTGGAGTACCAGCCGAGCGAGCAGTACCAGGAGCTGTTCCACGCCGCGCTGGAGGACTCGGCGGTCCGCATCGCCGCAGCGGCCGGTGTCGTCACCGAGACCGTCCTCGCGGAGCGGTCCCCGCGCCCCGTCCTGGTCTCCCTGGCCCGTGCCGGGACACCCGTCGGCATCCTGATGCGCCGCTGGGCCCAGTACCGGCACGGCCTCGACCTGCCGCACTACGCCGTCTCGATCGTCCGCGGCCGCGGCATCGACGCCAACGCCCTGCGCTGGCTCGCCGCGCACCACGACCCCCGGGACGTCGTCTTCGTCGACGGCTGGACCGGCAAGGGCGCCATCACCCGCGAACTCGCCCAGGCCCTTCAGGAGTTCGAGAAGTCCGACGGCATCACCGGCTTCAGCCCCGAGATCGCCGTCCTGGCCGACCCGGGCTCCTGCGTCCGGACCTACGGCACCCGCGAGGACTTCCTCATCCCCTCCGCCTGCCTCAACTCCACCGTGTCCGGTCTGATCTCGCGGACCGTCCTGCGGGCGGACCTGGTCGGACCGCACGACTACCACGGCGCGAAGTTCTACCGCGAACTCGCCGGCGCGGACGTCTCGGTGAGCTTCCTGGACGCCGTCTCCGCCCGCTTCCCCGAGGTCGCGGACGCGGCCTGCGCCCAGGCCAAGGAACTGCTCGCCGCCGACCGCTCGCCCACCTGGGAGGGCTGGGCCGCCGTCGAGCGCATCAGCGAGGAGTACGGCATCCACGACGTGAACCTCGTCAAGCCCGGCGTCGGCGAGACCACCCGGGTGATGCTGCGCCGCGTGCCCTGGAAGGTCCTGGCACGCGCCGGGGCGGGCAGCGACCTCGACCACGTACGCCTGCTGGCCGAGCAACGCGGCGTACCCGTCGAGGAGGTGGCCGACCTGCCCTACACCTGCGTCGGGCTCATCCACCCCAAGTACACCCGGGGCGCGACCGGCGCCGACGGCAAGGCGGTGACGGTCTGATGCCCGCACTCGTCGCGAGCGACCTCGACCGCACCCTGATCTACTCCGCCGCCGCTCTGGCGCTGACCATGCCGGACGCGCGGGCGCCCCGCCTGCTGTGCGTGGAGGTGCACGAGAGCAGACCGCTGTCGTACATGACCGAGACGGCCGCCCAGCTCCTCACCGACCTGGGCGACGCGGCCGTGTTCGTGCCGACGACGACCCGCACGCGCAAGCAGTACCTGCGCATCAACCTGCCGGGCCCCGCGCCCACCTACGCGATCTGCGCGAACGGCGGCCACATCCTGGTGGACGGCGTGTCCGACCCCGACTGGCACGCAACTGTGACCGCGCGGCTGGCCGACCAGTGCGCGCCCCTGGCCGAGGTGCAGGAACACCTGCTCAGGGCCGCCGACCCGGTCTGGGTGCGCAAGCACCGCGTCGCCGACGACCTCTTCGCCTACCTCGTCGTCGAGCGTGAACTGCTGAACGAGGACTGGGTGAAGGAACTGGCGGTGTGGGCGGAGAACCGAGGCTGGACCGTGTCCCTCCAGGGCCGCAAGATCTACGCCGTGCCCAAGCCGCTCACCAAGAGCGCGGCGATGCGCGAGATCGCCCGGCGCACCGGCGCCGATCTCACCCTCGCCGCCGGAGACTCCCTGCTCGACGCCGACCTGCTCCTCGCGGCCGACCAGGGCTGGCGCCCCGGACACGGGGAGCTGGCGGACACCGACTGGACGGCTCCTGCGGTCAGGGCGCTTCCCGAGCGGGGGGTCCTTGCGGGGGAGCGGATCCTGCGGGAACTTCTGCGGACGGTTCGGGGTGCCGCCTGAGAGCTCGGGGGGTGCGGTGGTTGTGCGGGTGCGGGTGCGGGTGCGGGTGCGGGTGTGTTGTGGCTTGTCGCGCCCCGCGGCGGAGCCGCACATCGTCACAGCCCCGCGCCCCTTGGGGGCGTCGCAGCAGCCGTAGGGCTATGAACACCAGCACCGCGAGCGCTGCCACGGCGAGGACCACCTTGGAGTATGTGGAGACGATGTCCGTCACCCGGTGCCAGTTCGCGCCGAGGGAGTAGCCCGCCAGCACGAACGCCGTGTTCCAGAGCGCGCTGCCCAGCGTGGTCAGCCCCAGGAACAGCGGCAGGCGCATGCGCTCCACGCCCGCCGGCACGGAGATGAGGCTGCGGAAGATCGGGACCATCCGGCCGAAGAACACCGCTTTGGTGCCGTGCCGCAGGAACCACGCCTCCGTCCGCTCGATGTCGGAGACCTTCACCAACGGCAGCCGGGCCGCCATCGCCACCGTCCGGTCACGGCCGAGCAGCGCACCGATGCCGTACAGCGCGAGCGCGCCGATCACCGAGCCGGCCGTTGTCCACAGCAGGACGGCGAGCAGGCTCATCCGGCCGCTGCTCGCGGCGAATCCGGCGAGGGGCAGGATCACCTCGCTGGGCAGCGGCGGGAACAGGTTCTCCAGGGCGATGGCGAGACCGGCGCCCGGCGCCCCCAGCGCGTCCATCAGGTCGTTGACCCACTGCGGCCCGGCGTCCGCTGCGATGGCTGTCATGCCATCACGCTAGGGAACCGAAGCTGAAGGACTCCTGAGGAAAAGCGTCAGCCGCAGCAGCCGCCTCCGCAGCAGCCGCCACCGCCGCCGCCCGCGCGGGGTGCCGGGGCCGGGGCGGAGGCCGAGCCGCCCACCGCGACGGTGGAGAGGAGCTTCACGGTGTCGTCGTGACCGGAGGGGCATGCCGCGGGAGCGGAGGACTCCGCCATGGGACGGCTGAGTTCGAAGGTGTCGCCGCAGGTCCGGCAGCGGTACTCGTAGCGAGGCATGCGCACAGGTTAACCGGCACGGTCAATGGCCGGCGGCCCCGCGCTCGTCGCGGATCAGGGACACCACGCGGGACACGGCCCGGCGGACGGCTTCCGTCTCCGTGAGGAAGTGCCAGTAGTCGGGGTGACGGCCGTCGAGGGTGGCGATGGCGCGTTCCAGGCGGGACACCGCGTCGTCCAGCGGACGGGCGTGGCGCGGGTCGGGGGTGTTGCGGCCGGCCATGGCGAGGCGCTGGGCGTCGCGGATGGCGAAGCGGGTGCGGTCGATCTCCTGCTGGGGGTCCTTCTGCACGGCGTTCAGACGGTGCAGGCGGTCGCCGGCGGCCGAGACGGCCTCGTCGGTGGTGTTCAGGAGGGCTCGTACGGTCGACTGCAGGGCCGTGGCGTCGGCCCAGCGCTGTTCGTCGCGGGCGGACTGGGCCTCGGCCAGTTTCGTCTCGGCCTGGCGTACGTTCTCGGCGGCGATGCCGGGGACGCGTTGCAGGTCCTGCCAGCAGGCCACGGTGAAACGGCGGCGCAGTTCGCTCAGGATCGGTTCGACCTGCTCGGAGCGGGTGGTGAGGGCCTGGGCGCGGGTGCGCAGGGAGACGAGCCGGTGATCGATCTCGGCGGCGCGCTCCGGCAGCCGCTCGGCCTCCACACGGACCGCTTCCGCCCCGCGCGTGACCCGCTCGGCCCGCTCCAGGGTCTGCGGTACGCCGTGCTGCCCGGCGCCCTGGTTCAGCTTGGTGAGCTCGGGAGACAGGGCGGCGAGACGGGCGGCGAGGTCGTCCGCCTTCAGCCCGGTCGCCCGGACGGCGTCGAGGGCGTTGGAGGCGGCGAGCAGGGCCTGGCGGGCGCGCTCGACCGCGGGGGCGAGGCGGGCCAGCTGGGTCTCCGCCTTGCCGAGCAGCGGGCCGAGGCCGTCGGTGAACCGGTCCAGCTCCTGCTTGACCCGGCCCAGCTCCTCCTTGGCGGCGGTCAGCTCGGTGCGGGCGCGGGAGGCGGCCGAGGCCTCCAGGTCGTCGCGGTCCAGGTCGTGAGCGTCGACCGCGCTGATGTACTGGTGGCTGGCCTCGTCGATGCGCCGGCCGAGCGCGTCGAAGTCGGCGACGGCGCGCCGGGCGGCGGGGGAGTCGTCGACGGCGGTGATCGTCTCGATCGAGATGCGCAGGTCGCGCTGCGCGGTGTCGAGCTCGTAGAAGGCGGCAGCGGCGGCGTCCTTCGCGGCCTGTGCCTCGGCCCGCTGGCCCTCGGCACGGCCGCCGAACCAGCGCCGGGTGCCCCCGCCCGCGAAGGCGGCGGGCAACGCCAGCGCGGCCAGCAGGGGCAGGCCCATCAGGGTGAGCGCGTCGCGGAGCGGGCCGGGGGTACGGGGGCGGCGGCGCGGGCGGTGTGCGCGCGGCACCGACGGCGAGTACGGCTGCGCTGGAGTCGCCGTCACATCCCTCTCCCGTGCTGTGGTCCACCCTGCCCGGTGTCATTCTCCCACCGGTTAAGGACGAACACACGGGCCGGTTAGTTCGCCGTTCGGACCGTCACTTTGCCGTCGCCGGTGCGGGCGGACACCACATGGGAGCTGCTCTCGTCGCGGGGGACGGACACATCCACGCCGCCGTCACCGGTTTCGGCGGTCACGCGGTAGGCGGCCTTGGGCACCGCGATGGTCACGGAACCGTCGCCGCTGCGGGACTCCACGCGGTCCGGTACGGCGCCGAGTTCCAGACGGACCGAGCCGTCACCGGTGTGCGCGCGGACGTCACGGGAGGAGACGCTCGCCCGGATGGATCCGTCGCCGGTGCGCATCCGCAGGGGGCCGGTGGTGTCGGTGACGCGGACGGAGCCGTCGCCCGTGCGGATGTTCAGGGGGCCGGTGGAGCCGGTGACACGGACCGAACCGTCGCCCGTGCGGATGCTCAGCGGGTCCCGGAAGCCGCGGGCGCGCACGCTGCCGTCGCCGTCCTGGACCTTCACGCTGACGCCGCGCGGTACCTCGATGCGGTGCTTGGCCGAGCAGTCGACGACGACGCCGGAGCACTTCAGCCGCAGCACCAGCCGGTCGTCCCGCATGGACCAGGTGGCCTTGGGATCCTTGCCGACGACGACCGAGCCCTGGAACCACCGGGTGACCTCGATCCGGCCCGCCGGGTTCGAGTCGGCGGCGACGATCTCGAGGGCCGAGTCGTCGGAGGCGACGGTGAGCGTGCGGCCCTGGAGGCCGAAGGACCGGTGGTCGGGCTCGGTGTCGTCCCCGGCGGACGCGCCACAGGCGCTGAGACCGGCGACGAGCACCACGACGGCACCGGCGACGGCGACCGCGCGGGCAGAGACTGGGCGTGTGGTGGTGCCGCTGGTACGAGTGGTACGGGCCATGACGATCTCCCCCTGGACGGACGACGAGCGCTCTCGGGCGCACTACGACCGTATGGACCCAGGGCCCGCCCGGGGATCCGGGCCGCTCCCGGATCAAAGGTGGGGCTAACCCCCGGGAGCGACCCGCAGATACGGGTTTGCGGGACCGCGCCCCAGGCAATGTAGGCTGTCGACTCGTCCTGGGCGTACGGCCCGGGAGCCGGGTGCGTAGCTCAGGGGTAGAGCGCCTGCCTTACAAGCAGGATGTCGGCGGTTCGAAACCGTCCGCGCCCACCGGTAGCAAGCAGCAGAGGCCTTTCGGAGAGATTTCCGAGAGGCCTCTCGCAGTGTCCGGCGCAGGCTGGCGGAGATCAGTAGTTCGCGTTGGCGAGCAGTTCGCCGTCCTTGTCGTACACGGTCACGAGGCCGTTCTTGGACTCGTAGCACGACGTGAACGCGGAAGCGATGAGCTTGCCCTCGCCCTGGTGCGGGCCCGTCAGGCCGCCGGTGAAGTCGGTGAAGACTTCCGCTGCGTCGAGGATGTCGTTGCGCTTGTCCGCGCCGGTCACCTTGGTGACGTGCTTGACCGCGGCCTTCTCGGTGTCGGTGCCGTTCTTGGCGACGCAGGTCCGGAACTGCTCGGCCTGGGACTTCTCGTCGGCCGACGCGGCCTTCTTGGGCTTGCTGTCGGTGGCGACGGCCTTGTCCTTGTTCGAGGCGTCGCCGCTGTCACCGCTTCCGCCGCTCGTGGCGACGCCGGCGATGACGAAGAGGGCGATGACTCCCGCGCAGCCGAGGCCCGCGATCTTGCCGACGCTGCGCTTCTTCGGAGGCTGGGGCGCCGGCGCACCGTACTCCGGCTGTTGGGGCGGGTGGGGCTGGTTCGGCTGCTGCGGGTGCTGCTGGGTCATGGGTTCCCCTTGAGATCGTCGTGGCGTGCGGGTGTACGACCTGTGGGAGGGGGAGTGCAGTTGCAGAAGGCCGAATGAGTTCACTCGACCGGGTCGTGGGTGGCCGCACGCCTGACGGGGGCCCGTATGCGCGTCCGAGGTGCCGGATCGTCAGAAACGCCCCGGGCATACAGCGGCCGGGCGCTTCTCCACTCGGCCTCGGGGCACTCCGGGAAGCCCGGGATGCCCGATGATGGGCGAGGACCGTCGGCCGCTACGAGGGTCCGCCGGTCTCCTCCGGCGCCGTCTCGTGCGCGTGTTTCAGTGCCGAGCGGGCCGACACCCGCTCGGGGCCGGAGAGTTCGGACCAATAGCGGTGTGTGCTGACGAACACCGCGAGCTCGTGTTCACGCTGCCGGAGCTTCTCCACTTCGGCCTGTTCGTCGGCTGTCCAACCGGGGGAGGCGGGGCGCTCCACCTTGCGCCAGCCGTTGTCGTCGCTGAAGCCGTCCAGTGGTTCCACCGACCAGGGGAGTCGCTTCAGCAGGGCCGACAGCTCGGCCCGGACCTGATGGAGTTCCTCCTGACCGGCGAGGAGGTCACTCGGAAAGTCATAGGTCGTTGCCACGGCCCAATGATACGCCTGTTCGAATTGAGCGGACGAGTTCGCTCCTGTGGTTCATACGAACGAGTGTTCCTCGTTCGTTCCCCGTCGGCGGGCGCAGGGGCGAGACTGGGGGCATGTGCCGGAGTATCAAGACCCTGCGTCCGCCCGCGATGCCCGAAGAGGCCACGGAGGCGGACATCCGGGCTGCCGCGTTGCAGTACGTGCGGAAGGTTTCGGGCTTCCGCGCCCCCGCCGCTCACAACCAGGAGGTGTTCGAACGCGCCGTGGAGACCATCGCGCAGGCCACGGCCGAACTGCTGGACGGGCTGGAGATCCGTGGCGCCGGGGCCCAGCGGGCGAGCTAGATGTGCTGTTCGGAGAGGTTGGTGACAGGCCCGGAGCGGCTTGAGCGCCCCGGATCTACGACGGCCGCGGCTCCCTGCGCATCAGGTACGCCGCCCCCGCCCCGGCCCCGAACAGCGCCCCCACCGACACAACCGTCCCCAGCCAGCTCGCGCCCAGCCAGTGGGCGCCGAACCAGCCGAGGGCGACGCTGTACGTGGCCCAGGTGAGACCCGCCAGGGCCGACCAGGGGAGGAAGTCGCGGGCGCGGCGGTGGGCGGCGCCCGCGCCGAGGGAGACGACCGAGCGGCCGGCGGGCGCGAAGCGGGCGAGGACGACGAGGGCGCCGCCGCCCCGCGCGAGGGCGGTGCCGAGACGTTCCTGCGCGGTGGTCAGGCGCCGGGAGCGGGAGATCGCCCGGTCCAGACGGTCGCCGCCGCGCCAGGCCAGGCGGTAGGCGGCCAGGTCGCCCAGGACGGAGGCGGTGGCCGCGCAGAGGATCAGCGCCAGGATGTCGGGCACGTCGGCCGCCGACCCCGCGGCCGCCGCCGCCGTCGCCGCCGTGATCACCAGCACGCCGCTGGGCAGCACCGGCAGGAACACGTCGAGCAGGACCGACAGGGCCACCACCGCGTAGATCCATGGGCTGCCGAACAGCGACCCCACTTGCTCCAGCACCGCAACTCCCCGTCTGTCCCCCGTGGGCCAGACCGTGCCGCGATGTCGCGGCGGAGCGGCAGGAGTGGCCGATGACAGCCATACAGCGTACGCCTGGGGTGTGACGGGTGGTTCGCGGGGGGCTCGTGCGTTCGGTCCCGAGTGCTCACCCCGTCCCGAGTGCCCATCCCGTCCCGACTGGTCACCTCGTCCTGACCGGTCACCTCGTCCTGAGTCGTCACCCACGCCGAACGGCCCCCGTACACACGGGAACGGCGCCTCCCCCCATCTGAGGGAAGGCGCCGCTGTGCCCAGCGCGGTCCGGGCGGGTCAGGCCACCACCGGTGTCTGGTCCGTGGACTGCCGTCCCTGCGCCGACGTGCGCCTGGCCAGCAGCCGGTCCACGCCGAACGCACCGGAACCCGTGAAGATCAGCAGGAACATCGACCAGCAGTACATGGCCGCGCCCTCGCCCTGGTTCTCGATCGGCCACAGGCCCTGCGGCTGGTGGACCTTGAAGTACGCGTACGCCATCGCGCCGGAGGAGATGAACGCGGCGGCGCGGGTGCCCAGGCCGAGCAGCACCAGGATGCCGCCGACGAGTTCGATGACGGCCGCGTACCAGTTCGGCCAGGCGCCCGTCGCCGCGGTGCCGCCCTTGCCGTCCACACCTCCGAGGACACCGAAGAGCGCGACGGCGCCGTGGCAGGCGAAGAGCAGGCCGATGACGATCCGGAACAGCCCGAGCGCGTACGGCTGCGCGCCATTGAGGCGTGCGGTCATGTGGGGGTCTCCTTCGGACGGCCGGCCAGGGGAGGGCCGGTCGGGGGACAGAACCGATGAGTAACCCACGCTAGGTGCGCCTATTGGATGCTTTCAAGTTCAACATTTGGCCACTGGTTTACCTCGCGTTGGGGCTCGCTTTCCGCCGCAACCGCACGTAGAGCCGCTCTCGCCACCGCATCCGCGTCCGAAAGCATGACCGAATCCACACCCGGACGGGCCCCCGCAGCCGTCACCCAGTGCACGCCTTCCGTCGGCACCCCGAAAGCGAACCGCCTGGTATGCGCGACGCCTTGGCGGTCTAGCAGACAGTAAGGACGGGCTGTCACATCCAATCCCCCTGTCTCATAACCGTCGACGGTGTGCGGACGGCACTGCCCGGTCCGCAGCAGCCCCGCGAGGAGGTCGTCGGCTGTTTTTCGCAGGTCGGATTCCGGCAGACGGGCCTCTATGAGGGTTCTCACACGGACGACCGAACCCGGCACGTCGGGTGAGTGCGCCGCCCAGGCTCCGTCCACCTCCGTCACCTCCATGCGCGGCCCGAGCACGCGCACCACCCCCGCCTCCACCAGGGCCGCCAGCTCCTCGATGCGGCGCCGGGGCGGGCCGATGGACAGGAAGGCGTTGAGCGGGGTGTACCAGCGGTCCAGATGGTCCCGGCGGGAGGCGCCGGCGAGGCCGCCGTGGTCGACGATCAGCCGGAGCTCGTTGCGCAGGTCGCGCAGCACGTCGAGGGCCGCCTTCAGCGGGCCGCGCACATTGCCCAGGGCGGCCTGCGCCGCGTCCTCGCGCAGGTACGACAGCAGCCAGTCACGCCACTCGCCGGGGTGCGCGAAGTCCCGTCCGGCATACGGCCGGGAGATCCGCTCCCAGGACCACCGGTCGGCGTCCGTCACGCCGAACTCGCCCAGCAGTACGGCCTCTTCGGGGTCGCCGTGCGGTAGGGACAGGAAGTGACCGGTGAACTCCCGGCACTGTCGCGCCAAGGCTCCTGACCGCCGGAGCAGCGCGGCGCAGTACACCGTCTCCACCTCCTTCGCGATCAACGGCCATATCTCCGCCAGGAAGTCGGGCGGCTCCCCGGAGTCGGCGCGCTTGCGGAAGCCCGCGATCACCTCCGGGGTGAGGACCAGCGGAACGTGCCGGCCGTACGCCCCCTTCGCGTTGTCGCCGCGGGCCTGGTACGGGACGCCGCGCCGGGAGCCGGCGTACAGCCGTGGTTCGCGGCCGGAGGGGAGATAGCGCAGGCCTTGGGCGTCCCGTACGAAACGGCCGCCCCGGCCGGTCGTCAACAGGGCCGTGTGGTCGAAGAAGTTGAGGCCGAGGCCGCGCAGCAGGACCGGCTCGCCGGGCGGTACGGCGGACAGGTCGACGTCCGCCGGGTTGGCGGGCGGGACATGGCGCAGGCCGTGACGTGCGGCGTGGGCCGCAAGGCGCCGCTGGACCGGGTCCGCGGTCGTCGGCAGGTGCCCCTGGGCCAGGACCACGGCGGACAGGCCGGTCAGGATGCGGCCGTCGTCGAAGGTGAGGGCCTGGTGGCCGCCGGGGGTGTCGTCGAGCCGTACCGCGCGCGCCCGGTGCGTCTCGACGCGGACGGTCGGCGGCGCGTCCCGTACGACCTGTGCGAACACCCACTCCAGGTAACGGCCGTAGTCCGCCCGGGTCGGGTACTCGTCCGGGCCGAGCGTGCCGCGCGCCCACTCGTACAGGCTCGGGCCCGGGCGGATCGGGCCCGAGCAGTCCACGCTGTCGTCGGTGAACAGGGTCACCTGGCAGGCCACGGTGTTCATCAGCAGCTCGGGCGACTGGTCGGTACGCCAGACGCGGCCGGGACCCGGCGGGTCCGGGTCGATCACGTGGACCGTCAGCCGGGCTCCGGGCGGGAGGAGGTCCGGGGCGGAGGCGCAGAGGCGTTCCAGGACGCTGGTCCCGCGCGGTCCGGCGCCGACCAGGGCGACGGAGAACAGGGCTGGTTCCTCGGTCGAGGCAGACAAGGGTGGAGCTCCCGGGCGTGTGGGGCGCGTTCGGCGGTCCGCCTGTGGGGAAGCGGACGGTCCGCCTCATCATGCCGTCGCCGAGGGCGGGAACCGAGGCCCGTGGCCAAGGATTGACCTTCGCTGTGGGATGCCTCACGAGCATCATGGGGCACAGCGGCAGGAAACGGTCGGAACGGGCCCGTCAGGGGGCAAGCTCGGAGTCCAGGAGCGTCGTCAGGCGTGGGCCCTCGCCCTCCCGCGCCCGGGCCTGCTCCAGTCGCAGCCGCGCCGAACGGCCGCGCAGGGTCAGCGTCATCAGCTGGTTGCCGAACCAGGGGCCGCCCGTCTTGCGCCAGCCGATCGGCGGCCGGGGGAGGCGTCCGTGCCGGGCGAGGCAGCGGCCGAGCGCGCGTGCCACCGCGGTCCAGCCGACGCGGAAGCCCATCCGGATCGACAGGGGGACGGAGTTGTGGACGGGCGAGCAGACGAGCTGCACCACCCGGGCGTCGGGGCCCGGGCCGGGCCACGAGGGCTCGGCGATGTAGGCGTGGTGCACGTCCCCGGACAGCACGCACACCGTCGCCGGGGCGTCCCGCCCCGAGCCGGCCTCGGCGATCAGCTCCGCCAGCCCGGCGAACGACTCGGGGAACGCCGACCAGTGCTCCAGGTCGGCAGCCCGCCGCACCTTCTCCCCGAGCCGCGCCCAGCGCTCGCCGCGCTCGCCCCGGCACAGCGCCGCGTTCCAGCCCTCGGCGTCGTGCACCAGATGCGGCAGCAGCCAGGGCAGCGAGGTGCCGAGGAGGAGGTGGTCGTAGGATCCGGGGCTGTCCAGGACCTGCTCGCGCAGCCAGGCCTCCTCGCCCGGGTCGAGCATCGCGCGGTGGTCCTCGGCGAGGACCCGGGCCGCCCGGCTGTCGACCATCAGCAGGCGTACGCGCCCGAAGTCGCGCCGGTAGCTCCAGCGGGCCGTGGCCGCGTCGGCGTCGGCCCGGGCTGCGAAGGCGCGCAGCACGTCGGTGCCGTCGGGGACCTTGCGGACGCCCTCGTACACCGGGTCGGCGGCCAGTTCCTCCAGTGAGAGGTTCCCCAGGTGCTGGTGGACCCAGTACGACATCAGGCCGCTCAGCAGCCGCTCCTGCCACCAGCCGGTGGCCCGCATGTCGGCGAGCCAGGCGTCGGAGGTGTTCCAGTCGTCGATGACGTCGTGGTCGTCGAAGATCATGAAACTGGGCACGGTGGACAGCAGCCAGCGGATGCGGGGGTCGAGCCACGACTCGTAGTAGAGGTGTGTGTATTCCTCGTAGTCCGCGACCCCGTTGCCCGGCGGGTCGTTCAGGTCGCGGCGGGCCGCCAGCCAGCGCTGGGTCGTCTCGGAGGTCTCGTCGGCGTACACCTGGTCGCCGAGCAGCAGCAGGACGTCGGGCCGCTCGCTCTCGGGGTCGGCCACGAGGCGGGTGGCCAGCGCGTCCAGGGCGTCCGGGCCCACGGGGTCGTGCCCGCCGGCCGGCGGGGCGGCCCAGCGGCAGGAGCCGAAGGCGACGTGGAGGCCGCCCTCGCCGCCCGGCGCGTGGATCGCCGAGGGCGGGAAGGGGGAGTCGGGCAGCGGCCACACGGGCGTGTCGTCGAGGAGGACCTCGTACGTCGTGGACGTCCCGGCCGTGAGGCCGGTCACCGGGATCAGCGCGTAGTGGTGGCCCGCGATCTGGAAGGTCGGGGCCGTGCCGCCGGAGCCGTCGGCGCAGCGCACCGCGGCCGTGCACGGACCGTTCGTCTCGACCCATACGGTCGCGGACGAGCCGTCGGTGTACCTCAGTAGCGGTCCGAGCCGCAGTCCGGCCATCGTGGCCCCCTCTCCGTCGCCCCGTACGGTACGGAACGACGGAGGTGAGCGGGGAGGTTCCGACGCGGAATCGCGTGTGTCAGCAGTTCGCGAGGTAGTTCTGGAGCGCGGACTTCTCGGCCGAGTCGACCGAGAGGCCGTAGTAGTACTTCACCTGGACCCAGGCGCGGACGTAGGTGCAGCGGTACGTCGTCCGGGAGGGCATCCAGGTGGCCGGGTCCTGGTCGCCCTTGGCCTGGTTGACGTTGTCGGTGACCGCGATGAGCTGCGGGCGGGTCAGGTCGTTGGCGAAGGACTGGCGGCGGGAGGTCGTCCAGGAGTCGGCGCCGGAGTCCCAGGCCTCGGCCAGCGGGACCAGGTGGTCGATGTCGACGTCGGAGGCGGCGGACCAGGTCGCTCCCTCGTAGGGGGAGTACCAGCTGCCGCTGGTGGCGGCGCAGGAGGAGTCCTGGACGACGTTCGTGCCGTCGCGCTTGAGGACGACCTCGCGGGTGTTGCAGGCGCCGGACTGGGTGATCCAGTGCGGGAAGAGGTCGCGGTTGTAGCCGGTGCGGTCCTCGGTGGCCACGGTGAGCGAGGCGAGGTAGGTGCGGGCGGTGGCCCCGCTGACGGGGGTGGGCAGGGCTGCGGAGGCGGCCGGGCCGTTGAGAAGGCCGGCCGAGGCTATGAGACCGGTGAGGCCCGCGAGTATGCTGAGCCGTCGACGCGCGTAGAACTTTGGCATGCGAACTCCCTTGAGAGGTGGGGGCGTTGGGCTGCGAGCGAGGGAATGCTCGTCGCGCCGTGTTGCGGGGAGATGTGCGCCCGGTGAGAAGTTAATGACACGTTCATGACATGACAAGGTTCAAGGCGGAACTTTTCGCTCCAGGGGTGTCGCGTACCATGGACGGCGCAGAAGGGGAGTAGCTCTTCGCCGGACCGTCGACATACTGCTCAGCTCGTCTGAGCCGGCGCCCGGAGGCAGGTCCTACTGGTCCGTCCAGGGGCCCCGCCAGCGAGACCTTCGGCAAGCAGTGCACGCCCGTGCCCCACGGCACGGGTGCCGAGTGTGCTGCCGTGCCGAGGTGTCCAGCGTGAAGATCCAGCACTCTCGGTGGGGCAGCCCCGACCGATTGAGGAACCCTTGATCAGCCTGACCGTGACGGCCGTCGTCTTCGGCGTCGTCTTTCTCGCCGAACTGCCGGACAAGACCGCCCTGGCCGGACTCGTCCTCGGCACCCGCTATCGCGCCTCCTACGTCTTCGCCGGTGTCGCCGCCGCGTTCGCGCTGCATGTCGCGCTCGCCGTCGCGGCCGGCAGCGTGCTGACGCTGCTGCCGCAGCAGCTCGTGCACGCGCTCACGGGTGTGCTCTTCCTGGGCGGGGCCGCGATGCTGCTGCTGCAGAAGGGCGGGGCCGATGGCGACGCGGAGGTCCGCAAGCCGGAGAACCAGTCCTTCTGGAAGGTCTCGGGCGCCGGCTTCATGCTCATCCTGGTCGCCGAGTTCGGCGATCTCACGCAGATCATGACGGCGAACCTGGCCGCCCGCTACGACGACCCGCTCTCCGTCGGCCTGGGCGCGGTGCTCGCGCTGTGGGCGGTGGCCGGGATCGGCATCGTCGGCGGAAAGGCGCTGATGAGGAAGGTGCCGCTGCGGCTGATCACACAGATCGCGGCGCTGGTGATGCTGGCTCTCGGGGTGTGGAGTCTGTGGGAGGCCCTGACCGGATGAGCCGGGGCGACCGGGTGCGCCGGGGCGAGCTGAACGGTGGGTGAACGTCCGCGGGGGGCCCTGGCGCGATCCGGGGATGTTTTGTACCGTGGAGAAACAAAGTGGCCCTCGCCCGTTTTCCCTGACCGGCGGGCGGGGCCGCCTTGTTCCTCCGGGGGCTGCCGTGTGCCCTCGTCCGCGCCCTGAGCCTTGGAGCTGCCGATGACGGCCACCGCCGTGCTCACCGCCCGCGCCCTCCTGCTGGACATGGACGGCACCCTCGTCAACTCCGACGCCTCGGTCGAACGCGTCTGGCGGCGCTGGTCCGAGCGGCACGGTCTCGACGGGGACGAGGTCATGAAGGTCGTCCACGGGCGGCAGGGATACGCGTCGATGGCGCTGCTGCTGCCCGGCCGGCCGATGGAGCAGAACTACGCGGACAACGCCCGGATGCTCGCCGAGGAGACGGCCGACACCGAGGGTGTCGTCCCGATCTCCGGGGCGCCGGAGTTCCTCGCCTCGCTGCGGGGGCTGCCGCACGCGCTCGTGACCTCCGCCGACGTTCCGCTCTCGACCGCGCGGATGGCCGCGGCCGGGCTGGAGCTGCCCGAGGTGCGGGTGACCGCGGAGTCCGTCGGCGCGAGCAAGCCCGACCCCGAGGGCTTTCTGAAGGGCGCCGCCGAGCTGGGTGTGGCGCCCGCGGACTGTGTGGTGTTCGAGGACTCCGGGGCCGGGATAGCGGCCGGGCGCGCTGCCGGGATGACGGTGGTCGGGGTCGGGCCCCGGGCCGCGTTCCACGCGCCGGACGTGGTGGTGGACGACCTCACGCGGGTGCGCGTGGAGGCGGTGGGGGACGGGACGATCCGGCTGTACGTCGGATGACGGACGTCACGGTCACGCAGGGCCGGGGGCGGTCAGACATGGGCGGCGATGGTGCGCGCACACTCCAGGGACTCGGTGTGTGTGGTGTCCACCTCCACGTCGTAGCTCACGCCCTCGTGGACCAGGTGTGCCTGTGACGCGGCCATGCCCCGGACCCGGTCGCCCCGGGCGATCTCACGCCCCGCGGCGACCGCGCCGTCGCACCTGACGCCGACCCACAGCACGTCGAGTCCGGCCAGGGCCTTCTGCCAGCGCTGCCGGGAGTGCGGTCCGCCGAGGAAGACGTCGTCGACGATGATCCTGGCGCCGGCGCGGGCCATCGCGGCGATGCCCTCGGTCCAGGCCGCGTCCAGTGCGCGGAACTCCGCGCCCACGCTCACGCCGCCGTCCGCCGCGAAGGTGATCCCTCCGTCGGAGCCCTGCGTCTTCGCGGGCAGCGCCTCCACGAACGAGTCGACGCCGAAGGCCAGCCACGGGTCAGGCAGCACCTCTTGCAGGCACCGCACGATCCCGGACTTGCCGGAGCTCGAACCGCCGTTGACAACGATCACCTGAGTGGTCACGGCGTTACAGTAGGGCGGCCAGGCCGGTCACGGCTCCTTGGTTTCCGACTCCAGCTTCGCCCGCGTCTCCCGGTCGTAGACGCCGAGATCGTCGGTCTGGATGCCGCGTGACCACTGGTAGGTGCGGACGGCGTCCTCCAGCCGGCTGTCGTAGTCGCCGTCGGTGTCCTCGTCGTAGAGGTACAACTGGCGCAGCCGGAACTGGAGTTCGGTGACCTCCGGGCCGCGGTCGCCGAGACGCAGGACGGCGGGGCCGCTGATCTGGCGGGAGCTGTCCGGGGGCCCGTTCTCCGGACCGGTGGCCGTGGCGGACGTCAGGGGCGCCGACGGGGTGGCCGACCGCGACGGGCTCGGCGAGGCGCTCGGCGCGGACGGCGACGGGGAGGCCGACGGGCTCCCGGTGGCCGACGGCGCCGGCGGCGGCGCGACGGGGGCCGACGGCGTGGCCGGTGCGCTCCCCGCCGGTGGCGTGGACGCCGCGCTGCTCGACGGGGCGTCCGGCACGCTCGCCCGAAGGTCGTCCGGCAGCGCGGAGTTCCGGGACGGCGCCTCGTAGGAGAACAGCCCGCTCGCCAACCCGGCCGCGGCCACCACGGCGACACACGCCCCGGCGGCCGTGGCGAGCAGCGCGGTACGCCTCCGGCGCCGGGGCCTGCGGTCTGTCTCGTCGCCTTCCGGCACGCCCCGGCCCGGTCCCCCCGCGCCGTCGAAAAGGCGCAGGTCCGTGACGCTGGGTTCGGTCGCGGCGGGGCTCAGGGGTGTCGGGAGGACGGAGGGGGCCGGGGCGGCGGCCGGCAGCACGGAAGTGGCCGGGGAGACCGGCAGCACGGTGGTCGCGTCCGGGTCGACCGGGTCCACCGGGCGCAGGGGCATGGTCGCGTCGGCGGGGGAGGGCGGTGGTGCGGCACCTTCGGTGCCTGAGGCTTGCCCGGGGTTCGTCAGGGGCCGCCGTGGGGCGCCTTCGGCCGCCGGTGGCGGGCCGTCCGTGCGCGGGGGCTCCGCAGGGAGGTTCCGGGACGGGGACGGGGTGCCGTCGGCCGCCCGCCCGGGGCTCCGTCGCGGGGCGTCGTCGGTCGTCCGCCCGGGGGCGTGGACGTGCGAGGAATCCGCGTGCGGGGAGGCGGCCGGACGGTCCGCCTGGGTTTGCCGCAGGGCGCCTTCTCCCGCTTGGGCGGGGGCCTCGGCGTGTAAGACCTCCGCGTGCGGGGGCTTGGCCGGGCCGTTCGCAGAGGGGCGTCCCGGGGTGCCCTCGTTCTCAGGGGACCGCGCGGGCGGGTCGGGCGTGAGTTCGACGTACGGGCGGATCCGGAGTGGGTCGAAGTCCGCCGCTGCCGCCGCTTCGGTCGTGCGGGCGTCGCGGAGGGCGTCTGCGGTGCGGTGGGCGCAGGTGCAGGACGGGGTGTTGTCCGGCTGTCTGGGCGTGCCGCACTCCGGGCACGGGTTGCCGTTCGGCTGTTCCACGCGTTCCTCCCTCCCCTCGTGAACTCCAGAGATTATCCAGATCTTCTCCACAGCGCGGAGGGCCAGCCCCCGGAATGAAGGCTTCCAAAAGGGCTCAACGGGCCATACCCCGTCACACCGGTCACGATGGAAAATGTCACAGGACCCTCGGGAGGTCTCATGACCGGTCATGTGCACGTCACGAATGCGCCGGACCAGGGCGCCGCCGACCGGGAGCAGGTGCCCGGGAACGTACTGGTCTCCATCGGGGCCCTGCTCCTGGGAATGCTGCTCGCCGCCCTCGACCAGACCATCGTGTCGACCGCGCTGCCCACCATCGTCAGCGAACTCGGCGGCATGGATCACCTGTCCTGGGTGGTCACCGCCTACCTGCTGGCCGCGACCGCCGCGACCCCGCTGTGGGGCAAACTGGGCGACCAGTACGGCCGCAAGCGGCTGTTCCAGACGGCGATCGTGATCTTTCTCGTCGGCTCCGCGCTGTGCGGCACGGCGCAGGACATGACCCAGCTCATCGCCTTCCGGGCCGTGCAGGGCCTCGGCGGTGGCGGGCTGATCGTGCTGTCGATGGCCATCGTGGGCGATCTCGTCCCGCCCCGCGACCGCGGGCGCTACCAGGGGCTGTTCGGGGCCGTGTTCGGGGCGACGAGTGTGCTCGGGCCGCTGCTCGGCGGGCTGTTCACCCAGCATGCGAGCTGGCGTTGGGTGTTCTACGTCAACCTGCCCGTCGGGATCGTGGCGCTCGCCGTGATCGCGGCCGTGCTGCACATCCCGCGCCGGGCGCAGCGGCACGTCATCGACTACCTCGGCACGTTCCTCATCGCGGCCGTCGCCACCTGCCTGGTGCTCGTCGCCTCCCTCGGCGGCACGACCTGGGGCTGGGGGTCCGCGCAGATCGTCGGGCTCGCGGTGCTGGGCGTCGTCCTCGCCGTCGTCTTCGTGGCCGTCGAGCGGCGGGCCGCCGAACCCGTCCTGCCGCTGAAGCTCTTTCGCGTCCGCACCTTCACGCTCGCCGCCGTGATCAGTTTCGTCGTCGGCTTCGCCATGTTCGGCGCGATGGTCTACCTGCCGACCTTCCTCCAGGTCGTGCAGGGCGTCAGCCCGACCATGTCCGGTGTGCACATGCTGCCGATGGTGCTGGGTCTGCTGCTGGCCTCGACGGTCTCCGGGCAGATCGTCAGCCGGACCGGCCGCTGGAAGGTGTTCCCGGTCGCCGGCACCGGCGTCACCACCCTGGGGCTGCTCCTGCTCCACCAGCTCGACGAGCACAGCTCCACCGCCGAGCTGAGCGGTTTCTTCTTCGTCTTCGGCCTCGGGCTCGGCCTGGTGATGCAGGTTCTCGTGCTCATCGTGCAGAACGCCGTCCCGTACCAGGACCTGGGCGTCGCCACCTCCGGCGCCACCTTCTTCCGCTCCATCGGCGCCTCGTTCGGCGTGGCCGTCTTCGGCACGATCTTCGCGAACCGGCTCGGCGACCAGCTCACGGACGCCTTCCGGGGAGCCCGGCTGCCGCCCGGCGTCTCCGTCGCCGCGCTGGAGGCCGACCCGCGCGGCATCGCCGCCCTGCCGTCCGGCCTGCGCCCGCCGGCCCTGCACGCCTACGCCGTGTCCATCACGGACGTCTTCCTGTACGCCGCCCCCGTCGCGCTCCTCGGCTTCGTGCTGGCCTGGTTCCTGAAGGAGGACCGGCTGCGCGGCTCGGTCACCGCGCCCGACGTCACCCAGACCCTGGCCAGCAACCCCGTCGAGCGGTCCTCGTACGACGAGGTGTGCCGCGCGCTGTCGGTGCTCGGCACCCGCGCGGGGCGGCGCGAGATCTACCGGAAGATCACCGCCCGGGCGGGCTACGACCTGCTGCCCGCGGCGAGCTGGGTGCTGCTGCGGATGAGGCGGTACGGCTCGGTGGAGCCGGCCGTGCTGGCCGAGCGGGCGCCCGTGGCGCTGCCCGTGATCATGAAGGCCGTACGCCAGGTCGAGGAGCGGCGGCTCGCCGTGCGCACGGGCCTCGACATGGCCCTGACCGACCGGGGACGCGAGGTCGCCGAACGGCTGGCCCAGGCCCGTGAGCAGTCCCTCGCCGAACTGCTGGGCGACTGGTGGGGGCCGGACCGGCCGACCGACCTGGTGCAGCTCGTGCGGGAGCTGAACGGCGAACTGTGCGGCTCCAGGCGGGAGCGGCCGTCCGAGGCGCGTCCGGTGGAGCACCTCGCCTGAGGCGCCGCCAGCCGGGCGGTCAGGTGAGGTGCTTGCCGAACCAGTGCTCGGCGTACGGGTCGTCGTTGTACGGCTCGGTCTCCGCGTAGCCGAGCCGGGCGTAGAGGGCGCGGGCCTCGACGAGGTCGCCACGGGTGTCGAGGACCATCCGCCGGGCACCGAGCGCGCGAGCGGCGTCCTCTGCGGCCCGGACGAGCAGCGCGGCGCCGCCCCTGCCGCGCATCGGCTCGTGCAGGAAGACCCGCTTGAGTTCGGCGGTCGTGCCGTCCAGCAGCCGTACGCCCGCGGTGCCGGCCGGCTCACCGCCGTACCGGGCGACCAGCAACTGCCCGCGTGGCGGCGCGAGTTCGGCACCCGGCTGCTTGGCGATCTCCCGCTCCAGCTCGTCCGGGTCGGTCCGGCGCCCCTCGTGCAGCAGGTACCAGCGGTCGCTGACCTCGGTGTAGTACGCCCGCCACAGGGCGGCGGCGACGGGGGAGTCGTACGGTTCCGGGGCCACGGTCCAGATCATGACCGGCATTCTCGGTGGGTGCCGTAGCGGGGCCGCAACCGAATAATCCAGGGGGGCTCGCGCCCCGGGGGCGGCCCGGGCGCCGTTTGGGGGCCTGCTTCCGGGCTACCCGGTCGGCGAACCGGCTCGCGAGGAGAGCCGGTTGGGCCGAGAACCCGGAAGGCATTCATGTCCACTGGCCTGATCATTGCTCTGATCGTGATCGCGGCGGTCGTCGTCATCATCGCGGCCGTCATGACCCTGCGCGCCCGAGGGGCTCGGCGCGGCCCGAGCCTGAAGCGGCGCTTCGGACCCGAGTACGACCTGGCCGTCGCCCGGCACGACGGCGACACCAAGGCCGCCGAGCGCGAGCTCGCCGAGCGCGTGGAACGCCACGGTGACCTGCGCGAACGAGCGCTTGAGCCGACGCAGCGCGAGCAGTACGAGGCGCGCTGGACGGCCGCCCAGGAGCGGTTCGTCGACTCGCCGCGGGAGGCGGTCGCCGAGGCGGACCGGCTGCTCGCGGAGCTCGCCGGTGCCCGGGGCTTCCCGGACGGCGGGCAGTACGAGGAACAGCTCGCCGCGCTGTCCGTGCACCACGCCCACCACGTGGACGGCTACCGGCGCGTGCACCGCGCGGCGCACCTGCGCGCGGAGGACGCCCGCGACGGCGGCACCGGTACGGAAGACATGCGTGAGGCCATGGTGGCGGCCCGCGCCCTGTTCGAGGAGCTGGTACGGCCGGCCCGCCACGACGGCGGAGGCCACGCCGCCGGCCCGCACCTGGGCGGACGCCATGACGGCGGACGTCACAAGGCCGGGCTGAACGGCGACCGCAAGGCTCCGGCCACCCGCGGCGGGCACACGCCGTGGGCGCTCCACCGACGTCAGGCGAAGGAGAGTTGAGATTCGATGTCCGACATGACCCGACCGCCCGGCGAAGGCACCCCTGACGCCCGTGGCTCCGCCGGTCCCGACGTCCGTGGCTCCGCCGGTCCCGACGTCCGTGGCTCCGCCGGTCCCGACGTCCGTGGCTCCGGCCGTCCCGACGTCCGCGGCTCCGCCGGCCCCGACGTCCGTGGCTCCGCCGGTCCCGACACCCGCGGCTCCGTCGGCCCCGACGCCCGAGGTGAGTCCGCCCTGGGCACCGGCCACGGCACAGGCCCCTCCGGTTCCGGGGAACGGGCAGGCGCCTCCCACGCCGCGCACCTGCTCCCCCACGACGAGTCCGACAAACTCGTCTCGCAGTTGCACCACGCCGTCGCCGAGTTCGTCGACGAGCCCCGGGCCGCCGTCGAGGAGGCCGACCACGTGCTGGAGGAGATCGCGGCACGGTTCACCGAGGCCGTGACACAGCGCCGCCGCACCCTGCGCCACTCCTGGCAGTCCGTGGAGGGCGGCGCGGGCAAGCCCGTGTCGAGCGGCGACACCGAGCAGCTCCGCCTGGCGATGAAGGACTACCGGGAGCTGGCGGAACGGCTGCTGCACGTGTGAGCGGCCCCGTTCACCTGTCCGCCCGGCGCTCCCGCCACTGCCGTACGACGTCCTCGACGTCGTACGGCTTCTTACCCAGCGGGGGCCCGGGCGGCGGCTTGAACATCATCTCGCGGATCTTGTCGTTGATCTCGCCGATGATCTTCCTGACGGCCTGCTCCGAGGGAGCCGCGTACGCGGCCAGGAGCGCGTCCTCCGCCTCCTTGCGCAGTGCCAGCGTCGGCGGCAGGACCGAGAGGCCCTCGCGGGCCATCTTCCGCTTGACCCACCACAGTTCGTCGTAGGTGGCGTCCACATCGGCCGGCAGCGGCTTGCCCGCCCCCGGCAACCGCTCGAACTCGCCGCGGGTCTCCGCATCACGGATCTGCTTGTCGACCCAGGACTCGAAGCCGACGCCGGGTGGCTTTCGCTCGGTCATGAACCCATTGTGCCGGACACCGCGCAGCCGGGCGTTCTATCATGCGGCGGGCTTGCAGGCCCGCCAGGACGTCTCAGAAGGAGCGCACGTGCTCGAACTCACCATGGCCGCCGTGTCCGCGGCGGAGGAGGGTGCCACGGCCGGAATGCTCATGGCCGACGCGCCCAGCGAGCCGGGCGCCGCGCTGCGGGTGGGCCGCGACAAGTCGGTGTGCCGGCTGTCCACGCCGGACGACTGGCTGTTCGTCTCCCGTGTCCACCTGGAGTTCCTGTGCGGGCCCGACGGGACCTGGCAGCTGACCTGGCTGCGCGGCTCCCAGCCCGACCCGTCCTCCGAAGTCCGGCTCGTGGTGGGGGAGTACGCACAGCCCCTCGCCTACGGCGGCACCGTCCCGCTGCCCAGGGGCGGCAGCGGCGAGGTCGTCGTCCAGGACCGCACCGCCCCGCGCAGCGTCAACGTGGGCTTCTACCACGAGGTGTGACAGCCGGGGCCTGATCGAACCCGGCCCGGGGCTCACGCCAGCACCCGTGCCAGCGCGAACCCGTCGTACCCCTTCATGCCGACCGTCTGGATCGCCGTACCGCTCAACCGCGGATGGCTGCCGATCAGTTCGATCGCCGTACGGATGCCCGTCACGTCCGGATCCGTGCCCGCCGCGTCGGTCACGCGGCCGCCGCGGACGACGTTGTCGAGGACGATGAGACTGCCCGTGCTGGTGAGCTTCAGGGCCCACTCCACGTAGTGCGGGTTGTTGGCCTTGTCGGCGTCGATGAAGACCAGGTCGAAGGGGGGCGGGTTCTCGTCGGCCAGCTGGGGCAGCGACTCCAGGGCCGGTCCCACCCGGACCTCGACGAGCTTGTCGAGGCCGGCGCGGGCGATGTTGCGGACGGCGACCTCGGCGTGCTTGGGGTCGTACTCCAGGGAGACCAGCCGCCCGTCGGCGGGCAGGGCGCGGGCCAGCCAGATGGTGCTGTAGCCGCCGAGCGTGCCGATCTCCAGGATGTGGCGGGCGCCCTGGATCTGAGCCAGGAGCTGGAGGAGCTTGCCCTGGTTGCCCGCGACGTTGATGTGCGGAAGCCCGGCGGCGTCGCTGTCGCGCAGGGCGGCCGCCAGGGCTTCGTCGTCCGGGGCGAGGCTGGCGGTGAAGTAGGCGTCGACCTCGTCCCAGACGTGCGACTCGCTCATGCACCTCTACCTTTCGTACGCATAGTTAGCATTCCTAACTAGTGGCGGTGACGAAGATACGTGGTGCACCGTTCGCTGTCAGTGGGATGGCGCCCGGCGTGTCTCAGCCGGCCACCGACGGTGCCGAACCCGGCAGCGGGCGCCCCGCCGACTCGGCCATGCGCCACACCGCGAAACCGCCGACGACGGCCGCGGCCATCATGTAGTACGCGGGCATCAACATGTTCCCGGTCGCGCCGATCAGGGCCGTGACCACCAGCGGCGTCGTACCGCCGAACAGGGACACGGAGACGTTGAAGCCGATGGACAGGGAGCCGTAGCGGACCTTCGTCGGGAACAGCGCCGGCAGCGCCGAGGGCATGGCCGCCGTGAAGCAGACCAGCAGCAGGCCGAGGGCGCCCATGCCGAGCGCGACCGCCAGCAGGCTGCCCTGGCGGATCAGCAGCAGGGCCGGGACGGACAGCAGCAGGAAGCCCGCGCAGCCGGTGGCGATCACCGGGCGGCGGCCGATCCGGTCGGTCAGCGCGCCGGCGAACGGCTGGACGATCATCATCAGGGCCATCACGCCGAGGACGACGAGCAGGCCGTGCGTCTCGTCGTAGTGGAGCTGACCGGTCAGGTAGCTCGGCATGTACGACAGCAGCATGTAGTCGGTGACGTTGAAGACCAGCACCAGGCCGACGCAGAGCAGCAGCGCACGCCACTGGCCGGTGATCATCTCGCGCAGCGGCACCTTGGGGCGGTCGGTCTCGGCCTTCTCGACCTCGGCCGCGAACGCCGGGGTCTCCTCCAGGCGCAGCCGCAGGTAGAGGCCGATGATGCCCATCGGGCCCGCGATCAGGAACGGGACGCGCCAGCCCCAGGAGGTGAGGTCGTCGGCGGAGAGCAGGGCGGTCATCAGCGTGACCAGGCCCGCGCCGCAGATGTAGCCGGCGAGCGTGCCGAACTCCAGCCAGCTGCCGAGGAAGCCGCGGCGCTTGTCGGGGGCGTACTCGGCGATGAAGGTCGAGGCACCGGCGTACTCGCCGCCGGTGGAGAAGCCCTGCACGAGGCGGGCCACGAGGAGCAGGATCGGCGCGCCGACACCGATCGTCGCGTACGACGGGATCAGACCGATCGCGAAGGTTCCCGCGGCCATCATGATCATGGTGAGCGCGAGGACCTTCTGGCGGCCGACGCGGTCGCCGAGCGGGCCGAAGACCATGCCGCCGAGGGGCCGGACCAGGAAGGCCGCGGCGAAGGCGCCGAACGTGGAGAGCAACTGCGCGGTGGCGTTGCCCGAGGGGAAGAAGACCTTGCCCAGCGTGACCGCGATGTAGCTGTAGACACCGAAGTCGAACCATTCCATCGCGTTGCCCAGCGCGGCCGCCTTCACGGCGCGCTTGACGAGCGCGGAGTCGGTGACGGTGGGGTCGGGGGTTTTCGCCGCGCGGCGCTTCAGGCCGGACGCGGGAGCGACGACTGAGACAGTCGACAAGGCTCGCTCGCCTCCCTTTCGACGGGGACAGGGACACGGTCCGCGCGGCGGCGCTGTCGTACGGGCCGAAAAGCGACGATAGGTGAATAAAGGCCGATTACGGGCCGTACGCCTTTCGTTGCCGTGGGCATCTAAATCTCGGATACGCAGGCACATCTGCCCGGTTGGGGGCGGTTACCGCGCGATCTTGATGTGATCCTTCTCGCGTCCATGAGAGGCGACCGCACGTGCTCCGCACTATCGTCATTCGGGCAAAAGGAGGCATACCGCGTCATTTGAACCGGGGGTAGCCCGCGTCTTCCTCCCGGGGGCGACACGGGGCGGGAGGCCGGCGAGGCGTGACGAACGCGGAACGCAGCGGACGACCGACGGAAGCCATCGGAGCGACAGCCGTCGGCGGGAGCCAGGCACGCCTGCGCGTGGCCTGTCTCGGGCTGTGGCTGATCGTCGTGGCCCTCGCCGCACGGCAGGTGGCCGTCGTCCTCGGCAGCCCACGCGGGGAACGGCTGACGGACCTGGAGACCTGGGTCGGGCCGAACGGCGTACTGCACCTGACCGGCTCGCTCTACGACTCCACGCGCTTCACCGGCACCCCCTTCGGCGGGCTCGTCCTCAAGCCCCTCACCCGTGCGGCCGAACAGGCCCTCGGCTGGGGCTGGACCTTCGGCACACTGCTACTGGTCGCCGCCCTCGGCCTGGTCGCCGCCCGCGCCCTGCCTCCGCCGGTCGGCCGCCGCACGGCCCTGCTGGCCGCCCCCGTCGCCATCGGCCTGCTCATGCTGTCCCTGCCGGTTCGCAACGCCCTGTGGCTCGGCCAGACCAGCATCATCCCGGTCCTGCTCGTCGTGCTGGGCTGCTTCGTCGCCCGCGGCCAGCGGACCAGCGGCCTGCTCATCGGCGTCGCGGCCGCGCTGCAGCCCACGCTGCTGCTGTTCACGCCCCTGCTGTGGTTCACCGGCCGCAGACGCGCCGCGCTCGCCACCGGCGTCACCTTCGCCGCCTGTGCCGCGCTCGCCTGGTCCGCGATGCCGCACGACTCCCACATCTACTGGGTCCACCACATGGCCGGCGTCGGCCTCGGCGGCCGGGCCGACGACCTCGGCAACCAGTCCCTGCACGGCACCCTCCTGCGGCTCGGCCTGAACGGCACCCTGGAGGTCGCGCTCTTCCTGACGCTCGGCGCGGTCGTCGCCGTCCTGGCCCTGCGCCGCGCCGTGCGCTACTTCGACGACGGCCAGCTGCTCCTCGCCGTCGCCGTCACCGGCTGCGCCGCGATCGTCGTCTCGCCCGCGGCCTGGCAGCACCAGCTGCTGTGGGTGCTGCTCGCGATCGTCGGCCGGGCCGGCAGACGCGCCTGTGACCGGTACGTCTGGCCGGTCGCCGTCGTCCTGGTCATGACCCTGCCGGCCGGGATGCTGCTGCCGGACATGCCGTCGCTGGACCCGCTGCGCTCCCACCTCGTCCTGCTGGCCGCCCTCGCCGCCGCCACGGCCGTGCCGTTCCTCTCCCGCACCTCCCCGTACTACCAGTCGCCGGTACCCACCGAGTACGCCCCCGCCGCCCCGGCCCGCTTCAGGCACATCCCGCTCGTGCCCTTGCTGCGCCGGGCCCTCACCCGACCGAACCTCCTCCTGGAGCTGCTCCTCCTCCGGGTCACCTACGCCGCCTACTCCCAGGTCCGGCTTGCCGCCACCGGGGGCGGCATCTCGGCCGGCCGGGCCGAGGCAGAGGAGAACGGCCGGCAGATCCTCGGCCTCGAACGTGCCCTGCACATCGACATCGAGCACTGGGCCAACCGCACCGTCGTCAGGATCGACTGGCTGCGGAACTTCTTCGACGTCTACTACGAGGCCTTCCACTTCGCCGCCCCGCTGACCGTCCTCGCCGTCCTGTACTGGCGTCGCCCAGCCGACTACCGCTGGGCCCGTTCCGCCCTGGGTCTCGCCACCCTGTTCGCCCTGGTCGGCTTCTGGCTCTACCCGCTGGCCCCGCCGCGCCTGATGCCGGCGCTCGGCTTCGTCGACACCGTCCACGGCGTCCAGGACTTCTCCCAGCCCGACTACGGCACGTTCACCGCCCTGACCAACCAGTACGCGGCGATGCCGTCCCTGCACTTCGGCTGGTCGCTGTGGTGCGGCGCCGTGATCGCCGTCCTGGCGCGCCAGTGGTGGATCAAGGCGCTGGGGATGCTGCACCCGCTGTTCACCGGGTCCGCGATCGTCGCGACGGCGAACCACTGGGTGCTGGACGCCGTGGGCGGGGCCCTGGTGGTCGGGGCGGGCTTCGGTCTCGTGTACGTCCTGACGGGGCCGCGGACGTCCACCGCCGACCCTCACCAGGCGTCCCGGGCGGCGAAGCCGAGCACCGGCCGGTCGACGAGTTCCGTCTGACGTCCGCAGCCATCCCGACAAGGGCGAATCTCCGACAGGGGCGTCATTCACTCCAGCGCGACTGTCTCGGCCCCGCATTCGAACCACACGGTCTTCCCGCCCCCGCGCCACAGTGACACCCCCCACTTGTCGGCCATCGCGTCGAGCAGGAGCAGCCCGCGGCCACCCTCGGACTCCGGGTCCAGCTGTGCCGGGGAGGCGGGCAGTTGATCGCTGCCGTCCGTGACCTCCACCCGTACCCCGGCCGGCTGTCGCAGCAACAGCAGCGTGCAGTGCCGGTCAGGGACGTGCTGTACGACGTTCGCGAGCAGCTCGGTCACGCCCAGCTCGACGGCGTCCGACAGCTCGGGCATGCGCCACTCTTCGAGGAAGGAGCGGACGATACGGCGGACGTGGCGGGGGGCGTGTTCACCGACGGTGAGGCGCACCGTGTACTGGGCGGGAATGTATTCGTTCACAGGACGAGGCTGACGTGCGCTGACTACGCTGGGCTACGGAACGGATACAACCGGTCCCGTTGTGGGCCGAGTTGCGTGAGAGGGGCTTCTGCCGTGACCCACATCAACGCCCTTGACCCGGGTGCGTCTCCGCTCGACTACTACGGCTTCGAGCTGAGGAGATGCCGGGAAGCCGCCGGGCTGACACAGAAGCAGCTCGGGGAGATCCTCAACTACACGGGCTCGCTCGTGGGCCAGATCGAGACGGCACGGAAGGTGCCGACGCCGGAGTTCAGTGAGCGGGCGGATGCGGCGCTGGGTACGGACGGCATGTTCTCCCGGCTGGTCGAACTCGTGCTGCGCAGCCAATTGCCCGCCTGGTTCAGGCAAGTGGCTGAGCTGGAGGCCCGAGCAGTCGGGATGTGCACCTTCCATACGCATCTGGTTCACGGCCTTCTCCAGACCAAGGCGTACGCAAGCGCGGTGCTGGGCGCGCTGGACAGGACCGACCTCGACGACCGCGTCTCCGCTCGGCTGGCACGTCAGCGCATCTTCGAGAGGGACGAGCCGCTCGTCTTCTGGGCAGTCATCAGCGAAGCCGCGCTGTACCAGGAGATCGGAGGCCGGGAAACCATGCGCGGTCAACTGGCCCATCTGTTGTCCTTCGAGGGAAAGCCCCCGATCAACGTTCAGGTCCTGCCGTTCTCCTCTGGAGCCCACGCGGGACTCCAAGGCTCATTCGACCTCTTCCGCTTCGACAGCGATCCCGACATCGTCTATACCGAGGGGTACGGCAGCGGGCATCCGACCGCAAACCGGGACACCGTCAAGGACTGCTCGCTCCGTTACGATCATCTGCAAGCCGCCGCGCTCTCCCTCAGGGAATCGGCGGAGTTGATCCGGCGTGTGATGGAGGAACGCTATGGCGAGCAGTGTGATCCCGGTGGGGACCCAGTGGCGTAAGTCCAGCTACAGCGGCGATCAAGGCGGCAGTTGCGTAGAGATCGCCGAAACTGCACAGACCGCCATCGCAGTACGCGACTCCAAGAACCCGGCGGGACCGATCCTCACCCTCGACCCCGCCACGTTCACCACCTTCGTCCACTGGACGACTACAACCGCTGAATGATCGTGCCGGTGGCCAAACCACCACCCGCACACATCGTGATCAGCGCGAACTCCTTGTCCGCGCGCTCCAGTTCGTGAAGCGCCGTCGTGATGAGCCGGGCCCCGGTGGCTCCCACCGGGTGCCCGAGCGCGATCGCGCCACCGTTGACGTTCACCTTCTCCAGGTCCTGCTCGAAGACCTGCGCCCAGCTCAGTACGACTGACGCGAACGCCTCGTTGATCTCGACGAGGTCGATGTCCTTGAGGGACATCCCGGCCTTGCCCAGCACGGCCTTGGTCGCGTCGATCGGCCCGTCGAGGTGGAAGTGGGGGTCGGAGCCCACCAGGGCCTGGGCCACGATCCGGGCCCGGGGCCGTAGTTTCAAAGCCCTGGCCATCCTCTTCGACGCCCACATGATCGCCGCCGCCCCGTCGGAGATCTGTGACGAGTTGCCGGCCGTGTGCACCGCCGTCGGCATGATCGGCTTCAAAGTCGCCAGCGCTTCCGCCGTCGTGTCGCGCAGGCCCTCGTCCTTGTCGACCAGGCGCCACATGCCCTGCCCGGCGTGCTGCTCCTCCTCCGTCGTCGGCACCTGGACCGCGAACGTCTCTCGTTTGAAGCGCTCCTCGGCCCAGGCGTGGGCGGCCCGCTCCTGGGAGGCGAGGCCCAGGGCGTCGACGTTCTCCCGGGTCAGGCCGCGGTGGCGGGCGATGCGCTCGGCGGCCTCGAACTGGTTCGGCAGGTCGACGTTCCACTCGTCGGGGAACGGCTTGCCCGGCCCGTGCTTCGAGCCGGACCCGAGCGGCACCCGGGACATCGACTCGACCCCGCACGAGATGCCGACGTCGATCACGCCCGTGGCGACCATGTTGGCCAGCATGTGGGAGGCCTGCTGGGAGGACCCGCACTGTGCGTCGACGGTCGTCGCGGCCGTCTCGTAGGGGAGCCCCATCGTGAGCCAGGCCGTGCGCGCGGGGTTCATGGACTGCTCGCCGGCGTGGGTGACCGTACCGCCGACGATCTGCTCGACGCAGTCGGCCGGGATGCCGGTGCGGCCGAGGAGCTCGCGGTAGGTCTCGCCCAGGAGGTAGGCGGGGTGCAGGTGGGCGAGCGCACCGCCGCGCTTGCCTATGGGGGTGCGTACGGCTTCGACGATCACGGGTTCGGCAGCCATGGGTGCGGGTCCTCTCCGGGAGGCTACGCGGAACTAGTACGCGTTCTAGTTCTGTCAGCAGTGTGCTGAGGGCTGCTCGCCGACCGCAAGGGTCGTGCGGGCAATTGGGGGGTCCGTGCCTCTTGCTACTTGTAGAACCCGTTACTACCGTCACCGCAACTCCGCATAGCTGATGGGCCGTCAGAATCAGAGCCGGTACGAGTGGTGGGAGCCGCCCATGTCCTGTCCCGCGCTGCCCGAGGGGTTCGACTTCACCGACCCGGACCTGCTGCACAGCCGCGTGCCCCTGCCGGAGTTCGCCGAGCTGCGCCGGGTGGAGCCGATCTGCTGGGTGCCGCAGCCGGCGGGGCTCGCCGGTTTCCAGGACGAGGGGTACTGGGCGGTCACCCGGCACGCCGACGTCAAGTACGTCTCCACGCACCCGGAGTTGTTCTCGTCGTACCTCAACACGGCGATCATCCGCTTCAACGAGCACATCGAGCGCGACGCCATCGACGCGCAGCGGCTCATCCTGCTGAACATGGACCCGCCGGAGCACACGCGGGTGCGGCAGATCGTGCAGCGCGGGTTCACGCCCCGGGCGATCCGCGCGCTGGAGGAGCGGCTGCGCAACCGGGCCCACTCCATCGTCGCGGCGGCCCGCGCGCACACCGGCCCGTTCGACTTCGTCACCCAGGTCGCCTGCGAACTGCCCCTCCAGGCGATAGCCGAGCTGATGGGCGTACCGCAGGAGGACCGCGACAAGATCTTCGACTGGTCCAACAAGATGATCGCGTACGACGATCCCGAGTACGCCATCACCGAGGAGGTCGGCGCCGAGTCGGCCACGGAGATCATCGCCTACGCGATGAACATGGCCGCCGACCGCAAGCAGTGCCCCGCCCACGACATCGTCACGCAACTGGTCGCTGCGGAGGACCAGGGCAACCTCAACTCCGACGAGTTCGGCTTCTTCGTGCTGATGCTGGCCGTCGCGGGCAACGAGACCACCCGCAACGCCATCACCCACGGCATGCACGCCTTCCTCACCCACCCCGAGCAGTGGGAGCTGTACAAGAGGGAGCGGCCGTCGACGACGGCGGAGGAGATCGTGCGCTGGGCGACGCCGGTCGCCGCCTTCCAGCGCACCGCCACGCAGGACACCGAGCTGGGCGGCAAGCTGATCCGCAAGGGTGACCGGGTCGGCCTCTTCTACGCCTCCGCCAACCACGACCCGGAGGTCTTCGACGAGCCGGACGACTTCGACATCCTCCGTGACCCCAACCCGCACCTCGGATTCGGCGGCGGCGGCCCCCACTACTGCCTGGGCAAGTCCCTCGCCGTGCTGGAGATCGACCTCATCTTCAACGCGATCGCCGACGCCATGCCGGGCCTCCGGCTGATCGAGGATCCACGCCGGTTGCGGTCGGCGTGGATCAACGGAGTGAAGGAGCTCCGGGTGAGTACCGGCTGACGTACCGGGCCGGGCAGGGAGAAGGCGACGGCCCCGGGGATCAGGGGGCCGCCGCCTGGTCGTCAAGAGAAGCAGGGCTCGACCCCTGCCCGCCAAGACCCCTTTTACTAGGACTGGCCGCACATGCGGGAAGGGCCCGCCCTGTGACCGGGGCCTGGCCCTACGGCCCCGCTTCGTAGGTGACTGGGGTCATGTGGGGGGCTTCACGTCCGGGGTGCGTCGAACGTGACCGGCGTCTCGAAGGCCGCCCGGCGGGTGGCGCGGCGCAGCGCCCGGAGGACCGCGGGGCCGAGCGTGAGCGTGAGGGCCACCGTGACGACGGCCCGGCCCAGGTCCCAGCCCAGTGACGTGGCCAGGCAGTACGCGAGGAAACGGGCCAGGTTGGTGGCGACCGCCGCGTGCGGGTCGAAGGCGACGTTCGAGGCGAGCGCGCTCATGAAGGGCCAGCCCGCCAGGTTCATGACCGTGCCGTAGGCGAAGGCGGCGAGGAAGCCGTAGGCCGCGAGCAGCGCGAGCTCCGCCCGGCCGCGCAGCCGGTCCGGGCCCGGCAGCAGGCCCGCACCCATCGCGAACCAGCCCATCGCCAGCATCTGGAACGGCAGCCAGGGGCCGACCCCGCCGGTGAGCAGCGCGGACGCGAACATCGTCACCGAGCCGAGGACGAACCCGAACCCCGGGCCGAGGACCCGCCCGCTCAGCACCATCAGGAAGAACATCGGCTCGATACCGGCGGTACCGGCGCCGATCGGCCGCAGAGCCGCCCCCGTGGCGGCCAGCACGCCGAGCATCGCGACCGCCTTGGGGCCGAGCCCGGACTCCGAGATCGCCGCGGCCACCACCGCCACGAGCAGCACCAGCAGGCCCGCGAAGAGCCAGGGCGCGTCCTGCGCGTGGGCGCTGAGCCGCGAGGTGGGCGGCGTCAGGAACGGCCAGCCGAAGGCGACGACGCCCACGGCGCTGACGAGGGCCAGCGCGGCGACCGAGCGGGGGCCGAGGCGGACGGCCCGGGCCTGGGCGTTCACGAGCCGGTCCCGGGCTGGAGGGCCGCGCGGACCTGGGAGACCGTGAGCCAGTGCTGCGGGGCCAGGATCTTGGTGACCTGCGGGGCGAAGGAGGGGGACGAGACCACGATGTCCGCCGTCGGACCGTCGGCGATCACCTCGCCGTCGGCGAGCAGCACCACCCGGTGGGCGATCTCGGCGGCCAGCTCCACGTCGTGCGTGGCCAGTACGATGGCGTGCCCCTCGGCGGCGAGGGTTCGGAGCACCGCGGCCAGGCGGGCCTTCGCCGCGTAGTCCAGGCCGCGGGTCGGCTCGTCCAGCAGGAGCAGCGGGGGCCGGGCGGTCAGTACGACGGCCAGGGCGAGGGCGAGCCGCTGGCCCTCCGAGAGGTCCCGGGGGTGGGTGTCGTCGCTGACACCGGGGAGCAGTTCGGTGACCACGGCACGGCAGGTGCCGGGTTCCGCGCCCGCGTCCTGGTCGGCCGCCGCGCACTCGGCGGCGACGGTGTCGGCGTAGAGCAGGTCGCGGGGTTCCTGCGGCACGAGACCGACTTTGCGTATGAGGTCCTTTGGTGCGGTGCGGTGGGGGACTGCGTTCCCGACCCGGACGGATCCCGAGGTGGGCGTGACGAGGCCGACCAGGGAGTTGAGGAGGGTGGATTTCCCGGCGCCGTTGCGGCCCATGAGGGCGATCGTTTCGCCGGGGGTGACGGTGAGGTCGATGTGGCGGAGGGCTTGGATGCGGGCGCGGGTTACGGAGAGGGCCTGTACTTCGGCTGTGGGGAGGGGAGTTGGGGTGGGGCGGGTTCGTCGGAACCAGGGGCGGCGGTGGGGGGTGGCGCCCATTGACTCGGGGCGTGTGGAGGGTTGGCGGGTGCGGGTTGTGTGTGGTTGCTCGCGCCCACGCGGCGGTAGCCGCATATCGATTACAGCCCCGCGTCCCTGGGGGGCGTTGTCGAGCCGTTCGCGTAGACGCACGGCCCGCCTGCGCGCGTCACGGACCGTCAGCGGAAGGGGGTTCCAGCCCGCCAGGCGGCCCAGGGCCACCACCGGTGGGTACACCGGGGACACGGCCATCACCTCGGCCGGGGCGCCCAGGACCGGGGGTGTGCCCGGGCCGGGGAGGAGTACGACCTGGTCGGCGTACTGGATGACGCGTTCCAGGCGGTGTTCGGCCAGGAGGACCGTCGTGCCGAGGTCGTGCACGAGGCGCTGGAGGACAGCCAGGACCTCCTCGGCGGCGGCCGGGTCGAGCGCGGAGGTCGGCTCGTCCAGGACGAGGACGCTCGGGTGCGGGGTGAGGACCGAGCCGATCGCGACGCGCTGCTGCTGGCCGCCGGAGAGCGTGGCGATCGGACGGTGGCGCAGGCCGGCCAGGCCGAGCAGGTCGAGCGTCTCCTCGACGCGGCGCCGCATCACGTCCGGGGCGAGGCCCAGCGACTCCATGCCGTAGGCGAGTTCGTCCTCGACGGTGTCGGTGACGAAGTGGGAGAGCGGGTCCTGGCCCACCGTGCCGACCACGTCGGCGAGTTCGCGCGGCTTGTGGGTGCGGGTGTCGCGGCCGGCGACCGTGACCCTGCCGCGCAGGGTGCCGCCGGTGAAGTGCGGGACGAGCCCGCTGACCGCGCCCAGGACGGTGGACTTGCCGACACCGGACGGGCCGGCCAGGAGGACCAGTTCACCTTCCGGGACCTCGAAGTCGACGCCCCGCACGGTGGGTTCGGCGGCACCGTCGTACGTCACGGACACGTCCTCGAAGCGGATCACGACGGCTCCTTGGGATCGGGGGCGACGAACGCGGGCAGCAGGCCGAGGAGGACCGCCGCCGCGGGCCGGAGGGGGAGTGTGGGGGCCACGAGCGGCACCACGCCGGGGTGCAGGGCCGCGGGGTTCCGGGCGGCGGCGAGCGTGAGGAGCGCCGCGACCGCCACACCGGAGGCGACGACCAGCCAGGCGCGCACGTCCCAGCGGTCGGGGCGGTACCGGGTGCGCGGCGACCGCCGTCCGCCGAGCCGGAGACCCGCGAGGGCGGCGGCGAGGCCGGTGAGGAGCACCGGGATGCCGTAGGCGGCGCCTTCGGCGGTGAGCAGACCGTACGTTCCGGCGCACACACCGAGCAGACCGCCGAGGGTGAGGGCGGCGGTGGTGCGGCGGACGGCGGCGGGGACCTGGGCGGTACGGCCGTAGCCGCGGGCGTCCATCGCGGCGGCGAGTGACACCGAGCGCTCCAGCGCGCCCTCCAGGACCGGCAGGCCCACCTGCAGCAGGCCCCGGACACCCTTGTCCGGGCGGCCGCGCAGGCGGCGGGCGGCGCGGAGGCGCTGGACGTCGGCGATGAGGTGGGGCGCGAAGGTGAGGGCCACGACGACCGCGACGCCCATCTCGTACAGGGCTCCCGGGAGGGACTTGAGCAGGCGGGAAGGGTTCGCGAGGGCGTTCGCGGCGCCGACGCAGATGAGCAGGGTGGCCAGTTTCAGGCCGTCGTACAGGGCGAAGGTGAGGGCCTCGGCGGTGACCTCGCCGCCGAGGCGGATGCCCTGGGCCCAGGCGGGGAGGCCGACTTCGGGGAGGGTGAGGAGGGTGTGCGTGCCGGGGATGGGGGAGCCGAGGATCGTGGCGAAGAGGAGGCGGATGAGCAGGACGGCGAGGGCGAGTTTGACGAAGGCGCCGTAGGAGCGGGACCAGGGGGTGTCGGGGCGGCGGGTGGCCACGACGTAGGCGGAGACCGTGATGAGGAGGGTGAGGAGCAGGGGGTTGGTGGTGCGGGTGGCTGCGGTGCCGAGGGAGAGGGACCAGAGCCACCAGGCGCCGGGGTGCAGGGATGCCCCGTAGCTATGACTGGCCACGCCGCCGTACCTGCCGGATTGCTGCTGCGCCCAGTACCGCCACCACGGTGATTCCCGCCACCAGGCCGAGGGACGGGCCGTCGTCCGAGGTGTCCTTCTGCTGTGCGGACGGCCTCTGCTTCCCGGCCACTTGCTCCCCGCACCCTTTCTCCGGGTAGCCCGAGATGGCGCACAGGAGGGCGTTCGTGTCGTAGCGCAGCGGCTTGGCCACCGTCGCCAGGGCATCCGCCGTCGTCGCGTCGGGGGACACCTGTGCGCAGGCCGTTCGAGGCGCGGGTGGCGTTTCGACGGAGGGCGCGTCCGTCGTCGTGCCGAAGTCGATCAGCAGAGCCACCCGCTTCTTGCCGTCCTGTGCGGGCGTCTTCGCACAGATGGTCTTGAAGTCGGCCGTGCCGCGCGGGCGGGCCGCGTCCGCGGAGTCCTCGCTCACGGCGAAGCGGAAGCCCTGGACGTCGCCGTCCGAGGGGCGGACCGTGGACGGGCCCTGGGTGGCGTAGACCCAGTCGTCGCCGTCGCGGTCCCAGAACGACCAGTACCGGTAGCCGGCGGCCTGGGCCTGGCCCGCTCCCGCACACAGCAGGAGCGAGGCCAGGAGAAGGAGAACGGCCCGGCGGATCACAGCTGCTGCCTGTTCCTGCGGCCGCTGAAGAGGAAGCCGATGCCGACACCGGCGACGAGGCAGACACCGACGTACCACCAGACGCCGAAGAGGTCCGAGTCCGAGTCGCTCTTCTCGTCCGCCGCCCGGGTCTTCTCGGCGGTCTGCGGGGCCGGGCCCGTCGCGTTCAGTTGCTTCACCAGGTCGGCGCCGCCGAAGTCGCGCGGGTTCGTGCCCGTCGCGTGGGCGGCGAAGATCAGCTGGGCGTAGGCGGCGGGACCGTTCTGGGCGGCCCAGGTCGAGGAGTTCTTCTCCAGCCAGCTCAGGGACTTCTCCGCCTGCCCGGTGTCGCCCCGCGCGGCGAGCGCGACGACCGCGTCGGCGGTGTTGCCGTAGTCGGGCTGGGGATCCGCGCCGGCGAGGGCCGAGCTGAGGTGGCCGTCCTTGGCGAGAGCCTTGGTGAGGTAGGCCGCTCCGTTGGCCGCCGCCCGCTCCGGCGTGTTCGGGTCCTCGCAGGATTCACCCTTCGTGGCCTTGGTCTTCTCGCCGGGCTTGACCAGCATGCCCTTGCCCAGTGCGCCCAGCACACCCGCCGCCGTGGCGTCCGCGTTGGCGGCGAGCTTGCCCTTCTCGTCCGGCTGGAACGCGAAGGCGCCCGCGCTGTCACCGTCACAGCCGAGGGCCAGCTTCAGCAACGCGTCGTAGGGCGACTTGCCGCCCTTCTCGACCTGTTCCGGCTTCTCGCCGACGGCGGTCAGCGCGCCGATGACGACGGATGTCGAGTTGGTGTCGCTGGCGCCGCCGGGCGAGTAGCCCCAGCCGCCGTCCTTGTTCTGGACGGACTTCAGCCAGGTGACGGCCTTGCCGGTGACGGCGTCGTGCCCGCCGAGCGCGGAGAGGGCCTGGACGGTGGCGGCCGTGGCGTTGGTGTCGAGCATGGTCCTGGCGTCGCACGCGGTGGTGGGATCGGCGCGGTAGGAGGCGAAGCCGCCGTCCGCGCACTGCTGGCGCACCAGCCACTCCACGGACTTCGCCGCGGGCTTCACACCCACCGTGTCCTGCGCGAGCAGGGCGAGCGACTGGCGCCAGACGCCGTCGAACTTCGGGTCCTTGCCGCCGTACAGGGCGGAGGGGAACGCCTGGGACGGGGAAGGGGACGGGTCGGCGGCGGCCGGTGGGGCGGCGCCGATCACGGCGACGGCGGCCAGGACCGCGGCGCTGCGGCGGACGTTCATGATCGGCGGGTGCCTCTCCCTGTGGGGGAGCCGGGCAGCACGGGACACCCCCGGCGGCTCGGCTCCGTGTACCTCGACGGTGCCGTGCACCGGCGGGCTGCCGGGCACGTGAGCCGGTCACGAACCGTTCGGGGCGATCCGGCTCACCGCCTCGGGCGACGGTTCACGGTTGCGGGTCAGCGCCGGAATTGCACCGGCTTTCCCCCGTACGGGTGTGATGACGACCTGCTTACTGTACCGGCACGTCCAAAACGGGCTGAGGGTGCCGGGTGGGCCGGGATAGCTCCGGCCCATGCCGACCACGCCACCGGGACGACTGTTCGGCTCCGGCCGCCGCGCCGACGGGTACGAGGCCGACGAGGCGTGGGTACTGCGGCGTGAGCGGGAGGGCGGAGGAGGCGCGGCGGGCGAGGGTGCGATCCCTGCCGGGGGTGTCCGGTTCGCGTGCTGGCGTGGTGATGACCAGAGCATGGTGATAGACCCGACCATGCTCCAGGCATGCCTGACGGGCACGCTGGACGTGATGGAGGCGGGCTCGATCCTCGCCCAGCGCTTGACCGATAACTTCTGGGCACCGCCGAGGAGTTGATCCTGTCTCAGAGGAAAACACGCTGACAATCAAGCTAACGTGGACCGCCACGACCACACGCAGGAGCGTCCATGACTGATCAGGTGGGGAACTCGGGGCCGGAGCCGCTCCCCAAGATCGACACCTCCGTGCCGCACTCGGCCCGGATCTGGAACTACTGGCTGGGCGGGAAGGACAACTACGAAGTCGACCGCGTGGCCGGTGACGCGTTCCGCGAGATCTTCCCGGGGATCGAGACCGGAGCCCGCGCCGCCCGCTACTTCCTCGCCCGCGCCGTCCGCCACCTCGCCGCCGAGGAGGGCATCCGCCAGTTCCTGGACATCGGCACCGGGCTGCCCAATGTGGACAACACCCACCAGATCGCCCAGCGGGTGGCCCCGGACAGCCGGATCGTCTACGTCGACAACGACCCGCTGGTGCTGGCCCACGCCCGCGCGCTGCTCACCAGTACCGAGGAAGGCGTCACCAACTACGTCGACGCCGACCTGCGCGAACCGAGCACGATCATCCGGGAAGCCGGCAAGACGCTGGACTTCGACCAGCCCGTCGCCCTCATGCTGATGGGCATCCTGGGCCACATCGAGGACCACGACGAGGCACGCTCGATCGTGCGGCAACTGGTGGACGCCCTGCCCTCCGGCAGCTACCTCGTCCAGTACGACAGCACCGACACCAGCGAGGAGTACGTCCGGGCCATCCAGCAGTACAACGACGGCGGCTCGATCCCGTACATCCTGCGCAGCCCTGAGCAGATCGCCCGCTATTTCGACGGTCTGGAACTGCTCGAACCGGGCGTGACGTCCTGTTCGCGCTGGCGCCCCGACGCCGCGGCCCTGGATCTGCCCGCCGAGGTGCACCAGTACGGCGGTGTCGCCCTCAAGCGCTGAACCCGGCCAGATCCTCCGGGATCAGGTCTCCTGGAGGATGCGGTGGAGGATGGTCGGAGTCTCGTCCGGTGACTCGGCTTCGACCACCAGCCGGTTCATCGCGTCCCAGTAGCACTCGATCTCGGCCGGCCGGTCGGGATAGAGCCCGGTGGTGAGCTGTTCGACGTAGACCACGTCGGGCAACTCGCCGCCGGGCAGGCGCAGAATCGTCACCGGGCCGCCCTCCGCGGCGTGGCCGCCGCTGCGGAACGTCAGGATCTGGACCGTGACCTGCGGGAGCCCGCAGATCTCGATGAGATGCCTGAGCTGGGCACGCATGACGGCGAGGCCGCCCACCGGGCGACGCAGCGCCGCCTCGTCGATCACCGCCCACAGCCGGGTCGCCGGCTGCCGGTGCAGAACCCGCTGGCGGGTCATCCGCAGCGCGACCCGGCGGTCCATCTCCTCCGCGCCGGCGTCCGGGTGGGCGAGCCGGATGGAGGCCCGAGCGTAGTCGGCGGTCTGGAGCAGCCCGGGAACGCGCTGGACCTGGAAGCAGCGGATGACGCTCGCCGCCTGCTCGGCACCCAGGTAGGTCTGCATCCAGGAGGGCACCACGTCGCTGTAGTACTGCCACCAGGCGGGGGTGTTGGCCTGCTCGGCCAGCGCCAGCAGGGTCGCGCGCTCGGCCTCGTCCGCGACGCCGTAGAGCGTCAGCAGATCGGCGACGTCCCGCAGCTTGAACCCGTGCCGGCCGGCCTCCATCCGGCTGATCTTGGACGAGGAGGCCCGGATGACATGCCCCGCGTCCACCCGGCCGATGCCCCGCTCCTCGCGCAGCCGCCTGAGCCGGGCGCCCAGGGCCAGCCGCGGCACCATCGGCCCGGCCGATCTGCCGTCCAGGGCTCCGCAGCCGGGCGTCGTACGAGCGGCCTCTTCGGTGCCCATGGGCATGTCTCCTTGCGGTGGAACGCAACTCCGCACGCCTGCGAGCGCCGCGGCATATTCATCCTAGGGCCCCGCCCTGACACCATCCGGCTTATGCCAAAGGCGAGTTCACCCGAGGGGTGGCTCCGCCGAAGGGTAGGCGCAGCGTCCGGGAGGCGAGCAGCCAGGCGCCGTCGGCCCTGTGGAAGGTGTCCTCGTAGTGCCCGACCTGGACCGGCGGCCCGGCCGGGATGACGCCGCCCTCGTAGCCGTCGACGCGGTACGTCGTGAAGTACGAGATCGCCTCGGCCGTGTCCGGGGACGCCACCGTGACCAGGACGTTGGACATCATGCGGCGGGACAGCCGGTCGGCGGGGCGGGAGCCGAAGTACGTGCGCAGGGCGTCTCGGCCCTTGACCAGCCGTCCGTCCTCCGGCCACTGCCAGACGCCGTCCTCGGTGAACAGCTCGGCGACGGAGGAGGGTTCGCCGAGGTCGAGCCGGTGGACGAAGTCGATGATCAGACGCTCGCAGGCGCGTTCGGCGAGGAGGCGTTCCATGGGGTCCATGGCGCATGCGTAGCACCCCGGCGGCCTGTCCTCCGCCGGATTTGCCACCTCATTGCACCGCCACGTACGTCACCGGCTCGCTCCCCGGCACCGCCTCCGCCCGGCCGAGCTTGACCAGGCGGCGCAGATGGGACTCGGCCTCCGAGACGGCGATGGTGCGGGAGCCGTGGGGGATGTCGGCCCAGGGGCGGTTCCACTCCATGCGTTCCGCGAGCTGCCAGGGGGTGAGCGGCTCGGCGAGGAGGGTCAGCAGGTCCGTGAGGCGGGTCTCGTGGTGGGCGAGCAGGTCGCGCACGCGGGCGGCGGCGCCGGGGAACGGGTGCTGGTGGGCCGGGAGCACCTCGGCGGGGCCGAGGCGGCCCACGCGTTCGAGGGAGTCGAGGTAGTCGCCCAGGGGGTCGGTGACCGTGGTGTCGTCGGGGTCCTCGTAGAGGCCGATGTGCGGGGTGATCTCGGGAAGCAGGTGGTCGCCGGAGAACAGGCGGCCGTGACCGGGGAGTTGGGCGGGATGGGTCTCCTCCAGGTGGAGGCAGACGTGGCCCGGCGTGTGCCCCGGGGTCCAGATCGCGCGCAGGCGGCGGCCGGGCAGGTCGAGGAGTTCGCCGGGGGCGATGTCACGGTCGGGTAGGGCGGGGGAGAGGCCGGGCAGGGCGCGGGGCCGGGCCGCGCGCAACGGGGCGAGGTGCTCCTGAGGCGCGCCGGCGGCCGCGAGCTTGGCCGTCATGTACGAGAACCAGTGCTCGGGACGGGCCTCGCGGGTCCGCCGTACGACCGCGGTGTCCGCCGCGTGCATCGCGATCCACGCGCCCGAGGCCTCCCGGACCCGGCCGGACAGGCCGTGGTGGTCCGGGTGGTGGTGGGTGACGACCACGCCGTGGATCTCGGCGACCGAGGTGCCGCAGGCCGTGAGGCCGGACGCGAGGGTGTCCCAGGACGCCGGGTCGTCCCAGCCGGTGTCGATCAGCACCGGGCCCCGGTCGGTGTCGACGACGTACACCAGCGTATGGCCGAGGGGGTTGTCCGGGATGGGCACCCGGACGGACCTGACGCCTCCGCCGTGGTCGTACACCGCCGGTGCGGGCTCGCGGTCCTGGCTGCTCTTCATCCGCCCTCCGTTCCACGGCCATTGCCCACTATAACGAGAACTGGTATCAGTTCCTGAAACACCGTCAGATGTGAAGGCAGTCGGCCATGACCGAGCTCGTGGAACACGGACAGCTGTTCGTCGGCGGGGAGTTGACCGACCCCCTGGGCGAGGACGTCATCGAGGTGATCTCGCCGCACACGGAAGAGGTCATCGGACGCGTGCCACACGCCTCGACGGCGGATGTGGACCGGGCCGTGGGGGTGGCCCGGCGGGCCTTCGACGAGGGCCCCTGGCCGCGCATGAGCCTCGACGAGCGGATCGAGGTCGTGAGCAGGATCAAGGACGGGATCGCCGCCCGGCACGACGAGATCGCCCGCGTGATCTCCGCCCAGAACGGCTCGCCGTACTCCTGGAGCGTCCTCGCCCAGGCCCTCGGCGCGGTGATGGTCTGGGACTCGGCGATCACCGTCGCGCGGAACTTCACGTACGAGGAGCGGCGCGACGGCGTGCTCGGCCGCATCCTCGTCCGGCGCGAGCCCGTCGGGGTGGTCGCCGCCGTCGTCCCCTGGAACGTCCCGCAGTTCGTCGCCGCCGCCAAGCTCGCCCCCGCGCTGCTCACCGGCTGCACGGCCGTGCTCAAACCCTCGCCCGAGTCACCGCTGGACGCGTACCTGCTCGGCGAGATCACGCGGGAGGCCGGGCTGCCGGAGGGCGTGCTGTCGATCCTGCCCGCGGACCGTGAGGTGAGCGAGTACCTGGTCGGGCACCCCGGCATCGACAAGGTGTCCTTCACCGGGTCGGTCGCGGCCGGAAAACGCGTGATGGAGGTGGCGGCCCGCAACCTCACGCGCGTCACGCTCGAACTGGGCGGCAAGTCGGCGGCCGTCGTCCTGCCCGACGCGGACGTCGAGGCGGCCGTGGCGGGCATCGCCTCCGCGGCCTGGATGAACAACGGGCAGGCCTGCGTCGCCCAGACCCGCATCCTCCTCCCGCGCTCCCGCTACGACGAGTTCGCCGACGCCCTCGCCGCGGCGGCGGGCGCGCTGACGGTCGGCGACCCGCTGGACCCCGCCACGCAGGTCGGCCCGCTGGTGGCGAGGCGGCAGCAGCGGCGCAACCTCGACTACATACGCATCGGCCAGGAGGAGGGCGCGAAGATCCTGACCGGCGGCGGACGCCCGGCCGGCCTCGACCGCGGCTGGTACGTCGAGCCGACCCTCTTCGGCGACGTCGACAACTCCATGCGCATCGCCCGCGAGGAGATCTTCGGCCCGGTGATCTGCCTGCTGCCCTACGACGACGAGTCCGACGCCGTGAGGATCGCCAACGACTCCGACTACGGCCTGAGTGGCAGCGTGTGGACGGCGGACGTCGAGCACGGCATCGAGATCGCCCGCCAGGTCCGTACCGGCACGTACTCAGTCAACACCTTCAGCCTGGACATGCTGGGCCCCTTCGGCGGCTACAAGAACTCGGGCCTGGGGCGGGAGTTCGGGCCGGAGGGATACGGCGAGTACCTGGAGCACAAGATGATCCACCTGCCGGCGGCGGACGCGTAGCGATGGGCGACCGCTGGCACATCGAGGTCGACCGCTCCCTGTGCGTCGGCTCCGCCCAGTGCCTCCACCACGCCCCGGACGGCTTCCGCCTGGACTCCGCCCGACAGTCCCATCCGGTCGCCCCGGACACGGACGCGAACGAGCGGGTGCTGGGGGCGGCGGAGAGCTGTCCGGTGGAGGCGATCACCATCACCCTGAGTGACAGCGGGGAGCCGGTGTTCCCACCGGAGGAGTAGGGCAGTCGCCGCCCTGGGGTCCGTCGGGCGGCGGTGAGGTAGCCGGTTCGGGGGTCCGTCGGGCGGCGGTGGGGTAGCCGGTTCGGGGGTCCGTCGGGCGGCGGTGGGGTAGCCGGTTCGGGGGCAGTCAGGCGGCGGTGGGGTAGCCGGTTCGGGGGTCCGTCGGGCGGCGGTGGGGTAGCCGGTTCGGGGGTCCGTCGGGCGGCGGTGAGGTAGCCGGTTCGGGGGTCCGTCAGGTGCGGGTGGGGCGGCCTGTACGGGAGCAGCCAAGCGGCGGCGGGGCGGCTGGCCCCGGGTCCGTCAGGTACGGGTAGGGCGGCCTGTGCGGGGCCCGTCAATCGGCGGCGGTGCACCCGATACGGGGGCAGTCAGGCGGCGGCGGGGCGGCCGGCCCCGGGACCCGTCAAACGCGGTGAGGCGGCCGGCCCCGCGGCCCGTCAAACGCGGTGAGGCGGCCTGCCCCGCGGCCCCTCAGGCGGCGATGGTGCGGCCGATTCGGGAGGAGTCAGGTGCCGGGGGCCCGGTAGTCCACCTGCTGCCGGACGGCCTCGTCGACCTCTTCGGCAGACAGCAGGACGACCGTGCTCGTGCGGACCCCGCCGACCGCCGAGACGACCATGCTCATGGCCGCGGCGGAGGTGTTGCCCGGCAGCTCCGCCGTGACGTAGACGTCGTCGTCGCCGAAGGCCCAGTACATCGTCTCGATCCGGCCCCCGAGACCCTCGACCATGCGACCGACGATGTCACGCCGCGCGCTCCCGCCTTCCTTGAGCAGACCCTTCAGCCCGTCCGGGGTCAGCTTCACCTTGAAGAGGTACTTCGGCATGAGGTTGCCTTTCGTCACTTCTGCCCGATGAGTCACTTTGACACCCTCATGTTCCATCCGGCTCGGGGTTTCGTCGCGGCGACCGGGGCCTCGAGCAGGGCTATACGGGCCATTCGGGACATTTAGGTAAAAAATCCCGCACAGGGGGTTTTCTTGGCGGGCAGAAGTCCTAACCTGGAAACAGGCCTACGGGACGAGTGAGGGAGTCCGACCGGAGTAGCCGACTTTGGCAGGAAGCCTCGGCTTCCGCCGGTGCCGACTGCGACGGTAGGGCTGAGAGGCCGGAAGGTCGCAGGGCTGAGAGGCCAGGCGAGCGGAAGGCGACCCCCAGAACCTGATCCGGACCATGCCGGCGAAGGGAACCCGTCTCGTAGGTCACTTCTGTGTGTCCGGCGCCGTCAGGTCGATCAGGCGGCACACCGTCTCAATGTCGATCTTGACCTGGGCGATCGAGGCGCGGCCCGACAGCCAGGTGATGAGGGCCGAGTGCCAGGTGTGCTCGATGACCCGGACCGCCGACAGCTGCTCCGTGGTGGGGTTTTCCAGCCCCATCGCGTCCAGGATGATCGCCGTCGTCTGCCGCGAGACCTGGTCGACCTCCGGACTCACACTGCGGTCGGCGAAGGTGAGGGCGCGGACCATCGCATCGGCCAGATGCGGTTCGCGCTGGAGGGCGCGGAAGGCCCGCATCAGCGTCTCCGCGACCCGCTCGGCCGCCGTCTCGCCCTGCGGTGGTTTCTTCCGCAGCGTGCCGTGCATGTGCTCCAGCTGATCCTGCATCGTGGCGACCAGCAGGTGGATCTTGGAGGGGAAGTAGCGGTACAGCGTGCCCAGCGCCACCTGCGAGGACTCCGCGACCTCGCGCATCTGCACGGCGTCGAAGCCGCCCCGGCTGGCCAGTTGCGCGCTCGCGTGCAGGATGCGGCGGCGGCGGGCCTCCTGACGCTCCGTGAGGGGCGGGGAGGCGGGGGCTGGGGCGCTGGCATCCACCTTGGCCACCTTGTTCACCTTGGCGCTCACCTGGCTTCCGCGGGCATGGTCCGGTCCCGTTCCGTGACCGTCCGTGAGGACGAGTGATCAGACAGCATGGCACGGTGTCGGCCGTGGCGTGAATCACCTGATCCACTGGGCACAGCGCCCCTACCTGCCGGTAGATTCAGAGCCTCCGAACGATCAAGTCTGGAACTTGTTCTAGATTAGCGTCCCGGCGTAATCTCGCGGGACAGAGCAGGGAGAAGGGGGCCCAGAGTGACCGCTGAGGCCAGGGAGGCCGGGGCTCCGGAGGACCCCGCTGCCGACGGCTTGCGACCGCTCGACATCGCGCTCCTCACCTATAAAGGGAACCCGTTCTGCGGCGGCCAGGGCGTCTACGTCCGGCACCTGTCACGCGAACTGGCCCGCCTCGGCCACCGGGTCGAGGTCATCGGCGCACAGCCGTATCCCGTGCTCGACGAGGGCTACGACGGGCTGAGCCTCACCGAGCTGCCCAGCCTCGACCTCTACCGCCAGCCGGATCCTTTCCGCACGCCGAAGCGCGACGAGTACCGGGACTGGATCGACGCGCTCGAAGTCGCGACGATGTGGACCGGCGGCTTCCCCGAACCACTGACGTTCTCGCTGCGTGCCCGCCGCCATCTGCGGGCCCGCCGGGGCGAGTTCGACGTCGTGCACGACAACCAGACACTCGGGTACGGGTTGCTGGGAGACGTGGGCGCACCCCTGGTGACGACGATCCACCACCCCATCACCGTCGACCGGCAGTTGGAGCTTGACGCGGCCGAGGGCCGACAGCGGCGCTTCTCGGTGCGCCGCTGGTACGCCTTCACGCGCATGCAGAAGCGCGTCGCGCGGCGGCTGCCGTCCGTGCTCACCGTCTCCGGCACGTCCCGCCAGGAGATCGTCGACCACCTCGGCGTCCGCCAGGACCGCATCCACGTCGTCCACATCGGCGCCGACACCGACCTGTTCTCGCCGGACCCCTCGGTGCCGGTCGTGCCCGGCCGGATCGTGACGACGTCCAGTGCGGACGTGCCGCTGAAGGGCCTCGTCCATCTCGTCGAGGCGCTCGCCAAGGTGCGCACCGAGCACCCCGGCGCCCACCTCGTCGTCGTCGGCAAGCGTCCGGCCGAAGGCCCCGTCGCCCAGGCCATGCAGCGGTACGGCCTCGACGGCGCCGTCGAGTTCGTCAAGGGCATCTCCGACGCGGAACTCGTCGACCTGGTGCGCTCGGCGCAGGTCGCCTGCGTGCCGTCGCTCTACGAGGGCTTCTCGCTGCCGGCCGCCGAGGCCATGGCGACCGGGACGCCCCTGCTCGCCACGACCGGCGGTGCGATCCCCGAGGTCGCCGGCCGGGACGGGGAGACCTGCCTGGCGGTGCCGCCGGGCGACTCGGAGGCACTGGCGGCCGGGCTGGGCCGGCTGCTGGGCGACGCCGAACTCCGGGCACGGCTCGGCACGGCCGGGCGGGAACGGGTACTGCGGCACTTCACCTGGGCCAGGGCGGCGGAGGGCACGGTGGCGCGCTACCGCGAGGCGATCGCCAGGGCCCAGGACGGCGAAGCGGGCCGCTCGGCAGCGCCCGGCGACCGTTCCGCGGTGACGCCCCTGGCCTCCGGCCGCCCCGCGGCGGGCGTCGACCAGCCGGCGTCCCTGGCCCCCGGCCGTTCCGCGGCTCCCGCAGGTGCCGTCTCCGCGGCCACCACAGATGTAGAAGGCGTCAACTCCGAAAGCAGGGCCACGTGCTGACCGTCGACTTCTCCCGGTTCCCGCTCGCCCCGGGCGACCGAGTCCTGGATCTCGGCTGCGGTGCCGGCCGGCACGCGTTCGAGTGCTACCGGCGCGGCGCGCAGGTCGTGGCGCTGGACCAGAACGCCGAGGAGATCCGCGAGGTCGCCAAGTGGTTCGCGGCGATGAAGGAGGCGGGCGAGGCCCCCGAGGGCGCCACCGCCACGGCCATGGAGGGCGACGCCCTCGCACTGCCCTTCCCCGACGAGTCCTTCGACGTCGTGATCATCTCCGAGGTGATGGAGCACATCCCGGACGACAAGGGCGTCCTCGCGGAGATGGTGCGCGTACTGAAGCCCGGCGGGCGCATAGCCGTCACCGTCCCTCGCTACGGCCCCGAGAAGGTCTGCTGGACCCTGTCCGACGCCTACCACGAGGTCGAGGGCGGCCACATCCGCATCTACAAGGCGGACGAGCTGCTCGAGAAGATCCGTGAGGCCGGCCTGGAGCCGTACGGCACCCACCACGCCCACGCCCTGCACTCCCCCTACTGGTGGCTGAAGTGCGCGTTCGGCGTCGACAACGACAAGGCGCTGCCGGTGCGGGCCTACCACAAGCTCCTGGTCTGGGACATCATGAAGAAACCGCTGGCCACCCGGGTCGCGGAGCAGGCGCTGAACCCACTGATCGGCAAGAGCTTCGTGGCGTACGCGACCAAGCCGCACCTGCCGCGTCTTTCCGACACCGGGGCGGACGCCCAGTGACGACTTCCCGGACGGAACACCTGGTCCTGCCCGGGGTCCTCACCGCCGGTCAGGCCGCCGCGACCGTCGCCGGCATCCTCGCCGTACAGCGCGAGGACGGCGCGATCCCCTGGTTCCGGGGGCACCACCTCGACCCGTGGGACCACGTCGAGGCCGCGATGGCCCTCGACGCGGCCGGTGAACACGAGGCCGCCGAACGGGCCTACCTGTGGCTGGCCCGGCACCAGAACGAGGACGGCTCCTGGTACGCGGCCTACGCGGACGGAGACTTCGCCGACGTCACCGACCGGGGCCGGGAGACCAACTTCGTCGCCTACATAGCCGTCGGCGTCTGGCACCACTACCTCTCCACCGGCGACGACACGTTCCTGGAGCGGATGTGGCCGGCGGTGTACGCGGCGGTGGAGTTCGTGCTGCGCCTGCAGCAGCCGGGCGGTCAGATCGGCTGGCGGCGCGACGACGACGGCACGGACACGGCGGACGCCCTGCTCACCGGCAGTTCCTCCATCCACCACGCGCTGCGGTGCGCCCTGGCCATCGCCGAGCAGCGTGAAGAGGCGCAACCGGACTGGGAGCTGGCGGCGGGCGCGCTGCGGCACGCGATACGCCGGCATCCCGAGCGGTTCCTCGACAAGAACCGTTACTCGATGGACTGGTACTACCCCGTGCTCGGCGGCGCCTTGACCGGTGCGGAGGCCAAGGCCCGCATCGAGGAGGACTGGGACCGGTTCGTCGTCCCGGGACTGGGGGTGCGGTGCGTGGTCCCCAACCCGTGGGTGACGGGCGGTGAGTCCGCCGAACTGGCGCTGGCCCTCTGGGCGATGGGGGAGTCGGACCGCGCGCTGGAGGTCCTCCAGTCGATCCAGCACCTGCGCGATCCGGAGAGCGGGCTGTACTGGACGGGGTACGTCTTCGAGGACAAGGCGATCTGGCCGCTGGAACTGACCACCTGGACGGCCGGGTCGCTGTTGCTGGCCGTCGCCGCGCTGGGGGGTCATGAGGCCACGTGCCGGGTCTTCGGCGGCGAAGGCCTGCCACTGGGGCTGGAGTCGGACTGCTGCGCCTAGGAGCTCGGGTGGTTGTGGGGGGTTGGCGGGCGCGGGTTGTGGGTGGTTGCTCGCGCAGTTCCCCGCGCCCCTGGGGCATCAGTGCCGGTGTGCGCGATTGGCGATCGCGTGGCCCACGAACAGGTAGACCACTGCTGCCAGGCCATAGCCGGCGACCACTCGGGCCCAGGCCTCGTCGAACGTGAAGAGGTCGTGGGACCAACCCGCCAGCCAGCGGGCCGCGTCGTGGATGAACTGGACGAAGTCGTTCGCCCGGTTCGCGTCCAGCAGGTACATCAGAATCCACAGGCCCAGGATGAGGGCCATGATGTCGGCGACGACCGCGATGATCGTGCCGGCCTGATTCGCACCGTTGCGATATCGAGGGGACATGCCAACCGGGTAGCCCGTGAAACCCGGTTCAAACCCGGCCCATGGTGCGCCGCGCCCCACCGGCCTTCGCCGTGCGCTTCTTCCCGTGTTCAACCGACGTTCCCGGAAGGGCCGTTCGGGGTACACCCGCATCACCGACGATCCTGGCCCGGCCACACGGGAGAACGCAGGTGTCACGGGGGGGGGGGGGGGGGGGGGGGGAGCGCAGGTGCCCGCGAACAGACCCGCTACCGAAGAGCCGCGGTTAACCGTCACCAGACCCCCGCGCCGACGCCTGCGCAGAGCGCTGGCGTCGGCGCTGCCCGTCCCGGTCATCGGTCTGGTCCTGCTCGTGACCTCCGGGAACCTGCTGCTGCCGCTGCGGCAAGTGGTCACCATAGAGGCCAAGATGGCCTCGAAGAGGGATTTCTTCCAGGACCCCGTGGTCGAGCGGCTGCTCATGAAGCACGGCTTCCGCGTGCACATCACCAACATGGGCTCGCGTGAGATCGCCAAGCAGGACTACGAGGGGTACGACGTCGTCTTCCCCTCCGGCCAGCCGGCCGCCGACCTGATCAGCCGGGAGCGCGCCCGGGCGAACCGTCCGGTGCTGCTGTACCGCCCGTTCGTCAGCCCCATCGTGCTGGCCACCTACCGGGACTACGCCGAGGTGCTCAGGGTCGAAGGCGTCGCGACGCGCCTGCCGGGCCCGGGCGGCCGGCCGATGTACTACACCCTCGACATGCGGAAGTTCCTCGATCTCGCGCACGGCAAGAGGACGCTCGGTAAGAACAGGGTGGTCCAGCGCGATTCCAAGGGCGGCTACCGCTGGGACGAGATCGACCGCAAGGACCGCGTCCGCAACGGCAACAAGATCCTCGCCCAGACCTCGGACATCTGCGAGTCCAACTCCGCCGGCACCTACCTCGGACTCGTGGCGTTCGTCGAGCACGGGAACGACGCGCCGGACAACGGGGCCGAGGCCGAGCAGCTCGCCCGGAAGATCAAGCCGCTCCTCGTCGAGCAAGGACTGCCGTCCTCCGAACGGGCCGAAACGTATCTGTCCCCCGACGGGCCGAGCATCGCCCCGATCTCGGTGATCTACGAGCACCAGTTCCTCGCCCACCAGATCGGGCACCAGGCCGAGAAGGGCACGACCGACGACGAGCGCGTCCTGCTCTACCCGTCCACACGCTTCGTCACCGAACCCCAGCTCGTCGCGCTGACCGGCGACGGCGCCCGGCTCGGCGAACTGATCAGCACGGACCCCGAACTCCAGCACCGCGCCATGGAGCTGGGCTTCCGGGCCCGCAACGCCACCAGCGGCGCGACCAGCGACGAGCTCACCCGGTTCCTCACCGAGCGGCAGATCCCGGTGCCCACCACCTCCTCCGACGACACCCGCGCGGTCCTGCCCAGCCTGCCCCTGCTGGAGAAGATGATCGAGGTCGTCGGAGACTGCCCGGACCGGACGGGCAGCCGGTGAGGCGCGGCGCGGGCCTGCTGGCGCTCTGCCTGGCGCTCGTCACCACCTTGCTCACCGCCTGCTCGGGCGACGACGGCGACGGCACGGTCCGGCTGCGCGTGCTCGCCGGTCCCGACCTCGCCGTACTCGCCCCGCTGCTGGGAGAGTTGAAGGACGAGACCGGTGTCGACCTGCGCCTGGACCACCGGGCCGACGCCGAGACGAAGACCCCGGACCGCGACAGGTACGACCTCGCGTGGCTGTCGTCCGACCGCTATCTGCGTCTCACCGACAAGAGCGCGACCCGGGGGCTGCAGCGCACGCCCACGATGACGTCCCCCGTCGTCATCGGCCTGAAGCCGGACGTGGCACGGAAGCTGCGCGCCCAGGTGCCCGGCTCCCGGCTCACCTGGGCGGACATCGCGGACGCCGCCGCCACGGGCACCGTCCGCTTCGGCATGGCCGATCCCCGGCACGCCGGCAGCGGGCTCGCCGCCCTCGTCGGCGTCGCCACTGCCGCGGCCGGCACCGGAGCCGCGCTGCGCCCCGAGGACGTCTCCTGCGACCGGCTGCGCGGCTTCCGCTCCGGCCAGACCCTCACCGCCGACACCGGCCCCGCCCTCGTCGACTCCTACGTCGATCACCAGGACGAGGCCAACGCCCTCATCACGTACGAGTCCGATCTGCTCGCCCTCAACGCCACCGACCGCCTCGACGACCGCCTGGAGGTCGTGCGCCCCGAAGACGGCATGGTCCTGGCGGACTTCCCGCTGCTCCTGCTGAACCCGGCCCACCGCACCGCGTACGACAAGGTCACGCAGTGGCTGCGGCGCGACTCGGTGCAGCGGCAGATCATGCGGCACACGCTGCGCCGCCCCGTGAACACGACAGTCACCCGGGACCCGCGGCTGCGCGAACCGGTCGGCAACGCGCTCTTCTACCCGGACCGTCCCGCCGTCGTCGAAACCCTGTTGGCGGACTACGGCGACCCCGACCGCCGCACCACGAGCCAGGTGGTCTTCCTGCTCGACTTCTCCGGCTCGATGCGCGGCGCCCGGATGGCCGCCCTGCGCGAGGCCTTCGCCGGACTCAGCGGCGCGGATCCCTCCGCCTCCGGCAAGTTCACCCGCTTCTACCGGGGTGAACGGCTGACCGTCGTCCGGTTCGGCCGCCGGGTGCTGGAGGAGAAGACCGTCACCGTCACCGGCCCGAGGGACCTGGCCGCCCTCGCCGGCACCGTCGCCCGGGGCGGCTACGGCGACGCCACCGCCGTGTGGTCCGCCCTCGACCACGGCTACCGCACCGCCGCCCGGGAACTGGCCGCCGACCCCGACCGCTCCCTCTCACTCGTCCTGATGACGGACGGCGAGAACAACGCGGGCCTGTCCTATGCGGAGTTCGTACGCCGCCACAAGGCGCTGCCCGCCGCCGTGCGCGACGCCGTCCACACCTACCCCGTCCACTTCGGCGAGGCCGACGCAGGCGAACTGCGGCGCGCGGCGGCGAGGACGGGCGGACGGATGGTGGACGCCGCCGGCTCGTCCCTTTCCGAGGCCTTCAAGGAGATCCGTGGCTGTCACTGACGCACTGTGGTGGAGCCTTTGGTGGCCGTGGATGACGGTCTGGCTGGTGACGGCCGCCGGCGTGCTGGTGCTCGCGGTGGTCCTCGTGCGCCATGCCCGGGAGCGGCGCAGGCACATGCGGCGCTGGCAGTCGGCGTACAGCATCTGCCTGTACCTGGACGAGCAGGCGGTGATGGACCTGTACGAGCTCGGCAACTACCGGTCCGCGCTGGAGGAGGCCGTCGAGCTGCGGACGAAGGTCGACACGAGTGTCGGCGCCTGGAGCCGGGTGCTGTCGTGGCTGTTCCGGTTCCGGCTGAAGCGGGACGTCAGCCAGGAGACGTTCCGCAAGTTCGTGCGCAAGGACAAACCGATCAACGTGATCGGCGTGGTCATGGAGGCCTTCGACCGGGCCGACGCCATCGTCCACGCCGACCTGACCACCCTGACCGTCGTCCCGAACCGGAACCTCGCCGACAACCTCGCGGACGGCCGTGCGGTGACCCTGAGCCGCATCGGCGAATTCGTCTCGGTCAAAGGCGTCTTCACCCGCGTGCCGGACGTGGCGGAGGGATTCGAGCTGCGGGCCGAGTACGGCGAGGAGCAGCCCCCGGTGTACATGCGCGTCGTGGCCCCCGGGAACGCGCGCCGCTCGATCCCGGCCGGCACCTTCACGGCCCGCTGCCTCGGCAAGATGACCGGCTGGCGCGAGGACACCCGCGAGGTGACGCTGGAGGCGATCGCGATCTTCTGGTGACCGCCGCCGCTCACCGGGAGTTGAGCTCGGCGAGCACGCGCAGGGTGTGCGGGTCGGGTGCGAGAGCGAGGAGGTCGGTCACCGGACCCCTGCGCCACAACTCCAGTCGCTCCGCGATGCGTTCGCGCGGCCCGACCAGGGAGATCTCGTCGGCGAAGGCGTCGGGGACGGCGAGGACGGCCTCCTCCCGGCGGCCGGCCAGGAACAACTCCTGGATGCGGCGGGCTTCCTCCTCGTACCCCATGCGGGCCATGAGGTCGGCGTGGAAGTTGCGGGCCGCGTGCCCCATGCCGCCGATGTAGAAGCCGAGCATCGCCTTGACGGGCAGCAGGCCCTCGGTGACGTCGTCGCAGACCCGGGCCTGGGCCAGGGGCGCGACGAGGAAGTTCTCCGGGAGTTCGCGCACGGCGGGGCCGTAGACCTCCGGCCGGGTCGGCGACCAGTACAGCGGCAGCCAGCCGTCGGCGATCCGGATCGTCTGGGCGACGTTCTTCGGCCCCTCCGCGCCGAGCAGGATCGGCAGGTCCGGGCGGAGCGGATGGGTGATCGGCTTGAGGGGCTTGCCCAGGCCGGTGGCGTCCGGGCCCCGGTAGGGGTGGGCGTGGAAACGGCCGGCCGACTCGACCGGGGCCTCGCGGCGCAGTACCTGCCGTACGACGTCGACGTACTCCCGGGTGGCGGTCAGCGGCGACTTCGGGAACGGGCGGCCGTACCAGCCCTCGACGACCTGCGGGCCGGACAGTCCGAGGCCCAGCAGCAGGCGGCCGCCGGAGAGGTGGTCCAGGGTCAGCGCGTGCATGGCGGTCGTGGTCGGCGGGCGGGCCGCCATCTGCGCGACGGCCGTGCCCAGCCGGATGCGGGAGGTGTGCGCCGCGATCCAGGCGAGCGGTGTGAACGCGTCCGAGCCCCACGACTCCGCCGTCCACACCGAGTCGTAGCCCAGCCGCTCGGCCTCCCGCGCGAGCGGCACGTGGTCGGGGGAAGGGCCGCGGCCCCAGTAGCCGAGCGCGAGACCGAGCCGCATGCCTGCCTCCTGACGGTGCGTCAGCTGACGGGGCGACGACTGTACGGCAACGGCCCCCCACCCGGAAGGGCGAGGGGCCGTACGTCGTTCAGGGGCTCAGCCGCGCTGGATGCCCGACGTGTCCTGCAGGACACCGCGGCGGCCGTCCTGCGTCTGCGCGACCAGGGCCGCGCCGCGCTGCTCGACGGCCAGGTACCAGGTACCCGGGGCGAGTTCGGCGATCGGCGTCGGCGAGCCGTCCTCGGCGAACAGCGGGCGCGGGACCGGCACCGCGAACCAGAACGGCGAGAAGTCCCCGGCCGGGGGCTGCGGGGCCTGGGCCTGCTGGGGCTGCGGCTGGGGCTGGCCGCCGTACGGCTGACCCGGCTGCCCGGGCCCGGGCTGTCCCGGCTGGGGGTGGCCGTAGCCGCCCGGCTGCTGGGCGCCGGGGTAGCCGTAACCGCCGGGGGGCTGGGCGCCGTAGGGCTGCGGGGCGGCCGGGCGGGGAGCCGGGAGAAGGGCGCCCTTGAGGGCCGGGACGAGAGGCGTGGCGAGGGCGGCGGCGGCCAGCAGCAGCGTGGCGACGAGGGCGAGGATCAGGCCGATGCCGGGGCTCGGAGCACCCTCGCTCCCGTTGCTGCCGATGTTGTCGAAGCCGCCGGGCACGTCGACGATGTTGCCGAGCGCGCTCCAGGCGGCGAACACGGTGAAGGCGGCGCCGAGCTGGCCGAGTTCGAGCCCCGCGATCTTCGGGACCTGCGGCAGTCCCCGGGCGACGACGACCAGCGCGGCGCCGATGATCCCCGCCAGTACGACGCTGAACACGACCGGACCGCTTCCCCACAGGCTGGGGAGGTCGACGCTGTCGGGGACATTGTCGAACGAGTACAGGTCGAGGAACGACGCGATCAACAGCAACACCGCTGCACCGATCACCACGCCGTCGCCTCGAGTGAGGGAGCGGATATTCACTTCAGTCGGTCCTTCGTAGGTCGTCTCGTCGTCGGTAGAGGCGCCGCTGTCACCATGTCGCCGTCAGGCCCCGGTGTGAAGCGTGGGGGTAGCCCCTCATCGTACGAACGGACACTATCGTCCGCCCGACCAGGGTGTCCGCCCGGATCAGCCTGCCGAGAGCTACCCGCGCAGGAAACGCACGATTCCCTCAGAGATCCCTTGCGCCGCCTTCTGCCGCCACGCGCCGCTGGTCAGCAGCGCCGCGTCCTTGCTATCGCGCATGTTGCCGCACTCGATGAACACCTTGGGAACCGTTGACAGATTGAGACCGCCCAGGTCCTTACGCGTGACGAGACCGGTGCCGTCGCCGATGTAGTTGGACGGCGCGCTGCCCGTGACGGCCACGAAGCGGCCCGCGACGCGCTCGCCGAGGTCGCGGGAGGGGCCGACGATCGCGCGGGTGTCGGCGGCGCCCGCGTGGACAGCGCCGGGCAGGATGACGTGGAAGCCGCGGTTGCCGGTGCCCGAGCCGTCCGCGTGGACCGAGACGACGGCGTCGGCCTTCGCCTCGTTGCCGATCCGGGCCCGCTCGTCCACGCAGGGGCCGTACGGCCGGTCGCCGTCCTGCGTCAGCTTCACCGTGGCGCCCTGCGCTTCGAGGAGCGTGCGCATCCGGTGCGCCACGTCCAGGGTGAACTTCGCCTCGGTGTAACCGTCGTTGGTGGAGGTGCCCGTGGTGTCGCACTCCTTCCAGTTCGTCCCGATGTTCACCTTGCGGTTGATCTCGGACGGGTGCTGGAAGTTCTCCGGGTTGTGCCCGGGGTCGATGACGACGACCTTCCCCTTGAGCGGGCCGGAGGCCGGGGCGGGCGCGGAGGTCGAGGACGCCGTCGGTGTCCGCGCGGTGCTCGGCTTCTTGCCGTCGTCGGTGGGCGCGCCCGACGCGGAGGGCGCGGAAGGCGGGGAGGACCGCACGGTCGCCTGACCCGAGCCGCCTCCGTCCCCCGAGCCGCCCGCCGTCTCGTACACGAGCCAGCCGAGCAGCGCCCCGGGCACCAGCGCGGCGAGCGCGACGGTCAGGGGGCCGCGGCGGGAGCGGCGGGGCTGGGGAGGTTCGAAGTCCGGGCCTACGTACGACACGTGTGCCACCCTAGCGGCCGTCCGCGGGGGGCAGCGGGTCGAGGACGGGCCAACGGGTGGCGGCTAGTCCTCGTTCCCGCCGGGGCCCCCGTGCCGTACCGCCTCCTTCACCCGCGCCTCGACTTCCTGGCGGGGTGTGCCCTCCTGCTTCGCGTACGCGGTCACCGCTGCCTGCACGTCGCGGGCGAGGTCGCGCCAGGCGCGCCAGGCGGTCTCCCACGTGGTGGTCTGCTGGGCGCTCCACTTGGTCTGGGTGGGGGGACCGTACGCGTCCTGCAGTTGCCGCACGCGGGCGTACGCCTCGTCCGCCGCGCGCTGCTTCTCCACGAGCTCTGCGAAGGTGTGTGCCACGCGCCCGGATCCTTGGGCAGCGGCGGTCGCCCGCCGACTCGCCACGCCGCCAGTGGGCCGACCGGGAGGGGGTGGAGGGCGCGCAGTTCACCCGCCCAGCCGGTCTCCTGGGGCGTGCCCGCAAAGTCCCGCGTCCGCCCGGAGGGCGGGCCCTGCGGCGTTCGGTGCGTGCTCTGGGGCTACCCCCTGCTCGAAGAGCTTGGGGGAGTGCCGGGCGTCGCAGGGCAGGCGGGACTTTGCGGACACGCCCTACAGGCCCGGGCCGGTGCGCCGCAGGATTCGCAGCGAGTCCGTCGCCGAGACCTCGGTGAAGGCGCCGGAGGCGAGGGCCCGGAGGTAGACGCGGTAGGGGGCCTGGCCGGTGAACTCGTCCTGCGGGTCGGGGAAGACGTCGTGGATGGCGAGCAGGCCGCCCTCGGCCACGTGCGGGGCCCAGCCCTCGTAGTCGGCGGTGGCGTGCTCGTCGGTGTGGCCGCCGTCGATGAAGACGAAGCCGAGGGGGGCCTGCCAGATCGCCGCGATCTGCGGGGAGCGGCCGACCAGGGCCACCACGTGGTCCTCCAGGCCCGCCCGGTGCAGGGTGCGGCGGAACATGGGCAGCGTGTCCATCAGGCCGAGCTCGGGGTCGACCGTCTCCGGGTCGTGGTACTCCCAGCCGGGCTGCTGTTCCTCGCTGCCGCGGTGGTGGTCGACGGTCAGCGCGCCGACCCCGGCCTCGCGGGCCGCGTCGGCGAGCAGGATCGTGGACCGGCCGCAGTACGTGCCGACCTCCAGGAGCGGCAGTCCGAGCCGCCCGGCCTCCACCGCCGCCGCGTACAGGGCCAGCCCCTCGCCCACGGGCATGAACCCCTTCGCCGCCTCGAACGCGGCCAGGATCTCGGACTCGGGGGCCGCGTGCATGGGGTTCCTTCCGGTCGTACGACGGTCCGGGCGCCCATGGTGCCGTACCCCCTGCCGGGGGGTGACAGGGGGTACGGGTGAGGAACCGGGTCAGGCGGGGACCCTCTGGCCCGGTAGCGACAGGTCGAGGTCGACCGGCTGTTCGTCGCCCGCGTGGGTCGCGGTCGAGGCGAGCGGGGCGTGGCCCGTGGCGCGGGCGGCGAGGACGTAGGAGCCCGGGTCGGGGACGGTGAGCGTGTAGCTGCCGTCCTCGGCGGAGAGGGTCGCGCCGGCCTGGCGGCCCCGGCGGTCGATCAGCGTGACCTTGGCGCGGGCGACCGGCGTGCCGTCGGCCGACAGCACGCGGCCCCGGAAACCGCGCAGGATCTGCTCGGCGCGTTCCAGCGCCGCGTCCTCCTCGCTGCCGGCCCGCAGCTGCGGCTGGTTCGACGGGCGTCGGCCCGGCAGGAACAGCGCCAGGAGCAGACCCACCGCCACCGCGCCCGTCGCGATCAGGAAGGAGACCCGGAAGCCGTGCATGGTGGGGATCTCGACGCCGCCGACGTTGTTCGCGGTGTTCGCCAGCACCATGCCGATCACGGCGCTCGACACCGACGTGCCGATGGAACGCATCAGCGTGTTGAGGCCGTTCGCCGCACCCGTCTCCGACGCCGGGACCGCGCCCACGATCAGCGCGGGCAGCGAGGAGTAGGCCAGGCCGATGCCCGCGCCCAGGAGGACCGAGATGACCAGGCTCTGCCAGGCGGCGGTCATCAGGCCGAGGCCGGCGCCGTAGCCGATCGCGATGATCATCAGGCCGAGGATCAGCGTGACCTTGGGGCCGTACTTCGCGGACAGCCGGGCGTACACCGGCGCCGTGAACATCATCGTCAGGCCGAGCGGCGCGACCAGCAGACCCGCGACGACCATCGACTGTCCGAGGCCGTAGCCGGTGGACTTCGGCAGCTGGAGCAGCTGGGGCAGGACCAGGGAGACGACGTAGAAGGAGACGCCGACCATGATCGAGGCGAGGTTGGTGAAGAGCACGGCCGGGCGGGCCGTGGTGCGCAGGTCGACCAGCGGGGCCTTCAGGCGCAGCTCCATCACGCCCCACAGGAGCAGGACGACCGCGGCGGCGCCGAACAGGCCGAGCGTGGTGCCCGACGCCCAGCCCCAGTCGCTGCCCTTGGTGATCGGCAGCAGGAACAGGACGAGCCCGGCGGACAGTCCGAGCGCGCCCGGCAGGTCGAAGGTGCCCTCGGCCCGCATCGGGGACTCCGGTACGACGAGCAGGGTGAGGGCTATGGCGAGGACACCGAGGCCGGCGGCGCCGTAGAACAGGGCGTGCCAGTCGGTGTGCTGGGCGACCAGGGCGGCGGCGGGCAGGGCGAGTCCGCCGCCGACGCCTATGGAGGAACTCATCAGGGCCATCGCCGAGCCGAGCTTCTCGCGGGGCAGCATGTCGCGCATCAGGCCGATGCCGAGCGGGATCGCGCCCATCGCGAAGCCCTGGAGCGTACGGCCGGTGATCATGAGCAGCAGATCGCTGGTGAGCGCGCTGACCAGGGCGCCGACGACCATCACCGACAGGCTCAGGATCAGCATGCGGCGCTTGCCGTAGAGGTCGCCGAGGCGGCCCATGATCGGGGTGGCCACCGCACCCGAGAGCAGGGTCGAGGTGAGGACCCAGGTCGCGTTGCCGGGGGTGGTGTCCAGCAGTTGCGGCAGATCCTTGATCACCGGAACGAGCAGGGTCTGCATCACCGCGACAACGATGCCCGCGAAGGCGAGCACCGGGACCACGGCCCCGCTCGCTCTGCCGGCCGTGCGGTCTGTCGTCGTCTGCGTCATGGAAAAGGGCCTCCAGGCCGGGGTGCGTCGGGTTACGTGGGATCTGAACCTAGTATGTGCAGGCAACTATTCCTTTGCTTTGGCACCCTAATGAAAACTTGACCTTCTCTTGGTCTCGCCGGGGGATTGCGTGGAGGGCCCGGGGTCCGGGGCCTGTGTCCTCGGTCGGCGTCGGGCGTGGCGCAGGACACGCTCATGACGGGATTGCGCCGGCGAAAGTTCAGGGAAGTCATAGGGGCGCCCACGATTGCCCTGAAGGGATGACCCGTGACGTCCACTGCGCCTCCCCCCATACCCCGAGCCGCAGGATCGTTTCCGTTCATCGGCCACGCTCTGAAGATGCGCGACAACCTCGGCTTCATCGATTCGCTGCGCGAGACACGGGAACCACTCGTCGAGATCGTCCTGCAACCCGGGACGCGCACCGTCGTGGTCCAGGACCCGGCCCTGATCCACCAGATGCTCAAGGCCCTGGGGCCCACCCTCGACAAGGGCCGGCTCTACGACAAGCTGGGCCAGCTGCTGGGCGACAGTGTCGTCACCGCCATCGGCCGGAACCACGTACGCAAACGACGCCAGCTGCAACCGGCGTTCGCCCACACCGAGATCAGCCGGTACGTCGACATCATGCGCGCCGAGGTGACGGCCACGGTCGCCGGCTGGGAGCCCGGGCGGAGCCTCGACGTACGCGAGGCGATGGTCGGGCTCAGCCTCGACATGCTGGCCAAGACGGTGTTCGCCGGCAGCCTCGACGACGCCGTCTTCCGCCGGCTGCGCAGCGACCTGTCGGTGGTGCTGAACGACGTCGGTGTGCGCATCATGCTGCCCGACTGGGCCGAGCGCCTGCCGCTGCCCTTCAACCGCCGCTTCGACCGGGCCCAGGCCGGCGTGCGCGCCACCGTCAACGCCGCCGTCGAAGAACTGCAGGCCTCCGGGCACGACACCGGCGACATGCTCTCCATGCTGCTGCGCGCCGTCGACGAGGAGACCGGCGAGCCGCTGACCGGGCACCAGATCTGTTCCGAGATCCTCACCCTGGCCGTGGCGGGCACCGAGACCACCGCGTCGGTCATGTCCTGGACCCTGTACGAACTCGCCCGCCACCCCGGTGTCGAGGCCCGGATCCTGGCCGAGCTGGACGAGGTCCTCGGCGAACGGCCGGTCACCTTCGACCACGTGACCCGGCTGCCGTACCTGAACCGGGTGATCACCGAGACCCTGCGGCTGCACCACCCGGGCTGGCTGGTCACCCGCCGCACCACCCAGGAGACCCGGCTCGGCGAGTGGACGCTGCCCGCGGGCACTGAACTGGCCTACTGCCAGCACGCCCTGCACCGCGACCCCGAGCGCTTCCCCGACCCGCTCACCTTCGACCCGGACCGGTGGACCGACCCCGCGCAGGAGCCTCCGCCGGGCGCGTTCCTGCCCTTCGGGGACGGCAAGCACAAATGCATGGGGGACCGTCTCGCCCTCACCGAGATGGTCACGGCGCTCGCGACGATGCTGCGTTCGGTACGGCTGGAACTCGCCGAGGGCCAGGTCATCCGCCAGGTCGCCCGGCTCACCGTTCGGCCGCGCAGGCTGCGGATGACCGTCCGCCCCCGCAACCGCCCCCGAACCGGAGCCGGCCTCGGATAGGTCCCGGGACCGAGGGGCCGGACCGGCCGGTGAAATCCCGATGCAAGGGGTGCAAGGCGGTTGAGAGCATGACACCCATGCTCGAATCCGCCGATGCCGCCAGCGCCCGCATACCCCGACTGTCCCGGCTGCGTCCGCGCGGAGCGCCGCCGATGTGGCTCGTCGTCGCGCTCACCTGCGCCGGGCAGTTCCTCGTCGTGCTGGACGTGTCCGTCGTCAACGTGGCGCTGCCGTCGATGCGGACCGGGCTGGGGCTCGGCGAGCAGGGCCTGCAGTGGGTGGTGAACGCCTACGCCATCGCCTTCGCCGGGTTCATGCTGCTCGGCGGGCGCGCCGGGGACCTCTACGGCCGCAAGCGGATGTTCCTCGTCGGGCTCGGCCTGTTCACCCTGGCCTCGCTGGCCGGCGGGCTGGCACAGGAGGAGTGGCAACTGCTGCTCGCGCGGGCCGTGCAGGGTCTGGGCGCGGCGGTGCTGGCGCCCTCCACGCTGACGATCCTCATGGCGTCGGTGCCGGAAGGGGCCGCGCGAGCCCGGGCGATAGGGACCTGGACCGCGGTCGGGGCCGGCGGCGGCGCGGCGGGCGGCCTGGTCGGCGGGCTGCTGGTGGAGACGCTCTCCTGGCGCTGGGTGCTGCTGATCAACGTGCCCATCGGCGCCGTGGTGCTGTGCGCCGCCGCCTGGTTCCTCACCGAAGGCCGGGCCGGGGACGGCCGGCGCCTCGACCTGCCGGGCGCGCTGCTCGTCACGGCCGGTCTCGGCACGCTGGCCTACGGCATCTCCCAGACGGAGGCGGAGGGCTGGACGGCACCGGCCACCCTGCTGCCGCTGCTCGCCGGGCTGGCCCTGCTCGGGGCTTTCCTCGCGGTCGAGGCCCGCACGGCCAGTCCGCTGATGCCGCTCGGTCTGCTGCGTACCCGCTCGGTCTCCTCCGCGAACGTCTCGATGTTCCTGTGCGGCTCGGCGATGTTCTGCATGTGGTTCTTCATGACCCTCTACGCGCAGAACGTCCTCGGCTACACCCCGCTCGAGGCCGGCCTCGCCCTGGTCCCGAGCTCCCTCGCCGTCATCCTCGGCTCCAAGCTCGCACCCCGCCTGATGCGGCCGATCGGCCCACGCAACGTCGCCGCGCTCGGCACTTTGATCGCCGTGGCCGGTTTCGCCTGGCAGTCCACGATGACACCCGACGGCCCCTACGCCACGGCGATCCTCGTCCCCGGCGTCCTCATGATGCTCGGCGCGGGCCTGGCGGCGACCCCCCTCGCCTCCCTGGCCACGTCCGGCGCGGCCCCCGAAGAGGCCGGTCTGGTCTCCGGCCTGGTCAACACGTCCCGCACGATGGGCGGTTCCCTGGGCCTGGCGGTCCTGTCCACCCTGGCGGCGGCCGAGTCCGCGGGCCACACGTCCCCGCAGGCCCTGACAGCGGGCTACGCACTCGCGTTCCGGGTGGGGGCCGGGGTGCTGGCGGCCGGGGCCGTCCTGATGTGGCTGTGGCTGCCGCGGCGGGCGGGGGAGCGCCAGGGCCTCTGAAAAGACACGGGCGGCGTGGCCCGGAACGGGGGGCGTAGGACCGCGACCGGCCCTGGCCGGGGGGCCTCGCGAGGGCGATGTCCGGGTCGATGGGCGCGCGTGCCGCGCCCATCGCGTCCCCGTGGCCACCCGCGCGACGACCTCGATGCCGCACGCGGAGGGGCCGTTCGGTCACGGGCCCGGCACGGGGCGGGGGGAGTCCAGCAGTGAGGTCAGCGTCTGCGTGAACGCCCTCGCCGAGTAGTCCGCGTGGTCGCGGATGCGCGCCGCGACGGCCTCGGCGCCGCCGCCCTCCAGCAGGTGGACGAGCCGGTCGAGGTCCTGCCCGTGCCCCTCCTGGGTGGTCAGGTAGAAGTCCGTCGCGTCGTACGCCATGTGGAAGACGTGCTTCTTCACATCGCTCAGCGTCAGGTAGTCGTCGTGCGTCTTGGGGGTCGGCTCGGGCGCGCCGACACACACCGCCGGGGTACCGGCGCCCCAGGAGTTGACGGCCAGGTGGTACGTGTCCGTGATGACCAGCCGGTAGCGGGGCAGCACCCCGACCAGGTCGCCGACGGTGTGATCCCCCGGACGGACCTCGATGTGGCTGACCGGCGCGGGGACGTCCCGGTCGAACCAGGGCAGCCACTCCAACGGGGCGCCCAAGCGGTCGGACAGGCCCTGGCAGAAGGCGGGCAGCCAGTCGGGGATCGGCGTACGGGCGCCGAGGAAGACGCCGATCGCGCCGCCGTCGGGCACCGACCGGGACCACGGCGTGGTCGGGAGGTGGTCGAGGTCGCCGGGGCGGGACAGCAGTGCCGCGTCCGAACCGAAGTGGTCGGTCGTACGGTCCCCGCGCAAATGTGCGATCTTCGCCGCCGAGAGCGGATCCCGCACCCACATCCGGTGGCTGCGCCTCACCAGACGGGAGAACAGCGGGCCGTACTCCTTGTCCTCGTAGTCGGACTGCGTGTTGTGCAGAATCGTCCCGCCGTAGCTGAGGGTGCGTGCGAGGACCTCGTCCGGCTGGTCCGCGAACAGCAGGGCCCGGTTCAGCTGCCCCCGGGCGTCGTCCCGGTCCGCGGCGAAGCCGAAGTCGAGCAGACGGTTCGTCGCGTCCTGCGCCAAGTAGTGCCGGGTGTGCAGGAAGTCGCCCCAGAAGACGACCGCGTCATGGTCGCGGAGCGTGTCGAGGTGCTCGGCCAGCGGGTGGAAGCGGAACGGCAGATCGGTGCCGCGCGCGCAGTCGCGCAGCGGCACGGTCTCCGGCGTGTGCAGCGTGTACCAGGTGGCCTCGAACGCGGTGTCCATCCGCCGCCGCAGGGACTCGAACGCCAAGTCCACGGTCAGCATGCCCGTGTTGCGGTATCCGATGTTCGGCGCGGTGATGACGGCGACGCGTCCCATGTGCTCCAGTTCCCCTAGCCGTTGCCGACGCCCTCGCCGTGTGGGGGCGTGGACCACCGGCCAACGTACACGTCCGCGCCACCGCGAGAACGTCCCGCCCCCGCAGGCCGCTGCTCCGCCCCATCCTGAGGCGTGTGACCGCCACGTCGATCTGACATGACGTCAGGAGCCTTCACAACTGCCGGGGCCTCGGCTATACAGAGGGCGCGGGACTGGAACGCGTTTCAGTTCGCGTGCCGGTCCGATCCCAGACGGCCTCGGTGCGGCCGACGGTGCGGACGGCCGTACCGAGGTCCTTCCTCCGGCGATCAGGAGCCCCATGCCCATCGACGCAGCCAAGGCGCTCGCGGCCGAACCCCGGACCGCCGAGCTCTCCTGGGACCACAAGGACGTGCAGCTCTACCACCTCGGCATCGGCGCGGGCAGCCCCGCCACCGACCCCGACGAACTGCGCTACACCCTGGAGTCCCGGCTGCACGTCCTGCCGAGCTTCGCCACCGTCGCGGGCGCCGGAAAACCCGGCGTGACCGGCGGTCTGTCCATGCCCGGCGTCGAGGTCGACCTGGCCCGCGTCCTGCACGGCGGCCAGAGCCTCGTCATCCACCGGCCCATCCCGGCCACGGGATCCGCCACCGCCACCAACCGGATCGCCGCCGTGTACGACAAGGGCAAGGCGGCCGTCCTCGTCATGCGGACCGAAGTGGCCGACGGAGACGAGCCGTTGTGGACCAACGACGCGCAGATCTACGTACGGGGAGAGGGCGGCTGGGGCGGCGACCGGGGACCGTCCACGCGGCTCGATCCGCCCGCCGGTGAGCCGGACCGGGTCGTCGAACGGCACGTCCGCGAGGACCAGGCCCTGCTGTACCGGCTGTCCGGGGACTGGAACCCGCTGCACGCCGACCCCGAGTTCGCCAAGCGCGCCGGGTTCGACCGGCCCATCCTGCACGGCCTGTGCACCTACGGCATGACGCTCAAGGCGGTCGTCGACACACTGCTCGGCGGCGACGTGACCCGGGTGCGGTCGTACGCCACCCGGTTCGCGGGGGTCGTGTACCCGGGGGAGACCCTGCGGATCCGCATGTGGCCCGGGCAGGGCTCCGTGCGCCTCGCCGTGAGCGCCGTCGAGCGGGACGACGTGCCCGTCCTCGCCGACACCGTCGTCGAACACACCTGAGTCCCACACGCCGTACGAGGGGAGCCCGCACCATGCGCGCAGCCGTACTGCACGAGATCGGCCAGGACAAGCTGGAGGTCCTCGACGACGTCGAGGCGGTGGGGTTCGGACCCGGCAAGGTGCGGATCCGGGTGCGCGCCACGGGGCTGTGCCACTCGGACCTGTCCGCGATGAGCGGGGTGCTGCCGCAGCCCGGGCCGTTCGTGCCCGGGCACGAGGGGGCGGGCGAGATCCTCGAAGTCGGTGAAGGCGTCGGCCACGTGAGGGCCGGTGACCGGGTCGTCGTGTGCTGGCTGTCCGCCTGCGGTGTCTGTCCCGCCTGCAAGCGCGGGCAGACCGAGCTGTGCCTCGCCGGGTTCATGAACGCGGGCACCCCCAACTTCAGGCGGCCCGCCGGGGACGTCTTCGGCATGGCCGGCACCGGCACCTTCACCGAGGAGGTCGTCGTCGACGCCGGGTGCGCGGTCCCGATACCCGACGACGTGCCCTTCGACATCGCCGCCCTCATCGGCTGCGGGGTGACGACCGGGCTGGGCGCCGCGCTGAACACGGCGGACGTGGCGGCGGGTTCATCGGTGGCGGTCATCGGGTGCGGGGGCGTGGGCATCTCCGTGATCCAGGGGGCCCGGCTGCGCGGGGCCGCCGAGATCGTCGCCGTCGATCCGGTCGTCTCCCGGCGTGAGGCCGCTCTGCGGTTCGGGGCCACGAAGGCCGTCTCGCCCGACGAGCTCCCCGACGCCAAGCAGCAGGTCACCGCCGGCGAGGGCTTCGACTACGTCTTCGAGGTCGTCGGCACGTCCGCCACGGCACGGACCGCCTATGACACCACCCGGCGCGGCGGCACCCTCGTCGTGGTCGGCGCGGGCGCCATGGACGACTTCCTCCAGCTGAACATGTTCGAGCTGTTCTTCGACGAGAAGCGGATCCTGCCGTCCATGTACGGCGGCGGCGACATCCTGCGCTCCTACGAACGCACCATCGCCCTGTGGCGCGCGGGCCGTGTCGACCTGGCGGGCCTGATCACGCACCGGGTCCCCTTCGCCGACATCAACGAGGCCCTGGACCAGATGCGGACCGGGACCGCCCTGCGGACCTGCATCGAGATGTGAGGACACCGCCATGCCGCTGCCGCTGAAGGGACTGTCCGCGATCGTCACGGGCGCGGGACGCGGGCTCGGCCGGGCCGAGGCGCTGGAACTCGCCCGGCTCGGCGCCGCCGTGATCGTCAACGACTACGGGCAGCCCGGGCGGGACGGCACCGGCGAGGCCTCGGCCGGGCCCGCCGAGGAGGTCGCCGCCGAGATCCGCGCGGCGGGCGGCACCGCGCTCGCGCACACCGGCGACGTCTCCGACTTCCGGCAGGCGCGCGAACTGGTCGAGTCGGCCGTCGCCGAGTTCGGCAAGCTCGACATCCTGGTCAACAACGCGGGCATCCTGCGCGACCGCATGGTGTTCTCGATGGCCGAGGAGGAGTGGGACGCCGTGCTCCGCGTGCACCTCAAGGGGCACTTCAACACCATCCGGTTCGCCGCCGCCCACTGGCGGGAGCGGTCCAAACGGGCGGGGGAGAAGGTGTACGGGCGGATCGTGAACACCTCCTCCGAGGCGTTCCTCGCCGGTTCCGCCGGACAGCCCAACTACGCGGCCGCCAAGGGCGGGATCGTCGGCCTGACCACCTCCACGGCCCTCGCCCTCGGCAAGTACGGCGTCACCGCCAACGTGATCTGCCCGCGCGCCCGTACCCGGATGACCGAGGACGTCTTCGCGGGCGTCGAACAGCCCTCCGGCAACGGCCTCGACCCGCTCGCCCCCGAGCACGTCGCCCCGCTCGTCGGCTATCTGGCCTCGCCCGCCGCCGCCCGGGTGAACGGACAGCTCCTCGTGGTGCACGGCGGCATGGTGGCCGTCGTCGAACGGCCGCGCGTCGCCGCCAAGTTCGACAGCAAGCAGGACACCTTCACGTACGACGAACTGGAGGCCCTCCTCGGTCCGTACTACGCGGACCGGCCGGCCGGGGAGACCTTCGCGGCGGTGGAGGTGCTGGGGCTGGGGCGCGGCTGAAGCACGGGAAACGGCCCCACCCGTCATAGAGGGGTGGGGCCGTTCGCCTCCCGGTCACTGACGTTCCGTCAGGCCGCCGTCTCGGACTGCTCGGTCTCCGCCACCGGCTTGCGGTGGCGGCCGCGCGGAGCCGTCTCGCCGTCCTGCGTGGAGATCTCACCACGGTGCCGGCCGTGGCCCGCGGAGATCGCCTGGACGTCGGCAGTGCGCTGGTTCTTGCTGGCGTCGCTCATCGGATGGAAGTCACCCCGTCAACATGATCTTTCTTACAGCCCGGCGAGTTTAACCGGCGCCCCGCACCCCGGATCCAGGAGGCCACGCCAACCGGCACTAGTTCGTTACAAGCCGTCCCAATGGCGCCTGCTGCAGCGGGACCGGGCGGGGGGCGGAGGGGGTCGGGGGGTGCGTGGGGTCGGCTGGCGGGGCGGGCTGTACCGGGTGCTGCGGGTGGTAGCCCGAGTGTTCCGGAGCTGAGCATTCCGGAGCCGGGGGTGCCGGTTCCAGGGGGTGGCCCGGTGCGGGAGGCGTCGGTTGCGCGGGGTGTGCTCTTGCGGGAGGCGCCGGTTGCGGGGGGTGTCCCGTGGCCGGGGGCGCGCCGGCGGCTCGCGCGTCCGGGCTCTGACCCGGCCCGGGTGGCGGCGGCATGGCGCCGGGCTCGGACGCCACGGCCGCCGGCGGGCTCACCTGTGCCACGCCGCACGGCTCGGCCTCCGTCGCGTACGGAAGGCGCAGCACCCCCTCCGGCGTCCACAGGCCGGCACCCGCCAGCCACCCCTCGGGCGCCGGCAGATGGTGCACCCGCCGCTCGGACGGCCGCCACACGCCGACCCACCTGCCGCGCGGCCCGTCGACGCGCAGCGCCACCGCGCAGCTCTCCGGCGCCAGTATCTGCCCGGGCTGGATCGCGAACGGCGTGACGGCGCAGTCCCGCAGCCGCAGGCACTCCGGGAAGCGCACCGGCAGTGTGCTGCCCAGGACACCCCAGCCCAGCCGGTCCTGCCCCGGCGAGGGCGCGTCCGAGCGGATGAGCAGCAGCCCGCTGTCGTGGTCGGCGAGCAGCAGCCGGTCGTCGCTGTCGGCGGCGATCTGGAGCAGTGGCGACACCTCGCCGCCGCGCTCCAGGTCCACCACGACCGCCTTGGTGCGCCCGCCGGCCTCCCGGTCCAGGGCCAGCAGCCGCCCCGTACGGTCCAGCCAGACCCCGCCCGAGCAGCGGCCGGGCAGCTCGGCCAGCCGCTCGGGCCCGAAGGCACCGCCCGCCACCAGCCACACCGTCGTCGAACGCGGGCCGACGGCCAGGGCGTACGCCCGCCTGCCGCCGGGGGCGGGCGGCAGCAGCCGCAGCCGGGCCGTGTCGTCCGGGCACTCGACCACGCCCAGGGGCAGCTCACCGGTGCCGGGCCCCGTCGGGTACAGCAGCGAGAAGGCGTGCCGCCCGGCCACCAGACGGTGGATGAGGACCCGCCCGTCGCCCATCGGCTGCACCTCGGTGCCGGGTTCCTCCGGCTGGTTGCGGGGCAGGGGGACCGCGTACGGCTCGGGGCCGTCCAGGGTCCAGCGCTCCGGGAACCAGGAGTCGCCGGCCGACGCGAGGCGTGCGGCGTAGGCGCCGTCCGCGGTGAGTGTGCATCCTGCCGGCGCGACCCCGTCGTCCTCGTGTCCCGCCGAAGGTTCGATCGCACACGCTGTCATCGTTCGGTCACCTCCAGTGACGAACGTAGTTTTCGTACGTGCGGGCGGGGAATCCGCAGGGTCCCGACTTCACACATAAGGGTGTTCCAGGAACGATTCGCCTGAGGAGGTGGGGGCTTGTGTGCTGGGCGGGGCGACAGCCGGGTGACGGGGACGGTGGCGGTTCAACGCCACAGATCAGACGGGTAGCCTTGCACCCGTGCCCCGTCTGTCTGAAGTCATCGCCGCGCTGGAGAGCCTGTGGCCCGCCGAGCGGGCCGAGTCCTGGGACGCGGTCGGCACCGTCGCGGGCGACCCGGACCAGGAGGTCACGCGCGTCCTGTTCGCCGTCGACCCGGTCCAGGAGATCGTCGACGAGGCGGTGAAGCTGGGCGCCGGCCTGCTCGTCACCCACCACCCGCTCTATCTGCGCGGCACGACGACGGTCGCGGCGACGCACTTCAAGGGCCGTGTCGTCCACACCCTCATCAAGAACGACATCGCGCTGCACGTCGCCCACACCAACGCCGACACCGCCGACCCCGGCGTCTCCGACGCCCTCGCGGGCGCGCTGGACCTGCGGGTCACCGGGCCGCTCGTGCCGGACCCGACCGATCCCGAGGGCCGCCGGGGACTGGGCCGCGTCTGCGCCCTCGACCACCCGCTGACCGTCCGCGAGCTCGCCGCCCGCGCCGCCGAGCGGCTGCCCGCCACCGCGCAGGGCATCCGCGTCGCCGGTGACCCCGAGGCGCTCGTGCGCACGGTCGCCGTCAGCGGCGGTTCCGGCGACAGCCTCTTCGACCAGGTGCGCGCGGCGGGCGTCGACGCCTTCCTCACGGCGGACCTGCGCCACCACCCCGTCTCCGAGGCCCGCGCCCACAGCCCCCTCGCGCTGCTCGACGCGGCGCACTGGGCCACCGAGTGGCCCTGGTGCGAGCTGGCCGCGAGCCAGCTCGACGAGATCTCCGACCGGCACGGATGGGACCTGCGCGTCCACGTCTCGAAGACGGTCACCGACCCCTGGACCGCCCACGCGGCCTCCGCCCACCCGTCACCCGCCACCGCCCTTCCAACGAGCGCTTCGCGCCCCCCTTCCTCTTCTGACCCCCTGGGAGCCCCGAACTGAACGCCGAGCCCGCCGACCAGATCCGACTCCTCGACGTCCAGGACCTCGACGTCCGCCTCCAGCAGCTGGCCCACCGGCGGAGGTCGCTGCCCGAGCACGCCGAGATCGAGTCGCTGACCAAGGACCACACCCAGCTGCGCGACCTGCTCGTGGCCGCGCAGACCGAGGAGAGCGACACCGCCCGCGAGCAGACCAAGGCCGAGCAGGACGTGGACCAGGTGCGCCAGCGCGCCACCCGCGACCAGCAGCGCCTGGACTCCGGCGCCGTCACCTCCCCCAAGGACCTGGAGAACCTCCAGCGCGAGATCGCCTCGCTCGCCAGGCGTCAGGGCGATCTGGAGGACGTGGTGCTGGAGGTCATGGAGCGCCGGGAGTCCGCGCAGCAGCGCGTGGCCGAGCTGACCGAGCGGGTCGGCTCCGTCCAGTCGAAGATCGACGACGCGACCGCGCGCCGTGACGCGGCCTTCGAGGAGATCGACGGCGAGATCGCCACGGTCACCAAGGAGCGCGAGGTCATCGCCGCTTCGGTCCCCGCCGACCTGCTCAAGCTCTACGACAAGCTGCGCGAGCAGCAGGGCGGCATCGGCGCGGCCAAGCTGTACGCGCGCAGCTGCCAGGGCTGCCGGCAGGAGCTCGCCATCACCGAGCTGAGCGAGATCCGCAACGCGGCGCCCAACACGGTGATCCGCTGCGAGAACTGCCGCCGCATCCTGGTGCGCACGTCCGAGTCCGGTATCTAGGCCGCAGGGAGTCCTTCCGGTGCGGGAGTTCATCGTCGAGGCCGACGGCGGGTCGCGGGGCAACCCGGGGCCCGCGGGCTACGGGGCCGTGGTGAGCGACGCGGCGACGGGTGAGACGCTGCGGGAGGCCGCCGAGTACATCGGCGTCGCCACGAACAACGTCGCCGAGTACCGCGGCCTCCTCGCCGGCCTGCGCGCCGCCCACGAACTGGACCCGGCCGCGACGGTCCACGTCCGGATGGACTCCAAGCTCGTGATCGAGCAGATGTCGGGCCGCTGGAAGATCAAGCACCCCGCCATGAAGCCACTGGCGGCGGACGCGGCCCGGATCTTCCCGCCCGGGCGCGTGACGTACGAGTGGATCCCACGAGAGCACAACAAGCACGCGGACCGGCTGGCCAACGAGGCGATGGACGCCGGGTCCAGGGGAGAACAGTGGTCGGCTTCGACCTCGACGGCGGAGCTGGACACCTCCGCCGGGGCTGTCACCCCGCCAGGCCCGCCCGGTGACGCGGCAGCGGGCGCCGCGAGGGCCCGTGAAGCCCTGACAGCGGGGCGCGTCTCCGCCACGCCGACCGGCTCGGACCCGGAAACCGGGCCTTCTCCCGTGCCGCCTTCCGCCCGCGGAGGGACGGAGCGGCGGGGCGGCGACGGCGCGTCGGCTGGGGCTGACGCGGGCTCGGCGAGGGCGGACACCGACGCGGATGTTCGTGGCGCGGGGGTGGATACGGATGTTCGCGCGGTGAGGGCGGATGCCGACGCCCGTGCGGCCAAGGCCGTTGCCGGGTCGGGTGGGGTTTCCGCCGGGGTTGGTGTTGACGGTGGCTCGGCGAAGGCGGACGGCGATGTTCGTGCGGCCAGCGCCGACGCGGACGTTCGTGGCGCCGGGGCGGATGCCGACGCCCGTGCGGCGAGGGCGGATATCGACGCCCGTGCGTCCAAGGCCGTTGCCGGGTCGGGCGGGGCTTCCGCCGGGGCTGGTGCTGACGGTGGCTCGGCGAGGGCGGACGGCGACGCCCATGCCGCCAAGGCCGACACCGACGCCCATGCCGCCAAGGCCGACACCGACGCCCATGCCGCCAAAGCCGTTGCCACCCCTGGCTGGGCCCCCGCCGACATGGGCGCCCCCGCCACCTTCGTGCTGCTGCGGCACGGGGAGACGCTGTTGACGCCGCTGAAGCGGTTCTCCGGTAGTGGGGGCACCGACCCGTCCCTCTCCGATGCCGGCCGGGAGCAGGCCGAGCGAGCCGCGGTCCTGCTCGCCAGGCGGGGCACGATCCAGGCGATCGTGTCGTCGCCGCTCGCCCGCACCCGGGAAACCGCCGGGATCGTCGCCGCCCGGCTCGGCCTGGACGTGAGCGTCGACGACGGGCTGCGCGAGACGGACTTCGGCGCCTGGGAGGGCCTCACCTTCGCCGAGGTGCGCGAGCGGTACCCGGACGACCTGAACGCCTGGCTGGCCTCTCCGGACGCCCAACCCACCGGCGGCGGCGAGAGCTTCGCGGCGACCGCCACCCGGATCGCCGCCACCCGCGACAAGCTGATCGCGGCGTACGCGGGCCGCACGGTTCTGCTCGTCACGCACGTGACCCCGATCAAGACGTTCGTCCGGCTCGCCCTCGGCGCCCCGCCGGAGTCGCTGTTCCGGATGGAACTGTCGGCCGCGTCCCTGTCGGTCGTCGCGTACTACGCGGACGGCAACGCCAGCGTCAGGCTCCTCAACGACACGTCTCACCTGCGCTGAACTTCGCGTCCTCGCGGGCCAGCGCCTCGACCCGGCCCCAGTCGCGGGCCGCGAGCGCGTCCTGCGGCAGCATCCAGCTCCCGCCGACGCAGGCGACGTTGGGCAGGGCCAGATAGTCCGGCGCGGAGGCCGGGCCGATGCCGCCCGTGGGGCAGAACCGGGCCTGGGGGAGCGGCCCCGCCAGCGACTTCAGATACGCCGTACCGCCCGCCGCCTCGGCCGGGAAGAACTTCATCTCCCGCACGCCGCGCTCCAGCAGCGCCACGACCTCCGAGGTGGTCGACACTCCCGGCAGGAACGGCACACCGGAGCCCCGCATCGCCGGCAGCAGCACATCCGTCCAGCCGGGACTGACCAGGAACCGGGCGCCCGCGACCACCACGTCCGTGACCTGCCCAGGGCTGATCACCGACCCGGCGCCGACCACCGCCTCCGGCACCTGCCCGGCGATCTCCCGGATCGCTCCAGAGCCGCCGGCGTCCGCAACATCACCTCGATCGCGGGCAGCCCACCGGCGACCAGCGCCCGCGCCAGCGGCACGGCGTCACCGGCATCGTCGATGACGACGACAGGCACGACAGGCGCGAGGCCCAGCACGGAGGCGGGCAGGGGTGAGGGGGCCATGGCCGTTTTTGCTGCCGACTCAACAGCATGCGCAAAGCCCATTGCGTATCCCGCAATGATGATGTTGCCCCTGGTGATGCTCAGTGGACCTCGGTCACCAGCACATCCAGCGACCACGCCTGCCCCGCCCTCGCGGGCGCCTCCGCCTCCACGACGTACCCGAGGTCCCGCAGCACCTCCACCAGCTCGGCCGGCCCCTTCGGGGCGGCCCCGGTGGTCAGCAGGCTGCGTACGATCCGCCCCTTCGTCGCCTTGTTGAAGTGGCTGACGACCTTCCGGGTCGGCGCGTGCAGCACCCGCACGGACGCCGTCCGCCCGGCGACCTCGCCCTTCGGCTTCCACGCGGCGGCGTACGCGGCGGACCGCAGATCCAGCACCAGACCGTCCCCGGCCACCTCGGGAAGCACCGACGCCATCGGCGTACGCCAGTGCGCGCCCAGCGCACCGAGACCCGGCAGTTTCACACCCATCGAGCACCGGTAGGACGGAATCCGGTCCGTCACCCGGACCGCTCCCCACAGCCCGGAGAAGACCAGCAGCGACCGCGCGGCACGCCGCTTGGCGGAGGCGTCCAGGGACGCCAGGCCGAGAGCGTCGTACAGCACCCCGGTGTAGATCTCCCCGGCCGGCCGGGCCCCCGCCGTGCGCAGCTCCGCGTTCTTCGCGACCTCGCCGCGCAGCCCCTCGCTCAGCCCGAGCACCTCGCGCGCCTTGTCCTCGTCGCCGGCGCACAGCTCGACCAGCTCGGTGAGGACGGCCTCGCGGGCTGCGGTCAGCCCCGGCAGTGACAGCGACTCCGGCTTCAGCGGGGCACCGCGGCCGGAGGAGGCCTTGCCTTCGGACGGCGGCAGCAGGACAAGCACGGGTACTCCTTCGATCGAACTCCGCCGACAGCGTACGGGGCCTCGGACGCGCGCCTGTCCGAGGGCGCGGACCAGGCCGTCGGCGTCGTCGGCGTGGAAGCGGACGACCCGTACGTCGCGGTGCCGCGAGAAGAAGGTGACGTGCGTGACCGGTTCCGTCAGTTCGAGCGTGACGGTGGTCCGGGACCCCACCTCGATGTCGAGCTCGCGTCGTCCGCCGGCACGTCCCGCCCTCCGCGAGCCCCAGCCCTCAACTCGGTCGGTCGCCGGATCCGCGCCAGCACGACAGCGTGCCGCAGCCCGTACTCCCGATACCCGTTCGCCCGCCGCTCCGGCTCGGGCAGCAGCCCCAGAGGGTGGTAATGCCGCACGGCCCGCGTGGTGACACCGACGACGTCGGCGAGTTCTCCGATCCGCATGGGACCAGTAGAGACGTTGGCGTTGCGGCAAGGTCAAGGACCGGCTGTGGCCTGTGACGGCGGCCATGATCGTGTGCCACGATCGAGGGAACGGTTCCCGATCTCACGGACGGGTGGTTCGGCGATGTCCCAGTCTGGCGAGCGACCGAAGGAGGGGCGTGACATGACTGCCATGGCCCACGAGCCGCTCACGCAGGAAGAGGTCCTGCTGGAGGGCTTTCTCGCCCTGGACACCCCGGAGGGTTTCCGGGCTGAGCTGATCGAGGGGGAGATCGTTGTGACGCCGCCGCCGGACGGGGATCACGAGGACTACATCGGACTGATCGTGGAACAGGTGCACACGCGTTCCCGGACCAGGATGCAGTTCGCCGGGACCAAGGGCTTGATCTTGCGGAGTGGAGGCAACTGTCCGAAGGATCGTGTGATCCCTGACGGCACGTTCGCGCCCAGGGAGTTGCGGCTCTACCGGGGCGCCGACTCCTGGATGCCCTGCGATGGCGTCACCATGGTCCTCGAGGTGACCTCCACCAAGCCGAAGGCCGATCGCGAGGCCAAACGCCGGTGTTACGCCCGAGGCGGAATCCCCCTCTACCTGCTGGTCGACCGCGAAGCCTCCTCCATCACGCTGTTCAGCGACCCCGAGAAGGACGACTACCGCGAGCACTGCACGCGCCCCCTCGGCAAGTCCATCACCCTCCCGGAACCCTTCGCCTTCGACCTGGACACCACCGACTTCCTCTGATCCCCTGTGAGGCGGGGAGGCAGTACGAGGTGAGCACACGGGGGCGGATGCGGGAGCAGGCCCGCTGGGCCAGGGCGCGGCTGGGGCGGGGCGGGCCGCCGCTGGACCTCCTCACCGCCCACTTCGACCGGCACGTCTACGCTCCGCACGCGCACGCGGAATTCACCGTCGGCGTCACGGTCGGCGGGTCGGAGGTCATCGCGTACCGGGGCGGGGTGATCCACTCCTCCCCCGGCTCGATCGTCGTCCTGGAACCGGGCGAGATGCACACCGGCGGCCCGGCCGCCTGCGAGGGCTACGCCTACCAGGCCCTGTACGCCGAGCCGTCCCTCCTCACCGACGGCACGCTCGGCGGCCCCCCGCACTTCCGCGACCCCGTCCTGCACGACCCGGAACTGGCCACCGCCCTCCGCGCCGCCCACACCGACATCAGCGCCTGCCCAGACGCCCTGGAGGCCGAGTCCCGGGTGCCCTGGCTGCTCACGGCCCTGGCCCGCCGGCACTCCACGGCCCGGGCGAGCGAGGACACCGTGCCCGGCGCCGGCCACATCGCCAGGGCCGTACGCGACCGCCTCGCGGACGAGCTGCTGGAACCCCCCTCCCTGGCCGACCTCGCCACCGACCTGGGCCTGTCCCGCTACCAACTGCTGCGCGCCTTCCGTACGACGATGGGCGTACCGCCCTACGCCTGGCTCGCGCAGCACCGCGTGGCCAGGGCCCGCGGCCTGCTGGAAACCGGCCTGCGCCCCGCTGAGGTCGCGGGCCTCGTCGGCTTCGCCGACCAGGCGCACCTCACCCGCTGGTTCCGCCGCGTGCTGGGCGTGACCCCGGCGGCGTACCGCAACAGCGTTCAAGACGCGGCAGGCTGAGGCGGCCGAAACTCGCCGTATGACTGCACGCGGCTGGTTCCTGTTCTCCCTGATGGGAGTGGTCTGGGGCGTCCCCTACCTGATGATCAAGGTGGCGGTGGACGCCGTGTCCCCGTCCATGGTGGTGTTCACGCGCTGGGCGCCGCGCTCCTGCTCCCCTTCGCCCTGCGCCAAGGCCGCCTGACCCACACGGTCCGCACCCACTGGCGCCCTCTCCTGGCCTTCGCGTGCATCGAGATCATCGGCCCCTGGTGGACGCTGACGGACGCCGAACGCCACCTGTCCAGCTCCACGGCCGGCCTGCTGATCGCGGGCGTCCCCATCGTCGGCGTGCTCTTCGCCCGCTTCTTCGGCGACACGGAACGGCTCGGCGTGCGCCGCGTGACGGGCCTCGCGCTGGGCCTGGGCGGCGTGGCCGTCCTCACGATCCCGCACCTCACCGGCGGCGACGCCCGCTCCCTCGGCGAGGTCCTGCTGACGGTCCTCGGCTACGCGATCGCCCCTCTGATAGCCGCCCGCCACCTGAAGGAAGTCCCGTCCCTCCAGCTCACGGCGTTCTGCCTGACCCTGGCCGCACTCGTCTACGCCCCGGCGGCCGCGCTCACCCGGCCGACCTCGGTCCCGGCCCCCGAGGTCCTGGCCGCCCTGGCCGGACTGGGAGTGCTCTGCACGGCGATCGCCTTCGTCGCCTTCCTGGAACTGATCAAGGAGGCGGGCCCGACCCGGGCGACAGTGATCACCTACGTCAACCCGGCGGTGGCGGTGGCGGCAGGGGCACTGTTCCTCGACGAGCCCCTGACCCCCGGCGTCATCGCGGCCTTCACCCTGATCCTCGCGGGTTCGGTCCTGGCGACCGCCGCCGGTCCGCGGTCCCGTTCACGCCCGGTACCATGGTCGACACGGCAGACGAGCCGGGCGGACGGCCGCGTGGAGTCCCCCTGACGGGGAGCTCCCCGAGGAACGTCCGGGCTCCACAGGGCAGGGTGGTGGCTAACGGCCACCCGGGGTGACCCGCGGGACAGTGCCACAGAAAGCAAACCGCCGAGGGCTCCGGCCCTCGGTAAGGGTGAAACGGTGGTGTAAGAGACCACCAGTGCCTGGGGTGACTCAGGCAGCTAGGTAAACCCCACCCGGAGCAAGGTCAAGAGGAGACACCTCGGTGTCTCTGCGCGGACGTTCGAGGGCTGCCCGCCCGAGTCCGCGGGTAGACCGCACGAGGCCGGTGGCAACGCCGGCCCTAGATGGATGGCCGTCGCCCGGGGCTCCGCGAGGAACCCCGGGAACAGAACCCGGCGTACAGCCCGACTCGTCTGCCGCTCTTCATTTCAGCAAGTCAGATCCTTCGCCGCGCCGTACCGGGTTCCGCCCGCCGCGTGCGCGAATCCCCGCGACGGACCCACCCCCCTCCCCCGTAGAGCAGACGACAGGAAGCTCACAGGGAGGGGAGCAGGACGTGGCAGGGGACAGGGGCAAGCGGGGCAGAGGTACGGCGGCCGCAGTGGTGGCGATGGCGGTGCTCACCGCGTCACAGGCGCCGGGGGCGGTCCCGGCGCGGGCAGCCGCACCGGCGCGCGGTCAGGCACTCGCCGCGGACGGCCCGAGCGTGTCCGGCGACGCGCCGTACCGCACCGAGCTTCCGCCGCTGCGGACCAAGAAGCGGGCGGGCGGCCAGGCGGCGGCGGAGGAGGTGGGCGGCGCGCTGCCGGCGAGTGTGTTCGCCGCCTATCGGCGGGCCGAGGAGCGGCTCGCGCGCGAGGCGCCCGGCTGCCGGTTGCGCTGGCAGCTGCTGGCGGCGATCGGACAGGTGGAGTCGGGGCAGGCGCGGGGCGGCAGGGTGGCGTCGGACGGTACGACCGTGGCGCCGATCCTCGGGCCGCGGCTGGACGGCGTGGCCTTCGCGCTGATCCGGGACACCGACGGCGGCGCCCACGACGGGGACACGGCGTACGACCGTGCGGTGGGTCCGATGCAGTTCATCCCATCCACCTGGGCCCGCTGGGGCGCGGACGGCAACGGCGACGGGCGTACGGATCCGAACAACGTCTTCGACGCGGCACTGGCCGCCGGACGGTATCTGTGTGCCGGTGGCCGGGACCTGTCCGTTCCCGCCCAGCTGGACCGCGCGATCCTCGGCTACAACCACTCGACGGCCTATCTGCGCACGGTCCGGGCCTGGTACGCGTACTTCCTGGAAGGGCACCGGGTGGTGCCGGACGGCTCCGCCAGGTCCGTCGCCGGGTCCTCCTCCGCGCGCCCCGAGCCGTCGCGGTCCCCCTCGAAGCCGAAGGAGGCCTCGCCCACCCCCTCCGCCCGGCCGAGTGCCCCGCCGTCCCGCACCCCGTCCACCCCTGCCGCCCCGGCCCCGACCAGAACCCGCCCGGCCACCGACCCCGACAAGCCGGACGAGCCACGACTCCCCGCCCCCGACCCGGACTTGGAGCTCCCCGCCCCCGACCTGCTGCCCAGCGGCGCCCCACTCACCAGTAACAGCGCGGACTCGATGACCGTCTCCCCCTCCACAACCGCCGATACTGGGCGGTAATGTCGCCCACCGCCGGACAGCACGAGACCGGTGGTGAGCGCGAAGGGGTCCTCATGGCGACGGACATGCCTGCGGACATGCCCGCAGAGGCAGAGACACCTGTGGAGACGCACGCGGCCGACGAGCGGTGGCGGCGCATGTGGAGCCACCGCGAGCACTTGCTCAAGGTGGCCCGGCGCAGGTCGATGAGCCCGGAGGACGCCGAGGACGCGGTGCACGAGGCGATGCTGCGCGCCGCCGAGCGGCCCGACCTGGACGAGGAGCGGCTCGCGGCCTGGCTGACGACGGTGACGATGCGGCTGTGCGTCGACCGCTACCGGCAGGTGAACCGCGAGGCCGAGGTGCGTACCAGCCCGACGCTCATCGCGCCCGGCCCGGTGCCCGTCGAGGAGGCGGTGTGCGACCGGGCCGAGGCGAAGTGGCTGGCGGTGCGCAGTGGTGAGCTGCCCGCGCGGCAGGCCGAGGCGCTGCGGCTGAAGTCGCAGGACCTGGACGTCGGCCAGGTCGCAGTCAAGATGGGGCTGAGCTACCGGACCGTCGAGTCGCTGCTGGCCCGGGCCCGGCGGACGCTGCGGCAGTCGCTGGCGGCCACGTTCGGGATCGCGCTGTTCCTGATCGGGTGGGGACGGCCGCGCGGAGTCGGCAGGGCGCAGGCCGTGGTGGTCGCCTCGACGGCGGTGTCCCTGGCGGTGGCGGGGTTCGTGCTGCCGTACGCCCTCGACGGCAGCGGCGGCGGGGGAGGCGGGGGCGGTACGACGCCTCGGCCCGCGGCCGTGTCGCCGGACGCGGAGACGTTGCGGCCGGACGGCGGTGGCGTGGGTCGTATGCCGCGGGGGAATGAGCCCACGGCTGCGGCAGCCGAGCGCGGAGCGGCCGGGTCCCCCGCCGCCGAATCGTTCCTCCCGTTGTCCGTGCCGTCGCTGCCGGAGGCCTCCATCGTTCCGGATGTTCCGGACGTCCCGGTGTCGCCGCTGCCCTCGCTGTCCGCGCCGGAGATCCCGCAGGTGCCCGACGTTCCGAAGCCCGAGGTCCCCGACCTGGTGGTGGAGCCCTCCGCCGTGCCGACCGGCACAGCGGTCCCGGCGGTGCCGGAAGCTCCCGCCACACCGTCCGCCTCGCTCCCCGAGCTCACGGTCCGGCCACTCCCGTAGCGCCCGGAAACCCGCCCGGAAACCAGCCCGGAAACCCGCCCGAAAAAAATCCGCCACTCGAGCGACGGACGCCCCGCCCCTCCCCGTAGAGCAGATGTCAGAGCTGCTCCAGGGGCTGAAGGGTGGACCGGATGGGTGTCGAGATCTGTGTGGAAGGGCTGACCAAGTCCTTCGGTCACCAGGTCATCTGGCAGGACGTCTCGCTGACGCTGCCCGCCGGGGAGGTCTCCGTCATGCTCGGCCCCTCCGGCACGGGCAAGTCGGTGTTCCTCAAGACGCTCGTCGGCCTGCTGAAGCCGGAGCGCGGCTCCATCACGATCCAGGGCCGGGACATCACCAAGCTCCGCGAGCACGACCTGTACGAGGTGCGCAAGCTGTTCGGCGTGCTGTTCCAGGACGGCGCGCTGTTCGGCTCGATGAACCTGTACGACAACATCGCCTTCCCGCTGCGCGAGCACACCCGTAAGTCCGAGAGCGAGATCCGGCGCATCGTGCTGGAGAAGATGGACATGGTCGGGCTGATCGGCGCCGAGGGGAAGCTGCCCGGCGAGATCTCCGGCGGGATGCGCAAGCGCGCCGGGCTGGCCCGGGCCCTCGTCCTCGACCCGGAGATCATCCTCTTCGACGAGCCGGACTCGGGCCTCGACCCGGTCCGCGTGGCCTACCTCAACCAGCTGATCGTCGACCTGAACGCCCAGATCGACGCGACCTTCCTGATCGTCACGCACGACATCGCCTCGGCCCGCCAGGTGCCGGACAACATCGGGCTGCTGTTCCGCCGCGAGCTGGTGATGTTCGGGCCGCGTGAAAAGCTGCTGACCAGCGACGAGCCGGTGGTGCGGCAGTTCCTGAACGGCCGTATGCAGGGCCCGATCGGGATGGCGGAGGAGAAGGACGCGGCGCAGGTCGAGCAGGAGCTCGCGCAGATCGACGACTCCGAGCGCGTCCAGGAGCCGGCTCCCCGCCTGCTGCCGGGGCCGGGCATCGCCCGGCCTCCCCGCTGGGAGGCGATCGCCCGGCGCGAGGCCGCGCGGCAGCAGAAGGCGGTGGCCGGCGCATGAGCCTGTCACCCATCGGAGGGCTGCGGCACTCGGGCAGCCTCTTCGCGATGGCGCTGGACGTCGTCCGGACGATCCCCCGACGGCCCTTCCAGACACGGGAGTTCATCCAGCAGGCGTGGTTCGTCGCGAGCGTGACGATCCTGCCGACGGCCCTGGTCTCCATCCCCTTCGGGGCGGTCATCGCGCTGCAGATCGGCAGCCTGACCCGGCAGCTGGGCGCCCAGTCCTTCGCCGGAGCCGCCTCCGTGCTCGCCGTGCTGCGCGAGGCCTCGCCGATCGTCACCGCGCTGCTGATCGCGGGCGCCGGCGGCACGGCGATCTGCGCCGACCTCGGGGCACGGAAGATCCGCGACGAGATCGACGCGATGCAGGTGCTGGGCATCGACCCCATCCACCGGCTCGTCGTCCCGCGCGTGCTGGCGTCGATGCTGGTGGCGGTGCTGCTCAACGGCCTGGTGTCGGTGGTCGGTGTGGCGGGCGGCTACTTCTTCAACGTCGTCCTCCAGAACGGCACTCCGGGCGCCTACCTGGCCTCCTTCACCACGCTCGCCCAGCTGTCCGACCTGTGGGCGGCCGAGGTCAAGGCGCTGGTGTTCGGCGCGATCGCCGGGATCGTCGCCTCGTACAAGGGACTGACCGCGAAAGGCGGGCCGAAGGGTGTGGGCGACGCGGTGAACCAGTCGGTGGTGATCACCTTCATGTTGCTGTTCGTGACCAACTTCGTGATGACCGCCGTGTACTTCCAAGTCGTTCCGCAGAGGGGATGAGGCATGGCGCTGCTGCATCGTCTGGAGGAACTGGGCGCCCAACTGTCCTTCTACGGGCGCTCGCTGGCCTGGACCGGCCGCACCCTGCGCCGCTACAAGAAGGAGATCCTGCGGCTGCTCGCCGAGGTGAGCTTCGGCCGGGGCGCGCTCGCCGTCGTGGGCGGCACGGTCGGCGTGATCGCCTTCCTGTCGTTCTTCACCGGCACGGAAGTGGGGTTGCAGGGGTACGCCGCGCTCAATCAGCTCGGCACCTCCAACTTCGTGGCGTTCCTCTCGGCGTACTTCAACACCCGTGAGATCGCCCCGCTGGTGGCCGGGCTCGCGCTCTCCGCGACCGTCGGCGCCGGGTTCACCGCCCAGCTCGGCGCGATGCGGATCAGCGAGGAGACCGACGCGCTGGAGGTCATGGGCGTGCCCTCGCTGCCCTTCCTGGTCACGACGCGGATGATCGCCGGGTTCGTGGCCGTCATCCCGCTGTACGTGATCGGCCTGCTGTCCTCGTACCTGGCCGCCCGCACCATCACCACCGTCTACTACGGCCAGTCGGCGGGCACCTACGACCACTACTTCCAGCAGTACCTGCCCCCGGTCGACGTGCTGTGGTCCTTCGGCAAGGTGCTCGTCTTCGCCGTCCTGATCATCCTGGTGCACTGCTTCTACGGCTACTACGCGAGCGGCGGTCCGGCGGGCGTCGGCGTGGCGGTGGGCCGTGCGGTGCGGACCTCGATCGTGGCCATCAACGTCCTGGACTTCTTCCTGTCGCTCGCCATCTGGGGCGCCAGCACGACCGTACGGATAGCGGGGTGAGCCGCCGCATGAGAGTGCTGAGACTGCGGTTGTACGGCGTCGTCTTCATCGCCGTTCTCGCGACGCTGCTGTCCCTCTCCGTCGCCGTCTACCGGCAGGTGTTCACGCCGGTCGTGCGGATCACCCTGGAGGCCGACAGCCTCGGCAACCAGCTCGATCCGCGCGCCGACGTCAAGCTGCGCGGGCTGCTGGTCGGCGAGGTGCGCGAGGTCCGGGCCGACGGGACGAAGGCGACGCTCGACATCGCGCTCAAGCCGGAGCACGTCGCCCACATCCCCTCCGACGTGCACGCGCGCCTGCTGCCCAAGACGCTGTTCGGCGAGAAGTACGTCGACCTGGTCGCGCCGCGCGGCTCATCAAGCCGGCCCATCCGCGCCGGGGACGTCATCACCCAGGACCGCACCCGCGTCGGCATCGAACTCCAGCAGCTGATGAACGACCTGCTGCCCCTGCTGCGGACGGTCCAGCCCGGCAAGCTCAACGCCACGCTCTCCGCGTTCGCCACCGCCCTGGAGGGACGCGGCGACCGGATCGGCGACAACCTCACGCGAGTGGAGGCCTACCTGCGCCGCCTCAATCCCCACCTGCCGTCCCTGAAAGAGGACATCGCCCGCTTCGCCGACGTCGCCGAGGTCTACGGCGACGCGGCGCCCGACCTGATGGAGATCCTGCGCAACACCGTCACCACCAGCCGCACGATCGTCGAGGAGAAGGACCGGCTGGCGGCGGCGCTGAAGACCACGGCGACCGTCGCCGGCACCGCCGAGGACTTCCTCGACGCCAACGGCGACCGGCTGATCACCCTCGGCCGGGTCTCCCGCCCCACACTGGAGCTGTTCGCCCGCTACTCCCCGGAGTACCCCTGTCTGCTGGCCGGCCTGGTCCGGCAGGACAAGGTCTCCGAGGAGGCGTTCCGGGGCGGCAAGATGCACATCACGCTGGAGGTCGTACGGCCACAGGGCGCGTACGAGCCGGGCGAGGAGCCGCGCTACGGCGAGCGGTCGGGCCCCGACTGCCATGACCTGCCGCACCCGCCGGTGCCGGCACCCGGCGCCCACCTCGACGACGGTTCCAAGAAGGCGGGCCCGGCCTCGGACGGCCCGCTCGGCGTCTCCGCCACCCGGGCCGAGCAGCGGGCCGTCGGCTCGCTCGTCGCGCCGGTGCTGGACGTGCCCGCGGACCAGGTGCCGCCGGTCGCGACGCTGCTGTTCGGGCCGATGGCGCGCGGGACGGCGGTGAGCGTCGCATGAGCACCACGGGAGCCCGGCAGACCGCCGCTCCGCTGATCAAGTTCAGTCTCTTCGCGCTGGTGACGGTGGTGGCGACGGCCCTGCTCGCCGCCACCATCGTGAACATCTCCTTCACCCCCGAGCACGAGTACCGCGCGGTCTTCAGTGACGTCACCGGCCTGGAGGAGGGCGACGACATCCGGGTGGCCGGAGTGCGGGTCGGCGAGGTCGAGGACATCCGGATCAAGGACCGGACGCTGGCCGAGGTCACCTTCACGGTCAGCCAGGACCGGCCGCTGCTCACCGGCACGGGCGCCGTCATCCGCTACCGCAACCTGGTCGGGCAGCGGTACGTCGCGCTCACCGAGGGCGCCGGCGACGGCACCCGGCTGCGCCCCGGCGGCACGATCCCGCTCGCGCGCACCCAGCCCGCCCTCGACCTGAACGCGCTGCTGAACGGCTTCAAGCCGCTGTTCGCCGCGCTCAGCCCGAAGGACGTCAACCAGCTCGCCACGGAGATCATCAAGACGCTCCAGGGCGAGGGCGGCACCGTCAACAGCCTGCTGACGCACACGGCGTCGCTCACCACGACACTGGCCGGCCGCGACAAGCTGATCGGCTCGGTGATCGACAACCTCAACACCGTGCTGGAGACGCTCGACAAGCGCGGCGCCCGCTTCTCCGGACTGCTCAAGCAGCTGCGCCGGGTCATCTCGGGCCTGTCCGCCGACCGCAAGCCCATCGGGGAGTCGCTGGTGAGCATCGGTGATCTGACGGGGGCCACCTCGGGCCTGCTGAAGGACGCGCGCCCGCCGCTCAAGGACGACATCGCGGAGCTGACCGAACTCACCGGGACGCTGAACGACAACGAGAAGACCGTGGAGGGCGTGCTGAAGCGGCTGCCGAACAAGCTCAACGAGCTGACCGGGACGGCGTCCTACGGCTCGTGGTTCAACTTCTACCTGTGCGACTTCGACGGCCGGATCGTGCTGCCGAAGACGAAGCAGGTGCTCACGCCCGAGATGCACGTGGCGAGGGCGAGGTGTGGAGCATGAGCCGTAAGCGCCGTCCGGAGCCGATGTTCAAGGTCCGTATCGAGCCGCCGAGGCTGCCGAAGACACGGCTCCGCCGTCCGCGCCTCGGCCCCTTCCGCGAGCGCAACCCCCTCGTCATCGGCGCGATCGGACTCACCGTCCTCGCGCTGCTGACCGTGGCGGCGTTCAACGCCGACCGCCTGCCGGTCATCGGCGACGGCGAGACGTACAGCGCGGCCTTCGCCGAGGCGGGCGGGCTCAAGCCGGGTGACGAGGTGCGGATCGCCGGGGTCAAGGTCGGCAAGGTCGAGGAGGTCGACCTGGACGGCGACCACGTCCAGGTCACCTTCAAGATCAAGGGCGAGCCGAGGTTCGGCACCGCGACCGGCGCGTCGATCCGGGTCAAGACGATCCTCGGCGCGAAGTACCTCGCCCTGCACCCCAGGGGGCGCGGTCAGTTGGCGCCCGGCAGCGAGATCCCGCTCAAGCGGACCGTCCCCGCGTACGACGTCGTGCAGGCCTTCAGCGATCTCACCACCACGACGGAGAAGGTCGACACCGACCAGCTGGCGAAGGCGCTGGACACCATCTCCACGACCTTCGAGGACTCACCGGAAGAGGTACGGGCGTCCATCAAGGGCCTGTCGAAGATCTCCCGGACGGTGGCCTCCCGCGACAAGGCCCTCAGGGAACTCCTCGACCACGCGAACGGCGTCACGGGCGTACTCGCCGACCGGTCGGGCGACTTCACCGCCCTGGTCAAGGACGGCGACAAGCTGTTCAAGGAGATCAGCAAGCGGCGTACGGCGATCCACAAGCTGCTGAAGACCTCCGCCGCGCTCGGCATCCAGCTCTCCGGCCTGGTCCAGGACAACGAGAAGGAGATCGGGCCCGCGCTCAAGGGCCTCAACACCGTGGTGAAGATGCTCGAACGGAACCAATCCAGCCTGGACCGGAGCATCAAGCTCCTGGCCCCCTACGTGCGGGTCTTCACCAACACCCTCGGCAACGGCCGCTGGTTCGACTCCTACGTCCAGAACCTGGTCGCCGCCCCGGTGGTGCCGCGAACGGGAGGCGCGCAATGAGCAACCGCCGGAAGAAGCACCTGGCCGTGCTGACCGCCCTGGCCCTGGTCGCCGCGCTCACCTACGTCCTGTGGCCGCGAACCGAGCCGGTCCGTGTCACGGCGTACTTCCCGCGCACGGTCGGCATCTACCCCGGCTCGGACGTCCGCGTGCTGGGCGTGCGGATCGGCGAGGTCAGGAAGATCACGCCGGAGGGCGGCCGGGTGCGGGTGGAGTTCGCGTACGAAGCGGGCCGCAAGGTCCCGGCGGACGCGCAGGCCGCGATCATCAACTCCTCGGTGGTCAGCGACCGTTACCTGCAACTGCTGCCGGTGTACCGGGGCGGTCCGGTGCTGCGGGACGGGGACGAGATCCCCGAGTCGCGTACGGCCGTACCGGTCGAACTGGACCGCGTCTTCGACAGTCTGCACACCACGGCCGAGGCGCTCGGCCCCGAGGGCGCCAACAAGGACGGCGCCCTGTCGCGGCTGCTGGGCGTGAGCGCCGACAACCTCGACGGCCAGGGCGAGAACCTCCACCAGACGGTCGAGGACCTCTCCGAGGCGGTCACGACGCTCTCCGACGGCCGCACGGACCTGTTCGGCACCGTCCGCAACCTCCAGGTGTTCACCGCGGCGCTGGCGGCCGACGACAAGAGCGTGCGGTCCTTCAACAGCAGCCTGGCCAGGGTCGCCGAGCAGCTGGCGGGCGAGCGCAAGGACCTGGCGGCCGCGCTGAAACACCTCGGCACGGCGCTCGGTGACGTGTCCGCCTTCGTGAAGAAGAACAAGAAGTCGCTGACGTCGAACGTGGAGGGACTGAGCAAGGTGACCAAGGTGCTCGTCACCCAACGGGCGGCGCTGGAGGAGCTGCTGGAGGTCGCGCCGACGGGCATGTCGAACCTGCACAACGCCTACAACCCCTCCGCGGGCACCCTCGACACCCGCAACAACCCCGACCATCCGCAGGATCCGGCGTCACTGCTCTGCTCGATCCTGAAGACGACCGGGGAGAAGACCGACTGCGGGGACCTGAGGGAGCTCTTCGACTCCCTGCCGAAGGTGCCCCAGGGTCCGGCGGTCACCGGCACGGTCGACCGCACCCTCGGCGGAATCCTGGGGGCGAGCGCATGAGGCCCCCGCGCAAGGCCGGGGCCGTCGCCTGGGCGGCCGTCGGGACGCTGCTCCTGTCCGGCTGCGAGTTCAACGGCTGGTACGACGTCCCGCTCCCCGGCGGAGCCGCCGCCGACGGCCACGCCTACCACGTCACCGTCGAGTTCCGGGACGTCCTCGACCTGGTTCCGCAGTCGGCGGTCAAGGTCAACAACGTCACCGTGGGCGCGGTGGAGAAGGTGGAGCTGCAGGGCTGGCACGCGAGGGTCAGTCTCCGGGTCGCCGACTCGGTGAAGCTGCCCGCCAACGCCGTCGCCGGGCTGCGGCAGACCAGCATGCTGGGCGAGAAGTACGTGGCACTGTCCCGGCCCCTGGAAGGCACGCCGGCCGGCCGGCTCCGCGACGGTGATGTGATCCCCCTGTCCCGCAGCGGCCGCAACCCCGAGATCGAGGAGGTGCTGTCCGCGCTGTCCGCCCTGCTCAACGGCGGCGGCGTCGCCCAGCTCAAGACGATCACCACGGAGCTGAACAAGGCCCTGGAGGGCCGGGAGAACCGGGTCAAGTCCCTGCTCAAGGAGCTCGACACCTTCATCGGAGGCCTGGACGACCAGCGCCAGGACATCGTCCGCGCCCTGAAGGCCGTCGACCGGCTGGCGAAACGGCTGGGCAAGGAGAAGACGACGATCGCCGAGGCCGTCGACACGATGCCGCCCGCCCTGAAGGTCCTGGCCGACCAGCGCCGCGACCTGACGAGGATGCTCACCGCCCTGTCCAGGCTCGGCACGACCGGCACCAAGGTGATCAACGCCTCGCACGACGACACGGTCGCCAACCTCAGGCAGCTGTGGCCGATCCTGCGACAGCTCAACAAGGCGGGCAGCGACCTGCCCAACTCCCTTGAGCTGCTGACGACGTACCCGTTCCCGCGCAACGTCGTGGACGCCATCAAGGGTGACTACGTCAACCTGCACGTCACGGCGGACCTCGATCTGGCCGGGATCTACGGCAACCTGACGGACGAGCCGGGCGGCGGGGACACCCGGGGACCCGGGCTTCCCGAGGCCCCGGACCTGCCGGACGTACCGGATCTGCCGGATCTCCCGGACGCACCGGATCTCCCGGACGTGCCGGCGCCCACCGCGCTGCCGAGCGGTCCGAGCGGTCCGAGCGTGCCGGCGTCCCCGTCGGCCCCCTCGGGCGGCGAGGACCCGCTGTGCCCGCCGGTGTGCACCGCCGGCTACGGCTCCGGCGGCCACCGCACCGGGGCCGACTGGCCCGAGGGGATCAACCTCGAACTCGCCGAGCTGATGCTGAAGGGGGTCCAGCCGTGATCACCCGTACGGTCAAGGCGCAACTGATCGCCTTCGCCACCATGACCGCCGTGGGCGTGTCGTACGTCGGTGCCGAGTACACGGGTCTGGTGGACGAGGTCCTGGACCGCGGCTACACCGTGCGGGCCGACTTCGCCGACTCCGGGGGTGTCTTCCCCGGCGCCGAGGTCACGTACCGCGGGGTGCCGGTCGGCAAGGTCGGCGCGCTGCGCCTGACCGGCCCGGACGGGGTCTCGGTCACGCTCGACATCGAGGACGGGGCGCCGCGCATCCCGGCGGACACACTGGCGGTGGTGGCGAACCGATCGGCCGTGGGGGAGCAGTACGTCGACCTCCAGCCCCGCACCTCCCGCGGCCCCTACCTGCTCAGCGGCAGCACGATCCCGCGCGAGAGCACGCGGGTGCCGCTGCCGGCGACGGACATGGTCCTCAGCCTGGACCGCCTGGTGAACTCGGTCGGCAAGGACGACCTGCGGGTCACGGTCGACGAGTTGGGCAAGGCTTTCGCCGGCACCGGCCCGAACCTGAGCCGCCTGGTGGACTCGGGCAACACCCTCGTCGAGTCGGCGTCCGAGGCGCTGCCCGAGACCATCGCCCTGATCGAGGACTCACGGAAGGTCCTGAAGACACAGGCCGACCAGGGCTCGTCGATCAAGTCGTTCGCGCGCGATCTGGCCGCTCTCTCGGCTCAGTTGAAGGCAAGCGACGGGGACCTGCGCAAGCTGATCGGCAACGCGAGGCCGGCGGCGCAGGAGCTGAACGCGCTGCTGAAGTCGACCGGGCCGCAGCTGTCGGTCCTGCTGGCCAACCTGATCAGCGGCGGCCAGGTCACGCTGGCCCGCCTCCCCGGCGTCGAGCAGGCCCTGGTCACCTTCCCGCTGATGGTCGCGGGCAGCTACACGGTCGTCCCGGGCGACGGCACCACCCACTTCGGCCTGGTGCTGAACGCCGACGACCCGCCCGCCTGCACCCAGGGGTACGGCACGGCACGCCGCGACCCCGCGGACACCAGCACACGCGAGGCGAACACCGACGCCCGCTGCACGCTCCCGCGCGGCAGCGAGTCGTCGGTACGGGGCGCGCAGAACGCCCCGGGCGCGTCGAGAGACGGCGGCGCCGACCAGGCGGCGTACGTCACCCCGTACGACCCGGAGACCGGCAGCACCGCCGGCCCGGACGGAAGGAACGTCGAGATCGGCTCGACGGGCGGCCAGCAGGCCGTGTTCGGAAAGGAGTCGTGGCAATGGCTGCTCGTTGGCCCCATGGCATGAGGCCGGTGCGACCCGCGGTGATGTCGGCGGGACTCGTCGCGGCGACCGTCATCACCACGGCACTGGCACTCTGGCTGGCTCTCGGCCTCCACGAACAGTGGGAGACGGACCAGCGACGCCAGGGCATCCTGGCCGCGGCCCGCCAGTCGGCGCTGAACTTCACCTCCCTCGACTACCGGCACTACGACCGCGACAGCGCGAACGTGCTGGCGGGCGCGACCGGCGAGTTCAAGAAGCAGTTCACCGCGCAGACGGACCAGTTGACGAAGCTGGTGGCCCAGAACAAGTCCGTGTCGGAAGGCCAGGTCCTGGAGGCGGGCATCGTCCGCTCCGACGAGAACTCGGCCCGTGTGCTGGTGGTCGCCGACAGCAAGGTGACCAACACCGCCGTGCCCGAGGGGGAGGCGCGCACGTACCGGCTCCAGCTCGACCTCGTACACAAGGACGGCCGCTGGCTGACGTCCGACGTCGAGTTCGTCGGCTGACCCCACAGGCCGACTCCCCGACCGACAAGCACCGACGAGGAGGACCACCATGCCGAAGACGACCACCGGCCGCGCCCCCGGTCCCGGCACCCGCCGCACCATGACGGCGGCCGCCCGCGCGGCGGCGAAGCGCGCGGAGCGCGGCCACCGCGAAGCGGGCGCGGCGACGGCCGGCGACGAGGAGTCCCCGCGCCGGGCCGGGCGGCCGCTCGCCGGACGCACCGTCCTCGTCGAGGCCCCGAAGGACGGCTGGGACGACCCGCCGGAGCCGTCGCCGGAGTCGTTCGGGCAGGACGTTCCGCACGAGCGGAGCGAGCCCGGCCCCGGCGGCCGCCGGAAACTGCTCACCCTGGTCCTGGCCGTCCTGCTCGTCGCCGGCCTGATCGCGATCGCCGCCCTGGGATGGCAGCACCGTGACGGCCGCCTGACGGAGACCGCCCGGACCGAGGCGCTCGCGGCCGCGCGAAAAGCGGCGCCGATCGTCCTGTCGTACGACTACCGGCGCCTGGACGAGGACTTCTCCAGGGCCCGCGCCCACCTGACCGGCGACTTCCGCGACGAGTACGGCAAGACGACGAAGTCCGTGGTCGCCCCGACGGCCGAGAAGTACCACGGCGTGGTGAAGGCGACGGTCGCCGCCCCCGGCTCCGCAGGCGCCCCCGCCGCCTCCGTCGTCTCGGCCTCCCCCGACAAAGTCGTGGTCCTGCTCTTCGTCAACCAGGTCACCGAGAGCACCCAGGTCTCGGGATCCCGCGTGGACCTGAACCGGGTGCGGATGACGATGGACCGCACGGGAGACGGGTGGAAGGTGAGCGCGGTGGACGCGCTCTAGCAGCGGCTTCCTTCAGTTCCCGGCGTTCACCGCTAGTTCCCGGGGTCCACCGCGGACCTCAGTGCCTCGGTGAAGGACCTGGCCCACGCCTCGACCGTTTCGTGGGTGAACAGGTCCGTCGAGTACTCGAACGTGACCGTGATCGTGTCGGCCTCGGGGGCGATCACGACGTAGAGCTCGTTGCGGGCCACGCCCTGGACGGGGAGGGCGCGGATCGTGGTGGAGACCTCCTGGAGGTTCAGGGCCGGGGGCTCGGTGGTGATCACTGTGAACAGGACCGTGGGGAACAGGGCGTCCTTCAGCTCGGGCGAGACGAGGGACACCACGTCCGTCAGGGGGAGTTCCTGGTGGTCGAGGGCCGTGAAGAGGGTGGAGCTCAGCTGGGACACCAGGCCGGGGAAGGACTCCGCTTCGCCCAGCCGGGCCCGCAGGAGTACCGCGTCGCCCAGGATGCCGACGATCTCGGCGCGGTCGCGTTGGACGCGGTTCGCGCTGGAGGCCGCCAGGACGATGTTGTTCCGTTCGCCGCAGAGGTCGCCGAGCCACGTGGCGAACGTGGCCGCGAGGACCGTGTAGGCCGTGGTGCCCAGGCGGGTCGCCGTGTCGGCCAGGCGGGCTGGTGTGCCGTCGGCGATCGTCCAGGTGCGCAGGGCGCCCCGGCCGGAGAGCGTGCCCGGGTGCGGGTGGTCGTAGGGGAGGGACGGGCGCAGGGGGACGGTGTCGAGTTCCGTGCGCCAGAAGCGTTCCAGAGCTGTCCTGCGCTTGTCCGGCAGGGCGTGTTCCGATCGTGCGAAGTCCGTGAACTGGGCGACGGTGAGCGGCAGGTGCGGGGACGTACGGGAGCGTCGCGCGTTGTACAGCTCCTGAAGGTCGCGCCTGATGATGCTCAGGGACCAGCCGTCACACACCGCGTGGTGGAGGACCGTCACCATCACCCAGTGGTCCTCGGCGAGACGGGCCAGGCGGAAGCGGAAGAGAGGGGGCTGGTCCAGCGTGAACGGGGTGGAGACCTGCTCGCGGCACCAGCGGTCCACGCTCTCCGCATCCCCGGCGTGCGCACGGAGGTCGGTGACCGGCAGCGTCACGGGGACCTGGGCCAGGACCTCGACCTCGTACCGTCCGTCCTCCCGGCGGACCGGCCTGCCGCGGAGCGCGTGGTGGCGTGCCACCAGGTCCATGAGGGCCTGGTGCAGGGCCTCGGGCTCCAAGTCGCCGCGCAGGTCCATGCGGTGGGCGATGTTGTAGACGCTCGGGTCGGGGAGTGCGTGATGGCGGCGCCACAGGCGGCGCAGGGTCGAGGGCATCGGCGCGGTGTCCACGACACGGTTGCGTGCCGCGATGCCCCGGATCGTCGGATCCAGGAAGAAGTCGGCCATCGTGAGATCGACGTCCGCCTCCTCCCGCATGCGGTTCAGCAGCCGGATCGCGCTCAGGGAGTGGCCGCCGAGTTCGAAGAACGATGTCGTGACCGGGACCTGGCCGGCGTCCAGTTCCTCGCACCACAGCTCGTGCAGGGTCTTCTCCAGGGCCGTGGCCGGGGACGACTGCGGGATCCCGTCCGAGTCGTCGTCGCCGGGTTCCGGCAGGGCCGCGCGGTCCAGTTTGCCGGAGGCGTTCACCGGGAGGCGGCCGAGGCTCACCCAGCGGCGCGGCACCAGATGGTCGGGGAGCTCGGCGGCCAGTGCGGCGCGCAGCCGGGGCCAGGAGTCCGCATCGGCCGGCACCACGTACGCCACCAGTTCCATGTCGCCGTGACGGTCCCGGCGGGGGAGCACCGCCGCGTCCCGGACCCCGCGCAGCGCCGTCAACGCCGACTGCGCCTCGCCCGGTTCGACGCGGTAGCCGCGGATCTTGACCTGGTCGTCCGCCCGGCCCCGGTACTCCAGCGTGCCGTCCGTGCGCAGGCGGCCCAGGTCGCCCGTGCGGTACAGCACCCCGCCCTCGCCGTCGTCGAGGAACGCGGCGGCGGTCTCGGCCGGGCGGTTGAGGTACCCGTGCGCCACCGGTATCCCGCTCACGTGGATCTCGCCGACGGCGCCGACCGGGACCGGCCGGCCCGACTCGTCCAGCAGTAGGACGCGCGCCCCCGGCACCGGCGTGCCGATCGGGGGCCACTCCTCGCCGGCCGGGTCCACGCGGTGCGAGGTGACGATGATCGACGTCTCCGTGGGGCCGTACTGGTTGTGGAGCGCGCAGTCCGGGTGCGTGGCGAGGAAGCGGCGGAAGGCGGGCGTGAGCTGGAGTGCCTCGCCCGCCGAGAACAGCTCGCGCAGCCAGGGGAGTTCGGGGGCGGTCTCCATCAGGTACTTCAGCGGGGTGCAGGGCATGAACACACGCTGCACCCGGTGGTGGCGTACCGCCTGCGCCAGCGCCGCCGGATCGTGCCGTACGGCGTCGTCGACGAGGACGAGCGCGGCTCCCGAGGCCAGCGTCGTGAAGATCTCCTGCACGCTGACGTCGAACGCCGGTGACGTCCATTGGAGGGTGCGCAGCGCGGGGTGGCGGCGCAGATGGCCGTGGACCAGGTTCGCCGGGCCGCGGTGGGGTACCACGACGCCCTTCGGGCGGCCGGTCGAACCCGAGGTGTGGATGCAGTACGCGGGGTCCTCCGGGCCCGCTCCGTCCGGGAGCGGGGTGCACGGCAGTGTGCCGTCCGCCTCCTCCACACGCAGGACGGGCGGTTCCGGCGCGAGGTCCGAGTGCCCGGCGAGCGCGGTGTGGGAGGTGAGCAGGAGGACGGGTGCGCCGTCGGCGAGCAGCAGCGACAGACGCGGGGTGGGGAGGGACGGGTCGAGGGGGAGGTAGGCCGCCCCGCTCTTGAGCACCGCCAGCAGGGCTGTGATCAGGTGTGGGCCTCGGGGCAGGAGTACGGCGACCCGCTCTCCGCGTGCCGCGCCCCTGGTGCGCAGCTGCCGGGCGAGGCGGTTGGCCGCCGCGTCCAGGTCCGCGTAGGAGACGTGGTGTTCCCCGCTGATCAACGCCACGGCGTCCGGGGTGCGGTGGGCCTGTCGCTCGAACAGGCCGTGCAGAGTGGCCGGGGTCCCTTCGGCGAGAGTCCCTTCGGCGAGGGCCCCTTCACCGGGGTGCTCCTGGTGGGACAGGACCGCGCGGTCCGCGGCCGTGAGCGCGGTCAGGTCCGCGAGCGGCGCGCCCGGTGTGTGCAGGACACGGCGCAGGACCTGTTCGACGTAGTCCACGAACCGGCGCACCGTCGCCTCGTCGAAGAGGGCCGTGTCGTACTCGACCATGAAACGGACGCCGCCCGCGTGGTGGGTGAGGTAGACGCTGAGGTCGAACGGGGCGCGGGCGCTCGGGACGTCGAGCAGGGTGGCCGTCAGGCGGGGCGGGTCGAAGAGGGCCTCGCCCTCGTTCTCGTACTCCACCATCACCTGGAACAGCGGATTACGGCCCGGGTCACGGCGCGGGTTGAGCGCGCCCACCAGCTCGTCGAAGGGCACGCCGCGGTGTTCGTACGCCGACGTGCTGCTCTCGCGGACCCGGTGCAGCAGCGTCGGGAAGTCCGGGTCGCCGGACAGGTCCAGGCGCAGCGGCACGGTGTCGAGGAACAGGCCCACGTGGTCTTCCGCGCCCGCGGGTCGGGCCGCCACCGCGGTGCCGATCACCACGTCCCGTTGTCCGCTGAAACGGCCCAGGACCGCGCCGATCGCACTGGTCAGCGTCATGAAGAGGGTGGCGCGGTGCCCGGCGGCGAACGTCCGCAGTCCGTCCGTCAGTTCCGCGTCGAGGGCGTGCGTGAGGCTCGCGCCCGCTCCCGTCCTGACCGGCGGGCGGGGGCGGTCGGTGGGCAGGGTCAGCTCCGGTGCGTCACCGAGGTACCGCCGCCAGAAGTCCAGGCAACGGGCGGTGTCCGGTGCGGGCGGGGCCGGCGGCCCGGGCAGGGGCGGCGGTTCGGCGTCGGCGTCCCCACGCCGCCGGGCGCGGTAGTACGCGGCGAGGTCCCGGGCCAGCACGGCCGTGGAGGAGGAGTCGAAGACGATGTGGTGGGCCAGGAGGAAGAGCAGATGCCGGTCATCGGCCAGGCGGAGGAGCCGGGCCGTGACGAGGGGGCCGGTGGACAGGTCCAGTCGGTGGCTGTCGGCGGCGGCCAGCGTCGCCCGCAGCGCCTCCTCCTCCGTCGCGCCCGTGTGGTCCTCCACCGGGCAGTCGAGCGGCATACGGTCGCGGATCTCCTGGTACGGGACACCGGCCGTGTCACCGAAGACCGTGCGCAGCGCCGGGTGCCGGTCCGTGACGCGCTGCAGCGCCCACTGCAGCGCCGGGACGTCCAGGGGGCCGTCCAGGCGGATCGCCTTGGGCTCGTGGTACATCGCGGTGCCCGGGTGCAGTTGTTCCAGGAACCAGATGCGGCGCTGGCCGGGGGTGAGCGGTGTCCGCCGACGGGGCGCGGGCCGTGGTGGCCGTGGGGCGCAGGTCTCGGGCAGCGGCCGTGGCTTCGTGCCGGGGGTCGTCGACCGGAGCCTGGCCAGCACCGGCAGCGCCGCCAGCACCTTCTCCTTCGGGACGCCGAAGTCCACGAAGCAGGCGATCTCGTCCGCTCCGGCCTCCCGCAGCCGCCGGACGGTCTCCGCGGCCGTGTGCGCGTCGCCGATCAGCGCGCGGGAGTCGCAGTAGCGCTCGTAGGCGCGTCCGAGGAGGAACTCCACGTCCTCCTCGGGGGTGTTCTCCAGGTCCACCTGGAAGCCGAGACTGTTGGTGACCTGGTCGAAGAGGGACAGGGAGGAGCGCAGATACGACAGGAAGGGCCGGTACGCCTCGGCCCGCGCCCGCTCCGCGTCGTCCTCCAGGTAGGTGTGCACCAGCACCACGACCCGCCCGGCGGCCGGGTCGAGACCGTGCTCGGCACGGCAGCGCCGGTACAGCGCGATGTTCTCGGCCAGTTGCTCCACCGTCTGCGTCATCAGGTTCGTGACCACGCCGAGGTCCTCGGCGGCCGCCCGGCGGTAGCTGTCCGGGTTCCCGACGACGGCCACGTACATCGGCGGCCGTTCCTGTACGGGGCGGGGGTGCAGGCGGATCTCGACGGAGGTGCCGTCGCCCGCCGTCGTCTTCACCGGCTGCCCCGACCAGAGGTCCCGTACGGTCGCCAGGTGCTCGTACATCACCTCGCGGTGCCGGCCGAAGTGCTGCGGCGCGAGCGCGAAGTCGGTGGCGTGCCAGCCGCTCGCGAAGCACAGGCCCGTCCGGCCGCCGGAGATGTTGTCGACCACCGACCACTCCTCCGCGACCCGGGCGGGATGGTGCAGCGGCAGCACCACGGAACCGGCGTGCAGCCGGATCCGGCTGGTCCGGGCGGCGAGGGCCGCTGCCAGTACGGAGGGGTTGGGGAAGAGCGCGCCGAAGGAGTTGAAGTGCCGCTCGGGGAACCACAGGGCGTGGAAGCCGTGCTGGTCGGCGAAGTCCGCGGCGGCCATGATCAGGCCGTATTTGTCGTGGTCGGTGTCCTGGGGGTAGTCGCCGAAGAAGTAGAGACTGAAGTCGAAGGTCCCGGGGTGTGAGAGGGGAGGGCTGGGCGTGGGCGTGGGCGTGGGCGTGGGCGTGGGCGTGGGTATGGGAGTGGGCTTCGGGACGAGGGGCGCGGGGGCCGGGACGGGCGCCTGGACGGGTGCCTGGGCGGGCGGTGTCGTCGTGGTGCCGGAGGTCGCGAGCACGTCCAGTTGGCGGGAGATCATCTCGCCCACTTGGCCGACGAGTTGCTCGGCCAGTCGGAGCTGCCGGCCGAACAGGGCGTGGAGCCCTTCCGGTGACTCCGACGGAGCAGCAGACGCCGTCGGCTGCTCGACGACGGGTTCCTGGACCACGGTTTCCTGGATCACGGGCGCGTCTCCCCGCAGTTGCGCGACCCGCTCGGCCAGCCTCCGCGGTGTGTCGGCCGAGTCGAACACCTCCCGGACCGGGACGCGGACGCCGTAGCGCTGTTCCAGCTCGGTCGTCATGCTCATCAGGGAGAGCGAGTCGGCGCCCAGTTCGAAGAACGAGCTGTCCGGTGTGACGTCGGCGATCGGGCGGCCGAGCTTGTCGGCGGTCAACTGCCGGACCCTGTCGATGACTTCACCGTCCGGTACCGGTAGGTCAAGAGCCGCGGACGGCGGCACGGCCTTGAACGGCACCGTACGCCGTCGCAAGGGATGCCCCGGAAGCTGCACCCGGCCCCCTTCCCTGCCGAGCGCCCGCCAGTCCAGGTCCGCGCCCCTGACGTACAGCGAGCCGAGCGCCGTCAGGAACCCATGCGCCTGCTCGGCCGCCCCGTCCCCTTCGCCCTGCCCGCTCAGCCAGCGGCTGTCGGGTACGCAGTGCCGGCCGAGGCCGGTGAGGGTCCGCCCGGCACCGATCTCCACGAAGTCCCGGCAGCCCTGCTCGACGGCCTTGTCCATGGCGAGGTCGAAGCGGACCGGGTGCCGGGCCTGCCGGCAGAGGTACTCCACGTCGGCGGTCCAGCCCACCCGGCGCAGTTCACCGTCGGCCGTGGTCACCAGCGGGGTGTGCAGCGGACGGTACCTCACGCCGCGCGCACGGGTCCTGAACTCGTCCAGGGCGCTGTCGATCTCGGCAGAGTGGAACGCCCGGTCGACCGGCAGCGCACGCCACCGCAGGCCCTCCTGGTCGAGCAGTGCCGCCGCCTCCTTCAGGGCCTGCGGCGGGCCCGAGAGCACATGGGCGTGCGGGCCGTTGACCACGGCGAGCTCCGCACCGGCGGCCTGCGCGATGCGCCGCGCGGTGGCCTGGTCGGTCCGGACGGCGAGCATGCCCCCGGCCGGGCAGCGGGTCTGCATCAGCCGCCCGCGCCAGGCGGTGAGCCGCAGTCCGTCCTCCAGCGTCAGGGCACCGGCCGCGTACAGGGCGGCGTACTCACCGACGCTGTGCCCGAACAGGAGCCCGGGGCGTATCCCGGCCGCCCGCCAGGCCTCCGCCAGCGCCGCCTGATGGGCGAAGAGGGCGGCTTGCGCGGTTTCGGTGGGCCAGATCTCGTCGTCCGCGGGACGGTCGGCGGAGGCGGGGGCGGTCAGCAGCCGCGCGAGGAGGCTGCCGCCGAACTCCCCGGCGTAGACCTCCTCGCACCGGTCGAGCGTGGCCCGCGCGGCCGGGTGCGCGGCGTACAGGCCGTTCGCCATGCCCCGGCGGGCGCTGCCCTGGCCCGCGAACGCGAAGGCGACCGGGCCGAGAGGGGAGGGCGTGAGGGGGTGCTGTTCCCCCAGCGCGCGGGCGAGTTCGCCCGCCGTGCGCCCGGCCACGGCGGTGCGGGCCGCGCGGTGCGGCCTGCCGAGGGCCAGGGTGGCGGCCACATCGGCGGCCGGGAGGCCGGGCCGGGCCAGCAGCCGGTCGCGCAGCGCGGCCGTGAGCCCGGCCAGGGCCTCGGGGTCGCGGGCCGACACGGGCACGAGGACGGGCAGTTCGGAGGCGGGGCGGGGGTGTACGGGCGGGGCCTCCTCCAGCACCACATGGGCGTTGGTGCCGCCGACACCGAGCGCGCTGACCCCGGCCCGGCGGGGCACACCGTCCGGCACCTGCCACGGCCGCAGATCCGTGGCGAGCGTCAACCGGCCGTCGGCCAGGGGTAGTTCGGGGTTGGGGCGGGTCAGGTGCGGTGTCGGCACCAGGGTGTGGTTGCGCAGCATGAGGACCGTCTTGATGAGCCCGGCCATCCCGGCGCAGCTGTCGAGATGCCCGATGTTCGGCTTCACCGAGCCGACCACGCAGGAACCGGCGCGAGCGGATCCCCCCGTGTCCTCGCCGAGCGCCCGCCGCAACGCCGTCAGCTCCACCGGATCCCCGAGCCGCGTTCCCGTGCCGTGCGCCTCCACGTACGAGATCGTCGCCGCGGGCACCTCTGCCCTGCGCAGCGCCTGGCGTACGACCTCGGCTTGTCCCTCGACACCGGGCGCGCTGAAGCCGACCTTGGCGGCGCCGTCGTTGTTGACGGCGGACCCCAGGATCACCGCGTGCACGGTGTCGCCGTCGGCCAGCGCCCGGTCGAGGCGCTTGAGCAGGACGGCGGCCACGCCGTTGCCGCCGACGGTGCCGTCGGCCTCCGCGTCGAAGGCGCGGCAGCGTCCGGTGGGGGACAGGATCGACCCGGGGTGGCTGTGGTAGCCGGTCTCCTGGGGCAGGTGCACCGCCGCGGCGCCCGCCAGGGCGAGGTCCGCCTCTCCGGTGAGCAGGGCCTGGACCGCGAGGTGTACCGCGACGAGGGAGGTGGAACAGGCCGTCTGCACACCGATCGCCGGGCCGGTGAGGCCGAGGCGGTAGGCGACGCGGGTGGCGAGGAAGTCCGGCTCCTGGCCGATGGCCGACTGCATGCCGGCGGCCGGGTCCGACGGGTCGTACGGCGAGCCGGTCGCGGGCTGCTGCTGGTGGTCGTAGAGGTTCATGCCCGACCCGGCGAAGACCCCCACCCGGACGCCGGGCGCGGTCGCCGCGTGGCCCCCGTCCTCCAGGGCCCGGTGGCAGCACTCAAGGAACAGCCGGTGCGCGGGATGCGTCAGCCCGGCCTCCTTGGGGCTCATCCCGAAGAAGTCCGGGTCGAACTCCTCGACGCCGTCGAGGATTCCGGCGGCGGGCACGAGGCCGGGCGCGCGGCGCTGCTCCGGCGACAGACCCGCCGCCGCGAGCTCCTGCTCCCCGAAGCCCCGGACGCTGTCGACGCCGTCCCGCAGATTGGCCCAGAACTCCTCGACCGAGTTCGCGCCGGGGAAGCGCAGCGACAGCCCTATGACGGCGACGCGACGCTCGGGGGACTCCGCGACGGCGGTGCCCTCGCCGGTGGCTTCACCGGGCTGGAGGGCAGCGCCGGGCTGGGTGGCAGCGCCGGGCTGGGGCGCAGCGTCGGGATTGACCGCAGCGCCGAGCTGGGTCGCAGGGGGCTCGGGACTGACCGCTGCCTCGGGCTTGGTCCATGCCTTGGGCTCGGTCCATGCCTCGGGCCCGGTCCCGGCCGTGGGCCCGGTCGCCGCGGTGGGCGTGGTCGTCGCCGTGGGCTCGCTTGCTGTCTGTGCCGGGGGTTCTGCCGTGGGCTCGCTTGCTGTCTGTGCCGGGGGTTCTGCCGTGGGCTCGCTTGCTGTCTGTGCCGGGGGTTCTGCCGTGGGCTCGCTTGCTGTCTGTGCCGGGGGTTCTGCCGTGGGCTCGCTTGCTGTCTGTGCCGGGGGTTCTGCCGTGGGCTCGCTTGCTGTCTGTGCCGGGGGTTCTGCCGTGGGCTCGGTCGCTGTCTGTGCCGGGGGTTCTGCCGTGGGCTTGGCCGCCGCCTGTACCCGGGCCTCCGCCGGGGGCTTGGCCGCAGTCTCACCTCCGGCCTCCGCCGCGGTCCCAGCCGCCGCCTGAACCCGGGCCTCCGCCGCGGGCCAGGCCGCAGCCTCAAACCCGGCCCCCGCCCCAGGCCCCGCCTCCGCCTCGAACCCGGCCCCGGCCGTCGGCCCGCTCGCGAGGTGCGCCGCGAGGGCCTTGGCCGTCGGGTGCTCGAAGAACGCGGTCTGGGCGATCGGTATCCCGAGGCGTTCCGCCAGCTGGTTCCGCAGGCGCACCAGAAGGACGGAGGTCAGGCCGAGTTCGTAGAACGGCACGTCCGCGCCGGCCGGGCGGCCGAGTACGGCGCTCAGCTCCTCCCGGACGGCCCGGGTCACGGCGTCCGCGTCCGCCCGGGCGGCCGGTGCCGCGGTCGGCGCGGCGCGGAAGCCGCCGGAGACCAGGCGGTTCTGGAGTTCCGCGCGGCGGACCTTGCCCGCCGGTGTCCGTGGGAACTCGTCCGCCGGGACGGGCAGGACGTACGCGGCGGTGAGCCTGAGGCGGGTGTACAGCGCCGCCTTGACCTCCGCGGCGATCCGCGGGTCCTCGGCGGTGCCGCGGCTGACGAAGAACACGGCGAGTTCCTCCGTGCCCCGCTCCGGGTGCGGGATGCCGCAGGCTGCGACCTCGCCCTGCCGGACGCCGTCGACGGCGGTGGCGGTCTCCTCCACCTCGTGGCAGTAGACGTTGTGGCCGTTGAGGATGATCACGTCCTTGCGGCGGCCCGTGATGACGACCTGGCCGTCGTGAAGGAAGGCCAGATCGCCGGTGTCGAGCCAGTCGCGTCCGGCCGGGTAGGCCGCGGCGTCCGCCTCGGGGTTGTTCACGTAGCCGGGGGTGAGCCGCGCGGCCGAGTGGACCTGGAGCCGGCCGACGCGGCCCGGCGGGGCGAGGTCGCCGCGGTCGTCGACGATGCGCAGGGTGACGCCGTGCGCGGGTGAGCCGGAGGCGACGAAGGTGACACACTCGGCGTCCGGGGTGTCCTCGCCGGCCCGGACCAGGTCGCCGCCCAGGCTGTTCTTGAGCAGGCGGTGCACGGTGCCCGGCCGGTCCAGCCGGCCGTAGGTGACGGCCGTGACCGTCTCGGCCATGCCCCACACCGGGGCGATGTGCTCCTCGCGCACCCCGTACGGGGCCGTCGCGTCGAGGAAACGGCGCAGCACGGGCAGGACGACCCGCTCGCCCCCGCACACCAGCGACTTGAGGCCGCTCAGGTCCCAGGGGCGGTCGGCCCGCTCGGCGAGCGCGTCCGCGACCAGCCGGTAGGCGAACGTCGGTGCCCAGCTGTGCCGCGCCCGGTGTTCGTGGAGGAGGTCGAGCCAGCGCAGCGGGTCGGCGAGCACCCGCTCGGTGGGCGCGTGGACGTTGGTGCTGCCGGTGAAGACCGCGAGCAGGTGGTAGAGCAGGAAGGCCCCGCTGTGGTCGACGGGCAGCCAGTTCACCATCGTGTCGTCCGGCCGCACGTCCAGGATTCGCCGGCTGCTCGCCGCGAAGTCCGCGAGCCCGGCGTGCGTCAGCCGGGCGGCCTTCGGGACGCCGGTGCTGCCCGAGGACAGCATCAGCAGGGCCGTGTCGGACGGGTCCGGCTCGACGTGGTCGTCCGTGGGCGGCGCGGCGAGACACTCCCGCGCCAGGGCGACCCGCGGGGCGGGCGTGGCGTCGGCGAGGGACGCCGCGCCGGGTGCGTCGGTCAGGACCAGCGGCTGGTCGAGCAACGCGCAGGCCTGCCGTAAGCGTGCGAAGGCCGGGGAGCCCGGCGCGGGGTGCTCGGCGATGGCCACCGGTAAGGCACCGCCGAGGACGCAGGCCCAGAAGGCGGGGAAGAACTCGGCCAGCGGCAGCCCGCACAGCACCACCGTGTCGCCGCGCCGCAGTCCGTGCGCCCGCAGGCCGGTGAGCATACGGCGTGCCGCGTCGAGCAGTTCGGGATACGACCGCGAGTTCGTCGTGCCGTCGGCGGCGACGGTGACGACGGCTCTGCCGGGAGCGGTCCGGGCGGCGCCCAGCAGCGCCCGCACGGCGTCGACCGGATCGCCCTGCGTGCGTTCGGGTTCAGGACCCCGGCAACTGGCTTGCCCCCGCAGACGTTCCATGTGCGTCTTCTCCCTTTTCTTCGCCGGCTGGCGAATGCTGTGAGCGGTTCTCGCCGGTGAACGAGTGGTCCTCGCCGGTGGGTGAGTGGTTCTCCCTGCCGCGCCGCCCCGCCGTGAGCAGCAGCAGCGCCAACGCCCCGCACATCGCCGCCCCATGGAAGACACCCACGACGGCCAGAGCGGGCAGGGCCTCCAAAGCCGCCGCCGCGGCCATCGTGCCCAGGGCGAATCCGGACTGCTCGGCGGTGGCGGACAGGCCGAACAGGCGGCTGCGCTGCCGGTCGGGGGCGGCCTGGAGGCGCGAGGTGTAGACGATCTCGGTCCAGCCGTCCGCGAACCCCGCCGCCACGGCCGCCGCCATCAGGGCCGGGGCGGGCAGGCCGGTGAACGCCGCCACGAAGCACAACGACATCGCGCAGGTGCCCACCGCGAACGCGCGCTCGCCCCAGGACGTGCCGTGCGACCGGCGTTTGAGGACCTGGTGGGCGAGCAGGGTACCCACGGCCCACGCCGACCAGAACCGGGTCATGAACACCGCTGGACTGGAGGGTTCGGCCGCGTGCGCCGCCAGCGGCAGCGCGACGTTGTGCGACGCGGACGCCAGCGCGTCGAGCCCCCGCAGCGCGATCATGCCGAGCAACGCTCCGGCGACGCCCGCCACTCGGAGCCGCAGCCGCTTGCCCCGGGCCCCCGAGGACCCGGTGCCGCCCTGCTCCCGGAGCACCTGGGGCGGCTCGCCCACCGGCTCGTCGTCCGTGCGCGGCCGGAGCACCAGCACGGCTGCGGCCGACACCGCGAAGCTCGCGGCGTTCACGGCGAACGCGACACCGAAACCGCCGAGGGCGATGACCGGCGCGGCCGACGCGAAACCCAGCACCGTGGCGACGGAACGGGCCGTGACCAGCACGCCGTTCGCCCGGGCCCGGCTGTCCTGCCCGACCATGACCGGCACCGCGCTGCGCAGGGCGACGTTGAAGAACGTGTTGCCCGCGCCCAGCACGACCACCGCCCCGAGCAGCACCCACAGCGGCGTGTCCGACGCCTGGAGCGCGAGCACGACCATGGCGAGGGTCTGGGCGAGGTCCGTGACCACCATGACGGTCCGGCGCGTGACCCTGGCGGTCAGCGCCCCGGCGGCGAGGCCCGCCGTGACACCGGACAGCAGCCGTACGGCCATCACGATGCCCACGCCCAGGGCGGTGCCCGTGACCTCGTACGAGAACAGGCTGAGGGCGATCAGATTCAGATAGGTCCCGTACGCCGACACGGCATGCGCGACCACCACGGCACGAAACCGCCACTCCACCCCCGTCACCGGACTCCTCAACCAGGATGGGCCAGGGTCGGCCGCTCGGCGCTTTTCACCGCAGCGTAACCCGGTCGGGGAAACGTGAACGTGCTGTTGTGCGATTTCCGGCGATCAGAGCGACGGACGCGGCACGTCCGCCGGTGCCGGTCGCGCCGTGGACCGTCGTGTCACCCGCTCCAGATGCCGGGCGAAGACCTCCCGCGCCTGCGGCGTCAGGGTCCGCAGCGCCACCAGTGCCGTGACGGCGACATCGCACAGCTCCGACTGCACGTCGTCCCAGGTGTGCGTCACGCCCTTGCGCGGGTTCTGGCCGGTCGCGCCGATCACCGCCTCGGCGACCTCCCCGACCTCCTCGGACAGTTTCAGGATGCGCAGCAGCATGCCCTCGCGGCCCTCGATCGGGCGGTGGGAGTCGAGCCACTCCCCGAGGGTGTCGATGGTGGCCCACAGCTCGGGCGCGGGCGGCGTCTGGTCGCTCATGGGGGGCAGCCTGCCACGCGGGTACGACAGCGCCCCTGCCCCTCCGGGCTCCGCGCTGCTCCCGCCCCTCCTGGTTCCGCGCTACTCCATGTACTCCTCTTCGAACAGCGCGTCCTGCTCGCCCTCCTTCGCCTTCCGCAGCCGCCGGGCGCGCGCCCCCACGACCAGCGCCGTCCCCGCCGCCGTCACCGCGAACGCCGCCGGAATCATCCAGCTCCGGTTCACGGCGTGCCCGAGCGCGTGGTCCAGGGAGATCCGCCCCGGACCGGTGACGGCGAGTCCGGCGGCCGTGAGGCCCAGCGACGCCGCGTACTCGTAGCCGCCGCTCTGGTTGAAGAAGCCGTTCGGCGTGTGCACCGCCGCCGCGCCCGCCATCGCACCGGCCGCCGCGGCACCGGCCGCCGGTGTGGCGAGGCCCAGGGCCAGCAGCGCGCCGCCGCCGGTCTCCGCGAGGCCCGCCGCAGTCGCACTCGTCCTGCCGGGGGCGTAGCCGACGGACTCCATGAACTGGCCGGTCCCCTCGATGCCGTGCCCGCCGAACCAACCGAACAGCTTCTGCGTGCCGTGCGCGGCCAGCACACCGCCCGTCCCCAGCCGAAGCAGCAGCAGGCCCAGATCACGTCGGTCGTAACGCCTCACGTCGTCTCCCGGAGCAGACAGCAGGAACAGAGGAACACTCCCCGTCGCGTTTCCACCGTCGCACCCCTGACACCCCCCGGACCCGCCCGGGACGCCGTTCGGGTGGCACGGGTGGCGTGGTGCGGCGGCCGGTACGAGGCTGACTGGCATGACGATTCAGACCACGCGTCTCAGCGATCCGGCCGTCCGCGCCTTCGTGGCCGCCGTGAACAACCACGACCGTGAGGCCTTCATGGCACTCCTCGCGCCGGGCGCGACCATGGCGGACGACGGCTCCGACCGCGACCTCGCCGACTGGGTCGACCGGGAGATCTTCTCCTCCCACGGCCACCTGGAGGTCGACAACGAGTCCAACGGCGGCCGCACCCTCATCGCCCGCTACAACAACGACACCTGGGGCGAAATGCGCACCCGGTGGAGCTTCACCGTGGACGACGACGGCCGGATCTCCCGCTTCGAGACCGGGCAGGCCTGACCCGGCAGGCCTTACAGCGGCAGTCGTTCCACGCGCACCGGAGCGCACCCCGCGGTCCCACGCGGGGCCCACCCCCACCCGGTGCCGTGGAACGACTGCCGCACCCCCCTGGACATGCGGCCGGTGGAAGCTCGCAGATGGAATTTCTCTGCTCCAACTGTGAAGCTTTCGTGTAGGAGATTTGAGCATAAGCGCCCGACCGGCCGCAATAGTGCGGACGTTCATACTCCGGTTGTGCAGGTTGACGAGTTGACGAGTGCGCGTCCTCGGGGTCAGCCGCGCCCGACGTACGGCATCGTCGTGGCCAGTACGGTCGCGAACTGCACGTTCGCCTCCAGCGGCAGCTCCGCCATGTGCCGCACCGTGCGGGCCACGTCGGCGACGTCCATCACCGGTTCCGGGGCGACCTCACCGTTCGCCTGAAGCGCTCCCGTCTGCATACCGGCCGTCATGTCCGTCGCCGCGTTGCCGATGTCGATCTGCCCGACGGCGATGCCGTACGGCCGCCCGTCCAGCGAGAGCGACTTGGTCAGGCCGGTCAGCGCGTGCTTGGTCGCGGTGTAGGCCACCGAGTGCGGACGCGGCGTGTGCGCGGAGATCGAGCCGTTGTTGATGATCCGCCCACCCTGCGGATCCTGCTCCTTCATCTGCCGGTACGCCGCCTGCGCGCACAGGAACGCCCCGTTGAGGTTGGTGTCCACCACGTGCCGCCACGCGTCGTAGGGCAGCTCCTCGACCGGCACGCCGCCGGGCCCGAACGTGCCCGCGTTGTTGAACAGCAGGTCGACCCGGCCGAAGCGCTCAACGGTGGCGGCGAACAGGGCGGTCACGTCCTCGGGCCGTGAGACGTCCGTCCGTACGGCGAGAGCCGCGCCCTCCGGCGCCAGGGCCGCCGTCTCCTCCAGCGTCTCGACGCGCCGCCCCGCCAGCGCCACCGACCAGCCGGCGCGGAGCAGTTCCACGGCCACCGCGCGCCCGATACCGGATCCCGCCCCGGTCACCACCGCGATCGCATTTCCCTTGGCATTCATGGGCCAGCAGCGTAGGGGAGGGCCCGCCACGCGGAACTCATCCGTCCGTCACGCGAGCCGAACTCCGCGCGGCCCCCGGCACATCGGCCGTCGCCGCTTCCTGACCACCACCGGCGGCGCCGCCGCCGCGCTGGCCTTCGCGACCAGCCTGCCGTCCCCGGGGGTCGCGGTCGCCGCCGAACCCGGCGCCGCGCGGATCACCGAGAACCCGTTCACGCTGGGCGTCGCCTCCGGCGATGCTCAAGCCGGTGTGAGCTCGGCCGTGAGGTCCTCGTCCGGGGTCTCGCCCGGGTAGCGGACACCGACGCGGTCCCGGATCGCGTCGAGCGTCCGCATCACGGCGAGTGTGCCGTCGAGCGGGACGAGCGGGGACTCGGTCTCACCGGCGCGCAGCGCGCGCATCACCTCCGCCGCCTCGTGACGGAGGCTGTTGCGGGGCCCGTCCGCCGGGTCGGCCGTGAACTCCTCGGGGTCACGGCCGTCCCGGTGCAGCACGAAGCGGTCCGGGAAGAAGAAGCCGTGCGGGATGTCGATACGGCCCTGCGAGCCGGTGACCGAGGCGGAGGTCGCCGTACCGCCGACGATGGAGCAGTGCACCGAGGCGAGAGCGCCGCTCTCCCAGGAGAGCAGCGCTCCCGTCTGGAGATCGACGCCCTCCTCGGAGAGCATCGCTCTCGCCGCGATGTCCGACGGCTCCCCGAGCAGCAGCTGCGCGAACGACACCGGATACACGCCCAGATCGAGCAGCGCGCCCCCGCCCAGCTCCGGGTTCCGCAGCCGGTGCGAGGGCGGGAACGGCCCGGCCAGCCCGAAGTCCGCCTGGACTGTGCGCACTTCGCCGATCGCGCCGTCGTCGACCAGCGTCTTCAGCCGCCGCACCAGCGGATTGCAGTACATCCACATCGCCTCCATCAGGAAGCGCCCGTGCTCCCGCGCCAGCGCGACGAGTTCCGCCGCCTCGCGCACGTTCAGCGTGAACGGCTTCTCGCACAGCACGTTCCGCCCGGCCGCCAGACACAGACCGGCGGCGGTCCGGTGGGCCGTGTGCGGCGTGGCGACGTAGACGACATCGATGTCCTCGTCCTGCGCGAGCGCGTTCCAGTCGCCGTAGGCCCGGGGGATCCCGAACCGTTCCGCGAACGTCTTCGCCGACGCCTCCGACCGGGACGCCACCGCCACGACCTCCGCGTCCGGCAGGTCGATCAGATCCGCGGTGAACGCCGCCGCGATCCCTCCGGTCGCCAGGACGCCCCACCGCACCGTGTCCGCCGTCATTCCCGCCCCGCCTTCACCTCGTCACCCGAGCAGTCCGTACGAGCTGAGAGCATAGGTGGCGATCGACTCGAAAAGGGAGGGACTCATGCCCGAGGGTGGGGCATCCATATCGAACACCGCGCAGGGGGCCGCAGCCGGAACGGAGCGGCCCGACCTCACACAGCACCGCCGCACCGGGCTCCTGGTCACCTTCCTCCTCGGCAGCCTGACCGCCGTACCGCCGCTGGCGATGGACATGTACCTCCCGGCCCTGCCGGAGGTCACCCGCGCCCTGCACGCCCCCGCGGCGACCGTCCAGCTCACCCTCACCACCTGCCTGGCCGGCATGGCGCTCGGCCAGCTCGTGGTCGGACCGATGAGCGATCGCTGGGGACGCCGTCGCCCCCTTCTCGCCGGACTCGGCGTCTTCATCGTCGCCACCGTCCTGTGCGCGCTCGCGCCCACCGTCGAACTCCTCGTCGCCTTCCGGCTGGCCCAGGGCCTCGCGGGCGCGGCCGCGATCGTCATCGCCCGGGCCGTCGTCCGCGACCTGTACGACGGCATGGCCATGGCCCGCTTCTTCTCCACCCTCATGCTGATCTCCGGGGTCGCCCCGGTCGTGGCGCCGCTCATCGGCGGGCAGGTCCTGCGCGTGACGGACTGGCGGGGCGTGTTCGTCGTCCTCACGGTCATCGGCATCCTCATCGGGGCCCTGGTCTGGACGAGGCTGCCCGAGACCCTGCCGCCCGCTCAGCGCCACAGCGGCGGCGTCGGCGAGGCCCTGCGCGCGATGCGCGGCCTGCTCGCCGACCGCTCCTTCGCCGGCTACACCCTCACCGGCGGCTTCGCCTTCGCCGCCCTGTTCGCCTACATCTCGGCGTCCCCGTTCGTCATCCAGGAGATCTACGGCGCCTCCCCGCAGACGTTCAGCCTGCTGTTCGGCGTCAACTCGGTCGGGCTCGTCCTCGTCGGCCAGATCAACGGCAAGGTCCTCGTCGGCCGGGTCAGCCTGGACCGGGTGCTGGGCATCGGCCTCGCCGTCGTCATCACCGCCGCGACCGCGCTGCTGCTGATGTCCCTGGGTGTGTTCGGCGAGGTCCCTCTCGCGCCCGTCGCCGTCGCGCTGTTCGTGCTGATGTCCGCGATGGGCATCACCCTGCCCAACACCCAGGCACTCGCCCTGATGCGCACCAAGCACGCCGCCGGCTCGGCGTCCGCCCTGCTCGGCACGTCGTCGTTCCTCGTCGGCGCGATCGCGTCCCCGCTCGTCGGGGTCGCCGGGGAGGACACGGCCGTCCCGATGGCCGTCGTCCAACTGGCCGCCGCACTGGTGGCACTGGCCTGCTTCGTGGGAATGTGCCGACCGTTCCTAAAGACTGAGCGGGAGTGAGTGCTGTTGCCAGAACCCGTGCTCAGCCGGACGCCCCGAACGGTGTTGGGCATCCTGGTCCCCCGCGTTCGCTCCGCATCCGGCGCGCACGGATCGTGTCCGTGGTCCGGGAATGCGGGGGCGGGTTTCCTCACGCCCCCGGGCGCCCGGTCCGGCCTGGGCGGTCCGATGCCCGCACCCATCGCTCTGGTGGGTGCGGGGCGGTGCCGTCCGTCGCCGGATCGGGTGCCCCAGGGCGCGCCTTCCGATCGCCACCGCAGCGGCATCATGCCGGGTGGTGGCGCGTTTGTCGCCGGTAAGGGGCTTCTGCCAGTGCTGGGCACCCCACTTGGAGGTGTAGGCCGGGTCGACGGCCACGATCGTGATGCCGAGTTCGGCTGCCATCGACACCAGCCGGGAGCGCAGCCTGGATACCGGCATGCCGGAGATCAGCTTGCGGAACTGTTTGTGTCTGCCGTGCTTCTCCCGGGTCTTCTCCGCGGCGAAGTCCAGATCCTCGATCGCGATGCTCAGGCCGTGACGTTTGGCGAAGTGCAGCAGGCGCGCCAGTGCGTGCCGTACCTGGGCGTCGCGGTAGCCGGCCGGTCCGTCGAGGTCGAAGAAGAACCGGCGCGGGGCGCCGACCGGGTTGCCGTGCGCATCCAGGCGCCATGCCGCGAGGTGATCGGCGTTGGTGTCGACACCGATCATCCCGCCGGCGCGGGCCTGAGCCAGTGGAACGGTCTTGACCGGCGGGATCGTCCACGAGGCGGTCAGGTACCAGCGGTTCCGGTCGGTATCGAGGTGGATGCGGTAGGCCACGGCCCGGTTCGCCGCCACACGGTCCGCCCATTCCTCGCCCCGGTGGTGGAAGGCGACGGTGCCGGTGAGGACGTACCGGCCGTGCCGGGCGTTCGCCAGATATGCCAGCGGCGCGGGGAGCTTGATGCTGACCTCACCGTCCGGCGTGAGGCGGATCGTCTCGTTCCCGAACCGCTTCCCGCTCTCGCCGTCGGCCTGGAGGAACCAGCGCGACGCTTCCCAGTGCTGCCGCCATGCGGCCTCGGTGAGCTGTGCTTGGTCGAGGTGGTGACGGTTGCGGGCCAGTCGCTTCCCGCCTCGTGCCACGCGCACCCGCCCGGCTGCGCGGTCGGCGCGCTCGGCGGCGAGCCGGTCCTCCAGCACGGGCAGGCGACGTGTCTTGGCGAACCACTCCTGCCGACTCCGGTAGCCGCCCGGCGCCCGTTTGGTGCCCTTCTCGCCCACCGGCAGCGACAACCGGTGCGCGATCGTGCGCACCCCGGCTTCCAGAGCCTGGATGTGGGCGAGCTGCGCACGCCGCGACAGTGCCCACTGGTCATGCGTCGCTTTGGTGATGCTGCCCGCCCACCGCGAGGAGGACTCCTCGGTCAGGGCGCGTTTGCGCTGCGCCCACATGTCCGTGGAGTGCTCCAGCCCCTCGGCGCAGCGCCGCTTCAAGTCACGGGAAGCCAACGATCCCAGATGCGCGCCGACCAGCCGCAGCACCTCCTCGTCCCCAGCGGTCAGGCCCTTGAGCCGGGTACGGATCGCCACCCCGGACGGGCCAAGGACGACGAACGGCGCCGAAAGCTCACGTGGCACACTCACCCCGACCCCCTTCCCCGCCCCCCGGGCGTGCCTGTCACCCACCCAACGACCACACCCGCGCAAAGGTCACGCATTCGATCCAGGAACTCCCGTTCCCTCCCCGGAAACAGCGCACGCCGCAGCCCGGACACTCACCCACACACGCCAGAACACACTCATACGCACTCAACCAGCAACAGCTCACAACCCTGGAAGTCGGACGGAAACACGAACGGAAACACGAACGGAAACACGGACGGAAACACGGACGGGAAGTCGGACGGGAAGACGGACAGCAGGCGCGTGAACGCGGAGGGAGCAGACAGCTGAGCGCACCAAGACTGCGCGACGGCACGCCGGAACGGGCCGGACTCGACCCCGGGGAACTGCGTCACCTGGTCCGGGAGGTCCACGTCCTCACCACCGGGCAGCGCCCCTGGGCGCCGGGCGCGGTCGTGGTCGTCGGACGCGGCCCGGTGATCGCCGTGGAGGAGGCGGCAGGCTGGGCCGTGCGGTACTCGGCCTACGACGAGGACACCGACGCCGGCGTGGAACTGCCTGCCGAGGAGCGGGTCCCGATGACCGTCGGCACGCCCTTCGACCTGGCGTCCCTGACCAAGCTGTTCACCTCGGTGGCCGCCGTGCAGCAGATCGAGCGCGGCACCCTGGGCATCGACGCGCGGGTGGGCGCGTACCTGCCCGACTTCACGGCGGCCGCCCGGCACGGCATCACCGTACGGCAGCTGCTCACCCACACCTCCGGGCTGCGGCCCGAACTCCCGCTCCACGACTGCGCCGACGACGCCGAGCGGCTGGCGGCGCTGCGGAGGGAAGCGCCGGTCGGGGAACCGGGCACGTACCGCTACTCCGACCTGAACATGCTGCTCCTGCAGCACGTCCTGGAACGCATCACCGGCCGTACGCTCGACGCCCTCTTCCGCGACGGCATCACCCGGCCGCTGGGCATGACGGCGACGGAGTTCGGGCCGTGTCCCGGGGCGGCGGCGACGGAGGACCAGCGGCGGCCGTGGGCCAAGGCGGACCGGGGGATGCTGCGGGGTGAGGTGCACGACGAGAACGCCTGGGCGCTGGGCGGTGTGGCGGGCCACGCGGGTCTGTTCTCCACCGGCCGGGACCTCGCGGTGTTCTGCCGCGCCCTCCTCGCCGGCGGCTCCTACGGCCCGGCCCGCATCCTCGGCCCCGACTTCGTCGACCTCCTCTTCACCCCACCCGGCCTGGGCTTCTCCCTCGACCAGCCCTGGTTCATGGGTGACCTGGCGGGGCGCGGAGCGGCGGGCCACACGGGCTTCACGGGCACGTCCCTCGTCCTCGACCCGGCGACGGACGCGTTCCTCATCCTCCTCACCAACGCGGTCCATCCCCGTCGTCGTCGGCCGGACAGCGCGCCGAGGGCGGCGGCGGGGTCGCGGGTGGCGCGGGCGCTGCGGGGGATGTGAGGGCGGCGGGGTGGTCCACGCCCTCGTAGAATCGCCGGGTGAACGCCCCCGCACCCCCGGCCGAAACCCTCCGCGCCGCCCTCGCCGGTCTGCTCGACGGACTGCCGCCCCGGCAGGCCGCGCAGGCGGTCGAGCGGCTGATCGCCAGCTATCGCGGGGCCACCCCGACCGACGCTCCCATCCTCCGCGACCGGGCCGACGTCGCCGCCTACGCCGCCTACCGCATGCCCGCGACCTTCGAGGCGGTCCACTCCGCGCTGGAGGCGTTCGCGGAGGCCGTGCCCGGGTGGGTGCCCGGCGACCATGTGGACGTCGGCGGCGGTACGGGTGCCGCGGCCTGGGCGGTGAGCGCGACCTGGGGCGGAAAGCGGCCCGTCACCGTGCTCGACTGGGCCGAGCCCGCGCTCGCGCTCGGCCGGGAGATCGCCGAGGCCGACCCGGCCCTGCGGGACGTACGGTGGCAGCGCTCTCGGATCGGAGCGGCGCTCACCCTGGAGAGCACTGATCTCGTCACCGTCTCCTACGTCCTCAACGAGCTGACCGCCCCCGACCGCACCGCCCTCGTCGACGCCGCCGCGGCCGCGGCCCAGGCCGTGGTGATCGTCGAGCCCGGCACCCCCGACGGCTACGCCCGCGTCATCGAGGCCCGCGACCGGCTGGTCGGCACCGGCTTCCACGTCGCCGCCCCCTGCCCGCACAGCGCCGCCTGCCCCATCGCCCCGGGCACGGACTGGTGCCACTTCTCCGCCCGGGTCAGCCGTTCCTCCCTGCACCGCCAGGTCAAGGGCGGCTCCCTCCCCTACGAGGACGAGAAGTTCAGCTACGTCGCCGCCGCCCGCTTCCCGGTCACCCCGGCATCCTCCCGGGTCGTCCGGCGCCCGCAGATCCGCAAGGGCCAGGTCCTCCTCGACCTGTGCGAGACCGAACCGTCCCTGCACCGCACCACCGTCACCAAGCGCCACGGCGATCTTTACAAGGCGGCCCGGGACGCGGACTGGGGAGACGCCTGGCCGCCGGCGCCCTGACCGGCCCAGCGGAACAACGCCTCCTCCGCCGACGCCCGGTCGGCGGGGGACAGGTTCGCGATCTCGATGTTGTGGTTGCCTCCCGGGACCCAGAGGACCCGGGAGTCGTGGCCGCCGGGGTCGAAGTACTCGGCCACGGAAGGGTCCTGGGTGCCGTTGACGACCAGCATGCGGCTGCCGCGCCGGCGGACCCAGCGGTCGATATCCGGCATGGCCGCCGCGTCGAAGGCCATGGGGATGTCCCGGGGGACGAAGTTGCGCGCCTCGATGCCGCCGGAGTGGCGTATCAGGTCCGCCAGATGGTCGGTGGGGACGTCGCCGTACCCCAGCTGCGTGCCGATCTGGTACCAGTACGGGACGTAGCGCCGCGCCGCCGTGTCGGCGTAGAGAGGCAGTCCCGCCGTGTCGTAGAGCCAGGTGTACAGCTCGTCGGCCGTGGCCTCCAGGCCGGGGATCCTGGCGACGTCGGCCGCGCTGCCCCGCTGCCAGAACATGAACAGTACGCGCAGCACGGCGATCTCGAAGGCCTGGTCGGCGCTGCCGATGATGCGGAAGGTGTCGTTGTGGGCGGCCGCCCAGGCCTCGTAACGGGCGACCATCCCGGCCCGGTCGAGCAGCAGCCGCCGCTGTGCGGACTTGACGGCCTCGCGGCCCGCGGGGGTGCCGACCGTCGCCAGGAAGCGCAGGTAGGCGGAGTCGTCGCGGTCGTCGACGTTGTTCGGAGCCGAGTAGACCACCGTGCCGTCGACGTCCTGGGGGTGGAAGCGGCGGTGGTAGACCGTCGCCAAGCCGCCCTTGCTGCTGCCGGTGGAGATCCACGCGCCGTGGTAGAGCCGGCGGAAGAGGCGGACGACGCGGTGGTGGTCGTCGGCGGCCTGGCGGATCGTGAGGTGGGCGTAGCCGGTCCCCGCCGGGCGGGATGTGCCGAAGTAGCGGTGCTCCACCTGGAGTTGGTTGGCGCCGAGCAGGATCGTCGGTTCGCTCCGCCAGGGCGAGAGGACCGCGTGGTAGCCCGTGGTGGTGAGGACCATGGGACGGTCGGCGGCGGTGTGCAGCAGGATGAGGCGCTGCTCGAAGGTGCCGGCCGCGGGGTTCGTGTGGTCGACCGGCTGGCGCAGGCCCAGGACGAAGTGCCGGTACCCCGCTTCGGCGTCCTGCCGCTCCTCGATCAGTCGCAGACCGGGCAGTGCCCGCAGCGCGTCCGCGATGTCGCCGGTGCCGGGACGGGCCGCTCCGGCCGCCGCCCGGGCGGGCAGGGCCGTCGTCGCGGCGAGACCCGCCGCCGAGACGGCCGTCGCCGCCGAAGTGAGCAGTCGTCGTCTCGTCCACACGCGCATGGTGAGTCCTCCCGGGTGTCCGTCGGTCGCGGTTTCTCGGCCGCTTCAGTACACCCGCCGGACGTCCCGTGAGGATCCCGCGCGCGAGGGGACCGCCTCCCCCGGGCGGGGGAGGCTCACGACGACTTGTCGGTCGTACGGCCCTCCTGTCGTTCCTGCTGCTGCCGTTTCTCCTGGAGCTTGCGCAGCAACTCGCGCTTCTGGGCCTGCGGATCGAGGCCGCCGCCGATCCGGCCGCCCCGGCCGCCGCCGCGCAGAGCATCGCGGCCGAGCTTCTGGCGCGATCCGCCGACACCCAGCAGGTTTCCGGCTCCGCCTCGGGCCATGTCGGACTCCTTTCCCACGCCCCGCCTGCAACGAGACGGTTCGTCTCGTGCGTACCGCTCCACTGTCCGGCGAGACGCTCCGTCTTGTCAACCTGATAAATTCGACCCATGCCCGCACGGAAGTCCGCTCAGCCCGCCAAGCCCGCCCCCGACTCCACCCGGCGCAGCGAGAAGTCCCGCCGCGCCATCTACGAAGCCGCCCTCGCGCTCGTCGTGGAGGTCGGTTACCCGAAGACCACCATCGAGGGCATCGCCGCCCGCGCCGGTGTCGGGAAGCAGACGATCTACCGCTGGTGGTCGTCGAAGGCGGACGTGCTGATGGAGGCGTTCCTCGACCTGGGCGAGCAGTCCCTGCGGGAAGCGGGACCGGTGCCGTACGCCTTCCCCGACAGCGGCGACCTCGCCGCCGACGTCAAGGCCGTCCTGCGCGCCACCGTCGACCAGTTGCGCGACCCGAGGTTCGAGGCGCCGTCCCGTGCGCTGGCCGCCGAGGGCGTGGTGAACGAGCACCTCGGTCGCGAGCTCGTGGCCAAGCTGATGCAGCCCTCACTCGACCTCTACATCGGCCGGCTGCGCGCCGCGCAGGACGCCGGCCAGGTGCGGCCCGAGATCGACCCGCGCATCGCCCTGGAGTTCTTCATCTCCCCGCTCGCCCAGCGCTGGCTCCAGCACACCGGCCCGATCTCCTACGAGTACACCGACACCCTCGTCGACTACGCCCTTCACGGTCTCGCGCCCCGCTGAGCGGCCCGCGCGAGACGCCCCGGCGCGTCCGTGATCACCCCGTCGCAGCCCAGCGCCAGCACCCGGTCCCGCTGCGCGTCCGTCACCACGGTGTGCGCCCACACCCGCCGGATCCCCGAGTTCACCGCCCGCACGAGGTCCGCGTCACGCGCCCGGTGGTCCACGTCCAGCAGGTCCACGTACGACCGCCAGCGCTCCGGGCGGTCCGTGCGCAGTTGCCGCGCCGAGCGCCACAACTGGGCGAGCAGGCCCAGGCGATGGGCGCGCCGGGCCACCTCCGGGTCGTTGGAGTTCACGAACACCGAGCGGGTCAGGCCACGGGCCCGGATCAGCCCGGCCAGCCGGTCGAGGCTCCGCGGGTCCTTCGCCTCCAGCATCAGCACGATCCGCCCGCCGAAACGATCCAGCACCTCCGCGACCGTCGGCGGCCGTTCCGACCGCCAGCTGCCGGGCAGCGCGTCCTTCGGGCGCAGCCGGACGCCCTGCCACTCCCGGGCGTCGAGGCCGCGCACCGCGCCGCCCAGGTAGGTGGTGCGGTTCAGCGTCTCGTCGTGGAACACCACGGGCGTGCCGTCGCGCAGCAGCCGCGTGTCGAAGTCCAGCACCTGCGCCGTACCGCGCTCGTAGGCGGCCATCAGCCCCGTCATGCTGTTCTCGGGGACCTCGCGGGCACCGCCGCGGTGGGCGACGTACGTGATCCGGGGGAGCGCCGCCGCGGTCAGAGGGCCGGTGCCCCACTCCAGTGGACGGGTGCGTCCCTCCGGCGGACGGACGCCCGTCGGCAGAGTCGAGGCGGCACCGGCCGGTCCCGTGAGGGTCAGCGAGACCACCGAAACCGCGGAGGCGAGGCCCGTCAGCGCGATCCTTGTGACCATGGCGACCACGGTAGGGCGCCATGTCATGGCAAAGCAGGCAATGACACCCGATCACGGTGTGGAGTACGCCTCGCCCCACGGGCATATGCCTCGCCCCACCGGTACATGTCTCGGCCCTCCTGCCCCGGATGTGGGCACTGGCCCCCCGGGGCGCGGGAAGATGGGACCATAAGGCATGCTGTTCCGCACGACAGCGAGGCGAGGGGATAGATGAGCGCGGAGTACGGCGGCAGGACCGGCCTGCAGGGCAAACTCACCCAGTGGCTGCGCGCCGGGCGCCGGCCGAAGGAGACCGCCGGTGACGGCGGCCGTGAGGACCTGCTGCTCGCCGCCGCCGGCGCCGGACTGCCGCTCGCGCCCGCCGCGCACCCGGCCGGCTACCGCTGCTCCTGCGACCGCGTCGGCTGTCCCACCCCGGCCCGGCATCCGGTGTCCTTCGCCTGGCAGACGCAGTCGACCACCGACCGCGCCCAGATCGAGCGCTGGGCCCGCCATCAGCCGCAGGCCAACTTCATCACCGCGACCGGCATGGTGCACGACGTCCTCGACGTGCCCCTGGATGCCGGTCGCAGTGCGTTGGAGCGGCTGCTCGCCGACGGTGTCGAGGTCGGTCCCGTCGCCGAGAGCGACGACGGCCGCATGCTGTTCTTCACCCTCACCCGCGGGACGCCCGAGGACGAGGACGAGTGGTGGCCGTGCGAACTGGACTGCCACCCCGAGACGATGGACGAGCACCCCGGGCTGCGGTGGCACTGCCGTGGCTCCTACGTCCTCGTACCGCCGGCGCGGCTGCCCGGCGAGGACCAGACGGTGCACTGGGTGCGCGGGCCCGAGCATCCGCTGCCGGATCCGCTGACCCTGCTGGAGACCCTGACCGAGGCCGGCGCCCGGTACGCCGGTGAGGAATCCGACCAGGCCGGGTCGGCCTGGCCGGTGCGACGGCACTGAGCCGGTCCGCTCCGCCCTTACGAGCCTTCCGCCGACGTCATTCCCTGGATCCGGCCGAGGATCGTCACCCGCTGGTTGCCGCTGCCCTGCGGCGGATCCAGCGCCACCTCGTTGGAGACGAACTCCATCAAGAGGGACTGCTTGATCTCGCCGGTCGTCAGAGCGAGAACATCCTTGTTGGGGACGGGGAACGACGTGCCCGCGTAAGCCGTCTGCTTCTCGAAGTGCCGTGTGGTGAAGAACACCAGTGCGCCGCCGTCCGCGGTGCGCAGGGCGAGGGGCTGGTAGTCGCCGTTCGTCAGCGGTTCGTCGATGTACTGGGTGACCAGGCCCGGCTTCTTGGCGTTCTTCTTGCGCAGGGCGCGCCACTGGCTGGTGTGGGAGCCGTCCGCGAAGGTTTCTGAGCCGTTCTTGAGGTAGGCCGTGTAGTCCTGGCTCAGGTCGCCGGGGGCGGCGGCCAGGCCGGTCGAGTTCACCGGGACGGACTCGGCCCAGCCGTCCGCGTCCTTCTTGAACTCCGGGACCTTGCCCGGTGCGACGAGGGTGAGATACGCGACCTGGAAGGGGTCGTCCAGGCTGCTGCGGGTGAACACGAGCAGCCAGCGGGCCGTGCCGCCCTTGTTGCCGGCCGCGTCGACGAGGAACCAGCGGGGCCAGCCGGCCTTCTTGGGGATCGTGTACTTCGCGTCCGTCAGCTTCAGGGGCGTGTGGTTCGGGTTGCCGTCCGGGCTGTTCGCCTTCCCGGCCTTCAGGCGTGCCGAGTCGATGTCGGCCAGGGCGCCGGTGGTGTGGTCGGCGTCCAGGGAGGCGTCGTAGGCCTTGTCGGCCTCGTTGTACGCGGTCGTGAACTCCTGGAGAGCCTCGGCGGCCTCGGCGCGGGTGGTGGACGGGAGGATTTCCCGTTCGCCGTGCACCACGACGCATCCGCTCGCCGTCAGCGAGATGGCGGCCACCGAAGCCGCCATCAGCGCGTTCCGCTCAAGCCTGCCCGGCCTTAGGGGGCCGCGAAGCCTGATCATCAGGTTCCTTCACCTTCCGTTACCGAGAGTCTCAGGACTCCTGGCATTCCGACCATTTCTGCCCGGAAGGTCCGTTCCCGCTCCTCTTGAAGCGGGACTACGGTGCACGCTTCACTGCCGACAGCCCGGACAAGGCCAGGTCTTACACCGGCTCCACGTACGTTTTCGGTCTCCGAGCCACTCCCGGCGACCAAGCCCCGAAGGGCAACGCGTTTTGCCTGCCGCCGCAGGGGGCGGAGCAGCCGGGCGGCTTGGCTTTCGCCGACCGGCACCAGTGACTCTACCAACTGCGACAGACGACGGCTGACGAACACCGAAAGCTCAGTCGGCAGCCTGCACCGCCTTCCTGGAGGCAAACCCTACCGGTGCCAGGAAGAGCGCGAGCGTCGGGATCAAGTACAGCAGCCACACCGTGACCTGGAGCACCGTCGGGTCCGGCTGGAAGTTGAACACGCCCTTGAGCAACGTGCCGTACCAACTGTCCGGAGGAATCGTGCCGGAGATGTCGAAGGCCTTGTCGTTGAGGCCGGGCAGGAAGCCCGCCTCCTGGAGGTCGTGGAAGCCGTACGCCAGGACGCCCGCCGCGACGACGACCAGCATGCCGCCGGTCCACGTGAAGAACCGGGCGAGATCGATGCGCAGGGCGCCCCGGTAGAACAGCCAACCCAGGAGGATCGCCGTCAACAGGCCCAGCGCGACACCGAGAAGGGGCCGCGGCGTGCCGTCGCTCGCCGCGTGGACCGAGGCCCAGACGAACAGGGCCGTCTCCAGGCCCTCCCGGCCCACGGCCAGGAACGCGGTGGCGACCAGCGCGCCCGTGCCCATGGCGAGGGCCGCGTCCAGCCTGCCGTGCAGTTCCGACTTCAGGTGCCGGGCGGTGCGCCGCATCCAGAACACCATCCACGTCACCAGACCGACCGCGAGGATCGACAGGGACCCGCCGAGCGCCTCCTGCGCCTGGAACGTCAGTTCCTGGGAGCCGAATTCGAGGGCGCAGCCGAAGCCGAGCGCGAGGGCGACGGCGACGCCGATGCCGGTCCAGATCGGCCGCAGCGCGTCCCTGCGGTCCGTCTTGACCAGGTAGGCGATGAGGATGCAGACGACGAGGCTCGCCTCCAGGCCCTCGCGCAGACCGATCAGGTAGTTGGAGAACATCGGGTCTACGCCTCCCCGGAGAACAGCGTCCGGCCCCACCAGTCGTCCTTGTCGCGAACGCCTGGCGGGATCGCGAAGAGCGCCGAACCCACGTGCTGGATGTACTCGTTGAGCGCGTCCGTGGCCAGGTTGCGCTGGATCGGGATGAAGCCCTCGCGGACGTCCCGCTGGTAGGCCAGGAAGAACAGGCCCGCGTCCAGCCGGCCCAGTCCGTCCGTGCCGTCGGTGAAGGAATAGCCGCGGCGCAGGATCGTCGCGCCGTGGTTGGTGTCGGGGTGCGCGAGCCGGACGTGCGCGTCGGGCTTCATGGCCTTCAGGAACGGCTCGTCGCGCTCCTTCGCCTTGCCGACCGGGGCACCCTCGCCCTTGTCGCGGCCGAAGATGTCCTCCTGCTCCTGGAGCGAGGTGCGGTCCCACGTCTCGATGTGCATCCGGATGCGTCGGGCGACGAGGTAGGAGCCGTTCGTCATCCAGGACGGGTCGTCCTGTTCGCCCACCCACACGAACTTCTCCAGCCGGCCCGTCTCCGTTGCCGCGATGTTGCGGGTGCCGTCCTTGAAGCCCATCAGGTTGCGCGGCGTCTGCGCCTCGGGCGTCGTCGACGACGTCTTGCCGAAGCCGAGCTGCGACCAGCGGATGACGACCTTGCCGAAGCCGATGCGGGCCAGGTTGCGGACGGCGTGCACGGCGACCTGGGGGTCGTCCGCGCAGGCCTGGACGCACAGGTCGCCTCCGCTGCGGTTCTTGTCCAGGTTGTCGCCCGCGAACTTCGGCAGGTCCACCAGGGCGGCCGGTCGCTGCTCCGCCAGGCCGAACTTCCCGAACAGACCCGGGCCGAAGCCGATCGTGAGGGTCAGGCGGGAGGGCTTCAGGTCCAGGGCCTCGCCGGTGTCGTCGGGGGGTGCCTCCGGGAGGCCGCCGTAGCCGCCCTCGCCCACCGGCTGCCCGGCCGTCATGCGGCGGGCGGCCTGCGTCCAGTCCTTCAGCAACTGGACGAACTCCGCCCGGTCGTCGGTCGTCACGTCGAACGCGGCGAAGTGCAGCCGGTCCTGGACGGGGGTGGCGATGCCGGCCTGGTGCGCGCCGTGGAAGGCGATCGCGGTTCCGGCGTCCGGCGCGGGGTCGTCGTCCGTGCGGGCCATCGCCACCGCTCCGCCCGCCGCGGCGGCGCCGAGGGCCAGGCCCGCGCCGCCCCAGCCGAGCAGGGAGCGCCGGGAGGGGGATGGTGTGGGGTTGTCGGTGTTGTCCGTCATGGGCGCGGCCCTCTACTTCACGACCGCGGCAGCGAGCTTCGACAGGGGCTCCGCCAGCGCGTTGACCGCGTCCGAGAGCTCCTTGCGGTCGGTCTTGCCGACCTTGTCGTACGAGGTGAAGTCGTACGACGCCGGGTCCGGGCGGTACGTGTCGAGCAGCGTGTTCAGGGCGGCGAACTGCCTGTCCAGTTCCGTGGTGAGAGCCTTGTCGTTCTCCTGCGCGACCGGCTTCAGCAGCTCGTACGACTGCTGCGCGCCCTCGACGTTGGCCTTGAAGTCGACCAGGTCGGTGTGCGAATAGCGCTCCTCCTCGCCGGTGACCTTGCCGGTGGCGACCTCGTCGAGGAGTTCCTTGGCGCCGTTGGCCATGGAGGTAGGGGTGATGTCCGCCTTGCCTACGCGGTTCTGCCAGTCCTTCAGGTCGGTGATCAGCCGGTCGGCCAGTTCCTTCTGGCGGTCGCCGATCTTCTTGTCCTGCCAGAGGGCCTTCTCCAGGCGGTGCCAGCCGGTCCAGTCCGTGGCGGGATCCTGGCCGTCCTCCAGACCGTCCTCGCGGACGTCGACCTTGGGGTCGATGTCGCCGAAGGACTCGGCGACCGGCTCGGTGCGCTCCCAGCCGATGCGGGAGGGGGCGTACGCCTTCTTCGCGGCTTCCAGGTCGCCTTCCTTGACGGCCCGGGCGAAGGTCTCGGCCTTGGGCAGGGTCTCGTCGGCCTGCGCCTGGGCGTAGGCGCGGTAGGCCGCAACGGCCTTGTCCAGGCGCGGATCCCGCTGGATCGCCTTGCCGCCCGTGGCCTTGACGGTCTGGCGGATGCCGTCGCCCTTCATGCCGGGCTTGCAGGCGATCCGGTAGTCGCCGGCCTTCACCTCGGCGGTGACCCGCTGCTTGGTGCCGGGGCCTATGTTCTCCCGCTCGGTGACCACACGGTCGTCGGGGAAGAGCACGTAGACCTCGGTGACCTTCGACCCCTTGTTCTCGACGGCGAGTTCGACGTGCCCGGCCGGGAACTCCTTCTTCGACACCTCGCACTTGTCGTCCGTGGCCGTCACATGGACGACGTGGTCGCCGTCCGCGGCGTTGCTCTTCTCCGTGCAGCCGGTGACGGCGGTCAGAGCCGCCGCGACGGCGATCGCGACGGAAACGGGTCTGGCGGGTCGCATGAGGGCTCCAGGAAGGCGGGGAAGGTGAGGCTCACCTAATGAGCCACATAAGAATTGCTGAAGTGGCTCAAAATCGCCCTCATGGAGCGGTCAAGGGACGGTCAAAGGTCGCGCCTCGGGGTGAGCGCGACCCCGGCCCGTACGCCGCCGCGAGCGCGGGGAACGGACGCGTGGCGAAGGCCGTGACCTCGGCGGCCGCCCGTGCGATGTTTGAATGCACCCGTGACTGACTACGACGTGCTCCGCGTCTTCTGCGGGCCGAACGGTGGATACGGCAACGAACTCGGTGTCGTGCGCGAGGGTTCGGTGCTGCCCGAGCGGAGTGACCGGCAGGCGTTCGCCGCGAAGCTGGGGTTCAGTGAGACCGTGTTCGTCGACGACCCCGAGCGCGGTGTGATCGACATCTACACGCCCACCCTGCGCCTGCCCTTCGCCGGGCATCCGTGTGTCGGGACGGCCTGGCTGCTCGACGTGCCCGAGCTGGTCACGCCCGCCGGGGTGGTCGGTGCCCGGCAGGACGGGGAGTTCTGCTGGATCGAGGCGCGGGCGGAGTGGGTGCCGCAGCGCACCCTGCGGCAGTACGGCAGCGCCACCGAGGTCGACGACCTGGCCGTGCCGCCGCCGGGGGAGTGGGTGTACGCCTGGGCGTGGGAGGACGAGCCCGCCGGACGGGTGAGGGCCCGGGCCTTCCCCGGACGCGGCGACGGGATCGACGAGGACGAGGCGACCGGAGCGGCGGCCCTGCTGCTCACCGACCGGCTCGGCCGGGCCCTCAACATCACCCAGGGCGCGGGCTCCCAGATCCTGACCGCGCCCCAGCCGGGCGGATGGACCGAGGTCGGCGGCCGGGTCCACCTCGAACGCTGACCCGGGCGGTGCGTGTCCGTACGGGTGGAACCGCGTGTGTGCGGTACCGAACGGGAACCTCCGGGCGCGACCACTCCCGACCGCATCCCGTGCGGCCCGTACGCCGGTGAGCTCGGAGCCGAGGTGAGTGGGGCGGCGCCGTGTCTCCGGGTCCGCTCACGCCGACAGCGGGAACTCCTCGCCCAGAGCCTGGAACACCGCGTTGTTCAGCGCGTACGCCCGCTTGCACTCGGACACGATCCGCTGCCGCTCCAGCTCGTCACCGGGCACCGCGTCCAGCAGCTCCCAGTAACCCCGCTTGAAGGCGGCCGGGTTGGGGATCTCCTCGAACACGTAGAAGCGGACCCCGTCGCCCTTCTTCGGGAAACCCCACGTCCTCTCGGCCGTGTCGCGGATGATCTGCCCGCCGGAGAGGTCGCCGAGGTAGCGCGTGTAGTGGTGGGCGACGTAGCCGGCCGGCCAGGTGTGGGCGCAGTCGGAGATCCGCCGCGCGTACTCCAGCGTGGCGGGCAGCGCGCTGACGCCCGAACGCCAGCCGGGGCCGCGCAGGTACTCCAGGTCCTGTTCCAGCGAGGCCATCCGGAACAGCTCCGGGCGGACGAAGGGGCCGGCCACCGGGTCCCCGGCCAGGCGCTCGGCGCCGGACTCCAGTGCCCCGTACACGAACCACAGCTGCTCCGTGTAGCGGGCGAACGCGTCGACCCCCAGTTTGTGCCCCAGCAGGTCGCTCATGAACGTCGAGCCCCTGACCTCCTCGTGCTGCTCGCGGGAAGCGGTCCGAATGAGGGTCGAGAAGGATTCCATGGGCCCATCCTTTGGGTAAGGCATACCTAAGTCAATGGGTTTGCCGACGCCCTGTCGGTAAAAGCGTACAAGAGAAAGCCCGCCCTGGCAGGGCGGGCTCGGTGATCGTGATCGGTGATCAGGGCAGCGTCAGGATCTCCGCGCCCGTCTCCGTCACCACCAGCGTGTGCTCGAACTGGGCCGTCCGCTTCCGGTCCTTCGTCACGACCGTCCAGCCGTCGTCCCACATGTCGTACTCGTGCGTCCCGAGCGTCAGCATCGGCTCGATGGTGAAGGTCATGCCGGGCTGGATGACCGTCGTCGCGTGCGGGCTGTCGTAGTGGGGGATGATCAGGCCCGAGTGGAACGCGCTGTTGATGCCGTGGCCGGTGAAGTCCCGGACCACCCCGTAGCCGAAGCGCTTGGCGTACGACTCGATGACCCGGCCGATGATGTTGATCTGCCGGCCCGGCCTGACCGCCTTGATCGCCCGGTCGAGGGACTCCCGGGTCCGCTCCACCAGCAGCCGCGACTCCTCGTCGACGTCACCGACCAGGTAGGTCGCGTTGTTGTCGCCGTGCACACCACCGATGTACGCCGTCACGTCGAGGTTGACGATGTCGCCGTCGCGCAGGACCGTCGAGTCCGGGATGCCGTGGCAGATGACCTCGTTGACGGACGTGCACAGCGACTTCGGGAAGCCCCGGTAGCCGAGCGTCGAGGGGTAGGCGCCGTGGTCGCACATGTACGCGTGCGCCACCTTGTCCAGCTCGTCGGTGGTCACCCCGGGGGCGATCAGCTTCGCGGCCTCCGCCATCGCCCGGGCGGCGATCCGGCCGGCGACCCGCATCGCCTCGATCGTCTCGGGCGTCTGCACCTCCGGTCCGGTGTACGGCGTCGGCGCGGGCTTGCCGACGTACTCGGGGCGGCGGATGTTTCCGGGCACGGGACGGGTGGGGGACAGCTCCCCCGGGACAAGCAGCGACTGGCCAGACATGCCAGCGAGTCTAACCAGCTGCCATGGGGGAACATGACGATGGCGAGAGGAGCTGGTCATGGCCCTGTTCAAGAAGCGGACGGTCGGGAAGCCGGGCGAGTGGTACTACTGCCTGGAGCACAAGAAGGTCGAGGAGGGGCCGGAGTGCCCCAACAAGGACCGGTTCGGACCGTACACCTCCCGCACGGAAGCCGAACGCGCGATGGAGACCGCCCGCGCGCGCAACCTCCAGTGGGAGAACGACCCCAAGTGGCACGACGCCCCGGCGGGCGGCCGGAACGAGGAGTAGCGCCACCCGGCGGCTGCGCGGCGTTCGCGCAGCCGCACATCCGGCCCAGGGGGCGGACGCCCCCTACCAGCGCGCCGGCGGAGGGGCCGTCAGGTGTTCCGCCAGTCTCGCCGCCCTGTCCCGGAAGCGGCGGCGGCCGCGCGGCGTCGGCAGGGCGTTCTCCCCGGCCGCCGCGCTGACCAGGTGCTGCACCGTGTCCAGGTCCAGCTCCGAGCCGTCGGGGACGGCCAGGGCCTCATGGGCCATCGCCGCCAGCTCGCCCTCACCGGGGCCGAGGGACAGCACCGTCGCCCCGGCACGCCGGGCGTCGGACACCCGTTCGAGGAGAGATGCGGCCGGCCCTTCGGGGGACACCACCAGCAGCGTCTCGCCCCGCCGGGCCGCCTCAAGCCGCCCGAGACCGGCCGCCAGATGCGCCGGATCCGAGGGGCGCGCGTCATGCCGTACCAGCGTCGGGGCCAGCTCCGGCGTGCCCGACCACGCCGCCTCGTCCACCAGATGCGCCGCCAGGTGCCACGGCTCGTACTCCGGCGTGCCGACGAGCAGCAGCCCGCCGCCGTGCGACACCACCGACCCCCGCAGCGCGCCGGCGAACCGCCGCGTGGCGCCCAGCCACTCCGTTCCGGCGAGCACTTCCCGCAGCAGCGCGACCCGTACGGCATCCATGCGACCGCATCCTGCCCGAACCGGTCACTCGTGATGTGGAATTCACCACGAATTCGCCCGGCTCGGGCAGATGAATCGGTCATCCGTACCGTCGTCGAACGACCGGAGGAACCCGCCGATGACCGAGACCAGCGTCCCCTTCCGCGCCGGCCGGGAGGGATACGCCAGCTTCCGCATCCCCGCCGTCGTCGCCACCGTCCCCCACTCTCGGCTCCGCTCGAGCGGGGGCACCCCCATCGGCACCCTGCTCGCCTTCTGTGAGGGCCGCGTCGGCTCCCGGGACGACTTCGGGAACATCGACGTCGTACTCAAGCGCTCCACGGACGGCGGCCGGAGCTGGAGCCCGCTCCTGGTCGTCGCGAAGAACGGCGACGCCCTCGCCGGCAACCCGGCCCCCGTCGTCCTCGACACCGGCCGCGTCCTCCTCGTGCACGTACGCAACGCCGCTCTCGCCACCGAGGACGCCATCCGGCGCGGCAAGGTCAGCGCGGCCGACGGACGCCGGGTCTGGGTGCAGCACAGCGACGACGACGGCCTCACCTGGTCCGCGCCGAAGGAGATCACCCAGCAGACCAAGGAGCCGCACTGGCGCTGGTACGCCACCACACCCGGCCATGCCCTCCAGCTGAGCACGGGCCGGATCGTCGTCCCCGCCAACCACTCCCTGCCGCCCACCGGCACGGACAACGGCACGGAGGGCAGGTACAACGGCGGCCACTGCCTGCTCAGCGACGACCGGGGCGCCACCTGGCGGATCGGCTACGTCGACGACAACACCGACGGCTACATCAACGCCAACGAGACCACCGCCGCCGAACTCCCCGACGGCCGCGTGTACGTCAACACCCGCAACGACTCCCCGTCGCCCGGCACCCGGGCCGACGCCCACTCCACCGACGGCGGGCAGACCCTGGTGAAACCCTTCCGTCCGCAGGCGGGCCTGTCCGCTCCCGTGTGCCAGGCGAGCGTCCTCCAGCTCCGCGACCCCGACGTGCTGCTCTACTCCGGCCCCGCCGACCCGGGCTTCCGCGCCCTGATGACGATCCGCGCCTCCGCCGACGGCGGCACCACCTGGCGCCCGGTCCACACCGTGGACGGCCTGCCCGCCGCGTACTCCGACCTCGTGCGCGTCGACGCGGACACCGTGGGTCTGCTGTACGAGACCGGCGACTTCAGCGCCTACGAGACCATCACCTTCCGCCGGGTGCCCGTGACGGAGCTGACCTGAGCCGATGACCGCGGCGGACGTAGAGTCGGGGCCATGACCTCTACCGACAGTGCTGCCACCGACAACGCCCAGAAGGCCCCCGCCAAGGACCCCTGGGACCTGCCTGACGTCTCCGGACTCGTCGTCGGAGTGCTCGGCGGGACCGGGCCGCAGGGCAAGGGTCTCGCCTACCGGCTCGCCAAGGCCGGGCAGAAGGTGATCATCGGCTCGCGCGCGGCCGACCGTGCCCGGGCCGCCGCGGAGGAACTCGGGCACGGCGTCGAGGGCGCCGACAACGCCGAGACCGCGCGCCGCAGCGACATCGTGATCGTCGCCGTGCCGTGGGACGGCCACGGCAAGACCCTCGAATCCCTGCGCGAGGAACTGGCCGGCAAGCTCGTCGTCGACTGCGTCAACCCGCTCGGCTTCGACAAGAAGGGCGCCTACGCGCTCAAGCCCGAGGAGGGCAGCGCCGCCGAGCAGGCCGCCGCCCTGCTGCCGGACTCCCGGGTCACGGCCGCCTTCCACCACCTGTCGGCCGTGCTGCTCCAGGACCCGGAGATCGACGAGATCGACACCGACGTGATGGTCCTCGGCGAGGTCCGTGCCGACGTCGAGATCGTGCAGGCCCTCGCCGGGCGGATCCCCGGCATGCGCGGCATCTTCGCCGGGCGGCTGCGCAACGCCCACCAGGTGGAGTCGCTGGTGGCGAACCTGATCTCCGTGAACCGCCGGTACAAGGCGCACGCGGGGCTCCGCGTCACGGACGTGTGACGGCATGGGGGACACTGGACGGCACAGCAGTGCCCGCAGTGTCCCCCGACAGGAGTCGACCCGATGCCCCGCCTCGCCCTCTACGCCCTGATCGTCTGCCTCCTCGCCGTGGCCGCGGCCGTGGTCTCCTTCGTGGAGGGCAGCTGGCTGGGGATCGTGTGGGTGCTGCTGGCGGGCCTGTCGTCCAACATGTGCTGGTACTACGTGAAGCGCGGCAAGCAGCAGAAGTCCGTCACGGGCTGACCGAGCAGAACTCGTTCGAGCCCTGCCAGAAGCGGTACAGCTCCTGACCGCAGTAGGTCTCCAGGTCGCTGATCCCGAGGGACTTCAGGACCGAGTCGACGACGTCGAAGAACACGCCGTTGACCGCCGGCAGCCACAGCAGCGCGAACACGAACAGCAGGCCGAACGGCGCGAACGGCTCCACCTGACGGCGGATGCCGTACGACAGCCAGGGCTCGATGACGCCGTAGCCGTCCAGACCCGGCACCGGCAGGAAGTTCAGCAGCGCGGCCGTCACCTGGAGCAGCGCGAGGAACGCCAGGGCGAACCGGAAGTCGCTCGGCACGCCGTCCAGCGCGTCCAGCCAGAACGGGGCCGTGCACACGACAGCGAACAGCACGTTCGTCAGCGGACCGGCGGCCGAGATCAGACTGTGCTTCCAGCGGCCCTGGATCCGCCCGCGCTCGATGAACACCGCGCCGCCGGGCAGCCCGATCCCGCCCATGATCACGAAGATGACCGGGAGGACGATGCTGAGCAGCGCGTGCGTGTACTTGAGCGGGTTCAGCGTGAGGTAGCCCTTCGCGCCGACCGAGATGTCGCCGCTGTGCAGGGCGGTGCGCGCGTGCGCGTACTCGTGCAGGCAGAGCGAGACGATCCAGGCCGCCGTCACGAAGAGGAACACGGCGACCCCGGGCTGCTGCGCGAACCCGGTCCAGGTCGCCCATCCCGTGACCGCCGTCACGGCCAGAATCCCGACGAAGACGGGACTGATCCGCCGCTCACTGTGGCGGCTGGTGGCGGTGGTCATGGGACTCCCTGCACTCTCGAACACGCGATGGGACGGCCCGACGGTACCGGGCGCGGGGGGAGAACGTCTCGCGCGGGGCGGTCGGTTCCGGGGGCGTGGGGGCATCGGCCGGTCCCGTGCCGCCCGCCGCGCCGCCGAACTCCGTTACCGCCTCCCGGCGTAGCGGGGACAATGGTCCCTGTGCGCTACCGCATCCTCGGCACCACACAGGCGCTCCGCACCGACGGCACGGTCGTCCCGGTGGGCGGGGCGCGGCTGCGTGCGCTGCTGACCGTGCTGGCCCTGCGGGCCGGCCGCAGCGTGCCCGTGGGGCTGCTGGTCGACGAGGTCTGGGGCGGTGAGCCGCCCGCCGACGCCCCGGGGGCGCTGCAGGCGCTGGTCGGGCGGTTGCGGCGGGCGCTCGGGGCGGACGCGGTCGCCTCCGCCGAGGGCGGGTACCGGCTCACGGCCGCGCCCGACGACGTCGACCTGCACCGGTTCGAGCGGCTGGCCGGTGAAGGACTGCGGACCCTGGCCGACGGCGACCCCGCCAAGGCGGCCGTGATCCTGGACGACGCCCTCGCCCTGTGGCGCGGCCCGGCCCTCGCCGACCTCCCCGACCGCGCCGCCGAGGCGGCCCGCCGGGACACCCGCCGCATCGACGTACTGCGCGCCCGCCACGGCGCCGCCCTCGCCCTCGGCCACGCCGAGCAGTCCCTGCCGGAGCTGACCGCCCTGTGCGACAGCCACCCCCTGGACGAGCCCCTGCAGACGCTGCGCCTGCGCGCCCTGCGCGACGCCGGCCGCGCGGCGGAGGCGCTGGACGCGTACGAGGACGTGCGGCGGTTGCTCGCCGACCGGCTCGGGGCCGACCCGGGGCCGGAACTGCGCTCCCTGCACGCGCGGTTACTGAAGCCGGGCGACGGCAGCCCCGTGGCCGCGGGCGCTCCGGCCGCCGGCAACCTGCGCGCCCGCCTCACCTCCTTCATCGGCCGCGAGAGCGACATCGAGACCATCCGGGGCGACCTCACCGCCGCCCGTCTGGTGACGCTGCTCGGACCCGGCGGGGCCGGCAAGACACGGCTGTCGCAGGAGGCCGCCGAGACCGTACGGCACGCCATGCCGGGCGGTGTGTGGCTGGCCGAGCTCGCCCCGGTCGACGACCCCGCCGCCGTACCGGAGGCCGTGCTCACCGCCGTCGGCGCCCGCGAGACCGTGCTGTACGGCGCCGGTGCCGAGGGCATCCGGGCCGCCGTCGCCGACCGGCTCGACGACCCCGTCGAGCGGCTCGCCGAGCACTGCTCCAGGTTCCGCATGCTGCTGATCCTCGACAACTGCGAGCATGTCGCCGACGCCGCCGCCCGGCTCGCCGAGGAACTGCTGGAGCGCTGCCCCGGCCTGACCGTCCTCGCCACCAGCCGTGAACCCCTCGGCGTGCCGGGGGAGTTGCTGCGGCCCGTGGAGCCGCTGCCCGAGCCGGTCGCGCTGCGGCTGCTCGCCGACCGGGGCGCGGCGGCCCGGCCCGGCTTCCGGATCGAGGACGACCCCGAGGCGTGCGCGGAGATCTGCCGGCGCCTCGACGGCCTGCCGCTGGCCATCGAACTGGCCGCCGCCCGGCTGCGGATGCTGACGCCACGCCAGATCGCCGACCGGCTCGACGACCGCTTCCGTCTCCTCACCTCCGGCAGCCGTACCGTCCTGCCCCGCCAGCAGACCCTCAGAGCCGTCGTCGACTGGTCCTGGGACCTGCTCGACGAGGACGAACGGGACGTCCTGCGGCGGCTGTCGGTGTTCGCGGGCGGCTGCGACCTGCCCGCCGCCGAGGCGGTGTGCGGACCGGTCGCCCTGGAGGCGCTCGGCTCCCTCGTCGACCGCTCCCTGGTCGTGGCCACGCCGCCCGGCGAGGCGGGCGACGGCGAGATGCGCTACCGGCTGCTGGAGACCGTCGCCGAGTACGCCGCCGAGCGGCTGGACGAGTCCGGGCAGCGCGACGGCGCCGAGCGCGCCCACCTGACGTACTACCGCGAACTCGCCCGCACCACCGACCCGTTGCTGCGCGGCCCGGACCAGCTCGCCGCGATCCAACGGCTGGAGCGGGAGCACGAGAACCTGCGCACCGCCCTGCGCCACGCCGTCGCCCTGCGCGACGAGCAGGAGGCGCTGTGCCTGGCGCTGTCCCTCATCTGGTACTGGCAGATGCGCGACCTGCGCGTCGAGGCCCGCAACTGGTGCCGCGAGGTCATGGCCCTCGGCCCCGACCCCTTCACCGAGCCCGTCCGCCCCGCCGCCCCGGTGGGGCAGCGCTGCACCGACGCCCCGCCCCCGATGACCGGCGAGGTCCTTCTGGAGGCCCGGCGCGGTGTCCACCTGGCCCATCTCGCCTGTATGGACACCGAACTGGACGCCTGGCAGAACCCGCGCTCCCAGCAGAAGCTGCGGACCATCTCCCGGACCTACGAGCCCGGCCTGCCGCAGAGCTGCCGGCTCCCCGGCCTGCTCTGGTTCTTCGCCGTGATGCTGACCGGTGACATGGAGCGGCTGCGCGTCATCATGGACGCGTCCATCCGCACCTGCCGGGAGACCCCGGGCTTCGACTGGGAGCTGGCCTCCGGCCTCCAGATGCGGGCCAACTTCTCCGCCCACCGCACCGACTGGGCGGGCGACGCGGCCCGCGACGCCGATGAGTCGCTGGAGATCTACCAGCGCCTCGGAGACGCCTGGGGCACCGCCGAGGCCCTGTCGGCGCGCGCCGAGGCCCATGAACGCAAGGGCGCCTACGCCCTGGCCGCCGCCGACTACGAGGCGGCCATCGCGCATGCCGAACGCGTGGGCGCCCGCGCCCAGGCGGCCGTCCTCGCCGCCCGGCTGGGCAGCGCGCTGCTGGAGGCGGGCGAGGGCGAGCGCGGCGAGCGGCTGCTGCGCGAGGTGATCGCCGAACGCGAGGACTCGCACAGCGAGGCTATGCCCGCCGCCCGCCTGTTCCTGGCCGGCTGGCTCGGCATGACGGGCCGCGTCCCCGAGGCGCGCGAGCAACTGCGGCGGCTGCGCCAGGACTTCCGGATCGCCCACTTCATCGTCTTCGACGCGTTCATCCTCGGCACGGAGGCCTGGCTGGACGCCATGGAAGGGCGTCACGAGGCGTGCCTGGACCTGATCCGCAGGGCGCTGGAGCGGGCCGCCGATCCGCTCTCGGTGGCCATCACACCCCATGTGCGCGCGGTGTACCTGATCTTCGCCGCCGGGTCCCTGGCCGTCGCCGACGGCGGGCACCGAGCCCGGGACGCGGCCCGCTTCCTCGGCGCCGCCGACGCCCTGCTGCCGTCCGGGCACGTCGCCGCGCGGCAGGAGCGCGAGGCACGCGAGCAGGCGGAGCGGCAGGCGCGGGCGGTGCTCGGCGACCCGGCGTACGAGTCCGCGTACGCGGAAGGCTGCGGCCTCTCCCCCGAGGAGGCCACCGCCCTGCTCTGACGCGAACCCGTCCCGACGGTCAGCTCTTCGTACGGAACTTGTGGATCGCGATGGGCGCCATCACCGCCGTGATCACCACCGACCAGGCGAGCGTCACCCACAGGTCGTGCGCGACCGGCCCGCCCACCATCAGCCCGCGTGCGGCGTCCGCCAGCGTCGACAGCGGGTTGTAGTCGGTGAACACCTGCAGCCAGCCCGGCATGGACGTGGTCGGCGCGAAGATCGACGAGCCGAACTGGAGCGGGAACAGCACCAGGAAGCCCATCGCCTGCACGGACTGCGCGTTCTTCAGGATCACGCCCAGGGTGAGGAACACCCACATGATCGACGAGGCGAACGCCGTGGACAGGGCCACGGTCGCGAACAGCCCGGGCCAGTTGGTGATCTCGAACCCCACCGCCACGGCGACGATCATCAGCACGGCGGTCGCGAACAGCATCCGCAGCAGCTCCACCGAGATCTTCGCGAACAGCACCGAACCGCGCCCGATCGGCAGGGACCGGAAGCGGTCCATGACACCGGAGTTGAAGTCCTGGCTGAAGCCGGTGCCGACGCCCTGGGACAGCGTCATGCTCATCATCGCGATCATGCCGGGAATCACGTACTGCACGTACTGGTCCTGCCCGCCGCCCAGCGCCTGCCCGATCGAGCCGCCGAAGACGAACACGAACAGCAGGGTGAAGACGACCGGCATGAACAGCGCGTCGGCCATCGACTCCGGGTCCTTGCGGATCCACAGCAGGTTGCGGCGGATCAGGGCACCGGTGTGGCGCAGGTGACCGCGCAGCGAGATACGGGCGTCCACCTCGGCGTCGTTGATCGTCACGGCGCTCATACGGCGGCCTCCTGAAGGTCTTCGGCGGGCACGGCGTCCTGCGGTGCACTGGCGCGGTGGCCGGTGAGGGACAGGAACACCTCGTCCAGGCTGGGGAGTTCGGTGGTGATGGCGGAGAGTGTGATGCCGCGCGCGGTGACCGCGCCGACCACCGCGGTCAGCTGCTCGTCGCTGAGGATCGGCACGAGGACGTCACCCCGGTCGGTGTCCACGGTGGTGGTGGCGAGCCCGGTGATCCCCAGCTCGTCCAGCGCGGCGGCGAGTGGCCGCAGCTGTGTCGGATCGGCCGGGCGGATCCGCAGCGCCCGGCCGCCGACCTTCGCCTTCAGCTCCTCGATGGCACCCCCTGCGATGATCCGGCCGCGGTCGACGACCGTCAGCTCGGAGGCGAGCTGCTCGGCCTCCTCCATGTACTGGGTGGTGAGCAGCACGGTGACCCCGTCGCCGACCATGCGCTTCACCTCGTCCCACACCTCGTTGCGGGTGCGCGGGTCGAGCCCGGTGGTCGGCTCGTCCAGGAAGAGCACGGCCGGTGCCCCGATCATGGACGCGGCCAGGTCCAACCGCCGCCGCATGCCCCCGGAGTACGTCGCCGCGGGCCGCTTGGCGGCTTCGGTCAGCGAGAAGCGCTCCAGCAACTCGTCGGCCCGCCTGCGGGAGTCCTTGCGGGGCAGGTCGAGCAGCCGCCCGATCATGTACAGGTTCTCCCAGCCCGAGAGCTTCTCGTCCACGGAGGCGTACTGCCCCGTGAGCCCGATCACCCGCCGCAGCTGCCGGGGCTGCCGTACGACGTCGTAGCCGGCGACGGTGGCCCGGCCCGTGTCGGGAGCGAGCAGGGTGGACAGGATCCGTACAAGGGTCGTCTTCCCGGCCCCGTTCGGCCCGAGCACTCCCATGACGGTGCCCTCCCGCACCTCCAGGTCGACCCCGTCCAGTGCCTTGGTCTCGCCGTAGTGCTTCACCAGCCCCCGCACGGTCACAGCGGCGCCGCCGGCGTTCTTGTCGATTCGCGTCATGTCCCTGACGGTGTCAGCTGCCACCGACAAACCACCGACAGACCGCCGACAGCCCTTGTCGGCGGTCCCGGCAAGGTGGTCCCGGCAAGGTGGTCCCGGCAAGGGGACAGCCCGTCGACGGGGGAAGATCGACGGGCTGTCCGTGGTACCGCTATGGCTCCAGTGGGGTACCGCTGTGGCTCTAGTGGACGGAGTGCTCCTCCTGCGGGAACGTTCCGCCGACGACGTCCTCGGCGAACGCCTTCGCCGCGTTGCCCATGACCTCACGCAGATTCGCGTACTGCTTCACGAACTTCGGGACGCGACCGCCGGTCAGACCCAGCATGTCGGTCCAGACCAGCACCTGCGCGTCCGTCTCGGGCCCTGCCCCGATCCCGACGGTCGGAATGTGCAGCACCCGCGTCACCTCGGCCGCCAGCTCCGCCGGAACCAGCTCCAGCACCACGGCGAACGCACCCGCGTCCTGCACGGCCTTCGCGTCGCGCAGCAACTGCTGGGCCGCCTCCTCGCCCCGCCCCTGCACGCGATAGCCCATCGCGTTGACGGACTGCGGGGTCAGGCCGATGTGCGCCATGACCGGGATGCCGGACTCGACGAGCAGCCGGATCTGCTCGTGCGACCGCTCGCCCCCCTCCAGCTTCACGGCCTGTACGCCCGCCTCCTTCACCAGCCGGGTCGCCGAGCGCAGCGCCTGCACCGGACCCTCCTGGTAGGAGCCGAAGGGCAGGTCGCCGACGATCAGGGCGCGCGAGGTGCCCCGTACGACCGCCGCCGACAGCATGGTCATCTCGTCGAGGGTGACGGGCACGGTCGTCTCGTACCCGAGGTGGCAGTTGCCCGCCGAGTCGCCGACGAGCATGACCGGGATCCCGGCCTCGTCGAAGACGGACGCGGTCATCGCGTCGTAGGCGGTGAGCATGGGCCACTTCTCGCCGCGCTCCTTGGCGGCGGCGATGTCCCGCACGGTGATGCGGCGGGTGCCCTTGCCCCCGTACAGCGTCTTGCCGCTGTCGGAGGACTTCTGAGCACTCTGGGCAGCCGGAAGCTGCGTCATTGCACGGCTCCTCACACGTCATCTCGAGGCGCCCTGACGGCGTCCCCGGACCACGTCCATGGTGGCACCTCGTGCCATCGAGGGCTAGGGGAGCCCCTGTGATCCCAGCCCGGTCCCGTGAAACAGAGCGCACGTAAGGGCTCGGTAAAAGTTTTCCGATACGAGACGGTCTCGTATCGTAATGGCCCTACGCTCGGCGGCATGACTACTCCTGCCGACCGCGCCGCCCCCACCGGCCCTCGCATACCGGAAGCGGTGCACCGGCGCCGCTGGGCGATCCTCGGCGTGCTGATGCTGAGCCTGCTGATCGTCGTCCTCGACAACTCGATCCTGAACGTCGCCATCAAGACGATCTCCACGCCCGCCCCGACGGGGCTGGGGGCCACGCAGAGCGAGCTGGAGTGGGCGATCAACGCCTACACCCTCGTCTTCGCGGGGCTGCTGTTCAGCGCAGGACTGCTCGGCGACCGGCTGGGCCGCAAGAAGGTGCTGCTCGGCGGGCTCGTGGTGTTCGGTGCCGGCTCCGCGCTCGCGGCCTTCTCCGGCTCGCCGGGGGAGCTGATCACCTTCCGCGCCGTGATGGGCCTGGGCGCAGCCTTCGTCATGCCGGCCACCCTCGCCGTCCTCATGAACGTCTTCGAGCGCGAGGAGCAGCCGAAGGCCATCGGCATCTGGGCGGGCGGTGTCGGCCTCGCCATCGCCATCGGCCCGATCACCGGCGGCGTGCTCCTCGACCACTTCTGGTGGGGCTCGGTCTTCCTGATCAACGTGCCGATCGTGCTGCTCGCGCTCGCGCTGATGCTGTGGCTGGTGCCCGACTCCCGCGACCCGCAGCCCGGCCGCATGGACCCGGTCGGTGTCACGCTGTCCGTCGTCGGCCTGGTGCTGCTCGTCTACGGCATCATCAAGGGCGGCCAGCTCGCCGACTTCACCGACGCCACCGTGCTGGCGACGATCGGCGCCGGACTCGCCGTGCTCGTCGCCTTCGTCGTGTTCGAGAAGCGCACCGACCACCCCTCCATCGACGTCACGTACTTCAAGAACAAGGTCTTCTCGGCCGCCATCGCCGCCATCGCGCTGGTTTTCTTCGCGCTGATGGGCGTGACCTTCTTCTCGGTCTTCTACACGCAGAGCGTGCGCGGCTACTCGCCGCTCCAGACCGGCCTGCTGATGCTGCCACTGGCCGTCGCCCAGCTGATCTTCGCGCCGCGGGCCCGGCTGCTGGTCGACCGCTTCGGCTACAAGGCCACCACCACCGCCGGAATGCTGGTCATCGCCGCGATGCTGGCCGCCTTCGCCACACTGGACGCCGACACGCCCATCTGGAACCTGGAAGTGATCTTCTTCCTGATGGGCACCGGCATGGCGCACATCATGACGCCGGTCAGCGTCGTCATCATGCAGGCCCTGCCCCGCGAGAAGGCCGGCTCGGCCTCCGCCCTCAGCAACACGTTCCGGCAGGTCGGCGGCGCCCTCGGCATCGCCATCCTCGGCTCGGTGCTGTCCACGGCGTACCGCACGGGTATCGAGGACAAGCTCGACCGGCTGCCGGCGGCCGTCCGGCACACCGCGGGGGAGTCCATCGAGGCCACCCTCGGCGTCGCCGCCAAGCTGGGCCCGCAGGGCAAGGCCCTGGTCACCCCGGCCTACGACGCGTTCCTGCACGCGATGCACGTCACCGCCCTGTGGGGAGCGGGTGTCGCCCTGATCGGCGCGGTCGTCGTGGCGCTGTTCCTGCCCGGCAGGCAGCCGGCGCCGCAGCAGGGGGAGAGGGAGGGGGAGTTGTCGGACGCGCGGTCGTAGTCCTGCGCGAGAATGATCCTCACCTGCCCAGGAAGGACCGAGCGACGTGAGCCTCGCCGAAAGGCATCCCCGGAACGACGGCCCCCCGAGGGGCCGCCCCAGAAGCGAGGCCGTCGAGCGCGCCATCATCGAGGGCGTGATGAGACTCCTGGAGGAGGGCGTGCCTCTCGCGGAGCTGTCCATCGAGCGCGTCGCCCGGACCGCCGGCGTCGGCAAGGCCACCATCTACCGCCGCTGGAGCGGCAAGGAGGAACTCTTCGCCGACGTCCTGCGCGCCGCCGAACCCCCCGGACCCCCGCTCCCCGGCACCTCCATGCGCGACGACCTCGTGGCCCTGCTGGAACAGGCGCGCGTGCGCGGCCTGGCCAAGCGCACGTCGGCGATCCTGACCAACGTGCACGCCCAGATGAAGAGCAGCCCGAAGATCTGGGCGGCCTACGAGACCACCGTCCTCGAACCGCGCCGCCGGATCGGCCTGGAGATCCTGCGCCGGGGGCAGCGGAACGGCGAACTGCGCACGGACGTCGACATCGAACTTCTGAGCGACATGTTCATCGGCCCCGTGCTCGTCCGCTCCGTCCTGCGCCCGGACGCCGACCTCCCCGACGACCTCGCCGCCCAGGTCGTCGACACGCTCCTCGAAGGCCTACGCCCCGTCAGTTCCGCAGCCCACCGGTCCTAGTGTGCGCGTTTCGTCACAGACGGCGCTTACTCCGGGCCCGATCGGAACTCGTCCCACGGGCTCGAACGTCATCGCCCCCGTACGGCCGTCGAGGGACGGCGGGAACGGAACGGATCATCCCCTAGGGTCGTAGACACGGGGGCGATGGTGTGCACGGCAGGCAGTGAGGCGACGGTATGGCGCAGCAGCAGGCGTACATGACGGAGACGGCAAACGGCGGCTCGGGGCCCGAGCCCCGGGGAGACCGGCTTCGGCGCCTGTTCGACCGGTTCCTCGGCGACTGGCGCGGGGGCCGGCAGATCTGGCGGCGCGGGATCGTCGTGGCCGCGTGCGCGGTGCTGCTGGCCGTGGTCATGCTGCTGCACTCGCGCATCCCGAACACGATCGGCAACCTGGGCAGTCTCGTCGAGACGTTCCTGCCCTGGCTCGGCCTCTTCATCCCGGTACTGCTCCTCCTCGCGGTGGTCCGCAAGTCCGCGACCGCCCTGATCGCGGTGCTGCTGCCGGCGCTGGTCTGGCTGAACCTCTTCGGCGGCCAGGTGAGCGACAAGACCGCCACCGGCGGCGACCTCACCGTGGCCACGCACAACGTCAACGCGGACAACCCCGACCCGGCCGGCACCGCCCGTGACGTGGCCGCCTCCGGTGCGGACGTGGTGGCCCTGGAGGAACTGACGGAGGCCGCGGTCCCCACGTACGAGCGGGCACTGGACTCGACGTACCCGTACCACTCGGTGCAGGGCACGGTCGGGGTGTGGAGCAAGTACCCGCTGACCGGCGTGCGGGCCGTCGACATCGACCTGGGCTGGACGCGGGCGATGCGCGCCACCGTGACCGCCCCAGCCGGGCAGGTCGCGGTCTACGTCGCCCACCTGCCGTCCGTCCGCGTGAAGATGGAGGCCGGGTTCACGGCCCGGCAGCGCGACCGGAGCGCCGACTTCCTGGGCGAGGCCATCGCCCACGAACCGCTGAAGAACGTCGTGCTGCTCGGCGACCTGAACGGCACGATGAACGACCGCGCGCTCAACGCCGTCACCTCCCAGATGCGCTCCACACAGGGCGCCGCCGGCAACGGCTTCGGGTTCAGCTGGCCGGCGTCGTTCCCGATGGCGCGCATCGACCAGATCATGGTCAGGGGCCTGAAGCCGGAGAGCTCGTGGAACCTCCCGCAGACGGCCAGCGACCATCTGCCCGTCGCGGCCCGTGTGAGTGTCACCACAGGCGGCTGAGGAAAACCGCAGCTCAGAGCCTGTTCGGCAGGAGTTGGCCACCGCGGCTTCACTTCTCGGAGACCTCGCGGAATAGTCGGCCTGCGAGACTTTGTTCCGTACTTGAACATACGAAGTCACGAAGTACGAACTCCCGTAAGTCTCGAAAGGCTCGCTCATGCCCCTGGCCCTGCTCGCCCTCGCCGTGGGCGCCTTCGGCATCGGTACGACCGAGTTCGTGATGATGGGCCTGCTGCCCGATGTCGCGGACGACCTGAACATCTCCATACCCAGCGCCGGCCATCTGGTGTCGGCGTACGCGCTGGGCGTCGTCATCGGCGCCCCGCTGCTGGCCGCGGTCACCGCCCGGATGTCCCGCCGTACGGTCCTGATCGGGCTGATGGGGCTGTTCGTCGCGGGCAACGCGCTGTCGGCCCTGGCTCCCGACAACGGCTGGCTGCTGGCGGCCCGCTTCCTGAGCGGTCTGCCGCACGGCGCCTTCTTCGGCGTCGGCGCCGTCGTCGCCACGAACATGGTCGCCCCCGAGCGCAAGGCGCGCTCGGTCTCCCTGATGTTCCTCGGCCTGACGGTCGCGAACGTCGTGGGCGTGCCGGTCGCGACCCTCATGGGCCAGCAGCTCGGCTGGCGGGCGACCTTCCTCGGCGTCAGCACCATCGGCCTGGCGGCGATCGCCGCGCTCGCGTTCCTGATCCCGCACGACCACGAGCACGCCACCGCGAAGGGCCTGCGCGGCGAACTGGCCGCCCTGCGCTCCGTCCCGGTCTGGCTGTCGCTCGGCACGACGGTCGCGGGCTTCGGCGCCCTCTTCGCGGCCTACAGCTACATCACGCCCATGCTCACGGACGCCGCCGGCTACACCGGCGCCAGCGTGACCCTGCTGCTGGCCCTGTTCGGCGTCGGCGCGACCGCGGGCAACCTGCTGGGCGGCCGCCTGGCCGACCACTCCCTGCGGGGCACCCTGTTCGGCGGCCTGGCCGCCCTGGTGGCGGTACTGGCGCTGTTCCCGCTGCTGATGCGCACGGAACTCACCGCCGCCGTCGCCGTGATCCTGCTCGGCATGGCGGCCTTCGCCACCGGCTCCCCGCTCCAGCTGATGGTCATGGACAAGGCCGCCTCGGCCCCGTCCCTGGCCTCCTCCGCCAACCAGGCCGCCTTCAACCTGGCCAATGCCGGCGGCGCCTGGATCGGCGGCCTCGCCCTGGCCGCGGGCTTCGGGGTCACCTCCCCCGCCCTGGCCGGCGCGGTCCTGGCCGTGCTCGGCCTCGGCGTTGCGTCGCTGGCCTACGCGGTGGACCGGCGCAGTGCGCCGGCCGGCGGGCGCGAGCGGGTCGTGGCGAGCCACGTCCCGCAGGAGGCGGAAGCGGTGCGCCACTGACCGAAGCCGGCATGCCGGCGCTGTGACTCGGGCGGCGGTCCGCGGGTGTGTACCCGCGGACCGCCGCTTCGTGCGTACGGCAACCGAGAGGGACCGGCGGGTCGGTCTCTCACTTCGGCGCACGGGGAAGACGACACCGGTTCCAGGAGGTTCTCCCTCAACCACTCCCGGACACACGGAGGTTGTCAGTGCTGGCTGCGCGCTACCACCGCTACGGCGGTCCCGAGACCCTCTCCGTGGAGGAGGCCGAGGAGCCCCACGCCGGGCCGGGTCAGGTCCGCGTCTCGGTGCGTGCCACGGGCGTCACCCCCGCCGACTGGTACCTGCGCTCGGGGATGCTGAAGGAGATGGCCTCCCTGAGCCTCCCCCACATCCCCGGCATGGACGCCGCCGGAGTCGTCGACGAGGTGGGCGAAGGGGTGACCGGCACCGCCGTGGGAGACGCGGTGTTCGGCCTCGTCCCCCTGGCCCGGCTGGGCGGGGCCTCGGCTGAGTACGCGGTGCTGGAGGCATGGGCCCGCAAGCCCCGGGCCTGGTCCTTCGAGACTGCGGGCGGTGCCGCGGGCAACGTCGAGACGGCCACCCGTGTGCTGGACGCCCTGGGGGCCACCGAGGGCATGACCCTCCTGATCGAGGGTGCGGCCGGCGGCGCCGGCACGATGACCGCGCAACTGGCCAGGGCCCGCGGGCTGACCGTGATCGGCACCGCGAGCGAACGCAACCACGCCTTCCTCGACGGGCTCGGCGTCACACCGGTCACCTACGGCCCCGGCCTGTCCGGCCGCCTGGCCCCGCTCGCTCCCCGGGGCGTCGACCTGGTGCTGGACGCGGCGGGCAAGGGCTCCCTCGCCGACCTGGTGACCATCACCGGAGACCCGCACCGCGTGGTGACGATCGCCGACTTCGACGCCGCCCGGCACGGAGTACGGTTCTCCCGCTCCGGGGTGGGGGAGCCCGGCTGGTCAGGACTGCCCCACGCCGCGTCCCTCGCCGACGAAGGCCGCCTCACCGTCCCCGTGCACCAGGTGTTCCCGCTGCGGGACATCGCCGCGGCGCACGAGGAGAGCGCCACCGGTCACGCGCGCGGCAAGGTCGTCGTAACCGTGCCCTGACGCACAGCGCGGTCAGACGCGACGTGCCGCGACGACCGCCGAACTGGAGGGTGTGGTGAGGACTTCGGTGGCGTCCAGGCTCGGGTGGGTGAGGTAGAAGAGCCGGAGCTCGTCCACCTCACCCTCGAACCGGGGCGGCCAGTCGGCCGACGGGGTGAAGTCGTCCAGGACGAGAAGGCCGCCGGGCGCCAGCAGCTCGACGACCCGTCCGGGGGCGTCCCGCTTGCCTCCGCCGTCACAGAAGAAGACGTCGAACGGGGCGTGCTGCTCCAGCAGCCGCCAGTCACCGGTCAGCACACGGACGCGGTCGTCGTCCGCGAAGACACCGGCCGCCCGCCGCGCCAGCTCCTCGTCACGCTCCACCGTGACGAGACGCGCACCGGCCCCCAGACCACTGTGCAGCCAGGCGGTGCCCACACCCGAGCCGGTGCCGCTCTCGGCGACGACCCCACCGGGCTTGGACGCGGCGGCCAGCCTGAGCAGCCTGCCCACCTCGGGGATACAGCTCTTCTCGAACCCCGCCTCGGCGGCGAGCCGCTCCGCGACCACCACGCGATCCGGAACCCCACGCTCTGTCATGGTCAGCCCCCTGTCAGTGTCGGCCTTACGCTATCTGACCACCTGTCAGCACAGCGACCAGTTCGTCGAGTCCGCCGAACCCCCCGTCGAAGACGTCGGAACTCGTCGGCGGATCCCCGACCGGCCGCTCGACGTAGGCGGTCCGCATGCCGACCGCCTGCGCGCCACGGAGGTCCCAGGCGTGCGCGGCCACCATGAGGACGCGTTCCGGCGCGCATCCGGCGGCATCGACCGCGAGCCGGTACACCTCCGGCGCCGGCTTGTACGCCCGGACGGCTTCGGCGGACAGGGCCTGGTGCCAGCGCAGCCCGGCGTGTGCGTTGAGGCGCAGCAGCGCCGTGCGAGCGGCGTTGGAGAGCCCGACCACGGGGAACCACTGCGCGAGCCGTTCGAGACCGGCGGCGGAGTCGGGCCAGGGCGGCAGCCGCCGCCCCGCTGTGGCCAGCCGGGCGATGGTCGCGGGGTCGGAGAGCCCGGCCCGGCCGGCCACGAGCCGCGCGGCCTCCGCGTCGATGGTCTCGCTGCCGACGTACTCGCGGAGCCCTTGCTGGATGCGTCGTTGTTCGAGCTCACGGTGCTGTTGCCACAGGCTGAGCAGGTCGTCGGCAGCCGCCTCGTCGGACGCGGGTACGGCTTCGCGGATCGCCGCTCGAAGCCCCGTGTGCTCGTCGACGAGTGTGCCGAGGACGTCGACGACGACGACCTCGATGTCGGGGATCCCGGTCACGCGTGCTCCCGTCCTCGTGCTGCCGACGTCACTGCCTGAAGAGGTGACGATGTTGTCACCGGCCCCGTCACCGGTCAAGATGGTGACGTGGACTTCACCTTTGTGAGCGGCAACGCGGCGCTCGACCTCGCCGGCACCGTCCTGTCGCGCCGGGACGACCCCGTGGACCTCCTGGCCGCGCCCGTGGACCTCGAACGGTGGGTGGCCGCATGCGAGGAGCTTCCGGACCGGGTGACGGCAGACGAGGCAACCTTCGAGTCCGCACTGTCCTTGCGCGAGGCGATCTACCGACTGGCTCTCGACCGCCTGCTCGGCCGCCGCTTCGACCCGGGCAGCCTCGACGTCGTCAACGACACGGCCGCCGGGCCGGTGTGCGCCATCAGGCTCAGCGACGCGGGACTGCACAGGTCGGGAGACCTCCGGGCGGCACTCTCCCAACTGGCCCGAAGCGGCATCGCCGTACTCGCCGACCCCCGGGCCAGTCTCAAGGAGTGCGGCCGCCCCGACTGCACCCGCGTCTACCTCGACCGCTCACGGGGCGCGCGGCGCACGTGGTGCGGGATGGAGGAGTGCGGCAACCGGGTCAAGGCAGCGGCCTACCGGGCGCGGAGACGGGGCGCTGCCTGACCGACGCGGGCGGCGCGAAAGGCTGTCAGACCGACTCCCGCCACCCGTTCGTGATCGGCAGTCGCCGGTCCTTTCCGAAGCCCTTCGCCGAGATCTTCGTCCCCGGCGGGTACTGCCGTCGCTTGTACTCGGCGGTGTCGACCATGCGCAGGGTCTTCGTGACCAGCGCCCGGTCGAAACCGGCCGCGACGATCTCGTCGGCGCCCCGGTCCTGGTCGACGTAGAGCTCCAGGATCGCGTCCAGCACCGGGTAGTCGGGGAGCGAGTCCGTGTCGACCTGGCCGGGGCGGAGTTCCGCGCTCGGGGGCTTGGTGATGGAGTTCTCGGGGATCGGCGGGGTCTGGCCGCGCTCGCGGGCGGCCCGGTTGCGCCACTCGGCCAGGCGGAAGATCGACGTCTTGTAGACGTCCTTGATGGGGCCGTAGGCGCCCACCGAGTCGCCGTAGAGCGTCGAGTAGCCGACCGCCAGTTCCGACTTGTTGCCGGGGGCCAGGACGATGTGGCCCTCCTGGTTGGAGATGGCCATGAGCAGCGTGCCGCGCAGGCGCGACTGGAGGTTCTCCTCGGCCAGGCCCGTCAGGCCCAGGGAGCCCATGTACGCGTCGAACATCGGCTCGATGGCGACCGTGCGGTAGTTCAGGCCGGTGCGGCGGGCCAGTTCCGCCGCGTCGTCCTTCGAGTGGTCCGAGGAGTACTTCGACGGCATCGACACGCCGTACACGTTCTGCGCGCCCACCGCGTCGCACGCGATCGCCGCGACCAGCGAGGAGTCGATGCCGCCCGACAGGCCGATCAGGACCGACGTGAAGCCGTTCTTCGCGACGTACGCCCGCAGGCCCACGACCAGCGCCGAGTAGACCTCCTCGTCGTCGTCCAAGCGGTCCGCGTAGCCACCCGTGAGCTCCGGTTCGTACGGCGGCAGCGGCTCCTCCGACAGCACCACCCGGTCGATGCGCAGGCCGTCGTCCACACGCTGTCCATGGGCGACTCCGTCGCGGGCCGTCGGCGCGTCCGCCGACGCCGCCGGCAGGTCCAGGTCCAGGACGACGCAGCCCTCGGCGAACTGCGGCGCCCGCGCCACGACCTCGCCGTCCTTGTCCACGACGATCGAGTCACCGTCGAACACCAGCTCGTCCTGGCCGCCGATCATGGCGAGGTAGGCCGTGGTGCAGCCGGCCTCCTGGGCCCGCTTGCGGACCAGCTCCAGGCGCGTGTCGTCCTTGTTGCGCTCGTAGGGCGAGGCGTTGATCGAGATCAGCAGGCCCGCCCGCGCCGAGCGCGCCGCGGGGACACGGCCGCCGTCCTGCCAGAGGTCCTCGCAGATGGCCAGGGCGACGTCCACGCCGCGGACGCGCAGGACCGGCATGCTGTCGCCGGGCACGAAGTAGCGGAACTCGTCGAAGACGCCGTAGTTCGGCAGGTGGTGCTTGGCGTAGTTCAGGACCACCTCGCCGCCGTACAGCACCGCGCCCGCGTTCTGCGGCGCGCCGGCCGGCTGGCCGTACTTCGGCTGGGCGGTCGCGCAGCGGTCGAGGTAGCCGACGATCACCGGCAGCTCGCCGAAGCCCTCGTCGGCCAGGCGGACGGCAAGACTCCGCAGCGCCGCCCGGGAGGCCTCCACGAAGGACGACCTGAGGGCCAGGTCCTCGACGGGATACCCGGTCAGCGCCATCTCGGGGAACGCCACGAGATGCGCTCCCTGCTCGGCGGAGTGCCGGGTCCAGCGGACGATCGACTCGGCGTTCCCGGCGAGGTCGCCGACGCTCGAGTCGATCTGGTTCAGGGCGAGACGTAGTTGAGGCACGGGCCCAGTGTAATCGTCAGAGCGACACAATGGGGTGGTGTGGGCCATCCCACACCACCCCGGCCCCCTTGTGGAGGGTCAGCGGCGCCGGTACGACTCGACGTACCCGGTCGCGGGCGTGCCCACGCCGGTGACGTCGTCGTAGCCCTTCACGGCCGCGAGCGAGCTGTCCTTGCCCAGGCTGCGCACGGACGTGGCCAGGCCGCCCGTGGCGTCGTAGCCGTTCACGAAGTCGACGCGGGCCACGGCGAGGCCGGAGCCCGTCGGGTTGTCGGTGACGTCGTGGTAGGCCTTCGAGCCGGCCTTCGCGTAGATCGCCGGGTTGGCGAAGCCGATCGGCGTGCCGCCGCGGGCCTCCTGGGCCAGCGCCTGGATGGCCGCGATGGTCGGCGCGGCGAGCGAGGTGCCGCCGATGCGGTACTCGCTGTACGCCTGCGTCTTCCCGTCCGGCAGGGTCTGCGTCTGGCCGACCAGGAAGCCGGTGTTCGGGTCGGCGATCGCCGCGATGTCCGGCACGACGCGGTTGCCGTCCGCGCTGTTGGCCTTCGCCAGCGCGCCCGGCACGACACCCTTCTGGTACGAGGGCTCCGCCACCGTCCTGCTGGTGCCGCCGCCCGCGCCGGAGGTGAAGGCGCCGGGGAAGTCCGTCCAGCTCTTGCCGTCGGCCGACAGGTTGGCCTTGTCGGTGCCCCAGCCGGTCTCCCACAGGTACGTGTCGTTCTTGCCGACGGCCAGCGAGGTGCCGCCGACGGCGGTCACCCATGCCGAGTTGGCCGGGGAGTCGACCTGCTTCGTCCCGGAGTTGGCGACCTCGTCACCGTCGTCGCCCGAGGAGAAGTAGAAGCCGATGCCCTCGACCGCGCCCAGCTGGAAGACCTGGTCGTAGGCGGCCGCGAGGTCGGGCGTCTGCGCCGCTTCGACCTCGCCCCAGGAGTTGGAGACGATGTCGGCCAGGTGGTGGTCGACGACCTTGGCGAGCGCGTCGAGCAGGTCTCCGTCGTTGCAGGACGCGGCACCCACGTAGGTGACGTCCGAGGACGGCGCGACCGCGTGCACGGCCTCGACGTCCAGCGTCTCCTCGCCGTACCAGCCGGAAGCGGAGCACGCCTTGGTGTCCGTGTACTGCTTGGGCAGTACCTGGTGGAGCTGGCCGGTCTTCCAGGCCGCGTCGCCGTGCTTGCCGGCGTAGGTGGCCGCGTCGTAGGCGATCGTCGGCGAGGCGTACGCGTCCGTGATGGCGACCCGGACGCCCTTGCCGGTGCGGGTGCCCGCGCCGTACGCGGCCCGCAGCTGCTTGCCGGTGTAGCCCTTGACCACGTACGGGATCTTCGTGCCGTACGCCTCCGGCAGCGTGCTCGCGGTCTTCGAGCCGTAGTACGAGGAGAACGGCCCGGCGTTGCGGAACACGGTGTCCGGCGGCGGCAGCTGGTCGTCGTGCGTGACCATGTGCGGGGCGTTGTCCAGGCCGGTGACCGTCAGCACGGCGTCGGCCAGGCTCGCCGGCACGGAGGCGGTGCTCGCCGGGGCGCGGTACGTCTTCGAGCCCTTGGCGAAGTCGTGCAGCTGGGCGCCGAACGCCTTCTCCGCGGCGGCCACGTCACCGGTGACGGAGACGTAGTGCGCCGTGACGCCGGTGACCTTCAGGCCGGCCGCCGTCAGCCAGGACTTCACGGCCGCCACCTGGGCCTTGGTCGCGCCGAAGCGCGCCTGCGCCTGCTTGGCGGTCAGGTACTTGCCGTACGAGGCCGACGTAGGGTCGGAGACGGCCTGGGCGTACGCGGCGAGGCCGGCCGCGTCGCGGCCCCGGAGATAGACCCGGGCCGACATCCCGGTGCGGTCGGAGGCGGCGCCCTTGTCGGCCCGGGCCGTGGCCCACGCGGGCTTGGTCCCGGCGAGCAGGTCGCGGAGCGGGTGGTCGGCGGCGTGCGCCGCGGGTATGCCGAGCGCCAGCGCGCCCGCGAGCATCGGCAGTGTCGCCGCCATGCCCAGCCCGGCGCGCACCTTGGCGCGGTTGGATCTCATGGAACCCCCTGTGCGGTTCGACGCGAGTGGATCACTCGACGGTCGCCACTCTCGCGACGAACCGTTCATGCCAGGGGAATGCGCACCCCAAGAAGCGCCCTACGGAGCCCAAGAAGAGCCCAAGAAGCCGCAACGGGAGGCAATGTGAGGCTTACGCCCTACGCGCGCGGCGCGGCGCCCCGCTCCTTCAGCATCTCCGCCATCAGGCCGATCTCCGACTGCTGCGCGTCCACCATGCCCTGCGCGAGCCGCTTCTCCACACCCACCGCGCACCTGTCGGCACAGCCCTGGGCCATGTGGACGCCGCCCTTGTGATGGTCCGTCATCAGCTGGAGGTAGAAGACCTCCGCCTGCTTGCCGCTCAGCGTGCCGAGCTTCTTCAGCTCCGTGTTGGTCGCCATGCCCGGCATCAGCGCGCCGTCCTTGCCGGAGGCCGTGTCGCCCATGTCCATCCAGGTCATCGGCGGTTCCGAGGACACCTTGGGCAGCCCCCACAGGTCCAGCCAGCCGAGCATCATGCCGCGCTGGTTGGCCTGCGTCTGCGCGATGTCGTACGCGAGGCGCCGTACCTCCTCGTCCTTCGTGCGGTCGCGCACGATGTACGACATCTCCACGGCCTGCTGGTGGTGCACCGCCATGTCCCGGGCGAACCCGGCGTCCGCGGACTCGGCAGAGGGGGTCCGGCCGCCGCCGTCGTCCCCGGCGACGGCGTAGGTGATCGCGCCGGCCGCGACGAGCGCCGTCACCGCGGCCCCCGCGACCAGACCGGCCTGCCTCACTGCGACAGCCCGTTCGTGCAGGCGGCGCCCGGCTCGGGCGTCTGCTTGCCCTGGACGAACTTCTCGAAGAACGCGTCGACGTCCGGGTCGCTCGCCCCCGTCACCGTGCGCTGGTGACCCCACGCCGAGAGCGTGATCGGGTCCTTCTGGCCGTCCAGCGGGCTCATCAGCGTGTAGGGCGTCTTCTTCACCTTCGCGGCGAGCGCGTCGATGTCGGCCTTCTTCGCGTCGGCGTTGTACGTCACCCACACCGCGCCGTGCTCCAGCGAGTGCACGGCGTTGGTGTTGTTGATCTCCTTGGTGTAGACGTCGCCGTTGCAGTTCATCCAGACCGGGTTGTGGTCGCCGCCGACCGGCGGCACGGAGGCGTACTTCACCGCCTTGGTGACGTGGTTGCGCGACAGCTTGCCTTCCCAGGTCTTCACGCCGTCCTTGCCCGTGACGAACTTCCCCTTGGCCGAGGAGTCGCTCGCCGCGGTGTCGCTGCCGCCGTCGGACTGGGACCGCACGAGCACGACACCACCGGCGACGAGACCGCAGACGATCACGACGCTGGCCGTGATGGTGAGGATCCGGTTGCGGCGCTCACGAGCCTGCTCCGCGCGCCGCATCTCCTCTATCCGCGCCTTGCGGTCCGTGTTGCTCTTCTTGGCGGAGCCCATGGGATGTCCTTCGTGGGGAAAGTGGGACGGTCGGGTGGGCTGATCGTAATGGGGGAGACCGGGCCCCTCGTAGGGCGGTCGCAGGAATGGGCTGAATCGATACGGCACCCATAGGTGTCCGACAGCTTCCCCGGACCGTTCGCACCTGGGGTCCGGGTCGTGTGAACCCGAGAGCCGGGTTATTTGAACCTGAGATACCGATTACCTACGCTGCGGGCATGCGGCTGTTGCGCTCCACCGACCTGGCCCTGCGGGTCCTGATGCGGCTCGCCGTCGCCGGCGAGTCGAGTCCGACGACCCGCGACGTCGCCACCGGCATGGACGTGCCGTACACCCACCTGGCGAAGGTCGTCGCCGAGCTCCAGCGCATGGGCCTGCTGGCCGCCCGTCGCGGCCGCGGCGGCGGTCTCACGCTCACCGAGCGGGGTCGTACGGCGTCCGTGGGCGCCGTGGTGCGCGCCTTCGAGGGCGACGGCGACGTCGTCGACTGCGAGGGCCCCACGCCCTGCCCGCTGAACTCCGCCTGCCGCCTGCGCGGCGCCCTGCGCCGGGCCCAGGAGGCGTTCTTCGCCTCACTGGACCCGATCACGGTGGCGGACATCGTGGCGGAGCCGACCGGGGCGCTGCTGCTGGGGATCTCGCGGGGGCCCTCGGGGCCTGTCTGACCCTCAAGGGCCCGTCCGGCAGATCCCCGCTACGCCTGCCCCGCCAGCCACAGGTCCGGCCCGAACACCTCGTAGTGGATGTCGGCCGGTGCCACGCCCTTGCCGATCAGCTGGGCCCGTACCGCCCGCATGAAGGGCAGCGGCCCGCACAGGTACGCGCGCGTGCCCGGCGCGACCAGGACGTCGGCGAGGTCGACCAGGCCGGAGCGGGTGCCCGCCGGGGCGTCCTGCTCGTACCAGAAGTGGACGGACGCGTCGGGCAGCTTGGCGGCGTAGGCCTCGTGGTCGGTGCGCAGGGGGTGGGCGGCGGGTGAGCGGTCGCCGTGCACGACGGTGACGGGGGCGCGGTGCCCCGAGCCGGCGAGGTGGGCCAGCATCGCGGTCATGGGGGTGACACCGATGCCGGCCGAGGCCAGCAGCAGGGGGGTGTCGGGGCCGGCGTCCAGGACGAGGTCGCCGTAGGGCTCGGACAGCTCCAGGACGTCACACACCTGCACGCGCGCGTGGAGGTGGTTCGAGACCTCACCGTCGGGGGTTCCGTCGCCCTGCACGCGCTTCACGCTGATCTGCCGCAGGTCCGGGGCGGGCGCCCCGGAGAGGCTGTACTGCCGTATCTGCCGGGCGCCGTCCGGGAGGGCGACGCGGACGGAGACGTACTGGCCCGCGAGGAAGTCCCGCACCGGACCGCCGTCGGCGGGCCGCAGCCGGAACGTGGCGACATCGTCGGTCTCGGCGACGCGCTCGACGACCTCCCAGGCCCGCCAGGCGTGCCCGCCCCGCTCCTCCCGCAGCCGCTTCTCGACGGCGATGAGGGCGTTCGCCATCAGCCAGTAGACCTCGTCCCAGGCGGCGGCGACCTCGGGGGTCACTGCGTCGCCGAGCACGTCGGCGATGGCGGCGAACAGGTGCTCGTGGACGATGTCGTACTGCTCGGGTGTGATGCCGAGGGAGGCGTGCTTGTGGGCGATGCGGTGCAGCATCGCGTCCGGCCGCTGCTCCGGGTGGTCGAGCAGGTGCGTCGCGAAGGCGGCGATGGATCCGGCGAGCGCCTGTCGCTGGGTGCCGGCGGCCTGGTTGCCCCGGTTGAACAGGTCGTTCAGCAGCTCGGGGTGGGCCGCGAACAGCCCGGCGTAGAAGCGCTCGGTGATCGTGCCGAGGGCCGCGCCGACGGCGGGGAGGGTGGCGCGGACGGTGACGGCGGACTGCTCGGACAGCATCGGGACTCCTCAGGACTCGACTGCCGCGCACCGTATTTAAAGTTGCATATGAGATGCAAATTAAGTGGGAGGGGAGCGAACCGAACCGGCCGTTACGGATGTCGGTGCGAGCAGGCACTATGGGCGGAAGAGCAGTTCACCCGCCGTACGTGAGACGTTCGGTCCCGGGCCCGCCGGGCGATCATGGTGCGCAACGCGTACGAAATGGTGGTGTGGTGGGATGCTCAGGTGCCCGACCGCCTCCCGTGGTACGGAAGACAGGCGGCCTGACCAGCAAGGATGGGGAAGCGGAAGATGGACAAGCAGCAGGAGTTCGTGCTCCGGACCTTGGAGGAGCGTGACATCCGGTTCGTACGCCTGTGGTTCACGGACGTGCTGGGCTTCCTCAAGTCCGTGGCCGTGGCCCCGGCCGAACTGGAACAGGCCTTCGACGAGGGCATCGGCTTCGACGGCTCCGCCATCGAGGGCTTCGCCCGGGTCTACGAGTCCGACATGATCGCCAAGCCGGACCCGTCGACCTTCCAGATCCTGCCCTGGCGCGCGGAGGCCCCGGGCACGGCCCGGATGTTCTGCGACATCCTCATGCCGGACGGTTCGCCGTCCTTCGCCGACCCGCGCTACGTGCTCAAGCGCGCCCTGGCCCGCGCCTCCGACCTGGGCTTCACGTTCTACACGCACCCGGAGATCGAGTTCTTCCTGCTGAAGGACCGGCCGCTGGACGGCAGCCGTCCGACGCCCGCCGACAACTCCGGCTACTTCGACCACACCCCGACCAACGTCGGCATGGACTTCCGCCGCCAGGCGATCACCATGCTGGAGTCGATGGGCATCTCGGTCGAGTTCTCCCACCACGAGGGCGCCCCGGGCCAGCAGGAGATCGACCTGCGCTACGCCGACGCGCTCTCCACGGCCGACAACGTCATGACGTTCCGCCTGGTCATGAAGCAGGTGGCGCTGGAGCAGGGCGTGCAGGCGACCTTCATGCCGAAGCCGTTCTCCGAGCACCCGGGCAGCGGCATGCACACCCACCTCTCCCTCTTCGAGGGTGACCGCAACGCCTTCTACGAGTCGGGCTCGGAGTACCAGCTCTCGAAGGTGGGCCGCTCCTTCATCGCGGGCCTGCTGCGGCACGCGGCGGAGACCTCCGCCGTCACCAACCAGTGGGTCAACTCCTACAAGCGCATCTGGGGCGGCGCGGAGCGCACGGCGGGCGCGGGCGGCGAGGCCCCCTCGTACATCTGCTGGGGCCACAACAACCGCTCCGCGCTGGTCCGCGTCCCGATGTACAAGCCCGGCAAGACGGGCTCGGCCCGGGTCGAGGTCCGCTCCCTGGACTCCGGCGCGAACCCGTACCTGTCCTACGCCGTCCTCCTCGCCGCCGGCCTCAAGGGCATCGAGGAGGGCTACGAGCTCCCGCCGGGCGCCGAGGACGACGTCTGGGCCCTCTCCGACGCCGAGCGCCGCGCGATGGGCATCGAGCCGCTCCCCCAGAACCTCGGCGAGGCCCTGACCCTGATGGAACGCAGCGACCTGGTCGCCGAGACCCTCGGCGAGCACGTCTTCGACTTCTTCCTGCGCAACAAGAAGTCCGAGTGGGAGGAGTACCGCAGCGAGGTCACGGCGTTCGAGCTGCGGAAGAGCCTGCCGGTGCTGTAGGCGCGGGTCGCGGCGGGATCGTCCGCCTGACGGGGTGCCGGGCCGGCAGCCGTGAGCCGCCGGTCCGCCGCCTCGTGGCTGATCCGGTCCGGCCCTCGCGGGCGACGTCGACGACAGGGCCGGAAAGAAATCCGGACGGGGATGTCGAGAACCCGCGTCCGGCTCCGTCCCCGGGGTGAGTGCGACCACAATGAGTCGCACCAGCACCGAGGGGAATCACGATGGCCAAGTACCTGCTGCTCAAGCACTACCGCGGCGCCCCGGCTCCGGCCAACGACGTGCCCATGGACCAGTGGACGCCGGAGGAGATCTCGGCGCACGTGCAGTACATGAACGACTTCGCGGCCCGGCTGGAGAAGACCGGCGAGTTCGTCGATGGTCAGGCGCTCGCCCCCGAGGGGACCTGGGTCCGCTACGACGGTGAGGGACGTCCGCCGGTCACCGACGGCCCGTTCGCGGAGACCAAGGACCTCATCGCCGGCTGGATGGTGATCGACGTCGACAGCTACGAGCGCGCCGTCGAACTGGCCGGGGAGCTGTCGGCCGCTCCTGGGGCGGGCGGCAAGCCGATCCACGAGTGGCTGGAGCTGCGCCCGTTCTACGGCGTGTCTCCCACCATCACGGAGTGACCCCTCCGATGGACGAGGTCCTGCTCAGGAGCCTCACACCGAGTGTGCTCGCCGTCCTCGTCCGCCGCGGAGCCGACTTCGCGGCGGCCGAGGACGCCGTTCAGGACGCGCTGGTCGAGGCCGTCCGCGTCTGGCCGGCCGACCCTCCACGGGACCCGAAGGGCTGGCTGGTCACCGTGGCCTGGCGCAAGTTCCTCGACGCGGCCCGCTCGGACGCCGCCCGCCGCCGGCGGCAGGACCTCGTCGAGGAGGAGCCGGCGCCCGGGCCCGCGCCCGCCGTGGTCGACACGCTCCAGCTCTACTTCCTGTGCGCCCACCCGTCGCTGACACCGTCGTCCGCGGTCGCGCTCACGCTGCGCGCCGTCGGCGGGCTCACCACCCGCCAGATCGCCCAGGCCTACCTGGTGCCCGAGGCGACCATGGCGCAGCGCATCAGCCGGGCCAAGCGCACCGTCTCGGGCGTACGGTTCGACCAGCCCGGCGACGTGGCCACCGTGCTGCGCGTCCTCTACCTGGTCTTCAACGAGGGCTACTCCGGGGACGTCGACCTCGCCGCCGAGGCCATCCGGCTCACCCGGCAGCTCGCCGCCGCGAGCGACCACCCGGAGGTGGCCGGGCTGCTCGCGCTCATGCTGCTCCACCACGCCCGGCGTGCCGCCCGGACCGCGCCCGACGGCAGCCTGGTGCCGCTCGCCGAGCAGGACCGCGGCCGCTGGGACACGAAGCTGATCGCCGAGGGCGTCGGGATCCTCCAGGCGGCCCTCGCCCGCGACCGGCTGGGCGAGTTCCAGGCCCAGGCCGCCATCGCCGCCCTGCACGCCGACGCGCCCACGGCCGAGGAGACCGACTGGGTGCAGATCGTCGAGTGGTACGACGAGCTCACGCGCCTGACCGACAGCCCGGTCGTCCGGCTCAACCGGGCGGTCGCCGTCGGCGAGGCCGACGGACCACGCGCCGGGCTGGCGGCGCTCGCGGCGCTGGACGCCTCACTGCCCCGCCACACCGCGGTGGCGGCCTACCTCCACGAGCGCGACGGCGATCTGACGACGGCGGCCCGCCTGTACACCGAGGCCGCCCAGAAGGCACCCAACCTGGCCGAACGCAACCATCTGACCCGCCAGGCCGCGCGCATCAACTCCCGCCGGGACGGCGGCTGAGCCGCACTGGGCATCGGCATCACGCCGGGGGCGGGTGCCCGCGCGAGATCGCCCGACGGCAGCAGGTGGGCGATGCGGCTCCGATCACCATCGGCGAGGACTGCCAGATCGGCCCGGGCGTCAAGCTCCTCCTCGACACCGAGCCGCACAGCCGTCAGCTGACCCGGCCGGCGGTCACGCGCATCACGACCGCTGCCGTCAGCCCTGCTGCCGCTTCTGGTCCGCCAGCACCTGGTGCAGCGGCTCCGTAGCCCGGCGGCGGTACTCCTGGATCGCCCAGCCGTTGCCGTCCGGGTCCTGGAAGTGCATGAACGTGGCGCCGTCGTCGGGGGCGTACTGGACCGGCTCCGAGACGTCCAGGCCGCGTTCGACGAGTTCCGCGTGGGCCGCCTTGATGTCGGCGACGCACAGTTGCAGGCCCTGGTAGGAGCCGGGCGCCGGGGCGGGGCCGGGTGTCATCTCCCAGATCGAGTCGCCGAGGGCGATCGAGCAGCCGGAACCCGGAGGGGTCAGCTGGACGATCCGCATCCCGGGCATGACCTCCTGGTCGATGTCGACGTGGAAGCCGACCTTGTCCCGGTAGAAGTCCCGGGCACGGTCGATGTCGGTGACGGGCAGCGGGACGACTTCGAGCGTGAAGTCCATGGCATGACTCCTTCGTCAGGCATCAGGTGAACCGCCACCTCGTCTGGCTGAACGGCTCCCCCTTACGGAAGCCGAAAACGGTGCGCGGCGCCACCGCGTAGACGGCCGCGTGTCCCGCGCCGTGGCGGAAATAGCCCTCCCGTACCTCGAAGTGCCAGAAGCTGCCGTACTTCGCCTCCCACGCGGCGGCCAGTTCGCGTAGGCGCCCGTCGTCGGTCACGCGCGCCGCCTCGCCCTCGACCACCAGGTCGTAGCCCTTGTTCCAGGTGTTCGTGCCGGTGGTCAGCACGACGTGCGGGTTCTCGGCGAGGTTCCTCGCCTTGCGCTCCTCCGGGCCCGTGCAGAAGTGCAGGGCGCCGTCCGACCAGACCGCCGGCAGCGGGGTCACGTGCGGACGGCCGTCGGGTCGTACCGTCGTGATCCAGAACAGTTCGGCGGCCGCGAGCCGCGCCTCGGCCTCCTGCCAGTCGGTCGCGGTGGCCGTCTCGTCGCTGTAGCGCGGATCGAGACGGGTCTCGGGGTGCAAGGTGGTCATGAGCGTCCTCCCGGCCTGTGGCTTCGCTTCTCCCGGCCTTGTGGCTTCACAGGTGCAGACCCCGTCCGCGCACCGAACTCATCGGCGCTTCCCCCGGGCTCTGCGGTTAGGCTCAAAGCCGTACGACCTTGATCCGATGCAAGTCCGATGCAAGTCCGAGGAAGAGTGAGGGAGGTCCGGATGACGGCGGTGCCGGGGCGCAGGAGCAGTACCTTCACGCGGCTGCTGCGGCACGGCTTCACCGACGCCTCCGCCGCCGAGCGGCTCCTGGACAGCCCCGAACTCGCGCCCCTGCGCGACGACCCGGTGCTGCTGGACGCGCTGGGCGCCACCGCCGACCCCGATCTCGCGCTGCTCGGGCTGGTCCGGCTGCTGGAGGCCCAGGCGGAGCCCGGTGCCCGCCGGGAACTGCTCGACACGCTGATCTCGTCCAAGCCGCTGCGCGACCGGCTGCTCGGTGTGCTCGGCGCCTCCACCGCCCTCGCCGACCACCTCACCCGGCACCCGGACGACTGGCAGGCGCTCGTCATGTACGAGGCGCACGACCTGCACCCCGGGGTGGAGGAGTTCGAGGCCGGTCTCGCGCAGGCCACCGATCCCGTCTCCCTGCGCGTCGCCTACCGGCGCTGCCTGCTGTCCATCGCCGCCCGGGACGTGTGCGGCACCACCGGTGTCGCCGAGTCCGCCGCCGAGCTCGCCGACCTGGCCACCGCCACCCTGCGCGCCGCCCTCGGCCTCGCCGGGGCCGCCGCGCCCGAGGACGCCGCCCTGTGCCGGCTCGCGGTCGTCGCGATGGGCAAGTGCGGCGGCCACGAGCTGAACTACGTCTCCGACGTGGACGTCATCTTCGTCGGGGAGGCCGTCGAGGGCGCCGACGAGACCAAGGCCATCCGCGCCGCGACCCGGCTCGCCTCGCACATGATGCGGATCTGCTCGGAGACGACGGTCGAGGGGTCCATCTGGCCCGTGGACGCCAACCTCCGGCCCGAGGGAAGAAACGGTCCGCTCGTGCGGACACTCTCCAGCCACCTCGCCTACTACCAGCGCTGGGCCAAGACCTGGGAGTTCCAGGCGCTGCTCAAGGCCCGCCCGGTGGCCGGCGACCTCGACCTCGGCGAGGAGTACGTCGCCGCCGTCCAGCCGCTGGTGTGGAAGGCCGCCGAGCGCGAGAACTTCGTCCCCGACGTGCAGAAGATGCGCCGCCGGGTCGTGGAGAACATCCCCGTCGCGGAGGTCGACCGCCAGCTGAAGCTGGGCCCGGGCGGACTCAGGGACGTCGAGTTCGCCGTGCAGCTGCTCCAGCTTGTGCACGGCCGGGCCGACACCTCGCTGCGCAGCGGCACCACCCTCGACGCGCTGAAGGCCCTCGCCGCCGGCGGGTACGTCGGCCGGACCGACGCCGCCCAGCTCGACGAGGCCTACCGCTTCCTGCGCTCCATGGAGCACCGGATCCAGCTGTTCCGGCTGCGGCGCACCCATCTCGTGCCCGAGGACGAGGCCGAGCTGCGCCGCATCGGCCGTTCCCTGGGCCTGCGCACCGACCCGATCGCCGAGCTGCTCCGCGAGTGGAAGCGGCACGCCACCGTCGTACGGCGCCTGCACGAGAAGCTGTTCTACCGGCCACTGCTCGACGCGGTCGCCCAACTCGCCACCGGCGAGGCCCGGCTGAGCCCCGAGGCGGCCCGGGAGCGGATGGTCGCCCTCGGTTACGCCGACCCGGCCTCCGCCCTGCGCCACCTGGAGGCACTGGCGTCCGGCGTCACCCGCAAGGCCGCCATCCAGCGCACCCTGCTGCCCGTCATGCTGGGCTGGTTCGCCGACTCGGCCGACCCGGACGCGGGTCTGCTCAACTTCCGCAAGGTGTCGGACGCGCTCGGCAAGACGCCCTGGTACCTGCGGCTGCTGCGGGACGAGGGCGCCGCCGCGCAGAACCTCGCCCGCGTGCTGTCCGCCGGCCGGCTCGCGCCCGACCTGCTGATGCGCGCCCCGGAGGCGGTGGCGCTGCTCGGTGACGGGGACGGCGGCGGCCTGGAGCCGCGCTCCCGCGCCCACCTGGAGCAGGAGATACTCGCCGCGGTGAACCGGGCCGACGGGGCCGCTCAGGCGGTCACGGCCGCCCGTGGGGTGCGCCGCCGTGAGCTGTTCCGTACGGCCGCCGCCGACATCGTCGGCTCCTACGGCACCGAGGAGCAGGCCGCCGAGCCCGACCAGGGCGCCCTGGTGGACCGGGTCGGCGGCGCGGTGTCGGACCTGACGGCCGCGACCCTCGCCGGCACGCTCCGCGCGGTCGTGCGATGGGGGTCCCCCCGCTCGAGCGAAGTCGAGAGTGGGGGAGGGTGGGGGGACAGCCTGCCCACCCGGTTCGCGATCATCGCCATGGGCCGGTTCGGCGGCCATGAGCTGGGCTACGGCTCCGACGCGGACGTGCTGTTCGTGCACGAGCCGCGCGACGGCGTCGACGAGCGGGAGGCCGGGCAGGCCGCCAACAAGGTCGTCTCCGAGATGCGCCGGCTGCTCCAGATCCCCAGCGCCGACCCGCCCCTCCTCATCGACGCCGACCTGCGCCCGGAGGGCAAGTCCGGCCCGCTCGTGCGGACCCTCACCTCGTACGCGGCCTACTACCGCCGGTGGTCCCTGACCTGGGAGTCGCACGCGCTGCTGCGGGCCGAACCCGTCGCCGGGGACGAGGACCTGGGCCGCCGCTTCATCGAGCTGATCGACCCGCTGCGCTACCCGGCCGACGGGCTCGCCGACGAGGCCGTCCGCGAGATCCGGCGGCTGAAGGCCCGTATGGAGTCCGAGCGGCTGCCGCGGGGCGCCGACCCCAAGCTGCACGCCAAGCTGGGCCCGGGCGGTCTGTCGGACGTGGAGTGGACGGTGCAGCTGCTGCAACTGCGGCACGGCGCGGCCGAGCCGGGCCTGCGCACGACCCGCACGCGCGAGGCCCTGGCCGCCGCCCGTACGGCCGGTCTCATCGGGGACGAGGACGCGGCCATCCTGGACGAGGCCTGGGTCCTCGCGACCCGCGTCCGCAACGCGGTCATGCTGGTGCGCGGCCGGGCCGGTGACACGTTCCCCACGGAGCCCCGTGAACTCGCCGCCGTGGGACGCTACCTGGGGTACGGCCCCGGCCATGCCGGCGACATGCTCGACGCGTACCGGCGGACGGCGCGCCGGGCCCGGGCCGTGGTGGACGAGCTGTTCTACGGAGTGGCCGACCGTTAGGGCCCTTCTGATCCGTCAGAAGGGCCCTAACGGTCGGCCGTGCGTCTGATCTTGTGCAGCGCGCCGTCCCGCAGCGCACCAGCAGGTGCACGTGACCGTGTTCGCCGTTGAACTGCTTCAGCTCGGCCTCGAAGTCCTCGCAGACCTCCCGCATGATCTACGACGGCCACTCCGCCCACGCGACCGGCCCGGCTCTCACCGCGGCCGGCGCACACGGCCCCTACGACGCCCGCGCCGTGGTTGCCACGGCCCGCACACCCAGGGGCGCGGCGTCGGGCACGCGCCGGGCTGACCGGCGGCGCCGCCGCCCGGGTCACAGTCTGGCCGGTACCACCTGCGGCAGCGTGTACGGCTGCCTCCCGTACCAGACCCCGGCCACCGCGAACCCGAAGCCCAGGCAGAGCATGCCACCGACCGCATCCAGCCAGAAATGGTTGGCCGTGGCGACGATGACGACCAGCGTCAGCGCCGGGTACAGCAGACCCAGCACCCGCACCCAGGGGATCGTCGCCAGGACGAAGATCGTCAGGCCGCACCACACGGACCAGCCGATGTGCATGGAGGGCATCGCGGCGTACTGGTTGGACATGTGTTTCAGGTCGCCGGACGCCATCGACCCCCAGGTCTGGTGGACCATGACGGTGTCGACGAAGTCGCCGCCGTTCATCAGCCGTGGGGGCGCCAGCGGATACAGGTAGTAACCGGCCAGGGCGACGGCGGTCGTCGCGAACAGCACCAGGCGGGTCGCCGCGTACCGGCCGGGGTGGCGACGGTACAGCCACACCAGCACACCCAGCGTCACCAAGAAGTGCAGCGTCGCGTAGTAGTAGTTCATGCCGATGATCAGCCAAGTCACCGAGTTCACGGCGTGATTGACCGAGTCCTCGATGGCGATGCCCAGCCGGTGCTCGGCCTGCCAGATCCAGTCGGCGTTGCGCAGCGCCTCGGCCTTCTGCTCGGGCACGGCGTTCCGGACGAGCGAGTACGTCCAGTAGCTCATCGCGATCAGCAGGATCTCGAACCAGAACCGGGGCCGGCGGGGGGTGCGCAGCCGGGGGAGGAGGCCCTGTCCCGGATCGGCCGCGACCGGGTCCGGAACGGCCGCTTTCCGGCCGTCCAGCGTCGTCACGGTCGAGTCACCCATAGGCACAAAGTCTGCCAGAAAAGCCCTGTCTCCCCGATCATCCTCCGCCTTGGTGCGGGCCGCATGTTCTAGGGCGAAAACCAGCCGTGAACCTCAGGGGCGAGCGCGGTCCCCGGGTGCCGAAGCGGTCGAACCGCGCACCACCAGTTCCGGCATGAACACGAACTCGCTGTGGGGGGCCGGAGTCCCGCCGATCTCCTCCAGCAGCGTGCGCACCGCCGCCTGGCCCATCGCCGGGACCGGCTTGCGGATCGTGGTCAGCGGCGGGTCGGTGAAGGCGATCAACGGAGAGTCGTCGAAGCCGACCACGGAGATGTCCGTCGGAACCTCCAGGCCGCGCTGCCGCGCCGCCCTGATCGCGCCCAGCGCCATCATGTCGCTGGCACACACCACGGCCGTGCAGTTCCGCTCGATCAGCGCCGCGGCCGCGGCCTGCCCGCCCTCCAGGGTGTAGAGGGAGTGCTGCACCAGCTCCGTCTCGACGGTCTCGGCGCGCAGGCTCAACTGGTCCTGCATGGTGCGCACGAACCCCTCGATCTTGCGCTGCACGGGCACGAACCGCTTGGGCCCCAGGGCCAGACCGATCCGCGTGTGCCCGAGGGACACCAGGTGCGTCACCGCCAGGTTCATCGCCGCGCGGTCGTCGGGGGAGATGAACGGCGCCTGCACCTTCGGCGAGAAGCCGTCGACCAGCACGTACGGCACGCCCTGCGCGCGCAGCCGGTCGTAGCGCTGCATGTCGGCGGTGGTGTCCGCGTGCAGCCCGGAGACGTAGATGATGCCGGCGACCCCCCGGTCGACGAGCATCTCCGTGAGCTCGTCCTCGGTGGAGCCGCCCGGCGTCTGGGTGGCCAGCACGGGCGTGTAGCCCTGCCGGGTCAGCGCCTGGCCGATGACCTGGGCCAGGGCCGGGAAGATCGGGTTCTCCAGCTCCGGGGTGATCAGACCGACCAGGCCCTCGCTGCGCTGCCGCAGCCGCACGGGGCGTTCGTAGCCCAGCACGTCGAGGGCGGCCAGCACGGACTCGCGGGTGGTGGCGGCGACGCCCGGCTTCCCGTTGAGGACGCGGCTGACGGTCGCTTCGCTCACCCCCGCCTGCGCAGCGATGTCCGCAAGCCGTGTGGTCACAGCACTGGACTGTAGCGGCCGGGGTTCCGCTTGCACACCGACGGGACGCCTGGTGCGGGCCGGCGGACGGCCCGCTGCGGGTGGCTTGGTCATCGCGGTCCCTCGAAGTCGTGGTCGGCGCCGATCCGCAACGGATGATTCCCCCGGCGGCAACGGATGGCAAGTGCTTGCAGAGTCTTGCACAACTGTCCGACTCCCCGCCGATCAGCCGGTCATCCCCGTTCCACCAGGGTCGGGGGAGGTCACGGCGGGATAACCATCCGCACCTCTTGCATCATTTTGCTGCAAGGTCTTTCGCAACTCCTTCCAGCGCGGCTAATCTCACCGACGCCCGGCGGCCAACGGCGCAGTCGGCAGCACGAAACGGGCTTTCACCCTCAAGGAGAACTCATGCGGCGTGGCATAGCGGCCACCGCGCTGGTGGCGTCCCTCGCCCTGGCGGCGACGGCGTGCGGCGGGAGCGACAGCGGCGACGAGGCCGACGGCCCGGTCACCATCACCTGGTGGGACACCTCCAACGCCACCAACGAGGCGCCGGCGTACCAGGCCCTGGTCAAGGAGTTCGAGGCCGCCAACAAGGACATCAAGGTCAACTACGTCAACGTCCCCTTCGACCAGGCGCAGAACAAGTTCGACACCGCCGCCGGCTCCAAGGGCGCCCCCGACGTGCTGCGCTCCGAGGTCGGCTGGACCCCGGCCTTCGCCAAGAAGGGCTTCTTCCTCCCGCTGGACGGCACCGAGGCCCTCGCCGAGCAGGACAAGTTCCAGCCCAGCCTGATCGAGCAGGCCAAGTACGACGGCAAGACCTACGGCGTCCCGTTCACCACGGACACCCTCGCCCTCGTCTACAACAAGGAACTGTTCGAGAAGGCCGGCGTCGAAGCCCCCAAGACCTGGGACGACCTGAAGAAGGCCGCCGCCACGATCAAGGACAAGACCGGCGCCGACGGCTACTGGGGCTCCACCCAGGGCTACTACGCCCAGACCTTCCTCTACGGCGAGGGCACCGACACCGTCGACGTCGACGCCAAGAAGATCACCGTCACCTCGCCCGCCGCCAAGAAGGCCTACGGCACCTGGCAGAGCCTCTTCAGCGGCAAGGGCCTGCACAAGGCGGACACCACCGCGGACGCCTACGCCCACATCCAGGAGGCGTTCGTCAGCGGCAAGGTCGCCTCGATCATCCAGGGCCCCTGGGAGATCACGAACTTCTACAAGGGCTCTGCCTTCAAGGACAAGAACAACCTCGGCATCGCCACCGTCCCGGCCGGCTCCACCGGCAAGGCGGGCGCCCCGACCGGCGGCCACAACCTCTCCGTCTACGCCGGCTCCGACGCGGCCCACCAGAAGGCCTCGCTGAAGTTCGTCAACTTCATGACGTCGGCGAAGGCCCAGGAGACCATCGCGCTGAAGAACTCCACGCTCCCCACGCGCGAGGACGCCTACACCGCCGAGATCAAGGCCGACCCCGGCATCGCCGGCTACCAGGGCGTGCTGTCCTCCGCCCAGCCGCGCCCGGCACTGCCCGAGTACAGCTCGCTGTGGGGCCCGCTCGACGACGAGCTGATCGAGATCGCGGGCGGCAAGGAGTCCCTGGACAAGGGCCTCGGCGACGCCGAGACCGCCATCGCCAAGCTGGTGCCGGACTTCTCCAAGTGACCGCCGCGTGACCGCCGGATCCCCCGGTCATGGGGGAGGGGGTCCGGCGGCCACCGGTCCACGCCTGCGCCCGGGCAGCTCCCCTTGACCTCCGTGAACTTCCAGAAGGTGTCGAACCATGACCGTCGTCATCGACCGAGCGACCGGCAAGCGGCGCGGTGAGCGGGAACCGCGCCCCGGGCCGGGCCGGCGGCTGAAGAACGGCTTCCACAAGCACTGGTACGCCTACGCGATGACCGCCCCGGTGGCGATCGTCCTCGGCGTCCTCGTGCTGTACCCGCTGGCGTACGGCCTGTACCTCACGTTCACCGACGCCACCAGCCTGAACACCGCCCGCACGATCGGCGTCAACGAGATCGACGCCACCTACAAGTTCATCGGCCTGGACAACTACGCCGACATCCTGTGGGGCCCGACGGCCTACGACCGCTTCTGGTCGCACTTCCTGTGGACGGTCTTCTGGACGGCGGCCTGCGTCACCCTGCACTACGGCATCGGCCTCGGGCTCGCCCTGCTGCTCAACCAGAAGCTGCGCGGGCGCACCCTCTACCGGATGATCCTGGTGCTGCCCTGGGCCGTGCCGACCTTCGTCACCGTGTTCGGCTGGCGGTTCATGCTCGCCGACGGCGGCATCATCAACTCCGGCCTGGACTTCCTGCACCTGCCGACGCCCTCGTGGCTGGAGGACACCTTCTGGCAGCGGTTCTCCGCGATCATGGTCAACACCTGGTGCGGGGTGCCGTTCATGATGGTCTCGCTGCTCGGCGGACTCCAGTCGATCGACGCGAGCCTCTACGAGGCGTCCGAGATGGACGGCGCCAACGCCTGGCAGCGGTTCCGGTACGTCACCCTGCCCGGTCTGAGGTCCGTCAGCACCACGGTCGTCCTCCTCGGCGTGATCTGGACCTTCAACCAGTTCGCCATCATCTTCCTGCTGTTCGGCAACACCGCCCCGGACGCCCAGATCCTCGTGACCTGGGCCTACCACCTGGGCTTCGGACAGCAGCCGCGCGACTACGCCCAGTCCGCCGCCTACGGAATCCTGCTCCTGTCCATCCTGATCGTCTTCACCTCCTTCTACCGCCGCTGGCTGAACCGCAACGAGCAGCAGCTCGCGATCTGAGGCAGGAGTCCGAAATGAGTACGACCACCGTCGAGACCTCCACCGCGGACACCGGGCGGCGCCCCGCCGCAGCACCCCGCAGGACCCGCCGCCGCGGCGAGCACAGCCGCGCGACCTCCCTCGTCTCGCACGCCATCCTGATCGGCGCGAGCCTGGCCGCGCTCTTCCCGATCGCCTGGCTGCTCTTCCTGTCCCTCGGCCCGGACCAGGACGACTACCTCCACCCCGGGCGCATCTGGGGCAAGATGACGTTCGACAACTACGCGTTCGTCCTCAAGGACACGAGCTTCTTCGACTGGCTCACGAGCACGCTGGTCGTGGTGCTGGGCACGACGCTCATCGGCGTCGTCGTCGCCGCGTCCACCGGCTACGCGGTCTCCCGCATGCGGTTCCCCGGCTACCGGAAGCTGATGTGGGTGCTGCTGGTCACCCAGATGTTCCCGATCGCGGTACTGATCGTGCCGATGTACCAGATCCTCTCGGATCTGCGGCTCATCGACAGCTACCTTGGACTCATCCTTGTCAACTGCACCACGATCGTGCCGTACTGCGCCTGGCTGATGAAAGGCTATTTCGACACCATCCCGTTCGAGATCGACGAGGCCGGGCGCGTCGACGGGCTGACCCCCTTCGGCACGTTCGCGCGGCTGATCCTGCCGCTCGCCAAGCCGGGACTCGCGGTCGCGGCGTTCTACAGCTTCCTCACCGCCTTCGGGGAGGTCGCGTTCGCCTCCACGTTCATGCTCAGCGACGACAAGTACACCTTCGCCGTCGGTCTGCAGACGTTCGTGAGCGAGCACGACGCGCAGCGGAACCTGATGGCCGCGACGGCTGTGCTGATCGCCATACCGGCCGCCATCTTCTTCTACCTCGTGCAGAAGAACCTGGTGACCGGGCTGACCGCCGGTGGCACGAAGGGGTGACCCGGTGCCCCTCGGGGCGCTGCCGAACCACGTCACAAGCCCGAGGCGGCCGCGGTGCCCATCCGACCCCGCTGTGCCGCGGCCGCCTCGTCACCCACCCCACGCCTCACATGACCACTTCTCTGTTACGCATCAAGGACGACATGAGCCAGCACTCAGCTGCACCCGCCCCCACCCCCACGTCCGCAGTGGCCGTCGCCAAGCGTCGCGACTGGTGGCGGGACGCGGTGATCTACCAGGTGTACCCGCGCAGTTTCGCCGACAGCAACGGCGACGGCATGGGCGACCTGGAAGGTGTCCGCACCCGCCTGCCGTACCTGCGCGATCTCGGCGTGGACGCCGTGTGGCTCAGCCCCTTCTACGCCTCGCCGCAGGCCGACGCCGGCTACGACGTCGCGGACTACCGGGCCGTCGACCCGATGTTCGGCAACCTCCTGGACGCCGACGCGCTGATCCGCGACGCCCACGAGCTGGGCCTCAGGATCATCGTCGACCTCGTGCCCAACCATTCCTCCGACCAGCACGAGTGGTTCAAGCGGGCCGTCGCGGAGGGCCCGGGCTCCCCCCTGCGGGACCGCTACCACTTCCGCCCAGGCAAGGGGAAGAACGGCGAACTGCCGCCCAACGACTGGGAGTCGATCTTCGGCGGACCCGCGTGGACACGGGTCCCGGACGGTGAGTGGTACCTGCACCTGTTCGCCCCCGAGCAGCCCGACTTCAACTGGGAGCACCCGGCGGTCGGCGACGAGTTCCGCTCCATCCTGCGCTTCTGGCTGGACATGGGCGTCGACGGCTTCCGGATCGATGTCGCCCACGGTCTGGTGAAGGCGGAGGGGCTGCCCGACCTTGGATCCCATGACCAGGTGAAGCTGCTGGGCAACGACGTCATGCCGTTCTTCGACCAGGACGGAGTGCACGAGATCTACCGGCAGTGGCGGCTGATCCTCGACGAGTATTCGGGGGAGCGCATCTTCGTCGCCGAGGCGTGGACGCCCACCATCGAGCGCACCGCCCACTACGTCCGTCCGGACGAGCTGCACCAGGCCTTCAACTTCCAGTACCTCAGCACCCACTGGGACGCCGCGGAGATGCGCGAGGTCATCGACCGCACCCTGGAGGCCATGCGCCCGGTCGGCGCCCCCGCCACCTGGGTCCTGTCCAACCACGACGTGACCCGGCACGCCACCCGCTTCGCCAACCCGCCAGGCCTCGGCACCCAGATCCGCCTGGCCGGCGACCGGGGACTGGGCCTGCGCAGGGCCCGGGCCGCGACCCTGCTGATGCTCGCGCTGCCCGGCTCGGCCTACATCTACCAGGGCGAGGAGCTGGGCCTTCCGGACGTCGTCGACCTGTCCGACGAGGTGCGCCAGGACCCGGCGTACTTCCGGGGCGCGGGCCAGGACGGCTTCCGCGACGGGTGCCGGGTGCCGATCCCGTGGACCAGGACCGGGTCGTCGTACGGCTTCGGTGACGGGGGCAGCTGGCTGCCGCAGCCGGAGGGCTGGGGCGAGCTGAGCGTCGAGGCGCAGACCGGCGAGTCCGGCTCGACCCTGGAGCTGTACCGGGCCGCGCTCGCCGTGCGCCGCGAGCGGCCCGACCTCGGCGCCGGCTCCTCCGTGGAGTGGCTGCGGGCGCCCGAGGGTGTGCTGGCGTTCCGGCGCGGGGAGTTCGTGTGCGTCGCGAACACCACCGGCGAGTCGGTGGCGATGCCGGCCTACGGCCGGGTGCTGATCGCCAGCGGGGAGATCGTCCAGGTCGACGACGAGGCGAAGGTGCCGGCCGACACCACGGTGTGGTGGACCACGGCCTGACCGCTCCCTGATTCTCCGTTGAATTTCGCACGGCCCGCTGCCCTTTCGGGCGGCGGGCCTTTACCATCTGCGTCACTGCAAGGTTTCCGAACCTTGCAGCAAGAACCTTCAACGAAGAAGGAAACCCCACATGGCACGCAGACACCTGGCCGCCGCCGTCGCGCTCGCCGCGACTGCGGTTGTCATGAACCCGACCAGTGTGCAGGCCTCCCCACCTGGCACCAAGGACGTCACTGCCGTCCTCTTCGAGTGGAAGTACGCCTCCGTCGCCCGCGAGTGCGGCAACACCCTCGGGCCCGCCGGATACGGATACGTCCAGGTCTCCCCGCCCGCCGAGCACATACAGGGCCCGCAGTGGTGGACCTCGTACCAGCCGGTCAGCTACAAGATCGCCGGCCGGCTCGGTGACCGCGCGGCCTTCCGGAACATGGTGAACGCCTGCCACGCGGCCGGTGTGAAGGTCGTCGTCGACACGGTGGTCAACCACATGTCGGCGGGCAACGGCACCGGCACCGGCGGCTCGTCGTACACGAAGTACGACTATCCAGGGCTGTACTCCTCGCCCGACTTCGACGACTGCACCTCCCGGATCGGCGACTACCGGGACCGCTGGGACGTCCAGCGTTGCGAACTGGTGGGTCTCGCCGACCTGGACACGGGCGAGGACTACGTCCGTGGTGCAATCGCCAAGTACGTGAACGATTTGCTCTCCCTCGGCGTCGACGGCTTCCGCATCGACGCGGCGAAGCACATGGACGCCGCCGACCTGGCCAACATCAAGTCCCGGCTCACGAACCCCTCCGTGTACTGGAAGCAGGAGGTCATTTACGGCAGCGGCGAGGCCGTCCAGCCCACCGAGTACACGGGTAACGGTGACGTCCAGGAGTTCCGCTACGCCTATGACCTCAAGCGCGTCTTCAACAACGAGAACCTCGCCTATCTGAGGAACTACGGCGAGGGCTGGGGCTACATGAACAGTGGCGTCTCCGGTGTCTTCGTCGACAACCACGACACCGAGCGCAACGGCAGCACGCTGAACTACAAGGACGGCGCCAACTACACGCTGGCCAACGTCTTCATGCTGGCCTGGCCCTACGGCGCCCCCGACCTCAACTCCGGCTACGAGTTCAGCGACCACGACGCGGGTCCGCCCAACGGCGGTCAAGTCAACGCCTGTTGGCAGGACGGCTGGAAGTGCCAGCACAACTGGCCCGAGATCAAGTCCATGGTCGCCTTCCGCAACGCCACGCGCGGTGAGGCCGTCACCAACTGGTGGGACAACGGGGGCGACGCGATCGCGTTCGGGCGCGGCAGCAAGGGCTTCGTGGCCATCAATCACGAGTCGGGCTCGCTGAGCCGTACGTACCACACGTCGCTGCCCGCCGGGACGTACTGCAACGTACAGAACAACACGACCGTGACGGTGAACTCCAGCGGGCAGCTCACGGCCACCCTGGGCTCGAACACGGCCCTGGCGATCCACGCCGGGAAGTCGAACTGCTGAGCCGCCTCGTGACGCGCTGCCCGGCACGCGTGTTCACGCCGTGCCGGGCGGGCTACCGAAGACGGTTGACGCTCTGCCGGTTCGCCTCCCGGACCCTGGCGAGCAACTCGTTCTCCCGCAGAGCCGCCGCCAACTTGCGGGCCGTGCCGGGGTTGCAGCGTCCGAGATCCACAAGGGGCGGCAGGTAGTCACTGGCGAGGGAGACGGTGTCCAGTCCCAGGGACGGCAGCAGGACGCCCACTTCGGCGAGTGCCGCGCCCAGCTCGTCCCTCGCCGCCTTCGCGTCCCGGATCTGTGCGTTCCGCGCTCCGCCCGTCCAGTGTTCCGCCGTTGCCATGTCTGCCGCACCTCTCTTGTGCTGATCACGACTTCCACCCATGAGCATCGGTGCGTACAGCTACGATCACCAGGGGTAACGGTTTTCGGAGCGCTGGAACGAAAACGGGGGTCAACCATGCCGGCGCCGAAGGAACTCGACCCGTCCATCTCGCTCCCCGCCCTCTACGGCGTGAAGCTGCGCAAGCTCCGAATCCGCGCCGGCTTCACCCAGCGCCAGCTCGGCGACAAGATCCCCATCGCGCACAGCCGCATCGCCCAGTTCGAACTGGGCAAGGAGACCCCGCCCGAAGACGTCAACGCCAAACTCGACACGATTCTCGGCGCGGACGGCGACCTCATCGACCTGTGGGGCCACATCAAGCGGACGCCGATCCCGGACTGGGCGCGGAAGTTCGTGGAGTACGAGGCCAAGGCGATCGCCATGCACAAGTACATGGCGCACAGCGTGCCGGGCCTGCTGCAGACCGAGGCATACGCGCGTGAGGTGCTGCGGCAGGGCCAACCCTGGTGCACCGTGGAGGAGATTGAGGAAAACGTGGCGGCCCGGCTCAGTCGGCAAAGCCTGCTCCGGAAGCCGCAACCGCCGCTGCTCTGGGTCGTGCTCGACGAGTCAGTGATCCGGCGACCCGTAGGAGGTCCGACGGTCATGCGGGAGCAGCTGGCCTACGTGCTGGAAGCCGCGACGGCACCGCACGTCGAGGTTCAGGTGCTGCCCTTCGCTGCCGGAGCACACTCGGCCATGGGCGGCTCGCTCACCCTCCTGTCGTTCGAGAACGCCCCGGACGTGGCCTACCTGGAGGCTGGACACTCGGGCGAGTTGGTGGAAGACAGGGTCATGGTGGCCCGGCACTCCTATCGTTACGATCTTGTCCACGCCCGAGCCCTGCCGCCTGAGGCGTCAGCGGCCTTGATCCGGCGGGCCATGGAGGAGTACGAGACATGCGCAGCACCCGACCTGACCTGAACTCCGCCGCTTGGCGCAAGAGCACGTACAGCGATGGCGGTGGCGGCGACTGCCTGGAGTTCGCCGACGACATCCCCGGCATCGTCCCCGTCCGCGATAGCAAGAACCCCACAGGCCCGGCTCTGCTCCTCTCTCCCGCCGCCTGGGCGGCGTTCATCGGAGGTATACGCAGAACCGGCTGACAGCCGTCGCAGCTCACCACCGGGACCCGACTTCCCGCGCCCCGGTGATGCGCGCCGCTTTTCAAAGCAACGGGAGAGAAACCGACCAAACCCGCCCCCACCCGCGTCCCCAACTCCCGGCGCCACCCGATCCGGTGACTCGGTGTCCGAAAGTCGTGACGGTGAGGTACGGTCGGCCACGACAACCGCAAACGAAGACGGCCCCCGGCGGGACTGGCATCCACACCGAGGGCCTCACCAAACAGGAAGCTAGACCCTTCCCATGGCTGATCCGCAGTCTAACGCGGCCGTGCCCGCGCACCCTCCGCTCCCGCCGGGAGCCCCACGTTCGGGTGTCATCCACATCCGGCACCGCCACACCGACCGCTTCACGGTCGTTGGCAACCACCTCGCCCAGCACCCGGCCCTCTCCGCGGTCGCGATCGGGCTCGGCGTGTACATCCAGTCGCTCCCCGACGGCGTCTCCGTCACCGTCAAGGCACTGGCCCTCCGATTCCGCGAGGGCGAGACGACCATCGCCAGGGCGCTCAACGAACTCGAAGCCGCCGGATACCTGGAGCGCCGCCGTGTCTCCCTCGGCGGAGGCCGGGTGGCCACGCGCACGGTCTTCTACGACCGGCCGGGCTGCGACGCCCGCGAAACGCAGAGCACGGTTCCGGCTGCCGTCCCACCGGCCGACGACGCGGGCGCCGCCGAGCTCCCGAAGGCGCAACCGCAGGACAAGCCGTCACCGCCCCCGCCCACCCAGGGCCCCGCCGCCGACCTCCTCGCCCGCCTGCGCCTGGCCGACCCCCGCCTGCTGCTCTCCGCCCACGACGTTCGCCGTCTCGCCCCGGCCGTCGACACCTGGCTGGCCCGCTCGGCCACACCGGCTCAGATCACCCGCACGCTCACCGCGAGCCTTCCTCCGGCCTCCGAGCCGATCCACCACCCGGCCCGCTTCCTCGAACACCGGCTCACCGTCCTCCTCCCGCCCCCACTGCCCCCGGACCGGCCCACCGCCGTGCCCGCCGCCACCGCGGTCGTCCCCCTTCAGACCTGCGACGGCTGCGAACGGGCCTTCCGCTCCCACGACCCCACCGCGCGGTGCCGTGACTGCCGCCCGGCGGTCGGCGCGGCGGCATAGCACTCAAGGTGCGAGCTCCCTGCGGCCTCTGCGGTTGAGAGTCGGCGGGTTCAAGCCAACGTCGTTCTGACCTGCCACGCGCCCTTGACGATCGTCGCACCCTTCGGAAGCGTCGCACGCAAGAACGCGCAACGGACTTGATCCGGGAGGGCATCGTGGACCTACAGTTCATCGGGATCGATCCGAACACCGGGGGCGAGGGGTCGCCGACGGTGTGGGTGGAAGAGGAGACGGCTGACCTGGTCCTCCAGGGCATCAAGGCCGAGGAAGCGCTGGAGGCACTGGTCGGCGGTACGGAGTGGGTTGCCGGTCATGCGGTGGGAATCCCCGCCCATGAGACGGTGATCCGCATCCCTGCCCGCATGGTGCCGATTCTGAGGGAGGCGTGCGATGTCGCAGAGCGGCGTGCCGAGCTTCGCTGAGCTGCTGGCCGGTACGCGCCGCAGCGCGGTGCATCTGGAGATGCGCGACGCGTACGGCGTCGGTGACGAGGCCGAGGAGTTCGAGCAGTTCAAGCGGACCGGCCATGTCGATCTCGATCCGACGGCGCGGTGGTGGCCCGGGTGGCTGGGCATGGTGCGGGAGGCCGTTGGCCGTGGCGTGGTGATGCGCCGGGCCCGGATCGTCTCGGAACCCGTGACGGACTACATCCGGTGGGAGCACGCCGCCACCCCGCTGAATATCGAGGCGGGTGAGCTGGTGCGCTGGCTGCCTCGTCGGCGGGCGGTGGACATCGCATTGCCCGGAGCCGACTTCTGGCTGTTCGACGATCGTCTGGTGCAGTTCAACATCTTCACCGGGGACGGTGACTGGGCGGATCCGCCCAAGGAGTTCAGCGAGGATCCCGCCGTGGTCAAGCTGTGCTCCGACGCGTTCGAGGCCGTGTGGGAGCGTGCCGTCGACCACGAGAAGTACACCGTCTGACCCCCGCCCACCCTATGCCCGCCTCCCCTTCGTCCAGCGCTCAGGCAGCCCGTGAAGCGCTCGCCGTACGCCTGACGCACCTTCGCAAGGACGCCGGCCTCACCGGGAAGCAACTCTCCGCCCGGTGCGGCTGGCACCCTGCGAAAACCACCCGCATCCAAAAGGGTGAGGTACAGCCCACCGACGTGGACATCCGCGCCTGGTGCACTGCCTGTGACGCCGCCGACCAGGCCGAAGACCTGATCGCCACGGCCCGCGCCGTCGACTCGATGTACGTGGAGTGGCGCAGGAGCCATCGGATGGGCATGCGCAAGACCCAGGAGGACTTCTACGACCTCTACGCGCAGACCGGCGTCACCCGCGCGTACGTCTCCAACGTCGTACCCGGCTTCTTCCAGACGCCCGCCTACGCCACGGCCCTGATGGAGGCCATCACCGACTTCCAGGGGACCCCCAACGACGTCTCCGAGGCAGTCGCCGCCCGCGTCGCCCGGAGTCGGTTCCTGTACGAAGGCGGACACCGGTTCATCGTGCTCATGGAGGAGTGCGTCCTGCGCTACCGCGTCGGCGACGCCGAGACCATGGCCGGGCAACTGAGGCATCTGCTCACCGTGATGCCACTTCCTTCCGTCTCCCTGGGCATCATCCCCTTCACCGCGCAAAGGACCATGTGGCCGCTGGAGGCGTTCTACCTCCATGACGGCACACGCAGCGTCGTGGAAACCCTCACCGCCGAGGTCAACGTGGTACAGCCGCGTGAACTCGCCGACTACCGCAAGGCGTTCGGAGAGCTGACCAAGATGGCCGTCCACGGCAACGCCGCCCGTGCATTGATCAACGCGGCGATCGGCTCCCTCGGATGAGGTTGCGCAATTCTCCGCAATTTCGTTGAGGCGAAACTCCGGCTCTTCGTACGGTCGTTGGCGTCGCCGGGCAGGTCCAGGCTCCCGCTCGGCGGCAGTGGGGGAGAGTCCCGCCCGTATTCCCCCGTTGCGGGCGGGACATCCCAGCCCCGAGGAGACGACCCTGTGAGCGTCATGACCAGACCCACTGCAGTCGGACCGCCCGGCTACACCGAAACCCTTCCCTGCGAGCCCGAGACGGCCCGTCGTGCCCGGCGGCTCGTCTCGGCCGCGCTGAACACCTGGGGCATAGGCGAGTTGGCCGATGCGGGCACGCTGATCGTCTCCGAGCTGGTGAGCAACGCGATCCGCCACACCTCGTGCCGTCTGGTCCGGGTATCCATCCGGCGCGTCACGAACGATCTCGTACGCATCGGCGTCACCGACAAATCCCACGCCCTGCCGAAAATGGATCGGGTCACCGGCGGCGATGAGACGGGGCGCGGCCTGGTATTGGTCGATGCGCTGTCACACCGCTGGGGCTACGACGAAATGCGCTGGGGCAAGACCATCTGGGCGGAGCTGGTGGTCCCGGCGTGCTGACCTTGCGGCTGCTGCCGGAAGACGAACTGGCGGACGTCGCCGATCCCGAGCGGTGCGTGGAGCTGGCCGTACCCCGCAGCACCGAGGGCACGATCACCGTCCGCACGCTACGCCTGACACCCGCTGACCTGGTACGGCTCCGCACGGAAACCGACCTGGCGCTGGCGGATATCCGCGTCCTGGAGGACCTGCGGGCCTCCCTGTAGCACCCACAAGAGACCCCGCCCGATGTACCGAAGGACAGCCCCGGGCGGTACGGCGCCCGCTCGTGTCTCCACCCCGTGGTGGGCCGGCGCCGCTCCAGATCCGCTGTCGAGAACCGACACAGCGGATCTGCGCTCAAGACCTCTCGCTCTGGCTGGACGGGAGGAAGCCGAGAGAACAGGAATGCACCATGCCCGAGAACGTCGTCATGCAGCCCACCGAGGACGGGCTGATCGTCTCCCGGAAGTCCATCGCAGCCGCCCGCTCCCGTGCCGAGCAGCCGTCCGACGGTGGCTCGACCGGTGTCTCCGACACCAACGACTGAGCGGAGCCGACAGAAGTGACCGCCTTCTCGAAGGTGGTCGAACGCCTCGGTGGGGACTTCCTCACCGGGGCCTTCGGCCGCACTTACCGCATCTGGCGCAGCGTCGCCGACTTCTCATCCGTCCTGACGTGGGATGACCTCAACACCGTCATCGGCCGGGGACGCCTTGAACCGCCTCGCCTCCGCCTTCACCGCGACGGGGAACTCGTCCCGTGGCAGCGCTACGCCGCCGCGGCCCCCACCCGCAGGAACGTGGTGTGGCAGCGCATCCAGCCTTCGCGGCTGCACGGCCAACTCCACGACGGTGCCTCGTTGGTCCTGGATGCTGTGGATGAGCTCCACCAGCCTGCCGAGCGCTTGGCGCAGGCCCTCGAAGGGGTTTTCCGGGGCCGTGTCCAGATCAATGTGTATGCCTCCTGGACCGTGATGGAGGGTTTCGGCACCCACTGGGACGATCACGACGTCATCGTTGTCCAAGTCGAAGGGGCCAAACGGTGGCGTCTGTACGGGCCGACCCGGATCAACCCGCTTCACCGCGACACCGAAGCCCCGGAGCCTCCGGCAGACGGGCCCGTCGAAGAAATCGTCCTGCGCGCAGGCGACATGCTGTACCTGCCCCGGGGCTGGTGGCACGCGGTTGCGGCCACCGAGGGCCACTCCCTGCACCTGACGTGCGGGCTCCAGACCACGACCGGCGCGGATCTGCTGGGCTGGCTCTCGGACCGGCTGCGGACGTCGGAAACCGTGCGTGCGCACCTGCCCGTCTTCGCCCCGCCGCAGGAACAGGCCACCTACCTCGAACTCCTCCGCAATGAAGTCACGGACGCTCTCCACGACGGAGCGATCGGAGACTTCCTCACGGCGCGAGACGGCATCGAACCAGGCCGCCCGATGCCGTCACTGCCGTTCCTCGACGTTGTACCGGCCCGCGACGACCTGCATGTCCGGCTCACCACTGCCCGAGCCCAGCTCGCCGACAACGATCAGGGTCAGGTCGTGCTCCTAGCCGGCGGCGAAGAGTGGACATTCGCGCCGCCCGTACGCGCTGTGCTGTCCCCGCTCCTTGACGGCTCCTTGGTGTCGCTGGGGCACCTCGCGGAAACGAGCGGTCTCACCGTCGGACAGGTCGCAGGGCTCATCACAGAACTGATCAATGCAGACGTCGCGGCGGTGAACGAGCCATGAGCCCCGACCTGGCACTGGGAACGTACCGGTGCCGGAACATCCCGCAGGCGACCGTCCACGCGATCGCCTGCGGGGCCACCTGGATCGACACCGCCCCCAACTACCACCACGGCCGCGCCCAGCCTCAGCTCCAGTCCGTGCTCGCCGGGAACCTGGACCTGCGAGTGTCGACGAAGGCCGGCTTCTTCACCCCCGACATCGCGACAGCCGCCAGGGACGCCGGAGTCCTCACACCAGCCGAAGCGGCCTCAGGTCACTGCCTCACCCACCGCTACGTCGCCTGGCAGAGTCGCCGCAACGCCACAGAGCTGGGCCGTACGCCGGACCTCGTCTTCGTACACAACCCCGAACGAGCCGCCCGCCCGCACGACGCCATCGCCGGCGCCTTCACCGCTCTCGAAGTCGAGGCCCGCGCGGGACGGATCGGAAGCTACGGCGTCGCCACCTGGACCGGCTTCGAGGGCGCGTTCAGCGTCGCCGACCTGCTCGACATCGCCACCCGTTGCGGAGGCCCCGGCCACCATCTGGCCGCCGTCCAGCTCCCCGTCTCGCTGGTCATGCTCAAACCGGTCGCGCAGGCCCTGGACGGCACCGGCCCTCTAGCCGAGGCGACCGCAGCCGGCCTGAACACGTTCATCTCCGCGCCTCTGCATGGCGGGGAACTCCCCGCCATGGTCACCGACGAACTCGCCCAACTCATCGACCCAGGCACTACCCCGGCCGACGCAGCGCTGCTTGTCACCGTGTCCACCCCAGGGGTGAACCACGTCATCCTGGGGGCCGGACGTGCGCAACACTGGCAGGCTGCCCAGCGCGTCCTCGCGCTACCTCCGCTCCCGGCCAAGACCCTGCACGAGGTGGTCGATGTTCTCGGCGCCTGACGACGCCACCGCCCAGCGCATGCGTACCGCCAGGGCTTACGCGTGCACAACCCTCACCCTGACCGACCTCGCCGAGAAACCCGTCTGGGGCTACGCCGGCCGGACCCTCTCCGGCGCTGCAACCAGCGCGCAGGGCACTGGCTGGCTCCGCGTCGTCGCCGAGCGCCCCGACAAGGCGCACGGGAAACTCTGGGACGGCCCGAAGACCGCCCAGCAGCTACTTCCTCCCGAGATCCCCCGTCCCGTCCTCCACCACCTCCACGACTGGCAGGCCGCAGGCTGGGCGTACCGGGCGGAGCTGTACCAACACACGGACGCCACCGTCATCTCCCGCTCACCGGTCCTCGAACATGATCCGGCCCTCCCCGACGCATGGTGGGCGCAGTTGCGGACCGCGCTCGACTCCCTTGCCGAAGCCCTCACCGAACGCATCGCCGTACGCGAGGAGTACATCCGCCGAGCCGTCCCCGAATACACAGGCTGTGACGTCGGAGAGATCGAATGGTCCACCGCCCACGGCGATTTCCACTGGTCAAACCTCGGCGGCCCCGACCTCACCATCCTCGACTGGGAAGGCTGGGGTCGAGCCCCGGTCGGCTTCGACGCCGCCCAGCTCTACCTTTACTCTCTCCACACCCCTGCCACGGCCGCCCGCGTCCGTCGGACCTTCGACCACATCCTCGGCACCCCGGCCGCACGCGTGGCCGAACTGACCATCTGTGCCCAGGTTCTCCAGGCCGCCGACCGCACGCCGTTCTACAAGGAGCTGGCAGGTCTGGTGAAGGAGTACCTGGACGCAACATGCGCCCCGAAGCGATGCGTGAGGGATTGACGCTTCCGGAACGCTGCCCTACGTTCCCACCACAGTGGCAACTCCCTGAACGCTGTTCAGCATCTCGAACAATCGCCCCTCGGAATCCCCGGGGGGCGACCGCATACCACGGGAGCGCTCCCATGACGGGACGGATCACGCTGCGCAGACTCAGAACGTGGACGGTCACTTCCCTCGCGGTGCTGCTGACGACCGCTGGGGTCACCGCGGGGGCCTCACCCACGACGGTGGCCGCAACGGCCACCGTGAACGGCTCCACCCGGCACCAGCCCATCGACGGCTTCGGGATCTCCCAGCACTTCGGCCGGGCCGAGATCATGCGCGGCTCGCAGGGCCTTCCCCCGGAACGCCAACGCGAGATCCTCGACCTGCTGTTCAGCAAGAACACCGGCGTCGGGCTGAGCATCCTGCGTCTCGGCATCGACTCGGGCATCCAGCCCACCGACCCCGGCGGGCCGAACGCGACCCCGAAGTACGTCTGGGACCGCAACGACAAGGGCCAGGTGTGGCTCGCCCAGCAGGCCAAGGCGTACGGTGTGACCCGGTTCTACGCCGACGCCTGGAGCGCGCCCGGCTATATGAAGACCAACGGCACGGATGCCAACGGCGGCACCCTGTGCGGTCTGGCCGGGGCCACCTGCGCGAGCGGCGACTGGCGCAAGGCGTACGCCAACTACCTCGTGCAGTACGCCAAGTTCTATGCCCAGGAGGGCATCCGCGTCACCGACCTCGGGTTCGTCAACGAGCCCGACTACACGGCCACGTACGACTCCATGCGGCTCACTCCGGCGCAGGCGGCCGAGTTCGCCAAGGTCTTCGGCCCGGTGGCGAGGGCGGGCGGATACAAGGTCGTCTGCTGCGACTCCTTCGGCTGGAACCAGCAGAAGACCTACACCAGCGCGATCGAGGCCGACGCCACGGCCCGGGGCTACGTCGACACCCACGCCGGCCACACCTACGCCAGTCCCGTCGACGGCCCGCTGCCGACGCAGAAGCGGACCTGGATGTCGGAGTGGTCGCCCAACGGCACCACCTGGAACGAGGCCTGGGACGACGGCAGCGGCTACGACGGGTTCACCGTCGCCTCCGCCGTGCACGACGCCCTGACCAAGGGCAACACCAGCGGCTACATCTACTGGTACGGCGCCTCGGTCGGTGCCACCCGGGGCCTGATCCAGATGGACGGGGAGAACTACCACGTCTCCAAGCGCCTGTGGGCGCTGGCGAACTACAGCCGCTTCATCCGCCCCGGAGCCACCCGCATCGGCGCCACTGCTTCCGACGGCGACCTCAGGCTGTCGGCGTTCCGCAACACCGACGGATCCCTGACGGTCGTGGCACTCAACGCGGCCACCGGCGCCACCCCGGTGTCGTTCAGCCTGCGGAACATCGGGTTCGGCAACGGCACGGCGACCCCGTACGTCACCAACGGCTCCCAGAGCATGGCCCGGCAGGCGGCCGTGCCGGTCACCGGGGGCGCGCTGCAGGCCACGGTACCGGCCCGCTCGCTCGTCACCTACACCATCAAGCGCTAGGGGGCACGACGCGCGTCGGCTCGGTCTGCCGGCACAGACCGACGCCACCTGTTGAAACTTCTTACCAACACTTTCAAGACTCTTGCTGTAAGCGTTTCGGCGGCGATACGGTCGCGCGGGGTCGGACCCGAGAGAGCCGCAATCGCAAGGAGTCCACGTCAGTGATACCGAGATGGCCGGTGCCGTCCAGGCGCCGAACCTCCCGTGCCGGACGGGTCGCTGCGGTCACCGCGACCGCGCTGGCCGCAGCACTCGTCCAGCCGCTCGCCGCCGGGGCAGCGACCCCACCCGCGCCTCCGTCCGACGCGAAGCTCGCCGCCGAGCCCGCCCGCCACGACGCCACCCGTGAGCAGTTCTACTTCGTCCTGCCGGATCGTTTCGCCAATGGCGACCCGCGCAACGACAAGGGCGGACTGACCGGCTCCCGCCTCACCACCGGCTACGACCCCACCGACAAGGGCTTCTACCAGGGCGGCGACCTCAAGGGCCTGACCAAGAGGCTCGACTACATCAAGGGCCTCGGCACCACCGCCCTCTGGATGGCCCCGATCTTCAAGAACCAGCCCGTACAGGGCACGGGGAGCAACGCCTCGGCCGGCTACCACGGCTACTGGATCACGGACTTCACCCAGGTCGACCCGCACTTCGGGACCAACGAGGACCTGGAGATCCTCATCGACAAGGCCCACGACAAGGGCATGAAGGTCTTCTTCGACGTCATCACCAACCACACGGCGGACGTCGTCGACTACGAGGAGAAGTCCTACGACTACCTCTCCAAGGGAGCGTTCCCGTACCTGACGAAGGACGGGAAGCCGTTCGACGACGCCGACTACGCGGACGGGCGGCGGGACTTCCCCGAGGTGGACCGGGGCTCCTTCCCGCGCACGCCCGTGGTGACCAGGAAGAACAAGGTCCCGTCGTGGCTCAACGACCCGACGATGTACCACAACCGCGGCGACTCCACCTTCGCCGGTGAGAGCTCCACCCACGGCGACTTCTCCGGCCTCGACGACCTGTGGACCGAGCGGCCCGAGGTCGTGCGGGGCATGGAGAGGATCTACCAGCGCTGGGTGCGGGACTTCGACATCGACGGCTTCCGGATCGACACCGTGAAGCACGTCGACATGGAGTTCTGGACGCAGTGGGCCACCGCCCTGGACGCGTACGCCGCCAAGCAGGGCCGGGACGACTTCTTCATGTTCGGCGAGGTCTACTCGGCCGACACGGACGTCACCTCCCCGTACGTCACCCGGGGCCGCCTCGACGCCACGCTCGACTTCCCCTTCCAGGAGGCGGCCCGCCAGTACGTCTCCCAGGGCGGCAGCGCGCGGAAGCTCGCGAGCGTCTTCGGCGACGACTACAAGTACACGACCGACAAGGCGAACGCGTACGAGCAGGTCACCTTCCTCGGCAACCACGACATGGGCCGGATCGGGTACTTCCTCAAGCAGGACAACCCCAAGGCCACCGACGCCCAGATCCTCGCCAAGGACGAGCTCGCCAACGAGCTGATGTTCCTCAGCCGCGGCAACCCCGTCGTCTACTACGGCGACGAGCAGGGCTTCGCCGGGGCGGGCGGCGACAAGGACGCCCGGCAGAGCCTGTTCGCCTCCCGCACCGCCGACTACCTCGACGACGACCGGATCGGCACCGACCGCACCCACGCCGAGGACGCCTACGACACGAGAGCACCGCTCTACCGCCGGATCAGCGCTCTCGCGGGGCTCCGCAAGGCCCATCCCGCCCTGGCCGACGGCGTCCAGCAGCAGCGGTACGCGGCCGACGGCCCGGGCGTGTACGCCTTCTCCCGCACCGACGCCAAGAGCGGCATCGAGTACGTCGTCGCCGTCAACAACGCGGACGAGGCGAAGACGGCGACGTTCGCGACCGGGTCGGCGCGCATGGCCTTCCAGGGCGTTTACGGCACCGACGCCTCCCTCAAGAGCGACGGCGACAGGAAGCTCACCGTCACCGTCCCGCCCGGCTCGGCGATCGTCCTCAAGGCGGCCGGCAGGCTCGCCGCGCCCGCCACCGAGCCGACGATCACCCTGAAGGCCCCGGCGGCCGGCGCCACCGGCACCGTGGAGCTCTCCGCCGACGCCGACGGCGGCCGGCTCAACCGTGTCGTCTTCGCCGCCCAGGTCGGCAACGGCACGTGGCAGACCCTCGGCTCCGCCGACCACGCCCCGTACCGGGTCACCCAGACCATCGCAAAGGACGTACCGCCCGGCACGGCCCTGCGCTACAAGGCCGTCGTCGTCGACTCGGCCGGCCGCACCGCGAGCGCCCTGGCCGCCTCCACCACCGGCACCCCGCCCGCCGAGGAGCCGCCCAGTGCCTCCTCCCGCGACCACGCGATCGTCCACTACAAGCGCGCCGACGGGAACTACGCCGACTGGGGCCTGTACGCCTGGGGCGACCTCGCCGACGGTGAGGCCACTCAGTGGCCCGACAGCCACCCCTTCACCGGCCGCGACGCCTACGGTGCCTTCGCCTACGTCAAGCTCAAGCCCGGCGCCTCGACCGTCGGCTTCCTCGTCGTCGACAAGGACGGCGGCAAGGACGTCGCCACCGACCGCACGATCGACGTCACCAGGACCGGCGAGGTCTGGATCGAGCAGGGCAAGGAGGCCGTCACCACCGAGCGCCCGGACTACCCGGCCCCCGACAGGACCAAGGCCGTCCTGCACTACCACCGCGCCGACGGGAACTACGAGGGCTGGGGTCTGCACGTCTGGGCGGGCGCCGCGCACCCCACCGACTGGTCGAACCCCCTCAAGCCGGTCAAGACTGATGCCTATGGTGCGGTCTTCGAGGTACCGCTCAGCGACGGTGCCACCAGCCTCAGCTACATCCTCCACAAGGGCGACGAGAAGGACCTGCCCGCCGACCAGTCGCTCGATCTCCGGGCGAGCGGCCACGAGGTGTGGCTGTTGAGCGGTCAGGAGAAGTACCTGCTCCCGCAGCCGGCGGGCGCCTCGGCCGCGCTCGACCTGACCACGTCCAAGGCGGTCTGGATCGACCGGGGCACCCTCGCCTGGAACGGCTCCGAGACCGCCACCTCCACCCAGTTGGTGTACAGCCGGCACGGCTCGATCGCGGTCGAGGACGGCGCGCTGACCAGCGACGACGAGAGGTGGCTCCGTCTGTCCGGGACCACCCTCACCGATGCCCAGAAGACGAGGTTCCCCCATCTGAAGAACTACGCCGCCTGGACCGTCGACCCGCGCGACCGCGACCGGGTCCGCGAGGCGCTGCGCGGCCAGGTCGTCGCCACGCAGCGAGCCGCCCACGGCGCCGTCCTGGCCGCGACCGGCGTACAGATCGCCGGCGTGCTCGACGACCTGTACGACGCCACGAAGGCCGACCTGGGGCCGACGTTCTCCCGGGGCCGCCCCACGCTGTCCGTGTGGGCACCGACCGCGCAGCACGTGGCACTGGAGATCGGCGACTCCACCGTGCCGATGAAACGCGACGACACCACCGGCGTCTGGTCCGTCACCGGCCCGAAGTCCTGGAAGAACAAGCCGTACCGGTACGTCGTGAAGGTCTGGGCGCCCAGCGTCCGCAAGGTCGTCACCAACGAGGTCACCGACCCCTACGCGGTCGCCCTCACCGCGGACGCCGAGCGCAGCATCGTCGTCGACCTGGACGACAAGGCTCTCAAGCCCGCCGGCTGGTCGACGTACACCAAGCCCGAGGCCGTACCGCTGAAGGACGCCCAGATCCAGGAGCTGCACATCCGGGACTTCTCCGTCGAGGACCGGACGGCGAAGCACCCCGGCACCTACCTCGCCTTCACCGACAGGGCGAGCGACGGCTCCAAGCACCTGCGCGAGCTGGCCAAGGCGGGTACCTCGTACGTCCATCTCCTGCCCGCCTTCGACATCGCCACCATCCCGGAGCGCACGGCCGACCAGGCGAGCGTCGACTGCGACCTGGCCTCCTACCCGGCCGACTCCGACAAGCAGCAGGAGTGCGTCGGGAAGATCGCCGCGAAGGACGCCTACAACTGGGGCTACGACCCGTACCACTACACGGTCCCCGAGGGCTCCTACGCCACCGACCCGGACGGCACGGCCCGTACGGTCGAGTTCCGCGAGATGGTCAAGGCGCTGAACGACGACGGCCTGCGGGTCGTGATGGACGTCGTCTACAACCACACCGCGGCCGCCGGCCAGGAGAGGACCAGCGTCCTGGACCGGATCGTGCCCGGCTACTACCAGCGGCTCCTCGCCGACGGCTCGGTGGCGAACAGCACGTGCTGTGCCAACACCGCCACCGAGAACGCCATGATGGGCAGGCTGGTCGTCGACTCGATCGTCACCTGGGCCAAGCAGTACAAGGTCGACGGCTTCCGCTTCGACCTCATGGGCCACCACCCCAAGGCCAACATCCTCGCGGTCCGCGAGGCCCTCGACGCGCTCACCCCTCAGAAGGACGGCGTCGACGGCAAGAAGATCATCCTGTACGGGGAGGGCTGGAACTTCGGGGAGGTCGCCGACGATGCCCGGTTCGTCCAGGCCACCCAGCAGAACATGGCCGGCACCGGCATCGCCACCTTCTCCGACCGGGCCCGGGACGCCGTGCGCGGCGGCGGCCCCTTCGACGAGGACCCCCGCGTGCAGGGCTTCGCGTCCGGCCTCTACACCGAACCCAACTCCTCGGGGAGCAACGGCACTCCGGCCGAGCAGAAGGCCCGCCTGCTGCACTACCAGGACCTGATCAAGGTCGGGCTGTCCGGCAACCTCGCCGGCTACCGGTTCACCGACACGAGCGGCAAGGAGGTCAAGGGCTCCGAGGTCGACTACAACGGCTCACCCGCCGGCTACGCCGACGCCCCCGGCGACGCCCTGGCCTACGCCGACGCGCACGACAACGAGTCCCTGTTCGACGCACTCGCCTTCAAGCTGCCCGCCACGACGCGTGCGTCCGACCGGGCCCGTATGCAGGTCCTGGCCATGGCGACGGCCACCCTCTCGCAGGGCCCGGCCCTCTCCCAGGCGGGCACCGACCTGCTGCGTTCCAAGTCCCTGGACCGCAACTCCTACGACAGCGGCGACTGGTTCAACGCCGTCCACTGGAACTGCGCCGACGGCAACGGCTTCGGCCGCGGACTGCCCATGGCGGCCGACAACGCTGCCAAGTGGCCCTACGCCAAGCACTTGTTGGGCCAGGTCAGGGTGGGCTGCGAGCAGATCGAGGGCGCCTCGGCGGCGTACCGCGACCTGCTGCGGATCCGTACCAGCGAGCAGGACTTCTCCCTCGGCACCGCCGAGCAGGTGCAGTCCCGGCTCTCCTTCCCGCTGTCCGGCAAGGACGAGACACCCGGCGTGATCACCATGCGGCTCGGTGACCTCGTCGTCGTCTTCAACGCCACGCCCGAGCGGCAGGAGCAGCGCGTCCCCGTACTCGCCGGGACCGGCTACCGGCTGCACCCGGTGCAGGCGGCGGGGGCGGACCCTACCGTCAAGTCGTCCTCTTACGCGGCGGAATCGGGCACGTTCGCCGTTCCGGGGCGCACGGTCGCCGTCTTCACCCGGGCCGGCGGATAGCCGCACTACGTTGGGTGGGGCAGGCCGTGACCGACGGTCTGCCCCACCCACGTACGCCCCGAGGGGCTGTCGAGATGTACGGCAACGGCATGCAGCAGACCCCCGGCACCACCGTGCTGGTCGTGGACGACGTCGCGGCCAGCCGGTACGCCATGGGCGCGGTGCTGAGCCGGGCCGGCCACCAGGTCGTGCCGGTCGCCAGCGGCGGCGAGGCGCTCGTCGAACTGGACGTCCGGCTGCGGCACGGCACCCTGCCCGACGTGGCTCTCGTCGACGTGGGCCTGCCGGACATGAGCGGCTTCGAACTGTGCCGCCGGGTCCGGGCCCGGCCGCCCATGGCCGCCCTGCCCGTCGTGCACTTCTCCGCCGCCGCGACCGCGCCCGGCGACCGGTGCCGGGGACTGGACGCGGGCGGCGACGCCTATCTGACCGTGCCCGCCGAGCCGCAGGAGATCCAGGCCGTCGTACGGGCCGCCGTGCGCGGGGCCCGCCGCAGCACGGGCGCCGAGACCGTCGTGCAGCGTCTGACGCTGCTGTCCGAGGCCATCGTCACCGTGCAGGCCGCGCGCTGCCCGAGGGAACTCGCCGCCGCGGCCGCCGAAGGCGCCGCACACCTCACCGACTCGCCCGCCGCGGTGTTCGTGACAGGCCCGGACGATGAGCCGTACCTGGGCACGGCCCGGTGCCGCCCCGCACCGGCGGACAGCGGCGCGCACCAGGCGGCGGCACGGCTGGTCACCCGGCTCGCGGAGGGCCGCACGGGCGTCACCAGCACCGTCGTCCCCGCGCCGCTGTGGCCGGCCGGGATCTTCCGGCCGGGCGTCGAGGAGGACGCCCGCCTGAGCGTGGCGACCGCCCAGGACGGCCGGACGACGGTCTGCCTCGCCACGCCGGTACGGCGCGCCGCGATCACCGACCCCGCGGCCGACGGGCTGCTCGCCCGCCTCGCCCAGGCCTGCGCGCTGGCCGCCGAGCCGCTGCTGCTGTACCGGGTGGAGCGGCACGTCGCCCTCACCCTCCAGCACAGCTTTCTGCCCCAGCCGCACAAGCTGCCGCATCTGCCCGGCGTCGACATCGTCGTCCGCTACGTGCCCGCCTCCCGGCAGACCGAGATCGGAGGCGACTTCTACGCCGCCCTGCGCACCGGCGAGGGCGTGCTCACCGCCGTCGGGGACGTCGTCGGGCACTCGCTGGACGCGGCCACCGTCATGGTCGAGATCCGGCACGCGCTGCGCGCCTACTGCGTGTCCGAGAGCGACCCGGTGGTCCTGGCCGGGCGGCTCGACCGGATGCTCCAGCGGTATCACCCCGACGTCACGGCCACCGTGTGCCTGGCCCTGGTCGACCCCGGCAGCGGGCGGGTGCGGATCGCCAACGCCGGGCACATTCCGCCGCTGATCCTGCGCGACGGGGGCGGCGCCGACTACGTCGACGCGTGCGGTCCGCTGCTCGGGCTGGGCCTGGACCGGCCCGCGCCGACCGAGCGGCACCTGGACCCCGCCGACCGCCTCCTGATGGTCACCGACGGCCTCATCGAGACCCGCGGGACCCCCCCTCGAAACCTCCCTGGAGCAGCTCCGCACGGCCGCCGCCGACGCCCCGGCCGGCCTCGACGCCCTCTGCGACGTACTGCTGGGCTGTTTCGGCAGGGACCGGGAGGACGACATCGCGATGCTGGCCCTGCGGTTAGGGTGAGCCCGTTGGCCGCCCAGAACAGGAGTGCTCATGCCGCAGATCACCGTCGACTATTCCGCCGACCTCGCGGACGACTTCGACCGGCCCGGGTTCGCGAAGGCACTGCACGAGGCGACCACCGAGATCGCGGCCGCCAAGCAGCCGGGGTGCAAGACCCGGTTCCGCCGGACCGAGGACGTCGTGGTCGGCCCCGAGACCGAGGGGCACGCCCATGTGCACGTCCACTTCGCGCTGCTCCCCGGCCGCACCGAGGAGACCAAGGCACGGCTCACCGAGGCCACCCTGGAGTTGCTGCGCACCTACGTGAAGACCGCTGACGGGCGCGTGCTGCACGCCTCCGCCGAGGTACGTGACCTGGACGCGTCCTACCGGAAGTTCGAGAGCTGAGCGGTTTCAGGTCGCCAGCGCCGGCAGGCGGCCGGCCAGGTCGGCGAACGGGCCGTCGGCCGGCTCGGCCTGGGCGATGCGGCGCATCAGGGCGGCCATCTCCGCGTCCTGGGCGGCGCTGACGGCGGTGAGCGCGGCGAAGGCGTGGACGAGCTGGACCTCCAGCTCGGCCCGCGGGATGCGCCGCCCGTCCAGCCAGATCAGTGCCGTCGACTCGGCGAGCGAGATCCAGGACCGCACGACCAGTTCCAGCCGCGCGGGCGGATCGGTCACGCCCAGGTGCGAAAGGATCTGGACATACGCGGCCTGCCGTACGGAGTCGATGAGCGCGTTGGTCGTCGAGGAGCCGACCGCCGGCCCGCCGCGCATGAGGGCGGAGAAACCGGGGCCGTGCTCGTCCACGAAGTCGAAGAAGCGGCGCATCACACGCAGCAGCCGCGCCCCCAGCGGCCCGTCGTGCGGCTCCGTGAAACGGGCCGCGAGATCGTCCGAGGCCCGCTTCAACGCGGCCTCGTACAGGCTGAGTTTGCCGGGGAAGTAGTGGTAGACCAACGGGCGTGAGATGCCCGCGGCGGACGCTATCTCGTCGATGGAGACCTCGTCGGGCGAGCGGCGGCTGAACAGTTCGAGGGCGACGCCGATCAACTGCTGCCGCCGCTCCTCGACTCCCATTCTGCGGCGAACCCCGGTAGTCATACGAACACCTTACCGATCGATTCCGGCCGCGAACGGATCGGATCGTTCGGGGATGTTATCCCGGGCGCGCCGGGCGGGCGCGCGGAACGCCGCTCAGCGCAGCCCGTGGATCGAACGCCCGTCCCGCAGCGTGCCCTTCAGCTCGGCCCGCGCGCCCTGCTCGGCCGGCACGGTCAGCCGACTGGTCTGCGACGACCCGCCGACCCCGCCCGTCGCCCGGATCGACGCGGTCTCCCGGCTGCCGGCGGCCAGCAGATACCAGTCGCCCGCCTTCGACTTCCACAGCACTCCGGCCAGCACGTGCGGTTCGCGCGCCCCGCACGCCGGGACGTTCTCGGCTTTCGCGGCCACCGCCCCGTACGTCCCGCCCGGAGTGTGGAACTGGGCCAGCACCCGTACCCCGCCGCCCCGCCAGGTCTCGGCCCGGGTGCACACCCACGCGGCCGAACCGCTCGCGTCCGGCAGCGGCTGCTCGTTGAACGCCCAGGCGTTGACGCTCCGCACGCCCGCCGAGCGCACCGTGCCCAGCGAGCAGGCGAAGGGCCCCCAGGTGCGCAGCGCCTCGGCGCCGGACGCCTCGCGCGGCGATCCGGGCCGTCCGGCGGTGAGCCGGGCCGGGACCAGTTCGCCGAGGTCGGTCAGCAGCCGCGTTTTCGTGCCGTCGGTCAGTCGCAGCACGTTCCAGGACGTGCACGCGCCGGTCCGCAGGACCGGGCTGGCCAGTGGTGCGGTCACACCGTCGGTGAGGGCCAGGTCCATCGCGTCGGCGCCGGGCTTCAGCAGGTCCCGCTCGCCCGCCGTCTCCACCCAAGGGGCGGTCAGATAACGGACGTTGCCGTCGGCCCGGCCCAGGACCACCGCGCCCGCCTCGGCCCGGCCGGCGCCGTCGACCCGGGCGAAGTCGAGGGCGGCGCCCCGCGTGCCCTCCTTCGGCTCGGCGTACCGGGCGATGCGCAGACCGTCGTAGAGGATCACCACGCGCGCCGCGTCGACCGTCCCCGCGTACAGCAGCTGGGGCGGTCCGGCCGGGCCGCCGGAGGCGGTGCCGGGCGTCGCGGAGACCCGGACCGTCTCGCCGGGGCGGGCCCAGACGGCCAGGGCGCGGCGCAGCAGGGCCGAGTCGCCGGTGAGGTCGCCGCGGGCCGGCCACACCGAGAAGTCGGTGCGCGCCGAGCCGCGCCACGCGGTGGGGGGGACCCGGGTCAGCTTCGCCGGGTCCAGGGCGGCCTGGGCGGCCGGGTTCCGCGCGTACGGCGGCGCTGCGGCACCGTCGGGGCCCCAGCCCTCGCCGGGCAGCCCCAGCAGCGCCCCGCACACCAGCAGGGCCGCCCCGGCGGCCAGCGCGGCCTTCAGGTGCTGGCGGCGCCGCATCAGGTCGGTGGGGCGGGCCTGGAGCGAGCAGGGGTCGAACTCGGGGGAGTCGAGCAGCCCGTACTGCGCGGGAATCCCGTCGGCCTCCAGCAGCGCACCGTCCGCGTCGGCGACACCCGCGGCCGTGAGCAGCTTGCGTACGCCGTCGTCCGTCAGCCGCTCCAGGCCACGCAGCGCGTACGCGGCCCGGGCCGGTCCTGACAGGGTGGACAGGCGCTGGTCCAGGGCGAGTTCGTCGGCACCGCCGGACCGCGGGAACAGCTTCAGGCCCCACACCTGCGGCAGCACCGGCGGCAGCTGGGACCGCTTCGGCCATGCCTTGCGCTTCAGCGGCAGCCCTGCCTCCAGCGCCGTCCGCACCACCTGGAGACGGACCAGGGCGTAGCCCGGGTCGCCGTCCCGGCCCGTCGACTGGGCCGGGATCACCGGCGCCGGGGTGCGGTTGCGGGGGAGTGCGCGCTGGGTGAGGGCGTGCGCGGTCAGGACGCGCCTGCTGCGGCCCAGACCCGGCGGCAGCACCAGATAGGCGAGCCGCACGAGCCGCGGATAGTGCTCGACGAGTGCCGCCTCGGCCTGCTCGACATCGACGACCGGTCCGGCGGGGGAGGGGGGCGCGGGGCGCTGGGCGACATCCTGTGACTGCACGTTCAGCAGAACGAGCGAATCCTTGGATGGTCACCTGACCACGGGGCGTCACGCCCCCGGCTGCTCCCCGGGCTTCACGAGCGCCTGGGCGTAGTACGCCGCCGAGCGCTGGTAACGGGCCATATGAGGCGCCAGCGCGCCCAGGGCGAGGGACAGCGCCTCCCGGTCCCTGCCGAGGCTCGACAGACACAGGGCGAGGAAGAACCGCACGGGATCGTCCAGCTCGTCGGACGGGGCGTCCAGTTCGGCTTCGAGCAGCTTGACGCCCTCCGCCGCCTGCCCGATGTTCCGCAGGGAACTGGCCAGCTGGATCTTCGCCTGGCGGGCCTTGTAGGGGCTGACGTCGGCGAGGCCGAGCTCAAGCGCCTCCCGGTACAGCGGGACCGCCTTGTCCGAGTGGCCCGTGGAGTCCCAGGCGCAGGCCTGCTCGAACGGCCCGTGCGGGCTGCCCTCCGGCAGCTCGGCGACGAGGGCGTCGACGTCGGCACGGAAGCGGGCCTCGTCCTCCTCGGTTTCGGCGTGGTCGTCGAACCGGTCCCACAAGGCGGCCACGCGATCTTCCCAGTCCTGGTTCACCGGGACACAGTCGCACGGACGTGCCCGCGGTGACACCCGACTTTGAGCGCTGCGCCCGCCGCAGCCGTATCGAAGGCGAGAGCCTCTTGCCAGGGCTCCGTGCGGCATGCGTCCGGACCGTGCCGTGACAAGGACCGGAGGAACAGATGAGGGTGACCCGACCGATGCTCGCGCTGAGCGGCGCGGTGGCGATACTGGCGCTGACCGGCTGCGGATCCGGCGGCAAGGGCGAGGCCGCAGCGCCGGAGACGGTGACCGGCAGCCTGGAGCACATCGCGGCCGAGGCCAAGTGCAAGCCGAACATGCAGACCGACGCCGACACCATCCGCCAGGCCCTGTGCAAGAAGGGCAAGGAGAAGTACGTCCTCGCGACCTTCGCCACCGACCGCGGACAGCGCGAGTGGCTGAACGAGGCGAAGGACTACGGCGGCTACTACCTGGTCGGCCGCAAGTGGGTCGCCGTCGGGGAGGAGAAGACGGTCATGGCGCTCCGGGGCAGCCTCGGCGGAACCATGGAGGAAGGCTCCGAGCACATGAACCCCGGTGGCAGCCACAACAGTGGCGGTCACAAGAGTGGCAGCCACCACGGCTGACCGCGCGGCCCGGGCAAGCGGAAGCCGGCGGTGGGACCTCCCACCGCCGGCTTTCACTTACGTGCGGACTACTGGCAGTCCTCGCCGTTGTTGATGCACTGGACCATCTGGTTCATCACGTTCTCGTCGAAGAAGTTGATGAAGTCGTTGTGGTCGGTGATCGGCTTGTGCAGCTGCTCCGGGAAGCCGTCGAGCGCGTACGCGTTCTGCACCTGCCCGTTCTCGATCTGCGGGGCCGGGATGTCGTAGACCAGCTTGGCCTGCAGCTGGGGGATCGCCTGGAACCCCTGGGGGCAGCTGCCGTCCGCCTGGACGAAGGCCACGTGGTCACGGTGGTTGGCGCTGTCGATGTTCTGACCGTCCCAGCAGCTCTGGAAGTTGGACGTCCGCACCACGGAGCTGCCCTCGGGGCAGATCGGGTACTTGTCCGTCACCTGCCGGTCCTCGAAGCCGGTGCAGCTCCATGAGGTGTTGGCGTTCTTGAGGCCGTTGGTGAAGGCCTTGGCGTCACCGGTGATGATGCGCAGGGCCGTCGGCATCGCGACAACGTCGCTCTTCTTGTTGCCGACGAACTTCAGCTCGACCTGGGCGACTTGCTGGATCGTGCCGACGTTGCCGTCCTGACCGCCACCGGGGGCGTTCGCGTCGACTTCGTTCTGTCCGTCCTGGACACGGAGGACCGGCCAGTAGTACGTCGACTTGTCGCCCTGGTTCTGGCAGCTGGTGTCGGCCTGGAGGAACTGCTCGTCGCTGGTGAACGCGTCGTTGTCCTGGTTGCCGACGTAGTCGTGCTGGTGCTGCGCGCCGTTGGAGACGCCGGGCGCCACGATCACGTTGTCCGAGTTGCGGTTCTCGTTCTCGTTGGTGCCGCAGGTCGTGGTGAACGAGCCCGTGGAACCGCCGTCGCCGTTCGCCGCGAGACCGTTCGGCAGGTTGCGGGAGTTGGGCTGGACGTCCTCGATGTTGATGAAGTCGCCCGCCGCGGGGCCGTTGTCGGCCTGACCGCCGTTGCCGCCCTGACCCTGGTCCTGGCCGTTGTCGCCGCCCTGGTCCTGACCGCCGTTGTCCTGGCCCTGGCCCTGACCGTCGTTGTTCTGACCGCCCCCGGGGTTGCCGTCGTTGGTGTTCGCGTCGGCGGCCATGCCCTTGCACTCGGCCAGCTGCTCCAGGTTGCCCGGGGCCTGGCCGCCCACCCGACGGATGTTGATGCCGATCCGGTCGATCGCCGCGACTCGCTTGGACTTCAGCGGGCCGAGGATGGCGTTGTTGACGAAGCCCGGGTCACCGGCCTGGGCCTGACGCGTGGAGGCGAGCCGGGTGTAGGCCTCGCTGATCTGCTTGTCGAGGTTCGCCAGCTCCTTGTCCACCCCCTGACGAGCGCCGTCCGGCACGTCGGTCAGCTTCTGTCCGACGTCCGGGCACTGGATCGTGGCGATCTGCGCACCCGCGGCCTTCGTCTGGTTCGCCGAGTTCTCCTCGTGCGCCGAGGCGTAGAAGTTTGCCCAGATCAGCCCGCCCCCACCGAGCGCTAGGGCCGCCGATGCGGCTACGGCCTTGGTGGCCAGCGGCGTCCGGCGTTTTCTTGTGTTGCGTCCCATGGAACTCCTCTGACTTCCTTTTTCGGGGGCATCGAGGCGCCCGACAGGAGTGAAGCGGCTCCCTTCCATACGGAGGCCGTCCCACGGGTGTTCAGATGTCTCGGAAATCGATGCGAGATTCGTGAGGGAGCTGTGTTCTCAACAGCCCCTTACGCACCGGGAGTTGCCGATCCTCCACGATGGGTGAAAAAGCCGGTCCGGTTTCACCTGCCGTGGTCGAGATACGCGAGAACCGCCAGCACACGCCGGTTGTCGTCGTCCGAGACCTCAAGTCCCAGTTTGGCGAAGATGTTCGCGGTGTGCTTGGCGATCGCCCGTTCCGTCACGACGAGTTTCCCGGCGATCGCCGCGTTGGACCGGCCCTGCGCCATCAGCTCCAGCACCTCCCGCTCCCGGGGCGTCAGCCGGGCCAGCGGCCGGCCGTCGCCCGCCTGCCGCGCCAGCAACTGCTGGATGACCTGCGGGTCCATCGCCGTACCACCGGCGGCGACCCGCCGTACCGCGTCCACGAACTGCTCGGCGTCGAACACCCGGTCCTTCAGCAGGTATCCGACGCCGCCGCTGCCGTCGGCGAGCAGCTCACGCGCGTACAACTGCTCGACGTGCTGGGAGAGCACCAGCACCGGCAGCCCGGGCCGTCTCCTGCGGGCCTGAAGCGCGCACTGCAGCCCCTCGTCGGTGTGGGTGGGCGGCAGGCGTACGTCGACCACGGCGACGTCCGGTTCCAGCTCGGCCAGCGCGGCGGCCAGTTCGGGACCGGACTCGACGGCGGCCGCGATCTCGAAGTCGTGTGCCTGGAGCAGCCGGACGAGTCCGTCGCGCAGCAGGAAGAGGTCTTCGGCTAGGACAACGCGCAAGGGATCTCCATGGTGACCATGGTGGGACCGCCCGCGGGGCTGCTGACGGCCAGGACGCCGTCGAATGTACCCAGTCGCCGCTCTACCCCGGCCAGCCCGGAACCGGCCTCGATCACCGCACCTCCCTTGCCGTTGTCGGAGACGGTGGCCCGCAGATGGCCGTCGGTGTGGTGCAGGTCGACCCAGATCCGGTCGGCGCCGGAGTGCTTCACGGCGTTGGTGAGCACCTCGCTCACGGCGAAGTACGCGGCCGACTCCACGGGCGCCTCCGCCCGCCCGGGCAGGTCCACGTTCACCTCGGTGACCACCGGCAGCCGCAGCGCCAGCGCCCGTACGGCGTCGCCCAGTCCGCGCTCGGCCAGGACCGGCGGGTGGATGCCGCGCACCAGCTCGCGCAGTTCGGACAGCGCCTCGACCGAGGACTTGCGGGCCTGCCCGATCAGCTCCCTGGCCTTGGCCGGGTCCTTGTCGAGAAGCGCCTCGATGGTGCCGAGGTCCATGCCGACGGCCACCAGCCGGGCCTGGGCCCCGTCGTGCAGGTCCCGTTCGATGCGCCGCAGTTCGGCGGCGGAGGTGTCGACCGCGTCCCGCCGCGTCTCGGTCAGGACCCGTACCCGCTCGGCCAGTTCGCCCTGGTTCGAGCCGAGGACGGCGCGGGTGAGCCGGAAGTGGGCGTCCAGCAGGCGCGCGGTGTAGAAGTGGGCGAGGAAGAGGAGGACGAGGGCGAGGGCGCCGGCGCCGAGCGCGGATGTCTGATCCCTGACCGGCACGAACCCGTACCAGTACGTCCCGGCGGCGGAGTCCGCGAAGGGCTGCCACAGCCCGGCCGCGATCGCGAACCCCTGCAGCGGATAGTAGAGCAGCACGGCCGGCAGCAGTGCGGTGACGAATCCCGCCGTCATGTCTACGGGCAGCCACCTCAGATCCCGCCAGGTCGCCGGGTCGCCGAGCATCCCGAAGGTGCGGGTCCACGGATTGGCGCCCCTCGGCAGCGGCCGGTACGCCGACGGGATCCGTACCCCGCCCCACTCGGCCGCGAGGGCCCGCCGCCAGTCCGCGAACGCCCGTACCCCCGTCAGCACCCATGGTGTCGTGACCAGGCCGACGCCGATCGGGATGAGCGCGATGGACACCAGGGAGAGGACGAAGCAGAGGACGGCCCCCGGCAGCGTCACCAGGGCCAGCGCCAGCCCCCGCAGCGCGGCGACTCCCATGCCCCGCGCCCTCGAACCTCTGCCGTTCTTCGTGTCGTTGGTCATGTCGTCAGTCTCGCGGAGGCGTGCGGCGGCGGTCACGGGGCCGGGCCCCCGGATCAGGGGGTGGTGCCAGGTACACCCTCGGTGCCCGCGAGTACCTTCGCCTCCACCTCCGGGTCGAGGCCCGGGCACGGCCGGTCCGGGCGCTGGGGCGCCACCCCGCCGACGTCCTGGAGCCACCGCCAGGTGCCGGCCACGGTCTCCTCCGCGGGCCGGCAGTTCAGCCCCGCCCCGAGCGCCCGGGAGACGTCCGCGCCGTGCAGGGCGTCGTGCAGGTCGCTGCCCGGGGGCACCCACACCGGCAGCTCGGTCCAGGGCGCGATGCCGGCCTCCAGGATCACCTCGGGCTCGGCCCACCGCAGTTCGGCGGCGCCGCCGGTGACCCGGACACACGCGTCCAGCAACTCGCCCATCGTGGTGTGCCCCCGCGGGCTCATCAGGTTGTACGGCCCGCTCAGCTCCCGCTCGGCCGCGAGCAGGATCCACTCGGCGAGGTCACGGATGTCCACGTACTGGAGGGGCAGTTCGCGCGGGCCCGGAGCCAGCACCGGTCCACCGCGCGCCATCCGGCCCAGCCACCAGGGCAGCCGGCCGATGTTCTCGTACGGGCCGAGGAGCAGCCCGGCCCGTACGAGCACCGACCGGTCCTCGCCGAAGGCGTCCAGGACGGCCAGTTCGCCGCCCCGCTTGTCGCGCGGGTAGTCGGTCTGGTCCGCGTCCGCGGACGCGCCCTCCACCAGGGGCGCGTTCTCGCCGTAACCCGCGGGCGGGGCCCACGCGTACACCGAGCAGCTCGACACGTACACGTACCGGCGGGCGCGGTCCCGCAGCAGCCGCGCCGCGTCCCGCACCGCGCGGGGCGCCGCCGACCAGGTGTCGACGACGACGTCCCACTCGCCCTGGTCCTCGGCGAGGGCGGCCAGACCGCCGGGCGCGGTGCGGTCGCCGAGCAGCGACCGCACGCCCGGCGGCGCCTCGTGCCGCCCCCGGTGGAAGACGGTCACCTCCCAGCCCCGCCCCAGGGCCGCCTCCACGACGGCCCGGCCCGCGAACTCCGTACCACCCAGCATCAGAAGTCTCATGCCGCCGACTCTGCCCGCCGGGGCGGCGGTACGGAACGGGGATCTGCCGTCAGCAGACGGGCGGGCGCGGCGGCTCAGTGCCCCGCCGGCGACACCGGGGGAACGTACTTGTAGCCGATCCGGCGCACCGTGCGGATCGTGTCGCGGTGCTCGGCCCCCAGCCTGCGGCGCAGGCGGGCGATGTGGACGTCGACCGTACGGCCGTCGCCCACGTGCCCGTAGCCCCACACCGTGCCGACCAGCTGGTCGCGGGTGTGCACCCGGCCCGGGTGCGCCACCAGGTGGGCCAGCAGCTCGAACTCCAGATACGTGAGGTCGAGCGGCCGCCCGGCCACCTCGGCGGTGCGCTGCACGGTGTCGACGCGGATCAGCGGCTCGGGGCCGGACCCGCCTCCGACCGGTCCGGCGCCGCCGCAGCGAACGGCGGCTGCTGGTCGGCCGGGACCAGCACCAGGTAGCCGATCATCGGCGGCTGCCCCGGCAGCGTGGGCAGCGTGTGCCGGGGCGCGGGGAGCCAGGTGGCACCGGGCGGCAGCAGGGCCGCGACGGTCTTCCCCAAGCTCTCAACTCCCCTCGAGCAGGGGAGGCTCCGATCCTCGTCCCGGTCGACGGCACGCAGCCGGTGCCGGGGCCCGGTGGCAACACACCCGGTCGAAGTCGTGGTCCTGACGGGACGGCCAGAAGGGCTCGAGGTCATGGCGACCCGTCGCGGTGTGCTTCTGGTAACCGGCCATGGGGCCGTTGAAGCAGACCGGGTCCCGGTGCCGGGACCCTCCTCTCACAGCTTGGACGCGCGAGGGGCGCCCACCGCGAACGGTGGGCGCCCCTCCGGAGCCTTACGGTGTCGGTCAGACCTGGCCGGCCTTCTCCAGCGCCGAGCAGCAGGTGTCGACGAGCAGGCGGGTCACCACGTACGGGTCGACGTTGGCGTTCGGACGGCGGTCCTCGATGTAGCCCTTGCCGTCCTTCTCGACCTGCCACGGGATACGGACGGAGGCACCGCGGTTGGAGACGCCGTAGGAGTACTCGTTCCACGGGGCGGTCTCGTGCAGACCGGTCAGGCGGTCGTCGATGCCGGCGCCGTAGTTCTTGACGTGGTCGAGCGGCTTGGAGCCCTCGCCCAGCGACTCGGCGGCGGTGATGATCGCGTCGTAGCTCTCGCGCATCGCCTTGGTGGAGAAGTTGGTGTGCGCGCCGGCGCCGTTCCAGTCGCCCTTCACCGGCTTCGGGTCCAGCGTCGCGGCGATGTCGAAGTCCTCGGCGGTGCGGTAGAGCAGCCAGCGGGCCACCCACAGCTGGTCGGAGACCTCCAGCGGGGCGAGCGGGCCGACCTGGAACTCCCACTGGCCGGGCATGACCTCGGCGTTGATGCCGGAGATGCCCAGGCCCGCCTTCAGGCAGTTGTCCAGGTGCGCCTCGACGACGTCACGGCCGAAGATCTCGTCGGCGCCGACACCGCAGTAGTAGCCGCCCTGCGGGGCCGGGAAGCCGCCCTTGGGGAAGCCGAGCGGGTAGCCGTCCTTGAAGAAGGTGTACTCCTGCTCGATGCCGAAGATCGGCTCCTGCGCCGCGAACTTCTCCTCGACCTCGGCCAGCGCGGCACGCGTGTTGGTGGCGTGCGGGGTGAGGTCGATGTTCAGGACCTCGCACAGGACCAGTACGTCGTCGCCGCCGCGGATCGGGTCCGGGCAGGTGAAGACCGGCTTGAGGACGCAGTCCGAGGCGTGGCCCTCGGCCTGGTTGGTGGAGGACCCGTCGAAGCCCCAGATCGGCAGCGCGTCGAGACCGGCGGGGGAGCCCGCGATGATCTTGGTCTTGGAACGCAGCTTGGCCGTCGGCTCGGTGCCGTCGATCCAGATGTACTCAGCCTTGAAGGTCACGGGCCACATCCTTCGGGGGTGTGTCTGGGCGCGTATCGCGGGTGCTTGCGGCGCTGCGGCACTGGGGCGCCGCGTCAATGCCCGGCAGCCTGTCAACAGGCGATTTCCCGGCCATTGCTCGAATGTGAACCCCGTGTTACCTGGTGTCGTTGTGCCGTACCTCACGGTGTGAGGGTGTTTGGCCCCCCGGGGGGGAGGGGCCGGTCACCGGCTTCCCTCCGTCAAGCCGGTGACCGGCGCCGCGTGCCGCACAGCGCGCCGGTCCTGCTGCTCCTGGCCGGGAGCGGCAGGACCGTTGACACGTACGAGGAGCCGGCCGAGGGGTGCCGGGGCGATGCCTCAGTGACTCACTCGTCCTCGTCCGTCAGGCGTCACCCCACCTTCTCGATCACGGCCCGGCGGATCAGGAACTTGCCGGGCTCACGGACCTGTTCGAACGCCGCGTTGTTGAGCAGCACACAGCTGCCGGAGACCGAAGTGACCTCCACCGTCGTGGACTTGTCGTTGTCCAGGTTGGTGACCTTCAGCTTCGTGCCGGCCGGGAACTGGTTGCTGGACGCGGCAGGCGCACCGCCCTCGCCGGAGAGCGTGACGGTGGAGCCGTTGCACACCTGCTGCCCGGAGGCCGCGGCGCCACCGCCGGGGTTGTCCGCGGGGGCGGACTGCGCGGGCTGCGAGGGCTGGGCGCCACCGGCCTGCTGACCGCCCTGAGCGGGCTGCGACGGCTGCGCGGCCTGGGAGTCCTGAGCCGACTCCCCCACCACGCACCCCGACGCCTCCTGCTTCCGCCGGATCTCCGCGACGACCGCCTCGCGGTTGGCGATCCGCGCCTCGGACTGCGCGTCCGGCTCGGCCCGCTGGTCCGCGATGAACTTCTGGTTGTTGCCCAGGGCGGTGGCGAGGCCCTGGCAGACCGTCGACTCCGCCGCCGACTTGGGGGTCTGCGCGGCGTTCGACGTGCTCGCCATGACGAAGGCCCCGCCTCCCGCCACGGTCGCCGCGCTCACCAGCAGCGCGATCTTCTTCTTCGTACCGAGAGTTCTCCTACGCGACATGCGCGCCTCCTGAAAGAGGTAGGGGAGCGTACGCCGCTATGTACGAGATACCGAACGAGGTTACTCAGCGGTTACGGGAGTCACTGAAGTAACGTCCGTCACACAAAGGAGATGTCTAACGGGAGAGGGCGTCCCGTACGGCCTCGTCGGTGCGCGCGACCACCGCCGTACCGTCGTCCGCGGTGATGATCGGCCGCTGCATCAGCTTGGGATGCTCCGCCAGGGCCTTGATCCACCGCTCCCGCGAACTCGCGTCCCGGGCCCACTCCTTCACGCCGAGCTCCTTGGCGGCGGCCTCCTGGGTGCGGGTGATGTCCCAGGGCTCCAGCCCGAGCCGGCCCAGCACGTCCCGGATCTCGTCCTCGCTGGGCACGTCCTCCAGGTAGCGGCGGACGGTGTAGTCGGCGCCCTCGGCGTCGAGCAACTGCACGGCACTGCGGCACTTGGAACAGGCCGGGTTGATCCAGATCTCCATGGCCCCACGGTACGCCCCCGTGCCGCCGGGAAGGGTGACTCGAAACCCGTTCTCCACTTGTGTCACCGCACCCCCGAAAGCCCTTGTGGCCAGGGCCTTTTGTCAGTGGTGGGCAGTAGAATAGAAGCAGTGTTCGAGGGTGGCGCCGGGATCGCCGAGGACCCCGGTGAGCCGCCCTGACCGCGACAGGAGGATGCCTGTGCCCGCTGCCGCACTCAAGCCGAAGCCGCTGCCCACCCAGTCCACCGCGAAGCGCCCCGTCCTGCTCGACCTGCCGTACGTGCCCGTGGAGAAGCGTCCGCTGCCGCCGGGCCGGCCGCGCGAGTGGTATGTCACGCACAACCGCCGCCTCAAGGCGATGCGCCTCGCCATAGCCCTGCTCGACTCCGGCGTCTACATGCCGAACCAGGCCCGCAACGAGACGATCCGCGACACAGCGGAACTGATCGGCGTCCACCCGCCGTCGGACACGACGTGCCACATGGTGAGGGCGCTCATGCGGTACGCGCGCTGACCTGACCCGACCCGAGCGCCGGGTGCCCTGTTCCGCGGGGTGCCCGGCGCTTCGTCATGCCGCCCGGCCCGGTGCCGCGAACACCGGCGGGTTCAGGCGTGCGAAGCCCTCCTGCCGCTCGTAGGGGAAGTAGGGGTACGGCGCCGGGCGGTGGCTCGCCGCGTCGAGCCTCGCCACCTGCTCGGCGGAGAGGTTCCAGCCGACGGCGCCGAGGTTCTGGCGCAACTGCCGCTCGTCGCGGGCGCCGATGAGCACGGAGGACACCGTCGGCCGCTGGAGCAGCCAGTTGAGGGCGATCTGCGGCACCGCCTTGCCCGTCTCCTCGGCGATCTCGTCCAGCGCGTCGATCACGCCGTGGAGGTGCTCGTCGGTGACGGGCGGGCCGTAGTCGGCGGTGCGGTGCAGCCGGCTGCCGGGCGGGGGCGGTGTGCCGCGGCGGATCTTGCCGGTGAGGCGGCCCCAGCCGAGAGGGCTCCAGACGATGGCGCCGAGGCCTTGGTCGAGGGCGAGCGGCATCAGCTCCCACTCGTAGTCGCGGCCGATGAGGGAGTAGTACACCTGGTGGGCCACATGGCGCGGGTGGCCGTGCCGCTCCGCTGCCGCGAGGGATTTCATCACCTGCCAGCCGGAGAAGTTGGAGACGCCGGTGTAACGCACCTTGCCCGCCCGCACCAGCGAGTCGAGTGTCTCCAGCACCTCCTCCACCGGTGTCCCGGCGTCGAAGGCGTGGAGCTGGAAGAGATCGAGGTGGTCCGTGCCCAGCCTGCGCAGGGCGTCCTCGCAGGCACGGATCAGCCGGGAGCGGGAGGAGCCCGCGTCGCCCGGTCCGTCACCCATCGGCAGACTCGTCTTGGTGGAGACGATCACCTCGTCCCGGCGGCCCTTGAGCGCCTCGCCGAGTACCTCCTCGGACGCGCCGGCGGAGTAGACGTCCGCGGTGTCGAACATCGTGATCCCCGCGTCCAGGCAGATGTCCACCAGGCGGCGCGCCTCCCGCGCGTCGGTGCTGCCCCACGCGCCGAACAGCGGGCCCCGGCCGCCGAAGGTTCCGGCTCCGAAGCTCAGCGCCGGAACCATGAGCCCCGACGCGCCCAGTCGCCTGTATTCCATCTCGGTCCCCTTCCGGGAGCGACCCCACTGTTAACGGGGCTGTTGTTTCGTTAATGGCTACTAAAGTAACAGGGGGAAGGGCTTAATGGAACAGGAGTGCCGTTATGGCTGATGGGGGCGAGCCGGGGACCGTGCGGCCCGGGGGGCGCACGGCGCGGGTCCGGGAGGCGGTGCTGCGGGCGGCCGAGGACGCCCTGACCGAGCAGGGGTTCACCGGCCTGGACCTGGCCGACATCGCTCGCCGTGCCGGTGTGGGCAAGACGACCGTCTACCGCCGTTGGGGAACGGTGACCGGGCTGGTCGCGGATCTCCTGGCGGACATGGCCGAGCAGTCGGCGCCGCGCACCGAGACCGGTTCGCTGCTCGGCGACCTGACGGCGAACGCCAGGCTCGTGCAGCGGACTTTGACGGACCCTCGGCAGGGGCCGCTGTTCAAGGCGCTGATCGCCGCCGCCACCGGCGACACGAAGACGGCCGCGGCGTTGCACCGCTTCTACGACATCCGCGTCAGGGAGTGGGCCCCCTGTGTCCGGCAGGCCGTCGACCGGGGCGAGGTACCCGAGGGCACCGACACGCACGAGGTGGTCCGTGCCGTGTCCGCCCCGCTCTACTATCACCTGCTGATCAGTGGCGGCCGTCTCGACGAGTCGATGGCCGACCAGGCTGCGCAGGCGGCGGCGACCGCGGCGCGGGCGGGGGTCTACGTACGGTCCTGACGCCGCTGAGACCCGACGCCCTTCCTGGCTACGCCGCCAACTCCTTCTCCAGCGGCGTCCGGAAGCGTGGCGTGATCCTGGTCGCCCCCACCCACCCGCTCAGCCGCTCCGCTTCCTTCTCGATCGCCGCGAGCGCCTCCCGGCCCACGCCCTCCTCGTCGAGGATCCGCCAGACGATCTCCCCGTCGGGCCGCTGGGCCCACCCGCCGATCACCTGTTTCTTGCGAGGATGCCCCGGCGTTCACGCCGGGGAGGAATCGCATCCGGGTGTTGCGGCGCGGAGCGTCGCCCTATCCCGTTCCGGGCGCGGAGCGCCCGGAACGCTGACCGATGCTTCCATGATGATGCGAACGCGTGTGCCTTTTGTCGCTGGTGGGGGTGGTTGCTGCGGCATCGGGGGACGTGTGTGCGGTGATCGTACGTATGGTCCTTTGCAGGATTCGGGACGCCTTGTCGTTGTGGGAGGGGGCGGGATGACGCACGTGGGGGCGGCCGTGGAGGCGGCGGGGCATGCTCGCTACACCTTCCGGCTGCGTGTGTCCTCTACCGCCCGCGTGGCGCTGATGGCGGAGTGGGACCGGTGCCGGTGGCTGTGGAACGAGTGTGTCGCCAAGTCCAAGGCCGCGCACCTGCACAACCAGGCGACGGGGGAGAAGCTGACGTGTGGGCCGGCGCAGCTCGACCGGCTGCTGACCGAGGCCCGGCGGACGATTCCGTGGCTGCGAGAGGGCTCCTCGGTTGTCCAGCAGCAGGTCGTCCGCGACTTCGGCCGCTCCCGCGCCAAGGCCCAGAAAGACATCAAAGAGCGCCTGCCCATGGCGCGCCGGGCGGGGATGCCCACGCACAAGAAGAAGCGCGAGGCACTGCCGACCCTGAACTACACCCAGCGTGGATTCCGCCTGAAGGACGGCCGTCTGCATCTGGCGGGCGGGGTCGTGGTGAGGGTGGTGTGGTCGCGGGAGCTGCCGGCTGAGCCGTCCTCGGTGCGTGTGTACCAGGACAGCCTGGGGCACTGGTACGGCTCCTTCGTCGTACCCGCCGAGGTGCAGCCGCTGCCGCCCACCGGTCGGGTGCTGGGTGTCGACTGGGGCGTGAACGAAACCGCGACCACCACCTCCGACACACACGACCTGCCACACCCCAGGCACGGCAGGAAGGCCCGAAAAGAACTGACCCGGTACGACCGGATGATGGCCCGTCGCAGGCCGAAGCAGGGCCAGCCCGCCTCGAAGGGCTACCGCGAGGCGAAGAAGCTGCGGGCCAAGGCGTACAAGAAGGTCGCCCGGCAGCGCCAGGACACGGGCCGTAAGTGGGCCAAGAAGGTGGTCCGCGACCACGACGCCGTCGCGGTGGAGGACTTCCGCCCGAGGTTCCTCGCCAAGAGCACGATGGCCAGCAAGGCCGCGGACGCCGCCATCGGCGCCACCAAGACCGCTCTGCTCGAGATGGGCCGCAAGCACGGGCGGGACGTCCGCCTGGTCCACCCCGCGCACACCACGATGGACTGCGCCAACTGCATGACGAGAGCCAAGCATGCACTGCCGCTGGGTGAGCGCACCTACACCTGCACCGCGTGCGGGGCCGCGTCCCCACGGGACAAGAACTCCGCACGCGTGATGCTTCTCCGGGCTGGTCTCAACCCGGCTGGTGCTGATGGCGCAAGACCTCCTGGAGCGGTGCTCCAGGAGGCAGCCTGAGCCAGGAATCCCCTGGAGGGGAGGAGTCAAGCGTCCGTTCCACCACACCGTCGGCCCGACGTTCCCGCTGCGGTCGAACAGCAGGGGCCGCAGCTCCGGCGCGAGATACCAGTCGCGCTGCTGCCACCCCATCGCCGTCGGGTCGAGGGCGGGCAGCAGCGCGGCCCAGGGCTCGCCGGGCGGGGCCACCTCGTCGAGGTCGCCGTCGGTCACGTAGCCCGTGCCCTCGTCCAGCGACACCGGCTGCGCCCCGATCGCGGACAGCGCCCTGCGGACCTCCGTCACCCGCCATCCCGTCCACCACTTCAGATCGGCCTCGGTCGCCGGACCGCACGCGGCGAGCCACCGTCTCAGCAGCTCCGCCTGCGCCTGCGCCGGGTCCGGTTCGGGGTGCTCGGGTGCCATGGCCCAGCGGAACTGGCTGGACGTCCAGGAGCCGAGCGGCCGACCGCGTACGACCTTCCCCTCGACGCCCAGTACCTTCAGCAGCCGGGTCGAGACCGTGTGCAGCCCCTCGTAGCTCTTGCCGGCCGCGTACACGAACTGCTCGCGCAGCCGCGGCTCGTCCTGGGCGAGTTCGGCGGCCGTGGCCTGCCCGCGCCGGGCGAGTGCCGCCAGCGCCGACTCCTCGACCTCGTTCAGCCAGGCCACGTCCGGCGCCCCGGCCGCCGCCATGTCCTTGAGCAGCGCGGCCCGCTCCCGGGCGGCGACCGCCAGGCCGGTCGAGGCGTGCACGACGGCGGTCAGGACCGTCGGGAACACGAACACCGTGTGCCGCATGCCGTGCATCCGCACCAGGGAACGGTCCTCGTACAGCGCGCGCCCGGTCTCCGCCACCGTCGCCGCGGGGTCCGCGAGCCGCGCGCCCACGGCCAGGTACACCGTCGCCGGGTCCGTGCCGTGCAGGGCGACGAGCGAACCGGCGACCTCCTCGGGGGTGCCCGCCCGCGCCTGCCCGGCCAGCCGCTGCCGCAGCGCGAGCCGTGCACGCCGCTCCGCCACCCCGATGTACCGCCGCGCCCCGTTGCTCATACCGGCCTCCGTTCGTCACGTCCCTCCGACCCGACCGCATCATCGCGAACGCCACTGACAATCGGCCGTCACCCGCACCGGCCACCACCTGCTCGAAGCGGCGGCGCAGGCTCAGCTCGCGCAGCAGGCCGGTGCTCTCCCCGTGCCCGGAGAAGTCGAAGGCGAGGGCGTGGCAGCCGTGCGCGGCGAACTCCGACAGCAACGGCACCAGCCGCTCCTTGCTGCCGTTGCCCGCGCCGTGCAGCAGTACGGCGGTCGCCCTGGCCGGCTCACCCGGGGCAGTACCGCCGGACAGCCCGCTGAGTCGTTCACCGTCGACACGATGGGTGAAGGTGATCAGCTCGCTCACGGGGCCATTCCCTCACGCGGCCGGGCCTCGTGAGGGGCGATCACACAGTGGCGATCACAGACCGGGCGCTCCCCACAGGGGGAACCAGCGGCCCAGGTCCTGTTCGATCGGCAGGTCGCCGGCGAGCACCGCCCGCACCTGGAGCTCCAGCGCGTTGTCACGCCGCTGGGGTTCTCCCGGCAGGGGCGCGAACGGGTAGAAGGTGCCGCGCTTGTAGAGGTAGACCAGCCCGAGCCGCCGACCCGACCGGTCCCGGAACCCGGCCAGAGAGCACAGCAGTTGAGGGCCGAACCCGTTGACCTCCATCTGGCTGTTCACGGCGTGCAGGTCCGTGACGAGCGGTGCCAGCTGGTCGGGGGCGCGGTGCGAGACCAGCCAGGAGTAGCCGTACTCGTCCTGCCGCAGTTCCACCGGCGGGCCGTCGCGGTCGCTGTCCGCGTCCAGCAGCGCCTGCACCTCGCGGTGGGTCTGCTCGAAGGCCGCGCCCTCGACCGTGGCGAAGCACACCGCGCCCTGCCCGGTCGGGGTGAAGCCCGCAGCGGCCTCCAGCGTCACGGCTGCCGACGGCAGCGCGAAGAGCCGGTCGAGATCCGGCGCGACCGGCTTCGTCCGGCCGAGCAGTATGTCCAGCAGCCCCATGCCCCGCTCACACCCCTCCCGGTGCCGCCTCGCCCAGCTCGGCGGAGATCCGGCCCAGCTGGTCGAGCCGCTGCTCCAGGCTCGGGTGGGTCGAGAACAGCCGCGCGACACCGGGCTCGCGGCCCAGCGCGGGCGTGAAGTAGAAGGCGTTGAATGCCTGGGCCGTGCGCAGGTCCTTCGTCGGGATCCGGGCGATGTCCCCCGACACCTTGGTCAGGGCGGAGGCCAGCGCCGAGGGCCGGCCGGTGAGCTGCGCGGCCGCGCGGTCCGCGGCCAGCTCCCGGTACCGGGACAGGGACCGGATCAGCAGGAAACTCACCGCGTACACGGCCGCCGACACGCCCATCACCGCGGCGAAGACCACCGCCGTGTTCTGGTCCCTGCGGCCCCCGCCGAACAGCTGCGAGTAGAAGGCGAACCGCACGATCAGCCCCGCGAGCACACCGAGGAACGAGGCGACCGTGATCACCGCGACGTCCTTGTGCGCCACATGCGACAGCTCGTGCGCGAGCACGCCCTCCAGCTCGGCCGGCTCCAGCCGCCTGAGCAGCCCGGTCGTCACACAGACCACGGCGTGGTCGGGATTCCGCCCCGTCGCGAACGCGTTCGGCATGTCCATAGCGGACACGGCCACCACCGGCTTGGGCATGTCCGCGATGGCACAGAGCCGGTCCACGACCCCGTGCAGCTCGGGAAACTCCTCCCGCTCCACGACCCGCCCCCGCATCGCGAACAGCGCGACCCGGTCCGAGAACCAGTACTGCGCCCCGAGCACCGCCGCCGCGACCACCACGACGAGCACCCACGACTTCAGCAGCACGATCAACGCGGCGACGAACGCCACGTACACCAACCCGAGCAGGAACAGCGTGATCCCCATACGGGTGGTCAACCGCCGGTCACTCCGGAAACGGCTGTGCATCTGCATCACCCCGCAGTCAGGCACTCGTCCCACTGCCAGTGTGCACCTGCCCTCGCCCATGAACGGGTCGCGATCACCCCCGGACCGGGCAAAGGCGTCAGCCGCCCCTGACCACCGCGTATCCGGGCACGGACGGCCACCGAACCGTCAGCACCACAGACTCCTCCTCGGCGAACCAGGAGTGATCGACCCCGCGCCCCCACACGACGTAGTCCCCCTGCCGCTTCAGCAGGACAACGCGACCGGGGAGTTCCACCCGGAAGCGCCCGCTGACGAGAACCAGCAGCGCGGTCCGTTCCTCACCCCGCACCCACTGCGACCGTTCGTCACCGGCCGGGTGGACACCCCACTTGATCTCGACGGCCTCACTGTGCCGCGGATCGCCGACGTCCTTGAAGTGCCCGAGGAGCCACCCCCGGTCCAGCGCAGCGTCCTCGCCCGCGTTGCCCACGTACACACCGTCGTCCACGGGGCCGGACGCTAACAGCTGCCGCCCTGATCGGCCCCGCACGCTCTAGTACGGCGCCCGGAAGTTGATGTACCCCAGCAGCAGGATCACCGCGGCCACGGAGCCGAGCACCACGGCCGTCGATATCCACGACGAGCGGGACCGGCGGCCGGACGACCTGTGGTCGGGCTCGGGCCGGAAGGGCACGGGCCCCGGCGGATTGTGCTTCCAGCGCGCGGCGAGCATACGGGCCCGCGCCGAGGGCTCCTTGTGCTCGGCGCTGTCCGCCCATCTGAGGTCGAACTCGCGCTCCTGGCCGTCCTGTTCGTGCTGGGGCATTCCCTCTCCACCCCCGTGTGGGTCCTCCCAGCAGAATAGAACATACGACCGCGCCCCCGTTGTCCGTACGGACAACGGGGGCGCGGTCGTAGTGCCTCGATCAGGCGTCGATCACACGTCGAAGTACAGCTCGAACTCGTGCGGGTGCGGACGCAGCTGCAGCGGCGCGATCTCGTTCGTGCGCTTGTAGTCGATCCACGTCTCGATCAGGTCCGGCGTGAACACGTCGCCCTGGAGGAGGAACTCGTGGTCGGCCTCGAGGGAGTCGAGGACGGCCGGGAGCGAGGTCGGGACCTGCGGGACGCCCGCGTGCTCCTCGGGGGCGAGCTCGTAGAGGTCCTTGTCGATCGGCTCGGCCGGCTCGATCTTGTTCTTGATGCCGTCCAGGCCCGCGAGCAGCAGCGCCGAGAACGCCAGGTACGGGTTGCCGGAGGAGTCGGGCGCGCGGAACTCGACGCGCTTGGCCTTCGGGTTCGAGCCCGTGATCGGGATACGCATGGCCGCGGAGCGGTTGCGCTGCGAGTAGACCAGGTTCACCGGGGCCTCGAAGCCGGGGACCAGGCGGTGGTACGAGTTCACCGTCGGGTTGGTGAAGGCCAGCAGCGACGGAGCGTGCTTGAGGATGCCGCCGATGTAGTAGCGGGCGGTGTCCGACAGGCCCGCGTAACCGGCCTCGTCGTAGAACAGCGGGGAGCCGCCCGTCCACAGGGACTGGTGGACGTGCATGCCCGAGCCGTTGTCACCGAAGATCGGCTTCGGCATGAAGGTCGCCGTCTTGCCGTTCTTCCACGCCACGTTCTTCACGATGTACTTGAAGAGCTGGAGGTCGTCGGCCGCGGCGAGCAGCGTGTTGAACTTGTAGTTGATCTCGGCCTGGCCGGCGGTGCCCACCTCGTGGTGCTGGCGCTCGACCTGAAGGCCGGCCCGGTTCAGCTCCAGGGAGATCTCGGCGCGCAGGTCGGCGAAGTGGTCGACCGGCGGGACCGGGAAGTAGCCGCCCTTGTAACGGACCTTGTAACCACGGTTGTCCTCGAGCGCACCGGTGTTCCAGGCGCCGGCCTCGGAGTCGATGTGGTAGAAGGACTCGTTCGCGGTGGTCGCGAAGCGGACGGAGTCGAAGACGTAGAACTCGGCCTCGGGACCGAAGTACGCCGTGTCGGCGATACCGGTGGAGGCGAGGTAGGCCTCGGCCTTCTTCGCCACGTTGCGCGGGTCACGGGAGTACTGCTCGCCCGTGATCGGGTCGTGGATGAAGAAGTTGATGTTCAGCGTCTTGTCACGGCGGAACGGGTCGACACGGGCGGTCGACAGGTCCGCGCGCAGCGCCATGTCGGACTCGTGAATGGCCTGGAAGCCGCGGATGGACGAGCCGTCGAAGGCCAGCTCCTCGTCCGCGTCGAACGCCTCAGCAGGCACCGTGAAGTGCTGCATCACGCCCGGGAGGTCGCAGAAGCGGACGTCGATGAACTTGACGTCCTCGTCCGCGATGAACTTCTTGGCCTCGTCGGCGTTCTGGAACATCCAGCTCCTCCTACTCCCGACCGTCCCGCCGGGGTGGTAGTTCGTTCGTGCGGCCAGTGCGGGTGGCACACGCTGACCTCGACCCTAGGGACGGGTGGTTTCTCGGGCGTGACTCATTTGTTTCGCACAAGTTAACCGGCTCACCTTCCACCGTAGTCCCGACGCACCCCGCCGTGCCCTGGTCATTTACGGGCGCAGTACCGTGGACGGGTGGACAACAGGCAAGCACTCGGATCGTGGCTTTCCGGGCCCCGTGCGGCAGCGGAAGAGGCCGGTGTCGACTTCGGATACCGGGGCGAGCAGCTCGGTCTGCCCGAGGAGGGACCCGGCTCGATCGCCCGCCCGGGGCGGCGGCTCGGCGCCCTCGCCGTGGACTGGGGCCTGAGCCTCCTGATCGCATACGGTCTCATCACCCAGAGCTACAACGAAGCGGCCCAGATCTGGGCGCCGCTCATCATGTTCGCCCTGATGGTGCTCACGCTCGGTACGGTCGGCTTCACGCCGGGCAAGCGGCTCCTCGGCCTGCGGGTGCTCGCCCTGGACACCGGCAGCGTCAGCCCGTGGCGCGCGGCGCTGCGCACGGTCCTGCTCTTCCTCGCGATCCCCGCCCTGATCTGGGACCGCGACGGCCGGGGCCTGCACGACCGGCTGGCGGGCACGGTCGAGGTCCGCATCTGACAGGACGAACGAACGTGAACGAAGGGGCGCCCGGAGTGATCCGGGCGCCCCTTTCTTCACGTGGTGCGCGGGTGGTCAGCGGGCCTTCGGCCCACCGCCCTTCGGCATCCGCATGCCCTTCGGCATCGGCCCCTTGGGCAACGGCATGTTGCTCATCAGGTCGCCCAGGGCGCGCAGCCGGTCGTTGGTGGCGGTGACCTGCGGGCCGGTCAGCACGCGCGGCAGCTTCAGCATGGTCGTGCGGAGCTTCTTCAGCTCGACCTGGCCCTCGCCCGTGCCCACGACCAGGTCGTGCACCGGGACGTCCGCGACGATGCGGTTCATCTTCTTCTTCTCGGCGGCGAGCAGCGACTTCACCCGGCTCGGGTTGCCCTCGGCGACCAGCACGATGCCGGCCTTGCCGACCGCGCGGTGCACCACGTCCTGGTTGCGGTTCATCGCCACCGCGGGGGTCGTCGTCCACCCCCGGCCGATGTTGTCGAGCACCGCCGCCGCGGCACCGGGCTGGCCCTCCATCTGCCCGAAGGCGGCCCGCTCGGCCCGGCGCCCGAACACGATCGCCGTCGCGAGGAAGGCGAGCAGGAGGCCCAGGATGCCGGCATAGATGGGGTGACCGATCAAGAAACCGATCGCGAGGAAGACACCGAAGGTGACGATTCCGACTGCCGCGAGTACAAGACCGATCTTCTTGTCGGCCCTGCGGGTCATCTTGTAGGTCAGGGCGATCTGCTTCAGTCGCCCGGGATTCGCAGCGTCCGCTGCAGGTTCCTTCCTCGCCATGCCACGAAGTCTACGTGGCCCCACAAGCGCCTACGACGGCAGTGTCCGCGGGAGCTCACGGGGGAGGGGGCGGGCCTCAGGGGTGGACGGACAGGGACCGGGCGACGGACTGCTCGAGGACGCGCTGCGCCTCGACCCGGTCCTTGGCGCGACGGCGGTCCTCCAGCACGGAGGTCCAGGCGTTGCGGCGGGCGGTGCGCTGACCGCTGCTCAGCAGCAGCGTCTCGACGGCACGCAGGGCGGTGGTGAAGGACGGAATCGCGGTGGCGCGAACGGGCGCGGCCTGCATGGGTCAGGTCCCCCCTCGGGAGCGGTGTACATGCTGTGAGTCCAGCGTCACTGATTGGTGTTACCAGGGCATGACCGACCGGTCAAACACCCATGAAGCCCTGGCGGGAAGTGGTGGAACGCGGACGCGGTCCTGACATGTGCCCTCATCTGCGAGGACGGTCAGGACCGCGTCATATCGGTCGCTACCGGCGGGTAGCGACTTGTGCGCGAATTCACACGCTTGTCTCGCCCGTTGGCGGGAAGGACGGTGACGGTTCGTCAGACGGCCTGGGCCGCGATGCGCGCGTCCCGCTGCTCCATGGCCATCTGGTAGAGCCGCCCGGCGCGGTACGAGGACCGCACCAGCGGGCCCGACATCACACCGGAGAAGCCGATCTGCTCGGCCTCGTCCTTCAGCTCCACGAACTCCTGCGGCTTGACCCAGCGCTCCACCGGGTGGTGGCGCACGGAGGGCCGCAGGTACTGCGTGATGGTGACCAGCTCGCAGCCCGCGTCGTGCAGCTGCTTCAGCGCGTCGCTGACCTCCTCGCGGGTCTCGCCCATGCCGAGGATGAGGTTCGACTTGGTGACGAGGCCGTAGTCGCGGGCCTCGGTGATGACCTTCAGGGAGCGCTCGTAGCGGAAGCCGGGGCGGATCCGCTTGAAGATCCGCGGAACCGTCTCGACGTTGTGCGCGAAGACCTCCGGACGGGAGGAGAAGACCTCCTCCAGCTGCTCCGGGACCGCGTTGAAGTCGGGCGCCAGCAGCTCGACCTTCGTCCGGCCGGCCTCGCGGCCCGCCGTCTGCTGGTGGATCTGGCGGACCGTCTCCGCGTACAGCCAGGCGCCGCCGTCCTCCAGGTCGTCGCGGGCGACGCCGGTGATCGTGGCGTAGTTCAGGTCCATGGTGACCACGGACTCGCCGACGCGGCGGGGTTCGTCGCGGTCCAGCGCCTCGGGCTTGCCGGTGTCGATCTGGCAGAAGTCACAGCGCCGGGTGCACTGGTCGCCGCCGATCAGGAAGGTCGCCTCGCGGTCCTCCCAGCACTCGTAGATATTGGGGCAGCCGGCTTCCTGGCAGACCGTGTGCAGGCCCTCGCTCTTCACGAGGTTCTGCATCTTGGTGTACTCGGGGCCCATTTTCGCCCGGGTCTTGATCCACTCGGGCTTGCGCTCGATGGGGGTCTGGCTGTTGCGGACCTCCAGGCGCAGCATCTTGCGTCCGTCGGGTGCGACTGCGGACACGACCGGCTCCCTAGCGATTGATTCTTCGGCGCCCTCAAGGGTACGCCCGTTGATTTGAATGCCTGTGTGGGTGCTAGCCCGTCCAGGAGCGGCTTTATGCCGCCGTCGTCTTCTCGATCTCCCGCGGCTTCAGCTCCGCGTTCTCCAGTACGTCCCTCAGGTGGCGCTCGACGACCGGCAGGACCTCCTCGATCGTCACGTCGCGGCCCAGTTCGTTCGCCAGGGAGGCGACGCCCGCGTCGCGGATGCCGCAGGGGATGATCCGGTCGAACCACTTGTTGTCCGGGTTCACGTTGAGCGCGAAGCCGTGCATGGTGACGCCCTTGGCCACGCGGATGCCGATCGCGCCGATCTTGCGGTCCTCCCGGCGCTGACCCGCGTTGGACGGCGCGTACTCCGGGCCGTTCATGCGCGGGTCGAACTCCTCGTCGTGCAGCCGGGGGTCGAAGTCCAGGGCCAGTCCGCCGAGCGCGGGGCGCTGCCCGACCGGGTCGCCCAGCACCCACACCCCGCTGCGGCCCTCGACCCGGGTGGTCTCCAGGCCGAACTCCGCGCAGGTGCGGATCAGGGCCTCTTCGAGGCGGCGTACATGGGCCACGACGTCCACCGGGCGCGGGAGCTTCTGGATGGGGTAGCCCACCAGCTGGCCGGGGCCGTGCCAGGTGATCTTGCCGCCGCGGTCCACGTCGATGACCGGCGTGCCGTCCAGGGGCCGCTCGTTGTCCGCCGTGCGCCGTCCCGCCGTGTAGACCGGGGGGTGCTCCAGGAGCAGTACGGTGTCGGGGATCTCGTCCGCGAAGCGCGCCGCGTGCACTCGGCGCTGCTCGTCCCACGCCGCCTGGTACTCGACGGCCTCGTCACCGAACCCCATGCGGACGAACCGCAACTCACTCACGGCAAGCGCCTCCCTCGAACGGGTGTGTCAGGCACGTATCGCGCCCAAGCCACTGTACGTCCGGCCCGGACACGTCAGTCCTGGGGCCAATCCTCACACGATCGGATGAATGTCCGGGAAAATGTGTGATGGGGTGTTTACTCTCCGCTACATTCGCGCCGTCCAGCAAGCCATAAGGCCTGCTCACAGGCAATCCGGCAGATCACCCACACCGGAAGGCAGGAGACCGCACCGCACCATGACGGAACGACCCGCGCAGCGCACCCCCAACCGACAGCTCGCCGCGCTCATCGCAGAAGCGGGGTTCTCCAACGCGGGTCTCGCCCGTCGCGTGGACCAGCTCGGCCTCGAACACGGGCTCGATCTGCGATACGACAAGACATCCGTCACCCGGTGGCTGCGCGGCCAGCAGCCCAGGGGGACCACGCCCGCGCTGATCGCCGAGGTCTTCACCCGGCGCCTGGGCCGCCGCCTCACCGCCCAGGACCTCGGCCTGGACGCCTGCGCGCCCGTTTACGCGGGGCTGGAGTTCGCGTCCACCCCCGAGGAGGCCGTCGACATCGTCAGCGGGCTGTGGCGCAAGGACTCCGGCAGCCACGCCGAGCTGCGCAAGATCGCCTTCACGCCGGCCGGCCTCGTCGTGCCGAGCCGGGACTGGCTGATCGGGCGGGCCGACGAGAAGGTGGCCCGCGGTGAGCCGCCCGCCGCCCGCATCCCGGCCCAGGGGCGCGCCCTCCGGCCCTCGGCCGAGCCGGGCGTGGCGTCCCTGCCCCGCCAGCGCGGGCAGGCCGAACGCGGACCCGGTCAGAAGGTGACCGCCGGCGACATCGCCGCCCTGCGCTCGGTCGGCGAGCTGTTCCGCACCCTCGACGACGCCTACGGCGGCGGTCACGCCCGCCAGGCCCTCGTGCGCTACCTGGAGCACGAGTGCGAGCCCATGCTGCGCGGCACCTACGGCGAGCAGACCGGCCGCCGGCTGCTCGCCGCCGCCGCCGACCTGACCCGGCTCGCGGGCTGGACGTCGTACGACATCGCCGCGCACGGACTCGCCCAGCGCTACTTCGTGCAGGCGCTCCGGCTCGCCCAGGCGGCCGGGGACCGGGCGTACGGGGCGTACGTGCTGGTCACCATGAGCCGGCAGGCCGTCTACCTCGGGCACGGACGGGAGGCGGTGCAACTCGCGCGCGTGGCACAGCAGGGCGTCGGCACCTCCGCGCCGCCCGTCGTCCAGGCGCTGCTGCACGCCTCCGAGGCGCGCGGGCACGGCGTGCTCGGCGAGGTGCGGGCCTGCACGGCCGCACTGGTCCGCGCCGAGCGCGCCCTGGAGACGGCCCGGGCCGGGGACGAGGTCCCGCACTGGGCGAGGTTCTTCGACGAGGCCCAGCTCGCCGACGAGTTCGGGCACTGTCACCGGGACCTGCAACAGTTCCGCGCCGCCGCCCAGCACGCGGAACGCTCTCTCCAGCTCCGGGCCCCGTCCTACGCCCGCAGCCGCCTCTTCTGCCGTGTCGTCCTCGCCACCGCCCGCCTCGGCCTCGGCGAACTCGACCAGGCCTGCCAACTGGCCGCGGAGGCGGCGGGCCAGGCGGCGGACATGCGTTCGGTACGGGCGGTGGAGTACGTGAGGGACTTCGAGCGGCGACTGGAGCCGTACAAGGACGCGGCTCCCGTGCGGACTTACCGCGACAAGGTAGCGGCCTTGGGGTGAGGGCTTCAGGGGCGCGGGGCTGTGCCGATGTGCGGCTCCGCCGCGTGGGCGGACCAGCCCCGGCGCTCCCGCACCCGACAAACCGCCTACGCAGCCCGCGGCACTGTCGGCAGCGGATCAGCAGCATGTATCGACCGTCCCGCCCCCAGGTCCGCCAGGATCGCCGCGGACGCACGATGTCCAGAGTGCAGAGCGCCCTGGACAGTACTGGTATCCCGGTGGTCACCACACACATACAGCCCGGCGATCAACCGCACCGGCCGCCGCAGATCGTGCGGCGGCCGCATCGCCGGCACGGCCTGTGCCGTGTGATGCACGGCCAACGTCTCCCACCGAGCCGTCGACACCCCGTACAGCCGGGCCAGATGCATCCGCACAGCCGTGTCGACGTCCCCCGGCGGCCGCCCCAGCACCGTCGAGGACACCAGCGCCCGCCCCGCCGGAGCGCGGGACGGATCGACCCGGCTGACCACGGCCGTATGCGCGACCGGCCCACCCAGGTCCGCGTCGAGCAAGAGCGACGCCCCCGTCCCCGGCGGCTCGTCGGTCGTGTGGTGCACCACCGTCACCGGGTGGAAGTCGGGCACCCGCAACCCGGGCAGCAGCTCGGCCGCCGCCCTCGCGTCCGTCGCCACCAGCACCGCCCGGCAGTGGATCTCGCCGTGCTCGGCGGTCGTCACCGAGGTCGTGGAGACGGAGGTGACGCGCACGCCGGTGTGCACGGTGCCCGGCGGCAGGGTGCTCGCGAGCAGCTCCGGCAGAGCCTCGGCGCCGCCCTCCGGCAGGCACAGCCGGCCGCTCGCGAAGGCGCGCAGCGCGAGATCCGCGCACCGGCTGGACGTCGTCAGGTCCGGGTCGCACAGCAGAGCGGCGAGCAGCGGACGCAGGAAGCCGTCGATCGTCCGGGCGGGCAGCCCGCGGGCCGCCAGCGCCTCACCGGCGGGCAACTCCGGGCGGGCCAGCAGCCGTTCGGCCGGTGTGCCCGCCAGCCGGGTCAGGGCGGCACCCAGGCGGGCCTGGTCGACGGCCGTGCCGAGCGGGGCACCGGACCGGCTCCGGGGCACCGAGACCTGCCGGCCGGGCACCGCCACCGGCCTCCTGAGCGGCCTGGGCGCGGACGGCGACCGTGGGGCGCTAGCCAGAGCGCGCACCGCGTGCAGTGCGCCTCGTGCGCCCCCTGTGCCCGACTGGACGCTCACGCGATGGTGGCGTCCGTCGCCGTGCAGCAGGACCCCGGGCGTGAAGGGGCGCAGCGCGAGCCCGCCGAGGCCGGCTGTCAGCCGTAGTTCCGGGTACGCCGTGGACAGCAACTGGCCGATTCTGTCGAGCCGGAAGCCGTCGACCTTCTCCGTCGCCATGCGGCCGCCGACCCCGTGGGCGGCCTCCAGGACCATGGTGGTCACTCCTGCGCTGGTCAGCCGGTGCGCGGCCGAGAGTCCGGCGGCCCCGGCCCCCACGACGACCACGTCCGCCTGGTAAGCGGGCTCAAGCACGTGCCCCTCCTCGAGGTTGCGCGGGCGCTGGAGACGTCATGCCCTCAACAGGCCCCAGGGATACGCGAGTTCTGGTCGAGAGTAGGGCCGTGACCGGTCAGGGGGAGTCGCGCATCGACAGGGCACGGTCGCACGGCGGTCGCATATCGAGACCTTGTGGGCATGAAGTGGTCGTAGGGGCTCCGGGGCCCGTCACAACGCCGCCCGGATCGCCCCCTCGATGTCCGGGAAGGCGAACCGGAACCCCGACTCCAGCAGTCGCGTCGGCAGCACCCGGGCGCTGCCGAGCACATCGCCGGCCATCTCGCCGAGCACGGTCCGCAGTACGGGCGAGGGCACGGCGAACAGGGTCGGGCGGTGCAGCACGCGTCCCATCGCCGCCGTGATCTCACGGTTCGTCAGGGGGTTCGGGGCAGTGAGGTTGAACGGCCCGGACAGGCCGTCGGTGTCGATGAGATGCCGGATCGCGGCGACCTCGTCGTGCAGCGCGACGAACGACCAGTACTGCCGCCCGTCGCCCATCCGCCCGCCGAGCCCGGCCTGGAACAGCGGGAACAGCCGCCCCCACGCACCGCCCTTGCGGGACACGACCAGCCCGGTCCGGGTGAACACCGTGCGGACGCCGGCCTCCTGGGCGGGTGCGGTGGCGGCCTCCCACTCCACGCACAGCTCGGGCAGGAAGCCCTCGCCCGCCGGTGCGCTCTCGTCGACGGTCCGGTCCCCGGTCTCGCCGTAGTAGCCGATGGCGCTGCCGTTCACGAAGACCCGCGGCCGGTCCTTCTCGTCCAGCGAGGCGACGGCCCGGGCGAGCGCCGCCGTTCCGCTCACCCTGCTGTCGCGGATCCGCTGCTTGTAGGCGTCCGTCCAGCGGCGGTTGCCGACCCCCGCCCCGGCCAGGTTCACCACCGCGTCGCACCCGGCGAGCCCGGCCGCGTCCGCGCGCCCGCCCTCCGGGTCCCACCGGACCTCGTCCGCCGCCCGGGGCGTACGGCGCACGAGGCGCACCACCTCGTGCCCGTCCGCGGCCAGGGACCGCGCCAGGGCGCCGCCGATGAGACCGGACGCACCGGCCACTGCGATTCGTGAGCGTTCCATGGGCCCATCCTGCCCGTCGGCGCCATAAATCCGGCGTACGGCGACGGCTCCCACCGTAGGGTGACGCCATGTCCGAGCCCCGCGAACTCCGCGTCCGCACCGCCGTGCCCGATGACGGCGAAGGCCTGGCCCTGCTGGACCGCCTCGCGTGGTCGCACCTGCACGCCGTGGTGCCCCGGCCGCAGCCGCCGTACCCGCCGTTCTTCGGCGAGCGGCACACCCCCGGGGACTGCCTGGTCGCCGAACTCGGTGGCCGCCTGGCGGGATACGTACTGCTCGGCTTCCCGACGCCGGCCGCCTCGAACCGGCACGTCCGCCAGATCCAGGGCCTCGCCGTCGCGGAGGAGGCGCGCGGCCGGGGGGTCGGGCGGGAGCTGGTCCGGGCCGCCGTCGGCGAGGCCCGCCGGCACGGTGCCCGCCGCCTCACCCTGCGCGTCCTCGCCCACAACACCCCGGCCCGGGGGCTCTACGAGGCCGAGGGATTCGTGGTGGAGGGGATCCTGCCCGAGGAGTTCCTGCTCGACGGGACGTACGTCGACGACGTGCTGATGGGGCGCTCCCTCTGAGCCGGGGCTCCTACGACTCGGCCAGCTCGCCCGTGTCCACCGGCGCCGTCGCGTTCGCCGCGCGCTCGGCGTCGGAGGAGACCTCGGCCGCCGTCAGCACGTAGCCCGTCTCGGCGTCCGAGGTGGAGCGGGCGAAGACCACGCCGTAGACCCGGCCGTCCGTGGTGAGGAGGGGGCCGCCGGAGTTGCCGGGGCGGACGGTGGAGCGGATCGAGTAGATCTCGCGGGTGACCGTGTCGTCGTTGTAGATGTTCTGGCCCGTCGCCTGGACCCGGTTCGCGACCGTCGCCGCCTGGAGGTTCAGGTCGCCGTCCTGCGGATAGCCCGCGACGACCGCCGAGTCGCCGCGCCGGGCCTCGTCGTCGAACCGCAGCACGGGCGCCCTGAGACCTGGCACGTACAGCACGGCCACGTCCTTCTGCGGGTCGAAGAGCACCACCCGCGCCTCGTACGCCCGCCCGACGCCGCCGATCTGCACGGTCGGCTCGTCGATGCCCGCCACGACGTGGGCGTTGGTCATCACGTGCTCCCGCGCGTACACGAACCCGCTGCCCTCGCGGCCCTGGGTGCCCGCGACGCCCTCGACCTTGACCGTGCTCAGCTTGGCGGCGCTCGTCGCGGCCGCTGTGACGCTGTCGCCCGAGGGCCTGGCGACCTCGGCCGTCGACTCGTTCTCGAACGGGTTGAAGACCTGCGGGAATCCCGCCTGGGTCAGCGCGGACGTGGCCTCCGAGAACCAGGCCGGAGTCGTGTCCGGCATCGTCCGCTGCACCGCGCCGAGCAGCCGCGAGTCCCGGATCGCCGAGGTGACCAGCGGCGACGAGGAGGCGCCCAGGACGCTCGCGGCCACCCACGCCACGATCAGGACCGCGACCGAGTTGGCCACCGCCCCGCCGATCCCGTCCGCCACGCGGAGCGGCCCCCGGTCCAGCTCCCGCCGCAGCCTCAGCGCGAGGCGCCCCGCCAGCTCGTGCCCCACCACCGCCGGGAGCAGCACCGTGAGCACCGCAGTCACCGTCGCGCGCGTCGTACCCGGCGGCACCAGGTCCATCACCCACGGCAGGATCCACACACCGACGACCGCACCGCCCACGAAGCCCGCCAGCGACACACAGCCGGCCACCAGTCCCCGCCTGTAGCCGGATGCCGCATAGGCCAGGACGACCAGCAACAGCAGGATGTCGAGCAGGTCCACGCACGCCTTCTTTCTCTCGGAACCCCCTTGGAGGGTGTTTGAAAGCGCCCCTAAGTACGTGGGGGACGGGTCCGGTGATCAGTCACACCCGCGTGGATGATCAGAACCGGCCACGCGCGCGTGCACTCGGAAAAACGTCGCGGACCGTGACGATGGTTCCACCGGGTGGCACATCACACATCGCGGACGGACCGGATCAGGCCGACAGTGGGATCATGCGTGTCTTCCGAAGACGGCTCTTCCGAAGACGGCGGGGCGCGCGCGGGCACCGCGCCGCCGGGGCACCCGGCATAGCCGGACTGCCGCGCGCGGCCCGCGTGCTGCTCGGCTGCCTGCCGGGCGTCGCCGCCGTCATGGCGCTGGTGCTGTGCGCCTACGGCGTCGAGCACGCCGCCGAGACCAGCGCCCGCCCGGCCACGCACCGCCCCGCCGCCACGCCCCACGCGGCCCCGCGCCCGCACATCGTGCCGAGATCGCAGTGGCTGGGCGACGCCGCCCGCAAGCAGCCGCGCCCGCGCTACGACGACCGGGTCGTCGCCGTCTTCGTCCACCACACCGACTCGCCCAACGGCTACGACTGCGCCGACGCGCCTCGCATCCTCCGGGACCTGTACACCGGCCAGACCGGGACCCGTGACTGGGACGACATCGGCTACAACTTCGTCGTCGACCGCTGCGGCACCGTCTACGAGGGCCGCGCCGGAGGCGTCGAGCGGGCCGTCACCGGCGCCCACACCCAGGGCTTCAACCACCGCACCACCGGCGTCGCCGCCCTCGGCACCTTCACCGCGGGCCTGCCCGTGCCCCGGGCGATGCTCCACGCCATCGCCGCGCTGTCCGCCTGGAAGCTGGGCCTGACCGGCACCGACCCGCGCGCGAGCGTCCGCCTGGTCTCCAGCAACGGCCTGAGCCGGTACGCGGCGGGCACCACCGCCGAGCTGCCCGCCCTCGCCGGCCACAACGACGGCTACATGACCAGCTGCCCGGGCGCCGCCCTGCACGCCCGGCTGCCGGAGATCAGGCAGCTGGCGGCCCGGTTGCAGGGCCGGCCGGCGGGTCCACAGGACGGCCACAGCCGGCGCGCAGCGTCCTCAGATCCCGGCGTCCTACGGTCACCACCACAGGCAGCCGACCGGAGGTGGGGACCATGAACAACGATCGTACGAGGAGCCCGGGGATCCGAGCGGGGGTCGCACGCGCTCCCTGGGCGGTGCTCTGCGCGGTCGCGACGGTCGTCCTGGGCCCGGCCGCGGCCACCGCGTCCGCCCTCGACCAGGCCAACGCCGCCCCGCTGTACCACGCGGTCGTGGCCGACCGGACGCACGCGTACCTGCCGTCCGACACAAGCCGCCGACGGGTCGCCTGATCAGCCCCTGAAGCGCTGCCACAGCCGCGGATAGCGCTCGGCGAGCAGGCCCTCGTCGTCGAAGTCCAGCGGGGTTCCCTCCGGTTCCGAGGGCGCGGGCGGGATCCCCGGGTCGGGGGCGACCGTGCCGGTGAGCTGCTCGTAGGCCTCGTCCGCCGCGTAGCCGAGCTCCTCGCCGTCGCCGTCGATCTCCTCGTCGAAGTCGTCCAGCAGCTCGGCGAGCGAGTCCGGGTCGTGCACGGCGCCCTCGAAGACATGGCGGCCCTGGCCGATCAGCCAGCACCGGAAGAAGTCGAAGGCGTCGTCGCTCGCCCCGTCGAGCAGCACCCAGGCGGCGCCCCACAGGTCCCAGCGGTAGGCACGGTTGTAGCGGGACTCGAAGTGCCGGGCGAAGTCCAGGACCGAGTCCGGGTCCAGCTGCGCGAGCCGCTCCACCAGCAGGTCGGCCTGCTCCTCCGGGTCGCCCTCGGCGGCCTCCCGGGCGTCGTCGACCAGCTCCCAGAACTCCGTCTCGTCCATCACGGGTCCAGCATCGGCCCTGGGGCACAGGGGCGCACCCGGAGTGCGCGGGATCGTTATACGCCGTCCCGGGGGTGGTACAGCCCGGCCAGCCGCAGCGCGTCCCCCGCGAACCGCTCGCGCAGGCTCCCGGGCGCCAGTACCTCCACCTCCGGGCCCAGCGCCGTCAGCTGGGTGTGGGCGACCTCCTCGGACTCCACCGGAAGGGCCACCGTCACCCAGCCGTCGCCGTCCGGGGCGCCCGCGTCCGCCAGGGCCTCGCGGGCGGACAGCGAGTCGAGCGCGTACGGCAGTCTGCGCACGCCGTCGGGGGAGAGCCGGACCACGACCCGGGTCCGCAGGAGGGACCGCGCGAACTGTTCCGCGCGCTCCTCCCAGAAGGCCGGCAGGTCGAACTCCGGCTCCCGCTCGAAGCGCTCCCCGGCCGTGTCCACCGCCGTGAACCGGTCGATCCGGTACACCCGGAAGGACCCGCCCCCGGCCACCCGTGCGCACAGGTACCAGACGCCCGCCTTCAGCACGAGCCCGTACGGCTCCAGCTCCCGGACGACCTCGTCCTCCCCGCGCCGGTAGCGCGCGGTGATCCGCCGGTCGTCCCACACCGCGTCGGCGACGGCCGGCAGCAGGGCGGGCGTCTTCGGCTCCTTGAACCAGCTCGGCGCGTCCAGGTGGAACCGCTGCGCCGCCGTCCTCGACGCGTCCCGCAAGGAGGGCAGCAGAGCGGCCGACACCTTCAGCCGGGCCGCCGAGGCGGCGTCCTCCAGGCCCATCTCGCGCAGTGCCCCCGGCACCCCGGACAGGAACAGCGCCTCGGCCTCGCTGCGGTGCAGCCCGGTCAGCCGCGTCCGGTACCCGCCGACCAGCCGGTACCCGCCGGCCCGCCCCCGGTCCGCGTACACCGGCACCCCCGCCTCCGACAGCGCCTGGGCGTCCCGCGTCACGGTCCGCTCCGACACCTCCAGCTCACGGGCGAGCTCGGCGGCCGTCATGGAGGGCCGGGACTGGAGCAGCAGCACCATCTTGATGAGCCGGGCAGCGCGCATGCAGCACATCATGCAGGAGGAGGCCCCCGCCGCAGCGGGGGCCTCCTGCCGAACAGCCCTTACAGGCCGTACTTCGCGCGCGCTTCCTTCACGGCCGTCGCCTTGACCTCGCCGCGCTTGGCGAGCTGGGCCAGGGCCGCGACGACGATCGACTCGGCGTCCACGCCGAAGTGGCGGCGGGCCGCCTCACGGGTGTCCGACAGACCGAAGCCGTCGGCGCCCAGCGAGGACCAGTCCTGCTCGACCCACTGCGCGATCTGGTCCGGGACCTGACGCATGTAGTCCGACACCGCCAGCACCGGGCCCTCGGCGCCCTGGAGCGCCTGCCGTACGAACGGCACCCGCTCCTCGCCGCGCAAGCCAGCCTCGTCCGCCTCCAGCGCGTCCCGGCGCAGCTCGCTCCACGAGGTCGCCGACCAGACGTCGGCCGCCACGCCCCACTCCTCGGCGAGCAACTGCTGCGCCTTGAGCGCCCAGTGGATCGCCGTACCGGAGCCGAGCAGCTGGATCCGCGGGGCGTCGGCGGGAGGCGTGATGCCCGCCGACTCCGCCGTGTTGAAGCGGTACAGGCCCTTGACGATGCCCTCGTCGATGCCCTCGACGGACGGCTTCGCGGGCTGCGGCAGCGGCTCGTTGTAGACGGTCAGGTAGTAGAAGACGTTCTGGTCCTCGCCCGGGGCCGCCTCGCCGTACATCCGGCGCAGACCCTCCTTGACGATGGCCGCGACCTCGTACGCGAACGCCGGGTCGTACGTCAGCGCCGCCGGGTTGGTCGCGGCGATGACGGGGGAGTGGCCGTCGGCGTGCTGGAGGCCCTCACCGGTCAGCGTCGTACGGCCCGCCGTGGCGCCCACGAGGAAGCCGCGGCCGAGCTGGTCGCCGAGCTGCCACATCTGGTCGGCCGTGCGCTGCCAGCCGAACATCGAGTAGAAGATGTAGAACGGGATCATCGTCTCGCCGTGCGTCGCGTACGACGTCGAAGCGGCGATGAAGTCGGCCATCGAACCGGCCTCGGTGATCCCCTCGTTGAGGATCTGCCCGTTGCGGGCCTCCTTGTAGTACATCAGCTGGTCGCGGTCGACCGGCTCGTACGTCTGGCCCTTGGGCGAGTAGATGCCCAGGGACGGGAAGAGGCTCTCCATGCCGAAGGTGCGCGCCTCGTCCGGGACGATCGGCACCCAGCGCTTGCCGGTCTCCTTGTCGCGGACCAGGTCCTTCACCAGGCGGACGAACGCCATGGTGGTGGCCACGTTCTGCGAGCCGGAGCCCTTGTCGAAGGAGGCGAACGCCTTCTCCGCCGGGGCGGGCAGCGGCGCCACCGGGTGGACACGGCGGGCCGGGGCCGGACCGCCGAGGGCGGCACGCCGCTCCTGGAGGTAGCGGACCTCGGGGGAGTCGGCGCCCGGGTGGCCGTAGGGCACCACGCCGTCGACGAAGTCGCTGTCCTTGATCGGTAGTCCGAGCAGGTCGCGCATGTTCTTGAACTCGTCCACCGTCAGCTTCTTCATCTGGTGGTTGGCGTTCTTCGACGCGAAGCCCTCGCCGAGGGTGTGGCCCTTGACCGTCTGGGCCAGGATCACGGTCGGCGCGCCCTTGTGCTCGACGGCCGCCTTGTACGCGGCGTAGACCTTGCGCGCCTCGTGACCGCCGCGCGACAGGTGGAAGCACTCGAGGATCTTGTCGTCGCTCAGCAGCTTCGCCATCTCCGCCAGCGCCGGGTCGCCGCCGAAGAAGTCCTGGCGGATGTAGGCCGCGTCGCGGGTCTGGTACGTCTGGATCTGCGCGTCGGGCACCTGGCGCAGGCGGCGTACGAGCGCGCCCGTGGTGTCCAGCTGGAACAGCTCGTCCCAGGCCGTGCCCCACAGCGTCTTGATGACGTTCCAGCCGGCACCGCGGAACTGGGCCTCCAGCTCCTGCACGATCTTGAAGTTGGCGCGGACCGGGCCGTCGAGGCGCTGCAGGTTGCAGTTGATGACGAACGTGAGGTTGTCCAGCTCCTCACGGGCCGCGAGCGCCAGGGCCGCCGTCGACTCGGGCTCGTCCATCTCGCCGTCGCCGAGGAACGCCCACACGTGCGAGGCGGAGGTGTCCTTGATGCCGCGGTTGGTGAGATAGCGGTTGAAGCGCGCCTGGTAGATGGCGGAGAGCGGGCCCAGACCCATGGAGACGGTCGGGAACTCCCACAGCCAGGGCAGCCGGCGCGGGTGCGGGTAGGAGGGCAGGCCGTTGCCGCCCGACTCGCGGCGGAAGTTGTCGAGCTGCTCCTCGGTCAGACGGCCGTCGAGGAACGCGCGGGCGTAGATGCCGGGGGAGGCGTGGCCCTGGATGTAGAGCTGGTCGCCGGAGCCGTCGGCCTCTTTGCCTTTGAAGAAGTGGTTGAAGCCGGTCTCGTACAGCCAGGCGGCGGAGGCGAAGGTGGCGATGTGGCCGCCGACGCCGTACTTGCTGCCGCGGGTGACCATCGCGGCCGCGTTCCAGCGGTTCCACGCGGTGATCCGCTGCTCCATCGCCTCGTCACCGGGCACCTCGGGCTCGGCGGCGGTGGGGATGGAGTTGACGTAGTCGGTCTCCAGGAGCTTCGGCAGCGCGATGCCGGCGCCCTCGGCGCGCTCCAGCGTGCGCCGCATCAGGTATGCGGCACGGTGCGGCCCGGCCGCCGTGGCGACCGCGTCCAGGGAGGCCTGCCATTCGGCGGTCTCCTCGGGGTCCCGGTCCGGGAGCTGGTCGAGCTCGCTCGGCTGGATGGCGTTGGGGTCGGTCATGTCGCCGCCTTCCTCAGTCGAAGGGGGTTCCCTCATCGGTAAGGGTTCGGGGGTGCCCTTTGTCTTTGGCAGGACAGGGCGTGAGGCTCGGGTGCAAGCCCGTCGGCGACTGTAACTCGCTGATCGATGATCGATCAAAGGGTTGAGAGGCAAAACCTCTTGATCACGAGAAAGTAGGCACGGGGTGCCTCCGTCAGTGGCACGCGGTGACGAAGTCTCTCTGGATTTCCGCAGGTGAGAGGCGTTTGAGCGGGAGTGTGCTCGGGTGTCACGCCCGGGGCGCGCAGCCCAGGACGTGCGCCTTCACGAGTTCCGCGATGCGGGGGTCACGGCGCTTGAAGGCGGCGACCAGTTCCTCGTGCTCCTCGGCGTACGACTGCTGCTGGGTGCCGAGCCAGCGGATCGACAGGGCCGTGAACACCTCGATGCCGAGGCCTTCCCAGGTGTGCAGCAGCACGGAGTTGCCGGCCGCGCGGACCAGTTCGCGGTGGAAGGCGACGGTGTGGCGGACCTGGGCGGTGCCGTCGGAGATGCGGTCGGCCTCGTACAGAGCGCTGACGTGGGGTTCCAGAGCCGAGCAGTCCTCGGCGAGCCCCTGGGCGGCCAGTTCCGCGGCGATGGCTTCCAGGCCGGCCCGGACCGGGTAGCTCTCCTCCAGGTCGGCGGCCGTCAGGTTCCGCACGCGGACGCCCTTGTTCGGGGCGGACTCGATCAGGCGCAGGGACTCCAGTTCGCGCAGGGCCTCGCGGACCGGGGTCTGACTGACCTCCAGCTCGGTGGCGATCCGGCGCTCGACGATCCGCTCGCCCGGCTGCCAGCGTCCGCTGATGATCCCCTCCAGGATGTGCTCGCGGATCTGCTCGCGCAGCGAGTGGACGACGGGCGCGGTCATGAAGGCTCCTCAGTCGGGATTGACGCTTAGACAATACGGCCGGTTCGCTCCGCGGGTGGGGTGGGTGACGGTGCTTTGGTGCAGGTGAGACGAGACTTACATGGAGGTCCTGGGGTCGTCGTGCGGCTGACGGTCGTGAGGGGTTGCTCGCGCCCACGCGGCGCAGCCGCATATCGAGACAGCCCCGCGCCCCCAACACGGTGCCCCCGCCCGGAGATATCCGGACGGGGGCACCGTACTGCTGCTAAGGGGGGCTACAGCCCGAGCTCGACCTCGAACTCGCCCGCCTCAAGGATGGCCTTGACCGCCGTCAGGTAACGGGCCGCGTCGGCGCCGTCCACCAGACGGTGGTCGTAGGACAGGGTCAGGTACGTCATGTCGCGGACGCCGATGGCCGTGCCCTCCTCCGTCTCGATGACGGCGGGGCGCTTGACCGTGGCGCCGATGCCGAGGATGGCGACCTGGCCCGGCGGCACGATGATCGTGTCGAAGAGCGCGCCACGCGACCCGGTGTTGCTGATGGTGAAGGTCGCGCCGGACAGCTCGTCCGGGGTGATCTTGTTGGCGCGGACCTTGCCGGCCAGCTCCGCCGTGGCCTTGGCGATACCGGCGAGGTTGAGGTCACCGGCGTTCTTGATGACCGGGGTCATCAGGCCCTTCTCGGAGTCCACCGCGATACCGATGTTCTCGGTGTCGAAGTAGGTGATGGTCCCCTCAGCCTCGTTGATCTTGGCGTTGATGGGCGCGTGCGCCTTCAGCGCCTGGGCCGCGGCCTTGACGAAGAACGGCATCGGGGAGAGCTTGACGCCCTCACGGGCCGCGAACGCGTCCTTGGCACGGGCGCGCAGCTTCATCAGGCGGGTGACGTCGACCTCGACGACCGAGGACAGCTGGGCCTGCTCGTGCAGGGCCTTGACCATGTTGTCGCCGATGACCTTGCGGATCCGCGGCATCTTGATGGTCTGGCCGCGCAGCGGGGACGCCTCCAGCGCCGGGGCCTTCTTCGCGGCGGCCGGAGCAGCCGCGGCCGGAGCCGGGGCAGCGGCGGCGGCCTTGGCGGCCTCGGCGGCGGCCATGACGTCCTGCTTGCGGATACGGCCGCCGACGCCGGTGCCCTTGACGGCGGCCAGGTCGACGCCGTGCTCGGCGGCGAGCTTGCGCACCAGCGGGGTGACGTAGGCGCCGTCGTCGGCCGGCTTGGCGGCGGCCGGGGCGGCCGGTGCCTGGGCCGGAGCCGGGGCGGGAGCAGGAGCGGCCGGGGCCGGGTCGGGAGCCGGGGTGACCTGCTGCTGCGGAGCCGGGGCCGACGGAGCCTGCGGTGCCTGAGCCTGCGGTGCCTGAGCCTGCGGGGCCGGGGCGGGCTGCGCCGGAGCCGGGGTGGGCTCGGGCTGGGCCGGGGCGGCCGGGGCCTCCTGCGCGGGGGCGGCGGCCGGAGCGGCACCCGCCTCGCCGATGACGGCGAGCTTGGCACCGACCTCGGCGGTCTCGTCCTCGCCGACCACGATCTCCAGCAGCGTGCCCGAGGCGGGCGCCGGGATCTCGGTGTCGACCTTGTCGGTGGAGACCTCGAGCAGCGGCTCGTCGGCCTCGACGCTGTCCCCGACCGACTTCAGCCAGCGGGTGACGGTGCCCTCGGTGACGGACTCGCCGAGCGCGGGCAGGACCACGTCCGTGCCCTCGGCGGAGCCGCCACCGGCGGCGGCGTCGGCGGTGGGAGCGGGCGCCGGAGCGGCCTGCTCGGTGGACGGGGCGGCCGGGGCCGGCTCGGGAGCGGGCTCGGCGACCTGCTCGGCCTGCGGGGCCTGCTCGGCGGCGGGGGCGCCGCTGCCGTCGTCGATCAGGGCCAGCTCGGCGCCGACCTCGACCGTCTCGTCCTCGGCGACCTTGATGGAGGACAGCACGCCGGAGGCGGGGGAGGGGATTTCGGTGTCGACCTTGTCGGTGGAGACCTCGAGCAGCGGCTCGTCGGCCTCGACGCGCTCACCCTCGGCCTTCAGCCAACGGGTGACGGTGCCCTCGGTGACGCTCTCGCCGAGCGCCGGAAGGGTTACGGAAACCGCCATGGTTTCGGTTGCTCCTTACGGAAAGTGCGGAAGTCTGTCGTCGCGTTCGTCGACCGAGGGGTCAGTCGTGCGAGTGGAGCGGCTTGCCGGCCAGGGCCAGGTGGGCCTCGCCGAGCGCCTCGCTCTGCGTCGGGTGGGCGTGGATGAGCTGCGCGACCTCGGCGGGCAGCGCCTCCCAGTTGTAGATCAGCTGGGCTTCGCCGACCTGCTCGCCCATGCGGTCGCCGACCATGTGGACGCCGACGACGGCACCGTCCTTGACCTGGACGAGCTTGATCTCGCCCGTGGTGCCCAGGATCTTGCTCCTGCCGTTGCCCGCGAGGTTGTACTTCAGAGCGACGACCTTGTCCGCGCCGTAGATCTCCTTGGCCTTGGCCTCGGTGATACCGACGGAGGCGACCTCCGGGTGGCAGTACGTCACCCGCGGGACACCGTCGTAGTCGATCGGAACGGTCTTCAGACCGGCCAGGCGCTCCGCCACCAGGATGCCCTCGGCGAAGCCGACGTGCGCGAGCTGGAGGGTGGGGACGAGGTCGCCGACGGCGGAGATGGTCGGCACGTTGGTGCGCATGTACTCGTCGACCAGGACGTAGCCGCGGTCCATGGCGACGCCGGCCTCCTCGTAGCCCAGGCCCTGCGAGACCGGGCCGCGCCCGATGGCGACGAGCAGGATCTCGGCCTCGAACTCCTTGCCGTCGGCGAGGGTGACCTTGACACCGTCCTGGGTGTACTCGGCCTTCTCGAAGAAGGTGCCCAGGTTGAACTTGATGCCGCGCTTGCGGAAGGCGCGCTCCAGCAGCTTGGAGGAGCTCTCGTCCTCGACCGGGACGAGGTGCTTCAGGCCCTCGACGATGGTGACGTCGGTGCCGAAGGACTTCCACGCGGAGGCGAACTCGACGCCGATGACACCGCCGCCGAGGATGACCGCGGACTTCGGCACGCGATCCAGGACGAGGGCGTGGTCCGAGGAGATGATCCGGTCGCCGTCGATCTCCAGGCCGGGCAGCGACTTCGGCACGGAGCCGGTCGCGAGGAGCACGTGGCGGCCCTGGACGCGCCGGCCGTTCACGTCGACGGAGGTCGGGGAGGACAGCCGCCCCTCACCCTCGATGTAGGTCACCTTGCGGGAGGCGACGAGCCCCTGGAGCCCCTTGTACAGGCCGGCGATCACGCCGTCCTTGTACTTGTGGACACCGGCGATGTCGATGCCCTCGAGGGTGGCCTTCACACCGAACTGCTCGCTCTCGCGGGCCTGGTCGGCGATCTCGCCCGCGTGCAGCAGGGCCTTGGTGGGGATGCAACCCCGGTGCAGGCAGGTGCCGCCGACCTTGTCCTTCTCGATCAGGGCGACGTCCAGGCCCAGCTGCGCCCCGCGCAGCGCCGCGGCGTAACCACCGCTGCCACCGCCGAGGATCACTAGGTCGAAAACGGTGCTGGCGTCGTTCGCCACGTCACGTCCTCCATGCATGTGCGCCGTACGCCGGTCGTCACTGACCGGCAGGCGGCTGGTGTCCGGCCGCTCGTTCTTCGGCCCTTCGGTGGGGCCCTGTCCTGCCGAGCCCCATCTTCGCACTTGTCAGCACAGAAGGAGACGCCGGGCTGCTGTGTGAGACACCCCACGTTCCGACCAGGGGCGCGGGGAACTGCTGACCAGCCCCCCCCGCGACCCGTACCCGGGAAATCAGCCCAGGTCGCCCGAAGCCGTCAGCTCGGCAAGCCGGACCAGCGTCCGCACGCCACTGCCCGTCCCGCCCTTGGGCGTGTACCCGAACGGCCCGCCCTCATTGAAGGCAGGCCCGGCGATGTCGAGGTGCGCCCAGGCGATGCCCTCACCCACGAACTCGCGCAGGAACAGCCCGGCGACCAGTCCGCCGCCCATCCGCTCACCCATGTTCGCGATGTCGGCCGTGGGCGAGTCCATCCCCTTGCGCAGGTACTCCGGCATCGGCATCGGCCACGCCGGCTCCCCGACCTCCTCCGCCGTCTCGTACACCGCCGTACGGAAGGCGTCGTCGTTGCCCATGACCGCGAACGTCCGGCTCCCCAGCGCCAGCACCATCGCCCCGGTCAGCGTCGCGACGTCCACGATCGCGTCCGGCTTCTCCTGGGACGCCGCCCACAGCGCATCGGCGAGCACGAGCCGGCCCTCCGCGTCGGTGTTGAGCACCTCCACCGTCTTGCCGCTGTACATCCGCAGCACGTCACCCGGACGGGTCGCAGAGCCGGAGGGCATGTTCTCGGCCAGCGCCAGCCAGCCGGTGACGTTGACCTCCAGCCCCAGCCGGGCGGCGGCCACGACCGCGGCGAACACGCTGGCCGCGCCGCTCATGTCGCACTTCATCGTCTCGTTGTGACCGGCCGGCTTCAGCGAGATGCCGCCCGAGTCGTACGTGATGCCCTTGCCGACGAAGGCGAGGTGCTTCTTCGCCTTGGAGGAGGTGTAGGACAGCTTCACCAGGCGCGGTCCTGCCGCCGAGCCGGCCCCGACGCCGAGGATGCCGCCGTAGCCTCCCTTCTCCAGGGCCTTCACGTCGAGCACCTGCACCTTGATGCCGTGCTCCTTGGCCGCGGCCTGGGCGATCGCGGCGAACGCCTCGGGGTTCAGGTCGTTCGGCGGGGTGTTGACCAGGTCGCGGGCGCGGTTGAGCTCCTCGGACACGGCGACGGCACGCTCGACGGCGGCCTTGTACGCCTTGTCGCGGGGCTTGCCGCCGAGCAGGGTGACCTCGGCGAGGGGGGCCTTGCCGTTCTTCGCCTTGGGGTCCTTGCCGTTGTCCTTGTAGGCGTCGAAGGAGTACGCGCCGAGCAGCGCGCCCTCCCCGACCGCGCCGGCGTCGGCGGCGTCCGTCAGGGGCAGGGCGAAGGCGGCCTTCTTCGACCCGGTCAGGGCGCGGGCGGCGACGCCGGCGGCCTTGCGCAGGGCCTCGGTGTCGTAGGCGGCGTCCTTCTCGGGCACCGCGCCCAGGCCCACGGCCAGCACGAGCGGTGCCTTGAAGCCGGACGGCGCCGGCAGCTTCGTCACCTCGCCCTCGGCACCGGAGGCGCCGAGGGTCTCCAGAACGCCGGCGAGCCTGCCGTCGTACGCCTTGTCCACGGCCTCGGCGCCCGGTGCGACGACCGGTCCCTTGGCACCCTTGGCGACACCGATCACGATGGCGTCGGCCCGCAGACCGGGCGCCGCGGCGGTGCTGAGAGTGAGAGCAGTCACGGTGGTGAAATCTCGCTTCCGATGTGAAGTTGCTGTGGTCGAACGGTGTGGGTCGACCGGGCCCGACAGCCGACCCTATTGCGACCTCAGGGCTCGGATATCACGGGGCCTTCCCCGGTGCGGCGAACACTCGACGACGAGACTACGCGCGTGGTCGTGTTCGCTCATTCCTGCGGGCGTTCACCTGTCGGTGGCGTAGTGGCCATTTCTTGATCCTCTATGTCGGTGAACTGAGTCACACTCGTCGGGATCCGGTGAGCGCCCTGCTCACCGCTTTGCATGATTTCCACGGGTCCTCCTCTGTTCGACCGCAAGGGGATCCCGGGGATCTTCTGGGGGAGGAACCATGGCGCAGCGTGCGCGCAGATGGAGAAGCACGGCCGCCGCGGTGACGGCGGCGGGCCTTATCACGGCCGGGGCGATGGCCCCGGGGGCGGCGGCCGCGGAGGAACCACGCATCGATCTGAAGGTGCTGGTGGTGGACAACGGCGACAGCCCCGTCCGGGCCGTCACCGCCCAGCTGAGGAGCACGGGCGTCCCGTACACGACCATCGACCTGAACGACGCCGGTCGCCCGAAGATCACCGAGTCGTTCCTGAGCGACACGGTGAACGGCAGCCCCCGAGCCAAGTACCAGGGCGTCGTCCTGCCGAACGAGTCCCCGTTCGGGGCGGGCTCCGCCGAGCAGACCGCCCTGGAGGCGTACGAGCGGACGTTCGGCATCCCGCAGGTCGACGCCTACACCTGGGCGCACCCCGAGGTCGGCCTCGACTACACCAGCGAGGGTGGCTGGGCGGGCGCTCTTGACGGGCGCGAGGCGTCCGTCACCGCGGCCGGCAAGGCGGGCTGGTTCGGCTACCTCGACGGCGCGTTCCGGTTCGAGGACAACTCGGCGTCCACACAGGAGAGTTACGGCTACGTGGCCCGGCCCCGCGCCGGCTTCACCAGCTACGTCGACATCCCCGTGCCCGGCGGCACCGGCCGCGGCAGCCTCGTCGGCGAGTACGCCCACGACGGCCGCCGCGAACTCGTGGTGACCTTCGCCTACAACACCAGCCAGCAGCAGTTCCGGCTGCTGGCCCGGGGCATCGTCGAGTGGCTCACCCAGGGCGTGCACCTGGGCCGGGCCCGCAACTCCTTCGCCGTGCACATCGACGACGTGTTCGCCCCGGACAGCCGCTGGGACACCGAGCGCAACTGCACCCCGGGCGACTTCGACTGCGCGGGCGGCGACGGCGAGGGCACCACGCCGATCCGCATGACCGCGGGCGACGCCGAATACGCCGCCCAGTGGCAGCGCGAGCACGGCTTCACCATGGACATGGTCTACAATGCCGGCTCGGGCGAGGAGTGGAAGACCCAGCACGGCGGCACCGACGCCCTGACCGACCGGCTGCTCGGCGACAAGGCGCAGTACCGCTGGGTCAACCACACCTACACGCACCCCTTCCTCGGCTGTGTGCAGGACACCTCCACCGTGCCGTGGAGCTGCGCGAAGAACGCCGACGGCTCGACCAAGTACATGAGCCGCGCCGAGATCGCCGCGCAGATCCGCGACAACCACGACTGGGCCGTGAACAAAGGCCTCCCCGTCGAACGCACGGAACTGGTCACCGGCGAGCACTCGGGCCTGAAGACGCTGCCCCAGCAGCCCGCCGACAATCCCAACCTGGCCGGCGCCCTGGCCGACACCGGCGTCAGGTGGATCGCCTCGGACAACTCACGCGAGCCCGAGCAGCGCGCGATCGGCAAGGCCCTGACCGTGCCGCGCCACCCGATGAACGTGTACTACAACGTGGGCACGGCGGCCGAGATGGCCGACGAGTACAACTGGGTCTACACCTCGCGGGCCGACGGCGGCAGCGGCGTCTGCGAGGAGAACCCCACGTCCACATGCCTGGACGAGCCGCTCGACCTCACCACCGGTTACGCCGAGCACATCGTCCCGCAGGAGGCGCGCACCGCCCTCGGGCACGTCCTCGCCGGCGACCCCCGGCCGCACTACGCGCACCAGTCCAACCTGGCCGAGGGCCGGCTGCTCTACCCGGTCATGGAGAGGGTGCTCGACGACTACCGGGCGCTGTTCGCCGACAACACCCCGCTGGAGAATCCCCGGCACAGCGCCATCGGCACCGAGGTGCAGCGCCGCGCCGCCTGGCAGAACGCCCTGGCGAACGGACGCGTGACGGCGTACCGGATCGGCACCACCGTCACCGTCACCGCACCGTCCGGCACCCAGATCCCGGTGACCGCGCCGGACGGCACGCAGAAGCAACTCCTGCTGGGCACGGCCGCCTTCGGCACCCCGTACGCGGGAGCCCGTTCGGCCTGGACGACCCCGGAAGCACTCCAGTCGGCTCTGACACTGAAGTTGCCCCAGAGCCTTTAGGGGCGCGGGGAACTGCGCGACCAGCCCACACGAAGCCCGCAACTCGGCATCCGGGCAGCAGTTCCCCGCACAAGATCCGCACCACAGGGGGGAAACACCGCATGAGGCGAACAGGCCGTCATGTCACCATGCTCACGGAAGGCACCTACCCGCACGTCCACGGCGGCGTCAGCACCTGGTGCGACCAGCTCGTCAAGGGCATGCCCGAGGTCGACTTCCACATAGTCTCGCTCACCGGCAGCGGCCGCGAACCCGTCACCTGGGAGCTGCCGCCCAACGTCTACCAGCACACCTCCGTGCCGACCTGGGGCCCGCGCCCCGGCCGCGCGAGGCCCCCGTACGGCAGGGCCCGCCGCCGCTTCACCGAGACCTACGAGCGTTTCCTGCTCTCCTTCCTCGACCCCGGCTCGCACGCCGACTTCGGCGAGTCCCTGAACGAGCTGGCCGAACTGGCCCGGGACGGGCGCCTGCCGGCCGCGTTGCGCACCGAGTCGGCGCTGCGGGCGCTGATGTGGATCTGGACGATGCCGCATCTGCCGACGGCTGCCGCCCGCCCCACCGTGCACGACGCGCTGACCGCGACCGACCTGCTGGAACACGCCCTGCGCCCGCTCGGCGTCCGGATCCCCGAGGACTCCGTCGCGCACGCCGTCAGCAGCGGACTCGCGACCCTGCCCGCGCTCGCCGCCCGCCACCTGGACGGTGTGCCGTTCCTGCTCACCGAGCACGGCATCTACCTGCGTGAGCGCTACCTCGGCTACCGCCGCGACACCCAGCGCTGGCCCGTGAAGGCGTTCATGCTCGGCTTCTACCGCGAGCTGAACTCCCACGGCTACCGGGCCGCCGACCTGATCACGCCGTGCAACCAGTACAACCGCCGCTGGGAGGAGCGCGGCGGTGCCGACGCCGACAAGATCCGCACGGTCTACAACGGCGTCGACCCGGCCGCCTTCCCGCACGCCGGCCCCGAGCCCGAGGTCCCCACCCTGTCCTGGTGCGGCCGGATCGACCCCATCAAGGACCTGGAGACCCTGATCCGCGCCTACGCGATGGTGCGCGCCGAGATCCCTGCGACCCGGCTGAGGCTCTTCGGCCCGGTCCCGCCCGGCGGCGAGGCCTACCGCACCCGCCTGGAGAAGCTCGCCGCCGAACTGGGCGTCACCGACGGCCTGACCTTCGAGGGCCGCATCAGCGAAGTCTGGCGCGCCTACGCGGCCGGGCACCTCGTCATGCTGTCGTCGATCTCCGAGGGCTTCCCGTTCTCCATCATCGAGGCCATGTCGTGCGGCCGTACGACGGTGTCGACGGACGTCGGGGGAGTGCGCGAGGCCGTCGGCGACACGGGCCTGGTCGTGCCGCCGCGCGAGCCGGAGAAGATGGCCGCCGCCGCGCTGACTCTGCTCAAGGACGACCAACGGCGCCTCGAACTGGGGCAGTTGTCTCGTCAGCGCGTCATCGACCGGTTCACGCTGCGCCGCTCGGTGGACGCCTTCCGCACCATCTACAAGGAACTCGCGGGCGAGGACGAGGTGTACGAGCCGACGCTGGAGACCGTCGCCGACTGGACGCTGGAACTGCGCGACCCCTGGTACGCGGCCGTCGCGACGGACGGAGCGGGCTGGTGAGCGGAAGCGTCTGGCTGCCCCCGGGCTCCCGCCCGGACACCCTCCCCGCCATCCCCCGGCAGCGCACCCCCAGCTGGGCCCAGCCCGACCCGGTCGACGAACTCGCCGTCCGCCTGGAGGACTTCATAGCCGCGGCCGTCCACCCGGACGAGATTGCCGCGCTCCTGGAGTCCGACGGCCTCTCCGACGACCAGATACGCCAGCGGTACGGCGTGAAGAACTCCTTCGCGCTCGCCGAGACCCTCTACGAACGCGTCGAGCGCCGTTACCCCGAGCCCGACGGCCCCGTCCACGACCCCTGGCGGATCGGACTGCTCGGCTGCCTGCTGCGCGGTGTCGTCTTCGCCCTGCCCGGCCTCGCCTACGTCCTCGGCGCGCCCCTGTTCACGGGCCCCGACGACTTCGGCCTCCCCGCGGGCACGGTCCCGCTGCTGGCCGGCGCCCTGTGCGGCTGGACGTGGAACCAGGGCCTCGCCCACCGGGCCTACGCCTGGCTGGGGCTGGGCGACCGGATGGCCGCCCGACGCGCCCTGCTGCTCGGCGCCCCGGCCGGTGCCCTGCTCGGCGCGCTGGTCGCCCTGGTGTGCGCGGGCGGCGCAGCCCCGGCCGTGATCGCCTTCGCCGCCGGGCAGTCCTGCTACCTGGCGGCGGCGACCGTGCTGCTGGTGATGGGCCGCGAACGGTTCCTGCTGGCCGCGCTCGCACCGATGGCGATGGGCGCGGTCCTGTCCCTGGTCGACCCGCTGCCCGAGGCCGCGAGCCTGGCCCTGCTGCTGGGGTCCCTGGCGGCGGTCGCGGCCCTCGCCGTGCGCGAAGCGGCACCCGCCCTCACAGAACCGGGCGAGGGCGGCTGGACCGCCGGCCTCGTCGCCCTGCTGCCCTTCGGCGGCTTCGGCACCCTCCCCGCGCACCGGCGCCCCGCCGGACCCCGGCTCACGGGCTCCCTGCCGTACGCCCTGTTCGGACTCGGTACCGGCGTCCTCGTGCTGTACGCGGCACTCGGCGACGTCCTCGCCGGCGAGGACCACAGCGCGGTCGCCGCGCCCGCCGCCGTCGCGCTCACCCTCAGCATGGGCCCCGCCGAGTGGCTGCTGTACCGCTTCCGCAGCGACAGCCTCGCCGGCCTGCGCTCCAGCAGCACCGCCCGGGACTTCTGGCAGACCACGCTCCTGACGGTCGTCCAGTGCCTGGCCGCCTATCTCGCCGCGCTGCTCGCGCTGAGCCTCGCCGCCTCCGCCCTGTGGCCGCACTCCCCGGTCCCGGGCGGCGTCCGGCTGGCCGGGCTGCTCCTGCTGGGCGTGGTCCTGTGGACGGGCCTGCTGCTCCAGTCGTTCGGCGCGGTGGCCGGCGCGACGGCGGTGTGCTGCGCCGCGGCCCTCGCCCAGACCCTGCTCCTCGCCACCCGCACCGGTGACCCGCACACGGCGGGCCTGGCCGTGTACGGTACGGCGGCCGTCGTCCAGGCCGCCCTGGTGTGCGCGCTGCTGGGGAGGGCAACCGCCCACCGATGAGCACTCTCCTGGTCCCGTACTACGAGCACCCGTCCGCCCGCCCCGCCGAATGGGACAGGATCGTGGCGGCAGCGCCCCGCCTCTACGGGGTCGTCCTCAACCCGGCCAGCGGCCCCGGCGACCGCCCCGACGCGGCCTTCGCCGAGGTCGCCGGCCGGCTGCGCGCGGCGGGCGTCCGGGTCCTCGGATACGCCGACACCGACTACGGCCGCCGCGCCGCCACCGACGTCGTCAGCGACCTCACCCGGCACCGCGACTGGTACGGCACCGACGGCGCCTTCCTCGACCAGGTCCCCTCCGGGCCCGAGCAGTTCGAGCACTACCAGAAGCTGGCGGTCGCCGCCTGGGGCGTCGGCTGCGGCACTCTGGTCCTCAACCACGGCACGGCACCGCACCCCTGCTACGCCCGCATCGCCGACGTCCTCGTCACCTTCGAGGGCACCTGGGAGTCCTACCGCGCCCTGCCTCCCCAGCAGTGGCCCGGCGACAGCGGGGTGCGGCTGTGCCACCTGGTGTACGGCGTGCCGCCCGGCGCCGACCCCGAGGGCCTGGCGCGGGAGCGGGGCGCGGCGGTGCACTGCGCGGTGCCCGGAACCGGAGATCATCCTTGGGGCACACTGCCGTACACCCTGCACAACCCGGAGAACGCCCCGTGAGACGCCCCCTGCTCGCCGCCCTGCTCGTCCTGCTGCTCGCGGGCTGCACCCAGGGCCCCGACGACAAGCCCGGCCCCCGCTGGCAGCCCCGCCCGGGCACGGCCTGGCAGTGGCAGCTCAGCGGCCGCCTGGACACCTCCGTCGACGTGCCGGTCTACGACATCGACGGCTTCGACCACTCCGAGGCCACCGTCGCCCGGCTGCACCGCGAGGACCGCAAGGTCATCTGCTATCTGTCCACGGGCGCCTGGGAGGAGTTCCGCCCGGACGCGGAGAAGTTCCCGCAGGCCGTCCTGGGCCGGGGCAACGGCTGGCAGGGCGAACGCTGGCTCGACATCCGCCGCATCGACGTCCTGGAGCCGCTCATGGCGGCCCGCATGGACATGTGCCGCGACAAGGGCTTCGACGCGGTGGAGCCGGACAACATGGACGGCTACCGCAACGACACGGGCTTCCCGCTGACCGCCGCCGACCAGCTCCGCTACAACCGCCTCATCGCCCGCCTGGCCCACGACCGGGGCCTGGCCGTCGGCCTGAAGAACGACCTAGACCAGATCCCGGAGCTGGCCGGGGACTTCGACTTCGCGGTCAACGAACAGTGCGCCCAGTACGACGAGTGCGGGGCCCTGAAGCCGTTCGTCGAGGCGGGCAAGGCCGTCTTCCACGTCGAGTACGAGGTGCCCACCGGCGACTTCTGCGCCGAGTCCCGCCGTCTACGCTTGAGTTCACTGCTCAAGAAGTACGAACTGGGGGCGTGGCGACAGGCGTGCTGAGCCCGGGCCCGGTGACCGAAGTCCGGCTCAGCCCAGCGACAGAACGACCAGGGCCGTCGTCGCCGCCGTCTCCGCCAGGCCGCCGAACACGTCTCCGGTGATCCCGCCGAAGCGGCGCGTGCAGTGGCGCAGGAGCGCTTCGGCGGCGGCCAGGGACAGGACGACCGCGAGCACGGCCCGGACCAGGTCACCGGGCCCGAAGACGGCGCCCGCGGCCGCCGCCACGCCCGCGACCGCGACCGCGGCGACCAGCGCCCCCCGCACCGGCACCACACCCGCCACCGCCGCCCCCAGCCCCTCCGGCCGCGCCGCCGGCACCCCGGACCGGGCCGCGAGGGTCAGGGCCAGCCGGGCGACCGTCGCGGAGACGACGGCGGCGCACGCGCCCCGAGCCCAGGAGGTGTCGTAGGCCTGGGCGAGCGCGGCGATCTGCGCCAGCAGGGCGAGGACGAGGGTGATGACCCCGAACGGCCCGATGTCCGACTGCTTCATGATCCGCAGGGCGTCCTCGGCGGGCTTCCCGCTGCCCAGCCCGTCGGCGGTGTCCGCGAGCCCGTCGAGGTGCAGCCCCCGGGTCAGGACGGCGGGGACGGCGACGGTGACCACGGCGGCGAGCAGCCCGCCCGCACCGAGGAACAGCAGCACCAGCCCGACGGCGGCGGCAGCGGCACCGACAGCGAGCCCGGCCAGCGGAGCGCAGAGCATCCCGCCGCGCGCGGCTTCCCGGTCCCACCGGGTCACCCGGACCGGGAACACCGTGAGGGTGCCGAAGGCGAAGCGGAGACCGTCGAGCGGCGGGGTTCTGGGCACCGGCGCAGGCTACCCGCCGGTCAGAAGAGCGGATGCGGCGGCCGAGGATAAAGTGCGCATATGGGATGGATGGAGCGGAACATCATCGAACCCGGCAAGCTGCCGCTGCTCCTCGCCCTCGTCTCCTTCGTGCTGACCTTCGTGATCACCCGGGGCATCACCCGCCTCATCCGGGCGGGCAAGGGCCCTTTCCGCAACGTCAGCGGCAGCGGCGGCGTCCACATCCACCACGTGGTCCCCGGCGTCATCCTGACGATCATCGGCGGCTTCGGCGCGGTGGCCGGCGGCCAGTACGGCTTCGGCTCGGCACTGAGCGCGGTGGTCTTCGGCATCGGCGCGGGTCTCGTCCTCGACGAGTTCGCCCTGGTCCTGCACCTGGCGGACGTCTACTGGACCGAAGCCGGCCGCAAGAGCGTCGAGATGGTCGTCCTCACCGCCTCCCTCGTCGGACTGCTCCTGATCGGCTTCTCACCCCTGGGCGTCAACGACCTCTCGGACGACCAGGAGCAGAACCGCGCCACCGTGATCGTGAACATCGTCGTGAACTTCGGGTTCGCCCTCATCGCCCTGTTCAAGGGCAGGACCCGCCTCGCGGTCTTCGGCGTGATCGTCCCCGTCATCGCCCTGATCGGCGCCGTTCGGCTGGCCCGTCCGGGCTCCTACTGGGCCAAGCGCTTCTACCGGCGCCGCCCCCGCGCCCGCGCCAAGTCCAGCCTGCGGGCCTATCGCCACGACCGCCGCTGGATCGGCCCCCGGCGCGTGTTCCAGGACTGGATCGGCGGCGCGCCCGACCCCCAGCCGGCCCGGTCCCTCGAACACCGCTGACGCGCCGCCGACGCACCGCGCCGACCGCGCACACCACCAGCACGGCCATGATCGCCGCCAGGTGCTCCTTGCCCGCCAGGTTCTCCTTCAGGGCGATCTCGGCCACCATCGCCACGATCACCGCACCGGCCGTGACGTACGCGCGGTAGCGCCAGCCCAGACAGACGGCCAGTCCCACCACTGCCGCCGACGGCCCGGTGTCCACGACCCGCGCGTCCGAGGCGGGCAGGCCCAGCGGGACGTCCGGGCCCAGCCAGATGCCCAGGCGGGCGTACAGCGTGCCCGCGAGCGTCGCGAGGTACGCGACGAGCAGCGTCCGTCTCCGGCCCAGGCAGAGCTCCGCGATGCCGAACACCAGCAGGATCTGCGCCAGCGCCCCCCACACCGGCAGATCCAGCGCGGGCACGAACAGCGACAGCGGCGTCCGCAGGAGCGCGAGCCACAGCGGGTCCTCGGCCCGCACCGCACCGATGTCCTGCACGAACCGGTAGCCCCACAACTGGTTGTGCGCGAAGTGCAGCACGGCGGTGAGGCACACGGCCGCGACCGCCATCGGCACGGCCGGCGGCCGCCGCTCCCGCAGCGGCCCGCGCACGGCCGCGTACAGCGGCCCCCATTCGGCGCGGGCCCAGCGGGCGAGCGTGGTCATCGGGTCGTCCTCGTCCGTATGTCGGTACGTCGGCGTGCGTGGTGTCCGTGCATCGGTGAAACCGACACCACACGCGAAGACCGACCGGAACGGGACGAAGTTGAGCCAGGTGTGCGTGACCTGGATCTCCCGGAACGCTACTGCTCGGGGGGAACCTCCGGGGCCTCGGAGACCTCAGCGGCCTCGGAGGTCTCCGGCTCCTCCGACTCCTTCGTCTTCTCGGGCAGCTCCGCCGCCAGCGCGGCCGCGGCCTGCACCAGGGGCAGCGCGAGCAGGCCGCCCGCGCCCTCGCCGACGGTCACGCCCTGGGTCAGCAGCGGCTCCAGGGCCATCCGGTCCAGCGCCTTGGCCTGCCCGGGCTCGCCGCTGTCGTGCGCGGCCAGCCACCAGTCCGGCGCCCGGAACGCGATCCGCTGCCCGACCAGCGCGCACGCGGCCGTCACGACCCCGTCCAGCACCACCGGCATCTTGCGCACCGCGCTCTGCAGCAGGAAGCCCGTCATCGCGGCGAGGTCGGCCCCGCCCACCGTCGCCAGCAGCTGCAACTGGTCCCCGAGAACCGGCCTGGCGCGGCGCAGCGCGTCGCGGATCGCCGCGCACTTGCGCATCCACGCCAGGTCGTCGATCGCCAGCCCGCCGCGGCCGGTGACGACCGACGCGTCGACCCCGCACAGCGCCGCGACCAGCACGCCCGCGGTCGTGGTCCCACCGACGCTCACATCGCCGAGCACCACCAGATCCGTACCGGAGTCGGCCTCCTCGTCGGCCACCGCGACCCCGGCCCGGAACGCCGCCTCGGCTTCCTCCAGGGTCAGCGCGTCCTCGACGTCGATACGCCCGCTGCCGCGCCGCACCCGGTGCCGTACGACGTCCTCGGGCAGGGCCTCCGGGTCGCAGTCCAGGGCCATGTCGACGATCCGCACCGGCACGCCCAGCCGCCGCGCCAGCACCGACACGGGCCGGCCGCCCTCCAGCACCTCCCGCACCAACTCCCCGGCGCCACCCGCCGGCCGGGCCGAGACGCCCAGCTCGGCGACGCCGTGGTCACCGGCGAAGAGCACCACCCGCGGCCGTTCGATCGGCCGCACCGGCACGGCCGACTGCGCCGCCGCCAGCCACTCACCCAGGTCGTCCAGGCGGCCCAGTGACCCGGGCGGCACGATCTGCCGCTCCCGGCGCGCTTCGGCGTCACGGCGCATCCCGCCGTCCGGACGCTCGATCAGATCGGTGAAGTCGTCGAGATTAAGCGAGCTCATTCGCCGAACAGTACCGGCACCGCTCGAACAGCACGGCGCCACATCGCGACTCCATGGCGGCGACGTCGTTGCACCCGAGATCGCCATCCCATACGTTCCGTTTTGCAGCGGATTGTCGTGCGTCCCTGCCGTACGCCTCGCGCCCGGGAGCCGCCCATGACCGCACAGCCCGCCCCCTCCGCACCCCCCGTCCAAGCGACCACACGGGTCCACGAGCCGCGCCGCGAGGACTGCCCCTGGTGCGGCTCCGCCCGGCTGCGGAACCGGCTGCGCACCGGTGACCTGCGGCAGTACAAGCCGGGCAGCTTCACCGTCGACGAGTGCCGGGACTGCGGCCACACCTTCCAGAACCCCCGCCTCACGTTCGAGGGCCTCGCGCTCTACCACCGGACGGTGCGCGGAGCGCCCCGGGACGTCGCGGCCGACACCCTCCTCGCGCTGCGCGCCAGCCGGCTCCGCCACCGCTCGGCCGCCCGCGCGATGCTCCGCTTCGGGGAGCCGGAGAGCTGGCTGGACGTGGGGACGGGCCACGCCCGCTTCCCCGCGACGGCCCGGGAGTTCTTCCCGTACACCTCCTTCGACGGCCTGGACCACACCCCGCGCGTGGTCCGCGCCCGCTCGGCCGACCGCGTCGAGGAGGCCCACGTGGGGCTCCTGACCAACCCCCGGATCGCGGCCGCCCTGCGCGCCCGCTACGACGTGGTCAGCATGCTCCACCACCTGGAGGGCACCCCCGACCCCCGCGCGGAACTCCACGCCGCCCTCGAAGCCCTGCGCCCCGGCGGCCACCTGCTCATCGAGACCCTCAACCCCCGCAGCGTGTACGCCGCGCTACTGGGCCGCTGGTGGCTCGCCTACGACCAGCCCCGCCATCTGCACCTGCTTCCCCCGCACAACCTCCGCGCGGAACTGGAGGCGGCCGGCTGCACGATCGCCCTCCTGGACCACCGCCCCGTCCACATCCCCCACGACCTCTCGGGCGCCACGGCCCTGGCCCTCTCCCACGCCCTCCCCGTCCCCGACACCCCCTGGCGAGCGGTCCCCCCATCCCCGCTCCACCGCCACACCCGCACGGCCCTCCTCCGAGCGGGCATCCCCCTGGTGGCCCTGGCATCGGCAGCGGATCACCTCCTGGCCCCCGTGGCCAGCCGCACCCGCTTCGCGAACACGTACCGGGTGGTCGCCCGTAAAGCCACCTAGAGGGTCTGTCGTTTGGATCAGATCGCAGACGCGGGGCCTGGCACGCGCATCTGCGGCGTTGTCGTCGGTTGCCGATGCTCCGCATCGACGCCCTCCTCCGCCTTGCAGCTGCACGCACCAGGCCCCGCTCACCGGCGCCGAAAGGCGCCGCCGATTCCCTGCGACCTGATCCAAACGGCAGGCCCTGGCTGCGGGCAGTCGTGCCGTTTGGGGCGGCACCCGTCCCAAACGGCACCTCGTCGCGTCGAGCTGCGCACCCACCCGGCCCCAGCCCGGACGCCGCGCACCGCTCACCCCCGCAGCACCACCGCCTGCCCGGCCACCACCAACAGAACATGCTCACACTCGTCCGCGAACCCCGCGTTCAACCGCCCGAGTTCATCCCGATACCGCCGTCCCGACGCAGTCGACGGCACGATCCCCGACCCCACCTCGTTCGACACGGCGACAACGGTCCGCCGAGTCGCACGCACCGCTTCCGTCAACTCCCGCACCCGCTCCCGCAACGCCTTCTCCCCCCGCTCCGCCCACACCGCGTCGTCCCACGCCCCCGCGGCATCCATCGCATCCGTCAGCCACAACGACAGACAGTCGATGAGCAACGGCGGCCCCTCCTCCTCCAGCAGCGGCACCAGATCGCACGTCTCGACCGTCCGCCACGACCCCGGCCGCCGCTCCCGATGCGCGGCCACCCGCGCCGACCACTCGGTGTCCCCGTTCCGCGACCCGCCCGTCGCCACGTACAGCACGTCCGGAAAGGCCTCCAGCCTCCGCTCGGCCTCCACCGACTTGCCCGACCGCGCCCCGCCCAGCACCAGCGTCCGCCGCGGCACGTCCGGCACGTCCTCGTACGCCCCCACTGCCAGCGTCGTCCCGTCCGGCACGGCCCGCGCCCCGGCCGCCGCGAGCCGCCGCCCGATCTCCGGCCCGGGCGGCACGTCGTGGTCCAGATGGACGGCGACCACATCGGTCGTCGGCCCCACCGCCCCCACCGCCCGCAGCTTCGCCAGCGCGTCCGGCCGCCCCACGACATCCGCGAGCACCATGTCGTACGACTCGGCCGGCTCCTCGAGCCCCGCCGGCGCCCCGCCCGGCGGCAGGTACAGCAGCCGCTGCCCCTCCGACCCGGTCACCGCGTACCCCGTGCCCGGCGCGTCCATCGCCACCGCCCGGACCCGGTGCCCCGTCAGCAGCGTCAACTCCCGCCGGTCCGGCACCCGGCCGGGTTGCGGCAGCCCTGCCGGCACCTCGACCGCGGGCCCGTCGTGCGGATGCGACAGCAGCACCTGCCGTACGCCGGTCAGGGAACGGCCCGCCCGCGCCGCCGCGAACGCGGCTCCGGGCGTCAGGTCGAGCAGCAGCGCCCCGTCCAGGAGCAGCGCGGTGGCCGCCCGCGCGTCCGGGCCGAGGGCAGCCGCACAGGCCGCGCAGGGACAGTGGGGGCGGGGGAGTCCCGCGGGGGCGCCGGTGCCGAGGAGAGTGAGTTCCACGCACCGATTTTCGCTTGCCCACGCGGCTCCTGCGCGCCTGGAGCCCCTATGGAGCATCCACCGTCCCCGTATGGAGCCTCGCACGGAGTCCCTGGGCGGTCTCGCACGGAATTCGCGCGTGACAACCCGCGCGTGAGCGGTCACCCGCAGTCCTATGACGGCACACCCGGCGGAGCGCATAGGCTCTCGTCAGGAGCCGGACCGAGATCCGGCTTTTGCTGTGCAGTGTGCTCACACACATGGGAGGCGTACATGGCGGCATGGACGTGGCGGTTCGAGAAGACCGACGGGACGGAGGTCCAGCCCGCGGTGCCGCCGGAGGAGTTCCCCACCCAGGGGGACGCCGAGTCCTGGATCGGGGAGCACTGGAAGGCCCTGCTGGAAGGCGGCGCCGACCAGGTGCGGCTGTTCGAGGACGCCACGGAGATCTACGGGCCGATGAGCCTGCACGCGACCGACGCGTGAGCCCGGGGGCGGGGGCCGACGGCCCTCGCCCACCTCCTCGTCCGCTGCCTCAGCCGCGGACGCCGCACAGGTGCAGCAGCGCTGCCACCCCGCGGTACGGATCCGTCCGCCCGGCCTTCTCCTCCACCGCGAGCAACGTCTCCACGTCGGCCGGGACCTCGGCGCCGTCCGCAGCCGTGTCCGTGAACACGCGCACCCCGTACCAGGCGTGCAGCGGCGCCCCGATCCCGGCGAGCGTCGCCGTCAGGTCCTTCAGCCGGTCGGCCCGTACGTCCAGCCCCAGGCGGATGGGAGTCCCCCTGTTCGAGTCTGTTCGAGAATGGGGGAGGTAAGCGGTCGTGTCGAAGGCGGCCAGCGCGCCCGCCCAGTCGCCGGACAGCCCCGGCCGGATCGCGAGCGCGTCGCCGTTGCGCACGAGCAGGGACAGCAGTCCGCCGGGCGCGAGCATCCGGGCCAGGCCCGCCAGCAGCGGGTCGGGCTCCTCCACGTACATGAGCACGCCGTGGCACAGCACCACGTCGAAACTGCCCGGCAGGAAGTGCACGCCGGTGTCCCGGCCGTCGCCCTCGATGATCCGCATCCGCTCCCGGATGCCCTCCGGTTCCCCGGCGAGGGATTCCCGGGCCACGGCGATCATCTTCGCGTCCTGCTCCAGACCGGTCACCTGGTGCCCGGCCCGGGCCAGCCGCAGCGCCTGTGTGCCCTGGCCCATCCCGACGTCGAGCACCCGCAGCCGCTTGCCGACCGGGAAGCGCCCGACTATCTGCTCGTCCAGCTGCCGGGCCACCAGCTCCTGCCGGACGACATCGCGCAGCCCGCCCGGCTTGTCCAGCCAGGCATCCGCCGCGCCCCCGGAGAACGATGTCGCGGTCAGGGCCGCTCTCCGCGCTTGACCTGCGGCTTCGGCAGCCGGAGCCGGCGCATCTGGAGAGAGCGCATCAGGGCGTAGGCGACCGCGCCGCGCTTGTTCTGGTCCGCGAAGCGCTCGTTGAGCTGCTTCTTCAGGCGGAACGCCGTGACGAACGAGTCGAGCACGATCAGCACGATCACCACGAGCCACAGCAGCAGCGCGATGTTCTGGAGCGCGGCCACCCGCACCATGCTCAGCACGAGGATGACCACGGCCATCGGCAGGAAGAACTCCGCGATGTTGAACCGCGAGTCGACGAAGTCGCGCGCGAACCGGCGGACCGGCCCCTTGTCACGCGCGGGCAGGTACCGCTCGTCGCCGCTCGCCAGCGCCTGACGCTGGCGCTCCAGCGCGCTGCGGCGCTCCTCGCGCTGCCGCTTGGCGGCCTCCTTCCGCGTCATCGACGTGTTGGCGACGCTGCGGCGCTGGGACTGGGCCTCACTGCGCTTGGGCGTGGGCCTGCCCTTCGGGGCTTGCGGGTCGCGGGGCTGCTTGGAGAAGTTCACCGGCGCCTTGTCGGCGGCCTGGGCCTTCTCATCCTTCGCACGGCTACGGAACACAAAACCCAAGGGTAAGGGCTTCCCGGGCATGGACCCCAGTCCCGTGGGGAACGATCCGGCAACACCAGTCGTCTGTAAGGGGACAGAGGGGACGTTGTGTACGCACCCGGTCGTTCCCGGGACGTGCGGCTCCGGTTACCCGGGGTATCCCGGGTTACCCCGGGGGCCACCTACTCCCTACGCCGGAGCGGGAGCGTGCTCAGTCGTCCTTGGGGATGAGCGCATCCGTCCCCGAACAGTGCGGTAATGGATGCAGGGCCCGTACTGTGGGTTCTGTCGCAGGAGCTGGAGCCGGAGTCGGTCAGAAGGGGGCGCGCGAAGCCCATGAGCGGTGTCATGAAGCGTATGGGGATGATCTTCCGCGCGAAGGCGAACAAGGCCCTTGACCGGGCCGAGGACCCGCGCGAGACCCTCGATTACTCGTACCAGAAGCAGCTGGAGCTGCTCCAGAAGGTCCGCCGCGGTGTCGCCGACGTGGCGACCTCGCGCAAGCGCCTGGAACTCCAGCTGAACCAGTTGCAGTCCCAGTCCACCAAGCTGGAGGACCAGGGCCGCAAGGCGCTCGCGCTGGGCCGTGAGGACCTGGCCCGTGAAGCGCTGTCCCGCCGGGCCGCCCTCCAGCAGCAGGTGACCGACCTGGAGACCCAGCACGCGACGCTCCAGGGCGAGGAGGAGAAGCTCACCCTCGCGGCCCAGCGGCTCCAGGCCAAGGTCGACGCCTTCCGTACGAAGAAGGAGACGATCAAGGCGACGTACACCGCGGCCCAGGCGCAGACCCGCATCGGCGAGGCCTTCTCCGGCATCTCCGAGGAGATGGGCGACGTCGGCCTGGCGATCCAGCGGGCCGAGGACAAGACGGCCCAGCTCCAGGCCCGCGCCGGCGCCATCGACGAACTGCTCGCCTCCGGTGCCCTGGAGGACCCCTCCGGCATGCACAAGGACGACCTCCAGGCCGAGCTGGACCGGCTCTCCGGTGGTACGGATGTAGAGCTGGAACTGCAGCGCATGAAGGCCGAACTGGCCGGCGGCTCGAGCGCCGGGCAGCAGGCCCTCGAAGGTGGCACGAGCCAGCAGCAGTCCCAGCAGCAGCCGCAGGACACCCCGCGCTTCGACAAGCAGTAGGGGCCCACGCCTAGGAGGGCGACATGATCGTTCGGATCATGGGGGAGGGCCAGGTGAGGCTGGCCGACGGCCACCTCGCCGAACTGAACAAGCTGGACGACGAACTCCTGGCCGAAATGGAGAACGGCGACGGCCCCGGCTTCCGCCGCACCCTCCAGGCCCTGCTGACCAGGGTCAGAGACCTGGGCGAACCCCTGCCCGACGACTCCCTGGAACCATCGGAACTGATCCTCCCGTCCCCGGACGCGACCCTGGAGGAAGTCAGGGAGCTGCTGAGCGACGACGGCTTGATTCCGGGCTGAAGCTACGTAACCGCGGGCATACGTGCCGCCCAGGGCGGAACGGGTGGGCGCGGCCGCACCCCGCCGCGCCGGGTTGCGCCATCGCCCCGCCCTCAGCTCCCACGCCGAGCACCTCACAACCGGCCTTCCGACCCCCGGCCCCCATACCCCCGCACACCCACCCCGGCTACCGTGAACCCCCGTGAGCACCCTCCAGCGGGTCAAATGCCAGGCCAAAGCACATCCCCTGGCCATGGACGCCGTCCTGGCCGCAGGCGTCCTGGTCTGCATGGTCGCCGGGTCGTTCGTCGAGCCCCACCACCGTGACAGCGTCAGCTGGGCCCTGCGCACCCCCGACCTCCTCAGCCTCGTCCTCATCACCCTCGGCGCCGCCGCCCTGGTCTTCCGCCGCCGCGCCCCGATGACGGTCCTCTGCCTCACCGGCACGGTCTCCGTCATCGAATCCGTCACCGGCGACCCCCGCGCCCCCGTCGCCATGTCCGCGGTCATCGCCCTGTACACCGTCGCCTCGACCACCGACCGCCTCACCACCTGGCGCGTCGGCCTGCTCACCATGACCGTGCTGACCGGCTCCGCCATGGCGGCCGGCAGCCTGCCCTGGTACGCCCAGGAGAACCTCGCGATCTTCGCCTGGACCGGCATCGGCGCCACCGCCGGCGACGCGGTCCGCAGCCGCCGCGCCTTCGTCCAGGCCATCCGGGAACGCGCCGAACGCGCCGAACGCACCCGCGAGGAGGAGGCCCGCCGCCGGGTGGCCGAGGAACGCCTGCGCATCGCCCGCGACCTGCACGACGTCGTGGCCCACCACATCGCCCTGGTCAACGTCCAGGCCGGCGTCGCCGCGCACGTCATGGACAAGCGCCCCGACCAGGCCAAGGAGGCCCTCGCCCACGTCCGGGAGGCCAGCCGCTCCGCCCTCAACGAACTCCGGGCCACCGTCGGACTGCTCCGGCAGTCCGGCGACCCGGAGGCCCCCACCGAACCCGCCCCCGGCCTGGACCGCCTCGACGAACTCACCGGCACCTTCCGCAACGCCGGCCTGCACATCGAGGTCGCCCGCGCCGACCAGGGCACCACCCTCCCCGCAGCCGTCGACCTGGCCGCCTACCGGATCATCCAGGAGGCGCTGACGAACGTGCAGAAGCACGCCGGGCCGCAGGCCAGGGCCGAGGTCAGCGTCGTACGGGTCGGACCCCACATCGAGATCACCGTCCTCGACGACGGCGGAGGCGAGGACGCGGCCCCGGGCAGCGGCGGCGGGCACGGGCTGCTCGGCATGCGGGAACGCGTCACGGCCCTGCGCGGCACCCTCACCACCGGTCCCCGCTACGGCGGCGGGTTCCGTGTCCATGCGATCCTGCCGGTCAAGAACCGCACCCCCGGGGAGGACCCCGTATGACGATCCGTGTCCTGCTCGCCGACGACCAGGCGCTGCTCCGCAGCGCCTTTCGTGTGCTCGTCGACTCCGAGCCCGACATGGAGGTGGTGGGCGAGGCCGCCGACGGCGCGGAAGCGGTACGGATGGCGAAGGAGCAGCGGGCCGACGTCGTCCTCATGGACATCCGGATGCCCGGCACCGACGGTCTCGCGGCGACCCGCATGATCAGTGCCGACCCGGAACTCGCCGACGTCCGCGTGGTCATCCTGACGACGTTCGAGGTCGACGACTACGTCGTGCAGTCGCTGCGCGCCGGCGCCTCCGGCTTCCTCGGCAAGGGCTCCGAGCCCGAGGAACTGCTGACCGCCATCCGGACCGCGGCCGGCGGCCAGGCCCTGCTGTCCCCGGCGGCCACCACCGGCCTGATCGCCCGTTTCCTCGCCCAGGACGGCCCCGACGCGGGCGACCGCGACCCGGCCCGCGGCGAGCGGCTGGACTCGCTCACCGGGCGGGAGCGCGAGGTGCTGGTCCAGGTCGCGGGCGGCCATTCCAACGACGAGATCGCCGAGCGGCTGGAGGTCAGTCCGCTGACGGTGAAGACGCACGTCAACCGGGCCATGGCCAAGCTGGGCGCCCGGGACCGGGCGCAGCTCGTGGTCATCGCGTACGAGTCCGGCCTGGTCCGTCCAAGGGTGGAGTGAGTGCGGCCCGGGCGTACTGCGGCCGGAGTATGCGCCGTATAAGGAACGGGACTTGGGGCCTACGGATCGGGCCTCGCCGATGGCTCAGGGTGTTAGGGCGGGCGCTCATCTGCGCGCCCGTTGCCGCTTCTGCCGTTAAACAGAAGAGAGACCCTGACCCATGTCCTGGCTGTCGAGATTCAGCCTCGCGCAACGGGCCCTGATAGGGCTGATGTCGATCATCGCGCTCGTCTTCGGGGCGATCGCGATACCCCAGCTCAAGCAGCAGCTGCTGCCCACCATCGAACTGCCCATGGTGTCCGTGCTGGCGCCGTACCAGGGCGCGTCCCCGGACGTGGTCGAGAAGCAGGTCGTCGAGCCCATCGAGGACAGTCTCGAAGCCGTCGACGGCATCAGCGGGGTGACCTCCACCGCCACCGAGGGCAACGCCCTGATCATGGCGTCCTTCGACTACGGCAACGGCACCGAACAGCTCGTCGCCGACGTGCAGCAGGCCGTCAACCGGGCCCGCGTCCAGCTCCCGGACGACGTGGACCCGCAGGTCGTCGCCGGCTCCACGGACGACATCCCGACCGTCGTCCTCGCCGTCACCTCCGACCGGGACCAGCAGGCCCTGGCCGACCAGCTCGACAAGACCGTCGTGCCGGACCTGAAGAGCATCGACGGCGTCGGCCAGGTCACCGTCGACGGCGTGCGGGACCTCCGGGTCGCCGTCACGCCCGACGACGCCAAGCTGGCGAAGGCGGGTCTGACCTCGCAGTCCCTCGCCCAGGCCCTCCAGGCGGGCGGCGCGACCGTCCCGGCCGGCTCCTTCGCCGAGGGCGGCGCCAACCGCACGGTCCAGGTCGGCGGCGGCTTCACCTCGCTGCGGCAGATCCAGGACCTGATGGTCACGGGCGAGCCCGGCAAGGGCAAGCCGGTGCGCCTCGGCGACGTCGCCACGGTGAAGCAGCAGGAGGCCCCGGCCGACTCCATCACCCGCACGGACGGCAAGCCCAGCCTCTCCGTCGCCGTCACCATGGACCGCGACGGCAGCGCGGTCGCCATCTCCGACGCCGTCCAGGACAAGCTCCCGGACCTGCGGGGGGACCTCGGCTCCGGCGCGAAGCTGACGGTCGTCAGCGACCAGGGCCCGGCCGTGTCCAAGTCCATCAAGGGCCTGACCACCGAGGGCGCGCTCGGTCTGCTCTTCGCGGTCCTGGTCATCCTGGTCTTCCTGGCCTCGATCCGCTCCACCCTCGTGACGGCGGTGTCCATCCCGCTGTCCGTGGTCCTCGCCCTGATCGTGCTGTGGACCCGCGACCTGTCACTGAACGTCCTGACGCTGGGCGCGCTGACCATCGCGATCGGCCGGGTCGTCGACGACTCGATCGTGGTCCTGGAGAACATCAAGCGGCACCTCGGCTACGGCGAGGAGCGCAACTCGGCCATCCTCAACGCGGTCCGCGAGGTCGCGGGCGCGGTGACGTCCTCGACGCTCACCACGGTCGCCGTGTTCCTGCCGATCGGCCTGGTCGGCGGCATGGTGGGCGAGCTGTTCGGCTCGTTCAGCCTGACGGTGACGGCCGCGCTGCTGGCGTCCCTGCTCGTCTCCCTGACGGTCGTGCCGGTCCTGTCGTACTGGTTCCTGCGGCCCCCGAAGGGCACCCCCGAGGACGCGGACGAGGCCCGCCGGCTCGCCGAGGAGAAGGAGGCCAAGAGCCGCCTGCAGCGCATCTACGTCCCGGTCCTGCGCTTCGCGACCCGCCGCCGGCTCACCAGCGTGGCCATCGCGATCGTCGTCCTGGTCGGCACGTTCGGCATGGCCCCGCTGCTGAAGACGAACTTCTTCGACCAGGGCGAGGTCGAGGTCCTCACCGTCAAGCAGGAGCTGAAGCCCGGCACCAGCCTGGAGGCGACGAACGCCCAGGCCAAGAAGGTCGAGCAGCTCCTCGCCGGTACCGAGGGCGTGAAGAACTACCAGGTCACGGTCGGCTCGTCCGGCTTCATGGCGGCCTTCGGCGGCGGTACGGACACCAACCAGGCCTCGTACCAGGTGATGCTGGACGACTCGGCGTCGTACGAGGACGTCCAGGACCGCATCGAGAAGGGCCTGGCCGGCCTGAAGGGCATCGGTACGACCACCATCGCCGCCGGTGACGGCTTCGGCAGCCAGGACCTCAGCGTCGTGGTGAAGGCCGCCGACGCCGAGGTCCTGCGCACGGCGGCCGAGGAGGTCCGCAAGACGGTCGCCTCGCTCGACGACGTCACGGACGTCACCAGCGATCTGTCGACCAGCGTGCCGCGCATCTCCGTGAAGGCCAACGACAAGGCGGCCGCGGCCGGCTTCAACGACCAGACCCTCGGCGCCGCCGTCGCCCAGGCCGTCCGCGGCACCACGGCCGCCAAGGCGGTCCTGGACGACACCGAACGCGACGTCGTCATCCGCTCGGCGAAGCCCGCGACGACGCTGAAGCAGCTCCAGGACCTGCGCCTGGGCGCGGTGAAGCTCGGCGACATCGCGACGGTGAAGCTGGTCGACGGCCCGGTCTCCATGACCCGCATCGACGGCCAGCGCGCGGCCACCATCACCGCGAAGCCGACCGGCGACAACACGGGCGCGGTGAGCACCAAGCTCCAGTCCGAGATCAACGCGCTGAAGCTTCCGGCGGGCGCCACGGCGTCGATCGGCGGAGTCTCCGAGGACCAGGAGGAGGCGTTCGCCAACATCGGCCTGGCGATGCTCGCGGCCATCGCGATCGTCTTCATGCTGCTGGTCGGCGCCTTCCGGTCCCTGGTCCAGCCGCTGATCCTGCTCGTTTCCATCCCGTTCGCGGCCACGGGCGCGATCGGCCTGCTGATCGCCACCGGCACCCCGATGGGCGTCCCCGCGATGATCGGCATGCTGATGCTCATCGGCATCGTGGTGACGAACGCGATCGTGCTGATCGACCTGATCAACCAGTACCGCAAGCAGGGCCACGGCGTCGTCGAGGCCGTGATCGAGGGCGGCCGGCACCGACTGCGCCCGATCCTCATGACGGCCCTGGCGACGATCTTCGCCCTGATGCCGATGGCCCTCGGCATCACCGGCGAGGGCGGGTTCATCGCCCAGCCGCTGGCCGTGGTCGTGATCGGCGGCCTGGTGACGTCGACGCTGCTGACGCTGCTGCTGGTGCCCACGCTGTACGCGATGGTCGAACTCCGCAAGGAGCGCCGGGCGAACAAGCGCGCGGCGAAGAAGGGCCTGACGGCCCAGCGCACGGACGCGGCGGAGCCGGAGCACGCGGGCGTGTGACGGCCTGACCCGGCGGCGGCCGGGCACCGGACCTCATGGCCGGTGCCCGGCCGCCCTCATGTCCCGTTACGTATCCTGTGGGCCTGAACGGCGTTACGGGGGAAGGGGATTCGGGCGTGCCGCTGCACAGCGACGACCCGAAGTCGGTCGGCGGCTACAAGCTGCTCGACCGGCTCGGGGCCGGGGGCATGGGCGTCGTCTACCGGGGCAGGGCGCGGTCGGGCCGTGACGTCGCCATCAAGGTGGTGCACGCCCAGTACGCTGCGGACACCGTCTTCCGCACCCGGTTCCGGCAGGAGATCGCGGCCGTCCGCAAGGTCAGCGGCGCCTTCACCGCACCGGTCCTGGACGCCGACCCCGAGGCGGCGCTGCCCTGGATGGCGACCCAGTACGTGCCCGGGCCCTCGCTCGCCCGGCGGATCCGCGACCGGGGCGCCCTGCCGGACGCCGAAGTGCGCGGGCTGGCCCTGGGCCTGGTCGAGGCACTGCGCGACATCCACCGGGCCGGCGTGGTGCACCGGGACCTGAAACCGGCCAACGTCCTGCTCGCCGAGGACGGGCCCCGAGTCATCGACTTCGGCATCTCCCGCGCGGCGGAGAACCACCAGCCGCTGACCGAGACGGGCCAGATGATCGGCACTCCGCCGTTCATGTCCCCGGAACAGCTCGTCGACGCCCGTACGGTCGGCCCGGCGTCGGACGTCTTCTCGCTCGGGGCGCTGCTGGTGTACGCCGTCACCGGGCGCGGTCCCTTCGACGCGGACAGCCCCTACCTGACGGCGTACCGCGTGGTCCACGACGCCCCCGTGCTGGACGGGGTCGGTCAGCCGCTGCGCGGGCTCCTGGAGCGCTGCCTGATCAAGGACCCCGCGGGCCGGCCCGGACTCGACGAACTGGCCAGGGTATTCGCGACTGCCCTGCCGGAGCCGGAGGCGGGCGACTCGTCCACCGTGATCCTGCGGCCGGAGAAGTCGGCATCCCGCACCGGGAGCGGGGCCGACCCGACGGACACCAAGGCCCGCAGACGCCCTTGGCCCTTGTCGGCGGCGATCGGCACGGTCGGTGCCATCGTGTTCGCACTGACGGCCTATTCGCTGATCGGCCCGGGACGGGCGGGCAGCGAAAGCCCGGAGAGCTGGCGGCCCTGGCAGACCACTGTGTACGAGTCGGCCCCGCGCGGTGCGAGGCAGGCCCTGGACGTCATCGACGCCGATGCCCCCGGGCCTGGCTGCCAGGTGCACGAGGGCGCGGTCTACTGCGGCGGCGACCGGATTCTTCCCGTACGCGTGGACGGGCGCACCGGCAGGACCGTCTGGCGGGCCGCCGCACCCGCCGGGACCGGTGAGGGGGCGTACTCCTCCACCGTCCTCGGGGTCCGCGACGACACCGTGCTGGTGCTGCAGGCAGCCCCGCGGGGCTCGTTCGACGACGACCTGACCAGTGTCGTCGCGCTCGACGCCGGGACGGGCGACCGCTTGTGGTCGCGTACGGTCAACGACGTGCACGCCGCCCCGGTCGTCGTCGGCGGCCTTGTGGTGCTGCCGGACGGCGGCAGCGGCCGCTCACTGACCGCCCACTCGCCGCGCACCGGCACGGAACGCTGGACGGCCCCGCTCCCGGCGGACCACTCCTGCCTACTCACCCCGGCCGGCGGGGGTCTGTACCTGGAGTGTGTCTCGCAGTCGCAGGGGGACCGCCAGGACTCCCTCGTCGCCGCGCTGGACCTCGCCGACGGCTCGACGCGGCGGCTCACGACACCGGCGGACGACACCGATCTGCTCGGGGCCTACGACGGACACCTGGTCTTCCTGAAGCGGAGCCGGGCGGTGGGGCCGGGCGGTGACACCGCCTACGACGACATCGTGCTGATGGACAAGGGGTCCCTCACCACGACGAGGCTGGCGGAGAAGGTGCACGGAAACGCGACCCTGGCCGGCAGCACCGTGTGGTTCACCTCGTCGGGCGGCGAGGTGACCGCCGTGTCGCCCTGGACGGGCAGTGTGCTGTGGCAGACCCGGAGCGGCGTGGCGCAGCCGGGTGCGGCGGTGTACGACGGGCGTACGCGCGTCGTATACGTGGCAGGCCCCGACGGCCGGATGGCGGCCTTCGACGCACGCGAGGGCACACCGCTGTGGCAGACACCGCCGCGTATCGCATTGAAGCTGTCCCCTGGCGACATCGGCCCCGAAGCGCTGGTCAACGGGCGGACGCTGGTCGTGACCACACCGGGCGGCGGCGTCTTCAGTCTCGACCCCGCCGACCCCGAGCGGAAACCGCACTCGGGGTGACGACGGGCCGGGCGAGGGTTACGGCAGGGCCAGCATCCGCTCCAGGGCCAGCTTCGCGAACGCCTCCGTCTCCTTGTCCACCTCGATGCGGTTGACCAGGTTGCCCTCGGCCAGCGACTCCAGGGTCCAGACCAGGTGGGGGAGGTCGATGCGGTTCATGGTCGAGCAGAAGCAGACCGTCTTGTCGAGGAAGACGATCTCCTTGCCCTCCGGCGCGAAGCGGTTCGCCAGGCGGCGGACCAGGTTCAGCTCCGTACCGATGGCCCACTTGGAGCCGGCCGGCGCGGCCTCCAGGGCCTTGATGATGTACTCCGTCGAGCCGACGTAGTCCGCCGCGGCCACGACCTCGTGCTTGCACTCGGGGTGGACCAGGACGTTCACGCCCGGGATGCGCTCGCGCACGTCGTTCACCGAGTCCAGGCTGAAGCGGCCGTGCACCGAGCAGTGGCCGCGCCACAGGATCATCTTCGCGGCGCGCAGCTCGTCCGCCGTCAGCCCGCCGTTCGGCTTGTGCGGGTTGTAGAGCACGCAGTCGTCCAGGGACATGCCCATGTCCCGCACCGCCGTGTTCCGCCCGAGGTGCTGGTCCGGCAGGAAGAGCACCTTCTCGCCCTGCTCGAAGGCCCAGTCCAGGGCGCGCTTGGCGTTGGACGACGTGCAGATCGTGCCGCCGTGCTTGCCCGTGAACGCCTTGATGTCGGCGGACGAGTTCATGTACGAGACGGGCACGACCTGCTCGGCTATGCCGGCCTCGGTCAGCACGTCCCAGCACTCGGCGACCTGCTCGGCCGTCGCCATGTCGGCCATCGAGCAGCCGGCTGCGAGGTCGGGCAGGACGACCTTCTGGTCGTCGGACGTCAGGATGTCCGCGGACTCCGCCATGAAGTGCACACCGCAGAACACGATGTACTCGGCCTCCGGGCGCGCCGCCGCGTCCCGGGCCAACTTGAAGGAGTCCCCCGTGACGTCGGCGAACTGGATGACCTCGTCGCGCTGGTAGTGGTGGCCGAGCACGAAGACCTTGTCCCCGAGCTTCTCCTTCGCCTTGCGGGCGCGCTCCACCAGGTCCGGGTCGGACGGCGAGGGCAGGTCGCCGGGACACTCCACGCCGCGCTCGCTCCTGGGGTCGGCCTCACGGCCGAGGAGCAGCAGGGCGAGGGGCGTCGGCTGTACGTCGAGCTCCTGGGTCTGGGCGGTGGTCACGGCACGCACCCTTTCTGTTTCCGGCGACTTTTCGTCGAATTGACGCTATCTATCATAACCGCTTCACGTCACTTTGACGATGGCCATAGCGTCTGTGTGACGTGAATCCCGGAGAGCCGCCGTTCATTCCCGGGAAAGCCCGGAAAGAGCCGTTTTCCGGTTCCCGGCGCGTGTGCGAGCATGAAGAGGAGCCGAGATCGAGCGCACGGCCCGGAATGAATCCGCGGCCCCGCCGGTTGCAACCGTCGGCAAGCAGTCTCCGTACAACCCGGGAGAGATGTAGATGTCCGTATCGGACGAGACCAGCACCGTCACCGACGGCATCATCCTGACCGACGCCGCCGCGTCCAAGGTCAAGGCGCTGCTCGACCAGGAAGGCCGCGACGACCTCGCGCTGCGCGTCGCCGTCCAGCCCGGCGGCTGCTCCGGCCTGCGCTACCAGCTCTTCTTCGACGAGCGTTCCCTCGACGGCGACGTGGAGAAGGACTTCGGCGGTGTGAAGGTCGTCACCGACCGCATGAGCGCCCCGTACCTGGGCGGCGCCACGATCGACTTCGTGGACACGATCGAAAAGCAGGGCTTCACGATCGACAACCCGAACGCGACGGGCTCCTGCGCCTGCGGCGACTCCTTCAGCTGAGCCTGCCGAGCCGCTTGCCGCGGCCGCGGACACGACGAAGGCGGCGGCCCCCTCCGACGGGGCCGCCGCCTTCGCGTCTGTCGTACCGCCTGTGTCCCCCTACCGCTCCCGCGTCGGGGGAGCCGGCAGCCGCGCGCCCTCCTTGGCCAGCGGGACCGCCTTGCCGTTCGAACCCACGACCTCACGGTCGCCGAGCGGCTCGTCCAGCTGCACGGTCTGCTGGAACTGCTTCGCGATCAGGATGCAGACCTTGTCCGGCCACGGGGTCGAGGTCACTGTGACCTTCACCTCGTCCCCACTCTCGCTCGCCTTGACGTCGTAGTCGGAGCACACCCCGCCCCCGAAGGTCACGGTCAGCTCCGAGCCCTCGGCCCGGTAGCCGTCCACCTTGACGTCACGCGGCTCGGGAGCCGACGTCGGCTTGTCACTCGGCTCGTTCGGCGTGGGGGAGGCCAGGTACTTCGGGTCGACCGCCGGGTACGTCACCGTGAACGGGTCCTTCGCGCCCGGTGCCTTCACCTCGAACAGCCAGGACGGCACCAGCGCCTGCCGCCCGTCCACGAAGTGCGAGGCCAGCCCGAACACCGCGTTCCGCACCGTCACCGCGTCCTGCTCGGGAGCGCCGCTCGCCGACGACCCGCAGGGCTGCTCCAGCCGGTCCTTCAGCGGCACGGGGCTCGCGCAGCCGCCGATGCCCATGCGGTGGTCGCCCGTCGGCCGCTCCTCCATCAGCTCCAGCGCCTTCTTCGCGCCGACCACGGGGTACGTGTCCCCCTTCACCGGCGTCTTCAGCTGACCGCTGCCGCCGACGACCTCGCCGTCGGCGCCGACCGTGACCCCGGTCGTCCAGCCGTGCGTCGGCAGTCCGCCGATCTCGGGAGCGGCGTTCACCACCCGCTGGGCGCCCATGACCTGGCTCGCGTCTCGCTTCGCGTCGTCCTGACCCAACGCCTTCAGCACGGGCGCCGCGGCCTTCTCGGCCTCCGCCTCGCTCACCGGGCTGCCACCGGACTGCTCAGCGGTGCAGGTGTCGGTGCCCTTGCAGTTGTCGGTGCCCGGGGCGTACCTGCTGAAGCTCCAGGTTCCCGGCGCCTGCCTGTTCACCTGGAGGCTCGGCCCCGAACCGTCCTGGCCCCCGATCTTCCAGGCCTCGCCCTGCGCCACCGGTGTCCCCTCGACCCCGAGGGCCTTCGCCAGCCGGGCCACGTCCTCCTTGGTGACCTCGCCCCGCGCCCGGTACACCGGGGCTTCGCCGGGACCGTCCGGGAGCGGGCCGTCGACCCGGTAGGTGGTGCCGTAGGGGTTGGGCTCACCGGGCGCGATGCCGTTGCCGCCGCCCGACGTCGATTCCGAGTACCCGTCGAGCGCGAGTGGCGGGGGAGTGCCGCCCCCACCGGGTGCGCCGGATGTCGCACCGCCACCGGATCCGCCGGAGGCGTTGGCCGCGAGCCAGGCCCCACCGCCGCCGATCAGCAGCACGGCGGCGGCGACAGAGGCGATGATCGCGGGCGTCCGCGACCGCCCACCGCCCGGACGGACCAGGTGCTCTTCGTCGCGGGGCAGGTCACGGTGGGGTGCGGGGGTGGTTTCCGCGTGTGCTTCCGGGGCCGGTCCGGTTTCCTCGTCGCCGGCACTGACGGTGCCGGCACCGTCCGTACCGGCTTCCTCGGCATCGGCGTCCCGGGCCTCGGGCGCGCCGGCCTTCTCGGCTTCGGTGTCCGATGCGCTGGGCTCTCCGGCCGCCGCGGTCGCGTCGTCCGTCGCCTTCGCCTCGGAAACCCGAGCCTCATCACCCGGCGTCTCGGAAGCCTCGTCGACCTCGTCTGCCTGGTCGGCCTCAGCGGCCTTCGCCGGCCCCTCGGCCTTCGCCGGCCCCTCGGCGTCCGCCGAACCCCGCTCCTCGACCTCCGGGGTGTCGGCGGACTCGGCGCCGCCCACGTCCCTGGCGTCGTCGTCGTTGTCGGGTCGCTCGGTGTTCACCGCATCGCTCCTTCGGCTGCACAGCTGTCCCACGGGACCCGGCCCGGTCCGAAACGGGCCGCTGTCGGGTCGTATCCCGTATCCCCTTTACGGGGGACAGCGATGGGACGCAGCGGGGGAGCGCACGGTTCCCGGTCGTGCTCCGTTCAGTCCCCGTAGTCCGACATCGCGTCGAGCAGCCGCGCCGACGCCGGGGGTACGGTCACACCGTGGATCAGGGCCGGGGACACCGGCCGGGAGGCGACCCGGTCGGGAACCGCCCAGTGGGGAGCCATCCGGGCCCCGTCACCCGGCAGCGACGCCAGATCGCCTTCGAGATCGACCGGAACGGGCACCTGGACCTTGAGGTTCGTCATATCGGCACCGTATGCACGCCGGACCTCACGGAGAAAGATCTACTATCGGGTAGTTTCCTCGCCTTCAGAGCGGCCCCGCCCACCCGATAGCGTGAAGCGTCAAGGTCCGCCTCCCTCAGGAGAGTCCACGCCGTGCGCATCGCAGTCACCGGCTCCATCGCCACCGACCACCTCATGACCTTCCCCGGCCGCTTCGCCGACCAGCTCGTAGCGGACCAACTGCACACGGTCTCGCTGTCGTTCCTGGTCGACAAACTCGACGTCCGCCGCGGTGGCGTCGCCGCGAACATCGCGTTCGGCATGGGACAGCTCGGCACCCGCCCCATCCTGGTCGGCGCCGCGGGCGCGGACTTCGACGAGTACCGGGCCTGGCTCGACCGGCACGGCGTCGACACCGACTCCGTCCGCATCTCCGAGACGCTGCACACCGCCCGCTTCGTGTGCACCACCGACGCCGACCACAACCAGATCGGCTCCTTCTACACCGGCGCCATGAGCGAGGCCCGCCTCATCGAGCTGAAGACCGTCGCCGACCGCGTCGGCGGTCTCGACCTGGTCTCCATCGGCGCGGACGACCCGGAGGCCATGCTCCGCCACACCGAGGAGTGCCGCTCCCGGTCCATCCCGTTCGCCGCCGACTTCTCCCAGCAGATCGCCCGCATGGACGGCGAGGAGATCCGCATTCTGCTGGACGGGGCGACGTACCTGTTCTCCAACGAGTACGAGAAGGGCCTCATCGAGTCCAAGACCGGCTGGACCGACGCGGAGATCCTGTCCAGGGTGGGCCACCGTGTGACCACCCTCGGCGCGCAGGGCGTGCGCATCGAGCGGGTCGGTGAGGACCCGATCGAGGTCGGCACCCCGGACGAGGAGCGCAAGGCCGACCCCACCGGGGTCGGCGACGCCTTCCGCGCGGGGTTCCTCTCGGGCCTCGCGTGGGGTGTCTCCCTGGAGCGTGCCGCGCAGGTCGGCTGCATGCTGGCGACCCTCGTCATCGAGACGGTGGGGACGCAGGAGTACCAGCTGCGGCGCGGGCACTTCATGGAGCGGTTCACCAAGGCGTACGGGGACCAGGCCGCGCGGGAGGTTCAGGCGCACCTGGCCTGATCAACGGTTTTCGGCTGCGGGCGCGTGGGGGGCTGTTCGCGCAGTTCCCCGCGCCCCTGCGTCACTCAGCTCACCCGGCGGATCAAGTACGCCGTTCCCTTGTCCGCCGGCTCCTCGCCGACGTACTCCTGATTCCTCATCGCGCACCACGCCGGAATGTCCAAGCGGGCCGCCTCGTCATCCGACAGCACCCGGACCAGGCCGCTCACCGGTACGTCGCCGATGACCTTCGCCAGCTCGATCACCGGAATCGGACAGCGCTTGCCGAGGGAGTCGACGACAAGGACGTTCTCCTCGCGGGCGACCTCGGAGGCGACCGGCGCCCCCAGCTTCTCCCGCACCGACGCCACGGCTCCGGGGAGGACGGTCAGGAACCTCTCCACCTCCTCCTCAGCCACCCCCAGCGGCAGCGACACCCGCACGTTCCCCTCACTCAGCACGCCCATCGCCCGGAGCACATGGCTCGGCGTCAGCGTGCTGCTCGTGCAGGACGAACCGGACGAGACAGAGAAACCCTCCCGGTCCAGCTCGTGCAGCAGAGTCTCCCCGTCGACATAGAGACACGAGAAGGTGACGACCCCGGGCAGCCTGCGTACCGGGTCGCCGACCACCTCGACGTCCGGCACCGCCCGCGGTACCCGTACCCGGATCCGCTCCGTCAGCTCCCGCAGCCGCAGGGCTTCCTCGGCCGCCTCGGCCCGTACGGCCCGGAGCGACGCGGCAGCCGCCACGATCGCCGGGATGTTCTCGAAACCGGCCGCCCGCCCCGACTCGCGCTCGTCCACCGGCCCTTGCGGCGCGAACCGAACGCCTTTGCGGACGGCGAGCAGGCCGACCCCCGCCGGGCCACCCCACTTGTGGGCACTGGCCGTGAGCAGCGACCAGTCACCCTCCACCGGCCCCCACCCCAGCGACTGCGCCGCGTCCACCAGCAACGGCACTCCCGCCGCCCGGCATGCCTCGGCCACTTCGGCCACCGGCTGCTCGGTCCCCACCTCGTGGTTGGCCGACTGGAGACAGGCCAGTGCGGTGTCCGCGCGCAGGGCATCGCCGTACGCCGCCGCATCCACCGCCCCGCCCCGGTCGACCGGCACCTGAGTGACCGTCCCGCCGGCCGCCTCGTGCACCTCTGCCGAGTGCAGCACGGAGGAATGTTCGATCGCTGACACGATCAGGTGACGCCCGACCCGCCGCCGCCCGGCCAGCGCCCCCGCGATCCCCGCATGCACGGCGTGAGTCCCCGACGAGACGAAAACCAGCTCGTCCGCCCGGCACCCCACCGCCTCGGCAGCAGCCTCCCGCGCCGCATCCAGCACCATCCGGGCCCGCCGCCCTTCCCGATACAACCGAGCAGGATCGGCCCACCCCTCGTCGAGCGAGGCCAAGAGCGCCTGACGAGCAACAGGATGCAGAGGAGCGGAGGAAGCAGCATCGAAGTAAGCCACACGGCAACGCTAACCCCCTCAGGGGCGCGGGGCTGCGTCCATGTGCGGCTCCGCCGCGTGGGCGCGAACACCTCCCAACCACCCGCACTCGCCACACAAGCGGCGCCCACCGAGCCATTGGGCAACCCCACCCACCCCTTCGGGGTGACCGACGGCGCGCGAACGCCCCCCTCCCCGCGAACCCCCGAAGGGCGTCGGCTAGGGTTTGGTCCGCATAAACATCCAAACCCCTGCCCGACGCAGGGCGGCGACCGACCAGCGAGAAGGCCAGGCCGCAGCCGATCCGCGCGGGCGAGACTCTCGGGAAGGCGCTACGTGAGTCCCAACGGCTCCGACCGCTCGCCGCGGCGCCCGATGCGGCGGAAGCTGCTGCAGGCACTGACCGCGGGCCTGGTCTTGGCGACAGCCACCGGTTGCTCGTACAACTGGGAAGACTTCCCCCGCCTTGGTATGCCCACCCCGACCACGGAAGAGGCTCCGCGGATCCTCTCCCTGTGGCAGGGGTCCTGGGCGGCTGCGCTCGCCGTTGGCGTGCTGGTGTGGGGTCTGATCCTGTGGAGTGCTTTCTTCCACCGGCGCAGCCGCACCAAGGTCGAGGTACCTCCACAGACCCGGTACAACATGCCCATCGAGGCGCTGTACACCGTGGTCCCGCTCGTCATCGTCTCGGTGCTGTTCTACTTCACCGCTCGTGACGAGTCAGAGCTGCTCAGCCTCAAGAAGAAGCCCGACGTCACGGTCAACGTGGTCGGCTTCCAGTGGAGCTGGTGCTTCAACTACATCGAGCCGGTCGCCGGTTCCACCGGTGACGCCAAGAAGTCCCCGGACCTGGACGCGATCCCGGACCGGTTCAAGAAGGACTTCCCGGCAGGCGCCGGCGGCGTCTACGACTGCGGCACCCCCGGCACCCGGAACCCGCAGACCAACAACCCGGGTCCGACGCTCTGGCTCCCCAAGGGCAAGACCGTCCGCTTCGTCCTCACCTCGCGTGACGTCATCCACTCCTTCTGGGTGGTGCCGTTCCTGATGAAGCAGGACGTCATCCCGGGCCACACCAACGCCTTCCAGGTGACCCCCAACAAGGAGGGCACCTTCCTGGGCAAGTGCGCCGAGCTCTGCGGCGTCGACCACTCTCGGATGCTGTTCAACGTGAAGGTCGTCTCCCCCGAGCGCTACGAGCAGCACCTCAAGGACCTCGTGGACAAGCAGCAGACCGGTTACGTTCCCGCCGGCATCGCGCAGACGAGCCACGAGAAGAACCGGGAGACGAACAACCTGTGAGCATCCTCAACGAACCCCAGGGTGCCGCGGCAGCAGGGTCCCACTACGAGGACGAGCTGCCGGTCAGGCGCCAGAACCGCGGCAGCGTGGTCATCAAGTGGCTGACGACGACGGACCACAAGACGATCGGCACGCTGTACCTGGTGACGTCGTTCGCGTTCTTCGTCATCGGTGGCGTGATGGCGCTGTTCATGCGCGCCGAGCTCGCCCGGCCCGGTCTGCAGATCATGTCGAACGAGCAGTTCAACCAGGCGTTCACGATGCACGGCACGATCATGCTGCTGATGTTCGCGACGCCGCTGTTCGCCGGTTTCGCGAACTGGATCATGCCGCTCCAGATCGGCGCGCCCGACGTGGCCTTCCCCCGGCTGAACATGTTCGCCTACTGGTTGTACCTGTTCGGCTCGCTCATCGCCGTCGGGGGCTTCCTGACCCCGCAGGGCGCGGCCGACTTCGGCTGGTTCGCCTACAGCCCGCTCTCGGACGCGGTCCGCTCCCCGGGCATCGGCGCCGACATGTGGATCATGGGTCTGGCCTTCTCCGGCTTCGGCACGATCCTCGGCTCGGTCAACTTCATCACCACGATCATCTGCATGCGCGCTCCGGGCATGACGATGTTCCGCATGCCGATCTTCACCTGGAACGTGCTGCTGACCGGTGTCCTGGTCCTGCTGGCCTTCCCGGTCCTGGCCGCGGCGCTGTTCGCCCTGGAGGCGGACCGCAAGTTCGGTGCCCACATCTTCGACTCCGCCAACGGCGGGGCGTTGCTGTGGCAACACCTCTTCTGGTTCTTCGGCCATCCAGAGGTGTACATCATCGCGCTGCCGTTCTTCGGCATCATCTCCGAGGTCATCCCGGTCTTCTCCCGTAAGCCGATGTTCGGTTACATGGGTCTGATCGGCGCGACGATCTCGATCGCGGGTCTGTCCGTGACGGTGTGGGCGCACCACATGTACGTCACCGGCGGTGTGCTGCTGCCGTTCTTCTCCTTCATGACCTTCCTGATCGCGGTCCCGACGGGTGTGAAGTTCTTCAACTGGATCGGCACGATGTGGAAGGGCTCGCTGTCCTTCGAGACGCCGATGCTGTGGGCGACCGGCTTCCTGATCACCTTCACCTTCGGTGGTCTGACCGGTGTCATCCTGGCCTCGCCGCCGATGGACTTCCACGTCTCCGACTCGTACTTCGTGGTGGCCCACTTCCACTACGTCGTCTTCGGCACCGTGGTGTTCGCGATGTTCTCCGGCTTCCACTTCTGGTGGCCGAAGTGGACCGGCAAGATGCTGGACGAGCGGCTCGGCAAGATCACCTTCTGGACGCTGTTCATCGGCTTCCACGGCACGTTCCTGGTCCAGCACTGGCTGGGTGCCGAGGGCATGCCGCGCCGGTACGCGGACTACCTCGCGGCCGACGGCTTCACCGCGCTGAACACGATCTCGACGATCAGCTCGTTCCTGCTCGGCATGTCGGTCCTGCCGTTCTTCTACAACGTCTGGAAGACGGCCAAGTACGGCAAGCCGGTCGGCGTCGACGACCCGTGGGGCTACGGCCGCTCCCTGGAGTGGGCGACCTCCTGCCCGCCGCCGCGGCACAACTTCATCACGATGCCGCGGATCCGCAGTGAATCCCCGGCGTTCGACCTGCACCACCCGGAGATCGCCGCTCTCGACGCGCTCGAGAACGTCGGTCACGGCGAGAAGGCCATCGCTGGTGGCAAGGAGGCCGGCAAGTGAAGATCCAGGGTCAGATGTTCATGTGGCTGAGCGTCTTCGTCCTCGCCATGGCGGTCGTCTATGGCGTGTGGTCGAAGGAGCCGGCCGGTACCACGGCCCTCTTCCTGGCCTTCGGCCTGTGCATCATGGTCGGCTTCTACCTCGGCTTCACGGCCAAGCGGGTCGACGTCGGTGCGCAGGACAACAAGGAGGCGGACGTCGCGGACGACGCCGGCGAGGTCGGGTTCTTCAGCCCGCACAGCTGGCAGCCGCTCTCCCTGGCCATCGGTGGCGCCCTCGCCTTCCTGGCCATCGCGATCGGCTGGTGGCTGATGTACTTCTCGCTGCCGATCATCTTGATCGGTGTCTGGGGCTGGGTCTTCGAGTACTACCGCGGTGAGAACCGCACCCAGTAACACGAGCCGAGCGCCTCAGGGGCCCGGACACTCCGCAAGGAGCGTCCGGGCCCCTGCTTTTGCCGCAATACGTGTCACTCGTACGAGTCACCTGGCGTGCCGCAGTTGACGTGGCTTCCTAGCGTGAGGCCATGAGCCACACAGCGAACTCCCGCCCCGTCGTCAGCTGCACGCTGCTGGTGATAGCCCTCTGCGCGGGCGTCACCGCCTGCGGCTCGGACGGCAACCCCCTCTCCCACCACCCCTACGACGCGGCGGACCAGATCTCCTTCAACGCCCCCACTCAGGGCCGCGAGAAGGCCGACCCGGACAAGCCCCTGGAAGTGGTCGCCGAGGACTCCGACGGGCGCATCACGGACGTCACGGCCCACGACGCCGCCGGACGCTACGTGGCGGGCGAACTCGCCGCCGACGGCAGCCGCTGGCACAGCACCTCACCGCTCGCCGCCAACGCCGGCTACACGGTCCGTGTGAGTACCGAGGACGAGAACGGGGCGCCCGGCCGCAAGGTCCTCACCTTCGACACCGGCAGGCCCACCACCCAGAAGCGCCTGGACGTCACCTTCGGCCCCAAGGCCGGCACCTACGGCGTCGGCCAGCCCATCACGGCCGAGCTGAGCCGGCCTGTCAAGGACCGGGCCCAGCGGGCCGTCGTCGAACGGGCCCTCAAGGTCTCCTCCATGCCCGCCACGGACGGCGCCTGGCGCTGGGTGGACGACAAGAAGCTCCACTACCGCCCCAAGGACTACTGGCCCGCACAGGCCACCATCCAGGTCCGCAGCAACCTGGAGGGCATCAAGATCGGCGACCGTATGCGGGGCGGCAAGGCCAAGCCCCTGACGATCAACACCGCCGACAAGGTCATCGCCGTCACGGACGCCGCGGCCCACCAGATGACCGTCTACAAGAACGACAAGATCGTCCGGCAGATCCCGGTCACCACGGGCATGCCCGGATACGAAACCCGCAACGGCGTCAAGGTCGTCCTGGCCAAGGAAGGCACCGTCCGCATGACCAGCGCCAGCATCGGCGCCTCGGACTTCTACGACCTGATGGTCCACCACTCCGTGCGGGTCACCAACAGCGGCGAGTACGTCCACGCCGCCCCCTGGTCCGTCGGCTCCCAGGGCTCCGCCAACGTCAGCCACGGCTGCACCGGCATGAGCACCGAGAACGCCGCGTGGTTCTACGAGAACGTCCGCGAGGGCGACATCGTCAAGGTCATAAACTCCGCGGGCGACACGATGGCCCCCTTCGGCAACGGCTTCGGCGACTGGAACCTCGCATGGAAGCAGTGGCGCACGGGCAGCGCCCTGACAGCCGGCACCCCGGAGGGCCCGACAGCAGCCGACAGAGCCCGTCTACGCCCGCAGAGCGCCTGAACGTCCTCAGGGGCATCGTCCCCAGGGGCGCGGGGAACTGCGCGACAAGCCACAGACCACCCGCACCCGCCGACGATGAGGAACCCCCGAGCTTCCTAGGCGTTCAAAGCCGCCCTCGACCGCAACAAGGAAGCCAGGGCAGCAGCGAACTCCACCGGATCCACCGGCAGGGTCACCGCGCTCTCGGCCCGGCTCCAGGTCGCGAGCCACGCGTCCTGCGGCCGCCCCATCAGCAACAACACCGGCGGACAGTCGAACACCTCGTCCTTGATCTGCCGGCAGAGCCCCATGCCCCCCATCGGCACGGCCTCACCGTCCAGCACACAGACGTCGATCCCACCCCGGTCCAGCTCCTTGAGCACCGCCCCCGGAGTCGCGCACTCCACGAACTCCACCAAGGGAACGTCCGGCGCCGGCCGCCGTCCCGTGGCGAGCCGCACCTGCTCGCGGGTGTTGGAGTCGTCGCTGTAGACCAGCACCGTGGCGGTCGGCTGCATTGTTCCTCCGTGACGTCAGCGTCGTAAGGACAGGCCCGTGTGCCGGATGCTACTCCCTTGAACACCACGTCAACACCGGTACGACCGGCTCGGACACTCCGAACGGCACCCCCCGGAGTGAGGGCGGGATAAGCGACCGACATAATGTCGGTCGTGGCGACAGCAACGACAGTAGAAACCGGGCACGCGCACCCGTCGGTCAACCGGCCGAACCTCACCAGCGTCGGAACCATCATCTGGCTGAGTTCCGAGCTGATGTTCTTCGCGGCCCTCTTCGCGATGTACTTCACCCTGCGATCGGTGACGGGTCCCGATCACTGGAAGGAGATGGCGAGCCATCTCAACTTCCCGTTCTCGGCGGCGAACACCACCATCCTGGTGCTCTCCTCGCTCACCTGCCAGCTCGGCGTCTTCGCCGCCGAGCGCGGTGACGTGAAGAAGCTGCGGATGTGGTTCATCGTCACCTTCGTGATGGGTGCGATCTTCATCGGCGGCCAGGTCTTCGAGTACACCGAGCTGGTCAAGGAGGCGGGCCTGTCCCTGTCCTCCGACCCGTACGGCTCGGTCTTCTACCTGACCACCGGCTTCCACGGCCTGCATGTGACGGGCGGTCTCATCGCCTTCCTGCTGGTCCTGGGCCGGACCTACGCGGCCCGGAGGTTCACCCACGAGCAGGCGACCGCCGCGATCGTCGTGTCCTATTACTGGCACTTCGTCGATGTCGTCTGGATCGGCCTCTTCGCCACGATCTACATGATCAAGTAGCGGGACCGCAGCGCGCGCCCGACGAGGCACGCATCCCAGAAGCACCGACGCAGAAGATCCTGACACCGGGGTAATCCGTGAAAAAGCTCTCCGCACGACGACGCCACCCGTTGGCGGCGGTCGTCGTCCTACTCCTCGCGCTGCTCTTCAGCGGGGGGCTGTACGCCGTGTTCGCACCCACGAGCAAGGCTGAGGCCGACGAAACCGCCCAGTCCCTCACCATCGAGGAGGGCAAGAAGCTCTACTCGGTCGGCTGCGCCAGTTGCCACGGCACCGGCGGTCAGGGCACCTCCGACGGGCCGAGCCTGGTGGGTGTGGGCGCCGCGGCCGTGGACTTCCAGGTGGCCACCGGCCGTATGCCGGCCGCCACCTCCCAGGGCCCGCAGGTCCCCAAGAAGAAGAACATCTACAGCCAGGCCGAGATCGACCAGCTCGCGGCCTACATCGCCTCGCTGGGCGCCGGGCCTGCCATCCCGACCGAGGAGCAGTACGGCCCCCAGGGCGCCGACATCGCCAAGGGCGGTGAGCTGTTCCGCACCAACTGCGCGCAGTGCCACAACTTCACCGGCAAGGGCGGTGCGCTGACGCACGGCAAGTACGCACCGGACCTCGAGGGCGTCAGCCCGAAGCACATCTACGAGGCCATGCAGACCGGCCCGCAGAACATGCCGTCCTTCCCCGACACCACGCTGTCGGAGGAGAACAAGAAGGACATCATCGCGTACCTGGACGCGGTCAACAGCAGCAAGTCCGAGAGCCCCGGCGGCCTCGAGCTCGGCGGCCTCGGGCCGGTCAGCGAGGGTCTGTTCGGCTGGATCTTCGGTCTCGGCGGGCTGATCGCCGTCGCCGTGTGGGTCGCCGCCCGGACCGCAAAGGCCAAGAAGTCATGAGTAGCCAAGAGATTCCAGAAGAGAACCTGCCTGCCGAGCAGTCCGAGCAGTCCGCAGGACATGACGAGCACGGGCACGGGGCGCTGAGCCCCGCGGACGAGAAGCACCCGTTCGCCGACCCGGGCCTGCCCCCCCACGAGCACCGGATCCAGGACGTCGACGAGCGGGCCGCCAAGCGGTCCGAGCGCGCGGTCGCCCTGATGTTCACGATGTCGATGCTGGCCACCATCGCCTTCATCGCCGCGTTCGTGGCGATCCCGGTCGACAAGTCGGTCTACATCTTCCCGCTGGGCCACATCAGCGCGCTGAACTTCGCGCTGGGCATGACGCTCGGCATCGCGCTGTTCTGCATCGGCGCGGGCGCCGTCCACTGGGCCCGCACCCTGATGTCGGACGTCGAGATCGCCGACGAGCGGCACCCGATCGAGGCGGAGCCCGAGGTCCGCGAGAAGGTCTTCGCCGACTTCAAGCAGGGCGCCAAGGAGTCCGCGCTCGGCCGCCGCAAGCTGATCCGCAACACCATGTTCGGCGCCCTCACGCTGGTGCCGCTCTCCGGTGTCGTCCTGCTGCGCGACCTCGGTCCGCTGCCCGAGGACAAGCTGCGTCACACGCTCTGGTCCAAGGGCAAGCTGCTCGTGAACATGAACACGAACGAGCCGCTGCGTCCGTCGGACGTCGCGGTCGGTTCGCTGACCTTCGCCAAGCCCGAGGGCCTGGAGGAGCACGACCACGAGTTCCAGAACGAGATCGCCAAGGCCGCCCTGATGATCGTCCGGATCCAGCCGGAGAACATCAAGGACAAGCGCGAGCTCGAGTGGTCGCACGAGGGCATCGTCGCGTACTCGAAGATCTGCACCCACGTCGGCTGCCCGATCTCCCTGTACGAGCAGCAGACGCACCACGTGCTCTGCCCCTGCCATCAGTCCACCTTCGACCTCTCCGACGGTGCCCGAGTGATCTTCGGTCCCGCTGGTCACGCCCTGCCGCAGCTCCGCATCGGCGTGAACGACGAGGGCTACCTCGAGGCGCTCGGCGACTTCGAAGAGCCCGTCGGCCCTGCTTTCTGGGAGCGCGGATGAGCACTGCACAGACACGCCGCAAGGCACCCGCCGGAGAGCGGGTCGCCGACTGGGCCGACGGCCGCCTCGGGATCTACTCCCTGGCCAAGGCCAACATGCGCAAGATCTTCCCGGACCACTGGTCCTTCATGCTGGGTGAGATCTGCCTCTACAGCTTCATCATCATCATCCTGACGGGTGTGTACCTGACGCTGTTCTTCCACCCGTCGATGAACGAGGTGGAGTACCACGGCAGTTACGTCCCGCTCCAGGGGCAGCTGATGTCGGAGGCGTTCGCCTCCACCCTGGACATCAGCTTCGACGTGCGCGGCGGTCTGCTCATCCGGCAGATCCACCACTGGGCGGCGATCATCTTCCTCGCCGGCATGTTCGTGCACATGATGCGCGTGTTCTTCACCGGCGCGTTCCGCAAGCCGCGTGAGATCAACTGGCTGTTCGGCTTCCTGCTGTTCGTCCTGGGCATGTTCACCGGTTTCACCGGCTACTCGCTCCCGGACGACCTGCTCTCCGGCACCGGTGTCCGCTTCACCCAGGGCGCGATCCTGTCCATGCCGATCGTCGGCACGTACATCTCGATGTTCCTGTTCGGCGGGGAGTTCCCGGGTACCGACTTCGTCGCCCGGTTCTACTCGATCCACATCCTGCTGCTGCCGGGCATCATGCTCGGGCTCGTGGTCGGCCACCTGATCCTGGTCTTCTACCACAAGCACACGCAGTTCGCGGGTCCCGGCCGGACCAACAAGAACGTCGTCGGCATGCCGCTGCTGCCGGTCTACGCGGCCAAGGCCGGAGGCTTCTTCTTCCTGGTCTTCGGTGTCATCGCGGCCATCGCCGGCATCGCGACCGTCAACCCCATCTGGGTCCTGGGCCCCTACCGGCCCGACCAGGTGTCGACGGGTGCGCAGCCCGACTGGTACATGGGCTTCGCCGAGGGCCTGGTCCGGGCGATGCCGGGCTGGGAGATCGACTTCTGGGGTCACACCCTCGTCCTGGGCGTGTTCATCCCGCTGGTGCTGTTCGGTCTCTTCCTCGGGATCATCGCCCTCTACCCGTTCATCGAGTCGTGGGTCACCGGGGACAAGCGCGAGCACCACATCCTGGACCGGCCGCGCAACGCCCCGACGCGCACCGCCTTCGGTGTCGCCTGGGTCACCGGCTACATGATCATGCTGATCGGCGGTGGCAACGACATCGTCGCCACCCACTTCCACCTGTCGATCAACGCGGTCACCTGGTTCGTCCGGATCGGGTTCTTCGCCGGGCCGGTCATCGCGTTCATCATCACCAAGCGCATCTGCCTCGGCCTGCAGCGCCGGGACAAGGAGAAGGTGCTGCACGGCCGCGAGACCGGCATCATCAAGCGCCTGCCGCACGGTGAGTTCATCGAGGTGCACGAGCCGCTCAGCCAGGAGCAGATGTACACGCTCACGGCGCACGAGCAGTACAAGCCGGCCGAGATCGGCCCGACGGTCGACGAGAACGGTGTCGAGCGCAAGGTGAAGGGCTCCGAGAAGCTGCGCGCCAAGCTCAGCGAGTCCTACTACGGCGAGGGAGCCCAGATCCCGAAGCCGACCACCGAGGAGTACCGGGAGATCACGAGCGGCCACGGCCACCACTGATCACTGCTTCGCCACGCCACAGAAGGGCCCCGTCCGGTGTTCGGACGGGGCCCTTCGCGGTGCCCCGGGGCTGGATAGGGTGGACCTCGTTGAGACTCTCGTCCCGTAGTGCGGGACGTCTGACCCTGGAGCGGCTTATGAGCGCTGTGATCCCCGCTGGAGGCGACACCGCGGCGGGCCGCTCCTGGCCCCTGCTGTTGAACGGTCTGCTGGAGGGCCGGGACCTGACCGCCGACGACACCGCGTGGGCGATGGACCTGATCATGCGCGGCGAGGCGACGGACGCGCAGATCGCCGGGTTCGTGGTGGCGCTGCGGGCCAAGGGCGAGACCGTCGAGGAGATCGCCGGATTCGTCCGGGCGATGTACGAGCACGCGAACGTGATCGAGGTGCCGGGCCCGGCCGTCGACATCGTCGGCACGGGCGGCGACGGGGCGAAGACCGTCAACATCTCCACGATGTCGGCGATCGTCATCGCCGGCACCGGCGCGAAGGTCGTCAAGCACGGCAACCGCGCGGCGTCCTCGGCCTCCGGGGCGTCGGACGTGCTGGAGAAGCTCGGCGTCAATCTGGAGCTGCCGACGCACCGGGTGGCCCAGGTCGCCGAGGACGCCGGGATCACCTTCTGCTTCGCGGCGAAGTTCCACCCGGCGATGCGGCACGCGGGCGCGGCGCGCGGCCAGTTGGGCATCCGCACGATCTTCAACGTCCTCGGACCCCTGACGAACCCCGCGAAGGTACGGGCCCAGGCCGTCGGCGTCGCGGACCCGCGCATGGCGCCGGTCGTCGCGGGCGTCTTCGCCGAGCGCGGCCACTCGTCCCTGGTCTTCCGCGGCGACGACGGCCTCGACGAACTGACCACCACCTCCACGTCCCGGGTGTGGATCGTCCGGGACGGCAAGGTGACCGAGGAGGCCTTCGACCCGCGCGACGTGGGCCTCGAACTCGTCCCCGTGGAGGCCCTGCGCGGCGCGGACGCCTCCTACAACGCGGAGGTCGCCCGCCGCCTGCTGGACGGCGAGACGGGCCCGGTGCGCGACGCGGTCCTGCTGAACTCGGCGGCGGCCCTGGTGGCCCTCGATCCCGCCCCGGGGCCGCTGGCCGAGCAGATCCGTGCCGGCATGGCGAAGGCAGCCGAATCGATCGACTCCGGGGCCGCCAAGCGGACCCTGGAGCGGTGGGTGGCGGCGAGCAACGCGTAGGGCGTGTCCGACGCCGGGTGTCCCGCAATCCGGACGCGGGTTGCGGGACCTCGATCATTCTCGTAGTTTTCTTTCCAGGTCATGAGTGACAGTCATGAGGCCCCGGCCGACTGTCCGGCAACCCTCCGTCCGTGGCGGGGTGCCCCGGGTGAAGACCAGGCCGCAGGCAGCGAGGTCTGTGGCAAGCGCGTGACGAGGAGTCTCTCGTGAACCAGCGAATGCGATAGGGCCGCAGAGCCCCGCCTCCGCACCCCCTCTTTCCTTCACCCCCGCTTGAGCCACGTCCTCGCGGGCGGATCACACCTGCCTTCACGGGAGTTCCGTCATGTCTGTCTCCACCCTTGCCACCGCCCCGTCCGTGTGTGCCCCGCTGCCCGTTCTGGGCCGGGACGTCACCGTTCCGCTCGTGACCGGTGGTGAGGTCACCTACGCCGCGCTCGACTACGCCGCCAGCGCCCCGGCGCTCCAGCGGGTCTGGGACGACGTCGCCGCCTACGCGCCGTACTACGGCAGCGTCCACCGCGGTGCCGGGTACCTGTCCCAGCTGTCGACCGACCTGTTCGAGAACGCCCGCCGGACGGTCGCGGAGTTCCTCGACTGCCGCGGCGGCGACCAGGTCGTCTTCACCCGGTCCACCACCGACTCCCTCAACCTCCTCGCCGCCGCCCTCCCGGCCGGCTGCCAGGTGTTCGTCTTCGAGACCGAGCACCACGCCGCCCTGCTGCCCTGGCGCGACGCCCGCGTCACCGTCCTCGACGCCCCGCGCGGCCCCCGCCAGGCCGTCGAGACCCTGGAGCGCGCCCTCGCCGAGCGGGACCCCCACGGTCCGGCCCTCGTCTGCGTCACCGGCGCCTCGAACGTCACCGGCGAGTTGTGGCCCGTACGGGAGCTCGCGGCGGCCGCGCACGCCCAGGGCGCCCGGATCGTGCTCGACGCCGCCCAGCTGGCCCCGCACCACCCCGTGTCCGTCAAGGACCTCGATGTCGACTGGGTCGCCTTCTCCGGGCACAAGCTGTACGCGCCCTTCGGAACCGGCGTGCTGGCCGGGCGTGCCGACTGGCTGCGCGCGGCCGAGCCGTACCTCGCGGGCGGTGGCGCCAGCCGCAAGGTCACCCGGCGCACGGACGGGGGAGTGGACGTTCAGTGGCACGACAGCGCCGCCCGTCACGAGGCCGGCTCGCCCAACGTCATCGGCGCCTACGCCGTCGCCTCCGCCTGCAAGGCGCTGACGGAGGCCGGCTTCGACACGCTCGTCGCCCGCGAGCAGTATCTGGTCGCCAAGGTGCGGGAGGGGCTCGCCGACGTCCCCCAGGTGCGGTTCCTGTCCCTCTTCGGGGACGACGCCCCGCGCGTCGGTGTGCTCTCCTTCGTCGTCGAGGGCTGGAACAGCTCGCACTTCGCCGCCGCGCTCTCCGCCGAGTACGGCATCGGCGTCCGGGACGGGCTCTTCTGCGCCCACCCGCTGGTGCGCACCCTGCTCGGCAGCGACCCGCAGACCCAGGGCGAGTGCGGCGCACCGGAGGCGGCGCCCGGCGAGAAGTCCCTCAACGCCATCCGGGTGAGCTTCGGCGCGGGCACGCCGGACGAGCACGTGGAGCGGTTCGTGCGGGCCGTGAAGGAGCTCGTGACGGACGGGGCGCGGTGGAACTACCGCACCCAGGACGGGCGTTGCGTGCCGGACACCTCCGCCTCGACGGCCGCGGCGGGTACGTCCGTCTGAGCGGCCGCGCCGGGAAGCACCGGCAGCCGGGTGCCGAGGACGATCATCCGCAGCGCCCGCTCGGTGGCGTCCGTGAGCAGTTCGCTCGCCCGGACCAGGGCCTCCGCCAGGGCCATCGGTGCCGGCAGGATGCCGCTGAACGCGTCCACGCCGGGCACCTCGTGCGCGCCCTCGCCGAGCGTGCCCGCCAGGGCCAGGACCGGGCGGCCGTGGAGCTTGGCCCGGCGGGCCACCTCGGCCGGGACCTTGCCGCGCGGCGTCTGGTGGTCCAGGGCGCCCTCGGCGGTGATCACCAGATCCGCGGCGGCGAGGCGGGCGTCCAGGTCGAGGTGGTCCAGCAGCACGTCGAAGCGGGGCAGGAGACGGGCGCCGAGGGCGGCGAGGCCGGCACCCAGGCCGCCCGAGGCCCCGGTTCCGGGACCGTACCGGAGGTTGGTGTCCGGGACGGCGACGTCGCGGGTGAGGACGAAGGCCCAGTTCTCCAGTCCGGCCGACAGCTGCTCGACCTGCTCGGGCGTCGCGCCCTTCTGCGGGCCGAAGACCCGGGCCACGCCCCGTTCGCCGCACAGCACGTTGTACGGGTTGCAGGCGACGAGCAGCTCCACGTCCGCCAGGCGGGTGTCCAGGCCCCGCGGGTCGATACGGTGCAGCCGGATCAACTCCCGCCCGCCAATCGGGAGTTCCTCACCCCGCTCGTCCAGCAGCCGGGCCCCGAGCGCCTGGAGCGCGCCCGCGCCGCCATCGGAGGTGCCCGAGTCGCCGCAGCCGACGAGGATCCGCCGGACACCCCGGTCGAGCGCGGAGCGGATCAGCTCGCCGACGCCGTACGTGGTGGTGGCGCCCGGGTCGCGCAGATCGCGCGGGACGAGGGAGAGGCCCGCGACCGCCGCCATCTCCACGACGGCCGTGTCCCCGGAGCCCAGCAGGGCGAAGTGGGCACCGATGGTCTCCCCGACCGGGCCGGTGGCGGGCACGGTGACGAGCCGGCCCCCGGTCGCGGCGGCCAGGGCGACGGCCGTGCCCTCGCCGCCGTCCACCAGCGGGACGAGGTCGAGCTCGGCGTCGGGCAGGACACGGCGCACACCGGCGGCGATGGCGTCGGCGGCGGCCTCCGCGGACAGGGACTCCTTGAAGCCGCTGGGGGCTACTACGACACGGTTCAGCATGAGGTGCTCCTTAGCGGGTGACGGAGACGCCGAGCAGCGGCCAGACCGCGACGGCGAAGAGCAGCACGAGCGCGGCGGTCAACGGGGCCAGGAAGGCGGACAGCCGCAGCAGGTCGCGCGGGGTGTAGGTGGGGGTGCCGGGGATCTGCGCGAAGAGCGTGACCGGCTTGGCGGAGGCGGGCAGCGTGTGACAGAAGCCGGCGGCGGCGGTGGAGGCGAGCGCGGCGGCGACCGGGTTGACGCCGACGCCGACGGAGGCGGCCACGACGAGCGGGACCAGGACGGAGGAGCGGGCGGAGCGGGACTGGAGGACCAGGTGGGCCGCCGTGCTGATGACGATCACTATCGCCAGGAACACCACCGGGGGTTCGTTCGTCGGCAGGCCGGAGACCAGCCACTTCGCCGCTCCGGAGTCGGCGAGCGCGACGCCCATCGCCATAGTCGCCGCCATGAACAGGAGCAGCGACCAGGGGACGGTCTTCAGCGCGTCCTTCAGGCGTACGGTGCCGAGTGCGGGAGAGGCGGCCACGACCGCGCCGATCAGTGCCACGATCGCGGGCGGCAGGTGGTGCAGCGGCTCGCTGCACCACAGCAGCACGACCGTGGCGAGCAGCAGGGCGCAGCGCTTCTCGGACTGCGTCCAGGGGCCGGTGACCGCCTGTTCGCTGTGCTCCTGGATCTGCTGGGCAGTGATGTGGACGGGTCCGCGCCGGTCCTCGCGTCGCGTCATCGTCAGCAGCACCAGCTCGGCGGCCAGGTGGGACGACACCACGGCCAGCGGAAGGCCCAGCAGCAGCCACTCCGTGAAGCCGATGTGCTGCCCGGTCGCCTCGAACAGCACCGACACGGTGATCAGATGCGCGCCGGCACCGATCAAAGTCGCTACTGCCGACAGCAGGATCACGGTCGGGAACAGCAGCGCCAGCATCACGACCAGTCGCTTACGGTCGGCCAGGACCTTGGCGAGGGCCATGAACACCGGCAGCGCCAGCGCGGCCCGGCCGGAGGTGGCGGGCACCGCGAACGCCGTGACGACCAGGGCCGCCGTCGTCAGGTGCACGAGTTGCCGCACGGTGCGGGCTCCGCTGACGAGGAAGACCGCCGCACGGCCTGCGAGCCCGGTCCGCGACACCGCCGCCGCCAGGACGAACGCGCAGATCAGCAGCCACACGGTGTCGTCGCCGAGAGTGCCGAACAGGGTGTCGTTGCTGATCACACCGGTCACCGTGAGCGCCAGTGCGGCGCCCAGCGCGATGTACGTGTCGTCTATCGACGTTCCGATCCACGCACAGGTCGCCAGGACGAACACGGCGAGGGTGAAGCGGGCGTCACCGCCGAGTCCCGGGAAGTTCCCCGGGACGGCCAGCAGAGCGCACAGCGACAGTGCCACGCACAGGGCAGTGAGAGCTCGTAGGTTCCATGTCACGTCATCGAGGGTTCATCCGGGCGGTGAGCCGTCGATGAGCCGAACATGAAAGGAACTTCACCCGGTGGGAAGCCGGTACCCCATCCCGCGCACGGTCTCCACCCGCTCCGCGCCGAGCTTCTTGCGCAGTGTGCGGACATAGACGTCCACGATGTTGGAACCGGGGTCGAAGTCGTAGCCCCACACGTGGGAGAGGATCTGCTCGCGGGACAGCACCTGCCCCGGGTGCCGCAGGAACAGCTCCAGCAGGACGAACTCACGGGCCGTCAGGTCGACGGTCTGCTCCCTGGACCTGGCGCGCCGGGTGCGCAGGTCCAGGCTCAGTGAACCGGCTCTGAGCACGGTCACCTCCGGCGCCCGGGCCGCCGTACGCAGCCTGAGGCGGACCCGGGCGAGCAGTTCCTCGAAGCGGAACGGCTTGGTCATCCAGTCGTCGGCGCCGCCCTCCAGGCCGGCCACCGCGTCCCGTACGGAGTCGCGCGCGGTCAGCACGATCACCGGGGTGGTCACCCGTGCCTCGCGCAGTTCGCGCAGGATCGTGAAGCCGTCGCGGCCGGGCAGGTTGATGTCCAGGACGACGAGGTCGAAGCCGCCGGTCAGGGCGTACTCGTAGCCGGCGTCGCCGTCGGTGACGACGGTCGTGGTGAGTCCGTTCGAGCGCAGGCCCTTCTCGACGAAGGAGGCGATGCGCTCCTCGTCCTCGACGATGAGTATGCGGGTCACGTGTGATGGCCTTCCGGTGCCTGTGATGCGTGCAGAACGAGGGTGAAGGTGGCGCCGCCGCCGGGGGTGTCGGACAGCCGGACGTGGCCGTTGTGCCCCTCGGCGATGGCCTTGACGATGGCCAGCCCGAGTCCGGCGCCGGAGCCGCGTGCGCCTCGCCGGGCGGTGCCTCGCCGGAAGCGTTCGAAGATGACCTCGGCGTCCTGCGGCTGGACACCGGTGCCCGAGTCGGCGACGTACAGCTCGACGTGCGGGCCGGCAGTCCGGGAGCCGATGCGGACGGTCTGGCCGGGCATGGTGTGCTGCACGGCGTTCTGCGCGAGCTGCACCATGGCCTGGGTGATCCGCTGGAAGTCCAGTTCGGCCTCCACGTCGGCGACCTCGGCCAGCCGCCAGTCGCGCTCGCCCAGGGTGCGGGCCTTGACGAAGACGTCGGCGGTGAGTTCGGCCACCTGAGCCGGCTCGGGGACGACGAAGTCGGGACGTTCGGTCTTGGCCAGGACCAGCAGGTCCTCGACGATGCGGCTCATCCGGTCCAGTTCGTCGGTGACCAGCCGGACCGTCTCGTCGCGTTCGGCCGGGTCGTCGCCCATGACCTCCAGATGACCCCGCACGATGGTGATCGGGGTGCGCAGCTCGTGGCCCGCGTCGTCGACGAATTCGCGCTGTGCGGCGAAGGCCCGGTCCAGACGGTCGAGCATGCCGTTGAAGGTCTCGGCGAGAGCCGCTATGTCGTCGTTGCCGTGCACCGGGATCCTGAGGGTGAGGTCCTGCTCGGTGATCTCCGCAGCCGCGGTGCGCACCAGCCGCACCGGCCTGAGGATGCGTCCGGCGACCACCCAGGCGATGCCGGTGGTGAGCAGCAGGGCGACGCCGGAGATGATCAGCAGGGTGCGGAACACCTTGTTCACCCGCTGCCGCTCGGGCTCCGGGTGGATGGCCACGACGAACGCGGCGTCCGGCTCCGCACCCGCTCGGGCCACCGTGACCTTGGCCCACCGGACGTCGCCCTGCGGCCGCTGGATGGTGCCGGAGGACTCCGGCGAGTCGAAGATGCGGCGTTTGGCATCGGCGTCCTGGTGGAGGGGCAGCCCCGCGTGGATGGCGCCCTGCTGCCGGATCTGGCCCAGGTCACCGTCCGGCCGGCGGACCAGACCGATCAGTTCCTCGTCGGCGTCGGGGTTCTGTTGCTGGAGGAAGACCGTCAGCAGGCGGGGCGCGGTGGTGAACGGACGGTTCGTCTCGGGGTCCCTGCCCCGCTCCTCGAAGCCGGCGAACTCGTCGGCCTCCTGAGAGAGCAGACGGTTGATCCGGTTGTCGACGTCCCGCATCAGGAACGACCGGGTGGTCGTGGTGACCTCGATCAGCGCCACCGCCATGACGAGCAGCAACCACAGCAGGATGCGGACCCGGGCGGTGATCCGCCGGCGGGCCGGGTCAGTTGGTGTCGTCGCGTCCGTCGTCGGGCCCGTCGTCTCCGCCACCCTGACCGTGGTCGTCGTCATCGTCATCCATCGTGGGGCTGTCGGTCACCGGCTGCCGCGGCACGACCTCGTCGTCCGGAGAGGGATCGGGTGTGGGCTTGGTGGTCGGTGTGGGCTTGGGCTTGGGCTTGGGGGAGTCGCTGTCCAGCACCACCTTTGAGGGGACCTTCGGAGACTCCGGGCGGTCGGAGAGCGCGAAACTGGTCGCGGCGATGCCCAGCGGGATCAGAACGACGGCGGACAGGGCCGCCATACGACGAGTGAAAGCCATGCGCCCGATGATTCGCCGGGAACACGGTGAGAAGGATGAGGGCCGGATGAAGAACTCTTCATCCCGGAGCGGTCCTCAGTTGTCCAGCCCGATGGAGAACGCCGCCTCCAGATCGTGCTGCGAGTACGTGCGGAACGCCACGTGCGTGTCGGTCCCCTCCACCCCGGGGATCTTGCTGATCCGGCCGGGGATGACCTCCGCCAGGTCCTCGTGCTGCTTCACCCGGACCATCGCGATGAGGTCGTAGGTGCCGGTGACGGAGAAGACCTCGCTGACGCTGTCCAGCGCGGCGATCGACTCCGCGATCTCGGGGATCCGGTCCACGCTGGTCTTGATGAGGACGATCGCGGTGATCACGGCTGGTTCTCTCCCTCGGGGGCCGGAGCAGGGGCCTTCACTCTAGTAGGGCTGGTCGGACGGCCGTAGCGGACCAAGGCGTAGCCGAAGCCGAGGCCGAAGCCCACCAGGTGGGCGAGGTAGGCCACGCCCGGCCTGTCCGACGCCCGCCCCGCCGCCAGCCACTGCAGCGCCGCCCAGAACGGCAGCACGACCCAGGCCGGAAAGCGCACCGGCAGGAAGAAGAGGAACGGCAGGAGACTGGTCACCCTGGCCCGGGGGAACAGGTAGAGAAACGCACCGAGGACCGCCGAGATCGCCCCCGAGGCGCCCACCAGGGACTGCTCGGAGTCCGCGTTGGCGGCGGCGTAGCCCAGCAGGGCGAGATAGCCGCAGCCGACGTAGAACAGGATGAACTGCATCCGGCCCATCCGTTCCTCGGTCATCGCCCCGAAGACGTAGAGGAAGAGCATGTTGCCGAGCAGGTGTACCCAGCTGCCGTGGACGAAGAGGGCCGTCGCCGGGGTGAGGGCCGATCCGGCGGAGCCCTCGAACAGTTCTGCGGGGATCACGCCCCAGCGCCGGAAATAGGCGCGTTGCGCGGCGAGCAGGTCGTCGCCCGTGCCGTACGCAGGGCTGAGTCCGGAGGCGGGGCCGGCGAGGAAGACCGCGCAGCACAGGGCGATCAGTGAGTACGTCACCGGCGCCGACGACCCCCGGACCGATCTGCCGGCCCGGACGATCGACGCACTCCACTTCCTGATCATGAACACAGAGCATGACGTAACCGGACGCAACCGCACAGACCGCCTCGCCGTCGTGGACGCGCGGGCGGCGAGGACCTGCCAGGCCGTAGGGTTACGAGCCACACGCACCGGGGAAGCCGGTGGCGTCACGGACACTAGAAGGAAAGAGAACAGGCCACGATGACGGTTCCCCTGCCGACCGCCTCGACGCGGTGGCGCTGCGCCCTCTGCGGCAACCTCACGAGGTTCGACGTGACCCGCTCGTCGAAGGTCGTCGAGTACGTCCACCTCGACCTGGCCGGAGAGCCGAAGGTCGAGGAGCGCGAGGTGCTCAGTGAGACCATCGAGTCGGTGCGCTGCCGCTGGTGCAACGCGGTGGACCAGGTGGAACTCGTGGACAGGCCGGGTGCCGGCTCCTGAGGGGAGCGGCCCCCGCACAGCATTGGGGTGTGACGGATGGTGGAGACCACGGGCGGGGGGCCGGGCGACGGCGCCGCCGAGGTGCTCGACCGTCCGCTGCCCGACGGCGTGCGCCGCAGGGTCGTGCAGATCGTCTCGGACGGCTTCGGCTCCCTGACGGTCGGCGAGCTGCCCGCGCAGCTACGGCAGTACGCCCGGTTCGCGCCGAACCGCCGGGCGAAGTTCGCCGGCAACGCCATGGCCGCGGCGCTGGAGACCGACCCGCTGTTCCGGCAGCGTATCGGGGAGAAGCTCAGAGAGACCCAGCCGGAACTCACCGGCGCCCTCGACTCAGGCTCCCCGCCCCCGGCCGCGGACCCGCTCGACGTGGCGGCCGCGGCCTACGTACTGCGGCCCCTCGGCTGGGTGAAGCTCGTGACCGCCGCCGGCGAGGAGGCCCAGCGGGCCGACGCCGAGCGGGCCGACGAGGAGAACCGGGCCGAGCTGGAGCGGCTGCGCGCCGAGCTGGCCCGGGCCCGCGACCACACCAGGGTCGAGACGGAGCGGCTGCGCACGGAGCTGGAATCGGCCAAGAAGGAAGCCGAGTCGCTGCACCGCAAGCTCCGCGCCGCCCTCAGTGACGTCAAGCGCGGCGAGGCCGCTCTGCGCAAGGCGCACGGCGAGATCGAGGCCGTCCGTACCGAGGGGCACGCCCAGGTGTCCGCCGCCGAGAGCGAGACCCGGCGGCTCAAGGCGCGGCTGGGGGAGACCGAGGCCGCCCTGGAGGCGGCGCGCCGGGCGGCGCGCGAGGGCCGCAGCGTCGAGGACATGCGGGTGCGGCTGCTGCTGGACACCCTGCTGGACGCCACTCAGGGGCTCCGGCGCGAGCTGGCCCTGCCGCCGGTGTCGGTGCGGCCCGCCGAGACGGTGGACGCCGTCGAGCCGGGCCGGATGAGCCCCAAGGACATCGCCGCCCGCGCCCTGTCGGAGAACGACCCGCAGGTCCTCGACCAGTTGCTGGCGCTGCCGCAGGCCCATCTGGTCGTCGACGGCTACAACGTCACCAAGACCGGCTATCCGCAGATGCCGCTGGAGAAGCAGCGTCTGCGGCTGCTGGGGCAGCTCTCGCAACTGGCGGCGCAGAGCGGCGCCGAGGTGACGTGCGTCTTCGACGGGGCCGAACTGGCCGCGCCGGTACTGCTCGCGCCACCGCGCGGGGTACGGGTGCTGTTCTCGAAGCCGGGCGTCACCGCGGACGAGCTGATCCGCCAGCTGGTGCGCGCCGAACCACCCGGCCGGCCGGTCATCGTGGCCTCCACCGACCGCGAGGTCGCCGACGGCGTCGCCCGCGCGGGTGCCCGTCCCGTGGCCTCGGCGATGCTGCTGAAGCGCCTTTCGCGAGGCTAGCAACCATACGGGCGATGCGTAACATCCGGGCCTGATGCCCGAATTGATGAGACATGTGTGCCACGGTGAGTCAACTGTGCCTCACTGCCTGTGGGTCCAGGGGAAAAGTTGGCCTACTGTGACGCGATTTTTCATCTGAGGATTTGAACTGATCACAGGAAGGTCACTAGGGTCAGGCCCCGAACCTCCGCTCGGGTGATCGCTCACTGGGAGCGACGGCGGAGGGGCCGAGAAGGAGCTTGTCACCCGTGGCGTCCCACCGTCGTCCCAAGCAGCCGAGCCGCGCACGTGTGACCGTGTTGACCACAGCCGCCGCCGCTGCCGTCGCCTTCAGCTCGCAGGCCGCCAACGCCGCCCCCAGCGAGAAGCCGAGCAAGGACGAGGTCAAGGCCAAGGTAGACAAGCTCTACGAAGAGGCTGAGCAGGCCACCGAGAAGTACAACGGGGCCAAGGAGAAGCAGGAGAAGCTCCAGAAGGAGATCTCCACCATCCAGGACAACGTCGCCCGCGGCCAGGAGGAGCTCAACGAGCTGCGCGACAGCCTGGGCCTCGCGGCCGCGTCGCAGTACCGGACCGGCTCCATCGACCCCTCCGTGCAGCTCTTCCTCTCCGCCGACCCGGACGACTACCTCGACAAGGCCTCCACGCTCGACCAGTTGAGCAGCCAGCAGGTCGAGGCGCTGAAGAAGGTCCAGGAGAAGCAGCGCGAACTCGCCCAGGAGCGCGCCGAGGCCTCCGAGAAGCTCAAGGACCTCGCCTCCACCCGCACCGAACTCGGCAAGAAGAAGAAGGAAGTCCAGGGCAAGCTCGCCTCCGCGCAGAAGCTGCTCAACAGCCTCTCCGCCGCCGAGAAGGCCAAGCTCGCCGAGGAGCAGAACCGCGCCAGCCGGGCCAGCGAGCGCGACGCCCTCACCGCCGACGTCCCGCCCGGCTCGGGCCGGGCCGCCGCGGCCTTCGCCTTCGCCCAGAGCCAGCTCGGCAAGCCGTACGTCTACGGCGCCACCGGCATGAGCTCCTACGACTGCTCCGGCCTCACCTCCCGGGCGTACGCCGCGGCCGGCGTGCAGATCCCGCGCACCTCCGAGGCGCAGACCGGAGCCGGCACCAAGATCTACTCGGTCAGCCAGCTCAAGGTCGGCGACCTGGTCTTCTTCTTCAACGACCTGCACCACGTCGGCCTCTACGCCGGCAACGGACAGATCATCCACGCCCCGCGCACCGGCACGGTCGTCCGCTACGAGTCGATGGACACCATCGGCGGCCCGTTCATGTTCGGCGTCCGCGTCTGACGTTCGGCACGACGACCCCGGCCGGCCCCCGGCGTCTTCAAGATCAGGACATCGTTCCGCCGTTCGGGCGAATCGCGCCAGCTTCGACTGAGCCCACGCCCCGCCAGTGACCTGCGTCAGTGGCGGGGCGTCGTGCCGCATACCCACGGATGGTCGTTGGCGGACTCCCGTCGCGGGGCTACTGTCTGCCGCGTTTCCTAGTCCGCCAGCGGAAGGAGAGCGGCTTCCCGTGGGGTCCCATCGCCGCCTTGCACCGTCCGGGTTCGACCGGGGCGCCAGTGCCGCGGTCAGCTTCCTTTCCGTCACGGCCGCCGCCCTGGGCGCGGTACCGGCCGTGGCCGCACCGTACGACGACACCCGGGCCAAGATGGACCGCCTCTACGCGCAGGCCGAGAAGGCGACCGAGGCCTACAACGAGGCCGACGAGCGCGCCGACGCGCTGCGCGACGAGATCGGCATCGTCCGGGACCGGGTCGCCCGGCAGCAGCAGCGCGTCAACTCCATGCGCGAGTCGCTCGGTTCGCTCGCCGGAGCCCAGTACCGCTCGGGCGGCATCGACCCGTCCCTCGCCCTGCTGTTCTCCGACGACCCGGACGACTACCTCGACAAGGCCTCCCGGCTGGACCGCGTCACGGCCCACCGGGCCGGTGAGCTGAAGGAGCTTCAGGAGGCCATGCGCGAACTCGCCCAGGACCGCGAGGAGGCCGCGGGCAAGCTCCGCGAACTCGAGGAGAGCCGCAAGGCCGTCGCCGCCCACAAGAAGACCGTCGAGCGGAAGCTCGCGACAGCCCGGCGGCTGCTCAACTCCCTTCCGGACACCGAGCGCGACGCCTATGACCGGGCCTCCCGCTCCGGCCGCGACGGCCTCCTCGACCTCGGCGGCGCCACCGCCGCCTCGGGACGCGGAGCCGCCGCCGTCGCCGCCGCCCGCAGCGCGCTCGGCAAGCCCTACATCTGGGGCGCCAACGGCCCCTCCGGCTTCGACTGTTCGGGCCTGATGCAGTGGTCGTACGCGCAGGCCGGGGTCTCGCTGCCGCGCACCTCGCAGGCCCAGCGGTACGCCGGGCGGCAGGTCCCGCTGTCCGAGGCGCGCCCCGGTGACCTTGTCGTCTACCGGTCCGACGCCAGCCATGTCGGGATGTACATGGGCAACGGCCAGGTCATCCACGCGCCCTACCCCGGCGCACCCGTGCGCTACGACCCGGTCGGGATGATGCCGGTCTCGTCGGTCACCAGGGTCTGACCCGCGCGGCCCGGCGCCCGTACGATCGGGAACGTGGCTGGTCGAAGGTCGGGGTCCCCGGTGGTGGCGCTCGTTGTGCTGCTCGTCTTCCTGACCGGATGCGGGGGCCGGCCCGCCGCCGACAGCGCCACGGCCGACGTCCAGCGGCTCCTCGACCGGCGGGCCGCCGCGGTCCTCGACCACGACGAGCGGGCCTACGCGCGCACCGGTACGGGAGCGGATTACGCCCACCTACGCGCGCTGCCCCTGGCCGGCTGGTCGTACCGCGTGACCGGCCTGCACCGCACGGGCGACACGGCCACCGCCGACGCCGAACTGCGTTACCGCGTCGCGGGCTACGACCGGGCCCCGGTCACCGCAGGCCGCACCCTGCGGCTCAGCCGCGAGGCGGACGGGCAGTGGTCCGTCGACGCCGACCGGCCCGCGAGGAAGTCCGCCCAGCAGCTCTGGGACCAGGGGCCCGTCCAGGTCGTCCGGGGCGAGCGCAGCCTGGTCCTCGGCGTCGGGCAGTCCGGCCGGTCGCTGCGCGGCTTCGCGGACCTGGCCGACCGTGCGGTGCCCGCGGTGTCGGAGGCGTGGGGCACGGACTGGGGGCGGCGCGTCGTGCTGCTCGTACCGAGGTCACTGGAGGGGATGGCAGCGCTGCTCGGCGCGCCCGCCTCCTCCTACCGCGGGATCGCGGCGGTCACCACCGGCGAGACGGGCGCACCGGCGCGGGCGCCCGCGGACCGCGTCATCGTCAACCCGGACGCGTTCGCCCTCCTCGGCACCGTCGGCGAGCAGGTCGTCGTCACCCACGAGACCACCCATGTCGCCACCCGCGCCCACACCACCCCCGCCACACCGCTCTGGCTGTCCGAGGGCTACGCCGACTGGGTCGGCTACCGGACCGCCGGCCGCACACCGCGCGAGGCCGCGCCCGAACTGTCCCGCGCGGTGACCCGGGGCCAGATCCCGTCCGCCCTCCCCGACGACGAGGACTTCGGCTTCACCGGCGACGCGAGCCGCCTGGCCCGGGCCTACGAGAGCGGCTGGACGGCGTGCCGGCTGATCGCCGACCGCTGGGGCGAGGCCCGGCTGGGCGAGTTCTACCGAGCCGTCGGGGAGCACCGGAAGCGGGCCGGGGCGGTGGAGGAGGCCATGCGCGAGGTGCTGGGGACGACGCCGGAGGCCTTCACGGAGGAGTGGCGGGGCTATCTGCGGGATCGGCTGGGCTGACCGGGGCGTGCCCCGGACGGACAGTCCGGGGTCTCAACCCGGCTGTTCGAGCAGGGCGACGGCCTCCCGCAGCCAGGCTCGTTCCGCCTCGCCCGTCGCCCGGGCGACCCGCAGGATGCCCTGGCGGAACAGGTCGTCCGTCTCCTCGGCGCGGACCGGCTTGCCGGACTCGTAGAAGAAGCTCGTCGGGGTTTGAAGGAAGTCCAGCCGACGGCGCAGCACCGCGGCCTGCTCGTGCCGGTCGGGCAGGTGGCGCAGGAACGCCAGGACCGTGTTGAAGCGGACCTGGTCGGTGATCTCGGTCTGCTTCGGACGGCGCAGTCGCTCCAGCAGTTCCTCGCGGCCCTTGCCGGTGAGGGCGAGGATCCGGCGCGGGGCCGCGCTCGCGCCCGGCTCGGTGTGCTGGTCGAGCAGGCCCGCCCCGACCAGGCGCGTGATCGCCGGGTAGAGCGCGCCGTCGCTCACCGGCCGGACATGGCCGGTCAGCGCCTTGATCCGCTCCTTGAGCTCATAGCCGTGCAGCGGCTCCTCGGCCAGGAAGCCCAGGATCGACAGCTCCAGCATGGTCCTCCTTGCGGGTGCGTGAGTCCCTATGTTACCTCTTATCGAGCTACCTCGAATCGAGGCATCCTCAGGGGGACAGTCACCGTGAACGCCCACCGCAAGCAACTCCTCCAGCTCGCTCGCCCCGTCTACTTCTCGCTCCTCGCGTCCGTCGCCGCCGGGATCATCAACACCGTCTGGGTCGCCCGGCTGGGCGGCCCGGCCGTGGCCGCCGTGGCCGTGGCGACCACCACGGAGAACGTGCTGCTCGGCGTCGCCCTGGTCTTCGGCTCCGGCACGACCGTGCTGGTCGCACACGCCCGCGGCGCCCGCGACCCCGCCGCCGTACGGGCGGCCGTGCGCGGCGGCTGGGCGCTGTGGGCTGTGGTGACGCCCCCGGTGGTGGCGGGCGGCCTGCTGGGACGCGAACCGCTGGCCCGGCTGGTGCTCGGCGGGGCCGACGGCGCCGCCCTCCCGCTCGCCGTCGCCTACTTCGCGCTCTCCATGCCCGGCATGGCCGTCTTCTTCGCCCAGCAACTCGTCGACGGCATCCTCAAGGGCACCGGCGACACCAGAACCCCGCTGCGACTCGCCCTGCTGTCCAACGGCCTGATCCTGGCCCTCGACCCCTTCCTCATCCACCTCTACGGCGTCCGGGGCGCGGCCGCCGCCACGGTGCTGTGCCGGTCCGTGGCGCTCGGGGCCGGACTCGTCGCGGTCCGGCGCAACACCCTGCTGCGGAGCGCCCGCGGCGCGGCACCGGCCGAGCCCCTGGCCGTCTCCCTGCGCCGGACCCTGACGACCGGCCTGCCCATGTCCGCCGACTTCACCGTGCGGCAGACGGGTGCCCTGGTCCTGGTCGCGATCGTGGCGCGGCTCGGGGTGACGGCGGTGGCCGCGTACTCGGTCGCCTACAAGGTCATGTACGTGGCGACCATGGCCTTCTACGCCGTCCGCCAGGCCGCGTCCATCCACACCGCGCACACCCGGGGTGAGGGCAGGGACGCGCGGCGGGAGATCGGGCGGCAGGCCGTGCTGGTCTCCGGAGCGATCGGCCTTGCCGCGGCCGTACTGCTGGCCGTCACCGCCCCGTGGCTCATGGCCGCCTTCGGCGCCGGACCCGGGGTCGCGGGCGAGGGCGTGCTCTTCCTGCGCTGCGTCGGGCCCTATCTGCTGCTGATGGCCTGCCTCATCGCGCTCGGCGGGGTCTTCGAGGGCAGCGGGAGCGCCCCGGAGCTGCTGCGTGTGACCGTGCTCGGGACGGCTGTCCAGCTGCCGCTCGCGTACGGCCTGACGGGGTTCGCACTGCCCGGGGTGTGCCTCGCGCTGGCGGTGGCGACGGCGGTGCAGTGCGGGCTGGCGGGCGTGCTGTTCCGGCGGTCCCCGGCTCAGGTGGAGACCGGGGTCTCGTCGGTGCGGGTGGGCTGAGCGGGCAGGGGAGCGGGGACCGTGCGCGGCACCGTCGCGCGCCACAGGGCGCGGGCCGCGAGGAGCGCGGCGGCCACCAGAAGGCCGTTGCGCAGGAACAGCAGGGTCAGCCCGAGGCCGTCACTGGCCACCACGCTGGCGAAGTAGAGCGGGAATTCCAGCACCGTCACGAAGCACGCCACCAGCACCAGCCCGACCGGCAGCCGCATCCGGCTCCCGGGGAAGTACAGGCAGACCGCGGCCAGTCCGACCAGCCACACCATGTACTGCGGGCTGATCACCCGGCTGGTGGTGGTGAACATCAGCACCGCCACGAAGGCCGCGTCGGCGAGCGTGTGCTCCTCGAAGCGCCGGGCCAGCAGCCGCCACAGCACCAGCCAGCCGAAGGCCGCTCCCGTCAGGAACAGCGCGCCCGTGCTCACCTCGCTCACGTACGGCCCGAGGAACTCGATCGAGCCGTAGTTCAGCCGCACCTCGCCCTCCCAGCCGAAGTGCCGGGCGACGTGGAAGACCAGCGCGCCCAGCGACTCCACCTCGGTGCCCCGGTCCCGCTGGAAGGTCAGGAAGGCGAACGCCCCTGGCATGGCCAGGGCGAACACACCCGTCACCACGATGCCCGTCACCACGGCCGACACCCACGAGGCCCGTCGGCGGGCAGCCAGCAGGAGCATCACCGGCCAGACCTTCAGCAACGTCCCGAACGCGGCCAACGCTCCCATCGCCCTGGGATGCCGGGCACTCACGAGCAGCGCCGCCACGGCCACCGCCGTGACCATCACGTCGTAGCGCGCGTACACGGTCGGCCCCAGCAGCGGCACGCCCGCCACCCACACCCAGGCGCCGCGCAGCGACCTGCCGTGGCGCCGGCCGGCGTACGCCAGCAGGGCCAGGACGGCCAGGTCGGTGACGCAGACCAGCACGTAGAACGCGGTCGCGTAGGGCAGGAAGGGCAGCAGGCCGGGGGAGAGGATCGCCAGGGCGGCGGCGGGCGGGTACTGCCAGGTGACGTCGTCCTGCGGGAACGTTCCGGTGCGCAGGACGTCGTACCAGCCCTGATAGATCACGGACACGTCGCTCGTCACGTCCGGGCCCGGGAAGACGTACACCTTCAGCACGAACAGCAGCAGCACCAGCCTCGTGAGACACCAGACCACCAGCAGACATGCCAGGGACCGCCTCGCGCCCGTCGTCCTCACCTGATCCCTGCCCGTCCGCGTGCCGTATCGAGGAGGCCATGATGTCCCCGACAGCTGTGAGCGTGCCACACCCGCCGGCGCGTTCGGCCGTGAGGGCGGTTCGGTAGGGTCGGCGGCGTGCGCAAGACCCTGATCGTGACGAACGATTTCCCACCCCGGCCGGGCGGCATCCAGGCGTTTCTGCACAACATGGCGCTGCGGCTGGACCCACAGCGGCTGGTCGTCTACGCGTCGACCTGGAAGCGGAGCCGGGAGGGCGTGGAGGCGACCGCCGCCTTCGACGCGGAGCAGCCCTTCACCGTCGTACGGGACCGTACGACCATGCTGCTGCCGACGCCGGGCGTCACCCGGCGGGCCGTCGGGCTGCTGCGGGAGCACGGGTGTACGTCGGTGTGGTTCGGGGCGGCGGCCCCCCTCGGCCTGATGGCGCCCGCGCTGCGGAGCGCGGGCGCCGAACGGCTGGTGGCCACCACGCACGGGCACGAGGCCGGCTGGGCGCAGCTGCCCGCCGCCCGGCAGCTGCTGCGCCGGATCGGCGACTCCACGGACACGATCACCTACCTCGGCGAGTACACACGCTCCCGGATCGCCGGCGCGCTGAGCCCCCAGGCGGCCGCGCGGATGGCGCAGCTGCCGCCGGGCGTGGACGAGAAGACCTTCCACCCCGGGTCGGGCGGCGACGAGATCCGGGCAAGGCTCGGCCTGACGGACCGCCCGGTGGTGGTGTGCGTCTCCCGGCTGGTGCGGCGCAAGGGCCAGGACACCCTGATCCAGGCCATGCCGCGGATCCTCGCGGCCGAGCCGGACGCCGTGCTGCTGATCGTCGGAGGCGGCCCGTACGAGAAGGATCTCCGCAAGCTCGCCCACGACACGGGCGTCGCCGGCTCCGTCCGCTTCACGGGCCCGGTGCCCTGGGCGGAGCTGCCCGCCCACTACGGCGCCGGTGACGTCTTCGCCATGCCCTGCCGGACCCGCCGCGGCGGCCTCGACGTCGAGGGCCTCGGCATCGTCTACCTGGAGGCCTCCGCGACGGGCCTCCCGGTCGTCGCCGGCGACTCGGGCGGCGCACCGGACGCGGTCCTCGACGGCGAGACGGGCTGGGTGGTCCGCGGCGGCTCGCCGGCGGAGGCAGCCGACCGCATCACCACCCTCCTGGCAGACGCCGAGCTGCGCCGCAGGATGGGCGAGCGGGGCCGCGAGTGGGTCGAGGAGAAGTGGCGCTGGGACCTGCTCGCCGAGCACCTCAAGAACGTGCTGTAGGTGTCTTCCCTCAGGGGCGCGGGGAACTGCGCGATCAACCACGAACAACCCGCACCCGCCCACAACGATCAAGCGGCACCCCACTAGGCGGAACCAGATAATCCGCCGATGCTTCGCACATGACATCAAACCTGACGCAGCATCAGCTGACAAGACGTCAAATCCTTGGCATGGCAGCCCTCCAGACGGCAGCCACCCTAGGGTTCACCCGCATAGGCCTCGACTCCGCCCGAGCGGCGCAGCCAGACGCAATCGACACCGCCCCCGCGATAGTCATCGGCTCCGGCTACGGCGGCGCCGTGGCCGCCCTCCGCCTCGCCCAGGCCGGCATCCGCACCCTCGTCCTGGAGATGGGCCGGCTCTGGAACACCCCCGGCCCCGACGGCACGATCTTCTGCTCCACCCGCACCCCGGACCAGCGCTCCATGTGGTTCCGCACCCGCACCGAGGCACCCCTGGGCACCTTCCTCTGGCTGGACGTCGTCAACCGGGACATCGGCCGCTACCCGGGCGTCCTGGACCGCGTGCACTTCGCGCAGATGTCCGTCTACGTCGGCCGGGGCGTCGGCGGCGGCTCACTCGTTAACGGCGGCATGGCGGTCACACCGCCCAGGGCCTACTTCACCGAGCAGTTCCCCACCGTCGACGCCGACGAGATGTACGGCACGTACTTCCCGCGCGCCCGCGCCGCCCTCGGCGTGAACAGCGTGGACCCGGCCTGGTTCGAGTCGACGGAGTGGTACCGCTTCACCCGTGTCTCCCGTCAGCACGCCGAGAAGACCGGACTGCGGACCACCTTCGTGCCGAGCGTCTACGACTTCGGCCACATGGCGCGCGAGGCGGCCGGCACCGCCCCGAAGTCGGCACTCGCCGGCGAGGTCATCTACGGCAACAACCACGGCAAGCGCAGCCTCGACAAGACCTACCTCGCCGCCGCGCTCGGCACCGGGCGCGTCACGATCCACACCCTGGAGAAGGTCCGCGCGATCAGCCGGGCACCGGACGGGACCTACGTCCTGACCGCCGACCGCGTCGACGAGACCGGCCGGGTCGTCGAGACCAGGGAGTACGGCTGCACGTACCTCTTCCTCGGCGGCGGCAGCCTCGGCACCACCGAACTGCTGCTGCGCGCCCGGGAGACCGGCACCCTGCCCGATCTCGACCCCAGTGTCGGCGCCGGCTGGGGCACCAACGGCAACGTGATGCTCGGCCGGGCCAACCACGTGTGGGACACGGTCGGCGCGAACCAGTCGACCATGCCGGTCATGGGCATCGACGACTGGGCCAACGCCGCCAACCCGGTGTTCGCCGAGATCGCCCCGCTGCCGACCGGGCTGGAGCACTGGGTGAGTCTCTATCTTGCGATCACCAGGAACCGGGAGCGGGCGTCCTTCTCCTACGACACCGGCTCGGGCGAGGTACGGCTCGGCTGGACGGCCGCCCACAGCGCGGTCTCCGTCGCCATGGCCAAGAAGCTGTTCGACCGGATCAACGCGGCCAACTCGACGATCTACCGGTACGACCTGTTCGGGTCCCCCAGCAAGGTGTTCGCCGACGACTTCACGTACCACCCGCTGGGCGGCTGCGTACTGGGCAAGGCGACGGACGCTTACGGGCGGGTCAAGGGGTGTCCGAAGCTGTACGTCACCGACGGCTCGCTCGTGCCCGGGTCGATCGGGGTCAACCCCTTCGTGACCATCACCGCGCTCGCCGAACGCACGATGGCGCGGGTCCTCGCCGAGGACACCGCGCCATGACGCCGCTCGTACGCTACTTCGCGTAGATCGCCTCGACCTCGTGCGCGTAGTCCTTCGCCACCACGTTCCGCTTCAGCTTCAGTGAGGGGGTCAGGTGGCCCGACTCCTCCGTGAACTGGGAGGACAGAATGCGGAACTTCCGCACCGATTCCGCCTTCGACACCGCGGCGTTGCCGTCGTCGACCGCGGCCTGGATCGCGGCCAGCAGGTCCGGGTCCTCGCACAGCGACGCCGCGGTGGAACCCGCCGGCTTGCCGTGGTCCGCGCACCAGCGGCCCAGGAACTCCTCGTCGATGGTGATCAGCGCGCCCACGAACGGCCGCCCGTCGCCCACCACCATGCACTCCGCGACCAGCGCGTGCGCCCGGATGCGGTCCTCGATCACGGCCGGGGCGACGTTCTTGCCGCCCGCGGTGACGATGATCTCCTTCTTGCGGCCGGTGATCCTGAGGTAGCCGTCCTCGTCGAGGGTGCCGATGTCACCGGTGTGGAACCAGCCGTCGGCCAGCGCCTCCGCGGTCGCGCCGGGGTTGTTCCAGTACTCCTTGAACAGGTGCTCGCCGTGCAGCAGCACCTCGCCGTCGTCGGCGATCCGGACCACCGAGCCGGGCAGCGGCTGGCCGACCGTGCCGATCTTCTGCCGGTCCCAGGGGTTGAACGCGGTGGCCGCGCAGGACTCGGTCAGGCCGTAGCCCTCCAGGACCGTGAAGCCGATGCCGCGGAAGAAGTGGCCGAGGCGCTCGCCGAGCGGGGCACCGCCGGAGATGGCGTACTCGCCCCTGCCGCCGAGGACCGTGCGGAGCTTGCTGTAGACGAGCTTGTCGAACGTCTTGTACTTGATCCGCAGACCGAGGGAGGGGCCCGAGGGGGTGTCCAGCGCCTGGCTGTAGGCGATCGCGGTGTCGGCGGCCTTGTCGAAGATCTTGCCCTTGCCGTCGGCCTGGGCCTTGGCACGCGCCGAGTTGTAGACCTTCTCGAAGACGCGCGGTACGCCGAGGATCAGCGTCGGGCGGAACGCGGCCAGCTCGTCGGTGAGGTTCTTGATGTCCGGGACGCAGCCGAGCTTGATCGGCGCCATCATCGGCGCGATCTGCACGAGCCGCCCGAAGACGTGCGCGAGCGGCAGGAAGAGCAGCACCGAGCACTCGCCCGTGCGGAACAGCGGACGCAGCCGTTCCACGATGTTGCCGCATTCGGCGAAGAAGCTGCGGTGGGTGAGCACGCAGCCCTTGGGACGGCCGGTCGTGCCCGAGGTGTAGACGATGGTCGCCGGGTCGTCGGCCTTGGCGATCGAGCCGCGCTCCTCGACCGTCTGGTCCGTGACGTCCTGCCCGAGCCGCCCCAGCTCGTCGATGCCGCCGCCCTCGATCTGCCACACGTGCTTGAGCGCCGGCAGCCGGTCGCGCACCGACTCCACGGCGGCCGTGTGACCGTCCGACTCCACGATGCACGCGGTCGCGCCCGAGTCGCCGAGGATCCACTGCACCTGCTCCGGCGAACTGGTCTCGTACACCGGCACGGTCACCGCGCCCGCGCTCCAGATCGCGAAGTCCAGCAGCGTCCACTCGTAACGGGTGCGGGACATCAGGCCCACGCGGTCGCCCGGCTGGACCCCGGCGGCGATCAGCCCCTTCGCGGCCGTACGTACCTCGGCGAGGAAGGCGGTGGCCGTCACGTCCTGCCAGGTGCCGCCGACCTTGCGGGCGATGACGGCGACGTCCGGGTGCTGCGCGGCGTTTCTGCGGACGATGTCGGTCAGATTGCCGTCCGCAGGGACCTCGTACAAAGCCGGAAGGCTGAACTCGCGCAAGACTGCTGCTCCTCATAGGGCGCCGGCGCCACGACGTTGTGTGATGCGACGGTCCGATCCAAGGCTCGGGCAGGTGCTCGAGCATTCACTTGTTGAAATGCAGAGCACGACTGGACTGCCCGGACGTTACCCGCCGGTATGGCTTCTACGACAGGGGGTCCCGGCGAGATGTTCGCTGCGTCACACAGTTGGGTATTCCTTCGCGCACAGTAGTCCACGTACTAACTGACTGGCCAGTAACCGCAGGTAGGGCCGCCACTGTTCACAACTGCAGCGCTCGACCTACCCTTGATCGCCATGGCACCCACACCAGCCGGAAAGCACAGGACGCGTGTGCACGTGGTCAGCGACGTGCACGGCAACGCCCGTGACCTGGCGAGGGCCGGCGACGGCGCCGACGCCCTGATCTGCCTGGGCGACCTCGTCCTCTTCCTCGACTACGCCGACCACTCGCGCGGCATCTTCCCCGACCTGTTCGGCGTCGAGAACGCCGACCGCATCGTCGCACTGCGCACCGCCCGCCGCTTCCGGGAGGCGCGGGAGTTCGGGGCCGGGCTGTGGGCCGGCGTCGGCGCGGACCGGGCCTCGGTGATCGAGAAGGCCGTGCGCAAGCAGTACGCCGAGATGTTCGCCGCGTTCCCCACCCCGACGTACGCCACCTACGGCAATGTCGACATGCCGCCCCTGTGGCGGGAGTACGCCGGTCCCGGCACGACCGTTCTCGACGGCGAGCGCGTCGAGATAGGCGGCTGGGTCTTCGGCTTCGTCGGAGGCGGCCTGCGCACCCCGATGCGGACGCCGTACGAGATCAGCGACGAGGAGTACGCGGCGAAGATAGAGGCCGTCGGCGAGGTCGACGTGCTGTGCACGCACATCCCGCCCGAGGTTCCCGAACTGGTCTACGACACCGTCGCGCGCCGCTTCGAGCGCGGCAGCCGGGCCCTGCTGGACGCCATCCGCCGCACCCGCCCCCGCTACTCCCTCTTCGGACACGTGCACCAGCCGCTGGTGCGGCGGATGCGGATCGGGGCAACCGAGTGTGTGAACGTGGGGCACTTCGCGGGGACCGGGACGCCGTGGGCGCTGGAATGGTGAGGACGTCCCAGGTCGGGTGAGATCGGCGGGTCCCGTGCGCGGTAGCCTTCACGCGACACACGCTTGCGCACGACGACCTCATACCGGCCCGCACCTGGAGGAGCCACGGAGATGGCGGAACACACCAGCTCGAGCATCACCATCGAGGCGGCCCCGGCCGACGTCATGGCGGTCATCTCCGATTTCGCCCGCTACCCGGACTGGACCGGCGAGGTGAAGGAGGCCGAGGTGCTCAAGACCGACGAGCAGGGTCGCGCCGAACAGGTCCGGCTCGTCATGGACGCGGGTGCGATCAAGGACGACCAGGTCCTCGCGTACACGTGGACCGGCGGGAACGAGGTGTCCTGGACGCTGGTGAAGTCCCAGATGCTCCGCTCCCTGGACGGCACGTACATCCTGAAGCCGGCGGGCTCGGACGGCACGGAGGTCACGTACGCGCTGACCGTGGACGTCAAGATCCCGATGCTCGGCATGATCAAGCGCAAGGCGGAGAAGGTCATCATCGACAGGGCGCTGGCGGGTCTGAAGAAGCGCGTGGAATCGGGCACTTAGGGGTCGGCGCCGTAGCGGTGCCTGCGCCGTGCCGGGTGCGGGCCCGTTGTGACTGGTCGCGCCCACGCGGCGGAGCCGCACGTTCACACAGCCCCGCGCCCCTTGGGGCGTCTGGGTTACCGTTCACCCCCATGCGCACCATCCTGATCACCGGCCCCGGCGGCAGCGGCCGTACCACCCTCGCGGCCGCGACCGCCCTGACCGCGGCGGCGGAGGGCACCCGCACCCTCGTCCTCGGCACCGACCGTACGGACACACTCGGTGCCGCCCTGGGGACGCGCACGGGACCTGAGCCGACCGAGGCCGCACCCCGTCTCACGGCCTGGCGTCCCGACCCCGCCCAGGACTTCCGGAAGGACCTCACCGCCCTCCAGGACCGCGCCTCCTCCGCCCTGGACCTCCTCGGCGCCTCCCGCCTCGACCCGGAGGAACTCACCCCCCTGCCCGGTGCCGAGGAACTCGCGCTCCTGCGCGCCCTGCGGGACGCCGCGCTTTCGGAGTCGTACGACCTGCTCGTCGTCGACCTGCCACCGGCCCCGCAGGCCCTCGCCCTCCTCGCCCTGCCCGAGGAACTCCGCCGCTACCTGCGCCGCCTGCTGCCGCCCGAACGCCAGGCCGCCCGCGCCCTGCGGCCCGTACTGGGCCGGCTCGCCGGCGTCCCGATGCCCGCCGAGTGGCTGTACGAGACGGCTGCCCGCTGGGACCTGGAGCTGGCCGCCGTCGAAGCGGTCGTCGCCGACCGCGGCACCGTCGTACGGCTGGTCGCCGAGCCCGGCCCGGCCGGTGCCGACGCCCTCCGCGCCGCCGGCCTCGGCCTCGCCCTGCGCGGCCTGCGCACCGACCTCGTGGTCGCCAACCGCGTCCTGCCCGAGGCGTCCCCGGACACCTGGCTGGCCGGCCCGGTCGCCCAGCAGCGCAAGACACTGGACGAATGGCGGGAGTCGCACGACGTCCGGACCGTCGCCCACCTCGGACGCGACCCGGTCGGCCCCGACGACCTGGCCGCCCTCGCCGTGCCCGGCGCGGGCCCCGACACCGCCGTCCCACCGGCCGAGTGGCCGGTGACCGACCGGCTCGGCGAGGACGGCGTGCTCGTCTGGCACATCCCGCTGCCCGGCGCCCTGCGCGAGGAGCTGGACCTCGTCCGGCGCGGCGACGAACTCGTGGTCACGGCGGGGCGATTCCGCCGGGTCGTTCCGCTGCCCTCCGCGCTGCGCCGCTGCACCGTCGACGGGGCCGCCCTGCGCGAGGGCGAGCTGCGCATCCGCTTCGCACCCGACCCGAAGCTGTGGCCGCAGACGCGGTGAGAGGGGGTAACGTCGTAGGGACGAACCGTAGTCAGGAGTCCGTCATGAGCGAAGAGCTCCCCCCGTCCGACGCCGCCCGTGAAGAGGCCGCGGACGAGGCACGGGCCACCGACGCCGACGCCTGGGCGACCGCGTGCGCCGAGGACCTCGAGGCGGAGAAGGCCCGGCGCCGCGCCCAGTACGGCCCGCCCCAGGGCTCCGCGGCCGAGGAACTGAAGAAGCTCGTGGACGTCGTCGCGGACAAGCTGTCGGGGATCCAGTCCCCGCTGCTCGGCGCGGTCGCCGGGCCCGCCGCCGAGCAGGTCGTCCGCCAGGTCGTCCAGCAGGCCAAGGCCGCCGTGGAACCCGTCATCGAACGCAACCCGGACGTCTTCGACCACCTGGCCGCCGCCGGGAACGAACTGCTCGCCGCCTACCGCTCCGCCGTCGAGGCCCAGGAACGGCGCTGGACCGGCCGCGACGACCGGATCGACCCGCGTGACCTGGACGAACGCCACGACCGGGGCGACGACGCCGGCCCCGGGGAGCGCATCGACCTGGACTGAGCCCCCGCCCTCGGACGAGCCGCGACCGGCGTGCCGCCGCCGGCCCTGCCCAGCGTGCGGACGACAGCGAACCCGACGGCCTGCCTCGGGTACCGTTGGCCGTAGCGGGGCTCGACCGAAACTGAGGGATTCATGGGACTCACCATCGGCGTCGACATCGGCGGCACGAAGATCGCGGCCGGCGTGGTCGATGAGGAAGGCAACATCCTCTCGACCTTCAAGGTGCCGACCCCGGGCACGCCTGAGGGCATCGTGGACGCCATCGCATCGGCGGTGGAAGGCGCACGCGTCGGGCACGACATCGTCGGCGTGGGCATCGGCGCGGCCGGTTATGTGAACCGGCAGCGCTCCGAGGTCTACTTCGCGCCCAACATCCACTGGCGCAACGAGCCGCTCAAGGAGAAGGTCGAGGCCCGTGTGGACCTCCCGGTGGTCGTCGAGAACGACGCGAACGCCGCGGCGTGGGGCGAGTACAAGTTCGGCGCCGGCAAGGGCCACCGCAACGTCATCTGCATCACGCTCGGCACCGGTCTCGGCGGCGGCATCATCATCGGCAACAAGCTGCGCCGGGGGCACTTCGGCGTGGCCGCCGAGTTCGGCCACATCCGCATGGTGCCGGACGGCCTGCTGTGCGGCTGCGGCTCGCAGGGCTGCTGGGAGCAGTACGCGTCGGGGCGGGCGCTGGTGAGGTACGCCAAGCAGCGCGCCAACGCCACCCCGGAGAACGCCGAGATCCTCCTCGGCCTCGGCAACGGCACGCCCGACGGCATCGAGGGCAAGCACATCTCCATGGCCGCCCGCCAGGGCGACCGCGTGGCCGTCGACTCCTACCGCGAACTGGCCCGCTGGGTCGGCGCGGGCCTCGCCGACCTCGCCTCCCTCTTCGACCCCTCCGCCTTCATCGTCGGCGGCGGCCTCTCCGACGAGGGCGAACTGGTCCTGGGCCCGATCCGCAAGTCCTACAAGCGCTGGCTGGTCGGCGGTAACTGGCGCCCGGTGGCCGAGGTCAGAGCAGCGGAGCTGGGCAACAAGGCGGGCCTGGTGGGAGCGGCGGACCTGGCGAGGGAACCCGACCCGATCATGTAAACGCCTTCGGGGGCGTGCCCCAAGGGGCGCGGGGAACTGCGCGCAAGCCACGAACAACCGGTACGCGCGCACAGTCCTCGCGCCCCGATCTCCTGGGCGTAGATTGATCACATGTCGCTGCTCCCCAACTCCCGTACAGAACCCGATGGTTCCGCGGTCATCAGGGTCCTCAGCTACAACATCCGCTCGATGCGGGACGACACCGACGCCCTGGCGCGCGTCATCCGCGCCTGCGCTCCCGACCTGGTCCTCGTCCAAGAAGCCCCCCGCTTCTTCCGCTGGCGCAAGAAACTCGCCCGCCTCGCCCTCGCCTCCGGTCTGGTCGTCGTCACCGGGGGCGCCACCACCACAGGCCCGGCGATCCTCTGCTCGCTCCGGGCGAGTATCGAGCGCACGGAGGACGTCCTCCTGCCCCGCACCCCCGGCCTGCACCGCCGCGGCTTCGCCACGGCGGTCGTCCGCTTCGCCGGCACGCGTCTCGGGGTCCTGAGCTGTCACCTGTCGCTCCAGAAGGACGAGCGCTACGACCAGGCCGGCCTGCTCCTGGACCGGCTGGCCGGAATGGGCGTGGAGCACGCGATCGCGGGCGGCGACCTGAACGAACGCCCGGAGGGGCCCGCCTTCCGCCGCCTCGCCGACGCCCTGCGGGACTGCCGCGCGACCGCGCCCTGGGGCGGCGAGCACACCTGGACCCCCGCCGACCCCTACCAGCGCATCGACGCGGTCTTCGCGACCGAGGGCATCGAGGTGCTGGGCTGCGGAGTGCCGGCCGGCCACCCCGGGGTGACCGACGCGGACCTGAGGGCGGCCACGGACCACCTCCCGGTCCTGGCCGCCCTCAGAGTGCCGGCTTCCTAGACGACCGCACCCCGCCCCGGGTCGTCGTCGTCCTCGTCGTCCGTCCGCATCCGCATCACCAGCGTCGCGAACCCGCCGAGGAACCCGCCGATCCCCAGCGTGGCCAGCCACCACGTCATCTCCCAGCCGAGCAGCACGGCCAGCAGCAGTATCAGCGGCCCGCCGAGCACGCCCAGCCAGGCGAACTTGGCGGTGGCGTCGGCGGACGGCAGCGGGGGCGGCTCCGGGGGCACGAAGTGGCCCTCGTCGTCCTCGTCGAAGTCGTCCTCGGTGGGCTCCGGCGCGGTGTAGTCGCGCGGGCCGACGCCGGGCGCGAAGGAGACGGAGCCACCCAGAGGCTTGGCCGGCTTGTCACCGGACGCGGACCCGGGCCCGGACCCCTTGGCCTCCGGAGCCTCACGCTCAGCGGGCTTCGGCCCGGCAGCAGGCTTCGGCTCGGCAGCAGGCTTCGGCTCGGCAGCGGACTTCGGCTCAGCGGGCTTCGCGGCGTCCCCGGCCGTGTTCACCCGGTCGTCGTTGGTCGGAGATTCCAGCAGTGCCAGGTCCTCGACCGACTTGAACGGCTTGGCGCCCGGCGGGTCCGGCGGCTCCTCGCCGTATCCGGCGACGATCGCCGCCCAGGCGGCCGCCTCGTCGAACGGGACGCCCTGCTCGTCCGGCTCGCGGCCCTCGCGGTCGGAGTCGTGCTCAGCCACCTGCGGTCGTCCCTTCCTTGCCGAGACCGGGCTCCTTGCCGAGGCCGGACGCGAGCCGGCCGATGAACGAGGTGCTCTCCTCGAAGATCCGGTCCGCGTCATGGTCCAACGTGGCGACGTGGTAGCTCTGTTCCAGGAGGACCTCTTTCACGTCGGTCGACGAGATGCGGCTGAGGATACGGGCCGAGTCGGCGGGCGGCACCACGTGGTCCTGCGGGCTGCGCAGCAGCAGCACCGGCTGGGTGACCTGGGGCAGCTCGCGGTCGACGACCTGGAAGAACTGGCGCAGGGAGTGCGCCGCGTGCAGCGGCACCCGGTCGTAGCCGAGCTCCCTGCTGTCCGGCTTGGCGATGTCGCTGGCGATGCCCTTCGTCGCGGGGACGAAGTGGCGGATCACCGGGAGGGCGTGCGCGGCCAGGCCGTGCACCTTGTTCGCCGGGTTGACGACCACCACACCGGAGACGGCGTCGCCGTGCCTCGCGGCGAGCCGCAGGGCCAGGGCGCCCCCCATGGACAGCCCGGCCACGAAGACCTGCGCGCGGCGCTCGCACAGGAGGCGCAGCTCTCGGTCCACCTCCGCGTACCAGTCCGGCCAGCCGGTGATCCGCAGGTCCTCCCACCGTGTGCCGTGCCCGGGCAGCAGCGGCAGCGAGACGGTCAGGCCCTGTGCGGCGAGATGCTCCGCCCAGGGGCGCAGCGACTGCGGTGAACCGGTGAAGCCGTGGCAGAGGAGCACGGCGATCTCCCCGCCCTCGTGGCGAAACGGCTCGGCTCCGGCAAGGACCGGCACCTTCGGCCTCCTGGTCGTGAGAAGGGACGGACACGATCACGGATGGTCACGGAACGTCATGGCAGGGATCGCACGGCGTTCGCGGGACCTTCACCGTACGCGACGGCACTGACACCGACCAGGGCCGTCGGCGCCTTTGACAGCGCGCCGGGTTAAGGTCTGATCGACACACACAGGAGGCACTCGGTTGTTGTACGGCGCGATGAAGGTCGCTGTTGGGGGACCGCTGAAGGTCGCCTTCAGGCCCTGGGTGGAAGGCCTGGAGAACATTCCCTCCGAGGGCCCGGCGATCCTGGCGAGCAACCACCTCTCCTTCTCGGACTCGTTCTTCCTGCCCGCGGTCCTGGACCGCAAGGTCACGTTCATCGCGAAGGCCGAGTACTTCACCACGCCCGGTGTGAAGGGCCGGCTGACGGCCGCCTTCTTCAAGGGAGTCGGCCAGCTTCCGGTGGACCGCTCCGGTGCGCGCGGCGCGGGTGAGGCCGCCATCAGGAGCGGCATCGATGTGCTGGAGCGCGGCGAGCTGTTCGGTATCTACCCGGAGGGGACGCGCTCGCCCGACGGGCGGCTCTACCGCGGCAAGCCGGGCGGCCTCGCGCGCGTGGCGCTCGCGACCGGCGCGCCCGTCATCCCCGTCGCCATGATCGACACGGAGAAGATCCAGCCGCCCGGGAAGGTCATGCCGAAGCTGATGCGTCCCGGCATCCGGATCGGCAAGCCCCTGGACTTCAGCCGCTACCAGGGCATGGAGCACGACCGGTTCGTGCTGCGCGCGGTGACCGACGAGGTCATGTACGAGATCATGAAGCTCTCCGGCCAGGAGTACGTCGACATGTACGCGACGGCCATGAAGCGGCAGCTCACGGAGGCGGCCAAGGCGGAGAAGGAAGCCGAGAAGGCGGCGAGGGCCGCACTCGCGCGGGCGGAGAAGGAACAGGCGGAGAAGGCGGAGCAGGAAAAGCCGGAGCAGAGGCGGACCGAGCCCTAGTCGGGGGCTCGTCAGGGGGATGGGGGAGATGGCCGAGCGCGAGCGAGTCATGAGGATGTCGGTCGAGCAGCCGCTGTGGCGAGCGCTGACCGCCTACCGGGTGCTCACGATGCTGTACGCGATCGGCCTGTTCACCACCGCCTACGAGGAGTTCACCCGGCCCTGGGTCGCCGTCGCCTACTACGCCGTGCTGAGCGGGTGGACCCTGGCCACCCTGCCCCGCGTCGCGAACGCCGCCCGCTGCACCAAGCGGTTCCTCGCCGCCGACCTCACCATCGCCGTCGCCGGCATCCTGCTCACGCCCGTCGCCGACGCGCCCGAGCGGATCCATGCGGGTGGCCCGACCCTGCCGTCGATATGGACCGCCGGTGCCGTCCTCGCCTTCGCCGTCAAGGGCGGCTGGCGCTGGGCGGCCCTCGCCTCCGGCCTGGTGGCCGTCGCCAATCTGATCGAGCGCGGCAGCCCGGCCCGTGACACCGTCCACAACGTCATCCTGGTCTGCATCGCCTCCATCGCCATCGGCTACGTCGTCGAGGTCGCCCGCGCCTCCGAGCGCACCCTCGCCCGCGCCCTGGAGATCGAGGCCGCCACACGCGAGCGGGAGCGCCTCGCCCGGGACATCCACGACAGCGTGCTCCAGGTGCTGGCGATGGTACAGCGGCGCGGCGCGGTGATCGGCGGCGAGGCGGCCGAGCTGGGCCGGATGGCCGGTGAGCAGGAGGTGGCGCTGCGCACCCTGGTCTCCGGGGGACTGGTGCCCGTCTCCCGGGTCTCGGAGGACGCCGCCGAGGGAGCCGTCGTCCGGGCCGTCGACGAGCAGCCGGAGGAGAGCGGCCCCGTCGACCTGCGCGCCCTGCTCGCGCCGTACGCCGGCGCCAGGGTCAGCCTCGCCGAGCCCGGCGCGCCGGTGCCGCTGGCGCCGGTCGCCGCCCGGGAGGTGGCCGCGGCCGTCGGGGCGGCGCTGGACAACGTCCGCAAGCACGCCGGGGAGCAGGCGCGCGCGTGGATCCTCGTCGAGGACGAGCCGGACGAGGTGATCGTCACCGTGCGGGACGACGGACCCGGCATCCCGGAGGGGCGGCTCGACCAGGCCGAGGGCGAGGGGCGGCTCGGCGTCGCCCTGTCGATCCGCGGCCGGCTGCGTGACCTCGGCGGCAGCGCGGAGCTGATCTCGGTGCCGGGCCAGGGCACGGAGGTCGAGTTGAAGGTACCGAAGGACGTGACGAACGTACGGGGGAAGGCGGAGCGGCGATGACGGAGACCACGGAGGGCCGGCGGGACCCGATCAAGGTCATGGTGGTCGACGACCACCCCATGTGGCGCGACGCGGTCGCCCGGGACCTGGCCGAGTCGGGCTTCGCGGTGGTCGCCACCGCGGGCGACGGCGACCAGGCCGTGCGCCGCGCCAAGGCCGCCGCACCCGAGGTGCTCGTGCTCGACCTGAACCTGCCCGGCAAGCCCGGCGTCCAGGTCTGCAAGGAGGTCGTCGCCGCCGACCCGGCGCTGCGGGTCCTGGTGCTCTCCGCGAGCGGTGAGCACGCCGACGTCCTGGAGGCGGTGAAGTCCGGCGCGACCGGCTATCTGCTGAAGTCGGCCTCCACCGAGGAACTCCAGGACGCGGTCCGCCGCACGGCCGCCGGTGACCCCGTCTTCACCCCCGGCCTCGCCGGGCTGGTCCTCGGCGAGTACCGCCGCCTGGCCTCCGAACCCGCCCCCGCTCCCGACACCGACGAACCGAAGGCCCCCCGGCTCACCGACCGCGAGACCGAGGTGCTGCGCCTCGTCGCCAAGGGCCTGAGCTACAAGCAGATCGCCGAACGCCTGGTCATCTCCCACCGCACGGTGCAGAACCACGTCCAGAACACCCTCGGCAAACTCCAGTTGCACAACCGCGTGGAGCTGGTCAGGTATGCGATAGAGCGCGGCCTCGACGACGAGTGAGGCGCACGTCACACTGACCCTTCGTCAGGCACCTGCGGCGAAGGGACTGTTCCATGCGCGTCGGAGTACTGACCGGGGGCGGCGACTGCCCCGGGCTCAACGCCGTCATCCGGGCCATCGTCCGCAAGGGCGTGCAGGAGTACGGCTATGACTTCACCGGCTTCCGGGACGGCTGGCGCGGTCCCATGGAGAACGACACCGTCCGTCTCGACATCCCCGCCGTGCGCGGCATCCTGCCCCGTGGCGGCACCATCCTCGGCTCCTCGCGGACCAATCCGCTGAAGGAGCGCAACGGCATCCGCCGCATCAAGGAGAACCTCGCGGGGCTGGAGGTCGAGGCGCTCATCGTCATCGGCGGCGAGGACACGCTGGGCGTGGCCGCCCGGCTGTCCGGCGAGTACGGCGTGCCCTGTGTGGGCGTTCCGAAGACGATCGACAACGACCTGTCCGCCACGGACTACACCTTCGGCTTCGACACCGCGGTCGGCATCGCCACCGAGGCCATCGACCGGCTGCACACCACCGCCGAGTCCCACATGCGGGTCCTGGTCTGCGAGGTCATGGGCCGGCACGCCGGCTGGATCGCCCTCCACTCGGGCCTGGCCGGGGGCGCGAACGTCATCCTCATCCCCGAGCAGCGCTTCGACGTCGAGCAGGTGTGCTCCTGGGTGACGTCCCGCTTCCGGGCGTCGTACGCGCCGATCGTGGTCGTCGCCGAGGGGGCCATGCCCAAGGACGGCGACATGGTCCTCAAGGACCAGACGCTGGACTCCTTCGGGCACGTCCGCCTGTCCGGTGTCGGCGAGTGGCTCGCCAAGGAGATCGAGAAGCGCACGGGCAAGGAGGCCCGCACGACGGTCCTCGGCCATGTCCAGCGCGGCGGCACCCCCAGCGCCTTCGACCGCTGGCTCGCCACCCGTTTCGGACTGCACGCCATCGACTGCGTCCGCGACGGCGACTTCGGCACGATGGTCGCCCTGCGCGGCACGGACATCGTCCGCGTCCCCCTCGCGGACGCGACGGCCCGCCTGAAGACGGTGGACCCGAAGCTGTACGAGGAGGTCGGGGTGTTCTTCGGCTGACGGACCGCCCCGCCCCGGGCGCCGGTCGGGCCGCGCGGCCCGACCGGCCCCTTGCTACACCGAGGGCGTGTTCGTGCCCCGCAGTTGCCCCACCAGGTCCCGCACGACCGCCGCGCCGTTGAGCGTGAGCACCGACTCCGGGTGGAACTGCACCCCCGCGAATCCGGGCCCGCGCAGCGCGTGCACCTCCCCGTTCGCGGCGCGGCTGACCTCGACGCCGTGCGCGGCCAGCTCCTGATGGGCTCCTTCGTCGCAGCGTGCCACGAAGCTGTTGTAGAAACCGACCGTCTCCGGCCGCCCGAACAGGTCGATCGTCGTCTGCGCCCCCTGGTACGGCACTTCCTTCCGTACGATCTCCAGCCCCAGCTCGGCCGCGATCAGCTCGTGCCCGAGGCAGACGCCGAGCACGCCGTGCGGGTGGCCGGTGAGGACTTCGGCCGTGAGGTTCCGCAGGATCCGCATCTTGGGATCGGTGAGATCGGAGGGATCACCAGGACCCGGGCCGAGCACGACCGGGCCCTCGTGCGCGAGCACCGCCTCCCGGAGCCCGTCCTCGTCGTACCGCCGGACGGTCACCTCCAGCCCGCCCGACCGCAGCACATGCGCGAGCATCGCCGTGAAGGTGTCCTCGCCGTCGACCACCAGGGCGTGTCCGGCCAGCTCTGCGGACGCCTTCTGCATCCGCAGCCAGAACGGCGCGAGCGAGGCCCGGCGCCCGTCGAGCGCGGCCTGCACGCGTGGGTCGTCGGCCAGTCGTGGCCGGACGGACTCCTCGCGCGGCCTGCCCGGCCGGATGCCCAGGGCCGTCAGTACTCCCGCCGCCTTCGCGTGCGTCTCCGCGACCTCGCCCTCCGGGTCGGAACCGCGCACGAGCGTGGCGCCCACCGGCACCCGCAGCCGGCCACCGGCGTCGATGTCGGCCGTGCGGATGAGGATGGGGGAGTCGAGGGTCTGGGCCCCGCCCGAGTCATGGCCGAGGAGGGCCAGGGCACCGGCGTAGTACCCGCGCCCGCCGACCTCGTGCCGCTCGATGACCCGGCAGGCGTTCTGCACCGGCGAGCCCGTGACGGTCGCCGCGAACATGGTCTCCTTCAGTACTTCCCGCACATCCAGCGAGGACTTCCCGCGCAGCTCGTACTCGGTGTGCGCGAGGTGCGCCATCTCCTTCAGCCGGGGCCCGACGACCACCCCGCCCATGTCGCCGACGGTGCACATCATCTTGAGCTCCTCGTCGACGACCATCGACAGCTCCTCGATCTCCTTGCCGTCGGCGAGGAAGTCCAGCAGGTGCTCGGGCGTCGGCCCCTCGGCGGGATAGCGGTACGTCCCGCTGATCGGGTTCATGACGACCGTGCCGCCGGACATCCGGACGTGCACCTCCGGGCTCGCCCCGACCAGCGTCCGGTCGCCGGTGTGCACGACGAACGTCCAGTACGCGCCCCGCTCGCCCTCCAGCAGCCGCCGGAACAGCGCCAGCGCGTCGGCCCGGCCGAACCCGGGGATCTCACCCTCGTACGTCCGCCGGATGACGAAGTTGGCACCCTCGCCCCGCCCGATCTCCTCCCGCAGCACGCGCCCGACGATCTCCGCGTACTCCTCGTCACCGACGTCGAAGCCGCCGCCCTCGACGCGCACGTCGCGGGCCGGGAGCTGCTCCAGGGCGTCGGTGAGCGGGACGACGTAGGACTCCTCGGGCGTCAGCACCGACAGCGGAGTGCCGTCGTCGCGGACGTCGAAGCCGCGCTCGTGGATCTGCCGGAAGGGGACGAGCGCCAGGCCCTCGTCGGGGAGGTCGGCGAGGCGGTCGTACGTGGTGACCGGGCCGACGAGGATCTCGATCAGTTCGTGGCCGTGTCCCGGGGTGCGGCGGCGCAGCAGGGCGAACGGGCGGGGGTCGTCCAGCAAGCCGAGCAGATTCATGGGTGCGTGCTCCTTCTCCGAGGATCCGGTGGGATTTCGGTGGAGAGGAACGACCCCGGGAAACGCCGAAGGCCGCCCCTCGGGCGGCCTTCGCGAAGTCTGTCGTACGCGCAGTCAGTGGGCCGCCGGATGAGCGGTCCACCACCAGGTCTGGATCGAGTGCGCGAACATGGCAGGCACCCTACCCCATGTCCGAGACCCCGTGTCCGAGTCGTGTACCCCGTGTCTCAATTGCTGGGCATGGGTCAGGGCGTCCGACACGACCCCGTAATGTTGAGGCCGTGACCGTGAACGCTAAGACCAGCGCGAGTGCTGGCAACACCTGGCGAGACCTGCCCGCGGCGCAGCAGCCCGAGTACCCCGACACCGAGGCTCTGCGCGCAGTCGTTGCGGACCTCGAGTCGTATCCGCCGCTCGTCTTCGCGGGCGAGTGCGACCAGCTGCGCGCCCGGATGGCGGCCGTCGCCAAGGGAGAGGCGTTCCTCCTCCAGGGCGGCGACTGCGCCGAGGCGTTCGACGCGGTGTCCGCGGACCATATCCGCAATAAGCTCAAGACGCTGCTCCAGATGGGTGCCGTGCTGACGTACGCCGCGTCCGTGCCGGTGGTGAAGGTCGGCCGCATCGCCGGCCAGTACTCCAAGCCGCGCTCCAAGCCGACCGAGACCCGCGACGGCGTGACGCTGCCGACGTACCGGGGCGACTCCGTCAACGGCTTCGACTTCACCGAAGAGGCCCGGATCCCGGACCCCGAGCGGCTGAAGCGGATGTACCACGCCTCGGCCTCCACGCTGAACCTGGTGCGCGCCTTCACCACCGGCGGCTACGCCGACCTGCGCCAGGTGCACGCCTGGAACCAGGACTTCGTGAAGTCGTCCCCGTCGGGGCAGCGCTACGAGCAGCTGGCGCGCGAGATCGACCAGGCACTCAACTTCATGCACGCCTGCGGGGCCGACCCGGAGGAGTTCAAGACGGTCGAGTTCTACTCCTCGCACGAGGCGCTGCTGCTCGACTACGAGTCCGCCCTGACCCGGGTCGACTCGCGCACCGGGCAGCTGTACGACGTCTCCGCGCACATGGTGTGGATCGGTGAGCGCACCCGGCAGCTGGACCACGCGCACATCGAGTTCGCCTCGCAGATCCGCAACCCGGTCGGCATCAAGCTGGGCCCGACGACCACGGCCGAGGAGGCGCTGCAGTACATCGAGCGCCTCGACCCCGACCGTGAGCCGGGCCGGCTGACCTTCATCGTGCGCATGGGCGCCGACAAGGTGCGCGACAAGCTCCCCGAGCTGGTCGAGAAGGTCACCGCCTCCGGCGCGACCGTGGCCTGGATCACCGACCCGATGCACGGCAACACCTACGAGGCGGCCTCCGGCCACAAGACCCGCCGCTTCGACGACGTGCTCGACGAGGTCAAGAGCTTCTTCGAGGTCCACAAGGCGCTCGGCACCCACCCGGGCGGCATCCACGTGGAGCTGACCGGCGACGACGTCACCGAGTGCGTGGGCGGCGGCGACGAGATCTTCGTCGACGATCTGCACCAGCGCTACGAGACGGCCTGCGACCCGCGGCTCAACCGCAGCCAGTCGCTGGACCTGGCGTTCCTCGTGGCCGAGATGTACAGGGACCAGTAGCGGTTTCGCCTGTTACCCCGACATCGACTGGGGCGCGGATCACATACGATCCGCGCCCCAGTCGACTTTTGCGTCTCCGACCCGGCGGGTAAGGTTAGGTTAGCCTCACCGATCAACGGGGACGGCGCCTTGGAACGACCTGTCGGGAGGTGAACCGCGTGTACGTGTGCAGTTGCTTCGGGATCACCGAGCAGCAGGTCAAGCAGCACGCGGACGGCGGCGCCAGCACCCCTCGGCAGATAGCCTCCGCCTGCAAGGCGGGCACGGACTGCGGGTCGTGCGTACGCCGCATCCAGGCGATCCTGGGCAGGGGCTCGTGCCCCCGCCGTGAGCTGGCCGACCGGGGCGAGCCGGTGCTCGCGGAGCTGGAAGACGCCGCTTAGCTCGGCTGCTCGATCTGCTGCGCGAGGTAGAGCGCCTCGCCGAGCTTGTCGATGAGTTCCAGCTGCGTGTCGAGATAGTCGATGTGGTGCTCCTCGTCCTCGAGGATCGACTCGAAGAGGTTCGCGGACGTGATGTCGCCCTTGCTGCGCATCACCTCGATACCGCGCTTGAGGCGGTCGATCGCCTCGACCTCGACCTGGCGGTCGGCCTGGAACATCTCCGTGACCGTCTGGCCGACCCGTACGTGGAAGAGCCGCTGGTAGTTGGGCAGGCCGTCCAGCATGAGAATGCGCTCGGTGATCTTGTCCGCGTGCTTCATCTCGTCGATGGATTCTTCACGCGTGTACTTGGCGAGCTTGGTCCAGCCTTTGTTGTCCTGGATCCGGTAATGCAGCCAGTACTGGTTGATCGCCGTCAGCTCGCCGGTCAACTGCTCGTTCAGGAATTCGAGGACCTCGGGGTCGCCCTGCATCGCAGAGGCTCCTTCCGCGCGGGGGGAACTGGCTGGTTGCGCCGCATGATTCCACCGGCGGCGAAGATCGTCCAGTAAGTCTTCACTTACTAAGTAAGGGCATGCTTAGTTCGGATTGCCCCGTTTGGGGTGGCCCCGGTCAGGGGCATCACCCGAGGTCTGTCAGGATGGAGTCATGGGTCAGCCGGTGGGACACGAATCGGGAGAAGGGCGCGATCCGGCAGGAGCGACGCAGCCCGGGCTTCCGCCGGGACAGCGGGTCCAGCGCGGCTGGCCGGTCACGCACTACGGGCCCGTCCCCAAGTTCCGGCCCGAGCGCTGGGAGTTCAGGGTCTTCGGCGCCACGGCGGACCGCGGCAAGCACTGCTGGACCCACGAGGAGTTCACGGCCCTGCCGCACACCACCGTCGTGGCCGATCTGCACTGCGTCACGAAGTTCAGCATGCTGGGCGCCGAGTGGGGCGGCATCCCCGCGCGCACGATTCTCGACCTCGCGCCGCCCGCGGACGACGTCACCCATGTGATGGTGTGGGCCGAGTACGGATACAGCTCCAACGTCCGGCTGTCCGACTTCGCCTCCGAGCACACCCTGTTCGCCACCCACAAGGACGGTGAACTGCTCACCGCGGAGCACGGCTTCCCGCTGCGGCTGATCGTGCCCCACCTGTACGCCTGGAAGGGCCCCAAGTGGGTGCGAGGCGTGGAGTACATGACCGCCGACCGGCGCGGCTTCTGGGAGGAGCGCGGCTACCACAACATCGGCGACCCGTGGCGCGAACAGCGCTACTCGTACCAGGAGGAGCCCGGGGAGGGCCCCGACCTCTGAGGCCGCTGCGGCTCTCAGCAGTCGCGCAGCTTCTTCAGCCGTTCCACGTCCGCCGCGTGCCCTTCCTTGCCGCCCGGCGTCTCGATGATCAGCGGCACGCCCTCGGTCGCGGGGTGCGTCATCAGGGCCCGGAAAGGGTCCTCGCCGATGTGGCCCACGCCGATGTTCTCGTGCCGGTCCTTGTGCGCGCCCACCACGTCCTTGGAGTCGTTGGCGTGGATCAGCTTCAGCCGGCCCTCGCCGACGGTGTCCACCAGCAGGTCCAGCGTCTGGTGCATGCCGCTGGGGCCGGTCAGGTCGTGCCCGGCGGCGAAGATGTGGCAGGTGTCCAGGCACACGCCCAGCATCGGATGGGCGTCCAGCGCCTCGAAATACGGGCCGAAGTCCCACGTCCGCGAGCACAGGGAGGCGCCCTGCCCGGCGGTCGACTCCAGCAGCAGACACGGGTCGTCGTCGTGGGTCAGCTCGTCGAGCAGCGGCAGCAGATGCTCCCGCACCTGCTTCAGCGCCACCGACCGCTCCCGGCCGCCGGTCGCGCTGCCGGTGTGCACGACCACGCCCAGCGCCCCGATCTCCCGCCCGCGGCGCAGCGAGTGCCGCAGCGACTCCACCGACCGCTCCACGGTCGCCTCGGTGTGCGAGCCGAAGTTGATCAGGTAGGGGGCGTGGACGTACGCCGGGACGGACTCGGCCTCGCACGCGGCGCGGAACGCCTCGTCCTGCTTCGGATTGCCGGTCGGAGTGGCCCAGCCGCGCGGGTTGGCGACGAAGACCTGGACGGTTTCCGCCTTCAGGTCACGGGCGTAGGACAGGCCGACGGAGTGGAGCCCACCGGCCACGGGGACGTGGCCGCCCACGGGGTTGCGGGAGGGGCCGGACAGCTGATTGTTCACCCGTTCAGGGTGTCATGCGCCCGGCCCTGCCCTGCCCACGGGCTCCTGCCCGCCCCCGTCACCGGATCTTGATGGTGATCGTCGAGCCCTTGGGCGCGGTCTTTCCGCCCTCCACGGACTGGCCCTTCACCGTGTCGCCGAACAGACCGAGCAGTCCTCGGTCCTCGTCGACCTGGAACCCGGCGCTCTCCAGCTCCCGCGTGGCGTCGTCGACGCTGTCGCCGACCACGTCCGGGACCTCGATCATCTCGGGGCCCTTGGACACCGTCAGCGTCACCGTGTCACCCTCGGCCGCCCGGCCGCCCGGGGCCGGGCTCTGCTTGGCGATCTGGCCCTTGTCGAACTCGGAGGAATTGACCCGCTCGGCGGCGACCTTCACCTTGAGGCCGGCGTCCGTCAGCTCGGCCTTGGCATCGGCCAGGTCGTCACCGGTGACGTCGGGGATGTCGATGGGGCTGCCCTTGCTGACGACGAGCGCCACGGCCGTGCCCGCGCGCACCTTCGTGCCGTCCGCAGGCCGCGCGGAGATCACCGAGCCCCTGGGCACGTCCTCACTGAACTCCCGGGTGACCATGCCCGGCTCCAGACCGTCCTCCTGCAGCAGGGACCGTGCCTTGTCCAGCCGCTGGCCCGCCAGGGCGGGCACCCGCACCTTCTCCGGGCCGTCGGAGACGGTGAAGGACACGGAGTCGTGGAGGCGGATACGGGCGCCCGGCGCAGGGTGGGTGCCGATGATCGTGCCGCGCTTGACGGTGTCGCTGTAGGCGTGGCTGACCTTGCCGACCTCGAGCCCGGCCTCCTCCAGCTGGGCCTGGGCTTGCGCTTCGGTCTTCGACAGCAGTCGGGGGACCTCGGTGAACTGGCCCGAGTTGATGTACCAGATGCCGGTGCCGAGACCGAGCACGAGCAGGACGGCGACGACGATCACCATCGGGCCGCGCCGGGGACCCGAGCGGCGCCGGGACGGCGGGGGCGGCGGGGACTGGAAGCGGCTGGTGCGGTTGAGCGCGGCCGCGGAGCCCTCCTCGTCCTCGTTCACGGGCAGTGGGCGCGGCGTGGTCAGCGAGCGCGGGATCACGCTCGTACGGTCGTCGGCGTTGTCGTGGTCCGCGGCGAGCGCCTGCGGCGGTACCGCGTCCAGCTGCTCCACGGTCAGCGGGGCACGCCCGGCACGGACCTGCGCGAGCAGCGCCACCGCGTCGTGCGGTCGGATGTCCGGGGTGCGGGCGGTCGCCGAGGCCACCATCTCGTCCAGCTCGTACGCCAGACCGGGCACGGCGGCCGAGGGCGGCGGGACGTCCTCGTGCAGGTGCTTGTAGAGGATCACGGCCGGGGAGTCCCCGTCGTGCGGCTTGTCGCCGGTCAGCATCTCGTACAGCATCACGCCGCACGCGTACACGTCGACGCGGGGGTCGGCGGTGCCGCTCTCTATCTGCTCCGGCGCCAGGTACGAGACCGTGCCGAGCACGGTGCCGGTGGTGTTCGTCACCGTGTCCACGGCCCGTACGAGCCCGAAGTCGGCGACCTTGACCCGGCCGTCGTCCCCTATCAGGACGTTCTCGGGCTTCATGTCCCGGTGCACGAACCCGGCGCGGTGCGCGGCACCCAGCGCGGCCAGCACCGGCTCCAGGATGTCCAGGGCGGCACGCGGCTGCAGGGCCCCGCGCTCGCGCAGCACGTCCCGCAGGGTGCAGCCCGCGACGTACTCCATGGCGAGGTAGACGTACGAGCCGTCGGTGCCCTGGTCGAAGACCTGCACCACGTTCGGGTGGGCCAGCCGGGCCACCGACTTCGCCTCGCGGATGAACCGCTCGACGAACGAGCCGTCGACCGCGAGCGAGGGGTGCATCACCTTGAGCGCGAGGACCCGGTCGAGCCGGGTGTCCACGGCCCGGTAGACCGTGGCCATCCCGCCGACCGCGATCCGCGCGTCGATGCGATACCGGCCGTCGAGCACCTGCCCGGCCAAGGGGTCCTGAAGGGTCGTGTCCACGCAGGCGAGTGTACGAGCCACGACTGACAGCTCCATCGCCCCCGCGGTTTTCGGGGCGCGACTGAAGCGGACCTGTGACGTGTATCCGACCACGCTGCGGGAACAACGCCGGGTCACCCGAAAGCAGGCCGCTCCGGATCCAGCACAGCCATGCCCTCAGCCGGCGAGGACGCCTCCGCGAAATGCCGCCGAGGAATACGCCCCGCCCGATAGGCCAGCCGCCCCGCCTCGACCCCGTTCCTCATGGCGGCAGCCATCAGCACCGGCTCCTGCGCCCGCGTCACCGCCGAGGCGAGCATCACACCCGCACACCCCAGCTCCATCGCCAGCGCCGCGTCCGACGCCGTACCGGCCCCCGCGTCCAGAATCACCGGCACGCGCGCGTGCTCGACGATCAGCTGGAAGTTGTGCGGATTGCGAATGCCCAGCCCGGAACCGATCGGCGAGCCGAGCGGCATGATCGCCGCGCAGCCGACGTCCTCCAGCTTCCGCGCGAGCACGGGGTCGTCGTTGGTGTACGGCAGGACCGTGAACCCGTCGTCGACCAGCGTCTCGGCCGCCTCCAGCAGTTCGATCGGATCCGGCAGCAGGGTCCGCTCGTCGGCGATGACCTCCAGCTTGACCAGATCGGTGCCGAGGGCCTCGCGCGCGAGGCGGGCGGTGAGGACGGCCTCGCCGGCGGTGAAGCAACCCGCGGTGTTGGGCAGGACGCGAATGCCGAGCCTGTCCAGGACGGACAGCACCGAGCCGTGCACCGAGGCGTTCACCCGGCGCATCGCGACCGTCGTCAGCTCCGTACCGGACGCGACCAGCGACCGCTCCAGCACGTCGAGGCTGGGCGCCCCGCCCGTACCCATGATCAGGCGGGACGTGAAGGACGTACCACCGAGGACAAACGGATCGTCGGCCATGGTCAGCCTCCTTGGACGGCGGTGAGGACTTCCACGCGGTCCCCCTCGGACAGGGGGGTGGACGGCCACTGCGCGCGCGGGACGACGGTTTCGTTGAGGGCGGCGGCCACGCCGGACGGCGAGGTGGTGAGCGACCTCACGACGATGTCGAGAGCCGTGCCGGGCCGGACGTCCCGGGACTCTCCGTTGACGGAGATGTTCATGCGGGCTGCTCCGTGAGTGCGGTGGCGGTACTGAATCGCTTCGGCGTGAAGGGCCGGGCCTCCTCGGGGAGTTCACCCGTCGCCAGGGCGTGGGCCATGGCGTCGCCGGTGACCGGCGTGAGCAGTACGCCGTTGCGGTAGTGGCCGGTGGCCAGCAGGAGCCCTTCGAGACCGGTCGGGCCGAGCAGCGGCGCGTTGTCGGGCGAGCCGGGCCGCAGTCCGGCCCGGGTCTCGGTGAGCGGCAGCTCGGTGATGCCCGGGGCCAGCTCGTGCGCGTCGCGCAGCAGCTCGTACACGCCGCCCGCGGTCACGGTGGTGTCCCAGCCCAGCTCCTCGCTGGTCGCCCCGACGACCAGCTCGCCGCTCTCGCGCGGCACCAGGTAGACGTGGCTGCCGCGGACGACCGCGCGCACGGTCCGGCTCAGGAACGGCCCGTGCCGCTGCGGCATGGTCAGCCGTACGACCTGCCCCTTCACCGGCCGCACGGGCGGCAGCACGTCCTGGGGGACGCCCGCCAGCCGCCCGCTGAGGCTGCCCCCGGCCAGCACGGTCTGCCCGGCGTCCAGCGGGGTGCCGTCGTCCGTGACGACCCCCGTGGCCCGGTCCCGTACGACGGTGAGCCGCTCGGCCCAGGCCCGGTGGAAGACCACACCGGCCCGCTCGCACGCGGCGACCAGCGCCCCGGCCAGCCGCCGCGGGTCGATCTGGTGGTCGCCGTCGACCCGCAGCCCGCCGCGCACGCCCGGCGCGAGCATCGGCTCCAGGCGACGGCACTCCCGCCCCGACAGCCACTGCGAATCCAGGCCCGACTGCTGCTGCAAGGCGTGCAGCTCGCGCAGATGGGCCCGGTCGTCGGCGTCCAGGGCGACGGCGAGCGTGCCGCACCGGCGGTAGCCGAGGTCGTGGCCGGTCTGCTCGGTGAGCTCGGCCGCGAAGTCCGGATAGCGCCGGGCGGAGGCGAGGTTCAGCCCGAGCAGGGTCTGCTCGCCGTAGTGCAGTTCCGTGACGGCGGCCAGCATCCCGGCCGCCACCTGTGCGGCTCCGCCGCCCGGCTCCGGGTCCAGTACGGCCGTGGTGAGCCCTCGCTGCGCGGCCCGCCACGCCGTGACGAGGCCGATGATCCCGCCCCCGATGACGAGGACGTCTGACGTTCGCGTACGCGACATGGGCGTCCAGCCCCTCCCTTCGCCGGCATGACCCGGATCAGGTTCGTACGGTCGGAGGCCGCCAGCCTCCCTCTCAGCCCGGTGCGTCCGGGCTCCCGCGAGTCCCTTGCGTTGGCCACCCACCCTAGCCCGAGGCCGTATGGCGCAGTAAGGGAGCCACCGCACGGCCCGGTCCCTGGACGGTCCCGTCCTCGCCCCGGTCGCCGCGCGGGACGAGTGTTGTGGAGCAGGTCACTGCGCACGAGCACTGACTGACACAATGTCAGTTGTCTATGGTGATCAGGTGAGCGAGCAGACCCAGGAACCAGGTTCGTCCGCACCGCGGCGCGTGGTGGTGGCGGGCGCGGGCATGGCTGGTGTGCAGACCGCGGTCGCCCTGCGCGAGCAGGGCTTCACCGGCACCGTGATCCTGATCGGCGCCGAGCCCCACCAGCCGTACGACCGTCCCCCGCTGTCCAAGGCCGTCCTGCTCGGCAAGTCCGAGGGCTCCGCCTTCGACGTCGACTTCGAGGCCCTCGGCATCGAACTGCGCCTCGGCTGCGAGGTGCTGGGCCTGCGTCCCGGCGATCATGAGCTGGACACCGACGACGGGCCCGTGCCGTACGACGTGCTGGTCCTCGCGACGGGTGCCGAGCCGATCCGGCTGCCCGGGGCGGAGGGCGTGCCGGGCGTGCATCTGCTGCGCACCCTGGACGACGCCGAGCGGCTGCGGCCGGTGCTGGCCCGCCGGCACGACATCGTGGTCGTCGGCGCGGGCTGGATCGGCGCGGAGTTCGCCACGGCCGCGCGCGAGGCCGGCTGCGCGGTGACCGTCGTGGAAGCCGCCGAGCGGCCGCTCGCCGGGGCACTGCCCGCCGAGGTCGCCGCGCCGATGGCCGGCTGGTACGCCGACGCGGGTGCCGTGCTGCGCACGCACGCGCGCGTGGAGCGGGTGGAACCCGGCGCGGTGGTGCTCGACGACGGCTCGCGGCTGCCCGCGGGCGCGGTCGTCGTCGGCATCGGCGCCCGCCCGGCCACGGCCTGGCTGTCCGGCTCCGGGATCGAGCTGGGCACGCACGGTGAGATCGTGGCCGACCAGCACCTGCGTTCGTCGGCGCCTGACGTGTACGCGGTCGGCGACTGCGCCTCCTTCCCCTCGGGCCGGTACGGCGGGCGCCTGCTGGTGCACCACTGGGACAACGCCCTCCAGGGCCCGCGCACGGTCGCCGTGAACATCGTCGGCCGGGCCTCGGGGAAGACCCCGGCGGTGTACGACCCCGTGCCGTACTTCTGGTCCGAGCAGTTCGGGCGTTTCGTGCAGTACGCCGGGCATCACGCGGCGGCCGACACGACCCTGTGGCGGGGCGACCCGGCCGGGCCGGCCTGGACGGTCTGCTGGCTCCGCGGCGACCGGCTGGTCGCGCTGCTGGCGGTGGGCCGCCCCCGGGACCTGGCGCAGGGCCGCCGCCTGATCGAGTCGGGTACGCCGATGATTCCGGCCTTGCTGGCGGACCCGGCGAGGCCGCTGAAGGCGGCGACGGCGTAGCTGGGAAGGAGCGTGTGTCCGCCCAGGTGGGCGGGCCCGACTTCCGACTGTCAGTGGGGGATGGCAGGCTGGTTTCCGTGACCGAGATTGACGCAAAGATCGATGCTCTCGTCCCTGCCTGGCTCACCCTCCCCGACATCGCCGAACAGTTCGGCGTCGAGGTGACGCGTGTGCGGCAGCTGGTCAAGGAGGGCCAGCTCATCGCCGTACGCCGTGGTGAGAACCGCGCACTGCACGTCCCCGCGGCCTTCATCGACGGGGACAAGGTCGTCAAGGGCCTGGCCGGGACCCTGACGCTCCTGCGGGACGACGGCTTCACGGTCGAAGAGATGCTGGAGTGGCTCTTCACCCCCGACCCGAGTCTGCCCGGTACGCCGGCACAGGCCCTCAGCGAGAATCGCGGCACGGAGGTGAAGCGCCGAGCCCAGGCGCTCGCGGTCTGACCCGACCTCGACGACCGAACAACCGCCCGGTGCCGTGCGAGCGGGGCCGGGCCTGAACAACCGCCCGGTATGTGGGCCGGGACCCGTGGGGTCCCGGTCACGCGGCTCGCGCGCCCGATCGGGGCGTGGGCCGCCTGGGGTGGGCCGGGCGAGAGCCCTGGCGGGGCCCGTACCGGAGTCACCCGGAGCGGGGCGCTCCGGCGGCCCCCTGCCTTGCGCCGTTACGCCACCGGCACGGGTGCACCTCGCATCCGTGCGCCACCATGGGCGCATCTGCGGCGGTACGCCGTCATGGGCGCATCCCGCACCCGCACGCCACCGACAACCAGGGGGACACGCATGGCCGACACCACTGCCACCGCCACCACCGCCCGCGCCCAGCTCGCCGACGCCCGGGTCTACCTCTGCACCGACGCGCGCAAGCGGCAGGGCGATCTCGTGGACTTCCTGGACGCCGTGCTGGCGGGCGGGGTCGACATCGTGCAGTTGCGGGACAAGGGCATGGAGGCGGCCGAGGAGCTGGAGCACCTGGCCGTCTTCGCCGACGCCTGCGCCCGGCACGGCAAGCTGCTCGCGGTCAACGACCGCGCGGACGTCGCCCACGCCGCCGGCGCGGATGTACTGCATCTCGGCCAGGGCGACCTCCCCGTCCCCGCGGCTCGCGCGATCCTCGGCGACCACGTCCTGATCGGCCGCTCCACGCACGCCGAGTCCGAGGCCGCCGCGGCCGCCGTCCAGGACGGCGTGGACTACTTCTGCACCGGTCCCTGCTGGCCGACCCCCACCAAGCCCGGCCGCCACGCCCCCGGCCTGGACCTCGTCCGGTACACCGCCGCCCTCGGCACCGACCGGCCCTGGTTCGCCATCGGCGGCATCGACCTCGGCAATCTCGACCAGGTCCTGGAAGCGGGAGCCCGGCGCGCCGTCGTCGTACGGGCGATCACCGAGGCCGACGACCCGGGCGCGGCGGCGGCCGAGTTCGCGAAGAGGCTGCGGGAGAAGTAGGACGCCGGGTGTCCAAGGGGTGGACAACGAGTACACAAATCGGTCAAATGTCCGTGCCCGGTTGGGGGACCGACCGCCCCTGGCTAACCTGCCGGTATGGCCCTCGGCACCGCATCCATCAGGTCGGACCACGCGCGCACCGTCCGCGACATGCTCGCGACCGGCAAAACGACGTACTCGTTCGAGTTCTACGCCCCGAAGACACCGAAGGGCGAGCGGAACCTGTGGAACGCGCTGCGCCGGGTCGAGGCCGTGGCGCCCGACTTCGTCTCCGTGACCTACGGCGCGGGCGGTTCCACCCGCGCGGGGACGGTCAAGGCGACCGAGGCGATCGCCTCCGACACCACCCTCACGCCCATCGCGCACCTCACGGCGGTCGACCATTCGGTGGCCGACCTGCGCAACATCATCGGCCAGTACGCCGACGCCGGGATCCGCAACATGCTCGCCCTGCGCGGCGACCCGCCCGGTGACCCGATGGGCGAGTGGGTGCCGCACCCCCGGGGCCTGGCCTACGCCGCCGAACTCGTCGAGCTGATCAAGGCGTCCGGCGACTTCTGCGTGGGCGTCGCGGCCTTCCCGGCGATGCACCCGCGCTCCACCGACTGGGACACCGACGTCCGCCACTTCGTCGACAAGTGCCGCGCGGGCGCGGACTACGCCATCACGCAGATGTTCTTCCACCCGGAGGACTACCTCCGGCTGCGCGACCGGGTCTCGGCCGCCGGCTGCGACACCCCGATCATTCCCGAGGTCATGCCGATCGCCAGCGCGCGGTCGCTGGAGCGCATCCCGTCCCTCACCAACGCCGCGTTCCCCGCCGCCCTGAAAGAGCGGATCCTCACAGCAAAAGACGATCCGGCCGCTGTACGCTCCATTGGTATCGAATTCGCCACGGAGTTCTGTGCGCGGCTGCTCGCCGAGGGAGTGCCCGGCTTGCACTTCATCACGCTCAACAACTCCACGGCGACGCTGGAAATCTACGAGAACCTTGGCCTGCACCACCGACCGCAGGCCTAGACCGTTCGCACCGGTATACGACACACTGCGTAGCGGCGACTGGGAGAGGGGCGTACATGGGCTGGGCGGTCCTCTACATCGCGTTCGGCATCGTCGCGCTGTGGCTGCTGGGCGAGGTGCTCTTGCAGTACAAGGCGCGGCTGCGCTGGCGGCTGCTGGCCTTCGTCGGTTTCCTCGGTGTCGTGGTCGGTGTTCTGATCCCGTCCGTCGTCGTGATCGGACTGGGCGCGGCCGCCTTCGCGGTCGGGCAGACATACGTCACCCTGTCGTTCCGCAGCGGCTTCTCGGCCGGCTGGGTGATGAACGCGCCGATGCTGGGCGGCAGCAAGCGCCGCCGCGGTGAGCGCGGCCGCCAGGAGCCGCCCCTGGAGGTCTCCGGCCTGGAGACGGCCGACGGCGGCTACGGCGACGAGGGCGCCGACTACCGCCGCGACGCCGGTACCCCCGCCTACGGCCAGGACGACGACTACGACCGCGACGACGTCTTCACCCCGTCGCGTCCCGTCCACCCGACGGCCGCCGAGACCACCGCCGTCTACGAGCCGCAGCCCGTGCCCGACGACACCGGCTCCTACGGCGTGTACGGCGACACCGGGTACCAGGCGGGCCAGACCCACGACCAGTACGCCGCCACGGCCCAGGGCACCGACCAGTCCTACTCCTACGACTACTCGGGCTACGGCCAGCAGCAGGGCTACGAGGCCACGGACCAGCAGCAGTACGCCGCCTACTCGGACCCGTACATCGGCACGCCGACCTACGGCGGAGCGTCGTACGACACCTCCTACGGCGACCAGCAGTACTACGCCCAGCAGGGCTACGGCCAGGACCAGTACACCGGCACCTACGGCGGCGAGACCCCGCCCGGCGGTGTGTGGGTCCCGCAGCAGCGCGACACCGACGAGTACGGCCAGGAACTGCCGCCGGAGCAGCAGCCGTACCCGTACCAGGGCGACGGGCAGCAGCAGATGCCCGGGAACGGCTTCGACGAGCAGTACCGCTTCTGACGAGCAGTACCGTTTCTGACGCCTGAACGCCGTCGGGGCGGCCAGCTCACTGGGAGCCCCGGAACTCCGGTCCCTCCACGATCAGTCCCGCCACCAGCGCGCCCGACATGCCGGCGTGCGGCAGTCCGCCACCGGGGTGCGCCCAGCCGCCGACGGTGAACAGACCGGGCACGCGCGTGCTGTTGGACGGATGCAGCAGCCGCCCGCCGTCCGCCGCCAGGGCGGGCACGGGCACCGCCCCGCCCTGCGCGCCGGTCGCCTCGGCGATGTCGGCCGGGGTGCGCACCTCGTGCCAGAGGAGGCGGTCGCGCAGGTCGGGTATGACGCGTCCGGCGACGGTGACCATGTTCTCGGCGAGGTCGTCGTAGGGCTCCTCGGGCCGCGCCGGCACCACCGTCGTCAGGGTGACCGCCTCGTGGTCCGGGTCCGGGGCCAGCCCTGGGTCGTCGGGCCGCAGGACCGTGACCGTCGGGCGTGTGTTCCCCGCCGCCTCGCCGAACAGGGCGTCCAACTCGGCCTCGCGGTGCGCCGCGTGCACCACCGTGCGGTGTGCCGTGTCCTCGGGGCGGGCGCCGCGCAGGGCGAGCAGCACCGTGAGCCGGCTGGCCGTCGCGGGCTGTGGCGACACCTCGCCGTCACCGCGCACGGCCTGTGGCGACAGCCGGTCCAGTGTGCCGGGCGCGACACCGGCGACCACGAAGTCCGCCTCCGCGACCGTGCCGTCGGCGAGTTCCACGCCCGACGCGCGGCCGTCCTTCTCCCGCACCCCGGTCACGTCGGCGCCGAAACGGAACTCGACCTTTCGGGCCACACACCGCTCGTACACCGCGCGGGCCAGCTCGCGCAGGCCGCCGCGCACGTACCAGGTGCCGAAGGCGTGCTCCATGTACGGCAGTACGGCGGCGCTCGCCGGGGTGGTCCGGGGGTCCAGGCCGTGTGTCAGGGCGTGGCTCTCCAGGAGGGCGGTGAGCCGGGTGTCCCGCAGCTCCCAGGCGCCGACCTCGGCGAGCGTGCCGGCCCGGCGCGTGCGCAGCAGCCGCTTGTGGGGCACCGCCGGGTAGGGCTCGCGCTCGGCCAGCACCTGCCAGTTGGGCCAGAGCGGCTCCTCCAGGAGAGGCCGGCGGGTCCGGTCCCAGGCCTCACGGGCCCGCACCAGGAAGTCGCCCCACCGCTGCCCGGCCCCGGCGCCGAGCGCCTCGTCCAGAGCCGCCACGACGCCCGCGCGCGAGGCGTTCGGCAGCGACACCCTGGTGCCGTCCGCGAACACGTGCCGGGACGACGGGTCGACCTGGACCAGGTCGACGCACGCCTCCAGCGGCTCCTTGCCGGTCTTGACGAACAGGTCGCGGTAGACGGCGGGCAGCGGGAGCAGGCCGGGGCCGGTGTCGAAGGAGAACCCGTCGCGCTCGAAGCGGCGCAGGGCTCCGCCGTACGTGTCCGTCCGCTCGTACACCACCACCCGGTGGCCCGCGACGGCCAGCCGGGCGGCCGCCGCCAGCGCGCCCATCCCGGCGCCGATCACCGCAATCCGTGCCATGCCAGGGACTTTATCGGCCTCCACTGACAGCGCCCGCCGACAGTCCCCGCCGGCAACCTCCGAGTACGGACACGGAGGCGATCGTGACCAGCCGGCCAGGGAGCGTCCTGGGCCTGCGTGCGCAAGCCTGAGTACCTGTACCTAGTGAGCGAGTTGAGTACCCGCGCGGATGGGCGACGACCTGTGAGAACGAGAGAGTGGAGGCACGGAGAGGGGCACGGCTCCGGCACCGGCGACACGGGGCGCCGGAACGGGGCCGGGCCCACGATCCGCTCCTTCCGCCGACGGTGTCGGCGGGAGCGAGGCACGGGGGAGAACCGGGGGACGACCGAACGGGGGTCCTGCGGGGGAACGCACGGGGGAGCAGGAAAACGGGGGAGCAAGGAAGGCGCCGGTTCGAGGTGGCCCGCGGGGGACGCGGCCACAGCGGACCGGCGTTTTCACATCTGCGCCGACGAATGCTCGACGGCTGCCGCTCGGGGTGTCGCCCTCAGCGGCAGCCGTTTCGAGTGTGGCCTCAACGCCTGCCGCTCACCCGTCCCTGAAGCAGCCGGGACAGGGCCGAGTGGACGTCGTCCAGGGAGCGCTCCGGCTGGAAGGACTTCCAGTCCAGCGCGGCCACCAGGACCATGCCGACCAGCGCGGCCGCCGTCAGCGGGATGTCGATCTCGTCGCTGAACTCGCCGCCCGCCACACCCTCGCGCAGCACGTCCTCCACGACCGCGACGGCCTGCTGCCGGACCACCATCAACGTGGACTGCCAGGCCCGGTTGGTGCGCCACAGCTCGGCCACGTACAACTGCGTGAAGGCCGGGTAGCGGTCGATGAAGACCAGACCCGCGCGGATCATCGCGTCCAGGGCGTCGACCTTGCTGCCGCCCTCCCGGGCGGTTCGCTCGGCCGCTTCCCGCAGGGAGGCGGTGAGGAGGCCGACCCCGTGCCGCAGCAGTTCCTCGAAGAGGACGGACTTGCTCGCGAAGTTGTAGTAGACCGTGCCCTTCGCGACTCCGGCACGCTCGGCGATCTCGTCCACGGTCGTGGCGGAGAACCCCTGCTCGGCGATGAGCGTGACGGCCGCCTCGTAGAGCTTCTGCCGGGTGGCCTCGCGGCGCGTGCTGCCGCCCGACGCGGCACTGCTGCTTTCCATGGCCCTGATTGTCACAGGAACCTTTCCGGGGGATGTCACCGAAGGGTGCACAGGGGGTGTCACCGAGGGACTCACAGGCTCAGCTCCGGGTGCAGCCGGTCCAGCGTCCACACCTGGCGGCGGCGGGCCGCCACGGCGGTCAGCGCGAGGGCACCGGCGGTGAACGCCGTCAGCACCACGCACGCGTGCCACACCGGTTCCAGACCACCGCCCGTGATGAGCCTGCGCAGCGCCTCGACGACGTAGCTCATCGGCAGGAAGGGGTGGAGCGCGTTGAAGAAACCGGGGCTGGTCTGCACGGGGTACGTACCGCCCGCCGAGGTGAGCTGGAGCATCAGCAGGGCGAGGACAAGGATCCGGCCCGCCGCCCCGAAGCGCGCGTTCAGCCACTGCACGATCGCCGCGAAGCACGCCGTCACCAGGAACAGGAAGCCCACCGTCCCGGCCGCCCGCGCCATTTCCAGGCCGACCGCCCAGTGCAGCACCGACATCAGGGCCACCGTCTGGAGCACCCCGATCGCCACCACCGGCAGCCAGCCGGCCAGCGCGATGCGCCATGCCGAGGCGCCCGCGGCGAGCGCGCGCCGGTTCATCGGCGCGATCAGCATGTAGGCCACCATCGCGCCCACCCACAGCGACAGCGGGATGAAGTACGGGGCGAACCCGGTGCCGTAGTTGGGCGCCTTGTGCAGGTCCTGGGAGGCGAGCCGCACGGGGTCGGCCATGACCTCGGTGCGCTCGTCGCGGTCCTGCTTGTCGTAGTCGGGGATCCGCTCCGCCCCGTCGTGCAGCCCGCCGGCGAGCTTGCCGGAGCCGTCGACGAGCTTGATCATGCCGCCGCTGAGGTCGTCCGCGCCCGTCTTCAGATCGCCGACGCCCTTGTCCAGGTCGACGGCACCGGTTTTGGCCGTGCCGAGCCCCTTGTGCAGCTTCTTGGCGCCCGCGGCGACCTCGGCGGCCCCGTCGTTCAGCTTGTTGATCTTCTTGACGGCGTCGTCGAGGTCCTCGGAGAGGTGCGGGGCGCGGTCGGCGAGGGCTTGGGACTGCTTCTGGAGAGTGGCGAGGTTCTTGTCGAGCTTCGTCAGGTCGCCGTTCTGGTCCGCGATCAGCGTGTTGACGTCGTCGGCGATGACGGCCACGTCGGCCGCCGCGTCCTTGGCCTTCTTCAGGTCGGCACAGGCGGCGTCGGGCAGGACGGGGTCGTCGCAGCGCCTGGCGTAGACGCCGTTCAGCGTGTCCGACGCCGTACGGGCGCCCTTGGCGGCGGTCGGGGCCGTCTTCGCGAGGGTGTCCAGGTGCTTGCGGATCACACCGGAGGAGTCGGCGACGAGCCGGGCCGTGTCACCGATGGTCTTCTCGTTGCCCTTCAGGAACGGGCCCACCTTGTCGGCGGTCGTGTTGACCTTGGCGGCGAGCTTCCGCGTGCCTTCCGCGACCCGCTTCGAGCCGTCCGCCAGGTCGCCGGAGCCCGTGTGGAGCTTCTTCAGGCCCGTGGACAGCTTCCCACTGCCCTCCTTGGCGTCCTTCAGGCCGTCGGCGAGGTCCTTGGACCCCTTCTCGGCCTTCCCGATGCCGCCCTTGAGCTTGTCGGCCCCCTTCGCCGCCTTCACGGTCTTGCCGTGGATGTCGGAGAACGAGACGAAGATCTTGTCCAGGAAGGAGCGCGACGTCTTCGTGGACGCGGCCTGCCGCACCTCGCTGAACACCGTCCGGGAGATCTGCCCGACGATGTAGTTGTTCGCGTCGTTCGTGCGCACCTGGAGGGCGCCGGTCTCCGGGGAGTCCCCGGAACTGGAGGCGATCCGCTCGCTGAAGTCGGCGGGCAGGGTGAGCGACAGGTAGTACGTGCCGTCCTCGAGGCCCCTGCGGGCCTCGGCGGCGCTCACCTCCTGCCAGTCGAAGGTCTTGCTCTCGTGCAGGCCCTTCGTGATGTCGTCACCCGCTGTGATCTTCTTCCCGTCGGCGGTCGCCCCCTTGTCGTCGTTCACGAGCGCCACGGGGATACGGTCCAGACGGCCGTACGGGTCCCAGAACGACCACAGGTACAGCGCGCCGTACAGCAGCGGCAGCACCAGCAGCGCGACCAGCGCGGCGCGCGGCAGCTTGCCCCGGCCGAAGCGGCGGAGCTCAAGCGCGGCCAGTCTCGGCGAGCGCATCGGCCTTCTCCTCTCCCCGGCCGGCCTTGTCGTCCTCGGCGGCCTGCTGATCGTCGCTGTCGTCCCGGTTCTCCTGCGTGGACACCCTGACGGCGCCCTCGGGGGCCTCACTGCACACCGCCACGACCGTCGTCCCGGCGTCGGCGAGGGATCTGAGCAGGGACCAGACCTCGTCCCGTTCGGCGTCCGAGAGCTTGAAGTCGGTGTCGTCGACCCCGAGCAGCAGAGGCCGGCCGATGAGCGCGAGGGCGACCGACAGCCGCAGCGCCTCCAGACGCTCCAGATCGCGCACGGCGGTACGGGGGCCCTTGGGCAGCGCCTCCAGGTCCAGACCGGCGGCGGCCAGTGCCGCCTCGACGCGCCGCCCGGCCTCGGCCGCCCGCTCGCCGCGGGGCCGCAGCAGTCCGCGCAGGGAATCGCCGAACCGCCGCTGGAGCAGTGCCCGCTCCCGCAGGTGCTCGCCGACGGTCAGAGCCGGGTCGAGGTCGGTGACCCCGGGTACATGGGCCAGGGCGCTGACGCGACGCACCGCCGACAGCTGCTTGGGCAGCCTGGCCTCGCCGACGGTGGCGGTGCCCTCCGCGATCTTCATCCGCCCCGTCAACGCGAGCAGCAGGCATGTACGCCCGGACCCGGACGGGCCCTCGACCGCGACGAGCGATCCCGGTTCGGCGTCGACGGAGATCCCGCGGACCACCCACCCGCGCGGCCCCTTGACCCCGAGGCCCTCGGCGGCGATCCGCGCCCCTACTCGTTCCCCCACGAGTCTCCTTCGATTGAGGATTGTAGTTTTTGAACTGACTGGTCAGTGCAAAAACTACTGCGAACCTACGATCGAAGCAAAGCCGCAGGTCAGAGCGGATTGTCAGTGCCATACCTCACGATGGGTCACATACGGCACTCCGTGACCGGACGTGCCGTCACACAGACGACAGGAGGTTCGTCATGGCCAGCTACCCCGCAGCAGCCGCCCGTCGGCGCCGCGCCTCCGGCCCTGCCCCCTCACTGACCGGCCCGGCGAGCGACGTGCACCCCGTGCTGCGCCGGGCCACGGCCCCGCCCGCCGCCCTCGACCTGCTCGCCCAGGCCCGAGCCGGCCTCGACGAGGCCGCTGCCCTGGAAACACCGAACGAGCGCTACGCGACGGCCCATCTGGCCGCCCTGCGCACCGCCGCCGCCGTGCTCGCCGCCCGCGGGCGGCCGGAGACCTCGCCCCGGGCCCGGGCCAAGATCAGGAGCGCCTGGGAAGTGCTCCCCGAGATCGCGCCCGAACTGTCCGAGTGGAGCGCGCTGTTCGCTTCCGGCGCCCGGCGCCGCGCCCGTGCCGAGGCGGGCATCCAGGACGCGGCCAGCAGCCGGGACGCCGACGACCTGATACGGGACGTGACGATGTTCCTGCGCATCGTCGAGCGCATGCTGGTCCTCCAGCCGGTCCTCCCGCAGCCCCGCCCGGACCAGGACCAGCCGGAGGGACGGGGGGAAGGGCAGGGCATGCCGGACGCGGGCTGAGCGGGCACCGGCGGCGCGCGTCCGCCTGGTCGTGCCGACGTGTGTCCGGGTGAGGGCCGAGGCATGCCGGCTGCCCGGCCGGAGGCAATAGGGTGGGGGACGCCTGAAGTCTTCCCTCCCCGTCGCCGGGGCCGGGGAAGGCACCCCGTTCGCTCCGCCGTGCAAGAGGCGGTGCCGCGCCGAGGAGTCAACTGCCGTGTCGGACCCGATGCGCCCCCGCGCCTCACTCCGTACCGCCGTGGTCTGGGAGGTCCTGCAGGACGCCCTGGACCGCCGGGTCAAGGCCACGGGGCGGGAGTCGCTGGACGTCCTCGACACCGGGGGCGGCAGCGGCAAGTTCGCGGTGCCCGTCGCCTGTCTCGGCCACCGGGTCACCGTCGTCGACCCCAGCCCCAACGCGCTGTTCGCCCTGGAGCGCCGCGCCGCCGAGGCAGGAGTCGCCGACCGGGTGAAGGGCGTGCAGGGCGACGCCCACGGCCTCTTCGACGTGGCCGAGCGCGGTGGCTACGACGTGGTGCTGTGCCACGGCGTCCTGGAGTACGTGGACGACCCGGCCGAGGGCATCCGCAACGCGGTGGCCGCCCTGCGCTCGGAGGGCGTCCTCAGCCTGCTCGCCGCCGGCCTCGGCGGTGCCGTGCTGGCCCGCGCCCTCGCCGGACACTTCAAGGAGGCCCGGCAGGCGCTCGACGACCCGAACGGACGATGGGGCACGGGTGACCCCGTCCCGCGCCGCTTCACCGCGGACCAGCTCACGGGACTGGTCGAGGGCGCGGGCCTGCGTGTCGGCGCCGTGCACGGCGTGCGGGTGTTCGCCGACCTCGTGCCCGGCGTCCTCGTCGACACCGAGCCCGGCGCCCTGGAGGCGCTGCTGAAGCTGGAGGAGGCCGCCGCCGAACTTCCCGCCTTTCACTCGGTGGCCACGCAGCTTCATGTGCTGGGTGAGACCGCTGGGACTGGTGAGGCAATCGAGACCGATGGGTCGGTCGAGGCCTGAGCCGCTTCCGGAGGCACCACCGCTGATCAGCGCCTGGGCTGTGCATGGAGTACGCCACAGGCCCCCCGAATGGGGGCTTGGCGCCGTATGATCGAGGGAGACCGTTCCGGCATGACGGGTCGGCCGCCGGGGAATGTAGGCCTCAGCGAGCCGGGACGTCCATGGCGGATTCCGGTTGGCCAATTGGCGCAGAGGGGCGGGTTTCACGGGGGCGATTCCCTGCCTATCCTGAAGAGACCCCCCGGGTCGCCCCGGCGACTGCACGATGAGGAGGACTCCGTGCCGCTCTCGGAGCACGAGCAGCGCATGCTCGAGCAGATGGAGCGAGCGCTGTACGCCGAAGATCCCAAGTTCGCGACGGCGCTCGAGGGAAGCGGGCTGCGTACGTACACCCGGCGACGGGTCTACCAGGCGGTCGCGGGCTTCCTCGTAGGTATTGCGCTCCTCATGGCCGGTATGGTCGCCCAACAGGTCTGGCTCAGCGTCGTGGGCTTCCTCGTCATGCTGGGCTGTGCCGTGCTCGCCGTGACCGGCTGGCGCAAGGCCCCCAAGCCGGGCGAACAGGCGGCCGGAGCCGGCGGACAGCCGGCCGCCCGCCGTCAGGGCCGGCAGCGGCGCTCCATGATGGACCGCATCGAGCAGCGCTGGCAGAAGCGCCGCGACGAGCAGGGTGGCCATTAGCCCGGAGCGCGACTTTCCAGGACACGTGAAGACATGAGTCAGGGGGTGACCACCCAGTCGGTGGTCACCCCCAGACGTATGCGTACGACGCGCGTCTGGGGCTCCCGAGGGAGGGTCCTCCCTGGGAGGCCACCTCCGCCGGGTCCGGCGCGTGTTGGCCCGCAGCGACGGGAAGCCGGACGCCTCACCGACCAACCCCAGGCAGACACAGCGAGGCCGGCCGGGCGCACAAACCCGACCGGCCCAAGCCACCCCGGGCCCGTCAGCCCTGCTGCCCCGATGCCTTCCGCCACGTCGGCCGCAGCGCCAGGGCACGTTCCCGCACGCCCGACCACCAGGCCGACATCGCCCACACCACGCGCACGGTGGAGCGCGGGACCAGGACGGCACGGAGCCTGGTGCCGCGGCCGACCCCGGCGCTCAGGCCCGCTGCCGCACGGCGGACGTCCTCCGTGAGGCCCGGCGTCGGGCGGGGACGCGGTGCGTACAGGACCTGCTCCACCGCGTTCGCCACCCGGTGCACCGAGGCCGCGGCCGTCGCGTCGAGGGAGCCCAGCCGGACGATGCGGGCGGCCGCCTTGCGCGGTGTCTGTGACTCGTCCGGCGCGATGCCGAAGTCCCAGGCCGTGTCGGTCAGCTCCTGCCAGACGGCCAGCGTGTGCGGCACGGCGTCCGCGTCGCTGCGGCCGTGCGCCCCCAGCCGGACCGCGCGGGTCCGCAGGCGCCACAGCATCGGTGCCAGCGGGAGCGCCAGGACGGCGAGGCCGGCCAGGGCCCAGGCCAGGATCGCGTACCACTTCGGGCCGTCGTCACCGGTGGGCAGCACCGCCTGCGGGGACTCGCTCGCACACCCGCCGTCCAGCTTCTTCTGCTCCGGCGTGCAGCTGTCGCTCGTCGAGGGCGCCGCAGACGGCGCGGCGGACGTCGTCTGGGACGGGCGCGCCACGTCCGGCACCGAGCTTCCGGGGCTTTCCGGCAGGGTATACGGCGGCAGCGAGCCACGGTTCGGAGTCGGCTCGAAGCGGGTCCAGCCCACGCCCTCGAAGTACAGCTCGGGCCAGGCGTGCGCGTCGCGCAGCCCCACCGACACCGAGCCGTCCGCCTGCGGGGAACCGGGTGCGAAGCCCACCGCGACCCGGGCCGGTATGCCCAGGGAGCGGGCCATCGCCGCCATCGTGAAGGAGAAGTGCACGCAGAAGCCCTGCTTGTCCTTCAGGAAGCGGGCGATCCCCTCCGAGCCGCTGCCGACCTGCACCCGCGTGTCGTACTCGAAGCCGCCGGTCACGGCGAACCAGTCCTGGAGCTTGACCGCCTGGTCGTACGGGTTGGCGGCGCCCGCGGTGACCTGGCGGGCGGTGCGGGCCACCACCGGCGGCAGCGAGTCGGGCAGCTTGGTGAAATCGCGCTCGATGGCCGCCGGCGGGGGCGCCGCCGAGGCCAGCTGCTCCGCCGTCGGCTGTACGTCCAGGCTCTTGACCTGGTACGTCAGCCCTCGTGTGTTCTGGCCGTGGTCGCCGACCAGCGTCATGCCCAGAGGCTCGTAACGCCAGTTGCCCCGGATGGTCACGCCGCTCGGCGGGTACGGCATGGGCAGCCAGTCCTGGGCGTACCAGCCGGCCGCCGTGATCGTGGTGTCGACCTCCGTGCGTTTGACCTCGGGGCCGAGGCCGATCGGGGTCGGGAAGGAGCCGTCGGGGACGGCGGTGATGGATCGCCGGGACGGCTTCCAGGTCGTGCCGTCGAAGTCGTCCAGGGACACGATCCTCAGATAGAGGTCCGAGACGTCGGCCATCTTCGTCGTCACGGAGAGGACCTGCCGGTCCTCGTCCACGTTCAGGTTGTCGCGGAGTGACACCAGCGGGTTCACGGCGGAGATCGTGCCGCCGCTGCCCGTGCCGCCGCCCGCGCCCGCGCCCACGGAGTCCAGCAGGCCGCCGTTCATCGCGGGCAGGCCGAGCGGCACCACCAGGGCGATGCCCAGCGCGACCACGCCGATGCGGCGGCCGGTGCGGACCGGGGCGGCGCCGCTCGGTTCCCCTCCGGCCGTGCGCGAGGCCCCGCCGAAGACCCGGCCCCACTGGGAGAGCCGGTCCCGCCCCTCGGCCAGGAGCAGCATCAGATAGCCGGCCGCCGCGACCAGGAACCACAACCAGTCCGTGCCCCCGTCGGACAGCCCCGCGGCCACCGAGTACAGCGCGAGCAGCGGCAGTCCGGCCGGGGCGGCGCTGCGGAAGGTCACCGCGAGGGTGTCCACCAGCAGCCCGATGATCAGGACGCCGCCGATGAGCATCAGCCGGATGCCGTCGGACTCCAGGGGCGCCGGGATCGCGTACCGCGCGATGTCCTCCCCGCCCTGCCGGAGCAGGAGCCCGAAGCGGTCGAGGGCGTCCGGCCCGGGCACCAGCCCGGCGAAGGCCTGCTCACGGGCGAACACGAACGTCAGCAGCAGCACCGTGACCACGGCCTGTGCCGCCACCGTCAGCGGGCGCGCCAGCGGCACCCTGCGGGCCGCGGCACCCACGCCCGCCTGCACGGCCAGCAGGAAGGCCGCCTGCACGATCCAGGTCGGCAGGCAGGGCGCACGCGGCCATCAGCGTGGCCGCCCACGCCCCCAGCGTCAGTCGTATCCGCCCGCTCATCACGGTCCCTCCCCGCCGCCCGCGGCGGCCATCCCCCTGCGCTCCCGGTCGGCCTGCCGCCACAGCTCGTCAACGGAGGCACCCCGCGGCACGCCGAGGGCGGTCCAGCCCGCCTCGCGCAGCATGCGCAACCGCTCCCCGCTCCCGTCCAACGGACCGGGCACGTCGCTCGGTTCCCGCACCCAGGTGTCGCTGTCCAGCACGAAGGCGACCGCGCCTGAGCTGCGCTGCCGCATCCGGGCCGCCACAGCCGCCTGCTCCTCGTCCAGGTCGCCGAGGAAGGCCACCAGCAGCCCCTCGTTCCCGCCGCGCAGCACGTCGTAGGCCCGGGACAGACCCGCGCCGTCGGAGTGGTCGATGACCGCGAGGGTGTCCATCATCAGCCCGGCCGTGTCCGCCGACCCCTGGCTCGCGCCCGCGAAGCCGTCTCCGCCCTCGCCGGGCACCGCGTTTCCGGTGTCCGTCAACAGCCTTACGGAGAAGCCCCGTTCGAGCATGTGCACCAGCACGGACGCGGCGCCCGCCACGGCCCACTCGAAGGCCGAGTCGGGACCCACGCCCTGGAAGGCGATGCCCCGGGTGTCGAGCAGTACCGTGCAGCGGGCGCGCTGCGGCTGCTCCTCACGGCGGACCATCAGCTCGCCGTAGCGGGCGGTGGAGCGCCAGTGCACACGGCGCAGGTCGTCGCCGTAGCGGTATCCGCGCGGGATCACGTCGTCCTCGCCGGCCAGCGCGAGGGAACGCTGCCGCCCGTCGCCGTACCCCCTCGCCTCGCCGCTGAACCGCACCGGCGCCAGCGGCTCCACGCGCGGGATCACCGTCAGGGTGTCGTACGTCGAGAAGGACCGGGTCAGCTCGCACATGCCGAACGGGTCGGTCAGGCGCAGCTGGAGCGGGCCCAGCGGGTAGCCGCCGCGCAGGTCGGAGCGCACCCGGTAGGACACCTCGCGGCGGCCGCCCGCCTCCACCCGGTCGAGCACGAAACGGGGCCGGGGACCGAGCACGTACGGCACCCGGTCCTGGAGCATCAGCACGCCCGTGGGCAGCCGCGAGACGTTGTCCATCCGCAGGTGGACCCGGGCCTCGCTGCCGGCCGGTACGCGGGCGGGGGAGAGGCGGCGGCTGCCCGCGACCCGGTAGCGGGTGCGGTACAGCACCGTCGCGCACACCAGCGGCAGCACCGCCAGCAGCAGGCCCACGCGCAGCAGGTCGCTCTGCCCGAGCACATACGCACAGACGGCGGCCGCGACGCCGGCGGCCAGGAAGGAGCGTCCGCGGGTGGTCAGACCGGCCAGGGCGGTGCGGATGCCGCCCTGCTCGCCCCGGTCGGCCTCCGGCTGCCCCGTCCCCGCGGTGGTCATCACAGCCTCCGGGGCGGGTGCGAGGGATACGCGGGCGCCGTACGGCCCACAGCGCCGAAGCCGCTCTGCTGCTGCGGCGCCGACGGCACCGGGGTGCGCTGGAGGATCTCCTCGACGACCTGCTCGGCGGTGCGGCGGTTGAGCTGGGCCTGGGCGGTGGGCAGCAGACGGTGGGCCAGGACGGCGACGGCGAGTGCCTGCACGTCGTCCGGCAGCGCGTACTCCCGGCCGCTCAGGGCCGCGGACGCCTTCGCCGCGCGCAGCAGGTGCAGCGTCGCGCGCGGGGAGGCGCCCAGTCTCAGGTCGGGGTGCGTGCGTGTGGCGCCGACCAGGTCGACCGCGTAGCGCCGGACCGGCTCGGCGACATGGACGCCGCGCACCGCCTCGATGAGCTTGAGGATCTCGTGCGCGTGGGCCACGGGCTGGAGGTCCTCCAGCGGCGAGACGCCGCCGTGCACGTCCAGCATCCGCAGCTCGGCCTCGGGGCTCGGGTAGCCGACCGAGACCCGGGCCATGAAGCGGTCGCGCTGGGCCTCCGGCAGTGGGTAGGTGCCCTCCATCTCGACCGGGTTCTGCGTCGCCACCACCATGAAGGGGCTGGGCAGCTCGTAGGTCTTGCCGTCGATGGTGACCTGGCGCTCCTCCATGGACTCCAGGAGCGCGGACTGCGTCTTGGGAGAGGCGCGGTTGATCTCGTCGCCGATCACGACCTGCGCGAAGATCGCGCCCGGCTTGAACTCGAAGTCGCTGCGCTGCTGGTCCCAGATGGACACACCGGTGATGTCCGAGGGCAGCAGGTCGGGCGTGAACTGGATGCGCCGCACCGAGCAGTCGATGGACCGCGCCAGTGCCTTGGCGAGCATCGTCTTGCCGACGCCCGGGACGTCCTCGATGAGCAGATGTCCCTCGGCGAGCAGCACGGTCAGCGAGAGCCGTACGACCTCGGGCTTGCCCTCGATCACGCCTTCCACCGACTCCCGCACGCGATCCACCACGGCGGTCAGATCAGTGAGGCTCGCTCGATCGTCATAGGTCGTCACCCGGCCCTCCTCGGCCTTTCCCTTGCTCTCAGGGAGCACGGGATACCCCATTTTCCCGGGCCGACGCCCCAAGACGCGGGCCGGCCCACCCCGGACCACGGACACCACGCGTGAAGTTCCGCGTGACGCCACTCCCGCATTCTTGCTGTCGTTACCGATTCGTGTCACTCGACTGTGGATAACTGGCCGCGATATGTCGGCCTTGTGACCATTCGAACGCGTGACTGACAGGCTTTCGACAGCTGCAGCGGGTTGTGTCCGGGGCGGGCCGCCAGGTCAGGAGGCCGGGTCGATTTCCCGCAGCCGGCCGGTCTTCACGTCGAAGACGAATCCCCGCACGTCGTCGGTGTGCAGCAGGAACGGCGAGGTGCGCACGCGCTGCATCGACTGCCGTACGTCCTGGTCGACGTCCCGGAAGCACTCCACCGCCCACGCCGGGCGCTGGCCCACCTCGGCCTCCAGTTCGGTGCGGAAGTCCTCGGTGAGGCTCTCCAGGCCGCAGCCGGTGTGGTGGATGAGGACGACGCTGCGCGTCCCCAGCTTGCGCTGGCTGATGGTCAGCGAGCGGATCACGTCGTCGGTGACGACGCCGCCCGCGTTGCGGATCGTGTGGCAGTCACCGAGCTCGAGACCGAGTGCCGCGTGCAGGTCGAGGCGGGCGTCCATGCAGGCCACGACGGCGACCTGCAGCACGGGCCGCGCGTCCATCCCCGGGTCGGTGAAGTCGGCGGCGTACCGGGCGTTGGCGTCGACGAGGCGGTCGGTGACCGTGCCGCCACTGGCTGTGGCGCTCTCCGAGGCCGGGGGAACCGATGCAGAAATCGTCATAGCCATGACGTTACTGGTCACAACCTGTCCAAGCCCCTTGTGAGAGTGGACAAAGAATGTCAGCGAGGCGGGGTTGTGAGGTAACCCACAAGGGTGCTGTGCCGGCGGTCGCGACGCGCAGGCCGGTTGATTGACCGGGAGACAGGGTGGACTAAAGTGACGCGAAGCGGGAGGCGAGACTCTCCCCGCTGGACTGTTTTCCCCGGAGACCCCCGGCGACGACCGGAGATCTCCCCACGTGCGCGGCGCGTACGTACGGCTCGGCCTCCTCCCGCTCCCGGCCGGCTGACGCTTCCGGCGCCGGCAGGCCTCCCCTTCACGAGCGGGCGGGGACCCGGCGGTGCGCACGGCCGCGCGCCGGACCTGAGAGGGCCCCTTGAGCCAGAGTCGACACGTCCCGGTGATGCTCCAGCGGTGCCTGGATCTGCTGGCACCCGCCCTGGAGGGGCCGGAGCCGGTGGTCGTCGACTGCACGCTCGGCCTCGGCGGCCACAGCGAGGCGCTCCTGGAGAGGTTCCCCGGGATCCGCCTCGTCGCCCTCGACCGCGACAAGGAGGCCCTGCGCCTGTCCGGCGAGCGCCTCGCGCCCTACGGGGAGCGCGCCACGCTCGTCCACGCCGTGTACGACGAGCTCCCCGAGGTGCTGCACAAGCTCGGCATCGCGCGCGTGCAGGGCGTGTTGTTCGACCTCGGCGTCTCCTCCATGCAACTCGACGAGGCCGACCGCGGCTTCGCCTACGCCCAGGACGCTCCGCTCGACATGCGCATGGACCAGACGGCCGGGGTCAGCGCCGCCGAGGTCCTCAACACGTACCCGCCCGGCGAGCTGGTGCGCATCCTGCGGGCGTACGGCGAGGAGAAGCAGGCCAAGCGGATCGTGTCCGCGATCGTGCGCGAGCGCGAGAAGGAGCCGTTCAGCACCAGCGCGCGGCTGGTCGAACTGATCCGGGACGCGCTGCCGCAGGCCGCCAAGCGCACCGGCGGCAACCCCGCCAAGCGCACCTTCCAGGCCCTGCGCATCGAGGTCAACGGCGAGCTCGCCGTGCTGGAGCGGGCGATCCCGGCCGCCGTGAAGGCGCTGGACGTGGGCGGACGGATCGCGGTGCTGTCGTACCACTCGCTGGAGGACCGGCTGGTCAAGCAGGTGTTCGCGGCGGGTGCCGCCACCACGGCGCCGCCCGGGCTGCCCGTCGTGCCCGAGCGCTACCAGCCGCGGCTCAAGCTGCTCACGCGCGGTGCCGAACTCCCCACCGAGGAGGAGATCGCCGAGAACCGGCGAGCGGCACCGGCGCGGCTGCGCGGGGCCCAGCGCATCAGGGAGGACGTCGAGTGAGGCGTGTGCAGGCCGGACCGAGGGAGCGTGAGTGAGCAGCAAACCCGAACTGAAGGGGAGGGCGGCACGTCTCGCGCAGCTCTTCCCGACCGGCCCCGGGCAGGCGGCCCGCACCCCCTTCGTGCTCCTCGTGGTCCTCCTCCTCGGCGGTGGTCTCATCGGTCTCCTGGTACTGAACTCGGCCCTCAGCGAAGGCGCGTTCAAACTCGACGACCTCCAGCGCGAGACCAAGAGCCTCACCGACGAGGAACAGGCCCTCCAGCGGGACATCGACGCCTACTCCGCTCCCGAGGCACTCCAGCGCCGCGCCCGCGAACTCGGCATGGTCCCCGGCGGCGACCCCGCGTTCCTCGCCCCGGACGGCACCGTCAAGGGCGTCCCCAGCCCCGCCCCCGGCGTCCGGCAGACCTCCGCCCACATCCCCCTGGTCCTGGCCCCCGAGGCCATGCCCAACGGCCCCACCCCAACCTCCGGCAGGTGACGGAAGTGACCGACAGGGAACCCCCGCGCCGCCGCGTGCCCGGCCCGGCCAGGAGCGCTCGCCCCGTCGCCCGGCGCCGCGGCCCCGGTGCCCGTCCGGCGGCCCGTCGCCCGGCCCCGGCCCGTCAGGCGGCGCCCAAGACCCTTCGGCTGGGCAGCCCCCGTCCCCGGCTGCGTCTGGTCGGGCTCGCGCTGACGCTGGTGCTGATCGCGTTCGTCGTGCGGCTGTTCCAGGTGCAGGCCGTCGACGCGAGCACGTATGCCGCCAAGGCCGAGCAGAACCGGTATGTCGGGCAGGTGCTGGCCGCGGACCGCGGGGAGATCACCGACCGGTCCGGTGTGGCCCTGGCGACCAGTGAGGACGCCTACGACATCACGGCCGACCCCACGATGTTCGCCCCGGACCAGCTGAAGATCGGGGACGGGCCCGAGCAGGCGGCCGCGCTGCTCGCGCCGATCCTGGGCCAGGAGCAGGAGACCCTGGTCAAGAAGCTGCGGCCGAAGAACAAGGCGCTGCGTTACGTCAAGCTGGCCTCCCGACAGACCCCACAGGTCTGGAAGCAGATCAAGGACCTGAAGTCCGCGCTCACGAAGAAGGAGCAGACGGACAAGTCCACGCACAACGTCCTCGCGGGCGTCTTCTCCGTCGCCACCAGCAAGCGCGTGTACCCCAACGGCGACCTCGCCGCCGGGATACTGGGCTGGGTCAACGGCGAGGGCAAGCCCGGCGGCGGTGTCGAGCTCCAGCTGGACAAGCAGCTGGCCGGCAAGGACGGCAAGATCCGCTACGCCCAGTCCGGCGGCCGGCTCGTCCCCACCGCGGGTTCCACCGAGACCCCCGCCGTGCCCGGCAGCGACGTCGAGCTCACCATCGACCGCGACATCCAGTGGGCCGCCCAGAAGGCCATCAGCGACCAGGTCGAGGAGTCCGCGGCCGACCGCGGCTACGTCATCGTCCAGGACACCCGCACCGGCCAGATCCTGGCCATGGCCAACTCGCCGGGCTTCGACCCGAACGACCTGTCCGACGCCGACTCGGCCGCCCTCGGCAACGCGGCCCTCCAGGACGCCTTCGAGCCCGGCTCCACGGCCAAGGTCATGTCGATGGCGGCCGTCCTCCAGGAGGGCGCCGCCACCCCGACGACCCACGTCGTCGTGCCCAACCGGCTGCACCGCGGCGACCGGCTCTTCAAGGACGACGTGAACCACCCGACCTGGTACCTGACGCTCAACGGCGTCCTCGCCAAGTCCAGCAACATCGGCACCATCCTCGCCACCGGCCAGCTCGGCAGGACCCAGGCCCAGTCCAACAAGGTCCTCTACGGCTACCTGCGCAAGTTCGGCCTCGGCAGCTACACCGGCCTCGACTTCCCCGGCGAGACCAAGGGCATCCTCGCCCCGCCCGACAAGTGGTCGACCTCGCAGCAGTACACGATCCCTTTCGGCCAGGGCGTCTCCATCAACGCCATGCAGGCGGCGTCGGTCTACTCGACCATCGCCAACGGCGGCGTCCGCGTCGAACCCACGCTCGTACGCGGCAGCAAGGGCCCCGACGGCCGCTTCACCCCGGCACCCAAGCCCGATAAGACCCGGGTGGTCAGCGCCAGGACGGCGAAGACCCTCGCCCAGATGCTGGAGTCGGTCGTGGACGACGAGGAGGGCACCGGCACCAAGGCGCGCATCCCCGGATACCGCGTCGCGGGCAAGACGGGCACGGCCAACCGCGTGGATCCGGCCACCGGCAAGTACAAGGGCTACACCTCGTCGTTCGCCGGTTTCGCGCCCGCGGACAAGCCCCGCATCACCGTCTACTGCGCCATCCAGAACGCCACCAAGGGCAACTACTTCGGCGGCCAGATCTGCGGCCCCGTCTACAAGCAGGTCATGGAGTTCGCGCTGAAGTCCCTCCAGGTCCCGCCGACCGGGGCCACGCCCGCGAGACTGCCTGTCACGTTCAAGAACTGATCCGTCCCCGAACCGTCAAGCCCTGATCAGCACCGAGCACCACCGAGCCACCAGGACCCGCCCCGTGACAACGATCACCCCCGATCCCGGGAACCAGAACGCCCCCCGCCCCTCACTTCGCCCGGAGGCGGGTACGCCCGGTACGCTCACCGCCGTGCCACACGCTGATCAGTCCCAAACCACCCAGAAGGGCCATCCCGTGACATACCCCGGGCCGCCCAGGCCGGCGCAGGTCTCCGCCACACCCCTGGCGAAACTGGCCGACCAACTGGGTGCTCTCGCGCCGGAGAGCGCCGCCGACGTCACGGGCATCACCCACGACTCGCGCGCCGTGCGCCCCGGCGATCTGTACGCCGCCCTCCCGGGCGCCCGTCTGCACGGCGCCGACTTCGCCGACCAGGCCGCGAGCCTCGGCGCGGCCGCCGCGCTGACCGACCCCACCGGCGCGGAGCGCGCCGCGGCGGCCGGGCTGCCGGTTCTGGTCGTCGACGACCCGCGCGCCCGGATGGGCGAGCTGGCCGCCACGATCTACGGCCACCCCGGCCGGGACCTGCTCCAGATCGGCATCACCGGCACCTCCGGCAAGACCACCATCGCCTACCTCGTCGAGGGCGGCTTGAAGACCGTCAGGTCCACCGGCCTGATCGGCACGGTCGAGATGCGCATCGGCGACGAGCGCATCAAGTCCGAGCGCACCACCCCCGAAGCCACCGACCTGCAGGCCCTGTTCGCCGTCATGCGCGAACGCGGCGTCGAGGCGGTGGCCATGGAGGTCTCCAGCCACGCCCTGGTCCTCGGCCGCGTCGACGGCTGCGTCTTCGACATCGGCGTCTTCACCAACCTCAGCCCGGAACACATGGAGTTCCACTCCGACATGGAGGACTACTTCCGGGCCAAGGCGCAGCTGTTCACGCCGAAACGCAGCAAGCTCGGCGTGGTCAACGTCGACGACGAGTACGGCCGCAGGCTGGCCAAGGAGGCCACCGTCCCGGTCGTCACCTACTCCGCCGAGGGCCACCCCGACGCCGACTGGCGCGCCGAGGGCGTGGAGATCGGCCGGCTGGACTCGACGTTCACCGTCATCGGGCCCAAAGGCGAGCGGATCAGCGCGAAGTCGCCGCTGCCGGGCCCCTTCAACGTGGCCAACACCCTCGCCGCGATCGTCGCCCTCGCCGTCGCCGGGCTCGACCCGCAGGCCGCCGCCGACGGCGTCGCCGCCGTACCCGGCGTGCCGGGCCGCCTGGAGCGCGTGGACGCCGGACAGCCCTACCTCGCGGTCGTCGACTACGCGCACAAGACCGATGCCGTCGAGTCGGTGCTGCGCGCCCTGCGCAAGGTCACCGAGGGCAAGGTGCACATCGTCCTCGGCTGCGGAGGCGACCGGGACAGGACCAAGCGGGAGCCCATGGGTGCCGCCGCGGCCCGGCTCGCCGACACCGCCGTACTGACCTCCGACAACCCCCGTGGTGAGGACCCCCTCGCGATCCTCGCCACGATGCTCCAGGGCGCGGCCTCCGTGCCCGCGCACGAGCGCGGCGAAGTGGCGGTCTTCGAGGACCGGGCCGCCGCGATCGCCGCCGCCGTCGCCCGTGCCGAGCCCGGCGACACCGTGCTGGTCGCGGGCAAGGGGCACGAGCAGGGGCAGGACATCGCCGGGGTGGTCCGTCCCTTCGACGACCGCCAGGTGCTTCGCGAAGCCATTCAGAAGACCCAGGGATGAAATCCCGCATGATCCAGGGGATGAACTTGTGATCGCCCTCTCCCTCGCCGAGATCGCAGAAGTCGTCGGCGGGCAGACGCACGACATACCGGATCCGACCGTCCAGGTCACCGGGCCGGTCGTCCGGGACTCCCGCGAGGCGGGGCCGGGCAGCCTGTTCGTCGCCTTCGCCGGCGAGCGTGCGGACGGCCACGACTTCGCGGCCGCGGTCGTCGAGGCCGGAGCGGTGGCCGTGCTCGGCACCCGGCCCGTCGGCGTGCCCGCGATCGTCGTGGACGACGTCCAGTCCGCCCTCGGCGCCCTCGCGCGGCACGTCGTACGACGTCTCGGTGCCACGCTCGTCGCCCTCACCGGCTCGGCGGGCAAGACCAGCACCAAGGACCTCATCGCACAGGTGCTCCAGCGCAAGGCGCCGACGGTGTTCACGCCCGGCTCCCTCAACAACGAGATCGGGCTGCCGCTGACCGCGCTCAGCGCCACCGAGGAGACCCGGTTCCTCGTCCTGGAGATGGGGGCCCGCGGCATCGGGCACATCTCCTACCTCACGAATCTCACGCCCCCGAAGATCGGCCTCGTCCTGAACGTGGGCAGCGCCCACATCGGCGAGTTCGGCGGCCGCGAGCAGATCGCACAGGCCAAGGGCGAACTCGTCGAGTCCCTCCCGGAGGACGGGACGGCCGTCCTCAACGCGGACGACCCCTACGTACGGGCCATGGCCTCCCGTACGAAGGCGAAGGTGGTCTTTTTCGGAGAGTCCGACGAAGCGGACGTTCGCGCCGAGAACGTGCGACTCACGGACACCGGACAGCCCGCGTTCCGGCTTCACACACCCTCCGGTGCAAGTGATGTGACCATGCGCCTGTACGGTGAGCACCACGTGTCGAACGCGCTCGCCGCGGCCGCCGTCGCCCACGAGTTGGGCATGTCCGCAGACGAGATCGCCGTCGCGCTCTCCGAGGCGGGCTCCCTCTCCCGCTGGCGGATGGAGGTCACCGAGCGCCCGGACGGCGTGACGGTCGTCAACGACGCCTACAACGCGAACCCCGAGTCCATGAAGGCCGCGCTGCGTGCGCTCGTGGCCATCGGCAAGGGGCGTCGAACGTGGGCGGTGCTCGGCAAGATGGCCGAGCTCGGGGACGAGGCTCTCGCCGAGCACGACGCGGTCGGACGGCTGGCCGTCCGGCTCAACGTCAGCAAGCTCGTCGCGGTCGGTGGCAGGGAAGCCGCCTGGCTGCAACTGGGCGCATATAACGAGGGTTCGTGGGGTGAGGAGTCGGTGCACGTGTCCGACGCACAGGCGGCGGTCGACCTGTTGCGCAGCGAGTTGCGCCCGGGGGACGTCGTACTCGTGAAGGCGTCCCGTTCGGTCGGCCTCGAGAGCGTGGCGCAGGCGCTGCTCGAGTCCGGTGCCGAGGGTGAGGTTTCCGCCCGATGATGAAGCAGATCCTGTTCGCAGGAGTCATTGGCCTCTTCCTGACCCTGGTCGGCACTCCGCTGCTGATCAAGCTGCTCGCGCGCAAGGGCTACGGCCAGTACATCCGCGACGACGGCCCGCGCGAGCACGCCAGCAAGCGCGGTACGCCGACCATGGGCGGTATCGCCTTCATCTTCGCGACGGTCGCCGCGTACTTCCTGGCCAAGGTGATCACGGGCTATCTGGACCCGGAGGCCGACGCGGCGCCGACCTTCTCGGGTCTGCTGGTGCTCGGCCTGATGGTCGGCATGGGCCTGGTCGGCTTCCTCGACGACTACATCAAGATCGTCAAGCGCCGTTCGCTGGGTCTGCGGGCCAAGGCGAAGATGGCCGGCCAGCTGATCGTCGGCATCACCTTCGCGGTGCTCTCGCTCCAGTTCGCGGACAACCGCGGCAACACCCCGGCGTCCACGAAACTGTCGTTCATCACGGACTTCGGCTGGACGATCGGACCCGTGCTGTTCGTCGTCTGGGCGCTGTTCATGATCCTCGCGATGTCGAACGGCGTGAACCTGACCGACGGTCTGGACGGTCTGGCCACCGGCGCCTCGGTGCTCGTCTTCGGCGCCTACACCTTCATCGGCGTCTGGCAGTTCCAGGAGTCCTGCGCCAACGCGGGCACCCTGACCAACCCCGGAGCCTGTTACGAGGTCCGCGACCCGCTCGACCTCGCGGTGGTCGCCTCCGCGCTGATGGGCGCCTGCCTGGGCTTCCTGTGGTGGAACACCTCGCCGGCCAAGATCTTCATGGGTGACACCGGTTCGCTCGCGCTCGGTGGTGTGCTCGCCGGCCTCGCGATCTGCTCACGCACCGAGCTGCTGCTCGCCATCCTCGGCGGCCTCTTCGTCCTGATCACCATGTCCGTGGTGATCCAGGTCGGCTCCTTCCGCCTCACCGGGAAGCGCGTCTTCCGGATGGCGCCACTCCAGCACCACTTCGAACTCAAGGGCTGGTCCGAAGTGCTCGTCGTGGTCCGCTTCTGGATCATTCAGGGCATTTGTGTGATCGTCGGACTGGGCCTCTTCTACGCAGGATGGGCAGCGGACAAGTGACCTCCTCGGTGTCCTCGGAGTTCAAGGGCAAGCACGTCACCGTCGCCGGGCTCGGCGTCTCCGGCGTCCCGGCGGCCAAGGTGCTGCACGGCCTCGGCGCGATCGTCACGGCCGTCAACGACGGCGCCGACGAGCGCGCGCGGGCGCAGGCCGCCGAACTGGAGGCGCTCGGCATCACCGTGCGCCTCGGTGACGGCGACACCCTGCCCGAGGGCACCGAGCTGATCGTCACCGCGCCCGGCTGGAAGCCGGACAAGCCGCTGTTCGCGGCGGCGGAGCAGGCGGGCGTCCCGGTCTGGGGCGACGTCGAACTGGCCTGGCGCCTGCGCGGCCCCCACGCGGCCCCCTGGCTGGCCGTCACGGGCACCAACGGCAAGACCACCACCGTCCAGATGCTCGCCTCGATCCTGAAGGCGGCGGGCCTGCGCACGGCCGCCGTCGGCAACATCGGCGTCTCCCTGCTGGACGCGGTGCTCGGCGACGAGCAGTACGACGTGCTGGCCGTGGAACTGTCCAGCTACCAGCTGCACTGGGCGCCGTCGCTGCGCGCACACTCGGCCGCGGTGCTCAACCTCGCCCCCGACCACCTCGACTGGCACGGCTCCATGGAGGCGTACGCCGCCGACAAGGGCCGGATCTACGAGGGCAACCGCGTCGCCTGCGTCTACAACGTCGCCGACAAGGCCACCGAGGACCTCGTCCGCGAGGCCGACGTCGAGGAGGGCTGCCGGGCCGTCGGCTTCACCCTCGGCACGCCCGGGCCCTCCCAACTCGGCGTCGTGGAGGGCATCCTGGTCGACCGCGCCTTCGTCGAGAACCGGCAGAAGAACGCCCAGGAGCTCGCCGAGGTCGCCGACGTCAACCCGCCGGCCCCGCACAACATCGCCAACGCCCTCGCGGCGGCGGCCCTCGCGCGGGCGTACGGCGTGCCCGCCACGGCCGTACGGGACGGCCTGCGGGCGTTCACCCCGGACGCCCACCGCATCGCGCACGTGGCCGACGTGGACGGGGTCGCGTACGTCGATGACTCCAAGGCCACCAACACCCACGCCGCCGAAGCCTCGTTGGCGGCCTACGAGTCGATCGTGTGGATCGCGGGCGGGCTCGCGAAGGGCGCGACCTTCGACGAGCTGGTCACCAAGTCGGCGCCGCGGCTGCGCGGGGCCGTGCTGATCGGCGCGGACCGCGCGCTGATCCGCGAAGCCCTGGCGCGACACGCCCCGGAAGTACCCGTCGTCGACCTGGACCGGACCGACACTGGGGCGATGCGCGCGGCGGTGCAGGAGGCGCGGCGGCTCGCTCACACCGGTGACACGGTGCTGCTGGCTCCGGCCTGCGCCTCCATGGACATGTTCGCCAACTACAACAAGCGCGGGGACGCTTTCGCGGACGCCGTTCGCGAGCTCGGCTCCGCCGACGGCTGACCCGGGTCCGCCTCGCCCGGCGGCGGTGCCGGGCGTATCTGGGAGGGACACGTGACACGGATGTGGCTGGTGCCCGAGCGGCCGGGGAGTGTTCGCTGCGGAACGCTCCCCTCCGGCATGGCGGAGTGAGCGGCGATGCCCACCAGCCGCACCGGACGGCCTTCGGTCCCACGCACTCCCAAGCGCCCCGCCGCGCCCCGGCTCGCCCGCGAGAACCGCGTCCTGGCCTTCTACACCCGTGCGCGCAGGGGCTGGGACCGGCCGCTGACCGCCTACTACCTCATCTTCGGCGGCAGTCTGCTGATCACCGTGCTGGGCCTGGTGATGGTCTACTCGGCCTCCCAGATCACCGCGCTCCAGATGTCGCTGCCGGGCTCGTACTTCTTCCGCAAGCAGCTGCTCGCAGCCGTACTCGGCGCCGGGCTGCTGTTCGCCGCTTCACGGATGCCGGTGAAACTGCACCGCGCGCTGGCCTACCCGATCCTCGCGGGCGCCGTCTTCCTCATGGTCCTGGTGCAGGTCCCCGGGATAGGAGTGTCGGTCAACGGCAACCAGAACTGGATCGCCCTCGGCGGCTCCTTCCAGATCCAGCCCAGCGAGTTCGGCAAGCTCGCCCTCGTGCTGTGGGGCGCCGACCTGCTCGCCCGCAAGCAGGACAAGAAGCTGCTGACCCAGTGGAAGCACATGCTCGTCCCGCTGGTCCCGGCCGCGTTCATGCTGCTCGGACTGATCATGATCGGCGGCGACATGGGCACGGCGATCATCCTCACGGCGATCCTGTTCGGCCTGCTGTGGCTGGCGGGCGCTCCCACCCGGCTGTTCATCGGTGTCCTGTCGATCGCCGCGGTGCTCGGCACCATCCTCATCACGTCCAGCTCGAACCGGATGGCCCGCCTGCAGTGCCTCGGCGCCACCGAACCTCAGTCCGGCCCGGTCGACTGCTGGCAGGCCGTGCACGGCATCTACGCCCTCGCCTCGGGCGGAATCTTCGGCTCCGGGCTGGGTGCGAGTGTGGAGAAATGGGGGCAACTCCCCGAGGCCCACACCGACTTCATCTTCGCCGTCACCGGTGAGGAACTGGGCCTGGCGGGGACGCTGTCGGTACTCGCCCTCTTCGCGGCTCTAGGCTATGCGGGTATCCGCGTGGCCGGACGCACGGAGGACCCCTTCGTGAGGTATGCCGCGGGAGGCGTGACCACCTGGATCACGGCCCAGGCCGTGATCAACATCGGTGCGGTGCTCGGTCTGCTGCCGATCGCCGGCGTCCCCCTCCCGCTGTTCTCCTACGGAGGGTCCGCCCTGCTGCCGACCATGTTCGCCATCGGGCTGCTGATCGCCTTCGCGCGAGACGAGCCCGCTGCGCGGGCGGCGCTTGCGATGCGGCAACCCCGCTTTGGTAGAAAGCGGGAGACTGGGGGAACCGGTTCCGGCCGGAGTCCCCGGAGATGGAACACGATGCGACGGCGCGCCTTGGCGGCGCGCTCGTCCGGAGAGCGGTGAATTTCGGTGCATGTCGTACTCGCCGGCGGAGGAACCGCGGGCCACATCGAGCCCGCGCTCGCCCTCGCGGACGCCCTGCGCAGGCAGGATCCGACCGTGGGCATCACGGCCCTGGGCACGGAGCGCGGTCTCGAGACCCGACTCGTACCCGAGCGCGGGTACGAACTCGCGCTGATCCCCGCCGTACCGCTGCCACGCAAGCCCACCCCCGAGCTGATCACCGTCCCGGGCCGGCTGCGCGGCACCATCAAGGCGACCGAGCAGATCCTGGAGCGCACCAAGGCGGACGCCGTGGTCGGCTTCGGCGGCTACGTCGCCCTGCCCGGCTACCTGGCGGCCAAGCGCCTGGGCGTGCCGATCGTCATCCACGAGGCCAACGCTCGGCCCGGCCTGGCCAACAAGATCGGCTCGCGCTACGCCAGCCAGGTCGCCGTCTCCACCCCGGACAGCAAGCTGCGCGGCGCCCGCTACATCGGCATCCCGCTGCGCCGCTCCATCGCCACGCTCGACCGGGCCGCCGTACGCCCCGAGGCCCGGGCGGCGTTCGGCCTCGACCCGAACCTGCCCACGCTGCTGGTCACCGGCGGCTCCCAGGGCGCCCGCCGCCTGAACGAGGTCATCCAGCAGGTCGCGCCCTGGCTCCAGCAGGCCGGCATCCAGATCCTGCACGCGGTCGGCCCGAAGAACGAACTGCCGCACGTCCAGCAGATGCCGGGAATGCCTCCCTACATCCCGGTAAGTTACCTGGACCGGATGGACCTCGCGTACGCCGCGGCCGACATGATGCTCTGCCGCGCGGGCGCGATGACCGTCGCCGAACTCTCCGCCGTCGGGCTCCCGGCCGCCTACGTCCCGCTGCCCATCGGCAACGGCGAACAGCGGCTCAACGCCCAGCCGGTGGTCAAGGCCGGCGGCGGCCTGCTGGTCGACGACGCGGAGCTGACCCCCGAGTGGGTCCAGCAGAACGTCCTGCCCGTGCTCGCCGACCCGCACCGGCTGTACCAGATGTCCCGCGCCGCCGCCGAGTTCGGCCGCCGGGACGCCGATGACCTGCTCGTCGGCATGGTGTACGAGGCGATCGCCGCCGCCCGTGCACACCGCTAGGCCCGTATGACGGAAGGCAGGAGAGCGTGGCCGGATCGACCACCGCCGAGCGCGGTGAACGCCAGCAGGAGTCGTCCGGCCCGCCGCCCCTCCTACGGTCGAGGCGGGCCCGGCTTCGCGCGCTCGTCATCCTGGGGCTCGTCCTGGTGTTCCTCGGCATCCCGACGGTATGGCTGTTCTACGGCTCCGACTGGCTGCGCGCCGAACACGTCTCCGTGTCGGGTACACGGGTCCTGACGCCGGCTCAGGTCACGGCGGCCGCCGACGTCCCCCTGGGGAAACCGCTGGTTTCCGTCGACACCGATGCGATCGAGACGCGACTGCGTCAAAAATTGCCCCGAATTGACTCGGTTGACGTGACCCGTTCCTGGCCCCATGGAATCGACCTGAAAGTGGTCGAGCGGACTCCGGTTCTGATTGTGCAAAAGGGCGGAAAGTTCATCGAAGTGGACGATGAGGGCGTCCGTTTCGCCACGGTTTCCAAGGCGCCGAAAGGCGTGCCCGCACTGCAATTGGCGCTCTCCCGGTCCAGCTCCGCCGCCGCCAGCCTGCGCCGCTTCGGCGAGTCGCGGCTGGTGCGCGAGGCGGTGGACGTCGCCCGTGCCGTTCCGGCCGTCGTCGCACGCGACACACGGACCGTCAAGGTCCGTTCCTACGACGACATCTCGCTGGAGTTGCGGGACGGCCGCACGGTCGCCTGGGGGAGCAGCGAGAAGGGCGCCGCGAAGGCTCGTACCCTCACGGCCCTGATGAAAGCCTCGCCCGGCGCGCGGTACTTCGACGTGAGTGTTCCCACCGCGCCCGCGTCATCAGGGAGTTGACGCACATCCGCGCAGGCCAGCACCCTGGTTGGGCAGTGCTACGGCTGATCACATAGGGTGAAAAGAAAAACGGGAGGTTCGGCGTGTTCGTTGAACGTGCGCCACTTGTCGACTTAGTGTCCTGTTCAGAAGACTCCAAGGAACAGACACACTGGTAACCCTAAACTTCAGGGTTAGGGTTCGGGTCGGCGATACGGACCGTCCCATTCGGCATCAGTCGTCGGGTCGCGGGGCGCAGCGCGCCACGGTGATTCGGCGACACGTAACTCGAGGCGAGAGGCCTTCGACGTGGCAGCACCGCAGAACTACCTCGCAGTCATCAAAGTCATCGGTGTCGGCGGCGGTGGTGTCAATGCCATCAACCGGATGATCGAGGTCGGTCTCAAGGGCGTCGAGTTCATCGCCATCAACACCGACGCGCAAGCTCTGTTGATGAGCGACGCCGACGTCAAGCTGGACGTCGGCCGTGAACTCACCCGCGGACTCGGCGCCGGAGCCAACCCGGCCGTCGGCCGCAAGGCCGCCGAGGACCACCGCGAGGAGATCGAGGAGGTCCTCAAGGGGGCCGACATGGTCTTCGTGACAGCCGGTGAAGGCGGCGGCACCGGCACCGGCGGCGCGCCCGTCGTGGCCAACATCGCCCGCTCGCTCGGTGCCCTCACCATCGGTGTGGTGACGCGCCCGTTCACCTTCGAGGGACGGCGCCGCGCGAACCAGGCCGAGGACGGCATCGCCGAGCTCCGTGAAGAGGTCGACACCCTCATCGTCATCCCGAACGACCGCCTGCTGTCCATCTCGGACCGCCAGGTCTCGGTGCTGGACGCCTTCAAGTCGGCCGACCAGGTCCTGCTCTCCGGTGTCCAGGGCATCACCGACCTCATCACCACCCCGGGCCTGATCAACCTCGACTTCGCCGACGTCAAGTCGGTCATGTCCGAGGCCGGCTCGGCCCTGATGGGCATCGGCTCCGCCCGCGGCGACGACCGCGCGGTGGCCGCCGCCGAGATGGCGATCTCCTCGCCGCTGCTGGAGGCGTCCATCGACGGCGCCCGCGGTGTGCTGCTCTCCATCTCCGGTGGCTCGGACCTCGGTCTGTTCGAGATCAACGAGGCCGCCCAGCTGGTGAGCGAGGCCGCCCACCCCGAGGCCAACATCATCTTCGGCGCGGTGATCGACGACGCCCTGGGCGACGAGGTCCGGGTCACCGTGATCGCGGCCGGCTTCGACGGCGGCCAGCCGCCCTCCAAGCGGGACAACGTCCTCGGCTCGTCCTCGGTCAAGCGCGAGGAGCCGGCCCCGGTCCGGCAGACCGAGAGCCGCCCGTCCTTCGGTTCGCTCGGCAGCGTGACCCCGAAGGAGGACCCGGAGCCTGCTCCGGAGCCGGTCAACGACATCCCGGTCGCCCCGCCGGTCCCGCCGGCGCCGCGGACCTACTCGGACAGCGCGGCCGAGGAACTGGACGTACCGGACTTCCTCAAGTGATCCTTCTGACGTGATAGGACAGCGCGAAAGCGTGAGCGGCGCCCACTTCGCCTTCACCGACCGGTGGGGCGGGGTGAGCGCCGCTCCGTATGAGGAGCTCAATCTCGGCGGGGCGGTCGGCGACGACCCCGACGCCGTACGCACCAACCGCGAACTGGCCGCCAAGTCGCTGGGCATCGTGCCGGACCGGGTGGTCTGGATGAACCAGGTGCACGGGGCCGAGGTGGCGGTGGTGGACGGGCCGTGGGGATCTTCGTCCGGGATTCCGTCGGTCGACGCGATCGTCACGACGCGGCGGGGGCTCGCCCTCGCCGTGCTCACCGCCGACTGCGTGCCGGTGCTGCTCGCCGACCCCGTCGCCGGGGTCGCCGCCGCGGCCCACGCGGGCCGGCCCGGCATGATCGCCGGGGTCGTCCCGGCCGCGCTACGCGCGATGACGGACCTGGGCGCCGAGCCCTCCCGGATCGTCGTCCGCACCGGACCCACTGTCTGCGGCCGGTGTTACGAAGTGCCCGCGGCGATGCGCGCCGAGGTGGCGGCCATCGAGCCGGCGGCGTACGCCGAGACGAGTTGGGGCACGCCGGCGGTCGACGTGAGCGCCGGAGTGCACGCACAACTGGAACGGCTCGGGGTGTGTGACCGGGCGCAGTCGCCGGTGTGCACGCTGGAGTCGGACGATCACTTCTCGTATCGCCGCGACCGCACCACCGGTCGGCTCGCGGGCTATGTGTGGCTGGGCTGATGGGCATGACGGAACGCAAGGACGAACTCGCCGCGAATCTGGCGAAGGTGGAGCGGCGCATCGCCGACGCGTGCGCGGCCGCGGGGCGGGCGCGCGAAGACGTGACCCTGATCGTGGTCACCAAGACCTACCCCGGGACCGATGTGCGGATCCTCTCGGAACTCGGTGTGCGGCACGTCGCCGAGAACCGCGACCAGGACGCGGCTCCGAAGGCCGCCGCTTGTGCGGATCTGCCCCTTACTTGGCATTTTGTCGGTCAACTCCAGACCAACAAGGTGCGATCCGTGGCCGGTTACGCGGACTTCGTGCAGTCCGTCGATCGTTCCAAGCTCGTCACGGCTCTGTCGAAGGAGGCCGTCCGCGCCGGTCGTGAGTTGGGGTGTCTCATCCAGGTCGCGCTCGACGCCGGTGAGAGCGAGCGGGGCGAGCGGGGAGGCGTGGCGCCCGCGGGAATCGAAGAGTTGGCCGACCTCGTAGCGGAAGCACCGGGGCTGCGGCTCGCCGGACTGATGACCGTCGCACCGCTCACCGGCGAGTACGCGGGACGCGAACAGGCTGCGTTCGGGCGGGTGATGGATTTGTCGACCGACCTGCGCCGGAGTCATCCGGCTGCCACCATGGTCTCGGCAGGGATGAGTGCGGACCTCGAGCAGGCCGTGGCGGCCGGAGCGACACATGTGCGCGTCGGTAGCGCGGTACTCGGAGTCCGCCCCAGGCTCGGGTAACGTCGCCAGGAAGTCGGACCACAGCAGAAAATATGGTCATTGCCGCCGATAGGCGGATTCAAGGACCTCGTGGATCGCGGGCACATGGCAGTCGTCAGCCGATCCACCACAGAGCGGAGGACTCAGAGAATGGCCGGCGCGATGCGCAAGATGGCGGTCTACCTCGGCCTCGTGGAGGACGATGGGTACGACGGCCGCGGATTCGACCCCGACGACGACTTCGAACCCGAACTGGACCCGGAGCCCGAGCGGGACCACCGACGGCACGAGCCGTCTCATCAGCCGCACGGCTCACATCAGCCGCAAAGGGACGAAGAGGTACGAGTCGCACAGCCGCCCGCACCTCGTGAACCGGCCGCCCGTTCCGCTTCGCTACCCGCGGAATCCGGCCGCCCGGCGCGCATCGCGCCCGTGGCATCCATCACACAAGAACGCGCAAGTCTGGAGAAGAACGCACCGGTGATCATGCCCAAGGTCGTGTCCGAACGAGAGCCTTACCGGATCACCACGCTCCACCCACGGACCTACAACGAGGCCCGTACCATCGGGGAACACTTCCGTGAAGGCACCCCGGTGATCATGAATCTGACTGAGATGGATGACACAGATGCGAAGCGACTTGTCGACTTTGCGGCCGGTTTGGTGTTTGGTCTTCACGGCAGTATCGAGCGGGTGACGCAGAAGGTGTTCCTGTTGTCGCCTGCTAACGTCGATGTCACGGCGGAGGACAAGGCCCGCATCGCAGAGGGCGGGTTCTTCAACCAGAGCTGAGACGTAACACCGGAAACAGCACTGACAGCAGGGCACAGGGGAGAGGGAAGCAAGAGGTCATGAGCGTGGTACTGGATGTCGTCTACATCGCGCTGATGTGCTTCCTCATCGTGCTCATCTTCCGGTTGGTCATGGACTATGTCTTCCAGTTCGCCCGCTCATGGCAACCAGGCAAGGCGATGGTGGTCGTTCTGGAGGCCACCTACACTGTCACGGATCCACCGCTCAAGCTTCTGCGGCGGTTCATTCCGCCGCTGCGTCTCGGGGGCGTGGCGCTCGACCTGTCCTTCTTCGTGCTGATGATCATCGTCTACATCCTGATCTCGATCGTGAGCCGGCTGTGAGCGATGTGAACTACGGTCTTGCCGAATGCCGACGACTACGTTGAGGTGAAGAGATGCCGTTGACCCCCGAGGACGTGCGGAACAAGCAGTTCACGACCGTCCGCCTCCGAGAAGGCTATGACGAGGACGAGGTCGATGCCTTCCTCGACGAGGTCGAAGCCGAACTGACCCGCTTGCTCCGCGAGAACGAGGACCTGCGCGCCAAGCTGGCCGCGGCGACGCGTGCTGCTGCCCAGAATCAGCAGAACATGCGCAAGCCTCCGGAGCAGCAGGATCAGCAGCAGCAGCAACAACAACAGCAGCAGCAGGGCATGCGCGGTCCTGGTGGTCCCGTACCCGCCGGCATATCGGGCCCGCCGCAGCAGCAGATGGGTGGCCCCATGGGTGGTCCGCCCCAGCTGCCGAGCGGTGCCCCGCAGCTGCCCGCCGGTCCCGGCGGTCAGGGTGGCCCGCAGGGTCCCGGCCCGATGGGCCAGGGTCCGGGCGGTCCCGGCCCGATGGGTCAGCCCCCTATGCAGCAGCAGATGGGTGGTCCGATGGGCGGCCCCATGGGTGGTCCGATGGGCGGCCCCGGTCAGGGAGGCCCCGGTGGCGACAGCGCCGCCCGCGTCCTCTCGCTGGCCCAGCAGACCGCCGACCAGGCGATCGCCGAGGCCCGTTCCGAAGCCAACAAGATCGTCGGCGAGGCGCGTTCGCGTGCCGAGGGTCTGGAGCGTGACGCCCGTGCCAAGGCCGATGCCCTGGAGCGGGACGCGCAGGAGAAGCACCGCGTCGCGATGGGCTCCCTGGAGTCCGCCCGCGCCACGCTGGAGCGCAAGGTCGAGGACCTGCGCGGCTTCGAGCGCGAGTACCGCACGCGCCTGAAGTCGTACCTGGAGTCGCAGCTGCGCCAGCTGGAGACCCAGGCCGACGACTCGCTGGCCCCGCCGCGTACTCCGGCGACCGCCTCCCTCCCGCCGTCCCCGGCGCCTTCCATGGCACCGGCCGGCGCGAGCGCCCCGTCGTACGGCGGTGGCAACCAGACGATGGGCGGCGGCCCCTCGCCGTCCGGTCCGTCCTACGGCGGTCAGCAGCAGATGTCCCCGGCGATGACCCAGCCGATGGCGCCGGTGCGTCCGCAGGGCCCGTCGCCGATGGGTCAGGCGCCCTCCCCCATGCGGGGCTTCCTGATCGACGAGGATGACAACTGACGGCCTGATGGCCAGTAGTACGGCGTAGACATCGGCAGCGTTCAGGGCGGGGCCCCGGGTTGAACCCGGGGCCCCGCCCTTTTGCCGTACGCGTTCGTGCGCACAGCAACCGTGTTCGTGCGTGCGCAACCGCGTTCGTGCGTACGCAACGCCGAAGGCCCGGAGCCACCGAGATCTTTGGCAGGTCCGGGCCTTCGGCCTGGGGGTTACGCCCTGTGGCTACGCCTTGCGCAGGCGGAACGTCAGCGTCAGGCCCTCGTCCGTGAACGGGTTGCCGTAGCTGTCGTCCGCGTCGCCCTGGGCGAAGTCGGTCGCCAGGACCTCGTCGGCGATGAGGCCGGCGTGGTCGGTGAGGGCCGCGGCCGTCGCCGTGTCCGTGGCGGTCCAGCGCAGGGCGATGCGGTCGGCCACGTCGAGGCCGCTGTTCTTGCGCGCCTCCTGGATCAGGCGGATCGCGTCACGGGCCAGGCCCGCACGGCGGAGCTCCTCCGTGATCTCCAGGTCCAGGGCGACCGTCGCACCCGCGTCGGACGCCACCGACCAGCCCTCGCGCGGCGTCTCCGTGATGATCACCTCGTCGGGCGCGAGCGTGATGGCCTCGCCGTCGACCTCCACCGACGCCGTGCCCTCGCGCAGGGCCAGGGACAGCGCGGCCGCGTCCGCGTTCGCGACGGCCTTGGCCACGTCCTGGACGCGCTTGCCGAACCGCTTGCCCAGGGCGCGGAAGTTGGCCTTGGCGGTGGTGTCGACCAGGGAGCCGCCGACCTCGCTCAGCGTCGCCAGGGACTCGACGTTCAGCTCCTCCGTGATCTGCGTGCGCAGTTCCGAGCCGAGTGCCTCGAAGCCCGTCGCCGCGATCAGGGCGCGGGAGAGCGGCTGACGGGTCTTGACGCCCGACTCCGCGCGCGTGGCCCGGCCCAGCTCCACGAGCCGGCGCACCAGCACCATCTGCTTCGACAGCTCCGGGTCGATGGCGGTGAGGTCCGCCTCGGGCCAGGCCGACAGGTGGACCGACTCCGGGGCACCCGGGGTGACCGGGACGATCAGGTCCTGCCACACCCGCTCGGTGATGAACGGGGTCAGCGGGGCCATCAGCTGCGTCACCGTCTCGACGACCTCGTGCAGCGTGCGCAGGGCCGCCTTGTCGCCCTGCCAGAAGCGGCGGCGGGAGCGGCGCACGTACCAGTTCGACAGGTCGTCGACGAACGCGGACAGCAGCTTGCCGGCGCGCTGGGTGTCGTAGGCGTCGAGAGCCTGGGTGACCTGGTCGGTGAGCGCGTGCAGTTCGGACAGCAGCCAGCGGTCCAGGACCGGGCGGTCGGCCGGGGCCGGGTCGGCCTCGGACGGGGCCCAGCCGGACGTACGCGCGTACAGGGCCTGGAAGGCGACCGTGTTCCAGTACGTGAGGAGCGTCTTGCGGACGACCTCCTGGATGGTGCCGTGGCCCACGCGGCGCGCCGCCCACGGGGAGCCACCGGCCGCCATGAACCAGCGGACGGCGTCGGCGCCGTGCCGGTCCATGAGCGGGATCGGATCCAGGGTGTTGCCCAGGTGCTTGGACATCTTGCGGCCGTCCTCGGCGAGGATGTGGCCCAGGCAGACCACGTTCTCGTACGAGGACTTGTCGAAGACCAGCGTGCCGACCGCCATCAGCGTGTAGAACCAGCCGCGGGTCTGGTCGATGGCCTCGCAGATGAACTGCGCCGGGTAACGGGCCTCGAAGATCTCCTTGTTCTTGTACGGGTAGCCCCACTGCGCGAACGGCATCGAACCCGAGTCGTACCAGGCGTCGATGACCTCGGGCACGCGCGTGGCGGTCTGCCCGCAGCCGTCCTGCGGGCAGGCGAAGGTGACCTCGTCGATGAACGGGCGGTGCGGGTCCAGGCCCGACTGGTCGGTGCCGGTCAGCTCGGTCAGCTCGGTGAGGGAGCCGACGCAGGTGAGGTGGTCGTCCGCGCAGCGCCAGATCGGCAGCGGGGTACCCCAGTAGCGGTTGCGGGACAGGGCCCAGTCGATGTTGTTGTTCAGCCAGTCGCCGTACCGGCCGTTCTTGACCGTGTCCGGGAACCAGTTGGTGTTCTCGTTCTCCGCGAGGAGACGGTCCTTGACGGCCGTGGTGCGGATGTACCAGGAGGGCTGCGCGTAGTAGAGCAGCGCGGTGTGGCAGCGCCAGCAGTGCGGGTAGCTGTGCTCGTACGGGATGTGCTTGAAGAGCAGGCCGCGCTGCTGGAGGTCCTCGGTGAGCTTCTCGTCCGCCTTCTTGAAGAAGACGCCGCCGACGAGGGGGACGTCCTCCCCGAACGTGCCGTCCGGGCGGACCGGGTTCACCACCGGCAGGCCGTACGCGCGGCAGACCTTGAGGTCGTCCTCACCGAAGGCGGGGGACTGGTGGACCAGACCCGTACCGTCCTCGGTCGTGACGTACTCGGCGTTCACGACGTAGTGCGTGCCGCCCTCGGTCTCCGGGAACTCGACCAGCTCGAACGGGCGCTGGTACGTCCAGCGTTCCATCTCGGCGCCCGTGAAGGTCCGGCCGGTGGTCTCCCAGCCCTCGCCGAGGGCCTTGGCGACGAGGGGTTCGGCGACGACCAGCTTCTCCTCGCCGTTCGTCGCGACGACGTAGGTCACCTCGGGGTGCGCGGCGACCGCGGTGTTGGAGACCAGCGTCCAGGGCGTGGTCGTCCACACCAGGAGCGCGGCCTCGCCGGCCAGCGGGCCGGAGGTGAGCGGGAAGCGGACGAAGACCGACGGGTCGACGACCGTCTCGTAGCCCTGCGCCAGCTCGTGGTCCGACAGGCCCGTGCCGCAGCGGGGGCACCAGGGGGCGACGCGGTGGTCCTGGACCAGGAGGCCCTTGGTGAAGATCTCCTTGAGCGACCACCAGACCGACTCGATGTACGCGGGGTCCATGGTGCGGTAGGGCTCGGTGAGGTCGGTCCAGTAACCCATGCGGGTCGTGAGCGCTTCGAAGGCGTCCGTGTGCCGGGTCACCGACTCGCGGCACTTCGCGTTGAACTCGGCGATGCCGTACGCCTCGATGTCCTGCTTGCCGGAGAAGCCGAGCTCCTTTTCCACGGCGAGCTCCACCGGGAGGCCGTGGCAGTCCCAGCCGGCCTTGCGGGCCACGTGGTAGCCGCGCATGGTGCGGAAGCGGGGGAAGACGTCCTTGAAGACGCGGGCCTCGATGTGGTGGGCGCCGGGCATGCCGTTGGCGGTGGGCGGGCCCTCGTAGAACACCCATTCGGGGCGGCCCTCGGACTGCTCCAGGCTCTTGGCGAAGATCTTCTGCTCGCGCCAGAAGTCGAGCACGGCGTGCTCGAGGGCGGGCAGGTCGACCTGGGCGGGTACCTGGCGATACGTCGGCGATGTCATCAGCGGGCTTCCTCCGGCGGACTTGCTGCCTTCCGTCCGGAGGGACGAGAGCTGTGTCTGCCTGCGCCGCCTTCGGCGCGCTCCCGCGGTACCACCCTCCTTGGCCCTCCGGCGCGGGGTGTGCGCCGATGAGCCCCCTCATTGGGGTCGCGATGCCGGTTCTACTGGCCACGGCGCTCGGCTGCGGCTTTCTTCCGGCGGCTCCGGGGTGATCTTCACGTCGCGCTCGCCCCCGGGCTTCCACCGTCCCCGGGTCGCTCTGGGCTGCGTACGCCGCTACTCGTCCCCATCCACGCTTTTCGCTCCGCCCAGTGTACGGCGCCGCGCCGACAGCGGCCGACCGCTTTTTTCGGGGCGGTCGGGGCCAGGGAGTCGTAAGGGATGCCGCAATGGGTGACGTATGGGTTTGATGACCCGAATGGCGAGGTATGGGTGTTCGGATCCTGGGACGTCCGGCTCGGCGGATTACCGGGCGGGGAGCTGGGCACAACGGATGCAGGTTCGCCGCGCGGCGTGCGCGAGGCGGGCGAATCGGGCGGTGTGCCCCGTTGCCGCGGGACTCAAGTCGATTTATCGTCCCAGCACGACTCGCGAGCAAGATCACAATATGTGAAGGGGCCGCGGCCATGGTGGCGAAGAAGACCGCCGTACAGCAGCCGGCGTCCGGCAGGTCCGCGGAGGCCTCCGGGGGTGCGGCCAAGGACGTGAGCGGGAAGAAGACCACGCAGGGGGGCTCGGCGGGGCGGGCGGCGAGGGGGGCGGCCGAGAAGGCGACCGAGGGGACGAAGGCGGCTGTCAAGAAGACGAAGGTGGCTGTCAGGAAGGTGACGGCCAAGAAGGCCGTGGCCGACAAAGCGGTGGCCAAGGCTGAGAAGGTGGTGGCCAAGAAAGTCGCGACCAGGGAGGCCGCGGGCAAGGAGGCCGCGGCCAGGGATCGGGCTGAGAAGGGGGCCGGCGGGAAGACGGCAGCCAAGAAGGGCGCGGCGGGAAAGGGTCCGGCCAAGAAGGCCCCGGCCAAGAAGGCGGCGGACAAGGAGACGGCTCTCAGAGAGGCGGCGGCCACGGAGACGGCGGCCCCCGAGACGGCGGCTAAGGAGACGGCGGCTAAGAAGGCCCCGGCCAAGAAGGCGGCGGACAAGGAGACGGCTCTCAGAGAGGCGGCGGCCACGGAGACGGCGGCCCCCGAGACGGCGGCTAAGGAGACGGCGGCTAAGAAGGCCGTGGCGGAGAGAGCCCCGGCGAAGAAGACGGCGGTCAGAGAGACGGCAGGCAGGAAGGCGGCGGCCAGGGAGGCGGCAGCCGAGAAGACAGCTGCCAGGCAGGCGGCAGCCAGGAAGGCCGCGGCCGAGATGGCCCCGGCCGAGGAAACGGCGGCCACGGAGACGGCAGCCAAGAAGGCGCCGGCCAAGAAAGCCCCGGCCAAGAAGGCGGCGGAAGAGAAGGCCGCTGCCGGAAGGGCGAAGGCCGCCAAGGGTGGCGTCGCGAAGAAGCGCGTCGAGGCCGAGAACGTTCGCGCCGGAGGCGGGAGCACCACCACGAAGGGCGCGGTCGGGAAGGGCGATGCCCGGACCGGCGCGGTCACACAGGACACGGCCGGGAGCAGCACGGCCAAGAAGGCGGGTGCGGCCGAGGCCGCGCCGCAGACGGGAGCGACGACGGTGGGTGCGAAGAAGACTCCTGGCACGGCAACGGCGGCCAAGACCGCTGTTCCGAAGGCACGGGTGGCCGCGGCGGAGCCAGGTGAGCTCGCGGTACGCCCGGGCGAGGACCCCTGGACGGAGGCGGAGGTCGAGGAGGCGCGTGCCGAGCTGACGTCCGAGGAGACCCGGCTGCGTGAGGAGCTCGCGTCGTCGGAGCGGTCGCTCGCCGGTCTGATGCGGGACTCCGGGGACGGCGCTGGCCACGACGAGGCGGACACCGGCAGCAAGAACGTCACGCGCGAGCACGAGCTGGCGCTGGCCGCCAACGCGCGCGAGATGCTCGTCCAGACCGAGCGAGCCCTGGAACGCCTCGACGCCGGTACCTACGGCCTGTGCGAGAACTGCGGCAACCCCATCGGCAAGGCCCGGATGCAGGCCTTCCCGCGGGCCACCCTGTGCGTGGAGTGCAAGCAGAAGCAGGAGCGCCGGTACTGACCGGCCGCCGGATGCCTCCTGAGCACGTGGGACGCCCGGGGTGTGCCGTACCCTCGTCCTCAGTCAGGCACCTAGGTTGAGGGACTCACGTGGCAGAGGCGGAGCGCATCATCGGTACGCCGGACACACCGGACGCGGCCGGTAACGGGCGGGAGCGGCCCGGCGAGGACGCGGCGGCGGCCGCCGGGGCGTCCGGCACGGATGAGTCTGCGGCGGCCGGGCAGACCCGGGGCAAGCGCCGGATCGCGGTCCTGTTCGCGGTCGCCACGGTCGCGTACGCCCTCGACCTGATCAGCAAGATGATCGTGGTGGCCAAGCTGGAGCACCACCCGCCCATCGAGATCATCGGGGACTGGCTGAGGTTCGAGGCGATCCGCAACGCGGGCGCGGCCTTCGGCTTCGGCGAGGCCTTCACGGTGATCTTCACCATGATCGCGGCGGCGGTGATCGTGGTGATCGCCCGGCTCGCCCGCAAGCTCTACAGCCTGCCCTGGGCGATCGCGCTCGGCCTGCTGCTCGGTGGTGCGCTGGGCAACCTCACCGACCGGATCTTCCGGGCGCCGGGCGTCTTCGAGGGGGCGGTCGTGGACTTCATCGCGCCCAAGCACTTCGCTGTCTTCAACCTGGCCGACTCGGCGATCGTGTGCGGCGGCATCCTGATCGTGCTGCTGTCGTTCAAGGGGCTCGACCCCGACGGGACCGTCCACAAGGGCTGAGCCCGCGAGGGGGTTGTCCACAGGCTCCGTACGGTGGTGTCGCACCCGTCCGGCATACTCGACGGGTGAGCACGATTCCCGAGATCCGTACCCTGCCCGTGCCCGACGGACTGGAGGGCGAGCGCGTCGACGCCGCCATCTCCCGTATGTTCGGCTTCTCCCGGACCAAGGCGGCCGAGCTCGCCGCCGCGGGGAAGGTCACGGTCGACGGATCGGTGGTCGGCAAGTCGGAGCGGGTGCACGGCGGCGCCTGGCTCGAAGTCGAGATGCCGCAGGCGCCCGCGCCGGTGCAGGTGGTGGCCGAGCCGGTCGAGGGCATGGAGATCGTGCACGATGACGATGACGTGGTCGTGATCGTCAAGCCGGTGGGCGTGGCCGCGCACCCGTCGCCGGGCTGGACCGGCCCGACCGTCATCGGGGGCCTCGCCGCCGCCGGGTACCGGATCTCGACCTCCGGGGCCGCGGAGCGCCAGGGCATCGTGCACCGGCTCGACGTCGGCACGTCCGGACTGATGGTCGTCGCCAAGTCGGAGTACGCGTACACGTCGCTGAAGCGCCAGTTCAAGGAGCGCACGGTCGACAAGCGCTACCACACGCTCGTCCAGGGCCACCCCGACCCGACCAGCGGCACCATCGACGCCCCCATCGGCCGCCACCCGCAGCACGACTACAAGTGGGCGGTCACGGCCGAGGGCAAGCCGTCCGTCACGCACTACGACCTGATCGAGGCCTTCCGCTCGGCGTCCCTGCTCGACGTCAAGCTGGAGACCGGCCGCACGCACCAGATCCGCGTCCACATGGCCGCCCACCGGCACCCCTGCGTCGGCGACCTGACGTACGGCGCCGATCCGACGCTCGCCAAGCGCCTCGGCCTGACCCGCCAGTGGCTGCACGCGGTGCGGCTCGGCTTCGAGCACCCCGGGGACGGGCAGTGGGCGGAGTTCTCCTGCGAGTACCCGGAGGACCTCCAGAAGGCGTTGGACCAGGTCCGGGAGGAGACGTACGCGTGAGCGGGACACCGGCGCCGTCGTACGTGGTGCGGGTCGCCGAGGACCCGGCCGACCGTGAGGCGTGCTTCGCGGTGCGCAAGGAGGTGTTCGTCGGCGAGCAGGGCGTGCCGGAGGACATCGAGTACGACGCGTACGACCCGGGGGCCGTCCATGTGCTGGCGGTCCGGGAGGACGGCGTGCCGCTCGGGACCGGGCGGCTGCTGCTCGGGGAGGCGGCCGTGGCGCAGACCGGAGCCGACTCGTCCGTGGGCTCCCTCGGCCGGCTCGCCGTGGCCGCCCACGCGCGCGGGCTCGGTGTCGGCGCCGCCCTGGTGCGGGCCGTCGAGGACGCGGCACGCGCGCGTGGGCTCGCGGCCGCCGACCTGCATGCCCAGACGCACGCGCTGGGCTTCTACGAGCGGCTCGGCTACCAGGCGTACGGGCCGGAGTACTTGGAGGCGGGGATTCCGCACCAGGCGATGCGGCGTTCGCTCTAGTCCGCGATGAACGGTGCCGAAACGGTTTGTCCCGGGAGTTGCGGGCAGGCTTGAGGTCAGTCGTGTGAACGTTTGACCTTCCGGAGCGCTGACCGTGGATCAGTTGGCCCTGTTGTTCGTGTTGCTGCTCGGGGCCGTGATCAGCGTCCCGGTCGGGGACCGGCTCAGTGTGCCCGCGCCGGTGCTGATGACGCTCCTGGGCATAGTCCTCGCGCTGCTCGAGTTCGTGCCGAACGTCGAGATCCCGCCGGACCTGATCCTGCCGCTGCTGTTGCCGCCCTTGCTGTACGCCGCGGTGCGGCGCACGTCCTGGCGGCAGTTCGCGGCGAACAAGAGACCGATCTTCCTCCTGGCCGTGGCGCTGGTGTTCGTCACCATGGCCTGTGTGGCCGCCACGGCCAACGCGATCGTGCCGGGGCTGCCGCTGGCCGCGGCGTTCGCGCTCGGCGCGCTGGTCGCGCCGCCGGACCCGGTCGCGGCGACCGCCGTCGCCGGGCAGCTGGGGCTGCCGCGCCGGCTGGTGTCGATCCTGGAGGGCGAGGGGCTGTTCAACGACGTGACGGCCATCGTCCTCTACCACGTGGCGATCGCGGCCGCCGTCAGCGGGACGTTCTCACCCTGGAAGGCCGGGCTCGATCTGGTGCTGTCGGCCGTGGTGGCGGTGGCCGTGGGCCTCGCGCTGGGCTGGGGCGCGAACAAGCTGATGGAACTGCTCGGGGACGCGACCCTGCAGATCGGCCTGACCCTGCTGGTGCCGTACGCCTCGTACGTCATGGCCGAAGAACTGCACGGGTCCGGCGTGCTCGCCGTGCTCACCACCGCGCTGTTCCTCGCGGAGTACGGGTCCGACGCCGACGACGTCATGACGCGGCTGGCCGGGCACACGTTCTGGAACATCGTCGACACGCTCGTCACCGGCGTCGCCTTCGGTCTGGTCGGGCTGGAGCTGCACAACGCGATCCACACGGCGTCCGGCCGCTGGGGCGAGTTGCTCGGGTGGGCGGCGGTGGTCGTCTGCGTGGTCGTGTTCGTACGGCTGTTGTGGCTGCTGCCGGCGACCTGGCTGACCAAGCGGCTGCACGCGCGGCGGGACTACGACGAGGACATCCCGGTGAGCTGGCGCGAGACCGTGGTGATGTGGTGGTCGGGGATGCGGGGGGTGGCCTCGGTCGCGCTGGTGCTGGCCATTCCGCTGGAGACCGACGCGGGGGCGCCGTTCCCCAGCCGGGACGAGATCATCTTCATCGCGTTCGGGGTGATCATGGCGACGCTGGTGGTGCAGGGGCTGACGTTGCCGTGGCTGGTGCGGTGGCTGGGCGTACGGGCCGACACGGATGTCGAGAAGGAGTTCGCGAAGGCACTGGCGCTCCGGGCGTCCAAGGCGGCCAAGCGCAGGCTCCGGGAGATCGAGGAGGCCGAGGAGCTGCCGGAGGAGCTGTCCGAGCAGATGATGCGGCGGGCCTACGACATCGGGGTGCGGATCAGCCCCGCACTGGCGGAGGACGAGCGGCGGGAGGCGTACCGGGAGGGAGCGCGGCGGGTGAAGCGGGTGCGGCGGATCCAGCAGGAGATGCTGAGCGCGGCGCGGCACGAGGTGCTGGCGGCGCGGAGTGAGCCGGGTGCGGATCCCGAGGTGGTGGACCGGGTGCTGCGGCATCTCGACGTGCGTAGTCTGCGGTGAGCCGCCCACGCGCGTCTGCCCGCGGCCCCGCCGCGGTTGACGTTTGACGGTGGGCGGCCGGGGCGTCGTAGGGTCGTTCGCATGGCACGAAACGTAGTAATCAGTGGTGGAGGTACGGGGATTGGGCTCGCGGCGGCTCGGGTGTTCGCCGCGGGCGGGGATCGGGTGCTGCTGCTCGGGCGGCGGGCCGAGGTGCTGGAGAAGGCCGAGGTGCCCGGCGCGCTGACCTGTGCGGCGGATCTCGCCGAGCCCGAGGACGTGCGGGGCGTCGCCGGCTTCGTGGAGCGGGAGTTCGGGGCCGTGGACGTGCTCGTGCACAGCGCCGGCGGCAGCGGGCTGCTCGAACCGGATGCCGCGAGCGACGATCCGCTCGAGGCCGTCGCCCATACGTGGACCGTGAACTTCCGGCTCAACACGCTGACCGCCGTCCTGCTCACCGAGGCTCTGAAGCCGAGGCTCGCCGAGCCCGGTGGGCGGGTGCTGTTCCTCAGCTCCATCGCCGCCTACCGGGGGTCCGGGAGCGGGGCGTACGCGGCGGCCAAGGCGGGGCTGCATCCGTACGCCCATGATCTGGCCCGGGAGCTGGGGCCGCGCGGCATCACCGTGAACGTGGTCGCGCCCGGCTACATCGAGGACACCGAGTTCTTCGGGGACGCGATGGCCGAGGAGCGGCGGGCGCGGCTCATCGGCGAGACCTCGAACGGGCGGGCCGGGACGCCCGGGGACGTCGCCGAGACCCTGCACTGGCTCGCCTCTCCCGGTGCCGGGCACGTCACGTCCCAGATCATCCAGGTCAACGGCGGCGCCGAGCGCGGTCACTGACCCGGCCGACACAGGAGGGCTGCCCGTGGCTGCGGGGAGCCCTCCTGTTGTGCGGTCGGTGCGCCGGCGACCGGGACTCCGCCCTCCCCCGACGGGGGCTGGAAGGGGCGGCTCTGTGTCGGCAGGGTGGCTGTGGGTCGGGCCGGGTTCCGCCTCGCCGGCCGCCGGTCGAGGGGTCTTCGGCGCGGCGGCGGATCCGAGGCGCGGACGCGGGCTCCTCGTCCGTCTTGCCCCGCCGGGGGCGCTGCTCGGTGACCGGACGCCGGCCCGTGCCGTCAGCGCTCCGTCCGGCTCGCACCGTGGAAGCGGCGCTGCTGGTACGGAACGCCGTCCTGGGACGGGCGGTGGCCGTTCTGGCTCTGGGACGGTGGCAGGATCGCGTCCGCCGTGTTGACCCGGGGCAGGGCGTACGGGTGCTCGTCGGCCAGCCAGCGGACCATCTGCTCGCGGACCGTGACCCGCGCCGTCCAGATGTCGTCCGCGTCCTTGGCGGTCACCAGGGCCCGCACCTGCAGGGTGTTCGGCGTGGTGTCCGTCACGGACAGGTCATAGGCGCGGCCGTCCCAGGCCGGGCACTCGCGCAGGATGTCGCGGAGCTTCTCGCGCATCGCGTCCACGGGCGCCGTGTGGTCGACGTGCCAGAAGACGGTGCCGGTCATCTGCGGCGTGCCGCGCGACCAGTTCTCGAACGGCTTGGACGTGAAGTACGACACCGGCATCGTGATCCGCCGCTCGTCCCAGGTGCGCACGGTCAGGAACGTCAGCGTGATCTCCTCGACCGTGCCCCACTCGCCGTCCACGACGACGGTGTCCCCGATGCGCACCATGTCGCCGAAGGCGATCTGGAACCCGGCGAACATGTTGCTCAGCGTGGACTGGGCGGCGACACCGGCGACGATGCCGAGGATGCCGGCCGAGGCCAGCAGGGAGGCACCCGCCGCGCGGAACGCCGGGAACGTCAGCAGCATGCTCGCCGCGGCCACCACGCCGACGATCGCGGACACCACCCGCATGATCAGCGTCACCTGGGTGCGCACCCGGCGGACCCTGGCCGGGTCGCGGTGGGCCCGGGCATGGGCGTACCGGGTGTAGGACGTCTCGACGATCGCCGACGCGATACGGATCACCAGCCAGGCGGCCGACCCGATCAGTACCAGGGTCAGCGTCCGGCCGACGCCCTCGTCGCGGCTCTGCAGCAGTTGCGCCTCGTCGTACGATCCTCGCAGCAGGGCCGCGCACAGCAGGAGCTGGTAGGGGATGCGCCCGCGGCGGAGCAGCCCCCACAGCGGGGTCTCGTGGTGCCGTTCGTCGGCCTTGCGCAGCAGGAAGTCGGTGGCCCAGCCGATCACCAGCGTGAGCACGACCGAGCCACCGACCACGATCAGCGGTCGTAGCAGGTTCTCCATGCCTCCGAACCTAACCGGCTCGCGGGGTGCATGAACATGTGAGTTCGGCCCGGGCGTGGGTAGTGCCGTGATCCGGAGTTGTCACACCCGGCTGGCACCATGGCCTCATGAACATCATGCTCTTTCACTCGACCCATGGGCTGCGGCCCGCGGTGCTCCAGGCCGCCGACCGGCTGCGCGCGGCCGGACACGAGGTGTGGACGCCCGACCTCTTCGAGGGGCGCACGTTCGACTCGGTCGAAGAGGGCATGGAGCACAAGGAGAAGATCGGCAAGGAGGAGCTGCTGAAGCGGGCCGTGCTGGCCGCCGCGCCCTACTCCGAGAGAGGGCTGGTGTACGCGGGGTTCTCGCTCGGCGCCTCCATCGCGCAGACCCTCGCCCTCGGCGACGACAAGGCGCGCGGGCTGCTGCTCCTGCACGGCACGTCGGACATCGCGCCGGGCGTCACGGTGGACGAGCTGCCGGTCCAGCTGCACGTGGCGGAGCCCGACCCGTTCGAGACGGACGACTGGCTCAGCGCCTGGTACCTCCAGATGGGCCGGACCGGCGCCGACGTCGAGGTGTACCGGTACGCCGGGGCCGGCCATCTCTACACCGACCCCGACCTGCCCGACTACGACGAGGAGGCAGCCGAGGCCACCTGGCGGGTGGCCCTCGGCTTCCTCGACAGCCTGTAGGGCCGGCTTCAGATCGGGGCGTGGACGCGCTCGATCTTCTGCGTGCCGCTGCGCGTGCGGTACGAGCGGGCCCACGTGGCGGTCGCGTCACGCTTCGTGCGGTCGGACAGGACGTAGTAGTCCATCTGCGCCCGCTCGGCCGTGATGTCGAGGACGCCGTAGCCGTGGCGGTCGGTGTCGACCCAGTGGACGTGCCGGTTGGCGGCGCGGATGACGGGTGAGGCGACCGCGGAGACCGTGCCCTGGGGGACCTTGACGATGTCGTCGAGGTTGTCGGAGGTGACCGAGGTGACGACGAACTCCGTGGCGGCCGACGGGGACAGCGGGTACGTACCGGCGTCCACGGGCACGTCGTTGGCCCACGCCATGTGGATGTCGCCGGTGAGGAAGACGGTGTTGCGGATGGCGTTGGACCGCAGGTGCGCCAGGATCTCGCGGCGGTCGTCGGTGTAGCCGTCCCACTGGTCGGTGTTGAGAGCGAGGCCCTCCTGCGGCAGGCCCAGCAGCTTGGCCAGCGGCTTCAGCAGATCGGCGGAGAGCGATCCGATGGCGAACGGCGAGACCATCACCGAGTTGCCGACCAGCCGCCAGGTGGTGTCGGACGCTTTCAGGCCCGCCTTCAGCCAGTCCAGTTGGGCGCGGCCGGTGAGCGTGCGGTCCGGGTCGTCGACCTCGCCGCCTCCGACCTTGACCTGCTGTGAGCGTAAGGAGCGCAGGTCCAGCAGCGACAGGTCGGCCAGCTTGCCGAAGCGCAGGCGGCGGTAGGTGGTGCCCGCGATCGCCGGTCGCACCGGCATCCACTCGAAGTAGGCCTGCTTGGCGGCGGCCTGGCGGGCGGACCAGGCGCCCTCGGCGCCCTCCGTGTGGTTCTCGGCGCCGCCCGACCAGGCGTCGTTGGCGAACTCGTGGTCGTCCCAGATCGCCACGACCGGGGCCGCCGCGTGCAGCGCCTGGAGGTCCGGGTCGGTCTTGTACCGCGCGTGCCGGACGCGGTAGTCGGCGAGGGTGACGATCTCGTGGGCCGGGGCGTGCGGGCGGACGACCGTGCCGCGGGTGCCGTACTCGCCGGTGCCGTACTCGTAGACGTAGTCGCCGAGGTGCAGCCAGGCGTCCAGGTCGCCGCGGGCCGCGAGATGGCGGTACGAGGAGAAGTAGCCGGCCTCCCAGTTGGCGCAGGAGACCACGCCGAAGCGGAGGTTGGTGACGGCCGCGTCGGCCGCCGGGGCGGTGCGGGTGCGGGCGGCGGGGGAGTCGGTGCCCCCGGCGGAGAAGCGGAACCAGTAGTCCGTGCCCGGCTCCAGGCCGCGGATGTCGGCCTTCACGGTGTGGTCGGAGGCGGCCGTCGCGGTGGTGGAGCCCTTGGCGACGACGGTGCTGAACGCCTTGTCCCTGGCGACGATCCAGCTCACCTCGGTGTCCGGGCCGAGCCCTGAGCCGGGTATCGCCTCCGGGACGGGCGTCACGCGGGTCCACAGCAGGACGCCGTCCGGCAGCGGGTCACCGGAGGCGACGCCGTGCAGGAAGGCGGGAGCCTGGTCGACGGCGCGCGCGGGCAGGGTCGCTGCCAGCGGTCCGGCCAGGACAGCGGTCGCCGCCGCGGCCTTGACGACCGTACGGCGGCGCGGGGTGAGGGAGTTGAGGTCCTCTGACGGCTTCGATGATCTGTATCGACTGGTCACGGACGATCAGGTTACTGATCGGTATGCACCAGAGCGGGCGAACTCCCGAAGTTCGCCCGCTCTTCACGCAGTGACCGGTCCCGGCCCCGCCGTCACTTCTTGAGGGCCTCGCCCACCACCCGGTTGAAGTCGGCCACCGTCATCAGCGGCGTGCCCTGCTTGTCGGCGGTGAGCTGCTTGCCGTCCATGACGAAGCCCGGGGTGCCCTTCACACCGTCCTTGTTGTCGTCGAAGGTCTTCGACATGGCCATCGCCCAGGCGTCGTAGGTGCCCTTCTCGACCGCGTCCTGGAACTTCTTGTTGTTCTTCAGCGCGGGGACGGTGTCGGCGACCTTGATGAGGTAGCTGTCCTTCTTGAACTCGTCGGTCGTCTCCTCGGGGTGGTACTTCGCCGAGTACAGCGCGGCCTTGTAGTCGAGGAACGCCTCGGGGCTGACGTTCAGCGCGGCACCCAGGGCGCTCAGCGCGTTCTTGGAGCCCTCGCCGTTGTCGTTGTTGTCGATGAAGGTCGCGCCGATGAACTGCATCTTGTACTTGCCGTCGTCGATGTCCTTCTTCACGGTCGGACCGACGGTCTGCTCGAACTGGGCGCACACGGGGCAGCGCGGGTCCTCGTAGATCTTCAGGGTCTTCTTGGCCGAGTCCTTGCCGATGACGACCGTGGTGCCCTTGCTGCCCGTGGTGTTGGCCGGGGCGACGACCTTGGCGTCCTTCTGGCCCTCCCAGTACGTGGGCTTGTTGGCCTGGACGACCGCGTAGCCGATGCCGCCGGCTATCGCCAGGACGCCGACTATGGAGGCGGCGACGATGATCTGCCGCTTGGCCTTCGCCCGCTTGGCCTCGCGCTCGCGCTCGATGCGCAGCCGCTCACGGGCCGCCGTCTTCGCCGCCTGGCTGTTCCGCTTGCTCATGGTGGTGTTCTCCGTCGGGGACGCGCACAGTTCGTGTGCGGAATACGTAAGGGGGACTGGCGGTGCTCGAAAGGTGCCTCACGCGAAGGCGGGCGAGCACGGCGGTCCACGTCGTCCCAGGGAGCGGGCGAGGATCCGGTCGCGGGCGGTGGGCGTGCGGTCGGCGGCCCGCGACGGCAGCCTGGGCCCGGCCGGGTCCCGGGCCACCGTCACGGCGGCGACCGCCAGCAGCAACGGCCGGAACGTGCTCGCCGCCACCGCCCGCAGCAGCTGGGCCAGGGCCCGCTCGCCCCGGCGCAGCCAGACGGCGGCGGCCAGTCCCACGCCGACGTGCGCGCCGAGCAGCAGCCAGGCGGTGGCCGGGTCGGCATGCGCGACCACGGCCGAGAGCCGGTCGGTACCGGTGGCCCCGGCCATCCGGGCCAGCGGCGTGCCGACCTCGCCGCCCCCGCACAGCACGTCCAGGCCGACCGACCGCAGAGGTCCGGCGACCGGGCCGCCCGATCGGCCGTAACAGGCGTGCTGTCCGGAGGTGAACACCGTGTCGGCGGCCAGTTCCAGCGGGATCAGCAGGGCCGCGATCCGCCCGAAGGAGCGCTCGCGGCCCGCCAGGGCGTACGCGATCACGAACACGGCGGCGGCGACCGCGGCCACCGTGCCCATCGGGAGCGGGACCCGGGACAGCAGCACGTGCGACGCGGTGCTGAGCGTCACGACCACTGCCGTGAACAGCGCCGCGCGTACGGCTCTGAGCTGGATCCCGGATATGTCCATAGCGAGAGGAGAGTCTGTCACGGGGGCCTGTAAGGGACCCCTAAAGGATGCCTGTGAGAGAGCGGCCGGACAAAGCCCCGGCCCAGGGGGCCTTACAGCCCCGGGATCCGGCCGTTGCGGAACAGGTCCACGAAGGTCTGGTGGTCGGCACGCGCGCGTGCGCCGTAGCTGTGTGCGAAGTCGGTCAGCAGCGGCGCGAAGCCCTCCTCGTCGGCCGCGATCGCCGCGTCGATGGCCCGCTCCGTGGAGAAGGGCACCAGGGACTCACCGGACTGGTCGTCCGCCGCCGAGTGCATCGTGGCCGTGGCCCGGCCGAGGTCGGCCACCACCTGGGCGATCTCCTCCGCGTCGTCGATGTCGCCCCAGTCGAGATCCACCGCGTACGGCGAGACCTCCGCGACCAGCTGGCCCGCGCCGTCCAGCTCGGTCCAGCCCAGCCACGGGTCGGCGTGCGCCTGGAGGGCGCGCTGTGAGATGACCGTGCGGTGCCCCTCGTGCTGGAAGTAGTCGCGGATCGCCTGGTCCGTGACGTGCCGGGAGACGGCCGGGGTCTGGGCCTGCTTGATGTAGATCACCACATCGTTCTCCAGGGCGTCGCTGTGGCCCTCCAGAAGGATGTTGTACGACGGCAGCCCCGCCGAGCCGATGCCGATGCCGCGCCGGCCGACGACGTCCTTCACGCGGTAGGAGTCGGGGCGGGCCAGCGAGCTGTCCGGGAGCGTCTCCAGGTAGCCGTCGAAGGCGGCGAGCACCTTGTAGCGCGTGGCCGCGTCCAGCTCCACCGAGCCGCCGCCCGGCGCGAAGCGGCGCTCGAAGTCGCGGATCTCCGTCATCGACTCCAGCAGCCCGAAACGGGTCAGCGACCGGGCGTCACGCAGCGCGTCCAGCAGCGGGCCCTGCGCGGTGTCCAGCGTGAACGGCGGCACCTCGTCGCTCTTGGCGCCCGTGGCCAGGGCGTGGATCCGCTCGCGGTAGGCGACCGCGTAGATCGTCACCAGCTCGGAGATCTGCTCGTCGCTGAGCGCCTTCGCGTACCCGATGAGGGCGATGGAGGCGGCGAAGCGCTTCAGGTCCCAGGTGAAGGGGCCGACGTAGGCCTCGTCGAAGTCGTTGACGTTGAAGATCAGGCGGCCGTTGGCGTCCATGTACGTGCCGAAGTTCTCCGCGTGCAGGTCGCCGTGGATCCACACGCGCGAGGTGCGCTCGTCCAGGAACGGCCCGCCCCGCTTCTCCTGCCCCAGGTCGTGGTAGAAGAGGCACGCCGTGCCCCGGTAGAAGGCGAAGGCCGAGGCCGCCATCTTCCGGAACTTCACGCGGAACGCGGCCGGGTCGGCGGCCAGGAGTTCGCCGAAGGCGGTGTCGAAGACGGCGAGAATTTCCTCACCGCGGTGCTCGTCGTCGAGCTGCGGGAACGACATCGCTGGGTGCCTCCTGGTGCATGCGTCTGGGGACGGCGGATCCGCCCTCTGCCTAACGTGCGGTGGTCCGCGGGAGTGCCCGCGAGCCCCGCACGAAGGTACGCGGGTCGGGCCCCCGGGTGTCAGTGGCGAGGCATAGACTTCGACGCTGTCCCCCAGACTGTCCGCAGCCTGCCGGACCCCATTCGACGTATGTTTTCCCTGGAGGCCGCAGCCGTGTCAAAGCCGCCGTTCACGCACCTGCACGTCCACACCCAGTACTCGCTGCTGGACGGTGCCGCGCGGCTGAAGGACATGTTCAACGCGTGCAACGAGATGGGCATGACGCACATCGCCATGTCCGACCACGGCAACCTCCACGGGGCGTACGACTTCTTCCACTCCGCGCAGAAGGCCGGCGTCACCCCGATCATCGGCATCGAGGCGTATGTCGCGCCCGAGTCGCGCCGCAACAAGCGCAAGATCCAGTGGGGCCAGCCGCACCAGAAGCGGGACGACGTCTCCGGCTCCGGTGGTTACACCCACAAGACGATGTGGGCCGTGAACAAGACCGGCCTGCACAACCTCTTCCGGCTCTCCTCCGACGCGTACGCCGAGGGCTGGCTCCAGAAGTGGCCCCGGATGGACAAGGAGACCATCGCCCAGTGGTCCGAGGGCATCGTCGCCTCCACCGGCTGCCCCTCCGGCGAGGTCCAGACCCGGCTGCGCCTCGGCCACTTCGACGAGGCCCTCAAGGCCGCCGCCGACTACCAGGACATCTTCGGCAAGGACCGCTACTTCCTGGAGTTGATGGACCACGGCATCGAGATCGAGCGCCGGGTCCGCGACGGCCTTCTGGAGATCGCCAAGAAGCTCGGCATCCCCCCGCTGGTCACCAACGACTCGCATTACACCTACTCGCACGAGGCGAGCGCCCACGACGCCCTGCTGTGCATCCAGACCGGCAAGAACCTCTCCGACCCCGACCGCTTCAGGTTCGACGGCACCGGCTACTACCTGAAGTCCACCGACGAGATGTACGCCATCGACTCCTCGGACGCCTGGCAGGAAGGCTGCGCCAACACGCGGCTGATCGCCGAGATGGTCGACACCACGGACATGTTCCAAAAGCGCGACCTGATGCCCAAGTTCGACATCCCGGAGGGGTACACGGAGGTCAGCTGGTTCCGCGAGGAGACCCTGCGCGGCATGCACCGCCGCTTCCCGGACGGCATCCCGGACGACCGCATGAAGCAGGTCGAGTACGAGATGGACACCATCATCTCGATGGGCTTCCCGGGCTACTTCCTCGTGGTCGCCGACTTCATCATGTGGGCCAAGAAGCAGGGCATCGCGGTCGGCCCCGGCCGAGGCTCCGCGGCCGGCTCGATCGTCGCCTACGCCCTCGGCATCACCGACCTCGACCCCATCCCGCACGGCCTGATCTTCGAGCGGTTCCTCAACCCCGAGCGCATCTCCATGCCCGATGTCGACATCGACTTCGACGAGCGCCGGCGCGTCGAGGTGATCCGGTACGTGACGGAGAAGTACGGCGCCGACAAGGTCGCCATGATCGGCACGTACGGCACCATCAAGGCCAAGAACGCGATCAAGGACTCCGCGCGCGTGCTGGGCTACCCGTACGCGATGGGCGACCGCCTCACCAAGGCCATGCCCGCCGACGTCCTCGGCAAGGGCATCAACCTCGACGGCATCACCAACCCCGAGCACCCCCGCTACTCGGAGGCGGGCGAGATCCGGGCGATGTACGAGAACGAGCCGGACGTGAAGAAGGTCATCGACACCGCCAAGGGCGTCGAGGGCCTGGTCCGGCAGATGGGTGTGCACGCCGCCGGCGTGATCATGTCCAGCGAGACGATCACCGACCACGTCCCGGTCTGGGTCAGGCACACCGACGGCGTGACCATCACGCAGTGGGACTACCCGAGCTGTGAGTCGCTCGGCCTGCTGAAGATGGACTTCCTCGGCCTGCGCAACCTGACGATCATGGACGACGCCGTCAAGATGGTGAAGTCCAACAAGGGGATCGACATCGATCTCCTGAGCCTCCCGCTCGACGACCCCACGACCTTCGAACTGCTCCAGCGCGGCGACACCCTCGGCGTCTTCCAGTTCGACGGCGGCCCCATGCGCTCCCTGCTCCGGCTGATGAAGCCGGACAACTTCGAAGACATCTCCGCCGTGTCGGCCCTGTACCGCCCGGGCCCGATGGGCATGAACTCCCACACGAACTACGCGCTGCGCAAGAACGGGCAGCAGGAGATCACGCCGATCCACCCCGAGCTGGAGGAGCCGCTCAGGGAGGTCCTGGACGTCACCCACGGCCTGATCGTCTACCAGGAGCAGGTGCAGAAGGCCGCCCAGATCATCGCCGGTTACTCGCTCGGCGAGGCCGACATCCTCCGCCGCGTGATGGGCAAGAAGAAGCCCGAGGAACTGGCGAAGAACTTCGTGCTGTTCCAGGAGGGCGCCCGTAAGAAGGGCTACAGCGACGAAGCCATCCAGGCGCTGTGGGACGTGCTGGTCCCCTTCGCCGGCTACGCGTTCAACAAGGCGCACTCCGCCGCGTACGGACTCGTCTCGTACTGGACCGCGTACCTCAAGGCGAACCACCCCGCCGAGTACATGGCCGCGCTCCTCACGTCCGTGAAGGACGACAAGGACAAGTCGGCCGTCTACCTCAACGAGTGCCGCCGCATGGGCATCAAGGTGCTCCCGCCGGACGTCAACGAGTCGATGTCCAACTTCGCCGCCCAGGGCGACGACGTGATCCTCTTCGGCCTCTCCGCCGTCCGCAACGTCGGTACGAACGTGGTCGAGTCGATCATCCGGTGCCGCAAGGCCAAGGGGAAGTACACCTCGTTCCCGGACTACCTCGACAAGGTGGAGGCGGTGGTCTGCAACAAGCGCACCACCGAATCGCTGATCAAGGCCGGCGCCTTCGACGCCATGGGCCACACTCGCAAGGGCCTGACCGCGCAGTACGAACCGATGATCGACAACGTGGTCGCGGTCAAGCGCAAGGAGGCCGAGGGGCAGTTCGACCTCTTCGGCGGCATGGGGGAGGAGCAGAGCGACGAGCCGGGCTTCGGGCTCGACGTGGAGTTCACCACCGAGGAGTGGGACAAGACCTATCTGCTCGCCCAGGAGCGGGAGATGCTCGGTCTGTACGTCTCCGACCACCCGCTGTTCGGCCTGGAGCACATCCTGTCCGACAAGGCCGACGCGGGCATCTCCCAGCTGACCGGTGGTGAGCACGCGGACGGCGCGGTCGTCACCATCGGCGGCATCATCTCCGGCCTCCAGCGCAAGATGACCAAGCAGGGCAACGCCTGGGCCATCGCCACCGTCGAGGACCTCGCCGGCTCGATCGAGTGCATGTTCTTCCCGGCGACCTACCAGCTCGTCTCGACCCAACTCGTCGAGGACGCCGTGGTGTTCGTCAAGGGCCGCCTCGACAAGCGCGAGGACGTGCCGCGGCTGGTCGCGATGGAGTTGCAGGTCCCCGACCTGTCGAACGCGGGCACCAACGCGCCCGTCGTGCTGACCATCCCGGCCACCCGGGTCACCCCGCCGCTGGTCAGCCGTCTCGGCGAGGTCCTCAGCCACCACAAGGGCGACAGCGAGGTCCGGATCAGGCTCCAGGGGCCGACCAAGACGACCGTGCTGCGTCTGGACCGGCACCGGGTGAAGCCGGATCCGGCGCTCTTCGGAGACCTGAAGGTGCTGCTCGGACCGTCCTGCCTGGCGGGCTGACGCCGGGCCCGGGCCCAGTCGCAGCGGGCTCTTGACGCGCGAGAGGGGCGTACCTGGTACCGGGTACGCCCCTCGGTGTGTGTCCGGGTCTCACCACCCGTCACACAGATGTCAGTTGTGACCAAAGCTCCGCTTGCGCTTGCGGGACGCCACGTCGCCGGGGGTCACCTCGACCTCGGGCTGGGGCTCCGCCTCCGCGGTGGGACGGCGGTCCGCACGCTGACCACGCTCGGTAGGACGCTGCTGCTTACGGTCACGGTTCTTGTTCTTGGCCATGGTGATGCCTCCTGTGGGGGATCTAGGGGCCAGGGCCGGAACCAGATTCACACAGGCCGACAACGATCGCATGTCGGACAATTACCGTGCGTGACAGGGCTGGTCGCAGCGGGAATGCCGGAAACGCCACGCCGAAGATCGAGTTCCGGCCGTTAACCTCCGCGCCGTCGGGCAGACTCGAAGCAAGCCCGAAGCAAACCTCCCGGGAAGAGGGTGAGTCGTGTGGACCGCTGCATCGTCCTGGTGGACGCGGGGTATCTGCTGGGGGCAGCGGCGAGTCTCCTCGCCGGGGAGCCCTCACGATCCCGGATCACCGTCGATCACACCGCCCTCATCCAGGGGCTGCGCGAACGCGCCGAGTCGGACACCCAGCAGCCGCTGCTGCGCATCTACTGGTTCGACGGCGCCCCCGACCGCGTCCCGCAGCCCGAGCACCGCAGGCTGCGCGTGATGCCCCGGGTCACCGTCCGGCTGGGCGCGCTGACCCGAAGCGACGGCCGCTGGGCGCAGAAGGGCGTGGACGCGGCGATGCACGCCGAGCTCACCGAACTGGCCCGCAACCGCGCCTGCTCCGATGTCGTCCTCGTCACCGGCGACGGCGATCTGCTGCCCGGCATGATGGCAGCGAAGGAGCACGGCGTCGCCGTCCACCTCTGGGCCGTGCAGGCCGCCGACGGCGACTACAACCAGTCCGAGGACCTGGTCGCCGAGGCCGACGAGCGGCGCGTCCTGGACCGCGCCTGGATCACCAAGGCCGTCCGCGCCAAGGAGCACACCGGCGTGTGCGCCCCGCAGCCCGCGCCCCGGCCCGAGATCGCCGCGATCCTCTCCGCCCCGCTGCCCGAGGCCGCGCTCGCCGCCGCGACCGAGCGCCCCGCCCCGCAGCCGCAGCACCCCGCGGCCGACGCCGGGCAGAACGGCGCGGAGGAACGGGTGCCCGCCCCCAAAGGCGTCCCCACACCCAAAGACCTCGCCGCCCTGCGCGCCCCCGGCACCCAGGCCGCCCAGCAGCCCGCCTCCGCCACCCTCCGCTGGTCCTCCGACAAAGGCTGGGTCGACCGGCCCACGGCCGAGCCCCCCGAGGCCGCCTTGATGCCGACGCTCGCCCAGCTGACCACGGCCGAGCAGCGGTGGGCCGACCGCGAGGAGGACATCACCACCGTCGGCGGCGACCCCTTCGAGGTCGGGCAGGTCTTCGCCCGGCGCTGGGTGGAGCGCCTCGGCGACCAGGGACACCTGCAGAAACTGTCCGGAATGTACCCGCGCATCCCGCACCGCGTCGACGGGGAGCTGCTGCGCTACGCCGCCCGCTTCGGTCTGCTGGCCCACAAGGACGACCAGATCGACGAGCGGGACCGGTACGCCATCCGGGCCGGTTTCTGGAAGGAGATCGGCGTGCGCACGGGAGTGGAGCACGCGCCCGTCGGCGATTGAGAACTTTGCCGGCGGATTTCCCGCCCTGGACCGACCCGAGAGCGGACCGGGGTCGCCGACCCCGTAGTCTCGTCCCTTGTGAGTAAGCGCGCGGCACAGGCATTTCGGCACGATGGTGACGTCGTGTGCGCGGTGCGCGGGCTGACCAAGACCTATCCGGCGGTACGCGGCCGGCGCGGCGCGCCCGGAACACCCGAGGTCCGGGCCACGGACGACGTCACGCTGGACATCCGGCGCGGCGAGATCTTCGGCCTGCTCGGGCCGAACGGCGCCGGCAAGTCCACCCTCGTACGGCAGCTCACCGGGCTGATGCGGCCCGACCGCGGCAGCGTGGAGATCCTCGGGCACGACATCGTGCGCCACCCGGAGCGGGCCGCGCGGATCCTCGCCTACCTCGGGCAGGAGTCGACCGCCCTCGACGAGCTGACCGTGTCGCTCGCCGCCGAGACCACCGGACGGCTGCGCGGCCTGGACATACGGCGGGCGCGGGCCGAGCGGGACGACGTCCTCGACGAGCTGGGGCTCGCGCCGCTCGCCGGGCGGCCGCTGAAGAAGCTCTCCGGGGGCCAGCGGCGCCTGGCGTGCTTCGCCGCGGCGCTGGTGGGGGAGCGGCCGCTGCTCGTGCTCGACGAGCCGACCACCGGCATGGACCCGGTGGCGCGGCGGGCCGTGTGGTCCGCCGTCGACCGGCGGCGGGCCGAGCGCGGGACGACCGTGCTGCTCGTCACCCACAACGTCATCGAGGCCGAGACCGTGCTGGACCGGGTGGCCGTCCTCGACCGGGGGCGGGTGATCGCCTGCGACACGCCGACCGGGCTCAAGGAGCAGGTCGCCGGCGAGGTGCGGGTCGACCTGGTGTGGCGGGACACGGCACCGCTGCACGTCCCGGAGGTCGCCGCGCTGCGGGACCGGGCGGTGGAGTCGGGCCGCCTGTGGACGCTCCGGCTCGGACCGGAGGAGGCCCGGGCGGTCGTCGCCACCGTCACCGGAGGGGCCGCCTTCGCCGCCCTGGACGACTTCACACTGGCCACGCCGAGCCTGGAGGACGTGTACCTGGCCCTGGGCGGTGCCGTGCAGCAGGGGCTGGTGAAGGCGTGAGGAGCACCGAGGCCTTGAGTGCGGGGGCCTGGAACGTGACGGCCCGGAATGCGGCGGTCTTGAGTACGCAGGCCGCCGTGTACGTACCGAACAGGGCGACTGCCGCAGTGGACCCGACGAAGGGGAGCAGCGCGACGTGAGTGTCGTACCCGCCGATGTCCTGCCGGGCGGTGCCCTGGCCGTGGAGGAGCCCGCCGCGTGCGCGGCCGAGCTCGGACCTCGGGCGCGGCTGTGGCCGTCGCTGGCGGCCGTGTACCGGGCACAGCTGTCCCGGGCGCGGGTCGCGCGGATCCCGCTGCTGTTCGTGGCGACGTTCCAGTCGATCGGGATCATGGTCCTGATGCGCGGGGTCGTGGACGACGGGGCCGAGGCGCAGGCCGTCGTCGCCGGGTCGTCCGTCCTCGTGGTCGCCTTCGTCGCGCTGAACCTCCTCGCGCAGTACTTCGGGCAGCTGCGGGCCAGCGGCGGACTCGACCACTACGCGACCCTGCCGGTGCCGCCGGCGGCGGTCGTGCTGGGCGCGGCGGGCGCGTACGCGTCGTTCACCGTGCCGGGGACCGTCGTGACGGCGGTGTTCGGCTGTGTGCTGTTCGGGCTGCCACTGTCCCATCTGTGGATCCTCGTGGCCGTGATCCCGCTGGCGGGTGCCGCGCTCGCCGGGCTGGGGGCGGCGCTCGGGCTGCTCGCGCCCCGGCCCGAGCTGGCCACGCTGCTCGGGCAGTTGGGCATGTCGGCGGCGCTGCTGCTGGGCGTGCTGCCGGCCGAGCGGATGCCCGAGGCCGTGCGCTTCACGCGGGATCTGCTGCCGTCGACGTACGGGGTGGAGGCCTTCGCGCGGACGTTCGGGCCCCATCCCGACTGGGCCTTCGTGCTCGGAGACCTCGCCGTGTGCGCGTTCGTGGGCGTCGTCTCGCTGGCCGTGGCGACCTGGGCCTACCGCCGGGCGGCCGTCCGGTGAGCGGGGAGGGATCGTCCGGTGACGCGGGGCACAGGCGGGCCTGGCACGATGGCAGGGTGACCGCACCACTGAATCCGCCACCGCCGCCACATGAACGTTCCGCCCAGGATGCGTGGCAGCCGCCGGCCGCCGGGCCCGTGGCGCCAGGGTCTCAGGCCGAGTACGCCGGGCACGGCTGGTACGGGCAGGATGACGGGCCCGGGATGAAGACGGAAGTACGCGAGGCCGGTGTGGTCGCCGTGGCGGTGGCGCTCGGCGGGGTGCTGCTGGGTGTGCTGTGGTGGTGGCTCGCGCCGCACGTGCCGCTGGTCGGCGACGTGGTCGAGGGGAACTGGGTCGTCTACCTCAAGGACACCGAGGGGGAGCAGGCCGTCGGGGTCGACGGCACGTTCACGCTGCTCGGGCTGGCCTTCGGGGTCGTCAGCGCCCTGGTCGTGTTCCTGCTGCGGCGGCGTGGGGGTGTGCCGCTGGTGGTGGGGATGGCCGTCGGGGGGCTGCTCGGGGCGGTGCTGGCCTGGCGGGTCGGGGTGTGGCTCGGGCCTGCGGAGGATGTGGTCGCGCATGCGAGGGAAGTGGGGCGGGGAGTGGCGTTCTCCGCGCCGTTGAAGTTGGGGGCCAAGGGGGCGTTGCTGGCCTGGCCGCTCGCTGCGTTGGTGTTGCATCTCGGGCTGACGGCGTTGTTCGGGCCTCGCGATCCGGAGCCGGAGTTCGGGTACGGGCCTTATGAGGCACCGCCTGCCGCATAGGTGCCCGGCGCTTCGGCTGAGGGCGGGTGGGTGCGCAGCCCGGCGCAGCGGGGTGCCGCTCTCTTTGGGACGGGTGCCGCTCTCTTTGGGACGGGTGCCGCTCTCTTTGGGACGGGTGCCGCCCCAGCGGCACGACTGCCCGCAGCTGCGCGGAACCAGGCAGCTAAGGGCGTCCGATCGGGGCCAGTGCCGCCCCCGTCAGCTTCTGCAAGTCCTCCGGGGACAGCTCCACCTCCAAACCCCTCCGGCCCGCCGAGACGCAGATCGTCGAGTGCGCTGAAGCCGAGGCATCGAGCACCGTCGGGAGCCTCTTTCGCTGGCCCAGCGGCGAGATTCCGCCCCTGACATAGCCCGTCGTGCGCTCCGCCAGCGTGGGGTCGGCCATCGTCGCGCGTTTGCCGCCCACCGCCGCTGCCAGGGCCTTCAGGTCCAGTTGGCCCGCCACCGGGACCACCGCGACCGTCAGAGCACCGTCGATGTCGGCCACCAGGGTCTTGAAGACGCGGTCCGGGGAGACGCCCATCGCCTCGGCCGCCTCCTCGCCGTAGGAGGGGTGGGAGGGGTCGTGGTCGTAGGAGTGGACCGTGAACTCCACGCCCGCCGCCGTGAGGGCGACCGTCGCGGGCGTACCGCCCGGCTGGTGCTGCTTCTTCGACTTCTTCGCCATCGCCGGTCCGCTTCAGTTGAGACTCGTCGGGCCGCGCGTCAGTTCCGACGCCGGCAACGACGGCAGATTACGGATGATGGACGTCTCGGAGCGAAGGAGTTTCAGCTCGTCGCGCAGGCGGGAGGCGGTGTCGGGCGCCTGGAGCAGGCGCTGCTTGGTGGGCGTGTCCAGCATCATCGCCGCGGCCACCAGGTAGGACACCACGCCTGGCTCGTCGGGCAGGTCGGCGCCGGTCGTCAGCGACCGTTCCCGCGCGCCCGCCAGTCGCTTCTGGTACTGGCGGAACGACCGCAGCACTCCCTCGGCCAACGGCGCCGCCTCGTCGCCGGGTTCCTCCGGCAGGGTCTCCAGCTCGGCCGTCAGGAAGGGACCCGACGCCTCCACCGAGACCAGCCGCACCCGGGTCGTGCCGGTCGCCAGCACCTCGAAGGAGCCGTCGGTCCGCTCCCGGATCGTCGCCGCGTCCGCGATACAGCCCACCTTGTGGAACGCCTTGACCGGGTCCGTGCCGAAGCCGGCGGCGGGCCCCCGCTCGGGCAGGGACGTGGGGTCGGGCATGCCGGGCGCGCTCGCGGCCACCTCGTGGCCGTCGCGGATCGCCACGACGGCGAACCGGCGCGGCTCGTCCTCGGGCGTCTTCAGCAGTTCGCGCATCATGGCGCGATACCGCTCCTCGAAGACGTTGAGCGGGAGCACGAGCCCCGGGAACAGCACCGAGTTCAGGGGGAAGAGGGGGAGCCGGACGGTGGTCACGACGCAAAAGCCTAATGGTCGCGGGAGCGGACGCGTCCGCCCCGTTCACTCCGTGGATGCTCGGGCGGCCGGCCGGCCGCTCCGGCCAGGATGTCCTCGCGTACCCGCAGGAAGTGCCCGAGCGGGTCGTCCGAGACCTGGTCCCAGGGGAACGAGGTGGCGTACGGACCGTTCAGGCGCAGCTGTTCCTGGGCGTCCGGCCAGCGCTCCAGGCGCACCAGGACGAAGACGAGCAGGTTCCGCATCCGGGCCGGCCAGGGGTCGGCCGCCGGCAGTCGCGGGGACAGCGCGATCGCCCGGTCGGCGGCCGCGTGCAGCCGTTCGCGGGGCAGCTCGGGCCCGCAGTCGTCGGTGAGGTAGCCGAAGGCGGCCCGCAGCGGGAGCGCCTGGACGAGCGCGTCGGCGGGCGCGTCCTGCGCGGCCCGGTCGGCGAAGTCGAAGCACTCCTGGTGCGATCCGTGCCAGGACGCGGCCAGATAGCGCAGGGCCGACTCGTGACAGCCGTAGTGGTGCGGGGCGCGGCGGACGGCCGCCGCCCACAGTTCCTCGAAGTAGGTGTGTCCGGCCTGGGCGCCGCGCGCGTGGTCCAGCGCGAGCCGCCAGGGCACGGGGTCGCCGTGGTCGGCCCGGGCGGCGGCCGTGATCAGCGGGCTCACCTCGCGCAGCGCCTCGGCCCGGGCCGGTGACTGCCAGGCACGGTCCACCGCCAGCTGGGCCTTGAGCAGCAGCGCGTCCGGGTCCTGCGGGGCGGTGGCGAGCCAGGCGTCCAGCCAGTCGGGGCGCGAGCGGGCGAAGGCGGCCAGCCGGGTGATGTACCGGTCGCGCCGCTCCCACTCGGCCGCGGTCCGGGTGGCGCGGAGCAGCCAGGCAGCCGGTCCGTGGTCGTCGCGGGCGGCCGCGACCAGCGCCGGGCTGAGCCGCGCGTCGGGCGCGTCGAGCAGCACCTCGTCGTCGGTGCGCGGTCCGCCGGCGAGGTGGGAGGCGGTCCTTGTCATCCGGCTCGCGCGGATGAACGGCAGCTGTATTGCCATGGTGCCGACCATTGAAAGTCCGCTGGTCGCAGCGGCGCCAGATCGTTCGGTGAAATCGCGGAAAGTTGTACGCCGAAGAGTCAAGAGAGGGTAAAAGCGTGACCACTCAACAACTGCCTCACAGCGGCAAAACTAGTTGCGCCGCAGCAACCGCGTCGCCCCCGCCGCCACCGTCGTAGCCAGGACCCAGCCCAGCAGGATCATGGCCGCCGCCAGCCACTGCCAGCCACCGCGCAGCTGCCAGAAGCCCACCTGGCCGAGGTCGATGACCGGCAGCAGCAGATCCAGCGTGAACAGCGTGGGGTTCCACTCCGGATGCTCACCGCGCTTCAGCGGCGGGTGCCCGGCCTGTGCGAAGGCGAGCGAGCCCGCCGCCCACAGCACCGCCATCCACACCGCGGCCCGGGCCGGCCGGTACCCGTAGGCGACCGTCCAGTCCTGCGCGTAGCCCCACAGCTTGGCGGCCGGCGGCAGGCTCTCCCGGTGCCTGCGCTGCTTGGCGAGCAGCACCTCGCGGGCGTCCTCGTCCTCCCCGCCGGCCCGCAGCACGGCCGCGAGCCGCTCGTACGGCTCCGGGTTGTACTCGGCGGTCGCCGCCGCCACCCAGTCCAGCCGCTCGGCCAGCGGGAAGGGACCGCGCGGCACGAGGTTCTCGTAGGAGAAGCCGCCCATGTGCAGCCGCCCCGGGCCGGGCCAGGCGTCCGCCCGGTCCATCAGGTTGACGATCTTCGCCCCCGACAGCACCACACGCCCGCGCGCGGGACGCTCGCCGAGGAACCGCAGCTCCGGCGTCTGCACCCGGCGCAGCGACAGCTCCTGGTCGTCGGTGAGGGTGAATCTGGCCCGCTCGAAGTCGACCGCGTCACCGAACCGCCCGTCGTCCAGCCGGATCCCGCCCTCGCACGCGAACCGCTGTATCCGCGTCCCGCGCGCCGGGGTCATCCCGCTCATCGCCTGGGCACCTACACCCGCCGGGGTCAGATACAGGCTGCGCTCGACGGTCAGCTGCGGGGCGTTCAGGGCGAGCCGCTCGTAGGGGTTGGCCAGGCGGGCGCCGCGCAGGCTCAGGGAGACGCCGATGGTGGCGGCGCGCAGGCTCAGCTCGCCGTGCGACTCCAGCAGCTCGGCCTGTAAGTCCTGGCCGACCGTCAGGCCGTCCGCGGCGATCGACCGGCCGCTGCGGTCCCGGTGCACGATCGCCTGGTTGAGCATCAGGTCCGTGCCGATCTGCGCGTCCGTGAGCCGGATGCCGCGGTGGAAGCGGCAGCGCGGCAGATGCAGATCGCCCTCCGTCTGCACCCGGGCCGCCTCCAGTCGCGGCACCGAGCAGTCCACCATCCGTACCGTCGTGAAGCGGGCCTCCGGCAGCAGTACGTCCTGCTCGAACCGGCACTGGCGCATCTCGACGTAGGGCATCACCGTGCCGCCCGCGAGGTCCAGCGAGCCGCTGATCAGTACGCCGGCCAGCTTCAGCGACGACACCCGGCCGGCCAGGGCGGGCGGGCCGTCCAGGAGCAGCCAGCAGACGATCCGGGCCCGCACGGTCCGCTCCTCGCCCCACGGGTGGCCGCCGTGCGGATCGTCCACCACCGGGTCACCGCTGCTCAGGTCGTACACGCTGCCGTTGCGAAAGGCCTGCCACATTCCGGCCTCGGCCGCGGTCAGGTCGTCGGGCAGCTCCCCGGCACGCACGCCGGCCCCCTCGGTCACGTCTCTTCCTTCCTCCCCGGATACTCGCGGGTCAGGTGCCTCGTACACCAGTTCATGCCCGCTGAGTGACTCCCCGAACACGAAACGTGAAGGGGATCTTCCGTGTTCCGGCGACACTCTGTATCAGCCATTGATACGAGCGAACGGCGCGTCATGCGGGTCTGAGAGAATTGAGCACGTGATCTCCCGAATCGATCTGCGTGGCGACGCCCTCCCCGAGGGCCCCGCCCTGCGCGACCTGCTGCCCCGTGCCGAGTTCGACGTACAGGCCGCCCTGGAGAAGGTGCGTCCGATCTGCGAGGACGTGCATCATCGGGGCGACGCGGCGCTGATCGACTTCGCCGAGCGGTTCGACGGGGTCAGGCTCGACCAGGTCCGGGTGCCGGCCGCCGCGCTCACGCGCGCGCTGGAGGAGCTCGACCCGGCCGTGCGCGCGGCCCTGGAGGAATCCATCCGGCGCGCCCGGACCGTCCACCGCGAGCAGCGCCGCAGCACGCACACCACTCAGGTGGTGCCCGGCGGCTCCGTGACCGAGAAGTGGGTTCCGGTCGAGCGCGTCGGGCTGTACGCGCCCGGCGGCCGGTCCGTGTATCCGTCCTCCGTCGTCATGAACGTGGTGCCCGCCCAGGAGGCCGGCGTCGAGTCCATCGCGCTCGCCTCTCCCGCCCAGGCCGACTTCGGCGGCCTGCCGCACCCGACGATCCTCGCCGCCTGCGCACTGCTCGGCGTCGACGAGGTCTACGCCGCCGGCGGTGCCACCGCCGTCGCGATGTTCGCGTACGGCACTCAGTCCTGCCCGCCCGCCAACATGGTCACCGGCCCCGGCAACATCTGGGTCGCCGCCGCCAAACGCTACTTCACGGGCAAGATCGGCATCGACGCCGAGGCCGGCCCCACCGAGATCGCGGTCCTGGCCGACGACACGGCCGACCCGGTGCACGTCGCCTCCGACCTGATCAGCCAGGCCGAGCACGACCCGCTGGCCGCCGCCGTGCTCGTCACGGACTCCGTCGAGCTCGCGGACGCCGTCGAGAAGGAGCTGGAGCCGCAGGTCGCGGCCACCAAGCACGTCGACGACCGGATCGTCCCGGCGCTGTCCGGGAAGCAGTCCGCGATCGTGCTGGTCGACGGCATCGACGAGGGTCTGAGGGTGGTCGACGCCTACGGCGCCGAGCACCTGGAGATCCAGACGGCCGACGCGGCCGCCGTGGCCGACCGCGTCAGGAACGCGGGCGCGATCTTCATCGGCCCCTGGGCCCCGGTCTCCCTCGGCGACTACGCGGCCGGCTCCAACCACGTCCTGCCCACCGGCGGCTGCGCCTGCCACTCCTCGGGCCTGTCCGTCCAGTCGTTCCTGCGCGGCATCCACATCGTCGACTACACGAAGGACGCGCTGGCCGACGTCGCGCACCACGTGGTCACGCTGGCGGAGGCGGAGGACCTGCCCGCGCACGGCGCGGCGATCAAGGCAAGGTTCGGCTGGAAGGTGCCGGAGAGCAAGTGAGCGACGTACGCATCGACGATCTGCCCGTACGGGACGAGCTGCGCGGCAAGTCCCCCTACGGTGCGCCCCAGCTGGACGTCCCCGTACGGCTGAACACCAACGAGAACCCCTACCCGCTGCCCGAGCCGCTGGTCGAGCGCATCACCGAGCGGGTCCGTGAGGCGGCCCGCAACCTCAACCGCTACCCGGACCGGGACGCGGTCGAGCTGCGCACGAAGCTCGCCGAGTACCTGACGGACACGTCCGGCCACGAGGTCGGCGTGGCCAACGTCTGGGCCGCCAACGGCTCCAACGAGGTCATCCAGCAACTGCTGCAGACCTTCGGCGGGCCGGGCCGCACCGCGATCGGCTTCGAGCCGTCGTACTCGATGCACGCGCTGATCTCGCGCGGCACGGGCACGGGCTGGATCTCCGGTCCGCGGGGCGACGACTTCACCATCGACCTCGCGGCCGCCGAGCAGGCCATCGCCGAGCACCGGCCCGACGTCGTCTTCATCACCACCCCCAACAACCCCACGGGCAACGCGGTCCCGCCCGAGACGGTCCTCGCGCTCTACGAGGCCGCGCAGGCGGCGAAACCGTCGATGGTGGTCGTGGACGAGGCGTACATCGAGTTCAGCCACGGCGCCTCGCTGCTGCCGCTGCTCGACGGACGCCCGAACCTGGTGGTCTCCCGCACCATGTCGAAGGCGTTCGGCGCGGCGGGCCTGCGCCTCGGCTACCTCGCCGCGCACCCGGCCGTCGTCGACGCCGTCCAGCTCGTCCGGCTGCCGTACCACCTGTCTGCCGTCACCCAGGCGACCGCCCTGGCCGCCCTGGAGCACACCGGCACGCTGCTCGGCTACGTCGAGCAGCTCAAGGCCGAGCGGGACCGCCTGGTCACCGAGCTGCGCGCGACCGGCTACGAGGTCGTGGACTCCGATGCCAACTTCGTGCAGTTCGGCAGGTTCGAGGACTCGCACACAGCCTGGCAGAAGATCCTCGACCAGGGCGTTCTGGTCCGGGACAACGGCATCCCCGGGTGGCTGCGGGTCTCGGCCGGCACCCCCGAAGAGAACGACGCGTTCCTCGACGCGGTACGTGCACTGAAGAAGGAGCAGAGTTCATGAGCCGCACAGGACGCGTGGAGCGGACGACCAAGGAGACCTCGGTCCTCGTCGAGATCGACCTCGACGGCACCGGCAAGACGGAGATCTCCACCGGCGTCGGCTTCTACGACCACATGCTCGACCAGCTCGGCCGGCACGGTCTGTTCGACCTGACCGTGAAGACCGAGGGCGATCTGCACATCGACTCGCACCACACCATCGAGGACACCGCCCTCGCCCTCGGTGCCGCCTTCAAGCAGGCCCTCGGCGACAAGGTCGGCATCTACCGCTTCGGCAACTGCACGGTCCCGCTGGACGAGTCCCTCGCCCAGGTCACCGTCGATCTGTCCGGCCGCCCGTACCTCGTGCACACCGAGCCCGAGAAGATGGCGCCGATGATCGGCGAGTACGACACCACCATGACGCGGCACATCCTGGAGTCCTTCGTGGCCCAGGCCCAGATCGCGCTGCACGTGCACGTGCCCTACGGGCGCAACGCGCACCACATCGTGGAGTGCCAGTTCAAGGCGCTGGCCCGGGCCCTGCGCTACGCGTCCGAGCGTGACCCGCGTGCGGCCGGCATCCTCCCCTCCACGAAGGGCGCCCTGTGAACGGCATCTCGACCCTGCTGATCGTCGTCGGCCTGTTCCTCGCCGGCGGGATCTACTCCTTCGTCAAGCAGAAGATGCCCAAGGGCCTGATCGTGCTGCTCTCCATCGGCGCCGCGATGTGCCTGGCCGCCGGTGTCGTGAGGCTGGAGGTGTGGAATTGAGCGCCCCGCAGAAGAAGGTCGTCGTCTTCGACTACGGCTTCGGCAACGTCCGCTCCGCCGAGCGCGCCCTCGCGCGCGCGGGAGCCGACGTCGAGATCACGCGTGACTACGACAAGGCCATGAACGCCGACGGGCTGCTCGTGCCGGGCGTCGGCGCCTTCGCCTCCTGCATGAAGGGCCTGCGCGAGGCGCGCGGCGACTGGATCGTCGACCGCAGGCTGTCCGGCGGCCGCCCCGTCATGGGCATCTGCGTCGGCATGCAGATCCTCTTCGCCCGCGGCATCGAGCACGGCGTGGAGAGCGAGGGCCTCGACGAGTGGCCCGGCTCGGTCGAGCCGCTCCAGGCCGAGATCGTGCCCCACATGGGCTGGAACACCGTGGAGGCGGCGCCCGGCTCGCAGCTGTTCACGGGCCTGGACGCGGACGCGCGCTTCTACTTCGTGCACTCCTACGCCGTCCACGACTGGTCGCTCCAGACGCACAACCCGGCGATGGAAGCCCCCAAGGTCACCTGGTCCACGCACGGCAAGCCGTTCGTCGCGGCCGTCGAGAACGGCGCCCTGTGGGCCACGCAGTTCCACCCCGAGAAGTCCGGCGACGCCGGAGCGCAGCTGCTGAACAACTGGATCGGAACCCTTTGATGGCTTCGAAGCTCGAACTCCTCCCCGCCGTCGACGTCCGTGACGGCCAGGCGGTCCGCCTGGTGCACGGCGAGTCCGGTACGGAGACCTCCTACGGCTCGCCCCTGGAGGCCGCCCTCGCCTGGCAGCGGTCCGGTGCCGAGTGGCTGCACCTGGTCGACCTGGACGCCGCGTTCGGCACCGGCGACAACCGCGCGCTGATCGCCGAGGTCACCAAGGCCATGGACATCAAGGTGGAGCTGTCCGGCGGCATCCGCGACGACGACACCCTCGCCGCCGCTCTGGCCACCGGCTGCACCCGCGTGAACCTCGGGACGGCCGCCCTGGAGACCCCCGAGTGGGTCGCCAAGGTCATCGCCGAGCACGGCGACAAGATCGCCGTCGGTCTCGACGTCCGCGGCACGACCCTGCGCGGCCGCGGCTGGACCCGCGACGGCGGCGACCTCTACGAGACGCTGGAGCGCCTCAACAAGGCGGGCTGCGCCCGCTACGTGGTCACCGACATCGCCAAGGACGGCACGCTCCAGGGCCCCAACCTGGAGCTGCTGAAGAACGTCTGCGCGGCGACGGACCGCCCGGTGGTGGCCTCCGGCGGTGTCTCGTCGCTCGACGACCTCCGTGCGATCGCCGAACTCGTCCCGCTCGGCGTAGAGGGCGCGATCGTAGGGAAGGCGCTGTACGCGAAGGCGTTCACCCTGGAAGAGGCATTGGAGACTGTGTCGTCATGAGCGATGCCGTACGGCGCGTGCAGAGCGGAAGTCCCTGGGAAGAGAGTTTCGGTTTCGCGCGCGCCGTGGCGGCGGGCGATCGGGTGCTGGTGGCGGGCACGACGCCCTTCAAGGGCGATGTGCTGTACGGGGAGGGTGACCCGTACGAGCAGGCCAAGGCGGCCTTCACCAGCGCCCTCGAAGCGATCGGCGAGTTCGGGCTCGGCATCGGGTCCGTGGTCCGGACGCGGATGTATCTGGCACACACGCGCGACCTCGACGAGGTGGGCCGGGCCCACAAGGAGCTGTTCGACACCGTGCGCCCGGTCGCGACCTTCCTCGTGGTGGACGGCTTCGTCGACCCGCGCGTCCTGGTGTCGGTGGAACTAGAGGCATTCAGAGGAACGGTGGATTCATGACCCTGGCGGTCCGAGTCATCCCCTGCCTGGACGTGGACAACGGCCGGGTCGTCAAGGGCGTCAACTTCCAGAACCTGCGCGACGCGGGCGACCCCGTCGAGATGGCCAAGGTGTACGACGCCGAGGGCGCCGACGAGCTGACGTTCCTGGACATCACCGCCTCGTCGGGCAACCGCGAGACGACGTACGACGTGGTGCGCCGCACCGCCGAGCAGGTGTTCATCCCGCTCACGGTCGGCGGCGGAGTGCGCACCGCCGAGGACGTGGACAAGCTGCTGCGGGCCGGCGCGGACAAGGTCGGCGTCAACACGGCCGCGATCGCCCGCCCGGAGCTGATCCGGGAGATCGCGGAACGCTTCGGCCGCCAGGTCCTGGTCCTGTCGGTGGACGCCCGCCGCACCGAGTCCGGCTCCTTCGAGGTGACCACCCACGGCGGCCGTCGCGGCACCGGCATCGACGCCGTCGAGTGGGCGCACCAGGCCGCGGAGCTGGGCGCCGGCGAGATCCTGCTCAACTCCATGGACGCGGACGGCACCAAGGACGGCTACGACCTGGAGATGATCGCGGCCGTGCGCGAACACGTGACCGTCCCGGTCATCGCCTCGGGCGGCGCGGGCAAGCTGGCGGACTTCCCGCCGGCCATCGCGGCGGGCGCGGACGCGGTGCTGGCCGCGTCGGTGTTCCACTTCGGTGATCTGCGCATCGGCGAGGTCAAGGAGGCGCTGCGGGAGGCGGGTCACCCGGTGCGGTGACCCGCCTGTCGGGAGCCCCGGTCGCGTCGCGCGGCCGGGGTTTCTCCATACGGCCTCAAAAGGCCCCCTCAGATCCCGAGCTGCTTCGCCTCGTGCAGTTTCGCGATCGCGTTCTCGTCGCCGTCCAGGTCGACCTTGGCCGCGCTCTGGCGGCCGTAGGAGAACAGCACCAGTTCGGAGGGATCGCCGGTCACCGTGACCACCGGGGTGCCGCGCTGGGCGACCGCTGTCTGGCCGTCGGGCCGGCGCAGCACCAGGCCCGTCGGGACGCCGCGCCCCATCAGCCGGGCGGTGCGCTCCAGCCGGGACCACAGCGCGTCCTGGAAGACCGGGTCGAGCTCCCGCGGCGACCAGTCGGGCTGGGCGCGCCGGACGTCCTCCGTGTGGACGTAGAACTCGATGATGTTCGACATCTCGTCGACCGGCTTGAGCGAGAAGGGCGAGAAACGTGGCGGCCCCGTACGGATCAGCTGGATCAGCTCCTCGTACGGCTTGTCGGTGTACTCCGCCATCACCCGGTCCAGGCGCGGCGCGAGCTGCTTGATCAGTATCCCGCCGGCGGCGTCCGGGCGGCGCTCACGCACCACCACGTGCGCGGCGAGGTCCCGGGTCGTCCAGCCCTCGCACAGGGTGGGCGCGTCCGGGCCCGCGGTCTCCAACAGATCGGCGAGGAGAAGCCGTTCACGCTTGGCATGGGTCGACATGAAGTCAGCCTACGGCGGGCCCGGAGGTCCGCACAGTGGACACTCCACCGGGCCTGTCAGTGGCGCGCGGCACAATGGTCGTCATGACCAGCACGTCCTCCCGGCCCAGCCGTCTCGACCCGGAGATCGCCGCGCGCCTCAAGCGCAGCGCCGACGGTCTCCTGCCCGCCATCGCCCAGCAGTACGACACCGGAGAGGTGCTCATGCTCGGCTGGATGGACGACGAGGCGCTGCACCGCACCCTGACCACCGGCCGGTGCACGTACTGGTCCCGCAGCCGCCGGGAGTACTGGGTCAAGGGTGACACCTCCGGCCACTTCCAGTGGGTGAAGTCCGTCGCCCTCGACTGCGACGCCGATACCGTGCTCGTCAAGGTCGACCAGGTCGGCGCCGCCTGCCACACCGGTGCGCGCACCTGCTTCGACACCGACGTGCTGCTCGAGGACGGCGGCTGCGACGACTCCCCGACGGATCAGTAAGGTCAGCCGCCATGGACCTCGAGACGTTCCGCAAGCTCGCCTCCGACCGGCGGGTCATCCCGGTCACCCGCAAGCTCCTCGCCGACGGCGACACCCCGGTCGCGCTCTACCGCAAGCTCGCCGCCGAGCGCCCGGGCACCTTCCTGCTGGAGTCCGCGGAGAACGGCCGCTCGTGGTCCCGTTACTCGTTCGTGGGCGTCCGCAGCGCCGCCACGCTGACCGAGCGCGACGGGCAGGCCCACTGGCTCGGCGCCCCGCCCGTCGGCGTCCCCACGGACGGTGACCCGCTCGCCGCCCTGCGCGCCACCATCGAGGCCCTGCACACCCCCCACCAGGAGGGCATGCCGCCCTTCACCGGCGGCATGGTCGGCTACCTCGGCTACGACATCGTCCGCCGCCTGGAGAAGATCGGCCCCGGCGAGCGCGACGACCTGAAGCTCCCCGAGCTGACCATGCTCCTCACCAGCGACCTCGCCGTGATGGACCACTGGGAGGGCTCGGTCCTGCTGATCGCCAACGCGATCAACCACAACGACCTGGAGACCGGCGTCGACGAGGCCTACGCGGACGCCGTGGCCCGGCTCGACGCCATGCAGGCCGACCTCTCCCGCGCGGTCGCCCAGCCCCCGGCCGCGCTCCCGCCCTCCGAACTGCCCGAGTACTCCGCGCTCTGGGGCGGCCCCGACTTCCAGGAGGCCGTCGAGGACATCAAGGAGCGCATCCGGGCCGGCGAGGCCTTCCAGGTGGTCCCCTCCCAGCGCTTCGAGACGCCGTGCACGGCGAGCGCGCTGGACGTCTACCGGGTCCTGAGGGCCACCAACCCGTCCCCGTACATGTACCTGTTCCGCTTCGACGGGTTCGACGTCGTCGGCTCGTCCCCCGAGGCCCTGGTCAAGGTGGAGGACGGCCGCGCCATGGTCCACCCCATCGCCGGCACCCGCTGGCGCGGCGCCACCCCGCAGGAGGACCAGGCCCTCGCCGACGAACTGCTCGCCGACCCCAAGGAGCGCGCCGAGCACCTCATGCTCGTCGACCTGGGCCGCAACGACCTGGGGCGGGTCTGCGAGCCCGGCTCCGTCGAGGTCGTCGACTTCATGTCCGTCGAGCGGTACTCGCACGTCATGCACATCGTCTCGACGGTGACGGGCCGCGTCGCCCCCGGCCGCACGGCCTTCGACGTCCTCACCTCCTGCTTCCCGGCCGGCACCCTCTCCGGCGCCCCGAAGCCCCGCGCCATGCAGATCATCGACGAACTCGAACCCTCCCGGCGCGGACTGTACGGCGGCTGCGTCGGCTACCTCGACTTCGCGGGCGACTCCGACACCGCCATCGCCATCCGCACGGCCCTCCTGAGGGACGGCACCGCCTACGTCCAGGCGGGCGCGGGCATCGTCGCCGACTCCGACCCGGTCGCCGAGGACACGGAGTGCCGCAACAAGGCGGCGGCGGTCCTCAGGGCCGTACACACGGCGAATCGGCTGGGAAAGGCCTGAGATGAACCCCGGGTGACGGTTCGCCCGGGGTTCAAGCGATAGTGGGGTACGTGACTGCTGCACCTCACCCCCGTTCCGAAGCCGCCGGATCCGCCCGGGCCGGACGCCGGAGCCTCGCCGTCGCGCTGCTGTGCGGCGCGCTCGGCGCGGCCGTGGCGTTGCTCGCCACCCGGCAGCGCTGGGCGGAGGGCACCGCGACGGTGGCCGGCGGCGCCTTCCCCCTGACCGCCAAGGGCAGCGACGTCACGGGCGTTCCCGCGGCGCTCGCCGTGGTGGGCCTCGCCGCGCTCGTCGCCGTCTTCGCCGTCCGCCGGGCCGGCCGCCTCGTCGTGGCCGCGCTGCTGGCGCTCTCCGGCGCGGGCATCGCCGCCGCCGCCCTGCTGGGCGCCTCGGACGGCTCCGCGCTCGACGAGCAGGCCGCCCAGGCCTCCGGCGACACCTCCGCCTCCGTGGACACCCTCAGCCACACCGCCTGGCCGTACGTCGCGGCGGTCGGCGGCGTCCTGCTCCTCCTGGCCGGGCTGCTCGCCCTGCGCTACGGCCGGCTGTGGCCCGCGATGTCCGGCCGCTACGAGCGGGGCGGCACACCCCAGCCGCGCCGCAAGGCCCCCGCCGTCGACCCCGACCGCCCCGAGGACCTGTGGAAGGCACTCGACCGGGGCGAGGACCCGACCGGAGCCTGAGCCACCCGGGGGAGTGGGGTACTCCCAGGCGTACCCCCGCTCACCGCCCACGCGCGCGTGCGGGACAATGGCCACGAGCGTCCTGCTCAGACACGCACACAGCAACGAGGAGCAAGCAATGGCGGGCAGCAGCCACGGTCACACCCCGGCCGCCTGGACCGGTGTCACGATCGCCTTCATCGGTTTCTGCGTCTCGGGCGCCTTCATGGTGATGGACCAGCCGGTGGGCTTCTGGGCCGGCATGGTCGTCGTGCTGCTCGGCGGTGTCGTCGGCGCCGTCATGCGGATGATGGGCCTCGGCCAGCCCAAGGAACTGCACCAGCCGCACCGGATGACGGGCGACCGCGAGCCGGCGCGCGCCGAGGGCTGATCCCCGGCGCACACCGCGTTGTCGCGAGAGGGGCGGCCGGCACTGCCGGGACCGCCCCTCACGCGTGTGCGGGGCACAATGCCTACGTGAACGCCGACAGCCGAAGGGCGACGCACAGCGTCCCGGGCCGCCTCGCCGTCCCCGCCGGGGTGCTCGCGGCCGTCGCCGCCGCCTTCGCCTACGTGGGCGCGGTCGACCCCAACGAACCCGGCCACTACCCCGTCTGCCCGCTGCTGCGCTACACGGGCCTGTACTGCCCCGGCTGCGGCGGACTGCGCAGCGCCCACGCGTTCGTCCACGGCGACCTCCCGGCGGCCCTGCACGCCAACGCGCTCGCCGTCCTCGGCTATCTGGCCTTCGCAGTGCTGTGGACCGTATGGGTGGTCCACGCCGTGCGCGGGCGCCCGCTGCGGATCGACCCCCGACCGGGGCTGGTGTGGAGCCTCGGCGCGTTGCTGCTGGTCTTCACGGTTGTCCGGAACCTGCCCTTCGGCGGCTGGCTCCATCCTTGATCACTGGCGGATGTCCAGGTAGTGGGACCGGCGTCAACCGGATGCGAAGGCTACGCCCCGCTGCGGATACCATCGCAGTGACCATCGGTTTTCGACTGGTCGCTGGAACTGTCAACCGTCTGGAAGGGGGCCGCTCGCGTGAGTGTGCTCGACGAGATCATCGACGGAGTCCGTGCCGACCTCGCGGAGCGGCAGGCGCGCGTCAGCCTCGACGAGCTCAAGGAGCGCGCGGCGAAGGCTCCCGCTGCCAAGGACGGTGCGGCCGCACTGCGCGGCGACGGCGTCAAGGTCATCTGCGAGGTCAAGCGCTCCAGCCCCTCCAAGGGCGCGCTGGCCGCGATCGCCGACCCGGCCGGACTCGCCGCGGACTACGAGGCGGGCGGCGCGGCCGTCATCTCCGTGCTGACGGAACAGCGGCGGTTCGGCGGCTCGCTCGCCGACCTCGAAGCGGTCCGTGCCCGTGTGGACATCCCGGTCCTGCGCAAGGACTTCATCGTCACGTCGTACCAGCTGTGGGAGGCCCGCGCCTACGGCGCCGACGTCATCCTGCTGATCGTCGCCGCTCTCGACCAGCCCGCCCTGGAGTCCCTCATCGAGCGCGCCGAGTCCATCGGGCTCACGCCGCTCGTCGAGGTGCACGACGAGGACGAGGTCGAGCGCGCGGTCGACGCCGGCGCCCGCGTGATCGGCGTCAACGCGCGCAACCTCAAGACCCTCGAGGTCGACCGCGGCACCTTCGAGCGCGTGGCCCCCGAGATCCCCGACCACATCATCAAGATCGCCGAGTCCGGCGTCCGCGGCCCGCACGACCTCATCGCCTACGCCAACGCCGGCGCCGACGCGGTCCTGGTGGGCGAGTCCCTCGTCACCGGCAAGGACCCCAAGACGGCGGTCTCCGACCTGGTGGCGGCAGGCGAACATCCCGCACTCCGGCACGGCCGGAGCTGATCTCCCGCTAGGCTTGCCCCGATGACTCTCACCATGACGACCGTGGACCGGTACGCCCGCCTCGCGCGCGGCTGCCGCCCCCGCGGCTGCCGAGCCCCCGCGCGCCGCGTACACGGCCGCCGGGTTCGCTACGTCATCGGTGACGAGCCGGGCCAGGTGAACGGCATGCGATGGCAGCGCGCCCTCTAGGGGCGCGGGGCAGTTCTGCATATGCGGCTCCGCCGCGCGGGCGCGACCAGCCGAATACGGCCGTAGCCAGCAGCCAAACCCTGCCCCCACGGCGATTAGTGCATTCCACACACACTCACCGTGAAGGTTTCCGCATGCCCAGCCAGTTCTTCATCCCTGACCCCGAGGGCCAAACGCCCAACGCCGAAGGCTACTTCGGCGCATTCGGCGGCAAGTTCATCCCGGAGGCCCTCGTCGCCGCCGTGGACGAGGTGGCCGTCGAGTACGACAAGGCCAAGCACGACCCCGACTTCGCCCGGGAGCTCGACGACCTGCTGGTGAACTACACCGGCCGCCCGTCGGCGCTCACCGAGGTCCCCCGGTTCGCCGCGGAAGCGGGTGGCGCCCGCGTCTTCCTCAAGCGCGAGGACCTCAACCACACCGGCTCCCACAAGATCAACAACGTCCTCGGCCAGGCCCTGCTGACCAAGCGCATGGGCAAGACCCGCGTCATCGCCGAGACGGGCGCCGGCCAGCACGGCGTCGCCACGGCCACGGCCTGCGCGCTCTTCGGCCTCGAGTGCACGATCTACATGGGCGAGATCGACACCCAGCGGCAGGCCCTCAACGTCGCCCGCATGCGCATGCTCGGCGCCGAGGTCATCGCCGTGAAGTCCGGCAGCCGCACGCTGAAGGACGCCATCAACGAGGCGTTCCGCGACTGGGTCGCCAACGTCGACCACACGCACTACCTGTTCGGTACGGTCGCCGGTCCCCACCCCTTCCCGGCCATGGTCCGCGACTTCCACCGGGTCATCGGGGTGGAGGCGCGCCGCCAGCTCCTGGAGCGCGCGGGCCGGCTCCCCGACGCCGCCGTCGCCTGCGTCGGCGGCGGCTCCAACGCCATCGGCCTCTTCCACGCCTTCATCCCGGACGAGTCCGTCCGCCTCATCGGCTGCGAGCCGGCAGGCCACGGCGTCGACACCGGCGAGCACGCGGCGACCCTGACCGCCGGCGAGCCCGGCATCCTGCACGGCTCCCGCAGTTACGTCCTGCAGGACGAGGAGGGCCAGATCACCGAGCCGTACTCGATCTCGGCCGGTCTGGACTACCCGGGCATCGGCCCCGAGCACTCCTACCTCAAGGACTCCGGTCGCGGTGAGTACCGCGCGGTCACGGACGACGCGGCCATGCAGGCCCTGCGCCTGCTGTCCCGCACCGAGGGCATCATCCCGGCCATCGAGAGCGCCCACGCGCTGGCCGGCGCCCTGGAGGTCGGCAGGGAGCTGGGCAAGGACGGGCTGATCGTGGTCAACCTCTCCGGCCGCGGCGACAAGGACATGGACACCGCCGCCCGCTACTTCGGCCTCTACGACACCGACGCCGAAGTCGCCGCCGACGCGGACACCGACACCGCCGAGATCGAGGGGGACGCCAAGTGAGCGGCAACATCCAGCTGTTGAGCGACACCCTCGCCGCGGCGAAGTCCGAGGGCCGGTCCGCCCTCATCGCCTACCTCCCGGCCGGGTTCCCGACCGTGGACGGCGGCATCGAGGCGATCAAGGCCGCCCTGGACGGCGGTGCCGACGTCGTCGAGGTGGGTCTGCCGCACAGCGACCCGGTCCTCGACGGGCCCGTCATCCAGACCGCCGACGACATCGCCCTGCGCGGCGGCGTGAAGATCGCCGACGTGATGCGCACGGTCCGCGAGGCCCACGCCGCCACCGGCAAGCCGGTGCTCGTCATGACGTACTGGAACCCCATCGACCGCTACGGCGTCGAGCGGTTCACCGCCGAGCTCGCCGAGGCGGGCGGCGCCGGGTGCATCCTGCCCGACCTGCCCGTGCAGGAGTCGGCGCTGTGGAGGGAGCACGCCGAGAAGCACGGTCTCGCCACCGTCTTCGTGGTCGCCCCCAGCAGCAAGGACCAGCGGCTCGCGCGGATCACCGCTGCGGGCAGCGGCTTCGTCTACGCCGCCTCCCTCATGGGCGTCACCGGCACCCGCGAGTCGGTCAGCTCGCAGGCCGAGGACCTCGTGGCGCGCACCCGGGCCACCGGTACGGACCTGCCGGTCTGCGTCGGCCTCGGCGTCTCCAACGCCACTCAGGCCGCGGAGGTCGCCCGCTTCGCCGACGGCGTGATCGTCGGCTCCGCCTTCGTCAAGGCCATGCTGGACGCCCCGGACGACGCGGCCGGTGTCGCGGCCGTCCGCACCCTGGCGGCCGGCCTGGCGAAGGGCGTGCGCGGACAGGCGTAAGAAGGCCAGGCGTAAGAAGGCCGGAAGTCATACAGGTCCCTCGTACGGGTGGACCTGGGTCCGGGGAGGCGCGGTGCGCCTCCCCGGTTCGTTTCCGGGGTGTGAGCGAGAAGAACCGTGAGGGAAAGCGCACCGCCCGGGAGAAGCTGGCGGTCGAGCGTGAGAAGCACAGGTCCGCCGAGAAGCGCCGGCGCGCGCTGATCGTGGGCGGGGCCGTCGTCGCCGTCCTGGGACTCGCGGCGGTGATCGGCGTCGTCGCGGCCAACGCCGGCAAGGACGACGACAGCGAGGCCTCGGGCCCGGTCGTGGCCCCCTCGGGAGCACAGGGCAAGGACGGCCTCGCGATCCCGGTCGGGAGGGACAGCGCCAAGTCCACGCTCACGGTGTGGGAGGACTTCCGCTGCCCGGCGTGCAAGTCCTTCGAGACGGCGTACCGGCCGGTGATCCACGAGCTGACGAACGCCGGCCGGCTGAAGGTGGAGTACCACCTGGTCACCCTCATCGACGGCAACATGCGGGGCAGCGGCTCCCGCAACGCGGCCAACGCCGCGGCCTGCTCCCAGGACGCCGGGAAGTTCCCCGAGTACCACGACGTGCTCTTCGACAACCAGCCCCCGGAGGTCGACGACGCCTACGCCAGGAACGACAAGCTGATCGAGCTGGCCGGCAAGGTCGACGGGCTCGACACCCCCGCCTTCCGCAAGTGCGTCGAGGACGGCACGCACAACAGCTGGGTCGCCAAGTCCCACCAGGCGTTCAACAAGGGCGGTTTCCCGGGCACGCCGACCGTGCTGTTCGACGGCAAGAACATCTACCAGGACCGGACGATGACCCCGGCGAAGCTGAAGCAGATGGTGCAGGAGCGGAACAAGGCGTAAAGACTTTTCTCACGCGCCTGTTATGGACCCGTAGCCGGGCTGCCCGCCGCGGCTCCGGTCCGGCACGGTAGCGTCGACCTTGCCATGGAACTTGCCTTCATTCCCAGCCCGTCACGCGGGGTGCTGTACCTCGGCCCCATTCCGCTGCGCGGCTACGCGTTCTGCATCATCATCGGCGTCTTCGTTGCCGTCTGGCTCGGCAACAAGCGCTGGATCGCCCGGGGCGGGCGGGCCGGCACGGTGGCCGACATCGCCGTCTGGGCCGTGCCCTTCGGCCTCGTCGGCGGCCGGCTCTACCACGTGATCACGGACTACGAGCTGTACTTCAGCGAGGGCCGTGACTGGGTGGACGCCTTCAAGATCTGGGAGGGCGGCCTCGGCATCTGGGGCGCGATCGCGCTCGGCGCGGTGGGCGCGTGGATCGGCTGCCGCCGCCGGGGCATCCCGCTTCCCGCGTACGCCGACGCCATCGCGCCCGGCATCGCCCTCGCGCAGGCGATCGGCCGCTGGGGCAACTGGTTCAACCAGGAGCTGTACGGCAAGCCCACCGACCTGCCGTGGGCCCTGGAGATCACGTCCTCCGCGGACGGCCGGGTGCCGGGCACGTACCACCCGACGTTCCTGTACGAGTCGCTGTGGTGCATCGGCGTCGCGGTCCTGGTCATCTGGGCTGACCGCCGCTTCCGGCTCGGGCACGGCCGGGCGTTCGCGCTGTACGTCGCCGCGTACTGCACGGGCCGGGCGTGGATCGAGTACATGCGCGTCGACGACGCCCACCACATTCTCGGCCTCCGCCTGAATGTGTGGACCGCGATGCTCGTGTTCCTGCTGGCGGTCACGTACCTCGTGCTGTCGTCGAAGAAGCGGCCGGGCCGGGAAGCCGTGGTGGAGCCGGGTGCGGAGTCCGCCGGCGGTGAGACCGGCGGGGACGCCGCGGCCGAGGACGAGGCGGAGTCCGGCGAGGACGAGGCCAGGATCGAGGCCGATGACGAGGCCGGGTCGGCGAAGAAGGCCTGACCGTCTGCCGTTACGTGACTGAGGGCGCCCGGAGACTGTCGGGCGCCCTCGGCGTTTTCCGGGTGGGGTGTCAGCGGCGGTGTGCCAGGGAGAGGGTGCGCTGGGCCGCCGCCACCACCGCCGTGTCGATGAAGCAGCCGTCCGGGAGGGCCTGGGCGCCCGGTTCCGTAGCCGCTGCCTTGACGATCGTCTCCGCTTGCTCGATCTCCTCCTCGGTGGGGAGGAAGGCCCGCTCGATGACCGGGAGCTGGCGGGGATGGAGCGCGGCCCTGCCAAGGAAACCCAGGGCGCGGCCGTGGGCGCAGGAGGCGGCCAGGCCCTCCAGGTCGCCGACGTCCGGGTGGACCGACTGCGCAGGCGGGGGCAGACCCGCGGCCCGTGCGGCCACGATCACCCGGGAGCGTGACCAGTCGAGCCCCGCGTCGTCACAGACCCCCAGGTCGGCCCGTAGGTCCGCCTCCCCGAGCGCGATGCCCCGAAGGGACGGGTGGGCCGTGGCGACGGCGTACGCCCGTTCCACACCGAGGGCCGTCTCCAGGAGGGCGTACAGGGGCAGTCCGGTGGGGACGGCGTGCTGGGCGATCCGGACGACCTCGGCGGGTGAGCTGATCTTGGGGAGCCGCAGGGCGCAGAGTCCGGGAGCCGGGGCCACGGCGGCGAGGTCCTGCTCGGCCCAGGCGCTGTCCAGGGCGTTGACGCGGACGTGGACCGGGACCGGCGGCAGGTCGGCGAGCAGCTCGGCGGTGGCGGCACGGGCGTACGCCTTCCGGTCGGGGGCGACCGCGTCCTCCAGGTCGACGACGACGATGTCGGCGCCGGAGGTGAGGGCTTTGGCCACCACGTGGGGGCGGTCGCCCGGGGCGTAGAGCCAGGTGAGCGGGAACGCCGTCACAGGGCGCCCTCCGCGCGCAGTGCCGCGAGGTCGGCCGGGGTCAGGCCCAGTTCGGTGAGGACCTCGTCGGTGTCCGCGCCGTGGGGGCGGCCGGCCCAGCGGATCGCGCCGGGCGTGGCGGAGAGCCGGAACAGGACGTTCTGCATGCGCAGGGGGCCCAGCTCGGGGTCGTCGACGGTGGTGATGGTGTTCAGGGCCTGGTACTGCGGGTCCGCCATCACGTCCCGGACGTCCTGGACCGGGGCCACCGCCGCCTCGGCCTTCTCGAAGGCCGCCAGGACGTCCGTGCGGGTGCGTGCGGCGATCCAGGAGCCGACCGCCTCGTCCAGGACGTCGGCGTGGCGGGCGCGGTCGGCGCCCGTGGCGAACCACGGCTCGTCGATCAGTTCCGGGCGGCCCACCAGGCGCATCACGCGTTCGGCGACCGACTGGGCCGACGTCGAGACGGCGACCCAGGTGCCGTCCGCGGTGCGGTAGACGCCGCGCGGGGCGTTGTTGGGGGAGCGGTTGCCGGTGCGGGGCTGGACGTGGCCGAGCTGGTCGTACCAGAGGGGCTGGGGGCCGAGCGCGGCCAGGATCGGTTCGATCAGGGCCATGTCGACGACCTGGCCCTCGCCGGTGCGGTCACGGGCGGCGAGCGCCGTCAGCACCGCGTACGCCGTCGTCAGGCCCGCGATGGAGTCGGCCAGGCCGAACGGCGGCAGCGTCGGGGGAGCGTCCGGTTCGCCGGTGATCGCGGCGAAGCCGCTCATCGCCTCGGCGAGGGTGCCGAAGCCGGGGCGGTGGGCGTAGGGGCCGAACTGGCCGAAGCCGGTGACGCGGGCCAGGACCAGGCGGGGGTTGGCGGTCGACAGCTCCGGCCAGCCCAGGTCCCACTTCTCCAGGGTGCCGGGGCGGAAGTTCTCGATGATCACGTCGGCGCCGGCGGCGAGGCGCAGGAGGGTGGTGCGGCCGCCGGGCTTCGACAGGTCGAGGGTGATGGTGCGCTTGTTGCGGCCGAGCATCTTCCACCACAGGCCCACGCCGTCCTTCGACGGGCCGTGGCCGCGGGACGGGTCCGGTTTCGCCGGGTGCTCCACCTTGACGACCTCCGCGCCGAAGTCGCCGAGCAGGGTGGCGGCGAGCGGGCCGGCGAAGAGGGTGGCGAGGTCCAGGACGCGGAGGCCGGTGAGGGGCGCGGTCATGAGCGGTGGGTCTCCCGGTGTGTGAGGTGGGCGAGGGTGTCGAAGCCGATGCCGTCGAAGTCGCCGATGGAGGTGGACAGGCGGTTCTTCAACGGAGCCGTCCAGCGGTCGGGGAGCGCTGCGGGGTCTTTGGCCAGCAGTCCGGCGATGCTGCCGGCGGTCGCGCCGTTGGAATCGGTGTCCCAGCCGCCGCTCACGGCGCGGCAGACGGAGCCGGAGAAGTCGCCGTCGGCGTGGGTGAGGGCGGCGGCGATGAGGGCGGTGTTGGGGACGGCGTGCACCCAGTGGTGGGTGGCGGAGTGGGTGGCGTGGAGTTCGTCGACGACCGTGTCGAAGTCGTCGTGCTCTTGGGCCAGTTGGATGGCGTGGTGGACGGCTCGGGCGAGGCGGGAGCGGGGCGGGACGACGGTGAGGCCGGTGCGCAGACAGGTGTGGACGTCGTGTTCGCCTGTCGCGGCGGTCGCGATGGTGGCCGCCGTGAACATCGCCGCGTAGACGCCGTTGGCGGTGTGGGTGAGGGTGGCGTCGCGGTGGGCCTGTTCCGCGGCGGCGGCCGGGTCGCCGGGGTTGGTCCAGCCGTGGACGTCGGCGCGGATCAGGGCGCCGATCCATTCGCGGAACGGGTTGCGGTGGCGGGCGGCGTGTGGGGGTTCCAGGCCGGTGAGGAGGTTGCGGTAGGCGATGCGTTCGGCGGTGAAGGTGCGGCCGGCGGGGAGTTCGTCGAGCCAGGTGCGGGCCACGTCCGTGGGGGTGAAGGACTTGCCGTGGCGTTGGAGGAGGATGAGGTTGAGCAGGGGGTAGTTGAGGTCGTCGTCCTCGGGCATGCCGTCGATGTTCTCGGCGAGGGAGGTTGTCGCCGAGCGGCGGTTCCAGGGGTGCTTCTGGAGGAGGTCTTCGGGGACGCCTCGGGCTGTGAAGTAGGTGGCGAGGGGCCAGTTGCCGGTGGAGTTGGCCAGTTGACGGATGGCATCGAGGGGGAGTTTCTCGACGGGTTTGCCCAGAAGGCAGCCGACGGCTCGGCCCAACCATGCGGATTCCAGGTGCTGGTCGGGTGTGGCTGGGGTCTGGGTTGGGGCGCTCACCCGCGCGGGCGGGGTGCCGCTCTCTTTGGGACGGGTGCCGCCCCAGCGGCACGACTGCCCGCAGCTGAGTCGGCTACGGCCGCCCGCGGGCGGCGGCCAGTTCGGGCAGGCCGACTTGATTCTCTCCAGGTCCGTTGGTTCGTCGTCCGCCAAGGCGCTGGGCAAGTCGGCCAGTTCGTCCAGGAGGTCTTCTGCCAGTTGGCGGAGGTAGCGGGATGTCGGGGTGGGGGAGGCGCCGGCGGTGGCGGGGGCCTCCGGGCCGCCTGCCGAGCGCCAGCGGGCCGCGATCGCCTTCGGCTCGCGGCCGTCCTGGGCCGCCTGGCGGAGTTCGTGGCCGATCAGGTCCTCCGGCTGGACCCAGGTCAGGCGGAGCATTCCTGGCCTCCGAGGGATGCGAGGGCCCGTTCGTGGGTGCGCCGGCGGGAGACGTCCCGGGCGAAGATCTCGCGGGTCACCTCCGTGAGGGTGGCGGCCGGTTCCCAGAGGTCCAGGCGGCTGGCCTCCGCGACCGTCTTGGCCCAGTCCTGGGGGATCGGCGATCCGAGGGCTCCTGCCAGAGCGCCCGCCATCGTGGCGATGGAGTCGCAGTCGCGGCCGTAGTTCACCGCGCCCAGGACCGCGTGACGGTAGTCGCCCTGGGCCACCAGCACCATGCCCAGGGCGGCGGGGAGTTCCTCGATCGAGTGGAGGCGGGAGGGGCGGCGGGCGCCGAGGGAAGGGGCGCGGTAGTCGGGGCCGACCGTGTCGTAGGGGGCGACCGCCTCGCGCAGGGGGCCCAGCGCCGACTCGAAGTCCGGGTGGCGGGAGGCCTCCTCGCAGACCCGTTCGATGGCGGTGCGCGTGCCGTCCTTCGCCAGGGACAGGCAGGCCGAGACGACCGAGTCCGGAGTGGCTCCCGGGATGCACGCCGCCGCGACCGCCGCGGCCAGGACGCCCGCCGCCTCACGGCCGTACGACGACTGGTGCGCGCCGGCGATGTCGAGGGCCTCGGCGTAGGCCGCCCGCGGGTTGGCCGCGTTGACCAGGCCGACCGGGGACATGTACATCGCCGCACCGCAGTTGACGATGTTGCCGGTGCCGGCCTCGCGCGGGTCGGCATGGCCGTAGTGGATCCTCGTCACCAGCCATTTCTCCGCCAGGAAGATGCGGTGCAGGGGGAGTGCCTCGGTCTCCAGTTCCGGGATCCAGCGCGGTTCGGTCATCAGGTCGGGGACGAGGTGGTCGGCGATCGCGTAGGCGTCGAGGTGGTCGCGGACCCGGGCGTAGACGCGGATCAGGGCGTGCGTCATCAAGGTGTCGTCGGTGACGTGGCCGTCGCCCTTGTGGTACGGGGCGAGGGGGCGTGCCCTGCGCCAGTCGTCGCCGTGCCAGGGGCCGACGATGCCGTGGACGCGGCCGCCGTGGCGTTCCAGGATCTGCTCGGGCGAGTAGCCCTCGACGGGGCCGCCGAGGGCGTCGCCGACGGCGGCTCCGACCAGGGCTCCGGTGATCCGCTCGTCCAGTGTGGCGTTTTGGTGTGGTTTGGGCTTCATGGCCGCATCATCCACCGGGGCGGGCCGGTTGTGCGGCTTCCAGGAGTTCGGCGAGTTCCACGAGGTCCGTGCCGGTGAGGCGGGGGAGGGCGCAGCCGGAGAGGGTGCGGCAGGTCTCCCGCCAGGAGGCGGGGATCGAGGCGCCGCCGCCCAGTGCGCCGGTGAGGGCGCCCGCCAGGGCCGGGGCGGAGTCCGCGACGCGGGACAGACAGGCCGCGGCGGGGACCGCCTCCGCGATGCGGCCGCGGGCCGCTGTGGCCAGGGCGAGCGCGACCGGGACCGTTTCGGCGGCGGCGATGCCGTAGCTGTAGACGTGGTCGACGATCTGGTGTTCCAGGGGCGGGACCAGGGCGAAGGCGCTGTCCGCGTCGGCCGCGAGACGCAGGGCGTGCCGGGCGTTGCGGCCGATCTCCGTCTCCTCGGGGAGTTCCGCGAGGGCCGCCGTGACGCAGGCGTCGACGTCCGCGCCGGCCAGGGCGAGGGCGAGCGCTGCCGCCATGGCGCGGGCGCCGTGCACGCCGTCGCCGTCCTGGGTGTAGCGGGCGTCGAACTCGGCGAGGCCGGCGGCGCGCCGGGGGTCGCCCGGGTGGGCCACGGCCAGGACGCACGCGCGTACGCAGGCCGCGTCGTCGAAGTAGTGGGGGTTGTCGTGGCCGGTGGCGGGCGGGCGCAGGCCGGTGGCGAGGTTGCCGAGGCCGGCGCGGACGGAGATGCGGGCGCGCAGGGGGAGGACGGCGGATTCGATCTCGGGGGCGCGGTCCGCTGCGGCGGCTACCTCGCAGGCGATGGCGTTCCAGGTGAGGTCGATCGCGGCGCGGATGCGGCGTTCTCGGCTGAGGTCGTTCAGGACGGTGTCGTCGCCCGCGCGGAGGAGGGCCTCAGCGGCGAAGGCGGCCCACTCGGCGTCGTCCGAGGGGCCCAGATGGAGGGGTTCCGGGGGCTGGTTCAGGGCGATGGGGACGGGGAGGGTGGTCGTGGCGTTGTGTTCGGCGAACGTGTCCAGTTCGCGGGTGAGGCGGCGGGTCCAGTCGGGCATGCGGGCGGCTCTGTGGCGGGCCGCGGGCCAGCCTGCGGCGTCGCCTGCGGCGAGTCCGAGCAGGAGGCCTTCGGCCTTTCTGTCTCCCACCCGCGCACCGCCCGTAACGGTCACCGGAGGGGTCCTGGTCTCCCGTGGGGCGCGTTCACCGTCGGCGGCTGCGGGTGGTCCCTCCGGGGCCGCAGCGCCGGCCGCTGCCGCCGGATCGTGCGGGGTCATGCGGGGGCCTCCGTTCCGTCGCCCGCCAGGACGAAGTCCGCCGGCCCCGGCTCCTCGCCGCTTGCCGCGGCCCAGGGCGTCAGCAGGTCCGCAACGTCCAGGACGTGGTAACCCGCCATCGCCGGCAGGCACCGGCCGCGGACCGGGCCGATGGGGGTCGTCCAGGCCTGCGGAATCGCCGAGACTCCTCGGGTCGCGCCGGCCAGGGCGCCCGCGACCGCCGCCGTCGTGTCCGCGTCGCGGCCCATGTTCACCGCCGTGAGGACGGACTGTTCGAAGTCACCGTCGGCCGCCGCGTACGCGCCGAAGGCGAGGGCGACCGCCTCGGGGGCGAGGTCGGTCCAGGGGTAGCCGCCGATGACGACCGCGGAGCGGACCGCGCGTTCGCCGCGGTGGGCCACAGCCACCGCGCGGCGCAGGCAGCGGGCCGTCCAGGAGTCGTCGGGGACCACCGCGAGGGCTGCGGCCACGACCGCGACCGGCTGGGCGCCCGCCATCGCCGCCGCCACGCCCGCCGCCACCGCCTGGCCGCCGTAGATGCCCTCGCCGTCATGGCTCACCGAGCCGTCGATCGCCACCAGCCGGGCCGCCTCCGCCGGGCGGCCGGGCGCGAACACCCCGAAGGGGGCCGCGCGCATGGCCAGACCGTCGCTCCAGGCGTGCCGGTGCTGGGCGGAGATGGGGGCCGCCAGGCCCCGGCGGAGGTTCTCCAGCGTGCCGCGTTCGCTGAAACCGGCGCCCCGGAAGGGGCCCTCGTCGCGGTCGGCGATCCATTCGTGCCAGGCCGCTTCGACGTGCGCGGGGGTGAGCGCCGAGCCGTGCCGGGCCAGGAGAAGGCCTGAGAAGATCGCGTACTCGGTGTCGTCCGTGCCGGCGGGGTGCTCGGCGACGTAGCCGGTGATACGGCCCCACCGCGCGCGGATCTCGGAGGGCTTCATGTTCTCGGCCGGGGCCCCGAGCGCGTCACCGACGGCCAGGCCCAGCAGCGCGCCGCGTGCCCGTGCGCGGAGTCCGGCGGCGTCCCCGGGCACCGGGACGGAGGGGATGCAGGCGATCGATGCCATACGGGAATGTGTCCCACTCCGGCGACCACCCCGAGCCTCGGAGACCCCAGCATCACCCGGTCGACATCTGTGCAAGATCACCGTCAGGTGAGCGCTGAAGGGTAAAACCGCAGGTTAGCCCAGCCTTTCCTTGCTGGCGGCGTCGGAATTCACGGCGTACTTTGGCTGTTGTAAAAATCTGGAATGTGTCCAAAGAGCCTGTCCGAAGAGGCGTTCGGCAAGGGGATCGGGGATTTTCATGGCCATCATCGAGACCGAGGCGGCGCTGCACGAGGCGCACCGGGACAACCACACCCACCGGGACGTGAACGGCGGCTGGCTGCGTCCCGCGGTGTTCGGTGCGATGGACGGCCTCGTCTCCAACCTGGCCCTGATGACCGGTGTCGCGGGCGGCGCGGTCAGCCAGCACACCGTCGTCCTCACCGGGCTCGCGGGCCTGGCCGCCGGCGCCTTCTCGATGGCCGCCGGCGAGTACACCTCCGTCGCCTCGCAGCGCGAGCTCGTCGAGGCCGAGCTGGACGTGGAGCGGCGCGAGCTGCGCAAGCACCCCGAGTGCGAGGAGGCCGAGCTCGCCGCGCTCTACCGGGCGAGAGGGGTCGAGCCGCGGCTGGCCGGCGAGGTCGCCCGGCAGCTGTCGAAGGACCCCGAGCAGGCGCTGGAGATCCACGCCCGGGAGGAGCTGGGCATCGATCCCGGCGATCTGCCCTCGCCCACCGTGGCCGCGGTGTCGAGCTTCGGCTCCTTCGCGCTGGGCGCGCTGGTCCCCGTGCTGCCGTATCTGCTGGGTGCGAGCAGCCTCTGGCCGGCCGTGCTGCTGGCGCTGCTCGGGCTCTTCCTGTGCGGCGCGGTGGTGGCCAAGGTGACGGCACGCACCTGGTGGTACAGCGGGCTGCGGCAGCTGTTCCTGGGAGGCGCGGCGGCCGGTGTGACGTACGCCCTGGGTACCTTGTTCGGAACGGCCGTAGGATAGTTCGGCTCCGACTTATGCGTTGTGTCGCATAAGTAGCCGTTACTCGCTGGTTTCGAATGTGCAACCACGGGGCATGAGCCGTAAGCGCTGCGGGCAATGAGGCCCGTGGGCGCGGTCAGCGGGGTGGGCGACGACGCCTGTCCCGCCCTCGGGCCCGACGGGCATCGATCTCACCCGGTCGATCCGTACTGGCCCCCCATAGCTTCCACCGTCGGTGCGGTACCCCTGCCGCGAGCCGCCGGTGTCCGCATGTTGGAACGGATTATCCCGGTTCCCGAGAACCGCTCCATCATGTAACCTGCACGAAATTTTGCGATCACGCGAGGGCCAACGTCGTCCCTCGGCACTTGCACATGCCACCTGACGACGACGGGAGAGCCGATGCGTACGCCGCGCCAGCCGTCCCAGCATTCCGCGAATGGCCAGAACTGGTCGTTCATGGATGCTCGCCCTGCTGCGCAGGGTATGTACGACCCCCGCAACGAGCACGACGCCTGCGGCGTCGGCTTCGTCGCCACCCTTACCGGCGAGGCGTCCCACACCCTGGTCGAGCAGGCTCTGACCGTCCTGCGCAACCTCGAACACCGCGGTGCCACCGGCTCCGAGCCCGACTCCGGCGACGGCGCCGGCATCCTGTCGCAGGTTCCGGACGCCTTCTTCCGTGACGTGGCCGGATTCGAACTGCCGAAGGCCGGTGCCTACGCCGTCGGCACCGCCTTCCTGCCGGAGGACTCCGCCGCCGACGCCGTCTCGCAGATCGAGACGATCGCGGCCGACGAGGGTCTGACCGTGCTCGGCTGGCGCGAGGTGCCGGTCGCTCCCCAGCTGCTGGGCGCCACCGCCCGGTCGACCATGCCCGTCTTCCGGCAGATCTTCGTCAGCGACGGCGTGTCGGAGGGCATCGACCTCGACCGCAAGGTCTTCGTGCTGCGCAAGCGCGCCGAGCGGGAGGCCGGCGTGTACTTCCCGTCGCTGTCCGCGCGGACGATCGTCTACAAGGGCATGCTGACCACCGGACAGCTGGAGCCCTTCTTCCCGGACCTGTCCGACCGCCGCTTCGCCTCCGCGATCGCGCTCGTGCACTCCCGGTTCTCGACGAACACGTTCCCGTCCTGGCCGCTGGCCCACCCGTACCGCTTCGTCGCGCACAACGGTGAGATCAACACCGTCAAGGGCAACCGCAACTGGATGGCCGCCCGCGAGTCGCAGCTCGTCTCGGACCTGTTCGGCTCCGACGAGAAGGCCATCGAGCGGGTCTTCCCGATCTGCACGCCCGACGCGTCCGACTCGGCGTCCTTCGACGAGGTCCTCGAACTCCTGCACCTCGGCGGCCGTTCGCTGCCGCACTCCGTGCTGATGATGATCCCGGAGGCGTGGGAGAACCACGACTCCATGGAGCCGGCCCGCCGCGCCTTCTACCAGTTCCACTCCAACCTGATGGAGCCCTGGGACGGCCCGGCCTGTGTCACGTTCACCGACGGCAAGCAGGTCGGCGCGGTCCTCGACCGCAACGGCCTGCGTCCCGGCCGCTACTGGGTCACCGACGACGGCCTCGTCGTCCTCGGCTCCGAGGTCGGCGTCCTCGACATCGACCCGGCCCGGGTCGTGCGCAAGGGCCGTCTGCAGCCCGGCCGCATGTTCCTCGTCGACACCGTCGAGCACCGCATCATCGAGGACGACGAGATCAAGGCCCAGCTCGCCGCCGAGGCGCCGTACGGGGAGTGGCTGGAAGCCGGCGAGATCGAGCTGTCCGACCTGCCCGAGCGCGAGCACATCGTGCACACGCACGCCTCGGTCACCCGCCGCCAGCAGACCTTCGGCTACACCGAGGAGGAGCTGCGCGTCATCCTCGCGCCGATGGCCAAGGCCGGTGCCGAGCCGATCGGTTCGATGGGCACCGACTCGCCGATCGCCGCGCTGTCGGACCGCCCGCGGCTGCTCTTCGACTACTTCACCCAGCTGTTCGCGCAGGTCACCAACCCGCCGCTGGACGCCATCCGCGAGGAGCTCGTCACCTCGCTGCGCTCCTCGCTGGGCCCGCAGGGCAACCTGCTCGAGACGAGCGCGGCCTCCTGCCGCAGCGTCGTGCTGCCCTTCCCGGTCATCGACAACGACGAGCTGGCCAAGCTCATCCACATCAACGCCGACGGCGACATGCCCGGCTTCAAGGCCGCGACGCTGTCCGGCCTGTACCGGGTGCACGGCGGCGGGGACGCGCTGGCCGCGCGGATCGACGAGATCTGCGCCGAGGCCGACGCCGCGATAGAGAACGGCGCCCGGCTGATCGTCCTGTCGGACCGCCACTCGGACGCCGAGCACGCGCCGATCCCGTCGCTGCTGCTCACCGCGGCCGTCCACCACCACCTCATCCGCACCAAGCAGCGCACCCAGGTGGGCCTGCTGGTCGAGGCCGGCGACGTCCGCGAGGTCCACCACGTCGCCCTGCTCATCGGCTACGGCGCCGCCGCGGTCAACCCGTACCTGGCGATGGAGTCCGTCGAGGACCTGGTCCGCGCCGGCACCTTCCTGCCGGGCATCGAGCCCGAGAAGGCCATCCGCAACCTCATCTACGCCCTCGGCAAGGGCGTGCTGAAGGTCATGTCCAAGATGGGCATCTCGACCGTCGCCTCCTACCGCGGCGCCCAGGTCTTCGAGGCCGTCGGTCTCGACGAGGCCTTCGTCACGAAGTACTTCAACGGCACGGCCACCAAGATCGGCGGCGTCGGCATCGACGTCGTCGCCAAGGAGGTCGCCGCCCGGCACGCCAAGGCCTACCCGGCCTCCGGCATCGCCCCGGCGCACCGCGCGCTGGACATAGGCGGCGAGTACCAGTGGCGCCGCGAGGGCGAGCCGCACCTGTTCGACCCGGAGACGGTCTTCCGCCTCCAGCACTCCACGCGCTCCGGCCGCTACGACATCTTCAAGAAGTACACCGAGCGCGTGAACGAGCAGTCCGAGCGGCTGATGACGCTCCGCGGGCTCTTCGGCTTCAAGTCCGACCGCAAGCCGATCCCGATCGACGAGGTCGAGCCGGTCTCCGAGATCGTCAAGCGGTTCTCGACGGGCGCCATGTCGTACGGCTCCATCTCGCAGGAGGCGCACGAGACCCTCGCCATCGCCATGAACCAGCTGGGCGGCAAGTCCAACACCGGTGAGGGCGGCGAGGACCCGGAGCGCCTGTACGACCCGGCGCGCCGGTCGTCCATCAAGCAGGTCGCCTCCGGCCGCTTCGGTGTGACCTCCGAGTACCTGGTCAACTCCGACGACATCCAGATCAAGATGGCCCAGGGCGCCAAGCCCGGCGAGGGCGGCCAGCTGCCCGGCCACAAGGTCTACCCGTGGGTGGCCAAGACGCGGCACTCGACGCCGGGCGTCGGCCTCATCTCGCCGCCCCCGCACCACGACATCTACTCCATCGAGGACCTGGCCCAGCTGATCCACGACCTGAAGAACGCGAACCCGCAGGCGCGGATTCACGTGAAGCTGGTCTCCGAGGTCGGTGTCGGTACGGTCGCCGCGGGTGTCTCCAAGGCGCACGCGGACGTCGTCCTCATCTCCGGCCACGACGGCGGCACGGGCGCCTCGCCGCTGACCTCGCTCAAGCACGCCGGCGGTCCCTGGGAGCTCGGCCTCGCCGAGACCCAGCAGACGCTGCTGCTCAACGGCCTGCGTGACCGCATCGTCGTGCAGACCGACGGCCAGCTGAAGACGGGCCGTGACGTGGTCATCGCCGCGCTGCTCGGCGCCGAGGAGTTCGGTTTCGCGACCGCGCCGCTCGTCGTCTCCGGCTGCGTCATGATGCGCGTCTGCCACCTGGACACCTGCCCGGTCGGCATCGCCACGCAGAACCCGGTGCTGCGCGAGCGGTACAACGGCAAGGCCGAGTACGTCGTGAACTTCTTCACGTACATCGCCGAAGAGGTCCGCGAGATCCTCGCCGAGCTGGGCTTCCGCTCCATCGAGGAGGCCGTCGGCCACGCCGAGGCCCTCGACGTCACCCGCGCCGTCGACCACTGGAAGGCGCAGGGACTGGACCTGGAGCCGCTGTTCCACGTGCCCGAGCTGCCCGAGGGCGCGGTCCGCCACCAGCTGATCGCCCAGGACCACGGCCTGGAGAAGGCGCTCGACAACCAGCTGATCAAGCTGGCCGCGGACGCCCTGTCCGCCTCGGACGCCACCGAGGCGCAGCCGGTCCGCGCCCAGGTGCAGATCCGCAACATCAACCGCACGGTCGGCACCATGCTCGGCCACGAGGTGACGAAGAAGTTCGGTGGCGCGGGCCTGCCCGACGACACCATCGACATCACCTTCACCGGCTCCGCCGGCCAGTCCTTCGGCGCGTTCGTGCCGCGCGGTGTCACGCTGCGTCTGGAGGGCGACGCCAACGACTACGTAGGCAAGGGCCTCTCCGGTGGCCGGATCGTGGTCCGCCCCGACCGCGCGGCCGACCACCTCGCCGAGTACAGCGTCATCGCCGGCAACACCATCGGCTACGGCGCCACCGGCGGCGAGATGTTCCTGCGCGGCAAGGTCGGCGAGCGGTTCTGCGTCCGCAACTCGGGTGCGACGGTCGTCTCCGAGGGCGTGGGCGACCACGGCTGCGAGTACATGACCGGCGGGCACGCGGTGGTGCTCGGCGAGACGGGCCGCAACTTCGCGGCCGGTATGTCCGGCGGTATCGCGTACGTCATCGACCTGGACCCCGACAACGTCAACGTCGGCAACCTGGACGCCGTCGAGGCGCTGGACGACACCGACAAGCAGTGGCTGCACGACGTGGTCCGCCGCCACCAGGAGGAGACGGGCTCGACCGTCGCCGAGAAGCTCCTGGCCGAGTGGGACACCGCCGTCGAGCGCTTCAGCAGGATCATCCCCAGCACGTACAAGGCAGTGCTCGCCGCCAAGGACGCCGCCGAGCGAGCCGGTCTCTCCGAGACCGAGACCCACGAGAAGATGATGGAGGCGGCGATCAATGGCTGACCCGAAGGGCTTCCTGAACCACGGGCGCGAGGTCGCCAAGTCCCGCCCCGTCGAGGAGCGCGTCAAGGACTGGAGCGAGGTCTACGTCCCCGGCTCCCTGCTGCCGATCATCAGCAAGCAGGCCAGCCGCTGCATGGACTGCGGCATCCCGTTCTGCCACAACGGCTGCCCGCTCGGGAACCTGATCCCCGAGTGGAACGACTACGCCTACCGCGAGGACTGGGCCGCCGCCTCGGAGCGGCTGCACGCCACGAACAACTTCCCGGAGTTCACGGGCCGCCTGTGCCCCGCTCCGTGTGAGTCGGCGTGTGTGCTCGGCATCAACCAGCCGCCGGTCACCATCAAGAACGTCGAGGTCTCGATCATCGACAAGGCGTGGGAGACCGGGGACGTCGCCCCGCAGATCCCGGAGCGCCTGTCCGGCAAGACCGTCGCGGTCGTCGGCTCCGGCCCGGCGGGCCTCGCCGCCGCCCAGCAGCTGACCCGCGCCGGCCACACCGTCGCCGTCTACGAGCGCGCGGACCGCATCGGAGGCCTCCTCCGCTACGGCATCCCCGAGTTCAAGATGGAGAAGCGGCACATCAACCGCCGTATCGAGCAGATGCGCGCGGAGGGCACCCGCTTCCGCACGGGCATCGAGATCGGCCGCGACCTGAAGGCGACGGACCTGAAGAAGCGCTACGACGCGGTCGTCCTGGCCGTCGGCGCGACCACGGCCCGTGACCTGTCGGTGCCCGGTCGCGAGCTCAAGGGCATCTACCAGGCCATGGAGTACCTGCCGCTGGCCAACAAGGTGCAGGAGGGCGACTACGTGGCGCCCCCCATCTCGGCCGAGGGCAAGCACGTCGTGGTCATCGGCGGCGGCGACACCGGCGCGGACTGCGTCGGTACGGCCCACCGCCAGGGCGCGGCCTCCGTCACGCAGTTGGAGATCATGCCCCGCCCGAACGACGACCGGCACCCGGTCAACCAGCCCTGGCCGACCTTCCCGATGCTCTACAAGGTCACCTCGGCCCACGAGGAGGGCGGCGAGCGCGTCTACTCGGTGTCGACGACCCACTTCGAGGGCGACGAGGACGGCAACGTCCAGTGGCTGCACCTCACCGAGGTGGAGTTCATCGACGGCCGGCTGACCCCGAAGCCGGGCACGGAGCGCAAGATCCCCGCCCAGCTGGTCACCCTCGCCATGGGCTTCACCGGCACCGACCAGGAGAATGGCCTGGTCGAGCAGTTCGGCCTGGAGCTCGACGAGCGCGGCAACATCGCCCGTGACGAGGACTACCAGACCAACGTGCCGGGCGTGTTCGTCGCCGGTGACGCGGGCCGCGGCCAGTCGCTCATCGTGTGGGCGATCGCCGAGGGCCGCTCGGCGGCGCGCGGGGTGGACCGCCACCTCACGGGCGCCAGCGAGCTGCCGGCGCCGATCCGCCCGACGGACCGTGCGCTGATGGTCTGACGCGCACCCCTCATACGTCCCGCACAAAGGCGTGCGGAACACAGATGGCGTCTGCCCCACAGTCCCCGACCGGACGACCGGGCAGGCGCTGTCGCCTTTCCCGGCTACTTGCCGCCGGGCGCGACCCAGGTGACGATCACCGCGGCGGCGACGCACAGGACGCCGGCCAGGGCGAGCCAGCGCGCGCACTCCACCAGCAGCCAGATGGTCTTCGTCCGCTTCTTCTCGTACCGCAGCAGCCTGCCCGCCTCCAGCACGATCTCCTCACCGGGCCGTCCGTGCACGGCGAGAACGCCCAGCCAGGAGGCGGCGATCAGGGCGAGGAACCCGGAGATCAGCAGCCCGATCACCCAGCAGCGCGGAGTGTCCGCCAGCTTGCTCAGGTCCTCCTGGCCCTTCAGCACGAAGACGGCCGTGAGCAGGCCGGTGAGGGAGGCGAGGAAGTTGCGGTATCCCTCGGCCTGACGCAGCGCCGCCTGCAACTGCCGTTCCGGAGAAGCCGCCTCGCGGCCACGGCGGTCCGCGTCGCGGAGTTGCTGCGGGGTGGGCGTGAAGGTCACGGCGTCGCCCCGGCGGACTGCCCGGGCGAGGGTGGCGGCGCGATGGCCAGCAGGGCGCCGCAGCCCTGCGGCTCGCTCGCGGGACGGTTCATGTGCAGGGTGCGGCACTGGCACACCGTGTAGTACGGCTCGGCCCCCGGCTCCTCGCGCCGGCCGAAGAAGCCACCCTTGGCGACCGGGGCCTGCCCGAAGGTCCACGTCCTCGTCATCGGACAGGTGCAGACCGGGCAGGTCCCGGATGCCTCGTACTGGGCGTCGTCGCCGTTCCTCCGCACGACCCACCGGAAGGTGAGGACGGGGGTGTGGACGGCGTCGGGGTCGTACTCGATCGGGGGCGTCACTCGGCGGTGCCTTCCAGGTGTGGATCGCCGGCGGGGAGTTCGAGGGAGAAGAGATCCGCGTACCGGGCCAGCCGTTCGCGCACCTCGGTCCCGGGCAGGTCCGTCTCCTCCGCGCAGAGCGTGACGTGGTCGTGGGAGACGGTGCCGGTCAGGGCGGGAGCCCGGCCGGTGAGCTCCTCGGTGAGGATGATCAGGTCCTGCCAGTCGGGGACGCGGTCGGCCGCCTCGCCCTCGGGCCTGCGGGCGGTGACGTCCAGGCCGAGGCAGGCGAAGGGGGCGTAGCGGTCGTACGTCCTGCCGAGGGGCCAGCCGAAGCGGCCGGCGGTGCGGACGAGTTCGAGGGGGCCGAGGGTGCCCGGGCCGAGCAGGCCGTCGTCGAAAGCGGCCAGATCGAACAGATGCGGTGTGAAGTCCCGCAGGGCGGCGGCCTCGGGAGCGGCGGGGTCACACGGGGCCGGCGGAGCGCCCAGTGGGGTGAACCGGCTGAGGTGTTCCAGCGACTCGGCGAGCGTGCGGCGCGTGCTGCGGGCATGGGACAGCAGCCGCTGAATCGTGAGTTCGGAAGCGAAGCCCTTCCAGACGCCGAGCGCCCTCGTGTCCTCGGAGGTCGCCTGGAGCCCCAGAACCTCGGCGGCAGGCTGGTCGACGGACAGGGGCAGGTGCAGGTCCCGGCCGGTGAGGCGCTCCACGACGTCGCCGATGGGCCGCCGTTCGATCACGCTCAGCTGAACGAGAGCAGCGGCCGGGATGCGGTAATCGAGCAGTCGTGCCGTCCCCGGAGACGGGAAGCTGCGCACCAGCGGGTGGCCCGAGGACGCCAGCTGGCGGATCGTCTGGTCGACCAGGCCCTCGAAGTCCACGGTGAGCAGGCCGGCTGCCTGCAGGAAACGCAGAGCGTCCTCGGCTTCCCGGAGATCGACCCTGGAGGCGGACCGTTCGATCGGTGGGGGAGATCCGTCGCCCGTGAGTGCCTTGATGAACTCCCAGGGAGAGATGCGCTGCTCGGGGCTGCGCCGGATCGCGCGGAGCGCCGCGAGGGCCAGACGGGGTGGAAGCCAGTCGGCCACGTCCTGTGGTGGCAGTGCGGCCTTGATTCCCGTCACCGGCGTGAGGACGTTCACCCGCGCGGCCAGCTCACGGGGCGCAAGCCCCAGCTCGGCGGCGAGCAACAGCAGCTCGGCGAGCGACAGATCGTCGTCGCGGTACAACGTCCTGCCCCCCGATCCGCCGAGGGAGCGGATGAACAGCGGCCGCTCCGACGGCTGGAGAGGGCCGTGGGCGAGGGCCTCCTGTGACGGTTCCGCCCGCAGGGAGAAGCCCAGTGGCTCGAAGCGCCGGACATGTTCCGCCAGGTCACGGACGGAGACGCTCGCGTCGGCCCGGGCGAGGAGGTCCATGACACTCAGCTCGCCGAGCCACATGGGCCCCTCCGGATCCAGCTGCTCGTTGACCAGTAGCGTCGCGTCGACAGGGGCGGGAGTCGTGGCCAGCAGCTCCTCGTCGAGCGCGGGCGGGGTGGGCAGGGCGGGATCCCAGGCCCGGAGTTGTTCGAGCAGAGCGACGGCCCCGCCCAGGGGAATCCGGTACCGCGCGGCGATCAGGAGCAGCGGCGCGTGCGCGGCCGGCTCGGGGCCGGCACCGGCGTCGTGCATACGGCGCGCCAATCCGTAGGCGACGCAGAGATCGACCAGTGCCCGGTGCGCCCGCACCGTGCGCAGTGCTCGAATGTCCGGGGCGGAGGGAACGTCAAGGCCGACGATCGCGTAGCGGCGCAGGGCCTTCAAGGTGTCGCCCACCGGCACCTCTGCCGCGCGGGCGGCGGCCAGAACCGTCTCCCAGCCGTGCGGCTCCGATCCCTTCGGGAAGAGGACGGCGTCCAGACTACGCGGTTCCGGGTAACCATCGGGCCGGAACGGCTGCCCCGCATCGGGCAGGCGCAGCCGGGTGTCCTGCCACTTGCGCACGAGGGAGGCCTCGTGTTCCCCGAGGACCGAACGCCAGAGCGAGCCGGTGGCGGTGACGTCTCCGTCGATGGGCAGGCATCCGGCCGCCGCCAGGCTCACCGCGCGCGGCAGGTGCTTGCGACGGGCCGTCCTCGGCGGATCGATGACGGCCGTGACGTCATGCGGCAACGAGTCGAGCACCTTGACGGCGAGCCGCGGCGAGAGCGTGGCGAGCTCCCACAGCCAGGAGAGCGAGACTTCGGACCACTGGGCCGTGGCCCTCTCCGTGGCCTCCAGGAGCTCGCTGGTCACCGCCGGCGCGTCCCAGGATATGAGGTTGTTGCGGTCCACGCTGGGCTCCGGACGGTGTCGCTCCCGCAGGTTGACGACCCGGCCGTAGACCTCCGGTGCGTCCTTGATCACCACACCGTCCAGCAGCCACTGACCCTTGCCCTGCACCAGCCAGATGTCACGAGATCCCTGAACGGCGTCATAGCGCCAGGGCTTCGGCGCCGGAGCGGTGAGCGTGCCCGGCTCCCAACGGTGGTGCCCCACGAGGGAGTCGGGTTCATCGCTCGCGTACTCCAGTGCCTCCACCTCGAAGTCCGCCACCCAGAGGAAGGACTCGAGGGTTTCGAGCAACGAGGGCTGCTGGGCCTGGTCCTGCCCCAGATACAGCCGCACCCGCGTCCCCCCGTCCAGCGCCACATGCGGATCCTCGCCGATCCGCAGCAGCCCCGACCCGGACTGGATGTCGGCCCGCAGCGGCTCCAACTGGAGGGCACGGCCGTAGTGGTCCACGGGGCTCGTCCAGACGACCACCTCCTCGGCCAGCATGAAGTAGCTGAAGACGCCGATGCCGAAACGGGAGTTGAGGGGCATCTCGCCGAGGCCGGCGCGGCGCCAGTTGCGCCGTTCCTGGACGAACTCCGGATCCTGCTCGTACCGCTTGCCGGCGCGGGCGAACATCGAGGTCAGCTTGGCACGGTTCATGCCGGAACCGTTGTCCGTGCACTCGATGTACGGCCTGCCCTCGGTGTCCCAGCCCTGTGTGAACGTGATCCTCGGCTGCCAGTCGGGCCCGGGCCGCCCCTGCGCGGCGCCGTACTGCCGACGCATGTCACGGTAACGGCAGGCGTCCAGGGCGTTCTGGTACAGCTCGCGCACCGCCAGCATCGGATCGCCGTAGAGCTGGGTGCCCATCAGCAGTGGCCGGATCTCGTCCTCGGCCAGGCGGAAGCGTTCCAGCGGCTGCTTGTACCGCTCGGCCAGGGGGACGAGCTGATCGGTGGTGACGCGCTCGGGGAATCCGCGCAGCAGGGCCGGAGGGGTCGTACGGGCCTTCTGGCACTCCTGGTGCAGCAGGCTCACGGTCGCGTTCGTCCGCGCGGCGAGCTCCTCGACGGCCACGTGCAGCGCCGGATGGGGACATGCGAACCGGACGGTGAGTTCGTAGGCGCAGTCGTCCTGTTCGCCCAGGGGCGTCACGTCGTAGCCGAAGTCGGCGGACAGGGCGGCCACGACGTCGTCCGGGTCCAGGGGCTCATGGGCGCCGAGGTGGTCGACGAGGACGCTCGACATCCGGCGCGGGTCGGCGGCCTGGAGGCCGGCCGTCCACAGCAGACGGGCGAGGTCCGAGGCGCGCCACTGGTTCCCGGGCACCGGCGGGTAGGTGCTCCAGTCGTCGCCGCCGCGCGCGTCGTTGATACGCGGGCTGGTACTCGGATGGACCGTCAGATGACCGAGGACCTGGCGCACCTGGCCGTCGACGGTGAGCCTGGTCGTCGCCCTGACCGGTGTTCCCGTGGGGTCGGCGGCCGCGTCCAGGATCGCGCTCACCAGCAGGTCGAGGATCGTGTCCACGGCCGAGTAGTCGCCCGTGCCTTCCCAGAGCAGGTCCCAGTCGGTGATGAAGCGGTGCCGCAGCCAGTGGTCGGCCGCCGCCGTCTGTTCCTTGAGGCCACGGCGGCGCAGGGTCGCGACGGTGCGCCGCACCTGGGAGTGCGCGCGAGCCACGTCGTGGGCGGCGTCCCGGACCAGGCGGTCGTGGCCTTCGAGAGTGTCGTCCGCCGAGTTCTTGACGTCCATGCCCTCGGACATCGTCCTGCGCAGCTCTTCGAGCGCGATGGCGACGACGCCCTCCTGCACGACGGGCGCGGCGAGCAGCGCCGCCGTCTCGGCGGGCGAGAGCAGGTCGCGGCCCTCCAGGCGGGCCCGCCTGACCAGGGTCTCCACCTGCTCGACCACCCGGACCGGATAGGTGGGGTCGGCCCACGGGTCGTCGCGGTGCGCGCCCTCGGTGGAGAGGGAGTCCACGATGTGCTCGACGAGCGCGCCGAGCCGCTTCTTGACCCGCTCGTGCACGGCCGGGGTGCCCGACGTGTACTGCCACAGGCACGACTGCTCGATCATGGTCGTCCACCGGTACGCCTCCTGTGCGCCCTCGCACAGCACGGGGCCGGGGCCGTCCGCGTTGAGGCCGTGCGGGAAGTACCGGTCGACGGTGGGCGGCATGACGCCCGCGTCGGACGCGTTCCGGCGCACCGCCGTACGCGTGTAGCGGACGAGGTCGGCGAAGGTGGTCGGCTGGGTCGTCGGCGCGAGCGCCTTGGCGAGAGCCCGGCCGAACCAACTGCCTTCCTGGGGGTCCGCGTAGGAGCGTTCGCCCCGGCCGCAGCTGTACAGCCAGTACACGTCCTCGGCGGCCGAGAGCACGGTTCTCCTGCTCTGCGCGGCCAGGGGCGTGGGCTCCTCGGTGCGGCAGGTGTCCAGGCAGACGACCGTCGTCACGCCGGCGGGCAGCCCGTCGAGCAGTCCCTCGGGGTCGGCGGCTATCAGGGTGCGGTCCAGGAGCGACCGGCCACCAGTCGGATCCACGCGGCCCGGCTGTGCGTCGGCGGGCAGGAGATGGTCCCGCTTGCCCACGGTCGTACCGTGACAGGACACGTAGAGAAACGCGGTGTCGCCGGGGGAGCACTCGTCGAAGAACTCCTGGAGGGCGCCCAGCAGCTCGAAGCCGCCGGGGTCCTTCAGCTCACGTACCTCGTATTGCGACTGTCGCAGCGCTCGGCCCACGAGTTCGACGTCCTCGGAAGCACTTTCGAGGGCCGGATAACGCCGGGCGAGATGCTCGTCCCGCTCCAGCGCGGGGGTCCGGCCGACCCCGACGACCAACGCCCGCCGCTTGCCCGGTTCAGCAGCCTCAGCCCGCCCCGAATCCACTTGTCCCCCTCATGCCACGAGTGGGCAATCATCGCAGAGCGAGGGACCGCGTCATGGGCAGATGCGAGCGTCCGTGGCATGAGACAACGCCGGGTTCTTCCACGCGGCTGAGGACCCGATGTCCTCAGCCGCTCCCACCCCCGCCCCCGTCCGGCCACACCTGGATGTGGTCCTCCTCCAGTTCCAGCAGCACCCGGTCCCGCATGCCCAGGGCCGTCGTGTACTCGGCCGGCAGCTGGAGGCGGCCCGCGCGGTCGAGCATCGCGTACTCGCGGGCCACCAGGGACTCCTGGCCCGTCTCGTCGACCTCCGTGCGGCGCAGCACCTCCGTCGAGGTGCGACCGTCGCGGATCGCGACCGTGCGGCGGACCTCGCCGGCGACCGCCTGGTCGTGCGTGACGATGACGACCGTCGTGCCCGACTTCTCGGCGCTGAGCGAGAGCGGGCTGCTGGAACTGCGCCGCGACCGGATCGGTTTCGTCTTCGAGTCCTTCGGGCTCATTCCCGTCCTCACCGCCGCCGAGAACGTGGGCGTGCCGCTGCGGCTGCGCCGGGCCGAGCCGCGCGAACGCGAGGAGCGGGTGACGGAGCGGCCGTCGGGGAGTGAGAGAGTAAGCCCATGGCCGCGATCAGTCTGAGCAAGGTCCAGGAGACCGCTCCCGCGCTGGTGAACCTCTACAAGAGCGCCGGGGTCTCCCTCACGAAGCACGGCCTCGACGGGCTGCGGGCCGCGGTCTACCTCGTGGTCGACCATTCCGGCTCGATGAGGCCGTACTACAAGGACGGCAGCGTGCAGGCGCTCGCCGACCGGGTGCTCGGACTGTCGGCGCATCTCGATGACGACGGCACGGTGCCGGTCGTGTTCTTCTCCACGGACGTCGACGCCGAGACCGAGATCGCTCTGGCCGGCCACCAGGGGCGGATCGACCGGATCGTGGCCGGGCTCGGGCACATGGGGAAGACCAGCTACCACCTGGCGATGGACGCCGTCATCGACCACTACGTCGACAGCGGGGCGACCGATCCGGCCCTGGTGGTCTTCCAGACCGACGGCGGGCCCGTCAACAAGCTCGCCGCGGAGCGGTACCTGTGCAAGGCGGCGAAGCTGCCCCTGTTCTGGCAGTTCATCGGCTTCGGCGACCCGGGCAGCAAGCAGTTCGACTTCCTGCGCAAGCTGGACGAGCTGGCCGTGCCGGGCAAGCGGATCATCGACAACGCCGGGTTCTTCCACGCGGGTGAGGACCCGCGGGCGGTGCCGGACGCCGAGCTGTACGACCGGCTGGTGGGCGAGTTCCCGAAGTGGCTGGTGGCCGCGCGGGCGCAGGGGATCGTGCGGCGGGCCTGAGCCCGCGACGAGCCGCCTGCTCGCCCTCCTGGCCCAATCCCACCGCCCCTGGCCCAGCCGTCCCCACGTCCCATTTGCGCTGCCGCGCTGCCGTGCCACGCTGGGAAGGATCCGACGGGGAGGCGACGACGTATGGGCGACGACGGCGCACGACGGGTGTACGACGACGGCGCACGAGGGGTGTACGGGACGGCTTCCGCCCGCAGGAGGCCTCCGGCCGTCAAGGGCGAGAAGCTCGCCGACTGGGCGGACGGACGGCTCGGGCTCTACGCGCTGGCCAAGGCCAACATGCGCAAGGTCTTCCCGGACCACTGGTCCTTCATGCTGGGCGAGGTCACCCTCTACAGCTTCATCGTCCTGATCCTCACCGGCGTCTACCTCACCCTGTTCTTCGAACCGAGCATGCAGGAGGTCGTCTACAACGGCTCCTACACGGAGCTCAACGGCGTGCTCATGTCCAGGGCGTTCGAGTCCACGCTGGACATCAGCTTCGACGTGCGCGGCGGGCTGCTGATGCGGCAGATCCACCACTGGGCGGCGCTGGTCTTCATCACCGGCATGATGGTGCACATGATGCGGGTGTTCTTCACCGGCGCCTTCCGCAAGCCCCGCGAGCTCAACTGGGTCTTCGGCTGGACCCTGCTGATGCTCGGCATCATCACCGGCCTGACCGGCTACTCCCTCCCCGACGACCTGCTGTCCGGCACCGGCCTGCGCTTCGCGCACGGCGCGATCCTGTCGATCCCGATCGTCGGGACGTATGTGGCGTTCTTCCTCTTCGGCGGGGAGTTCCCGGGCGACGACATCATCTCGCGCCTCTTCCCGGTCCATGTGCTGCTGCTGCCCGGGATCATGCTGGGCCTGGTGACCGCCCATCTGATCCTGGTCTTCTACCACAAGCACACCCAGTTCCCGGGCCCCGGACGCAAGGAGCGGTCGGTCGTCGGGATGCCCTTCCTGCCGGTCTACATGGCCAAGGCGGGCGGCTTCTTCTTCCTCGTCTTCGGCGTCCTGACCGTCATGGGCGCGATCGCCCAGATCAACCCCGTGTGGGCCTTCGGCCCCTACCGCCCCGACCTGGTCACCACGGGCGCCCAGCCCGACTGGTACCTCGGGTTCTCCGAGGGGCTGATCCGGGTGATGCCGGGATGGGAGATCAACCTGTGGGGCCACACGCTGGTGCTCGGCGTGTTCATCCCGTTCGCGCTCTTCCCGCTGGTCATGCTCGCCATCGGCGTCTACCCCTTCATCGAGGCGTGGATCACCGGCGACAAACGCGAGCACCACATCCTCGACCGGCCGCGCAACGCGCCCGTGCGCACCGGCCTGGGCGTGGCCTGGCTGACCCTGTACGCGGTGCTGCTGATCGGCGGCGGCAACGACATCGTGGCCACGCATCTGCATCTGTCCATCAACGCGATCACCTGGTTCGTGCGGATCGGCGCCTTCGTGCTGCCGGTCGTCGCCTTCGTCGTCACGAAGAAGATCTGCATGGGCCTCCAGCGCCGCGACCGCGCCAAGGTGCTGCACGGCAGGGAGACCGGCACCATCAAACGGCTGCCGAACGGCGAGTACACCGAGGTGCACGAGCCCCTCTCGCAGGCGGAGCTGTTCACCCTCACCCAGCACGAGCAGAACCCGCCGTACGAGGTGGGGCCGGTGGTCGACGCGGGAGGTGTCCGCCGCAAGGTCAAGCGGTCCGAGCGGCTGCGTGCCCGCCTCGCGAAGGCGATGTTCGGGCCCGACGCGCGGATCGAGAAGCCGACGGTGGAGGAGTACCGGGAGATCACCAGCGGCGATCATCAGCCGCACTGACGACCAGGGCCCGGCACTCGTGGGGATCGCCCCAGGCGGTGCGCAGGGCCCGGGCCTTGGTCAGCCACAGCGACAGGTCGTACTCCGCCGTGTAGCCGATCGCGCCGTGCAACTGCAGCGCGGTGCGGGCGGTGGTGTACGCCGCCTCGCACGCGGCGACCTTGGCGGCGGCGGCATCGGCCGGCCGCAGGGTCAGGGCGGCACCGAAGACCAGCGGGCGCGCGAACTCCAGGGCGATCTTCGCGTCGGCCAGCCGGTGCTTGACCGCCTGGAACGACCCGACGGGGGCGCCGAACTGGGTGCGTCGCCTGACGTGTCCGACGGTTCTGTCGAGGAGTGCGAGGCCCACCCCGAGCGCTTGGGCGGCGGTGGCGAGACGGGCCCAGGTGAGGGCCTGTCCGGTGGGGGCGTCGAGGAGTTCGCCGCCGGGGGCGAGGGGGGTGAGGCGACGGGCGGGGTCGAGGGAGGGGCGGACGGGGCCGTGGCCGGGGGAGAGGCGGATGCCGTCGGGCTCCCAGGAGAGCCGTAGGGTGGCCGCGTCGCCGTCCAGGGCGTATGCGCCCGCGGGGGCCACCGTCGCCATCCTCTCCCCGGACGCCAGCACCGGCAGCAGCCGCTCGGCGATGCCCGGGTCGGCCCCCGTGAGGAGCACCGCCGCCGTCACCGTCTCGACCAGCGGGCCCGGCACCGCATGGCGGCCCAGCTCCACGAAGGCGACGGCCAGCTCGACCGGACGCGGCCCCAGGCCGCCTTCGTACGTCTCCGGAACCGCCAGCGCGAACACGCCCGCCCGCGCGAGACGGGACCACAGCGCCCGCCCGCTCGCATGGTCGCCCCGGCTCCACTCCCGCACCACGCCCGCCGGGTCCGCCGCCGTCAGCAGGGCGTCCAGCGAGGCGGCGAAGGCGCGCTGCCCGTCGTCGAGGAGGAAACGCATCAGCGGCGTCCCTTCGGCAGGCCGAGCAGGCGCTCGGCGATGATGTCGCGCTGGATCTCGTTCGTGCCCGCGTAGATCGGGCCGGCGAGTGCGAAGACGTACCGCTGCGCCCAGTCGGTGTCCGCCGGCTCGCCCTCCGGGCCGAGGAGGTCGAGGGCCGTCTCGTGCAGCGCGATGTCCAGTTCGGACCAGAAGACCTTGTTCAGGCTCGACTCCGGGCCGACGGCCTCGCCGTCCAGGAAGCGGGAGGCGGCCGCGTAGGTGAAGAGCTGGTAGGCGCGGGCGCCGATCAGGGCGTCGGCCACCCGGTCCCGCTCGGACCCCGGGCCGCCCCGCTCCCGCCAGAGCCCCTCCAGCCGGCGCGCGGCCGCGAGGAAACGGCCCGGGGAGCGGAGCATCAGCCCGCGTTCGTTGCCCGCCGTCGCCATCGCGATCCGCCAGCCCTGGCCGGGTTCGCCGATCACGTCCTCGTCGGGCACGAAGACCTCGTCCAGGAACAGCTCCGCGAACGCCGGCTTGCCGTCGAGGCGGGCGAGGGGGCGGACCCTGACACCGGGGGCGCGCAGGGCGAACATGAGGTACGTCAGGCCCTGGTGGGGCTTCGCCGTGTCCGGGTCGCTGCGGAACAGGCCGAACGCGCGGTCGGCGAACGCGGCACGCGAGGACCACGTCTTCTGGCCGCTCAAAAGCCAGCCGCCGTCCGTGCGCACGGCTCTCGCCCGCAGGGACGCCAGGTCCGAACCGGCCTCGGGCTCCGACCAGGCCTGCGCCCAGATCACCTCTCCGCGGGCCATCGGGGGCAGCACCCGGGCCCGCTGCTCCTCGGTGCCGTGGGCGAAGAGGGTCGGGGCGAGCAGATGGATGCCGTTCTGCCCGACGCGTCCCGGGGCGCCCGCCGCGTGGTACTCCTCCTCGAAGACCAGCCAGCGCAGGAGCCCCGCGTCCCGCCCGCCGTACTCCGCCGGCCAGTCGACCACCGACCAGCGGTCCGCGGCCAGCTCCGCCTCCCAGGCACGGTGGGCTTCGAAGCCGTCCGCCGTCTCCAGGGAGGGCAGGGGCTCGCGCGGCACACGCGCGTGCAGCCACTGCCGCACCTCGGTGCGGAACGCCTCGTCCGCCGGCGAGAACGCGAGATCCACGACCACCCTCCTTCCCTAACAAGTGTTTGGTAGGTTAGCGTGAGCCCATGACAGACGTCGAGAGTCCGTCGTACGTGCCCGGACACGGCATGCTGGAGGGGCGGACCGCCGTCATCACCGCCGCGGCCGGCGCGGGGATCGGCGGGGCCACCGCGCGCCGCTTCCTGGAGGAGGGCGCCCGCGTCCTCATCAGCGACGCGCACCTACGGCGGCTCAAGGAGCACGAGGCGGAGCTGACCGGCGAGTTCGGCGCGGCGTCGGTCGCCGCGGTGCCCTGCGACGTCACCGACGAAGCGCAGGTGCGCGCCCTCTTCGACACGGCCGTCCGGGAACACGGGCGCCTCGACGTCGTGGTCAACAACGCCGGTCTCGGCGGCACCGCGAATCTCGTCGACATGACCGACGAACAGTGGTCCCGCGTCCTGGACGTGACGCTGAACGGCACGTTCCGGTGCGTGCGGGCCGCGCTCAGGCACATGCGGGACAGCGGCGGGGTCATCGTCAACAACGCCTCCGTCGTCGGCTGGCGCGCCCAGGCAGGGCAGGCCCACTACGCCGCCGCGAAGGCCGGCGTGATGGCGCTGACCCGGTGCGCGGCCATCGAGGCGGCCGGGTACGGGGTGCGGGTCAACGCCGTCGCGCCCAGCCTCGCCATGCATCCGCACCTGGTGAAGGTGACCACGCCCGAACTGCTCGCCGACCTGATCTCCCGCGAGGCCTACGGGCGGTACGCCGAGCCCTGGGAGGTGGCGAACGTGATCGTGTTCCTGGCCTCCGGCTACTCCTCGTACATGACGGGAGAAGTGGTCTCCGTCAGCAGCCGGCATCCCTAGGACGACAATGGACCCGTGCCTCCTACGAAGAACAATCCCCAGGTGACCGCCACAGAGCCCCCCGCGGCCGCCGCCGCCCGCGACCGCCGCGGCGAACTCCTCGGCACCGCCGCCGAGGTCTTCGCCGAGCAGGGCTACAACGCCACCACCGTCCGCAAGATCGCGGACCACGCGGGGATGCTCGCCGGCAGCCTCTATTACCACTTCGACTCCAAGGAGTCGATGCTGGAGGAAATCCTGCGCACCTTCCTCGACGAGCTCTGGGACGGCTACGACGCCGTCCTGGGTGCCGGACTCGGGCCGCGCGAGACGCTTCAGGCCCTGGTCACCGAGTCGTTCCGGGAGATCGACCGGCATCGCGCGGCCGTCGCGATCTACCAGAAGGAGAGCAAGCAGCTGGTGGCGCAGGAGCGGTTCACGTTCCTCGCCGAGTCGCAGCGCAGATTCGAGAAGGCATGGCTGTCCACGCTGGAGCGCGGCGTCGCCGAGCGGGCCTTCCGGGCCGACCTCGACGTCCGGCTCACCTACCGCTTCGTGCGCGACACGGTGTGGGTGGCCGCGTCCTGGTACCGGCCGGGCGGGCAGCACAGCCCGGACGAGATCGCCCGGCAGTACCTGTCGATGGTGCTGGACGGGATCGCCGTACGCGAATAGCCCTTTTACGTGAGGGAGTTGCCATGGCCGAGGCCTACATCGTCGAAGCGGTCCGCACGCCCGTCGGGCGGCGCGGGGGAGGACTGAGCGCGGTCCATCCGGCCGACCTCGGCGCGCATGTGCTGAAGGAGCTGATGAGCCGCTCGGGCGTCGACCCGGCCGCCGTGGAGGACGTCGTCCTCGGCTGTCTGGACGCCGTGGGGCCGCAGGCGGGGGACATCGCGCGGACCTGCTGGCTGGCGGCCGGGCTGCCCGAGGAGGTGCCGGGCGTGACCGTCGACCGGCAGTGCGGGTCCTCGCAGCAGGCCGTGCACTTCGCGGCGCAGGCCGTGCTGTCCGGCACGCAGGACCTGGTGGTCGCCGGCGGTGTGCAGAACATGTCGATGATCCCCATCGCCTTCGCCACCCGGCAGGCCGCCGAGCCGCTGGGGCTGACCGAGGGCCCGTTCGCGGGCAGTGCGGGCTGGCGGGCGCGGTACGGGGACAAGCCCGTGAACCAGTTCGTGGGCGCCGAGACGATCGCCGCGAAGTGGGGGATCAGCAGGCAGGACCAGGAGGAGTTCGCCCTGCGGTCCCATCAGCGGGCGGTGCGGGCGATCGACGAGGGCCGCTTCGGCCGCGAGAGCGTGCCGTACGGGGAGGTCCTGGCCGACGAGGGCCCGCGCCGGGACACCTCACTGGAGAAGATGGCGGGACTGAAGCCGGTCGTCGACGGCGGCACGATCACGGCCGCCTGCTCCTCGCAGGTCTCCGACGGGGCGGCGGCGATGCTGCTGGCCTCCGAGCGGGCCGTGCGCGAACACGGGCTCACCCCCCGCGCGCGTGTGCACCACCTCTCGGTGCGCGGCGAGGACCCGATCCGCATGCTCACCGCCCCCATCCCGGCCACCGCCCACGCCCTGAAGAAGACCGGCATGACCATCGGCGACATCGACCTCGTCGAGATCAACGAGGCCTTCGCCCCGGTCGTCCTGGCCTGGCTGAAGGAGACGGGTGCGGACCCGGAGAAGGTCAACGTCAACGGCGGTGCCATCGCGCTGGGCCACCCGCTCGGCGCGACCGGCGTGAAGCTGATGACGACCCTGCTGCACGAACTGGAGCGCACCGGCGGCCGGTTCGGCCTGCAGACCATGTGCGAGGGCGGCGGACAGGCCAATGTGACGATCATCGAGAGGCTGTGAGACGCCGACGGGTGTCCTCGGCCTCCCGCATGATCCGCTCCACCACCTCCGCGCACGAGGGCAGGTCGTCGATCACCCCGGCGACCTGCCCGGACGCCATCACCCCCAGATCCGTACGGCCGTCCACCATGGACGCCTTGAGCAGCATCGGGGTGTTCGCGGCGAGCAGGACCTGGCTCCAGGCCAGGTCCTTGCCGTGCCTGAGGGCGAGGCCGTCCTGGAGCATCCGGCGCCAGCTCGTGCCGGACAGCTTCCGGTAGCCCGCCGCCCTGCGGACCGCCTGGAGGGCACCCCTCACCCGGCCGGACCGCTCCAGCGCCTCGACCAGTTCCGTGCGCAGCATGCGATGCGGAAGCCCGTCCACCGCCCTGGTGACCGTCACGTCCCGCACCGTCGCCGCCAGGTACCGCGCCTTCACCGCCTCCGGCACGGTCGAGTCCGAGGTGAGCAGGAACCGCGTACCCATGGCGACGCCCGCCGCCCCGTAGGCCAGCGCCGCGACCAGTCCCCGCCCGTCGAAGAACCCGCCCGCCGCCACGACCGGCAGGTCCACGGCGTCGACCACCTGCGGCAGCAGCACCGTCGTGGCCACCTCGCCGGTGTGCCCGCCGCCCTCCGCGCCCTGCACGAGGACCGCGTCCGCGCCCCACGCCGCGACCTTCTCGGCATGCCGCCGCGCCCCCACGGTGGGCATGACGACCACACCGGCCTCCTTGAGCTCGCCGATCAGCTCCCGGGACGGGGCCAGGGCGAAGGAGGCGACCCGGACGCCCTCCTCGATCAGGATCCGCACCCGGTCGCCGGCGTCCGCCGCGTCGGCGCGCAGGTTCACCCCGAACGGCGCGTCGGTACGGGCCCGGACCTCCCGGACGGACGCCCGCAGCCGGTCGAGCGTCATCGTCGCGGAGGCCAGGATGCCGAGCGCGCCCGCGTTCGCCGTGGCGGAGACCAGGCGCGGGCCCGCCACCCAGCCCATCCCGGTCTGCACGAGGGGATGGCGGACGCCGGTCAGCCGGGTCAGTGCCGTCTCCATCACGAGGCGACCTCTCTGGTACGGGTGCCGGCCGGGTCGAGGACCTCGCGGATCAGCCGGAGCTCCTCGGCGGTCGGCTCGCGCGTCGGCGGCACCTCGTCCGGGACGGCGAGCTCGAAGCCCGTCGCCTCCCTGACCTGCTCCAGCGTGACACCCGGGTGCAGCGAGGCCGGCCGCATCGAGCGGTCGGGCGTGGCGAAGTCGAAGACGCCCAGGTCGGAGACGACCCGCGGGATGCGGTGGTGACGCGCTCCGGCCGCGTGGTCGTACCCGACTCCGCAGACCATGTCGACCCGCTCGACGAAGACCCGCCGGGAGTGCCTCGGGATCCAGTAACTGGTCGGATGGTTGAGGGTGTTGACCGGTGCGCCGCGCACTCCGAGGAGCTGCCGCATCGGCCGCTCCCAGTCGCCGATGCACGAGATGTTCTGGTTGCCGAACCGGTCGATCTGGCTCGCGCCCATCATCACGTGCCGCCGGCCGCCCGTGACCAGGGCCAGGTGCTGCCGGTACGGCAGCCAGCCCTCCGGCGTCCCGTCCGGGCGGATCAGCAGAGCCTCCCCGTCGGTCAGCAGCAGGTCCGGCGCGAAGGTGAGCCGGGCGAGCCGGGCGCCGAGGGAGGGGATCAGCCCCATGGGACTCGCGAGGACCTCGCCGTCGCCCCGCCAGGCCTCGGCGCACGCGATCACGCAGTACTCCGCGCGGGTGGCCTCCGTCATGTCCCCTCCTCGACGGCCGACCGGTAGGCCTGCTCGTCCCCGGCGAGGAACCGGGCCGCGAACTGGGGCCAGGGCGTCGTCGCGTACGTCTTCTGGAAGGCCTCGTCCCGGCCGTAGTCGGGCGCGCAGGACGTGAAGTGCGCCCCGTTCGGGGCCTCCACGACGCCGGTCACCATGTGCCGCTTGACCAGCAGGGTCTGCGGTGGTGCCGCCTTCGTCAGCTCGGCCGTGTCGACGATCCGTTCGCAGCTGACGTACGCCGCGTCCGCGGCCTCGCAGAACAGGTCGTCGAAGTACGGGTCCGGGCCCAGGTACTGCCCGTTGCCCAGCCGGTCGGCCCGGTTCATGTGCACCAGGGCCGCGTCGAGCCGCAGGGCGGGCATCGCCACGAACGTCTCCCCGTCCTCGTACGGTGACGTGACCGTCCGTAAACCGGGGTTGACCCGCATCACGTCCGAGCCGAGGCCGGCCCGCACCGGCAGGAACGGCAGCCGGTTCACCGCCGCGTGCAGGCCCCACATGAACATCGCCTCGTCGATCTCCGTCAGCGCGAAGGCGCCACGCTCGCGGGCCGCGCGGTAGTGCGGCTCCAGGGGGATCGAGTCGAGGGTGACGAAGGCCGTGACCAGCTTCCGGATCCGCCCGGCGGCGGCCAGCATGCCCACGTCCGGGCCGCCGTACGAGACGACGGTGAGATCGGTGACCTCCGACCTGAGCAGTGCTCTCACCAGGGCCATCGGCTTGCGGCGCGAGCCCCAGCCGCCGATGCCGAGGGTCATGCCGCTGGACAGGCGGGACACGGCCTCGTCGGCCGTCATCGTCTTGTCGCTCACCTACGCGCCCTCCTTCCCGAAGCCGGCGCGCACCCGGTCGGCCACCCCGCTCAGGCCCGCCTCGAACGTGAAGCCCTGCTCGAAGCGGTAGCTGCGGCGCACGTCGACCGGATCGATGCCGTTGATGGCGGCCTTGGCCAGGCGCAGCAGCTGCCCGTCCTTGGCGGCGATCTCGCGGGCCAGAGTCAGCGTGGCGGCTCGCAGTTCCCCGCGCGGCACGACCCGCCACACCGAGCCGTGCGCGTGCAGCTCGGCCGCGGTCGCCGTGCGCGAGGTGTAGTACAGGGCGCGCATCAGGTGCTGCGGGACCAGCCGGGCCAGATGGGTGGCCGCGCCCAGCGCGCCCCGGTCCAGCTCGGGCAGCCCGAAGACGGCGTCCTCGCTCGCCACGATCACGTCCGCGTTGCCCACCAGCCCGATACCGCCGCCCAGGCAGAAACCGTGCACCGCCGCCACGACCGGCACCGCGCAGTCGTACACCGCGGCGAAGGCCTCCGCGCAGGCGTGGTTGGCGCCGATCAACGCGCTGTTGCCGTCCTTCTGCAGCTCCTTGATGTCCACGCCCGCGTTGAACCCGCGCCCCTCGGCCGTCAGCACCACGCACCGGACCTCCGGGTCGCGCCCGGCCGCGCGCACCGCGTCGGCCAGGGCGAACCAGCCGGCCACCGGCAGGGCGTTCACCGGCGGGAAGCCGACCGTGACGACGGCTACGCCCTTTTCCACGCACGAGGTGGAGACACCCATGGCCGCATCAGCTACCTTTCCACCAAACGTTTGTTAGGTGAAAGGTAGCAGCGAATGGAGCTGGACGGGAAGGTCGCCGTCGTCACGGGCGGGACCCGGGGCGTCGGTGCCGGCATCGCGCGTGCCTTCGTACGGGCCGGCGCCGAAGTCGTGGTCTGCGCCCGCCGCCCGCCGGAAGTCCCGCTACCCGGAACGGAGTTCGCTCCGCTGGACGTCCGCGACGCCGAGGCCGTCCGGCGCCTGTGCGGCGAGCTGCCCCGGCTGGACGTCCTCGTCAACAACGCTGGCGGCAGCCCCCACCGCCCGCTCACCCACGCCGGCGCCGACCGGCACGCGCGCGTGGTGGAGCTCAACCTCCTGGCTCCGCTGACCGTGTCCCTCGCCGCGTACGAGCACCTCCGTCGGGCCAAGGGCTCCATCGTCATGATCGGCAGCGTCAGCGGAGGCCGCCCCTCACCGGGCACCGCCGCCTACGGTGCCGCCAAGGCGGGCCTGGAGAACCTCGCCCGCTCGATGGCCGTGGAGTGGGCGCCCGACATCCGGGTCAACACCCTGGTCGTCGGCATGGTCCACACCGAACTGTCCCACCTCCACTACGGCGACCAGGACGGCATCGCCGCCGTCGCCCGCACCGTCCCGCTCGGCCGTCTCGCCGAGCCGTCCGACGTCGGCCGGGCCGCGGTCTTCCTCGCCTCGGACGCCGCCGCCTACATCAGCGGGGCGAGTCTGCTCGTCCACGGGGGCGGGGAGCGGCCCGCGTTCCTGGACGCCTCGACAGCGAACGACGAGACCTGAGATGACGCGGACAAGGAGACCTGAGATGAGCGGAATCTGCTGCGGGAGGGTCGTCGTCGTCACCGGCGCGGGCCGGGGGCTCGGCCGCGCCCACGCCCTCGCGTTCGCCGCCGAGGGCGCGCGGCTCGTCGTCAACGACCTCGGCGTCGGCCTCGACGGCACACCCGGAGCCGACGGGACGCCCGGCCGCGACAGCCCGGCCGCCCGCGTCGCCGAGGAGATCCGCGCGGCGGGCGGCGAGGCGGTGCCGCACGGCGGCGACATCGCCACGACCGAGGGCGCCGCCTCCCTCGTCCGGACGGCGCTGGAGGCGTACGGCAGGCTCGACACGCTCGTCAACAACGCGGGCTTCCTGCGCGACCGGATGCTGGTCAACCTCGACGAGGACGACTTCGACGCCGTCGTACGGGTCCACCTCAAGGGCCACTTCCTGCCCCTGCGGCACGCCGCCGCGCACTGGCGGTCCGAGGCCAAGGCGGGCCGCCCGCCCGAGGCGCGGATCGTCAACACCAGCAGCGGCGCGGGCCTGCTGGGCTCGGTCGGACAAGGCAACTACAGCGCCGCCAAGGCCGGGATCGTCGCGCTGACCCTGGTCGCGGCGGCCGAACTGCGCGGCTACGGCGTTCAGGTCAACGCGATCGCCCCCGCCGCCCGGACCCGCATGACGGAGCGCACCTTCGCCGACACCATGGCGGCGCCCGACTCCGGCTTCGACGCGATGGCCCCGGAGAACGTCTCGCCCCTGGTCGTCTGGCTCGGCTCGGCCGCGAGCGCGGGGGTGACGGGCCGGGTCTTCGAGGCGGAGGGCGGCCGCATCACGGTGATGGAGGGCTGGCGTCCGGGCCCGAGCGTGGACAAGGGCGAGCGGTGGGATCCGGCGGAGGCGGGGCGGGCGGCGCGCCAACTGCTGACGGAGGCGGACGAGCCCGGGCGCGTGTACGGGGCGTAGGAAGACCGGCGAGCGTTCCTTCGCCCCACCCCAGCGCAGTCCTAGGTGTCACACTCCAACACGCTCCGGCACAACGCACACCGCGCCCGGACCCGCCCCCGCACCGGCACCCTGATCCGCTGATGACAGGTCGGGCAGGGAAACGACACCCACAACCGCCCACCCCCGTCCGGGGTGAACGAGTACCGCACACTCGGCTGCGGCGGCCCGGCCGGCGCGTGCCGCCGGTCGCGCGCATACCGCCGCCGCCCCGCCCACCCCGCCGCCGTCAAGGGCGGCTGCTGCTCGTCGCGACGGGCCAGTTCCCTCCCCTTCACGTACGCCGTGTACGCCTGCGGACTGGTGAACCACACCGACGGGTCCTCCCCGAAGACCAGCGCGCGCTTGGCCAGCACGTACCCGAACTCCTCCGGCGTGAGATACCCCAGCTTCTGGGACGACGCCCGGTCCTCCCGGTACGCGTCCAGCAGCAGCCAGCCCGCGCCCAGATACGTCGTCGCGGTGTCCGTCAGGATCTCGTTGTCCCGCACGCCCGGGAAGGACAGGTCGAGGCGGTGCAGGTACACGTGCATCACCTCGTGCGCCAGAGCCGCCCCGATGTCCCGCCGATGCGTACGGAACCGGTCGTTCAGCTCCACGAAGTACTCCGGCCCGGCCGCGAGCTCGACGTTCGCCGCGTGCCGCATCTCCCGGAAGCTCACGATCAGCCGGGCGTCCGGCAGCCGGTAGTGCCGCACCAGCTCGTGCGCCACCCGCTGCGCCCCCAGATACAGGTCGTCGGTGTCGCAGAACGCCACGTCGGCGGGGAGCACACTGGTGGCGAACGTCTGGATCGTGTCGTACGACAGTCGCTTGTACAGCGCCGTGATGGCGGCCCGCACCGTCTCCAGATGCGGGTAGCCGTGCTCGACCGGCCCGTCGTTCGCCACGCCTGACCCCCAAGACGCCCCTGAACCCGGTTCCACTGTACGAAAGCGTGACGGCCGCGGGGCCGCGCCGGCGCCGCGAAAACCGGTCGTCGCCGCCCTGGGCCGCTGGCAGAATCCGGGCCGTGACCAGCGAACAGCGCTTCGTCGCCGCCTCGCTCGAGGTGGGCGGCCAGGACGACGAACTCGAGAAGCGGCTCGACGAGGAGCTGACCGCCTTCAACACCGCCGCCGCCGACGGCGCCACGACCGAGCCGCTCTCCGTCCGCGTCACCGACGAGTCCGGCGACCTGATCGGCGGACTCACCGCCTGGACCTGGGGCAGCCTGGCTTCCGTGGACATGCTCTGGGTACGCGCGGACCAGCGGCACGCCGGCTGGGGCGGCCGGCTGATGCGCGCCGCGGAGACCGAGGCCGTCCGGCGCGGCTGCACGGACATGATCGTCTCCACGTACAGCTTCCAGGCGCCCGGCTTCTACCCGCGTCTCGGCTTCCGGGAGCGGGCCCGCGTCGAGGGCGTGCCCGGCGGACACCAGGACGTCTACTTCCACAAGCGGCTGCGCACCGCCGAGTCGTGAGACGGCCCGCGGCCGCCGGGCGCGCGCCCCTTAGGCTGACCTGCCATGACCACCAGCAACACCGGCACCGGCGACGTCGACCCTGCCGTCCGTGAGGAACTCGCCCGCCTGCGCGACAGCATCGACAACATCGACGCGGCCGTCGTCCACATGCTCGCCGAGCGCTTCAAGTGCACCCAGCAGGTCGGCCTCCTCAAGGCCCGGCACCAGCTGCCGCCCGCCGACCCGGCCCGCGAGGCCCGCCAGATCGCCCGGCTGCGCGCCCTCGCCGAGAACGCCAAACTGGACCCGGCCTTCGCGGAGAAGTTCCTCAACTTCATCGTCGCCGAGGTCATCCGCCACCACGAGCGCATCGCGGACGAGGCGCTCAACGGCTCGGCACCCGGCCGCAACTGACCTCGGCGACCGCCCCCGGGGAGTGACACCGCGGCCCGCGCCGGGCATGCTGCGCTGTGCACAGCATGTCAGCTGACAAGCACTCCGCGTCAGCGTCCCGGGCTTACTCTGGTTCCTCCACAGGGAGGGGACGTCGGGCCATGCCGTCGGAAACCAGGATCCTCATCGTCGACGATCACGAGGACACGTTGTACGCGCTGGAGAGCGCCCTGGCCCCGCTGGGCTATCTGCTGGGCCGGGCCACCAGTGGCGACGAGGCGCTCAAGCAGGTGCTGCGCGGCCAGGTCGGCCTGCTCCTGCTCGACGTGCGCATGCCCGGCGTCAGCGGACTGGAGGTCGTGCGCTACATGCGGCGCGTGGAACAGACCCAGCACATCCCGGTCATCCTGCTCACCGGCTTCGGAACCGACCAGGAACTGACCACCGCCGCCTTCGGCCTCGGGGTCGCCGACCTCGTCATGAAACCCGTGGACCCCTGGGCCCTGCGCACCAAGGTCCGCTACCTCTACGACACCCACCAGCACCACCTCGCCCTGGAGCAGGAGGTGCGCCGGCTGCGCGCCCAGGTCCGGGCGCACACCGAGTCCGCCGCACGCCCCGAACGGTCCGCTCTGGCGCACACCGAGTCCGCCGCACGCCCCGAACGGTCCGCTCTGGCGCACACCGAGTCCGCCGCACGCCCTGAGCGGTCCGCTCTGGCGCACACCGACGCGCGCGTGCCGCCCCAGCGGCCTGCGGGGGCGCACGCCGGGGAGCTCGAAAAAGACCGCACCTAGACCGGACATCGGCCGCATACCGATCCGCCTCTGTGCCATGCCCTTGCCATCAGGCAGCATGTCCTGCATGTCCGTACTGACGCGCGACGAAGCGCAGACCCGAGCAGGGCTCCTCGACGTCCACCGCTACACGATCGAACTCGACCTGACCACCGGGGACGAGGTCTTCGACTCCCGCACCCTGATCAGGTTCAGCGCCCGCGCGGACGGGGACACTTTCGTCGAGATCAGGCCCGCCGAGCTGCGCTCCGTCACCCTCGACGGACAACCCCTCGACCCGGAAGCCCTGGACGGCAACCGGCTGCCCTTGAAGAACCTCACGGCCGGCGAGCACGAACTGCGCGTGCACGCCCACATGCGCTACTCCCGCACCGGCGAGGGCATGCACCGCTTCACCGACCCCACCGACGGCGAGACCTACGTCTACACGCAGCTGTTCCTGGACGACGTCCAGCGCGTCTACGCCGCCTTCGACCAGCCCGACCTGAAAGCCGTCTTCGAACTGTCGGTGAAGGCCCCGCGGGGCTGGACCGTCCTCGCCAACGGCGTCACCGAACACACCGGCGACGGCCTCTGGAAGGCCGCCCCCACCCCGCTGATCTCCACCTACCTCGTCGCCGTCGCCGCCGGCCCCTGGCACTCCGTGCGCACCGAGCACCGCGGCCTGCCCTTCGGCCTGCACTGCCGCCGCTCGCTCGCCCCCTACCTGGACACCGACGCCGACGAACTCCTCGACGTCACGCGCGCCTGCTTCGACCGCTACCACGAGAAGTTCGACGAGCCCTACCCCTTCGACTCCTACGACCAGGCCTTCGTCCCCGAGTTCAACGCGGGCGCCATGGAGAACCCCGGCCTGGTCACCTTCCGCGACGAGTTCGTCTACCGCTCCGCCGTCACCGACACCGAGCGGCAGACCCGCGCCATGGTCGTCGCCCACGAGATGGCCCACATGTGGTTCGGCGACCTCGTCACCCTCACGTGGTGGGACGACATCTGGCTGAACGAGTCCTTCGCCGAGTACATGGGCTACCAGACCCTCACCGAGGCGACCCGCTTCACCGACACGTGGACCGACTTCGGCGTCAACCGCAAGGCCTGGGGCTACGACGCCGACCAGCGCCCCTCCACCCACCCCGTCGCCCCCGAAGCCGTCGACGACACCGCCTCAGCCCTCCTCAACTTCGACGGCATCTCCTACGCCAAGGGCGCCTCCGCCCTGCGCCAGCTGGTGACCTGGCTCGGCGAGAAGGACTTCCTGGCCGGCATCAACACCCACTTCGCCCGCCACAAGTTCGCCAACGCCACCCTCGCCGACTTCATCGACTCCCTCGCCGGCGCCACCGACCGCGACGTCCACGCCTGGGCCGACGCCTGGCTGCGCACCACCGGCGTCGACACCCTCAGCCCGCACCTCGCCCCCGGCGAGAACGGCACCTGCGCCCTCACCGTCGACCGCGCCGGCAGCCGCCCGCACCGCATCGCCGCCGGCCTGTACGACCGGGACCTCGGCGACGACGGCGGGCACCTCCTCCTACGCGAACGCCTCCACCTGGACCTGCCGCAGACCGGCGCCCACCCCATCGGCAAACGCCCCGCGCTGCTCCTCCTCAACGACGGCGACCTCAGCTACGCCAAGGTCCGCTTCGACCCCGAGTCCTTCGAAACCGTCCGCAAGGACCTGTCCGGCCTGCCGGAACCGCTCACCCGCGCGGTCGTCTGGAACGCCCTGCGCGACGCCGTCCGCGACGGCGAACTGGCGCCCACCGCCTACCTGGAGTCCGCCCGGGCCCATCTCCCGCTGGAGACCGACCTCGCGATCGTCCAGGGCGTGCTCGCCTTCGCGGCCACGTACATCACCGACCGCTACGTCACGCCCGAGGAGAGGCCCGCCGCGCTCGCCACGCTCTCCGAGCTGTGCCGCGACCTCATGCGCCGCACCGAGGACGGCGACCATCCCGGACTGCGCCTGATCGCCGTACGCCACCGTATCGACGCCGCCGCCCACCCGGACACCATCGCCGCCTGGCTCGCCGACGGCACCGTGCCCGGCGGCCCGGAGCTCGACCCAGAGCTGCGCTGGCGCGTCCTCGCCCGGCTCGCCGTCCTCGGCGCCACCGACGAGGCCGCCATCGCCGCCGAACTGGAACGCGACCCGAGCGCCACCGGCCAGGAGGGCGCCGCCCGCTGCCGGGCCGCCCTGCCCGAGCCGGACGCCAAAGCGAAGGCGTGGCAGGCCATGTTCGCAACCGACGAGCTGTCCAACTACCTGTTCGCCGCCACCGCCGAGGGCTTCTGGCAGCCCGAACAAGCCGACCTGGTGCGGGAGTACGTGCCCCGCTACTACGAGGACGCGGTCGCCGTCGCAGCCCGCCGCGGCCCCGCCATCGCCGTCGCCGCCGGCCGGGCCTTCCCCGCTCACGCCGTCGACGCCGAGAACCTGCGCCTGGGCGAGCAGTGCCTGAGCGACGCCGACCCGATCCCGGCGCTGCGCCGCAAGCTCGCCGACCAACTCGACGATCTGGCACGGGCGCTGCGGGTCCGGCAGGGCCGGGAGATCCAGGGAGGCTAGGGGATCCAGGAGGTCCAAGGGGTGTCCGCACCGGCGACGCGGGGCGCGGGCGGTCGCCCGCCCGCGGCCCGGGCCGGGGAGCACGGGGGGACAACGGGCGGCTTCGCGGCTGTGGGCGGCTCCGCAGGGTTCGGGACCAGCGAGGACGGTTGAACCGACACCGCGTAGCCCGCCCGCGCGGTCCCGGCCAACCGTGGACGACCGGGCCCACGCGGACGCCCTCAGGGCTTTTGCCTGGGCCGGGATGTTCCGACAGGCAGCCCGGGCAGGCAGCCGGCCAGCGGTGTTTTCCCCGTACGGACGTACCTCCTCCCGCATCCGGTCGTTGGGCTTTCCGGGCGCGCCCGCCCCGCGCCCCGGAGGACAGCCCCTATGAGCACGCCGCCCCTCGCCTCAGGCCCCGAAGGCCCACGCGCCCTGCGGTCGTTGCTCGACACCGTGCTCCACGCGCTGGACGAGGGCGCCCGGGCCCGTGGAGGACCACTGCCGGCGGGCGGGCCGGACATCGTCGCGGCGCGAACGCGGGAGGCGCTGGGCGAGGCCCTGCCCGACCAGGGCGACCCGCACGCCCTGCGCACCCTGGTCCGCGCGTTCGCCGAAGGCGCCGCCGACCCGGCACACCCCCTGTGCGCCGCCCACCTCCACTGCCCGCCCCTCGCCCTCGCCACCGCCGCAGACCTCGCGGCCTCGGCCCTCAACCCGTCCCTGGACTCCTGGGACCAGGCCCCGGCGGCATCCGAACTGGAGACGCTCGTCGCGAGGGCACTGGCCGCCGAGATCTACGGGCCCGGGGAAGACGCGGACACGGACCCCGACTCCCTGATCACCACCGGCGGCACCGAGTCCAACCAGCTCGCCCTCCTCCTCGCACGGGAGGCCTACGGCGGGTCCGTGCGGCTGGTGTGCGGGGCGAACGCCCACCACTCGCTGGCCCGTGCCGCCTGGCTGCTCGGGCTGCCCGAGCCCGTCGTCGTACCCGCCCCGGCCGGCACACTCCACCCCGCCGCACTCGACGCGGCCCTGTCCCGGCTGCCCGGCCCGCTGCTCGTCGCCGCCACCGCCGGCACCACCGACGCCGGACTCATCGACCCCCTGCCCGAGATCACCGCCCGCTGCGCGGCCCACGGCGCCCGGCTGCACATCGACGCCGCCTACGGCGGAGGCCTCCTCTTCAGCGACCGTCACCGCGCCCGGCTCACCGGGCTCGACGCCGCCGACACCGTCACCCTCGACCTGCACAAACTCGGCTGGCAGCCGGTCGCCGCCGGCCTCCTGGCCGTCAAGAACCCCCGCGACCTCACCGCCCTGCGGTACCGCGCCGACTACCTCAACGCCACCGACGACACGGAAGCCGGCCTCCCCGACCTGCTCGGCCGCTCCCTGCGCACCACCCGCCGCCCCGACGTCCTCAAGGCCGCCGTCACCCTCAAGACCCTCGGCCGCAGCGGCCTCGGCGCGCTCGTCGACCAGGTCTGCGCCCGGGCCAGGGACTTCGCCGCCCTCGTCGACGAACACCCCGGCTTCGAGCTCCACGCCCAGCCGGCCATCAGCACGGTCCTGTTCCGGCCCGCGGGCGCCACCGACGACACCGTGGCCGCCGTACGCCGCGCGCTCCTCACCGACGGCCGCGCCGTCCTCGGCCGGGCCCGCCTCGACGGCCGGCTCTGGCTCAAGGCCACCCTCCTCAACCCCACCACCGGGCCCGACGACCTGGCCGCGCTGCTCCGCCTCGTGGCAGCGCGGCAAGCGACACTCGTGGAAGGACACACCCCCCGATGAACCCCGCCCCGGCCACCCCACCCCAGCACCCGCACCCGCACCCGCACCACGAGCCCGACGCACCCCGCGACCTGGTCGGCATCGGCATCGGCCCGTTCAACCTGTCCCTCGCCGCGCTCGCCCACCCGCTCGGCGAACTCGACACCGCCTTCTACGAGCAGCGCCCCGCCTTCGGCTGGCACTCCGGCCTGCTCATCGAAGGCGCCACCATCCAGGTCCCGTTCCTCGCCGACCTGGTGACCCTCGCCGACCCCACCAGCCCCTGGACCTTCCTCAACTACCTCAGGTCCCGCGAGCGGCTCTTCCCCTTCTACCTCGCCGAGCGCTTCCACATCCAGCGTGCCGAGTACGACGCCTACTGCCGCTGGGTCTGCGAGAACCTCCCGGCGCTGCACTTCGGCCACCAGGTCGACGCCGTGCGCTGGAACCCCGAACGCGACCTCTTCGAAGTCGACTTCACCCAGCTCGACGCCGACGGAGAAGCGGAGGCCCTGGGCCGGACCTACACGCACAACGTCGTCCTCGGCATCGGCACCGAGCCCTACGTCCCCGACCCCCTCAAACCCCTCGTCGAGGCCCCCGGCGTGCCCGTCGTGCACGCCGCCGACTACCTCGACCACCGCGACGCCCTGCTCGCCGCCGAGCACGTCACCGTCGTGGGCATCGGACAGTCCGGCGCCGAAATCTTCCTCGACCTGCTGCGGGGCAGGCCCGCCGGGCGCGAGAAGCTCCACTGGCTCGGCCGCACCGAGGCCTTCGCACCGATGGAGTACTCCAAGCTCGGCCTGGAGCACTTCACCCCCGACCACACCCGCTACTTCCACGCCCTGCCCGAGTCCGCCCGCGACCGGCTCGTCGCCGGGCAGTGGCAGCTGCACAAGGGCATCGACGCCGCCACCATCGCCGCCATCCACGACGAGCTGTACCGCCGCACCCTGCACGGCGGCTGGCCCGACGCCGTCCTCACCCCCGGCGTCCGGGTCCGCACCGCCGGCCGCGTCGCGACGACCAAGGTCGAACTGCACCTGGAACACGGCCGGCAGGACAGCCGCTCCCGCCTCACCACCGACGCCGTCGTCCTCGCCACCGGCTACCGCGAACGCCCCCTCGACCGCATCCTCGCCGGCCTCGACCCCTACATGCGCCGCGACAGCCAGGAGCGGCCCCGCCTCGACGAGGACTACCGCCTCGTCCTCGACCCGTCCGTCACCGGCACGGTGTACGTCCAGAACGCCGAGACCCACACCCACGGCATCGGCGCCCCGGACCTCGGCCTCGCCGCCTGGCGCAGCGCGCTCATCCTCAACTCCCTGACCGGCGGGGAGGCCTACGCGCTCCCGCGCCGCACCGCCTTCACCACCTTCGGCCTCACCCAGCGGCAGCAGGTCCCGCCACCCCGTGAGGCACCGGCGCTGACCCCGCTCGTCGACCGAAGGTGATGAAGCCCCCTGCTCAGAAGACGGGCGTGCCGTTCCGCGTGAGCTTCCAGTCCACCGCCGCGAACTCGGCCGGATCGACGGCGCCCTTCGCCTTCACCCAGGCGATCATGGTGTTGCGGATCTCGTCCGAGTTCGACCACAGCACCTGCGCGGCGGCGACATGCGGGAAGTTGCCGCCGCCGTTGGCCCGGTAGTTGTTCACCGCGAACACGAACTTCGCGTCGTCCGCCAGCGGCTGCCCCTCGAACCGCACGTTCGTCACCCGCGAACCGGCCGGCTTCGCGATGTCGATCTCGTACGAAAGACCGCTCACCACGTCGTAGTTGTAGTCCGGCGTGCCGTTCGCGTTCGTCAGCTTCGCCGGATCCACCGCAGCACCCGGCGCCGTCTGCACGAAATAGTTCGCCGAGAACTCCAGATACGCCTTCATCTGCGCACCCGTCATCAGACGCGCCTCCAGCGTGTTCTCGAAGACGTACAGACCCGCCACGTCCCTGATCGTCACCTCGCCCGCCGGAATCCGGGCGGACCGCGAGAAGCACGCCGCCTGCGACAGCACCGGCAGCGCGGCGTGCTCCGTGCCCGCCAGGGCCTGCTTCACCGTGTCCGCCTGGATGTGGTTGATCAGATCGATGATCGGCACGTCCTTGTACGGCGCCTCGGCCGACGTCATCTCCGCCGCGTTCGTGCCGATGACCTGGTTGACGTACGCCACGACCTTCTCGTGTTCGTCCGACAGCAGCCGGACGATCTTCGGGTCCTCCTGAACGGTGTTGGAGTTCAGGACTTGCGCGCCCACCTTCTCGACCGTCCAGCGGCCCTTGCCCCACACCAGCTCGAAGTCGAAGAGCGTCAGCCGCTGACCCCACTTGAGCGGCTCCGACAGCACCACCTGCTTGCCGGTCTTCTTGTTGGTGACGAAGTACTCCGGGATCTCCGTGTGCGCGTGCCCGACCAGGATCGCGTCGATGCCCGGAACCTGCTCGGCCACCAGCCCCGCCGCGTTCTCGATGTACGGCAGCTGGTCACCGTAGGACGACGTCCCCGACGAACCGCTGTGCGCCGACACGATGACGACGTCCGCGCCCATCGACCGCAGCTTCGGCACCCACTTCGCCGCCTGCTCCTCCAGACCCGGGAACGTCATCTTCCCCTGCACGTTCGCCTTGTCCCAGATCGCGATCCCCGGGTTCGTCAGACCCAGCACCGCCACCTTCACGTCCCGCCCGAACGGCGTGCGCAGCCGGTGCATGCTGTACGGCGCGAAGGCCGGCCGCAGCGTCTTAGCGTCCAGCGCGTTCGCACCCAGCAGCGGGAAACGGCACTGCTGCTCGAACTTCCGCAGCACCGGAATGCCGTAGTTGAACTCGTGGTTGCCGAGCGCCGCCGCGTCATAGCCCATGGCGTTCATGGCCTGCGCCATCGGGTGCACGGGGCCGCCCTCGGCCGTGATCGGATCGACCTTGGCGTAGTAGTACGACAACTGAGTGCCCTGGATGGTGTCGCCCGCGTCGATCAGCAGCGTGTTGCGGCGGCCCTTCTCCTCGCGGACGCGGTTCACCAGCGTCGAGACCTTGGCGAGACCGATGTCGTTGTGGTCCTTGTCGTCGAATTCCTTGTCCGTGAAGTAGTCCCAGTTGAAGACGTTCCCGTGCAGGTCCGTCGTCCCCAGCACGGTGAAGGCGTACCGCTTCACGCCCCGCTCGCCCCCGCTCGCCTCGGCCGCCTGCGCACCCGGCGCCCCGACCGCACCGGCCAGCGCCACCCCCGCCCCGGTCACGGCGGACTTCTCCAGGAACTTCCGGCGGTTCAACGGCATGTCTGGCTCCTCGCGGAATCTGTGAACGACGCGCGTAGATAACGCGCGTAGATTCTGACCCGGCCATGACCGGCCGCAACAGTCCCGCCAGGTTGCGATCTGATGACTCGGCCCACCGACTCCACCCCTGTGGCCAGCCAAGACATGACAGAGTGGGACGTATGACCGCGCCCACGGCAGACGCCTCCCAGCCCGCCGTCCCCTACGGCACACCCGACGCCCCCCGCATCGCCGTCCGCGGCGAGGCCCGCCTCGAAGTCGACCCCGAGATCGCCCGCATAGGCATCACCGTCGCCGCCCGCGGCCGCGACCGCCGCTCCGCCCTCGACGACCTCACCCGCCGCAACGCCGTCGTCCTCGACCTCGTCAAGTCCTACGCCGACGCCGTCGAACGCCTGGAGACCGGCGCCTTCTCCATCACCCCCGAACTCACCAAGCACGGTCGCGGCGAACGCGTCCGCACCTACCACGGCAGCGTCCACGTCACCGCCGAACTCACCGACTTCACCGCCCTCGGCGAACTCACCACCCGCCTCGCCGACCTCGAACTCACCCGCGTCGACGGCCCCTGGTGGGCCCTGCGCCCCGACTCGCCCGCCCACCGCGAAGCCCGCAAGAAGGCCGTGCGGGAAGCCGTCCAGCGCGCCCGCGAGTACGCCGAAGCGCTCGGCACCACCCTCTCCGCCCTGGTCGAACTCGCCGACATCGGCGCCGAGAGCGCCCCGCCGCCCTACCCCCAGGCCCCCGGCCGCGCACGTACCGCCGCCTTCGGCGCCGCCGAGAACGCCGTGGCCCCGCTCGACCTCGAACCCCAGCGCCAGCGGGTCCACGCCCAGATCAACGCCCGCTTCACGATGGTGCCGCCGCAGCTCTAGCCGGCCTCTTCCGAAAACCCGACCGAATTCCCCGGGGTGCTCATCGGAGCACCCCGCCGCACAATTCAACGCTTGTCATAACGCTTCACTCAAAGTCTGTTGAGTCGTCACGCTCGACCAATTCTCTACCGGTCGGTAACTCATAGGCTCGGACCATGCGCCGAGCAAAGATCGTCTGTACTCTTGGGCCCGCCACCGACTCGTACGACCAGATCAAAGCCCTGGTCGACGCCGGAATGGACGTAGCACGCTTCAACCTCAGCCACGGCGAACACGCCGAACACGAGGAGCGCTACCACCGGGTACGAAAGGCCGCCGACGAAACGGGCCGCAGTGTCGGAGTCCTCGCCGACCTTCAAGGCCCGAAAATCCGGCTCGGCCGCTTCACCGAAGGCCCCGTACTCCTTGAACGCGGCGACACCTTCACCATCACCGTCGAAGAAGGCGTCCAAGGCGACCGCGACATCTGCAGCACCACCTACGCCGGCCTCGCGGACGACGTCACCACCGGCGAACGCATCCTCGTCGACGACGGCAAAGTCTGCCTGGAAGTCACCGGCGTCGACGGCCCCCGCGTCCACACCACGGTCATCGAGGGCGGCGTCATCTCCGACCACAAGGGCCTCAACCTCCCCGGCGTCGCCGTCTCCGTCCCCGCCCTCTCCAAGAAGGACGAGGACGACCTCCGCTGGGCCCTGCGCACCGGCGCCGACGTCATCGCCCTCTCCTTCGTCCGCACCGGCCGCGACATCCACGACGTCCACCGCATCATGGACGAAGAAGGCCGCCGACTCCCCGTCATCGCCAAGGTCGAAAAACCCCAGGCGGTGGAGAACATCGAAGACATCGTCGCGGCATTCGACGGCATCATGGTCGCCCGCGGAGACCTCGGCGTCGAAATGCCGCTGGAACAGGTCCCGATCGTTCAAAAGCGCGCGATCAAACTGGCGAAACGCAACGCCAAACCGGTCATCGTCGCCACGCAAATGCTCGACTCGATGATCGACAACGCCCGCCCGACCCGCGCGGAGGCCTCCGACGTCGCCAACGCGGTCATCGACGGCACGGACGCGGTGATGCTCTCCGGCGAGACCAGCGTCGGCAAGCACGCCATCGAAACGGTCCGCACGATGGCGCGCATTGTCGAAGCCGCCGAGGAAGACATTCTGGCCAAGGGCCTGCCGCCCCTGACGGAACGCAACAAGCCCCGCACCCAGGGCGGCGCGGTGGCGCGAGCGGCAGCCGAAATGGGCGACTTCCTCGGCGCCCGCTTCCTGGTCGCCTTCACCCAGTCCGGCGACACGGCCCGCCGCCTCTCCCGCTACCGCTCCCCGATCCCCCTCCTCGCCTTCACCCCCGACCAAGCGACGCGCTCCCAACTCAGCCTGACCTGGGGCGTGGAGACGTTCCTGGGGCCGTACGTTGACTCGACGGACGCGATGGTCGACCAGGTCGACGAACTGCTCCTGCGCTACGGCCGCTGCCAGAAGGGCGACACGGTCGTCATCACGGCCGGCTCCCCGCCCGGCGTCTCCGGCTCGACGAACATGGTCCGCGTCCACCACATCGGCGAGGACGACAGCCCGAAGTAGGGCGCCGTCAGTACTTGGGGCCTACGTGGGCGTCCATGAGGGCTACGGAGGCTTTGCGGGCGACGGAGATGTTGAACGGGTCGCTCCCGCGGGCCAGCGTGCTCCATTCGACGCCCACCGTGTCGAGGGCATCCGTGAAGAGCTTCCGGATGTCGTCCGACTTGTTGGAGAACAGGTACCGCGGGTATTCGTAGCGCTTCCGCTCGCCAGCGACCATGCGGGTCGTCCAGTTCGTGATCCGGCAGCCGTCGGAGTGGATGAGGCCCCGGATGAACTCCCAAGGGTGGGCGTCGACGATGGCTTGCTGCCAGGGCTCGAGGGCGATGGGACGTTCGTGTTTCTTGCCGGGGCCGTGCTGGGGGAGCAGACACACCCAATGCCGTGTGTAGGACTTGACGTCGACGCACCCTGCCCTCTGAAGGCGGTTGACACTGGGCCAGGGGAGGACCTTGCGCATGGCTTCCTCGGCGGCGTCGACCAGACCAGGCCACGAGGCAGTGCAGGTGATCATGAGGTAGTGCTGCTTGGGCTTGGAGATGATGTAGCCGTCGCCGAGGTAAAGGCCGAGTAGGTAGGCGTACGCCGCTGTGTCTTCGGGGATTCCGGGGGATTCCAGGCACCGGACGCAAGGCGGAGTCCGGGGCAGCGGCTCAAGCCGACTCAGCCAATTCGTGATCGCGTGTCGGGAGATGCCCATCTCCTTGCTGACCGAGTTCAGGCTGCGGCCCTGTGCCACCAGGGCAAGTGCTCGCTTGCGTGTGTCCACGTCGTACATATGGACACTGTGGGAGGCTGATCGCGGCGACACACAGCAAAAAGCGGATGTTCACGAGAACGTGGACATCCGCTTGGCGTTGTGACCTTGGAATCTCAGGAAAAGTGCCCCGGGTGGGACTCGAACCCACACTGAATACCTTTTGAGGGTATCGTCTCTGCCGATTGGACTACCGGAGCTCCTGCGAATCGAAGATTTACCTCGACCCGCTGCCCGTCCACCATACCGCAGCTAGGTACGCTCTTGGGAGCAGTACCGGCCTGCCCCGTACCAAGGAGCCCACGTGAGCGCCCCCGAGTCGCCCCAGCCTGTTGACGTGCCTGATGAGGACAACTCGCACGTGCCTCCGATGACGACGCGGGTCGTCATCGCCGAGGACGAGGCCCTGATCCGGCTCGATCTCAAAGAGATGCTGGAGGAGGAGGGGTACACCGTCGTCGGTGAGGCCGGCGACGGGGAGCAGGCCGTGGAGCTGGCTCGTGAGCACCGCCCCGACCTGGTGATCCTGGACGTGAAGATGCCGAAGCTGGACGGTATCTCCGCGGCCGAGAAGATCGCCGAGGAGAGCATCGCGCCGGTGCTGATGCTGACCGCCTTCTCGCAGCGCGACCTCGTGGAGCGGGCCCGGGACGCGGGTGCCATGGCCTACCTGGTGAAGCCGTTCAGCAAGACCGACGTCGTCCCGGCGATCGAGATGGCCGTCTCGCGTTTCACGGAGCTGAAGGAGCTGGAGAAGGAGGTCGCGGACCTCACGCTGCGGCTGGAGACGCGGAAGCTGGTGGACCGGGCCAAGTCGATCCTCCAGACGGAGTACGGGCTGACCGAGCCCGCCGCGTTCCGGTGGATCCAGAAGACGTCGATGGACCGGCGGATGTCGATGCAGCAGGTCGCGGAGGCGGTCATCGACGACGCGGAGGAGAAGAAGGCGTCCAAGGGCTGATCGAGCCCTCCGTTATGTGCGCGAGGCCCGCGTTCCCTGGAAGCAGGGGCGCGGGCCTCGTCGTATCGGCGATTACGGAAGTCAGTCCTCGCCGAGGTACGCCTTGCGGACCGACTCGTCGTGGAGCAGGTCCTGGCCGGTGCCGGACAGGACGATCTTGCCGACTTCCATGACGTGGCCGTGGTCGGCCAGGGAGAGGGCGGCCTGGGCGTTCTGCTCGATGAGCAGGATGGTGGTGCCCTGAGCCTTCAGCTCCTGGATGGTCGCCATGATCTTCTGCATCATGATCGGGGAGAGACCCATGGAGGGTTCGTCGAGCATGAGCAGCTTGGGCCGGGACATCAGGGCCCGTCCCATGGCGAGCATCTGCTGCTCACCGCCCGAGAGGGTGCCGGCGGCCTGCTTCCGGCGCTCCCCGAGGATGGGGAACAGGTCGTAGGCGCGTTTGATGTCCTTCTCGATGCCCTCCTTGTCGTTGCGCAGGAACGCGCCGAGGCGGAGGTTGTCCTCGATGGTCATGCGGGGGAAGATGTGCCGGCCCTCGGGGGAGTGGGCGAGGCCCAGTGAGACCACCTTGTGGGCGGGGATCTTCTTCAGCGACTTGCCGTCGAACCTGATCTCGCCGGAGACCGGCTGGAGAAGTCCGGACAGGGTGCGCAGGGTGGTGGTCTTGCCGGCGCCGTTGGTGCCGATGAGGGTGACGACCTCGCCCGCGTCGACCTTGAACGAGATGCCCTTGACGGCCTCGATCTTGCCGTAGGCGACCCTGAGGTCCTCGACCTCCAGCAGTGCGGTCACTTGTCGTCCCCTTCTGTGGTGCTCTGTGCCTCGGCCTCCGCGGCTTCGACCTCGGCGGCTTCCTCCTTGCCTGGTGCGCCCTCGAAGGGGGTGCCGAGGTAGGCGGCGATGACGCGTTCGTCGGCCTGGACGACTTCGGCGGGCCCTTCGACGATCTTCTCGCCCTGGACGAGCACGGCGACGCGGTCGCAGAGGTTCATGATGAACCGGATGTCGTGTTCGATGACGAGGACGGCGATGCCCTTGTCGCGGATGGCGAAGATCAGTTCCTCGGCGGCGCGGGTCTCCTGCGGGTTCATGCCGGCGGTGGGCTCGTCGAGCAGCAGCAGACCGGGTTCGCTCGCCAGCGCCCGGGCGATCTCCAGCTTGCGCTGCTCGCCGTAGGGCAGGTTGCGGGCGAGGTGGTCTGCCTTGGCGGCGAGTCCGGTGAACTCCAGGAGTTCCATGGCGCGTTCACGGGACTCCTGCTCGGCCTTCTTGAAGCCGGGCAGCCGCAGGAGGGCCGACCAGAGGCCTTCCTTGGTGCGGGTGTGGCGTCCGACCAGCACGTTTTCCAGGACGGTCATGTTGGCGAAGAGCCGGATGTTCTGGAAGGTGCGGGCGATGCCGGCCTGGGTGACCAGGTGCGGCCGGGGCGGCAGGACGGTGTCCCGGTACTTGACGGTGCCTTCGGTGGGGACGTACAGGCCGGTGAGGCAGTTGAAGAAGGTGGTCTTGCCGGCGCCGTTGGGTCCGATGAGGCCGACGATCTCGCCGCTGTTGACGGTGAGGTCGACGGAGCGTACGGCGGTGAGACCGCCGAAGCGCATGGTGACGCCGGAGGCGTCGAGGACCGTCGTGGTGGTGGGTGTGGTGGTGGTCATGGCGGTCACGCCCCTGCCTTGGCGACGCCGGTCGCGCCGTCGGGCAGCGACTTGTCCTCCGGTACGTCGAGCTGTCCGGTCTCGTGGAATTCGAGTTGCTTCCTGCGGTCGGCGACCAGGCCTTCGGGGCGGAAGCGCATGAGGAGCATGAGCGCGACGCCGAAGAGGAGCAGCTGGTACTCCGCCATGAACTGGAGTTTGGCGGGGATGAGGTACAGCAGCGCGGCGCCGATGAGGGGTCCGCTGATGGTGCCCATGCCGCCAAGGATGACGGCGGCGAGCAGGAAGGCCGAGTTCGGCGGTACGGAGCCGGCGAACTGGTACTGCTCGGGGGTGACGCTGTACGACACGTGCGCCTGGACGGTGCCGGCGAGGCCGGCGAGGGAGGCGCCGAGTGCGAAGGCGAGGAGCTTGAGGCGGAAGCCGTTGATGCCCATCGCGGTGGCGGCGGTCTCGTCCTCGCGGATGGCGACCCACGCGCGGCCGATGCGGGACTCCGCCGAGCGGCGGAAGACCATGACGACGATGGCGGTGAACAGCAGCATCAGCAGGTAGTAGTTGCCGGAGCGGGTGAGTTCGTGGCCGAGGACGTTGTGCGGTAGTCCAAGGTTGAAGCCGAAGATCTCCAGGTCCGGGATGTTGGGGACGCCGTTGGAGCCGTTGGTGACGTCCGGTCCGCTGTTGCCGTTCAGGTTGTTCATGGTGATGCGGAAGATCTCACCGAAACCGAGGGTCACGATGGCGAGGTAGTCGCCGCGCAGTCGCAGGGTCGGGGCACCGATCACCACGCCGAAGATCAGCGAGGCGGCGGCGCCGGTGAGGACGGCCGCCCAGAAGGGGAAGTGAACGCCGAAGGTCGACTGCGGGGAGCCGGAGACCAGGGCGGCGGCGTAGGCGCCGACGCCGAGGAAGGCGACGTATCCCAGGTCGAGGAGGCCGGCGAGGCCGACGACGACGTTGAGGCCCAGGGCGACGGTGGCGAAGATGAGGATGTTCGCGCCGATGAGGGCGAACTGGTCGTTGCTCTGGGTGAAGGGGAAGCAGATCGCGGCGGCGAAGGCGGCCGCGAGGGCGACGTTGCGGTGTTTGGCGGTGAGTGCGGAGAGCCGCTTGAGGAGTCCTGCCCGGGTGACGGCGGTGAAGCCGAACGCGGCGGTGATCAGGAAGCCGATGAACAGCTCGGAGTACTCGGTGCCGATGCCGTACGCGAAGACGTACAGGCCGACGCCGAAGCCGGCGGCGATGATCAGGATCTCCACCCAGGAGGGGAGTTCCTTGGCGCGGCCGGGTTCGGGAGCGGTGAGGGAGTGGCGGATCCGGCCCCAGAGGCTGGGCTTCGGGTCGTCGGCGCCGTAGGGCTGGTCGACGGGGAGACCGAGGGCGCCTATGACGGCGAGGAGGGCGCCCATGCCGGAGACCCAGGCGCCGGGTTCGAGGTTGACGAGGCCGCCGAGTTCGTAGGCGATGGCGCCGATGGCGTAGCCGGTGGTGCCGAGGACGCCGAGGGTGCTCAGCAGGACGGGGCTGTTGGTGCCGCCGGGGGTGAGCCAGCCGAGGCCTCGGATGCCGTAGCCGGAGAGGGCGAACAGCAGGGTGAGTGCGGCTCCGGCGAGGGTGAGCACCTGCAGGCCGCCGGGGTAGCCGGTGACGGTGAGGTTGCCGGGGAACTCGTCGGTCCAGGTCCAGGCGAGGAAGGTGCCGACGAGGGCGAGCGCGGAGCCGGTGACGGTGGTGGCGCGTGCCGCTGCGGGCGGCAGGGGGACGACGGGGGTGGCCGGTGCAGTGGGCACCTTGGTGGTGTCCGTCGTCTTGTCGGTGGGAATGTTGGTGGTCATGGGTATCACGCCCGATCCGCGACGCGTTCGCCGAGCAGGCCTTGTGGCCTGAGGAGCAGGACGAGGATGAGCAGGCTGAACGCCCATACGTCCTTCCAGGCGCCGCCGCCGAAGAGTTCCATGCCGGGAATGTTGCCGATGTAGCCGGTGGCGAGGGCCTCGGCGACGCCGAGGACGATGCCGCCGAGCATGGCGCCGTAGATGTTGCCGATGCCGCCGAGGACGGCGGCGGTGAAGGCCTTGAGGCCCATCAGGAAGCCCATGCGGAAGCCGACTTGGCCGTTCTTGAGGCCGTAGGCGACGGCGGCGATGGCGGCGAACGCGGCACCGATGGCGAAGGCCATGACGATGATGCGGTCGGTGTTGACGCCCATGAGCTTGGCGGTGTCGGGGTCCTGGGCGGTGGCCTGCATGCCGCGGCCGGAGCGGGTCTTCGTCACGAAGAGGCCCAGGGCGACCATGCACAGCGGGGCGGCGATGAGGACGAAGAGGTCGCCGCGCTGGATGTTGGCGCCGAAGATATCGAGGGGACCGCCGTCGAACTGCGGGAAGGAGCGGTCCTTCTTGGCGTCCGGGTACCACATCCATACGACCTGCTGCAGGACGATGGACAGGCCGATCGCGGTGATGAGGGGTGCGAGCCGTGGCGCGGTGCGCAGGGGCCGGTAGGCGAAGCGTTCCGCCGCGGTGGCGACGGCGACGGAGACGATGATGCCGCCGAGGATCATGAGGGGGACCGCTGCGGCGAGGCCGAAGCCGTCGGGGAGTACGAGCCAGACGGTGAGGGCCCCGAAGCCCCCGACCATGAAGATCTCGCCGTGGGCGAAGTTGATGAGCTGGACGATGCCGTAGACCATCGTGTAGCCGATCGCGATGAGACCGTACATCGCGCCGAGGATGAGTCCATTGGCCAGCTGTTGCGGCAGTTCGTTCACCGCAGGGCCTCCGTGGAGTGGTTCGGATATGGCGCCGCGCGGGAGCGCTGGTGGGCGCTCCCGCGCGGCCTGGATCAATGTGTGAGGGGAGTGCTCGCTACTCGTCTCCCGGTCAGCCCAGCTTGGGCGAGGCGCTGTACTCGGGCACCCACGCGTTCTTCTTGATCTTGTACGCGGTCATCAGCGTGTTCGTGGTGTCGCCGAACTCGTCGAAGGAGATGGGGCCGGTGACGCCGTCGAACTTGACCTTGCTCATGGCGTCCAGGACCGCCTTGCGGCCGTCGGCCGGGACCTTGCCGTCGTTGCCCTCGACCGCCAGCTTGACGGCCTCGATGATGGACCAGGTGGCGTCGTAGGTGAGGCCGCCGTAGGCCTCGTAGGCGTCCTTGTAGCCCGCGGCCTTGTAGTTCGCGATGAACTCCTTGGCGGAGGGGAGCTGTTCGACGGGCTTGCCCACGGAGGTGGCGAGGTCGCCCTCGGCCTTCTTGTTCAGCTTCGGGAACTCGGCGGAGTAGATGCCGTCGCCGCCCATGAGCGGGATGTTCTGGCCGCTGTCCTTGAGCTGCTGGCTCAGCGGGCCGGCCGCCGGGTACTCGCCGCCGTAGTAGAGGGCCTCGGCGCCGGTCTTCTTGATCTTGGCCACGACGGCGTTGAAGTCACGGTCGTCGGGGTTGATGTGGTCGCTGCCGACGATCTTGCCGCCGAGCTTGGTGTAGTTCGTCTTGAAGGAGGCGGCGAGGCCGGCGCCGTAGGTCTTCTGGTCGTCGATCAGGTAGACCTTCTTGATGCCGGCCTTGCTGTAGAGGTACTCGGCGGCGAAGGCGCCCTGGACCTCGTCGGTGGTGGCGGTGCGGAAGAAGGTCTTGAACTGGCGGACCGAGTTGCCGGTCTTCCAGCCGTCGCCCTGGGTCAGCTCGGTGCCGGTGTTGGCGGGGGAGACCTGGACCAGTCCGGCGTCGTTGAGCGGCTTCTGCATCTGCTGCGAGACGCTGGAGTTCAGGGGACCGACGACGCCGAGGACGTCCTTGTCGCTGATGAACTTCTGGGCGTTCTGCTGGCCGACGGAGGGCTGGGCCTGGTCGTCGAGGGGTTCGAGCTTGAACTCGACGCCCTTGACGAACTCGTCCTTGTTGGCGGTCTTCACCGCGAGGTCGGCGGAGTTCTGGATGCCGAGTCCGAGGGCGGACAGGTCACCGGTGAGCGGGGCGTCGACGCCGATCACGACAGTGGTCTTGTCGCCGCCGCCGCTGCCGTTGCTGCTGTCGTCACGCGACCCGCAGGCGGTGAGGGTGAGCGATCCCGCCGCGAGTGCGGCGGTGATGGCTATGAGCGAACGTTGACGCACGAATCAGGTCCTTTCCCTGGCACGGGCGCCCCCCATGGAACGCGCCGAGTCGAGCGCTGGACCGAAGTGACTTCGAATCCCGTGGCGCGGTGACTGGCGGTGACTCTAAGCCGGTGTGGCGAAATCATGGAGTGGTCTGGCCAAGGCTGTGACGCTCTTGTTATGCCGCGGAGTATCGCAGAGCGCGACGCGAGGGGCGGAAGGGGCGAATTCCGGTCGGTTCGTCGTGTCCGCATGGTGAGAACTCCCTGGATGCGCTCTGGTCGAAAGCAGGGCCGTTCCGTCGTTTTGGTCCTGACATGATTCGTTGCTCGAGGCGACTTCGGCCCGAAACCGGGTGGTGGTTATGCGGTGTTCGGGATGAAAGGGGGTCGGCTGTGGATGTGGAGAATCCGCTTGGCTTGATTGCTTGTGAATTACGCAGAGTTACGGATCGGAAAGGAATCCCGGCGTTCCGGGGCGCTTTTCCGTATGCGCGCACCGCGCCCGGGAATCCCGCCGGGATTCAGCGATTGACGTGGGCGGGGGTCCGTCCCCGGGCGTACGGCGCCGCGGGGCCCGACCCAGTGGGTCGGGCCCCGCGGCGGGAGTCGTCCAGGTGGTCAGGGCAGGGCCACGAACGGTGCCAGGAACGACCGGGCGCCCGGGGTGTCCAGGCGGTATGTCACGTTGGTCGCGTAGCAGGGGGTGTCGCCCGTGATGGTGGTGGCGGCCAGGACGGTCCGGCCGCCGAGTACCGCGAAGTTGGGGCCGCCCGAGTCGCCGTAGCAGGCACCTCCGTTGCCCTGCGGGGCGGTCATCGCCAGACGGGCCCAGGAGTCGTTGAGGGCGTTGAAGGTGACGGGCGCCTTCATGCGGACGCCGCCGCCGGGGTGGGTGTGGCCGCCGGGGCCGTTGACGGCTTCCTGGGTGCCGTAGCCGGCAACGAACCAGTCGGTGGCGTTCAGCCCCTGCGAGCCCAGCCTGCCGAGCTGATTCGCGGTGGGCAGGGTGGCCGGGGTGAAGGTCCAGCGGGCCTTGACCTGGGCGGCGGGCAGTTCGACCACCGCGATGTCGTGGGTGTCGGAGGCGGGCCCCGGGTAGTCGGGGTGGGAGTGGGCGGTGCCCTGGACGGCGACGGCCGCGGCCTGTGCGGCCGGGTCGCCCGGGTACTTCTTCGCCGCCGCGTCGAGCCCGGACTGCACGTCCTGGTCCAGGGAGACGTAGAACCGCACGTTGTCCGGCCAGTCGGTGGTGCAGTGCGCGGCGCTCAGGAAGGTGTCCGCGTCGATCATGGTGCCGGAGCAGACCCAGTCGACCCGGTCGGGGGTCGCGGGGTTGTCGTCGTCGTCCCAGGTGGCCACGAGCGCGCCGACCTCGGTGCGTTCGGGTGCGGGCGTGGCGTTGTAGGAGTTGATGGCGGACGACGGCAGCGCGGTGGCGAGCACGGCGGCACCGGCCGCAGCGGTGACGGCGAGGGCGCGTACGGAGGTCAAGAGAAACCCTTCTAGGGGTGGGACGGGTCTTCTCCTGTGGGGGTGGAGCGTCGCCAGTGAAGCGCCCGGGGGACGGCCGCGACAAGAGCACGACCGTCCCTCCAGGGTTTTCCCTACGTCGGCCGGCCCTGCGTCGGCCGGCTCGGCACCGGTCGACCGGCGTCCGTCAGCTCGCCGCGCGGATGAGCGCCTCGTCGCCCGGGTTCACATCACGCAGCAGGCAGGTCAGCCGGGCCGTACACACTCTTTTGTCGCTTTCATCGGTTATGACGATCTCGTAGGTGGCAGTCGAGCGTCCCCGGTGCACGGGCGTGGCCACACCGGTGACGAGGCCGGAGCGCACCTCGCGGTGGTGGGTGCAGTTCAGGTCGACGCCCACGGCGATCTTGGAGCTGCCGCCGTGCAGCATCGAGCCGACCGAGCCGAGCGTCTCGGCCAGCACCGCGGAGGCCCCGCCGTGCAGCAGTCCGTAGGGCTGGGTGTTGCCCTCGACCGGCATCGTCCCGACGACCCGGTCCGCCGACGCCTCGACGATCTGGACGCCCATCCGGGTCCCGAGGTGGCCCGCGGAGAACAGGGCCAAGAGGTCGACACCGAGAGCGGCGTACTCGTCGATGACCTCTTGCGGGAACTTCACATGCCGCTGTTCACCCATGGGGTCCGGTCTCCGTTCGTCCAGATCATGTGGTTGCCTCTGCGGCTGAGCAAGCGCTCAGTCGGTAGCCGATTGTTCCAGACGCACCACGACGGACTTGCTGGCCGGGGTGTTACTGGTGTCCGCCGTGGCGTCCAGCGGCACCAGCACGTTGGTCTCCGGGTAGTACGCGGCGGCGCAGCCCCGGGCCGTCGGGTAGTGCACGACCCGGAAACCGGGCGCCCTGCGTTCCACGCCGTCCTTCCACTCACTGACCAGGTCGACGTAAGCGCCGTCCGCCAGCTTCAGGGCACGTGCGTCCTCGGGGTTGACCAGCACCACCCGGCGGCCGTTCCTGATGCCCCGGTAACGGTCGTCGAGGCCGTAGACCGTGGTGTTGTACTGGTCGTGCGAGCGCAGCGTCTGGAGCAGCAGGCGGCCCTCGGGCAGCTGGGGGTACTCCACGGGGGCGGCGGTGAAGTTGGCCTTGCCGGTGGCCGTGGGGAAGCGGCGTTCGTCGCGCGGGGCGTGCGGGAGCGTGAAGCCGCCGGGGCGGGCCACGCGCGCGTTGAAGTCCTCGAAGCCGGGGATCACGCGCGCGATGCGGTCCCGGATCGTCGCGTAGTCCTTCTCGAACTCCTCCCAGGGCGTGGCGCTGTTCTCGCCCAGCACGCGGCGGGCCAGGCGGCAGACGATGGCCGGCTCGGACAGCAGATGCCGGCTCGCGGGCTCCAGCCGCCCCCGGGAGGCGTGCACCATGCCCATCGAGTCCTCGACGGTCACGAACTGCTCGCCGCTTCCCTGGAGGTCGCGCTCGGTGCGGCCGAGCGTCGGGAGGATCAGCGCACGCGCGCCCGTGATCACGTGCGAGCGGTTCAGCTTCGTCGACACGTGCACGGTCAGCCGGGCCCGCCGCATGGCCGCCTCGGTGACCTCCGTGTCCGGGGACGCGGAGACGAAGTTGCCGCCCATGGCGAAGAAGACCTTCGCCTCGCCGTCGCGCAGGGCGCGGATGGCCCGTACGACGTCGAAGCCGTGCTCGCGCGGCGGGGCGAAGCCGAACTCCTTCTCCAGGGCGTCCAGGAACGCCGGGGCGGGGCGCTCGAAGATGCCCATCGTACGGTCGCCCTGCACGTTCGAGTGGCCGCGCACCGGGCACACGCCCGCGCCCGGGCGGCCGATGTTGCCGCGCAGGAGAAGGAAGTTGACCACTTCCCTGATGGTCGGCACCGAGTGCTTGTGCTGGGTGAGACCCATGGCCCAGCAGACGATGGTCCGCTCCGAGGTCAGAACCATACGGAGGGCCTTCTCTATGTCCTCCCGGGCCAGCCCGGTCGCCGCGAGCGTCTCGTCCCAGTCGGCGGCGCGGGCGGCCTCGGCGAACTCCTCGTAGCCGTGCGTGTGCTCCCGCACGAACGCCTCGTCGACCGCGCCCTCCGTCTCGACGATCAGCTTGTTGAGGAGACGGAACAGGGCCTGGTCGCCGCCGATGCGGATCTGGAGGAACAGGTCGGTCAGCGCGGCGCCCTTGAGCATGCCCTGCGGGGTCTGCGGGTTCTTGAAGCGCTCCAGGCCGGCCTCGGGCAGCGGGTTGACGCTGATGATCTTCGCCCCGTTGTCCTTGGCCTTCTCCAGGGCGGACAGCATGCGCGGGTGGTTCGTCCCCGGGTTCTGGCCGGCGACGATGATCAGGTCGGCCTTGTACAGGTCCTCCAGAAGGACGCTGCCCTTGCCGATGCCGATCGTCTCCGACAGGGCCGAGCCGGACGACTCGTGGCACATGTTCGAGCAGTCGGGCAGATTGTTCGTGCCGAGCTCGCGGGCGAACAGCTGGTAGAGGAACGCGGCCTCGTTGCTGGTGCGGCCCGAGGTGTAGAAGACGGCCTCGTCCGGGGAGCCGAGGGCGGCGATCTCCTCGGCGACGATGCCGAAGGCGCGCTCCCAGGTGACCGGCTCGTAGTGCGTGCCCCCCTCGGGGAGATACACGGGGTGGGTCAGGCGCCCCTGCTGTCCCAGCCAGTAGCCGCTGCGGCCGGCCAGGTCGGCGACCGGGTGCGCGGCGAAGAACTCGGGCGTGACCCGGCGCAGCGTGGCTTCCTCGGCGACGGCCTTCGCGCCGTTCTCGCAGAACTCCGCCTTGTGCCGGTGCTCCGGCTCCGGCCAGGCGCAGCCCGGGCAGTCGAAGCCGTCCTTCTGGTTGACGCTCAGCAGCGTCAGCGCGGTGCGCTTCACGCCCATCTGCTGCTGGGCGACGCGCAGCGTGTGCCCGATCGCGGGGAGGCCCGCTGCCGCGTGCTGTGGCCCGGCGACCTGCGGCGCGTCCTGAACCGGATCACTCTTGGGCGGCTTCCTCGCCATCGCACGCTCCCCTTCGACCGCGTTGTGAGGTACGTCTCCGATCCTCGCACGCGGCGGTGACATCGAGTGGGGGCGGGCCGGGGCGAGGGCCCGCCCCGGCGCCCGCGCCGCCGCGGGCCGGGTCCGGGGCCGGGTCCGGGGCCGGGGCCGAGTGTCAGTGGGGCGTGGCAGGATCGGGGGCGTGGCAGAGACAGCATCGAAGACGACCGACAAGACCTCCGGCGGCAGCCGTCCGCGACTGATGCTCATGGACGGGCACTCGCTGGCCTACCGAGCGTTCTTCGCGCTGCCCGCGGAGAACTTCACCACCGCGACGGGCCAGCCGACGAACGCGATCTACGGCTTCGCGTCGATGCTGGCCAACACGCTGCGCGACGAGGCGCCGACGCACTTCGCGGTCGCCTTCGACGTCTCCCGCAAGACCTGGCGCTCCCAGGAGTTCACGGAGTACAAGGCGAACCGCTCCAAGACCCCGGACGAGTTCAAGGGCCAGGTCGAGCTGATCGGCGAGCTCCTCGACGCGATGGGCGCCGTCCGCTTCGCGGTCGACGGCTTCGAGGCGGACGACGTGATCGCCACCCTCGCCACGCAGGCCGAGGCCGAGGGCTTCGAGGTGCTGATCGTCACCGGCGACCGGGACTCCTTCCAGCTGGTCAGCGAGCACACCACCGTGCTGTACCCGACCAAGGGCGTCTCCGAGCTGACCCGCTTCACCCCCGAGAAGGTGTTCGAGAAGTACGGGCTGACGCCCGCGCAGTACCCCGACTTCGCGGCCCTGCGCGGCGACCCCTCCGACAACCTCCCCGGCATCCCCGGCGTCGGCGAGAAGACCGCCGCGAAGTGGATCAACCAGTTCGGCTCCTTCGCCGAGCTCGTCGAGCGCGTGGACGAGGTCAAGGGCAAGGCCGGGCAGAACCTCCGCGACCACCTGGAAGCGGTCAAGCTCAACCGCCGGCTCACGGAGCTGGAGCGCCGGGTCGAGCTCCCCAAGGGCGTCGCCGACCTGGAGCGGACCGCCTACGACCGCAAGGCCGTCGCGATGATCCTGGACACCCTGGAGATCCGCAACCCCTCCCTGCGCGAGCGGCTCTTCGCCGTCGACCCGGGCGCCGAGGAGGCCGAGACCACCCCGATCAGCACGGACGGCGTGCAGCTGGACGGCACGGTGCTCGGCACCGGCGAGCTGGCCGGCTGGCTCACCGAGCACGGCACCCAGCCCCTCGGCGTCGCCACGGTCGATGCCTGGGCGCTCGGCACGGGCTCGGTCGCCGAGGTCGCGCTCGCCGCACCCGGCGGGGCGGCCGCCTGGTTCGACCCCTCCCAGCTGGACGAGGCCGACGAGAAGGCCTTCGCGGCCTGGCTCGCCGACGCCGCCCTGCCCAAGATCTTCCACAACGCCAAGGGCGCGATGCGGGTCTTCGCCGAGCACGGCTGGAGTGTCGAGGGCGTGCGCATGGACACCGCGCTCGCCGCCTACCTCGTCAAGCCGGGCCGCCGCTCCTTCGACCTGGACGCGTTGTCCCTGGAGTACCTGCACCGCGAGCTGGCCCCCGCCGCCGCGGCCGACGGCCAGCTCGCCTTCGGCGCGGACGAGGGCGCCGAGGCCGAGGCCCTGATGATCCAGGCCCGTGCCGTCCTCGACCTGGGCGAGGCCTTCGAGAGCCGCCTGGAGGAGGTCGGCGCCGCGGACCTGCTGCGCGACATGGAGCTGCCCACATCCGCGCTGCTCGCCCGCATGGAGCGGCACGGCATCGCGGCCGACCGGCCCCATCTGGAGGCCATGGAGCAGATGTTCGCCGGCGCGGTCCAGCAGGCGGTGAAGGAAGCCCACGCGGCAGCCGGGCACGAGTTCAACCTGGGCTCGCCCAAGCAGCTCCAGGAGGTCCTCTTCGGCGAGCTGGCCCTGCCCAAGACGAAGCGGACGAAGACCGGCTACACCACGGACGCCGACGCGTTGGCCTGGCTCGCCACCCAGACGGACAACGAACTGCCGGTGATCATGCTCCGCCACCGCGAGCAGGCCAAGCTCCGCGTCACCGTCGAGGGCCTGATCAAGACGATCGCCGCGGACGGCCGTATCCACACGACGTTCAACCAGACGGTCGCCGCGACCGGCCGCCTTTCCTCCACGGACCCGAACCTGCAGAACATCCCGGTCCGCACCGACGAGGGCCGCGCGATCCGCCGCGGCTTCGTCGTCGGCGAGGGCTTCGAGTCCCTGATGACGGCCGACTACAGCCAGATCGAGCTGCGCGTGATGGCCCACCTCTCCGAGGACGCGGGCCTGATCGAGGCGTTCACCTCCGGCGAGGACCTGCACACCACGGCCGCCTCCCAGGTCTTCGCGGTCGAGCCGACCGCGGTGGACGCCGAGATGCGCCGCAAGATCAAGGCCATGTCGTACGGCCTGGCCTACGGACTGTCCGCTTTCGGCCTCTCCCAGCAGCTGAACATCGATGCGGCGGAGGCCCGCGCCCTGATGGACGCGTACTTCGAGCGGTTCGGCGGCGTACGGGACTATCTGCGCCGGGCGGTCGACGAGGCCCGGGCGACGGGCTACACGGCGACGCTCTTCGGGCGTCGCCGCTACCTGCCCGACCTCAACAGCGACAACCGGCAGCGCCGTGAGGCGGCCGAGCGGATGGCCCTCAACGCGCCCATCCAGGGCACGGCGGCCGACATCGTCAAGATCGCCATGCTCAAGGTGGACAGCGCACTGAAGGACGCCGGGCTCGCCTCCCGCATGCTGCTCCAGGTCCACGACGAAATCGTGCTGGAGATCGCCCCCGGGGAGCGGGCTGCCGCCGAGGAACTCGTCCGCCGCGAGATGGCGAACGCCGTCCACCTCCGCGTCCCGCTGGGCGTCTCGGTGGGCTCGGGCCGGGACTGGGAGTCGGCGGCGCACTAGTCCCACACATCGCGCGCAGCAGTCCCGGAGCACTGAAGCAGTCCCGGAGCAGCCCACGCGGGTATGCCCTCGGCCGAGCGCGGAGCCGGGGGCATCCGCCACCTCCGCTCCCGCCCCGCTCCCGCGGAAAACATCACTCGCGTGGCCCCCGAGAAAGGGCCCCCGCCCCCGGCGGTCGCAAAGATGCGGGCATGGGTATACGCACGCTCCTTCGCCGCACGGCCCCAGGCGCGGCACTCCCGCCGGTCCCGCCCTTCGCGGCAGCCGCCAGCACGATCCGCGTCCCCGCCACTCTCACCACGGCCCTGCGCCACACGACGGCGGACCTCCGGCAGCGCCTGGCCCACGGACGCCGGGCGACCGATCCCACCGGCGTCGGCGACGTGTCCGCTGCGACTGGCCGCACTGGCACCGGCGACGTGATGGCCGTCCCGGGGCGCACGGGCGCCGGCAAAGTGTCCGCTGCCACAGGCCTCACCAGCCCCAGTGACGTGTCCGCCATCCTCGGTCTCACCGGCGGCACAGCCCCCACGGCCCGGCACCCACACAAGGCCGATGGCCCCGGCCGGACCTGCCGCCCCTGGGGAGACCTGGCCCGCAGCTACCTGACGCTCGTCCTCGCCCTGCTCCCACGGCCCCGCCCCGCGCACACCACCATCACCGTGTACATCGCGACCACCGGGCCCCTCAGCGAGCGCCCGACCGGCTCGGCTCCGCGTCATCGACCTGGTCAGGACCGCCCGGGGCCTGGTCCGGGGCCGGAGCCGGACGCCACACCCTGACTCCGACGGCGTACAGCAGCAGCGCCGGGACGAGCCCCGCGCCCGCTCCGAAGCACACCGTCGGAACGATCTCCCACGGTTTCGCGCTCGAACCCCAGTAGGCCCACCACCGCGACGCCCGCTGCACCGCCCCGACCAGCGCGAAGCCGCCGATCACCGCACCCGCCAGCCACCGGTCCCGCACCGACAGCACCGGGACCCCCACCGGCACGCGCGCAGGCGCTCGTCGCACGGCCTGTGCCACGAACACGGCGATCACGACGGCGGCCACCGCCGAACCGCCGTACTGCAGGTACCAGTACAGCGGCGAGCCCGCCACCTCCCGGCCCAGGACCGGAAACAGCCGCATCCCCCACCGGTCGAGATGCGTGAACGCGTCCCACACGACGTGCGTCAACGCGCCGAGCACCGCGGACACATACCACCGCAGCACCAGCAACGGCCGAACACGCGCACGGGGCACCCCGCACCGCACCAGCGCGGAAACCCGCCCCTGCCGGGCCCACGGCAGCAGCGCCACCAGCGGTTCGCGCACCAGCAGCCACAGTCCCACCAGCGCCCAGGCGATGAGCACGTCGACCGTGCACACACCCGGGAACGAGTGCGTGACGTCACCGAACTCCATCGCCCCGGACACCACACTCGCCGCGTAGTAGGTCATGTCGGGCGCGAAGGAGCCCGCCACGAGCACGGCGGGCACCAGCGGGCCCCGGCCGGTGCCGTCGATGCGTACGGCGGGCAGTACGGCCGCCGCGTGGCTCAGCGTGAACGGCAACTCGGCTCCTCATGACGGTCGTTGCCAGGGCGATCGGAGGGCCCAGTATGCGGGATGCCGCAACACCGGCCGCCCGCCGCGCTCACCACATGACCAACTGGTGAAAACCGGGCACGAACGGGTGCCCGGGCAAAGGAAGTTGTCGTAGGGTCGCCAGGGTCACCGTGCCGGTGGCAGGAGACAGGCCCGTCGGAGGGCAACCACTCGGGCCGGTCGATCGTCACAACAGAGCGAACGCAACAGAAGTGCGCGTACGCGACACAAGAGCGCGACAGACAGAGACGGGCGCTCGGGCGTCCACGGGAGGGGTTCACTCTATGGCGGCGCAATTCGGCAGGAGGCTGCGCAAGGGGGCGGCGACCACCGCCGTGGCCGCGGTAGCGGTCGCGGCCCTGTCCGCCTCCCAGGCTCCGGGCGTGAACGACCACGGCAGACAGACCGCCGCGGACGCCACCCCCTCACCCGACGCCAGTGCCTCCGACGGCAGCGCCACCGGCAACTCGCCGTACTACACGGACCTGCCGCCGCTCAACAGCCCGAGCCCGTCACCGAGCACCGGGCCGGGGCCCACCACCCCCGGCACCTCCGAGGCGGGCATCCCCGCGACCGTCCTCGACGCCTACAAGAAGGCCGAGGCCGCGCTGCGCGACGACAAGCCCGGCTGCAACCTGCCCTGGCAACTCCTCGCCGCCATCGGCCGGGTGGAGTCGGGCCAGGCCCGCGGCGGCCGCGTCAACGCCGAGGGCACCACCCTCTCGCCGATCCTGGGCCCGCAGCTCGACGGCAACGGCTTCGCCCTCATCAAGGACACCGACAACGGCGCCTTCGACGGCAACAGCACCTACGACCAGGCCGTCGGCCCCATGCAGTTCATCCCGTCCACCTGGGCCTGGGCAGGCCGCGACGCCAACGGCGACGGCAAGAAGGACCCCAACAACATCTACGACGCCGCACTCGCCGCCGGCCACTACCTCTGCCGCTTCAACTGGGACTTGTCCGATCAGAAGGACCTCGACCGCGCGATCCTCAGCTACAACAACTCGCGGGAGTACCTGAACCTGGTCATGCGGTGGCTGGAGTACTACCGCAAGGGCACGCACGAGATCCCCGACGGCACCGGCACGCTGCCCGACAACCGCAGCGACGAAGGGGCCGGGACGAGCCCCAGCCCCAGCCCCACCACGCCGAGCACGCCCGGCACGCCGACTGCGGGCGGCTCCACGCCCAAGCCCCGACCCAAGCCGGAAAAGCCCGGTGGGGGCGGCACGTCGAAACCGAAGCCGCCCACCACTCCGCCGGGCTCCCCGAGCCCACCGCCCTCGTCGTCTCCCACGCCCACCGACACGGTGCACCACCTGGAGGACGCCGGGACGGCGAAGCTCACCGCGATGGCGGGCGAGGCGTTCACCCAGCGGATCAGCACCCGCGCCGAGACGAAGGCCGGAAAGGCCGTCGCCAAGGTCAGGATCCGCTTCACCATCGTCGGCGACACGGACACCACGTTCACGGGCGGCGAGAGCGTGGCCACAGTCGCCACCAACAGCTCCGGAGTGGCCGTCGCACCCGCACTCCAGGCGGGGGAGAAGACGGGCGACGTCACCGTCCGGGCCACCGTCGTGGGCCGTATGGTCGCGGGCCTCGACTACACGGCCACCGTCACCGAGCGCGCCGCCGACGCCCTCGCCCGCACCGGTGACGCCGCGCTGACCTGCACCCCGGGCGGCGAGTTCGCCAACCAGGTCGAGGTGAAGGCCACGTACAAGGGCGCCGTCGCGGACGGCGTCGCGGCCACCGCCACGCTCATCAAGTCGGCGGACGATCCGACCGCCAACGACAAGGGCCCCTACTTCAAGAGCGCCGACGGAAAGGCCGTACGCACGCTGACCGGCCTGAAGACGGACGCGAAGGGCCTGCTGAAGCTGCCGAAGCTCTACGCGGACGACACCACCGGCACGTTCCTGCTCCGCATCGACACCGAGGGCGGAGCGACCCTCACCGTCGAACTGACCGTGGCGGCTGCCGAGACGTCCTCACCGAGCCCCTCGGCCAGTCCCAGCGCGTAGTTCTCAGGTACGACGGACGGCGCCCCTCTTTGAAGAGGGGCGCCGTTTTTCAGGAGGGGCGCGTCGTTGTGCGTGCAACGTGTTCTCATCTCCGCCGCGCGTTGCTACGGTGCCGAGAAACCTGACGGTGTATCAGCTCACCCGTGGGGAGGCCCCCTATGCGCGCCCTCGTCGCCGCCGCCACCGGTCTCGCCGTCGCGTTCGCCCTGGTCCTGACGCTGACCGCCCTCGGTACCCCCTCGGGCGGGACGTCCCCGAAGCCGCTGCTGACGACGGTTCCCGCACACCCCTGACCGCCCGCCCGGGAGGGAGGCCGAGATGCGCCGCAAAGCCGGCCTGGTCCTGCTCGCCCTCGCCGTGTTCTTCGCGGCCCTGTCCCCGCTGCTGCGCTGGTACGCCTTCCCGCGCCTCGCCAAGGTCCCCGCGCACCAATACCAGGACATGGTCCTGGAGGCGGAGAACGCCACCCTCCTCGACTACGGCACGATGCGGGCCCGCACGGTCCCCAAGGTCACGATCGTGCAGACCCTCAAGGGCAACGTCGAGGCCTCCGAGCGGATCGAGGAGTCGGCGGGCCGCGACGTGGTCGTCTGGGACGGCCTGTCCTACGTCGCCGGGCCCGACGGGAAGATGGTGTCGAAGATCCCCGAGCGCTACATCTTCGACGCCCACACCCAGGAACCCGTCCACGCCACCGGCGAGATGGTCGACGGCGATCCCGTGCGCCGCGAGGGCATCGAGTTCAAATGGCCGTTCCTCACGGAGAAACGGGACTACGAGTACTTCGACGCCCAGGCCCGCGTCACCGCCCCCATCCACTACAGGGGCACACAGGACTTCCGCGGCCTGGAGGTCTACTACTTCGAGCAGACCATCCCGTGGACCAAGGTGAGGATCCCGAAGACCCTGCCCGTGGAGGGCCTCACCCCCGAGTCGGTCGCCGGGACCGGCACCACCCGCTGGTACACCACGGTCCGCAAGTTCTGGGTCGAACCCCTCACCGGCGCCCCCGTCTACGGCGAGGAACTCCACAAGGAGGAACTGCGCGGCGGCACGCTCCTCGGCGACCGTGACAAGGTGACCGCGTTCGCCGGGCACGTGAAGATGCGCAAGGACTACATCACGCACACGGTCGACCTGGTGAAGTCCCAGCGCCTGCTCATCCTGCTGATGACGTCCTACCTGCCGTGGGGCTCCCTGACCCTCGGCGTCCTCCTGCTGGCCCTCGCCCTGTACCTGGAGGCCCGCAGCCGCCGCCCGTCCGGCCCGGCCCCCACGGAGAGCGAGGAACCGTCACCGGTCAGCGCCTGAGCCGGGCGGTGGTCAGCGCCTGAGCCGGGCGCTGGTGTGCCGGGTCGGCTCGGCACCGGCCGGGTCCTCGGGCCACGGATGCTTCGGATACCGCCCGCGCAGCTCCGCCCGTACGCCCTTGTAGCCGTCCTTCCAGAACGAGGCCAGGTCGGCGGTGACGGCGGCGGGCCGCCCGGCCGGGGACAGCAGATGGACGAGCAGCGGCACCCCTGCGACGCGCGGCGACTCCTGGAGGCCGAACATCTCCTGCAACTTCACCGCCAGCACCGGCTGCTCGGGCCGGGAGTAGTCGACGCGGATCCTCGACCCGCTCGGCACCGAGATCCGCTCCGGAGCGAGCTCGTCGAGCCTCCCGGCCTCCCCGGACGCCCAGGGCAGGAGCCTCGCGAGCGCCTCCCCGGCGTCGATCCGCGCCAGGTCGGCCCGCCGCCGGGCCCGGCTCAGCTCCGGCTCCAGCCACTCCTCCACGCGCGCGTGCAGCGCGTCGTCGGAGACGTCGGGCCACGGTTCACCGAGGTGCAGCCGCAGAAACGCCAGCCGCTGCCGCAGGGCACCGGCCTCCGCCGACCTCCGCAGCACCCCGAGCCCCTCCTGCCGCAGCCCGTCCAGCAGCGCACCGCGTACGAGCCCGGGATCGGCGTCCTTCAGCGGCCGCACCGCCAGCTCCACGGCCCCCAGCCGCTCCACCCGCCGCGCCACGACGTCCCCACCGTCCCAGCGCACCTCGTCCCGCTCCTCCAGCAGCGCCCCCGCGGCGAGCCGCGCCACGCCCTCGTCGACCACGGCCCCGAGCCGCACGCGCGCGTGCCCCTTCCCGACGGGCCGGTCGGCGACGGCGACGGCGATCCAGGGAACGCCCCGCAGCGCGCTCCCGTCACCGACCTCGGCACGGGTCCCGGAGACCATCAGGTACGACCCACCGTCGCTCCTGGCGACGCGCTCGGGAAAAGCGAGAGCGGCAACGACCCCGACCTGCCGCTCTTCCGGGGAGTCCGCCCAGGCCCCGACGTCGGCATCTTGCGGCCAGTTACCGGTGGGAGGGTGGGAAACGCCCGAAACGACGGCCCGCAGCCGCCGAACCTCACTCCGCCACCGCGAGGAGTAGGCGTCACCCCCACGCCGAGCCCGCCGCAAGGCACCCGCCAGATCATCCCCGTACTCCCGAGGAGCCTCCTCACTCAACAGGGCGACGATTTCCGAGGCCCGCTCAGCCCCCAGGAACGGCACGGAATCCACCAGGGCCCGCCCCAACCGCGGATGCAGTCCCAACCGAGCCAGCGCAGCACCCCGCTCCGTGGCCCGACCGGCGGGGTCGACCGCCCCCACCGCCGCCAGCACATCCCGTGCCGCCGCCATCGCCCCAGCCGGCGGCGGGTCCAGCAACGCCAGCCCGGACGCGTCCGGATCCCCCCAGCACGCCACCTGAAGCGCGAACGCCGTCAGGTCGGCCACCTTGATCTCCGGCGAGGGAAAACGCGGCAGACGAGCGTCCTCGGCCTCCGCCCAGCACCGGTACACCGCTCCCGGCGCCTCACGCCCGGCCCGCCCCGCCCGCTGCCGCCCGGCCGCCTGCGACGCCCGCACCGTCGTCAGCGCGCTCAACCCGCGCGCGTGGTCGACGCGAGGCTCCCGCGCCAGTCCGGAGTCGACGACCACGCGCACCCCGGGAACCGTCAGCGACGACTCCGCCACCGACGTGGCCAGCACCACCCGCCGCCGTTCCCCGCCGGCCAGCACGGCGTCCTGCACCGCCGCGGGCGCCCGCCCGTGCACCTGGAGCACTTCGACGTCCCCGAGCTCCCCGAGCTGCCCGGCGACCCGGGCGATCTCGCCGACGCCCGGCAGGAAACACAGCACGTCCCCGTCCCGCTCGCCCAGTGCCCGCCGTACCACCGACGCCACATGCGTCAGCAGCGCCGGATCGACACGCATCCCGTGCGGCGGCCGTACGGGCCGCACCGGCGGCGCCCACACGACCTCGACCGGATACGCCGCCCCCTGGGCCTCGACCACCGGAGCGCCGCCCAGCAGCGCGGCCCACCCCTGCGCGTCGGTCGTCGCCGAGGCGGCCACCAGCCGCAGCTCCGGGCGCAGCGTCTGCCGTACGTCCCACAGGAACGCCGCCGCCGTGTCCGCGTCCAGATGCCGCTCGTGGCACTCGTCGAGCACCACCACATCGGCACCGGCCAGCTCCTGGTCGCGCTGCACCCGCTGCACCAGTACACCGGTCGTGACGACCTCCACGCGTGTGTGCCGCCCGACGACGCGTTCCCCGCGCACGGTGTAGCCGACGCTCTCGCCCACCTTCTCGCCCAGCAGCCACGCCATCCGCCGCGCCGCCGCCCGGGCCGCGATCCGCCGCGGCTCGGCGACGATCACCCGCCGCCGGGGCCCCTCCCCGAGCAGCCCCGCCAGAGCCAGGGGCACCAGAGTCGTCTTTCCGGTGCCGGGCGGCGCCACGAGGACAGCGGTGCCGTGCCCCTCCAGTGCGTCGTCCAGAGCGGGCAGGGCACCGCGTACGGGCAGGGCGTCCAGGGCGTCGTAACGGATCACGTACTCAGTGTCGTACGGCGCGGAAGGTGCCTGTCACGCGCGCGTGCCTCAGTCCTTTTCGCACACGAAGATCGCCGTCCCCGGGATCAGGTTCCCGCGCAGCGGCGACCAGCCGCCCCACTCGGAGGAGTTCCAGGCCGGCCACTCCGGCTCCACCAGGTCCACCAGCCGGAAGCCCGAGGCGACCACGTCCCGGACGCGGTCGCCGAGCGTGCGGTGGTGCTCGACGTAGACCGCTCGGCCCTCCTCGTCCTGCTCGACGTAGGGCGTGCGGTCGAAGTACGAACCCGACACCGACAGCCCCTCCGGTCCCGGCTCGTCCGGGAAGGCCCAGCGGATCGGGTGCGTCACCGAGAAGACCAGACGGCCCCCGGGCCGCAGCACCCGGTGTGCCTCGCGCAGGACCAGGCGCGGATCGGCGACGAAGGGCAGCGCGCCGTAGGCCGAGCAGACCAGGTCGAAGGAGCCGTCGGCGAAGGGCAGCGCACCGGCGTCCGCGCACACCAGAGGGAACGATCCGCCGATGCGCAGCGCGTGCTGCAACTGCCGGTGCGAGATGTCCAGGGCCACCGGGCGGGCGCCCTGGCCGGCCAGCCAGCGCGAGCACTGCGCCGCGCCCGCGCCGAGCTCCAGGACGTCCCTGCCCTTCAGCTCCTCCGGCGGGCCGAGCAGCTCGGCCTCCACCTCGTCCAGCCCCTCGGGGCCCCACACGAAGCGGTCGTCACCGAGGAAGGTGCCGTGCTCGGTCTGGTACTCGTCCGCGTTGCGGTCCCACCAGCCACGGTTGGCGCGGGAACTCTCCGTGACCCCCGCGGTACGCCGGGTGGCCTCGGGTTCGGACGCTTCGGGCTCTTGGATGATCGGCTCCCTCGTCGTACTCTTCCGTCCAGCCGGCGCCGGAGGTGTCCCGAAGGGGGCGTTGCACGCCCTACGTGGCCTCGGACGACACGACTTGTGCCGGGTATGCGGGGTTCCGCCCCGGGTGGGTGGCTTCGCACATTGACCCTGCCCGGCTGCCCCCGTATGCTACAAGTTGCGCTGCGGGCCTGCGCACCTCAGACGTAGCAGGCTGCGCTCGCATCTGTATGTATGTCCCCTCGGTTGTCGAGGCGCCACCAGTTTGGTGTGGCGCTTCCTTGGCTGTCCGGCTTCTGCAGAGCGAAACGGGCTCCCGGCGTAGCAGTACCTACGACTTCAATGTCCGTACCGGAGCCCTTTCCCACATGACGAGCAGCACCGAGACCACCGCCACCACCCCGCAGGTAGCGGTCAACGACATCGGTAACGAGGAAGCCTTCCTCGCCGCGATCGACGAGACGATCAAGTACTTCAACGACGGCGACATCGTCGACGGCGTCATCGTGAAGGTCGACCGGGACGAGGTCCTGCTCGACATCGGTTACAAGACCGAAGGTGTGATCCCGAGCCGCGAGCTCTCGATCAAGCACGACGTCGACCCCAACGAGGTCGTCGCCGTCGGTGACGAGATCGAGGCCCTTGTTCTCCAGAAGGAGGACAAGGAAGGCCGCCTGATCCTCTCGAAGAAGCGCGCCCAGTACGAGCGTGCCTGGGGCACCATCGAGAAGATCAAGGAAGAGGACGGGATCGTCACCGGTACCGTCATCGAGGTCGTCAAGGGTGGTCTCATCCTCGACATCGGCCTCCGTGGCTTCCTCCCGGCCTCCCTGGTCGAGATGCGCCGCGTTCGCGACCTCCAGCCCTACGTGGGCAAGGAGCTCGAGGCCAAGATCATCGAGCTGGACAAGAACCGCAACAACGTGGTCCTGTCCCGCCGTGCCTGGCTCGAGCAGACCCAGTCCGAGGTCCGCCAGACGTTCCTCACGACCCTGCAGAAGGGTCAGGTCCGCTCCGGCGTCGTCTCCTCGATCGTCAACTTCGGTGCCTTCGTGGACCTGGGTGGCGTCGACGGCCTGGTCCACGTCTCCGAGCTTTCCTGGAAGCACATCGACCACCCCTCCGAGGTTGTCGAGGTCGGCCAGGAGGTCACCGTCGAGGTCCTCGACGTCGACATGGACCGCGAGCGCGTCTCCCTGTCGCTGAAGGCGACCCAGGAAGACCCGTGGCAGCAGTTCGCCCGCACCCACCAGATCGGCCAGGTCGTGCCCGGCAAGGTCACGAAGCTGGTTCCGTTCGGTGCGTTCGTCCGCGTGGACGAGGGCATCGAGGGTCTGGTCCACATCTCCGAGCTGGCCGAGCGCCACGTGGAGATCCCGGAGCAGGTCGTCCAGGTCAACGACGAGATCTTCGTCAAGGTCATCGACATCGACCTCGAGCGCCGTCGCATCAGCCTCTCGCTGAAGCAGGCCAACGAGGCCTTCGGTGCCGACCCGGCGTCGGTCGAGTTCGACCCGACCCTGTACGGCATGGCCGCGTCGTACGACGACCAGGGCAACTACATCTACCCCGAGGGCTTCGACCCCGAGACCAACGACTGGCTCGAGGGCTACGAGACCCAGCGCGAGGCCTGGGAGACCCAGTACGCCGAGGCGCAGCAGCGCTTCGAGCAGCACCAGGCGCAGGTCATCAAGTCGCGTGAGGCGGACGAGAAGGCCGCTGCCGAGGGTGGCGAGGCCGCCGCTCCGGCCGCGTCCGGCGGTGGTGGCGGTTCGTACTCCTCCGAGGGCCCGGACAACTCCGGCGCGCTGGCCTCGGACGAGGCGCTTGCCGCGCTTCGCGAGAAGCTGGCCGGCGGCCAGAGCTGACGCCCGCTGAGCAGTAGCTCCTGACTGAGGGGCCGTACCTTTCGAGGTGCGGCCCCTCAGTGCTGCCTCCGGAAAGATCATGATTCTCCTCCTCCGGGGAATGCCCGCCCCCGCAAGGGCGTTGTGCCGTACGGACACGAGGAGGAGCGGTCACTGTGCTAGATCCGCAGGGCTTGTACGCATGGGAGCCGAAGGGCCTGGCCGTCGTCGACATGGCGTTGGCCCAGGAGTCGGCCGGACTTGTCATGCTCTACCACTTCGACGGATACATCGACGCGGGCGAGACGGGCGACCAGATCGTCGACCGGCTGCTCGACTCGCTGCCCCACCAGGTCGTCGCCCGCTTCGACCACGACCGGCTCGTGGACTACCGGGCCCGCCGCCCGCTGCTGACGTTCAAGCGCGACCGCTGGAGCGACTACGAGGAGCCCGCGATCGAGGTGCGGCTGGTGCAGGACGCCACCGGAGCACCGTTCCTGCTGCTGTCCGGCCCCGAGCCGGACGTGGAGTGGGAGCGCTTCGCCGCGGCCGTGCAGCAGATCGTGGAGCGGCTCGGCGTCCGTCTGTCGGTGAACTTCCACGGCATCCCCATGGGCGTCCCGCACACCCGGCCCGTCGGCCTGACCCCGCACGGCAACCGCACCGACCTCGTCCCGGGCCACCGCAGCCCCTTCGAGGAGGCCCAGGTGCCCGGCAGCGCCGAGTCCCTGGTCGAGTACCGCCTGCTCCAGGCCGGACACGACGTCCTGGGCGTGGCCGCCCACGTCCCGCACTACATCGCCCGCTCCCCGTACCCGGACGCGGCCCTGACGGTCCTGGAGGCCATCACGGCGGCGACCGGGCTGGTGCTGCCCGGCATCGCCCACGCCCTGCGCTCGGACGCCCACCGCACCCAGACGGAGATCGACCGGCAGATCCGCGAGGGCGACGAGGACCTCACCGCGCTCGTCGAGGGCCTGGAGCACCAGTACGACGCCGTCGCGGGCGCCGAGACCCGGGGCAACATGCTCGCCGAGCCGGTGGACATCCCGTCCGCGGACGAGATCGGGCGGGAGTTCGAGAAGTTCCTGGCGGAGAGAGAAGGCGACGGCTGAGCTCGGGGAGACCTGGACAGGGCCCTGCCCCTGGCAGGGCCTAAGCTCGGCTCATGCTGAAGGTGGGCCTGACCGGCGGTATCGGTGCCGGCAAGAGTGAGGTGTCACGGCTGCTCGTCGAGTGCGGTGCCGTGCTGATCGACGCGGACCGCATCGCGCGGGAGGTCGTCGCACCGGGGACCCCGGGGCTCGCCGCGGTCGTGGAGGCCTTCGGCGAGGAGGTGCTCGCGGCCGACGGCAGCCTGGACCGGCCCAGGCTCGGCTCCATCGTCTTCGCCGACGCGGCGAAGCTCGCCACGCTCAACTCGATCGTGCACCCCTTGGTGGGCGCCCGCTCCCGCGAGCTCGAAGAGGCCGCCGCCGGGGACGCGGTCGTCGTGCACGACGTCCCGCTCCTCACGGAGAACGGGCTGGCGCCGCTGTACGACGTCGTGATCGTCGTCGACGCGAGCCCCGAGACCCAGCTCGACCGGCTCGTACGGCTGCGCGGCATGACCGAGGGTGACGCGCGCGCGCGGATGGCCGCCCAGGCGACACGCGAGCAGCGCCGGGAGATCGCGGACATCGTCATCGACAACGACGTTCCGCTGGAGGACCTGGAGCGCCGCGTGAAGGACGTGTGGGCCGCGCTGGAGCGCAGGTCGCAGGCGCCCCGGCCGTCCCCTCAGGAATAGCGGCAACTCGCGGGGGCGTTGAACCCTCGCAGTGAGGGAAGGACTCTGCCGTGCCCGAGACCAGCGATTCGACCGGACGTACTCCGGAGACGCACGTCATCGACTTCCGTGCCGCCGAGCAACTGCTCGCGGCGCGGGACCCGCGGGGCGCGGTGAAGCTGCTCGACGCAGTCATCGCCGCGCACCCGGAGAACACGGCCGCGCGGCTGCTGCGGGCGCGTGCCTTCTTCGCGGCGGCGCAGCTGCGGCCGGCGGAACTCGAGTTCTCGATCGTCCTGGAGCGTGAGCCGGACAACGCGTTCGCGCACTTCGCGCTCGCCCGCACGTACGAGCGGCAGAACCGCCCGGACCAGGCCAAGCGCCACTTCCGCCTGGCCGCCGCGCTGGACCCGAACCCGCGGTTTTTGAAGGCGGCGCGCTTCGACTCGTGAGCGGCGGCCGTCCCTGTCCGCCTCAGGGGTGACCCGGCCGCCTCAGGGCCGGTCCGCCCGCCTCAGGAGTGATCGCCCGGTGGACGGTAGGGCGGGATGTCGGGGCCCGGCTGGTAGTGCGGGCCCTGGCGGATGTGCCTGAGGACGACGACGAGGTCGATCATGACGACCAGCAGCAGCGCGCCACAGGCGATGGCCCAGCCGGTCCGCCCGGCGAGCGTGAAGGCGACCGTGCCGAAGAGCGCCCAGACCAGCCCCCACACGCCCAGCCAGAAGCGCGCCCGCAGGGCACTGCGCGCAGTCCTCGGTTCACTGCCTGTACGCATCACCGTCTCCACTCCTCTTTGCAACGTACTCCTCGCCGCGGACGCCGACCAACAGGGAGCCGGGCCCCGTGCGGGACGCCGTTCACTCGGACGGATGAACGCGGCCGGGACGGGAACGGGCGTGCGGGCGTGGTCCGTTGGGCGGGCATGGAGCTGAACATGCGTGAGGGGTACGCGGGGACGGGGCCCGGGGCCATCACTCCGGACGGCTGCGCCGTGGAGTTCTACTCGCGGCTGCCCGTGGGGGACGAACCGGACGTCATCGAGGCCGCGGTGCCCGCGGGCGCGCGCGTCCTGGAGCTGGGCAGCGGCGTAGGGCGCATGACCCATGCACTGCTGGAGCGCGGGTTCAGGGTCACGGCGGTGGACGAGTCCGCCGAGATGCTGGAGCGGGTACGCGGAGCGCGGTCGATATGCAGCCCCATCGAGGACCTGGACCTGGGCAAGAAGTTCGACGTGGTGCTGCTCGCGTCGTTCCTCGTGCACGCCGGGGACGCCGAGGTGCGGCGGGGCCTGCTGCGCACGTGCGTGCGGCATGTCGCGGAGGACGGCTCCGTGCTGATCCAGCGGGAGGGTGAGGACTACCACACGAACGTGCCGCGCGAGCGGGTGGACCCCAGCGGCTTCACCGTGCGGATCGTGTCGTCGGAGCCGGTCGGCGACGGAGTCCACTCGGTGCACGCGGAGTACGCGTTCCCGGACGCGGTCTGGACCCATACTTTCCGGGCACGACCGCTGACCGAGGCACAGTTCGAGGAGGCTCTGGAGGAGACGGGCCTGAGGGTGGACCGGTACCTGACGGAGGACCGGACCTGGGTGCGGGCGGTGCCCGACGGTCCGGGTGGGCGGGGTGCGTGAGGGGCGGCGGTTCTGCCCGTGACGGGCGCAGGGCTTGGAGCGAGGCGGGTGGAAAATCTGCCGGGCGGCGATGAGTTCGAGGGCGAGGGGTGGTCTACCCCTGCGACACCAGCACGGACCGCTTGCCACAGGAGACCTCCATGTCCGAGACCACCGTTCCCGTCACCGCCGCCCCCTCCGCCCCGGCCGGAGTCGTCGTCGCCGAGTCCGCGAGCGCTCGCGGGCGGCGTGCCCGGATCGCGCTGCGCGGTCTGCAGGTGCTGCTCGCCCTCTTCTACGGGATCGCGAGCGCCCTGCCCAAGCTCATCGGGCACGCGTCGGCTGCCGCGTCGTTCGAGGAGCTCGGCTGGGGCAGCGCGGGGATGTACACCATCGGTGCGCTCGAACTGGCCGGAGCGGCCGCCCTGTTGATCCCGGTGCTCCAGTCGGTGGCGGCGATGGCGCTGGGGGCACTGATGGTGGGCGCGTTCGTCGTCCAGATCGCCGTCTTCGACGGGCAGTACGCGGCGACGCCGCTCATCCTGATCGTGCCGCTCGCCCTCATCGCCTGGGCGCGGCGGGGGCACAACGCGGAGCTGCTGCGCCTGCTGCGGTTCCGGGCGTGACCGTGCCGCGTGCGCTGCTCACGGCCTCGGTTTGTTCCGTCCTCCGCCGGGATCGGGGCCGGGGCCGAAGCCGCCGGGGCCCGGGCCGGGTACAGGGCCGGGGCCGGCCAGGCCGCGTAGGCGTTCCAGCTCGCGGCGGTCCCGCTTCGTCGGGCGGCCCGCGCCGCGGTCGCGGATGCCGGCCGGGGCGACGGCTTCGCGGGGCGGAGGCGGTGGGGAGTTGTCGACGTAGCACTGGGCGGCCACCGGGGCGCCGACCCGCTTGCGGATCAGCCGTGTGACGACGACGACCCGCTCCCGGCCGTCGTGCCGCAGGCGCACCTCGTCGCCGACGCGTACGGCGTGGGCGGGCTTCACACGCTCGCCGTTGACGCGCACGTGTCCGCCCCGGCAGGCGGTGGCGCCCAGGGAACGGGTCTTGACGAGGCGTACGGCCCAGATCCAGCTGTCGACGCGGACGGTCTCGCCGCTCTTCGGCCCGGCGGCCTCGGCAGCGGCGATCGCCGCCGCGACCCTGGGGTCCACGATGTTCGGGTCCGCGACGTTCGGCTCCACGACCTTTGGGTCCACGGCCTTCGTGTCACCCGTCCCGTCGTTCTCCGTGCCTTCAGAAGCCATGTTCCCGACCTTAGCCCTTGGGGCCACCTGTTTTCGGGCCGTCCGGGCAGGGAGTCGTCCTCCACGCCAGTCCGCAAAACAAGTTTTGCAGAAACTCTTTTGTCATTGCGAAACGGCGGCCTACCCTCCCGGCATGGACAGCGACGAGCCCAAGCGCGTACTCGACCCCGAGCACGACACGGACGCCCTGAAGGCCCTCACCCACCCCCTGCGCATCCAGCTGCTCGGGCTGTTGCGGCAGGACGGGCCCGCCACGGCCAGTGAGCTCGCCGTGCGGACGGGGGAGTCGTCGGCGTCGACCAGTTACCACCTTCGGGTGCTGGCGAAGTACGCCTTCATCGGCGAGGCCGAGCACCGTGACGGGCGGGAGCGGCGCTGGCGGGCGCTGCACACCGTGACGTCCTGGAGCAACGAGGCGATGGAGGCCTCCGAGGCGGGCCGTGCCTTCGTCAGCCTGGCGCGACGGCGGCAGCTGGAGCACCTGGAGATGTCCCTCGCCCGGCACGAGGCGGACATGGCCGCCGGGCGGTTCGGCCAGGAGTGGGTGGAGCCGTCCGGGATCAGCGACCTCATGCCCCGGCTGACGGCCGAGTCGCTCACCGAGCTCTGGGACACGGTCACCCGGAAGCTGGAGGAACTGACCGCGCGGGACGCGGAGGATCCGCGCGCCGAGCACGTCATGCTCCTCACCGCCGGCCTGCCGCTCGCCCCGCACGACCGTGGGGACACGGGCCGCGAGGACGCCTCGTGACCGAGCTGACCCACCTGCGGACCGTTCGCCGCCGTTACGTCACCGTCTGCGCGCTCTTATGGCTGCCGTCGGGCCTCGGCTTGGCCTCGATGGTCCTGCTGTTCAGCGAGCGCGGCATGTCCCTGGCCGCGGTCGCGGGGCTCTTCGCCGTCCACTCGCTGACCGTGGCCGCGCTGGAGCTGCCCACGGGCGGGCTCTCCGACGTCCTCGGGCGCCGGCCGGTCCTGGCCACGGCCGGTGTACTCAACGTGGTCGCCTGCGTGCTGGTCGGCCTCGGCACCACCGCGTGGGTGCTCACCGCCGGCATGGTGCTCATGGGTGCGGCCCGGGCCCTGTCCAGCGGTACCGCCGAGGCCTGGTACGTCGACACCGTTCAGGAGCGCTCCGGCCCCGACGCCGAGCTGCGCACAGGCCTGGCCCGAGGCGGCTCCGCGACCTCCGCCGCACTCGCGGCCGGCCTGCTGCTCGGCGGTGCGCTGCCCTGGCTGCTCGGCACGGGGCCCGGTCTCGGTACCAGGCTGAGCGAGGCGACGGCCGGGGCGGTGCTGCCCTTGTCCGTCCCCATGCTGCTGGGAGCCGTGGTCAGGGTCGTCCTCGTCTGCTACGTGCTGGCCGTGCTGCGGGAGCCGCCGCGACCGACGGCCACCCTGCGTTCGGTGCTGCGCGGCGTCCCGGTCACCGTCCTGGACGGGCTGCGGCTGGGCGGCAGGGATGCGCTGGTCCGCCGGGTCCTGCTCACCGCCGCGGCCGTCGGCGGCGCCCTGGCCGCCGTCGAACTGCTCATCCCAGGCCGCACCGTCGAGCTGACCGGAGCGCCCGGCTCCGGAGCGATGGTGTACGCCGCGCTCGCCTGCGCGGGCTTCGTCTGCAACGGTGTCGGCAGCCACCTCGCGCCGCTCGCCGCCCGGATCGCGGGCAGTGGCGAGCGGGCCGTGCTGGTCTGTCTCGTGACGGGCGCGGGCGGCATGCTGCTGCTCGGTCTCACCGCGACCACCACGCACCCGCTTGCCACGGCCCTCGCGGTCGTCGGCTTCTGCCTGCTCTACCTCGGCATCGGCGCCGCGTCCCCGAACCAGAACGACCTGCTGCACCGCCGCGTCACCAGCGCCGGCCGCGCCACCGCCCTGTCCGTCCAGTCCCTCGCCCTGCAACTGGTCGGCGCGCTCGCCGGCCTCGTCGTCGGCGCGTTGCGGCCGGGCCCGCTGCCGTGGCTGCTGACCGGTGCGGTGCTGTTGTCCGGGGCCCTGATCTGGCTACGCCGAGTCGAGACACGGTCCGCGCCGGACACGACTATCACCCCGGGCTCACGTGCCGGCATGTCCTGAGCCTTCCGCCTCCCGGTGAGGGGACCGCCCCACCGTCGCCTACGGTGGAGTCATGGACGCCAGCGGTCTCCCTCTCCTCGACCGGCGCCTCACGGACTGCCGGGCCTGCCCGCGGCTGGTCTCCTGGCGTGAGGAGGTGGCCCGGGCCAAGCGAGCCGCCTATGCGGACTGGACGTACTGGGGGCGGCCGGTGCCCGGGTTCGGGCCGGCGGACGCCCGGCTGCTGATCGTCGGACTCGCCCCTGCCGCCCACGGCGGCAACCGCACCGGCCGGATGTTCACCGGCGACCGCTCCGGGGACGTCCTGTACGAGGCGCTGTACGACGTCGGCCTCGCCTCCCGGCCCACGGCCGAGCACGCCGACGACGGCCTGGAGCTGTACGGCGTACGCGTCACCTCGCCCGTGCACTGCGCCCCGCCCGCGAACAAACCCACCCCGCAGGAGCGGGACACCTGCCGCCCCTGGCTCGTGCAGGAACTGCGGCTGCTGCGTCCGACGCTGCGGGCCGTGGTCGTGCTCGGCGCCTTCGGCTGGCAGGCCGCGCTGCCCGCGTTCGCGGAGGCGGGCTGGTCCGTGCCCCGGCCCCGGCCGGCCTTCGGCCACGGGGCCCGGTTCCACTTGGACGGCCTGGAGCTCTTCGGCTGCTTCCACGTCAGCCAGCGCAACACCTTCACCGGACGGCTCACCCCGGCGATGCTCCGCGACGTCCTGCGGACGGCCGCGCGGGCGGCGGAACTGCCGACGACTGCCGACTGAACAGCACGGCTAGGGCGCTTCCTCCTCCTCGAACAAGTGCCGCACCGTGGAGCGGTAGTTGGTCCGTACGTGGGTGAGCGCGTGCGCGCGGGCGCGGTCCGGGTCGCCCGAGGCGATCGCCTCGTACAGCTCGCGGTGCTCCACAAGGAGCTGCGGCCACTCCTCGTTGCGCCGGGTCATCCAGCGCAGCCGGCCGGCGACCGGTTCCAGGGCCTCGGTCAGCAGGCTGTTGCCGGCCATCGCCACGATGCGGTCGTGCAGGCGGCTGTTGAGGTCCGTGATCAGCTCGGCGTCCCCGGCTTCCGTGGCGGCGGCCGCCCGGTCGAGGAGTTCGTGGACCTCGGCCAGGTCCTGCGGTGTCGCGCGGGACGCGGCGAGTCCGGCGGCGTAGACCTCCAGGGCCTCGCGCAGTTCGAACAGTTCCTTGACGTCGTTCGGGGTGAGACGGCGTACGACCGTGCGGCGGGGTGTCTCGAAGTGGACGAAGCCCTCGGCGACGAGCGCCCGGATCGCCTCCCGGACGGGGACGCGCGAGACGCCGAAGCGCTCCGCCAGCTCGCGTTCGACCAGGCGGTCGCCGGGGCGGAGGCTGCCCGCGATGATCTCCTGCCGCAGCTCGGCCGTGACGCGCTCGCGCACCGCTCCAAGGGGTTCGATCTTCGTCATGGAGCCATCCTCGCCGAGGCGAGGCGCCTTTTACCGAGCGTTAACAAGAGCGACATCGGTCAGAACTGTTGACGGCGGGACCATGACCACAGTTTGGTATACCAAAGCCCCCCGCAGAGCGGACCCCGCACAGCAGTCCCTCACAGAGCAGTCCTCCGACGTCCCCTCGCTCATGGAGGCCCCGTGTCCCTCGCCGACCGTGCCGCACCCACCGGCGCCCCAGCGTTCGTCCCCGATCCCCGGCTCACCAACGAAGACCTCGCGCCCGCGAAGAAGCGCAACTGGAAGGTCTTCGACCTCTTCGCCATGTGGATGTCCGACGTCCACAACCTCGGCAACTACACCTTCGCCGCCGGACTGCTCTTCCTCGGCATGAACGTGTGGCAGATCTTCACGTCCCTGCTCGTGGGCTTCGTGATCATCTACATCGGCATGAACTGGATGGGGAAGATCGGGCAGCGCCACGGCGTCCCCTTCCCGGTCGTCAGCCGGATCGCCTTCGGTGTCTGGGGCGCCAACATCCCGGCGCTGATCAGGGCCGTGATCGCCATCATGTGGTACGGCATCCAGACCTACCTGGCCTCCGTCGCCGTCAACGTGATGCTGCTCGCGGCCTGGCCGGGCCTGGAGTCGTGGACGCACAACTCGTTCCTCGGGCTGGACGCGCTCGGCTGGGTCTCCTTCATCGCGCTGTGGCTGGTCCAGGCGGCGATCATCAGCCGGGGCATGGAATCGGTCCGCAAGTTCCAGGACTTCTGCGGTCCGGCGATCTGGCTCGTGATGATCGCGCTGGCCGTGTGGATCCTCGCCAAGGCCGGCTGGACGATCTCGCTCACCTCCACCCCGCACCCGGTCTCCGTCGGCGAGCAGTGGCGCCAGTGGTTCGGCGCGATCGGCCTGGTCCTCGCCACGTACGGCACCCTGATGCTCAACTTCTGCGACTTCTCCCGCTTCGCCCCCGACTACAAGTCCGTCAAGCGCGGCAACTTCTGGGGCCTCCCCGTCAACTCCACGGCCTTCGTGATCGTGTCGGTCATCGTCACCGCGGGCGCCTTCGAGGTGTTCGGCAAGGAGATCACCGACCCCGCCTACCTCGTCGCCGAGATCGGCAACACGTGGGTGCTGGTGCTGGGCGCGCTGACCTTCGCCATCGCCACCATGGGCGTCAACATCGTCGCCAACTTCGTCTCGCCCGCGTACGACCTCGCCAACGTCTGGCCGCAGAAGATCACCTTCAAGGTCGGCGGCATGATCAGCACGGTCGCGGCCCTGCTCGTCACGCCCTGGAACCTCTTCTCCAACCCGACCGTCGTGAACTACTTCCTCGGCGGCCTCGGCGCCTTCCTCGGCCCGTTGTTCGGCGTGATCATGCTCGACTACTACTGGGTCAAGCGCGGCCGCGTGAACGTGGACGAACTGTTCGACGCCACCCCCGGCTCCCGCTACCACTACCGCAAGGGCGTCAACCCCAAGGCGCTGTGGGCCTTCCTGCCGGCGGCGGGTGTCGCGGCGGTGCTCGCGCTCGTGAAGGACTTCAGCGACGTGGCGCCGTACTCCTGGTTCATCGGCACGGCCCTCGCGGCCGGGCTGTACGCGGTCCTGTGCCGCAGCGAACGTGCCGCCGAGCGCCCTGCCATGGAGGTCTGAGAGACGTGCGGATCGTCGTCACCAACTGCAACACCACGCAGGAGATGACCGAGGAGATCGTACGAGGTGCCCGGGCCGCCGCAGGTCCGGGCACCACCGTGACCGGACTGACCCCCACCTGGGGGCCGGAGTCCGCGGAGGGCTGGCTCGACAGCTACCTGTCCGCCGCGGCCGTCCTGGACACGCTGCGGACGTACGACGGACCGCCGTACGACGCCGTCGTCATGGCCGGCTTCGGGGAGCACGGGCGCGAGGGCGTCCGGGAACTGGTGGGCGTCCCGGTCGTCGACATCACCGAGGCCGCGGCGCACCTGGCCTGCCTGATCGGCCGCCGCTACGGCGTCGTCACCACGCTGGAGAGGTCCGTCGGCCAGATCGAGGACAGCCTGGAGACGGCGGGTGTGGCCCGGAACTGCGCCGCGATCGTCGGCACGGGCCTGAACGTGCTGGGCCTCGGCGACGACGAGCGCACCGAGACGGCGTTCCTGGCCGCCGCCGAGCGGGCGTGCGCGGCCGGGGCCGAGGTACTGGTGCTGGGCTGCGCCGGTATGACGGGCTTGCAGCGGGTCGTCGGGGAGAAGCTGGGCCTGCCGGTCGTGGACGGGGTCGCCGCGGCGGTCAGACTGGCGGAGTCGCTGGTGGCGCTGGGACTGACGACGAGCCGGGTGGGGAGCTACGCCGAGCCGCTGGCGAAACGGAGGGTCTGGGGGCCGCCGGAACGCCGACAGTAGCTCACGGTCCCTCGTCGGGGGACGGGCCGTCGAGTGTGAGGTCGTCGCGGTGGGCCCCGTACAACTCCACCTGACGGGCCATGACCTCCCGCATGGAGGTGCCGCGCGGAATGCCGTACACCGTGCCGGGGAAATCCAGCGCCTCCTGCACCTGCCACAGCTCGTCGTGCTCACCGGGGGCGAAGAGCCGGGCCCGGGGCGCTCCCGCCGCGATCCAGCCGATGGGCAGGACGGTGCCGGGCGGCAGCACGGAGTTGACGTGCAGCACGCTGTGGATCCGCAGCTCGGATCCGGCGCTCGCGACCGCGCCCGGGAAGACACAGGCACCGGTGGCCACGAAGACCTCGTCCTCCAGGGTCGCCCCGTTGACATGGGCGTGCGGGCCGACGAGCACGGCGTCACCGATCACCGCGGGGTGCTTGGCCCGCCCCCGCACCAGGGCGTTCTCCATGACGACGACGTCCGAGCCCACCCGCACCTCCCCGTCCTCGGCGGTGAGCACGGCCCCGTGCAGCACCCGGGTGCGCTCACCGAGGGCGACGGCCCCGCACAGGACGGCCGTCGGGGCGACGTACGCGGACTCGGGGACGACGGGGCGCCGCCCTCGGTGCTCGATCAACATGGCGCTCTCCTCAGGCCTCAGGCCGGCGGCTCGCCGGGCACGACCGCTGTCGCCGTAATCTCCACCAGCTGTCCCGTGTGTCCGAGGCACGCCACGCCGATCAGCGTCCACGAGTGCGGACCGGAGCTGAGCCCGGAGGCCTCGACGACGTCCCAGACGGCCGGCAGCACGGCCGGCTCACCGCTCACGACGTACACGTCGGTCGCCACGACGTGCGCCAGGTCGCTGCCGACGGAGCGCAGTTGCTCGCGAAGGTTGCCGATCACCTGCTCGGCCTGCCGCACGGGGTCTCCGGGACCGACGAGCTCGCCGTCGGCGTCCAGCGGCACGGACCCGGCGAGGAACGCGAGTTTCGTGCCGGCCTCCACGACGGAGGCGTGGGAGTAGGCGGGCGGCGGAAACAGGCTCGGGACAGTGACTCGCTGGATCACGGGGCCCCCATCTATGGGCGGCGCCAAGGATTTACGGGCGGCAGCCAAGGAACTACCGGCCGGCGGCAGCCACGGATCTACGGGCGGCAGCCACGGACAACCACCGATCATGCGAGGCCCGGCGCGCGGACGCACCCGTATTTCGGTTCCCCCCGACCGAGCCGTCCCTCTACGCTTCACCGGACCCCGCCACCCGCCCGCCCAGGAGCCGTGCCCGTGCCCACCCTCCCGGACCAGACCTTCCTCGACACCACCGCCGACCGCCTCGCCGCCCTCCCCACCGTCCGGGCCGTCACCCTCGGCGGCTCCCGCGCCCAGGGCACCGAACGCCCCGACAGCGACTGGGACCTGGCGATCTACTACCGGGGCGCGTTCGACCCGGACGACCTGCGCGCGGTCGGCTGGGAGGGCGAGGTCTCCGAGCTCGGCGCGTGGGGCGGCGGCGTCTTCAACGGCGGCGCCTGGCTGACCGTCGACGGCCGGCGCGTCGACGTGCACTACCGCGATCTCGACGTCGTCGAACACGAGGTGGCGGAGGCGGAGCGGGGCCGCTTCCGGATCGAGCCGCTGATGTTCCACCTGGCGGGCATCCCGACGTACCTGCTCGCCGCCGAACTCGCGATCAACAAGGTGCTGCGGGGCGAACTGCCGCGTCCCGCGGCCTACCCGCCGGCCCTGCGCGCGAGTGCCCCGGCCCACTGGGACGGCATGGCCGCGGCCACTCTCGCGTATGCGAAGGCGGGCCACGCGCCCAAAGGCGCGGTCACCCAGGCCGCGGGTGCGATCGCCCTCGCCGCGACACAGACCGCCCACGCGGTGCTGGCGGCGCGGGGGGAGTGGGTCACGAACGAGAAGGGCCTCGTCGCGCGGGCGGGCCTGAGTGACGTCGACGCGCTCCTGGGCACCCTCACCGGCGTTCCGGACGAGCTGGAGCAGAAGATCAGCGACGTGGAGACGCTCCTGGACCGGGCCGTGGCGGCAGCACGCAGCTGACCGGGTACGGCCGTCGCCGATTGCGTTCATAAAGAACGCGGCTTTCCGGCACTCCGTCACGTTCCGGCAACCTTCCCTCCAGGAACCCGGCCTACTGTGGGCACCCGCACCCCCGCCCGGCCACCGTCGCCCGAAGGCCCACCCCTGCCCTCGACGAGTCGACAGGAGCCCTGTGTCCCGGTCCCGCCGTGTCCTTCTCAAGCTGCCGCCCTGGCTCGCGCATGCCCTGCGCGGTCAGCGGGGGCCGGTGCCCTGGAGCGCGGTGACGCGGGGGGCCCTGTCCGCGGGGCCGCTGTTGCTGGTGGCCGTGCAGGCCGGACGGACCTCGCTCGGGGTCGTCGCCGCCATCGCCGCCATGCTCGCCGGGATCAACGACCGGCCCGGGAGCCGGCGGGTCTCGGTCAAGCGGATCGGGGTGCCCGCGCTGGGCGGTGCCCTGGGGCTGGTGGTCGGGACGTACGCCGGGCAGCAGACCGGCGCGGTCGTGCTGACCGTGATCCTCACGTTCGTCGGGCTCGTCGCCGGGAGCATCAGCGCGATCGGGCCCGTCGCGTCCGCCGTCGGGACGCAGTTGCTCGTCGCCTCGGCGATCGGGGCCGGAATGCCCCTGCCCGAGCCGGGGTGGGAGCGTGCGCTCGCCTACGCGGCGGGCGCCGGGTGGCTGCTCGTGCTCCGGCTCGTGCTGCCCACGCCCGGCTCCCTCGCCGGGGACTTCCGGTTCGACGGGGAGCGGAAGGCCGTCGCCGGCGTGTACGACGCCGTCGCCGAGCTGCTCGACGCCGTCGGCGGGCCCGAGGCCATGCACCGCCGGGCCGCGCTCACCGCCGCCCTCGACCACGCGCAGGACGCCCTCGCCGGGCCCCGGCTGCGGCGGTACGCCTCCTCCTCCGCCGAGCGGCGGCTGCACGCGCAGTACGCCGCCGCCCTGCCCCTCGCCGAGGCGGCCACAGCGCTGGCGTGGGCCGGAGAGGCCGTGGCCGAGCGGGCCTCCGAAGGGCCCCGGCGGCTCGCCGCCGCCGTACGCGGCAACAGCCACACCGGGCCCCTGCCCGCACCCTCCCGCTCGGCGCCCGCCCTGCGCGCCCTCGACGACGCCCTCCTGCACGCCGCCGAGGTGTTCGACCAAGGCCGGGGCGGCGATCTGCACACCCGGCCGCGTACGCTCAGGGACCGGCTGCGGGCCGCCTTCGGCAGCGCCGGACGCGAGTACGGGCTGCGTGTCGCCCTCTGCTTCGGGGCCAGTTCGGCGGCCGCCCAGGCCCTGCACCAGGGCCAGTGGTACGGGCAGCACGAGCACTGGTACTGGCTCCCGGCCACTGCCGTCTTCCTCGTCAAGCCCGACCTGGGACCGCTGGCCTCGCGGGTACTGAACCGGGCCGCCGGCACCGTGCTCGGCGCCGTCCTCTTCGCCGGATTCGCCGCCGTCCTGCCCCGGCCCGAGGGGCTCATCGCGCTCGTCGCCCTCAGCGGAGCGCTCATACCCGTCGCCACCCGGCACTTCGCCGCCCAGACCGCCGTCGTCACCGTCCTCGTCCTGGCCCTGGTCATGGTCGGCGGCGAGCCGCAGGCCTCGATGGGGCGGATCGGCGAGACGCTGCTGGCCTGCGCGATCGTGCTGATCGTCGGGCACCTGCCGATGCCCGGACAGAGGGGCGGGGGAGTGCGGGCCCGGCTCGCCGCGGCGAGCGAGGCCGCGTACGCCTACCTCACCCACGTCCTCGACGAGGCCGACGCGCCGAGCATCAGCACCTCCCGCACCTCCGGCGCCCCGCGCATCGGCACTTCCGGCGCCCCCTCCGACCACCGCGGCACGTCCTCCGACCACCGTGACAGCCCCTCCGAGCGCCGCTCCACCGCCTCCGAGCGCCGGGTCACCCCCTCCGACCACCGCGCCACCCGCTGGACCCTGCGCCGCGAGGCCTACCGCACCCTCGCCGAGGCCCGAACGGCCATCTCCCTGTCCGCGCACGAACTGCCCGCCCTCGCCCGGCACACCGAGGGCGCGGACGAGGTGGCCGACCTCCTCGAACGGCTCGTCGACACCACCACGGCCTGCGCCGTCCACTTCGACGACACGGGACGGATCGGTCCCGAGCACACCGAGCGCCTCACCGCCCTCCTCGACGAACTCGCCGGACCGGTGGAGCGGGTGGGGCTACGACTTCCCGGGACGCCGCTCGCCGGATAGCCGCCCCGGCACGACCGCCACGCCCAGCACCCCCACCAGGCCGGCGCCCCGCGCGGTCGCCGCCCGGCGCACCTCGGTCGCGAACCCGTGCCCGGCGACCAGCGGCTCCACCTTCGCGGCGATCTCCCCGGCCCGCTTCCGGTCCGGCGGTTCCCAGCACAGGCACAGCAGGCCTCCCGGTGCCGGCCAGCGCCTCAGCGCGGTCAGTTCCCGGTCCGCCGGGCGGGTCCAGAAGAGATTCACGTTGATCGCCAGGATCCTGTCGAAGGAGCCGGTCGCGAAGTCGGCGTCCTCCAGCGGCAGGGTGTGGAAGGCGACCCTTCCGGTGGCGAGCGCGTCACTGTTGCGGCGGAGTGCCGCATCGATCGCCTTGGCGGAGCGGTCGATGCCGGTGACGCTGCCCGTGACGAGGCGGTCGTGGATCAGCGCGACGGCGACCCCACGGCCGCAGCCGATCTCCAGCACCCGGTCGCCGGGTGCCGGGTCGAGGACCTGCACCGCCCAGGTCAGGCGCTCCGGGACGCCGATGATGCTCAGCCCCCGACCCGTATCCACACCGGCGCGTGGTCCGACCCGGGCGCGCCCCGCCGCTGCGCCGGGTCGGGGCCGATCGACGGCAGACCGGGCGGACCCTCGCCGGGCAGACCCGTGCCCGCCGCCGTCACCCGGTGCACCAGGCGGTGGCTCACCAGCACATGGTCGATCAGCTCCCGCCGCCCCGAGGTCACACGGGAGTAGCGCTGACCGGGCGGGATGAGCGGGGCCACGTCCCACAGCCGGACCGCGTCGCCCTTGTCGTCCTTCTCGAACCCCGGCGTGCCGATCTCCGAGCCGGGCGGGCCGAGCAGGATCTGTGTGGTCGCCGCCTGCACCTCGTCGTTGAGGTCGCCCAGCACGGCCACGTCCCTGACCCGGCCGTCACCGTCCAGGAGCTCGTCCGCGAGGGCCCGCAGGGCCGTCGCCTCGGCGGCCCGCCGGTACAGCGCATAGGCGCCGTACCGGGCCCGTTCGCCCTCGTCGCGCGGCTGGAACCGGCCGTTCGGGTACGACAGCAGCTTGGACTTCAGGTGACAGACGGCCACCCGCAGCGGCCCGTCCTCGACCTCCACGGCGAGAAATCCCCGCCCCGCCTGCGCCACCGTCACCCCCGAGTCGTCCACCTGCACGGGACGCAGCTCCGCCGGGAACGCCGTCGTGTCCGCCAGCACCGTCACGGCCGTACGGCTCAGGAACCCGACCCGTATGCCCCGGCCGTCCGGATGCTCGGACAGGGCGAGATGCCAGTCGTCGTCGAGCATCCCCGCCAGGTCCTTCAGAGCCTCGGGGTCCCCGACCTCCTGCACGCCGAGCAGGGCCGGGTCGAGTTCCGTGATCACGGCGGCGAGGGCGGCGAGCTTCGCCCCGTACGCCGCCTCGTCCTTCGGGCCGTACGTGCCGCCGGGCCGGTAGAGGTTCTCCAGGTTCCAGGTGCCGAGGAGCATGCCGGGCTCCTTTCAGAAGCCGACAGACGGGGTGGTGGGGCCAGGGTGCTCGCCCGGCCCGCCCCGCGACAGAGCCGCGACGGGATGTGCGCTTCGGCTCATGCCGCCCTACGACCTCGTCGTACGTTGGCGCGATGACGCCTTCCGCCGCGGACAGTCCCGCCGACCTCATCATCAGCGCATGTACCGTCCTCGTGCACGACGATCAAGAGCGCATCGGGTTCGAGGAGGACGCCGCGATCGTCGTACGCAACGGCGTCGTCGAGGCGGTGACGACCACCGCGGGGGCCGCGGACCTGGCCGCCGCCGAGCGCCTCGACGCCCGGGGCCAGGTCGCCCTGCCCGGTCTGATCAACTGTCACACGCACGCGCCGATGGTCACCCTGCGCGGTCTCGCCGAGGACCTGCCCACGCAGGAGTGGTTCAACGACGTCGTCTGGCCCGTGGAGTCCAACCTCACGGAGAAGGACGTCGAGTTGGGGGCGCGGCTCGCCTGTGCCGAGATGATCCGCGCCGGCGTCACCTGCTTCGCCGACCACTACTTCGCCATGGACGCGGTGGCGCGAGTGGTCGCGGAATGCGGCATGCGGGCGCTGCTGGGAGAGGCCTACTTCTCTTCGACGGGCCCTGAAGGCCGGGAGCGGTCACTGGAGTTCGCGCTCCGGCACCGCGGCTTTGCCGACGGCCGCATCACCACCGCCCTCGCCCCGCACTCCCCTTACACGGTCGACGACACCGACCTCGCCACCACCGCCCGGCTCGCCGGCGAACACGGCCTGCCCGTGCACCTCCACGCCGCCGAGAACCGCGACCAGACCGAGACCAGCCTGGCCCGCCACGGCGTCACCCCGATCGAGGTCCTGGAACGCACCGGCGTCCTCGACACGGACGTGCTCCTCGCCCATGGCACCGGCATCGCCGACCGCGACCTGCCCGTCCTGGAGCGGGCGGCCGGTCGTACGGCCGTCGCCACCGCGCCCCGCGGCTACCTCAAGTTCGCCTGGCCCGACACCACACCGGTCCGCGCCCTGCGTGACATCGGCGTCGACGTCGGACTCGCCACCGACGGCGCCGCCTCCAACAACTCCCTCGACGTGTGGGAGTCGATGGCCCTCACGTCCCTGGTCCAGAAGTCCTCCGAGGGCGACCCCCGCTGGCTGACCTCACGCCAGGCCCTGCACCACGCCACCCTCCAGAGCGCCCGTGCCGTGGGACTGGGGGACAGCGTCGGCAGCATCGCGCCGGGGCGGCGGGCGGACATCGTCCTGGTCGACCTCACCGGACCGCACACCCAGCCCGTCCACGACCTCGCCGCCACCCTCGTGCACAGCGCCCGCTCCGCCGACGTCCGCACCACGATCGTCGACGGACGGATCCTGATGCGCGACCGTGTGCTCCTGACGATCGACGTGCCGACGGTGGTGCGGGAACTGGAGGAGCGCCTGCCCGCCCTCGTCGACCGCAGCCACGGCCGGCGCATCCAGGACTACGACACCTGACACCCGGAGAGACTGTTCGAGGGGCCGACACCAGTTCGTCATCACGACCAGTACGGCGAATGATACGGAAAGTGAAGAGATAGGCCAAAGAGCTGAGAGGTTTGTCACACTCGGCGGTGAACGAGTGTCAACTACGTCTCAGAACCATCACTACGCGAGCCGTTCACCCCATGGTTGGCGTTTAACTCTACGAGTACAGCGCGACATGGAGGTGCCGGGTGAACGGGCGAACGGTGCTCGAGAGCTTTCCCGCCGGTGGGCCGCGTGGCTCCTGGCCGGCGGAGGAGTTCGCGCAGGCGCGGCGTCTGGAGGGCCTGCCTGCCGAGGTCGTCATGGACCTCGCCACGGACATGTTCCTGGTGATCGTGCGCAGCGGGGACGGTGCCGACGCCGTGGCCTGACGCGTGCCCCGATCCGGGCGGGGCTCAGCCCGCCTTCGGCGCCGGCATCTTCGGGACCGGCGTGACCGGGGCGGGTGACTGGGCGAACTGCTCCGCCTGGAGGGCGTACAGCTCGGCGTAGAGACCGCCGGTCGCCAGCAGCTCGTCCGGAGTCCCGGACTCCACGAGCCGGCCCTGTTCCAGGACGTGCACCAGATCCGCGTGGCGCACGGACGCCAGCCGGTGCGTGATCAGTACGACCGTCTGGCCGCTGTCGGCCAGGGCGCGGATCCGCTCGAAGACCTCCAGCTCGGCCCGGGCGTCCAGGGCCGCCGTCGGCTCGTCCACGATGAGGATGCGGCCTCTGCGGTAGGCGGCCCGGGCGATGCCCAGCCGCTGCCACTGGCCGCCCGACAGTTCGTGCCCGCCGCTGAAGCTGCGGGCGAGCAGCGTGTCCAGCCCGCGCGGCAGGTCCGCGATCACCGTCTCGGCCCCGGCCTCGGCGATCGACGCGGCCAGCCGCTGCTCGCACACCGGCTGCGACGTGCGCCCCAGGGCGACGTTCACCCGGGCCGTGAACGGCCACCGCTTGAAGTCCTGCGCCACCATCGCGATCCGCTCGGCCAGCCGGTGCCGGTCGGCGGTCGCCGCGTCCACGCCGTCCCACAGGATCCGCCCCTTCTCCGGCGTGTACAGCCCGGCGAGCAGCTTGACCAGGGTCGTCTTGCCGGAGCCGTTCTCGCCGACCAGCGCCACGATCCGGCCCAGCGGGAGGGTGAGCGACACGTCGTCGAGGGCGGGGCGGGCGGAGTCGCCCGGGTAACGGAACGTGACGTTCTCGAAGCGGATCTCGCGCGGGTCCTCCGGCAGCGGTCGGCCGCCCGCCGGGATCGCCCGCTGTGCCGCCTCCGTGTACAGCCGTTCCAGATCGCCCACGAAGAGGGCCTCCTCGTGCAGCGCGTTGACCTCCACCACGAGCGTGTCGAGGCTCTGCGAGCCGGTCCGGATCGCGATCACGGCCGTACCCGCCACCGACAGGGCCATCGCCCCGGCCAGCAGCAGCCCGCCGAGCGTCGCGTACGTCGCCACCGTCGCCAGGCCCGTCCAGGCCGCCGCGATCAGTCCGGTACGGGCGGCGAGCCGGGCCAGCCGGGCCTGCTCCGCCTCCGCCGTCTCCGACATCGCGCGGAAGTGCCGCAGCAGGAACGCGCCCACCCCGTGCACCCGGATCTCGGGGGCCGCCTCCGGCTCGATCAGCAGATTGCCGAGCAGCCGGCCCGCACGAGCGTGCTGCACCCAGGCGTGGAAAGACTCGTAGCGACGCCGGGCCACGGTCAGCGCGCTCCAGGCGCTGGGCAGCGTCATCGTCACCAGCAGCGGCAGGAGCGCCGGATGCAGCACGGTCAGGACACCGGCCGCCGCGACCAGCGAGATCATCGCGTTGATCACCCGCGTCCCGTACATGATCATCCGGCGGGCGGAGGCGGCACCGTACTGCGCGGTGTCCAGCAGCTTGTGGAAGGCGTGGTCCTCGATCGCGGCCAGTTCGACGGCCGCGGCCCGCTCCAGGTACTGCTCGGTCGCCACCCGCTCCACCTTGGGCTCCAGCCGCCCGGTGGCGTAGGTGCTCGCGGCCCGCAGCAGCGCCGCGAGCAGCATCACGACGGCCACGGTGACCAGCGCGGGGACGGCACCACGCAGCCGGTCCTCGATCGCGCCGCCGCCCATCAGCCGCGCCAGCACGCTGTTGACCGCGAGCAGTGCCACCGCCTGTGCCACGCCCCGGCCCGCCTCGGCGGCCAGCACGACCCGCGCGGCGCCCCGGTCGGCCTGCCGGGCGAGCCGCAGGCTGGACGCCAGCAGGGACGGCAGCCGGGTGATCATGGCGCGGAAGTTCAGCTCCAGGAACGCGTCGGCGTGCTGGTTCCAGCCCATGTCGTAGCGCAGCGGTCCGCCGAAGAGCAGCCGCTCCGACTCGGACACCTCAGGCGCGGTCCGCTTCTTCGCCACCGTCGACCGACCTCCCTGTTCGTGCCCCGCTCGTGGGCGAACGGTCACTATTGCGGGGCGGAGCCCGCCGGGGCAGGGCGTAGCCCGGGGCGCCAGAGGCGCGCGGGCGCACGACCTGGCCGGGGGAGGCGTGGGACGGCGCGGAGTCGCGGGGTGGTGCGGAGTCGTGAGGCGGCGCGAGGCGTGAGGCGGCGCGTATGCCTCGACCGGGGCCGGGTTCGACGAGTTCGGCGAGCCCTACGCGCTGACCGGTCGCGGCCAGGCGGGAGCGGTTCCCGTCACGCGGCACAGCGCCAGATACAGCGGTATCGGCGGGGTGTACGGCAGCTTGCCGTCCGGGCGGTGGATCAGCTCGGGGAGCTCAGGGACGTCCGGGACGACCGCGCTGGTGGCGTAGTGCGCCGGGGCAGGCCATTCCAGGGCTTGGTCGGAGTCGGACGGCACCAGCCACCACCAGTGCGTCTCGTCGGCGTAGACGCAGCCCACGCGGGGCAGCCGGGGCATCACCAGCCGGCCGAAACGGGCGGGTACCGCGACCGCGTCGCAGCCGAGCGGGGCGGTCATGCCGTCGGGGACGGACAGCCGCAGCGTCGGGCCCGTCGTCGGCAGTCCGCGCCGGAGGCGGGTCAGGGTGTCCAGGTTCAGGACCCGGCCACCGCGCCCGGGGCTCATGCCGGCCCCCGCTGTCGGCGTCGTTCCTGCCGGGGAACTTCCTGCCGTTCCTGCGGGGGAACCTCCTGGGCGCCCTTCGCATGGCGCGCCCGGTGTGCTTCGCCCCCGTCGCCCGAGCCGTCGGACTGCCCCGGCTTCGGACGGGCACCCCAGCCCAGGTCGTTCCGCGGCTCCGCCGGGTCGCGCGCCGTGTCCGCCGTGCGGGGCAGCTCGGCCCAGACCAGCAGCCCGGGGCCGTGCTCATGGGCACCCCAGGCGTCGCAGAGGGCGTCGACGAGGAGCAGTCCCCTCCCGTGCTCCTCCTCGGGCCGGGTCCGGCCGGCCGTGTGAGGCTGGCCCGGGGCGCAGCCCTCGTCACGCACGGCTATTCGTACCAGGTCGTCGCCGTCGTGCAGCTCGCACACTATGTGCGTGCTCGCCGTGTGCACGATGGCGTTGGTGACCAGTTCGGAAACCACCAGGGCCGCGCTGTCGCACGTGTCCTCGCACAGCGACCAGCCGGTCAGCCGGGCCCGCGTCAGGCGTCTGGCCTGTGCGGGAGAACCCGGATGTGCGGCCAGCTCGAAACGGAACCGGCGCTCGGCAGCGGGCCCGGCGGGGCTTGCTTCCGAGGTGGCACCCAGGCCGGGAGGGCCTGCGGCGGCGTCTGTTCCTAAGGGCGCGGACGGAATCACGCTTGCCACTATCGCCCCGCCGTGAACACTTGGCAAGTGTCACTCTGAAAAATGCAGAGTGCTGTGTGACGGTCTGAAAGGCCGTGGCACACTGCTCGCAACAGCACCTCGCGCGGCGCCAGTTGAGATCATCGAAGATCTGTTCGGAACGCTTGTTCGGATACGTGGTTCTTCGACAAGATCTTCGAATGGCGCCGCCGGGCTGTCAGCGTTCTTTTTGTGGCCGGCTCGTCAGAACTCTTCGTGGAGGTGGAGCGTGAGCGAACCGCGGTCCGCACCGACGGTGGGCCAGGTCGTCCTTGGTCGGCGCCTGCTGGATCTGCGGGAACGCGCCGGGATGAAGCGCGAGGAGGCCGCCCGCATCCTCCACGTCGCCCCCGCCACGGTCCGCCGTATGGAGATGGCCGAGGTCGCGCTCAAAATCCCGTACCTGCAACTGCTCCTGAAGGCCTACGGAATCTCCGGCGAGGAGGCCGATGCCTTCGTCCAGCTGGCCGAGGAAGCGAACAAGCCCGGCTGGTGGCAGCGTTTCCATGACATCCTCCCCGGCTGGTTCTCGATGTACGTGAGCCTGGAGGGCGCGGCCGGGGTCATCCGCAGTTACGAGCCCCATTTCGTCCCCGGGCTGCTGCAGACCGAGGACTACGCGCGCGGAGTGCTCCGGTCGGGCGCCATCGGCCAGACCCGGCCCGACGACATCGAACGCCATGTCGCCCTGCGGATGCAGCGCCAGGAACTGCTCACCCGCAAGGACGCGCCCCGGTTGTGGGTCGTGATGGACGAGACCGTGCTGCGGCGCCCGGTCGGCGGGCCGGAGGTGATGCGCGCCCAGGTCGACAGACTGCTCGAGGCCACGAAGCTGCCCAACGTCACGTTGCAGGTCGCCCCGTTCGCCGTCGGGGCGCACCCGGGCACGTACGGGCCGTTCGTGCTGTTCCGATTCGCCATGCCCGAACTGCCGGACATGGTCTACAGCGAGTACCTGACCGGCGCGGTCTACCTCGACGCGCGCGCCGAGGTGGCGACTCACCTCGAGGTCATGGACCGCATGGCGGCGCAGGCCGCCACGGCACATCGCACGAAGGAGATCCTCAGGGATCTCCGCAAGGAGCTGTGAATGGATCGCATCAAGCCGCGCAAACACGTCTACAACGGCATGCCCGCGCGCGACTTGGGCAGCGAAGGCTGGCACAAGCCGTGGAGCGGCGGCAACGGCGGGAACTGCCTGGAGGCGATGAAACTCGCTGACGGCCGGATCGCCGTCCGGCAGTCCACCGACCCGGACGGTCCGGCGCTGATCTACACCACGGACGAGATGACGGCCTTCATCGAAGGGGCGAAGGCGGGGGAGGCGGACTTCCTGCTGTCCTGACGTGATGGCCCGTGCTGCCGCTTTCTGTTCGCTTTCCGCCGCTCATCTTCGGCTCAACTTCCTTATTGTGGTGTTGAATTGACTATCTCTTGTGTCTTATGGAGTGCCTCATGACCGGGCAGGACCCCACCTCGGCCGTCGCGATCGACACGAGCAGACCGCATCCGGCGCGGATGTACGACTGGTACCTCGGCGGCAAGGACAACTACCCGGTCGACGAGGAGATGGGCCGGCAGATGCTCACCCTCGACCCGAGGGTGCCGGTCATGGCGCGCGTCAACCGCGCGTTCATGCACCGGGCCACACGCTGGCTGGCCCGCGACGGCGTACGGCAGTTCCTGGACGTGGGCACCGGCATCCCGACCGAGCCCAACCTCCACCAGGTCGCCCAGAAGATCGCCCCCGACGCCCGGATCGTCTACTGCGACAACGACCCCATCGTGCTGGCCCACGCGGCGGCCCTGCTGCGCGGCACGGACGAGGGGGCGACCGAGTACCTCCAGGCCGACGTGCGCGACCCGGACGCCATCCTGGAGGGCGCGAGGAAGGTCCTGGACTTCACCCGGCCGGTCGCGCTGTCGCTCATCGCGCTGCTGCACTTCGTCTCCGACGAGGACGGCGCGCACGACCTGGTCCGCCGGCTGCTCGCCGCACTGCCCTCCGGTAGCTACCTGGTCATCACCCACGCCACGGCAGACTTCACCCCGGAGGAGTCGAAGGCGGCCACCGAGAAGCTCCGGGCCGCCGGTGTCACCCTGGCCCTGCGCTCCCGCGAGGAGTTCACCCGCTTCTTCGACGGCCTCGACCTCGTCGAGCCCGGCGTCGAGGTGCCCCACCGCTGGCACCCCGAACTGGGCGAGCCCGTGCCCGGGCAGGACGACGGGGTGATTCCGGGATACGGAGCGGTGGCACGCAAGGCCTAGCTTTCCGAGGGCTCACGGGCCGGTCACGGCGGTGGCAGTGCACGGCACAGCGCCTCCAGGGCCGGCCCGTACGCGTGCTCGGAGGGAGTCGCGTATCCCACGACGAGGCCGTCGTCCGCCGCCATGTCCGTGTCCGGGTGCCGGAACGCGGCGAGGCCGTCGAGGGCGATGCCCTGCCAGACGGCGGCCTTCACCGTGGACGCCTCGGTGCCGGGCGGCAGCCGCAGCACCGCGTGCAGCCCGGCCGCGACACCGGTGGCCTCGATGTGCGGGGCGTGCTCGGCGAGCGCCGCGACGAGCCGGTCCCGGCGACCGCGGTACCGCTGCCGCATCCGCCGTACATGCCGGTCGTACGACCCGGACGTGACGAAGTCCGCCAGGCTCAGCTGGTCGAGGACGCTCGCCCACGCCTCCCGGTCCCCCTTCACGTCCAGGACGGCGCCGACGTACCGCTGCGGGAGCACCATCCAGCCCAGCCGCACCGCCGGCGACAGGCTCTTGCTGACCGAGCCGATGTGGATCACGCGCTCGGGGTCGAGGCCCTGGACGGCACCGACCGGCTTGCGGTCGTAGCGGAATTCCCCGTCGTAGTCGTCCTCCAGGACCAGGCCGCCACGCGCGCGTGCCCAGCCGATGACGGCGGCCCGGCGCGCGGGGTGCAGCGGGCCGCCCGTCGGGAACTGGTGCGCCGGCGTGAGCAGCACGGCACGCTCGCGCTCCAACCGGTCGACCCGGGCGCCGTGTTCGTCGAGGGGGAGCGGCACGGTCCGCACACCGGCCGCCGCGAGGACCTCCCGGTGGAATCCGAGCCCGTACGCCTCCACCGCCAGGGGCCCGCGCAGGACGCCCCCTCCGAACAGCAGCCGCAGCGCGTGCGCGAAGCCGGAGCAGATCACGATCCTGCCCGGCTCGGTGCGCACACCACGCGCGCGTGCCAGGTACTCCGTGAGCGCCTCCCGCAGTTCGCGCCGGCCGGCCGGGTCACCCGGCCCGAACACCTCGTTGGGCGCCTGCTGGAGAGCCCTCCGGTAGGAGGCCAGCCACGCGGTGCGCGGGAACGCCGAGGCGTCCGGCGTGCCCTGCGTCAGGTCGTGCCGGGGTCCACGCGCGCGTGCAGGTGCCTTGCGGGGCACGCGGGCGGCGGGCCGCAGCGGCTCGGCGCGCTCCGCGACCCGGGTGCCCGAGCCCTGGCGGGCGGTGAGCCAGCCCTCCGCGACGAGTTCCGCGTAGGCGTCGGCCACCGTGTTGCGGGCGACGCCCAGATCGGCCGCGAGCGAGCGGTACGGCGGCAGCCGCGTGCCCGGAGCGAGCCGCCCGCCGCGTACGGCCTCCCGCAGGGCCCGGATCAGCGCCGCGCGCCGGCCGCCCGGCCCGGTCAGCTCCAGATGCAGGTCGGCCCCGATCCGTTCCGCGGAATTGACCCACGAAGTCACCATGGAAATGCACCCTACAGCGGGTCTTTCCGGCTCGTAGGTTGAAGGACATGACGACGCACACGAGCACGAACAGCACGCAGGTGAAGGCGCCCCGGCTGGAGTTCGCCAAGTCCGCCCCGAAGGCCTTTCGGGCTCTCATCGCCTTCGACGCCGCCGCCCGCGAGGGTCTCGACCCGGCCCTCGTCGAACTGATCCAGATCCGCGCCTCGCACCTCAACCACTGCGCGTACTGCCTGCACATGCACACCAACGACGCCCGCAAGGCCGGCGAGAGCGAGGACCGGCTGCACATGGTCGCCGTGTGGCGCGAGGCCCGGCACTTCTTCACCGAGCGGGAACAGGCGGCCCTCGCCCTCACGGAGGCGATGACGCTCGTCGCCGACGCGGGTGTCCCGGACGAGGTCTACGCACAGGCCGCCGCGTTGTTCGACGAGCGTGAACTGGCCCAGGTGCTCGCTCTGATCTGCACCATCAACACCTGGAACCGGGTGGCGCTGTCGACGGCGAAGGTGGCCGGGACGGACGAGCGCTGATCGTCCTCAGGGCCGGGCTGCAGCCTGGCCCGGCGTGGGCTGGTCGTGCCTGGGCCGCCGTGGGCTGGTCGTGCCTGGCCCGGCGTGGGTCGGTCGTGCCTGGGCCGCCGTGGGTCGGTCGTGCCTAGACCGCCATGGGCCGGTCGTACGGCCCGATCGGGGACGGGAGCCTCGAACTGCCCGTCAGATAACGGTCGACCGCCGCCGCCACGGCCCGCCCCTCGGCGATCGCCCAGACGATGAGCGACTGGCCCCGGGCGGCGTCCCCCGCGGCGAACACGCCGGGCACGTTCGTGGCGAAACCGGCGTCACGCGCGATCGTGCCGCGGGGCTCCAGTTCCAGCCCCAGCTGGTCGACGAGCCCGTCCTTCCGGTCGGGCCCGGAGAAGCCGAGGGCGAGCAGCACGAGGTCGGCGGGGAGCGTCCGCCCGGTGCCCTCCACCGGGCGGCGCCGCGCGTCCACCTCGACCAGGTGCAGCGACCGCACATGGCCCGCCGCGTCACCGTCGAAGCGCAGCGTGGACGCCGCGAACAGCCGCACGTCAGCGTCGGCCACCGGAGCCGTCCGCAGGTCACGGGCCTCCTCGTGGGCGGCGGACAGCCGGTAGACCCGCACCGGATACGTCGGCCAGGGCTCGGTGTCCTCGTCGCGCTCGGTGTCCGGCAGCGCGTAGATGTCCAGCTGGGTCACGGAGGCGGCGCCCTCCCGGACGGCCGTGCCCAGGCAGTCGGCCCCGGTGTCGCCGCCGCCGACGATGACGACGTGCTTCCCGGCGGCCGACAGCGGGGACGTCTCCAGATCGCCCTCGCACACCCGGTTGGCCAGCGGGAGGTACTCCATCGCCTGGTGAACGCCCGTCAGCTCCCGTCCCGGCACGTGGAGTTCGCGCCATGCGGTCGCCCCCGTGGCGAGCACCACGGCGTCGTAACGAGTCCGTAGTTCATCGGCCCTGATGTCCCGCCCGACCGCCGTCGACGTACGGAACTTGGTCCCCTCGGCCCGCATCTGCTCCAGCCGCCGCTCCAGATGGTGTTTCTCCATCTTGAAGGCGGGGATGCCGTACCGCATCAGCCCGCCGAGCCGGTCGTCCCTCTCGTACACGGCGACCGTGTGCCCGGCCCGGGTCAGCTGCTGGGCCGCGGCCAGCCCGGTGGGCCCCGAACCGATCACCGCGACCGTCTTGCCGGACAGCCGCTCCGGCGGCCTCGACGGTGCGAAGCCCTCCTCCCACGCCCGGTCGGCGATCGCGCACTCGACGTTCTTGATGGTGACGGCCGGCTGGTTGATCGCCAGCACGCATCCCGCCTCGCACGGCGCCGGGCACAACCGGCCGGTGAACTCGGGGAAGTTGTTCGTGGCGTGCAGCCGGTCGGCGGCCGCCCGCCAGTCCTCCCTCGACACCAGGTCGTTCCACTCGGGGATCAGGTTGCCCAGCGGGCAGGCCTCGTGGCAGAAGGGGATGCCGCAGTCCATGCAGCGGTCGGCCTGCTTGCTGATGATCGGCAGCAGTGCGCCGGGGATGTACACCTCGTCCCAGTCCCGGACCCGCTCCTCGACGGGCCTGCGCGGCCAGTCCTGGCGGGGGGTGGTCATGAAACCCTTGGGGTCGGCCATGGCCGTCTTCCTTGCGTGCGCGGGGTGGCAGGCCGTGCGTCGTCGGGCGGCACTCTTCCGGCCACGATACGTCCGCGGCGGCGCACCCGCAGGGGGCGTCACACCGGCAGGGGGGCGGGACAGCGGTTGCCGGCGTGCTCAGGTGAGTGCCAGCACGTACGCCACCGCCGCCCCGGCCGAGGCGGCCGTCCGGACGTGGTTCCACATCGTCCACTCGCGCACATACGCCGGCCAGTACGCGGCCGCCTCAGAGGTGCCCGGCTCCAGCTTGAGCAGCGCGTCGTTGCGCGGCACGTTCGCGACCATGGTCACCCCGAACGAGCCGAACAGGTACAGCGCGCTGCCCAGCAGCAGCTCCACCGTCCCCTCATCCGGCCACAGGACGAACGTCACCACGGCGATCACCGCGCACAGCACGGCCGTCCCGAGGAACACGACCATGAAGGGCGGTGTCACCGCGGCCACGTTGATCGCGTTCATCGCGGCGGCTCCCTGCGCGGGCGGCAGCGTGGCGAGGCCCCGCATGACGAAGGTCGAGAAGCCGCAGAACACCCCGGCCACCAGGCCGGTCCCGAGCACACCCAGCACCGTCAGCACGAAGTACGGTCCGTCGATCATGTCAGCCTCTCCCGCCCGTCGAGCCGGCATCCTGCCCCGGCACCCTTCCTCACCACAACTGAAATCCCGTACGAGCACAGTGACCGCGGCCGAGCGGCGCGGGGCCGTACGCGAACGTCCACGGTCCACCGATGGGCCGGGGCGGGTCAGGGCTCGGGGGCCGCTCGGCACGCGAGCGCCACCGTATGACCGACCGGCCGCGTTGGCCGTGGCGACCTGGCGGGAGGGCGAACCTCCGGCAGCGCTGGTCGCGGCGACCTCCCGAGAGGACGAACCTCCGGCCGTACCTCGGGCACTGCGGTGGCGCCCGCCGACCCGGGCCGGGTCACCCGGCGGAACCGAGCCCTGCCTCGGCCCACCCCCTCAGCACCGTCTCCACCGCCGCCGCGATCCGCCGTCGCGCCTCGTGCCGCGGTACCCCGCTCATCAGCAGCCGGTCGTACGGCGTGTCCAGATGCCGTACGGACGCCACGACCGCCGAGGTCACCGCCCCCTCCGTCAGCGCCCGCCCGGCCGCGCTGCGGCCCACCCGCCCGCTGCCCCGCTCCGAGGCGTGCGCGGCGATGGCCCGCGCGCGGTCGGCCGGACATCGGGGAAACAGCCGCCGTATCTCCGCCGCGAACGCCTGAGCGAACAGGGCGTCCTGAACCGCCCGCCGCCGCGCGTCCCGCACCCGGCGCCGCCGTCGCGCCTCGGCGTCCGCGAGACACCGCTGCTCGGCCCTCGCGAGCGCCGCCTCCTCGACGAGAACGCCCTGCCGTTCGTAACGGCTCTTGCGCCGGTTGAACCGCACGACCACCGCCGACAGCGCGCTCTCCTCCCGCGATCTGCGCGTCAGCGCCGTATCGCCGCTCGGCTGGAACACCAGATGCCCGAGGTCGGCACAGTCGAGGCAGCGCGGGGCACCGTCCTCGAGGACGAGCAGCGGCAGCGGCCCTCGCCGGCACTCGGCGCAGTGCCGCCGCTTGAGGGGCTGGAAGACGAGAAGTCCGGTGTGGGGCGGGAGCGTCGCGCGCGGGACCATGTGGGGTTCCTGGACCATACGGGGGTCCGCGACCATACGGGGGTCCGCGACCATACGGGGGTCCGGGACCCTGCGAGGTTCCGGGACCATAGGAAGTTCATGGACCATGGGAGGTTCATTCCCGCTGACGGCGGCGCGCACTGCCTCCGCCGGAGGAGACCCGGGCGATCGTGGCGCCTCCCGTGCTCCCGTCCCTCCCCGGTGTCTGCGGCGCTCGCGGGCCTGACTCGTCCTGCCGCGGTCTGGCGCATCATGGGCCGTGTGCGACTCGAAGCGATCACCTGGGACCGGCTCGGCGACCTGCTCGCCGAGCGTCTGCTCGACCTGAAGCCCGCCGACGGCAGTCCCTGGCCGCGCATCGCCTTCGACGGCGCCCCGGCCGCCCGCCCGGGAGACCTCGCCCAGCGTGTCTCCGAGGCACTGCGCATACGCGGCCGCTCCTCGCTCGTCGTGGGCACGGAGGGCTTTCTGCGCCCCGCCTCCGTGCGACTGGAGTACGGCCACCGGGACGTGGAGTCCTACTACAGCGGCTGGTACGACACCAACGCCCTGTGGCGGGAGGTGTTCGGCCCCCTCGAAGCCGGCGGCGACGGCCGCGTCCTGCCGGACCTGTGGGACCCGGCCGCCGACCGGGCCACCCGCAGCCCCTACGTCCAACTCCCGCCCGGCGGCGTGCTGCTGCTGCACGGGCCCTTCCTCCTTCGGCATTGGTTCCCCTTCGATCTGAGCGTCCACGTCCTGCTCTCCCCGGGCGCTCTGCGACGCCGCACGCCCGAGGACGAGCAGTGGACCCTGCCGGCCTTCGAGCGCTACGAGCAGGAGACCGACCCGGTGGGCACGGCCGACGTCCTGGTACGGGCCGATGATCCGCGCCATCCGGCGTGGGGCGGCTGAGCCGGTGGCGGGCCGGCCCGGGGGCGCTGCTCCGTGTGCGGGCGCCGGGTGACGCGGCGAGAATGAAGGGTGCCGGGACATGCGGTGCCTCCCGCGCCGCGCCGGCCGTCCGGCACCGGGAGGTACTTCATGACCACCGCCGGAGACATCATGCACCGCGGCGTCCAGTGGATCCCCGCCCACGAAACCCTCGACCGCGCGGCCCAGCTCATGCGCGAACTGAACGTCGGCGCCCTGCCCATCAGCGACGAGAACGAGCGGCTCTGCGGCATCCTCACCGACCGCGACATCGTCGTCGGCTGCGTCGCCCTGGGCCACGAACCCGCCAGGGTCACCGCGGGCGCGATGGCCAAGGGCACCCCTCGCTGGATCGACGCGGACGCCGATGTCACCGAGGTGCTCCACGAGATGCAGGAGCACCAGATCCGCCGCCTGCCCGTCATCCGGGACAAGCGCCTGGTCGGCATGATCAGCGAAGCCGACCTGGCCCGGCACCTGGCGGGCGACCAGATCGCCTCCTGGGCCGAGAGCGTCTACGCCAGGACCGCCCCGCGCTGACCGCGCGTCACCCCGTCACGCCCCCGCAGGCCGCGGCCCCCGTCAGAGCCAGCCGCTGCGCCGGAACCCCCGGTACAGCGTCAGGCACGCGACGGATATGACGCCGATGACCATGCCGTAGCCGTATCGCCAGTGCAGCTCCGGCATGTGGTCGAAGTTCATGCCGTACACCCCGCAGACCATCGTCGGCACGGCGATGATCGCGGCCCACGCCGTGATCTTCCGCATGTCCTCGTTCTGCGCGACCGTGACCTGCGCGAGGTGCGCCTGGAGGATGGAGTTGAGCAGTTCGTCGAAGGCGGCGATCTGCTCCTTCGCCCGCAGCAGGTGGTCCGAGACATCGCGGAAGTACGCCTGTATCTCCGGGTCGACCGCCCGGATCGGCCGGGTGGCGAGATCCTCCAGCGGCCGGCTGAGCGGCACCACCGCCCGCTTCAGTTCCAGGAGTTCACGCTTGAGCTGGTAGATGCGCCCCGGGTCCACCCGCGCGCCGGTCTCCGCGAACACGTCCGTCTCGACCTGGTCGATGTCCGCCTGCACCGAGTCCGTGACGGTCAGGTAGTCGTCCACCACGTGGTCCGCGATCGCGTGCAGCACCGCGGACGGGCCCTTCGCCAATTGGTGGGGATCGGACTCCAGCTCCTCGCGCAGCGGGCCCAGCGAGCCGTGCCGGCCGTGCCGCACCGTGATCACGAAGTCCTTGCCGACGAAGACCATGATCTCGCCGGTGTCCACCACCTCGCTGGTGGCCGTGAGTTCCTCGTGCTCGACGTAGCAGACCGTTTTGAGCACCGCGAAGAGCGTCTCGTCGTAGCGCTCCAGCTTGGGGCGCTGGTGGGCCTCGACGGCGTCCTCCACGGCCAGGGGGTGCAGGTCGAAGAGCTCGGCGATGCCCGCGAACTCCCGGTCGGTCGGCTCGTGCAGGCCGAGCCAGACGAAGCCCTCGCCCTTCTTGCGCACCGACTCCACGGCATCCACCAGATCGCCGCGCGCAGCGGTGCGGACACCGTCCCGGTACGTCACGCAGTTCACCACGGAGGAGCCCAGCGGGGAGCGGGCCGGGTGACTCAGGTCGACGCGTGGGCGCCGCCGAGCCAGCCGAGCCACCTTGCGGAGGCCGCCGACCCCGCCGAGGCTCGTGACCTTCCGCAGATTCCCTGCCATGGACATCTGCATCTCCTTGCGTGGAGCTCCGCGCAACCGTTCCGCGCCTTGGCTCGTCAGTCTGCCAGGCCGACGTGAGCTGCGAGTAAGGCTGTGGAAACGGCTCATTCCGCTTTGTTCCCGGCTGTGGACGAGGTCGTCCCCGGCCCCGTAGGGGGGCGTCGACGTTCCGTATCGGAGCGTCAACCATCGCGGACAAGTCGGGCAACTGGGATGATCGCGTCATGACGCGAACCGATGGGTACCTCTTCGACAACCGGCAGACCGAGGCCGCAGAACACTTCAGCGCCTTCGCCGCTCTCTTCGACCCCACGACCTTCCGGCACCTCGAAGCGCTCGGCATCGGATTCGGCTGGCGGTGCTGGGAGGTCGGAGCCGGCGGTACCTCCGTGGTGTCGTGGCTGGCGAAGAAGGTCGGCCCGACCGGACGCGTCGTCGCCACCGGTACCGACACCTCATGGCTCGCCCCCGCTGCCCGGCCACCCGTCGAGGTGCGCGTGCACGACCTCGGCGCCCAGGAGCCGCCGGGGGAGGGCTTCGACCTGGTGCACGCCCGCCTCGCCCTCGTCCACGTGACCGACCGGGCACGGGCGTTGCGGTCCATGGCCAAGGCGCTGCGCCCCGGCGGGCGCATCCTCGTCGAGGACGCCGACCCCGCCCTTCAGCCGCTGCTCTGCCCCGACGAGTACGGCCCCGAGCAGCAGCTCGCGAACCGGCTGCGGCACGGTTTCCGCAGACTGCTCGCCGAACGCGGGACCGACCTCCCCTGCGGCCGCACCCTCCCGCGTCTGCTGCGGGAGGCCGGCCTGACCCGCGTGCACGCCGACGCCTACTTCCCCGTCGCCTCGCCGGCTTGCGCCGCCCTGGAGTCCGTCACGATCCGTCAGATCCGCGACCAGTTGGTCACCGCGGGCCTTGCCACGGACCAGGACATCGACCGGCATCTCGCGAACGTCACGTCCGGCGCCCTCGATCTGACGACGGCCCCGATGATCTCGGCGTGGGGGCGCAAGCATTAGCCAGGGGGCGTGCGGTCGCCGGGCATCAGCCGGGCAGGGGCGGCCTGCCGCCCACCCGTTCCACCGCCCTCGCACCCGCCCGGCAGCCCTCCGCCGCCGCCTCCTCCGGCCCGGCCCCCGCGAGCAGGGCGGCGAGGAACGCGCCGGTGAAGGCGTCACCGGCGCCCGTGGTGTCCCGTGGCGTCGCCGGTACGGCGGGAACGCGGGCGCACACCTTCCCCGAGCGGGCCACGAGCGCCCCCTGGTGCCCCTGCTTGGCCACCACCAGCGGAACACGCAGGCTCAGCTCGGCCGCCGCCTCGGCCGCGTCGGTCAGCCCCGTCAGCAGACACGCCTCGTCCCGGCTGGGCAGCAGCACGTCCACGCCCTCGACGAGCGCGAGGAAACGCCCGGCGCCCAGCTCCCCGAGGAAACCGGACGACGCGGGATCCAGACTCACCGGCACACCACGCGCGCGTGCGGCTTTCAGAGCCACCGTCACCAGGGCGCGACTCGGTTCGGAGAACAGGAGGTAGCCCGACAGGTGCAGCCGGGCCACACCGTCGAGCAGAGCGTCCGACCAGTCAGCGGGTTCGAGCCGCAACGACGCGCCGCTGTCGGTGAGGAACGTCCGCTCCGCCGAAGCGCCTCCGTCCACCAGGCAGATCACCGTCCCGGTCGGCGCCTGCGGGTCGACGACGAGCCGCGGACGCACGCCGTGGGCCACCAGCTCGCGCTCGTGCCAGGCAGCGGCCTCCGCCCCCACGCGCCCGAGCAGCCGCACCTCCGCCGCGCCCCCGTGTGCGGCCCAGCACGCCAGGTTGGCGCCCGCGCCGCCCGGCACCGTCCGGATCGAGGCCGCCGTGTCCGTACCGGCCGCGAGCGGCCCCTCGTGCCGCGCGACGACGTCCGTGATGACGTCCCCGACGACCAGCAGCGCCCCGCCGTCCGCGGAGCGCGCAGCGACTTCCGATGGGGCGGTTCGACTCTCCGCCTTGCCCACCGGCACCTCCGATGGTCCGATTCCACTCTCCGCTGAGCGGGTCCTGCCCTCCGCCGAGCCCGCTACCGCCTCGATGGGCCGGTTGCACTCTCCGCCGAGTGCGTCCTGCCCTCCGCCGAGCCCGCTGCCACCTGCCATGGCGGCTCCGCTCCCCGCCGAGTCGGCTCTGCCTACCGCACCGCGACCGCGACCCCGTTCGTGATCGGCCCCGGCCCCGGTCATCCCCGTGCCCAGGCCGCCGCGATCCGCGCCGCCAGGCGTACGTTGCCGCGGACCGCCGCCAGGTTGGCGGTCAGGGAGGCGCCGTCGGTGTGCCGTACGAGGTAGTCGAGCAGGAACGGCGTCACCGCCTGGCCGGTGATTCCCTCCTCCTCGCACGCGTGCAGCGCGTCCGCGAGCACCCGCGCGTGCAGCTCCGGATCGAGCTGCTCCGCCTCGGGGACGGGGTTGGCGACGATCAGCGCAGACTCCGGCCCGGCGAGGTCGTCCTGGGCCCGCATGACGCCCGCCACCTGCTCCGGCGTCCGCAGCGTCCAGTCCACCGGATGCCCCGAGTCGGACAGATAGAAGCCGGGGAACCGGTCGGTGCCGTAACCGGCCACCGCGACGCCCAGCGTCTCCAGCCGCTGCAAGGTCGCCGGCACGTCCAGGATCGACTTCACTCCGGCACACACCACGGTGATCCGCGTCCGCGCCAGCAGCCCCAGGTCGGCCGACTCGTCCTGCGTCACCGTCCACTGCCGGTGCACCCCGCCGAGCCCGCCCGTCGCGAACACGCGCACGCCCGCCAGCGCTGCCAGCAGCGCCGTCGCCGACACCGTCGTCGCCCCGCTCGCGCCGGAGGCCGTCGCGAGCGGCAGGTCGCGGTGGCCCAGCTTGCGGATGCCGTCCTCGTTCGCGACGCGCTCCAGCTGCTCCTTGTCCAGCCCGACATGGGGCCGCCCGTCCAGCACGGCGATCGTCGCGGGCACCGCGCCCTCCTGCCGCACGGCCGTCTCCAGCTCCAGCGCCACCTGGAGGTTGCGCGGCCGCGGCAGTCCGTGGGCGATGATCGTGGACTCCAGGGCCACCACGGGCCGACGCGCGTCGATCGCCTCCCGCACTTCTTCTGACACCACCAGCACCACGCGCCTGCCTCCTGTCGGTCGGTCTCCCCTCATCCCTGGCGAGCGGCGCGCCGGGCCAAACCCTTGCGGGCTGTCGGCGAGGTCACGAGCCTGGGATGCATGACGGACAACACACCACGACTCGACCACGTCGTCCTCTGGGTGCGCGACCCGGTCGCCGCCGCCGACTTCTACGAGAAGGCCGTAGGACTGGAGACGGTCAGGCTCACCGAGTTCACCGCCGGTGAGGTGCCGTTCCCCTCCGTACGCGTCAACGACGGGACCATCCTGGACCTCATGCCGCTGACCTTCGCGGAACGCATGACCATGCTGCCCGGCGCCGCCGACAGCGCGGGGCACCCCGTCAACCACGTCTGCCTGTCCCTGCCCCGGGGCGACTTCGACGCCCTTCTCAGCCGCCTGGAGGAATGCTCCGTACCGGTGTCGGACCTTTCGTACGACTCCTTCGGAGCCCGGGGCAAGGCCACGCGCAGCTTCTACTTCCGCGACCCGGACGGCAACGTCTTCGAGGCGCGGCACTACGACTGACCGGGCCGGCCTCAGAACAGCGGCTCGGGCAGTACCCCTTCGAGGGCGAGAAGCTTCCGCTTGGTCTCCAGCCCGCCCCCGAAGCCGCCGATTCCGCCGCCGCTCTCGACGACCCGGTGACAGGGCACCACCACCGGCAGCGGGTTGGCCCCCATCGCTATGCCCACGGCCTGGGCGGCGCCCGGCTGGCCGACCCGCCCGGCCAGATCGCCGTACCCGACGACCGTGCCGTACGGCACACCGGATGCCAGCTCGCGCAGGACCTCCCGGTTGAAACCGGAGATCAGCGACCAGTCGAGCGGCAGGTCGAAGTCGCGGCGCTCCCCCGCGAGGTACGCCTCGACCTGACGTATCGCCTCGGCCAGCAGCGGGGAGCCGGGCGCCTCGACGGGCTCGGTGCCGAGCCGTGACGCCAGCCGCCCGACCGCCCGGTCCCGCACCGCGTCCGTGGCATGGAACACGACGTTCACCAGGCCCTCGCGGGTCGCCGCCAGCAACAGCGGGCCGATGCCGCTGCCGACGACGCCCCACACGACCCGCTGCTCGACCTCACCATGGCTGTCCATGCGCCCACCGTACGACCCGCCACTGACAACGCCGCCCCGGCCTACGACCCACCACAGACGCTGTCCCAGACCTGACGCCGCCCCAGCCGAAGGGCCCGCCCACCGGCCCGCCGGCCGGCCTCACCCGTCCACGGCCTCCCGGACCACATCCGGCTTGTTCGTGATGATCCCGTCGACCCCGTACCCGGCGACCCGCTGGGCCGTCGCCGCGTCGTCGACCGTCCAGGTGAAGACCTCCAGCGGCCTGCCGTGCGGCCCGGTGAACGCCTGGACGGAGGCGACGTACGCCGTGGAGAGCGAGCCGTACGACGGGTTGATCTGGTCGGCGAAGCCGGCGTAGACCGGCAGGCCGGACACGGGCGGCGTGCCCAGCAGGCCGGTCTTCACGGCGGGCTTCAGCTCGTGCACCGTCCGCACGCTGTCCGCGCTGAAGCTCTGCACGATCAGCCGGCCTCTCACATGCGACCGGTCCAGCCAGCCCTCGTTGCCGAGGACCTTGAGCGTCTGCCGCTCGATGCCCGGATACAGCTCCGGGTTCTTGATCTCCAGGAGAAGCTTCTGGTGATGACGCTCGACGCGGTGCACGAACTGTTCCAGCGTCGGCACGCGCGCGCCCGCGTACGCGGGGCCGAACCAGCTGCCCGCGTCGAGACGGGAGATCTCCGCGGCGGTGAAGTCCCTCACCTTCCAGGGAGCCCGGTCGGGAAAGACCTCCTCGACGTCGGTGGTGCGCCGCAGATTGTCGTCGTGGAGGACGACGAGCTCACCGTCCCTGGTCCGCTGCACGTCGTTCTCCACCCAGCGGATGCCCAGCTCGGCCGCCTTGTCCACGGCCGCCAGCGTGTTCTCGGGCGCGTACGCGGAAGCCCCCCGGTGCGCGATGACCAGCGGCCGACCGTCGCCGGCGGCGGCCTGCGCCGGGGAGACGGGGAACAGGAGGGCGGCGGTCCCCAGGAGCGCGGTGGTCGAGGCGGCAACAGCGCGCGCGTGCATACGAACTCCTCGCGTCGAGCGATCACGGCGTCACAGACAGCTCAACTGTGACAGCAGAGTGTCAACGCGAGAGGGGTACAGGATGGCCACAGGGTGAATGGCGAGGACCCAACTCCGCTCACTGGTACCGCACAACTGCGGCAAGGGCGTGTTTCTTTGCCGGAAAGTCGTTCGACCATTCCGGTGGGAGTCATACTCTCTGCGTCGACCCTGACCGCTCCTGCGGTCCTGGGAGGGGGCGCACATCAGGAATTCCGGGACGCAAAGGGCGGGAAGGGCAGCCGCGCATGCAGGGCACGGTCGACGGATTCAGCTACGGCCTGGTCACACCCCTGGTGGCCTACCTCATGGCCTGCCTCGGCGGCGCCCTGGGCCTGCGCTGCACCACCAGGTCCATGCTCGTCGCCCAGTCCTGGCGCCCCGGCTGGCTCGCCCTCGGCTCGGCCGCCATCGGCTCCGGCATATGGACCATGCACTTCATCGCGATGATGGGGTTCACGATCCGGGGGACCCCGATCCACTACGACAAGCCGATGACCTTCGCGAGCCTGGCCGTCGCGATCGTGATGGTGGGCATCGGGATCTTCATCGTCGGCTACAAGGGAGCCCGCGGAACGGCTCTGTTCACCGGCGGCACCATCACCGGCCTGGGCATCGCGTCGATGCACTACCTCGGCATGGCCAGCATGCGCCTGGACGGGAAGCTGGAGTACAACACGCTCACCGTCGGCATCTCCGTCGCGATCGCCATGGCCGCCGCCACCGCCGCCCTGTGGGCGGCCGGCCAGGTCCGGGGCTTCCTGTGGAGCGTGGGCGCCAGCCTCGTCATGGGACTCGCCGTCAGCGGCATGCACTACACTGGCATGGCCGCCCTCAGCGTCCACCTGCACGGAACGGCCGAACCCACCGCGGGAGAGTCGCCCGCGGCCCTGCTCGCCCCCATGCTGATCGGCCCGCTCTCCTTCCTCCTCCTCGCGGGTGTCGTAGTGATGTTCGACCCGCTGATGGTCATGGGGAAGCCCACGGCCGTCGCCGTCGAGCAGAGGCCCGGCATCCCGGCCCACACCGCCCACAACCCGGAGCGCCTGCGGTTCCGCCCCCGCCGCACCGTGGAGCACCGCGGCTCCCGGACCCCGCAGAACCGCTGATCGGAGCCGGTTGTCAGTGCGGGGTCGTACGGTGGATCCCATGCGGCCCGTTTCCCACATCGAACGCACGGTGGCGCCCTTCGAGGTCGTCAGCCCCTACCAGCCGAGCGGCGACCAGCCGGCGGCCATCGCCGAGCTCGCCCGACGCGTCCAGGCAGGAGAGAAGGACGTCGTCCTCCTGGGCGCCACCGGCACCGGCAAGTCCGCCACCACCGCGTGGATGATCGAGAAGCTCCAGCGCCCCACGCTCGTGATGGCGCCGAACAAGACGCTGGCCGCCCAGCTGGCGAACGAGTTCCGAGAGCTGCTCCCGAACAACGCGGTCGAGTACTTCGTCTCGTACTACGACTACTACCAGCCCGAGGCCTACGTCCCGCAGTCGGACACCTACATCGAGAAGGACTCCTCGATCAACGAGGAGGTCGAGCGCCTGCGCCACTCCGCGACCAACTCGCTGCTCACCCGCCGCGACGTCGTCGTGGTCGCCTCGGTCTCCTGCATCTACGGCCTCGGTACGCCGCAGGAGTACGTGGACCGCATGGTCCCCCTCCGCGTCGGCGAGGAGCACGACCGCGACGAGCTGCTGCGCCGCTTCGTGGACATCCAGTACACGCGCAACGACATGGCCTTCAGCCGCGGCACCTTCCGCGTCCGCGGCGACACCATCGAGATCTTCCCGGTCTACGAGGAGCTGGCCGTCCGCATCGAGATGTTCGGCGACGAGATCGAGGCGCTGTCCACGCTGCACCCGGTCACCGGCGAGATCATCAGCGACGACCAGCAGCTGTACGTCTTCCCCGCCTCCCACTACGTCGCAGGGCCCGAGCGCCTGGAGCGGGCCGTCAACGACATCGAGAAGGAGCTGGGCGAGCGCCTCGCCGAGCTGGAGAAGCAGGGCAAGCTCCTGGAAGCCCAGCGCCTCAGGATGCGCACGACGTACGACATCGAGATGCTCCGCCAGATCGGCTCCTGCTCCGGAGTGGAGAACTACTCGATGCACTTCGACGGCCGCCTGCCCGGCTCCCCGCCCAACACCCTGCTGGACTACTTCCCGGACGACTTCCTCCTCGTCATCGACGAGTCGCACGTCACGGTCCCGCAGATCGGCGCCATGTACGAGGGCGACGCCTCCCGCAAGCGCACCCTCGTCGACCACGGCTTCCGGCTGCCCTCCGCCCTGGACAACCGCCCGCTGAAGTGGGAGGAGTTCCAGCAGCGCATCGGCCAGACGGTCTACCTGTCGGCGACCCCGGGCGCCTACGAGCTCTCCCGCTCGGACGGAGTCGTCGAGCAGATCATCCGCCCCACCGGCCTCGTCGACCCGGAAGTCGTCGTCAAGCCCACCGAGGGCCAGATCGACGACCTGGTGCACGAGATCCGGCAGCGCACCGAGAAGGACGAGCGCGTCCTGGTCACCACGCTCACCAAGAAGATGGCCGAGGACCTCACGGACTACTTCCTGGAGCTGGGAATCCAGGTGCGCTACCTGCACAGCGACGTCGACACCCTGCGCCGCGTCGAACTCCTGCGTGAGCTGCGCGCCGGTGAGTACGACGTGCTGGTCGGCATCAACCTCCTGCGGGAGGGCCTCGACCTGCCCGAGGTGTCCCTGGTGGCGATCCTGGACGCCGACAAGGAAGGCTTCCTGCGCTCCGGCACCTCCCTGATCCAGACCATCGGCCGTGCCGCGCGCAACGTCTCCGGCCAGGTCCACATGTACGCCGACAAGATCACCCCGGCGATGGCGAAGGCCATCGACGAGACCAACCGGCGCCGGGAGAAGCAGGTCGCGTACAACAAGGAGCGGGGCCTCGACCCCCAGCCGCTCCGCAAGAAGATCAACGACATCGTCGCGCAGATCGCCCGCGAGGACATCGACACCGAGCAGCTGCTCGGCTCGGGCTACCGCAAGGCGAAGAAGGACGGCGGAGGCACCAAGGCGCCTGTGCCCTCCCTGGGCAGGACGGCCGAGGGCGCCAAGCCGGCCAGGGGCAGGGGCAAGGCCAAGGAGACGGTGCCGACCGACCGCCCCGCGGCCGAACTCAGCGCGCAGATCGAGGAGCTCACCGCGCGCATGCGGGCCGCCGCCGCGGACCTCCAGTTCGAGATCGCGGCCCGGCTGCGCGACGAGGTCTCCGAGATGAAGAAGGAGCTGCGCCAGATGAAGGAGGCGGGCCTGGCCTGACAGCGGACCGCGTACGCGCAGTGTTGCAAGACCGACACAAAGTGCGGACCGGGGCTCGGCACTGTCAGTGCCCCTGCGTAGTGTTCTGATCAACCGCGACTGCGCGGCAACAGGGGACGTCCGAGAGGGGATCAGCGCGTGACCGTCAACATGACCAAGGGTCAGGCCATCAGTCTGCAGAAGAAGGACGGCGGCAGCCTGACCGCGGTGCGCATGGGTCTCGGCTGGCAGGCGGCTCCCCGGCGCGGCCTGTTCGGCTCGCGTACGCGAGAGGTCGACCTCGACGCCTCGGCCGTCCTGTTCGCCGACAAGCAGCCGGTCGACGTCGTCTTCTTCCGCCACCTGGTGAGCGACGACGGCTCGGTGCGCCACACCGGTGACAATCTCGTCGGCGGTGTCGGCCAGGGCGGCGACGACGAGGCGATCCTCGTCGACCTCTCGCGCGTCCCGGTCCACATCGACCAGATCGTCTTCACCGTGAACTCCTTCACGGGCCAGACGTTCCAGGAGGTGCAGAACGCGTTCTGCCGCCTGGTCGACGAGACCAACGGCCAGGAGCTCGCCCGCTACACCCTGGCCGGCGGCGGCCAGTACACGGCCCAGATCATGGCCAAGGTGCACCGCTCGGGCCCGGGCTGGACGATGACGGCCCTCGGCAACCCGGCCAACGGTCGTACGTTCCAGGACCTGATGCCGGCGATCCTGCCCGTCCTCTGAGGGCCCGGGGACAACCGGCCGGGCCGGGCCGCCGACCGGCACACGACACCACACAACGACACAGGGGGAGAAGGCGATGACGGCCGAGCTGGTGCGGGGGCAGAACCACCCGCTCTCCCAGGTCCGTCTCGAGATCCGGGTCTCGGCCGGCACGCCGCTCGTGGCCGCGGCCGCGCTCAGCGACGAGAACGGCCGGATTCACGGCGTGGAGTGGGTCGCCCACCCGGGCGCACCCACCCAGCCGGGTCTCGAAGTCTCCCGGCAGGCCGCCGCCGACCATCGCCTCGCGGTGGACCTGGACGCCGTACCGGAGGCCGTCCACCGTGTCGGCGTGCTGCTCGCCCTGCCCGCCGCCGGGGCTGGCCCGGTCCGTTTCGGCGCCGTGGCCGCCCCGTTCGTCGCCCTCACCGGCCTCGACGGCGCGGAGATCGCCAGCTACACCATCACCGGCCTGGAGGCCGAGTCGGCGGTCGTCGCGCTGGAGCTCTATCGCAGGCAGGGCGCCTGGAAGGTGCGTGCCGTCGGCCAGGGCTACGCCGGCGGCCTCGGCGAACTCCTCACCGACCAGGGGCTGCCCGAGGCCCACCAGCTCGCCGGCAGCATCGACGACGCGGTGGCCCAGGGGCTGGCCCGCTCGGTACAGGCGTCCCCGCCGCGCGCGGCGGACGGTGACCGCTCCCGGCAGACGGCGGCCCCGGCCCTCGGCCCGGACCAGGGCGGCACCGCGCCTCAGCCGGGCCAGGCACCACCGATGTCGCCGTACGCCGGTCAGACACCCGGCGGGCCGGGGCAGCCCGCGCCGCAGCCGCCGCCGTATCCCGGCGCGGCGCCGGACTCCGACGCCGTCACCCAGCCGTCGACGCCCACCGCGGGCGGCCCGATCGACTACAGCCACCCACGCCGCCAGAACGCCGCTCCGCCCCCGCCGCCGCCCACCGCACCCCCGGCCGCGCCCGGGCAGCCCGCGCAGCCCGTCGCGGGCGATGCGACCGGCTGGTCCATGGACGAGCGGCTCTACAACCAGGTGTGGGGCATGTTCGAGGACCTGGCCCGTAGCACCGCCGCCTACCGCAGCGCCGTCGACTTCGCCGAGTCCCGCATGGACAAGGAGCTGGAGCAGGTCCTGTCCGACCCGCGCAGCCGCATCGGGGGCCAGGGCGACGCCGCCCGCGAGGCGGCCCGAGCCCGGCACGCCCAGCTCGTCGCCCAGGCCGGTCAGGTTCTCGACCGGGACCTCGCCCAGCTCTCGGCCGAGGCCGAGGTCGTCGAACCGGCCCTCCCACCGGCATACGCCCGCTGGGACAGCCCCGTCTGGCAGGCCTACCGCGTGCCGATGGAGATCCCCATGGCCCTGCGCCTGGGCGACCTCCATCTCCCCGAGGCCGACCGGATCCGCATCCCGATGCTGGTCCGGCTGCCGCTGGAGCGCGGCCTGTGGATCGACAGCGGCCGGACCCGATCGTCCGACGGTTCGTTCGCGGACTCGCACGCCCTGGGGCATCTCGCCATGGAGACGGCGGTCGCGCACGCGGCCCGGCTGCTCGCCGTCCACCCGGCGGGGGAGTTCACCGTCCACGTCATCGACCCGGCCGGCTCGGGTGCGCAACCGCTCGCCCCGCTCGTGCAGACCGGTGTACTCGCGGCCCCGCCCGCACTCGGCGCCGCAGGCGTGGCGGACGTGCTGGCCCGGCTCACCCAGCGGGTCGACCTGGTGCAGATGGCGGTGCGCGGAGGGGCTGCCGACTCGCTCCCGCCCGGCTTCGACACCTCACAGCAGCTGCTGATCGTCAACGACTTCCCGCACGGCTTCGACGACCGGGCGGTGAACCAGCTGCGCTACCTCGCCGACGAGGGTCCCGCCTTCGGCGTCCACCTGATGATGGTGGCGGACCGTGAGGAATCCTCCGGGTACGGGCCTTTGCTCGACCCGCTGTGGCGTTCGCTGCTGCGACTGGCGCCGGTGCCCGACGACCATCTCGCCGACCCGTGGGTCGGTCATGCCTGGACGTATGAGCCGTCGCTCGTGCCGCCGGGCAGCCAGGTCCTCCAGCAGGTGCTCACCCAGGTCGCGGCCGCCCGTACCAAGTACGTGTAAAGCCGCCTGAGCAGGGGACTTGGCCTTTCTTTTACCAAGCGCTTTACCTTCTCTTGGTGATTACGGTACTGTTATCGGCACGGAGGGGAGTACTCCCTGTCTGCTGCGGCGTTCCCGTCAATACGGATCAGGCCAGATCCCGGGGCGTCGGCCCATCCTTGGGTGGAAGAGACCTCCGGCAGCGACGACGCTGACATTTGCCGTTACGACTGCCGGAGGCGCAGTGGATGTTTCCGTGACCCTATGGGTCCTGACGATCGTGGGGCTCGCCGCCCTGATCGCGGTCGACTTCTTCATCGGCCGCAAGCCGCACGACGTATCGATCAAGGAAGCCGGGATCTGGACGGTCGTCTGGATCGTTCTGGCCGCGCTCTTCGGCCTCGGCCTCCTCGTGTTCGGCGGCGGCCAGCCCGCCGGCGAGTTCTTCGCGGGCTTCATCACCGAGAAGTCACTCAGTGTCGACAACCTCTTCGTCTTCGTCCTGATCATGGCGAAGTTCGCGGTGCCCTCGCAGTACCAGCAGCGCGTCCTCCTGATCGGTGTCCTCATAGCCCTGGTCCTGCGGGCCATCTTCATCGCCGCGGGCGCCGCGATCCTCGCCAGCTTCTCGTGGGTCTTCTACCTCTTCGGCGCCTTCCTGATCTGGACCGCCTGGAAGCTGATCCAGGAGGCCCGGGCGGACGAGCAGGACGAGGAGTTCGAGGAGAACAAGCTGCTCAAGGCCGTCGAGCGCCGCTTCGGTGTGGCCGACCGCTACCACGGCACCAAGCTGTGGATCCAGGAGAACGGCAAGCGGGTCATGACCCCGATGCTGGTCGTGATGCTCGCGATCGGCTCCACGGACGTGCTGTTCGCGCTCGACTCGATCCCGGCGATCTTCGGCCTGACGCAGGACCCGTACATCGTCTTCACGGCCAACGCGTTCGCCCTGATGGGTCTGCGCCAGCTGTATTTCCTCATCGGCGGCCTGCTGAAGAGGCTGGTCCACCTCAGCTACGGCCTGTCGATCATCCTGGGCTTCATCGGCGTGAAGCTGGTGCTGCACGCGCTGCACGAGTCCGGGGTGCATGTGCCCGAGATCAGCATTCCGGTCTCGCTCGGCGTGATTTGCTCGGTCCTGATCGTCACCACGATCACCAGCCTGCGGGCTTCCAAGAAGCAGGCGGCGGCCGAGGCGGCGCAGGCGCAGAGCGGACCCGCTCCGAAGGACAGCATCGACGTCTGACCACGTCGGACGTAGGAGCAACCAGCACCGGGACCGGTGGCCGGCGAATTGCCGGCCACCGGTCCCGGTGCTTGCTTGTTCTTGAGAGCGTTCCCGGCCCGGGGGCGCCGAGGCCGGCTGGAGGTGCCATGAAGTTCGTACAGATCATCGACTTCGAGACTGAGCGCATGGACGAGATGGAGCGAGTGTTCGAGGAGGCGGGGAGGCGCTTCGCCGGTCGGCCGGGCGGCCCCACGCAGCGCATGCTTCTGAAGGACCGCGACAATCCGCGCCGCTATCTGGCGCTGATCGAGTTCGATTCCTACGAGGAGGCCATGCGCAACAGCAACGATCCCGAGACCAGCAGGATGGCGGAGCAACTGGGCGCGCTCTGCATCGGCGAGCGGGTGTACACCAATTGCGATCTCGTGGACCAGCGCGAACTCGCGTAGTCCTGCGGAACGGGTGCTCACGTAGGCCCGTGGCACGGGTGCAGCTTCGCCGCGGCACGGGCGCTCACGTAACCTCGCGACACGCGTGAAGGTGACCCGCACGACCCCCGCACGATCCCCGCACGGCCGGAGTGCGGGCCTCCTTCGCGCCTGCGGCGATCACTGCATGATCGTTCGGCGCAGGCCGCTCACGGCACAGTGGACGACCCTGGTGCCCTTCCTCGCGGCCGTGCTGCTGATCTTCACCTGGGGGCGCGATCTGCCGACTGCGGTCGTCGCGCTGGTCACCCTGGTCCTCGCGGGAGCCGTCCTGGCGGCCGTGCACCACGCCGAGGTGGTGGCCCACCGGGTCGGCGAACCGTTCGGCTCCCTCGTCCTGGCCCATTGCCGTCACGATCATCGAGGCCGCCCTCATCGTCACCCTGATGGCCGACGGCGGTGACAAGAGTTCGACACTGGCCCGTGACACGGTCTTCGCGGCCGTGATGATCACCTGTAACGGCATCGTCGGCCTCTGCCTCCTGGTCGCCTCCCTGCGGCACGGCACGGCCGTCTTCAACCCGAGGGCACCGGCGCCGCACTCGCGACCGTCGCCACCCTGGCCACGCTCAGCCTGGTCCTGCCGACCTTCACCACCAGCAAGCCGGGCCCGGAGTTCTCCACCGTCCAGCTGACCTTCGCCGCGCTCTCCTCACTGGTCCTGTACGGACTGTTCGTCGCGACGCAGACCGTGCGGCACCGGGACTACTTCCTGCCGATCACCCGGCACGACGAGGTGATCACGGCGGAGGAACACGCGCCGGCGCCGACCGCCCGTACGGCCCTGGTGAGCCTGGGGCTGCTCGGCCTGGCACTCATCGGCGTGGTCGGCCTGGCCAAAGGGGTGTCGCCCACCATCGAGTCCGGGGTGGAGGCCGCCGGGCTGCACCACGCCGTCGTCGGCGTGATCATCGCGCTGCTGGTGCTGCTCCCGGAGACCGTCGCCGCGCTGCGCTCCGCGCACCGCGACCGCGTGCAGACCAGCCTGAACCTGGCCCTCGGTTCGGCCATGGCCAGCATCGGCCTCACCATCCCAGCGGTCGCCCTCGCGTCCGTCTGGCTCTCCGGGCCGCTGGTGCTCGGCCTGGGCGCCACGCACATGGTGCTGCTCGCCCTGACCGTGGTGGTGGCGTCGCTGACCGTGGTACCGGGCCGGGCCACGCCGCTCCAGGGCGGGGTCCACCTTGTGCTGTTCGCGGCGTATCTGGAGCTGGCGATCAACCCGTAGAACGCGTAGACACTCGCCGTGGTGCGCGTACACCCTCGCGCAAGCGTGTACGCGCACCACCACCGAGGTCACCCCGAAGCAGGCTCCGCAGCCGCCGTCACCGGCACCGGACGCGTCTCCGGCAGCAGCGCGAAGCACCCCAGGCTGAGCAGTGCGATCGCCGTCAGATACGCGGCCACGCCCCAGGGCACCCGCCCGCCCTGCTCGGCCAGCGCCGTCGCCACGATCGGCGTGAGCGCGCCCCCGAGGACCCCGCCGAGGTTGTAGCCGACCGCGGCGCCCGTGCAGCGCACCCGCGGCTCGTACAGCTCCGGCAGATACGCGGCGATCACGGCGAACATCGTGATGAACGCGAGCATCGCCCCGAGGAAGCCGAGGAACATCGGCAGCGGCGCGCCGGTGGCGAGGAGCGCGACCATCGGGAACATCCACAGGGCGGCGGCCGCGCACCCGGCCAGGCACAAGGGACGCCGGCCGTACCGGTCCCCGAGCAGCGCCATCAGTGGCGTGAGCGCGCCCTTCACGACCACCGAGCCCATGATGCAGGTCAGCATGACGCTGCGGCTCACCCCGAGCCGTTCCGTCCCGTAGGCGAGCGACCACGTCGTCACGGCGTAGAAGATCGCGTAGCCGATCGCGAGCGCCCCGCCGGTCAGCAGGAGGAGGCGCCAGTGGTCACGCAGTACCTCGACGAGTGGTACGCGCGCGTGGCCGTCGATCCCGAGGAAACTCGGGCTTTCGACGAGCGACGAACGCAGCCACAGACCCACGACGGCCAGCACGCCCGCCGCCCAGAACGGCGCCCGCCACCCCCACGAGGCGAACTGCGCCTCGGACAGGGTCGCCGACAGCCCCAGCACCACACCGTTGGCGAGCAGGAACCCCAGCGCGGGCCCGACCTGCGGAAAGCTCGACCACAGTCCGCGCCGCCCGGCGGGCGCGTGCTCCACCGTCAGCAGCACCGCCCCGCCCCACTCCCCGCCGAGCCCGAGCCCTTGGAGGAAGCGCAGGACCAGGAGCAGCAGCGGAGCGGCCACGCCGATCGTCTCGTACGTCGGCACACAACCGACCGCGACCGTGGAGGCACCGGTCAGCAGCAGGGAGGCGACGAGGACCGGCCGCCGCCCCCGCCGGTCCCCGATGTGCCCGAACAGCACCGAACCCAGCGGCCGCGCGATGAAGCCCACGCCGAAGGTGGCGAAGGCGGCCAGCGTCCCCGCCACCGGCGAGAAGGTCGGGAAGAACAGCGGCCCCAGGATCAGGGCCGCCGCGGTGCCGTAGACGAAGAAGTCGTAGAACTCGATGGCCGTGCCGGCGAGCGAGGCGGCCGCGAGGCGCGGCATGGAGGGGGCCTTTACGGTGCGTACATCGTGCATGCCGCGTCAACTACCCACGGTGACAGCGGGTTACGGGGGGCGCGCGGAGGGTCCCGGGGCACTCAGTACGTGACCGTGATGCGCCGGGCCGGTCCGTCCACGCGCACGGTGCCGCCGTACGGGATCACCAGCTGCGGATCGGTGTGCCCGAAGTCCACGTCGAAGACGATCGTGACGTCGGGGGCGTAGGCCCGCACGGCGCGCAGGACGGCCTCACGCTGGTCGGTGGCGTAACGAGCGGCATCTTCCGGGCCGTTGGGCTGCTCGAAGGACCAGGTCTTGGGGCGGCCCATGAGGAGGGCCGAGAAGCGCTGGAGCAGCCCGCGTTCGCCCATGTTGCGCAGGGTGCAGAAGACTTCCGTGGCGCTCGGCATGTCCTCCGAGGTCTCCAGGAGCAGCACAGAGCCGTCGTACGCGGACAGGTCGTGCGCGATCTCGCGGTCGGCCATCAGCAGCCAGCCGATGATCTCCAGGCAGCCGCCCCAACTGCGGCCCTCCACCACCCGGTCGGCGTTGACCCAGGTCCAGCCGGTCCCGGGCCGGGTCTCCGGCTCCGCGTCGAAGGTCGCCGGATCCGCCCAGTCCCGGTCGATGTCACGCCACCGCTCGGCGGGCCGCAGCTCGTACGGGCCGGAGGTGAACAGGGCAGCGCGCAGGGACTCGGCGGTCTGTGGGTGCATGGCCCCCGGGCGGCCCAGCTCGCACATCACACTCGCCCCGTGAAAGCCGACGACGCCGCTGTTGTGGAGGTAGGCGAGCAGGTTCGTGTTGTCGCTCATTCCGAAGAACGGCTTCGGGTTGGCCCGGATCAACTCCCGGTCCAGCAGCGGCAGCACGGTGATCTGGTCGTCCCCGCCGATCGACGCGATGACCGCCTTGATGTCCGGGTCGGCGAAGGCGGCGTGGAGGTCGTCGGCCCGCTCCTGGGGCGATGAGCCCATCGTGCGGGTCGCCGGATACTCGACCGGTTCCAGCCCGTACTCCTTGCGCAGCCGCTCCAGGCCCAGCTCGTAGGGGAGCGGTAAGAGCCCGGGCAGGCCGGAGGAGGGCGAGAGCACGGCGATGCGGTCACCGGGGGACGGCTTGGGCGGGTAGAAGAGGCTGGTCATGGCGGGAGGCTAAGGCCCGGCCGTCTGTCGGCGCACCGTGATAAACCGGGTCGAGCAGCGGTCCGCCACGGGCCGCGACCCGAACGGACCGGAGGAACCGTGCCCCGCACCCTGGCCAACGCCCCGATCATGATCCTCAACGGCCCCAACCTGAACCTGCTCGGCCAGCGCCAGCCGGAGATCTACGGCTCCGACACCCTCGCCGACGTCGAGGTTCTGTGCGCCAAGGCGGCGGCCGCGCACGGCGGCACGGTCGACTTCCGCCAGTCCAACCACGAGGGGGAGCTCGTGGACTGGATCCACGAGGCGCGGCTGAACCACTGCGGCATCGTGATCAACCCGGGCGCCTACTCGCACACCTCCGTGGCCATCCTGGACGCCCTCAACACGTGTGACGGCATGCCCGTGTTGGAGGTCCACATCTCCAACATCCACAAGCGCGAGTCGTTCCGGCACCACTCCTACGTCTCGCTGCGCGCCGACGGGGTCATCGCGGGGTGCGGGGTGCAGGGGTACGTGTTCGGCGTGGAACGGGTCGCGGCGCTGGCCGGGGCGGGACACGCCGACGCCTGACTCCTTCAACAGCCGCCCCCCCTGCAACCGCCCGCTACAACCGCCCCGCCTCCACGATCCGCCGCAGAAAGCGCCGCGTGCGCTCCTGCCGCGGTTCCCCGAAGACCTGCTCGGCGGTGCCGCGTTCCAGCACCACGCCGCCCTCCAGGAAACACACCTGGTCGGCGACCTCCCGAGCGAAGCCCATCTCGTGCGTGGCCAGCACCATGGTCATGCCCTCGTCCTTCAGGTCGCGGACGACGGCGAGGACCTCGCCCACCAGCTCGGGATCGAGGGCGGCGGTGATCTCGTCGAGCAGCAGCAGCCGGGGACGTACGGCAAGGGCGCGGACGATCGCCGCCCGCTGCTGCTGGCCGCCGCTCAGCCGGTCCGGGTACTCGCCCGCCTTCTCACCCAGCCCGAGCCGCTCCAGCAGTTCACGCGCGCGTGCCTCGGCCTCGGCGCGGGACGCGCCGTGCACCCGGCGGGGCGCGAGCGTGATGTTCTCCAGGACCGTCAGGTGCGGGAACAGGTTGTACGCCTGGAAGACCACGCCGATCCGGCGGCGCACGGCGTCCTGGTCGACGCGCGGGTCGGTGATCTCCTCGCCGTCCAGCCAGATCGCCCCGTCGTCGATCTCCTCCAGCAGGTTCGCACACCGCAGCAGCGTGGACTTGCCGGAGCCGGAGGCGCCGATCAGCGCGGTGACCGTGTGCGGCGCGACCTCAAGGTCGACGTCCCGCAGGACGACCGAGCCGCCGAAGGACTTGCGGACGGCCTCCATGCGCAGCACGGGCGCGTCGCTCATGTGACTCCTCCCTGGGCCCGCCGGCGGTCCATCCGTGCCGTCACCCAGTCCGTGAAGCGGGTCATGGGGATGGTCAGCGCGACGAAGACCAGCCCCGCGATGATGTACGGCGTGTAGTTGAGGCTGCGCCCCGCGATGATGTCGGCGGCCCGTACGGCGTCCACCGCGCCCCCGATCGAGACGAGCCCGGTGTCCTTCTGCAGCGACACCAGGTCGTTCAGCAGTGGCGGCACCTGGCGGCGCACCGCCTGGGGCAGCACCACGTATCGCAGCGCCTGCCGGTTGCTGAGCCCGAGCGAGCGGGCCGCGGCGCGCTGCGAGGGGTGCACGGACTCGATGCCGGCCCGGAACACCTCGGCGACGTACGCCGAGTAGGTCAGGGTGAGCGCGGTGCCGCCGAGGAGCACCGGGTCGACGGTCACCCCCTGGAGCCGCAGCGCCGGGACGCCGAGAACCACGATCATCAGGTTGATGATCAGCGGCAGTCCCCGGAAGAAGTCGGTGTACGCGGCGGCCAGGACGCGCAGGGGGAAGAACACCGGGCCGCGCAGCGTACGGGCCACGGCGATCAGCATGCCGAGGACGAGTACCGCGGCCCCGCAGACCAGCAGCAGCCGGACGTTCAGCCACAGCCCTTCGAGGACCTTCGGGAACGCCTCGCGCGCGTACTCCCAGTCGAAGAAGGTCTCCTTGGTGCGCGGCCAGCCCGGGGCGTTGACGACGACCAGGTAGAGGACGGCTCCCGTGACGAGGGTCGAAAGCGCGCCGATCGCCGTGGCGCGCCGGGCGCGGGCGCGCTGGTAGCGCTCACGGTCCAGGCGCCGCTGGGACGGGACATATCCACCGTGCTCGCCGGAGCCCTCGGTGAGCTCCTCCTTGTACACCGTCATTTGAGCACCGGCGCGTCGACGGCGTCGGACAGCCACTGCTGCTCGATCCTCCCGAGCGTGCCGTCCTCGCGCAGCGCGTCCACGGCCCGCGAGACGCAGGAGGTGAGCGCGCTGCCCTTGTCGAGCACGAGACCGAACTGCTCCGGCGTACCGCCCTGGTTCTCGAACTGGCCGACGATCGTCGCGTCCGTGATCTCGGCCCCGGTGATGTAGAAGGCGGTCGGCAGGTCCACGACGACGGCGTCGACCTGGCCGTTCTTCAGCGCGGACTTGGCCTGGTCGTTCTTGCCGTACACGGCGGGCGCCCGCGTGGGCCGCACCACGTCGTCGATGTAGTCGAGGCTGGTGGTGCCGACCTGGGCGCCCAGCTTCACGTCCTTCAGGTCCGCGACGCTCTTCGCCTTCGCCGCCTTGGAGCCCTTCAGGGCGACGACGGCCTGGCGCACGTCGTAGTAGCCGGACGAGAAGTCCACGGCCTTCTTGCGCTCGTCGCTGACGGACACCTGGTTGATGTCGAAGTCGAACGTCTTCTCGCCGGGCGCGAAGGCCTTGTTGAACGGGACGGTCTGCCAGACGACCTTGTCCTTGCCGTAGCCGAGGTGCCGGGCGACGGCGTACGCGACCGCCGACTCGAAGCCCTTGCCACTCGCGGGGTCGTCGTCCTTGAACCACGGCTCGTAGGCGGGTTCGTCGGTGGCGATCGTCAGCCTGCCCGAGGTCCGGGTAGGCAACTTGCCCTTCTCGCACGTGTTTCCGGCCGAGGACGTGCCGGCCGCGGGCTCCTCCGGCTGCGGTGCACAGCCGACGGCGGTGGCGAGCAGGGCGAGGGTGACGGCGGCGGCAGCGCGGCGCAGGGCACGCGGGGCAGGATGCATGGCGCGAGATTGACAGTCGACAGTCCTGTTTGTCGAGGTCACGACGGGACGTGCTCACATCGTGGGAGCGGGTGTTGCGTTCTTGTGAACACTCCGTGGCGCGCGCCGGGTTCGGCGGTCGCCGGGGCCGCCGGCCGAGGGCGGGGATCGACAGACCGGCGGCCCGTCCGCCCAGGAGCCGTCATCCTGCGCGGGGCTCTTACCAGTTGACCGCGCAACTACATCCGGGGGGAGCGTACGTGCGGCATCGGCGTGTGCGAATGATTCACACGGGGCGCGTACGAGGCCCACCGCTCCGCAGGCGTGCGCCCCGCGCCTGTCCTCACCATCCGCACGCCCGGGCGGCCCTCACCACCCGCACCCTCCGCGCGGCCCTCACCACCCGCGCGCGTGCCACTCCGGCAGCTGCGGGCGTTCCGCGCCCAGCGTCGTGTCGTCGCCGTGGCCCGGGTAGACCCATGTCTCGTCCGGCAGGACGTCGAAGATCTTGGTCTCCACATCGTGGAGGAGACGGGCGAACGCCTTGGGGTCCTCATGGGTGTTGCCCACACCGCCGGGGAACACCACAGCACGCGCCAACACACGAGGTCACGGCGGCGCGTAAACCTACGGGCCGTGCCTCCGCGGCGTCGAAGTGGGCCGACCGCATCAGATGCCTGTGCAATGAGGCCGGCCGTGCTCTTCTCAGCGGTGGCGCGGGCGAGGCAGCAAGGCGAACGCGCTCTCCGCAATCGAGGTCAGGCGGGCGGGACTGTGGCCGTACGCGCCTACGACATCGGTCCCGCGGATGATGGTCAGCAGAAGGTACGCGAGGTCGTCGGGATCCGCGTCGGGGTCGATGTCGCCGTTGCGCTGCGCCGCTCGCACACACTCGGCCACCGCCGTCGCGAGCACGGAGAAGCAGTCGTTGGCCAGGCGTTTCACCTCGGAGTCGGAGGCGCCGATCTCCAGGGCCATCTTGGCGGCGAAGCAGGCTGCCGCCGCCCGGTCAGGGGCGGGGGGTACGTCGGCGGCGAGTGGCACCCCGTGGACGGCGCGGAGCAAGTACGCGTGCAGTCGTTCCAGGGCACCCTCGTCCGGTCCGGCGAGCGCCTTCGGCGCAAACTGCCCCAGCCGGGCGAAGTAGCCGGCCATCGCCTGCAGCAGCACGCCGTGCTTGCCGTCGAACGCGGCGTAGAGGCTGCCGCGGCCCAGGCCGGTGGCGGCGCTGATGTCGTCGACGCTCGTGCCGTTGTAGCCCGAAGTGCGGAACTGCCGCTCGGCGGCATGGAGGACGTGGTCGGGGTCGAAGCTTCGTGGTCTCGCCATACATCGAAGGTAAAGCCGACCCAACGTATTTGACAACCCAGTACAGAACCGCCTAGGTTTCTGACTGTTCAGTACATAACGGTCCTGAGCTCACCGGACAGGCTGCGTGCACGCCTGGCGCGATTGAGGGCAACCCATGCCTTTGAACTCCTCCGCGCCGCCCGGCGTTGCGACGCCTTCCAGGCTGGCAAGGCACGGTCTGATCCTCGCGATCCTGGCGACGGCGAGTTTCATCGCCGTACTGGATCTGTACATCACGAACGTCCCAAGCAAACCGGGGCCGGACTCTCCACAAGAGCCCAAGACGGTCGCCGACCACATCCTCGGCTTTCTGAACAGCTGACCCCCCTCCAACCACCCAGAACTCGAAGGGTTGACCGAACCATGACTGATAAGGAAACGCAGGAGGCCATGGCTGTGGCGACTCCTCCGTACGCGAGCGACGCACTGGCCGAGGGGACCGTCGACGCGGTGGTGATCGGCGGGGGCGCCGCGGGGCTGAACGGTGCACTGATCCTCGCCCGCTCCCGCCGCTCGGTCGTCGTGATCGACAGCGGCTCCCCGCGCAACGCGCCCGCGGAGGCCGTGCACGGCTTCATCGCCTTGGACGGCACCCCGCCGTCCGAGATCCTTCGACGGGGCCGGGAGCAGGTGCGCCAGTACGGCGGACGCGTCGTGTTCGGCGAGGTGGTCTCGGCCGAGTCCGCCGCCCCGTCGGCGGATGGGGACCTGCGGTTCACCGTCACCCTGGCCGACGGCCGCAGCATCACCGCCCGCCGCATCCTGGTGGCCACCGGCCTCACGGATGTGCTGCCGGAGGTGCCCGGGCTCGCCGAGCACTGGGGGCACAGTGTGGTGCACTGCCCGTACTGCCACGGCTGGGAGGTGCGCGATGAGCCCATCGGCATCCTCGCCACCGGCCCGGCCTCCATCGGCCACGCGTTTTTGTTCCGTCAGCTGACCGAGGACCTGACCTACTTCACCCACGGCACCGACCTGGACGAGGACAGCCGCGCCCGCTTCGCCGCCCGCGGCATCCGCGTCATCGACACCCCGGTCACCGAGGTCGTCAACGACGAGGACGGTGCCCTCGCCGGGGTGCGCCTGGCCGACGGCCAGGTCGTGGCCCGCCGCGTCCTCGCGGTCGCCGCGCCGATGCAGGCCCGCACCCAGGGCCTGGAAGGTCTGGGCCTGCCGGTGCAGGACCTGCCGAACATGGGCCGTGGTTTCGCCTCCGGCACGGCCGGCACCACCGAGGTGCCGGGTGTGTGGGTGGCCGGCAACGCCACCGATCTGGTCGCCCAGGTCGGGGCCTCCGCAGCGGCCGGCGCACTGGCCGGCGCCGACATCAACAGGATGCTGGCCACCGCGGACACCGACGCGGCCCTCCAGGGGATCGCCGAGGGAAGCCCAAAAGGGGCCACAGGATGATCTCGAAGCCCTGAGATCTCAGCCCGTCGCCCGCTCCCCTCACGGGCAATTAAGTGATTCCGCTCGTCCGCCCCGTCCCTCTCAGGAGCTACTGATGCCCTTCCTTGCAAATACCCCCGTGGAGAAGATGACCGGGCCGTACGCGCGGCGCTGGTGGGCGCTGCTCGTGCTGTGCCTGAGCCTGCTGATCACGGTGATGGCTAACACGTCGCTGATCGTCGCCGCCCCCGACATGACCACCGACCTGAGCCTGAGCAGCAGTGATCTGCAGTGGGTCGTCGACTCCTACACCGTTCCGTACGCGGCGCTGATGCTGGTGCTGGGCGCGATCGGCGACAAGTACAGCCGGCGCGGCGCGCTGGTGCTGGGTCTGCTGATCTTCGCCGGCGGTTCGGTGATGGGGAGCATGGTCGACGAGACCTCACTGGTCATCGTGGCCCGCGCGATCATGGGTGTCGGTGCCGCGGTCGTGATGCCGGCCACGCTGTCCCTGGTGGTCGCGACCTTCCCCCGGAGCGAGCGGGCCAAGGCCATCACCGCCTGGGCCGCGACCTCCGGGGTGGCGGTAGCCGTCGGCCCGCTGGTCTCCGGCTGGCTGCTTGAGGACCACGCCTGGGGCTCGACCTTCCTGATCAACGTGCCGATCGCCGTCCTCGCCGTGTTCGGCGCGCTCGCCCTGGTACCGCCGTCCAAGGCGGAGGGCATGGGCCGGATCGACTACGTCGGTGGTCTGCTGTCGATCGTCACGGTCGGCTCCCTGATCTACGCCGCCATCGAGGGCCCGCACTCCGGCTGGGGCGCCGGCCCCGTCACCGCCGCCGTGGTCGCCGGTGTCGGTCTGGTCACCTTCGTCGCCTGGGAGCTGCGGCACCCGCACCCGATGCTGGACGTCCGAAAGTTCGCGCTGCGGCCCTTCACCGGCTCGATGCTCGCGGTGATGTTCTTCTTCTTCGGCATGTTCGCCGTGATCTACTACTCGACGCAGTTCCTGCAGTTCGTCCTCGGCTACGGCGCCCTGGACACGGGTGTACGGCTGCTGCCGCTGGGCGGTGCGGTGTTCCTCGGGTCCGCGGTGACCGGGGTGCTCGCCCCGAAGCTGGGGGTGAGGGTGATGGCCGTGACCGGCATGGCCGTCGGCACGGCGGGCATGTTCCTGCTCACCCAGATCGACAAGGGGTCGACGTACGGGGACTTCCTGGCGCCGCTGATGACGCTGGGCCTCGCGCTCGGACTGGCCATCTCCCCGGCGACCGACACGATCATGGGCTCCTTCCCCGAGTCCGAGCTGGGCGTCGGCGGCGGGGTCAACGACACCGCGCTCGAGCTGGGCGGGGCGCTGGGCATCGCGGTGCTGGGCTCGCTGCTGGGCACGGCCTACCGGGACGAGCTAACCGACCTTGTGGGCAACCGGCTCCCGGCGGAGGCGATGGAGACCGCCAAGGACTCGGTCGGCGCCGGCCTGGCCGTCGCGGAGCGGGTCGCGCAGGATCCCTCCGCCGGGCCCCAGCAGGCCCAGGCCGCCGTGGACGCCGTCCACCAGGCCTTCGCCCACGGAGTCGCCCAGACCAGCCTCATCGGCGGGATCATCATGGCCGCCGGAACACTGATCGTCCTCGCGGTCCTGCCGGGCTGGCGCGGGTTCGCGAAGCAGAGCGCCGAGCCGGGGGCCGGGACGACGGCGAGCGAGGCGGCCACTGTGCGGGAGCACACCGGGTCCACCCGCTAGATCGCCGACGGGGCGTCCACTGGATCGCCGGGACGCGTCCGCCGGGTCGCCGGGCACCGCCTCCGCCGGATCGCCCGCCAGGCGCGTCAGGCAGGAGCCCGGCCAGCGCGAGAGGCGCAGGGCGCGGGCGTCGTCCACGGTCCACAGCCACGCGGATCCTCTGCCGGAACACCTCACCGTCCTCGGCCTCCGGGCCGCCCCGGGGCTCTCCTCCGGGGCGGCCCGGAGGCCAAGGGCCGTGCGGTGACAGCGGCGGTCGCAGCCCGCTTGAGCGCGGCCTCCAGCTGCGTGCGGGTGTTTCGGGCCCGTAGTACGGCTGGGAGCCGAAGGGATGGATTGCGGAGAAGGGGGAGGTTCCGCTGCCTGCCAGGTGAACCCGCCCGGCAGGCCGCAGCCCATGCAACAGTCCCCCTGATCATGGCGGTCACCGCTGCCAGCGTCGGTGCGGTGCTCTGGAGGCCACCGTCCGTGGGGCATGACCCTCCCGAGCGCGGAACGGGCCTGAATGCGCGACCGCCCCTGCTTCGGTTTCGAAACTGGAGCGGTCGGCGTTGGACGGTTACCAGCCTCGTGCGCGCCACTCCGCGAGGTGGGGCCGCTCCGTGCCGATGGTGGTGTCGTTGCCGTGGCCGGGGTAGATCCACGTCTCGTCGGGCAGGACGTCGAACAGCTTGGTCTCCAGGCCGTCCATCAGGGAGTTGAACTCTTCCCGACGTGTTGTCCGACCAGGACCCCCTGGGAAGAGGCAGTCCCCGGTGAACACATGGGGATGCCCGTGCGGGTCGTCGTAGACGAGGGCGATCGACCCGGGCGTGTGTCCGACCAGGTGGCGCGCGGCGAGCTCCACGCGCCCCACTCGGATGGTGTCGCCGTCGTCGACCAGCACATCGGTCGGCACCGGGATGCCGTCGGCGTCCTCCCGGCCCGCGTACGTGCGGGCGCCGGTGGCCGCCACGACCTCGGCGAGCGCCTGCCAGTGGTCGCCGTGCTGGTGAGTCGTGACGACGGACGCGATGCCGTCACCACCGACCATGCCGAGCAGGGTCTCCGCCTCGTTCGCGGCGTCGATCAGCAACTGCTCGTCCGTGGCCCGGCAGCGCAGCAGATAGGCGTTGTTGTTCATAGGACCGACCGCGATCTTGGTGATCATCAGGTCCTTGAGTTCGTGCACATCGGCAGGTCCGCCGACCGTCACCTGTCCGCTGTACGTCATGTCCGCCAGCCTATAGCGGGGAAGTGGCCCGGGGTCTACAGCGGGGGCAGCGCCGGAAGCGGGCCGCCGTCCACCGTCAGCGCGGCTCCGGTGCGGCGGCCGGCGAGCCAGCCCAGCAGGTCCGCCGGGGAACCGGTGACGGTCACCTCGGGCCCGTCGTCCGCCTCCCGTCCCGTGCTCCACGCGCGCGTGCCGTCCGTGAGCCGCGTGGGCGGTACGTCGGGGTGCCCGGCGAACCGGTCGGCGAGGAAGGCGATCTCCCGCTCCGTGAACTCCGCCGGCAGGTCCTCCAGCTCAAACCCGATGCCCAGGTCCACGTGGTGCAGTTCCACTTCCACCCACCGCCGGAACGGCACGCGGGACGCGGAGTCCAGGACCCCGTTGCGCAGCTCCACGGTGCGCGACCAGTCCGCCGGAGCGGCCCCGGCCTCCTCGAAGCGCGCCGCGCTCTCGCGCAGGTCCGCGAGCTGGACGTCGAGGGCACGCGGGGCGTCCCGCGCGATGTCGGCCTCCCGGGCCTCGCCGGAGGCGTACATGGGTCGGCCTTCCAGAACGTTCACGAGGGCGTCCGCGTTACGGGCGATGTGAGCCAGCACATGGCCCCGGGTCCAGCCGGGAAGCCGTGACGGCTGCGTCACAGAGGCGTTGTCCAGTTTGCCGACTGCGAGGAGCAGCCGTTCTGTAGCGTCACGTACAGACGCCAGGTCATGACCGTGATCAATCATGGTGCTGACCCTAGCTCCGCCACACCTTCGGGTGAAGGTGGTGAACCAGTGCCGGTAATCGAAAGCACGTGCTATATGGTCGGACGTGACGTCGGGCATGCTGGAAAGCCGGGGTTTGTTGGCAACCCGTGAATGCGACCGGCGTTGTCAGTGGCTCCCCCTAGTCTGAGAAAGCACGGGGGCCCCGCCCCTGTCACTTCTCTCAAGAAAGGTGCGGACCGGCGTGGCCGACCGTCTCATCGTTCGTGGAGCGCGCGAGCACAATCTCAAGAACGTCTCGCTCGACCTCCCGCGCGACTCGCTCATCGTCTTCACGGGCCTGTCGGGGTCGGGCAAGTCCTCGCTGGCCTTCGACACGATCTTCGCCGAGGGACAGCGGCGCTACGTGGAGTCGCTGTCCTCGTACGCCCGGCAGTTCCTCGGCCAGATGGATAAGCCGGACGTCGACTTCATCGAGGGCCTGTCCCCGGCCGTCTCCATCGACCAGAAGTCGACCTCGCGCAACCCGCGCTCCACGGTGGGCACCATCACCGAGGTCTACGACTACCTGCGCCTGCTCTTCGCGCGCATCGGCAAGCCGCACTGCCCCGAGTGCGGCCGCCCGATCTCGCGCCAGTCGCCGCAGGCCATCGTCGACAGGGTGCTGGAGCTTCCGGAGGGCAGCCGCTTCCAGGTGCTGTCGCCGCTGGTGCGCGAGCGCAAGGGCGAGTTCGCCGACCTCTTCGCCGACCTCCAGACCAAGGGCTACTCCCGCGCGCGGGTGGACGGCGAGACCATCCAGCTGTCCCAGCCGCCCACGCTGAAGAAGCAGGAGAAGCACACCATCGAGGTGGTCGTCGACCGCCTCACGGTGAAGGACTCCGCGAAGCGCCGCCTCACCGACTCCGTCGAGACCGCCCTCGGCCTGTCCGGCGGCATGGTGGTGCTCGACTTCGTCGACCTCCCCGAGGACGACCCCGAGCGCGAGCGCATGTACTCGGAGCACCTGTACTGCGCGTACGACGACCTGTCCTTCGAGGAGCTGGAGCCCCGCTCCTTCTCCTTCAACTCGCCCTTCGGCGCCTGCCCGGACTGCTCCGGCATCGGCACGCGCATGGAGGTCGACCCGGAGCTGATCGTCCCGGACCCGGACAAGAGCCTCGACGAGGGTGCCATCCACCCCTGGTCGCACGGCCACACCAAGGACTACTTCGGCCGCCTCATCGGCGCCCTGGCCGACGCCCTGGGCTTCCGTACGGACATCCCCTTCGGGGGCCTCCCGCAGCGCGCCAAGAAGGCCCTGCTGCACGGGCACAAGACCCAGGTCGAGGTCCGCTACCGCAACCGCTACGGGCGCGAGCGCAGGTACACCACCGCCTTCGAGGGCGCCGTCCCCTTCGTCAAGCGCCGGCACAGCGAAGCCGAGAGCGACGCCAGTCGCGAGCGCTTCGAGGGCTACATGCGCGAGGTGCCCTGCCCGACCTGTGAGGGCACGCGTCTGAAGCCGGTCGTCCTCGCCGTCACGATCATGGGCAAGTCCATCGCCGAGGTCTCCGCGATGTCCATCAGCGACTGCGCGGACTTCCTGGGCGAGCTGAAGCTCACCGCCCGCGACAAGAAGATCGCCGAGCGGGTGCTGAAGGAGGTCAACGAACGGCTGCGGTTCCTGGTCGACGTCGGCCTGGACTACCTCTCGCTGAACCGCGCGGCCGGCACCCTCTCCGGCGGCGAGGCCCAGCGCATCCGCCTGGCCACCCAGATCGGCTCCGGCCTCGTCGGCGTCCTCTACGTCCTCGACGAGCCGTCCATCGGCCTGCACCAGCGCGACAACCACCGGCTGATCGAGACCCTGGTCCGGCTGCGCGACATGGGCAACACGCTCATCGTCGTCGAGCACGACGAGGACACCATCAAGACCGCCGACTGGATCGTCGACATCGGCCCCGGCGCCGGTGAGCACGGCGGCAAGGTCGTGCACAGCGGCTCCCTGAAGGAGCTGCTCGCCAACGCCGAGTCGCAGACCGGTCAGTACCTGTCCGGCAAGAAGGCCATCCCGCTGCCCGACATCCGGCGCCCGGTCGACCCGTCCCGGCAGCTCACGGTGCACGGCGCCCGGGAGAACAACCTCCAGGACATCGACGTCTCGTTCCCGCTGGGCGTGTTCACCGCCGTCACCGGCGTGTCCGGCTCCGGCAAGTCGACCCTGGTCAACGACATCCTGTACACGCACCTGGCCCGCGAGCTGAACGGCGCGAGGAGCGTGCCCGGGCGGCACACGCGCGTGGACGGCGACGACCTCGTCGACAAGGTCGTGCACGTGGACCAGTCGCCCATCGGCCGCACCCCGCGCTCCAACCCGGCCACGTACACCGGCGTCTTCGACCACATCCGCAAGCTGTTCGCCGAGACCACCGAGGCGAAGGTCCGCGGCTACATGCCGGGCCGCTTCTCCTTCAACGTCAAGGGCGGCCGCTGCGAGAACTGCGCGGGCGACGGCACCATCAAGATCGAGATGAACTTCCTCCCGGACGTCTACGTCCCGTGCGAGGTCTGCCACGGCGCCCGGTACAACCGGGAGACCCTGGAGGTCCACTACAAGGGCAAGTCCATCGCCGACGTCCTGAACATGCCGATCGAGGAGGCCACGGAGTTCTTCGAGGCGGTCCCCGCGATCTCCCGCCACATGAAGACCCTCAAGGACGTCGGCCTCGGCTACGTCCGGCTCGGCCAGTCCGCGACCACCCTGTCCGGCGGTGAGGCCCAGCGCGTCAAGCTCGCCAGCGAGCTCCAGCGCCGCTCCACCGGCCGCACGGTCTACGTCCTGGACGAGCCGACCACCGGCCTGCACTTCGAGGACATCAGCAAGCTGCTGACGGTCCTGTCCGGACTGGTCGACAAGGGCAACACGGTCATCGTCATCGAGCACAACCTCGACGTGATCAAGACCGCCGACTGGATCGTCGACATGGGCCCCGAAGGTGGCGCGGGCGGCGGCCTGGTCGTCGCCGAGGGCACGCCCGAGGAGGTCGCCGCGGTCCCGGCCAGCCACACCGGCAAGTTCCTGCGCGAGGTCCTCGGCGCCGACCGGATCAGTGACGCGTCCTCGGTGAAGGCCCCGCGCAAGACGGCGGCGAAGAAGACGGTCCCCGCGCAGACCAGGGCGCCCAGGACGGTCAACAGCACCGCGGCCAAGAAGACAGCCGCAAAGGCCACGAAGGCCGCCGCGAAGAAGACCACGCGGACGACCAAGGGCTGACCACTCCTGCCGACGCGCCGTGCCCCCCACAGGGACTCCCTGTGGGGGGCACGGCGCGTCGTCGTGCGGTCAGGCGTTCTTCGGCTCCACGAACTGCATGTCCAGCTGGATCTTCACCACTTCCCCGAGCAGACCAGGGGCGAAGTCGAGCCCGAACTCGCTGCGCCGGATCTCGCCCGTCGCCTCGAACCCGGCATGCCGGCTGCCGTCCATGGGCACGTCGACCAGCCCGCCGAACTCCACGGCGAGCGTCACCGGGCGGGTCACGTCGCCGATCGTCAGCTCGCCCTCCATCGTCCAGTTTTCACCCTCACCCGACACCCGCGTCGAGCGGTACGTCATGGTCGGGCGCTTCTCGACGTCGAGCAGGTCGGAGGCGCGTACATGCGCGTCCCGGTCGGCGTTGCCGGTGTCGATCGAGGCCAGGTCGACGGTCGCGGAGACCCGCACGTCCTCGACGCGTTCCCCGACGAACAGTTCGGCCTCCAACCGCTCGAAGCGCCCCCGCACCTTGGCGATGCCCAGGTGACGGACGGTGAAGTTCACGGCGGAGTGGAACGGGTCGAGGGCCCAGTGTCCCGGGGCCAGCGGCAGGGCGGTGGCGGTAGCGGTGTCGTTGGTCATGGCCCCAACTCTGAGGGGCACGCGGCCGGTGAGGGAGACCGGCTGGAGCCTGGTAGTGGCAGGGCCACCCTCCACGCGCGCGAGCGGGGTACGTTCGGCGGGTGAGCGACAACGAGTTGGGCACGTTCCTGCGCACCTGGCGTGAAGCCGTCACCCCCGCCGAGGTGGGCCTCCCCACCGGTCCACGGCGCCGCACCCCGGGCCTGCGGCGCGCCGAACTGGCCACGCTCGCGGGCATCAGCGTCGAGTACCTCACCCGGCTGGAACAGGGGCGCGACCGCCACCCCTCCGCCCAGGTGCTCGGTGCCCTCGCCGACGCCCTCAACCTGTCTCTCGTCGACCGGACGCTGCTGCGCCGCCTCACCAAGGAGGCGGACGGCGGAGACCCGCTGCTCTGTGCGGCGGCCCCGTCGCTCGGCCGCACGGCCCGCCCCACCGTGCGGGCCGTGCTGGACCACCTGGAGCCGGCTCCCGCACTGGTGGTCAACTGGATCGGCGACGTCCTCGCCCACACGACCGGTTACGAACGCCTGGTCGGCCCCCTCGGCCTACTCGACGACGAGCGCCCCAACCTGCTGCGGTACCTGTTCACCGACGAGCGGGCCCGCAGCGCCTACCGCGACTGGGACCGGGTGGCCGATGACCTCGTCGCCCGGCTCCGGCACGGTGTCCCCCTGCGGGACCCGCACCTCGCTGAGCTGGCCGACGAGCTGACGGTGACGGCGGGGGCGGAGTTCGCCGACCGGTTCGCCGACCTGGCCGCGGCACCGCGGCGTACGGGCTCCCAGCACATCGAGCACCCGGAGGCCGGATCGCTGCGCCTGCTGCACGAGACGTTAGCGCTGCCCGACGAAGGCCAGCGCCTGATCGTCCACCTGCCCGCGGACGAGGCCACGGCCGCCGCCCTGGACCGCCTCAACGGCCGTCGCCCCGGCGCGCTGCGGGCCGTGGGGGAGACCGGCTGAGCCGACGCGCACCGGGAGGCGTTCCGTGCCGTCCAGGAGGCAGGCGGCCTCGTCGACCGCGCCCGGCTCCTCGCCCTGATCGTGGGAGGGTTCAGCCCTCCAGCTCGTGCGCGTACGGCGGCTCGGCCCCGGCCCGGGAGCAGGTGACCGCCGCCGCACGGGCCGCGAACCCCAGCAGCCCCGTCCAGCCGTCGGGCCCCAGCGCGGCCAGCGCCCGCACGCTGAGCGCGTCGCGGGCGGCGAGCCCGTGCAACAGCGCCGCGTTCACCGTGTCGCCCGCGCCGATCGTGTCCACGACCTCCACCCGCTCGCCAGGGACCGAGTACTCGCCGCCGGCCGTGAAGGCCGTCAGCCCGTCGCCGCCCCGGGTGATCACGACCGCCGCCGGGCCGGCCGCCAGCCACTCCTGGGGCGTGCCGCCGAGCCACTGGGCGTCCTCCTCGGACAGCTTCAGCAGCGACACCGACGGCAGCCAGCTCTTGAACCGCGCCCGGTAGGCGTCCGCGTCCGGGATCAGCCCGGCCCTGATGTTCGGGTCCAGCGCGGTGAACACGCCCTGCTCGGCCGCCGTACGCATCAGCTCCTCGTAGGCGCTCGCCCCGGGCTCCAGCACCAGCGAGCAGGTCCCGAAGGAGACGGCCCGGGTGCCGGGCGGCAGCGCTGAGGGCGCCGTGAACAGCCGGTCCGCCGTCCCGTCGACGTAGAAGGAGTACGCCGCCGAACCGTCCGCGCCGACCGTGGCGACGGCGAGGGTCGTGGGCTCGGCGCCGCGCTGCACCGACGACACGTCCACCCCGGTCTCCCGCAGCCGGTCCAGCAGGGCCTCTCCGAAGGCGTCGTACGACACCCGGGAGCAGAAGGCGGCGGGGGAGCCGAGACGGCCCAGCGCCACCGCCGTGTTGTACGGGCCGCCGCCGAGCGCCGGCTGGAGTGCCGCCAGGGCACCCGTACCCCGCGGTACCAGGTCGATCAGTGCCTCACCGGCGACGACGATCATGCGACGGTTCCTTTCTCGGACTGCGCGGACTGCTCGGGCTGGTCGAGCTGCTCAAGCCGCACGGACTGCCCCGACGCCTCGGGCCGTGCCGGCTCCTCGGGGCAGCCGCACGACGTGCGGTGGACGAAGGTGCAGGGGAGCCGCAGGGTCTGGGCGGGCCGGTCCGGCTCGTCGAGACGTTCCAGCAGCACGCGTACGGCCTCGGCGCCGATGTCCCTGCTGGGCTGCGCGATCGCGGTGAGCCGGGGCGAGAACAGGTCCGCCCAGGCGAAGTCGTCGAAGCAGCACAGCGCGATGTCGCCGGGCACGGACAGGCCGTGCGCGCGCAGGGCTCGCAGCGCGCCGATGGTCATGGCGTTGTTGCCGGTGACCAGCGCGGTGGGCGGCACGGCGAGGGACAGCAGGGCTGCGGTGGCCTGTTCGGCGCCGGCCGACTCCGAGTCGCCGTGCACCAGGAGCCGTTCGTCGTACGGCAGCCCGCCGAACGCGAGGCCGGTCCGGTAGCCGGTGATCCGTTCGCTCGTGGTGCTGAGTCCCGGCCGTCCCGCTACCAGCCCGATCCGCCGGTGACCGAGACCGGCGAGGTGGGTGACCAGCCGGGACGTCGGTTCGGCGCTGTCGGCGCAGACCTGGTCGAAGCGCGGTCCGCCGTCCGGGGCGTCCACCAGCCGGTCGAGGAACACGGCCGGTACGTCGTGCCGCCCCAGGTAGGCGAGCAGTCCGCGCGGATCGGCGGACGGCGCGACGATCACGCCGTCCACCCGGCGTTCGTGCAGCATCTGGACGACCTTGCGCTCGTGCTCCGGGTCGTCGTGCGGATCGGCGATCAGGAGGCTGTAGCCGTGCTCCAGGGCACTGGCCTCGACGCCCTGGAGGATCTCCGTGAAGTACGGGTTGCTGATCGCCGACACCGCCAGCCCGATGGACCGGGTGCGGGCCGTCACCAGGGAGCGGGCCAGCGTGTTCGTGGTGTAGCCGAGCTCCTCCACGGCGTCCAGGACCGCCTGGCGGGTGTGCGGCAGCACCGGCCGGGTGCCGTTCAGCACGTGCGAGACGGTCGCCACGGAGACACCGGCGCTCCGTGCGACGTCGGCCATGGTCGCCATGGTGTTCCCTCCTCCTCTTGGGCGGGGAACGTATCGCATCCGGCGCCGGACGTAAACGCTTGCGCAAGCGTTTACGTCCGATCGCGTTCACGGGCCCAAGCGGTCTAGCCGTCGGTCCGGCGGCGGGCGAGCCGATGCTCGCGCTACTCCCAGTCCCAGCCGATTCCCACGAACCCGGTCCGCACCCGCGGCTCGACCAGGTGCACCGACCGGTGCCGTCCGCTCAGTGCCAGCTCCTGGCCGCCGGTGCGCGGGGCCGCCGCCGAGTGCTGGGCGAAACGGTGGCAGCGCACCGGCAGGGCCGCCGCGTCGAAGCACACCTGGAGCGCGTACTGGCCGCCGGGGGAGTCGAAGCCGCGGAGGTACTCGTGTGACACACCGGCCGTGCCGTCCTCGACGCCGACGCGGAACAGGAAGGTGTCGCCGGCCCGTAGCCGGGTGTCGAAGAGCAGCTCGGCCGCGAGCACTCCCGTGTCGTGGTGCCAACGGACGCGTCCCGTACGGCAGTTCTCCAGCGCGTGCACCCTCATGCGCTCCGGTACGGCTCCCCGGTCGCCGTGGTGGACGGCCACGAAGCGGTCCACGCCGTCCCGGTGGGCGCGCACGATGTGGTGCGACTCCCGTTCGGACAGCTCGCGCCGTGCCCCGATCCGCAGCCGCTCGTGGTGCCCGAGGCTGTGCAGACCGCCGTCCGGCGGGCAGCCCAGCTCGGCCAGCAGCTGGTCCAGCACCCCGGAGGCCTCGACGAGCGAGCGGTAGGAGCGGGCCGCGGACCGCTGCCCGGACGGGCCTTCGCCGGATTCGGCGAGCAGCCGGATCAGCGACTCCTCGGGAAGCTCCAGGATCTCCTCCAGCGCGCGCACGGCCCGCAGCGACTCGGGGCGCTGCGGGCGCCTGGCCCCCTGCTGCCAGTAACTCAGGCTGGTGACGCCGACCTTCACCCCGTGGCGGGACAGATGGTGTTGCACGCGTTGCAGCGGCAGCCCGCGGGCGGCGATCGCGGCACGCAGGGCGACGTGGAAGGGGCCGCCGCGCAGAACCGAGTCCAGTTCCGCCGTGGCGACGTCCGCGTGCTGTGGGGCGTGCGGCATGCAGGGGCCTCTCTGTGAGTCGGCGACGGCTGGTCAGACCGTTCGCGCGGGCCGCCCGGGACCGTCCCGCCGGCGCAGGGGAGGTCTTCACATCCGTACGCCGTCGTTCAGGACCCCGAGTTCCCCCGCATTGAAGCGTGTTGACCTGGTCCCGACAACACCTGATGCCGGACAGGGACGTACTCCCGGCCGGGCCCGTCCGGACATGCGACCGCCCGGGGCGTAACACCCCGGGCGGTCTCTGCTGACGGCGCGCCCGGCCTCCGCCGAGGCCGGTCCTGTCTAGGAGCGGTCGCCTGCGCCCCGTTCCTCGACGGCCAAGCGCTTGGCCCGCACTATGTCGGGGTCGCGCGGGTCGAGGGCGTCGTGCAGCGCGAACGGTTCGTCCGCGTACCGGCGGGCACGGACGGCCCGCCGGGTTTTCTCGATCCGCATCCGCTTCATCTGCGCAGCCCTCCGACCCGCGGACCGGCCGTTTCGCACCGAAACGGCCGGTCCGCACCGACAACCTGTGCCTGCACCGACACGGCCTCCGCCCGCCGGACGCCGCCGTGTCTCCGTGGGAAGCCTCCATTCCCGCTCCCGGCGTGCCGTAACCCCGGGCGGGGCATGCCGTTGGAAACTGCCCCTCGCCGAGCCCGTCATCGTGCCCGGCGGTCCCGTCGGACTGTCGGTGCTCGCCAGTAGGGTGTGAGACATGGCCGACCCCTCCAGCTACCGCCCCAAACCGGGTGAGATCCCCGACTCGCCGGGGGTCTACAGGTTCCGTGACGAGCACCGCCGGGTGATCTACGTCGGCAAGGCGAAGAGCCTGCGCCAACGCCTGGCGAACTACTTCCAGGACCTGGCGGGCCTCCACCCGCGCACCCGCTCCATGGTCACCACGGCCGCGTCCGTGGAGTGGACGGTGGTGTCCACGGAGGTCGAGGCCCTCCAGCTGGAGTACTCGTGGATCAAGGAGTACGACCCCCGGTTCAACGTCAAGTACCGCGACGACAAGAGCTACCCGTACCTCGCGGTGACGATGAACGAGGAGTACCCGCGCGTGCAGGTGATGCGCGGTCACAAGAAGAAGGGCGTCCGCTACTTCGGGCCGTACGCGCACGCGTGGGCGATCCGCGACACCGTCGACCTCCTGCTGCGCGTCTTCCCCGTGCGCACATGCTCCGCGGGCGTCTTCAAGAACGCCGCCCGCACGGGCCGCCCCTGCCTCCTCGGCTACATCGGCAAGTGCTCGGCTCCTTGCGTGGACCGGGTCTCCGCCGAGGAGCACCGCGAACTGGCCGACGAGTTCTGCGACTTCATGACCGGCCGTACGAACACGTACATCCGCCGCCTGGAGAGGCAGATGACTGAGGCGGCCGAGGAGATGGAGTACGAGCGGGCGGCCCGGCTGCGCGACGACATCGGGGCCCTGAAGAAGGCGATGGAGAAGAACGCGGTCGTGCTCGCCGACGCGACCGACGCCGATCTGATCGCGGTCGCCGAGGACGAGCTGGAAGCGGCCGTGCAGATCTTCCACGTGCGCGGCGGACGGGTGCGCGGCCAGCGCGGCTGGGTCACCGACAAGGTGGAGGAGATCACCACCGGCGCCCTCGTGGAGCACGCCCTGCAGCAGCTGTACGGCGAGGAGACGGGCGACGCCGTCCCCAGGGAGGTCCTGGTCCCCGCCCTGCCCGATCCCGTGGAGCCCGTCCAGGAGTGGCTCACCGGCCGGCGCGGCTCGGGCGTCTCCCTGCGCGTCCCGCAGCGCGGCGACAAGAAGGCCCTCATGGAGACGGTCCAGCGCAACGCCCAGCAGGCACTCGTCCTGCACAAGACCAAGCGCGCCTCCGACCTGACCACGCGCTCGCGCGCACTGGAGGAGATCGCCGACGCCCTCGACCTGGACAGCGCCCCGCTGCGGATCGAGTGCTACGACATCTCCCACCTCCAGGGCGACGACGTCGTGGCCTCCATGGTCGTCTTCGAGGACGGCCTGGCCCGCAAGAGCGAGTACCGGCGCTTCCAGATCAAAGGTTTCGCGGGCCAGGACGACGTCCGCTCCATGCACGAGGTGATCACCCGCCGCTTCCGCCGCTACCTCGCCGAGAAGGAGAGGACGGGCGAGTGGGCGGACGGCGAGCCCGCTGAGAACGGCGTGACCCCTGAGAACGGCGAGACCACCGAGACCGCCGAGAACGGCGAGCCGGCTGACACCGGCGAGACCATCGGAACGAGCCTCACCGAGGACGACGGCCGCCCCAAGAAGTTCGCCTACCCGCCGCAGCTCGTGGTCGTCGACGGCGGCGCCCCGCAGGTGGCGGCCGTCCGGCGGGCGCTGGACGAGCTCGGGATCGACGACATCGCCGTGTGCGGCCTCGCCAAGCGCCTGGAGGAGGTCTGGCTGCCCGGCGACGACGACCCGGTGGTCCTGCCCCGCACCAGCGAGGGCCTGTACCTGCTCCAGCGGGTCCGTGACGAGGCCCACCGCTTCGCGATCACCTACCAGCGCACCAAGCGGTCCAAGCGCTTCCGCTCCAGCCCCCTGGACGACGTCCCGGGGCTCGGGGACACGCGCAAGCAGGCACTCCTGAAACACTTCGGTTCGTTGAAGAGACTGCGATCCGCCACCATCGACCAGATCTGCGAGGTACCCGGCATAGGCCGCAAGACCGCCGAGACCATCGCGGTGGCCCTCGCCCAGGCGGCCCCGGCCGCACCCGCCGTCAACACGGCCACTGGAGAGATCATGGAAGAGGAACCCGGCACCATGGGTTCCAGTGGGGAGCCCGTACGGACGGGCGCCCCGGACGAACGACGGGGGCAGGAGACATGAATGTGAACGAGCACGACGGGCACGAAGAGCAAGCCGGAGACGGAGCACAGGTGAGTACGGGCACGCCCAACGACAAGGCCGGGGTCCCGGACGCGGCCATCCCCGAGTTGGTGATCATCTCCGGCATGTCCGGGGCCGGCCGCTCGACGGCCGCGAAGTGTCTGGAGGACCTCGGCTGGTTCGTCGTCGACAACCTGCCGCCCGCGCTGATCCCCACCATGGTGGAGCTCGGCGCCCGCTCCCAGGGCAACGTGGCCCGGATCGCCGTCGTCGTCGACGTCCGCGGCCGCCGCTTCTTCGACAACCTCCGCGAGTCCTTGGCCGACCTGGAGGCGAAGAACGTCACCCGGAGGATCGTCTTCCTGGAGTCCTCCGACGAGGCCCTGGTGCGCCGCTTCGAGTCGGTGCGCCGCCCGCACCCCCTCCAGGGCGACGGGCGGATCGTCGACGGCATCGCCGCCGAGCGCGAGCTGCTGCGCGAGCTGCGCGGCGACGCCGACCTGGTGATCGACACCTCCAGCCTCAACGTCCACGAGCTGCGCGCCAAGATGGACGCCCAGTTCGCCGGCGAGGAGGAGCCGGAGCTGCGGGCCACGGTCATGTCCTTCGGCTACAAGTACGGGCTGCCGGTCGACGCCGACCTGGTCGTCGACTGCCGCTTCCTGCCGAACCCGCACTGGGTCCCGGAGCTGCGCCCGTTCACCGGCCTGAACGACGAGGTCTCCGGGTACGTCTTCAACCAGCCCGGCGCCAAGGAGTTCCTCGACCGGTACACGGAGCTCCTCCAGCTCATCGCCACCGGCTACCGCCGTGAGGGCAAGCGCTACGTGACCATCGCCGTGGGCTGCACGGGCGGCAAGCACCGCTCGGTCGCCATGTCGGAGAAGCTCGCCGCCCGGCTCGCCGCCGAGGGTGTGGAGACGGTGGTCGTACACCGGGACATGGGACGCGAATGACACGACGTACTCCGCGGCTGAGCCGGCTGCGCCGGGTGGTGCCCGAGGGCAGCACCGACGGAAGGAGCGGCCGGCCGGCCGAGGCCCGGGGCGGCAGACCCCGCCGCCGGGGCACCCAGCCCAAGGTCGTCGCCCTCGGCGGCGGCATGGGCCTGTCCGCCTCGCTCGCCGCGCTGCGCCGGATCACCGGCGACCTCACCGCCGTCGTCACCGTGGCCGACGACGGCGGATCCAGCGGCCGGCTGCGCGACGAACTGGGTGTGCTGCCGCCCGGCGACCTGCGCAAGGCCCTGGCCGCGCTGTGCGGCGACGACGACTGGGGCCAGACCTGGGCGCGTGTCATCCAGCACCGCTTCCAGTCCAAGGGCGACCTGCACGAGCACGCGGTCGGCAACCTGCTGATCGTGGCCCTGTGGGAGCAGCTCGGCGACCACGTCCAGGCCCTCGACCTGGTCGGGCGGCTGCTCGGCGCGCAGGGGCGCGTGCTGCCCATGTCCGCCGTCCCGCTGGAGCTCCAGGCCCTGGTGAAGGGGCACGACCCGGCGCGCCCGGACGAGGTGGACACGGTCCGCGGCCAGGCCACCGTCGCCCTCACCCCGGGCGAGGTGCAGTCCGTGCACGTCGTGCCGCACGACCCGCCCGCCGTGCCCGAGGCGGTCCAGGCCGTCCTGGACGCGGACTGGGTGGTGCTCGGCCCCGGCTCCTGGTTCTCCTCGGTCATCCCGCATCTGCTGGTGCCCGAGCTGCTGGACGCGCTCACGCAGACCAAGGCCCGCCGGGTGCTCTCCCTGAACCTCGCCCCACAGCCCGGAGAAACAGAGGGCTTCTCCCCGCAGCGTCATTTGGAGGTTTTGGGACGACACGCCCCTAAACTCGCCCTGGACGTGGTGCTGGCCGACGAGGCCGCCGTGCCTGACCGTGACTCCCTGACCGACGCCGCCAAGCGCTTCGGGGCCGCGGTCGAGCTGGCGCCGGTGGCCCGGCCCGACGGGACCCCGAGGCACGACCCGGAGCTGTTGGCCGCCGCGTACGACCGTATTTTTCGGATGCATGGAAGGATCGGCCCATGGCGATGACGGCAGCGGTGAAGGACGAGATCTCCCGGCTCCCCGTCACCCGGACCTGCTGCAGAAAGGCGGAGGTCTCCGCCATCCTGCGGTTCGCCGGCGGCCTCCACCTGGTGAGCGGTCGGATTGTGATCGAGGCGGAGCTGGACACGGCGATGGCGGCCCGCCGCCTCAAGCGGGACATCCTGGAGATCTTCGGCCACAGCTCGGAACTGATCGTGATGGCACCGGGCGGACTGCGCCGCGGCTCGCGCTACGTGGTGCGCGTCGTCGCGGGCGGTGACCAGCTGGCCCGCCAGACCGGCCTGGTCGACGGGCGGGGCCGCCCGATCCGCGGCCTGCCCCCGCAGGTGGTCTCGGGGGCCACCTGCGACGCCGAGGCCGCCTGGCGTGGTGCCTTCCTGGCGCACGGCTCGCTCACCGAGCCCGGCCGCTCCTCCTCCCTGGAGGTGACCTGCCCGGGCCCCGAGGCCGCGCTCGCCCTGGTCGGCGCCGCCCGCCGCCTCCAGATCCCCGCGAAGGCCCGCGAGGTGCGCGGCGTGGACCGGGTCGTCGTCCGCGACGGCGACGCGATCGGCGCCCTGCTCACCCGCCTCGGCGCCCACGAGTCGGTGCTGGCCTGGGAGGAGCGCCGGATGCGCCGCGAGGTGCGGGCCACGGCGAACCGGCTCGCCAACTTCGACGACGCCAACCTGCGCCGCTCGGCCCGCGCGGCGGTCGCCGCCGGTGCCCGAGTGCAGCGCGCGCTGGAGATCCTCGGCGAGGACGTGCCCGAGCACCTCGCCGCGGCCGGCCGGCTGCGCATGGATCACAAGCAGGCCTCCCTGGAGGAGCTGGGCGCGCTCGCCGACCCGCCGCTGACCAAGGACGCCGTCGCCGGCCGGATCCGCCGCCTGCTGGCCATGGCCGACAAGCGCGCCTCCGACCTGGGCATCCCGGGCACGGAGGCCAACCTCTCCGAGGAGCTGGCCGACAACCTCGTAGGCTGATCCCACAGTCCGTCAAGCAGCCGGTGCCTGCCTCCACTTGGGTGGTCGGCACCGGCTTTCGCGTGTCGCTCGGGCACTCTTGACTCGATCATGGACTGTCATGAGCCTGGCATCTGTTCGCTGCTGTGGCGAACCCACGCTAGGGGGGTTCATGAGACGAAGAGCGAGATCGATCCTCGCTGTCGGCGCGCTCCTGATCGGCGGAGCGAGCATCGCACCCATCGCCCAGGCACAACCCGACAGTTCAGCCCCGTCCGACCCGGACGAAGTCAAGGTCTTCCGCGCCGACGTCACCCGCGAACAGGTACCCCTGCTGCTCGCGGCCGGCCAGGACGGCCACGAACTCAGCGAGCAGGTGCCAGAGAAGGGCACCGCCACCATCGAGGTCATCCTGACCGACCAGCAGGCGAAGAAGCTGGCGAAGCAGGGCGTCGACCTCGCCGAGCACGACCTCTCCACCAAGGCGGAAGCCCGCGTCGCCAACGCCGCCGAGGGTGTGTTCCGCCCGTACGGCGGCAAGGGCGGCATCAAGGAGGAGATCCTCAGGACCGCGCAGGAGAACCCCGGCCTCACCAAGGTGGTCTCCATCGGCAAGACGGTCAAGGGCCAGGACATCCTCGCGCTGAAGCTCACCAAGGGCGCGAAGAAGGCGAAGGACGGTTCCAAGCCCTCGGTCCTCTACCTGTCCAACCAGCACGCGCGTGAGTGGATCACGCCGGAGATGACCCGGCGCCTGATGCACCACTACCTGGACAACTACAAGAAGGACCGGCGCGTCAAGAAGATCGTCGACTCCACCGAACTGTGGTTCGTCATCTCGGCCAACCCCGACGGCTACGACCACACGCACGCCAGTGACGCCAACCGCCTGTGGCGCAAGAACCTGCGGGACGTCAACGGCGACGGCGTCATCGGCACCGGCGACGGCGTCGACCTCAACCGCAATTTCGCCTACAAGTGGGGCTACGACGACGAGGGCTCGTCCCCCAACCCCACCAGCGAGACCTACCGCGGCGCGGGCCCGAACTCCGAGCCGGAGACCCAGGCGCTGGACGCCTTCCAGAAGCGGATCGGTTTCACCTACGGCATCAACTACCACTCCGCCGCCGAACTCATCCTCTACGGAGTCGGCTGGCAGGTGGCTACGCACACCCCCGACGACGTCGTGTACGAAGCGCTCGCCGGTACGCCCGAGAACCCCGCGATCCCCGGCTACCACCCGCAGGTCTCCTCCGAGCTGTACACCACCAACGGCGAGGCCGACGGCCACGCGGCGAACGTCAACGGCCTGGCGATGTTCACCCCCGAGATGTCGACCTGTCAGTCCGCCTCCAACGCCGACCCGAACGACGAGTGGAAGGCGTCCGACTGCCGGTCGATCTTCACCTTCCCGGACGACGAGAAGCTGATCCAGCAGGAGTTCGCCAAGAACGTCCCGTTCGCGCTCTCCGTCGCCGAGTCCGCATCCCACCCCGACCGGCCGTCCTCGTCGGTCGGACTGAGCGCCGCCGACTTCACCCCGGCCGCGTTCCCGGTGTCGTACTCCCGCGGCGCCGACCAGGAGGTCTCCGTCGTCGCACGCAAGTCGCTGCGCGACAAGGAGCTGAAGTACCGCGTCAACGGCGGCCGCACCGAGGACATGGCGCTCAAGCCCTGGAAGGGCGGCGAGACCTACGGCGGTGAGGACAACCTCTACTTCGACGAGTACCGCGCGAAGGTCAAGGACGGCGGCCCCGGCGACAAGGTCGAGGTGTGGTTCACCGCGGAGACGAGGAACGGCAAGACGGTCTCCAGCAAGCGCTTCACCTACACCGTCGCCGAACGGCCCAAGGCGGACGCCCTCGTCGTAGCCGAGGAGGGAGCGACCGCCACGCAGGCGCGGACGTACGTGGACGCGCTCAAGGCCAACGGCCGCAAGGCGCTCGTCTGGGACGTCGCCGAGCGCGGCGCGCCGGACGCGCTGGGGGTGCTGAGTCACTTCGACACCGTCGTCCACTACACGGGCGCGAGCGTCCCCGGCAACGCCACCCAGCTCCAGCTGCGCGCCTTCCTCAATGAGGGCGGCAGACTGATCGAGGCCGGTGAGCAGGCCGGCGGCAGCGTCGACCTCGGCGGCGGCACCCTGTCGAACGACTTCAGCCAGTACTACCTGGGCGCCTACAGCCGTACCTCGGCCGCCGGAGCCACCGGCTTCACCGGGTCCGGCGAGCTGGGCGGCTTCACGGGCCCGCTCGCCGGCGCGCCCGGCAACCCGCTGGACAAGGCGGGCCGGTACGGCGTCACCTCCGACGAACTGCCCGCGGAGGAGTTCCCGCAGTTCGCGAGCAAGGGCGCCGGACAGTTCGCCGGCGCGGTCAACCCGTACGGCCCGTACGCGGGCTCCTCGATGGCCGCCGCCGTCCACACCGACGACGCCTACAAGCGCCTCACCCGCACCGTCGACCTCACCGGTGCCGCCGCGGCCGACAAGCCCACCCTGCGCACCCAGCTGATGTGGGACACCGAGCCCGGCTACGACAACGTCCTGGTCGAGGCCCACACCACGGGTGCCGACGACTGGACGACCCTGCCCGAGACGGGCGGCGTCACCAAGGCCACCGTCCCGGCCGAGTGCGGGGGCGGTTTCTACGTCCGTGAGCACCCGTGGCTGAAGCGCTACCTGACTCTGTCGGACGACGGCTGCACCGCGAGGGGCAGCACCGGGTCGTGGAACAGCCTCACCGGCTCCTCCGGCGGCTGGCAGCGGGTGGAGTTCGACCTGAGCGCGTACGCCGGCAGGACGGTCGAGGTCTCGATCAGCTACGTCACCGACCCGGGCACCGGCGGGCACGGCGTCCTCGCCGACGACGCCTCGCTCGTCGTCGGCGGCACGGCGAAGGAGACCGAGGGCTTCGAGACCTCGCTCGGCGCCTGGAAGGCGGCCGGACCGCCCGCGGGCAGCCCGGCCGTCCTGAAGGACTGGACCCGCACCGGGGCCCTGTTCCAGACCTACGGCGCGGTCACCACGGACGACACCGTGCTGCTGGGCTTCGGCCTGGAGCACGTCGCCACCGCGGCCGACCGGGCGGCACTGATGAGAAAGGCGCTCGCCTCCCTCGACGTGTGACCCCACGGGAGCTGGGAACTCTCCGTCAACAGGCACCACACCGAGTAGCGAAATCGAGTGATCTGGCTCTCGGTGGCGGGCGGTCCGTACCCTACTGGCCGGTACGGACCGCCCTGCCGTGTATGGGGCATCTGGATGTCACCACCGCAGCCTCAGGGAGGTAGGGTCGTAGGCGGTCGGGGACATCCCAAACAGAGCTCGCCGGCTCTTCATGGCCGGCGTACCAACGAGGAGATCGGTTCGTGACGATCCGCGTAGGCATCAACGGCTTCGGCCGCATCGGTCGTAACTACTTCCGCGCGCTGCTGGAGCAGGGTGCAGACATCGAGATCGTGGCTGTCAACGACCTGGGTGACACCGCGACCACCGCTCACCTGCTGAAGTACGACACCATCCTCGGCCGCCTCAAGCAGGAGGTCTCGCACACCGAGGACACCATCACCGTCGGCGACAAGACCATCAAGGTCCTCGCCGAGCGCAACCCCGCCGACATCCCGTGGGGCGAGCTGGGCGTCGACATCGTCATCGAGTCGACCGGCATCTTCACCAAGAAGGCCGACGCCGAGAAACACATCGCCGGCGGCGCCAAGAAGGTCCTCATCTCGGCTCCGGCCAAGGACGAGGACGTCACCATCGTGATGGGCGTCAACCAGGACAGCTACGACCCGGCGAACCACCACGTCATCTCCAACGCCTCCTGCACCACCAACTGTGTGGCGCCGATGGCCAAGGTCCTCGACGAGAACTTCGGCATCGTCAAGGGCCTGATGACGACGGTGCACGCGTACACGAACGACCAGCGCATCCTGGACTTCCCGCACAAGGACCTGCGCCGCGCCCGTGCCGCCGCCGAGAACATCATCCCGACCACCACGGGTGCCGCCAAGGCCACCGCGCTGGTCCTCCCGCAGCTCAAGGGCAAGCTGGACGGCATGGCCATGCGCGTCCCGGTCCCGACCGGTTCGGTCACCGACCTGGTCCTCGAGCTCGGCCGCGAGGTCACCAAGGAAGAGGTCAACGCCGCCTTCCAGAAGGCGGCCGAGGGCGAGCTGAAGGGCATCCTCGAGTACACCGAGGACCCGATCGTCTCGTCCGACATCGTGAACGCCCCGGCGTCCTGCACCTTCGACTCCTCCCTGACCATGGTCCAGGAGGGCAAGAACGTGAAGGTCATCGGCTGGTACGACAACGAGTGGGGCTACTCCAACCGCCTCGTCGACCTGACGGTCTTCGTCGGCAACCAGCTCTGATCCACGGAGCAGGCACGTCCATGTGAGAACAGGGCTCGGGCAGCGCGAGAATGCGCTGTCCGAGCCCTGACTCACGTACAGATCAGAGCTGTTCGATCACGAGCGCTTTCGAGCGATCACGAGCTCTTCCAGGAGTCCCCTCATGAAGACGATCGACGAACTCCTCTCCGAAGGGGTATCCGGCAAGCGGGTCTTCGTCCGCGCCGACCTGAACGTGCCGCTGGACGGCACCACCATCACCGACGACGGCCGGATCCGTGCCGTGGTGCCCACGGTCAAGGCCCTCGCCGACGCGGGCGCCCGGGTGGTCGTCGCCTCGCACCTGGGCCGCCCCAAGGGCGCCCCGGACCCGGCCTTCTCCCTCGCCCCGGCCGCCGCCCGCCTCGGTGAACTCCTCGACGCCGACGTACCGTTCGCCACCGACACGGTCGGCGAGTCCGCCCGGGCCACCGTCGCCGCCCTCGCCGACGGCCAGGTCGCGGTCGTCGAGAACCTGCGCTTCAACGCCGGCGAGACCAGCAAGGACGACGCCGAGCGCGGCGCCTTCGCCGACCAGCTCGCCGCCCTCGCGGACCTCTACGTCGGCGACGGCTTCGGCGCCGTGCACCGCAAGCACGCCTCCGTCTACGACCTCCCGGCCCGGCTGCCGCACGGCGCCGGCTACCTCATCGCCAAGGAGGTCGCCGTGCTGAAGAAGCTGACGGAGGACCTCCAGCGGCCCTACGTCGTCGCCCTCGGCGGCGCCAAGGTCTCCGACAAGCTCGCCGTCATCGACCAGCTGCTCGGCAAGGCCGACCGCATCCTCATCGGCGGCGGCATGGCCTACACGTTCCTCAAGGCCAAGGGCTACGAGGTCGGCGGTTCCCTCCTCCAGGAGGACCAGATCGCGGCCGTCCAGGAGTACGTCGAGCGGGCCGAGAAGACCGGCGTCGAGCTGGTCGTGCCCGTCGACGCCCTGAGCGCGACCGAGTTCCCGGACCTGAAGACCAAGGCTCCCGCCCACCCCACGACCGTCGCCGCGGACGCCATCCCGGCCGACCAGATGGGCCTCGACATCGGGCCCGAGACCCGCAAGCTGTACGCGTCCAAGCTCGCCGACGCCGCCACCGTCTTCTGGAACGGGCCCATGGGCGTCTTCGAGCACCCCGACTACGCCGAGGGCACCAAGGCGGTCGCCCAGGCCCTCGTCGAATCCAAGGGCTTCACCGTGGTCGGCGGCGGCGACTCCGCCGCCGCCGTGCGCACCCTCGGCTTCGACGAGACGGCATTCGGCCACATCTCGACCGGTGGCGGCGCCTCCCTCGAATACCTCGAGGGCAAGACGCTCCCCGGCCTCGCCGCACTGGAGGACTGACCTAGATGAGCACGCGCACGCCGCTGATGGCGGGCAACTGGAAGATGAACCTCAACCACCTCGAGGCCATCGCCCACGTCCAGAAGCTCGCCTTCGCCCTGGCCGACAAGGACTACGAGGCCGTCGAGGTCGCCGTCCTGCCGCCCTTCACCGACCTGCGCTCCGTACAGACCCTGGTCGACGGCGACAAGCTCAAGATCAAGTACGGCGCCCAGGACATCTCGGCACACGACGGCGGTGCCTACACCGGCGAGATCTCCGGCCCCATGCTGGCCAAGCTGAAGTGCACGTTCGTCGCCATCGGCCACAGCGAGCGCCGCCAGTACCACGCCGAGACCGACGAGCTGGTGAGCGCCAAGGTCAAGGCCGCCTACAAGCACGGCCTGACCCCCATCCTGTGCGTCGGCGAGGAGCTGGAGGTCCGCGAGGCGGGCAACCACGTCTCCCACACCCTCGCCCAGGTCGAAGGCGGTCTGAAGGACCTCCCCGCCGAGCAGGCCGAGACCGTCGTGATCGCGTACGAGCCCGTCTGGGCCATCGGCACCGGCAAGGTCTGCGGCGCCGAGGACGCCCAGGAGGTCTGCGCGGCGATCCGCGGCAAGATCGCCGAGCTGTACTCGCAGGACGTGGCCGACAAGGTCCGCATCCAGTACGGCGGCTCCGTGAAGTCCGGCAACGTCGCCGAGATCATGGCGCAGGCCGACATCGACGGCGCCCTGGTCGGCGGCGCCTCGCTGGACGCCGACGAGTTCGTCAAGATCGTCCGCTTCCGCGACCAGTGAGTATGCGGTAGGCGCGATCCGTCGTACCCTTGCGGGGTCCAGCACTGTGCTGGGCCCCGCGTCGTCCATCCGAATCCGAGGAAGTTGGTCCAGCCGTGGTTTTGGGGTTCTCGATCGCCCTGATCGTCTTCAGCCTGCTGATGATGCTGCTGGTGCTGATGCACAAGGGGAAGGGCGGCGGCCTCTCCGACATGTTCGGTGGCGGCATGCAGTCCTCCGTCGGCGGCTCCTCGGTCGCCGAGCGCAACCTCGACCGGATCACCGTCGTGGTCGGTCTGCTCTGGTTCGCGTGCATTATCGTGCTCGGCATCCTGATGAAGGTGAACAACTGACCGGCCCGTATGACACACGCAATACGTACGCACGCAATACACACGCACGCGATACGTACGTAAGGCCCCATGTTCGGTACGCGCGGCAAAGCGCGGCCTATCATGGGGCTTGCGTCTAGGTGTGAGGGTTGTAACTCCAATCACTGGACGCGCGTTGGGCCTTACGTAGACTGAGGCGCTCGCAGCGAAGCGGAACGCCGACTCGCTTCGCGGCACCATCACGCAGGGAGTTACGACCGTGGCAAGTGGCAACGCGATCCGGGGAAGCCGGGTCGGGGCGGGGCCGATGGGCGAGGCCGAGCGCGGCGAGTCCGCGCCGCGGCTGCGCATCTCCTTCTGGTGCTCCAACGGACACGAGACTCAGCCGAGCTTCGCCAGCGACGCGCAGGTGCCCGAAACCTGGGACTGTCCCCGCTGCGGATTTCCGGCCGGCCAGGACCGGGACAACCCGCCGGCCCCGCCGCGCACCGAGCCCTACAAGACGCACCTGGCGTATGTGCGGGAGCGGCGCAGCGACGCGGACGGCGAGGCGATCCTCGCCGAGGCGCTCGCCAAACTGCGGGGCGAGATCTAGGAGTTGAGAACGGCCGGGCACCAGCGGGTGCCCGGCCGGAGCTGCTTTCCGCCCCGGCGTACCGCCGCTCGCGGACCGATTGTCAGTGGTGCCCTCTACGGTTTGTGCATCGGGCGAACCGTGAGGGGGAGCAGTGGCGACGGTCGAGGTGGGGAGCGTGCGCGCGCCCGCGTGGCGCGGGGGCTTCGGACGGCTGTGGAGCGCCGCCGTGCTCTCCAGCTTCGGTGACGCGCTGCGTACGGCCGCGCTGCCCCTGCTCGCCGTCACGCTGACCGACGAGCCGCTGCTCATCGCCTCCGTCACGGCCTGCGGCTATCTGCCCTGGATCGTCTTCGGCCTGCTCGGCGGGGCCGTCGCCGACCGCGTGGACCAGCGGCGCGCCATGTGGAGGGTGGATGCCTTACGAGGGCTGCTGGTCGCGGCCTTCGCGGTGGCCGTCGCCCTCGGTCACGCCTCGATCGGCCTGCTCATCGTGCTGGCCTTCGCCCTGACCACCCTCCAGACCCTCTTCGACAACGCCGCCACGGCGCTGCTGCCCGCCCTGGTCGACCGGGACGCCCTCGGCAGTGCCAACGCCCGGCTGCTGACGGGCCAGCGCATCGCGGGCGGCCTGCTGGGCGGGCCCGTCGTGCCGCTGCTGCTGGCGGCCGGAGTGGCCGTGCCCTTCGCGGCCGACGCCGTGACCTTCCTGGTGGCCGCCGCGCTGATCGCCTCGCTGCCGGCCGCCGAGTCCGGTCGGAAGCCCGGGCCGGCGGGCAGCACCCTGCGCCGCGAGGTCGCGGAGGGGCTGCGCACTCTGTGGCAGGACCGCGCGCTGCGCGGCCTGTGCGCCGCCACCGCTCTGTGCAACATCGGCATGGGCACCCAGCTTGCCATGCTGGTCGTCCTCGTCACCGACTGGCTGGAGGCGGGCCCCGCGGGATACGCCGCGGCGGGCGCGGCCTTCACCCTGGGCAGCCTGGCCGGGGGAGTGGCGAACGGCCGGCTGGTCGCGCGTCTCGGCCGGCTGCGGTCCGTGCTGCTCGCCGGCTCCGTGCAGACCGCCGCCCTCGTCGTCATGGGCACCGTGCGCAGCCTGACCGTGCTGGTGGGCGCGCTGGCCGTCTTCGGGCTCATGGGCATGGTGTGGAACGTCAACACGACGACGCTGATGCAGGAGCGCAGCCCCGCCGAACTCCTCGGCCGGGTCAGCTCGGCCTTCCGGACCCTGGCCTTCGCCGGTGTGCCCCTCGGCGCCCTGCTGGGCGGGGCCGTCGCCACCGCCTGGGGGCCGAACACCCCGCCTCTGCTCACGGCCGCCTTCTTCGTCCTCGCCGTCATCGCGCTGATACCCGTGCTCAACGTGAACGTAGTTGTTGTCGAGCCGGACGACGGCGCCACGACAGTCGATGTCACGCGCTGCTCCATTAGGTTGGGACCGGCAGCGGGGCAAGGTACGCAGGCAGGACAGGAAAGAAGGCTGAAGTCCGAGATGAACGCAGACGGCCGTACCAGGCTCAACCAGACGCCCGAGTGGACGGCACTGGCCAAGCATCGCGAGGAGCTGGGCGACGTCCAGTTGCGCGAGCTGTTCGCCGCCGACTCCGGCCGCGGCACCGCGTACACCCTCCGGGTCGGCGACCTGTACGTCGACTACTCCAAGCACCTCGTCACCGACGACACCCTGCGGCTGCTGCGCGAACTGGCCGCCGCCACCGACGTCTTCGGGCTCCGGGATGCCATGTTCCGCGGCGAGAAGATCAACACCACCGAGCACCGGGCCGTGCTGCACACCGCGCTGCGGGCCCCGCGGGACGCGGTCATCGAGGTCGATGGTGAGAACGTGGTGCCGGGCGTGCATGCCGTGCTCGACAAGATGGCCGACTTCGCCGAGCGTGTCCGCTCCGGCCGGTGGACCGGCCACACCGGCAAGCGCATCAGGAACGTGGTCAACGTCGGCATCGGCGGCTCCGACCTGGGTCCCGCGATGGCGTACGAGGTGCTGCGGGCCTTCACCGACCGCGACCTGACGGTCCGCTTCGTGTCGAACGTGGACGGGGCCGACCTGCACGAGGCGGTGCGGGACCTGGACCCGGCTCAGACGCTGTTCGTCATCGCCTCCAAGACCTTCACCACCATCGAGACGGTCACCAACGCCACGTCCGCGCGCGGCTGGCTGCTGGACGCGCTCGGTGACGAGGCCGCCGTCGCCAAGCACTTCGTGGCCCTGTCGACGAACGCCGAGAAGGTCGCCGAGTTCGGCATCGACACGGCCAACATGTTCGAGTTCTGGGACTGGGTCGGCGGCCGCTACTCGTACGACTCCGCGATCGGCCTGTCCCTGATGATCGCCATCGGTCCGGACAACTTCCGGGAGATGCTCGACGGCTTCCGCATCGTCGACGAGCACTTCCGGACCGCGCCCGCCGAGTCCAACGTGCCATTGCTGCTGGGGCTGTTGGGCATCTGGTACGGCAACTTCCACGACGCCCAGTCGCACGCGGTGCTGCCCTACAGCCACTACCTGTCCAAGTTCACCGCCTACCTCCAGCAGCTCGACATGGAGTCCAACGGCAAGTACGTCGGCCGGGACGGGCGTGAGGTGGAGTGGCAGACCGGGCCCGTGGTGTGGGGCACGCCGGGCACCAACGGGCAGCACGCCTACTACCAGCTCATCCACCAGGGCACGAAGCTCATTCCGGCGGACTTCATCGGCTTCGCGCGGCCGGTCGCCGAGCTGAGCGACCGGCTCAAGGCGCAGCACGACCTGCTGATGGCCAACTTCTTCGCCCAGACGCAGGCGCTCGCCTTCGGCAAGACCCCGGAGGAGGTGCGGGCCGAGGGTGTGCCGGAGGAGCTGGTGCCGCACAAGACCTTCAAGGGCAACCACCCGACGACCACGATCCTGGCGCCCGAGCTGACGCCGTCGGTGCTCGGCCAGCTGATCGCCCTCTACGAGCACAAGGTGTTCGTGCAGGGCGCGGTGTGGAACATCGATTCCTTCGACCAGTGGGGCGTCGAGCTCGGCAAGGTCCTCGCCAAGCGCATCGAGCCCGCGCTGACCGAGGGGGGCGAGGCCGAGGGACTGGACCCCTCCACCAAGGCCCTGGTCGCCACGTACCGGGAGCTGCGCGGCAGGCAGTGACGACCACCGCCGGGCGGGACGCGAGCGGCAGTACGCCGTTCGCGTCCTGAGGTGGTCCGACGATCAGCCATGCCGCGGTCGGGGGCCCGGCAACCCCCTGATGATCGCCTTGCTGGGGCCTGGGGCCTGGGGCCTGGGGCCTGGGGCCTGGGGGATGTGGCGGGCTCCCTGACGATCGCCTTGCCGGCGGCCGGGGGGCCTGCCGGCTCCCTGAAGATCGTCTTGCCGACCGCCTGAGGGTGATGCGGCGGGCTCCCTGACGATCACCTTGCCGGGGACCCGGGGACCCGGGGATGCGGGCGGCTCCCTGACGGTCGCCCTGCCGCGGACCCGGGGGCCGGCGACCTCCCCGACGATCCTCACGGCCGAAGCCCCGCCACCCGGCGTTCGTCAGGCGACCGCGCTCAGCGTGTCCGCCAGTCGGCGGCGGGCCGCGCGGGCCGCGGGCACGGCGGCCAGGGCGGCCGCGCAGAGGACCGCCGCCGTCCCGAGCAGCAGCATCAGAGGGGCGGACGGACCCTGGGCGATCCCGGCGCCGATGCCGCTCGATCTGCCCTGGGCGTCGATCAGCCAGTGGGCGAGCGGCAACCCCAGGGCCGTGGCGGCGAGCACGGCCGCCAGTGCCGTACAGCCCGTGGCCGTGACCGTGATGGCCGTGATCTGCCGGGGGGACAGGCCGATGGCCTTCAGAGCGAGCAGGTCCCGTTCGCTCTGGCGGACGGTGCCGCCGATCGCGGTCAGCAGCTCGATGAGCCCGATGAGGGCGAGGACGGCGATCAGACCGGCGACGACCGCGCGCAGCGGGGAGAGCCCGTCGGCGGGGTTGGTCACGGTGTGCACGTCCAGGTGGCCGCGCCCGGCCGTGGCCAGCCGGTCGGCGACCTCCCGCGGGTCGGCAGCGGGAGCCAGGCGCAGCTCGTAGAGGGTCGGGCGGAGCCCGGGGTCGTTCGCGCGGAGGGTGTCGAGGGACGTGGAGATGACCCGGCCGGCGTTCTCCGGCTCGATGCTGCGGCCCACGATGTGCAGGATCTGCGGCTGGTCGCCGACCGTCATCCGCACCCAGTCGCCGACGCGCACGTCCAGCAGGTCGAGCAGTCCCTGCCCGGCGACGGCCTCGTCGGCGCCGCGGGCGGGACGGCCTTCGGCGAGAGTGAACGGGTAGGGGTCCTGGGCGGTGCCGAGGCCGCGCAGGGCGATGGTCGCCGTCTGGCCCGGGACGAGGGCGGCCGTCTCCACGCCGGGGTAGGCGGCGGCCACCTCCGGGTCGCTTTCCAGGAGAGCGCGGGTCTGCCGCTCGTTCAGGCCGGCGTCGGCGCGGACGCTGAGGGCGGTCGGCAGGCCGACCTGCTCGGGCCTGCTGTGGAAGCGGTCGATGGTGGTCCAGGCGCTCATCGCCACGACGATCAGCAGCAGCGGCAGCGTGAGGCGGGCAACGGTGGCCAGGGATCGGGGGCGGCGGGTGAACGCCTTGTGGCAGCCCAGCACCAGCGCGGGCGGGATCCGCGCCCCGAGGGCGCGGCGTGCGAGGTCGGAGAGCTGCCCGGTCCGGGGAGCCGCGGGCGGCAGCCCGAGGACGCGACGCAGGCCGCCGGCCGGCCGCCCACCGGGCGGAACCGCCGCGGGCCGCGGGCCGAGCGCCCGGCCCGTCGCCCCGGACAACCGCCCGAGCGCCGCCGCGGGCCGCTGCACCGGCACCGGCGGCACGCGTCCCGCCCGCCAGGCGGCCAGCCCGGTGGTCGCGCCGATGAACAGCACGGCACCCACCGGGATCACGAACAGCGCCACGGTGTGTCCGGGCAGCCCCTGCCACATGCCCACCGCGTCCCCGAGCCGCCCCGGGATCCGGCTGCCCAGGGCCTCGGCCAGCGCTGCGGCGGCCACGGCGCCCAGGAGGGCGTAGGCGAGGTGCTGGAGCAGGAAGATGCGGACCACCTGGCCGGGGGTGAAGCCGATCGCCTTCAGCACGGAGAGGTCCCGCAGGTGGCCGCGGATGCGGGTGCCGATCGCCCCGTGCACGGCGAGCCCGGCGGCGACCAGCGCGCCCAGCCCGAACAGGCCCAGCACCTGGCCGAGGAGCCGGTTGTCGCCCTGGGCCTCGGCCCGGGCCTGCTGCCAGGTCGACACCTCCCCGATCGCCCCGGCGCCCAGGACGGTCACGGCACGCTGGACGACGTAGGACGTGTCGCCGGGATCGGTCAGCCGCAGTCCGATCACCTGGCCGTCGGGATCCGGCACGGCCGACGGCAGCGCCCACACCAGGCCCGGCTGTTCACCGGGCCGGTAGCGCGGCTCGGCGCTGTCGGCGAGGCCCACGACGGTCAGTTCGCGGGCGGTGCCGGGCACGGCGAGGGTGTCGCCGGGCTCTGCCAGCAACGCGCGGGCGAGGCGGCTCTCCAGGACCACACCGTTCGGGGTCGCGGGGTCCAGCCAGTGGCCGGAGACGACCGGCGGGCGGCCGACGGACGGCCGCTGCGCCGTGGCGCGCAGCTCCACGGCGGCCCGGCTGCCGCGCGAGGCGACCGTGGTGTCGGCGGTGGGGTACGGGCCGGCGACGGAGTCGACACCGTCCAGCCCGGCCAGCTTCCCGGTGTCGGCCGCGGTCTCGGTGTGCAGCCACACGTGCGCGCCGTGCGACTGCGTGAACACGCGCTGCCAGGGGTTGGTGGCGTACCCGAACAGGGCGGTGGCCAGCAGCAGGGAGGCGACGATGCCCGCGGTGGCGAGGACGAGGAACAGCGCCTCGCCGCGGTGCGTGCGCAGATCGGAGTGCGCCCAGCGCAGGGTGGCTCGCACGGGCCTCAGCCCCTCGGCCCGGACACCGGGCAACGGTCGTACACCCGCATGTCAGTCCTTCACCCGCATGTCAGTCCCTGAGTTCCAGCACACCGCATATCCCGGCCCGGCGCGGCGGTGTGCCGCCGTCGAGCTCCGCGTCGTCGGCGATCCGGCCGTCGAAGAAGCTGATCACCCGGTCCGCGGCGCTCGCCAGCCGCGCGTCATGGGTGACCAGCAGGATCGTCTGCCCGCGCTGGTGGAAGCGGGTCAGCAGCCGCATCACCTCGCGGGTGCCCTTGCTGTCGAGGCTGCCCGCGGGCTCGTCGGCCAGCAGCAGCGGGGGATGGTTGACCAGCGCCCGGGCCAGGGCGACCCGCTGCTGCTCACCGCCGGACAGCTCGCCCGGCATGCTGCGCTCCTTGCCCGTCAGGCCCAGCTCGGCCAGCAACTGCTCCCGCTCGGCCCGCGCTCGCTTCGGCGAGGTCCCGGCGAGCAGGGCGGGCAGCTCCACGTTGTCGGCGACGGACAGGTTGGACACGAGGTTGAAGAACTGGAAGACGATCCCGATCCGCTTCCTGCGCTCCACCGCCCAGCGGGCCTCGCTGTAGGTGTCGGTGGACTCGCCGCCGAGCCAGATCCTGCCCGCGTCCGGCCGCTGGAGGCCGCCGAGCAGATGCAGCAGTGTCGACTTCCCGGCACCGGACGGGCCGGTGATCGCCACGAACTCACCGGGCCGTACGCACAGGTCGACCCCGCGCACGGCATGGGCGGGCGCGCCCTCGCCGTGGTGCGTCTTCACCAGCCCCTCGGCGCGCAGCACAGGAGCGGGACGGTCGTCGCTCACTCCAGCTCCTCCAGCTCTTCCTGGCACCGCTCCAGCCAGTCGAGATCGGCTTGCAGGTGCAGCATCGCGCCCTCGATCAGCAGGTGGGCGATGCGGTTGTCGCGGTCTTCGGCGGCGGCCAGCCTCGACAGCTGCCGCATGGTGTTCAGGTACTGGCGCCGCTGCTGGTTGATCAGGGAGATCTGGTCGGCGAGACCGCTCTGCGGGGCGAGCGCCAGCTTCATGAAGAACTCGTCCCGTACCCGCGGCTCGTCCTCGGGCTCCTCGAACCAGGCGCGCAGCGCCTCCCGCCCGGCGTCGGTGAGGTGGTAGACCTTTTTGTTGGGCCGGCTGGACTGCGCCACGTCCTCGCCCTCGATCAGTCCCGACTTCTCGAGGCGGCCGAGGGTCACATAGATCTGGCCGACATTCGGCTGAGGGTACGCGGAGCCCAGCAGTTGCTCAAGGTCCTGCTTGAGCTCGTAGCCGTGGGCGGGTCCGCGGGCGAGGAGGGCCAGGAGGGGCAGGCGCACGCGTGCAGTCCTCCTGTCCGGTCCAATGTGCTCCAGGCCCTAGTATCGCCCATACCTAACAGGTATACATGGCCTCTGTTCCGGGCGAGGGCGCCCGTCGCCGGTGTACAGGGAGGAACCTATGCGGTGGATCCATGCCGCGGGTAGGGGCCTTCTCGTTCTCGTCGTGGTCCTGACCGGTTACGTTGCCGCCGGAGCGCAGGCGGGTGAGCCTGCCGGCGGCGGCCGCGGACCGCTCACCCTCGCCACCGCCGGAGACCTTACCGGCTACCTCGGTCCCCTGTTGGAGGGCTGGAACCGCACCCACCCCGGCGAAAAGGTGACCCTCGTCGAGCTGCCGGACTCCGCCGACGAGACCCGGGCCCAGATGGCCACCGACCTGCGCGACGGCGACCGCAGCCGGTTCGACGTGCTCAACATCGACGTCAACTGGACCTCGGAGTTCGCCGCGGCGGGCTGGATCCGGCCGCTGCCCCGCGACCGGTTCCCGCTGAAGACCTTCCTCCCGCCGGTCGTGGACACGGCGACCTACGACGGACAGCTCTACGCCGTCCCGTACGTCACCAACGCCGGCCTGCTCCTCTACCGCAAGGACGTCCTCGCGAAGGAGGGCGTGCAGCCGCCGCGCACCTGGGCGGAGCTGGAGCGGTACGCGAAGACCATCGCGCCGAAGTACGGCCTCGACGGCTACGCCGGGCAGTTCCTGCCGTACGAGGGCCTCACCGTCAACGCGGCCGAGGCCGTCTACTCGGCGGGCGGATCGATCCTCGGCGACGAGGGCGAGCGCGTCACCGTCGACTCGGCGGCGGCCCGCGAGGGCATCGGCTTCCTGGCGCGCGGGGTACGCGAGGGCTGGATCCCGAAGGAAGCGCTGACGTACAAGGAGGAGGAGTCCAAGCAGGCCTTCCAGGACGGCCGACTGCTCTTCCTGCGGAACTGGCCGTACGCCTACGTCGGCGCCTCCGCCCCTGGCTCCGAGGTCGCCGGAAAGGTCGGCGCCGTACCCCTGCCGGGACCGGACGGGCCGGGGACGAGTGTCCTCGGCGGCTCCAACCTGGCCGTCAGCGCCCACGCGCGGCACCCCGACTCGGCCGCCCGGCTGATCGCGTACCTCACCAGCGAGCGCGTCCAGCGCCAGGTCCTCACGCGCGGCGCGCTGCCGCCCGTCCGGGCCGATCTCTACGAGGATCCCGCGCTCATCCGCAGGTTCCCCTACCTGCCGACCCTGCGCGAGAGCGTGCGCACGGCCGAGCCGCGCCCCAAGAGCCCGCGGTACGACCAGGTCAGTCTGGTGGTGCAGGCGGTCGTGCACGACGCGATGGCCGGGCACGAGACGCCCACGGCGGCGGTACGCCGTCTGGCGCGGGAGCTCGCCCTCATCTCACGTCGGTAGAACTTCTACTTACTTGTTAGGTAACGCGGACGTCTCATCTAGCTGAGGTATGTCCGAAAGATACCTGATTCTGCCATATCAACTCCCCGGTAGCTTCTGCCTTTTCATTGACACCCTCTCGACACGCCTACTTAACATGCATGCATAACCGCTGCCCTCCTCAGAGACAGGTCGATGGGTTGAACAGGCACCACTGGTGGCGTGACGCAGTGATCTATCAGGTGTACGTCCGCAGCTTCCTGGACAGCACCGGTGACGGCGTCGGCGATCTCGCCGGAGTCCGGGCCGGGCTGCCGTACCTGAAGAAGCTCGGCGTCGACGGGATCTGGCTGAGCCCCTTCTATCCCTCGCCGCAGCACGACCACGGCTACGACGTGGCCGACTACTGCGACGTCGACCCGCTCTTCGGCGACCTCGCCGAGTTCGACCTGCTGGTGGGGGCCGCGCGGCGGCTCGGCATCAAGGTGCTGCTCGACATCGTCCCGAACCACTGCTCCAGCGAGCACCCCTGGTTCCGTGAGGCGCTCGCGGCCCCGCCCGGCAGCCCCGCCCGGGCCCGCTTCCACTTCGCCGACGGTCGCGGCCCGGACGGGTCCGAGCCGCCCAACAACTGGCACTCCATGTTCGGCGGACCCGCCTGGAGCCGCGTGACCGAGCCGGACGGACGGCCCGGCCAGTGGTACCTGCACATGTTCGCGCCCGAGCAGCCCGACTGGAACTGGCGCAACCCCGAGATCGCCGCCGAGTTCGACCGCATCCTCCGCTTCTGGCTGGACCGGGGCATCGACGGCTTCCGCATCGACGTCGCCGCCGGACTCTTCAAGCACCCGGAGCTGCCCGACTCCGACGACCCGGAGGCCGACGCCCGCACCCGCGACTCGGTCAACCCGCTCGCCTGGAACCAGCCCGAGGTCCACGACGTGTGGCGGCGCTGGCGCTCCATGTGCGAGGAGTACACCGAGCGCGACGGCTTCGAGCGCCTGCTCGTCGGCGAGGTCTCCGTCCCGACCGCCCGCGAGCACGCCCAGTACGTCCGCCCCGACGAACTGCACCAGGCCTTCTTCTTCGACCTGCTCAGCGCCCCCTGGGACCCGGACGCCTTCCAGAAGGTCATCTCCGAGGCCATGCAGGACATCGCCGGCACCGGCTCGACCGTCACCTGGGTCCTCAACAACCACGACCAGGTCCGCACCGTCACCCGCTACGGCGAACCCGCCACCGAGGCCAGCGGCCTCGGCGCCGCCCGCGCCCGCGCCGCCGCGCTGCTGATGCTGGCGCTGCCCGGAGCCGCCTACATCTACCAGGGCGAGGAGCTCGGCCTGCCCGAGGTCGTGGACCTGCCCGACGACGTGCTCACCGACCCGATCTTCCGCCGCACCGGCAGCCGGGCCCGCATCCGCGACGGCTGCCGGGTGCCGCTGCCCTGGTCGGGGCAGGCCTCGCCGTTCGGCTTCACCCCGGGCGTGGAGAGCGCCAAGCCGTGGCTGCCCCAGCCGGAGTACTTCGCCGAGTACGCCACCGACCGGGCCCTCGCCGACACCCGCTCCTTCTGGCACCTGTACCGCGACGGCCTCCAACTGCGCGCCGCCCTGCCTCAGTTGGGCGAGGGCACACTGCGCTGGCTGGACTCCCCGCCCGGCGTCCTGGCCTTCACCCGCGGTGACGACCTGGTGTGCGCCGTCAACTTCGGTACGGCCCCCACCCCCGCGCCGGTCTCCGGCACCCCCCTGCTCGCCAGCGGCCCCTGCGCGCCCGGAGTGCTCTCCGGCTCGACGGCCGCCTGGTGGATCCGTTCCTGAACGCCCCGCAAGTCAACTCCCCGAAGGGACATCAACGATGATGCGACGACGTACCACCCTCATCACCGGCTGCACCGCCCTCGTCCTGGCGCTCGGCGCGACCGCCTGCGGCGGCGGCCCCGTCGCGGCCGGCGGCGGCGACAAGGCGCTCGACGGCCAGACGATCACCGTGGCCGGTGTCTGGTCCGGCACCGAGCAGAAGAACTTCCAGAAGGTGCTGGACGCCTTCACCGAGAAGACCGGCGCCAAGACGCAGTTCGTGTCCACCGGCGACAACGTCTCCACCGTCGTCGGCAGCAAGATCGAGGGCGGCAACGCCCCCGACGTCGTGATGGTCCCGCAGGTCGGCGTGCTCAAGCAGTTCGCGCAGAAGGGCTGGCTCAAGCCGCTGTCGAAGAAGACCGAGCAGTCCGTGGACGCCGACTACGCCCCCGTGTGGAAGGAGTACGGCAGCGTCGACGGCACCCTCTACGGCCTGTACTTCAAGGCCGCGCACAAGTCGACCGTCTGGTACAGCCCCGACGCCCTCGCCCAGGCCGGGGTCAAGCCGCCGAAGACGTACGACGAGATGCTCAAGGCCGGGCAGACCGTGTCCGACTCCGGTCTCGCCGCGTTCTCCGTCGCCGGCCAGGACGGCTGGACCCTCACCGACTGGTTCGAGAACGTCTACCTCTCCCAGGCCGGGCCCGAGAAGTACGACGCCCTCGCCGCGCACAAGCTGAAGTGGACCGACGCGTCGGTCGTCGATGCCCTCACCACGCTCGGCAAGCTCTTCAAGGACAAGCAGCTCATCGCCGGCGGCCAGAAGGGCGCCCTGAACACCGACTTCCCCGGCTCGGTGGAGAAGGTCTTCGGACCCGAGCCCGAGGCCGGCATGGTCTACGAGGGCGACTTCGTCGCCGGTGTCGCCAAGGACCAGTTCGGCAAGAAGGTCGGCGAGGACGCGAACTTCTTCCCGTTCCCGGCGGTCGCCGGTGGGGAGGCGCCGGTCGTCAGCGGCGGTGATGCGGCCGTCGTCCTCAAGGACGGCAAGAACCAGAAGGCCGCCCAGGCCCTCCTGGAGTTCCTGGCGACCCCCAAGGCCTCGGCCGTGTGGGCGGAGGCGGGCGGCTTCCTCTCCCCGAACAAGAAGCTCGACCTCGCCTCCTACGGCGACGACGTCACCCGCGCCACCGCCAAGTCCCTCGTCGACGCCGGGGACTCGGTCCGCTTCGACATGTCCGACCAGGCCCCGGCGTCCTTCGGCGGCACCAAGGGCACCGGCGAGTGGAAGCTGCTCCAGGACTTCCTGCGCGACCCGTCGGACCCGAAGGGCACCGCTGCGAAGCTGGAGGCCGCGGCGGCCAAGGCGTACCAGGACTGATCCGCCATGACAGCGACCCTCGTCAAAGAGACGAACCCCCCACCGCCCGTCACGGTCGCCGACCGCACACGGCGGCTGCGCCGGCGCGGGAAGATCGTCGCCCTGCTGTTCGTGCTGCCCGCGCTGCTGCTGCTCGGCGCGCTCGTCGTCTACCCCGTGCTGTTCAGCGTCGGCCGCAGCTTCTTCGACGCCTCCGGGACGACCTTCGTCGGCGGCGAGAACTACGCCGAGATGTTCCGCGACCCGGCGACCCTCACGGCCGTCCGCAACACGGCCATCTGGGTCGTCGTGGCCCCGACCCTGCTGACCGGCCTCGGACTGATCCTGGCCGTCCTGGTGGAGAAGGTCCGCTGGGCCACCGCCTTCAAGCTGCTCCTCTTCATGCCGATGGCGGTCTCCTTCCTCGCCGCCGGCATCATCTTCCGGCTCGCCTACGACGAGGACCCGGACAAGGGCGTCCTGAACGCCGCGGTCGTCTCCGTCCACGACGCCTTCGAGGCGCAGTCCTCGTACCCGACGGCCCGGGCGCGCGATGGACAGGGCCTGACGAAGGACAAGGACGGCTCGTACCGCACGAGTAAGAGCATGTCCCCGGGCGACGCGGTGACGCTGGGCCTGGTCGGCGTGCTGCCCGGCGACCTGCCCGGCGGGACGCGGCCCGCGTACGCGGCGGCGGGGCAGAAGGCCGCCCCCGACGAACTGCGCGGCGTGGTCTACCTGGACTTCACGCCCGGCGGGGGAGGGGAGCAGGGCAAGGTCGACCGGCGGGAGAGCGGACTGCCTCAGATGAAGGTCGAGGCGGTGCGCGACGGCAAGCCCGTCGCCACGGCGACCACCGCGTCCGACGGCTCCTTCCGCTTCGAGGGACTCGCACCGGGCTCGTACGCGGTGAAGCTGCCGGCGTCCAACTTCGCCCCGCCCTACGAGGGCGTCTCCTGGCTCGGACCGGCGCTCGTCACACCGGCGATCATCGGCGCGTACCTGTGGATCTGGACCGGCTTCGCGATGGTGCTGATCGGGGCGGGCCTGTCGACGCTGCCGCGGGACGCGCTGGAGGCGGCGCGGATGGACGGCGCGAACGAGTGGCAGATCTTCCGGCGGATCACGGTTCCGCTGCTGGCACCGGTGCTGACGGTCGTGTTCATCACCCTCGTCATCAACGTGATGAAGGTCTTCGACCTCGTCTACATCATCGCCCCCGGGCCGGTGCAGGAGGACGCGACCGTGCTCGCGACCCAGATGTGGCTGGTGTCGTTCGGCGGCGGCAACAACCAGGGGCTCGGCAGCGCGCTCGGTGTGCTGCTCCTGCTGCTGGTGGTTCCGGCCATGGTGTTCAACGTCCGCCGTTTCCGAAGGAGTCAGCGATGAACGCGGTTCGGCGCGGGTTGGGCAACGGAGTCGTCCAGGCCTTCCTCGTGGTGGTCGGCCTGGTGTGGATGACGCCGCTGGCCGGGCTGTTCCTGTCCTCGCTGCGGTCCGCCGAGGACACGGCCAAGGGCGGCTGGTGGACGGTGTTCACCAGCCCCGGGCAGCTGTCCTTCGACAACTACTCCTCGCTGCTGCAGCACTCGGGCATCACGCAGGCGTTCTGGAACACGGTGCTGATATCGGTGCCTACGACGGTGCTGGTCGTGGTGATCGCGGCGCTCGCGGGATACGCCTTCGCGTGGCTGGACTTCCTCGGGCGGGAGACGATCTTCCTCGTCGTGGTCGCGCTGCTGGTGGTGCCCGTGCAGATCGGGCTGCTGCCGGTCGCCAAACTCTTCGGGCAGCTGGGGCTGTTCGGCACGATCCCCGGGGTCGTCCTCTTCCACGTGGCCTACGGCCTGCCGTTCGCGGTGTTCCTGCTGCGGAACTACTTCGCCGAGATGCCGAAGGAGATGCTGGAGGCCGCGCGGATGGACGGCGGCAGCGAATGGCGTATCTTCACGCGGCTCGTGCTGCCGGTGGGGCGGCCGGCGATCGCCTCCCTGGCCATCTTCCAGTTCCTGTGGGTGTGGAACGACATGCTGGTGGCGCTGCTGTTCGCCGACAGTTCCTCGCAGCCGCTGACGGTGGAACTGCAATCGCAGATACGGCAGTTCGGGAGCAACATCGATGTTCTGGCGCCCGGGGCGTTCGTGTCCCTGGTCGTGCCTGTCGTCGTGTTCTTCGCGTTCCAGAGGCACTTTGTGCAGGGCGTGATGGCGGGGTCGGTCAAGTAGCCGCTGCCTGTTCGCGATACCAGGTGGCTCCGCCCCCTGGACCCCCGCCTATGCCCACCCACCACCCGAAACTGCCCTTGACAGGGACAACTGGGGGGCGAAGGCACGGGAGTCCAGGGGGCGGAGCCCCCTGGTACCTCAGGCCGAAGCCGGCGGATACAGCGACCGCGGCAGTTGCGAAGCCGCCGCCGCGTCCAGCAGCCACAGCGTCCGGCTGCGGCCGTACGCTCCCGCCGCCGGTGCCTGGATCTCCCCCGCGCCGGAGAGGGCGATCGCCGCGGCCTGGGCCTTGTCCTCGCCCGCGGCCAGGAGCCACACCTCCCGGGCCGAACGGATCGCCGGCAGCGTCAGCGTCACCCGGGTCGGCGGCGGCTTCGGCGCGCCGTGGACGCCGACCACCGTGCGGTCGGTCTCCCGGACCGCCGGCAACTCCGGGAACAGCGACGCCACATGCGTGTCCGGCCCGACCCCCAGCATCAGGACGTCGAACGTCGGCACGGGCCCGTGGTTCTCCGGGCCCGCCGCCCGCGCCAGTTCCTCCGCGTACGCGGCCGCCGCCGCGTCCACGTCGGTGCCGTACGGGCCGTCCGACGCGGGCATCGCGTGCACCCGCTTCGGATCGAGCGGCACCGAGTCGAGCAGTGCCTCCCGCGCCTGCGTGACGTTACGGTCCGGGTCGCCCTCGGGCAGGAACCGCTCGTCGCCCCACCAGAGGTCGAGCCGGCTCCAGTCGACGGCGTCCCGGGCGGGCGCCGCGGCCAGGGCGGCCAGCAGGCCGTTGCCGTTGCGGCCGCCCGTCAGGACCACGGACGCCGAACCCCGGGAGGCCTGCGCGTCCACGATCCTCGTGATCAGCCGGGCCGCCGCGGCCTGGGCCATCAGCTCCTTGTCACGGTGGACGACCAGCTGCGGTGCCGTACTCACTTCGTCGGTGCCTTCCTTACCGGTTCCAACCTGGGCGGTTCCTGCTTCACCGGTGCCTGCGCCGTCGCTTCCGCAGCGGGAGCTTTCGCAGCCGTTTCGACGGGAGCGGGGAGGGCGAATCGCTCTCGGCCTCCACTTTTGGGCTCCCCTTTGGCCACCGGTCCCTCGGCAGAGGCCCGCGGCGCCGGAGCCGGCCAGGACGCCGTCAGCCGGTCCACCCCGTACCGCAGCGCCGACGCGTACGTGTCGTCCGGGTCCAGCCGCCGCAGCTCCTCCGCGATCAGTTCGGCCGTCTCCCGGCGCTTGAGCGCCACACCACGGGCCGGCTGGCCCTCGATGGAGAGGGTCGCGAGGGACCCGTCGGCACGGTCCAGGGTGATCGCGCCGCAGCTGGTGTCCATGCGGACCGCCGTCAGACCGGGGCCGCCGGACAGCGACCGCTTCACGGGGACGTCCAGCCGGTCCGCGAGCCACATCGCCAGCAGCTCACAGCTCGGGTTGAACTCCTCGCCCTCCACCTCGACGGCCCTGACCTCGCAGGTGACCTGGTCGAGGGCGGCCGCCAGCATGGAACGCCAGGGCGTGATGCGGGTCCAGGACAGGTCCGTGTCGCCGGGGGTGTAGGTCCCGGACCGGGTGGCCAGGTCCCGTACCGGCTGCTCGGAGGCGTAGGTGTCGGTGACGCGGCGCTGGGCGAGGGCACCGAGCGGGTCCTTCGCCGGGTCGAGCGGCGCGTTCACCGGCCACCACACCACCACCGGGGCGTCCGGCAACAGCAGCGGCAGCACCACCGACTGGGCGTGGTCGGCGACCTCGCCGTACAGCCGGAGCACCACCGTCTCGCCGGTGCCGGCCTCCGCGCCCACCCGGACCTCCGCGTCGAGGCGGGACTGCGTACGGTCGCGGGGCGAGCGGGAGACGCGCTTGATGACCACGAGGGTGCGCGAGGGATGCTCGTGCGAGGCGTCGCTCGCGGCCTTCAGCGCGTCGTAGGCGTTCTCCTCGTCCGTCACGATGACCAGCGTGAGCACCATCCCGACCGCCGGGGTGCCGATCGCCCGGCGGCCCTGCACCAGCGCCTTGTTGATCTTGCTGGCCGTGGTGTCCGTGAGGTCTGTCTTCATGGCCGGCGCCAGCTCCGTCCGTGTCGCTCGAGCATTTCGTCCGCCTCGACGGGCCCCCAGGTACCGGCCGGGTACTGGGCGGGTTTGCCGTTGGTGTCCCAGTACTCCTCGATCGGGTCGAGGATCTTCCAGGACAGCTCGACCTCCTCGGTACGCGGGAAGAGGTTCGAGTCTCCGAGGAGGACGTCCAGGATGAGACGCTCGTACGCCTCCGGGCTGGACTCCGTGAAGGACTCGCCGTACGCGAAGTCCATCGACACGTCCCGGATCTCCATCGACGTGCCGGGGACCTTCGAGCCGAAGCGGACCGTGACGCCCTCGTCCGGCTGGACGCGGATGACGATCGCGTTGGAGCCCAGCTCCTCGGTGGCCGTCGTGTCGAAGGGGGAGTGCGGGGCCCGCTGGAAGACGACCGCGATCTCCGTGACGCGGCGGCCCAGGCGCTTGCCGGTGCGCAGATAGAAGGGGACGCCCGCCCAGCGGCGGTTGTCGATCTCCAGCTTGATGGCGGCGTAGGTGTCGGTCTTCGAGGAGGCGTTGATGCCGTCCTCCTCCAGATAGCCGCGCACCTTCGTGCCGCCCTGCCACCCGGCCGCGTACTGGCCGCGCACGGTGTCCCGGCCCATGTCCTTGGGCAGCTTCACCGCGCCGAGCACCTTGGTCTTCTCGGCGGCCAGCGCGTCCGCGTCGAAGGAGGCCGGCTCCTCCATGGCGGTGAGCGCCAGGAGCTGGAGCAGGTGGTTCTGGATGACGTCACGGGCGGCGCCGATACCGTCGTAGTACCCGGCCCGGCCGCCGATGCCGATGTCCTCGGCCATCGTGATCTGCACGTGGTCGACGAGGGACCGGTTCCAGATCGGCTCGAACATCGTGTTGGCGAAGCGCAGCGCCAGGATGTTCTGGACGGTCTCCTTGCCCAGGTAGTGGTCGATGCGGAAGACCTGGTCCGGGGCGAAGACCTCGTGGACGACCTTGTTGAGCTCCTCGGCCGACCTCAGGTCGTGCCCGAACGGCTTCTCGATGACCGCGCGCCGCCAGGAGCCGCCCTTCTGGTCGGCCAGCCCGTGCTTCTTCAGCTGCTGGATGACCACCGGGAAGGACTTCGGCGGCACGGACAGGTAGAAGGCGAAGTTGCCGCCCGTGCCCTGTGCCTTGTCGAGTTCCTCGATCGTGGAGCGCAGCCGCTCGAACGCGTCGTCGTCGTCGAACGTGCCCTGCACGAAGCGCATGCCCTGGATGAGCTGCTGCCAGACTTCCTCGCGGAAGGGCGTGCGGGCGTGTTCCTTGACCGCGTCGTGGACCTCCTGGGCGAAGTCCTCGTGCGCCCACTCGCGGCGGGCGAAGCCCACCAGCGAGAAGCCCGGCGGCAGCAGACCCCGGTTGGCGAGGTCGTACACGGCGGGCATGAGCTTCTTGCGGGACAGGTCGCCCGTGACGCCGAAGATGACCAGGCCCGACGGCCCCGCGATACGCGGGAGCCGTCGGTCCGCGGGGTCACGCAGCGGGTTGCTGCTCGACACCTGTTCAGCCCTCCGAAGGGGCGAGGCGCTTGAGCTCGGCCTCGGTCGACTTCAGCAGGTCGGTCCAGGACGCCTCGAACTTCTCGACGCCCTCCTCCTCCAGCAGCCGGACCACGTCGTCGTACTTGATCCCGAGCTTCTCGACGGCGTCGAGGTCGGCGCGGGCCTGCTCGTACGTGCCGGCGACGGTGTTGCCGGTGATCTCGCCGTGCTCCTCGGTGGCGAACAGGGTCGCCTCCGGCATGGTGTTCACCGTGTTCGGCGCGACCAGCTCGGTGACGTACATGGTGTCCTTGTACGCCTTGTCCTTCACGCCGGTGGACGCCCACAGCGGACGCTGCTTGTTGGCGCCCGCCTTCTCCAGGGCGTTCCAGCGGTCCGAGGAGAAGACCTCCTCGTACGCCTGGTAGGCCAGACGGGCGTTGGCGATGGCGGCCTTGCCGCGCAGCGCCTTGGCCTCGTCGGTGCCGAGCGCGTCGATCCGCTTGTCGATCTCGGTGTCCACGCGGGAGACGAAGAACGACGCCACCGAGTGGATCTGCGACAGGTCCAGGCCGCGCTCCTTGGCCTTCTCCAGGCCGGTCAGGAACGCGTCCATGACCAGGCGGTAGCGCTCCAGCGAGAAGATCAGCGTGACGTTGACGCTGATGCCCAGGCCGATGGTCTCGGCGATGGCCGGGATACCCGCCTCGGTCGCCGGGATCTTGATGAGGGTGTTGGGCCGGTCCACCAGCCACGCGAGCTGCTTGGCCTCGGCGACCGTCGCCCGCGTGTTGTGCGCCAGGCGGGGGTCGACCTCGATCGAGACCCGGCCGTCCTTGCCGCCGGTGGCGTCGAAGACGGGGCGCAGGACATCGGCGGCGTCGCGGACGTCCGCCGTCGTGATCATGCGGATGGCCTCTTCGACGGTGACCTTGCGGGCGGCGAGGTCGGTCAGCTGCGTGTCGTAACCGTCACCCTGCGAGATCGCCTTCTGGAAGATCGACGGGTTGGTGGTGACGCCCACGACGTGCTGCTGGTCGAGGAGCTCGGCGAGGTTGCCGGACGTGATCCGCTTGCGGGACAGGTCGTCCAGCCAGATCGCGACGCCCTCCTCGGAGAGGCGCTTCAGTGCGTCTGTCATGGAAATTCCATCTCCTACGTGTCGTATATGAGCGTCAGCGCTGAGCTGCGGCGATCGATTCCCGCGCGGCGGCGGCCACGTTCTCGGCAGTGAAGCCGAACTCGCGGAAAAGGACCTTGCCGTCGGCCGAAGCACCGAAGTGCTCCAGGGAAACGATGCGGCCGGCGTCCCCGACGTACTTGTGCCACGTCAGGCCGATCCCCGCCTCCACCGCGACACGCGCCTTGACGGACGGCGGCAGAACGCTGTCCCGGTACCCCTGGTCCTGCTGCTCGAACCACTCGACCGACGGCATGGACACCACGCGGGTGGGCACGCCGGCGCCCTGGAGCTGCTCGCGCGCCTCGACGGCGACGTGCACCTCCGAGCCGGTGGCGATGAGGATGACGTCGGGCTCGCCGCCGTCGGCCTCGAACAGGACGTAACCGCCCTTGGCGGCATCGTCGTTGGGCTCGTAGGTCGGCACGCCCTGACGGGTCAGCGCCAAGCCGTGCGGCTGGCCCTTGCCGAACTCCTTCGTCCAGCGCTTGAGGATCTCGCGCCAGGCGATGGCGGTCTCGTTGGCGTCCGCCGGGCGCACGATGTTCAGGCCCGGGATCGCGCGCAGCGCGGCCAGGTGCTCGACCGGCTGGTGCGTCGGGCCGTCCTCGCCCAGGCCGATGGAGTCGTGCGTCCACACGTACGTCACAGGCAGGTGCATCAGCGCCGACAGCCGCACCGCGTTGCGCATGTAGTCGGAGAAGACCAGGAACGTGCCGCCGTAGATCCGGGTGTTGCCGTGCAGCGCGATGCCGTTCATCTCGGCGGCCATCGCGTGCTCGCGGATACCGAAGTGGATCGTGCGGCCGTACGGGTCCGCCTCCGGCAGCGGGTTGTCCGCCGGGAGGAAGGAGCTGGTCTTGTCGATCGTGGTGTTGTTGGAGCCGGCCAGGTCGGCCGAGCCGCCCCACAGCTCGGGAACGACCGCGCCGAGCGCCTGGAGGATCTTGCCGGAGGCGGCACGCGTGGCCACGCCCTTGCCGACCTCGAAGACCGGGATCTTCTCCTCCCAGCCGGTGGGCAGCTCACCCTTGGCGATCCGGTCGTACTCGGCGGCGCGCTCGGGGTTGTTGTCCCGCCACTGCTGGTACGCCTTCTCCCACACCGCACGGGCCGCCTGGCCCCGCTCCAGCGCCTTGCGGGTGTGCGTGATGACCTCGTCGGCGACCCCGAAGCTCTGCTCCGGGTCGAAGCCCAGCACCCGCTTGGTCGCGGCGACCTCGTCCTCGCCCAGCGCCGAGCCGTGCGCGGCCTCGGTGTTCTGCGCGTTCGGGGCCGGCCAGGCGATGATCGAGCGCATCGCGATGAACGACGGCCGGTCCGTGACGGCCTTGGCCTTCTGGATCGCCGCGTAGATCGCGGCCGGGTCCAGGTCGCCGTTCTCCTGCGGCTCGACCCGCTGCACGTGCCAGCCGTAGGCCTCGTAGCGCTTGGCGGTGTCCTCGGAGACGGCCGTCTCGGTGTCGCCCTCGATCGAGATGTGGTTGTCGTCCCACAGCAGGATCAGGTTGCCCAGCTTCTGGTGGCCCGCCAGCGACGAGGCCTCGGCGGAGATGCCCTCCTGGAGGCAGCCGTCACCGGCGATGCAGTAGATGAAGTGATCGAAGGGGGACTCGCCCTCGGGGGCCTCCGGGTCGAACAGACCGCGCTCGTAGCGGGCGGCCATCGCCATGCCCACCGCGTTGGCGACACCCTGCCCGAGCGGGCCGGTCGTCGTCTCCACACCGGTCGTGTGCCCGTACTCGGGGTGGCCCGGCGTCTTCGAACCCCAGGTGCGGAAGGACTTCAGATCGTCCAGCTCCAGGCCGAAACCGGCCAGGTACAGCTGGGTGTAGAGGGTCAGGGACGAGTGGCCGGCGGACAGCACGAAGCGGTCCCGCCCGACCCAGTCGGCGTCCGCCGGGTCGTGCCGCATCACCTTCTGGAAGAGGGTGTAGGCGGCAGGCGCGAGGCTCATCGCCGTACCCGGATGGCCGTTACCGACCTTCTGTACGGCATCGGCGGCCAGGACACGCGCGGTGTCAACGGCCCGCTGGTCCAACTCGGTCCACTCGAGGTCTGTTGTGGTCGGCTTGGTGCTCACCCTGGGTCAGGGCTCCTCTCCACATGTCGGATGCCGGTGTATCGGGGCGTCCACCGGCCGCAGCCGAGCCTACCCCCGTGGGACGTGCGTTCTTTCGAGTCACTCCAGAGTGCCGGGACACGTTTGGATCCGCCCCCTGACTGGGCTGTATCCCCTTCGACAGGTGAATACGGAGCCGCTCATCCGGGTGCTCAATCGAGCTGCCACGCGCCCTTCGGGAGCCGCCCTCCAACACGACCCGACCCCCGCGAATGTCCGACTCTGGGCAACGTCTAAAGTGGCGTGGTACGCGCGAGCCTTTACCGGTACTTCACACGGGTGAGGCTTGCTGGGATGTCTCTGTAGGGGTGTGCGTGACGGCCGTTGAATCCCGTCCAGCGGGGATGCTCGGGGCGGACCAGAGCCCGGCCCACCGGCCGTTCGGGGCCCGTGTCAAGGCGTTCGTGGCTCTCACCAAGCCACGGATCATCGAACTGTTGCTGATCACGACGGTTCCGGTGATGTTCCTGGCGCAGCAGGGCGTGCCCGACCTGACGCTGGTGCTGCTGACCTGCGTCGGCGGTTACATGTCCGCGGGCGGCGCCAACGCGCTCAACATGTACATCGACCGCGACATCGACGCGCTGATGGACCGCACCTCGCAGCGGCCGCTGGTCACCGGCATGGTCAGCCCGCGCGAGTGCCTCGTCTTCGGCATCACCCTGGCCGTCGCCTCGACACTGCTGTTCGGCCTCACGGTGAACTGGCTGAGCGCCTGGCTCTCCCTCGGCGCGCTCCTCTTCTACGTCGTCGTCTACACGATGATCCTCAAGCGCCGTACCTCGCAGAACATCGTGTGGGGCGGCATCGCCGGCTGCCTGCCGGTGCTGATCGGCTGGTCCTCGGTCACGAACTCGATGTCGTGGGCGCCGATCATCCTGTTCCTCGTCATGTTCTTCTGGACGCCGCCGCACTACTGGCCGCTGTCCATGAAGGTCAGGGAGGACTACGCGCGCGTGGGCGTGCCGATGCTGCCGGTGGTCGCCTCCAACAAGGTCGTCGCCAAGCAGATCGTGATCTACAGCTGGGTCATGGTGGCCGTCTCGCTTCTGCTGACCCCGCTCGGCTACACCGGCTGGTTCTACACGGCGGTCGCCCTGCTGGCGGGCGGCTTCTGGCTCTGGGAGGCGCACGGCCTGCAGAACCGCGCCAAGGCGGAGGTGACGGGCGCGAAGCTGAAGGAGATGCGCCTGTTCCACTGGTCGATCACCTACGTCTCGCTGCTGTTCGTGGCCGTCGCGGTCGACCCCTTCCTGCGCTGACGTACGTCACAGGGCCCTGCTCTCGCCAGTCGATCTACTCGTGAGTAGCATCCTGGTCATGGCAGAGACGCAGCAGGTTGACCCGAAGGCCGAGCGCAAGGTGGCCCGGCTGGCCAAGCAGATCTCCTCCTTCTCCAAGGCCCACGGCGGCGCCGAGGGCCAGGTCGCCTACCTCGGCGAGCGCGGCGCCCGCATCGTCCTGGTCGGCGAGGACGGCAACTGGGGCGACCTGGTCGCCCCGACCTACGAGATCGCCGAGAAGGCCGTGGAGAAGGCGGGCATCACCCGCCACGAGTCCTTCGACGGCGAGTTCGCCGCGAAGGTCAAGACGGGCCGCTACGAGTGGTCGCGCATGGCGGGGATCCAAGTAGGCGGCCCGAAGAACGACTGACCCCTTAGGGGCGCGGGGCTGTGTCGGTGTGCGGCTCCGCCGCGTGGGCGCGAGCAACAACAACGGACCCGCACCCGCCGAACACACCGACGCACCCACGACGGAACCGCGACCTCAACCCGGTTCACCCGTTAGGACCCTTAGGAACAACAGGGTCCACCCCGGGGAGCCCGGATGATCGAAACGCCGTCCCTAGTGGACCAGTACTGCCACGGAGTGCTCCGCACAGAGCTGGGCCTCGGCACCTTCGAGGCCCACCTCTCCCGCACGGAGGGCCCACCCGCCCCCGGCACCACCCTTTTCGACACCCAGACCGGCTTCGCCGTGCGGCGCTGGTGCCCACCCCTGCTCGGCCTCGAACCGCACTGCGCGCCCGCCCGCTACCTGGCCCGCCGCCGCGAACTGGGTGTCCTGGAGTCCGCCCGCCGGCTCCTGCGCGGCAGCGGCATCACGACGTACCTGGTCGACACGGGCCTGCCCGGTGATCTGACCGAACCCGGCGAACTGGCCTCCGCCGGAGCCGCCGAGGCCCGCGAGATCGTACGGCTGGAGCTGCTCGCCGAGCAGGTCGCCGACACCTCCGGGACCGTCGAGTCCTTCCTCGCGAACCTCGCCGAGTCCGTGCACGCGGCCGCCGGGAACGCCGTCGCCTTCACCTCGGTCGCGGGCGTACGGCACGGCCTCGCGCTCGCCCCCGAGCCGCCGGGGCCGGGGGAGGTGCGGGGGGCCGTCGGCCGCTGGCTCGCGGGGCGCGGTGTCGGTGGAGAGCTGAGCGACCCCGTGCTGCTGCGGCACCTGCTGTGGAGCGCCGTCGCCTCGGGCCTGCCGCTCCAGCTGCACGCGGGGCTCGGCGCGCCGGGCCTGCGGATGGACCGTACGGATCCGGTGCTGCTGACGGACTTCGTACGGGCCACGGCCGGTCTCGGCACGGACCTCGTCCTGCTGCACGGCTACCCGTACCACCGGCACGCCGCCCACCTGGCCGGCGTCTTCCCGCACGTCTACGTCGACTCCGGCGCCGCCCTGGTGCGCACCGGCGCCCGCGCCGCGACCGTCCTCGCGGAGATCCTGGAGCTGGCCCCGTTCGGCAAGATCCTGTTCTCCAGCGGCGCCCAGGGGCTGCCCGAGCTGCACGTGGTGGGCGCCCGGCTCTTCCGCGAGGCGCTCGGCCGGGTGCTCGGCACCTGGGTCGCCGAGGGCGCGTGGTCCCTGGCCGACGCGCAACGGGTGGCGGGGATGCTGGCGTCGGGGAACGCGCGCCGGGTGTACGGGCTGGACTAGGGCCTCGTTTGGATCAGGTCGCAGGGAATCGACGGCACCTTTTCAGCGCAGACGCGCGTGCCAGGCCCCGCGTCTGCGATCTGATCCAAACGACAGGCCTAGGCCTTCGTCAGGGTGGCCTCGGGCGCGGGACCGGGCACGTCGGCCACGACCTCAGGCCGTTCGCGCAGCGACAGCACCACCCGCAGCACCCAGATCCACATCACGGCCGAGCCGAACATGTGCAGGCCGACCAGGAGCTCTGGCAGGTCCGTGAAGTACTGGACGTAGCCGATGACGCCCTGCGCGAGCAGGATCAGGAACAGTTCGCGGGTGCGGTTCAGCGGGTCGCGCGGCGCGTCGACCGCCTTGAGGACGAACCACAGGGCGAACGTCAGCGTCACCACGATCCACGCCAGCACGGCGTGCAGCTTGCTCACCGTCTCCCAGTCGACCGGCATCCGCTCGACCCCGCTGGAGTCGCCGGCGTGCGGGCCGGCGCCGGTGACCACCGTGCCGACCAGGATCAGCAGCACGGCCGCGACGACCAGGAACCACACCAGCTGCCGCACAGCCTTGCCGACCAGCGGGCGCGGCGGCGCGTCGCCCTCACGGGTGCGCTGCCACATCACCGTGGCCACCGCGATGAGCGCGGACGTCGCCACGAAGTGGGCCGCGACCGTGTACGGGTTGAGCCCGACCAGCACCACGATGCCGCCCAGCACCCCGTTGCTCATCACGATCCAGAACTGCGCCCAGCCCAGCCGGGTCAGGCTGCGCCGGTGCGGCTTCTGGGAGCGCGCGGCGATGATCGCCCAGCCGACGGCGGCGCTCAGCACGTACGCCAGCATGCGGTTGCCGAACTCGATGGCGCCGTGGACGCCCATCGCGCTGGTCGCGGTGAGTGAGTCCGCGGTGCACTTGGGCCAGGTCGGGCAGCCGAGGCCCGAGCCGGTCAGCCGTACGGCTCCGCCGGTGACCACGATGAGCACCGACATCACGATCGCGGAGAGGGCCGCGCGCTGGACCGTCCGGGGTTCAGGGGTCCAGCGCGCGGCGATGAAGGCGAGGGGGTTGCGCAGGGCCGCCCTGGCCTCGGCGGGGGTCACTTTTGGCACGCGACCCATCGTAGGGCGCTGCTTGTGCACGCTTTCACGAGGGTCCGTCATGGGCCTTCTCCCAGCCGTCATGGCCTCACTCCCAGCGGAAGAACCGTCCGGCCGCCGCCAGCCCCACGACCGCCCAGACACCCAGGATCCCCAGGTCGGCCCAGGGCATCCCGGCCCCGTGCCGGAGCACGTCCCGCAGGCCGTCCGACAGGGCCGAGATGGGCAGCAGGCCGAGCAGGTCCTGCGCGGCGGAGGGGAACTTGTCGAGCGGCACGATGACCCCGCCGCCGACGAGTAGCAGCAGGAACACCAGGTTGGCGGCGGCGAGCGTCGCCTCGGCCTTCAGCGTCCCGGCCATCAGCAGACCGAGGCCCGAGAAGGCCGCCGTCCCGAGGACCAGGAGCAGCAGGACGGCGAACGGATTGCCCTGCGGCGACCAGCCGAGCGCGAAGGCGATCACCGTCAGCAGGATCACCTGGAGCACCTCGGTGACCAGCACGGACAGCGTCTTCGCCGTCATCAGACCCCAGCGCGGCAGAGGCGAGGAGGCGAGCCGCTTCAGGACGCCGTAGCGGCGCTCGAAGCCGGTCGCGATCGCCTGGCCGGTGAACGCCGTCGACATCACCGCGAGCGCGAGGATGCCGGGGGCGAGGAAGTCGACGGCCTCGCCGGCGCCCGTGTCGACGATGTCCACGGTGCTGAACAGGACCAGGAGCAGCGTCGGGATGACGACGGTCAGCAGCAGCTGCTCGCCGTTGCGCAGCAGCATCTTCGTCTCGAGCGCGGCCTGGGCCGCGATCATGCGGGGGAGGGGCGCGGCCCCCGGCTTCGGCGCATAGGTGCCGGTGGCGGTCACGAACGCAGCTCCTTACCCGTGAGCTCCAGGAAGACGTCTTCGAGGGTGTGCCGTTCCACCGAGATCTTCTCCGGCATCACGCCGTGCTGGGCGCACCAGGAGGTGACCGTCGCGAGCAGTTGCGGGTCGATCTTGCCGACGACCCGGTACGAACCCGGCGTCAGCTCGGCGGCCGAGCAGTCGGCCGGCAGGGCCTTCAGCAGCGAGCCGACGTCCAGCCCGGGGCGGCCGGAGAAGCGGAGCGTGTTCTCGGCACCGCCCCGGCACAGCTCCTCCGGGGAGCCCTGGGCGATGACCCGGCCCCCGTCGATGATCGCCACGTCGTCGGCGAGCTGCTCGGCCTCGTCCATGTAGTGGGTGGTGAGGATCACGGAGACACCGTCGTCGCGCAGGTCCCGGACCAGGTCCCAGGTGGCGCGGCGGGCCTGCGGGTCGAGCCCGGCGGTCGGCTCGTCCAGGAACACCAGCTCGGGGCGCCCGACCACGGCCATCGCGAGGGCGAGCCGCTGCTGCTGTCCGCCCGACAACCGCCGGTACGTCGTACGGCCGCAGGAGCCGAGCCCGAGGCGTTCGATGAGCGCGTCCACGTCCAGGGGGTGGGCGTGCAGCTTGGCCACGTGGCGGAGCATCTCGTCGGCGCGGGAGCCCGAGTAGACGCCGCCGGACTGGAGCATCACGCCGATGCGGGGCCTCAGCTCCTGCGACTGTCCGACCGGGTCGAGGCCCAGGACGCGCACCGTGCCGGAGTCCGGCTTCCGGTACCCCTCGCAGGTCTCGACCGTGGTCGTCTTGCCCGCCCCGTTGGGGCCGAGCACGGCGGTCACACCCTCCCGGGCCACCAGGTCGAGCCCGTTCACCGCGGTCTTCGTGCCGTACCGCTTCACCAGGGCCTGGACCTGGACCACGGGCTCACTTCGCATGTCTCCAGAGTCTAGGTACGTGCGCGGGGCCTCAGACCTGGGGGTCCCCCCGCTCGAGCGGAGCAGAGAGAGGGTGCAGGAACTCCTCCTCACGGGGCCGGTGGACCGTCAGCCACTGTTCGGCGTAGGCCACCGCGTCCGCCACCGGGAACAGCCGCGCCTCGGCCGCCCCGACCTTTCCGCGTACGACGGGACGGTCCCGCTCGAAGTCGTAGCCCAGCTCGTCGAACCGGTCCGAGCTGATCGACACCTCGGTCACGGTCTCCCAGCCGTCCGGGCCCGGCCTGCCCACGGCGACGCGCGGGGACGGTATCCGGTACTCGGCGAGGTGGAAGCTGGTGCAGGAGGCGTAGCCCGCCCCGAGCAGCAGGACCCGGGCGCCCATGGCCTCCAGCTTCGCGAGCGGGCTGCGCTCGCCGAGCCGGCAGTCGGGCGCGTGCCCCTCGATCACCTCCGCCGCGCGCGGGCCGACCGCCGCGAACGAGGTCTGCGGATGGGCGCTGCGCAGCGCGCCGGGCCAGGTGCGCACGGTCTCCGGGACGACGCCGACCCCGCGGGTGGGCGTGATCCGGGGGTCGTAGGCGGGCATCGTGGCGCGGATGGTCTCCCACCAGTCCGGGGGTACGGGCGGGTTGCTCCACAGCGCCGGGTCGGAGAGGTCGCCGGTCTGCGTCGGAACCACCAGGGTGCCCTGAGGGCCGAGCGCGTCGAGCAGTCCCTGCACGACCGCGACGGCGCCGCCGTTGACCCAGCCGAGGGAGCTGAGCGAGGAGTGCGCGAGGAGGGTCTCACCGGGGCGCACACCCAGCTCGGACAGCTGCGCGCGCAGGGTGTCCCGGGTGACAAGAGGGCCGGTCGGAGGGGGTGTGGACATGGTTCGGGAGTGTCCCCGAAGCGGCCTCGGCATGCCACCGTTTTGATCGGTCAGAGATCGTTTCCGCAGGTCAAGTTAGCTTTACCTAAGTGACGCAGGGCACCTTCGGTGTGGCCGGACGCCGCTTGCCCGGCCCCGATGAATTACGCAACAATGGCGTTGTGAAAAACGTCGGCGAGGCTCGGGAGGCCCCCACGGGGTCCCCTCAGGAGGAGCTCGCGACCGGGGAGCGGTCCACCCGCAACCGAGTCGCGCGGTCCATCCTGGACCACGGCCCGTCGACCGTCGCCGAGCTCGCCGAGCGGCTGGGTCTCACCCAGGCGGCCGTGCGCCGGCACCTCGACGCCCTCGCGGGCGACGGTGTCGTGGAGGCGCGCGAGCAGCGGGTCTACGGCGCGCGCACCCGCGGCCGGCCGGCCAAGGTGTTCGCCCTGACCGACTGCGGCCGGGACGCCTTCGACCAGTCGTACGACAAGCTCGCGGCGGACGCGCTGCGCTGGATCGCCGACCGCGAGGGCGGCAACGAGGCGATCGCCGCCTTCGCCCGCGCCAGGATCGCCGCACAGGCGGGCGCGTACCGCGAGGCGGTCGAGGCCGCCGCGCCCGAGCAGCGGACACAAGCGCTGGCCAAGGCGCTGAGCGCGGACGGGTACGCTGCTACGGCGCGCAGTGCGCCCCACCCGCAGAAGGGTGAGCAGCTCTGCCAGCACCACTGCCCGGTCGCCCACGTCGCCGAGCAGTTCCCGCAGCTGTGCGAGGCGGAGACGGAATTTTTCGCCGAGTTGCTCGGTACACACGTACAGCGGCTCGCCACCATCGCGCACGGCGACGGCGTCTGCACGACGTTCATCCCCAAGATTTCCCACAACGCATCTGCAAGCACGGCCGGGAGGAACCCCGCATGACACTCCCCACGGAGACTGCCCACCCTGAGCTCGAGGGTCTGGGCAAGTACGAATACGGCTGGGCCGACTCCGACACGGCCGGCGCCTCTGCCAAGCGCGGTATCAACGAGGACGTCGTCCGGGACATCTCCTCCAAGAAGAACGAGCCGGAGTGGATGACCAAGCTCCGTCTCAAGGGCCTGCGCCTGTTCGAGAAGAAGCCCATGCCGAACTGGGGCTCGGACCTGTCGGGGATCGACTTCGACAACATCAAGTACTTCGTACGCTCCACGGAGAAGCAGGCGGCCTCCTGGGAGGACCTGCCCGAGGACATCAAGAACACGTACGACAAGCTGGGCATCCCCGAGGCCGAGAAGAACCGCCTCGTCGCCGGTGTCGCCGCGCAGTACGAGTCGGAGGTCGTCTACCACCAGATCCGTGAGGACCTGGAGGAGCAGGGCGTCATCTTCCTCGACACCGACACGGCCCTGAAGGAGCACCCGGAGCTCTTCAAGGAGTACTTCGGGACCGTCATCCCCGTCGGCGACAACAAGTTCGCGTCGCTGAACTCCGCCGTGTGGTCGGGCGGCTCCTTCATCTACGTGCCGCCGGGCGTCCACGTGGAGATCCCGCTCCAGGCCTACTTCCGTATCAACACGGAGAACATGGGCCAGTTCGAGCGGACCCTGATCATCGTCGACGAGGGTGCCTACGTGCACTACGTCGAGGGCTGCACCGCCCCGATCTACAAGTCGGACTCGCTGCACTCCGCGGTCGTCGAGATCATCGTCAAGAAGAACGCCCGCTGCCGCTACACGACCATCCAGAACTGGTCGAACAACGTCTACAACCTGGTCACCAAGCGCGCCGTGGCCTACGAGGGCGCGACCATGGAGTGGGTCGACGGCAACATCGGCTCCAAGGTGACGATGAAGTACCCGGCCGTCTACCTGATGGGCGAGCACGCCAAGGGCGAGACGCTGTCCATCGCCTTCGCCGGCGAGGGCCAGCACCAGGACGCGGGCGCCAAGATGGTCCACATGGCGCCGAACACGTCGTCCAACATCGTGTCGAAGTCCGTCGCGCGCGGTGGCGGCCGTACGTCCTACCGTGGTCTGATCGAGATCGGCGAGGGCGCCGCGGGCTCCAAGTCGAACGTGCTCTGTGACGCGCTGCTGGTCGACACGATCTCCCGCTCGGACACCTACCCCTACGTGGACGTCCGCGAGGACGACGTGTCCATGGGCCACGAGGCCACCGTCTCCAAGGTCTCCGAGGACCAGCTCTTCTACCTGATGAGCCGCGGTCTGAGCGAGTTCGAGGCGATGGCGATGATCGTGCGCGGCTTCGTCGAGCCCATCGCCAAGGAGCTCCCCATGGAGTACGCGCTGGAGCTCAACCGGCTGATCGAGCTGCAGATGGAAGGCGCGGTCGGCTAATCCCCGCCGCAGTCCCCATCAAGCCCCTTACGCAACGGAAAGCGAGCACTACGACAGCCATGGCTGAGGCTCAGAACATTCCGGTGGGTTCCACCACCACCGGCTCGATCGCGGTGGCGGCCGAGTCAACCGTCGCCACCCGCATGAGCGCGCCCCCCTCCTTCGACGTCGCGGACTTCCCCGTTCCGCACGGCCGTGAGGAGGAGTGGCGGTTCACCCCGCTGGAGCGCCTGCGCGGGCTGCACGACGGCACCGCCGTGGCCGACGGCAACGGCGTGAAGGTCGACGTGCAGGCCCCCGAGGGCGTCACCGTCGAGACCGTCGGGCGCGACGACGCGCGGCTCGGCAAGGCGGGCACCCCGGTGGACCGCGTCGCCGCCCAGGCCTACTCGGCCTTCGAGAAGGCCTCGGTCGTGACCGTCCCGAAGGACACCGTCCTCACCGAGCCGATCCGCATCGCGGTGCACGGCGAGGGCGGCACCGCCTTCGGCCACCAGGTGATCGAGCTGGGCGCCTTCGCCGAGGCCGTCGTGGTCATCGACCACACCGGTGACGCGGTGCTCGCCGCCAACGTCGACTACCTCCTGGGCGACGGCGCCAAGCTGACGGTCGTCTCCGTCCAGGACTGGGACGACAAGGCCGTCCACGTCGCCCAGCACAACGCCCTCGTCGGCCGCGACGCCTCCTTCAAGTCGGTCGTCGTCACCTTCGGCGGCGACGTCGTCCGGCTGCACCCGCGCGTCAGCTACGCCGGCCCCGGCGGCGAGGCCGAGCTGTTCGGCCTGTACCTCACCGACCAGGGCCAGCACCAGGAGCACCGCCTCCTGGTCGACCACAACGTCCCGCACTGCAAGTCGAACGCCGTCTACAAGGGCGCGCTCCAGGGCGACGGCGCGCACGCGGTGTGGATCGGCGACGTGCTCATCGAGGCCGCCGCCGAGGGCACGGACACGTACGAGATGAACCGCAACCTGGTCCTCACGGACGGGGCGCGCGTGGACTCCGTACCGAACCTCGAGATCGAGACCGGCGAGATCGTCGGCGCCGGCCACGCCTCGGCCACCGGCCGCTTCGACGACGAGCAGCTCTTCTACCTCATGGCCCGCGGCATCCCGGAGCACGAGGCCCGCCGGCTGGTGGTCCGCGGCTTCTTCGCCGAGCTGGTCCAGCAGATCGGCCTCCCGGACATCGAGGAGCGCCTGATCGCCAAGATCGAGGAGGAGCTGGAGGCGGCGGTCGCATGACCTTCGTACGCGCCTGCGGACTGGGCGAGCTGGAGGAGGACACCCCGAAGCGGGTGGAACTCGACGGCACGCCCGTGTCCATCGTGCAGACCGAGGGCGAGGTGTTCGCGATCCACGACATCTGCTCGCACGCGAACGTCTCCCTGTCGGAGGGCGAGGTCGACGACTGCCACATCGAGTGCTGGCTGCACGGCTCGCGCTTCGACCTCCGCTCCGGCAAGCCCGACGCCCTTCCCGCGACGCGCCCCGTCCCCGTATACCCCGTAAAGATCGAAGGGGACGACGTGCTCGTCTCCCTCACCCAGGAGTCCTGAGGCACCCATGGCTACGCTTGAAATCCGAGACCTGCACGTCACCGTCGAGGTCGAGAACGGCACGAAGGAAATCCTCAAGGGTGTCGACCTCACCGTGAAGCAGGGCGAGACGCACGCCATCATGGGCCCCAACGGCTCGGGCAAGTCGACCCTCGCCTACTCCCTCGCGGGACACCCGAAGTACACCATCACCGGCGGCACCGTCACCCTCGACGGCGAGGACGTCCTGGAGATGTCCGTCGACGAGCGTGCCCGCGCCGGTCTGTTCCTCGCGATGCAGTACCCGGTCGAGGTCCCCGGTGTCTCCGTGTCGAACTTCCTGCGCACCTCCGCGACCGCCATCCGCGGCGAGGCCCCCAAGTTGCGCACCTGGGTGAAGGAGGTCAAGGAGGCCATGCAGCGCCTCAACATCGACCCGTCCTTCGCCGAGCGCAACGTCAACGAGGGCTTCTCCGGCGGTGAGAAGAAGCGCCACGAGATCCTCCAGCTGGAGCTCCTCAAGCCGAAGATCGCGGTCCTCGACGAGACCGACTCCGGCCTGGACGTCGACGCCCTGCGCATCGTGTCGGAGGGTGTGAACCGCGTCCGCGACACGGGCGAGGTCGGCACCCTGCTGATCACCCACTACACGCGCATCCTCCGCTACATCAAGCCCGACCACGTGCACGTCTTCTCCGGCGGCCGGATCGTCGAGTCCGGCGGCGCCGAGCTCGCCGACAAGTTGGAGGAAGAGGGCTACGAGGCATACACGAAGGGTGGCGCATCCGCGTGACACAGCTGCCGGGCCTCCTCACTGAGTCGAATCTTCTTGGCGAGGCGCTCCGCAAGGACTTCCCCATCCTGGACCGCCAGGTCCACGACGGTAAGAAGCTCGTGTACCTGGACAACGCGGCGACGAGCCAGAAACCGCGTCAGGTGCTGGACGCCCTCAGCGAGTACTACGAGCGCTACAACGCCAACGTCCACCGTGGCGTGCACGTCCTCGCCGAGGAGGCCACGGCGCTGTACGAGGGCGCGCGCGACAAGGTCGCGGAGTTCATCAACGCGCCGTCGCGGGACGAGGTGATCTTCACCAAGAACGCCTCGGAGTCGCTCAACCTCGTGGCGAACATGCTGGGCTGGGCCGACGAGCCCTACCGCGTGGACTCCGAGACCGAGATCGTCATCACGGAGATGGAGCACCACTCCAACATCGTCCCGTGGCAGCTGCTCGCGCAGCGCACGGGCGCGAAGCTGAAGTGGTTCGGCCTCACCGACGACGGCCGCCTGGACCTGTCCAACATCGACGAGGTCATCACGGAGAAGACGAAGATCGTCTCCTTCGTGCTGGTCTCCAACATCCTGGGCACCCAGAACCCGGTCGAGGCGATCGTGCGCCGCGCCCAGGAGGTCGGTGCGCTGGTCTGCATCGACGCCTCGCAGGCCGCGCCGCACATGCCGCTGGACGTGCAGGCCCTCCAGGCCGACTTCGTGGCCTTCACGGGCCACAAGATGTGCGGCCCGACGGGTATCGGCGTCCTGTGGGGCCGCCAGGAGCTCCTCGAGGACCTGCCTCCGTTCCTCGGCGGCGGCGAGATGATCGAGACGGTCTCGATGCACTCCTCGACCTACGCCCCGGCGCCCCACAAGTTCGAGGCGGGCACGCCCCCGGTCGCGCAGGCGGTGGGCCTGGGTGCGGCGATCGACTATCTCAACTCGATCGGCATGGACAAGATCCTCGCCCACGAGCACGCGCTCACCGAGTACGCCGTGAAGCGGCTGCTGGAGGTCCCGGATCTGCGCATCATCGGCCCGACCACGGCCGAGGAGCGCGGGGCGGCGATCTCCTTCACCCTCGGCGACATCCACCCGCACGACGTGGGCCAGGTCCTCGACGAGCAGGGCATCGCGGTCCGGGTCGGTCACCACTGCGCGCGGCCGGTCTGCCTGCGGTACGGAATTCCTGCGACCACGCGAGCGTCGTTCTATCTGTACTCCACGCCGGCCGAGATCGACGCACTGGTCGACGGCCTGGAGCACGTACGGAACTTCTTCGGCTGAGGGGCGTGCTAGACGGTGAAACTGGACTCCATGTACCAGGAAGTCATCCTGGACCACTACAAGAACCCGCACGGACGGGGCTTGCGGGATGGCGACGCCGAGGTGCACCACGTCAACCCGACGTGCGGTGACGAGATCACCCTGCGCGTGAAGTACGACGGAACGAAGATCGAGGACGTTTCGTACGAGGGCCAGGGCTGCTCGATCAGCCAGGCCTCGGCCTCCGTACTGAACGAACTCCTCGTCGGCAAGGAGTTCTCCGACGCGCGGAAGATCCAGGAGACCTTCCTGGAGCTGATGCAGTCCAAGGGGAAGCTCGTGCCCGACGACGCGATGGAGGACATCCTGGAGGACGCGGTTGCGTTCGCCGGGGTGTCCAAGTACCCGGCCCGGGTCAAGTGCGCCCTGCTGAGCTGGATGGCCTGGAAGGACGCGACGGCCCAGGTGCTGGGCGGCGCCGACGCCGAGAAGGAGACGACGGCATGAGCGAGACCGTGGAGATGAAGCCGGCCTCGGAGGAAGAACTCCGTGAGGCCCTGATGGACGTCGTCGACCCCGAGCTGGGCATCGACGTCGTCAACCTCGGTCTGATCTACGGCATTCACGTCGACGACGCGAACATCGCGACCGTCGACATGACCCTGACCTCGGCGGCCTGCCCGCTGACGGACGTCATCGAGGACCAGGCGAAGTCCGCCACGGACGGCCTCGTCAACGAGTTGCGCATCAACTGGGTCTGGATGCCGCCGTGGGGCCCCGACAAGATCACGGACGATGGGCGGGAGCAGCTTCGGGCGCTCGGGTTCAACGTCTGAGATCCGCTGACTGACGAAGGGGCGGCACCCTCCCGGGGGTGCCGCCCCTTCGCATGGTCAGTCCAGCCCGGCGACCAGCCGGAACTCCGAGTCCGCGCGGTACAGGCCGTCGTGCTGGTACGGCTCGAGGCGGAGCTGGAAGTCGCGGTGGCGCAGGAAGCGGCCCGGGTAGTTCACGGACTCCAGCATGACCGCGCCCGAGGAGGCCGCGGGGCGGGGGCAGAAGGTGGCGTCCTTGCGGAACAGGGCCGAGCCGTCGTCGACGTCCTTGACCAGGACGAAGCTGCGGTGGCGGAGGTAGCGGCCGTCCGCCGTGGTGAAGGAGTAGCAGGAGGAGTCGGCGAGGCCGGAGACGCGCTCGAAAGTGGCGTCCTCGCGCTGCTCGGGGCCGGAGCCGATCTGGTCCAGGCGGACGTAGCCGTCACGGACACGCCAGTAGCGCTCGGGGTAGTTGACCGAGCGTATGGACATCCCGTGCGAGGCCGGAGGCTTCGGGGGCTTCGACGTGACGTGGGACGGCGAGGGCTTGGGGGCCTTCTTCTGCGGCTCCGGACCCGGGCCGGCGCTGGTGGGCGCGCTCGTGCTGGGCGTGGGAGTGGGGGACGGGCGGCCGCCGTCCGCGCCCGGGGATTCGCCGGTGCTCTTGGACGGAGTCGCGAAGGAGATCAGACCGCCCGGGGCCGAGCTGCCGAGGGTGGTCGGCTCCGCCGCCTCGGGGGCCGGCTCGCCGGACTCGTTCTCCAGCACGGTGATGGCCGTGACGCACGCGGTGATCGTGGCCAGGGCGAGTGCGCCCGCCAGCCAGAGCCGTCGGGTTCCCGGTGCCCGGCTGGTGTCCGGGGCCCAGCCGCTCTCCCACGGGCGGTCCAGTGGGGGCCGGGACTTGTCTTTCGGCATGCTCTGTTTCCTCCGGCGGGCTCCCTTGACGGCGGTGCAGTTGTGGTCGCCCGGTGTGTGATCGGTGACACCGTAGTGGACCCGTGGGGCCCCTGAGGGGCGTTTGTTGAAAGCGATATCTCTCCTGTCGTTGTGTACGGGTGTACAGGTGTTGTGTACGCTCGTACATATGGGTTATCTGCTGCTGGCCGCGGCCATCGCCGCCGAGGTGGGCGCGACCACCGCCATGAAGTACAGCGACGGCTTCAGCCGGCTCGCGCCCTCGCTGCTCACACTCCTCGGCTACCTCGTCTCCTTCGCACTGCTCGCGCAGACGCTGAAGACCGTCTCCGTCGGAACGGCCTACGCGATCTGGGCCGGTGCCGGCACCGCCGCCATCGCCACGATCGGGATCGCCTTCCTGGGAGAAGGGATGACCGCCGCCAAGGCCGCCGGGATCGGGCTGATCATCGTCGGAGTAGTGGTGCTGAACCTGGGAGGTTCCCACTGATGGCCCGGCGCTACGACCCCGAGCGGCGGCAGCGGATCATCGACGCGGCGATCCGGGTCGTCGGGGCGAAGGGCATCGCCGGCCTGAGCCACCGCACCGCCGCCGCCGAGGCCGATGTGCCGCTCGGCTCGACGACGTACCACTTCAAGACCCTCGACGAACTCCTGGTCGCCGCGCTGCGGCAGGCCAACGAGGGCTTCGCCAAGGTCGTCGCCGGGCGCGGCGGGCTGGATGATCCCTGCACCGATCTGGCGGCTGCACTGGCCGCGTGGATGGGGGAGTGGCTGGCGGGTGACCGCACGGGTGTCGAGCTGGAGTACGAGCTCTACCTCGCCGCCCTGCGCCGGCCCGCCCTGCGGCCCGTCGCCGCCGAGTGGGCCGAGGGGGTCGCCGAGCTGCTGTCCCGGCGTACGGATCCGGTGACCGCGCGGGCCCTGGTGGCGGTCGTCGACGGCATCTGTCTTCAGGTGCTGCTGGCCGGGGTGCCGTATGACGAGGCGTATGCCCGGGAGGTGCTGGGGCGGGTCGTCGCGGGGGCGGGAAGGTGACACCGGCGGCGGGGCGTCCGTCGGGCTGCGAGTGACACCGACGGCGATGCGTTCCGTCGGGCTGCGAGTGACACCGACGGCGGGGCCGACGGGAGGCATCGCCGGCCATCAGTGAGACGTACCGCCCGGCACGTGAGACGCCCCCGCACCGGTTCGCATCGACCGCCGTCCGCCGGTTAGGTTGCCCTCATGACCGACACGACTGCTCCTCGCCCCACCGGCGCCGTGGCCGCCGGCCTCGCCACGATCGCCGCCGACGGCACCGTCCTCGACACCTGGTTCCCCGCGCCCGAACTGGCCACCGAGCCCGGCCCGTCCGGCACCGAACGGCTGTCCGCCGAGCGTGCCGCGGAGCTGCTCGGCGGCGGTGCGACCGCGGCGATCGGCCCGGACGCCCGCCGGGGCGTCGAGGTGGTCGCGGTCCGCACGGTCATCGCCTCGCTCGACGAGAAGCCGATCGACGCGCACGACACCTATCTGCGCCTGCACCTGCTCTCCCACCGCCTGGTCAGGCCGCACGGCCAGAGCCTGGACGGCATCTTCGGCTTCCTCGCCAACGTTGCCTGGACCTCGCTCGGCCCGGTCGCCGTCGACGACCTCGAGAAGGTCCGGCTGAACGCCCGCGCCGAGGGCCTGCACCTCCAGGTGACCTCCGTCGACAAGTTCCCGCGGATGACCGACTACGTGGCCCCCAAGGGCGTCCGCATCGCCGACGCCGACCGAGTCCGCCTCGGCGCGCACCTCGCCGAGGGCACCACCGTCATGCACGAGGGCTTCGTCAACTTCAACGCCGGCACGCTCGGCACGTCGATGGTCGAGGGCCGCATCTCCGCAGGCGTCGTGATCGGCGACGGCTCGGACATCGGCGGCGGCGCCTCCACCATGGGCACGCTGTCCGGCGGCGGCAACGTCATCATCTCCATCGGCGAGCGCTGCCTGATCGGCGCCGAGGCGGGCGTCGGCATCGCCCTCGGCGACGAGTGCGTCGTCGAGGCCGGCCTCTACGTCACCGCCGGCACCCGCGTCACCATGCCCGACGGCCAGATCGTGAAGGCCCGCGAGCTCTCCGGCGCCTCCAACATCCTCTTCCGTCGCAACTCGGTCACCGGCACCGTCGAGGCCCGGCCGAACAACGCGGTGTGGGGCGGGCTGAACGAGATCCTGCACAGCCACAACTGATCATCGGCGGCCCTGACCTGCGGCCGCCCAAACGAACAGCGTTCTGACCTCCTGCTGAGCTGTCGGCAGCTGTCGGCGTTGGTCATCGTTGAGCGCCCTTCCACGGCCCGAGGACGGCCCGGGAGGGCGCTCGCGTGTCGCCGTCGCCTGCTCCCATCAAGTCACCACCGGTGCGGAGAAGTTCCGCGCGGATGCCCTGGCCGCGAAGGTGCCGAAGCGGGCCTGGCAAGCTGTCGGCAGGGGCCGGCGCCAAGGGACACCGCTTCTACGACTGGGCGGTCATCGACCTGGCCGGCCCCCGCCCCGGCAGCCCTCAGATGCTGATCCGCCGCAGCCGCGGCACCGGCGAACTCGCCTACTACAGCTGCTTCTCACACCAGCCGGTTCCGCTGACCGAGCTGGTGCGGGTCGCCGGATCCAGATGGCGCGTGGAAGAGACCTTCCAGACCGAGAAGGGGCTGGCGGGACTCGATGAGCACCAGGTCCGCCGCTTCCCCTCGTGGAGCCGCTGGGTCATCCTCGCCATGCTCGCCCACGCTTTCCTCGCCGTCGTCCGTGCCGACGAACACACCCGCCGTCCCGGGCCGACTGATCTGGTCCCGCGGTCCTGCAACGAGATCCAGTGCCTGTTCACGCTCATCGTCCGGCCGGTCCACGACACAGCCCACCGGCTCGGCTGGTCCGACTGGCGCCGCCGCCATCAAGCCCGCTCCCGCACCAGCCATTACCGGCGACGAGCCGCATCCCAGACATGAAGATCACGATCTACAGCTGGAGTACTGAGGAGGCTGTCCTGAGGTTGTGTAGGTGGGGTCGGCCGCGCAGCAGGACGCGAACAACGGGCACTCGATGACGCCGTGCCTAGTGCCGCCTCCTCTCTGTCTCGCTTTCAAGCGGCCATTCGAGCATCCACTGCAGCCAACGAATGTTCGACAGAGTTCCGGCTTTCCCCGACCAAAAAGTGGTAGCAAGTGTGAGGCAACAGCCTGTCACGGCAGGCCATGTATCGTTGGCCAGCAAACTTCCTGCGACGCCGGTGACGGCGCTTGCCGCGGCGGCCGCCCGATGCACGCCTTGCACTCCCCGAATATGAGCAGGAAGCTTCAAATGCATAGCTAATTCCCTTAGTGCCTCCCGTCCCACTGAGCCGGGCTGTGTCATTTCAATCATTCCGGATTCGCGTACATAATTCCGAGATTCATGGATCGCGCTTGTGAACCAATCCTGTCCCCGAGCGAGGGCGGCGTCGATCAAGTATGGCCCCAAGGAGAACGGGAACGTTTTTCTTTCGTTCTCGATAGGGGTCCTCGTCGGCCGCAGGTAAGAAAAAGGCTGTAGGCTACTCGAGTTGGAGCAGGACGAGGGCTGCGGCGGCGATCTTCGTGATGCGGCTGGGGTCGAGGCTGACCCTGCGCAGGGCCTTGAAGGTGGTCTTGAGCAAGGAGTTGGCGCGCTCGCAGACTCCGTGGATGCCGCGGACGACCTTGTTGTCGGTCTGCTGGGCTTCGGTCAGCTCACCTTCGGCGGGCTTTTTGACGGGGTGGTGGAAGCCGTCGCCGACGTTCTCGTAGCCGAGGTCGACGAGGGTCGACATGTCCAGCTCGCCGCCTGGATCAGAGGCAACTGGGGCATCGAGAACCTCCTGTACCACGTCGTGACCGCACCTTCCGCGAGGACGACTCCAAGGTCCGCACCCTGGCCTGCCTGCGCAACCTCGCCGTCAGCCTCTTCCGCCAGAACGGCGAGACCAACATCGCAGCCGCCCCTCCGCCACGCCAGCCGCGACTACCACCGCCCGCTGTCAGCCCTCGGCCTCACATGATCAACCCGGAAAGATCACGATCACGTAATGCTCCTGGCTGTTGGGCTGACTTTTGTCAAAGTTTAATGCTAGCGTGACCGCCTCATTGCGAATCTAATCCATATGAAGGTACGTGCAGATGAAGCGCATAGCCACGGTCGCCGCTGCCGCAGCGGCAGCGTTCACCCTCTTTACCTCTCAGGCTTCCGCCATTGACTGGGAGCATGATGTAGCTATCGCGACTACCACGTCCTCGCCTGGGCCTTGGCAAGTTGAGGGCAACATATTCGTATCTGGATTGTTCGCCTCGAACGGTGACTGGTTCAAGGTGAATGACTTGGAGGCGGATGGGGAATCGGTTTTTATCATGTGGGAATTGAGGAACGACAGTGGCGTCCTCGTGCGGGGCGGTAAGGTCTGGATGACGAAGGGGAAGGGCGAAGGGCGTTACCAGAACAAGAACTTCACCGAGGGATACAACCTGAAGTGGCGGGCATGCGCTGGGGAATACGGCTCAACCTGGTACGACGCGTTCACCTGCACTCAGTACGCCTACACGGAGGTCTGAACACCGGGTCTACACGGGACTGAAGCCTTTCCCAGTAGTGGATGGTGACGTTGTGTGATCCTTCAGATGGTTCGGTCGTACTCGAGTTGGAGCAGGACGAGGGCTGCGGCGGCGCGTGCGTCCGAGGCTGAACAGCTCCAGCCGGTGGTGAGCCGTACCGGCTTCGTCGCCATCGCCCCTCCCGCGACCGGCACCCGGCACCTGGCGACCGACCAGCGTCGCCGAACATACCCGCGGCGTGGGGGGCCCGGGCCGTGTGTCATCGGCTCTCCGAATGGGCCCCGTACGAGTTACCCGGCGTGACCTCATGGTGGTTTTTGCAGATGAACGGGTGGGCGCAGAGTCCGACGAACGGGCGGACGCCGTGTCCGATCAGAAGCCGAACCGACGAAACGAGGACCGGGGCATGAGGAACGAGCGGGGGCGGGCCGTGGCGCGCTGTCTGGCCGGGGCGGTCACGGCGCTGGTGGTGTGCTGGCTTCCGGCGGGGGCCGCGCACGCCGACGAGACCAACACGGGCTCGCACAACGGGCACCGGGTGGGGCTGATCAACGTCAACGTCGGCCAGGTCGACGACCCGGCGGAGGACGTGCTGGAGCACACGCTGCTGTTCGGCGACGGGTACGCCTGGAACTGAGCCGGCACAGCCACGGGCCGGGGCCCGTACCGCACACCCTTGCGGTACGGGCCCCGGCCTGTTTCAGAACGCGCTGATCAAGGCGGAGGGCCGCCGGCACCGGATCGTCGAACCGGAGGCGTACGTCCGGCAGACCCTCTTCCGGCAGCAGGTCAGCCGCTGGCGGCGGGCCGGGGGTCACTCCTTGGTCAGGCAGCGGTGGTCAGGGTGTTGTAGAGCGACAGGAGTTTGTCGGTCGTCTTGGCGTCGGCGGGCCGCAGGGGAGTGCGGACCGAGCCCGCGGGGAGGTCCAGGGCGGTGAGGAGCGCCTTCGTCGTCACCGTGCCCGGGAGGCCTGCCGACATCGTCGCCTCGATGAGGGGGGTGGCCTGCTGCTGGAGGCGGGCCGCCCGAGTCGTGTCGCCCGCGTCGAACGCGTCCAGCACGGCTCGCAGCCGGTCCGGGATCACGTTCGACACCGTGCTGACGTAACCGGCGCCGCCCACCGCGTACAGGGCGAGGTTGTGCTCGTCGCAGCCCGCGTAGTACGCCAGGTCCGTGCGGGCCAGCACCTTCTGGGCGGCCAGGAAGTCGTAGGAGCAGTCCTTGACCGCGACGATCCTGGGGTGTGCGGAGAGGCGGAGGATCGTCTCCGGTTCGACGCGGATGCCGGTGCGGTTCGGGATGTCGTAGAGCATGAGCGGGAGCTCACTGGCGTCGGCGATCTCGCGGAAGTGCGCCTCGATCGCGTCCTGCGGGGGCCTGCTGTAGTAAGGGGCCACCACTAACAGGCCGTCCGCGCCGGCCTTTTCGGCCTCCCGGGCCAGGTCGAGGGTGTGGCGGGTGTCGGGCGTGCCGATGCCCGCGATGATCAACGCCCGGTCGGCCACGGCCTCGCGGACGGCTGCGATGAGGGCCGACTTCTCGGCGTCCGTGGTGGTCGGTGACTCGCCCGTCGTGCCGGACAGGACCAGGCCGTCGCAGCCCTGTGCCACCAGGTGGGCGGCGAGGCGTTGGGCGCCGTCGAGGTCCAGTGACCCGGACGTCGTGAAGGGGGTGATCATGGCGCACAGGGTGCGGCCGAAGGGGGTCGTCGGAGTCGTCATGTGAGTAGTGTCGGCATCATGACTCTGTAGCTCTAGTTAATTCTTCTACCTGACATTGATAAGGGATGCTGAGAGCTCGATGAGAGGCCGGGTGGGGCGGGGTAGCAGGGGGTGGGCCGGGTACTCGGGGGTTCCTACGTCGAGAGGAGGCGGAACACCGTGACGGGGACCATCGAGCATCGGGCCGTGCACGAGGAGCACCACTCCGTGGGCGAGCTCGTCTCGCAGGCCGCGGAGCAGGCCTCCCGGCTCGTGCGGCAGGAAGTGGCACTCGCGAAGGAAGAGCTGGCCGAGAAGGGGCGGCGTGCGGGGCGTGGCGGTGGGCTGCTCGGTGCGGCGGGTGCCGTCGCCTACGCCGGGCTGCTGGTGCTGGCCGGGGCGGGGGTCGCCGCCCTCTCACTGGTGCTGCCCGTCTGGGCCTCGGCGCTCATCGTGACGGGTGTGCTGTTCGTGATCGCGGCCGTGCTGGCCGCTGCCGGCCGGGGGCAGTTGCGCCGGGCCACGCCTCCCACGCCTGAGGCGGCGCTCGGCAGCGTCAGGGCCGACGTGGAGGAAATCAAGGAAAGGGCGCATCGATGACGGACGCGAAAGGCGGGGCCAAGGGGCCCGATGAGCTGCGGCAGCAGATCGAGCGGACCCGTGGTGAACTCGGGAACACGGTCGAGGAGCTGGCCGGGAAAGCGGATGTGAAGGGGCGTGCGCGGGCGCGGGCTGCCGATCTGCGGGACAAGGCCGGGGCGATGACGGTGCAGTTGCGGAGCAGCGCCGCGCAGGCCGGGCATGTGGTGCACGACAAGGCGACGCATGCGGGGCCTCGGCCGGTGCGCGGTGCCGTCCAGGCCGGGGTGCGGCATCCGGGCCCGGTGCTGATCGCCGGGGCGGCTGCGGGGGTTGCGGTGGTGGCTGTCGAGGTGTTGCGGCGGCGGCAGCATGTGCATCACTGGCCTCGCGGCATCGCTGGCATCGCTGAGCGGGGTGGAGGTGCGGGTCGTTTGCGCCTGCGCGGTGGTCGTAGGTCGGGGCCGCGCCGAGGGGTGTCCGTCCTCGGAACGGCGCGATGGGCTCGGACACCCATGCACGCGCGTTGACGCGCCAACCGCTGCGGGCGGGACACCCCCCGACACGTTCCCCTTCCGTGAGCCGGCGGCTGCGGGCGCGTCGCGGCTGAGCTGCCGCAGGCCGGCTGCCGCGTGCCGCCGTGGCCGGCCTTGCCGCGGGTGCGGGCGCGTGGTGGTCTGCTCAGCCGCCGGAGGCCGCCGCTTCGGGCAGTCGTGCCGCCGGGCCCTGCGACACCCTTCGCTTGACCTCAAGCTTGGTCGAGGTTGAAAGGTGGGGTGCGCAGGCAACCGGCGCATACGACTGGAGTGTTCAATGAGCCGAACCGAGCAGCACCCCGACCTCACCGACCCCCGGATCGGTGCTCCCTTCTTCAGTACCTGGCGGGTCGGTACCCCCGAGCGGCAGCGGCAGACCGTGGAGGCCATCGGGCGGACCTGGGAGCGGCGGCCGTGGCCCACCGGTGATCTGCTGGGGTACCACGTCTACGTCGGGCACGACGGCTCCACGCTGATGCACTACTCGCAGTGGAGCAGCGAGCAGGCGTACGAGGCCTTCGTCAAAGTTCATCGGCAGGAGCGGGTCGACGAGATCGACACCGCCGTGCCGGGGATCGAGCGGGTGGGGCTCGGGCGCTACCGGCGGTACCGCAGCCTGGAGCGGGCTGCCGGGGACGTGCGGGTGCCCGGTCTGATCGTCGCCGTGCGGATCGACTTCGAGGAAGGGGCCCGGGAGCGGCGGGAGGAGTGGGTCGATCTCGTGCTCAAGGCCGCCGGAGACGATCCTGAAGGGGACGCCGGGCTGATCTCCGCTCATTTCCATCTGAGTACCGATGGCGGGCACGTGCTGAACTACGCCGAGTGGGAGAGCGACCAGACCTATGACGAGGCCTTGACGGCGTCCGAGACCGACACGTGGGAGCGGGTGCGGACGTACCCGGGAGTGCAGGGGACGAGCGGGAGCCGGTACCGGCATGCCCTGGGGCTCGTGCCCGGGTGAGCGCGGTGCCGTGGTGCCGGCTGGACGTCTGGGCCCAGCCGGCCCCTGGCCCGGCAGGTTACGGGCGGAAGCGCAGGACCTGCGGGTCGTGGTCGCTGATCTGGTCGTTGAACTCCGCGTTGACGTGCACGCTGTCGTACTCGAAGTCGCAGTCGCGGCGGATCGACGGGCTGATCAGGATCTGGTCGAGGACCTGGCTGTTGCCCTGGTAGACGTACGAGTAACGCTCGCTGCGGGGCAGCGACTTGATCGCCGACCAGAGTTCGCCCCGGCCTTCGAGGATGCTGGTGGTGCGGGAGAACTCGAAGTCGTTGATGTCGCCCAGGGCGATGACGTCCGCGTTCTTCTGGGTGTCGAGGATGTCCTTGACGAAGGCGTTCACCAGCGTGGCCTGCTGGTGGCGCTGGGTCTCGGAGCCGCGGGCCGGCGGTTGGTACTGGGAGGTCAGGCCCTGGTCGCCGCCCTTGGAGTTGAAGTGGTTGGCGATCACGAAGACCGTTCGGCCGCGGAAGACGAACTCGCCGGCCAGCGGCTTGCGGCTGTTCTTCCAGGCCTCGTCGGCGGGGGCGATCCGTCCGGGGCTGAACGTCAGGTGCGCCTTGCCGCGGATCTTCGTCACGCCGGTCGCCGTCGTGGCGTCGCCGCCCGCGCGGTCCGTGAAGGAGACCCGCTCCGGGTTGAACAGGAACGCCTGGCGGATGTTGCCACCGGGCTCACCGCCGTCGGTGCCGTCGGCCGGGTCGATCGAGCGCCAGTCGTACGTCGGGCCGCCGGCCGCGACGATCGCGTCGATCAGCTTGGTCATGGTCTGGTCGGTGGCGACCGTACCGTCGTTCGTCGCGCCGTTGTTGTCCTGGATCTCCTCCAGGGACACGATGTCCGGCGACTTCAGGTTGTTCACGATCGCGGACGCGTGCTCGGCGAAGGTGGCGTCGGTCGGGTCGAGGTTCTCGACGTTGTAGGTGGCCACCGCGAGTTCCGAGGAGCGCTGCTTGCTCGTCGTCTCGCGCTTCAGGCCCGCCGGCTTGAGCGTGCCGAGTTCGCTCGCGACCAGGGTGTAGCCGCCGAACTGGTTGTAGTCCAGCGGGCCCGCCGTCGCGCCGGCGAGGGTGTCGCCGACGTTCGCCTTCGGGAAGTCGGCCGTCGAGCCGAGGGACTGGATCTGGAGGCGGCCGGTGTTCTGGGCGTCGTAGGAGCCGTAGACCGTGCCGCCGTGGCGGTTGCGGTTCTCGTGCGGCTTCACCGTCACCCAGAGTTCGGTGTACGGGTCGGTGGCGCCCACGACACGGGTGTCGGTGACGCGGACGGTCATGCCCTCCAGTGCCTCGTAGTGGTCCAGGGCGTACTTCGAGGGCTTGAGGGGGAGGGCGTTGACCGAGCCGTTCGCCGTGGTGTCACCGGCCGGTGCGTAGGCGGCGGGGACCGACCTCGTGTCGATCGTCGTGGCGGCGGGGAGCGCGTTGCCGCTGGAGACGACCGTGGTCGTCGGCTTGGTGATCTCCGTCAGCGACTGGTTGCCGGAGGCGGTGCCGCCGGGGACGTACTCCGAGACCGTGCCGCTGACCGTGACGGAGTCACCGACGGCGACCCCCTTCGGTGCCGAGCCGGTGAAGACGAAGACGCCCTCGCTGGTCGCCGGGTCGGCGTCCGGGTTCGGGTCCTGGATCCAGAAGCCGCGGGACTGGCCGTAGGTGCGGATGCCGGTGACGATGCCGGTCACGTCCGTGACCTGCCTGCCGGCGTACGGGGACATCCGGGTGCTGCCCTGGATGTCGTGGATGCGGACCGAGTCGGCGTGGGCCGGGGTGGTGAGGACGATCGTGGATGCCGCGGAGCACACGGCGGCGACGGTGAGCGCGGCGAGGCGCGCGGACGACTTGCTCGGCAACGGGAATCCCTCCGGGGACGTGACAGGGCGCCGGGACGAGGGTGGTGCGTGGACTGTCTGCCGCTCCCTCTGGGGCGGGCGGTGTGACGCGCGTAGAGAGCGGTGGACGGGCGGGCCTGGCAGGGCGGGCCCGGTGAACAAGTGTCCGCCGACTTCTACGCGCGTCAATCTCCAGCCTGCTCAGGTCACTTGTCAAGGTTTCGGCCATGTACAGCTCCTGACGGGGACATGAAGTAGGCGGCATAGGTGTAAATCCGTCTAGGCTGAGCGGCTGAGTCGTATGAGGCGCCCTAGGAGAAACAGCCGATGTCAGACAGCTCCCCCCTGCCGCCGGTGCGGCTGCACCCCGAAGCGGAGCTGGCGCGCGACGCACTGTCCACGCCGGTGCTGTCCCGAGCCGCCCGGCTGGCCCGCTGGGCCGGGCCGGAGACCCGGGTCGACGCCGGGGGCGGGCTCGTCGACGAGCAGCTGCCCGCGGCCGCCGAGGTGCTCGGACTGAGCGGGGACGACGCCGCCGCCGACGCCAGCGAGGCATGGCGGGTGGCCCTGGACACCGGGCTCGTCGAGATCGTCGACGAGGAGGAGGGCACCGTCACGGCGGGCGAGGACCTGGCGGTGCTCACCGGCGGCTCGCCGCAGGACGTGCTCGCGGTGTGGCTCGCGGCCCTGGAGACGGTGCTCGCCGACGCGAGCGTGCCCGACCTCGACGGGCTCGTGGCCGAGGACGGCGAGGTCGACCTCTCCGCCCTCGACTGGGACCCGGAGGCCGAGGCGGAGTTCCTCGACGGCGTGCTCGGCAACCTCTATCTGCTGACCGCCGGCGAGGACACACCCGCCGCGGCTCCGGTGCCGCTGCCCGCACTGGCCGCCTCGGTGATCGTGCCCAGCGACATGGACGAGCCGACCAACGACGTCCTGGAGCAGGTGTCCGACGCGATGATGCGGCTGGACGACCAGTTCCGGATGCTGGAGCCGGTGGGGCTCGTGGCGTACCAGCCCGTGGACGAGGCCCTCATGGCCGATGCCGACGAGGAGCCCGCGGCGCCCGTCGACGACACCGACGTCTCCCGGTACGGCATGGTCCGGCTCACCCCGCTCGGGGTGTACGGCCTGCGTGCCCGGCTGCTGGAGGCCGGATTCGAGGCACCGGCCGTCGGAGACCTCGCGGACAAGGGAGCCGACGCGCTGCTCGACGGCACGGCCGCGTTCCCGCCGGGGGCGGCACAGGCCGAGACCGAGCAGTGGCTGGAGCGCCGGGAATCGCTCGACGCGGCGCGGGAGTTGCTGGCGGCGGCGCGGGGTTCGGATGCCGGGGCGCCGCTGCGGCGGTTGCGGTGTCAGCAGGCGTTGTCCCTGGTGGGGGCCGCGGCCGAGCCGGCGCTGCGGGAAGTCCTCGACGATGCCGAGTTGGGCGGTCTCGCCCGGGTCTGGCTCACCGAGCACGGCGCGGCGGACGTGCCTGCGCCGTCGGAAGCGATGGTGTACTGGCTGACCATCGACACGGTGGCCGCGCAGCTGGCTGCCGAAGGGAACTCCGAGGAGTTGCGGGCGTTGGTCGAGGGGCTTGCGCAGCAGCACGGTGGGTTCTTTGAGGCTGTGTGGCGGGTTGACCATCCCGCTACGGCTGATGTGCTGGAGGCGATGGGGCGGTTGCATCCGGACAAGAAGGTCGCCAAGGAAGCGCGGAAGGCGGCCTTTAAGGCGCGGTCCCAACAGGGCGGTTGATCCTGCCTGGCGGGCGCGGGTTCGTCGTGGCTTGTCGCGCAGTTCCCCGCGCCCCTGGGGCGTTGTTCAACCGGCGTTCATGGATGAGCGGGACGGTGTGGCGAACGAGGTCCGCCACCCTCCACGGCATACCCACCGTCACAGGAGACACCCATGTCGCTCACCCGCAGGGACTTCGCCAGAACCTCCGCGATCACCGGTGCCGGTGTCGCGCTGGCGGGCAGTGTCGGGGCCCTCGCCACCGCGCCCAACGCCCTCGCGTCCTACGACACCGACAGTGCGGAGGGCGCGGCGGACGCCCGGCACGGGGTCGGCTACGGGCCGCTCGTCCCCGACCCCGAGGGCATCCTCGCCCTGCCCGCCGGCTTCTCGTACCGGATCATCACCTACAGCGGCAGGACGAAGCTGGAGTCCGGTGAGTTCACGCCGTCCAACCACGACGGCACCGCCACCTTCGACGGCCCCCGCGGCACCACCCTGCTCGTCAACAACCACGAGCTGAAGGGCCCGCGCGCCAACTGGAAGTACCCGGTGCCGCTCACCGAGGGCCTCGTCTACGACCCGGCCGCCGCCGGTGGCTGCACGGTCGTCGAGATACGCCCCGACGGACGGGTCGCCGAGTGGGTCGGCATCGCGGGCACCTCCACCAACTGCGCCGGTGGCAGCACTCCGTGGGGCACCTGGCTCACCTGCGAGGAGAACTCCGACCGGGCCGGGGTCAACGGCATGACCAAGGACCACGGCTACGTCTTCGAGGTCGACCCCTCCGACCGGCGCGCCAACCGCAGCCCCAAGCCGCTGAAGTTCTTCGGCCGTTACGACCACGAGGCCGTCGTCATCGACCCCAAGCGCGGCCACGCCTACCTCACCGAGGACGACGACGAGCCCAACGGCCTCTTCTACCGCTGGACCCCGCCCAAGGGTTTCGCATACGGCCCCGGCAAGTTCCGCGAGCTCGCCGACGACGCCGGTGTCCTCCAGGCGCCCAAGTGCTACGACTCCGGCGGCCGGTTCGTCGACGACCTGTCCCGGGCCACCAAGCCCGGCACCGTCTACGGCGTCGACTGGGTGGACGTACCCGACCGCGACGCCCGCACCACGCCCGTGCGCAAGCAGTTCGGCGCCGGGGAGGTCACCCGCGCCCGCAAGCTGGAGGGCATGTGGTGGGGCGACGGCGGCGCCTACATCGTCTCCTCGTACGCCCGCGAGGAGAGCCCCGGCCGGCACGACGGCCAGGTCTGGTTCTACGACCCCAAGCGCCGCACGCTGACGCTGAAGGTCCTGCTCGGTGTGAACTCCGACCCGTCCAAGGACGGCGCGTTCGACGGCCCCGACAACATCACCGTCTCACCGTACGGCGGCATCGTCCTGGCCGAGGACGGCGAGGGCGTTTCGCATCTCTTCGGCGCCACCGAGAGCGGCCGCACGTACCCGATCGCCCGCAACGACCTGAACGTCGGCACCGAAGAAAAGCCGGAGTACAGCGAGTTCGCCGGCGTCACCTTCTCGCCCGACGGCAAGACCCTTTACGCCAACATCCAGGACCCGGGCATCCTGCTCGCCATCACCGGTCCCTGGAAGCGCCAGAAGCGGTAATTAATTCGCTCGCAGGTCCCGCACCGCGCCTCCTACAGTGAGATCACAACGTCACGCACCTCCCGGTGCGATGGCAGCGGCTACTTCTCTTCCAAAGAATCCGACGCCGCCGCCGACTTGATCTCGGGAGGCGCAGCATGTGGTGGGTGCCCGGTGCGCAGGCAACGGTTACTTCATTTGATCGGAATGTTGCGGGTTCGAGCCCCGTCAGCGACTTCGGGTCGCTGTAGCTCAATGGGCAGAGCATCCGGATAAGTCCGTCGCCGACTTCTGTTCTCGGGCACCCACCTTTCTCATGTGCCGCGCTTCCCTCGGAAACCTGTAAAGAATTCGGGGGAATTCATCATGGCGCGATTCAACAGCAAGGCGGCGCGGGCGCGTCCCGTCTCCCGTGTGACGTCCACCGGGCGCGTGCTGCGCACCTACGAGGGCGGCCGGGGCCGGGAGCGCGACGCCCGCTCGGAGCTCTTTCTGCTCGCGGTGTCGAACTTCGTGTCGCAGCAGACCTTCTACGAGACCGGCGCCGACCGCGACGACCGCTTCGCGAAGCTCGTGCGCGAACTCGCCGTCACCGACCCGGCGTGGACGGCCGGCCTGCTCGGCTGGCTGCGCGGCGAGGGCAACCTGCGTACGGCCTCCGTCGTCGGCGCCGCCGAGTACGTCAAGGCCCGCCTGGACGCGGGCGCGACCGGCGGCCCGGCCAACCGGCAGGTCGTCTCCTCCGTGCTCCAGCGGCCCGACGAGCCCGGCGAACTGCTCGCGTACTGGACGGCGATGTACGGCCGCAACGTGCCCAAGCCGGTCAAGCGCGGCATCGCCGACGCCGTACGCCGTCTCTACCACGGCAAGGCGCTGCTGAAGTACGACACCGCCTCCAAGGGCTACCGCTTCGGCGACATCCTCAACCTCGTGCACGCCGCGCCGGACCCGGACAAGCCGTGGCAGGGTGAGCTGTTCCGGTACGCCCTCGACCGGCGGCACCACCCCGACACCGCGGTGCCGCCCGCGTCGGACCGCGTCCTCACCGCGCACCGCGAGCTGATGGCGCTGCCGGTGGCGGAGCGGCGTGCGGTCGTCACCGCCGAGGGCGGTGCCGAGCGGCTGGCCGAGGCCGGGATGACGTGGGAGACGCTGGCGGGCTGGCTCCAGGGGCCGATGGACAAGGCGGCCTGGGAGGCCGTGATTCCGTCCATGGGCACCATGGCGCTCGTGCGCAACCTGCGCAACTTCGACGAGGCCGGGGTGTCCGACGAGGTGGCCGAGCGGGTCGCCGCGCGGATCGGCGACCCGGCGGAGGTCGCGCGCTCGCGGCAGTTCCCCTTCCGGTACCTCGCCGCGTACCAGCACGCGCCGTCGCTGCGCTGGTCGTACGCCCTGGAGCGGGCGCTCGGCCACTCGCTGGCCAGCGTGCCCGCGCTGCCCGGCCGGACGCTGGTGCTCGTGGACCGCTCCGGCTCGATGTTCTGGTCGCGGCTGTCCGACCGCTCGGAACTCACCCGCGCCGACGCCGCCGCGATCTTCGGCACGGCGCTCGCGCTGCGGGCGGAGCGCGCGGACCTGGTCGAGTTCGGCTCGACGAGCGACCGCGTGAAGTTCCGCAAGGGTGAGTCGGTGCTGAGGATCCTCGACCGCTTCGGCGACCTGGGCGGCACCGACACCACCGAGGCGGTGCGCCGGCACTACCGGAAGCACGACCGGGTGCTGATCGTCACCGACGAGCAGTACACGCACCACCACCGGGGCGACCCGACCGAGCAGGTCCCGGCCGACGTGCCGGTCTACACCTGGAACCTCGCCGGATACCGGGCGGGCCACGGCCCGTCGGGCACGGGCAAGCGGCACACGTTCGGAGGACTTTCGGACGCGGCTTTCCGGATGGTTCCGCTGATCGAGGCCTCCCGGGACGCCGACTGGCCCTGGGCGGCCTGAGAGACCGTGGCCCGCACCACGTGGGGAGTGCGGGCCACGGTCTTGCCCGGACCCTTGTCCTGGGCTGGTGCTGACATCTAACATTTCAGTTCGTGGAGGCCATCCGGCCCGTGCCCCGGACCCTGCTCAGGGACCGTGCGTACGCGGCGATCCGGGACGCCATCGTGGCCGGGGAGATCGAACCCGGTGCGGTGGTGCGGGACGCCGAGCTCGCGGAGCGGCTGGGGCTGTCCCGGGCGCCGGTGCGGGAGGCGTTCTCCCGGCTCGTGGACGAGGGGCTGCTGGAGAGCAAGCCGCAGAGCTACACCCGGGTGACCCCGCTCGTGGCCTGCGACGTCCGGGACGCCGCCGCCGTGGTCGGCGCCATGCACGAGCTCGTGACGCGGGTCGCCGTGCCCCGGCTGTCCGCCGCGGACATCGAGGCGATGCGCGCCGCCAACCAGCGGTTCGCCGCCTCGGTCGCCGCCGGAGACGTGGATGAAGCCCTGCGTGCCGACGACGCGCTGCACGAGGTCCTCGTCCGGGTGAGCGGCAACCGCGCGGCCGCCGCGACCGTCGCCCGCTACACCCCGCTCATCCGCCGCCTGGAGCGACGGCGCTTCGGCGAGGGCGGCAGCTGCCGTTCGGCCGGGCTGCACGAGCGGCTGATCGAGGCCTGCGCGGCCGGTGACGTGGCCGAGGCGGTCCGCGTCACGGCGGAGATCTGGCGCGGGCTCGAAGAGCTCGCCGACTGAGAACGATCCCCACCCCGACCCGGGAGGACCCATGTCCCTTTCCCCGTCCTCGCCCGCTTCCCCTTCCCCCTCCCTCTCCTCGTACGCCCGTTACCCCCTGCTCTTCGGGCCCTCGCCCGTCCACCCCCTGGAGCGGCTGACCGCGCACCTCGGCGGCGCCGCCCTCTGGGCCAAGCGCGAGGACTGCAACTCCGGTGTCGCGTACGGCGGGAACAAGACCCGCAAGCTGGAGTACCTGGTCGCCGACGCGCTCGCGAAGGGCTGCGACACGCTCGTGTCGATCGGCGGGGTGCAGTCGAACCACACCCGGCAGGTCGCGGCGGTGGCCGCCCGGGCCGGGCTCAAGTGCGTGCTGGTGCAGGAGAGCTGGGTGGAGTGGCCCGACGCCGTGTACGACAAGGTCGGCAACATCCTGCTCAGCCGCCTCGCCGGGGCCGACGTGCGGCTGGTGAAGGCCGGGTTCGGGATCGGGTTCAAGGAGAGCTGGGAGCAGGCGCTCAGGGAGGTCGAGGAGGGGGGCGGCAAGCCGTACGCCATCCCGGCCGGCGCCTCCGACCATCCGCTCGGCGGCCTCGGTTTCGCCGGGTGGGCGTACGAGGTCGCCGAGCAGGAGCGTGAGCTGGGCGTCTTCTACGACACCGTGGTCGTGTGCTCGGTGACCGGCTCCACCCAGGCCGGCATGGTCGCCGGGTTCGCCGCGCTGGAGGAGGCGGGCGGGCGGCCCCGGCGCGTGCTCGGTATCGACGCCTCGGCGAAACCCGCCGCGACCCGTGGCCAGATCGCCAGGATCGCCCACAACACCGGGCAGCTCATCGGTCTCAAGCGCGAGGTGACCGAGTCCGACGTCGAACTCGACGAGCGGTACCACGCGGGCACGTACGGCATCCCCGACGAGTCCACCCTGGCGGCGATGCGGCTCGCGGCCCGGACGGAGGGGATGGTCACGGACCCCGTCTACGAGGGGAAGTCCATGGCCGGGATGATCGACCTGGTCTCACGGGGCGAGATCGGCCGCGACTCCACCGTCCTCTATGCCCACCTGGGCGGACAGCCGGCGCTGAACGCGTACAGCGCGCTGTTCTGACCGGGCCTCTGCCGTCCGGCCCGGCCGGTAAGTCCGCGTCCGGTCCGGCCGCGCGCGGGAATCAACCGGCCGGCCCCTGGGTTGTCAGCGGTTACCCCAACCCTCGGAGGAGCCGCCATGCCCGACGAACCAGCCGTACGAGAACTCCGCCTGGTCGTGACGGCGGACGACTACGACGCCGCGCTGCACTTCTACCGGGACGTGCTCGGCCTGGCCGAGCGGGGCGCGTTCGCCTCGGAGGACGGGCGGGTCACGATCCTGGAGGCCGGACGGGCCACCCTGGAGCTGACCGACCCGAACCATGCCGCCTTCATCGACGAGGTCGAGGTCGGGCGGCGGGTGGCCGGGCACGTCCGGGTCGCCTTCCAGGTGGACGACTCCGTCGCCACTACGGCGAAGCCGGCCGCCGCCGGGGCCGAGGTGATCGCCGAGCCCACGCCTACCCCCTGGAACTCCGTCAACATGACCCGGGCATGAATGCCCGGGCTTGCAGCTCGTGACCATCACTGGCGGTGGTGGCCCGGCCGCGTCCAGATCTCACGCAATGAGGGTGAGTTCAGGGGCCGTTGACTGGACCCCGCAGACCCACGCCAGCCACCCGCGGTGGGCGATGTTGTGGGACGAGTTGAGGTCGGCGTGCTCAACGAAGCCGCAGACCCGGCACGCGAAACGGGCCTGGGAGGGCCGGTTGCCGCGCTCGATGTGGTGGCACTGGGAGCATTCCTGGCTGGTGTACGCCGGATCGACGTACACGACCGGCACCCCGGCGCGTTTCGCCTTGTAGGCGATGAAGGCGCCGAGCTGGGCGAAGGGCCAGGAGTGGAGCGTGGTGCGTTGGGGCTTTCTCAGCCGTGCCCGCTCACGGATACCGCCCAGGTCCTCCAGGGCGATCCCGCGACCGGTGCGTTCAGCCTCCGCCACGATCCCTTTGCTGATCTTGTGGTTGATGTCCTTGTTGCGGCGGGCCTCACGGCCCGCGTACTTCTTCGCCCGCCGCTTCGCGGACTTGGTGTTCTTCTGCTGCAGCTTGCGCCGCAATTCCCGGTCCTTGGCCCGCTTCCGGTTGATGCGGCGCCCGGAGTGCTTCACGCCGTCAGAGGTGGCGGCGACGTTCACGATGCCCAGATCGACGCCGAGGAAGGCCACCGGGTGGGCATTCAGTCTCTGTTCGGGGATCTCGCAGGTCGCGATCAGGAACCAGGTTCCGTCCCGGCACAGCAGGTCGGACTCACCGTGACGGTGCGCGGCCAGCACGGCCAGTTGCTCAGCCTGTCCGGTGAACGCCACCCCCTTGAGTCGGCCGGCCGTGGTCCAGATCGACACCGTGCGCTGCTCGTGCTGCCAGGACAGCATCCGGTCGTCGTACGGCTGCGCCGCCTCCGGCCGGAAGACGATCGGCTTGCCCGCGGCTCGGGTGTGCCGTTTGGTGCCGGGCCGCCCGTACCGTCCGGCCCGCAGGTTCGCCTTCAAGGTGGTGTAGGCGTCGCAGGTCTTCTTGATCGCGTGCTGGGCAGCCTGCGCCCCCAGCCCTCACCGGCCCCTGACCTCGGCATAGGTGTGCTTGCGCAGGGCCAGCGGGCGGCGTGCATCCTTCTCGAACGCCACCTGGGCGGCCCAGGTGGCCGCCTCGTTGCAGGCGTGCAGGGTCGCCTCAAGTGCCTCCGCCTGCACGGGCGTTGGCTCCAGTTTGACCTGCACCACCAGCTTCACGATCACCGAACCTACACACCCGTCCGAGATGCCACCGCACGTTCCCCTCCCTTCACTCGAACGAGTGACCCATGCCCTTCTTCGGACGCCAGCGATCCCGGCTCCGCCGGGAAGCACCCGGCCGCTTCGCGGCCCTGTCACCTCGGCCCGATACCGCGGCGCTCCGCACCGCCACCACCGGATGCGATTCCTCCCGGGCGTGAACGCCCGGGGTTCCTCGCAAGATCACGCTGAACTCCCGGCTCCAGGCCCCGGGCGCCCTCCAGCTGACGCTCTTCACCGAGCTCGGCGGCTGAGGGGCCCGCGCGGGCGCCCCTGCCGGGCGGGGTCCGGAGCCGGATAAAGTGCTCAGCGTGTGGACCGACAATCAGCGGGCGGAGCCGGGTGCCGAGCGGCCCGATGGTGCCCGGCGCCGGGCCACGATCCACGACGTCGCACGACTGGCCGGGGTGTCACGGCAGACGGTCTCCCGGGCGGTCAACGACAAGGGCGAGATCGACCCGGCCACCAAGGAGCGGGTCCTGGAGGCGGCCCGGCTCCTGGACTACCGGCCCAGCCGGTTCGCGCGCGGCCTCGTCCAGAAGGGGGCGGTGACGGCGGGCCTGGTCATCCCCGACCTGCGCAACCCGTTCTTCCCCGAGGTGGCCGCCGGGGTGCTGGAGGCGGCCGAGCAGCGCGGCTGGCAGGTGGTCGTGTGGGACTCCCGTATCGACGAAGCCCGGGAGCGGCAGGCGCTCGACGTGCTCTCCCACCAGGCGGACGCGGTCGTGGGCTACTTCAAGGACCCGGACGACGTCCTCACCCGGCACCTCGGAGGCGTGCCGCTGGTGCTGCTGGAGCGCGGCCCGCAGCAGACCCGGTTCGCGGCCGTGGGCATCGACGCCGCCACCGGAGTCGAGCAGGGCATGAACCACCTGTTCCGCGCGGGGCACCGCAGGATCGGCATGCTGGACGGCGTGCACGGCCCCGGCCCCCGCAGGCTGGCCTTCCTGGAGCAGGTGCGGCGGCTCGGGCTGCCGGTCGACGAGGACTGGGTCGTGGTGTGCCCCGAGCACAGCGTGGCCGGCGGCGAGGCCGGCCTGGAACGGCTCCTGGCGGCGCGGCCCGAGATCACCGCGGTCTTCGGCTTCAACGACCTGATCGCGGTCGGGGCGATGCGCGCCGCCCGCCGCCACGGCCGCGGTGTCCCGGACGATCTGGCGGTGCTGGGCTTCGACGGTCTCTCCCTGGGCGAGCTGGTGGACCCCGCCCTGACGACCCTGCACATCGACAAGCGGCAGCTGGGACGGCTGGCCGTGGAGCAGGTGGCCCGGCTGCGCGCGGGTGAGGAGCCGCTGCGGGGCGCGGACGCCTGGGTGGTGCCCGAGTTGGTGGTCCGCGCATCCGCCTGATCAGCCCGGGCGGGGCCCGGCAGATCGTTCCGTGCAACTCCCTTGACACCGGTTTTCGAGCGTGCAGATACTCGACGGCAACGCTCACGTGAACGTTCACGAACGCCAGACCCCCCACCACGCGACCATCGGTCCGACCACCACGCGCCCGTCGACATCGTTGTCTTCACTTCCCTCATCACGGGCCCGCGGCAGCGCTGTGCCCGGCCGCGGTATGCCCGGAAAGCGAGTGCGCGCCCATGGAACACCGAACGATGTCCCGCAGGCGCTTTCTGGGGGCCTCCCTGGGTGGTGCGGGGGCGGGCCTGCTCGGGCTGACCGGATGCGGGTCGGCGGAGGGATCGGCCTCCGCCGGCACCGACCACCTCGGCCTCTGGTACTGGAAGGGCTCGCTCAGCGACAAGCTGCTCGCCACCGCCCGGCGCGGCGTACCCGGCGTGCCGGGACTGAAGGTGCGGGGCTCGCAGATACCCGACGGCGACATCGACTCCAAGGTGCGCACCAGCCTCGCCGCACGCGCCTACGTGCCGGACGTCACGGTCGTGAACAACGACAACCTCGCCACGTTCTTCCCCGACGAGAACGAGTTCCTCGACCTGCGGGAGCTCGGTGCGGAGTCCGTCCGTAACCAGTACCTCGAGTGGAAGTGGAAGGCCTGCTTCACCCCGACGGGCAGGATGATCGGCTTCCCTCTGGACGCCGGCCCCACCGCGCTCTACTACCGCAGGGACCTCTTCCGGGAGGCCGGACTGGCCCACGAACCGGCGGACGTCGCCGAGGAGATCCCCACCTGGGAGAAGTTCATCGCCGCCGGGCGGACCCTGCGGGCGAAGGTGTCCGGCAAGCCGTACCTGGTGAGCAACATCGGCAACGTCTTCCAGCAGGTCCTGCTCCAGAGCCCCAGACAGTTCGTGGACGCCGACAACCGCTTCATCGGCGACCAGGGGCACGTCCGGCGGGCCTGGGACCTGTCCGTGGACATCCTCCGCCAGGGGCTCAGCGCCAGGATCACGGACGGCACACCCGACTTCAACGCGGCCATGAGCGGCGGCCGGATCGCCACGATGACCACGGCGGTATGGGCCATCAACGGCCTGAAGGACACCGCCCCGAAGACCGCCGGGTCCTGGCGGCTCACCACCATGCCGGACGGCCCCGCCAACTACGGCGGCTCGTACATGACGCTGACCCGCTACTGCCGGGACCCCGAGGCGGGCTTCGCCTTCCTGAAGTGGCTGCTCAGCCCGGCGAACCAGCTCGCGAGCTACCAGGAGATGGCCCTGTTCCCCACCACCCCGGCCGCCTACACCGACCCGGCGATGCACGAGCCCGACCCCTTCTTCGGCGGTCAGCAGCCCATCGACGTCTTCGGCCCGGCCGCCCAGAAAGCCCCGGTCGTCTACTTCAGCCCCTACGAGGAGTCCGCCAACACCCCGTTCTTCCAGGAGCTGACCAACGTGGAAATGCTCGGCAAGAACCCCGGCCGGGCCTGGCGGGACGCCGTGCACACCGCCGAGACCACGCTGTCCCGCGTGGGGGTGAGCTGACATGGCGACCGTCCTCGACCCGGCCGGCGCGCCGGCGGCGAACGAGAAGCAGCCGGCCGGCCGTACGCGATCCACCACCCCCGGCGGGCGCAGGCGTCACTTCCCGCCCCTGCTCGCCATCTCCCCGTTCTACGTGCTGTTCGCCGTCTTCGGCGCCTTCCCGATCGTCTTCTCCGTCTACCTGTCCTTCCAGGACTGGGACGGCATCGGCGACATGCGCTACGTCGGGCTCAAGCAGTACGGCTGGCTGCTCCAGGACTCGGTGTTCTGGCACGCGGTGCTCAACACCTTCGAGATCTGGTTCCTGTCCACGGTGCCGATGCTGTTCCTGGCCCTGGTGCTCGCGTTCCTGCTGCACTCGCAGGTCCGCTTCGCCGGGGCCTACCGGGTGGCGTACTTCATTCCCAACGTCACCTCGATGGTCGCCATGACCGTCGTCTTCGGCTCGGTCTTCGCCCAGGCGGGCCTCGCCAACTCGGCGCTGCGGGTGATCGGGCTGGACGGAGTGGGCTGGCTGTCCTCCGAGTGGGGCATCAAGTCGTCCGTCTCCATCATGATCATCTGGCGGTGGGTCGGCTACAACGCGCTGATCTTCCTGGCGGGCCTCCAGGCCATCCCCACCGAGCACTTCGAGGCCGCCCGCGTCGACGGCGCGAACAGCAGGCAGACCCTCTTCCGGGTCGTACTGCCGCAGCTGCGGCCGGTGGTGCTCTTCGCCGCCGTCACCTCCACCATCAACGGCCTGCAGATCTTCACCGAGTCCCAGGTGCTCTTCCAGTCGACCGACGTCGGAACCACGGGCGGGCCGGGCCAGGAAGGGATGACCATCGTGCTCTATCTGTGGCAGAAGGCCTTCAAGGAGCACCAGTTCGGCTACGGCGCCGCCATGGGCTGGGTCCTCTTCGCCATCATCGCCGTCTTCACCATCGTCAACTGGCGCCTGGTCGCCGGCTCGGACGACGACCGCCGGCCCGGCATCGCCGGTCTGCTGCGCCGCAGGGGGGCACGCGATGGCCGCTGACGAGAGGCCGACCGGGAGCGCGGGCCTGGCCATCGGCTCGGGCAGCAGGCTCAGCCGCACTTGCGTCCGGGCGGTGCTGCTGCTGGGTGTGCTGGTCTCGCTGTTCCCCTTCTACTGGCTCGTGGTGCTGGCCTCCGGCACCACGCAGGACATCTACCGGTACCCGCCCAAGCTGGTGCCGGGGCCGCATCTGCTGGACAACATGGGGCGGGTGCTCGACACCGTCGACTTCTTCGGCTCGCTGTTCAACACCGTCGTCGTCGCCGTGCTCGGGACCGTGCTGGTGCTGTTCTTCGACTCGCTCGCCGCGTTCGCCTTCGCCAAGTACGAGTTCCCGGCGAAGAAGTTCCTCTTCGGCATGCTGCTGGTGACGTACATGATCCCCGCGCAGCTCTCCCTGGTGCCGCAGTTCGTGACCATGGCCGAGTTCGGCTGGGCCGGATCCCTGAAGGCGCTGATCATTCCCGGCGCGGCGAACGCCTTCGGCATCTTCTGGATGCGCCAGTACGCCCAGAACTCGCTGCCGGACGAGCTGCTGGACGCCGGGCGGATCGACGGCGCCGGCTTCTTCCGCCTCTACTGGACGGTCGCCCTGCCGCTGTTCCGGCCGGCCCTCGCCTTCCTCGGCATCTTCACGTTCATCGGCCTCTGGAACGACTACATCTGGCCCCTGGTCGTCATGATCGACCCCGACAGGGTCACCCTCCAGGTCGCCCTGGCGAATCTCAACATCCTCTACAACACCGACTACTCGCTGGTCATGGCCGGCGCGCTGATGAGCGTCATCCCGCTGATCGTCGTGTTCCTGGTCGGGGCACGGCACTTCCTGCGGGATCTGGCGGCCGGGGCGATGAAGATGTGAGGCGGCGGGTGCGCGGACCTCCGCCCGCCGACGTTCTGGATAAGGTGCGGAGAGGGCCCCCGGTTCGTGAGTCCCCGGTTCGTGAGGAGTGGCTGCATGGCGCAGGTCAGGCCCATGCGGGCGGATGCTCGACGCAACTACGAGCGGTTGCTGAAGGTGGCCGCGGAGGCCTTCGCCGAGCACGGGGAAGGCGCGTCGCTCGACGACATCGCCAAGCGGGCAGGGGTCGGCTCCGGCACGCTCTACCGGCATTTCCCGAACCGGCACGCGCTGCTGGAGGCCGCCTACCTCGACCGGATCGAGGCGATCGCGGCCCGGGCCGACGAACTCGCGGCCGAACTCGCCCCGGGCCAGGCGCTGGCGGAGTGGCTGTACGAACTGGGCGCCGGAATGGTCCAGATGCGCGGCCTCAGCGCCTTGCTGGGCCCGGCCGTCACACAGAGCGACTCGACCGTGGCCACCGCCTGCGGCGACTCGGTGAAGCGTGCGGCGGGGCGCCTGGTCCGGGCAGCACAGGAGGAGGGCACGCTCCGCCGGGACGTCGACCCGATCGACGTACTGCGGCTGGCACACGGCGTGTCGACGGCGGCGGAGCTGGCGGACGGAGAGGGCGGGCACATCCGGCGGTATCTGACGCTGCTGACGGAGGGCCTGCGGCCGGGGGGTGAGTGAGGGGCGGCGGATTACGGGGGTGGTGCGGCGGCCTCTTTGCGGGCACGCGTCCGGTTGGTGTTGGTGTTGGTGTTGGTGTTGGTGTTGGTGTTGGTGTTGGTGTTGGTGTGGAGAGCCGCGGCCTTGCGGTCTTGGCCGTGGTTGAACGCGTGGGTTGCTGCGGGTTTCGTGGTCTTGGCCGCGGCGGGCGCGTGTGGTCGCTGCGGGCTCGGGGCATGGCCGCGAAGGGCTGTGGCGGCGTGGCGCGTGTGGGGCCTCGGGGCACGGGGCGGTGCGGCGGCCTTGCGGCACGCACGTGTTGGTGTGGAGGGCCCGGGCTTCGTGGTCATGGCGCGGCGGACGCGTGGGCTGGGTGCGGGCCTCGCGGTCTTGGCTGCTGACGTGTGCGTGGAGGCTTGGGGCCGGGGACCGCTGTGTTGGCGGGTATGGCGGGTATGGCGGGTATGGCGGGTATGGCGGGTATGGCGGGTATGGCGGGTATGGCGGGTATGGCCTCACCCGGCCGAGTCGGGGGGGGGCGTTGTGAGCTGAGTGGTCCCGCGTTGTCGTCGGCGGGGCAGGACGCGTCGCGTGCCCCCGGCAGCCGGCGCGTGGGGATGGGGCTGGGCCGGGGGCGTCGCTGAGGCGTCGTCTGCGTGTCGCTAAAGGGTCTGGGCTGCCGGCTTCACCATTCCCCTGACCGTGCGGGACTTCACGAAGTCGCCGATCGCCGTCATCTCCCACTCGCCGGAGAACTGGCGGATCAGCTTGGCCATCATCACGCCTGTCTGCGGCTCGGCGCTGGTGAGGTCGAAGCGGACCAGTTCCTCGCCGGTCGTGGCGTCCAGGAGGCGGCAGTAGGCCTTGGCGACCTCGGTGAACTTCTGGCCGGAGAAGGAGTTGACCGTGAAGACCAGGCCGGTCACCCCCTGCGGGAGGCGGCCGAGGTCGACCACGATCACCTCGTCGTCACCGCCGCCCTCACCCGTGAGGTTGTCGCCGGAGTGCTTGATCGCACCGCCGACGATGGACAGCTTGCCGAAGTAGCAGCTGTCGATGTGGTTGCGCTGCGGCCCGTAGGCGATGACCGAGGCGTCCAGGTCGATGTCCTTGCCGCGGTACGCCGGCTCCCAGCCGAGGCCCATCTTGACCTGGGAGAGCAGGGGGCGGCCGCCCTTCATCAGGGAGACGGTCTGGTTCTTCTGGAGGCTGACGCGGCCCTTGTCGAGGTTGATCTTCCCGGCGCCGGGTGCGGGCGGCGGAGGCGTGGCGGGAGCCGGGGGCGCCGCGGGCGTGGTGACGGGCGGGGCCGGCGCGGCCACCGGCGGCTGCGCCGGGGCCGGCGGCGGGGTCACCGGCTGCTGGGCCGGGGCGGCCGGCTCCTCCACCGAGACACCGAAGTCCGTGGCGATGCCCGCCAGGCCGTTGGCGTAGCCCTGGCCGACGGCTCGGGCCTTCCACTGGCCGTTGCGCAGGTAGATCTCCACGATCACCAGGGCTGTCTCGTCGCCGAGCTGCGGGGGCGTGAACGAGGCCAGGACGGAGCTGTCGTCCGCGTTGCGGATCGTGGCCGTCGGTTCGATGCCCCGGAAGGTCTGGCCCGCGGCGTCCGGGCTCGCTGTGACGACGATCTTCTCGATGCCGGGCGGCACGGCCGTCGTGTCGACCACGATCGCGTCGGGCGTGGTGCCGCCGCCGGAGCGGTATGTCACGCCCGGGCCCGACGGCTGGTTGTAGAAGATGAAGTCGTCGTCGGAGCGCACCTTGCCGTCGGCGGTGAGCAGCAGGCCCGATACGTCGAGCCGCACCGGGGCGGCGACGTCGACCGTCACGCGGGTGGCGGACAGGGGGATGTTCGAGCCGGGGGTCATAGCTGTCATGCCGGGTGAACGAGCGAGGCGGTTTTGCCGTTCCCTTACCTAGCCCCCATTCGGGTCAGCGGCGGTTGCGGAGGTGGCCGCGGGCGGTGCGCTCGTTGCCCCGCTTGTAGTTTCCGGTCCAGCGGGCCATGACGAGCTGGGGGTCGGAGGACTCGACCTCGGCCATGAACTGCTCGGCCCGGGGGCCGTTCAGCACGGTGGCGGGGCGGCCGTGGTGGGTGATGCGGACGGTGCCGCCCGCGTGCTGCTCGTAGGCGAATCCGTGGGGTCGTGGCATGCCGCGAGCGTACGGGGGCGAGGGCAGGCGCCCCAGCGAATTTCGGCCGCCCCCGCCCGCAGCGGACCGATCCCTACGGTACGACCACGATCTTGCGGCCGACTCCCGCCGCGAACTGCTCCAGCGCCTCCGGGTACCGCTCCAGCGGGATCCGGTCGCTGATGAAGATCTCGGGGTCCAGGACCCCGTTCGCGAACAGCTCCGCCGCCCGCTCGAAGCTGTGCAGCACCGCCATCGAGCCGGTGATGGTGATCTCCTGGTTGTAAATGCGGTAGGGGTCGATCGTCACGCGGGTCGCGTAGTCGCCCACGCCGAACTGGAGGAACGTGCCGGCCTTCGCCACCCGGTCCAGGCCGTCCTGGATCGCCGCCGCGTTGCCCGTGGCGTCGACGACCAGGTCCCAGCCCTGCGGGCGGTCCAGTTCGTCCGGGCCCGCGGCCGACGCCGAGACGCCGAGACGGCGGGCCGTCTCCAGTCGGGCCGGGTTCACGTCGACGACGTCCACGCTCGCCGCGCCCGTGCGCTTCGCCAGCTCCAGCATCATCAGGCCCATCGTGCCGGAGCCGTAGATCAGGACGTGCGCGCCGAGGCGGGACCGGAGCACGTCGTAGCCGCGTACCGCGCAGGAGAGGGGCTCCACCAGGGCCGCGTCCTGCGTGCGGACGTGCTCGGGGAGCTTCACGCAGTTCGAGGCGGTTACCAGGTCTGTTGCGGGGGTGATGCTGCCCGCTGTGCGCCCGTTCGGTCTTGTCTGTGCCCGGGGCGGACCCAGGACTCGGGCGGCGCGCTCGTGTGGTGTCCGCGGGTGGGTTGTGGCCGGTCGCGCAGTTCCCCGCGCCCCTTGGGGGCGTTGCCATGCCGTATCCGGGCATGCGGCAGTCCGGCTTGAGGGCTGCCCGAATGCCACGGCGGGCCGGCCCGTTCGGTGCCCGCCCGCCCGCCCTCTCGCGACGACTCTTTCCGGTCAGTACGGCCAGATCGGCGGGTCCGTCACGAAGTGGCCGCCCAGGTAGGCGTGCGCCTCGTTCTCCGGGTCCAGCTCGCCCTGCTCGGCGATGAGCTTCTCGGCCCACGGCTCGGAGTCGTCCTGCGGCTCGTAGCCGAGCGCCCGGGCGGTGGTGAGGTCCCACCACAGCCGGGTGTTGGCGGAGGAGCCGTGGACGACGGTGTGGCCGACGTGCTCGGCGGTCAGGGCCGCGTGGAAGAGGCGGGCGCCGTCGGCGGGGCTCATCCACACCGAGAGCATGCGCACGCTGGTCGGCTCGGGGAAGCAGGAGCCGATCCGCACCGAGACCGTCTCCAGGCCGTGCTTGTCCCAGTAGAGCTGCGCGAGGTCCTCCCCGAAGCACTTGGACAGGCCGTAGAAGGTGTCCGGACGGCGGGGCGTGTCGACCGGGATCAGGGGATCGTCGCCCTGGGGGCGCGGGGTGTAGCCGACGGCGTGGTTGGAGGAGGCGAAGACGATCCGGCCGACGCCCTCCTCGCGGGCGGCCTCGTACAGGTGGTAGGTGCCCTCGATGTTCGCCTTGAGGATCTTCTCGAACGGGGCTTCCAGAGAGATGCCCGCGAGATGGATGATCGCGTCGACGCCGCGGACCGCCTCGCGCACGGCGTCCTGGTCGGCGAGGTCGGCGGTGATCGCGTCCGGCGCGCCCTCGACCGGACGCAGGTCGAGCAGCCGCAGCTCGTAGCCGTAGTCCGGAAGCAGGTCCCGCATCAGGGTGCCGAGGCCGCCGGCGGCGCCGGTGAGCAGGACGGTGCGGGGAGCGGGCATCCTCGGTCTCCTTGAATCTCCTGCCGTGCACATGAGTGCACGGCATTCATAAGCGTGGACACGCTAAGGATCTGGAGTGGAGCGCGTCAAGTATGCCGCGGAAGGAGCGAATCCGCTGGTGCGTCACGGGTTCGCGCGCTTGACCCGCGCCGAGGCGGCGCTTTAGCGTGGTGCCGTTCAGAAATGTAGACGGCAATCATGAATATGGAACCGGGAGAGCTCGTGACGTCAGCCCCTCTCGCCGCTCGACTCAACATCCCCAGCGGACCGCTGTTCTTCCCGGTCACCGCCTACGGCCCCGACGGCTCCGTGGACCTCGACACCTACCGCACGCACGTACGCCGCGGGGTCGAGGCCGGAGCGGCCGCCGTGTTCGCCTGCTGCGGCACCGGCGAGTTCCACGCGCTGACGCCCGAGGAGTTCGACCGGTGCGTCCGGGTGGCCGTCGAGGCGGCCGAGGGGCGCGTGCCGGTCGTCGCGGGCGCCGGGTACGGCACGGCGCTCGCCGTGCGCTACGCCCGCCTCGCCGAGGCGGCCGGGGCGGACGGGCTGCTCGCGATGCCGCCGTACCTCGTCGTCGCCGGGCAGGAGGGGCTGCTGCGGCACTACCGGGAGGTCGCCGCCGCGACCTCCCTGCCCGTGGTCGTCTACCAGCGCGACAACGCGGTCTTCACCCCGGAGACCGTCGTCGGACTCGCCCGCACGGACGGGATCATCGGCCTCAAGGACGGGCTCGGCGACCTCGACCTCATGCAGCGCATCGTCAGCGCCGTACGCTCCGAGGTCCCCGGCGACTTCCTCTACTTCAACGGCCTGCCGACCGCCGAACAGACCCAGCTCGCCTACCGAGCCCTCGGCGTCACGCTCTACTCGTCCGCCGTGTTCTGTTTCGCGCCCGAGATCGCCCTCGCCTTCCACCAGGCGCTCCGCGGCGGCGACGACACCTTGGTGGCGAAGCTGCTGGACGGCTTCTACCGCCCCTTCGTGGAACTGCGCGCTCAGGGCCGCGGCTACGCCGTCGCCCTGGTCAAGGCCGGCGTACGGCTGCGCGGACTGGACGTGGGGGAGGTACGCCCCCCGCTGCACGAGCCGACCGAGGATCATGTCAAGCAGCTCGCCGAAGTGATCGAGCGTGGCTACGCGCTGCTTGAGGAGGCCAAGTGAAGGCGTCGGCATTCGTCTACCCCTGGGACGTCAACGGGGACCCGGAGGCACCCGCGCGGATCGCCGCGCTCGGCGTGGAACAGGTGACGCTCGCCGCCGCCTACCACTCCACGCGCGCGCTCACGCCCCGCCACCCGCGCCACCGCGTCGTCACCGCCGAGCACGCCGCCGTGCTGTACCCGCCGGGCGACCGCTGGGACGGGCGGGAGCTGCGCCCCTACGCGGCTGGTGACTGGGCCCCCGGGGACGCCTTCGGCGAGGCCGCCGCCGCGCTCGCGGACGCCGGCCTGGAGGTGCACACCTGGGTCGTCCTCGCGCACAACTCCCGCCTGGGCGCCGAGCACCCGGACACCTCGGTCGTCAACGCCTACGGCGACCGCTACCCCTGGGCGCCCTGCATCGCGCAGCCCGCCACGCGCGCGTACCTGACCGGCCTGGCGGCGGAGGCGGCCGTACGGCCCGGGGCGCGCGGGACCGAGCTGGAGTCCCTCGGCTGGTACGGCCTGCAGCATCTGCACGCCCACGACAAGACCGGCGGCGTCGGCCTCGGCGACGCCGGGCAGTACCTGATGGCGCTGTGCTTCTGCCCGTCCTGCCGGGAGGGCTACGGCCGGCACGGCCTGGACGCCGACGTGCTGGCCGCCGCCGTACGGACCGCGCTGGAGCCGGTGTGGCAGGGGGTGACACCCTCCGACGGAGGCTGGACGGGCGTCGAGAAGCTCCTCGGCGAGACGCTCGCGAACACCACGCGCGCGTACCGCGACGCGACCGCCCGCACGCTCCAGGAGGAGGCCGTGGCGGCGGTCCGGGCGGCCGCGCCCGACGGCTTCCAGGTCCTGCTGCACGCGGACCCGGTGTCCTACCACGTCGGTGCGAACCCGGGGGTCGACCCGGCGCACATCCTGTCCGTCGCGGACGGGGTGGTCGTTCCCTGCGCGGGCGGCACCGGCACCCTGACGCCGTTCGCCCGGCAGGGCAAGGAGGGCGCCGTCATCGCCGCCAACTTCACCGTAGTCTCCGGGATGGGCGGCAGCCCCGGCACCCTCGCCGCCGACGCGTCCGAGGCACGGCGGCTCGGCGCCACCGAACTGCGGCTGTATCACGCCGGGTTGGCGTCCGACGGCGACCTGGAGACGGTCCGCTCCGTCCTCGCCGGGCGCTGAAACAGCGGCACCGCCGTCACCAGCAGGGCCACGCCCAGGGCCACCAGCACCAGCCGGTGGCTCACCAGCTCGACCAGGGCCGCCCCGGCGGCCAGCCCGGCCACGTTCGGGGCGTAGACCAGCGTGTTGGCGGTGGCGGTGACCCGGCCCAGCAGCGGGCCCGGCGTCTCGCGCTGCACGGACGTCAGCGTGGCGATCAGCACCGCGGGCAACCCCGCTCCGATCGCCGCGCCGCACACCAGCGCCAGCGGGTCGGACGGCACCGCCCGCAGGGCCACCGCGACGGCCAGCAGGGCGATGCCGTACGCCGCGAAGCGCCGCTCGCCCAGGCGGCGCAGGGCGGTGCCGGAGAGCAGGCCGACCGCGACCGACCCGGCGCCCTGCACGGCGTACAGCACACCGGCGTACGCGGGGGAGTGCCCGAGGCCGTCGACGACGGCGTAGACCATCGCCCCGTTCAGGCCGGCGCACAGCATGGTGGCGCCGCCCGCCAGGACCAAGGGGCGCAGCACGGGGTGCGCCCACAGGTGGCGGGCGCCCTCGGCGGTCCGCTGCCGGCGGCTGCCGGTGGGTGGCGCCGGCTTCTCCTCCCGCACCCGGAGTAACGCGTACAGGCCCGTGGCCAGGACGAACGTCGCCGCGTCCAGGAGAGCGACGCTCGCGCCGCCGTACGCCGCGTACAGGCCCGCGCCCGCCAGCGGGGCCAGGAGTTTCATGCCCTCGGCGGCCGTCATGCGCAGACCGTTGAAGTCGCCGAGCAGGGACGGGCCGACGGCGGTCGCGACCAGGGCCGACTCGGCCGCGTCGTGGACGACGCCCGCCGCGCCGTATACGAACAGCACGGCGTACAGCAGCCACAGGCCACCCGGGGAGTCGACGCTCACGAGGGTGAGCAGGAGGGCGCCCAGCAGCAGGTTCACGCCGATCAGCAGCGGTTTGCGGCGGCCCCGGTCGGCGAGGATGCCCAGCAGCGGTCCGGCCAGGGTCGGCAGCCACATGGCGAGCAGGCACAGCGCGGCCAGGCCGTCCGAGCCGGTGAGGTCCTTGACCCACACGCCGGACGCCAGCCACAGCGCCGACGTGCCGAAGCCGGAGACCACCACTCCGGAGAGACAGAGCCCGGCGTCGCGCTCGCGCAGGACACGCACCAGGGGCCAGGTCGTCGTTCTGGTCGTCATGCCTGGTCATCGTGGCTCTAAGGCCCGTGAGCAGGGATCGGGAACGTGCCGTGGAAAACGGGCGGCCGGGCGATGAGTTCCCCGGTCGCTGTCGGTCTACCTCCCAGGAACCACAGCAGGAGGAGCAGCGGATGACCGACACCACCCCGACCCTCGACCTCGGACCGCAGACGGCGCTCCTGGCGCGCCTGGTCGAAGGCGTCACCGACGAGCAACTGGCGGACCCGACGCCCTGTCCCGAGTACGCCGTGCGCAACCTGCTGGGCCACCTGGTCGGGCTGACCCTCGCCTTCCGTGACGCCGGCCGCAAGGACCTCGGCCTCACCACCGACACCAGCCCGAACTCCGCGCGCCCGGACGTCGGGCCCGGCTGGCGCGAGGAGCTGCCCAAGGTCCTCGCCGAACTGGCCGAGGTCTGGCGCGACCCGGCCGCCTGGACCGGCATGACCCGGGCCGGCGGCGTCGGCCTGCCCGGCGAGATCGCGGGGCTCGTCGCCACCGACGAGCTGGTGATCCACGGCTGGGACCTGGCCCGCGCGACCGGCCAGGAGTACGCCCCCGACCCGGCCGCGCTCCGGATCTGCCACGACTTCCTCGCCGCGAGCGTCGACGACCCCAGCCGGGGCGAGATCTTCGGCCCGGTCGTCCCCACAGAGCCCGAGGCGTCCTTGCTGGACCGGGCCGTGGGACTGAGCGGGCGGGATCCGGGGTGGAAGCCCAGGTCGTAGAAAGCGATTGCTGTTTCTTGCGTCAGAAGCATTGACGAAACAAACGCGCCCTCCTACCGTCATCGCGTCGTACTTCGTACGTCATATATGAGACGCGATACGCGAGATCCGATACGCGATCCTTCGGGACGCGAGATCCGAGAGGCGCGCATGACCTCTGTGCCCACGCCGATCCCCTCCCGCACGCAGTACGTGCTGGAGGGGATCAAACACCGCATCCTCACCGGGCAGTTGACGCCGGGCCAGGCGCTGGTCGAGACCGAGCTCGCCGCGCAGTTCGGGGTGTCCAAGACCCCGGTGCGCGAGGCGCTCAAGACCCTCGCCGGGACCGGGCTGGTCGTGATGAGCCAGTACAAGGGCGTCACGGTGCGCATGGTGGACGCGGACATGGCGCGCGAGGTCTACGACGTGCGGCTGCTGCTGGAGCCCGAGGCGCTGCGGCGCACCGTGCGGCGCGGAGCTTCCCTGGACGTCGCCCGGTCTGCGCTGACCAGGGCCGACGTCGCCACCGACACCGCCGAACGCTCCCTGGCCAACCGGGAGTTCCACCGCGCCCTGTACCTGCCGTGCGGCAACCCGCTGCTCGGCCGGATGCTCGACGAGGTCCGCGACCAGGCCGCCCTCGTCTCCGCCGTCGCGTGGGCGGCCTCGCCCTCCTGGGAGCGGGAGGCCGACGAGCACCGCGAGATCCTCCGCCTCGCCCTCGACGGCGACGCCGACGGCGCGGCGCGCGCCCTCCACGCCCACATCGCGTCCTTCGTGGAGCGTGCTTTCCCCCAGGCAGGACTGGAACAGGAAGGTCAGGAATGAGCAGCGTGGCGTTCGAGACCCAGCGGGCGGCCCTGGCCGACGTGGTGGCGATCCCGGTGACGCCGTTCGCCGAGGACGGCTCCGTCGAGCGGGACACCTACCGGGCCCTGCTGCGCCGTCTGCTCGACGGCGGCATCACGACGCTCACCCCGAACGGCAACACCGGCGAGTTCTACGCCCTGACCCCCGAAGAGCGCCGCCTCGTCACCGAGTTGACGATCGACGAGGCCGGGGAGCGGGCCGTCGTCCTGGTCGGCGTCGGACACGACATCCCGACCGCCGCCGCCTCCGCCCGGCACGCCCGTGAGCTCGGCGCCCAGATGGTGATGGTCCACCAGCCCGTCCACCCCTACGTCTCCCAGGCCGGCTGGGTCGACTATCACCGTGCCGTCGCCGAGGCCGTGCCCGAGCTGGGCGTCGTCCCGTACATCCGCAACGCACAGCTCACCGGGGCCCGACTCGCCGAACTCGCCGACGCCTGCCCGAACGTCATCGGCGTGAAGTACGCCGTCCCGGACGCCGCCAGGTTCGCGGCCTTCGCCCGGGACGCCGGGCTGGAACGGTTCGTGTGGGTGGCCGGGCTCGCCGAGCCCTACGCGCCCTCCTACTTCTCCGCGGGCGCCACCGGCTTCACCTCCGGGCTCGTCAACGTCGCCCCGGCCGTCTCCCTGAACATGATCGAGGCGCTGCGCTCCGGCGACTACCCGGCGGCCATGAAGGTCTGGGAGCAGATCCGCCGCTTCGAGGAACTGCGCGCCGCGAACGGCTCCGCCAACAACGTCACCGTCGTCAAGGAGGCCCTCGCCTCCCTCGGGCTGTGCCGCCGCGAGGTCCGCCCGCCGAGCAGGCCGCTGCCCGAGGGCGAGCGAGCCGAGGTCGCCGCCATCGCCGCCGGGTGGTCGATATGAGCACACCGGAAAAGCGTCCGGAGGAGCTGCGCAGCCACCAGTGGTACGGCACCGAAGGGCTGCGTACCTTCAGCCACCGCGCCCGTACCCGCCAGCTCGGCTACCTGCCCGAGGAGCACCTCGGCAAGCCGGTCATCGCGATCCTCAACACCTGGTCGGACATCAACCCCTGCCACGTGCACCTCCGGGACCGCGCCCAGGCGGTCAAGCGCGGTGTCTGGCAGGCGGGCGGTTTCCCGCTGGAGTTCCCGGTCTCGACCCTGAGTGAGACCTTCCAGAAGCCGACCCCCATGCTCTACCGCAACATGCTCGCCATGGAGACGGAGGAGCTGCTGCGGTCGTACCCGGTCGACGGGGCCGTCCTGATGGGCGGCTGCGACAAGTCGACGCCCGCCCTGCTCATGGGCGCGGCGAGCGCGGACCTGCCGGCCGTGTTCGTGCCGGCCGGTCCCATGCTGCCGGGCCACTGGCGCAACGAAGTCCTCGGTTCCGGCACCGACATGTGGAAGTACTGGGACGACAAGCGCGCCGGGGTCATCGGCGACTGCGAGATGCAGGAGCTGGAGAGCGGTCTGGCCCGCTCGCCCGGCCACTGCATGACGATGGGCACGGCCTCCACCCTGACCGCCGCCGCCGAGGCGCTCGGCGTCACGGTCCCGGGCGCCTCCAGCATCCCGGCCGTCGACTCCGGGCACGACCGGATGGCGGCCAGGGCGGGTATGACGATCGTCGAACTGGTCCACAAGGACCGGAAGCTGAGCGACATCCTCACCGCCGACGCCTTCCACGACGCCGTGACGACCGTGCTCGGCCTCGGCGGCTCCACCAACGCCGTGATCCACCTGATCGCCATGGCCGGCCGCGCGGGCGTCAAGCTCACCCTCGACGACTTCGACCGCATCGCCCGCACGGTCCCGGTGCTGGCCAACGTACGGCCCGGCGGACAGACGTACCTGATGGAGGACTTCCACTTCGCGGGCGGCCTGCCCGGGTTCCTCTCCCGGATCACGGACCTGCTGCACCTGGACCGGCCGACCGTCTCGTACGACACGCTGCGCGAGCAGCTCGCCGGCGCGCAGGTGCACAACGACGACGTCATCCGGACCCGGGACAACCCGGTCGCCGCCGAGGGCGGGGTCGCCGTGCTGCGCGGCAACCTCTGCCCGGACGGCGCCGTCATCAAGCACATCTCCGCCGAGCCGCACCTGCTCAAGCACACCGGCCCCGCCGTCGTCTTCGACGACTACAGGACCATGCAGCGCACCATCAACGACCCGTCGCTCGGCATCACCCCCGACCACGTCCTCGTGCTGCGGGGCGCCGGTCCCAAGGGCGGCCCGGGCATGCCCGAGTACGGGATGCTGCCCCTGCCCGACTACCTGCTCAAGCAGGGCGTGCGGGACATGGTCCGCATCTCCGACGCCCGGATGAGCGGCACGAGTTACGGCGCCTGTGTGCTGCACGTCGCACCGGAGTCGTACGTGGGCGGACCGCTCGCCCTCGTCCGCACCGGTGATTCCATCACCCTCGACGTCGAGGCCCGCACCCTCCATCTCCATGTGGACGACGAGGAGCTTCAGCGGCGCAGGGCGGACTGGACGCCGCCGCCCACCCGGTACGAGCGCGGCTACGGCGCGCTCTACAACGAGCAGATCACGCAGGCCGACACCGGCTGCGACTTCGAGTTCCTGGCCCGCTCGGGCAAGGTGCAGGACCCGTACGCGGGCTGAACCGCCGCACCACCCAGGTACCTCAGCACGACCCGGCACGACCCTGCACAGGAAGAAAGCGCTTCCCGCGCACGCACCGCAGCACGACGTACCACGACGTACTGAGAAACGGAGAACAGTCATGGCCCAAGCCGCAGCCGTGGCGAAACCGCCCGCGCCACCCCGGCGGCGCCGTGCCTCCGCCACCCCGCGCAGGCTCCCCTACCTGCTGATCACACCGGCCGCCCTGCTCATGCTGGGCTTCATCGCCTACCCGGTCATCAGCGTCTTCTACTACAGCCTGCAGAACTACAACCCCACCAAGCCGTGGCGGAACGGATACGCCGGCTTCGACAACTTCGTCCACGCCTTCACCGAGGACCCGGTCTTCTGGGACAGCCTCGTCTTCAGCGCCAAGTGGGTCTTCGTCGAGGTCGGCCTCCAGCTGCTGTTCGGTCTCGCGCTGGCCCTCATCGTCAACCAGACCTTCGTGGGCCGGGGACTGGGACGCGCGATGGTCTTCTCCCCGTGGGCCGTCTCCGGCGTGCTGACCTCCGCGATCTGGGTGCTGCTCTACAACTCCCAGACGGGCATCACCCGTTACCTCGCGGACATCGGCATCGGCTCCTACGGCACCAGCTGGCTGTCGGACACCTCCACCGTGTTCCCGGCGGCGATCGTCGCCGACCTCTGGCGCGGCGTGCCCTTCTTCGCGATCCTCATCCTCGCCGACCTCCAGTCCGTCTCGAAGGACCTCTACGAGGCCGCCGAGGTCGACGGGGCCAGCCGGATCAAGCAGTTCTGGCACATCACCCTGCCCCACCTGAAGGACGCCATCATCCTGTCCACGCTGCTGCGCGCGGTCTGGGAGTTCAACAACGTCGACCTGCTCTACACGCTGACCGGCGGCGGCCCGGCGGGGGAGACCACGACCCTCCCGCTCTACATCGCCAACACCTCGGTCGACGCCCACAACTTCGGCTACGCGTCCGCCCTGACCACGGTCGCGTTCGTGATCCTGCTCTTCTGCTCGTTGGTCTATCTGCGGCTGAGCAAGTTCGGAGGCGAGAGCAAGTGAGCGTCAAGGAAGCCACCAAGGCGGCGCCCGCCCCGGCGCCCACGGCCCCCGAACCGCCGCGTCCCGCCCAGGGCAGGCGCGCCTGGGACGAGGCGCCCCGCTGGCAGATCTACCTGCCCCTGGGGATCTACCTGGTCTTCACCCTCATCCCCTTCTACTGGATCCTGCTGTTCGCCCTGCGCCCGGCCGGCTCGACCTCGCTGGTGCCCTGGCCGATCACCTTCGACCACTTCGAGAAGGTGTGGACGGAGCGCAGCTTCGGCACCTACTTCGCCAACAGCGTGCTCGTCGGTGTCGCCACCCTGGTCATGACGACCCTCGTCGCCCTGGCCGGCGGCTACGCCCTCGCCCGGTTCGACTTCAAGATCAAGCGGGCGTTCATGCTGGCCCTGCTGTGCTCCCAGTTCGTGCCGGGCGCGCTGCTGCTGGTCCCGCTGTTCGAGATCTTCGCCGAACTCCAGATGATCAACAGTCTCGGCAGTGTCATCCTCGCCGAGACGGTCTTCCAGCTGCCGCTGTCGATGATCCTGATCAGCAACTTCATCAAGAACGTGCCGTACTCCCTGGAGGAGGCGGCGTGGGTGGACGGCTGCAACCGCATGACGGCCTTCCGGATCGTCGTGCTGCCGCTGCTGCGGCCGGGCCTGATCGCCGTCGGCTCCTTCGCCTTCGTGCACTCCTGGAACCACTTCCTGTTCGCCCTGATGTTCCTCAACAACCAGGACAAGCAGACCATCCCGGTCGGCCTGAACACTTTGATGAGCGCGGACAGCGTCGACCTCGGCGCCCTCGCCGCGGGCGGCATCATCGCGGCCGTGCCGGTCGTGCTCGTGTTCGCCTTCATCCAGAAGTGGCTGATCACCGGGTTCAGCGCGGGGGCGGTGAAGGGATGAGGCTGCGTCAACTCGCCGTTGCCGCAGGACTGTTGGGCGTGCTCTGCGTCCCCGCTCACGCCGAGGCACGGGACATCGGCCGCGAGACCCTGCCCGCCGGCGACGGCTGGGCCTCCGAGGGAGAGGGCACCACCGGAGGCGCGGCCGCCGACGCCGAGCACGTCCACACCGTCACCGACCGGGCCGGACTGGTCCGCGCCCTCGACGGCGGCAGCGACACCCCGAAGATCATCAGGATCGCCGGGACGATCGACGCCAACACCGACGACGACGGCGACCGTCTGGACTGCTCCGACTACGCCACCGGCGGCTACAGCCTGAAGAGGTACCTCGCCGCCTACGACCCCCGCACCTGGGGCGCCGCCAAGCCCAGCGGCCCGCAGGAGGAGGCCCGCCAGGCCTCCGCCGCCCGGCAGGCCGAGCGGGTCGTGCTGCCCGTCGGCTCCAACACCACGATCGTCGGGCTCGGCGACTCGGCCGTCCTGAAGGGCGCGAGCCTCCAGGTGCGGAACGCGGACAACGTGATCATCCGCAACCTCGACATCCGCGACGCCTACGACTGCTTCCCCGTCTGGCAGCCCAACACCGGCGGCCTCGGCGACTGGAAGACGGCGTACGACACGATCTGGCTGGCCGGCGCCACCCATGTGTGGGTCGACCACGTGACGTTGAGCGACAAGGGACACCCGGACGCCGAGGAGCCCACCTACTTCGCCCGCAACTACCTGCGCCACGACGGACTGCTGGACATCACGAACGGCTCGGACCTGGTGACCGTCTCCTGGAGCCGGTTCGCCGACCACGACAAGGCGATGCTCATCGGCAACGGCGACACCGCCACCGGCGACCGCGGAAAGCTCCGGGTCACCCTCCACCACAACGAGTTCGAGTCGGTCGTCCAGCGCGCCCCGCGCGTGCGCTTCGGCCAGGTGCACCTCTACAACAACCGCTACGAGATCACCGGCGACGACTACCGCTACTCCCTCGGCGTCTCCACCGAGTCGAAGATCTACGCCGAAAACAACGCCTTCCACACCCCCGGCCATGTGGAGGTCGCCGACCTGGTCAAGAGCTGGAACGGCAGCGCCCTGCACCAGAGCGGCACGCTCTTCAACGGCTTTCCGGTCGACCTGCTCATGATCTACAACGCCTACAACTCGGCCAGTGAGCGCGACCTGACCGGCGACGTCGGCTGGACGCCCACCCTGCACGGGCGGATCGACAGCGCCGCCGCGGCCGACCGGGCGGTGGCCCGCGGCGCGGGGGCGGGGAGGATCCCATGACCGGTCGCATGATCGACTCCATGACCACACCTCTGCCTGTCGTCCTCGCCGGCGCCCGGGGCCACGGCCGCTGGCACGTCGAGAACATCCGCCGTCTCCAGCAGCAGGGCCTCGTCCGGTTGGCCGGCGTCTGCGAACTGACGCCGCTGACCGAGGCGGAGCTCGACGGCCTGGGCACGCCCGAGCAGTCCGCCGACTTCGGCACGCTGCTGGACTCCACCGGCGCCCGGATCGCCGTGATCTGCACACCGATCCCCACCCACACCGACCTCGCGCTCACAGCGGCCGAGCGGGGCGTGCACCTCCTGCTGGAGAAGCCGCCCGCCCCCTCGTACGCGGAGTTCCGCCGCATGGCCGACGGGGTCGCGGCGGCCGGTGTCGTCTGCCAGATCGGCTTCCAGTCGCTGGGCTCGCACGCCGTGCCCGCCATCCGCGAGCTGGTCGCCGAGGGGGCGATCGGCCGGCTGGTCGGACTCGGCGGGGCCGGAGCCTGGGTGCGGGACGAGGACTACTTCCGGCGGGCGCCCTGGGCGGGCAAGCGGCGGCTGAACGGCGTCGAGGTGATCGACGGGGCGCTGACCAACCCGCTCGCCCACGCCGTCGCCACCGCCCTCGCCCTCGGCGGCAGCACCCGCGCCGAGGACGTCACCGGCATCGAGACCGAACTGCTGCGCGCCAACGCCATCGAGTCCGACGACACCTCCTGCGTCCGGATCGGCACCGCCCAGGGCCACCCGGTGACCGTCGCCGCGACCCTGTGCGCCGAGCGGGCGGACGAACCGTACGTCCTCGTGCACGGCAGCACCGGCCGGATCACCTTCTGGTACAAGCAGGACCGCGTGCTGCTCCAGCGCGCGGGCCACGGCCCCGAGGAGTTCGAGCACGGCCGCACCGACCTGCTGGAGAACCTCGTCGCACACCTCACCACCGGCGCCGGCCTGCTGGTCCCGCCGGACGAGACCGGCGCCTTCATGAAGGTCGTGGAGGCCATCCGCACGGCCCCCGACCCGGCACCGCTGCCGGAGTCGGCCTGGCACCGCGTCCCCGGCCAGAACCGCCGGGTGGTGCCCGGCATCGACGGGCTCGTCGCGGCCGCCGCCGACACCCTCTCCCTCTACTCCGAGCTCGGCGCCCCCTGGGCGCTGACCGCGGAGCACCCGTCGAAAGAGGTGAGCACCAGATGACCAGCAGCAACGACACAGCGGTCCTGCGCGTCGCGGGACGGCCGGTCGGCCGGTACGTCACCCGGCCCGAGCTGCCGGCCCGGCTCTCCCCGCGCCCGTATCTGCACCCCGTCACCACCCTGGCCGGCACGGCGGTCACCGAACTGACCCCCGCCGACCACGCACACCACCTCGGCGTCGGTGTCGCCGTTCCCGACGTCGAGGGGTTCAACTTCTGGGGCGGGCGCACCTACGTCCGCGACCAGGGCCCGACCGAGCTGGACAACCACGGCGCCCAGCGGCACGTCGCCTTCCAGCTGCGCGATCCGGACGGCTTCGTGGAGGAGCTGCGCTGGGTCGCCGCGGGCGGTGAGCTGCTGCGCGAGCGCCGTACGGTCGCGGCCACCGAACTCACCGACCAGGCCTGGGCGCTGGACCTCACCTTCTCCCTCACCAACGTCACCCGGGACCCGCTGTCGATCGGCAGCCCCGCGACCAACGGGCGACCGGGCGCGGCCTACGGCGGTTTCTTCTGGCGGGCCCGCAAGGAGTCCTCCGCGCCGGAGGTCTTCTCGGCCGGGGCCGAGGGCGAGGAGCAGGTCCACGGCCGCCCCGCCGACTGGCTCGCCCTGAGGGGCGGCACCTGGACGCTGGTCTTCGCCGGCGCCACCGAACAGACCCGCCGCGACCCGTGGTTCGTACGCACCGAGGAGTACCCGGGCGTCGGCTCCTCCCTGGCGTACGGCGAGCGGCTGCCGGTCCCCCCGGGCGAGACCGTCGTCCGCCGGGTGGTCACCGTCGTCGCCGACGGCCGCCTCGACCGGGACGCCGCGGCGGCCCTCGTCCGCAAGGCGGTGAGCCCGTGACCACCGAGACCTACCGCAACCCGATCCTCGACGCCGACTGGTCCGACCCGGACGTCGTCCGTGTCGGCGACGACTTCTACCTGACGGCCTCCAGCTTCGGCCGCGCCCCCGGACTTCCCTTACTCCACTCCCGCGACCTGGTGAACTGGACGCTGGTCGGCCACGCGCTCGAACGCCTGGAACCGGCGGAGGAGTTCGCCAGGCCCCGCCACGACTGCGGCGTCTGGGCCCCGTCCCTCAGGTACCACGACGAACGCTTCTGGATCTTCTGGGGCGACCCCGACCAGGGCATCTTCCAGGTCAACGCCCCCGAGATCAGGGGCCCTTGGACCCGCCCGCACCTGCTGAAGGCCGGCAAGGGCCTGATCGACCCGTGCCCCCTGTGGGACGACGAGACCGGCGAGGCCTATCTGGTCCACGCCTGGGCCAAGTCCCGCTCGGGCATCAAGAACCGCCTCACCGGGCACCGCATGCACCCCGACGGCACCGAACTCCTCGACGAGGGCAAGGTGATCGTCGACGCCGACCGCATACCCGGCTGGTTCACCCTCGAAGGACCCAAGCTCTACCGGCACGACGGCTGGTTCTGGATCCTCGCCCCCGCCGGGGGCGTGGAGACCGGCTGGCAGGGCGCCTTCCGCTCGCGCGGCTTCTTCGGGCCGTACGAGGAGCGGATCGTCCTGGAGCAGAAGGACACCGACGTCAACGGCCCCCATCAGGGCGGCTGGGTGCGCACCGCGTCCGGCGAGGACTGGTTCCTGCACTTCCAGCAGCGCGGCGCCTACGGCCGGGTCGTGCACCTCCAGCCGATGCGCTGGGGTGGGGACGGCTGGCCGGTGCTCGGCGAGAACGGTGCCCCCGTCGCCGTGCACAAGAAGCCCGGCCTGCCGCCGCAGCCGCCCGCCGCGCCCGCCACCGACGACGACTTCCCCGGCGGGCGGTACGGCCGCCAGTGGCAGTGGACCGCCAACCCGGGCGACGGCTGGGCCACCCAGCACTCCGGGGACGGACTCCGGCTGACCTGCGTCCGCTCGGCCGACGCGCACGACCTGCGCAAGCTGCCGAACGTGCTCACCCAGCGGCTGCCCGGCACGCCCTGCACGGTCGAGGTGGAGCTGCGGCTCGACAGCGACGAGCCCGGGGCCCGGGCCGGTCTCGCGGTCCTCGGGGACGCGTTCGGCTGGATCGGCCTCCAGCGGGGCGCGGACGGTACCGCGCACCTCGTGCACCGGTTCGCCGAGGCGGTCGCGGACGCCGAGCGCGACGCCGCCCACCCGCGGCTCGCGCCCGGGGACCGGGCCCGGCTGCGGATCGACATCGGCGCGGGCGCCCGCTGCCGCTTCTCGGCCGACGTCGGCGACGGCTTCCGGCCGTCGGGCCCGGTCTTCGCCGCCACCCCGTGGCGCTGGGTGGGCGCCCTGCTCGGCCTCGTCGCCCTCGCGCCCGCCGGCCAGGGACACGCCGGCGCGGGCACCTTCACCCAGTTCCGGATCAGCGCCTCGTAACACACCTGAAGTCGTACGCCTGTTGGGAGCCGCAATGACGCACTTCCGTAGCAAGCGCCTGTCGAGACCGGGGCACGGCAAGGTCGTGGCCGCCGTGTTCGGCCTCGTCGCCGCGCTGAGCCTCGGCATCCTCGGGGACGCACAGGCGGCCCCGCAATCCCGGGCCGTGCCCGCCGCGGACCGCTGGACCGACCGGCCGCACGGCTTCGCCTCCCTCGCCGGCGGCACCACCGGCGGGGCGGGAGGCAAGGTCGTCACCGTCACCGACCAGGCCGCGCTCGCGAAGTACGCGGCGGCCGAGGAACCGTACGTCATCCGCGTCAAGGGCTCCCTGGACATGGACCCCTTCGGCACGGAGATACCCGTCGCCTCCGACAAGACCATCATCGGCGTGAGCGACACCGCCGAGATCGTGCACGGCGGTTTCACCCTCGACCCCGGCACGCACAACGTGATCATCCGCAACCTCACCATCCGCGACACGGCCATCGAGGGCAACTGGGACTGCAAGGACACCGACTACGACGGCATCCGCCTCGACACCGCCCACCATGTGTGGATCGACCACATCCGCTTCTCGCGGATCTGCGACGGCCAGCTCGACGTCCGCAAGGACAGCGAGTACGTGACCGTCTCCTACAACCAGTTCACGAACAACAACAAGACCTTCGGCATCGGCTGGACCCCGAACGTCAGGACGCAGATCACCGTCGACCACAACTGGTTCACGGGCACCAAGCAGCGCAACCCCTCCGCCGACAACGTCGCCTACGCCCACCTCTACAACAACTACCTGTCCGCGCAACTGTCCGACGGTGACCCCGTGTGGACGTACGGCAACTGGTCACGCGGCAAGACCAGGATGGTCATCGAGAACAGCTTCTACGACGGCGTCCAGCACCCCTACCAGGCCGACGCCACCGCCGAGCTGGTGCAGCGCGGGTCGATCCTGCGGAACACCACCGGCCGGCACGACGCGTGGGGCACGGCGTTCGACCCGCGCGAGTTCTACGACTACCGGCTCGACCCGGCCGCCGCCGTGCCCGCGCTGGTGAAGCGGTTCTCCGGACCGCAGAAGCGGATCGGCGGCCCGGTCGTGCTCCACGTCCCGGGCGACTACCCCACCGTGCAGTCCGCCGTGGACGCCGTGCCCGACGGCAACGACACCCCGCTGACGATCGCCGTCGCGCCGGGCACCTACCGCGAGAAGGTGTTCGTCCCGGCGACCAAGCCGAAGATCCTGCTCCGGGGGACTGGACACGACCGCTCCGACACCGTCATCGTCTACGACACGCCCGCCGAGTACGGCGGTTCGACGGGCAGCGCCACCGTGCGGATCGCCGCGAACGACGTCACCGCACGCAACCTCACCTTCAGTAACGACTTCGACGAGGCCGCGGTCGAGCTGAAGGGCGAGCAGGCCCTCGCCATGAAGACGACCGGCGACCGGCTCGTCTTCGAGGACACCGCCTTCCTGGGCAACCAGGACACCCTGATGACCGACAGCCCCAAGCTGACCACCCTCAGCCGGGTCTACGTCCGCGACTCCTACATCGAGGGCGACGTGGACTTCATCTACGGCCGGGCCACGACGGTGATCGAACGGTCGGTCATCCGGGCGCTGAGCCGAGGCTCGGACACGAACAACGGCTACATCACGGCGGCTTCGACCTGGAAGGGAAACCCGTACGGGTTCCTTATCACCCGGTCGAAGATCGTCAGCGATGCCCCCGCCGGGACCTTCCACCTGGGCCGGCCCTGGCACCCGGGCGGCGAGCCCGACGCGATCGCGCAGGTGCTGATCCGGGACACCGAGCTGCCGGCCGCGATCAAGTCCTCGCCGTGGACCGACATGGGCGGGTTCTCGTGGAAGGACGCGCGGTTCGCCGAGTACCGCAACTTCGGCCCGGGCGCGACGGTCACCGCCGACCGTCCGCAGCTGAGCGACCAGGAGGCGCGGCCGCACACCGTGGCCGCCTACCTCAGGGGCACGGACGACTGGGCACCCCACGCCCGCCACTGACCCCCCCACACCTTCAAGTTCCGCTGGATCCAGAAGAAGAGAGCCGACCAATGAAGATCAGCAATCGCAGAAGCAGGCGCGCCACCACGGCCGTCGCCCTGGGGGCCGTACTCGCGCTGACCGTCACCGCCTGCGGCGACGACGGCAGCGGGGCGGGCGGCGACAAGGGCGCCGACGGCAGCGGCAAGGGCGAGATCGTCTTCTGGGACAACAACGGCGGTGTCCGTACCGAGGCCTGGAAGGAGATCATCGCCGACTTCGAGAAGGCGAACCCCGACATCAAGGTCGAGTACGTGGGGATCGCCTCCACCGAGTACCAGTCCAAGGTCGACACCGCCCTCCAGGGCGGCGGTCTGCCGGACGTCGGCGGTGTCGGCGCGGCGATGCTCGCGGGGTTCGCCGCACAGGGCGCGCTGGAACCGCTGGACGAGCGGCTCGCCGAGTCCTCGCTCGACGGCAAGCTCAACAAGGACATGGTCGAGTCGCTGAAGGCGGCCGGCGGTGGCGACGACAAGCTGTACTCGATCCCGACCTCCGCGAACAACGGTGTCCTGTACTACCGTACCGACCTGTTCAAGAAGGCGGGGCTCCAGGAGCCGACGACGTGGGACCGGTTCTTCGAGGCCGCGAACAAGCTCACGAACAAGGGCAAGAACGAGTTCGGTTACACCATCCGCGGTGGCGCGGGTTCCATCGCGCAGGCGCTGGACGCCATGTACGGGCAGTCCGGTATCACCTCGTTCTGGGACTCCAGTGGTGAGAAGACCACGGTCAACGACCCGAAGAACGTGGCGGCGCTGGAGAAGTACGCGGCGCTGTACAAGAAGGTCACCCCCGCGGCCGACCTCAACAACGACTTCACCAAGATGGTCGCGCAGTGGGACTCCGGCACGATCGGGATGCTGAACCACAACCTCGGGTCGTACCAGGACCATGTGAAGGCGCTCGGGGTCGACAAGTTCCGGGGCATTCCGCAGCCGACCGGGCCCGGCGGTAAGCGGGTTCAGGTCTCCAACCCTGTGGACGGGCTGGGGCTGTTCAAGAGCGGCAAGAACAAGGACGCGGCCTGGAAGTTCATCGAGTTCGCCACGTCCAAGGCGGAGAACTCGAAGTTCAACGAGTCGGCGGGGCAGGTGCCGTCGAACACGGACGCGGCGAAGGACGCGTGGATTTCGAAGTCCGAGCCCACGAAGCTGGCCGCTGACGCGTTGTCGGACGGGTCGACGACGATTGTGCAGCTGCCGTACTACCTGCCGGACTGGAACACGATTTCCAAGGCCGACAATGAGCCGAACTTCCAGAAGGTGCTGCTCGGGAAGATGAGTGCGAAGGAGTTCCTGGACACGTTGGCTGAGCAGCTGAACGCGGCTCAGGAGGAGTGGGAGCAGCAGAAGGGTTGATTCTTGCTGGGTTTCACCGTGGGGCGGCCTGTTGTGTGCAGGGTGCAGGCCGCCCTTGGTTTGCCGCGCAGTTCCCCGCGCCCTTGGGCGCATGTCCCCGCCGTCTTGTTGAAAGGAACTCCGCGTGTCTCTTAGTCGTAGACAAGTGGCTGTGGCGGGAATCGCCGCCGTGCCTCTCGCCCTGTCCGTCGCAGGTACCGCGCAAGCCGGCGGTCACCGTCATCGCACCCTCTACATCGCCGGTGACTCCACCGCCGCCCAGAAGTATGCGAATGCCGCGCCCGAGACCGGGTGGGGTATGGCACTTCCGTTCTTTCTCCGTGAGGGGATGCCGGTCGCCAATCACGCGGTGAACGGGCGGAGTTCGAAGAGCTTCGTCGATGAAGGACGGCTGGAGGTGATTCTGTCCGCGATCCGGCCCGGCGATTTCCTCCTCATTCAGTTCGGTCACAACGACCAGAAGGCGGAGGACCCCACTCGCTACACCGAGCCCTGGACGACGTACCAGGACCATCTGCGGATGTACGTCGAGGGGGCCCGGGCCCGTGGGGCGCGGCCCGTGCTCGCGACCTCCGTGGAGCGGCGGAAGTTCGACGCCGGCGGGAAGGCCGTGACGACGCACGGCGAGTACCCGGCGGCCATGCGGGCGCTCGCCGCCGAGGAGCGGGTGGCGTTGCTCGACATCCAGGCGCTGTCGCTCGCCCTGTGGCAGGAGCTCGGAGTCGAGGAGACGAAGAAGTACTTCAACTGGACCGCCACCGAGCAGGACAACACGCACTTCAATCCGCCGGGCGCCATCGCCGTGGCCCGGCTCGTGGCGAGGGAGCTGCTCCGGGCCCGGGTGCTCGGGCCGCGCGATGTGCGCCGGCTGGACGAGCCGATTCCCGAGTCCTGGATCACCTGGCCGGAGACCGCCGCCTGACACCCCCGACGTAGCAGGAAGAGAGCCGCACCATGAACGTTCCGAAGTGTCATGATCATGCCAGAATTAGGGTCGCCGCGGTGGTCGGTTGTGCCGCGCTCGTGCTGTCCCTGAGCGGTACCACCGCGCAGGCCGGGCCTCGGGACGTGGCCCGCCAAACGCTCGGGGCCGACGACGGGTGGGGTGCGTACGGCACCGGTACCACGGGTGGTGCCGCGGCCGATGCCGCGCACGTCCACACCGTCACCACCTGGGAGCAGTTCAAGGCCGCCCTGAAAGAGGGCGGATCCGCACCGAAGATCATCAAGGTCAAGGGGATGATCGACGCCGTCTCCCAGGGCTGTGAGGCGTTCGAGGCCGAGGGGTACGACTTCCAGAAGTACCTCGCCGCCTACGACCCCGCCGTCTGGGGACACGACAAGCCGGTCAGCGGTGAGCAGGAGGACCTGCGGGCCGCGTCCGCCGCCCAGCAGGACAAAACCATCAAGGCGGTCGTCCCCGCCAACACCACCATCATCGGCGTGGGCAAGAACTCCGGGATCCTCGGCGGCAGCCTCCAGATCAAGGGCGTCGACAACGTCATCGTCCGGAACCTGACCATCGAGGCGCCGGTCGACTGCTTCCCGCAGTGGGACCCGACCGACGACAACAAGACCGGCGCCTGGAACAGTGAGTACGACGCAGTGGTGGTCTACGGCTCCACGCACGTGTGGGTCGACCACAACACCCTGACCGACGGCCGCTACCCCGACAGCTCCCTGCCGTCCTACTTCGGCAAGACCCACCAGCAGCACGACGGGCTGCTCGACGTCGTGCGCGGCTCCAACCACGTGACCGTGTCCTGGAACTCGTTCAAGGACCACGACAAGACCATGCTGATCGGCAACAGCGACAGCGCCACCGCCGACGACACGGGCAAGCTGAAGGTCACGCTCCACCACAACCGCTTCGAGGGCATCGTCGAGCGGGCACCGCGGGTGCGGTTCGGGCAGGTCGACTCGTACAACAACCACTTCGTGGTCACCAAGGGCCAGAAGTGGGGCTACGTCTACGGCATCGGCAAGGAGTCCCGGCTCGTCGCCGAGCACAACGCCTTCACGCTGGCACAGGGCGTCAGCCCGGCGAAGATCCTCAAGAAGTGGAACGAGGCGCCGGTCACCGCGGGCGGCAACCACGTCAACGGCAAGGCCGTCGACCTGATCGCCGTGCACAACGCGGAGATCCCCGGGGAGACGCTCCAGTCGGGCGCCGGCTGGACACCGACGCTGCGGGCCGGCGTCGACCCGGCGCAGGCGGTCCCGGGCATCGTCGGTGCCCGCGCGGGCGCCGGCCGCGTGTGCTGACCTGACCGCCCCGTGAACCGGCCGGGGCGGCCCGCATCGCACCCCCGCCCCGGGGTGCGCCCGCCCCGGCCCTTTCCCCGCTCACACCAGCCGCCCCGCGAAGGAGCAGCCGTATGCTCTCGCAGCCCCCTCTCTCCCTCTCCCGCCGGACGTTCCTCGCCGCGAGTGCCGCGGCGGGTGCCGTCACCGGCCTCTCCGCCGGCCCCGCGCGGGCCGCCGGCACCCGGCCGCGCCCGTTCGGCCGGTACGGCTCGCCGGCCGCCCGCCTGACGCCCAGGACCCTGTACGTCCACCCGGGCGGTGCCGGTGACTTCACCTCCGTCCGGGACGCCGTGGCCGCCGCGAACGGTCCCGGACACACGCTCGTCATCGCCCCGGGCGTCTACCGGCAGACCGTCGCCGTCGATCCCGGGCGTACGGAGATGACCTGGATCGGGGCGAGCGAGAACCCCCGTGACGCCGTGATCGTGTACGACAACGCGGCCGGGACGCCCAAGCCCGGCGGCGGCACCTACGGCACCACCGGCTCCGCCACAACCACCGTCCGGGCCGACGGCTTCACCGCCCACCGGATCACCTTCGCCAACGACTTCCTGCGCGCCGACCACCCCGACATCACCGGCACCCAGGCCGTCGCCATCAAGGTGCAGGGCGACCGCTCGGCCTTCCACCACTGCCGCTTCCTCGGCCACCAGGACACCCTGTACGCCGACTCCAACTCCGCGAGCCTCTTCGCCCGCCAGTTCTTCTCGCACTGCTACGTCGAGGGTGACGTCGACTTCGTCTTCGGCCGGGCCACGGCCGTCTTCGAGCACTGCCACTTCCGCACCCTGAACCGCACCGACGCGTCCGGCGCCCCGTACGGCTTCGTCTTCGCCCCCTCCACGGAGCGCGCCAACCCGCACGGCTACCTCGTGACGCGCGGCCACGTCAGCAGCGAGGCCCCGGACGGCTACTACAAGCTGGCCCGCCCCTGGGTGCCCACCTCCAGCACCACCGTCCGCCCGATGCTCACGGTGCGCAACACCCGGCTGGGCCCGGGCATCGACGCGCTCGCGCCCTACGCCACCATGCGGGACGCCCACCCCTGGCAGGACCAGCGCTTCGCCGAGTACCGCAACACCGGCCCGGGCGCCGTCGTCACCGTCCCGGAGAACCGGCCCCAGCTCACCGACGAGCAGGCAGAGTCGGCGACCCGTGCCGCCTGGCTCGGCGACTGGCGGCCACGGGAGGCGTGCTGAGATGCGCCGACGCACCCTCCTGGTCGCCGGAGCCGCCGGCGGCCTGACCGCCGCCGGCCCCCGGCCCGCCTCCGCCGCGCCCCGCCACCGCGTCCTGCACGTCCGCCCCGGCGGCTCGATCCAGGCGGCCGTGGACGCGGTGACCGGCCCCGGCCGGACGGTCGTCGTGCACCCGGGCACGTACCGCGAGGTCGTCAACATCCCCGCGGACAAGGCGGAGTTGACCCTGCGCGGGGCGACCCGCGAACCGCGTGACGTCGTCATCGTGTACGACCACGCCAACGGCACCCAGAAGCCCGACGGTTCGGGAACGTACGGCACGGCGGGCTCCGCCACCTTCACCTCGGCGGCCCCCGGACTGATCGTCCGCGACCTCACCCTCGCCAACGACTGGCTGCGCGCCGACCACCCCGAGATCACCGGCACCCAGGCGGTGGCCGCGTATGTGACGGGGGACCGGTCGTCCTTCGACAACGTCCGCTTCCTGGGCCACCAGGACACCCTCTTCGCCGACACCAGCGCGCTGGACGCCTTCGACCGGCAGTACTTCCGGCGCTGCTACATCGAGGGCGACGTCGACTTCGTCTTCGGGCGGGCCACGGCCGTCTTCGAGCAGTGCCACTTCCACACACTGCAACGGGACGTGAGCTTCACTCCCAAGGGCATGGTCTTCGCCCCGTCCACGGCCCGTGCGAACCCGCACGGCATCCTCGCCGTCCGCTGCCGTATCACCTCGGGAGCGGAGGCCGGCGCGTACAAGCTGGCCCGGCCCTGGGTGCCGACGTACGAGACCACGGCCTGGCCGTCGCTGGTGGTGCGGGAGACCCGGATCGGGCCGGGCATCGACGCGGTGGCCCCGTACACCAACATGCGCGAGGCCTTTCCCTGGCAGTCGATGAGGTTCGCCGAGTACCGGAACTCGGGGCCCGGGGCGGCGATTCACGTACTGGAGAACCGGCCGCAACTCACCCGCGTCCAGGCACGGTCGCACACCAGGGAGACGTACCTCGGCGACTGGCGGCCCTATGCGTAGGGCCGCGGTTCTCCTCCTCGGTCTCTGCCTGCTCTGGCCGGCCTCGCCGGCCTCGCCGGCCTCCGCCGCCGAACGCGCCCCCGTCGGCTGGGCCTCCACCGGCTCCGGAACCACCGGCGGGGCGGGCGGTACGACCTGGACGGTGGACACCCGCGCCGAGCTCAAGCAGGCCCTGGCGAACGACGGAGCCCCCACCGCGCCCAAGGTCATCCGGGTCGCCGGTGACATCTCCGGGCACGAGGCGGACGACGGTTCCCTGCTCGGCGAGCAGGACTACGCGCCCGGATACGACCTGGGCAAGTACATGTCCTGCTTCGGCGAGGGCGGCGCCGTCTGGTCCGACACCCGCTACGACTACTGCAAGCAGCAACGGCAGCTGCGCCAGACCGGGTCGAACAAGGAGAAGGCGCAGATCCAGCTCACCGTGCCGAGCAACACGACCCTCGTCGGCGTCGGCCGCGACGCCCGGCTGCTCGGGGTGTTCCTGACGGTCAACACCGGCAGCAACATCATCGTGCGGAACCTGCACCTGGAGGCGCCCGTCGACCACTTCACCACCTGGTCCCCGGGCGACGGCACACGGGGCAGCTGGGACGCCCGCTTCGACGCGCTGACCGTGATCACCGGCAAGCACATCTGGATCGACCACTGCACTTTCACCGACGGCCGGTTCCCCGACCGCCGGGCACCCCTCGGCTTCCACGGCGAGCGGGTGCAACGGCACGACGGACTGCTGGACATCGAGGACGGCTCCGACTTCGTCACCGTCTCCGACAGCCGGTTCACCGGCCACGACAAGGCGATCCTCATCGGATCGGGGGACGGGCGCGGCGACCGGGACCGCGGGCATCTCAAGGTGACCTTCGTCCGCAACCTGTTCACCGACATCGTGCAGCGCGCCCCCCGGGTCCGCTTCGGGCAGGTGCACGTCGTCAACAACGTGTACCGGGGCCGGGCGGCCGCCACCCGCTACGCCCTGGGCGTCGGCGTGGAGTCAGCGATCTTCTCCGAGCGCAACGTCCTCACGTTCCCGAAGGGATCCCCGGCCCTCGCGGTCGCGGACTACGGCGGCGAGCGCTTCCAGGACACCGGCTCCTGGTTCAACGGCCGCCCCGCCCGCCTGAACGCGGTCGCGAGCGGCCTCGGTCTCGCCGACGAGGCCGGCTGGGATCCCGCCGACGTCTACGCCTACCGGCCCCTCACGTCCCGGTCGGCGGTCGAGCGCCACGTCCTCGGTCATTCCGGCACCGGGAGGTCGTATGGACAGCCGTGACCCCCTGGGCCGCCGGACGTTCGTCGCGGGGGCCGCGACGGCGGCACTCCTCGGGGGCGGTGGCGCCGCAACCGCACGGGCCGGCGAGCTGGTGGGCGGCAACCTGCCCGACTTCCACCCGGCCCTGAAGGAAGGGCTGCGCTTCCCCCTGGCCTGGGGCACCTCGCCGATCCGCGACTTCAGGGCCTGGCGGCGCACCGCCCGGGCCGTGGTCGAGGAACACCTCCTCGTGGACCGGCAGCACGGGACGCCGTACGCCCCCCACTTCACCGCCGGCCCCCAAGGGGACGGATACACACGTGAGTTGGTGACCTTGTCACTGACGGGACACGAACGCGTCCGCGGCGCCCTGCTCACCCCGCACGGCACCGGCCCCTTCCCGGCCGTTCTCCTCCTCCACGACCACGGGGCCAGGTTCGACATCGGGAAGGAGAAACTGGTCCGCCCCTGGTACGACGACACACGCCTCGCCTCCGCGCAGGCCTGGGCGGACAAGTACTTCAGCGGCCGGTTCGTCGGCGACGAACTGGCCCGGCGCGGCTATGTCGTGCTGTGCCTGGACGCCCTCGGCTGGGGTGACCGGGGCCCGCTCGCCTACGACCAACAGCAGGCCCTCGCCTCCAACTTCTACCACCTCGGCTCCTCACTCGCCGGACTCATGGCACGCGAGGACGCCCGCGCCGCCGGGTTCCTGGCCGGCCTCGACCGCGTGGACGCCCGCCGGGTCGCGGCCGTCGGGTTCTCCATGGGCGCCTACCGGGCCTGGCAGACCGCCGCGCTCAGCGACGACGTCGCCGCTGCCGCGAGCGTGTGCTGGATGACCGGCCTGAAGGAAATGATGGTGCCCGGCAACAACACGCTGCGCGGGCAGTCGTCGTACTACATGCTCCACCCGGGCCTGCCCCGGTTCCTCGACTTCCCCGACGTGGCGGGCATCGCCGCACCCAGGCCGATGCTCTTCTTCAGCGGCGCGCTGGACACCCTCTTCCCCGCCGACGGCGTACGGGTGGCCCACGACAAGCTGCGCGCCGTCTGGCGTTCGCGCCACGCCGAGGAGCGGTTGCACCTCAAGACCTGGCCCGACCTCGGCCACGTCTTCGTCGACCGCATGCAGGACGAGGTCTTCACATGGCTCGACTCCGTCCTGTGAACCCCGCTCGATCCCCGGCTCCACCCCCCCCCACTGGTTCCACCAGTGAACAACGCCGACGACGGCACGCTCGGACAGCAGGTCACCGACCTGCTGGACGTCGACGGCTACGCCCGCCGCCTGACCCGTTTTATGGCCCACTCAAGGTCTCGATCGGGTAAAGGGCCTGGCGCCCAGGCGGGTGACGCGCGTAGAAGACCTGTCATGCATAAGTCACTGCGTATCGCGGCCGTCGCCACGGCCTGTGCCGTCGCCGGCGCCGCCCTCTACGGCGCCGGCGCGGCCACCGCCGGTCAGTCCACGGCCAACTCCACGCACGAGCCCTACAACATCGGGCTCCTGGTCAAGGACATCGACAGCTACTACGGCACCACGGCAGACGCGAACGGCGTCTACCAGGCGTCCGCCGACAGCCCCTACGCCAAGGACCTCGCGCGCCTCGACGCGTCCGCGAGAAAGTACATCGACCAGGCCGCCCGCACGGCGCGGCACAAGGGCGAGAAGCCCGCCGTCGTCTTCGACATCGACGACACGCTGCTGCTCAGCCTGGACTACGAGAAGCGCAACAACTACACCTACAACTCGGCCACTTGGGCGGCCTACGTCAACAAGGCCGACCGCCCGGCCGTCTTCGGCAGCCCCGAGCTGGTGCGGTACGCCGAGAAGAAGGGCGTCGAGGTCTTCTACAACTCGGGCCTGAGCGAGGCGCAGCGCTCCGCAGCGGTCGAGAACCTGAAGAAGGTCGGCGCCGAGGTGAACCTCGACGCCGACCACATGTTCCTCAAGAACACCGCGAACCCGCCCTCGTACCTGAGCGGTTGCGCCACGCCGGGCGCCTGGACCTGCACCACCGTGCAGTACAAGTCCGGCACCCGTCGGCACATCGAGAAGGACCTCGGGTACGAGATCATCGCCAACTTCGGTGACCAGTACTCGGACCTCGAGGGCGGCTACGCCGACAGGACCTACAAGCTGCCCAACCCGACGTACTTCGTCGGTTAGTCACTCTCCTTCGTCCGTACCGGCTTCACCGACTCCAGCGTCGGCACCACCGGCTTGATGCTGCCGTCGGCCGCGAACTCCATGCGGTCGATGGTGGTCTCGCGGTGCATGCCGTCGCCGCCGGGCCTGCCGGGGCCGTTGAGGGCGAAGCGGTGGTAGACCACGTACCAGTCGTCGGTGCCGGGGGTGTTCACCACCGAGTGGTGACCGGTGCCGAGGATGCCGTACTCGGGCCGCTTCTGCAGGATCGTCCCGCGCTTGGTCCACGGGCCGAGCGGGGACGGTCCCGTCGCGTACGCCACGTGGTAGTTCTCGCTGCGGGTGTCGTCCTCCGACCACATGAAGTAGTACGTGCCCTTCCGCTTGATCACGAAGGAGCCCTCGCGGAAGTTGTCCGGGGTGATGTCCCGCACCTTCGACGCGTCGAAGGACACCATGTCGTCGCCCAGCGGAACGACGTACCCGCGTCCGTTGCCCCAGTACAGGTACGCCTGGCCGTCGTCGTCCGTGAAGACCGACGGGTCGATCATCTGGCCCTTGAGCGTCCCGCCCTTGGCGACCAGCGGCTTGCCGAGCGCGTCCTTGAAGGGGCCGGCGGGGGAGTCGGCCACCGCCACGCCGATCTGCTGCTCGGCGCAGAAGTAGAAGTAGTACTTGCCGTTCCGCTCGGCGATCGCGGGCGCCCAGGCGTACTTGTCGGCCCAGGTCACATCAGGCCCGAGGTCGACGATGACGCCGTGGTCCTTCCAGTGGACCAGGTCCTTCGACGAGTACGCCTTGAACTTGGTGCCGCTCCAGCCCTGGAAGCCGTCGGTGGTGGGGTAAACCCAGTATCTGCCGTCGAGGTAGTGGACGTCGGGGTCGGCGTTCAGGCCGGGCAGCATGGGGCTGCGGGTGCGGGCCGCCTCGACCGTCCAGGTGCGCTTGGTGCCGTCGGCCGCTGTCACGGTGTACTTCTGCGGCGTGCGGAAGTCGCGCCGGGTGCCGGACTTCGGGCTCAGCGTGGCGCCCGCACCGACCCACAGCTTCGGGGCCAGCCGCGACAGCTCCGCGTCGGGCTCCATCGGCAGGACCACCTTCGAGGCGCTCTCGGTGACGATCGCGTACCCCTTCTGGCCCTTCGCCGTCGCGTCCACCACGGACGTGGGGCTGGAGGGGTACGCGGCCAGCAGCCGGTCGTACTCCGCCTGCGTCACCGGGAGGACCGTGCCGTGCCGGGGGCTCGCCGGGAGCTGGTAGTCCGTGGACGGGGTCCACTTGCCCGAGGCGAGGTCGGTGGTCTCGAACGGGATGTAGCCGCGGCCGCCGTACTCGTCGATGAACAGGTACCACTTCTTCTCGGTGTTCGACTTGAACACCGTCGGGCCCTCACCGCGGTCCATCGCGCCCTTGCCGATGCAGTCGGCCACGAAGCCGTACGTGGTCGAGGTCAGGGACGTCGACTTCTCACCGGTGATGAACTTCGAGCAGGGGCTGGAGGAGCTGGGGTCCCGCTCGTCCTTGGTGTAGCGGTAGTACTCGTCCTTGTACTTCACGACCGTGGAGTCGATCACCGAGTAGCCGGGGTCGTTCCAGATCTTCGGCTCGCTGAAGGTGCGGAAGTCCTTGGTCGTCGCGTACATCATCTTGTTGTACGTGTTGCCCTTGTGGTCCGGGTCGTCGTCGGCGTACAGCTTCGACGCCCAGAAGACGACGTACTCACCGAGCTCGTCGTCCCAGTAGGCCTCCGGGGCCCAGGTGTTGCCCGCGTTGTCCGGGGAGACCTTCACCAGGCGCTGGTCGGTCCAGTTGACCAGGTCGGTGGACTCCCAGACCATGATCGACTTGCTGCCGTGCCGCTGGACCTGGTCCCAGCTGCCGCTGGAGTTCTTGTACATCCGCAGGTCGGTGGCGATCAGATAGAACTTGTCGCCCTCGGGGGAGCGGATCACGAACGGGTCGCGCAGGCCCTTCTCGCCGATCGTCGACGTCAGGACCGGCTTGCCGGCGTTCAGCTCACGCCAGTGCAGCGCGTCGTTGCCCCGGCTGAGGGCGTAACGGATCTGCTCGCCGTCGGCGGTGCCCTCGCCCGTGAAGTAGGCGAAGAGGTAGCCGGCGTACTTGGAGTGCTTCACGGGTGGGGCTCCGGGGTCCGCGGTGCTGGGTGGCGCCGTGAGCAGGGTCAGGAGAAGGCCGGTCAGGGCCAGGAACGGCAGCAGGAGCGTGCGGGGGCGCATGACACTTCCTGTCGAAGTCTGGGGGATTCTGTTGGATAGCGGCTCTCGGAGTTTCACCGCACGGGGACAGGGCGTCAACGGGTGTGCATGAGGCGGGTGGTTCCGAAAATTTCGGAAGGTCGGCGCGCCGGTGCACGTGACGGCGGCAACCCTTTCGCGGCACGGCGGCGACTGTTGGTCGGAAACGCACCGGAGCGGGCCCCTCCGAACCGTTTCCGTCCCCATTCCCCAGGAAAGGAACGCTCCGTGCTGCTCAGCGCAGGACGCCACCGCAGGACCCGTACGCTCGCCATCGCCGCCGCGGTGGCCTGCGCCTCGGGGGCGGGCGGCGTCTACCTCGGGCTCTCCGGCGGCGGCGCGCAGGCCGCCTCGGTGACGGTCACCGTCTCCACCGCGGCCCAGCTCGAGGCAGCCGTGAAGAACGCCACCGCGGGGACCGTCATCCAGGTTCGCGGCGGCACCTACTACCCGGCCGCGACCCTCAAGTCCACGGCGGACGGCACCCGTTCGGCGCGTATCACCCTGCGGGCGTACGGCAGCGAGAAGGTCCGGATCGACGGCTCCGAGCTGCCCGACGGCTCCTGGCTCGCCGACCTCCACGGCGACCACTGGACCGTCGAGAACCTCGCCTTCGTCAACTCACCGGCCCAGGGCTTCGTCGCCACGTCCTCCGTCGGTGGCGTCTTCAGGAACCTCGTCACCGCGGACAACGGCGACTCCGGCTTCACCCTGCGCGGCGACGGCACCACCGGCAACCTGGTGCAGAACCTGGACAGCCACGGCAACTACGACCCGGCCGACCACGGCCAGAACGCCGACGGCATCGCCGTCAAGTTCGGCTCCGGGACGGGCAACAGGATCACCGGCGCCCGGCTGTACGACAACTCCGACGACGGCCTCGACCTCTGGCAGTTCTCCTCACCGGTCACCATCGAGCACTCCTGGGCCTTCGGCAACGGCGAGAACCACTGGCACGACCCGGCCTTCGAGGGCAACGGCAACGGCTTCGAGCTGGGCGGCGGGGGAGCGTCGGTCGCCCATGTCGTCAACGACAACGCCGCCTGGGGCAACACGCTGCACGGCTTCACCGAGAACTCCAACACCGGCGCCATCGCACTGAACCGCAACACCGCGTACGCGAACGCCCACAACGGCTTCTCCTTCGCCACCGGCAAGGCCCGCCTCGGCAAGAACCTCGCCGTGGGCGACAAGGGCGGCCCCGCCGAGCTGGGCTCCGCGACCGTCTCCACCGGCAACAACTGGGACAGCGGCGCCACCACCCCGCCCTTCAGGTCGACGGACGCGACCAGCGCGTACGGAGCGCGCCGGGCGGACGGCTCCCTCCCCGCGACGACGTTCCTGACGACCGGCTCGAGGACCGTCGGCTCGACGATGGGCACCCCCTAAGCTTGAGTTTTAACCTCTGCCTCGATCAGTTTTTGGCTGGTCGAGTGTGACTGAGCGCGCTAGTTGGCGGATGAGCGCTGTACTTGGCGGAGCTGAGCGTTCTGGTGGCGAGCCGGTGTGACTGGTCGAGATAGATGACACCTGGTCGCGGAGACTGACACCGACGCTTCGTCGGCACGACTGTCGAGGTACTTCAAGCTGCTGACCGGCAGAAATACCAGAGTGCCGGTGACAGGGCGGGCCGAACAGCATGAGCGGGTGCCAACAACGACGACCAAACGGTGCCAACTACCGAGACCAGAGCGGAGCATCGGGCCTGGTCGTCAGGCTCCGCCGGTGACAACTATCTCGACCAGTCACAGCCGGGCGGCCGTCCGCCTTCTCGCCGGGGCCAGCACGCCGGCCCCGGCTACAGGGCCAGGGAGGGATTCCAGAATCAATCGAACTCCCGTTCCACCGGCAGCCACAGCTCGGCATCCGCCTCGCTGCCGTCCGCCGACATCCGCGTACGAAGGATCTCCGGCCCGGGGCGGCTCCGGTACGGGTTCGATGGGAACCACTCGGTGAACACATCCCGCCACAGCGCCTGGATCGCCTCCGGCACCGACCCCGAGGTGGTGAAGACCGCCCATGTCCCGGCCGGCATGGGCAGCGTGACCATGCCGTCCGGCGCGGACGCCGAGGTGACGACCCCGTGGTAGTAGTCGAGGTCGGTGCCCTCTGCCCGGCTGGGATCGAGGTCGTCGCAGACCGCGAGGATACCGTGCGGCTCCTGGTCGGACAGCTTCTCCAGCAGCTCCCTTGCCTGGTCGCCGATCCCGCGGACGAAATCGATGATCGCCTGGTTCGGCCCCGAGTGCACGAGCGGCACCCGAGCCTTCGCCCCGACGACGCTGAACTCCGGCTTGTGCACGACGCGGTAGCGCATGCTGCTGCTCCCGTCGACGATGAGGCGGAAGGTCATCCGGGGCTGGGAGCTGAGCGCCGCGCCGGTGCGCCGCGCCTCGCCGGGCCCGACGCCGTGCACCGCGCGGAACGCCCGCGCGAATGCCTCTCCCGAGCCATATCCGTACCGCACCGCGATCTCCAGCAGCGTCCGCTTACCGGCCAGCACCTCCGCGCCCGCGACGGTCAGCCGCCGACGCCTGATGTACTCCGACAGCGGCATCCCTGCGAGCGCCGAGAACATCCGCCGCAGGTGGTACTCCGAGGTGGCAGCGACCCGCGCCAGCTCGCCTACGTCGACGGAGCTGTCGAGCTGCCGCTCGATGTGCTCCATGGCCTGATTGAGCCGCTCCAGCACGCTCGCCTCCAAGATCCCGACCATCGATTCAATCAGGCGCGGCCCTGCACGCCACACCCGAGAAAAGCGGTGCGGCAAGTGTCGGGTGACCGGGACGGGCAGCGCCGCACGATGGAGGCATGGACGACACGACCTTGGTATCCCGCTTCCTCCGCGACGGCTTCGTCAAGCTGGCGGGCGCCGTCGCGCCCCGCGTGGCCGCAAGCTGCGCGCGGCTGCTGTGGCGGGAGACGGGCTGCGACCCGGACGACCCGGAGACGTGGACGCAGCCCGTGCACTGGGTCGGCGGGATGGCACAGGGACCGTTCGCCGCCGCACCCAACTCCCCGGCCCTGCACCGGGCGTACGACCTGCTGGTCGGCGCCGGGCGCTGGGAGCCACGCTACTCGCTCGGCACCTTCCCGCTGCGCTTCCCGCACGAGGAGGAGCCCGACGACGCGGGCTGGCACATCGAGGGCGGCTATGCGGTGGAGGGCGAAACCTGGCCCTTCACCAATCTCCGCTCACGCGGCCGGGCCCTGCTGATGCTATTTCTGTTCAGCGAGGTGGGGGAAGAGGACGCCCCGACTCGGATCCGGGTCGGCTCCCACCTCGACGTGCCGAGGGTGCTGGAGCCGTACGGGGAGGAGGGCGCTAGCGGCCTGGCCATCGCGCCAGACCTCGTAGCGGCATCCGCCCACCGGCCGCTCGCCCTCGCCACCGGTTCCCCGGGTGACGTCTTCCTGTGCCATCCGTTCCTGGTGCACGCAGCACAGCCGCACCACGGGGCGCGGCCGCGCTTCATGGCCCAGCCGCCGCTGATGCCGGCCGCGCCGTACGAACTGGAGCGGGCCGACGGCGCGTACTCACCCGTGGAGATCGCGATTCGCCGGGGCCTGGGACAGGCCACCTCCGGTCCCGACGGGGAGGAGGCCGGACTGTGACTGGTCGAGATAGATGACACCTGGTCGCGGAGACTGACACCGACGCTTCGTCGGCACGACTGTCGAGGTACTTCAAGCTGCTGACCGGCAGAAATACCAGAGTGCCGGTGACAGGGCGGGCCGAACAGCATGAGCGGGTGCCAACAACGACGACCAAACGGTGCCAACTACCGAGACCAGAGCGGAGCATCGGGCCTGGTCGTCAGGCTCCGCCGGTGACAACTATCTCGACCAGTCACACCCGAATCGGGTCTCGTAGGCCACGTGCCGATCGCGGCGCGGAGCCCGATGCCCCGAACCGCGGACACGGTCGTCCGGGCGCAAGGGCTCCGGCCGGGTCCGCCCCGACGGGTACATCGCCCAGGTGACGACAGTTAAGCAGGACGCCGCCTACGGTTCGACGATGTGCCGCAGATAGACGTGCGGGTCGGCGAGATAGCGGCGCCAGTGATCCACGACGCCGAGCTCCCGCCAGGCGACCCTGCGTATGCCGTGCTCGCCGACCTCGACGATGTCCGCGCCCGGCAGGGCGGTCAGCAACGGGGAGTGCGTGGCACAGATGACCTGGCCGCCCTCCTTGGCCAACCGGTCGATGTGCCCGATCAGTTCGAGGCACGAAGAGAAGGAGAGCGCCGCCTCCGGCTCGTCGAGAACATAGAGCCCGGCGTGAAGGAACTTCCCGCGGAACGCTGCGAGAAAGCCCTCGCCGTGGCTGACCGAGTCCGGCGAGAACCCCTCCCTGCCCAGGGCGTCCAGCGCGGTCTCGGCCCGCAGGAAGAAGCCCTTGCGGGCCGACCAGCTGGTGGCCATGCGGCGCCCGCGCGAGGCCGCGTCGAACCTCATCCGCTCGCCGAGCGCCGACTTGCCACGCGGGGAGGCGTAGCGCCAGTCGTGGGAGCCGCCGTAGGAGTCCAGACTGAACCCCTCCGCCCGCGCCTCGACCAGGGTCGACTTCCCCGAGCCGTTCTCACCAACAGAAAGGTCACCGGTGCGGTGAAGCGCAGCCCTTCGTTGAGCAGCTGCCGGACGCAGGGCACCGACCAGGGCCAGGTGTCCTCGTCGTACGAGGAGAGATGGGTATACGCGCGTTCGACAAGCACTCGACCATTGTCGCCCAGGACCAGGAAGGCGTACGTGCCCCCAAGTAGCCGGCGCCGGCACCTCATGCTCGTTGTTGCCGGGGTTCCGGTCGGTCGCGCAGCCGTTCCCATGCGTGCCGGGGCGGCGCCCTCAACGTCCCCAAGCTGAACTCTGAGCGTTCGAGTCGGCGAAACTCGCCAACTGTGGCGCTCAGTCACATCGAGGCAGACAGGAGAGTTCGCACGGAGCTGAGTGCCAGCTCTCAATCTTCATGCGACACACCAAGGTCGTGGCGCATAGCGGTTCTCATAGTTCGGAGCATTTCCCAGACCTCGTACTGGGCCTGGGCCGCGGTCTCCAGTGTTTCGCCTGGTTCGGGGGCACCGCGTTCGAGGCGCTTGACCTGGCCGTAGACCTTGTTCAGGGCTTGGTTGACGACACTCGCTCGCATGAGTACTTCTTCGGGGGCGATCATCTGTGCTTCGGAGTATCGATCGCGGTGCGCGTTCTTCGCCTCCTCGAGTGCGTCGCTGTCGGCCTCCTCCACGCCGCGTTCCCTCATGACGTGCAGGTGGCGGTTGAGTGCGGTGGTGAACTGCCGGGCATCTCGGTTGAGTTCCACATAGCAAGTGCGCCGCAGCGAACGGTTCTCGCGGACCTCCTCCTGGTCTCGAACGAGCTCTATCTCCCGGCGCTTCGCTCGTTCGGAGCCGCGCTGGGTGAGTAGCGCCCCTCCCAGGGTTCCTGCGACGCCTGCGACAGCGATGATCACTGAGCTGAGATCCACCGACGTACCCCGTGAACTCCTTCGGCCTCGTGCCCGCTGCACATGGCCCAGACCGTCAAGTTTGCCGCTCCTTGGTGCGCCGGGGTCTGGTGCCCTTCTTGTGGTGGGCGGGGCGGCTGTACGCCTCGCCGGTGGCAAGGACTCTGCCCACGCCATGGCGGGTGGCCGGGTGGCGGTTCTGGGAACCCGGCGGCCGGCCAGGCCCAGGACGAGACGGTTTCGGTGCACTGTCCGGGGAGCCGGTCTCCGTGCACAGGTTCCTGAACCCCCTGCGGACCCGGGCGGGCGTGAGCCTGTTCGGCGGAGCCGGTTTCTCCCACGGGCGCCGGAGATCGGCGGCCAGCGGCCGCGCGAGCCGGAGCTCGGCATAGGCGGCAATCACCAGCCACGTCCACCGGTCGGCAGCCTCCGAGCTGCAAAGTCGGGGCTTGGTCCACCCGAGTGTCTGCTTGAACAGGCGGAAAGTGTGCTCCAGGTCGAAGCGGCGGAGGAAGGACTGCCAGCAGCGGTCGACATCGGCCTTGGTGGCGGCGGTGCCCGACCACCACAGCCATACTGGCTCGTTCACCCCGCCGCTGGGCAGCTTCTCCACGGTCAGACGGATGACGGTTCCCTCGATGATGGGCAGCGGTCCGTCGTGATCAATCCAGGCCGCCCTCCGGGTCAGCCGCGGGTGTAGCCGGTCCCACGCCTGCGCCGTCGCTTTGCCGTAGAGGCGGGTGTCGGTGACGGTCACGGCCTGCTCGGCGCCCCAGGTAGGTGGGTCGCCGAAGACGAACTCGCCACCGTGCTTGGGCGGCCGGCCGCCCTTGGGGTCGTAGACCCGTGGCGGTGTCGGCCGCCGCATCACGCGGTCCGAACGGAGCCGCCCGACGATCTCAACGGGCAACCCCGCCAGCAGGTGGGCGATGCGGGGTGCGTCATATCCGGCGTCCAGCACCACCAGGACCTCCAGGCCGCCCGGCTTCCACTGACCGGCGGCGACGAGCCGCTCGACGACCTCGCGGAGCTGGGCTGCCGTCACCGCTGCGACGTCGGCGCCGGGCTCCAGGCGGACCGCGTCCAGCACCGCCGTCCAGGACGTGCGGCCGGTCTCCAGCGCGGCCACCACCGAGTATGGCCAGCCCGGGACCATCTGATGCTTGCCCTCGCCCCGGCCGAACGTGTGGCAAAAGGACCGGTCAGCACATGTGTTGGCGTCCGGCCGCAGCCACGGCGAGACATCCACAGCCAGCACCAGCCGACCATCCGCCGCCCTCGGCAACGGCACCCCGCCCAGGGCACGACGCAACCTTGCGACATCGATCCGCCCCTGGTTCAGCCCGCCGTACAGAGCCCCGTGACCACGACGGTGTTCAGGCGCGAGCGCGAGATCAACGCGCGTCTGCACCGGCCCGTCCGTGCACAACAACGCGTCGCACAACTCGAACAACGCGTCGCCCCGCGCGGTCAGACACGCGTACAGCTCCGACCGGAAGTGTGACTCCGCGAACGCATCCCGCAGGACGCCTTGATGCACCAAACTCACGACCACGGCCTTCGCGCTGATCCACTCTGTGACGGAGCACAGGATCAGACGGAGGCCGCCTTCACGTCCGCTGGACTGCGAAAACGCCGACCAAGTTCGAGCCGCGTTCGACATCGGACCATAAATGACAAGCTAAGGGCGTGTCCGCAAAGTCCCGCCTGCCCTGCGACGCCCGGCACGCTCCCCCAAGCTCTTCGAGCAGGGGGTACCCCCAGAGCACGCACCGGACGCCGCAGGGCCCGCCCTCTGGGCGGACGACGGGATTTTACGGACACCCACTAGGGCACCCCACCCGGGACCTGCGGACACGACGACGCCCCCGCCGGTGCGAACCGGCGGGGGCGCCCTGCCGACCGGCCGAGGGGGGCTCGGCCAGGGCTGTTCGACCGTCCGGAGGGGGGCTCCGGAGGGTCGGGGTGCCGGGTGGCCCGGCTGGGGGCCCGGACCTCCGGCATCCGGCCGGCCCAAGGGGGATTCGGGCCGGCCGGAGCTCACACGTGCTGCGGCATCACTGGTAGCTGATGTCCGAGGCCTTGAACTTGCAGGTCTTGCCGTCCGGGCCGGCCGGGGTCAGCTCCTTGGGCTCCTTGCCGGTGTTGTTGCCCTCGAAGCGCACACACGTCTTGATCTTCTTCTTGCTGTCGCCGTGGATGCGGATCTTCGACAGCGTGGCCGTGTCGCCGTAGTTGGCGTTCACGCCGACGATCGAGTTCATCGGCGCCGTGACGTCGATGTCGCTCAGCACGACCGTGCGCTTGTACTGCGTCTTGCAGTTGCCGCAGGAGCGCACCAGCTTCCCGGCGTTCTGCACCTGGAAGCCCGACACGTTCAGCGTGCCGGCGCCGTTGAACTGGAGCACCTTGTCGTCGGCGTTCTTCGCGCCGCCGCCGATCACCTTGTAGACGGCCGACGACGACTTGCCCTTGAAGCTGGCCGCGTCCTCGCCGACGTCCGTCCACCACACGTTCTGGAGCGTGCAGCTGCCCTTGCAGTGCACACCGTCCGCGGCCGGGGTGCCGATGATGACGTTCTTCAGCACCGCTCCGTCGGCCAGCTCGAAGAGGGGGGCCTGGCCCTCGTCCTGGCTGTCGCCGCCGAGCGCGCCGGAGCCGTAGAACATCTTCATCCCGCCGTCGCGGACACCGGAGACCGGAATGGTCGCCGACACGGGCGTCTTGCCCTTGTCCGTGGGCCAGGAGGATGCGGCGCCCGCGGTGGACAGCATCGACGTGGTGACGATCGCCGCTCCCGTGATGCCGAACGCGGATAACCCGGCGATCACCGCACGCCGCTTGGTGACCCGGCGGCGATGGCGGACGCGCTGTTCTGCTGGTGCACTCATGTACCGATTCCTCAATGGGTGGTGACTCTTGCGCCTGGTGGTCGCCACCGGTGAAGGAAGGGTTGCCGTGCCTTCAGGAATTTTTCACGAGTCGTCTTCGGCGTCGTCCACGGCCGCGAAACCGCCACCCACGGACAGCCGCTCCGAACCGGCGGCGGCCGTCACCGCGTAACGGTCGGCGCCGGCGTCACGGCCGCCGCGCTCGTGGTCGAACTGCCCCGCGAACACCCATTCGCCCGCCGGGACCTTGCGGCCCTCCTTCAGGGTCCAGGTGTAGACGAGGAAGCCGTCCCGCTCGCCGACCGTGAGCGTGAAGTCCTGCTCGGGCAGCGACCGCCACGCGCCCGCGTCGGAGACCCCGCCGGTCTGAGCGACGCTCAACCTCACGGTCAGCGCGGTCAGTTCCTCGCGCGTCTTGATCGTGATGTTGCTCTGCGCCCAGAAGTCGTTGCTGTGCGGGTCGACCGAGCCGTCCGACCACAGCGGCCCGTCCTCGGTGGCGGCGGGCGGCCGCCCGGTGACGGAGGTGCTCGGCGTCCGCGAGGGCGGTGGAGCGGACTCGCGGTGCTCCGGCGGGGCGGACGGTGTGGGATCCAACGGCGGCGCGGGGGGCCGGCTCGTCGCCTCCGGCGACGGCGTGGGCGTGAGCGTGGGAGACGTCGCCACGTCCTGCTGCTGCGGGGAGGTCTCCTCCTTCACCGCGGACGCGACCGCGTAACCGCCCACCGCCAGCACACCCGCCACCGCAGCCGTCGCACCGGCCACCCGCATCCACCCGAACACGGGCGGACGCGTCGCCCGGTGCCCGGAGCCGGCCGGACCGGCCATACCGCGCTCGACCCGGGCCAGGATGCGCTCCCGCTCGGGCTCGTGCGTCCCGGCCGCCTCGTGCAGCCGGGCGCGCAGCTCCTCGTGCACGTCCCGCCGCATGGTCATCGGTCCCTTCCTCCGCCCTCACCGGTGCGCGCCCGCAAGCTTTCCACGACCGGCGAACAACGGGGAGCGCCCACCGTCGCGTGCATCCGCTGCGGTACGCCCTGTGTGCCCAGCAACCGCTGGAGTTCGGCCATTCCCTTGGAGGTCTGGCTCTTCACCGTACCCACCGAGACGCCGAGGGCGAGCGCGGTGTCCTTCTCCGAGAGGTCGAACGCGTGCCGCAGCACCACACAGGCCCGCTTGCGAAACGGCAGCCTGCGCAACGCCTCCTGGACGTCGACCACGCCCGCGACGTCCGGGTTCTCGGTGTTCTCCTCGCGCTGCGACCAGAACAGGGCGATGCGCCGCCGCTCCCGCACGGCGCTGCGGATCCGGCTGCGGGCCAGGTTGGCGACCACACCGCGCGCGTACGCAGCCGGATGGTCGGCCGCGCGTACTCGGTCCCAGCGGTGCCACAGCGCCAGCAACGCGTCCGCCGCCAGGTCGTCGGCGGTGTCCGACTCGCCCGTCAGCAGGTAGGCCAGACGGGACAGTTCTGCGTAGTGACGCTCGAAGAAGGCGTGGAACTCCACGGAGGCGGCGTCGTCGACGACTGTGCCCACGGGCGACCTCTCCTCGCAGCGGCTTCGGACACTCCCGGCCGGGGGTGCCTGTGAATGTCATGCAGATGACATGTGATCATCCGGGGGAGGTCCGGACGAGATCGGGAAGCGTAGCAGCGTTCTCAGGATGGTTCGTACGGAGCTTCGAACGGCGTATGGCAGGCCGGACTCTGATTCCGTAACACGAAGAAAACCTGAACGTGGTTCAACGCAGGAACAATCCAGCCAGCATCCGCACACCGATCACCCAGGCACCGAGGAGCACCAGCCATGTCCGAATCGCAGAAGGTGGCCGACCGGCCCGACGCCGCACCACCCGCGGTGAACAGCGTCGACCGGTTCTTCAAGATCTCCGCGCGGGGGTCCACCTTCGGCCGTGAGATCCGCGGCGGCTTCGCCACGTTCTTCACGATGGCCTACATCCTTGTCCTGAATCCCATCATCCTGGGCAGCGCGAAGGACAAGTTCGGGCACCAGTTGGACGCCGTCCAGCTCACCACCGCCACCGCCCTGGTGGCCGCGGTCATGACGATCATCATGGGCGTGGGCGGCAATCTGCCCCTCGCGCTCGCCGCCGGGCTCGGCCTGAACGCCGTCGTGGCCTTCCAGATCGCCCCGCTGATGAGCTGGGACGACGCGATGGGCCTGATCGTCCTCGAAGGCCTGCTGATCTGCGTGCTGGTGGTGACCGGTCTGCGCGAGGCCGTCATGCACGCCATACCCCAGCCGCTCAAGCAGGCGATCAGCGTCGGCATCGGCCTGTTCATCGCCTTCATCGGCTTCGTCGACGCGGGGTTCGTCAGCCGCATCCCCGACGCCGCGAACACCACCGTGCCCGTTCAGCTGGGCGGCACCGGAACCCTCACCGGCTGGCCCATGCTCGTCTTCTGCCTCGGCGTCCTGCTGACGATCGGCCTGCTCGCCCGCAAGGTCAAGGGCGCCATCCTGATCAGCATCGTCACCATGACGGCACTGGCGATAGTGATCAACTCCACTGCCGACATCAAGAGCTGGGGCCTGACCACGCCGTCCTGGCCCGACAAGCTCGTCGACGCCCCCGACTTCGGACTCATCGGCGACTTCGACCTGTTCGGCGCCTTCAGCGCCCCCGGTGTCGGCGTCATCACCGTCGTGCTGCTGGTCTTCACCCTGATCCTGTCGGACTTCTTCGACACCATGGGCACGGTCGTCGGCATCAGCGCCGAGGCGGGTCTGCTCGACGAGGAGGGCAAGGTCCCCAACCTCGGCCGGGTGCTGCTGATCGACGGTGCCGCGGCGGTCGCGGGCGGCGCGGCCTCGGCCTCCTCGGCGACCTCCTACATCGAGTCCGCGGCCGGCGTCGGCGAGGGCTCGCGCACCGGCTTCTCCAACCTCGTCACCGGCGGCCTGTTCGGCCTCGCGCTGTTCCTGACCCCGCTGCTCACCATCGTCCCGCTCCAGGCGGCCGCCCCCGCCCTGGTCGCCGTCGGCTTCCTGATGATGACCCAGGTCAAGCACATCGACTGGGACCGGTACGACATCGCCATCCCCGCCTTCCTCACCATCGCCGTGATGCCGTTCACCTACTCCATCACCAACGGCATCGGCGCCGGCTTCCTCGCCTACGTCGTCATCAAGACCGTGCTCGGCAAGGCCAAGGAGGTCCACTGGCTGCTGTGGGGGACCTCGGTGCTGTTCCTCGTGTACTTCGCGATCGACCCGATCGAGCAGTTCCTGGGAGCGAAGTAACGATGACGGGCCGCCCCCGGGGGGAGGGGGGCGGCCCGTCTCGTCTCTACAGACGGCTTGTCGGCAGCCGGGGTTCAGTCCTTGAGCGCTGCTTCCATCATCGCCTTGGCGACCGGCGCCGCCAGGCCGTTGCCGCTGACCTCCGAGCGGGCCGCGTTCGACTGCTCGACGACGACCGCCACGGCAACCTCCCTGCCCGACGAGTCGGACTTCCCGTACGAGGTGAACCAGGCGTACGGCACCTGGCTGTTGTTCTCGCCGTGCTGGGCCGTGCCCGTCTTGCCGCCCACGGTCGCGCCCGGGACCTGGGCGTTCGTGCCCGTGCCCTGGTCCACGACCGTCTGCATCGCCGACTGCAGCTGCTCGGCGGTCGAGGAGCTGACGATCTCCTTCGAGCCCGCCTCGTCGTCGTAGTCCTGCAACACGTCACCACCGCTGTTGGTGATCTGCGAAACCATATGGGGCGAAACCAGCTTGCCGCCGTTGGCTATGGCCGCCGACACCATGGCCATCTGGAGCGGCGTCGCCGTGACGTCGAACTGGCCGATGCCCGTCAGGGCCGTCTGCGACGGGTACATGTCGGACGGGTACACGCTCGTGTAGGCCCGCACCGGCACGTCCAGCTTGTCGTCGTTGAAGCCGAACTTCTCGGCCATCGCCTTCACCTTGTCCTGGCCCAGCTGGACGGCCATCTTGGCGAAGACGTTGTTGCACGAGTACTCCAGCGCCGTACGGATCGTGGCGTTCGTGCAGGGCGCGTTCGGGTTCTCGTTCGTCAGCTCCCGCGTGGTGCCCGGCAGCGTGTACGGGTCGGGGCTGGCCGTCTTCTCGTCCACCGACGAGTACAGACCGTCCTCCAGCGCGGCCGCCGCCACGACCAGCTTGAACGTCGAGCCGGGCGGCAGCGGCTGCCGCAGCGCACGGTTGACCAGCGGCTTCTCCGGGTCCGCCGTGAGCTTCTGCCAGGCCGTCCCAGCCGTGTTGGCGTCGGTCAGCGACGAGGGGTCGTACGACGGGGACGACACGACCGCGAGGATCTTCCCGGTCTTCGGGTCGATGGCGACGGCCCCGCCCTTCTTGTCGCCGAGCGCGTCGAACGCCGCCTTCTGCACGTCCGGGTCGATCGTCGTGACCACGTTGCCCGGGTCGGCCCGCTGGTTGGTGAGGGTGTCCATCACGGACTTCAGCCGGCTGTCCGTGCCGTTGAGCAGGTCGGTGTAGATGCCCTCCAGTTGGGTCGGCGCGTACGCCTGCGACGCGTAGCCCGTCACCGCCGCGTACAGCTCGCCGTCCGTGTATGTGCGCTTGTACTTGAGGTCGCCGGTCGTCGTCGGGGCCGAGCCGGTGACCGACCGGCCGCCCACGATGATGTTCCCGAGCGGCGCCGAGTACGTCAGAATCGCGTTCCGCCGGTTGTCCTTGTCGTCTGCGAGCGCCTGGCCCTCGTAGAACTGCACCCAGGTCGCCCTGACCAGCAGAGCGAACACCAGCAGCAGCGCGAAGACCGATGCGCGCCTGATCGTCTTGTTCATCCCGAACTGAGGACGAACAATGCCGGGCGGATCGTTCCCGCCCGTCCTGTTTCTCATCCGACGTTCAGGAAACCCGCCTCATAGGCCGCGATGACCGCCTGCGTACGGTCCCGGGTGCCCGTCTTGGCCAGCACCGCCGCCACGTGCGACTTCACCGTGGCGGGGCCGACCTCCATCCGGCGGGCGATCTCCGCGTTGGTCAGCCCCTCCGCCATGTGCCGCAGTACCTCCCGCTCGCGTCCCGTGAGCTTCGCCACCCACGCGGGCGGCGCCGGGTGCGCGCGGGCGCGCTCGGTCGCGAGGGTGCGGACGGCCGCCGGGAACAGCAGGCTGTCGCTGCGCGCCACCAGCCGGACCGCCTGCACGAGCGCGTCGGCGTCCGCCCGCTTCAGCAGGAACCCGGCGGCTCCGGCGCGCAGCGCGTCGTACACGTAGGAGTCGTTCTCGAAGGTCGTCACGACGACGATCCGGGGCGGCTCGTCCAGGGTGGCGAGGATCTGCTCGGTGGCGCGGATGCCGTCGGTCTCCGGCATGCGGACGTCCATGAGGACGACGTCCGGCCGCAGGTCCCGGACGACCGACACGGCCTCGGCGCCGGTGGCCGCCTCGCCCACCACCTCCAGGTCCGGCTCGGCGGAGAGGATGGCGCGCAGCGCGGTGCGGACCATGCGCTCGTCGTCGGCGAGGACGACTCGGATCGGCGTCGGGCGGGTCATGCGGGTCCTTTCATCGTGACTCCTTCGTGGATACCCCGGCCTTCAGGCCGGGGAGGAAACGAATCTCCTGCGGAGCAGGGCGGGGAAAGGCGAAGCGCCTCCGGGGCGATTCGGCGTCTGCGGCCACCGGCCGACAGCCGTCGCTTACCCGGAAGCTGATAGAATGTGAGGCATGACGCAGCAGGTCAAGCGGGCGTTCAAGTACCGCTTTTACCCTACGGACGAGCAGGCAGCTGAGCTGTCGCGCACGTTCGGCTGCGTCCGCCTCGTGTACAACAAGGCGCTGGAGGGGCGCACACGGGCCTGGTACGGCGAGCAGCGCCGCGTCTCCTACGTGCAGTCGTCCGCCGCGCTCACGGAGTGGAAGAAGACCGGGGAACTCGCCTTCCTGACGGAGGTATCGTCGGTCCCGCTCCAACAGGCGCTGCGCCACCTTCAGACGGCATTCGGGAACTTCTTCGCCAAGCGCGCAAAGTACCCGCGCTACAAGTCGCGGAAGAAGTCCCGGGCGTCGGCCGAGTACACCCGCAGCGCCTTCAAGTGGCGCGACGGACAGCTCACGCTCGCGAAGATGGCGGGGCCCTTGGACATACGCTGGTCGCGTCCGCTGCCCGAGGGCGCGGAGCCGACCACGGTGACCGTGTCCCGCGACAGCGCGGACCGTTGGTTCGTGTCCCTGCTGTGCGAGGACACCATCAGCCCGGCCCCCGCAACCGACGCGGCTATCGGCCTGGACGCCGGTATCACCTCCCTCGTGACCCTGTCCACCGGGGAAAAGGTAGCCAACCCCAAGCATGAACGCCGCGACCGTGCCCGCCTTGCCAAGGCGCAGCGGGAGTTGTCCCGCAAGGCGAAGGGGTCGGCGAACCGGGAGAAGGCCCGGCGTAAGGTCGCCAAGGTCCACGCGCGGATCGCCGACCGGCGCCGCGACTTCCTCCACAAGCTGTCGACTCGACTCGTCCGTGAGAACCAAACGGTCGTGATCGAGGACCTCACCGTCCGTAACCTGCTGAAGAACGGGCGCCTCGCGCGCGCCATCTCGGACGCGGCATGGACGGACCTCCGCATGATGCTGGAGTACAAGTGCGCCTGGTACGGGCGCGAACTCGTGGTGATCGACCGCTGGTTCCCCAGCTCGAAGCTGTGCGGGACCTGCGGCACGGTCGCGGCGAAGATGCCGCTGAACGTCCGCGAGTGGACGTGCGAATGCGGCACCGTACATGACCGCGACGTGAACGCGGCACGCAACATCCTGGCCGCCGGGCTGGCGGCGTCTGCCTGTGGAGACGGTGTAAGACCTCAACGGGAGTCCTCCCGGACGGGGCGGTCGTCGGTGAAGCAGGAAACCCAGCGGGCGACCGCTGGAATCCCCCGCCTTTAGGCGGGGGAGGAAGTCAACGGCAGACGTACGTGCAGCCGCCAGGTCTCCCGGGCCGGTCCGGACGATCCGGCGGCCGGCCCGGCCGTCACAATCCCGCCCAGCAGCCTGACCCGGTCCGCGATGCCGCGCAGCCCGTGGCCGCCGCCGGGGCGGGAGGGCGCGGGGCCGTTGGCCGTCGCGGGCCGGGTCACCGGATTCTCCACGGTGATCTCCAGATGCCCGTCCGCCTCCGCGATCCGCACGTCCACGGCGACCCGCTCACCGGCGTGCTTGAGGGCGTTGCTCAGCCCTTCCTGCACGATGCGGTAGGCCTCACGGGACAGCAGCGGGGCCATGGCCTCGGGGTCGGCGTCGACCGTGGCGGACACGCGGGCCCCGCCCGCACGGGTCCGGGACAGCAGCCCGTCGAGGTCGGCCGCGAGGGTCGGCGCCGGGGCCGTGCCGGGGGCGTCGCCCTCACGCAACACGCCCAGCACGGCGTCGAGTTCGCCGACGGTGCGCCGGGTCGTGTCCTCGATCGCGGCGAGGGCCTCGCGGACGAACTCCGGGTCGGAGTCGAGGACGCGCCGCGCCGCGCTCGCCTGGAGGGTGACGGCGCTCAGCGCGTGGCCCACGGAGTCGTGCAGCTCCCGCGCCAGCCGGTTGCGTACGGCCAGGTCGGCGGCGCGTGCCTCGGCGGCCGCGAGCCGGCCCTCGGGAGACGGACCGAGCAGCGCGGGCGCCCAGCGGGCCAGCAGCACACCGCTGCCGGCCGCGCAGCCGGCGAGGGCGACGAGCATCGCCGCGCCCGCGACCGGAGCGAGCCCCAACGCCCAGGCGTGGTCGAAGACTTCGGGCAGCCCGAGCCCGGTGTCGCCCAGTCCCGCGAAGACCGGCAGCAGGATCAGCATGGTGGCGAACGGCGGCACGGCCAGCGACATCCCGGCGATGATCCCGCCGAACCCGAGGTGCAGCGTGAACCACCCCGCCGTACGGCCCTTCTCGCCCCGCGTCCGGGCCGGTCCGAAGGCGAGCCGGTCCGCGTCGACACCGCACAGCCAGCGCACGGCGGCGGCCTCCAGCGGCCGGGTCAGCGGGAACAGGGACGTGACGGCGGCGAGCGGCAGCCCCACGCCGAAGGAGGCGAGCTGGAGCGGAAAGGATGCGAAGACGTTCGTGCTGCCGGCGGCCGGACCGATGATCACCGAGCCGACCAGGACGTACGGCATGGCGAGCGCGCCGCCGAGGATCAGATGCACCCAGCGCAGCCGGGCCCGCCGGCCGAACAGGGACCGGGCGGCCTGTCTCACGCGGCCCGCCGTGCGGCCCGGGCCGAGCGCTCGGCGAAGTAGTGGACGCCGATGGCGGCGAGGAGGAAGCCGACAAGCATCTGCCCAGCGTAGGCGAGGTACATCAGCGGCGTGGGACGGTCGGCGATGTCCTCGACGCCGCCGAGGGAGGCGAGCGTCAGCCAGCCGCCCCAGCAGGCCGCGGCGCCCGAGCCGACCCAGGCCAAACCGAGCGGCACCGCCACGGGCAGCGCCCGGCCGCGCCGGAAGGCCAGCAGGAAGCCGCCAGCGACGGCCGCGACGAGGAACACCGCGTAGACGGCTTCCAGGACGTGGAGGTCACCGCCCCGGTCCGCCGCCCGGCCCTCGCTGAGTCCGGCGGTGACACCGCAGGCCCAGAGCACGTGGAGGGTGAGGGGCAGCAGGGCGAGCACGGCGGCCACGGCGGCGAGGGCCCGGTGCGCCGGCCCGACGACACCGACGGGCAGTTCCCGGACCCGGCCCCGCCACAGATACCCCCAGCGGTCGCGGGCGTAGAGCACGAACAGGCCGCCGAGGGCGAGCCCTTGGAGGATGAACCCCGAGTACACGACGGTGAACACCCACTCGTGGAGGAAGGGCTCGTGGCCCTGGTCCGATGCGGAACCGCCTCCGAACGCCCTCACGACCAGCTGTGCCGGGAACCCGGCCATGATCGGCGCGAGCAGCCCGGTGGCGACCCACATGGGAAACGCCGGCAGCCACGCGGGCACCCTGAGCCCCCACGGCCGGGTCAGCACCAGCGCCAGCACGATCACCGCGCTGTCCACCAGCACGGACACACCGTTGATCACGGCCATGCCCACCCGGTCGTCGAGCAGGCCGCTGCCCTCGGGGATGCCGACGTGACTCCCGGCGATCCAGGCTGCCTTGAGCCCGAGGTACGGCACACAGGAGAGGACGGCGACGGCACGGAGGATCCGCCGGGGCGCGCTGAGACGGACGGCGGGGCCGGCGACGGCTGCGGTAGCGCATGACTGCGTCATGCGCTCAGGCTCCCGCGAGGAAGCCCGACGGCACCTCCTGCACGACGACGATCCGCCTCCGCCGGACGGGGGAGAGGCGGGGGCTGCCGCTCATCCCTCCAGGATCAGGACCGTCTCCGCGATCTCGGCGCCCCGCGCGTTGGCGAACCCGCTGGCCGTGGCGACGGCACGGAAGCCGCACTTCTCCAGGACGCGCAGTGAGCCCGCGTTGTCCGACGCCGCCCGGGCGTACAAGGGCCGCTCGGGCACCTCCGTCAACAGCGCCCGCAGGGCCGCCGTGGCGATGCCCTTCCCCCAGTACGCGCGGTCGACCCAGTACGTCACCTCGCGTTCGCCCGGCTCCCCGTACACCGCCGCGCTGCCGATCACGTCGCCGTCGGCCAGCACCGTGCGGACCACGGCGTCGGAGGACCGGATGCGGCTCCAGTGGGCGTCGAAGGCGTCCCGGTCGGCCGGTTCCCCGGGAGTGAAGGCCGCCATGTGGAGAGCCTCGGGGTCGTTCATCTGCCGGAAGAAGACCGGCAGATCGCTGTCGTGGACCTGGCGCAGCTCGACGTTCATGCCTCAGAGCCTACGGGTGGCCAGTGTCAGCCGGTCCCGCGCGTCGAACAGCGCGTCCTTCACCAGCTGTTCGTGCGCCGGCGTGAGCCGCGCCACCGGCACCGAGCAGCTGATCGCGTCCCGCGCCGGCGTGCGGTACGGGATGGCCACGCCGAAGCAGCGCAGCCCCAGCGTGTTCTCCTCGCGGTCCACGGCGAAGCCCTGCTCCCGGACCTGGTGCAGTTCCTCGATGAGCTTCTCGCGGTCGGTGATCGTGTTCTCGGTCAGCGCGGGCAGCGTCTCCGGGAGCATCTTGCGGACCTGCTCGTCCGAGTAGGTGCTCAGCAGCGCCTTGCCGAGGGACGTGGAGTGCGCGGGCAGGCGGCGGCCGACCCGGGTGAAGGGACGCAGGTAGTGCTGCGACTGGCGGGTGGCGAGGTAGACGACGTTCGTGCCGTCGAGGCGGGCCAGGTGGATCGTCTCGGTCGTGTCGTCCGAGAGCCGGTCCAGCGTGGGCCGGGCCGCCGCCACGACCTCGTCGCCGTCGATGTAGGAGGTGCCGACCAGCAGGGCCCGCACCCCGATGCCGTACCGCGTGCCCGTCGCGTCCGTCTCCACCCAGCCCAGCTCGACGAGCGTGCGGAGTAGCATGTAGAGGCTGGACTTGGGGTAGCCGACGGCCTCCTGGACCGCCGCGAGGGAGTGCATACCGGGACGCCCGGCGAAGTATTCGAGCAGTTCAACCGTTCTTACCGCGGACTTGACCTGCGCCCCGCCGCCCGTCTCGCCAGCCGACATCGCTCTTGACCCCTTCGTTCGACGGGAAATAGTCTCCACAGCATATTCATCATCAGAGACAGCGTTCAGCATATCGAACGCCCCTGGTGAATGACCCAGTACTGCGGCATTACATGTGTGGAGGGACCCGCGGTGGCAGCAGCACCAGTCTGGAGTGTCGACCCCCGAACCGGGAAGCAGCGTGAACAGGTTGCGGTGGAGGCCACAGCCCAGGAGGTGGACGCCGCCGTCCGCGCCGCGCACGAGGCGCGCGGCTCACTGGCGGACCGCGCCGTCCGCGCCGCCTTCCTGCGCAGCGCCGCCGAGGAGCTGCAGGCGGCCAAGGACGGCCTCGTCGAGACCGCCGACGCCGAGACCGCGCTCGGCCCGGTCCGGCTGACCGGCGAGCTCGCCCGTACCTGCTACCAGCTGCGGGCCTTCGCCGACATCGTCGACGAGGGCGCCTTCCTCGACGTCGTCATCAACCACCCCGACGACACCGCGACGCCGCCGATCCCCGACCTGCGCCGTTACAAGGTGCCCCTGGGTGTCGTCGCCGTGTACTCGGCGTCGAACTTCCCGTTCGCCTTCTCGGTCGCCGGCGGCGACACCGCCAGCGCCCTCGCGGCCGGCTGCCCGGTCGTCGTCAAGGCGCACCCGGACCACCCGGCCCTGTCCGAGTACGTCGCCAAGGTGCTGCGCCGCGCCGCCGCCCGGCACGACATCCCCGACGGTGTCCTCGGGCTGGTGCACGGCTTCGAGGCCGGCATCGAGCTGATCAAGCACCCGCTGGTCGCGGCGGCCGGCTTCACCGGGTCGGTGCGTGGTGGCCGGGCCCTCTTCGACGCGGCGGCCGCCCGCCCCGTCCCGATCCCCTTCCACGGCGAGCTCGGCTCCCTGAACCCGGTCGTCGTCACCGAGGCCGCGGCCGCCGAGCGGGCCGATGCGATCGGTGCGGGCCTCGCCGGTTCGATGACGCTGGGCGTCGGCCAGTTCTGCGTGAAGCCGGGCCTGGTCCTCGCGCCGTCCGGCGCCGCCGGTGACGCCCTGCTGAAGTCGCTGACCGACGCCGTGAGCGACACCGACGCCGGGGTCCTGCTCGACCACCGCATGCGCGACAACTTCGTCGCCGGCGTCGCCGAGCGCGCCCAGCTGCCCGATGTCGACTCCCCGGTCACGCCCGGCGCGGGCGGCGAGCACACCGTCAGCGCGGGCTTCCTCACGGTTCCGGCGAGCAGGCTGGCGGAGGAGGGCGAGCACGACCTGCTCCTGGAGGAGTGCTTCGGGCCGGTCACGGTGGTGGCCCGCTACGAGGACGAGGCCGAGGTGAAGGCCGTGCTGTCGCGGCTGCCGGGCAACCTGACGGCGACGGTGCAGCTCTCCGAGGAGGAGGCCGCGGGCCAGGGCCAGGGCGCGGAGCTTCTGCAGGAGCTGACGCCGCTGGCCGGGCGTGTGCTGGTGAATGGCTGGCCTACTGGTGTCGCCGTCGCGCCGGCTCAGCATCACGGCGGGCCGTACCCCGCCACGACGTCGACGTCCACGTCGGTGGGCGGGACGGCGATCGAGCGGTGGCTGCGGCCGGTGGTGTATCAGAGCGCGCCGGAGGCGCTGCTGCCGGCGGAGCTGCGGGATGAGAATTCGCTGGGGCTGCCGCGTAGGTTCAACGGGCGTTTGGAGCGGTAGCGCCGTTGGGGTGCGGTGAGCTGCGGGTGCCGGTTTGTTGTGGTTGATCGCGCAGTTCCCCGCGCCCCTGAGGGCCGGACCTGGAAGACTCGGTCGAATGGATCTCGAGATTTCCGAACTTCCGTTCCCCCTGCGCTCCTACGGGCCCGAGGCCCATTGGTCCTATGAGGACGGGGTGCTCACCGGGTGGGCCGGGGCGCGGCAGGATCGGTTCGTGCCGCCCACGGGGGAGGCGCTGGACCCCGCCTCCGACGCGCCGCGGCTGCTCGGGGCGCCCGAAGGGGACTTCCAGCTGATCGCCCGGGTCACGGTCGGGTTCGGCGCGGCTTTCGACGCCGGGGTGCTCTACGTGCATGTCGGCGAGCGCGCCTGGGCCAAGCTCTGTCTGGAGTACTCCCCGGACGTGCCCACCGTCTGCACGGTGGTCACCCGGGGGCACTCCGACGACGCCAACTCCTTCACCGTCGACGGCAGTTCCGTCTGGCTCCGGGTGAGTCGGACCGGCCGCGCCTTCGCCTTCCACGCCTCCCGCGACGGTGAACGGTGGACCTTCGTCCGCCTCTTCACCCTGGGCGACGAGAAGGAGACGGGCGCGGCCCTGGTCGGCTTCATGACCCAGTCGCCGATGGGGGAGGGTTGCGTGGTGACGTACGACCACATCGAGTTCAGGCCGCACTGGCCGAACGACCTGCGCGACGGCAGCTGAGGTCTGTCGGAGAACCGCGTCCCGGCCGGGGGCGTCCTCCACTGCGTGATCAGGAACCGAGTGACTCCGGACAGGGTGATCCGTACCGCCCTGCCCGCCGAGGTGGCGGACGTCGTCGCGCTGCACGCGCGTGCCCGGGCGACGTACTACCCCGACGGGCTGCCGCAGGACGGTACCGACTGGCTCGCCTCCTGGGAGAGTGCCCTCGTGCGGCCGGACGGGCGGGTGTTGTGCGTCGTGGAGGCGGGGCGCATCGTCGGCCTGACCTCCTTCCGTACTCCCGAGGGCGCCCCGGCGGACACGGTGAAGCTGTTCCAGTTCCACGTCGACCCCGACCACTGGCGCCGCGGTGTCGGCACCGCCCTGCATACGGCGTGCGTCGAGGAGTGGCAGGCCGACGGCCGGCGGACCGCCGTCCTCGACGTGCATGTCGACAACCTGCGGGCGCAGGGGTTCTACCGGCGGCAGGGGTGGGTGCCGGAACCGGCCGAGCCGGGGGATCACCATCTGACGATGCGGCTCTCCCCGGCCGCGGAATGAAACCGGCTGCTTGAACGTTCACCAATCGGCGGAGGGGGCCTCCGCACCCCGTACGAGCTGGAGAGAGCCGAAGACATGCGCGTCGAGATCTGGAGCGACATCGCCTGCCCCTGGTGCTACGTGGGCAAAGCCCGCTTCGAGAAGGCGCTGCGGGACTTCCCGCACCGTGACGACGTCGAGGTGGTGCACCGCTCCTTCGAGCTGGACCCGGGCCGCGCCAAGGACGACATCCAGCCCGTGATCACGATGCTCACCAGGAAGTACGGGATGAGCGAGGCGCAGGCCGAGGCCGGTGAGGACAACCTCGGCGCGCAGGCCGCCGCCGAGGGGCTGGACTACCGCACCCGGGGCCGCGACCACGGCAGCACCTTCGACATGCACCGCCTGCTCCACTTCGCCAAGGAGCGGGGGCGCCAGGAGCAGCTGCTCGACCTGCTGTACCGGGCGAACTTCGCCGAGGAGCGCTCCGTTTTCGATGATGACGAGCGGCTGGTGGAGCTCGGCGTGGCCGCCGGGCTGGAGGTGGAGGCCGTCCGCGCGGTGCTCGCCGACCCCGGCGCCTACGCCGACGACGTACGCGCCGACGAGCGGGAAGCCGCGCAGCTCGGTGCCGGCGGTGTGCCCTTCTTCGTCCTCGACCGCAAGTACGGCATCTCCGGCGCCCAGCCCGCGGAGGTCTTCGCCCGGGCCCTGGCCCAGGCGTACGGCGAGCGCTCGCCCCTGAAGATCGTGGACAGCGGGGACGCGGACGCCTGCGGGCCGGACGGCTGCGCTGTGCCCCAGCAGTGAAAGACCCAGCTCGGAGCGCGTGTATAAGCGTCCCTTAGCGACCTCACGCAGAAATCGGCAATGGACGAGGAGATCCAGGGGACGCAGAGTGGTTCCATGGAGACCTTCGAGAACCTCGTCCGTGCCGAGTTCGCCCCGAAGCACACCTTCCTCAACACCGCGAGCAACGGGCTCCTGCCCGCCCGTACCGTCACCGCCGTGCAGCAGGCGGTGCGGATGCGCGCGGAGGGTACGCCCCTGGGTCCCCTGTACGAGGACGTCGAGGCCGCCCGCGCGTCCTTCGCCCGGCTGGCCGGCGTGCCGGCCGAGCGGGTCGCCACCGGCGCCTCGGTCGCCGAGTACGGAGGGCTGATCGCCGCCTCGCTGCCCGCGGGCGCCGAAGTCCTCACGGCGGAGGGCGACTTCGCCTCCCTGGTCAATCCGTTCCACGCGCGCGGAGACCTCAAGGTGCGCGCCGTGCCCCTGGAGCGGCTCGCCGAGTCCGTCCGCCCCGGCACCGCGCTCGTCGCGGTCAGCACCGCACAGTCCGCCGACGGCCGGCTCGCCGACCTGCCGGCCGTGCGCGAGGCGGCCCGGGCGTACGGGGCCCGTACCTACGTCGACGCCTCCCAGTCGGCCGGCTGGCTGCCGATGGAGGGCGACGCGGACGACTTCCTCGCCGCCGTCGGCTTCAAGTGGCTGCTGGGACCGCACGGGGCCGCGTTCTTCGTCGCCCCGCAGGACTTCGGCGGGCTCACCCCGCTGCTCGCCGGCTGGGCCGCGGGTGAGGTCCCGTGGGAGAGCTGCTACGGCCCCGTCGAGGAACTCGCCCACTCCGCACGGCGCTTCGACATCAGCCCCGCGCTCTTCGCCTACGCCGGGATGCGCGCCTCCCTGGGACTGCTGGAGGACATCGGTGTCGACGTCGTGCACGCCCACGATGCCGCCCTCGCGGACCGCTTCCGCGTCGGGCTCGCCGAGCTGGGTCATGAGCCGGTGCCCGCGCCGGGCTCGGCGATCGTGTCCGTGCCGGGGCTCGGCCACCGGCAGGGCGAACTGAGCCGGGCGGGCATCGAGGTGGCCGACCGGGCGGGGAATCTGCGGGCGGCGTTCCACCTCTACAACACCCCGGCGGACGTCGACCGCCTTCTCGAGGTCCTGGCCGCATGACACAACCGGGCGGGGCCTCCCGTCCCACACGAGGAGGCCCCGCCCGGCAGCTGTGTCACCCGGTCACTTCACCGGCGAGAGCGGTCACCGCACCGGCGTGAAGTCCCGCGCACCGATGAACTCCGGCCGCCGCACCGGCGCCGCGAACGGCTCCACCGCCGCGTTCTCCACGCTGTTGAACACGATGAAGACGTTCGACCGCGGGAACGGCGTGATGTTGTCGCCGGAGCCGTGCATGCAGTTGCAGTCGAACCACGTCGCCGAACCGGCCTTGCCCGTGAACAACTTGATGCCGTGCTGCGAGGCCAGCTGGGTCAGCGCCTCGTCGGAGGGCGTGCCCGCGTCCTGCATCTGCAGCGACTTCTTGTAGTTGTCCTTCGGCGTGGCCCCCGCGCACCCGAGGAACGTCTTGTGCGACCCCGGCATGATCATGAGCCCGCCGTTGGTGTCGTAGTTCTCGGTCAGCGCGATCGAGACCGACACCGTGCGCATCCGCGGCAGACCGTCCTCGGCATGCCACGTCTCGAAGTCCGAGTGCCAGTAGAAGCCACTGGCCCCGAAGCCCGGCTTGACGTTGATCCGCGACTGATGGACGTAGACGTCCGAGCCGAGGATCTGCCGCGCCCGGCCGACGACCCGCTCGTCGCTCACCAGCCTGGCGAACACCTCGCTGATCTTGTGTACCTCGAAGACCGAGCGGATCTCCTTGGACTTCGGCTCGACGATCGACCGTTCGTCGGCGCGGATGTCCGGGTCGTTCACCAGCCGGTTCAGCTCGTTCCGGTAGACCACGACCTCGTCGTCCGTGATGAGCTGGTCGATGGCGAGGAAGCCGTCACGCTCGAAGGACAGCAGGTCGGCCGGCCCGACCGGGCCGGGTGCGTCCGGCGCGCCCCAGACGACCGGGTCCTGGCGCGGGGTGAGCACCTCGGTGGCACCGCGACTGGGGTAGAGGTCGGGGATACCGGTGGTGGTGTCGATGGTGGCGGTCATGGAAACGTCACACCTCCTCGGTGAGCAGCGGGTAAACGCCGTTCTCGTCGTGGTCCTCCCGTCCGGTCACGGGCGGATTGAAGACGCAGAGGCAGCGGAAGTCCTTCTTGATCCGCAGCGTGTGCTTCTCGTGCCCGTCCAGGAGGTACATGGTCCCGGGCGTGATGGTGTGCGTCTGCCCGGTCTCGTGGTCGGTCAGCTCGGCCTCGCCCTCCACGCAGACGACGGCCTCGATGTGGTTCGCGTACCACATCGACGTCTCCGTACCCGCGTACAGGATCGTCTCGTGCAGGGAGAAGCCGACCTTCTCCTTGGCGAGGACGATGCGTTTGCTCTCCCACGTGCCGGACGCCGCCTTCACGTGCCGGTCGGTACCTTCGATCTCCTTGAACGAACGGACAATCACGGTGCTGCGATGCCTCCTAGATGGGTGGTGCCGGTTGGTTGGTCAGGCGGTCTCGCGGACGGCGCGGGCCAGCATCGACAGGCCCTCGTCCAGTTCCTCGGGCGTGATGGTCAGGGCGGGGAGCAGTTTCACGACCTCGCTCTCGGGCCCGGACGTCTCGATGAGCAGCCCCAGCTCGAAGGCGCGCTTGGCGATCCTGCCCGCGCGCTCCTTGTCGTGGAACTCCATGCCCCACACCAGGCCGCGGCCCCGGTACTCCTTCACGTCGGCCAGGTTCTCCTCGGTGATGGAGATCAGTGCCTGCTCGACCTGCTCGCCGCGCTTGCGGGTCTGCTTCTCCATCGCGGAACCGTCGGCCCAGTACGCCTCCAGGGCCGCGGTGGCCGTGACGAAGGCGGGGTTGTTGCCGCGGAAGGTGCCGTTGTGCTCGCCCGGCTCCCAGACGTCCAGCTCGGGCTTGAACAGGCACAGCGACATGGGCAGGCCGTAACCGCTGATCGACTTCGAGACGGTGACGATGTCCGGCGTGATGCCCGCCTCCTCGAAGGAGAAGAAGGCGCCGGTACGGCCGCAGCCCATCTGGATGTCGTCGACGATGAGCAGCATGTCCTGCCGCTCGCACAGCTCGGAGAGCGCACGCAGCCACTCGGGCCGGGCCACGTTGATGCCGCCCTCGCCCTGCACGGTCTCCACGATCACGGCGGCCGGCTTGTTCAGGCCCGAGCCCTGGTCCTCCAGGAGCCGCTCGAACCACAGGAAGTCCGGGACCTGGCCGTCGAAGTAGTTGTCGAACGGCATCGGCGTGCCGTGCACCAGCGGGATACCGGCGCCGGCCCGCTTGAAGGCGTTGCCGGTCACGGCCAGCGAGCCCAGCGACATGCCGTGGAAGGCGTTGGTGAACGACACGATCGCCTCTCGCCCCTTCACCTTCCGCGCCAGTTTCAGCGCGGACTCCACGGCGTTGGTGCCGGTCGGGCCCGGGAACATGACCTTGTACGGCAGGTCGCGCGGCCGCAGCAGCAGGTTCTGGAAGGTCTCCAGGAAGGTGCGCTTGGCGGTGGTCGACATGTCGAGCCCGTGCGCGACACCGTCCCGCTCCAGGTAGTCGATCAGGGCGCGTTTGAGGACGGGGTTGTTGTGCCCGTAGTTCAGTGACCCGGCTCCGGCGAAGAAGTCGAGGTACTCATGGCCGTCCTCGTCGTACATACGGCTGCCCACCGCGCGGTCGAAGACGGTGGGCCAGCCGCGGCAGTAGCTGCGCACTTCGGACTCAAGGGTCTCGAAGACGCTCAGGTCGGGCTGGGTGATGGTCACGACGAATCGCTCCTCGGTGCGTGGGGGAAGTCTGAGGGAGTTCGGGTGGGAGTCAGTGGGCCAGCGGGCCGATGCGGTACAGGACCTCGGCGTCGTGCGGCCCGTCGGGGAACAGGCCCTTGTCGAACAGCACCTCGCGCTCCAGCCGGGCGCCGTGCCGCTCGGCGAAGGAGGTGAACAGGCGCTCCGAGGCGGTGTTGCCCGGGGTGATGGTGGTCTCCACCGTCGTCACCCCGCGCTCGCTGGTGGTCCGGGCGACCAGACCGTCGAGCAGCTTGGCGGCCAGCCCGCGCCCGCGGTGCGCCTCGTCCACGGCCACCTGCCAGACCAGCAGGGTGCGCGGGCTGTCCAGCCGCACGTACCCGGTGATGAAGCCCATCGGTTCGCCGTGCTCGTCACGCGCTACAGCCGATGTGGCCGCGAAGTCGCGGCACCACAGCAGATAGCTGTAGGACGAGTTCAGGTCGAGAACCTTCGAGTCCTTCGCCATCCGCCAGAGCGCGGCTCCGTCAGCCACCGTGGGGCGGTCGATTTGCGGATCTGCTTGTACGGCAGTCATGCGAATTGAACTTACCCAGCGAAATTCGAAATTGCATCGCCGGAAGGGCTTACGTATGAGCCATGGCTGTGTTATCGCGCGGGCGTGAGTGTTCACGCCAAACGGCGGCAAAATGCCCAGTATTGTACGGATAATACCGGGCAAGGCGGTCACGATGTGTATTGCGTCACAGCCATGTAATCCCCACGAGATCTGCCCGAATTTCCCCTCCAAGTGTCCTCAAAATCTTTGGGTTTAGGACCGGAGAAAGCGGGCAGAAGAATACGGGAAGCTATTCTTGAAGCAATTCCTAATTGTGTGCCAGCTTACATATGGGTCCTCTTGGAAAGCACGTGTAATTCAAGCCCCGGTCACTCCGTCGACGCGCTCCCGCAGGAGATCGGCGTGACCGTTGTGCCGTGCGTACTCCTCGATCATGTGGATCAGCACCCAGCGCATGCTGACCTCCATCCCGGGCACCGGCCCCTCGGCGACCCGGCCGATGTGGTCCAGCGCCAGCCCTGCGCACAGCTTCCGCCCCCGGGCTATCTCCCGCCGCCAGATCCCGAGCGCCTCGTCGAGCCCCCGCCCGGGGTCCAGCGTGTATCCGGTGCCGTCCTCGTACACCGGCGGCACGTCGAGCCCGGCGGCCACCCGCTGGAACCAGTTCCGCTCGACCTCGGCGAGGTGCTGCACCAGCCCGAGCAGCGTCAGCGTGGACGGCTCGGCCGACGCGGTCCGCACCTGCGCGTCGTCCAGCCCGGCGCACTTCAGCTCCAGCGTGGCCCGGTGGAAGTCCAGCCAGCTCTCCAGCATGGCCCGCTCGTCACCGGTCAGGTGCGGGACGGGACGGCCGTCGGGAAGGGTGATGGGGGTGTCGATGGGGGTGTCGGCAGTCATGCGGGGAGCATGGCACGGGCCACTGACAACGCCGGGCCCCTGCTACCGCCACGCCTCCTCGGCCGCCCGCAGCGCCCCCTCCACATCCACCGACAGCCCCGCCTCCGAGAGCGCGGCACCCAACGCCGCCAGACTCGCCCGCACGGCCCCCGGCGTCGCATCGGCCCCGTAGTGATTGACCCGGATCATCTCCTTGGACAGCGCACCACCGCCGGCGGCCACGGGCACCGCCGGATCCGCCTCCAGCGCCCTGGCCACCAGCTCCGAGGCCACCGCCCCGGACGGTGCCCGGAGCGTCGTGGCGACGGGCGCCGCGTCCCGCGCCTCGTACACATACGGCTCCAGTCCACCGCCGAGCGCGACCGCCCCGGCCCGCGTGGCCGCCGCCGCGGAGGCGTGCCGGGCCATCACCGTGTCCGATCCCACCGCCTCGATCCGCTCCACGCACGCCTCCAGAGCCAGCATCTCCAGCTGCGCCGGAGCGTGCAGCAGCGCCTTGCGGCCGCCGTCGATCCACCGCTCCTTCCAGTCGAGCAGCGACAGATACGACCGGCGCGGCGCCCGCGGGTTCGCCGCCATCCGGGCCCAGGCCCGCTCGCTCACCGACACGGCCGACACGCCGGCCGGCCCGCCCATCGCCTTCTGCGCCCCGATCACGCACAGGTCCACGCCCCACGCGTCCGGCAGCACGGGCTCGGCACCGATCGACGCCACCGCGTCCAGGTAGAACAGGGCCCCGTGCTCGCGTACCACCTCGCCGATCTCCGCGACCGGATTGGTGTTGCCGGTCGCCGCCTCCGCGTGCACCAGGGACACGAAGTCGATCTCCGGGTGTTCGGCGAAGGCCTGCCGGATCTGCTCGGCCGTGACCGCCGTGTGGAAGGGCACCGCCAGGTCGACCACCGTCGCGCCGCAGTCCCGCAGCCAGTCGCCGAAGGTCTGCCCGTACGGGCCCGTGATGACGTTCAGGGCCGTCGTGCCCGGACCGGCCGCGGCACGGATCGCGCCCTCCAGCGGCAGCAGCGCCTCGCCCTGCATGATCACGACGTCCTGCTCGGTGCTCAGCAGCCGCGCCACACGGTTCTCGATCGCGGCGAAACGGTCCGCACCGAGCGGGGCGAGGTCCAGAAACGGATGCGTCACGGTGGCACTCTCTTCACGTGCGGGGACAACTCGCGAAGGCAACTCGCGGGGACAACGGGAACGAGCGTAACCGCCGCGTCCCGGCCCTCTTCGACCGGTGACTTCCCAGGCCCGACGGCTCCGCAGCCATCGGATTGTTTTCAGCCACCCAAACTTCTCCTTATGATCAGAACCCCCAGTTCACTCACAGGAGGCTCGCCGTGAACACGCACCCCGGGCACCGGGCCCGCATCCTGGCCGCCACCACCGCGACGGCCGGTCTGCTGCTCGTGGCCGGCTGCACCTCCACCGAGGACGGCGGCAGCAGTACCAAGACGGCCCCCGGCGGCGTCGAACTCGCCAAGGCGGGGCAGCTCACCACCTGCACCCACCTGCCCTATCCGCCGTTCCAGTCGGAGATCGACGGCAAGGTGCAGGGCTTCGACGTGTCGCTGATCGACCTGGTCGCCAAGGACCTGGGCGTGAAGCAGGACATCGTCGACCAGCCCTTCGAGAACTTCAAGACCGGCGGGTCCCTCAACGCCGGCCAGTGCGACCTCGCCGCGGCCGGCATGACCATCACCGAGGAGCGCAAGAAGAACGTCGACTTCTCCGACCCGTACTTCAACGCCACCCAGGCCGTGCTGGTCGACAAGAAGAGCGGCATCGGCTCCTTCGCCGAGCTCAAGGGCAGGAAGCTCGGCGCCCAGGCACAGACGACCGGTGAGGACTACGCCAAGAGCAAGGGCCTCGACCCCGTTTCCTTCGAGTCCTCCGACGCCGTCCTCAACGGTCTGCGCACCGGCCAGGTCCAGGCCGTGATCATCGACTACCCCGTCGTCCAGGGCTGGCTGAAGGACAAGGCCAACGCCGACGCCTTCAAGGTCGTCGACAACCTCAGCACCGGTGAGCAGTACGGCTTCACGGTGAAGAAGGGCAACACCAAGCTCCTCGCCGCCATCAACAAGGCGATCGCGGACGCCAAGGCCGACGGCACGTACAAGAAGCTGTACGAGCGGTGGATCGGTCCGTACGACGAGTCCGCCGCGTCGCCCGCCGCCTCATGACGGACACCGACACGCCCGAGGTCCAGCCGAGGAGGAAGGGCCTCACCCGGCGGCAGAAGCGCAGCCTCTCGCGCGGCGTCCAGTACGCCGTGTTCGTCGCGGCCGTGATCGCCTTCGCGGCCTCGGCCGACTGGGACCGGCTCCAGAACCAGTTCGCGCAGGCGGACATCGCCGAGCGCATGTTCCCGGACGTCATCACGCTGGCGCTGAAGAACACCGTGCTCTACACCGTGACCGGCTTCGCCGTGGGGCTGGCCCTCGGCATGGTGATCGCGCTGATGCGGCTGTCCTCCGTCGGCCCGTACCGCTGGCTCGCCGGGATCTACATCGAGATCTTCCGCGGGCTGCCCGCCCTGCTGATCTTCATCTTCATCGGCGTCGCCGTGCCGCTGGCCTTCCCCGGCACCGAGATCATCGGCGGCACGTACGGCAAGGTCGCCCTGGCGCTCGGCCTGGTGGCCGCCGCGTACATGGCCGAGACGATCCGCGCCGGCATCCAGGCCGTGCCCAAGGGGCAGATGGAGGCGGCCCGTTCGCTCGGCTTCTCGCCCGCGCGGGCCATGATCTCCATCATCATCCCGCAGGCGTTCCGCATCATCCTCCCGCCGCTCACCAACGAACTGGTGCTGCTGTTCAAGGACTCCTCGCTGGTGCTGTTCCTCGGCGTCACCCTGGAGGAGCGCGAACTGTCCAAGTTCGGCCGCGACCTGGCCAGCCAGACCGCCAACTCCACGCCGATCCTGGTCGCCGGACTCTGCTACCTGCTGGTCACGATCCCGCTCGGCTTCGTCGTACGCCGCATGGAGGCGAAGGCCCAGGAGGCCGTCACATGAGCCGACCCGAGATCGAGGTACGCGCGCTGCACAAGTCGTTCGGCGCCAACGAGGTGCTGCGCGGCATCGACCTGGAGATCGGCCGGGGCGAGGTCGTCTGTGTCATCGGCCCGTCCGGCTCCGGCAAGTCGACGCTGCTGCGCTGCGTGAACCTGCTGGAGGAGCCGACCAAGGGGCAGGTCTTCGTGGGCGGCACCGAACTGACGGATCCCGACGTCGACATCGACGCCGTGCGCCGCCGCATCGGCATGGTCTTCCAGCAGTTCAACCTGTTCCCGCACCTGACGGTGACCGAGAACCTCACGCTGCCGCAGCGGCGGGTGCTCCGCCGCGACAAGACGGCGGCCGCCAAGGTGGCCGCCGAGAACCTGGCGCGCGTGGGCCTGTCCGAGAAGGCGGCGGCCTATCCCTCGTCCCTGTCCGGCGGCCAGCAGCAGCGCGTCGCCATCGCCCGGGCCCTGGCCATGGGCCCCGAGGTGATGCTGTTCGACGAGCCGACCTCGGCGCTGGACCCCGAACTGGTCGGCGACGTCCTCGCGGTGATGCGCATGCTCGCCGACGAGGGCATGACGATGATGGTCGTCACCCACGAGATGACCTTCGCCCGCGAGGTCGCCGACCGGGTCGTCTTCATGGACGGCGGCGTGATCGTGGAGGACGGCACCCCCGAGCAGGTCATCGGCAACCCGCGCCACGACCGCACCCGCCACTTCCTCTCCCGCCTCCTCGACCCCGCCATGGCCGAGGTGAAGGAGGAGACCTCGGACCAGGTGGGCAAGGCCGACTAGCGGCTGACTAGGGTGCCGTACATGAGCGATCGCACGGTGCTGCATGTGAAGGGACGGGTGCTCGTCGGACCCGAGGAGGTCCGCGACGAGCTGTGGGTCGTCGACGGCCGGATCTCCTACGACCGTCCCACCGGCGCCCGCGACATCCGTACCGTCAGGGGCTGGGCCCTGCCCGGTCTCGTCGACGCGCACTGCCACGTGGGACTGGACCGGCACGGCGCGGTCCCCAGGGACGTCGCCGAGAAGCAGGCGCTGACCGACCGGGACGCGGGCACGCTGCTGATCCGCGACGCGGGCTCGCCCTCCGACACCCGTTGGATCGACGACCGCGACGACCTGCCGAAGATCATCCGTGCCGGGCGGCACATCGCTCGCACCCGCCGCTACATCCGCAACTACGCCTGGGAGATCGAGCCGGACGACCTGGTCGCCTACGTCGCCCAGGAAGCGCGGCGCGGCGACGGCTGGGTGAAGCTGGTCGGCGACTGGATCGACCGCGACCTCGGCGATCTGTCGGCCTGCTGGCCGCGCGGGGCGGTGGAGGCGGCGATCGCCGAGGCGCACCGGCTGGGCGCCCGGGTCACCGCGCACTGCTTCTCGGAGGACTCCCTCCAGGACCTCGTCGAGGCGGGCATCGACTGCATCGAGCACGCGACGGGCCTGACCGAGGACCTCATCCCGCTGTTCGCCGAACGGGGCGTCGCCATCGTCCCGACGCTGGTCAACATCGCCACCTTCCCGCAGCTCGCCGACGGCGGCGAGGGCAAGTTCCCGCGCTGGTCGGCCCATATGCGCCGGCTCCACGAGCGCCGCTACGACACCGTCCGGGGCGCCTACGACGCCGGGATCCCGGTCTTCGTCGGCACCGACGCGGGCGGCGGACTCGCCCACGGCCTCGCGGCGGCCGAGGTCGCCGAACTGGTCACCGCGGGCATCCCGCCCGTGGAGGCCCTGGCCGCGGGGACCTGGACGGCCCGGGCCTGGCTCGGCCGCCCCGGCCTGGACGAGGGCGCCCCGGCCGACCTCGTCGTCTACGACGAGGACCCGCGGAAGGACGTGGGCGTGCTGGCCGCGCCGCGCCGGGTGGTGCTGAACGGGCGCGTGGTCGGGTAACCGCGCCGCGCGAGCGCCGCCGCCCTGCGCATCGACCCACCCTCAGGGCGGGAGACCTCATGCGCATCGCACCCCTGACCGGACTGGTGGCCGTCGTCCTGACGCTCGTCGGCTTCCTGCTGCTCGGCGACACACCCGGCTACGACGCCATCGGCTCCGCGGTCAGAGCCTTCTTCGAGGACCACCAGGCCCGGACCGGGGCGAGCCTGTACCTGCTGGAGCTCGCGTCGGTGTTCTTCGTCTTCTTCGCCGCCCACCTGGCCCGTGCCGTACGGGACGTCCCGGCGAGCGGCGGCCGGCTGCGCCTGGCCACCGTCCGCGCCGCCGTCAGCCCGCTGCCCCGCCGGCCGGCCCGGGCCGCCGTCGTGCTCGGCGTCCTGGTCTTCATTCCCTGGGTCAGCTACTTCGCCTTGCCGGCCTCGTACCTGTGGGTCGCCGTCGCCAGCGTCCCGCTGTCCCTCCGCCGCCAGGACGGCACACCGACCGGGACGGCACACCGACCGGGACGGAGGCGGCCGGGACCGCCCGGCGGTGAGCCGTCAGCCCGCCAGCGCACGCTCCAGCGCCCGCAGGAACCCGCCCACCGTCCCCCGGCCCCGCACCGCCAGCCGCAGCCACTCCTCGTCCAGGCCGGGGAAGGTGTCCCCGCGCCGCACGGCGTAGCCGAGGTCGCGCAGGCGGTGGCGTACGGTCGCCGCGTGCGGCAGGCGGATCAGGACGAACGGGCCCTGTGCGGGCTCGACCACCCGTAGCCCGGCCGGGGCGAAGCGGGCGAGGCCCGTCAGCAGGTGGGCCCGGTCCGCGGCGACGCGGTGCGCCGCGTGGGCCGCCTCCGCCACCGCCCGTGGCTCCACGCACGCCTGTGCCGCGGCCAGCGCCGGCGTCGACACCGGCCACAGTGGCTGCGCCCGCTCCAGCTCCTCGATGGTCTCCGACGCCGCCAGCACGTACCCGATCCGCAGTCCCGCCAGCCCCCACGTCTTGGTCAGGCTGCGCAGCACCACGAGGCCGGGCACGTCGACGCGGTCCGCCAGGGCCTCCCGCTCGCCCGGCACCGCGTCCATGAACGCCTCGTCCACCACCAGCAGCCGCCCGGGACGGGCGAGAGAGGCGATCACCTCCGCCGGGTGCAGCACCGACGTCGGGTTCGTCGGATTGCCGATCACCACCAGGTCCGCGGCCTCGGGAACGGCCGCCGGGTCCAGCCGGAAGCCGTCCTCCTCCCGCAGCAGCACCCGGTCGACCGTGTGCCCCGCGTCGCGCAGCGCGGCCTCCGGCTCCGTGAACTGCGGGTGGACCACGACCGGCCGCCGCACCTTCAGCGCCCGCGCCAGCAGCACGAACGCCTCCGCCGCCCCCGCCGTCAGCAGCACCCGCTCCACCGGCAGGCCGTGCCGCGCCGCCACCGCCGCGCGGGCGGCCCGCCCGTCCGGGTAGGCCGCCAACCCGTCCAGCGACGCGGCGATGTGCTCCCGCAGCCACGCCGGCGGAGTGTCCGCGCGGACGTTCACGGCGAGATCGACGAGCGAGCCGCCGTCGTCCCGGACCTCCGCGTCCCCGTGGTGCCGCAGATCGTGGCCGCTGTCCATGCTCCCGGGCTTCTCAGTGCGCATGGGAGTGCGCCCCGTGGTGGTGGTGACCGTGCCCGTGGTGGTGGCCGTCGTCGTCCGGGTGGAAGTGCGGCTGCTGCGGCATCCCCACCCTGTCCTCGAAGCCCGGCAGCGCGACGCGGTAGACACACGAGTCGCAGTTCATCCGCAGATCACCCTCGACGGCCTCCGCGTACCGCTCCCACACCAGATCCAGCAGCTCCGGCTCCGGCCCGATGACGTCGGCCGAGCGCACCTCGACCTCCGGGTGCGCCGCCGCCCAGCCCTCGGCCTGCATCCGCACCCGGTCCGGCAGGATGCCGGTGAACAGGAAGTAGGGGAGCACCACGATCCGGCGGGCACCCAGCCGCGCACACCGGTCGAGTCCGCTCGGCACGTCCGGCGCCGCCAGCGACACGAACGCCGTCTCGATCCCCGCGTACCCGCGCCCCTCCCACAGCAGCCGCGCCGCCTTGTACACCTCGGCGTTGGCGTCCGGGTCCGTCGACCCGCGCCCCACCAGCAGCACCGTCACATCGGCCCGGTCACCCGGCCTGCGCCCCGCGGCGCCGCCCAGCGCCTCGTCCAGCCGCCGCTCCAGCACGTTCAGCAGCGCTGGATGCGGGCCCAGCGGACGCCCGTACGTGTACGAGATCCCGGGGTGGCGTTCCTTCTCGCGGGCCAGCGCCGCCGGGATGTCGCCCTTGGCGTGCCCGGCGGACACCAGCATCAGCGGCACGGCGGCGAACCGCCGTACGCCCCGCTCCACCAGCTCGGCGACGGCCTCGCCCAGCGGCGGCGGGGACAGTTCGATGAAGCCGCCCGCTACGGGCAGTTCCGGGTGGCGGGCCCCCAGCTCCCGCACGAAGTCGCGGAACGCCTCGGCTCCGGCGTCGTCACGGGTGCCGTGGCCGGCGATGAGCAGGGCGGGCGGGGTGGTCACAGGTTCTCCTCGGCGGACGTGGGGTGGTGGACGACGCGGTTCACTCGGGCTCCTCCTGCCAGCGGTAGCCGCGCGGCGTCACCATGCGCCCGGCGATCTCGCGGGTCGCGGTGTTGCCCACGGTGACGACCGTCATCATGTCGACCGTCGCCGGATCGAGCGCGGTCAGAGTCGTGAGCCGGGCGGACTCGTCCGGCCGTGAGGCGTTGCGTACGACACCGACCGGTGTCGTCGGCGCCCGGTGCCCGGCGAGGATGTCCAGCGCCTTGGGCAGCTGCCAGTCGCGGCCGCGTGAACGCGGGTTGTAGAACGTCACCACGAGGTCGGCCTCGGCCGCCGCCCGTACCCGCCGCTCGATGACCTCCCACGGCGTGTGCAGGTCGGACAGGCTGATCGACACGTGGTCGTGGCCCAGCGGCGCGCCCAGGATCGCCCCGGCCGCGAGCGCCGCCGTCACGCCGGGCACGCCGACCACGTCGATGTCGTCGGAGGCCTCGGCGAGCGCGGGGGAGGCCATGGCGTACACGCCCGCGTCCCCGCTGCCGATCAGCGCGACGGCCTGCCCCCCGCGGGCCTCCTCGACGGCCGTGCGCGCCCGCTCCTCCTCGGCCCCGAGGCCCGACTCCAGGATCCGGGTGCCGGGCCGCAGCAGATCGCGGATCTGGTCGACGTACTGGTCGAGTCCGACGAGCACGGACGCGCGCCGGAGTTCCGCCTTCGCACGTGGCGTGAGCAGGTCCCGGGCACCCGGCCCGAGCCCGACCACCGCGAGCCGCCCACGCCCCGGGCGCCGTACGACGGCACAGGTCGCCATGGCGGGGCTCGCGGCCGACTTCCGCTTGGGCACCAGGAGTTCGCCCCCGCGCACCAGAGCGGCGGCCTCCGCGACCGAGGGCGTACCGACGGCGGCGAGCGGCGCGTCGGACGGGTTGGGCACGTCCACCCCGGCCAGCTCCCCGGCGGAGTACGTCACCAGGGGCACACCGAGCCGCCGCGCGGCTTCGACGAGACCGGGCTCCCCGGCCTTGGCGTCGACGGTGGCGAGCTCGGCGACCGACGCCGAGGACAGCCCGGCCTCCCGCAGGACGCCCTCGACCAGCCCGAGCACCTCCTCGACGGGGGCACCCTTCGACGCCCCGACCCCGACGACCAGCGACGGCGGGCGCAGCACCACCTCGCGCTCGGCCGCCTCGACGAGCCGGTCGGTCAGCCGGATCGTGTACGACCCGCCGGCGGTCACCGGGAGCGGCGGCAGCGGCCAGGTCACCTCGGCCCGCAGCGCCACCGCCTCACCGTCCAGCAACGCCCGGGAGACCCCGGCGACATCGCCCTCCACGGGCAGGCCGAGGGTGTCGAGACCGGGCAGATCCACGGCGTCCGTCGCCGTGGTCACGACAGGCTCGGCCCCCAGCAACTCCCCGACCTCCCGGGCGAGTTCATTGGCCCCGCCCGCGTGCCCGCCCACCAGCGACACCGCGAAACGCCCGCCCTCGTCGACGCACACCACACCCGGGTCCGCCGTCTTGCCGGACAGCAACGGCGCCACCAGCCGCACCACCGCCCCCGTCGCCAGGAAGCACACGAGCTGCTCGCACTGCGCGAACGCGGCGCGTACGGCGTCCCCGACGGGACCCTCGTACACGCGCGTGCGGTCCGGCCACGCGGCGGCCAGCCGGTCCCGCGCAGCAGCTCCCGCCGCGGTGGCGGAAATGAGGCCGATCACTGGGTGACTCCCTCTTCGATTTCCTCGTTGCCTACAGGAGGCCGGACGATCATCTTCCGGCACCCCGTTCGCGCAGGGCCTTGCGGGCCTCGGGGTCGGCCTTGCGGTAGCCGTGGAAGTGACCCGGGTGGTACAGGTGCGAGCGCGTGCCGTGCGCGTCGAGTGCCGGGCCGACCAGGAACAGCGTGTGCTTCCAGAGCTTGTGTTCCTTGACCGTCTCCTCCAGCGTGCCGATCGTGCACCTCACGACCAGTTCCTCCGGCCAGGTCGCCTGGTACGCGACCACGACCGGGGTCGTCGTCGGGTAACCGCCCTCCAGCAGTTCCCGCACCAGCTGCCCGCTGCGGGCCGCGGAGAGGAAGATCGCCATGGTGGTGCCGTGCCGGGCGAACTCGCGGACCTCCTCCCCGGGCGGCATGGGCGTCTTGCCGCCGCCGAGCCGGGTCAGGACGACGGACTGCGCGACCTCGGGGATGGTCAGCTCGCGCTGCGCGAGCGCGGCGACGGCGGAGAAGGCGGACACCCCGGGCACGACCTCGGTCGCGATCCCGATCTCGGCACACCGGTCGAGCTGCTCCTGGGTGCCGCCCCACAGGGCCGGGTCACCGGAGTGGATCCGCGCGACGCGCAGGCCCTCCTCCCGGGCCCGCCGGTACACGGCCACGACGTCCTCCAGGGACAGGGCCGCCGAGTCGAGGACCTCCGCGTCCTCGCGCGCGTGCTGGAGGACCTCCGCCTGGACCAGGCTGGCCGCCCAGATCACCACGTCGGCCTCGGCGATGGCGCGCGCGGCACGGAACGTCAGCAGGTCGGCGGCGCCGGGGCCGGCACCGACGAAGGTCACCTTGCCGGTGGGGGCGTCGGCCATGGGTTGGTCCTCTCGTACAAGGGGGTTCCGGTAGGCGGGGTGATGGACGGGCGCGTCAGAGCTTTCCGCCCCGCCCGCCGTCGCGCCGCGCGGGGGAGATGAGCGTCGACAGATAGGGCAGGGCAGTGCCGTCCAGCTCGGCGGCCGGCCTGATCGACTCCTCCGTCAGCCCCAGCGCCGACCCCCACACCGCGTCGCCGATCCGTCCGGTCTCCCGCAGCGCCTCCGCGACCTCGTGCGCCTGCCGGCCGAACTTGTAGGCGACGACGGTCCCGGGCCCGGCGAGGGCTTCCTTGAGCACCGTCGCCCCTGCCGTGACGGGCACGAGCGTGAGCGGCTCGGTCCCCTCGGTCAGCACGGCACCCGACCGCGCGGCGAGGTCCTGCATGGCGGTGATCCCGGGCACGGTCTCGACGACGGTCCCCGGCACCAGCTCGGCGATGGTCTGCGCGAGGTACGTGAACGTGGAGTACACATTGGGGTCCCCGATGGTCGCGAAGGCGACGGCACCGTGCCCGCGCAGCAGCTCGGCCACCCGCTCGCCCGCCGCGTCCCAGGCCGCCTCCCGCCGCGCCCGGTCGCTCCGCTCGTTCAGCGCGAACACGACCCGTACGACCTTCTCCTCGGGCACGTAGTGCAACACGGTCGCCTCGGCCCGCCCGGGCTCTCCCCCGTCTTTTCCATCAGACGCAGCCATGACGGGCACGACCACGACATCGGCCTCCCGCAGGGCGTTCACGCCCTTGACGGTCACCAGCTCCGGATCCCCGGGCCCGACCCCGACACCGACCAGCCTGCTGCTCATGACGTCCGGCACCTCTCCACGAACCGACGGGCGACACCGGGCTCGGCGGCCCAGTGCGTGTGCAGATAGCTCGCGTGGACACCGCGCCGCACGAAACCCTCGACCCGTCGCCGAGGGGTCCGCAGGCCCCAGGCGGGTTCGGTCCCCGACCCGGGCTCCACGACGGTCCGATGGAACTCGTGCCCCCGCATCCTGGTCCCCGCCGCCGCGAGCACACTGTCTCCGACGGCCACGGCGTCCCGGTACCCCAGGGTCAGCCGTTCGGTCATCCGCGCCCCGGCGTCCAGCACCCCGCACATGGGCAGTCCGTCCAGCTCCCGGCACAGATACAGCAGCCCGGCACACTCGGCGGCCACCGGAGCGCCGCTCTCCGCCAGGTGGGCAACGGCCTTGCGCAGGGGTTCGTTGGCGGACAGCTCGGCGGCGTACACCTCGGGAAACCCGCCCCCGATCACCAACCCCCGCGTCCCTTCGGGCAGTTCCTCGTCCCGCAGCGGATCGAAGGGCACGACGTCGGCACCGGCGGCGGTGAGCAGTTCGGTGTGCTCGGCGTAGGAGAAGGTGAACGCGGGGCCACCGGCGACAGCAACCCTCGGCTTCGGCTTCTCGTCCGGCCGTGTCGGCTGGTGAGTGGGCGAGGAAACGACCTCAGCCGCATCCCAAGCCGCACAGGACAACGCCCCCGCACTCCGCGCCAACCCCATCAACGCGTCCAGATCACAACCGTCGGAGACCTGCGCGGCCATCGCCGCCACGGCCTCGACCGCCTCAGCCCGCCGCTCGGCGACCGGCACCAGCCCCAGATGCCGCGACGGCGTGTCCACCTGCGGAGCCCGCCGCAACACCCCGAGCACCGGCACCCCCACCTGCTCCAGCGCCTCCCGCAACATCACCTCGTGCCGGTCCGAGGCGACCTTGTTCAGAATCACGCCCCCGACCCGCACCTCCGGATCCCAGGAGACGAACCCGTGCACCAGCGCGGCCACCGACCGGGACTGCGACGACGCGTCGACGACCAGTACGACCGGCGCCCGCAGCAACTTCGCGACATGCGCCGTCGAGGCCAGCTCCCCCTCCCCGGCGGCCCCGTCGTACAGGCCCATCACGCCCTCGACCACGGCGAGGTCACACCCGCGCGCCCCGTGCAGGAACAGCGGCCCGACCAGCTCCGGCCCGCACAGATACGCGTCGAGGTTCCGCCCCCTCCGCCCGGTCGCGAGCGCGTGGTACCCGGGGTCGATGTAGTCCGGCCCGACCTTGTGCGGGGACACGGCGAGCCCCCGCGCCGCGAACGCGGCCATCAGCCCCGTGGCGACGGTGGTCTTGCCACTGCCCGACGAGGGCGCGGCGACGACCAGCCGGGGCACGGAGGAGGACATCACCACTCGATGCCCCTCTGCCCCTTCTGCCCGGCGTCCATGGGGTGCTTCACCTTGGACATGTCGGTCACGAGGTCGGCGAAGTCCACGAGCTTCTCGGGAGCGTTGCGCCCCGTGATCACCACGTGCTGGGTCCCGGGCCGGTTCCGCAGGACGTCCACGACCTCGTCGGTGTCGACCCACCCCCAGTGCATCGGGTAGGCGAACTCGTCCAGCACGTACAGCCGGTACGTCTGAGCAGCCAGGTCCCGCTTGACCTGCTCCCAGCCCTCCCGGGCCTTCTCCTCGTTGTCCAGCTGCGCGTCGCGCTGCACCCAGGACCAGCCCTCGCCCATCTTGTGCCAGGCGACGGACCCGCCCTCGCCGGAGGCACCGAGCACGCGCAGCGCGTTCTCCTCGCCGACCTTCCACTTCGCCGACTTGACGAACTGGAACACCCCGATCGGCCAGCCCTGGTTCCAGGCCCGCAGCGCGAGCCCGAAGGCGGCCGTCGACTTGCCCTTGCCGACGCCCGTGTGCACGACGACGAGCGGCCGGTTCCGGCGCTGTCGGGTCGTCAGACCGTCGTCCGGAATGACACTCGGCTGTCCCTGCGGCATTACGCGGCCCTCCTCGAAGTCCCCTGCACATCCCTGACCAGCCCGGCGATCGAGTCGGCCCGCAGCTCGTCCAGCGTCACGGCGGTGCCGCCCAGCTCACCGGCGAGCTGCCCGGCGAGCCCCAGCCGTACCGGCCCCGACTCGCAGTCCACGACGACGGACGCGACGCCCTCGGCCGCGAACAGCCCAGCCGCCCGCCCGGCCAGGGCGACCGGCTCCGGGCCCCCGGTAGCCCGTCCGTCCGTCACCAGCACGACCAGCGGCCGCCGTGCCGCATCCCGCAGCCGCTCCACCCGCAGCACGTCGTGCGCGCGCAGCAGCCCGGCGGCGAGCGGCGTACGCCCGCCCGTCGGCAGCGACTCCAGCCGGGCCGCGGCAGCGTCCACGGACGAGGTCGGGGGCAGCGCGACGTCCGCGCCCGAACCCCGGAACGTCACCAGCCCCACCTTGTCCCGCCGTTGGTACGCGTCCAGCAGCAGCGACAGCACGGCCCCCTTCACGGCACTCATCCGCTGCCGCGCCGCCATCGACCCGGAGGCGTCCACGACGAACAGCACGAGATTGCCCTCGCGCCCCTCGCGGGTGGCCTGCCGCAGATCGTCCCGGCGCACCACCAGCCCCGGCCCGGACCGTCCGCGTGCCCGCTGGTGCGGGGCCGCGGCCTGCACGGTCGCCGCCAGGTGCAGCTTCGTGAGCGTGCCCCGCGGCCGCCGGGACCCGGTCGTGCGCCCGTGCTCGGTCCGCGCCCGCGAACGCCGCCCGGCGGCGCCCTCGCCGATCCCGGGCACGCTCAGCACCTTGGTGCGGAACGGCTCGGCAGACCGCGCCGCCGACTGCTCACCGGCGCCCGACGGCTGCGGCTGCCCGTTCTCCCCGGCCTCGGGCGTGGCGCCGGTGTCATCGCCCTGCGGTCCTTCGTCGGGCTCCGGCTGCCCGCCGCCCCCGCCGGGCCCGTTCGGCCCCTGGTCCGGGTCCGGCTCCGGGTCGTCGTCCCCGGAGAACTCCTCCAGGGTCTCGTCCAGCTTGTCCTCGTCAAGACCCGGCGCGTCGAAGGGGTTGCGCCGCCGCCGGTGCGGCAGCGCGAGCAGCGCGGCCTGCCGGACATCCTCGGCGAGCACGTCCGTACGCCCCGCCCAGGCCGCCAGCGCCGTCGCCGTGCGCGCCATCACGATGTCGGCGCGCATGCCGTCGACCTCGAAGGCCGCGCAGGTCGCCGCGATCTGCCGCAGCGCCCCGTCGCCCAGCCGCACGGACGGCAGCAGCTCCCGTGCCGCCACGATCCGCGCCCGCACGGCGGCCTCCTCGTCCGCCCACCGGGCCGCGAAACCGGCCGGATCGTCGTCGTAGGCGAGCCGCCGCCTGACGACCTCCACCCGCTGCTCGGGCTCGCGCGAGGCCGCGACCTCGACGGTCAGCCCGAACCGGTCGAGCAACTGCGGCCGCAGCTCGCCCTCCTCGGGGTTCATGGTGCCGACGAGCAGGAACCGGGCCGCGTGCCGTACGGAGACGCCCTCGCGCTCCACGTACGAGGCGCCCATCGCCGCCGCGTCCAGCAGCAGGTCGACCAGGTGGTCGTGGAGGAGGTTGACCTCGTCGACGTAGAGGATGCCGCGGTGCGCGGCGGCGAGCAGGCCCGGCTCGAAGGCCTTCACGCCCTCCGACAGCGCCCGCTCGATGTCCAGCGCGCCCACCAGCCGGTCCTCCGAGGCGCCGACGGGCAGTTCGACCATCCGGGCCGGGCGGGCCTGGCCGGCGGTGCCCGGCGTGTGCGGCCCGTCGGGGCAGGCGGGGTCGGGGGAGGCGGGGTCGCAGGAGAAGCGGCAGCCGGGGACGACGTCCACCTCCGGCATGAGCGCGGACAGCGCCCGCACGGCCGTCGACTTGGCGGTGCCCTTCTCACCGCGCACCAGCACACCGCCGACCGCCGGCGACACGGCGTTCAGCAGCAGCGCGAGCCGCAGGTCGTCCTGGCCCACCACGGCCGTGAACGGGAACGGGGTGCTCACTTGTCGTCACCTTCCAAGTCGCCTTCGAGCTCCAGGTACGTGGCACGCAGCCGGCCCAGCGTCTCCGCGTCCGGCTCCGCCCACAGTCCGCGGTCGGCGGCCTCCAGCAGCCGCTCGGTGATGCCGCGCAGCGCCCAGGGGTTGGACGTCTTCATGAACTCCCGGTTCTCCGGGTCGAAGACGTACTCGGCGCTGAGTTTCTCGTACATCCAGTCGTCCACGACCCCGGCCGTGGCGTCGTACCCGAAGAGGTAGTCCACGGTCGCGGCCAGCTCGAAGGCGCCCTTGTAGCCGTGCCGCCGCATGGCCGCCATCCAGCGCGGGTTGACCACCCGGGCGCGGAAGACGCGGTGCGTCTCCTCGCCCAGCGTGCGGGTCTTCACCTGGTCCGGTACGGCCGAGTCGCCGACGTACGCCTCGGGGCTCGCGCCCGTCAGATGGCGGACCATGGCGACCATGCCGCCGTGGTACTGGAAGTAGTCGTCCGCGTCGACGAGGTCGTGCTCCCGCGTGTCGACGTTCTTCGCGGCGACCGCGATCCGCCGGAACGCCGTCTCCATGTCCCCGCGCGCGGCCCGCCCCTCCAGACCCCGCCCGTAGGCGTAGCCGCCCCACACCGCGTACACCTCGGCGAGGTCCGCGTCGGAGCGCCAGTTGCGCGCGTCGATCAGCGGCAGCAGACCGGCCCCGTACGCCCCCGGCTTGGAGCCGAAGATCCGGGCGGTCGCCCGGCGCCGGTCGCCGTGCTCGGCGGTGTCCTCGTCGGCGTGGGCCCGGACGTAGTTCCGCTCGGCGGGCTCGTCCAGCTCGGCGACCGTCCGGACGGCGTCGTCGATCAGCCCCACCACGTGCGGGAACGCGTCCCGGAAGAAGCCCGAGATACGGACCGTCACGTCGATGCGCGGCCGGCCCAGCTCCTCCGGGGAGATCACCTCGAACCCGGTCACCCGGCGCGAGGCGTCGTCCCACACCGGCCGGCAGCCCAGCAGCGCCAGGATCTCGGCGATGTCGTCGCCCTGGGTGCGCATGGCCGAGGTGCCCCACACCGTCAGGCCGACGGACTTCGGGTACGCGCCCGTGTCGGTCAGATACCGCTGCACCAGCGAGTCCGCGAGCGACTGCCCGACCTCCCAGCTCAGCCGGGACGGAATCGCCTTGGGGTCGACGGAGTAGAAGTTGCGCCCCGTCGGCAGGACGTTGACCAGGCCGCGGGTCGGCGAGCCGGAGGGACCCGCCGGGACATAACCGCCGTCCAGCGCCCGCAGGATGTGCCCGATCTCGTCGGTGGTCCTCGCCAGCCGCGGCACGACCTCGGTGCAGGCGAACTCCAGCACCGCCACGGCCTCGGGCAGTTCGCTGCCGACCACCTCCCGGACCAGCGCCGGGACCTCGGCGACCGCCCAGCCGCGCTCCTCCATGCCCTCCGCGATCCGCCGGCACAGCTGCTCCAGCAGGTCGATCACGTCGGCGGCGGAGCGTGCCGGACCCGCCACCAGGCCCGTCAGCTCCACCGGCACCTTCACCGGAGCGCCCGGCTCGGCCAGCAACTCCTTCTCCACCAGCCCGAAGTGCTCCGCCAGCGCCGCCCGGAGCCCCGGCAGCGCGTCGGCCTGCCCGCCCCACACCTGCGAGGCGCGCAGCACCGCCAGCACGAGGTTGACGCGCGGTTCACCGACCGGGCCGCCGCCCAGGATGTGCAGCCCGTCGCGGATCTGCACGTCCTTGATCTCGCACAGATAGCCGTCGATGTGCATGACGAACTCGTCGAACGCGTCGTCGTCCGGCTGCTCGTCGACATGCAGGTCGTGGTGCAGCTCGGCGGCCTTGACGAGGGTCCAGATCTGCGCGCGCACGGCCGGGGCCTTCGCCGGATCCAGGTCGGAGACGAGCGCGTACTCGTCGAGGAGCTGCTCCAGCTTGGCCAGGTCGCCGTAGGTGTCGGCGCGGGCCATCGGCGGCACCAGGTGGTCGACGACCGTGGCGTGCCCGCGGCGCTTGGCCTGGGTGCCCTCGCCGGGGTCGTTGACGATGAAGGGGTACACCAGGGGGAGTTCGCCCAGCACGGCGTCCGGCGCGCACCCTCCACTCAGACCCAGTCCCTTGCCCGGCAGCCACTCCATCGTGCCGTGCTTGCCCATGTGGACGATCGCGTCGGCGCCGAAACTGTTCTCCAGCCACCGGTAGGCCGCCATGTAGTGGTGGGAGGGCGGCATGTCCGGGTCGTGGTAGATCGCGATCGGGTTCTCCCCGAAGCCGCGCGGCGGCTGGATCATCACGACGACGTTCCCGAACTGCAGGGAGGCGAGCACGATGTCGTCGCCGTCCACGTACAGGCCGCCCGGCGGCTCGCCCCACGCCTGAAGCATCCCGTCGCGCAGCCCGGGGTCGAGCTTGTCGAACCACGCCCGGTAGTCGGCGAGCGGCACGCGCGCGGGCGCGGCGGCCAGCTGATCGTCCGTCAGCCACTCGACGTCGTGACCGCCGGCCTCGATCAGCCGGTGGATGAGCTCGTCCCCGTTGTCCGGGTGCCCCTCGACGACATACCCGGCGTCCCGCAGCGTGTCCAGCACCCGCACCGCCGAGGCCGGGGTGTCCAGCCCGACGGCGTTGCCGACCCGCGAGTGCTTGGTCGGGTACGCGGTGAAGACGAGCGCGAGCCTCTTGTCGGCGTTCGCCTTGTGCTTCAACCGCGCGTGCCGTACGGCGATCCCGGCGACCCGCGCGGCCCGCTCCGGATCGGCGACGTACACGGGCACGTCGGCGCCCTTCTCGACGACCTGCTCCTTGAAGGAGAACGGCACGGTGATCAGCCGCCCGTCGAACTCCGGGATCGCCACCTGCATCGCGGCGTCCATGGGGGACAGGGCGGCGTCGGACGCCTCCCAGGCGCGCCGCGAGGACGTCAGGCACAGCCCTTGCAGCACGGGGATGTTCAGCTCGGCGAGGGCGCCGATGTCCCAGGACTCCTCGTCACCGCCCGCCGAGGCCTGCGAGGCGTGGGTGCCGCCGGCGGCGAGGACGGTGGCGACGAGGGCGTCCGCCCGCCCGAGGATCTCGTACAGCCCCGCGTCGGCCCCGCGCAGCGAACCGCAGTACACGGCAAGCGCGTTGGCGCCCCGCGCCTCGATCACGTCGCACAGGGTGTCCACGAAGGCGGTGTTGCCGCTCAGCTCGTGCGCCCGGTAGAAGAGCACGCCGACCGTCGGCCGGCCCTCGGTGTGCGCGCGCTCGCCGCGGACGCCGTACTCCGGCATCCGCTGCGGCGCGGCGAAGCCCTCGCCCGTGAGCAGCACGGTGTCGGACAGGAACCGCGCCAGCTCGGTGAGGTTGTCCGGCCCGCCCTCCACGAGGTACTTCAGCGCCTCGGCCACGACACCGGCCGGAACCGACGACTCGGCCATCAGCTCCGCGTCGGGCACGGCCTCTCCGCCCAGCAGCACGGTCGGGACGCCGGACGCCTTCAGCGCGGCGAGCCCGTCCTCCCAGGCCCGCTTGCCGCCGAGCAGCCGTACGACCGCGATGTCCGCGCCTTCGAGGAGGGCCGGAAGCTCCTCCTGGACGTCCACGCGGGTCGGGTTGCCGATCCGGTACGAGGCACCGGCGGCGGCCCGGGCCGCCAGCAGGTCCGTGTCGGCGGTCGACAACAACAACACAGTGCTCATGCGGGCGCTCCCGGTGGAATGAAGGGCAGTCCTCGCGGCGCGCCCGACTCGATGAGCCGCCACAGCGCGTCCGTGTCCGCGTGCTGTTCGATCAGGTCGCCGAGCCGGTCGAGCTGCTCCTCGCGCAGCGCGGCGAACGAGGTGTCCGGCGCCGGCACGAAGCGGCGCCCCGCGGCGGCCGCCACCTCGCGCAGGAACGCCCGCCGGAACCCGTCCGACTCCAGCGAGCCGTGCCAGTGCGTGCCCCAGGTCTGGCCGACCCGGCAGCCGTCGAGGAAGGCTGCACCCCCTTGGACGTCGGCGACCCCGTGATGGATCTCGTAGCCCTCGACGCGCTCCCCGAGGGCCTCGCCCTCCGGCCGGGTGAGGGTCTTCTCGCGGGCGAACCGCACCCGCACGGGCAGGACCCCGAGGCCCTCGACATGACCCAGGCGGCTCTCCACGTCGTCCTCGATGTGCTCGCCGAGGATCTGGAAGCCGCCGCAGATCCCGAGGACGGGCCGCTGCTCGGCGGCCCTGCGCACGAGCGCGCCGGCCAGCCCGCGCTCCCGCAGCCACTCCAGCGCACGGACGGTCCCCCGGGTCCCGGGCACGATGACGAGGTCGGCGTCGGCGAGTTCCTCCGGCCGGTCCACGAACCGCACCACCACACCGGGTTCGGCGGCCAGCGCGTCCACGTCCGTGAAGTTGGACATCAACGGAACGGCGCACACGGCGACGCGCAGCACGTCCTCGCCGACCGGCGGGGCCACGACGGACTCCCGGACCGTCCCCCGCAGGGAGACACGCAGCCCGTCCTCCTCATCGATGCCCAGCCCGTGCCGGAAGGGCAGGACGCCGTACGTACGCCGCCCGGTGAGCCCCTGGAGCATGTCGAGCCCCGGCTCCAGCAGGGAGACGTCCCCCCGGAACTTGTTGACGAGGAACCCGGCGACGCACTCCTGGTCCTCGCGCGACAGCAGCGCCACGGTCCCGAAGAACGAGGCGAAGACACCGCCCCGGTCGATGTCGCCGACGACGAGCACGGGGAGCCCGGCGTTGCGGGCGATCCCCATGTTGACGATGTCGGTCCGCCGCAGATTGATCTCGGCGGGACTGCCCGCCCCCTCACAGATCACCGCGTCATACGTGCCCCGCAACTGCTCCAGGCAGTCCAGTACGGTCCCGAGCAGCTGCTGCTGCCGTCCGCCGTGGTACCCGCGGGCGCTGAGCTCCCCGACCGGCTTGCCCAGCAGCACGACCTGACTGCTGCGCTCGCCACCGGGCTTGAGCAGTACCGGGTTCATCAGCGCGGTCGGCTCGACCCGGCAGGCCTGCGCCTGCATGGCCTGCGCCCGCCCGATCTCGGCACCCTCCCTCGTCACGAAGGAGTTGAGGGACATGTTCTGCGCCTTGAAGGGCGCCACCTTGACACCCTGCCGCACCAGCCACCGGCAGATCCCGGCGGTCACGACGCTCTTGCCGGCGTCGGAGGTGGTACCGGCGACCAGAAGCCCACCGCCCGTCATGACGTACGCCCTTTCGCGATGCGGCGCGCGGCGACACAGACGCCGAGCGCGAGCCAGCCGACGCGCCTGGACAGCCGCACGGCCCGTTCGATGTCGCGGGTGCCGACGCCGCGCTCCGCCCCGTTGAGCACCGGCCGGTGCTCGACGCGCCCGCCGTACGACAGGGTCCCGCCCAGCCGCACCCCGAGCGCCCCCGCGAACGAGGCCTCCACGGGCCCGGCGTTGGGGCTCGGATGCTTGCCGGCGTCGGCACGCCATGCCCGCACGGCTCCCCGTGGATCGTCCCCTGCCAGGGCCGCGAGCACGGCGGTCAGCCGGGCCCCCGGCCATCCGGCGAGATCGTCCAGCCGCGCGGAGGCCCACCCGTAGCGCCGGTACCGGGCCGACTTGTGCCCGACCATGGCGTCGAGGGTGTTGACGGCCCGGAACCCGAGGAGCCCCGGCACACCGCCGACGGCCCCCCACACGAGTGCCCCCACGACCGCGTCGGAGGTGTTCTCGGCGACGGACTCGACCACGGCCCGGGCGATCCCGTCGGCGTCGAGCGCCTGTGGGTCCCGCCCGCACAGATGCGGCAGCCGCGCCCGGGCCCCCTCGACGTCCCCCGCCTCCAGGGCACGCCCGATGGCCCGCGCCTCCCGCGCGAGCGAAGTCCCCCCGACCACGGCCCAGGTGGCGACGCCGGTCAGCGCGACGGAGGCGACGGCGCAGTCCCGCACGGCACGCGTGGCGACGCCCCCGAGCGCGACCGCCCCTCCGGCGCACACCACGGTGTGCAGCGCGCCCCACCCCCGGTGGTCCCGCCACAACACCCGTTCCACGGCCCCCGCGGCCCGTCCGAACACGGCGACCGGATGCCCCCGGCGAGGATCGCCGAGCAGCAGGTCACCGATCAGACCGGCGGCGGCGCCGTACGCGAAGACGCGGCCGGCACTCATGGGCTCAGCCGGCCAGAGGAGCGGGCAGGGGTGGGGTACTCAACCTCGATCGGCAGCCGCGCATGGCGATATGTCCTCACTCAGGGTGTCCACGCCCTGGTTCGACTGGACCGGCGGTGAGAGTTCCTGGCTCCCGGGGATCGCTACCCCGGTGACAGTGGCGGGACCGCGCCGGACTTCCACCGGCTTCCTCTCCTGCCGCCGTACTGGCCCCGGCAGTCCACCACGGCCGGGAACAGCCGTCAACTTGCCGTTGACCTGCGAGGGGAGACTGTGGAGAAGCCCACACCGCCCCCCTGCGCACACGACAACCGGGCGGCACAGGACCGAAGTCCCGCACCGCCCGGCAGAAGTGACCGTGGTCAGGCCACGATCAGATAGATCCCGTACCCGACGGCCGCCGCACACGCCGCGAAGCACGCGTAGGCGCCCGTCACGGCAAGCCCCGCGGAGCCGCCGGCGGCCACCGCCCGCTCGCGGCGGGACAGGCCGGTGATGCCGAGGGTGAACAGGCCCACGAGGGCCACGGTGACCACGAGGCTGACGCCGAAGACGGAGCCGAGGGCCGCCCAGTCGATCTTCATATCGGAGACTCTTCCTTGTTACCGGTCGGCGGGTCAGACCGTGGTGGTCGTCGAGGGCGTCCGCTCGGCGGCGGCCTGGGCCGGGAAGGACGGCACCGGGTCCTCCGTCGCCGAGCCGGTCGGCGGCGGCGTCACCGCGGCCATGGCCGTGGTCACCACACCGGCCGGCTCCGCCTCGTCGGTGTCGTTGACGTTGGTGTGGTCGACGACCTCACGCCGCGAGATCTTCCAGATCGCCGCGCTGGAGGCGACGAGGAAGACGGCCACCACCGCGGTGCCCCAGCTGCCGAAGCCGGTGACGTACTCGGCGAGCGCGGCCACCAGGGCCGCCGCCGGCAGCGTCAGGCCCCACGCGACGAACATCCGCGTCGCCGTCGACCAGCGGACGACGCCGCCCTTGCGGCCGAGGCCCGCGCCCATCACGGAGCCGGACACGGAGTGGGTCGTGGAGAGCGAGAAACCGAGGTGGGAGGAGGCCAGGATGACCGTCGCCGCGCTGGTCTGGGCGGCGAAGCCCTGCTGCGGCTGGAGGTCGGTCAGGCCCTTGCCCATGGTGCGGATGATGCGCCAGCCGCCGAGGTACGTGCCGAGCGCGATGGCGATGCCCGCGGAGAGGATGACCCACATGGGCGGGTCGGAGTCGGGGGCGACGGCGCCGCCGGCGACCAGGGCGAGGGTGATGACACCCATCGTCTTCTGGGCGTCGTTGGTGCCGTGGGCCAGCGAGACCAGGCCCGCGGAGGCGATCTGGCCGGCGCGGTAGCCCTTCGCGGAGGCCTTGCCGTCGGCCTTCTTGCCGAGGGAGTACGTCAGCCGTGTGGCGAGCAGCGCCGCGACGCCCGCGACCAGCGGGGCGGCGATCGCCGGGATCAGCACCTTGGTGACCAGGACGTCACCGTGCACCGCGCCGACGCCGGCCGAGGCGATCGTGGCACCGATCAGGCCGCCCATCAGGGCGTGAGAGGAGCTGGACGGCAGGCCGACCAGCCAGGTCAGCAGGTTCCAGAGGATCGCGCCGACCAGGGCGGCGAAGATGACCTCGGGACGGATGCCGGACTCGTCGACGAGACCCTTGGAGATCGTGTTGGCGACTTCCACGGACAGGAAGGCGCCGACCAGGTTGAGGACGGCGGACATGGCGACGGCGACCTTGGGCCTCATGGCACCCGTGGAAATGGTCGTGGCCATCGCGTTCGCGGTGTCGTGGAAACCGTTCGTGAAATCGAACGCGAGTGCGGTTACCACCACAATCGCGAGGATCAGCGAGAAGCTTTCCATTTACCCAGGCAATCGTTCGAGGTCATTGGCTGGACGAACGTAGATAACCCGAGTGAACGGAAGATGAACTGGGAGGGGCGCAGGGGTGTCCACCGTCGAGGTTGTCGTTCCGCCCTGCTGTCAGGCTCCCCGCGCCCCCAAGGGCCAGGCCCCGCGCGCCACCTGTTTCAGCCGATCGGGTGACCCGTCGAAGAGATTCTGGTCACCCGGCAGACTTCCGGAGCCGTTGCCGTACGGCCAGAAGGTCCACGAGGGTCAGTCGGCCGGCAGTGCGCCCGCGCTCGCGGCGTCGTGGCGGGCGATCCACGAGGGGTGGTCGGCGGCCCTGGAAGATCATGGAATGCCCGGATGTCGCCGGTTAGGCGAGTTTTATAGGTGCTTGTATAGATATGCGCCCTTACGGATGCTCGGCTTCCGGCCTGAAGTGCCCCGTCCGGCGGCGCGTTGGGGGCCTGCCTGGCAGGATCGCCGCATGGCTGAGCAGCGAGGCGACGGGCGAGGCGCGGGGGACGTCCGGGGCGGTGGACCGGATGTGGGGGAGTCGCGGCGCAGGGGTGTGCGCCCCGAGGAGGCGCGGGCCTGGGAGGAACTCGTCACGACGGCTCGCCGGACCGTCTCCGACGGCCTCGTCGTCGGCACGTCGGGGAACGTCTCGGTGCGCGTCGGGGACACGGTCCTGGTCACGCCGTCGGGCGTCCCCTACGACCGGCTGAAGCCGGACGACGTGACCGGCGTCGGACTCGACGGCCGGCAGGTTCTCGGCACGCTCGTCCCGACCAGCGAGCTGCCCATGCACCTCGCGGTCTACCGCACGACGGGCGCCCGTGCCGTCGTCCACACCCACGCCGTGCACGCGACGGCCGTCTCGACGCTCGTGTCGGAGCTGCCGCTGATCCACTACATGGCCGCCGCGCTCGGCGGGCCCGTCCGGGTCGCCCCGTATGCCACGTACGGCACCGACGAGTTGGCCGAGAACATGCTCCGCGCCCTCGCCGACCGCTCCGGCTGCCTCCTCCAGAACCACGGCACCGTCACCCACGGCGCGTCACTGGACCAGGCCTACGACCGCACTGCCCAGCTGGAGTGGATGTGCCGCCTGTGGCTGACCGCCACATCGGTACCGGGCCTGTCCCCGAGCCTGCTGTCCGAGGAGCAACTGGCGGAGGTACAGGAACGACTCCGCGGCTACGGCCAACGCCGCTGACGCTCCACCCCGGACACCCGGTGCCGCCGGGTGTCCCCACGGGCCCGTCCCGACCCGTCCGCCTCGGCCCACGGGCCGGGGACGCTCCCCGGCACCGCCGACCTTCGCGTCGGTCACGCCGCCGGCTCTGGCGTCCCCCGGGGTGGCTGTGGGATGCGCGCGCCCTCCCTTCAGACACAACCACAGCACCCTCGCCCCCCGCTCTCCGGGCGTGGCCGCCGCACTGCCCCCTGCCGTGCCCTGCCCTCCGGGCGCAGCCGCCGGCACGGCCGCGCGCCCGCGCCCCGCCCTCCGGACGCAGCCACCGCCCGCCGACTCCCTACGTCACGCCGCGCCCCTCCCCGCTCCCCGCGCCCCTCACCCCGCCGCTGTCTCCCACTGGTCGCTCGCCCGGTCCGCCAGGACACTGGAGTCGTGCGTACTGTCAGAGCGGCGGCCGCTGCCGTCACCGCCGTGATCGGGGTCGGCGCCGCCGCCGTGGCCGCCGGACGGTACGCCAGTGGCGCCGCGCTCAAGGCGCCTCCCGGCCGGCCCCTGCCCACCGAACCCCGGCTCACCGTGCACGGCACCGCCGCGGGGCAGATCAGCCTCACCCGGGACCTGGCCGCCCTGCGGCCCGGCCGCTACGGCCTGTCCGGCAACGGCTCCCACGCGGTCGTCGGCCCCGTCCTGGCCAACACCCCGCACCCCGCCGACACCGTCGTACGCCGCCTGGAGCGGGTCACGCACGGCACGCTGAAACCCGGAGACAAGGCCTGGCTCACGCCGAACGTGTACGTCGGCAACCCGAGCTCCGCCCTCGGCCTCGAACACGCCGACATCGACATCCCCGGCGAACTCGGCGCCCTGCCCGCGTGGTTCGTGCCGGGGGACCGGGACACCTGGGTGATCGCCGTGCACGGCCTGGGCACCACCCGGGAACTCGCCATGAACGTCATGGGGTTCCTGCACCGCAACCGCTTCCCGGTGCTCGCCCTCGCCTACCGCGGCGACCTGGGCGCACCCCGCCCGCCCGACGGCCTGAACCACCTCGGCGAGACCGAGTGGCGCGACCTCGACGCCGCGATCCGCTACGCCGTGCGCTACGGCGCCCGGCAGGTCGTCCTGCACGGCTGGTCCACCGGCGCCACCATGGCCCTGCGCGCCGCCGCGCACTCGGGACTGCGCGACCGCGTCTCCGGGCTCGTCCTGGACTCCCCGGTGCTCAGCTGGGAGACCACCCTGCGCGCCCTCGCCGCGGCCCGCCGCACCCCGGGCGCGCTGCTGCCCCTGGCCGTCCGCGCCGCACAGGGCCGTACCGGCATGTACGGCGACCGCGGCCCTGGCACGGACCCCTCCGACGGCCTCCGGGTCCCGGCGCTCGTCTTCCACGGACCGGACGACACCGTGGCACCCTGGCAGCTCTCCCGCCGGCTCGCCGACGCCCGTCCCGACGTGGTCGCCCTCCGCACCGTCGGCCACGCGCCCCACGGAGCGATGTGGAACGCCGACCCGCAGGGCTACGAGGAGGCGCTGCGGCGCTTCCTGACACCTCTCATGTGACCCTCTGGCCTCGCACACCCCCCGTTCACGCCCCCTTCGCCCCGGCGCAACCACGTCCCGACCCGCTCCCTGGCGACCGGTGGTGATGATTCCGTTTAGCGTCGTACCACTGGCCTGTTCGCGCCCCTCGACCACTCACGGGACCCCGTGCGTTGGCCATCCCCGTCGCCCGCCGTGACATTCCGTTTGGGTTTTCGGACCGTCAACCGGGAGACTGCCCCCGTGACGTCCCGTATCCCGCGCGACTCCAGGCTTCGACTCGTCCGCCCGCGACCCCTGGCCGCAGCCCCCAGAGCGATGAACCAGCGGCGCTCGCGCCGACCCGCCCCGCGCCCCCCGGAGGGCACCCCCGCACCGGCGGAGCTGGCCAGAATGGCACGCTCAGGTCTGGCCGACGCGGCCCGCGTCGCCCGCTGGGCCGACACCGAGCTCGGCCCCGGCCGGGGCAGCGCCACCGCCGACGGCAAGGCCACCCTCTCCGACGCGACCGCCGAACGGGCGGCCCGCGAGCTGGGCCTGACCCCGGATCAGGTCAGAGCCGACTGGGACACCGCCAGGCTCGCCGGTCTCGTCGAGGTCCACGGCGACAGCGCCCGCCCCGGCTGGCGGCTGCGCGCCTGGGACCGCGACGACAGCGCCGTACTGCGCGGCTGGGTCGCCCTCTTCGACGCCTGGTCGCTCGCTTGTCCGGAACCCGAGGCCCACGAGCCCGCCGCCGTCGCCGAGGTCGTCTCGGCCATGCCGCAGGTGCTCTCGTTCCTGCAGCTGTCCGCCGGCCCCGTCCCCGTGGAGCAGCTCCTCGACCTCCTGGAGCAGCGCGTCACCGAGCTGCGCACGGCACGCTGCGAGATCCCCTACGGCCCGCAGCCCGAGCCTCCGGCCGAACCGGCGCCCACCGACGCCCCGCTCGCCCCGCTCCTCGACTGGGCCCTGCGCGCCCTCGCCTCCGTCGGCGCCCTCACCTACGGCGACGGCCACGCCACGCTCACCCCGCTCGGCAACTGGGCCGTCTGGGTCAAGCTGGAGCAGATCTGCGTCGCCGCGCAGAGCCCCGCCGGGAACATCGAGCAGGCCGCCGAGGACATGCTCCGCGGCTGCGCCCAACTGCGCCCGAACGCGGCCCGCGCCGAGTACCGGGCCTGGCTCGCCGCCCGTACCGTCGGCAGCGCCGTCACCGAACTCCTCGGCGCCGCCCGCGGCGAGGACGCCCTGCTGCGCGGCCTCGCCTTCGAGGCGCTGCGCGTGGTCGGCGCCCCCGCCGAGCCGGACGTCCGCGCCGTGCTGGACGAGCCGACGCTCAGGCCGTACGCGCTGCTGTGGCTGGCCGAGCACGACGGGGCCGACCCGGAGGACGCCCACGAGGTGCTCACCCGCGAGGAGGCGACCTGGCTGTGGGTGGACACCGCCGCCGCCGTCGCCGACCACGGTGAGGCACCGCTGCTCGTCCGCCACCTGGAGTCCGCCGTGCAGCCGACCATCCCGATGCTGCTGGACGAGGTGCGGGCCGTGGGCCACCCGCGAACCGTGCAGGTCCTGGTCGCCCTCGCCGCGGCCCACCCCGACCCGGCCCTGGCCAAGGCCGTACGCCGAGCCGCCTTCCAGGTGCACACCGGAGGCAGCTAGTCCGTGTGGGCCGTCAGCCCGCTGTCTCGGGCGCGTACGTCCCGAAGCTCCACACGTTGCCCTCGACGTCCCGGGCCATGTAGTCCCGCGAGCCGTAGTCCTGGTCCGTCGGGGGCATCAGGATCTCCGCGCCGTGATCCACGGCGCGGCGGTGGTGTGCGTCCACGTCGTCCACGACGACGTACACCCCGGTCGTGCCCGCGTTCTTCATCGCCTTGTCGAAGACGCTTCCGGTGCCCTTGGTGCCGACCATCACCGCGCCGTTGCCCTGCACCAGCTCTGCGTGCATCACCGCGCCGTCCTCGCCCTCGTACACCGACAGCTCCGTGAAGCCGAAGGCCTCCGTGAGCTGCCGGATCGCCGCCTTCGCGTCGGCGTACAGCAGCGTCGGGTAGATGCTCGGACGCCCGCCGGACGTGCCTGCCATACCGATCACTCCCTCGTGCCCGGTCGCCGGATATCCGATGATCCGGTCCTGCCGCTCAGTCTCGCACCCACCACTGACAACGACCCGGCGAGACGAACCGAACTCCCGCACGCAGAAAAAGTGGTTGCACGCCCCCGTTAGACTGTCCCCCATGGCCTTTCTCCTCGCGCATTAGACGGCGGGAACGTCCTCAACCGCCCATCGCCCCCGTATCGCCCTGGAGTCTGTCCGTGATCTCCGCCTCCGGTATCGAGCTGCGCGCCGGTGCCCGCGTCCTCATCGAAAACGCCACCTTCCGTGTCGCCAAGGGCGACCGCATCGGCCTCGTCGGCCGCAACGGCGCGGGGAAGACGACCCTCACCAAGTGCCTGGCCGGCCAGGGCATGCCCGCCGGCGGCACCATCACCCGCTCCGGCGAGGTCGGCTACCTCCCGCAGGACCCCCGCACCGGCGACCTCGACATCCTCGCCCGCGACCGCATCCTCTCCGCGCGCGGCCTCGACGTACTGATCCGCAAGATGCGCGACAACGAGCAGCGCATCGCCAACGGCCAGGGGTCCACCCGCGAGAAGGCGCTCAAGCAGTACGAGCGGCAGGAGACGGAGTTCCTCACCAAGGGCGGGTACGCCGCCGAGGCCGAGGCCGCCACCATCGCCGCCGCGCTCAACCTGCCCGACCGGGTGCTCGGCCAGCCCCTGCACACGCTCTCCGGCGGTCAGCGCCGCCGTATCGAGCTGGCCCGGATCCTGTTCTCCGACGCGGACACGCTGCTGCTCGACGAGCCGACCAACCACCTCGACGCCGACTCGATCATCTGGCTGCGCGACTACCTCAAGACCTACCGCGGCGGCTTCATCGTGATCTCCCACGACGTCGACCTGGTCGAGACGGTCGTCAACAAGGTGTTCTACCTGGACGCCAACCGCGCCCAGATCGACGTCTACAACATGGGCTGGAAGCTCTACCAGCAGCAGCGCGAGGCCGACGAGAAGCGCCGCAAGCGCGAGCGGCAGAACGCCGAGAAGAAGGCCTCCGCGCTGCATTCGCAGGCCGACAAGATGCGGGCCAAGGCCACCAAGACCGTCGCCGCGCAGAACATGGCCCGCCGAGCGGACAAGCTGCTGGCCGGCCTGGAGGCCGAGCGGAAGTCCGACAAGGTCGCCAAGCTCCGGTTCCCCGAGCCCGCGCCCTGCGGCAAGACCCCGCTGATGGCCGAGGGCCTGTCGAAGTCGTACGGCTCGCTGGAGATCTTCACCGACGTCGACCTGGCCATCGACAAGGGCAGCCGCGTCGTCATCCTCGGCCTCAACGGCGCCGGCAAGACCACCCTGCTGCGGCTGCTGGGCGGCGTGGAGCAGCCCGACACGGGCGCGGTCGTCCCCGGCCACGGTCTGAAGCTCGGCTACTACGCGCAGGAGCACGAGACCCTCGACCCGGAGCGCACGGTCCTGGAGAACATGCGCTCGGCCGCCCCCGACCTGGACCTGGTGGAGGTCCGCAAGACGCTCGGCTCGTTCCTGTTCTCCGGCGACGACGTCGACAAGCCCGCCGGTGTCCTCTCCGGCGGCGAGAAGACCCGCCTGGCGCTCGCCACCCTGGTCGTGTCCTCGGCGAACGTGCTGCTCCTCGACGAGCCGACCAACAACCTCGACCCGGCCAGCCGCGAGGAGATCCTCGGCGCGCTGCGCACGTACAAGGGCGCGGTCGTCCTCGTCACGCACGACGAGGGCGCCGTCGAGGCGCTCCAGCCGGAGCGGATCATCCTGCTGCCCGACGGTGTCGAGGACCTGTGGGGCTCCGACTACGCGGACCTCGTCGCCCTCGCTTGATCGAATGCGTGATCAACGGCGTATGGATCATTCGGCCTAGCGGTGATCCATCATCTGTGTGAGATCTCCTCGTACCGAGGTGTGTCCTACATCGATTTCGCGGCCGAGCCCCCGATTCTTCCGGGCTCGGCCGCGACGCCTTTCTGACCTGGGGTTTCCCGGGGCAATCCGTTCGGCCGTACGGACGCCACACTTCGGAATCCTGTATTCCACTTGTGGGGATGCGCTCCCGTCGTCACAACCTTGTCTCACGGACCTTGCCGAATGGGTGGCCATCGGCGCCCGGAGGGGTGATCATGAGGAGACCAGAGCGCACTTCCCATGAGGAGGCACGGGTGGCCGAGACTCTGAAGAAGGGCAGCCGGGTGACCGGCGCCGCGCGCGACAAGCTCGCGGCAGACCTGAAGAAGAAGTACGACGCCGGTGCGAGCATCCGGGCGTTGGCCGAGGAGACCGGCCGCTCGTATGGCTTTGTGCACCGCATGCTCAGTGAGTCGGGCGTCACGCTGCGAGGGCGTGGCGGGGCGACACGGGGCAAAAAGGCCACGGCCTGACCCCGGGTGGCCCCTCGGCTTCGATGGTGGCCACCCGGTCGGTCGGTTGACCGGCCGGGTGGTTACTGTGCAGTCACTTAGCTGACCGCACACATCGGAGGCGTTCCATGGCTTCGCCCGACAAGGACCTCGTTCCCGTACTCGACAAGGACGGCGTACGACTCACCGTCGACGACGCGATCGCCACGGTGACGCTGACCAACCCGGCCAAGCGCAACGCGCAGAGCCCCGCTCTGTGGCGGGCGCTGACCGAGGCCGGGCGGCAGCTGCCGGGCTCCGTCCGCGTCGTGGTGCTGCGGGCCGAGGGCAAGTCCTTCTCGGCCGGTCTCGACCGGCAGGCGTTCACTCCCGAGGGCTTCGACGGGGAACCGTCGTTCATCGACCTCGCGCGTGGGAGCGACGCCGAGCTGGACGCGACCATCGCCGAGTACCAGGAGGCGTTCACCTGGTGGCGGCGCAGCGACATCGTCTCCGTCGCCGCCGTCCAGGGGCACGCCATCGGGGCGGGCTTCCAGCTCGCCCTCGCCTGCGACCTGCGCGTCGTCGCCGACGACGTGCAGTTCGCCATGCGCGAGACCAGCCTCGGACTCGTGCCCGACCTGACGGGCACGCATCCGCTGGTGGGACTCGTCGGATACGCCCGCGCGCTGGAGATCTGCGTGACCGGGCGCTTCGTCACGGCCGAGGAGGCCGTGAACACCGGGCTGGCCAACGTGGCCGTGCCCGCCGGCGAACTCGACGACACGGTCCGCGACCTCACTTCGGCCGTGCTCGCCGCGCCCCGCGACGCGGTCATCGAGACCAAGGCGCTGCTGCGTGGCGCGCAGGACCGCACCTACGAGGACCAGCGCGGCGCGGAACGCCAGGCCCAGGCCCGCCGTCTGCGCGACCTCGCGGGCGCCGGGGACTGAGCCGGGCCGCTTCCCGGCGTCGCCAGGGGAGTCGCCGCCGGCCGTGCGGGTGTCCGGGACCCACGACGGGCGCCGCGTCCTCAGCCGATCCGCCTCAGCCGATCCCGCTCACCAGGACCGCCACGGTCGGGTGGTCCGGCAGTGACGTCCGCACCGCGGTGCGGACGTCACGCGCCACGTCCCGGGCCCGGTGGTCCTCGCGCACCGCGAGTTCCAGCCGGACGTGGCGGTGCGGCAGCGCGGCGTCGCCCGGCAGCTTCCCGATGTGCACGGGGTGGCCCAGCGACCCGGTCAGATGAAGCACGCCCGGGACCTTGAGCGCGGTGGCGGCGACGCGGCCCTCGTCGTCGCCCCCGGCCCGCGCGGCGCGCGGCGGCTCGGGGAGCGGCGCGGGAGGCCCGGGCGGTTCCGTCTCGTCCTCCAGCAGGCCCGTCACCCGCAGATCCACCTCCGTCACCGTCAGACCGAGCCGCTGCGTCGCGGCCGTCGCCAGCGTCGCCCGCAGCAGCGACGCCGTCGTCGGCAGCGGCTGCGAGGCCGTGGCCGCGAACTCCGCCGTCACCCGCAGCGGCCCCGGCGGCAGAGCGCTCGGCGGGGCCGGCACAGCCGGGCTCCCGATGTCCGCCGGATCGGCGAGCGCGACGCGGAGCGCTTCGAGGCGCACGCCCGCAGCGTCCCTTGCCGCGCGCCGCAGCACCGCCTCGGCCGCCCGCTCGGCGATCCACGCGCCGTCCCGCGCCTCACCCAGCGGCAGGAGCCTGCCGAGGCCCAGTTGATGTCTCACTGCCTGTGTCCACCCGTCGGCCGTCATTCCTCCAGCCTGCCGCATCAGAAGCGCGGAACCACGCAACCGTGCTTACGGTGGTCGCAGGACGACAACCGAAAAGGACGAACGGCGATGACTGACATGACCGAGAACCGGGGCGGGGCGACCGAGACGGCGGCGGCACGCCGGAGCCCGCTGACCAAGCGTGGCGGGGGAGACCCCGGCTCCCGGGGGCGGACGACCATCGCGGACGGCGTCGTGGAGAAGATCGCCGGGCTCGCCGCACGTGATGTGGACGGTGTACACGCCATGGGCAGCGGCCTGTCCCGCACGTTCGGAGCAGTACGCGACCGCGTACCCGGCGGCGCCAAGGCGGTGTCGCGCGGTGTGAAGGTCGAGGTCGGCGAGGTGCAGGCCGCCCTCGACCTGGAGATCGTGGTCGACTACGGCGTGTCGATCGCCGATGTGGCCCGGGACGTACGGGAGAACGTCATCACCGCCGTCGAGCGGATGACGGGCCTCGAGGTCGTCGAGGTCAACATCGCGGTGAGCGACGTGAAGCTGCCGGACGAGGAGGAAGAGGAACCGGAGCGTCGGATCCAGTGAGGCATCCGCGACCGGACAACGCAGCGACCGAGGAGCTGAGGAGCGCAGCATGAGCATGGCCGTCGTCGGCATGATCGCCGGCATGGCACTGGCATTCGCCGGATACTTCGGCGGATTCGGCGCCTTCCTGCTGGTGGCGGCGCTGGGCGCCGTCGGCTTCGTCGTCGGCCGGTTCCTGGACGGGGACATGGACTTCGGCGACTTCTTCCGTCCCCGTGAACGCCGGCGGTGACGACCGTGAGCGCGGGGGCCGGTGAGCTCGACAGACCCCTGAACGTCGTCCCGCCGGGCGAGCGGGGCGCGACCACGATCGCCGACCGGGTCGTCGCGAAGATCGCCTCCCAGGCGGCGCACGAGGCCGTCGGAACGCTGCCGCCCGGCGCCGGCCGGCCGTCCGCCACCGTCGTCGTCCACCACCACGTCGTACACGTCAGGGTCCACGTCGAGCTCGACTACCCCTGCGACATCGGCGCGCGCTGCCGTCAGGTGCGTCGCCAAGTCGTCGAGCGGGTAGGCGCCTTGGTGGGAATGCAGGTGCCGGAGGTCGTCGTCCAGGTGGAGCGGCTGCACCTGGCCGCCGGGCCCGGCGCGGTACAGGGGAGGACGCGATGAGCGAACCCCGGGGCACCGAACCGTCCGAGCCCGAGGGCATCACACAGCGCCTGCCGGTCCTCGACACGTCCGAGACCGGCACCGGACCCGACCGGTCCGCGCCGGCGGCCGAGGACGGAACGCCGCCCGTCCCCGATGGCGAGGGCGGCCGTGAAGCCCGCTTCTGGTCGGCGCGCCGCGTCCCGGCGGGCATCGTCGCCCTGCTGCTCCTGGGACTCGCCGGACTGTTCCTCTACGACATCGCCTCCGTGCGCGCCGACCGGCCCGTCATGGGCTGGCGCCGGGAGCTGGCCCGGCAGCTCGCCGACCGGCCCCTCGACGACATCTGGGTGCTCGTCGGGGCCGGTGTCGCCGCCGCCCTCGGGCTCTGGCTGCTGATCCTGGCCACCACGCCGGGCCTGCGGCACGTGCTCCCGATGTGGCGTACGCACGCCGACGTACGCGCCGGACTTGACCGGAAAGCCGCCGCGACGGCATTGCGCGACCGGGCCATGGAGGTGGCCGGAGTGCAGTCGGCGCGGGTGCGGGTGCGCCGGAGGCGGGCGGACGTCCGCGCCGTGTCGCACTTCCGTGAACTGGACGAGGTGCGAACCGACCTGGACGCCGTGCTCACCGACGCGGTCCGCGGACTGGGACTCTCCCGGACGCCCGCGCTGTCGGTGCACGTCCGGCGGCCCGGCCGGAAGGAGTGACAGTGATGCTCAGGGTCGTCAACCGCGTGTTCCTCGGGCTGGTGGGCCTCGTCCTGCTGGTGCTGGGCGGCTCCGTACTGGCCGTCGGCCTCGGCGCTCCGGCACCCTCGTGGTGGATCCACGACAGCCGCCGCGACGTGCTGCTGAGCAACGCCGAACGCACCCGCTGGCGGGACGACGGCTGGTGGTGGCCGACCGTCATCGCCGTACTCGCCGTTCTCCTGCTGCTCGCCCTGTGGTGGCTGGTCGCGGTACTCCGCCGACGCCGCCTCGCCGAGGTCCTCGTGGACACCGGCGACGGCGAGGGCGCCCTGCTGCGCGGCCGGGCCCTGGAGAACGCGCTCACCCAGGAGGCGGCCCAGGTCGACGGCGTCGGCCGGGCCCACGCCCACCTGACGGGCCGCCGCAGCGCCCCCGAGGCCCGCGTACGGCTCGCACTGGAACCGCACGTGGACCCGGGCACGGCCCTGCACGACCTGACGACCGGCGCCCTGACCCACGCCAGAACATCGGCGGGCCTCGCGTCACTGCCGGCGGAGGTACGGCTGCGGGGGGTCAAACACCGTGCCGAGAGGGTGAGCTGACTGCCCTGGACGAAAACGGCGCTCAGAACCCGTGGCGCGCGCCGCCGTCCACCGGCACCATGACCCCGGTCAGGTAAGAAGCCGCCGGAGACAGCAAGAACGCCGCCACCCGGCCGAACTCCTCGGGCGCCCCGTACCGCCGCAGCGGAATACGCGACTCCGACGCCGCCCTGGTCGCCTCGGGATCCGCCGACAACCCGTCCAGCTCGCGCACGCGATCCGTGTCGATGCGTCCGGGCAGCACCCCGACCACCCGAATCCCCCGCGGCCCCAGTTCGTCGGACAGCGACTTGGCGAACCCGGCCAGCCCCGGCCGCAGCCCGTTCGAGATCGTCAGCCCGGGAATCGGCTCGTACACCGAGCCGGACAGCACGAACCCGATGACACCCCCGGCCTCCAACTCGGCCGACGCGGCGCGCGCCAGCCGCACCGCACCGAGGAACACCGACTCGAACGCCGCCTGCCAGTGCTCGTCGGTGTTGTCGGCGACGAACCCGGCCGGCGGCCCGCCCACGCTGACGAGGACACCGTTGAAGCGGCCGAAGTGCTCCCGCGCGGCCCTGATCAGCACGGCCGGCGCGTCGGGGTCGGCGTTGTCGACGGCCACCCCGACCGCGTTCGGGCCCAGCGCGGCCGCCGCCTCGGCGACACTCTTCTCGTCCCGCCCCGACACGACCACTTTCGCCCCGTCCGCGACGAGCTCACGCGCGGAGGCGTTGCCGAGGCCCCGCGTGGCCCCGGTGACGACGTACACCCGGTCCTTCAGTCCAAGATCCATGGTCCCTATCCTGCCCCGTCCTCCCCGAACAGGGCGAGGGCGGTGTTCACCAGGCCGATGTGGCTGAACGCCTGCGGGAAGTTGCCGAGCTGCCGGCCGGTCACCGGATCGAACTCCTCGGACAGCAGGCCGACGTCGTTGACGAGTCCCACCAGCCGCTCGAACAGCTCCCGGGCCTCCTGCGTACGGCCCGTCATGTGCAGGGCGTCCGCGAGCCAGAACGAGCACACCAGGAAGGTGCCCTCGGAGCCGGGCAGTCCGTCGATCTCCGCCTGGTCCGAGTCGGTGGTGCTGTAGCGGCGCAGGAAGCCGCCGTGGTCCAGCTCCTTGCGGACCGCGTCGATGGTGCCGAGCACCCGTGGATCGTCCGGCGGCAGGAAACCGACGCGCGGGATGAGCAGCAGCGCGGCGTCCAGTTCGCGTGAGCCGTAGGACTGCGTGAAGGTGTTGCGTTCGGGGTCGTAGCCCTTCTCGCACACCTCGCGGTGCACCTCGTCGCGCAGCGCGCGCCAGCCGTCCAGGTCGCCGTCCAGCTCCGGATGGCGTTCCAGGGTGCGTACGGCACGGTCGGCGGCGACCCACACCATCACCTTCGAGTGCACGAACTGGCGCCGGCCGCCGCGCACCTCCCACAGCCCCTCGTCCGGCTGCCGCCAGTTGTCCCGCAGGAAGTCCATCAGAGCCGTCTGCAGCGCCCACACGTCCGGCTGGGCGGACAGGCCGGAGATGCGGGCCAGCGACAGGGAGTCCATCACCTCGCCGTAGACGTCCAGCTGAAGCTGTTTCACGGCGTCGTTCCCGATGCGTACGGGGGCGGACCTCGCGAAGCCGGACAGCCACGGCAGCTCGAACTCGGGCAGCCGTCGCTCGCCCGCCAGGCCGTACATGATCTGGAGGTCCGCCGGGTCGCCCGCGACCGCGCGCAGCAGCCAGTTCCGCCACGCCTCGGCCTCCTCCTGGTAGCCCGCCGACAGCAGCGCGCCCAGGGTGAGGGTGGAGTCGCGCAGCCAGCAGTACCGGTAGTCCCAGTTGCGCACCCCGCCCAGCTCCTCGGGCAGTGAGGTGGTGGCGGCGGCGACGATGCCGCCGGTCGGGGCGTAGGTGAGCGCCTTGAGGGTGATCAGGGAGCGGACGACGGCGTCACGGTACGGTCCGTCGTAGCGGCAGCGCGACGCCCAGGCCCGCCAGTCCTCGACGCTGTGGCGCAGCGACTCGTACGGGTCGACGAGCGGCGGACGCTCCTCGTGGGAGGGGTGCCAGGTGAGGACGAACGCGACCTTCTCGCCCTTCCTGACCGTGAACTCCGCGTGCGTTCCGAAGTCCTCGCCCCAGCTGCGCACCTCCGGTTCGCTGCGCAGCCAGGTCGAGTCGGGGCCGGCGACGGCGACGCGGTGGCCGTCGACCCGGCGTACCCAGGGCACGATCGAGCCGTAGTCGAAGCGCAGCTTGAGGACGCTGTGGAGCGTCACCTCGCCGTCCAGGCCCTCGACGACGCGTACGAGGTCGGGGGCGCGGTCGCGCTGGGGCATCAGGTCGGTGACCCGGACCGCTCCCTGCTCGGTCTCCCACTCGGTGTCCAGGACGAGGGTGTCACGGCGGTAGGCGCGCCGGGCGCACCGGTCCGCCCCCACGGGGGCGATGCGCCAGTAGCCGTTGTCCTCGTCGCCGAGCAGCCTGGCGAAGCAGGCGGCCGAGTCGAAGCGGGGCAGGCAGAGCCAGTCGACGGATCCGTCCGTGCCGACCAGGGCAGCGGTCTGTTCGTCGCCGATGAGCGCGTAGTCCTCGATGCTCGGGTACACGGAGTGCGGGTGCCCGGCAAGTCGGCACGGCAATCAGGGCAGGGGCCGCGGGAGTGACAGGCCCGAGGCGGCCGGGGAGCCTGTGCCGTTGAAGATGACACCGGGGTCCGACGGCGCCTGGTTGAGCACCCACAGGCCGATCAGGGTCGCCAGGGCGAAGACGACCGCGACCAGCACGGCGAGCACGAGCCGCCGCCGGCGTTCGCGCCGCAGCCACTCGCCCCGTGCCGCGCGGTACGCGTCCGGGTCGGGAAGCACCCCGCCTGCCAGGGCCTCGAGCGCCTCGCGCAGCTCACGTTCGGTCCGGTCGGGGCTGGTGCCACGCGACGGAGTCGCATCGTGATGCGTCATCGCCGGGCCTCCATCGCCTGGGTCAGGGCGGCGATGCCGCGTGCCGTGTGCGTCTTGACGGAGCCGCCGGAGATGCCCATCGCGGCGGCTATCTCGCTCTCCTTCAAACCGAGCCAGTGCCGCAGCACCAGTGCCTCGCGCTGCCGGGGCGGCAACTGCTGGAGGGCGTCGATGAGCACGCGCTGGTCGTCGCGCAGCAGCGCCGCGTGCTCCGCGGAGGCGACCGCCTCGTCCGGCGGGTTGTCCTCGTGCCGGCGGGCGACCTGGAGGTGCCGTATCCGCATCCGGGTCAGATTGCAGACGGTCGAGCGCAGATACGCCTCCGCCGCGGCCGCGTCCCGCAGGCGCCGCCACTTGCGGTAGATCTGGTAGTACGCCTCGGCCACCACGTTCTCCGGGTCGTCCGCGCCGAGCAGGACGGCGAGGCGCAGCATCGAGGAGTAGTGCACCTCGAAGAGACGGGCGACGCCGGTCTCCCGCTCCACGTCGTCCGGATCGCTCACCGCGGGGGCGAGCGGCTCGGCGGGGGCGGCCGGTGCGGGGACCGGTGGCAGGGTGACCGGGGTGTTCTGTCTGCGTCTCACGGAGTGTTCGCTCCCGTCTCCGGGCGCCGCCTGACGGTCAGGCGGGACGGCAGGTCTGTCGCGTCGGCGCCGCGCGGGACGCCGAGGCGGGTCAGCGCCGCGGTACCGGCCACCGCGACGGTCAGATTGAGCAGCAGGGCGGCGAGCCCGGCGTAGATCTCCAGCGGCCCGGCACCGGTACCGAGCGGCACGATCGAGGAGAAACCCTCGCGCACCACCAGGTACGTCCCCGACGCCATGCCCACGGCCCACCCGGTGAGCAGCGCCCGCGGATGCAGCCACCCGGTGAACAGCCCGACGGCGACCGCCGGGAAGGTCTGGAGGATCCACACGCCGCCGAGCAACTGGAGGTTGATGGCGTCCTGATCGCGCAGCCCGAACACGAACGCCACGGCCCCCACCTTCGCGGTGAGCGACACCGCCTTGGCGATGCGCACCTGCCGCTTCGGCGTGGCCGTCGGATGGACGTACTCGACGTACACGTTGCGGACGAAGCTCGTGGCGGCCGCGATGGACATCACGGCGGCCGGGACCAGCGCGCCCACGGTGATCGCGCCGAACACCAGTCCGGCCAGCGGCCCCGGCATCAGCCGGTCGACCAGCATCGGCACGGCGGCCTCGGCCCCGCCCTCGGGCGCCCGCACCCCCGTGGCGAGCGCCGCGATGCCGAGGAAACCGAAGAGCGCGAGCAGTGCCGTCCAGGCCGGCAGCGCCACGGCGGCCCTGCGTACGGTGCGCGGACTGTCGGCGGCGAATCCGGCGGTGAGCACGTGCGGGTACATCAGCAGCGCGAGCGCCGAGCCCAGCGCGAGGGTGGCGTAGGCGGGCTGCTGCTCGGGGGTGAGCAGCAGGGCGGAGCCGGCCGTGTCCGTCCCGGCCAGCCGCCGCGCCGCCTTCTCGAACACCGCGCCCGGCCCGCCGAGCCGTTCCAGGACCAGCCAGCACACGGCCGTGAGCGAGACGAACACGGCCACCGCCTTGAGCGCCGAGATCACCGTCGGCGCGCGCAGCCCGTGCCGGTACGTGGCCACGGCCAGCCCCGCGAACAGCGCCACCATCACCAGGTCGCCGGCCGCTCCCCGGGGATAGAGGCCCCCGGCCGTGAGCACGGCCCGTATGCCGAGCAGTTGCAGCGCCAGGTACGGCATCGTCGCGAGGATCCCGGTCAGCGCCACCACGAGCGCCAGCGGCGGTGAACCGTAGCGCCCGCGCACGAAGTCGGCGGCCGTGACGTACCCGTGGCGGCGGGCCACCGACCACAGGCGGGTCAGCAGGACGAAGGCGAGCGGACAGACGATCACCGTGTACGGCACCGCGAAGAACGCGGGCGCGCCGTTGCCGTACGCCAGTCCGGGGACGGCGGTGAACGTGTACGCGGTGAAGATCGTGCCGCCCAGCAGCAGCCAGGTCCACCCCGGTCCGAGGCTGCGGTCGGCGAGCGCCCAGCCCTCCAGGGACGGCAGCCGGTCGACGGGGCGCAGACGGCGCGCGGTGACAGCGAGCAGCGACGCTCCGCCGATCACGGCGAGGAACGTCGTGGTCATGGCGCCATCCGCCATGGGTCACCGTCCTTGGTGTGCCTGGACCCTCGCCTGCTGGTTGCGCGAGCGGCCGGTTCGGAGGACAGGAGAGGAAAGAAAACCGGTGGGAAATCTTCTGGACATCCGCTGTCAACCGTTCTCGGCGGAAGCGCAACTCTTGCACAGACCGACAGCGAACGGGAGAGGAGCACAGGCCATGGCACGGACCGGCCATCCACGGCTGCGACGCGTGGCCGTCGCCCTCCTGTTGCTCGCTCCCGCCGCGGGACTGCTGTGGGTCCCCTGGTACGCCGGTGCGAGCCCGGGGCTGGGGGGAACGCCGTTCTTCTACTGGTACCAGCTCGCCTGGATACCGGGGTGCGGCCTCTGCCTGCTCGCGGCGTACGCGCTGACACGGCACGACGACCGTCACGGTCCCTGATCGCGCCCTCCGCAACCCCTTCGCAGCACCACCCGACACACCGCTCCAGGTGAGGAGTCGCCATGTCTACGTCAGCCATGCCCGGATCTGCTCTGCCGGCGCCCGCGGGACCACCGCCCCGGCGGTCCCGCATGACCCCCAGGTCGATCCTCGTATGGACCGCCGTCGCCCTCGTCGGCGCGGTCGGCTGGGGTGTCCTCGCGCTCTCCCGCGACGAGGAGATCTCCGCCGTGTGGCTGGTGATGGCGGCCCTCGGCTCGTACGCCATCGCCTACCGCTTCTACTCGCGGTTCATCGCCCGCCGGGTTCTGGAGGTCGACGACACCCGCGCCACCCCGGCCGAGCGGCTGGAGGACGGTGTCGACTACCACCCGACCGACCGCCGGGTGCTGTTCGGTCACCACTTCGCGGCCATCGCCGGCGCCGGTCCGCTGGTGGGTCCGGTGCTGGCCGCGCAGATGGGCTATCTGCCGGGCACGATCTGGATCGTCGTCGGCGTGATCTTCGCCGGCGCGGTCCAGGACATGATCGTCCTCTTCCTCTCCATGCGACGGGACGGCAAGAGCCTCGGCCAGATGGCCCGGGACGAGATCGGCAGGGTGGGCGGTGCGGCGGCACTGATCGGTGTCTTCGCGATCATGATCATCCTGCTCGCGGTGCTGGCCATGGTCGTCGTCAACGCGCTGGCCGAGTCGGCCTGGGGCACCTTCTCGGTCACCATGACCATCCCCATCGCCCTCTTCATGGGCTTCTACCTGCGCTACCTGCGGCCGGGCCGGGTCGTGGAGACCAGTGTCATCGGCGTGGTCCTGCTGCTGCTCGCCATCCTCGGCGGCGGCTGGATCCAGGACTCGTCGATGGCGGGGTACTTCGTCTGGAGCCCCGAGACCCTGGTCTTCTGCCTGATCGGCTACGGCTTCGTCGCCTCCGTGCTCCCGGTGTGGATGCTGCTGGCTCCCCGTGACTACCTGTCGACCTTCATGAAGGTGGGCACCATCGCCCTGATGGCCGTCGGCGTGGTGATCGCCGCCCCGACCCTCAAGGCCGAGCCGGTGACGGAGTTCGCCTCGACCGGCGCCGGACCGGTGTTCGCCGGGGGGCTCTTCCCGTTCCTGTTCATCACCATCGCCTGCGGCGCCCTGTCCGGCTTCCACGCCCTGGTCTCCTCCGGCACCACGCCGAAGCTGATCCAGAAGGAGTCCCAGGTCCGGGTGATCGGGTACGGCTCCATGCTCACCGAGTCCTTCGTCGCCGTCATGGCGCTGATCGCCGCCTGCGTCCTGGAACCGGGCCTGTTCTACGCGATGAACTCCCCGGCCGCACTGCTCGGCCCGACGGTGGAGACGGCGTCGGAAGCGGTGAAGAGCCTCGGCTTCAGCATCACCCCGGACCAGCTCGCCGCGGCGGCCAAGGCCGTCGAGGAGCACAGCCTGGTCGGCCGCTCCGGTGGCGCGCCCACCCTGGCCGTCGGTATGTCGGAGATCTTCGCCGGGGTGTTCGGCGGTGCCGGGATGAAGGCCTTCTGGTACCACTTCGCCATCATGTTCGAAGCCCTGTTCATCCTGACCACGGTGGACGCGGGCACCCGCGTGGGCCGCTTCATGCTCCAGGACATGCTGGGCAACGTCTGGAAGCCGATCGGCCGGGTCACCTGGAAGCCGGGCATCTGGATCACCAGCGCCCTGGTCGTCGGCGCCTGGGGTTACTTCCTGTACGCCGGTGTCACCGACCCGCTCGGCGGCATCAAGCAGCTCTTCCCGCTGTTCGGCATCGCCAACCAGCTGCTGGCCGCGGTCGCCCTGGCCGTCACCACGACCATGCTGATCAAGGCGGGCAAACTGCGCTGGGCATGGGTGACCGGCATCCCACTGGCCTGGGACGTGGCCGTCACCTTCACCGCCGGCTGGCAGAAGATCTTCTCGGACGACCCGAAGATCGGCTTCTTCGCCCAGCGGGACGTCTACGCGGACGCCATCGACGCCGGCGAGCTGCTGCCGGGCGCCACGAACATGGACGACATGCACACCATCGTCCTCAACAACACCGTCGACGGCGTGATCATGGCGATCTTCCTGCTGCTGGTCCTCATCGTCCTGGTCAACTGCGCGGTGGTGTGCTTCCGCGCAGTGCGCGCCACCGAGCCCCTGCCAACGACCGAGGCCCCGTACGTCGCCTCCCGCATCGATGTCCCCGAGCAGCGGAACACCGAGCCGCTGGTGGGGGCGGGCCCGTGAGCACCATGCGGAAGATGCTGGACGCCGTGCTCTGGTACGCGCGCGAGCTGACCGGCGAGACGGAGTACGACCGCTATTGCGAGCGGCGCCGGCGCCACCACCCGCACGCGCCGGTGCCGACCCGACGCGAGTACCAGCGGATGCGCACCGCGCAGCGCGAGTGCGAGGCGCCCGGCCGCTGCTGCTGACCCCGTGCGGCGGCATTCGCCGCGCGGTTCCCGGGCCGTGCGACGGCATCCGTCGCGTGGTTCCCCGGCCGCGCGGCGGGCGTGCCCCTCCCCAGCCCTGACGGCACGCCCGTCGCGCGGCCCACCTCGTCCTGCTCCGCTCCACCTTCGCCGAGACCGAGATGCTCAGACGCCGCCCTTCCCTGCTGATCCGCCCCGAACTCGACGACGACCTCCTGCACGCGACCCTCGCCGAACTGCGTCCGGCCCTCCAACTGCACGGGCTCGGCGCGGGCAGCAGCCGTCCCGTCTGGGAGCCCGCCGCCCGGCTGCTGCGCGCCACAGGACGGGACTGGGACCGCAGAGCACACCGGGTGTCGGTCCTCGCCCGGAACATGCCGGCCGCGATCCCCGAGCGCTGGGTGGCCGACCGGCCCGGCCACGGCGACGCCCTGCTGCTGTCCGCCTGCGCCGCGGTGGCCCGGGTCCCGGTCGGCGACCCTGCCGCCGTACGCCGTGCCGAACAGGCGTGTCTGCGGGCCGCTGACGCCTGCCCCGGGGATCCGACGCCCTGGCTGGCCCTGTTCTCGCTGATGCGCGCCTGTGCCGTACCGGTCCGTGACGCCGTGCCCGTGTGGACCGAGGCCGTCCACTGCGCACCGTGGCACCGTGGCGCCTACCACCAGATGCTGGGCTATCTGTCGCCGCGCGGCCACGGCACGCTCTCCGACATGCTGGACTTCGCCTGGCAGAGCGCGGTCCAGGCCCCGCACGGCTCGCCGCTCGCCGTGCTGCCGGTGGCGGCCCGCGTGGAGCTGGGCGCCCACCGCCAGGGCCTGACGGGCCTCGCCGCCATCGGTGCGAACGGTCACTGGAACGAGCTCCGGGCGGCCGAGGAGCTCGACCGGGCCCTGTCCGGCTGGTTCCACACCGCCGTCGCGCCCCACGCCGAAGCGATGACCGACCTCAACCTGCTCGCCTTCGCCCTGACCCGCGCCCACCGCCCGGCCGAGGCCGCACTCGTCCTGCGGCGCGTCGGCCGCCACATGACACGCCATCCGTGGGACCTGCTGCCCGAGCCGGAACGGGCCTTCCTCTACTGGCGGGACGGCGCGGCCGGCTGACAACAGCCAAGAGCGGGACCGACGGCGTCACGCCGTGGCCGGCTGCGACTCCCTGTCCTGCGCCGTCGTGGCGGCCGCCGCCTGCGCCCGGTCCCGGGCCTCGCGGCGGGCCAGGACCACCCAGCCGACCGGGACGGCGGCGGCGAACAGCCACCACTGGACGGCGTACGCGTAGTTCAGCGCGGCGTCCTCCTTGCCGGGGGCGCCGAGCAGCTCGGGAGTGTCGCCCTTGGGCTCGGGCGCCGTCTGCGCGATGTAGCCGCCGAGCACCCGCGCGTCCAGGCGCCGGGCTTCCTGGTCGCTGTTGATCAGCATGATCTGCCGGTCCGGCAGGCCCTTGAGGTTCTTGATGCCGCTGGCCGCGGTCGTCTCGTCAGGCATCAGCCGCCCCTCGATGGTCACCTGGCCGCTCGGCGGTGCGGGGACCTTCGGGAAGGCGGTCTGGCTCGGGCCATCCGAGGGGATCCAGCCCCGGTTGACCAGCAGGACCCTGCCGTCGTCGAGGACGAACGGGGTCAGGACGTGGTAGCCGACCTCGTCGTCGGAGTTGGTGCGGCGGCGGACGACGACCTCGTCCTCCGTGTCGAAGCGGCCCTTCGCGGTCACGGTCCGGTACCGCTCGTTGCTGGTGACGGTGTGCCCGGGCGCGGTGAGCTTCTCCACGGGCACCGGCTCGGCCGCCAGCGCGTCGGTGACCAGCTGGTTCCGTGCGGTGCGCTCATCGTAGCGATGCATCTGCCACATGCCCAGCCTGATCATCGTGGGGATGAGAAGCAGGGCGATCAATGTGAGGATCACCCACTGCCGGGACATCAGGAAGCGGTACACCCCACGACCGTACAACTCGGTCGTGGGGTGTATTCAGCCGGGTACGCGTTCAGACCTTGTCGACAATTCCTGCCTTTCCCTCCGCGCGGGCGCAGTGGGCACCGCAGTACCAGTGGCCGTCGACCTCGACGCCCTGGCCGATGATCTGTACCCGGCAGTGCTCGCAGATCGGGGCCATGCGGTGGATCGCGCAGGCGAAGCAGTCGAAGACGTGCACCGCCCCCTGCGCATGCACCTCGAAGGTCATTCCGTACTGATTGCCACATACCTCACAGGTCGCCATGCGCCACAGGGTGAGCCGTCGTCCCGGCCCGGGCGAGCGGCCACCGGGCGAGTCGCCCGCCAATCACCCGTCCGTACGGTCGTCCCTCCGGTACCGCTCCGCGTACGGTCACTCCTCCGATGCCGGCTCCACGTCCGCGAGGAGTTGCCCGAACGCCGCCTCGTCCACGATCGGCGTACCGAACTGCCGCGCCTTGACCACCTTGGACGTGCCCGATTCCGGGTCGTTCGTGACGAGCAGGCTGGTCAGCCGGGACAGGCTCGTGGCCACGTGCAGCCCGGCCTCGGTGGCCCGGTCCTCCAGCAGGTCCCGCTCGATGGAGGTGTCACCGGAGAAGGCGACCCGCATGCCCTGCTTGAGCCGCCCGCCCGCCTCGTAGCGCCCGGGGTTGGGGTAGGGGCAGGCGGGGCGCTTGCGGGAGGGCCGCCAACTGCCCCCGCGGTAACCGCCGTGGCCCGCCTGCTGCCCGATGCGGGGCGTCGCAGGGCGGTCCGACCACTCCGTCAGCGGCCGGCACTCGTGCAGCGGCAGCCGTACGCCGTTCGCCGCCGCGGCCCTGAGGCTGGGCCGGAACGCCTCCGCCAGCACGCGCGCGTCGTCCAGCGCGTGGTGTGCCCGCCGCTGGACGACGCCGAAGTGCGCGGCGAGCGACTCCAGCTTGTGGTTGGGCAGCGGAAGCCCGAGCTCCTTGGAGAGCGCGATGGTGCACAGCCGCTGCCGTACCGGCGCCTCGCACTTCGCGCGCGCGTACTCCCGGGCGATCATCTGCCAGTCGAAGACGGCGTTGTGCGCGACGAGCACCCGGCCCTGAAGCCGGGCCGTGAACTCCTCGGCGATGTCCGGGAAGAGGGGCGCGCCCTCGAGCGCCTCGCTCGTCAGTCCGTGGATCCACACAGGGCCGGGGTCGCGCTCGGGGTTGACCGTCGTGTACCAGTGGTCCTCGACCTCGCCGCGCGCGTCCAGCCGGTAGACGGCCGCGGAGATGATGCGGTCGTCCCGGGCCAGGCCCGTGGTCTCCACGTCAACGACCGCGTACCCCTGGGGATACGCGGCCGGCCACGACGTGGGAGAGAACGCCGCGGTCGTCAGGTCTTCCAGCATGGTTCCTGAGGATACGGGCCACGACTGACAGCGCCGTCCGTCAGGTGCGCACGCTCCGCCCTTCCGATGGTCCCTCAGGCGTCTTGTCCGGTCTGTCCTTTCGTGAGGCGTACGTCTGAACGACCCTCAGCCGGCCGGCCGGGCGGCCTCGCCGGATTGGCGGGCATCGCCAGGACCGGATTGGCGGACATCGCCAAGAAGCAAGCGCGTACCGTCGGTAATACTTGTGGGTAACAACGTCTGGTCCGGGCAGGATCGCGGTCCTACGGTTCAGGCATGCCGAACCTGCCCGATGTCGTGCTGTGGTCGATACCCGCCTTCGTGCTGCTCACCGTGGTCGAGATGGTGAGCTGCCGTCTCCACCCCGACGAGGACGCTGCGGGCTACGAGGCGAAGGACGCCGCCACGAGCATTGGCATGGGCCTCGGCAGCCTCGCCTTCGACTTCCTCTGGAAGATCCCGATCGTCGCCGTCTACACGGCCCTCTACGAACTCACGCCCCTGCGCGTGCCCGTCCTGTGGTGGACCGTCCCGCTGATGCTGCTCGCGCAGGACTTCTTCTACTACTGGTCCCACCGCGGCCACCACGTCGTCCGCATCCTGTGGGCCTGCCACGTCGTCCACCACTCCAGCCGGAAGTTCAACTTCACCACCGCGCTGCGTCAGCCCTGGACGTCCCTGACGGTGTGGCCGTTCTACGTGCCCCTCGTCGCCGCCGGAGTGCACCCGGCCGCGCTCGCGTTCTGCTCCTCCGCGAACCTCGTCTACCAGTTCTGGATCCACACCGAGCGGATCGACAGGATGCCCCGGTGGTTCGAGTTCGTCTTCAACACCCCTTCGCACCACCGTGTCCACCACGCCTCCCAGGGCGGTTACCTGGACCGCAACTTCGGCGGCATCCTCATCGTCTGGGACCGGCTGTTCGGGTCCTTCGTCGCCGAGACCGTACGGCCCGTGTACGGACTGACCAAGAACATCGACACCTACAACCCGCTGAAGGTGGCGACGCACGAGTACGTGGCCATCGCGAAGGACCTGAAGGCAGCGCGCGACTGGCGCGAGCGCGCGGGGCGCGTGTTCCGGGGGCCGGGGTGGGGGCCCGCGCCGGCCGTGGCACCGGCGCTCACCGCCAGGACGACCGAGGCTCCGGCCACGGCCTCGTCGCCCGTCGGAGAGAGCACGTCGGCGTGAGCCACTCCCGACTCGTCCTCGGCGCCTTCGGTCTCGCCGTCGCCGTCGACCTCGTCTCCCTCGCGGCCGGCTCCGACGCCGGGCACGCCGTCGCCAAGCCGCTGCTGATGCCGCTCCTGGCCCTCTGGGCCGTCCTGCGCCGGGCACCCCGGCCGCTCGTGGCCGCCCTGCTGTTCGGCTGGGGCGGTGACGTGCTGCTGCTGTCCGACGCCGAGGCGGCCTTCCTCGCCGGCATGGGCTGCTTCGCGGCGGGACACGTCTGCTACCTCGTCCTCTTCGAGAGGTACGGCAGCCGGTACGCGGTCCCACGCGCGCGTGCGGGCCTGCTCGCCCTGGGCTACGCCACCGCCCTCGTCACGACCGTCGCGCTGCTGTGGCCGGACCTGCCCGCGGACCTGTGCCTGCCCGTCACCGGGTACAGCCTGCTGCTCACGGCCATGGCGTACCGGGCCGCCATCCGGCTCGGCCTCTTCACCGGACTCGGCGGTGCGCTCTTCCTGTTCTCCGACACGCTCATCGCGACCGGCGTCGCCGGCCGGCCGCAGCCGCCCGGGCCGGATTTCTGGATCATGCTCACGTACAGCGCCGCACAGGCCCTCCTGGCCGGCGGCACGCTCGGAGCGCTCAACGCGCGCAGGGCACCGGCCGTGACGTACGGGGAGATGCGCGCGGGCTGAGGCTCACCAGCGGATCGGGAACGGCACCAGCGGATCGGGAGCGTCACCAGCGGATGGGGAGCGGAAGGGCCGTCAGCAGCCCGGACACGGCGACCACCAGACCCAGCACGACCACCTCCGCCCGCGCCGGCGCACAGGCGGTCAGCGGGTCGGCCGCCCTGCGCAGCCGCTGCTGTGCCCACAGGGCGAGGGCGGCGACGGCGGCCACGAGGAGCACCTTGGCGAGCAGGGCACGCCCGTACGCCGTCGCCGTCAGCTGCTCCAGGACCGTCTCCGGCGGCATCCGGCGCAGTGAACTCCACACGCCCGTCGCGGTGATGGCGGCGAGCAGAACGGCCGCCACGCGCGCGTAGAGCCCCAGCAGGGCCGCGCCCGCCTCTGTGCCGTACCGGCCGTGCCACAGCCGCAGGGTGCGCAGCGCGTGCAGCAGACCGCCCACCCACAGCGCCGCACAGGTCAGGTGGACGAGCGTCAGCCCGGAGCCGGTCAGCGGGGTGTGCTCGGTCGCGGGGTGCGCGCGCAGGGCCTCGGCGACGACCACGGCGGCCAGGGGCCACAGCTGCGTGGCCGGCCGGCGCGACACGGCGCACAGCCCCGCCACGAGGAACGCGTTGACCTCCAGCAGGGCGAGCTTGCCGTCCCGGGACGCGTAGAGCCCGCCGACGTCGATGTCCGACAGGCCGTCGGGGACGAGATTGCCCGTGGCCACGACCGAGGCGAGCCCGAGAGCGGCGACGCATCCGGCGGCCGCCGCGAACGAGGACCAGCTGCGGGGCCCGACCGGGTGGCCGACGGCCCTCTCCGCGCCCGGCACGCGCCGTGCCAGCCGGTTCACGAACAGCTCGCCGATCGGTACGCACAGGGCCGCGAACAGCACCGTACGCAGCAGCGCTGTGCCTCCGACGCCGGGCGCGGCGGCCTCCCCGGTGCCGTGCAGCGCGGTGGACGAGCCGAGCAACGGCACCAGCGCGGCCAGCGCCACCAGCACCAGGACGGCGACGGGTCTTGTCAAGGTCACCCCGAGATCTTCACCAGCCTTCACATGGCTGGGCAAGTCCAGGAGAACTGCCGCAGGAACGCAGCGGGCCGGGCGGATGCCCCCGCCCGGCCCGGACTACCCCCGCACGAGCTCTACTTGGTCACCGCGTCCAGCGCGTCCGCGATGCCCCACCCGTAGAAGCCGTTGAGGTTCTTCGAGCCCTCGCACACCGCGTCGATCTTGCCGTCGGCGTCGATGTCGTACGGGTCCGTGCACGGCGTGGCGTCGGCCTGCGCGTACAGGAGCGCCTTCACCAGGGCCGGAGAGGCGTACGGGTGCGTCGACTTGATGAGGGCGGCGACGCCCGCGACGTGCGGGGAGGCCATCGACGTACCGGCCATGTAGCCCCACTTGCCGCCCGGCAGCGTGCCGAGGATGAGGCCGCTCGTGGCCGGGGCCTCCGGCTTCTGGTAAGCGGTCGAGTCACCGCCCGGGGCGGCTATGTCGGCGACGCGGAGACCGTAGTTGGAGAAGGACGACTTGATGCCCTTGGCACCCGTCGAGGCGACCGTGACGACGCCCGGCAGCTGGGTCGGGATGTCGAGGCACTTCGAGGGGTCGACGACCCGGTCGCCCGGCGTGGAGTCGTTCGGGGACGACGGGTCGGTGATCTCGTCGGCCGCGAGGTCGTAGTTCTCGTTGCCGGCCGCGGCGACGTTGACCGCGCCCTTCTTCTCCGCGTACCGCGAGGCCCGGGTGACGGCGTCCAGCAGCGCCTTCTGGTCCGGGTCGTTCTTGCAGTTGAAGTACCAGGGGTCGGTGTAATAGCTGTTGTTCGTCACGTCGACGCCGTGCTCGGCCGCCCACACGAAGCCGCACACGACGGCCTCCGTGTAGAAGAAGCCGTCCGGGTTGGACACCTTGATGCCGGAGACCTTCACCCCGGGCGCGACACCGGTCATGCCGACGCCGTTCTTCGCGGCGGCGATCTCACCGGCCACGTGCGTCCCGTGCGGGCTCTCCGCCGCGCCCGGCCGCCAGGCCCCGTCGGACGTGTCCGGCTTGCCCGACACGCAGTTGACCGACGCCTTGCGGTCGAAGTTGGGCGCGATGTCGGGGTGGGTGTCGTCGACGCCGGTGTCGATCACGGCGACCGTGACCTTCTCGCTGCCCAGCGACTTCTCGTGCGCCTTGTCCGCCTTGATGGCGGGCAGGTCCCACTGCTGGGGCTCCAGCGGGTCCTGTCCGGCGGGAGCCTCGGCCCTGGCGACCTCGGCCGCGCTCAGCACCTTCGGCGCGCCCAGGTCGGCCGTCACCGCCGTCGGCAACGGCGCCGTACGGGTGGCACCGGCCGACTGCACGCCGCGCACCGTGCGGATCGTCTTGGCGAAGTCGGGGTTCGAGGAGTGGACGACGATGACGCCGATCTGGTCGTACGACGTCACGATCGTGCCGCCGGCCTTACCGACGGCCTTCTTCACGTACGCCGAAGTGCCGTGGCCCGGCTTGACGTTGACGACGTAGCTGAGCGAGGTCGCGTCGGCCGAGACCGCCGCGGGCGCCTCGTCGGCGGCCGTGGCGGAGGTGTTCGGCAGGAACGCGAGGGCCGTGGCCATGGCCATCCCGGCCGGGATCGCGACGGCGCGGCGGTAGCGCGCGTGCGGCGCTGTCATGGTGTCTCCAGTTCGTTCGCGGTACGGGCGGACTGTGCGGGAGGTCTGGGAAGCGCGCGTCACTTGACCGCGCGCAGCGCGTTGACGATGCCGTACCCGTAGAAGCCATTGACGCGCTTGCCGCCCTCGCACACCGCGTCCTGCGTGCCGTCACCGTCCTGGTCGTACGACTCGGGGCAGGCGGTCCGGTCGGCCTGCGCCTTCAGCAGTGCCTGGAGCTGGGCCGGGGACGCCCCCGGGTGCTTGGACTTCAGCAGCGCGGCCACACCGGAGGCGTGCGGGGCGGCCATCGACGTGCCCTGGAGGAAGCCCCACCCGCCGTTCGGCATGGTGGACAGGATGCGGCCGTCCTTCGAGGGCGTGTCGGGTATCTGGTAGCGACGGTCGCCGCCCGGCGCCGCGACGTCGACGACGCCCTCGCCGTACGTCGAGTAGTACGACTTGACGCTGTTGACGCCGGTCGCGCTGACGGTGACGACACCCGGCAGCTGAGTCGGCACGTCGAAGCACTCGTGCGGGTCGATCGTGCGCTCGACGGGCGTGGTGTCGTTCGGGCTGGAGTCGTCGAGGATCGCGTCCGCGTCCAGGTCGTGGTTGGAGTTGCCCGCCGAGGCGACGTTGAGCGTGCCCTTCTTCTGTGCGTACAGCTGCGCCCTGTTGACCGCGTCGACGATGGCTCGCTGGTCCGGATCGTCCATGCAGTTGTACAGCCACGGATCGACGTAGTAGCTGTTGTTCGTGATCTCGACGCCGTGGTCGGCGGCGAACACGAAGGCGCAGACCACGTTCTCCGGGTAGAAGAGACCGTTCGCCCGGTCGGTCACGTTGATGCTGGAGACCTTCACACCAGGCGCGACGCCCGCCACGCCGATTCCGTTGCGCGCGGCGGCGATCTCACCGGCCACGTGCGTGCCGTGGTAGTCCTCCGGGGTGTACGGCCGCCAGGCGCCCTGGCTGGTGTCGGGCTTGCCGCCGGCGCAGTTGGCGGACTGCGACGCGGAGAAGTTCGGGGCGATGTCGGGGTGGGTGTCGTCCACGCCGGTGTCGATCACGGCGACCGTCACCTTGCGACTGCCCGGATTGATCTTCGCGGCCTGGTCGGCGCCGATCGCGCGCAGATCCCACTGGTCGGCCTCGAGGGGCTCGCTCTCGGGCGTCTGCGCCGAGGCGGCCTCGGTGCGCTTGGCCTGGGCGGCCGTCAGGTACTCGGCCGCGCCCTCCTCCTTGGTCCCCGCGGCGGTCAGCGGCGCCGTCCGCGTCGCGCCCGCCGACTGGACCCCGCGCACCGTGCGGACGGTCTTGGCGAAGTCGGGGTTCGAGGAGTGGACGACGATCACGCCGATCCGCTCGTACGTGGCCACGATCGAGCCGCCGGCCGCGCCGATCGCCTTCTTCACCGACGCGATCGTGCGACGGTCCACCTTGGTGTTGACGACGTACGCCAGCTTCGGCGCGTCCGCCGTCTGCGCGGCCGACTCGGCGCGCGGGGCCGCCGACGCGGCGGCGGGCAGGAAGCCCAGCGAGGCCGTGAGGGACAGCACGACGGGGACGGCGAGGGCGAGCCGGCGTCTGGAACGCAGATGAGACATGGGGTTTCCACATCCTCCGGAAACGAAACCGGCCCGAGGCACAGGTGGTGCTCGGGCAGGTACATGACGAGGTGGTCAGGGTGAAGCTATCCCGCGCTCTCGCTGGCCAGCAACGTTTTGCCGAAACGACTTCGGAAAGAACGCCGCGCGGTTGAACCGGTTCTCGCGTGCCGCCGTGACGTTGGACAAGGAGCGCGAGGACACTCGCCTCCGTCCCTGTTCAAAACCGCTTCCGTCATCGCGAGGAGACGCTCCGTGGCCACCGACGCACCGCCCCCCTCGAAAGAGCAACACAAACTCCCCTCACCCGAGGAGTTCACCGAGGTGCAGGAGAGCGCGGAGTTCGGTGAACTGCGCCGCTCCTACCGCTCCTTCGCCTTCCCGCTGACCGTCGCCTTCATCGCCTGGTACCTGCTGTACGTCCTGCTGTCGAACTACGCGGGCGGCTTCATGGGCACCAAGCTGTTCGGCAACATCAACGTCGCCCTCGTCTTCGGCGTCGCCCAGTTCGTCACCACGTTCCTCATCGCCTGGTGGTACTCGAAGCACGCCGCCGCGAATCTCGACCCCAAGGCCGAGGCCATCAAGTCCCGGATGGAGGGCGGCGCATGAGCCCCGCACAGCAGACCCTTCTCGCCGCGAACGAGGCCAGCGAGCACCGCCCGCTGATCATCACCCTGTTCGCGCTGTTCGTCCTGGCCACACTCGGCATCACCATCTGGGCGGGCCGCCAGACCAAGGACGCCGCCGACTTCTACGCGGGCGGACGCCAGTTCAGCGCCTTCCAGAACGGCCTCGCCGTCTCCGGCGACTACATGTCGGCCGCGTCGTTCCTCGGCATCGCGGGCGCGATCGCCATCTTCGGCTACGACGGCTTCCTCTACTCCATCGGCTTCCTGGTCGCCTGGCTGGTCGCGCTTCTCCTGGTGGCCGAGCCGCTGCGCAACTCCGGCCGCTACACCATGGGCGACGTCCTCGCGTACCGCATGCGCCAGCGCCCGGTCCGCACCGCCGCCGGCACCTCCACGATCGTCGTGTCGATCTTCTACCTGCTCGCCCAGATGGCAGGCGCGGGCGTCCTCGTCTCGCTGCTGCTCGGCATCACCTCCGACGCCGGCAAGATCCTCATCGTGGCCCTCGTCGGCCTCCTGATGATCGTCTACGTCTCCATCGGCGGCATGAAGGGCACCACCTGGGTTCAGATGGTCAAGGCCGTGCTGCTGATCGGCGGCACCCTCCTGATCACCTTCCTGGTGCTGCTGAAGTTCAACTTCAACATCTCCGACCTGCTCGGCACGGCCGCCGAGAACAGCGGCAAGGGCGCCGCCTTCCTGGAGCCCGGCCTCCAGTACGGCGCGACCGGCACCTCCAAGCTGGACTTCGTCTCCCTCGGCATCGCCCTGGTGCTCGGCACCGCCGGCCTGCCGCACATCCTGATCCGCTTCTACACGGTGCCCGACGCCAAGGCCGCCCGTAAGTCCGTGAACTGGGCGATCGGCATCATCGGCGGCTTCTACCTGATGACGATCGCGCTCGGCTTCGGCGCCGCCGCGCTCATCTCGCAGGAAGAGATCATCGCGTCCAACCCGTCCGGCAACACGGCGGCCCCCCTGCTCGCGCTGCACCTCGGCGGCGTGGACTCGACCTGGGGCGCGATCCTGCTCGCCACCATCTCGGCGGTGGCCTTCGCGACGATCCTCGCCGTCGTCGCCGGCCTCACCCTCGCCTCGTCGTCCTCCTTCGCGCACGACATCTACGCCAACGTCATCCGCAAGGGGCAGGCGTCCGGCGCCGAGGAGGTCCGCGCGGCCCGCTGGGCGACCGTCTTCATCGGCGTCGTCTCCATCGGCCTGGGCGCCCTCGCCCGCGACCTGAACGTGGCCGGCCTGGTGGCGCTCGCCTTCGCGGTCGCGGCCTCCGCCAACCTGCCGACGATCCTCTACAGCCTGTTCTGGAAGCGGTTCACCACCCAGGGCGCCCTGTGGTCGATCTACGGCGGTCTGATCGTCGCCGTCGGCCTGGTGCTGTTCTCGCCCGTCGTCTCCGGCGACCCCAAGGCGATGTTCCCCGAGGTCGACTTCGCCTGGTTCCCGCTGAAGAACCCGGGCATCATCTCCATCCCGTTCGGCTTCCTCATGGGCTGGCTCGGCACGGTCCTGTCCAAGGAAGAGCCGGACGTCAAGAAGTACGCCGAGCTGGAGGTCCGGTCCCTGACCGGCACCGGCGCCCACTGAGCACGAACCCCCTGACGCGGCCGCGCCGTAGGAACCTCCAGGTCCCTGCGGCGCGGCCGCGTTCCACGTCGTGGGATCGGGTCTGTGGGATGTCAGTGGTGTCACGTAGGCTCGCAGGTGCCGGAGAGAGCGCCGCACGATCCGCGTCGAGGGAGGGGGCCCACGTGCTCATCGACACCTATGGCCGAAGGGCCACCGACCTGAGGGTCTCGCTGACCGACCGGTGCAACCTGCGGTGTACGTACTGCATGCCCGAGGAGGGCCTGCAGTGGCTGGCCAAGCCGGACCTGCTCACGGACGACGAGATCGTCCGCCTGATCGACATCGCGGTCACGTCCCTCGGCGTCGAGGAGGTCCGCTTCACCGGCGGCGAGCCCCTGCTGCGCCCCGGCCTGGTCGGCATCGTCGAGCGCGTCGCGGCCCTCGAACCGCGCCCCCAGATGTCCCTCACGACCAACGGCATCGGCCTCAAGCGCACGGCGGCCGCCCTGAAGGCGGCAGGCCTGGACCGGGTCAACGTCTCCCTCGACACGCTCCGCCCGGACGTCTTCAAGACCCTCACCCGCCGTGACCGCCACAAGGACGTCATCGAGGGCCTGCACGCCGCGCGCGACGCTGGCCTGACCCCGGTCAAGGTCAACTCGGTCCTGATGCCGGGGCTCAACGACGACGAGGCCCCCGACCTCCTCGCCTGGGCCGTGGAGCACGACTACGAGCTGCGCTTCATCGAGCAGATGCCCCTGGACGCCCAGCACGGCTGGAAGCGCGACGGCATGATCACCGCCGGGGACATCCTGACGTCCCTGCGCGCCCGCTTCGAGCTGACCGCCGAGGGCGACGAGGCACGCGGCTCGGCACCGGCGGAGCGCTGGCTGGTCGACGGCGGCCCCCATGTCGTCGGCGTGATCGCCTCCGTCACCCGCCCCTTCTGCGCGGCCTGCGACCGCACCCGCCTCACCGCCGACGGACAGGTACGCACGTGCCTGTTCGCCCGCGAGGAGACCGACCTGCGCGCCGCCCTGCGCTCGGGCGCCCCCGACGAGGAGATCGCCCGCATCTGGCGCCTGGCCATGTGGGGCAAGAAGGCGGGAGCGGGCCTGGACGACCCGACGTTCGTCCAGCCGGACCGGCCCATGTCGGCGATCGGCGGCTAGGGGGTCTGCGAGGACTCCCATTCCTTCAGCGGGACCACGTCCTTCAAGAACCCCCGCACCCCGAGGAACTGCGACAGATGCTCGCGATGCTCCTCACAGGCCAGCCACGTCTTGCGCCGCTCCGGCGTATGGATCTTCGGGTTGTTCCACGCCAGCACCCACACGGCAGCCGCGCGGCAGCCCTTCGCGGAACAGATGGGCGTCTCGTCACTCACAGCTTCGTCTCACCACTGCACACAGAAAAGGCGACGCCGAGCAGCCACGGGGGGAGCTGCCCGGCGTCGGTCCGTCGCTCCGACGGGGGATGCGGAGCGCGTACGAAGTATGTCACGGGTAACCCCGGGCCCGGCACCTGAACAGCATGATTGATCTGAGCTTTTCTTGAGCTTGGCGGGGAGATGACTTCCGTTTGTGAGCGCCCGCGAGCGCCCTACCGCTCCGGCGACTCGGTCCGTGCCCCCGGTACCGTCCCGGACACGGCGTCTTCCGCCATGGGTTCCGCGGGGCCGTCCTGCGTCCCCGACGGCGCGATCATCGGCCGCACCGGCGGCACGACGAACGTCGACGGCAGCGATGGCGCGTTCTCCCGCCCGGCGTTCGCGATCACCACCGCGATGTACGGCAGCACCAGCCCGAGCACCAACGCCACGACGGCGACGTGCCGTTCGACGTTCCACAGGGTGGCCGCGAGGATCACGGAGATCGTGCGGACCGTCATCGAGATCACGTACCGGCGCTGCCGCCCGCGGACGTCTTCCTGGAGTCCGGCCCGGGCGCCGGTGATCCGGAACACCTGGGCATGTCCGTCGCCATGCTGCTTCCGCATCGCATTCCACCATCCGCCCGTATCGGATCTCCCCGCCCCGTAGCCGTCCTCGGCCGGTCGGGGAGCCTGGCCGGGACAGCTTCCACGTTACGCCGCGCCTGCGTCGGCTACGAGACCGGGGCCGGTCCGGTCCGGGCGAACGGACTGGTCCGTGCCGCGTATGGCCGCCCCCGGCATGCGGCGTAGGGCACCTGGGCCGACACTGGGCGTAGTGCTCACGTCAAGCCGTACGAGGAGGCAGCGATGGGGTGGTTGTGGGCGATCATCGTGGGACTGGTACTCGGTCTGCTCGCCAAGGCGATCATTCCGGGCAAGCAGCACGTCCCCCTGTGGCTGACCGTCATTCTGGGCATGCTCGGCGCCATCGGAGGCAACGCCATAGCTCGGGCGGCGGGTGTGGACGCCACCGCGGGCATCGACTGGTGGCGGCACGTGTTCCAGCTGGCGGCCGCGGTCGTCCTCGTCGCCATCGGCGACATGGCGTACACGGCGGTCCGGGGAAACAGACGAAGGGCATAACGGGCACCACCGCGCAAGGGGCGGGCTCCGTCACCGCGGACCGCCCCCTCGCTCGCACCCTCAGGTGCCGGTGACCTCCACCGCCGCCAGGTTCTTCTTGCCCCGGCGCAGCACCAGCCAGCGGCCGTGCAGCAGGTCCTCCTTGGCGGGGACCGCGTCCTCGCCGACGACCTTGACGTTGTTCACGTAGGCGCCGCCCTCCTTGACCGTGCGGCGCGCGGCCGACTTGCTGGCCACCAGGCCGACCTCGGCGAACAGGTCGACGACCGGACCGAGCTCGGCGACCTGGATGTGCGGTACCTCCGACAGGGCCGCGGCCAGCGTCCGCTCGTCGAGCTCCGCCAGCTCGCCCTGCCCGAAGAGGGCCTTGGACGCGGCGATCACGGCGGCCGTCTGGTCGGCGCCGTGCACCAGCGTCGTCAGCTCCTCGGCCAGCGCCCGCTGCGCGGCCCGGGCCTGCGGACGCTCCTCGGTCTGCTTCTCCAGCTCCTCCAGCTCCGCGCGGGAGCGGAAGGAGAGGATGCGCATGTACTTGGAGATGTCCCGGTCGTCCACGTTCAGCCAGAACTGGTAGAACGCGTACGGCGTCGTCATCTCCGGGTCGAGCCAGACGGCGCCGCCCTCGGTCTTGCCGAACTTGGTGCCGTCCGCCTTGGTCATCAGCGGCGTTGCCATCGCGTGCACCGCGGCGTCCGGCTCCAGCCGGTGGATCAGGTCCAGACCCGCGGTGAGGTTGCCCCACTGGTCGCTGCCGCCCTGCTGGAGCGTGCAGCCGTACCTCCGGTACAGCTGGAGGAAGTCCATGCCCTGGAGGATCTGGTAGCTGAACTCCGTGTAGCTGATGCCCTCGGAGGACTCCAGGCGCCGGGCGACGGAGTCCTTGGTCAGCATCTTGTTGACGCGGAAGTGCTTGCCGATGTCCCGCAGGAACTCGATCGCGGAGAGGTTCTCCGTCCAGTCGAGGTTGTTGACCATGACGGCCGCGTTCTCGCCCTCGAAGGACAGGAACGGCTCGATCTGGGAGCGCAGCTTGCCGACCCAGCCGGCGACCGTCTCCGGGTCGTTCAGCGTGCGCTCCGCTGTCGGGCGCGGGTCGCCGATCAGGCCCGTGGCACCGCCGACCAGCGCCAGCGGCCGGTGACCGGCCTGCTGGAGCCGGCGCACGGTGAGCACCTGCACCAGGTGCCCCACGTGCAGGGACGGCGCCGTCGGGTCGAAGCCGCAATAGAACGTGACGGGACCGTCCGCGAGCGCCTTGCGCAAAGCGTCCTCGTCAGTGGACAGGGCGAACAGCCCGCGCCACTTCAGCTCGTCGACGATGTCCGTCACGGTTCTCGTGTCTCCTCGATGATCTTCGGGCAGTCGGGTGACAGCCGACTACGAGGTTATACGCCCTGACTGACAGAGCTCATATTGAAATCCGGGACCCGCAGTGCCGGCATCGCCGCCCTGGTGAACCAGTCGCTCCACTCCCTGGGCAGCGTCTTCTCGGTCCGCCCGGCCTCCGTGGCCCGCCCCAGCAGCCCCACCGGCGACTCGTTGAACCGGAAGTTGTTTACCTCGCCGGTGACCTCGCCGTTCTCGACCAGGTAGACGCCGTCCCGGGTCAGACCGGTGAGCAGCAGCGTCGCCGGATCGACCTCCCGGATGTACCACAGGCAGGTCAGCAGCAGCCCGCGTTCGGTGCTCGCGACCATCTCGTCCAGGGAGCGGTCCTCGCCCCCGTCCAGGATGATGTTGTCGATGCCCGGCGCCACGGGCAGCCCGGTCAGGCCCGCGCTGTGGCGGCTGGTCGTCAGGTGCCGCAGCTCGCCCCGGCTCATCCACTCGGTGGGCGCGAGCGGCAGCCCGTTGTCGAACACCGACTGGTCGCCCCCGGAGGAGTGCGCGATCACGAAGGGCGCCGACTCCAGGCCGGGCTCGTTCGGGTCGCTGCGCAGCGTCAGCGGCAGGTCGGTCAGCTTCTCGCCGACCCGTGTACCGCCGCCCGGCTTGGAGAACACCGTGCGGCCCTCCACCGCGTCCCGGCCCGACGCCGACCACATCTGGTAGATCAGCAGGTCCGCGACGGCCGTCGGCGGCAGCAGCGTCTCGTACCGGCCCGCGGGCAGCTCCACGCGCCGCTCCGCCCACCCGAGGCGCACGGCCAGCTCCGCGTCCAGCGCCGCCGGGTCGACGTCCTTGAAGTCCCGCGTGGAGCGGCCGGCCCAGGCGGACCGGGTCCGGTCCGGCGACTTGGCGTTCAGTTCCAGCGTCCCGTTCGGCTGGTCGTGCCGCAGCCGCAGCCCCGTGGACGTCCCCATGTACGTCGACACCAGTTCGTGGTTGGCGAAGCCGTACAGCTCACGGCCGCCCGCACGCGCGCGTGCGAAGGCCTCGCCGAGCGCCGGAGCGAAGTCGGCGAACACCGCGGAGGAGGTCTCGGCGGGCGCCTCCGTGAACTCCGGTGCCTGCGCCACACCCGTGACGAGCGGCTGCGCGTCCTCGGCGGGCCCGGCGCCGCGCGCTGCGGCCTCGGCGGCCCGCACCAGGGGCTCCAGCTCGTCGGCCGTCACGGCGGACCGTGACACGACCCCCGAGGCCGTGCCCTCCTTGCCGCCGACGGTGGCGATCACGGTGAGGGTGCGCCCGCGCGTGACGCCGTTCGTGGTCAGGGCGTTGCCCGCCCAGCGCAGGTTGGCGGTGGACCGCTCGTCGGCGATGACGACACAGGCGTCCGCCCGGGACAGTTCGAGGGCGCGCTCGACGACCTCGTGCGGCTTGCTGGTGCGCGCGCTCATCGACCGGCCTCCTGGGTCGTGTTGAAACTGTGCTTTCCCGGGGGATAACCCCCGGACCCCCAGCCGATCCCGCAGCTGACGTTCATCGACCGGCCTCCTGGGTCGTGTTGAGGATGTTGACGCCCTTGAAGAGGGCCGACGGGCAGCCGTGCGACACGGCCGCGACCTGGCCCGGCTGGGCCTTGCCGCAGTTGAAGGCGCCGCCCAGGACGTAGGTCTGCGGACCGCCGACGGCGGCCATCGAGCCCCAGAAGTCGGTCGTCGTCGCCTGGTAGGCCACGTCCCGCAGCTGCCCGGCCAGCCGCCCGTTCTCGATCCGGTAGAAGCGCTGACCCGTGAACTGGAAGTTGTACCGCTGCATGTCGATCGACCAGGACCGGTCGCCTACGACGTAGATGCCCCGCTCCACGCCCCCGATCAGATCCTCGGTGGACATCCCGGCCGGGTCCGGCCGCAACGACACGTTGGCCATGCGCTGCACCGGCACGTGCCCGGGGGAGTCGGCGTAGGCGCATCCGTTGGACCGCTCGAAGCCGGTCAGCTTCGCGATCCGCCGGTCGAGCTGGTAGCCGACGAGCGTGCCGTCCTTCACCAGGTCCCAGGACTGCGCCGCGACGCCCTCGTCGTCGTACCCGACGGTGGCGAGGCCGTGCTCGGCGGTGCGGTCGCCGGTGACGTTCATCAGCTCCGAGCCGTAGCGCAGCTTGTTCAGCTGGTCGAACGTGGCGAACGAGGTGCCGGCGTAGGCCGCCTCGTAGCCGAGCGCCCGGTCCAGCTCGGTGGCGTGCCCGATGGACTCGTGGATGGTCAGCCACAGGTTGGACGGGTCGACGACCAGGTCGTACAGGCCCGCCTCGACGCTCGGCGCGCGCATCTTCTCGGCGAGGAGTTCGGGGATCTGCTCCAGCTCGCCCTCCCAGTCCCAGCCGGTGCCCCGCAGGTACTCCCAGCCGCGTCCCACGGGCGGCGCGAGGGTGCGCATCGAGTCGAACTCGCCGCTCGACTCGTCCACCGACACCGCGTTGAACACCGGGTGCAGCCGCACCCGCTGCTGCGTGGTGATGGTCCCGGCGGTGTCGGCGTAGAACTTGTTCTCGTGGACGGTGAGCAGCGAGGCGTCCACGTGGTCGACCCCGTCGGCCGCCAGCAGCCGCGCGCTCCACTCCGCGATCAGCCCGGCCTTCTCCTCGTCGGGCACCGTGAACGGATCGATCTCGTACGACGAGACCCACGACTTCTCGGCGTGCACCGGCTCGTCGGCCAGCTCCACCCGCTCGTCCGACCCGGCCGCCTTGATCACCTGCGCGGACAGCTTGGCCATGGCCACCGCCTGCCCGGCGACCTTGGCGGCGGCGTCCATGCTGAGGTCGACACCGGACGCGAAACCCCACGTACCCCCGTGCACGACGCGCACCGCGTACCCGAGGTCGGTGGTGTCCGAGGACCCGGCGGGCTTGGCGTCCCGGAACCGCCAGGAGGCGCCTCGCACCCGCTCGAACCGGAAGTCCGCGTGCTCGGCGCCCAGCGCACGCGCGCGTGCGAGGGCCGCGTCGGCGAGGGCGCGTAGGGGGAGGGCCGTGAAGGCCTCGTCGATGGTATGAGGCACCGCCGTCTCTTTCTGTCGAGGTGACCGTGGTTGCCGTACGTCGTTGACTGGTCTGATCATGTCGTCTCATCCCGCGCGGGGGCCATGAGTTTCCCGACCCGGGTGCGTAGCTTTCTGTAGGGACCCGACAGTGAGTCCCGTACGCCACTGTCGGTGCTCGATTGTCCGCGGGCGTGTCCGGACCGATAGGTTTTCGAGGAAGCCGCCTGTCATCGCCGCCTGTCGTCCAGGCGCTCGGGCGGAGTATTCAGACCGCTATCGAAAGGGTGATCCGTTGAGCCGCTCGGTTCTCGTCACCGGAGGCAACCGGGGCATCGGCCTCGCCATCGCCCGCGCTTTCGCCGATGCCGGCGACAAGGTCGCCATCACGTACCGCTCGGGTGAGCCGCCGGCGGCCCTGACGGAATTGGGCTGCCTGGCCGTCAAGTGCGACATCACCGACGCCGAGCAGGTGGAGCAGGCCTACAAGGAGATCGAGGAGGCCCACGGCCCCGTCGAGGTCCTCGTCGCCAACGCCGGCATCACCAAGGACCAGCTCCTGATGCGCATGTCCGAGGAGGACTTCACCTCGGTCGTCGACACCAACCTCACCGGCACCTTCCGCGTCGTCAAGCGCGCCAACCGCGGCATGCTGCGCGCCAAGAAGGGCCGCGTCGTCCTCATCTCGTCGGTCGTCGGGCTCCTCGGCTCCGCGGGGCAGGCGAACTACGCCGCCTCCAAGGCCGGCCTGGTCGGCTTCGCGCGGTCCCTCGCCCGGGAGCTGGGCTCGCGCAACATCACCTTCAACGTCGTCGCGCCCGGCTTCGTCGACACCGACATGACCAAGGTGCTCACCGACGAGCAGCGCGCCGGCATCGTGTCGCAGGTGCCGCTCGGCCGGTACGCGCAGCCGGAGGAGATCGCCGCGGCGGTGCGGTTCCTCGCCTCGGACGACGCCTCGTACATCACTGGAGCCGTCATTCCCGTTGACGGCGGACTGGGAATGGGTCACTGATCACCATGAGCGGAATTCTCGAGGGCAAGCGCGTCCTGATCACCGGTGTGCTGACGGAGGCCTCCATCGCCTTCCACGCCGCCAAGCTGGCTCAGGAGCAGGGCGCCGAGGTCATCCTCACGGCGTTCCCGCGGCCCACGCTGACCGAGCGCATCGCCAAGAAGCTCCCCAAGCCCGTCAAGGTCATCGAGCTCGACGTGACCAACGACGAGCACCTCGGGCGCCTGGCCGACGTCGTCGGCGAGGAGCTCGGCGGCCTCGACGGTGTCGTGCACTCCATCGGCTTCGCCCCGCAGGACGCCCTCGGCGGCAACTTCCTGAACACGCCGTTCGAGTCGGTCGCCACAGCCATGCACGTCTCGGCGTACTCCCTGAAGTCGCTGACCATGGCCTGTCTGCCGCTGATGCAGAACGGCGGCTCGGTCGTCGGTCTGACCTTCGACGCGCAGTTCGCCTGGCCGCAGTACGACTGGATGGGCCCGGCCAAGGCCGCCCTGGAGGCCACCAGCCGCTACATGGCTCGTGACCTGGGCAAGCAGAACATCCGCTGCAACCTGATCTCGGCCGGCCCGCTCGGCTCCATGGCCGCCAAGTCCATCCCGGGCTTCGGCGAGCTGGCCTCCGTCTGGGACACCCGCGCCCCGCTGGAGTGGGACCTCAAGGACCCCGAGCCGGCAGGCAAGGGTGTCGTCGCGCTGCTGAGCGACTGGTTCCCGAAGACCACGGGCGAGATCATCCACGTGGACGGCGGTCTGCACGCCATCGGAGCCTGATCTCCCGATCGCCGTCGACGCCCCGTCTCCCGCACCACGCGGGGGCGGGGCGTCACCCGTTCGGCTCATCCGGCCGGGCGCGGCGGGCCACAACTGGGCACTCTGGAGTACGCGTTCACCACGCGATCCCCTCCCCAGCACGGCCGAGGAGGTCCCCTTGTGCGCTTGTCCCGCCGAACGGCCTCACTGTCCCTGGCCGCTGTCGCTCTCCTGATCACCCTGGCGTACGAGGCGGTGCCCCACGCGCGCGTGCCCGCAGCCGAGCAGGAGTCGGCGGAGCCGTTCGGCGCCGCGTGCCGGATCCGCGTCACCGGCTCCCACGTGACCGCGTACTGCCACAACCCCTACCCGGCGGTCGACCGGGTGAGCCTGCACGTCGAGTGCGCCCGCTGGTGGGACATCGACACCGACAGTTCCCCGGTGGAGGCCGGGCCCGCGCAGACCGTGCGGCTGACGGGACGCTGCTGGAAGGAAGTCGGCGAGGCGTGGATCAGTCACCGGCGGGCGAGCTGAGCCCGCCCAGGCGGCACAGGAACGGGTAGCGGGCGGCCTCCTGCGCCGCCTGCGCCGCGTCGCCCGCGCGGATCGCGTCGAGCAGCCGTGCGTGCTCCATGTACGTCTCCGGCGTCAGCTCCTCGCCGACGTCCTCGCGCAGCCAGTCCCGCAGCACCTCGCCCAGGTCCGCGTACATGGCGGTCATCACGTCGTTGTGTGAGGCGGCCACCACGGCCAGGTGGAAGGTCGCGTCCGCCGTCACGAACGCCTCCGCGTCACCCGACTCCCAGGCCTGCTCACGCCGCCGCAGCAGCGCGTCCAGCTGCTTGAGGTCCTTCTCCGTGCGCCGCTCCGCGGCCAGCCTGGCGGCGGACGACTCCAGCGTGGAACGCAGCTCGGCGATGTGCCGGGGGTCGGCACCGGCGAACCGCCGCTGCATCACCCCCGCCAGCTCACTCGTCGCCACGACATACGTGCCGGAGCCCTGGCGGATGTCCAGCAGGCCGTTGTGCGCGAGCGCGCGGACGGCCTCGCGGACCGTGTTGCGGGCGACACCCAGCTGCTCGACCAGTTCGGGTTCGGTCGGGATGCGGGAGCCGACCGGCCACTCGCCGGAGGTGATCTGGGCCCGCAGGGCCGCGATGACCTGCTCGGAGAGCGCCGAACGTCGGGGGTGGCTCAGGGGCATGGCACACCTTCGCACGACCGGGGTGCCCCAGGGCAGCCGGGGAGGAGAAGGAGTGGACTGTCAATCATCCCATGATTCTATGATGGGCGCCATGGCTAGCGAGGAAACCCGGACGATGACGCCCCCGACCGTACGCAGCTCGGCCGCGCACGAGCCCCGGGAACCCGGCGGTACGTCCACGCGCGCGTGGACGACGCGGTTGCTCGTCCTCGGCATCGTGCTGTCCGCGCTGAACCTCCGACCCGCCATCACCAGTCTCGGCGCCCTCTTGGAGGAGGTCCGCGACGGGCTCGGCATGAGCGGCAGCGTGGCCGGGCTGCTCACCTCCGTGCCGCCGCTGTGCTTCGCCGTCTTCGGCGTCATGGCCCCGCGGCTCGCCCGCCGCTTCGGATCCGGCGCCGTGATGTGCGCCGGCATGGCCGCCATCGCCACCGGCCTGGCGATCCGGCCGTACACCGGCGGCGCGGCCGGCTTCCTGGCCGGCAGCGCCCTCGCCCTCATGGGCATCGCGGTCAGCAACGTCCTGATGCCGGTCATCGTCAAGCACTGGTTCCCCGACCGCGTCGGCTCCATGACCGGCCTGTACTCCATGGCGCTCGCCCTGGGCACGGCCCTCGCCGCCGAGGTCACGGTGCCCCTGACCGACGCCCTGGGCGGCAGCTGGCACTCGGGCCTGGCGCTGTGGGCCGGCCTGGCCGGGGCGGCGGTCCTGCCGTGGCTGCCGTTCGTACGGGGGCGCGCGACGGGGGCAGGGGCGTCCGGGCCGGGGGGACGGGCCGGGGGCGCGGCTGGGCAGGGGGAGCGGGCCCGTGTGGTGGCGCCTAGGCCGGGGGAGCAGAGCCGGGGCACGCATCCCGCGGTGGGGGAGCGGGCCATGGATCTGGAGGCCGGGCTGGAGAAGGCGGCCGGGGGCCCGGAGACCGGGCTGGAGAAGGCGGCCGTAGGCCCGGAGGCCGACGACGGCGACCGGCCGGCGGGGGACAGGGAGGCGCCGGGGTCGGCTGCCACCGGATCCGCCCCCGAGGAGGCCCCGCAGCTGCGGATCACGCGGAGCCGTACCGCCTGGGCCCTGGCCGTCTTTTTCGGGCTCCAGGCCACCGCCGCCTACATCACCATGGGCTGGATGGCGCAGATCTTCCGGGACGCCGGTGTGCCCGCGGGCACCGCGGGGCTCCTGCTCGCGGTCACCATGGTGATGGGCGTGCCCCTGGCCTTCGTCATACCGCGCCTGGCCACGCGGCTGCCGCACCAGGGCCCGATCGTGCTCGCCCTGGGCGTCTGCGGCCTCGCCGGCTACGCCGGGCTGTACCTCGCCCCGGCCGCCGGCGCCTTGGCCTGGGCCCTGCTGCTCGGCGTCTCCAACTGCGCCTTCCCGCTCGCCCTGACCATGGTCGGCATGCGGGCCAGGACCGGCCCGGGCGTGGCCCAGCTCTCGGCGTTCGCGCAGAGCACCGGCTACCTGATCTCCATCCCGGGGCCGCTCCTGGTGGGTGTCCTCTATCAGCACAGCGGCGGCTGGGGACTGCCGATCGCGCTGATGAGCGCCCTGATGATCCCGCAGATGGCGGTCGGATTCCTGGCGGGCCGGGACCGCACGGTGGAGGACGAGGCGGCCCGCTGAGCCCCGCCTCGGGGTCTTCGGGTCACCCCCGGGCGTCAGGCGCCCGGGACAGGTGCGAGACTTGCCCCATGCCAGTGCTCGACCCGAATCCCCAGCACGGTCAGAAGAAGATGCTGCTCGTCTTCGGCGCCTTCTTCGCGATCTTCATCATCATCGGCATCATCGCGACCATCGCCTCGCCATGACCGGCCCCAGCCCGGCCCATGACGACCGGCCCCCGCCCGGCCCATGGTGGGGCTAACCCCCCTGTCCCCTAGGGGGCGAGGGTCAGGGTCAAGTGGGTGGATCACCGGATGGGGTGGCGGCCGCTGATTCCGTAACTTCGACGTGTGACCGCGAGACGCGGGCCACGGACCATTCGAAGAGCGGAGGGCACCCATGCCGGCTCCTACGCACACCCGACCCCACCCGGCGACCCGGGTCGGCGCCGACGGCCGGCTGCCCTGGTGGGCCCTCGCCCTGCCCACGCTCGCCTTCGTCGCGCTGCTCGTGCTGATCCTGAACCCGTCCGACGCCCAGGCGGCCACCGGTGACCCGGTGATCACCCACCTCTTGGAACGGGTCCAGCAGCTGACAACTCGCTGAGCACGGCCGAATCCCGTGGTCAACTCCCTGCGCCCCATGGCCTGTTTCGTGCGAAGCTGGATCTTATGAGCGTCGCAGAACCCCGCAGGATTGTCCTCTTCCGCCATGCGAAAGCCGACTGGCCACAGGTGAGCGATCATGAGCGTCCGCTCGCCGACCGGGGCCGAAAAGAAGCGGCGGAGGCCGGGCGCAGGCTGGCCGACACCGGCATCCCCTTCGACCTGGCCCTGTGCTCCACCGCGGTCCGGACCCGGGAGACCTGGAAGCTCGCTGTCCAGGAGTTCCCGCAGCGACCGAAAACCGTCTACGAGGAGCGGCTCTACGAGGCCTCGCCGGGCGAACTGATCGCTGTGCTCAACGAGACCCCCGACGACGCGCAGAACATCCTCATGATCGGCCACAACCCGGGCATCCAGGGCCTCGCCGACATCCTGGCGGGCACGGCCGAGGGCGACGCCCGCGACCGGATGACCCGCCGCGGCTTCCCGGCCGCCGCCTTCGCCGTCCTGTCCTTCACCGGCTCGTGGAAGAGCCTGGAGCCGGGCGTGGCCACGCTGCTGGACTACTGGGCACCGACCGAGTGACCGACCCGGCGACCGGGGGCCCGGCATCCGTGCGGTGCCGGGCCCCCCAGGCTGCTTCAGACCGTGTCGCCGGTTCAGGCTCGTGTCGCCGGTTCAGACCGTGTTGTGGGTGTCCGCCGCCTCGACCTCTTCGCGCGTGATGCCCAGCAGGTACAGCACGGTGTCCAGGAAGGGGAAGTTCACCGCGGTGTGCGCGGCCTGGCGCACCACCGGCTTGGCGTTGAAGGCGACGCCCAGACCGGCCGCGTTCAGCATGTCGAGGTCGTTGGCGCCGTCACCGATCGCCACGGTCTGCGACAGCGGCACACCCGCCTCGGCGGCGAACCGGCGCAGCAGCCGGGCCTTGCCGGCACGGTCGACGATCTCGCCCGTGACCTTGCCCGTCAGCTTCCCGTCGACGATCTCCAGCGTGTTGGCCTGGGCGAAGTCCAGCCCGAGCCGCTCCTTCAGATCGTCGGTGACCTGGGTGAAACCGCCGGAGACGACGCCGACTTGGTAGCCGAGCCGCTTCAGCGTACGGATCAGGGTGCGGGCGCCCGGCGTCAGCCGCACCTCGCTGCGCACCTTGTCCACGACCGAGGCGTCGAGCCCCGCCAGCAGCGCCACGCGCGCGTGCAGGGACTGCTCGAAGTCCAGCTCACCGCGCATCGCGGCCGCCGTCACCTCGGCGACCTGGTCCTCGCAGCCGGCGTGCGCGGCGAACAGTTCGATGACCTCGTCCTGGATGAGCGTCGAGTCGACGTCCATGACGACCAGGCGCTGCGCGCGCCGGTACAGACCGGCGGCGACGACCGCCACGTCGATGCCGAGCTTCGCCGCGTCGGGCGCCAGGGCGGTGCGCAGCGGCTCGGTCTCCACACCGGAAACGGCGAACTCGACGGCCGTCACGGGATACTTGGCGAGCCGGAAGATACGGTCGATGTTGCCGCCGGTCTTCGTGATCCGCGCGGCGATCGCAGCCGTCGCCTCGGCGGTGAGCGGGTGCCCGAGCACGGTGACCAGGGAGCGGCCCAGCCCGCGCGGCCGGTTGTCGCCGAGGCCGGAGATGATCTCCGCCTGCATCTTCATCGACTCGGCCCAGCTGTGGACGGTCGCCCGCAGATCACCCTCGAGCCCCGGGGGCGGCTCGGTCACGAGCGCGCACAGCACCATCCGGCCACGGGTGACGACCTGCTCGATGTCGACGACGTCGACGGAGTAGGCGGCGAGGGTGTCGAAGAGGCCGGCCGTGATGCCCGGGCTGTCCTTGCCGAAGATCTTGACAAGGAGGGTGGGGACGTCGGAGGACGAGGTCTGCGAAGCGCTCATGGTACTTCCACCGTATCCGGCAGGCAGGTCGTACCGCCCGTGAGGTCCGCCTGGCGGACAGCGAACAGTGGGTGTCGCGTGGGTGGCGCGAACCTTGCGTCTCGGGGGACCGCGTCCCTGCTCCGCCCAGGGGGTTACTTCCCCCCACGCGGTTTCCGCGGTGGCGGGGGAGGAGAGGGCGGCGGAGGCGGCCCGTCGTCCGGCCGGGCCGGCGGCCGGTTCCCGCCCTTCGGGCCGGGCGGCTGCCGGGGCCCACGCGGCGGCGGCCCGACTGGTCGCGCCATCGTGGGCGCGCCGTACACGTCACCGTCCCGGTAGGCAGCCCGGTCACTGCCCGAGCGGGCTTCGTGCGGTGGCCGGGGAGCCTCGCCTGGCGAACGCCGGCCCTCCCCTCGCTGCCGATCCTCACCGGCCTGCCGGCCGCGCTCCAGCGGTCCACCGGAGGGGCGTTCCTCTTCGGCAGGCCGCGCGTCCTCCGGCTCTCGCAGCTCGTCCGGCCCCCGGAGGTACGGATTGGTGGCCGGGTTCGGCGGCCGGTACGGCGCTCCCGGCGCGTAGGGCCCGGCTTCCTCCCCGTACGACGACGCCCGCCCGGCGCTGGACCCGCCCCGGCCCCCGGACCGCCCGGCGCCGACGTCGTATCCGGCCTGCCCTGTACCGGCCCGGGGCACGGCTGGCCCGGCACTCGCGTCGTACCCGGCCTGTCCCGTACCGGCCTCCCGTCCCGCGCGCCCGGCCCCGGCCACCCCCTCCCCCCGGGCCAAAGCCGTCGCCGCCCTCCCCGCGGCCCCGCTCGCCCACGCCAGCAACGCCCCCACCGCCCCGGTCCCCGCACCCCACACCGCACCCAGCAGCAGGGCCATGCCGAGGTGCCCGTGCAGTTCGATGCCCGCGCCGAACGCGTCGAAGCCGAGCACGGACAGGGAGGCGGTCACGGACACGTCCGTCAGCCAGGCGAGCAGCGGCAGAGCCGACGCGGTCGCCGCCCCCAGCCGCACTGCACACCGTCCCGCGAAACCGAGGGGACCCGAACCCCCTCCACCTCCGGAACCCCCTGACACGCTCCCCATCGGCGTCCGCACCGCCGTCAGCACACCCGCCAGCAGCATCATCAACGCCGCCGCCACCCCCAGCAGCCACACCCGCCCGTCCAACTCGGCCAGCCGCCCCAGCGTCACCGGCTGGTCGGAGCGGACCGCGAGCAGGTCGTCGAGGGGGTCGGGCAGAAGGCGGGCCAGTTCACCCGTCGCCCGGCCGTCCCACGGCACGAGCAGGCCGATCGGGATGCCCAGCCACACCCCGTTCGGCGCCCCGAGCAGCGCCGCGCCGGCGATGCGCCGGGGATGGTCGTCGCCGGTCGCCGCGTACGCCGCCGCTGCGAGCCCCGCCGCCACCGCCACCAGCAGCACGGTCACCACCGCGGAAACGGCGGGCCGTACGACCCGGTGCACGGCCTCCCAGCCCCGCGGCAGCGGCGTGCGGCGCGAGGCCAGCAGGGCGATGAGGAGGACCCCGGCCGACCAGCCGAGCCCACCGAGCAGGGTGGGCGCGGTGTCGACCGTGAAACCGACCGCCGCCCGCGCGTCGGCCAGGTCGCCGAGCCGGTCCGGCAGCAACCCCCCGATGTCCCCCAGCCCGGGAATCTCCAGGCCGTCTCCACCTCCATCGCCCCCGCCCGTCAGGTCGTCCAGGCCCAGCGCGCCACCGTCGATCGTGATGACGTCGTGCCCCGCCCAGGCCAGCCCGCCCAGCATCGCCACGAACAGCGCGACCACCGCGCCCGCACGCGCGAGGAGTTCGGCCGCCGATATCACAACTCCCGCCGCTCGCAAGGACCGTAGGAAGAAGTAGGACAGCAGCACCGCCCCGGCCAGGCTCACCCCCAGTGGCGTGATCTCGATGGCCGTGTCGGCCCCGGCGCCCGACAGGCCGAACGCCGGCACGTCGCCGGACGGTGTGACCGAACCACCTGCCCCGAGTGTCACCACCGCCGCGGTCATCGGCCCCAACGAGCCCGCCGCGTCCGCCTCCAGCAGCCGCAGACCCAGCGCTGCCGTGCCCGCCATCCCGATCAACGCCCAGCTCACGGCGGCGACGGCGGACATCAGCACGTCCCCCCACGGCACACGCGTGCCGTCCCTCGCCGTCTCGATACCTGTCCCGGCACTCATGGCAGACCCCCCGACCCGCGGCGTGGCGGGAACACCGCGCATGTCCCCCTCGCGTCGAAATACCACTCTCCGGCCGGTTTTCAACCCCGTCAACGGAAACGGCTGATGCCTGCGAACGCGGTCTTCACAAGGCCCGACTTTCGGTCAGGCGGCCGCTCCTGAAATAGTTCCCCCCGATGTTCGACATCCCTAGACTCCCCATGTCGGGGGTAAATCGGGGGACAACTCAGTGGGGCATGGAGTGCCGGAACTCGTACTGGAATCAAACGGACGTACCTGGACGCTCGATCCGTCCAGGTCATACACCCTCGGACGTGATCCGCAGGGGGACGTCGTCTTCGACGACGCCAGGGTCTCCTGGCGTCACGCCACGGTCAGCTTCAACGGCCGCAGTTGGGTCATCGAGGACCATGGCAGCACCAACGGCACGTTCGTGCAGGGGCAGCGGATCCATCACGTGGAACTCGGCCCCGGTTCAGCTGTGCACCTGGGCAACGCGACCGACGGGCCGCGCCTGAACCTCTCGGGCGCCGCCGCCTCCGTCGCCACGCCGCAGGCCCAGCCCCAGCAGCAGCCGTACGCCGCGCAGGGTGCGAACCCGGGCTGGGCCCAGCAGGCCCCGCACCAGCAGGCGCCCCACCAGCAGCCCCAGGCCCCGCAGCAGCAGGCCCAGGCCGGCTGGCAGCAGCCACAGCAGCAGCCCGCGGCACACGTCCCGCAGCAGCAGAGCCCCGGCGGCGTCGCGGGGGCGCCGCCGGTCTACGGCGACCGCAGCCCGACCACGTTCCACCAGTTCTCCCTCGGCCGCGTGATGCGCATCGGCCGTGCCCTGGACAACGAGCTGGTCGTCTCCGACCTCCAGGTCTCCCGGCACCACGCCGAGTTCCACTCGACGCCCGACGGCCGCATGGAGATCCGCGACCTGGGCTCGCACAACGGCACGTACGTCAACGGCCAGCCGATTCCCAAGGGCGGCACACAGCTGCTCGGGCCGGCCGACGTCGTCGGCGTCGGCCACTCGACGTTCCGGATCGTCGGCGACCGGCTGGAGGAGTTCGTCGACACCGGTGAGGTGTCCTTCTCCGCCCGCCACCTGACCGTCACGGTCGACGGCGGCAAGCAGATCCTCAAGGACGTCTCCTTCGGCGTCCCGGAGAAGTCGCTGATCGCGGTGATCGGCCCGTCCGGCTCCGGCAAGTCCACGCTGCTCAAGGCGCTCACCGGCTACCGCCCGGCCGACCAGGGCGAGGTCCTCTACGACAACCGCAACCTCTACAAGCAGTTCGCCGAGCTGCGCCAGCGCATCGGTCTGGTCCCGCAGGACGACATCCTGCACAAGGAACTGACCGTCAAGAAGGCCCTCAAGTACGCGGCCAAGCTCCGCTTCCCGGCCGACACCACGGCCGCCGAGCGCGACGCCCGTATCGACGAGGTGCTGCGCGAGCTGAAGCTGGACATCCACAAGGAGAAGAAGGTCACCTCCCTCTCCGGTGGCCAGCGCAAGCGCGTCTCCGTGGCCCTGGAGCTGCTCACCAAGCCGTCGCTGATCTTCCTGGACGAGCCGACCTCCGGCCTCGACCCGGGCATGGACCGCGACGTCATGCAGCTGCTGCGCGGCCTGGCGGACGACGGCCGTACGGTCCTCGTCGTCACCCACTCCGTGGCGGAGCTGGCGCTGTGCGACAAGCTGCTGGTGATGGCGCCCGGCGGCGCGGTGGCCTACTTCGGCCCGCCGGAGGAGGCGCTGAACTTCTTCGGCTACGACACCTGGGCCGACGTCTTCTCCGCCTTCGAGAACTACCGCGACTACGACTGGGCGGGCCGCTGGAAGGGCTCGCAGCACTACCAGATGTACGCCGCGGACATCGACGCGGTGGCGCCGCAGTCCGTACAGGTTGCGCCCATGCAGGCGATGAAGCCGCCGAAGCCGCAGGGCTGGATGTCCCAGTTCGTCACGCTGGTGCGGCGCTACGTCTCGGTGATCGTGTCCGACAAGGGCTTCCTCGCCCTGATGGTGATCCTGCCGGCCGTGCTCGGCGCGGTGAGCCTGCTCATCGACGCGGACCGGGGCCTGCTGCCCAACCCGCCCAACCCCCAGACCGGCCGCATCATCCCGAACGGCACGGCCACCACGGTCCTGCTGATCCTCGCGGTCGGCGCCTGCTTCGCGGGCGCGGCGAACTCGGTCCGCGAGCTGATCAAGGAACGGGTCATCTACGAGCGGGAGCGCGCGACCGGCCTGTCGCGCTCGGCGTACCTGATGTCGAAGGTGTTCGTGCTCGGCATGATCACCGTGCTGCAGGGCCTGCTGGTCGGCGTCATCGGCTTCTCCAGCCGGGAGATCCCCGAGGAGGGCCTGGTCTTCGGCAGCGCCACGCTGCTGGAGCTGTCCGTGCCGATCATGGCCCTGGGCTTCACCTCGATGATGTTCGGCCTGATCATCTCGTCGCTGGTGAAGACCGCCGAGAAGACCATGCCGCTGCTGGTGATGTTCGCGATCATCCAGGTCGTCTTCACCGGCTGCCTGTTCACGCTGCACGGCTCGATCGGTGTCAACCAGTTCTCGTTCCTGATGCCGTCGCGCTGGGCGGTCGCCGCCTCCGGCGCCACGCTGGACTTCAACAAGATCAGCCCGCCCGAGACGGCCGGCGACACCGACCCGCTGTGGGAGCACACGGCCGCCGCCTGGGCCATGGACATGGGCGCGCTCCTCGCCCTCGGCGTGATCTGCGGCTTCTTCGTGGCCCGCTTCCTGCGCCGCCACGAGCCCGAGGTCATGCGCAAGTAGTCGTGCGCGAGCAGTCACGCTTCACGACGCCCGAAGGGCGGCACTCCGTCAGGGGAGTGCCGCCCTTCGGCGTTCGGTCCAGCGAGCAGAGGTCCGCGCCGGCCTCAGTACGCGCCGAAGACGTTGTCCATGGAGCCGTACTTGTCGGCCGCGTAGTTGCAGGCGGCGGTGATGTTGGCGACCGGGTTGTAGATGTCCCAGGAGGTGCCGGGGACGTGGTAGGCCTTGAAGGTCGGCGGGATGACCTGGAGCAGGCCCTTCGACGGGACGCCGTTGATGGCGTTGATGTCCCAGTTGTTGATCGCCTTCGGGTTACCCGAGGACTCCCGGATGATGTTGCGCTTGATGCCGTCGTAGGAGCCGGGGATGCCGTGCTTCTTCATGACGTCGAGCGACTCGCGGATCCAGCCGTCGAGGTTGTTCGGGTAGGTCTTCGCGGCGGCCTTCTTGACCTGGGCGCGCTTGGCGTCCCGGCTCGCGGCCTCCTTGGCCTTGCGCGCGGCCTCGGCCTTCTTCTTCGCCGCCTCGGCGGCGGCCTTCTTCTTGGCGGCGGCAGCGGCGTCGGCCTTCTTCTTCGCCGCGATCTGCTCCGCCTTCACCGTGGCACCGGCCATCTGGTCGGTGACGCTGGCCTTGACGTCCTTGATCTGCTCGGTGCTGAACGCCACCGCAGCCGGCTGAGCGGCCTCGGTCGTGGTCTTGGTCGACGCACCGCTCGGCACCGCGGAGAGACCGATGGCGGCGGCGCCGAGGGTGGCGACACCCGCCATGGCGATCTTGTGGTGACGGGTCAGGGTACGACTACGGCCACGGCTGAAGATGTTCTTGGGCATGGTGGTGTGGACCTCTTCGAATAGCGCGGGAGTCGCTCGGCGTCCGGCGTTGGACTCGGTGTGTTTCCGACACGAACGCCGCGGAGGTGAACCCACGGCGCTGAGCGACGAGAGCAATTCTTAGCGGCCGCAAAATAGCGTGGCAAAGGTGTGACGTACGATGCCCGATAGTGGATCAGGGAGGGGCAAATCGGTGCAGACTGGACTGTATGCGCCGCTCAAAAGGTGGGGCTTTGTCTCCTACGCCCTTTCGTACGTGACGTGGGTCCTATGCGCGGGCTCACATCGGCAGGGACGCGGTCTCACCGCTGGTTGCACAAGCGATGCTCAGCGTGAGGAACCTGCCACGGCGCTTGAGCGTGTTTGGGGTGCCAGGAGCTCCGGCTGGGGGACTTCATCGGTCGAAGCACGACCGACGGCACCCACGGTCTTGGGTCAAAGTCCGGAGATACGCGCGACCGCACGGCCCTGCTCGGTGGCCCGCTCGTACAACTCCGCCTCGCTCGGTTACGCAACTCGCTCTCGCCCGGGCTGTGCCGACTGCCGGGTGCGGACGATGTACGGGCCGTCTCTCTGCTCTGGGACAAGCTGTGCCGGTCTGGGTTCGCATTCAACGGCTGGTGAGCGCTCGCTGTGTCAATCTCCGCTGGGTCTGAACCTGACTGAGAAGTGATGGCCGGCCGCGTGAGATGCACTGATCGAGCCCTGGTCGAAGGCTTTCGGTCAGTGTGACCCCGGAGAGTGACGACGGAGCGGGTAATTCCCCCCTGTTTGGTGGGGGCGGGTTATCCCACCGTCTCCGCATTCGCCCAGTGGAAGCGGTCGGGCTGACTCCGGCCCGCATGAGACAGACGCGATCCACCCGGCGGCGTCCTCGCCATCGCCCTCGACCAGGTCGGCGCATGGCTCGCTCCGCTGCCCGTCGACGCCCTGCACGGCATCGGACCCCGCCAGGCCGACGCCTTGCGCGACTACGGCATCCCCAGCGTCGGCTTGGTCGCCGCCGTCCCGGCCGCCACCGTGCAGCGCCTGCTGGGCGGCCGCGCCGGACGCCTGGCCACCGACCGGGCCCGCGGCATCGACCCCCGCCCCGCCGTCCCCCGCTCCCTGCCCGAGTCCGTGACCGTACGCCGATCTGCGCGCCGTGGACTGCCAGCTGATGGACGCCGCCGGTCTCCAGCGCGGCCGGCTGACCGGGATCGCGCTCAGGGCGAGGACCTCGTCGACGCCGGCCAGGTCGCCCAGCAGATCGCCGGACGGTTGGATAACCCGGCTTGTGCGGCGATTGAGCCCTCCTCAGGTCCTCCCTCAGCGGGTGCGTCCTCATCCGCAGGGCGGATACGGTCCGCCGTAGCGGACGAAGCGTGGCTGCCATGTCCAGGGCCAGCATGTACGTCATGACGACAGCGACCGCCCCTCACCCCGCCTCAACACCTGCGCCTGCCTGGGCTCGCCGCGCCGCCCACGCCATCGCTCTGTGTGCCGTCCCGTCCGGCCTGTGGCGCATCGCCATGGCGTCCGGTGTCCATGTGGGCTACAGCGACCAGGTGCTGCGCGACGTCTTCGACATCCCCGGCTGGGGCATCGCATACGTCGTCGGCCTCTCCGTCCTCACCGAGCTGGCCGCTCTGTTTCCGCTGTTGCTGGTCAGCGACCGGTGGAGGCCGCTGCACCCCAGGGTCCTCGCCCCGCTGGCCTGGTCCGCCTCGGGCGTCCTGGTCCTGGTGGCACTGTGGCAACTCGTGGTCGCTTTCACCGCCGAGAGCCAGACGTACATGTCGAGCGGTACGGCACAGACCGTCTGGGGCTTCGCTTTCGCCCCGCTGTTCGCCATCCCGGCCTTGATGACCTCGGTGACCTGGTCGTACGCAAAGCGGCACCGGGCACGGGGGACAAAGGCATACTCCCTACCACGTCCGTGACATCGGCTGACCCTGTCCCACCGCCTCCCGGCCCGACAAGCGTGGCCCATGGCTGAGCTGCCCAGTGATCGTTTCCGGGCCACCGGGTTGAGCGGTCAGGCTGCGGCGGCGAGGGGCGTCGGCCCCAGCGGATGCCTTTCTCGCTGCTGATGCGGATGCGGATGCGGATGCGGGCGCATTGCGCTGGGCGGAGAGCATGTCGGGATGGCGGGATTGGCGTTGCGCCGGCGTAGGTAGCGGTGCAGGGCCTGCGTCTGCGCGGTGTGGCTGCGGTGGTGGGAGTTGGCCAGGGTGAACTGCCGCAGCGGGCCGAAGTGGCCGACCGGCGCGTCGATGAGGCAAAGAGGACCGAAGGTCCGCCACAGCCCTTTCTACGGCAGGACGAGGTGCACGTCCCCGAACTCGTGCCACAGGTAGCGGCCCTGGAGCGCAGCGTCGTAGCCCTGCTCGATCGCCTCCCGCCCGGCGACCGCCTCCAGCATCAGCAGATGCGAGGCCTCCGGCTCGTGCAGCCCGGTCAGCAGCCCGTCCACCACCCGCACCCCGCGCTGCGGGGTGACGACGAGATCCGTCCATCCCGCACGCGCGCGTACGACCCCGTCGGCGCCCACCGCCGACTCCACGGCCCGCACCGCCGTCGTCCCGACCGCCACGACCCGGCCTCCACCGGCCTTCGCGGCGTTGATCAGCCGCGCCGACGCCTCGGGCACCGCGAAGCGCTCCGGATACGGCGGCTCGTGCACCTCCGCCGACGCCACGCCCGTGTGCAGCGTGACCGGCGCGAACTGCACCCCCCGGCTCACCAGCTCCGCCACCAACCGCGCCGTGAAGGGCCGCGCCGCACTCGGCATCTCCGCACTGCCCGACCCGTCCGGAGACGGCACCGCGAACACCGTCTGGTAGACGGACAGCGGCTGGTCCCGCTCCGTATAGGCGTAGCGAATGGGCCGCCCGTGCTCCCGTAGCAGCCCCGGCACGTCAGGCCCGGCGACCCGCGCCCACCACAGCCGCCCGCTCAGCGGCTCCTCCAGAACCAGCGCCCCGCCTCCCGGCAGGCACACCTGCGTACCCGCGGGCCCACCCGCACGCGCGCGCGTGGTGCCCCGCCCGTCGGGCTCCCGCAGCTCCACCGCCCAGCGGCCGTCGTCCCCGCGCGTGGAGAAATGCACCACCACGCGCGCGTGCCCGATCCACCCGTCCACGGCCGCCGCCAGCGTGGCCGAGGTGTTGACCACGAGCAGATCCCCGGCCCGCAACAGCCGCGGCAGCTCCCGGAACGTGTGATGCGCCGCCTCGACACCCCGGGACACCAGCATCCGCACGGCGTCCCGGTCCAGCCCGGGCTCCCGCTGCTCGACCGGCACCCGGGCCGACAACTCCTCCGGTATCCGCACGGCCGGCGTCATCGGACCCCGTTCACCAGAGCCGGAGCCCCGTACCGCCCGCTCGCCGGCCGCTCGTCCAGCAGCCGCAGGAACCCCGGCACGACCGTCGTCGGCGCCGGTCGCGGATCGTGATCGTCCGGTGCGGCCGCCGCGTACAGGTCCGTGGCCATGTCCCCGGGATCCACCGCCCAGACCCGCAGCCCCGGCTCCTCCACGGCGAGCACCGCCACCAGCTGGTCCAGCGCCGCCTTCGACGCCCCGTAACCGCCCCACGTCTCGTACGCCTCGGCGGCCGCGTCCGAACTGACCGTCACGACGCTGCCCGCCCGCGAGGCCCGCAGCAGCGGCAGCGCCTCCTGGACCAGGCCCAGCCCCGCCACCAGGTTCACCTCCAGCGCCCGCCGCAGCCCCTCCAGGGGCAGCTCCTCCAGCCGCACCAGCGGCTCGGCGCCCAGCGCGCTCGCGTTGTGCACCAGCAGGTCGACGCCGCCGAGCCGCCACGCCGCCGACACCAGGGCCGCACGGTGCGTGGCGTCCGTGACGTCCCCGGGCAGGGCGGTCACGCGCGTGCCGTGCGCGGAGACGGCCTCTGCCGCGTCCGTCAGGGCCTCGGCGCCCCTGGCATCGAGCACCAGATCCCAGCCCCGCCCGGCCAGGGCCTCCGCGAGCGCCCGGCCCAGGCCCTTCGAGGCCCCCGTGATGATCGCAACCGGCATGATCCGCTCCCTCGTCGTGATCGTGTGCACTCAACGTAGGAACGGGACCCCCCGGACCGCCTCGGACGCGGGCCGCAGACCACCGGGTCCCTTCGCCCTACGCCCCCGGCCCGGCGCCCCCGGTCCTACGCCATGCCGGCCGGCCCCATCCGCCCCGCGACCTAGGCCCACCGGACCGGGCGCCCGCCGCCACCGGCCCGATCCGCGCTGTCACAGCCCGCCGGTACCGTGAGGACATGAGCCACGGTCCACGGTCCGGCCTCGCCGCGGTGAGTTCCGCGTTGCTGGCCATGAGCAGACATCTCGAGGTGCGCGACGTCCTCAAGACGATCGTCGCCTCGGCTCGCGAGCTGCTCGACGCGCAGTACGCCGCGCTCGGCGTCCCCGACGACCACGGCGGCTTCGCCCAGTTCGTCGTCGACGGCGTCAGTGAGGAGCAGTGGAAGGCCATCGGCCCGCTCCCGCGCCAGCACGGCATCCTGGCCGCGATGCTGCACGAGGCCAGGGCCGAGCGCCTCGCCGACGTCCGCAAGGACCCCCGTTTCGAGGGCTGGCCGAGCGCCCACCCCGACCTGGTCGACTTCCTCGGCCTGCCGATCCGCGACGGCGACGAGGTCATCGGCGCGCTGTTCCTCGCCAACAAGAACTGCCCGAAGTCCGAAGGCAGTTGCGGCTTCACCGAGGACGACGAGGAACTGCTCGGCATCCTCGCCCAGCACGCGGCGATCGCCCTCACCAACGCCCGCCTCTACGAACGCAGCCGCGAACTCACCATCGCCGAGGAGCGCTCCCGCCTCGCCCACGAACTGCACGACGCGGTCAGCCAGAAGCTCTTCTCCCTCCGCCTGACCGCCCAGGCAGCGGCCCGCCTGGTGGACCGGGACCCCTCCCGCGCCAAGGGCGAACTCCAGCAGGTGGCGGCCCTCGCCGCCGAGGCCGCCGACGAACTGCGCGCCGCCGTCGTCGAGTTGCGCCCCGCCGCCCTCGACGAGGACGGCCTCGTGGCCACCCTCCGCACGCAGGTCCAGGTCCTCGACCGCGCCCACTCCGCCCACGTCACCTTCGCCGGCCGCGGTGTGAAGGCCCTGCCCGCCTCCCAGGAGGAAGCCCTCCTGCGCGTCGCCCAGGAGGCCCTGCACAACGCCCTGCGCCACTCCGGCGCCGACCACGTGGACGTGACCCTGGACCGCCGTGGCAGCGGAGCCGTCCTGCGCGTCACGGACGACGGCAGCGGCTTCGACCCGATGGCGGTCCGCCGCGCGGGGCGCCATCTGGGCCTGGTCTCGATGCGGGACCGGGCGAGCGGGGCCGGCGGCACGCTGACCGTGGAATCGGCGCCCGGCAAGGGCACCACGATCGAGATGGAGGTCCCCGGTGGCTGACGCAATCAAGGTGCTGCTCGTCGACGACCACCAGGTCGTCCGCCGGGGCCTGCGCACGTTCCTCGAAGTGCAGGACGACATCGAGGTCGTGGGCGAGGCGGCGGACGGCGCCGAAGGAGTCGACCGCGCGGAGGAACTGCGGCCCGACGTCATCCTCATGGACGTCAAGATGCCGGGCATGGACGGCGTCGACGCCCTGCGCAGACTCCGCGAACTGGACAACCCCGCGCGCGTGCTGATCGTCACCAGCTTCACCGAGCAGCGCACGGTGGTCCCCGCCCTGCGCGCGGGCGCCGCCGGCTACGTCTACAAGGACGTCGACCCCGACGCCCTCGCCGGAGCCATCCGCTCCGTCCACGCCGGGCACATCCTCCTCCAGCCGGAGGTCGCTGACGCACTGCTGTCCCAGGAGGAGGTCAACTCGGGTCCGGGGCGGGCCGGTTCGCTCACCGAGCGGGAGCGCGAGGTGCTCGGACTGATAGCGGACGGCCGCTCCAACCGGGAGATCGCCCGCGCCCTCGTCCTCTCCGAGAAGACCGTCAAGACCCACGTCTCGAACATCCTGATGAAACTCGACCTGTCCGACCGAACGCAGGCCGCCCTGTGGGCCGTTCGCCATGGCGTGACAGGCTGACACGCTCATCCCACGGCAACACGGAGGGTTCCGTTCCGGACTGAGATTCATACCGTCGTGGGAATGTCCCCCATATGGCGCATCCTCAGTGGATCTCCGCCGTTCTCCAGTGCGTGCTGCGGCGCCTGCCGCGGCAATCGCAAGGAGGGCTCAGAAGTGAAGAACCTGAAGAAGGCCGCTGCCGTGACGATGGTGACCGGTGGCCTGCTGGCCGCGGGCGCGGGCATCGCCTCCGCCACCAGCGCGCACGCCGACGGCCAGGCCGTGGGCTCCCCGGGCGTCGGCTCGGGCAACGTCGTCCAGGCCCCGGTGCACGTCCCGGTCAACGTGTCCGGCAACAGCGTGAACGTCGTGGGCGTCCTGAACCCCGCCTTCGGCAACCTCGCCGTCAACCACTGACACCCCACCTCCGTCTCCGAGCCGGAGGTGACCCCGGCCTCCCAGCAACGCCTGGGAGGCCGGTCCGGTCTGCTTAGCTGCGGGCAGTCGTGCCGCTGGGGGCGGCACGGGTGGGCGATGGGGGCCCCTGCTCGAGCGAAGCCGAGAGCTTGGGGGAGGCACCCCGCAGCGCCGGGCTGCGCACCCACCCGCCCTCAGCACCAACGCCGAGCGCCAACCCCCCCGTCACCGCACCCCCCGCTCCCGCTCCTCCACAACGGAGTTGTACGCCGCGACCTGCGCCCGCCGAGCCGTCCGCTCCACCGGCCGCAACGCCTCCCTCCGCGCAGAGATCTCAGACGCGCTCACCGCACCACCGTGCCCACTCTCCGTCGCCACAGCGATGAGCGTCCCCACCCGCTGCGCCAGCTCCAGCACCCGCACCGCCCGCGACGGATACCCGGGCGCCAGCACCTCCCGCCCCCGCTCGGCCCGCGCCCGATACGCATCGACCGCCGCCTCCGCCACCGGCCCCGCCCCGGCCACATCCAGCCGCGTCAGCGCTTCGGTCGCGTCCCTGAGCGCCTCCGCCAGCTCCCGCTCCGCCTCACCCAGCGACGGCACATCCGCCGGCGGTGCCTCCCGCACGGGCAGCACATGCCACACCACCTCGACCTGCACCCCCTCAGGCCCGGCCTCGTACACGTCCGGCACCAACCCGAGGGCGGCCCCGTAACAGACCACCGCCTCCTCGGCCTCCAGGGCCCGCGCGTTGAACTCCGGCGGCCCGCTCAGCCCCAGCGGATGCCCCGGCGCGGGCAGCGCCACCCGCAGTCCGGTCGCCCCGAGCCTCCGCAGCCGCCCCAGCGCGAGCGTCAGCCCGACCTGGCCCGGCTCACCCGGCAACCCCTCCACCCGGTGCACAGCGTCCTCACCGACGATGGCGAGTACAGCGTCATCCGGAGAGACAAGTCCGGCCAAAAGGGCATTTCCCCAAGCTGCGAGACGTCCTGCGCGCGGTTCCGTGAGCATGTCCCCACCCTAGGACCCTCCAAGGACCGGACCGAGGGAATGTCCGGGGGGACCGGTGGCGTAGATTTCATGGAGGGCTGCGCCCACCGGCGCGGCGGACCGAGCCACAGGCTTACGCGACAGCCGAGACCGGCCACACTGCAAGGGGAGACAACGCGCTCATGAGCGATGTTCTGGAGCTTCAGGACGTATCTGTGGTCCGCGAGGGCCGGGCTCTGGTGGACCAGGTCTCCTGGTCGGTCAAGGAGGGCGAGCGCTGGGTCATCCTGGGCCCGAACGGCGCCGGCAAGACCACTCTCCTCAACCTCGCTTCCACCTACCTCTTCCCCAGCTCGGGCACCGCCGCCATCCTCGGCGAGACCCTCGGCCGGCCCGGCACCGACGTCTTCGAGCTGCGCCCGCGCATCGGCATGGCCGGCATCGCCATGGCCGACAAGCTCCCCAAGCGCCAGACGGTCCTGGAGACGGTGCTGACCGCCGCGTACGGCATGACCGCCACCTGGCACGAGGACTACGAGGAGATCGACGAACAGCGCGCCCGCGCCTTCCTCGACCGCCTCGGCATGAGTGAGTACCTGGAGCGCAAGTTCGGCACGCTCTCCGAGGGCGAGCGCAAGCGCACCCTCATCGCCCGCGCCCTGATGACCGACCCCGAACTGCTGCTCCTCGACGAGCCCGCCGCCGGCCTCGACCTCGGCGGCCGCGAGGACCTCGTCCGCCGCCTCGGCCGGCTCGCCCGCGACCCGATCGCCCCCTCGATGCTCATGGTCACCCACCATGTCGAGGAGATCCCCCCGGGCTTCACCCACGTCCTCATGATCCGCCAGGGCAAGGTCCTCGCCGCGGGCCCGATGGAGCTCGAACTCACCTCTCGCAACCTCTCCCTCTGCTTCGGCCTCCCGCTCGTCGTCGAACAGGCGGGCGAGCGTTGGACGGCACAGGGCCTCCCGCTGTCCTGATCCAGCCCGGCGCCGCCAAATCCCAAAGTAAGAACGGCATTTCACACGCTGGGTGCCCTGTCGGTGACGGGGCCGTCGGACCTACCATGACCATGTGGAAATCGACGCATGGCTGTGGTGGCTGATCGGCGCGACAGCGCTCGGCATCGCGCTCGTGGTCACCGCGATGCCCGAACTCGGCATGCTCGCGGTGGGCGCCATCGGCGCCGCGGTCGTCAGCGGCGTCTTCGGCGGCGGAGCCGTCGCCCAGGTCGTCGTCTTCGCCGTCATCTCGACCGCGGGCATCGCCGTCGTACGGCCCATCGCGAACCGACATCGCGCCCAGCGACCCCAATTCGCCACCGGCGTGGACGCGTTGAAGGGCAGACAAGCCGTCGTCCTGGAACGCGTCGATGCCTCCGGCGGCCGGATCAAGCTGGCCGGAGAGGTCTGGTCGGCCCGCGCCCTCGACACCGACCGCGCTTACGAAATAGGCCAGGAAGTGGACGTCGTGGACATCGAGGGAGCCACTGCGATCGTCATGTGACCTCGCAGGACGTAACTGGAGTGAACTCCTCGCCAGCTACGCGACGGTCTGACAGACTCGACCAGCAAGATCTTCGACAACCATAAGATCTGCCGAAGGCGCCGAAGCGGAGAAGGGATACGGGGAACGACGATGGAACCGGTCATCATCGTCCTGATCATTCTGGTGGTGTTGGTCTTCATCGCCCTGATCAAGACGATCCAAGTCATCCCACAGGCCAGCGCGGCCATCGTCGAGCGCTTCGGCCGCTACACGCGGACCCTGAACGCCGGCCTCAACATCGTCGTCCCGTTCATCGACACCATCCGCAACCGCATCGACCTGCGCGAACAGGTCGTGCCCTTCCCGCCGCAGCCGGTGATCACCCAGGACAACCTGGTCGTCAACATCGACACGGTCATCTACTACCAGGTGACCGACGCCCGCGCCGCGACGTACGAAGTCGCCAGCTACATCCAGGCGATCGAGCAGCTCACCGTCACCACGCTCCGCAACATCATCGGTGGCATGGACCTGGAGCGGACCCTGACCTCCCGCGAGGAGATCAACGCGGCCCTGCGCGGCGTCCTCGACGAGGCCACCGGCAAGTGGGGCATCCGCGTCAACCGCGTCGAACTCAAGGCGATCGAGCCGCCCACCTCCATCCAGGACTCGATGGAGAAGCAGATGCGCGCCGACCGCGACAAGCGCGCCGCGATCCTCCAGGCCGAAGGTGTCCGGCAGTCCGAGATCCTGCGCGCCGAAGGCGAGAAGCAGTCCCAGATCCTGCGCGCCGAAGGTGAGGCCAAGGCGGCCGCCCTGCGCGCCGAGGGTGAGGCCCAGGCCGTCCGTACGGTCTTCGAGGCCATCCACGCCGGCGACCCGGACCAGAAACTCCTCTCCTACCAGTACCTCCAGATGCTCCCCAAGATCGCCGAAGGCGACGCCAACAAGCTCTGGATCGTGCCCAGCGAAATCGGCGACGCCCTCAAGGGCCTGTCCGGCGCCATGGGCAACTTCGGTGGCCTGGGAGGCGGTTCCGGCGGCAACTCAGGCGCGTCCGGCAGCGGCGTCCCCGCCCAGGAGCGCCGCGAGAAGCCGTCCATCGACTGACCGATACACACGAAGGGGGCCCGCTTCCCAGGGAAGCGGGCCCCCTTCGCACGATTGCTAGGCCGCGGGCTGCGCCAGCCACTGCGGCAGCGCGTCGAAGTCGTCCTGCCCCAGCGCCAGCAGCATCGCGTCCGCCGGAGTCGGCTCGAACGGTTGCCGCAGCAGCGGCATCCCCGCCTCTTCCGGAGTCCGGTTCGCCTTGCGGTGGTTGTCCTGCGCGCACGAGGCCACGGTGTTCAGCCAGGTGTCCTGACCGCCCTGCGACCGCGGCACCACGTGGTCGACGGTCGTCGCCCGTCTCCCGCAGTACGCGCACCGGTGCCGGTCCCGGACCAGCACACCCCGCCTCGACCACGGCGCTCGTCTTCGGAAAGGCACCCGTACGAACTGGCAGAGCCTGATCACCCGGGGCGCGGGTATGTCGACCGCGGCTCCCCGCATCCGCAGTTCGGGGTGGGCCTGCTCGACGACGGCCTTGTCCTGAAGCACCAGAACGACGGCTCGGTTCAGCGTCACCGTCGACAGCGGCTCGAAGCTCGCGTTGAGTACCAGCGTGTCCCGCATACCAGCCCACCTCCCGTGTGCACCGGCCCACCCCCTGGCGGGCTGGGACCAACTCTGGCCGGGCACGCCGAGATGGACAACGCAATATCTGCTGCTCCCACGGGGGGTGACCCCCGCGGCCCCCGGCAACAAAAATGCCCGCTCCTGATCAATTCCAAGACCAGGAGCGGGCAAACGTTCCGTGAACGCCGGGATCGCAGGGCGGTTCACTCAGCCTTCGGCGGGCACCTCGTACTCACCGATCAGCTGGGCTCGCCCGATCGTGTGGAACCGCAGGTTGAAGCCCACGACGGCCGGCGAAGCCTCCGCGTCCGGACCGAGCTTCTCCTGGTCCACGGCGTACACCGTGAACACGTACCGGTGCGGCCCGTCCCCGGGCGGCGGCGCGGCACCGCCGAACTCCTTGCCGCCGTAGTCGTTACGAGCGTGGATCGCGCCCTCGGGCAGACCCTCGAACTTGCCGCTGCCCGCGCCCGCCGGCAGCTCGGTCACCGACGCCGGGATGTCGAACAGCACCCAGTGCCAGAACCCGCTGCCCGTCGGGGCATCGGGGTCGTAGCAGGTCACGGCGAAGCTCCTGGTCTCGGGCGGGAAGCCCTCCCACCGCAGCTGCGGCGACGTGTTGCCGGCCGCGTAGACCTGAGCGTCCTGGAGCGTCGCACCCTCCTCGATGTCCTTGCTCGTCACCGTGAACGACGGCACGGGCGGATGGAAGTCGTGGGGGAGCGGCCGCCGCTTGAGCTCGGTCACCTCGGTACCTCCTGATCGGTTCTTGCAGTTGATCCCGAGCCTAGGCCCTCTGCTAGAACCAGTTGCGCTTGCTGCCGACCTCGGAGAGCCACTGGTTGATGTACGCCGTCCAGTCCGTGCCCTGGTAGTCGTTGAGCCCCACCTGGAACGAGCGGAAGGTGTCGCTGCCCTCGCCGAAGAGCCCCGGCTTCTTGTCCATCTCGAGCACCACGTCCATGGCGTGCTCGTCGGCCACGAAGCTCAGTTCGACCTGGTTCAGCCCCCGGTACTGCTGCGGCGGGTAGAACTCGATCTCCTGGTAGAACGGCAGCTTCTGCCGCGTACCGCGGATGACACCGCGCTCCATGTCCGCGTTCTTGAACCGGAAGCCAAGCTGGATGAACGCGTCCAGGATCGCCTTCTGCGCCGGCAGTGGGTGCACGTTGATCGGGTCCAGGTCACCGGAGTCCACCGCCCGCGCGATCTCCAGCTCCGTGGAGACCCCGATGTGCATCGAGCGCAGCTCCTGCCCGTCGATCGTCGTGATCGGCGTCTCCCACGGGATCTCCAGCCCGAACTGCACCGCGTGCACCGCGTTCGCCTGGAGCTCGAACGCCCCGCCCAGCCGGGACTTCGTGAATTCGATGTCCTGCTTGTACTCCTGGTCGCCGCTCTCCACCTCGACCTTGGCCTGGAGCCCGACCGAGAGCCCCTCGATCTGCTGGTTCACGGACCCGCCCTGGATCCGCACCTCACCCTGGACGACACCGCCCGGGACGACGTTGACCTCGTGCAGCACCGTCTCGACCGAAGCCCCGCCGGCCCCCAGGCTCGCGAGCAGCTTCTTGAACGCCATGTCTCTCCCTCTCGCCCACTACGGGTGGATCCTTGATCCCTACAAACGCGAACCGGCCGTGGCCGGTTCCATGCCCTCACCCTGGCAAGACCGGTGCCCTGAGGCCAGCCCGCCGCACCCACCCGTCTCCAGTACCCTCGGAGGGCATGATCGCGACCCCCGACCGTACGCCCCTGCCCAGGGAGTTCTTCGACCGGCCCGTCCTCGATGTAGCCCCCGACCTCCTCGGCCGCATCCTGGTACGCACCACCCCGGACGGTCCGATCGCCCTCCGCCTCACGGAGGTCGAGGCCTACGACGGTGCCGACGACCCCGGCTCCCACGCCTATCGCGGCCGCACAGCCCGCAACGGCGTGATGTTCGGTCCCCCCGGACACGTGTACGTCTACTTCACCTACGGCATGTGGTTCTGCATGAACCTGGTGTGCGGCCCCGAGGGCAAGGCGAGCGCGGTCCTGCTCCGCGCCGGCGAGATCATCGAAGGCGCCGAGCTGGCCCGCACCCGTCGGCTCTCGGCCCGCAACGACAAGGAACTGGCCAAAGGCCCGGCCCGCCTGGCCACGGCCCTGGGCGTGGACCGCTCCCTGGACGGCACGGACGCCTGCACCTCGGACGCCACCCCCCTGAAGATCCTCACGGGCACGCCCGTACCTCGTGACCAGGTACGCAACGGCCCGCGTACCGGAATCGCGGGCGAAGGGGGCAACGGCGACATCCACCCCTGGCGCTTCTGGATCGCCAACGACCCGACCGTGAGCCCCTATCGAGCCCATGTCCCGAGGCGCCGCCGAAGTTGACGCGTCCGCGCAAGGTGCGTAATGTAGCCCGAGCCGCTTGACCCGGGTACGGCATTCGCCAGCAGCCGGAAGCGGCCAACCCACTACCTAGCTACTCCCCTCAGCAGGGGTGAATTCGGTGTGCTCGCATGCCTGAATTCAGCGCCGACCGACTCGATTATGAGTTGGACGGGGAATCGGTTAACGTAGTGAATGTCGAAAGGCCGACGAGCGAAAGCCAAGGCCGCCCGGCAATCCCGCCGACAGGGAATCGGATCGAGAAAAGATCTGATAGAGTCGGAAACGCGAGACCGAAGGGAAGCGCCCGGAGGAAAGCCCGAGAGGGTGAGTACAAAGGAAGCGACCGTTCCTTGAGAACTCAACAGCGTGCCAAAAGTCAACGCCAGATATGTTGATACCCCGTCTCCAGCATCAGCTGGGGCGAGGTTCCTTTGAAAAAACACAGCGAGGACGCTGTGAACGGCCGGGCTTATTCCGCCTGGCTGTTCCGCTCTCGTGGTGTTGCACCGGATTACCGGTACACATTCACGGAGAGTTTGATCCTGGCTCAGGACGAACGCTGGCGGCGTGCTTAACACATGCAAGTCGAACGATGAACCACTTCGGTGGGGATTAGTGGCGAACGGGTGAGTAACACGTGGGCAATCTGCCCTGCACTCTGGGACAAGCCCTGGAAACGGGGTCTAATACCGGATACTGACCATCTTGGGCATCCAAGGTGTTCGAAAGCTCCGGCGGTGCAGGATGAGCCCGCGGCCTATCAGCTTGTTGGTGAGGTAATGGCTCACCAAGGCGACGACGGGTAGCCGGCCTGAGAGGGCGACCGGCCACACTGGGACTGAGACACGGCCCAGACTCCTACGGGAGGCAGCAGTGGGGAATATTGCACAATGGGCGAAAGCCTGATGCAGCGACGCCGCGTGAGGGATGACGGCCTTCGGGTTGTAAACCTCTTTCAGCAGGGAAGAAGCGAAAGTGACGGTACCTGCAGAAGAAGCGCCGGCTAACTACGTGCCAGCAGCCGCGGTAATACGTAGGGCGCGAGCGTTGTCCGGAATTATTGGGCGTAAAGAGCTCGTAGGCGGCTTGTCGCGTCGGTTGTGAAAGCCCGGGGCTTAACCCCGGGTCTGCAGTCGATACGGGCAGGCTAGAGTTCGGTAGGGGAGATCGGAATTCCTGGTGTAGCGGTGAAATGCGCAGATATCAGGAGGAACACCGGTGGCGAAGGCGGATCTCTGGGCCGATACTGACGCTGAGGAGCGAAAGCGTGGGGAGCGAACAGGATTAGATACCCTGGTAGTCCACGCCGTAAACGGTGGGCACTAGGTGTGGGCAACATTCCACGTTGTCCGTGCCGCAGCTAACGCATTAAGTGCCCCGCCTGGGGAGTACGGCCGCAAGGCTAAAACTCAAAGGAATTGACGGGGGCCCGCACAAGCGGCGGAGCATGTGGCTTAATTCGACGCAACGCGAAGAACCTTACCAAGGCTTGACATACACCGGAAAACCCTGGAGACAGGGTCCCCCTTGTGGTCGGTGTACAGGTGGTGCATGGCTGTCGTCAGCTCGTGTCGTGAGATGTTGGGTTAAGTCCCGCAACGAGCGCAACCCTTGTCCCGTGTTGCCAGCAAGCCCTTCGGGGTGTTGGGGACTCACGGGAGACCGCCGGGGTCAACTCGGAGGAAGGTGGGGACGACGTCAAGTCATCATGCCCCTTATGTCTTGGGCTGCACACGTGCTACAATGGCCGGTACAATGAGCTGCGATACCGCGAGGTGGAGCGAATCTCAAAAAGCCGGTCTCAGTTCGGATTGGGGTCTGCAACTCGACCCCATGAAGTCGGAGTCGCTAGTAATCGCAGATCAGCATTGCTGCGGTGAATACGTTCCCGGGCCTTGTACACACCGCCCGTCACGTCACGAAAGTCGGTAACACCCGAAGCCGGTGGCCCAACCCCCTTGTGGGGAGGGAGCTGTCGAAGGTGGGACTGGCGATTGGGACGAAGTCGTAACAAGGTAGCCGTACCGGAAGGTGCGGCTGGATCACCTCCTTTCTAAGGAGCACTTCTTACCGATCCCTTCGGGGTGAGGTCAGAGGCCAGTACATCAGCGAATGTCTGATGCTGGTTGCTCATGGGTGGAACGTTGACTACTCGGCACACTTGACCAGCTTGTCTTCCTAGTACTGCTTCGGCGTGGAACGGAAAGAGAGGTGGCGAGGGTGTCGGGCACGCTGTTGGGTGTCTGAGGGAATGGATTTTTCCTCAGTCGCCGGCCCCAGTGAACTCGCCTGTAAAGGTGGGGTGATGGGTGGCTGGTCGTTGTTTGAGAACTGCACAGTGGACGCGAGCATCTGTGGCCAAGTTTTTAAGGGCGCACGGTGGATGCCTTGGCACCAGGAACCGATGAAGGACGTGGGAGGCCACGATAGTCCCCGGGGAGTCGTCAACCAGGCTTTGATCCGGGGGTTTCCGAATGGGGAAACCCGGCAGTCGTCATGGGCTGTCACCCTTGCCTGAACACATAGGGCAAGTGGAGGGAACGCGGGGAAGTGAAACATCTCAGTACCCGCAGGAAGAGAAAACAACCGTGATTCCGGGAGTAGTGGCGAGCGAAACCGGATGAGGCCAAACCGTATGCGTGTGAGACCCGGCAGGGGTTGCGTATACGGGGTTGTGGGATCTCTCTTTCATGGTCTGCCGGCCGTGAGACGAGTCAGAAACCGTTGATGTAGGCGAAGGACATGCGAAAGGTCCGGCGTAGAGGGTAAGACCCCCGTAGTCGAAACATCAGCGGCTCGTTTGAGAGACACCCAAGTAGCACGGGGCCCGAGAAATCCCGTGTGAATCTGGCGGGACCACCCGCTAAGCCTAAATATTCCCTGGTGACCGATAGCGGATAGTACCGTGAGGGAATGGTGAAAAGTACCGCGGGAGCGGAGTGAAATAGTACCTGAAACCGTGTGCCTACAAGCCGTGGGAGCGTCGGAATGAAGACTTGTCTTCATTCTCGTGACTGCGTGCCTTTTGAAGAATGAGCCTGCGAGTTTGCGGTGTGTTGCGAGGTTAACCCGTGTGGGGAAGCCGTAGCGAAAGCGAGTCCGAATAGGGCGTTTGAGTAGCACGCTCAAGACCCGAAGCGGAGTGATCTAGCCATGGGCAGGTTGAAGCGGAGGTAAGACTTCGTGGAGGACCGAACCCACCAGGGTTGAAAACCTGGGGGATGACCTGTGGTTAGGGGTGAAAGGCCAATCAAACTCCGTGATAGCTGGTTCTCCCCGAAATGCATTTAGGTGCAGCGTCGTGTGTTTCTTGCCGGAGGTAGAGCACTGGATAGGCGATGGGCCCTACCGGGTTACTGACCTTAGCCAAACTCCGAATGCCGGTAAGTGAGAGCGCGGCAGTGAGACTGTGGGGGATAAGCTCCATGGTCGAGAGGGAAACAGCCCAGAGCATCGACTAAGGCCCCTAAGCGTACGCTAAGTGGGAAAGGATGTGGAGTCGCAGAGACAACCAGGAGGTTGGCTTAGAAGCAGCCACCCTTGAAAGAGTGCGTAATAGCTCACTGGTCTAGTGATTCCGCGCCGACAATGTAGCGGGGCTCAAGCGTACCGCCGAAGTCGTGTCATTGCAGCAATACGGCCAACGCCGGCTGTGATGGGTAGGGGAGCGTCGTGTGCCGGGTGAAGCAGCCGCGTAAGCGAGTTGTGGACGGTTCACGAGTGAGAATGCAGGCATGAGTAGCGATTCACACGTGAGAAACGTGTGCGCCGATTGACTAAGGGTTCCTGGGTCAAGCTGATCTGCCCAGGGTAAGTCGGGACCTAAGGCGAGGCCGACAGGCGTAGTCGATGGATAACCGGTTGATATTCCGGTACCCGCTGTGAAGCGTCAAACATCGAGCCCGCTGATGCTAAGGCCGTGAAGCCGTCCTGGAGCCTTCGGGCAAAGGGGAGTGGTGGAGCCGCCGAACCAAGGTGGTAGTAGGTGAGTGATGGGGTGACGCAGGAAGGTAGTCCAGCCCGGGCGGTGGTTGTCCCGGGGTAAGGGTGTAGGCCGTGCGATAGGTAAATCCGTCGTACATGTGGCTGAGACCTGATGCCGAGCCGATTGTGGTGAAGTGGATGATCCTATGCTGTCGAGAAAAGCCTCTAGCGAGTTTCATGGCGGCCCGTACCCTAAACCGACTCAGGTGGTCAGGTAGAGAATACCGAGGCGTTCGGGTGAACTATGGTTAAGGAACTCGGCAAAATGCCCCCGTAACTTCGGGAGAAGGGGGGCCACGCTTGGTGAGAGGACTTGCTCCTCGAGCTGGGGGTGGCCGCAGAGACCAGCGAGAAGCGACTGTTTACTAAAAACACAGGTCCGTGCGAAGCCGTAAGGCGATGTATACGGACTGACGCCTGCCCGGTGCTGGAACGTTAAGGGGACCGGTTAGTCACTCTTCGGGGTGGCGAAGCTGAGAACTTAAGCGCCAGTAAACGGCGGTGGTAACTATAACCATCCTAAGGTAGCGAAATTCCTTGTCGGGTAAGTTCCGACCTGCACGAATGGCGTAACGACTTCTCGACTGTCTCAACCATAGGCCCGGTGAAATTGCACTACGAGTAAAGATGCTCGTTTCGCGCAGCAGGACGGAAAGACCCCGGGACCTTTACTACAGTTTGATATTGGTGTTCGGTTCGGCTTGTGTAGGATAGCTGGGAGACTGTGAACTCTGGACGCCAGTTCAGGGGGAGTCGTCGTTGAAATACCAGTCTGGTCGTGCTGGATGTCTAACCTGGGTCCGTGATCCGGATCAGGGACAGTGTCTGATGGGTAGTTTAACTGGGGCGGTTGCCTCCTAAAGAGTAACGGAGGCGCCCAAAGGTTCCCTCAGCCTGGTTGGCAATCAGGTGTTGAGTGTAAGTGCACAAGGGAGCTTGACTGTGAGACCGACGGGTCGAGCAGGGACGAAAGTCGGGACTAGTGATCCGGCGGTGGCTTGTGGAAGCGCCGTCGCTCAACGGATAAAAGGTACCCCGGGGATAACAGGCTGATCTTCCCCAAGAGTCCATATCGACGGGATGGTTTGGCACCTCGATGTCGGCTCGTCGCATCCTGGGGCTGGAGTCGGTCCCAAGGGTTGGGCTGTTCGCCCATTAAAGCGGCACGCGAGCTGGGTTTAGAACGTCGTGAGACAGTTCGGTCCCTATCCGCTGCGCGCGTAGGAGTCTTGAGAAGGGCTGTCCCTAGTACGAGAGGACCGGGACGGACGAACCTCTGGTGTGCCAGTTGTTCTGCCAAGGGCATGGCTGGTTGGCTACGTTCGGGAGGGATAACCGCTGAAAGCATCTAAGCGGGAAGCCTGCTTCGAGATGAGGACTCCCACCTCCTAGAGAGGGTAAGGCTCCCAGTAGACGACTGGGTTGATAGGCCGGATATGGAAGCACGGTAACGTGTGGAGTTGACCGGTACTAATAGGCCGAGGGCTTGTCCTCAGTTGCTCGCGTCCACTGTGTTAGTTCTGAGACAACGAACAGTTGTCGGCTTTGAGTAGAACAAACAATTGAAGAGTGTGCTTGTTCGCTCGAAACCATTAGGGTTTCGGTGGTTATAGCGTAGGGGAAACGCCCGGTTACATTTCGAACCCGGAAGCTAAGCCTTACAGCGCCGATGGTACTGCAGGGGGGACCCTGTGGGAGAGTAGGACGCCGCCGAACAATCTTTGGAAGGACCCCTGGTCACCAGCGTTCAGCTGGGACCAGGGGTCCTTTTTGTTTTTGCACTGCGCACTGGGCACCCGGCTGCGCGAGAATGACTTGCGGTACCGAAGACAGGAGTCACCATGTCCACCAACTCTCCCGACGACCGACCGGAGCGCGACCAGCAGCGACGGGAGGGGGACCGGAGCGACCGCGGCGGTCAGCGCGGGGACCGTGGAGACCGTGGGGGCTTCCGCGGAGGCGACCGAAGCGGCCGAAGCGACCGAGGTGAGCGAAGCGATCGCGGGGAGCGCGGTGGCTTCCGGCGTGACGACAATCGTGGTGGTGGCGGCTACGGCCGGCGTGACGACCGGGACCGAGGGCCGCGCGGGGACGATCGCGGTGACCGGCCCTCCTTCCGGCGTGACGATCGCGGTGACCGGCCCTCCTTCCGGCGTGACGATCGCGGTGATCGCCCCTCCTTCCGGCGTGACGATCGCGGTGATCGCCCCTCCTTCCGGCGTGACGACCGCGGTGACCGCGGTGATCGCCCCTCCTTCCGGCGCGACGATCGCGGTGACCACCGCCCCTCGGTCCGTCGCGACGACCGTGGGGAGCGCGGTGATCGCCCCTCCTTCCGGCGTGACGACCGCGGTGACCGCGGTGATCGCCCCTCCTTCCGGCGCGACGATCGCGGTGACCACCGCCCCTCGGTCCGTCGCGACGACCGTGGGGAGCGCGGTGATCGCCCCTCCTTCCGGCGTGACGATCGCGGTGACCGCGGTGATCGCCCCTCCTTCCGGCGCGACGATCGCGGTGACCACCGCCCCTCGGTCCGTCGCGACGACCGTGGGGAGCGTCGGGACGACCGGGGAGACCGGGGCGGTTTCCGGCGTGACGACAATCGTGGTGGTGGCTACGGCCGGCGTGACGACCGTGACCGAGGGCCGCGCAGGGACGACGACCGTGGACAGCGCGGTGGATTCCGGCGGGATGACCGTCGGGACGACCGTCGCGACGACAGGCGGGACGGCGACCGCGGTGGGTTCCACCGGCGTGACGACCGCGGAGAGCGCCGTGACGACCGGGACCGTGGCTTCCGTGGCGACGACCGGGATCGCGGATTCCGGCGTGACGATGACCGCGATGGTTTCCGGGGTCGTGATGACCGTCGTGACGACCGCCGTGGGGACGACCGTGGGGACCGTGGCGGTTTCCGGCGGGACGACGGCCCTCGTCGCGAGCGTGGTGAGTTCCGTCGGGATGACACCCGCGACACCCGCGACACCCGCGACACCCGTGGTGACCGCGACAGCCGCGACACCCGCGGCGACCGTGGTGGCTTCCGGAGCCGGGACGACCGTGGTGAGCGCGGGCCGCGCCGCGACGACCGCGGTGGGCGGCCCGGGGGCTTCCGGGGCCGTGACGACCGGCGTGACGACCGGCGTGACGACCGTCGTGGCGGCGGCCGGTTCCGTGACGAGCGCGAGCGGGATCGGGAGCCGATCAAGCGGCTGCCGATTCCCGAGGAGGTCACGGGCGAGGAGATCGACAAGGACGTACGGCAGGAGCTGCAGAGCCTGCCCAAGACGCTCGCCGACGACGTGGCCAAGAACTTGGTGATGGTCGCCCGGCTCATCGACGAGGACCCCGAGGGGGCGTACGCCTACTCCAAGGTGGCGCTGCGGCTGGCTTCGCGTGTCGCCGCCGTACGGGAGGCGGGCGGCTTCGCCGCGTACGCGAACCAGAAGTACAGCGAGGCTCTCGCCGAGTTCCGGGCCGCGCGGCGCATGACCGGGAACGCCGACCTGTGGCCCGTCATGGCCGACTGCGAGCGTGGGCTCGGGCGGCCGGAGAAGGCGCTGGACATGGCCGGGGCACCCGAGGTGCACAAGCTCGACAAGGCCGGGCAGGTCGAGATGCGGCTGGTCGCGGCCGGTGCGCGGCGGGACATGGGGCAGCTGGACGCGGCCATCGTGACGCTGCAGAGCCCGGAGCTGGCCTCCAACTCCATGCAGCCGTGGACCGCGCGGCTGCGGTACGCCTACGCCGACGCGCTGCTGGCGGCCGGGCGGGACGGCGAGGCGCGGGAGTGGTTCGCCAAGGCCGTGGAGGCCGACCGGGACGGCAGCACGGACGCTTCGGACCGGCTCGCCGAGCTGGACGGGGTGGAGTTCGTGGACGCCCTGGCCGAGGACGAGGACGAGGGTGAGGGCGGCGATGCCGCCGAGGAGGAGAAGGACTGACATGGCGTAGAGGGGGCGGATTCCGGTCGGGATCCGCCCCCTTCGTGTGTCACCAGCAGCGCGTCAGAGGTCCAGTGCGCGCAGCACCAGGCCGGAGGCCGGCTTCGGGCCGAACGACGTCGACTTGCGCGGCATGGTGACGCCCTGCCGGGCCAGGTCGCGGACGACCTCCTCGCGGACCGGGTGCATCAGGACGGCCGTACCGCCGTCGCGTTCCGCCTTCGCCACCGTGGCGGCCGTGTCGTGGATGTAGGTGATGTGCGCGGGGGAGTCCTCGGGGATGCGCCAGATGTGGTCGAGGAGCGTGGCGTGCAGGACCGTCGCGTCGAGGGTGCGCCAGGCGGTGGGGCGGTCGGCGGGGATCGTACGGGCCAGGAGGTCCGGGTCCGGGCGGTCGACGAGGTGGAAGGCACCGTCGCCGGCCAGCAGGAACGCGTTGCCCGCGCAGGCCGCGTCCGCGAGTGCCTCCAGGGCCTCGGGCAGCGGCACTTCGAGGCGGCGCACGCGGAAGTGGCCGTCCAGGGCGGCTACGGCGTCGCCGACGGGCAGGTCGTGGAGGAGGCGGTGGATGGCGCGGACGCGGAGGGGATAGCGGGTCGTGTCGACCAGGAGGACCAGGCCGTGGTCCCACGGGCTGGGAGAGGGGTGCTCCGTGCGCAGGCGGCGGTAGGTCGCCCAGCGGTGGTGGCCGTCGGCGATGAGGGCCTGGTGACGAGCCAGGTCGGTCTGGACGGTGGCCAGGTCGGCGGGCGCGGTGACCGACCAGAGGCGGTGGCTGAAGCCGTCCTCCGTGGTGGTCGCGAGAAGCGGGGGCTGTTCGGCGGTGCGCTCGATCAGGTCCGCCGTGGCGGTCGTCGAGTCGTCGCCGCGGTAGGTCAGCAGGAGGGGTTCGAGGTTCGCTGCGGTGGCCCGCATCAGGGCCGCGCGGTCGGCGACGATGTGCGGCATGACGTCCTCGTGCGGCAGCACCACCTGCTCGTCCGGGTCCGACACGCGCAGGGCGCCGATGACGCCGCGTTGCAGCATGCCGTTGCCGTCCCGCTGCTCGTAGACGTACAGGCCGGGGTCCGGGTCGGTGGTCAGGACGCCCTCGGACAGCCAGCGGCGCAGGGTCTTGGCGGCCTGGTCGTTGCGGACGCTGGGGGTGGCGGCCTGGGGGAGGATCAGACGGACGATGTTGTACGGGTCGGCGGACTGGAGGTGGTGGACTCCGTCGGGGCGGACGACGACGTCGTACGGCGGGGACGTCACTGCGGCCAGGCTGCCGACCCGGTCGGGGTCGTAGCGAAGGCCTCGGAACGGGGTGAGTTCCAGGCCTCGGCGCTCCGTTGCTTCCGAGTGACCTGCTGTGTTCATCCCGGCATCGTACGGGTGTCAGTGGCATGGGGGATGATCGGGGGAAAGCCGTCGAACGAGGAGCGATGCGGGATGAGCCGAAGCGTCAGGACGAGGCCCGAGGGCAGTGGGCAGGCCCTGAGCGAGGCGTACGACACGGCGCTGCTCGACCTGGACGGTGTCGTGTACGCGGGCGGGAGCGCGATCGCGCACGCGGTCGAGTCGCTGGCCACGGCCCGGACGGGCGGGACGCGCCTGGCGTACGTCACCAACAACGCGCTGCGGACTCCGGACACGGTGGCCGAGCACCTGACCGAGCTCGGCATACCGACGGGCGCGGACGATGTCATCACCTCGGCGCAGGCGGTAGCGCGGCTGATCAGTGAGCAGGTGCCGCAGGGCGCCCGTGTGCTGGTGATCGGCGGTGAGGGGCTGCGGGTGGCGCTGCGCGAGCGCGGGCTCGTGCCCGTGGAGTCGGCGGACGACGATCCGGCGGCGGTGGTGCAGGGGTACGGCGGTCCCGAGCTGCCGTGGGGCCGTTTCGCGGAGGCCAGTTACGCCGTCGCGCGCGGTGTGCCCTGGTTCGCGTCGAACACCGACCTGACGATTCCGAGCGGGCGGGGGATCGCGCCGGGCAACGGCGCGGCGGTGGAGGTCGTGCGGATCGCCACGGGCGCCGAGCCGCAGGTCGCGGGCAAGCCGCTACCGCCGATGCACCGGGAGACCATCCTGCGGACCGGGGCGAAGCGGCCGCTGGTGGTGGGGGACCGGCTGGACACGGACATCGAGGGCGCGTTCAACGGGGACGTGGACTCGCTGCTCGTCCTGACCGGCGTGAGCGACGGCGCGCAGCTGCTGGCCGCGCCGCCGCAGCACCGGCCGACGTATGTGGACGCCGATCTGCGGGGGATGCTCCGCGGACAGCCGGATGTCCTGGAGGCGGGTGGCGGTGGGTTCCGGTGCGGTGGCTGGACGGCGACGGCGGGCGCGGACCGTCTGGAGCTCGACGGGGACGGCGAGGCGCTGGACGGGCTGCGCGCGCTGTGCGCCGCGGCGTGGACGGCCGCCGGTGCGGGCGTGTGCGAGCTGGACGGGGGGAAGTCGCTGGCGAGGCTGGGTCTTTGAGCGCTGGTTGGATTCGCGCTGTGCGGGCACGCTCCGGCCGGGCGGCCGTGGCGGCGGCCGGGCTCCGGAATCGAGATCGGAAGCAGGGTAGGCTAACCTAACCTGCGTGTTGGTCGACAGTCCCCCCGAACAGCGCGCGGAGACCGCCCCCGCGCCCCCGGCCCGACGGGCGATACGTGCCTTCGGGCTCCTCCTGGCCGTAGCGATCCTGGTGCTCGTCGCGCTGGCGAGTATCGCGATCGGAGCCAAGGAGCTGTCCCTCGGGCAGGTATGGCACGGCTTGTTCGACGACTCGGGGACGTACGGCGACGTCGTCGTCGCGGAGCGGCTGTCGCGGACCGTGCTCGGGTTGCTCGCCGGCGCCGCCCTCGGTCTGGCCGGAGCGGTTCTCCAGGCACTCACGCGCAACCCGCTGGCCGACCCCGGACTGCTCGGTATCAACGCGGGCGCGTCCGCCGCGGTCGTCACGGCCGTCACGTACCTCGGGGTCACCTCGCTCAGCGGCTACGTCTGGTTCGCGTTCTTCGGCGCGGCCGCGGTCGGGGCGCTGGTGTGGTTCCTCGGCGGCAGCCGGGGCGCGACGCCGGTGCGGCTCGCGCTCGCCGGTACGGCGATCAGCGCCGCGCTCTACGGCTACCTCCAGGCCGTGATGATCACGGACGGCGCGGCGCTCGGCAAGATGCGGTTCTGGACGGTCGGTTCACTGTCCGCGGCGAGCGACTCGATCATCCGGCAGGTCCTGCCGTTCCTGCTGGCCGGCGTGGTCCTGGCGCTGGCGCTGTCGCGGCCGCTCAACGCCATGGCCATGGGCGATGACACCGCCAAGGCGCTCGGCGCCAACCTGAACCGGACGCGGGCGCTGTCCATGCTGGCCGCGACCGTGCTGTGCGGGGCGGCGACCGCGGCCTGCGGGCCGATCGTGTTCGTCGGGCTGATGGTTCCGCACGTCGTGCGTTCCTTCACCGGGCCCGACCTGCGCTGGATCCTGCCGTACGCGGCGATCCTGTCGCCCGTGCTGCTGCTCGGCGCCGACGTCATCGGCCGGATCGTGGCCCGGCCCGCGGAACTCCAGGTGGGCATCGTCACCGCGATCCTCGGCGGACCGGTGTTCATCTATCTCGTACGACGGCGGAGGACGGCGCAGCTGTGAAGACCACCAACCGTGCTGTGAGGACCCCGGGCGGGCTCTCCGTACGCCTGGACGTGCGGGCCTTCACCGTCGTGCTCCTGCTGCTGGTCGCGGCGCTCACGGCGAGTGTCGTGCTCATCGGAACCGGCGACTTCCCGATCCCGGCCGCCGACGTGCTGCGGACGCTGTTCGGCGAGGGCAACGCGGGCCAGGAGTTCATCGTCAACGAACTGCGGCTGCCGCGCGTCCTGGTCGGGCTGCTGGTCGGCGCCTCGCTGGGACTCGGCGGCGCGCTGTTCCAGTCCATCTCCCGCAATCCGCTGGGCAGTCCGGACGTGCTGGGCCTCGGGCAGGGGGCGACGGCCGGTGCGCTCACGGTGATCGTGCTGTTCTCCGGAAGCGCGAACCAGGTCGCCGCCGGCGCGCTGGTGGGCGGCCTGGTGACCGGCTTCGCCATCTACGTGCTCGCCTGGAAACGGGGCGTGCACGGGTACCGGCTCGTGCTGGTCGGCATCGGCGTCTCCGCGATCGTCACGGCGGTCAACGGCTATCTGCTCACCAAGTCCGACATCGTGGACGCGGCCCGCGCGGTCGTGTGGATGACGGGATCCCTCGACGGCCGTGACTGGGCGCAGGTCTGGCCGTTGCTCGGGCTGTGCGCCGTGCTCGTGCCGCTCGTCCTCTGCAACGCGCGCGGGCTGCGGATGATGGAGATGGGCGACGACGTGTCGTACGCCCTCGGGGTGCGGGTCGAGCGGGTACGGCTGCTGCTGATGGTGGCGGCCGTGCTGCTGACCGCGTCCGCGACCGCCGCCGCCGGTCCCGTCAGCTTCGTCGCGCTCACCGCGCCGCAGCTGGCCCGGCGCCTGACCCATGCGCCCGGCCCGAACCTGCTGGCCTCCCTGAGCATGGGCGCCGCCCTGCTGGTCGTCGCCGACTGGCTCTCGCAGCGGGCGTTCGGCGCCGAGCAGTTGCCCGTGGGCGTGGTCACCGGCGTGCTCGGCGGCGTCTATCTGCTGTGGCTGCTGGTCACCGAACGCAAGGCGGGCCGGATATGAGCAAGAACCAAAGGAGCACCGTGAACCGTCTGTCCGCCGAGAACGTCACCCTCGCCTACGACCAGCGGGTGATCGCCGAGCAACTGTCGGTGGAGATACCCGACAACTCCTTCACCGTGATCGTCGGCCCCAACGCGTGCGGCAAGTCGACGCTCCTGCGGGCGCTGTCGCGGATGCTCAAGCCCAGCCAGGGCCGGGTACTGCTCGACGGTCAGGTCATCCAGTCGATGCCCGCGAAGAAGGTCGCGCGGACCCTCGGTCTGCTGCCCCAGTCGTCCATCGCGCCCGACGGCATCACCGTCGGCGATCTGGTGGGCCGGGGCCGCTACCCGCACCAGGGCATCCTGCGCCAGTGGTCGACCGAGGACGAGCGGGTCGTCCAGGAGTCCATGCGGCAGACCGGTGTCGCCGAGCTGGCCGAACGGTACGTCGACGAGCTCTCGGGCGGTCAGCGCCAGCGCGTGTGGATCGCCATGGCACTCGCCCAGCAGACGCCGCTGCTACTGCTCGACGAGCCGACGACGTTCCTGGACATCCAGCACCAGATCGACGTCCTGGACCTGTGCGCGGAGCTGCACGAGGAGCAGGGGCGCACGCTCGTCGCGGTGCTGCACGACCTGAACCACGCCGCCCGCTACGCCACGCACCTCATCGCCCTGCGCGAGGGCCGGGTCATCGCCGAGGGCGCGCCGAAGGACATCGTCACGGCCGAGCTGGTCGAAGAGGTCTTCGGACTGCGCTGCCAGGTCATCGACGACCCGGAGACGGGCACGCCGCTGGTCGTGCCGGCGGCGCGGAAGGCACGCGCCGGGGCGGGGACCGGGGCCGAGAAGGTGGCCGCTACAGAAGCTTCCTGAGCTGGAGCAGGTCGCGCACGCCCGCGGACAGCTTCACCCGGCCCGAGCCCCAGACCTTGGCGAAGTTCAGTTCGCCGTCGACCAGCGCGACCAGGTCGTCACCGGTCATGGCCAGCCTGATCTCGGCCTTGTCGGGCGGCGGTCCCTGGACCGTGTCGCGCACCTCGATCCGCCCGCCCCGCATACGGCCGACGAAGGTGACGTCCAGGTCCGTGATGTGGCAGCTCACCGAACGGTCCAGGGCCGCGGCCTCGCGGACGTTCCCTTCGGCGTGCTGCATGTTGTCGGAGAGCTTGTCGAGTGCGCTGCGGCACTCCTCGATCGTGGCCATCGCGATCGACGGTACCGCAGCGGTTCGCGGTAGCGTCGGGGCATGGAAGACGCAGTTCCCGAAATGCCGGTGGTGGAGGAAGAGCCCGAGCCGGCGCCGGCGCCCGAGGACGACCCCGCCGCCCCCGCCCCGCTGAACGTGCCCCGCACCCCCACGGGCAACGCCGACGTGGACGCGGCCCTGGACCGGCTCGGTGACGCGGACCACCTCGCCACGGACGGACACGTCGAGGTGTACGAGGATGTACACCGGGGGCTGCGCGACGCGCTCACCGCGCTCGACGCACGCCCGGGACCTCCGGCGCCCCCGTCGCCGCACGGACCTAGGAGCTGAACCGAACGTGGCAGGAGTCGCACGCCGCCGTCTCGACGCGGAGCTGGTCCGCCGGAAGCTCGCGCGCTCGCGCGAGCATGCCGGCCAGCTGATCGCCGCCGGGCGGGTCTCCGTCGGCAAGACCGTCGCGACCAAACCCGCCACGCAGGTGGAGACCGCGGCCGCGATCGTCGTCGCGGCAGACGAGAACGATCCCGACTACGTGTCGCGCGGCGGCCACAAGCTCGCCGGCGCGCTGGCGGCGTTCATGCCGCAGGGCCTGGTCGTCGAGGGGCGCAGGGCGCTCGACGCCGGCGCGTCCACCGGCGGTTTCACGGATGTCCTGCTGCGGGCGGGCGCCGCCCATGTCGTCGCCGTCGACGTCGGATACGGACAACTCGCATGGTCTCTGCAAAAAGATGAACGCGTCACCGTCAAGGACCGTACGAACGTACGCGAATTGACACTTGAAGAGATCGATGGGGAGCCTGTGGATCTTGTCGTGGGGGATCTGTCCTTCATCCCGCTCGGGCTGGTCCTCCCAGCCCTGGTGCGGTGCGTGAAGCCGGACGCGGACCTGGTGATGATGGTCAAGCCGCAGTTCGAGGTGGGGAAGGAGCGGCTGGGCAGCGGGGGAGTCGTCCGCAGCCCCCAGCTGCGGGCCGAAGCGGTGACGGGGGTGGCCCGGAAGGCCGGGGGACTGGGGCTCGGGGTGAAGGGCGTGACGGCCAGTCCGCTGCCCGGGCCGTCGGGGAATGTCGAATACTTTCTGTGGCTGCGGGCCGGGGCACCGGAACTGGACCCGGCCGATGTCGACCGTGCAGTGGCGGAGGGGCCCCGTTGACCGAGAACCGAGCTCGTACTGTTTTCCTGCTCGCCCACACGGGGCGGCCCGCCGCCGTGCGCAGTGCCGAGCTCGTGGTGAAGGGGCTGCTGCGCTCCGGTCTTGGCGTGCGCGTCCTGGAGGCGGAGGCGCGTGACCTGCCGCTGCCGGACGAGGTGGAGCTGGTCAAGGAGGCCACTCCACAGTGCCTCGACGGGTGTGAGCTGCTCATCGTGCTGGGCGGTGACGGCACGCTGCTGCGCGGTGCCGAGTTCGCGCGGGCGTCGGGCGTGCCGATGCTCGGCGTCAACCTCGGACGGGTCGGGTTCCTCGCGGAGGCCGAGCGGGACGACCTCGACAAGGTCGTCGACCGGGTGGTGAGCAAGGCGTACGAGGTCGAGGAGCGGATGACCGTCGACGTCGTGGTGCACCGCAACGGGGACATCGTGCACACCGACTGGGCGCTGAACGAGGCGGCCGTGCAGAAGGTGTCCGCCGAGCGGATGCTGGAGGTCGTCCTCGAGATCGACGGGCGGCCGGTGACGGGGTTCGGCTGTGACGGGATCGTGTGCGCGACGCCGACCGGGTCGACCGCGTACGCGTTCTCCGCGGGTGGGCCGGTGGTGTGGCCGGAGGTCGAGGCGCTGTTGATGGTGCCGATCTCGGCGCACGCCTTGTTCGCGAAGCCGTTGGTGACGTCGCCGGATTCTGTGTTGGCTGTGGAGGTTCTGCCACATATTCCGCCGGGTGTGCTGTGGTGTGACGGGCGGCGGACCGTGGAGTTGCCGCCCGGGGCCAGGGTGGAGGTGCGGCGGGGGGCCGTGCCGGTGCGGCTGGCTCGGCTGCATCACGCGTCGTTCACGGATCGGCTGGTGGCGAAGTTCGCCCTGCCGGTTTCCGGGTGGCGGGGGGCTCCTCACTAGCGGTTGTGGGGGTGGTTTCTCGTCGTCGGCGGGTACGGGGTGTTTGTGGTTGTTCGCGCAGTTCCCCGTGCCCTTAAGGGGCGATCCACTCTCGTGGGTGACAAGACCGGGCCAGTCGCAATCCTCGGCTCGGACCTCGTAAGGTCGTGTCCGTGTTGGAGGAGATGCGGATACGGTCGCTGGGTGTGATCGACGACGCTGTCGTCGAGCTGTCGCCCGGGTTCACCGCGGTCACCGGTGAGACGGGTGCGGGCAAGACCATGGTGGTCACCAGCCTCGGGTTGCTGCTGGGCGGGCGCGCGGACCCGGCGCTCGTGCGGATCGGGGCCGGGAAAGCCGTCGTCGAGGGGCGGATCACCGTGCCCCAGGACGCCACGGCCGCCGTCCGCGCCGAGGAGGCCGGGGCCGAGCTCGACGACGGGGCGCTGCTGATCAGCCGTACCGTTTCCGCCGAGGGGCGCTCCCGGGCGCACCTGGGCGGACGCAGCGTGCCCGTGGGGGTGCTCGCGGAGCTCGCCGACGAGCTGGTGGCCGTGCACGGGCAGACCGACCAGCAGGGACTGCTCAAGCTGTCCCGGCAGCGCCAGGCGCTCGACCGGTACGCGGGCGACGCCGTCGCCGTGCCGCTGGCCAAGTACGGCGAGGCGTACAAGCGGCTGCGGACCGTCTCCGCCGAGCTCGACGAGATCACCACGCGCGCGCGTGAACGGGCCCAGGAGGCCGACATGCTGCGCTACGGGCTCGACGAGATCGCCGCCGTCGAGCCCCGGGCCGGCGAGGACGTGGAGCTGGCCGAGGAGGCCGAGCGGCTCGGGCACGCCGAGGCGCTGGCGTCCGCCGCAGCGGTCGCGCACGCCGCGCTCGCGGGCAATCCGGAGGACCCCGAGGGCGTCGACGCCGGGACGCTCGTCGCGGGCGCGCAGCGGGCCCTGGACGCCGTACGGTCGCACGACCCGGCGCTGGCCGCGCTCGCGGACCGGATCGGGGAGATCGGGATCCTGCTGCGCGACGCGGCCGGGGACCTGGCCGGGTACGCCGACGATCTGGACGCCGATCCGCTGCGGCTGGCGGCCGTCGAGGAGCGGCGGGCCGCGCTGACCGGGCTGACCCGGAAGTACGGCGAGGACGTCGCCGCCGTGCTGGCCTGGGCCGAGCGCAGTGCCGCGCGGCTGACCGAACTCGACGGCGACGACGAGCGGATCGGGGAGCTGACCGCCGAGCGGGACGCGCTGCGGTCCGAACTGGGCGGGCTCGCACAGGCGTTGACGGACGCGCGGACGGAGGCCGCCGAGCGGTTCGCCGCGGCCGTGACCGCCGAGCTGGCCTCGCTGGCCATGCCACACGCGCGCGTGTCCTTCGACATCCGGCAGACCGAGGACCCCGACGGCGTCGAGGTCGGCGGCCGTCCGGTCGCGTACGGGCCCGCGGGTGCCGACGAGGTCGAGCTGCTGCTGGCCCCGCATCCGGGGGCACCGGCACGGCCGATCGCCAAGGGTGCGTCCGGCGGTGAGCTGTCCCGCGTGATGCTGGCCGTGGAGGTCGTGTTCGCGGGGACGGACCCCGTGCCGACGTATCTCTTCGACGAGGTCGACGCCGGTGTCGGTGGCAAGGCGGCGGTCGAGATCGGCCGGCGGCTCGCGCGCCTGGCGAAGACCGCGCAGGTCGTGGTCGTGACCCACCTCCCGCAGGTCGCCGCCTTCGCCGACCGGCAGTTGCTGGTCGAGAAGACGAACGACGGGTCGGTCACCCGTTCCGGTGTGAAGGTGCTGGAAGGGGAGGAGCGGGTCCGGGAGCTGTCCCGGATGCTCGCCGGCCAGGAGGACTCGGAGACGGCCCGGGCGCACGCGGAGGAGCTGCTGGCGACGGCCCGGGCGGATCTGTAGCGCAGGAGCGGCCGCACAGCTGTCGGGGGATACGCCGATCTTCACTCGTGTGGGTGACCCGGCCCGGCGCATCCTCCCGATGCCGCGCCCCACTGTCACGCCGCCGGGCTTCGGGCGTTCCCGGAACCCGCGTATGTCCTGGCATCCTTGGCGGAGTACGCGTGGGAATCCTGCGCGGCGACCGCCCGACCCGCGAACCAGGAGCCCGGCCACGTGACCCCCGTGAGCAGCCACTCACCGCATGGCCAGTCGCCGTTGCGCACCGTGCAGGTGCTGGGCGGAGGCAACGCGGCCAGCAGTGCGCATGTGCGCTCCCTGACTGCGGGGCTCGTCGCGAGGGGCGTGAGGGTCACGGTGTGCGCCCCCTTTGAGGCGGATCGCGCCTATGACTTCAGTGGTGTCGGGGCCGACCACGTGGATGTGCCGCGCAGCAGTGACCCGGTGTCGGTGGCGGCCCTGCGGGCGGCCTGTGCCAACGCCGATCTGGTGCACGCGCACGGGCTGCACGCCTCGTTCCGTACCGTGCTCGCTCTCAGCGGGCGGCGCGTGCGGACCCCGTTCGTCGTGACGTGGCACGACCGGGCGCATGCCGACGGGGCCCGCGCCCATCTGCTGCGGGTACTGGAGCGGCGGGTCGTGAAGGCGGCCACCGTGGTGCTGGGGACGACATCGGCGCTCGTGGACCGGGCCCGGCGGGCCGGCGCACGGGACGCGCGGCTCGCGGCCGTCGCGCTGCCGGGCCCTCGCAGGCCCGTGGAGCCCGACGACCCCGACCGCCTGCGGCCCAAGGTGCGTGCCGAACTCGGCGCCATCGGACGGCCGTTGCTGATGGCCGTCGGCTCCCTGGAGCGGCACCGCGGATACGACGTGCTGCTGGACGCCGCGCGGACGTGGCGCCGGCTCGATCCCGTGCCCCTGGTCGTGATCGCGGGCGAGGGGCCGCTGCGCGGCGAACTCCAGGAGCGGATCGAGGGCGAGGGGCTGCCCGTCCGGCTCATCGGGCGGCGCGACGACATCACCGACCTGCTCGCCGCCGCCGACCTCGCCCTGCTGCCGAGCCGGTGGGAGGAGGCGCGCTCCGTCCTCGCCCAGGAGGCCCTCCACGCGCGCGTGCCGCTCGTCGCGACCGACGTCGGCGGGATCCCCGAACTCGTCGGCGACGCGGCCGAACTCGTCCCGTGCGGGGACGCGCAGGCGCTCGCCGGCACCGTCGTACGCCTGCTCGGCGACCCCGAGCGCCGGGAGCTGCTGAAGGTCAAGGGCGCCCGGCAGTCGGCGGCCTGGCCGAGCGAGGACGAGACGGTCGCCCAAGTGCTCAGCGTGTACGACGAGTTGACCCAGCCGCAGCCCCTCGCCTGAGCACCCCGGTGCCTCAGGGAACGTGTCTGCGGGCCCGCAGGGCCAGACTCAGGGCCAGTACCGTCTGCGGGTCGTCGAGATCCGTGCCCAGCAACTCCCCGATGCGCGCCAGGCGGTTGTACAGGGTCTGCCGGTTGAGGTGGAGCTCCCGGGCCGTCTCCGCCTTGCGTCCCGCGTGGGCGAGGTAGGTCGACAGGGTGGGCAGCAGCGGTGGCCGGGAACGCCGGTCGTGCTCCAGGAGCGGGCCGAGGGCCCGGTCGACGAAGGCGGCCAGGTCCGGATGGTCGCGCAGCCGCCACAGCAGCAGGTCGGTGTCCAGGCGCCGGGCGTCATACCACGGACGGTCCGGCAGGCCCTGGGCCGCCGTGGCCGTCTCGGCCGCGTGCCGCAAGCCCGACGCCGCGGCCGTCCAGCCGCCGGCCACCCCCACGACCACCACGGGCGGCGGCCCGCCAGGCCGCAGCATCCCGGCCCGGCCGACCCCGGCCCGCAGCGCCGCCGCGACCCGGTCCGCGACCGTCGCCCGCTCCGGCTCCGCGCGCAGCCCCAGCAGGACCAGCACCCGGCTCTCGACCGGCCGTACCCCGAGCAGCACCGGCACGCCCAGTGAGGCCAGTTCCTCGGACACAGCCCGGGCCAGCACGGCCCAGCCTCCCCCCGGCGACAGGGCGTCCCCGAGCCGCATGACAACCGGCAGCAACGGTCCGTCGCCCGGCCGGAAGCCCAGCACCCGCCCCTGCGCCGGGGCGTCCTCCGCCGTGACCCGGCCCTCGGCGAGGTCCGTGAGGAAGTCACCGCGCCCGCGCGCCGCCAGCTCCTCCTCCTGCCGTGCCTGCATCAGCACCACGGCCAGGATGCCCGCGGCCCGCTCGGCCGCCATCCTGTGCACCGGCGCCAGGGGAGTCCGTACGGGAAGCAGGACGAGCCGCGCGCGGACGCCCCCGCTGCCGGGCCCGCCGCCCGGCACGTCCACCAGGATCGAGCCCGCGAGCGGCGGCTCGTCCTTGTGCTGGCCGCGCAGCCCGTCCCACACCTGGAGCGGGTCCGCGCCCTCGGGACCGGCCCCGGCGGCGTACAGCAACTGCCCGTCAGCCGTCTCCAGGAAGACGGGGTTATCGCCGAAGTCGGCCAGGATGCCGAGGACTTGGGGCACCCCGCCGCCGCCCAGCAGGGCCTCCGTACACCGCCGGTGCACCTCCTCGGCCCGCTGGAGCAGCGCGTAGTGGCCGTTGACGATCTCGGTGTGGATCTCCTCCGTGACCGTGACGAACGGCACCTCGCGGTGCAGCTGGACGAGCGGCAGCCCGGCCGCACGGGCTGTGTCGACGAGGGCGGCGGGCAGCCGTGTGAAGCGCGGGCCGAGCTCCACGACCAGGGCGGCGATGCCACGCTCGGCCAGCGTGCGCACGAACGCCCGCTGTTCGGCCGGGCGGGTGCCGAGGCCGTAGCCCGTGGTCAGCAGCAGCTCGCCGCCCTTGAGCAGCGAGGCGATGTGCGGCACCTCACCGGCGTGCACCCAGCGCACGGTCCGCCCGAGCCGGTCGGCGCCCGCCAGCACCTCCGGCAGCCCGCTGCGCAGCCCCGGCAGCTCCAGTGCCCGCTGCACGGTGATTCCGGCACCCCGGGTGTCGTAGCCGCTGTCCGTCCCGCTGTCCATGTGCCGGACGCTACCCGCGCGGGTGCCTCCCGGACATCTCCGGACGGGCACGGGGGCGATCAAGCACGGGATTACGGCGGAGACGGCCGGGTACGGGCGCGGTCATGGACATGAGCGTGGTCGCGGTAGGGCGAGAAGACGACAGTCCGGTCGAGGAGCCGTTGCGGGTCGCGGTGCTCGCGGACCGGCTCGGGTACCGGGAGGTGTGGGCGGGCGAGGGACCGACGTGGGACTCGTTCGTCCTGGCGACGGCGATCGGCGCGGCCACCGAGCGGGCGACGCTGACGGCCGGGCCCGTGCCGGTGTCGGTGCGCGACCCGCTCACCATCGTCCGGGGCGCTGCGGCCACCGCGGCCGTCACCGGCCGGCCCGTCGGTGTGGCCCTGGGCACGTCCAGCAAGCGGGTGGTCGAGGGCGTGCACGGCCGGCCGCGGACCCGGCCCGCCGCCGCGCTGGAGGAGTCGGCGGCGGCGGTGCGCGCGCTGATGGAGAGCCGGCCGGGCGAGCCGATCGTGCCCGGCAGCGGCTTCCTGCGCCGTCTTCCGCCGCCCGGGGGCATGCTCACCGTCGCGGCGTTCGGCGAGCGCGCGGTCGCCGCGGCCGCCGGGCACGCCGACCGGATGCTGCTCGACCTCGTCTCCCCCGAGCAGGTCCGCATGCTGCGGGCCCGGATGCTCGCCGCCGCCGAGCGGGCCGGGCGTACGGCGCCCCGGCTGGCCGCCTGGCTGCCCGCAGCCGTGGACCCGGAGCCCGAAACGCTCACGCAGGTCCTGCGCAGCGTCGCCGGCTATCTCACCGTGCCGGGCTACAGCGACATGTTCGTCGAAGCGGGGCTCGCCGCGGTCGTCGAACTGGCCGCCAAGGGAGCCGACCCGGAGACTCTGCTGCGAGCCCTGCCGCCCGAGGCCGCGAACACGGTCGCCCTCGTCGGCGACGTCGGCACCGTCCGCGCCCGCATCGACGCCTACGCCGAGGCCGGCCTCGACGAGATCGCCCTGGTCCCGGCCACGGCGGGCGACCCGGCGGGGGAGCGGACCCTCACGGCCCTCAGGCCGCAGTGACACCCCCGAGGGCCGCCCCGCTCAGCCGCCGTACGCCCCCGAAGCCGTCAGACGCAGCGCCGTGTCGATCAGCGGCACGTGGCTGAACGCCTGCGGGAAGTTTCCGACCTGGCGCTGGAGGTGCGGGTCCCACTCCTCCGCCAGCAGGCCGAGGTCGTTGCGCAGCGACAGCAGCTTCTCGAACAGCTTGCGGGCCTCGTCCACGCGGCCGATCATCGCCAGGTCGTCGGCCATCCAGAACGAGCAGGCGAGGAACGCGCCCTCGTCGCCGGGCAGGCCGTCGACACCCTCGTTGTCGCCCTGCGTCGGGTAGCGCAGGATGAAGCCGTCCGGCGTGGACAGCTCCCGCTGGATCGCCTCGATGGTGCCGATGACGCGCTTGTCGTCCGGCGGCAGGAAACCCATCTGCGGGATCAGCAGCAGCGACGCGTCCAGTTCCTTCGAGCCGTACGACTGCGTGAAGGTGTTGCGTTCCTTGTCGTAGCCCTTCTCGCACACGTCCCGGTGGATGTCGTCGCGCAGCTCCTTCCAGCGCTCCAGCGGGCCGTCGGCGTCGCCGGACTCGATCAGCTTGATCGTGCGGTCGACGGCGACCCAGGCCATCACCTTGGAGTGCACGAAGTGGCGGCGCGGGCCGCGCACCTCCCAGATGCCCTCGTCCGGGTCCTGCCAGTGGTCCTCCAGGTAGCGGATCAGCTTCAGCTGGAGCAGCGAGGCGTAGTCGTTGCGCGCGAGGCCCGTCATGTGGGCCAGGTGCAGGGCCTCGGTGACCTCGCCGTAGACGTCCAGCTGGAGCTGGTGGGCGGCGCCGTTGCCGACCCGGACGGGGCCGGAGTTCTCGTAGCCCGGCAGCCAGTCCAGCTCCGCCTCGCCGAGCTCGCGCTCGCCGGCGATGCCGTACATGATCTGCAGGTTCTCCGGGTCGCCGGCCACGGCCCGCAGCAGCCACTCGCGCCAGGCGCGGGCCTCCTCGCGGTAGCCGGTGCGCAGCAGTGAGGACAGGGTGATCGCCGCGTCGCGCAGCCACGTGTAGCGGTAGTCCCAGTTGCGGACGCCGCCGATGTCCTCCGGCAGGGAGGTGGTCGGCGCGGCGACGATGCCGCCGGTCGGGGCGTACGTCAGCGCCTTCAGCGTGATCAGCGAGCGGACCACGGCCTCGCGGTACGGCCCGTGGTACGTACAGTGGTCGACCCACTCGCGCCAGAAGTCCTCCGTCGCCTCCAGCGACTGCTCGGGCTCGGGCAGCGGCGGCGGCTCCTTGTGCGAGGGCTGCCAGGAGATGGTGAACGCGATCCGGTCACCCGGCGCGACCGTGAAGTCCGCGTACGTCGTCAGCGACTTGCCGTAGGTCTCGGCGGATGTGTCGAACCACACGGAGTCGGGGCCCGCCACGGCCACCGTGCGCCCCTCGTGCTTGTGCACCCACGGCACCACCCGCCCGTAGGAGAACCGCATCCGCAGCGCCGAGCGCATCGGGACCCGCCCCGAGACGCCTTCCACGATCCGGATCAGCTGCGGGGCGCCGTCACGCGGCGGCATGAAATCGGTCACCCGGACCGTGCCCCGCTGGGTGTCCCACTCCGACTCCAGGATCAGCGAGTCACCGCGGTAGCTGCGCCGGGCGGCGGTGGGTGGCTGCTGGTCGGAGGCGTATGCGGGCCCGAGCCGCCAGAAGCCGTGCTCCTCGTTGCCCAGCAGGCCGGCGAAGATGGCGTGCGAGTCGAAGCGGGGCAGGCACAGCCAGTCCACCGTGCCGTCCCGGCAGACCAGGGCAGCGGTCTGCATGTCTCCGATGAGTGCGTAGTCTTCGATGCGCCCGGCCACGTGCAACTCCAGTCGAACGGCCACGTCACCCCGCAAGGGGGCTGTCGCTAGTGCGGTCAAGGGGATTTTCAGCAAGTCTTGCAATGCGGCGTTGAGCGATGAAGCAAAACAGGTCACTCAGCCGTGATGCAAAGCGCCAATTGTTGCTCAACGAACTGACGAGCTCACGTTGTTCCGGTACTTACGGGTGGTGGGTGGTGCCGTTGGGCCGGCGGGCTCGGCAGCGAGTGTCCGAGCAGGATACGACGCACGCCGATGTTCCGGGTGCCCGTCCAGGCAAGGCGAGTACGCCGAAGGAGTGAGCAACGGGTGAGAGACCGGTGAGGGCGACCGTCTCCGTGTCGGTGCGTGCGCGGAGCGTGGCCGGAAGCCATCGCCTCGCGGCGCTGATACGCTGGTAGCCCGTGGACCGGTGGGCAGCAAACCCCCGAACCGCAGCGACGGCAACCGCCCCGGAAACCTCCGGCAGGCAGCCGTACCGCACCCCCAGACCGCGACCACGGGAGCCCCGTCTTGGCCATGCCGCCCGCCGCATTTCGTAATTCGACGACCAAGCACATCTTCGTCACCGGGGGTGTCGCCTCCTCGCTCGGCAAGGGCCTGACGGCCTCCAGCCTCGGCATGCTGCTCAAGGCCCGCGGTCTGCGCGTCGTGATGCAGAAGCTCGACCCGTACCTGAACGTCGACCCGGGCACGATGAACCCCTTCCAGCACGGTGAGGTGTTCGTCACCAACGACGGCGCCGAGACCGACCTGGACATCGGCCACTACGAGCGCTTCCTCGACCGTGACCTGGACGGCTCGGCCAACGTCACCACCGGCCAGGTGTACTCGACCGTGATCGCCAAGGAGCGGCGCGGCGAGTACCTCGGCGACACCGTGCAGGTCATCCCGCACATCACCAACGAGATCAAGCACCGCATCCGCCGCATGGCGACGGATGAGGTCGACGTCGTGATCACCGAGGTCGGCGGCACGGTCGGCGACATCGAGTCGCTGCCGTTCCTGGAGACCGTCCGCCAGGTCCGGCACGAGGTCGGTCGTGACAACGTCTTCGTCGTCCATATCTCGCTCCTGCCGTACATCGGCCCCTCGGGTGAGCTGAAGACGAAGCCCACCCAGCACTCGGTCGCGGCTCTGCGCAACATCGGTATCCAGCCGGACGCGATCGTGCTGCGCTGCGACCGCGAGGTGCCCACCGCGATCAAGCGGAAGATCTCGCTGATGTGCGATGTCGACGAGGCCGCCGTCGTCGCCTGCCCCGACGCCCGCTCGATCTACGACATCCCCAAGACCGTGCACGGCGAGGGCCTGGACGCCTACGTCGTCCGCAAGCTCGACCTGCCCTTCCGCGACGTCGACTGGACGACGTGGGACGACCTGCTCGACCGCGTCCACAACCCCGACCACGAGATCACCCTCGCCCTGGTCGGCAAGTACATCGACCTGCCCGACGCCTACCTGTCGGTCACCGAGGCGCTGCGCGCGGGCGGTTTCGCCAACCGGGCCCGGGTGAAGATCAAGTGGGTCACCTCCGACGACTGCAAGACCCCGGCGGGCGCCGCCCAGCAGCTCGGCGACGTCGACGGCATCTGCATCCCCGGCGGGTTCGGCGAGCGCGGCGTGAACGGCAAGGTCGGCGCCATCCGCTACGCCCGCGAGAACAAGGTGCCGCTGCTCGGCCTCTGCCTGGGCCTGCAGTGCATCGTGATCGAGGCCGCGCGCAACCTGGCCGAGATCTCCGACGCCAACTCCACCGAGTTCGACCCCGCCACCGGGCACCCGGTCATCTCCACCATGGCCGAGCAGATGGACATCGTCGCCGGTGAGGGCGACATGGGCGGCACCATGCGACTCGGCATGTACCCGGCGAAGCTCGCCGAGGGGTCGATCGTGCGCGAGGTGTACGACGGCAAGGAGTACGTCGAGGAGCGCCACCGGCACCGCTACGAGGTGAACAACGCCTACCGCGCCGAGCTGGAGAAGCGGGCGGGCATCCTGTTCTCCGGCACGTCCCCGGACGGCAAGCTCGTCGAGTACGTCGAGTACCCGCGCGAGGTCCACCCGTACCTGGTCGCCACCCAGGCGCACCCGGAGCTGCGCTCGCGCCCGACGCGCCCGCACCCGCTGTTCGCCGGGCTCGTCAAGGCCGCGGTCGAGCGGAAGACTTCGAAGTAACACACCAGTTGTACGGTGGCCGGGGTGCATCCCTTCAAAGGGTGTGCACCCCGGTTTCTTTTCGGCACGTCGGGCCCGGGTACGTGAAGTCGTGCCGGGCACCTGGAAGGACAGGCATGACGATCAAGGACACCCCGGAGGAGTGGGAGATCCGGGCGACGGACACCCCCTTCGTGGGCAACAAGACCTCCGTCCGCACCGACGACGTGGTCATGCCCGACGGCACCGTGGTCGGCCGCGACTACCAGGTCCACCCCGGTTCCGTGGCCGTCCTCGCCCTCGACGAGACCGACCGCGTCCTGGTCCTGCGTCAGTACCGCCACCCCGTGCGCCACAAGCTGTGGGAGATCCCGGCCGGTCTCCTCGACGTCCCCGGCGAGAACCCCCTGCACGCCGCGCAGCGCGAGCTGTACGAGGAGGCGCACGTCAAGGCTGAGGACTGGCGGGTGCTGACCGACGTCTACACCACCCCCGGCGGCTGTGACGAGGCCGTACGGATCTTCCTCGCCCGCGATCTGTCCGAGGCCGAGGGCGAGCGCTTCGCGGTCGAGGAGGAAGAGGCCGACATGGAGCTCGACCGGGTGCCCGTCGAGGACCTCGTCCGGGGCGTGCTGGCCGGGGAACTGCACAACAACTGCCTCGTCGTCGGCGTTCTCTCCCTGGTCGCCGCGCGCGCCGGTGACGGCCTGGACGCACTGCGCCCGGCCCAGGCGCCGTGGCCGGCGCGTCCGTTCGAGGCCTGAACCCTCCGGGGGTGGGCCGGGTCCGGGCGGTGGCCCGGGGCCGGGCGGCGGATCCGGGTGGGGCGGCGGATCCGGGCGGGGCGATGGCCCCTGGCCGGGCGGCGGATCCGGCCCGCCGGACGCGCTACCCGCGTGACCTGCCCTGGCGCCTCAGCGGCTCTCGCGCCTGCGGCGGGTGGGCGGGCGTTGTGCCGCCCGGTGCGACGGGCGCCGCTGCGCACACCCTCCCCGAGCTCACCGCTTCGCTCCCGCGGATACCCCGGTCGCCCTGGCGGGACGAAGGCCGCCGACGGCTGCCTGCGAGCAGCCCCCTGGCGGTGTGAAGATCGGCTGATCCGATCGGGGGACGTGCCCGCCGTGCCCGTCGTGCTTCGGCCGGGGCGTTGCAGAGCGTGAACTAGGCTCTGTTCACGCCCGGACCGGGGTCCCGGCGGGCTTGTGCGTGTGGTGGGACGGGAGTGTGGCCCGTGACGGATCAGGTCGTGGAGACAGGCGACGTGCGGCTGACCGGACACGCTTCGGGAGAGAGCCGATTCCTGGGCCGTACACGGGAGTTGAAGGAACTGCGCGCCGACATCGAGCGCGCCGGCCTCGACACCCTCGCCGGCCGCAAGCCGCCACGCGCGCGCGTGCTGCTCATCGCCGGCCGGCCCGGCTCCGGGCGCACCGCGCTCGCCGAGGAGCTCGTACGGCAGGTCGCGGACCGTTACCCGGACGGGGTGCTGCACGCCCGCCTGAGTGACCCCGACGGCACCCCCGTGCCGGTCGAGCACACCGCCCGGGAACTGCTCGCCGCCCTGGACCAGGAGGCCCCGGCCGGCGCCTGTGAAGACGACCTGACCGACGCCCTGCGCACGGCCCTGGCCGACCGCCGGGCGCTGCTCCTGCTGGACGACGCGGCCGACGCCGAGCAGGTCGACGCCCTGCTGCCCGACACCCCGCACTGCCTGGTCGTCGCGGTCTCCGAGGGCCCGCTGACCGGCATCTCGGACGTCCGCCCGTGCACCCTGGGCGGCCTGGACGCCAAGTCCGGGGTGGAGCTGCTGTCCCGGCACACCGGCTCGGTCCGCATCACCGTCGACCCCCGGGCCGCCGAGGGCCTCGCCGAGGAGTGCCAGGGGCAGCCGGCCGCGCTGATGCTGGCGGGCGGCTGGCTCGCCGCCCACCCCAAGGCGGCCGTCTCGGACCTCGCCAGGCAACTGCGCGCCGAAGACGCCGAGGGGACCGCACTGAACCGGGTCTTCCGCCTCGCCTACGCCGCCCTGCCCGCCACCGCCGCCCGGATGCTGCGCCTGCTCGCCCTCGCCCCGGCCGGACTCGTCGACCCGCAGACCGCCTCCGCGCTCGCCGGCTGCTCGGTCGCCGGCGCCCGCACCACCCTGGACGACTTCGTCGCCCTCGGCTTCCTGCACGCGGTGGACTCACCGCTGCCGCAGTACGAGGTGCCGGGCTGTCTGCACCCTCAGCTCCGCGTCCTCGCCGAGCGCCACGAGCGCCCGGCCGAGCTCCAGCTGGCCCGCGCCCGCATGCTGGAGCGGACGGTACGACTGCTCCAGGCCTGCCGGGCGATCACGGAGACCGACAGTCCTCAGGCCCGCCAGAAGCTCCTCGACCTGCCGCGTGCCCTGCGCTTTTCCACGCCCCGGGCGGCCGCCGAGTGGCTGCGCGTGACCCGGCCCACCCTGCTGGCCTCGGCCCGGCTCGCGGTCGCCGACGGGCAGCTGGACACCCTGGCCCGGCGGCTGATGTCCCAGCTGGTGCGGGCCATGGTGGCGCATGTCGGCACCCAGGCGGCGGCGCCCGACCTGTACGGCATCCACAGCCTCGTCCTCGACGTGGCCGAGCGCCGGAACCTGCCCCGCGAGCGGGCCGCCGCCCTGCTGAACCTCGGCGACCTCGACGCCCGGACCGGCCGCACGGCCGACGCCCTGGCCCGCTACCGGGCCGCGCTGGACGCCGGACGTGAGGTGAACGATCCGTACGCGACCGGCCGCGCGATGGAATCCGTAGGCGGTGCGCACCTGGAGCTCGGTGACTTCGACCGGGCCGCCGACTGGTTCGGCCGGGCCCTGGTCGAGCGGCTCGCCCGGGACGAGCGCGCCGACGCGGCCCGGTTGTACGGGCGGATCGCCGCCGCCCACACCTACGCGGGCCGCTACGGCGAGGCCCTGCGGAACTGGCGCGCGGCGATCGCCGGGCACCGTAAGGACGGCGACGTGGCCGCCCAGGCCCGGGCGCTGAGCGAGTTGGCGCGCGTCCAGGAGTACGCGGGCCGGCCCGAGGAGTCGCTGCGCACCTGCCGGGAGGCCGTGGAGTGGGCGCGGCGGGCCGAGGACCCGCGGTTGCAGGCCGCGCTGCATCTGCGGGTCGCCGACACCCTCGAGCACCTCGGCGACCCCGCGTCGGCCCGGCTGCACCGGGGCGCCGCCGAGCGGATCCTCGGGGAGTACCAGGAGGAGCAGGCGGAGCCCGTAGCGGCCTCCAGCGGCGACCCACACCTGAAACCGGAACCTGACGCCTGCGAAATCCGCAGCGCATCCGCTGAAGATTGATGCAATGAAAGGCTAGACAGCGGGAACACCTTCATTAGACTGGCTTTGCCGCACGTTCTCCTGCGGTCTCTCCCGGTGTGCCCGTGCGCGCCCGGGTATGTCTAGTAATGCCCCCATGCCCTCTGAGCCAAGGACCGTGATCGACGTGAAGGTCGGCATCCCCCGCGAGGTCAAGAACAACGAGTTCCGGGTGGCCATCACCCCCGCCGGTGTGCACGAGCTGGTGCGTCATGGCCACCAGGTCGTCGTCGAGCGCGGCGCCGGCGTCGGCTCCTCGATCACGGACGAGGAGTACGTGGCCGCCGGTGCGCGGATCCTGGAGACCGCCGACGAGGTGTGGGCCGCCGCCGACCTGCTGCTGAAGGTCAAGGAGCCCATCGCCGAGGAGTACCACCGCCTCCGCAAGGACCAGACGCTCTTCACCTACCTGCACCTGGCCGCCTCCAAGGAGTGCACGGACGCCCTGCTGGAGTCCGGCACCACGGCGATCGCCTACGAGACGGTCGAGCTGCCCGGTCGCGCGCTCCCGCTGCTCGCCCCGATGTCCGAGGTCGCGGGCCGGCTGGCCCCGCAGGTCGGCGCCTACCACCTGATGCGCGCCAACGGCGGCCGCGGCGTGCTGCCCGGCGGCGTCCCCGGCGTGCCGGCCGGGCGGGCCGTCGTCATCGGCGGCGGCGTCTCCGGCTGGCAGGCGGCGCAGATCGCCATCGGCCTGGGCTTCCACGTGACCCTGCTCGACAAGGACGTCAACAAGCTCCGCGAGGCGGACAAGATCTTCGGCACGAAGATCCAGACCGTCGTCTCCAACGCCCTGGAGCTGGAGAAGGCCTGCCTTGAGGCCGACCTCGTCATCGGCGCCGTCCTGGTCCCCGGCGCCAAGGCCCCGAAGCTGGTCACCAACGAGCTCGTCTCGCGGATGAAGCCCGGAAGTGTCCTTGTCGACATCGCGATCGACCAGGGCGGCTGCTTCGAGGACTCCCGTCCGACCACCCACGCCGAGCCGACCTTCCAGGTCCACAACTCGGTCTTCTACTGCGTCGCCAACATGCCCGGCGCGGTGCCGAACACCTCCACCTACGCGCTGACCAACGCCACGCTGCCCTACATCGTGGAGCTGGCCGACCACGGCTGGGCGGACGCGCTGCGCCGCGACCCCGCGCTGGCCAAGGGTCTCAACACCCATGACGGCAAGGTCGTTTACAAGGAGGTCGCCGAGGCGCACGACGTGGAGCACGTGGAGCTGTCCTCGCTGCTCGCCTGAGCCCGCGGCGCCGGAAAGTCGGCTAAGTCACCAACAGGCAAAGGCGATACGTCAACACAGCTCGTCAACGCCGCGCACCCGGCCGGACCTTGCCCGACAAGGTCCGGCCGGATGTGTGTATGGTCACTTCGCGATTCTCGGGCAACTCGCCTCGAACGTAACCCTTCAACCGATTCGCACACCGGTGAAACCTGCCGTGCGACGGCCGTACGCCCTTGACAGCGTGATGTTTCATTGCCGACACATCGGGCCGGGTCCGGCGGATTGTGTTGCTGCGGACGCCCGACACGCCATAGAGTCGCCAATCGTCGGCATGGTGCCACGCTGACCTGTCTAGAAGTTTCCTGGTCACCAAGGAGGTAAGACGACTTGTGAATGAGTCGACATTTACTCCCGGGGGTGGTCAACCAGGAATGCCTGCACGGGACCAGGAGCCCGCGGGGTTCGCGGCTGTCGGCTCCGTCGCCGTGCGCACCTTCGCAGCCCACCAGAGTCAGCAGGCGACTCACACAGCACACCAGAAGATGGATGGCCATCACGTGAACGCCATGGCCGGCGACGGAAGTGGCGCGCCCCACAACCACTTCGCCGACTACGACGAACTGCCCGAGGGGCACTTCTACGACCCCGACGCGGAGTACGAGCCCGATCCCGAGTACGCGGCCACTCTCGCGCCCGACGCGGCCAGACAGCGCCGGGAGCGCATCGGCCCGACCGGACGCCCGCTGCCGTACTTCCCGATCCCGGGCCCGCTGACCGACCACGGACCCGCGAAGATCATCGCGATGTGCAACCAGAAGGGCGGCGTCGGCAAGACCACGTCGACCATCAACCTGGGTGCCGCGCTCGCGGAGTACGGACGCCGGGTCCTGCTCGTGGACTTCGACCCGCAGGGCGCGCTGTCGGTCGGACTCGGCGTCAACCCGATGGAACTCGACCTCACCGTCTACAACCTGCTCATGGAGCGGGGGATGGCGGCCGACGAGGTGCTGCTGAAGACGGCGGTCCCCAACATGGACCTGCTGCCCAGCAACATCGACCTGTCGGCGGCCGAGGTCCAGCTGGTCTCCGAGGTCGCCCGCGAGTCGACCCTGCAGCGCGCCCTGAAGCCGCTGCTGCCCGACTACGACTTCATCGTCATCGACTGTCAGCCCTCGCTCGGCCTGCTCACGGTCAACGCGCTGACGGCCGCGCACAAGGTGATCGTGCCGCTGGAGTGCGAGTTCTTCGCGCTGCGCGGTGTGGCCCTGCTGACCGAGACCATCGAGAAGGTCCAGGAGCGGCTCAACCCCGAGCTGGAGCTCGACGGGATCCTCGCCACGATGTACGACTCGCGCACGGTGCACAGCCGTGAGGTGCTCGCGCGTGTCGTCGAGGCGTTCGACGACCACGTCTACCACACGGTCATCGGGCGCACGGTCCGCTTCCCGGAGACCACGGTCGCCGGTGAACCGATCACGACGTACGCCTCCAACTCCGTCGGCGCCGCCGCCTACCGCCAGCTCGCCAGGGAGGTGCTCGCCCGGTGTCACGCCGAGTGAGTCTGCCGGGGGCCGACGAACTCTTCCGTACGACAGGGGGGATGGCGCTTCAGTCGTCCACGCCCAGGCGTCAGGCCAACGGCGATGCCCGGGTGCCCGCTCCGGCGGGGGAGGGCGACGCGGTGGCGGCCGCGGAGGACGCGCCGCAGTCGGTGCCCGCACAGGGCGGTGACGGCGAGGGCGCCGAGCATGTCGCGGCGGACGCGGAGTCGGCCGAGGCCGGGGAGTCCCGCAGCCGTGCGGCGGCCGCCGAGCGCGACGGCTCCGCCCGGCGGCAGGCGGCGCAGGAAGGTTCTGCCGCCGGTGCCGCTGCCGCGGCGGCGCCGCGCAAGCGCGGACGGGGCGGGACGCGCCGCCCCAGCGGTCGCGAACGGCACGACGAGAAGATCACCGTGTACGTGTCCGCCGAGGAGCTCATGGACCTGGAGCACGCCCGTCTCGTGCTCCGCGGCGAGCACGGCCTGGCCGTCGACCGCGGCCGTATCGTCCGCGAGGCGGTCGCCGTGGTCCTCGCCGACCTGGAGACCCGCGGGGACGCCAGCATCCTCGTACGACGGCTGCGCGGGCGGTAGCGGTAGCCTGCCGAGGTCATGACCTCGAACGCTTCCCCACCGCCCGTCGGCGGCCCGTCCGGCCGCCGGCGCGCGCTGGGGCGTGGGCCGGGGGCTCCGCGGGTGGCTCCGCCGGTTGAGCCGACGGACGTGGTCGAGCCCGGTGAGCTGCCTGCGGACAGTGCCGAGTCGGGCGTGACGCCCAAGGAGACCGAGGCTGCCGGGTCGGGCGTCTGGTCCGAGGAGGAAGCGGCCGGCGCGCGGGCGTTGGTTGCCGAGGAGTCGCCCGGCGGTCGGGAGCGACAGGTCCCTGTCGAGCGGGTGGCTCTGCCGGTCGAGCCGACGGACGTGGTCGAGCCCGGGTCGGGCGTCGGGTCCGCGGAGGCGGCTGTCGGCGGGCACGGGGTGGTTGCCGAGGAGTCGCCCGGCGGTCGGGAGCGACAGGTCCCTGTCGAGCGGGTGGCTCTGCCGGTCGAGCCGACGGACGTGGTCGAGCCCGGGTCGGGCGTCGGGTCCGCGGAGGCGGCTGTCGGCGGGCATGGGGTGGTTGCCGAGGAGTCGCCCGGCGGTCGGGAGCGACAGGTCCCTGTCGAGCCGGGGACAGCGACCGTAAGGCTCCGACCGGAGCGTGCGGCCGGGCCTGCCGTTCCCGGGGCGGGCCGTGAGGGCGTTTCCCCCAAGGGGGACGACGCGTCCGGGCCCGAGGCCGGTCATCCTGCGGTGGGGCCTGAGCATCACGCCCCCGGGCCGGTGGCTGCGGCCGAGGTCGTAGATCCGGCCGCCGAGTCCGTCGAGACCGGGTCCCGGCACGGGGCGCTCGCGTCCGCCGCTGGGGCCGCTGCCGAGGTCGCCGTTCTGGAGCCGGCAGTCGGGGCCGTTCCTCCGCAGGTCCTGGCCGAAGCCGGGGCGGCACCCGGAGCGCTGGCCCCGCAGGGCCGGAGCGAGCCGGGGGGCATCGCCTCGGCCGGAGGTGCCGTCAGCGATGACGGGGTCTTCAAGGTCCGGCTCGCCAACTTCGAGGGGCCCTTCGATCTGCTGCTTCAGCTGATCTCCCGGCACAAGCTGGACGTCACCGAGGTCGCGCTGTCGAAGGTGACCGACGAGTTCATGGCGTACATCCGGGCGATGGGGCCGGACTGGGATCTGGACGAGACGACCGAGTTCCTCGTCGTCGCGGCCACGCTGCTCGATCTGAAGGCGGCCCGGCTGCTGCCCGCCGCCGAGGTGGAGGACGAGGGCGACCTCGCGCTGCTCGAAGCCCGGGACCTGCTGTTCGCCCGGCTGCTCCAGTACCGCGCGTACAAGCAGATCGCCGACATCTTCAGCGGGCGGCTCGACGACGAGGCCCGGCGCTATCCGCGTACCGTCGGGCTCGAGCCCCACCATGCCGAGCTGCTGCCCGAGGTGGTCATCAGCATCGGCGCGGAAGGGTTCGCCAGGCTCGCCGTGAAGGCGATGCAGCCCAAGCCCAAGCCGCAGGTGTACGTCGACCACATCCACGCCCCGCTGGTCAGCGTGCAGGAGCAGGCCGAGATCGTCGTCGCCCGGCTCAGGGAGCTCGGCGAGGCCAGCTTCCGGGACCTCGTCGAGGACACCGACGACACACTGACCGTCGTGGCCCGGTTCCTCGCGCTGCTGGAGCTGTACCGCGAGAAGGCCGTCGCGCTGGAACAGGAGACCGCGCTCGGCGAGCTGCTCGTGCGGTGGACCGGCGGGGACGGGGACGAGACACCGACCGTCACCGACGAGTTCGACCGGCCGCCCGAGCCGCCGAAGGAGGAGAAGAAGGCATGAGCCATCAAGCCACCGAGGTCCCGGCCGGGCCGCGTGCCGTCGCCGACCTCGATCTCAAGCCCGCGCTGGAGGCCGTCCTCATGGTCGTGGACGAGCCCGCGACCGAGGAGCACCTCGCGAAGATCCTCGACCGGCCCCGGCGGCAGATCGCGGACGCGCTGCGCGAGCTGGCCGACGAGTACACCGTCCAGGGCCGCGGCTTCGAACTGCGGTACGTGGCGAACGGCTGGCGGTTCTACACCCGCGCCGCGTACGCGCCCGCCGTCGAGCGTTTCGTGCTGGACGGCCAGCAGGCCCGCCTCACCCAGGCCGCCCTGGAGACCCTGGCCGTCGTCGCCTACCGGCAGCCGGTCAGCCGCAGCCGGGTCTCCGCCGTACGCGGAGTCAACTGCGACGGCGTCATGCGCACCCTCCTCCAGCGCGGTCTGATCGAGGAGGCGGGCACGGAACCCGAAACAGGTGCGATCCTGTACACGACGACGAACTACTTTCTGGAGCGGATGGGCCTGCGCGGTCTGGACGAGCTCCCGGAACTCGCGCCCTTCCTCCCGGAGGCGGAGGCGATCGAGGCCGAGACCCAGGAAGGCGTACCGTCGTTCGACCCGGACGCGCCTGATGACGACGTGCCGGGTCGCCGCCCGGTCACCCCGGGTACCGACGACGAAGACGACCAGACGGAACTTTGATGCGAAGCAGCGGCAGCGGCAAGAGCGGCGGGCGCGGTAACCACCGCGGCGCCGGCAACGACAGGGACCAGAAGCAGGGGCAGGGCCGCCCCCGCAAGCCCCGCCCGGAGGAGCGCCGCTACGACGTGGGCCCCGGAGCGACGAAGGACGGCCCCAAGGCCGGGCGCGGCGGCGCTGCGCGCGGTGGCGCCAAGGGCGGGCCCAAGGCGCCCCAGAAGGGCGGTCGCACGGCCCCGGCGCGCCCGCGCGAGTACGAGGCGCAGATCGAGGAGCGCAACCGCGACCGGTACGCCGGGAAGAAGGAGGTCAAGCTCCCGAAGACCTTCCCGGGTGCCGAGCAGGAGGGCGAGCGGATCCAGAAGGTCCTCGCGCGCGCGGGCTTCGGCTCCCGGCGGGCCTGCGAGGAGCTGATCGACGAGGCCCGCGTCGAGGTCAACGGTGAGATCGTGCTGGAGCAGGGGCGGCGGGTCGACCCGGAGAAGGACGAGATCAAGGTCGACGGACTGACCGTCGCCACGCAGAGCTACCAGTTCTTCGCGCTGAACAAGCCCGCCGGGGTCGTCTCCACCATGGAGGACCCGGAGGGGCGGCAGTGCCTCGGTGACTACGTCACCAACCGCGAGACCCGGCTCTTCCACGTGGGGCGGCTCGACACCGAGACCGAGGGTGTCATCCTGCTCACCAACCACGGCGAGCTGGCCCACCGGCTGGCTCACCCCAGGTACGGCGTGAAGAAGACCTACCTCGCGCACATCGTCGGCCCGATCCCGCGCGACCTGGGCAAGCAGCTCAAGGACGGCATCCAGCTGGAGGACGGCTACGCCCGCGCGGACCACTTCCGGGTCGTCCAGCAGACCGGCAAGAACTACCTCGTCGAGGTCACCCTCCACGAGGGCCGCAAGCACATCGTGCGCCGGATGCTCGCGGAGGCCGGTTACCCGGTCGACAAGCTGGTGCGCACCGCCTTCGGCCCGATCACCCTCGGCGACCAGAAGTCCGGCTGGCTGCGGCGGCTGTCCAACACGGAGGTCGGCATGCTGATGCAGGAAGTCGATCTCTAGGCTGACGCGGACGCCCCGAGTGCCGTGAGTTCCCCGTGTCTTCCGGCGCGGGGACGGAAGGATTTCTGACATGACCACGCTCGTCGACAAGCAAGCCGCCACCGGAGCGCTGACCGGCCTCGCCCTGGGGGACGCGCTGGGGTATCCGACCGAGTTCAGCGATGTGCCGACGATCGTCGCCAGGTTCGGTCCGTGGCGGCGGCTGGACCTGCCGGCACCGGCGCTCGTCACCGACGACACGCAGATGACGCTGGCGCTGGGGCGGGGCATCCGGACGGCGATGGACCGGGGCGTACTCGAGCCCCAGGGGATGGCCGAGGCCGTGCGGCAGGAGTTCATCGCCTGGAACCGCTCTCCGGAGAACAACCGCGCTCCCGGCGACACGTGTCTGCGGGCCTGCGCCCTGCTGGAACACGCGGACCGCCCCTGGCAGGACGCCAGTCAGATCCACTCCAAGGGCTGTGGCGCCAACATGCGTGTCGCGCCCCTGGGGCTGGTCCCCGGCCTGAGCGACGAACAGCGCGCGGGCGCCGCCCAGTTGCAGTCCGCCCTCACCCACGGGCACCCCACCGCGCTCGCCGCGTCCGACCTGACCGCCTACGCCGTACGGCTGCTCGCGCAGGGCGCCGAGCCGGCCGGGCTGGTCGGTGTGCTCCGCTCGTACGCCCTGGAGAACCGCAGCCACTACCACGAGCGCTGGCTCGGCGGCCTGTGGCGCTTGGCCCAGGACGCGAGCCCCGAGCAGTTCATCGCGCGCGGCTGGGACGAGTGCCTGGCGATCCTGGACCGCCTTGAGCACGCTGTGGGCACGGTCTCGCCCGAGACCGATCCGTGCCTGGCCACCGGGGAGGGCTGGATCGCCGAGGAGGCCCTGGCGACCGGGCTGTTGTGCTTCCTGCTCTTCGCCGACGAGCCGCTCACGGCCCTGCGCCGCGCCGCCTGCACCGCCGGCGACTCGGACTCCGTCGCCTGCCTGGCCGGCGCCTTCGCCGGTGCGTACCTGGGCGCCGAGGCCTGGCCGAGCGCGTGGGCCGACCGCGTCGAGTACCGGAGCGACCTGCTGACCCTCGGGGCGCTCTGGGACGCCTGACCAGGGGCCCGGCCGGGCGGTGTCGCTCACGTCAGGCGGACCGAGTTTCCCTCCACGGCGATCTTCTCGGCGGGCAGCGGCCGCGTCGCCGGGCCGCCGGCCACCGAGCCGTCGGCGATGCGGAACCTGCTGCCGTGACAGGCGCAGTTGATGGTGCCGTCGGCGACGGACGCCACCGTGCAGCGCTGGTGGGTGCAGATCGCCGAGAAGGCCCTGAACCGGCCCTGCTCGGGCTGGGTCACCACGACTTCTTCTTCCTTGAAGATCTTTCCGCCGCCGACGGGGATCTCGTCCGTGGAGGCCAGATCCCGCCCGGCCGTCTCCCGTCCGGCCGTCTCCCGCCCGGTGGGCGAGCTCGTCGACGTGGAGCCGTTGTCGTCGCCGCCCCCGCCGCAGGCAGCGACGAGTGCCACCGCGCCCGTGGCGCCCGTCGCGAGGAGGACCGTGCGGCGTGTGGTCTCGTAGGCCATGTCGTCACTCCGAAGGTGCAAAAGGAGGTAAATCGGAATTCTCTGCATCTTGGCACCGAAAATACCCAAGAGGCGGCAATGCCGGTGTCTCATCGCATGGGCGCCGTGCACCCCGGCCGCGTGAGCTGACTAGGCTTGTCGCACAGCGCGACACCAGCGACATGTACGTCAGCAAGGAGCAACGCCGTGGCGGTACGAGCGGTCCGGGGCGCCGTCCAACTCGAACGGGACGAGGCCGGGCACATGGACGAGCAGGTCGGAGCCCTGCTCACGGCCATCCTGGAGCGCAACGACCTCACCGCCGAGGACCTGATCAGCATCTGGTTCACGGCCACGCCCGACCTGCACAGCGACTTCCCGGCGGCCGCCGCCCGCAAGCTCGGCATCGTCGACGTCCCGCTGATCTGTGCCCAGGAACTGGACATCGAGGGCGCCATGCCGCGTGTCGTCCGTGTCCTCGCGCACATCGAGTCCGACAAGCCCCGTGCCGACATCGCGCACGTCTACCTCGGCGCCGCGGGCGCCCTGCGCAAGGACATCGCCCAGTGAGGACCGCACTCGTCATCGGGACCGGGCTGATCGGCACGTCCGCCGCCCTGGCCCTGTCCCAGCGGGGCGTCACCGTGCACCTCGCCGACCACGACGCGGAGCAGGCCCGGACGGCCGCCGCGCTCGGCGCCGGCACGGACGAGGCGCCGGACGGGCCCGTCGACCTGGCGATCGTCGCCGCCCCGCCCGCACACGTGGCCGACGTGCTCGCCGACGCCATGAGCCGCGGTGTGGCGCGCGGCTACCTCGACGTCGCCAGCGTCAAGGGCGGGCCGCGCCGCGAGCTGGAGGCACGCGGCCTCGACCTCGCGGTCTACATCGGCTCGCACCCCATGTCCGGCCGTGAGAAGTCCGGCCCGCTCGCCGCGACCGGCGACCTCTTCGAGGGCCGCCCCTGGGTGCTGACTCCGACCCGGGACACGGACACCGAGGTGCTGAACCTCGCCCTGGAGCTGGTCTCGCACTGCCGTGCCGTGCCGGTCGTGATGGACGCCGACGCCCACGACCGGGCCGTCGCTCTGGTCTCCCACATGCCCCACCTGGTCTCCAGCCTGGTCGCCGCGCGCCTGGAGCACGCCGAGGAGGCCGCCGTACGGCTGTGCGGGCAGGGCATCCGGGACGTGACCCGGATCGCCGCCTCCGATCCCGGCATGTGGATCGACATCCTCTCCGCGAACCCCGGGCCGGTCGCCGACCTGCTCACGGACGTCGCCGCCGACCTGGAGGAGACCGTGCGGGCCCTGCGCGCCCTGCAGTCCTCCGACGAGGACAAGCGCCGCGACGGCACCACCAACATCGAGGACGTCCTGCGGCGTGGCAACGCCGGGCAGGTCCGGGTCCCCGGCAAGCACGGATCCGCCCCGCGGGCCTACGAGGTCGTGGCCGTGCTCATCGACGACCAGCCCGGACAGCTGGCCCGGATCTTCGCGGACGCGGGCAGGGCCGGCGTCAACATCGAGGACGTGCGCATCGAGCACGCGACCGGGCAGCAGGCCGGTCTGGTGCAGCTGATGGTGGAGCCGAAGGCGGCACCCGTGCTGAGTGCCGCGCTGCGGGAGCGGGGCTGGGCGATCCGGCAGTAGGGCATGCTGGAGGTGGCTGACCGACGCGCGGCCGGACGAGTGACCCGCACCCAGTAACCTTGTGCGGGGCAGTCGCGCCCTCACCCCGCCAGCCCGGTCCAGGAAGGTCCCCCACTGTGGAAAGCGCCACGCCAGTGATTGTCGCCATCGACGGTCCCGCCGGCACCGGCAAGTCGAGCACGTCGAAGGCCGTGGCGGCCCAGCTCGGCCTGAGCTACCTGGACACCGGCGCCCAGTACCGGGCGATCACCTGGTGGATGGTGAACAACGGCATCGACACCGACGACCCGTCCGCCGTCGCCGCCGCCGCGGGCAAGCCGGAGATCGTCTCCGGCACCGACCCGGAGGGGCCGACCATCACGGTCGACGGCGTGGACGTGTCCGGCCCGATCCGCACCCAGGAGGTCTCCTCCACGGTCAGCGCGGTCAGCGCGGTGCCCGAGGTGCGGGCCCGGATCACCGAGCTCCAGCGCTCGATCGCCGCCTCCGCGGCCCGGGGCATCGTGGTCGAGGGTCGTGACATCGGCACGACGGTGCTGCCGGACGCCGACCTGAAGATCTTCCTCACCGCCTCCCCGGAGGCGCGTGCCGCCCGCCGCAGCGGTGAACTCAAGGGCACCGACGTGCACTCCACCCGCGAGGCCCTGATCAAGCGGGACGCGGCCGACTCCAGCCGCAAGACCTCGCCGCTGGCCAAGGCGGACGACGCGGTCGAGGTGGACACCACCGAGCTCACGCTGGCCCAGGTCATCGAGTGCGTCGTCACCCTCGTCGAGGAGAAGCGGGCCGGGAAGTGACCGACCAGCTGCCTTCACTACGGGGTGCCGACGTCGGGCGGCGCATCGGCGTCGGCCTGATGTACGGGCTGTGGAAGCCGCGCGTGCTCGGCGCCTGGCGGGTGCCCACGACCGGCCCGGTGATCCTCGCCGTCAACCACTCCCACGCCATCGACGGCCCGATGGTCATGGGCGTGGCGCCCCGGCCGACGCACTTCCTGATCAAGAAGGAAGCGTTCATCGGCCCGCTCGACCCGTTCCTGACCGGCATCGGCCAGCTCAAGGTGGACCGCGACACCACCGACCGTTCGGCGATCACCCGGGCGCTCGGCGTGCTGGAGAACGGCGGCGTGCTCGGCATCTTCCCGGAGGGGACCCGGGGCGAGGGCGACTTCGCCTCGCTGCGCGCGGGGCTCGCGTACTTCGCGGTGCGCAGCGCCGCCCCGATCGTGCCGGTCGCGGTGCTGGGAAGTTCCGAGAAGCGGGGACGGTTGATAAAGGGGCTGCCTCCGCTGCGGTCCCGCGTCGACGTCGTCTTCGGGGAGCCCTTCGAGGCGGGTGACGGCAGCGGGCGCCGTACGCGCACGGCGCTGGACGAGGCGACCGGGCGTATCCAGAAGCAGCTCGCCGCCCACCTGGAAAACGCCAGGCGCTTCACCGGGCGCTAGACAAGACTGAGTAGTGGATCAGCCCGCGAGACAGCGGGTACTCCACCGACCACCACGATGAACGACGAGGTACGGACTTCATGAACGACCAGATCCAGCCCGACGGCTCGGACGCGCACGACGGCGCGCCCGAGCCAGACCACGGGGCGCTCGGCGACGCCGAGTTCGCGGAGTTCATGGAGCTCGCCGCGGAGGAGGGCTTCGACCTCGAGGACGTCGAGGGCGCGATCGAGGCGGCCGGGCACGGCCCGCTGCCCGTCCTCGCCGTGGTGGGCCGCCCCAATGTCGGCAAGTCGACCCTGGTGAACCGGATCATCGGCCGCCGCGAGGCCGTCGTCGAGGACAAGCCCGGTGTCACCCGCGACCGTGTGACCTACGAGGCCGAGTGGGCGGGCCGCCGCTTCAAGGTCGTCGACACCGGCGGCTGGGAGCAGGACGTCCTCGGTATCGACGCCTCCGTGGCCGCCCAGGCCGAGTACGCCATCGACGCGGCCGACGCGGTGGTCTTCGTCGTCGACGCCAAGGTCGGCGCCACCGACACCGACGAGGCCGTCGTCCGGCTGCTGCGCAAGGCCGGCAAGCCGGTCGTGCTGTGCGCCAACAAGGTGGACGGCCCGAGCGGCGAGGCCGACGCGGCCTACCTGTGGTCGCTGGGCCTGGGGGAGCCGCACCCGGTCTCGGCGCTGCACGGCCGGGGCACCGGCGACATGCTCGACCAGGTCCTGGAGGTGCTGCCGGAGGCGCCGCGCGAGACGTTCGGCGGGGGCGGCATCGGCGGTCCGCGCCGCATCGCCCTGATCGGCCGCCCGAACGTGGGCAAGTCCTCGCTGCTGAACAAGGTGGCGGGCGAGGAGCGCGTCGTCGTCAACGAGCAGGCGGGCACCACCCGCGACCCGGTCGACGAGCTGATCGAACTCGGCGGTGTCACCTGGAAGTTCGTCGACACGGCGGGCATCCGCAAGCGCGTCCACCTCCAGCAGGGTGCCGACTACTACGCCTCGCTGCGCACCGCAGCCGCCGTCGAGAAGGCGGAGGTCGCGGTCATCCTCATCGACGCCTCCGAGTCCATCTCGGTGCAGGACCAGCGGATCGTCACCATGGCCGTCGAGGCGGGCCGTGCGATCGTCCTCGCCTTCAACAAGTGGGACACCCTCGACGAGGAGCGCCGCTACTACCTGGAGCGGGAGATCGAGACCGAGCTGGGCCAGGTGGCATGGGCCCCGCGCGTCAACGTCTCGGCGCGCACCGGCCGCCACATGGAGAAGCTGGTCCCGGCGATCGAGACGGCCCTGGCGGGCTGGGAGACCCGGGTCCCGACGGGCCGGCTGAACGCGTTCCTCGGCGAGCTGGTCGCCGCCCATCCGCACCCGGTCCGGGGCGGCAAGCAGCCGCGCATCCTGTTCGGCACGCAGGCGGGCACCAAGCCGCCGCGGTTCGTGCTGTTCGCGTCCGGCTTCATCGAGGCGGGCTACCGGCGCTTCATCGAGCGTCGCCTGCGCGAGGAGTTCAGCTTCGACGGGACGCCGATCCACATCTCGGTGCGGGTGCGCGAGAAGCGCGGCGCGAAGAAGAAGTAGCAGGAAACAGCGGAAGGGCGGCCCCAGCCGGGGCCGCCCTTCCGCTGTACGGTGCTCGTTTCAGGCGCCGCTGCGACGGCCCGGAGGCAGGGCGGCCGGCACGTGGTGCATCCCCGTGCCGTGCGAGCCGATGGCCCCGACGCGCTGCCACTGCGGCTGCTGCCCGGCGGCCTGGCGGGCGCTCTGGGCCCCCGCGCTGTAGGCACTGTACGAGCTGCTGTGCGAACTGCCGTACGAGACCGTACCGCGCGGGATGTTCCCGAAGGCGGTGAAGCCGAATTTCTCCTCGCCGCTGCGGTCGCCGGGAAGTGCGCGGAAGGACTTGACGTACTCGGCGTAGAGCGCGTCGTAGATCGGCGTGGCCGATGGGCCGCCCTGGGAGTCCTGAGCCGACCGTGCGGAGGGGATCGACGAGTAGGACTGGCGGCGGGGAACGTCGTATGCGTGCACGTATGTCCAAACGACCCCGCGGGTCAAGGGATGCGGCCCGGGTACGGCTTTCGCGGGGGTGCGGTCCGCGCGGGTGACGCACAGCTCAGGTGCCGGCCAGCGGCAGCGCGGCGGCGACCAGCTTTCCGGTCGCCGCCGCCTTGTCCAGCGCGTCCCGCAGCAGGTCCTCGCGCGGCTGGCGGCCGATCGAGCCGACCGGCGCGGCGAGCATCAGCACCTGCTGGTGCTTGTTCGCGGCCGCGCGCCAGCCCTCGGTGACCTGGAGCGGCTCATGCGCCTGCCACCAGGCCACCGGCTGGCCGCCGTTGCCGCCCGGCTGGAGCACCGCGTGCAGCCGGCCCATGGCGAGCAGCACCGACCAGCCGTGCAGCACGGGCGGTACGGCGGACAGCTCGGTCAGCGGCATGAAGCCCTGCTCGATGAGCAGCGGCAGGTAGTCGTCGCCGGAGCCCGTGGTGCCGGGCCGGGCGATGGGCGCGGTCGGCTCCACCACCAGGGCCGGGTGCAGCTCCCCGGCGATCAGCACGAGCCCGCTCGTCACGCCGAGCACCGCCTGCTCGGGCACCACCTTGTCGGGCTCCAGGTCGACGGGGTCGCCGGTGATGGACTTGACGGCGCCCCGGAGCTGTTCCTCGGTGACCTGGACGACCTGCGAGGGCAGGCAGCCGGCGTGGGCGAAGGCGAGGACGGCGGTCTCGTCCCCGATGAACAGGACGGTGCTGGTGCGCTCCTGCTCGGAGTTGCCCGGAGTGCGGCAGGACGTGCAGTCGTAACTGCCCGGGGCGGTCTCTCCGGCGAGCAGGCGGTCGGCTTCTTCGTCGCCGATCTCGGCGCGTACCTCGTCGCTGACGTCGAGCATGCGCGGCACGGGTGACTCCCTCGGGATGCGGTGCGTGGCAAGACCGGGTGGCTCCCGGCCCGTGTCCGGGTGGGGCCCGGCTCATGAAGGAGACAACGGGCGCCCTGTGGCGGGAGTCACGCCCCAGAGCGAATGGAATCGAACCATCCAGCGCACAGGGTCACGCTCGGCGCGGAATCGCGTACTCACCGTCAAGTCCGTGGTCTGCAAAGGGCGTTGAGGTGGTGAGGTGGGTCACAGGCTGTCGGGCCGGTTGGTCGATATATCAGGAAATCCAGGAATGAAGTGGGTGTCCGGAAATAGCCGTTACCCGAGGTATCGGGGAACTGGCCTGGCACGACGGGCAACTGGTTGATGACGGCCTGTCAACTCCTTAGATTCCTCCGCCGTGTGCAGCGAGCACCGCTCGGGTACGTCCGCCGGCCGCGTGATTCTCCGGAACCACGCGCAGTGCCACACCGGCGGACGGGGCGAGCGCGACCCACGCGCCCCATGGCGCGGGCCGTGGCGTTCCGCCTTGGGGGACCCCGGGTGTTTCGAGAGGGAACTACATGTCCGAATGTGCCGATACCACGCGCGACAACGCTCGGAAGAACCAGGTTCGTACGACGGCGGTCCTCGCCGGCGCGGCACTGCTCGCGCCCCTCGGACTGCTGGCCGCGACCGGAAACGCCGCGGCGGCTGACAGCGGAGTGTGGGACCGCATCGCCCAGTGCGAGAGCGGCGGCAACTGGCACATCAGCACCGGCAACGGCTACTACGGCGGACTCCAGTTCGCCGCCTCCACCTGGCGCGCCTACGGCGGCACCGCGTACGCGCCCACCGCCGACCAGGCGAGCAAGTCCCAGCAGATCGCCGTCGCCACCAAGGTCCAGCGCGCCCAGGGCTGGGGCGCCTGGCCGACCTGCTCGGCCCGCGCCGGGGCGAGCGGCAGCGCACCCGCGGCGTCCGCGGCCGACTCCGTCACCTCCGCCAAGCCCGCTCCGGCGAAGTCCTCGAAGGCACCGGCGCGTTCCACGGCACACCCCGACCGCGGCTCCTCCCGCGGCGACTACACCGTCCGCGAGGGCGACACGCTGAGCGCTGTCGCCGCCCGGCACGGGACCAGCTGGCAGCACCTCTACGCCGCCAACGAGGCCGCCATCGGCGGCGATCCCGACGTGATCGTGCCCGGCCTGCGCCTCGACATCTGAGCCGCTCCCGCCCGCCGGGACACGCGGGCCCCGTCCGGCCGGCCGGACGGGGCCTCGGCGCGTCTTCGGCTCACGGTCCGAGCTCGCTCGCCTCCCCGGCGAACACCACGGCCCCACGGCGCAGTTCGTACACCAGGACCGGTCGGTCCCGCAGGGCGGGCGGCAGGCGCTGCTCGGCGACCACCACGCACGCGTCGAGCGCGCTCAGCAGCCCGTAGGTGCGGGCGGCGACCGACGGCGACATGCCCTGGGCGGGCTCGTCGACGAGCACCACGCGCGCGCGGGCCAGCAGGGCCCGGGACAGGGCGAGCATGCGCTGCTCCCCGCCGGAGAGGGTGCCGGCCCGCCGCTCCAGCAGGGGCCGCAGCTGCGGATAGGCGTCGAGGGCCGGGCCGTGGTCCGGGGCGGCGAGTTCGAGGTTCTCGCGCACGGTGAGCGAGCCGAACACGGCCTGCCGCTCCGGCACCAGGCACAGCCCGCGCCGGGCCCGCTCGTATGCCGGTACGCGGGTCACGTCGGCGCCGTCCCACACCACGGCGCCACCCGACAGGGGCACCGTTCCGGCCAGGGCGCGCAGGGCGGTGCTGCGGCCGGAGCCGTTGCGGCCCAGCAGCACGGTCAGACCCGGGCCCGGGGCGGCGACAGTCACGCCGTGCAGGGCCTCCAGCGGGCCGTAGCGCACGCGCGCCTGGCGCAGGGAGACGGTGGTCATCGCCCGGCCGCCGATCCCAGGGCGTCCAGAACGCGTCCGGGCGGGCCGGAGGCGACGATCCGGCCCGCCGTCATCACGTGCACGACGTCCGCGAGGCCGGCGACCAGGTCCAGATCGTGCTCGACGACGAGCAGGGACATGCCGTCGGCGGCCAGGGCCTTCAGGACCCGGGCCAGAGCGGCCACTTCGGCGGTGTCGAGCCCGGCGGCGGGCTCGTCGAGCAGCAGGACGCGCGGGGCGCCCGCGAGGGCCCGGGCCAGTTCGACGCGGCGCAGCGTCCCCGTGGGCAGCCCGGCGGCGGGCAGCGCCCGCACCGGCCCGTCCAGAGCGAGCAGCCTGAGCGTCCGCTCCACGGCGCCCGGGTCGGTCACCCGGCCCTGTTCGGCGCCCACCCGGACGTTCTCGGTCACGGTCAGCGACGGGAAGACGGCCAGTTGCTGGAAGGTCCGCGCGACACCGAGCCGGGTGCGGGTGTGCGCGGGCAGGGCGGTGATGTCCCGCCCGCCGAGGCGCACCGATCCGCGTGCGGGCCGCAGCGTCCCGGCCAGACAGTGGAACAGGGTGCTCTTGCCGGCCCCGTTGGGGCCCACGACCGCGGTGATCCGCCCGGGGGAGACGTCCAGGTCGATCCCGTCGAGGGCGGTGAAGCCGCCGTAGTGGACGTGGAGGCGGCGGGCGGTGAGGACGGGGGAGGCTGTGGGGGTCGGGCCGGTGGGGGGTCGGGGCGCTTGCCGGGCCCCGACCGCGCGCGGCCGGGGCTCCTTGAAGGGCCCGGCGGTCGCCTCGCCCGCTGCCGGGGCCGCTGGAGTGGCAGGAGGCCGGGCACAGGCGGGGCGTGCCTCGCCTGGCGGGGCGTGGCGGTCCACCGGGGCGGACCCCGGCGTCCCGTCCGCCGCAGTCGCCGGCGGGCGAGGGGCGGCGGGGGCCGAGGGGCCGTGGACCGGCGCCTCGCGGCCCGCAGGCCCGGCACCCGGAGTCGCTCGCCGTCCGTCCACGGCGGCGGTGCGCGGTGCCGTTCCGCTCTCGTCCCCCGGGAGGCCGGCACGCCTGTCCACCCCCGTGCCCTCGGCCTCCCGCACCACGCGTGTCGCCGTCGCCCCCGTGGGCCCCGGTGCGGTCCGGGCCGCCCGCGGCTGTGCCGGGCGCAGCAGTCGGCGAGCCCGGACCCCCGCCGGGGTGAGGGCGGGGCTGCGGCGCAGGCGCAGGCGTTCCATCGCCGTGCGCAGGGCCTCGTACGGGCCGCCGGGGAAGCGCCCCACCAGGACCGCCAGGACGCCGATCACGGCCGCCGCCACGCCGCCGCGCGTGCCCGCGTCCAGGCCGACCAGAAGGGCCGCGGCGGCGAGGGCGCCGAGGGTGCTGTCGGCGCCCAGCACCACGACCGCCGCGAACCACAGCAGACCGCGCACCGGGTCGTAGGCGGCGGGGTCGAAGGCGCGCAGGCCCATGCCGAGCATGCCGCCGCCCAGCGCGGCGAGCGCGGCGCCCGCGACGAAGGCGAGCAGCTTCAGGGACGGCACCCGCACGCCCGCCGCCTGCGCCCCCGCCTCGTGGTCCCGCATGGCGGCGAGGGCCCGGCCCGTCCGCCCCCGGCGCAGCGCGTGCGCCGCCAGCAGCGCCACCGCCAGCAGGAGCAGCTCCAGGACGTAGTAGGCGCGGTCCCCCTCGAAACCCGCCGGGCGGCCCAGCGACAGGCCCGACGTGGCGTACGGCTGGGCGAAGACGAAGCGGCTCACTCCCACGCCGACCGCGAACGTCGCCAGCGCCAGCGCCAGGCCCCGGCGGCCGATCGCGGGCCAGCCCGTGAGCAGGCCGAGCGGTGCGACCAGGACGACCGCCACCGCGAGGGCCGCCAGCTCCGGCACGGCCGGCAGGCCCGGGAAACGGCCCGCCGCCAGCAGCGCGGTGAACAGGGCGCCCAGACCCGCGTACGCCGCCTGCCCCAGCGAGATCTGGCCGCCGCGGCCGGTGACCACCACCAGGGACAGCAGGACGACGGCCAGCGCCGGCACCTGGATCGACGTGTGCAGGTCCCGGCCGGCCAGGCCCAGCGGCAGCAGGAACAGCACGGCCGCCACGATCCACGCGCCGGGCGGTGTCGGAGCCCGGGCGGTGGCCGAGCGCGGCAGCGCGTCACGCGTGCCCACGCCCGGCAGGACCAGGGCCGCGACGAGCAGGGCGACGACGAACAGGTTCGTGCCGGCCGCCTGGAGCAGCGGCGCGCCCCACCCGGACGGGTGCAGCCGCGTCAGCTGGCTCTGCGCCACCCCGACGCCCAGCGCCACCACCACCGCGACCGGCAGGCTCCGCATCCGCGCGGCCACCGCGACCGCCACGACCTCCATCACGAGCAGCGGCAGCCCGTACGGGTCGAGACGCACGTACGGCGCCAGCAGTACGCCGGTCAGGCCCGCGGTGAAGGAGCCGAACGCCCAGCCCGCCGCCGCGACCCGGTCCGCGTCGACGCCGCTCAGCACGGCGAGCTGCCGGTCGTCGACCACGGCCCGCAGCTCCCGCCCGAACCGCGTCCGGCGGACGGTCGCCGCGACCCCGGCGGCCAGCGCCAGCACCACCGCCAGCTGCCCCCACGGCTCGTCCGGCACCAGCTCCGGCGCGTCGTCCCGCGCCCCCTGCCCCCACAGCAGCGCCGCCCCGCCCACCAGCAGCACGAACACCCCGATGGACGCCACCAGCGTCTGCGCCGGGTCACCGCCGAGAACCGCCAGGGGCCGGAAGGCGAACCGTTCCAGCACGACACCGAGCCCCGGCGCCAGCACCAGCAGCGTCACCGCGGCCCCGAGCCACAGCGGCCAGCCCCACTCGGCCACGCACTGCCGCAGCGCGTAGGCGCACACCATCGCGATCGCGCCGTGCGCGAAGTTCAGCACGCCGGTCGCCCGGTACGTCACGATCAGGCCGATCCCGGTCAGCGCCGCCGCGCTGCCGACCGCCAGGCCGGCCAGGGTGAGGTCGTACGTCAGCGAGGACATCGGCCGGGCTCAGTCGGTCTCTTCGGCGGGCTCGCAGATCGGGCACGGGCCCAGCTCGCCGCTCGCCACCAGCTTGGAGTCCACCGGAACCGCCTCCGCCTTCCCCGCGACCAGCGGGCAGTCCGCGCGGTGCCACAGCGTGCCGCCCGGCACCATCAGCAGCTCGCCGCTGACCGCGAGGGGCGCGAGGGCGGCCTGCCCGGTCTCGGCGGCTGCCTGGCCGGCGTCGTCGGGCTCGGACGCCACGAGCAGGCCGTACAACTCCTCCACGCGCGCGGCGGCGACCGAGTTCCGGCCGTGGGCCAGCAGCACCGCCCCGGAGACGATCAGAGCCGCGCCGGGGATCGTGCAGGAGGCGAGGTAGGGCAGCTGCCGTTCGGCGAAGCGCTCCCCGGAGACGCCGTACCAGCCGATGACGCAGAGCACCGCGCCGGCGGCCAGCGCCACCCAGCCGGCCCAGAGGACGGGACGCACGGTCCGCAGTCGGCTTGTCCGCATCGCTGGCTCCCACACGTCGGTTGTCAGGGCACGCGCCTGGCCGCCTGTTCAAGTCCGCCGATCGCTTGCACTATGCCTCTTGGAAGCTGACCCTGAAAGCACCGGGCGCGCATGGCCCGGACCGACACCCGGTGGTGAGCCAGATGGTTCTCGGCAGCGACCTCAGGCGGGGGAACGCGACACGGGGCCCACGAGCCGCGGGACGGGGCACGGCGATCACGGCCGCCCTGGTCCTGGCCCTCGCCCCGGCCCTCGCGGCATGCGGCGACGACGACGGCGGCAGCGAGGCCACTCCGCCCCAACCGACCGTTGACCGGACCACGAGCGCACCGGCCAGCGCGCCGGCGGACCGGGCCGCGGCCGAGACGGAGATCAGGCAGAACTGGCAGAAGTTCTTCGACCCGAAGACCTCGACGCAGGACAAGCAGGCCGTCCTGGAGAACGGCGACCGGATGGGCCCCGTCCTCGAGGCCTTCAGCGGCGACGAGCGCGGCGGGCAGGTTCAGGCGAAGGTCACCAAGATCGAGTTCACCTCGGCGACCGAGGCGGACGTGACGTACACGCTCACCCTGAAGGGCGCCACCGCCCTGCCGGACGCCTCCGGGACGGCCGTCGAGCAGGACGGCACCTGGAAGGTGTCCGCCAAGGCGCTGTGCGCGCTGGTGCGACTGAGCGGCAATGCGTCGCCGGTCCCGGGCTGTTGAGGCCCTCGCCGCGGTGCTGCTGCTCGCTTTGAGCGCGGCCTGCGGCAGCCGGCTCCCGGAGAGCGACTTCGAGCACGACGACCGCACCTCCGCGCCCCGCGACACCGCGCCTCTGCGGGTCGGCATCATCGCCAGCGCCACCAGCCCGGTCGGCGGCGCCGCCTTCACCGGCCCGCGCGACGGCGCCAAGGCGTGGTTCGACCGGCTCAACGCGCGCGGGGGCATCGACGGCCGCCGCGTGGAGGTGCGCCTGTGCGACGACGGCGGCAGCGGCGTCGGCAACAACGAGTGCGTGCACCGGCTGGTCGAGGAGGACGAGGTGGTCGCCCTGGTCGCCACCACCGCCTTCGACTACGCGGGCGCCTCCCGCGTCTCACGCGCGCGCGTGCCCGACATCGGCGGCCAGCCCATCGGCAGCGCCTACGACACCTACCCGCACCTCTACGGCATCTACGGCAGCCGCGCGCCGCGCGACGGCACCACCGGCTGGGACGGCAAGCTGTACGGCGGCACCGAGGTCTACCGCTACTTCAAGCGCGAGCACGGCGCCCGGACCGCCGCCGTCGTCTCCTACAACCAGTCCGCCTCCGCCGCCTACGCCCGGCTCGTCGAACGGGGCCTGCGCGCCGAGGGCTACAAGGTCGTCACCGAGCAGGTCGACTTCGCCCTGCCCAACTTCCGCGCCGTCGCGGCTGACCTGAAGGAACAGGGCGCCGACCTCGTCTTCGACGCCATCGACAGCCACGGCAACGCCCGGCTGTGCCAGGCGATGGACGAGGCCGGCGCCGACGTCACCGCCAAGGTGACCAACGTGCAGAACTGGACGTCCACCGTCGCCGACGCCTACAAGGACGCCCCGCGCTGCCGCAACGTCCTCTGGGCGACCGGCTCCAGCCGCAACTTCGACGACACCGGCCACAGGGCCGTACGGGAGTTCCGCGAGGCCACGAAGGACCTGAAGACGCACTCGCAGTGGCAGCTGGAGGGCTGGGCGGCCGCGCGGTGGTTCACGGACGCCGCCAAGTCCTGCGCGAGGACGGGCATCACGCGCGCGTGCGTCGACGCCTACATGAACCGCGGCGAGGGGTACACCGCGGGGGGACTGCTCCTGCCCGTGGAGTTCGAGCGGCGCCCCGAGCCGCCCAGGACCAGCCGGACCTGCCTGTCGGTGGCCCGCTGGCAGGACGGCGAGGGCTGGGTCACCCAGGGGGACATGAACCGCACCTGCTTCGACGTACCCCAACTGGCCTACGAGCCTTGAGGACAGCGGCTGTCCGCAAGGGCTGGCAGACTCGCCCCCATGTTGGAGACCTCGGCGCGCCTGCTGCGCCTGCTGTCCCTGCTCCAGGCCCACCGCGAGTGGTCCGGGCCCGACCTGGCCGAGCGGCTCGGCGTCAGCGCCCGTACTCTGCGCCGGGACGTGGACCGGCTGCGCGAACTCGGCTACCCGGTCAACGCCAGTCCCGGCACGGGCGGCGGTTACCAGCTCGGGGCGGGCGCCGAACTGCCGCCGCTGCTGCTGGACGACGACGAGGCCGTCGCCGTGGCGATCGGGCTGCGGACAGCGGCCGGACAGGGCATCGAGGGCATCGGCGAGACCTCGGTACGGGCCCTCGCCAAACTGGAACAGGTCCTGCCGAACCGGCTGCGCCGGCGCGTGGGCGCCCTCAACGCCTTCACCGTGCCGATGGTGCGCGGGCCCGTGCCCGACGCCGTCGACCCGGCCGTGCTGACCGAGCTCGCCCACCTGTGCCGGGACGCCGAGCGCCTGCGCTTCGAGTACCGCGGCCACGACGGCACCCAGAGCCGTCGCAGTGTCGAACCGCACCGCCTGGTGTGCACCGAGCGCCGCTGGTACCTGGTCGCGTGGGACCTCGACCGGGAGGACTGGCGCACGTTCCGCGTGGACCGCATCACGCCCAGGCCGCCGCACGGCCCGCGCTTCGAGCCGCGCGAGGCGCCCGCCGAGGACCTCGCCGCCTACGTCTCCCAGGGCGTCTCCACGCGCGTGTACGCCACCCACGCCGTCGTGCGGCTCCTGGCGCCCCTGGAGGAGGCCGCAGCGCACATCTCGCCCAGCGCCGGGGTGCTGGAGGAGGAGGGCCCGGACAGCTGCCTGCTGCGCTGCGGCGCCGGGAGCCTCGACGTGATGGTGATCCACGTGATGATGCTGGGCTTCGAGTTCGAGGTGCTCGAACCCGACGGGCTGATCGAGGCGATCAGGAGGACTCGGGACCGGCTTGATGGGGCTCTGGTTCGGGCTGCGCAGTCACCGCCGCGTACTGCGGATGGTGCAGGTCGAACGCCGGCGACTCCGACCGGATCCGGGGCAGCGTCGTGAAGTTGTGCCGGGGCGGCGGGCAGGAGGTCGCCCACTCCAGGGAACGGCCGTAGCCCCAGGGGTCGTCGACTTCGACCTTCTCGCCGTACCTGGCGGTCTTCCACACGTTGTAGAGGAACGGCAGCGTCGACAGGCCCAGCAGGAACGCGCCGATCGACGAGACGGTGTTGAGCGCCGTGAACCCGTCCGCGGCGAGGTAGTCCGCGTACCGGCGGGGCATGCCCTCGGCGCCCAGCCAGTGCTGCACCAGGAACGTGGTGTGGAAGCCGACGAACAGCGTCCAGAACTGGATCTTGCCGAGCCGCTCGTCGAGCATCTTCCCCGTGAACTTCGGCCACCAGAAGAAGAAGCCGGCGAAGATCGCGAAGACGACGGTGCCGAAGACGACGTAGTGGAAGTGCGCCACCACGAAGTACGTGTCCGTCACGTGGAAGTCCAGCGGCGGCGACGCCAGGATCACCCCGGTCAGCCCGCCGAACAGGAACGTCACCAGGAAGCCCGTCGCCCACAGCATCGGCGTCTCGAAGGACAGCGAGCCCTTGATCATCGTGCCGGTCCAGTTGAAGAACTTCACGCCCGTCGGCACCGCGATCAGGAAGCTCATGAAGGAGAAGAACGGCAGCAGCACCGCACCCGTCGCGAACATGTGGTGCGCCCACACCACCACCGACAGGCCGGTGATCGCCATCGTCGCGCCGACCAGCATCAGATAGCCGAACATCGGCTTGCGGCTGAAGACCGGGATGATCTCCGTGATGATGCCGAAGAACGGCAGCGCGATGATGTACACCTCGGGATGGCCGAAGAACCAGAACAGGTGCTGCCACAGGATCGCACCGCCGTTGGCCGCGTCGAAGACCTGCGAGCCGAACCGCCGGTCCGCCTCCAGCACCAGCAGCGCCGCCGCGAGCACCGGGAACGCCATCAGGATCAGGATCGACGTGAACAGCGTGTTCCAGACGAAGATCGGCATCCGGAACATCGTCATGCCGGGGGCGCGCATCCCGATGATGGTGGTGACGAAGTTGACCGCGCCGAGGATCGTGCCGAAGCCGGACAGCGACAGTCCCATGATCCACAGATCGGCCCCGATGCCGGGCGTGCGCTCCGCGCTGTTGAGCGGGGCGTAGGCGAACCAGCCGAAGTCGGCCGGTCCGGTGGGCACCAGCAGCGAGCCGAGCACGATCAGCCCGCCGAACAGGAACAGCCAGTACGAGAACATGTTCAGCCGCGGGAAGGCGACGTCGGGCGCGCCGATCTGCAACGGCATCAGCTCGTTCGCGAAGCCCGCGAAGGTCGGCGTCGCGAACAGCAGCAGCATGATCGTGCCGTGCAGCGTGAACGCCTGGTTGAACTGCTCGTTGGTGATGATCTGCAGGCCGGGGCGGGCCAGTTCGGCGCGCATCAGCAGCGCCATCACTCCGGCGATCAGGAAGAACACGAACGACGTGATCAGGTAGAGGTGACCGATCTTCTTGTGGTCCGTCGTGGTCAGCCAGTCGACCACCACCCGCCCGTGCTTCTTCCTCGGCACGGGCCGCGCCGTCGCCTGTACGGTCTGCGTCCCCATCGCTCGCTCGCCCCTTCGCTCATCGCGTCCCGGGCCCGCCGAAGCCCGCGCCACACGTACCCGCGAGCTCACGCCATGATGCTCGCGTCACCGAGCGCTCCGACAGGGTGCGTACCGGCCTCTCCGGGCCGAAGCCGTGCATTTCCTGTCCGGCGGCGGCTTCGCCGGTCCGGTGCGGTGCGGAATGGAATGGGGCCCTGAGATCACTTCTCCCGGCACTTTTCGCCGGGCTTTTCCATGGGCTCATGTGACACGCGGAAATGACGATCGAATGCCTGCGGAAGGACTGGGAAACCGCTCGTCCGTGTGACGCACAGCGTCCGAAACACCTGTCGTGATCTTGTGACAGAAGCGTGACAGCGGACGGACAGGGGAGGCGACAGGGGCAAGGCTTACCGGCCCGGACTTCCGTGGTCGCCGGGCACGACATAGCGTGGCGGCATGGCACCGACTCCGACACCTTCCACGGAACCCGACGACAGCCCCGACACCTATGTCGGCCTGGAGGCCGGCCGGGCCGAACACCTCGCGCGTGAGCGCGGCTGGTCGACGGTGCGCTCGCTGCCGCCGGGGGCGATCATCACGATGGAGTACCGCGTGGGCCGGCTGAACTTCGAGGTGAAGGGCGGCCGGGTGGCGCGGGCCTGGAAGGGCTGAGACACGGCGAAGGACCCGGTTCCGCTGCGGAACCGGGTCCTTCGCCGTGCCGGGACGGGGTCTGCGCGCCGGTCCCGCCGTCCGTCCCGGTCAGCCGCCCGCCAGAGGACGGGCCGAGGAGGCCGAGCCGCGGGGGTGCCGCTCCGCGTGCGGCGGGCGGCGGCTGCCCGCGGGGGTGATCGGCGTGCGCTCCGAGCGGGCCGCGTGCGGTCCCGGCGCCAGGTAGACCGGGGCCCGGGGGGTGCGCGCGGTGACATCGTCCCGGTCGGCGGGCAGTGGCGTGACCACCACGGGCGGCGCGCTGACCGGGGCGGCAGCCGACGCCGTACGGCTCCGGCGGGCCCGCCGGCGGTCGCGCAGGTCGAAGATCCTGGCCTCGGAACGGGCGATCAGCGGCTCGAACCACGGCAGGGCGAGCAGGATCAGCAGACCCGCGGCCCAGCCCAGCAGCACATCGCTCAGCCAGTGCGTACCGAGGTAGACGGTGGCCATCCCGACGCCGAGCGAGGTCACCGCCGATATGGCGGACAGCCAGCGGCGCGCTCTCGGGGTGGAGGCCATATAGGCCAGGATTCCCCAGGTCACCACGGCGTTGGCGGTGTGACCGCTCGGAAATATATCGCCGCCGCGCCACATCTCGTTCGAGCCGATCACGGTCGCGTAGTGGGGCCCCAGCCGGCCCATGCCGTACTTGGCGGCGCCGACCGTGATGTTCAGCAGGAGCAGCGAGACGCCGAGGGCGAGCATCGGGCGCAGGGTGTGCTGCCGCCAGGAGCGCCAGCCGAGCCAGGCCGCGACCATCACCGCGGTCGGGCCGCGCTGGCCGAGCACCACGTAGTAGTCGACGAACCAGTGGATCTCCGACCACTGCTGGTACGGCCGGAAGAACATGACCTGCCAGTCGAGCCGGACAAGCCAGGACGTGATGATCACGGCCCACACGATCGCCCCGTAGAAGGCCAGGGTCGCCGCGAAGAGCACGACGCGGTGCCTGCTCATCTTCGGTACATCGATGTGGGCCGGTCGTTCCGGCTCACGGTCCAGCCGGGCGAACACCCGGTCCAGACGGGTGAGCTTCGGTTCGGTACGCACCCAATCGACGTTACAGCGAGTGAGCTCGGATCCCCGGCGAATCAACGGCTTTGTGATGACGATGTGATGTGGGATTCCTCTCAGGAGGAGGTTCATTTCCAGCGAATCCGTAATCGCCGGGTCCTGTGGCCTTCAATTCCTTTGATCATTCCGGAGGGGGGTTTTATTGAGCTTTTGAATTCGTTCACCCGAGCATCGTGCGCAATTCTCCCGGCGCTCACAGCGGGTCAGGGCGGACCCGAGCCGTTCAGCCAGAACGCCCCGTACACCGCCGAGGCGACCGCCATCGGCCCGAGCACCAGCGCTGACCTGCGCATACGCAGCCGGGCCAGGGCCAGGGCCAGGGGCAGCAGCAGCGGGAAGGCGGGCATCAGCAGGCGCGGTTTCGAGCCGAAGTAGCTCGACGCGCACAGGGCGAGCGCGGTGACGACTCCGGTGTAGACCAGCAGCGGGAGCGGCTGGCGCTGACGTACGCCGACCCCATACAGCCAAACGACGGACACGACCCCGGCGATCAGCCCGGCACCGGCCAGGGCCGACGGAAGTGACGTGAACTTTTCGGCGACGAACCGGGCGAAGGCGTATCCCCCGTCGAACCCGTTGCGCCATCCCGCCTGCACGTCGAGATAGCCGAGCGGACCCTTGCCGGTGCGGTGGCCGACCCACAGCACGTATCCGGCCGTGCCGAGAGGGGCGAGCAGCATGCCGAGGACGCGGCGCGTGCGCGGGCCGCGGCCGTCGTCGTCGCCCGCGCGCCGCTCCCGTGGGAAGGAGGCGATGCCCGCCACCCACACCGCGGCCACCACCGCCACCCCGACCGGGCGGGTCAGCCCCGCCAGCAGGGCCAGCGTGCCCGCGGTCACCCAGCGGCCGGTCACCACCGCGTACAGCGACCACGCGGCGAGCGCCGTGAACAGCGACTCGCTGTACGCCATCGACTGCACGATCCCGACCGGAAGCACCGCCCACAGCAGCACCGCCCACACCCCGGCCCGGCGGCCGTACACATGGTCCGCCACCGCGAAGATCCCCCACGCCGCGGCGAGGGAGGTGAAGAGGCTGACGAGGAAACCGCCGTCCGCGTACGACAGTGGGGACACCGCCGCCACCAGCCGCTCCAGCCAGGGCAGCAGCGGGAAGAACGCGAGGTTCGAGTGCACGTCCCCGTTCGCCAGGCGCACCTCGTAGCCGTAGCCGAGTTCGGCGACCCTCGTGTACCAGAGCGCGTCCCATCGAGCGGTCAGCAGCGTGTACGCGCTCTTGTCGCGCGCCGCGCTCCACAGGGCCAGGGCGACGAGGCCCAGGGCGCGGACGGCCGCGTACCCGAGGAGCGCCGGGGCCGCCCGGCGCAGCGCCCCGGTGCGGGCCGGGGCCGCGCGCGTCTCAAGATCGGTCACGGGCCCGATTATCGACCCGGGCCGGAACCGGCCGGCCGCCCGGGGCGTGGGCGACGGCGGGGAGTGCCCGACGGAGGCAGGGGAGGGGTCGACGGCGGGGGAGTGCCCGACGGAGGCAGGGGAGGGGTCGACGGCGGGGGAGTGCCCGACGGAGGCAGGGGAGTGGTCGACGGCGGGGGAGTGCCCGACGGAGACAGGGGAGTGGTCGACGGCGGGGGAGTGCCCGACGGAGGCAGGGGAGTGGTCGACGGCGGGGGAGCGGACGACAGAGGGGAGAGTGGCGTACGCCACATCTTTCCGCCGGACGGGTGAGAGGTCCGCCACTCGGCTCCCGCGCGGACTCGCGTACTCTGACGTGTCACTCGCTTTTCGTCAGCGCGGGCCGGAGACCACCGCTCCTCTCCGGCCGAGTCGCGGGGGCGTCCCCCACCCCGTGAGCCCGCCGATCGCGAGGGAACATCTGGGAGGTACGTACATGTCCGGGACGACCACGGCCGCCGCACTGCGCCGTCGGGCGGCCGGGGCCGGTGCCAACCGCTGGGTGGTTCTCGTCGTCCTCTGCGTCAGCCTGCTGCTGGTCGCCGTCGACGCCACCGTGCTGCACGTGGCGGTCCCCGCCGTCACCGAGGACCTGAAGCCCGGCGGGATAGAGCTGCTCTGGATCGTCGACGTCTACCCGCTCGTCTGCGCCTCGCTGCTGATCCTGTTCGGCACGCTGGGCGACCGCGTCGGCCGCAGGAGAGTCCTGCTCCTCGGGTACGCGCTGTTCGGCGTCGCCTCCGGCCTGGCGGCCCTGGCGGACAACGCGCAGGTGCTGATCGTGGCGCGGGCGCTGCTCGGCGTGGGCGGCGCGATGATCATGCCGGCGACCCTGTCGATCCTGCGGCAGGTCTTCCCCGACCGGCGCGAGCGGGCGCTCGCGATCGGCATCTGGAGCGCCGTGGCCGCGGTGGGCGCGGCGGTCGGACCGCTGCTCGGCGGCTTCCTGCTGGAGCACTTCTGGTGGGGCTCGGTCTTCCTCGTCAACATACCGTTGATGCTGGTCAGCCTCCCGGTGGGGCGACTGCTGCTGCCCGAGTCGAAGGGCGACGGCGAAGGGCCCTGGGACGTGGTCGGCGCGCTGATGGCGGCCGTCGGACTGTTCGGGGTCGTGCTGGGCGTCAAGCGGCTCGGGGGCGGGGAGTCGGTGGGGAGCCTGCTCACCGTGCTGCCGCTGGTCGTGGGCGCGGCGCTGCTGGTCGCCTTCGTACGGCGGCAGCGGCGGCGGGCGCAGCCGCTGGTCGACCTCAAGATGTTCTCGCGGCCGGCGTTCAGCACGTCCGTCGGATGCATCGTGCTGGCGATGCTCGCGCTGGTCGGTCTCGAACTGATCGCCGCGCAGTACCTCCAGCTCGTGCTCGGGCTGTCGCCGCTGGAGACGGGGCTGCGGCTGCTGCCGCTGACCTTCGCGGCGATGGCGGCAGGGCTGGCCGGGGCGCGGATGCTGCGGCGGTTCGGGCCGCGGCGGATGGTGTGCGCCGGGTTCTGCCTGACCGCGTTCGCGGTGGTGCTGCTGACGGCCCTGGGCCGGACGGACGACTGCGCGCTGATGCTGACCGGGTTCGTGCTGCTCGGCTTCGGGCTGGAGACGACGCTGTTCGGGGCGTACGAGTCGATGCTGAGCGAGGCGCCGCCGGAGCAGGCGGGAGGCGCGGCGGCGATCGGGGAGACGTCGTACCAGCTGGGGGCGGGGATCGGGATCGCCCTGCTCGGCACGGTGATGAACGCGGCCTACGCGCCCGGGCTGTCGGACGTGCCCGGTGTGCCGGAGTCGGCGTCCTCCTCGGCGGGGCATTCGCTGGGGGAGGCGTACGAGGTTGCTGCGCAACTGGGCGGAACTGCCGGGGTTGCGCTGCGTCATGCCGCCCGGGACGCGTTCGTGCACGGGCTGCACGTGACGTTGCTCGTGAGTGCGGGGTTGTTGCTGCTCGGCGCGGTGATGGCGTTGCGGTTGCCGCGGGGCATGCAGTGCGAGGGCGCCGGTGCGGTGGAGTTGCCCGCACCCAGGGACTCCCCGGAGTCGCGCGTCTCGGTGTGACGTGCCTTGCCCACCCACGCGCCACCCGTATCGGCCGATCGAGGGGTGGAGGTCGCCGGTGGGCGGCTGGGGCTGCGGCGGTCGGATGGAGGTCGCGGCCGCCGACGGTGTTGTGCCCCACTGTGGACCTCAGGGGTGGTGCGTGGGCGGGCGGACACCGTAGCGTCTTGGCTAGCAGTGCTAGTTAAAGAGTTTCGGAGGGTGTGCGCATGTCCGAGTCGTCCAAGCTTCCTCCCTTCGACCCCGCAGACCCCCTCGGCCTCGACGAACTCCTGGAGCCGGAGGATCTGGGGATCAGGGACACCGTGCGGGCCTGGGCCGCGGATCGGGTGCTGCCGTACGTCGCCGAGTGGTACGAGAAGGGGGAGCTGCCCGGGATCCGGGAGCTGGCCAGGGAGCTGGGCAGCGTCGGTGCCCTCGGGATGTCCCTGGAGGGGTACGGCTGCGCCGGCGCGTCCGCCGTGCAGTACGGACTCGCCTGTCTGGAGCTGGAGGCCGCCGACTCCGGGATCCGCTCCCTCGTCTCCGTGCAGGGCTCCCTCGCCATGTACGCCCTCCACCGGTTCGGCAGCGAAGCGCAGAAGCAGCAGTGGCTGCCCCGGATGGCCTCCGGCGAGGTCATCGGCTGCTTCGGGCTCACCGAGCCGGACCACGGATCCGACCCGGCCGCCATGCGGACGTACGCCAAGCGCGACGGCACCGACTGGGTTCTCAACGGCCGCAAGATGTGGATCACCAACGGGTCGGTCGCCGGCGTCGCCGTCGTGTGGGCGCAGACCGAGGACGGGATCCGCGGGTTCGTCGTGCCGACCGGCAGCGGTGGGTTCTCCGCCCCGGAGATCAAGCACAAGTGGTCCCTGCGCGCCTCCGTCACCAGCGAACTCGTCCTCGACGACGTACGGCTGCCCGCCGACGCCGTCCTGCCGGAGGTCAGCGGCCTGCGCGGGCCGCTCAGCTGTCTGTCGCACGCCCGGTACGGAATCGTCTGGGGCGCCATGGGCGCGGCCCGCAGTTGTTTCGAGGCCGCGGTCGACTACGCGAAGTCACGGGAGCAGTTCGGGCGGCCCATCGGCGGCTTCCAGCTCACCCAGGCCAAACTCGCCGACATGGCGGTCGAACTGCACAAGGGAATTCTGCTCGCCCATCATCTGGGGCGGCGTATGGACGCCGGCCGCCTGCGTCCCGAGCAGGTCAGCTTCGGCAAGCTCAACAACGTACGAGAAGCGATCGAGATCTGCCGCACGGCCCGCACCATTCTCGGGGCCAACGGGATCTCGCTCGAATACCCCGTGATGCGGCACGCGACCAACCTCGAGTCGGTGCTCACCTACGAGGGCACCGTCGAGATGCACCAGCTCGTGCTGGGCAAGGCGCTCACCGGACTCGACGCCTTCCGTTAGGCCCTGTCCGGTGACCCGCGCGGAGGCAGGGCCGGTGAGCGGCCCTGCCTCAGCTCTGGTTGAAGAAGCCGTCGGTGCGGTGCGCGGCGGGGTCGCCGTTCACGATCTCCGTGTTGGCGGGGGTCAGCAGGAACACCCGGGTCGACACTCTCTCGATCGACCCGCGCAGGCCGAAGATCAGCCCGGCCGCGAAGTCGACCACGCGCTTGGCGTCGGCGGCGTCCATGGCCGTGAGGTTCATGATGACCGGCACGCCCTCGCGGAACAGCTCGCCGATGGCGCGCGCGTCCCGGAAGCTGTCCGGGGTCACCGTGCCGATGCGGCGCCCCTTCTCCTCGGCGACGTCCGAGGCCACCTTGACGCGCGGATCGGTGACCCAGGCGTCCCCGGGCTCGGTCCCGTCGGAGTAGTCGTCGTCGTAGTAACGCTCGTCTTCGTTGTCGTCGACGAGGCCAAGCCAGGCACTTGCCTTGCGTACCGATCCCATGGACGCCTCCTCTCACAGCGGTCTTTCTTGCTTTCCGCATCCCTATGGTCGTCCATGATGCGGATGTCGCGCCAAGTGGATAGACGCCGCACGGGGGGTTTGTGACGGTACTGGTGCACAGCGAATCCGTCGAGAGTCCGTGTTTCCCAAGGGTCTTGTCGCAAACGGCTGCTGACTGTGAGTGAAATATGATTCTTCGCGGCGTACGGGTGATCGGCGGTGCGTACGGGTGAACGCGATGGCCGATAACATGCGGCGCCAAACGTCGTGCACAGCAGCGGGGGGACACCGTGTTCGGAATGGTCAGGCCCTGTCGGCACCGGCTCGGGGAGAGCCTCACCGCCCAGTGGATGGCGCATTTGTGTGGGCTGTGTCTCGCACTGCGCGGGGACCACGGGCAGCTCGCGCGCATCGTGACGAACTACGACGGGCTTCTGGTCTCCGTGTTGACGGAGGCTCAGGCGGGCGGGCCGGCCGGCCCGCCGAGTGGTGTGGGGCGGCGTACGGCGGGACCGTGCCCGCTGCGCGGGATGCGCACCGCGTCCGTCGCGCACGGCGAGGGAGCGCGGCTCGCGGCGGCCGTGTCGCTCGTGCTCGCCTCCGCCAAGGTGCGCGACCACGTCGCCGACGGCGACGGACTGCTGGCCCGCGCGCCGGTCGCGCGCGCCGCGCGCCGGGTCGCCGCGGGCTGGGACCGCGCCGGGGCGCGCACCGGCTCCGCCGTCGGGTTCGACACGGCCGTCCTGGTCGACGCCGTGGACCGGCAGGGCGGCATCGAGGCGCTCGCCGGACCCGGCACACCGATCCTCACGGTCACCGAACCGACCGAGACCGCGACCGCCGCCGCCTTCGCGCACACGGCGGTCCTCGCCGGCCGGCCGCACAACGCCGGGCCGCTCGCCGAGGCCGGACGGCTCTTCGGACGGCTGGCCCACCTGCTGGATGCCGTGGAGGATCTGCACGCTGATACCGCGTCAGGCGCCTGGAACCCGATCGTCGCGACCGGCACCTCCCTCGTGGCGGCCCGGCGGCTCGCCGACGACGCTGTGCACGGGGTGAGGCTCGCGCTGCGCGACGCCGAGTTCACCGATGCGAAGCTCGTGCATCTGTTGCTCGTGCACGAACTGCGGCGCTCGGTGGACCGGGCGTTCGGCACGGTACCGGTGTGTGCGTCACATCAGGGCGGGCCGTACGAGCAGCAGCCGCCTCAGGAGCCGTACGTCCAGGGGCCGCACGGCTCCGTGCCGAACCCGTACGCGGGCGGTGGCGGAAACCCGTACGGCGGTGGGGGAGGAGGGTATGGCGGCGGCGGTTTCGGTGGCGGTGAGCCGGTGCCGCAGCAGCCCCGGGGCCGACGCGGGTTCTGGGCGGGGTGCGGGATGTTCTGGCTGCTGTGCTGCACCTGCAAGCTGTGCTGTGCGAAGGAGTACGAGGGGCCGTGGTCCCGTAAGAAGCGTGAGGGCTGCTGCCGGGATTGCGACTGCGACGGGTGCGACTGCTGCTGCCCCTGAGAGGAGCTGCCCGCCCCGTATCCGTCACGGCTGACCCGCCCCGTGTCCGTCGCGCGCTGCTGCGTCCCTCGCGCGCAGCTGTCGCCGGGTGCGTTCGCAGGCCGTTTCGAGGCTTCGTGACAGCCCTTCAAAAGGGCACGACCGAAAGGCCCTCTTGCGCCTACCGGCCGTTCGGCCGAATACTCCCCCACAGCGCTTGTCAGGGGCACGGCGGTTCGGAATCCGGACCCGCCCGTCCCGGACTGCGCCTCACGGGCCCGAAACCCCACGAGGGCCCCCTACTTCCTTTGTGGAGGAACGAGAAGTGAGGATCAAGCGCACCACCCCCCGCAGTGGCATTTCGAGACGGACCCGGCTGATCGCCGTTTCCACCGGCCTCGTCGCCGCCGCAGCGATCGCGATCCCCAGCGCGAACGCGTCCGACGCCCCCGCCACCTTCAGCGCCACCGAGCTCAAGAGCGCCAGCGGCTCGATCCTGAAGGCCGACATCCCGGGCACCGCCTGGGCCGTCGACAGCAAGACCAACCGCGTGCTCGTGACCGTCGACAGCACGGTCACCCAGGCCGAGATAGCGAAGATCAAGCAGCAGGCCGGCGCCAACGCCGACGCGCTCACGATCAAGCGCACCCCCGGCAAGTTCAACAAGCTGATCCAGGGCGGCGACGCCATCTATGCGAGTAGCTGGCGCTGCTCCCTCGGCTTCAACGTCCGTGCCAGCAACGGCACCGAGTACTTCCTGACCGCCGGTCACTGCACCGACGGCGCGGGCACCTGGTACTCCAACTCCGGCCGCACCACGGTCATCGGCTCGACCGCCGGCTCCAGCTTCCCGGGCAACGACTACGGCCTCGTCCGCTACAGCGGCTCCGTCAGCCGTCCCGGCACCGCGAACGGCGTGGACATCACGCGCGCGGCCACGCCGAGTGTGGGCACCACCGTCATCCGCGACGGCTCCACGACCGGTACGCACAGCGGCCGTGTCACCGCCCTCAACGCCACCGTCAACTACGGCGGCGGGGACGTCGTCTCCGGCCTGATTCAGACCACCGTCTGTGCCGAGCCCGGTGACTCCGGCGGTTCGCTCTACGGCAGCAACGGTGTCGCGTACGGTCTGACCTCCGGCGGCAGCGGTAACTGCTCCTCCGGTGGTACGACGTTCTTCCAGCCCGTCACGGAGGCCCTGAGCGCCTACGGGGTCAGCGTGTACTAGGCCGGGTTCGGTTGCAGGCTGAGCTTCGTGCCCCCGCACGCACTGCGTGCGGGGGTTTCCCCTTTTTGGTGGGTTGGCGTGGTCTGGACGGGCAGGCGCTTTTCAGTCATGGCCAGACTTCACAGAGTGGGCACAGATTACTCACGCGTAATGTTTGCAGTGTGAACGCGCGTGAAGCAGGTGTGAGTTGGTCCGATTTGATCGTGGACGGTCAAAATGAGGGGGCGTGCGATCCGTAATCTACGCGCGTCCTGAACTCGACCTTGTGTGCCCCCCGTTGTCCTCGGAATAGTAGGCGCTCGTCAACAAAGCCTTCCGGCTCGCGAGGTCCCCACAACCTCTCGGGCCGACCCCCCACAGGAGGACGTGAGTTGAAGCACCGACGCATACCCAAGCGGCGTGCAGCCGTGGCAGGTGCGGGTATCGCCGCACTGGTCGCCGCGGGAGTCACCTTCCAGACTGCGAACGCGAGCGAGACCCCGGAGGCCTCCGCGCCCCGGACCCTGTCGGTCACGGCGGCCGGAAAGCTCGCCTCGACGCTGGCCGAGGACCTCGGCGCCGACGCGGCGGGCACGTACTACGACACGCAGAGCAAGAGCCTCGTGGTGAACGTGCTCGACGAGGCCGCGGCCAAGGCCGTCGAGAAGGCCGGAGCCAAGGCGAGAGTCGTGGCGAACTCTCTCGCCGAACTGAAGAGCGCCCGCGGCACGCTGAAGCAGGACGCGACGATCCCGGGCACCTCCTGGGTGACCGACCCGACGACCAACAAGATCGTCGTCACCGCCGACCGTACGGTGTCCAAGGCCGAGTGGGCGAAGCTGACGAAGGTCGTCGACGGGCTCGGCGCGAAGGCCGAACTCAAGCGGACGAAGGGCGAGTACAAGCCCTTCATCGCCGGTGGCGACGCGATCACCGGTGGCAGTGGCCGCTGCTCGCTCGGCTTCAACGTGGTCAAGGGCGGCGAGCCGTTCTTCCTGACCGCCGGGCACTGCACCGAGGGCATCTCGACGTGGTCGGACTCCAGTGGCAAGGAGATCGGCACCAACGCGGACTCCAGCTTCCCGGGTGACGACTACGGGCTGGTCAAGTACACCGCGGATGTGGCTCACCCGAGCGAGGTGAACCTCTACAACGGCTCGACGCAGAAGATCACGGGTGCCGCCGCGGCGACGGTCGGCATGGAGGTCACGCGGAGCGGGTCGACGACCCAGGTGCACGACGGGAAGGTCACGGGGCTGGACGCCACCGTGAACTACGGCAACGGCGACATCGTGAACGGTCTGATCCAGACCGACGTGTGCGCGGAGCCCGGTGACAGTGGTGGCGCGCTCTTCTCGGGCAGCAACGCGATCGGGCTGACGTCCGGTGGCAGTGGTGACTGCACGTCCGGTGGGGAGACGTTCTTCCAGCCTGTGACGGAGGCGCTGTCGGCTACCGGGACCGAGATCGGCTGAGTTCTGGGTTCTAGGCTGTGAAGTCCCGCCCCTTGTGTGAGGGGCGGGACTTCTGCGTTTGCCTCCGGCGGTTGGGCGGGGGGTGCCTGCGGCGGCCTGTGCGGTTCGGTGGGGGTGCGCGCCGCTTGCGCCTGCGCGGCGGTGGTGGGTCGGGGCCGCGCCGGGGGGTGTCCGTCCTCGGAACGGCGCGATGGGGTCGGACACCGACTGACTGTCCGTTGACGCGCCAACCGCTGCGGGCGGACACCCCCCGACACGTCCCCTTCTCGCCGTGCGCGGGTGCGGCTTCCCCGTGTGCGGGGTTACGGCTTCCGGGTCCGGGTGCGGGTGCGGGTGCGGGTGCGGGTGCCCATGCCGCCAATACCAAGAGGGGGGCCGTCCAGGGCCGGGCCGGTGATGAGGGCGCCGCCGAGGCCGCCGAGGAGGGTGACCAGGGCCATGACCGCCAGGCGGATCACGGCGCGCCGGGGGTTCGACGGCTTGGCCCCGGCGCGTCGTGCAGGGCTCCCACGTAGGAGGCGATGAACAGCAGCTGGAGTGCGATCACGCCGACGATGAGCAAGGTGGCCCGCGGGGTGACGGCGTCTCTCACCTCGTCGCGGAACGAGCGGTGCGGCATGCCTCCACAGTCGGGGGCGGGGTGGTGTTTCCGCAGGTGGGGTGGGGCCGAACGGATGTCGCACATGTATTCGAGAATTGGTCTATGGTGGGGGTGAGGTAGCTGGGAACAAATGTTCGAGAGCCGGTGTGGTTCACGAGTGCGGGAGGTGCGTGTGCCGGGGTTCACGCATCTGCACACCGTCTCCGGGTTCTCGTTGCGATATGGAGCCTCGCACCCGGAGCGGCTGGCCGAGCGTGCCTCCGAGCGGGGCATGGACGCCCTGGCTCTCACCGATCGCGACACGCTTGCCGGCGCCGTCCGGTTCGCGAAGGCCTGTGCGAAAGCGGGAGTCCGTCCGGTGTTCGGGGCGGAGCTGGCGGTGGCGGGAGCAGAGCCCCCTGAGCCCGTGGCGGGGCGGGGGCGGCGCCGGACTCCTGTGCGCGGTGGCGCCTTCGTCGACGAGTCGGCCCCCCGGGTGACCTTTCTCGCCCGGGACGGCGCCCGTGGGTGGGCCGGGCTGTGCCGGCTCGTCTCGGTGGTGCATGAGGAGGAGGGGGCACCCCTGCTGCCCTGGGGGCGCCATCACGCCGAGGGCGTGACCGTACTGCTCGGGCCCGACTCGGATGTGGGGCGTGCCTTGGCCGCCGGGCGTCCCGACCGTGCGGCGCGGCTGCTCGTGCCCTGGCGGGAGGTCTACGGCGACGCCCTGCGGCTGGAGGCCGTCTGGCATGGCCGGAAAGGTACGGGTCCCGGCTCCCTGCGGCTGGCCGCCCGGACCGTCGGGTTCGCCGCCGAGCAGCGGATCCGGCCCGTGCTCAGCAACGCCGTACGGTACGCCGACCCGGGGCTCGGCCCGGTCGCCGACGTGCTGGACGCCGCGCGCCGGCTGGTGCCGATCGACCCGGCCAAGGAGCTGGACTCCGGCGAGGCCTGGCTCAAGGGCGCTGGGGCCATGCTCGGGGTGGCGGAGCGGATCGTGGAGGCCGCGGGGTTCCGGCGGGACACCGCTCACCGACTGGTGGAGCAGACCGAGGTCACGGCCGCCGAGTGCCTGGTCGATCCCGAGGACGACCTCGGGATCGGTACCGTCCACTTTCCCGAGCCGCGTCTGGTCGGCGCCGGCCGCCGCGGCGCCCAGCGGACGCTGGCCTCGCGGGCGGCGGCGGGGATGGTGCTGCGCGGGTACGACCGGCGGCGGGAGTACTGGGAGCGGATGCACCACGAGCTGGACATCATCGCCCACCACGGCTTCGCCTCCTACTTTCTGACCGTGGCCCAAGTGGTCGACGATGTGCGGGAGATGGGCATCCGGGTCGCCGCCCGGGGCTCCGGTGCGGGGTCGCTCGTCAACCATCTGCTCGGGATCGCGCACGCCGATCCGATCGAGCACCGGCTGCTGATGGAGCGGTTCCTGTCGAAGGAGCGGGTCGTGCTGCCCGACATCGACATCGACGTGGAGTCCGCGCGCCGGCTGGAGGTCTACCGCGCGATCATCGACCGGTTCGGTACCGAGCGGGTCGCGACGGTCGCGATGCCGGAGACGTATCGCGTGCGGCATGCGATCCGTGACGTGGGGGCGGCGCTGTCCATGGATCCGGCCGAGATCGACCGGGTCGCCAAGTCCTTTCCTCATATTCGGGCGCGGGACGCCCGCGCCGCGTTGGAGGAGCTGCCCGAGCTGCGGGCGCTGGCGGGGGAGAAGGAGAGGTACGGGAGGCTCTGGGAGCTGGTCGAGGCGCTGGACGCGCTGCCGCGCGGGGTGGCCATGCACCCGTGCGGCGTGCTGCTGTCCGACGCCTCCCTGCTGGCCCGTACGCCGGTCATGCCGACCAGTGGCGAGGGCTTTCCGATGTCGCAGTTCGACAAGGACGACGTCGAGGACCTCGGGCTGCTCAAGCTGGACGTGCTGGGGGTGCGGATGCAGTCGGCGATGGCGCACGCCGTGGCGGAAGTGGAACGGGTGTCGGGCGTCAGGGTCGATCTGGACACCGTGCCGCCCGGGGATCCGGAGACGTACCGGCTGATCCGGTCCGCCGAGACGCTCGGCTGCTTCCAGATCGAGTCGCCGGGGCAGCGGGATCTGGTCGGGCGGCTCCAGCCGGCCACCTTCCACGATCTCGTCGTCGACATCTCGCTGTTCCGGCCCGGGCCGGTCGCCGCCGACATGGTGCGGCCGTTCATCGAGGCGCGGCACGGGCGGGCGCCGATCCGCTATCCCCACCGGGATCTGGAGGAGCCGCTGAAGGAGACGTACGGGGTCGTCGTCTTCCACGAGCAGATCATCGACATCGTCGACATCATGACCGGCTGCGGGCGCGGTGAGGCGGACCGGGTGCGGCGCGGGTTGTCGGATCCGGAGTCGCAGGGGCGGATCAAGGTGTGGTTCGCGCAGCACGCGGCGGCGAACGGCTATGACGCGGAAACCGTTCAGCGGACCTGGGAGATCGTCGAGGCCTTCGGGTCGTACGGCTTCTGCAAGGCCCACGCGGTCGCCTTCGCCGTGCCGACGTATCAGTCGGCGTGGCTGAAAGCGCATCACCCGGCCGCCTTCTACGCGGGGTTGCTCACGCACGATCCCGGCATGTACCCGAAGCGGCTGCTGCTGGCGGACGCGCGGCGGCGCGGCGTGCCGGTGCTGCCGTTGGACGTGAACGCGTCGGGCGTCGCACATCGTATCGAACTGGTGTCCGGTAAATGGGGGCTGCGGCTGGCGCTCTCCGATGTGCACGGCATCACTGAGGCCGAGGCGGCGCGGATCGCCGAGGGGCAGCCGTACGCCTCGCTGGTCGACTTCTGGGAGCGGGGCCGGCCCAGTCGTCCGCTGGCCCAGCGGCTCGCGCAGGTGGGAGCGCTGGACGCGTTCGGCGCCAACCGCCGTGATCTGCAACTGCATCTGACCGAGCTGCACCGGGGCGCGCGGGGTGCGGGCGGCGGCCAGCTGCCGTTGGCCGGCGGCCGGAAGACCGCACCGGCCGGGCTGCCCGATCTCACCTCCTCGGAGCGGCTCAGTGCCGAGCTGGGCGTGCTGTCCATGGACGCCTCGCGCAATCTGATGGACGATCACCGGACGTTCCTCGACGAGCTGGGCGTGGTGTCCGCGCGCCGGCTGCGCGAGGCCCGGCACGGGGAGACGGTGCTGGTCGCGGGCGCCAAGGCGGCGACCCAGACGCCGCCGATCCGGTCCGGCAAGCGGGTCATCTTCTCCACCCTGGACGACGGCACGGGCCTGGTCGACCTCGCCTTCTTCGACGACTCCCACGACGCCTGCGCCCACACCGTCTTCCACTCCTGGCTGCTGCTGGTGCGCGGGGTGGTGCAGCGGCGCGGCCCGCGCAGCCTCAGCGTGGTGGGCGCCGCCGCCTGGAACCTCGCGGAGCTGCTGGAGGTGCGCCGGGAGGAGGGGCTGGAGGGGGTCGCGGCCCGGCTGGCCGGTGCTGGTTCCGGCGATTCCGGTGACGGCGGCAAGGCGCCGGCGGGCTCCGCGGCCCAGGAACCGGAGGAGCAGCGGAAGATCCGCATGCCCACGGGGTACGAGATGCACCCCTGGGCCGATCTGCGTCCCGCGGGCGAAGGGCCCGCGGTGGGAAGAAAGTTGTGGCACCAGAGTCCGGGGAGTGCGGGATGACCATCCTCTGCGTACGTTTCCAGCTGCCTCCGACGCGCGAGGCCGACCTGCCCCGACTGCTCGGGATGCTGGAGGAGTTCACCCCCGTCGTCCAGGCCCTGCCGCCGGACGGGGCGCTGGCCGACCTGCGGGGCGCCGAACGGTACTTCGGGCGGGATGCCGTCGAACTGGCCTCGGTGATCCGGGTGCGCTCACTCGCGCTGTACGGCGTCGACTGCGTGATCGGAGCCGGGCCCGGGCCGATGCTGGCCCGCGTGGCGCTGCGCGACGCCGTGCCCGGGGTGACGTGTGCGGTGCCCGAGGAGCGGGACGCCATCGCGGAGTTCCTCGCGGACAAGCCCGTCGCCGCGCTGCCCGGCGTGGGCGCCGCGACCGCCCGCACACTGGGCGACTACGGCCTCGACACTCTCGGCAGGGTCGCCGCCGCGCCGCTGTCCACGCTCCAGCGGCTGGTCGGTGCGAAGGCCGGCCGCGAGCTGCACGAGAAGGCGAACGGCATCGACCGCGGCCGGGTCGTACCGAACGCCGTCTCCCGCTCCCTCGCGACGGAACGCCCCTTCGGCCGCGACGAACTGGACCCGGACCGCCACCGCCGTGCCCTGCTGTCGGCCGCCGAGGAGATCGGCGCCCGGTTGCGCGCCCTGGAGAAGGTGTGCCGCACGCTCACCCTCACCGTGCGCTACGCCGACCGCTCCGCCACGACCCGCACTCGCACGCTGACCGAACCGACCGCGCACTCGCCGGACCTGACCAGGGCCGCGTACGGCATGTACGAAGGGCTCGGCCTGCAACGCGCCCGGGTCCGCGCGATCGCCCTGCGCGCCGAGGGACTCGACCCCGCCGACCAGGCCTCCCACCAGCTGACTTTCGACCCCGTGGACGAGAAGGTCCGCCTCATCGAGGAGGTCGCGGACCGCGCGCGAGCGAAGTTCGGGCCGCGGGCGGTGATGCCCGGGGGGCTAGGGGGACTGGCGGCGTAGATCCTTCCGCGTGACGTCAGTTGGCCCACGGCGGCACGATGCGGGTGCCGTCGGCGAGTCGTGCCTCCAGGCCGACGGAGGTGGTGACCCAGGAGTACGCGGTCCGGTCGGTGGGGTTCTCGACGGTGAGGGTGACGCCGGGGTTGACGATCACCGTGTCGCCCGCCGCGATCCGCTCGGTGCGGCCGTCGAGGGTGATCAGCAGCTCGCCGTCGAGCAGATGGAAGATCTCTTCCCGGCTGACGGTGTGCGCGGGCGCTTTGAGACCGGCGGGGATCTCACCGCGCCAGGCGCACAGTTCCTTGCTCCCGCTGCGCGGGGTGGCGTACGAGACGAAGCGGGCGCCGTGGATCTCGTGCGTGACGGCTTCGGACGAACGGACGACGGGCATCGCGGCCTCCAGATAGTCAAGTAGCTTGACTATATAGTCAAGCTACTTGACCTTCTCGTCAAGAGTGTTTCAATGCGTACGTGCAGAACTCCGAAGCCATGGCCCTGTCCGCCGCCTTGCTCGCCGTCGCCGGTGAGCTGACGCAACGCATCAACGACGGCGTCGTGGCCAGGGGGTTCGAGGGGGTCAGGCCCGCGCACGGCTTCGCCTTCGCCCGGCTCGCCCCGGACGGCGCGACGGTCACCGACCTTGCTGCCCATCTCGGGGTGACCAAGCAGGCCGCCAGTCAGCTCGTGGAGGAGATGGTCCGCAAGGGATACGTCGAGCGACGGCCGCACCCCGACGACGCGCGGGCGCGGCTTGTCGTGCTGACCGGGCGCGGGTGGGGGTGCACGCGGGCGGCGGAGGAGGCGGCCGCGGAAGCCGTGCGGGAATGGGGGGACGCGCTGGGGGAGAGGGAAGTGCGGGCGCTCGGGGAGCAGTTGTTGCGGATCGCTCCGCGCGGGCCCATCCGTCCTGCCTGGTGAAGAGGCGTCGGACGGGTCCGTTGTCGTCGGTTATCGCTGGAAGTTTTTACTGGCGCGTAACTTCCCAGTTTGACTACTCACTCGTAACTTGACGAGTGAACAGCATCCCGTGATCCGGATCACAGGGCGTCGTGCCGTCGCACCTCCCTTGAGCCGCAAGGAGATCACTCGATGCTGCCCTGGAAACGAGTGTTCAGCCCCCTGACCGCGCTGCTGGTGACCGCCGCGGCCGTCACCGTCCCCGCCGCCTCCGCCCAGGCCGCCGGCGCCCCGAGCTCCGGCTGGAACGACTACTCCTGCAAGCCGTCCGCCGCTCATCCCCGCCCCGTCGTCCTCGTCCACGGCACCCTCGGGAACTCCGTCGACAACTGGCTGGGCCTCGCCCCCTATCTGAAGGTCCGCGGCTACTGCGTCTTCTCGCTCGACTACGGCCAGTTGGAGGGTGTCCCCTTCTTCCACGGCCTCGGACCCGTCGAGAAGTCGGCCGGACAGCTCAAGGACTTCGTCGACCAGGTGCTCGCCACCACCGGCGCCGTCGAGACCGACATCGTCGGACATTCGCAGGGCGGCATGATGCCCCGCTACTACCTGAGGTTCCTCGGCGGAGCCGCCGAGGTGAACGCGCTGGTCGGCATCGCGCCCAGCAACCACGGCACCACACTGAGCGGCTTCACCAACCTGCTGCCGTACTTCCCGGGAGCCGGGAACCTGTTGGCGAAGACCACTCCCGCCCTCGCCGACCAGGTCGCCGGCTCCGACTTCCTCGACCGGCTCAACGCGGGCGGCGACACCGTGCCCGGCGTGCGCTACACCGTCATCGCCACGAAGTACGACGAGGTGGTCACGCCGTGGCGCAGCCAGTACCTGAGCGGGCCGGACGTGCGCAACGTCCTGCTCCAGGACCTGTGCCCGGCCGACCTGTCCGAGCACGTGGCCATCGGGCTGTTCGACCGGATCACCTTCCACGAGGTGGCCAACGCCCTCGACCCGGCACGGGCCAGGCCCACCACCTGTGCGTCGGCGTTCGACTGACACGTGTATTCGGCCGACACGCGCAAGGAAACGTTTCGGGGCCTGTCCGGCCTGAGCCGCCGGACAGGCCCCGAGTCCTGGGTCAGCGGCCGCGGCGACTGCCGCTCACCGTCCGGCGCCGGGCCGCCAGGAACAGGGCCGACGAGCCGAGCGCCAGCGCGGCCGCGCCGCCGATCGCGGGGTACCGGGTGCTGCTGTCGCCGCCTGTCTCGGCGAGGTTCTCCGTGGCACCGGCCGCCTTCGGCTGGTTGGGAGCGGCCTCGGCCTGCGTGGGCTGGTTCGGGGCGGCTTCGGCCTCTGTGGGCCGGTCCGGGCCAGGACTCTCCGGGGCCGCGGCCGGCTCGGCCGAGGGCGCCTACGACGATCGCCGTACCTTCCTCGCCTCTGCTTCGAAGTCCGGTTCCGGCAAACGCGCGCCGGGCAACTCCCTTCCAGGAACGGCTCGATGAAGCCCGTATGTGCACGGGAGGTGGGGATGGGCCCGGATCCGCCTGGCCGGAGCAGCAGTCGACGGGTCCCCGGGATGTCGCTGTGCCCGCGCTGCGGGGGCGACTGGACGCACTCGGTGCTCCGCATCGTCGACGAGGGCCGGATACCGCGAGAGCAACGGCGGGAGGGCGGCCCCGCATACGCCCCGCTCGCCGGGCGGCTCGCGCTCGCTCCTGAGCCTCCCGGGGCGCCGGGCGTCGGGATCGTGGCCGCGGCGACCCTGCCCTGGTTCGCCGTCTTCGCGCTCATCGGCCCTCTCATCTGGCTGGTGCCGGCGGGTGTCGACGTACTCGTGCTCGTACTGGCGGGCCTGCGGACCAGACGGACCCGCAGACAGATCCACGCAGGCGCGGCCCTGGCGTATCCCCTCTGGAGGGACGCCTGGTACTGCTATCGCTGCGATGTGGTCTGGCGCCGCGGAAACAGAGCGGAGGTCATGTCACCCGCCCGATTTCAGGGAGAGATCTGGGCCCGTGGCGGTTACCTCGACCTGATGCGCCGGACGCCCCGCTGATACCCCGAACCGCGATCAGCAACAAGCCGCCTCCGGTGACACGGCACCCGGCAAAAAGTGCACAGGGCCAGTAAGGAAGTGCTCAGACCGGCATCGGGTAGGTACCGTCACGGCATGGCAGACGAGGAGATCCGGCCGGCCGGTGCCGCCGACGTACCGGTCGTCGAGGGCGTGATCGACGCGGCCTTCCGCCCGTACATCGAGCGCATCGGACGGGTGCCGCAGCCCATGGAGGAGGACCACGCGGCGAACGTGGCCGCGGGCAAGGTGTTCGTGACGGGCGAGCCCGTCACCGGCCTCGTCGTGGTCGAGGCGTTCGAGGACCACCTCTTCCTCGACATCATCGCCGTCCACCCCACCGCGCGCGGCGGGGGAGTGGGGCGACGGCTGCTGCGGTTCGTGGACGCGCACGCGCGTGCGCTGGCGCTGCCCGAGATCAGGCTCTACACGAACGCGCTGATGTGGGAGAACCAGAAGATCTACCCGAAGTACGGCTATGAGCTGGTGGAGCGACGACTGGACGGGCCCTACGACCGCGTCCACTACCGCAAGCGGCTGCTCTGACCGGGTCCCAGCACTGACCGGGTCTCATGATCGGTACCGGCCGCTCAGGCGTCCGGCCACCACGTGCGTGCGATGTCCTTGCGGACTTCCGGGCGTCCCGCGGGGCGCTCGTCGGCCTCCTCGCGGGCCCGGCGGACGTCCGTCTTCTTCAGGGGCTTCTGCACGGTCACACGGCGCATGGCTGCCTCCTTAAGGGGCTACCGGGTTCCGCGTTCTCACGGAGGTAGACCTTTCGGGGGAGAGTTCCTCATTGCTCCTGGTCTGTCAGTGGCGGCTGTCACGATTCGAGTGTCAGTGGCGGGTGTCACTCTTGGGCGCATGGTGAACGACAGTGACGGCACGACCTCGGTGAACACCGGCGCTGACGTGGACTGGGACGCGCGGGCCGCCGGCTTCGACGAGGAGCCGGACCACGGGCTGCGCGACCCGGAGGTGCGCCGGGCCTGGGCCGCGCGGCTGCGCTCCTGGCTGCCCGGGCGGGCCGGCGACGTCCTCGATCTCGGCTGCGGCACCGGCAGTCTGTCGCTCCTCGCGTCCGAGCAGGGGCACCGGGTGACGGGCGTGGATCTCTCTCCGGCGATGGTGACGCTCGCCCGGCAGAAGCTGACCGGGCGTGACGCGATGTTCGTCATCGGTGACGCGGCGGCACCGCCGGTCGGGGAGCAGCGCTTCGACGCCGTGCTGGTCCGGCATGTCCTGTGGGCCCTGCCCGACCCCGGTCGCGCCCTGCGGCACTGGGCCGGGCTGCTGCGGCCGGGAGGGCGGCTCGTGCTGGTCGAGGGGGTGTGGGGGACGGCCGCGCCGGTCGGGATACCGGCGGAGCGGCTCATCGGCCTCCTCGCGCCGGTCGCCGGGCAGGTGAGCGTGGAGCGGCTGTCCGGCGATCCGCTGCTGTGGGGCGGGGAGGTGACGGACGAGCGGTACGCGGTGGTGGCCGTGAGCGGGGCTTCAAACCAGGAGGGCGGTGAGGCCGCCGCCGCGGGCCAGTGACTCCAGTTCGTCGAGCGCGGCGAGCGCGGCGGCCGCTGCCTCGGAGTCCCGCTCGGCGAGGCCGCTGTCGGCGAACTCGTCCTCGTCCAGGCGCCGTACGTCCGTGCCGTCCGCGGAGACCCACAGGTCCAAATCGAGGTCCTCCACGACCAGCTCCGGGCCGGTGCGCGAGGCGGGGCGGGTGATGTCGCAGTACCAGCCCTTCAGCGCGCCCGTGGCCGAGCGGACCTCCTTCACCGCGTACCAGCGGTCACGCCAGTAGTACTCGGTGAAGACGTCCCCGGGCTCGAAGCGGACGAAGCCGAAGTCGCGGACGCCGCCGCCCGCCCACGGGGCGCGGACCGCGACGCGGGTGCCGTCGTCCGTCAGGAGCTCGCCGGTGTAGCGGATCTTCGTACGGCCCGCCTTGACGAGCACGACGTCCAGCTGCCCGGGCCGGTCAGCCGATTTCACGGACATGGCGCACTTCCTTCGCGCAGATCTCGTAGCCGAACCACTTGTTGATGGCGATCATCGGCTCGTTGCCGGTGTCGTTGCCGGTGAACGCCTCCGTGTACCCCGCGGCACGGGCCCGGTGCAGGGAGTCGTTCTTGGCGAGCTTCGCCAGGCCCCGGCCGCGGAACGCCCGGGCGGTGCCGGTCATGGCGGTCCCGTAGCGGCTGCCGTCAGTGTGCGCCACGCTGAAGGCGGCGGGGCGGCCGTCGACGACCGCGACCGTGGTCAGCTCGCGGTCGAGGAGCGGGTGCTTCCAGTTCTCCTCCAGCCAGGCCTCGTAGTCCGTGAACTCGGTGTCGATGTCGCTCGGTTCGTCCGACGCCGTCTCGGCGTCCAGGTCGAACATCGGGCGCGGGTCGTCCGCGAAGTCGGCGGCCGTGCGCAGCTCGACGCCGGCGGGCGGGGCCTCGCGGGGCGGCAGCGTGCCGGCCGCCAGGTCCAGGCGCATGAAGTAGGCGGAACGGCTGGCCCGGAAGCCGTGCCGCTCGGCGAAGGCGAGATTCTCCGGCTCCTCCAGCACCCAGGCGAACAGCTTCCGCACGCCCAGGCCCGCCAGACGCTCCTCGGCGGTGCGCAGCAGGAGCGAACCGGCGCCGCGGTGCCTGCGGTCGGGGCGTACGTAGATGTTGGCGGAGCCCTGGCCGGGCTCCGGGCTGCCGTGGGCGACGCTGATCTGGGCCGTGCCGACGATCTCGCCGTCCTCCTCGGCGACGAGCTGCCCGAAGTGGGCGTCCGGATGGGCGTGGGTCAGGGTGTGCACCACGGACTCGGGGGTGGACAGCATGTACGGCAGGGCGAGGCGGCGGGTCTGGGAGAACCCCTCGGCGTCGGCTCGGACGTCGGGTCGCAGGTCGCGCACGATCATGGTCATGGAGGCGCACGTTACGTGGGGGCGCACCCGGGGTGCCTCCCATTTTCCGCCGGGTACGGGACAATCGGCCTGTGACCTTGAAGATCGACATCGACGACAGTGCCCCGCCGTACGAGCAGGTGCGGGCGCGGATCTCCGAGCAGGCGCGGTCGGGGGAGCTGCCGGTGGGGTACCGGCTGCCGACCGTGCGGGGGCTGGCCGAGTCGCTGGGGCTCGCCGCGAACACGGTCGCCAAGGCGTACCGGGCGCTGGAGGCGGACGGCGTGATCGAGACACGCGGGCGTCACGGCACGTTCGTGGCCGCCGCCGGCTCGGCCGCGGACCGGGAGCTGGCGGTCGCCGCCCAGGCGTATGCGGAGCGGGCTCGCAGGCTCGGGCAGGGGCAGGACGCCGCGCTCGCCGCCGTACGGGATGCCCTGCGGGCGGCTTACGGGGAGTAGGGCGTCGCTCAGCCGGCCCGCGTCGGACGCTGAGGTGTCCGTGTGATCTCCAGGCCCGCCGATCTCCCCAGCCGCGCGAACGTCATCGCGTCCGCCACCGCCGCACCCCCCGGGTCGTTGTTGAAGTACGCGTAGACGTCCTCGCCGTCGGGCCAGGTCGTGGCGACGCGGTCGAGCCAGGTGGCGAGGGAGCGGCGGCCGTAGTGCGGCCAGGGCCGGGCGCGGCCCTGGTGGAAGCGCACGTAGCCCCAGTCGGTGGTGCGCCACAGCGGGGTCGCGGGGCGGGCCAGGACGTCGGCCCAGCACAGGGCCGCGTGCCGGGACTCGAGGACCGCGCGGACCTCCGGTGTCCACCAGGAGTCGTGGCGGGGCTCGACCGCGACCCGGGTCGCGGCGGGGAAGCAGGCGAGGCAGGCGTCCAGAAGGCCCGGGTCGGCGCGCAGGGTGGGCGGGAGCTGGAGCAGGACCGGCCCGAGCCGGTCACCCAGGCCCGCCGCGTGGCTCATCAGGCGGCCGACCGGCTCCTCGGGGTCCTTGAGTCGCTTGATGTGGGTCAGATAGCGGCTCGCCTTGACCGCGACCACGAAGTCCGCGGGCGCCCGACGGCGCCAGTCCTCGAACGTCTCCCGGGCCGGCAGCCGGTAGAAGGCGTTGTTGATCTCGACGGTGGCGAAGTGCCCCGCGTACTCCTCCAGCCAGAGCCGCATCGGCAGCCCGGACGGGTAGAGGACGTCTCGCCAGTCCTTGTACTGCCATCCGGACGTGCCGACGAACAGGGTCATAGCCCCATCAAAACACCGGCCCGCTCGGACCTCCTACAGATACAGCCCCGCGTCGGCGTCCCCGCGCGGCTCCGGCAGGGCCGTCGGGGACGTGCCCCGGCGCAGCGCGAACAGCTCGGCGAGGGTCGCGCCCTCGCGGCCGACGCCGTCCTCGCGGCCCAGCCAGCTCACCGCCTCCCGGCGGGTCAGCGGGCCCACCTCGATCCGGGCGAGGCAGCGGCCGGGCCGGACGACGGCGGGGTGCAGGCGCTCCAGGTCCTCGTTGGTCGTGACCCCGACCAGGACGTTGCGGCCCTGGCCGAGCAGTCCGTCCGTCAGGTTCAGCAGCCGCGACAGCGCCTGGCCCGCCGTGTGCTTGGCCTCGCCGCGGATCAGCTCGTCGCAGTCCTCCAGGAGCAGCAGCCGCCAGCGGCCCTTGCCCGCCGCGTCCTCCTCGCCGATCGCGATGTCCATCAGATAGCCGACGTCACTGAACAGCCGCTCCGGGTCCAGGACGCAGTCCACCTGGCACCAGTCGCGCCAGGAACGGGCGAGGGTGCGCAGCGCCGACGTCTTGCCGGTCCCCGGCGGGCCGTGCAGCAGGAGGAGCCGGCCCGAGATGTCCTCGGGGGTCGTCTTCATCAGGCGGTCCATCGCGTCCGCCACCGGCGCTGTGTAGTTGGGCCGGATCTCGTCCCAGGTACCCGCCGCGATCTGGCGTGTGGTGCGGTGCGGGCCGCGGCGCGGGGAGACGTACCAGAAGCCCATCGTGACGTTCTCCGGCTGAGGTTCGGGTTCGTCCGCCGCGCCGTCCGTGGCCTGGTCGAGGACCTTCTTCGCCAGCTCCGCGCTGGTCGCCGTCACCGTGACGTCGGCGCCCCGGTTCCAGCGGGAGATCAGCAGCGTCCAGCCGTCGCCCTCCGCGAGCGTCGCGCTGCGGTCGTCGTCCCGGGCGACGCGCAGCACGCGGGCACCGGACGGCATCAGCGTCGCCCCGGACCGTACGCGGTCGATGTTCACCGCGTGGGAGTACGGCTGCTCGCCCGTCGCGAAACGGCCGAGGAACAGCGCGTCGACGACATCGGACGGGGAGTCGGAGTCGTCGACGTTGAGCCGGATCGGCAGCGCCTCGTGCGGGTTTCCAGACATGCCGCCATGATCCGGCACGAGCGCGCCGCGTGCACCCGGTTTCCCGGTGCGCACGCGGCGTTTTCCCAGGTGCGGGTCAGGCTCCGAGGCGGGAGACCAGCCGGCGTGCCTGGCGTGTCCTGCGGACCACGGCGTACCCCTTGGTCAGGGCACGGTCCCTGGCGAACGTACGGGCGATCGCACGGCCTTCGATCAGCCGCTCGAACTCGTCGGTGCCCGTGCCGCGGCGCACCGTCACGCGCCGCAGGGCGTACGGCCCCTGCGCCCGGCGCGCGAGGCCGTTGCCGACGGCGAGCGCCTGGGCGTACCCCGTCTCCCGCACCGCCTGCCGGACCCGGCGGCTGGAGTAGCCGTAGGGATAGGCGAACGAGGCCGGTACGGTGCCCAGTTGGTCCGCGAGGATCTCCTTGCAGTGGATCAGCTCGAACCGCAGCGTGGCATCGGAGACCTGGTCGAGCTGCGGATGGCTGTGGCTGTGCCCGCCGATCTCGACGCCCGCCGACGCCAGCTCGCGTACCTGGTCCCAGTCCAGCATGGTGTCCAGGCCGCCGCCGGTGTCGTACGGACCCTGGATCCACCCGGTCGAGACGAACAGGGTGGCCGGGAAGCCGTGCTTGGCGAGCACGGGCAGGGCATGCCGGTGCACGCCCTCGTAACCGTCGTCGAACGTGATGAGGACCGGCCGCTCGGGCAGCGCGCGGCCGGAGCGCCAGCACGTCGCCAGCTCGGCGGTGGTGACGGGGGTGAGCCCCCGGTCCGCGAGCACCGCCATCTGCTCGGCGAACGCCTCGGGGGCCACGGACAGGGCACGAGTCGCGTCGTTCGGGTCGGTCGCGACCGCGTGGTACATGAGGATCGGTACGCGTACGTCACTCACGGACCCGCCCCTTCCAGCGCGGCTCCGTCGGCGGGTGCGCGCGGACCCGCGGCCTCGGGCACCGGGAGTTCGGGCACCGAGAACGTGGTCCCGCCCCGTCGGGCCCGCACGCTGCCCACCACGTATCCGCCCGCCGCCGTCAGCACCCCGGCGACGATCGCCCCCGCCCGCCCGGCACCGCCCGGCCGGGCCAGCAGGGCGTCCCGCAGCCCCCGGGCCACCCCGGCCGGCAGGACCCGGGTGGCGTACCGGCGTTCGGACTCCAGTCCCTTGTCGGCGCCGACGCTCCGGGCCACCAGGGCCTTGGACAGGCCCTCGGCGTACGTGCGCGTGCGGAAGTAGCGGAAGTGCTCGCGGGCCTCGGGCACCCGGTGGTGGATCACCGCCCGGTCGTCGATCAGCAGCACCGCGTCGGGCCGGGCCCGGCTGAGACGGATGCACAGCTCCGTCTCCTCGCAGCCCAGCGGGCGTTTGTCGCCGTCCCGGCCGATGCCGGTGGCGAAGCCGCCCGCCGCGTCGAAGGCGCTGCGGCGGAACGAGGCGTTGCCGCCGAGCACGTTGCGCACCCGGACCCGGCCGCGGGGCAGGCCGCGGTAGGTGCAGCCCACCACCCAGTCGAACTCCTCGGGGAACCAGCCGGGCCGCCGCCCCGACGCCCAGACCGGCTCCGTACGCCCGCCGACCGCCATCACGCGCGGGTCGGCGTACGCCTCGGCGAAGTGCAGCAGCCAGTCGCGCTCGGCCACGGCGTCGTCGTCGAGGAAGGCGACGACCTCGCCGCGGGCGGCCGCGATGCCGGTGTTGCGGCCGGCGGACAGGCCGCGGGGGCCCGCGTTGGCGAGCACCCGCACGTCACCGGCTTCCTTGTACTCCTTGCCGAGACGGTCCAGCAGGGCCTGGTTGTGGTCGACGACCAGCAGCGTCTCCAGCGCGGGCCGTGACTGCGCCCGCACCGAGGAGACCGCCGCGAGGATGTCCTCCCAGCGGTCCTCGGTGTACGCACAGATCACGACGGAGATGCCGGGACCGCTCAAGACGCCTCTCCCCGGACCGGGTCGAGCATCGGAGACTGGGACGAACGGCGGCGCAGCGCCCGGCGGTTGGAGCGCTCCTGGAGGATCACCCGGAGCACGCGCAGCCCGTCGCGCACGGCTCGCAGATTGCTGGTGCCGTGGATGCGCAGGTACTCGTGGCTCGGGATCTCCTGCACCTTGAGCCCGGCCTTGACCACCCGGATGTTCATCAGGGTCTCGACCTCGAAGCCGGTGCAGTCGAGGTCGATCTTGTCCAGGCAGTGCCGCCAGAACGCGTTGTAGCCGTAGCACAGGTCGGTGTAACGGGCGCCGAACTTGCGGTTGACGACCGTGCACAGTGCCCAGTTGCCGAGCTTGCGGATGAAGGTCATGTCGTCCGTGCCGCCGCCGTTGGCGAAGCGGGAGCCCTTGGCGAAGTCCGCGCCGGAGACCAGGGCGGAGACGTACGACACGATCTCGTTGCCGTCCGCCGAGCCGTCCGCGTCGACCATCACGATGATGTCGCCGGTGCAGGCCTGGAACCCGGTGATCAGGGCGTCGCCCTTGCCCTTGCCGCGCTGTTCGACGACCTTGACGTCGGGCCACAGCTCGCGGGCCACCTGGACGGTGTCGTCGGTGGAGTTGCCGTCGACCAGGACCACTTCGTGGATCCAGTCGGGCAGGGTCTTGAAGACGTACGGAAGGTTCTCCGCCTCGTTCATGGCCGGGATGACCACGCTCACCGGCGGCGTTATGGCCAGGTGAGAGGAGATGGGCCGGTACTTCCCGGCGGTCGGCGGATGCTGCTCCGCCGCGGCCGGCTGCAGAACTGAGCTCATGAGTCTGGTCCCTCTCGTCCGGTGGACCGCCCCCCCAGGGCAGTCCGGATCCAGTCCGGTTCGAAAGGGGGGTTCTCACCCGTGGCACGCCGAGATGGAACTTCGGGCACGCCGGGTGAGCTGGCAAAGCTGGCCGACAGCGAAAAACGGCAGCCGACCGCGCGGCACGGCTCGGAGACAGTTGCGGTCGCCGAGCACGGCACCCCCCTACCGCGCACCGCGTCGGTTCGTCGCGGTCCTTGAGCCCTCCCCTGGAGCCGCGTACTGACGGACCGATGCGGGTGAGATGTATGACGGTATTGACGATTGAACCCGTATGGCAAGACCTGGAACGGCCCCTCACGTTTTTGTTGGTTTGGTCGTTGCGGGATGCGCTTCGTGGGGCGCAAGTTGAAAGGTTCCGGTGACGGAAACAACCGTTCCCCGGAGCCGTGTCGGGCCTCCGGGGAACGGTTGTTCAGGTGCTGGTGTCCGTGCTGATGTCCGCGCCGGTTACGGCACGAGCTTCAGCAGCCGGTTCGGCGAGCCCGAACCCGCGCTGGTGACCTTGCCGGTGGTGGCGCCGCCGACCAGGGCCGAGGCGACCTGGGCCGGGGTGGAGGAGGTGTGGCCCGCCAGGTAGACCGCCGCCGCGCCCGCGACGTGCGGGGTCGCCATCGAGGTGCCGGAGATGGTGTTGGTCGCGGTGTCGCTGGTGTGCCAGCCGGCGATGATGGAGGAGCCGGGCGCGAAGATGTCCAGGACCGAGCCGTAGTTGGAGTAGCTCGCCTTGGCGTCGGTGCTGGTGGTGGCGCCGACCGTGATCGCCTCGGCGACCCGGGCCGGGGAGGACGAGGAGGCGGTGGTGCTGCTGTTGCCCGCGGCCACGGCGTAGGTGACGCCGCTGGCTATGGAGTTGCGGACCGCCGTGTCCAGGGCGGTGGAGGCGCCGCCGCCGAGCGACATGTTGGCGACCGAGGGGCCGGAGTGGTTCTTCGTCACCCAGTCGATGCCCGCGATCACACCGGCCGTGGTGCCGGAGCCGCTGTTGTTCAGCACCCGCACCCCCACGATTTTCGCCTTCTTGGCGACGCCGTAGGTCGAGCCCGCGATCGTGGTGGCCACGTGGGTGCCGTGGCCGTTGCCGTCGGAGGCGTTGTTGTCGCCGTCGACGGCGTCGTAGCCGTGCGCGGCACGGCCGCTGATCTGCTGGTGGGTGATGCGCACACCGGTGTCGATCACATAGACCGTCACGCCGCTGCCCGCGCTGTCCGGGTACGTGTAGGTGCCGGAGAGCGGGAGCGAGGTCTGGTCGATGCGGTCCAGGCCCCAGGGAGCGCTGTTCTGGGTGGCGGAGAGCTGGACGCGCTGGTTCTGCTCGACCGAGGCCACCGCCGGGTCGGCGGCGAGGCGCCTGGCCTCGGTGGCGGAGAGGGTGGCGGAGTAGCCGTTCAGCGCCTTGCCGAACGTCTTGCGCACGGACCCGCCGTACTCCTCGACGAGGTCCTTGCCCGCGGCCGAGGACGCCTTCACGCCCGCGCTCTTCTTGAGCGTGACGATGTAGCTGTCCTTGATCGCGGCCGGGGAGTTCGCGGCGAGCACCCGGCCCTCGGCGGGAGCGGCGGCCTGGGCGGGGAGGGCGGTGAGGCCGCCCACGAGGGCGGCGGTCGCCGACAGGGTGATCGCGGCGAACCCGAGTCTCTTGCTACGCAGTTGTGCCATTACGAGGGAGTCCTCCTCTAGGCGGCGCGCGCCTGGGTGGGGCGCGCGTCATGTGGGGGATGTGCGCGTGCTCGCGCACACGGCCGGGAGCGTCGCGTTCCGCTCTCGGCCGGAGTAAAGCGTCGACCATCTACCGGCGTGGAACAAGAGAGTTGAGCACTAGTCAACAAATCTGTCATGGGCACGTAACAAAAAGTGTCGAACGCGTAACAAGGCGTGAGGTGAACGCGCCGTGCACGTCCCGGAAAGGGCCGAAAAGGCTTGGCATGGACACTTCCTGTCAACACGCGTAGCTGCTACGACGGTTGTGGCAGAGATCCTGCTAAAGGAGGTTCCATGAGACGTTCCCGATTTGTCGTCCTCCTGAGCTCGCTCCTCCTCGCCGTCGGCACCGCCCTCACCGGGGCCGCCGCGGCGCAGGCGTCCCCACTCGCCGCAACTGGCGGCTATGTGGCGCTCGGTGACTCCTACTCCTCCGGAGTCGGCGCCGGCAGCTACATCACCTCCAGCGGCGAATGCAAGCGCAGCACGAAGGCCTACCCCTACCTCTGGGCCGCCGCCCACTCACCCTCGACGTTCAACTTCACGGCCTGCTCGGGCGCCCGAACGGGTGATGTTCTGGCCGGACAGCTCGCCCCGCTCAGCGCCGCCACCGCCCTCGTCTCCCTCACCGTCGGGGGCAACGACGCCGGCTTCGCCGACGTCATGACCACCTGTGTGACCCAGTCCGACAGCGCCTGCATCTCCCGCATCAACACCGCCCGGGCGTACGTCGACTCCACGCTGCCCGGCAAGCTCGACAGCGTGTACTCGGCGATCCGCTCCAAGGCACCCAACGCCCGCGTCGTCGTGCTCGGCTACCCCCGCTTCTACAAGCTCGACACCACCTGCCTCGGCCTCTCCGAGGCCAAGCGCAAGGCCATCAACGACGGCTCCGACCACCTCAACACCGCCATCGCCAAGCGTGCCGCGAACCACGGCTTCACCTTCGGCGACGTACGCCCGGCCTTCACCGGCCACGAGATCTGCTCCGGCGACTCCTGGCTGCACAGCGTCAACTGGCTCAACATCGGCGATTCGTTCCACCCGAAGGCATCCGGCCAGTCGGGCGGCTATCTGCCCGTGCTCGACGCCAACGACTGACCGCGGGCGCCGACCGCTCAGCCGGAGTCCGTGTCCGACTCCGTGTCCGAACCCCCGTCCGATCCCGTGTCCGAAGGAGAAGGGGAGGCCCCGCCCGGCGGGGTCTCCGTCTCGCACGTGATCGAGAACGGCACCGACTCGGACGTCGTCCGCACCGGCTCCCGCACCTCGACACTGATCTCGTTCTCGAACGTCCCGGTCTCCGCGTCGGTCGTCACGGTCACCGCGTCCTGGTTCGTACGGCCGCCGCCCTCCGGGAACGACAGCGTCTTCCAGCCCCCGTCGAGCACCGAGCCGTCCTGCGTCACCCAGCGGTAGCGCACCTCGGCCGGCAGCCGCCCCACCGTGAACGTCGCCGTGAACCTCGGCGCCTCGGCGCTCGCAGGCGGACACGGGCCCGAGTAGTCCGTGCGCGTGCCGTCCAGGCCGACCCGCACCGACTGCGGCGGCGGACTGCTCTCCTCGCTCTCGGTCTCACTCGGCGTCGGGGAAGGGCTGGACTTCCCGCTCCCGGTGTTCTGCGGCGGGCCCTTGGTCTCGGCGGGCGTACTCGCCCCGGCACCCCGGTCGCCGTTCCCGTCGCCGTCCCCGCGGTTCAGCAGCGCGTACGTCAGCCCGCCCACCGCGAGCGCCAGCGCGACCACGCCCGCGACCAGCACCCGGCCGGCCCGGCGGTCGCGGTCCTGACGGGTCCCCGCCGTCATGGCACCGGAACCGGACGCCGCCGACCGCCCAGGGAAGGGCATCGGGGGCGTGGGAGAGGGCTCGGAGCGGGCCGCGACCGTCGGCGGGTACGGGACGGCCCGCACGGTGTCCGCGCGCGGCGAGCCGCCCCCGGCGATGACCCGCAGGTCCTGCTCGGCCTGTTCGGCCGGCAGCCGCTGCGCGGGATCCTTGCGCAACAGCCCCTCGATGACCGGGGCCAGCGGACCGGCCCGGCGCGGCGGCGGCAGCTCCTCGTCGACGATCGCGCGCAGCGTGCTCAGCGGGGTGTCCTGGCGGAACGGGGAGCGGCCCTCGACCGCCGCGAACAGCAGCACACCGAGCGACCACAGGTCGGACTGCGGGCCCGGCGTGCGGCCGAGTGCCCGCTCCGGGGCGAGGAACTCGGGCGAGCCGATGACCTCCCCGGTCATGGTCAGCGCGGAGCTGCCCTCGACCATGGCGATCCCGAAGTCGGTGAGCACGATCCGGCCGTCGTTCGCGATCAGTACGTTGGCCGGTTTCACGTCCCGGTGCAGCACCCCGGCCTCGTGCGCGGCCCGCAGCGCGGCCAGCACCTCGGCGCCGATGTGCGCGGCACGCTGGGGCGGCATCGGGCCCTCGGCGTCCAGGACCTCGGCCAGGGAGAGCCCGCGGACCAGCTCCATGACGATCCACGGCCGGCCGTCGTCCGTCGCCACGTCGTACACCGTCACCACGTTCCGGTTGGTGACCCGGGCCGCCGCCCACGCCTCCCGCTCCAGCCGGGCGTACATCCGCCGCACGTCGTCGCCTCCCAACCCGGCAGGGGCGCGCACCTCCTTGACGGCGACCTCGCGGTGCAGCACCTCGTCGCGGGCGCGCCACACCGTCCCCATACCGCCCTCGCCGAGCGGTGCCAGGAGCCGGTAGCGGCCCGCGATCACACGCTCATGGCCCGGTTCTTCGGACACGGCGCCCCCATTCGCAGCCGGGCGGAATCTCCACGAGGTCTGTTTTCCCCATGACGTCGGATTTCCCCACGAACGTAACTCAGCCCAGCGCGGATGCCGCCCCCTTGAACACCAGTCCGGCCCCGAGCACCACCACGGCGAAGGCCGAGCCGAGCGGGGCGGTCCGGCGCACCAGGGCCGCCAGCGGGCCCGCCGCCCAGCGGGGGCGCCGGTCCAGGAGCCGGGTCATGCCGCTGCCCGCCTTGACGACGGCGTATCCGGCGGCCGTGAGGGTGAGCGCGAGCCCGACGCCGTACGCGACGACCAGCAGCAGCCCGAACCAGGCCTGCCCGAGGGCCGCGGCACCGACGAGCACCACCACGGCGGACGGGCTGGGCACGAGCCCGCCCGCGAAGCCCATGAGGATCGTGCCGCGGAGGGTGGGGGCGACGGGGTGGGAGTGCGTGAACCCGCCGTGGGTGTGCTCGATCGTGTGGGGGTGGGAGTGGGGGCGGGTGTGGTCGTGCGGGTGGTCGTGATCGTGGTGGTGGCGATCGTGGTCGTGATGGTGGTCGTGCGCGTGGCTGTGGCCGTGGCTGTCGTCGTCGTGTGTGTGGGTGTGGCCGCCGTGGTGGTGGGTGTGCGCGCGGTTGCGCAAGGCGCGTCGGAGCAGGCTCGCGCCCGCCAGGGTCACCAGGATGCCGCTGGCGACGCCGAGCCAGGCGATCACCGAGGGGGCCGCCGCCGAGCCGGCCGTGACCAGCAGGCCCAGGGCGACCACGCCCAGGGTGTGGGTGACCGTCACCGAGGCGGCCATGGGCAGGACGTCCTTCATCCGGGCCTGGCCGCCCCGGGCCGCCGCCGTCGCGGCCATGATGGTCTTGCCGTGGCCCGGGGCGAGCGCGTGCATCGCGCCGAGGACGACGGCGATGAGCAGGGCCAGCGCGGCGAAGCCCGCGGTGAGGTCGTGCCGGGCGACCAGGTCGTCCAGGGCCCGCGTCCAGCGGTCGGCGCCGCGCGGCAGCACGGAGGCGGCCGGGGCGTCCGACTCCTCCTCGGCCAGGGCCGCACCGCCGGGGCGCACGCGCAGGGCGGCGGCCGCGGTGTCGGCCGGTGAGGAGAGCAACTCCTCGGGGTAGCGGGTGAGTTCGGCCGATATCGACTTCTCCGGTACGTCCGACTCGGTGAGCGTCATACGGTCGCCCCGCGCGGTGATCTCCCGCCAGCCCGGGCCGGAGGAGGCGCCCGCGCCACGGAAGCCGAGGGAGACGCTCTCCTCGTCCGACGTGCCGGACGGGAGGGGAGCGGTCAGTTCGCATTCCACGCGGAGGGTGTCCAGTCCCGCCTGCCCGGGCCGCACGCGCGCGTGGCCGCGCTCGGCGGTGAGCGGGGTGCGACGGCCGTCGACCGTGAGCCTGCTGTCCGCGGCGGCCGTGGCGCACCGCTCGCGGGCCCACAGGGTGATGCCCAGCCGCTCGATGTCCCCTCCCGCCTGGGTCGCCGGGATCTCGGCGAGGTCCTCGACGTGGTGCACCCGGAGTTGACCGGGGACGGCGACCAGACCGTCGTAGCGGTTGACGGTGAAGTTGCCCAGCGGGTGGGCGCTCGCCGCGGCGGCGGGCAGCAGGGTGAGCGCGCAGGCGGCCGTGAGGACGGCGGCGCCGGACGCGAAGAGACGGCGCGGGGTCACCGGGTCCCCTCCAGGTCCTTGAGCGCGGTACGGGCCTCGCGGGCGCCGAGGGGCGAGAAGCCGGGGTTCAGGTCGAGCGCGGCCTTCAGGTGGTCGCGGGCTTCGCGTGCGTTGCCGGTGGCTCGTTCGATGACGCCGCGGTGGTAGAGGAAGCCGGCGTTGCGGTAGCCGGTGGCGGTGGCGCGGCGGGCGTACGGCAGGGCCTCCTCGTCGCGGCCGTTGACGTGCAGGGCCCAGGCGAGCGCGTCGGCGGTGTGCACGCTGTGCCGGCGGTTCCACTCGGCGCGGGCGGCGCGCAGGGCCTCCCTCCTGTCGCCGTGGTCGGCGGCGGCCATGGCCGAGTCGAGGTCGGCGTTGACACCGCCCGCGCGGGCGAGGGACGTCCAGGCGTCGATGAGGGCGTACTGGTCACCGGCCTTCGCCCGGTCGCCGTCGGCGCCGCGGTCCTCGTACAGCTCCCCGAGGGCGACGAGCGGGCCGGGCAGCGGGAAGCGGGCGACGACCTGCTCCAGTCCCTCGACGGCGGCCGCCCGGTCACCGTTCGCGGCCTGGGCGCGGGCGCGGCCCTCCAGGGCGGGGAGGTAGTCCTCGTCGGCGGCGAGGGCACGGGCGTAGTGGTCGAGGGCCGTCTCGTACTCGCCCTGGTTCCAGGCGAGCTGTCCGAGGGCGGTGGCGACGTACGCGGTGTCGGCGGGCGAGTCGGCGGCTTCCAGGGCGCGCTCCAGCACGTCACGCGCCGTACGGACGTCGCCGCGCAGCTCCTTCACGTACGCGTACCGCGTGAAGACCGGTACCCCGGGCCGCCTGCCGTCGGCGGTGCGGGCGGCCTCGGCGGCCTCCTCGTACCGGCCGAACTCGACGAGGGCGTCGATACGGGTGCACAGGGCGCGTTCGCTGTAGGGGTTCTGCTTCAGGGCCCGGTCGGCGTCCTTCAGCGCGCCAGTGAAGTCGTGCCGGGCGGCGGCGAGGGCGGCACGGCCGGCGAGAGCCTGGTCGTTACCGGGGTCCAGCTCCAGGGACCGCTTCAGCGCGCGCTCGGCCTGTGGATAGCGCGAGGGGTCGCCCTTCGTCCGGGCCTGTTCGACGTAGGCGATCCCGAGGGTGGCCCAGCTGCCGAAGTCCCTGGGCTGGGCGCGAAGATGCTTCTGCAGGGACTCGATCCCCGCGTCGAGATCCCCCCGGGCCAGCACGCCGGGCGTCAGGGCCCCGGCCGCGGACACGGCCTCGGTGCCGGTCCTCGCACGACCGTCCCCCGTACCTCCGAAGGCGATGGCCCCACCGGTCAGCGCGACGGCCAACAGTGCGGCGCAGCCCGCCAGATGGGCAGCCCGCCAACGCCGCCCGCCGTCAGCGGCCCGCCGCATCACGGCCACGCGCTCGTCGGCGCCGGCGTCGTTCCCGGAGGGAGCGTGGGGGCGGGGCGCGCTTTCGGGGTCGGCGCGGGGACGGTCGTGGGTGCCGGGTGAGCTTTCGGTGCTGGTGCTGGTGCTGGTGCTGGTGCCGGTTCCGGTGCCGGTGTCGGTGTCGGTGGGGCCCTCACCCCGCCCCGCTTCCGTCCCGGCGTCGGTGCCCAGGCCGGCTCGCCCCTGCTCCCGCGGCGCCGACGGCTCTCCGCCGGTCTCCTGGCCGGGGCGCGGCTGGTCGTCGTCGCGCCTCTCCGGTGCGCTGTCGGTCGTACGCGGAGGCATGACCTCTCCTCAGTCGGCTGTGCGGGTGCGGTGTGGTGAGGGAGAGGCGCGGCCCGTACCGTGGGGGACGGTGGGGAAACGGGCCGCGCCGGTCGGTGGGAACGGAGCGGGTCAGTACGCCCGGTTCCGCATGCGGCGCCACCACATGAGGGCCGCTCCGACCAGGACGATGCCGCCAGCCCCGGCTCCGGCGGACGCGGCGATCAGGCGCATGTCGTCCGAGCCCTGGGCGCCCGCCGGCTGGAGCGCGTCGCCCAGCTGGCTGCGGACGTCGTTGCCGCCGTCCACGCCCTTGGCGAGCGGGCCGCGCGAACCCTCCGTCGGCAGCGCGACGTACGGGAAGGCCTTCTCGAACTTCTTGTCGTTCTTGTCGACCGCGTCACCCAGGTCGTTCTTCGCGCCCAGCAGCTCGCCCTCGACGACCTGGAGCGAGGCGTCGATCACGTCGTCCGTCAGCCGCCGGCCGTTCGGGAAGCCCGCGTTGTCACCGTCCAGCACACCGAGCCGCTTGGGCTTCGCGGCGGGCTTGATCGAGGTGTTGAGGCGCAGCTGCTCCGACGGCGTCACGTGCGGCGGCTGGTTGAGGTCCTTGACGCCCTTGAGGAACACGTCGACCAGGTCGTTGCGCGGCTCGGCGGGAGCCGGGATCTTGTAGATCGCCTCGATGAGCTTGGGCAACTCCGGGTTGGTGACGTTCTCCAGGAACTGGGCGTCGTCCCGCGGCGCGGACGCGTTGAACTTGTCCTTGTCCTTCAGCGGGTTGACGACCTCGTTGACCAGCGGGTTGCCGAGGCGGGAGACCTGCGCGAAGTAGCCCTGGGCGTTCTTGCGCTGCGTCGTCGACCAGATGCCGACGACCGGCTGGTCGTGCGACTGGGTGATGAAGCTGTTGGGGACCTGGAGGGCGATCGTGTTGACGTTGTAGCCCTTGAGCGTGTCGTTGCCGACCTCGGAGAGGTTCCCGCCGTACAGCAGGTCGAAGACCCTGAGGTCCAGGAAGAACGGGTCGTCGGCCTGTCCGGCGAAGGTCTGGGCGCCCCCGGCGAGCTTGTGGATCGCCTGCTTGCGCAGGGTGTTGTAGTCCGGCATCGACGCCTTGCCGACGTTCGACGGCGCCACCGGGACGTCGTCGGCGACCTTGGTCTTCGACACGGCCTTCAGATCGCGCAGCTTGACCAGTTCGAGGTCGTACGTCTGCGTGATGTTGAGGTCGGGGTCGTCGAGGCTCTCGACCGGACCCGTGTTGTGCAGGAACGTCTTGTCGTTCTTCGTGTGGGTCTTGAACGTGTACCGGAACAGCAGGTCTTCCTTCGCGTCACCGTTGCTGTCGATGCGCAGGTCGTACTGGGCGTCCTCGGCGAACGTGAAGAAGTTCGGCCCGCCGGCGGGTTCCTCGAACGGGATCCAGTTCGCGACGATGGTCGTCGTGTCCGGCTTGTCCGGGCTGACGAACGCGTACACGTCCGTGTTGTCGTACTGCGGGGTCCCCGAGATCAGCGGGGCCTCCCGGTGACTGGAGGCGGAGGCCGCCTCAGGTTCCAGCGCGGTCACACCGGCGGCTGCGAGCCCGCCGGCGGCCAGCGCACTACAGATCGCGGTCGCGATGCTCCTGCGTCCCGCACCGGTCCTGGAGAAAGGTGTCATGCCGTCCGTCCTCAGTGCCAACTTGCCTGACACACGCCATTCGGAGCGGTCGGCGAAGCGGATTGGTCGAATCTCAAACGTTCTTACGGCGCGTCGGGAAAGTTGTCTCATCGCCGGGCGACCCGCGTTTTCGGCGCGCTGATCCGTAACCCCATCCGGAGGTGCGTGCGTTGCGAATGCCTCGTGTGAGGGGACAGGCCCGATGCGGCCTGGGAGAGGGGGACCGAGTGGAGGCGGACGAGCTGCTGCTGCTCGTGGCGCGTGGCGATCAGAAGGCCTTCGAGGATCTGTACGGGCTGGTGTCCGGCCCGGTGTTCGGGCTCGTGAGGCGCGTGGTGCGCGATCCCGCCCAGTCGGAGGAGGTGGCCCAGGAGGTGCTGCTCGAACTGTGGCGCTCGGCAGCGAAGTTCGACCCGGGCCGGGGCAGCTCGATGTCGTGGATCCTCACCCTCGCCCACCGCCGTGCCGTCGACCGGGTGCGCAGCGCCCGCGCGGCCGGCGAGCGTGAGCAGCGGGAGGCCTGGCGCGCCCACCACCCGGCCTTCGACCAGGTCACCGAGGAGGTCGAGGCGGGACTCGAGCGCGAGTGGGTGCGCGTCTGCCTGGACCGCCTCACCGACCTCCAGCGCCAGTCCGTCACCCTCGCCTACTACGAGGGCTACACCTACCGTGAGGTGGCCGAGCGGCTGTCCCTGCCGCTGGGCACCGTCAAGACACGGATGCGCGACGGGCTGACCCGGATGCGCGAATGCCTGGGAGGCGTGGCATGAGTCTCTTCCGCCGCGAGGACCCGCACTCGCTCGCCGCGCCCTACGCGCTCGACGCCCTTGAACCACCGGAGCGGGTCCGTTTCGAGAAACACCTGAGGGACTGCGGCCGCTGCGCCGCCGAGGTGCGCGCCCTGTCCGAGGACGCTGTCCGGCTCGCCTGGTCCACCGCCGCCCCGGCCCCCGCCGCTCTGCGCGACCGGGTCATGGCCGCCGTACGGACGACTCCGCAGGACCCGGCGCCGCAGGACACGGCCCGCGAGCCGGCACGCGTGCGTACTCCGCAGCTGCCGCCGCACGTGTGGGGCACCCAGCCGCCGCCGCGGCAGCGGGAGCGGCGCCGGATCCCGCTGTACGTGCCCTTCGCCACGGCCACCGCCGCCGCGGCCCTCGTCGTCGCCTCGCTGTTCGCGGTGCAGGCGAACCGGACCCAGGAACAGCTGACCGCCGAACGGGACCGGTCACGTGAGATCGCCCACGTTCTCGCGGCTCCGGACGCCCGTGCGAGCAGCGGGCGGGACGGGCGGGGCCGAACCATCGGAGTGATCGCTTCCGCCACGGAGGGGAGCGCGGTGGTCACCCTCGGGGGATACGGTGCCCCGCCAGGCGGCCGAGTGCACCAGTTGTGGCTCATGCGCCCGGGCGCGCAACCACGCTCCCTGGGCCTCTTCGAGGGCGACACGCCCCTGGTCGCGACGGATCTCGGCACCTCCGCGACGTCACTGGCCGTAACCGTCGAGCCGGCCGGGGGATCGCCGCAGCCCACCACCCAGCCGATCGTCCAACTCGCCCTGAAATCTGTCGGATTCGGAGAGTAATCGGGGATACATCGTCAATCCCCTTATGGGGAAGGTGAATCCTGTGACCGCGATACACGAGTGCCCGGACGGGGCGATAGGGTTAACCTGCCCGGGCCGGGTGGACTCGTACGGGTGGGGAGTGACATGGAACAGATAACAGTGCGCAGCAGGGCGAGGGTCCCTGCGATCACCTGCGGGAGCAGCGCGACCAGTTCGCGCCTCGACCGCCACCTCTCGGTGCTGGGTGGCCCTGCCGTCCCGCAGCGCGAGACGGTCGAGGCGACCTCGCTGATGCGTGAACTGACCGCGCGTCAACCGCAGGACCGCAGTGGCAGGGGAGCGCGCGTGCGCCGCGTCTCGCTCTTCGCACCACTGCGCCGGCTGCGCCGCTCGCTGTTCGGCGGCAGGTAGAGGCCCGCGCTCGGGCGGTCACACCGCCCCTGGCACAACGCTGCGCACTCGTCGTCCGTCATCCCCACGGCACGCAGCAGCGCCAGGTGTGTACCCGAGCGCGGCCCGCCCCCAGCCGGTGTCACATCCCCGCCCGGCAGTGACCGGGGGCGTCGCCCGGCTCCCGTGTCCCGGCCGCCCCTTCACCGCTCCCCGTGCGCGTACTGACGCACGGCCAGCGGCACGAACACCCCGAGCAGCACGGCGCACCACAGCAGCGACCCCGCGACGGGATGGGCCACCGGCCAGGCCGCCCCGTCGGGCACGGGGGCATTGCCGAAGAGATCCCGCAGAGCCGTGGCCACCGCGCTGATCGGATTCCACTCGGCGACCGTCCGCAGCCACCCCGGCAGCCCGCTCGTCGGGATGTACGCGCTGGACAGCAGCGGCAACAGGAACGTCGCCCCGCCCAGCTGACCGGCCGCCTCCTCGTTCCGGGTGAGCAGGCCGAGGTAGATCCCGGCCCAGGTGCAGGCGAAGCGGAACAGCATCAGCAGCCCGACGGCCCCCACCGCCGCCGGCGGGCCACCCTCGATCCGCCAGCCCACCGCGAGTCCCACCAGCAGGAACGGCACCGTCCCGACGGCCGTGACCACCACGTCCGCGGCGGCCTGCCCCAGCGGTACGGCCGCCCGGCTCATCGGCAGCGTACGGAAGCGGTTCGCCACACCCCGATGCGTGTCCCCGGCCGCCTGGAACATGCCGGTCATGATCCCGCCCGAGGCGGTCGCCACCAGCAGACCCGGCACGAGGAACGACCGGTACGCCTCGCCCGGCATCGCCAGGGCGCTGCCGAAGACGTAGCCGAAGAACAGCAGCATGCTGATGGGCATCGTCTGGGTGAGGATCAGCAGCCCGGGGTTGTTCCGCATCCGCAGCAGCTGGCGGCCCAGCATCGCGGTCCCGTCGTACGCCAGCATGCTCATGCGGCACGCTCCTTCTCGTCGGTCGTAGGCGTGGTGTCCGTGAGGCGCAGGAAGACGTCGTCGAGGGTCGGGGGCCGCAGGCTCACGTCGAGCAGCGGCACGCCCGCCGAGTCCAGCGTGCGAACGAGCAGGGGGAGGGTGAGCGTCGGGTCCCTGGTGACCGCGCCGACGGCGTTCCGCTCGTGGTCGAACGACGGCTGCGCGCCGGTGATCCGGTCGAGGACGGCCGCCGCCTTCGTGAGCGCGTCCGGGTCCGTCACGACGACCTCGGCGTGCGCCCCGACGAGCCCCTTGAGCTGCGCCGGCGACCCGGTGTGCGCGACCCGGCCGCGGTCCACCAGGGCGATGTCGTCGGCGAGTTGGTCGGCCTCCGCCAGGTACTGGGTGGTGAGGAGTACGGTCGTGCCCTCGGCGGTCAGGTCGCGCACCGCGTCCCAGATGAGGTTGCGGCTGGCCGGGTCGAGGCCGGTCGTCGGTTCGTCCAGGAACAGCACCTCGGGGCGGCGGATCAGGCTCGCCGCCAGGTCCAGCCGGCGCCGCATGCCGCCGGAGTAGGTGGAGGCGGGCCGGTCGGCGGCCTCGGTCAGCCCGAAGCGGGCGAGGAGTTCCGTCGTCCGCCCGGCAGGGCCGCGCACTCGGTGCAGCCGGCCGAACAGCAGCAGGTTCTGACGGCCGGTGAGGTCCCCGTCGATCGACGTGTCCTGACCGGTGACGCTGATCCGGCTCCGTACGGTGGCGGCCTCCCGGACGAGGTCGTGCCCGGCGACCCGCGCGGAGCCCGCGTCCGGCCGCAGCAGCGTGGTCAGCAGCCGTATGGCCGTGGTCTTGCCCGCCCCGTTCGGCCCGAGGATCCCGCACACCGTCCCCTCGGCCACCGCGAGATCCAGCCCGCGCAGGGCACGGACCTCCCCGAACCGCTTCTCCAGACCCTCACTAAGTACAGCGTACGTAGAAGTCATGGCAGGACCATAGCGCACTACGTACGGTGTACGTAACTAGGATGGAGGTCGAGGTGATGATCGATGGCGGGCCGAGCGGCCGTACCCGAAGTGATCTGGGCGCGCCCCGAGCGCACCGGCCGTGGGCCGAAACCGGCGTTCACCCGCGCCGACATCGCGGCGGCGACGGTGCGGATCGCCGACGCGGGGGGGCTGGACGCGGTGTCCATGCGGCATGTCGCGGCGGAACTGGGCTGCGGCACGATGTCGCTGTACAACTACGTCCCCCGTAAGGAGGACCTGTACGAGCTGATGGTGGACGCCGTCGGTGCCGAGCACGAGTTGTTCGAGCCCACGGGCGACTGGCGCGCCGACATGCTCCGCAACGCGGAGCAGACCCGGGCCATCATGTACCGGCACACATGGGTGCCGCGCCTGATGGCGGGGGCGTTCGGCTTCAGCCCCAACACCCTGCGCTACCTGGAGCACTGCCTGGCCTGCCTCGAACCGCTCGACGTTCCGGCCGGCATGAAGACGGAGCTGATCGCGCTGCTCAACGGGGTCGTGACGACGTACACCGCGAACGACATCGCGACCGTCGAGCGCACCCGCTCCATGCCGTGGTCCGTGGAGGAGGAGAACGCGGTCCGGATGGCCTATCTGGGCAGCCAGGTGGCCACCGGGGCGTATCCGCGACTGGCCGCGGCCTTCATGGAGCAGAGCGGGCCGGTCGATCTGGAGGCGGTGTTCAGACGGGCCCTCGAACGCGTACTGGACGCCTACGACCCCGAACTCCGTTAGGTCCTGTGGCTCTAGAGCAGCGCGAGCTGTCCCTCCGGCCCCTCCTCGGGGCCGTCCAGCACCGAGGCCGGGCGGCGGGCCGGCGCCGGCACCGGGAGGACGCCGGCCTCGCGCAGCTCGGTCGTGGTGACCGGGTCGGGGACCGTCGGTTCGTCCAGCGGGCGGAGGCCGGCCAGCAGGGCCAGGACCGTGATCAGTTCCAGCAGTTCCGACGTCCAGCTCTGGGGCCATGTGCCGGGGCGGATCGCCGCGAGTGTGCCCGGCTCTGCCTCGGTGACGCGCGCCGTGAACCACTGCTCCAGGACGCGCACCCCGCCCGCCTCGAAGTCCCAGGCCTCCGGCGGCACGGGGGAGATGCGGCCCTCGTCCAGCAGGAGAGCCTCCTCGTCCCTGTCGTAACGCAGGGTCAGGGGGCGGGAGGGCAGCGGGGCGCGGACGTAGGGGCGGCGGCCGCCGGGGAGCTTGGGGCGTTCGCCGTCGCGGCGCATCAGCCACAGCAGCCGGTGGCCCAGCTCCAGGCCTCGCGCCCAGGCGTCGGCGTCCCCGGTGAGCGGGACGGAGAGGTCCGGGCGGGCCGTCGCCGTGATCCAGGCCAGCACGTCCAGGGGCGTGGGGGAGCTGCCCAGGCGGGTGCCCAGGTGCTCCAGCAGGCCGGGGGCCAGGTTGGGCTCCCGCCCGCCCGGTCGCCGGAACAGCGGGCGGATCCGGCCGGGGCGGAGCAGCGGGAGCAGTGAGGTGACGAGCAGGCCGGGGACTCCGCGGGCACCTCCTGGGGCCTCGGGGGTCTCCAGCGCGAAGACCTGCCGTTCGTCCGCCACCCGCCACAGCTCCGGGCGGGCCGCGTCGATCAGCCGCTGGTCGGGGATCAGCCACTGCTCGTCGAAGGGGGCGTACAGCACGCGCACGGGCTCCGGGCACGGCCCCGAGGCCCTCGCCAGCTTCTGAGTGCCGCTGCCGGCCTGACCGGGCAACTGGCCGACCGCCGTGTGCGGCGTGCGCGAGCGGGTCGGCTGGAACAGGGCCTCGCGGTCGGGTCCCTCGGCCTTCATCAGGGCGTCCCAGCGGGCCTTGAGGGATGCCGCGTCGGGGCCCGCCGGCCACCCCCGGCCGAGCCGCGGCGGTGCGACGGACCACGGCATGAGGTCCGCCAGCAGCGGAGCGTCGTCGTGCGTCACGCAGGGCATCGTACGACGTGTCGAGCGCCCCGAAGGGGCGCGGGGAACTGCGCGACCAGCCCCACCGGCCCGTGGGTGTGCCACCTCGCCTGCCGCGCAGCGCCTACGTCGCGTCGAGGGTCACCGTGAAGGAGAAGCGGTCCCCCCGGTACTGGATGACGGCCACGTCCAGAGGCCGCCCGCCGGCGTCGTACGTGACGCCCGTGTAGCGCAGGATCGGGCTGAGCAGCGGCACTTGGAGGAGTTTCGCGGTCTCCGGATCGGCCAGGCGGGCCTCCACCGTGTCCGTGATGCGGCTTATGTCCGCCCCGACGACGTCCCGCAGCACCTTGGTCATGGGCCACCGGACCAGGTCGTCCAGGTCCATGCGGGCGGCCAGTTCGGGGCGCACGTAGTTACGGGCGTGGTTGGTCGGCTCACCGGTCTTCTCGTCGCTGCGCAGCCGGTGGTACGTCGCCACCTCCGCCAGATCCGGGAAGAACTCGGCGAGTTCGGGCGGCACGGGGGCGGTGCCGTGGTCCAGCAGCTCGGTCGTCATGCCGGACTGCTGGGCCACGATCGCGTCCACCGAGCCGAGCAGACGGACCGGCGAACCCCGGCGCGCGTGCGGCTCGATGAACGTGCCGCGCCGGCGGTGGCGCGAGATGAGCCCCTCGTCCTCCAGCTCCTTCAGCGCCTGCCGCATGGTCAGCACGCTCACGCCGTAGTGCCCGGCCAGCTGCTCCTCGGTGGGCAGGCGCAGCGGGTCCTGGGGCGAGCGGCCGAGGATCGAGGCGCGCAGCGACTGCGACACCTGGTACCAGAGCGGCAGCTTGCGGTTCAGGACGATCGAGTCCGGGGCGAAGGAGGTCACGGGCCATCCGTACCGGTCGGGGCTGTTCGGTGCAAGGGACGGAAGTGCCGCTCCAGTCCCTGCCAGGCGTCGTCGTAGCGCTGCTGGAGGTGCTCGGCGCGGGCCGCTTGCGGGGTGAGGGTGATCGGCCAGCGCGTCTCGAACATGAACGCCAGGCCGTCGTCGATCTTCTGCGGCCGCAGCTCGGCGGTGCTCGCCCGGTCGAAGGTCTCCCGGTCCGGGCCGTGGGCCGACATCATGTTGTGCAGCGAGCCGCCACCCGGCACGAAGCCCTCCGCTTTCGCGTCGTAGGCGCCCTCGATCAGGCCCATGTACTCGGTCATCACGTTCCGGTGGAAGTACGGCGGCCGGAATGTGTCCTCGCCCACCAGCCAGCGCGGGGCGAACACCACGAAGTCGGCCCCGGCCAGCCCCGGGGTGTCCGACGGGGACGTCAGCACCGTGAAGATCGACGGGTCCGGGTGGTCGTACGTGATGGTGCCGAGCACATTGAAACGGCGAAGGTCGTAGACGTACGGCACATGGTTGCCGTGCCAGGCGACGACGTCGAGCGGGGAGTGGTCGTAGGTGGCCGTCCACAGGTTGCCGCAGAACTTGTTCACCACCTCCACCGGGCCCTCGACGTCCTCGTACGCGGCGACCGGGGCGCGGAAGTCCCGCGGGTTGGCGAGGCCGTTCGCGCCGATCGGGCCCAGGTCGGGGAGGCGGAAGGGCGCGCCGTAGTTCTCGCACACATAGCCGCGGGCGGTCGGGCTCCGCTCGCCGTCGGACGCGGTATCGAGCAGCTCCACACGGAAGCGGACCCCACGCGGGACGAGCGCCACATGGCCCGGCTCCACATGGAGCAGACCGAACTCCGTGCGCAGGAGCAGGCCGCCGCGCTCCGGGAGGATGAGCAGCTCGCCGTCGGCGTCACTGAACACCCGCTCCATCGAGGCGTTGGCGGTGTAGAGGTGGACGGCGATGCCGGTGCGCTGGGTGGCGTCGCCGTTGCCGCCCAGGGTCCACAGGCCCGCCAGGAAGTCGGTCTCCGGCGCCGGGTCGGGGAGCGGGTTCCAGCGCAGGCGGTTGGGGTCGGGCACGGTCTGGGTGAAGGGGGCGGTGCGGATCGAGCCGTTGTGCGTGCGGGTGAACGCCGGGTGGGCGGCCGAGGGGCGGATCCGGTACAGCCACGAGCGGCGGTTGTGGGCCCGGGGCTCGGTGAAGGCCGTACCGCTGAGCTGTTCCGCGTACAGCCCGAGCGGTGCCCGCTGGGGCGAGTTGCGGCCCTCCGGCAGCGCGCCCGGGACGGCCTCGGAGCTGTGCTCGTTGCCGAAGCCGGAGAGATAGGTCAGCCCTTCGGCGGTCTTCCGCGCTCCCCCACGCTCGAACCCGCTCGCGCGGGAGGTACCCCCATCGCCCATGATCGCTGCTCCCTTGTATCCGATTCCTATACAGCACCGTAGGATTGCGTTTTCCCCGGCGCAAGAGGGACACGAGCCCTGCGGGACCTCCTTCCGGCGGATGACCGGAACCCGACTCCAGGACGATCCGCGGTACCGGACGCGTGTTCTACGCTCGCCGGCATGTCGTGTACACGGAGGCCTCTGGCCGTGCTCGCGGTCTGTGTCCTCCTCGTGGCCGGATCCGCGGGCTGCGGCTCCAGTGCCGAGCGGGAGCGGGGCGGCGGGGCGTCGCCCACGCCGGTGGGCAGGCTGCTGGAGGACCGGGACGACGAGGGGCGGCCCTACCGGGAGGTGGGGCAGGAGGACGCGCCCGGCGTCGGCATCGAGGTGCAGCCCGGCGCGGCCGACGGCTGGGACGTACGCCTGACCTTGCGGAACTTCCGTTTCTCGCCGGCCGGCGCCCCGGCCGGGGCGGTGGCCGGACACGGTCTCGCGTACGTCTACGTGGACGGCCGCCTCGTCGCCCGGCTCCGCACCCCCGGGTGCCGCCTCCCCGCTCGGCTCGTACCGCGCGGCACGCACCAGGTGACGGCCCGCCTCTACGCCGACGACGGCACCGTATGGGTGGTGGACGGCGAACCCGTGGAGAGCACGGCCGACATCACCGCGTCGGAGCCGGGCCCGGGCACGACGCCGAGCGCCAACGCCCGGCGGAAGGCGCGGGTCCGTGCAACGCCCCGGTCACCTGCCGGGGGGCGAGGTTCACCGGACCGCGCCGGAAAGGCATCATGAAGCCCGTGCCCCATGCGACATCGCTCCGTCGTGCGCCCGTGCAGCGGCGCAGCGCCGAACGCCTGACCAGGATCCTCGACGCCTGCGCCGACCTCCTCGACGAGGTCGGCTACGACGCGCTGAGCACCCGTGCCGTAGCCCAGCGGGCCGGAGTCCCCATCGGCTCGGTCTACCGCTTCTTCGGCAACAAGCGCCAGATGGTCGACGCGCTGGCCCAGCGCAACCTGGAGCGCTTCTCGGAGCGGGTCACCCAGCGCCTGCGGGAGACGGGCGACGGGGGCTGGCGCGAGGCCATGGACGCCGTGCTCGACGAGTACCTGGAGATGAAGCGCACCGCGCCCGGCTTCTCCCTCGTCGACTTCGGCAACCAGATCCCGGTCGGCGCCCGCCAGGCCGAACCGAACCACCGCGTCGCCGACCGCCTCACCGAACTCCTCTCCGGCTATCTCGACCGTGCGCCCGACGAGGAGCTGCGCCGGGTGTTCCTCATCGCGGTCGAGACCGCCGACACCCTCGTGCACCTGGCGTTCCGCGTCGCGCCGGACGGGGACCAGAAGATCATCGAGGAGACGCGGGAGATGCTGCGGGCGTATCTGGCCCGGGTGCTCGACTGACCTCACGCCGGTCAGGGCCTCCCCGCCGTGCATACCGGTCGGTATGCTCGGGCCGTCCGTGCGTCACCGTAGCCGCCGCCCCTGGAGGACCCGTGTCCCGCACCGCCCTGCGTATCTGTCCCCTGTGCGAGGCCACCTGCGGCCTGACCCTCACCATCGAGGGGACGCGCGTCACCCACGCGCGAGGTGACCGTGACGACGTCTTCAGCAAGGGGTTCGTCTGCCCCAAGGGCGCCTCCTTCGGGGCCGCCGACGCCGACCCCGACCGGTTGCGCACGCCGCTCGTGCGCCGGGACGGCGAGCTGCGCGAGGCCACCTGGGAGGAGGCCTTCGACGCGGTCGCCGCCGGCATCCGGCCCGTCGTCGAGCGGTACGGCCCGAACTCCGTCGGCGTCGTCCTCGGCAACCCCAACGTGCACACCATGGCCGGCGCCCTCTACCCGCCGGTGCTGCTCGCCGGGCTCGGCACGCGCAGCGTCTTCACCGCCTCCACGGTCGACCAGATGCCCAAGCACGTCTCCAGCGGACTGCTCTACGGCGACGCGAACGCCATCCCCGTGCCCGACCTGGACCACACCGACCATCTGCTCCTGATCGGCGCCAACCCGCTGGAGTCCAACGGCAGCCTGTGCACGGCCCCCGACTTCCCCGGCAAGCTCAAGGCCCTCAAGGCCCGTGGCGGCACGCTCGTCGTGATCGACCCGCGGCGCACCCGCACCGCGAAGCTCGCCGACCGGCACATCGCCGTGCGGCCCGGCACCGACGCGCTGCTGCTGGCCGCGATGGCCCAGGTGCTCTTCGGCGAGGGCCTCGCCGAACCGACCCCGCACGTCCAGGGCGTCGAGGAAGTGGCCGACGCCCTGCGCGAGTTCACCCCCGAAGCCGTCGCCGCCGCCTGCGATGTCGAGGCCGACGTCATCCGCACCCTCGCCCGCGAACTCGCCGCCGCCCCCACCGCCGCCGTCTACGGCCGCATCGGCAGCTGCACCGTCCCGCACGGCACCCTGGCCAGCTGGCTCGTCGACGTCCTGAACATCCTCACCGGCAACCTCGACCGGCCCGGCGGGGCGCTCTTCCCGCAGGCCGCCACCGACAAGACCCCGCGCCCCGCCGGACCCGGCCGCGGCTTCGCGCTCGGGCGCTGGCACTCCCGCGTGAGCCGGCACCCGGAGGCCAAGGGCGAGCTGCCCCTGTCCGCCCTCGCGGAGGAGATCGACACCGCCACCGAGGAGGGCGAGCCGGTCCGCGCGCTCATCGCCGTCGCCGCCAACCCCGTGCTCTCCGCGCCCGACGGGGACCGGCTCGACAAGGCCCTCGACTCGCTCGACTTCATGGTCAGCGTCGACCCGTACCTCAACGAGACCGCACGCCACGCCGACGTCGTCCTGCCTCCGCCCCCGCCCTCCCAGAGCCCGCACCACGACTTCGCCCTCAACACCCTCGCCGTGCGCAACCAGGTCCGCTACACCCGTCCCGCGATCCCGCTGGAGCCGGGCCGGATGGCCGAGACGGAGATCCTGGCGCGGCTGATCCTCGCCGTGACCGATTGGGGTCTCCCCTGCTCGAGCGAAGCCGAGAGCTTGGGGAAGCACGGGGCGGATCCGGCCGCCGTCGACCAGATGGTCATCGACCAGACCCTGGGCAAGGCCGTCAAGGAGCCGCACTCGCCCGTGCACGGCCGTGACCCCCGTGAGCTCGCCGCCCGGCTCACCGGCGACACCGGCCCCGAGCGGCGGCTGGACATGATGCTGCGCCTCGGCCCCTACGGCGACGGCTTCGGCGTACGACCCGACGGGCTGACCCTGGAGAGGCTGCTCGCCCACCCGCACGGCATCGACCTCGGCCCGCTGCGGCCCCGGCTGCCGCAGCCGCTGAAGACCAGGAGCGGCAAGGTCGAGCTGCTGCCGCGGCCGATCGCGAACGACCTGCCCCGCCTGAAGCGCGCGATGGAGGAGCGCCCCGACGGACTCGTGCTGGTCGGCCGCCGTCACCTCCGCTCGAACAACAGCTGGATGCACAACGTGCCCGCCCTCACCGGCGGCTCCAACCGCTGCACCCTGCACATCCACCCCGAGGACGCCGAACGGCTGGGCGTGCGCGACGGGGCGCCGGTGCGCGTGAAGGGCGCCGGGGGAGAGGTGACCGCACCGGCCGAGGTCACGGACGAGGTGCGCCGGGGTGTGGTGAGCCTGCCGCACGGCTGGGGCCACGACCGCCCCGGCACCCGTCTCAGCCACGCCGCGACGGACCCCGGCGTCAACGTCAACCAGCTCCTCGACGGCCGTCTGCTCGACCCGCTGTCGGGTAACGCGGTCCTCAACGCAGTGCCCGTCGAGGTGGCCCCCGAGACGGCCCCCGGATGCGCATCCGTGACCGAAAAGCTCATGCCTCTGACCTGAGCAAAGCTGTGACCAGCAGTTTTGCGCTTATTGCTCGCGCGTCAACGTCTTGTTAACACTGCTTGAACGCACCTAACGTCTCGGACACCGCCGGCCCTGGTGGGATGTTCAAGGGCGAACGTTAGGTATCCACTCATGCTGACCATCCTCGGCTTCACCATGATCGCGACCTTCTTGGTCCTGATCATGATGAAGAAGATGTCGCCGATCGCGGCGCTCGTGCTGATTCCCGCGCTGTTCTGCGTGTTCGTCGGCAAGGGCGCCAAGCTCGGCGACTACGTCCTCGACGGCGTGACCGACCTCGCCCCCACTGCGGCGATGCTCATGTTCGCGATCGTCTACTTCGGTGTGATGATCGATGTCGGTCTCTTCGATCCGATCGTCCGAGGCATCCTCAAATTCTGCAAAGCCGACCCGATGCGGATCGTCGTCGGCACCGCGGTGCTCGCCTCGATCGTGTCGCTGGACGGCGACGGCTCGACCACCTTCATGATCACCGTCTCGGCGATGTACCCGCTGTACAAGCGCCTGAAGATGAGCCTGGTCGTGATGACCGGTGTCGCCGCCATGGCCAACGGCGTGATGAACACCCTCCCCTGGGGCGGCCCCACCGCCCGCGCCGCGACCGCGCTCAAGCTCGACGCCAGCGACATCTTCGTCCCGATGATCCCGGCGCTCCTGGTGGGCCTGCTGTTCGTCTTCGTCCTCTCCTACGTCCTCGGCGTGCGGGAGCGCCGGCGGCTGGGCGTGCTGACGCTGGACGAGGTGCTGGTGGAGGAGAAGGTCGAGGAGAAGGAGACCGAGACGGTCCTCGTGGGAGCCGGCGGCTCCGGCGACGGCAAGGTCGACATGCGCAAGAGCCTGACGGGCAACGGCGGCGCCGCCGGCGGTGCGGGCTCCGGGGCGGACGCCCCCGAGGACGACGCCCACGACGAGGACGGCTTCCAGGGCCTCGACCCCCACCGCGCCACGCTGCGCCCCAAGCTGTACTGGTTCAACGCGCTGCTCACGGTCGGGCTGCTCACCGCCATGATCATGGAACTGCTGCCGATCCCGGTGCTGTTCCTGCTCGGCGCCGCGCTCGTGCTCACCGTGAACTTCCCGCACATCCCGGACCAGAAGGCCCGCATCGCCGCCCACGCCGAGAACGTCCTGAACGTCTCCGGCATGGTCTTCGCCGCCGCCGTCTTCACCGGCGTCCTGCAGGGCACCGGCATGGTCGACCACATGGCCAAGTGGATGGTGGACGTCATCCCCGGCAGCATGGGCCCGCACATGGCCCTCGTCACCGGCATCCTCAGCCTCCCGCTCACCTACTTCATGTCGAACGACGGCTTCTACTTCGGTGTCCTCCCCGTCCTCGCGGAGGCGGGCGCCGCGCACGGTGTCTCCCCGCTGGAGATGGCCCGCGCCTCCCTCGTCGGCCAGCCGCTGCACATGTCGAGCCCTCTGGTCCCGGCCGTGTACGTCCTGGTCGGCATGGCCAAGGTCGAGTTCGGCGACCACACGAAGTTCGTCGTGAAGTGGGCCGCCCTCACCTGTCTCGTCATCCTCGGGGCGGGCATGCTCTTCGGCATCATCTGACCACCGCATGGAGGACGTCATCGTGAGGCCCGGTGGGAACCGCGGCTGGCTGCTCCGCCTCGTCATCGCCTTCAGCTTCGCGCAGGGGGCGGTGTCGATGGCCCGGCCCGCCGTCTCCTACCGGGCCCTCGCGCTGGGCGCGGACGAGCGGGCGATCGGTGTGATCGCGGGCGTCTACGCCCTGCTGCCGCTGTTCGCGGCGGTCCCCCTGGGCCGTCGCACCGACCACGGCCGCTGCGCGCCCCTGCTGCCCATCGGCGTGGGCCTCATATCCGGCGGCTGCGCACTCAGCGGCGTCGCCGACTCCCTGTGGGCGATGGCCCTGTGGAGCGGCGTGATGGGCCTCGGCCACCTCTGCTTCGTCATCGGCTCCCAGTCCCTCGTGGCCCGCCAGTCCGCCCCGCACGAACAGGACCGGAACTTCGGGCACTTCACCATCGGTGCCGCGCTCGGCCAGCTGGTCGGCCCCATCGCCGCGGGCGCGGTGATCGGCGGCGACGACATGAAGGGCACCAGCGCGCTCGCCCTGATCGTGGCGGGCGGGGTCGGGGCGGTCGCGTTCACCTCGCTGTGGCGCATCGAGCACCGTCGCACGGCGGCGACCTCCCGCGCGGAGAAGGGCGACCGTGTCCCGGTCGGGCGCATCCTGCGCACCCGGGGCGTGCCGGCCGGCATCCTCATCAGCCTCGCCGTGCTGTCCGCGACCGACATCCTCACCGCCTACCTCCCGGTGGTCGGCGAACACCGGGGCATCGCGCCGTCCGTGATCGGCCTGCTGCTCAGCCTGCGGGCGGCGGCCACCATCGCGTGCCGCCTGGTGCTGACACCTCTGCTGCGGCTGCTCGGCCGGACCCTGCTGCTCACGGTGACCTGTCTGCTGGCGGCCGTGCTGTGCGCGGGCATCGCCCTGCCGGTGCCGGTGTGGGCACTCGGCCTGCTACTGGTGCTGCTCGGCTTCTGCCTCGGCGTCGGACAGCCGCTGTCCATGACGACGGTCGTCCAGGCCGCGCCCGACGAGGCCCGTTCCACGGCCCTGGCCCTGCGCCTGACCGGCAACCGGCTCGGCCAGGTGGCAGCGCCCGCGGCGGCCGGGCTGATCGCCGGGGTCGCGGGCGTGGCGGCGCCGTTCGTGATGCTCGGGGCGCTGTTGCTGCTGTCCTCGGGGGTTGCGGTGCGGTCGCGGGGGGAGCCGGGCGGGGCGGTGGAGGAAGGGGCGGGGGACGCCCGCCGACCGAGGGTGCGGCTGCGCCGGAAGAGCGATATGTGACGCGTCGCAGGGCGCAGGTGCGTCCATTTCAACGGTCGTGTGGCAGAGAGTCAGATGCGGGGTGTTTGGGTGAAAATCATCTGACGTGGGGGCATGTTCATGCCCGTCGTACCTCCCGCGCGCCGTGCCGGCACCCGCACCGCCGTCCACGCCGCCCTCACCCTCGCAGGGACCACCCTGAGCGGCGTGCCCGCCGTCGCCGCTCCCATCCCGGGGGACGACGGAGACGTCAAGATCCAGGTCGCGGGCACACCGCCTCACCGCACCCCCGGAGGACGACCCGAAGCTCGTCGGCTGGTACCAGCAGGGCGCCTCGCCGGGTGAGCGGGGCACCGCCGTGGCCGTCGGGCATCTCGACACCGACAGCGGTCCCGCCGTCTTCGCGGGGCTGACCGAGCTGAGACCGGGCCGTATCGTCAAGGCCCGCCGCGCCGACGGTCGGATCGCCGTATACACCGTCGACAAGATCAAGTCGTACGAGAAGGCGCACTTTCCCAGCCAGGAGGTGTACGGCGCCCGGGGCCGCCCCGAGCTGCGCCTGATCACCTGCGGCGGCAGCTACGACCGCAGGATGGGCTACTCCGGGAACGTCGTGGTCTTCGCCCACCTCACCGGCATCCGCTGACCCCGGGCGGCCCTGGGTCATGGCCGAATCAGGCCGTCCGCCTTCTCACCAGCTGGACCAGAACCCCCGATCGCGCCCCGTGTCTTCCCCAGGCCGCACACATTCCGTTAACTTCCGTGACCCACAGCCCCGTACGACCCGCACGGGGCTTCCGACCGCGGAGCACCAGCGCCCTGACGACCCCTCGGGGGCACCTCATGACACGCGCCATCTCCCTGCACGACGTGAGCAAGGCCTACACGCGAGGCGCCCGCGTGGTGGACCGGCTGTCGCTGGACATCACGCCGGGCGAGTTCCTCGTGCTGCTCGGCCCGTCCGGATGCGGCAAGTCGACCGTGCTCCGGATGATCGCCGGTCTGGAGGAGATCGACGAGGGCGAGCTGCTGCTCGACGGCGAGTACGCCAACGACCTGCCGCCGTCCGGGCGGGACATGGCGATGGTCTTCCAGAACTTCGCCCTCTACCCGAACATGACCAGCCGCGCCAACATCGGTTTCCCGCTGCGTATCGAGGCCCCGGGCACGGACCCCGGGCCGCGCGTGGACGCCACCGCCCGGATGCTGGGCATCGAGGACCTCCTCGACCGCCTGCCCGCCCAGCTCTCCGGCGGTGAACGCCAGCGGGTCGCCATGGGCCGGGCCATCGCCCGCCATCCTTCCGCCTTCCTGATGGACGAGCCGCTGTCCAACCTCGACGCCAAGCTCCGCACCCACCTGCGGGCCGAGATCTCCCAGCTCACCCGCGAACTGGGCGTCACCACCGTCTACGTCACCCACGACCAGTCCGAGGCCATGTCGCTCGGCGACCGGGTCGCCGTGCTGCGCGGCGGCGTGCTCCAGCAGGTCGACAGCCCGCGGGTCGTCTACGCGCTGCCCAGCAACGTGTTCGTCGCCGCCTTCATCGGCACCCCGCGCATCAACCTCCTGCGCGGTTTGGTGCGCGCCCCGCTGGACGGCGCGATGACCATCAGCCTGGGCAAGCAGTTCCTGCGCCTGCCCGAGCCGCTCTCCCTGGACCACCAGTTGCTCCGTGTCCAGCAGGGCCGCGAGGTCATCGTCGGCCTGCGCTCGGAAGCCGTCCGGATCGCCAAACACTCCGCGGCCCGCCCCGGCGAGGTGCCGATCACCGGACTGGTCGAGCACGTGGAGTTCCAGGGCCACGAGATCCTCGTCCACTTCAACACCGGCTCCACCCCCGCCGTCGTCCCCTACCTGGAGGCCCCACGCCCCCGCCCCGGCCGACCCGTCCGGCGGCGCCGCCGCGAGGGCTCGGTCCTCACGCGGCTGCGGGAGCGGACCGGAGCCGGCCGGGCGGGAGCTGTCGTGGCCCTGGACCACCCAGGGGACGCGGATCCCGGCCCCGCGGCGGCAGAACCCCGCCTGCCCGGCGACCTCATCGTGCGCGCCACACCGGACCTGGCCCTCCGTCACGGCATGCAGGTGCCGCTGCTCGTCGACCTCGCCCACCTCTTCGTCTTCGACCAGCACGGCGACCGCATCTGCCCGCACCCGGCGCGCCTGCCCGATCTGGAGGAGTGAGGAGCCGCACACCCGGGCGGGGCCCGCTCCGTGCTGTGATGACCGGGAACACGGGATCACCGGGACGTCTGGCGCCGGAAAACTATCGTCGCTAGTTTATGTGCCGGACGACGACGCCCCGCCCAGGAGGAAGCGCGATGAAGGCATACGACGGCATGTACATCGGGGGCGCCTGGCGCCCCGCCGCCGGCCAGGACGTGATCGAGGTCGTGAACCCGGTCGACGAGCAGGTCATCGGCACGGTCCCGGCCGGCACCGCGCAGGACGTCGACACCGCCGTACGGGCCGCGCGCGCCGCCCTGCCGGAGTGGGCCGCGACCCCGCCCGCCGAGCGCGCGGCGCGCCTGGCCGCCCTGCGGGACGTGCTCGTGGCCCGCGCGGACGAGATCGCCGAAACGGTGACGGCCGAACTCGGCTCGCCCCTGAAGTTCTCGCAGGCCGTCCACGCGGCCGTGCCGATCGCCGTCGCGGGCTCCTACGCCGAGCTGGCGGCCACGTACGCCTTCGAGGAGAAGACCGGCAACTCGGTCGTGCACCACGAGCCGGTCGGTGTGGTGGCCGCGATCACGCCCTGGAACTACCCGCTGCACCAGATCGTCGCCAAGGTCGCCCCGGCCCTCGCGGCGGGCTGCACGATCGTGGTGAAGCCCGCCGAGGACACCCCGCTGGTCGCCCGCCTGTTCGCGGACGCCGTGCACGAGGCCGGCATCCCGGCGGGCGTCTTCAATCTGGTCACCGGCCTCGGTCCGGTCGCAGGCCAGGCTCTCGCCGAGCACCCCGGTGTCGACCTGGTCTCCTTCACCGGCTCCACCGTCGTCGGCCGGCACATCGCCGCGATCGCCGCCGGGCAGGTCAAGAAGGTCGCCCTCGAACTCGGCGGCAAGTCCGCCAACGTCATCCTCCCGACCGCCGACCTCGCCAAGGCGGTCAACGTCGGCGTCGCCAACGTCATGTCCAACTCCGGGCAGACGTGCAGCGCCTGGACGCGGATGCTGGTCCACCGCGACCAGTACGACGAGGCGGTCGGGCTCGCCGCCGGCGCCGCCGCCAAGTACGGCGAGCGCATCGGCCCCGTCGTCAACGCCAAGCAGCAGGCCCGGGTGCGCGGCTACATCGAGAAGGGCGTCGCGGAAGGCGCCCGCCTGGTCGCCGGCGGCCCCGAAGCCCCGCGCGAGAAGGGCTACTTCGTCAGCCCGACCGTCTTCGCCGACGTCACCCCGGACATGACCATCGCACAGGAGGAGATCTTCGGCCCCGTCCTGTCGATCCTCCGCTACGACGACGAGGAGGACGCCCTGCGGATCGCCAACGGCACGGTCTACGGGCTGGCCGGCGCCGTCTGGGCCGGGGACGAGGCCGAGGCGGTGGCCTTCGCCCGCCGGATGGAGACCGGCCAGGTCGACATCAACGGCGGCCGCTTCAACCCCCTCGCCCCCTTCGGCGGCTACAAGCAGTCGGGCGTGGGCCGCGAACTCGGCGTGCACGGCCTGGCCGAGTACCTGCAGACCAAGTCCCTCCAGTTCTAGCCCAGGGGAGTCCCTTCCGTCATGGCTGTCCGCGCCGCCGTCCTGCCCGCCGTCGGCTCCCCGTTGGAGATCACCGGCATCGACCTGCCCGAGCCCGGACCCGGCCAGGTCCGCGTCCGGCTCGCCGCCGCCGGGGTCTGCCACTCCGACCTGTCCCTGTCCAACGGCACCATGCGCGTCCCGGTCCCGGCCGTCCTCGGCCACGAGGGCGCCGGCACGGTCGTCGCCGTCGGCGAGGGCGTCGGGCACGTCGCGCCCGGCGACGGGGTCGTCCTCAACTGGGCCCCGTCCTGCGGCGCCTGCCACGCCTGCTCGCTCGGCGAGGTCTGGCTGTGCGCCAACGCCCTGGGCGGCGCCGCCGACGTCTACGCCCGCACCACCGAGGGCACCGACCTCCACCCCGGCCTGAACGTCGCCGCGTTCGCCGAGGAGACCGTGGTGTCCGCGGCGTGCGTCCTGCCCGTCCCGGACGGCATCCCGCTCACCGACGCGGCCCTCCTGGGCTGCGCCGTCCTCACCGGCTACGGCGCCGTCCACCACTCGGCCCAGGTGCGTCCCGGCGAGACGGTCGCGGTGTTCGGCGTCGGGGGAGTGGGCCTCGCCACCCTCCAGGCCGCCCGGATCGCGGGCGCCTCGAAGATCGTCGCGGTGGACGTGTCCCCGGAGAAGGAGGAACTGGCCCGGACGGCCGGCGCCACCGACTACCTCGTCGCCTCCGACACCACCGCCCGCGAGATCCGCGCCCTCACCGGCAAGCAGGGCGTCGACGTGGCCGTCGAGTGCGCCGGCCGCGCGGTCTCCATCCGCACGGCCTGGGACTCCACCCGCCGCGGCGGCCGCACCACGGTCGTCGGCATCGGCGGCAAGGACCAGCAGGTCACCTTCAACGCCCTGGAGATCTTCCACTGGGGCCGCACCCTGACCGGCTGCGTCTACGGCAACTCCGACCCGGCCGTCGACCTTCCGGTCCTGGCCGAGCACGTCCGCGCGGGCCGCCTCGTCCTGAGCACCCTGGTGACGGAACGCATCTCCCTCGACGGCATCCCGGCGGCTTTCGAGAACATGCTGGCGGGCAAGGGCGGCCGGGCACTGGTCGTCTTCTAGCCCGTATCCCCCCGGTACCCCGGCCTCCGTGCGAGGCCGGGGCCCGAGGCGTGCCCGTACGCATGATCAGTGGTGCTTACAGACAAAACTCCTGGTGCACGACCCGTTGACGTGCATACCGTCCGGTCAGTACGTTCCCCGGAACCCGAGCCACCCCCCGTTCCGTCCCCGCACCCACCGGAGCGTGCACCACATGGACACGGCCCCTTCCGCTCAGCCGCCCGCCTCCACCGCGCCCGCCGTGGGCAACCGTCGCCGCGTAGCCACCGCCGCGGCCCTCGCCTCGGCCGTCGAGTGGTACGACTACTTCGTCTTCGGCATCGCCGCCGCCCTCGTCCTCGGCGACCTCTACTTCCCCGCCGGCAGCCCCACCGCCGGTGTCATGGCCTCCTTCGCCACGTTCGCCGTCGGCTTCCTCGCCCGCCCCCTCGGCGGCATCGTCGCCGGCCACCTCGGCGACAAGCGCGGCCGCAAGCCGATGCTGGTCCTCGCGCTCACGCTGATGGGCGTGGCCACCACCGGCATCGGCCTGCTGCCGACGTACGACACGATCGGCGTCGCCGCCCCGATCCTGCTCGTCCTGCTCCGCATCGCACAGGGCGTCGCCGTCGGCGCCCAGTGGGGCGGCGCGATGCTCCTGGCCACCGAGTACGCCCCGGAGGGCAAGCGCGGCGTCTACGGCAGCGTCGTCCAGCTCGGCGTCCCCATCGGCGTGGTGACCGCCAACACGGTCTTCCTGGCCGCCGGCGCCCTCACCACCGACTCGGCGTTCGCCGCCTGGGGCTGGCGCGTGCCGTTCCTGGTCGGCCTGCTCGTGCTCGGCCTCGCCTGGTACATCCACACCCGCGTCGAGGAGACCCCGGCGTTCAAGGAGGCCGAACGCGCCCTCGCGGAGCAGGAGAAGACCGAGCAGAGCTCGCCGCTGCGCACGATCCTGCGCGGCCACCTCGGCACGGTGCTCCTGGCCGGCGGCTCCTTCGCCGTGAACACCGCGACCTTCTACATCCTGATCACCGGCGTCCTCGACTACACGACCCGCGAGCTGGACATGGAGAAGGGCCCGGTGCTCATGGTCTCGCTCTGCGTCAGCCTCACCCAGCTCGTGCTGATCCCGGCCGCCGCCGCGCTCTCCGACCGCATCGGCCGCATCCGGATCTACGCCTTCGGGGCGGCCGGCATCGCGCTGTGGGCCGTACCGCTCTTCCTGCTGATCGACACCGGCTCACTGCTGTGGCTAGCCGTCGGCACGTTCGTCGCCAGCTGCTTCCTGAGCATCATGTACGGCCCCCAGGCGGCCTTGTTCGCCGAGCTGTTCACGCCCGAGATGCGCTACACCGGCGCCTCCCTCGGCTACCAGATCGCGGCCGTCGCCGGCGGCGGCCTCGCACCCTTCGTGATGGTGCTGCTGCTGGAGGCCACGGGCACCTCGATGGCGGTGTCCGGCTACATCATCGCGCTCTCGGTGATCGCGCTGATCTCGATCAAGGTCCTCGCGGACCGGGCGCGTGCGGCGGAACCGGAGGCCGCACCCGAGGCCAGGGCGGAAGCCGAGTCAGCGGGCTGAGTCCGCAGTCCGCTCGGGCCGGGGTTCCGCAACCGCTCCCGGATCCCCGGCCCGAGCCGCCGCCCGCGACCGGGACACCGCGACACCCGCCAGGCACAGCGCACCGCCGACCAGGGTGAGCAGCCCCGGCACCTCGCCGAGGAACAGCCAGGACATCAGGACGACCAGCGCGGGCGCCGCGTACGTCGTCGCGCCCATCCGGCTCGCGGTCGTCCGGGACAGGGCGTACGCCCACGTCGTGAAGGCGAGGGCGGTCGGGAAGACGCCCAGGTACACCATGTTGAGCGTCGCGGAGGCCGGCGCTTCTGCGGCCTCCTGGACGAGCTGCCCGGCGAACGGCAGGCAGACCACCGCGCCGACCAGGCAGCCGAAGGTCGTCACCTGCAACGGACTCGCCGCGCCCAGCGCCGGCTTCTGCGCGACGACACCAGCGGCGTACGTGACCGCCGCCAGCAGGCACAGCGCCACCCCGAGCACCGAGGAACCGCCCTCGCCGGACATCGAGAGCCCCACGGTCACCGCACCGGCGAACGACACCGCCATCCCCGCCAGCAGCCGCGGCGGCATCGGATCACCGAGCAACCGCGCACCGAGCAGCGCGATGAGGATCGGCCCGGTGTTCACGACCAGGGCGGCCGTACCCGCGTCGACCTGCTGCTCGCCCCAGTTGAGGGCGACCATGTAGACGCCGAACCACAGCAGGCCCGATATGGCGATCCCGCGCCAGGCCGAGCGCGGCGGCCACCCCTCCCGCCGCAACAGGCAGATCACCCCCAGCGTCAGCGCCCCGGCCAGCAGCCGCCCGAGCGCCAGCGCCCCCGGCGAGTACGCCTCCCCCGCGCTGCGGATCGAGACGAAGGCGGACGCCCACAGCACGACGGTCACCGTGGCCGCCGCGGCGGCCAGCAGTTCCGCGCGGCGGGCGGGAGGGGAAGGGGGGTTGTTCATCATGATCCCGAGGCTAGGTGGGGAAAGGGAACGGACGCTCGCGAATTTCGGACGGGGCTTCATGGCCCGTCAAGGGGTGGGCTTGTCGGGTGAGACTCGGGGTCAGCGCAACGCCGCGGCCTCCACACCCAGCAGATCGAACAGGGCCCGTTCACCGGCCGCCGTCACCTTCACGGCCCGCTCGGAGCCGATCCGCACGCACCACCCCGTCTCCAGGGCGTGCCGGCACAGGGCCGCGCCCGCGACGCCCGCGAGATGAGGCCGGCGTTCGGTCCAGTCGAGACAGGCGCGGGCCAGGGGGCGCCGGCCGCGCCGGTCGAGGCCGATACAGGCCGACTCGAACCACGCCAGCCCGGCGTCGGTGAGCGCGAACCCGGTCTCCTGGTGCAGCAGCCCGCGCGCCGTCAGCGCGTCCGTGACCGCGATGCCGAGCCGCCCGGCGAGATGGTCGTAGCAGGTGCGGCCCCGGGCCATCGCCGAACCGGCGCTCGACTCCCGCAGGTTCCGCGGCCGTACGGCCGTACCCGGCGCGACCTGCGCCGCCAGGTCCTCCACCCACTGCGCGACCCGTGCGTCGGCCAGCCGGACGTACCGGTGCCGGCCCTGCCGCTCCTCGGCGAGCAGCCCGCCCGCGACGAGCCTGCCGAGGTGCTCGCTCAGCGTCGACGCGGCGACACCCGCGTGCCGCGCCAGCTCGCTCGCGGTCCAGGCCCGCCCGTCGAGCAGCGCCAGCAGACACGCGGCCCGCGTCTCGTCCGCGAACAGCGCCGCGAGCCGTGCCAGGGCCGTGGCCTGCGGGTCTCTCGTCGTCATGGCCCCAGCATGGAACACGAACCCTTCGGCGGACGCCGAAGTGTCGCTACGCGGTCCGCCGCACCTGCTCGTACTGCCGTGCCAGCCCGTCCAGCAAGGCCGTCAGCCCGGTCTCGAAGGCCCGCTCGTCGATCTTCTCCTGCTGCTCGGCGAGGAGGTGGGCCTGCTGGAGATGGGGGTAGTCGGCGGGGTCGTAGGCGCTGGCGTCGTCCACGAAGCCCCCGGCGAAGGAGCCGAGCGCGGAGCCCATCACGAAGTAGCGCATCAGCGCGCCGATGGAGGTGGCCTGCGCCGACGGCCAGCCCGCCTCGACCATCGCGCCGTAGACGGCGTCGGCGAGGCGCAGGCCCGCCGGGCGGCGGCCGGGGCCGCGGGCCAGCACCGGGACGATGTTCGGGTGGTCGCGCAGCGCGGCCCGGTAGGAGACGGCCCAGTCGTGCAGCGCGGTCCGCCAGTCCCGGCCGTCCTGGAACATCGTCAGGTCCACCTGGCCGCTCACCGAGTCGGCGACCGCCTCCAGGATCTCGTCCTTGGTGCGGAAGTGGTTGTAGAGCGAGGGCCCGCTGACCCCGAGTTCGGCGGCGAGCCGACGGGTGGAGACGGCCGCGAGGCCCTCCGCGTCCACGAGCGCGCGGGCCGTCTCGACGATCCGGTCGGTGCTGAGGAGGGGCTTGCGCGGTCGGGCCATGGCGCACATAGTAGGGCTGCGACTATAAACTAGCAGTGCTAATTTAAATGTACGGTTTTCAAGTGGGGTGACTCGTGGTGAACCTGGAGCTCAGCGAGGAGCAGAGCGCGGTCCGGCAGCTCGCGCGGGACTTCGTGGAGCGGGAGATCACCCCGAACGCCGTCGCCTGGGACCGTGCCGAGGAAGTCGACCGCGCGATCGTCAAGAAACTCGGCGAAGTCGGCTTCCTGGGGCTGACGATCGACGAGGAGTACGGCGGCTCGGGCGGCGACCACCTCGCGTACTGCCTGGTCACGGAGGAACTCGGCCGGGGCGACTCGTCCGTGCGCGGGATCGTCTCCGTCTCGCTGGGGCTCGTCGCGAAGACCGTCGCCGCCTGGGGGAGCGAGGAGCACAAGCGGCGGTGGCTGCCGGGGCTCACGTCCGGCGAGTCGGTCGGCTGCTTCGGCCTCACCGAGCCGGGCACGGGATCGGACGCGGGCAACCTCACGACGCGGGCGGTGCGGGACGGCGACGACTACGTCATCAACGGCACCAAGATGTTCATCACCAACGGCACCTGGGCCGACGTCGTCCTGCTCTTCGCCCGCTCCACGGACGCCCCCGGCCACAAGGGCGTCTCCGCCTTCCTGGTCCCCACGGACACGCCCGGCCTGACGCGCCGCACGATCCACGGGAAGCTCGGGCTGCGCGGCCAGGCCACGGCCGAGCTCGTGCTGGAGGACGTGCGGGTGCCCGCCTCGGCCCTGCTGGGGGAGGAGGGCAAGGGCTTCTCGGTCGCCATGTCCGCCCTCGCCAAGGGCCGGATGTCGGTCGCGGCGGGCTGTGTCGGCATAGCCCAGGCCGCGTTGGACGCGGCCCTGCGGTACGCGGGCGAGCGCGAGCAGTTCGGGAAGAGCATCGCCCAGCATCAGCTGATCCAGGAGCTGATCAGCGACATCGCCGTGGACGTCGACGCCGCCCGGCTGCTGACCTGGCGGGTCGCCGATCTGATCGACCGGGGCCGGCCGTTCGCCGTCGAGTCGTCCAAGGCCAAGCTGTTCGCCTCGGAGGCGGCGGTCCGCGCCGCCAACAACGCGCTCCAGGTCTTCGGCGGCTACGGCTACATCGACGAGTACCCCGCGGGCAAGCTGCTGCGGGACGCCCGCGTGATGACCCTCTACGAGGGCACGAGCCAGATCCAGAAGCTGGTCATCGGGCGTGCGCTGACGGGGGTTTCGGCGTTCTGAGTACGCCCCTGAGTACTTCGGCGGATGTGGCGCGGGCCACGTCCGCCGAAACTTGCCGCCATGAGTGACACACCAGGCAGCAAGCAGCAGAACACGGCCGCCTTCTACGGCCAGGCCGTCGCGTCCTTCGCCGTCGCCATGGCGGCCACCGCCATCGGCATCTACCAGCTGAGCGCCGACGCCTGGGTGCGGGGCTTCCTCGCCATTGCCGTCCTGTACCTGGTCACCTCGTCCTTCACCCTCGCCAAGGTGATCCGGGACCGGCAGGAGGGGCCGGCGCAGGGGGCGGCGCCCTCGTACACCCCCTTCGAGAAGCACTGAGCTGCCACGCTAAGCGCCCGCTCACCTTCGGCGGTATGGTGTTGTCCCTGTCGGTGGAGAGGGGCGAGTGATGAGTACGGCGGAGGAGACGGCCGGCGGCGAGGCGCAGGCGTGGGGCGAGGTCACGCCCGACGCGGCGCGACGGCTGCTGATCGCCGCGGTGGAGGCCTTCGCCGAGCGCGGGTACCACGCCACGACGACCCGGGACATCGCGGGTCGCGCCGGGATGAGCCCGGCCGCGCTCTACATCCACTACAAGACCAAGGAAGAGCTGCTGCACCGCATCAGCAGGATCGGCCACGAGAAGGCCCTGGAGATCCTGCGGACGGCGGCCCGGCGGGAGGGCGCCGCCCGCGAGCGCCTGGCCGGCGCGGTCAGCTCCTTCGTCCGCTGGCACGCCGGCGGACGCACCACCGCCCGGGTCGTCCAGTACGAGCTGGACTCGCTCGGTCCGGACGCCCGTGACGAGATCCTCGCGCTGCGGCGGCAGTGCGACGCCGAGGTGCGGGGGATCATCGAGGACGGCGTGGCGGCCGGCGAGTTCGACGTGCTGGACGTGAAGGGCACGACCCTGGCCGTGCTCTCGCTGTGCATCGACGTGGCGCGCTGGTTCAGCGTCGACGGGCCGTGGACGCCGGACGAGGTCGGCGCGCTGTACGCCGACCTCGTGCTGCGGATGGTGGGGGACGGGGTGAAGTAACCCGCCGGGGTCACAGGTAGTAGCGGGAGACGGACTCGGCGACGCACACGGGCTTGTCGCCGCCCTCGCGTTCCACGGTGAAGGCGACGGTCACCTGGACGCCGCCTGGCACGTCGTCGACGGCGCTGATGGTCGCGGTGGCGCGCAGCCGGGACCCGACCGGGACGGGCGCGGGGAAACGGACCTTGTTCGTCCCGTAGTTGACGCCCATCTTCACGCCCTCGACGGAGATCAGCTGCGGCCCGAAGAGGGGCAGCAGGGACAGCGTGAGATAGCCGTGGGCGATGGTCGTGCCGAAGGGGCCCGCCGCGGCCTTCTCCGGGTCGACGTGGATCCACTGGTGGTCGCCGGTGGCCTCCGCGAAGAGGTCGATCCGCTTCTGGTCGATGTCGAGCCAGTCGGTGTACCCCAGTTGCTCGCCCACCGCCGACTTCAGGTCGTCGACGGACGTGAAGATCCTCGGCTCTGCCATGTCCCGGCCTCTCGCGTCAGGAAGTCTGCGTCGCTCGTATCTCTAAGCGACTGCTTAGCATGGTCGGCTGCGAGGGCCGTGTCAACGGACCCGGGAGGGTCGATCGGTAGGGTTCGAGGGGTGCCCCAGATTTCAGAGAAGATCCACGAGCTCACGGTCGGCCAGCTGTCGGCGCGCAGCGGGGCCGCCGTCTCCGCCCTGCACTTCTACGAGTCCAAGGGCCTGATCAGCAGTCGCCGGACGTCGGGCAACCAGCGCCGCTACTCGCGTGACACGCTGCGCCGGGTCGCCTTCATCCGGGCCGCGCAACGGGTCGGCATCCCGCTGGCGACGATCCGCGAGGCGCTGGCGGAGCTTCCCGAGGAGCGGACGCCGACCCGGGAGGACTGGGCGCGTCTCTCGGAGGCCTGGCGCTCGGAGCTGGACGAACGCATCAAGCAGCTGAACCGCCTGCGCGACCACCTCACCGACTGCATCGGCTGCGGCTGCCTCTCCCTCGACACCTGCGTGCTGTCCAACCCGGGCGACGTCTTCGGCGAACGCCGAGCGGGCTCGCGCCTGATGGTGGACAAGGGGCGCGCGTAGCGCCTGCTCGCCGGTCCCGCTGAGCTGCGGGCAATCGTGCCTCCCTCAGTGCCTCAAGGGCCTGGGAGGTACCCCCAGGGCGGCACGGGTGGGCGCAGCGGCACCCCGCTCCGCCGGGCTGCGGACCCGCCCGGCCTCAGCGACCACGCCGAGCACCCCGCCGACCTGCCTCGTACTCCACCAGCCCCGCCGCGACCAACTCCGCGTTGGACCCGGCCGGTCGTCCGGTCGGCAGACGCAGCGCATCCTCCACTCCGACCCGTGTGGCCAAGCCCAGCTCGCCCGCAAGCCGCAGCACCGGCCAAGCACCCCCGTCCTCGCCGTGCAGCAGGACAGGTCGCCCATGCGCGTCACCAAGGCCGGACAGCAACCCCCGCGCGGAGTCCACCGCACTCGAAGGCCCGGTATCCGTCACCTCTGCCAGCACCCGCAGCACCTCCGGCCCCGACGGCGAGGCGGCGAACCGCTCCGCACCGTCCGTCCCGGACCAGATGCCGGCCTCCACGCCCACCCCGAGATCCAGGAGCAGCGCGGCGACCTCCTCCGCACCGGGCTCATGCCAGTTGACCGAGGCGTGGTCGGGCAGGACGGTCCAGCCCCGTATCCGCTCCAGCCTGGCGGCAGGGTCCGGCTCGGCCCATGCCCCCGTGGTCACACCCACCGGCACCGACACCCGCGCCCGGATCGCCGACAACGTCTCCGCGAGCACGCGCGGCGACAACGTGTCCCGCCCGCACGGCGTCTTGGGATGGACATGGATGTCCGTGGCCCCGGCCGCGACGGCCTCCGCGGCGGAGTCGGCCATGGACTCGGGCGTCAGCGGCACCGCCGTACCGTCGGCGGCGGTCCGCGGACCGTTCAGACACACTTGCACCATGTCCCGATGGTGCCAGTCACCACCGACAGCCGGACCCGGCGACGACAGTGGGGGTGCGGCATCCCCGGCGCACCCCCCGCGCACCCGCATTCGTCAAGCCGACACCAACAACCTCGCCCGCCTGGCGTCCGCCAGTGCCTCGGGCGTGAGTACCGGACGCGGGACGAGGATTCCGCAGTCCGTGCAGACCGGACCCGCCGAAGGCTCGTGATCCAGGTCGTACTTCCAGGCGAGTCGCTCCCTGCCGCACACCGGGCACGCCGAGCCCGGTTCACGCTCCAGCGCGGCGATCAGCCGGCGCAGCACCTCGGCCAGCGGTTCACGGGGATGGACCGCCGGATCGTCGCACCACGCCACGCCGAAACCGCCCCAGGTCAGCCGGTGCCAGTCGTCCACACTGCCCGGCCGGCGCAGTCCGTCGTGCTTCTCCTTCTTGCGGCGCTCGGCGAACTCGACTTCGTAGGTCAGCCAGACCGCCCGCGCCTCCTCCAGCTCGTCCAGTGCGGCCACGAGCCGCGCTGGATCGGGGGACCGGTCCTCGGGACCGAACCCTGCCCGGGAGCACAGATGGTCCCAGGTCGCCCTGTGCCCGTAAGGGGCGAACCTCTCAAGGCACTTGCGCAGCGAATAGCGCCGCAGTGCGAGATCGCACTGCGGATCGCGAACCTGTCTCGCCAGACTCCGGAAACCGGCCATCGTCCTGCACCTCCGTCACACCTGCACCTGAAATCCGGTCACTTCGGCGTCGTCGTAAGGACGTCGCCGAATAGACGTATCGACAAGCGAATCGGCTCCATCCGATTTCAAATGGCCTCCATAAGCCGTCCGACGAGGCCCTGAGTCGACTGCCGTGGTCCGTGTGCCTGTTGTGCTGACTCCAAAAAGTGACGCTTGCTCACCTTCAATCCCGGGGATACCGGCGGTAACATCCCGCCCACCCCCGTCGGGAGGAGCCCCCCACATGTCACGGCGTAACTCACGCACCGTTCTCGACAGAATGAGAACTCCCAGCGGAATCCCCGGGTTCCTGAAGACCGCATCGGTATGCGCGCTGATCGCCGGTCTTTTGTCGCCGCTGTCGCAGGCAGCCGCCTCGGAGGCGGAGACCGCGCAGGCCGCGGCGGCGGCGAACGACTACTGCGGCAACCAGTGTTCGGACATCCTCCCGCCCGGCCAGAACGGCAACGCCACCCTCGCCCAGATCCTCGCGAACCAGGCCTTCGGCACCCAGCCCGAGCACGCCCAGGACCAGCTCGGGCCGTACGCCAACCTCGCCAAGGGGTACACCGGCCTCACCAACGACAAGATCAACAACTTCTTCAACGACGCCTCCTTCGGGGTCCCGGCGGACCAGGTCGCCTCCACCGTCAAACCCGCCGGGCGCGGTGACGTGACGATCGTCCGGGACAAGAAGACCGGTGTGCCGCACATCACCGGTACCACCAGGTACGGCACGGAGTTCGGCGCCGGCTACGCGGCCGCGCAGGACCGGCTGTGGCTGATGGACGTCTTCCGGCACGTCGGACGCGGCCAGCTGACCTCCTTCGCGGGCGGCGCGCCCTCCAACCAGGGCCTGGAACAGCAGTTCTGGCGGCACGCCCCGTACTCCGAGGCCGAGCTCCAGGCGCAGATCGACAACGCCGTCGCCACCAACGGCGAGCGCGGGAAGCTGGCCCTCGCCGACGTCAAGGCGTACCTCGACGGCATCAACGCCTACATCGACGCCTCCGACAGCGGCCGGTACTTCCCCGGCGAGTACGTCCTCACCGGGCACAAGGACTCGGTCACCAACGCCGGGAAGATCGAGCACTTCAAGATCACCGACATGGTGGCGCTGGCCTCCGTCATCGGCGCGCTGTTCGGCTCCGGCGGAGGCGGCGAGGTCAACAACGCCCTCTCGCTCCTGGCCGCCCAGGAGAAGTACGGCGTGGCCGAGGGCACCAAGGTGTGGGAGTCCTTCCGCGAGCGCAACGACCCGGAGGCCGTCCTCACCCAGCACGACGGCAGCTTCCCGTACGCGACCAGGCCGGACGCCCCGCAGGGCCGGACCCTGCCCGACGCCGGCTCGGTGACCCAGGAACCGCTGGTCCACGACCGTACGGGCAGCGCGGCCGGCTCAAGCGCCACCAGCGCCTCCAGCGAGGCCGCCAAGAAGGCCCTGTCGTCCGCCAAGCGCGGCATGTCCAACGCCCTCGTGGTCAGCGGCGAGCACACCGCCAGCGGCCACCCGGTCGCCGTGTTCGGCCCGCAGACCGGCTACTTCGCGCCGCAGTTGCTGCTGCTCCAGGAGCTCCAGGGGCCGGGCATCAGCGCCCGCGGCGCCTCCTTCGCGGGTCTGAGCATGTACGTCGAACTCGGCCGCGGCCAGGACTACTCGTGGAGCGCCACGACCTCCGGCCAGGACATCATCGACACGTACGCCGTCGAGCTGTGCCAGGACGACTACCACTACCTGTACCGCGGCACCTGCACGCCGATGGAGAAGGTCGAGCGGAAGAACGCCTGGAAGCCGACGGTCGCCGACGGCACCGCGGCCGGCTCGTACACGATGCGCGTCTGGCGCACGAAGTACGGACCCGTCGAGTACCGCGCGACGGTCGGCGGCAAGAAGGTCGCCTACACCACCCTGCGCTCGTCCTTCCTGCACGAGGCCGACTCCATCATCGGCTTCCAGATGCTGAACGACCCGGACTACGTGAAGGGCCCGGAATCGTTCCAGAAGGCGGTGCAGCACATCAACTACACCTTCAACTGGTTCTACGCCGACTCCGAGCACACCGCCTACTACAACAGCGGCGACAACCCCGTGCGCGCGAACGGCGTCGACGCCGAGTTCCCGGTGTGGGCCCGGGCGGCGTACGAGTGGCGGGGCTGGGACCCGGCGACCAACACGGCCGACTACACCCCGCCCTCCGCCCACCCCAACTCCATCGACCAGGACTATTACATCTCCTGGAACAACAAGCAGGCCAAGGACTACACGACCGCGCCCTGGGGCAACGGCTCCGTGCACCGCGGCAACCTCCTGGAGAACCGGGTGAAGAAGCTGGTCCAGCAGGGCGGCGTCACCCGGGCCTCGCTGGTGAAGGCGATGGCGGATGCCGGGGTCGCCGATCTGCGGGCGGAGGACGTCCTGCCCAAGCTGCTGAAGGTGGTCAACAGTTCGCCGGTCACCGACCCCACCGCCGCGGCCGCCGTCGGCAAGCTCCAGGCGTGGGTCGCCGCGGGCGGCAAGCGCACGGAGACCTCGGCCGGTTCCAAGAAGTACGCCGACGCCGACGCGATCCGCATCCTGGACGCCTGGTGGCCGCTGCTGGTCAAGGCCGAGTTCGAACCGGGCCTCGGCAGCGAGCTGTTCACGGCGATGACCGCCAACCTCCCCGTCGACGAGTCCCCCTCCGCCGCCCACGGCCCGACCGGGTCGCACGCCGGAAGCTCCTTCCAGTACGGCTGGTGGAGCTACGTCGACAAGGACATCCGGTCCGTGCTCGGCGAGCAGGTGCGCGGGCCGCTGGCCCGCGAGTACTGCGGCGACGGAGACCTCGGCGCCTGCCGTGACACCCTCGTCAGCACCCTGAAGGAGGCGGCCGGCAAGACCGCGGCCCAGGTCTACCCGGGCGACGACGTGTGCTCGGCGGGCGACCAGTGGTGCGCCGACTCGATCAACCACCGCACCCTCGGCGGCATCAAGCACGGCAAGATCAGCTGGCAGAACCGGCCGACCTACCAGCAGGTCGTGGAGTTCACCTCGCACCGGTGACGCAAAGGGCAGGCGGCGGGTCAGCGGATGCGGCCCGCCGCCAGGACCAGCCGGGCCAGTTCCTCGTGCAGGATGTCGCTGTGCGCGCCGGCGGGCGGGCCACCGCGTCTGACCACCGCCGCCGCGTCGACGTTCACGCACCCCGAGGCGGGCAGCTTCGCCCGCAGGGCCTCGGCGAGCGTGCACGCGCGCGTGCCCGGCACCGCCCGCACCCCGCCGTAGCCCATCGCCCCCCATGTGGCGCCCAGGGCCCGGCCCATGCCGAGGCCCGCGACCGACCGGCTGTCGCCCGCCATGCGCGAGGCCAGCGGATACATCGTGCCCAGGGCCGAGTCGTGCCGGGAGTGGCAGCACACCAGGGGACCGTCAACGCGGTTCTGCTGCCCCTGGAGCACCCCTCCGGCGCGCGCGTCGTGCGGCAGCCGGGCCGCGAACGCGTAGTGGGAGAAGGCCCCTTGGAGCAGCGTCACCGACTTCACCGTGCGCACGCCCTCGGGCAGGCCGCGCAGCGCGAACGACACCAGCCGCGCGCCGAAACTGTGCCCGACGAGGTGCACGCGCACGCCGGGCGCCGCCTTCGCGAGCTGCCCGACGACCCGGCCGAGACCGCGCTCACCGACCGTTCCCGCACGCCGCTTCATCGCGTAGTACGTCGCCTGCCGCAGCAGCTCGTGCGCTCCCTCCCAGGGGTTGGGGAGGCCGAACTCCTGCCGCGCGCCGGACGCTTCGAGGCCCGCCAGCGCCCGCGCGAACTCCTCGCAGGCCGCCGCCGAGGACCCGGCGAACATCTCCGGCTCGCTCTGCGGCACGCCCTCCGCCACCGTGTCCGCCCCGAACAGCGCCTGCGGCCCGGGCGCCACCACTTCCACCAGCAGCCGCACCAGCCGCCCGAACTCCTCCAGCTCGGCCTCCTCCGGCGGCTGCTGCTCCAGCAGCCGGGCGATCTGGTCGACCAGGATCGCCCGGCCCGGGAAGGACTCAAGCAGCGCGTGCCGTGTGTCCTTGTCGAGCACCGGGCGCCTGGGGGCTTCGGCCGCCACCGCCCGCGGGAAGTCCGGGATCGGTTCGTCGGAGAACCGCATCGCCGGCCACAGCACACCGACGTACCCGACCCGGGCCGCCGGGGCCAGCCGCGGGACGGGCGCCAGGAACCGGTCGTAGAGCCGGGTCGCACCCGAGCGGTCGTTGTTCCAGCCGTGCGCGAAGACGACCAGGTCGCGCACCTGCCGTTCGGTCACCCCGGCGAGCAGCCGGTCGCGCTGGCGGCCCGCCGGGTCCCCGTCCGCGTCGAAGGTCAGCTCCCAGTAGGGAGTCACACTCATCGCCCGATCCGCCATGACAGGCCCCCTGTTCCCCGGTGACGCACGCGATGTGGCGCATCGTCCTGCCAACGGGGGAGCTTGGCCATACGTCACGGCGCATGAGGGCGCTCGTCGCCGCGCTCAGCGGTAGAGGAGGTACTTCCGCCGTGTCCTCCGGAACGCCGCCAGCTCCTCCTGCCACCCCGCCACGACCTCGCCGGTGTCCGCGCCCGCGTCGATCATCGTGCGCACGCGCGCGGAGCCGGTGAGTTTGTCGATCCAGTGGTCGGGGCGCCAGGCGAACCCGCTCCACACCTTCCTGGCGGTCACGAGCAGGGCGATCCCCGTGCGTACGGGATCGAAGACGTCCCGGTCGTGCACGTGGACCTGCACGCCGCCGATCGTCCTGCCCTGGAACTTCGAGAAGGTGGGCGCGAAGTACGCCTCTCTGAAGCGGACGCCGGGCAGGGCGAGTTCGTTCGCGGTGGCGGCCCAGCGCCGGTCGATGCCCTCCGCGCCGAGCAGCTCGAACGGCCGGGTCGTACCGCGCCCCTCCGACAGGTTCGTGCCCTCGAACAGACACGTCCCCGAGTACACCAGGGCCGTCTCGGGCGTCGGCATGTTCGGGCTCGGCGGCACCCAGGGCAGCCCGGAGGCGTCGTAGAAGTCCGAGCGCTTCCAGCCGGACATCGGAACGGTCTCCAGCGGTACGGGCTCGGTCAGGAACTCCTTGTTGAACAGCCGGGCCAGCTCAGCGACGGTCATCCCGTGGGCCTGGGAGACGGGCTGCCGCCCGACGAACGTGGCGAACTCCTTGTGCAGCACCGGCCCCAGAGCCGCACGTCCGGTCGCCGGGTTGGGCCGGTCCAGGACCACGAACCGCTTGCCGGCGAGCCGCGCGGCCTCCATGCAGTCGTACAGGGTCCAGATGTACGTGTAGAAGCGGGCGCCGACGTCCTGGATGTCGAACACGACCGTGTCCACACCGGACGCGGTGAAGATGTCGGCGAGCGGCCGTCCGCTCTTGAGGTACGTGTCGTAGACGGGCAGACCGGTCGCCGGGTCGTCGTAGCGGCCCTCGGAGCCGCCGGCCTGGGCGGTGCCGCGGAAGCCGTGTTCAGGGCCGAAGACGGCCCTCAGATCCACTCGGGTGTCCGCGTGCATGACGTCGACGACGTGGCGGACGTCGCGGGTGATGCCGGTGGGGTTGGTGACGATGCCGGCCTTCTGGCCGTCGAGCAGGGTGTAGCCGTCGTGGGCGAGTCGTTCGAAGCCGGTGCGGAGTTGTCGGTGGGGCTGGGCAGCGGCGGCGGTGGGTGCGGTTGAGACGGCTGCCGTCGTGGCCGCCGTGAGTACGGTTCGTCTGGAAGGGCGCATGGGTGGGTGGCCTCCGTGATCCGTTGTGTGCCGCTTTCGCTGTGGCTGGTCGCGCCCACGCGGCGGAGCCGCAAATCGGTACAGCCCCGCGCCCCTTAAGTGCTGCGCCATCCCCTTCCTTGAAACATACCGACCGGTTAGTCTGGCGCCATCGCAGAGCCGCGTCTAAGGAGACCGATGGTGGGAGCCTTTCAGGGGTCCGGAGTGGTTGTCACGGGGGCAGGCGGCGGGATCGGAGCCGCACTCGCCCGGCGCTTCGCCGCCGAGGGAGCCCGGGTCGTCGTCAATGACCTGGACGCCGAACGGGCCAAGCACGTCGCGGCGGAGGTCGGGGGGATCGCCGTGCCCGGTGATGCCTCGGCGATCGTCGGCGAGGCCCGGGAAGCGCTCGACGGGACCGTCGACGTGTACTGCGCCAACGCCGGTGTCGCCTTCGAGGGCGGCCATGCGGACGCGCCCTTGGACGAGAAGGCCTGGGCGACCTCCTGGGACGTGAACGTCATGGCGCACGTCCGGGCCGCTCATGAGCTGCTGCCCGCCTGGCTGGAGCGGGGCAGCGGCCGGTTCGTCTCCACCGTCTCCGCCGCCGGGCTGCTCACCATGATCGGCGCCGCGCCCTACGCCGTCACCAAGCACGGCGCCCTCGCCTTCGCCGAATGGCTGTCGCTGACGTACCGGCACCGGGGCGTGAAGGTCCACGCCATCTGCCCGCAGGGCGTACGCACCGACATGCTGGCCGCCACGGGCAGCGCGGGCGACCTGGTGCTCCAGCCGACCGCGATCGAGCCGGAGGCCGTGGCGGACGCCCTGGTGAAGGGCATCGAGGAGGACCGGTTCCTGATCCTGCCGCATCCCGAGGTCGCCGCCTACCACCAGGCGCGGGCCGGTGATTCCGACCGGTGGCTGACCGGTATGAACCGCATCCAGCAGCAGTGGGAGCAGAACCGGTGACCGACTCACGTTACGCTGCCCAACCCTGGCTGGATCTGCTGAGCGACGCCCAGAAGGGCGCGATAAGCCCCGCCGGCTCCCTCGTGCACGCCCTGCGCCGGGCCGTGGCCGAGACGCCCGACAGTGACTTCCTGGCCTACTTCGACGGCCGCCTGGCCTATCGGGACGTCGACGAGCTCAGCGACTCCGTCGCCGGGCATCTCGCGGCGCGCGGACTGAATCGCGGAGACCGGGTCGCGGTACTGCTGCAGAACTCCCCGCACTTCGTGCTCGCCGTGCTGGGCGCCTGGAAGGCGGGCGCGGTCGTCGTGCCCGTCAACCCGATGTACAAGGCGGGCGAGGTGGCCCACGTCCTGCGGGACGGCGAGGTCGCCGCGCTGATCTGCTCGGACCGGGCGTGGGAGTCGTATCTGCGCGCGACGGCGGCGGACTCGCCCGTGCGGATCGTGCTCACCGGATGCGAACTGGACTTCCAGACGTGGGGTGGCGCGCGCGTGCTGACCTTCGAGCGGCTGCCGCGGGCCACGGACGCCGACGACCTGGTGGCCGTGGCGCGGGCCGGGCACAAGGCGCCCGGGGACCGGGACCCCGCCCCTTCCGACATCGCGCTGATCAGCTACACCTCGGGCACCAGCGGCACACCCAAAGGCGCCACCAACACGCACGGCAACATCATGTACAACGCCGAGCGGCAGCGGACCGGCCTGGGGCTGCCCGAGCGGCCCGTCTACTTCGCGCTGGCGCCGCTGTTCCACATCACCGGCATGGTCTGCCAGTTCGGCGCCTGCCTGAACAGCGCGGGCACGCTCGTGCTGGCCTACCGCTTCGAGGCGGGCGTGGTGCTCGACGCGTTCGCCGAGCACCGCCCGCACTACACCGTCGGCCCGTCCACGGCCTTCATGGCGCTGGCCGCCCACCCGTCCGTCACCCGCGACCACTTCTCCTCCTTCCGAGTGATCTCCTCCGGCGGCGCCCCGCTGCCGCCCGCGCTGGTGGAGAAGTTCCGGGCGGGCTTCGGGCCGTACATCCGCAACGGCTACGGCCTGACCGAGTGCACCGCGCCCTGCGCCTCCGTGCCGCCCGGCCTTCAGGCGCCCGTCGACCCGGTCTCCGGGACCCTCGCGGTCGGCCTGCCCGGCCCCGACACGGTCGTACGGATCGTCGACGACAACGGCGAAGAGGTCCCCTTCGGCGAGCAGGGCGAGATCGTCGTCCGCGGCCCGCAGGTCGTGCCCGGCTACTGGCGGCGCCCCGACGCCACCGCCGAGACGTTCCCCGGCGCCGAACTGCGCACCGGCGACATCGGCTTCATGGACGAGCACGGCTGGCTGTACGTCGTCGACCGCAAGAAGGACATGATCAACGCGTCCGGCTTCAAGGTGTGGCCGCGCGAGGTCGAGGACGTGCTCTACACGCACCCGGCGGTGCGTGAGGCCGCTGTCGTCGGGGTGCCCGACGGGTACCGAGGGGAGACCGTCAAGGCGTACATCAGCCTGCGTCCGGACGCCGACACGGACCCGGATGCACTCGCCGTGTACTGCAAGGAGAGACTGGCCGCCTACAAATATCCCCGCCAGGTGGAGATCCTGCCGGACTTGCCGAAGACGGCCAGTGGGAAGATCCTCCGTCGGGAGCTTCGTTCCCGGACGCAAGGCAACTGACAGCAGTACGGAAAGGCAGGTGGCGGCAGTGCCCAGGACGACGGACTCGGACGGCACCCCCGTACCTCAGCGGCTCCTGGCCGCCGCCACCCGGCTCTTCGCCGAGCAGGGCTACGACCGCACCTCGGTGCAGGAGATCGTCGAGGCGGCCGGTGTCACCAAAGGCGCGCTCTACCACTACTTCGGCTCCAAGGACGACCTCCTGCACGAGGTGTACGCGCGTGTGCTGCGCATTCAGCAGGAGAGACTCGACGCCGTCGCGGACGCCGACGAGCCGGTGGAGAAGCGGCTGCGGGCCGCGGCCGCGGACGTCGTGGTGACGACCATCGACAACCTCGACGACGCGATGATCTTCTGGCGGTCCATGCACCACCTGAGCCCCGAGAAGAACAAGCAGGTCCGCGCCGAGCGCCGCCGCTACCACGAGCGCTTCCGCGCGCTGGTGGAGGAGGGCCAGGAGTCGGGCGTCTTCTCCAAGGCGACCCCGGCGGACCTGGTGGTCGACTACCACTTCGGCTCGGTCCACCACCTGTCGACCTGGTACCGCCCCGAGGGCCCGATGAGCCCCCAGCAGGTGGCCGACCACCTGGCGGACCTGCTGCTGCGCGCACTGCGCCCGTAACCGCGTCCAGGGGGCTCCGCCCCCCTGGACCCCCGGCCTATGCCCACCCACCACCCGAACCGGCCGGCCAGGAGGCCGGACTCGAAACGCCAAGCGGAGCCACACCCAGCCCGTCCGGCGCATCGGTTGGCCAGGCGGCCAGGCTGCCGGGTGGCCGGGTTTGAAACGCTGGGCTGAGTCACTTCCGCAGCCCGTCCGGCGTTTGAGGACGAGGCCGTTCAGACCGATGGGGGTCCAGGGGGCGGAGCCCCCTGGCGGGGTCGAAGGGGCGGAGCCCCTGGGGATGATGGGGTCCCCCCTGCTCGAGCGAAGCCGAGAGCTTGGGGGAGGGTAGGGGCAGCGGGGGCGAAAAACCGTCCCGCCGCCCCGCGCGCGTCACACGTACCGCTTCAGCTCCCGCCGCGCCAGCGACCGCTGATGCACCTCGTCCGGCCCGTCGGCGATCATCAGCGTCCGCGCCCCCGCGTACAGCTCCGCCAGCGGGAAGTCCTGGCTCACACCCCCCGCACCGTGCAACTGGATCGCCCGGTCGAGGATGTCCACCACCGCGCGAGGCGTAGCGATCTTGATCGACTGGATCTCGGTGTGCGCCCCCCTGTTCCCGACCGTGTCCATCAGCCACGCCGTCTTCAGTACCAGCAGCCGCAACTGCTCGACCGTCACCCGCGCATCCGCGATCCAGTTGTGCACCACACCCTGCTGGGCCAGCGCCTTCCCGAAGGCCGTACGGGACACGGCCCGCCGGCACATCAGCTCGATCGCCCGCTCCGCCATCCCGATCAGCCGCATGCAGTGGTGGATCCGGCCGGGCCCCAGCCGCGCCTGCGCGATGGCGAAGCCGCCGCCCTCCTCACCGATGAGGTTCGACGCCGGCACGCGCGCGTGGTCGAAGATCACCTCGGCATGGCCGCCGTGGTAGTGGTCCTCGTAGCCGAAAACCTGCATCGCGCGCTTGATCGTCACACCCGGCGTGTCACGCGGGACCAGGATCATCGACTGCTGACGGCGGATGTCGGAGCCCTCCGGGTCCGTCTTGCCCATCACGATGAAGATCTTGCAGTCCGGGTGCAACGCCCCGGAGATGTACCACTTGCGGCCGGTGACGACGTACTCGTCACCGTCCCGCTCGATGTGCGTCGTGATGTTCGTGGCGTCCGAGGAGGCCACGTCGGGCTCGGTCATCGCGAACGCCGAGCGGATCTCACCGGCCAGCAGCGGCTCCAGCCACTGCTTGCGCTGCTGCTCGTCGCCGAACTGGGTGAGGACCTCCATGTTGCCCGTGTCGGGCGCCGCGCAGTTCGTCACCGTCGGGGCGAGCTGCGGGGAGCGCCCCATGATCTCGGCGAGCGGCGCGTACTGGAGGTTGGTGAGCCCCGCGCCGTACTCGGAGTCCGGCAGGAACAGGTTCCACAGGCCCTGCCTGCGTGCCTCGGTCTTCAGCTCCTCGACCACCACCGGGGTCTCCCAGGGCGAGGCGAGCAGCGCCCGCTGCTCATGCGCGACGGCCTCGGCCGGATAGACGTACTCGTCCATGAAGGCCAGCAGCTTGCCGCGCAGCTCCTCCGTGCGCGCGTCGAACGCGAAGTCCATGTCCGTCAGCCTTCCTGAAGAGTGGTGAGACCGTGCTCGATGAAGACGGGGACCAGGTCTCCGATGCGGTCGAAGCCGCGCCCGACCGTCTGGCCCAGGGTGTAGCGGTAGTGGATGCCCTCCAGGATCACGGCGAGCTTGAACCAGGCGAACGCCGTGTACCAGGAGACCGCGGAGACGTCGCGCCCCGAGCGAGCGGCGTACCGCTCGATCAGTTCGGCCGGGTCCGGGTGTCCCGGCGCCTCGGCCGTCGTGGAGACGGGGGAGTCCGCCGCGTCGAGCGGCATGCTGTACATCGCCAGCAGGCCCAGGTCGGTGAGCGGGTCGCCCAGGGTGGACATCTCCCAGTCGAGGATCGCCTTGATGCGGTCGTCCTCGCCGATCAGGACGTTGTCCAGCCGGTAGTCGCCGTGCACCACGGCCGGGGCGGGGGAGGAGGGCAGCCGCCGTCCGAGGGTCGCGTGCAGCTCGTCGATCCCGGCCAGCTCGCGGTTGCGCGAGGCGTCCAGCTGCTTGCCCCAGCGCCGCAGCTGCCGGTCCAGGAAGCCCTCGGGCCGGCCGAAGTCGGCGAGCCCCACCTCGCCCGGGTCCACGGCGTGCAGCTCCACCAGCGCGTCCACCAGGTTCAGCACCGCGCCCCGGGTCCGCTCCGGACCGAGCGGGGCGAGCTGGTCGGCCGTGCGGTACGGGATGCCCTCGACGAACTCCATGACGTAGAACGGCGCGCCGAGCACCTCCTCGTCCTCGCACAGCAGCACCGGCCGCGGAACCGGGACGGCGGTCGGGTGCAGGGCGCTGATGACCCGGTGCTCGCGTTTCATGTCGTGCGCGGTGGCCAGGACATGGCCGAGCGGGGGCCGGCGTACGACCCACCGGGAGGTGCCGTCGGAGACGGCGTAGGTGAGGTTCGACCGTCCGCCCTCGATCAGCCGGCCGGACAGGGCACCGCTCACCAGGCCGGGCCGCTCGCGGTCGAGCAGGCCGCGCAGCCGGTCGAGGTCGAGTCCGGGCGGGTGGTCGGGGCTCATGCGTCGCTCCTACGGGGGGGGTGAACAGTTCCCACTCATGATGCCGACCGGTCGGTATGTCGTCCAGAGTGGGGCCGAAACGTGATCGGAGCCACGATAGGCCGACGACTCCCGCCGCGGGGCGCCAGGGAGCTCTCGGCCGGTTCGTTCAGGCCATCCGGCTTGCGTGCCGCGCGGCGAGCGCGGAAGGTCGAAGCCATGAAGGCGATCAGCTACTCACGGTACGGCGGACCCGAGGTGCTGGCGTTCGGGGAGGTCCGCGATCCCAAGGTCGGCCCGGACTCGGTGCTGGTGAAGGTGCGGGCGGCGTCCGTGAACCCCGTCGACTGGAAGGCCCGCGAGGGCCATCTCGAAGGGCTCTTCGAAGCCGCTTTCCCCGTGGTGCCCGGCTGGGACGTCTCGGGCGTCGTCGTACGGCCCGGTGTGGCCGTGTCGGAGTTCGACGTCGGCGACGAGGTCATCGGGTACGTACGCGAGGACTTCCTCTCCCGCGGGACCTTCGCCGAGTACGTGGCCGCGCCCCTGCGCACCCTCGCGCGCAAGCCGCGCAACCTCTCCTTCGAGGAGGCGGCCGGACTGCCGCTGGTCGGGCTCACCGCCTACCAGGTGCTGGTCAAGGTGCTCCAGGTGAAGCGGGGCGAGACCGTGCTGGTGCACGCCGCGGCCGGCGGCGTCGGCTCGATCGCCGTACAGCTCGCCGCCCACCTCGGCGCCCGGGTGATCGGCACGGCGAGCGAGTCCAACCACGACTTCGTGCGCGGCCTCGGCGGGGAGCCGGTGGCGTACGGCGAGGGTCTGGGCGAGCGGGTGCGCGGGCTGGTGCCCGAGGGTGTGGACGCGGTGTTCGACACGGTCGGCGGGGACGCGCTGAAGGTCTCGGCCAACCTGCTGGCCCCCGAGGGCCGCCTGGTGTCGATCACCGACGTCGGCGTCGTGACCTACGGCGGCCGCTACTACTTCGTCCGCCCCGACGCCGAGGACCTCCAGCGGATGTCCGACCTGGCGGAACAGGGCGTGGTGAGCGTCCACGTCTCCGAGACGTTCCCACTGGAGCGCGCGGCGGACGCCCACCGGTTGAACGAGGAGGGCCGGACGCGCGGCAAGATCGTCGTGACGGTGGCCTCGGAGCCGGGGGAGGCGTAGCCGCCGGCCGGGGGCCGGAGGCCTGGGGCGTCCCGTCCTGGCGTGCCGTGTTCCGGCGGCTGACGCCCGCGGCGTCCCGCCCCATGGGCTGGCGTGCGGTGTCTCTGGTGTGAGGTGTGCCGGAGGCCGGCGTCCGCGGCGTCCCGCCCCGGCGGCGGGCCGCCAGCGTCACCCCTAGAAGACGAGCCCCGCCCCGCACACCGCCATCGCCAGCGTGCACAGCACCGCGGCCGTGGCGTGCCGGGGAGCGAACGCGGCGGGGCTGGTGGTGGCAGAGAGGGTGCGGATACGGCGGTGGGCGATGGTCAGGAAGCCCAGCCACAGGACGCAGCACAGCGCGCACGCGACGAGCCCGAGCGGCGACGCCCCGCCGTGCAGCGCGGTCTTCACGGCGAGTACGGCGCAGACCGTGCCCGACAGCGTCGTACGCCGCCACGCGAGCCGGGTCCGCTCGGGTTGCAGCCCGGGGTCGCGGTCGGGGTCCTGCCGCCGGGCCGCCGGCGCGATCACCCCTCCCACCCCACGAGCACCACCACGACCATGGCGAGGGCCACGATCGCGACGACGAGGCTCAGCACCGCCGGGAACCGGGACACCGGCAGGTCCTCGCCCCGGCGCATGGCCCGCTCGCACCGCACCCAGTGGTTGACCGCCCGCAGCGAGCACAGCACGCCCGCGGCCAGCAGCGCGAGCGCCAGCCCCACCCGCCAGCCCCAGCGCAGGTCCGGCAGGAACTGGTCCACGGCGAAGCCGCCGCCGATCAGCGCGAGCGCGGTGCGCAGCCAGGCCAGGAAGGTACGTTCGTTCGCCAGCGAGAACCGGTAGTCGGGTGTCTCGCCGTCCTGCCGCACCCGCGCGGGCGCGAACCACAAACGGACGTTCCGTACGAACTCGATCACATGCGCGACCCTACCGGGGACGCGGACGCCCGGGCGTCTCCGGTGCCGCCTCCTCGATGACCCCGCGGCCTCGGAAGGAACCCGCTCAGCCCATCGACCGAAACGCCCTGAGCCGCTCGTACGCCGCCAGTCCGTCCGGCACCCACTCCCAGTCGCCCAGGCGCCGCCGCACCTCGTCCTCGGGCAGGAAGTCGTGCCAGGCCACCTCCTCGGCCTGCGGCTGTACCGGAAGGTCGCAGCGGACCTCGTACACCGCCGACCACCAGGTCCGGCCGGCGCCGTTGTCGTAGAGGAACTTGAAGAGATACCGCGGGAGCGGCAGACCCGTCACGCCCAGTTCTTCCTCGGCCTCGCGCAGGGCCGCCGTGTCATAGGCCTCACCCGCGCCGACCACCCCGCCGACGAACATGTCGTACAGGGAGGGAAAAACCAGCTTGGTCGGGGTCCGCCGGTGCACGAAGATCCGCCCCTCGGCGTCCCGCGCCTGGATGAACACACAGCGGTGCCGCAGACCCCTGGCGTAGGCCTCCCCCCGGGGTGACTGCCCGATGACCCGGTCGTTCTCGTCGACGATGTCGAGGATCTCGTCAGCAGCACTCAGGCCCTCGCCCCCAGCACTCACACCCTCATCCGCACTCATGCCCTCATACAAGCAGGGCACCAGGCGTCACTGCGGCTGCGGCTGCGGCTGCGGCTGGAGCTGCCCCACGCGTACCCGCTCCGCCCGCTCCGCCGCCCCCGTCGGCATGGCCGGATGCAGACCCAGCAGCACGATCCCGGCGATCACGGCCAGGAGACCGCCCGCCTCCCAGCTCAGCGCCACCGCGTCGGCCCGCAGCCGGTCGCCCAGGAAGCCGACGCCGCAGATGATCCCGGCGATCGGCTGCGCCGCGGTCAGGGCGGGCAGCGACTTGCGCAGGGACGCGGTTTCGAAGGCGCTCTGCACGAGGACCAGCCCCGTGACGCCCAGCGCGAGCACGGCGTACGGCTGCCAGCCGGTCAGCAGCCCGGCGAAGCCGCCCTCGGCGAACTTGTCCCCGCTCACCCGGGTCAGCGCGTCCTGCACGCCGTACAACAGCCCGGCCGCCAGGGCCAGCAGTACCGGCCCGGAGCCCAGGCGGGAGCGCTTCGCATGCGCCGTGAGCAGCAGGGCGAGCCCGAGCATGGCCCCGATGATCAGCCACTGCCGCATCGGATCGGCCGTCGCGGCGCCGCCCTGCGGCTCGCCCGCCACGATGAACGTGCTCACTCCGCCCGCCAGCAGCAGAAGGCCCGCCCAGCCCTGGCGGCCGAGCGGCTGCCGGGTCTGCCTGCGGGACAGCGCGAGCGCGAACAGCAGGTTCGTCGCGAGCAGCGGCTCCACCAGCGACAGCTCGCCCTGCCCCAGCGCTGCCGCGCCCAGCGCCATGCCGACGACCATCAGCGCGATACCGCCGAGCCAGCGCGGCACCTTCACCAGGTCGAGCAGCAGCCGGAAGGAGAGGAAGTCGTTGAGGGGGGCGCGCTGGGCCGCGTTCTGCTGGAGGACGAAACCGAAGCCCAGACAGCAGGCGGCACCCACGGCGAGCACCAGAACCAGAAACGACACGCGATGTACCTCGATCATCAGGTCGGGTCACGATGGCGTAAGGGCCGACTCTACCGGCCGGCTCCGCCCGGCGCGCCCGTACGTCATCCCATCGTGCGGGGTGCCGGCCGCCCAGCACTATGACGCACGCCACAAAGGGCTAAACGGATAAATGGGACGTCCGGCGCCTCTTTCTCTGAGGCCTCTCTGGTCACAACATCCTCACGAGTAACAGCAGTTGACGCGTGTAACCCTCTTGCGGCCCTTGACGTCAACCATTGGCTGGGGGTTGGCTGTGCGTGATCAGCCCATGGCGAAGCGCATACACGCGCTCCATCGACCGCCGTGAGCCGAAACACAAGAAGAGCGCGTGAGGAAGTTCCGCGGTGCCCCCACCCCCGCCTCCCCTCGGCCGCGCCCGCAGACGTGCGGCGCAGGCCTTCGACGAGGCCCTCGACGACGCCGACCTCGTCGCCGCGCGCGCCGCGCTGGCGCAGGGCCGCTGGCAGAACGCCCGCTCCCTGCTGGTCCGCACCGGAGACGACTGGGACCGGCGCGGCCACCGCGTCACCGTCCTCGCCCGCGAGTCCTACTGCGCCGCATGGGCCCGCGAGTGGCTGCTCGCCGAACCCGAGTCCGCCGACGCCTCCGTCCTGCTCGCCCTCGCCCAGGTCCGGCGCGTGCTGCACGGCAAGGGCAAGCCGGTCCGCGCCCGCGAGGCCTGCATGACCGCCGCCGCCCGCCTCCCCGCCGACCCCACCCCCTGGCTCGGCCTGCTCCTGCTGGAGTGCGCGGTCGGCACCGACCAGGACGTGGTCCGCACGTTCGAGCAGGTCCGTGCCCGGTACGCGGACCACCACCACGCCCACCACCTGATGGTCGCCCGGCTCGCCGGACGCCGCACGGAGTCCGGCCCGGACCCGCTGCACGAGGTCTACGACTTCGCCAACTGGGCCGCCGAACAGGCACCCGCCGACTCCCCGCTCGCGATCCTGCCCGTCATCGCGCACGCCGAGCGCTACCGCGCGCTGGCCGCCGCCGGACACGAACCAGCCGACCCGGCCGCCTCGGGTCACTGGACCGGCCGCCGTGCCCGGCAGGTGATGAAGGCCGCCTTCGACTGGTGGCTGGAGTGGGAGCTGGAGGGCCACCCGCGCCGGCTGATCGACCTGAACTTCCTCGCCCACGCCAAGTTCTGCGAGGGACGGGGCGCCGAGGCCGCCGCCCTGTTCCACCGCATCGGCCGGCACGCCACCCCGGCGCCCTGGTCGTACCCGGACCGCGACCCGCACACCGCCTTCGCCGCCGCCCGGGCCGCCGCGCTCGGCACGGCCTGACGCCCCCCCGGAAACCAGAAGTGAGGACGCTCTCCCGATGACCACGGACAGTTCGAGCACGAGCACAGCCGCCGCCGGCGGCATCAATACGTTCAAGGGGCAGGAGCGCGCCCTGCGCGCCGACCGGCTCGGCACCGGGGGCCTGCTGCTCTCCGTCCTCGCCGCGACCGCCCCGCTCATGGTGGTCGCGGGTGTCATGCCCACTACATTCGCGGTGATGGGCATCGTCGGGCAGCCGCTGCTCTTCGTCGTCCTCGGCGTCGTCCTGATCCTGTTCAGCATCGGATACGCCGAGATGAGCCGCCACGTCCACAACGCGGGCGCCTTCTACGCCTACATCTCCCGCGGCCTCGGCGGCACCGCCGGCGCGGGTGCCGCCCTGGTCGCCCTCGTCGCCTACAACGCGCTCCAGATCGGCATCTACGGCATCTTCGGCTTCGAGGTCTCCGGGCTCCTCGCCACCTACGCCGAGGTGGAGATCGCCTGGTGGATACCCGCGCTCGTGGCCGCGCTCGCCGTCGGCCTGCTGGGCTGGCTGAAGATCGACGTCAACGCGCGCGTGCTCGGCGTCCTGCTGGTCATCGAGGTGCTCCTCGTCGTCGTCTTCGACGTCGCCGCCCTCGCCGAACCCGGCAAGGAAGGCCTCTCACTGCACGCCTTCAACCCGGACACCCTCACCGGCGCGGGCGTCGGCACCGCGCTGTGCTTCTGCGTCGCCGCGTTCCTCGGCTTCGAGCAGGCACCCGTGTACGCCGAGGAGACCAGCCGGCCGCAGGTCCTGGTGCCGCGCGTGATGTTCCTCGCCGTCGGCGGGGTCGCCGTCTTCTTCGCGCTGAGCAGCTGGGCCCTCACCGTCGCCACCGGCCCCTCCGCGATCGTCGGCACGGCCCGGAAGCAGAGCGCCGGCCTGCTGTTCTTCCTCACCGAGTCCCGCCTCGGCGGCACGTTCACGGACGTCCTGCACGTCCTGTTCGTCACCGGCATGTTCGCCGCCCTGCTCAGCTTCCACAACGTCGTCGCCCGCTACGCCTTCGCCATGGGCCGCGAGGGTCTGCTGCCCGCCGCCTTCGGCCGCACCAGCGGCACCAGCGGCGCTCCCGGCACCGGCTCGCTGCTCCAGACCGCCGTGGCCGTGGTGGTCGTGGTCGCCTTCGCGGTCGCCGACGACAAACCGGCCGGCGACCCGACCGCGCCCGTCCTGCAGCTGTTCACCTGGTTCGGCAACATCGGCGCCCTCGGCGTGATCGTCCTGATGGCGGCTGCCTCCCTGTCGGTCGTCGTCTTCTTCGTCCGCCGGGGTGCCGCGGGCGCCCAGGCCTGGCGGCTGGTCACCTCCGCGCTGGCGGGCCTCGCCCTGCTCGTGATCGCCGGCTACACGGTGAAGGACTTCGAGGTCCTCGTCGGCGCCGGCCCGGGCTCCTCGCTGAGCTGGGTGCTGCCCGGTGTCATCGGGCTCGCCCTGGCCGCCGGCCTGGCCCTGGGCCTGGTGCTGCGCGCCCGCGCCCCCGAGAAGCACGCCCGGATCGGGCTCGGCAACGAGGCGTTCCAGCTGGAGAAGGCGGCGTCCTCCTGACCCCGGCCGCGTAAGAAGTGGTTACGGAACTCTGACGAGCACCCGCGATCCCTGTCCTGACGGGGCCGCGGGTGTTCGAATGAGAACGTGAACGAGGACGTACATGAGGGCATGAACGACGGACACCCCGAACAGCGGGGCACCCCGGTCGGCCGCCGCGTCTTCCTCGGCACCCTCGGCCTGGGCGCCCTCGGCGTGGTCGCCGCGCCCCAGCTCCAACGCGGTCTGGAGGGCTTCCTCGGCGGCGCCGCCGACAAGGACCCCACCGGCCTGACCGGACTGCTCCCGAACGGCGGCGGCTTCCGCTACTACTCGGTCGCCTCGTCCGTCCCGCACAAGAACGCCGACACCTACCGCCTGAAGATCGACGGTCTGGTCGACCGCCCCACGACGTACACCCTGACCGACCTCAAAGCCCTGCCGCAGACCCGCCTGGTCCGCGACGTCCAGTGCGTCACCGGCTGGCGCGTCCCCGACACCCCCTTCGAGGGTGTACGCCTGTCCCGGCTGCTCGACGCCGCCGGGGTCCGCCCCACGGCCAAGGCCATCCGCTTCACCTGCTTCGACGGCACCTACACCGAGAGCCTCACCCTCGCCCAGGCCCGCCGCGCCGACGTCCTGGTCGCTCTGCGCATGCAGGACAAGGATCTCAGCCACTCCCACGGCGGCCCCGTCCGCCTCTACGTCGCACCCATGTACTTCTACAAGTCCGCCAAGTGGCTCTCCGGCATCACCGTCACCGACGAGGTCCGTCCGGGCTACTGGGAGGAGCGCGGCTACGACGTCGACGCCTGGGTGGGCCGCTCGAACGGACGTGACGATGAGCCCACGACCTGACACCGCGGTCGCTGTCAGGCGCTTCAGCCGGACCGAGCGCTGGGTGCACCGCACGACGGCCGCGCTCATGGGCGTCTGCGTACTGACGGCGGCCTGCCTCTACGTTCCCCAGCTCGCCGAACTCGTAGGCCGCCGCGCCCTCGTCGTCACCCTGCACAAATGGACCGGCCTCGCCCTGCCCGTCCCGGTCCTGGCGGGCCTCGCCTCCCGCGCCTTCCGCACCGACCTCGGCCACCTCAACCGCTTCGGCCCACACGACCGAACCTGGCTGCGCGCCGCCCTCCACCGCGACAAGCGCCACGCCTCCCGCCCCGCGGGCAAGTTCAACGCCGGCCAGAAGCTCTACGCGTCCTGGATCGCCGCCGCCACCCTCGTCATGCTCGGCACCGGCCTCATGATGTGGTTCACCCACCTCACCCCCCTCCTCTGGCGCACCAGCGCGACGTTCGTCCACGACTGGCTGGCCCTGACCATCGGCATAGTCCTGGCAGGCCACATCGGCATGGCACTGGCGGACCCGGAATCCAGGAGAGGCATGCGCACGGGCTCGGTGAGCAGAGACTGGGCAGACCAACAGCACCCTCTATGGCGCCAGTAGGCCCCTTTCAGGGGCGCGGGGAACTGCGCGACAAGCCACAACGCACCCGCACCCGCCCGACCACGACACCCCTACGACGCTGAGGCCCCAGGGGCGCGGGGAACTGCGCGATCAACCCCAACGCACCCGCACCCGCCCAGCCACCACAGCCCCTACGGCGCCAGGGCGAAATCCAACAGCACCTTGCAGGACCGACTCCGATCAGCAGCCAGGGCAAAGGCGGACTCGGCCTCCCTCACAGACACCACCGCACTGATCAGCCCGTCGAACGCAGCCTCTCCCGCCAGCACCACCAACGCCTGATCGAACTCACCGTCGAACCGAAACGCCCCCCGCAGCTCGATCTCCCGACTCACCACCAGGTTCCCCGCGAACGCACTGTGCCCCGCCGGCAGCATCCCCAACTGCACGACGACCCCACCCCGCCGCACGCGCCGCAGACACGTGTCCAGCCCGGCAGCCACTCCGGACGCCTCGATCGCGACGTCCACTTCGGAAGGCCACCCCGGGGCGTCAGGATCATCGGCCCGTACGAGAGTCCCGGCACCCGCGATCCGGGCATACTCCAGCGCCTCGGGCAGCAGATCCGTGACAGTCACCCGCGCCGCCCCGGCCGCCTTCGCCGCCGCGACCACGAGACAGCCGATGGGCCCGGCCCCGGTCACCAGGACGTGCCGTCCGGCCACCTCCCCGGCCCGCCCCACCGCGTGCAGGGCGACGGACAGCGGCTCGGCGAGCGCGGCCCGGCGCAGCCCCAGACCGTCCGGCAACGCCCGCACCTGGTCGCAGGGCACGACCACCTGCGCCGCGAACCCTCCCTGCACATGCGGAAAGCGCGCCGCGCTGCCCAGATACCGCGTGTCCCGGCAGACGTTCCGCCGACCGTCCGCGCACTCCGGACACACCCCGCACGGCGTCGCCGGATGCACGGCGACAGCGGCACCCGGAGCCGGCCCCGACGCGCCGGCGCCGTACCCGACCACCGTCCCGACGACCTCGTGCCCGAGCACCATCGGCTCCCGGAGCCGGAAGTCCCCGACCCCGCCGTGCCGCCAGTAATGCAGATCGGACCCGCACACCCCGCCGTAGCGGACGGCGACCAGCGCCTGCCCCGGCCCGGGCTCGGGAACCGGCAACTGCGCCACGCGCAGGTCACCCTGACCGTGGATCACACAACCCAGCATCACAGCCTCCCGGCAGGTGGTCACAACACGCTCGTCATACCGCCGTCGACATACAGCACCTGCCCGCTGACGAAGTCGGCCGCCGGGGAGGCGAGGAACAGCACCCCGCCCACCAGGTCCTCGGTGCGACCCCAGCGGCCGGCCGGGGTGCGCCGCCGCACCCAGGCGCTGAACTCCTCGTCCTCGACCAGCGGCCGTGTCAGCTCCGTCTCGATGTAGCCCGGGCCGAGCCCGTTGACCTGCACCCCGCTCGGACCCCAGTCCGCGCACATGCCCTTGGTGAGCATCTTCAGCGCGCCCTTGGTCGCGGCGTACGGCGCGATCCCGGGCCGTGCCACCTCGCTCTGCAACGAGCAGATGTTGATGATCTTGCCGTGGCCGCGTTCCGTCATCCGGCGCGCGGCTTCCCGGCCGACCAGGAACGCACTGGTCAGGTTGGTGTCCAGGATCCGGTGCCAGTCGGAGTCGGTGAACTCCAGCAGCGGTGCGCGCAGTTGCATGCCCGCGTTGTTGACGAGGATGTCGAGCGGGCCTATCCGCTCCTCGACGCCCGCGATGCCGTCCGCCACGGACGATCCGTCGGTCACGTCGAACGCCGCCGTGTGCACGCGGTCGCCCGGCAACCCCGCGGCGGCCTCGGCGAGCCGGTCCTTGTCGCGTCCGTTCAGGACGACCGTGCAGCCGGCCTCCGCCAGACCACGGGCGAGGGCGAGTCCGATGCCCCGGCTGGAGCCGGTCACCAGCGCCGTACGGCCGCTGATGTCGAAGAGGGGGTGAGCCGTCATGGCCGTGGCACTCCTAGATCACGAGGGACAACAGCAGGACGATGCCGCCGGCGACCACCGAGATGATCGTCTCCATGACCGACCAGGTCTTGATGTTCTGGCCGACACTCAGCCCGAAGTACTCCTTCACCATCCAGAACCCGGCGTCGTTGACATGGCTGAAGAACAGCGAGCCGGCGCCGATGGCGAGGACCAGCAGGGCCGCGTGCGTGGTCGACATGTCGGCCGCGAGCGGGGCGACGAGACCGGCGGCCGAGACCGTCGCCACCGTCGCCGAACCGGTCGCCAGCCGGATCGCCACCGCGATCAGCCAGGCCAGCAGCAGCGCGGGAATCGACCAGTCCTTGGAGATGTCCAGGACCATCTGGCCCACCCCGGTGTCGATCAGCGTCTGCTTGAAGCCGCCGCCCGCGCCGACGATCAGCAGGATGCCCGCGATCGGCGCGAGGCTCTTCTCGACGAGCGGTGAGATCCGCTCCTTGGAGAACCCGGCGGGCCGCAGCAGCGTGAAGATGCCGACCAGCACCGAGGCGAGCAGCGCGATCATCGGCGCGCCGATCACGTCGAAGACGCGCTGGACCAGGTTCTCCGGGTCGTCCACGACGATGTCGACCAGCGCCTTGGCGAGCATCAGGATCACCGGCAGCAGGACCGTGAACAGCGTGGCGCCGAAGCCGGGACGCTTCTCCAGGTCCTCCGAGGCGCGCTGCGGAATCATGCGGTCCGGGGCGGGGACGTCCACCCAGCGGGCCGCGTACCGCGAGAACAGCGGACCGGCGATGATCACCGTGGGTATGGCGACGAGGACACCGAGGGCGAGTGTCACCCCGAGGTCGGCCTGGACCGCGTCGATCGCGACCAGCGGACCGGGGTGCGGCGGCACCAGGCCGTGCATCACCGACAGGCCTGCGAGCGCGGGGATGCCGATCCGCATCAGCGAGTAGTTGCCGCGCTTGGCGACCATCAGCACCACCGGGATCAGCAGCACGATGCCGACCTCGAAGAACAGCGGCAGCCCGATCACCGAGGCGATGAGCACCATCGCCCACGGCATCGACCGCCCGCCGGCCTTCGCCAGGATGGTGTCGACGATCTGGTCGGCGCCCCCGGAGTCGGCGAGCATCTTGCCGAGCATCGCGCCGAGGGCGATCAGCACACCGACGCCGGCGACCGTGGTGCCGAGGCCGGTGCTGAAGCTGGTGAGGACCTTGTCCAGCGGCGCCCCGGCGATCGCGCCGAGCGCCAGCGACCCGATGGTCAGCGCCAGGAAGGCGTGCAACTTGGACTTGGTGATGAGCAGGACGATGACGGCGATGCCCGCCAGGACGGCGATGCCCAGCTGAGCGTGGCCGGCCGAGGTGATCGGCTCGGGTGCGTCCGCTGCCAGCATCTCGACGCTGAGTCTGGTCACGGGGTGGGTTCCCTTGCGTAGGAGGGGAGGAGGGGAGAGGGAAGGGGGCCCGTCAGGTGTTACCGGACGGACTCGGGGAGGTCCACCAGGGCGAGCGCCGCCCGCTCGGTGATCTCCTCCGGACCGCCCGAGACGTCCACGTCGACCCCGGCCTCGTCCGCCTGGAGGGGCTGGAGCGTGGCGAACTGGGAGTCGAGCAGCGCCGTGGGCATGAAGTGCCCCTGCCGGTGCGACATCCGGTCCTCGATGAGCGCGCGGTCACCCGTGAGATGCACGAAGACCACACCGGGCGCGGCGGCCCGCAGCCGGTCGCGGTACGACCGCTTCAGTGCCGAGCAGCTGACCACCCCGCCGAGCCCTGCCCGCCCGTGCGCCCACGCGCCGATGGCGTCCAGCCAGGGCCGGCGGTCCTCGTCGGTGAGCGGGGTACCGGCCGACATCCTGTCGATGTTGGCCTGCGGGTGGAAGTCGTCGCCCTCGGCGTACGGAACGCCGAGCCGGGCCGCGAGCAGGGGACCGATGGTGGTCTTGCCGGTGCCGGCGACGCCCATGACCACGACGACATGGGGGGTGTTCATCGCTGCCTCACTGTCTGCTGTCTCCGTCGACACGTGATGTCGACGCAACTGAAACCCATTAGGTACGACGAATTCAAGGGTCCGTGATGAATAAGTCTGACTTTTTGTCTCCGTGATCTACCCCGTACGCTGAGTGCATGAGCACACCGGGCCGGGGGCTGCACGGCCGCGTACTGGACACCCTCGGCCCCGAGATCACGGCCGGCGAATACCCGCCGGGCAGTGTCCTGCGCACGGACGAGCTCGCCCAGCGCTTCGACGTGTCACGCTCGGTGATGCGCGAGGCGGTCCGCGTCCTGGAGTCCATGCACCTGGTCGAGTCCCGCCGCCGCGTGGGCGTGACGGTCCGCCCGGCGTCGGAGTGGAACGTCTACGATCCGCAGGTCATCCGCTGGCGCCTGGCCGGCAAGGACCGCGCCCGGCAACTGCGCTCCCTCACGGTCCTGCGCTCGGCGATCGAACCGGTCGCCGCGGGCCTCGCCGCCCGCCACGCCACCTCCGAGCAGTGCGCCGAACTCACCCAGTGCGCCCTCGGCATGGTCGCCAACTCACGCGGTCACAAGCTGGAGGAGTACCTCGTCCACGACATGGCCTTCCACCGCGTCGTCCTGGACGCCTCCGGCAACGAGATGTTCGCCCGCCTCGGCGACGTCGTCGCCGAGGTCCTGGCCGGCCGCACCCACCATGACGTGATGTTCGAGGACCCCGACCCGGCCGCCGTCACCCTGCACGTCCAGGTCGCCGAGGCGGTCCGCGCGGGCGACGCGGTCCGCGCGGAGGCACTGACCCGCGAGATCACGGTCGGCGCCCTCCAGGAACTCGACATCCTGGCGCCGTAGCAGCAACTACGGCAGAAACTCCCCGTCGACGTACACCCAGGCCCCGTCGACCCGCTCGAACCGGCTCCGCTCGTGCAGCGAGCCGCCCCGGTACGACGCCCGGAACTCCACGGTCCCGCCGGAGTGGAACGCCGACCCGTCACTCGTGTCCAGGATCTCCAGCCCGGCCCACCGCGTCCGCGGATCCAGCTCCAGCGTCCCGGGCCGCGTCCGCGGATGCCACGTCCGCAGCAGGTACCCGGCGTCCCCCTTCACGAAGGCGCTGTACCGCGACCGCATCAGCGCCTCGGCGGTCGGCGTGGCGGCGGTTCCGGAGTGGTAGCGGCCGCAGCACGCCTCGTAGGCCTGGGGCAGCCCGCACGGGCAGGAACGCGTACTCATACCGGTCATTGTCCTAGACAGCCGCACTCGTCCCGGACGAGGGCAGTGGCGGCAGCGCCGTCCCGTACACCCACGCGTCGAACAGCTCGTCCAGCGACTCGTCCGCGAACCGCGCCACGTGCGCGGTGAAGGCCGCCGTCGTCACCGCCCCGCCCCGGTACAGCCCCGCCCACCCGCGCAGCATGCGGAAGAAAGCGTCGTCGCCCAGGGCGCACCGCACCGCGTGCAGGGTGAGGCCGCCGCGCTGGTAGAGACGGTCGTCGAACATCGACTTCCGCCCCGGATCGGCGAGCCGGAGGTCCTGCGGCAGCGCGGACAGCGACCGGTGCGCGGCGGCGGCCAGTTGCCGGGCGCCGCGGCCTCCCGAGCGCTCCGACCACAGCCACTCGGCGTACTTCGCGAACCCCTCGTTCAGCCAGATCTGCCGCCAGTCGGCGATGGACACGCTGTTGCCGAACCACTGGTGCGCCAGCTCGTGCGCGACCAGCCGCTCCGAACCCCGCGCCCCGTCCACGTGGTTGGACCCGAACAGCGACAACCCCTGCGCCTCGACGGGGACGTCGAGCTCCTCCTCGGTCACGACGACCGCGTACTCGTCGAACGGGTACGGCCCGAACAATTCCTGAAACAGGTCCATCATCGCGGGCTGCCGTGCGAAGTCCCGGGAGAACCGGGGGAGCAGGTGCGCCGGAATGTGCCCGTGCTGCGGCACCCCGCCCGGGCCGGGGTCGCCCAGCAGTACGGTCTCGTACTTCCCGATCGACAGCCCCACCAGATAGCTGGAGGTCGGCGCCGCCTGCTCGTACACCCAGGTGGTCGTCGAGGCCTTCGTCGTGCGGGTGAGCAGGCGTCCACCGGCCACCACCGCGTAGGCCGACGGCGTCGTGACCGAGATCTGGTACGAGGCCTTGTCGGCGGGCCGGTCGTTGCACGGGTACCACGACGGCGCCCCGACCGGCTGGCTCGCCACCAGCGCCCCGTCCTCCAACTCCTCCCAGCCGAGGCCGCCCCAGGGGCTGCTCACCGGCCGGGGGTTCCCCGACCAGTGCACCTCGACGGTGAACGCGGCACCGGCGCGCAGCGGCTTCGCGGGGCGGACGCGCAACTTGCCGCCCCGGTGCGTGTAGTGCGCCGCACGGCCGTCGACCCTCACCCGGCCCACCCGGAAATCCGCGAGGTTCAGCTGGAACTCGGTGAGCTGGCCACGGCCCGCGATGGCGTTGATCCGCGCTGTTCCCGACAGCCGGTTCGGCGCGGGCCGGTAGTCCAGCGTGAGCTCGTAGCGATGCACCCGGTACCGGATGTCACCGTTGCCCGGGAAGTACGGGTCCTGACCCACTGACTGCTGAACCGCCACTGTTGCGTCCGCTCCCTGCACTGCGCTCGTATGACGTCCATCGGCCCCCGGCCCCGCGGAGGGCCCGCCTAGCGACGCCATGCCTCGATCGGGTTGCCCAGCCAGCGCGTGTCGTCGGGCACGGACTCCGCGGCCATCACCAGGGACGCCGGACCCAGCGTGGTGCGGGCCCCGACGGTGCTGCCGGGCAGGACGATTCCGCCCGGGCCCAGAGTGGCGCCCTCACGGAGCACCACAGTATCCGTCCGCAAGATCCGGTCGTGGAAGAGGTGGGTCTGGAGCACACAGCCCCGGTTCACGGTCGCCGCGTCCCCGAGCGTCACCAGGTCCGTCTCCGGCAGCCAGTAGCTGTCGACCCACACACCCCGGCCGATGTGCGCACCGAGCCCCCGCAGCCACGCCGACATCAGCGGTGTGCCCCGCACCGCACCGGCCAGCCACGGCACCGCCAGCACCTCGACGAAGGTGTCCGCCAGCTCGTTGCGCCACACGAAGGAGCTCCACAAAGGGTGCTCGCCGGCGCGATGCCGTCCCACGAGCAGCCACTTGGCCGCGATCGAGACGAGCCCCGCCGCGCAGCCCGCCCCCAGCAGCACCAGACCGGACAGAAGGGGAGCCCACCCGCCGAGCGCGCACAGGGCCGCCGCCGTCCCCACCGCCAGGGCCGCCGAGCAGAACACCGGCACGATCCGGCAGAGCTCCACCAGTCCGCGCGCCCACAGCAGCCGCGCGGGCGGGTCGTAGGTCCGGCTCTGGTCGCCGCCCGACGCGGCACGCGGCAGCCGCACCGGTGGCAGTCCCAGATACGAGCTGCCCTTCTTGGCCTTCTTCGGCGTCGCCGACAGCACACCCACCAGTCCACCGTCCGGCACGCTCCGCCCCGGCGCGGTCATCCCCGAGTTGCCCAGAAAGGCCCGCCGACCGATCTCCGCGCGCCCGACCCGCAGCCAGCCGCCACCGAGCTCGTACGGCGCGGTCAGCGTGTCGTCCGCCAGGAACGCGCCCTCGCCGACCGTGGTCAGGCTGGGCAGGGCCAGCACGGTGGACACCTCGGCCCGCCGCCCGATCCGCATCCCGAGCAGCCGCAGCCACACCGGCGTGACCAGTCCCGCGTACAGCGGGAACAGCATGTCCCGCGACCGGTCCATCAGCTGTGTCACGGTCCAGGCCTGCCAGCCCACCCGGCTGTGCGTGGCGTGCGTGCCCTCCCGCAGCCCCAGGCTCAGCAGCCGTACGGCGGCCACGAGCAGCAGCGCGTACGCCAGCCCGAACGCGAGCGTCGCCGGCACCAGCGCGACGACAGCACTCCGCAGGGCCGCACCGAACCCGGCGTGCGGACCGACGAACAGCCCCGCCACCAGCAGCGCGGCAGCAGCCGAGACCACCGGCAACGCGGTCAGCGCGAAACCCGTCACGCCGTACATCACCCGCCAGTACGCGCCCCGCCCGGGCAGCTCCTTGGGCCAGTTGCGCTTGGCCCGGCCCAGCTTGACCGCGGGCGCGCCCGCCCACCGCTGCCCGGTGGGAATCTGTCCCGTGACCGCCGAACCGGGCGCCACCTCGGCCCGCTTGCCCACCCGCGCGCCCGGGAAGAGCATGCTGCGTGTGCCGACGACGGCGTGCGCGCCCACCTTCACCGGCCCGATCTCCAGCCGGTCGCCGTCCAGCCAGTACCCGGACAGGTCCACCTCCGACTCGACGGCCGCGCCCCGGCCCAGCTTGAGCATGCCGGTGACCGGCGGCAGCGAGTGCAGGTCCACGTCCTGCCCCACCTTGGCGCCCAGCGCTCGCGCGTACCGTTCGAGCCAGGACCCGGTCAGCGACGTCGCCCCGCTGAACTCGGCCAGCCGCTCGGCCGTCCACAGCCGCAGATGGACGCTCCCGCCGCGCGGGTACCGGCCCGGCCGCACCCCCCGCAGCAGCCAGCGCGCCCCGCCCGCGGCGAGCGCGAGGCGCCCGGGCGGGCTGAACAGCAGCACGGCGCCGGCCGCGACGAGCCACCAGGGTGCCGTCGGCAGCCAGGAGTAGGCGGGCAGCACGTTCCCGAGCGCGGCGAGCACCACGGTCCAGCGCAGCCCGAGCAGCGTGAAGAGCGGAACCAACACCAGGAGCTGGACGAGCTGGGCACGCCTCGGTACCGGCGCCACGACCCGCCGGACCCCGTCGTCCTGCGCCGACTCCTCCAGATGCCGGGCCAGTTTCCGCAGGACGGGCCGCTGGTAGACGTCGAGGACGGCGGCGCTCGGATAGCGCGTGCGCAGCCTCGTCGTCAGCTGGGCGGCGGCCAGACTGCCCCCACCGATCACGAAGAAGTCGTCGGAGGCCGACGTCACCGGAATGCCGAGGACGTCCGTCCACTGCTCGGCGAGCCAGGCCTCGGTGCCGTACAGGCGCTCGGCCGGGCCGCTGGTCTCCAGTCCGTCCAGCGGCCAGGGCAGCGCGTCCCGGTCCACCTTGCCCGACGTACGGGTCGGCAGCTCGTCGACCGGCGCGAGCAACGGCACCAGAGCCGCCGGCAGTTCGGCGCGCAGTCGCTCGACGGCCGCCGAGTGGTCCCAGCCGTCCTGGGTGACGACGTAGCCGACGAGGAGCTGGTTGCCGCTGCGGGCCGTCCGCACCGCGGCGGCGGCGCCGGCCGTCCCGGGCAGCGCCTGAAGCGCCGCGTCCACCTCGCCGAGCTCGATACGGCGCCCGCCGAGCTTGATCTGCTCGTCGGCCCGCCCCAGGAAGACCAGCCCCTCCGGCTCGGCCCGCACCAGGTCACCGCTGCGGTACGCCCGCTCCCAGCCCAGCGACTGAAGCGGTGCGTACTTCTCCGCGTCCTTCCCGGCGTCGAGATACCGGGCGAGTCCGACCCCGCCGATCACCAGCTGTCCACTGCCGCCCATCGGCACGGGCTCCCCGGCCTCGTCCACGACGGCCAGCTCCCAGCCGTCCAGCGGCAGCCCGATCCGGATCGGCTCCTCGCCGCTCATCAGCGACGCGCACGCCACGACGGTGGCCTCGGTCGGCCCGTAGGTGTTCCACACCTCGCGCCCCTCGGTCACCAAACGCTGCGCCAGCTCGGGAGGGCACGCCTCCCCGCCGAAGATCAGCAGGCGTACGTCGTTGAGTGTCTCCGGCTCCCACAGCGCCGCCAGCGTCGGCACGGTGGACACGACGGTGATCTCCTGCTCGACCAGCCAGAGCCCGAGATCGGCACCGCTCCTGACCTGCGAGCGCGGCACCGGCACCAGGCAGGCGCCGTACCGCCACGCCAGCCACATCTCCTCACAGGACGCGTCGAACGCGACGGACAACCCCGCCATGACCCGGTCACCGGGCCCGATCGGCTCGTCGGTCAGGAACAGGGCGGCCTCCGCGTCCACGAAGGCCGCGGCGCTGCGGTGGCTGACGGCCACGCCCTTGGGCTTCCCGGTGGAGCCGGAGGTGAAGATGATCCACGCGTCGTGCCCGACACCGGGCCGGGCGGCGGCATGACCGGGGGCATTGCCGACAGTCAGCTCGTGACCGGCCCCGACGACCACCCGCACCCCGGCCTCGCCGAAGACCAGACCGGCCCGCTCGTCGGGGTCCTCGGCGTCCACGGGCACGTACGCGGCACCGGCGGCCAGCACCGCGAGGATCGCCACGTACAGGTCGTTGGTGCCCGACGGGACCCGGACACCGACGCGGTCCCCGAGCCCGACGTCCACGGCGGCCAGCCGCCGCCGCAGGTGCTCCACCTCGACCGCCAGTGCGCGGTAGGTGAGCAGCCGGCGGCCGTCGTCGAGCGCGGGCTCGTCCGGGTACGAACGTACGGACGCCTCGAAGATGTCGACCAGGGTGCGGGGGGAGGCCGCGGGACCGGCGGAGAAACGGGCCACGTCGTTCAGAGCTGTGCCCGACTCCTGGTCCAGCACGGTGAGGTCAGGGCTTTCGTGCAGGGCGGCCATCGGATCCTCGAGTCTCGAACCCGGTCATCCGGGGCGCCGGTGGGCCCGCAGGTCTGCCTGGGGATGTTCCGTTCCGGTGCGAACAAGCCCAATACTCTAGTGGTCGGGTGACTTCGCCCTGTCATGTCCGCCACTGGGAGGCAAACGCGAGACGGCCCGGAGGCCCGGAGCCCCGGCTCCCACCTGTGCTTCTCCCGGCCTGGCGAGATGTCGCCCACATTTCCCCCGGCCACCCTCGAAGAGCGTCCCCGCAAACGACGAAAAGCCCCTCGACGAGAGGGGCTTTTCCATCTGTGTCCGAGGGGGGACTTGAACCCCCACGCCCGATAAAGGGCACTAGCACCTCAAGCTAGCGCGTCTGCCATTCCGCCACCCGGACAAGGTGTCTGTCGCGCGGGTCCTCCCCGTGGCGACGACGTAAACATTACCAGGCTCTCGGGGGTGGCCGATCACCCCCCGCCCGCACCCGGCCGGGCGTGAACGGCGTGTGACGGGCCGGGACCGGTCTTGGGGTGCGGGCCGGGGAGAGGGAGGATGAGGGGGACCCACCAGCAGTGACACCGGGAGGAAGCACGTGAGCGAGACGGACACGGCCAGGAACGTCACCGGCGAGGACGAGGTCGTGGACCTCTGCCGCGAGCTGATCCAGATCGACACCAGCAACTACGGCGACCACTCGGGTCCGGGCGAGCGCAAGGCGGCGGAGTACGTCGCCGAGAAGCTCGCCGAGGTGGGGCTCGAACCGCAGATCTTCGAGTCGCACCCGGGCCGCGCCTCCACGGTGGCCCGGATCGAGGGCGAGGACCGCTCCCGGCCGGCGCTCCTCATCCACGGCCACACCGACGTCGTACCCGCCAACGCCGACGACTGGACCCACCACCCCTTCTCCGGTGAGATCGCCGACGGCTGCGTGTGGGGCCGCGGTGCCGTCGACATGAAGGACATGGACGCGATGACCCTCGCGGTCGTCCGGGACCGGCTGCGCAGCGGGCGCAAGCCGCCGCGCGACATCGTCCTCGCGTTCCTCGCGGACGAGGAGGCGGGCGGCACGTACGGGGCCCGCTACCTCGTCGACAACCACCGGGACCTCTTCGAGGGCGTCACCGAGGCGATCAGTGAGGTGGGCGGATTCTCGTTCACCGTGAGCGAGGAGCGGCGGCTGTACCTGATCCAGACGGCCGAGAAGGGCATGCACTGGATGAAGCTCACCGTGGCCGGCACGGCCGGGCACGGATCGATGATCCACCGGGACAACGCGATCACCGAGTTGTCGGAGGCCGTCGCGCGGCTGGGGCGGCACAAGTTCCCGGTGCGGGTCACCAAGACCACCCGCGCCTTCCTCGACGAGCTCGGTGACGCGTTCGGCACCGAACTCGACCCGGAGGACATGGAGTCGACCCTCGCGAAGCTGGGGGGCATCGCCAAGCTCATCGGCGCGACCCTGAGCAACACGGCCAATCCCACGCAGCTCGGCGCCGGCTACAAGGTCAACGTCATCCCGGGCGAGGCGACCGCCCACGTCGACGGCCGCTTCCTGCCCGGGTTCGAGGACGAGTTCCTCGCCGACCTCGACCGCATCCTCGGCCCCAAGGTGCGGCGCGAGGACGTCCACGCCGACAAGGCCGTCGAGACCACCTTCGACGGGGCGCTCGTGGAGGCGATGCAGTCGTCGCTGCTGGCCGAGGACCCGACCGCCAAGGCGATCCCCTACATGCTCTCCGGCGGGACGGACGCGAAGTCCTTCGACGACCTGGGCATCCGGGGCTTCGGCTTCGCGCCGCTGAAGCTGCCGCCGGAGCTGGACTTCGCCGGCATGTTCCACGGCGTGGACGAGCGGGTGCCGGTGGAGGGCCTGAAGTTCGGCGTGCGGGTGCTCGACCGGTTCATCGACGCATCCTGAAACCGCCCCTGCGAAACATCGCTATTCGGCCGGATGTGCGAGATCGACTGGGAAGGGTGAATGCGACCATAAGCTCGTAGCCTCATTACTCCCTCCTCGTTACAGGTAATGCGATCGCAAGATTGGTCGCTTTGCCAACTAGGAGGATAATAATGATCAAGAAGGTCGTCGCTGCTGCGGCTGCCACCGGTGGGCTGGTTCTCGCGGGCGCGGGTCTGGCCGTCGCCGACTCGGGTGCCCAGGGTGCCGCCGCGCACTCCCCGGGTGTCGTGTCCGGCAACGTCATTCAGGCCCCCGTTCACGTCCCGGTGAACGTCTGCGGCAACACGGTCTCCGTGATCGGGCTGCTGAACCCCGCCTTCGGCAACACCTGCGTCAACAAGTGACGCTTCCCCCTCGTTGAGGGGAGTCCAAAGCCATCGGTCCCGGAGCGCATGCCATGCGCTCCGGGACCGAACGCTTCTTTCGAGGAATTCGAGAAGAATTCGAGACAGGTCGAAGGCAGGTATTCAGGAATGCGACAGGTCACCCGCAAGGGTCTGATGACCGTGGCGGCCGCGACCGGCGTGATCGCCGCCGCGGGCGGCTCCGCTCACGCCGCCTCGGGCGCACAGGGCTCCGGTTCCGGCTCGCCCGGCGTGCTGTCCGGGAACTCGGTGCAGGCGCCGGTGCACGCGCCGGTCAACGTGTGCGGGAACACGGTCAACGTGATCGGTGTCCTCAACCCGTCGGTGGGCAACTCGTGTGCCAACCAGGACGGTGGATCGTCGTCGGAGGGACACGGCGATTCAGGCGGCCACGACGGCTCGCACGCGGGCGGCCACGCCGGCGACTCGCCGGGCGTCGGCTCGGGCAACCACGTCCAGGCGCCGATCCACGTGCCGGTGAACGTCTGCGGCAACAGCGTCGACGTCGTCGGCGTCGGCAACTCCAGCACGGGCGACGACTGCGCGAACGGCGGCTCCGGCGGGCACCACGCCAACCCGCCCGGCGGCGGCAACGAGAACCCGGGACAGCCGGGTGACCCGGGCAACCCCGGCAACCCGGGTGACCCCGGAAACCCGGGCAACCCCGGTGATCCGGGCGATCCCGGGAACCCGGGCAGCCCCGGCGGCCCGGGTGACCTGGGCGGCCCCGGCACCCCGGGCACGCCGCCCGGTGCGTACACCGAGACGCCGGGCGGCTCCTCGCACGGCAACAAGCCGGGCAGCCAGTTCGTCACCCAGCCCAAGGGCGACGCCCAGCTCGCCAGCACCGGCAGCGACCTGCCGCTCGGCCTCGCCCTGCCGGCCGGCGCGGGCGCGCTGCTCGCGGGCTCGATCCTCTACCGCAAGGCGCGCACCTCGGCCTGACAGCCCGATGGGCCTGACAGCCCCGGAAAACGGAGCGGGCCCCGCCGATGCGGGGCCCGCTCCCGTGTGTGCCTTCTCCCCGTGCCCCGTCTCAGCTCACCACGTGGCCCGCACCTGACGGATGATCCGCCGGCGCAACCGCACCTTGCGGCTGCCGTCGCGCAGCAGGCTCAGACGGTACAACTCCCAGTGTCCGTACTCGGCATGGTCCGTCAGCAGACGTGCCGTCTCCTTGCGGGAGACCCCGCGCGGTACGTACACGTCGACAAATTCGTATTCCGGCATCGCATCTATTGTGCGGGCTGGGGCCTGGTACGGATAGCGTCTGCACTATGTCTGATGCTGCGCAGCCCACTGCTGCCGAGGTACGTGCCGCCGCCGAGGCGGTCAAGACCGCGCTCGACCGCCACCTGGCCGCGGTGGAACGCAGGTCGGGGGAGGACGACCCGGCCGTCTACGAGGCGTTCAACCAGCTGGCCGCGGCCGCAGAGGTGTACGACGAACTGCTCTACGACCGTTACGACGAGGTCACACCCTTCGAGATCCCCGGTACGGAGGACGCGCTGCCCCCGTACACCGGGCCCGAGGAACCGAACGCGCTGAGCGTACTGATCCGCCGCGACTACGCGGTGGCCGAGCCGCAGCGGCTGCTCGCGCAGGCGCAGCGGATCGAGGCCGCGGAGGGTGAGGACGGCCCGGCCGCCTCCGGGACGATCCATGGTGCGCTCGGCCTCCTCTTCGGCGAGTTCGAACCCGACGAGATCGCCTCGCGGCACAAGGAGTTCGGGCTGGAGGAGGGCGACTCCACGCTCTGGGTGACGGCGGCGGAGGAACCGGCCGACCCCGGCGAGTGGCTGGAGGCGCCGTTCGAGCAGGTCGATCCGCAGAGCGTGGTCTGCCGCTTCGACGTCAGTGCCGTGTTCGACGACGAGATCGGCGTCGATGACGATGACGATGACGACGGCGCGGAGGAGCTGGAGGAGGACCTCGACACCGACCTGGACGAGGACGAGGACCTGGAGCCGCTGGACGCGGACCGCCGCTGAGCGCACGCGTCAGTCAGCCACCCGACGGCGGTGGTCACGGGCAGGCCCCGCGACCACCGCCGTCGTCGTCAGCCGCTGATCTGCGGGGCGAGCAGCACCGGAAGCCGGGTCGTCCGGGGCTTCGCCGGAACCTCGGCGACGGCCCGGGCCAACGCCTGTTCCACCCCGTGCACGACGGACAGATGGCGGTCGGCCCGCCCGAACGCCGTGTACACCCACGGCCGGCTGAGGGCCTGCGCGGCATCGCCGGGCAGCACCACGACCACCGCGGGCCACCGGCTCCCCACCGCCTGGTGCGCGGTGAGCGCCCAGCCGTGCCGTACGGACTGCTCCACCCGCTCCTTCGGGACGACGACAGCCTCGCCCTCGCACGACAGGTGCAGCCCCTCGGCATCCGCCTTCACCACGCGGCCCGGCAGCGCACGGCCCGGCACGGGGGAGTAGACGATCCGGTCACCGGGGTCGAAGCCGCCGAAGCGGCCCGGGCCCGGATTGAGCCGCTCCTTCAACGCCGCGTTGAGCGCGCGCGTGCCGACGGCGCCGCCGTGCCCCGGTGTGATCACCCGCGTCTCCTCGGCCGGTACGCCGAGCGCCCGCGGCACCGAGTCCACGACGAGCTGCACCGTCCGGTGCACGGCCTCGCCGGCGTCCCGCACGGGCACGATCACGACCTCCTTGCCCGGGGCCTCGACCTGGTTCAGCTCGCCGATGCCGATACCGGAGACCAGCTCGCCCAGCGGCCCGGGATCCGGCTGCCGCGAGGCGACCTGCGGGCAGATCCGCGCCGCGAGCAGATCCGCGAACACCCGGCCCGGACCCACGGACCACAGCACCCCCGGGTCCCCGGCCAGCACCAGCCGCGCCCCGTCCGGCAGCGACTCCGTCAGCAGCGCGGCCGTCTCGACATCCAGCTGCGGCGCGTCGAGCACGACGAGCAGATCGAGGTCGAGCGCCCCGTCGGCATCCCGGCCAGGTCCTTCGGCCCCGGAGAGCAGTCCGGCGACGGTGGTGACGGGGGAGTGGGCGACGGGGGAGTGGGCGTCCGTGGACGGGGTGCCGGGCGCTGTCTGCCGGCCCAGCAGGGCCGCGAAGCGGGTGCGGCCGATCGGGCCGTGGGTGGCGGCCCAGGCACGCAGGCCGAGGGTGTGCGCGGCGGTCAGCAGCGCCGCGGGCTCGGTCAGGGAGGCCTCGCCCCCGGTGTGCAGGACCAGGCCATGAGCGGCGACCGCGCGGAGCAGCTCACCCGTCGAGCCCTGGGCCGCGGCGGCGACCCGCTCCCAGTCCTCGGCCGAACCGTCCTGCTTGGGCACCGAGTTCACCAGCCGGGCCAGACCGTCGGCCAGGCTCTCCTCCGCGAGCGCGTACCGCTCAAGCCCGGCCAGGACACGGACCGGACGCTCCTCGTCCTCCTCCGTGTCCTCTTCCCCGGCCGGTGCCGGCGCGGCACCGGTCTCCTCCAGCGCGTCCTGGAAGACCAGCGCGTCACCCTCCGCGATCGCGTCCTGCACGGCGCTGTCGGGGTCCGGCACGCCCCGCTGGGCCAGGGCCGCGAGGAGCGCCGGCATCTCCAGGGCGGTATGCCCGGCCAGCGCGGCCTGCTCCAGGAGCCAGACGGTGACGGCCCGGCCCCGCCGCTCGTCGTCCGGACCGCACTCGGCGCCGAGCAGGGCCCGCGCGAACCCGTCGGCCTGCTCGGGCCGCACGCCGGCGACCCGCAGCAACTGCCAGGGATCCGCGCGCAGCTGTTCGTCCGCGCCCTCGCCGAGTGCCGCGGCCACCTGCGGCGCGAGCACCTCGGGGGCGCCGCCCTCGCCGAGCACCTGCCGTACGGCCTGCACCGCCGCCGGCGCGGGAGCCGTCGACGCGGCGGCGGCCTCGGCCGACACGGGCTGCGGCCGTCGTACCGGCTCCGGGGCGGAGCGCCGGGGGGCGGGCTCGGGGTCCTGGAACACCGTGGCGACCGGCTTCTCGCCGCTCTCCACGGCCCGTACGGCCGCGAGCAGATCGGCGGCCTTGCCGCTCAGCTTGGTGCCGGCCTCGATCGGCGCCTTCTTCTCGGCCTTGCGCTGCTCGATACGCTCCCGCACGGCCCGCTGTGCCCGCAGCTCGGCCTCGGCCTCGGACACCTCACCGGAAGCGGCTGCGTCCCCTTCGGCCCCCTCGGCCGCGGGCACCTCCCCGGAACCGGCTGCGTCCCCCTCGGTCCCACCGCCCTCGGGCACCTCCCCGGAACCGGCTGCGTCCCCCTGGGTCCCCTCGGTCTCCGCACCACCGGTCGGCGTCCCCGGCTCGGCGTCCTCCGTGGTCTCCGGCTCCGTGCTCACAGCGTGCTCCAGTCGTGATCGGGATAGCGGTGCACCGGCGCCGACACGTCGTCGAGCGCCCGGCAGATCTCGTCAGGAAGACTAAGGGTCTCCACTGACAATGCCGCCGTGAGCTGCAGCGCGTTGCGCGCGCCGACGATGGGCGCGGCCACTCCCGGCCGGTCGCGGACCCAGGCCAGCGCCACCTGGAGCGGCGTCACCGCGAGACCGTCGGCCGCGGTCGTCACGGCGTCCACGATGCGCCCCGCCGTGTCGTCCAGATACGGCGCGACGAACGGCGCGAGGTGCTCCGAGGCACCGCGCGAGTCCGGCGGTGTCGTGGCGCCCCGGTACTTGCCCGTGAGCACCCCGCGCCCCAGCGGCGAGGACGGCAGCAGCCCGATGCCCAGGTCCAGCGCGGCCGGCAGCACCTCGCGCTCGATGCCCCGCTGGAGCAGCGAGTACTCCAGCTGCGTAGCCGCCAGCCGGGTCCGGGTGCCGGGGGCCGCCAGCTGCCAGGTCGCGGCCTTGGCCAGCTGCCAGCCGCAGAAGTTGGACACGGCGGCGTAGCGGGCCCGGCCGCTGGCGACCGCGAGGTCGAGGGCCTGGAGCGTCTCCTCCAGCGGGGTGTCCGGGTCGAAGGCGTGCACGTGCCACAGGTCGACGTAGTCGGTGCCGAGCCGGGAGAGTGAGGCGTCCAGCGCGGCGAGCAGATGGCCGCGGGAGGTGTCGAAGCGGCGGTCGGGGTCCGGCACGCTGCCGGCCTTGGTGGACACGACCAGGTCCCGGCGGGGCACCAGGCCGTCCATGAGCCTGCCGAGCAGGTACTCGGCCTCTCCGTCGCCGTACACGTCCGCGGTGTCGACGAGGGTCCCGCCCGCTTCCCAGAACGTCTTCATCAGGTCCGCGGCGTCGTGCTCGTCGGTGTCCCGTCCCCAGGTCAGGGTGCCGAGCCCGATCCGGGACACACGCAGGCCGGTGCGGCCGAGATGCCTCTGCTCCATGAACGCCGAGATTACTGGCCAGAACCTTCCATGTGGGGGCTGTGGACGGCCGATTTCCGGAGGCCGGGCGCGAGTCGCCAAGCACGACTGCCCGCCGCTGGGTTCCCGCACAGCCGCACGCTAAGGTCTCCGCACGTGCACGTTACTGATCGGTAAGGGGATTCGGCATGCAGCTCGGTATCAACCTCGGCTACTGGGGTGCCGGAATGGACGCGGACAATCTGGCCGTCGCCCAGGAGGCCGACCGGCTCGGATACGCCGTCTGCTGGGCCGCCGAGGCCTACGGCTCCGACGCCGCCACCGTACTGACCTGGGTCGCCGCGCAGACCGAGCGGATCGACGTCGGCTCCGCCATCTTCCAGATCCCGGCCCGCCAGCCCGCGATGACCGCCATGACGGCAGCCACCCTCGACTCCCTCTCCGGCGGCCGGTTCCGCCTCGGACTCGGCGTCTCCGGCCCGCAGGTCTCCGAAGGCTGGTACGGCGTCAAGTTCGACAAGCCGCTGGCACGCACGCGTGAGTACGTCGAGATCGTCCGCAAGGCCATGACGCGCGAGCGTCTGTCCTACGAGGGCGAGCACTGGACGCTGCCGCTGCCCGGCGGTCCGGGCAAGCCCCTCAAGCTGACCGTGCACCCGCAGCGCGAGCACATCCCGCTGTACATCGCCGCGATCGGCCCGAAGAACCTGGAGCAGACCGGCGAGATCGCCGACGGCGCCCTGCTGATCTTCCCCTCCGCCGAGCACCTCGAGGACACGACGATCAAGTACCTGCGGGCCGGCCGTGAGAAGGCCGGCAAGACCCTCGACGGCTTCGACGTCTGCCCGACCCTGCCCCTCGCCGTCGGCGACGACAAGGACGTCGCCGCGCTCGCCGACACCTTCCGCCCCTACACCGCGCTGTACGTCGGCGGCATGGGCAGCCCCAAGCAGAACTTCTACAACCAGCTCGCCCAGCGCATGGGCTACGAGAAGGAGGCCGCCGAGATCCAGGGCAAGTACCTGTCCGGCGACAAGCAGGGCGCCGCGGCTGCCGTACCGCACGAGCTGATCGACAAGACCGCGCTGCTGGGTTCCGTCGACCGGATCGCGGACCGGATGAAGGCCTACGCGGAGGCCGGTGTCACCACCCTGAGCCTCGCCCCGGCGGGCTTCACGCTCGACGAGCGGCTCGCGTCTCTCCGCGCCGGCACGGAAGCCCTGGAGCGTGCGGGGCTCGCGTAACGGGCTTGAGTCTTCTGCGGCCGTGGTGGGGGCTCGGGGGTCTTCCCCGCCACGGCCGTCACGCAGAACAACGCGGCGTGCCCCCCGGCGGTTACGCCAGGCCCCTCCCGGACATGCCGGCCGGGCCGGTTCGAACACAGTCTCCCGTGTCCTCCGTTCGGCCGAGTTGTCCGACGCAACTGTTGCAGCACCTGCCGCCCCGCACTTGACTCGTTCTCTGCGGATACCTGCGGATACCTGCGGGAACCGGGCGGATCGCGCGGCACGCGCACGCGCGCGGGAGAGGTGCTCACGATGCTTTCGGCCAAGAGTGTGTTCCAGGAGATCCTCGCCAACGACGAGTCCTTCGCCCTGTTCTGCTCCATCGCCGCGAGCGGCGAGTCCCAGGGCGGCTGGGAGAACGCCCGTATCGCCGCGCTCGTCCCCGAAAGCGAGCGGGAACTCGCTCCCAAGATCACCCGGCACGGCGTCGACGAGGACAAGCACGGCCGGATCTTCAACGCCCTGATGAAGAAGCGCGGCCTCGACCCCGTCCCGGTCCCGCCGGAGACCGACTACACCATGCTCCTGGAGAAGAACGGCATCGGCCTCGCGCACGAGCAGCTGGGGCGCGACGAGCGGCTCACGGTCCAGGACATCGTCACGTACCTCTCGCACAGCAGGGTCACCGAACAGCGCGCCTCCGAGCAGATGGAACTCCTCCGCAAGCACTTCGCCGACGACCCCGACATCGGCCGCGCGGTCAGGCAGATCTCCCACGACGAGGACAACCACCTCGCCTACTGCCACGAGGAACTGCTGCGCTTCGCCCACGCGGGCCACGGCCGGGCCATCCAGCGGACCCTGCGCGCGTGCGCGCTCGCCGAGATCCGGATCCACCGGGACGTCAGCCTCGGGGTCATGGCGCACATGGGCCGCATCCTCGGCTGGTCCAGGGCCAAGTCGGCGGTGCTCGCGGCGGGCATCCACGCGCTGTACGCGTACGAACGGCTGGGCGGCTGGCGCCGGATGGTGTCGCTGAGGATGCCCGAGCGCCGCGACCCCCTCGGCGGACCCGCGTCCGCGGCACCCGAGTTCGCCTGAGAGGCCCGGTCTACAACCAGCCGCGGCGCTTGAACAGCCGGAACACCAGCACCTCGAGAACGGCCATCACCGCGATCAGCACCGGATAGGACCACTCCCAGCGCAGCTCGGGCATGTGCTCGAAGTTCATGCCGTAGATCCCCGCGACCATCGTGGGGATCGCGGCCATGGCCGCCCACGCGGAGATCTTCCGCATGTCGTCGTTCTGCCGGACGCTCATCTGCGCCAGATGCGCGGAGAGGATGTCCGACACCAGCCGGTCCAGGTTCTCCACGGACTCGTTCACGCGCGTGAGGTGGTCGCTCACGTCCCGGAAGAACGGCCGCGCCCGGTCGTCCACGAACGGCACCGCCACGCCGGACGGCGCCGTGCCCGCCAGCCGGCTCATCGGCAGGGCCAGCGGCCCGGTCGCCCGGCGGAACTCCAGGACCTGCCGTTTGAAGTTGTAGATCCGGGACGCCGTGTTCCGCGAACCCCCGTCGTCCGGCGAGAAGACCTCCGCCTCCAGCCCCTCCAGGTCGGCCTGCAGCTCGGTCGCGACATCCAGGTAGTGGTCGACGGCGGCGTCGGCGACCGCGTACAGCACGGAGGTGGGTCCGTTGCCCAGCAGGTCCGGCTCGTGCTCCAGCCGGTTCCGTACGGCCTTGAGCGGGCCGCCCTCGCCGTGCCGGACGGTCACGACGAACGAGTCACCCAGGAAGATCATGATCTCGCCGGCCGAGACGGTGTCGCTCTCCGGCTCGTACGTCACCGGCTTGAGCACCACGAAGAGCGAGTCGTCGTACACCTCCAGCTTGGGCCGCTGATGGGCCTTGAGGGCGTCCTCGACGGCCAGGGGATGCAGCCCGAACTCCTGGGTCACATGGTCGAATTCACGCTCTGTCGGCTCGTGCAGCCCGATCCACACGAAACCGCCCGCCGCTCGGGCCTCACTCAGGGCGTCGGAGAAGTCCTCCGGCCCTTCCGACCGGTGTCCGTCGCGGTAGATGGCACAGTCGACGATCACTAAGAGAGTCTCCCGTCACTTGAAGGACACCGTACGCTCGCGTGCGCCTACGCTGGACCGCATGCCCACGTTGATCCTGGTCCGGCACGGACGTTCCACCGCCAACACCGAGGGACTGCTCGCCGGCTGGACGCCCGGTGTCGCCCTCGACGAACGCGGCGCGGCGCAGGCCGCCGCGCTGCCCGGGCGGCTCGCCGAGCTGCCCCTCGCCGAGATCGTCACCAGCCCGCTCCAGCGCTGCCAGGAGACGATCCGGCCCCTCCTCCAGGCCCGGCCGGAGCTCACCGCGCACACCGACGAGCGCATCGGCGAGTGCCACTACGGCGACTGGTCGGGGCGCAAGCTCGACGAGCTGAAGGACCAGCCCCTGATGGAGGTGGTGCAGGCGCACCCCTCCGCGGCGGCGTTCCCCGGCGGGGAGTCCATGCGGGCCATGCAGACACGCGCCGCCGAGGCCGTACGCGAGTGGAACGCGCGCGTGGAGCGCGACCACGGCGCCGACGCCGTCTACCTCATGTGCTCGCACGGCGACGTCATCAAGTCGCTCGTCGCTGACGCACTCGGGCTTCATCTCGACCTCTTCCAGCGGATTGCCGTTGAACCGTGTTCCATCACGGCGATCCGCTACACACGACTACGACCGTTTCTCGTCCGCCTCGGCGACACGGGGGACTTCACGTCCCTGGTGCCGCGCGAGGAACCGCCGGGCGACGAGGCCCCCGTCGGGGGTGGTGCGGGCGCACCGTGATCGTCGGCCGCAGTAGGGTGAAGCGGTCGCAGCAGTGCCGTAGTCACACGGTTCCCACGATTCCAATGGAGACAGGACGTGTCCCGTCAGGTGTTCCTCTACGACCATCCGGAGCGCTTCGTGGCCGGTACGGTCGGACTGCCCGGGCGCCGTTCGTTCTTCCTCCAGGCCTCCGCCGGCTCCCGGGTGACCAGCGTGGCCCTGGAGAAGACCCAGGTCGCCGCGCTCGCCGAACGCATGGACGAGCTGCTCGACGAAGTCGTACGCCGTAGCGGGGGCAGCGCCGCCGTCCCCGCCGTCGCACCGTCCGAGATCACCGACACCGCTCCGCTGGACACCCCCATCGAGGAGGAGTTCCGGGTCGGCACCATGGCGCTCGCCTGGGACGGCGAGGAGGAGCTGATGATCGTCGAGGCGCAGGCGCTCGTCGAGCTCGACGCCGACTCCGAGGAGGACCTCGCCGAGGCCGAGGAACGGCTGCTCCAGGACGAGGAGAACGGGCCCCCGATGCTGCGCGTCCGGCTCACCGGCGCGCAGGCGAGGGCCTTCGCCAAGCGCGCCCTCGACATCGTCAACGCCGGGCGGCCGCCGTGCCCGCTGTGCAGCCTCCCGCTCGACCCGGAAGGACACGTATGTCCGCGCCAGAACGGATACCGCCGCGGAGCGTGACACCTCCTCCGGACGCCGCCGAACTGCTCGCCCGGGGCGAACTCACCGTGCGCGGACGCATCCGTGAGGCGTCCAACGCGGCCCTGTACTGCACGGTGTCCCACGAGGGCCGGGACGCGGCCTGCATCTACAAGCCGGTCGCCGGGGAGAGGCCCCTGTGGGACTTCCCCGACGGGACGCTCGCCCAGCGCGAGGTCGCCGCGTACGAAGTGTCCGAGGCCACCGGCTGGAGCCTCGTCCCGCCCACCGTGCTGCGGGGCGGCCCCTACGGCGAGGGCATGTGCCAGCTGTGGGTCGAGGCGGCACCGGAGGCGGAGCTGCTCGCGCTGGTCGACGGCGAGGAACCGGAGCCCGGCTGGAAGGCGATCGGCTTCGCCGAGGTCGGCGAGGGCCGCACCGCGCTCCTCGTGCACGCGGACGACGAGCGGCTGCGGCGGCTCGCGGTGCTGGACGCCGTCGTCAACAACGCCGACCGCAAGGGCGGGCACCTGCTGCCGACCGGCGAGGGGCGCCTGTACGGGATCGACCACGGCGTCACCTTCAACGTCGAGAACAAGCTGCGGACCCTGCTGTGGGGCTGGGCGGGGGAGCCCCTCACGCGGGAGGCCGTCGACGTCCTGGACGGCCTCAGGAAGGACCTGGCGGAGGACGGTCCGCTCACCGCCCGGCTCCGGCCGCTGATCACCGGTGCGGAGATCGACGCCACACGCGCGCGGGTCGGCGCGCTGCTCGCCTCGGGGAAGCATCCGGAGCCGAGCGGGGAGTGGCCGGCGATTCCCTGGCCGCCCGTGTAGCAGCACAGCCGCCGGTTCACCGCAAGAGCGCCTTCTCGGCCGTCCGGCCGCTCCCATTCGTATATGGAACTTCAGTCCGGTTAGGCTCAAGGCATGCATGCCTGGCCCGCTTCCGAGGTCCCCGCCCTGCCTGGTCAGGGCCGCGACCTGAGGATCCACGACACCGCCACCGGCGGTCTCGTCACCCTCGACCCCGGTCCCGTCGCCCGTATCTACGTCTGTGGCATCACCCCGTACGACGCCACGCACATAGGACACGCGGCGACCTACAACGCGTTCGACCTCGTGCAGCGCGTGTGGCTCGACACCAAGCGGCAGGTTCACTACGTCCAGAACGTCACCGACGTCGACGACCCGCTCCTGGAACGCGCACAGCGCGACGGCCTCGACTGGGCCGCGCTCGCCGAGCAGGAGACGGCCCTCTTCCGCGAGGACATGACGGCCCTGCGGATGCTGCCGCCGCGCGAGTACATAGGCGCCGTCGAGGCCATACCCGGGATCGTCCCGCTCGTCGAGCGGCTGCGGGACATGGGCGCGGCGTACGAACTCGAAGGCGACGTCTACTTCTCCGTCGAGTCCGACCCGCACTTCGGCAAGGTCTCCGGGCTGGACGCCGCGGCGATGCGGCTGCTGTCCGCCGAGCGCGGCGGCGATCCGGACCGGCCGGGCAAGAAGAACCCGCTCGACCCGATGCTGTGGATGGCGGCCCGGGAGGGCGAGCCCAGCTGGGACGGCGGATCGCTCGGACGCGGGCGGCCCGGCTGGCACATCGAGTGCGTGGCCATCGCCCTCGACCACCTCGGCATGGGCTTCGACATCCAGGGCGGCGGCTCCGACCTGGCCTTCCCGCACCACGAGATGGGCGCCTCGCACGCCCAGGCCCTGACCGGCGAGTTCCCCATGGCCAAGGTGTACGTGCACGCCGGCATGGTCGCCCTCGACGGCGAGAAGATGTCCAAGTCCAAGGGCAACCTGGTCTTCGTCTCCAAGCTCCGGCGCGACGGCGTCGACCCGGCCGCCATCCGGCTCGCCCTGCTCGCCCACCACTACCGCGCCGACTGGGAGTGGACCGACCAGGTTCTCCAGGACGCCGTCGCACGGCTCGCCCGCTGGCGGGCCGCCGTCTCCCGGCCCGACGGGCCCCCGGCCGAGGCGCTCGTGGAGCAGATCCGCGAGGCCCTCGCCAACGACCTGGACGCCCCGGCCGCCCTCGCCGCGGTCGACCGCTGGGCCGCACGGCAGCAGGAGAGCGGCGGCACGGACGAGGGCGCCCCAGGGGTGGTCTCCCGGGCCGTGGACGCGCTGCTGGGCGTCGCGCTGTAGCCGTACAGCACGCGAGCCGTACAGCACGCGAAGGGGCGCCTTCCGGCCGGGAGGCGCCCCTTCTGCTGTGCTCGGCCCTGCTCAGTCCTCCGACGACTCCTCGTCGTCGTCCGTGCCCGGCTTGGGTGGCTTCGGCGGGCGGGTACGGCCGCTGGGGTTGTCCCGCAGGTACGACGTGCTGTCGCTGCCGTCCGCCGTGGCGTGCCCGCCGGAGGCGGGCGGTCCGCCGCCGTCGTGGCGGCGCAGGTAGCGCTCGAACTCGCGGGCGATCGCCTCGCCCGACGCCTCCGGCAGCTCCGCGGTGTCCCGGGCCTCCTCCAGCGACTGGACGTACTCGGCGACCTCGCTGTCCTCGGCGGCCAGCTGGTCCACGCCGACCTGCCAGGCGCGCGCGTCCTCGGGCAGCTCGCCCAGCGGGATGCGCACGTCGATCAGGTCCTCCAGGCGGTTCAGGAGGGCCAGCGTGGCCTTCGGGTTCGGCGGCTGCGACACGTAGTGCGGCACCGCCGCCCACAGCGAGACGGCCGGCACGCCCGCGTGCGTGCACGCTTCCTGGAGGACGCCGACGATGCCCGTGGGCCCCTCGTACTTGGTCTCCTCCAAGTCCATGCGGCGGGCCAGGTCCGGGTCGGACGTCGTCCCGCTGATCGGAACAGGACGGGTGTGCGGGGTGTCACCGAGCAGGGCGCCCAGGACGACCACCAGTTCCACGCCCAGTTCGTGGGCGAAGCCGAGCAGTTCGTTGCAGAACGACCGCCACCGCATGGACGGTTCGATGCCCCGGACGAGAACCAGGTCGCGTGGCTTGTCCCCGCCGACCCGGACCACCGACAACCTTGTCGTCGGCCATGTGATCTTGCGGACGCCGGCTTCCATGAACACCGTGGGGCGGTTCACCTGGAAGTCGTAGTAGTCCTCGGCGTCCAGCGCCGCGAAGACCTCGCCCTTCCACTCCCTGTCCAGATGCGCGACCGCGGTGGAGGCGGCGTCGCCGGCATCGTTCCAGCCTTCGAACGCGGCCACCATGACCGGGTCGATCAGCTCGGGAACCCCCTCGAGCTCGATCACCCAGCGCCTCCTTCCGACGTGCCCTCGCGTACCCCCCAACCTTACGGCGTGCCAAGGGGGCGCCCGCAGCCCCCTTGCAGGGGGAGTGACCCCATCACTGCCCCGCGATCCACCCCTGAACACACCGGATTCATCCGAGCTGTCCGTGAGGCCCTGGTCACAGCGTGGAACGCAGCCACTGCTCCACGCTCGCGATGTGCACCGTCGCCCAGGAACGCGCCGCCTCGGCGTCCCGGTCCCGCAGGGCCGCGACGATCGCCCGGTGCTCGCGCAGGGTGCGGCCGACCGCGTCCTCCTGGGTCAGACCGCGCCAGATCCGGGCGCGGGTGGTGGGGCCCGACAACCCGTCGAGCAGCGAGCACAACACGGAGTTGCCCGAGCTCTGCACGATGCCCCGGTGGAACTCCAGGTCGCAGGCGACGAGATCCTCCACGGACGGGTCCTCGCCGAGCTTGTCCAGCTGGGCCGTCAGCGCGTCCAGTTGCTGCTCGCTGATCCGCAGGGCCGCCATGGCCGTAGCGGCGGGCTCCAGGATGCGGCGTACGGCCAGGAACTCCAGGACCGTGTCGTCGCGGTGGAAGTCCACGACGAAGCTCAGGGCTTCCAGGAGGAGTTGCGGATCGAGGCTGGTGACGTACGTGCCGTCGCCCTGCCGGACGTCCAGGATCCGGATGAGGGACAGGGCGCGTACGGCCTCCCGCAGGGAGTTGCGGGACAGGCCGAGGTCGGCGGCGAGTTCGCTCTCCTTGGGCAGCCGGTCGCCCGGCCGCAGCGCGCCGGAGACGATCATGTCCTTGATCTTCACGATCGCCTCGTCGGTGACTGCCATGGTCGGCCTCCCTGTCGCTCAAGACCTCCGACGTATCAGGTCATTATGGGGGTCCCGAACGGCGTCGGGAACGCGGAGGCGTCGGGAACGCGGGAGGGGCGGCTCCGTCGGCGTGGAACCGCCCCTCCCGTCAACCGGGTCCCCGGGGTGCCTACTTCTTGTCGAGCAGGTCCTGGACCTTGGCGCGGATGTCGTCCGTGGCCAGGCCGCGGATCGTCAGCGTCGTGCGGCGGCGCAGCACGTCGTCCTGCGTCTCGGCCCACTCGTGGTCCCGGGCCCAGACGACCTGCGCCCAGATCTCCGGGGCGTCGGGGTGGACGCGCTCGGCGAGCTCGGGGCTCTCGTTGGCCAGGCGGGCGATGTCGAAGGCGAGGGAGCCGTAGTGCGTGGCCAGGTGCCTTGCGGTGTCGGCGCCCATGCGCGGGCCGGGCGCCGGGCGGTCGGTCAGCAGCCGGTGGGCGACCGCGCGCGGATTGGCGATGCCGGGCAGCGGCAGCCTCTTCGGCAGCGAGCTGATGGGCTCGAAGTCGTCGCCCAGGGGGTGGCCCGGCAGCGACTCCAGCTTCTTCATGATCGTACGGCCGATGTGGCGGAAGGTGGTCCACTTGCCGCCCGCGACGGACAGCATGCCGCCCTTGCCCTCGGTCACCACCGTCTCGCGCTTGGCCTTCGAGGTGTCGCCGGGGCCGCCCGGCAGCACGCGCAGACCGGCGAAGGCGTACGTGATGAGGTCGCGGTTCAGCTGCTGGTCACGGACGGAGAAGGCGGCCTCGTCGAGGATCTGGGATATGTCCCTCTCGGTGACCGCGACGTCCGCCGGGTCGCCCTCGAACTCCTCGTCGGTGGTGCCGAGCAGCAGCATGTCCTCCCAGGGGAGGGCGAAGGTGATGCGGTACTTGTCGATCGGGGTCGCGAGCGCGGCCTTCCAGGGGGAGGTGCGCTTCAGGACCAGGTGCGCACCCTTCGACAGGCGGATGGACGGCGCGGAGTTCGCGTCCTCCATCTTCCGCAGATGGTCGACCCACGGGCCGGTCGCGTTCAGCACCAGCCGGGCGTTGACGCCGAACTCGTCACCGGAGAGGCGGTCCTTCAGCTCGGCGCCCGTGACGCGGCCCTGGGTGAAGCGCAGGCCCGTCACCTCGGCGTGGTTGAGGACGACCGCGCCCGCCTCCACGGCCGCGCGGACCGTCATCAGCGCCATGCGCGCGTCGTTCATCTGGTCGTCGCCGTACACGGCCACGGCCTTGAGGTTCTCGGTGCGCAGCTCGGGCACGTCCTGCGCGGCCTTGGCCGGCGAGAGCAGGTGCCCGACGCCGTCACCGAAGGCCGACAGCGCGGAGTAGGCGAAGACGCCCGCCCCGAGCTTCGCCGCGCCGTGGGGCCCGCCCTTGTAGACGGGGAGGTAGAACGTGAGCGGGTTCGCCAGGTGGGGGGCCACCTGCCGGGAGACCGCACGGCGCTCGAAGTGGTTCTCCGCCACCAGCTTCACGGCCCCGGTCTGGAGGTAGCGCAGACCGCCGTGGAGCAGCTTGGAGGAGGCGGAGGAGGTGGCACCGGCGAAGTCGCCGGCGTCGACCAGAGCCACCCTGAGGCCGGACTGCGCGGCGTGCCAGGCGGTGGAGATGCCCAGGATGCCGCCGCCGATCACGAGAAGGTCGTACGACGCCTTGGCGAGCTGCTCCCTGGTCTCGGCTCGGCTCGGGTTCGAGCCGGAGGCCGGGTGCGTCCCCAGGGCAGGCACGGACTGCAGGGTGGACTGACTGGTCATGCGGTTTCTTACTCCTCGTCCTCGAGCCAGCCCATGGTCCGCTCGACGGCCTTGAGCCAGTTCTTGTACTCACGGGCGCGGGTGTCCGCGTCCATGCGGGGGGTCCACTCGGCGGCCCGGCGCCAGTTGGCGCGCAGGTCGTCGGTGCTGTTCCAGAAGCCGACGGCGAGACCGGCGGCGTAGGCGGCGCCGAGGCAGGTGGTCTCCGCGACCATGGGGCGCACCACGGGGGCGTCCACGAAGTCGGCGAGGGTCTGCATCAGCAGGTTGTTGGAGGTCATGCCGCCGTCGACCTTGAGGGCGGCCAGCTCGACGCCGGAGTCCTTCGTCATGGCGTCGGCGATCTCGCGCGTCTGCCAGGCGGTGGCCTCCAGGACGGCACGCGCCAGGTGCGCCTTGGTGACGTACCGGGTCAGGCCGGCGATCACACCGCGGGCGTCGGAGCGCCAGTACGGGGCGAACAGGCCGGAGAAGGCCGGGACGAAGTAGGCGCCGCCGTTGTCCTCCACCGACAGCGCGAGCGTCTCGATCTCGGCGGCGGTGGAGATCAGGCCCATCTGGTCGCGCATCCACTGCACCAGCGAGCCGGTGACGGCGATCGAGCCCTCCAGGGCGTAGACCGTGTCCTGGTCGCCGATCTTGTAGCCGACGGTGGTCAGCAGGCCGCTGTAGGAGTTGATGATCTTGTCACCGGTGTTCATCACCATGAAGGTGCCGGTGCCGTAGGTCGACTTGGTCTCGCCCTCGGCGAAACAGGTCTGGCCGAACAGGGCCGCCTGCTGGTCGCCGAGCGCGGAGGCGACCGGGATGCCGCCGAGCAGGTCGCCCAGCTTGCCGCCGGTGATCTCGCCGTAGACCTCGGCGGAGGAGCGGATCTCGGGCAGGATCTGCTTCGGGACGCCGATGGACTCGCAGATCTTGTCGTCCCACTGCATGGTGTGCAGGTTCATGAGCATCGTGCGGGAGGCGTTGGTGACGTCCGTGACGTGCTTGCCGCCGTCGGTACCGCCGGTCAGGTTCCAGATGACCCAGCTGTCCATGGTGCCGAAGAGGATGTCGCCCGCCTCGGCGCGCTCCTTCAGCCCGTCGACGTTGTCGAGCAGCCAGCGGGCCTTCGGACCGGCGAAGTAGGAGGCGAGGGGGAGGCCCGTCTCGCGGCGGAAGCGGTCCTGGCCGACGTTGCGGCCGAGCTCGCGGCACAGGGCGTCGGTGCGGGTGTCCTGCCAGACGATGGCGTTGTGGACGGGCTCACCGGTGTTCCTGTCCCACAGCACGGTCGTCTCGCGCTGGTTGGTGATGCCGATGGCCTTGATGTCGTCACGGGTGATGCCGGCCTTCTCGATGGCCCCGGCGACGACCTCCTGGACGTTGGTCCAGATCTCCGTGGCGTCGTGCTCGACCCAGCCCGGCTTGGGGAAGATCTGCTCGTGTTCCTTCTGGTCGACGGAGACGATCCGGCCGTCGCGGTCGAAGACGATGCAGCGGGAAGAGGTGGTGCCCTGGTCGATGGCGGCGATGAAGGGGCCGGCGGTGTGCGCGTCGGTCACTGTGTGCTCCTGGAAGTTCCGTGTTTATGGGGCTTTACGTACGGCGCGTGCCGAGAGTTTCGCAAAGGGCGCGAGGATCGCTCCTAGGCGAACGCGACGTTGTAGATGCCTGCCGCGATGGCGCCGCCGATCAGCGGACCCACCACGGGGACCCAGGCGTAGCCCCAGTCGGAGCCGCCCTTGTTGGGCAGGGGCAGCAGGGCGTGCACGATGCGCGGACCGAGGTCACGGGCCGGGTTGATCGCGTAGCCCGTCGGGCCGCCGAGGGACAGGCCGATGGAGACCACCACGAGCGCGGTGATCAGGGCGCCCAGGGTGCCCAGGCCGTTGCCCTTGTCGTTCAGGCCCTGGGTGAGCACGGCGAGCACCAGCACGACGGTGCCGATGATCTCCGTGGCGACGTTCTGCCAGGCGACCCGGACCTCGGGCCCGGTGGAGAAGACGCCCAGCACGGGGCCGGCGCCCTTCTCCTGGGCCTCGACGGCCTTGGCCGTGGTGGCCTGCGCGCCCGGACCGCCGACGATCTCCCGGTCGGTGAGGTGGGCGTGGAACTGGCCGTAGTAGGCGATCCAGACCAGGGCGGCACCGATCATGGCGCCGAGGATCTGTCCGGCCCAGTAGACCGGGACGTTCTTCCAGTCGCCGTCCTTGATCGCGAGCGCCAGGGTCACGGCGGGGTTCAGATGGGCGCCGGACAGCGGCGCCGTGGTGTAGACCGCCGTGAGCACCGCGAAGCCCCACCCGAAGGTGATGGCGAGCCAGCCGGCGTTGCGGGCCTTGGAAGCCTTCAGTGTGACGGCGGCGCAGACTCCGCCGCCGAGGAGGATGAGTATGGCGGTACCGATGGTCTCGCCGATGAAGATGTCGGAGCTGGACACCCGCGACTCCTTTGTCCTTCGTCCAGGGGTGAAGTTCTAATACCGGCCTGGCGTTGTCACACTCTAGCGCGTATTGCCGGTAGCTGTTCGACAATGTCGACCGATGGACGGGAGTCTTGCTTCGGCGTTACAAGCACGTCAAGGTCTGTGTCGCCGATAACACGATCGTTACTGATCGCCGCGGCCTCGTGGATCTCCGAGGGCCGGTGAGCAGGGGCATGTCGAGGACCGGAACGCCGCTGCGGCGCCCCGGTCTCCCCGTGTCCCGTCAGAACCGCCCGGCGCCCAGGTCCCGCGACACCGCGCGGGCGCAGTCCCGGACCGCCGCGATCAGCTCGGGGCGCAGCGCTGCCTGTTCGTCGGACCGGCACAGCCGCTCCACGGCGCCGGTGATGCCGACCGCGCCGACCGGCATGCGCCGCCGGTCGTGGATGGGCGCGGCGAGGGAGGCGACGCCCTCCCAGGTCTCCTCGACGTCCGCCGCGTAACCGCGAGCGCGGGTGAGGTCGAGGATGTGCTCGAAGGCCTCCGACTCGCACGCGGTCCGGTCGGTGAACGGCTTGCGGTCGGACTCCAGGGCCTCGCTGTGCGCCACCGGGTCGTACGCGCAGAGCACCTTGCCCAGAGCTGTGGAATGCAGCGGCTGCATGGCCCCGATCTCCAGGACCTGCCGGCTGTCGTCGGGCCGGAAGACGTGGTGCACGATCAGCACGCCCTGCTGGTGCAGGACGCCCAGGTAGACGCTCTCACCGCTGGACCGGGCCAGGTCGTCGGTCCACACCAGGGCGCGCGCCCGCAGCTCGTGGACGTCGAGGTAGGTGGTGCCCAGGCGCAGCAGCTCCGCGCCGAGCTGGTAGCGCCCGGAGGCGTCGTCCTGCTCCACGAAGCCCTCCTGCTGGAGGGTGCGCAGTATGCCGTGGGCGGTGCCCTTGGCCAGACCCAGCGACGAGGCGATGTCCGACAGGCCGAGCCGCCGCTCGCCGCCCCCGAGCAGCCGCAGCATCGCGGCCGCCCGTTCGAGCGACTGGATGTTCCGTGCCATCGCCGTCCTGCCTCCGTCCCCTTCGGCCGCCGACACGCGGCGCCCGCAGCCCTTGTTCGGCAATGCCGAACACTACCGGTCGTTGCCGACCTCTCGCTAATGGCGGGTGCCATTTTGTTGCGGCGGCGGGTCGCCCAGTGGCGCAGCGGCGCCGCGCCGCGGTGCGTCACCTCCGGCTCATCAGTGGCACAAGGCCTCAGGGACGCCATGCGCGTCCGCCTCGTGGACGCCCTGCCCATCCGGGCGCCCTCCCGGTTACGCTGGCGCCGTGCGCCTTTCCCCGGGATGCCCTCCGCGTGTCCGGGCAGCCGCATAGCCGACAGCCGTCGCACTCGAGGGAGCCCCTTATATGGCCTCGTTGCCACCGACCCCTTCCGCAGACAGCCGGACCCGTGTGTCCGCCCTCCGAGAGGCCCTGGCCGCCCGTGTGGTCGTGGCCGACGGGGCCATGGGCACCATGCTCCAGGCGCAGGACCCGACGCTCGAGGACTTCGAGAATCTCGAAGGCTGCAACGAGATCCTCAACGTGACCCGGCCGGACATCGTCCGTTCCGTCCACGACGCGTACTTCGCGGTCGGCGTCGACTGCGTCGAGACCAACACCTTCGGCGCCAACCACACGGCCGCGGCGGAGTACGAGGTCGCCGACCGGGTGCACGAGCTGTCCGAGGCGGGTGCCCGGATCGCCCGCGAGGTGGCCGACGAGTACGCCGCCCGGGACGGCCGGCCGCGCTGGGTGCTCGGCTCGATCGGCCCCGGCACCAAGCTGCCCACGCTCGGCCACGTCACCTACGGCACCATCCGCGACGGCTACCAGGCCAACGCCGAGGGCCTGCTCGCGGGCGGCGCGGACGCGCTGCTCGTGGAGACCACGCAGGACCTGCTCCAGACGAAGGCCTCCGTCCTCGGCGCCCGCCGGGCCATGGAGGCCACCGGCGTCGAGGTGCCCCTGCTGTGCTCGATGGCCTTCGAGACCACCGGCACCATGCTGCTCGGCTCCGAGATCGGCGCGGCCCTGACCGCGCTGGAGCCCCTCGGTATCGACATGATCGGCCTGAACTGCTCCACCGGCCCGGCCGAGATGAGCGAGCACCTGCGCTACCTGACGCGCCACTCCCGCATCCCGCTGCTGTGCATGCCGAACGCCGGCCTGCCGATCCTCACCAAGGACGGCGCCCACTTCCCGCTCGACCCCGAGGGCCTGGCCGACGCCCAGCAGAACTTCGTCCGGGACTACGGCCTGTCCCTGGTCGGCGGCTGCTGCGGCACCACCCCCGAGCACCTGCGCCAGCTGGTCGAGCGCGTCCGGGACGTCACCCCGACCGAGCGCTCTCCGCAGCCCGAGCCGGGGGCGGCGTCGCTGTACCAGTCGGTGCCGTTCCGGCAGGACACCTCCTACCTGGCGATCGGCGAGCGGACGAACGCCAACGGCTCGAAGAAGTTCCGCGAGGCCATGCTGGAGGGCCGCTGGGACGACTGCGTCGAGATGGCCCGCGAGCAGATCCGCGAGGGCGCGCACATGCTCGACCTGTGCGTGGACTACGTCGGCCGTGACGGTGTGGCCGACATGGAGGAGCTGGCCGGGCGTTTCGCCACCGCCTCCACGCTGCCGATCGTGCTGGACTCCACCGAGGTCGACGTCATCAAGGCGGGCCTGGAGAAGCTCGGCGGCCGCGCGGTGATCAACTCGGTGAACTACGAGGACGGCGACGGCCCCGAGTCCCGCTTCGCCAAGGTCACCCAGCTCGCCAGGGAGCACGGCGCCGCCCTCATCGCGCTGACCATCGACGAGGAGGGCCAGGCCCGCACGGCCGAGAAGAAGGTCGAGATCGCCGAACGGCTCATCGACGACCTCACCGGCAACTGGGGCATCCACGAGGAGGACATCCTCGTCGACTGCCTGACCTTCACCATCTGCACCGGCCAGGAGGAGTCCCGCAAGGACGGCATCGCCACGATCGAGGGCATCCGCGAGCTGAAGCGGCGCCACCCGAAGGTGCAGACGACGCTGGGCCTGTCCAACATCTCCTTCGGCCTCAACCCGGCCGCCCGCATCCTGCTGAACTCCGTCTTCCTCGACGAGTGCGTCAAGGCGGGCCTGGACTCGGCGATCGTGCACGCGAGCAAGATCCTGCCGATCGCCCGCTTCTCCGAGGAAGAGGTCCGGACGGCTCTGGACCTCATCTACGACCGCCGCGCCGAGGGCTACGACCCGCTCCAGAAGCTCATGCAGCTCTTCGAGGGCGCCACCGCCAAGTCCCTCAAGGCCGGCAAGGCCGAGGAACTGGCCGCGCTGCCGCTGGACGAGCGCCTGAAGCGGCGCATCATCGACGGCGAGAAGAACGGCCTGGAAGCCGACCTCGACGAGGCCCTGCAGTCCCGCCCGGCGCTGGACATCGTCAACGACACCCTGCTGGAGGGCATGAAGGTCGTCGGCGAGCTGTTCGGCTCCGGCCAGATGCAGCTGCCGTTCGTCCTGCAGTCCGCCGAGGTGATGAAGACGGCCGTCGCCCACCTCGAACCGCACATGGAGAAGGTCGAGGGCGACGAGGCGGGCAAGGGCACCATCGTGCTGGCCACCGTGCGCGGCGATGTGCACGACATCGGCAAGAACCTCGTCGACATCATCCTGACCAACAACGGCTACAACGTCGTCAACCTGGGCATCAAGCAGCCCGTCTCCGCGATCCTGGACGCCGCCGAGGAGCACAAGGCCGACGTCATCGGCATGTCCGGCCTCCTGGTCAAGTCCACCGTGATCATGAAGGAGAACCTGGAGGAGCTGAACAGCCGGGGACTTGCCGCCCGCTTCCCGGTGATCCTCGGCGGCGCCGCCCTGACTCGCGCCTACGTCGAGCAGGACCTGCACGAGATCTACCAGGGCGAGGTCCGCTACGCCCGCGACGCCTTCGAGGGCCTGCGCCTCATGGACGCCCTGATCGGCGTCAAGCGGGGCGTGCCCGGCGCGAAGCTGCCCGAGCTGAAGCAGCGCCGCGTGCGGGCCACTGCCCCGGCCGCCGTCGAGGAGCGACCCGGGGAGGGGCACGTCCGCTCCGACGTCGCCACCGACAACCCCGTCCCCGAGCCGCCCTTCCGCGGCACTCGCGTGATCAAGGGCATCCAGCTCAAGGAGTACGCGAGCTGGCTCGACGAGGGCGCCCTGTTCAAGGGGCAGTGGGGCCTGAAGCAGGCCCGCACCGGCGAGGGCCCGTCGTACGAGGAACTCGTCGAGACCGAGGGCCGGCCCCGGCTGCGCGGGCTGCTGGACAAGCTCCAGACGGAGAACCTGCTGGAGGCGGCCGTGGTCTACGGCTACTTCCCGTGCGTCTCCAAGGACGACGACCTGATCATCCTGGACGAGCAGGGCAACGAGCGCACCCGCTTCACCTTCCCGCGCCAGCGCCGCGGCCGGCGTCTGTGCCTGGCCGACTTCTTCCGCCCGGAGGAGTCCGGCGAGACGGACGTCGTGGGCCTCCAGGTCGTCACCGTCGGCTCGCGCATCGGCGAGGAGACCGCGCGTCTGTTCGAGTCCAACGCCTATCGCGACTACCTGGAACTGCACGGCCTGTCCGTGCAGTTGGCCGAGGCGCTCGCCGAGTACTGGCACGCGCGCGTGCGCTCCGAACTCGGCTTCGCCGGCGAGGACCCGGACGAGATGCAGGGCATGTTCGAACTGAAGTACCGGGGCGCCCGCTTCTCCCTCGGCTACGGCGCCTGCCCCAACCTGGAGGACCGCGCGAAGATCGCCGACCTGCTCCAGCCGGAGCGCATCGGCGTCCACCTGTCCGAGGAGTTCCAGCTGCACCCCGAGCAGTCCACGGACGCCATCGTGATCCACCACCCGGAGGCGAAGTACTTCAACGCCCGCTGAGCCGCCCCACCGGGCACACGCCACAACGGCCCCCGGCGTACACACGGTGTGCCCGGGGGCACAGCGGTTAAACGAGCACTTCCTCCGCGCACGACGTAGACTGGTCGGTCCACTGCAGGCCGGTTCCCATGTGGGAACCGGCCTGATCGTCCCTCAAGGAGGTAGGTGGATGACCAGTACGGTTCCCGCGCTCGGTACACGTACGGCCGAAGGCTCGGCGCTGCAGGCCGTGCTCCTCGACATGGACGGCACCCTGGTGGACACGGAGGGCTTCTGGTGGGACGTCGAGGTCGAGGTCTTCGCCTCCCTCGGCCACATGCTCGACGAGTCCTGGCGCCATGTCGTGGTCGGCGGCCCCATGACCCGCAGCGCGGGGTTCCTGATCGAGGTCACCGGCGCGGACATCACCCTCGACGAGCTCACGGTGCTCCTGAACGACGGCTTCGAGGACCGTATCGGCCGCGCCCTGCCGCTGATGCCCGGCGCCGGACGGCTGCTGGCCGAACTGTACGAGTACGAGATCCCCACGGCCCTGGTCTCCGCCTCGCACCGGCGCATCATCGACCGGGTGCTGACCTCCCTGGGCGCACACCACTTCGCCCTGACGGTGGCCGGTGACGAGGTGCCGCGCACCAAGCCCCACCCCGACCCGTACCTGGCGGCCGCCGCCGGACTCGGCGCCGACCCCGCCCGGTGCGCCGTCATCGAGGACACCGCGACCGGAGTCGCCGCAGCCGAGGCCGCGGGCTGCCGGGTCGTGGCGGTGCCCTCCGTGGCCCCCATCGCCCCGGCCCTGAGGCGTACGGTCGTCACCTCTCTCGAAGAGGTCGACCTGACATTTCTGCACGGCCTGATGACGGAAATGCGCTAGGTGTTCACCCAGCGTGCAGCGGCGTTAGGGCGGTAATTCGGAAGGTGAATTCGAACTCTTCCGGACGGCCGAATTCCCGGACCCTCGAACCCGTTTACGGGTGTGACGTTCCCCACGTGATCCGGATTCGACAGCAGGGTCGGCGTGTGCTGCACACCCCCTTTGAGGGGCCGCCGACGTGCCCTTGTGTCCCGATTGGTCAAGCGCTGCACCAAAGCTTCCGCTGTCGGTTTTTCGGTGTGTCCACGCCCGGTTTCGCAGCGTGATGGGTGCTCAACTCCGGTGTCTGCGAACCCTGCTGCCGACCGCGACTAATCTCGTCGCGAGAACATCGCCCCACCCCCGTGATCCGCTGCGCCACCCCTGCATGCCGGGTACACGGAGTCGACAGCTCTGGAGAAACTCGAGCATGAACCGCAAGACTTTGGTGCTGCCGGCCGTGATCGGCCTGCTCGCGCCGGTGCTCGCCGCCTGCGGCGGGTCCGACAGCGGGAGTGACAGCGGCGACGCGATCGTCGTCGGCACCACGGACCGGTTCACCGCCTCGAAGGACGCCCCCGCGCCCCTGGACCCGGCGTACGCCTATGACGTCGGCACCTGGAACATCCTGCGCCAGACCGTGCAGACCCTGATGATCCAGCCGCGCGGCGAGGGCGAGCCGGTACCGGAGGCCGCCGAGCGCTGCGGCTTCACCGACACCGGCAACGAGCGCTACGCCTGCACCCTGCGCGACGGCCTGAAGTTCGCGAACGGCGACGCCGTCACGGCGGCCGACGTCAAGTACTCCATCGACCGGGCCCGTTCCCTCAAGGCCGACAGCGGCGTGTTCGCGCTGCTGTCCACCATCGACACCGTCGAGACGCAGGGCGACCACGAGGTCATCTTCCACCTCAAGACCGCCGACGCGACCTTCCCGTACAAGCTGTCGACACCGGTCGCCGGCATCGTCGACCCCGACGAGTACCCGAAGAACAAGCTGCGCGACGGCTTCGACCTCCAGGGCTCCGGCCCGTACACCCTCAAGGCCGAGGTCGAGAACAACGAGATGGTCAAGGCCCAGTTCACCCGGAACCCCGACTACAAGGGGAGTCTGAAGGTGAACAACAGCAAGATCGACATGGTCTCCTTCAAGGACGCCGACGCCATGGGCACGGCGCTGGACAAGGGGGACATCGACCTGATGACCCGCACCATGTCGCCGGAGCAGATCCGCAAGCTCTCGGGCGACGCGGACACCGACATCGACCTCGTCGAGATGCCCGGCCTGGAGATCCGCTACCTGGGCTTCAACACCGACGCCCCGACCGTGAAGTCCAAGGCCGTACGCCAGGCGATGGCCCAGGTCGTCAACCGCAGCGAACTGGTCTCCAAGGTCTACGGCTCCCAGGCCGAGCCGCTGTACTCGCTCGTCCCGGCCACCGTCACCGGCCACTCCAACTCGTTCTTCAACAAGTACGGCGACCCGAACGTCACCAAGGCCCGCTCCCTGCTCGACCGAGCCGGCGTGACCACCCCGGTGAAGCTGACGCTGCACTACACGACCGACCACTACGGTCCCGCCACCAAGCAGGAGTTCGCGGTCCTCCGCGACCAGCTGAACTCCAGCGGCCTGTTCGACGTCAGCATCAAGGGCACCCCGTGGAACACGTTCCGCCCGGCAGAGAAGAAGGGCGAGTACGACGTCTACGGCATGGGCTGGTTCCCGGACTTCCCGGACGCCGACAACTTCCTCGCGCCGTTCCTCGACGCCGACAACACCCTCGGCTCGCCGTACGACAACAGCAGGATCCGCAACACCCTGATCCCGGAGTCCCGCCGTGAGGCGGACCGGCTGTCCGCCACCACCAGCCTGACGGACATTCAGGACATCGTCGCCTCCGACGTGCCGATGCTGCCGCTGTGGCAGGGCAAGCAGTACGTCGCCGCGCGCGACGACATCACGGGTACCGCGTACGCGCTCAACTCCTCGTCGACGCTCCAGCTGTGGGAGCTCGGCCGGGGCGTGAGTGGCTGACGGACCCGCTGGGACCCCGGGGCGGTGATCGCTGCCCCCGGGAAACCGTGCCCCGGAGCCAGGGACGTGCTCCGGGTGTTCTCGAGAACCGACGACAAGGCACACACGTGAACATGCGCAACCAGTGGCCGGTCCTGCCCATCGTGGCGGGGCTCGCCTCCGGCCTGCTGACCGGCTGTGGCACGGAGACCGGAGACTCCGCGGGGGACGGCTCCAACGTGGTGGTGGGGATGTCCGACGACGTCCTGGCCACGGACCCGGCCTCCGGCTACGATCCCGGCTCCTGGCTGTTGTTCAACAACGTCTTCCAGTCGCTGCTCAGCTTCCCCAAGGGCGCCACGGAACCCCAGCCGGAGGCCGCCGAGAGCTGCTCCTTCAGCGACACGCAGACCACGGTCTACAAGTGCACGCTCAAGGACGGCCTCAAGTTCAGCAACGGTGACCCGCTCACCTCGGAGGACGTCAAGTTTTCCTTCGACCGCATGCTGAAGATCAACGACCCCGACGGGCCCGCGATCATGTTCCCCACGCTGGAGAAGGTCGAGACACCGGACGAGAAGACGGTCGTCTTCCGGCTCAACACGGCCGACGCCACCTTCCCGAGCAAGATCGCCTCGGGTGCCGGTTCCATCGTCGACCACCGCCAGTACGACGCGGACGGGCTGCGCAAGGACGGCAAGGCCGTCGGCTCCGGCCCTTACCAACTCGACTCGATCGACGACGAGCAGGCCGTCTTCTCCGTCAACGAGAACTACAAGGGCACCGCCGAGGTGAAGAACACCGGCGTGACGCTCAAGTTCTTCGACGGCGACCAGACGGCCCTGAAGCAGGCCATCCAGAACGAGGAAGTCGACATCGCCTACCGCGGCCTGACCGCCGGTGACATCGCCGACATGGAGAAGGCCGACGACGGCACCGGCGTCGAGGTCGTCGAGGGCAGCAGCGCCGAGGTCCAGCACCTGGTGTTCAACATGGACGACCCGGTCGCCGGAAAGCTCGGCGTCCGCAAGGCCATCGCCCATCTGCTCGACCGCGAAGCCCTCATCAGGGACATCTACCAGGGCACGGCGACCCCGCTGTACTCGATCGTCCCGGCCGGTATCGCCGGCCACAACACGGCCTTCTTCGACACCTACGGAGCCCGCCCCTCCAAGGCCAAGGCCCAGGCCGCGCTGCGCGAGGACGGCATCAACGGCAAGGTGAAGCTGACCCTGTGGTCGACGCCGTCCCGCTACGGCCCCGCCACCGACCAGGAGTTGACGGCCATCGCCGGCCAGCTCAACGCCAGCGGCCTGTTCGACGCCGACGTCAAGTCCGTCCCCTTCGGGCAGTACGAGAAGGACATCGCGGCCGGCAAGTACGGCGTCTACGTGAAGGGCTGGGTGCCGGACTACCCGGACGCCGACAACTTCACGGCCCCCTTCTTCGGCAAGGGCAACGTGCTGGGCAACAACTACGACAACAGCACGATCACCGGCTCGCTCATCCCGCGCACCGCCGCCCTGACCAACCGTGCCTCCACCGACAAGGAATTCGGGGAGCTGCAGGACATCGTCGCCGACGAACTGCCCGTCCTGCCGGTGTGGCAGGCCAAGCAGTACGCGGTCGTCCGCGACGGCGTCTACGGCCTGGAGTACTGCCTCGACGCGTCCACCGTGTTCCGCTTCTGGGAGCTGAGCAAGGACTCCTGACGCACACGTGTGAAGAGGGTGCCCCCTGCTCGGCAGGGGGCACCCTCTTCGTGTTCCGGGTGGGCGGGTCTACTGCGCGCCGGGGCGCACCAGCCCGCTCTCGTAGGCGTACACCGCGGCCTGCACGCGGTCGCGCAGGCCCAGCTTGGTGAGCACGTGCCCGACGTGCGTCTTGACGGTGGTCTCGCTGACGAACAGATCGGCGGCGATCTCGGCGTTGGACAACCCGCGCGCCACCAGCTTCAGCACCTCGACCTCGCGGTCGGTGAGCGTGTGCAGCGCGTCCGGCACGGGTTCCTCGCCCGACGGCAGATGCGTGGCGTACTTGTCGAGCAGCCGCCTGGTGATGCTCGGCGCGAGCATCGCCTCGCCCGCGGCCACGACCCGGATCGCCTGCACCAGCTCGTTGGCCGGGGCGTCCTTCAGCAGGAAACCGCTGGCACCGGCCCGCAGGGCCTCCACCACGTACTCGTCGAGGTCGAAGGTGGTCAGCACCAGGACCTTCGCCGGACCGTCCCGCCCGGGGCCGGTGATCTGCCGGGTCGCCTCCACACCGTCCATCCGCGGCATGCGGATGTCCATCAGGACCACGTCGGGCTGGAGCGCCCGCACCTGGTCGAGCGCCTGGAGGCCGTCTCCGGCCTCGCCGACGACCGCGAGGTCCTGCTCGGCCTCCAGGATCATCCGGAAGCCCGTACGGAGCAGGGGCTGGTCGTCGACCAGTAGGACGCGGATGGCCACGTAAGTCTCCTTCGCTAGTCCGGCCCCATTCTGCCCTGCGCGAGGCCGCCGGACTCAGCCGCCCTGACCGGTCACCCTCAACGGCAGCGGGTACGGCGGGGGAGTGCCGCCGAACTCCGGGCAGTGGGCCTGGTGGTCGCACCAGCCGCACAGCTTCGTGGGGCGCGGCCGCCAGTCGCCCGTCTCGGTCGCCAGCCGGATCGCCTCCCACAGCGCGAGCAGCTTGCGCTCGACCCGCTGCAGGTCGGCGAGGACGGGGTCGTACGTCAGCACCTCGCCGCTGCCGAGGTAGACCAGCTGGAGCCGCCTCGGGACCACGTTCTTCAACCGCCAGACGACGAGGGCGTAGAACTTCATCTGGAACAGGGCGCCCTCGGAGTACTCGGGCCTGGGGGCCTTCCCCGTCTTGTAGTCGACGATCCGCACCTCACCCGTGGGCGCGACATCGACCCGGTCGATGATGCCGCGCAGCCGCAGCCCGGACTCCAGCTCGGCCTCGACGAACAGCTCCCGCTCGGCCGGCTCCAGCCGGCTGGGGTCCTCCAGGCTGAACCAGCGCTCGACGAGCTGCTCGGCCTCGCCCAGCCAGCGCGCCAGCCGCTCGCCCTGCGGATCGTCGGCGAACAGCTCCACGACCTCCGGCCGCGTCTCCCGCAGCCGGTCCCACTGGCCCGGGATCAGCGACTTCGCCCGGGGCGCCGTGCGCTCGGCCGCCGGGGCGTCGAAGAGGCGTTCCAGGACCGCGTGCACCAGCGTGCCCCTGGTCGCGGCCTCGCTCGGCTTCTCCGGCAGCCGGTCGATGACCCGGAAGCGGTAGAGCAGCGGGCACTGCATGAAGTCACTGGCACGCGAGGGGGACAGCGAGGCGGGCGCTATGGCGGTGGGCGCGGTCTCGGCCGCCGTCTCCACCGCCGTCTCGATGACCGCCTCCACGGACCCGGCCGGTACCGGCGGATCCACCGCCGCGGCAGGGTTGCTGTCGGGCTGCGCCGCGCCCTCGGTGCTCGTCTCCATGCCCCAGACCATACGGCCCGCCACTGACAGTGACCCAGCCGCGGTCACGCGGCGGGCGTGAGTGAGGAGGCGGGGTGGAGGGAAACTCAGGGGTGCCGGGGCGGAACGCGCCTCGACGGACGCATACCATCGACTCGAGACCCTCCCGTCCGGCAGGCGGGAGACGCTTCGAACGAGGGGACACCGGTGGACGAGAGCGGCGGGCGCGGGCAGCCGCGGTCCGGCAACGAGGAGTCGGCGGAGCGCCACGCGGGGCCTGCGGCCCGGGCCACCGACCCCACCTCCGCCGACGAACAGTCCACGGACGTACGGCGGTTCACCCCCACGAGCGACGACGACGCCCCTGCCGCGACGCCGCCGCCCCGGCCGGACGACAGCCCGGCCCCGCAGACACCCGCCCCGGAGCCCGACCAGGCCAACGATGCCGACCACCCGGCCGTGCAACCAGAAGACCCGACGCCCGGCCAGTCCCCGCACGCCCCCGCCGACGGCTCCTCGAACCGCCCCCCGCAAGCCTCACCCCAGAACCACCCCGACCGCCCCGCGTCCCATGCCCTGCGTGAGGCCCCGGACGGCGGCGAGTACGACGGCAGCACCCGGCCGAAGGGCGACGCGCACGGGGACCGCTCTGCGTCGGATGCCGTGCGGGAGGCCCCGGACGGCGGCGAGTACGACGGCAGCGGCCGGCCGGAGGGCGACGCACAGGCGGACCGCCTTGCGTCCGATGCCGTGCACAAGGCCCCGGCTGAGGACGAGCACGACGGCAGCACCCGCCCGGAGGGCGACACGCACGCCGACGACCGCCCTGCGTCCGATGCCCTGCGCAAGGCCCCCACCGAGGACGAGCACGCCGGCAGCGCCCGCCCGGAGGGCGACGCGCACGCCGACGACGGCCCGGCGTCCGATGCCGTGCACAAGGCCCCGGCTGGCGGCGAGTACGACAGCAGCGCCCGCCCGGAGGGCGACGCGCACCCCGGCCGCCCGGCGTCGAATGCCCTGCACAAGGCTCCAGCCCACGGCGAGCACGGCGGCAGCGGTTCGGGGGAGGGCGACGCGCACCCCGACCGTGCCTACGCCACCGGTCCGCACGCGGCCTCTGCCGCGGGCGAGCCCGAGGCGAGCAGCCGGCACACCGCCCCCGGCATCGGTGACCGCCCCCTCGCGCACTCCGCGGACGGCAAGGGCCCCGCGCCCCAGCGCCCCCCGGAGCCGCGAGGCGGACTGCTGATGGGGCGGCCGTTCGGCGTGCCCGTCTACGTCGCGCCCAGCTGGTTCCTCGTCGCCGCGTTGATCACCTGGGTGTTCGGCGGGCAGCTGGAGCGCGTGCTGCCCGAACTCGGCGCCGCCCGCTACCTGGTCTCCCTGTTCTTCGCGGTCGCCTTCTACGCGTCCGTGCTGGTGCACGAGCTGGCCCACACGGTCGCCGCCCTCCGCTTCAAGCTCCCGGTCCGCCGCATCCAGCTCCAGTTCTTCGGCGGCGTCTCCGAGATCGAGAAGGAGGCCGAGACCCCCGGACGGGAGTTCGTGCTCGCCTTCGTCGGGCCGCTGCTCTCCCTCGTCCTGGCCGGCCTCTTCTACGCCGCCATGCAGACCGTGGAGCCCGGGACCGTCCCCGGCGTCCTGCTGGCCGGCCTGATGATCTCCAACCTCATCGTGGCCGCCTTCAACCTCCTGCCCGGCCTGCCCCTCGACGGCGGCCGCATGCTCCGCGCGGTCGTCTGGAAGATCACCGGCAAGCCGATGACCGGCACCGTCGCCGCCGCCTGGGTCGGCCGCGCCCTCGCCGTCTCGGTCCTGATCGGCCTGCCCCTGCTGACCCAGTCCGGCGCCCTCGGCACCGAGGCCGTGGACAACGTCGGCATGGACACCGTCCTGGACGCCCTGCTCGCCGCCATCCTCGCCGCGATCATCTGGACCGGCGCGGGCAACAGCCTGCGCATGGCCCGTCTGCGCGAGCACCTCCCCGATCTGCGCGCCCGTGCGCTCACCCGCCGTGCCGTCCCGGTCGAGACCCACACCCCGCTCTCGGAGGCCCTGCGCCGCGCCAACGCCGCCGGCGCCCGAGCCCTGGTCGTGGTCGACGCCCACGGCGACCCCGTCTCCCTCGTCCGCGAGGCCGCCATCGCCGGCGTTCCCGAACACCGCCGCCCCTGGGTCGCGGTCAGCGGCCTCGCCCAGGATCTGACCGACGGCATGCGCGTCTCGGCGGAACTGTCGGGCGAGGAGCTCCTGGACGCCCTCCGGGCGACCCCCGCGACCGAGTACCTGGTGGTGGAGGAGACCGGCGAGATCTACGGCGTCCTGTCGGCGGCCGATGTGGAGCGGGCCTTCGTGAAGGCCATGGCCCGCCCCTCCTAGTGGTCGGAGGCCCCCTCAGGTGCCGGTAGGCTGGTCACATGTCCGAACCGACCGGTGCCGCCCGCAGGCGCGGGCCCTTCAAGGTCGGGGACCAGGTACAGCTGACCGACCCCAAGGGCCGCCACTACACGTTCACGCTCGAGGCCGGGAAGAACTTCCACACCCACAAGGGTTCCTTCCCGCACGACGAACTGATCGGTGCTCCCGAGGGCAGCGTTGTCCGCACCACGGGAAACGTCGCCTACCTCGCGCTGCGCCCCCTGCTCCCCGACTACGTCCTGTCCATGCCCCGCGGCGCCGCCGTGGTCTACCCCAAGGACGCGGGGCAGATCCTCGCCTTCGCCGACATCTTCCCCGGCGCCCGCGTCGTGGAGGCCGGCGTCGGCTCCGGCTCGCTCAGCAGCTTCCTGCTGCGGGCCATCGGCGACCAGGGCATGCTGCACAGCTACGAGCGCCGCGCGGACTTCGCCGAGATCGCCCAGGCGAACGTGGAGCGCTACTTCGGCGGCCCGCACCCCGCCTGGCAGCTCACCGTCGGCGACCTTCAGGACAACCTGTCCGACAGCGACGTGGACCGCGTCATCCTCGACATGCTCGCCCCCTGGGAGTGCCTGGAGGCCGTCTCCAAGGCGCTGGTCCCCGGCGGCATCCTGTGCTGCTACGTGGCGACCACCACCCAGCTCGCCCGGACCGTCGAGTCCATCCGGGAGATCGGCTGCTTCAACGAGCCGACCTCCTGGGAGACGATGATCCGCAACTGGCACATCGAGGGCCTGGCCGTCCGCCCGGACCACCGGATGATCGGCCACACCGGCTTCCTGCTCACCGCCCGCCGCCTGGCCGACGGCGTCGAGCCGCCCATGCGCCGCCGCCGCCCCGCCAAGGGCGCCTACGGCGAGGACTACGCCGGCCCCAACGCCGACGGCGGCACCGGCCGCTGAGACACCCCGCCACCCCGCACAACGCGCAGGCGCCGCGGCGGAGTTCCCGGACCCGTCCGAACTCCGCCACGGCGCCTTACTGTTGCCCCCGGACTGCCGCGGCGGGTGAGCCAGCCGGTGTCCCCCTTGACCTGAAACAGGCCCTCCGCGGCCCGCCTTGCCGACCAGACGCGGGCCGGCAGCGACCCGCGCCGTCACGTGCGGGCTGACACGGCGGCAGGAACCGTAACCCTTCCGACTTCCCCGGCGCGGGACGTGCACACCCCCGCCGTTCCCTCGCGGTGTGACGTGTGGCACCATGCTGGCCACCCCACCACCACCGGCACAGCCCTCAGGAGACACTCCTAGTGCAGCCTTCCGCCGTCCCGGAGCTCGCCCACACCCACACCCGCCCCATCCACTGGCTCGCGACCGCCACGGCCGTCGCCGGCGTCGTGGCCCTCTCCTCGTTCCTCCAGCCGGGCGCTGCCACGGCGGCCCAGGCGGCCGGCCCCGCGACCAGAAGCGCGCCGGCGAACGCGACAGCGCCCGACCCGGCCGCGGTGGAGTTCCCCATCGAGTGCGGCCCGGTGAAGGCCCTGGTGGAGAAGAAGGCCTCCGGCGACCTCGACGGCGACGGCAAACCCGAGACGGTGGCCGTCGTCCACTGCAACTCCCCGATGGGCACCCCGCCGGACGGCGTGTACGTCCTCACCCGGCGCGGCGACGGCGGCGAACCGCGCGTGGTGGCGACCCTGCTCGACCCCAAGGACGGCACGACCGTCAGTGACTTCGCCGTACGTGACGGCGCCGTCACGGCCACGCTCCTCGGCTACTCGTCGTCCGACGTGCCGCGTTGCTGCCCCGATGTGCGCAGCGACGTGAAATGGCGTTGGCGGAACGGCGCGTTCATGCGCTCCGCACCGGCCGGTGCCCGCAGCGTGTGAGGCTCGCGCGCCCGCGTGTGAGATATCAGACAGTAGTAACGGAACGTAGAGAAGTGGTCACTCCGCGTCCGGCCCGTAGATCTCGGCCCTGTCCGAAACTCGACGCACGTGAATACACTCGCCCGGACACTCCTTCGCCGAGTCGATCACGTCCGTGAGAAGCGGCAGCGGAACGGGCGTTGTCGCGCCCTTGTCCTGGAGCAACTCGTCGTCGGTGCTCTTCACATAGGCCAGACCGTCGATGTCCAGCTCGAACACCTCGGGCGCGTACTGGGCGCAGATGCCGTCACCGGTACACAGGTCCTGGTCGATCCAGACCTCCAGCGCCTCACCGTCGACCCCGGCCTCCTGCTGCACGCTCATGTCTCCTGCCGTTTCATACGTCGAGCCGGGTCGGGAATCCGGCCAGCTCTGACGGGTGTTGAACGCTTCGACCCTACCTCCGGCTGGGTTCCAATCATGTTCGCTGGGTATTCCCCTGGCGTGAGGGAGAGCGCAAGGGTGAAGATCGGACACACCCCGACCGTCTTTGTGATCTAGGGGTTTCAATCGACACCCGCCCAGGTAGGGTCTGGAAGCGTCCAGCTCCCCTTGGAGGAGGTGAGGACCGTGGCAGCCCACGACGACGACATGAACCGCGGCATCCGCCCGGGACGCGGGTCCGACGACCCGGCCGGGCAGATCGCCTACCTTGAGCAGGAGATCGCCGTCCTGCGACGCAAGCTCGCCGACTCTCCGCGACACACGAGGATTCTCGAAGAGCGGATCGTCGAGCTGCAGACCAATCTGGCCGGCGTGTCCGCCCAGAACGAGAGACTCGCCAACACGCTCCGTGAGGCCCGCGACCAGATCGTGGCCCTCAAGGAGGAAGTCGACCGGCTCGCACAGCCGCCGGCCGGCTTCGGTGTCTTCTTGACGGCGAACGAGGACGGCACCGCCGACATCTTCACCGGCGGCCGCAAGCTCAGGGTGAACGTCAGCCCAAGCGTCGAGCTCGACGAGCTCCGGCGCGGCCAGGAAGTGATGCTCAACGAGGCGCTCAACGTGGTCGACGCCATGGAGTTCGAGCGCGTCGGTGACATCGTCACCCTCAAGGAGATCCTCGAGGACGGCGAGCGGGCCCTGGTGCTCGGGCACACCGACGAGGAGCGGGTGGTACGGCTCGCCGAGCCGCTGCTGGACGTCACCATCCGCCCCGGCGACGCCCTCCTGCTCGAACCCCGCTCCGGCTACGTCTACGAGGTCGTGCCCAAGAGCGAGGTCGAGGAGCTCGTCCTCGAAGAAGTCCCCGACATCGGCTACGAGCAGATCGGTGGTCTCGGCGGCCAGATCGAGGCCATCCGGGACGCCGTCGAGCTCCCGTACCTCTACCCGGACCTGTTCAAGGAGCACGAACTGCGGCCGCCCAAGGGTGTCCTGCTGTACGGGCCCCCTGGATGCGGTAAGACCCTGATCGCCAAGGCCGTGGCGAACTCGCTGGCCAAGAAGGTCGCCGAGGTGACCGGCCAGGCCGCCGGCAAGAGCTTCTTCCTCAACATCAAGGGCCCCGAGCTCCTGAACAAGTACGTCGGTGAGACGGAGCGGCAGATCCGCCTCGTCTTCCAGCGGGCCCGTGAGAAGGCCAGCGAGGGCACCCCCGTCATCGTCTTCTTCGACGAGATGGAGTCCCTCTTCCGCACCCGTGGCTCCGGTGTCAGCTCGGACGTGGAGAACACCATCGTCCCGCAGCTGCTCGCCGAGATCGACGGTGTGGAGGGCCTGCAGAACGTGGTCGTGATCGGTGCCTCCAACCGTGAGGACATGATCGACCCGGCCATCCTGCGGCCCGGCCGGCTCGACGTGAAGATCAAGATCGAGCGTCCGGACGCCGAGGCGGCCAAGGACATCTTCGGCAAGTACCTCACCGAGCGCCTCCCGCTGCACGCCGACGACCTCGGCGAGCACGGCGGCGACAAGGGCGCCACGGTCCAGAACATGATCCAGACGGCCGTGGAGCACATGTACACCGAATCCGAGGAGAACCGCTTCCTGGAGGTCACCTACGCCAACGGTGACAAGGAAGTCCTGTACTTCAAGGACTTCAACTCCGGCGCCATGATCGAGAACATCGTGGGCCGTGCCAAGAAGATGGCGATCAAGGACTTTCTCGAGAAGAGTCAGAAGGGCCTTCGGGTCTCCCACCTCCTCCAAGCCTGCGTGGACGAGTTCAAGGAGAACGAGGACCTGCCGAACACCACCAACCCGGACGACTGGGCCCGGATCTCCGGCAAGAAGGGCGAGCGGATCGTGTACATCCGTACGCTCATCACCGGAAAGCAGGGCGCGGACACCGGACGCTCCATCGACACGGTGGCGAACACCGGTCAGTACCTGTAAAAGGCAGGGCGGCTGCGGGTGCCCTCGGCGGGTACCCGCAGCCGCCTGTTTTTCAGGCCACGGCTGGAGCAACGCAATGACGCAAATGATCTCCCCACCAGTGCAAAGGCGTTCTAGGCTCTTGCGTACCGCCAAGTCGCGCAGTGCGGGGACGGGCACCGCACACGCAACCGAGCGCCAGCGGTATCTGAGTGGAGCCCACGACCGAGGGCGCCGCCGGGCAAGGAGGGCCGCATGACCGTACGGCGAGTAATGGGCATCGAGACGGAGTACGGAATCTCCGTCCCCGGCCACCCCAACGCCAATGCCATGCTCACCTCGTCCCAGATCGTGAACGCCTACGCGGCGGCGATGCACCGGGCCCGCCGGGCCCGCTGGGACTTCGAGGAGGAGAACCCGCTGCGGGACGCCCGAGGCTTCGACCTCGCCCGCGAGGCCGCCGACTCCAGCCAGCTCACCGACGAGGACATCGGCCTGGCCAATGTGATCCTCACCAACGGCGCGCGGCTCTACGTCGACCACGCACACCCCGAGTACAGCGCTCCCGAGGTGACCAACCCGCGGGACGCCGTCCTCTGGGACAAGGCCGGCGAGCGGATCATGGCGGAGGCCGCGGAACGGGCCGCCCAGCTGCCCGGTGCCCAGCCGATCCACCTGTACAAGAACAACACCGACAACAAGGGCGCGTCCTACGGCACGCACGAGAACTACCTGATGAAGCGGGAGACCCCCTTCTCGGACATCGTGCGCCACCTCACGCCGTTCTTCGTCTCCCGCCAGGTCTTCACCGGAGCGGGCCGCGTCGGCATCGGCCAGGACGGGCACGAGCACGGCTTCCAGCTCAGCCAGCGAGCCGACTACTTCGAGGTCGAGGTCGGCCTGGAGACGACGCTCAAGCGCCCGATCATCAACACCCGCGACGAGCCGCACGCGGACGCCGAGAAGTACCGCCGTCTGCACGTGATCATCGGCGACGCGAACCTGTCGGAGATCTCGACGTACCTCAAGCTGGGGACGACCTCCCTGGTCCTGTCGATGATCGAGGACGGTTTCATCGCCGTCGACCTGGCCGTCGACCAGCCCGTCCGCACCCTCCACCAGGTCTCGCACGACCCGTCCCTGAAGCGCCTGGTCACGCTGCGCAGCGGTCGTACGCTCACGGCGGTCCAGCTGCAGATGGAGTACTACGAGCTCGCGCGCAAGTACGTGGAGGAGCGGTTCGGGGCCGACGCCGACGACCAGACGAAGGACGTCCTCTCGCGCTGGGAGGACACCCTCACCCGTCTGGAGCACGACCCGATGAGCCTGGCCGGCGAGCTGGACTGGGTCGCCAAGCGGGAGCTCATGGAGGGCTACCGGCGCCGGGACGACCTCGACTGGGACGCGCCGCGGCTGCACCTGGTCGACCTCCAGTACGCCGACGTACGGCCCGAGAAGGGCCTGTACAACCGTCTGGCGGCTCGCGGGCGCATGAAGCGGCTGCTGGACGAGGCGGAGGTGGAGCGGGCCCGTACGGCGCCGCCGGAGGACACGCGCGCGTACTTCCGCGGCCGCTGCCTGGAGCAGTACGCGGACGACGTCGCGGCGGCCTCCTGGGACTCGGTGATCTTCGACCTGCCGGGCCGGGACTCCCTCCAGCGCGTTCCAACCCTGGAACCGCTTCGCGGAACGCGTAATCACGTCAAGGAGCTCCTGGACCGCTGCCGCACCGCGGAAGACCTGGTCAGGGTCCTGTCGGGAGGGTGAGAGCGCAACGCGGGTACTCGGGTGGGGCCCGCCGGACAGGGTGGAAAATCCCAGGTCCGGGAATCATCGAGGTGGTCCCCGTACGTTGGAGCAACTGCGGGGCCATTGTCAGACCCGGCGAGTAGGGTCTGATCTTGACCGAGCAACTGTGTCGGGCGAACCGAGCGGGGTGAGGGATATGGCGACGAAGGACACCGGCGGCGGACAGCAGAAGGCCACCCGGTCCACCGAGGAGGTCGAGGAGCAGGCGGCGGAGGCGCAGGCTTCGGAGGACCTCAAGGAGCGTCAGGAGAAGCTGAGCGACGACGTGGACTCGGTTCTGGACGAGATCGACGACGTCCTCGAGGAGAACGCCGAGGACTTCGTGCGGTCCTTCGTTCAGAAGGGTGGCCAGTAAGGCGCCTGCGCCTTCGATCCGAAGGTGAATGGGGTGCCTGGGTGACGGACGGGCGGAGCGCGGAGCGCTGTGCGCGGGGCAGTGCGTGAGGTGATGCCTTCGTGTGCGGCGCTCCGGGCGTCGGTGGCGTCCGGAGCCCGGCGGGCCGCCGGATGAGAGTGGCGGGCAAGTGGGGCGTGGCTCCGGCGGAGTTGGGGTCGCCGGGCATGTGGATCACCGCCAAAGGACGGGTAGGGTCCGTGGCATACCGTGCCCCCGGTCGCAACCGGACCGGGGTTGTTTCCAAGGATCGGCCCGACGTCACAGGGCGGGCTGTCGCATACGTGGAAGGAATCGCGTGGAAGCCAACACTCGTAGCACCGGGCGTCTACCAGCTGCCTTCCTGACGCCAGGGTCCTCCTCCTTCATGGACTTCCTCTCCGATCACCAGCCGGAACTGCTGCCGGGCAACAAGAAGCTGCCACCGGTGCAGGGCGCGATCGAGGCGCCGCACGGCACGACGATCGTGGCCGTGACCTTCCCCGGCGGCGTCGTCCTCGCCGGAGACCGGCGGGCCACCATGGGTAACGTCATCGCGCAGCGGGACATCGAGAAGGTCTTCCCTGCCGACGAGTACTCGGCTGTGGGCATCGCCGGTACGGCGGGTCTGGCTGTGGAGATGGTGAAGCTGTTCCAGCTGGAGCTGGAGCACTTCGAGAAGGTCGAGGGCACGCAGCTGTCGCTGGAGGGCAAGGCGAACCGGCTGTCGACGATGATCCGCTCGAACCTGGGGATGGCCATGCAGGGGCTGGCCGTCGTCCCGCTGTTCGCCGGGTACGACGTGGACCGGGAGAAGGGGCGGATCTTCTCCTACGACGTCACGGGCGGGCGCTCCGAGGAGCAGGGTTACGCGGCCACGGGTTCCGGTTCGATCTTCGCCCGCGGCGCGATGAAGAAGCTCTTCCGGGAGAACCTGAGCGAGGCCGAGGCCACGACGCTCGTGGTCCAGGCGCTCTACGACGCGGCAGACGACGACTCGGCGACCGGTGGTCCCGATGTCGCCCGCCGGATCTATCCCATCGTCACCGTGATCACCGAGGACGGTTTCCGCCGGCTCACCGAGAACGAGTCGTCGGAGATCGCGCGCTCGATTCTGGAGCGGCGTCTGGAACAGCCCGACGGTCCGCGGGCCGCGCTGCTGTGAGCGGCGGGTTGTCTTCGTGAGGGTGGTCCAGTGAACCGACGGAATCTTCAAGAGAGGGACGGATAACCGGTGTCGACGCCGTTCTATGTCTCACCCCAGCAGGCGATGGCCGACCGGGCGGAGTACGCCCGCAAGGGCATCGCGCGTGGTCGCAGCCTGGTCGTGCTGCAGTACGCCGACGGCATCGTGTTCGTCGGGGAGAACCCGTCCCGTGCGCTGCACAAGTTCAGCGAGATCTATGACCGGATCGGCTTCGCGGCCGCCGGCAAGTACAACGAGTACGAGAACCTGCGGATCGGCGGTGTGCGCTACGCCGACCTGCGGGGTTACACCTACGACCGGGACGATGTGACGGCCCGGGGCCTGGCGAACGTGTACGCGCAGACGCTGGGCACGATCTTCTCCAGCTCGGCCGAGAAGCCGTACGAGGTGGAGCTGGTCGTCGCGGAGGTGGGGGAGAGGCCCGAGGGCGACCAGATCTACCGGCTGCCGCATGACGGGTCCATCGTGGACGAGCACGGCTCGGTCGCGGTCGGCGGCAACTCGGAGCAGATCAGCAGCTACCTGGACCAGCGCCATCGGGACGGTATGACGCTGGCCGAGGCGCTGAAGCTGGCGGTGCAGGCGCTGTCGCGTGACACGAACGGCAGCGAGCGGGAGATTCCCGCGGAGCGGCTGGAAGTGGCGGTTCTGGACCGGACGCGGCCGCAGAAGCGCAAGTTCAAGCGGATCACTGGGCGCCAGCTGGGCCGGCTGCTGGAGGCGGACGGGGCGACCACGGCGTCGGAGGCCGAGGCGGATGCGAATGCCGAAGCTGCGGCGGAGGCGGAGGCGTCCGGGAACGACGAGTAACGGTTGCCTCCGGCGGTTGAGCCGGGGTGCCTGCGGCGGCCTGTGCGGCTTCGGTGGGGGTGCGCGCCTTCGCCTACGCGCGGGTTGTGGGTCGGGGCCGCGTCGGGGGATGTCCGTCCTCGGAACGGCGCGATGGGGTCGGACACCGACTAACCGTCCGTTGACGCGCCAACCGCTGCGGGCGGACACCCCCCGACACGTCCCCTTCTCGCCGTAGGCGGCTGCGGGGCGTGGCGGGGGTCCGGTGGCCCGCCTGGCTGCGGGCAGCCGTGCCGCTTGGGCGGTACGGGTGGGCGCAAGCGGCCCCGCTCCGCCGGATTGCGGGCCCACCCCGCCCCAGCAGCGGCCGACGGCGCCCTGCTCCGCGGGGTTGGGGGCTCGCCCAGCCCCGCAGTGGCCGGCGGCACGCCGCTCGAGCCGGGTTGCTGCCGGGCCCGCCCGGCCCCCGCAGCAACCCGTGCACCTACGGCAAGCCTGGTGGTGCCGTAGAGCCCCGTACTACCAGCCGCACCGGGATGTCCCCGGCCTCGGGCTCGCGGCCCTCCAGGACGGCCAGCAGCGCCCGCATACCCCGTTCACCGAACAGCTCGGCGTCCAGGCGGACCGTCGTCAGTTCCGGGTCGATCGCCGTGGCCAGGGCCAGATCGTCCAGGCCGGTGACCGACAGGTCGTCCGGGACCCCCAGGCCCAGGCGCCGAGCTGCCTTGTACGTGCCGGCGGCCAGCTGGTCGTCGTCGCAGATCACGGCGGTCGGGCGGGGGCCGGGCTCGCAGAGGGCGGTTTCGGCCGCGGCCACCGCGCCCTCGATGGAGATCGGTGAGCGGGCCGTGCGGACGGACGTACCGGGCACCTCGGCCAGGCGGGCCGCCAGCTCCCGGGCGCGAACCTCGAAGGTCCAGGACGGCACGTCCGCCGCGAGGTGGAGGAACCGGCGATGGCCCAGGGACAGCAGGTGTTCCGCGGCCTGGCGGACACCGTCGGCGATGTCCAGGTTCACCGTCGCGGCACCCAGGCTCCCGGCGGGGTCGCTGTCGAGCATCACCAGAGGCAGTGCCTCCCCGCGGATCGCGGTGAGCGCGTCCGCGGCCATGGAGGAGGCGATGACGCCGTCCAGAGCGGCCTGGGCCGAGGCGAAGGGGTCACGGGCGGGACCGATGCCCTCGGGGGAGGGGTAGAGGACCACGCCGAAGCCGTGCTCGGCGGCGACGCGGGCCGCGCCCGTGTAGACGCCGGCGAAGAACTCGGTGGTCAGGGCCGGGACCACCAGGAGGACCGTGCGGGTGCGGCCCAGGCGCAGGTTGCGGGCGGCCAGGTTCGGCCGGTAACCCAGGTCGCGGGCGGCCTCGCGGACCCGCTGAGCGGTTGCCTCCGAGACGCGGCCGTGCCACTTGTCGCCCAGGACCAGGGAGACCGCAGCCTGGGAGACGCCGGCGGCCTGGGCGACGTCCCGGCTCGTGGGGCGGGTGCTGCCTCGTGCCACCGTCGGGCTGCTCCTTCGTCTGGACTCGTGAACAGCGGCCATGGTACGTATGGGAGCGGACGTTATACGTAAAACTTAGGGCGGGGACATGGCTACGGGATACCTGGAGATCCTTCGGGCGCGACACGCCGCCCGACTGCTCGTCGGCACGCTCGTGGGCCGGCTGCCCAACGCCACGGCGGCCATCGCGATCCTGCTGTTCGTGCGGGCGGAGGGCGGTTCGTACAGCCTCGCGGGGGTGCTGGCGGGCGTGTACGGCGTCGCCAACGCCGTGGGGCAGCCGGTGCTGGGCCGGCTCGTGGACCTGCGCGGGCAGCCGCGTGTACAGCTGCCGGCGGCCGTTCTCTCCGGGCTCGCCATGGCCGTCTTCGCCTTCGGCGGGATCGGGTCGCTGCCCCTCGCCTACGCCGCCGTGGCCGCCGCCGGGCTCTTCACGCCGCCCCTGGAGGGCGGGCTGCGGGCTCTGTGGTCGTCCGTCCTCCGCAAGGAGGAACACGTGCACACCGCGTACGCCATGGACGCCGTGGCCCAGGAGGTGATGTTCACCGTCGGGCCGCTGCTCGTGACGCTGTGCGTGTCCCTGTGGTCCGCCCAGGCCGCGCTGCTCGTGCTGAACGTGGTCGGGGTGCTGGGGGCGCTGTCCGTCGTGGTCTCGCCGCCCTCGCGCGCGTGGCGGTCGGCGCCGCGCGAGGCGCACTGGCTCGGCGCGCTGCGCTCGGCGGGGCTGCTGGCGCTGCTGGCGGCGTTCCTGTTCATCGGGATGGCGCTCGGGTCCATCACGGTCGCCTCCGTGCCCTACGCGGACGAGCACGGCGGTGACGTCGTGTACGGCTGGCTGATGGCGGCTCTGGGGTTCGGGGCGCTGGTCGGCGGCTCCGTCTACGGGGCCCGGCAGTGGGCCGGTGAGCCCGCTCGGCGACTGAGGGTGCTGGTGGCCCTTCTGGTGGTGTGTTACCTGCCGCTGATGCTCATGCCGGACGCGGTGCCCATGGTGGCGCTGACCGCGCTCGCCGGAGTCTTCCTCGCGCCCGCCATCGCCTGCGCGTTCGTCCTGGTCGACCGGCACGCGCCGCGCGGCACGGTCACCGAGGCGTTCTCCTGGCTGGTGACGACGTTCACCGTGGGCCACTCGGTAGGAACGGGCGTCGCGGGGCCCGTCGTGGAGACGGGCGGGGCCCTGTGGGGCTTCGCCGTGCCGGGTGTCGCGGGCGGCGTGTCCCTGCTGGTTTTGACCGCCACAGGACGGGTACTCGCAGCTCCCGGTGGGGGAGCGGTGGTTGCCGCCGGTTGGGAAAATGATCCAAACCGTGCCGTCGAACCCCGTTTCAGTTCAGGGGATCGGGCGTAATGTTCCCTCATGGACCGCCGCATTTTCGGGCTGGAGAACGAGTACGGCGTCACGTGCACGTTCAGGGGACAGCGCCGCCTGTCTCCTGACGAGGTGGCGCGGTACCTCTTCCGCCGTGTCGTGTCATGGGGCCGCAGCAGCAATGTCTTTCTGCGAAACGGCGCCCGCCTCTATCTCGACGTGGGTTCACATCCGGAATACGCCACACCCGAATGTGACAACGTGACCGAACTGGTCACCCACGACAAAGCGGGCGAGCGCATTCTCGAAGGACTCCTGGTGGACGCCGAACGACGCCTGCACGAGGAGGGAATCGCGGGCGACGTCTACCTCTTCAAGAACAACACCGATTCGGCGGGCAACTCCTACGGCTGCCACGAGAACTATCTGGTCGCCCGGCACGGGGAGTTCTCCCGGCTCGCGGACATTCTGATTCCGTTCCTGGTCACACGGCAGTTGCTGTGCGGCGCGGGCAAGGTGCTCCAGACGCCGCGCGGTGCGGTGTACTGCGTCAGCCAGCGGGCCGAGCACATCTGGGAGGGCGTCTCCTCGGCGACGACCCGCTCCCGGCCGATCATCAACACGCGTGACGAACCGCACGCGGACGCCGAGCGCTACCGCCGCCTGCACGTCATCGTGGGCGACTCGAACATGTCCGAGACGACCATGCTGCTCAAGGTCGGGGCCACCGACCTGGTGCTGCGCATGATCGAGGCCGGCACGGTGATGCGGGACCTCACGCTGGAGAACCCGATCCGGGCGATCCGCGAGGTCAGCCACGACATCACCGGCCGCCGCAAGGTCCGCCTGGCCAGCGGGCGCGAGGCCTCCGCCCTGGAGGTGCAGCGCGAGTACTACGAGAAGGCCGTGGACTTCTGCGAGCGCCGCGGCATCCGTACCGGCACCGTCGAGCAGGTCCTGGAGCTGTGGGGCCGGACGCTGGACGCGATCGAGACCGAGGACCTCGACCGCATCGGCACCGAGATCGACTGGGTCATGAAGTACAAGCTCCTCGAGCGGTACCGGGCCAAGCACAACATGACCATGTCGCACCCGCGGGTCGCTCAGATAGACCTCGCCTACCACGACATCCACCGCCGTCGTGGCCTGTACTACCTGCTCGAGAAGAAGGGCCAGGCGGCGCGCATCTGCAACGACTTGAAGATCTTCGAGGGCAAGTCGGTGCCCCCGCAGACCACTCGGGCCCGGCTGCGTGGCGACTTCATCCGGCGCGCCCAGGAACAGCGCCGTGACTTCACGGTCGACTGGGTTCACCTCAAGCTCAACGACCAGGCGCAGCGCACCGTGTTGTGCAAGGACCCGTTCCGTTCGGTGGACGACCGGGTGGAGAAGCTGATCGCCGGAATGTGAGGAAATGCGTCGGCGGGGAAATCGCCGGAACGCCACACGGGCGCCGTACGTTACAAGTACGGCGCCCTGCTCACGCCGTAGAGTTGCGCGCACGCCATCCACGAGATCGACCGATTACGAGGCCCCCACAGTGCGCCGACGCTCACTTCTCATCTCCGTACCCGCTGGACTTGCCACGCTCGCCGCGTGCGGCGACGACAAGTCCGACTCGAGCAAGGCCAGCGACAGCCCGTCGCCCTCGGCGTCGGCCCCGTCCGCGGCCCCGCCGCCGAAGATCGTCGACGGTCCCCTGCCGGCGGTCACCGCGGGCACGAAGTTCGACGAGAAGCCGACGGTCGCCAAGGGCGGCGGAGAGCCGTCGAAGCAGCTTGCGGTGAAGACCCTGGTCGCCGGCAGCGGCAAGACCATCGCGGAGAACGACTTCGTCGTCGCGCACTACCTGGGCCAGGTCTGGAACACCGCCAAGGTCTTCGACAACTCCTACGACCGCAAGGCCCGCCTGGCCATCCAGCTCACCCAGGGCCAGATCATCGACGGCTGGCGGTACGCGCTGGCCGGCAAGAAGGCCGGCAGCCGCGTCGAGATGGCCGTCCCGCCCACCTGGGGCTACGGCTCGCAGGGCAACCCGCAGGCGGGCATCAAGGGCACCGACACCCTGGTCTTCGTCGTCGACGTGCAGGACACGTTCAACGCCAAGAGCTCCGCCAAGGGCAAGGAGGTCCCGCAGGGCAACGCGGACCTGCCCAAGGTCGGCACCAACACCGACGGCAAGGCGCCTTCCATCGAGGTGCCCAAGGCGACCGCCCCGAAGAAGCTCGTGGCGGAGTACGTCCTGGAGGGTGACGGCGAGGAGGTCGCCGCCGCGGACAGCGTCCTCGTGCAGTACAAGGGCGTGCTGTGGGACGGCGGCAAGGAGTTCGACTCGTCGTACGCCAACAAGCAGCTCGTGTCGTTCTCGCTCCAGCAGGTCGTCAAGGGCTGGGCGCAGGGCCTGACCGGCAAGAAGGTCGGCAGCCGCGTCCTCATCGTCATCCCGCCGAAGCTGGGCTACGGGGACAACCCGCCGCAGGGCAGCGGTATCAAGAAGGACTCCACCCTGGTCTTCTCGGTGGACATCCTCGCGAAGCTGTGACGTGCGTGGGATGTAAGACTGTGCGTGTTCGCCTTTCCGCAGACAAGCAGGAGCAAGAGACGTGAGCATCGACAAGCCCGAGATCGACTTCCCGGGCGGCGAGCCCCCGGCGGACCTCGAGATCAAGGACATCTGGGAAGGCGACGGTCCGGTCGCGCAGGCGGGCCAGACCGTCACCGTGCACTACGTCGGTGTCTCCTTCAGCACCGGCGAGGAGTTCGACGCCAGCTGGAACCGCGGCACCCCGTTCCGCTTCCCGCTGGGCGGCGGCCGGGTCATCAAGGGCTGGGACCAGGGTGTGCAGGGCATGAAGGTCGGCGGCCGCCGCCAGCTGACCATCCCCGCCCACCTCGCCTACGGCAACCAGAGCCCGTCCCCTCTGATCAAGCCCGGCGAGACGCTGATCTTCGTGGTCGACCTGCTCGGGGTCTGAGCAAGATCCGAACAGACTCGATCACGTGGGGCCCATGCCTGTTCGGGCATGGGCCCTCGGCTTTGCCGTACCACCGTGTGGCGGTACGGTCATCGCTCGTAAGCACCATAGGGAGGCGAAGCGCGTCGATGGCCATTGCCAAGGCCGAGCGGCTGATGAACCTGGCGCTGTGTCTGCTCGGGACGCGGCGGCCGCTCAGCAAGCGTGAGCTGCGCGACTCCATCGAGGCCTACGTCGAGGCCTTCGGGCCGGGCAACGGCGCGGGCGGCAACGACGACTCCTTCAACCGCATGTTCGAGCGCGACAAGGACGACCTGCGCGAACTGGGACTGGTCATCGAGACCGTCGAGAGCCTCGACGGCGAGGTCGGCTATCTGGCCCGCCGTGACAGCAACCGCCTCCCGCCCATCACCCTGGACGCCGAGGAGGCCGCCGCGCTCGGGCTCGCCGCCAAGGTGTGGCAGCAGGCCCGGCTCGCCGGCGCCGCCAGCGGCGCCCTCCAGAAGCTGCGCGCGGCGGGACTCCCCGAGGACGTCGACCCGTACGGGTCGCACGGCGCCCTGGAGCCGCGCATCCCGGTGCACGAGGCGGCGTTCGAACCGCTGATGCTCGCCTGCCGGGACCGCAGGCCCGTCGTCTTCGACTACCGCAAGGCCACCGCCGCCCGTCCCGAGCAGCGGCACGTGGAGCCGTGGGCGCTGGAGTGCTGGCGGGGTCACTGGTACCTGGCGGGCTGGGACCGCGACCGGGGAGCCGAGCGGGTCTTCCGGCTGTCCCGGATCACCGGCAAGGTTCGCTCGCGCGTCGGCCGGTACACCGCTCCCGTGCCGGATGTCGTCACCGTCCGTGAGACCGTCGCGAGCTGGGCCGGGGAGATCACCGACCGCTCGGCGCGGATCCGGCTGCGCTCGGCCGCGGGGTACCCCCTTCGGGCGAAGGCCACCTCGGTCCGGGAACTCGGTGACGGCTGGGACGAGTTGGAGATTCCGTACGGCCACGGGCTGGACGCCTGGCTGGTGGAGTTCGGGCCGGACGTGGTCGTCCTGGAGCCCGCGGAGCTGCGGGCCGACGTGGTGGACCGGCTACGCGCCGTGGCCAAGGGCTGAGGGGGAGCGGACGAGACAGTGGCAGGCAAACCGGTCAGGCCCGTGAACGCCATCGACCAGACCAGACGCATGCTCTCCCTGGTGACGTATCTGAGGGAGCGCCCCGGAGCCCGGGTCGAGGACGTCGCGCGCGCCTTCGGTATCACCGAGGACGAGCTGGTCTCCGACCTCGACGTGCTGCCCATGTGCGGCACCAGCTTCCGCGGTGGCGACCTGCTCGACATCGACACCGACGGCGAGCGCATCTGGTGGCACAACCCGGCCGCCCTGGCGGCGGAGGCGGCCGAGCCGCTCAGGCTCGCCGCCGACGAGGCCACCGCCCTGCTCGTCGCCGCCCGGGCCGTGGCCACGCTGCCCGGACTGCGCGAGAGCGACCGGCAGGCGCTGCTGCGGGCGACGGCCAAGGTGGAGGCCGCGGCCGGCGAGGCGGCGGGCGCCAGCGCGCGGCTGTCGGTGACCTTCGAGTCCGAGGGCGGGGTCTTCGCGGACGTCGACCGGGCGATCGCCGAGCGCCGCCGGCTGTGGATCCGCTACTACTCGCCCGCACGCGACGAGGTCACCGAGCGGGAGATCGACCCGATCCGCCTGGTCAGCGTCGGGCACACGTACGTCGAGGCCTGGTGCCGCCGCTCGGAGGCACGCCGCACCTTCCGGCTGGACCGGGTCGCCGAGATCAAGATCCTGGACGAGCCGTCGGCGCCGCCGGAGATCGAGCTGCGGGACCTGTCGGAGGCGCTGGTGCAGCCCGCCGCCGAGGATCCGGAGGTCGTGGTCGAGGTCGGGCCCGGCGGCCGCTGGGTCGCCGAGTACTACCCGCACGACAGTGCGGACGAGCTTCCGGACGGCGGGCTGCGTATCACTCTGCGGACCCCCGAGCCGGCGTCGCTGCGGCGCCTGGCGCTGCGGCTCGGGCGCGACGGCCGTATCGTGTCGCCGCCCGAGCTGGCGGACAGCGCCCGGCAGGCGGCCCGCGAGGCGCTGGCGGCGTACGACGGGATCGAGGCGGTGGCGGCGGCCGGGGCGGTGGAGGCGGTCGAGGCGCACGGGCCCCATGCGGTGGCGGACGGGCCGGACGGCAGGCGCGCGTGAGCCGCGGGTGCGCTCGGCGCCGACGGCAGGCCAGGGCCGTCCCCCGGCACCGCCGTGCTGCCGGGGAGCGGACCCGGGCGGCGCTGGTGGCGTGCCGGCCCGCACCGGCGCCGCCCGGATGCCCCGAAGGCGAACGACCCGAGAAAGAGGAGTCAGGGCTGTGAGCGAGTCGGTGACGTCCGGTGCGATGGGTGTGACGGTGGAGTCCGCGTTCGCCGGGATGAGAAGCGTGTCCCCGGTGGTGTTCCGGGCGGGCTGCCCGGACTGCCGGGAGCGCTTCGAGCTCACCGCTGGTGCCCTGCGCCTCGCCATCGGCGCCACGAGCCGCACCACCTTCTACTCCTTCACCTGCCCGGAGTGCGGCGCGTCCGTCCGCAAGCCCGCGGGGGAGCGGATCGTGGAGCTGCTGACCGGCGGCGGCGTGCGGACCCTGCGGCTGCATTCGACCGTGTAGAGGGTCGTGCCGTTCGACGTTCCAGGAGGGTCTAGGCTCGGCGTCATGTTCTGGCCGATGTTCGCGATTGCCGTGGGATTCGTGGGTCTCGCCGTGCTCGGGGTGCTCGCCGTGCGGGTCTTCGTCGAGGCACAGCGTCTGGGCAGCCAGGTCACGGACTCGGCGCGCCGTATCAGCCGGGCCGCGGAGGACCTGGAGCGGGCGGCGGAGAGCGCGGCCCGGTCCGCGGACGCCCTGTGAGCTGTCCGGCGGGCGGCTGTGAGTCGGGCTTTGGGACACTTCGCCCTGTCACCTCGGCGGTTCGGACAGGTACGCTGCTGGTCGCGGCCCGGTTAACGAGGCACTGGCCGCGGACGGGAGTACGCACGGGGGATGCAGAGGGATTGCCTCACGTTTACCCCCGAGCGTTACGATCGCTGTCGACACGACCGTTCGGACATATGTCCGACCGGTCGGACAGCACCCCACCACAGCCGCCTCGGTGAGAAGGTAAAGACTTATGTTCGGAAGGCTCGGAGCCCCCGAGATCATTCTCATCCTCGTCGTCATCATCCTGCTGTTCGGCGCGAAGAAGCTTCCGGACATGGCTCGGTCGCTCGGCAAGTCGGCCCGCATCCTCAAGAGCGAGGCCAAGGCGATGAAGGACGAGAACAAGTCGTCCACGACCCCGGCCGGCCCGCCCAACGACGACGAGCAGCCCTCGCAGCGCACCATCCAGGCCGCCCCCGGTGACGTGACCAGCTCGCGCCCGGTCAACGAGCCGACGGACACGACCAAGCGCTGACGCAGGGCCGGTGACCTCCGGCCCGCCGCACGAGATGGGAACGTGGGTTGCTGAAGTCTGCCCGCAAGCAGGAGAAGGATCCCGAGGGGCGGATGCCCCTCGCGGAGCACCTTCGCGAACTCCGCAACCGGCTCGCGAAGGCGATTTTGGCGATCGTCGTCGTCACGGTCTTCGCCGCCTTCTTCTACAACGACATCATCAACTTGATCACCAAGCCGATCCTCGACTCGGTCGGCTGTGACAAGACCTTCGCGGAACTGGCCAGGTCGCGGGCGGGCTCGAAGCCGTGTGCGCAGATCACCATCAACGGTCTGCTCACCCCCTTCACGCTGGCGCTGAAGGTGTCGCTGATGGCCGGTGTCGTGCTGGCCTCGCCGGTCTGGCTCTACCAGCTGTGGGCCTTCATCGCCCCCGGACTGCACCGGCACGAGAAGAAGTACGCCTACGCCTTCGTCGGCACGGGCGCCCCGCTGTTCATCGTCGGTGCCTACTTCGCGTACACGGTCCTTCCCACCACCGCGAAGGTGCTGCTCGAATTCACCCCGGGCGGCACGTCCAACCTCCTCCCGCTGGACGACCTGCTCGACCTGGTCATGCGGATGGTGCTCGTCTTCGGCCTCTCGTTCGAGCTGCCGCTGCTGCTGGTCATGCTCAACGCCACCGGCGCGATCACTGGCAAGCGCATGCTCGGCTGGTGGCGCGGCATGATCATGGGCATCACCGTCTTCGCGGCCATCGCCACGCCGAGCACCGACCCGCTGACCATGCTGGCGCTCGCCGGGCCGATCTGGATCCTGTACTTCGGTGCCGTGCTCGTCTCGCTGCTCAACGACCGCCGCCGCAGCCGCCGCGAGGCCCTCGGCCCCGACGACGACGAGGCCTCCGAGCTGGACCTCACCCCTGACGACATCGGCGAGATCGAGCCCGTGACCACCAGCCGCGCCGCCCTGCCCGAGCAGGCGGGCGCGGAGCGCACGGACCGGGTCAACGGTTATGACGACGTGACCTGAAGATCGGCAGCCAGCTCATAGGGTCGGTCGCGTGACCAGCGAGATCACCCTTTTCGTCAACCCCACCGCGGGCCGCGGCCGGGGCGCCCGCGCGGCGCAGCCGGCCGCTTCCGCTCTGCGGGCGGCCGGTTTCTCGGTGCGCACGGTGCTCGGGGAGGACGCCGCGGACGCCCTCACGCGCGCGCGTGCCGCCGTCGCGGGCGGCACCGGAGCGCTGATAGCCGTCGGCGGTGACGGCATGGCGCAGCTGGCGCTGCGAGCGGTCGCGGGCACGAACACCCCGCTCGGCCTGGTCGCCGTCGGCACCGGCAACGACTTCGCTCGCGCCCTCGGTCTGCCCGTGCGCGAGCCGGCCGCCGCGGGCCGCATGATCGCCGACGCCCTCAAGCGCGGCCGGCTCCGCGACATCGACCTCGGTCTGGCGGGGGACCGCTGGTTCGGCACGGTCCTCGCCTCCGGCTTCGACTCCCGGGTCACCGATCGGGGCAACCGCATGCGGTGGCCCGTCGGCCGCTTCAAGTACGACCTCGCGATGATCGCCGAACTCGCCGCGTTCCGGCCCGTCCCGTACCGGATCCGGCTCGACGACGGCGAGATCCGTGAGGTCGAGGCGACCCTCGTCGCCGTCGGCAACGGATCGTCGTACGGCGGCGGCATGCGGATCTGTCCCGGCGCCGACCTGACCGACGGGCTGTTCGACATCACCGTCGTCGGGGACTGCGACCGTACGACGCTGCTGCGGGTGTTTCCGCGGGTGTACCGGGGGACGCACGTCGAGCATCCGAAGGTGACCGTGCTGCGGGCGGCGCGGGTCGAGATCGCCGCCGAGGGGATCACCGGGTACGCCGACGGGGAGCCGCTGGGCCGGCTTCCGCTGAGCGCGCGCTGCGTGCGCGGGGGCGTGCGGGTCGTCGGCCCCTGAGCCGTGCTGCCCCTGAGCTGCGCCGATCTCCGGTTTCACAGGAACGGATCCGGATAATGATCGTCCTGTTGTCAGTGCGGCCCGGTACGCTCGAAAGCACGATGACAGAGGATCTCTCACCGGCCGAGCGGTACGCGGCAGCCCGTAGGCGCGCTGCCGAGCAGGCCACCGCGCTCGCCTCCTTCCGCGAGATGTACGACTTCGGCCTCGACCCCTTCCAGATCGAGGCCTGCCAGGCGCTCGAGGCGGGGAAGGGCGTGCTGGTCGCCGCGCCCACCGGCTCCGGCAAGACGATCGTCGGCGAGTTCGCCGTCCACCTCGCCCTCCAGCAGGGCAAGAAGTGCTTCTACACCACGCCCATCAAGGCGCTGTCGAACCAGAAGTACGCCGATCTGTGCCGCCGCTACGGCACGGACAAGGTGGGCCTGCTCACCGGCGACAACAGCGTCAACTCCGACGCCCCGGTGGTCGTGATGACCACCGAGGTGCTGCGGAACATGCTGTACGCCGGTTCGCAGACGCTTCTGGGCCTCGGCTACGTGGTCATGGACGAGGTGCACTACCTCTCCGACCGCTTCCGGGGAGCCGTATGGGAAGAGGTGATCATCCACCTCCCCGAGTCGGTCACGCTCGTCTCCCTCTCGGCGACCGTGTCGAATGCCGAGGAGTTCGGTGACTGGCTCGACACGGTCCGCGGCGACACCGAGGTGATCGTCTCCGAGCACCGGCCCGTGCCGCTGTTCCAGCATGTGCTGGCCGGGCGGCGGATGTACGACCTGTTCGAGGAGGGCGAGGGCCACAAGAAGGCCGTCAACCCCGACCTCACCCGCATGGCGCGCATGGAGGCGACCCGGCCGTCGTACCAGGACCGCCGGCGCGGCCGGCTGCGCGAGGCCGACCGCGAGCGGGAGCGCAGGCAGCGCTCCCGGGTGTGGACGCCGAGCCGGCCGGAGGTCATCGAGCGGCTCGACGCCGAGGGGCTGCTGCCCGCCATCACCTTCATCTTCAGCCGCGCCGCCTGCGAGGCCGCCGTCCAGCAGTGTCTGTACGCGGGCCTCAGGCTCAACGACGAGGAGGCGCGCCAGCGGGTCCGCGCGCTCGTCGAGGAGCGCACGGCCTCCATCCCGCACGAGGACCTGCACGTCCTGGGCTACTACGAGTGGCTGGAGGGCCTGGAGCGCGGCATCGCCGCCCATCACGCGGGCATGCTGCCGACCTTCAAGGAGGTCGTCGAGGAGCTGTTCGTGCGCGGCCTGGTCAAGGCCGTGTTCGCGACCGAGACCCTCGCCCTCGGCATCAACATGCCCGCCCGCTCGGTGGTGCTGGAGAAGCTCGTCAAATGGAACGGCGAGCAGCACGCGGACATCACCCCGGGCGAGTTCACACAGCTGACCGGGCGGGCCGGCCGGCGCGGCATCGACGTCGAGGGCCACGCCGTCGTGCTCTGGCAGCGCGGCATGAACCCCGAGCATCTGGCGGGCCTGGCCGGCACGCGCACATATCCGCTGCGGTCCAGCTTCAAGCCGTCGTACAACATGGCGGTCAACCTGGTCGAGCAGTTCGGCCGGCACCGCTCGCGCGAGCTGCTGGAGACGTCCTTCGCGCAGTTCCAGGCGGACAAGTCGGTCGTCGGCATCTCCCGGCAGGTGCAGCGCAACGAGGAAGGGCTGGAGGGCTACAAGGCCTCCATGACCTGCCACCTCGGCGACTTCGAGGAGTACGCGCGGCTGCGCCGCGAACTGAAGGACCGGGAGAACGAGCTGGCCCGGCAGGGCGCGGCACAGCGGCGCGCGGAGGCCGCCGTCTCGCTGGAGAAGCTGAAGCCCGGTGACGTCATCCATGTGCCCACCGGCAAGTACGCGGGCCTGGCGCTGGTGCTGGACCCGGGCCTGCCCGCGGGCCGTTCGAACGGCCACCGCGGTTTCGAGCACCACGACGGGCCGCGCCCGCTGGTGCTGACCGCCGAGCGGCAGGTGAAGCGGCTGGCGTCCATCGACTTCCCGGTGCCGGTCGAGCCGTTGGAGCGGATGCGGATCCCGAAGTCCTTCAACCCCCGTTCTCCGCAGTCCCGTCGGGACCTCGCGTCCGCGCTGCGCACCAAGGCCGGGCACATCCCGGCCGACCGGCACCGCAAACGGCGCTCCCAGGCGGCCGACGACCGCGAGATCGCCCGGCTGCGGACGGCGCTGCGCGCGCACCCCTGCCACGGCTGCAACGACCGCGAGGACCATGCCCGTTGGGCCGAGCGCTACCACCGGCTGCTGCGGGACACCTCGCAGCTGGAGCGGCGCATCGAGGGCCGTACGAACACGATCGCGCGGACGTTCGACCGGATCGTGGCGCTGCTGACCGAGATGGACTACCTGCGCGGCGACGAGGTCACCGAGCACGGCAAGCGGCTCGCGCGGCTGTACGGCGAGCTGGACCTGCTCGCCAGCGAGTGTCTGCGCGAGGGCGTCTGGGAGGGGCTCGGCCCGGCCGAACTGGCCGGGTGCGTCTCGGCGTTGGTGTACGAGGCGCGCGTCGGGGACGACGCGCTGGCACCGAAGCTGCCGTCCGGGAACGCCAAGGCCGCGCTGGGCGAGATGGTACGGATCTGGGGGCGGCTGGACGCCCTCGAGGAGGAGTTCCGGATCAGCCAGACCGAAGGTGTCGGGCAGCGTGAGCCGGACCTGGGGTTCGCCTGGGCCGCGTACATGTGGGCCTCCGGGAAGGGGCTCGACGAGGTGCTGCGCGAGGCGGAGATGCCGGCGGGGGACTTCGTGCGGTGGTGCAAGCAGGTCATCGATGTGCTGGGGCAGGTCGCGGCGGCGGCTCCGCAGGGGTCTTCAGTGGTGAAGAACGCCCGTAAGGCCGTTGATCTGTTGCTGCGGGGAGTTGTCGCCTACTCGTCGGTGGGGTGAGCTTGTTGCGCGGGTGCCGGTTGTGTGTGGTTGCTCGCGCCCCGCGGCGGAGCCGCAAGTCGGCACAGCCCCGCGCCCCTGAAGGCACGTTGTCCTGAAGGTCCCTCACCCGTGACGGTGAGGGACTTTCGTATGCCTGTTCTTCGCTACGGTTCGTATTCGAACGGTGTCGCAGCGTGCAAATGGCCGAGCGTACTATCCCTTCGCGACCGGTTTCCGGCAGTTGCTGAATATGACATGACGATGATCCGGTCGGACTAAGCTCGCCCGCAGCGCACCGTCTTGAGATGAATTCGTGCGCTTGTTCCCCAATGTGCGGAAGAGTCCTACAGCTTCATGACATACCCCCTTGCACGTCCTTCCGAACCCCAGCCGACTCCTTTCAGAAGGCCCACATGGTGAGTGTTCAATCCCCTCCCGGTCGCGCTGAACTTCCCTCCGCGCGCGTGCTGCTGCTGCCCGCCATAGCGATGGCCGCGGTGACCGGAGCCGCTGTCGCCCTGGTGACGGCGCCGGCCCGGCTCGCCGTCGGCTGGTGCGGTGGCATCGCCACCGTGCTGGTGATCGCGACGGCGGCCGAGGCGGTGCGCCGCGGCCGTGCCCTGCGCAAGCAGCGGGCCGAGCACGCCCGGCACAGCGCGTATCTGGAACAGCGGATCGCCGCCCACGAGCAGGAGTTGGTCCGCTTCTCGGGGGAGATCATCCCCGCGGCGCTCCAGCTGCTGAGCACCGGGGAATCCCCCAGGGAGGTGATTCGCAAGCTCGGCCTGGCCAACCCCGAATACCGCGACCTTCCCGCCCCGCAGACCGAGACGCTCCTGACGGTGCTCAAGATCGTCGACCGCGAAGTGACCATGCGTGACGCCGCCGCGCGCTCCTTCGTCAGTGTCGCCCGCCGCGTGCAGGCGATCATCCACCAGCAGGCCGAGGAGCTCCGGGAGATGGAGGAGGACCACGGCCGCAACCCGGAGGTCTTCGACGACCTGCTGCGCATCGACCACGGCAACGCCCTGATCGGCCGCCTCGCCGACTCCGTCTCCGTCCTCGGCGGCGGCCGCCCCGGACGGCAGTGGCCCGAGCCGGTGTCCCTGTACAGCACGCTGCGCGGCGCGATGTCCCGCATCCTGGAGTACCGGCGCATCCAGCTGTCCTCCATCGCCAAGGTCAGCGTCAAGGGCATCTACGTCGAGCCGGTCATCCACGCCGCCGCCGAGCTCCTCGACAACGCCACGCGCTACTCGCCGCCGCAGACGAAGGTGCACGTCACCGCCACCGAGGTGCAGACCGGTGTGTGCATCGAGATCGAGGACGGCGGTGTCAACCTCAACGAGGAGGCACGCGCCCGGATCGAGGGCATGCTGGAGGCCGCCAAGGCGGGCGTCGACCTGCAGGACATCGGCGAGCACCCGCGCCTCGGCCTCGCCGTCGTGGGCCGCCTCTGCACGGCGTACAACATGCAGGTCTCGCTGCGCGCCTCCGCGTACGGCGGCGTCCGCGCCATCCTCATCGTGCCGAGCGAGATGATCACCCACGAGCCCGGTGTCGGACTCGCGCACGGCATCGGCGCCACCGGCATCCCCATGACGGTCGGCATCCCCGAGGGGCCGAAGCGTACGCCCAAGAAGCGCCGCCCCACCAGCCCGAAAATCCCCGCAACGGTCTCCCTGGAGGACGACGACGTTCCCGAGGTCACCGAGTGGACGCCGAACGGCCTGCCGCAGCGCCGCAGCAGGGTGAAGACGCCGCTCGCCGAGCGACTCGCCCAGCAGGCCGCCAACGAGAAGGCCGACCGGGAGGCCGCCGAACGGGGCGAGTACAACCCCTGGGCGGCGGTGGCGGAGCCCGAGCCCAAACCCCTGCGCGACATGAGCGCACCCGACGCCCCCGGCAAGGGTCTGGAGGCCTTCTGGGAGGGACTCAAGCAGGGCATCGAACCCGGCACCCACCCGACCGACTTCATCCGGAACCCGACCAAGTACCTGCACCTGATCAACGACCCGGCCCCCACCGAGGCCGGCGACGAGGGGGACCTCAAGTGATCCAGCAGCGAGGCAACTTCGACTGGATGCTCAAGCAGCTCGCCGACGGCGTGCCGGGCATCGAGATGATCGTGGTGCTCTCGGCCGACGGTCTGCGCATCGCCCGCCACGGCGGCGAGCCCGACGCGGCCGACCGGGTCGCCGCGGCCTGCGCCGGCCTGCAGTCCCTCGCGAGCAGCATCTGCCAGGAACTCACCGTCGGCGACGGCGGTATGAAGCTCGTCATGATCGAAATCGACCGTGGCTACTTCTACCTGATGAGTGCCGGAGCCAACGCCTTCCTCGCGGTCCTCTCCGACGTGCGGTGCGAACCCGGCCGGATGAGCGCGATGATGCGCGATCTGGTCGTCCGGATCGGCGGCCATCTCACCACTCCGCCCCGGCGGAACGGGCAGATCGTATGACGCCTCCGCAACGCCAGAGGCGCGACCCCGCACCGGAACCGTCCCCGCCCCAGGAGGACGAGGGGAAGGTCAGGAACCCCGAGCGGATGTACGTGGTGGCCGGCCCGGACGGTGAACGGGCCGAGCTCGACCTGGTGACGTTAATCGTGGCGCGTGCCACAGACCCGCCGCCCTCCGCCTCTCCCGAGCAGGCGGCGGTGCTCCGGCTCTGCGCCGCCCCCCTGTCCGTGGCCGAGCTGTCGGCCTACCTCAACCTGCCGTACAGCGCGATGGGCGTGCTGCTCACCGAGCTGCTGACGGCGGAACTGGTGCAGGCGCGCGCCCCGATCGTCCGCAAGCAGCGCACCGACCGTTCCCTCCTCGAAGCGGTGATGAATGGACTTCAAAGGCTCTGACACCATCCCGGGCCCCCGGGCCGAGGACCAGTTGCCCCACACGGCACAGACCGCGGCCAAGATCGTGATCGTGGGTGGCTTCGGCGTCGGCAAGACGACCATGGTCGGCTCCGTCAGCGAGATCACACCGCTGACCACCGAGGAGACCATGACGCAGGCAGGCATCGGTGTCGACGACAACTTCGGTTCCGCGTCCAAGACGGCCACCACCGTGGCCATGGACTTCGGGCGGATCAGCATCACCGAGCAACTCGTGCTGTACCTCTTCGGCACACCCGGCCAGCAGCGCTTCTGGTTCCTGTGGAACGGCCTGTTCGAGGGCGCGCTCGGCGCGGTGGTGCTGATCGACACCCGTCGGCTGGAGGTCAGCTTCGACGTGATGGGGCGCCTGGAGGAGCGCGGCGTGCCGTTCGTGGTCGCCGTCAACTCCTTCCCCGACGCTCCCCGTTACGCCACCGAGGAGCTGCGCACGGCCCTCGACCTCACGCCGGACATCCCGATCATCGAGTGCGACGTGCGGCGGCGGGCCTCCAGCCGTGACGTCCTGATCACCCTGATGCGTTTCCTGCACTCGCTCGCCATGACGGGCTCGCGCACCTGATCCCGTGTCCACGCCCGCCCCACCTTCCCCCGTACACCTGGATTCACCTCAGTTTCGGAGCGACCACTGTGACGCCTGAATCCCACGCCCCGACCGGTACGGACGCCCCCCGGACCGGCCCGCCCCCCGGCTGCCCCGCGCACGGCCTCGGGCCCGGGGGACTGCACCGGCTGCACGAGTCGGACGACCTGCCGGCGCTGTACGAGCAGCTACGGAAGGAGCACGGGCCCGTGGCGCCCGTGCTGCTCCACGACGACGTACCGATGTGGATCGTGCTCGGCCATGCCGAGAACCTGCACATGGTGCGCTCGCCCTCGCAGTTCTGCCGGGACAGCCGTATCTGGACCCCGCTCAGGGACGGCCTGGTCAAGCCCGATCACCCGCTGATGCCGCACATCGCCTGGCAGCCCATCGCCTCGCACGCCGAGGGCGACGAGCACAAGCGGCTGCGCGGCGCGGTCCAGGGCGCCATCTCGACCATCGACTTCCGCAGTCTGCGCCGGTACATCAACCGCAGCACACAGGCCATCGTCAACCGGTTCTGCGAGAAGGGCGAGGCCGACATCGTCGGACAGTTCGCCGAGCACCTGCCGATGGCCGTGATGTGCGAGATCCTCGGCATGCCCGAGGAGTACAACGACCGTCTCGTCGAGGCCGCCCGTGACGCGCTCAAGGGCACCGAGACGGCGATCACCAGCCACTCCTACGTCATGGACGCCCTGAGCCGGCTGACCGCCCGGCGCCGCGCCCAGCCGGAGGAGGACCTCGCCAGCTACCTGATCACCCACCCGGCCCGGCTGACCGACGACGAGGTCAGGGAACACCTGCGCCTGGTGCTCTTCGCCGCCTACGAGGCCACCACCAACCTGCTGTCCAACGTGCTGCTCACGGTGCTGATCGACCCGCGCTTCCGGGCCCAGCTCAACGGTGGCCAGATGACGGTGCCGGAGGCGGTGGAGCAGTCGCTGTGGAACGAGCCGCCGTTCAGCACGGTCTTCGCCTACTTCGCCAAGCAGGAGACCGAGCTGGGCGGGCAGCGGATCCGCCGGGGTGACGGACTGCTCTTCGCCCCGCTTCCGGCCAACGTCGACCCGCGGGTGCGGCCGGACCTGAAGGCCAGCATGCAGGGCAACCGGTCCCACCTCGCGTTCGGCGGCGGCCCGCACGAGTGCCCCGGGCAGGACATCGGCCGCTCCATCGCCGACGTCGGCGTCGACGCGCTGCTGATGCGGCTGCCGGACGTCGAACTCGACTGCGACGAGGACGAGCTGCGCTGGACGGCCTCCATCGCCTCCCGGCACCTCGTGGCACTGCCGGTGCAGTTCGCGCCCAAGCCGCCGCAGGACGTGACGCAGACGCCGAGCCACAAGCCGGCCCCCACCCAGCGCTCGGACTGGCAGATCGGCATCGCGCAGCCGCAAGCGCAGCCCCAGCCCGCACCGGTCGCCGCACAGCCGCAGCCGCAGCCGCAACCGGCTCCGGCGCAGTCCCAGCCGGTTCCTCCGCTCCCGCCGCCGGCAGCCGAGGAAACCGCCCGCCGCAAGGGCGTCTGGCAGCGCTTCCTGAGCTGGTGGCGCGGCTACTGACCGTCCGACGGGCCGTCGTACGTCCCGGCGGCCCACCGGTCGTACGACGCCCAGGACGCGAGCACCCGGCCGCTGCGGAACCGGTGCTCCACGCCCGTGACCGGGTCGGTGAACTCCAGGGCCCGGGCCAGCAGCTGGAGCGGGCGCCGGAAGTCACCGGCCGGTACGGGAGCGGTGACCTCGGGGTAGAGCGGGTCGCCGAGGATCGGCACGCCCAGCGCGGTCATGTGCACGCGCAGTTGGTGGGTCTGCCCGGTGCCGGGCACGAGCCGGTACCGGGCGAGTCCGCCGGACCCGTCCGGGCGGTGCTCGACGAGTTCGACGCGGCTGACGGCGTTGGGCTCGCCCGCCACCTCCCGGGCGGTGAGTTCGCCGCGCTCCTTCACGATCCGGCTGCGCACGGTCCGGGGCAGGGCGAGGCCGGGAGCGTACGGGGCGACGGCCTCGTACTCCTTGCGCACCCGCCGGTCGCGGAACAGCGTCTGGTAGGCGCCGCGCTCCTCGGGGCGCACAGTGAACAGCACGAGTCCGGCGGTGAGCCGGTCCAGGCGGTGCGCGGCGCCGAGCGTCGGGATGCCCAGCTCGCGGCGCAGCCGGGCCAGCGCGGTCTCGGCGACATGGCTGCCGCGCGGGGTGGTGGCGAGGAAGTGGGGTTTGTCGACGACGACGATGTGCTCGTCCCGGTACACGACCTCCAGCGGGAACGGCACCGGCACCTCGGCGGGCAGCTCCCGGTGGAACCACACGAACATCCCGGGCACGTACGGCGCGTCCGCCGGCACGGCCCGCCCGTCCGCCCCGACGATCTGCCCCGCGTCGAACATCCCGTCGACGACCCCGTCACCGGCCCCCGAGAGCCGCTCCACCAAGTGCTCACGCACCGTGGCCCAGGCCCCCGCGGCGGGCAGTCGCACGCGCACCGGGTCCACCCCCTGGTGCTGCGGTAGGGGAGCGGGCGGAATGCGGGTCCGGCGTCTCATCGCGGCCCAGCGTACGAGGCGGGCGGGCACCGGCGGAAAACCTCTGGGTTCGAGCACGGCCCCTTGCCAGGATGTGGGCATGCCCTTCCTCATCGGCCCGGTCCTGACGCCCAAGGCCCTCACCGGCCACCCGCAGCCCACCCTGGCCACCGGCGACGGACTCCACCTGCGCCCCTGGCGGAGCGAGGACGCCCCTGCGGTGTACGAGGTCTTCCAGGACCCCGTGATGCACCAGTGGCACGCCCGGTCCGCCGACTCCGAGCAGGAGGTCGCCGGGTGGATCCGCGACTGGCATCAGGCGTGGGCGGAGGGGCGGGAGGCGCAGTGGGCCGTCGTCGACGCGGACTCCGACCGGCTGCTGGGGCGGGTGGCGCTGCGCGAGATACGGCTCGACGACGGCGTGGCGGAAGTGGCGTACTGGACCGTCCCGGCGGCACGCGGCCGGGGCGTCGCGGCCCGGGCCACGACCGCGCTCGTCCGCTGGGCGTTCGACGAGATCGGTTTCCACCGTCTCGAACTGCTGCACGCCGTGCGCAACGAGGCCTCCTGCCGTGTCGCCTCGCGGACCGGTTTCGCCCTCGAAGGCACCAAGCGCAGCGCCGTCCTGCATCCGGACGGCTGGCACGACATGCATCTGCACGCGCGCGTGCGGGGAGACTGACCGCGGCAAGTCCCGGGGGCGGGGGCGGAGTGACGTGCTCGCGTCGCTCAGGCGGCGGGGGAGCGCTCCTGCTCCGCCTCGACGCGGGCGTTCCACTCCCGCTTCGAGGCCTGCCAGCCGTCCTCGTTGTGGCCTCGGCGCCAGTAACCGGAGATCGACAGGTCCTCGCGCGGGACGCTCCGCTCGACGCGGAGCAGCTTCCGCAGCTCCTTCACGAAGTGCGCCTCGCCGTGGACGAAGGCGTGCACCCGGCCCTCGGGGAACGCCAGGCCCCGCACGGCCTCGACGAGCGCCTCGCCGGGCGTCCGGTCACCGCGGTGCAGCCAGACGACCTCCACCTCCGAGTCGATCTTCTGCTCCTCCTCGGGGCCGGAGATCTCCACGAAGGCGTACGCCCTGGCCCCGCGCGGCAGTGCCTCCAGGGAGCGGGCGATCGCGGGCAGCGCGCTCTCGTCGCCGACGAGCAGATGCCAGTCGGCTCCCGGGTCGGGCGCGTACGCCCCGCCGGGGCCCATGAACCACACGGTCTCGCCCGGCTGGACGCGCGCCGCCCACGGGCCGGCCAGGCCCTCGTCGCCGTGGATGACGAAGTCCAGGGTGAGCTCGCGGTGTTCGGCGTCCCACTGACGCACCGTGTACGTCCGGGTCACCGGCCACTGTTCGCGCGGCAGTTCCTCGCGGATGCGCTGCATGTCGAAGGGTTCCGGATAGGTCACGCCCTCGGGTGGGAACAGCAGCTTCACATAGTGGTCGGTGCAGCTGCCCGCCGTGAAGTCGGCGAGGCCCTCGCCGCCGAGCACCACACGCTGCATGTGCGGCGTCAGCCGCTCGGTGCGGACGACCTGAGCGGAGTGCTGCTTGCGCGGCTGGCGTCCCGGTCGCTCTGCCATGAGGGCCTCCCTGATTCGTGTAGTTAGGCTTACCTAAGTTAGCACCTCGCCCCCCACTCAACACCTCCCGTATGAGGAATTGCTGAGGGCCACCGGCCTCAGCAAGGCCAACGGCCCCCCGCACGGGTCACGCCGAAAGCGTCGTCAGCAGGCGCTCCAGTGACCCGCCCAGTCCCCAGCGAGCCGCCAGTACCTCCAGCTCCGCCGGGTCGCGCGGCGTCCGCGGCAGCACCGTCGTGACGTCCGGCAGCGGCACGTCGTCCGCGACCCGGACCACCTTCGGCGCGACCGCCAGATACGGGCGCGACTCGTCCAGCCGCCTGCGCTGCGTCGGCGTCAGCTTCGACCCCCGGTCGTCGACCGCCGCCATGATCCCGGCCAGGTCGCCGTACTCGGCCAGCAGCTTGGCGGCCGTCTTCTCGCCGATGCCCGGCACGCCCGGCAGGCCGTCGCTGGGGTCGCCGCGCAGCAGGGCCAGATCCGCGTACCCCCTGCCGTCGACCCCATACTTCCCACGGAGCCATGCCTCATCGGTGAGCTGCAGCGTGCCCACGCCCTTCAGCGGGTACAGCACGCGCACCCCGCGCGCGTCGTCCACCAGCTGGTACAGGTCGCGGTCGCCCGTGACGATGTCGACCGGGCCCGTCGCCCGCGCCGTGAACGTGCCGATCACGTCGTCGGCCTCGTATCCCGCGACACCCACGCGCGCGATGCCCACCGCGTCCAGCACCGCCTCGATGACCGGCACCTGCGGCGACAGGGTGTCGGGCACCTCCTCCTCGTCCGGGCCGGCCGTGTGCTCCTCGGCGACGCGGTGGGCCTTGTAGGAGGGGATCAGCTCCACCCGCCAGTGCGGCCGCCAGTCGGCGTCCATGCAGGCCACGAGATGGTCCGGCCGGTGGTCCCGGACCAGGCGGTCGATGAAGTCGAGCAGCCCGCGCACGGCGTTCACCGGCGTGCCGTCCGGTGCCTTCACCGAGTCCGGGACGCCGAAAAAGGCGCGGAAGTACAGGGAGGCGGTGTCGAGGAGCATCAGTCGTCCGGTCACGCCACGCATCATGCCGTACGGCACCGACAGCGACTCGCCTCAGGTGTGACGCGTCCCACTTGTGCGTTTGGGATGGGGGATCGGGGGGAGGCGCCGCCCCGCAGCGAGGCTGGTTGCGTATTTCAACTGTTAGCGCCTGCTCTCGCTCTGTTCCGGTGCCATGGAAATCGAGGTGCACGTGTCAGCAGGGCTTCAGGCAGAGAGCCTGTACAAAGTGTTCGGCCGGAGACCGGACCAGGCGGTCGAGCGGCTCCGCGACGGGGCGGACCGGGAGGAACTGCGCGCCGAGGGCGTGACCGCCGCCGTGATCGACGCGTCCTTCACCGTCGAGCCCGGCCAGATCTTCGTCGTCATGGGCCTGTCCGGCTCCGGCAAGTCCACCCTCCTGCGCATGCTGAACGGTCTCCTGGAGCCGACCGCCGGAAAGGTGCGCATCGACGGCCAGGACCTCACCACGCTCGGCGACCGTGAGCTGCGCGAGGTCCGCTCCAAGAAGATCAGCATGGTGTTCCAGCACTTCGCGCTCTTCCCGCACCGCAGCGTGCGCGAGAACGCCGCCTACGGTCTGGAAGTGCAGGGCGTGCCCCGCGCCGAGCGCGTACGCCGCGCCGACGAGGCGCTCGCCCTGTGCGGCCTGGCCGGCTGGGAGAAGTCCTGGCCCGACGAGCTGTCCGGCGGCATGCAGCAGCGCGTCGGTCTCGCCCGCGCGCTCGCCACCGACGCCGAGCTGCTGCTGATGGACGAGTCCTTCAGCGCCCTGGACCCGCTGATCCGCCGCGACATGCAGGACCAGCTGCTGGAGCTCCAGCAGAAGCTGAAGAAGACGATCGTCTTCATCACCCACGACCTGAACGAGGCCATGCGCCTGGGCGACCGCATCGCCGTCATGCGCGACGGCCGCATCGTGCAGAACGGCACCGCGCAGGACATCCTGCTGCGCCCGGCGAACGACTACGTCGCCTCCTTCACCCAGGACGTCGACCGCTCCCGTGTGCTGACCGCGGGCGAGCTCATGGACACCTCGGTCACCGCCGACGACCCCGGCTGCCACTGCCGGACCGCCACGACCGGCACCTCGTTCACGGAGCTCTGCGCGATCAGCGCCCGGCTCTCCCATCCCGTCTCGGTCGTGGACGAGGACAACAAGCTGATCGGCGTCGTCCCCCGGCAGCGCCTGGTCGGCTTCCTCGGTGACGCGCCGGACAGCACCCCGCAGCCCTGCGACTCCCCGCGGGACAAGGGCGGAGAGAAGGTGACCGCCCGTGCCTAGGATTCAGCTCGGCACCTGGGTCAACGACGCCGTCGACTGGCTCACCACCCACATGGGGTGGCTGTTCGACTTCTGCAAGACCGTCTTCCTCGGCCTCTACGACGGCATCAACGCCGTCCTCCAGGCCCCCGAACCGCTGCTCCTCGCGGGCATCTTCGCCGTGATCGCCTTCTGGCTGCGCGGCACCCTCGCCGGTTTCCTCGCCTTCGCGGGATTCGCGTTCATCGACTCCCTCGACCTGTGGGAGAACGCGATGATCACCCTGGCGCTCGTCCTCGTGGCGACCGTCATCGCGCTGGTGATCTCCCTACCGGTCGGCATCTGGGCGGCCCGCTCGGACCGCGTCAGCGGTCTGGTCCGGCCCGTCCTGGACTTCATGCAGACGCTGCCCGCGATGGTCTACCTGATCCCGGCGATCCTCTTCTTCGGCACCGGTGCCTCCGCGGGCATCGTCGCCACCCTGATCTTCGCGCTCGCCCCGGGCGTGCGCATGACCGAACTCGGCATCCGCCAGGTCGACAGGGAACTGGTCGAGGCCGCCGACGCGTTCGGCACCGCACCCCGCAACATCCTGCTGCGCGTCCAGCTCCCCCTCGCGCTGCCCACGGTCATGGCGGGCGTCAACCAGGTCATCATGCTCGGCCTGTCCATGGCCGCCATCGCCGGCATGGTCGGCACCGGCGGCCTCGGCGGCGACGTCAACCAGGCCATCGGCCAGCTCAACGTCGGCCTGGGCGCCGAGGCCGGCGTCGGCATCGTGATCCTCGCGATCTACCTCGACCGCATGACCAGCGCGCTGGGCACCCAGGTCTCCCCGCTCGGCCGCCGCGCCGCCGCCAGGCTGCGCGCCGCCCAGGGGCTGAAGATCTGGTCGTACCGGCCCCGCCCGGCCGTCGCCGTGATCGGCGTCGTCGTCCTCGCCCTCGTCTCGGGCGGCATGGGGGTCTTCGGCGGCGGCACCACCTCGACCGCCGCGTCCGGCAGCGACAACGTCGGCCAGGGCAAGAAGATCAGCATCGGCTACATCCCCTGGGACGAGGGCGTCGCCTCCACCTTCCTCTGGAAGGAGGTCCTGGAGCAGCGCGGCTACCAGGTCGAGGCCAAGCAGCTCGACGCCGGACCGCTCTACACCTCCCTCGCCCAGGGCGACGTCGACTTCCAGACGGACGCCTGGCTGCCCACGACCCACGCCCAGTACTGGAAGAAGTACGGCAAGCAGCTCGACGACCTGGGCGCCTGGTACGGCAAGACGTCCCTGGAGCTCTCCGTGCCCTCCTACATGAAGGGCATCGACTCCCTGGCGGACCTCAAGGGCAAGGCGTCCGAGTTCGGCGGCAAGATCACCGGCATCGAGTCCAGCGCCGGCGAGATGGCCCTGCTCAAGAGCAAGGTCCTCAAGGAGTACGGCCTGGACAAGGAGTACAAGGTCGTCGACAGCTCCACGCCCGCCATGCTGGCCGAGCTGAAGCGCGCATACGCCAAGAAGGAACCGATCGTCGTCACGCTCTGGTCGCCGCACTGGGCGTACAACGACTACGACCTGAAGAAGCTCACGGACCCCAAGGGTGCCTGGGGCGCGGGCGACGGCGTGCACACGCTGGCCCGCAAGGGCTTCGCGGACGACGACCCCACGGTCGCCGGCTGGCTGAAGAATTTCAAGATGAGCGAGAAGGAGCTCACCAGCCTCGAAGCCGAGATCAACAAGGCCGGCAAGGGCAACCAGCAGCAGGCCGTCCGCGCCTGGCTGAAGCAGCACCCCGGCTACGCCGACAAGCTCGCCCCGGTCAAGGGCGCCGGCGGCGGCACGCCCGCCGAGGCGAAGCGGCCGCTGGACGTGGCGTGGTTCCCCTGGGACGAGGACATCGCCGTCACGTACCTGTGGAAGAACGTCCTCGAACGGCGCGGCTACACGATGAACCTGAAGCAGATGGACGTCGGCCCCGTCTACACCGGTCTGGCCTCGGGCGATCTGGACCTCAACTTCGACGCCTGGCTGCCCTACGCCCAGAAGAACTACTGGGACAAGAACAAGGACCGGCTCAGGGACCTCGGCACCTGGTACGAACCGACCTCCCTGGAGATCGCCGTGCCGTCCTACGTCAAGGGCGTCGACTCCCTGGCGGACCTCAAGGGCAAGGCCGGCACCTTCGACGGGAAGATCATCGGCATCGAGCCCGGCACCGGCGAGATGGACCTGCTGAAGAACAAGGTCCTGCCCGGCTACGGCCTCGACAAGGAGTACGAGGTCGTCGACGGCTCCACCCCGGCCATGCTGGCCGAGCTGAAGCGCGCCTACGCCAAGAAGGAACCGATCGCCGTCACCCTCTGGTCGCCGCACTGGGCGTACAGCGACTATGAGCTGACCAAGCTGAAGGACCCCAAGAAGGCCTTCGGCGAGGGCAACACGATCCGCACCATCTCAGGCGAGAAGTTCCCCGAGCAGTACCCGCAGCTCACGAAGTGGATCAAGAACTTCAAGATGAGCGAGGACGAGCTCGGCAGCCTGGAGAGCGAGATCAAGAACCGCGGCCAGGGCCATGAGGAAGAGGCCGTCGCCGCGTGGCTGAAGCAGCACCCCGGCATGGCGGAGCGCATGACGCCGTAGTGGGACCCGGTGCGGGGCGGGACGCGACACGCCGCGTCCCGCCCCGCACTCGTGCCCGCAGCAGGATCCGGACAACCACGGAGCGCGACACCACCCCCGAACCCCTTCTCCCTCCCTGTTCCCCCCGGAGGAGGAATCCGGATCCCCTGGCGCGAACCGTGGGGTCGCGCACCGCCTTGTACGACCTCGATGTGACGGGCGTATGCAACGGTTTGCCGAACATGCGTAGGGTGCAGACAACTCAACAGAAGCAGTGCGGCGGGAGTCCGGCGTACGAGGAGCGGATCGACGGGTGAAGGAGGGAGCCGGAGCGATGGGCGACCACAAAGAACAGCCCCTTCGGGTGGGCGCGGCCGTGCGTCGGCGGCGCCGCGCGCTGGAGCTCACCCTCGCCGTCGTGGCCGAGCGCAGCGGTCTGTCGGTCCCGTTCCTCAGCCAGGTCGAGAACGACCGGGCGCGGCCCAGCACAAGCTCCCTGGAGAAGGTCGCCGACGCCCTGCGCACCACCGCGGTCGAACTCCTGGCCGCGGCCGACCCGGCGTGCAGTGTGGACGTCGTCCGCGCCGACGACACCGAACCGCTGCCCCAGCCCAGGGCCCGGTCCCTGGTGCGCGGCCACCACCAGATGCACGCCTCCGAGTTCACCGGCGAACACGACGCCGGGCGTGAGTTCCAGTACCGCAACGACCAGTTGATGTACGTCGCCGACGGTGCGGTGGAGATCGAGGCGGAGGGCCGCGCCTACCGGCTCGGCCGCGGCGACACGCTGTACCTCACCGGCGGTGTGCGGCACCGCTGGCGGGCGGCGGAGTCCGACACCCGGGTGATCGTCGTCGCCGTGGCGGAGCACATCGAGGCCGTCCGGGACCGGCCGCGCCGGTGAGGGTCGTCTCGCTGGTCCCGTCGCTGACCGAGGCCGTCGCCCGGTCGGCGCCCGGCGCCCTGGTCGGCGCCACCGACTGGTGCACGCATCCGCCCGGCCTCGACGTCGTACGCGTGGGCGGCACGAAGAACCCGAAGACCGACCGGATCGTCGCCCTCGCTCCCGACCTGGTGATCGCCAACGAGGAGGAGAACCGCGAACCCGACCTCGCGGCCCTGCGCGCGGCGGGCGTCGAGGTCCTGGTGACGGAGATCCGCGACGTGCCGCAGGCCTTCCGCGAACTGGCACGCGTCCTCGACGCCTGCGAGGTGACGGGCCGCCCGCGCTGGCTCGACGAGGCGGAGGAGACCTGGTCGTCCCTGCCGCCGCCCGCGACCCGTCTGACGGCGGTCGTACCGATCTGGCGCCGCCCGTGGATGGTCCTGGGCCGCGAGACCTTCGCGGGCGACGTCCTCGCCCGCCTCGGCGTCGACCACTTCCACGCGACGCACCCCGACCGCTACCCCCGCATCCCTCTCGGGGACCTCCACGCCTGCGCACCGGACGTGGTGGTCCTCCCGGACGAGCCGTACCGCTTCACCGCCGACGACGGCCCCGAGGCCTTCCCGGGCCTGCCCTGCGCACTCGTCAGCGGACGGCACCTGACGTGGTACGGGCCGTCGCTGGCCGAGGCGCCACGGGTACTGGGCCGGGCCCTGCGAGCAGCTCGCCCCTGAGCAGCCCGCGTACGGTGCCCGCGGCGGCGGCCCACGCGGCGACCAGCACCGCGTACAGCACCATCGCCGGCCCCGCGTAGGCCACGAGCCCGGTGTGCCGGCCCAGCGCCTCGGCGCCCGTGACGCAGGTGCCGACCGGGAAGGTGAACGCCCACCAGGTCATCGAGAACCGCATCCCGTGCCGCCGGGCGCGCAGCACATGGGCGGTGGCGAGGCAGAACCACAGCAGCGCGAAACCCCATCACGGGCACGCCGTAGAGCACGGCGAGGACACCGAAACCCTGGCTGTACGGCGCCGGCACGACCCCCGGGGCGACGTCCGCGAACGCGCCGGCGGCGGTCGTGGAGTGCCCGAGCGGCCCGAGCACCAGTGACGAGCAGGACCAGCGAGAGCACCCAGACCCCGGCCAGCGTGCCGCGCAGCCCGGGGACGTGCGGAGACAGGGCGGTCCCGGCGGTGGCGACGACGGTGGTGCCCATGACGGTGGCGTACCGGTTGGGCCCGAGGTGACGGACGGAGACTGCGCACGAAAGGGGCTGGGCTGCGGTGACCATGACTCCACGCTCGGGCGGCGGGCACCCCACCACCAGGGAGTGTGCCCCTCTGGCGACATAAGCTGGATTTATGAGCAGGACGGAAGAGCAGGGTGAGGTCCCGGTCGGCGGGTCCCTGGCGCACCGGGTGCCGGATCTGGGCGCTCTGGAGTTGCTGCTGGCGGTGGCGCGGCTCGGCAGCCTCGGCCGGGCGGCGCGGGAACTCGGCATCACCCAGCCCGCGGCCAGCAGCCGGATCCGTTCGATGGAGCGGCAGCTCGGCGTGGCGCTGGTCGACCGCTCACCGCGCGGGTCCCGGCTCACGGACGCCGGTGCGCTGGTGACGGACTGGGCGCGGCGGATCGTCGAGGCGGCGGAGGCGTTCGACGTGGGGGCGCAGGCGCTGCGCGATCGCCGCGACTCCCGGTTGCGGGTGGCGGCGAGCATGACGATCGCCGAGTATCTGCTGCCGGGCTGGCTGCTCGCGCTGCGCGCCCAGCGGCCCGACACGGCGGTGTCCCTGCACGCCGGGAACTCGACGGTGGTCGCGGAGCGGCTGCTGTCGGACGAGGCGGATGTGGGGTTCGTCGAGGGGCTGACGGTCCCGACGGGGCTGGACTCCGTGGTGATCGCCCACGACCGGCTGATAGTGGTCACGGCCCCCGCGCACCCCTGGGCCCGCAGGCGACGGCCCCTGGCGGCCGGGGAACTGGCGTCGACGCCCCTCATCCTCCGGGAGAAGGGCTCCGGCACCCGGCAGGTCCTGGACGCGGCGCTGGGCGGGCTGGCCCGGCCGCTGATCGAGCTGTCGTCCACCACGGCGGTCAAGGCGGCGGCGGTGAGCGGGGCGGGGCCGGCGGTGCTGAGCGAACTGGCGGTGGGGGAGGAACTGGCGATGCGCCGGCTGGTCCGGGTGCCGGTGGAGGGGGTCTCCCTGGCGCGTGACCTTCGAGCCGTGTGGCCGACGGGTCATCGCCCCACGGGGCCGGCGCGGGATCTGCTGTCGCTGACGCGGGGGTAGCCGGGCGGCACAGGAGGCCGGCATCGGCGCACCGGCCGACAACTGGCGGCGGCGCCATGGGAGCACTGCCACAGCCGTGCGGACCGGCTGAGCCACCCGACGAGTGCGTCGATGACCACGACCCGTGCGCAACGTGCCGCGACTCGACTTCGGCGCGGCACCATCACGAAGACCGGCCCTGATCGACGAGTTCAGGTTCACTCAGAAGCTCTCGGCGATCATCTTCTCCCGCATCAGCCTTTCCAGCTCCGTGTCCGACAGCGGGTGCAGCGTGTTCAGGAGCCGGCGCAGGACGGGTTCGTCGAGGTACTGGCTGGAGACCGTGACCTCCGCGGTGCCGTGGCGGCGGGCGAGGGTGATGTCGCGGATGCCGCCGGGGAAGGCGCGGACCATACGCATCTCGCCGTGCGCGTCCACGGTGCAGGTCATGTCCTTCTCCACGAGCTCAGGGCATCGTGGTGTCGGCGTGAGCGGCCGGCGCACCAACAGGCTCACGTACGCGTTCTCGTCCTGCCGGACAGAGCGGTATTCGACGCTGAAGGAGGCGAGCCCGACCACGGCACGGGAAACCCGCATTCCAGGCGGGGCGGTGCCCAGATGCAGCAGCTCCGGATTCTCCCGGTACCGCGCGACCTCCGCCGCGTGCCGGCGCTCCTGCGCCTGTGCCGGGCCGACGAAGCCCCCGTAGACCACGCCGGCCGCCAGCGCGGCCACCGCCCCCAGCCGCACCCACCGGCTCGGCACGAAGAACGCCGCGGCCACGGCGTACGGCGTCCCCGTCAGCGCGATCCGCATGCCGGCGCTCCCCAGGTCGACGTCCTCGCCGTAGGCGACCAGGCCCGCCACGACGCCGAGCGTGCCGAGGACGAAGACCAGGACCGCCCAGCCGAGCCGCCGGGACACGGAGCCGCACAGCGGCACCACAGTGCTCGCCGGTATGCCCGCCGCGGCCAGCAGGCCCACTGTCAGCGGCGCCCCCAACATGAAGGCCACCGCCGCCGCACCTGTCCCGCCGCCCCAGGCCGTCATCAGCAATCCGAAGCCGAGCATCGGCACCGTGGCCGCCATCGCCGCCCAGACCAGGAGGAGATGCAGAGCCGTCAGCGCTCTTCTGCCACTCGTCATGCCCGGAGCCTGCCAGCCCGGATTCCGGCGCACATGAGTTCCCGTACTCAGCCTGCGGTCGGTGCCGACTTCGGGTGGGAGCAGCCCCGCGGGCTCAGGCGCTCGCTGCCGCCTCCACCAGCGCCCGCATCACCCGCACGTCGTCCCCCATCTCCGGATGCCACTGCACGCCCAGCACCCAGCCCTCACCGGACGGCAGTTCCAGCGCCTCGACCGTGCCGTCATCCGCGTACGCCGACGGGACGAGCCCCTCGCCCAGGCGGTCCACGGCCTGGTGGTGGTACGACGGCACCGACGTCTCCTCCGGCACGACACCCGCGTACAGACTCCCCGGCACCGGCTTGACGGCATGGTTGCCGAAGACGCCCACGACCTCCGCATGCCCGTCGAGGTGCTGCACCAGCGTCCCGCCCAGGGCGACGTTCAGCAGCTGCATGCCCCGGCAGATACCCAGCAACGGCACACCCGCCGCCAGCGCCGCGTCGACCAGGGCCAGCTCCCACGCGTCCCGCTCCCGCGCCGACGGCCCGGTGCGGGGGTGCGGCTCGGCGCCGTACCGTACGGGCTCGACATCCGGCCCGCCCGCGATCACCAGCCCGTCCAGCCGGGCCACGGCCGCGGCCGCCTGCGCGGGGTCGTCCGGCGGGAGCATCGCGGCCAGGCCGCCCGCCCGCTGCACGAGCCGGGGGTAGCCGACCGGCAGCAGCGCGGCCTCCAGTTCCCACACCCCCCAGCGCGCACCGGACTCCAGATAGGTGCTGACACCGATCAACGGCCTGGCCACCAGAACTCCCTCAACAGTCGACGTCTCAGTCCCGTGTCAACTCTGCCTCGGCCGCGGCCAGCGCGGCGAACTCCTCCTCCGGCGCCTTCGCCACCAGCCGCTTCCGGCTGTACAGCCCGAAGTACGCGAGGGCCACGACGTACACCGCGAGCGCGATGAACGCCGCCGTCACATCCACCAGGAACGTCGCCACCAGCGCCGCACAGGCCAGCACGAGGGCGACGGAGGAGGTCAGCACCCCGCCCGGCGTACGGTACGGCCGAGGCAGCTCCGGCTCGCGGCGGCGCAGCACGATGTGCGACAGGGACATCAGCGCGTAGGAGATGGTCGCGCCGAAGACCGCGATGTTCAGCATCCGGGCGCCGTTGCCGGACACCGCCGCCAGCAGGAAGCCGATCGTGCCGGGCACCAGCAGGCCCAGGTAGGGCGCCTTGCGGCGGCTGGTGAGGGACAGGAAGCGGGGCAGGTAGCCCGCGCGGGACAGGGCGAACAGCTGGCGCGAGCCCGCGTAGATCAGGGAGAAGAACGACGCCACCAGGCCGGCCAGACCGGCGTAGTTCACGATCCGGCTCAGGGTCGTCGCCTCGCCGTCCGGCTGGAGCGCCTCGACGAGTGGGTTGCCCGCCTCCTGGATCGCCGCGGAACCGCGTGCTCCCGCCGCCGCGACGAAGGTCACCACCGCCAGTACCACCAGGATGCCCATCGACCAGCGGATCGCCTTCGGCAGCGTACGGGCCGGGTCCCTCGTCTCCTCGGCGGCCAGCGGCACGCCCTCGACGCCCAGGAAGAACCACATGCCGAACGGGAACGCCGCCCAGATGCCGAGCAGGCCGAACGGGAGCCAGGAGTTCGACCCCGCGGCGGAGGAGTCGACCGGGATGTCGTCCAGTGAGGCGAAGGAGAACTCGGGCAGTGCCGCCAGGGCGAACACCACCAGGGCGACCACCGCGATGCCCGTGACGACGAAGCTGAAGCGCAGCGCCTCGCCCACGCCCCAGAGGTGGATACCGAGGAAGATCGCGAAGCAGACCAGGTACACCGGCCAGCCGGACTCCAGGCCGAACAGGCCCAGCGATGCGACGTAGTCGCCGATGAAGATGACGATGGCGGCGGGCGCGAGGACGTACTCGATGAGGATCGCCGTACCGGTCAGGAAGCCGCCCCACGGGCCGAGCGCCCGCCGGGCGAAGCCGTAGCCGCCGCCCGCCGTCGGCAGGATCGAGGACAGCTCGGCGAGGGCGAAGACCATGCACGCGTACATCGCGCCCATGAGCACCATGGCGATCGCCAGGCCGCCGAAGCCGCCCTCGGCCAGGCCGAAGTTCCAGCCCGAGTAGTCGCCGGAGACGACGTAGGCGACGCCGAGTCCGGTGAGCAGCACCCAGCCGGCGCTGCCTCGGCGGAGCGCCCTGCGTTCCAGATAGTCGTCCGCCTGTACGGCGGCGGGTGTGCTGGTGGATTCCTGGGACATGGGCAGACTCCCACGGGAGGCGGACACGGGGTCGAGAGGGTTCGACTCAATGGAATGGATGCATACCTTTGCCGTGTCCGCTGCAGGAAGGCAATACCCCTGCGTTAATCACCGGTAAATCCTCGCAACGCCGGGACCCGTCCCGGCTCAGCCCAGGAAGCCGCGCAGCAGCGCCGCCGTCCCCGCGCAGTGCTCCCGCATCATCTCCCGTGCCCCGTCCGCGTCCCGGTCCAGCACCGCCTCCACCAGGGCGGTGTGCTGCCGCTGCGAGTGCTCCAGGTTGCGCACGAGCAGCGGGATGCAGTCGAGCAGGTCGTTCACCGTGGCCCGTACCGCCGCGTACTGCGCGGTCAGCGTCGGCGAGCCGCACAGCTCGGCCAGCGTGAGATGGAGCAGGGTGTCCTGCCGCCGGTAGTCGCCCAGCGGCGCGTCATGCGTGCGGGACAGCGCCTGACGCAGCCGCGCCTCCTGCTCGTCCGACAGGCCGTGCGTGGCACACAGCCCCGCCGCGCCCACCTCCAGCACCTCCCGGAAGCGCAGCATGTCCTCTATGTCGACCTCGGCGATCCGGCGCCGCAGCTCGTCCTCGCCGCCGGCGTCGTGACGCGGCAGCACGAACGTGCCGCCGTAGCGGCCCCGCCGCGACTCCACCAGACCCTGGTCCTGGAGGACCTTCAGCACCTCGCGCAGCGTCACCCGGCTGATCCCCAGCCGCTCCGCCAGCTCCCGCTCGGCGGGCAGCCGCTCGCCCCCCGGCACCAGCCCCAGCCGTACGACCTGGAGGATCTGCTCCAGTGCCTCCTCGAAACCGTTGCCCGCGCGCACCGGCCGCAGTACCGGCGTCAGCCCGTCCCGCGTCCCGCCGCCAGCTTCCTCCGGCATGTGGCCGTACCCCCTTCCCAAGCAATGGTTCTCAGGAATACCTTATGGCTTCCGGCGGAACCAGAGCCAAGGAGGCCCTCCCGTGGCAGACCGCACACCCCCGCTGAGCGTCGAGGAGCTGCACGCCCTCGTCGCGGGCGGTGAGATCGACACTGTCGTCCTGGCCTTCCCCGACATGCAAGGGCGGCTCCAGGGCAAGCGGTTCGCCGCGCGCTTCTTCCTGGACGAGGTCCTCAAGCACGGCACCGAAGGGTGCAACTACCTGCTCGCCGTCGACACCGAGATGAACACCGTCGACGGCTACGCGATGTCCTCCTGGGACCGTGGCTACGGCGACTTCGCCATGCACCCGGACCTGGCCACCCTGCGCCGCGTCCCGTGGAACGAGGGCACGGCCATGCTCCACGCCGACCTCGCCTGGAACGACGGCTCGCCCGTGGTCGCCGCCCCCCGCCAGATCCTGCGCCGCCAGCTGGAGCGCCTCGCCGAACTCGGCTACACCGCCCAGGTCGGCACCGAGCTGGAGTTCATCGTCTTCAAGGACACCTACGAACAGGCCTGGGACGCGGGCTACAGAGGCCTGACCCCGGCCAACCAGTACAACATCGACTACTCGGTCCTCGGCACCGGCCGCATCGAGCCCCTGCTGCGCCGCATCCGCAACGAGATGGCCGCGGCAGGCCTCACCGTCGAGTCCGCCAAGGGCGAGTGCAACCCCGGCCAGCACGAGATCGTCTTCCGCTACGACGAGGCCCTGGTCACCTGCGACCAGCACGCCGTCTACAAGACCGGCGCCAAGGAGATCGCCTCCCAGGAGGGCGTCTCGATCACCTTCATGGCCAAGTACAACGAGCGCGAAGGCAACTCCTGCCACATCCACCTCTCGCTCGCCGACGCGGACGGCAACAACGCCATGGCAGGGGACGGCGAAGACGGCATGTCGGACGTCATGCGCCACTTCCTCGCCGGCCAGCTCGCCGCGCTGCGCGACTTCTCCCTCCTCTACGCCCCCAACATCAACTCCTACAAGCGGTTCCAGCCCGGCTCCTTCGCCCCGACCGCCGTCGCCTGGGGATACGACAACCGCACCTGCGCGCTGCGCGTGGTCGGCCACGGCCGCTCGATGCGCTTCGAGAACCGGCTGCCCGGCGGCGACGTCAACCCCTACCTCGCCGTGGCCGGGCTGGTCGCGGCCGGGCTGTACGGCGTCGAGCACAAGCTGGAGCTGCCCGAGCCCTGCCCCGGCAACGCCTACGCCGGCGACTTCGCCCACGTCCCCACCACCCTGCGCGAGGCCGCCGAGCTCTGGGAGAACAGCCCTGTGGCCAAGGCCGCCTTCGGGGACGAGGTCGTCGCGCACTACCGCAACATGGCGCGCGTCGAACTGGACGCCTTCGACGCCGCGGTGACCGACTGGGAGCTGCGCCGCTCCTTCGAACGCATGTGAGGCCCTTCTTGTCTTCCGAGCACGCACTGGACGTACTGAATCCGGCGACCGAGGAAGTCGTCGCCACCGTCCCGGCCGCCACCCCCGCCGACGTCGACGCGGCCGTCGCCCGCGCCGCCCGGGCACAGACCGCCTGGGCCGCCCTCGCCCCGGGCGACCGCGCCCGGCTGCTGCGCCGCTTCGCGGCCACCGTCGACGAGCACCTTGAGGAACTGGCCCGCCTGGAGGTCCGCGAGGCCGGACACACCATCGGCAACGCCCGCTGGGAAGCGGGCAACGTCCGGGACCTGCTGGACTACGCGGCCGGGGGAGTGGAACGGCTCACCGGCCGGCAGATCCCGGTGCCCGGCGGCCTCGACGTCACGATCCTCGAACCGCTCGGCGTCGTCGGCGTGATCGCGCCCTGGAACTTCCCCATGCCGATCGCCGCCTGGGGCACCGCCCCCGCCCTCGCGGCCGGCAACGCGGTCATCCTCAAGCCCGCCGAGACCACCCCGCTCACCGCGCTGCGCCTCGCCGAACTCGCCCTGGAGGCCGGGCTCCCGGAGCACCTCTTCCAGGTCCTGCCCGGACACGGCGACATCACCGGCGACGCGCTCGTACGCCACCCCGGCGTCGCCAAGATCGTCTTCACCGGCTCCACGCGAACCGGGAAGCGCGTCATGGCCCTCGGCGCGGAGCAGATCAAGCCGGTCACCCTCGAACTCGGCGGCAAGAGCCCGAACATCGTCTTCGCCGACTCGGACCTGAAGGCCGCCGTCGACCCCTTCTCCTTCCTGGACAACTCCGGCCAGGACTGCTGCGCCCGCACCCGCATCCTGGTCCAGGAGACGGTGTACGACGAGGTCCGCGAGCTGCTCGCCGAGACGCTGGCCGCCGTGGTGGTGGGCGACCCGGCCGACGAGAAGACCCAGATGGGCCCGCTCATCTCCCGCCAGCAGCTCGACCGCGTCAAGGGCTTCGTGCCCGACGACGCCCCGGCCCTGCGCGGCAGCGCACCCGAAGGGCCCGGTTTCTGGTTCCCGCCGACCGTGCTCACCGGCGAGCGGCCCGACTCGGCGGCGGCCTGCGAGGAGATCTTCGGCCCGGTCGCCGTCCTGCTGCCCTTCACCGACGAGGCCGACGCGATCCGGCTCGCCAACGACACCCCGTACGGCCTCTCCGGCTCCATCTGGACCCGGGACGTCGGCCGTGCCCTGCGTGTCTCCCAGGCCGTCCGCGCCGGCAACCTGTCCGTCAACTCCCACGCCAGCGTCCGCTACTGGACCCCCTTCGGCGGCTACAAGCAGTCGGGCGTCGGCCGCGAGCTCGGCCCCGACGCCCTGGCCGCCTTCACCGAAACCAAGAACGTCTTCATCAGCACGGAGGGCTCCGCACAGTGACTGCTCAGGACACCATCTGCCGCCGGCTGGTCGGCCGCAGCGCCGTCGTCACCGGAGCCGGCAGCGGCATCGGTCTCGCCGCCGCCCGCCGCCTCGCCTCCGAGGGCGCGCACGTCGTCTGCGGCGACGTCGACGAGGTCCGCGGCAAGGCGGCCGCCGAGGAGACCGGCGGCATCTTCGTGAAGGTGGACGTCACCGACCCCGAGCAGGTGGAGGCCCTCTTCAGGACGGCCCACGACACCTACGGCAGCGTCGACATCGCCTTCAACAACGCCGGCATCTCCCCGCCCGACGACGACTCCATCCTGGAGACCGGCCTGGAGGCCTGGAAGCGCGTCCAGGAGGTCAACCTCACCTCCGTCTACCTCTGCTGCAAGGCCGCCATCCCGTACATGCGGCGCCAGGGCAAGGGCTCGATCATCAACACGGCGTCCTTCGTGGCGAGGATGGGCGCGGCCACCAGCCAGATCTCGTACACGGCCTCCAAGGGCGGCGTCCTCGCCATGTCCCGTGAGCTGGGCGTGCAGTTCGCCCGGGAGGGCATCCGGGTCAACGCCCTGTGCCCCGGGCCGGTCAACACCCCGCTCCTGCAGGAGCTGTTCGCCAAGGACCCGGAGCGCGCCGCCCGCCGCCTGGTGCACATCCCGCTGGGCCGGTTCGCCGAGGCCGAGGAGATCGCCGCCGCCGTGGCCTTCCTCGCCAGCGACGACTCCTCCTTCGTGAACGCCACCGACTTCCTGGTCGACGGCGGGATCGCGGGGGCGTACGTCACACCCCTGTAAGGCGTGTCCGCGCGGCCCGGGTCGCGGCCTACAGTGCCGGGATGAGCATGACGCCCCCGCCCGGCTGGTACCCGGACCCGCACGCACCGCACCTGCAGCGCTGGTGGGACGGCACGGCCTGGACCGAGCACCGCCGTGCCCCCGAGGCACCCACGGGCCCGGTGCCCCCGCCCCCGGGCGGCGGCACCGGGCGCGCGAAGGCGGTCGCCCTCATCGCAGCCGGAGCCGTCCTCGTCGCGGCCATCGTCACCGGAGCCGTCGTGCTGAGCGGCGACGACGGCGACGGCGCGGAGACGAGGACGGCCCCGACGTCCACGCCCCCGGCCACGACCGGCCCGCCGGAGCCGACACCCGAGACGTCCACGTCCGAGCCGTCCGCCGACGACCCGGCCGTCGTCGAGGACCAGCTCAACGGCGTCACGTTCCCGCTGCTCGACGGCTGGGTCCGGCCCCAGCACGTGGCCCAGGACGACGTCGTCATGACGACCGACGGCACCTACGACTGCCCCGGCGGGGTCGGCCTCTGCCGCCACGGCCTCGTCTTCTCCCGCACGGTGACCGCGAACGAGGAGAAGTCCCCCGAGGCCCTCGCCAAGGCGGACATCAAGGACGCGGCCGACGAGGCCTACGACCGCGACAAACTCGGCCGCGAGCTCTACGGGGGCATCGAGTCGCACCAGCTCGTCAGATCCGGGCCGGTCGCGGTGGCCGGCCGCGCCGGGTACCTCGTGCGCTGGCGCGTGCGGACCGCCGAGGGTCCGGGCGGCTACGTCCAGTCCCTCGTCTTCCCCTCCAGCGTCGGCACCGAGTCGCCCGTCCTCGTCCGCTACGTCTTCGACGCCGGCGAGGACGGACCGCCGCTCGCCGACATGGACCGCATCACCAAGGGCATCCGGCCGTTCGGCGACGCGGACACGGGCGGCGGCGTGGGCAGCAGCATCGGTCCGCCGGACTGAACGCGGCCGGCCGGTACCGGCCGTGGGACGGCTACAGGAACGTGTGACCCTCGCCGCGGTACGTCGGCACGGTCGCCGTCACCGCGTCGCCCTCGACCAGATGCAGCACGTCGAACCGCTCGCACAGCTCACCGGCCTTCGCGTGCCGGAACCACACCTTGTCGCCGATCAGCAGGTCGTCGGCGGGCGAGCCGAGCAGCGGCGTCTGCACCTCACCGGCCCCCTCCTGAGGGTCGTAGCGCAGCCCCTCGGGCAGATACGGCACGGGTGACCGGTCGGCCCCGGCCGCGCCGGAGGCGGGATACCCGCCACCGAGGACCGTCACCACCCCCACCCCCGGCCGCCGTACGACGGGCTGCGCGAAGAGGGCCGCCGGACGGCCGCTGAACGACGTGTAGTTGTCGAACAGCCGCGGCACGTACAGCCCCGACCCGGCGCCGATCTCGGTCACCGCGTCCTCGGCCGCCGTGTGCTGCACCGAGCCGGTGCCGCCGCCGTTGACGAACTCAAGGCCCGGCACGACGGCCCGCACCGCGCGCACCACCTCCGCACGCCGCTCGGCGAGTTCACGCTTGGCGGCGGCCTGCATCAGCCGGACGGCACGGGACCGCAGCGGCCGCCCCGCCACCGCGTCCCCGACCCCGGCGACATGCCCCTCGTACGCCATGATCCCCACGACCTCGAAGCCCGGCCGCCGGGCCACGGCCCGGGCCACGTCGGCGACCTGGGCGGGGGAGTGCAGCGGCGAACGCCGGGCCCCGATCCGCACGCGCCCGCCGAGCAGCTTCAGGGAGGTGTCCAACTCCAGGCAGACGCGCACGACTTCACGCCCGCCGCCCCGCGAGGCGTCGATCAGGTCGAGCTGGGCGACGTCGTCGACCATCACGGTCACGGCGGCGGCGAGCTTGGGATCACCGGCGAGTTCGGCGTACGCGGTCCGGTCGGCGGACGGGTAGGCGAGCAGCACGTCGTCGAACCCGGACCGGGCCAGCCACAGCGACTCGGCGAGGGTGAACGACATGACCCCCGCGAAACCGTCCCGGGCCAGGACGCGTTCCAGCAGCGCCCGGCACCGCACGGACTTGCTGGCGACCCGGACGGGCTTGCCCCCGGCGCGACGGACAAGATCGGCGGCGTTGGCGTCGAAGGCGTCCAGGTCCACGATCGCGAGAGGGGCGTCGAGATGGGCGGTGGCCCGGTCGTAACGGGCCCGGTCGGAGGCGCGCGCAGTCATGAACGCAGCCTGCCAGACAGGATTACCGCAGGGTAGGGGGACGTTCCGGGCAGATGCCCCGAGCTCGTGGACTGGTTCCCGTTCGCTCAGGAACAAGCCGTAGAGTGACGCGCACGTACGGCGGAGCGGCGCCGGCCGGATTTCCGCGCTGGGATGACGCTCCATCCGTACGGGTATGTGTGCCCGGGACGACTCAGTGCCGGGCCTCGGGCAGGACGACACGGCCCGCGCGGTACGCAGCGGCCCGGGTACGAGGAAACGGGGGGTGCATGAGCACGGAAGCACGACGTGCCTCTTTCCCCCCACGTCCCAGCACCCCACCACGCCCTTCGCACCCGCCGGCCTCACCCGACGACGCCCGGGCGGCATCTTCCGACGCGGCCACGGGTGACACCCCGTCGGTTTCAAACGACCGGGCGCGTTCCGGTGTCCGTGGCTCTGCTGCGTCCGGTGAGGAAACGGCGGCTCGGGACGGTGGCGGGGCCACAGGTGGAGCCGACGCCTCGAACGACCGCCCCCGTTTCCCCAGCTTCGGCGACACGACCTCTCGGCGTACCGGGCCCACCGCACCCCGGCGTACCGAGCCCGCCGCCCCGCCCCCGCCCCGCGCATCCGACCGCTTCCCGGACACGCGGCACGGCGTCGGCCGACTGGCGCGATCCGAGCCGGACAGGCCGTCCACCCCACCCGACGCCCCTCCGCGACCGCGCCACCTCCCCACGCCGGGCTCCTCCGGCCGGCCCGGGTACGCCCCCGCGCCACGCCGTACCGGCGCCCCCGCCGAGAACTCCTCGGAGACGACCGCGCGCCTGCGACCGCTCCCCGCCGACCCGTCCCCGGCCGAGCGAGCCGACCGCCCGTCCTCCGAGCCTGCTGAATCCTTCGGCCGCCCCCGTTCCGCGCGGCCCGGTATTCCGCCGCGCCCCTCGCGGGAGCCGCAGGCCGGTGCCGGGGCGGGTGCCGGTATAGGCACCGGTGCCGACACGCTTACCACCACCGGGCGGGGCATGCGCATGCCCTCGGCACCCGCCCACCGGCCCGCCCCCGGCCGGCAGCCCGCTCTTGACCCCGCCGACGTCTCTCCCGACCCGTCCCTGTCCTGGAGCGCCCCCCTGACCCCCGGCCCCGCTCCCGCCGGCACACGCCCCGTCGTGTCCTTCGGGGAGCCCGAGGGATACGACGCCGACGCGCGGCCCCGGCCGCTCGGGCGGCGCGGGGCGTCCCAGGCCGCCGCTGCCGCCGTCTGCCTCGTGCTCGGGCTGGGGCTCATCTCGGGCGCGGTCACCGGGAGCTGGCTCGTGGGGGACTCCGGGGAGGAGGGCTCGCGCAGCACCTTCACCGCGTCCGGCAGCCTCTGGCACAGCGTCCCGGTCGACCAGTTGTTCCCGCCCACCGTGCAGGGCCAGGGCGCCGGCCCCGGCGGAGCCGACCGCACCTGGACCCGGATCGCCGTCGCCCCGGACAGCGGCTGCAAGGACGCCTTCGACCCCCTGCTGCGCAAGGCCCTCGCCCCCGTCGGCTGCGAACGCCTCCTGCGCGCCACCTACACCGACGCCACCGAGAGCTACGTGACCACCGTCGGCCTGCTCTTCGCCAAGGCCGACGCCCCCGGCATGACCTCCCTCGCGAACCGTTTCCGCAAGGAGCGCCTGGACCGCCGCAGCGACCTGATGCCGCTGCCCTACGCCGCGAAGGACACGCCCGCCGCGGAGTTCGGAGCCGGGCAGCGCGCCGCCTGGACGGTCTCCGTGCTCACCGAGGCCCCGGTCGTCGTCTACGCCGTCTCCGGCTGGGCCGACGGCCGCACCGTGGACGACCCGCAGCCCGCCGAGGACGCCATGGAGTCCGGCGCCACCACCGCCCCGGCACAGGCCGGCCTCGGGTACGAGGCACAGGGCCTCGCCGACCGCGTCGAACGCGGCCTGCGCAAGAACGTCCGCTCGGCCACGGAGCAGCCGTCGTGAAAGCCGTCATGTCCCGCGCGGGCGGGTTCCTGAGTGTTCTCCTCGCCGCCGGCCTCGTCCTGGTCCCCTCCGCCACCGCCCACGCCGACGGCATCCGCGCCCAGCAGTGGGCCCTGGACGCCATGCACACCCAGGAAGCCTGGCAGACCACCAAGGGCGAGGGCGTCACCGTCGCCGTCCTGGACACCGGCGTCGAGGCCGACCACCCCGACCTGGTCGGCAACGTCCTTCCCGGCAAGGACCTGATCCGCTTCGGAGCCGAACCCGGCGACCGCCCCTGGGCCCGCCACGGCACCGCCATGGCCGGCATCATCGCCGGGCACGGACACGGCCCCGGCAACGCGGACGGCGTCCTCGGCATCGCCCCCGAGGCCAAGATCCTCCCCGTCCGCGTGATCCTGGAGGACGGCGACCCCTCCCGCGCCAAGGCCCGCAGCACCCGCGGCAACGCCCTCGCCGAGGGCATCCGCTGGGCCGCCGACCACGGCGCCGACGTCATCAACCTCTCCCTCGGCGACGACTCCGCCTCCGCGCACCCGGAACCCACCGAGGACCAGGCCATCCAGTACGCCCTGAAGAAGGGCGTGGTCGTCGTCGCCTCCGCCGGCAACGGCGGCGAGAAGGGCGACCGCATCTCCTACCCGGCCGCCTACCCGGGCGTCATCGCCGCCACCGCCGTCGACCGCTCCGGCACCCGCGCCCCCTTCTCCACCCGCCGCTGGTACGCCACCGTCAGCGCCCCCGGCGTCGACGTCGTCATCGCCGACCCCGACCACAAGTACTACGAGGGCTGGGGCACCAGCGCCGCCGCCGCCTTCGTCTCCGGCGCCGCCGCCCTGGTCAAGGCCGCCCACCCCGGCCTGACCCCGGCCCAGATCAAGACGCTCCTGGAGGACACCGCCCGCAACGCCCCCGTCGACGGCCGCGACGACTCCCGCGGCTTCGGCTTCGTCGACCCGGCGGCCGCCATCGAGGCCGCCGACCGGCTGAAGCCGCAGGGCCTCCGCACGGCGGCGTACGGCGCGAAGTACTTCGGCAGCGGCCCGGACGCCATCGGCTCCGGTGCCGACACCGCCGACTGGGCCGCGCCCCTCGCGGGCGGCGCCGGCGGCGTCCTGCTGATCGCGGCCGTGGTCCTGTGGCGCGGTCGCCGCACGATGCACGACGACTTCTAGCCGCCGGGCACGGGGATCTCCGGCCGCCGGCCACGGGGTCCTCCGGCCGCGGGGCACGGGGACCTCCGGCCGTCGGCCACCAGGCCCGCCCGCCGAAGCGGCCGCACCCGGCCGATAGGGTCGACGACCGTGGCGAACAAGAACATCCCCGATCCCGGCTTCTCCGACGACGACGGCTCCGCCGACCCCCGGCTGAGCGCGGCCCTCGCCGCCTGGGCCGAGGACCGCACCGCCGTGGGACCCGTCCTGGAGGCGCTCAAGGACGCCCGGCTGCTGGTCCCCGTCGTCGCCGTGCTCGGCGAGGTCGAGGAGGACGAGCGGGGACTGCGCCGCGAGAAGACCAGCGACATGGCCGTACCGACCCTGAAGGCCGGGAACCGCACCGCCCTCCCCGCCTTCACGTCCACCGACTCCCTCGCCCGCTGGGACCCGGCGGCCCGCCCCGTCGCCGTGCCCCTGCACCAGGCCCTCCAGGCCGCCGCGCACGAGAAGGCGGACACGGTCGTGCTCGACCTGGCCGGGCCCGTGCCCTTCGAACTGACCGGGCCCGCCCTGCTCGCCCTCGCGGAGGGCCGTACGACCACTGACCCGCTCGCCGACCCGGCCGTCGTCGAGGCCGTACGCGAGGCCGTGGCCGCCGAGCCCGCCGTCCTGCGCGCCCACCTCGGCCCGGGCCAGGCCGACGGCACCCTCGCCCTGGTCCTGGATCCGTCCGCCGCCCCCGCCGAAGCCGCCCAGGCGGTCGCCCGGCGGCTCGCCGCCGACGAGACACTGAGGGCCCGCCTGGTGCGCGGCCTCGACCTGGCACTGCTGCCGGCCGGGGCGACGCCACCGGGCGAGCCCTTGTACGAACGCTGAGGGACCGTAGGGAGCAGCCGTACTAGCCGTAGACCGGACCCGTGTACTTCTCGCCCGGGCCCTGGCCCGGCTCGTCGGGGAGGAGTGACGCCTCGCGGAACGCCAGCTGGAGCGACTTCAGGCCGTCGCGCAGGGGCGCCGCGTGGAACGAGCTGATCTCGGTGGCGGACGCGTCCAGCAGACCGGCCAGCGCGTGCACCAGCTTGCGGGCCTCGTCCAGGTCCTTGTGCTTGTCGCCCTCCTCGGTCAGACCGAGCTTCACCGCGGCGGCGCTCATCAGGTTGACGGCGACCGTCACGATCACCTCGACCGCCGGGACCTCGGCGATGTCGCGGGCCATGGCGTCGAAGTCGGGGGACTCAGGAGGGGTCTCACTCATGCCCCACACGATAGGCGCAGGCCGGGCGGGCGACGTACCGGGCCCCGAGGCGCCACAATTGGCCGTTCCTGGCCCATGCTGGTAATCTCGTGTAACGACCGGTCGGACCCGCATGCCTCGCGGCCAGCGAGCCCGACCCACAAGTGGAGGCTTTCGAACTCCCACCTGACCGCCCCCAGGGCGGCGGGTCACCGGTCAGACGGTCCCGTCCCAGCGGCGGCGATCCGTCCGAAAGCGTGCCCCGCGGCTCCCCGCGACGGTGCTCCGGTAGTTCGAGGAGCCCCGCCTGGGAATCGTCCGGGGCATTTTTTGTGCTTCGGCGCGGTTAGGTCTAACGAATAGAGACGTTACGCGGCCGTCCGCCAGACCGTCGCGTGGTGCTACCGAGGAGGATCCATCAGCGCCGAGCCCCGCATCAACGACCGGATTCGCGTTCCCGAGGTGCGACTTGTCGGTCCCAGTGGCGAGCAGGTGGGCATCGTCCCCCTGGCCAAGGCACTGGAGCTTGCGCAGGAGTACGACCTGGACCTGGTCGAGGTCGCGGCGAACGCCCGTCCGCCCGTGTGCAAGCTCATGGACTACGGGAAGTTCAAGTACGAGTCGGCCATGAAGGCCCGTGAGGCGCGCAAGAACCAGGCGCACACGGTCATCAAGGAGATGAAGCTCCGGCCGAAGATCGACCCGCACGACTATGACACCAAGAAGGGTCACGTCGTCCGGTTCCTCAAGCAGGGCGACAAGGTCAAGATCACGATCATGTTCCGTGGTCGCGAGCAGTCCCGGCCCGAGCTGGGCTACCGACTGCTGCAGCGGCTCGCGGAGGACGTCGCAGACCTCGGTTTCGTCGAGTCGAACCCGAAGCAGGACGGCCGAAACATGATCATGGTTCTCGGTCCGCACAAGAAGAAGACCGAGGCGATGGCCGAGGCTCGCCAGGCGCAGGAAGCCCGCAAGGCCGAGGCGAAGGCCAACCCCGGCAAGTCGCAGAACGCCGCTGAGGCCGACCTGGAGGACTCCGCCGAGGAATCCGCCGAGGCTCCGGCCGAGGCTTCCGCCGACGCGTGATCCCGGGGGACGCGAGTCCCCAGGACGTAACCGATACCAGAGCGACGCTCCACCGTGCCCGGTTTCACGACCGGGCACCGGAGCGCCACCGACGAGGAGAGAACGGCGCTATGCCGAAGAACAAGTCGCACAGCGGGTCCAGCAAGCGCTTCAAGATCACCGGCTCCGGCAAGGTGCTCCGCGAGCGTGCCGGCAAGCGCCACCTGCTCGAGCACAAGTCGTCCCGTGTGACGCGTCGCCTCACCGGCAACGCCGAGATGGCCCCGGGCGACGCCAAGAAGATCAAGAAGCTTCTCGGCAAGTGACGCTCCGGCGCGTGAGCGCCGTACGTCAGGACCGGGACCCAATCGATTTCGGGCCGTGTGAAGACCACCGCGGCCCCGCTACAAGGAGTTAAAAAGTGGCACGCGTCAAGCGGGCAGTGAACGCCCACAAGAAGCGTCGGGCGATCCTCGAGCAGGCCTCCGGCTACCGCGGTCAGCGTTCGCGCCTGTACCGCAAGGCCAAGGAGCAGGTCACCCACTCGCTGGTCTACAACTACAACGACCGCAAGAAGCGCAAGGGTGACTTCCGCCAGCTGTGGATCCAGCGCATCAACGCCGCTGCCCGCGCCAACGGCATGACCTACAACCGCTTCATCCAGGGCCTGAAGGCCGCGAACATCGAGGTCGACCGCAAGATCCTGGCCGAGCTGGCCGTCAACGACGCCGGCGCCTTCGCCGCGCTCGTCGAGGTCGCCCAGAAGGCGCTGCCGAGCGACGTCAACGCCCCCAAGGCGGCCTGACGCCGGCTGAGAAGCCGATGTGACTGAAGGACCCGCAGGCCCGGGCGGCCTGCGGGTTCTGCTGTGCAGCCAGTGAGAAAGCGAACAGGATGTCCCCTGCCACCCCCGAGCTCGTCTCGCCCCGCTCGCCCCGCGTCTTGGCCGCCCGCCGGCTGGCCAAGCGGAACTTCCGGGGCAAGGAGCGGCTGTTCCTCGCGGAGGGGCCGCAGGCGGTCCGTGAGGCGGCCGGGCACCGGGCCGGGGACGCGGACACGCTCGTGGAACTGTTCGCCACGCTGGAGGCCGCCGAGCGGTACGCCGACATCGTCGGCGCGGCCCGGGACGCCGGCGCCCGGGTGCACCTCGCCTCCGAGCAGGTCATCGCCGACATCTCCACCACCGTCACGCCGCAGGGCCTCGTCGGCGTCTGCCGGTTCCTCGACACGCCCTTCGAAGAGGTCCTCGCGGCCCGCCCCCGGCTCGTCGCCCTCCTCGCGAACGTCCGCGACCCCGGCAACGCCGGGACCGTGCTGCGCTGCGCCGACGCCGCCGGTGCCGAGGCCGTCGTCCTGACCGACGCCTCCGTCGACGTGTACAACCCCAAGGCCGTCCGCGCCTCCGTCGGCTCCCTGTTCCACCTGCCCGTCGCCGTCGGCGTCCCCGTGGAGCAGGCCGTCCAAGGGCTGCGGGCCGCCGGTGTGCGCGTCCTCGCCGCCGACGGGGCCGGCGACCGCGACCTCGACGACGAGCTCGACAAGGGCACCATGGGCGGGCCGACCGCATGGGTCTTCGGGAACGAGGCCTGGGGCCTGCCGGAGGAGACCCGCGCCCTCACGGACGCCGTCGTCCGCGTCCCGATCCACGGGAAGGCCGAGAGCCTGAACCTCGCCACCGCCGCCGCCGTATGTCTCTATGCGTCGGCGCGTGCACAGCGCGCCGCCGGAGGGTGCCGCTCCGTCACCGGGAACTAGTAGGGTGACCAGCTCAGGGACCCCTCTGTGGAGCCTTGGAGGTGGGGTACGGGGATGAGCGTCGGCACGAGCAGCGCACCGGGGGCCCAGGACGCCGGGAGCCCGCCCGCCGCGTCCCGGCCACCCGGTGATCTCGCCGACCTCGGCATCGACCCCGACATGCTGCCCGACGGACTCGTCGTCGCCGACGAGCAGGGCCGGATCATCTGCTTCAACGCCGCCGCCGAGCGCATCACCGCCGTCCGCGCCCGCGACGCCCTCGGGCAGCGCCTGGAGAAGGCCCTGCCATTAGAGGATCTGGAGGGGCGACGCTGGTGGCAGCTGACCGACCCGTACGGCGGCCTCGCGATCCGGGTCGGACAGCCCGAGCGCAACCTCCTCCTGCCCGGCGGCCGTGAGGTGCTGGTCTCCGCGCGCTACGTGCGCACCCGGCCCACCGGGCCCCTGAGGCGCCTGGTCGTCACCCTGCGCGACACCGAGGCCCGCCGCCGCACCGAGCGCAGCCACGCCGAGCTGATCGCCACCGTCGCCCACGAGCTGCGCTCCCCGCTCACCTCCGTCAAGGGCTTCACCGCCACCCTGCTCGCCAAGTGGGAACGCTTCACCGACGACCAGAAGCGGCTGATGCTGGAGACCGTCGACGCCGACGCCGACCGGGTCACCCGGCTCATCGCCGAGCTGCTCGACATCTCCCGGATCGACTCCGGCCGCCTGGAGGTGCGGCGCCAGCCCGTCGACATCGGCGCCGCCGTCGGACGGCACATCCAGGCCTACGTCGCCGCCGGGCAGCCCGCCGACCGGTTCCTGCTGCGCGTCCAGCAGCCGCTGCCCGATCTGTGGGCCGACCCCGACAAGATCGACCAGGTGCTCAGCAACCTCCTGGAAAACGCCGTGCGGCACGGCGAGGGAACTGTCACCATCGACGTCACGGCCACGGCGTCCCCCCGCGAGGGTGAGGACATCGGCACGTCGGTCACGGTGAGCGACGAGGGGCCCGGCATCCCGGAGGAGTCCATGAACCGCGTCTTCACCCGCTTCTGGCGGGGCAGCAAGCGCGGCGGCACGGGCCTCGGGCTCTACATCGTCAAGGGCATCGTCGAAGCCCACGGCGGCACCATCACGGTCGGCCGCGCCCCCGGCGCCGGTGCCGAGTTCCGATTTACGTTGCCCGTGAGCGCTCCGGCCTATCTCGCCTGAGCAGCCCGCGGGCGCATTCGTATACCTCCACCCCGTTAGACTCGGCCATTGGCACCTTTGTGTCCCGCAGACGGCCATCGGAGTCGGTGACGGGGACCTTCAGCCAGCCAATCGGAAGCACGGGAAGAGATGTCGGCACCGAATAAGTCGTACGACCCTGTAGAGGTCGAGGCCTTGAAACCGGAAGAGATCGAGCGCATGCGGGACGAGGCGCTCGCCGCCTTCGCCGCCGCGGACTCCCTCGACGCGCTCCACGAGGCAAAGGTCGCCCACACCGGCCCCGCCTCTCCGCTGGCCCTCGCCAACCGCGAGATCGGCGCCCTGCCCCCGCACGCCAAGGCCGACGCCGGCAAGCGCGTCGGGCAGGCACGCGGCGCCGTGAACAAGGGCCTCGCCGCCCGCCAGGCCGAACTCGAGGCCGAGCGGGACGCCCGTGTGCTGGTCGAGGAGGCGGTGGACGTCACGCTGCCCTACGACCGCGTACCGGCCGGCGCCCGGCACCCGCTCACCACGATGATGGAGCGGGTCGCGGACGTCTTCGTGGCCATGGGCTACGAGATCGCCGAAGGGCCGGAGGCCGAGGCGGAGTGGTTCAACTTCGACGCCCTCAACTTCCTGCCCGACCACCCGGCCCGGCAGATGCAGGACACGTTCTTCGTGCAGGGCCCGAAGGGCACCGAGGAGTCCGGCTCCGGTGTCGTCCTGCGCACGCACACCTCGCCGGTGCAGGCCCGCGCCCTGCTCGACCGTGAGCTGCCGGTCTACATCGTCTGCCCCGGCCGGGTGTTCCGCACCGACGAGCTGGACGCCACGCACACGCCCGTCTTCCACCAGATCGAGCTGCTCGCGATCGACGAGGGCCTGACCATGGCGGACCTCAAGGGCACCCTGGACCACATGGTCCAGTCCCTGTTCGGCGAGGACATGAAGACCCGGCTGCGGCCGAACTACTTCCCCTTCACCGAGCCGAGCGCCGAGATGGACATGCTCTGCTACGTCTGCAAGGGCGAGTCCATCGGCAACCCCGACCGGCCCTGCCGCACCTGCTCCTCCGAGGGCTGGATCGAGCTCGGCGGCTGCGGCATGGTCAACCCGCGGGTGCTCACCGCCTGCGGCGTCGACCCCGAGAAGTACAGCGGCTTCGCCTTCGGGTTCGGCATCGAGCGGATGCTGATGTTCCGCCACAACGTCGAGGACATGCGAGACATGGTCGAGGGTGACGTCCGGTTCACCCGGCCGTTCGGGATGGAGATCTGATGCGGGTCCCGCTTTCTTGGCTGCGGGAGTACGTCGACCTGCCGGCCACCGAGACCGGCCGCGACGTCCAGGCCAAGCTCATTTCGGCCGGTCTGGAGGTCGAGACCGTCGAGCAGCTCGGCGCCGACCTCAAGGGGCCCCTGGTGGTCGGCCAGGTGGCGACCATCGAGGAGCTGACGGAGTTCAAGAAGCCGATCCGCTTCTGCACCGTCGACGTCGGCCAGGCCAACGGCACCGGCGAGCCGCAGGAGATCGTCTGCGGCGCCCGCAACTTCGCCGTCGGCGACAAGGTCGTCGTGGCGCTCCCGGGTGCCGTCCTGCCCGGTGACTTCCAGATCGCCGAGCGCAAGACCTACGGCAAGATGTCCCGCGGCATGATCTGCTCCAGCGACGAGCTGAACATGGGCGACGACGGCACCAAGGGCATCATCGTGCTGCCCCCGGAGACCGAGATCGGCAAGGACGCGATCGAGCTGCTGGAGCTGGTCGACGAGGTCCTCGACATCGCCGTCACGCCCGACCGCGGCTACTGCCTGTCGATGCGCGGCGTCGCCCGCGAGACCGCCATCGCCTACGGCCTGCCGCTGCGCGACCCGGCGCTGCTCGACGTCCCCGGCCCGAACGCCTACGGCTACCCGGTGCGGATCTCCGACCCCACGGGCTGCGACCGCTTCACGGCCCGCACGGTGACGGGGCTGAGCGCCGAGGCCCGCTCGCCGATCTGGCTCCAGCGCCGGCTGCAGAAGGTCGGCATGCGCCCGATCTCGCTCGCCGTCGACGTCACCAACTACGTGATGATGGAGCTCGGCCAGCCGCTGCACGCCTACGACCGGAGTCTGGTCCAGGGCACGATCGGCGTGCGCCGGGCCGAGCCGGGCGAGAAGGTCACCACCCTCGACGGTGTCGAGCGCACCCTGGACGCCGAGGACCTGGTGATCACCGACGACCGCGGCCCGATCGGGCTCGCCGGTGTCATGGGCGGCGCCAACACGGAGATCGCCGACCACGACGACGTGGAGAACGCCACGGCGGACGTCGTGATCGAGGCCGCGCACTTCGACGCCGTCACCATCGCGCGCACGGCCCGCCGGCACAAGCTGTCCTCCGAGGCGTCCCGACGCTTCGAGCGCGGCGTCGACCCGCAGGCCGCCGCTGCCGCCGCGCAGCGCACGGTCGACCTGCTGGTCCTCCTCGCGGGCGGCACCGCCGAGGCCGGCGTGACCGAGGTCCTCGCGCCGACCGCGCCCCGCACCATCGCCATCCCGGCCGACCACCCGGACAAGGTCGCGGGCGTGGCCTATGGCCGGGAGACCGTCGTACGGCGGCTCCAGGAGATCGGCTGCGATGTGTACGGGCAGGACGAGCTGATCGTCACCGTGCCGTCCTGGCGGCCCGACCTCACCGACCCGAACGACCTGGCCGAAGAGGTCATCCGCCTGGAGGGCTACGAGAACCTGCCCTCCACGCTGCCCAAGCCGCCCGCGGGCCGCGGCCTGACGAACCGGCAGCGGCTGCACCGCCGCGTCGGCCGGGCCCTGGCCGGTGCCGGGTACGTCGAGGCGCTGAACTACCCGTTCATCGGAGAGCAGGTCTTCGACCAGCTCGGCCTCGAAGCGGGTGACCCGGCCCGCCGCGTCGTCAAGCTCAGCAACCCGCTGAGCGACGAGGAGCCCGCGCTGCGCACGACGTTGCTGCCGGGCCTGCTGGCCGCCCTGCGGCGCAACGACGGCCGCGGCTCGCACGACCTCGCGCTGTTCGAGACCGGTCTGGTCTTCAAGCCGCGCGAGGAGCAGCGGATCGCCGCGGTGCTGCCCGTCGACCGCCGCCCGACCGACGAGGAGCTCGCCGAGCTGAACGCGGCACTGCCCGAGCAGCCTCGGCACGCCGCCGTCGTCCTCGCCGGTGCGCGTGAGCAGGCCGGCTGGTGGGGCAAGGGCCGTCCGGCCGACTGGGCCGACGCCGTCGAGGCGGCGCGTTCCGTCGCCCGTGAGGCCGGCGCCGAGCTGATCATCCGCACAGGCCAGTACGGGCCGTGGCACCCCGGGCGGTGCGCCGAGCTGGCGATCACCGTGGACGGTGCCGAACGGGTCGTCGGCCACGCGGGGGAGTTGCACCCGCGCGTGGTGAAGGCACTGGGGCTGCCGGCGCGTACCTGTGCGATGGAGATCGACCTGGATGCGGTGGAGTCGGCTGGTGACGCCACGGTGAGGGCGCCGCGGATCTCCACGTTCCCCGTGGCCACGCAGGATGTCGCCCTGGTCGTCGATGCGGTTGTTCCGGCGGCGGAGGTCGAGGAGGCCCTGCGTGATGGTGCCGGGGAACTGCTGGAGTCGATCCGGTTGTTCGACGTCTACGAGAACGTCGAGCAGCTGGGGGAGGGGCGGAAGTCGCTCGCGTATGCGTTGCGGTTCCGGGCGGCTGACCGGACGTTGACGGTGGATGAGGCGTCGGCGGCTCGGGACGCGGCGGTGGCTCTTGCGGGTGAACGCGTAGGGGCTGAGCTGCGCAGTTAGCGCCGTGGGGAACTGCGCTGTGGTGCCGGCTGCGGGTTGGTGGTGGCTGGTCGCGCAGTTCCCCGCGCCCTTGCAGGGCCTGGCCGGCGGTGCCGTCCGCCCCGCCACGGAGTGTCGGGCAGGCAGCCGGGCGGACGGCGGAAGCGGGCCGCCGTACTGTACGAGGGGGAGCCGGCGGCCCGGCCGGCCTCTTGCGAGGCATTTCAGTCAACCGGCCGGCGACTCTCCGCGACAGTGCGCGCACAGCCCGGATTCGAGCACTCCGTTCACACCCCGTGTGAAGGCGGACCCACTAATCTGGCCGCACCGAGCCACCGGGGGGCCCACATGCAGCCCAACACTCTGCTCGACGCGATCCTGGACGAGGCCGGGATCTCGCACGCGGGGCTGGCCGCACACGTCAACCAGGCGGGACGGGCACGCGGCCTGTTCCTGAGGTACGAACACACCGCCGTCGCCCGGTGGTTGAAGGGGCAGCGTCCCCGGGGCCAGGTGCCCGATTTGATCTGCGAGGTGCTCGCCGCCCGGTTGCAACGGCAGGTGACCCTCGACGACATCGGCCTGGGCGTGCCCGGTGAGCCGTCCGCGCCGCACACCGGCACGCTGTCCGGCTTCGTCGAGCGGGCCACCGCCCTGTGGCGCTCCGACCAGCAGCAGCGCCCGCACATCCTGGGCGCGCCCGCACTCACCGGCACGCCCGCCGTCATGCCGGTGTGGGAGTGGGAGAACCCGCCCGAGGACGTGGACGTCTCCCGCGGCGGCAGACACCGGGTCACCCCGGGCGACCTGGAGATGCTGCGCGCGGCCCGGACACACTACGAGCAGATGTACCGCAAGGCCGGGGGCATCGCGACGCGGGCCCGGATCGTCGGCTTCCTCAACGCCGAGGCCGCGCCGCTGCTGCGCGGCAGCTACACGGATGAGACCGGGCGCCAAGTGCACCGGGCGACGGGCGGCTTGGTGGCCGTCGCCGGGATCTGCGCCTACGACTCCGACGCGCACGGTCTCGCCCAGCGCTACTTCCACCAGGCCCTGCGGCTCGCCAAGGCCAGCGGGGACCGGGGGCTGGGCGCTTATGTGATCGCGCTGCTCGTCAACCAGTCGCTGTTCATGCGGGAGTACCGGCAGGCCGTCGCCTTCGCGGAGGCCGCGCTGCGGGCCGCCGGCAAGCACATCACCCCGGCGCTCGCCTCCGACCTGTACGCGATGCAGGCCAAGGCGTACGCGCATCTCGGCGACGGCACGAGCGCCCTGTCCTGCATCCGGCGGGCCGAGCAGGCCGCGGCGCGCATCCGGCGCGGCTACGAGCCCGACGAGACCGGCTATGTCCAGCCGGGGCTGGTCAACGTCCAGGTGGCGGAGGCGCTGCTGAGTCTCGGGGAGATCGCGGCCGCCGGGGAGCATGCCGCGGCAGCGGTCGACAACCCGGCGCACGACCGCGGCCGGGTGCACCGGCTGGCGATGCTCAGCACGATCGAGCTGCGGCAGGGCAACGCCGACAAGGCCGTGGTCATCGCCGTGCAGATGGCCGAGCAGGCCCGCGGCATGGAGTCCCAGCGGCTGCGCGACCGGCTGCGCGCGGTACGGGAGCACCTGGTGCGAAGCGGCTGCTCGGGCACGGCCGACGCCGCGGAACTCATCGACGGGGCCCTGCGCGTACCGTTGTAGACCCGGGCGACGGGCGCCCGCCTCATCCCGAGCGACGTCCTGTGCGCCTGCTGTCACTCCATCCCTGCTGCGATATTGCCACTTACTCGACGGAAGGTGGCAGAACCGTGCAGTGGACGAAACACAACGAACAAGCTGTGTACTCAAATCGCTGGTTCAGCGTCAATCTTGCGGATGTCGAACTGCCGGACGGCCGGCACCTCGACCACTTCCTCATACGGCTGCGGCCGGTCGCCGTGGCCACGGTCGTGAACGAGGCCAACGAGGTGCTGCTGCTCTGGCGGCACCGCTTCATCACCGACAGCTGGGGGTGGGAACTCGCGGCGGGCGTCGTCGAGGACGGCGAGGACATCGCCCGCGCGGCCGCCAGGGAACTGGAGGAGGAGACCGGCTGGCGGCCGGGACCCCTGCACCACCTGATGAGCGTGGAGCCGTCCAACGGGCTCACCGACGCCCGGCACCACGTGTACTGGGCCGGCGAGGGCGAGTACGTCGGGCATCCCGTGGACGACTTCGAGTCGGACCGCCGGGAGTGGGTCCCCCTCAAGCTCGTCCCCGACATGGTCGCCCGCGGGGAGGTCCCGGCCGCCAACATGGCGGCCGCGTTACTGCTGCTGCACCATCTCAGGCTCGGTCAGGACGCGTTGCCCTGAACTCAACGTCCCAGTGCCTGCCAGATCGCGACGACGAGGGCACCCACGGCGGTGAGGGCGGCGACCGCGGGCAGCGGCCAGCGCGCGTGTTCGAGTGAAGTGATCCGGGTGTTGAGCTCGTCGAGTTCCTTGGCGGTCTCCTCGGTGCGATGGCTGAGCAGAGCCAGCCCGCCCTCGACACGGGCGTACGCCACGTCGAGGCGGCGTCGTAACTCTGCGAGTTCTCCTTGAACGACCGGATGCTCGGGATCGACGGTCACGAGTCCGCTCCTTTCCGTAGTCGTTGCACATCCCTTGCATGCGTAGGAGGAGTCAACTCGCCTGGTGGATGCCTGGGGAGAGTGTGCGACGGGCATATGCGAGCCCGGCGCGCACACGGTGTGTGAATGCCACGGGCCCGGCACCAATTCCGGTGCCGGGCCCGTACGTTGCCGGATTCTGACCGTCCGTAATCAGCCTCGAGGGTACCCGGGCCGCATGACGAAGTGGCAGAAGAACGCGGCGTACGCGTTGGCGCTCTACGCGCTGTCGGTCGTGGTGCTCCGGTTCTCCTCCGGCGGGCAGGGGTGGGGCACAGCGCTGCTGCTCGCTCTCGTGACCACTCCGCTCGCCCTCTGGATGGGCTGGCTGCGCAGCCGCCTCAACGAGCAGGCGGCCGAATGGGGACGCCGCCGGTTCCGGCCGTGGCCGGAGGAGCGGCGGCGCTGAGATGCCGGAGTCAGCAGGCCGGTCAGTCGTACGTGTAGAAGCCCGACCCCGTCTTGCGGCCCAGCCGGCCCGCGTCGACCATGCGCTGCAGGAGCGGGGGAGCGGCGTACAGGGGCTCCTTGTACTCCTCGTACATCGACTGGGCCACCGAGGCGACCGTGTCCAGGCCGATGAGGTCGGAGAGCTTCAGGGGGCCCATCGGGTGGGCGCAGCCCATCTCCATGCCGTTGTCGATGTCCTCGCGGCTGGCGATGCCCGTCTCGAACATCCGGATCGCGGAGAGCAGGTACGGGATCAGCAGCGCGTTGACCACGAAGCCGGAGCGGTCCTGGGCGCGGATCGCGTGCTTGCCCAGCATCTTCTCGGTGAACAGCTGGGCCCGGCTCAGCGTGCCCTCGGACGTGGTGAGGGCCGGGATCAGCTCGACGAGCTTCTGCACCGGGGCCGGGTTGAAGAAGTGGATGCCGATGACCTGGTCGGGCCGCGAGGTCGCCACCGCCAGCTTCACCAGCGGGATGGAGGAGGTGTTGGAGGCCAGGATTGCGTCGGGCCGGGTCACGACCTGGTCGAGCACCTGGAAGATCTCGGTCTTGACCTGCTCGTTCTCGACGACGGCCTCGATCACCAGGTCGCGGTCGGCGAACTCGCCGAGGTCCGTGGTGAAGCCCAGCCGGGCCTGCGTGGCCTCCAGCTCGTCCTCGGTGATCTTGCCGCGCTCGGCCGCCTTGGCCAGGGAGTTGTACAGCCGGGTCCGGCCGATCTCCAGGGCCTCGCCGGTGGTCTCGGCGACCATGACGTCCAGACCGGACCGGGCGCACACCTCGGCGATCCCCGCGCCCATCTGACCGCAGCCCACGACTCCGACGCGTGCAATGTCTCCCGCTGGGGTGTCCGTCACATCGTCCCTTTCGCTGCTGATCCACTTCTGGGCAGGTGCTCCGGGTTCCGGTGCCTGCTCCGTTCGTGCACGTTACTCCCAAGTATCGATGATCGATCGCGGGGGTCGGGTCCGCTTCGGGCATGCTGGGCGCGGAGCGATCCGCGACCGGGCGGATCCGCGGCTTTTTGGGGCATGCGGATGGGACGAGTGTCACGCAGGGCGTTCGCGGTGGCGGCGCTGTCGGCTTTCACGATGATGCCTCCGGCGTCGGCCGCGCCCCAGCGGAACGGCCGGGGCGACGACAGGGCGGCCTCCGAGATGCGGGGTGTGTGGCTGGCCACCGTGGCGGGCCGCGACTGGCCGTCGAAGCCGGGGCTGCCCGCCGCGCGGCAGCGGGCCGAGCTGATCACCCACCTCGACCGGGCGGTCCGCAACCGGCTCAACACCGTGGTCTTCCAGGTCCGGCCCACGGCGGACGCCCTGTGGCCCTCGCCGTACGAGCCGTGGTCGCAGTACCTCACCGGCACGCAGGGCCAGGACCCCGGCTGGGACCCGCTGGGCACGGCCGTGGAGGAAGCCCATGCCCGCGGCCTGAAGCTGCACGCCTGGTTCAACCCGTACCGGGTCGCCACCCACGCCGACCCGACCCGGCTGGCCGTCGGCCACCCCGCCCGCAGCAATCCGGACTGGGTGGTGACGTACGGCGGGAAGCTCTACTACAACCCCGGGCTGCCCGAGGTCCGGGCCTTCGTGCAGGACGCCATGCTCGACGCGGTGAAGAAGTACCCCGTGGACGGCGTCCACTTCGACGACTACTTCTACCCGTACCCGGTGGCGGGCCAGAGCTTCGACGACGACTCGGCTTACGACGGGTACGGCGCCGGCTTCCCGGACCGGGCGGCGTGGCGGCGGGACAACATCGACAAGCTGGTCCGGGAGACGGCGGACCGCATCAAGCAGGTCCGGCCGAGCGCCCGCTTCGGTATCAGTCCCTTCGGCGTGTGGCGCAACGCCGCCACCGACTCGCGCGGCTCGGACACCCGGGCGGGCGTGCAGACCTACGACGACCTGCACGCGGACACGCGCAAGTGGGTGCGCGAGAGCTGGATCGACTACATCGTCCCGCAGCTGTACTGGAACATCGGCTTCGCCGCCGCCGACTACGCGAAGCTGGTGCCCTGGTGGGCGGAGGTCGCGCGCGGCTCCTCGACGCGGCTCTACGTGGGGGAGGCGCTGTACAAGGCCGGTGATCCGGCGCAGCCGGCCGCCTGGCAGGACACCGTCGAGCTGTCCCGGCACCTGACGCTGGCCAGGAATCACGCGCAGGTGCGCGGGCACGTCTTCTTCGCCGCCAAGGACATGGCGACCGATCGGATCGGGGCGATGGCGAGGGTGGTCGCCGACCACTACGGGCAGCCGGCGCCGCCGCCGCGCTGAATCACGGCCCGGTGGTGGTCTCCCGGTGCCGGATCTCGGTGTCGGGTCCCGGCGAGCACACGCCCTCGTGGCCGTCCTCGAACCGGACGCGGTACGGGGGATTGCCCTCCTGGCCCAGTACTTCGACGATCTCGCCGACCCTGTCGTGCTGACCGACCACTCTGCCGTGCTGGACAAGCTGGTCGCCCACGGTTGCGCGCATCTGGGGCCTCCTCACGGTGTGTGGAGCAGCGGTCCGTGGCCTTTCGAGTCTACGGCCCAGGGCGCCGCTCGGCAGGGGGCCGGGCGTGCCCCGCTCAGCCGCGTGCCCGTTGTGTGACGGCGATGCAGACCAGCACCGCCGCGGCTGTCAGCGGGGCGGCCACCGTCAGGTGCTCGCCCAGCAGCAGCACCGACCACACCAGTGTGAGCAGGGGCTGGGCGAGCTGCAACTGGCTGGCCTTGGGGATGCCGATGGCCGCCATGCCCCGGTACCAGACGACCAGTCCGAGGAACTGCGAGCCCGCGGCGACCCACAGCAGCCCGGTGACACTGTGCGCGGTCAGCCGCACGGCTTCCTGCGCCAGCGCGAACGCGGCGACGGGCACGGTCAGCGGCAGGCACAGCACCAGCGCCCAGCCGATGACGTGCCAGCCCGGCATGACCCGGGCGAGCCGGCCGCCCTCGGTGTAGCCGGCCGCGCACACGAGCAGTGCCGCGAAGAGGTACAGGTCGGCCGTGCTCAGGGCGCCGCCGCTCTGCTGCACGGTGAAGGCCAGCACCGCCGCCGCGCCCGCGAGGGCCGCCGCCCAGAAGGTGCGCGAGGGCCGGGTGCCGACGCGCAGGGCGGAGAAGAGCGCGGTGGTCAGGGGGAGCAGTCCGACCACGACGGCGGCGTGCGCGGTGGTCGAGGTCTCCAGCGCCAGCGTGGTCAGCAGCGGGAAACCGAGCACCACGCCGGCCGCGACGACCGCGAGGCCCGGCCAGTGGCGGCGGGCGGGCAGCGGGACGCGAAGGGCGAGCAGCGCACCGCCCGCGATCACGGCGGCCAGCACACTCCGCACGGCGACCAGCGACCACGACCCGAAGCCCTCAAGACCCCAGGCGGTGGCGGGGAAGGTGAGGGAGAAGGCGATGACGCCCAGGGCGGCCTGGAGCGTGCCGAGACCGGGCCGCTCCGCGGCGACTGCTATCCGGGGTGCGGTAGTAGCGCTACTCTGTACTCTCATGCATGAGCGTAGCAGCGTCGGTGAACTGGCGGAACAACTGCGGCGGGAGCTCGACCGCTACTCGCCGGGTGGAAAGCTGCCGTCGAGCCGGGCCCTGGTGGAGCGGTTCCGGGTGAGCCCCGTGACCGTGTCGCGGGCGCTGGCGCAGCTCGCCGCCGAGGGGCTCGTGGTCACCCGGCCCGGCGCGGGCGCGTTCCGCGCGCAGACCCGGACGGCACCGCCCCCCGCCGGGGACACCTCCTGGCAGGAGGTCGCGCTCAGCGCCGACGGTGCCGCCGATCTCGTACCGCGCTCGGTGGACGCCTCCGGGGTGCTGGTCTCGCTGGCCGCCCCGCCGCCCGGCGTGATCGAGTTCAACGGCGGCTATCTGCACCCGTCGTTGCAGCCGGAGCGCGCGATGGCCGCCGCCCTGTCGCGCGCCGGCCGCCGTCCCGGCGCCTGGGGGCGTCCGCCCATGGAGGGGCTGCCGGAGCTGCGGGAGTGGTTCGCGCGGGGCATCGGCGGGTCCTGCACGGCCGCCGAGGTGCTGATCACCGCGGGCGGACAGTCCGCGCTCACCACCGCCCTGCGCGCCCTGGCACCGCCCGGCGCCCCGGTCCTCGTGGAGTCGCCGACCTATCCCGGCATGCTCGCCATCGCCCGTGCCGCGGGCCTGCGCCCGGTGCCCGTGCCGGTGGACGCGGACGGCGTGAAACCGGCGCTGCTCGCCGACGCCTTCCGGGCCACGGGCGCCCCGGTCTTCGTCTGCCAGCCGCTCTTCCAGAACCCCACCGGTGCCGTGCTCGCGCCCGACCGGCGCGGCGAGGTGCTGCGCATCGCCCGCGCGGCGGGCGCGTTCGTCGTCGAGGACGACTTCGTGCGGCGGCTCGTGCACGAGGACGCGGGGCCGCTGCCGCGCCCGCTGGCCGCCGACGACCCCGACGGTGTCGTCGTCCACGTCTGCTCACTGACCAAGGCGACCTCGCCGAGCTTCCGGGTGAGCGCCCTGGCCGCGCGCGGCCCGGTCCTGGAGCGGCTGCGCGCGATCCAGGTCGTCGACACCTTCTTCGTGCCCCGGCCGCTCCAGGAGGCGGCACTCGAACTCGTCGGCTCGCCCGCCTGGCCGCGGCATCTGCGGGCCGTCTCCGCCGAGTTGAGGGCGCGCCGGGACGCGATGACCGCCGCGCTCGCGCTGCACCTGCCGGAACTCGCCCTGCCGCACGTGCCGTCCGGCGGCTATCACCTGTGGCCGCGCCTGCCGGATGGCACGGACGAGGCGGCCCTGACCTCCGCCACCCTGCGCGCGGGCGTCGCCATCACTCCCGGCCGCCCCTACTTCAGCGCCGAGCCCCCGGCCGCGCACGTCCGCCTGAGCTTCGCGGCGGTCGCGGGGACGGGGGAGATCGCGGAGGGGGTACGGCGGCTGCGGGCGGCCTGCGACGAGGTGCTGGGATAAGCGTTCGACGCATGCCCCGTGACCTGCGAGCATCCCGTCATGACCGACACGCCGAGCCTGCCCGAGGGCTACGAGATCTCCACCGACCCGGCCCGAATCGACGCCGAGCGGGTCCACCACTGGCTGTCCACGGACGCGTACTGGGCGCTGGGCCGCCCGCGCGAGAAGCAGGACCGGGCGATCGAGGGGTCACTCAACTTCGGTGTGTACGAGACGGTGTCGGCAGAGCAGGTCGCGTACGCCCGGGTCATCACGGACCGGGCCACCTTCGCGTGGCTGTGCGACGTGTACGTCGATCCGTCGGTGCGCGGCAAGGGTGTCGGCAGCGCGCTCGTGGCGGCCGTACGGGACGAGCTGCGGGAGTACGGGGTGCGGCGCGTGCTGCTCGCCACGCACGACGCGCACGGCGTCTACGAGAAGCTCGGGTTCGCGGCGCTGGAGCGGCCCGAGCACTGGATGGCCCTCGTCTTCGGTCCGTGAAGGTCGGTGCACCCTGGGTAACTCGTAGGTAACACCTCTTGACCTGCGCACTTGCGGGACTCACGATCGCCGCATGCCACTTCGGGTCACGTTCGTCGCCGCCGCGCGCAGCTCCCCGATGCTCGCCGAGCGCTTCGAGGACGACCGGCCGCTGGACCAGGCCGGCTGGGGTGAGGTGGAGCGCGTCGCCCACGAGCTGCTGCCGCTCGCCGCGGCCGAGCTGCGCTACTGCTCGCCGACCCCGCGCAGCCGTGCGACGGGGGAGGGGCTCGGGTACGCGCCGCTCGTGCAACTCGGCCTGCGGGACTGCGACATGGGCCGGTGGCGCGGGCTGACCCTGGGCGAGGCGATGGCCCGGGAGCCCGAGTCCGTGGACGCCTGGCTCGCCGACCCGCGCGCCACACCGCACGGCGGTGAGTCGCTGGTGGACTTCATCACCCGCGTCGGCGGCTGGCTCGACACCCGGCCCGTCGAGGACGGCTGCCGGGTCGTGGCGGTCGCCGAGCCGTCCGTGATCCGTGCAGCCCTGGTGTACGCCCTGAAGGCACCGCCCTCGACGTACTGGAACATCGACATCCGCCCGCTGTCGACGACCGCCGTGACGGGCCGGGCGGGGCGCTGGAACCTGCGCTTCGACGGGGTGCCGGCTCAGGCCTCGCGCGCGTAGTCGGTGCGCAGTACGAGGTCCTTGGCGGGGCCGCGTACGTGCCACACCGTCCGCCAGTGGTCCGGGTCGCGGACGGTGAACTCGCCGCGGTAGAGGTCCGCCGCGCAGGGGTGGTCGGCGACGTGCCGTCCGGACGTGAGGTCCAGGTCGTGGAACGGCCGCCCGTCCGCGAACCGCACGTCCGCCGTGCCGCCCGGGCCCGGCAGGAACCGCAGGGTCCGCTCGGCGGGCCGGGCGACGCCCTGCCAGACGAACGTGCCGGACTCCTGGTGCAGCAGCCCGCCGTCCTCCTGCGCGGTGAACACGGTGGTGCCGGAGAACTCCCCCTGCTCGCCGCCGGCGAGATCCCGCACCGACCGGGCCACGCGCCAGCGACCGGCCAGATACGCCAGTACGTCCGGCACTGGCCAGAACTCGCCCATCCCGTACCGCTCTCCGTCCCAACGGTTACTGCGCGACCCATTGACGCGCATCCGGCCCCTCCCTATCTTGCCGTTCGAAGTGCTGATCAATGTCTGATATTTCGAACATTCCTCTACCAGAGAGCCGCGGAGTATCCATGCCACGCACCGCCCGCACCCGATGGAGAGTCGGTCTCACGACCACCGCGCTCCTGACGGCAGCAGCCCTCGTACCGGCCCCCGCGCACGCCGAGGACGTCCCCGACTACGCGATCACCGTCGACCCGTCCGCCCAGGGCGCGGCGATCGACGACACGATGTACGGCGTCTTCTTCGAGGACATCAACCGGGCCGCCGACGGCGGTCTGTACGCCGAGCTCGTGCAGAACCGCTCCTTCGAGTACTCCACCGCCGACAACGGCTCCTACACGCCCCTGACCTCGTGGGCGGTCGGCGGCGCGGCCGAGGTCGTGAACGACTCGGGCCGCCTCAACGAGCGCAACCGCAACTACCTCTCCCTGGGCGCCGGTTCCTCCGTGACGAACGCCGGATACAACACCGGCATCCGGGTCGAGCAGGGCAAGAAGTACGACTTCTCCGTGTGGGCCCGCGCCGAGAGCGGCAGCACGCTCACCGTCTCCCTCAAGGACACGGCGGGCACGCTGGCGACCGCCCGGCAGGTGGCCGTCAAGGGCGGCTGGGCCAAGTACAAGGCCACCTTCACCGCGACCCGCACCAGCAACCGCGGCCGCCTCGCCGTCGCCTCGACGAACGCCGCCGCGCTCGACGAGATCTCGCTCTTCCCGCGTGACACCTACAAGAACCAGCCGAACGGCCTGCGCAAGGACCTCGCCGAGAAGATCGCCGCCCTGAAACCGGGCTTCGTGCGCTTCCCCGGCGGCTGCCTGGTCAACACCGGCTCCATGGAGGACTACAGCGAGGCCTCGAACTGGCAGCGCAAGCGCAGCTACCAGTGGAAGGACACCATCGGTCCGGTCGAGGAGCGCGCCACCAACGCCAACTTCTGGGGCTACAACCAGAGCTACGGCCTCGGCTACTACGAGTACTTCCGCTTCTCCGAGGACATCGGCGCCATGCCGCTGCCCGTCGTCCCCGCCCTGGTGACCGGCTGCGGCCAGAACAAGGCCACCGACGACGACGCCCTGCTCAAGCGCCACATCCAGGACACCCTCGACCTCATCGAGTTCGCCAACGGCCCGGCGACCTCCAAGTGGGGCAAGGTCCGGGCGCGGATGGGCCACCCCAAGCCCTTCCACCTGACCCACCTCGGGGTCGGCAACGAGGAGAACCTCCCCGAGGAGTTCTTCGCCCGCTTCCAGCAGTTCCGGGCCGCCATCAAGGCGAAGTACCCGGACATCACCGTCATCTCGAACTCGGGCCCGGACGACGCCGGCACGACCTTCGACACCGCCTGGCAGCTCAACCGCGAGGGCAAGGTCGACATGGTCGACGAGCACTACTACAACAGCCCGAACTGGTTCCTGCAGAACAACGACCGCTACGACTCCTACGACCGCAAGGGCCCCAAGGTCTTCCTCGGCGAGTACGCCTCCCAGGGCAACGCCTGGAAGAACGGCCTTGCCGAGGCCGCCTTCATGACCGGCCTGGAGCGCAACGCGGACGTCGTCAAGCTCGCCTCGTACGCCCCGCTGCTCGCCAACGAGGACTACGTGCAGTGGCGGCCGGACATGATCTGGTTCAACAACCGGGCCTCCTGGAACTCGGCCAACTACGAGGTCCAGAAGCTGTTCATGACCAACGTCGGCGACCGCGTGGTCCCGTCGAAGGCGACCGGCACGCCGGACGTCAGCGGCCCGATCACGGGTGCCGTCGGCCTGTCCACGTGGGCGACCAGCGCCGCGTACGACGACGTCAAGGTCACCGCCGCGGACGGCTCGACGCTGCTCAGCGACGACTTCTCCGGTGACGCCTCGAAGTGGACCACCAGCGGCCGTGGCAGCTGGAGCATCCAGGACGGGCAGTACGTCCAGACCGACACCGCCGCCGAGAACACCTTGGTCACGGCGGGCGAGCCGGCCTGGAAGGACTACGACCTGCATGTGAAGGCCACCAAGAAGTCCGGCAAGGAGGGCTTCCTCGTCGCCTTCGGCGTCAAGGACACCGGGAACTACTACTGGTGGAACCTGGGCGGCTGGAACAACACCCAGTCCGCGATCGAGCAGGCCGTCGACGGCGGCAAGGGCACGCTGATGACGAAGGCCGGGTCGATCGAGACCGGCCGTGCCTACGACATCGACATCAAGGTGCGTGGCCGCCAGGTCACCCTGTTCCTGGACGGCAAGGAGTGGGGCAGCTTCAAGGACGACAAGCCGGCCGAGCCGTTCCGCCAGGTCGTCACCAAGGACGCCAAGACCGGTGACCTGATCGTCAAGGTCGTCAACGCCCAGTCCGCCGAGGCCCGTACGGCCGTCGACCTGGGTGGCGCGAAGGTCGCCTCCACGGCCCGCGTGACCACGCTGGCCGCCGAGGAGGACGCCGTCAACACGGAGACGGACACGCCGGTGACGCCGGTGACGTCCACCTTCCGTGGCGTGGCCGGGAAGTTCACCTACACCTTCCCGGCGAACTCCGTCACCTTCCTGCGGATCAAGCAGAGGTAGCGGGTCCCTCGTGGGCCGCCGTCCCCGGGACGGCGGCCCACGACGTGGCGGCACCCCTGACGGCGGTGCCGCCCCGGCACGTGCCGCCCGGCGCGCGGGCGGGACCGGCCGTCACCGGCCGGCGGTCCACCCAGGGACCGTCGGCAGCACCTTCTCGGCGACGCGCAGCAGTACGGCGTCGTCCGGCACCCCTCCGTCCGCGCGCCACAGCGTCACATCGAGGGAACCGCCTCTGTCCTTCGCGTCCTGCGCCACGGTGAGCGCCCGGGCCGGGACGCCGGGGCCGGTCTCGCTGTCGCCCCCGTCGAGGCGGAAGCTGATGCTGATGGTGCGGTCCGAGTAGAGGACGGCCGGCCGGCCCAGCACCTTCCGCTGCTCGGCGTCGTTCCCCAGCAGCGTGTGGGACCCGGCGACCGGAAGACCGTCGTAGGTCGCCGACAGCGTCACGGTGTAGGTGTCGAACTCGACCTGCGCCGAGGGTGTGGCGATCTCCTTGCCGCCGGCGGACTTGAACGAGCTGTCGCCGCCGCTGGCGGTCTTCGCGGTCTCCGTCGGCGTGCCGAGCAGAGCGGCGAGGTCGGGACGGTGCAGTGCCTCGCACAGCTGCTTCCCGGTCACTCGCCCCGCGGCCTTCCCGGCGTCCTCGTCGGAGCAGGTGGCGGGCGGCGGGCCACTGCCGTTTCCGGACAGCTCCTCGGACGCCCACAGAGCGCCACCGAGTGCCGCGGCCAGCGCTATGGCAGCGAAGGCCTGCCTCCATGCGTTCGGACCTTTGATGTGCCCGCCGACTTCTTCGGCCATGTCCCCCACCTGCCGTGATCCCCTGATACGTGACGGGGGACCCTAACCTGTGATCATGTCCCGGACAAAGTCGTTTCCTGGTGGCGCAGGGTGCCCGCTCAGGGGTGGGGATTGCATAAAACTGCGGTGAAACGTATAGTCATGCTTCCTGAGGAGGAGGTTCCATGGCGGTACGTGCGGCAGTGGCCGGAGCGAGTGGATACGCGGGCGGGGAACTGCTGCGTCTGCTCCTGGCGCACCCCGAGGTCGAGATCGGTGCCCTGACCGGCAACTCCAACGCGGGGCAGAGGCTCGGTGCGCTCCAGCCGCACCTGCTGCCCCTGGCCGGGAGAGTGCTCCAGGAGACCACCCCCGAGGTCCTCGCCGGGCACGACGTCGTGTTCCTCGCACTGCCCCACGGGCAGTCCGCCGCCGTCGCCGAGCAGCTCGGGCCGGACGTGCTGGTGATCGACATGGGCGCCGACTTCCGGCTGACGGACGCCGCCGCCTGGGAGAAGTTCTACGGCTCCGCGCACGCCGGAACCTGGCCCTACGGCCTTCCCGAACTGCCGGGCGCCCGCGCCGCGCTGGAGGGGTCCAAGCGCGTCGCGGTGCCCGGCTGCTACCCCACGGCCGTGTCGCTGGCGCTCTTCCCGGCTTACGGCGCCGGGCTCGCCGAGCCGGAGGCCGTGATCGTCGCCGCGTCCGGCACCTCCGGCGCGGGCAAGGCACCCAAGCCGCACCTGCTGGGCAGCGAGGTCATGGGCTCGATGTCCCCGTACGGCGTCGGCGGCGGGCACCGGCACACCCCCGAGATCACCCAGAACCTCAGCGCGGCCGCCGGCGAGCCGGTCTCCGTCTCCTTCACGCCGACCCTCGCGCCGATGCCCCGCGGCATCCTCGCCACGTGCAGCGCCAAGGCGACGGACGGCGTCACCGCCGAGTCCCTGCGCGCCGCCTACGAGAAGGCCTTCGCCGACGAGCCCTTCGTGCACCTGCTGCCCGAGGGACAGTGGCCCGCCACGGCGTCCGTCTACGGTTCGAACGCCGTTCAGGTGCAGGTCGCGTACGACGCGGCCGCCGGACGGATCATCGTGATCAGCGCCATCGACAACCTCACCAAGGGCACCGCCGGCGGTGCCGTCCAGAGCATGAACATCGCCCTGGGGCTCGACGAGACCACCGGACTGACGACGATCGGAGTTGCGCCGTGAGTGTGACGGCAGCGAAGGGTTTCACGGCGGCGGGCATCGCCGCCGGAATCAAGGAGAACGGCAACCCCGACCTGGCCCTCGTGGTCAACACCGGGCCCCGCCGCGCCGCCGCCGGCGTCTTCACCGCCAACCGTGTGAAGGCCGCCCCGGTCCTGTGGTCCGAGCAGGTGCTCAAGAGCGGTCAGGTCTCCGCCGTCGTCCTCAACTCCGGCGGTGCCAACGCCTGCACGGGCCCGAAGGGTTTCCAGGACACCCACGCGACGGCCGAGAAGGTCGCCGAGGTCCTCGGGCGGGGCGCCATCGAGATCGCCGTCTGCTCGACCGGCCTCATCGGCGTGCTCCTGCCGATGGACAAGCTGCTGCCGGGCGTCGAGACGGCCGCCGCCCAGCTCTCCGAGCACGGCGGTGAGAAGGCCGCCATCGCCATCAAGACCACCGACACCGTCCACAAGACGTCCGTCGTGACCAAGGACGGCTGGACCGTGGGCGGCATGGCCAAGGGCGCGGGCATGCTCGCCCCCGGCCTCGCCACCATGCTCGTCGTCCTCACCACCGACGCGGACCTGGACGACGACGTACTGGACAAGGCGCTGCGGGCGGCCACCCGGACGACCTTCGACCGGGTCGACTCCGACGGCTGCATGTCCACCAACGACACCGTGCTGCTGCTCGCCTCCGGCGCCGCCGAAGTCACCCCGGGGTACGAGGAGTTCGCCGAGGCCGTCCGGCAGGTCTGCGACGACCTCGGGCAGCAGCTGATCCGGGACGCCGAGGGCGCCAGCAAGGACATCAAGGTCGAGGTGATCAACGCCGCGACCGAGGACGACGCCGTCGAGGTGGGCCGCTCCATCGCCCGCAACAACCTCCTCAAGTGCGCCATCCACGGCGAGGACCCGAACTGGGGCCGGGTGCTCTCCGCGATCGGCACTACGAAGGCCGCCTTCGAGCCCGACCAGCTGAACGTCGGCATCAACGGCGTCTGGGTCTGCAAGAACGGCGGTGTCGGCGAGGACCGCGAGAAGGTCGACATGCGCTACCGCGAGGTGCACATCGTGGCCGACCTCGCCGCCGGGTCCGAGGCCGCGACCATCTGGACCAACGACCTCACCGCGGACTACGTCCACGAGAACAGCGCGTACTCCTCATGAGCACTACCCGCAAACACACCGCGCTGCCCAAGGCCCAGATCCTCATCGAGGCGCTGCCCTGGCTGGTCCGGCACAACGGCAAGACGGTCGTCATCAAGTTCGGCGGCAACGCCATGGTCGACGAGGACCTGAAGGCCGCCTTCGCCCAGGACGTGGTGTTCCTGCACCACGCCGGTCTCAAGCCCGTCGTCGTGCACGGCGGCGGGCCGCAGATCAGCGCCGCCCTCGACCAGCACGGCATCGTCAGCGAGTTCAAGGCCGGCCTCAGGGTGACCACCGAGGACGCCATGGACGTCGTACGGATGGTGCTGGCCGGGCAGGTGCAGCGCGAGCTGGTCGGGCTGCTCAACCAGCACGGCCCGCTCGCCGTCGGCCTGACGGGCGAGGACGCGCACACCATCACCGCCACCAAGCACCAGCCCGAGATCGACGGCGAACTCGTCGACATCGGGCGGGTGGGCGAGATCACCGCGATCGACACGGGCGCGATCGAGGCCCTGCTCGCCGACGGCCGCATCCCGGTCGTCTCGTCGATCGCCCGCTCCCAGGACGACGGACATGTCTACAACGTCAATGCTGATACGGCGGCTGCGGCACTCGCTGCTGCACTGGGCGCCGAAACCCTCATGGTCCTCACGGACGTCGAGGGACTCTACGAGGACTGGCCCCACAGCGACGAGGTGATCAGCCGCCTCACCGCCTCCGAGCTGGAGCGGCTGCTGCCGGACCTGTCCTCCGGCATGGTGCCGAAGATGGAGGGCTGCCTGCACGCCGTACGGGGCGGCGTCACCACCGCCCGGGTCATCGACGGCCGGGTCCAGCACTCGATCCTGCTGGAGATCTTCACCGACGAGGGGATCGGCACGATGGTCGTGGCCGACGAGAAGCCCGAGGGACCGGGCGGACAGGGGGAGTCGTGAACAACGTCGTGGGCAACCAGGAACTGACCGCGCGGTGGCAGAACGCGCTCATGAACAACTACGGCACCCCGAGGCTCCCGCTCGTCCGCGGCGAGGGCACCAGGCTCTGGGACGCCGACGGCAAGCAGTACCTGGACTTCGTCGGCGGCATCGCGGTCAACGCGCTCGGCCACGCCCACCCGGCCGTCGTCGAGGCCGTGAGCCGGCAGATCGCCTCCCTCGGCCATGTCTCCAACCTGTTCGTCGCCGAGCCGCCGGTCGCGCTCGCCGAACGGCTGCTCCAGCTCTTCGGCCGCGACGGCAAGGTCTACTTCTGCAACTCCGGCGCCGAGGCCAACGAGGGCGCCTTCAAGATCGGCCGCCTCACCGGGCGGACCCACATGGTCGCGACCCAGGGCGGCTTCCACGGCCGCACCATGGGCGCCCTCGCGCTCACCGGCCAGCCCGGCAAGCGGGAGCCCTTCCTGCCGCTGCCCGGCGACGTCACGCACGTCCCCTACGGCGACGCGCAGGCGCTGGCCGCCGCGGTGACGGAGGAGACCGCCCTCGTCGTCATCGAGCCGGTTCAGGGCGAGAACGGGGTCGTGGTCCCGCCCGCCGGGTACCTCAAGGCCGCCCGGGCCATCACCGCCGCCACCGGCGCGCTGCTCGTCCTCGACGAGGTGCAGACCGGCGTCGGCCGGACCGGCCACTGGTTCGAGTACCAGGCCCACGAGGGCGTGCTGCCCGACGTCGTCACCCTCGCCAAGGGCCTCGGCGGCGGACTGCCGCTGGGCGCGACCGTCGCCTTCGGGCGCGCCGCCGAGCTGCTCCAGCCCGGCCACCACGGCACGACCTTCGGCGGCAACCCCGTCGCCTGCGCCGCCGGGCTCGCCGTCCTCGACACCATCGAGAACGAGGGGTTGCTGCAGAACGTCAAGCGGCAGAGCGAGAAGTTGCGTGACGGGATCGAGGGCCTCGGTCACGAGTTGATCGATTTCGTCCGGGGGACGGGTCTGCTCCTGGGTATCGTGCTCACCGAGCCGCTCGCGCCCCAGGTGCAGCAGGCGGCTCAGGACGCCGGCCTCCTGGTGAACGCGCCCGCTCCCGACGTCGTACGGCTCATGCCGCCGCTGAACATCGGCGACGACGAGGTGGACGCCTTCCTCCGGGCGCTGCCCGGCGTCCTCGACGCGAGTGCCGACGGGGACGGACGATCCGGGGAATGAGACGACGATGAGCCAGGCGCAGGACCACGAGCAGCCGGGGGCGAACGGGCCCGCCGTGCCGCAGACCCGCACCGCACGCCACCGCCGGATCGTGGACATCCTCAACCGGCAGCCGGTGCGGTCGCAGAGCCAGCTGGCGAAGCTGCTCGCCGACGACGGGCTGAGCGTCACGCAGGCGACGCTCTCCCGGGACCTGGACGAGCTGAACGCGGTGAAGATCCGCAACACCGACGGCGACCTGATCTACGCGGTACCGAGCGAGGGCGGTTTCCGCACGCCGCGCGCGCCGCTGGGCGGGTCGGCGAAGGAGGAGCGGATGCGGCGGCTGTCGCAGGAGCTGCTGATCTCCGCGGAGGCTTCGGCGAACCTCGTGGTCCTGCGGACTCCTCCGGGGGCCGCGCAGTTCCTGGCGTCGGCGATCGACCAGGCCGAGCTGCACGACATTCTCGGGACGATCGCGGGTGACGACACGTTGCTGTTGATCAGCCGGAACCCTGACGGGGGGCAGGCGCTGGCCGACCATTTGCTGAGGCTGGCGCAGAACGGGCATTGAGCACCCGGTGGGGGTTGCCGGTGGTGGCTGTGTGCGGGTGCGCTGTGGCTGGTCGCGCAGCCCCCCGCGTCCCCAAGAAGGTCCGCTTGACTGCGGGCATTCGTGCCTCCCCCAGTGCCTTAAGGGCCTGGGAGGTACCCCCAGGGCGGCACCCGTCCCAAGCGGCACCCCGCCGGCGCGGGTTGAGCAAACCCCCGCCCCAGCCCCGACTCACCCCAGCCGCGCCGCCAAACCTCCAGTACAGCGCACCTCATCGCCGGCCGTGATCAACAGCGCCTCAACCCCCGGCAGCGACTCCAGCCACGCCAGCCCCTCCCGCGAGCCCATCGCGAACGCCGCCGTGGCCCAGCAGTCCGCCCACGTCAGCCGAGGCCCCACCACCGTCACGGCGACCAGGTCGGTCACGGCCGAACGCCCCGTACGCGGGTCGACGATGTGCGCGCCCCGCTCGGCGGTCCCGGATGTGGCCACGGCCAGCTCGTCCACCCCTGCCGCGGAGATCACCGCCGCGAGACCTCCCGGTCGCAGGGGATCGGACACCCCGACCCGCCACGGCCGCTCCGAACCCGGGGCCCCGAGCAACTGCACATCGCCGCCGCCGTTGACGCTCACTCCGGTCACCCCGGGCACCGCCGCCAGCCGCCGCGCCGCCCGCTCGACCGCCCAGCCCTTCACGATGCCGGTCGGATCGAGGCGGCCCCCGTACGACGTGCTGAACCAGCCGTCACTCAGCTGCTCCGCCTCGGCCGCGAGCTTCAGGACCTCGCCGACCTCCGGATCACACTCCTCGACCGTCAGCTCAGCGCGTTGCAGCCGGGAGATCTGGCTGTCCTCGCGGTAGGTGCTGAACACCTCGTCGACCCTGTGCAGCCCGGCGACGGCCTCGTCGACCGCCGCGCGCACGGCGCCGGGTTCCCCGCCGCGGACGTCGAAGGAGAAGACGGTCCCCATCGTCTCCTCCGCGTGACGTACCGCGGCGGGAGCCTGTGCGGAGTCGGCCACCGTGTCAGCCACCGGCCTGGTCCAGGGCCGACTGGAGGGACTGCTTGTAGCCGGCGCTGGTGTAGGTGGCTCCGGAGACGGCGTCGATCTGGGCGTTTCCGGCCGCGACGGCCGCCTGGTTGAGGCGGGGGACGGAGGTGGAGGTGATCTGGTCGCTGCGGCCGCCCTTGGGGGCCTGGACGGCTTCGGCCTTGGTGATCTTGCCGCCGGCGACGGTGATGCGGACCTGGACCGGACCGTACTGCGTCTGCGCCACGCTGCCGGTGAGGGTCTGAGTCTGGGCCTGGCCGCCCCCGGAGCCGGCGCCCTGGGACGAACCGCCCCCGGAGCCGGAGCCCTGGGACGAACCGCCCCCGGAGCCGGCGGCCTGGGAGGAGCCGCCGCCCCCTGCCGGAGCCTTGTCCAGGGCGGACTGGAGGGACTTCTTGTAACCGGCGCTGGTGTAGGTGGCGCCCGAGACCGCGTCGATCTCCGCGCTCCCCGCCGCGACCGCCGCCTGGTTGAGGCGGGGCACCGAGCTGGCCGTGATCTGGTCGCTGCGGCCGCCCTTGGGGGCCTGGACCGCCTCGGCCTTAGTGATTTTCCCGCCGGCGACGGTGATACGGACCTGGACCGGGCCGTACTGCGTCTGCACCGCGTCACCGGTCACGGTCCGGGCGTTGCCCGAGCCCTGCGCGCCGCCGGCCGAAGCCTTGGCCTTGTCCAGGGCCGACTGGAGGGACTTCTTGTAGCCGGCGCTGGTGTACGTCGCCCCGGACACGGCGTCGATCCCCGCGCTCTGGGCGGCGACCGCCGCCTGGTTGAGGCGCGGCACGGAGCTGGCGGTGATCTGGTCGCTGCGGCCGCCCTTGGGGGCCTGGACCGCCTCGGCCTGAGTGATCTTGCCGTTGCTCATGGTCAGGCGCACCTGCACCGCGCCGTACTGCGTCTGCGCCGCGTCACCGGTGACGGTGCCGTTCACGCCGCCCTGCGGGGCCTGCCCGGCGGCCGCGGGCGGGAGCTGACCGCCCGCGGCCTGGGCGGCGCCCGGGTCGGAGGCCGGCTTCAGTGACAGCAGCAGCACGATCCCGGAGACGGTGGCTGCGCCGGCGAGCACGGCACGCCGGACGGGGTGAGACTTCCTCATCGTTTCTCAAGCTCCTGAAGGGCCGTTGATGTCCCGTCGCTCACATCTCGAACGACTCGTGGTGGATACGGCGTGCGGGGACTCCCGCGCCGCGCAGTGCCTCGTACACCGACTGCGCGAAGCCGGGCGGCCCGCACATGAAGACGTCGTGGTCGTCGATGTCCGGGATCTTCCGCCGGAGGGACTCCGCGGAGATGTCGGGCCGTTCCCCGTCGGGGCTGTTGACCGCGTACATCAGCCGGGCACCGCGCTCGTCGGCGATCTTGGCGAGCTCGCCCCACAGGGCCAGGTCCTGGGTGCTGTTGGCCCGGTAGAGCAGCGTGATGTCGCCGGAGGCGCCCGGCAGGGTTTCGAACAGGGCCCGCATCGGGGTGATGCCGACACCGCCCGCGACCAGCAGCACCTTGCCGCGGCTGCGGCGCTGCGCGGTCATCGCGCCGTACGGGCCCTCCGCCCAGACCTTGGTGCCGGGCTTGAGCTCGCGCAGCCGGGAGGTGTGGTCACCGATCGCCTTGACGGTGATCCGCAGCATGTCCGGGCGGGGCGCCGCCGAGAGCGAGTACGGGTGCGAACTGAAGCGCATGCCGGGCGCCTTGAACCGCCAGCGGAAGAACTGGCCCGCCTCCGCGCCCATCCGGTGCAGCTTGCGCCCGCCGATCAGCACGGACACGATGCCCGGGGTCTCCTCGATGACCGCCTCGACCCGCATCCGGTGCCGCAGGTTCAGCCGGATCGGGGTGAGGATCCGGTACCAGAGGACGAGCGCGGTCACCGCGCCGTACAGCCCGTACCAGAAGGTCTTCGCGGCGGGCTCGACGGCGAACTCGTTGCCCGTCGTGATCTGGTGCCAGAACGTCAGGTACACGGCCGCGTAGGTGAGCAGGTGCACGTGGTACCAGGTGTCGTACCCGATCAGCCGGCGGACGCCGCCGATCGAGAGGATCCCGATGACGAACAGCAGGCCCGTGCCGATGGCGGCCTTGCCCATGTCCGGCAGCTGGTTGATGGAGTCGGTCGTCTGCTGGACGATGGCGCCGAGCCCCTTGCCCGCCTGGAGGGCGTAGCCCCACATGGTGAGGAAGACGTGGGCGAGGACCAGGCAGAGCGTGTAGCGGCCGGTCATGGCGTGCCAGCGGGCGACCCGGTCGGTGCCCACCCGCCGCTCCAGCGCGGGCACCCGGGCCATCTGGAGCACCACCAGCGCCATGAGGTAGCCGGCGAGCAGGCCGGTGATCCGGCCCGCGGCCAGGATCTTGGCCGAGGTGTCCGCGAGCGACGCTGTGTTGTCCCACCACAGCCACAGCACGGCCGCCGCACCCGCCCACAGGGCGATCAGCAGCGGTACGGCCGGGGAGCGGCGCGGGCGGATGCGGCGCATCGTCTGGCGGCGGGCGGCACGGCCGCCTGCGAGCGTGGTGGTCACGGTTCCTCCGTGGGGACTTGACCCTTGGCCCACAGATACGTGCCGGGACACGGGAGTGTTCAGCCGCGTACCGAGTCGTGTGCGCACGGGAGTGACCGGGAGTAACCCGGAGAGGTGCGGGCGGCTTCCCCGCTACTAGTAGCGGGTGACGGCGGTAGCCCCGCCGGCCGTCCCGACGGCGATGTGGGGACGCCGCGCCGGGTCGGCCCAGGTGAGGATCGTCCGCATCGCGCCCTTCGGCACGGACACGCAACCGGCCGTCGCGCCACGCCCGTTGACATGCAGGAAGATGCCCGCGCCGCGTCCCCGTACGGGACGCTCGTAGTTGAAGCCGACGACGAGCGCGTGCGCGTACCGCTCGCCGTAGGTGATCAGGTGCTCGGACTCGGCGGCCCGGCAGTCGGCCGCGCGGGGCTCGGTCCAGCGGTTGTAGGAGCGGGAGCCGTTGTCCTGGCACCACCAGGAGTCCCGGTGCACCCGGCGGTACGGGTACGCCGTCCCGCGCGGCGCCGCCTTGATGCCGAAGGCGTACGGCAGGCCGTACAGACCCGTGGGTGTGGTGTTCGTGCCCTGCTTGCGGGACGCGCCCTCGACCAGCCCGTTCGCTCCGAAACGCGCGGGCGCGGAACCCGCCCGCACCCACCGCCCGTCCCTGCGGTCCCACCAGGTGACCGTGCCCGTCGTCGAGGCCCTCCCCGGGGCCACCGCGGTGATCAGCTGGGTGCCGCCGCCGGTGTCCGCCATCCGGGCCGGCAGCGGCGACGAGGGGGCGGGCGGCCCGGCACCGAGCACGACGAGGGAGGAGACGGCGAGGGCGACGGCACCGGGGCGCATGCCTCAGACCGTAGAGGGCGGCAGCGGCAGCGGCAGCCCGGGTAGTCCGTCCAGGCTGGTCTCGATGTGCTCCTTCTTGGTGAAGTAGGCGCTGAGCGACGCGTCGTCCTCGCGTGCGAAACGCTTGCCGTGCAGGTCGCGGTCCGCCTCGTACGCCATGAAGGGCACGGCGTAGCCGCAGCTGTCGCGGACGAGTTCGGCCGTCACGACGATGATCGCGCGCAGCCCGTGCTGCGCCGGATCGATGTCCGGGAAGTGGCCGAGCAGTTCCCGGAACCGGGGGTCGTCGCGGAAGACCGGCTCACCGCGGCCGTGCACGCGGACGATGTTCGGCGGGCCCTGGAAGGCGCACCACATCAGGGTGATCCGGCCGTTCTCCCGCAGATGGGCGATGGTCTCGGCGGTGGAGCCGGCGAAGTCGAGGTAGGCCACGGTGAGGTCGTCGAGCACCGCGAAGGAGCCCTTGAGGCCCTTGGGGGAGAGGTTGACCGTGCCGTCGGCGGACAAGGGGGCGGTGGCGGTGAAGAAGACCGGCTGCGCCTCGATGAACGAGCGGAGCCGGCCTTCTATGCGCTCATAAGTCTTTCCCATGTCTAACGATTATGGGTGCAGATCTTTCGCGCGTCTAAAGAATTGCGGGATCCGGTCACCTCTGCCGGACCCCGCCCCCGGGCGCCTGCCCGTGGCCGCCCCGGTCGGCGCTCACGCGGGGCGGCCACGGCGCCTGTCACCTCACTTGGTGAGCGTGCAGGCGGCCAGGGAGTCCAGACCGGCCGGCTTCTCGGCCGTGCGGCCGATGGCCGTGGCGATGCGGTTGACGGTGGCGATCCGCTTGTCCTCCAGGGGGCCGAGGATGGCGTTCTGGACGAAGTTGGGGCCGCCCTGGCCGACGGTGTCGACGAGGCGCTTGTTGGCCTCCTCGATCTGCGTGTCCAGCAGCGTCAGGTTGCGGTCGACCTCCGCCTTCGCCGAGGCGGGGATCGCCGGCAGCTGGGAGGCGACGTCCGGGCAGGTGATCGTGCCGGCGCCCGCGTTACCCGCCTCGCCCGCACCCGCTTCCTCCCCGGCACCCGCACCGGCCTCCGCGCCCGCGCCCGCTTCGGCACCGGCACCGGCTTCGGCGCCCGCTCCGGCCTCGGCACCGGCACCGGCTTCGGCGCCCGCTCCGGCCTCGGCGCCGGCACCGGCTTCGGCACCGGCGCCCGCCTCCTCTCCACCCGCTGCCTCGCCCGCACCGGCGCCGCCGTCGGCGTTGAGCTGGCAGGCGGCGAAGGCCTCCAGGCCCTCCGGCTTCTCGGCGGCACGCCCGATGGCGGTCTCGATGCGGTTCAGGGCGGCGACGCGCTTGTCCTCCAGGGGGCCGAGGATGGCGTTCTGGACGAAGTTGGGGCCGCCCTGGCCGACGGTGTCGACGAGGCGCTTGTTGGCCTCCTCGATCTGCGTGTTCAGCTGGGCGAGGTTGCGGTCGACCTCTGCCTGCGCCGAGGCGGGGATCGCCGGCAGCTGGCCGGTGACGTCCGGGCACGTGATGGTGCCGGGACCCGCCAGCGTCCGGGCGTTCGTCCCGCCGCTGTCGGGCGTCTCCCCGGCGAGGGCGAAGCCGGCGATCACCGTGCCGGACAGCGCCACCGCGGCGGCGCCGCCGATGAAGCCGACGCGACGCTTGTTGTACTTCGGAAGAGCCCTGGACATGCGGATGCCTCACTAGGGGTCGGGGGTGTCGTCGGTGTCGAAACGCGGCGCCTGCGTTCGGCGAGAGGTACGGGTAAGCGGTTTCGCGCGTTCAAAGGATCTTCAAAGTCATCTCGGCATGGCCGGAATCAGCCGCTCGATACGGGGTGCATTGACGAATCATGCGGAGGTCTGCATAATCATGCAGGTCAGTGATCGCAGTATGAGGGGAAGAACCCGTGACCGAGCGCGTCGTACTCGCCTACTCCGGCGGTCTTGACACCTCCGTCGCCATCGGCTGGATCGCCGAGGAGACGGGCGCCGAGGTCATCGCGGTCGCGGTGGACGTCGGCCAGGGCGGCGAGGATCTGGACGTCATCCGCAAGCGCGCCCTCGCGTGCGGCGCGGTGGAGGCCGAAGTGGCCGACGCCAGGGACGAGTTCGCCGAGGAGTACTGCCTCCCGGCGATCAAGGCCAACGCCCTCTACATGGACCGCTACCCGCTGGTCTCCGCGCTGTCCCGGCCGGCGATCGTCAAGCACCTCGTCGCCGCCGCCCGGAAGCACGGCGCCACGACCGTCGCCCACGGCTGCACCGGCAAGGGCAACGACCAGGTCCGCTTCGAGGCCGGTATCGCCGCCCTCGCCCCCGACCTGAGGTGCATCGCCCCGGTCCGCGACTACGCCATGACCCGCGACAAGGCCATCGCCTTCTGCGAGGACAAGGGCCTGCCGATCGCGACCACCAAGAAGTCCCCGTACTCCATCGACCAGAACGTCTTCGGCCGCGCCATCGAGACCGGCTTCCTCGAGGACATCTGGAACGCGCCGATCGAGGACATCTACGAGTACACGCAGAACCCGGCCACCCCGCGCGAGCCCGACGAGGTGGTCATCTCCTTCAAGGAGGGCGCCCCGGTCGCCATCGACGGCAGGCCCGTCACCGTGCTCCAGGCCGTCCAGCAGCTCAACGAGCGCGCCGGCGCCCAGGGCATCGGCCGGATCGACATGGTCGAGGACCGCCTCGTCGGCATCAAGTCCCGCGAGGTCTACGAGGCCCCCGGCGCCATCGCCCTGATCACCGCCCACCAGGAACTGGAGAACGTCACCGTCGAGCGCGAACTCGCCCGCTACAAGCGGGGCGTCGAGCAGCGCTGGAGCGAGCTGGTCTACGACGGCCTGTGGTTCTCCCCGCTCAAGCGCGCCATGGACGGCTTCGTCGACGAGGCCAACCGGCATGTCACCGGCGACATCCGCATGACCCTGCACGGCGGCCGCGCGGTCGTCACCGGCCGGCGCTCCGAGCAGTCGCTGTACGACTTCAACCTGGCGACGTACGACACGGGCGACACCTTCGACCAGTCCGCCGCCAAGGGCTTCATCGACATCTACAGCCTGTCGTCGAAGATCGCGGCGCAGCGTCACCTGCGGGCGTAGCCCGACGGGAACGGCGAGGCGCATACCCGACGGGAACCCGGCGCGGGCATATAAAGGTCCGCGTCACATCCCTACCTCTCTAGGAGCAACGCAAGTGAGCAGCAACAGCGGTGACGTACGGCTCTGGGGCGGCCGTTTCGCCGACGGTCCCGCCGAGGCCCTGGCCAAGCTGTCCGCGTCCGTCCACTTCGACTGGCGGCTCGCGCCGTACGACATCGCCGGTTCGCGTGCGCACGCGCGCGTGCTGCACAAGGCGGGCCTGCTCACCGAGGACGAGCTGACCCGGATGATCGCCGGGCTGGACCAGCTGGAGGCGGACGTCGCCGACGGCTCCTTCGTGGGCACCATCGCCGACGAGGACGTGCACACCGCCCTGGAGCGCGGCCTGCTGGAGCGGCTCGGCCCCGACCTCGGCGGCAAACTGCGCGCGGGCCGCTCCCGCAACGACCAGGTCGCGACCCTGTTCCGCATGTACCTGCGCGACCACGCCCGGGTCCTCGGCGGCCTGATCGCCGAGCTCCAGGACGCGCTGATCGGCCTGGCCGAGGCCCACCCGGACGTGGCGATGCCCGGCCGTACGCACCTCCAGCACGCCCAGCCGGTCCTGTTCGCGCACCACGTCCTCGCCCACGTCCAGTCCCTGTCCCGGGACGCGGAGCGGCTGCGCCAGTGGGACGCGCGCACGGCGGTGTCGCCCTACGGCTCGGGCGCGCTGGCGGGCTCCTCCCTGGGCCTGGACCCGGAGGCGGTGGCGAAGGACCTCGGGTTCGAGCACGGCTCCGTCGGCAACTCCATCGACGGCACGGCGTCCCGCGACTTCGTCGCCGAGTTCGCGTTCATCACGGCGATGATCGGCGTCAACCTCTCCCGGATCGCCGAGGAGGTCATCCTCTGGAACACGAAGGAGTTCTCCTTCGTGACCCTGCACGACGCGTTCTCCACCGGCTCGTCGATCATGCCGCAGAAGAAGAACCCGGACATCGCCGAGCTGGCGCGCGGCAAGTCCGGCCGCCTGATCGGCAACCTGACGGGCCTGCTGGCCACGCTCAAGGCCCTCCCGCTCGCGTACAACCGCGACCTCCAGGAGGACAAGGAGCCGGTCTTCGACTCCATCGACCAGCTGGAGATCCTGCTCCCCGCCTTCACCGGCATGATGGCCACGCTCACCGTCCACCGCGAGCGCATGGAGGAACTGGCCCCCGCCGGCTTCTCCCTCGCCACGGACATCGCGGAATGGCTGGTCAAGCAGGGCGTACCGTTCCGCGTGGCCCACGAGGTGGCGGGCGAGTGCGTGAAGGTCGCCGAGGGCGAGGGCAAGGAACTGGACGAGCTGACGGACGAGCAGTTCGCGAAGATCTCGTCCCACCTCACCCCGGAGGTCCGCACGGTCCTCAACGTCCCCGGAGCCCTCGCGTCCCGCAAGGGCCGGGGTGGCACGGCCCCGAGCGCGGTGGCAGTGCAGCTGGCCGAGGTGAAGGCCGACGTGGCGAAGCAGCATGAATGGGCCGTGGCCAAGAAGAAGGGCTGAGGGGAACGGACTCAAGGGGCGCGGGCTGTATCGATTTGCGGCTCCGCCGCGTGGGCGCGACGATCCCCGCACCACCCGCACCCGCCACAACACAGCACGACCCGAGCTCTGAGGCGAAGGTCATCGCGGGGGTTACGTTGGTCATCAGCAGCCGACCGAACGGAGCCCGCGATGCCCTTCGCCCGCCTGGCCTCAGCAACGACCCCCACATGCCACATCGGTCTGGGACTCGCCGCCGTCGGACGGCCCGGTTACATCAATCTGGGCCGCGATCAGGACCTGCCGGCCGAGCGCACGGTCGACGCCCTGCGCGACCGCACACATGAACTCCTCGACGCCGCCTACGCCCAAGGCGTCCGTTACTTCGACGCCGCCCGCTCCTACGGCCGCTCGGAAGAGTTCCTCGCCGACTGGCTGAACACAAGGCCCGGCCTCGACGACATCGTCGTGGGCAGCAAGTGGGGCTACACCTACACCGCCGACTGGTCCACCGACGCCGAGACGCACGAGGTCAAGGACCACACCCTCGCCACCTACGAACGGCAGCGCGCCGAGACCGACGCCCTGCTCGGCGACCGGCTCGACCTCTACCAGATTCACTCGGTGACCCCGGACAGCCCGGCCCTCACCGACAAGGAACTGCACGCGAAGCTCGCGCAAGCCGCCGCCCGGGGACTCACCATCGGCTTCTCCACCAGCGGTCCCGCCCAGGCGGACGCGATCCGCGCCGCCCTCGCCGTGACGGTCGACGGCGAACCCCTCTTCCGTACCGTCCAGTCGACGTACAACGCGCTGGAGACCTCCGCCGCGCCCGCCCTCGCCGAGGCACACGACGCCGGGCTCACCGTGATCGTCAAGGAGGGCATGGCAAACGGCCGGCTCGCGGGGCCGCACGCGCCGGACGTCCTGAAGGAGATCGCCGAGGAGTCCGGGCTGGGATGCGACGCCGTCGCCCTGGCGGTGATCCTGCGGCAGCCCTGGGCCGGCGTCGTCCTCTCCGGCGCGGCCACCGCCAACCAGCTCGCCTCCAACCTGCACGCGGCGGTCGTCGACCTCGACGACGACCAGCTCGCCCGACTCGCCACGCTGGTCGAGGAACCGCAGGCGTACTGGGAGAAGCGCGGACAGCTGCCCTGGCACTGATCACCACCCCTTCGTGAACGGAACCGGCAGCCGTGAGTCACCCATGCCCAGCGTGAGACATCTATGTCTCATATGGAGTATGATTGTCTCATGGCTGTCGATCCTGACCACGTGCTGCGCAGCGCCGCGGCCCTGCTGACCCACAAAGCCACCGCGACCATGGACGAGGTCGCCAAGGCCGCCGGGATCAGCCGCGCCACGCTGCACCGCCACTTCGCCGGGCGGGACGCCCTCGTCCGCGCGCTGGAGTCGCTGGGCATCGCGGAGTGCGAGGCCGCGCTGGCCACCGCCCGGCTCGACGAGGGCACGGCGAGCGAGGCCGTACGCCGGCTGGTCGGGGCCATCGAGCCCGCCGCCGGACTGCTGGGGTTCCTCTACACCGAGAACCAGCTGTTCGAGGGCGAGGAGCAGAACCCGGGCTGGACCCTGATCGACGAGCGAATCTCCGCCCTGTTCCGGCGCGGCCAGCTCAGCGGCGAGTTCCGCATCGACCTCACACCGGCCTGGCTCACCGAGGCGCTCTACGGCCTGCTGGCCTCCGGTGCCTGGATGGTGCAGAGCGGCAAGGGCGCCCCCAAGGACTTCCAGTACATGATCGTCGAGCTCCTGCTCGGCGGCGCACTACGGAGAGAGGAATCATGACCAGCACCCTGCAGCCGGCTGAGACGGCCGAGACGGTGAAGCGCCCGGGCCGCTGGCTCGCGCTCGGCGTCCTCGTCCTCGCCGTGCTGCTGGTGGCCGTCGACGCGACCGTCCTCGGTCTCGCGACCCCCTACATCAGCGAGGACCTGAAGCCCTCCGGCACCCAGCTGCTGTGGATCGGCGACGTCTACTCGTTCGTCATCGCCGGACTGCTCGTCTCCATGGGCAGCCTCGGCGACCGGATCGGCCGCAAGCGGATCCTGCTGGCCGGTGCCACCGCGTTCGGCGCGATATCCGTGTTCAACGCCTACGCCACCACCCCCGAGACGCTGATCGTGGCGCGGGCGCTGCTCGGTGTCGCCGGCGCCACGCTGATGCCGGCCACGCTCGCCCTGATCCGCAACCTCTTCCACGACTCGCGCGAACGCAGTCTGGCCGTCGGAATCTGGGGCGCCACCGCCTCCGCCGGTACGGCCGTCGGCCCGATCGTCGGCGGGTTCCTGCTGGAGCACTTCTGGTGGGGCTCGGTCTTCCTGATCAACCTGCCCGTGATGGCCGTCCTGGTCCTCGTCGGCATCAAGCTGCTGCCCGAGTCGCGTACCGCCAACCCCGGCCCCTGGGACCTGCTCAGTGTCGTGCTGTCGCTGGCCGGCATGGTCGGTGTCGTGTACGCGATCAAGGAGGCCGCCACCCACGGCTTCGCATGGAGCACCCTCGGCGCGGGCCTGCTGGGTGCGGCCGCCCTGCACGGGTTCGTACGCCGCCAGCTCAGGCTTCCGGCCCCGCTGCTGGACATGCGGCTGTTCCGCAACCGCGGCTTCAGCGGCGCGGTACTGGCCGACCTGCTGACCATCCTCGGTCTGTCCGGACTGGTGTTCTTCCTCTCCCAGTACCTGCAACTCGTCCAGGGCAGGCGCCCGTTCGAGGCGGGCCTGGCGGAACTGCCCGCCGCCATCGGCGCGGTGGTGGCCGGTCTGGCCGCGGGGCGCGCGGCCCGGCGCTTCTCGGTGCGGGCCGTCGTCTCCGCAGGGCTCGCGGCGATCGGCCTCGCCCTGGCCGCGCTCACGGTGATCGACCAGTCCACCGGCTACCCGCTGCTCGGGGCCGCGCTGCTCGTGGTCGGCGTCGGAGCCGGATTCTCCTTCACCGTGACCGCCGACGTGATCCTCTCCAGCGTGCCCAAGGAGCACGCGGGTTCGGCGTCCGCCGTGTCCGAGACGGCGTACGAACTCGGCGCGGCCCTCGGCATCGCCGTGCTCGGCTCCATCGTGACCGGCGTCTACCGCGACTTCACCGGCCCGGCGGGCACACCGGCCGCGGCGCACGAGTCGCTGGGCGGCGCGGTCGAGGCGGCGACGGGCATGCCCGCGCACACCGCCGAGGCCATGCTGGACGCGGCCCGCACGTCCTTCGTCGACGGCCTGGCCCTCGCGGCGGGCGTCGGAGCGGCGGTCCTGCTGGCGGCGGCAGTGGCGGCGTGGTTCCTGCTGCGGGGGCAGCGGCTGGAGAGCGGGGCGGAACACCCCTAGGCGTGTGGCCCGGACCTTCCACCACCCCTGCTCAGCCCCGCCTTTAAGCCCGCTTTCGCCCTCGCCTGATGGTCTTGGCTCCGTACCCGACGTCGTTCCCACGGCCGAAGGAGCCCCGATCATGACACGTCGTACCAAGAAGGCGATCGTCACCGTCTCCGTCCTGGCCGCCGCCGGGCTCGCGGGCGGCGGTGTCGCGCTCGCCGCCGACGGTGACGAGACGCCGCGCGAGCAGGTCAGGTTCGTCGTCGAGGAGGGCACCTCCTCCGGCGGGGGCGCGGCGGGCGACCAGGACTGCCCGTGGAAGGACGGCGGCACCGCCCCGAGCGGAACCGCACCGAACGGCGGCGACCCCGCCCCGGAGCTGTGACCACGGCCACCGCCCCGGATGCCATGACCCCGACGGCAAGCTCCTCGAAGAGGCCCTCTTCGAGGTCAAGCGGGTGATCGTCCGCCAGGACCGCATGGTGGAGCGGATGTTCACCGCCGTGCTGGCCCGGGGCCACTGCCTGCTGGAGGGCGTGCCGGGCGTCGCACTCGCCGCCAAGACGCTGGCGCATGTCGTGGGCGGGCGGTTCGCCCGACTCCAGTTCACGCCCGACCTCGTCCCCTCCGACATCACCGGCACCCGGATCTACCGGCCCTCCCAGGAGACCTTCGACATCGAACCCGGGCCGGTCATCGCCAACATCGTCCTGGCCGACGAGATCAACCGCGCCCCCGCCAAGGTCCAGTCCGCCCTGCTGGAGGTCATGGGCGAGCACCAGGTCTCCATCGGCGGCACCACGCTCCCCGTCCCCGAACCCTTCCTCGTCCTCGCCACCCAGAACCCGATCGAGTCCGAGGGCGTCTACCACCTCCCCGAGGCCCAGCGCGACCGCTTCCTGCTCGAGGTGGAGGTCGCCGCGCCCAGCGAGTCCGAAAAGCTCGCCATCCTCTACCGGATGAGCGTCGACCCGCCCCGCCCCCGCCGGATCCTCACCCCCGAGCGGCTGGTCGCGCTCCAGCGGAGCACCGACGAGGTGTTCGTGCACCACGCCGTCGCGGAGTACGCCGTACGGCTCGTCTGCGCGACGCGTGACCTGGCCGGTCCGGAGCGGCGGCTGGCCCACGGTGCCGGTCCGCGCGCCACTCCCGGCCTGGTCGCCGCCGCCCGGGCGCTGGCCCTGCTGCGGGGCCGCGGCTACGTCCTGCCCGAGGACATGAGCGACCTGGCGCACGAGGTCGTCGGGCACCGCCTCGTGGACTGGAACGCCACCGCCCGCACCACCGTCCCGCACGTCCGGTTCACTCTGGCCGACCGCGAACTCACCACCTGGATCGTCCTCGACGCCTCCGCGTTCGCCCCGCTCGCCGCCGAACGCGGCCAGCTCCTGCACCGCAGCCTCGCCCCAGGCCTCACGGTCATCGGCGGCCACGACGCCCTGCGCCGGGCCGTCGGCAACCTGCTCTCGAACGCGGTACAGCTGGCCCCACCGGGTTCCCTCATCACCGTCGCGGCCGACCGGGACGGCTCCTGGCTCTGGACGGCGGTACGGGACGAGGGCCCAGGCATAGGCGACGACGACCGGGCGAGGGTCTTCGACCGCTTCTGGCGAGCCAAGGGCAACGGCGGCGGCCGCGACCGCCACGCCGGGCTGGGCCTGGCCATCGTCCGACAGATCGTGGAATCGCACGGCGGCCAGGTCGCCTGTTCTCACGGGTGGGGGAGGGCTACGTTCGTGCTGTGGTTCCCGGCACCGGGGCACGGCCGGACGAATGGCGGCCCGCCGGAGAACGCGCCCCTGTAGGGACGCGGGCCTCTGTCCCATTGCGGCTCCGCCGCGTGAGCGCGACAAGCCCCCGCAAGCCGCACCCGAGAAACTACGCGGCTTCCTTGGCCTTACTCGCGTACATGTCCACATACTCCTGCCCGGACAATCGCATGACCTCACTCATCACGGAGTCGGTCACAGCCCGCAGCACGTACCGGTCCCGGTCCATCCCCTCGTACCGGGAGAACTCCATCGCCTCGCCGAACCGGACCGTGACCTTCCCCGGCCGGGGGAGACCCGCCCCACCCGGCTGAAGCCTGTCCGTACCGATCATCGCGAACGGCACCACCGGCGCCCCCGTCATCAGCGTGAGCCGGGCGATCCCGGTCCGCCCCCGGTACAGCCGTCCGTCGGGCGACCGCGTCCCCTCCGGGTAGATCCCGAACACCCGGCCCTCGTCCAGCACGCGGCGTCCGGTCATCAGGGCGGCGACACCGCCCCGGCCACCGTCACGATCCACCGGGATCATGCCGACGCCCGTGAAGAACCAGGCCATCAGCCGGCCCTTGAGGCCCTTCCCGGTCACGTACTCGTCCTTGCCGATGAAGAAGACCTGCCGGTCGCAGACCAGCGGCAGGATCATCGAGTCGATGAACGTCAGGTGGTTGCCGGCCAGGATGACCGGACCGTCGCCGGGAATGTGCTCCGCACCTTCCACCTGAGGGCGGAACATCAGGCGCATGATCGGGCCGAGCACTGCCTTGATGAGCGCGAAGCGGGACAACGGGCCCTCCGTGTCAGGGGATGCGGTATGAGTCTGTGCAGGTGAGGACGATACTCGCGGCCCCGGGGGTCGCGCACATCGGGCACGGCGAGTTAACCGAGGTCTTACGCGCCGGTGACGCGTGTTCACCTGCGGTGACCCGCTGTGGACGATGTGTGACCCGGCCGCCGCATGTGACGGACGTCGCTCCCTGGGCGTATCGGACGCGTTCCCAGAACCGCCGCACCGAATCGCGGGGACGCGACGCACTCGACGAGCCGTCAGTTCACGGCTCCCACCAGCCACTACGACATCCCTCATCACCCACCTGTTCCGCCCGGCGTCTCCCACCCGTCATGTACGCGCCCGTACGATCGCCCCGCACTGACGAGCCGACGGCAGGGAGGGCGCTCATGGGAACGCAGAGGCCGAACGAGGAAACCAGCGGAACCGGACGGCGGGCCCTGCTCGGCGCGGCGGTGCTCGGCGCCGGGGGAGCGGTCCTCGGCGTGACCGGCACGGCGAGAGCCGACAGCACCCGGCAGGGCGGCGGGCAGGGCGGGCTGAAGAGTCTGCCCAAGCCGACGATCGTCGGCCACCGCGGGGCCAGCGGCTACCGCCCGGAGCACACCTTCGGCTCGTACCAGCTGGCCCTCGACATGGGTGCCGACATCGTCGAGGCGGGCGACCTGGTGCCGACGAGGGACGGTCACCTCGTCTGCCGTCACGAGCCGGAGATCGGCGGCACCACGGACGTCGCCGACCACCCCGAGTTCGCCGACCGCAAGAAGACCAAGCTCCTCGACGGTGTCTCCACCACCGGCTGGTTCACCGAGGACTTCACGCTCGCCGAGCTGAAGACCCTGCGGGCGATCGAGCGCATCCCGGCCAACCGCCCGCACAACACCCTCTACAACGGCCGCTGGGAGATCCCCACCTTCGAAGAGGTCCTGAAGTGGCAGGACGAGCAGACCCGCAAGCGCGGCAAGCAGGTCTGGATCTACCCCGAGCTCAAGCACCCCACCTACTTCCGCCAGCAGGGCCTTCCCCTGGAGGAGCGGGTCGCCAAGCTGCTGCGCAAGTACCGCAAGGACCGGCGCACCTCCCCGGTCATCCTCCAGTCCTTCGAGCCGACCAGCATCGAGCGCCTCAACAAGCTCGTCGACAACCCCTTGGTCGTGCTGCTGTCCTCGGCGGACACCCGCCCCTGGGACTTCGTCGAGACGGGCGACCCGCGCACGGTCGCCGACCTGGTGAAGCCGGCCGGCCTGCGGGAGATCGCCTCCTACGCGCAGGGCATCGGCCCGACCCTCGACCTGGTCATCCCGCGCGACGCCAAGGGCAACCTCACGCAGCCGACGACGCTCGTCGCGGACGCGCACAAGGTGGGTCTGGTCCTGCACCCGTGGACGCTGCGCAACGAGAACCCCTTCCTGCCCGCCAACTTCCGCAAGGGCACGGACGCCGACGCCTACGGTGACGTCTTCGGCGCGTACCGGGCGTACTTCGCGACCGGCATCGACGGCGTCTTCACCGACCAGCCCGACACGGGTCTGCTGGCCCGTCAGGACTTCGCCGGCAACTGAGCGTCAACAGGTGAGCTCACACCCCCCCCGGTCGAGTGGGCTTCGGCCGCCCGGGCAACCCGCAGCCCGGGCGGCCGCGTCGCTCCGCACATGACGCACGACCTGGTCACCGCCCTGCGCCCGCTGCTCGCCGCCGAGGCCGCCGCGGAGGCGTATGCCGCCGGAGCCGAGCCGGGCGACCTGGAGCAGGCGGTCTGGCTCCGGCTGCTGGAGCGCCTCGACGCCGAGGGCCCGCCGCTCGACCCGCAGGAATGGCTCCGCCGGGCCGTCCGCTCGGAAGCGCGCCGCACTCACCGTAGGAGCCGCCTCGAACGGCTGTACACCGTCGAACCGGTCGACGACGGCGGTCGTGACCCCGAACAGCTGGCCCTCGCCGCGGCGCGCGGCCGTGCCCTGCGCGCGGCCGTACGTCGCCTCCCGGGCCGGTGCCCTCGGCTGATGCAGGCCCTGCTCTCTCCCGAGGACCTGACATACCGGGAAATCGCAGGGGAGTTGGGTATCTCACAGGGCAGTATTGGCCCGGAACGTTCCAGATGTCTGGGATGTCTGCGGAGATTGCTCACACCGGAGGTTGCGGCCCGCTGAGGACGGGGATAGGAGTGAGGAACGACAGGTGATCAGATGAGCGGGAGGCGTGCGCACATGGGCATGAGCGTGACCATCTCTGCGGCGACCGAGCAGGACGCGGAGCAGATCTTCAGGCTGCAGTACCTGTGCTTCCAGCCGGAGGCGGCGCTGTACGGGAACTACCGCATCGACCCGCTCGTCCAAACCCTCGACTCGGTCCGCGAGGAGGTCGCCCGGGACTGCGTCTTCGTGGCCCGGCTCGGCGACGAGGTCGTCGGCTCGATCCGCGGCTCGGTCACCGAGGACGGCGCCGCCGCGATCGGCAAGCTCTGCGTCCACCCCCGCCTCCAGGGCCACGGCATCGGCGCCCGTCTCCTGCGAGCGGCCGAATCGGCCCTGGCCGGCCAGCACGGCGCCACCCGCTTCCGCCTCCACACCGGCCACCGCAGCGAGGGCAACCTCCGCCTCTACCGCAAGGTGGGCTACGAAACGGTGGGCACGTCCCAGGGCGCGGACGGCGTACCGATGATCGTCCTGGAGAAGCCGGCGGGTACCTACGCGGCGACGGCTTGATCTTTCAGGGGCGCGGGGCCGTATCGATGTGCGGCTCCGCCGCGTGGGCGCGAGCACCCGAAACACAACCCGCACTCGCCGACGCCCCTCAGCCGGCATCTCCCTGCCGCGCACGCGACCGCCGCAGCCAGTAGATCGCCGACACCGGCAACAGAATCGGGATGAACAGATACCCCATCCCGAAATCCGACCACACGGTCGCGTCAGGAAACGCCGACGGCTCGACCAAGGTCCACGTCCCCACCGTCAGCACACCCGCCAACTCGGCGACACAGCACGCCAGCGCAGCCTTACGCGCCGTCTCCCCACCCCGCACCAACGAGTACGTGATGAACCCGTACACGACACCGGCCACCGCCGACAGCGCGTACGCCAGCGGCGCCCGGTCGAACTCCGTCGCGATCTGATACGCGGATCGCGACACCGCCCCGACGACCATCACGCCGTACAGCCACACCAGCAGCGTGCCCGGACCACTGGTCAGCCGCCGCCGGCTCACCTCAGCCTCCCCAGATGTCATAGAGCCGCACCTCCAGCACAGCCAGCACGACACCGCCGGCGGCGACCGTCACCGAACCCCACCGGGTGCGCTCCGCCAGCGACATGAACCCCGCCGCCGGGACGCACGCGAACGCCCCCAGCAGATACGCCACGAAGATCGTCGTGCCCTGTTCCGGCTTCTCGCCCCGCGCCAGCAGCACGATCCCGGCCACGAGCTGGATCAGCGTCAGCAGCGTGACCACGGCCATTCCGATGAAGTGCCAGTCCTTCGTCGGCTGGTCACGGTAGGCGGCCCAGCCGCACCAGGCGGCGAGCAGCAGCGCGGCGACGCCGGTCACCAGCGTCAGGACATCAAGCATGCTGCGACCTTATTACGGCCGAAAAGGCCCGCTGCTCCCGGCCCTGGCCTGCACCGTAGGGTCGGGGGCATGAAGATCCACGCGCACGCCCTGCTGTTCGACAACGACGGAACTCTGGTCTCCTCCCTCGCCTCGGTGGACCGCTGCTGGGCGCGGTGGGCCACGGAGTACGGGATCACGGCCGAGGAGTTCGCCCGGGTCGAGCTGCACGGCCGGCCGGCCGCCGAGATAGCCGCCGACCTGCTGCCCGCCGACCTGGTGCCGCAGGCCGTCGCGCGGATCGAGGATCTGGAGGTCGACGACGTGCCGAACGGAGGCGTGCACCTGCTGCCGGGGACCCGCGCCTTTCTCGACGCCCTGCCGGCCGAGCGCTGGGCCGTCGTCACCTCCGCCACCCGGCGGCTGGCCGAGGCCAGGCTCGACGCGGTCGGCATCCTGCCCAAGACGCTCGTCGCCGCGGACGACGTCACCCGAGGCAAGCCCGACCCCGAGCCGTACCTGCTCGCCGCCCGAGCCCTCGGCGTCGACCCGGCCGACTGCGTCGTCTTCGAGGACGCCCCCGCCGGCCTCACCGCCGGCCGCGCCGCCGGCATGACCACCGTGGCGTTGACCACAACCCATCAGGCCCACGAGCTGCAGGCCGATCTGGTGGTCGAGAACCTGTCGGCCCTGTCCGCACTGGTCACCGAGCAGGGTGTGGAGATCTCCCTCCGCGGCTGACCGAACCCGGCCCTGTCCGCCGCTGTCCACCATCCGGACAGTGGGCGGCCGGTCAGGACCGTACGCATGTTTTACTGACGGCATGACCACGACGAGCGACCGCATCCCCGCGACCGAGGCGACCCTGACGCCCGGTGCTCGTTGTCTGTGTCGAATGTGCGCCTTCTAGAGGGCCCCGGCACCACCCCTGAGCTCGCGCCCCGAAGCGAGACCGCGGCATGTCCGCACGCTCCGAGCCGTGCGTGACGCCAAGCCGCCCGCGCACATGTTCTCCCCGGTTCCACGCCTCAGCGAGAACCGTGTCGCGTCCCTGAACGAATGCAGCTGTGCCCGGGCACACCCATGCCCGCGCACTCGACAGTGACGGAAACCCACGTGATCACCACAACGGACCTGACCAAGGTCTACCGTTCGCGCGGCCGCGAGGTCACCGCCCTGGACGGCGTCGACCTGCACGTCCGCGAAGGCGAGGTGTACGGCGTCATCGGCCAGTCCGGCGCCGGCAAGTCCTCGCTCATCCGCTGCGTCAACCTGCTGGAACGCCCCACCTCCGGCACCGTGACCGTCGCCGGGCAGGACCTCACCGCCCTGGCCGGCCGCGGCCCCCGCGCCGGAAAGGAGCTGCGGCAAGCGCGCAGCCGGATCGGCATGATCTTCCAGCACTTCAACCTGCTGTCCTCCCGGACCGTCCAGGACAACGTCGAACTGCCGCTGGAGATTCTCGGCAAGTCCGGCGGGGAACGCTCCCGCAAGGCGCTGGAGCTGCTCGACCTGGTCGGTCTCGCCGACCAGGCCAAGGCCTACCCGGCCCAGCTCTCCGGTGGCCAGAAGCAGCGCGTCGGCATCGCCCGCGCCCTGGCCGGTGACCCCAAGGTGCTGCTGTCCGACGAGGCCACCAGCGCCCTCGACCCGGAGACCACCCGCTCGATCCTGGGGCTGCTGCGCGACCTGAACCGGCAACTCGGCCTGACCGTCCTGCTCATCACGCACGAGATGGACGTCGTGAAGTCGGTCTGCGATTCGGCCGCACTCATGGCGAACGGGCGCATCGTCGAGTCCGGCACGGTCAGCGAGTTGCTGGCCACCCCCGGCTCGGAACTGGCCGCCGCGCTGTTCCCGCTCGACGGCGAGGCCTCCGGCGAGGACCGCACCGTCGTCGACGTCACCTTCCAGGGCGAGAGCGCGACCCAGCCCGTCATCTCGCAGCTCGCCCGCACCTACAACATCGACATATCGATCCTCGGCGCCGCCATCGACACCGTCGGCGGCCTCCAGGTCGGCCGGATGCGCATCGAACTGCCCGGCCGCTACGAGGACAACGTGGTGCCGATCGGCTTCCTGCGCGAACAGGGCCTCCAGATCGACGTCGTGGGCCATGAGTCCGTACCGGTGAAGGAAGGTGCCAAGTGACCTGGTCCGAGATGCGGCCCCTGCTGGAACAGGCGTGTTGGGACACGCTCTACATGGTCGGCTGGTCCACGCTCATCGCCGTGGTCGGCGGACTGCCGCTCGGCATCCTGCTGGTCCTGACCGACCGCGGCGGCCTGCTCCAGAACGTCGTCGCCAACAAGGTCATCGGGCAGATCGTGAACATCGCCCGGTCCCTGCCGTTCATCATCCTGATGGTCGCGCTGATGACCTTCACCCGCTGGATCACCGGCACCACCATCGGCCGCGAGGCCGCCATCGTGCCGCTCGCCGTCGGCGCCATCCCGTTCTTCGCGCGTCTGGTCGAGACGGCCGTCCGCGAAGTGGACCACGGGCTCGTCGAGGCCGTGCAGGCCATGGGCGGCAACACCTGGACCGTCGTCCGCAAGGTTCTCGTCCCCGAGTCCCTGCCGTCGCTGATCTCCAGCACCACCACCACGATCGTCGCCCTCATCGGCTACTCGGCCATGGCGGGCACGGTCGGCGCGGGCGGCCTCGGAGACATCGCCATCCGCTACGGCTACCAGCGCTTCGAGACCGGGCTGATGTGGATCACCGTCGCGATCCTCGCCGTCGTCATCTCCCTCATCCAGTTCGCCGGCGACTACGCGGCCCGCTCCCTGCACCGCCGCGGCGCCCACTCGGGCCCCGCCCCGAAACTGCGGCTGCTCAAAGCCGCCTCCTGAACCCCCCGTACACCCACAACGGGGTCGCACCACTCGCAGGCCATAAGGAAAGGCACTTTTCGTGCGCAACACCGCCAAGATCACCACCGCCGTCCTCGCCGCCGGAGCCCTCACCCTCGGGCTCAGCGCTTGCGGCGCGGGCGACTCCGGCTCCGACGGACCCCTGATCGTCGCCGCCAGCCCCGTCCCGCACGCCGAGATCCTCACCTACGTCAAGGACAACCTGGCGAAGAAGGAGGGCCTGGACCTCCAGGTCAAGGAGTTCACCGACTACGTCACGCCGAACACGGCGACGCAGGACGGCTCCGTCGGCGCCAACTACTTCCAGAACAAGCCGTACCTCGACGACTTCAACAAGAAGAACGGCACCGACATCGTGCCCGTCGTCACGGTTCACCTGGAGCCGCTCGGCCTCTACTCCCACAAGGTCAAGAAGGCCGGCGACCTGAAGAGCGGTGCGACCGTCGCCATCCCCAACGACACCGTCAACGAGGCCCGCGCCCTCAAGCTCCTCGCCGCCAACGGGCTCATCACCCTCAAGGCGGGCGTCGGCAACGAGGCGACCCCCTCCGACATCGCCAAGAACCCCAAGAACCTCAAGTTCAAGGAGCTGGAGGCGGCCCAGACGCCGCGCTCCCTCGACGACGTGGACGCCGCCGTCGTCAACGGCAACTACGCCATCGAGTCCGACCTCAAGCCGGCGAAGGACGCCCTCGTCCTGGAGTCCCCGAAGAACAACCCGTACGGCAACTTCCTCGCCGTGAAGAAGGGCCAGGAGGACGACCCGCGCGTGAAGAAGCTCGCGAAGCTCCTCACCTCGCCTGAGGTGAAGAAGTTCATCCAGGACAAGTACGCCGGCTCCGTGCTCGCCTCCTTCTGAGCCCCCGCCCGGCACCCGTCAGGCACGGGGTCCGCCCTCACCCGGTGGGGAGGGCCCCGTGGTGCGGATCAGTGCTTTCATGCTGCATGCTGGGCAGTTCAGCAGGCCCTGAAGGTTCACCGAAGGTAACGGAGCGGCGCATGACGAGCACCTTTCCCAACGTCTCCATCAGCACGGAGCGGTTGGTCCTGCGCCCCTTCGAGGAGCCGGACATCCAGTCGTTCGCCGACATGATGAACGACGAGCTCGTCACCGCCTGGACCTCCGTCCCGCAGCCCTACACCGAGGCCCACGCCCGCTCCTGGATCACCGAACTGGCCCCCGCCGAACGGACCGAGGGCCGCGGCATCGTCTTCGCGGTCACCGAGTTCCTCACCCAGCGACTCGTCGGCATCGTCCACCTCCGGAACACCGACTGGCGGGTCCGCTCCAGCGAGATCTCCTACGTCATCGCCCCCTGGGCCCGCGGTGAGGGCTACGCCTCCGAGGCGGCGCTCATCACCGCGCAGTGGCTCTTCAACGACCAGAAGTTCGAGCGCCTCGAACTGCGCACCCCGGCCGACAACACCGCCTCCCAGCAGGTGGCCCAGAAGATCGGCTGCATCAGCGAAGGGGTGCTGCGCGGCGCCTGGATAGCCCGGGCACGGACGGACGACGGCGAGTGGACCGAGGTACGCACCGACCTGATCGTCTGGAGCCTGCTCCCCGAGGACATCGAAGGCGTGGGCGACCAGCTGCCCGGCGGCTTCACGTCCTACGGCGACTGGAACTGACACCGACGGCTTGCACTGACTTGGGCGACTTGCCCTGACTTCGGGGCACGAACTGGGTTCGGCGACTTGAACTGACCGAACGGACACCGCGCGGGACGGCACCGCCGCCCCCTCCGCCGTCTTCACCGGGTACTCTCACGGAGCCCGCATGCGGGCCGCTCACCCCACGACACACAGACGACCTGCGAACACCCCTGGAGACTGACGACGATGGCCGACCGGGTCACGGTGATCGGCTGGGACGGTTCGCCGCTGACCGCCGCGGCACGTGCCGCCCTGGGTGCCGCCACGCTCGTGGCGGGAGCCGCCCATCACCTGGAGCTCCCCGAGGTACCCGCCGGCGCCGAGCGCATCCGCCTCGGCAGCGTCGCCCTCGCCGCCCGCCGCATCGCCGGCCACCGCGGCACGGCCGTCGTGCTCGCCGACGGCGACCCCGGCTTCTTCGGCGTCGTACGCACCCTGCGGGCCCCCGAGTTCGGTCTCGAAGTAGAGGTCGTCCCCGCCGTCTCCTCGGTCGCCGCCGCCTTCGCCCGTGCCGGTATGCCCTGGGACGACGCACAGGTGGTCGTCGCGCACCGCCGCACCCTGCGCCGCGCGGTGAACGTATGCCGCGCCCACACCAAGGTGGCGGTCCTCACCTCGCCCGGCGCCGGCCCCGCCGAACTCGGCCTGCTCCTCGAAGGAGTCCACCGCTCCTTCGTCATCTGCGAGGAACTCGGCACCGCACGCGAGCGGGTCAGCGTCGTCACCTCCGACAAGGCCGCCGACCACACCTGGCGCGACCCCAACGTCGTCATCGTCCTCGGCGGCCCGGCCGGCACCGCGGGGGAGACCGGCGCCTGGATCGCCGGCCGCGATCCGTCCGCCGGACCACGCGGCTGGTCCCTGCCCGCCGAGGCGTACGGCGGTGACCTCGGCGAGGGCGAGACCCAGCTGCTGCGCGCCTCCCAGCTCGCCCGCCTCGGACCGCGTGTCGGTGACCTCGTGTGGGACATCGGCTGCGGCAGCGGCGCCTTCGCCATCGAGGCCGCGCGCGCCGGAGCCGCCGTCATCGCCGTCGACAGCGACCGGGCGGCCTGCGCCCGCACGGACGCGGCCGCCCGGCGCCTCGGCGTCCAGCTCCAGATCGTGCACGGCACCGCCCCGCACGTCCTGGAGAACCTCCCCGAACCCGACGTCGTCCGCGTCGGGTTCGGGGGAGCGGCCGTCGTCTCGGCCGTCGCCGACCGCCGTCCGCAGCGCATCGTCACGCACGCCGCCACCCGGGACGCCGCCGAACTCGTCGGCCGCGACCTGACGGAGCACGGATACGGCGTCGAATGCGCCCTGCTCCAGTCCGTCGAACTCGACACCCGGGCCTGGACGGAGAAGGAACGGAGCGTCGCGTTCCTGCTCAGCGGTGTGCTGCCCCGGCGCAGCGCCTGACCCCCGCCGCCGTCCCCGTGATCGGGTTGTCGTACTGCGCGCGGTAGGCTGGCCGATCGCTGCACCGCACGCGGACGTCCGGCAGATCGTCGGTCAATGTCCGGAAAGCCCGCCCGTTTTGGGGTGAGTGTGGTACGGCAGAACCGGAGGACGCGCAACGTGGCGCAGCCCACAGCGGAACCGTCGCGGATCGACGTGCCGTGACGGTGGTTCGGCCGCAACAATGCCAGTGAGTGGCTTTGTCGCCTTTTACGGGCGGGCCGTTCGTGCCGCTGGGGACGCACGCTCGTTCTTCACTGCGGGGCGGTCGGTGCGCCGTTCCGGGTGAGCTGGTCGTAGGAGCACTAACCGATGGGCGAGGGGTACGCATGACCGACACCGGCCAGGTCCCGGGCGAGGGACTGCCGGAGAACGCAGGCATGGTGGAACAGCCGGGCGCCCCCGCGCACGGTGCGTACGCCTACCTCTCCGAGAACACCGCCGAGGACGAAGACCTGCTGTTGCCAGGCTCCCATGGGGCCTGGGGCAACGAGGTCGCCCCTCCCGCGCCGGAGCCGGTCGTCGAGGCCGTGCACCAGCCCGGCCCGCACGAGCTGTCCGGCCGCGACAGCGGCTCGGTCGACCTCGGCGGCGTCCGCCTGCCCGACCCGCCGCCGATCCCGCCCATCACCCCGCGCCGGCCGCTGCACCTCGGCCCGCCCCTCCCCGACAGCTCCGCCAGCCCGGTCCGCTCGCTCGCCGACCGCGGCCCCGCGGGAGCGCCGGCCCGGCAGCCCGCTGCGGCGGCGCCCGGCCCCGAGTACCTCGACGCCCCGCGCGCCCCGGAGGCACCCGCGCCGTCGGCCGCGCCCTGGGGCGCGCAGGTTCCGCCCCAGGCCCCGGTGAACGCCGGGGCGGCGCCTGCGGAAACGGTTGTTCCGTCAACAGAGCAGGCGGCCACCGCCCAGGCCGTCGCAACCCGCGGAGCACCGGAGCCGATCCACACAGTGACGGCGGCGCCGGGTGGGGCCACAGCGCAGGGTGCCTACGCCGAGCAGCCCGCGCAGGGTACGGCGGCGCCGGGCGAATCCGAGCACGGCGCCCACGCCGAACAGCCCGTGCAGAGCCAGGCGATGTCGAGCGTGCCCGCGCAGGGTGCCGACGCCGAGCAGCCCGTGCAGAGCCAGGCGATGCCGAGCGTGCCCGCCGGTGACCAGGCGGCTACCGGCGAGCCGGAGCAGGCCGTGCCCGTGCAGGGCGCCGGGGTTGCCGGTGACCCCGCTGGAGTGGGCGCCGGCCCGGACGGTGAGCAGGTGGCCGCGGCTGAGTCCGTGCAGGGCGCTGATGCTGCGGGTGACCCGGCAGGGCTGGGCGTCGGCCCGGCCGCCGACCATGCGGCCGCCGCCGAGCCGGGGCAGGGCGTTTCCGCGCAGGGCGCGGGGGTTGAGGGTGCCCCGGCTGCCGCTGGCGTCGGTCCCGCCGCTGACCATGCGGCCGCCGCCGAGCCGGGGCAGGGCGTTTCCGTGCAGGAGCCGGGCGTTGGGGGCGAGCCCGCTGCCGTGGGTGTCGATCCGGACGCCGCCCAGATGGCTCCCGCCGAGGCCGGGGCCGTCCCCGCCTCGGGATCGGTTCCTGGATCGGTTCCGGCGGACGCGCCGGGGCCGGTCGTGGACGGTTCTGGTCAGGACGGTGAGCCGGTACTTGCCGATGGTTCTCCCGAGGTGTCCGGGCCGGGTGTCGCCCGCGAACCCGCCGACGGTGGTGAGCAGGCCCCGGCTCCGGCTGCGGAGCAGGGCGTGGCGCCCGCCCCTGTTCCGGAGGCGGCACCCGTGCCCGAGGCGGTCCCGTTCCCGGAGGCTGCCATCGCGCCCGAAGCTGCTGTCGTCGCTCCGTCCGAGGCGGACGCCGTGGAGACCGTCGCCGCCCAAACGCCGGACGTGGTGGGCCCCGACACGGCTGCGCAGGCGCCCGCGGCGGAGGTTGTCCCTGAGGCTGCCGCACCGGCCGCGCCCGCGACCGAGTCCGTCGCGAAGGAACCGGAGGCCGGTGGCGGCGAGACCGCAGCGCAAGCTCCTGCGCCGATCGCCCAGGCCCTCGAGGCAACTGAAGCCGAAGCAGCCGCGCAGGAACCCGAGATGACGGCACCGCAGACCGCCGCTGCCGCCCCCGAAGCGCCCGCCCCGGAAGCCGGCGCTCCGGCTGCCGAGGCCCCCGCGCCCGCCGACGAACCCGCCCCCACCGACGCACCCACCCCCGGGGCGCCCGCCGAGGCACCGGCGGCCCCCGCACCCACTCAGCCCCCCGCGGCGACAGCGCCCGCTCAGCCCAACGAGACGGCCACCCCCGACTCCGAGACGGCCCCCGACTCCGGAGCCGAGGCCCCCGCACCTGCCCAGGCGGCCCCCGACACGACCGCCCAGGCGGCGGCAGCGGCACCGGCTCCCGAAGCAGCCGCGCCGGACGGCCTGACCGCCAACCCGACCGCGGAGGCGGCGCAGCCGGCCTCCGAGCCGGTGGCCGCCACACCCGAGACCGCCGAAGCCACCCCGGCCCCCGCGGCACCGGAGGCCCTCCACACCCCCGAAACCCCCCACACCCCACAGCCCCCGGAGAGCACCCCGGCATCCGCCGAGGATGTCACCGTCGTACTCCCCGGCCCGGCCCCGGACGAGCAGGAGCAGGCCGGACAGCATGTCCAGGGCCCGCAGCAGTCCCAGGTCGCCGTCCCCCAGCCGGTACAGCCCGAGGCGGAACCCGTGGTCATCGTCCCCGCACCCCGCGAAGGCGACGCCGAACTCGCACAGAACGCCGACGACCTGGACACCCGGGCCGCCGAACAGGAAGACCTGGCGGATCAGGAACGCCACGAAGCAGAGAGCGCGGCCGCAGTGGCAGAAGCACGACAGTCCACCGGCCCCGCCGCCCCCGGCTACGCCCCCGCCGAGCGCGAGGCCGTCCTGAAGGTCATGCGCGAACGCCGCGACATCCGCAACGGCTTCCGCAGCGACCCCATCCCGCACGAGGTGCTGCTCCGCGTCCTGGAGGCCGCCCACCACGCGCCCTCCGTCGGCCACTCGCAGCCCTGGGACTTCGTCGTCATCCGCTCCGCCGACACCCGGCGCGCGATGCACGAACTGGCCATGCGCCAGCGCGACGCGTACGCGAAGTCCCTCCCCAAGGGCCGGGCGAAGCAGTTCAAGGAACTGAAGATCGAGGCCATCCTCGACACCCCGGTGAACATCGTCGTCACCGCCGACCCGACCCGCGGCGGCCGCCACACCCTCGGCCGCCACACCCAGCCCCAGATGGCGCCGTATTCGGCAGCCCTGGCCGTGGAGAACCTCTGGCTCGCCGCCCGTGCCGAAGGCCTCGGCGTCGGCTGGGTCAGCTTCTTCGACGAGCGCGAGATGGTCCGCGCCCTCGGCCTGCCCGAGCACCTCGAGATCATCGCCTACCTGTGCGTCGGTTACGTCGACGAGTTCCCGGACGAGCCCGAGCTGCTCCAGGCGGGCTGGTCCAAGCGCCGCCCGCTGTCGTGGGTCGTGCACGAGGAGACGTACGGCCGTCGCGCACTGCCCGGAGAGGAACCGCACGACCTGCTCGCCGAGACCGTCGCGCAGATCCGCCCGCTCGACGCCAAGGCGCTCGGCGAGGCGTGGGAGCGCCAGAAGCGTATGACCAAGCCGGCCGGTGCGCTGGGCATGCTGGAGATCATCTCCGCCCAGTTGTCCGGCCTGTCCCGCCAGTGCCCGCCGCCCATCCCGGAGCCGGCGGCCGTCGCGATCTTCGCCGGCGACCACGGCGTGCACGGGCAAGGGGTCACCCCCTGGCCGCAGGAGGTCACGGCCCAGATGGTGGCCAACTTCCTCGGCGGCGGCGCCGTCTGCAACGCCTTCGCCACTCAGGTGGGCGCCGAGATCTGCATCGTCGACGTGGGCGTCGCCGCCGACCTCCCGGCCACGCCGGGCCTGCTGCCCCGTAAGGTCCGGGCCGGCACGTCGGACATGACCACCGGTCCGGCGATGACCCGCGAGGAGGCCAAGCAGGCCATCGAGGTGGGCATCGAGACCGCCCGCGACCTGGTCGCCGCCGGAAACAAGGCCTTGCTCACGGGTGAGATGGGCATCGCCAACACGACCGCCTCCGCCGCCCTGATCTCCGTCTTCACGGGTGCGGACCCGGCCGAGGTCACGGGCCGGGGCACCGGCATCAACGACGAGACCCTCGCCCGCAAGACCGAGGTCGTCCGCCGCGCCCTCGAACTCCACCAGCCGGACCCGGCCGACCCGATCGGCGTGCTCGCCGCGATCGGCGGCTTCGAACACGCCGCCATCGTGGGCCTGCTCCTCGGCGGCGCGTCCCTGCGCACGCCGGTGATCCTGGACGGCGTCAGCGCCGGTGCCGCCGCCCTGGTGGCCCGCGCCATCGCCCCGGAGGTCCTGGCGGCCTGCATCGCCGGCCACCGCAGCGCCGAGCCCGGCCACGTGGCCGCCCTGAACAAGCTCGGCCTGCGCCCCCTGGTCGACCTCGACCTCCGCCTGGGCGAGGGCACGGGCGCCCTCCTGGCCCTGCCGTTGGTCCAGAGCACGGCCAGAGCGATGCACGAGGTGGCGACGTTCGATTCGGCGGGAGTGACGGAGAAGTAAGGCTCCTGTGGTCCGTGGGGGTCCGTGGGCACGGACCCCCGCACGCGCACCCGGTGACGACGCCCAGCCACCGGACACCTGTGCCACCTCACACACCCGCGCCGTAAAATCCGCACGTCAGGGCTACCGAACCACCGCCGTAACAGGAGCCGCACCCTCATGGCCGAACACCCCGCCTACCCCGTAGGCCTCCGCCTCACCAGCCGCCGCGTGGTCGTCCTCGGCGGCGGCCAGGTCGCCCAGCGCCGCCTCCCGGCCCTCATCGCGGCGGGCGCGGACATCATCCTCGTGTCCCCCGAGGTCACCCCCTCCGTCGAAGCCATGGCGGACGCCGGCGAGATCACCTGGCACCAGCGCCCCTACGAGGAAGGCGACCTGGCGGACGCCTGGTACGCCCTCATCGCCACCGGCGACACAGAGGCGAACACCAGGGCCTCCGCCGAGGCCGAACGCAACCGGGTCTGGTGCGTCCGCTCCGACGACGCCGACGAGGCGACGGCCTGGACCCCGGCCACCGGCCACAGCGAGGGCGTCACCGTCGCCGTACTGACCACGGATGCCCGCGGCCGCGACCCCCGCCACACCGCCGCCATCCGCGACGCCGTCGTCGAGGGCCTGCGCGACGGCACGCTCGTCGCCCCGCACCACCGCACCCGCACGCCCGGCGTCGCCCTGGTCGGCGGCGGCCCCGGCGACCCGGACCTGATCACCGTGCGCGGCCGCCGCCTGCTCGCCGAGGCGGACGTCGTCATCGCGGACCGCCTCGGCCCGCGCGATCTGCTCGCCGAGCTTCCGCCCCACGTCGAGGTGATCGACGCGGCGAAGATCCCTTACGGCCGCTACATGGCCCAGGAGGCCATCAACAACGCGCTGATCGAGCACGCGAAGCAGGGCAAGTCGGTGGTCCGCCTGAAGGGCGGCGACCCGTACGTCTTCGGCCGCGGCATGGAGGAACTCCAGGCCCTCGCCGAGGTCGGCATCCCCTGCACGGTCGTCCCCGGGATCTCCAGCTCGATCTCGGTCCCGAGCGCGGCCGGTATCCCGGTCACCCACCGCGGCGTCGCCCACGAGTTCACCGTGGTCAGCGGCCATGTCGCGCCGGACGACGAGCGCTCCCTGGTCGACTGGCCGTCCCTGGCCAGGCTCACCGGCACGCTGGTGATCCTCATGGGCGTCGACAAGATCGGAAAGATCGCGGAGACGCTCGTCACGCACGGAAAGCCGGCCGACACGCCCGTCGCCCTCGTCCAGGAGGGCACGACGGCGGCTCAGCGCCGGGTCGACGCGACCCTCGCGACGGTCGCGGAGACGGTCCGTACCGAGGACGTGAAACCCCCGGCGGTCATCGTCATCGGCGAGGTCGTGAAGGTCGGCCCCACGGTCGGCGCACCCAGCAAGTAACCCCGGGTAACACAACCGTCCCAAGCCGTTGGCACCGCACCCAGGACAAGGCAGTATCACCCTGTGGCCGATCTCATCACCGTCGAGGATCCCGACGACCCGCGCCTGCGCGACTACACCGGCCTGACCGACGTGGATCTGCGCCGCAAGCGCGAACCCGCCGAGGGCCTCTTCATCGCCGAGGGCGAGAAGGTCATCAGAAGGGCCAAGGAAGCGGGCTACGCGATGCGGTCCATGCTGCTCTCGGCCAAGTGGGTCGACGTCATGCGCGACGTCATCGACGAACTCCCGGCCCCCGTCTACGCGGTCAGCCCCGAGCTCGCCGAGCAGGTCACCGGCTACCACGTGCACCGCGGCGCGCTCGCCTCCATGCAGCGCAAGCCCCTGCCCACGGCCGCCGACCTCCTCCAGACCGCCCGCCGCGTCGTGATCATGGAGTCGGTCAACGACCACACCAACATCGGCGCGATCTTCCGCTCGGCCGCCGCCCTCGGCATGGACGCGGTCCTGCTCTCCCCGGACTGCGCCGACCCCCTCTACCGCCGCAGCGTGAAGGTCTCCATGGGCGCGGTCTTCTCCGTGCCGTACGCCCGTCTGGACACCTGGCCCAAGGGCCTGGAGTCGGTCCGCGAGGCCGGCTTCACCCTGCTCGCCCTCACCCCCGACGAGAAGGCCCGGCCCCTCGACGAGGCCGCCCCGCACACCATGGACCGCGTGGCCCTCATGCTCGGCGCCGAGGGCGACGGCCTGTCCACCCAGGCCCTGGTCGCCGCCGACGAATGGGTCCGCATCCCCATGTCCCACGGCGTCGACTCCCTCAACGTGGGCGCGGCGGCGGCCGTGGCCTTCTACGCCGTGGCCACCGGCCGCCCTCAGTCCTAGGGGCCGTACGTGGAGCAGCGCCAGGCGATCGTGGCCGTACTGCGGCGCGGGGACCGCGTCCTCGCGATCCGGCGGGGCCCGGCGGTCGCCCGCCCCGGCTACTGGCAGCCGCTGAGCGGCACACTCGAACCGGGCGAGACCCAGGAGCAGGCGGTGGTCCGGGAGGTCCGCGAGGAGGTCGGCCTCACCGTCGTGCCGCTGGCGAAGGTGTGGGAGTCGGAGACCGACGACCACCGCTTCCGCCTCCACTGGTGGACCGCCCACGCGGACACGGGGGAGGTCGTCCCCGACCCGGACGAGGTCGCCGAGGCCCGCTGGGTCACGCCGGGGGAGTTCCTGACCCTCGACCCGGTCTTCGACGGCGACCGCGAGTTCTTCGAGCGGATCCTGCCGGGGCTGTGACGGCGGACCTGAGCTGCGCGGCCTACGGTTCGCAGCCCCACCGGTACGCAGCCTTCGGGTCGCACCCCTACCGGTAGGCAGCCTCCGGTACGCAGCCTTACGGTTCGAAGCCCTGCCGTTCGATGCCCTGCTCGACGTGCTCCTGCCGGACACCGTCCCCGTCACCGCCGAGACCCCGCGCCGAGCCCTGACAGCCCTGCACCAGGGCGATGCCGACCGCCACCAGCAGCGTGACCACGACGAACACGAACAGCCGCTGCCGCAGCAGCCGGGGATTGGCGGGCCGCAGCCCGGTCCCCGTGTTCCTGGACGCCGGCCGCCCGGTACCGCTGCCCGACCGGGTTCCGTTGCGTCCGGTGGGCGTCGGCCGTGATCCGGACCGCGACGGGGTCCCGCCACGCGAGGCACCGGCGCCGCGCACCGGAGTCCTGCCGCGGCTCCCGCCCCCCGTCGACCGGCTTCCGCCACCCGTGGACCGGTTCCCGCCGCCCGCCGCCCGGGCTCCGCCCCGGGAGCCGGTTCCGCCCTGGGAAGCCGGGCCGTCCGGCGACGGAACGCCGTCCCCGGGCCCGGAGGAGCGCCGCGGCGGGGGAGTCCCCCGGCCCCGCTGCGCCCCGGAGGCCCCCGCACCCTGCTGTCCCTGCGGACGCCGGGCGCGCTCGGGGTAGGTGTCGGTGGGCCGGTCCGTCTCGGCGCCGCGCGGCGCGGGCGGCCGTACGCCGGCCAGGTCCTGTGACTCCCGGGCCGCGATCTCCTTGAGCCGCATGGACAGTTGGAGCGTGCTGGGCCGTTCCTCCGGGTCCTTCGCCAGGCACGCCCGGACGAGCGGAGCCAACGCGTCGGGCACGCCGTGCAGCTGCGGCTCCTCGTGCACGACGCGGTACAGCATCACCTCGGAACTGCCGTGCCCGAAGGGCGAGTCGCCCATCGAGGCGTACGCGAGCGTGGCACCGAGCGAGAACACGTCCGTGGCCGGTGTGACGGCGGCGCCGCGCACCTGCTCGGGTGCGAGGAAGCCCGGCGAGCCGACCGCCGTACCGACGTGGGTGAGCGTCGAGGCGCCGGTGGCCCAGGCGATGCCGAAGTCGATGATCCGCGGCCCCTTCGGGGACAGCAGAATGTTGGACGGCTTCAGGTCCCGGTGCACGACCCCGGCCTCGTGCACGGCGACCAGGCCTTCCGACAGGGCGGCACCGACGGCCGCGACGTCGGCCGCGCCGAGCGGCCCCTCGGCGGCGACCTTGTCGTGCAGGGAGGGGCCGGGTACGTACTGCGTGGCGAACCAGGGCCGGTCCGCGTCCAGGTCGGCCGCCACGAGCCGTGCCGTGCACCCGCCGCGAATCCGTCGTGCCGCCGAGACCTCACGGGCGAAGCGCGAGCGGAACTCCTGATCCTCCGCCAGGTCAGGCCGGATGACCTTGAGCGCGACCCGCTGCCCCTTCTTGTCGGAGCCCAGGTAGACCACGCCCATCCCGCCCGCGCCGAGCCGTCTGTGAAGCCTGAACGAGCCGACGACGCGCGGGTCCTCGCGCCTCAGGCGCATCATCGCCATGTTCATCCCCGCTGCCCGGTCCTGTGACGAGCCACAGCTTACGTTTCCACAGCCGCCCGCGCGCAGAGGCCGCGCCCTCTCGGGGCGATGGATTGTCAGTGGTGGGTGGGAGACTTGAAGGGTGGTCAGGGGGCGCGCGGACAGGCCGTGTTCGCGCGGGGCATGAGCCCAACCGCCTGCCACGAAAGGGGGATTGGACCCGTGAAGGGTGACCGTGTGGAGATAGTCGTGGACGCCGGTGACACGACGCGCACGTATGAGGTGGTGGCGAGCAGGGCGGGCCGCAGGGTGGAGACGGCGGTACGTCGAGGTGTCGTGGAAGTGAGCGAAGTCACCAGGAGCGGAACGGTCGTGCGTACGGCCCGTTTCATGGCGAACCGGGTGCTGGCACTGGTCGAACAGCCGATTCCGAGGGAGGAGAGCTCGGACAAAGCGGGGTGATCCGGGCGCCCCTTCGGGGAAGACCCTGAGACCCAGGCCTTTGTCTCCACCCAGGGGAGTACACCGCAGGTGACGGCTCATCCTCCGGGAGGCCCGGCAATCGGTACGAGGGCATGACGCCCGGGGAGGGCCGGCCGCCTAGATTTGAGGTCAAGCGGCGGGTGCAGCACTCGTCCCCCGAGGTCAGACACCCGCCGCTGCCAACGACAACTGAGAACGGTCAGGAGAGGGACCATGGCCCACACGGCACCGCGGACACTGATCCGTGAAGAGGGACGCAAGGTGTACGCCGCCGCGTTCCGCCGCCGCCAGGGCCGTCGCCACCCCGTGGTGGCGACGCTGATGGCCCTTCCCCTGGCGGTCCTGCTCCTCCTCGTCTTCGACGGGTGGGAGACAGTGGCCACACAGGCGTCGTCCGTGGGAGAGATGCTGGGGCGCTGAGCGGCGACCCCAGGCCCGGAAGAGCGGTCCGGGCGGGGACATCCCACCCATGAAACCCCGTGGGGACGGGGGTGCGGCGGACGGCAAAAATGCCGGCGCAGCTGGGGAGCTGCGCCGGCATTGCTTTGCCCTGATCCCGCCCAGCTGCGGGCATTCGTGCCGCTGAGGGCGGCACCCTCCCGAAGAAGCGGCACCCGCTCCGCCGGTTGCCGACCCACCCGGTCCGGTACCGACGCGGAGCACCTGCACCCCACAGCGCCTTACAGCCCGGCCTCACCTGCGCGTACTCTCGCCCCCGACACCCACACCCCGGGAGCCCAGTGAAGCCCGCCCCCGCCCAGCTCGTACAACAGCTCACCGCCAAGGCCAGAGCCACCGCCCACGCCCGCTCCACGGCCTGCCCCTGCGGAGCAGCCACCCTCGCCGACCACCCCGACGGCGTCGTCGTACGGCACGCGGACACCGTCGCGAAGGCCCACGCGGAAGACAGCGACCCCACCGAACTGACCACCCGCCTCACCCTCGCCACTCACCACCCCGGCATCCTCCTGCCCCCACTCGCCCCGACCCCGGCCGACCTGCACGGCCGCCTCGTGACGTTCTGGCCGTACGGCATCCCCGTGGACCCGGACACCCCCGACGCCGCCCCCTGGGAAGCCGCCGCGACCCTCCTCGCCCGACTGCACCGCACCCCGCCCCCGCCCGGCATGCCCACCATGCGAGGCCCCGCCAAGGCGGCCCGAGCCATCGCCCGGCTCCGGGACGCCGGCCCGCACCCCGCAGCCACCCCGGTCCTGCGCGCCTGGGACACCCTCCCCGCCTGGGCCCGAGCCGAGACGCCGATGCCGCACACCGGCACCCTGTGCCACGGCGACCTCCACCTCGGCCAGCTCATACGCCACCCCGCCCCCGACGGCCCCTGGCTGCTGATCGACGTGGACGACCTCGGCGTCGGTGTCCCGGCCTGGGATCTGGCCCGCCCCGCCGCCTGGTACGCCTGCGGACTGCTCCCGCCCGGCGAATGGGCCCGGTTCCTCGCCGCCTACCGAGCCGAGGGCGGCCCGGCCGTCCCGGTCGACGGCGATCCCTGGCCCGCCCTGGACGTCCCCGCCCGCGCCCTCACCGTGCAGACCGCGGCCCGGGCCGTCGCCAAGGCGGTCGCGGCCGGTCGCCCTCTGGACGAGGTGGAGCAGTCGGTCGTGGACGCCTGTGACCGAATGGCTACCGTCCCGCCGCAGTTGGCGCAGGAGCACACGAAGTAGGGTGCAACCGACCACAGCCGGACAGAGTCTGTCCTGGCGACACACGAAGCAGGACCGACCGGCGAGGAGTTGAACCACCATGCAGTGTCCGAAATGCCGTGCGCCGATGCACACGTACAACCGCAACGGTGTCCAGATCGAGCAGTGCAGCGGCTGCCGTGGGATCTTTCTCGACTACGGCGAGCTGGAGTCGCTGACCCGACTGGAGGCCCAGTGGTCCCAGTCGGCTCCGCCGCCCCCACCAGCCCCCCAGGCCTACCCTGCCCCCCAGGCCTACCCTGCCCCCCAGGCCTACCCCGCCCCTGCGGCCCCCGCCTGGGGCGCCCCGCACGGTGGCCACGGACACCATGGCCACCAGGGTCACCACCGGCAGAAGAGCTTCGGGCGCATGCTGTTCTCGTCCTGACCCGAGGACCGCGACACGACGAAGCCCCCGGCCGATTCCTACGGCCGGGGGCTCCGGTGTGATGTGGACGATACTGGGATTGAACCAGTGACCTCTTCCGTGTCAGGGAAGCGCTCTCCCGCTGAGCTAATCGTCCTCGGGACCATGACCGTGCAGCGGATCATGGGCACTGCGTGCGCGATACTGGGATTGAACCAGTGACCTCTTCCGTGTCAGGGAAGCGCTCTCCCGCTGAGCTAATCGCGCGGGTTCGGATCTTCGAGCAGATCCAGTGGACGATACTGGGATTGAACCAGTGACCTCTTCCGTGTCAGGGAAGCGCTCTCCCGCTGAGCTAATCGTCCTTGGAGGTGGAGACGGGATTTGAACCCGTGTAGACGGCTTTGCAGGCCGTTGCCTCGCCTCTCGGCCACTCCACCAGGAGCGTAGGGGGCCGGGAAGCCCCCTGTTCCTCGAGCGGACGACGAGGTTCGAACTCGCGACCTCAACCTTGGCAAGGTTGCGCTCTACCAACTGAGCTACGTCCGCTTGTCGTTTCGGTCCGCTCGCGCGGCCCGGCGACGAGTTGAACTCTAGCGGATTCCGGGGCCAGCACAAAAACGCGTTTGTGCAGCGTGCTGCGCTTCCCCTGCTCAGGGCGTTCACAGGGACTCACCGAGGGACATCCCCCGGTCACCCGCGGGACACCGCCATAGACTCGACTGCGTGCTCGACCTCCCTCCCCTCGCCCGCTTCGGCGACCGTGTCGCCACCGGGCTCCTCGATGTCACCGACGACCCCGAAGCCCTGGAATCCAGCGGCTTCTGGGCCGTCTGCGCCGACTTCGAGGGCCGTCTGACCTGCGCACGCTTCCGGGATGTGCGGAAGGCGGCCGTGCCCGCCCCCGTACCCGGCGCGTGGCGGGGACCGGCGGCGGATGACTGGACGTCGTCGCTCGACCGCGCCGCGTACACGGCGGCGGTGTGCCGGATCCGCCGGCACATCGCCGCCGGCGAGGTCTACCAGGCGAACCTGTGCCGGGTGCTGTCCGCGCCCGTCGCACCCGGCGCCGACGTGGACGCCCTCACCGCACTGCTGGCCCGTGGCAACCCGGCGCCGTATGCAGGAACGATCCGCCTGCCCGGTCACGGCGTGGAGGTCGCCACCGCGTCCCCCGAGCTGTTCCTGCGGCGCGACGGACGCGTCGTCGAGTCGGGCCCGATCAAGGGCACTGGCCGCACCGAGGCGGACCTGCTGGAGAAGGACTACGCCGAGAACGTGATGATCGTGGACCTCGTCCGCAACGACATCGGGCGGGTCTGCGCCACCGGCAGTGTGACGGTGCCCGACCTGTGTGCCGTCGAGAAGCATCCGGGGCTGGTCCACCTCGTGTCGACGGTCCGTGGCGAGCTGGGGGAGGGGGCCGGCTGGGCCGAGCTGCTCGCCGCCGCCTTCCCGCCCGGCTCGGTCACCGGCGCGCCCAAGTCGAGCGCGCTGCGGATCATCGACGCGCTGGAGACGGCGCCCAGAGGGCCGTACTGCGGAGGGATCGGGTGGGTCGACGCCGACCGGCAGGCCGGTGAGCTGGCCGTGGGCATCCGTACGTTCTGGATCGACCGGGCCGACGGCGTGCTGCGCTTCGGCACCGGTGCCGGCATCACATGGGGCTCCGATCCCGAGGGGGAGTGGCGGGAGACCGAGCTGAAGGCGGCCCGGCTGCTCGCGATAGCGTCGGGAGGGCACGAGGTGAGTGGAGAGGACCTGACGTGAAGATCTGGCTCGACGGCGGCTTGCAGGACACCGAGTCCGCCCGTGTCTCCGTCTTCGACCACGGGCTGACCGTGGGCGACGGCATCTTCGAGACGGTGAAGGCCGTGGACGGCCGGCCGTTCGCGCTCACGCGGCACCTCGACCGGCTGACCCGGTCGGCGCGCGGCCTCGGTCTGCCCGACCCGGACCACGACGAGGTACGCCGTGCCTGTGCCGCCGTCCTGGAGGCCAACCCCATGCCGCTCGGTCGCCTGCGCATCACCTACACCGGCGGCCACGGCCCGCTCGGCTCCGACCGCGGCGAGCACGGCCCGACCCTCGTCGTCGCCCTCGGCGAGACCACCCGCCGCCCCGACTCCACCGCCGTGATCACGGTCCCCTGGACGCGCAACGAGCGCGGCGCGCTCACCGGCCTGAAGACCACCTCGTACGCCGAGAACGTCGTCGCCCTCGCCCGCGCCCGTGAACAGGGCGCCTCCGAAGCCCTGTTCGGCAACACGGTGGGATTGCTGTGCGAGGGCACAGGGTCCAACGTCTTCGTCGTCCTCGACGGCGAGATCCACACCCCGCCGCTCGCCTCGGGCTGCCTCGCGGGCATCACGCGCGCGCTGGCGATCGAATGGACCGGCGCCGAGGAGACCGACCTGCCGCTGGACGTCCTGGAGCGGGCCGACGAGATCTTCCTCACGTCCACGCTGCGGGACGTCCAGGCCGTGCACCGGGTCGACGACCGTGAGCTGCCCGGCGCCCCCGGCCCGGTGACCGCCAAGGCCATGCGGGTCTTCGAGGAGCGGTCAGGGGACGACCTCGACCCCTGACAACCCCCGCTTATTCGGCTGACCAGGGGCGTGGTTGCGGGTAGAACACCCCTGATGACCACGACCCTGCGGCCGGCCGAGCCGCTTCAGCAGAACGCCGACGGGACGCGCTCACGCCGCTACCAGGTGTGCGTGAACAGCCGTCCCGTAGGGGCGATACACCTCGGCACGCATCCCGTGTTCGGCGACGCCGTGGCCCGGATCACGAAGCTGCGCATCGAGGAGCCGGACCGCGGACGCGGCCGGGGCACGGTGGCCGCGCTCGCCGCCGAGGAGGTGGCGCGCGGCTGGGGGTGCCGCCGAATCGAGGCGACCGTGCCCGCCGACGCCGCCGCGGCGTTCCGGCTCGCCACCGCGCTCGGCTACGTCGTGCGCAACCGCGGCATGGAGAAGCAGCTCGGCGACACCCCGCCGGAGCTGCCGCAGGGCAGCCGTGCCCGGCCCATGACCGAGGCGGAGTTCGGCCCCTGGCTGGAGAAGGGCGAGGAGGACTACGCGCAGAGCTGGATCGAGCGGGGCGTTCCGGAGGCCGAGGCCCGCGCCAAGTCGGAGCGGGACCACGCCACCCTGCTGCCCGACGGCCTCGCCACCCCCGGCATGCTCATCAGCGTCCTGGAACACGAGGGGACGGCGGTGGGCGTGCTGTGGCTCGCGCTGCGCGAGGACAGCGCCTTCGTCTTCGACGTCGAGACCGACGCCGCCCACCGCGGCAAGGGACACGGCCGCACCCTGATGCTGCTCGCCGAGGCCCAGACGATCGTCGAGGGCAGGCGCGCCATCGGCCTCAACGTCTTCGCCGGCAACACCCCGGCCGAACGGCTCTACGCGTCGCTCGGCTACGAGACGAAGCTGTACGCGATGTACAAGCCGCTGTTGTAGCGGCCGGGGGACCGTGCCAGGAGCGGGGGACCGTGCCAGGAACGGGGGATCGTCAGCTCAGTCCTGTTCCTGCCCGGCCAGCAGCCGGTCCGCGATCTGCTCGATCCGCTCGCGCAGCCCCTCCTGGCTCTTGCCTCCGTCGAGCCGCTCACCGCCGATGACGTACGTCGGGGTGCCGGTCACGCCGATCGCCTTGCCCTCGGCCTGGTCGGCGTCCACGATCAGGATGTGCCGGCCGTCGATCAGGGCTGTGTCGAACTCCTCGGCGTCCAGGTCCAGTTCGCGGGCCAGATCGACCAGGAAGGGCTCTCCCGCCCGGCCCAGCTCCTCGACCCGCCCCAGGAGCGCCTCGGCGTACTCCCAGCCCCGGCCCTGCTCCCAGGCCTCCTCCGCGGCCTGGGCGGCTGCGAAGGCGTGCTTGTTCTTCTCCAGCGGGAAGTGCCGCAGCCGCAGTTCCAGACGGTTGCCGTAGCGGGCGCGCAGGGCACGGAGGTCGTCCAGCGCGGTGCGGCAGTCCGGGCACTGGAGGTCGCACCAGACCTCCAGGACGGGGGCGGCGGCAGGGGCAGGGGAGGAGTCGCTCATACCGACATTCTCCCAGGCCGTACACCCGCACCGGCACCTGCGGAGGAGGCGACCCGGAGATGTCCCTGATGTCGGGCCGGGGCATGGCCCGCCGGGGTGCGGCGGGTGCAGGATGGAAGGGACGAAGTGCCCTGCTCGACCGCGCCACGCCTGGAGGACCGGATGATTGCCGAGACCGTCTGCTCCGCCGTGTCCGCGGCCGGCCTGGGAATTGCGGCCATCACGGCGTACCGCAAGCGCTTCCTCGCGGCGACCCGTATCGCGGCGTACTCGCTCGTGCCGATCGGCCTGGTGATGACGGGCGTCGTCGAGTGGCTGGCCGACACCGCCTTCAGCCTGACCGCCTGGGCGGGGTTCGGGGTGCTCGGTGTCGCGTGGCTGCTGTTCATGACCACGCGTGTGGTGGAGCGCCGCCGCGGCGGCACCCGCAAGGAGCGCAAGGCGGCCCGCGCGGCCGCCCAGCCGGATGCGGTGGCTCCGGCGGCTGCGGCGCCCTCCCTGGGCCAGGGGTCCCGCCCGGCCACCCGGCCCGCGACGGCGTCCCGCGGCGACGACGACTTCAGCGACATCGAGGCCATCCTCAAGAAGCACGGCATATGACGGCCACGCGCGGGCCGAATCGTCACAGTGGGTCCGAGGGTGCGCGGAAGTGATCACAACCTGAACCGGACCTCACGGAATCGGCGCACTCCCGCACCGAACGAGGCCGCCGATCGCGTCCGGCCCGGCGACTGCGTCATCATCGCCGCGAGATGCTGGACACGACGGAACAGAGCGACCCCGCACCGCCGCAGGACGAGCCACGTCCCCGGCAGGACGAGCCACGTGGTTGCCTCTTCGCCCTTTCCCAGCCACCGCTGATGATCTTCCTTGCGGTGATCGGGAGTCTGCTGCTCATGGCCTCGCTGCATGATCTGCTGTTGCTGTGAGCCGTACCCGCGGTACCCGGCGCCACCCGCCGGGCACCGCGTCGGCATGGATGACCCGCGCGCCACTCGCCCCTGGGTGGCGGTCAGCCCGCCGCCTCCTTGCGACTCGCCCCTGGGTGGCGGTCAGCCCGCCGCCTCCTTGCGACGCGCCCGGTACGCGGCCACGTGCAGGCGGTTCCCGCAGGTGCGGCTGTCGCAGTACCGCCGCGAGCGGTTGCGGGACAGGTCGACGAAGGCCCTCCGGCAGTCGGGCGCCTCGCACCGCCGCAGCCGCTCCTGCTCGCCGGCGACCACGAAGAAGGCCAGTGCCATCCCGCAGTCGGCGGCCAGGTGGTCGGCGATGGAGGCACCGGGTGCGAAGTAGTGCACATGCCAGTCGTAGCCGTCGTGGTCCGTGAGCCGGGGGGTGGTGCCGGCGGCCGCGACCAGGTCGTTGATCAGCCTGGCGGCGGTCCGGGCGTCGGGGGCGGCGAAGACGGCGGCGAACCGGCCGCGGATCTTCCGCACCGCCGAGAGGTCGAACTCCGAGAGCACGCCCACATCGCTGATCTGGTGGTTCCGTACGAAGTCCGCGAGAGTCGCCACGTCCGGCAGCCCGTCCGCCGCCGTGTCGTCCTCCGGTGCGGTGTTCACCAGATCGACCACGGTGTCGAGGGCGCACCGGGTGTCGTGGGTGATCAGCACGATTCGCTCCCTGGCCTGGGGGTCGGGCGGGCGCCCGCCGATGCTGGCCGATGGTAACGGCTCCACCACGGTCGGACCGCCCTCATGCCCGCACATGGCTTCGAATACAACGCCGCCCGGCGAGCCATGGTTCCCGCCCGCCCTCCGGGCAGCGGCAGGCCGGCCGCTGCGGGATTCCGCCCGGCGGCACAGGCGAGCGGAACGGCGGCACACGTGACGAGCGGCTGGCACACGCGAGCCGGCGCCGCACCGCGTGATCCGCGGCGCCGGCGCCGGTGTATCCCGTATGCGGTTGTCCAGGCCCGAGCCGTCTCCCCGAGTCGACGGCGCCGGGCGGCTTTGTGAGGGCCTCGCCCTAGCTCTCCGCCAGGATGTGCGAGAGCTCCTGATCGAGGTCGAAGTGCCGGTGCTCCGTGCCGGGCGGCACGGCGGCGTCGGTCCGCTTCAGGAAGGACTCCAGGGCCCGCGCCGGGGCCTCGAGCAGGGCCTCGCCCTCCGGTGAGCTCAGGGCGATGCATACGACGCCCTGACCATGGCTGCGCGACGGCCAGACGCGGACGTCGCCGGTGCCCGTAGGGCGGTGAAGTCCCTCGGCGAGGAGGTCGCGGGCGAACACCCACTCGACGGTCTCCTCGGCTCCGGTGTGGAAGGTGGCGTGCACGGCGTAGGGGTCGGCCGTGTCGTACCGCAGGCCTGCGGGGACAGGCAGGGAGGACTCGCTCGACACAACGAGGCGCAGGTGCAGCTCGCAGCTGACCGTGGTGTTCATAAGCGCCAGGGCCTTTCGCTCAGTGTGCGCTCGGGGATTCGCACGTCGGCGAAATCGACATGCCACCTACGGTGCCGTTGTAAACCCCTCTGAGTGTTTTGCGTGCCTTTATGTAACTCTTCCGGCCGAGGGCTCATTCGCGTCGTGCGTCCATTCCGGTGACTGGTTTCGCTCGGGTAGTGTTTGGCCGTATGAATACGGGGAGTGACGAGCCGGGCGAGGTGGCCGTGGCGCCGGACGAGACGGGGACGGACGAGGTGCGCAGCGAGCAGGAGCGGGGGCTCGGCTCGCGGGCACCTGAATTCATCAAGGCACGCCGCCTGCTGCACGTGAGCTGGCAGGTCGGCGTCTTCATCATCGGGCTCGCGGTCGTCGTGACGGGCATCATCATGCTGCCCCTGCCGGGACCGGGCTGGGTGGTGATCTTCGGCGGCATGGCGATCTGGGCGACCGAGTTCGTGTGGGCCCAGCTGGTGCTCCGCTGGACCAAGCGGAAGGTCACGGAGGCCGCGCAGCGCGCCCTCGACCCCAAGGTGCGGCGCCGGAACATCATCCTGACGACCATCGGGCTGGTGATCGTGGCCGTACTGGTCGGTATCTACGTGTGGAAATTCGGCATGGCCATGCCCTGGAAGATCGAGAACCAGTGAGCCGCGGCGGGGGTGCCGGTGTCCGCCGGTGCCGGTCACAGGCACCACCTGACATGCGGTAATGTTCTTCCTGCGTCCGGGCGATTAGCTCAGTGGGAGAGCGCTTCGTTCACACCGAAGAGGTCACTGGTTCGAACCCAGTATCGCCCACCCGGATCGGCGGCCCACCTGCGACTGCGCAGGAGGGCCGCCGTCGTTCGCTGCCCGGGCCGCCTCGCGCGGGCATCCGCTGTTCCGGCCGTCGAACGCCCCGCGCGCCGTCCTGCTCCAGGGCCGGCTGACGGAAACCGGCCGCCTTCCGCCCGGTCCTCCGCCGCCCGGCCCGGCGTCGCGTTTCGGTCGCTCCCGGAACCCATGTGGGCGGCCCCGTACCGTTCGGCCCGCCGACCACACCGGCCCCACCAGTGACGTCACCCCGGCGGACCCGGCGTGCCACCCCCGCGCCCCGCCTCGCTGTCGGCCCGCTCGGTAAGAAATTCTTGTCCGAATCATTGACGCACCCTCAGGCCCTCCGTAACTTGTGCCAGCAAGCGCTTACTTGAAACGATTCATGCGAGCGGGACGACGTGCGGGGAGGTCCAACCGTGGTGAACGGCAGGAATGTTGAGAGACGTACGATTCTGAAGGCAGCCGGGGCCACGGCGGCCACGCTGGGGCTGGCCGCGACCACCGGCTGCGGTGGCGACGGAGGAGCCTCCGCGGACGGGACGGTGACGATCCGTTACGCGTGGTGGGGTGCGGAGGACCGCGCCCAGCGCATCAACAAGACCATCGCGCTCTTCGAGAAGAAGTACCCGAAGATCAAGGTGAAAACGGACTTCCAGCCTTATCTCGACTTCTGGAAGAAGTTCAACACCCAGGCTTCCGGGGGAAATCCGCCGGACGTCTTCCAGAATGCCATCGGGTTCCTGCGCAAATACGACGCGAAGAACGTGCTGCTCGATCTCAGTGAGCAGGTCAAGGCCGGCAACCTCCGGATGGACGGATTCCGCGCCGGACTCGAGAAGTTCGGCGAGATCGACGGCAAGCTCCTCGGCGTTCCGGTCGGTTCCAACTCGATGGCTCTGGTCATCGACAAGCCCGTCTACACCAAGGCGGGCGTGAAACCGGAGCAAGGCTGGACCTGGGACGACTACCACGCGGCCATGGAGAAGATCCGCGACAGGACGGGGCGTGCCGGTGACACCGGCCCGTACAACGTCATGTATCTCTACGACCTCTACCTGCGCCAGAACGGCAAGGCGTTCTTCACCGAGGACGGGCTCGGGTTCACCGAGGCGGACCTGAAGGACTGGTGGGCGAAGGCCAAGAAGGGTGTCGAGGACGGCATCTACGCCAACCAGAAGAAGGTCGCCCAGATCAAGCCCAAGTCCGCGGTCGCAGGTGAACTCTCCGGTGGCGAGTTCACCTGGGACAACTTCACCGTCCGCTACACCTCCGAGGGCAAGAGTGAGTACGGCCTGGCTCCCATCCCGACCACGGACGGCAAGAAGACCGGCCAGTACCTCGGCTCCCTCATGCTCAGTGCCTCCAAGCGCACGCAGCACCCCAAGGAAGTGGCCCAGTTCATCGACTTCATGGTCCACGACCCCGAGGTCGCCAAGATCATGGGATACGACCGCGGTGTGCCCGCGACGCAGGCCCAGTTCGACGCGTACAAGCCGAACGACCCGGTCAACCAGGCGATAGCCGCCTACGAGGAGTCCCTCGTCGAGGCGGGTGTCCTGGAGCCGATCACCCCGCATCCGAACGGCGCTGACATCTGTGAGGCCGCGTTCCTGCGCATCGGTGAGGAACTCGGCCTGGGCAAGCGCTCGGTGGACGACGCCGTCAAGCAGTTCTTCACCGAGTCGAAGACGGCTCTCGGCAGCTGATGGGAACCACCGTGACACACGCCCCTGCGATGGAGGGCCTGTCCCAGGACTCCGAGCCGCGGCACGGTCCGGTGAAGCCCGAGCGCCCCGCCGCCCTCAAGCGGCGGCGGCGCCGGGAGAACCTGGCCGGCTATCTCTTCATGTCCCCCTGGATCGCCGGGTTCCTGCTGCTCACCGCGGGCCCGATGGTCGCCTCGCTCTACTTCGCGTTCACCGACTACAACCTGTTCGACGCGCCCAAGTGGATCGGTCTCGACAACTTCTCGGAGATGTTCGGCGATCCGCGCTGGCAGCACTCGGTGCGGGTGACGCTGTGGTACGTGGTCGTCGGTACGCCGCTCAAGCTCCTCTTGGCCCTGGGTGTGGCGCTGCTGCTGGCCCAGAAACGGCGCGGGCAGGCCTTCTACCGGGCCGCCTTCTACGCGCCGTCGCTGATCGGCGCGAGCGTCTCCGTCGCGATCGTCTGGAAGGCGATCTTCTCGGACGACGCGATCGTGGACCGTACGCAGAAGATCTTCGGGATCGACGTCGGCGGCTGGACCGGCGACCCGGACATGATCATCTACAGCCTGGTGGCGCTCACCGTCTGGCAGTTCGGCGCCCCCATGGTCATCTTCCTGGCCGGCCTCAAGCAGGTCCCGCGCGAGCTGTACGAGGCGGCCGAGGTCGACGGGGCGGGCAAGCTGCGGCGGTTCTGGAACATCACGCTGCCGATGATCTCCCCGGTGCTCTTCTTCAACGTCCTGCTGGAGACGATCCACTCCTTCCAGATCTTCAGTTCGGCGTACATCGTCGGCGGCGGCGCCGGAGGCAACGCCTGCGGTCCGGCTGACGGCTCGATGGTCTACACCTGCTACCTCTACGTCCAGGGCTTCGAGAACAGCCGGATGGGTCTGGCCTCCGCCATGGCCTGGATGCTGCTCGTCGCGGTCGCCCTGGTGACGGCGGTGCTGTTCTGGTCCCAGAAGCGCTGGGTGCACTATGAGGAGGGCGCCCGATGAGTGCGCAGGCCACCGACGCCACCCCACGAGCGGGCGGCTTTCGGCACAAACTGCCCGGATCCCTCGCCTGGCACATCGGGTCCCTGCTGGTCCTCGCGGTGATCCTCTACCCGGTGATCTGGGTCATCGGCGGCTCCCTCAAGAGGAGCGAGGACATCGTCGGCAGCCTGGACCTCCTGCCGAGCGACCCCATACTCGACAACTACAAGAGCCTCGCCGACGGCATCGCCGACATCTCGATCTCCACCTTCTTCTTCAACTCGCTCTTCCTCGCGGTCGGTTCGGTGATCGGGATCGTGGTGTCCTGCTCGCTGACGGCGTACGCCTTCGCGAGGATCAGGTTCGCGGGCCGCAATCTGCTGTTCACGCTGATGATCGGCACCCTCCTGTTGCCGTACCACGTGCTGCTGATCCCGCAGTACGTGCTGTTCCGCAACATGGGGATGATCAACACGTACACCCCGCTGCTGCTGGGGAAGTACCTGGCCACGGAGGCGTTCTTCGTCTTCCTGATGGTGCAGTTCATGCGCAACATGCCCAAGGAACTCGACGAGGCGGCCCGCCTCGACGGCTGCGGGCACTTCCGCATCTACTGGTCGATCATGCTGCCGCTGTGCCGCCCGGCCCTGATCACCAGCGCCATCTTCACGTTCATCAACTCCTGGAACGACTTCATGGGCCCGCTGATCTACCTCAACGAGCCCGACAAGTACACCGTTTCCCTCGGCCTGAAGATGTTCGTGGACCAGGAAGGGCTGGCCAACTACGGCGGCATGATCGCCATGTCGCTGGTCGCGCTGCTGCCGGTGCTCGCCTTCTTCCTCGCCTTCCAGCGCTATCTGATCGACGGCATGGCCACATCCGGTCTGAAGGGCTGAGGTGAGCATGGCTGGGACCCGAGTGAAGGCACGGGGGGAGTCGGCCTTCGCCGAGCGGTTCGGTGTGTTCGCCGAGTGTCTGCTGACCGGTGTGTGGATCGCGGTGGCCTCGCTGGGTGTGGTGACGTACCCGGCGGCCTTCGCTGCCGGGGCGCGGCACCTGCGGCGCCGTACCGCGCACGAGGGCGGTGGCTGGCGGGAGTTCGTCGCCGACTTCCGTACGGCCGTGCGCGGCGGGTGGCTCGCCGGGCTCGCCGGGTGGGCGGCGGTGGCCGCAGTCTGGGTGGACGTCCAGGCGGTCCGGGCGGGGATTCCCGGCGGGCCGCTGGTCGGGGCCGTCGGGGTGTGCGCGCTGATCGGCCTGGTCGTGGCCGGGCTGCGCGCGGCGGCGGTCTGGGAGCCGGACGCACGCTGGCGGACCCTGCTCGCGGCCGCCTGGCGCCGGACGGTCCTCGACCCGGCCGGGTCCTTCCTGATCATCGCCGGGCTGGCCGTGGTGGCCGTGTCCGCCTGGTTCACCGCGCCGCTGGCGATCCCCGTCCTCGGGGCCGTCGCGGCGGCGGCCGTCGCCGTGGAGGAGCGGTACCGGCACCGCTGACCGGCGGTGCCCTCGTCCCAGGCCGGCGCCCCGGGCGCCGCGCCTCTCACTGTCATGCCCCTGACCAGCGCACGGATGTGCTTCCCGCACGGACAAGGAAAGGCAGCCTCTCTATGTCTCCCATCCCCCGCAGAAACCTCCTCAAGGCGGCCGCCGTCGCCGGAGCCGCCGCCCAGTTCAGCTGGGCACTGGGGACCCAGGACGCGCAGGCCGTCCCCAGAGCCGAGCCCGCCGACGCCGACCCGGTGACCCTCGACTGGCTGGAGGACGGCGGCCTCGGCGCGGCCCCCGGCTCCACCGTCGGCGTCCCCTGGCCGAAGGGCGCCTACCAGAAAGACCAGACGTTCGCGCTGACGGACGCGGACGGCAAGGCCGTACCCCTGCAGTCGTGGCCGATCGCCTACTGGCCCGACGGCTCTCTCAAGTGGACCGCGCACGCGGTCGGTTCGGGCAACGGCAAGCTCACCCTCACCGCCGGGACACCCGCCGCACCGGAGAAGAAGGTCACCGTCGACAAGCGCGGCGGCACCATCGACATCTCCACCGGCGTCATCACCGCGAAGATCGGCAAGTCCGGCTCCACGATCGTCAAGTCGGTCGCCCGGGGCTCGACGGAGATCGCCAGGAACGGCCGGCTCGTGCTGATCCGCCAGCCCGAGATCGAGGACGAGGACCAGGGCGCGGTCAAGACCGAGCGCTTCGACGGCGCCGTCGACAAGGTCACCGTCGAACAGGAGGGCCCGGTCCGCGCGGTCGTCCGCATCGACGGCAAGCACCGCAAGGGCGGCCGCAGCTGGCTGCCCTTCTCCATCAGGCTCTACTTCTACGCGGGCGCCGAGTCGTTCCGCATGGTCCACACCCTGACCTTCGACGGCAAGCAGGAGCCCGGGAAGGCCAGTGGCGACTTCATCCGCGGGCTCGGCGTGCGCTTCCAGGTGCCGATGCGGGATGCCGCGTACGACCGGCACATCCGCATCGGCGGCGACGGCACCGGCCTGCTCCGCGAGGCCGTCAAGGGCATCACCGGCCTGCGCCGCGACCCGGGAGCGGCCGTACGCACGGCCCAGTTCGAGGGCAAGAAACTGCCCGACCCGGCCACCTGGGACCAGCGGGTCACCACCCGCCTGCAGTACATCCCCGAGTGGGGCGACTACACCCTCTCCCAGTTGTCGGCCGACGGCTTCACGGTCCGCAAGCGGACCAAGAAGGGCCACGGCTGGATCGGCGCGGGCGGCGGCAAGCGCGCCAGCGGCTTCGGGTACGTGGGCGGCGCGAGCGGCGGCTTCGCCTTCGGTCTGAGGGACTTCTGGGAGAAGTTCCCCGCCCAGCTCGACATCCGCGACGCCCAGACCGACACGGCCGAGGTCACCCTCTGGCTCTGGTCGCCCGAGGCGCAGCCCATGGACCTGCGCTTCTACCACGACGGCATGGGCCAGGACACCTACCCCGAACAGATCGAAGGCCTCAACATCACCTACGAGGACTACGAGCCCGGCTTCGGCACCCCGTACGGCATCGCCCGCACCAGCGAACTCCTCTTCTGGGCCCACGAGTCCACGCCCGGCGCCGAGGCCATGGCCCAGCAGGTCGAGGCCGTCAGGACGCCCCCGCAGCTCGCCGCCCCGCCCAAGCAGCTCATCAAGGCGGGCGTCTTCGGCAAGCTGTTCTCCGAGCCGGACCGTTCCACCAGCGCCAAGGAGAAGATCGAGGACCACCTCGACTTCCTCTTCACCTATTACAAGGACCAGGTGGAGATGCGCCGTTGGTACGGCTTCTGGGACTACGGCGACATCATGCACAGTTACGACCCGAGCCGTCACCAGTGGTGCTACGACGTCGGCGGCTACGCCTGGGACAACTCCGAGCTCTCGCCCGACCTGTGGCTGTGGTTCGCGTACATGCGCTCCGGCCGCGCCGACATCTTCCGCTTCGCCGAGGCCATGACCCGGCACACCGGCGAGGTCGACGTCTACCACCTCGGCAAGTGGGCGGGCCTCGGCACCCGGCACGGTGTCCAGCACTACGCGGACAGTGCCAAGCAGCAGCGCATCGCCAACACCACGTACCGCCGCTACTACTACTTCCTCACGGCGGACGAACGCGTCGGCGACCTCATGCGCGCCAACGTCGACTCCGACGAGACGTTCCTCGTCCTCGATCCTCTCCGCAAGATCCGCACCGAGCCCTACACCCCCGACCGCCACGCCCTGTCCATCGGCTTCGGCACCGACTGGAGCGGCCTGGTCTCGGCCTGGCTCACCGAGTGGGAGCGGCGCGGCCCCAAGTGGGAGAAGGCCAGGGCGAGGGTCCTGTCCACCATGGAGACCATCGCCGCCCAGCCCAACGGCTTCGTCCAGGGCGACGCGCTGTACGACCTGGACACAGGCAGGTTCGCCGTCGCCAAGGAACCCAAGGTCAGCGTCTCGCACTTGTCGGCCATGTTCGGTCTGGTCGAGCTGTGCGCCGAGCTGATCGACCAGGTCGACATGCCGAAGTTCAAGGAGGCGTGGCTCGACTACTGCCGCTACTTCAACGCCACCAAGGCCGAGCAGAAGGCCCGTTACGGCTCCGACTTCGGCTCCCTGCTGCTGTTCCAGGGCCACTCGCGGCAGGACGCGTACGCCGCCGTCCAGACGGGCGACGGCAAGCTGGCCGCACGCGCGTGGCAGCAGTTCTACAACAGCCGGGACACCTGGGACTACAAGGAGTCCACCGACTGGTCCACGAAGAAGATCGAGGGCCCGACGGCCCTGGTCCCCGGCAGCGAGGCGGCCTGGGTGTCCACCAACGCCACGGCCCTGTACGGCCTGGCGGCCATCCAGAACCTGGCGCTGGTCGGCGACAAGATGCCGTAGCCGTTCCGCAGGAGGCGGCTAGTTCATCCTCCCCAGGACCTCCCGCACCCGCCGGACGTCCCGGATCCGCTGCTCGTACGTCGCCCCGAGTGCGAGCAGCAGGAGTCCGGCGAGGGCGGGAGGCGCCCAGCGGGGGAGTGCCCCGGTCACCTGCACGACGTACGGGGCGAGTTCGTGCAGCGCGACCAGGGTCAGCACCGAGCCGCCGAGCACCAGCGGCGCCTGGAGGCGGTGCCGGGCACCCAGCAGGGTGACCAGCAGTGCCGCCGTGCCCAGCAGCAACGGCCGCGTCCAGTGCGGGTCGCCCCAGGCCGTGAGGAGGCTGGGCACGAGTGTGGCGGCGAGTCCGGGGCCGTACGCCGTCCAGGACGAGACCTGTGGGTCGCGGTGCCGGCGCAGGGCGCCGACGAGCAGGGCCGGAACGGTCACCGGGAGCGTGTACGCCTCGGGTGTGCCGACTTCCCACGCGGCCAGGCGTACCCAGGCGGCGAGCACGAACAGGGCCGTGGCCGCGTAGCCGACGGGACGGCGGTCCGGACGCAGTGCCGTGCCCGCGGTGATGACGCCGCACGACGCCAGCACCAGGGCGAGCAGCGGTGGATCGGTGACCGCAAGACCCACGGCCAGCAGACCGGCGGCGGCTCCCACGGCCTCGACCGGCACCGTCGCCCGACTCCCACCGAGACGCGGCGCCAGCAGGGCGGCGGCCACGGGAACGGCCAGGACCAGCAAGGCGGTCCTGGACGGCGGCCAGTCCGCGGCGGCACCCGTCGCCGAGGCCAGAGCGGCGGCGTACACGAGCGCGGCCGGAGCTGTGACGGAGGTGAGGCTCGTCCGCCACGAGGCCGAGGCGAACAGGGCCGTCAGCACCGACAGCACCACGAGCGTCACGGTCTGGGAGGCGAGGGAGACCAGGGCGAGGCTGACGGAGGTGATCAGGGAGAGCAGGAGGGCGGTGAGCCGCGCGGTGGACGCGGTGGCCCGGCCCGCGTACAAGGCAGCCGCTGTCATGACTCCCAGGAGGACCATCCCGGCGACGTACGGCATCCCGAAGACCGCCGGAAGTGTCAGTGCCGTGGCCCACGCCAGGCCCGCCGCACCGATCCGGGCCCGTGAACGCCACTGCTCCGCACGGACCGCTGGAGCGAGAACGGCCGCGACGGCCAGCAGCACGGCGGGAGCCACCGCCGCGTCGGGCGGCCACGGTGCCTCGACGGTCACGGCGGCCCGGGCGTCCGACGGCGCGCCGCTCCACACCCGGCCGATCCATCCGGCCGGCCCCATCACCACCACGGCGACGACGGGCAGCGCCCACAGCACGGCCAGCGCCTGCACGGCACCGGAGGCCCAGGCGGATCCGAGCCGCACCGTGTCCGGCAGCCGCCCGGCCCGCACCGCCGCCAGCAGGGCGATCCCGCAGGCCAGATAGGCCGGAACCGTCCACATCCCCGGCAACCAGGAGCGGGCCACGCCGCCGAACGCACCGACGACGAGCAGGCCCGAGACGACCGCGAGACCTAGAGCGTGCTTCTCGCTCGGTCCTTGCCAGGCCGCGCTCTCGCTCGAACCCGCACCTGTGCTCGCGCTCTCGTCCGTACCTGCGCTCTCGCCCGTGCCCGTGCCCGTGCCCGCGCTCGAAAGCGAACCCGCGCCCGCCCCCGGCCAAGCCGCTCCCACCGCGATCGCCGCCGCAAGAAGGAGAAGCGCCCCGGCGCGGGCGGCTGCGCTCGGGGCGTCAGCCGTCAAGGTCAGCCAACCGGCGGTCAGGATGCCGCAGGTGCCCACGCCGTACGCCCCGACCATGGCGGTGACCCGGGCGGACGGGGTTTTCACCCGCAGCGCCACCACCGTGTCGAGCCCGGCCGTCACCAGCAGCGCGGCGCTGATCACGTACGGACCCGCGTCGGCCGACAGGGCCCACAGCAGCAGCGGGAACTGGGCCGCCGCCAGGGCACAGGGCAGGGGCAGCCGCAGCGCGACCGTGGCCGGCAGCAGAGCGTACGTCGACCAGATCCCCGCCAGTACCGCCGCCGCGGCTGCCGCGTACCCCGTCCCGTCCGTCCCGGCGAGAGCGGCCTCGTGCAGGGCGTAGGCGTCCAGGACGGTCAGCGCGAGGCCCAGCCCCGCCACGGACTCGGCCGTCGAACGCAGCCCCCGCTTCAGCAGAAGCGCCGGCCCGGTGAGCGCGGCCAGCGTGACCGCGCCGAGCACCAGCGCCCGCCCGGTGATCCCCATGTCCCCCCAGCTGACCAGCGTGAACACCGCTGCCGCGAGCGTGAGCAGCACACCGCCGAGCACCAGCAGCACGTTCTGCACGCTGGGCGCTGCGGTCTCCGGTCGGGGCGCAGCGGCGGACGGCGTCCGCGGGTGCGCCCAGGGCCGCGACGGCTGCCCCGTCTGCTGCAGGGCAGCGATCAGCCAGGCGCGGCGAGTCAGCAACTGGGCCCGGCGGGCGTCCAGTTGCCGGAGTTCGGCGTCGAGGAGCCGCAGTTCCTCGGCCGGGGGCGGAAGGTGCGTCATGGCACGCAGTGTGGCCCGCGTCACCGTGCCGGCCATGAGTGCGGATACTCAGGCGCGTACTCAGTCGGAACCCGCCCTGAGTGGGCAGACTGCGGTCATGGACTGGAACCGCTACCGCTTCCGCAGTCTGTGGGCCCTTCCCGCGCCGCCCGCCACCGTGTACGAGGCGCTGGAGCGCGCCGAGGACTACCCCCGGTGGTGGCGCCAGGTCCGGGAGGTGACCCGGCTCGACGACACGACGGGGGTGATCCGGGTCCGCTCCGTCCTGCCGTACGACATGACCTTCACCGCGCGGGAGGCGCGACGTGATCCCGGGGCCGGCGTGCTGGAGATCGCCCTGTCCGGTGACATGGAGGGATGGGCACGCTGGACGCTCACGCCGGAGGGGGCGGGGACTCTGGCGCGGTACGACCAGTTCGTCGAGGTCCGCAAGCCGCTGTTGCGGCGGCTCGCCGTGCCGTGCCGGCCCGCCTTCCGGGCCAATCACCGGCTGATGATGCGCGCGGGAGCGCGCGGACTGGCCAGGCACCTCGACGCGGTTTGAAGGAAGCGTGCCGGGACCTGTATTGTTCAGTGCGTTCCCGGGCGATTAGCTCAGTGGGAGAGCGCTTCGTTCACACCGAAGAGGTCACTGGTTCGAACCCAGTATCGCCCACCGGAAACAGCCGGTCCGTCGCAGACGGACCGGTTTTTTTCATGCCCTGCGCAGGCTTCCTGCCCAAGTGCTCAGGCCGCCGCCGGCAGGTCCGGACGCAGCGGCCAGGCCGGATCGACCGCCTCCTCCACGCCGCTGCGCGCGAACCAGGCCTGGAGACCCCGGGCCTGCGCCGCGTGCCACACCGCCTGAAGGGTGTGCAGCTCACCGGGGCCGAGACGCTCCAGCCGCGACGCGAAACGGCGGCCCACCGCCCGGGTGACCTCCAGCGCCGCAACGGCGTCGGCCGCCGCGTCGTGCGCGCCCTCCAGGGCGACGCCGTAGTGCGCGCACAGATCGGTCAGCGTGCGGCGGCCCTTGCGATAGCGGTCCAGATGCTTGTCCAGGACCCTCGGGTCGAGCACGCACAGCGGCGCCGACTCGAACCAGCGGCTCAGGGCCGAGGCGCGATGGCGGCGCAACTCCCGGTCGAACAGGGTCAGATCGAACGGCGCGTTCATCACCACGACCGGGCGGCCGACGTGCGCCTGCTCGGCGAGCGCCTCCGCTATCTCGAACATCACCGGCGCCGGCCACCGGCCGTTGCGCTGGAGGTGTTCCTCCGTCAGCCCGTGCACCGCCGTCGCCTCGGCGGGCACCGGCACGCCCGGGTTCACCAGCCAGCGGCTGACCCGCGGCCGGACGCCCGGGGCGTCCTGGACGACGACGGCGGCCGACACGATGCGGTCGGTCTCGACGTCCACGCCCGTCGTCTCCGTGTCGAAGGCGGCCAGCGGCCCTTCATACCAGCACGTCGTCATAGCCACACAACCCCTCGTTCACCCTCGGCAGCTGACGCACCGTCCGCTGCCCGATTCGGTGATACCCGGGCTGTTTGCGCCGTACGCCGGAAGGAGACAACAGGTGTACGGGCCCGCGCAGTTCAGCGGCCCGCAGCGGGGAATCACTTGTTCTGGAAGGCTGTTGGCCATGGCCATAGCGCAGCCCGAACGGGGCGGGCTGCTGCCCGAGCGCACGGCTCCCTCTCGCGGCACTCTCGCCACCACCGCCTGCATGGAGACACTCCAGGTCGGCTATCTGCACGCCGTCGCGGCGGCCGCCGGCTGCTCGCTCTCCCAGCCCTTCCCCGACAACGGCATCGACTGGCACGTCAGCCACAGCGCCCCCGGGCACACGGTCGACGACGAGGTCACCATCAAGGTGCAGCTCAAGGCCACATACCAGGTGCCGCCCAACCCACCGGGCCGCACCTTCGCCTTCACGCTCGACAACGACCACCTGGCGAAACTCGCCCGCACCCCCGTGTCGGTGCACAAGATCCTGGTGGTGATGCTGGTTCCGCGCGCCCAGGACGACTGGCTGAGCGCCGGCCACGACCGGCTCGACCTCAGGCACTGCTGCTACTGGACCAACCTCGCCGGCCAGCCGATCACCGGCCGCCGCCGCACCACCGTGCGGATACCGACTTCACGCATCTTCGACGACCGGGCGCTGTGCGAGATCATGACGCGGGTCGGGACGGGAGGGAAACCGTGACGCACCGCCCGACCGAGGAGCCCGTCAGGCAGGTGCGGCCCCACCCCGTCGACACGACGGGCTGGAACGGCCGCCCGCCCGAGCTGATGGACGTCGACCCGGCCGTGCTCAGCGCCCTGCTCCGGCGGCACGGCTGGCAGCGCCGCGGCGGTGCCCCGGGCCGCTACGGCCGCTGGACCCCGCCCGGCCCCGGCGGCAGCGGCACGAGCCTGCTGGTGCCAGAGAGCCGCGCCTTCCCCGACAGCGACGACCTGCTCGGCGAGGCCCTGCTCGCCCTGTCCCGCAGCGGCTCGCCCTCCGCCCGCGAGGTCCTCGTCTCCCTCGCCGTCCCCAGCGACGAGATCCGCTGGTGGCACGACGTCCCCGCCGGGCCCGCCGGAGCGGCGCCCTGGACCGTCGAGGACCGGCTGCGCACCGCCGCCCGCCGCATGCTGCTCGCGGCGGCACTCGCCACCCGCGCCCGGGCCGGCTACCACGGTGCCCGGCACCGGCGCTCCGCCGCCGCGTCCCTGGACAACGTCCTCGTCGGCTCCGCGACGGACGGCCGGCTCACCGCCTTCGTGCCCGTCGCCGACGGCCGCCCCCTCGCCGTCCGCCTCCACCAGGCCCTGTACGCCGCCCGGGAGGCCATCGACTATCAGCGCGCCACCGGCGGCATGGACGCCTTCGACGCAGCGGTCGAGGCGGGGGTGTGCCACGAGTTCACCGAGGCCCTCGTCGCACTGGTCCGGGGCACGGAGGGCGCCCGGATCGCCGTCGAGTGGGCCCCGGCCGCCGGTGTGCCCGAGGGCTGCGCGCCCTCCTCCGAGCCCGTCGAGTTCTCACCCGGCGACCTGCCCGTGCTGCGCGAGGCGGGCGCCCGCTACCTGCGCGAGGAACCCTCCGTACCGGTGCGTATCACGGGAGCGGTGGTACGGATGCGCAGGTCGGGGCCGCGCGGTGAGGGCACCGTACGGCTGCGGGTGCTGGCCGGGGCCGACGTACCGAACGTCCGGATCACCCTCGACGAGGAGGCCTACCGGATCGCCGGGCACGCCCACCTCGTCGGACTGCCGGTGCGGGTCCAGGGGCGGCTGGAGAGCCGGGGCGGCTTCCGGCGGCTCACCGGCGCCCACGGGGTCGTACCGGTGCAGGTCGACGACGCCGAGCGGGACCGCCTCATGAAGGCGCTCCAGGAGAACGCCGGGATGGCGGCCTTCCTCGAGGAGGCCTGCGGAGGGGACTGCGGGGACTGATTTCGCGGTGGGCGGTCCGGGGTCGGTACGATCCATACTCGTGCGCGCGCTCCGGTATGGCGCCGCGACCCACCTTCAGTCAGGAGAGACCGGTGTCAGACGTCCGTGTGATCATCCAGCGCGATTCCGAGCGGGAAGAACGCGTGGTGACGACGGGCACTACGGCCGCCGAGCTCTTCGCCGGCGAGCGCTCGATCATCGCCGCGCGCGTGGGCGGCGAGCTCAGGGACCTGTCGTACGCCCTGTCCGACGGCGACGAGGTCGAGGGCGTCGAGATCTCCTCCGAGGACGGCCTGAACATCCTGCGCCACTCCACCGCGCACGTCATGGCACAGGCCGTGCAGGAGCTCTTCCCCGAGGCCAAGCTCGGCATCGGCCCGCCCGTCAAGGACGGTTTCTACTACGACTTCGACGTCGAGAAGCCGTTCACGCCCGAGGATCTCAAGGCCATCGAGAAGAAGATGCAGGAGATCCAGAAGCGGGGGCAGAAGTTCGCCCGCCGCGTGGTCACCGACGAGGCCGCCCGCGAGGAGCTGGCCGGTGAGCCGTACAAGCTGGAGCTGATCGGCCTCAAGGGCGCCGCCTCCTCCGACGACGGCGCGGACGTCGAGGTCGGCGCCGGCGAGCTGACGATCTACGACAACCTGGACGCCAAGACCGGCGAGTTGTGCTGGAAGGACCTCTGCCGCGGTCCCCACCTGCCGTCGACCCGTGCGATCCCGGCGTTCAAGCTGATGCGCAACGCGGCCGCCTACTGGCGCGGCAGCGAGAAGAACCCCATGCTCCAGCGCATCTACGGCACCGCCTGGCCCACCAAGGACGAGCTGAAGGCGCACCTGGAGTTCCTCGCCGAAGCCGAGAAGCGCGACCACCGCAAGCTCGGCAGCGAGCTCGACCTGTTCTCCATTCCGGAGCAGATCGGCTCCGGCCTCGCCGTCTTCCACCCCCGGGGCGGCATCATCCGCCGGGTCATGGAGGACTACTCGCGGCGCCGCCACGAGGAGGAGGGCTACGAGTTCGTCTACACCCCGCACGCGACGAAGGGGAAGCTCTTCGAGACCTCGGGCCACCTGGACTGGTACGCCGACGGCATGTACCCGCCCATGCAGCTCGACGAGGGCGTGGATTACTACCTCAAGCCCATGAACTGCCCGATGCACAACCTGATCTTCGACGCGCGCGGCCGCTCCTACCGCGAACTGCCGCTGCGCCTCTTCGAGTTCGGGACCGTGTACCGGTACGAGAAGTCGGGCGTCGTGCACGGCCTGACCCGGGCCCGCGGCTTCACCCAGGACGACGCGCACATCTACTGCACGCGCGAGCAGATGTCGGAGGAGCTCGACAAGACGCTCACCTTCGTTCTGAACCTGCTGCGCGACTACGGCCTCACCGACTTCTACCTGGAGCTGTCCACCAAGGACCCGGAGAAGTTCGTCGGCTCGGACGAGGCCTGGGAGGAGGCCACGGAGACGCTGCGCCAGGTGGCGGAGAAGCAGGGGCTCCCCCTCGTTCCCGACCCGGGCGGCGCCGCCTTCTACGGCCCGAAGATCTCCGTCCAGGCCAAGGACGCCATCGGCCGCACCTGGCAGATGTCGACCATCCAGCTCGACTTCAACCTGCCCGAGCGCTTCGACCTGGAATACACGGCCGCGGACGGCTCCAAGACCCGCCCGGTCATGATCCACCGCGCGCTGTTCGGCTCGATCGAGCGCTTCTTCGCGGTGCTCCTGGAGCACTACGCGGGTGCCTTCCCGGCGTGGCTGGCGCCGGTCCAGGCGCTCGGCATCCCGATCGGCGACGCGCACGTCGAGTACCTGGAGAAGTTCGCGGCGGCGGCCAGGAAGAAGGGCCTGCGTGTCGAGGTGGACTCCTCCTCGGACCGGATGCAGAAGAAGATCCGCAACGCCCAGAAGCAGAAGGTGCCCTTCATGGTCATCGCGGGTGACGAGGACATGTCCCACGGGTCCGTGTCCTTCCGCTACCGCGACGGCTCCCAGGAGAACGGCATCCCGTTCGACGAGGCCATCGCGAAGATCGTGAAGGTCGTCGAGGAGCGGGCGCAGGTCTGACCGCACGGCGTCACCGCGCCCTGACCGCAGCGCGTACGGCCCCCGGGAGATCCCGGGGGCCTTTGCCGTACCCCCAGCTCGACGCCATATGCTGCACTGCATGACGAGTGAGCCGGAGCAGCAGCTGGGAGTGGGGACGCAGGATGCGTTCCAGCGTCTGTGGACGCCCCATCGGATGGCCTACATCCAGGGCGAGAACAAGCCGACCGGCCCCGGCGCCGGCGACGGCTGTCCCTTCTGCTCGATCCCGGCCAAGTCCGACGAGGACGGGCTGGTCGTCAAGCGCGGCGAGCAGGTCTACGCGGTGCTCAATCTCTACCCGTACAACGGCGGGCACCTGATGACCGTGCCCTACCGGCACGTCGCCGACTACACCGACCTCACGGCGGGGGAGACCGCCGAGCTCGGCGAGCTCACCAAGCAGGCGATGACGGCCCTGCGCACGGCCTCCGGCGCCCACGGCTTCAACATCGGCATGAACCAGGGCTCGGTCGCCGGCGCGGGCATCGCGGCGCACCTGCACCAGCACATCGTGCCGAGGTGGGGTGGCGACACGAACTTCATGCCGGTGGTGGGACATACGCGGGTGCTGCCGCAACTGCTGGCGGACACGAGGAAGATGCTGGCGGAAGCCTGGCCGACGGCTTAGCCTGCGGGCAGTCGTGCCGCTGGGGCGGCACGGGTGGGCGCGGGCGGCACCCCGCAGCGCCGTGTTGCGCTCCCACCCCCGCCCCAGCGGCAACTCGACGCCTTCTAGGCGTCGTACACATCCGCCTTCTTGGGCGAAGCCTCCTGCACCGCCCCACTGAGCGCCGCCGACCTGGACCCGAACTTCTCCACATCGACCCCGTTCTCCCGCAGCACCTTCAACGCCGCCGCATGCACCACGCGCAACACAGGCGTAGCCGCGCGCAACGCATCGTCCGCCATGAACCGATGCCGCCACGGCTGGTCCGCCCACGCGTGCCGCAGACCGAACGGCTCCGGCAGCGTCAGGCTGCCGCCGAGCCAGTTCAGCAGCGGCGGATACCAGGTCAGCGGGGCGCGCGCGGCCAGCCGTACCACCTCGTCGGCGTCGATCAGGGGCATCTTCACGGTGCGGGTCTCCCAGAAGCGGAAGGCCTTCTGGACCGTCTTCTCCTTGGCCGCGGGCTTCTCGTTGAACAGGGAGTTGACCGGCCCCAGGGCGTGCCCGGTGACCTCGATGCGCAGGGTGTTGTGCAGCACCGTCACCGTGATCAGCATCGTGATGACCAGATGGCCGTCCCAGAGGGTCCACTGCACGCCGAGATAGTGCCGGTCGCCGCTGCCGAACTGCTGCTTGTTGCAGATCTCCTGTATGGCGTGCGTGCGGACCGTGTACGCGTCGACGTCCGCGCCGCTCGGCCGGGAGACCTCCGTCGCCTTCTCGCCGACCGGCGTGACGATCCAGTGCGTGATGGACGGCTTGGTGAAGCCGCCGGTGTTGATGGACGTGCGCTCCAGCATGCCCAGGCCGCCCTGGATCGCCACGATGACGTCCCAGCTGCGGAAGGGGTGGAAGTCCTTGCCCGGCTCGGCGGACACCAGCTCCTCGGCCAGCTGCCAGCTGCCCCACCGCGTGCCCATGCCGAGTATGCCCTTGGGCCCGGCGTAGAAGACGGAGTTGGACCGCTGCTCGGCGCTCAGGCGCGCCAGCTCCTTGCGGACCTGCTCGGCCGCGTCGCCGGGGTTGCCCGGAACGGCCTCGGGGATCTTGGCGCCGACACCGCCGCCCGACAGCATGCTCGACCAGCGCTCCCGCAGGTCGAGGGCCGTCCGCTCGCAGACGTGTTTGGCCCAGAACCAGCCGACGACCGGCATGATGATCGCCGCGCGCGCGTACCAGGCCCAGAAGCCCGTGAACGGCATACGGAGCAGGAACAGCACGGCGAGCGCGCCCACCGCGACCAGCAGGGTCGTGGCGAGGGCACCGGCGCGCTTGTCCTCGCGCTTGGTCATGGTGGTGCGCAGCGTGAACACCAGCAGCCACACGAAAAAGCCCGGCAGGAAGAGCACTCCGCAGATCACCGTGATCGCCGAGAGCCGGTTGTCGCGTTCGCGGCGGATGCGGTGGGCCGCCAGGCAGTGCTCCACGACGACCTGGGGCTCGATGCCGAAGGACTGGATGACCGGCTTGCGCCCGGCGCCGAGCATGCGGTCGATGACGGCGCGGGAGAAGGCCTCGCCGAAGTTGGGGCGGAAGATCTTCGCCCAGGAGCGCGGCGGTGTGACCTTCGACTGGTGCCATTCGTTGTCGGCGTTCAGGATCTTGGTGACCTCGTCGTCCCGGTACGCCGCCGCGGCCAGCGCGTAGGTCGCCGCCGTCTGGCCAGCAGATCCCGCCAGAGGCACCTGGGCCCCTGGGCTGAAGTCGAATCCGTCCGTCACTGCCGCCCCCATCGCTGCCGCTTCCGCATCAAGCGGCCTTCCCGACTTCCGCGCTTCGCACACCTGTTGATCAGGTCATCAGCGTATCCGCAGGCACCGACATCCGTCGGCGGGCGGTGTGGTGAACCGCCCGCCTGTGCGGAAGGAGCCCTCACGAGGGCCCCTTGGCCCCCTCCGGCCCCAACTAGGAGGCCTTGCGCTCCTCTTCACGGACCCGGTCCGCGACCTGCTGCGGCATCGGCTCGTGCCGTACGTACCGGCGGCTGAAGCGCGCCGTGCCGTGCGACATCGACCGCAGCTCGATCGCGTAGCGACCGATCTCGACCTCCGGCACCTCGGCCCGGATCAGGGTGCGCCCGCCGGGTGTCTGCTCGGTGCCGAGCACCCGGCCGCGCCGCCCCGACAGGTCGCTCATCACGGCGCCCACGAAATCGTCGCCGACCAGCACCGACACCTCGGCCACCGGCTCCAGCAGATGGATCTTCGCGTCGGCCGCGGCCTCCCGCAGCGCGAGCGCGCCGGCCGTCTGGAACGCGGCGTCGGAGGAGTCCACCGAGTGCGCCTTGCCGTCGAGGAGGATCACGCGGACGTCGATGAGCGGATACCCGGCGGCGACTCCCTTGGCGGCCTGGGCCCGTACGCCCTTCTCCACCGACGGGATGAACTGCCGGGGCACCGCGCCGCCGACCACCTTGTCCACGAACTCGACGCCCGAGCCGCCCGGCAGCGGTTCCACCTCGATCTCGCAGATGGCGAACTGCCCGTGCCCACCGGACTGTTTGACGTGCCGGCCGCGCCCGGCCGCCTTGGTCGCGAACGTCTCGCGCAGCGACACCTTGTGCGGCACGACGTCGACCTGGACGCCGTAGCGGCTGCGCAGCCGCTCCAGGGCGACGTCCGCGTGCGCCTCGCCCAGGCACCACAGGACCACCTGGTGGGTGTCCTGGTTCTGTTCGAGCCGCATCGTCGGGTCCTCGGCGACCAGCCGGGCCAGGCCCTGCGAGAGCTTGTCCTCGTCCGGTTTGCTGTGCGCCTGGATGGCCAGCGGCAGCAGCGGGTCGGGCATCTGCCACGGTTCCATGAGCAGCGGGTCGTCCTTCGAGGACAGGGTGTCCCCGGTCTCGGCGCGGCTGAGCTTGGCCACGCACGCCAGGTCGCCCGCGATGACGTGCGACACCGGGCGCTGCTGTTTGCCGAACGGGGTGGACAGGGCGCCGATCCGCTCGTCGACGTCGTGGTCCTCGTGTCCGCGGTCGGCCAGGCCGTGCCCGGAGACGTGGACCGTCTGGTCGGCGCGCAGGGTGCCGGAGAACACGCGGATCAGCGACAGCCGGCCGACGTACGGGTCCGAGGAGGTCTTCACGACCTCCGCGACCAGCGGTGCGCCCGGGTCGCACGGCTTGAGCTCGCGCGGCTTGCCGTCGATGGTCGTCACCCGCACCGTCTCGTGCTCCAGCGGCGTGGGGAAACCCCGGGTGATCAGCTCCAGCAGCTCCACCGTGCCGAGTCCCTGCCGGGAGCCCTCGGCAGCGGGGGCGGCGGCCAGGACGGGGAAGAAGACCCCGCGTGCCACGGCCCGCTCCAGGTCCTCGATCAGCGTCTTGACGTCGATCGGTTCCCCGCCGAGGTAGCGGTCCATGAGGGTCTCGTCCTCGCTCTCCGAGATGATCCCCTCGATCAGCCGGTTGCGGGCCTCCTCGATCAGCGGCAGCTGGTCCTCGCCCGGCTCCGACTCCTTGCGCTCGCCGGTCGAGTAGTCGAACAGCTTCTGCGACAGCAGCCCGATCAGGCCGGTCACGGGCGCGTGCCCGTCCGGCGCCTGCGGGCCGTGCAGCGGAAGGTAGAGCGGCAGGACCGCGTCGGGATCGTCCGCGCCGAAGGCCTCCGCGCAGATCCGCGTCATCTCCTCGAAGTCGGCGCGCGCCGCCTCCAGGTGCGTGACGACGATGGCCCGTGGCATGCCCACGGCCGCGCACTCCTCCCACACCATGCGGGTCGAGCCGTCCACGCCGTCCGAGGCCGAGACGACGAAGAGGGCCGCGTCCGCCGCTCGCAGACCGGCCCTGAGCTCACCGACGAAGTCGGCGTATCCGGGGGTGTCGAGGAGATTGACCTTGATGCCGTCCCACTCGACGGGCACCAGGGAGAGCTGCACGGAGCGCTGCTGCCGGTGCTCGATCTCGTCATAGTCGGAGACGGTGCCGCCGTCCTCCACGCGGCCCGCCCGGTTCACTGCCCCCGCCGTGAGCGCGAGGGCCTCCACCAACGTGGTCTTGCCCGATCCGGAGTGGCCGACCAGCACCACATTCCGTACGGACTGGGGGTGGTCGGCCGCCTGTGCCCTGCCGGCGGCCCCAGGGTGTGTCTGTGCCTTGTCGCCCATGATCCTGCCTCCCGTGCACGGTGAGGTCACTGTGGGCGCGGACACGCGGGATCCGCGTGCGGTGCGGCTCCGGCGACGCCCGCGGTTATTCGACCTTCCCACTCCCGTCACGGTGCGTCCATACGAAGGACGTGTTCGCGCCCGGCCCCGCGCACCGGTGCGCCGTGACACGGGCCTCGGGTCCCGCCCGTCACCCGCACGCGCGCGTGGCTACGATGGGCCAGCCGGTGGCCAGCAGGGGCCAGACGGCGACACCGACCCTCGGGAAGGCCATGCTGAACAAGTACGCGCGTGCATTCTTCACGCGTGTTCTCACACCGTTCGCCGCGTTTCTGATCCGACGGGGCGTCAGCCCCGACACCGTCACGCTCATCGGCACGGCCGGTGTGGTCGCGGGCGCGCTGGTCTTCTACCCCAGGGGTGAGTTCTTCTGGGGCACGGTCGTGATCACGCTGTTCGTGTTCTCCGACCTCGTCGACGGCAACATGGCCCGCCAGCTCGGCCGCTCCAGCCGCTGGGGCGCCTTCCTGGACTCCACGCTCGACCGGGTCGCCGACGGCGCGATCTTCGGCGGCTTCATCCTCTGGTACGCCGGCGGGGGCGACGACCTGGTCCTGTGCGCCGTCTCGATCTTCTGCCTGGCGAGCGGCCAGGTGGTGTCCTACACCAAGGCCCGCGGCGAGTCGATCGGTCTGCCGGTCGCCGTCAACGGACTGGTCGAGCGGGCCGAGCGGCTGGTGATCTCCCTGGTCGCGGCCGGCCTCGCGGGCCTGCACGCGTTCGGTGTCCCGGGCATCCAGTACCTGCTGCCGGTCGCGCTGTGGATCGTCGCCGTGGGCAGCCTCGTCACGCTGATCCAGCGGGTCGTCACGGTCCGCCGCGAGTCCGCGGAGGCCGAGGCCGAGGCCGTCGAGCAGGACGACAATGAGGGCGAGCAGAACAACGAGAACGCCTCTCACGGGAGCGAGGCGGCCACGTGAGCGCACAGGACCGGCTGACGGACGCGCTGTACGGCCTCGGCTGGAGCACGGTCAAGAAGCTCCCCGAGCCCGTCGCCGTACGGCTCGGGCAGACCATCGCCGACCTCGCCTGGAAGCAGCGCGGCAAGGGCGTACAGCGGCTGGAGAGCAACTACGCGCGCGTGGTGCCCGGCGCGGGCCCCGAGCGCCTCGCCGAGCTCTCGCGCGCGGGTATGCGGTCGTACCTGCGCTACTGGATGGAGTCCTTCCGCCTCCCCGCCTGGAGCAGGGAGCGCATCGAGGGCGGCTTCGTCGGCAAGGACCTGCACTACCTGACCGAGGGACTGGCCGCAGGCAAGGGCGTCATCCTCGCCCTGCCCCACCTGGCCAACTGGGACCTCGCCGGCGCCTGGGTCACCACCAAGCTGGGCATCCCCTTCACGACGGTCGCCGAGCGCCTGAAGCCCGAGTCGCTGTACGACCGGTTCGTCGCCTACCGCGAGGGCCTCGGCATGGAGGTCCTGCCGCACAGCGGCGGCACCGCCTTCGGCACCCTCGCCCGGCGGCTGCGCGAGGGCGGCCTGGTCTGCCTGGTCGCCGACCGTGACCTGTCCGCCTCCGGCGTCGAGGTCGGCTTCTTCGGCGACACGGCCCGGATGCCGGCCGGACCGGCCCTGCTCGCCCAGCAGACGGGCGCCCTGCTGCTCCCCGTCACCCTCTGGTACGACGACTCGCCCGTGATGCGGGGCCGTGTCCACCCGCCCGTCGAGGTGCCCGAGTCGGGCACGCGCGCCGAGAAGACGTCGGTCATGACACAGGCGCTGGCCGACGCCTTCGCCACGGGGATCGCCGACCATCCGGAGGACTGGCACATGCTGCAGCGCTTGTGGCTCGCGGATCTCGACCCCGCGAAGGGGACGTCGTGAGGATCGGCATCGTCTGCCCGTACTCCTGGGACGTACCGGGCGGGGTCCAGTTCCACATCCGCGACCTGGCCGAGTACTTCCTCCGCCTCGGCCACGAGGTGTCCGTCCTCGCCCCGGCCGACGACGACACGCCCCTGCCGCTGTACGTCGTCTCGGCCGGCCGCGCGGTGCCGGTGCCGTACAACGGCTCGGTGGCCCGGCTCAACTTCGGCTTCCTGAGCGCCGCCCGGGTGCGCCGCTGGCTGCACGACGGCGCGTTCGACGTGATCCACATCCACGAGCCGACCTCGCCCTCGCTGGGCCTGCTGACCTGCTGGGCGGCCCAGGGACCGATCGTCGCCACGTTCCACACGTCCAACCCGCGCTCCCGGGCCATGATCGCCGCGTACTCCATCCTCCAGGCCGCCCTGGAGAAGATCAGCGCGCGGATCGCGGTGAGCGAGTACGCCCGCCGCACGCTGGTGGAGCACCTCGGCGGGGACGCGGTGGTGATCCCCAACGGCGTCGACGTCGACTTCTTCGCCAAGGCCGAGCCCAAGGCCGAGTGGCAGGGGGACACGATCGGCTTCATAGGGCGCATCGACGAGCCCCGCAAGGGCCTGCCGGTGCTGATGAAGGCCCTGCCGAAGATCCTCGCCGCCCGCCCGCAGACCCGGCTGCTGGTCGCCGGGCGAGGTGACGAGAAGGAGGCGGTGGAGACACTGCCCGCCGAGCTGCGCTCCCGCGTCGAGTTCCTCGGCATGGTCAGCGACGAGGACAAGGCGCGCTTCCTGCGCAGCGTCGACCTGTACGTCGCGCCCAACACGGGCGGCGAGAGCTTCGGGATCATTCTGGTCGAGGCCATGTCCGCCGGAGCCCCCGTCCTCGCCTCCGACCTGGACGCCTTCGCCCAGGTCCTGGACCGGGGAGAGGCCGGCGAACTGTTCCCCAACGAGGACGCCGACGCCCTGGCCGACGCGGCCGTACGCCTGCTGGCCGACCCGGCCCGGCGCGCGGAACTGCGCGAGCGGGGCAGCGCCCACGTGCGGCGCTTCGACTGGTCGACCGTCGGCGCGGACATCCTGTCCGTCTACGAGACGGTGACGGCGGGCGCGGCGGCGGTGGCCGAGGACGAGCGGGTGACGGGGTTGTGGGCGAGGCTGGGGTTCGCCCGGGACTGACGTGATCCAGCAGCGCCGGGCAGGGCGGGGTGAACCGACGGTCCGGTCGTGCCGCTAGCCTTGCCGCCCGTGACCACCACTCTCATCTGGATCGCCGTGGCCCTGGTCGCGGTCGGGCTCTATCTGAGCTGGACCGCCGGCCGTCTCGACCGTCTTCACGCCCGGATCGACGCCGCCCGCGCCGCCCTGGACGCGCAGCTGCTGCGCCGGGCCTCGGTCGCGCAGGAACTGGCGACGTCGGGGGTCCTGGATCCGGCCGCCTCGATCGTCCTCTACGAGGCCGCACACGCCGCCCGGCAGGCGGAGGAGGAACAGCGGGAGGTCGCCGAGAGCGAGCTGAGCCAGGCGTTGCGGGCGGTCTTCGGGGAGATCCAGCAGGTGGAGGCGGTGCGGGAGGCGCCCGGGGGCGAGGAGGCCGCCGAGGAGCTCGCGCAGGCGGTGCGGCGCGTCCCGATGGCCCGCCGCTTCCACAACGACGCCGTACGGGCCGCCCGTGCCCTGCGCCGGCACCGCAAGGTCCGCTGGTTCCGCCTGGCGGGCCACGCCCCGTTCCCCATGGCCTTCGAAATGGACGACGAGCCTCCGGCGGCCCTGGCGGACCGGGCCGCCTGAGCCCCCGTTCACCCACCGTTCCGCGGCCGTCCGCCGGAAAACGATCCACAGCGTTCCCATTGGCCCTTGCTGTGGCCTGGCCCCTCACGTTTCCTCGGTGCTGCAGGATTCCCCTTTCCGTAGCGAGGTCACCCGTGTCCACCACGTCCCCCAACTCCCAGGCCCCCGAGACCGGCACCGCCCGTGTGAAGCGCGGTATGGCCGAGCAGCTCAAGGGCGGCGTCATCATGGACGTCGTCACGCCGGAGCAGGCGAAGATCGCCGAGGACGCGGGCGCCGTCGCCGTCATGGCCCTGGAGCGCGTCCCGGCCGACATCCGCAAGGACGGCGGCGTGGCCCGCATGTCCGACCCGGACATGATCGAGGGCATCATCGACGCCGTCTCGATCCCGGTCATGGCCAAGTCCCGCATCGGCCACTTCGTCGAGGCCCAGGTGCTGCAGTCCCTCGGCGTCGACTACATCGACGAGTCCGAGGTCCTCACCCCGGCCGACGAGGTCAACCACTCCGACAAGTGGGCCTTCACCACGCCGTTCGTCTGTGGCGCCACCAACCTGGGCGAGGCCCTGCGCCGCATCGCCGAGGGCGCCGCGATGATCCGCTCCAAGGGCGAGGCCGGCACCGGCAACGTCGTCGAGGCCGTCCGCCACCTGCGCCAGATCAAGAACGAGATCGCCAAGCTGCGCGGCTTCGACAACAACGAGCTGTACGCCGCCGCCAAGGAGCTGCGCGCCCCCTACGAGCTCGTCAAGGAGGTCTCCGAGCTCGGCAAGCTGCCGGTCGTGCTGTTCTCCGCGGGCGGCGTGGCCACCCCGGCCGACGCGGCCCTGATGCGCCAGCTCGGCGCCGAGGGCGTCTTCGTCGGCTCCGGCATCTTCAAGTCCGGCGACCCGGCCAAGCGCGCCGCCGCCATCGTGAAGGCCACCACCTTCTACGACGACCCGAAGATCATCGCGGATGCGTCCCGCAACCTCGGCGAGGCCATGGTCGGCATCAACTGCGACACCCTCCCCGAGACCGAGCGCTACGCCAACCGCGGCTGGTAACACCCATGAGTGAAGCACCTGTGATCGGCGTCCTGGCCCTCCAGGGCGACGTACGGGAGCACCTCGTCGCCCTGGCCGCGGCCGATGCCGTGGCCAGGCCGGTGCGGCGCCCCGAAGAACTCGCCGAGGTGGACGGCCTCGTCCTCCCCGGCGGCGAGTCCACCACCATCTCCAAGCTGGCGGTCCTGTTCGGCGTGATGGGCCCGCTCCGCGCGCGCGTGCGGGACGGCATGCCCGTCTACGGCACCTGCGCCGGCATGATCATGCTCGCCGACAAGATCCTCGACCCGCGCTCGGGCCAGGAGACCGTCGGCGGCATCGACATGATCGTGCGCCGCAACGCCTTCGGCCGGCAGAACGAGTCCTTCGAGGCGGCCGTCGGTGTCAAGGGCGTCGAGGGCGACCCGGTGGAGGGCGTCTTCATCCGCGCCCCCTGGGTCGAGTCCGTCGGCGCCGGGGCCGAGGTGCTCGCCGAGCACGACGGCCACATCGTCGCGGTCCGTCAGGGCAACGCGCTGGCCACGTCGTTCCACCCGGAACTGACCGGCGACCACCGCGTGCACGCCCTCTTCGTCGACATGGTGCGCGCGAACCGGACTGCCGAGTCCTTGTAGGATTCCTGCGTTCGTTGCTGAGATGGGTTACGCGAAGGAGACAGGCAGATGTCCGGCCACTCTAAATGGGCCACGACGAAGCACAAGAAGGCCGTCATCGATGCCAAGCGCGGCAAGCTCTTCGCGAAGCTGATCAAGAACATCGAGGTCGCGGCCCGGATGGGCGGCGCCGACCCCGAGGGCAACCCGACGCTCTACGACGCCATCCAGAAGGCGAAGAAGTCGTCGGTCCCCAACAAGAACATCGACTCCGCGGTCAAGCGCGGCGCGGGCCTGGAGGCGGGCGGCGCCGACTACGAGACGATCATGTACGAGGGCTACGGCCCGAACGGTGTCGCCGTGCTCATCGAGTGCCTCACCGACAACCGCAACCGCGCCGCCTCCGAGGTCCGCGTCGCCATGACCCGCAACGGCGGCTCCATGGCCGACCCCGGCTCGGTGTCGTACCTCTTCAACCGCAAGGGCGTCGTGATCGTCCCCAAGGGCGAGCTGACCGAGGACGACGTGCTGGCCGCCGTGCTGGACGCGGGCGCCGAGGAGGTCAACGACCTCGGCGAGACCTTCGAGGTCATCAGCGAGGCCACCGACCTGGTCGCGGTCCGCACCGCCCTCCAGGACGCCGGCATCGACTACGACTCCGCCGACGCCAACTTCGTCCCGACCATGCAGGTCGAGCTGGACGAGGAGGGCGCCAAGAAGATCTTCAAGCTGATCGACGCGCTGGAGGACAGCGACGACGTGCAGAACGTCTTCGCCAACTTCGACGTGAGCGACGAGGTCATGGAGAAGGTCGGCGCGTAACGCCGCCGCGGGCTCCGCAGGACCAACGGGCCGACGGGACACACCCCGTCGGCCCGTCGCGTTGTCGGTGGCACCCGATAGCCTGCACAAACAGGTGAGCGAGAGGGAGGGCGCGTGCGCGTGCTGGGGGTGGACCCGGGACTGACCCGGTGCGGTGTGGGCGTCGTCGAGGGCGTCGCCGGACGGCCGCTCACCATGATCGGCGTCGGCGTCGTCCGGACCCCCGCCGACGCGGACCTCGGCCATCGCCTGGTCGCCATCGAGCAGGGCATAGAGCAGTGGCTGGACGAACACCGGCCGGAGTTCGTCGCCGTGGAGCGCGTCTTCAGCCAGCACAACGTCCGTACGGTGATGGGCACCGCCCAGGCCAGCGCCGTCGCCCTGCTGTGCGCCTCCCGGCGCGGCATCCCCGTGGCGCTGCACACCCCGAGCGAGGTCAAGGCCGCCGTCACCGGCAGCGGCCGGGCGGACAAGGCCCAGGTGGGCGCGATGGTCACCCGCCTGCTCCGGCTCGCCGCACCGCCCAAGCCCGCCGACGCGGCCGACGCCCTCGCCCTCGCCATCTGCCACATCTGGCGCGCCCCCGCGCAGAACCGACTCCAGCAGGCCGTCGCCCTGCACACCGCCAAAGCACCGAAAGGCCGTACGGCATGATCGCCTTCGTCAGCGGCACAGTGGCCGCACTCGCTCCGGACGCCGCGGTCGTCGAGGTCGGCGGCGTCGGCATGGCCGTCCAGTGCACGCCGAACACGCTGTCCACACTCCGCATGGGCCAGCCCGCCAAGCTGCACACGTCCCTGGTCGTACGCGAGGACTCGCTCACCCTGTACGGCTTCGCGGACGACGACGAGCGGCAGGTCTTCGAGCTGCTCCAGACGGCCAGCGGTGTCGGTCCCCGGCTGGCCCAGGCCATGCTCGCCGTGCACAGCCCGGACGCCCTGCGCCGGGCCGTCGCCACCGGCGACGAGAAGGCACTCACCGCCGTGCCCGGCATCGGCAAGAAGGGCGCCCAGAAGCTGCTCCTGGAGCTGAAGGACCGGCTCGGCGCGCCGGTCGGCGCACCCGCCGTCGGTACGGCCGTCAGCGCGGGCTGGCGCGACCAGCTGCACGCCGCCCTGATCGGTCTCGGTTACGCGACCCGGGAGGCCGACGAGGCCGTGACCGCCGTCGCTCCGCAGGCCGAGGCCGCCGAGGGCACGCCCCAGGTGGGACAGCTGCTGAAGGCCGCCCTCCAGACCCTGAACCGCGCCCGCTGACCCCCACACCTCCGAGGCACATCACATGAACTGGGACGACACGTCCGACGCCGAAGCCGCCGAGCGGCTCGTCGGTGCGTCCGCCGACCGTGAGGACCAGGCCGTAGAGGCCGCCCTGCGCCCCAAGGACCTGGACGAGTTCATCGGCCAGGAGAAGGTCCGCGAGCAGCTCGACCTCGTCCTGCGCGCCGCACGCGCGCGGGGCGCCACCGCCGACCACGTGCTGCTCTCCGGCGCCCCCGGCCTCGGCAAGACCACCCTGTCGATGATCATCGCGGCCGAGATGGGCGCCCCCATCCGCATCACGTCGGGCCCCGCCATCCAGCACGCCGGCGATCTCGCCGCGATCCTCTCCTCCCTCCAGGAGGGCGAGGTCCTCTTCCTCGACGAGATCCACCGCATGTCCCGGCCTGCCGAGGAGATGCTGTACATGGCGATGGAGGACTTCCGCGTCGACGTCATCGTCGGCAAGGGCCCGGGCGCCACCGCCATCCCGCTGGAGCTGCCCCCCTTCACTCTGGTCGGCGCCACCACCCGCGCGGGCCTGCTGCCGCCCCCGCTGCGCGACCGCTTCGGCTTCACCGCCCACATGGAGTTCTACGAACCGGCCGAACTGGAGCGGGTCATCCACCGCTCCGCGGACCTCCTCGAAGTCGAGATCGAGCCGGACGGCGCCGCCGAGATCGCCGGCCGTTCCCGCGGCACGCCCCGCATCGCCAACCGCCTGCTGCGCCGCGTCCGCGACTACGCGCAGGTCAAGGCCGACGGACTGATCACCAGGGACATCGCCGAGGCCGCTCTCGCCGTCTACGAGGTGGACGCCCGCGGCCTCGACCGCCTCGACCGGGGCGTGCTGGAAGCCCTGCTCAAGCTGTTCGGCGGCGGCCCCGTCGGCCTGTCCACGCTCGCGGTCGCGGTGGGGGAGGAGCGTGAGACCGTGGAAGAGGTCGCCGAGCCCTTCCTGGTCCGGGAGGGCCTCCTGGCCCGCACCCCGCGCGGCCGGGTCGCCACCCCCGCCGCATGGGCGCATCTCGGCCTCACCCCGCCCCGCTCCCAGACCGCCGGAAACGGACAACAGGACCTGTTCGGGGCGTGACGGCGCCGTCACGGCTCCCAGGCGGCGAGGTCAGTGGCCGGAGCAGGAACCCCGGTGCCATGCTGAGCGTTGTTCCATGCGCGCGGACTCGCTTAGACTCCGCCGATGCCGCCTTTGTCGGCGGCGTACACACCCCCAACCATCTGGCCGCTCACAGCGCGGTCGTGTGAAGGAAGTACCGACCCGTGAGTCTCCTGACCCTCCTCCCGTTCATCGTGCTCATCGGGGCCATGTTCCTGATGACCCGGTCGGCCAAGAAGAAGCAGCAGCAGGCCGTGGAGATGCGGAACCAAATGCAGCCCGGCAGCGGTGTCCGCACCATCGGGGGCATGTACGCCACGGTCAAGGAGGTGAACGAGGACACCGTCCTCGTCGACGCCGGTCCGGGCGTCGAGCTCCTCTTCGCCAAGAACGCCATCGGTGCCGTCCTCACCGACGACGAGTACAACCGCATCGTCCACGGCGTCGAGCACGACCTGAAGTCCGACGCCGACATCGTCCCGGACGACGCCTCCTCCCTCACCGAGACCGGCGACTCCGCCGCCGACGCCACCGCTGACGACAAGGCCGTCGACCTCGGCAAGAAGGACGCGGCCGACGAGCCGGCCGACGACGCCCCGGCCGGCGAGGCGAAGACGGACGAAGAGCCGAAGAAGACCGACGGCGACTCCGAGGCGAAGTAGTCGTGTCCCGGGGTGCGCGGGCAGGGCCCGCGCACCCCGGGACACGACCGGCTCGCACGGAATCCCGACACCATGTCATGGCCGCCCGTCCGCCGATCCGGAGCGAGGTGGCCCGAGAGGGAGTACGAGAAGGTGGCCACACCTAAAAAGGGCCGGAGCGCGAGCGCCCAGAGCAAGCCGGGGCGCTCGCTGGCCCTGATTCTGATCGCCATCGCGGCGCTCACCGGTGGGATGTTCGCCTCGGGGCACACCACCCCGCGTCTCGGCATCGACCTGGCCGGAGGCACCAGCATCACGCTCCGCGCGGTCCCCGAGGCCGGCAATGAAGCGGCGATCAACAAGACCAACATGGACACCGCCGTCTCCATCATGGAGCGCCGTGTCAACGGTCTGGGCGTCCAGGAGTCCGAGGTCCAGACGCAGGGCCGGGACAACATCATCGTCAACATCCCCAAGGGCACGAACTCCGAGCAGGCCCGCAAGCAGGTCGGCACCACCGCCAAGCTCTACTTCCGCCCGGTCCTCGTCACCGAGGTCTCCGGCGGCGGCGCGGCCAGCCCCTCGCCGAGCCCCACGGGAAGCCCCTCGGACCAGCCGTCCGGCAAGGCCACCGACAAGCCCGAGGCGACCGACAAGGACTCCGCCTCCCCGTCCGCCTCTCCCAGCACCCAGGGCCGCGCGGTCACGGACGCGCTGAAGGCCGACGCGACGCCGTCCGCGAGCGCCTCGGACAAGGCGAAGGCCAGCCCCTCCCCGTCCGCGTCCGGCGGCGCCGCGGGTGACGACCCGAGCAAGCTCCAGGAGCAGTACGCCAAGCTCGACTGCACCAACGAGAAGACCCGCTCCACCGTGGGCGACGGCGTCAAGGCCTCCCAGCCCACCCTGGCCTGCGGCAAGAACGCGCAGGGTCAGTGGCAGAAGTACATCCTCGGCCCCGCCGAGGTCGACGGCACCGACGTCGACAAGGCCCAGGCCGTCCTGAACACCCAGACCGGTGCGGGCTGGACGGTCACCATGGACTTCACCGACGGGGGCGCCAAGAAGTTCGCGGCCATCACCGGCAAGCTGGCGCAGAACCAGTCGCCGCAGAACCAGTTCGCGATCGTCCTCGACGGTGACGTGGTTTCCGACCCGTACGTGCGGCAGGCCCTGACCGGCGGCAATGCGGAGATCTCCGGCAACTTCACCCAGCAGTCCGCCCAGGAACTCGCCAACATGCTGTCGTACGGTGCGCTGCCGCTGACCTTCAAGGTGGACAGCATGACGACGGTGACCGCCGCGCTGGGCGGTGACCAGCTGAACGCCGGCCTGATCGCAGGCGCGATCGGTCTCGCGCTGGTCGTCATCTACCTGCTGGCCTACTACCGCGGCCTGTCGTTCATCGCGATCCTCTCGCTGCTGGTGTCCGCCGCGCTCACCTACACGCTCATGGCCCTGCTCGGCCCGACCATCGGCTTCGCGCTGAACCTGCCGGCCGTGTGCGGTGCCATCGTCGCGATCGGCATCACCGCGGACTCGTTCATCGTGTACTTCGAACGCGTCCGAGACGAGATCCGGGAGGGCCGCTCGCTGCGCCCCGCCGTCGAGCGGGCCTGGCCGCGTGCCCGGCGCACCATCCTGGTCTCCGACTTCGTGTCGTTCCTCGCCGCCGCGGTGCTCTTCATCGTCACCGTCGGCAAGGTCCAGGGCTTCGCGTTCACGCTCGGCCTGACCACCCTGCTCGACGTGGTCGTCGTGTTCCTCTTCACCAAGCCGCTGCTGACGCTGATGGCCCGCCGCCCGTTCTTCGCGAACGGCCACAAGTGGTCCGGCCTCGACCCGAAGAGCCTGGGGGCGCAGCCACCGCTGCGCCGCACCCGCCGTCCCGCCGTCCCCGTCGACCCCAAGGAGGCCTGAGATGTCGAAACTCGGCAACCTCGGCGCCCGGCTGCACCGTGGCGAGGTCGGCTACGACTTCGTCAAGAACCGCAAGATCTGGTACGGCCTGTCCATCCTGATCACGATCACGGCCATCGTCGGCCTGACGGTCCGCGGCCTGAACATGGGCATCGAGTTCGAGGGCGGCGCCGTCTTCAACACGCCGAAGAACACCAGCGCTTCGGTGTCCCAGGCGGAGGAGTACGCGGAACAGGCCTCAGGCCACGACGCGATCGTCCAGAAGCTGGGTGACGGCAGCCTGCGCATCCAGGTCGCCGGCATCGACACCGACGCGGCGAACACGATCAAGAACACGCTCGCCGACGACCTCAAGGTCGACTCGGAGCAGATCAACGCCGAGCTCGTCGGCCCCAGCTGGGGCGAGCAGATCGCGAACAAGGCCTGGCAGGGCCTGGGGATCTTCCTGGTCCTCGTGGTGATCTACCTGGCGATCGCCTTCGAGTGGCGCATGGCGCTCGCCGCGTTCGTCGCACTGATCCACGACATCACCATCACGGTCGGCATCTACGCCCTCGTCGGCTTCGAGGTCACGCCCGGCACGGTGATCGGTCTGCTGACCATCCTCGGCTACTCGCTCTACGACACGGTCGTGGTCTTCGACAGCCTCAAGGAACAGACCAAGGACATCACCAAACAGACCCGCTGGACCTACAGCGACGTCGCCAACCGCTCGATCAACAGCACCCTGGTCCGCTCCGTCAACACCACGGTGGTCGCGCTGCTGCCGGTGGCGGGCCTGCTGTTCATCGGCGGCGGTGTCCTCGGCGCCGGCATGCTGAACGACATCTCGCTGTCGCTGTTCGTCGGCCTGGCCGCCGGTGCGTACTCCTCGATCTTCATCGCCACGCCGCTCGTCGCCGACCTCAAGGAGCGCGAGCCGCAGCTGAAGGCCCTGAGGAAGCGCGTCCTCGCCAAGCGGGCCCAGTCCGCCGCCCAGGGCGAGACCGAGGTCCACGGCGACGACGAGTCGTACGAGGGCGAGCCCGAGGACGCCGCACCCGCGGTCGTCGGCCCGCGCAACCAGCCCGCGTCCCGCACCCGGGGCCGTGGCCGTCCCTCGGGGAAGCGCCGATGACCGACATCAGGGAGCTGCTGCTCAGCCGCATCAGGGACGTGGCGGACTACCCGGAGCCGGGCGTGATGTTCAAGGACATCACCCCGCTCCTGGCGGACCCGGCGGCGTTCACCGCGCTCACCGACGCCCTCGCCGAGATCGCCGAGCGCACCGGTGCCACCAAAGTCGTCGGCCTGGAGGCCCGGGGCTTCATCCTCGGCGCTCCGGTCGCCGTCCGCGCCGGCCTCGGCTTCATCCCCGTACGCAAGGCGGGCAAGCTCCCCGGAGCCACCCTCGGCCAGGCCTACGACCTGGAGTACGGCTCGGCGGAGATCGAGGTGCACGCTGAGGACCTCAGCGCCGACGACCGCGTCCTGGTCGTCGACGACGTCCTTGCCACCGGCGGCACCGCCGAGGCCTCGGTCCAGCTCATCCGCCGGGCCGGCGCGGAGGTCGCGGGTCTCGCCGTCCTCATGGAGCTCGGCTTCCTCAGCGGCCGCGCCCGCCTGGAACCGGCTCTGAACGGTGCCCCGCTGGAGGCGCTGCTCACGGTCTAGAAAGACCGCAGCAGCCCGGTCCACACCGGCACGACACCGCGGAGGCGGGCCCGGAGAAATCCGGTGCCCGCCTCTCGCGTTTCACGGGTAGACGGTCCTCACATTGGCCTGAAGGCGATCCTGGGGCCCAGGATGGCTACCATGGGATCTCCGGAGCCTGACCGGGGGACCCGGATCGCGCACGAGGAGCCCTCTTGCCAGACGAGGCCCAGCACCTGACCGCCGCCAAGCCCGAGTCCGCCTCGGCAGCCGCGGCGAAGCCCGCGCCGAACGCGCCCCACGCGAAGAACGACAGCCGCGGGCCGGTCGAGCACGCCCCGTCGGCGCCGGTCGACAAGCCCGCCGAGCAGTCGCGCCCCAAGCCCGTCCCGCCCGCCGTGCGCCAGTCCGGCAACCAGCCCGCCCGCACCGGCTCCTCCAACCGCGTCCGCGCCCGTCTGGCCCGGCTCGGCGTGCAGCGCGCGAACCCGTACAACCCGGTGCTGGAGCCGCTGCTGCGGATAGTGCGCAGCAACGACCCGAAGATCGAGACGTCGGTGCTCCGCCAGATCGAGCGCGCCTACCAGGTCGCCGAGCGCTGGCACCGCGGCCAGAAGCGCAAGAGCGGCGACCCGTACATCACGCACCCCCTCGCCGTGACGACGATCCTCGCCGAGCTGGGCATGGATCCGGCCACGCTGATGGCCGGCCTGCTGCACGACACGGTCGAGGACACCGAGTACGGCCTGGACGACCTGCGCCGCGACTTCGGCGACGTCGTCGCCCTGCTCGTCGACGGCGTCACCAAGCTGGACAAGGTCAAGTTCGGCGAGGCGGCGCAGGCCGAGACCGTGCGCAAGATGGTCGTCGCCATGGCCAAGGACCCGCGCGTCCTGGTCATCAAGCTCGCCGACCGCCTGCACAACATGCGCACCATGCGCTACCTCAAGCGCGAGAAGCAGGAGAAGAAGGCGCGCGAGACCCTGGAGATCTACGCGCCGCTCGCCCACCGCCTGGGCATGAACACCATCAAGTGGGAGCTGGAGGACCTCGCCTTCGCGATCCTCTACCCCAAGATGTACGACGAGATCGTCCGCCTGGTCGCCGAGCGCGCCCCGAAGCGCGACGAGTACCTGGCCATCGTCACCGACGAGGTCCAGCAGGACCTGCGGGCGGCCCGCATCAAGGCGACCGTCACCGGCCGCCCCAAGCACTACTACAGCGTCTACCAGAAGATGATCGTCCGCGGCCGGGACTTCGCGGAGATCTACGACCTGGTGGGCATCCGCGTCCTCGTGGACACCGTCCGCGACTGCTACGCGGCCCTCGGCACGGTGCACGCGCGATGGAACCCGGTCCCCGGCCGGTTCAAGGACTACATCGCGATGCCCAAGTTCAACATGTACCAGTCGCTGCACACGACGGTCATCGGCCCCGGCGGCAAACCGGTCGAGCTCCAGATCCGCACCTTCGACATGCACCGCCGCGCCGAGTACGGCATCGCCGCGCACTGGAAGTACAAGCAGGAAGCCGTCGCCGGCGCCTCCAAGGTGCGCACCGACGCGCCGAAGTCGTCCGGCAAGGACAAGGACGCCATCAACGACATGGCGTGGCTGCGGCAGCTCCTCGACTGGCAGAAGGAGACCGAGGACCCCGGCGAGTTCCTGGAGTCACTGCGCTTCGACCTGTCCCGCAACGAGGTCTTCGTCTTCACCCCCAAGGGCGACGTCATAGCGCTCCCCGCCGGTGCCACCCCCGTGGACTTCGCCTACGCGGTCCACACCGAGGTCGGCCACCGCACCATAGGCGCCCGGGTCAACGGCCGGCTGGTCCCGCTGGAATCCACCCTCGACAACGGCGACCTGGTCGAGGTCTTCACCTCCAAGGCACCCGGCGCGGGCCCCTCCCGCGACTGGCTCGGCTTCGTCAAGTCGCCGCGCGCCCGGAACAAGATCCGCGCCTGGTTCTCCAAGGAACGTCGCGACGAGGCGATCGAGCAGGGCAAGGACGCCATCGTCCGTGCCATGCGCAAGCAGAACCTGCCGATCCAGCGCATCCTGACCGGCGACTCCCTGGTGACCCTCGCGCATGAGATGCGCTACTCGGACATCTCCGCGCTGTACGCGGCGATCGGCGAGGGCCATGTCTCCGCGCAGAACATCGTGCAGAAACTCGTCCAGGCCCTCGGCGGCGAGGAGGCCGCCACCGAGGAGATCGACGAGTCGGTCCCGCCGGCCCGCGGCCGCAGCCGCAAACGCCGCTCCAGCGCCGACCCGGGCGTCGTCGTGAAGGGCGTCGAGGACGTGTGGGTCAAACTGGCCCGCTGCTGTACGCCCGTCCCCGGCGACCCCATCATCGGCTTCGTCACCCGCGGCAGTGGCGTATCGGTTCACCGCAACGACTGCGTGAACGTCGACTCACTGTCCCGCGAGCCCGAGCGCATCCTCGAAGTCGAGTGGGCGCCCACCCAGTCCTCGGTCTTCCTGGTCGCCATCCAGGTCGAGGCACTGGACCGCTCCCGGCTCCTCTCGGACGTCACCCGGGTGCTGTCCGACCAGCACGTCAACATCCTCTCCGCGGCCGTCCAGACCTCCCGCGACCGTGTCGCCACCTCCCGCTTCACCTTCGAGATGGGCGACCCGAAGCATCTCGGCCATGTGCTGAAGGCGGTCCGTGGCGTGGAGGGCGTCTACGACGTGTACAGGGTGACGTCGGCGCGCAGCAGGTCGTAACACCGCGTAGCGGCCACACGAAAGGGGGGCTTCCGTACCCGCGGTACGGAAGCCCCCTTTCAGCCGGCTGATCAGCCTCCGAACTCCTGCAGACCCTTCAGCGCCTGGTCCAGCAGCGCCTGGCGGCCCTCGAGCTCACGCTCGAGCTTGTCGGCCTTGGCGTTGTTGCCCTGCGCCCGGGCCTGCTCGATCTGCCCCCTCAGCTTGTCCACGGCGGCCTGGAGCTGACCGGTCAGACCCTCGGCACGCGCGCGTGCCTCCGGGTTCGTCCGGCGCCAGTCGGCCTCCTCCGCCTCCTGGATGGCCCGCTCGACGGCGTGCATACGGCCCTCGACCTTGGGCCGGGCGTCGCGCGGCACATGACCGATGGCCTCCCAGCGCTCGTTGATCGAACGGAACGCGGCCCGGGACGCCTTCAGGTCCCTGATCGGCAGGAGCTTCTCGGCCTCCTCGGCCAGCTCCTCCTTGAGCTTCAGGTTCTCCGCCTGTTCGGCGTCCCGCTCGGCGAACACCGAGCTGCGCGCGGCGAAGAAGACGTCCTGGGCGCCGCGGAAGCGGTTCCACAGATCGTCCTCGTGCTCGCGCTGGGCACGGCCGGCGGCCTTCCACTCGGCCATCAGCTCGCGATAGCGCGCGGCCGTCGCACCCCAGTCCGTCGAGTCCGACAGCGCCTCGGCCTCGGCGACCAGCCGCTCCTTGGTCTTGCGGGCCTCCTCGCGCTGGGCGTCCAGCTGCGCGAAGTGCTGCTTGCGCCGCTTGGAGAACGCCGACCGCGCGTGGGAGAACCGGTGCCACAGCTCGTCGTCGGACTTGCGGTCCAGACGCGGCAGACCCTTCCAGGCGTCCACCAGGGCCCGCAGCCGCTCACCGGCCGCCCGCCACTGGTCGGACTGTGACAGCTCCTCCGCCTCGGCGACCAGCGCCTCCTTGGCCTTGCGTGCCTCGTCGGACTGCTTGGCCCGCTGCGCCTTGCGCTCCTCGCGGCGCGCCTCCACCAACTCGGTGAGCTTGTCCAGCCGGACCCGCAGGGCGTCCAGGTCGCCCACCGCGTGGTGTGCGTCGACCTGCTCCCGGATGTGGTCGATGGCGGCCTGGGCGTCCTTCGCCGACAGGTCGGTGGTCTTCACTCGCTTCTCGAGGAGGCCGATCTCGACAACCAGGCCCTCGTACTTGCGCTCGAAATAGGCCAGCGCCTCATTGGGGGAGCCTGCCTGCCAGGAACCGACGACCTGCTCGCCGTCGGCCGTACGCACGTACACGGTCCCCGTCTCGTCGACGCGGCCCCACGGGTCGCTGCTCACAGCGCCTCCTCCACATGATGCCAGCGAGGGGCCGCAGCACCCCCGGGCATCGTCCACAGTTTCGTCACGGCCAACATAGGCGACCGGCGGGGGGCCTGTCCGCATCCCGCGCGACCGAAATTACGCAGTTGAGGGTCAGGATTTGGTGACCGTGGCCTTGTTGATCACGACCGTCGCGTTGGGCGCCGTGTTGCCCGTCTGAGGGTCGGGAGCCTCGGCTCCGGCGTCGGCGATTTTCTTGAGGACCTTCATGCCCGCCTCGGACACCGCGCCGAACGGTGTGTAGTCGGGCGGCAGCTGACTGTCCTGGTAGACGAGGAAGAACTGGCTGCCGCCGCTGTTGCGGCCCTGCTTCGTCTGGGCGTTGTACTGGTTCGCCATCGCGACCGTGCCGGCCGGGTACACCCCGCCCTTGAGGCTCTTGTCCTTGAGATTCTCATCCGGAATCGTGTAGCCGGGGCCGCCCATGCCGGTGCCCTGCGGGTCGCCGCACTGGAGGACGTAGATGCCCTGGTTGGTGAGCCGGTGGCACTTGCTGTGGTCGAAGTAGCCCTTGCCGGCGAGGAAGTTGAACGAGTTGACGGTGTGCGGCGCCGCCGACGCCTTCAGCGCGATGTCTATCCCGCCGCAGGTCGTGTCCAGCTTCATCGTGTACTTCGCCGACTCGTCGATCGTCATCGCCGGCTCCTTCTTCCAGGTCTCCGACTTGACCTTGCCCGCGGCGGGCTTCTCACACGGGTCCGGCGCCTTGCTGGGCGAGGCGCTCGGGGTGGCTTCCGCGTTCGCCTTCTCCGTCTTGCCGTCGTCCTCGAACGGCTTGGTCAGGAAGACCGTCACGGAGAGCACCACGACCACGCCGAGGACCGAGGCGATCACGGAGTTGCGGATACGGGCCTTGCGCCGAGCGTCAGTGCGTCGCTGCTGCTGCCGCAAGTACTTCTCACGGGCGAGCTGACGCCGCCGCTGTTCCTGGCTGACCACCGGGTTCTCTCCTCATGCGTCTGATACGTCGACCGGTACGCGTGGGTCCTGTGCGCCGACCGCCCGCGTGTGCCCCGTACCGTATATGGGTTCGCTGAGGAATCGGCAGCGCCGGTAGGCTCTGACAGCAGCCGCAGCCGCCCGTATCGACACAACGAAGGACGATCGTGCTCATTGCCGGGTTCCCCGCCGGGGCCTGGGGGACGAACTGCTACCTCGTCGCCCCCGCCGCCGGTGAGGAGTGCGTGATCATCGACCCCGGCCATCAGGCCGCCGACGGCGTCGAGGAAGCGATCAGGAAGCATCGCCTCAAGCCCGTCGCGGTCGTCCTCACGCACGGCCACATCGACCATGTCGCCTCGGTCGTCCCGGTGTGCGGCGCGCACGACGTGCCGGCCTGGATCCACCCCGACGACCGGTACATGATGAGCGACCCGGAGAAGGCGCTCGGCCGCTCCATCGGGATGCCGCTCATGGGCGAGCTGACCGTGGGGGAGCCCGACGACGTCAAGGAGCTGACCGACGGTGCGAAGCTGCAGCTGGCCGGCCTGGAGCTGTCCGTCGCGCACGCGCCCGGCCATACCAAGGGGTCGGTGACCTTCGGCATGCCCGAGGCGGCGGACATCCCGCCGATCCTGTTCTCGGGCGACCTGCTGTTCGCCGGCTCCATCGGACGCACCGACCTGCCCGGCGGTGACATGGCCGAGATGCTCGACTCGCTGGCCCGCGTGTGCCTGCCGCTCGACGACTCGACCGTGGTGCTGTCCGGCCACGGCCCCCAGACCACCATCGGCCAGGAGCGCGCCACCAACCCGTATCTGCGGCAGGTGGCGGCCGGCCAGGGAGCATCCCCGGCTCCCCGACGAGGAATGTGACGAGACCTTCCGTGAGCACCTTCAAGGCCCCCAAGGGCACGTACGACCTGATCCCGCCGGACTCCGCGAAGTACCTCGCGGTCCGCGAGGCGATCGCCGCGCCGCTGCGCAACTCCGGCTACGGCTACATCGAGACGCCGGGCTTCGAGAACATCGAACTCTTCGCACGCGGCGTCGGCGAGTCCACGGACATCGTGACGAAGGAGATGTACGCCTTCGAAACGAAGGGCGGCGACAGGCTCGCCCTGCGCCCCGAGGGCACGGCCTCCGTCCTGCGCGCCGCGCTGGAGGCCAACCTGCACAAGGCCGGCAACCTCCCGGTCAAGCTCTGGTACTCCGGCTCGTACTACCGCTACGAGCGCCCCCAGAAGGGCCGCTACCGTCACTTCTCCCAGGTCGGCGCCGAGGCGATCGGTGCCGAGGACCCGGCGCTGGACGCCGAGCTGATCATCCTGGCCGACCAGGCGTACCGCTCGCTGGGCCTCAGCGACTTCCGGATCCTGCTCAACAGCCTGGGCGACAAGGAGTGCCGCCCGGTGTACCGGACGGCGCTCCAGGACTTCCTGCGCGGCCTGGACCTGGACGAGGACACCCTGCGCCGGGCGGGCATCAACCCGCTGCGCGTCCTGGACGACAAGCGTGAGTCGGTCCAGAAGCAGCTGGGGGACGCCCCGCTGCTGCGCGACTACCTCTGCGACGCCTGCAAGGCGTACCACGAGGAGGTGCGCGAGCTGATCACGGCGGCGGGTGTCGCCTTCGAGGACGACCCGAAGCTGGTGCGCGGCCTGGACTACTACACCCGCACGACGTTCGAGTTCGTCCACGACGGCCTGGGCTCCCAGTCCGCCGTCGGCGGCGGCGGACGCTACGACGGCCTGTCCGAGATGATCGGCGGCCCCGCGCTGCCGTCCGTCGGCTGGGCCCTCGGCGTCGACCGCACGGTCCTCGCGCTGGAGGCCGAGGGCGTCGAGCTCGAACTCCCCGCCACCACCAGCGTGTTCGCCGTCCCGCTCGGCGAGGAGGCCCGCCGGGTCCTGTTCGCCAAGGTCACGGAGATGCGCAAGAACGGCATCGCGGCCGACTTCTCCTACGGCGGCAAGGGGCTCAAGGGCGCGATGAAGAACGCCAACCGCAGCGGCGCCCGCTACACGATCGTCGCCGGCGAACGCGACCTCGCCGAGGGCGTCGTCCAGCTCAAGGACATGGAGTCGGGCGAGCAGACGGCGGTGGGCGTGAACGAGATCGTGGCGGAGCTGGAAGCGCGACTGGGCTGACGTGGCTTCGAGGGCGCCGGAGACTCCCGGCGCCTTCGTCACTCCTCCAGCAGCCCGTACCGCAGCGCGCTCGTCACGGCCGCCGTCCGGTCGTCCACCTCCAACTTGGTGAAGATCCGCAGCAGATACGTCTTCACCGTCGACTCCCCGATGAACAAACGACGCCCGATCTCGGCATTCGTGCAGCCCTCGGCGACCAGCCGCAACACCGCCGTCTCGCGTTTCGACAGCCGTGGCCGCTCCGGATTCGTGCGCAGCTGGTCCACCAGCCGGGCCGCGACGGACGGGGCCAGGACCGTCTCGCCGCGCGCCGCCGCCCGCACGGCCTCCGCGAGTTCCGCACGCGGCAGGTCCTTCAGCAGATAGCCCGCCGCCCCGGCCTCCACCGCCCGCAGGATGTCCCGGTCCGTCTCGTACGTCGTCAGCACCACCACCCGGCACGGCAGCCCCGCCCGCGTCATCCGCACGATGGAGTCCACGCCCCCGCCGCCCGGCATCCGCAGATCCATCAGCACGATGTCGGGCCGCAACTGAGCCGCCAGCGCCTCCGCCTGCGGCCCGCTGGACGCGTCGGCGACGACCTCCAGATCGGACTCCGCACTGAGCATCGCCCGCAGCCCTTCCCGTACGACGGGATGGTCGTCGGCCAGGACGATCCGGATCACGGCGTCTCCCTCCTCGCGACCGGCAGCCGGACGGTCACGACCGTGCCGTCGCCCGGGGCGCTGCGCACCTCGGCCGTTCCGCCCACTTCGACGGCCCGGGCCCGCAGCCCCGCCAGACCGTACCCACCGCGCACGGAACCCGGGTCGAAGCCGGGCCCGTCGTCCCGTACGGACACGGTCAGCATGTCGTCGGCGTACGCCAGCGACACCCCGACCGCCACGGAACTCCCCGCGTGCTTCCGGGTGTTGGCCAGAGCTTCTTGGCAGGCCCGCAGGGCGACCACCTCGGGGCCGGCGGGCAGCATACGGACCGGGCCGGTCACCTCCAGGGCCGCGTCATGGCGCGCGACGAGCCGGCCCAGCGCGTCCGGAAGTGAAGCGCCGTCCAGGTCGGCGGGCGCGCCCCCGGCGACCAGGGCCCGGGCCTCGGCCAGGTTCTGCCGGGCCGTCTCGTCCATCAGCCGCAGATGACGCCGCGCCTCGGGCAGGTCGTGGTCCAGCTCCGCCTCGACCGCCTGGATCAGCATCACCAGACTCGTGAACCCCTGCGCGAGCGTGTCGTGGATCTCCCGGGCCAGCCGCTCCCGCTCGGCCAGCGCCCCGTGCGCCGTCGACAGCCGCGCGACCTCGTGGCGGCTGGCGTCCAGCTCGGTGATCAGCGCCGCCCGTTCCTGGCTCTGCTCGATGATCCGGATGACCCAGCCGCCGACCGCCGCCGAGAAGACGAAGGTGACCACGGCGAACAGCACGTTGAAGAAGACGTCCTGGTCGCTCGGCCACCACAGCAGCGCCCAGCCGATCACCGGGGCGAAGTTGATGACGGCCACCGCCACCAGCGCCCAGCGCATCCGCAGCGTCATGAAGCACTGCGGGACGAGTGCGAACGTCATCAGCCGCGTCTCCCCGACGAGGACCGCCGACGGAAGGAACAGCGCCAGCGCCGCCGTGAGATAGACGAGCGCCCGTCGCTCGTCGGACGGGTCCTGCCGCAGGAGCGGCCGCCCCACCCCTGCGAACAGCGGGATCAGCAGGGCGAGCAGCGCCGCCGCGACGACACGGGCCGGCCATCCGGGGCGCCCCGCGCCGAGCACGAACACCAAGGTGGCCACCCAGATGAGCGCGAAGTACGTGTCCCAGAGCCGGAACGAGCGCTCCCAGTGGTAGGCGCTCGCGGCATCGCTCATCCGGTGCGCCGGTCCTTCCAGCGGAACGTCAGCAGACACAGCACCAATCCTCCGACGCACCACGCGGCGAGCACCAGGGCCACGCGCCCGAGTTCCCAGCTCCCCGCCTGCTCCAGCACCTGCGCCGACTCCGGCAGGAACACCCCGCGCAGCCCCTGGCACATCCACTTCAGCGGGAACAGCGCACCGATGGTCAGCATCCAGTCCGGGATGGTGCCGATGGCGATGTACACCCCGGAGATGAACTGCAGGACCAGGAAGGGCAGCACGACCACGGAACTCGCGCTGTTCGCGGACCTCGGCACCGAGCTGATGGCGATGCCGAGCAGGGCGCACGCCGTGATCCCGAGGACGAAGATCCACGCCAGGTGGAACCAGCGGTCCGCGTCGGACGGCAGGTCCACGTCGTACACGGTCGTGCCGACGAGGAGCAGGATCACCGTCTCCAGCAGACCGGTGAAAAGAACCAGCCAGATCTTACCGAGGAAGTACGCCGTCGGCGGCATCGGCGTGCCCCGCAGCCGGCGCAGCACCTTCTCCTCCCGCTCCACGGCGATCGAGATGCCGAGCGCCTGGAAACTCGTCGACATGATGCCGGCGGCCATCATCGCCGGGACGTAGAGCTGCGAGGCGGTGATGCCCGCGCCCGCCACGTCGTCCCGGAAGATCGACGCGAACAGGAACAGGAAGACGACCGGGAAGGCGAACGTGAACACCACCTGGTCGCGCTGCCGGAAGAACTGCCTGATCTCCAGGGCACCCCGCCGCAGCCCCAGCCCCCAGGCGCCGGGCAGCCCCTCGGCGCCGACCGCACCGCGGTCCCGTACGGCGGTCGTGGTCATCGCGCGTCCTCCTGCCGCTGTCCGGTCAGCCGGAGGTAGACGTCCTCCAGCGTGGGCCGGCTCACCGCCAGCCCCGGGATCTCACCGTCGAAGCGGTGCATGAGCCCGGCGATCGTCCTGGTCGGTGTCCCCGTGCGCTCGCGGCGCGGGGTGCCGTCCCGTTCCGTCCACTCGACGAGGACCTCGGTGCCGAACCGCTCCCGCAACGCCCCGGGCTCGCCCTCGGCGACGATCCGGCCCTTCGCGACGACGGCCAGCCGGTGCGCGAGGGCCTCCGCCTCCTCCAGGTAGTGCGTGGTCAGCAGGATGGTCGTGCCGTCGTCGGCCAGGGCGCGGATCAGCGACCAGAACCGCCGCCGGGCCGCCGGATCGAACCCTGTCGTCGGCTCGTCCAGCAGCAGCAGGTCCGGACCGCCGATCACGCCGAGCGCCACGTCCAGACGCCGGCGCTGGCCACCCGACAGCGCCTTGATCCGGCTGTCCGCCTTCGCCTCCAGACCGACCAGGCCGATGACCTCGTCCGGGTCCCGCGGCCGTGGGTAGTAGCCGGCGAAGTGCCGCACCGTCTCGCGGACCGTCAACTCCGCGGGTGCCGATTCGTCCTGCCAGACGATTCCGACGCGCGAACGCCACGCGCGCGTGCCGGTCGCCGGGTCCGCCCCGAGCACCGACACCTCGCCCGCGTCCCGGTCCCGGTTGCCCTGGAGGATCTCCACCGTGGTGCTCTTGCCCGCGCCGTTGGGTCCGAGCAGGCCGAACACCTCGCCCTGGCGGATGCCCAGATCGATGCCGTCGACGGCGGTCACGTCCCCGTACCGCTTGCGCAACCCCCGGACGTGAACGGCGAGGTCGTACTCGTGTGCTGTCATACGACGAGCGTCGGCCGGAACGGCACCCTCAGGGACGACCGGGCGGACATCCTTATGTCCACTGAACGGTGGACAGACGTCCTGTGCGGCACAATGGCCCTGCCCGAAGTTGTCCAGGTCTCAGGTGACGGAATCGGCGTGATGAGCAAGACGACAGTCAAGGACGTCTCCACGGAGCCCGAGCCGGCGCGCGCCGCAATCGCGCCCCGCGCCGAAGGCGGCAGCCGGGCCCTCGCCCTGCTGCTGGTGATCACCGGCGCGGCCGGACTGCTCGCCGCGTGGGTCATCACGATCGACAAGTTCAAGATCCTCGAAGCCAAGGCCGAGGGCAAGACGTTCACGCCCGGGTGCAGCTTCAACCCCGTCGTCTCCTGCGGCAGCGTCATGGAGAGCAAGCAGGCCGCCGTCTTCGGTTTCCCGAACCCGATGCTCGGCCTCGTCTGCTACGGCATCGTCATCGGCGTCGGCGTGAGCCTGCTCGCCCGCGCCCGCTTCCCGCGCTGGTACTGGCTCACCTTCAACGCCGGCTGCCTGTTCGGCGTCGTCTTCTGCGCCTGGCTGATGTTCCAGTCCCTGTACCGGATCAACGCGCTGTGCCTGTGGTGCTGCCTGGCCTGGGTCGCGACGATCCTGATGTTCTGGTACGTGACGTCGTTCAACGTCCGCAAGGGCTTCCTGCCCGCCCCGGGCTGGCTCAAGGGCTTCTTCGACGAGTTCACCTGGGTCATGCCCGTGCTGCACATCGGCATCATCGGCATGCTGATCCTGACCCGCTGGTGGGACTTCTGGATGAGCTGAGCCGGGAACGCCAGGGCCCGGCGGCATTGTCAGTGCCGTGATTTAGGGTTTCTGACGTGGAGCCCGACCTGTTCACCGCCGCAGCCGAAGCACGCCAGGAGAAGGAGCCGTCCAGCAGCCCCCTGGCGGTGCGGATGCGCCCGCGCACCCTCGACGAGGTCGTGGGCCAGCAGCATCTGCTGAAGCCGGGCTCGCCCCTGCGCAGACTGGTCGGCGAGGCCTCCGGCCCGGCCGGTCCCTCCTCGGTGATCCTCTGGGGCCCGCCAGGAACCGGCAAGACGACCTTGGCGTACGTCGTCTCCAAGGCCACCAACGCCCGCTTCGTCGAACTGTCGGCGATCACCGCGGGCGTCAAGGAGGTCCGCTCGGTCATCGACGGCGCCCGCCGCGCCTCCGGCGGATACGGCAAGGAGACCGTCCTCTTCCTCGACGAGATCCACCGCTTCAGCAAGGCCCAGCAGGACTCCCTCCTCCCGGCCGTCGAGAACCGCTGGGTGACACTGATCGCGGCGACGACGGAGAACCCGTACTTCTCGGTGATCTCCCCCCTGCTGTCCCGCTCCCTGCTGCTCACCCTCGAACCGCTCACGGACGACGACATCAAGGACCTCGTCCAGCGGGCCCTGACCGACGAGCGCGGCCTCAAGGACGCCGTCACCCTCCCCGGGGAGACCGAGAGCCACCTCCTGCGCATCGCCGGCGGCGACGCCCGCCGCGCCCTGACCGCCCTGGAGGCGGCAGCCGGAGCCGCCCTCGACAAGGGGGAGACGGAGATCGGCCTGACCACCCTGGAGGAGACGGTCGACCGGGCCGCCGTGAAGTACGACCGCGACGGCGACCAGCACTACGACGTGGCCAGCGCCCTGATCAAGTCCATCCGAGGCTCCGACGTCGACGCCGCCCTGCACTACCTGGCCCGGATGATCGAGGCCGGCGAGGACCCCCGCTTCATCGCCCGGCGCCTGATGATCTCCGCCAGCGAGGACATCGGCCTCGCCGACCCGACCGCCCTGCCGATCGCGGTCGCCGCCGCCCAGGCCGTCGCCATGATCGGCTTTCCGGAGGCCGCCCTCACCCTCAGCCACGCCACCATCGCCCTCGCCCTGGCCCCCAAGTCCAACGCCGCGACCACCGCGATCGGCGCCGCCCTGGAGGACGTACGCAAGGGACTGGCCGGGCCCGTGCCCGCGCACCTGCGCGACAGCCACTACAAGGGCGCCACCAAGCTCGGCCACGGCCAGGGCTACGTCTACCCGCACGACCTGCCCGAGGGCATCGCCGCCCAGCAGTACGCCCCGGACGCCCTCAAGGACCGCGAGTACTACGAGCCGACCCGGCACGGCGCGGAGGCCCGCTACGCGGACGCGGTCGAGTGGACCCGGAAGAACCTCGGTCGAAAGCGGTCCTGAGCACCCTGTAAACTCGTTCGGAGTGCCGCGTCCCGTGCAGTCAGAACGGGACAGTCGGACGGAGCCCGGACCTCCAGGACCGGCTCCAGGAGCGTCGCGCACCGTCGAACGGTGTCGCGGGCAACCCACCACCACTCGTCGTACGACGGGACCGGTCGGTGGGCCACTCGCGTGCTGCACGTATGTGCCCAGACCAGGGGAGCGGCTGCCCGCCCCGTCCGCAGGGACGAGGAGGGTTTCCCCGGCTGCGGATGCGACCTCCCACAACCCTGACAAGCCGACACTAGGAAACGAGAAACAGTGGCGAACCAGTCCCGCCCCAAGGTCAAGAAGTCGCGTGCCCTCGGCATCGCGCTCACCCCGAAGGCCGTCAAGTACTTCGAGGCCCGTCCGTACCCGCCCGGTGAGCACGGCCGCGGCCGCAAGCAGAACTCGGACTACAAGGTCCGTCTGCTCGAGAAGCAGCGCCTGCGCGCGCAGTACGACGTGTCCGAGCGCCAGCTCGTCCGCGCCTACGAGCGTGCCTCCAAGGTCCAGGGCAAGACCGGTGAGGCCCTGATCATCGAGCTGGAGCGCCGTCTCGACGCCCTGGTCCTGCGTTCGGGCATCGCCCGCACGATCTACCAGGCCCGCCAGATGGTCGTCCACGGCCACATCGCGGTCAACGGCAAGAAGGTCGACAAGCCCTCCTTCCGTGTCCGTCCGGACGACGTCGTGCAGGTCCGCGAGCGCTCCAAGGAGAAGACCCTCTTCACGATCGCCCGTGAAGGTGGCTTCGCCCCCGACGGTGAGACCCCGCGCTACCTCCAGGTGAACCTCAAGGCCCTGGCGTTCCGCCTGGACCGCGAGCCGAACCGCAAGGAGATTCCGGTGATCTGCGACGAGCAGCTCGTCGTCGAGTACTACGCCCGCTGATCCTCGGCAGGCACGCGGTACCCCAGCCCGTCGTCCCCCCGCCCCTCCGGGCGGGCGAGGCGGCGGGCTTTCGCGAATCCGCCGTCCCCGGGCGGTAATCCGGTACGGAGCCGCATCCCCGGCGCGATAGGCTCGTCGCACGACTTTTTCGATGTTCAGGCACGTTTTCAGGGAGCGGGTGCACACAGTGTCCGGTGGAGAGGTGGCCGGAATCCTGGTGGCCGTCTTCTGGGCGATCCTGGTCTCCTTCCTCGCCGTCGCCCTGGCGAGGCTGGCCCAGACGCTCAAGGCGACCACCAAGCTCGTGGCGGATGTGACCGATCAGGCCGTCCCGCTGCTGGCCGACGCCTCCACGGCGGTGCGCTCCGCGCAGACCCAGATCGACCGGGTCGACTCGATCGCCTCCGACGTCCAGGAGGTCACGTCGAACGCCTCCGCGCTGTCGACCACCGTCGCCTCCACCTTCGGCGGCCCCCTGGTCAAGGTCGCCGCCTTCGGCTACGGCGTGCGCCGGGCCCTCGGCGGCCGCAAGGAGGACGTGCCCGGCAAGGCGCCGAGGCGTACCGTGATCGTGGGTCGCACGGTCTCTCGGCGCAACGCCCGAGGGAAGAGGGACTGAGAGCCAGCGATGTTCCGCCGTACGTTCTGGTTCACCACCGGCGTCGCCGCCGGAGTGTGGGCCACCACCAAGGTCAACCGGAAGCTGAAGCAGCTGACGCCCGAGAGCCTCGCCAGAACCGCGGGGAACAAGGCGATCGAGGCCGGCCACCGGCTCAAGGACCGCGCGGTCGACTTCGCGCTCGACGTCCGCGACAACATGGCGCAGCGCGAGGCTGAACTGGGCGACGCGCTCGGGCTCAACGCCCCCGTCGACCCTGAACTCCCCTCCCCCAAGCTCTCGGCTTCGCTCGAGCAGGGGGTACCCCCATCCCGGCGGCACGCCGCCATCGAGAACCGCACAGAGCCGAAGACGTACGTCATCGACACCACGTCGTCCACGTACAAGAAGAATTCGTACAACCGGAATGAGGACCACTGATGGAGTCGGCTGAGATTCGTCGCCGCTGGTTGAGCTTCTTCGAGGAGCGCGGTCACACCGTCGTCCCTTCGGCGTCGCTCATCGCGGACGACCCGACTCTGCTCCTCGTCCCCGCCGGCATGGTGCCCTTCAAGCCCTACTTCCTGGGTGAGGTCAAGCCGCCCTTCTCGCGCGCCACCAGCGTGCAGAAATGCGTGCGCACGCCCGACATCGAAGAGGTCGGCAAGACCACGCGCCACGGCACGTTCTTCCAGATGTGCGGCAACTTCTCCTTCGGCGACTACTTCAAGGAAGGCGCCATCAAGCTCGCCTGGGAGCTGCTCACCAGCCCCCAGGACAAGGGCGGTTACGGCCTCGACCCCGAGCGCCTGTGGATCACCGTCTACAAGGACGACGACGAGGCCGAGCGCATCTGGCACGAGGTCGTCGGTGTGCCGAAGGAGCGCATCCAGCGCCTCGGCATGAAGGACAACTACTGGTCCATGGGCGTCCCCGGCCCGTGCGGCCCCTGCTCCGAGATCAACTATGACCGTGGCCCCGAGTTCGGCGCCGAGGGCGGCCCCGCCGTCAACGACGAGCGGTACGTGGAGATCTGGAACCTCGTCTTCATGCAGTACGAGCGGGGCGAGGGCACCGGCAAGGACAACTTCGAGATCCTCGGCGACCTGCCCAGCAAGAACATCGACACCGGCCTCGGCCTCGAGCGCCTCGCCATGATTCTGCAGGGCGTGCAGAACATGTACGAGATCGACACCTCGATGGCCGTCATCGACAAGGCCACCGAGCTGACCGGCGTCCGCTACGGCGACGCCCACTCCTCGGACGTGTCCCTGCGCGTGGTCACCGACCACATGCGCACCGCCACCATGCTCATCGGCGACGGCGTCACCCCGGGCAACGAGGGCCGCGGTTACGTGCTGCGCCGCATCATGCGCCGCGCCATCCGCAACATGCGCCTGCTCGGCGCCACCGGCCCGGTCGTCAAGGACCTGATCGACGTCGTCATCGGCATGATGGGCCAGCAGTACCCCGAGCTCATCACCGACCGCGAGCGCATCGAGAAGGTCGCCCTCGCCGAGGAGAACGCCTTCCTCAAGACGCTGAAGGCCGGCACCAACATCCTCGACACCGCCGTCAGCGACACCAAGGCCGCCGGCTCCACCGTGCTGCCCGGTGACAAGGCCTTCCTGCTCCACGACACCTGGGGCTTCCCGATCGACCTCACCCTGGAGATGGCCGCCGAGCAGGGGCTGTCCGTGGACGAGGACGGCTTCCGCCGCCTGATGAAGGAGCAGCGGGAGCGCGCCAAGGCCGACGCCCAGGCCAAGAAGACCGGCCACGCCGACATGGGCGCCTACCGTGAGATCGCCGACCGCGCCGGTGCCACCGACTTCATCGGATACACCGACACCGAGGGCGAGTCCACGATCGTGGGCATCCTCGTCGACGGCGCCTCCTCCCCGGCCGCCACCGAGGGCGACGAGGTCGAGATCGTCCTCGACCGCACCCCCTTCTACGCCGAGGGCGGCGGCCAGATCGGCGACACCGGCAAGATCAAGGTCGACTCCGGTGCCGTGATCGAGGTCCGCGACTGCCAGAAGCCGGTCCCGGGTGTCTACGTGCACAAGGGCGTCGTCCAGGTCGGCGAGGTCACCGTCGGTGCCAAGGCCCACGCCTCCATCGACGACCGCCGCCGCAAGGCCATCGCCCGTGCCCACTCGGCCACCCACCTGACCCACCAGGCCCTGCGCGACGCCCTCGGCCCGACGGCCGCCCAGGCCGGTTCCGAGAACCAGCCCGGCCGCTTCCGCTTCGACTTCGGCTCTCCGTCGGCCGTTCCGACGGCCGTGATGACCGACGTCGAGCAGAAGATCAACGAGGTGCTCGCCCGCGACCTGGACGTCCGCGCCGATGTCATGGGCATCGACGAGGCCAAGAAGCAGGGAGCCATCGCCGAGTTCGGCGAGAAGTACGGCGAGCGCGTGCGCGTCGTGACCATCGGCGACTTCTCCAAGGAACTGTGCGGCGGCACGCACGTGCACAACACCGCCCAGCTGGGCCTGGTGAAGCTGCTCGGCGAGTCGTCCATCGGCTCCGGTGTCCGCCGGATCGAGGCCCTGGTCGGTGTCGACGCCTACAACTTCCTCGCCCGTGAGCACACGGTCGTCGCCCAGCTCCAGGAGCTGATCAAGGGCCGCCCGGAGGAGCTCCCGGAGAAGGTCTCCGCCATGCTCGGCAAGCTGAAGGACGCCGAGAAGGAGATCGAGAAGTTCCGCGCCGAGAAGGTCCTCCAGGCCGCCGCCGGTCTTGTGGAGTCCGCCAAGGACGTCCGTGGCGTTGGTGTCGTGACCGGTCAGGTCCCGGACGGCACGACCGCCGACGACCTGCGCAAGCTCGTGCTCGACGTGCGCGGACGCATCCAGGGCGGACGGGCCGCCGTGGTCGCCCTGTTCACGGTGGCGAACGGCAAGCCACTGACGGTCATCGCCACCAACGAGGCCGCCCGCGAGCGGGGCCTGAAGGCCGGCGACCTGGTCCGCGCGGCCGCCAAGACCCTCGGCGGCGGCGGTGGCGGCAAGCCGGACGTCGCCCAGGGCGGCGGTCAGAACCCGGCCGCGATCGGCGAGGCCGTGGGCGCCGTGGAGCGCCTGGTCGCCGAGACGGCCAAGTAAGAAACGGGTCTGGAACATGCGCAGAGGACGTCGACTCGCGATCGACGTCGGGGACGCCCGCATCGGGGTCGCCTCGTGCGACCCCGACGGGATCCTCGCCACCCCGGTGGAGACGGTTCCGGGGCGTGACATCCCCGCAGCTCAGCGACGGTTGAAGCAACTCGTCGAGGAGTACGAACCCATCGAGATCGTGGTCGGTCTCCCGCGCTCCCTCAAGGGCGGCGAGGGCCCGGCCGCGGTCAAGGTGCGGGGCTTCACCCAGGAACTGGCGCGCATGATCTCCCCGGTTCCGGTGAGACTCGTGGACGAACGCATGACGACGGTGACCGCCAGTCAGGGACTGCGCGCTTCAGGCGTGAAGTCCAAGAAGGGCAGGTCCGTCATCGACCAGGCGGCTGCGGTGGTCATCCTGCAACAGGCCCTTGAATCCGAACGGGTGTCAGGTAAAGCACCCGGCGAAGGCGTCGAAGTAGTCATCTGATCGCGATACGGTAACGTTCCGCGCGATGTGGCGGCATTCGAACAGCCACCGCACAGCAAGAGGCGGGACGGGAGCCGAGCCGGAAGCCGCGTGACCGCCGCCTCGCGGCTCTAGGGGATCGATGACTGAGTATGGCCGGGGCCAAGGCTCCGAACCGTGGCATCCGGAGGACCCGTTGTACGGGGACGGCGGATGGGGAGGAGAGCAGGCCCACCAGGGTCAGCAGTCCCCCTACGGCGGCCAGCCGCAGCACTATCCAGAGCAGCCACAGCAGCCGCAGTACGGCGACTGGGGCACCGGGGAGCAGACCGGATACGGTCAGGCGCAGCAGCAGTACCAGTACGACCAGCAGCAGTACGCGGCACAGGCCCACGGGCATCAGCAGTACCCGGGGCAGGGCAACCAGGGACACCAAGGGCACCAGCAGGACTCTGGGTACCACCAGCAGCAGTACGACAACGGCGGCTGGGCCGCCGACCCGCACCAGCAGGTCTCGTACCCCGGCGACCCCGCCGACCCGTACGGTCAGCAAACCGGCGCCTACGACGGGGGCCAGTCCGACTACTACGGCACGCCCGAGGCATACCCGCCACCGGAGCCGCCCGGCCGGCGTCAGGCCGAGCCGGAGCCGGAGACCGACTGGGACCCCGGCCCCGACCAGGGCGAACACGCCTTCTTCGCGGGCGGCGACGACGATGACGACGGCGACCAGCCGCGGGGCCGTCGCGGGCGCGACGACCAGCGGGGACGCGGCGGCAAACCCAAGAAGCGCCGCAACGGCACGGCCTGCCTGGTGGTCGTCCTGGTCCTCGGCGGCGGCCTGGCAGGCGTCAGCTACTTCGGCTACCAGTTCTTCCAGGAGCGTTTCGGCGACGCGCCGGACTATGCGGGCGACGGCAACGGGCAGGAGGTGACCGTCGAGATCCCCGAGGGAGCGCTCGGGTACAAGATCGGCCAAGTCCTGAAGAACGCGGGAGTCGTCAAGAGCGTCGACGCGTTCGTCGCAGCCCAGCAGAGCAACCCAGAGGGCAAGACCATCCAGGACGGCGTGTACACGCTGCAGAAGCAAATGTCGGCCGACAGCGCGGTCGAACTGATGCTCAGCCCGGAGAGCCGCAACAACCTGATCATCGCCGAGGGCAAGCGCAACGCCGACATCTACCGGCTCATCGACAAGCGGCTGGGCGTCAAGGAGGGCACCACCGCAGCGGTCGCCGAGGAGGACTACAAGAAGCTCGGCCTGCCCGACTGGGCGCTGAACCACGAGAACGTCAAGGACCCGCTGGAAGGGTTCCTCTATCCCTCCAGTTACGGCGTCAGCAAGGGGCAGAAGCCCGAGGACGTCCTCAAGCAGATGGTCCAGCGGGCCACGCGGACGTACGAGAAGATCGGGGTGGAGAAGAAGGCCAAGAGCCTCGGACTCGAGGACCCCTGGCAGTTGATCACCGTCGCGAGCCTCGTCCAGGCCGAGGGCAAGACGCACGACGACTTCCGCAAGATGGCCGAGGTGGTCTACAACCGCCTCAAGCCCACCAATACGGAGACCAACCAGCTGCTCCAGTTCGACTCGAGCTTCAACTATCTGAAGAACGAGAGCAACATTCACATCAGCGAGTCCGAGATCAACAGCAACAAGGACCCGTACAACACGTACACCAACAAGGGCCTGCCCCCCGGTCCGATCGACAACCCAGGGGACGTGGCGCTGCGGGCGGCACTGAACCCGACGAAGGACGGCTGGATCTACTTCGTGGCGACCGATGGCGTCAGCAAGACCGAGTTCGCCAAGAACAGGGCCGAGTTCGAGAAGCTCAAGGAAAAGTTCAATGCCACCACGGGCAACTGACGTCCAGCGGGCCGCGGTGCTCGGCAGCCCCATCGCCCACTCCCTGTCCCCGGTGCTGCACCGCGCGGCCTACGCGGAGCTGGGACTGACCGGCTGGTCGTACGACCGCTTCGAGGTCGACGAAGCGACGTTGCCGGGCTTCATCGAGAAGCTCGGCCCGGAGTGGGCCGGCCTGTCGCTGACCATGCCGCTGAAGCGGGCCGTCATCCCGTTGCTGGACGAGGTCAGCGAGACGGCGGCCTCGGTGGAGGCGGTCAACACCGTCGTGTTCACGGAGGACGGGCGACGCGTCGGTGACAACACCGACATCCCCGGCATCGTCGCCGCGCTGCGTGAACGGGGCATCGAGCAGGTCGGCTCCGCCGCGATCCTCGGCGCCGGCGCCACCGCCTCGTCCGCGCTGGCCGCGCTCGCCCGGATCTGCACCGGCGAGGTAGTCGTCCATGTGCGCAGCGAGGCTCGCGCCGCCGAGATGCGGCAGTGGGGCGAGCGGCTGGACGTGGAGGTGCGCATCGCCGACTGGTCGGAGGCCGAAGAGGCCCTGAGCGCTCCCCTCGTGATCGCCACGACCCCGGCGGGTGCGACGGACTCGCTCGCTTCCTCCGTGCCCGAGCGGCCGGCCACTCTGTTCGACGTGCTGTACGACCCGTGGCCCACGACGCTGGCGGCACGGTGGTCGGCCCACGGGGGAGCGGTGGTCAGCGGGCTGGACCTGCTGGTGCACCAGGCGGTCTTTCAAGTGGAGCAGATGACGGGAAGTTCTCCGGCTCCGCTCGAGGCCATGCGAACCGCCGGGGAACGGGCACTCGCCGCTCGATGAATGCGGGACGGAATTTCCCCTTGACCGGAATACGGAAGCAGGAATTCCAACCCTGATCATCCCCTCCGCCGTCGTTACTTTGTGACGGCAAGGCCTTTTCGGGCACGAGGGGAATGGAAATGCGTAGCAGCCTGTGGCTCGGGGTGCAAGGTCCTGGAATCCCGCACGGTGGGATCGACAGAAGCGCCAACAAGCCCGCCGGTAGGGTTTCCCTGCTGTACAACGCGTCGAACGGCTACGACTGCGTCGTGACGACGCACATCAATGGTTATGTCGGATTCGGCTCCCTGACCTGGCCGGCATTCTCGTCGAGGGCGGCAGCCGGAAGCGCGACAAGGATGAATGCAGCCCTTACGTCGGTCCTGTCTATGCCCAGGCCACCAATAAGTGTGTGAAGTACACCGGCGCTATCGCATACGTGGACAACGGCATCTTCTGGGACAGTTGCACAAGCGGTTTCGGGCACTGCGGCTGACCTCGTCGGCGAACGGCTGCGGCACCCTCGGCGATCAGTGAGGGTGCCGCGCACGCATGCCGGCTCTCCGCCACCGCTCGCTGTGTCCGTCACGCGGACCGATTCCGGCCCGGCCCCACCGACGTGGGAGGATCGGTGGTACCGGACGGGGCCGCGCACCCGGGTCGGGCCGTAGCCGTACGCGATGAGGTGCGTACGCTCGGCAGTAAGCAGGCCGCGAACACTGAGGAGCACCGTTGAGCAGGTTGCGCTGGCTGACCGCGGGGGAATCCCACGGTCCCGCACTCGTCGCGACGCTGGAGGGTCTTCCCGCCGGCGTGCCGATCACCACGGACCTGGTGGCGGACCATCTCGCGAGGCGGCGCCTGGGCTATGGGCGCGGTGCCCGGATGAAGTTCGAGCGGGACGAGATCACCTTCATCGGCGGCGTCCGGCACGGCCTCAGCCTCGGCTCCCCGGTCGCGATCATGGTGGGCAACACCGAGTGGCCGAAGTGGGAACAGGTCATGGCGGCCGACCCGGTCGACCCGGAGATCCTCGACGGCCTCGCCCGCAACGCGCCGCTGACTCGCCCCCGGCCCGGCCACGCCGACCTCGCCGGTATGCAGAAGTACGGCTTCGACGAGGCCCGGCCGATCCTGGAGCGGGCCTCCGCCCGGGAGACCGCGGCCCGGGTGGCCCTCGGCGCGGTGGCCAGGTCGTACCTGAAGGAGACGACCGGCATCGAGATCGTCTCCCACGTGGTGGAACTCGCGGCCGCGAAGGCGCCGTACGGCGTGTACCCGACGCCCGCGGACGTGGAGAAGCTGGACGCGGACCCGGTGCGCTGCCTGGACGCCGACGCGTCGAAGGCGATGGTCGCCGAGATCGACCAGGCCCACAAGGACGGCGACACCCTCGGCGGCGTGGTCGAGGTGCTGGCGTACGAGGTGCCGGTCGGCCTCGGTTCGCACGTGCACTGGGACCGCCGCCTGGACGCCCGCCTCGCCGCCGCCCTGATGGGCATCCAGGCGATCAAGGGAGTCGAGGTCGGCGACGGCTTCGACCTGGCACGCGTCCCCGGCTCCAAGGCGCACGACGAGATCGTCTCGACCGACGAGGGCATCAAGCGGACCACCGGCCGCTCCGGCGGCACCGAGGGCGGGCTGTCCACGGGTGAGCTGCTGCGCGTGCGGGCCGCGATGAAGCCGATCGCGACCGTGCCGCGGGCGCTGAAGACGGTGGACGTCGTCACCGGCGAGGCCACTGCCGCCCACCACCAGCGTTCCGACGTGTGCGCGGTGCCGGCCGCCGGCATCGTCGCCGAGGCGATGGTCGCCCTCGTCCTCGCCGACGCGGTCGCGGAGAAGTTCGGCGGCGACAACGTGGCCGAGACCCGGCGCAACGTCCGGTCCTACCTCGACAACCTGACCATCCGATGAGCCCGCTGATCGTGCTGGTCGGCCCGATGGGCGTGGGCAAGTCGACCGTCGGGCAGCTGCTGGCCGAGCGGCTCGGGACCGGCTACCGGGACACCGACGACGACATCGTCGCCGAGCAGGGGCGCAGCATCGCCGAGATCTTCGTGGAGGAGGGCGAGTCCGCCTTCCGCGCCATCGAGAAGGCCGCCGTGCACAAGGCGCTGGCCGAGCACGGCGGTGTGCTGGCACTGGGCGGCGGCGCGATCCTCGACCCCGACACGCGCGCGCTGCTCGCCGGGCATCGGGTGGTGTACCTGTCGATGGATGTCGAGGAGGCGGTCAAGCGCACCGGCCTCAACGCGGCCCGGCCGCTGCTCGCCATCAACCCGCGCAAGCAGTGGCGCGAGCTGATGGAGGCCCGCCGGCACCTTTACGAGGAGGTCGCCACGGCTGTGGTCCCCACCGACGGCCGCACCCCCGAAGAGGTCACCCGAGCCGCCCTGAACGCACTGGAGTTGAAGGAAGCATGAGTGAGGCAGTGACCCGGATCCAGGTCGGCGGCACGGCCGGTACCGACCCCTACGAGGTCCTCGTGGGCCGGCAACTCCTCGGCGAACTGCCCGGGTTGATCGGCGACAAGGCCAAGCGGGTCGCGATCGTCCACCCCGAGGCACTGGCCGAGACCGGTGACGCCCTGCGCGCCGACCTGGCCGGGCAGGGCTACGAGACGGTCGCCATCCAGGTGCCCAACGCCGAGGAGGCCAAGACCGCCGAGGTCGCCGCCTACTGCTGGAAGGCGCTGGGTCAGTCCGGGTTCACGCGCACGGACGTCATCGTCGGTGTCGGCGGCGGCGCGACCACGGACCTGGCCGGGTTCGTGGCCGCCACCTGGCTGCGCGGGGTGCGCTGGATCGCGATCCCGACCACCGTGCTCGCCATGGTCGACGCGGCCGTCGGCGGCAAGACCGGCATCAACACCGCCGAGGGCAAGAACCTGGTCGGTGCCTTCCACCCGCCCGCCGGTGTGCTCTGCGACCTGGCCGCGCTGGACTCCCTCCCGGTCAACGACTACGTCTCCGGACTCGCGGAGGTCATCAAGGCCGGCTTCATCGCCGACCCCGTGATCCTGGACCTCATCGAGTCCGACCCCGAGAGCGCCCGCACCCCGGCCGGTCCGCACACCGCCGAGCTCATCGAGCGCTCCATCCGGGTCAAGGCCGACGTGGTGTCGTCCGACCTGAAGGAGTCGGGCCTGCGCGAGATCCTCAACTACGGCCACACGCTCGGCCATGCCATCGAGAAGAACGAGCGCTACCAGTGGCGGCACGGCGCGGCGGTCTCGGTGGGCATGCACTTCGCCGCCGAACTCGGCCGCCTGGCAGGCCGGTTGGACGACGCCACGGCCGACCGCCACCGGACCATCCTGGAATCGGTCGGGCTGCCCCTGCACTACCGCCACGACCAGTGGCCCAAGCTGCTGGAGACCATGAAGGTCGACAAGAAGTCCCGCGGCGACCTGCTGCGCTTCATCGTCCTCGACGGTCTGGCCAAGCCCACGGTCCTGGAGGGACCCGACCCGGCCGTGCTGCTCGCCGCGTACGGAGAAGTCGGACAGTAAGTCCCCAGGCGCGCCTTCCGTCCGGAATCGCCTTACGGGGCCGGGCACTTCGGACCGCCCCCGGCCGTTCACACAACAATGGCCGGGGGCGGTACCGTTCGGTAGCAGCGGGTTCCGCCCCCGCTGTCAGCGCCCATCGCCTGTACGAGACGGAGTGGCACCGGATGCAGCACGCAGTGGGTTCTCCGCTGCCGCCGCCCCACCAGCCGGGGCACGGACCGGCCGTCGGCTGGTCACCGGCCGCACACCACCCGGGTCCGCACCACCCGGGCGCCCACCAGGGGTCCGCGCCCGTGCCCCCGCCGCCCCCGGCGCCCGGTTATCCCGCGCCTCCGCCCGGGTCCGCCGCGCCCCCGCCACAGGCCTCCGTTCCTCCGGTGCCGGACACCACCGGCCATGTGCCGCTGCCGCCCGGCGGTCCGGTCGCCATGCCCAGCGCGCCGCCCGCGACGGCGGTCCCCGACCCGGCCGGTACGACGCTCGCCGTGCTGCTCATAGGACCCGCGGGTGCCGGGAAGACCAGCGTCGCCAAGTACTGGGCGGACCATCGCCGGGTCCCCACGGCGCACATCAGCCTCGACGACGTACGCGAGTGGGTCCGCTCGGGCTTCGCCGACCCCCAGTCCGGGTGGAACGACAACTCCGAGGCGCAGTACCGCCTCGCTCGCCGCACCTGCGGCTTCGCCGCGCGGAACTTCCTGGCCAACGGCATATCCTGCATCCTCGACGACGCGGTCTTTCCCGACCGGCCCGTCGTCGGCCTCGGCGGCTGGAAGCGGCATGTCGGGCCCGGCTTGCTGCCGGTCGTCCTTCTTCCCGGGCTGGACATCGTCCTGGAACGCAACGCGGAGCGCACGGGCAATCGGCGGCTGTCGGACGAGGAGGTCGCCCGTATCCACGGGCGGATGGCCGGGTGGTACGGGTCCGGTCTGCCGATCATCGACAACTCGCAGCTGGATGTCCCGGAGACGGCGCGGGTGCTGGACGACGTGCTGGCCCGGTCCATCGCGAGCCCGCCGCAGTGGTAGCTGGGGTGTGGTTCCAGCTGCGGGCAGTCGTGCCGCTGGGGCGATGGGGGTCCCCCCTGCTCGAGCGAAGCCGAGAGCTTGGGGGAGGGTGGGCGCAGCGGCACCCCGTCGCGCCGGGCTGCGCAACGCCCCGGCCTCAGCTCCGACGCCCAGGACACTGAGACGCCGGGCTACGGGTCGGGCGTACCGCCCAGCCGTCGCGGGCGACCCCCACTCGGCCCTCCCGACCGGCGACATTCCCCCGGCGCTCGTAGGCTCGGGTCATGTCAGAGGTGTACGCGGCCCGCCGGACGCGTCTGAGGGAATACTGCAACGCGGGCGGCAGCGCGGCGGCGCTGGTCTCCCGCCCCGCCAATGTGCGCTATCTCGCGGGCGCCGCCCCGCACGGCGCCGTTCTGCTGCTGGGCAGGACCGAGGAACAGGACCTCCTGCTGTGCGCCGGCCCGACGGCCGACCGCCCTGCGCAGGAGCGCCCCGATGAGGCCTTGCGCGTACAGACCCTGCCCGGTGTCGGCGGGGGCGACCCGGCCGTCGCGGCCGTCGGCATCGCCGCAGCCCAGGGTGCCGACTCCCTCGCCGTGGAGGAGCATCACCTCACCGTGGCCCGGCACCGCGCCCTCGGCTCGGTCGCCCCCCGGCTGCGCCTGGCCAACCTCGGCGGCGCGGCCGAGCAGCTCAGGGTCGTCAAGGACGAGGAGGAGATCTCCTGCCTCCGCATCGGCGCCGAGATCACCGACCAGGCCCTCGGTGAACTGCTGGAGTCCATCCTCGTCGGGCGGACCGAGCGCCATCTCGCCCTGGAGCTCGAAAGGCGCCTCGTGGACCACGGGGCGGACGGCCCGGCCTTCCCCACCTCCGTCGCCACGGGGCCGAACGCCGGACGGCCCGGGCACCGGCCGACCGACCGCCGCGTCGAGGAGGGCGACTTCCTCTCCGTCTGCCTCGGTGCGACGTACCGCGGCTACCGCTGCGAGATCGGCCGGACCTTCGTCATCGGCACCTCTCCGGCGGACTGGCAGATCGAGCTGTACGACCTGGTCTTCGCGGCGCAGCGCGCCGGACGTGAGAGCCTGGTACCCGGCGCCGCCTGCCGGGACGTCGACCGCGCCGCCCGTCAGGTGCTCGACTCCGCGGGGTACACGGAGGGCCTCACGGCCCTGACCGGACACGGGGTGGGGCTCGAAATCGACGAGGACCCTCAATTGAGTCCCGCGGCCATGGGTAAACTGGACGCTTGCGTGCCGGTCACCGTCGAACCTGGGGTCCACCTCCCGGGACGGGGCGGTGTCCGGATCGATGACACGCTCGTCGTCCGCCCCGAGGCGGATGGCGGACCCGAGCTACTTACCATCACGACCAAGGAGCTGCTCGCCCTGTAGGCAGGTGCGTGCCCCGGGGTCGTACGTCAGTCCAGGAGATTCCGCAACCGTGGCTTCCACGAACGACCTCAAGAACGGCATGGTGCTCAAGCTCGAAGGCGGCCAGCTCTGGTCCGTCGTCGAGTTCCAGCACGTCAAGCCCGGCAAGGGCCCGGCCTTCGTGCGCACCAAGCTCAAGAACGTGCTCTCCGGCAAGGTCGTCGACAAGACCTTCAACGCCGGCGTCAAGGTCGAAACGGCCACCGTCGACAAGCGCGACATGCAGTTCTCCTACATGGACGGCGACTACTTCGTCTTCATGGACATGGAGACCTACGACCAGCTCATGGTCGACCGCAAGGCCGTCGGCGACGCCGCCAACTTCCTCGTCGAGGGCTTCACGGCCACGGTCGCCCAGCACGAGGGCGAGGTGCTCTTCGTCGAGCTGCCGGCCGCCGTCGAGCTGACCGTCCAGGAGACCGAGCCGGGCGTCCAGGGCGACCGCTCCACCGGCGGCACCAAGCCCGCCACGCTGGAGACCGGTCACCAGATCCAGGTCCCGCTCTTCATCACCACCGGTGAGAAGATCAAGGTCGACACCCGCACCAGCGACTACCTCGGCCGGGTGAACAGCTAACCGTGGCTGCCCGCAACACGGCCCGCAAGCGCGCCTTCCAGATCCTCTTCGAGGGCGACCAGCGCGGCGCCGACGTCCTGACGGTCCTCGCGGACTGGGTTCGGCTCTCTCGGGCGGACACCCGGCAGCCGCCGGTCAGCGAGTACACGATGGAGCTGGTCGAGGGCTACGCGGAGCACGCGAAGCGCATCGACGAGCTGATCGCCCAGTACTCGGTCGGCTGGACGCTCGACCGGATGCCGGTCGTCGACCGCAACATCCTGCGGCTCGGCGCCTATGAGCTGATCTGGGTCGACGGGACCCCGGACGCCGTCGTCCTCGACGAGATGGTGCAGCTCGCGAAGGAGTTCTCCACGGACGAGTCGCCCTCGTTCGTGAACGGCCTGCTCGGACGGCTGAAGGAGCTCAAGCCCTCGCTCCGCCGCGACGAGGTCTGAGACAGACAGACGGAACGCTGGAGGGCCCGCAGCGCTACTGCTGCGGGCCCTCCGGCGTTCCCCTGCGTTCGAGGGCTGCCAGGCCCTCAGAACGCCGCCGGGGTGGCCGGAACCATGTGGTTCCGGCCACCCCGGCGGCACGTTTCTGCTGTCCCCCCCCGGAGCGGTCAGGCCTCCTCGTGGGACGCCACCGCGCGGCGCGCGTCCGCGTCCAGGACACCCCAGCTGATCAGCTGCTCCGTGAGGACGGACGGAGACTGGTCGTAGATGACGGCGAGTGTGCGCAGGTCGTCCTGGCGGATCGAGAGCACCTTGCCGTTGTAGTCACCGCGCTGCGACTGGATCGTGGCCGCGTAGCGCTGAAGAGGGCCCGCCTTCTCGGCCGGCACCGTGGCCAGCCGTTCCAGGTCCAGAACCAGCTTCGGCGGCGGCTCGGCGGCGCCGCCCGGGGTGGTGCCCGGGAGCAGCTCCTGCACCGGAACGCCGTAGAAATCCGCCAGCTCGGCGAGGCGCTGCACGGTCACGGCACGGTCGCCGCGCTCGTACGAACCGACCACGACCGCCTTCCAGCGTCCCTGGGACTTCTCCTCGACACCGTGGAGGGAAAGGCCCTGCTGGGTGCGGATCGCCCGGAGCTTGGCCCCGAGCTGTTTGGCGTATTCGCTGGACATATAGCTCCCCGGCACTGTGTCGACGCGTCTGGCGTGGGTGCCAGGCCGCGCGGCTGGTAACTCACTGTGAGGTTACGCAGCGTTACTCTGCCGCGTCAAGCCGAATGGTCCGCACCGACTCTTCCGTGGTATCGGCATTCCGTTAGGCCGAGTGGGTGATCCGAGGGGGCCGTTCGGGCGACATCGAGGGCCTGCTACCGTGGGTGGCGCAATCCCGACGTCCTTTAAGGTCCGTCCCGTGAGGCGGAGAAGGAGGTCCGTTTCATATGGACACGCACGACTCGCAGTCCGATGCCCGGCCCGTTCTCGAAGGGCCCGACATCGCACGGGTACTGACCCGCATCGCCCACGAGATCGTCGAACGCGCGAAAGGCGCCGACGACGTGGTGCTCCTCGGCATTCCGACCCGGGGCGTCTTCCTCGCCCGGCGGATCGCCGACAAGCTCGAGCAGATCACCGAGCGCAAGGTTCCGTGCGGCTCGCTCGACATCACCATGTACCGCGACGACCTGCGCATGCACCCGCCGCGTGCGCTGGCCCGCACCGAGATCCCCGGTGACGGCATCGACGGCAAGCTCGTCGTCCTCGTCGACGACGTCCTCTTCTCCGGCCGCACCATCCGCGCCGCCCTCGACGCCCTGAACGACATCGGGCGCCCCCGCGCGGTACAGCTCGCGGTCCTCGTCGACCGCGGCCACCGCGAACTGCCCATCCGCGCCGACTACGTCGGCAAGAACCTCCCCACGTCGTTGCGGGAGACGGTCAAGGTCCAGCTCGCCGAGGAGGACGGTCGCGACACCGTGCTGCTCGGTGCCAAGCAGACCGCCCAGTAGCGCTCCAGGCGTACGCCGCTGTCGTACGCCGGCTCGGTGCGTCCTCGCGCCCCCGTCTGCCCTATTTCTCCAGCTGAACTGCCTTACGGAGCCTGACAGATGCAGCGTCATCTCATCTCGGCCGCCGACCTCACCCGCGACGACGCCGTCCTGATCCTCGACACCGCCGAGGAGATGGCCCGGGTCGCCGACCGGCCGATCAAGAAGCTGCCGACCCTGCGCGGCCGCACGATCGTCAACCTCTTCTTCGAGGACTCCACCCGGACCCGGATCTCCTTCGAGGCCGCCGAGAAGCGGCTCTCCGCGGACGTCATCAACTTCTCCGCCAAGGGTTCGAGCGTGTCCAAGGGCGAGTCCCTGAAGGACACCGCCCAGACCCTGGAAGCCATGGGCGTCGACGCCGTGGTCATCCGGCACGGCGCCTCCGGAGCCCCGTACCGGCTGGCGAACTCCGGCTGGATCGACGCGGTCGTCGTCAACGCCGGTGACGGCACCCACCAGCACCCCACCCAGGCCCTGCTGGACGCCTTCACCATGCGCCGCCGCCTGATCGGTCCGGACGCCGGGATCGGCCAGGACCTCGAAGGCAAGCGCATCACCATCGTCGGTGACGTCCTGCACAGCCGGGTCGCCCGCTCCAACGTCGACCTGCTGCACACCCTCGGCGCCGAGGTCACCCTCGTCGCCCCGCCGACCCTGGTGCCCGTCGGCATCGAGACCTGGCCCTGCGAGGTGTCGTACGACCTCGACAGCACGCTGCCCAAGTCCGACGCGGTGATGATGCTGCGCGTCCAGCGCGAGCGGATGAACGCCGCGTTCTTCCCGACCGAGCGCGAGTACTCCCGGCGCTACGGCCTCGACGGCGACCGCATGGCGCGGATGCCCGAGCACGCCGTCGTGATGCACCCCGGCCCGATGGTCCGCGGCATGGAGATCACCGCCGAGGTCGCCGACTCCGACCGCTGCACCGTCGTCGAGCAGGTCGCGAACGGAGTCTCCATCCGGATGGCCGTCCTGTACCTGCTGCTGGGCGGAAACGAACCCGCCGTCACCCACACCCGTACCGAGGAGAAGTAAGACAGATGAGCAAGATCCTGATCCGTGGTGCGAAGGTGCTCGGCGGCGAGCCGCAGGACGTGCTGATCGACGGCGGGACCATCGCCGAGGTGGGCAGCGGGCTGTCCGCCGAGGGCGAGGGCGCCGAGGTCGTCGAGGCCGAGGGCAGGGTGCTGCTGCCGGGCCTGGTCGACCTGCACACCCATCTGCGCGAGCCGGGCCGGGAGGACTCCGAGACCGTCCTCACCGGTACCCGCGCCGCGGCCTCCGGCGGCTACACCACCGTGTTCGCCATGGCCAACACCTTCCCGGTCGCCGACACCGCCGGTGTCGTCGAGCAGGTCTGGCGGCTCGGCAAGGAGCACGGCTACTGCGACGTCCAGCCGATCGGCGCCGTCACCGTCGGCCTGGAGGGCAAGAAGCTCGCCGAACTGGGCGCCATGCACGAATCGGCCGCCGGCGTCACGGTCTTCTCCGACGACGGCAAGTGCGTCCACGACGCCGTGATCATGCGCCGCGCCCTGGAGTACGTGAAGGCCTTCGGCGGTGTCGTCGCGCAGCACGCGCAGGAGCCGCGGCTGACCGAGGGCGCCGAGATGAACGAGGGCGTCGTCTCCGCCGAGCTGGGACTCGGGGGCTGGCCCGCGGTGGCCGAAGAATCGATCATCGCCCGGGATGTCCTGCTCGCCGACCACGTCGGCTCGCGCGTCCACATCTGCCACCTGTCGACCGCCGGGTCCGTCGAGATCGTCCGCTGGGCCAAGTCCCGCGGTATCGCCGTCACCGCCGAGGTCACCCCGCACCACCTGCTCCTCACCGACGAACTGGTCCGGACGTACAACCCCGTCTACAAGGTCAACCCGCCGCTGCGCACCGAGCGCGACGTGATGGCCCTGCGCGAGGCGCTCGCCGACGGCACGATCGACATCGTCGCCACCGACCACGCCCCGCACCCGCACGAGGACAAGGACTGTGAGTGGGCCGCCGCAGCCATGGGCATGGTCGGCCTGGAGACGGCGTTGTCAGTGGTGCAGGAGACCATGGTCGACACGGGCCTGCTGGACTGGGCCGGCGTCGCCGACCGGATGTCCGTCAAGCCCGCGCAGATCGGACAGGCCACGGGCCAGGGCCGTCCCGTCTCGGCAGGTGAGCCCGCCAACCTCACCCTGGTCGACACGGCATACCGTGGGCTCGTGGAACCCGCGGGCTTCGCCTCGCGCAGCCGCAACACCCCCTATGAGGGTCGTGAGCTGCCGGGCCGTGTGACGCACACGTGGCTGCGGGGCAAGGCCACGCTCGTCGACGGGAAGCTCACGTGACACCTGTACTCCTGCTCGCCGCCGAGAAGGAATCGGCGCAAGTGACCGACTGGGCCGCTCGCATCGGCTGGGTCGTCGGCCTCGCCCTGTTCGTCGCGCTCGTCTACTGGCTGATGCGCGAGGGCTGGAAGTGGCGCGGCACGCTCCAGGGCGACCTGCCCGAGCTGCCCACGCCCCCGGACGAGACGGGCCCCGTGCGCCTGACGACGAGCGGCCGCTACCACGGATCCACCACCGCCGGACAGTGGCTCGACCGCATCGTCGCGCACGGCCTGGGCACCCGCAGCCGCGCCGAGCTCATGCTCACGGACGCCGGGCTGGACGTCGTACGCCCCGGGGCGAGCGACTTCTTCGTCCCGGCCGCACAGCTCCGCGAGGCCCGGCTCGACAAGGGCATCGCGGGCAAGGTGCTCACCGAGGGCGGCCTGCTCGTCGTCACCTGGGAGCACGGCGACCGGCTGATCGACTCCGGCTTCCGCTCCGACCACGCGGCCGAGCACAACGAGTGGGTCGAGGCCATCAACGCAATGATCGAAACGAACAGCAGGGAAGGCGCCGAACGATGACCACCTCCACCAGGGGAGCCGCCAAAACTCCCGCCGTACTCGTCCTGGAGGACGGCCGGGTCTTCCGCGGCCGTGCCTACGGGGCCGTGGGGGAGACCTTCGGCGAAGCGGTGTTCTCCACCGGCATGACCGGCTACCAGGAGACCCTGACCGACCCCTCATACCACCGCCAGGTCGTGGTGATGACCGCACCGCACGTCGGCAACACCGGCGTGAACGACGAGGACATGGAGTCCAAGCGCATCTGGGTCTCCGGGTACGTCGTGCGCGACCCCGCGCGCGTGCCGTCCAACTGGCGCTCCAGGCGCTCGCTGGACGAGGAGCTGGCGGCGCAGGGCGTCGTCGGGATCTCCGGCATCGACACCCGCGCCCTCACCCGCCACCTGCGCGAGCGCGGCGCCATGCGCGTCGGCATCTTCAGCGGCGACGCCGTCAAGGACGACAGCGCACTCCTCGCGCGCGTGCAGGAAGCCCCCCAGATGAAGGGCGCGGACCTCTCCGCCGAGGTCGCCACCACCGAGCCGTACGTCGTCCCCGCGATCGGCGAGAAGAAGTTCACCGTCGCCGCCGTCGACCTCGGCATCAAGGGCATGACCCCGCACCGCATGGCCGAGCGCGGCATCGAGGTACACGTGCTCCCGGCGACCGCGACCGTCGAGGACGTCTACGCGGTGAACCCGGACGGCGTGTTCTTCTCCAACGGCCCCGGCGACCCGGCCACCGCCGACCACCCCGTCTCCGTGATGCAGGGCGTGCTGGAGCGCGGCACCCCGCTGTTCGGCATCTGCTTCGGCAACCAGATCCTCGGCCGCGCCCTCGGCTTCGGCACCTACAAGCTGAAGTACGGCCACCGCGGCATCAACCAGCCGGTGCAGGACCGTACGACCGGCAAGGTCGAGGTCACCGCGCACAACCACGGCTTCGCCGTCGACGCCCCGCTCGACCAGGTCTCCGACACCCCGTTCGGCCGCGCCGAGGTGTCGCACGTGTGCCTGAACGACAACGTGGTGGAGGGGCTCCAGCTCCTGGACCGCCCCGCCTTCAGCGTCCAGTACCACCCCGAAGCGGCAGCCGGCCCGCACGACGCCGCCTACCTGTTCGATCGCTTCGTATCCCTGATGGAGGGCCAGCGTGCCTAAGCGCACCGATATCCAGTCCGTCCTGGTCATCGGCTCCGGCCCGATCGTCATCGGCCAGGCCGCCGAGTTCGACTACTCCGGCACCCAGGCGTGCCGCGTGCTCAAGGCCGAGGGCCTGCGCGTCGTCCTGGTGAACTCCAACCCGGCGACGATCATGACCGATCCGGAGATCGCCGACGCCACCTACGTCGAGCCCATCACCCCCGAGTTCGTCGAGAAGATCATCGCCAAGGAGCGCCCGGACGCGCTGCTGCCCACCCTGGGCGGCCAGACGGCCCTCAACACCGCGATCTCGCTGCACGAGAACGGTGTCCTGGACAAGTACGGCGTCGAGCTCATCGGCGCCAACGTCGAGGCGATCCACAAGGGCGAGGACCGCGACCAGTTCAAGGAGGTCGTGGAGGAGGTCCGCAAGAAGATCGGCCACGGCGAGTCCGCCCGGTCCTACATCTGCCACTCCATGGACGACGTCCTCAAGGGCGTCGAAGAACTCGGCGGCTACCCGGTCGTCGTCCGCCCGTCCTTCACGATGGGCGGGGCCGGCTCCGGCTTCGCCCACGACGAGGAGGAGCTGCGCCGCATCGCGGGCACCGGCCTCACGCTCTCCCCGACCACCGAGGTGCTCCTGGAGGAGTCCATCCTCGGCTGGAAGGAGTACGAGCTGGAGCTGATGCGCGACAAGCACGACAACGTCGTGGTCGTCTGCTCCATCGAGAACTTCGACCCCATGGGCGTGCACACCGGCGACTCCATCACCGTCGCCCCGGCGATGACGCTCACGGACCGCGAGTACCAGATCCTCCGCGACATCGGCATCGCCGTCATCCGCGAGGTCGGTGTCGACACCGGCGGCTGCAACATCCAGTTCGCGGTGAATCCCGAGGACGGCCGCGTCATCGTCATCGAGATGAACCCGCGCGTGTCGCGCTCCTCGGCGCTCGCCTCCAAGGCGACCGGCTTCCCGATCGCCAAGATCGCCGCCAAGCTCGCCGTCGGCTACACGCTGGACGAGATCCCGAACGACATCACGCAGGAGACCCCCGCCTCCTTCGAGCCGACGCTCGACTACGTGGTCGTGAAGGCCCCGCGCTTCGCCTTCGAGAAGTTCCCGAGCGCCGACTCCACCCTCACGACCACCATGAAGTCGGTCGGCGAGGCCATGGCCATCGGCCGCAACTTCACCGAGGCCTTCCAGAAGGCCCTGCGCTCGCTGGAGAAGAAGGGCAGCCAGTTCACCTTCGTCGGCGAGCCCGGCTCCGCCGGAAACAAGGACGAGCTGCTCCGCGAGTCGGTCCGCCCCACCGACGGCCGGATCAACACCGTCATGCAGGCCATCCGCGCGGGCGCCACGCCCGAGGAGATCTTCGAGTACACGAAGATCGACCCCTGGTTCGTCGACCAGCTCTTCCTGATCAAGGAGCTCGCCGACGAGCTCGCGGCCGCCGACGAGCTCACGCCCGACCTGCTCGCCGAGGCCAAGCGGCACGGCTTCTCCGACCAGCAGATCGGCGAGATCCGCGGCCTGCGCGAGGACGTCGTCCGCGAGGTCCGGCACGCGCTGGGCATCCGCCCGGTCTACAAGACGGTCGACACCTGCGCCGCCGAGTTCGCCGCGAAGACGCCGTACTTCTACTCCTCCTACGACGAGGAGACCGAGGTCGCGCCCCGCGAGAAGGCCGCCGTCATCATCCTGGGCTCCGGCCCCAACCGCATCGGCCAGGGCATCGAGTTCGACTACTCCTGCGTCCACGCCTCCTTCGCGCTGAGCGACGCCGGGTACGAGACCGTGATGGTCAACTGCAACCCGGAGACCGTCTCCACGGACTACGACACCTCCGACCGCCTGTACTTCGAGCCGCTGACGCTCGAAGACGTGCTGGAGATCGTCCACGCCGAGCAGCAGGCCGGCCCGGTCGCGGGCGTCATCGTCCAGCTCGGCGGCCAGACCCCGCTGGGCCTGTCCCAGGCGCTCAAGGACAACGGCGTGCCCATCGTCGGCACCTCCCCGGAGGCCATCCACGCCGCCGAGGACCGGGGCGCCTTCGGCCGGGTCCTGAAGGAGGCCGGCCTCCCGGCCCCCAAGCACGGCACCGCCACCACCTTCACCGAGGCCAAGGCCATCGCCGACGAGATCGGCTACCCGGTCCTGGTCCGCCCGTCGTACGTGCTCGGCGGACGCGGCATGGAGATCGTCTACGACGAGACCCGGCTGGAGTCCTACATCGCCGAGTCGACGGAGATCAGCCCCTCCCGGCCGGTCCTGGTCGACCGGTTCCTCGACGACGCGATCGAGATCGACGTCGACGCCCTCTACGACGGCGAGGAGCTGTACCTCGGCGGCGTCATGGAGCACATCGAGGAGGCCGGCATCCACTCCGGCGACTCGGCGTGCGCCCTGCCCCCGATCACGCTCGGCGGCTTCGACATCAAGCGCCTGCGCGCCTCCACGGAGGGCATCGCGAAGGGTGTCGGGGTGCGTGGCCTGATCAACATCCAGTTCGCGCTCGCGGGCGACATCCTCTACGTCCTGGAGGCCAACCCGCGCGCCTCGCGGACCGTCCCCTTCACCTCGAAGGCGACCGCGGTGCCGCTGGCCAAGGCCGCCGCCCGCATCTCGCTGGGCGCGACGATCGCCGAGCTGCGGGCCGAGGGCCTGCTGCCGGCCAGTGGCGACGGCGGCGAGTTGCCGTTCGACGCGCCGATCTCCGTCAAGGAGGCCGTCATGCCGTGGTCGCGCTTCCGCGACATCCACGGCCGCGGCGTCGACACGGTCCTCGGCCCGGAGATGCGCTCCACCGGAGAGGTCATGGGCATCGACTTGGTCTTCGGCACGGCGTACGCCAAGTCGCAGGCGGGCGCCTACGGCCCGCTGCCCACCAAGGGCCGCGCGTTCATCTCGGTCGCCAACCGCGACAAGCGCTCGATGATCTTCCCGGCGCGCGAGCTGGTCGCGCACGGCTTCGAGCTGCTCGCCACGTCCGGCACGGCCGAGGTCCTCAAGCGCAACGGCATCAACGCCACGATCGTGCGCAAGCAGTCCGAGGGCACCGGCCCGAACGGCGAGAAGACCATCGTCCAGCTCATCCACGACGGCGAGGTCGACCTCATCGTCAACACCCCGTACGGCACCGGCGGCCGGCTCGACGGCTACGACATCCGTACGGCGGCCGTGGCACGGTCCGTGCCCTGCCTGACGACGGTCCAGGCGCTCGCGGCGGCGGTCCAGGGCATCGACGCCCTCAACCGCGGCGACGTGAGTGTCCGATCGCTCCAGGAACACGCGGAACACCTGACCGCGGCCCGCGACTAGCAGCCCCGAGGGGGACACCGGAGACGGTGTCCCCCTCTTCGTGAGGACGCCCATGTCTTCGTGAGGACACCATGTACAAGATCTTTTTCAGTCTGCTCTTCAAGCGGATGGACCCGGAACAGGCCCACCACCTCGCCTTCCGCTGGATCCGGCTGGCCGCCCGCGTCCCCGTCCTGCGCACCTTCCTCGCGGCCGCCCTCGTGCCCCGCCACAAGGAGCTGCGCACGGAGGCCTTCGGGCTGCGCATGCACGGCCCCTTCGGGCTCGCCGCGGGCTTCGACAAGAACGCCGTCGGCATCGACGGCATGGCCATGCTCGGCTTCGACCACGTCGAGATCGGCACGGTCACCGGCGAGCCGCAGCCCGGCAATCCCAAGCAGCGGCTGTTCCGGCTGGTCAAGGACCGAGCGCTGATCAACCGCATGGGCTTCAACAACGACGGGTCGCTCCGCGTCGCCGCCCGCCTGGCCTCCCGGACGCCCGTCTTCAAGACCGTCGTCGGCGTCAACATCGGCAAGACCAAGGTCGTACCCGAGGAGGAGGCCGTCGCGGACTACGTGAAGTCCGCCGAGCGGCTGGCACCCTACGCCGACTACCTCGTGGTCAACGTCTCCTCACCGAACACGCCCGGTCTGCGCGACCTGCAGGCCACGGAGGCACTGCGCCCCCTGCTGAGCGCCGTCCGCGAGGCCGCCGACCGCACGGTGTCCGCGCGGCGCGTCCCGCTCCTGGTCAAGATCGCGCCGGACCTCGCCGACGAGGACGTCGACGCCGTCGCCGACCTCGCCGTGGAACTCGGCCTGGACGGGATCATCGCCACGAACACCACCATCGCGCGCGAAGGGCTCGGCCTGAAGTCCGATCCCTCCCTGGTCAAGGAGACCGGCGGACTGTCCGGGGCGCCCCTCAAGGAACGCTCCCTGGAGGTCCTGCGCCGCCTCTACGCGCGCGTGGGCGACCGGATCACCCTGGTGGGCGTCGGCGGCGTCGAGAACGCCGAGGACGCCTGGCAGCGCATCCTGGCCGGTGCCACGCTGGTCCAGGGCTACAGCGCCTTCATCTACGAGGGGCCCTTCTGGGGCCGCGCGATCCACAAGGGGCTCGCCGCGCGCCTGCGCACCAGCCCGTACGCCACGCTCGCCGACGCGGTGGGCGCCGACGTGAGGAAGACGGCATGAGTGGTCCCGAACCCTTCGGCGCCCGCCTGCGCCGGGCGATGGACGAGCGCGGCCCGCTCTGCGTCGGCATCGACCCGCACGCCTCCCTGCTCGCCGAGTGGGGCCTCGACGACGACGTGGCGGGCCTGGAGCGGTTCAGCCGCACGGTCGTCGAGGCCCTGGCCGACCGGGTCGCCGTGCTCAAGCCGCAGAGCGCGTTCTTCGAGCGGTTCGGCTCGCGGGGCGTCGCCGTCCTGGAGAAGTCGGTGGCCGAGGCGCGGGCCGCGGGCGCGCTGGTCGTGATGGACGCCAAGCGCGGCGACATCGGCTCGACCATGGCCGCGTACGCCGAGTCCTTCCTGCACAAGGACGCGCCGCTGTTCTCCGACGCGCTGACCGTCTCGCCCTACCTCGGCTACGGCTCGCTGAGCCCGGCCGTCGCGCTGGCGCGGGAGAGCGGCGCCGGGCTGTTCGTGCTGGCGCTGACCTCCAACCCGGAGGGCGGCGAGGTGCAGCACGCCGTGCGGTCCGACGGCCGCAACGTCGGAGCGACCATGCTCGCGCACCTGTCCGCCGAGAACGCGGGGGAGGAGCCGCTGGGGTCCTTCGGCGCGGTCGTCGGCGCGACCCTCGGTGACCTGTCGTCGTACGACCTGGACATCAACGGCCCGCTCCTCGCGCCCGGCATCGGTGCCCAGGGGGCGACGCCGGCCGATCTTCCCCGGGTCTTCGGGGCGGCGGTGCGCAACGTCGTGCCGAACGTCAGCCGGGGAGTGCTACGCCACGGTCCCGACGCGGTCGCGCTGCGTGACGCCGCGGAGCGCTTCGCGAAGGAGATACGTCACACCGTGACCTCCTCCTGACCTCTTCCGGAGTCCTCCGATGAGTGGTCCGGGGCGTGCTTGAGTCTGAATACATCCTCAAATCCGGGGCAGTATGTCCTAAATGTCCGTTCAGATGAAGGCTGACCAGGACTTTTCCGCTGTTCTCGCTGACTCTGGCGGACTTGCCCGCTAGTCTCCGACGAGAGTGAACGGGCGAAGCGTGTTGCTCGTAGCTCCCCAGGTGTGGGGCGACTAGGTTCCTCACCGGTCCGTATCCGACAGTTCGACATCCGAGGTGACGTAGGCGTGGCTCTTCCGCCCCTTACCCCTGAACAGCGCGCAGCCGCGCTCGAAAAGGCCGCCGCGGCTCGCCGGGAGCGGGCCGAGGTCAAGAATCGACTCAAGCACTCCGGCGCCTCCCTTCACGAGGTCATCAAGCAGGGCCAGGAGAACGACGTCATCGGCAAGATGAAGGTCTCCGCCCTCCTGGAGTCCCTCCCGGGCGTGGGCAAGGTCCGCGCCAAGCAGATCATGGAGCGACTCGGTATCTCCGAGAGCCGTCGGGTGCGCGGCCTCGGTTCCAACCAGATCGCCTCCCTGGAGCGCGAGTTCGGCAGCACCGGCTCCTGAACCGGGCATTCCGGGGAAGCGAGTCCCGGGCACTCCGGGATTGCTGGATAATCGCTGCATGAGTGAACGTCCGCGGCTGACCGTGCTCTCCGGCCCCTCCGGGGTCGGCAAGAGCACGGTCGTCGCCCATATGCGCAAGGAACACCCCGAGGTCTGGCTCTCGGTCTCGGCGACGACCCGCAAGCCCCGCCCCGGCGAGAAGCAGGGAGTCCACTACTTCTTCGTCAGCGACGACGAGATGGACAAGCTGATCGCCAACGGCGAACTGCTGGAGTGGGCCGAGTTCGCCGGCAACCGCTACGGCACGCCGCGTGCGGCCGTGCAGGAGCGTTTGGAGAAGGGCGAGCCCGTACTCCTCGAGATCGACCTCCAGGGCGCCCGTCTGGTCCGGGAGTCGATGCCCGAGGCCCAGCTGGTGTTCCTGGCTCCCCCCTCCTGGGAGGAGCTGGTGCGCAGACTCACCGGGCGGGGCACCGAACCGCCCGAGGTGATCGAGCGCAGGCTCCAGGCGGCGAAGACCGAGCTGGCCGCCGAGCCCGAGTTCGATACGACCCTGGTCAACACCTCCGTCGAGGACGTGGCTCGCGAGCTGCTAGCCTTGGTGGACGTCGTGTGACCATCGCTGACCGTTTCCGGGTTCGCTGATCACCCCGACAGAATCTTTCCCATCCATCGGAAGGTAGAGCGTGTCCTCTTCCATCTCCGCGCCCGAGGGCATCATCAACCCGCCGATCGACGAGCTCCTCGAGGCCACCGACTCGAAGTACAGCCTCGTGATCTACGCGGCCAAGCGGGCCCGCCAGATCAACGCGTACTACTCGCAGCTCGGCGAGGGTCTCCTCGAGTACGTCGGTCCTCTCGTCGACACCCACGTCCACGAGAAGCCGCTCTCGATCGCCCTGCGCGAGATCAACGCGGGGCTGCTGACGTCCGAGGCCGTCGAGGGCCCGGCGCAGTAAGTGCTGTTTGCAGCGTGACGCTGACTTTTCCACAGGCCCGGCAGGCCGACTGCCGGGCCTGTGGTGTGTCATGGAGTCGTACGGTGTGCCGGTTGCCGAGGTCCGGGGAGAGACGTGGACAAGCCGAAGGTCGTTCTGGGGGTCAGTGGCGGCATCGCCGCGTACAAGGCCTGTGAGCTGCTGCGGCGGCTGACGGAGTCGGGCCATGAGGTGCGCGTGGTGCCCACCGCCTCCGCCCTGCACTTCGTCGGCGCCGCCACCTGGTCCGCGCTCTCCGGAAACCCGGTCTCCACCGAGGTGTGGGACGACGTGCACGAGGTCCCGCACGTCCGCATCGGACAGCACGCCGACCTGGTCGTCGTCGCCCCCGCCACCGCCGACATGCTCGCCAAGGCGGCCCACGGCCTCGCCGACGACCTCCTCACCAACACCCTGCTCACCGCCCGCTGCCCGGTCGTCTTCGCCCCCGCCATGCACACGGAGATGTGGGAGCACCCGGCCACCCAGGAGAACGTGGCGACGCTGCGCCGCCGCGGCGCCCTCGTCATCGAACCGGCCGTGGGCCGCCTCACCGGCGTCGACACCGGCAAGGGCCGGCTGCCCGACCCGGGCGAGATCTTCGAGGTCTGCCGCCGGGTGCTCGCCCGGGGCGTGACCGAGCCCGACCTGAAGGGCCGGCATGTCGTGGTCAGCGCCGGCGGCACCCGCGAGCCCCTGGACCCCGTCCGGTTCCTCGGCAACCGCTCCTCCGGCAAGCAGGGCTACGCCCTCGCCCGCACCGCGGCCGCCCGTGGCGCTCGCGTCACGCTGATCGCGGCCAACAGCGCCCTGCCCGACCCGGCCGGCGTGGACGTCGTCCCCGTCGGCACGGCCGTGCAGCTGCGCGAGGCGGTGCTGAAGGCCTCCGCCGACGCCGACGCGGTGGTCATGGCGGCCGCGGTGGCGGACTTCCGCCCGGCGGTGTACGCGGCCGGGAAGATCAAGAAGAAGGACGACCAGGAGCCGGAGCCGATCACCCTGGTACGGAATCCGGACATCCTCGCGGAGATCTCCGCCGGCCGCTCGCGCCCCGAGCAGGTGATCGTCGGCTTCGCGGCGGAGACCGACGACGTGCTCGCCAACGGCCGCGCCAAACTGAAGCGCAAGGGCTGCGATCTGCTGGTGGTGAACGAGGTGGGGGAGAGCAGGACCTTCGGTTCCGAGGAGAACGAGGCCGTCGTCCTCGGCGCCGACGGCAGCGAGACCGCGGTGCCCCACGGCCCCAAGGAAGCCCTGGCCGAAACCGTGTGGGGCCTGGTGGTCGAGCGCCTCCGCTGATGTTTCAGTCGCTCTGCGCACCCGTGAAACCCGGCCGATCGGGGCGTGGCGCCTCTGGCCAACGCAGCACGGCATTGGGCAGAATGCCCGTGCCGCAGGTCACAGCACTTCCGAGTGGCGAGACAGGTGGGCCGTGGCCGAAGCGTGACCGATAAACTGTTCCACGGACGGCGCCGGGTGCAGCCCCCGCCGTCCGCCAATGATCAGCCAGCAGCCGCTGCAACCCCAGGGAGCGTTGTGTCCCGTCGCTTGTTCACCTCGGAGTCCGTGACCGAGGGTCACCCCGACAAGATCGCTGACCAGATCAGCGACACCATTCTCGACGCGCTGCTCCGCGAGGACCCGACCTCCCGGGTCGCCGTCGAAACCCTGATCACGACCGGCCTGGTGCACGTGGCCGGCGAGGTCACGACCAAGACGTACGCGGACATCGCGACGCTGGTCCGGAGCAAGATCCTCGAAATCGGCTACGACTCCTCGAAGAAGGGCTTCGACGGCGCCTCCTGCGGCGTTTCGGTGTCGATCGGGGCGCAGTCGCCGGACATCGCCCAGGGCGTGGACACGGCGTACGAGTCCCGTGTCGAGGGCGACGAGGACGAGCTCGACAAGCAGGGCGCAGGCGACCAGGGCCTGATGTTCGGCTACGCGACGGACGAGACGCCGACGCTGATGCCGCTGCCGATCTTCCTGGCGCACCGCCTGTCGAAGCGCCTGTCCGACGTGCGCAAGAACGGCACGATCCCCTACCTGCGCCCGGACGGCAAGACGCAGGTCACCATCGAGTACGACGGCGACAAGGCGGTCCGCCTGGACACCGTCGTGGTCTCCTCCCAGCACGCCTCCGACATCGACCTGGACTCGCTCCTGGCTCCGGACATCAAGGAGTTCGTCGTCGACCCGGAGCTGAAGGCGCTGCTCGACGAGGGCATCAAGCTCGACACGGAGAACTACCGCCTCCTGGTCAACCCCACCGGCCGCTTCGAGATCGGCGGCCCGATGGGTGACGCGGGCCTGACCGGCCGCAAGATCATCATCGACACCTACGGCGGCATGGCCCGCCACGGCGGCGGTGCCTTCTCCGGCAAGGACCCGTCCAAGGTCGACCGTTCCGCGGCGTACGCGATGCGCTGGGTCGCCAAGAACGTGGTCGCCGCGGGTCTCGCCACCCGCTGCGAGGTCCAGGTGGCGTACGCCATCGGCAAGGCCGAGCCGGTCGGTCTGTTCGTCGAGACCTTCGGCACCGCCAAGGTCGACACGGAGAAGATCGAGAAGGCGATCGACGAGGTCTTCGACCTCCGTCCGGCCGCCATCATCCGCGACCTCGACCTGCTCCGCCCGATCTACTCCCAGACGGCGGCGTACGGCCACTTCGGCCGCGAGATTCCCGACTTCACCTGGGAGCGGACGGACCGCGTGGACGCGCTGCGCAAGGCCGTGGGCCTGTAAGTCCCCGGGAAGACGGCGGGGCCGTGGGCCCGACGCCGTCGCGGTACCTCGCGAGGCCCGGCACCCTTCGGGGCGCCGGGCCTCGTCGTGCGTCCGGTGTGCGTCCGGTGTGCGGGCGAGACGGGTACTCGGGCGCCGTCGGATGTCAGTGGTGTTTGGTAAGAATGCAAGCGTGAGCAGCGAGAACGAACAGGCGGACGGCGGTGCGCAGGGCGCGCCGCCCGAGCAGCTCGCGCTCATCCGGGAGAGCGTGCGGAAGGCCCGGACGCCCCGGGCCAAGCCGCGGACCTGGCGGGGGGCCGCGCTCGCCAAGGACCTGCCCGTCGCGCGGGTGCTCGTCGACAAGGGCGTGCTCCATCTCGACCGGTACTTCGACTACGCCGTGCCCGAGGAGCTGGACGAGCAGGCCCAGCCGGGCGTGCGGGTGCGGGTGCGGTTCGGGGCCGGTCGGCACCGGGTGCGGGAAGGGCGGCGCGAGGGCGGCGGGCTGATCGACGGGTTCCTCGTCGAGCGGCTGGACGAGTCCGACTACTCGGGACCGCTGGCCGCCCTCGCCCAGGTCGTGTCGCCCGAGCGGGTGCTCAGCGAGGAACTGCTGGGACTGGCCCGTGCGGTCGCCGACCGGTACGCGGGCAGCCTCGCCGACGTCCTGCAGCTCGCCGTGCCGCCGCGCAACGCCCGGGCCGAGCAGCGCCCCTCGCCCGCACCGCTGCCGCCGCCCCCGGCGCCCGAGACGGGCTCCTGGCAGCGGTACGAGCGGGGAGCGGCCTTCGTGGAGTCGCTGGCCTCCGGCGGTGCGCCACGGGCCGTGTGGAACGCGCTGCCCGGCTCGGAGTGGAGCGAGGAACTGGCCCGGGCCGTCGTGGCGACGCTGGCCTCCGGCCGCGGGGCCCTCGCCGTCCTGCCCGACGGGCGGGCGGTCGCGCGGGTCGACGCCGCCCTGACAGCCCTGCTGGGGGAGGGACGGCACGCGGTGCTCACCGCCGACGCGGGTCCCGAGAAGCGGTACGCGCAGTGGCTCGCGGTCCGGCGGGGCTCCGTACGGGCCGTGATCGGGACCCGGGCCGCGATGTTCGCGCCGGTCCAGGACCTCGGGCTGGTCGCCATCTGGGACGACGGGGACGACAGCCACAGCGAGCAGCACGCCCCGCAGCCCCACGCACGCGAGGTGCTGCTGCTGCGGGCCGCCCAGGACAAGTGCGGCTTCCTGCTGGGCAGCTGGGGTTGCACGGTGGAGGCCGCGCAGCTCGTCGAGAGCGGCTGGGCGCGCCCGCTGGTCGCCGGGCGTGAGCAGGTACGCGCCGCCGCTCCGCTCGTCCGCACCGTCGGGGACGGGGACCTCACGCGGGACGAGGCCGCCCGTGCCGCCCGGCTGCCGACCCTCGCCTGGCAGGTCGCCAGAGAGGGCCTGCGACACGGCCCGGTGCTGGTGCAGGTGCCCCGGCGGGGATACGTGCCGCGCATGGCGTGCGCCAACTGCCGGGCACCGGCGCGGTGCCGGCACTGCTCCGGGCCGCTGGAAACGCGGGACGGCGGCGCGTTGTGCTGCGGGTGGTGCGGCCGTGAGGAGGGCGGCTGGCACTGCCCGGAGTGCGGTGCCTTCCGGCTGCGCGCCTCGGTGGTGGGCGCGCGGCGGACCGCCGAGGAACTCGGACGGGCCTTCCCCGCCGTTCCCGTGCGGACCTCGGGTCGTGAACACGTGCTCGACACGGTGCCGGGGGCGCCCGCGCTGGTGGTGAGCACGCCGGGGGCCGAGCCCGTCGCCGAGGGCGGCTACGCGGCGGCACTGCTGCTGGACGGGTGGGCCATGCTCGGGCGGCCCGATCTACGGGCCGGGGAGGACGCGCTGCGGCGGTGGATCGCGGCCGCGTCGCTCGTCCGGCCGCAGCCGGCCGGCGGCACGGTGGTGGTCGTGGCCGAGCCGACGCTGCGGCCCGTCCAGGCGCTCGTACGGTGGGACCCCGTCGGTCACGCGGTGCGGGAACTCGCCGAGCGGGCCGAGCTCGGTTTTCCGCCGGTGTCGCGGATGGCGGCCGTGTCGGGGCCGGTGGAAGCGGTGGCCGAGTTTCTGCACGCGGCCGAACTGCCGCCGGAGGCCGAGATGCTGGGGCCGGTTCCGTTGCCCGTCCTCGCCGCGGGCCGACCGCGGCGGGCGGGTGCGCCGCCGCCCGGGGAGCAGTGGGAGCGGGCGCTGATCCGGGTGCCACCGGGGAAGGGCGCCGCGCTGGCCGCCGCGCTGAAAGCTGCGCAGGCTGCGCGGATGGCTCGGGGGAGTGGCAGCGGCAGTGGCAGTGGGATTTGGGTGCGGATCGATCCGGCTGACATCGGGTGAGTCCTTGGTCAGCGTCCGTAGACGCCGCTGCCCTCCCGGAGGTGTTCCGGGAGGGCAGGACACGGGCAGGGGTGGCTCAGCCGTTGCGCGGGCCGGGGAAAGCCGTCGGCCTGGCCTCGTCGCGGAGCGCCGGGCTGCCCGCCGTCGGCTGGGTGGGCATGGAGCGGGCCGCCGGGATCGTCGGGACCGTGGGGAGGCCGGTGTTCACACCGACCGGGCGGGAGCTCGACGGCTCCGGTGTGCGCTCCGCCTCGGCCGTGGCCGACTGGGCCGTGGCACGGCGTGCGCCGTAACGGCGATGGACCGCCTGTTTGGTGACTCCGAGCGCGGAGCCCACCGCGTCCCACGAGAAGCCGAGTGAGCGGTCGAAGTCCACGGCCGCCGTCACCAGGGTCTCGACACTGTCCCGCAGCTCCTGGGCGAGACGTACCGTCGGGGCGGGGGCGCGTCCGTAGACGACGAAGCCCGTGGAGGGGCCGGAGCGGCGCGGGCGGTAGACGTTGCCCAGCTGGGCGGTGAGTGTGCGCAGTGCGTCCACCTGCCGGCGGACCCGCTCGATGTCCCGCACCAGCAAGTGCAGGCTGGCCCGAGCCTGGGCGTCGTGGGTTGCGTGGTCGGCCATGAACAAGCCTCTCGAACCGGCGTTGAAAGGGAATGGGCCGCGATCGCGGCCCGGTGTGGTCAACTCTGTCTTGACCAACGCGGATTCGCTCCGCGGGTCACGGTGTGGGGGCGCGGGGGCATGTGCGTGCGCCTGTTTGCGCGGGGTGTGCGCCTCGGCCTTCGGCTTTTGTCTCCCACCCGCGCACCACCCGTAACTGTCCGTCGAGTGGCCCGGCTCTCCCGTGGGGGGGGGGCGAGCGCCGTCGGCGGCTTTCCGTTTCCGGCTCATAGACTTGGGCGTTGCCCGTCATCGACCCCTGTCCGAGAGGCCCCCACCACCCCATGAAGCTCGTCTTCGCCGGTACACCCGAGGTCGCCGTTCCCGCTCTGGACGCTCTTCTCGCCTCCGGGCGGCACGAGGTGGCCGCCGTCGTCACGCGGCCGGACGCGCCGGCCGGGCGGGGGCGCAGGCTCGTCGCGTCGCCCGTCGCCGAGCGGGCGGAGGAGGCCGGGATCGAAGTGCTGAAGCCGGCGAAGCCGAAGGACCCCGAGTTCCTGGAGCGGCTGCGGGAGATCGGGCCGGACTGCTGCCCCGTCGTCGCCTATGGCGCGCTGCTGCCCCGGGTCGCCCTCGACATCCCCGTGCACGGCTGGGTCAATCTGCACTTCTCCCTGCTGCCGGCCTGGCGCGGGGCCGCGCCCGTGCAGCACGCCATCATGGCCGGGGACGAGATCACCGGCGCCTCCACGTTCCTGATCGAGGAGGGGCTCGACTCCGGGCCGGTGTACGGGACGGTCACCGAGGAGATCCGGCCCACCGACACCAGCGGGGATCTGCTGACGCGGCTGGCCTTCGCCGGTGCCGGGCTGCTCGCGGCGACCATGGACGGGATCGAGGACGGCACGCTGAAGGCCGTACCTCAGCCGGCCGAGGGGGTCAGCCTGGCCCCGAAGGTCAACGTCGAGGACGCCCGCATCGACTGGAACGCCCCCGCGCTGCGCGTCGACCGGATGGTCCGGGGCTGCACCCCTGCTCCCGGCGCGTGGACCACGTTCCGCGGTGAGCGGCTCAAGCCCATCCAGGCCACCCCCGTACCGGACCGGACGGATCTCGCCCCGGGGCAGATCTCCGCCGGGAAGAACAACGTGTACGTCGGCACCGGCTCGCACGCCGTGGAGCTGATCTGGGTGCAGGCCCAGGGCAAGAAGCCGATGCGGGCGGCGGACTGGGCACGCGGGGTGCGGATCACCGAGGGCGAGCGGCTCGGGGGCTGACACAGCGGCACGTCCGGGGCGGCGTAGGCTGGACGGCGCACTTCTTCTCACACCCGGAGCACCTTTTTCGTGAGCGACCAGCCCCGTCGGCCCCGTACGTCCGGCAAGCCCTACCGTCGGCCCAAGAAGGACCCCGTCCGCATCCTCGCCTTCGAGGCGCTGAGGGCCGTGGACGAGCGGGACGCCTACGCCAACCTCGTTCTGCCGCCGCTGTTGCGCAAGGCGCGGGAGCAGGAGGGCCCCGAGAAGTTCGACGCCCGGGACGCGGCGCTCGCCACCGAGCTGGTGTACGGGACGCTGCGGTGGCAGGGGACGTACGACGCGGTCGTCTCGGCCTGCGTGGACCGGCCGCTGCGGGAGGTCGACCCGCCGGTGCTGGACGTGCTGAGTCTCGGCGCGCATCAGCTGCTCGGGACGCGGATCCCGACGCACGCGGCCGTGTCCGCCACGGTCGAGCTCGCGCGGGTCGTGCTCGGCGACGGGCGGGCCAAGTTCGTCAACGCCGTGCTGCGGAAGGTGGCGCAGCACGATCTGGACGGCTGGCTGGAGCGGATCGCGCCGGCCTACGACGAGGATCCCGAGGACCATCTCGCCGTCGTCCACTCGCATCCGCGGTGGGTCGTGTCCGCGCTGTGGGACTCCCTCGGCGGAGGTCGCTCCGGCATCGAGGACCTGCTGCGCGCCGACAACGAGCGGCCCGAGGTGACCCTGGTGGCGCGGCCCGGTCGGGCCACCGCCGAGGAACTGCTCGAAGAGGACGCCGCCGTGCCGGGGCACTGGTCGCCGTACGCCGTGCGGCTGACCGAGGGCGGTGAGCCGGGCGCCGTCGCGGCCGTACGGGACGGACGTGCGGGCGTGCAGGACGAGGGCAGCCAGCTCGTGGCGCTCGCTCTTGCCAACGCGCCGCTGGACGGGCCCGACCGGCGGTGGCTGGACGGGTGTGCGGGGCCCGGCGGCAAGGCCGCGCTGCTCGGTGCCCTCGCGGCCCAGCGGGGCGCGCTGCTCGTCGCCTCCGAGAAGCAGGTCCACCGGGCCGGGCTCGTGGCCAGGGCGCTGGACGGAAATCCCGGGCCGTACCAGGTGATCGCCGCGGACGGGACGCGTCCGGCGTGGCGGCCCGGCAGCTTCGACCGCGTGCTGGTCGACGTGCCGTGCACCGGGCTCGGTGCCTTGCGGCGCCGCCCCGAGGCACGCTGGCGGCGTCGGCCGGAGGACCTGGAGGGGTTCGCGCCGTTGCAGCGCGGCCTGCTGCGCACCGCCCTGGAGTCGGTGCGGGTCGGCGGCGTCGTCGGCTACGCGACCTGTTCGCCGCACCTCGCCGAGACCAGGGCCGTGGTCGCCGACGTCCTCAAGCAGTACCCGGACACCGATCTCGTCGACGCCCGGCCGCTGCTGCCCGGCGTACCGGATCTCGGCGAGGGGCCCGACGTGCAGCTGTGGCCGCACCGGCACGGGACCGACGCGATGTACCTGGCGCTCATCCGCCGGACCGGCTGACCCCCGCTCCGACCCTCTCCCGGGCCGCCGCACCGCCGTCCTCCCTGGCCAGCCGGTGCGGCCACCACACCTTCGGGCCCACGTCCAGGAACAGTGACGTGACCAGGACCGAGCGCACGACGAACGTGTCGATGAGGACGCCGAGGGCGACCGCGAAGCCGATCTCGGCGAAGGCGACCATCGGGAGGGTGCCGAGGGCGGCGAAGGTGCCGGCCAGGACCAGGCCGGCGGAGGTGATGACCGCTCCGGTGGTGGCGAGCCCGGTGACCACGCCCGCTCTGGTGCCCTGGCCGGCCGCCTCCTCGCGGATGCGCGTGGTGAGGAAGATGTTGTAGTCGATGCCCAGGGCGACCAGGAAGACGAAGACGAACAACGGGAAGTCGGTCGCCTCGCCCGCGTAGTCGAAGAGGTACCGGAAGGCCAGCGCGCTGATGCCGAGGGCCGCCGCGAACGACAGGATCACCGTCCCGATCAGCAGCAGGGGGGCGATCAGGGCGCGCAGCAGGACGCACAGGATCAGCAGGACGACCACCAGCACCAGCGGGATGATCAGCATGTTGTCGTGCGTGGTCGCCTCGTCCATGTCCAGCAGGGCCGCCGTACCGCCACCCACCCGGGCGTCGGCGTCCGGCACCGCGTGCACGGTGTCCCGCACCCGCTCGACCGTCTCCTTGGCGGCCTCGCTGTCCGCCGGGGCGGTCATGGTGGCCTCGAACAGGACCTTGCCCTCGAAGGCCGGTTTGGTGCCGGGCGGCAGCCCGAGGGACTGCGGGACCACGCCCTGCGTCGCCGCGACCGCGCGGCCCACCTGCTCGGCCTGCGCCTGGTTGCTGATGATGACCAGGGGATCGCCGCTGCCCGCCGGGAAGTAGCGCGCCGACACCTCCTGGCCGGTGATCGAGTCCGGTGTCCCGGTGAACGCGTCCGCGTTGCCGATGCCCTCCGCGCGCAGCTGGATCAGGCCCAGCGAACAGACAGCCAGGGCCAGTGCCGTGACGGCCCACGTCGTGCGCGGGCGGCGGGCGATACGGCGGCCCATGCGCGCCCAGATGCCGTGCTCGGTCGGGTCGGGCGCGCCGTGGTGCGGGACCACCGGCCAGAAGATCCACCGGCCGAAGATCACCAGCAGGGCGGGGAAGAGGCTCATCATCGCCAGCAGGGCGACCGCGACGCCGATGGCGGCCACCGGTCCCAGGCCGCTGGTGGAGTTCATCTCGGCGGCCAGCAGCACCAGCATGCTCAGCACGACCGTCGCGCCGGAGGCGAGCACCGCGGGGCCCGCGCGGTGCAGCGCCAGGGCCATCGCCTCGTGCCGGTCCTCGTGCCGGCGCAGCTCCTCCCGGTAGCGGGCGACCAGCAGCAGGGCGTAGTCCGTCCCCGCCCCGAAGACCAGCACCGTGAGAATGCCGGCGCTCTGGCCGTTGACCGTCAGGCCCGCGTGCTCGGCCAGCAGGTAGATCAGCGCCTGGGAGGCGAACAGCGCGCAGACCACCGAGATCAGGGGGATCAGCAGCAGGGTCAGGCTGCGGTAGGTGATGAGCAGCATGACGATGACGACGGTCATCGCCGAGAACAGCAGCGTCGAGTCGATGCCCTCGAATGCCTCCGCGAAGTCCGCCGACGTACCGCCCGGGCCCGTGATGTGCACGGCCAGCCCGCCGCCGCCCTCGCCGACGTCGTCCCGGATGGAGTCGACGGCGGGCGAGATCCGCTCCCAGCCCTCCTCGTCCATCGTGATCGGCACGAAGACCTGCGCCGCCCGCGGATCCGTCTGCCGGTCGAAGACCGGCCCCCGGGTCTCCGCGCCCCGGATGCCGTGGTCACGCAGCTCCTTGAGCTGCCGCACGTCCTCGGCGATCTCCGCCCGGTCCTGGACCGTCAGCCCGCTGTCCCGGGCGTAGATCACGATCGCCGGGATCTGCTCCGGCCGGAAGTCCTCGGAGAGCTCCAGCACCTGCGTCGACTCCGCGGACCCCGGCAGCCAGGACGACGCGTCGTTGTCCTGGGCGTCGGTGAGCTTCATGGCGAACGGCGCGGCGACGAACAGCACCACCACCCACAGGACCAGCACCAGCCACTTGGCCCGCCGCCCGCAGACGAGGTGCGCGACGCCCTGTTTCATGGCAAGCCCCTCTGCGACCCGGGACCGATGCCCACAACCCTCGGCGGGCATGGCAGTCTTGGGTCATGGCCGCGCAGATCAACCCCAGCATCCTGTCCGCCGACTTCGCTCGCCTCGCGGACGAGGCGAAGGCGGTGGAGGGAGCCGACTGGCTCCACGTCGACGTCATGGACAACCATTTCGTCCCGAACCTCACGCTCGGTGTGCCGGTCGTGGAGTCGCTGGCGCGTGCGACGGACACTCCGCTGGACTGCCACCTGATGATCGAGGCCCCCGATCGGTGGGCGCCCCAGTACGTCGAAGCGGGGGCCGGTTCCGTCACCTTCCACGTCGAGGCGGCCGCCGCACCGGTCCGGCTCGCCCGGGAGATCCGTGCCAAGGGCGCCCGCGCCTCCATGGCGCTGAAGCCCGCGACCCCCATCGAGCCGTACGAGGACCTGCTCCCCGAGCTCGACATGCTGCTGATCATGACGGTCGAACCGGGCTTCGGGGGACAGGCCTTCCTCGACATCATGCTTCCGAAGATTCGCCGCACCCGCGAGTTGATCAGCAAGCACGGTCTGGAGCTCTGGCTCCAGGTCGACGGCGGAGTCTCCGCCTCCACCATCGAGCGGTGCGCGGACGCCGGAGCCGACGTCTTCGTGGCCGGATCGGCGGTCTACGGGGCAAACGACCCGGCCGAGGCGGTACGTGCACTACGCACGCAGGCCGAGGCGGCCACCGCCAAGGCCTCCTGGGCCTGCGACCACTGAGCCACAGCAAAGTGAACGGCTCTCATCAGGGCTGATCAACCGCGCCGGATCTGCAAGGATGAACGGCGAATCCAGAGTGTGAACAGCAGTGAGGAGATCGCCGTGTCGGGTATGTCGGCGGGCCGGTCAGCCATGCGGATGGGACCCGCTGAGCTGGTGCAGGCGGCGGCCATGGCCCGCCGCTTCTACCTCGAGGGGAAGTCCAAGATCCAGATCGCGGAGGAGTTCGGCGTCAGCCGCTTCAAGGTGGCCCGGGTCCTGGAGACCGCCCTCGAACGGGATCTCGTACGTATCGAGATCCGTGTGCCTGCGGAGCTGGACGCCGAGCGCTCGGACGCGCTCCGCGCCCGCTACGGTCTCAGGCACGCCGTCGTGGTCGAGTCCCCGGCCGAGGCCGAGGAGTCACCCGACCCCGAGAACCTGGGAGAAGTGGCCGCCGACCTGCTCGCCGAGCTGGTCAACGAAGGTGATGTGCTGGGCCTGGCCTGGGGCCGCTCCACCATCCACATGGCGGCGGCGCTCGACCGGCTGCCGCCGTGCACGGTGGTGCAGCTGACGGGCGTGTACGACGCCGGGACCGCCGAGCGCGGCTCGGTCGAGGCCGTACGCCGAGCGGCCCAGGTCTCCGGCGGTGACGCGCACCCCATCTACGCGCCGATGCTGCTGCCCGACGCGGCCACGGCCACGGCGCTGCGCAACCAGACGGGGATCGCCCGGGCCTTCGAACACTTCGACAAGGTCACCGTCGCCTGCGTCTCCATCGGCTCCTGGGAGCCCGGGATCTCCACGGTGCACGACATGCTCAGCGACGAGGAGCGCGCGCACTACGCCTCCCTCGGTGTCGCCGCCGAGATGTCCGCGCACCTCTTCGACTCCGAAGGCCGAAGGGTCGGCCGGGACCTGGGCGAGCGGTGCATCACCGTCAAGGCCGACCAGCTCCGCCGCATCCCCGAGGTCGTCGCGATCGCGGGCGGACAGCGCAAGGGGCCCGCGATCGACGCGGTGCTGCGGTCCGGGCTCGTCACCAGCCTGGTGACGGACACCTCGGCCGCGGACTATCTGATGACGGCGGGCCCGGCACCGAAGTCGGCGCTCAACAGGACCGATCCGGACGGAGTCTGACGTATGGCCAGGGAGGCGCGGGAGGTGCCGGACGATCCGGCCGGCCGGATCGTGCTCGTGCTGGACCTGGAGGGGGTCACGGACAAGGCGGGCCTCATGGACCGCTGCGCCCGTGACCTCTCCCTGCCCGAGTGGTTCGGCCGCAACTGGGACGCCCTCGCCGACTGCCTGTCCGACCCCGCCCTCTGGCCCGAGGGAGCCGTGGAGCGAGGGCTGCTGGTCGTCGTCCGGGGGTGGCGGGGGTACGCCGAGGAGCGGCCCCAGGAGTGGCAGGTCGCGGAGGAGATCTTCGCGGAGGCGACGGACCGGGGCCCGGGTCTCTTCGTGACCCTGGGGCTTGGAGCATCCTCTAAAGGCGCCCCTGACCAGCCTGGATGATCCGCTGGGGGACGTGCGCACATCCGGCATGGGACAATGAAGTACGTGCTCTTTCCCCCTGGCCGGCCGGTCGGGGGGTCACCTCTGATCGACTGGGATGTGCAGCACGTGCGTTTCCTCAATGACATCCAGCCCGGGTACGACCTGACGTACGACGACGTCTTCATGGTGCCGAGCCGCTCCGCGGTCGGCTCGCGCCAGGCGGTCGACCTCAGCTCCCCGGACGGCACGGGCACCACCATCCCGCTCGTCGTCGCCAACATGACCGCCATCGCCGGGCGCCGCATGGCCGAGACCGTGGCCCGCCGCGGCGGCCTCGTCGTGATACCGCAGGACATCCCGATCGACGTCGTCACCGACGTCGTCTCCTGGGTCAAGAGCCGCCACCTGGTCCTGGACACCCCGATCATGCTGGCGCCCCACCAGACCGTCGCGGACGCGCTGTCCCTGCTGCCCAAGCGCGCGCACAACGCCGGAGTCGTCGTCGACGAGAACCACCGGCCGATCGGCGTGGTCACCGACTCCGACCTGTCCGGCGTGGACCGCTTCACCCAGCTCGCCGAGGTCATGTCCCGGGACCTGCTGCTCATCGACGCGGACATGGACCCGGGCGAGGCCTTCGACACCCTCGACCACGCCAACCGCCGCTACGCCCCCGCGGTGAACAAGGACGGCACGCTCGCCGGCATCCTCACCCGCAAGGGCGCCCTGCGCGCCACGCTCTACAAGCCGGCCACGGACGCGCGGGGACGGCTGCGCATCGCCGCCGCCGTCGGCATCAACGGCGACGTCGCCGGCAAGGCCAAGCAGCTGCTGGACGCGGGCGTCGACACGCTCGTCATCGACACCGCGCACGGCCACCAGGAGTCGATGATCAGCGCCCTGAAGCTGGTGCGCGACCTCGACCCGCAGGTGCCGATCGTCGCGGGCAACGTGGTGGCCGCCGCGGGCGTGCGCGACCTCATCGAAGCGGGCGCGGACGTCGTCAAGGTCGGTGTCGGACCCGGCGCCATGTGCACCACGCGCATGATGACCGGCGTCGGCCGGCCGCAGTTCTCCGCTGTCCTGGAGTGTGCCGCCGAGGCGAAGAAGTACGGCAAGCACGTGTGGGCCGACGGCGGCATCCGCCACCCGCGCGACGTGGCGATGGCGCTCGCCGCCGGCGCGTCCAACGTGATGGTCGGCTCCTGGTTCGCGGGCACCTACGAGTCCCCGGGCGACCTCCAGCACGACGCCCAGGGGCGTGCCTACAAGGAGTCCTTCGGTATGGCCTCCGCGCGGGCCGTGCGCAACCGCACCTCGGAGGAGTCGGCGTACGACCGGGCCCGCAAGGCACTGTTCGAGGAGGGCATCTCCACGTCCCGCATGTTCCTCGACCCGGCCCGCCCCGGCGTCGAGGACCTGATCGACTCGATCATCGCGGGCGTCCGCTCCTCCTGCACGTACGCCGGTGCCGGCTCTCTGGAGGAGTTCGCCGAGAAGGCCATCGTCGGCATCCAGAGCGCCGCCGGCTACGCCGAGGGCAAGCCGCTGCACGCCAGCTGGAACTGACAGCCCCACGCCTCGTCCCAGGCCCCCGAGGGAAAATCGGGGGCCTTCTGCGTGCGGGCGCCCTACCGTCGTACGCCATGGAGATCACCGTCTGCCGGGCCGCCGATGTGGCGGTGCTCGACCAGTACATCGGCTCCCCGGGCGCCACCTCCTTCCACGCGCGCCGCTTCGAGCGCCAGGAGCGGGGGCAGAGCACGTATCTCGTCGCCTGGCTCGACGGGCGGCCCGTGGGACACACGGAGCTGCGCTGGGGCGGCTGCGACGACGCGACCGTACGGGCGGCACGGCCCGGCTGCCCGGAGATCAACGCGCTGTCCGTGTGGCCCGAGAAGCTGCGCTCGCGCGGCATCGGCAGCGCCCTGGTCCGGGCCGCCGAGGAACGCGCCCGGGAGCGGGGCCGTACGGCCGTCGGCCTCGGCGTCGCCGACGACAACCCGAGCGCCGCCGCCCTCTACGCCCGGCTCGGCTATCTGCCACTCGCCCCCTACGTCGGCCGCTGGTCCTACGAGGACCACGACGGAGTCACGCACGAGTGTGTCGAGGAGCTCACGTTTCTGGTGAAAGAGCTGGTCCGGACAAGTCCTGTGCAACGGACGAACGCCGACGTGCAACGAACCTCCGGCCAGTCCCGAGGAACGCAATGATCTTGCGGGCACGCGCAAGGTTGCTGCATTACACGGGCAACGTCCCTGCTCGTAGGCTGTCGCCTCGTACGTGGCGTGGCGGGGACCCCGCTCGGTGGGTCCCGGCTGTCGGGCGGGACACTGCCGGTCCCTGCCACCCGAGACCGGCAGTGACGAAGGAGTCAGCGCGTGCTCGACCAAGGCGCACCCCCGCACAGCAGTAGTCAGACCGCCCCGCCGTCCCCGGGCGTCGGCGCGCGCCTCATGCGTCGCAAGCCGGTGGAGAACCTGGTCGCGGAGGGTGGCCAGGGCGAGGGAGGCTCGCTGCGGCGCACCCTCGGGCTGTGGCAGCTCACCATGATCAGCATCGGTGCCACCCTCGGCACCGGCATCTTCGTCGTGCTCGGGGAGGCCGTCCCCAAGGCGGGCCCGGCCGTCACGCTCGCCTTCGTCATCGCCGGCCTGACCGCCCTGTTCTCTGCCCTGTCCTACGCCGAGCTGGCGGGTACCATCCCGGTCTCCGGCTCCTCGTACTCGTATGCGTACGCAACGATGGGCGAGCTGATCGCCTGGATATGCGGCTGGTGCCTGGTCCTGGAGTACGGCGTGTCCGTCGCCGCCGTCGCCGTCGGCTGGGGCGAGTACCTCAACGAGCTGCTCGACGGGACCGTCGGCGTCACCATCCCGGCCGCCCTGTCCGCACCGCCCGGCGACGGCGGAGTGTTCAACCTGCCCGCGCTGATCGTCGTCATGCTCGCGATGGCGTTCCTGCTGGGCGGCGCCCGCGAGTCCGCCCGCGCCAACACCGTCATGGTCATCGTGAAGATCGCCGCGCTGGTGATGTTCTGCGCCATCGGCGTCCAGGGCTTCCGCTCCGGCAACTACGAGAACTTCATGCCGCTCGGCATGGCCGGTGTCAGCGCCGCCGGTGCCACGCTGTTCTTCTCCTACATCGGCTTCGACGCCGCCTCCACCGCCGGCGAGGAGGCGAAGAACGCCCAGCGCGATCTGCCCCGCGCGATCATGCTGTCGCTCGTCATCGTCACCGCGCTGTACGTGCTCGTCGCGGCCGTCGCCGTAGGCGCCAAGCCGTGGAAGAACTTCACCGACTCCGAGGCCGCCCTCGCCCAGATCATGCGCGAGGTCACCGGGCAGAGCTTCTGGGGCACGCTGCTGGCGTTCTGCGCCGTCGTCGCCATCGCGAGCGTCGTCCTGACCGTGCTGTACGGACAGACCCGCATCCTGTTCGCCATGTCCCGCGACGGGCTCGTGCCGAAGGTGTTCGCCAGGGTCCACCCGAAGACGGGCACGCCCCGCGCCAACACCCTGATCGTCTCCCTGTTCTGCGGTGTCCTGGCCGCCGCGATCCCGCTCGGGCAGCTCGCCGACGCCACCAGCATCGGCACCCTGTTCGCCTTCGCGCTGGTCAACGTGGCCGTCGTGGTGCTGCGCCGGACCCGGCCGGAGATGCCCCGCACCTTCCGGGTGCCGCTCTCGCCGGTCCTGCCCGCGCTGGGCTTCGCCTTCTGCGTCTGGATGATGGGCAGCCTGCCGACCGTGACCTGGGTCGTCTTCGGTGTCTGGATGGCCGCCGGGCTCGTGTTCTACTTCGTGTACGGCTATCGCCGTTCCCGACTCGCACCATCCGAAAAGTGACCGACCCACTGTGCTGAACGATCTCGACGAACGCATTGTGCACGCCCTCGCCGAGGACGCCCGCCGCTCCTACGCCGACATCGGCCAGATCGTCGGCCTGTCCGCGCCCGCCGTGAAACGGCGCGTGGACCGGCTGCGGGCCACCGGTGCCATCACCGGCTTCACCGTACGGGTGGACCCGGGCGCCCTCGGCTGGCAGACCGAGGGGTTCGTCGAGATCTACTGCCGGGGCAACACCTCCCCGGAGACCATCCAGCGGGGCCTGGAGCGCTACCAGGAGGTCGTGGCCGCGTCCACCGTCACCGGGGACGCGGACGCGATCGCCCAGGTCTTCGCCTCCGACATGCGGCACTTCGAACGGGTCCTGGAGCGGATCGCCGGTGAGCCGTTCGTCGAGCGGACCAAGTCCGTGCTCGTGCTGTCGCCGCTGCTGCGGCGCTTCTCGTCGGGATCGCCGACCTAGCGTTCCTGCCGGCGCGTCTCGGCGGTGTCGCCGACCCTGCGCACCGCCGTCAGCAGGCGCCGAACGCCGAGCGCGTGTCCGCCCGTGGTTATGAGGAGACGACCGTAGAGGGCGCCGGCCGGGCCGGGGAACCTCGCCCGGGTCTCGGCACGCAGCCGAGTGCGTCCCTGGCCGGCCGCGTCCAGGTGGAAGAGCAGGGCGTACGTCGAGAAGTGATGACGCCCGATCAGGGCCAGCTCCGCGCCCGGAACCGCGCAGGCCACCCGGAAACCGGGAATCGTCGAGCCTTCCCCCAAGGGACGGGGCCCGGAGGCCGTGCGGTCGGCGCAGCCGGCCAGGCGTGCGTACGCGGCCGCTCGGCCACCCCCGAAGGAGCGGTCCAGAACCTCACCGAGCGCCCCCCACACGACCTCGGCGTCCGCCGTGACGACCGTCGTGTGCTCGTCGACGTACGGCAGGGAGAGCAGTGCGGCGGCGACCATGAAGACCCCCTTCGCCGACCGGTCGGGTTCGGCCCGCCCAGCCAGTCTCGCGCGCCCGTCCGTGCGGGGGCCTCCTCAAGCAGGCGGACATCCATCGCCGCTCGGCGGAGACGGGCGGCGCCCGCCCTCCTCCCGGCGGAGGACCCGTGAGGGCATTATCGCTGTGCTCCGGGCCCCGGCCCGCCTACCATCGGTGTCATGACCTGGCGACATTGATCCACCAGCCGCGCCTCCCGAGGGCCGCCTCGGACGCCGTACCTCCGGCATCCGATCCGTCCCTGCGGGAAGGCCTCATGACACTCTCACCTGCACGCGTGCCCGCCTCCGGTGCCCGGCGGCTGACGACCACGCTGTACGGCTACGCGTTCCTCGACGACTTCGTCCTGCTCTACCCGGTGTACGCGCTGCTGTTCGCCGACACCGGCATGTCGCTCTGGCAGATCTCCTCCCTGTTCGCCCTGTGGTCGATCACCTCGGTGGTGCTGGAAGTGCCCTCCGGCGCCTGGGCCGACGCCATGTCGCGCCGGAGGCTGTTGTGGATCGGCCCGCTGCTCACCGCCGCAGGCTTCGCGCTGTGGGTGATCGTGCCGTCGTACTGGGCCTTCGCGGCCGGCTTCGTCCTGTGGGGCGCGGGCGGGGCGCTCGGCTCCGGTGCGCTGGAGGCGCTGGTGTACGACGAGCTGGACCGGCTCGGCGCCGCCGGCCGGTACGCGCGGGTCATGGGCCGGGCCCGGGCCGCGCGGCTGGTGGGCACCGTGGCCTCCCTCGGCCTCGCGGGGCCCGTCTTCGCCCAGGGCGGCTACGCGGCGGTCGGTGCCGCGAGCTTCCTGGCCTGCGTGCTGACCGCCGTCATCGCGACCCGGTTCCCCGAGCACCGGGTGCGGCCGGACGACGCCGGCGACAGCTGGGTGACGACGCTGCGGACCGGGCTCGCCGATGTCCGCGGGGACCGTTCCGTGCGCGGCGCCCTGCTGCTGATTCCGGCCGTGGCCGCGGTGTGGGGCGCGCTCGACGAGTACACCCCGCTGCTGGTCCGGGACATCGGCGTCGCCGAGGCGACGGTGCCCTACCTGATCATGCTGATCTGGGCGGGCGTCACCGTCGGCAGCCTCCTGACCGGACCGGCCGAACGCCTCGGCCCGTCCGGTCTCGCCGCGCTGCTGGCGGGCGCCGCACTCGCCCTGGCCGCGGGAGCCGCGGCCCGCTCACTGGCGGGCATCGCTCTCGTGAGCCTCGCCTTCGCCGGGTTCCAGCTGGCGGAGGTGCTGGCCGACGCCCGCCTCCAGCACCGTATCGACGAGTCCCGCCGGGCCACGCTCACCTCCGTGGCGAGCCTGGGCACCGAGCTGGCGACGGTCGCCACGTTCGGCGTGTACGCGCTGCTCGGCACGGGCAGGGCGCACAGCACCGTCTTCGCGGTGCTGGCGATCCCCTATCTGGTGACGGCGCTGGCGCTGGTTAGAGGGCGGGCTGCCACGGCACGACCCTGAAGTCGCCCGTCCCCTTCCTGACCTTCTCGAAGGGGGCGGAGCCCACACACTTGGGCAGCTCCTTCGTCTCGACGGGGCTGCCCGTGGACGCCCAGCTGTAGCCGAGGCGGTCATGCCGGCCGACATCGTGGACCGTGATGCCGACGCGCTTTCCCTCGGCGCCCGGCAGGTCGGAGTCGGTGATCACACCGGAGACGACGGCGACCTTCCCGCCGGTCAGCAGACAGTCGACCTCGGCCTTCGCCCAGGCACCCTCGCCGTTCAGGTAGTGGCTCCACTCGAAGGTGCCGGTCGCCTTCGTCGGGTCGGCCTTGTCCTTCGCGGCCAGGTGCGCGTCGAAGGAGAAGGTGATGTCGTCCCCGGCCGACCGGTACAGCTTGGCCTCGCCGGTGAGCGCGGCGGCCTCACGCTTGCTCTCGTCGGGGCCGGAGGCCCCGGCGGAGCCGGCTGCGGCGGCGATGGTGAGCAGCAGCGCGGAGCCGAGTAAGGCGGTCCTCGTACGGCGGTTCATGGCGGTCCTTTCGGCAGGTGACGCACGTCAACTGGACGCTCACCACTGTCCCGGCGCGGCGCCCGCGCCACATCGCACCGGGGACGGGACCCCGCCTCCGCCACCCGGCGGGGAAACCCGCCCGGGCCTGCGCCCACGGGCGGACCGGCCGTACGACCGGAGGGCCCGCAACGAATCGCCGCAGACCTGGCGGCGAACGCAATGATCCGCTCACGAGCGCGCAACGGCTGCTCCTTGTCCGGCCGAAGCCGCCGACCGTACCGTCTATCCGACCCCCGAAACCCCTGCGTACCGGTGAGGAACACGCATGCGCACCGCCCTGCTCCAGAGCTCCGGCCGACCCGGCTCCACCGCCGAGAACCTCAAGGTCCTCGACGAGGTCGCGGGCCGGGCCGCCGCCGCGGGCGCCGGGCTGCTGGTCGCGCCCGAGATGTTCCTGACCGGGTACGCGATCGGCGACGCCGTCGGCCGGCTCGCCGAGCCCGCCGACGGCGACTGCGCGGACGCCATCGCCGAGACCGCGACCAGGCACGGCCTCGCGATCGCCTACGGCTATCCCGAGCGGGCCGGCGACGCCGTGTTCAACTCCGCCCAGCTGATCTCCGCCGACGGCACCCGTCTCGCCAACTACCGCAAGACCCACCTCTTCGGCTGCTTCGAGCGCGACCACTTCACGGCCGGGGACCAGCCGGTCGTCCAGGCGGAGCTCGACGGCCTGCGCGTCGGCATCCTGATCTGCTACGACGTCGAGTTCCCGGAGAACGTCCGCGCCCACGCCCTCGCCGGCACCGACCTGCTGGTCGTCCCGACCGCGCAGATGCACCCGTTCCAGTTCGTCGCCGAGTCGATGATCCCGGTGCGGGCCTTCGAGAACCAGATGTATGTCGCCTACGTCAACCGGGTCGGCCGGGAGGGCGAGTTCGAGTTCGTGGGGCTGTCCACGCTCGCCGGGCCCGACGGGGTCGCCCGCACCCGGGCCGGGCGCGCCGAGGAGCTCGTCCTCGCCGACGTCGACCCCGCCTTCCTCGCCGCGTCGCGCGAGACCAACCCGTATCTGCGGGACCGGCGCCCGGGCCTCTACGGGCCACTCGTCTGACACCCCCCGCACCCGTCTGTTTCTTCTCCAAGGAGTCCGTACCCCATGACGTCCACCGTGCCCAACGCCGTCGAGCACGCAGACGCGCAGCAGCCGCCGATCACCATGTTCGGCCCGGACTTCCCGTACGCCTACGACGACTTCCTCGCCCACCCGGCGGGCCTCGGGCAGATACCCGCGACCGAGCACGGCACGGAGGTCGCGGTCATCGGCGGTGGCCTGTCCGGCATCGTCGCCGCGTACGAGCTGATGAAGATGGGCCTCAAGCCGGTCCTGTACGAGGCCGACCGGATCGGCGGTCGGCTGCGGACGGTGGGCTTCGAGGGGTGCGACGACTCCCTCACCGCGGAGATGGGCGCGATGCGCTTCCCGCCGTCCTCCACCGCCCTCCAGCACTACATCGACCTGGTCGGCCTTCAGACGCGGCCCTTCCCCAACCCCCTGGCGGAGACGACCCCGTCGACCGTCGTCGACCTCAAGGGCGAGTCGCACTACGCCGAGACGATCGCCGACCTGCCCCAGGTCTACCGGGACGTCGCCGAGGCCTGGAACCGGTGCCTGGAAGAGGGCGCCGACTTCTCCGACATGAACCGCGCCCTGCGCGAGCGGGACGTGCCGCGCATCCGCGAGATCTGGTCCCGGCTCGTCGAGAAGCTCGACAACCAGACCTTCTACGGCTTCCTCTGCGACTCCGAGGCGTTCCGGTCCTTCCGGCACCGCGAGATCTTCGGCCAGGTCGGCTTCGGCACGGGCGGCTGGGACACCGACTTCCCGAACTCCATCCTGGAGATCCTCCGCGTCGTCTACACCGAGGCCGACGACCACCACCGCGGCATCGTCGGCGGCTCCCAGCAACTGCCGCTCCGCCTCTGGGAGCGCGAGCCGGAGAAGATCGTCCACTGGGCCTACGGGACCTCGCTCGCGAAGCTGCACGACAACGGCGAGCCCCGCCCGGCCGTCACCCGCCTGCACCGCACCGCGGGCAACCGCATCACGGTGACCGACGCGCACGGCGACATCCGCACCTACCCGGCGGCGATCTTCACCGCACAGTCCTGGATGCTGCTGTCGAAGATCGACTGCGACGACTCGCTCTTCCCGATCGACCACTGGACGGCCATCGAGCGCACCCACTACATGGAGAGCTCCAAGCTCTTCGTACCGGTCGACCGGCCGTTCTGGCTGGACAAGGACGAGGAGACCGGCCGGGACGTCATGTCGATGACGCTCACCGACCGTATGACGCGCGGGACTTATCTCCTCGACAACGGCCCGGACCAGCCCGCCGTCATCTGCCTCTCCTACACCTGGTGCGACGACAGCCTGAAGTGGCTGCCGCTGTCCGCGAACGAGCGGATGGAGGTCATGCTGAAGTCGCTCGGCGAGATCTATCCCAAGGTCGACATCCGCAAGCACGTCATCGGCAACCCGGTGACCGTCTCCTGGGAGAACGAGCCCTACTTCATGGGCGCGTTCAAGGCCAACCTGCCCGGCCACTACCGTTACCAGCGGCGCCTGTTCACGCACTTCATGCAGAACCGGCTGCCCGAGGACAAGCGCGGCATCTTCCTCGCCGGCGACGACATCTCCTGGACGGCCGGCTGGGCCGAGGGCGCCGTCCAGACCGCCCTCAACGCGGTCTGGGGCGTCATGCACCACTTCGGCGGCACGACCGACCCGGCCAACCCGGGCCCCGGCGACGTCTACGACGAGATCGCGCCCGTCGAACTGCCGGAGGACTGACCGCACGGCCGGACCTCCGACGGGCTCGGCCGTCACGGCCCGGGCCCGGCGCGGGTCCTGTCCGCCTGGCGGGCCGAACGTTCCTCGCCGCGCCGGCCTGTCCGGGACGTGAACACCCGCCGTACCGGTCGTGGCCGCGGGCTCGGGACGGCATCGCGTACGGACTCGGTGGCATCCTCGTCCGCCGGGCCACCGGCCCGGCGGCGCCACCGCGTCCATGCTCCCGACCAGGGGCGGCTTCTCCACCAGCACCGTGTCGGTGTCGCGGAGGCAGGAGGTCATGGGGGTGCCGTTCCTCGCCGAACGATCCTGTCACCAGACCTGCGTCCGAAGTCGGCGCCCGGGCAGCCGAGTTGGATCAGCGCTGCAACGGCGTGAGCAGCATGCGCCCCGCGAGGCCCACCGCCGTGTCCAGGTGTTCCGTGAACTCTCCGGCGATGTCGGGGAGTTCGCGCAGGGCCCACAGGGCCCGGGCCGCCGTCCAGGCCGCGTCGCGAGCCCGCTCCAGGCTCCACGAGCCCAGCAGGTGGGTCAGCGGGTCGGCGATCTGGAGCAGGTCGGGGCCCGGCATCAGATCTTCGCGGATGCGCTCCTCCAGCGAGACGAGGAGATCGCCCACCGCGTCGAACTCGTCCTCCAGGTCGGCGGGTACGCAGCCGAGCGTACGGCAGGTGTCCACGACGGCCAGCGCGAGATCGTGCCCGATGTGCGCGTTGATGCCCGCGAGCGCGAACTGCAGCGGACGTACCCCGGGATGGCGGCGCAACTGGAACAGCGGCCGCCAGCAGGCCGGTGGGCGACGCTCGGCGGCCACCGCCTCGACGGCCTCCAGGTACCGCTGCGCGAACCGTACGTCCAGCGTGATCGCGGCGTGCGGGTCCGCGAACCGCCCGGTGTCGACGTACCGGTCCACCGCTTCCGTCACGGCGAGATAGACGCGGTTGAAGACGGCCACCCCGTCCCGGGGGTGCAGGGTCGCGTCGAGGGCGCGCATACGGGAGATGACTCCGTCGACCGGAGTGTCCACGGCTGGGGGGACTTGTTCGCATCGCGGCATGCGGGCAGAGTCCCAGCTCTAGGCTGGCGGGAGCACCGGCGGGCCCGGCGCTTCCCCGAAACGGGGGAACGCCCCCGCCGCAGGGGGAGGGGGAGCAGCACCGTGTCAGGCTTACGTGCCCAGCGCCTGGCCGCCCGCAGGGCCGAGCGCAGGCGCGCCGTCCGGCGTGGCGCGATGGTCGTGGCGGCCTCCGTCGTGGTCGCCGCCGGGGCGGTCGCCGGGGTGCTGTCCGCCTTCGACGACCGGCGCGGCCCGGACCAGGCCAGGCGCCCCGAGGTGTCCGCGTCGCCCCGCATGGCGCCCCTGCCCGCGATGCCGTCGGCGTCCCCGTCGGCCACCGAGTCCGCTTCCCCGACGCCTGTCACCTCCGCGCCCAGGACGCCGAGCCCCACGCCGTCGCCGTCGAGGACGCGGAAGACGCGGGAGCGGATCACCTCCGTGAGCCCTCGGCTCTACCGCCACCCCGCCTCCCAGGTGCTCGACTGGGTCCGGGCCCACTCCGGCGATCCCCGCCACGCGGTCATCGCCTCCCGTATCGCCGACCAGCCGGCCGCCGTCTGGTTCGCCGACTACTCCCCGGACACGCTCACCGCCCGGGTCGCCGCCGTGACGTCGGGCGGTGCCGCACAGGGCCGAGTGCCCGTCCTCGTGCCCTACGCGATTCCCGGCCGGGACTGCGGCGGATACTCCCAGGGCGGGGCGCCCGACCTGGACGCGTACGACGCGTGGATCGACCGGTTCGCCGACGGGCTGGGCTCCGGCGAGGTCATCGTCGTCCTGGAGCCGGACTCGGTCGCCCAGGCCGAGTGCCTGCCGGCCGGTGAGCGCGCGGACCGCTTCGCCTCGCTGGCCCGGGCCGGACGCGTCCTGAAGACCGCCAACCCGCGGGCACGCGTGTACTTCGACGCGGGGCACTCGGGCTGGAACGCGCCCGGCCAGCAGGCGGCGTGGCTGCGGCAGGCCGGTGCGGCCTCGCCCGAGGCCTCCGACGGCATCTTCAGCAACGTCTCCAACTTCCACACCACGGCCGACGAGGTGGCCTACGACCGGCGGGTTCTCGACGCGCTGGGCGGCCCGGCGAGCCTGGGCGCCGTCATCGACACCAGCCGCAACGGCAACGGCGCCCCGCCCGACGGCACGTGGTGCGACCCGGCGGGCCGCAAGCTCGGCCGGACACCGACCCTCAGCACCGGCGAGGACCGGATCGACGCCTACCTGTGGGTCAAGCTGCCGGGGGAGTCGGACGGCTGCAAGGGCAGGCCGGGGACGTTCACGGCGTCGTACGCCTACGACCTGGCCTCGTCGTAGGAGCTGGTGCCCTCGTCCAGCAGCGGCTGCTGCGTCTTCAGGTGGGGCGGGGCGAAGGCCCGCAGCGCGTGGTAGCCGGTGATGACGACGAGCGTGCCGAGCGCGATGCCGCTCAGCGAGAAGGTGTCCGTGATCTCCATGGAGACGTTGCCGACGCCGATGATGATGCCCGCGGCCGCCGGCACCAGGTTCAGCGGATTGCGCAGGTCCACCTCGGCGTTGATCCAGATCTGGGCACCTAGCAGGCCGATCATGCCGTACAGGATGACGGTGATGCCGCCGAGCACACCGCCCGGGATCGCGGCGACGACCGCGCCGAACTTCGGGCAGAGGCCGAAGAGCAGGGCGAATCCGGCGGCGGCCCAGTAGGCGGCCGTCGAGTACACGCGGGTCGCGGCCATCACGCCGATGTTCTCGGAGTACGTGGTGTTGGGCGGGCCGCCGACCGCGGTGGACAGCATCGAGCCGACGCCGTCGGCGGCGATCGCCGTGCCGAGCTTGTCGTCCAGCGGGTCGCCGGTCATCTCGCCGACCGCCTTGACGTGCCCGGCGTTCTCCGCGACCAGGGCGATGACGACCGGCAGGGCGACCAGGATCGCCGACCACTCGAACGACGGGCCGTGCAGGGTCGGCAGCCCGATCCAGTCGGCCTGGCCCACGCCGGAGAGGTCGAGCCGCCAGTGGTCGGTGAGCTTGCCGCTCGCGTCCACCGAGTGGATCTTGCCGAAGACCAGGTCGAAGACCCAGGAGATGCCGTATCCGAAGACCAGCCCCAGGAAGATCGCGATCCGGGACCAGAAGCCGCGCAGGCAGACGACCGCCAGCCCGGTGAAGAGCATCACCAGCAGCGCCGTCCACTGGTCCTGCGGCCAGTACGTCGAGGCCGTCACCGGCGCCAGGTTGAAGCCGATCAGCATCACCACCGCGCCGGTCACGATCGGCGGCATCGCGACGTGGATGATGCGTGCCCCGAACCGCCGCACGGCGAGCCCCACCAGGAACAGCGCGGCGCCGACGACGAAGACCGCGCCGGTGACGGTGGCGCTGCTGCCACCCTGGGCCCGGATCACCGCCGCCACGCCGACGAAGGACAGCGAGCAGCCCAGATAGCTGGGGACGCGGCCGCGGGTGGCGAGCAGGAACACGACGGTCGCGACGCCCGACATCATGATCGCCAGGTTGGGGTCCAGGCCCATCAGGACCGGGGCCACGAAGGACGCCCCGAACATGGCCACCACGTGCTGGGCGCCCAGCCCGGCCGTGCGCGGCCAGGAGAGCCGCTCGTCGGGGCGGACCACGGCGCCGGGCGCCGGGGTGCGTCCGTCGCCGTGCAGTTTCCAGCGGACGCCGAGATCCATGGTGCGGTTTCGCTTTCGTCGTGCGTGCGAGTGTCCGGACCATTGTCGGGGTGCGTCAGGAGCGGTGGTGACCGGGGCTGCCCGGGTCGGCGGGGCGTCCGTTCAGGGACGCGGGTCGGGGACCGCCGCGTCCGCCTGGCCGGTCTTCGCCCGGTCGCCGGGGCGCAGCACGCGCGCGAACGCCACCAGCCCCCCGGACAGCAGCGTCACCAGTGCGAACGACACCATCAGACTGGTCGCCTGCGCCAGCAGGCCGATCGCGCTCGGCGCGATCAGTCCCGAGGTGTACGTGATGGTCGCGACGCCCGCGATGGCCAGGCTCGGGTTGGACCCGCTGCGGCCCGCCGCCGCGAAGCACAGCGGGACGACGACGGCGATGCCCAGCCCCATCAGCGCGAATCCGGCCATGGCCACCGCCGGTTGCTCCGCCACGACGATCAGCAGCCCGCCGAGGACGGCGAGCACACCGCTCGCGCGCACGGTCCGCACGGCGCCGAAGCGGTCCACGATCCGGTCGCCGGCGATCCGGGCGATGGCCATCGTGAGGGTGAAGCCCGTCGTGCACGCCGCCGCGAGACCGGCCGAGGTCTGAAGCTGTTCGCGCAGATAGACCGCCGACCAGTCCAGGCTCGCGCCCTCGGCGAACACCGCGCAGAACCCGATCGCGCCGATGAGCAGCGCCGACCGGGGCGGCAGCGCGAACCTCGGCGGCGGCTCCTCGTCCTCGGCGGGCTGGAGGTCGAGCACCCACTGGCAGGACAGCACGCCGAGGACGGTGAGGACCGCGGCGGCCAGGACGTGGTGCAGCCGGGCGTCCGAGCCGAGGTGGGCGGCGAGCGTGCCGGCCGCCGAGCCGACCAGGGCGCCCGCGCTCCACATGCCGTGCAGCCCGGACATGATCGACCGGCCGAGGCGGTTCTCGACCTCGACGCCCAGCGCGTTCATCGCCACGTCGGCCATGCCCGCCGTGGCGCCGTAGGTGAACAGCGCCAGGCAGAGCGTGAGCAGGTTCGGCGCGAGGGACGGCAGGACCAGTGACAGCGTCCACAGGGCGATCAGTCCGCGCAGCGCGTTGCGGGCACCGAAGCGATGACTGACGCTGCCGGCGAGCGGCATCGCGACGGACGCGCCGAGCGCGGGGAAGGCGAGCGCGATCCCCAACTGTCCGGCGCTGACGCCCGCGTGGTCCTGGATCCACGGCACACGTGTGGCGAACGAGCCGGTCACGGCGCCGTGCACGGCGAAGACGGCGGCCACGGCGTACCGCGACCGCTTCACCTCGCGCTGTTCGTAGACCACGTTGCTCATTGTCCGGCCCCGTCCTCTCCTGGTGTTCCCCGCTCGCCTCGCGTCTCCCCGCCCATGGCCGTCGGTGTGTCGGCGCGTTGGCGCGTTGGCGCGGGTAAACTATCAGGAACCCTGCCTGATAGATAAGGGGATGACCGCCGACCGGAGCACACGGCCGTGTGGTCCCGCAGATCTGGAAGGATCCCGGCATGCCCGCATCCCCGAGCACCGCCCGGGCCATCAACGACCGGCTCGCCCTGCGCCTGCTCCAGCAGGAGGGCCCGCTGACGGCAGGGCAGTTGAAGCAGCTGACCGGCCTGTCCCGGCCGACCGTCGCCGACCTCGTGGACCGCCTCACCGCCGCCGGGCTGATCGCGGTGGTCGGCGAGGCGGGGGAGGAGCGGCGCGGACCCAACGCCAGGGTGTACGGCATCGTCGCCGACCGGGCGCACCTCGCCGCGCTGGACATACGCACCGAGGGCGTCGCCGTGACCGTCGCCGACCTGGTGGGACATGTGCTGGCCGAGGCGTCGGCGCCCATCGGCGATGGCACGGGCACGGGCCCGGCCGTGGAGCAGGCGGTCGGGCTGGTCGAGCGCGTGGTGAAGGAGGCCGGCGCCGACCGGCTGCACACCGTCGGGATCGGGGCGCCCGGCCTGATCGACCCGGCCAGCGGCGAACTCCGCGACTCCTCCGGGCTGCCGGAGTGGCACCGCCGGCTCGTCGCCGCCCTCCAGGAGCGGCTGCCCGAGGCCCGGGTGAGCGTGGAGAACGAGACCAACCTCGCGGCGCTGGCGGAGCAGCGTGACGGGGCGGCCCGGGACCGGGACACCTTCGTCCTGCTGTGGCTGGGCCACGGAACGGGCGCGGCGGTGGTCCTCGACGGCGCGCTGCGGCGCGGTGCCTCCGGCGGCACCGGCGAGATCGGCTTCCTCCCGGTCCCGGGCACGGCCGCGCTGCCGTCCTCGACGGGCTGCGAGGGCGGCTTCCACTCCCTGGCCGCGTCGGGCGCGGTCGTGGACCTCGCGGCGCGGTGCGGGGTTCCGGCGGAGCGGGGGCAGGAGCCGTCGGTGGTGGGGGTGGTGCGGTCGGCGGTCGGTCTGGTGCGGTCGGCGGTGGGTCACGTGCGGGGGGCGGAGACGGGGGCCGGGGCGTCGCAGTCCCCCACGGCCGTCCCCGCTGCCCGTTTCCTCGACGCCCTCGCCGACCGTATCGCCGTCGGCGTCGCCTCCGTCGTCGCGATCCTGGACCCCGGTTGCGTGGTGCTCGGCGGCGAGGTCGGCCAAGCGGGCGGCGCCGAACTCGCCGCCCGCGTGCAGCACCGCGTCGCCCGGATGACCCCCCTGCCCACGGAGGTACGGACGACCACACTCGGCGGCAGCGCGGTCCTGCGCGGCGCGCTCCTCACGGCCCGCGACCGTGCCCAGGAGGAACTCTTCACCCCAGGGGAGCGGCCCGTACAGCGGTGGTAGGGCCGGCGCCGGGTGTCACGCCCTGGACCGCCCGCTGTCCGCCCGCGCCTGCTCGCCCCCGTACCGCCGCGCCAGGTACTCCCCGAACGTGCCCGTGCCGACAGCCCGCTGCGGCGCCAGGTGACCACCGCTGCGGAATCCCCGGTACGCCGCGCCCCACAGCGGCACGTTCACGACCGCCCGGCGCCGGCCGGTCGCCTTCAGATACGCGCGGGCCAGGGACTCGAGCGTCCGCACCTCCGGTCCGCCCATGTCCTCGACTCGCCCCGCCGGTGCCCCCGCCGCCAGCTCGGTCAGCCGGTCGGCGACCTCGGCCACCTCGACCGGCTGATCCGGGACACCGGCCGGCAGGAACAGGACCGGCAGCTTCGACAGCCCCTGGAGCAGTATGACGAGCAGGTCGTGGAACTGCGTCGTCCGCAGCACGGTCCAGCCGAGTCCCGACTCCTCGACCTGCCTCTCCACCGCGAGCTTGCTCTTGTAGTAGCGGAACGGCACCCGGTCGACGCCCACGATGGAGATGTAGACGAGGTGCCGCACACCGGCCCCGCGCGCAGCCCTGATCAGGTTGGCCGCCGCCTGCTCGTCGCCCTTCGGCGACGACGCGCAGTGCACGATCGTGTCCACACCGGCGACGGCCGCGTCCAGCGCGGCACCGCCCTCCCGCAGGTCGACCGCGTACGGCTGGGTGCGCCGGCTGAGCACCCGGACCTCGTGCCCGTCCGCGCGCAGCCGCTCGGTGACGAGCCGGCCGAGCGTTCCGGTGCCGCCGGTGACCAGGATCGTGGTCATGCTGTTCAGTCCCTTCGGACGCCGGCGCTCCCGGACGGAGCGCCGCCTCTGCACCTGAGACCGAACAGCCCCTGCCGAATGTGACACCCCCGCCCGGCTGCCCGCGCCCCGGGCCCGACGATCCGCGCCTCCGCGACCATGAGCGCGATGGCGATCGCGACCGGCGTCCCGCGCGGTGCCCGGCGCCCACGCCTACGACCGCGCCCGGCGCCCCGAGCCCGGCGCCGCGCCCGGCGTCCACGACCGCGACCGCGCCCAGCGTCCCGCGCGGTGCCCGGCGCCTCACGCCCGACGATCCCGCGCCCCACCGGCGATTCCGAGACCGAGCCCGGCGCCCGGCGCCGCGCCCGGCGTCCACGACCGCGACCGCGACCGCGCCCAGCGTCCCGCGCGGTGCCCGGCGCCTCACGCCCGACGTCCCGCGCCGCGCCCGGCGTCCACGCCTGCGACCGCGCCCGGCGCCCCGGGCCGGACGATCCGCGCCTCCGCGACCATGAGCGCGACGGCGACCGAGCCCGGCGCCTCGCGCCCCGCCCGACGATCCCGAGCCCGCGCCGGCGGCCCGCCGTTTCTACCGCCGGGTGAGCTGACGCCGTGCATACGCCAGCTTCTCCGGGTTGACCACGGCCCGCACCTCCGCGATCAGCCCGTCGCGCACCTCGAACGCCGCCAGGCCCACGAGCGTGTCGCCCGCCCAGCTGGCAAGCCCCGTCGCACCGTTGACCTCGGCGACGGTGAACTCCAGGCCCACCGCGAACTTCGGGCCCCCGCCCGCCAGGAACCGGGCGACCTTGAGCCCGCCCTCGACCGGCCACCGGGCCGCCGTCACCTTCCCGCCCCCGTCGCTCCACCAGGTGGCGTCGGCCGCGAGCAGCTTCTCCAGCCCGCCCAGGTCGCCGTCGCGGGCCGCCGTGATGAACGACGTGACCAGCTTCTCCTGCTGCTCGGACGCCGCCTCGAACCGGGCCTGCGGCTCACCCACCCGCCGCACGGCCCGCCGGTACAGCTGGCGGCAGTTGGCCTCGCTCAGATCCAGCACCCCGGCGATCTCCCGATGCCCGTACCCGAACGCCTCCCGCAGCACGTACACCGCCCGCTCGGCCGGCGTGAGCCGCTCCAGCAGCACCAGCATCGCCATCGACACGGCGTCCCGCTGCTCGGCCGACTCCAGCGGGCCGAGCGTGCCGTCCGCGGTGAGCACCGGCTCGGGCAGCCAGGTCCCGACGTACCGTTCGCGCCGGGCCCGGGCGGAGGTCAGTCGGTTCAGGCAGAGGTTGGTGACGACCTTGGCCAGCCAGGCCGCCGGGTGCTCGATCTCCGTACGGTCCGCGCCGCTGAAGCGCAGATACGCGTCCTGGACCGCGTCCTCCGCCTCCTCCGCGGAGCCCAGCAGCCGGTAGGCGAGCGAGAACAGCCGGGGCCGGTGGGTCTCGAACTCGTGGGCGAGCGTGGTGGTCATACGCCTCACCCTGCCAGAACACCGCCCGTACGACGTGCGAAGGCCCGACGGCGGGCAAGGGCCGTCGTCACCGCCGCCGAGCCGGTCTGCGCAGCTGCCCGCTGCCCTCGACCCTAGAAAGGACTAGACCAAAGCGTCAATAGGTGTGGACCAAGCCGAAGCCCGTCAAGGCCGGACGCCCGCAGGGGAGTTGGAACACCCCGTCGCGCTCGGGAAGGGCGGTGGCACGTTCTGTGAGGCACCCCACACCGCTCGCCCATCTGGACGTCGATCAGGCGTGGCACACTGGCCATGTATCAGTAGCAGCGCACTCCGGGGTCGGTGAAAGTCCGAACCGGCGGTTACAGTCCGCGACCCGGTCGCCTCCAGCGGCCGGTTGACCAGGTGAAATTCCTGGACCGACGGTTAAAGTCCGGATGGGAGGCAGTGCGCGGCGAGCGGGCATACGTGCGCGCCGCCGAAGAAGTCCGTCCTCCGGACGGACTTCGTCCGGCGTCGTCCCCGGTGTCCTCGCTCGTACTTCTGTCGTCATCGACAGCCCCGGAGTCCGTGCCCGAAGAGGCAGGAGGACCCGGGAAGTGTTCACCGGAATCGTCGAAGAGCTGGGCGAGGTCACCGCCGTCGAGACCCTCGACGACGCCTGTCGCTTCCGCCTGCGAGGCCCCGTCGTCACTCAGGGCGCGAAACACGGCGACTCCATCGCCGTCAACGGCGTCTGCCTCACGGTCGTCGACCACGAGGGCGACGAGTTCACCGCCGACGTGATGGCCGAGACCCTCAACCGCTCCAGCCTCGGCGCGCTCAAGGCCGGCTCCCGCGTCAACCTCGAACGGCCCATGGCCGTCGGCGAACGCCTCGGCGGGCACATCGTGCAGGGCCACGTGGACGGCACGGGCGAGATCCTGGAACGCAAGCCCTCCGACCACTGGGAGATCGTGAAGATCTCCCTCCCCGCTGACCTCACCCGGTACGTGGTCGAGAAGGGTTCCATCACCGTCGACGGCATCAGCCTCACCGTCGTCGACGCCGGCCCCGACTACTTCACCGTCAGCCTCATCCCCACCACCCTCGACCTGACCACGCTCGGCCACAAGCAGCCCGGCGACCCGGTCAATCTCGAGGTGGACGTCATCGCCAAGTACGTCGAGCGGATGCTGGGCGACCGGGCCTCGTCCGAAGGGGCGGCGGCCAAGTGAACTCGCTGAACTCCGAGGCGTTCGTCCTCTTCGGCCAGCACATCCTCTGGTCGGACATGATCGGCAACCTCTTCGGCCTGGCCGCCCTCGCCCTCGGCTCGCGGCGCTCCATATGGACGTGGCCCGTGCAGTTCCTGGCCGGCCTCATCCTCTTCGGGGTCTTCTTCGGCCATCTGACCGGCAGTGCGGGCAAACAGGCGGTCGTCATGGTCGTGGCCCTGTACGGCTGGTGGCAGTGGCAGCGCGGCAAGAGCCAGGCGGAGGACGGCCACATCGCCGTACGGTTCGCCACCTGGCGCGAGCGCGGAGCGATGATCGCAGCGGCCGCCGCCGGTACGGTCGCCGTGGCGCTCCTCTTCAAGGCGTACCCCACCCTGTCCTGGGACCCCTGGCCGGACGCGTACATCTTCGTCGGCACGATCGTCGCCATGTACGCGCAGGCCCGCGGCATGGTCGAGTTCTGGTTCGCCTGGCTGCTCGTCGACCTCGTCGGCGTGCCCCTCAACTTCGCCAACGGCTATGCCTTCTCCGGCTTCGTCTACGTCATCTACGGCGCGCTCGTCCTGTGGGGCCTGCGCGACTGGTGGCTGCGCTCCCGCGCGGCAGCACAGCCCGCCCTGGAAGGAGCTCCGGCATGAGCGCCGCAAGCGCCCTGTACAGCACCGACGACGTCGAGGACTTCGCGCTCGACCCCGTCGAGCAGGCCATCGCCGACATCGCGGCGGGCCGCCCGGTCGTGGTCGTCGACGACGAGGACCGGGAGAACGAGGGCGACCTCGTCATCGCCGCCGAGAAGGCGACCCCCGAGATCGTCGCCTTCATGATGAGCGAGTGCCGCGGCCTGATCTGCGCCCCCATGGAGGGCGAGGAGCTGGACCGGCTGAAGCTCCCCCAGATGGTGGAGGACAACACCGAGTCGATGAAGACCGCGTTCACGGTCTCCGTCGACGCCTCCGCCGCGCACGGCGTGAGCACCGGCATCTCGGCCTCCGACCGCGCCACCACCCTCCAGTTGCTCGCCGACGGCGTCTCCGGACCCGACGACTTCGTCCGCCCCGGCCATATCTTCCCGCTGCGTGCCCGGCCCGGCGGGGTCCTGACGCGCAACGGCCACACCGAGGCCGCCGTCGACCTCGCCCGCCTCGCGGGCCTGCGCCCGGCCGGCGCGATCGTCGAGATCGCCGGTGAGGACGGCACGATGCTGCGCCTGCCCGAGCTGATCCCCTTCGCCCGCAAGCACGGCCTGACGATCATCTCCATCGAGGACCTGATCGCCTACCGCCGCAGCAGCGAACCCACCGTCCGCCGTGAGGCCAGGACCCAACTGCCCACCGCCCACGGCACCTTCACGGCCTACGGCTACCGCTCCACCGTCGACGGCGTCGAACACGTCGCCCTGGTGCACGGCGAGATCGGCGACGGCGACGACGTCCTGGTCCGCGTCCACTCCGAATGCCTCACCGGCGACGTCTTCGGCTCCGCCCGCTGCGACTGCGGACCCCAGCTGGACGCCTCGCTGGCCCGCATCCAGGCCGAGGGCCGGGGAGTCGTGGTCTACCTGCGCGGACACGAGGGCCGCGGCATCGGCCTGATGTCCAAACTGCGCGCCTACGAACTCCAGGAGCAGGGCCACGACACCCTCGACGCCAACCTCGAACTCGGCCTGCCCGCCGACGCCCGCGACTACGGCGCCGGAGCGCAGATCCTCGCCGACCTCGGCGTGCGCGGCGTGCGCCTGCTGACCAACAACCCCGACAAGACCGACGCGCTCGTCCGCCACGGCATCGCGGTCAAGGCCCGCGTGCCGATGCCCGTGAGCGCCGGCGAGCACAACCTCCGCTACCTGCGCACCAAGCGGGACCGGATGGGCCACGACCTGCCCTGGCTGGACACGACCACCGTGCCGGCCTGTGGCAACCAGTAACAGAGCACAGAGGGAGAGACGTGAGCGGCAAGGGTGCACCGGAACTGTCCGTACGCAATGTGGGTGACCTCCGGGTCGCCGTCATCGCGGCGCAGTGGCACGAGAAGGTGATGGACGGTCTGGTCGACGGCGCCCTGCGCGCCCTGCACGACCTCGGCATCGACGAGCCGACCCTCCTCAGGGTCCCCGGCAGCTGGGAGCTCCCCGTGGTCGCCAAGGTCCTCGCGGGCCGCGGCTACGACGCGATCGTCGCCCTCGGCGTCGTCATCCGCGGCGGAACCCCACACTTCGACTACGTGTGCCAGGGCGTGACCCAGGGCCTCACCCAGGTCTCCGTCGACACCGGCGTCCCCGTCGGCTTCGGCGTGCTGACCTGCGACACCGAGGAGCAGGCCCTGGACCGCGCCGGAATCGAGGGCTCCAGCGAGGACAAGGGGCACGAGGCGGTGACGGCCGCGGTGGCGACCGCGGCCACGCTCCGCTCAGTATCCGAACCCTGGCGCTGACGGAAGCCACCTGTGGCATAGGCTGAGCGTCACCATGTCCAAGAAGACGTTCGAGGAGCTCTTCACCGAGCTCCAGCACAAGGCCGCCCAGGGCGACCCCGCCACTTCCCGCACCGCAGAACTGGTCGAGAAGGGCGTCCACGCCATCGGCAAGAAGGTCGTCGAAGAGGCCGCCGAGGTGTGGATGGCCGCCGAGTACGAGGGCAAGGAGGCGGCCGCCGAGGAGATCTCGCAGCTGCTGTACCACGTCCAGGTGATGATGGTCGCCCGCGGCATCTCCCTCGACGACGTCTACGCCCACCTGTAAGCCGCACCCGTTCCCGTACGACACCCACGCGAAGGAAGCCGACCTCATGCTGCGCATCGCCGTCCCCAACAAGGGTTCCCTGTCAGGCCCTGCGGCGGAGATGCTGCATGAGGCCGGCTACCAGCAGCGCCGGGAGTCCAAGGAACTGCGGATCGTCGACCCGACGAACGAGGTCGAGTTCTTCTACCTCCGCCCCCGCGACATCGCGATCTACGTCGCCTCCGGCCAGCTGGACATCGGCCTCACGGGCCGGGACCTGCTGATCGACTCCGGCGCCGAGGCGGAGGAGATCCTCGCCCTCGGCTTCGCCCGCTCCACTTTCCGCTACGCCTGCAAGCCCGGCACGATCAGCGACCCGGCGGACCTGGCGGGCAAGACGATCGCCACCTCCTACGAGGGCATCGTCGCGGCGCACCTCGCCGACCACGGCATCGACGCCTCCGTCGTCCACCTCGACGGCGCCGTCGAGACCGCCATCCAGCTCGGCGTCGCCCAGGTCATCGCCGACGTCGTCGAGACCGGCACCTCGCTGCGCAACGCGGGCCTGGAGGTCGTCGGCGAGCCGATCATGAAGTCCGAGGCCGTCGTGATCCGCCGCACCGGCGCGGACGGCGACGACCCCAAGGTGCAGCAGTTCCTGCGCCGCCTCCAGGGCGTCCTGGTCGCTCGGACGTACGTGATGATGGACTACGACTGCCGCGTCGAGCAGCTGGAGAAGGCCGTCGCCCTCACCCCCGGCCTGGAGTCGCCGACCGTGTCCCCGCTGCACAACGAGGGCTGGGTCGCCGTCCGCGCGATGGTCCCGGCCAAGGAGGCGCAGCGGATCATGGACGACCTCTACGACATCGGCGCCCGGGCCATCCTGACCACGGCCATCCACGCCTGCCGTCTGTGAGGGGCGCGCACTGATGTCCGACCTGCCCACCCTGCCCGTCACCTTCCGGCCGGGCAGCACCCGCGCGGTGCTGCTCACCGCCGCCGTCGCGATCCTCGTGGTGATCACGGCCGTCGCGATGATGCTGAAGCAGCTCAGCCCCGCCGAGCGTCTCAGCTTCGTCGTCACGGCGCTCCTGCTGGACGCGGTGCTGCTTCTGCTGGCGCGACCCAAGGTCGTCGCCGACGCAGACGGCGTCACCGTGGTCAACCTCACCAACAAGCGCCGGCTGGAATGGGCCGAAATCCTTCAGGTGACCCTCCGGCCCGGCGACCCCTGGGTGTTCCTCAACCTCAGCGACGGCACCAGCCTGCCGGCGCTCGGCATCCAGCCGGGCATCAACCGACAGCGCGCGATCGCCGACGCCCGGGCCCTGCGGGCGCTCGCCGAGGCCCGTTCCGTCGCGGACCCCGAGCGGCCTCGGGGCTGACTCGGCGGATCCACAGGACGGTCGCCACTGCCGCACCGGGCCGTGTCTTGATTAATCTGTTGGTGGAGGCGCGACGGATGCGCCTCCACCTCTGTTGCCCCGCCCGGTGCACAGAGGCTCCTGCTGACCGAGGAGTGACCCCCTCCGGCGATGGACGGATCGTCCTGCAGTACCTGCGCCGCCCCCTGCCGACATAGCGCGGACCGTGTCCGCGACCGTGCGGAGGCGGCGGCATCATGACCATCCCCCTGCTGCTTCTGGCAGCCGCGTTCCTGCTGATTCTCGCCAACGGATTCTTCGTGGCGGCCGAGTTCGGACTCGTGACGGTCGAACGGCCGGAGGCCGAGAAGGCCGCCGCCGAGGGCGACCGGCGTGCCCAGCGCGTCGTCGAGTCACTCAAGGAGCTGTCCTTCCAGCTCTCCGGCACTCAGCTGGGCATCACCATCACCTCCCTGGTCGTCGGCATGCTCGCCGAACCGGCGCTGGCCGAGCTGCTGCACGGCCCGTTCACCTCGATCGGCGTCCCCGAGGGGGCCGTCTCCGGTGTCACGGTCGTCGTCGGCATGCTGCTGGCCTCCGCCGTGCAGATGGTGATCGGCGAGCTCCTGCCCAAGAACTGGGCGGTGTCCAGGCCGCTCCAGGTCGCGCGCTTCGTCGCGGGCCCGCAGCATGTCTTCGCACGGCTGTTCCGGCCGGTCATCGCCGGCCTCAACGCCGTCGCGAACCGGCTCGTGCGCGCCCTGGGCTTCGAGCCCGCCGAGGAACTGGCCTCCGCCCGCACCCCCGGCGAGCTCGTCTCCCTCGCCCGCCACTCCGCCCGGGCCGGCGCCCTGGAACAGGACACGGCCGACCTCTTCGTCCGGACCCTGTCGCTGGGCGAGCTGACCGCGCAGCACGTGATGACGCCGCGCGTGAAGGTCAGCGCCCTCCAGTCCTCGGCCACCGCCGAGGACGTGGTCAACCTGACCCGCGCCACCGGCCTGTCCCGCTTCCCCGTCTACCGGGAGAGGATCGACGAGGTCGTCGGCATGGTCCACCTCAAGGACGCCCTGGCGGTGCCCGTGCGGGACCGGCTGAGGACCCCCGTCGGCCGCATCGCCCGCCCGGCGCTGCTCGTCCCCGAGACGCTGCCGGTACGGCCGCTGCTCGCCCGCCTGCGCAGCGAGCAGCCGATCGCGGTCGTCGTCGACGAGTACGGCGGCACGGCCGGTGTCGTCACGCTGGAGGACATCGTCGAGGAGATCGTCGGCGAGGTCCGCGACGAGCACGACGGACACGACCTGCCCGAGCTGGCCGCCGCCCCGCCGGAGGACGGCAGGCTCGCCTGGGACGTCGACGGCAGCTGCCGGGTCGACATCCTCCAGCGCATAGGCCTGGAGGTGCCCGAAGGCCCGTACGAGACCGTCGCGGGTCTGATCGCCGACCTGCTGGGCCGCATCCCGGCCGTCGGAGACAAGGCGGAACTGCCCGGCTGGCGGCTGTCGGTACGCCAGGTCGGCCACTACCGCGCCGAGCGGGTCCGGCTGGTCAGGACGGCCCCCGTCGCCATCGTGGAGGCGGCCCGATGAGCGTGCTCCAACTGACCTTCGCCGCCCTGCTGGTCCTCGCCAACGGCTTCTTCGTCGGCGCCGAGTTCGCGCTCGTCTCCGTACGCCGCAGCCAGATCGAACCGCTCGGCACGGCCCGCGCCCGGCAGGTCCTCTACGGCCTGGAGCGGCTGCCACAGATGATGGCGGCGGCCCAGTTCGGCATCACGATCTGCTCCCTCACACTCGGGGCGGTCGCCGAACCTACCGTCGCGCACCTCCTGGAGCCGGTCTTCGAGTGGCTCCACCTGCCGCACGGCGTGATCCACCCGCTCACCTACGTCATCGCCCTCGCCGCCGTGGTCTTCTTCCACCTCGTCATCGGCGAGATGGTCCCGAAGAACCTGGCGATGGCGGCCCCCGAGAAGGCCGCGCTGTGGCTCAGTCCCGGCCTGGTCTGGTTCGCCCGCTTCTGCAAGCCGATCACCGCCGCCCTCGGGGCCTGTTCCCAGGGCATCCTGCGGCTCTTCCACGTCGAGCCCAAGGACGAGGTCGAGGCCGTCTTCACCAGTGAGCAGCTCAACCGGCTGGTGGAGGACGCCGGCCAGGCGGGTCTGCTCGACCCCGACGAGGCCGAAAGCCTGGAGGACGCCCTGGAGCTGGGCTCCCGCCCGGTGACGGACGTCCTGCTGACACGCGAGTCACTGGTGACGGTCAGCCCGTCGGTCACCCCCGGCCGCATCGTCGAGCTCACCGCCCGCACCGGGTACTCCCGGTTCCCGGTCGCCGCGGAGAACGGCGCGTTCATGGGCTACCTGCACGTCAAGGACGTCCTCGACCTGGAGCACTCGGACCGGGCCGTGCCGCAGCAGTTGTGGCGGCCCATGACGACGCTGCGGTCCGAGTTGCCGTTGGACGACGCGTTGACGGTGATGCGGCGGGCGGCGACGCACCTGGCCCAGGTGGCCGACGGGTCCGGGAAGGTGCTCGGGCTGGTCGCGCTGGAGGATGTGCTGGAGCTGTTGGTGGGGGAGGTGCGGGATCCCGCGCATCGGGAGGTGCGCGAGGTGAGGCTGACCGAGCCCAGGTCCGGCGAGGAGGTACTGGCGACGTAGCCAAGGCCGGGTGGGGGCGCAGCCCGTCGCCGCGGGGTGCCTCGCCCAAGCTCTCGGCTTCGCTCGAGCAGGGGGCACCCCCATCGCCCGCCCGTGCCGCCTTTGGCGGCACGGTTGCCCGCAGCTAGGCCGACGGATCCTGCGGCCCCCTCCCCGACAGCACCTCCCCGTACGCCTGCATCAGATCCGGCAACCGCAACGTCGCCAGATCCTCCCTCCCCAGCGCCCCGGGATACACGGACAACCGCAGATCCCGGTACGCGCAGCTCTTCTCGTACAGCGTCCGCAGGAACCGCCCGTTGCCCAGCTCGTCGATCCACCCCTGGTCCACCACGTGCCCGGCGATGGACCGCAGCTCGTCGAGGGCCTCCTCGTCCCAGAGGTCGCCGTTCTCCGCGGCGAGCACCTTGCCGATCTCGGTGAGTTCGAGGGGCCGGTAGGAGGGGAAGTCGACGCGGGTGGTGAAGCGGGACGACAGCCCGGGGTTGGCGGCGAGGAGGCGGTCCATGCCCTCGGGATAGCCGGCCAGGATCACCACGAGGTGGTCGCGGTTGTCCTCCGCCCGCTTCAGCAGCACCTGGAGCGCCTCGTCGCCGTACGCGTCCCCCTTGCCGTAGCCCGAGTTGGACAGCGAGTAGGCCTCGTCGACGAAGAGCACGCCGCCGAGCGCCGAGTCGATCAGTTCGTTCGCCTTCACGGCCGTCTGCCCGAGGTACTCGCCGACCAGGTCGGCCCGCTGTGCCTCCACGAGATGGTCGCCGCCGAGCAGGCCGAGGGCGTAGAAGACGCGGCCGAGGATGCGGGCGACGGTGGTCTTGCCGGTGCCGGAGGGGCCCGAGAAGACGAAGTGCCGCTTGGGAGGCTGGACCGGCAGGCCCTGGCCGGCCCGCAGCCGGGCCATGTTCAGCTGTGCTGACAACGCCTTGACCTGGCGTTTCACCGGCTCCAGACCCACCATGCGCTCCAGCTCGGTGAGCGCCGCCTCGAGTAACGCCGGATCGGTGGGTCCGGTGGGCAGCGACGGCGCCGGGCCGGTCCGCGAGCGCACCGCGGGGTCGGTGAGCGGCGGCAGGGGAGCGGAGGCCGGCGGTTCGGGGTCGGGCAGTCTCAGGTCGCGGCCCTCGGTGCCGAAGAGCGGGTCGAACCCGTCCGGACCGTCCACGGCGTCCTGGCCGGCGCCGGTGAGCGTGATCGCCGCGAGGTCCGTGGCCTCGTCGTACCCGTCGCCCTCGGCGATCGCGGCGAGCCGGGCCGAGGTGTCCATGAAGGCGGGGTCGACGCGGTGCACGGCCCGGTACAGGGGGAGCGCTGCGGCGCTGCGGCCGGTGCCCTCGTGCGCCCGGGCCAGCCAGTAACGCAGTTCCTTGCGCTGAGGCTGCTCGCTGCGGCAGCGCATCAGCGCGGCGGACAGCAGCGGTTCGGCCTGCCCGTACATCTCCAGGCGGACCCGGGCCATGCCACCGAACAGGCCCGCCTCGATGCCGAGCATCGGGTCGTCCAGGAGCGGGTCGGTGTGGCGGACCAGCTGCTCCCAGTCCTTGACGAGATAGGCACGGCAGGCGTGCAGGAAGCGGACATGGGCGTCGGTGTCCACCGGCGGCAGCCCGGCGAGGGCGCGGTCCAGCTCGGGGACGTGGCGGCCGTCCAGCCAGTGGGAGGCGTGCGCGAGCAGCAGATCGCGGGGGCTCTCCAGCACGGGCTGCACCCACCAGCCCAGCCAGTACCAGGAGTTGAGGGCCCGGCGATAGCGGGCGCGCTGTTCCCCGAAGCGCTCCCGGTGCCGGAACATCCTAAGCAGCGCGGTCGTCGTGTCGACGCGCAGCGCGTGCAGCCCGAGCCAGCCGTCGGCCATCCCGGAGTCCATCCGCACGGCGGCGCGGAACTCCTCCTCCGCCTGCGGATAGGCGCCCATGGTGTAGGCGTCCACGCCTCGCAGCCAGGCGAGGTCGGCCGGGGCCTGCGGGCCCTGCGTGCCGAAGTCCATCACGTCCCCCACGAACCGTGCCCCCGTCGGTATACCAACGAGCCGTCCCCCAGCCGGCTGCCCTGCTCGAACCGCTGTGCCACGGACCGGAGTTGCAAGGTGCGCGAAGCAACCGTCCGTTGGTCGCAACGAGGGCATCGTACCTGCGGGGGCGGCGCCCCCGTAGGGTGCCGCACGGGGCGTTCGGCGAGGTGGGAGCGGATGCGGCACACTCCCGCACGGTGACCGAGGGTGAGCATTCGGCGCCGCGCCGGGCCCGGAAGAACGGCAGAAGACAGAACGAAGCCCCCGGTCACGGGGGAACAACCGGGGGCTTCGCGTCTGTGGGCGGCTCCGAATGGCCGCACATTGAGAACGTAAGACCTGTACGGGCCCCCGGTCAAGCCGAGTTGAAGCACTTCGGCAAGTTGTCCCGCAAGGCCCTTCACAAGTTCAGCACACTGCGGGCGGCCCGTCACCGTGCGTGAGGGGCCGGCCCGGTCCAACAGGCCCCGCAGGCCCCGGAATCACCTCGTACCCCTTCTCTCGCTGTCGTACCAGGAGATCGGCGAACGGCCGCGAGGGATCGTCGGCGAAATGCCGGCGTTCCGCCGGGACCCATCCGTCCCAGAACTCCCGCTGTTCCTCCCCGTCCCGTGACCGTCCCCGCGCCCAGGACTCGTCACGGGGCAGCTCCATCCACAGCAACAGGGCCAGGTGGGGCCGCAGCGCCCGGCGTCCCGCGCCGACGCCCTCCACGAGGACCACCGGAGCGGGCGGCAGGGGGCGCGGCGTACCGAAGCGGCGGGCGCGCCAGTCGTAGGGGGCGTAGTGCGCGGTCCGGCCGTGGGCCAGCGGCTCGATCACCTGGTCCAGCAGCCGTCCGGTCCAGCCGAACAGTTCGTCGTGGGTGGCGATGTCGTCGAGGCGCAGCACCGGCGCGCCGCCCAGCGCCATGGCCAACTGCTCGGCGAACGTGGTCTTTCCGGAGCCGGCGTGCCCGTCGACGCCGACGAGACGGACCGGGCCGCAGGAAGGGGGGAGGCGGCGGATGCTGGAGGCCAGGTCGCGGACGGCGGGCCCCGGTGCGGGGCGGAAGGGCGGAGTCATCTCGCGCAGCACTCTAACGGCGGGGTCATCGGCGCGTGCCAGTGGTCGACGCCAATATTGGTGGGCGTGGCGCGGGCCGAAGTGCTGGCGGGACCCGGCGGGCTGTGCTCCTATGTGGCGCATACACGCGTGCGACCGACCGTGCCACGGACCTGCCCCGCCCCAGCCCGACTCCGACTCCCGGGGGTCCCCGCCATGCGCAGAACCGAACAGCCGTCCCGCAGAACCGTCCTGGCCGCCGCGGTCGCCGCCGCCGTCACCGCTGGCTCGGGTCCGGCGGCCGCCGACACCGAGGAGCCCATGACGACCGACACCGCGCAGCCCACCCGCGCGGTCCCGGCCCACGTGGACAACCGGGCCTGGACCTCGTACGGCGACTGGTGGGGCGGTACCGCCCGGGGCACCCGCGCCGTCGCGGGCGCCCGCCCCGGCGTGGCGATCGCGAAGCCCGCCGGGACCACCGACTACACGGACCCGCACACCGGCACCACCGCCCGCTGGGAGTACGGCACCTGGACATCCCCGGTCCACCGGCTCGTCGTCCCCGCGACGGAGGCGATCGTCTCCTGGAACGCGCGCACCCCGGCCGGCACCTGGCTCCAGGCGGAGATCAAGGCCGCCTACACCGACGGCACCAGCACCCCCTGGTACGTGATGGGCCGCTGGGCGGCCGGCGACCAGGACATCCGGCGCACCTCGGTCGACGACCAGAGCGACGGCAAGAGCAGCGTCTGGACCGACACCCTGGCGATCGACGACCCGTCGACAGGCCTGCGCCTCGCCTCGTACCGGCTGCGCCTGACTCTCCACCGCAAGCCGGGCACCAAGGCCACGCCCACCGTGTGGCGGCTCGGCGCGATGGGCTCCGACGTACCCGACCGGTTCACCGTCCCGGCGTCCGTGCCCGGCCTCGCCAGGGAACTGGTCGTCCCGCGGTACTCGCAGGAGATCCACAAGGGGCAGTACCCCGAGTACGACAACGGCGGCGAGGCATGGTGCAGCCCGACGTCCTCCCAGATGATCATCGAGTACTGGGGTGGCCGGCTCACCCCGGAACAACTGGCCTGGGTGGATCCGTCATACGCCGATCCGCAGGTGTGCCACGCGGCCCGCTTCACCTACGACTACCAGTACGCCGGTTGCGGCAACTGGCCGTTCAACGCCGCCTACGCGGCCACGTTCGAGGACCTCCAGGCCGTGGTCACCCGGCTCGGCTCGCTCACCGACCTGGAGACGCTGATCGCGGCGGGCATCCCGGCCATCACCTCCCAGTCCTTCCTGAAGGAGGAGCTGACCGGCGCCGGGTACGGCACAGCCGGGCACCTCATGACCGTCGTCGGCTTCACGGCCGACGGCGACGTCATCGCCAACGACCCCGCCTCGGAGAGCAACGAGGCCGTGCGGCGCGTCTACCGGCGGCAGGAGTGGGAGAACATCTGGCTGCGGACCAAGCGGTACAACGCCTCCGGCAAGGTCGTCTCCGGCACCGGTGGCGTCTGCTACCTGTACTTCCCGGCACGCCCGACCGCCGCCCAGCGCAAGGCGCTGACAGCCGTGGGCGTGCCCGTGTGACCAAGCTCTCGGTCGCAGAAGCCGCTCCCGGTGGCAAGGTGGACAGGCCCTCGGGGGAAGCCCGTCCGCATCGAACCAGCGAGAAGACATGACCGCGCACGCAATCACCGCAGCCCGCGTCCCCACCGCAGCCCGCGCCCGCACCGGCGGCCCACAGGACGACGGTCCGAAGATCGTCGAGCATGTCGCGGGCTGGACTCTCGTCGTGGTCCTCGCGATGCTCGTGACCCAGCTCGGGCTCCTGTGACCGGTCGCGGCGTGCTGTGACCTGACCCGCGACCCTGCCCTCCGGCCTGCCATACTGCGGACGTCCCGCCTCGCCGCCCGTTGGAACCAGGGTCGAAATTGAATATCAGTCAACAGCCTGCCGCGCGTCCCAGAGCCCGCGGCACCGAGCGCTCGCTGGCGCGCCGTGCCGAACTCATCGCGATCGGGCGGAGGTTGTTCGCCGACACGTCCTACGACGCCCTGTCGATGGACGACATCGCCCGGCAGGCGCACGTCGCCAAGGGGCTGATCTACTACTACTTCCAGTCCAAGCGCGGCTACTACCTGGCCATCATCCAGGACTCGGTCACCGAGCTGGTCACCCTGGCGGCGAGCGGACACGAACTGCCCCCGGTCGACCGCGTCCAGCGCACCATCGACAGCTATCTGCGCTACGCCGAGCACCACCAGGCCGCGTACCGCACCATCGTCAGCGGCGGCGTCGGCTTCGACACCGAGGTGCACGCCATCCGTGACGGCGTGCGCGAGGCCATCGTCACCACCATCGCCGAGGGGGCGTACGGCCGCGCCGACATCACCCCCTTGGCGCGCATGGGGCTGCTCGCCTGGGTGTGCAGCGTCGAGGGCGCCACCCTCGAATGGATCGACCGCCCCCAACTGGCCCGCGAGACCATGTGCGAGCTGCTGGTGAAGGGACTCAGCGGCGCCCTGCGCGCGATCGAGGAGCTGGACCCCGCCTACCCGGCTCCCGAGGCCGCCCGCCAAGACGCATGAGCCGGGGGGCGGAGGGATCCGTCACGATCCCTCCGCCCCCCGGCCGCCCAGGCTTACTTCATGGCCTTGATCAGCTCACCGTTCGCCGTGTCGCCGCTCAGCTCCCAGAAGAACGTGCCGCCCAGCCCCTGCCGGTTCTTGTAGTTCATCTTGGTCGCGATGGTGGCCGGGGTGTCGTAACTCCACCAGTCGCTGCCGCACTTGGCGTACGCCGTGCCCGCCACCGTCCCCGTCGCCGGGCACTTGGTCTTGAGCACCTTGTAGTCGTCGATGCCCTGCTCGTACGTGCCCGCCGCCGGGCCGGTCGCGGTGCCGCCGGGTGCCGACTGGGTGACGCCGGTCCAGCCGCGGCCGTAGAAGCCGATGCCGAGGAGCAGCTTCGAGGCGGGGATGCCGAGGCCCTTGAGCTTGGCGATGGTCGCCGAGCTGTGGTTGTCCGCCTTCGGTATGCCGGAGTACGACGTCAGCGGGGAGTGCGGGGCCGTCGGGCCGGTGGCGTCCCAGGCGCCGAAGAAGTCGTACGTCATCGGGTTGTACCAGTCGACGTACTGGGCGGCGCCCGCGTAGTCCGCCGCGTCGATCTTGCCGCCCGGGGTGGCGTCGGCGGTGATTGCCTGGCACCGCAGGCGTTCGGGTACTCCCAGTCGATGTCGATGCCGTCGAAGACGTCGGCCCACTTGGAGTTCTCGACCAGGTCGTAGCAGGACTGGGCGACGGCGGCCGGGTTCTTCGCGGCTTCGCCGAAGCCGGCCGACCAGGTCCAGCCGCCGAAGGACCACAGGACCTTGAGGTCCGGGTGCTTCTGCTTCAGCTTGCGCAGCTGGTTGAAGGTGCCGCGCAGCGGCTGGTCCCAGGTGTCGGCCTTGCCGTCGACGGACTCGGCGGCGGTGTAGGCCCGGTCGGTGGCGGCGTAGGCGTCGCCCATCGCGCACTTGCCGCCGGTGACGTTGCCGAAGGCGTAGTTGATGTGCGTGAGCCTGGCCGCCGAGCCGGAGGTCTCGATGTTCCTGACGTAGTACTTGCGGTCGTAGGTGCCCCATTCGGTGAAGTACCCGATGACCTTGGACCCGGCGGCCTTGGCGCCGGGAGCGGCCTTCGCGCCGGCGGCGGCCTCCTGAGCCGAGGTCGCCGCGGTGGCGGAGGTGCCCGCGCCGGCCAGCAGACCGGCGCCGAGGACGGCGCAGCAGGCCGCGGACACGATGGCCCGGAAGCGGGAGCGGTGGGGGGTGTGCATCCGGTGTCTCCTCGTGGGGAGAGGGAACGCGTGCCGATTGGCATGAACGCGGTGAAGGGGTGGAGCGAAACAGTAGAAGGACTAGACCAGTAAGATCAATGGTCCGGACCAATTTCGCTCCCCGGGGGCGCTCGGGTATTTCTTGAAGTAAGCGGTCGTTAACTGGTGACGGGATGCCTCCGATCGGGCATACTCACAGCGCAGAGCCGCTGGTCAGCAGCTTCCGAGACCCGGAACTGCAACCATCGGCCAGGCACCAGAACGACCCGGCGGCGTCGCCCCCACCCACGGGCCCGCCCGCCAGTGCCCGACAGGGAGGAGAGCGTCGCCATGCCCGACCGCGCCCCGCAGCCGGTGGACCGGCAACTGCCCACGGAGGAGGCCCGGGACCTGATCTCGCTCGTCCGCGACATCGCGCAGCAGGAGATCGTCCCGAAGGCGGCCGAGGAGGAGGACGCCGGCCGCTTCCCGCGCGAGCTGTTCACCCTCCTCTCGCGCTCCGGCCTGCTCGGCCTGCCGTACGACTCCGAGTACGGCGGCGGCGACCAGCCCTACGAGGTCTACCTCCAGGTCCTCGAAGAGCTCGCCGCGGCCCGCCTCACTGTCGGCCTCGGCGTCAGCGTGCACTCCCTCGCCTCCTACGCACTCGCCGCATACGGCACCAAGGAACAGCAGGTCGAGCACCTGCCCGCGATGCTCGGCGGCGGCCTGCTCGGCGCCTACTGCCTCTCCGAGCCGCACTCCGGCTCCGACGCGGCCGCCCTGCGTACCAAGGCCGTGAGGGACGGCGACGCCTGGGTGATCACCGGGACCAAGGCCTGGATCACACACGGCGGGATCGCCGACTTCTACACGGTCATGGCGCGCACCGGCGAGGAGGGCCCGCGCGGCATCACCGCGTTCCTGGTGCCCGGCGACGCGCCTGGACTGAGCGCCGAGCCGCCCGAGAAGAAGATGGGCATGAAGGGCTCGCCCACCGCCCAGGTGCACTTCGACGGCGTGCGCGTCGGTGACGACCGGCGTATCGGCGAGGAGGGGCAAGGCCTCGCGATCGCCCTGTCGGCGCTCGACTCGGGGCGGCTCGGCATCGCGGCGTGCGCGACCGGCGTGGCGCAGGCGGCGCTCGACCAGGCGCTGGCGTACGCGACCGAGAGGCGCCAGTTCGGCAAGCCGATCGCCGACTTCCAGGGGCTGCGCTTCATGCTCGCCGACATGGCGACCCAGATCGAGGCGGGCCGGGCGCTCTACCTGGCGGCGGCGCGACTGCGGGACGCGGGCCGGCCGTTCGCCACGCAGGCGGCCATGGCCAAGCTGCACTGCACCGACACGGCGATGCGGGTCACCACCGACGCCGTGCAGATCCTCGGCGGCTACGGCTACACCGCGGACTTCCCGGCGGAGCGCTACATGCGCGAGGCGAAGGTGCTCCAGATCGTCGAGGGCACCAACCAGATCCAGCGGATGGTCATCGCCCGCCATCTCGTGGGTCCAGAGGGACGCTGAACTGGTCGAGGCCCCGCCAGGGCGCCGCGAGCCGCATCCACTCCGGGTCGTGCCGGCCCGGGAGTGTGCGGCCGCGCTCTGCCCAGGCCCGCATCAGGTCGCGGTAGATCGGCGGGTCCTGATAGCGCGGCGCGGTCGGCCGAACCGATTCTGCGGGTGGCGGGACGAACAGGAGGCGTTGACGCCCGGTCGCTGAGGAGATGGGGGTCATACCTGGGCAACGCGGAAGAGGCCGTACAGGTCACCCGACAGCGGAATCGGGCGTGCGTTCAGGGGCGCGGAGGCGCCCGCGGCCCGGCTGTGGCCTGGATCCGGGCGCACTGATCCCGCACCACGGCGGACTGCGAGCCGTGGTGCGGGGCAGTCACGGGGATGGAGCGAGCGGGCGAAGAAGACCCGTGCTCAGGCCGCTTGGTGGCGCACGACGGAGACCCTGATGGGGCGTGAGCCCGGGCCGCCGACGTGCGAGAAGGGCTGGGTCCGCCAGTCGAGTCCCTGAGGGAGCGTCAACAGCAGGGCGGTGTCCTGCTCCTGCGGTTCGACGGACTCGTCCGCGGGGCGGGCGTCCGCAGCGCTGCGGCCGGTTCCGGCGCAGACCGTGAGTCCGAACGGGTTCCACGGCGAGGCGCACAGCGCGTGCTCCGGCAGAACCTCCTCGTCCGCCAGCAGGGCGATTGGCTGTGCGCAGTCCGGGCAGACGACCCGGAACATCTCGAAGGTGTCGTAGGCGTCGAGCTCGTCGTCGAAGGCGTCGGGTTCGACGCCCTCCGGCTCGGGCTCTACGACGAGCTGCTCCCGCTTGGGTGCGGTGCGACTTGGGCGCTTAAGACTCTGCATTGGGTTCTCCCCCTCGGGCTGGGCCGTATCAGGCACTGCGGCCTCGACCACAGCAAGCACTTCCCGTCCCCTCTGGGCGGTAATCACGAGAACATTACGGAGACTGTTCGAGCCCTGTGGCGTTCGTCACATGCCGCGCGCAGGTGCCCACTGCGGCGGGTTTGTCCCCCTGACGGCTGACAGCCGCCGTCGGCCAGGTCACGAACCTGCCATGGCCTGGGCCGCTCAGGTATCCGAGGAGATCAACCGCCCTGTAGGTTCTTGCGTCATGGAGGAGCTGGACCGACAGATCGTGCAGCTGCTCGTCAAGGACGGGCGGATGAGCTACACCGACCTGGGCAAGGCCACGGGGCTGTCCACGTCGGCCGTGCACCAGCGGGTGCGCCGGCTGGAACAGCGTGGCGTCATCCGCGGCTATGCCGCGGTCGTCGACCCGGAGGCCGTCGGTCTGCCCATGACCGCGTTCATCTCGGTCAAGCCCTTCGACCCCAGCGCGCCCGACGACATCGCGGACCGCCTCGCGGACGTGCCCGAGATCGAGGCGTGCCACAGCGTCGCGGGCGACGAGAACTACATCCTCAAGGTGCGGGTCGCGACGCCGCACGAGCTGGAGGAACTGCTGGCGCGGGTGCGGTCGTTGGCGGGGGTGTCCACGCGGACGACGGTGGTGCTGTCCACGCCGTACGAGGCGCGGCCGCCCCGGATCTGACCGCCGGTTCTCCGGCCGCGGATAGTTCGCGGCCGGTCTGCGCGGTTCCCGGCGCCCCGTTTCAGGCGTGGAGGTGAGGCCTGTGAGACTTGGCTTCATGAGTGAGTCCACCGCCCCGCCGAAGACCGTCCTGCTCCGTCGTGGAGAGGTGCACAGCCCTGCCGATCCGTTCGCTACCGCCATGGTCGTGGAGCGGGGGCAGGTCGCCTGGGTCGGTTCGGAGGGCGCTGCCGAGGCCTTCGCGGACGGCGTCGACGAGGTGATCGACCTGGACGGGGCGCTGGTCACCCCGGCCTTCACCGATGCGCACGTGCACACCACCGCCACCGGGCTCGCCCTCACCGGCCTCGACCTGTCCGGTGCGCCCTCCCTGGAGGCCGCACTCGCCCTCGTGCGGGACTTCGCCGCCGCCCGGCCGGACGACCCCGTGCTGCTCGGGCACGGCTGGGACACCGCCCGCTGGCCCGGCGGCCGTCCCCCGACGCGAGCCGAACTCGACGAGGCCACCGGCCACCGGCCCCTCTACCTCAGCCGGATCGACGTCCACTCGGCGGTCGTCACGACCGCCCTGCTCGACCTGGTCCCCGACGCCCCCCGCGAGGACGGACCGCTCACCGCCGACGCCCACCACGCCGTCCGCGCCGCCGCGTTCGCGGCCGTGACGCCCCGGCAGCGCGCCGACGCCCAGCGCGCCGCCCTCGCGCACGCCGCCTCGCTCGGCATCGGCACGATCCACGAGTGCGGCGGTCCCAAGATCTCCTCCGAGGACGACCTGACCGGCCTGCTGCGCCTCGCCGCCGAGGAGCCCGGTCCGCGCGTCGTCGGCTACTGGGCCGAGGAGGACGTCGCCAAGGCCCGCGAGCTGGGCGCGGCCGGCGCCGCGGGCGACCTGTTCGTCGACGGCTCCTTCGGCTCGCACACGGCCTGCCTGCACCAGCCGTACGCCGACGCCGGCCACACCGGCAGGGCCTACCTGGACACCGCCGCCGTCGCCGCCCACGTCGTGGCCTGTACCGAGGCGGGCCTCCAGGCCGGGTTCCACGCCATCGGCGACGCGGCGGTGGACTCCGTGGTCGAGGGCGTGCGGGCCGCCGCCGGCAAACTCGGCCTCGCTCGTGTCCGGGCCGCCCGCCACCGGATCGAGCACGCCGAGATGCTCACTCCCGAGACCGTCGCGGCCTTCGCCGAACTCGGCCTCACCGCCTCCGTCCAGCCCGCCTTCGACGCCCTGTGGGGTGGCGAGGACGGCATGTACGCGCGGCGACTGGGGGTCGAGCGGGCCCGGGCGCTGAACCCCTACGCGGCGCTGCTGCGCGCCGGTGTGCCGCTCGCCTTCGGCTCCGACAGCCCCGTCACGCCCCTCGACCCCTGGGGCACGGTGCGAGCCGCCGCCTTCCACCGCACGCCGGAGCACCGCGTCTCCGTGCGCGCCGCGTTCACGGCGCACACGCGCGGTGGCTGGCGGGCCGTCGGGCGGGACGACGCGGGCGTCCTGGCGCCGGGCGCGCCCGCCGACTACGCGGTGTGGCGCACCGGTGAACTCCTGGTCCAGGCCCCGGACGACCGGGTCGCCCGCTGGTCGACGGACCCCCGCTCCGGCACCCCCGGCCTGCCCGATCTGACCCCGGGCCGCGACCTGCCCGTCTGTCTGCGCACCGTGGTGGGCGGACGCACGGTCTTCGTACGGCCGGGCGAGTGATCTACGGGGGTGGCGCGCATGCGATCATGCGCCGCGCCGCCGTCGCGCGACCTGCGCATCCTCCGCGCTGACCAGGGCTTTGCCGGGATATGCACAGGTCAAACGGCTGTTGACAGGCGGCCGCAGGGGGCCGGTAGGTTCGGCCGAGTCCACCACCGGACGCCCGACCGGGGAACGTCCGCGCACTCGCCGCAGCGCCGCCGGGTCAGGGACGGTGTGCCGCACCGGCGCACCGCCACTGGGAGCCAGGCTCAGGCCGGCGCGGCGCCGAGGCAGCGTTCCGGCCGGTCGGGGAGGTGTGACCCGGGTGGGGCCCGGAAGCTCAGTAGACAACGGCTTTCGGTCGATCCGCAGCCAGCGGATCCCTGGTCGGCCCGAAGGGCGCCGGGCCCCCATCCGTCGTACGCTCGCAGCCGAAGGCGCATTCTTACCCGCGTCTTGCGGATTCGACACCACCATTCGAACGTCCTGTCACGTCATCGCAGGCCGGGCCCACTATGGTGGATCCCTGCGTACGGACATGAAGGGGCATCAGTGAACGACGGCGACGGAACCCTCGCGGCAGGAGCTCAGGGGAGGAAGTTCGGCCCGCTCGGCACGGCCTTGGTGATCATCCCGACCTACAACGAGGCGGAGAACATCAAGAGCATCGTCGGCCGGGTGCGCGAGGCCGTCCCCGAGGCGCACGTACTCGTGGCCGACGACAACAGCCCGGACGGCACGGGGAAGCTGGCCGACGAGCTGACCGTCGACGACGACCACGTCCACGTGCTGCACCGCAAGGGCAAGGAAGGCTTGGGCGCCGCCTACCTCGCGGGCTTCCGCTGGGGCCTGGAGCGCGACTACGGCGTGCTGGTCGAGATGGACGCCGACGGCTCCCACCAGCCCGAGGAACTGCCCCGTCTGCTCACCGCCCTGAAGAGCGCCGACCTGGTGCTCGGCTCGCGCTGGGTGCCCGGCGGCCGGGTGGTGAACTGGCCGAAGTCCCGCGAGGTGATCTCCCGGGGCGGCAGCCTCTACTCCCGGCTGGCGCTCGATCTGCCGCTGCGTGACATCACCGGCGGCTACCGCGCCTTCCGCCGCGAGACCCTGGAGGGCCTCGGCCTCGACGAGGTCGCCTCCCAGGGCTACTGCTTCCAGGTCGACCTCGCCCGCCGCGCGGTCAGGGCCGGCTACCACGTCGTGGAGGTGCCCATCACCTTCGTCGAGCGTGAACTCGGCGACTCCAAGATGAGCCGCGACATCCTCGTCGAGGCGCTGTGGCGGGTCACGGCGTGGGGCGTGGGGGAGCGGGTCGGGAAGGTCACGGGCCGCGGCGGCAAGCCGTCGAATCCGTAGCCATCCGACCGGGCCGCTTCCCGACCGGGCCGCTTCCCGACCGGGCCGCTTCCCGACCGGGCCGCTTCCCGGCCGGGCCGCTCACAGGAACAGCTGATCGTGGCCTTATCCCGTGCTGAGCCGGGGCCAGGCACACTGGAGGCATGACGACTGGCGCTCAGACTCCCAGATCTCCCGCCCGGCCCCGGCGCTCCCGGCTGCGCACGTTCCTGCCGTTGGGCGTCGCCGCGTGGCTCGTGCTGGAGATCTGGCTGCTCACGCTGGTCGCGGGGGCGTCGAGCGGGCTGGTGGTCTTCCTCGTCCTGGTGGCGGGCATCATCCTCGGCTCGGTCGTGATCAAGCGGGCCGGCCGGCGGGCCTTCCGTAACCTCTCCGAGGCGCTGCAACAGCGACAGAGCGGCGTGATGCCCGCGGCGGCCCGGCCGAACAGCGAGGGCAACGGCCTGATGATGCTGGGCGGACTCCTGCTGATGATCCCCGGCCTGGTGTCGGACGCGGTGGGCCTGCTCCTGCTGCTGCCCCCGGTCCAGAAGGCCGTGAGCCGCTCCGCTGAGCGCACCTTCGAGCGCAAGCTCCGCGAGGCCGACGCGGGCACCCTGGGCGGCGCCTTCCAGCAGGCCCGTATGTACCGGCCCGACGGCAAGGTCGTCCCGGGCGAGGTCGTCAGGGACGAGCCGGGCGACACGCCGCAGGAACCGCGCCCGCCGCTGACGCACTGAGCGTCCCGGCGTCCGGGTGCACTGCGCCCCGGCAGAGGTCGTAGGGGCGTAGCCGCAGGAGCGCACGACAAGAACACGCGACAGGAGCGCACGACAAAAACCGCGGGCGCCGTACGTGAAGTACGGCGCCCGCGGTCCTTGACGCGCTGTAACTTTCGGCCAGGCCCCGGAGGGACTTACGCCGACTTGCGGCTGTCTCGGGGATGAACCGCGATGTTCATCGCACCGGAGCGCAGAACCGCCAGGCGCTCCGCGAGGACCTCTTCGAGTTCCTCGCGGGTTCGCCGCTCCATCAGCATGTCCCAATGCGTACGCGCGGGCTTGGCCTTCTTCTCTTCCGGGCCGTCGCCGTCCACGAGGAGTGCCTGGGCCCCGCAGACCTTGCACTCCCACTCCGGCGGGATCTCCGCCTCGACCGAGAAGGGCATCTCAAACCGGTGCCCCTTCTCGCATGCGTACTCCACGGCCTGGCGGGGGGCCAGGTCGATGCCGCGGTCCGTCTCGTAGCTGGTCACCACGAGGCGCGTGCCGCGAAGAGCTCGCTCACTCATGAATCGTGCCTCCCGGGCTTGTCGCCCACAGGACAGGTGTCGCTGTCGTCGTCATCCGGTCAACGTCCGGTCGGCGGTAAAGATTCCCGTTCCGAGTCCCGTTCCGGGTCATGCGTCGCCGTCGTAGCCGCCCTTGTTGTACCCACCAGCGCCCGGTTTGTCACATCTGCTAGCAGATGTAACACAGCGTTTCGGCATCTTTGACGCGCAGTAACGGTACGCCTGGCAGGCCAAACGCGTACACTACAGCCCTTTCGCGCCGAGTGCTAAATCCTGTCAGGAACCGGGTTCCCCGCTTCTTCGATCGCACGCCGCACCGGAACCCGTACGAGCAGGGCGAATCCGATGACGAAGAAGCCCACCAGAGAGAGGATCGCGTCCCGGTAGCTCCCGGTCAGCTGATAGGTGAGCCCGAACAGCAACGGCCCGAGCCAGCTCATTCCGCGGTCGCTCATCTCGTACGCGGAGAAGTATTCGGCCTCCTTGCCGGGCGGGACGAGATGGGAGAACAAGGACCGGGACAGCGCCTGGCTGCCTCCGAGGACCAGGCCGATGCCGGCGGCCAGGACGAAGAACCACACCGGCGCCCCGGCCGGCAGGAAGTACCCGGCGGCCAGTGTCACCGTCCAGGCGACCAGCGAGCCGAGGATCGTGCGTTTGGCCCCGTAGATCCGGGCCAGCCGGCCCATCGTCAGCGCGCCCGCCACCGCCAGCACCTGCACGAGCAGGACGGCGCCGATCAGGGTGGACTGCCCGAGGCCGAGTTCCTCGGAGCCGTAGACCGAGGCCTGGGAGATCACCGTCTGGATGCCGTCGTTGTAGACGAGGTACGCCAGCAGGAAGGCGAGGGTCAGCGGGTGGCGGCGCATGCCGCGGACGGTCGCCGCGAGCTGCCGGAAGCCCGGGAGGGCCGCCTCCCGCGCGGCTGTCCTGCGATCGCGGAGCCGGGTCAGCGGGATGAGGGCGAACGCGCCCCACCACAGGCCGGCCGACGCCAGGCAGATGCGGACCGCCGTGCCCTCGGAGACGCCGAAGCTGTCGTGCCCGGTGTACAGGGCCAGGTTGACGACGAGGACGAGCGAGCCCGCCGCGTAGCCGAAGGCCCAGCCGCGGGAGGAGACCGCGTCCCGCTGCTCGGGCGGGGCGATCTGCGGCAGGTAGGAGTTGTAGAGCATCATCGCCACGGACTGCGCGGCGTTCGCGACGATCAGCAGCGCCCCGCCGAGCAGATAGCGCTCGCCGTCCAGGAAGAACATGGCCGTCGTGGCCGTGGCCCCCAGGTAGGCGGCGGCCGCGAGGAGGGGCTTCTTGCGGCCGGTGCGGTCGGCGGCGGCGCCCACCAGGGGCATCACCAGTACGGCCACGATCACCGACAGGGACACCGCGTACGCGAAGAAGGACCCGGCGCGCACGGGGATACCGAGGGGGTGGACGTACCCGTCGGCGTCGGCCGCCGACTCGGCGACCGACGTCAGATAGGGGCCCAGGAACACCGTGAGCACACTCGTCGAGTAGACGGAGCACGCCCAGTCGTAGAAGTACCAGCCGCGCTGCTGGCGCCTGAGTTCGGCGGCCCCGTCGGCCGGCGGTGTCCGCACGGTGTCGGTGCCCACCCGCGCCCTCGCTTCCCCGTGAACGCGCAGAGGCGACCGGCCGGGGGTCTCAGACCCAGACGCCGCGGTCCTCCATGACCTTGCGCAACGTGTCGATGTGATCGGTCATGATGCCATCCACGCCGAGGTCCAGAAGCCGGTGCATGCTCTCGGGATCGTTGACGGTCCACACGTGCACCTGGAGCCCGCGCGCGTGGGCGGCGTGGAGGAAACGGTGGTCCACGACCTGGATGCCGGACTGGATCTCGGGGACCTGGGCGGCGACCGCCGAGCGGCGCACCGCCGCCGGCAGCCACCAGGAGCGCAGCCGCAGGTTGAGCACCCCACGGGTGCCGTACGAGGTCGCCAGGCGCGGGCCGGCCAGCCGCTGGGCGCGCACCACGCGGGCCTCGGAGAACGAGCCGAGGCAGATCCGGTCCCAGGCGTCCGTCCGGCCGACCAGGTCCAGGAAGGGCAGCAGGGCGGCCTCCGCCTTGACGTCGACGTTCCAGCGCACCTCGGGGAAGGTCTCCAGGAGCTCCTCGAAGAGCGGCACCGGTTCCACGCCCGCCACGCGCGCGTGGCGCACCTCCTGCCATGGCAGGTCGGCGATCCGGCCCGCCCCGTCCGTCACCCGGTCCAGGGTCGCGTCGTGGAAGGCGACGAGTTTGCCGTCCCGGGTGGCGTGGACATCGGTCTCGATGTAGCGGTAGCCCGCCTCGACGGCGCACCGGAACTGCCGCGCGGTGTTCTCCAGGCCGGCCGCGGCCCCGCCCCGGTGGGCGAAGGCGATCGGGCCGGGGTGGTCGAGGTAGGGGTGGCGTATCCGCGGGGTCACGGACGCAGTATCGCTCCTCGGGGTTGACCGGTGGCAACGACCGCGCTGCCGCCGGATGCCGAGGGGACGGCGAACACGCGCAGGAACAGCTGGGCGAGCGGGCCGATCGCCACCGCGTACAGGAGGGTGCCGATCCCGACGGTGCCGCCCAGGGCGAAGCCGGTGGCCACGACCGTGAACTCGATGACGGTGCGCACCAGGCGGATCGAGACGCCCGTGCGCTGGTGCAGTCCCGTCATCAGGCCGTCGCGCGGGCCCGGGCCGAAGCGCGCCGCGATGTACAGGCCGGTCGCCGCGCCGTTCAGGACGATTCCGGCCACCATCAGCGTCACGCGGAGCGTCCAGCCGTGAGCGTCGGGCACCAGGGCCAGCGTCGCGTCCATCGCCATGCCGATGACCAGCACGTTGGAGATCGTGCCGAGGCCCGGCCGCTGGCGCAGCGGGATCCACGCGAGCAGCACCGCGGCGCCCACGATGGTCAGCACGACGCCGATCGACAGACCGGTCCGCTCGGCGAGGCCCTGGTGCAGCACGTTCCACGGCTCCAGCCCGAGCCCCGATCGGACGAGCAGCGCCGAACTCGCCCCGTACAGCGCGAGACCGGCGTAGAGCTGTGTCAGTCGCCGACCCAGTCGCCGCTGCGTGGACATGAGGTGCCCCCCTGTTGGTAGTGGACTGCTGCATGACACCCTGTGGCTTGGGTGGAGAGGCCCTCCATGGCCAATCCGGGGAAGGTGGACTGATTCTCATGGCGCAGTGGACCTCGGCCGTGGGTGCGGCGCAGCTCGCACGGCTGCTCAACTCCCAGCAGGACCGCCCTGCGGGGCCCGGCACACGCCGACCGCCCGCCTACCGGGCGCTCGCCGACGGCATCCGCCTGCTGGTGCTCGAAGGACGGGTCCCGGTGGCCGCCCGGCTGCCCGCCGAGCGGGAACTCGCCCTCTCCCTGTCCGTCAGCCGTACGACGGTCGCCGCCGCGTACGAGGCGCTGCGCAGCGAGGGGTTCCTGGAGTCCCGGCGCGGCGCGGGCAGCTGGACCGCCGTACCGGCCGGGAACCCGCTGCCCGCGCGCGGGCTGGAGCCCCTGCCCCCCGAGGCCCTCGGCTCGATGATCGACCTGGGCTGTGCGGCGCTTCCGGCCCCCGAGCCGTGGCTGACCCGGGCCGTGCAGGGCGCGCTGGAGGAACTGCCGCCGTACGCGCACACGCACGGCGACTATCCCGCCGGGCTGCCCGCGCTGCGGTCGATGATCGCCGAGCGCTACACCGCGCGCGGGATCCCGACCATGCCCGAGCAGATCATGGTGACGACCGGGGCGATGGGTGCGATCGACGCGATCTGCCATCTGTTCGCCGGGCGCGGCGAGCGCATCGCCGTCGAGTCGCCCTCCTACGCCAACATCCTTCAGCTGATGCGGGAGGCCGGGGCCCGGCTCGTGCCCGTCGCGATGGCGGAGGGGCTCGCCGGGTGGGACATGGACCGCTGGCGGCAGGTCCTGCGGGACGCCGCGCCCCGGATCGCGTACGTCGTCGCCGACTTCCACAACCCGACCGGTGCGCTCGCCGACGAGGACCAGCGGCGGCGGCTGGTCGACGCGGCCAGGTCCGCCGGGACCGTGCTGATAGCCGACGAGACGATGACCGAGCTGTGGCTCGACCCGGACGTGCGGATGCCGCGGCCGGTGTGTGCCTTCGACCCGGCCGGGTCGACGGTGATCACCGTGGGGTCGGCGAGCAAGGCCTTCTGGGCCGGGATGCGCATCGGCTGGGTGCGGGCCGCGCCGGACGTGATCCGCAGCCTGGTCGCGGCGCGGGCGTACGCCGACCTCGGTACGCCCGTACTGGAGCAGCTGGCCGTCCACTGGCTGTTCGGTACGGGGGGCTGGGAACAGGCCGTGGAAGTGCGGCGCGAGCAGGCGCGGGAGAACCGGGACGCGATCGTGGCGGCGGTGCGGCGGGAGCTGCCCGAGTGGGAGTTCGAGGTGCCTCGGGGTGGGCTGACCCTGTGGGTGCGGACGGGGGGTCTGTCCGGATCCCGGCTCGCGGAGGCGGGGGAGCGGGTGGGCGTGCGGGTGCCGTCCGGGCCGCGCTTCGGGGTGGACGGGGCGTTCGAGGGGTATGTGCGGTTGCCGTTCACCGTGGGGGGTGCGGTGGCCGAGGAGGCGGCCGTGCGGTTGGCCGCGGCGGCGCGGATCGTGGAGGACGGAGGCGTGGGGGCCGGCGAGTCGCCGCGTACGTTCGTGGCGTAGCCCGCGACTGCCGAGGTCGGCCTGACCGGCCGCGGCTAGGGCGCCTTCGTGGGCTTCGTCAGTACGGGTACCGCATCGGGTTCCACCGGCTCGGGCTCCGGCACCGTCTCCGTCTCCGGTTCGACCGGCTCCGGTTCCCCTTGCGCCGGATCCGGATCGGGCACCGTCTCCCCGTCCGCCGGTGTCGTGCGGGGCGGGACGAGGTCCAGTACCGCCTGGCGGTGGGCGTCGGACGTGGCGTCGTCGTAGGGGTTGGGCGTCGCCGGAACCTGGAGGCGGTGGACCGGGCCCGTGCCCAGGCGGGCGTAGCCGCGGCCGGGTGGGACCTGGTCGACGGGGGTGGTGTGCGGGGGTGCGCCCAGGACGGACTCGACCTGGTCGGCCGTCGCCGGGCCGAGGACCACGCGCGCGCGGGTGTGCTGCCGTACCGCGTCGCTGAGCGTGTCGGCGCTGTCGAGCTGGTCGGCCACCACCACCGTCACGTTCGCCGGGCGGCCGTGCCGCAGGGGGACCTGGAGGAGGGACTGCGGGTCCTTGCGGTCGTCGGCGGCGGCCAGGTGGGTGAACGCCGTCGGGCGGTCCAGGAGGATCCACAGAGGACGCTTGGTGTCGTCGGGCGGCGGGTGGCCCGCCTGGTGGGCGCGGTTGGCGGCGATGAGGCGGCGCTCCGTCTCGTGCGCGGCCCACTCCAGACTGGCCAGCGCCCCGGTGAGCCCGCACTCGACGGCCAGGACGCCGTCCCGGCCGGTCAGGCAGGCGTACTCGCCGGTGCCGCCGCCGTCCACGATCACCACGTCGCCGTGCTGGAGGGCCTGGAGGGCGACGGACCGCAGCAGGGTCGAGGTGCCGCTGCCCGGCTGGCCGAGGGCGAGCAGATGGGGCTCGGTCGAGCGCAGGCCCGTGCGCCAGACGACCGGGGGCACGTCCCGTTGCTGCTCGCCATAGGTGAGGGGAAGCGTGCGCCGGACCTGCGTGGGGTCGGTGAAGCCGAGGACCGTCTCGCCGGGGGTGGTGACGAAACGCTGGGCGGCGATGTCGACGGGCAGCGGCAGGAGCACGCTGAGCGTCACCTGGTTGCCTTCTTCGTCCCACATGAAGTGGTATTCGCGGCCACGGCCGGACTTGGCCGCGAGCAGGTGCTCGATCCGCGCGCGGGCCTCGGCCTCACCGTCGGTGAAGTACGCCGGGTAGCGGACCACCAGGTGCGAGATCCGGCCGCCGTCGTCGAACGCGTAGGTGGGGAAGGCCTTGTCCCACGCACCGCCGTGGGCGTAGAGCGGCTCGGGGTCCTCGGCGGTGGAGAAGTACGGCACGAGGGCCTCGTAGAGCGCCTTGAGGCGTTCCGTCTGTGACTCGTCGGGTCCGTCGGGTGCCGCCGGGGTGCGGTCCCGGCCCTTCCAGGCCGCAGCCGCCATCAGGGTGACGGTGGCGAGCAGCGGTCCGTACGGCAGCAGCGCCACGACCAGCATCACGGAGGCCACCATGAACAGCAGCGCTCCCCGTTTCTCCTTGGGGGTCTCGGTCCATCTGCGCCGTCCGGCCGCTGCCAGCCGGCGCAGACCCCGCGTGATCGTGATCAACGGGTGGAGGACGTCGGTGGCGCTGTCGGCCGCCGTACGGGCCAGCTCCCGGCTCCGGGCGAGCTGCGCGCTGCCGTTGCTCAGAATGCGGGGGAGGGGGCGCCGGGCCACTGCTGCCTCCAGAGAGTGCGTACGGGCGGGATGCGTACGGGGAGTGGGATCGTCAGAACTTGATTCCGCCGAGGAGGCTCGCCAGGCTCTCGCCGCCCGCCTTGATGCTCGGGGCGATGGCCGTGCTCGCCAGATAGAAGCCGAAGAGCATCGCGACCACCGCATGCGACGCCTTCAGGCCGTCCTTGCGGAGAAAGATGAAGACGACGATGCCGAGCAGGACCACGCCTGAGATGGAGAGGATCATTTGAGTTCTCCTGGTTCGCGGGGACAGTCACCATGAGTACTTCCAGGCTCACAGGATGTATCCATACGACAAAAGGTGCAACTGGGTGAAATTCGGACTATTTCCCCCGGCTGGTGGAGTGGTCCCCGGCCCGGTCGTCCTGGGCTGTTGCGCTCGGCGAGGTCTGTGGTGATCTTTACCTCGGGCACATCGGGTCATGTGCCGCGCGAGCCAGTACCCTGGCGATTCACTCGTACGGCTGCACCGCTCGCAGGCGTACGCACCCGACGCGATGTGTGACGTGAGAGGCGGTCCGGCCGATGACCGAAGCCCCCGGCCCCGAGGTCGTGGAGCTGGCGACCAAGATCTTCGATCTGGCCCGGCGGGGACAGACCGAGGCGCTCGTGGCGTACGTCGACGCGGGCGTTCCGGCCAACCTCACCAACGACCGCGGTGACTCGCTCGTGATGCTCACCGCCTACCACGGCCACTCCGAGGCGGTACGCGCGCTGCTGGCCCGCGGAGCCGAGGCCGACCGGGTGAACGACCGAGGCCAGACGCCGCTCGCGGGAGCGGTCTTCAAGGGCGAGACGGACGTCATCAAGGCCCTCCTGGAGGGCGGCGCCGACCCGTCCGCCGGGACCCCCTCGGCCGTCGACACCGCTCGGATGTTCGGCCGGACGGAATTGCTCGAACTGTTCGGCGAGCACTGAGCCGACCAGTCTGACCTGGTACAACAACGAAAACGGGGGAGGCGGGACGGGGCCGCCGAAATTCGGTCGCGGCGGACGGAAATGCCGAGTCATCATGACGACGTGGTTCACGCACGTGATGGCTGGGCAGATGTTGCCGCACCGCGCGGGCCGTGAAGCGGTCCGCAAGGGCCACCGACGAGAGGCAGAGGAAGATGGTCTACAGCAAGCAGGAAACGGCGGGCACTCCGACGTGTTGTCGCGCGGCCAGGTAGTACACGTCCCCGGTTGCGTCGACGCTTGATGTGAGGCTGTTTCCCATGTTCGATCCGGTCATAGCGCCCAGCGGTACGCTGCTCGGCCTGCTCCAGCGGGGCCGCGGCGACGGCACACTGCACGCGCTCACCGCCCCGCGCCCCGAGGCGCTCGCAGCGCTCAACCAGTGCGTGCTGCGCGATCCCCGCCACGACTGGCAGGTGGAGAACCGCTCCCTCTACTACGCCCGCCTCTACCTCGACCTGAACGGCGAGCTGGACGCGATCGAGGCCCACCTCTTCGGCGCCGAGGACGTCCTCGACACCGACGAGTCGCGCACCGGGCTCGCCCTCGCCGTCCTCGGGCACCTCGCCTCCTACGGCAGGCGGGACGCGCTCGAACTGCTGCGCAGGTACGCCGCCCAGGGCTCCAACTGGGCCTGGGCCCTCGACGAACTCGCCCTCAGGGACGACGACGCGGGCCTGCGCGCCCTCGCCGCTCCCGTCCTCGCGCGGTTCCCGGCCGATCCGGAGGGTGACGCCGAGCTGGCCGCCGCCGTGCGGGACGCCTTCGAACCGCGGCCGTGGCGGCTGTGGGCCGAGGACCCCCGCGAATCCGTGGCGACACGCGTGCGTGCCGCCCACGAGACGGGCTGTTTCGACCGCTGGCAGCGACAGATGCGGCCGACCGGACCCCGCCCCGGGTGGAGCGTGCGGGCCGTCTTCGAATGGGCCCAGCAAGGCCTCGAACGAGGCGCCGCACTCCATGTCCCGGCCGCCCGCTGTCTCAGCGCGGTGGCGGGGCCCGAGGACCGGGCCGAGATCATCCAGGCGGCGAAGGACGGCGGCGACGGAGCCCGGTGCACCGCCCTGCGCTACCTCGCCGACGGCAACGATCCCGACACCCTCGGCCTGATCGAGGACGCCGTGGCCACCGGCTCGACGGTCGTCGTGGACGCCGCCGTCGACGCCTTCGAACGCATGCGCTCGCTCGCCGCCGTGGACCGGGCGCGCGGCTGGGCCCGGCGCCCGGACGAGCTGGGCGCCGCCGCCGGACGTGTCCTCGCCTGCCGGGGCGGGGCGCAGGACCGCGGCCTGGTCCTCGCGGCGCTACGCGAAGCCGTACGGGGTGAAGGCCCCGACGCACCGACCCTGTGGACCCTGATCGACGGCACCGGACGGCTCGGCATCGCCTGCGCCGCGCCCGTGCTCCGCCACATCTACCGCGAGACCGCCTCCTCCCATCTGCGCGGCCGGGCCGCCCGTGCCCTCGCCGCCACCGACCCCTCCTTCGCCACCGGCTTCGCCGTCGAGTGCCTGTGGGACTGCGAGGAGAGCACCCGCGAGCTCGCCGCCCGGCACGCCGAGACCGGAGACGCCCGTGTCGTCGAGCGCCTGCGCCGGCTCGCCGCCGACCCGGCCGAGGAGGCCGAGGTCCAGACGGCGGTACGCAGCCGGATCGGTCCCGAGGAAACCGCTGTGTGACCCCTTCCTCTGCATGAGCGTGTGACCCCCCTTGTGCCAGGACGCCAGGGCGGAATCAGGCCGCCCGGGTGAACGAGGGATGACTCGCGGGTCAGGGGCGCATGGACGTGGCCTGACCTGCGCGGGTGCGCCTCAGAACGCTCATGGGACGTTCCTCGGCCGGAAAGATCCACGTTGACGCGGCCACGTCCGGCACGGCGACAACACGGGTATGCGTGTCGTCATCGTGACCGAATCCTTTCCCCCCGATGTGAACGGCGTGGCCCACTGCGCGCTCCAGACCGCCCGGCACCTCGTCGATCGCGGTCACGCCCCCGTCGTCGTCGCCCCGGCCCCCGCGCCCGGGCACAAACCCGACGCCAACGCGCCGTGCCCCGTCGTCCACGTCCCCTCCCTCCCGCTCCCCGGCTACCCCCAGGTCCGCGTCGCCCTCCCCAGCCGCCGCCTGGCCGCCACCCTCATCGAGCACCGTGCCGATGTCGTCCACCTCGCCAGCCCCTTCGTCCTCGGCGTGCGCGGCATGGCCGCCGCCGCCCGCCTCGGCACCCCCGCCGTCGCCGTCTACCAGACCGACCTGGCCGGATACGCCCGTACGTACATGGGTGCCGGAGAGGCCGCCGCCTGGCGGCGCATCCGCTCCGTGCACGGCGCCGCCGACCTCACCCTCGCCCCGTCCAGCGCGGCCCTGCGCGACCTGGAGACACACGGTGTGCCCCGCGTCGAGCTGTGGCCGCGCGGCGTCGACACCGAACGTTTCCGGCCCGACCGCCGCGACGAGGCCCTGCGTCGCGAACTCGCCCCGAACGGCGAGCTGATCGTCGGCTACGTCGGCCGGCTCGCCCCGGAGAAGCAGGTCGAACTCCTCGCCGGTGCCTGCGGCCTGGAGGGCGTGCGGGTCGTGGTCGTCGGCGACGGCCCGAGCCGGCCCGGCCTGGAGCAGGCGCTGCCCGGCGCGGTCTTCCTCGGCCGTCGTACCGGTGACGACCTGGCCCGGGTCTTCGCCTCGTTCGACGTCTTCGCGCACACGGGCCCCTTCGAGACCTTCTGCCAGACGGTGCAGGAGGCCATGGCCAGCGGCCTGCCGGTCGTGGCGCCCGCCGCGGGCGGGCCGCTGGACCTGGTCGCCCACGGGCGCACCGGCCTGCTGGTGCCGCCGCGCGACGCGACCGCCGTCCGGGACGCGGTGCGTGCCCTGGCCGCCGACGCCGGGCTGCGGGCCGCCTTCGGTGCCGCCGGGCGCGCCACCGTGGAGGGCCGCACCTGGGCGGCCGTCGGGGACCAGCTGATCGGGCACTACGCGAACGTGCTCGCCGCCCGCCGGACGGCGGTGGCGGCATGAACGACGCTCGTTCCGGCAACAGCAGCCGCCAGTCGCTGCGGATCGTCCGGCTCGCCAACTTCGTCGCGCCCGCGTCCGGTGGCCTGCGCACCGCCCTGCGCGAACTCGGCAAGGGCTTCAAGGCGGCGGGGCACGAGCCCGTCCTCGTGGTCCCCGGCGAGCGGATGACCGACCGGGAGACCGAGCAGGGGCGGGTGATCACCCTCCCCGGGCCGCTGCTGCCCGGCACCGGCGGCTACCGCGTGCTCACCGACAAGCGGCGGGTGGCACGGCTCCTGGAGGAGCTCGCGCCGGACCGGCTGGAGGTGTCCGACCGTACGACCCTCAGGTGGACCGGCAAGTGGGCGCGGCGCGCCCGGGTCCCGGCCGTGATGGTCTCCCACGAGACCGCCGACGGCGTGCTGCGCACCTGGGGCCTGCCCGAGGGGGCCGCCCGGCGTGCCGCAGACGCCCTCAACGTCCGTACGGCACACACGTACGCGCGCGTGGTGTGCACCACCGAGTTCGCCGAGCGGGAGTTCGTCCGGATCGGGGCACGCAACGTCGTCCGCGCCCCGCTGGGCGTCGACCTGGTGCAGCGGCACCCCGCGCTGCGCGACCCGGAGCTGCGGGCGCGGCACGCGCGCGTGGACGAGACGCTGCTCGTGATGTGCTCGCGGCTGTCCGTGGAGAAGCGGCCCGGCACGGCGCTGGACGCCCTGGAGGCGCTGCGGCGGCGCGGACGCCGGGCGGTGTTGGTGGTGGCCGGGGACGGGCCGTTGCGCGCCCGGCTCGAACAGCGGGCGCGCGAGAGCGCCCTGCCGGTCACCTTCCTCGGGCACGTCTCCGACCGCGGGCTGCTCGGCGCGCTCCAGGCGTCCGCCGACGTGGCCCTGGCGCCGGGCCCCGCCGAGACGTTCGGGCTCGCCGCGCTGGAGGCCATGGCGTGCGGCACGCCCGTGGTGGCGAGCGCGTCGTCCGCGCTGCCGGAGGTGATCGGCTCCGCCGGGGCCGTCGCGGCGGACCACGGGGAGGCCTTCGCGGACGCCGTGGACCTGCTGCTGGAGCGCCTGGAGACGGACCGGCGCGAGGGGGCACGCGCGCGTGCGGAGTGCTTCGGGTGGGACGCGGCGGTCGACGCGTTCCTCGCCGCGCACGACGCGGCCGTCCCCGTGCGTCCGTTCGTGCCGGGGGGCATGGCATGAGACCCGTGCGGTTCGGGGGGCCTTCCCGGTTCGGCGGGTCCCCGAGGTTCGTGGCCCTCGGTGATTCGCTGACCGAGGGGGTGGGTGATCCCGTCGGCGACGGGGCGTGGCGCGGCTGGGCCGCGCTGCTGGCCGCCGGGCTCGGCGAGGGACCCGCCCGGTTCACCAACCTGGCGGTGAGCGGGTCGCAGACCCGGGATGTGCTGGAGCGGCAGCTGCCTGCCGCGCTGGAGCTGCGGCCCGACCTCGTGTCCGTCGTCGTCGGCGTCAACGACACCCTGCGCTGCACCTTCGACATCCAGGGGGTGGCGGCCCGGCTCGACCAGGTGTACGCGGCTCTCACCGGGCAGGGCGCGGTCCTGCTCACCGCCTGCCTGCCCGATCCGGGCACGATGCTAGGGCTGCCCGGGGCACTGGCCCACCCGCTGGCGCGGCGGCAGCGGGCCGTGAACACGGTCGTCCACGCGCTGTCCGACCGGTACGGAGCTCTGCACCTGCACACGTGCGAGGGCGAGTGGATCACGGACCGCGACCTGTGGAGCGCGGACCGGCTGCATCCCGGGGAGCGCGGGCACCGGCAACTGGCCCTGCGATTCCACACGCTCCTCGCGGAACACGGCCTCGCCACCGGGCCCGCGCCCTCGCCCGAGCCCGAGTTCCCCGGCCCGACCAGGTCGGCGAGCCTGCGGTGGCTGGCCACGGCCGGTACCGGCTGGGTGGCCCGCCGGTGCACCGACCTGCTGCCCCAGCTCCTGACCCTGGCCGCCGACGAGCTCCGGCACCGGGCCCGGGGCACCAGCGCCCGGCTCGATCTACGGGCCTCCGCCGCCGTGTCCGCCGCGCTGGCCGCCCTGTCGGTGGCGGAGCAGCCGGACGTGGCCTGACAGATCGGCGGTGACGGACGTGGCCCGCCCGGCTCAGCGGCGCCGCACGGCCACGAAGCGGACCGGCGTGCCCGGAACCGCCTGGGCCGCGGCCGGGAGGTCGGCGGCGCGGACCACCGCGATCACCGGGTAGCCCCCGGTGGTCGGGTGGTCGGCGAGGAACACCACCGGCCCGCCGTCGGGCGGGACCTGGACCGCGCCCAGCACCATGCCCTCGCTGGGGAGCTCCCCGGGCCGGGCCCGCTCCAGGGCGGGCCCCTCCGTGCGCAGCCCGATGCGGTTGCTCGCGGGGGACACCCGGTAGGGACGTGAGACGAAAGCGCGTACGGCCTCCGGTGTGAACCAGCCGTCGCGCGGGCCGAGTGTCACCCGCAGGACCAGCTCGGCCGGTGGCGCCGGCTGCGGGGCGACGTCCACGCACGCGTACGCGCCCGCCGGCCGGCCCAGGGGCAGCACCGTGCCGTTCGTGAGAGGGGGCGGGCCGAGCCCCGACAGCAGGTCCGTCGAGCGGCTGCCGAGCACCCGCTCGACGGCGATGCCCCCGGAGACGCCCACATAGCTGCGCACGCCCGACACGGCGGGTCCGACGTCCAGCAGCGCCCCGGCGGGCACGCGCACCGGCGCGCCCCAGGCGACGGGCCGTCCGTCCACCGTGACCCGGCAGGGCGCCCCCGCCACGGCCACCGTGACGGTCGAACGGGGGCGTACGGCACAGCCGCTGAGGGTCGTCTCCAGCACGGCCGCCGCGGGCGGATTGCCGGCCAGCCGATTGACGAGGTCCGCCGCGGGCCGGTCCAGCGCCCCGGAACGGGGCACACCGAGATGGGCGTGCCCGGGGCGCCCCAGGTCCTGCACGGTGGTCAGGGCCCCGGCCCGTACGACGGCGAGCGCGCGGTCGGTCACGGGTGCCCCACCGGCTCGACGGGGACGAACCGCACACGCGTGCCCGGCGACAGCAGCGCGGCCGGCACGCGCGCGTGGTCCCACAGGACGGCGTCCGTCGTGCCGATCAGCTGCCAGCCGCCCGGCGACGAGCGCGGGTACACGCCCGTGTACGGGCCCGCCAGCGCCACCGAACCGGCCGGGACGGCCGTGCGCGGGGTGGCCCGGCGCGGGACGTCGTAGCGCGGCGGCAGGCCGGTGAGGTAGCCGAAGCCGGGGGCGAAGCCGCAGAAGGCGACCCGGAACTCCGTCTCCGCGTGAATGCGGGCGACCTCCCGCTCGGGCACGCCCCAGTGTGCGGCGACATCGGCCAGGTCCGGGCCGTCGTAGCGCACGGGGATCTCGACCGCCTCACGCGCGCGTGGGGGAGCGGGCGGCAGCTCCGCGGCGGTCAGTTCGGCGGTCAGCCGGGCGGGGGAGTCGAGGCCGTCGAGGAGGACCGTGCGGGCCGCGGGCACGATCTCGCGGGCCGACAGCGAGCCCTCCGCGCGGCGTCGCAGCAGCTCGGCGTGGAGGGCCTGGGCCTCGTCGCCCGAGGAGACCTCGACGAGCAGCGCGTCGTCGCCGACCGGCAGCACCTTCATGCGAAAGCCTCCACCCGGACGCCCGACGCCTCCAGCCGCTCCCGCACCCGGCGCGCCAGCTCCACCGCGCCGGGCGTGTCGCCGTGCAGGCACAGGGAACGCGCGCGTACCTCGATCCGGGTCCCCGAGTGCGAGACGACCTCGCCGGAGCGGGCCAGGCTCAGCGACCGCTCCACGACGGTGTCGGGGTCGGTGACCACGGCGCCCTCCAGGGTGCGCGGCACGAGCGTGCCCGCCTCGGTGTACGCCCGGTCCGCGAAGGCCTCCGTGACGACCGGCAGCCCGGCCTTCCCGGCCAGCTCCAGCAGGCGCGAGCCGGGCAGGCCCAGCACCGGAAGGGATGCGTCCGCGAGGAGCACGCCGTCGACGACCGCGGCGGCCTGCTCCTCGTCGCGCACGACCCGGTTGTAGAGCGCGCCGTGCGGTTTCACGTAGGCCACGCGGGCACCCGCCGCCCGTGCGAAGACCTCCAGGGCGCCGATCTGGTAGGCCACCTCGGCCGCCAGCTCGGCGGGCGGCACGTCCATCGCGCGCCGCCCGAACCCGGCCAGGTCCCGGTAGGACACCTGGGCACCGATCCGGACGCCGCGCTCGGCCGCCAGCTCGCACACCCGGCGCATGGTGATCGCGTCCCCGGCGTGGAAACCGCACGCCACGTTGGCGCTGGTGACGACCGACAGCAGCCGTTCGTCGTCGGTGAGCCGCCAGCGGCCGAAGCCCTCGCCGAGGTCGGCGTTCAGATCGATGCAGGCCATGGTTCCCATTGTCTCCTGCTCAGGCCACGCGGTACTGCTCGTCGCGGGCGTCGGTGAGGAACATCTGCCCCGGGGCGTGCGTGAGGGCGAACGGCGGGCGCGAGGCCATCACAGCCGCCTGCGGGGTCACTCCGCAGGCCCAGAACACCGGGATGTCGTCCGGCTCGGCGTCCACCGCGTCGCCGAAGTCGGGGCGGCCGAGGTCGTCGATGCCGAGCCCCGAGGGATCGCCGCAGTGCACGGGGCTGCCGTGCACCGCCGGCAGCAGACTGCTCTCCCGGATCGCCGCCGCCAGGTGCTCCGGCGGCACCGGCCGCATGGACACCACCAGCGGCCCGTGCAGCCGCCCCGCCGGACGGCACTGCCGGCCGGTCACGTACATCGGGACGTTGCGGCCCTGCTCGACGTGGCGGATCGGAACGCCCGCCTCGCCCAGCGCCCACTCGAACGTGAAACTGCACCCGATCAGGAACGACACCAGGTCGTCCCGCCAGTACGCGCGCGCGTCCGTCGGCTCGTCCACCAGTTCGCCGTCCCGCCACACCCGGTAGCGCGGCAGGTCGGTGCGCAGGTCCGCGCCGTCGGCGAGCACGGTGGTCCAGGATCCCGCGTCCGTGACGTCGAGGACCGGGCACGGCTTGGGGTTGCGCTGGCAGAACAGCAGCATGTCGTAGGCCCAGTCGGCGGGCACCGAGATCAGGTTGGCCTGGGTGTGGCCCGCCGCGACCCCGGCCGTGGGGCCCGTCAGACCCTCCCGGAAGCGGGCGCGGGCCGTTTCCGGGCTCCACGCGCGCGCGTGCTCCTCGACGAGGAGGACAGGACGGTCCTCGGTCTCGGTGCTCATGCGGTTCACGTGAGCTCCTTCCCGCGCGTCTCCGGCAGTCCGAGCAGCGCCAGCGCCGCCAGGCCGTAGCCGATCGCCCCGAAGACCAGCGCGCCGCCCACGCCCCAGCTGTCGGCCAGGAAACCGACCGTCGTCGGGAAGACGGCACCCACCGCGCGCCCGGTGTTGTACGTGAAGCCCTGCCCCGTGCCGCGCACCGCCGTCGGGTACAGCTCGCTCAGGTAGGAGCCGAAACCGCTGAAGATCGCCGACATGCAGAACCCGAGCGGAAAACCCAGCACCAGGACCAGGGTGTTGGCGCCGCTCGGGAGGTTCGCGTACGCCAGGATGCAGATCGCCGACAACAGGGCGAAGAGCCAGATGTTGCGCCGCCGGCCCAGCTTGTCGGTGAGGTAACCGCCCGTCAGGTAGCCGATGAAGGCGCCGGAGATCAGGAACGTCAGATAGCCCCCGGTGCCCACGACCGACAGGTCGCGCTCGGACTTGAGGTACGTCGGCACCCAGGTGGCCAGCGTGTAGTAGCCGCCCTGGACACCGGTCGAGAGCAGCACCGCGAAGACCGTCGTCCGCAGCAGGCCGGGCTTGAAGATCGCCGTGAACGAGCCCTTCTCCGCGCTCTGTTCGCGCGCCGCTGCCGCCTCGGGCGCGTCCTGCACACTGCGCCGCAGCCAGATGACCAGCAGGGCGGGCAGGGCGCCGGTCCAGAACATGATGCGCCAGGCCAGATCGTCACCGGCCACCGAGAAGATGACGGTGTAGGCGATCACGGCCATGCCCCAGCCCACGGCCCAGGAGCTCTGGATCGCGCCGAGCGTGCGGCCCCGGTGCTTCGCGCTCGCGTACTCGGCGACCAGGATCGCGCCGACGGCCCACTCGCCGCCGAAACCGAGGCCCTGGAGGGCGCGGAAGACCAGCAGTGTCTCGTAGTTGGGCGCGAAGCCGCAGGCGACGGTGAACACCGCGTAGGTGATCACCGTGACCATCAGCGCCTTCACCCGGCCGACGCGGTCCGCGAGGACGCCCGCGAGGGCGCCGCCGATCGCGGAGACCACCAGCGTGACCGTCGTGAAGAGGCCGGTCTGGCCGCTGTTCAGACCGAAGTAGGCGGACAGCGCGACCATGCTCAGCGGCAGTGTGAAGTAGTCGTACGAGTCCAGGGCGTAGCCGCCGAAGGCACCGGTGAACGCGCGGCGGCCGCGCGGGCCGAGGGCGCGCAGCCAGCCGAACGCCCCTTGGTCGTCGGTGTGTTCGGCCGCCGCGGGGCGCGTGTCGTCGGTCAGGGCCTGCGGTGGAGGGGTCGTGCTCATGGGCACCTCGCTGAAGGAGGGACGGAGGGTGCGTCGGAGTGAGCCGTGCCGTGCGGAAGCGGTCGCCACCGCGGTGAGCGAGCGACGCCGTGCTTAGCACCGTAGAGGATTGTTCAACGATCCCTCAATACCCATGTTGTTTCGTTCTTGAGATCTGCGATTGAATTCCGGCATGGCAGAGCAGCTGAAGGACCTCGCCGACGACCGGGCTCTCCTGGGGCGCACCAGCACCGCCGAACGGGTCTCCGACATCCTCAGGAGCCGGATCGCCGAGGGCTACTTCCCGCCCGGTACCCGGCTCTCGGAGGACAGCATCGGCGGCGCGCTCGGCGTCTCCCGCAACACACTGCGCGAGGCGTTCCGGCTGCTCACGCACGAACGCCTGCTCGTTCACGAGCTGAACCGGGGCGTCTTCGTCCGGGTGCTGACGGTGGAGGACGTCGAGGACATCTACCGCACGCGCCGGCTCGTCGAGTGCGCCGTGGTCCGCGGCCTCGGGGAGCCGCCCTACGGCCTCGACGGGCTCAACGGTGCCGTGGAGGAAGGGCGGCGGGCGGCTCGGGAAGGCGACTGGAAGGGGGTGGGCACGGCCAACATCCACTTCCACCGGGAACTGGTCGCCCTCGCGGCGAGCGAGCGTACCGAGGAGTTGATGCGGAGTGTTTTCGCCGAACTGCGCCTGGCCTTCCATGTGGTGGACGAGCCGCAGCGGCTGCACGAACCGTACATCGCGCGAAATATCGCCATTCTTGAGGCTCTTCAGGTGGGAGACCGCGAGAAGGCCGAGGGACTGCTCGCCGGGTACCTCGACGACTCGCTGGAACGGGTCGTCGAGGTGTACCGGCGGCGCGTCGGCGAGGACGGCTGACGAGGCCCACCCGCGTCGTTTGGGTCGTTGTCATACCCAGGACCTAGTCTGTGCACCGTGACTTCGCCTGCATCGACGGACAGCGTTCCGCCCCAGCTCAGCGCGGGGCCGCGCCCAGCCCTGGGGCCGGCCGCCGACGAGGGCCTGGCGCGGCGACTGCGCGCGCTCGCCTGCACCGCGCCGCTGCACGACCTCGACGCGCGCAAGGCCAACCTCGCCGGTGAGTACTCGGTGTACGGCATGGCGGAGGTCGCCCTCGCGGCGATCGACCTCGTCACCCTGAACATGGACTTCGACACGGGCGCGGACCACGACCAGATCGTCGCCCGCCTCATCCCGCGCATCGCCGCCCAGGCACCGCAGCGGCCCGCCGCCGAGCACGAGCGGGTGGCCCGCTGGGTCCTGGAGAACCTGATCAACGTCGGCAGCGTCGACCGCGGCTTCCGCGCGGTGTACGGCACGTTCGGGGCGGACGGCACCTATGTGCGCCGTGACTACGACTTCAAGCTGATCGAGGAGGTCCCGGGCCCGGGCGGCACGGTCTACCTGCGGACGACGGACGAGGCGGTCAACGTCCTCGTCGGCGCCCTCGACACGGACGTCACCAGCGCGCAGATCGCCGCCGAGGTCAAGCTGGAGGTGCTGATCAGCCGCGGCCGGCTCGCCGACGCCCAGCTCGCGGCCGAACAGGCCCGCTACCGCACCGTGCAGTACTCGGAGACCCTGCGCCGCGCCCTGGAGGCGACCCGGCGCAACGTGCGCGCGGTGGACTGGCTCACCACCGTGCCCGACATGATCGCCGAGGCCCTGGAGCACGTGGCCGACCGCTATCGCCACGAGAACGCGATCCTCACCAACATCCGCAAGGCCCGCGACGAGTCCGAGGACCCGGAGCACAAGCGCCGCGCCGCCGAGCTCGTCGACATCGTCAAGGACTGCATCCGGCGGCACACGCAGTTGCAGTCCCGGCTGCTGGAGGCCGGACCGCTGTTCCGCGCCGAGCAGGACCGGCAGGCCTTCGCCGCCCCGGCGGCCACCGCGGGGATCGACCTGTACGGCCACCTCGTCGCCCCCGTCCTCCCCCTGCCGCTGGAGCAGGCCGTCCGCGTCACGGACGCCTTCTTCGGGCGGGGTACGGGGCTGCGTACGCCGGTGTCCGTCCGGGTGGGGGACCTCGTCGACATACTGCTGACGCCGCCGGTGGAGCGGGAGCACCTGGGTGCGGAGATGCCCGAGCCGGATCTCATCGCCACGCCCGACGACAGCCGGTTCAGCGAGGAGCAGATGGCGGCCGCGCAGGAGCTGCTCGACCTGCCGGCGGACGCGCCGCGCCGGTTGTCCGGGTTGCTGGCCGAGGCCCGGCGGCGGGATCCCGAGCTGCCGTATCTGGTGGCCCTGTTGGCGGTGCATGCCGCGAGTCCGCCGGTCGGCACCGCCTATCGGCAGGGGGAGCAGAAACTGTTGTTCGCCGTGGACGACGGGACGGAGCTGGAGGATCCGGAGTTCGGCGGGGCGGACCTGATCGTCGGCACCGCGCTGCTGGACGCGGCGGGCATGGCGGCGGATCGGACGGAAGCGGCATGAGCACGTACAAGTGGCACAAGGAGTCCCGACCGTGAGCGAGCACGTCGAGTGGAGTGAGTCGGAGGGCCCGGCCCCGGCGGCCACCCCCGCCGTCACACCCGCCGACGCCGCCGACGCGGCGCGGCTCGTCTCCTTCGGGTTGCAGCCCAAGCTCCAGCCCGCCCGCGACCAGGAGTACGCGGACCTGCTGCGGCGCTACCGCGAGGACTCGCCGTTCGCGCGACTCGCCGACGCCGTGGCGACGGGGCTGGGGCTGATCGTGCTGGAGGTGTCCCCGCGCGCGGGCATGGCCGTGACCGCCGCCGAGGACTCCGTCTTCGCCGTCCGCATGGGCGACTACGCGCGTCGTACGTCCGCCGACGGCGGCGACCGGTTCCTGCACGGGCTGGCCCATCTCGCCGTCGCCGCCATGGCGTTCCCGCGTCCCGAGGACCTCGCCGACGACGGCTACATCGGCCGCGTCACGGTCAACGGCGTCGACGCCTTCGTCCGCCAGGCCTGCCGCCGTCTGGAGGAGCGCGCCGCCGAACAGGGCGCGAACACCGACCCGGCCACCGACGCGCCCGGCCTGGAGGCCGCCTGGCGGATCTGGGTGCGGCGCAGCTCGACCGGCGCCACGAAGGACGCGCGCCGGCTCGCCGGTTCGACCACCGGCATCGTCGCCAAGGCCGTGGCGTTCCTCACCGACTCCGGGTTTCTGCAGCGCACGGGCGACGACAACGGCGGCACCTACCGCACGACCGCCCGCTACCAGCTCCAGGTCCGCGACATGGCCGGCAGCGCCGCCCTCGCCGAACTGCTCGAGCTGGGCGTCGTCCCGGTCACCGACGGCACACCGACGCTGTTGCCCCCCGAGGAGAACGACGACCTGGATCTGGTCGCCGACGCCGGGCTGCCGTTCCACTCCTCCTGAACTCCTCCTGCCCCCCATCTCACGAAGACTTACGAGAGTCCGCCATGTACGAGCTGTCCCGGGTCCGCCTCTACTCCATCGGGCCGGCCGGTGCGCGCTACGCCGACACCGTGCTCGACCTGCGGGGTGTGGGCGAGCCCGTGCCCGACCCCGCGCCCACGCAGGCGGAGTTCTTCGAGGAGGAGCCCGTCGGCCCACCGCGCCGGCCCGCGCCCGCCGGTGTGCTCTTCCTGGAGAACGGCGGCGGCAAGTCGGTCCTGCTCAAGCTGATCTTCTCCGTGATGCTGCCGGGCCACCGCAACACTCTCGGCGGCGCCAGCTCCGGCGTGCTGCGCAAGTTCCTGCTCGCCGACGACTGCGGCCACGTCGCGCTGGAGTGGCAGCACGTGCTGACCGGTGAGTGCGTCGTCGTCGGCAAGGTGAGCGAGTGGCGCGGGCGGCAGGTCTCCAACGACCCGCGCAAGTTCGCCGAGGCCTGGTACTCCTTCCGGCCCGGGCCCGGACTGAGCCTCGACAACCTCCCCGTGGCCGAGTCCACCGCCGTACGGGCGTCGGTCGAGGGCCAGTCGGGCGCGCGCGGCCGGCGTCGCACCATGAAGGGCTTCCGCGACGCCCTCACGGAGGCGGGCAAGACGTACCCGCACCTGGAGGTGCACTGGGAGGAGATCCACGACCGCTGGATCGAGCACCTCGGCGACCTCGGACTCGACCCCGAACTCTTCCGATACCAGCGGGAGATGAACGCCGACGAGGGCGAGGCCGCCGGTCTCTTCGCGGTCAAGAAGGACGCCGACTTCACCGACCTGCTGCTGCGCGCCGTCACCGACACCCGCGACACCGACGGGCTCGCGGACCTGGTCAGCGGCTTCGGCAACAAGCTGGGCCGCCGTGCCGAGCTGATCGCCGAACGCGACTTCACCGCCGGGTCCGTCGACCTGCTCGGACGGATCGTCGAGGCCGCCGAGGCCCGCTCCCGCGCGCGTGACATCCACGCCGGAGCCGAGCGCCGTACGCGGACCCTGGCGCGCAGGCTCTCCGCGCGCGGCGTGCGGGAGCGGGTCCGGGCCGCCGACCTGGCCCAGCGGGTCACCGCCGCCGCGTACGCCGTCACGCACGCCGAGGCGGCCCGCGAGCGCAGCGCGCTGATCTCCGCCGAACTCGCCTACCGGCACGCCTCGCTGGCGCTCGCCGCGGCCGAGAAGTCCGCAGCCGCGCAGAAGCGCGAGCTCGCCGACGCCCGCACGCTGTACGCCGCGTGGCAGGCCGCCGAGGTCGTGCTGCGCCACCGCGCCGCCGCCGACCGCGTCGCCCGGGTGTCCGCCGCGATCCAGGAGGCGGAGCGCGACGCCGCCCCGGCGCTCGCCGCCCGCTCCAAGGCCGCCGTGGACCTCGTACGGGCCCTGCACGCGGCCGCGGAGAAGGCCGAGAACCACGCCAACGAGGAGGAGGAGCGCTCCGACGCCCTCCAGGAGGTCAGCGACGCCGCCTACCGGGACTCCACCGCCGCCGCCACGCAGGCGCAGCGGGCCCGCAGCGAAGTCGGGCATCTGAAGCAGCGCCTCGCCGAGGTCGAGCAGGAGACCGCCGAGGCCGTCCGGGCCGGCTGGCTCGACGACAGCGCGCCCGACGCCGACCCGGCCCGTGCGGCCCTTGCCGCGAGCGACGCCGAGAAGACCGCCGTCGCTGCCTGGGACTCGGCCCGTGAGGCGTCCCGCCGGGCCGGCGAGCACGCGCGCGAGGCCGCCGCCGCCGAGACCCGCGCGGAACTGACCGCGGCCCGCGCGGCGGACGCGGCGACGGCGGCCGAGCGGTCGTACGAGGCCGAGCGCCGCACCGCCGAGGCGCTGGCGGGGGAGGAGCGGCTCGCGGAACTCCTCAGCCTGACTTCCGAGACCCGCCCGGGCATCCCGCAGCCCCGCCACGGCACGGACAGCGAACCGGCCACCCGGCCCGCCCCGGGCGGACAGGGGCTCAGCCCCGAGGAGCTCGACCGCTTCGCCGACGATCTGCGCGAACTGCTCGACGACGCCGTCGCCTCCGCCGAACGGCAGCTCTTCGAACTGCGTACGGCCGCCGCCGACGACTCCCGGATCCTCGGCGCGCTCGGTGACGGCGGGTTGCTGCCGCCCGGCCCGGACGTGCTGGCCACGGTCGAGTTCCTCGGCGAGCACGGCATCCCCGCGCTGCCCGGCTGGCGCTACCTCGCCCAGGCCGTCGACCCGGCCGACCACGCGCGCGTGCTGGCCGCCCGGCCCGAGCTGGTCGACGGCGTGATCATCACCGACCCGGACTCCCACGCACGCGCCAGGGAGGCGCTGGGCGACGCGGCGCTGCTGCCCCGGTCCGCCGTGGCGGTCGGCACCGCCGCCGCCCTGCTCGCCCCGACGCCCGCCCCGGAGAGCGACAGCGGTGACGTGTTCCTCGTCCCGCCGAACCCGGCCATGCACGACGAGCACGCCGCCGACGAGGAACGCCAGGCGCTGCGCGCCCGGGCGGCCGAGCGGGACGAGGAGATCCGCACACTCGCTGCCCGGCTCGGCAAGGACCGGGAACTGGCCGCCCGGCTCGCCTCCTGGCGCACCGGCTGCCCGGCCGGCCGGCTCGCCGAACTGGCCCAGGCGGCACACGACACCCGCGCGTTCGCCGAGGAGTCGGAAGCCGAGCTGGCCGAGGCGCGCGCGGTGCGGGCCGAGGCCGACGAGGCCGCCGCCGAAGCCGCGCGCGTCCGGGACGAGCGGCAGGACGCCGCCCAGAAGGCCCGCCGCTCCGCCGACGCCCTCGCCGGGCTCGCCTTCCGGCTGCGCGAGCGGGCCGGCTGGCAGGTCAAGCTGCGCGAACTGGCCGACGAGGCGGCCGAGTCCGAGGCGAGCGCCCAGGCCTGCCTGGAGCGGGCCCGGGCCGCCGACGAGGACCGGCGGGCCGCCCAGCGCGCCGCCGACGACGCCCGCCGCACCGCCCGCGCGCTGCGCGCCGAGCGCTCCGAGATCGCCGGCGCCCCCGACGACGTGCCCGAGGACGACGCCCGGACCCCGAAGGCCTCCCTGCCCGCCCTCCGCGAGGCCTACCGGGCGGCCTCACAGCTGTACGAGAAGGTCGGCGTCGGTGCCGACCTGCGGGCCGAACAGGCCCGCGCCGAGAGCGACGAGAGCGCGGCCCGCGCGGAGCTGGACCGGCTGAGCAACAAGGTCCGTACGCGCGCCGAACAGCTCCTCGAATCCCCCGACGGCTCCGACGGCCCCAGCCGCCAGGCCGCCGCCGCCCGCGCCGAGGAGCTGGTGCAGCTCCTGGAGACCCGTATGTCGAGCGCGAGCGAGCAGCTCGGGCGGCTGCGCGGCGAGGCCGAACGGCTCGCGCCCGAGGACGGCGAGGCCCACACCGACCTCCCCGAGGACCTCCAGCCGCGCGACGCCGAGCACGCGCAGACCCTGCTGCGCACCGCCACGGCCGAACTCGCCTCCCACACCGAGGCGCTGAACCAGGCACGCGAGGCGCACGCCGAGCTCCTCGACGCCCACCGTGCCGCCGAGGACGCGGCGAGCGGCTTCGACGAGATCGCCGTCATGCTCCGCGACCTGCTGCGCGAGCACGCCACGGAGGAGGAGCAGGAGGAGACCGAGCCGTACCCCGGCAGCCCGGAGGAGGCCCGGCAGTCCGCCGCCGAAGCCCGCCGCTCCCTGCGCGGCTGCGCCGCCGACCTGTCCGCCGCCGAGGCCGCCGTCCGCGAGGCCAGCGACATCCTCGTCCGGCACGCCAACTCCACGCGCTACGAACAGGTCCGCACCCCGGCACGGCAGCAGATCCGCGAACTGCCCGCCTCCGCACTGCCCGAACACGCCCAGAAGTGGGCCGACGCCTTCGCGCCCCGGCTCCGGGTCCTGACCGACGAACTGGAGCAACTGGAGCGCAACCGCGACTCGATCGTCGACCGGCTGCGCGGCCTGGTCGAGTCGGCCCTGGCCACCCTGCGCTCCGCACAGCGCCTCTCCCGCCTCCCGGAGGGCCTCGGCGAGTGGTCGGGACAGGAGTTCCTCCGCATCCGCTTCGAGGAGCCCGACCAGGCCACGCTCACCGAACGACTCGGCGAGGTCATCGACGAGGCGACCCGTGCCGCCGTCAAGAAGAACTCCGACCTGCGGCGGGACGGCATGTCCCTGCTGCTGCGGGGCGTCGCCGCGGCCCTGCAGCCCAAGGGCGTCGCCGTCGAGATCCTCAAGCCCGACGCGGTGCTGCGCGCCGAGCGCGTCCCCGTCGGGCAGATGGGCGACGTCTTCTCCGGCGGTCAGCTCCTCACCGCCGCGATCGCCCTGTACTGCACGATGGCCGCGCTGCGCTCGAACGACCGGGGCCGCGACAAGCACCGGCACGCCGGCACGCTGTTCCTCGACAACCCCATCGGCCGCGCCAACGCCACGTACCTGCTGGAGCTCCAGCGGGCGGTGTCGGACGCCCTGGGCGTCCAGCTCCTCTACACCACGGGCCTGTTCGACACGACCGCGCTGGCCGAGTTCCCCCTGGTCATCCGCATGCGCAACGACGCCGACCTGCGGGCCGGCCTCAAGTACATCAGCGTCGAGGAACACCTCCGCCCGGGGCTGCCGCAGCAGCCCCAGGCGGGGGAGGCGGGACACAGCGAGATCACGGCCACCAGGATGTACAAACGCCCGGTGTCCTAGGCTCGGGCGTCCTCCCGCAGGAGATCCGCGCACTTCTCGCCGATCATCATGGTCGTGACGCACGGGGTGACGGTGACGTTGCCCGCGGTGCCGCCGCCGACCACGACGCAGTCGAACTCATGCGTACTCACGGTCCTCCTTCAGTCGGCCGCCGGGGTGGCGGCGGGAGCAGTGGCCGTGGCGGCCGAGCGGTGCTCGGCGAGCACGCCGGTCTTGTGCCGCTGGACGAACCAGTAGTAGGCGAAGCCGCCGCCCGCGATGACGGCGACGAACAGCACCGCGCCCCAGCGCAGGTACCAGTGGTAGGGAGCCGCGGCGTTGTAGACGGCGGCCCGCGGCCAGATGAGGTTGAGCGTCATGGCCGCGCCCCACAGCACGGCCACGATGTTGACCGGCAGCCCCCAGCGGCCCAGCGAGAACCGGCCCTCGCCCCCGGGCTGCCACTTTCCGCGCAGCCGGGCGACCAGCAGCGGCACCGTGACGCCCAGGTAGGCGAGGTAGATCATGATGATGCCGATGCTGGTGACGACGGTGAAGATCTGCGGCTGGCGGATGTTGACCACCAGGATCGCCAGCGCGAGGATCCCGATGATCACGGTCGGCAGGACCGGCGTCTGGAACCGCGGGTGGCACTTGGCCAGCTTCGAGGACGCGGGCAGGTTGTTGTCCCGGGCCATCGCGAACGCCAGCCGCACCGCCGCCGTGTGCACCGCCAACGCGCACACCGTCACGGCGATCAGCACGCACCACAGCATCGCCTTGCCGGCCGTCGGACCCAGCACGTCCAGGACGATGTACTGCAGGCCGTCCGTGGACAGCTTCTCGCCCTGCAGACTGGACACGCTCATCAGCGCGAGCAGCAGGATCAGGCCGCCGAGGATGAAAGAGGCGACGATCGCCCGGATGATCGCGCGCGGGGCGTTGCGGGTCGGGTTCAGGGACTCCTCGCCGAGCGAGGCGGCGGTGTCGAAGCCGTACATGACGTACGCCGAGGCCAGCGAGGCGACCAGGAAGGCACCGAAGTACCCGGTTCCGTAGCCGGCGCCGGTGCCCTGCGTCTCCATGACGACCTGGGGGCCGCGCGTGATGTGGACCGCGAACAGGACGATCAGTACGACAGTGGCGATCAACTCGATGAACACGCCCGCCGTGTTGATCCGGGCCATCAACTTGACGCCGAAGGCGTTCACGAGGGTCGTGAACAGGATCAACACCGCGGCCAGGATGACCGCGTTGGTCGCCACGTCGTACGTACCGGTGCCGTCCCCCACGAACTGGAAGACCGACGAGATCTGCGGCAGCGTCAACTGGTAGGCCAGCGCGACGGCCGATATGGACACGATCGAGGCGATCAACATCATCCAGCCGGCGAGCCAGCCCAGATGCGGATTGCCTATCTTCTTGGACCAGTTGTAGACGGAGCCCGCGACGGGATAGCGGGCGGCGAGCTCCGCGAAGCACAGGGCGACCATGAACTGGCCGGCGAAGACCATCGGCCACGACCACCAGTAGGCGGGGCCGCCGCTGCCGTAGCCGAAGTAGAACAGCTGGAAGGTGCCGGTCAGGATCGAGATGTAGCTGATCCCGGCGGCGAAGGTGTGGAAGTTGCCGAGGGTGCGTTTGAGTTCGGGTCTGTAGCCGAACTCGGTGAGTTCGGCGTCGTCCTGGCCGTGCTGGTCGGTGGGCTGCGCGGTCGGTTTCATGGGCGGTTCCTCAAGGGGTGTTCACTCAGGGGGCTCGATCAGTCGAACCAACCCTGGGGTGTGGGACGGATGTTGCGCCAGATGTGCTTCGTCTCGCGGTACTCGGCGAGCCCCGCGGGCCCGAGTTCGCGTCCGAAGCCGGACTGCTTGAAACCGCCCCACTCCGCCTGCGGGACGTAGTGGTAGTCGTTGATCCACACCGTGCCGAGCCGCAGCCGGGCCGCGACGCGCGCCGCCCGGGCCTCGTCACTCGTCCACACCGCACCCGCGAGGCCGTAGACCGGGTCGTTGGCGAGGCGGACGGCCTCCCGCCTCGTCCGAGAACCGTTCGACGGTGAGGCCCGGACCGAGCGACTCCTTGCGGACCACCGACATGCTCGCGGCGCACTAGTCCAGCACGGTGGGCGGGTAGGAGAAGCCGTCGGCGAGGTCCGGCCGGTCCGGGCGCGAGCCGCCGCAGCGCAGCGCCGCACCCTCCGCCAGGCCTCTCGCCACATACGCCTCGACCCTGTCCCGGTGCGCGGCCGGGATCAGCGGACCGGTCCGGGCCGACTCGTCGAACGGCCCGCCCAGCCGGATGTCCCGCGCCCGCCGACCTCGTCGACGAAGCGGTCGTGCAGCGAGTCCTCCACGAGCAGCCGCGCCCCCGCAGAGCACGAGGTCGAGCCGCGGCCGGCCGGCGAGGTCGCCCGGCAGCTACACCGAATGCGGGAACACGGCGGTCAGCGCCATGTCGACGGCGGCCCCGAAGCCGGCGTCGGCGAAGACGATGTCGGGGTTCTCGCCGCCGAGTTCGAGGGCCACCTTCTTCACCGTCCCCGCGACGGCCGCCATCAGCCGGCGGCCGGTCTGCACACCGCCGGTGAACGAGACGAGGTCCACATCCGGATGGTCGCCGAGCGGGGCACCCGCCTCCAGGCCGGCACCGAGGACCAGGTTGCCGGCACCCGGCGGAAGCCCGGCCTCCGCCAGCAGCCGCAAGAGATGGATCGCGGTGTGCGGGGTCAGCTCGCTCGGCTTGAGCACGAAGGTGTTGCCGGCCGCGAGGGCCGGGGCAACCTTCCAGGCCGTCGGCAGGAGCGGGTAGTTCCAAGGCGTGATCAGCCCGCACACGCCCGCGGGCTCGTACCCACCGGGCTGTCGACGTCCGCCCTGCCGGTGCCGACGACCCGGCCGGACTCGGTCGCCACCAGCCGCCTGAAGAAGCGGAGGCGGTTCGCGAGGTCGTCGATGTCGTACTCGCGCCGGTACGAGCGGGACGGCCGTACGACCGCCGTGCTGGCCATGGACCGCCCCGCCCGTTCATGCGGGCGAGACGCGAACTCGCCCGGAGCGCCGGGGAGGAGAGGGCGCAGTCGGTCGTGCGGTGAGGGGTACGGGCTCGGCTGTCGGCCGCAGGGGCCACCCGCCTGCTGCGCGACGTGGAGCGGGGCGAACCGGATCCGCCACACCGTCGAGCGTCCGGCCCTCTGTCCGGTCGCCTCGCCGGTGCCCGTCGTCCCTCCTTACGAGTGGGACAACTGCCCAGCCCCGCCCCGTCGGCGTATTCGCGCCTGCGCCCGCTCGGTGGCGCGCTGCTGCCGTCGGGCCCGGCGCCGCTCGCGTCGTAGGGCCCGTGCCGTGCTGCTCGGCATGGACACCACGCCGTGGCGCTGGTTCCAGACCTGACGCGTCACCCATACGTCGAGCGCGCCCCAGGTCGCCGCGATCGTGCTCACCACGCTGCTGATCACCATGGGAAAGGCCAGCCAGGAGCCGGCCATCGTGCACAGGAAGGCCACCATGGCCTGAATCAGCGTCAGAGCGATGAGGAGGACCGCTCGCACGGCGGCCGTCCGTACCGGATCCGGCAACCGGCGCCGCCGCGCCGGCTCCTCGACCCACAGGGGCCGGTAGTACTGCTGCTCGCGCACGTCACGGCCCACCTTGTCAGCCGGAACCCCCGACTCGCGAGCCGTGACCTCCGCCTCGTCGGCCGGACTGTCCCGATCGGTCTCTTCGGCTTCCTGAGCCGTCACCTGCACCCCGCCCGCCCTGGGCGCCCCGCGCCGCTCCGCCGTGCCCATCACCGTGTCACTCCCCACCGCCGGCAGACTGCTCACTCGCATCCGAAGACCCGTCTTCCCCAGCGGCTGCCCGGCTTGCGCTGTTTTACGCCGCCCGGATGCGGGATGCGGCCGCTGTGGCCGATTCCGCCTCCATTTCCCACAGAGAAGGACGAACAACCCGCCACGAAGATTCCCGGAAACCGAAAAATTTCAGCCAACCGCCCGGCCGTATCACGGGCGTTGTCCGGCATGGCCACCATCGGTTTCGGGGAGACAACTCCCGCAATGCCCGGACAACTCCACATGCCCCGGGACTGGCGCGGAAGTTCAGCTTCCGGCCCGGCTTCGAGTTCCCTGGCCGTCGGTAGTAGGCTCGCGCCGTTTGTTGACGCACATGTGTACCCCCGGTAGCCGGGGGCCCGAGCTGGGGGAGGCCATGCGCTTTCGCGGGAAGTCCATCCGCCGGAAGATCGTGGCGCTGCTTCTCGTGCCGCTGGTGTCCCTGACCGCGATCTGGGCCTTCGCCACCGTGCTCACGGGACGTGAGGCGGGCGACCTGTTCAACGTGTCGTCCGTGGTGGAGAAGATCGGCTATCCCATCGAGGACACCGTCCGTGTCCTCCAGGAGGAACGCCGCCAGACCCTCGTCTACCTGGCCGACCCCCGTGCCTCCGACGGGCTCGCCGCGCTCCGGCGCAGCCGGACCGCCACCGACGAGGCCGTCGGCGGCATCCGCGACAACGCCCGGAATCCGGACGTGCGCGACGCGATGGGCGCGGACACCGACGAGCGGCTGACCGCGGTCCTGGACGCCTTCGACGGCATCGAGTCGCTGCGCCGCAGTGTCGAGGACGGCACCGTCGACCGCTCCCAGGCCCTCGACCTCTACAACCGGCTGGTCGACCCGTGCTACGTCCTGCTCGCCAACCTCCACGTCGTCGACAACGTGGAACTGGACAAGCAGTACCGCGCGCTGGTCAATCTCGCCCGCGCCCGCGAACTGCTCTCCCGCGAGGACGCTCTCCTCGGCTCCGCCCTGATCGTCGGAGAGATCTCCCGCTCCGAGGAGCGTGACATCTCCGACCTCGTGGCACAGCGCACCCTGATGTACGACACCAACCTCCCGCTGCTGCCCGTCTCGGAACGCGACCGCTACCAGAGCTTCTGGAAGAACGCCTCCACCGCTCCGCTGCGCGTGGCCGAGGAAGCGGCCGTCTCCTCCGCCGGCGGAACACCGCGCGGCGTCACCGCGAAGAGCTGGGACAGCGCCGCCGGCAACGTGCTCGACGAACTCGGCACGCTCAACGACCAGGCCAACGACCGCTACCAGAACCGCGTCGAACCGGTGGCCATGGGCGTCATCGCCAAGGCGGTCATCGCCGGCGTACTCGGCCTGCTCGCTCTCCTGGTCTCCCTCTTCCTGTCCGTGCGCGTCGGCCGCACCCTCATCCGCGATCTGCGGCAGCTGCGTCTGGAGGCCCACGAGGCGTCCGGCGTGCGGCTGCCCAGCGTGATGCGCCGCCTGTCGGCGGGCGAGCAGGTCGACGTGGAGACCGAGGTCCCGCGCCTGGAGTACGACAAGAACGAGATGGGCGAGGTCGGCCAGGCCCTCAACACCCTCCAGCGCGCCGCCGTCGAAGCCGCCGTCAAACAGGCCGAGTTGCGCGCCGGCGTCTCCGAGGTCTTCGTCAACCTCGCGCGCCGCAGCCAGGTCCTGCTCCACAAGCAGCTCACCCTGCTCGACGCCATGGAGCGCCGGACCGAGGACACCGATGAACTCGCCGACCTGTTCCGCCTCGACCACCTGACGACCCGCATGCGCCGGCACGCCGAGGGCCTCGTGATCCTCTCCGGCGCCGCGCCCTCCCGCCAGTGGCGCAAGCCCGTCCAGCTCATGGACGTCGTACGCGCCGCCGTCGCCGAGGTCGAGGACTACGAGCGCATCGAGGTCCGCCGCCTTCCGCGTATCGCCGTCACCGGCCCGGCCGTCGCCGACATCACGCACCTCGTGGCGGAACTCCTGGAGAACGCCACGGTCTTCTCCCCGCCGCACACCGCCGTCCAGGTCCTGGGCGAGCGGGTCGCGAACGGCTTCACCCTGGAGATCCACGACCGTGGTCTCGGGATGGCCGCCGAAGCCCTCCTGGACGCCAACCTCCGGCTCGCCGAGACCCCGGAGTTCGAGCTGTCCGACACCGACCGGCTCGGCCTGTTCGTGGTCAGCCGTCTCGCCCAGCGGCAGAACATCCGCGTCTCCTTGCAACCCTCCCCGTACGGCGGCACGACCGCCGTCGTCTTCATCCCGGACGCCCTGCTGACGGACGACGTCCCGGACACGAACGGCATCGGGTTCCGGCTCGACCGCCCCCAGTTGGCCAAGGAGGGCGAGCCGCAGGACAGCCGCCGCGCCGCGCTGTCCCAGGGGTCCGCGCAGCGGCCCGGCCTGCCCGCCTCCCTCCTGGACGGACCGGTGGAGCTGGAGGCTCCCGTCGACCTGGATGTCATCGGCGACTTCCCCGGCGCTCTCGACGACGAGGACAGCGAACACGGCGACCTGTTCCGCCCCCGCCCCTCCCTCACCCGCGCCCAGGACGAGACAGCCGGCCGCCGCCCCGACCCGCGCCAGGCCGCCGACGCCCACAGCGCACACGACCGGACCGACACCGACGACGACCCGGTCCAGTTGCCGCGCCGCCACACTCCCAAACTGGTCAGCTCGCACGGGCGCCCGGTCACCGAGCAGCGCCCCCGGCGGGGCAGGACGGACGAGGAGACCACCACGGGCACCGGCCGAGCGGACTCGGGCGGCACCTCCCCGCTCCCTGCCCGTCGCCGGGGCGACGACTCCGTGAGCGGGCCCACGGGCCGGTCCGGGGCGGAGCCCGCGTCCGCGCCTCCGGTCCGCCGCCGCACCGAAGACCCCTCGACGGGCAGCCGGCGAGGCGAAACCCGGCCCGGCACACCGCCACCCCTGCCGGCCCGCCGTCGGGGGGCGGAGTCCGGTCGCCAGGGCATCGGCGCCACCGGCCGTAACGACGACCGCACCGAATCACCGGCCTCGTCCGGCCCGGGGGCGGAGCCGCCCACACTGCCCACGCGGACACGCCGCGCGGAGATCGCCTCGAGCGACCCGGGCCGCCCCGGCCTCACGCCGGGGGCCACCGGCGGTCCGCCGCGCCAGGTGACCGGCCCCGGCGCCATGCCCCAGGAGACCGGCTCGGCTCGCGGCTCCGCACGACGGGGACAGGCCATGGGCTCCGCACCGCACGAGCCCGGCTCCGGCACCGCGCCGCTGCCCCGGCGCGTCCGCCAGGCCAACCTGGCTCCGCAGCTGAAACGAGGAGCCGAGCCGCGTACGGAGGACAGAGCCGAGCCCGCCGAACGCGACGCCGATGAAGTACGCAGCCGTATGGCCTCGCTCCAGCGCGGCTGGCAGCGCGGCCGCGAGGAGAACGCAGAGGGCGATGCCGCCCACAGCGGTACAGCACGACAAGGAACGACAGAGGGGGACGGTCGATGACCGCACCGAAGGCGACCGGCCACACCGCAAGCAACAAGGGGGAGCTGAACTGGCTCCTCGACGACCTGGTGGACCGCGTCGCGAGCATCCGCAAGGCCCTCGTGCTCTCCGGCGACGGTTTGCCGACGGGCGTGTCCAGGGATCTGACCAGGGAGGACAGCGAGCACCTGGCCGCCGTCGCCTCCGGGTTCCACAGCCTCGCCAAGGGTGTGGGACGCCACTTCGAGGCCGGCAACGTCCGCCAGACGGTCGTCGAGCTCGACGACGCCTTCCTGTTCGTGACGGCCGCCGGTGACGGCAGCTGCCTCGCCGTCCTCTCGGACGCCGACTCGGACGTCGGCCAGGTCGCCTACGAGATGACGCTCCTCGTGAAGCGAGTAGGCGTGCATCTGGGCGCCGCTCCGCGCACCGATCTGCCCGCAGGCGGGTAGTGGGATGACATGAGCGCTGACGGTCAGGGAAGAAGGCACTGGTTCGACGACGAGGCCGGACCGGTCGTCCGTCCGTACGCCATGACGCGCGGCCGCACCAGCAGTCAGGGCCAGCACCGCCTGGACCTGATCGCGGTCGTGGTCACGGAACCGCACGCGGATGACCCGGAAGCGGACCACATGCTCTCCCCGGAGCATGTGGACATCGTCGAACTGTGTCGTGACGCCCCGCAGTCGGTCGCCGAACTCGCAGCGGAACTCGACCTGCCGATCGGGGTGGTACGGGTCCTTGTCGGAGACCTCGTGGACGCGGAGTTCGTCCACGTGAACCGGCCCGTACCCCCTGCCGAGCTGCCGGACGAGAGTATTCTGCGCGACGTGATCAACGGCCTCCGGGCGCTGTGAGCAGCGCGGAAGCGGGGTGCTGACGTGACGGGCCGGCAGTTCCGGGTCGACCGGGACGACTCCTTCACCGACATCGTCGCGCGTCGCCCGGACGGCTGGCTGCTCACACACGAGCCCCTGACGGACAGTCCGGCCCGCTCCGCCGACGCGGCGGTCCAGGGCGTCCGCACCCTGCCGGCCGGCTCCGGCGACCCCGTCGACACCGTGCGCATGGGCACGAGGGGCGCCACCAACGCCCTCCTGGAGCGCAAGGCCGTACTCGTCATCGAAACCCCAGGCGGCGGAGGCTACGGCCCGCCGTCGCCCGACCCCCATCAAGCAGGAGAAGAGATCGATGATCTTCGGGCGTTCTGAGCGCGGGAAGCCTCCGGTCGAGCCCGTCACGCTCAAGATCCTGGTGGCCGGCGGCTTCGGCGTGGGCAAGACCACGCTCGTCGGCGCGGTCAGCGAGATCCGGCCGCTGCGCACCGAGGAGCTGCTCACCGAGGCCGGGCGCCCGGTCGACGACACCAGGGGTGTGGAAGGCAAGCACACCACGACCGTGGCCATGGACTTCGGCCGCATCACGCTCCGCGAGGACCTGGTGCTCTATCTCTTCGGCACGCCCGGCCAGGAGCGGTTCTGGTTCATGTGGGACGAGCTCTCGGAGGGCGCGCTGGGTGCCGTCGTGCTGGCCGACACCCGCCGCCTGGAGGACTCCTTCGCCGCCGTCGACTACTTCGAACGTCGCTCGATACCGTTCCTCGTCAGCGTCAACTGCTTCGAGGGCGCCCCGCGTTACCCGGTCGAGGACGTCCGCCAGGCCCTCGACCTCGACGACGGCGTACCGCTCATGATGTGCGACGCCCGCGACCGCGAGTCGGTCAAGGAAGCACTCATCGGCGTCGTCCAGCACGCCATGGCGTACGCGGCCGACCGCCGCCAGACGGTGACCACCTGACGCTCGGCCGGCCGGCGGGCGCGGACCGTACCCCCGCCGACAGGGGTACGGTCCGCAGTCCGAAAACGCGCTCCACGCGTGCGTGCTCCGCATCGTGCGTGCCCCAAACGAAGCTCCACGCGCGCGTGGCTAGCTGTCGCCGTCCTCCTCCCAGCCGAAGCTCCTCTCCACGGCCTTGCGCCAGTTGTGGTGCTCACGGTCCCGCACCGACGCCTCCATGGACGGCGTCCACTCGACGTCCTTCTGCCAGTGCGCCTTGAGCTCGTCCAGGTCGTTCCACACACCGGTGGCCAGACCGGCCGCGTACGCGGCGCCCAGACAGGTCGTCTCGGAGACCTTGGGCCGCACCACCGGCACGTCGAGCACGTCCGCCTGGTGCTGCATGAGCAGGTTGTTCTTCGTCATGCCGCCGTCGACCTTCAGGGTGGTGATGTGCACCCCGGAGTCCTGGTACATGGCGTCCACGACCTCGCGCGTCTGCCAGCTCGTCGCCTCCAGCACCGCACGCGCGAGGTGCGCCTTCGTGACGTACCGGGTCAGCCCGGTGATCACGCCACGTGCGTCGGAGCGCCAGTACGGCGCGAACAGGCCCGAGAACGCCGGCACGATGTACGCGCCGCCGTTGTCCTCCACGCTCGCGGCCAGGGGCTCGATCTCGTCGGCGGTGCGGATGATGCCCAGCTGGTCGCGGAACCACTGGACCAGCGCGCCCGTTATGGCTATCGACCCCTCCAGACAGTAGACCGGCGCCTCGCTCCCGATCTTGTACCCCATCGTCGTCAGCAGGCCGCTCTTCGACGACACGGGGCGGTTGCCGGTGTTGAGCAGCAGGAAGCTGCCCGTGCCGTAGGTGTTCTTCGCGGTGCCCACGTCGTAGCAGGCCTGACCGAACACGGCGGCCTGCTGGTCGCCCAGCGCGGAGGCGACGGGTACGCCGGCGAGCTGGCCGAGGGCGGTGCCGTACACCTCGGCGGAGGACTTGATCTCGGGCAGCATCGCCTCGGGGATGTTCATCGCCGAGAGGATCGAGGAGTCCCACTGGAGGGTCTCCAGGTTCATCAGCATGGTGCGTCCGGCATTGGTCACGTCGGTGACGTGCTGCCCGCCGTCCGTGCCGCCGGTGAGGTTCCAGATCAGCCAGGAGTCCATCGTGCCGAAGGCGATCTCACCGCGTTCGGCACGAGTCCGGAGATCCGGCACGTTGTCGAGCAGCCAGGCCGCCTTGGGCCCGGAGAAGTAGGTGGCCAGCGGCAGGCCCGTCTGCTCGCGGAAACGGTCCTGCCCCTCCGAGCCGCCCAGCTGATTGCACAGCGCCGCCGTCCGCGTGTCCTGCCACACGATGGCGTTGTGCACCGGCTTCCCCGTCGTGCGGTCCCACAGGAGCGTCGTCTCCCGCTGGTTCGTGATCCCCATCGCGCTCAGCTGGTCGGCACGCAGCCCGGCCTTGGCGAGCGCCCCGGCGACCACCGCCTGCACCTTGGACCAGATCTCGGTGGCGTCGTGCTCCACCCACCCGGGTTTCGGGAAGATCTGCCGGTGCTCGCGCTGGTCCACGGCGACGATGGCGCCGTCCTGGTTGAAGACGATGCAGCGGCTGGATGTGGTGCCCTGGTCGATTGCGGCGACGTACTTCTCGGCGTTGTCCGTCATGGCTACCCCTTGGGCTGGTTCAGAAGGCTGCGTTGTAGATGAGGCCACCCAGTACTCCGCCGATCAGTGGACCGACGACCGGGATCCAGGAGTAGCCCCAGTCGGACCCTCCCTTGTTCGGGATCGGCAGGACGGAGTGGATGATGCGCGGGCCGAGGTCACGCGCCGGGTTGATGGCATAGCCGGTGGGACCACCCAGGGACAGGCCGATGCCGACGACCAGGAGGGCGACCAGGAGGATCGCGATGCCGGACCCGTAGATGCCCTCGGCGCCGGGGACCAGCCCGATGCCGATGCCCTCGACGTGCCTGTTGTTACCGACCAGGGCGAGGAGGGGCAACACCAGGGCGATGGTGGCGAGGATCTCCGTGACCAGGTTGGCCACCGGGTTCCGGATCTCGGGGATCGTGGAGAAGATGCCCAGCGTCGGAAGCGGTTCGTCCAGCGTGCCCTCCGTGGTGCCCGTCTGCCGCACGTTGGCCCGGAACTGGGCGAAGTACACGAGGTAGGCCAGGACGGCGCCGATCATGGCGCCGGCCATCTGCCCCAGCACGTAGATCCAGACCTTCTCCCACACGCCGGTGTCGATGGCGATGCCGAAGGTGACGGCCGGGTTCAGGTGCCCTCCGGAGAGAGGAGCGGCGGTGTACGCGCCGGCCAGCACGCCGAAGCCCCAGCCGAAGGCGATCACCACCCAGCCGGCGGCCCGGGCTTTGGAGAATCTGAGGGTCACTGCGGCGCACACACCGGCGCCGAACAGGATCAGTATCGCCGTGCCGATCATCTCGCCGAAGAAGATGTCTCCGTTACTCATGGCGGCTCCTAGGCCGTGGCCCGGGGACGGTCCGCCCCGGTCCTCACGTGCAGGGTGCGTTGCCCATGGCTACTTCAGCCGAAGGCAGGGAGATCCCGCGCCCCGCCCGGCATCCGTGACGAGCGTGCCGTCGCAGCCGAATCGCCCGTGGGGGAAAGGGCTTTGCGCAGGCGCGCCCGCGCGCCGCAGTGCCGGATACGCCGAGTATGTACGGCGATGTCGACTGACACCGGAAGTGTTCACCGGCACCCAAGGGGCGTCAAGGTCGCCTACCGCAACGGTTGACGGCCATGTGAGCCGGGCTCCTGCCGGGCCGGGTGGCCGGTTGCACGGCCCTGGCGGTGTCCGGTCGGGTCGTTGTTCAGATCTGGTCGGGGCCTGCGCGGTCCTTGGTGAGCCGCGCGAGGGCCTTGTTGGTCGTGTCGTCCGGCCTCCGCTGAGCTCCGCCGTGGGCGACCGCCCAGCCTGCACCTGACTCCTCGCTTGCTAGCCACCAGCATCCACCTGGCCAGGCGGGTTCTCAACCGGACGAGATGCACCCCGGCCATGGCCCCGTGCCGGCCCTTGGCGGGCGGGGCACAGTCGCGTCCAGGCGCCCACCCCCCGACGGCGCCACGACCCCACCGGCGTCCGTACGGCCCCGTCCTGCCGCCTCACACCCAGCCAATGGCTCCAGCCCCGCCCCAGGAGCCCCTGGGCGCCCCTCTCAGCCTCAACCCGGCTCCGCCACCCCACACCCTGCCGGGGCCGGCGCCGGGCCGCGGCGGGTCTCATGCCCGGGCAGGCCCGCTCGGCCCAGCACCCAACTCGCGCCGCGTAACGCCTTCGCCGCCTTCTTCAGCGGTGCCAGGCAAGCAGCCGCCTGCCGGTGGTCGGTCACGCTGCCCGGCGCGCACAGCACCGTGGCGAGCGACAGCGTGACCGGCCGACCGCCCGCCGACCACGGGGCGTCCAGCACGGAGACGGCCAGTGGATCGAGGCTCTCCGGTTCGGCGAGCACCAGGAAGTCGTCGCCGCCGATGTGTCCCACGCGGGTACCGTCGGTCGCGGCCTGCTGCAACGCACGCCCCACCGCCCGGATCAGCTCGTCGCCCGCAGCGAACCCGGCCCCGTCGTTGACCTGCTTGAAGTGGTCGACGTCCAGCCAGCTCAGCGCGAACGCCCGCCCGGACGCGATCCGCCGGTCCACCTCACCGGTGATCGCGTCCGAGCCGGGCAGACGCGTCAGCGGATTGAGCCCCGCCGCCTCCTCCACCCGCGTCTCGGCCAGTGCGCGCACGAGATCCGCGAGCCGTACGACGCCCACACACCGCCCGTACTCGTCGACGACGGCGACATCGTCCGACGTGCGGTCCCGTTCGCCGACGGCTACGACGTCCAGCACCTCCCAGGCGGTGGCGTCGACGCCCACCGTCCGCGGTGGGTCACCGAGCTTGGCCGCGGGCCGGTCGGCGTACAGGGCATGCCCGTAGCGCCCGGACATCGACAACAGGAAGCGTGACCGGTGCACCGAGCGGACCGGCACTCCCGCAGTGTCCACGAGCAACACCCCGGAGACGTCCGGCGATCCGGTCAGCAGCGCCCGGACCCGCCCGGCGGAGGCCGTGGCGGGCAGCAGCGCCGCGGGTCGTACGAACTCCCGCACCGACGGTCCGGATCGCGGCACGGCCACATCGGCGGGGGAGCGGGGCGGAACGTAGACGTCCGCGGCGGGCAGCCGGGCCGGCGGGGCGAACAGCTCACCCTGTGCCAGCTGCGCCCCGGCCGCCACCGCTGCCGCGCACTGCCCCTCGGTCTCCACGCCCTCGACGGCCAGAAGAGCCCCCAACTCGTCGCACAGTGTCCGCATCGACCGCACCACCGCCGGCCGCGCCAGCAGCGACGCGTCCAGCTTCACCAAGTCTGGCGTGACGTCCGAGAGGAGCCGCAAGGGCACGTCCCCGTCCCCGACACCGTCCGCGCAGATCCGGAAGCCCTGCCCGCGCAGCCTGGACACCGCCTCCAGCAGCGCCCGCTGCGGCACGTGCGTGTACGGCGGGCAGACGTCGATCGTCACCTCCCACGGAAGCCGCCCCGCCTCGCGCACGGCGTCGTGCAGCGAAGGCAGCCCGCCGAGGTCGGCGAGGGTGCCGGCGAACACGTTGACGAACAGCGGCAGCAGGGTCTCCTTGCGCACCGCCGCGCGGACCGCCGACACCGCCAGCCGGCTGTCGAGCTCGGGATCCCGGCGGGCCTCGGCCAGGATGTCGCCGGTCTCCGGGCGGGCGAGTATCTCCAGTCCCGCGACCGCGCCGGTCGTCAGATTGACCACCGGTTGGAAGGCGAAGCGGAGAGTGTCCGTCCAGGAGTGCACGGGAGCATGATGACTCGGCTGGCACACGCCCAAGCGCAGTTCATGAGACGTTCACACAGGATTCCGAAGCGGTCACACAGCGTATGCCAGGCGCGTCGCGGCCGCACCGCCAGCGCCCGCGCGAGACGGCTCCATGCCACGTCCCGGCACCTCCCGTGGCACCGCCCCCTGTCACGCCGTCCTGACTCCGCCCCTGCCGCGTCCCGGCACCAGCCCCACGCCGTGTCCGGCACCCACCCCGTCCCGCGTCTGCCCCTCCAGGCTCACCGCACCGCGATCACCGCCGACCCATGCCCGAACAGCCCCTGGTTCGCACTGATGCCCACGCGCGCTCCCGCCACCTGCCGTTGACCTGCCTCGCCCCGCAACTGCCAGGCCAGCTCGCACACCTGGGCTATCGCCTGTGCCGGAACCGCCTCGCCGAAGGAGGCCAGTCCGCCGCTGGCGTTCACCGGTATGCGCCCGCCCAGGGCCGTCTCCCCGTCCCGCAGCAGCTTCGCGCCCTCGCCCTCAGCGCACAGCCCCAGGTCCTCGTACCACTGCACCTCAAGCGCCGTGGACAGGTCGTAGACCTCGGCCAGCGACAGGTCCTCCGGCCCGACTCCTGCCTCCTCGTAGGCCGCCCGGGCGATCGACATGCGGAACGTCTCGGCAGGCGGATCGACCGCCACAGCGGAGTCGGTGGCGACGTCCGGCAGGTCCAGAACGGTGTTCGGGTAACGTGGCGTCACCGTGGACACGGCCCGTATCCGCACCGGATCCGCATCGCCGTGCCGCCGCGCGAACTCCAGGCTGGAGAGCACCACCGCCGCGCCGCCGTCGGAGGTCGCACAGATGTCGAGCAGCCGCAGCGGATCGGCGACGACGGCGGAGGCGGCGACCTCCTCGGCGGTGACCCGCTTGCGGTAGCGCGCGTGGGGGTTCAGCGCTCCCATCTCGGCGTTCTTCACCTTCACCTGTGCGAAGTCGTCCGGGGTGTCGCCGTGCACGGCCATGCGCCTGCGGGCGTACAGCCCGAAGTACACCGGGTTGGTCGCCCCGAGAACCCGGAACCGCAGCCAGTCGGGATCGTCGGGCCGGTGGCCACCCGCAGGTCGGAAGAACCCTTTGGGAGCGGCATCGGCTCCCACCACGAGCACCACTTCGGCTTGCCCGGAGAGGATCTGGGCCCGCGCCGCGTCCACGGCCTGCGCCCCGGTCGCGCACGCGGCGTACACGCTCGTGACCCGGGCCCCTTGCCAGCCCAGTGCTTTCGCGAACGTAGCTCCGGCCACATACCCGGGATAGCCGCCACGGACGGTATCCGCGCCGATGATCGAGCCGATGTCCCGCCAGTCCAGCCCGGCGTCGGTGAGCGCCGCGCGGGCGGCTGCGACGCCGTACTCGACGAAGTTCCGTCCCCACTTGCCCCATGGGTGCATGCCCGCACCCAGCACCGCCACCTCGCCCGTCACGCCTTCACCCCCGTCGGCCGCCAGTGCCACGTCGTCCAGGTCGTTTCCGTGTCCTCGTGGAGCACGCCGGGCACGACCTCCACCTCCATGCCCACCGTCAGGTCCGCGACGGTGACCCCGGGAGCAGCCTGTCCCAGCACCACGATCCGCTCGGCCTCCAGCTCCACAGCGATCAACGCGCACGGATCCCACGGAAGTTCCGGATCGCTCACGTAGGGTGACGGTGGCCGATACCGGCTGTCCGTATACGACCAGACGCGACCACGCCGCGACAGCGGGACCTCCACCAAAGCCCCGCCCGCGCAGGCCGGGTTGCGGCAGTGATGGTCCTCACGGGGGAAGAAGACCGAGGCGCACGCCGCGCAACGCGTGCCGAGCAGCCGGAAACCATCCCCCTCCCCGGTGAACCACCCCACCACCACGGGCGTTCGTGTACGCGCCACAGTGCCTCCCCGCAGACCGTATCTGACGGAACGTCAGAAGTCTGCCACGGCTTTCCGGACTTCTACATCCCTTCCCCGGCGGGACCGTCTCCTGGTAGACGCAAGAGCCATGACACGACTCACCACCGTGGCGCGCGGCCTGATCACCGCCTTCGCCGCCCTGCTGGCGGCGACCGCCCCCGCCGCAACCGCCCAGGCCGAGACCGGGCCCCAGGCGCCCAGGGACTTCGTGACCCTGAGAAGCGTGGACCCCACGATCCTTCAGGAGATCCGCTACTTCACCCCGCACAACTTCGTCGGTGAGCGCATCGACGGCTACGTCCAGCCGATCTGCGTCCTTACCCGCCCCGCCGCCCAAGCCCTCCACAGGGCCCAGACGAAGCTGCTGTCCCAGGGCTACACACTCAAGGTGTACGACTGCTACCGGCCGCAGCGCGCGGTGGACCACTTCGTCCGCTGGGCCAAGGACCTCGACGACCAGGCCATGAAGGACGAGTTCTACCCGAACGTCGACAAGACCCGGCTGTTCGCCGACGGCTACATCGCCGAGAAGTCCGGCCACAGCCGCGGATCGACCCTGGACGTCACCCTCGTGAAACTGCCGGCGAAGCCGACCCGGCCGTACCACCCCGGAGAGCCCCTCGTGCCGTGCTTCGCACCCCTGGAGGAGCGGTTCCCCGACAACTCCGTCGACATGGGGACCGGCTTCGACTGCTTCGACACCCTCTCCCACACCCTCGACCCACGCGTCCAGGGCGGACAACGCGCCAACCGGCTGCTGCTCAAGAGCACCCTGGAAGGCCTCGGCTTCGTGAACCTGGCAGAGGAGTGGTGGCACTACACCTACAAGCCCGAGCCCTACCCGGACACCTACTTCGACTTCCCCGTGTCCAGGAAGGCGCTCACCAGCGCTCACTGAGCCGCCCGCCGCAGACGCCCTCTCCGTGATCGGCTACAGTCCGCCGCGTGTCCGAAACTCAGCACTCCAGTTCCAACTCCGCGCCGGGCTCCCACTGTTCGAGCTGCGGCGCGCCCTACGGAGAGGGCGTCTCCGGCTGGCCCCGCACCTGCCCGGCGTGCGGCAGCGTGGCCTACCGCAATCCCCTCCCGGTCGCGGTGGCCCTCCAGCCCGTGTACGACACCAAGGGCACCGCCTTGGTCGTCATCACCCGAACCGTCGCTCCCGCGCGCGGGGGCATCGCCCTGCCCGGCGGCTACATCGACGACCGGGAGGACTGGCGGCAGGCCGTCGTACGCGAACTCAAGGAGGAAACCGGCATCGACGCGGCCGGTCGCGACGTACGCCTCGTCGATGCGATGAGCTCGCCCGACGGACACCTGCTGCTGTTCGGCCTCCTCCCGGAACGCCCTGTCGAGAGTCTGCCGCCCTCCGCCGCCACGGGTGAGACGGAGGGCTGGCACCTCCTGCGCAGGGCGGAGGAACTCGCCTTCCCCCTGCACACCGTGGCCGTACGGGCCTGGTTCGAGGGCCGCTACATCTGAACTTCAGCGTTCCCGGCCCCGCGGACGCGCACCGGGTGGGACGGTTCGCCCCCACCGTTCTCACCCTCCCGCTCGACGACCACCCGCGAGCCCATCCACCGAGCCGTGTAGCGCTCGATCTCCGGCTCGTCCCACCCCTCGCCCCCGTCCGGGACGACCAGCCCGCCCCCGGTCCGTCCCGGGGCGGGCGCCCACACCTCCAGCTCCAGCCCGCCGTCCTCCCCGCGTACGGGAAGCACCGCACCCGCGCGCGCGAACACCGGGATCCGCGACAGAGGCGCGTCGACGAGCACCTGCGCCGGCCCTTCGTATGCCCGCTCCGTCGCTGTGTCGTACCAGCGCCCCCGCGGCAGCTGTACGGCACGCCGGTCCGCGCCCGGGTCGAGCACCGGCGCCACCAGCAGGCAGTCGCCCAGCAGGAAGGCGTCCCCGCAGTCACGCAGCGCCCGCTCCTCCGGCGCCGCCCACCACAGGGGCCGCACATAGGGCGCTCCGGTACGCCGCGCCAGGTGCGCCAGCGTCATGAAGTACGGCAGCAGCCGCCGGCGTTCGACGAGCGCCACGCGCGCGTGCTTCAGCACCTCGGCACCGAACTCCCACGGCTCCCTGCGCCCCGCCCGCAGACTCGCGTGCGTACGGAACAGCGGCAGGTACGCACCCAGCTGGAACCACCGCAGGAACAGCTCGGGGGAGGGGGCCCCGTCGAAGCCTCCGATGTCCGGCCCCGAGTACGGCACGCCGCACAGCCCGAGCCCCATCACCAGCGCCAAGGACGCCCGCAGTCCCGGCCAGCCGGTGGCCACGTCCCCGGACCAGGTCCCGCCGTAGCGCTGCATGCCGGCCCATCCCGAGCGGGAGAACAGGAACGGCCGCTCCTGGGGCGTGAGTTTCCGCAGCCCTTCGAAGCCGGCCCTGGCCATGCACAGCGCGTACACGTTGTGCGCCTCACGATGGTCACCGCCCCGCCCCTCCAGGGAGTGCCACGCCGAACGTGGCAGCGTCGACTCCCCGAAGGCGGTGAACGACGTGGGCTCGTTCATGTCATGCCAGAAACCCGAGAAGCCCTGCGCGAGCCGCTCCTCGTAGAGACCGCCCCACCATTCACGCACGCGCGCGTGCGTGAAATCGGGAAACACGGCATCCCCAGGCCACACGACCCCCTGCACGACCTGCCCCGAGGCATCCCGCACGAACGCGTCCTCAGCCGTCCCACCGTCGTACACGGCATTGCCGGGCAGGGCCTTCACGGCCGCGTCGACGATCGACACCAGGCGAATGCCGTCCCGCCGGAGTTCCTCGGCCAGAACGGGCAGCTTCGGGAAGCGGTCCTGGTCGACGGTGAACACCTGATGCGCGTCGAAATGGTCGATGTCCAGGTGCACGGCGTCGAGCGGCAGACCACGCTCCAGATACCCCGCGACGATCCGCCGCACCTCCTGCTCGCTGCCGAACCCCCACCGCGCGTGGTGGTGCCCGAGTGCCCACGCGGGCGGCAGTGCCGGCGCGCCGGTGAGTGAGGCCCAGGCGAGCAGCACGCGCGCGGGGGCGCCCACCATCACCCAGCAGCGCAGTGGACCGCCGTCCATCCGCAGCTCGCTCGTCCCGGCCCGGTCGTGCCCGGAACCGGCGCCCTCCTCGCCCTCCCGCAGCGTCACCGTGCCGTCCCACGAACTGTCGTGGAACACCAGATGCGTACCGCCGTCGGACACGACCATCTGCACCGGCATCGTGATGTACAGCGGGTCGTCACCAGGCCCGAAGGCATAACCGGGGTCGGTGTTCCACAGCCGGTACGTCCCGTCCGGCAGCCGAGGACCCGCAGCCCGACCACCGAGCCCGAAGAACCGCGCGTCGGCAGCCACCTCCGACCGCTGCATCCACCGCGCCGGGCCGCCGCCGACCGGCTCCCACCACCGCGGCGGCAGATCGCGGCGCAGGGTCACACCACCGGGGGTGCGCACTTCCACCGCGCCGTGCCGCGACACGACGACCGTCACCCGCTCGGCCACCACCCGCCAGCCACCGTCCTTGTCCGGCTCCAGCACCGCCCGGGGATCCGCCTCAGGACACCGGCCGGCCAGCGCGTACGACGGCTCGGGCTCCGCCCCGTCCCAGCCGTAGAAGACGGCGCCGTTCACGGCGACCAGAATCCGCAGCTCCGACCGGCTGAACCGGACGACACCGCCCCCCGGCCCCGGCTCCACCTCCTGCACGGCCCCGGGCACCCGCGCACGCTCCGCCCCCCGCGACGGCAGTCCGGTGGCGTCGGCCCGCCGCCTGCGCCACGCTGCTCGTACGGTACGCACACCCTGCGCCGCGCCCACCGAACCCACCGCTATCACCGAACGCACCAGGTCACGACCGTTCATGCTGCTCACCCTGCCACTGACCGCCCCACGCGCGCGTGTCGTTCAACTGCCGTTCACCTGTGCCACGACCACATCTTCACGACACGGACTATGTGGGGCGCACCCTGGTGCCGAAGTCGATCACATGGCATTGTCCGTGCCAGCCGCGTCACGCGCACACCCCAGCCCGTGCGCGGAGGACGCACACGACGCGCACAGTCCGGGAGCCGACCATGTCGACCGCTAGTCCTCAGCCGCTCTGGCAGCCAGACCCCGAGCGCATCGCCCGGGCACGGATCACCAGGTTCCAGGCCTGGGCAGCCGAGCACCACGGCGCCCCCGCCGAGGGCGGCTACGCGGCCCTCCAGCGCTGGTCCGTCGACGAGCTGGACACCTTCTGGAAAGCCGTCACGGAGTGGTTCGACGTCCGTTTCTCGACGCCCTACGCGCGCGTGCTCGGCGACCGTTCGATGCCGGGCGCCCAGTGGTTCCCCGGGGCGACCCTCAACTACGCCGAACACGCCCTCCGCGCGGCCGACACCCGCGCCGACGAACCGGCCCTCCTGCACGTCGACGAGACGCACGAACCAAGCCCCGTCACCTGGGCCGAGCTGCGCCGCCAGGTCAGCTCCCTGGCCGCCGAGCTGCGCGCCCTCGGCGTACGCCCAGGAGACCGCGTCAGCGGCTACCTCCCCAACATCCCGGAGGCCGTGGTCGCCCTCCTCGCGACAGCCGCCGTCGGCGCCGTCTGGACGTCCTGCGCGCCCGACTTCGGCGCCCGCAGCGTCCTCGACCGCTTCCAGCAGGTCGAACCCGTCCTGCTGTTCACGGTCGACGGCTACCGCTACGGCGGCAAGGAGCACGACCGGCGCGAGGTCGTCGCCGAACTGCGCCGCGAACTGCCCACCCTGCGTGCCGTCGTCCACATCCCCCTCCTCGGCACCGAGACACCCGAGGGCGCCCTGGACTGGTCGGCCCTCACCTCCGCCGACACGGACCCCGTCTTCGAGCAGGTGCCCTTCGACCACCCCCTGTGGGTGCTCTACTCCTCCGGCACCACCGGCCTGCCCAAGGCCATCGTCCAGTCCCAGGGCGGCATCCTGGTCGAGCACCTCAAGCAACTCGGCCTGCACTGCGACCTGGGCCCCGAGGACCGCTTCTTCTGGTACACGTCGACCGGCTGGATGATGTGGAACTTCCTCGTCTCCGGCCTGCTCACCGGCACCACGATCGTCCTCTACGACGGCAGCCCCGGCTACCCGGACACCGGCGCCCAGTGGCGCATCGCCGAACGCACCAAGGCCACCCTCTACGGCACCTCGGCCGCCTACGTCATGGCCTGCCGCAAGGCGGACGTACACCCGTCCCGCGACTTCGACCTCTCCTCCGTCCAGTGCGTCGCCACCACCGGCTCGCCCCTGCCCCCCGACGGCTTCCGCTGGCTCCACGGCGAGGTGCGCGACAACCTGTGGATCGCCTCCGTCAGCGGCGGCACGGACGTGTGCTCCTGCTTCGCCGGAGCCGTACCGACCCTCCCGGTCCACGTCGGCGAACTCCAGGCCCCCTGCCTCGGCACCGACCTCCAGTCCTGGGACCCGAACGGCACCCCCCTGATCGACGAGGTCGGCGAACTCGTGGTCACCAACCCCATGCCGTCGATGCCCATCCACTTCTGGAACGACCCCGACGGCAGCCGCTACCACGACAGCTACTTCGACACGTATCCCGGCGTATGGCGGCACGGCGACTGGATCACCGTCACCTCCCGCGGATCCGTCGTCATCCACGGCCGCTCCGACTCCACGCTCAACCGCCAAGGCGTACGCATGGGCTCCGCCGACATCTACGAGGCCGTGGAGCGCCTCCCCGAGATCAGGGAATCCCTCGTCATCGGCATCGAACAGCCCGACGGCGGCTACTGGATGCCCCTCTTCGTGCACCTCGTCCCCGGAGCCGTCCTCGACGAGGCCCTGCTGAACCGCATCAAGCAGACCATCCGCGAACAACTGTCACCACGCCACGTCCCCGACGAGATCATCGAAGTACCCGGCGTCCCCCACACCCTGACCGGCAAACGCATCGAGGTCCCGGTCAAACGCCTCCTCCAGGGAACGCCGCTGGAGAAGGCGGTCAACCCGGGCTCCATCGACAACCTCGACCTGCTGAGCTTCTACGAGGACCTGGCCCGCAAACGCCCCTGACCAGCACCACTCGAACACTCTTCGTCACCATGTCTGTTGACGCGATCACGTTAACCACCCGGCAGCTGACCTGCAGTTATGTCCTCATCCGGATACCGATCCCCTGCCCAGCGCCCGTTGTCAGTGCCACCGATTACTGTGAGTGAGCATTGATCGACCGTGCACAGGGGGAACAATGACGCACACCGACAGCCGGACCATGCGACGCGTCCTGCGCCGCGAAATCGCCGGCACCCTCGGCCTGCTCACCGACGAGCACGACTTCCTGGCCATGCGGCGCTACCGCAGCTTCACCTTCGACGACCACGCGGCCTACCTCAAGCATGTGGAAGGCCTCCTCAGGACACGTGCCCTCCAAGGCAGCCACACCACCGTGGCCCTCTTCGACCCCGAGGAGTACGCCGAGTTCTGCACCCAAAACGGCCTCGACCCCGACAACCCGTCGAGCCGCACACGCTTCACGGCACGACTCGCGGTCACAGGCCCGACCCTTCCGTACGAGGGCCAGCCTCTGTCCGACCTGCTCCCGGCCCTCGTCGATGAGGCCGTGCGGCAGGCCACCTGGGAGTACGCGACCACACTCCTCGCTCGCCTGGGCGCCTGCACCTCCTGCGGCGAAGACATCGGACGCGCCGCCTTCGCCCGGGCCTCGGACCTCCTCGTCCGCATCCTCGACACGGCCCCGTCCGGCAACCGGCACCTCGTGTGCAGCGTCACCGGACCGCCCGAGACCCTCGTCGCCGCCCTCCACGTCGCCGACACCGGCGGCGCCGTCAAACTGGACGAGACGGAAGCCCTCGAGTTCACCACGGTCCTGGCCCTCGGCCTGGCCACCGAAAGCCCCGGAGGACTCGTCATCCGAGCCAGCGCCCCAGGCAGCCCCGACCGTGTCTACGGCTGGCGCCTGCGCGCATACGGACTCGAACCCCTCACCGCGGGAGAGGTCTTCGACGCCTACTGCACCGACGTGGAATCCGGCGACCTGATCTCCCCCGAATCCAACGTCGATTACTGCGAACCGCCCGACCTGGGAGACGTGCAACCGGAACAGGGACACAACCACTGAAAAGCGGGCGGGGCGCCCCACCGCAGTGGAGCGCCCCGCCCGGGCAGTCATCGGCCGGTCAGGCCCGGCTCACTCGCCCGACAACACCGCCTGCGCCGCGCTGCGCGCGTCCTCGGCGCTGTCCGTGGCCCGCGCCGCAGCAGCAGCCCGCTCGCACTGCGCCAGCGTGTACTTCGCCAGCGCGGCCCGGACGTAGGGAATCGACGCCGCGCCCATCGAAAGAGAGGTGACGCCCAGACCAGCCAGCACACACGCGAGCAGCGGGTCGGACGCGGCCTCACCACAGACGCCACAGCTCTTGCCCTCGGCCTTCGCCGCCTCGGCGGACAGCGCCACCAGGTCGAGCAGCGCGGGCTGCCACGGATCCTGCAGACGGGAGACCGCACCCACCTGACGGTCGGCGGCGAAGGTGTACTGCGCCAGGTCGTTCGTCCCCAGCGACAGGAACTCGACCTCCTGGAGAATCGAGCGCGCCCGGAGCGCGGCCGACGGGATCTCGACCATCGCGCCGAACTTCGCCCGCAGCCCGGCCTCTCGGCACGCGTCCGCGAAAGCCCGGGCATCGGTGCGGTCCGCGACCATCGGGGCCATGACCTCGAGGTAGACCGGCAGCCCTTCCGCGGCCTTCGCGAGCGCCGTCAGCTGGGTACGCAGAACCTCCGGGTGATCCAGCAGCGTCCGCAGCCCCCGCACGCCGAGCGCCGGGTTCGGCTCGTCGGCCGGCGTCAGAAAGTCGAGCGGCTTGTCCGCACCCGCGTCCAGCACCCGCACCACGACACGCCCCTCGGGGAACGCCTCCAGCACCTGCCGGTACGCAGCGACCTGCTTCTCCTCGGACGGCGCCTGCTTGCTGTCGTCCAGGAAGAGGAACTCGGTGCGGAAGAGTCCGACACCCTCGGCACCGGCCTCGACCGCTGCCTCCACATCCGCAGGGCCGCCGATGTTCGCGAGCAGTGGCACCTTGTGACCGTCCGCGGTGGCACCGGGGCCGGTCGAAGCCGCCAGCGCCGCCCTGCGCTCGGAGGCCGCGGCCTCGAGCTGAGCCTTCTTCTCATCGCTCGGGTCCACGAAGATCTCGCCGGTGCTGCCGTCGACGGCGATCATCGTGCCTTCGGCGAGCTCGCCGGCACCCGGAAGCGCGACCACGGCCGGCACCCCGAGCGCCCGCGCCAGAATCGCACTGTGGCTGGTCGGACCGCCCTCCTCGGTGACGAAGCCGAGCACCAGAGTCGGGTCCAGCAGCGCGGTGTCGGCAGGCGCGAGGTCACGGGCGACAAGGACATAGGGCTCGTCGCTGTCGGGCACACCCGGCATCGGCACCCCCAGCAGACGGGCGACGATACGATTCCGCACATCGTCGAGATCGGCCACACGACCGGCGAGGTACTCACCGGCACCCGCCAGCAGCTCGCGGTACGCGGCGAAGGCGTCGTACACCCCGCGCTCGGCCGTGCTGCCGACGTCGATCCGCCGTTCCACGTCTGCCATCAGCTCGGGGTCCTGGGCCATCATGGCCTGTGCCTCGAGCACCGCCTGGGCTTCACCCCCCGCCAGGTTGCCCCGTGCCATCAGGTCGGCCGCCACAGCCTCCACGGCCTTGCGGGCGCGCCCCTGTTCGCGCTCCGCCTCTTCCGCGGGGATCTGCTTCGCAGGCGGCTCCAGCACCGCCGTTCCCATGTGCCGAACCTCGCCGATCGCCACACCGTGGCTGACGCCGACGCCTCGCAGCGTTGTGTCCATCTCACCCGTCTCCGATAGTGCGGCGGATTCAGCCACCGCGTTGGTTCTCCTGCTAGCCGCCTTACGACGGCACTGAGGTCACTCCCAGAGGAAGAGACTGTCGCCGGCCTTCACATCGCCGTCGTCACGAAGATCGGAGAGTGCTTCGGCCGTGGCCTCCAGCGCCACGATCGGGCAGACCGCGGACTTGCCCGCGGCCTCGACGGCAGCCGGGTCCCAGCGCACGATGCCCTGGCCGCGCCTGACGGTGTCACCCTTGTTCACGAGCAGCTCGAAACCCTCGCCGTTGAGCTGCACGGTGTCGATACCGAGGTGAGTGAGCACGCCATGACCGTTCTCGTCGACGACTACGAACGCGTGCGGGTGCAGGGAGACGATGACGCCGTCCACGGGCGAAACGGCCTCGGAAGGCTCACGTACGGGGTCGATCGCTGTCCCCGGGCCGACCATGGCCCCGGAGAAGACCGGATCCGGCACGGCTGCCAGTCCGATGGCGCGTCCTGCGAGTGGGGACGTCACGGTGGTCATGGGAAGCCTCCCAGGGGTGGAGTTCTAAAGGGGCCGTCCCTGCCGGTACCGGACGGCACACTGTTCAGCAGGGTATGTCACCTGAAGTGCCGGTTCCGCGTAGGCACTCCAGAATGGTCTAGACCATACCTCAAAGCGATTTGCACCGGCTCCACGGCCGGGTGTACAGTCGTACTCCTGCTTGGGGCTGAGCGACACAACCACGTGTCCTCGTCTGGCAGCACCCAACTTGTCAGATCCTATCTCGGGGTCACTTTCTGCATGCCTGCAGGACAGTGGTCAGAGGGTCGGAAAAACACTGGTAGAGTTGGGAACACCGAAGGGAAGCGCCCGGAGGAAAGCCCGAGAGGGTGAGTACAAAGGAAGCGGCCGTTCCTTGAGAACTCAACAGCGTGCCAAAAGTCAACGCCAGATATGTTGATACCCCGTCTCCAGCATCAGCTGGGGCGAGGTTCCTTTGAAAAAACACAGCGAGGACGCTGTGAACGGCCGGGCTTATTCCGCCTGGCTGTTCCGCTCTCGTGGTGTTGCACCGGATTACCGGTACACATTCACGGAGAGTTTGATCCTGGCTCAGGACGAACGCTGGCGGCGTGCTTAACACATGCAAGTCGAACGATGAACCACTTCGGTGGGGATTAGTGGCGAACGGGTGAGTAACACGTGGGCAATCTGCCCTGCACTCTGGGACAAGCCCTGGAAACGGGGTCTAATACCGGATACTGACCATCTTGGGCATCCAAGGTGTTCGAAAGCTCCGGCGGTGCAGGATGAGCCCGCGGCCTATCAGCTTGTTGGTGAGGTAATGGCTCACCAAGGCGACGACGGGTAGCCGGCCTGAGAGGGCGACCGGCCACACTGGGACTGAGACACGGCCCAGACTCCTACGGGAGGCAGCAGTGGGGAATATTGCACAATGGGCGAAAGCCTGATGCAGCGACGCCGCGTGAGGGATGACGGCCTTCGGGTTGTAAACCTCTTTCAGCAGGGAAGAAGCGAAAGTGACGGTACCTGCAGAAGAAGCGCCGGCTAACTACGTGCCAGCAGCCGCGGTAATACGTAGGGCGCGAGCGTTGTCCGGAATTATTGGGCGTAAAGAGCTCGTAGGCGGCTTGTCGCGTCGGTTGTGAAAGCCCGGGGCTTAACCCCGGGTCTGCAGTCGATACGGGCAGGCTAGAGTTCGGTAGGGGAGATCGGAATTCCTGGTGTAGCGGTGAAATGCGCAGATATCAGGAGGAACACCGGTGGCGAAGGCGGATCTCTGGGCCGATACTGACGCTGAGGAGCGAAAGCGTGGGGAGCGAACAGGATTAGATACCCTGGTAGTCCACGCCGTAAACGGTGGGCACTAGGTGTGGGCAACATTCCACGTTGTCCGTGCCGCAGCTAACGCATTAAGTGCCCCGCCTGGGGAGTACGGCCGCAAGGCTAAAACTCAAAGGAATTGACGGGGGCCCGCACAAGCGGCGGAGCATGTGGCTTAATTCGACGCAACGCGAAGAACCTTACCAAGGCTTGACATACACCGGAAAACCCTGGAGACAGGGTCCCCCTTGTGGTCGGTGTACAGGTGGTGCATGGCTGTCGTCAGCTCGTGTCGTGAGATGTTGGGTTAAGTCCCGCAACGAGCGCAACCCTTGTCCCGTGTTGCCAGCAAGCCCTTCGGGGTGTTGGGGACTCACGGGAGACCGCCGGGGTCAACTCGGAGGAAGGTGGGGACGACGTCAAGTCATCATGCCCCTTATGTCTTGGGCTGCACACGTGCTACAATGGCCGGTACAATGAGCTGCGATACCGCGAGGTGGAGCGAATCTCAAAAAGCCGGTCTCAGTTCGGATTGGGGTCTGCAACTCGACCCCATGAAGTCGGAGTCGCTAGTAATCGCAGATCAGCATTGCTGCGGTGAATACGTTCCCGGGCCTTGTACACACCGCCCGTCACGTCACGAAAGTCGGTAACACCCGAAGCCGGTGGCCCAACCCCCTTGTGGGGAGGGAGCTGTCGAAGGTGGGACTGGCGATTGGGACGAAGTCGTAACAAGGTAGCCGTACCGGAAGGTGCGGCTGGATCACCTCCTTTCTAAGGAGCACTTCTTACCGATCCCTTCGGGGTGAGGTCAGAGGCCAGTACATCAGCGAATGTCTGATGCTGGTTGCTCATGGGTGGAACGTTGACTACTCGGCACGGTCCAGGATGGATTAGGCGCTAGTACTGCTCTTCGGAGCGTGGAACGCTGATCTGGTCAGCTGGCTGTGTCGGGCACGCTGTTGGGTGTCTGAGGGAATGGATTTTTCCTCAGTCGCCGGCCCCAGTGAACTCGCCTGTAAAGGTGGGGTGATGGGTGGCTGGTCGTTGTTTGAGAACTGCACAGTGGACGCGAGCATCTGTGGCCAAGTTTTTAAGGGCGCACGGTGGATGCCTTGGCACCAGGAACCGATGAAGGACGTGGGAGGCCACGATAGTCCCCGGGGAGTCGTCAACCAGGCTTTGATCCGGGGGTTTCCGAATGGGGAAACCCGGCAGTCGTCATGGGCTGTCACCCTTGCCTGAACACATAGGGCAAGTGGAGGGAACGCGGGGAAGTGAAACATCTCAGTACCCGCAGGAAGAGAAAACAACCGTGATTCCGGGAGTAGTGGCGAGCGAAACCGGATGAGGCCAAACCGTATGCGTGTGAGACCCGGCAGGGGTTGCGTATACGGGGTTGTGGGATCTCTCTTTCATGGTCTGCCGGCCGTGAGACGAGTCAGAAACCGTTGATGTAGGCGAAGGACATGCGAAAGGTCCGGCGTAGAGGGTAAGACCCCCGTAGTCGAAACATCAGCGGCTCGTTTGAGAGACACCCAAGTAGCACGGGGCCCGAGAAATCCCGTGTGAATCTGGCGGGACCACCCGCTAAGCCTAAATATTCCCTGGTGACCGATAGCGGATAGTACCGTGAGGGAATGGTGAAAAGTACCGCGGGAGCGGAGTGAAATAGTACCTGAAACCGTGTGCCTACAAGCCGTGGGAGCGTCGGAATGAAGACTTGTCTTCATTCTCGTGACTGCGTGCCTTTTGAAGAATGAGCCTGCGAGTTTGCGGTGTGTTGCGAGGTTAACCCGTGTGGGGAAGCCGTAGCGAAAGCGAGTCCGAATAGGGCGTTTGAGTAGCACGCTCAAGACCCGAAGCGGAGTGATCTAGCCATGGGCAGGTTGAAGCGGAGGTAAGACTTCGTGGAGGACCGAACCCACCAGGGTTGAAAACCTGGGGGATGACCTGTGGTTAGGGGTGAAAGGCCAATCAAACTCCGTGATAGCTGGTTCTCCCCGAAATGCATTTAGGTGCAGCGTCGTGTGTTTCTTGCCGGAGGTAGAGCACTGGATAGGCGATGGGCCCTACCGGGTTACTGACCTTAGCCAAACTCCGAATGCCGGTAAGTGAGAGCGCGGCAGTGAGACTGTGGGGGATAAGCTCCATGGTCGAGAGGGAAACAGCCCAGAGCATCGACTAAGGCCCCTAAGCGTACGCTAAGTGGGAAAGGATGTGGAGTCGCAGAGACAACCAGGAGGTTGGCTTAGAAGCAGCCACCCTTGAAAGAGTGCGTAATAGCTCACTGGTCTAGTGATTCCGCGCCGACAATGTAGCGGGGCTCAAGCGTACCGCCGAAGTCGTGTCATTGCAGCAATACGGCCAACGCCGGCTGTGATGGGTAGGGGAGCGTCGTGTGCCGGGTGAAGCAGCCGCGTAAGCGAGTTGTGGACGGTTCACGAGTGAGAATGCAGGCATGAGTAGCGATTCACACGTGAGAAACGTGTGCGCCGATTGACTAAGGGTTCCTGGGTCAAGCTGATCTGCCCAGGGTAAGTCGGGACCTAAGGCGAGGCCGACAGGCGTAGTCGATGGATAACCGGTTGATATTCCGGTACCCGCTGTGAAGCGTCAAACATCGAGCCCGCTGATGCTAAGGCCGTGAAGCCGTCCTGGAGCCTTCGGGCAAAGGGGAGTGGTGGAGCCGCCGAACCAAGGTGGTAGTAGGTGAGTGATGGGGTGACGCAGGAAGGTAGTCCAGCCCGGGCGGTGGTTGTCCCGGGGTAAGGGTGTAGGCCGTGCGATAGGTAAATCCGTCGTACATGTGGCTGAGACCTGATGCCGAGCCGATTGTGGTGAAGTGGATGATCCTATGCTGTCGAGAAAAGCCTCTAGCGAGTTTCATGGCGGCCCGTACCCTAAACCGACTCAGGTGGTCAGGTAGAGAATACCGAGGCGTTCGGGTGAACTATGGTTAAGGAACTCGGCAAAATGCCCCCGTAACTTCGGGAGAAGGGGGGCCACGCTTGGTGAGAGGACTTGCTCCTCGAGCTGGGGGTGGCCGCAGAGACCAGCGAGAAGCGACTGTTTACTAAAAACACAGGTCCGTGCGAAGCCGTAAGGCGATGTATACGGACTGACGCCTGCCCGGTGCTGGAACGTTAAGGGGACCGGTTAGTCACTCTTCGGGGTGGCGAAGCTGAGAACTTAAGCGCCAGTAAACGGCGGTGGTAACTATAACCATCCTAAGGTAGCGAAATTCCTTGTCGGGTAAGTTCCGACCTGCACGAATGGCGTAACGACTTCTCGACTGTCTCAACCATAGGCCCGGTGAAATTGCACTACGAGTAAAGATGCTCGTTTCGCGCAGCAGGACGGAAAGACCCCGGGACCTTTACTACAGTTTGATATTGGTGTTCGGTTCGGCTTGTGTAGGATAGCTGGGAGACTGTGAACTCTGGACGCCAGTTCAGGGGGAGTCGTCGTTGAAATACCAGTCTGGTCGTGCTGGATGTCTAACCTGGGTCCGTGATCCGGATCAGGGACAGTGTCTGATGGGTAGTTTAACTGGGGCGGTTGCCTCCTAAAGAGTAACGGAGGCGCCCAAAGGTTCCCTCAGCCTGGTTGGCAATCAGGTGTTGAGTGTAAGTGCACAAGGGAGCTTGACTGTGAGACCGACGGGTCGAGCAGGGACGAAAGTCGGGACTAGTGATCCGGCGGTGGCTTGTGGAAGCGCCGTCGCTCAACGGATAAAAGGTACCCCGGGGATAACAGGCTGATCTTCCCCAAGAGTCCATATCGACGGGATGGTTTGGCACCTCGATGTCGGCTCGTCGCATCCTGGGGCTGGAGTCGGTCCCAAGGGTTGGGCTGTTCGCCCATTAAAGCGGCACGCGAGCTGGGTTTAGAACGTCGTGAGACAGTTCGGTCCCTATCCGCTGCGCGCGTAGGAGTCTTGAGAAGGGCTGTCCCTAGTACGAGAGGACCGGGACGGACGAACCTCTGGTGTGCCAGTTGTTCTGCCAAGGGCATGGCTGGTTGGCTACGTTCGGGAGGGATAACCGCTGAAAGCATCTAAGCGGGAAGCCTGCTTCGAGATGAGGACTCCCACCTCCTAGAGAGGGTAAGGCTCCCAGTAGACGACTGGGTTGATAGGCCGGATATGGAAGCACGGTAACGTGTGGAGTTGACCGGTACTAATAGGCCGAGGGCTTGTCCTCAGTTGCTCGCGTCCACTGTGTTGGTTCTGAAACCACGAACAGCCCCACGTGCCACACGTGGTGCGGCTGACAGTTTCATAGTGTTTCGGTGGTTATAGCGTAGGGGAAACGCCCGGTTACATTCCGAACCCGGAAGCTAAGCCTTACAGCGCCGATGGTACTGCAGGGGGGACCCTGTGGGAGAGTAGGACGCCGCCGAACTCCTTTTGAGCTCTGGCTCTTGGGCATACAGCCCGAGAGCCAGAGCTTTTTTGCGTTGAGGTAAGGTCAGGGAGCATCGTTGGATCGTTTCCCACAGGAGGCCCCCGGGTGGAGGTTCAGGAGACTCGCGTCCAGACGGACCGTGTCCTCACCATCCCGAACATCCTCAGCATGGCGCGCCTCGTCGGCGTGCCGCTCTTCCTGTGGCTGATTCTGCGGCCTGAGTTCGGTGGGCCCCAGAGTGACGGCTGGGCCCTTCTGGTACTGGCCCTGAGCGGCGTCAGCGACTACCTGGACGGCAAGCTCGCACGGCGCTGGAACCAGATCAGCAGCCTCGGCCGGCTCCTGGATCCCGCGGCCGACCGGCTCTACATTCTGTCGACTCTCGTCGGCCTCACTTGGCGCGAGATTCTGCCTCTCTGGTTGACTGCTGCACTTCTGGCGCGGGAGCTGGTTCTGCTGGTGATGGTGGGCATCCTCCGCCGGCACGGCTATCCGCCGCCCCAGGTGAACTTCCTGGGCAAGGCCGCCACCTTCAACTTGATGTATGCCTTCCCGCTGCTCCTGCTCAGTGATGGAAGCGGTTGGATCTCGTCACTGGCTGCCATTTTCGGATGGGCGTTCGCCGGATGGGGTACAACGCTGTATTGGTGGGCAGGAGTCCTCTACGTAGTACAGGTCCGCCGCCTCGTCCGTGCGGACGCCATGGCCGATTGAACTCGCGGATTGGCCCCACTGACGCGGCCCGATGGCCCGACGTGGAAAAGTGCGGGACAATCCTGGCGGGGGAAGTCGGCTAGACCGTCGTCTTTAGAGGAGGACGCTTCCGACATGAAGGCCGTCGTGATGGCCGGAGGCGAAGGCACGCGCCTTCGCCCCATGACCTCAAGCATGCCCAAGCCGCTCCTGCCCGTGGCGAACCGCCCGATCATGGAGCATGTGCTGCGGTTGCTGAAAAGGCATGGGCTCAACGAAACAGTCGTAACTGTCCAGTTCCTGGCCTCGCTCGTCAAGAACTACTTCGGTGACGGCGAAGAGCTCGGTATGGAGCTCACCTATGCCAATGAGGAGAAGCCACTCGGTACCGCTGGAAGCGTCAAGAATGCCGAAGAGGCGTTGAAGGACGATGCCTTCCTCGTCATCTCCGGCGATGCACTGACGGATTTCGATCTCACCGAGCTCATCAATTTCCACAAGGAAAAGGGCGCCCTGGTCACGGTCTGTCTGACGCGTGTGCCCAATCCGTTGGAATTCGGCATCACCATTGTCGACGAGGAAGGCAAGGTTGAGCGCTTCCTCGAGAAGCCGACCTGGGGCCAGGTCTTCTCCGACACCGTGAACACCGGCATCTATGTGATGGAGCCCGAGGTCTTCGACTATGTCGAACCCGATGTGCCCGTCGACTGGTCCGGCGATGTCTTCCCGCAGTTGATGAAGGAAGGCAAACCGGTCTACGGCTACATCGCCGAGGGGTACTGGGAGGACGTCGGCACCCACGAGAGCTATGTGAAGGCGCAGGCCGATGTCCTGGAGGGCAAGGTCGACGTCGACATCGACGGGTTCGAGATCTCCCCCGGGGTGTGGGTCGCCGAGGGGGCCGAGGTCCATCCTGACGCCGTGCTCCGTGGGCCGCTTTACATCGGGGACTACGCAAAGGTCGAGGTCGGCGCCGAAATCCGTGAGCACACCGTCGTGGGCTCCAACGTGGTCGTCAAGAGCGGCGCTTTTCTGCACAAGGCCGTCGTTCACGACAACGTCTACGTGGGGCCGCACAGCAATCTGCGCGGTTGCGTGGTCGGAAAGAACACCGACATCATGCGCGCGGCGCGGATCGAGGACGGGGCGGTCATCGGTGATGAGTGCCTGATCGGTGAAGAATCGATCGTTCAGGGCAATGTGCGGGTCTATCCGTTCAAGACCATCGAAGCCGGTGCCTTCGTCAATACCTCGGTCATCTGGGAATCCAGGGGGCAGGCGCATCTCTTCGGGGCCCGTGGGGTGTCCGGAATCCTGAACGTGGAGATCACACCGGAGCTGGCGGTACGGCTTGCCGGTGCCTATGCGACGACCCTGAAGAAGGGCTCGACCGTCACTACGGCCCGCGACCACTCGCGTGGTGCCCGAGCCTTGAAGCGGGCGGTGATCTCCGCCTTGCAGGCCAGCGCCATCGACGTACGGGACCTGGAGAACGTGCCGCTGCCGGTGGCCCGGCAGCAGACAGCGCGAGGCAGCGCGGGCGGGATCATGATCCGTACGACGCCCGGGGTGCCGGACTCCGTCGACATCATGTTCTTCGACGGGCAGGGCGCGGACCTGTCGCAGGGCAGCCAGCGGAAGCTGGACCGGGTGTTCGCGAGGCAGGAGTACCGGCGAGCCTTCCCCGGGGAGATCGGTGACCTGCACTTCCCGGCGAGTGTCTTCGACTCGTACACCGGGTCGCTGCTGCGGAACGTCGACACGACCGGGATCGCGGAGTCCGGTCTGAAGGTGGTCGTGGACGCGTCCAACGGAAGTGCGGGACTCGTGCTGCCGAGTCTGCTGGGGAAGCTCGGTGTCGACTCGCTGACGATCAATCCCGGTCTCGACGAGTCCAGGCCGACGGAGACGGCCGACATGCGGCGGTCGGGGATGGTGCGTCTCGGGGAGATCGTGGCGTCCTCGGGGGCCGCGTTCGGGGTGCGGTTCGATCCCGTCGGTGAGCGGCTGTCCCTCGTCGACGAGAAGGGGCGCATCATCGAGGACGACCGGGCGCTGCTCGTGATGCTCGACCTCATCGCGGCCGAGCGGCGCAGCGGCCGGGTCGCGCTGCCGGTGACCACGACCCGGATCGCCGAGCAGGTGGCGGCGTACCACGGGACTCAGGTCGAGTGGACGACCACGTCTCCCGACGACCTCACGCGCGTGGGCGGTGAGGAAGGGACGATCTTCGGCGGCGACGGCAAGGGCGGCTTCATCGTCCCCGAGTTCAGCAGCGTGTACGACGCCACCGCGGCGTTCGTACGACTCATCGGGCTCGTGGCGCGGACGCAGCTCACGCTCAGCCAGATCGACGCGCGGATCCCGCGGGCGCACGTCCTGAAGCGGGATCTGGCGACTCCGTGGGCCGTCAAGGGGCTCGTGATGCGGCGGGTCGTCGAGGCTGCCGGAGACCGGTTCGTCGACACCACGGACGGCGTGCGCGTGGTGGAGACGGACGGCCGTTGGGTGATGGTGCTGCCCGACCCGGCCGAGGCCGTCACCCACCTATGGGCGGAAGGGCCGGACGACGCCTCCGCGCAGGCTCTGCTGGATGAGTGGTCGGCGGTCGTGGACAGCGCCGGCCGGTAGAACGGCTGCACGCGTGCGTGCCGGACAAGCGTCCCCCAGGGGGCCTGTCCGGCACGCCGGTGGGGCCGTTCGGAGGTAGTGGCCCCGACGTGCGACGATGTGCGGCATGCCGCAGCAACCCCCCATTCGGAGCACACCGACGCGGCCCAGGCGCCCGGACGCGTCCATGTCGTTGATCACCAACGTCATGGACCACAGCCTCGACGACGGATACGCCGAGGCCGCCGCGCGGAAGAAGGCCGCGGGTGACGCCGGCATGCCGAAGACGCTCAGGGCGAAGCTGGGGCTTGCCGCCGGCCTGGTGCTCGCGGCCCTCGTCGTGACCGTGGGGGCGGCGCAGGCGCGGGTCGCCGCTCCGGTCGTGGCCAAGGAGCGCGAGGAACTGGTCGACAGGATCGACCGGGAGACCGAGGCGGCGGACAAGCTGGAGGATGCCGTCGACCGGCTGCGCGGGGACGTGAGCGCGCGACAGCGGGAGGCGCTGAAGCACAGCGGTGGCAGCGCCGAGTCCGAGATCGTGGGCATTCTGTCGGGTGCCACGGCGGTGCACGGCCCGGGCGTGAAGCTCGTGGTGAACGACGCCAAGGACACCGGCACGGGCGGTGACGATAACCCGCGAGAGACCACCGGGTTCTCCGACATCGGCCGGGTGCGCGACCGGGACATGCAGCGCGTGGTCAACGGGCTGTGGGAGTCGGGCGCCGAGGCGGTCTCGATCAACGGGCAGCGGCTGACCGCGCTGTCCGCGATCAGGGCCGCGGGGGACGCGATACTGGTCGACAACAAGCCGCTGGTGCCGCCGTACACGGTGCTCGCGGTGGGGGACGGGCAGCGGCTGAGCACTCGGTTCCAGAACAGCGCGGACGGGCTGTATCTGCACGCGCTGCAGGAGAGCTACGGCATCAGGACAGGCATCTCCGTGGAGGAGGACCTTCGGCTGCCTGCCGCCCCGAGTGTGATCGTACGTACAGCACAGCCGAGCACTGAGAAGAGCGAGAAGGGCACATCGTGATCGCCGTACTGGGCCTCGTCGTGGGAGTCGTGGCCGGCCTGTTGGTCCGGCCTGAGGTTCCGGCGGTGGTCGAGCCTTATCTGCCGATCGCTGTCGTGGCGGCGCTCGACGCCGTCTTCGGCGGCCTGCGGGCCATGCTCGACGGCATCTTCGACGACAAGGTCTTCGTGGTGTCGTTCCTGTCGAACGTGGTGGTGGCCGCGTTGATCGTGTTCCTGGGGGACAAGCTGGGCGTGGGTGCCCAGCTGTCCACCGGTGTGGTGGTCGTCCTCGGTATCCGGATCTTCTCCAACGCTGCGGCGATCCGCCGGCACGTGTTCCGGGCGTGAGGCCGATGAGCGAGCAGGACGACAAGCGCCCCGAGGAGAAGAGCGACCCGCCCGCGGACCGGAGCGACGGGAGCGGCTCGTCCGGGAACAGGCTGCGCGAGGAACTGCCCCAAGAGGTGTCCGTGCCGGTGCCCGCCGCCCAGGACACCCCGGAGCCGGAACCCGAACCCGAACCGGAGGCAGCCCCCGAGCCCGATGCCGAGCCGCGGCTGACCGGTCGGCAGCGGCTGGTGAAGGGGCTGTGGCCGCCGCGGGTCTCACGGGCCCAACTCATCGTCGCGGTACTGCTGTTCGGCCTCGGGTTCGGGCTGGCCGTGCAGGTGGCCTCGAACAGCGACGGTGACAGCGCGCTACGCGGGGCGCGTCAGGAAGATCTTGTCCGCATCCTCGATGAACTGGATGACCGTACGCAGCGTCTTGAGGACGAGAAGCAGGGCCTCGAGAGGCAGCGCGACGAGCTGGAGAACAGCTCGGACCAGGCCGAGGAGGCCCGGAAGCAGACCATCGAGAAGGAGAGGCAACTCGGCATCCTGGCGGGCACCGTGGCCGCGCAGGGGCCCGGCATCACCATGACCATCGAGGACACGAAGGGGACGGTCGAGGCGGACATGCTGCTCGACGCGATCCAGGAGCTGCGCGCGGCGGGTGCCGAGGCGATTCAGGTGAACGGCGTACGGGTCGTCGCGGGCACCTATCTGACGGACTCCGGCAAGGGTGTGGGCGTCGACGGGAACAAGATCAACGCGCCCTATCGTTTCAAGGTCATCGGCAAGCCGCAGGACCTCGAGCCGGCGCTCAACATCCCCGGAGGCGTGGTGCAGACTCTCGAGAAGGAACAGGCCACGGTCACCATCGAGCGGTCGACCAAGATCGTCGTGGACGCCTTGCGGGCGGTGAAGCGGCCTGACTACGCTCGGTCGTCCTCCCAGTGAACCGGGGGTGCATGGGCGACGTTCGGCGAGGGCATGAGGTTGCGGGGGGTCGGCGCACCGAATGGGTGGTGCGTGGTGGAAACTGTCTGGTGCAGACGGACGTTGTCAGGATGTCCGGGTCGGCCAGAGTGTTCAGTCAGGGTTCGTCCTGCCCCACGGGCGGGTCTGTTTCGGTCAAGGGGAATCGCCCGTGAAGTTGTTTGCGAAGTTGTTCGGCAAGAGCGCGCGAGAGGGTAGCGACAACGCGACCGCTCGCCATCGCGCACAGCCTGACGCGGAGGGCCAGCGGCCGCTGTTCCGGGACCAGGTCGGTGGTCCGGGCGGTGACGTTTCCGGAGGTCAGGGCGCGCCGTCGGTTGACCCTGCGCAGCCCGGCGGCATAGGTTTCGGGCAACCGTCAACCTCAGGTGCGGGTGGAGGGTTTTCCGACCCGTATGCGTCCCATGCCCCCGGTGGGCAGCCGCGGCAGGAGGATCCGATGTCGGCCCTGGTGTGTACGAGGTGCGGTAACCGCAACGCGGAGAACAGCCGCTTCTGCTCCAACTGCGGCGCGCCGCTGCGGGCCGGGGCGGCGGCGGAGCGTCCGTCCGAGACGACCTCCACGATCTCCATCTCCGGTCTTGAGGCCTACGACAGCGAGACCACCGGCCAGACGCCGATGCCGACGCTGTCCCCCGAGGCGCAGGCTGCAGTCGACGCGCTGCCGCTGGGCTCCGCGCTCCTGGTCGTGCGCCGCGGGCCGAACTCGGGCAGCCGCTTCCTGCTGGACGGCGATCTGACCACGGCCGGGCGTCATCCGCAGAGCGACATCTTCCTGGACGACGTGACGGTCTCCCGGCGCCATGTGGAGTTCCGCCGGGGTCAGGACGGCTCGTTCACGGTGGCCGACGTGGGCAGCCTGAACGGCACGTACGTCAACCGCGAGCGGATCGACCAGGTCGCCCTGAACAATGGTGACGAGGTGCAGATCGGCAAGTACCGGCTGGTCTTCTACGCCAGCCAGCGGGGCTACTGACCGGATCCCGTCCGGGGAACCCCGCGAAGGTCCGTCCGTCAGGGAAGGTCCATGCTTCAAACACCGAGCGGCGGTGCCGGGCGCGGCGCCGCCGCCACGGACAGGCTGATGAGCATCGGCACGGTGCTGAACGTGCTGCGCGACGAGTTTCCCGAAGTCACCATCTCCAAGATCCGTTTCCTGGAGGCGGAGGGGCTCATCGAGCCGCAGCGGACCCCGTCGGGGTATCGCAAGTTCAGTGCGCACGACGTCGAGCGTCTCGGTCACGTCCTGAGGATGCAGCGGGACCACTATCTGCCCCTGAAGGTGATCCGCGAGCACCTGGAGGCCATGGAGCGCGGCGAGGCCGTCCAGCTGCCGGCGCTGGGCCGTCAGCGTGACGGCGACACCGTGCCCGAATCCCCCGAGACGCCCACGGCGGCCAGGATCGGGCGCGACGAGCTGCTCGCCGCCGCCGGTGTCGGCGCGGAGGAGCTCCGGGAGTGGGAGTCGTACGGGCTCGTCACCCCACTGGAGGACGGGGTGTACGACGCGGAGGCGGTCACGGTGGCCTCGCTCATCGCCGCGCTGGGGCGGTTCGGGATCGAGCCGCGGCACCTGAGGGTGATGAAGGCCGCCGCCGACCGCGAGGCCGGGCTCGTGGACCAGGTGGTGGCCCCGCTGAAGCGACACCGGAACCCGCAGACCAGGGCTCATGCGGAGGCTCGTACCAAGGAGCTGGCGGGGCTCACCGTGAAGCTGCACGCCGCGCTGGTGCAGACGGCGCTCGGCGTGCGGTTGCCCTGAGCCGGAGCCGGTCGCGGGGGCCGGATCAGGCGCCCGATCCCGGCCCGACTACCCAAACATCCCGAGCACGGCCTAGGGTTGCTGTGTGAACGAGCTCGATGTCGTAGGTGTCCGGGTGGAAATGCCCTCCAACCAACCGATCGTGCTGCTGCGTGAAGTGGGAGGCGACCGTTACCTCCCCATCTGGATCGGACCGGGGGAGGCGACGGCGATCGCCTTCGCCCAGCAGGGCATGGCTCCTGCGCGGCCGCTGACCCACGACCTGTTCAAGGATGTGCTGGAAGCCGTCGGTCAGGAGCTCACGGAAGTGCGCATCACGGACCTGCGTGAGGGCGTCTTCTACGCGGAACTGGTCTTCGCCAGCGGCGTCGAGGTGAGCGCCCGCCCGTCCGACGCCATAGCGCTGGCCCTGCGCACCGGCACGCCGATCTACGGTAGTGACACGGTGCTCGACGACGCTGGTATCGCGATCCCGGACGAGCAGGAGGACGAGGTGGAGAAGTTCCGCGAGTTCCTCGACCAGATCTCCCCGGAGGATTTCGGCAGCAGCAGCCAGTGAGTCCCGGCTTTCGGTGAGAGCCGGACGGCGGGGCATCAGCGGTCGGTGAGGCCTGTGGGCGGCCCGGCGGACGAAGTGGTCCGCGGCAGGGTCGCCCGCCGCATGTGTGAGGGGTGAAATGCCCGCATGTGCCGGAGGCGAGGAAGAGCGTCACGCGGCCCGTCTCGGGGCATTCGGCTAGCCTTTCCCCGCGGTGGGGCACGGGAAACCACTCTTAGGGTGATTATCACTCGGCGTGGCGAGTGTGGCGATCGTTGACGCACCCCTGGTGACTGCCTACCGTCGAGAAGGCAGGTCAAGGACGGAGGTCGGCGTGAGAAGCAGCGGCGACGGTACGGCTGGGGGCGGCCCCGAGCGCAGTCTCAGGGCGAGCGGTCCGTACCCTCCCCCGGGCTCACGGCTCCGCGCGAGCGGGGCGTGTCCCCAGCCCGGCGGCGCGGCTGATCATGCTCCGCAGCGACCGACGGCCGTGCCGAGCAGCGGAGGGACGACGTCCATGGCGTCCGAGCAGATCGGCTATCGCGGCCCCACGGCCTGTGCGGCCGCCGGTATCACCTACCGGCAGTTGGACTACTGGGCCCGCACCGGCCTCGTCGAGCCGAGCGTGCGCCCCGCCCACGGGTCGGGGACGCAGCGGCTGTACAGCTTCCGGGACGTCGTCGTTCTGAAGATCGTCAAGCGGTTCCTCGACACCGGGGTGTCGCTCCAGAACATCCGCACGGCCGTCCAGCACCTCAGGGAACGCGGTTTCCGCGACCTGGAGCGGATGACGCTGATGAGCGACGGTGCGACGGTCTACGAGTGCACCTCGCCGGACGAGGTCCACGCCCTGCTCCAAGGGGGCCAGGGGGTCTTCGGGATCGCCGTGGGCGTGGTGTGGCGGGACGTCGAAAGCGCGCTGTCCCAGCTGCACGGGGAGCGCATCGATACCGGCGAGACGCTGATCGGGCCCAACCCGGCGGACGAGCTGGCGCGACGGCGGAACAGGGCCGTCTGAGCCGTCCGGCCGTGCCCTGCCCCCTGTGGCCATGACAGGCGAGATGTGTCCGCGCCGGGCTGCAAGCGGTTTCTCCCGTGGGGTGTCGGGCGGCTGTCCATGCGTTGTCAGTGGCGTAGGGCAGCATCGGAGATGTGAGAACCGCGCCTACGATCCTGCATCTCGACATGGATGCCTTCTTCGCCTCGGTGGAGCAGGCGTCCAAGCCGAGTCTGCGCGGGAAAGCCGTCGTCGTGGGCGGGCTGGGGCCGCGGGGCGTGGTGGCCACGGCGTCGTACGAGGCCAGGGTCTTCGGCGTGCATTCGGCGATGCCTATGGGACAGGCCCGGCGACTTGCGCCCAACGCCGCGTATCTCGTGCCGCGCTTCGGGTTCTACAAGGCGATCAGCGAGCGGGTGATGGAGCTGCTGCGGGCGCTGTCGCCGCTGGTGGAGCCGCTGAGCCTGGACGAGGCGTTCGTGGACCTGGAGGCCGGGGGAGCGGCCTGGGATGAGCAGTCGGCGCGGCTGGTCGGGGCGCGGCTGCGCGCGGACATACGGGCCGTCACCGGACTCACGGGGTCGGTCGGGCTCGCCGCCTCCAAGATGCTCGCGAAGATCGCCTCGGAGCAGGCCAAGCCCGACGGGCTGGTGGTGATCGAGCCGGGGACCGAGCGGGCGATGCTCGGGCCGATGTCGGTGCGGACACTGCCGGGGGTCGGGCCGGCGACGGGCGACCACCTGCGGCGGGCCGGGATCACCACGATCGAGGAGATCGTCGAGGCGGGCGAGGACGAGATGGTCCGGCTGCTGGGAAAGTCCCACGGGCACGGCCTCTACGCCATGGCGCTCGCGCGGGACGACCGGCCCGTGGTGGCGGAGCGGGAGGCGAAGTCGGTGTCGGTCGAGGACACCTACGACGTGGATATCCACGACCGGGTGCGGGTCGGTCTCGAGGTGCAGCGGCTCGCCGACCGGTGCGTGCGGCGGCTGCGCGGGTCCGGGCTGTCCGGGCGGACCATCGTGCTGAAGGTGCGGCGGTACGACTTCTCGACGCTCACCCGGTCCGAGACGCTGCGCGGGCCCACGGACGATCCCGGGGTGATCCGCGAGGCGGCGGCCCGGTTGCTGGACTCGGTCGACACCACGGGCGGTGTGCGGCTGCTCGGGGTGGGTGTCAGCGGGCTCGCCGACTACACGCAGGAGGATCTCTTCGCGCAGGCGGCGGGGGAGCGGGCGGACGCGCAGGGGCCCGTGGACGAGGACGCCGTGGCGCCGGTCGAGGAGCAGCCGGCGCTCGCCGAGCGGCGGTGGCCCGCCGGGCACGACGTACGGCACGCCGAGTTCGGGCACGGGTGGGTGCAGGGAAGCGGTCTGGGGCGGGTCACCGTGCGGTTCGAGACGCCCGGCTCGGAGCCCGGGCGGGTGCGGACCTTCCGGGTCGACGATCCGGATCTGGAGCCGGCGGATCCGTTGCCGCTGGTTTTATCGAGACCGGAGGGCAGTCGCGGGCCGGAGGGCGGGTCCGGAGCTGTGGGGCTGCGGTCCGGTGCCCCTTAGACGGCTGGACGGCCAGGCGGCTGGGCCGGAGGGCTCGGCGGGGTTCAGGCCGTCTCGTCCGTGCCTGCCAGTCTGCCGAAGTCGTGGTCCGCGAGCGGAGGAGGGGCGGCGACGTCGAGGCCGTAGTGGTGGTAGAGCAGGAGTTCCTGTTCCGGGGAGAGGTGGCGGCCCACGCCGAAGTCGGGGGCGTCCTTGATCAGGGCGCGGTCGAAGGGCACGTGGAGGGCGCCGTCGATCAGTTCGCTGGGCTCCAGGGGGACGAATGCGTCCCTGCTGAACAGGCCGGTCCGTATGGCCGCCCACTCCGGTTCGCCGGTGGCGTCGTCGAGATAGACCTCGTCGATCGTGCCGATCCTGGTTCCGTTGCGGTCGAACGCCTTGCGGCCGATCAGGTTGCGCGGATCGATATCGGTTCGCACGGGCCCTCCACATGGTCGCAACTCATTCGTAGGCACTACAAAACGGCACAATCGAGGAGGCGGCCACTCGAAGGTTCGTGCGTTGACCGCGCTGGTACGCTGGCAGCGGCTGCTGACCCCGTGCGGGAGAGTCCTCCAGGCACCATCGGAGGCGCCGAAGGAGCAAATCCTCCCCGGAATCTCTCAGGCTCACGTACCGCACGGACGAGGTCACTCTGGAAAGCAGGGCGGGTGTCGACGGCTTCCGCTCTCACCGACGGTGAAAGCCGGAGGCCTTCGGGCGATCCGGTGAAGCTCTCAGGTCGAGATGACAGAGGGGGAGGCCGTTCGGGTACCCGTGCCGTGGTGCCCCTCGAAGGTCGTGTCGACCAGGAGGCCTCCGTAATGACCGCCCACCGCATTCCGCTCTCCGAGCTCGAAGAGGCAGTTCCCTTCGAGCAGCGCCACATCGGCCCCGACCACGAGGCCCGCGCCAAGATGCTCGCGCAGGTCGGCTACGGCTCGCTGGACGAGCTCACGGCCGCAGCGGTCCCGGCCGTGATCAAGAGCGCCGAGGCGCTGGACCTGCCGGGCGCCCGCAGCGAGGCCGAGGTGATCGCCGAGCTGCGCTCCCTCGCCGACCGCAACCAGGTCCTCGACTCCATGATCGGGCTCGGGTACTACGGCACGTTCACGCCGCCGGTCATCATGCGCAACGTCATGGAGAACCCGGCCTGGTACACGGCCTACACGCCGTACCAGCCGGAGATCTCGCAGGGGCGGCTCGAGGCGCTGCTCAACTTCCAGACCATGGTCGCCGACCTGACCGGACTGCCGACCTCCGGTGCCTCCCTGCTCGACGAGGGCACCGCGGCCGCAGAGGCCATGGCACTGTCGCGGCGGCTCGGCAAGAACAAGAAGGGACTGTTCCTGGTCGACGCGGACGCGCTGCCGCAGACCATCGCCGTGATCCAGACCCGGGCCGAGCCGGCCGGCGTCGAGGTCGTCGTCGCCGACCTCGGCGAGGGCATCCCCGCCGAGATCGCCGAGCGCGAGATCAACGGCGTGCTCATCCAGTACCCGGGCGCCTCCGGAGCCGTACGGGACATCAAGCCGGTCATCGACCAGGCACACGAGCTCGGGGCGCTCGTCACCGTCGCCGCCGATCTGCTCGCGCTGACGCTCCTGAAGTCGCCCGGTGAGCTCGGCGCGGACATCGCCGTCGGGACGACGCAGCGCTTCGGTGTGCCGATGGGCTTCGGCGGTCCGCACGCCGGCTACATGGCGGTCAAGGAGAAGATGGCGCGCAGCCTGCCCGGGCGGCTCGTCGGCGTGTCCGTGGACGCGGACGGGAACAGGGCGTACCGGCTGGCGCTCCAGACGCGTGAGCAGCACATCCGCCGCGAGAAGGCCACCAGCAACATCTGCACCGCCCAGGTGCTGCTCGCCGTCATGGCGGGCATGTACGCCGTCTACCACGGGCCGGAAGGCCTGAAGGGCATCGCGCGGCGCACCCACCGGTACGCCACGGTCCTCGCCGCCGGGCTCGCGGACGGCGGGGTCGAGGTCGTGCACGGCTCCTACTTCGACACGCTGACCGTGCGTGTCGAGGGCCGGGCCGCCGACGTCGTGGCCGCCGCGCGGGAGAACGGGGTCAACCTCCGTTTCGTCGACGCCGACCACGTCTCGATCGCCTGCGACGAGACCACCACGCGCGCCCAGCTGCGTGCCGTATGGGCCGCCTTCGGTGTCGAGGGGATCATCGAGGCGCTGGACGCGGCCACCGAGGACGGGCTTGCGGACGCGCTGCTGCGGACCGACGAGTACCTGACGCACCCCGTCTTCCATCAGCACCGCTCCGAGACGGCCATGCTGCGCTACCTGCGCCGGCTGGCCGACCGCGACTACGCGCTCGACCGGGGCATGATCCCGCTGGGCTCCTGCACCATGAAGCTCAACGCGACCACGGAGATGGAGCCGGTCACCTGGCCCGAGTTCGGGCAGCTGCACCCCTTCGCGCCCGCCGAGCAGGCCGGGGGCTACCTCACGCTCATCCACGAGCTGGAGGACCGTCTCGCCGAGGTCACCGGGTACGACAAGGTGTCCCTCCAGCCGAACGCCGGGTCGCAGGGCGAGCTGGCCGGTCTGCTCGCCGTACGCGGGTACCACCGGGCCAACGGGGACGAGCAGCGCACGGTGTGCCTGATCCCGTCGTCGGCGCACGGGACCAACGCCGCGAGCGCGGTGATGGCGGGCATGAAGGTCGTCGTCGTGAAGACCGCCGAGGACGGCGAGATCGACGTCGAGGACCTGCGGGCGAAGATCGAGCAGTACCGCGACGAGCTGTCGGTGCTGATGATCACCTACCCGTCCACGCACGGTGTGTTCGAGGAGCACGTCGCCGAGATCTGCGCGCAGGTGCACGAGGCGGGTGGGCAGGTCTACGTCGACGGGGCCAACCTCAACGCGCTCGTGGGGCTCGCCAAGCCGGGGCACTTCGGCGGTGACGTCTCGCACCTGAACCTGCACAAGACCTTCTGCATCCCGCACGGCGGCGGCGGTCCGGGCGTCGGTCCGGTGGCGGTGCGCGAGCACCTCGCGCCGTACCTGCCCAACCACCCGCTCCAGCCCGAGGCGGGCCCGGAGACGGGGGTCGGCCCCATCTCTGCGGCGCCGTGGGGTTCCGCCGGCATCCTGCCCATCTCCTGGGCGTACGTCCGGCTCATGGGCGGCGAGGGGCTGAAGCGGGCCACGCAGGTCGCGGTGCTCAGCGCCAACTACATCGCCAAGCGGCTGGAGCCGCACTACCCGGTGCTCTACACCGGCCCCGGCGGGCTCGTCGCGCACGAGTGCATCATCGACCTGCGGCCGCTGACCAAGGCGACCGGGGTGAGCGTCGACGACGTCGCCAAGCGGCTGATCGACTACGGCTTCCACGCGCCGACGATGTCGTTCCCGGTGGCCGGGACACTGATGATCGAGCCGACCGAGTCGGAGGACCTGACCGAGCTGGACCGGTTCTGCGAGGCGATGATCGCCATCCGCGCGGAGATCGAGAAGGTCGGCTCCGGCGAGTGGCCCGCGGACGACAACCCGCTGCGGGGCGCCCCGCACACCGCCGGGACGCTCGCCGGGGAGTGGGAGCACGCCTACAGCCGCGAGGAGGCCGTCTTCCCGGCCGGGGTCTCGGTCGCCGACAAGTACTGGCCGCCGGTGCGCCGCATCGACCAGGCCTTCGGTGACCGGAACCTGGTCTGCTCCTGCCCGCCGCTGGACGCGTACGAGGACTGACCGGCCTGATCGGTCGCAGGGGAGGAGGGGCTCCGCGGTGCGGGGTCCCTCCCGTCATTCGGCGGCGAGGGACACCTCGGTCGACTTGATCAGGGCGACGACGGGGGTGCCGGCCGACAGGGCGAGGTCGTCCGCGGCGTCCCTGGTGATCGCGGCGGTCAGCTCGCCGCCCTCGACGGTGACCCGGACGGACGCCATCGCGTCGCCGGTCGCGACGTCCGTGACCGTGCCGGGGAGCCGGTTGCGGATGGACAGGCCCTCGACGGGGGCGGTGGCCAGGGAGACCTCCGTCGACTTCACCAGGGCGCGCACGGCGGTGCCCGGCGTGAGGCCGAGGTCGTCCGCTGCCTCGCGGGTGATTGCCGCGGTGAGGGCCTGGCCGCCGGTGAGGCGGACCCTGACCGTCGCCATGGCCTCGCCCGGCGTGACGGCGGTGACGGTGCCGGGGAGCTGGTTGCGGATACTCAGGCTCATGGGGGCACGGTAGCCCGACGCGTTCCCTATGCCGGGTATGCGTGCGTTTGCGTCGCCTTGACCGCCGCCCAGACCGGGGCGCCGGGGTGCAGGTCGAGTTCGGCCGCGGCGACCGTGGTGAGGTCGGCGGTCAGGGGCAGTTCGCCGGTGAGGTCCGCGCGGATCTGGTCGCCGTGCGTCTCCAGTCCGGCGACCTCGCAGCGCCACAGGTTGCGGGCGCTGGAGCCCGTGGGGCGTTCGCGGTACAGCGTCACGGCGCCGGGCGGGAACGCCACGAAGGCCGGGCCGGAGAGCTCTTCCGTGGTGGTGATGGCCGGGCCCGTGTCGAGCCGGACGGTGTGGCCCTCGGCCCGTCCCCGGTAGAGGTTGAGGCCGACGAGCCGGGCGATGTAGTCCGTGCGGGGATGGCGGGCGATGTGGGAGGGCGTGCCCTCCTGGACGACGCGACCGTGCTCGACGACGACCAGGCGGTCGGCCAGCACCATGGCGTCCAGCGGGTCGTGCGTGACGAGGACGGCCACGGCCTCGAACTCGGCGAGATGGCGCCGGAGCTGGGCGCGCACCTCCAGACGGGTGCGGGCGTCGAGCGCGGCGAGGGGTTCGTCCAGGAGCAGCAGCCGGGGCCGGGTGGCCAGGGCCCGGGCCACGGCCACGCGCTGGGCCTGGCCGCCGGAGAGACGGCGGGGCTTGGCGCCGGCGTGGTCGGCCAGGCCCATACGGTCCAGCCACTCCGCGGCCTGGGCACGGGCCTCGGCCTTGCTCGCGCCCCGGCAGCGCGGCCCGAAGGCGACGTTGTCCAGGGCGGTCAGATGGGGGAAGAGCAGGTAGTCCTGGAAGACGACGCCGACGGGGCGGGACTCGGGCGGCATGGCGTCCAGCCGGGTGCCGTCCAGCCGTAGATGACCCGCCGTGAGGGGGGTGAGCCCTGCGAGTGCGCGCAGGGCCGTGGTTTTGCCGGCACCGTTGGGGCCGAGCAGGGCGACGACGTCCCCGGGGGCGACGGTGAGTGCGACGTCCAGGCGGAAGGTGCCGCGGTCGACGACGAGATGGGCGTCCAAGCCTTCGGGGCGGACGCCGAGGGGAGCTCCGTCGAGGTCGGTCGTCTCGGTCATGAGAGCCACGTCCAGGGTGTCAGGGAGCCGGTCCGGGACATCACGACGCCGTCATCCAGCGGTCACGCAAGGCCGCCAGGACGGCGATGGACACCGCCAGCAGCACCAGGCTGAGGGCGATCGCCGCTGCCGGGTCGTTCTGCAGGGCCAGGTAGACCGCCAGGGGCATGGTCTGGGTGCGGCCCGGGAAGTTGCCCGCGAAGGTGATCGTCGCGCCGAACTCGCCGAGGGCCCGGGCCCAGGCCAGTACGGCACCGGCCGCGATGCCCGGCGCGATCAGCGGCAGGGTGACCCGGCGGAACGCGGTGAAGCGGGAGGCGCCCAGGGTGCCGGCCGCCTCCTCGTAGCGCGGGTCGGCGGCTCGCAGGGTGCCCTCGACGCTGATGACGAGGAACGGCATCGCCACGAACGTCTCGGCGAGGACGACACCCGTCGTGGTGAACGGCAGGGTGATCCCGAACCAGGAGTCGAGCCACTGCCCGATGACGCCGTTGCGCCCGAAGGCGAGCAGCAGGGCCACACCGCCCACCACCGGCGGCAGCACCAACGGCAGCGTCACCAGGGCCCGTACGAAGCCCCGGCCGGGGAACCGCGTGCGGGCCAGCAGCCAGGCCAGGGGCACGCCGATGACCAGGCTCAGGCCCGTCGCCGCCGTGGCGCACAGGAGCGACAGCCGCAGTGCCTCCCACACCTCGACGCTCGTCAGCTGCTCCGGGAGGCTGCGCCACGGCGCCCGTACCAGCAGGGCGATCAGGGGCAGGAGCAGGAACGCCAGGCCGACCAGGGCGGGTACCAGGAGGGGAATCGGCACCGACCGGGTCCGGCCGCGACGGCGATCGCGGCGGGGGCGGCTCTCCAGGGTCTCGGTCACGGCTTGAGGAACCCGGCCCCCGACAGCACCTTCTGGCCCTCGGCGGACCGCACCAGTGCGACGAACGCCTTCGCCGCCTTGGGGTTGGGGGCGTTCTTGAGCAGGGCGATCGGATAGTCGTTGACGGCCTCGGCCGACTCGGGGAAGTCCACGCCCCGCACCTTTTCACCAGCCGCCCGCACGTCGGTCTTGTAGACGACGGCCGCGTCGGCCTCCTTCAGCTCGACCTTGGTCAGGGCGCTCTTGACGTCCTGTTCGTACGAGACGGGGGTGAGCTTCAGGCCGCTTGCGTCCAGTGCCTTCCGGGCGGCGGCACCGCACGGCACGGTGTTGTCGCACAGGACGACCTTCAGGCCGGGCTTGGTGAGGTCCTTCAGGGAGGAGATCCGGTCGGGGTTGCCCGGTAGTGTGGCGATCTCCAGCTGGTTGCGGACGAAGGTGATCGGCGCGCCCGCCGCGTCCTGCCGGTCCGTCACGATCGCCATGGTCTTGGCGCTGGCCGCGGCGAAGACATCGGCCGGGGCGCCGCCGGTGATGCTGGCGGCGAGGGTGTCGCTGCCGCCGAAGCTGAAGGCGACCTTCGTGCCCGGATGCTCCTTCTCGAACTTCTTGCCCAGGGTCTTGAAGCTCTCCTCCAGGGAGGCGGCGGCGAAGACGGTGACCGTGCCGGAGGGTTTCCCCGGCGAGGAGCCCTTGTCCGAGCCGGTGTCGGGGGAGCAGGCGCTCAGAGTCAGCAGCGCGGCTGCGGACGCACCGGCGACCTGGAGGATCCGGCGGGTCCGGTGCGCGGAACGGGGCATCTCGGGGCCACTCCCTCTCTGTGCGGGTGGAAGAACCCGCAGGGCTCCTCCGATACGCCGAATCATACTGACGCATCTGCGAGGTGGAATCCTGCTGTGGCGTCGCATGAGCCAGGGATGGCGGGTCATTGGGTGCGTATGTGCGTCCTACGGGACTCAGGTCCGGTCGATATGGACGTTCGTCGACTTCACGCGGGCCGTCGCCTCCATGCCGACCTCCAGGCCCAGTTCCTCGACGGCCTCGCGGGTGAGCAGGGAGACGAGGCGGTGCGGCCCGGCCTGGATCTCCACCTGGGCGGCCACGTCACCGAGCTTGATGGCGGTGACGATGCCGGGGAAGGCGTTGCGGGCCGAGGTGTACGGGGTGTCCTCCTCGGCGGTGCCGGACCTGGCGAGTTCCACCGAGAACGCGGCGAGATCCCGTCCGTCGACGAGCCGCCGCCCGGCCTCGTCGCGGTGGGTGGTGATGCGGCCCGCGTCCGCCCAGCGCCGGGCGGTGTCCGGGCTCACGCCGAGCAGTCGTGCTGCCTGGCCGATCGTGTAGGACTGCATGCCGGTCACGATAGGGGCGCGGGAGGGGAACGGCGGATGCGGGGTTGGCCGTTGGGTATAACGCGATATAGCGTTAGTTGTGCAGCGAGTGGGCCGGGTGCCGTGCCCGGGGAGATCGGGGAGATGTGATGGCGGGGGAGCTCTCGCGTACCGGTGGATCGCCCGAGGTGCGAGCCTCGCATGCGGATCGGGACCGGGTCGTGGACGTGCTGCGTGTCGCCGCGGGTGACGGTCGGCTGACCTTGGAGGAGCTCGACGAGCGGCTGGAGGCCGCGCTGTCCGCCCGTACGGTGGGCGAGCTCGCCGTGCTGACCGCCGATCTGCCTGCGGTGGTGGGCGAAATGGCTGTCGAGGCCCAGGAAGTCGTGCGGATCGAGCAGGAGGGGTCCTCGACCCGGCGCGGTGACGGCTGGGTGGTGCCGCGGCGGCTGGAGATCCGCTCCGCCTGGGGCGAGGTGACCCTCGACTTCACCGACGCGGTGATCACCCGGGACGCGCTGCACATCGACCTGGACATGCGGGCCGGCACCCTGAAGCTGCTCACCCGGCCGGGGGTCGTGGTGGACACCGACGCGCTGGTGACGAACTACTCCCAGATCAAGTCGCGCGGGGCGGCCGACGCCCCGGTCCTGCTGCGCGTACGGATCACCGGCGAGATCTCCTACGGGCAGGCCGTGGTGCGTCCGCCCCGGAGGGGCTTCGGCCGGCGCAGACCGACGGCCTGACTCAGCCCACGTGCACCTTCGGCCGCCGCTTCCGGTCCGGTTCCGCCTCGCGCAGGACCTCGCGGGTCACCGGGGCGACCTCGCCCTGGCCGAAGAGGAAGAACCGCAGGAGGTTGGCGAAGGGCCCGCCCTCGGTCCACTCGAAGTAGATGTGCGGGGTGCGGCCGGTCAGGTCGCGGACGTACAGCAGGAGCGCGGCCAGGGCGTTGGGGACGGAGGAGGACTCCAGGGTCAGGACGCGGTGGCGGTTGTGGAGGACCTCGCCGCGTACGGTCAGGCCCGCCTCGAACTCGGAGGGGTCGGTGACGGTCACCTCGACGAAGACGAAATCCTCGTGTCCGGGTACGTCGTTGTCGTGCCGGATCTGCTCGATCTTGTCGCGGTACTCCGCGATGTCACGCCGGTCGGGCTCGTTGGCGATGAACCGCATCCGGCGGCTGGCCATGTCCCGGACGAAGCGTTCCGCCATGGTGTCCAGCGTCACGCTGGTCACGCGGAGTTCGAACGACCGGGCCAGCCGCGACAGCAGGGACACCAGGATGATGCCGGCGATGAAGCAGGCGCCGATCTTCACGCCGTCCGGGCGCTCGATGACGTTCGCGACGGTCGTGTAGAGGAACACCGCGGAGATGACCGCGAAGGCGGTGGTCCAGTTCCGCTGCCGGGCCTTGCGGGCGGCGATGGTCACCGCGATCGCGGCGGAGCTGATGAGGACCAGCACACCGGTGGCGTAGGCGCCGCCCTGCGCGTTGACGTCGGCGTCGAAGATCCAGGTGACCAGGAAAGCGATCAGGGTGAAGACGATCACCATGGGGCGGACGGCCCTGGCCCAGTGCGGGGCCATGCCGTAGCGGGGCAGGTAGCGCGGCATCAGATTGAGCAGGCCGGCCATCGCGGAGGCGCCGGCGAACCACAGGATGGCGATCGTCGAGACGTCGTAGACGGTGCCGAAGGTGTTGCCCAGGTAGTCGTGTGCCAGATACGCCAGCGCGCGCCCGTTGGCCTGGCCGCCCGCCTCGAACTCCTTCCCGGGGATGAGGAGGGTGGTGATGAAGCTGGTGGTGATCAGAAAGCCGCTCATGATGAGGGCGGCCGTGGTGAGCAGCTTCCTGGTGTCGCGGATGCGGCCGGCCGGCCGTTCCTCCGTGTCGTCCGGGTCGCCCTTGACGTGCGGCATCACGGCCACGCCGGTCTCGAACCCGGAGAGGCCGAGCGCCAGCTTCGGGAAGACGAGCAGGGCCACGCCGATCATGCCGAAGACATTGCCGTGCTGGGTGGTGAGGGCGCCGGCCCAGTCGGTGATCACATGGCCCGCGGTGACCACGTGGTAGAGGCCGACGACCACCACGACCACGTTGAGCGCGAGGTAGGTGCCCACCAGGGCGACCGCCACGCCGATCGCCTCCAGGAAGCCCTTGAGGAACACCGCGCCGAGCAGCGCCACGAGGACGAGCGTGATCAGCATCTGCTGGTCGTGCAGGACGCCGGTCAGATGCGGATTCTCCACGAGGTGGGTGGAGGCGTCGGCGGCGGACAGGGTGATGGTGATCAGGAAGTCGGTGGCGGCGAAGCCGAGCAGGGTCAGCACGAACAGCTTTCCCTGCCAGAAGGAGAGCAGTCGTTCGAGCATCGCGATCGAGCCCTCGCCGTGCGGGCTCTCCTCGGCCACCCGACGGTAGACCGGCAGCGCGCCCGCCAGCGTGACGATCACCAGCACGATCGTCGCGACCGGCGACAGCAGTCCGGCGGCGAGTGCCGCGATACCCGGCTGGTAGCCGAGTGTGGAGAAGTAGTCGACGCCGGTCAGGCACATCACCCGCCACCAGGGCCGGCCCTTGTGCGGGGGCTCCGGTTCGGCGTGGGGCCCGGTGTGGCCGCCGCCCCTGCCCATGTCGGACAGACCCTCCAGCATCCAGGCGCGCAGGCGACTGGGTGGAGCGGGCTCCGTACGGCTCGGCGGCGGGTGCTCAGTGGTGGCCATCGACGTGCTCCCGATGTGCGGTTCAGCGTGTTTCCGGCCATCACTGGACGGCCCGATCAGCGTAAGCGGAGCGTGATGCGATGGCCTGTGGATGAGGTCACTGAGCGCGTCAAGCTTCCGTTAAGACTGGTCGAGAGGGGCGGCGGAACGGAGGCGTGGTGCGTCAAAGCGGGAGCTGAGAGCCCGTTGGGCGGCAGTCGAGTCGCGCATTCCGGTGTGCGGGCAACGGTCGTGCCTCGGCCGAGCGTTGAACACCGTGCGTGATCGCGGCCGTGGGCGCACGTTGGTGGTACCTACAGTGGCCCTTCGTAACGTTCGCCATAGCATCCGAAAGTTTCGTCCGCTTCGTCCTCCACCGGCCTGTCCCGTGCTGGAACGGCACCCGGTCTCGGCGGTCCGGCATACCTTCGGACTCGAGCCGGTGCGCGACGACTTGGACGCCGTGCGCCTCGCCCCGCACGGGATCTCCCGGACTGCCGGGTCGCGGCCCGCCTTGATCGCGGGACGGCACGCGCCGGACTCTCGGCGAGCATCCACGAGGCCCCACCCCTGGCGGGGGCGAGCGTGTCTCGTCCGCCTCACCTCCGCGGGTCAGGAGGCACCCGGCATCCGGGCCGGTGGCCCCGGCCCTCTCGCTCGACGGCGGCGACCCGCTCGCCGAACTCGACGGCCGGTGCCTGTCCACGGAGGCCGCCGAAGGCTTCACCGGACGGGTGATCGGCATGTGCGTCACCGAGGGCAGCGCGGCCTTCGACCGTCACGGCCCGGCCGAGCGTTCCTCAAGGCCCGTGCGCCGGCGGCAGATTGACCGCGCACAGGGGGTTGCCACCGTTTGGCCGCTGTCTCTAGGGTGCGGCAGCAACGAAGCTTTCTGGATCTCTTACGAAACTTTCGATCCAGTGGACGGACGCGGGAGCGCCGTCCCGTACTCAAGGAGCGCATGATGGGCGACCCGGCACTGTCCCGCCGCGGCTTCCTGGCGGCCTCCGCCGCAGCCGGCCTGGGGATGACGGCACTGACCGCATGCGGCGGGGACTCGGGAGGGTCGTCGGGGACGACCACGATCGAGTGGTGGAACATCTCCACCACCGAACCGGCCAAGGGCGTCTGGGCCGCCCTCGCCCGGAAGTTCGAGGCGCAGAACCCCAAGGTCAAGATAAAGATCGTCCAGTTCGAGAACGAGGCCTACAAGTCGAAGATGACGACCCTGACCTCCTCCGGGAAGCTGCCCGACATCTTCCACACCTGGGGCGGCGGCATCCTCAAGCAGCAGGTCGACGCCGGACTGGTCGAGGACCTCACGGACCGCACCAAGCCGTGGGGCGACGCCCTGCTCCCGGTCGCCAGGGAGCCGTACCTGATCGATGACAGGGCCTACGGCATCCCCTTCGACATCGGCATGATCGGCTTCTGGTACAACAAGGCGCTCTTCGACCAGGCCGGCATCTCCGAGCCCCCGACCACCTGGAGCGGCTTCCTCGACGCCGTGCGCAAGCTGAAGGCCGAGTCCATCACCCCGCTCGCCCTGGCCGGCAAGGAGAAGTGGCCCGGCATGTACTACTGGGCCTACCTGGCGATGCGCACCGCCGGCGCCGAGGCGCTGCAGAAGGCCTACGACGACAAGGACTTCACCGGCGCACCCTTCGTCGAGGCGGGACAGCACCTGGAGGAACTCGTCGCTCTCCAGCCGTTCCAGAAGGGCTTCCTCGGCGCCGCCTACTCCACCCCCACCGGCCAGGCCGCGACCGTCGGCAACGGCAAGGCGGCCATGGAACTCATGGGCCAGTGGGCGCCCGTGGTGCAGGCCGACGCGGGCAAGGGACTCGGCAAGAACCTCGGGTTCTTCCCGTTCCCCGCGGTCGAGGGCGGCAAGGGCGCCATCACCGAGGTGTTCGGCGGAGGCGGCGGGCACGCCCTGCGCCGGGGCGCCCCGCAGGCGGCCGTCGACTTCCTGAAGTTCTTCGCGTCCGAGGCCACCGACCTGGAACTGGTCAAGAAGACCGGCGTCCTGCCCGTGGTCCCGGCGGCCGAGAGCGCCATCGCCGACCCCAACATCAAGGCCGTACAGGAGCAGTTGAAGAAGGCCACCGGCTTCCAGCTCTACCTCGACCAGGCGTACGCGCCCGCCGTCGGCCAGGAGGTCAACGACAGCGTCGCCGCGCTCATCTCCGGGTCCATGTCGCCCGAGCAGGTCGCCCAGTCGATCACGAAGACCGCGAAGGAAGAGCAGTAACCGGCGATGACCTCCACGTTCCTGCCGGACAAACGGACCGGCCGCGACGCCGGGCCTCCGCCCCCGGCCACGGACCCGACCCGCGGCCGGGCCCGGCGACGGGCGCTGAACTGGCTGACCGCGGCCGGCTTCCAACTGCCCGCCCTGGTGCTGTTCATGGGGCTCGTACTGCTGCCGATGCTGTTCGCCCTGTATGCCGCGTTCTTCCGCTGGGGCGGCTTCGGCATGCCCTCCGACTACATCGGCGGCGAGAACTTCACCCGGCTCTTCCAGGACGACGTCTTCCTGGGCGACTTATGGCGCTGTCTGGTCCTGGTGGTGCTGTCGCTCGTCATCCAACTGCCGTTCGCACTCGCCATGGCCGTCCTGCTCAACCAGCGGATGCGCGGCCGGGCGGTGTACCGGATGCTGTTCTTCGCCCCGTACGTCCTGTCCGAGGCCATCACCGGAATCCTGTTCGGCATGATCTTCGCCCCGGACGACGGCTTCGCCGACCAGGTCCTCGGCAAGGTCGGACTGGACGGGCTGGGCGGGCAGTGGTTCGCCGATCCGTCGACCGTCATGGCGACCTTGTTCCTGGTCATGATGTGGAAGTACTTCGGCTTCCACATGATGCTGTACCTGGCCGGGCTCCAGGCCGTGCCCAGGGAGCTGACCGAGGCGGCGCTCATCGACGGGGCCGGCCCCTGGCAGCGCTTCCGCAACGTGACGCTGCCGCTGCTCGCGCCCACCCTGCGCATCAGCGTGTTCCTGTCGGTCATCGGGTCCATCCAGCTCTTCGACCTGGTGTGGGTGACCACCGCGGGCGGCCCGGACCACCACTCCGAGACCATGGCCGTGACCATGTTCCAGTACGGCTTCAAGCGCTACCAGGTCGGCTACGCCAGCGCGATCAGCGTGGTCATGTTCGCCATCAGCCTCGTCTTCGCCCTCGCCTACCAGCGGTTCGTGCTCCGGCGCGATCTGGAAGGGGCCACCACGACCATGCGGGGTGACGCAAAGTGACAGCCAGTCAGAAGGCTCGGAGGGGCAGGAACATCCCGCTGCACCTCGTGCTGATCGTCGTCGGCGCGGTCATGGCCGTCCCCCTGCTCTACGCCGCGCTGTCCGGCTTCAAGACCACCGACGAGCTCTCCCGCAACCCGGTCGGCCTGCCCGAGTCGTGGGTCACCTCCAACTACACCGGGATCCTGGGCTCGGGGGACTTCTGGCGGCTGATCGGCAACAGCACGCTGATCGCGGTGGGAACGACCGTCCTGGTCGTCGCGGTCTCCGCGCTGTCGGCCTTCTCCTTCGCGCGATTCGCCTTCCGCGGCCGGGAGGTGCTGTTCACGCTCTTCACGATGGGGCTGATGTTCCCGTTCGCGGTGGCGGCCCTGCCGCTGTTCCTCCTGCTGCGCTCGCTGGGCCTGCTGGACAACCCGCTCGGAGTGATCCTCCCGCAGGCGGCCTTCGGACTGCCGATGACCATCATCATCCTGCGCGGCTTCTTCCGGCAGATCCCCGGCGAGCTGGAGGAGGCGGCGACGCTCGACGGATGCAGCTCGTTCGGCTTCTTCTGGCGGGTGCTGCTGCCCATGGCGCGGCCCGCGCTCGGCACCGTCTCCGTGCTGGCCGTCGTCACCAGCTGGAACAACTTCTTCCTGCCGCTGCTGGTGTTCACCGACGCGCAGTGGTGGACGCTGCCGCTCGGCGTACAGCAGTTCCAGGGGCAGTACTCCGCGGAGTACGCCAAGGTCTTCGCCTATCTGGTGCTGGCCATGGTCCCCACCCTCGCCTTCTACTCGGTCGCCGAGCGTCAGCTCGTCGGCGGCCTCACCGCCGGCGCGACGAAGGGCTGACACGCGCCGCGGACGTACGGCTCACCCTCCCCCAAGCTCTCGGCTTCGCTCGAGCAGGGGGCCCATCCTGACGTGAGGAGTCGCACCATGCGCAAGACCGCTCCACGGCTCAGACTCGCCGGGGCGCTCGCCGCCGCGCTGATGCTCGGAGGCATCGCCACCGGGCCGACGGCACAGGCGGACGAGCGGCACGGCAAGGAACCCACCCTCGCCGACCTCGCCCAGCGCCACGGCCGCTACTTCGGCAGCGCCACCGACAACCCCGAGCTCGTCGACGAACCGTACAAGGCCCTGCTCGGCTCCGAATTCGACCAGATCACCCCCGGTAACGGCATGAAGTGGTACGCGACCGAGCCTCAGCAGGGCGTGTTCGACTTCTCCCAGGGCGACGAGATCGTGAACCTTGCCCGCGCCAACCGGCAGAAGGTACGCGGCCACACCCTGGTCTGGCACAGTCAGCTGCCCGAGTGGCTCACGGGGCGGGAGTGGACGGCCCCCGAGCTCAGGGCCGTGCTGAAGAAACACATCCAGGCCGAGGTACGGCACTACCGGGGCAAGGTGTTCGCCTGGGACGTCGTCAACGAGGCGTTCAACGAGGACGGTACGTACCGCGAGTCGGTCTTCTACAAGACGCTCGGGCCCGGTTACATCGCCGACGCGCTGCGCTGGGCGCACCAGGCCGATCCGCGCGTCAAGCTGTACCTCAACGACTACAACATCGAGGCGGTCGGCCCGAAGAGCGACGCGTACTACAAGCTGGCCAAGGAACTGAAGGCCAAGGGCGTCCCGCTGCACGGCATCGGCCTCCAGGCCCATCTGGCCCTCCAGTACGGCTATCCCAGCACTCTGGAGGACAACCTCCGCCGCTTCTCCCGGCTCGGCCTCGACACCGCGCTCACCGAGGTCGACGTACGGATGCAGCTGCCCGCGACCGACGAGAAGCTGGCCCAGCAGGCCGAGTGGTACCGGGACCTGACCGAGGCCTGCCTGGCGGTGCGCCGCTGCGTCGGCATCACCCTGTGGGATTACACCGACAAGTACTCGTGGATCCCGGCGTTCTTCCCGGGCGAGGGCGCGGCCCTGCCGTGGGACGAGCAACTGGGGCGGAAGCCGGCGTACTTCGCGATTCGTGAGGCGCTCGGGGGGAGGTAGGGGGGCGGGTGGCGCCCCGGTGTACGGGGCGGGGCGCCACCCAGACCGCGCCGGGCGAGTCGGCCTGTGTGTGGGGGGAGGAGGGAGGCGACTGGCCGTGCCGCGGGAGGCCGCCGAGTGTCGTCCGGCTCCCAGCAGGGCCGCATCGGCTTCGGCCGCGTTGCGTCAGATCCGCCCCGCCGGGGGTGCCGTGCTCGCTCGGATCACCAGGTCCGTGCCCAGCTCCACGCGCGGCGAGTCGGGCTGTTCGTCGCGGGTGAGCTGGAGGACCGTACGGACGGCCAGTTTGCCCATGTCGGCCAGGGGCTGGCGGACGGTGGTCAGCGGCGGGGCCGACCAGCGGACTTCCGGAAGGTCGTCGAAGCCGACCACGCTCATGTCCTGCGGCACCCGCAGCCCGCGTCGGCGCAGTGCCTCGATCGCGCCGAGTGCCATCTGGTCGCTGGCCGCGAACACGGCGGTCGGGGGCTCGGGCAGGGAGAGCAGGGTGCCGCAGGCGGTGAAGCCGGACTCGGGGCGGAAGTCACCGGGGACGACGAGGGACTCGTCCATCGCGATGCCGGCGCCTTCCAGAGCCGCGCGGTAGCCGTCCAGCCGGGCCCGGGAGCACAGCAGGCGCGGGGGCCCGGCGATCAGGCCGATCCGGCGGTGGCCGAGGGACAGCAGGTGCTCGGTGGCCGCCATGCCGCCCGACCAGTTGGCGGCGCCGATGGTGGGCGCCTCCAGGGCGGGCGAGCCCGCCGGGTCGACGACGACCAGTGGGACGCCGAGGATGCGCAGTTCCTCGTGGAGCGTCGGCTCCAGGGCCGAGGTGACGAGGATGACGCCGTCGGAGGCTCGGGCCCGCAGGTTGCGCATCCACTCGCGGGCGTCGCCCGAACGTCCGTGGATGGCCGACACCACTGTGCCGACCCCCGCCGCGTGCGCGACCTCCTCGACCCCGCGGATGATCTCCACGGCCCAGGGGCTGTCGAGGTTGTTGAAGACCAGGTCGAGCAGGGCGGCACGGGTGCCCGGGGCCGCGGGGCGCTTGCGGTAGCCGTGCCGGCGCAGCAGGTCCTCGACGCGGGCCCGGGTCTGCGGCGACACATCGGACCGGCCGTTGACGACCCGGGAGACGGTCGGTACGGACACGCCGGCCTGCCGGGCGATCTCCGTGATCGTGACCTTGCCCCCGGCCTGGGCCTCATGTGCTGCCACTTGCCCACCTCCGTCGACGGGTGACCCCGAAACTTCCAGGAGTCTTCCGGAAGACGGGCATCCGTGGGAAGGCGTACGAGCCAGCAACGGTGCCGCGGGTGGTGACGGCGAGTGACGGGGAGTGACGGCATCCGGACGCGCGTCGGGGCCGGTACGCAAGGTGTCCTGCGGCCGGCCCCTCATGTCTGCGGGCGGTACGTCACACCGCCCGGCGGCCTCAGGCGGCCGTCACCACCTGACCGGCCAGCGGACGGTGCGGGGCGATGACCCGGCCGTCAGGCAGGAGCTCGCCGGTGTCCTCGAAGAGCACCACACCGTTGCACAGCAGGCTCCAGCCCTGCTCCGGGTGGTGCGCCACGAGACGGGCGGATTCCCGGTCGGCGGATTCGGCTGAAGGGCACGGAGTCTGGTGCTGGCACATGGGCGGGATCTTTCGCTGTGTCATGGTGGATGGGATGACTGAGTCGGATGAGTCGGCTGTCGTGTCTGTTCCGCGGCTGGACGTGTCGTTCATGGCCGCCCCCGTTGATAAGTCGTCGGAACCCAGTGTTGCCCTACGGGCGTCGATCCGCAGGGATTTCGCGGCACCACTTCTCACAGGTTCATGACGCATCACCCGCGCGGACGGTTCACCCCAACTGGACTGTCACTTCGGATGGTTCGTGGTGGCCGAATGGGGCTAGTCCGGTCGGGTAGGCGGTTCATTCCGGCTCGTACGAGCCGTTAGGTGCTCTTAAGAGCGAGCTGGTGGGTGCTTGTCCGAACGAGAACCGGTGGGTGCTCGTCCGAACGGAAAAGGGCGACCCCGCCGCCGAGGAATTCGACGACGGGGCGCGGAGAACTTCGGGGCGCGGTGCTTCAGGCGGGTGAGCCGAGCAGTCTCGTGGGAGTCACCCGGTGGGTCAGCACCGGGAGCAGTTCGGCGACGCGGTGCGGGCGATGGGCCGCGATGCCGGGAGGTGCGGGGGCCAGTGGGACGAGCAGGTCGGTGGCTGCGGGGTGGCCGGCGGCGCCGTCGGCGGAGCAGTCCTCGTGCAGCCAGAGCGTCAGCATGTACAGGCCGGGCACGGACAGCAGGCGGGGCTGGTACGGCTGCGGCATCGTCTCGGCCTGGCGCAGGGCGCGTTCGGTGGAGGTGATGTACGGGCCCTCGAAGAAGCGCGAGAAGGCCCAGCCGTCGGGCGTCAGCATGGTCTCGGCCGCGGCCACCGCACGGTCGCCGCAGCGGATCAGGAAGCGCCATCCGGCCAGCCGGGTGGCCGACACGCCCTCGGCCGTGACCCGGTCGAGGACGTGGACGGGCAGCGGGAGCTCGGGAGTGACGGGTCCCTGCGCACGGAGCAGGGAGGGAGTTCGGGCCTCGCGGACCGCGGTGGGAGAGGAGAGTGCAGTCAGGACGGAACGGAGTGCGGGCGCGGGAGCCGGAGGAACATGCAGCGGCATGGTGGGTCGCCTCTCATTCAAAGGCACGACGGCACGAGGGCGGGGGCGGACGGCGCTGTCAGCTCACGGGGGTCAGACAGGCAGGGGCCGGGTCTCAAGAACGAGAGGGGGTGGGGGTCCGCCGAACATCGCCTCGACGGCATGACCCATCGACCGTGGGCGCCAACCTTCTGCCTTGTTCGCGGAGTTTATACGACACGGGTTCAGACTGTGTTTCGTCTAGCCGTTTCCGGTGAGTAGAACAAGGGTACATTCGGTCGGCGATACGCGAGAATTATCCCGATTCCACGCGGGGGTGTGCAGCGATGACCTCGGCGAATGCCCGCGTGGCGGTCGGCCCATTCTCGTCGGCGTTTTTCACGAGTTCGCGGTAGCCGAAAGCCGGGTTCTCTGAGTCATGCCGAGTGAATGTGCCACCGGTCATACGTGACCAGCGTAGCGGTCGGCGGGCCCACCCGGGACGTTATCGATCGCTTTCGCTGGGCATCCTCCACCTGACCGGGACCCCGGCGGCCGGATCTTCGGCCCCGCATCATCCGAGGAGGGAAGCTTCGATGGGGGAGAAGGTCGTGGCAGGCCGGTTCGACCTGTCCGATCGCCAGCGCTACCGCGACAAGCTCCGTCGCTGTCTGACGGGCTTGGAGCGACTCCTGGCGGAGAAGCGGTTCGATCGCCCCAAGAACCTCATGGGGCTGGAGATCGAGTTGAATCTCGCGGGCACCGACGGCATGCCGAAAATGTTGAACGCGCAAGTCCTGGAACGGATCGCGAGTCGCGATTTCCAAACAGAACTCGCCATGTTCAATCTGGAAGTCAACATTCCCCCACACCGTCTGGGGGGTCGCGTATTCGACCGACTCGCGGAGGAACTCCGTACGTCGCTGGCATATGCCGACCGGAAAGCCGGCGAGGTCGATGCGGGAATCGTGATGATCGGCATTCTGCCGACCCTGGACCGGGACGACCTCGTGTCGTCGAACCTCTCCGACGTCGACCGCTACACCCTGCTCAACGATCAGATCGTGGCCGCCCGCGGCGAGGAGTTCACCCTCGACATCGCCGGCGTGGAGCACCTCAGCTGCACGTCCAAGTCCATCGCGCCGGAGGCCGCCTGCACCTCCGTGCAACTGCACCTCCAGGTCACCCCCGCCCGCTTCGCCGACGTGTGGAACGCGGCGCAGGCCGTCGCCGCCGCGCAGATCGCCGTCGGCGCCAACTCGCCCTTCCTCTTCGGCCGCGAGCTGTGGCGCGAGTCGCGGCCCCCGCTGTTCCAGCAGTCCACCGACACCCGCCCGCCCGAACTCCAGGCCCAGGGCGTCCGGCCGCGTACCTGGTTCGGAGAGCGCTGGATCACCTCGGCGTACGACCTGTTCGAGGAGAACCTGCGCTACTACCCGGCGCTGCTGCCGATCTGCGACGACGAGGACCCGCTGGAGGTGCTCGACCAGGGCGGCGTGCCGAACCTCGCCGAGCTCGTCCTGCACAACGGCACGATCTACCGCTGGAACCGCCCGGTCTACGGCATCGCCGACGGCGTCCCCCACCTGCGCGTGGAGAACCGCGTCCTGCCCGCCGGGCCCACCGTCATCGACGTCGTCGCCAACGCGGCGTTCTACTACGGCCTCGTCCGAGCCCTCGCCGAGGAGGCCCGGCCGGTGTGGACCCGGCTGCCGTTCGAGGCGGCCGCCGCCAACTTCGACGCCGCGTGCAAGGACGGCATCGACGCCCGCTTCACCTGGCCCCGGCGCGGCCGCTACGGCGGCACCGCACAGGTCGACGCGGTGAGCCTGGTCCGCGACGAACTGCTGCCGCTCGCCGAGGCGGGGCTGGACGCGTGGGGCGTGGAGCCGGCCGACCGCGATCTGTACCTCGGCGTGATCGAGGAGCGGTGCCGCCGCAGGGTGAACGGGGCGAGCTGGCAGGCCGCGACCTTCCACAAGGCGCTGGACGCGGGCCACTCGCGCGAGGCCGCGCTGGCCGCCACGACCCGGCGCTATCGCGAGCTGATGCACAAGGGGGAGCCGGTGCACTTGTGGCCCGTGGGGTCGCCGGAGCCGGTGCCGTTGAGGTGAGGGGCGGCGGGCCAGCCTGGCTGGTGGGCTGTCTCAGCCGGTGCCGTCGGCGTGATGGGTCGGTGGACCCGCCGACCGGCCGGGTTGCTGAGCCGGTGCCGTTGGGCTGCCGGGCGGCGCCGGCCGGTGCGTCGGTCGGCGTCCGTGCCGTGGGACTGATGCGCCGTATGGCCGGCACCCTGCCGGCCTCATACTGATCCGACAGGTCGGTGAAGTGGAGGCAGGTGTGCAGGCGGAGGCGAGCCCGGTGGCCGACGATTCCATTCCCCAGCAGCGGCTCTCGCGGCGGATGCTCCGCAACGAGACACTGCTCGTGCTGGCACTCTCGCTGGGTGCGAGCGGAGTCTCCGCCCTGATCAGCTTCCTCGGCTCGGTCACCAAGCCCGGCGGGCTGAAGGACCAGGCGGCCACGATGAACGCCTCGGCCGCGCCCGGCCGTCCCTGGCTCGACCTGGCCTGGCAGCTCTTCGGGATCACGACGGCGCTCGTGCCCGTCGTGCTCGTCGCGCACTTCCTGCTGCGCGAGGGCGCGGGGCTGCGCACCCTCGGCTTCGACCGCACCCGACCCTGGCCCGACCTGGGCCGCGGCGCGGCGATCGCGGCGGTCATCGGCAGCACCGGAATCGCCTTCTACCTGGCCGCCCGCGGCCTCGGCTTCAACCTCACCGTGGTGCCCGAGGCGCTGCCCGGCGTGTGGTGGAAGTACCCCGTGCTGATCCTCTCGGCGATCCAGAACGCGGTACTGGAAGAAGTGATCGTCGTCGGCTACCTGCTGCGCCGCCTCGGCCAGCTGGGCTGGACCCCGACGGCCGCGCTGGTGGGCAGCTCGGTCCTGCGCGGCTCGTACCACCTCTACCAGGGCATCGGCGGCTTCATCGGCAACATGGTCATGGGTGTGGTGTTCGTCTACCTGTACCGACGCTGGGGCCGGGTGGGCCCGCTGGTGGTGGCCCACTCGCTGCTCGACATCGGTGCTTTCGTGGGATACGCGCTGCTGGCGGGCAAGGTCGGGTGGCTGCCGACGGCGTGAGAGACCCGGGGAGGGGTCGTCTCAGGCCAGCAGCTCGCCCTCGATGACGGTGACCGCCCTGCCGGTCAGCAGGGTGCGCTCGCCGCGCAGTTCCGTGCGGACGCGGCCGGAGCGGGGCGAGGCCTGGAGCCCGGTGAGGCGGGGGCTGCCGAGGCGCTCGGACCAGAACGGGGCGAGCGCGGTGTGGGCGCTTCCGGTCACCGGGTCCTCGTCGATGCCGACGTTCGGGAAGAAGCAGCGCGAGACGAAGTCGTAGCCCTGGTCGGGGTCATCCGCGCGGGCCGTGGCGATGACGCCGCGCTCGGAGTGGGCGGCGAGGGCCCTGAGGTCGGGGCCGAGGCCGTGCACCGTCTTCTCGTCGGCGACCTCGACCAGCAGGTCGCCGACGTTCGGGCCGGTGTCGAGGACCGTGAGCGGCTCGGTGCCCAGGGCCTCGGTGAGGCCGTCGGGCAGGTCGACCCGGGTGAGCGGAGCCGTCGGGAAATCCAGCGTGATCGAGCCGTCTTCGGCGGGCGTGGCGGCGAGGACGCCGCTGCGGGTGGCGAACCGCACCGGGCCCTCGTGGGTGCCGGTGGTGTGCAGGACGTGGGCGGTGGCCAGGGTCGCGTGACCGCACATCGCGACCTCCGCGGCCGGTGTGAACCAGCGCAGCGCCCAGTCGGCCTCGCCGCCCTCGGGGAGGGGACGGGCGAAGGCCGTCTCGGAGTGGTTGACCTCGAGGGCGATGTTCTGGAGCCAGGTGTCGTCCTGGAAGGCGTCCGGGTCGTTCAGAAGAACGACCCCGGCCGGGTTGCCGGAGAAGGGGCGATCGGTGAAGGCGTCGACGATTCGAATGCGCATGCCCCGACGTTAGGTGCTCGCCGAAGCGGCAGGCCAAGGCCAATTCGCGCTTCCTGGCCCCGTTCACCCGAGGGTCCGCCTCGCGGGCAGCGGCGTCCCGGTCGAGGTCCCGGGCCGGATTCACACGGGAGGTTCGCGCTGTCGCGGGGGCGTCGCCCCGCGGTCGCCCAGACGGCCAGCGCGCAGGCCGCGAATCCCGCCCCGAGGAGACTGGAGCCCGCCCAGCCGTAGGCGGTGAAGAGGGCGGTGGTCGCGGCTGCGCCGAGGGCGGAGCCGAGTGAGTAGAAGACCATGTAGCCGCCGATGACGCTGCTGACGCGATCCGGATGCGCGGCGGTGAGCAGGTGCTGGTTGCTCACGTGCACGGCCTGGACCGCGAAGTCGAGAAGCACGATTCCGACGATGAGGAGCCACAGGGACCACGGCAGCTGCGCGATCGCTGCCCAGGAGAGGACGAGCAGGGCGAGCGCGAGACCGGTGACCGGAGCCGCCCGCCCCGCGTCCGCCCACCGTCCCGCGCGTGCCGCGCCCAGTGCGCCGGCGAGTCCGGCGATGCCGAACAGTCCGATCCGGCTCTCGCTCAACTGCCACGGCGTGTCCGCCAGCGGCAGGGACAGTCCGCTCCACAGGGTTCCGAACGACGCGAACAAGAAGAACGCGATGAGCCCGCGCGTCAGGAAGACGCGCTGCCCGAACAGTCCGCCGAGCGCGACGACGACACGCCTGTATCCCACGGGTGGGCCGGGGCGTTCCTCTGACGGCAGTGCCACGAGGACGAGGAGTGCGAGCCCGAGTGACAGCACCGCGAGCAAGGCGTAGACGCTTCGCCAGCCCCACGCCTGTGCGAGCGTGCCGGTGACCACCCGCGCACCCAGGATGCCGACCACGACGCCCGAGGTCACGACACCGATGTTGCGTCCGCGCTCGCCAGGCGGCGACACCGCCGCGGCGTAGGCCACCGTGGTCTGCACCACTACCGCGAACACCCCAGCCGCCGCGAGCCCCGCGAACGCCACCCACGCGGCTGACGCCGAGGCCGTCAGGGTCATGCCCACTGCGGTGACGGCCAGGTGCCCGGCGATGAGCCGGCGCCTGTCGACCACATCGCCGAGCGGCACCAGCAGCGCCAGTCCTGCCAGATAGCCGAACTGGCCGGTCGCGACGATCCACCCGGTGAGCTCTGCCGGTACACCGAGATCGCGTCCCATCGCCTCCAGAACCGGCTGCGCGGCATAGATGCTCGCCACGGCGACACCACACACCATCGCGAGGAGTAAGCGCCGCCATGCGTTCATTGCACTCCGATCGGAATCAGTAGCAATCTGCAACTGATTTGACCGTACGGCATGATGGTTTCACTTCGCAACTCATTGAGAGGTGTCATGTCCTGGACCGACCCCGACTGCCCCGTCGCTCGCACGCTCGATCTCGTCGGCGACAGGTGGAGCCTTCTCGTCATCCGTGACGCGATGGACGGGGCGCGATCGTTCACCGAGTTCCAGCGGCGGACGGGCATCGCCCGCAACATCCTCACGGATCGCCTCCGCAAGCTCACCGCTCACGGGCTCCTCGCTCAACGCACCGCACCATCGGGCCGCCGTCAGGAGTACGTGCTCACCGACGCCGGCCGCGATCTCTTCCCGGTCATCGTCACCCTGCGGCAGTGGGGGGAGCGTCATGCCTTCGCTCCCGGAGAGGCTCACTCCCTCCTGGTCGACGAGCGGGGCACCCCTGTGCCGGACATCGTGCCGACCGGCGTCGACGGGACCCTCCTCGGCGTCGACACCACCCACGTGCGGAAGGCCTGACGGACGGCAGGATCCGATCCGGGTCTTGCTATGCGAACACTAGCGATATATCGTTGAAGCATCGCGACAGATCAACGATGGAATGGAGAGTGTTTGCGATGCATACTCACGGATTCGAGCACGGGCATGGCCGCGGCGGACCCCGTCACGGCCGGGGCGGTTTCGACGGACTGCGTGCGGCCTTCGGGCCCTTCGGGCCGGGCGGTCCCGGCTGGGGCGGGCCCGGTGGTCCGGGCTTCGGTCCCGGGCCCTGGGGTGGACGAGGGCGCGGCGGGCCGAGGGGAAGGGCGCGGCGCGGTGACGTACGGGCCTCGATCCTGGCCCTGCTGAAGGACCGGCCGATGCACGGCTACGAGATGATCCAGGAGATCGCCGAGCGCAGCGGCGGGGCGTGGAAGCCCAGTCCCGGCTCGGTGTACCCCACCCTCCAGCTGCTGGAGGACGAGGGGCTGATCGTGAGTGAGTCCGAGGGCGGCAAGAAGCTGTTCTCGCTCACCGAGGCGGGCCGCGCCGCGGCCGAAGAGGGGCCCGACGTGCCCTGGGAGGAGGCCGGCCGCGGGGTCGACTGGGAGGCTCTCGGCGAGATCCGCCAGGCCGGCTTCGGTCTCATGGAGGCCTTCGGCCAGGTCTGGAAGACCGGCACCAAGGAGCAGCGGGAGAAGGCGCTCGGCGTCATCAACGAAGCCCGCAAGAAGCTGTATCTGATCCTCGCCGACGAGGACTGAGGATCGAGCGCCGTCCGAGTACGGCGCTGAGCAGGCGCCCCGTGGAGTGATCCACGGGGCGCCTCGGCTTGTGCCGGGAAGGTGCCGTGGCCGGTGCCCGGGGTCAGGTCACCAGGCCGTCCAGCCTGCGCAGCGACTCGTTCAGGGCGGCCGTGGCCGAGTCCTTGAGCTTGCCCGCCATCAGCGACACCGTCGCGCCCGTGAACGCGCCGTCGATGCGGACCGTCGTCGCGTCGCCGTCGGGCGTGAGGGTGTAGCGCGTCGCGACGGTCACGGCCATCGGGCCCTTGCCGCGGAGGGCGAGCACCCTGCCCGGTTCCAGTGCCTCGACGGTCCATTCCACCTCGGCCGGGAAGTTCATGAGCCGCATGTTCTCCCGGAACGTCGCGCCCACTTCGAGGGGTTCGGGGCCGCCCGCCGGGAAGCTCGTGTGGGTCGCGTTCCACTCGCCGTACGCGGTCCAGTCCGTGAGCTTCGCCCACACCTTCTCGGCCGGTGCCCCGATGCGTGCCTCCGTGCTGACTTCGGCCATGCGACCCCCTCTTCACCTCGGGCTGGTTGTCGCGGAACGTAGCCGTGACGGCCTCGATGTTCAATACTGACGAACTGTCAGCCCGTGTCGGAGCCGTCGGGTGAAACAGTCTGATGTCCTCCGTAAGGAGGAGATCCGGCCCGCGATGTCCACTTTCTGTGGGACGCGAAAATGCTTCCCTCCGAGGATGACCCGCGCTCTCGGGACTGATGGGGTGGGGGATGTGCAACCCCGTATCCCCCGCCAGTCGGCCCATGAGCACGGCATCCACCGCGCGGAGAACGATGCCAGGCTCAGTGCCGAGCTGGCATCGGTGCTCACCGGTGCCCGCCGGAGAGCGGTCAGGGACGGGGACCGACAGATCGACACGGCCCATCTGCTCCACTCGCTGCTGGAGTCCGGCCCCGAGGCGCGTGCCGTCGTCGGCGACGGGCCGCAGATCGCGCGGCTGCTCGGTTACCTCGTCCAGCGCAGCATCGGCTACGGCCTGCGCTGGCAGAGCGGCGTGGAGGACTCCGGCGCCGTCCCCGTCGTGACGGAGACCGCGGGCTTCTCACCGCTGGCCGCTGCCTCGATGGAGTACGCCTGTGCACGCGCCGCCCGGTACGGCGGCCCGGCCCGCGGCGTCGACCTGCTCGCGGCCATCGTCGTCGACGCGCAGGCGCGCGCGGTCGAGGTGCTTCACCGCGCCGGGATCGACCCGCACGAGGTGCTCGCCCGGCTCGACGGCCGGCCCGACCGGCCTCATGAGTGCGTCGACCTGCATCAGGAACGCGTCGGACCGCATCAGGAGTGCGTCAAGGGCGGCGAAGCCCCTTACTGACCGGCCCTTCACGGAGCCGCTCGTCCCGTCCAGGCAGTGAGACAGGTGCCATGGAGGGTGACGCTCCTGACGTGGCCTGTCATCATGTGCCGGTGCGTACGTCTGACAGCAGCCCCAGCAGCCCCAGCAGGCACGGCAAGGGCGTGGGCCTCGGCCTCGCGCTCCTGTCCGCGGTCGCCTTCGGCGGATCCGGTGTCGCGGCCAAGCCGCTGATCGAGGCGGGCCTGGACCCGCTGCACGTGGTCTGGCTGCGCGTCGCCGGGGCCGCCCTGGTGATGCTGCCGCTCGCCGTGCGCCACCGCGCGCTGCTGCGCCGCCGCCCGGGACTGCTCGCGGGGTTCGGACTGCTGGCCGTCGCCGGTGTCCAGGCCTGCTACTTCGCCGCGCTCTCCCGTATCCCCGTCGGGGTGGCGCTGCTCATCGAGTACCTGGCGCCCGCCCTCGTGCTGGGCTGGGTGCGGTTCGTGCAGCGTCGGCCCGTGACGCGTGCCGCGGCGGTCGGTGTCGTCCTCGCCGTCGGCGGACTCGCGTGCGTCGTCGAGATCTGGTCGGGGCTCGGCTTCGACGCCCTGGGGCTGCTGCTCGCCCTCGGCGCGGCCTGCTGCCAGGTCGGCTACTTCGTCCTCGCCGACCAGGGCAGCGACGCCGGTGACGAGGCGCCCGACCCGCTCGGCGTCATCGCCTACGGCCTGCTCGTCGGCGCGGCCGTGCTGACCGTCGTCGCCCGGCCCTGGAACATGGACTGGGCCGTGCTCACGGGCACCGCGCGCATGGACGGCACACCCGTCGCCGCGGTCGCCCTGCTGGCCTGGATCGTCCTCGTCGCCACGGTCGTCGCGTACGTCACCGGTGTGCTCGCCGTGCGCCGGCTCTCCCCGCAGGTCGCCGGTGTCGTGGCCTGTCTCGAAGCGGTCATCGCCACCGTCCTGGCCTGGGTCCTGCTGGGCGAGCACCTGTCGGCGCCGCAGCTCGCCGGTGGTGCGATCGTGCTGGTGGGCGCGTTCATCGCGCAGTCCTCGACGCCCGCGAAGGGCTCCGAAGGGCCGGTGGCGAGCGGCGGCCCGGAAAGGAAGTTGTCCCGCCCCGGCAGGGCCGCATAGGGTGCCGATCATGCCTTCGAACGCACTCGTTCTTCCGCCTCCGGCCGCCTGAGGCGGGCCCTCCGGAATCCGCGCCCGGCGTGTCACCGCCGGGCCGAACGGTGCTGCCCGCAGACGAAGTCCGCGGACCCCGCTGATCCGACGTGATCCGGGGCCCTTCCCGAACTTCCGCGCACCAGCCGCCGCCGATGCCGCGCGGCGCGCCGTGCGCGTCTGCGGAGAGAACACGTGTCGAACACTGTCTCCGGCCTGCCCGTAGGGCGAGGCCTCCTCTATCTGATCGTCGCCGGTGCCGCCTGGGGCACCGCGGGCGCGGCCGCCTCACTGGTCTACCAGGCCAGTGACATGGGGCCCGTCGCCCTCTCCTTCTGGCGCTGCGCCGCCGGACTCGTGCTGCTGCTCGCGGTCCGTCTCGTCCGGCCGCGCGCCCAGGCCGCCGTACGCGAGCCGCTGGGCCGCCGGGCACTGCGGGCCGGAGTCACCGGACTCGGGCTCGCGGTGTTCCAGACGGCCTACTTCGCGGCCGTCTCCGTCACCGGCCTCGCCGTCGCCACGGTCGTCACCCTGGGCGCCGGGCCCGTGCTCATCGCGCTCGGCGCCCGGCTGACGCTCGCCGAGCGCCTCGGCCGGGGCGGAACCGCCGCCGTCACGGGTGCCCTCGCCGGGCTCGCGGTCCTCGTCCTCGGCGGCGGGGGCACGACCCTGCGCCCGTGGGGTGTGCTGCTCGCGCTGCTGTCCGCGGCCGGGTACAGCGTGATGACGCTGCTCACCCGCCGGTGGGGCCGTGACGGCGAGGCCGACGCCTCCCGGACGACCGTCTGGGCCTTCGCCGTCACGAGTCTGTGCCTGTTGCCGTTCGCCCTGGCCGAGGGGCTGCTGCCGCACACCGAGGAACCCGGCCGGGTCCTGGTCCTGCTGGCGTACGTCGCCGCCGTCCCCACGGCCCTGGCCTACGGCCTCTACTTCGCGGGCGCGGCCGTCGTGCGGTCGGCCACCGTCTCGGTGATCATGCTGCTGGAGCCGGTGAGCGCGGCGGTGCTCGCCGTCGTCCTGCTCGGTGAGCACCTCACGGTGGCGACGCTGGCCGGCACCGCGCTGATGCTCGGTTCGGTCGTGGGGCTCGCGGTGGGAGAAGTGCGCGGCGTGAAGGCCGAGGAGCCGGTGATGCTCGTGTGACGACGGGGCGGGCAGCACAGCCCCACGCCCCTTACAGCGCCTTCAAGTAGTCGGGCAGTTCGGTGCCGGGGGCCAGATCCGGGTCGGCGATCGGAGCGCCGTAGGTCTTCCGCACCGGGACCACACCGGCCCAGTGCGGAAGGTCGAGGTCCTCCGGCTCGTCGTTCACGCCGCCGGTGCGGAGCTTTGCGGAGACCTCGTCCAGGTCCAGGCGGAGCACGGCGGTGGCGGCCAGTTCCTTCTTGTTGGCCGGCCGTGAATCGGCGGAGCGGCCCGGCACGACGTGGTCGACCAGTGCGTCCAGGGCCTGTCGCTTCTCCTCGGGGTCCGTCACGTCGTGAGCGACGCCGTGCACCACCACGGAGCGGTAGTTGATCGAGTGGTGGAAGGCCGAGCGGGCCAGGACCAGTCCGTCGACGTGCGTGACGGTCAGGCAGACCGGGAGGCCCGGGTCGGCCTGGCCGGCCGCCCGCAGCGGGCGCGAGCCCGTCGAGCCGTGCACGTAGAGCCGCTCGCCGACCCGGGCGTACAGCGTGGGCAGCACGACCGGCGCGCCGTCGCGGACGAAGCCGAGGTGGCAGACGTAGGCCTCGTCGAGGATCGAGTGCACCAGTTCCCTGTCGTACGAGGCCCGGTCCGGCGAGCGGGTGGGGACGGTGCGGTCGGTGGGGGTGTAGGCGGCGGCGGGTTGCGACGGCGTCTGCGTGGTCCCCTGCATGGCGCTCTCCATTGCACTAGTGCATAATAATGTTTGTGCTAGGAGAGTATCGGATCAGCGGGAGTCGCGCAGCGGACATTTCCGCGAGCATCGAGGGGGCGGTGGGGAGCGGTGAGCTGCGACCGGGTCAACTGCTGCCGCCTATGCGGGAGTTGGCGGAGCGGCTGGGGGTGAATCCCAACACGGTCGCGGCCGCGTACCGGACGCTGCGCGAGCGCGGGGTCATCGAGACCGCGGGCCGACGCGGCAGCCGGGTGCGGGCCGTACCGGCCACGACCGGGCGGGACAGCATCAGGGTGGACGTGCCGGAAGGCGTGCGCGACGTGTCCAGCGGCAATCCCGATCCGGCCCTGCTGCCGGCCCTCGCGGAGGCGTTCGCCGCGGCGGCCGCCGAGGGCGACCGTGCTCCGGTCCTGTACGGCGAGGAGCCCGTGGATCCGGAGTTGGCCCGGATCGCCCGGGACCGGTTCGACGCCGACGGGGTGCCCGAAGGGCCGCTCGTCGTGGTCTCCGGAGCGCTCGACGCCGTCGAGCGGGTCCTGGCGGCCCACCTCAAACCCGGCGACACCGTCGCCGTCGAGGACCCGGGCTGGGGCAGGACCCTGGACCTCGTCCCGGCGCTCGGACTGCGCACGGTCCCCGTCGGCCTCGACGACGAGGGGCCGTACGCCGACGACGTACGCCACGCCCTGGCGGCCGGGGCGCGTGCCCTGATCGTCACGGACCGGGCGCAGAACCCGACCGGCGCCGCGGTGAGCGCCACGCGCGCGCGTGCCCTGCGGTCCGTGCTCCAGGAGTACCCGGAGACCCTGCTCATCGAGGACGACCACGGGCACGGCATCCTCGAGGTGCCCCTCCATCCCCTGGCCGGAGCCACCCGGCACTGGGCGTTCGTGCGTTCGACCGCCAAGGCCTACGGACCCGATCTGCGCCTCGCCCTGCTCACCGGGGACGCCGTCACCGTCGACCGGGTCCGCGGCCGGCAGCGGCTCGGGCCCGGCTGGGTGAGCCGGCTGATGCAGCGGGCGTTGGTGCGGTTGTGGGTGGACGGGGCGGTGGACACTCGTGCGGTGGCGGCGGCGTACGGGAAGCGCCGGGACGCGCTGATCGACGCGCTCGGCCGGCGCGGTGTCATGGCGCACGGGCGCAGCGGCATGAACGTGTGGGTGCCCGTGCCGGAGGAGACCGGTGCGGTCGCCCGGCTGCTGCACGCCGGCTGGGCCGTCGTCCCCGGCGCCCGCTTCCGGCTGAGCGCACCGCCTGGCATCCGGGTCACCGTCTCGACGCTCACCGAGGACGAGACCGAGGCGCTCGCCGACGCGATCGCCTCGGCCCTCGGGCCGGCTCCGGCGCGCGGTTACGTGTGAGGGGTCCGGGGTTCGTCCGCGGCGTCCTCCAGTCGGCTGGGTGCTGCGGCGTCTCGCCCCGAACCGGCCGCCTCCGAGGCTCCGGCCGGACCTCTACGCCCGAGGCTTCGGCATGACTTCTACGCCCGAGGCTTGGGCCGGACCTGCGTAAGTGCCGCGCCGGTCAGGACGATCAGCGCCCCGGCCGGGGTCGACCAGGTGAGCGACTCGCCGAGGAGTGCGACGCCCGCGGCCGTGGCGATGACCGGGATGAAATACGTGACCATCTGGGCGGTCGTCGGTCCGACCTCGGCGACCAGGCCGTACTGGAGGAGGACGGCGAGGCCCGTGCCCAGTGCGCCCAGGGCGGCGATCGCCAGCAGCGGCCCGACGGACAGGGTGGTGGGCAGGGCCGTGAACATCGGGGTGACGACGGCCAGTTGGGCCGTCGCGAGCAGCAGTTGCGCGCCGGTCATCGACAGGTGCGAGTGGCTGGTCCCGGCCAGGGTGCGGCGGACGTAGATCCAGCCGACCGGGTAGCTGAGGGAGGCCAGCAGGGCCAGCGCCGTGCCGGTGGCGTCCAGGCCCTGGAAGCCCTGCCAGGCGCCCAGCACCGTGAGCACCCCGAGGAAGCCGAGCCCGAGCCCGGCGACCCGTACCCGGGTCGGGCGGTCCTCCGACAGGGCGACCAGCGACAGCGCCATGCCCCACAGCGGCGAGGTCGCGTTGCAGATGCCCGCCAGTGTGGACGGGATGGTCAGCTCGGCGTACGCGAACAGCGAGAACGGCAGGGCGTTGAGCAGGAACGCGGCGACCGTCAGATGCCCCCAGGTACGCGCCCCGCGCGGCAGCCGCTCGCGGCGCGCCGCCATCGCGCCGGCCAGTACCGCCGTACCGAACACCAGCCGTCCGAGCGTGACGTGGAACGGCGCGTACCCGTCCGTGCCCACCTTGATGAGGAGGAAGCTGAAGCCCCAGATCAGGGACAGGGTGGCGAAGCGGAGGCGCCAGTCGAGGCGGCGACGGGGGCGGTCGCGCGAGGGGGTGGTGACCCGGCCGGGAGTGGTGGCGGTGCTCATGGACACCACGATGGCGAGCGGGAACCTCGTAGCACAATCGAGATTTCACACCCGATAGTGCGTAGCATTGCTTACATGTTAAACCTGGAGCGCCTCCGTACCCTCGACGCCCTCGCCCGGCACGGCTCGGTCAGCGGCGCGGCCGAGGGGCTGCACATCACGACGTCCGCGGTCTCCCAGCAGATGTCCAAGCTGGAGCGGGAGGTCGGCCAGCAGCTCCTCGCCAAGAACGGCCGGGGCGTGCGGCTCACCGACGCGGGCCGGCTGCTCGCCGAGCATGCCGCGCGCATCCTGTCCCAGGTCGAACTCGCCCAGTCGGACCTGGAGGCGCAGCGTGGACAGGTCGTGGGCGAGCTGAGACTGTCGGCTTTTCCGACAGCCGCCCGCGGCCTGTTTCCGCTCGCGCTGTCCGCGCTGCGCGAGCGGCATCCCGCGCTCCGGCTGCGCTCCTGCGAGCTGGAACCCGAGCTCGGCATCGCCGGGGTGGTGCGCGGCGACCTCGACCTGGCCGTGGTGCTCGACTGGTACAACAAGCCGATGGCGCTGCCCGACGGCCTGGTCAAAGCACCGATCATGGACGACCCCGCGGATGTCGCCATGCCCGCGGGCCACCGGCTCGCCGGGCGGGAGGAGGTGGACCTCGCCGACTTCGCCGACGACGAGTGGATCACCTGGGGCGAGGGGGAGTTCTGCCACGAGTGGCTGATGTTCACGCTCCGCTCGAAGGGCATCGAGCCGCTCGTCGGCCACCGCGCCGCCGAGACCCACACCCAGTTCGCGCTGGTCGCCGCGGGACTCGGCGTGTGCGTCGCCCCGCTGCTCGGCCGCCGTCCCGTGCCCGCAGGGGTCGTGACCGTCCCCGTCAGACAGCGGGTCCGGCGGCACGTGTACGTGGTCTGGCGGGCGGACGCCGACCGCCGCCCGTCGATCCGGGCCGCGGTGAAGGCCCTTCAGGCGGCGGGGGAGAGCCTCGGCTGAGCCCGGGCCGCGTCGGGTGCCGGGGCCGGGCGCGTCTTACCTACTGCGTCGCCAGCTTGCGGAAGTCCCAGGAGACGATCTTCTGCGGCGTCAGACGCAGCCAGGCGTGCCGGCCGTCGTGCGGCATCTCCTCCAGGCCGAAGTTCTTCCGGGCGAACAACGTCTCCGCGACGTCGAGTTCGGCGCGCAGCTCGCCGGTGCGCGGTATCTCGCCCACGAACTCGACGGCGCCCGACAGCTCGACACCGCGCAGCTCGTCGTACTCCTCGCCGGTGTCCACGACGATCGCCACCCGCGGGTCGCGCCGCAGGTCGGTCCACCGCTTGCTGCGCACGACCGAGTACAGCCACATCGAGGTGCCGTCCCAGGCGAACCACAAGGTGCTCACATGCGGGGCGCCGTCGGCCGACACCGTGGCGACCCGGCAGGTGCGCTGTGTGACGAGGAAATCGTCCAGCTCACCAGGCGTCATCATGATCTTCCGGCCCCGGCGCTGCTGAGTGACGGTCATGCTCCCCCTCTTTCCTTCTTCTCTCACGTCGTGCCAGAGGAGATCCTCTGACAACACGTCAGAAAAGAATGAGTTCTCTTCCGCCCGTGCGCAATGGTGGCTACGCTCGCGCGCCCAGCCGCCGGCGCCCAGGGGGAACCGTGCCCGCGCACGCAGAGCTCAGCGAACTCCTCGATCCGCGGACCACCGTGCTGCTCACCGTCGAGTGCCAGGAGGGCGTCGTCGGAGCGGACAGCGCCCTGCCCGAACTCGCCGCGGAGGCACGCGCCGGCGGGGTGCTCGCCAACATCGCCCGACTGGTGGCCGCCGCGCACGAAGGCGGAGTCCAGGTCGTCCACGCCATCGCCGAGCGCCGCCCCGACGGCCGCGGGGCCAGCCGTAACGCCCGTCTGTTCCGGGCCGCCGAACGCCTGCCCGTCCAGCAGCTGTCCGGCACTCCGGCGGTGCGGGTCGCGGCCCCCATCGAGGTCGCCGAGGAGGACCTCGTCGTACGGCGCCTGCACGGGCTGTCGCCCCTCCAGGGCACCGATGTCGACCCGCTGCTGCGCAACCTCGGCTGCCGCACGCTGATCGTCACCGGGGTCTCGGCCAACGTGGCCGTTCCCAACGCCGTGTTCGACGCCGTGAACCGCGGCTACACCGCCGTCGTCCCGGCCGACGCCATCGCGGGAGTGCCCTCCGACTACACGCCCGCGATGATCCGCCACACCCTCGCGTTGGTCGCCACGGTCGCGACCACGGACGAGGTGCTGGCGTGCCTCACGCGCCCGCGCGGGGTCAGGCGAGCGTGATCGAGTCGCCTTCGACGCTGATCTGCTTGGCCGGCAGCGGCTGGACCGCCGGCCCCTTCTTCACACTGCCGTCGAGGACGGAGAACTGGCTGCCGTGGCAGGTGCAGGAGATGATGTCGTCCTTGAGGTCCACCATCGGACAGTCCCGGTGAGTGCAGAGCGTGGAGAAGGCCTTGTAGTCGCCCGCGGCCGGCTGCGAGACCACGACCTTCTCGTCCTTGAAGATCTTGCCGCTTCCCTCGGGGATGTCGGCGGTCTTCGCGAGGGCCGCACCACCGGCGGCGCCCTGTTCGGTGGACGCATCGGACCCCTTGTCCTCCGACCCGCACGCCGTCAGCGCCACGGTGAGCCCTGCCGCGCCCACCGCCGTCACGACGGCACGGCGGCTCGGTCCTGACATCGGCTGAACTGATTCGCTGGTCATGCTGACGTTCCTTCCGGGGATTCGTGATCTGTCGAGAGGTACGGCCCCTGGGGACCGGCTGTTCAGACAATGCCGAAATCCTGACTGGTTCGCGGAAGGACGTGGGTAAAGCGGAGCTGTCGGTTCGCTATCGGGTTCCGGGCCGCTGCGGCGGGGCGTCGTGCGAAGTCAAGTCGGCCTTATTGAGGCTGGTGGCGGCGCCCGTCGCGGCCGCCGCGTACCGCTGGTCGGGACGGCTGATGTCCCGGGTCGACCGGCAGTCCCATGCCGCGGCTGCCGAGACCGCGGACCGGCTGGTGGAGTTCGCCCGCCGCCGGCCCGCGCTGCGCGCCTTCGGGCGGGCCGCCGAGGACCATGAACTCCTCGACGCCGCCCCGCGCGAACAGCGGGCGAAGGCGCGCGCCGCCGTACGCATCAGGGTGCCCGGCATCGCGGGCTTCGCGCTCGCCGTACAGCTCTGCCTCACCTGAGTCCTGCTGCTCGGCACGGTCTTCGCGGTCGGCGGACCGGACGGCGCGGGAGAGCTGATCGCGGTGCTGGTACTCGCCGTGCGCTTCGTCGAACCCATGAGCGCCGCCGCCGGGTTGGGCGGATCCCTGCGGATCGCCCGGGGCACCCCGGATCGCCCGGACGAGGTGCTGGCCGCCGCTCCGCTGTCACAGCCGGAGACCCCGGCACCGCTCCCGGACACGTACGGCATCGAACTCGACGGCGTCTCCTTCGGCTACGGCGACGGACGCACCGTACTCGACGGGCTCGACGCGGGTGGCGTCTGTCGGCGCGCTCTCAGCGGCGGGATTCCAGGGAACTCACGAGAAACGGACGGGCCGAGAAGGAGCGCGTGCACCAGTTCAGAGACTGAGGCACATCAGGATGTCGTCACGGTCGTCGCCAGGGGCCACGCGCAGTGCACCGGGCCACCGGCCCACCTCCGTCCATCCCAGACTCCGGTAGAAGTGCTCCAGACCGAGTCCCCCTCGCGCACTGAGCTGCAGCTGCTCCAGTTTCATGTCCTCGGCGGCGATCTCCCGGACGCGGGTCATGAGGGCGGTGCCGATGCCTCGTCGACGGAAGTGAGGGTGGGTCTGGACGTGGTTGACCACCCCGCAGTGCGCGATCAGGGGATGAAGGTCCCGGCGGATGATCAGCCAGCCCGCGAGTGATCCGTCCAGGGTGGCGACGAGCAGCCGGTTGCGCTCCGGGTCGAGTCCGGCGATGAGCCGTTCCGCCGCCGGACCGACGTCCCGCGCGCTGACCGGAGGCAGGGGGATCCCGGGCGCGATCACCGCGCCACCCGCGTTGATGACGGCTTCCCAGCAGCCGACCAGCTGTCTTCTCAAGTCCGGCGTGATCTCGTGCGGCCGGGTTATCTGCAGGAACTCGGGGGAGGCGGGCACCGTCATGGGATCAGCTTTCCAGACGAGCCTGCGGATCAGTGCGGTGGTGTCGTCGTCACCGAGGTGGGGGAGGCGCCCGGGCGGTCGGCGTCAGCGCACGCGCCGTTCCTCGAGTGGTGCGGCGCGCAGCCGGGCGGCGGAGTCGCTCGGCAGGTGCGGGGTGTGGCCCACGAGCCGGGCGGAGTTGGCGACCACGGCGATGCTGCTGGTGTTGTGCAGCAGGGCGGCCAGGACGGGGTTGATGGAGCCTCCCGCGCCCGCGATGAGGCCGGCGAGGTTGACGCCGATGGACAGGGTGTAGTTCTGCCGTACGACGCGCAGGGTGTGCCGGCTGAGTTCGACGACGGCCGCGACCTGGCGCAGGTCGTTTCCGGCGAGGGCGATGTCGGCGGTCTCCAGCGCCACGTGGGAGGAGTGGGCGCCCATGACGATGCCGACGTCGGCGAGGGCCAGCGCGGGTGCGTCGTTGGTGCCGTCGCCGACCATCGCCACGCTGTGTCCCCCGGCCTGGAGGTCGCGGATCAGCTGGAGTTTGGCTTCGGGCAGCGCGTGGGCGTGGACCTCGGTGATGCCGAGGGCGTCGGCCACGGCCTGAGCGGTCTCGGGGGCATCGCCGGTCAGCAGCACGATGCGGGTGACTCCGAGGTCGGTCAGCTGGCGGACGACGGTGTCGGCTCCGCCGCGTACGGCGTCGGACAGGCCGAGCATGCCGATCAGTTTCTCTTCGTGGGCGAGGCAGATGACGGTCTCGCCGGCGGCGCGCAGCCGGCTCGTCCAGTCCTGGGCCACTGCGGAGAGTTCGAGGCCGTGGCGGCGCAGCAGGGCGGGGCTGCCCACCAGCAGGCGGCTGCCGTCGAGTTCGGCACGTACGCCCATGCCGAGGACGACCTCGCAGGCCTGGTGGATGGGGATGTGCAGGTGCTGTTCCTCGGTGCGGCGGACGATGGCCTCGGCGAGCGGGTGGCGTGCGTGCAGTTCGCCGGAGGCCGCCAGGCTCAGTACCTCGTCGGCGGTGACACTCTCGTCGAGCGTCACCACGCTGGTGACCAGGGGCCGCCCCAGGGTGAGCGTGCCGGTCTTGTCGAAGACCACGGCGGTGACGCGGCCGATGCCTTCGAGGTGGGTGCCGCCCTTGATGAGGGTCCCCCGGCGGGCGCCGTTGCCGATGGCCGCGCTGATCGCGGTGGGGGTCGCCAGGCCCGCGGCGCAGGGACAGGCGATCAGCAGCATCGTCATCGCCCGCCGGGCGTCCCGGGTCAGCACGTACGTGATCCCGGCGAGGGCGAACGAGACGGGCACGAAGCGGCGGGTGAAGGCGGCGGCGACGGTCTGGATCGGGGCCCGGTCGGCCTGCGCCTCCTCGACCCGGGTGATGATGCGCCCGACGACGGTGTCCTGTCCGACCGAGGTGGCCCGTACGTGCACGGAGCCGGTGGAGACGAGGGTGCCCGCGTACACCTCGGTGCCGGGCTGCACGTACACCGGGAGCGCCTCGCCGGTGATCGCCGCCTGGTCCACCAGCGCCTCGCCGGACTCGGCGATGCCGTCGACGGGGATGCGGTGGTGCTCGTAGACGGCGACCACGTCCCCGGTCCTGACCTCCGTCAGGTCGGCCTCCACCTCCACGCCGTCGCGGACCAGCCAGACCCGCTCCTCGCCGATGGAGAGCAGTTCCTCGATGGCGCGCCGGGTCCGCCGCAGAGTGATGGCCTGCAGGAACTCGCCGATGTTGAGCAGCCACAGCACCATCAGCGCGACCACGTTCTCGCGCAGCACGAGCGAGATCACGGTCGCGGTCGTCACCAGCAGATCGGTGCCCGCGTGGCGTCTGCCGCCAAGGCTGCGCAGGGCACCGCGGAGGAACGGCAGCCCGGTGAAGACGGTCACCGCGCCGAGGAAACCGGCCGATCCCGCCGGGGTCCACGGCGGCCGGCCGAGCAGTCGCCGCAGTCCCACCAGAGCGAGCACCGCACCGCCGACCACCAGCCGCGCGACCTCCCCGGTGGAGGAGTCGGGCACCGACCGGCTGGCCCTGGCGGGCACTCCCGGCGGCGGCGCCTCGGCGAGGGCGGCGACCAGCCGGTCCACGTCGACCAGGTCGGACTGCACCCAGACGATCACCGCGCCGGTCCGCGGGAAGATGCGAAGCGCCCTGAAGCCCGGCAGATCGGTGAATCGCTCGTCGACGACGCCGGCGCAGCCGGGCCGCGCCCGCAGCCACGGAACCGTCAGCCGGACGCGGCCCGCGGCGGCGGAACGCACCACCACGCCGGCGTCGGAGGCGGGAGCGGGCGGTGAGGCGGGAGCGGGCTCGGAGCCGTTACCGGGCACGGGTACGTCGCCGGGTGCGGACGTGCCGGACATGGCGACCGCCTCTCAGTGCTCGTGGTCGTGGCCGTGCCCCTCGACACCGACCGCCGAGGGCGGCGGCGCCTCCTCACCCAGTCGCTCCCTGGCCTCCGCCAGCAGGTCGCCGGCCTTCAGGCGGGCCTCCTCAGCAGCCTCTCCGAGCCGTCGCCCCGTCGTGATGCCGCCCGCGATACCGCTGACCAGGAGCCTGCGGGCCGCGGGCTTCGCCCGGGGCGCGGCCTTGGCGGCTCCCCGCAGAACCAGTACGCCGGCGGTTCCGGACAGGACGTAGTGCGTGATGCGGCCCACGGCCGCACCTGCGAAAGCGGCGGGATGCATCATGCTCTCCTTCCGCGGAGCGGATTCCTCCGCTTCGAGGCGGTACATCCATTCTCGCCCCGGGGCGGACATCGCGCGCGAGTCGTTCCTGATCAGCCGTGGCCGCGCAGACCGAGCCCACGCGAGTTACGTTCTTGGTAAGGATTTCCATGTCGAGCTCGGCGGACGACTCACCTCATCGGCGGAGGAGGATCCTCCATGCGCGCGTCCTCGTCCCGGCATCCGGCGTCGCTCACGGTCGGCATCTGCCTGGTGTTCCTGGCCGGTTGCGGCAACCCGTCCGATTCCGGCAGCGACACCGGAACCTCGCAGAACCCCGCCGCCTCGTCCGCCGTCCCGGTGGTGACCTCGACGAACGTCTACGGGGACATCGTCGAGCGGATAGGCGGCGGGCAGGTGAAGGTCACCTCGATCATCAGCGAACCCGACCAGGACCCGCACTCCTACGAGGCCAACACGCAGAACCAGTTGGCGTTGACCAAGGCGAAGGTCGTCGTCGAAAACGGCGGCGGGTACGACGACTTCATCGACAGGATGCTGAAGAGCAGCGACAACTCGTCCGCCGAGGTCGTCAACGCGGTCAAGGTCTCCGGGAAGTCGGCCCCGGCGGGTGCGGAGCTCAACGAGCACGTCTGGTACGACCTCCCGACGGTCGCCAGGCTCGCCGACCGCATCGCCGCCGCTCTGGGCGAGGCCGACCCGGACGGCGCTGCCACGTTCACCAGGAACGCGGACGCCTTCAGAGCGGAGCTGAAGTCGCTGGAGACGAGGGAAGCACAGATCAGGACCGACCACGGCGGCGAGCCCGTGGCCATCACCGAGCCGGTACCGCTGTACATGATCGAGGCCGGCGGGCTGGAGAACGCCACACCGGAGGAGTTCAGCGACGCCATCGAGGAGGGTGACGACGTCTCGCCGAGGACTCTGCGGGACACGCTGGCGCTGTTCACCGAGAGGAGGGTCGAGGCGCTGGTCCACAACGAGCAGACCTCCGGCCCGCAGACCGACAGGGTCGAGCAGGCGGCCAGGACCGCGGGGATTCCCGTCGTCCCCGTTACCGAGACGCTTCCCGAGGGCGAGGACTACATCGGCTGGATGACCGCCAACGTCGACGCGCTCGCGAGCGCGCTGGGAAAGTGAGGTGGCCCCGTGGCCTCCTTGCCCCGTGCCCGCGAGGGCAGGACGGATGACCCGGACCGCGGCGCGGACGCCGCGGTGATCAGCCTGCGTGGTGCGGCCCTCTCCTACGGCGGGCGCGTGCTGTGGCAGGGCCTCGAACTCGACGTACGACCGGGTGAGTTCCTGGCCGTGCTCGGGCCGAACGGATCGGGCAAGACCAGCCTGGTCCGCGCCGTGCTGGGCGGGCGGCAGCTGTCCGCGGGCACGCTGACAGTCCTGGGCCGCCCGCCCCGCAGGGGCAGCCGGCACATCGGCTACGTCCCGCAGCAGGCGACCCTGTCCGCCCACGCGATGCTGCGCGCCCGGGACCTGGTCCGCTTCGGCATCGACGGACACGGCTTCGGTCCCCGGCTGCGCTCGCGCGCCGTCCGCCGCCGCGTGGACGAGGTCCTCGCATCGGTCGGGGCCGCCGCCTACGCGGACGTGCCCGTCGGCCTGCTCTCCGGCGGCGAACGTCAACGTGTGCGCGTCGGGCAGGCGTTGGCGACCGACCCGCGCATCCTGCTCTGCGACGAGCCGCTGCTCTCCCTCGACCTGCACCATCAGCGGGCGGTGACGCGACTGGTGGACGACCGGCGCCGCTCGCACGGCACGGCCGTGGTCTTCGTGACCCACGAGATCAACCCCGTGCTCGGCCTGGTGGACCGCGTGCTCTACCTGGCCCGCGGCGGCTACCGCGTCGGCACACCCGACGAGGTGCTGACCTCCGAGGCGCTCTCACAGCTGTACGGCACGCAGATCGACGTCGTCCGCGTCCGGGACCGGATCACGGTCGTGGGCGTGCCCGACGAGGTGGCCGAGCCGCCGCACCACCCCGAGCCGCCGCACGGAGTACGGCCATGACCCTCGCCGACGGGATCTGGCAGCAGATCTTCAACTTCGACCACTACGGCGAACTGCTCACCCTGGTCCGCAACTCCCTCATCGCCGGCGTCGCACTCGGCCTGGTCGGCGGCCTGGTGGGAGTCTTCGTGATCATGCGGGACCTGCCGTTCGCGGTGCACGGCATCAGCGAGCTGTCGTTCGCCGGCGCCTCGGCCGCGCTGCTGCTGGGCGTGAACATCGTGGGCGGCTCGATCGTCGGGTCGCTGATCGCGGCCGGAGCGATCGGCCTGCTCGGGTCCCGGGCCCGGGACCGCAACTCGGTGATCGGCACGCTCATGCCGTTCGGCCTCGGCCTCGGCGTGCTGTTCCTCGCCCTGTACAAGGGGCGGGCGGCGAACAAGTTCGGGATACTCACGGGGCAGATCGTCGCCGTCGACACCCCGCAGATGTCCTGGCTTCTCGGTACCGCGGCCGTCGTCCTCGTGGCGCTGATGTTCATGTGGCGGCCGCTGGCGTTCGCCAGTGCCGACCCGGAAGTGGCCGAGGCGCGTGGCGTCCCGGTGCGGGGACTGTCCTTCGCCTTCATGCTCGTGCTGGGGCTCGCGGTCGCGCTGTCGGTGCAGATCGTCGGGGCGTTGCTGGTCCTGACGCTCGTCGTCACCCCCGCGGCCGCCGCGGCCCGGATCACGGCCTCCCCGGTGCTGTTGCCGGTGCTCAGCGTGGCCTTCGCGGTGACCTCGATCGAGGGCGGGATCCTGCTCGCCCTGGGCAGCAGCATCCCCATCAGCCCGTACGTCACCACCATCTCGTTCACGATCTACATCGGCTGCCGACTGGTGGGCACCTACCGGACGCGCACAAGTGGTCCCAAGCGCCACCACGATGTCGTTGCCAACCCTTCATGAAAATGATTATCGTAATGACATGTCCGAGGGGGCATGAACATGACTCATGGGGGGTTTCTTTTGCGTACCCGCAGACGCCTGCTGACCGTCACAGGCATCGCCGCCGCCGCGCTCGCCACGGCCGGTCTCCACACCTCCGCCTTCGCCGCCACCACCCTGAGCAGCGGCCACGTCGACGTCCTCGACGCCGAGTGGGACGGCGCCGACCTGCACCTGCACGTCCACGACGAGGAGAACGGCACCGAGTACGAGCCGGCCGACGTGACCCTGTCGGTGCCGGCGGCGGCGAAGGTCGCCAACCCGGGCCTCGGTTTCCTCGGCTCCGGCAGCCAGATCTGGCTGCTGCCGGACACCGAGGCCGAGGCCGACGCGGCCGGGGTGCTGTTCCCCGGCGTCTCCACCGAGCACCTCACCACCGGCGTCTTCGCCAACAACACCGTCACCTACCGGCTCGTGAGCGCCACCCGCAACGGTGCCGCCACCGACGACTTCAGCGTTTACGACAGCAGCGGAACCCGCTGGTACGACAGCAACCCGAACACGACCAACTTCAAGTCCCGGCCCTTCGGCGTGGGCACGCACAACCACGCCAACTGGGCCTTCGAGGAGGCCGGCACGTACAAGCTGACGTTTCGCGTCCAGGGCACGGCCGGCGGCGTGACGGAGTCCGCCACCGAGACGTACACCGTCGTCGTCAGCTCGTGATGCGAGCCCTGACGCGCGGAAGCAGACGCGCCTTCACCGCCGCGGCGGTGACCGCGGCGACCGCGGTGCTCATGGGCGCGGCAGGGCTGGCCGTCGGCGGCAGCGGGGGAGCCCGCGCCGCCGGCGGTGCCGTCGTCCTCGGCGAGGGCGAGTTCGACCTCACTCCCCGGCTGGTCGACGGCAAGCCGGAGTTGCAGCTCGACGACCGCGGCGGGGACACGGAGACCACCCGCGACCCCTCCGACATCGTGGTGCACGCCGGACCGGCGACCAAGGAGTCCGTGATCTCACCGGCGTACCCGATCATCGGGGATCTGGTCGACGCCTACTTCCTCAACGGCTGGCACAACGCGGGCCAGATCTTCGCCCCGGAACCGGGCTGGAACGGCACCGAGGCGGGCGGCGACACGGAGGTGAAGCTCTCGGGCTTCGAGGGCCCCGGGCACTTCGCGCTCTACACCTACACCCGCGACATGGACAACAACGACGAGAACGCGGTGCAGCACCTCAACAGCGGTGACAGCGCGCACCGTTCGTTCACTCTGACCGCGGACCAGGAACGCGCCGTCCCCACCTGGGCGTTCACGGCAGAGGGCGTCTACCGGCTCACCCTCACGGTGACCGTCGGCGGCGTCAGCGACACCGAGACCCTCGCCGTGGTCGTCGGCGACGACACCGACCCGGCCGAGGTACTGCCGGGCGACGGCACGACCCCGACTCCTGGCAACCCGACGGGTTCGGCCGCGCCGTCGAACAGCACGACCCCGACCGCCACCGCACCCACCGGGCACGTCATCGACAACGGCCACATCGACCTCGCCGCCCGGCCGGTGGACGGCTCGCTGCGGTTCCAGATCAAAGAAGGCACGGCGTCCGACCACGAGTGGTACGAGCCGGACGAGGTCGTGCTGCACGTGAAGCCCGCGGCCAAGCGGCGGGTCCCCGAGGGGCACGGGTTCCTGGGGAAGGCCGGCGACCCCGTGTGGTGGCTGCCGCTGCAGCAGATCGACGGGCTGGTGTGGCCCGGCTGGAGCACCGAGGAGTACGCCAGGGCCGACATCGACGGAGACATCACCTACCGGCTCGACAAGGTGCAAGGGCCGGGCGCGGTGGCCGTGTTCAACTCGGACTCGTTCGGTTCCGTCGACGTCAGGCTCAACAGCGGCGACGGGCTGCCCGACGGCCTCCCGCACTCCGTCCACGCGCACAGCCACTGGAACTGGACCTTCACCAAGGAGGGCGTGTACCGCCTGACCTTCACCGTCGGCGCGACTCTCGCCGACGGCACCAAGGTCAGCGACACCGAGACCCTGGCGTGGGCGGTGGGTGACGTCGACCCGTCGACCGTGCCCCCGGGCGCGGGCGGCGAGCCCACGGCGACGCCCACCGTCACCGCCTCGCCGTCCGGCACCGCCACCTCCACCGCCGGCGGCTCGCCGTCGGCGTCGGCCGCTCCTTCGGCCGATGTGCCGCCGTCCGCGTCCGGCTCGCCGAGCGGCGGCGGCAGCGGAACGGGCGGCTCGGGGGGCGGCAGCACCGGTTCGGCCGGCGGTTCGACCGGGAGCGTGAGCGGGGGCGGGCTCGCCGCCACGGGCGCGGGCGTGCTGGTGCCGTTCGCCGCGGCGCTGGCCGCGGTGTTCACGGGTGCGGCCGCCTTCCTCGCCGTACGCCGCCACCGTCGCGTCGGCTGACGCACCCCGCGTGCGGCGGACCGGAGTCGTGGCAGCCCCCGGTCCGCCGCACGCGACCCATCGGCCCTGACCAGGGCCCACAGGTCTGAAGAAGAAGGAGGAGCCCCCATGCGGGCCCCGAGACCAGCCCCCGAGCGGGCGCCCCTACGCACCACGACAACCGTCCTACGCACGACGACCGCCCTGCTCGCCGCCACCACACTGCTCGCCGGATGCGGCGGTGCGGGCGCGGGCGGGGACGGTGACAAGCTGACGGTGTCCACGACGACCGGGATCATCGCCGACCTGGTCCGCCAGGTCGGCGGCGACCGGGTCGAGGTCACCTCGATCGTGCCGCACCACGGCGACCCCCACTCCTACGAACCGAGCCCCGGCGACGCCGCCAAGGTCGCCAAGGCCGACCTCGTCTTCAGCAACGGGCTGCTGCTGGAGGAGCCCGGGATCATGAAGATGGTGCACAGCAACGCCCGTAAGGGCACGCCCAAGGTGCCGATCAGCGAGAAGCTGGAGCAGTACGGCGGCACGGTCATCAAGCTGGAGGAGGACCTCGGCCTGGACGTGCTCTGGCTCGGCTGGGCGGTGGAGGGCGAGGTCGCCGGAGACGGAGCACAGGTCCGTATCACCGCCACGGAGCTGGAGGGGCCGGGCGATCTGCACGTCTACCTCACCGACACGCTCGGCACCCCGCGCAGCTACATCGACTCAGCCGACGGCCTCGACGCCAAGGACTCCTTCACCCTGCCGCCCGAGGCACACACCCACGTCAACTGGGTGTTCACCAAGCCCGGTACGTACAAGCTCGCTGTCCGAGGAGAGATCGAGTCCCTGGAGGGCGAGCGCACCGAGTCCGGCAGCGGGACCATCACGTTCGCGGTGGGCGGCATGGGCGACGCGGGCGCCGAGGGGAAGAAGCTGCTCGGCACCGGCCACGCCGATGTCGCGCTGAATGCCGAGAAGCACCAGTTGTCCGTACGGACGGACGACGAGAGGACCGGCGGCACGGTGCACCACCCGGCGGACGAGGTCGCCGTGTCCGTACCGGACAAGGCGAAGGACACCGTGCCGAAGGAGCAGGCGTACCGCTTCCTCGGCGCGCCCGGAGCCGACATCTGGGTGCTGCCGCAGGCCGTCATCGGCAAGCACGTGCACGGCGAGATGGACCCGCACGCCTGGGCGGACGTCGCCAACGCGGAGGCCTACGTGCGGCGTGTCGAGGCCGAGCTGGCCAAGGCCGACCCGGACGGCCGCGAGGCCTACGAGCGCGGCGCCGGACAGTACCTGAAGCGGCTGGCCGCGCTGGACAAGGAGGTCGCGAGCACCCTCGCCACCATCCCCGAGGCCAATCGCAAGCTCATCACCACGCACGACGCCTTCGGCTACCTCGCCAAGGCCTACGGCATGGAGGTCGCGGGCTTCGTCGTCCCCGTGCCCAACCAGGAGCCGAGCGCGGCCGAGGTGGAGCAACTCGGCGACACCATCCAGGAGAAGAAGGTCCCGGCGGTCTTCCTGGAACCCAATCTCGCCGCCCGCGCCGACGTACTGCGCCGGGTCGCCGAGGACGAGGGGGTCGGGATCTGCACGATCTATGGCGACTCCTTCGACGACAGGGTCCACGACTACGTGGCGATGATGCGCCACAACGCCAAGGAACTGGCCCGCTGCCTGGGCGGGGAGGGGAGTTGAACCCGATGAGGGGCCACCGAAGGCATGAGGGGCACGAGGGCATGACGGGCACAGCAGGAAGACGTCAGCGGATCGCCGCGGCCGTGGCACTCGCCGCGATCGGGGCGATGGCCCTCGGTGCGGCCCCGGAACCCGGCGCGACCACGGCCGCCGGGCAGATCGTCCAGGGCGGGCAGCGGGCTGCGCTCGACGCGCAGGACCGGCCCGTCGAGGTCGACGACACTCACCGGACCGCCCTGCCGAACGACGAGACGTACCGCTTTCTCGGTGAACCGGGCGCGGTCATCTGGGAGTTGGCGGACGCCCCCTGGGACACGACGTGGAAGGCGGCAGACGCTGTGCGCCGGTCGCTCACCGGAGTGGAAGGCCCGGGCGCGCTGGTCGGGTACGACCTGAACGGGGACGGCGAACCGGTCGTGCGCTTCGACAGCGGGCACGACCTGCCGGACGGCCACGACCTGCCGGCCGGCACCGGCGGGGAGGGCACACGGTGGGTGTTCGCCGCCCCCGGCACGTACACCCTCACCTTGGCCACCGAGACCGGCTCTGCCGACGGCGAGCAGCCGAGCAGCTCCGGGGAGACGTACACGGTCCTCGTCGGCGACGAGGCCATCGAGCGGGCCACGCAGGAGCCCGCGACCGATGCGGAGGCGCCGCGAGAGACGCCATCGGCCGACAGCGCCGGGAACCCTGAGACGGCCGAGCCGCCCGCCACCGCTCCGGAAGCCGGGGCACGGAAGCCCGCTGTGGCAGCCGCCCCGGCAGACGCGGCGGACGCCACCGTCGTCAGCACGAAGAAGACACTCGACGAAGGGCACATCGACCTCGCCGCACGGGTCGTCGACCGGAAGCTGCAGATCCACATCAAGGACGGCACCATCGCCGGGAAGACCACCTGGCGCGAACCCTCCTCCGTGGTGCTGCACGTCAAACCGGCCGCCAAGAAGACGATCCCGGCCAGTGACGACTTCGCCTTCCTCGGCAAGGAGGGCGACCCGGTCTGGCTGCTCGACCAGGTCCAGCAGGACGGCCTGCTCTGGCCCGGCTGGTCCACCGACAACATCGCCGCCGGAGCCACCAGGGGCGGCGTCGACTTCGCCCTGACCAAGGTGGCCGGCCCCGGCAGCTACGCCCTCTACAACTACGACGGCCTGTCCGGCGCGACCGTCCTGTTCAACAGCGGGGACGGTGTACCGGACTCCTTCACCGTCCCGGCCAACTCACACGCACACGGAGGCTGGGCGTTCAGCAAGGAGGGCGTCTACCGGCTGACCTTCAGGATGAGCGGGACGCTCGCGAACGGTACGAAGGTCTCCGACACGGAGACGGTGACGTTCGCGGTCGGTGACACCGACCCCGGTACCGTGGCGCCGGGCGACGGCTCGGGCAAGGGAAGCCCGGGGACCTCCGGCTCCCCGGACACAGGCTCGGACACGAGCGGCTCGGGCTCGACGGCCGGTTCCGACTCCGGCTCCGGTTCCGGCTCCACCGGCGGCACCTCGACCGACGGCTCCGGCGACGGCTCGATGGCCTCCACCGGCGCGGGCCAGACGTTGCTGCTGGGAACCGCGGCCGCCGCGCTCACCACCCTGGGCGCCGCGTCCGTGCTGGCCGCCCGACGCAGGAGGACCGCACGTGGCTGACCGACCGGCAGACCGCACGGGCCCCCTGCTGAGGGTCACGGGCGCCACCGTCGTCCTCGGCGGGCGAACCGCCCTGGAACGGGCCGATCTGTCCGTCGGCGCGGGAGAACTGGTCGGGCTCATCGGGCCCAACGGCGCCGGCAAGACGACCTTGCTGCGGGCCGTGCTCGGGCTGGTTCCACTGGCCGGGGGAGAGGTGGCCGTGGAGGGCCGGACCGGGCGCCGGGCCGGGCAGCGGATCGGCTACGTGCCCCAACGGCACGAGTTCGCCTGGGACTTCCCCGTCGACATCGCGGGAGCGGTCCTCACCGGCCGTACCCGGCAGCTGGGCTGGCTGCGCCGCCCGGGCGCGGCGGACCGGGCGGCGGTGGCCGAGGCCCTGGAGCTGACCGGGCTCACCGCTCTGCGCCGGCGCCCGATCGGGGAACTGTCAGGCGGCCAGCGGCAGCGGGTCCTGGTGGCCCGCGCCCTGGCCGCCGGCCCGCGCATCCTGCTCCTCGACGAACCGTTCACCGGCGTCGACGTCCCCACCCAGGAGCTGTTGAACGAGTTGTTCGGCCGGCTGGCCGCGGAAGGCAGGGCACTGTTGATGACCACCCACGACCTGGCGGCCGCCGCCCGCACCTGCCACCGGGTGGCGCTGATCAACCGCACGGTCGTGGCCGAAGGCGGCCCCGAACTCCTCGCCGACCCCGACCAGATGCTGCGCGCCTTCGGCCTCGACCGCGCGATCGGCACGGTGACCGCGTCATGACCGACCTGCTCGCGTTCTTCACCGACCCCTGGCAACTTCCCTTCATGCGACGGGCGTTCGCCGTGGCAGCCGTCATCGGCCTGGTGTGTGGCGTCGTCGGCGTGTACGTCGTGCTGCGCGGCATGGCGTTCATCGGCGACGCCGTCGCCCACTCCGCGTTCCCGGGCGTCGCGCTCGCCTACGCCTTCGAGGGCAACCTGCTTCTCGGCGGGGCGGCGGCCGGCATCACCACGGCGGTGCTGATCGCCTTCGTCTCCCAGAACCGGCGGCTGAAGGAGGACACCGTGATCGGCGTCTTCTTCGCCTTCGCGTTCGGGCTGGGCATCGTGCTGGTCTCCACGCGCGACAGCTGGACGACGGACCTGTCGTCCTTCCTGTTCGGGCAGGTGCTGGCGGTGAGCGCGTCCGACGTCTGGACGGTGGCTGTGATCGGCGCGGTGCTGGTCCTGGTCGTGGTCGCGATCGGCAAGGAGCTGGTCGCCGTCAGCCTCGACCGCGAGACGGCACGCGCCGCGGGCCTGCCGGTGTTCCGCCTCGACCTGGCGCTGTACGTCGTCGTGACCACGACGATCGTGATGTCCCTGGAAGCGGTCGGCAACATCCTCGTCCTCGCCCTGCTCATCACCCCGGCCGCCACCGCCCGCATGCTCACCGAGCGGCTGTGGGCGATGACCCTGCTGGCCTCGCTCATCGGCTGCGCGGGCGGCGTCGCGGGCCTGTACGTCTCGTACACGTACGACCTGGCCGCCGGCGGTTCCGTCGTCGTGGTCCTCACCGCCCTGTTCGCCGTCACGTGGTGCCTGGCTCCCCGCCACGGGCTCCTCACGAGGCTCGTCAGGCGGACAGGCAGGGCGGCTCCCGTGCCCGCCGGACGGTGACACCCACCCCGTCGGCCCCCGGAGGGTGGCACCGCCCCGCTGAACTCCGTTCTGACGAGGGTCCGTTGCCGCTACCGCTCCGAACGGCGTGACGGTCGTACGGCCAGCAGACGGCGCGGAGGGCGGCGGCCTTGGCGCAGGCCCTCCGTCAGCCAGCCGGCCAGGGCCTCCGACTGGTCCGGCTCCGTGAGCGGGCCGAAGGCCAGAGCAGGTCCGAGCGGCGTACGGTCCCGGGTGCACGGCTGGACCACCACACGGTGGCCGGCGCGCGGCACCTGGTTGCCCTCGTGGTGAGGGCAGTGCAGATGCCGGCCCAGACAGCCGGTGGCGACCAGCAGCCCGCCCGGCACCTGCCGGGTGGCGGTACGCAGCGCTTCGAGGACGCGGCCGTCTGCCGCGCCGCAACCGCCCTCGGCCCGGCAGACCGCGGCCGTGAAGCCCTCGGCCTGCCGGGCGGCGGTGTGAGGGGGCCGCTGGGTCATGCCACGGCCGTCCCGGTCAGGATCCGCACGTCCAGGTCCGTCACCGCGGATGCCTCCAGCGCGGCGGTGAAGCGGGTGCGCACGCGTTCCACCGCGGCGGGCGCGAGCCCGTCGAGCAGGGCGCGCGTACCGCTGCCCACCGCCAGGTCCCAGGCGGTCGCGGGCGTCAGAGGCACGGCGAGCTCCCGGCGCACGACCCGGGCGTCGCCCAGCCCGAGGCCCTCCAGCCAGGCGGCGAGCGTGTCGGAGGTGTCGATCCGGGCCAGTCGGGCCGACTGCGACGAACCCGGCCAGGCACGCTCCGTCTCGACGGCGCTCTTGAACGCCTGCCCCCAGCCGCCGAGCGCCCCCTTCTCCCATACGGTCACCGCGAGCCGCCCACCCGGCCGCAGGAGCCCGGCCAGCTGGGCGGTGCCGCGGTCCATGTCGGGGAAGAAGAACACGCCCAGGGCGCACTGCACCAGGTCGTAGCCGCCCTCGGGCGCCGCCCATGACGTCACGTCGTGCTGGTGGAACCGCAGGTGGGCCAAGCCCTCCTGCCGTGCGCGCCGCTCGCCGAGCGCGACGAGGGCACCGGAGAGGTCGACCGCGTCGACCAGCCCGCCGACCCCGACCGCACGGGCGGCGGGCAGCGCCGAGGCCCCCGCCCCGCAGCAGGCATCGAGCACCCGTTCACCGAGGGCTGGGGCCGGCGCCTCCGCCGTGGCCTGCCCCACCCGGTCCCACAGCAGCGGCGACCAGCGGTGGAACTCCTCGGCACCCGCGCTGAACAGCTCACCGATCGTGGCCTGTCGAGCGGTCACGAGTACCCCCAGAGAGTGAAACGATTGTCGTTTTCGACAACCTACTTCTCGTGGCGCTCGTTGGACACCCTCGGGTGGGGTGGAGGGGGTGTTTCGCGCGTCGCGGGGCTGGGGTGAGTGGAGTTGCGGTGATCCGCGTGTGAAACGTGGGTGGTGGCTTCGCGAGTCATGCATGAGTCGCTATATGTTGATGTCGCAATTCGTCGTCCGGGGCAGATCCGCGGGCGGCCAGAAGGGCAACCGAGGAGTCCCCCATGTCCACCGCCACCGACCACCGCACGCACGACGGGCACACGCACGCCCATGGCGAGGGCTGCGGCCACGTCGCCTTCCCGCACGGCGACCACACCGACTACGCGCACGACGGTCACATCCACCGGGTCCACGGCGACCACGTCGACGAGTGCGCCCCTGCCGGTCATGCCGCCCACGACGCCCACGACCACCAGCACGGCGAGGGGTGCGGCCACGTCGCCGTGCCGCACGAGGATCACACCGACTTCCTGCACGACGGTCACCGCCACGCCGCCCATGAAGGGCACTGGGACGACCACTGACGGATCGTCCACGGCGGCGCGGGCGTTCGGTGACGCCTGTGTGCGGCCGTCCGCAGGGAAGTCGGGCGGCCGTCGCGGCGGTCCGTCTCCCGGCGGGCCGCCGCGCCCGCGTGCGACTGCTCGCTGCAGGTCGGCCAGGGCGGTCGTGGCGAGGGGGTGCTCGCAGCGGCGACAAGCGCGGTCCATCTCCCGGCCGGCGGGATCGGCGAGAGGGCCGGCGTCCATGCCGATCGTGCTCGGCGCCAGACGCAGGACCGCTTGAAATCCGCTCGGCCCTCCGGCGGGAGGCGGGTCGGGCCGGGCGCGGGAGCTCCCGGCCGGCTCGTGCGTGTCAGACGTTGACGCCGAAGTCGGTGGCGATGCCGGCCAGTCCGGAGGCGTAGCCCTGGCCGACGGCTCGGAACTTCCACTCGGTGCCGTGCCGGTAGAGCTCGCCGAAGACCATCGCGGTCTCGCTGGAGGCGTCCTCGGACAGGTCGTAACGGGCGATCTCCTGGTTGTTCGCCTGGTTGACGACCCGGATGAAGTCGTTGCGGACCTGCCCGAAGCTCTGTCCGCGGTTCTCGGCGTCGTGGATGGACACCGGGAACACGATCTTGTCGATCTCGGCGGGCACGGCGGCGAGGTTCACCTTGACCGACTCGTCGTCGCCCTCGCCCTCCCCGGTGAGGTTGTCGCCGGTGTGCTCGACCGAACCGTCCGGGCTCTTCAGGTTGTTGTAGAAGACGAAGTGCTGGTCCGAGGGGACCTTGCCGGAGGTGTCGAGGAGCAGGGCGGAGGCGTCGAGGTCGTAGTCGGTGCCGGTGGTCGTGCGTACGTCCCAGCCCAGGCCGACCAGGACGGCGGTGAGACCCGGCGCCTCCTTGCTGAGCGAGACGTTGCCGCCCTTGGACAGGGAAACTCCCACGGCGTTCTCCTTCTTGGCGTGTGCGGTCGAGGCCCGGTGCGGGCCCCGGGTTGAGAATCTACATCACTGTAGAGAAAGTCGGGCGGGTTCCGGGGCGACGCGGGATGCGTGGAGCTCGTCGGTGACGTGGCCGTGGCGAGGGCGTCTATACGATGTCCGACCGGGAAGCAGGCGGCGACGGAACGGAGGCAGGGCGTGGCGGAGCAGCGACAGCGTGCCCGGCGGCGGGGGCAGGGCGAGCTGGAGGCGCTGGTGCTGTCGGCACTGCGGGAGGCGGACGGTCCGGCGACGGCCGGCTGGGTGCAGGAGCGACTCGGCGGGGACCTCGCCTATACGACCGTCATCACCATCCTGACCCGGCTGCTGGCCAAGGGCGCGGTCACGCGGGAGCGCGCGGGCCGGTCCTTCGCCTGGACGCCCTCGTCGGACCACGCGGGCCTGGCCGCCCGCAAGATGCGCAAGATGCTGGACGCGGAGAGCGACCGGGAGGCGGTGCTGGCCAGCTTCGTCACCGGCCTCGACCCGGACGACGAGCGGCTGCTGCGTGACCTGCTGGGTCGGTCCGGGGACGAAGAGGAACGCTGAGGCGTCATGGGGATGCTCGTCTTTCTGCCGCTGGTGCTGCCGCTCACGGCGTGGCCGGTCGCGCGCCTGGCCGAACAGCATCTGCATCCGCGGACCGCGACCCGGCTGCTGACCGGGGTGGCCGCGGTGATGGCCGCCTGCAGCACGGTGTGCCTGGGGCTGGTCATGGTGGTCGGCACCGCCCAACTGCCCGGCAACCCGCTGCCCGACGGCTGGTCGGACCCGGAGGTGCGGGCGGCCGTCCCGTACGACGAGGTCGTCGGCAAGGCCGCGATTCCGGCGCTGTGCGCGGTGCTGGTGGTGTGCGGCCGGACGCTGTGGCGGCACGGCCGGGTACGTCGCCGGGCCCACCGGGCGCTGGACGGGCTGCGGGAGACGGAGGTGGCGGTACTTCCGGATGACGTCCCCTACGCCTACGCGCTGCCCGGCCGCCGGCGGCATCGCGTGGTGGTGACCACGGCCCTGCTCGACTGCCTCGAACCCGCCGAGCGCCGGGCGCTGTTCGCCCACGAGCGGGCCCACCTCGCCGCCCGCCACCACCGCTTCCTTCTCGCGGTCCAACTCGCTGCCCGCGCCAACCCGTTCCTGCGTCCCCTGCGTACGGCGGTGTCGTACACGGCGGAGCGGTGGGCGGACGAGGACGCCGCCCGGGCGGTCGGCAGCCGCCGGACCGTGGCGTGCGCGATCGGCAAGGCGGCCCTGGTGTCGCGGGGCACTCCCGTGGCCACGCTGGCGGGCATCGCCGCGCCGGGACCGGTGCCGCGCAGGGTGGCGGCCCTGCTCGGGCCCGCCCCGGCAGCGCGTCACTGGCCTTCGGTGTTCACCTCGGTGGGGCTGGCCGCGTGGGGCGCGGCCGCGGGGACCGCCGTGTCGGCCATGACCTCGGCGAACTCCGCCGTGACGATGGTCCTCATCCTGCACGCCGCCGCACCACTGTGAGGTGGTGCCCCTGCCGCACCGCATCGGACGACGTTCTGCACCTCCTTTACAGTTGGTGTAGAGGCAGGCAATCCTGTTCTCCACCCACTGTCTGTATGCGCCGTTTCGAGAAGGAGCGAAGTTCCCCCGATGGGTGAGCCTCCCAGTACCAGCCGTGCCATCCCGCGCCCGACTCATGCGACCGAGGGAGCGGGGGTGGCACGGTGACCGAGGTCCTGCTGCTCCTGCTGGCCCTCCTCCTCACACTGGCCTGCGCGGTGTTCGTCGCGGCCGAGTTCTCGCTGACCACCGTTGAGCGCGGTGAGCTGGAGCGGGCCGCCGAGGCCGGCGAGCGCGGCGCGGACGGCGCGCTGAAGGCCGTACGACGTCTGACCTTCCAGCTGTCCGGCGCACAGCTCGGCATCACCGTCACCTCCCTCGTGATCGGCATGCTCGCCGAGCCGTCCCTGGCGGCGCTCCTGCGCGGCCCGCTGAAGGCGGCCGGCCTGGGCGGTGCCGCGTCATCGGTGGCGACCGTGCTGGGCGTGGTGATCTCCACCGTCGTGCTGATGGTCGTCGGTGAGCTGGTGCCCAAGAACTGGGCGATCTCCCGGCCGCTGGCGGTCGCCAAGGTGGTGGCCGGCCCCCAGCGCGGTTTCACGGCCGCGTTCGGCCCGTTCATCCGGCACCTGAACAGCACCGCGAACCGTTTCGTACGCCGCTTCGGCCTGGAGCCCGCCGAGGAGCTGGCCTCCGCCCGCAGCCCCGGGGAACTGGTCGCCCTGGCCCGGCACTCGGCCGCGGAAGGCGCTCTGGAAGCCGACTCCGCCGAACTCTTCGTCCGCACCCTGCACCTGAACGAGCTCACGGCGGAGAACGTGATGACGCCGCGGGTCGATGTGAAGGCGCTCGAAGTGCACGCGACGGCCGCCGACGCCGCGAACCTCTCCCACGCGACCGGCCTGTCCCGCTTCCCCGTCTACCGCGACAGCCTCGACGAGGTCGTCGGCACCGTCCATATCCGGGACGTCCTCGCCCTGGATCCGGAAAAGCGGGTCGCCACCGCGGTCACGGAGCTGGCCACCGAGCCCCTGCTGGTTCCGGACAGCCTCACCGCCGACCGGCTGCTGGAGCGGCTGCGGGCCGCTCGCACGATGGCCGTGGTCATCGACGAGTACGGCGGCACGGCGGGCGTGGCCACGGTGGAGGACATCGTCGAGGAGGTCGTCGGCGAGGTCCGCGACGAGCACGACCCCGTCGAGGTCGTCGACCTGCTGCCCGGCCCCCGCACCGGGGACGGCCGCGCGGTGTGGGAGGCGGACGGCAGCGTCCGGCTCGACCGACTCGCGGAGACCGGACTCATCGCGCCCGACGGCCCGTACGAAACCGTGGCCGGTCTGATCGCCACCCGCCTGTCCCGCATCCCCGTCAAGGGCGACGTGCTGGATCTCGACGGCTGGGAGCTGGAGGTCCTCGACGTCGACCATCACCGCGCCGACCGCGTCCGCATCACCGGACCGGTCACCGAGCGGCACCTCCAGCTCGCGGAGGAAGCCCGATGACCCTCCTGCAACTCGCCATCGGCGCACTGACCCTGCTCACCAACGCGTTCTTCGTCGGCGCCGAGTTCGCGCTGGTCTCGGTGCGCCGCAGCCAGATCGAGCCGCACGCCCAGGAAGGCGACAAACGGGCCCGGAGGACCCTGTGGGCCCTGGAACACCTCTCGGCGATGATGGCCACCGCACAGCTCGGCATCACCGTCTCCTCGCTGGTGCTCGGCGCGGTCGCCGAACCCGCCATCGCCCATCTGCTCGAACCCGGTTTCGAAGCGGTGCATCTCCCGCACGCGCTGGTGCACCCGGTCGCGTTCCTCATCGCGCTCACCCTGGCGACGTACCTGCACATGCTGATCGGCGAGATGGTCCCGAAGAACATCGCGCTCGCCGCGCCGGTGTCCAGCGCCCTGCTGCTCGGCCCTCCCCTGGCCGCCCTCACGCGGGCGCTCAAGCCGGTCGTGTTCGGCATCAACGCCTTCGCCAACGTCCTGCTGAAACTGCTGCGCGTCGAGCCGAAGGACGAGGTCGAGTCGGTCTTCACCGACGACCAGCTCGCCCGCATGGTCCTCGACTCCAGCCAGGCGGGGCTCCTCTCACCCGCCGACGGCGAACGGCTCCGCGACGCGCTGGAACTGGGCACCCGCCCGGTCGGCGAGATCCTCGTCCCCGTCCAGCGCATGCACACCGTCGACCACACCGTCACCCCCGCGCAGCTGGAGCGGGTGGCCGCGGGGGCGGGCTACTCCCGCTTTCCCGTCACCGGCGCTGAGGGCGCCCTTCTCGGTTACCTGCACATCAAGGACACCCTCGGCGTCACCGACCGCGACCGGCCCTTCCCCCGCACCGCGCTGCACAAGGTCACCCGGGTGCGCATCGACACCCCGCTCGACGACACCCTCACGGCCCTGCGCGCCGAGGGCAGCCACCTCGCCGCCGTCGTCGGCGAGAGCGGCAAGGTCATCGGCTTCGTGACCATGGAGGACGTGCTGTCGGAACTGGTCGGTCCCGCGGCTCCGGCCCCCGCGTAACCGCCCTGGGCGCGCCCTCGCATGGGGCGGTTCGGCCCGACAGGCCGATCGCGGAGCAGGCCGGGTGGTTCGAAGCGGAGCCGGCGGGCCGTTCGCACCGGCCTGGCCCAGGGCACCGGCTCCGCGTACGGCCCTCCGGGCCCGGCCGGCTGAGCCGGTACGCCTTCGCGATCGAGTACTCACATGGCGAGAGGCTCGCAGGCAACCGTTGCTACGGGTGGAGGGCGGCCTCGCCCACGATGAGGACACCCGTCTCCTCTCCCGGGCGGACGGACAGGGGGCCTGTGACCCGGATGCCGACGGGCGTGTCGTGGCCCTCGACGGTCACGGTGACCATGGCGTCGTGGCCGTAGTAGCAGACGTCTGTCACCGTGCCCCTGACAGCGCCTTCGGAGTCCGTACTGGTGAGACGGAGTTGTTCGGGACGGAGCAGTACCGTGCCGGTCCGGAGGGCCTGGGACGGAGTGGCGAGGGGCACGGTGCCCAGGGCGGTCCGGGCCGTGCCGTGGGTGTCGACGGTGCCGGGGAGCAGGACGGCGTCGCCGACGAAGTCGGCGACCCAGGGATCGGCGGGGCGCTGGTAGAGGTCCTGTGGGGTGGCGCTCTGGGCGACCCGGCCGTCGCGTACGACGGCGACGAGGTCGGCGGTGGACAGGGCCTCCTGCTGATCGTGGGTGACGAGGACCGCCGTCGCTCCGGTCGCCCGCAGTGCTGCCCGTACGTCCGACCTCACTCCTGCTCGCAGCGCGCTGTCGAGGGCGTTGAACGGCTCGTCCAGCAGCACGAGCCCCGGCCTCGGGGCGAGCGCGCGGGCCACGGCGACGCGTTGTTGCTGGCCGCCGGACAACTCGTGCGGCATACGGTCGTCGTATCCGGCGAGGCCGACCAGCTCCAGCATCTCCGCGGTACGGTGCCGCCGCTCGGCCCGGTCGGAACCGGTGAGGCCGAAGGCGACGTTGCGGGCGACGCTCAGGTGCGGGAAGAGGGCGCCTTCTTGAGGGACGATGCCGATGCGGCGGCGCTCCGGCGGAAGGTGGACGCCGGGTCCGTTCAAGAGCCGGTCGCCGAGTCGGACGGTGCCCGCGTCGGCGCGCAGGAAGCCCGCGATGATGCGCAGCATGGTGGTCTTGCCGCATCCGGAGGGGCCGAGGACCGCGGTCAACGCGCCGGCCGGGACGGTGAGGTCCAGCCCGCGCAGGACGGATTGTTCAGCGGCTCCGTAGGACTTGGTGAGTCCCGCTACGTGCAGTTCGTTCATGTCCGGTGCCTGCCCAGGAGGTAGGAGGGGACGGCGGCCAGCAGGATGAGCGTGGCGGCGTAGGGGGCGGCGGCCGCGAAGGATCCGGCGCCGGTCTCGGTCCACAGCCGGGTGGCGAGGGTGTCCATGCCGGTGGGGCGCAGGAGGAGGGTGGCGGGGAGTTCCTTCATGCAGACCACGAAGGTGAGGGCGGCCCCGGCGGCCACGCCGGGCGCGGCCAGCGGGACGGTGACCTCGCGGAGGACCTGCCATGGCCGTCGGCCGAGCGAGCGGGCCACATCCTCCAGGACGGGCGGTGCCTGGAGCACGGCCGCGCGGGTGGCGGCCACCGCGACCGGTAGGAAGAGGACGGCGTAGGCGCAGACCAGGAGCGGGAGTTGCTGGTACAAGGGGTATGCGTAGCGCACGGCGAAGAACACCAGGGCGAGCGCGACCGTGATACCGGGCAGCGCGTGACCCGCGTACGCCGCCTGCTCCAGCAGGCGGGCTCCGCGCCCCCGGTGCCGGGCGGCGATCACACCGACCGGCAGGGCGAGGACCGTGGTGAGGCCCGTGCCCGCCGCCGCGACGCCGAGGGTGGTCCAGGCCGTCTGAGCGAGCCCGCTCAGGTCCCAGGTGGCCGAGCTGCCGACGGTCAGCCAGTACCCGAGGGTGCCCAGCGGGAAGGCCACGGCGACGGCCACCACCGCCCCGCACCACAGAAGGGCGAGCGGCCGCCATCGGCCGAGTGCGAGGGGAACGGCCGGGCGGGCGGTGCCGGTTCCGGTTCTGGCGTGTCCGGCCCGGCCGCGGGTACGGGTCTCGGCGGCGACCAGCGCGATCGTCATCACCACCAGCACCACGCTGAGCGCGGCGGCCGGCGTGCGGTCGAAGGACGCGCGGTAGGAGGTGTGGATGGCGCGGGTGAAGGTGTCGTACCGCATGAGGGAGACTGCGCCGAAGTCGGAGAGCACGTACAGCGCGACGAGCAGTGCTCCACCTGCGGCGGCCGGGCGCAGTTGCGGCAGGGTGACCTTGACGAACGTCCGCAGCGGGCCGTGCCCGAGGGAGCGAGCGGCCTCCTCCTGCGCCGGGTCGATGCCCCTGAGCGCGGCGGCGACCGGCAGATGGACGTACGGGAAGCTGACCAGTGTCAGGGCCAGTGTCGCGCCGCCGAACCCGGCGAGGTCCGGCCCGGCTGACAGCCACGCGAACGCGGCGACATAACTGGGCACGGCCAGCGGCAGCGCGACCAGCACGGACCAGGCGCGGGTCGCGGGCAGTGCGGTGCGCACGGTCAGCCATGCCAGCGAGACGCCCAGCACCAGGCAGGCCGCCACGACGGCGGCGGTCAGGCCGAGGCTGCGGCCGAGGAGTTGGAGTGTGCGTTCGTCGGCGACGACATTCCAGGCGAACGCGGGGCCGCGTTCCCAGGCGCGGACGGCGAGGTAGCCGAGGGGCAGCAGGGCGAAGAGGGCGGCCACGCCGGCGGGGACGAGCAGGACCAGGGGCGGCCTTCGCTCGGCCGTACGCCCTTTCCGTTGGGCGGGGGGCCATTTGGGCCTGCGGAGTGAACGACCCGAGTCGCCCGGGCCGGCCTCGCGCTCGCGCCCGGCCGGGGCCCCCGCCCCGGCCGGGCGCGAGGTGGACGGTGATGTGCGCACGGCGGGTCAGACCAGTCCGACGTCCTGGAGCATGGCCAGCGTCTCCTGGAGGGAATCCAGCTTGCCGAGGTCGATGTCGGGAGACTGCAGCGACTCCAGCGGAGGCAGGTCCTCCACGGTGCTGGTGACACCCGCGGCCAGCGGGTACTCCTTCGTCTCGTCCGCGAAGTAGCTCTGCGCCTCCTTCGACAGCAGGTAGTCCACCGCCTTCTGGGCGGCCGCGCTCTGCCCGCTGTCCTTCAGGATGCCCGCGCCGGAGACGTTGATCAGCGCGCCGGGGTCCTTGCCGGGCAGGAAGTGCAGCCTGGAGTTGACCTTGTCCTCGCCCTTCTCGGCGACGCGCTCGTACCAGTAGTAGTGGTTGACCAGGCCGAGGGAGACCTCACCGGCCTCCACGGCATCGAGGGTGGCGAGGTTGTGGGCGTAGGTCTTGGCGCCGTTCGCCTTCAGGTCCGCAAGCCACTTGCGGGTGGCGTCATCGCCCTTCAGGACGCGCATGCCGGTGACGAACGCCTGGAAGGAGGCGTTGGTCGGCGCGAAGCCCACCTTGCCCTTCCACGCCGGCTTGACGACGTCGAAGACACTGTCCGGGACGTCGTCCTCGTCGACCTGGTCCGGGTTGTAGGCGATGACGCGGACGCGTCCCGAGAGGCCGACCCAGTCGCCGGCGGAACCGCGGTACGCCTCGTCCACCTCGTCGAGGGTGCTCTGGGGCAGTTTCTGCAGCATGCCCTCCCTGGAGAGGGCGCCCAGTGCGCCGGCGTCCTGGGAGAAGAACAGCCCGGCCTTGGTGCGGTCTCCTTCCTCCAGGATCTGGGCGGCGAGTTCGGCGCTGTCGCCGTAGCGCACCTCGACCTTGGTGTCCACGGCCTTCTCCAGCTTGTCCAGAAGTGGCTTGACAAGCTTCTCGTTGCGGCCGGTGTAGATGACGAGGGAGGGGTCCCCGCCGTCACTTGCGCCGTCCTTGTCGCCGGAGCCGCACGCGGCCAGGGCGGGGAGCAGCAGACCGGCCGCGACCAGCGCAGTTATCCGGCGAACCGAGGGGCGTCGCATGGTGTCGTGTGCCTTCCTGCGGGGCTCGCCTGTACCGCCGGTCATGCCGGTGGAGAGCGGGGGCGAAGCGTTCCTGTGACTTGTCTGTGGCTTGTTTACGACCATGCTATGAATAAGGTAAAGCTTACCTAAACGTCAAGGGCTCCGTGCTGACAAGCGGACGTTCCCGCAGAAAGGGCGCGCCCCGTGATCCATTTCTCCGGGCCTCGCCCGGCACCCGCCGCTCCGGCCTCACCCGAGGTGCCGCTTCCGCAACCGAAGGCCGTGCCGTTCGCACACCAACTGGCGGACCACGGCGACCGCGTCGCGCTCGTCACCCCGGACGGACACGTGTCGTACGGCGAGTTGGCCCAGCGGGTGGCCGTCACCGCCGAACGCCTCGGGACTGTACGGCGCCTGGTGCTGCTCGCCGGGGCCAACAGCACCGACGCGCTCGTCACGTACCTGGCCGCCCTGTCCGCCGGTCACCCCGTCCTGCTCGTCCCCGGCGACAGCGAGCACACCATCCGCTCGCTGACTCAGGCGTACGCCCCGGACGTCGTGGCCCGCCCGGATGCCGACGGGAGGTGGACCCTCGACGAACGGGACCCGCGGAGCGCCCACACCCTCCACCCGGACCTCGCCCTGCTGCTGAGCACATCCGGCTCGACCGGCTCACCCAAGCTGGTGCGGCTCTCGCACGAGAACCTCCAGGCCAACGCCGAGTCCATCGCCACTTACCTCGGCATCGACGACACGGACCGGGCAGCCACCACGCTGCCCATGCACTACTGCTACGGCCTGTCCGTCATCCACAGTCATCTGCTGCGCGGCGCCGGGCTGATCCTCACCGAACGGTCGGTGTCCGACGCGGCCTTCTGGGCGGAGTTCCACGCCGCCCGCGGCACCTCGCTGGCCGGTGTGCCGTACACCTTCGACCTGCTCGACCGGATCGGCTTCGAGCGGATGGACCTGCCGCACCTGCGCCGCGTCACCCAGGCCGGGGGCCGACTCGCCCCGGAACGGGTCGCCCGCTACGCCGAGTTGGGCCGCCGCTCGGGCTGGCAGCTGTTCGTGATGTACGGGCAGACCGAGGCCACGGCCCGCATGGCCTACCTCCCGCCGCACCTCGCCGCCGAGCGTCCCGAGGCCGTCGGCGTGCCCATACCCGGCGGCTCCTTCCGGCTCCAGCCGGTCGACGGCCACGGACCTGGTGCCGGCGAACTGGTCTACGCGGGGCCGAACGTGATGCTCGGTTACGCCGAGAGCCCGGCAGACCTCGCCCTCGGCCGAACCGTGCGGGAACTGCGCACCGGGGACCTCGCCCGGCGCGCGTCCGACGGGCTGTACGAAATCGTGGGCCGCCGCAGCCGCTTCGTGAAGATCCTCGGGCTGCGGATCGACCCGCAGCGTATCGAGACCCTGCTGGAGGAGCAGGGCGTCAACGCGTACTGCGCGGGCGACGGGGAGGCGCTCGCCGTGGCCGCGCTCAGCCGCGCCGGCGACGAGGGGCGGATCCGGCGGCTGATCGCACGGAAGTGCGGACTGCCACCGCGCGTCGTACGGGTCCGGGCCGTCGCCGAACTGCCCCGCCTGGCCTCGGGCAAGCCCGACTACGAGGCCGTACGACGGCTGACGCACCCCGCGCCCGAGGCGACGCCCCAACCCGCCGGAGATCTGGTCCGCCTTTACGCGGAGATACTCGATCGCGCCGACGTCACCGAGGACAGCAGCTTCGTCAGCCTGGGCGGCGACTCGCTGTGCTACGTCGAGATGTCCCTGCGCCTGGAGGAAACCCTGGGCCGCCTGCCCACGGACTGGCACACGAGGACCATCCGCGAGCTGCACACCATGGCGGCGCCCGCGCCGGGACGGCTGGACGGGCTGGAAGGACAGGGCGGGCCGGAGCCACCGCGGGCCCGGCCGGCCACGGGCATCCGAAGAGCCCTGCGGGCCTGGACGAACCCGCGGTCCTGGAGGACCCGCCGCACCCTGGAGACCAGCATCGCCCTGCGCGCCCTCGGGATCGTCCTCATCGTCGGCTCGCACGTCCAGGTTTTCGACGTCAAGGGCTTCGCTCACATCCTCATCGGCATCGCGGGCTACAACTTCGCCCGCTTCCAGCTGACCGATGCCGAACTCCGCGAGCGAGTACGGAACCTGTGGCGCAGCATCGCCCGCATCGCTGTGCCGAGCATGGTGTGGATCACCGGCGCGGTCATCCTGACCGACTTCTACGACCCGGCCAACGCCCTGCTCCTCAACAGCCTGCTCGACCAGGGGAACGACCGCTTCGACTGGGCCTACTGGTTCGTGGAGGCCCTGGTCTATTTCCTCGTCGTCCTCGCCGCCCTCATGGCCGTGCCCCTGCTGGCCCGGCTGGAGCGGCGGTACGTGTTCGGTGTGCCGCTGGCGCTCGTGACCGTCGGCCTGGTCGGCCGCTATGACCTGCTGGACCTGGCGTCCGCCCGCCCGCAGCTGAGCCCCACCGTGGTCTTCTGGCTGTTCGCCCTGGGCTGGGCGGCCGCGCGGGCGAACACCGTGCGGCAACGGGCGCTGCTGACGGCCGTGCTGCTGTTCACCCTGCCCGGCCTGTTCCAGGACCAGTCGGTACGCACGGCCATCGTGATCGCCGGGGTAGGGCTGCTGATCTGGGTGCCGACCCTGCCCAGCCTCGGCCCGCTCAGCGCGCTCGCGGGCGTCCTGGCGAGCAGCTCCCTCTACATCTACCTCACGCACTACCAGGTGTATCCCTACCTCCAGGAGGACTTCCCGCTCACCGCCCTGTTCGCCTCTCTCGTGGTCGGCGTCGGCTACGCGGCGGTCGTGACCCGGGTGGCGCGAACTGTCCGGTGGCTGTAGCCCGGGGCACCGCGACGACCGTCCGGCGCCCGGCCGGTCTGCTCCTGACGGTCCTGTCGGCCAGTCCGCTCCCGCCGCGCCCGAACGTCCTGGAGTTCCGTGGCGACGGTCCTGTCCTTCCCGAACCGCAGATGCGTACGGGGCATGCGCTCTCCAGCCGCTCTCCAGTTCGATCACCCTCGCTTACTATGCTCGCTTCATGCCGGAGGCCGGAAGCAAGGGGCGAACCGCCGGCGACGGACTGCTCGGGAAGCAGGGAGAACCGCATGCCAGTCGAAACTCCCCGGATTCAGATGGATGGCCTGGGAACGTGTTGAAAGAGGTCACCGCGACCCGCTACATCACGCCCCTGCGTGAGGGCGGTTCGCTGCCGGGACTCGTCGAGGCCGACGACTTCGGGACGTACGTCCTGAAGTTCACCGGCGCGGGACAGGGGCGCAAGACGCTCGTCGCCGAGGTGGTCTGCGGGGAACTCGCCCGCCGGCTGGGGCTGCGGGTGCCACGCCTGGTCACGGTCGAGCTCGACGCGGAGCTGGGGCTCGGCGAACCCGACCAGGAGGTGCAGAACCTGCTCCGGTCCAGCGGCGGCACCAACCTCGGCATGGATTTCCTCTCCGGCGCGCTCGGCTTCGACCCGCTCGCCTTCGCGGTGAGTCCCGAGGAGGCCGGGCGGATCGTCTGGTTCGACGCGCTGGTCAACAACGTCGACCGGTCCTGGCGCAACCCCAACCTGCTGATGTGGCGGGGCGAGCTGTGGCTCGTCGACCACGGGGCGACCATGATCTGGCACCACAACTGGCGCGGCGCGGAGGCCTCCGCGGCCCGCCCGTACGACGCCTCCGACCACGCCCTGGCGCCCTTCGCGCCCGATGTCGCCGCCGCCGCGGCCGAGTTGGCGCCCCGGGTCACCGAGGAACTGCTCGCCGGCGTCACCGCGCAGATCCCGGACGCCTGGCTCGCGGGCGAGCCCGGCTTCGACGCGCCGGACGACCTGAGGCAGGCCTACGCGCGACCGCTGCTCGCCCGGGCCGCCGTCATCCACGACCGCATCCAGGGGACGAAGTGAGCGACCGGCACATCATCAGGGGCGGGACGCGCGACCGCCAGATCTACGAGTACGCCGTCCTGCGCGTCGTCCCGCGCGTCGAGCGCGGCGAGTGCATCAACGCCGGGGTGCTCGTCTACTGCCGCGCCGAGTCCTACGTCGGCGCCCGCACCCACCTCGACGAGGCCCGCCTGCTGGCCCTCGACCCCCAGGCCGACGTGGCCGGCGTCCGCGCCGCGCTGCGCGCCGTGGAAGGCATGTGCGCAGGCGGCCCCGCAGCCGGCCAGGCAGCGGACGACACGCCCGGCCGCCGCTTCCGCTGGCTCGTCGCCCCGCGCTCGACGATCGTCCAGCCCGGCCCCGTCCACACCGGCCTGACCACGAACCCGGCGGCGGAGACGGAACGGTTGCTGGACCTGCTGGTGAAGTGACACCCGTCGCGCCCGGGCGTCAGCTCCGCCTGCGCTTCACGACGTAGCCGGCAGCGAGCGTGGCGCCGGCGGCGAAGGCCAGACCGACACCGACGTCCCAGGTGCCCGGCCCGGAGGCGGCCGCGCCCCCGAGTCCGCCCCTCGCTCCTCGGGACGGAGCGGTGGTGGGCGTGGGGGTGACCGGGGAAGGTGTGCTCGCCTGGCCCGTGGGGGAGATGACACCGGTGCCGCGGCGGGGCAGTGCCTCGCACGCGATGCCGTCGTCCGGGCCCTGGTCCTCGTCGAGACGGTTCGGGTCACTCGGGTCCGCGTCGAAGACGGCCTGCGCGTCCTCCTGGAACGCGAAGTCGCGGCAGTCGCGGTCGGGCTGGGCATGAGCGGGGTCGGCCGACGGCACGATCGCGGCGATCGCGAACAGGGTGCCTATGACACCGGTGCGACGGCGCATGGGGGCGCCTCCTTTCCGGCCACGAGTGGCTCGCCCTTCGACGCTGGGTGCGCCGGGCGGCGGCGCGAAGCCGTAGGCCGATCGGGTGTCCGTGCGAGCCGCGCGGGGCATGGTGGCCGGGGGTAATGGATCACATGCCGAGCCTGGCCGTTGACACCGCGTGCCAGGGCTTCTAGCGTCACACCCACTGAAGGTACTAAGCGGTCGCTCACCTGAGGAGAAGCAGCCATGTCCACCACTGAGCAGCGGGTCGCCGTCGTCACCGGTGCCGCGCGCGGGATCGGCGCCGCCACCGCCGTACGGCTGGCCGCCGAGGGCCGCGCGGTCGCCGTGCTCGACCTCGACGAGGCGGCCTGCAAGGACACCGTCGAGAAGATCACCGCCGCCGGCGGCAAGGCCGTCGCGGTCGGCTGCGACGTCTCGGACGAGGCCCAGGTCGAGGCGGCCGTCGCGCGGATCACCGAGGAGCTCGGCGCGCCGACGATCCTGGTCAACAACGCGGGCGTGCTGCGCGACAACCTGCTGTTCAAGATGAGCGTCTCCGACTGGGACACCGTCATGAACGTGCACCTGCGCGGCGCCTTCCTGATGTCCAAGGCCTGCCAGAAGCACATGGTGGACGCGGGCTTCGGCCGGATCGTCAACCTGTCGTCGTCCTCGGCGCTGGGCAACCGCGGGCAGGTCAACTACTCGGCGGCCAAGGCCGGCCTCCAGGGCTTCACCAAGACCCTCGCCAAGGAGCTCGGCAAGTTCGGCGTCACCGCCAACTCCGTCGCTCCCGGCTTCATCGCCACCGAGATGACCAAGGCCACCGCCGACCGCGTCGGCATGGGCTTCGAGGACTTCAAGGCCGCCGCCGCCACCCAGATCCCGGTGGCGCGCGTCGGTGAGCCCGAGGACATCGCCAACGCCATCGCCTTCTTCACGGGCGAGGCGGCCGGGTTCGTCTCCGGCCAGGTGCTGTACGTGGCCGGCGGACCGCTCGACTAAGGGACGGCAGACATGACTACCGTGGAACTCTCCGGCAAGGCCGCCCTCGTCACGGGCGCCAGCCGCGGCATCGGCTACGGCGTCGCCGAGGCGCTCGTCGCACGCGGCGACCGCGTGTGCATCACCGGCCGCAACGAGGACGCCCTCAAGGAGGCCGTCGAGCAGCTCGGCTCCGACCGCGTCATCTACGTGGCGGGCAAGGCGCACGACGAGGCCCACCAGGCCGTCGCCGTCGAGCGCGCGATGGAGGCCTTCGGCCGCGTCGACTTCCTGGTCAACAACGCCGGCACCAACCCGGTGTTCGGCCCGATCGCCGACCTCGACCTGAACGTCGCCCGCAAGGTCTTCGAGACCAACGTCGTCTCGGCGCTCGGCTTCGCCCAGAGGACCTGGCACGCCTGGCAGAAGGACAACGGCGGCGCGATCGTCAACATCGCCTCCGTCGCGGGCCTCTCGCCCTCGCCGTTCATCGGCGCGTACGGCGTCAGCAAGGCGGCGATGATCAACCTGACCCTGCAGCTCGCGCACGAGTTCGCGCCCAAGGTACGGGTCAACGCGATCGCCCCGGCCGTCGTGAAGACCAAGTTCGCCCAGGCCCTGTACGAGGGCCGGGAGGAGGAGGCCGCCGCGGCCTACCCGCTCGGCCGGCTCGGCGTGCCCTCCGACATCGGCGGCGCGGCCGCGTTCCTCACCTCCGAGCAGTCCGACTGGGTCACCGGCCAGACGCTCGTCGTGGACGGCGGCATCTTCCTCAACGCCGGCACGGGCTGACGCCGGCGCCTCCGCGGCCCGGCGCGGGCGCCGCTGCGTGCAGGCGGCGCCCGTGCCGGGCAAAGATGTCGCAAAGGGCGATGACAACGTCGTCAAAGGTTTATCGATCAAGGAGTCATGTACCGGGCGGGTCAACGAGCACGGCACTGCGGTATGGTCTGCCGACCCTTGGTAGGGCAGATCGAGGAGCGTGCGCGTGTTCAACCGGAACCGAGGCCTGCGGCGGGTGGCGGCCATCGCGTCCATATCGTCCCTGGTCGCCGGATGCGGCGTGCTGTCGTCCGACACTCCGGAGGACGATGGACCGATCGTGGTGGGCACCACCAGTGCCCCCAGCACGCTCGACCCTGCCGCCTCCTGGGACAGCTCCTGGGAGCTGTTCCGCAACGTCTACCAGACGCTGCTGAGCTATCCGATCGGCGCGAGCGAACCCCAGCCGGACGCCGCCGAGCAGTGCGGCTTCAGCGACTCCTCGAACCAGGTGTACCGATGCGAGCTGCGCGAGGGCCTGAAGTTCTCCAACGGAGACGCGCTCGACGCCCGGGCCGTGAAGTACTCGTTCGACCGGATCCGCAAGATCGACGTCAACGGCGGCCCCACCGGTCTGCTCGGCAGCCTCGAACGGGTCCAGGCGCCGAACGCACGCGAGGTGATCTTCCACCTCAACAAGCCCGACGCGACCTTCCCGTTCGTGCTCGCCACCCCCGCCATGTCGATCGTCTCTCCGGCCGACTACCCGGAGAACTCCCTGCGCGAGGGCGCCGACGTCGTCGGCTCCGGGCCCTACACCCTCGACTCGTACGAGGACGGCAAGGAAGCCGTCCTCGTCCGCAACGACGGCTACAAGGGCTACGCGGAGCGCCGGAACGACGCGGTGACCATCCGCTACTTCCAGGACTCCGGCGCCATGGTCAAGGCCCTGCGGGACGAGCAGATCGACGTGACCTACCGCGGCCTGGCCGCCGGCGACGTCGTGGACCTCCAGAGCAAGACCTCCAAGGAGGAGGAGATCCAGCTCGTCGAGGGCACCGGCACCGACATCAACTACCTGGTGTTCAACCCGAAGGACTCCTGGGTGAAGAAGAAGGCCGTGCGCCAGGCCATCGCGCAGGTCGTCGACCGCGCGGCCATAGCCCACAAGGTCTACAAGGACACCGTCGACCCGCTGTACTCCATGGTCCCCAAGGGCCTCACCGGTCACACGACGGGCTTCTTCGACGACTACGGCGACCCGGACGTCGGCAAGGCCCGCAAGATCCTCACCGGCGCGGGCATCAACCAGCGGGTCCCGCTCACCTTCTGGTACACGAGCGACCGCTACGGCTCCGAGACCGCCGCGGAGTTCAAGGAGCTGGAGCGCCAGCTGGAGGACTCCGGCCTGTTCGAGATCACCCTCAAGAGCCGCCCCTGGAAGACGTACGTCGAGGGCTACCAGAAGGGCGAGTACCCGGTGTTCGGGCGTGGCTGGTTCCCCGACTTCCCGGACGCCGAGAACTTCATCGCGCCGTTCGTCGGCGAGCAGAACGCCCTCGGTACGCCCTACCCGGCGCCCGAGATCACCGGCGATCTGCTGCCCCGCTCGCGCCGCGAGAGCGACCGCGCGAACGTGGAGAAGGAGTTCGAGGAGGCCCAGCGGATCCTCGTGGACGACGCGCGGCTGCTGCCGCTGTGGCAGGGCAGGCAGTACGTGGCGGCGAGCCGGGACATCTCGGGCGCGGAGCGGGCCATGGACCCGTCGACGATCATGATGATGTGGGAGCTGCACCGCAAGACCGCCTGGTAGGCGGGGCGGGCACCGGGCTTTCCCGGCACGTTGTCAGTGGTCGCCTGTAGGTTCTGTGGCCTGGAAGTGACCGCACATCGTGAGGACGTTGACGTGACCGACATCTCCATGCTGCCCGAGTCCTGGCGCGGGGTTCTGGGTGACGAGCTTCAGCAGCCCTACTTCAAGGAGCTGACGGAGTTCGTCGAGGAGGAGCGGGCGAAGGGTCCCGTCTATCCGCCGCGCGAGGAGGTCTTCGCCGCGCTGGACGCCACGCCGTACGAGGGGGTCAAGGTCCTGGTCCTCGGTCAGGACCCGTACCACGGCGAGGGGCAGGGGCACGGGCTGTGCTTCTCGGTCCGGCCCGGTGTGCGGATCCCGCCGTCCCTGCGGAACATCTACAAGGAGCTGCACGAGGAGCTGGGCACCCCGATCCCGGACAACGGCTATCTGAAGCCGTGGGCCGAGCAGGGCGTCCTGTTGCTCAACGCGGTGCTCACGGTCCGCGGCGGCGAGGCCAACTCGCACAAGAGCCGGGGCTGGGAGAGGTTCACCGACGCGGTCATCCGCGCGGTGGCCGGCCGGCCCGACCCGGCGGTGTTCGTGCTGTGGGGGAACTACGCGCAGAAGAAGCTCCCGCTGATCGACGAGTCGCGGCACGTGGTGGTCAAGGGCGCGCATCCGTCGCCGCTGTCGGCGAAGAAGTTCTTCGGCTCGCGTCCGTTCACGCAGATCAACGCGGCGGTGGCGGCGCAGGGCCACGAGCCGATCGACTGGACGATCCCGAACCTGGGCTGACGGCGGCCGACGCTCCGGCGACGTACGGAGCGGCCTCAGCCGGATCCTCCCGGCCTGCGGTTAGCGTCGGGGAGGAACAGCGGGCGAGCGGTGCGGAGGGCGTGGTCGTGGAGCGACAGGGACAGGCGGCGCCGGATGCCGTGCCGACGCGGATCGGGCAGGTCGTCATGCTGCACCACGCCGGGGACCGGGAGGAGGCCCGGCAGCGTTTCCTGGACCTGTGGGCGGAGATCGGGGAGCACGGCGACCCGCTGCACCGCTGCACCCTCGCCCACTACCTGGCCGACACACAGGACGATCCCGCCGACGAACTGGCCTGGGACCTGCGCGCGTTGACGGCGGCACAGGAGATCACCGACGCCGGGCCCACGGCGGGGGAGGGGATGCTCGCGGTACGCGCGTTCTACCCCCCCCTGCATCTGAACCTGGCCGCCGACTACGACCGACTCGGCCACCGCGACGCCGCCCGCGCACACCTGCGGCGGGCTCGGGGCGCGGCCACCGCCCTCGCCGACGGCCCCTACGGCGAGGGTGTCCGGGCGGCCATCAGACGGCTGGAGTCGCGGCTGGGCGAGGACGGCGGGGGCATGTGGACACCGCCGAGGCAGCGGCCGTGACGCCCGCGGTGGTGCACGGCGGCGCTCCTGGCCGCCCCCGTGCCGGCCCGGACGCGGTTCAACGCCCGTAGGTGTCGCGGCAGATGGTCGCCTCCGGACTGTCCGCCCGCCACCCGCCGTAGCGCCTGCCCAGCGCGCACACGTCCGTGTTGTCCGGGACGTTCTCGTGGACGTCCTGACGTACCGACTCCGAGACGTCGGGCAGGCCGGTGTGCGGACGGCGTGGGCTGCGCGGGGCCGGTTCGGGACGTTCCGGGCGGGCCGGGCGCGGACGGGCGTCGCGAGTGCCGGACGGCGGCCGCATCCGCTCCGGCGAGGCCGCCGGAGGCGTGGCCGGGCGGGATGCGGATGCGGTCGGCTCCGGGCGGCGGGACTCCTCGATGAGCTGCAGGGCCTCGCGGGCCGGTGCCTGCACGGTCTGTGTCTCCGTCCGCCCCTCCGGCTGTGGCGCCTGCGGCCGGGACGGGGCTGCCGGCGGGCCGGGAACGGGGGGATGCCGGACCGTCGTACAGCCGGCGAGGGCCGAGACAGCCACGGTCACCAGGAGCGTCGCTGTGGTCGTCGTTCGATGCACCCGCGCCACTCTGGTGCGTCCGGCCCGCGGCGGGGAGGCGGACCGGCGCAGCATGCCCCACACGGGTGATCTCCCACCCCGTACGGAGGCAGTCGGCCCGTCCCGGGTGACGTCAGTCGCCGGTCGAGCCGTCGATGCGCTCGCGGATCAGGTCGGCGTGGCCGTTGTGCCGCGCGTACTCCTCGATCATGTGGGTGTAGACCCACCGCAGGTTGAACCGCTCGCCGGTGCGGCGGTGCTTGCCCTCGGAGAGGTCGTCCAGGCCGAAGCGGGCGGCGTTGGTCCGGGCGGTCTCGATCTCTGCCTGCCAGGCGGCGTGCGCGTCCTCGTAGGTGTCCGCTCCGGTCAGATGGAACTCGCCGTCCGGGTCCTCGTCGCTCCAGTAGAGCGGCGCCGCGTCCTCGTTCGTCAGCACCCGGCGGAACCAGCTCCGCTCCACGTCCGCCATGTGCCGCACCAGGCCCAGCAGGGAGAGTTCGGAGGGCTCCACGGCGGGGGACCTGAGCTGCTCGTCGCTCAGGCCCTCGCACTTCCACGCGAGGGTCTGCCGGTGGAACTCCAGCCAGCCCTCCAGCATCGTGCGTTCGTCGGCGGTGGTGGCAGGCATACGGCGTTCGGTCGTCATGCCCACATCCTTTCCCAACGCCCCTTGCCGCACCACGGGTTTTCAGGCCCCGAGCATCCCGTCCAGCAGCTCCCGCAGCCCGGCCCGGACCTCCTCCAGGCTCGGCACCTCGGCACCGAACGACCCCGCCACGCAACTGAACATCAACCCGTCCGCCCAGGCGACGAGCGACAGCGTGTGCCGGGCCGGATCCGTCGAGCCCATCCCCGTGACGAGGGCGGTCAGCTGTTCACGGAAGCGGGCGCCCGTCGCGTCGAAGTAGGCCCGCAGCTCCGGTCGGCGGGTGGCTTCCAGCGCCAGTTCATAGCGGGCGAGGGTCAGTTCGCGGTTGCGGGTCAGGGCGCGGTGGGCGGCCAGGGCCAGCGCGTCCGCCAGGGAGCCGGTCCCGGCCCGGGGATCCGGCATCTCGTGCAGCGCGAGCACCCGCGCCTCGCGGTCGGCCAGGCGGCGCACCGCCAGTTCCAGCAGGGCCTGCCGGGTCCGCGCGAGGTTCGACGTGGAGCCCTGGGGGAGCCCGGCCGCCTCGTCCACGGCCCGGTGCGTGAGGCCCCGCATCCCGCGCTCGGCGAGCAGGGCCAGGGCGGTGTCGGCGACGAGGTCGGAGCGGGAGGGGGATGCGGCGCGTACGGACATGGAGCTCACGCTACCCGTCTCACTATAGATGTAGTACGGTCGACAGTGAACTACAGGTGTAGTCACCAGGCCGGGCAGGTCCGGTCGCAGGTTCGAGGAGGAGCCATGACCCAGGCGAGGCGAGCCGTCGTGATCGGCGGCGGCATCGGAGGCCTGACCGCGGCGGTCGCACTGCACCGGCGCGGCCGGCAGGTCACCGTGCTGGAGCGAGCCCGCTCACTGGAGCCGGTCGGCGCCGCCATCTCCCTCGCTCCCAACTCCCTGCGCGCGCTGGACGTCATCGGCCTCGGCGACGAGATCCGAGACCTCGCCGCCTGGGCGGGGGACGGCGGGCTGCGCACGCCCTCCGGACGGTGGCTGGCACGCTCCTCAGCCGACGCCGCCGCCGAGCGCTTCGGCGGCCCGCTCGTGCTCCTGCACCGCGCCACCCTCGTCGAGCACCTGGCCGCACAGCTCCCCCCGGGCGCCGTCCGCACGGCCGCCGCCGCGACCCTCACCGACAGGGGCGACACCGGGCGGCCCGCCCGCGTCACGACCGCGGACGGCGAGCTGGAGGCCGACCTGGTGGTGGGCGCCGACGGTATCCGGTCCGCCGCACGCCGCGCGCTCTTCCCCGGCCACCCGGGGCCCGTCTACTCCGGGTTCACCACCTGGCGGGTCGTGATCCCCGTCCCCGGCGTGCAGTTCGCCTCGCACGAGACGTGGGGCAGGGGCCGCATCTGGGGCACGCACCCGCTCAAGGACGGCCGCGTCTACGCCTACGCCGCCGCCGTGGCACCCGCCGGTGGACGCGCGCCCGACGACGAGAAGGCCGAGTTGCTGCGCCGCTTCGGCGACTGGCACGACCCGGTCCCCGCCGTGCTCGCCGCCGCCCGCCCCGAGGACGTACTGCGGCACGACGTCCACCACATCGCCGAACCGCTGCCCGCCTACCACCGCGGCCGGGTCGCCCTGGTCGGCGACGCCGCGCACGCCATGCCCCCGACCCTGGGCCAGGGCGGCAACCAGGCCATCGAGGACGCGATCGTCCTCGCGCACCACTGCGACGACCTGAGCGCCTACACCGCCGCCCGGCTGCCCCGGACGACCGCCATCGCACGCCAGGCCGTGCGGGTCGCCCGCCTCAACCTCATGACCAGCCGCGCCGGGACCGCCGTACGCGACACGGCCATGGCCGCGCTGTCGAAGGCCGGACCCGCCCTGTTCCTGCGCGGCTTCGACGGCATCACCGACTGGCGGCCGCCTGGGGACACCGCCCGCTCGAGCGAAGCCGGGAGTGGGGGACGCCGTATGCTCCGAGCAGACCCCGGCAGGCAACCGGTAGAGGAGAGCACCCCGTGAAGGTCGGCTGCATCGGACTCGGCGACATCGCGCAGAAGGCCTACCTTCCGGTCCTCGCCTTCCAGCCCGGGGTGGAGCTGCACCTCCAGACCCGCACGCCCGCCACGCTCGCCCGGGTCGCCGACGGCCTCCACCTCCCGCCGGAACGGCGGCACACCACCCTCGACTCCCTCCTCGCGCAAGGCCTCGACGCCGCCTTCGTGCACGCGCCCACGGTCGCGCACCCGGAGATCGTGACCCGGCTGCTGGAGGCGGGCGTGCCGACGTACGTCGACAAGCCGCTCGCCTACGCGCTCGACGAGTCCGCTCGGCTGGTGGCGCTCGCCGAGGAACGGGAGGTGAGCCTCGCCGTCGGCTTCAACCGGCGTCACGCCCCCGGCTACACGCAGTGCGCCGACCATCCGCGCGAGCTGATCCTCATGCAGAAGAACCGCATCGGGCTCCCCGAGGAGCCGCGCACGATGATCCTCGACGACTTCATCCACGTCGTCGACACCCTGCGATTCCTGGTGCCCGGCGAGGTCGACGACGTCACCGTGCGCGCCCGTGTCCGGGACGGCCTGCTCCACCACGTCGTGCTCCAGCTCGCCGGAGACGGCTTCACCGCGCTCGGCGTGATGAACCGGCTCAGTGGTTCGGCCGAGGAGATCCTGGAGGTGTCCGGGCAGGACACCAAGCGGCAGGTGATCAACCTCGCCGAGGTCGTCGACCACAAGGGGCAGCCGACCGTGCGGCGGCGCGGCGACTGGGTGCCGGTGGCCCGGCAGCGCGGGATCGAGCAGGCGGTGCTGTCGTTCCTCGACGCGGTGCGGGCGGGCAAGGTGCTCAGCGCCCGGGACGCGCTGGAGACCCATGAGCTGTGCGAACGGGTGGTACGCGCGGTTCGGGAGCGGGCCGCCTGAGCCGCAGCGTCCGTACGCCCTCGCCGGCGGCCCAGGCGGCGAGGATCAGCATGGCCGCGTGCACGGTCCAGTCGCCGAGGCGGACGTACGGCGTGGTGCCGTGGGCGAGGGGGATCTCGTAGACCTGCGCGGCGGACGCGTCCGTGCCGAGCCACGAACCGACGCGCTGCCCGCTCGGGCCGTAGACGGCGGAGACACCCGTCAGCGTCGCGTGCACCATCGGGCGGCCGGTCTCGGCGGCGCGCAGCGCGGCCAGTGAGGCGTGCTGCTCGGGCGCCCAGCTCTGCTGGAACGTGGACGTCGACGACTGGCCGATCAGCACGTCGACGCCCTCCCGGGTGAGGTGGCGGGTCATGTCGGGGAAGGCCGTCTCGAAGCACACCATCGGGCCGACGCGCAGGGCGTCCCCCACGTTCATCACGACCGGCTGGGAGCCGCGCCTGCGGTCCTCGCCCGCCGCCTTGCCGACGGAGGTGGCCCAGCCGAGCAGGGAGCGGGCCGGGACGTACTCGCCGAAGGGGACGAGCCGCATCTTGTCGTAGCGCTCGCCGGTGAGACCGTCGGGCCCCACCAGGACGGAGCTCTTGTAGATGCCGGGCATGTCGGAGCGCCGGGCGTCCACGTTGACCAGGATGTCGGCGCCCGTCGCGCGGGACAGGCCGGCGAGCCGCCGCGCGAGGTCGGGCCGGTCCCCGAGGTCGAAACCGACGCTGCTCTCGCCCCACACGATCAGGTCGACGTCCTGTCCGGCGAGCCGGCGGGTGAGCTGTTCCTCGCGTGCGAACCGGCGGTCCGCGCTCTTGCCGCCGTCGATGACGCCCGGCTGGACCACGGCGATCCTGACCTGGCCGTCGACGGCGGGGCGGGGCGAGAGGGTCCAGGCGGCGGAAGCGGCGGCGGCCGTGGCGACGAGAGCGGCCACGGCGGGCACACGGGCCTGACGGACCGCGACGAGGACGGCGACCGCGACGTTGACGGCCACGACCAGGAAGCTGAGCAGCCACACCCCGCCGACCGAGGCCAGCCGCAGCGCCGGCTCGACCTGCCACTGACTGGAGCCGAGCATGCCCCAGGGGCCGCCGAGGCCCTGCCAGGAGCGGACCAGCTCGATCGCCAGCCAGCCGGACGGCACGACGACGAGAGCGGCCGCGATCCGCCGCCGCGCGGGCACGCCCGCCAGCAGCCGGTGCACGAGCCATCCCCACAGGGCCCACAACGCGCCCAGCAGCGCGGCGAGGACGAACGTGAACACGTGCAGGAAGGGCAGCAGCCAGTGGTGCACGGCCAGCATGAAGCCGAAGCCGCCGCACCAGCCGTCGTACGCCGCCCGTTTCCCGGTCGGCGCCGTGCGCACCAGCAGGATCCAGGGGACCAGGGCGATGTAGGCCCACCACCACAGGGACGGGGCGGGATAGGCGAGTACGGGGAGGGCGCCCGCGATCACGGCGGCGGCCGAGCGCCGCCATGGGGAGGCAAGCCAGTGGCCGAGCGTCTTCATAGGCGCCTCCTACCCCGTGGTGCCTCCAGTGTGCGCCCTGCGGACGATCTAGGACAGAGGACGCCGGGTCAGTTGACCACAGGTGCCGCCTGCCGCTCGGGAAGGCGCCGCCACTTCTCCCGTACGACCACCTCGCTCAGCCGCCAGCCGTCGATCGTGCGCCGCAGCGCGAAGGCGTACCGGCCGCCGCACACGAAGTCGGGCGCGGGCCCCTCGGTGGCCATGGGATTGACGTAGTCGGCCTGGACCCGGGCCGTGTCGCCGGTGTCCTGTTCCCAGAGACCGAAGCGCACCCGTCGGTTGACGATCAGGTGCTGTCGCGTCGGGAACAGCCGCATGCTCTCGGCGAGCCAGGCGGCGACCGCCGCGGCCTCCCCCTCGATGCCGCCGGCCGAGCGGTAGTCCGCCCGGCCCTGAGGGACGAACAGTCCTCGGTACGCCTCCCAGTCACCGTCGTCGACCGCCACCGCGTAGTCGGTGATCACTTCGTCGACGGCCAGTCGGTCCCTCACGGTGGCGAGCTCCACGCGCTGCGTCATCGGCTCAGTGTTGGGCATGGCAGGGGCGGAGCCAAGGGATGTGCGGGATATTCGGTGGCCGGGGAGGGCCGCCGGGGCCCAGCCTGTCCTTCGTGAACGATCAGAACGAACCGAACGAACCGAACGAACCGAACGAACCGAACGAACCGAACGAACCGAGATTCCGGATACGCGCCCGCCACACCGAGTCCACGATCACCGTCTACCAGGCCTACCGCCCGGAGATCGGCGGCCCCGCCGCCCGCCACGGACGCTTCCCGTCCTCCTGGAAGCGCGACCGCATGACATGGATCAAGCCGTCGTTCCTGTGGATGATGTACCGCTGCGGCTGGGGGACCAAGGAGGGCCAGGAGACGGTCCTGGCGATCGAGATCAGCCGTGAGGGCTTCCACTGGGCGCTGCGCAACGCCTGCCTGTCCCATCACGTCCCGGCCCTGCACGGCGAGGCGGCCGACTGGAAGCGGCAGTTGAGGCGGGCGCCGGCGCGGGTGCAGTGGGATCCGGAGCGGGACCTGTATCTCAACCCGCTTCCGCACCGTTCGCTCCAGCTGGGGCTCGCGGGGGAGGCGGCGGCGCGGTACGCCGACGAGTGGATCGTGGGGATCGAGGACGTCACGCCGCTCGCCACGGAGGTCCATGCGCTGGTGCGGGCGGGTGAACTCGGTGCGGCCGCCGGGCTGTTGCCCGAGGAGCGGCCGTACCCCGTCGAGGACGAGGTGCTCGCGCGTCTGCGCGCCTAGGGGGTGTGAGAGGCAGCGACGGTCAGGCCGCCTTGACGACGGCGCCGCGCATCGCGGCCGCCCACTCGACGACCAGCAGCTCGTACTCCGCGCGCTCCTCGGCCGACAGGGTGCCGCCCGTGCGCCGCCAGAGCGCACGGATCTCCTCGTTGACCTCGGCAGCGGACCGCACGGAACCAGGGGTCAAGAAATCGGGGGACATGCGGACAAGCCTAGGGGCAGCCACTGACAGCCCGCTACCGGACGGCTACCCGATCCCTATGCGGTTGGTCACGAGATGCGGATCACAGGCGGCCGGGTCAGCCCGCCGACTCGGCCGCGTGCGGGCTCAGCTCCCCCATCGTCACCAGGGCGATGATGACGATGCCGAGCGCGATGCGGTAGTAGACGAACGGCATGAAGCTCTTGGTCGAGATGAACTTCATGAACCACGCGATCACCGCGTAGCCGACCGCGAAGGCGATGACCGTCGCGAAGATCGTCGGTCCCCACGAGACATGGCCGCCCTCCGTCGCGTCCTTGAGCTCGAACAGGCCGGAGGCGAGCACCGCGGGGATCGCGAGCAGGAAGGAGTAGCGGGCCGCCGCCTCGCGCTTGTAGCCCATGAACAGGCCGCCGCTGATGGTGGCGCCGGAGCGGGAGACGCCCGGGACGAGCGCCATGGCCTGGCAGACGCCGTAGATCAGGCCGTCCCGTACGCCCAGGTCCTCCAGGGCCTTGCGCTGCTTGGGCGCGCGGTGCCGGCCGCTCTTTTCGTCCCGGGCGGCGAGCCGGTCGGCGACGCCCAGGACGATGCCCATGCCGATCAGCATCGTCGCGGTGATCCGCAGGTCGCGGAACGGCCCCTCGATCTGGTCCTTCAGCGTCACGCCGAGCACACCGATCGGGATCGAGCCGACGATGACCAGCCAGCCCATCCGCGCGTCCGGGTCGCTGCGCAGCGCCTTGTTCGTGAGCGAGCGCGTCCACGCCGAGATGATCCGCCCGATGTCCTTGCGGAAGTAGATCAGCACGGCGGCCTCGGTGCCGATCTGGGTGATCGCCGTGAAGGCCGCGCCCGGGTCCTCCCAGCCCGAGAAGGCCGCCGTCAGCCGCAGGTGCGCGCTGGAGGAGACGGGGAGGAACTCGGTCAGCCCCTGGACGAGTCCGAGGATGAGTGATTCGAACCAAGACATGAGGTAGCGGAGTCCAAGTGCCGATCGTGGAACGGACGACGGGCACACCGGGCCGCCGGGTGCGAGGACCGGGGGATCAGGTGTGCCGAGGGGGAAGCGTAGCGTCCCCGGATGACGGCTCCGACACAGGGGTTTGGCGGGGGCCCCGCAGCAGGGGCGGGGTCAGGCCGCCGCCGGTCCGGTCACCGTCCAGCCGGGCGTCTGGGGGTGGGCCGTGAGGTCCTCGTGGCGCACCTCGTCGCCGCAGGCCCGGCAGGTGACCACCGGGGCGAGCGCCCGGCCGCAGGAGTGCTCCACGACCATCGGACGGTCGCCGTCCGTCCGAAGGTGGCGGTCGCCCCAGGTCATGAGGGTCATCAGTACCGGCTCCAGTTCCAGCCCGGCCCGGGTCGGCCGGTACTCGAAGCGCTGCGGACGCTCGCTGTAGAGCTGCCTGACCAGGATCCCGGCGTCGACGAGCCGGCGCAGCCGCGCGGCGAGGATGTCGCGCGGTGCGCCGATGTTGCGCACCAGCTGGTCGAACCGCCCGTTGCCGAGGCACACCTCCCGCAGCACGAGCAGGGAGTACTTCTCGCCCACGAGGGCCAGGGTGTCGGCGATGGAGCAGGGGCGCGGGTCTTTGCTGGCGGCCATGAAGCTCAGTCTAGGAGAGGGTTGGAATTTCCAACTCTGCGGGCTACCGTGAGTTTGGATTTCCTACTCGCCGGTAGTCGTGGAGGCCCGCACCATGCGTGACGCAGTCATCGTCGAAGCCGTACGCACCCCGATCGGCAAGGGCAAGCAGAACGGCGCCCTCGCGCACGTCCACCCGGTCGAGCTCCTCGCCCACACCCTGCGCACCCTCGTCGAACGCTCCGGCGTCGACCCGGCGCTGATCGACGACGTCATCGGCGGCACCGTCGACCAGGTCGGCGAGCAGGCCATGAACACCACCCGCTACGCCGCCCTGTCCGCGGGCTTCCCCGAGTCGGTACCCGCGACCACCGTGGACCGCCAGTGCGGCTCCTCCCAGCAGGCCGTGCACTTCGCGGCGCAGGGCGTCCTGGCGGGCGCGTACGACCTCGTCGTGGCCTGCGGGGTCGAGTCGATGAGCCGGGTGCCGATGTGGTCGAACGTGCCCGCCGGCACGGACCCCTTCGGCCCCGGGATCGCCGAGCGCTACCCCGAGGGGCTCGTCCCGCAGGGCATCAGCGCGGAGCTCATCGCCGCCAAGTGGTCGATCGGCCGCGAGCAGATGGACGACTTCGCCGTCTCGTCGCACCTGAAGGCCGCGGCGGCCTGGGACGGCGGGCTCTTCGACGCCGAGGTCGCGCCCCTGGAGGACTTCACGCGCGACGAGTGCGTACGGCCCGGCAGCACCACCGAGACCCTCGCCGGCCTGAAGTCCGCCTACTACGACCCCGGCTTCGCCGAGCGCTTCCCGCAGATCGAGTGGAACGTCACGGCGGGCAACGCGAGCCCCATCAACGACGGTGCCTCGGCGGTGCTCGTCACGTCGAGCGAGACGGCGGCCCGTCTGGGCCTGCGCCCGCTCGCCCGGCTGCACAGCTTCGCCGTCACCGGCTCCGACCCGCTGCTGATGCTCACGGGTGTCGTCCCGGCGACCGAGAAGGTGCTGCGCAAGGCGTCGCTGGCCCTCGACGACATCGACCTGTTCGAAGTCAACGAGGCGTTCGCGGCCGTCGTCCTGGCCTGGCAGCAGGAGACCGGCGCCGACCTCGCCCGGGTCAACGTGCACGGCGGCGCCATCGCGCTCGGCCACCCCCTCGGCGCGAGCGGCACCCGCCTGACGACGACACTGGTGCACGCGATGCGGGAACGGGGCGCCCGGTACGCGCTCCAGACCATGTGCGAGGCGGGCGGGCTCGCCAACGCCATGGTGCTGGAACGCGTGTGAGCGGGGCGCGTGTAACGGTTCGTCAGAGCCGGCGCAGGCTGTGCCGCTTGCGCCAGGCCATCACCACGCCCGCCAGCGCGGGCAGGGCGATGCAGGCCAGGGCGATCAGGAAGGCGGGGGACGTCGGGGTGGAGGCGCGGGCGCCGGCGACGACGTAGGCGGCGGTGTTCGGGATCGAGCCGAGGCCCGTCGCCAGCAGGAACGGCAGCAGGCCCATGCGGGAGACCGAGGCGCAGTAGTTCGAGGCCCAGAACGGCACCCCGGGGAAGAGCCGCACCGCCAGCATCGAGCGGAAGCCGTGCCGGCTGAGCTGGCCGTCCGCGGCCTTCAGCCAGCGCCCGCGCAGCAGCGGCCGCAGGGCGTCCTGGCCCAGCGCCCGGCCCAGGCAGAAGGCGATCCCGGCACCGAGCACCGTCCCCGCCAGCGCCACGCCGGTGCCCACCTGCGAACCGAACAGCGCCCCCGCCGCGAGATTCAGCAGCGGCCTCGGCACGAACGCCACGGTGCACACGCCGTACGCGGCCGCGAACACCAGCGCCGCCATGGCTCCGCCGAGCTGTGGCGGCCAGCCCTGCGTCAGCAACCGCTGCGGCTCGAACAGCAGGACCCCGCAGGCACCGGCGGCGAGCAGCGCGACGAGCAGGGAGAGCCGGGACCACGGGGAGAGCAGAACTCTCGTGCAGCGAGCGGCGAAACCGGTGGAGACGACGGGCGAGGCGGTCGTTGCCGGGGAAGCGGCGACGGCGAGCTCCGCGGAGGTGGCCCGGGGAGAGGCCGTGGCGGTGCCCCCAGAACGGGTGGTGGCATCGAGCATCCGGTGACACTAACCGACAAATGTGTGTGATCGCCGTATGGTCCGTCTCACGAGCGTCACAGGCAGCCGTACGCATTACCTGTACGCGGGGCGGACGAAAACCGTTCGACGTGCGGTAAAGCGTCGGCAATGATCTGTCTCATGTTCCGGCACGCCTTCACCCTCGCAGCATCCGTGGTCACGGATGCCCCGAAGGCTGCCGTCGCCGTTCTCACGGCCGTTGCCGACGGCGCCCGAAGCTGACCCTCTCCGGTTTCGTCCGGCGGACCCCGCCAGGGGAGGGTCGGGCAGGTCCTCGGGGTCCCGCTTCATGACGAGACGCTTCGAGGTACAGCCATGTCCAAGACGGCCTACATCCGCACGAAACCGCACCTCAACATCGGCACGATGGGTCATGTCGACCACGGCAAGACCACCCTGACGGCCGCCATCACCAAGGTCCTCGCCGAGCGCGGCACCGGCACCTTCGTGCCGTTCGACCGGATCGACCGGGCGCCCGAGGAGGCGGCGCGCGGCATCACCATCAACATCGCGCACGTCGAGTACGAGACCGACACGCGGCACTACGCGCACGTCGACATGCCGGGCCATGCCGACTACGTCAAGAACATGGTCACCGGCGCCGCGCAGCTCGACGGGGCGATCCTCGTCGTCTCCGCGCTCGACGGGGTCATGCCGCAGACCGCCGAACACGTGCTGCTCGCCCGGCAGGTGGGCGTCGACCACATCGTGGTCGCCCTCAACAAGGCCGACGCGGGCGACGAGGAGCTGACCGACCTGGTCGAGCTGGAGGTACGCGACCTGCTCACCGCGCACGGCTACGGCGGTGACTCCGTACCCGTGGTGCGCGTCTCCGGCCTGAAGGCGCTGGAAGGGGACCCGCGCTGGACGGCCTCGATCGAGGCGCTGCTCGACGCGGTGGACACGTACGTGCCGATGCCGGAGCGGTATCTGGACGCGCCGTTCCTGCTGTCGGTGGAGAACGTGCTGACCATCACCGGGCGGGGGACCGTGGTCACCGGTGCGGTGGAGCGGGGCGTGGTGCGGGTCGGGGACAAGGTCGAGGTGCTCGAGGCTTCCGTCGAGACGGTGGTCACGGGGCTGGAGACCTTCGGCAAGCCGATGGAGGAGGCGCAGGCCGGGGACAACGTGGCGTTGCTGCTGCGCGGGGTTCCGCGGGATGCCGTCCGGCGGGGGCAGGTCGTCGCCGCGCCGGGCAGCGTCGTGCCGAGTCGTCGCTTCACTGCGCAGGTGTATGTGCTGTCCGCGCGTGAGGGCGGGCGTACGACCGCTGTCTCCAGCGGGTACCGGCCGCAGTTCTACATCCGTACGGCGGATGTGGTCGGGGACGTCGACCTGGGGGAGGTCGCTGCGGCCCGGCCCGGAGACACGGTTGTCATGACCGTGGAGCTGGGGAGGGACGTGCCGCTGGAGGCGGGGCTCGGGTTCGCCATTCGTGAGGGTGGGCGGACCGTGGGGGCGGGGACCGTGACTGCCGTCGGGTGATCGCCTCCTGCCGTGCGTGGGGGACTGCGGGCCGGATGCGGCTGGTCGCGCAGTTCCCCGCGCCCCTGAGGGGGCCGCCCCGCAGGCACAATGAGATGGTGAACGAGCTCATCCCCGTGACACGCGACGTCGATCACGGCACCGCCAAGCTGATGCCCGACATCGATCGGGAACGGGCCTGGTTGCTGACCGTGGACGGGGCGCCGCAGTCCTACGTCGATCTCGACGACCCCACGCATCTGGAGTTCGAGTACACAAGGCGGCTCGGGCATGTGCTGGATGTCGTGGCCGAGCCGGGGCGGGCGCTGGACGTGGTGCATCTCGGGGGTGGGGCGTTCACCTTGCCGCGGTACGTGGCCGTGACCCGGCCGGGGTCACGGCAGGACGTCGTCGAGGCCGACCGGGGGCTGCTGGAGCTGGTGTCCGGGCATCTGCCGTTGCCCCAGGGCGCGAACATCGCCCTGCACGCGGCGGACGCGCGCCTCTGGCTGGAGAACGCTCCCGCGGCCTCGGCGGACGTTCTCCTCGCGGACGTCTTCAGCGGGTCGCGGGTGCCGGCCCACCTCACATCGGTCACCTACGTCCGTGAGGCCGCCCGGGTGCTGCGGGGGACCGGGGTCTATCTCGCCAATCTCCCCGACGCAGCTCCTTTCGGCTTCCTGCGGTCGCAACTCGCCACGCTGGCCACCGTCTTCGAGGAGCTGGTGCTGATCGCCGAGCCGGCGGTGCTGCGGGGGCGGCGGTTCGGGAACGCCGTGCTCGTCGCCGGGCGGCAGCCGATCGACATCGCCGCCCTGGCCCGGCTCACCGCCGCCGACGCCTTCCCCGCCCGGGTCGAACACGGCGTCGCCCTGCGGGCGTTCATCGGCGGTGCGCGGGCGGTGCGGGACGAGGACGCCGTGCCGTCACCCGAGCCCCCCGACGGGGCGTTCGGCATCGGCTGACGCGTGCGCGAGGCCGCCCTTGGCCACCGGTGTGGTCCGGCGGCGCAGATTGCGTACGTCCGGTACGCACAGCACGGCCGCGGTGACCAGGACGACCAGGCCGGCGCAGCCCCACAGGGCCGCCGTGCGGCCGAAGGCCTCCTCGGCCGGGCCGGCCGAGGCCGTGGCGAGGGGGACCAGCGCGACGGAGCCGAACCAGTCGTACGCCGAGACGCGGGAGAGCTTGTGCTCGGGGATCTCCTGGTGCAGTGCCGTCATCCAGGACACGCCGAACACCTCCACCGTCGCTCCGGCGACGAACATCACTCCGAACAGGACGCCGATCGGCACCGGGACGGCGAGGGCGGCCGAGGGCAGGGCCAGGGGGAACACGCAGAGGGTGCCGGCGAGGAGCAGCCGGCGGGGTTTCCAGCGGGTCATCAGCAGGGCGCCGGCGACGGTGCCCGCGCCGAACGCGCCCAGGGCGAGTCCCCAGGGGCCCGCACCACCGAGGTGGTCGCGGGCGACGAGTGGGCCGTAGACCGCGTCCGCGGCGGCGACGACCGCGTTGGCGATGGAGAACTGGACGACGATGCCCCACAGCCAGGGTCGGCCCGCGAACTCGTGCCAGCCGTCCCGCAGGTCGGCGAGCAGGCCGCCGCCCGGGGCGCGGGGCGGGATGTGGCCGACGTCCAGGAAGGCCCGCAGCGCCCCGGCGAGCGCGAAGGCCGCCGCGTCCGCCGCGAGCACCCAGCCGGGCCCGATCGCCGCGACCATGGCACCACCGAGCGCGGCACCACCGAGGGTGGCGCCCTGCATCGCCATCCGGAACACGGCGAACGCGCGGCCCGCGTGCTCGCCCTCGACCGAGGACATCAGCATGCCCTCGGCGGCCGGTCCGAAGAAGGCCTGGCCGGTACCGCCGAGCGCGGCGAGCAGCAGCATGTGCCACAGCCGGGGCTCCCCGGTCAGCACCAAGGCCGCGAAGGCGGCCTGCGAGAGGCAGTTCAGGACGTTGGCCGCGACCATCACATGGTGCCGGGGCAGCCGGTCCGCGACGGCGCCGCCGATCAGCAGGAACAGCACCAGAGGCAGCGTCCGCGCCGCCGCCACCAGGCCGACGTCGCCGCCGTCGCCGCCTGCTTCGAGGACCGCGAACGCCGCCGCGATCAGGGCGCCGTGGCTGCCCAGACCGGTGACGACCGCGGCGGCGGTCAGCAGGGAGTAGTTGCGGCCCGCCCAGGAGGGTCGGCGAGAGCTCGGAGAGGAGGCGGTCGGGGACGTCACCGGGCGACTATCCCCGCCCGGGGCCCTTGTCGCCAAACGGTTTTGCGCGCCGTTGTGACGCACCGATAAATTGATCTTGCTCTTGTCGTGTCATGTCCGCGACTTGTTCGCTTCGGCGGCCGGTTTCAAGTGCCAGCCGACGTCCCACGACTACATGGTCGTCAAGGAGAAGGCCGCAGTCCACGCCGGCTTCTCGGCGAACGCCAGGGTGGTCGACTACGTCTACAAGAACAACAAGGTGCACGCCTACTGGGACTGCACCAACTCCTCCGGCAACCCCTGGGTCTGCATCGGCAGCTGCCGCGTGGACGACGAGTCCATCTCGGGGCGCTGGGTCTACCGCGGGAACCTGAAGGGCTGACCCCCTCGCGATGCTTCGGTGAGCCGGGCCCGCCCCCGTCGCAGGGGGCGGGCCTCCGTTTCCGGGTCAGCCCCCGGTCGGCTCCCCGTGCAGTCGTACCGTGCTGAGGACCTTCATGATGGTCTCCTTGGGGACCTCGTTCTTGACTCCCCTGGCCCCGAAGAAGTTCCACGAGACGAAGTCGCCGGCCGAGTTCTTGAAGCCGAAGGCGACCGCCTTGCCGTCGCTCGCGCACTTGCTCTTGTCGGGCGTGTTCTCCGACCACGCCCAGGCGACGCTGCCCTTCACACCCGCGGCCGTTGTGTAGGCCGTGGCCTTGTCGTCGGTCTTGACGCTCTTCTTGTCCGGCTGGGTGTAGCCGCCGTACACCCACAACGCCGCGTTGATCACGGCGATCTCGTCGGTGTTCTTGGCGCCGTCGGCGCCCTTGGTGCCCGCTGCGGCCAGCGCCTCGCTCTCGGTCCTGCCGTCCTTGTCCTCGTCGCTCGTGCACCACTTGGACCGGTACAGCGTGGGTGCCGACATGGTGATGAGCTTCTTGGCCTCGTCCGACTTCTCGTCCTCGAAGGAGATGTACGAATTGGGGGGCTGCACCTCCCAGTCCGGCGGGACGTCGAAGGCCGTGCCCCACTTGGGGTTGATGACTACCTTCCAGCCCTTGATCGTGGGCTTGGCGTCCTCACCGTTGCGGGGGTTGTCCTCTGTGGTGGGCGTGCTCGGCTCAGCGGACGCGCTCACCGGTGCCTTGCCGTCCTTGCCGCTGCCGCCGTCCGCCGTGTCGTCCTGGTCGCCGCCCAGCACCAGGAAGCCGGTGACACCGGCCGCCACGACCACCGCTGTCGCCGCCACGACCGCGACCAGTTTCGTCCGGTTGCCGCCGCCCCGCGGGGGCTCGGGAACGCCGGCCGGCGAGGGGGCACCCCACTGAGGCTGCTGTCCATAGGGGTTGGGCTGCTGGTAGCCCGGCTGCTGGTACGGATTCGGCTGCTGGTAACCCGGTTGCTGATACGGGTTGTCCTGCTGCGGGTTCTGCTCGCCCCCGGGCGGTTGCTGTCCTGGCCACATGGGCAGTCACCCTAGCTGTGCATCGGCCACGATCCGGTCACCGGCCGTTGACGGAGATGTAGCGACCCGGGAACGGCACGGCGTGGGCCGATGCGGTGCGGACCGGTGCGGCGGTCGTCACACGACCTGGTCAGCCGTGACTACTCGTGAGTAACATTCGGCCATGAGCGCAGACCAGATGTCCATCGGCGAGATGCTCGCCGCCACCGTGCCCATGGCCCGGACCCTGAACCTGGAGTTCCTGGAGACCACGCCGGACAAGGCGGTGGTGTCCCTTCCGGACCAGAGCGAGTACCACAACCACGTGGGCGGGCCGCACGCCGGGGCGATGTTCACGCTCGGCGAGTCCGCGAGCGGGGCGATCGTGCTGGCCGCGTTCGGGGACCAGCTCTCGCGCGCCGTGCCGCTCGCCGTCAGCGCCGAGATCTCCTACAAGAAGCTGGCGATGGGTGCCGTCACCGCCACGGCCACGCTCGGCCGCCCGGCTGCCGAGGTCGTCGCCCAGCTGGACGCCGGTGAGCGCCCCGAGTTCCCGGTGGCCATCGCCCTGCAGCGGGCCGACGGTGCCGTCACCGGCGAGATGACCGTGGTGTGGACCCTGCGGCCCAACGGCTGACCGGGCTGTCGCGTATGCGGGGACCCCGGCCGGGTGCCGGGGCTTTCGCATGTCGGGCCGCCACGTTCCGGTGCCCGGGGCGCGCGCCGTCCAGCTCCCCGAGGGACCCTCTGAGCCATGTCACGAACTCCGGTCCCAGGTCGGGGCGTTCGCAGATCAGCCTGACCACCGCTCGCAGATGGTCGGCCTTGTCGCCGGTGTCGTGGCGCAGGCCGTTGAAGACGACCCCTTCCACCGTGCCGCCCGCGGCCAGCTCCTGCAGGGCGTCGGTCAGATGGATCTCGCCGCCCCGGCCGGGCGGGGTGCGCTCCAGGACGGCGAAGGCGTCCGGGTCGAGGACGTAGCGGCCGATGACGGCGTATCGACTCGGTGCGTCCTGCCGGGCCGGCTTCTCGACCAGGCCCGTGACGCGGACGACGCCCTCCTCGCCGGTCGGCTCGACGGCGGCGCAGCCGTAGCGGTGGATTCCGCTCGGGCGGGACCTCCATCAGGGCGACCACGCTGCCGAGCAGGCGGTCGCGGACGTCGAGCATCCGGCTGAGCAGGCTCTCGCGCGGGTCGATCAGGTCGTCGCCGAGGAGGACCGCGAAGGGCTGGTCGCCGACGTGCCGGCGGGCGCACAGCACGGCGTGGCCGAGGCCGAGCGGCTCGCCCTGCCGGATGTGGTGGATGCTCGCCGGCCGCGCCGGGTCGCGCACCGCGTCGAGCCGCACGGTGTCGCCCTTGGCCGCGAGGGTCTGCTCCAGCTCGAAGGCGTGGTCGAAGTGGTCCTCGATGGCCCGCTTGTGCCGGCCGGTGACCATCAGGACGTCGTCCAGCCCCGCCGCTGCCGCCTCCTCGACGACGTACTGGATGGCCGGCTTGTCGACGACCGGCAGCATCTCCTTGGGCGTCGCCTTCGTGGCGGGCAGGAAGCGGGTACCGAGACCGGCGGCCGGGACGACCGCCTTGCGCACGGTGCGGGCGGGGTGACCGGGGTGAAAGGGTGGGGGTCGATCATGCGGCCCATGCTGGCGGGCGGAGATGAGAGCGCGCCGAGAGCCACATGGGAGCGGGTTGTGGAGTTGGAGATTTCGTGGACCAACCGCCTGTGGCCGCACACAACTTGAGGCCCATCCCGGTGGAGTTTTCGAAAGCCGGTGCGGATACCGCCGGTAACATATTTGTACTCCCCTCGTTGTGAACATGGGTCATCCGAACTCCTTGTTACTTGTGAGTCGTGTGTGCGAAAGTGAGCCGCCTCACAGCCAAGTCCGCAGCTGACGCGGCTCAGGTATGCACCAATCACGCACCTGCTTTCCGACGGACGCGCAATTCGCATGCCGTTCTGCGGCTGGAAGGAAATGGTTCCGTGCAATCCCCTCACCCCCCACGCCCGCCGTACCCGCCGCGCCCCGGCGCGGGCCCCGCGGATTCCGATCGCAATCTCCTCGCCCGGGTCGGTGATCCCGGTGAAGGCCCGCGCGCCGCCGCGCTGTTGCTGGCCCGGCACTGGCGGGCTGTGTACGAGTACGCCGTCATCTGCCTGGCCTCTTCTCAGGATTCGGCGTCGATGGCGGCCGCCGCCGCGTTCCGCCGGGAACTCGCCCGGCCGGGCGGCGGAGCCCTGCGCCCGCGGCTGCTCGCGGCCGTGCGGGACACGGTCGGGGAGTGGGCCGCCGACGACGCCCTTTCCGGAGTACTGCCGGAACTCCGCAAACCCGTCGGCGCCCGCGGTCTGCGTGCGGCGCGGTCCGGGACAGCCGAAAGGCGACGGCTCGCCGAGCGCGCATTCCGGGCCCTTCCGGGGGCTTCCCAATGCCTGCTCTGGCACACGGAGGTCGAGGCCGAGCCCATATCCGTACCGGCCGGTCTGCTGGGAGTGGACGTCCGTACCGCGTCGACCGCGCTGGAGCAGGCGCGCGAGCAATTCCGGGCGGGTTGCGTGCGGGCCCACCGAGAACTCGCGCCGACGCGGGAATGCCGCTTCTACAACCGTCTGCTGGACGTTCCGATGCGCCGCGGTGGGGCCCTGCTGCCGGATGTGCAACGGCATCTGATGGCCTGCCGCTACTGCCGGCACGCCGCCGAACAACTCAGCCACTTCGAGGGCGGGTTGGAGGATCTGCTCGTCGAGACCGTGCTCGGCTGGGGTGCCCGCCGCTACCTCGAATCCCGGCCGGGCCGCGACGGGGGCGGGGACGGGGACGGGAGAGTCCTGCCCGGGGCCCCGGCCGGTGGCCGCCACCGGCTCCGGACCCGCGCCCTGCCGGCGGGCGGCCGGCTCGGGCCGTCGAGGAGACACGCGAAGGCGCTGGCCGCGGCGGTCACGGTGACCTCCCTCGTGCTGCTCGCGACCGTGCTGGCCGCCAGGGGCTGGACGGAGGAGGGCGGCACCGCCGCTCCCCAGGCCACCTGGGGAGCGGTCAGCGGCCACTCCGTATCCCCGGATTCCGCGGGAACCTCCTCGGGCCGCCTCCCGTCCGCCGCGTCCGCGGGCCATCCCGCCGAAGTGGCCCGTGGGCGGCTGCGCAACCTCGACGCCGGCCTGTGCCTCGATGTCCGGGGCGGCCGGGCCCGGGCCGACGCCCGCGCCGTGCTGACCTCCTGCTCGGCCGCCGGGTCCTCCCAGTGGTCGTACCAGGACGACGGCATGCTGCGCAGCGTCGCCGACCCCACCCTCTGCCTCGGCTCCGACACAGTGGAGGGCTCGGTCGTCCTGGCCGGCTGCCTCGTGCACGCCGGAGTGGTGCGCTACGACCTGACCGTGCGCGGCGAACTCCTGCCGCGCGGCGGCAAGGGGCTGGCCGTCGCCCACGGCAAGGACCGGAACGTGGTCGTCGCCGGGCGCGACGGGTCCGAGGCCCAGCGCTGGGCGCTGGAACCGGAGGTTGCTCCCGGCGGCGACGCGGAGCAGCCGGGGGAGCGGCGGAGCCGGGACACGCCTCGGGAGAGCCGTCAGAAGGAGAACCACCGGAAGCGGGAGCCGTACGACGGCGCCCCGCCCGGGCATCGGCCCGATCCCCCGCGGAGCAAGTCCGGGGAACTGCCGGAGGAGCGGTACGAGAGGCGGTTCGCCCAGGCGGACTGCTGCGACGCCGCCGAACCGGGACGGGCCCCCGGCACCGCCGCGCTTGGTCCGGTGCCCCACACCGACGCCCTCGCTTCGGCGCCGACCACGGTGACCACCGCCGTGACGACCACGCTCCACTCCACCGGGCTCCCGTAGCCCGGGCCTCCGGGTTTCCGCCGGGTCGCGCTGCTCAGGTGCTGGGGTGGGGCTCGGGGCTTCCGCTGGTTGGGCCGCCGGGTGTGGAGGGGTGGGCCGCCCGGCGCTACGGGCAGGTCATCGGACGGGAGGGCCGCGCGCTGGGCCAGGACGTGCTGCTGTTCACGGGGTCTGCGGCTGCGGACGAGCGTACGGGTGGGCGGCTGACGCGGCGCCTACCGCACAGCGGGCGACAGATGGCCGGGAGGCGCCCTGCATCGAACCGGAACAAACTGGTACTCCTCCTGAGGCCGCCGCAGAACCCAGGGAGTCACTCATGCCCGAGGCCCCGCGCCTGGACAACAGCACGCAACCGACCGACGAGGAACTGCGCACACTGGACGCCCACTGGCGGGCCGCCAACTACCTGGCGGCCGGTCAGATCTACCTGCTGGCGAATCCGCTGCTGACCGAACCGCTGCGGCCCGAGCACATCAAGCCGCGACTGCTGGGCCACTGGGGCACCTCGCCCGGGCTCAACCTCGTCCACACGCACCTCAACCGGGTGATCAAGAACCGCGCGCTGGACGCCCTGTGCATCTGGGGCCCGGGCCACGGCGGCCCGTCGGTGCTGGCCAACTCCTGGCTGGAGGGCAGCTACAGCGAGACCTACCGGGACGTGACACGGGACGCGCAGGGCATGGAGCTGCTGATGCGGCAGTTCTCGTTCCCCGGCGGCGTGCCCAGCCACGTCGCCCCGGAGGTGCCCGGCTCGATCCACGAGGGCGGCGAGCTCGGTTACTCCCTCGCCCACGCCTACGGCGCCGCCCTCGACCACCCCGGCCTGCTGGTCGCCTGCGTGATCGGCGACGGCGAGGCGGAGACCGGCCCGCTGGCCGGCTCCTGGCACGCCAACAAGTTCCTCGACCCCGTCCACGACGGTGCCGTCCTGCCGATCCTGCACCTCAACGGCTACAAGATCGCCAACCCGACGGTGCTCTCCCGCCTCCCGCAGTCCGAGCTCGACGCGCTCCTGCGCGGCTACGGCCACGAGCCGATCCACGTCAGCGGTGACGACCCCGCCACCGTCCACCGCGCGATGGCCCAGGCGATGGACACCGCCCTCGACCGCATCGCCGAGGCCCAGCGCGCCGCCCGCGAGGAGGGCGTGACCGAGCGCCCGCACTGGCCGGTGATCGTGCTGCGCACCCCGAAGGGCTGGACCGGCCCGGCCGAGGTCGACGGCGAGCCGGTCGAGGGCACCTGGCGCTCCCACCAGGTGCCGCTGGCCGGCGTCCATGACAACCCGGAACACCTGCGGCAACTGGAGGCCTGGCTGCGCTCCTACCGGCCCGAGGAGCTGTTCGACGCCGAGGGCCGACCGGTCGCGGACGTCCTGGCCTGCGTCCCGGAGGGCAGCAGGCGGCTCGGCGCCACCCCGTACGCCAACGGCGGGCTGCTCGTCCGCGACCTGCCGATCCCGTCCCTGGACGACTTCGCCGTCCCCGTCGACAAGCCGGGCACGACCCTGCACGAGCCCACGCGTGTCCTCGGCGACCTCCTGGCCCAGGTCATGCGGGACACCGCCGACCGCCGCGACTTCCGTCTGGTCGGCCCGGACGAGACCGCCTCCAACCGGCTCCAGGCCGTCTTCGACGCCAGCGGCAAGGCCTGGCAGGCCGAGACCCTCGACGTCGACGAGCACCTCGACCGGCACGGCCGGGTGATGGAGGTCCTCTCCGAACACCTCTGCCAGGGCTGGCTGGAGGGCTACCTGCTCACCGGCCGGCACGGGCTGTTCTCCTGCTACGAGGCGTTCGTGCACATCGTCGACTCGATGGTCAACCAGCACATCAAGTGGCTGCGCACCTCCCGGCGCCTGCCGTGGCGCGCCCCCATCGCCTCGCTCAACTACCTGCTGACCTCCCACGTGTGGCGGCAGGACCACAACGGCTTCTCCCACCAGGACCCCGGCTTCGTCGACCACGTCCTCAACAAGAGCCCGGAGGTCGTGCGGGTCTACCTCCCGCCGGACGCCAACACCCTGCTGTCCGTCGCGGACCACGCCCTGCGCAGCCGCGACTACGTCAACGTCGTCGTGGCCGGCAAGCAGCCCTGCTTCGACTGGCTGTCGATGGACGAGGCCCGGGTCCACTGCGCCCGCGGCGCCGGCATCTGGGCGTGGGCCGGCACCGAGGACGGCTCCCGCGAACCCGACGTGGTGCTGGCCTGCGCCGGAGACGTCCCCACCCAGGAGACCCTTGCCGCCGCGCACCTGCTCCGCCGGCACCTGCCCGACCTGTCGGTCCGCGTGGTCAACGTCGTCGATCTCGCCCGGCTGCTGCCCCGGGAGGAACACCCGCACGGCATGAACGACTTCGAGTACGACGGCCTCTTCACCACCGACAAGCCGGTGATCTTCGCCTACCACGGCTACCCGTGGCTGATCCACCGCCTGGCCTACCGCCGCACCGGCCACCAGCACCTGCACGTGCGCGGCTACAAGGAGGCCGGCACCACCACCACGCCCTTCGACATGGTCGTCCGCAACGACCTCGACCGCTACCGCCTCGTCATGGACGTCATCGACCGCGTGCCGGGTCTCGCGGTGCGCGCCACGGCCGTACGCCAGCGCATGGCCGACGCCCGCACCCGCCACCACGCCTGGATCCGTGAGCACGGCACCGACCTGCCCGAGGTCGCCGAGTGGAACTGGAACGCCTGAGCCGCGGGGGACGTCTTGTCACCCGGTAGGCTTCCCGGGCACGCAGGGAAGCACAGGGAAAGGATCCGGCGTTGCACGTCCAGGAGTGGCTCGAAACCGTACCCGCGGTGGCCGTCTACGCACTGGTGGGAGTGGTCATCGGCCTGGAGAGCCTGGGCATCCCGCTGCCGGGCGAGATCATCCTGGTCTCCTCCGCGCTGCTGGCCTCCCAGCACGGCGACATCGACCCCGTCGTCCTCGGCGCCAGCGCCACGGCCGGCGCGATCATCGGCGACTCCATCGGCTACGCCATCGGCCGCAAGGGCGGCCGGCCCCTGCTGGCCTGGCTGGGCAAGAAGTTCCCCAAGCACTTCAGCGAGGGCCACATCGCCACCGCCGAGCGCTCCTTCGAGAAGTGGGGCATGTGGGCCGTCTTCTTCGGCCGCTTCGTCGCCCTCCTCCGCATCTTCGCGGGCCCGCTCGCCGGTGTGCTCCGCATGCCCTACTGGAAGTTCCTCACCGCCAACATCCTCGGCGGCATCCTCTGGGCAGGCGGCACGACGGCGGTCATCTACTACGTCGGCATCGTCGCCGAGTCCTGGCTGAAGCGCTTCTCGTGGCTGGGCCTGGTGGCAGCGGTCCTGGTCGGCCTCACGTCGATGCTGGTCCTCAAGCGCAAGGCGAAGAAGGCAGCACCTGCTGTCGCCGCGGAGTAGGTTTTTCTACCGCCGAACAGCCTACGCATGCACCTCGCGGTGCGCCTTCGCCAACTCGGCGTACATCGTGCCGTTGAGGGTGATCCCCTGCCGCTCCTCCTCAGTCAAGGGCCGCTTGACCTTGGCCGGCACACCGGCGACAAGCGACCCGGGCGGCACCTGCATCCCCTGCGGCACCAGCGCCTGCGCGGCGACGAGCGACCCGGCCCCGATCACCGCCCCGTTCAGAACCGTCGCCCCCATACCGATCAGACAGTCGTCCTCGACGGTCGCCCCGTGCACCACCGCGTTGTGCCCGATGGACACCCGCTCACCCACCGTGACGGGAAACCCCGGGTCGGCATGGAGGGTGCAGTTGTCCTGGACGTTGCTGCTCGCGCCGACGGAGATCGTCTCGACGTCACCGCGCAGGACGGCCCCGTACCAGACACTCGCGCCCACCCCCAGCGTCACGCCCCCGATCACCGAAGCCGTCGGCGCCACGAACGCCTCCGGATCGACCTGCGGCTCCCTGCCGCCGATACCCGTGATCATCGCCCGCTGTCCCATGTCCGCCTCCAGAAACGTCGTAGACAACGCGCAAACCGTACGACACTCGATGGGGCGAAGATCACAGGCCTCCGACCCCGCGGGGTGAGCTACCGCTGAGTACCGTGACCTCGTGCCGAAGCGCAAGAACACGTTCTCATCCTGGCGGCGGGGCCTCGTGCAGCGCGCCGTCCACGCGGGCTGGGCCTGGGCGCAGCGCACGGGCTCCGTGACCGCCGAACATCCCGGGCGCTACCGATTCGGCGCGATGGGAACAGGTACCAGACTCGCCTTCCCGCTCGGCACGGTCTTCGGCGAACCCTGGATCCACATGGGCGCCCACTGCATCATCGGCGAGCAGGTCACCCTCACCGCCGGCCTGATGCCCGACCTCGACCTCGGCCCGGACCCGATCCTGCGCATCGGCGACGGCGTCGTCCTGGGCCGCGGCAGTCACGTCATCGCGGACACGACGGTCACCATCGGCAGCGACTGCTACTTCGGTCCGTACGTCTACGTCACGTCCACGAACCACTCCTACGACGATCCGCACGAGCCGATCGGCAAGCAGTGGCCGCGGATGGAGCCGGTGGAGATCGGACCCGGCTGCTGGATCGGCACGGGCGCGGTGATCCTGCCCGGCGCCCGGATCGGGCGGAACGTGGTGGTGGCCGCGGGCGCGGTCGTCCGGGGCGCGGTGCCCGACCACGCCGTGGTGGCGGGCGCGCCGGCGCGCGTGGTACGGCGCTGGACACCGGCCGACGGCTGGCAGCCTCCGCTGCGCACCCCGCCGCCGGTGCCGATACCGGAGGGCGTCACGCCCGAGCAGCTGCGCGCCCTCTCGGACCTGGACGAGGAGACGACGGCCCGGCTCGCCGAGCTGGAGCCGGAGTCCTGAACCGCCCCGGACACCGGCGGCAGTACAGTTCAGTGAACGATCAGGTCAACCACACCCTAGTGCATCTCGTTGCACTGTGTCATACATAACACTGGACGGAACGTGTCGGACCTCGAGCTGCTGACCCAGTCCCTGGCGCGCAGCGTCAAGCACTGGCGCGCGGTGCGCGGCTTCACCCTGGACGTGCTCGCCGCCCGGGCCGGCGTCAGCCGCGGCATGCTCATCCAGATCGAGCAGGCCCGCACCAACCCCAGCCTCGGCACCGTCGTCAAGATCGGCGACGCGCTCGGCGTCAGCATCACCACCCTCCTCGACCACGAGCAGGGCCCGAGGGTCCGCATCGTCCCCGCCGAGCAGGCCGTACGGCTGTGGCACACCGAGGCCGGCAGTTACAACCGGCTGCTCGCGGGCACCGAGGCGCCCGGCCCGCTGGAGATGTGGGACTGGCGGCTCATGCCCGGCGAGAGCAGCCCGTCCGACCCGCACCCCGCCGGCACCATGGAACTGCTCCATGTCACGGCCGGGGAGCTGACGCTCACCGTCGACGGCGTGAAGCACCGCGTCCCCGCCGGCGCGAGCGTGTCCTTCGAGGCCAACCTCCCGCACATGTACGGCAACACCGGTGACGTGCCGATGGAGATGATGATGGCCGTCTCGGTGCCACCCGTGACCTGAGACGCCCGGCCCCGGGGCGCTCCCGTGTTGTTAGCGTGCCGCTATGCGTGCACCCATCGGACACTTCGACGACGCCCGTCCGGCCCCCGCCTGCCTCGACGAGCTCACCGGCCCGGTCGCCGACGCCGTACGCCACTGGCACGGCAGCGTCCCCGCCGACCAGATCCTCTACGTCGACACCGACCCCAAGTGGGCCGACACCGCCACCTTCGTGGAGCACTACGGCCGTGATCTGCTGGAGCGGTCCGCGAACTGCGTGGTGGTCGCCGGCAAGCGCGGCGGCGAGACCACGCTCGCCGCGAGCGTCGTGCCGTCCACCACCCGGGTCGACGTCAACGGTGTCGTACGCCGCCAACTCGGCGCCCGCAAGGCCTCGTTCGCCGCGACGGACACGGCAACCGGGGAGACCGGCATGGAGTACGGCGGCATCACCCCGCTCGGACTGCCCGGCGGCTGGCCCGTGCTGGTGGACGCGGCCGTCGTCGACCTGCCGTACGTGCTGGTCGGCAGCGGCCGGCGGCGCGGCAAGCTGCTGGTGCCGGGCAAGGCGTTCGCGGAACTGCCGGGCGCGGTGGTGCTGGAGGGGCTCGGGGTCGCCTGAGGGCAGTCCTACACCGCCGCGTGGTGGGCCAGCGGGAGATGCGGGTCGGCCTCGCCCGGAGCCGGTTCCGGGTCGGCGTGGACCAGGGCCGCGGTGAGGCGGGGCACGGCGTGCAGCAGGGCGTGCTCGGCGTCGACGGCGATGCGGTGGGCCTGGCGTACGGTCACGTCACCGTCCACCACGACCGCGACCTCGGCGCGCAGCCGGTGACCGATCCAGCGCAGCCGCAGCTCACCCACCCCGCGCACCCCGGCGACCTCGGTCAGCGCCCGCTCGGCCCGGTCCACCAGGGCCGGATCGACCGCGTCCATCACCCGGCGGAACACCTCCCGCGCGGCGTCCCGCAGCACCAGCGCGATCGCCGCCGTGATCGCCAACCCGACGATCGGGTCGGCCAGTTGCCAGCCCAGGGCCGATCCGCCGGCGCCCAGCAGCACGGCCAGTGAGGTGAAACCGTCGGTGCGGGCATGCAGTCCGTCGGCGACCAGCGCGGCCGAGCCGATCGCGCGGCCGACGCGGATGCGGTACCGGGCCACCCACTCGTTGCCCGCGAATCCGACGAGGGCGGCCAGGGCGACCGCCGGGACGTGCTGGACCGGGCGCGGGTCGAGGAGACGGTCGACCGCCGTCCATCCGGCGAAGGCCGCCGACGCGGCGATCGTCAGCACGATCACCAGGCCCGCCAGGTCCTCGGCCCGTCCGTAGCCGTAGGTGAAGCGCCGGGTGGCCGCACGCCGGCCCAGCACGAAGGCGATGCCGAGCGGCACGGCGGTGAGCGCGTCCGCGGCGTTGTGCACGGTGTCCCCGAGCAGCGCCACCGAGCCGGAGGCGACCACCACGACCGCCTGCGCCAGTGCCGTCACGCCGAGCACCGCGAGCGACACCCACAGCGCCCGCATCCCGCGGGCCGAGGACTCCAGGGCGGGGTCGACCTTGTCGGCCGTCTCGTGGGAGTGCGGCGTGAGGAGGTGGGAGAGGCGGTGGCGGAGGCCGGTGGGGGAGTGGTGGTGTGGGTGTTCGTGCCGGTCGCTCACGTGGGTCCCCTTCCGGTGCGTGCGAGTGGACGTGGCCACGCCCATGGCGCCATTATGTGCGTATGAGCGCACGCATGCACCTGTCATCTGCGCATGATGCGCACCCGCGCAGTCCCGGCGAGGAGCAGTTCGCGCTCGCCGCCGAACTCCTCGCCCTGCTGGGGGACCGCACGCGGCTCACGCTGCTGCACGCGCTGGCCGAGGGAGAGGCCGACGTCACCACCCTCACGCAGGCGTGCGGGGCGGCCCGGCCCGCTGTCAGCCAGCACCTGGCGCGACTGCGTCTCGCAGGGTTGGTGAACACGCGCAAGGAGGGCCGCCGGGTGATCTACGCGCTCCGCGACGGCCATCTGCGCCGGCTCGTGGACGAGGCGCTGAACGTGGCCGACCACCGGCTCACCGACCGGCCCGTCCACGACTGAATCAGTACCGCGCGGCCGTCCCCAGGTACTGCTCGGCGAAGGCGGCGGCCGCCGCGGGCGACGTGAACAGGCGACGCAGCCGGGCGAGCGTGGTGCCCGCGCGGAACGGGTCGCCCGCAGCCGTGCCGTGGTACACCTCGGACAGCCACTGCGAGAACTCCTGGTAGTCCCACACCCGCCGCAGGCACGCCTGCGCATAGCCGCCCAGGCCGCTGTCGTCCCCGCTGGTCAGGCGGGCCACCAAGGCGTCGCCGAGCAGGAAGGCGTCGTGCAGGGCGAGGTTCATGCCCTTGGCGGCGATGGGGGCGACCAGATGGGCCGCGTCTCCGGCGAGGAAGAGCCGACCGGACACCATCGGCTCGACCACGTAGTCGTGCATGTCCAGCACGCGCTTCTCGATCAGCCGCCCCTCGGTCAGCGGCGGCACACCGGTCACCCCGAGCCGCTCCTGCAGCTCCGCCCAGACGCGCTCGTGCGGCCAGTTCTCCGGGTCGTCGCCCGGTGGGCACTGGAGGTAGTAGCGGGTCACCTGCGGGCTGCGGGGCATCTGCCCGGCGAACCCCTTGGCGTGGCAGCCGAACAGCACGCAGTCGGCGGAGGACGGCGCCTCGGCGAGCAGGGCCAGCCAGCCGATGCCGTAGTCGTGCCGCGCGACACGGACCCGCTCCGGCGGCAGGGCGGCCCGCGTCACCCCGCGCGCTCCGTCGCAGCCGGCCACGAAGTCGCAGGGCACCACGCGGTGTTCACCCGTCTCCGGACAGGTGTACGACACCGACGGCCGGTCGGTGCCGATGTCGTGCACCCGCACGTCCCGCACCCCGAAACGGATCTGTCCGCCGCGTACGTCGGCGTACTCGCGCACCAGGTCCGTCACCAGCAACGGCTGTGGGTAGACGAAGTGATGACTGCCGGTCAGCTCCCCGTAGGGAAACCGGTACCGCTCGCCGTCGAAGCGGAACTCGCACGTGGTGTGCAGCTCTGCGCGGTCCAGCAGGTTCCGGGCCAGCCCGCGCTTCTCCAGGCCCCGCACGGCCCATTCCTCGATGACGCCGGCCCGGGGCCGCTGTTCGATGAACTCGCGGGTCTCGGTCTCCAGCACCAGGCAGTCCACGGACGCGGCCCGCAGGATGTTGCCGACGGTCAGCCCCGCGGGACCGGCGCCCACGACAACGACTGGGAAACGTTGCGGGGCGCCGGAGTCCGGAGGCGGGGAGGCTTGGGTCATGCGCTCATTATGGAGGCGCCGACCGCGCGTGGGCGGTGTCAGTGGACGGCCACCTCGGTGACGGCCACCTCCCCGATGCTCCGCTCGATCTCCTCCGGCCGGGACGCCGACGCCCGGGCCCAGTAGTAGATCGCCAGGGAGAACACCGTGATGAGCAGGATGTCCCACCACAGTCCGATGTGACCCTGGCCGCCGAAGCCGCCCTGCCAGGAGATGACGCCCATGCCCAGCAGGTAGACGGGCAGCCACCGGGCGGCCTTCCAGTCGAGCCGGGGAGCGTCGGGCAGGCCCTTGCGGGTGGCGTACCAGGCGTATCCGCCGAGCAGGACGTAACCGAGGACGATGGCCACACCGAGTCGCCACAGCGTGTCCCAGGTCGACCAGTAGATGATGAGGTTGGCCACCACGAACGACAGCGGGGAGATGACGTTCCCGCCGGGCAGGCGGTAGGGGCGTTCGCGCTGCGGCAGCCGGTCGGCGAAGACGCCGTACGCCAGCGGGGCGCCCGCGTACATCAGCACGCTCGCCGAGGTGATGAAGCCGACCAGCTGCTGCCAGCTCGGGAACGGCAGGAAGCAGATCACGCCGGTCACGAACGAGACGATCAGGCCGAACCACGGCACGCCGCGCGCGTCGGTGCGGGTGAAGATCTTCGGCGCGTAGCCGTTGCGGGCCAGGCCGTAGGAGACGCGGGAGGTGGCGGTGGTGTAGATCAGGCCGGTGCCGCCGGGGGAGACGACCGCGTCCAGATACAGCACCACGCTCAGCCAGCCGAGTCCCAGCAGGGTGGCCAGCCCCGCCCAGGGGCCGCTGATACCGGGGTAGTCGAGCTTGGTCCAGCCGTGCGCGAAGGAGCTCAGTGGCAGGGCGGCGATGAAGACGACCTGGAGCAGGACGTAGATCGCGGCTCCGATGGCGACCGAGCCGAGCGTCGCGCGCGGCAGGTCACGGGCCGGGTCGCGGCTCTCGCCCGCCAGCTGGATCGCCTGCTCGAAGCCCAGCAGGGCGAAGATGATGCCGCTGGAACTGACCGCGCTCAGCACGCCGTGGGCGCCGAACGGGGCGAAGCCGTGCTCGGTGAAGTTGCCCGGGTGGAAGTTGCCGGCCGCGATGATGAAGATCGCGGCCAGCGGCACGGCCACCTTCCACCAGGTGGCGGCGCTGTTGGTGTGCGCCAGGACCCGCACCCCGAGGAAGTTGATCACGACGAACACGGCCATGAGGACCACCGCGACGACGAACCCGCTCGTCGTCAGCGTCCCGTCCTTGGCGTGCTGGAAGCCCTGGGCCCAGTGCCAGTGCCCGGCGTAGCCGATCATGGCCTCGACCTCGATCGGTGCCACGGTCGCCGCCTGGAGCCAGGAGAACCAGCCGAAGGACATGCCGGCGAGACCGCCGAACGCGTAGTGCGGATAGCGTGCCGTGCCGCCCGCGACCGGGAACATACCGCCGAGTTCCGCGTGCACCAGTGCCAGCAGCACGATCGCGACCGCGCCGATCAGCCACGACAGGATCGCCGCCGGGCCGGCCGCCACGACCGCCTTCTCGGCGCCGTACAACCAGCCGGAGCCGATGATGGATCCGACCGACGCCCACATGAGCCCGATCAGTCCGACATCCCGGCGGAGGCCGTCTCTTACCATGAATTCACGGGCCTCTCATAAATGAACTCGAAGAGTTCAGTGATCAAGAGGCCTCAGATTAGAAATCGATTATCCAGCGGTAGAAGACGAGTTGTGCAGCCTTGACCCGGCGCGGGTATTTCCTGGAGAGCGCTTCAGGAATTCTGTACGCGGCGATGAGGAAGTCGTGGGATCTCGATCGCCGGGCAGCGGTCCATCACCATCTCCAGCCCCGAAGCGCGGGTCCGGTCGTAGGCCGCCTCGTCGATGACGCCGAGCTGGAACCACACCGCCTTCGCGCCCTTCGCGACCGCCTCGTCCGCGACGGCTCCGGCGAGATCGCTGTTCACGAACACGTCCACGACGTCCACGTGGAAGGGGATGTCCGCCAGACTGGCGTACCCCTGCTCGCCGTGCACTCGCTCCGCCTTGGGGTGCACGGGCACGACGCGCTTGCCGTAGCGCTGGAGCACGGCGGCGACGCCGTACGCCGCGCGCTGCTGGTTCGACGACAGGCCCACCACGGCCCAGGTGTCGCCGAGCCCGGTGAGGATCCTGCGGACCGTTGCCTCGTCGCCGTACACCGGCGGCCTCCTCGAAAGTCGTGAACGACTGCTGTCGCACTGCCGTCCGTGCAACGACGCAGGGTGCGCGCTGATTCCCCGGCGCCCTCCGTGATAGCTTGCCGAGGCCAGTCGAACCCATGTACGTGGGTCAGGGAATCCGGTGCGAATCCGGAACTGACGCGCAGCGGTGAGGGGGACGGGCGGGGCCTCGGCCACTGGACGGCGTGTACGACGTCCGGGAAGGCGCCTCGCACCGGACGAACCCGAGTCCGAAGACCTGCTGGCGGCCCCCGCGGCGGTTCGCGGCGGGGGAGCACCGTACGACCGGGCTCCGCGATCGAGCCCTCGACGACTGAGGACTGGTTTCCGTGCCCCTCGCCCGACCCGCCCGTGCCGCCGTCCTGCTCGCGGCCGGCTCCCTGCTCCTGACCGGCTGCGGCGGCTCGAAGGCCACGACCGTGAGAGCCGCCGTCACGCTCGACAACTGCGGCCACGAGGTGCGCGTCGAGGCCTCGCCGCAGCACGCCGTCTCCCTCAACCAGGGCACCACCGAGATCCTGCTCTCCCTCGGCCTCGCCGACCGCCTCGCGGGCACGGCCACCTGGACCGACCCCGTGATGAAGGGGCTGGCGAAGGCCAACGCGAAGGTGCCGCGCATCTCCGACAACAGCCCGTCCTTCGAACGGGTCCTGGACGCCGGCCCCGACTTCGTCGCCGCCTCCTTCGTCTCCACCCTCGGCAAGGGCGGCGTCGCCACCCGCGAGCAGTTCGAGAAGCTCGGCGTGCCCACGTACGTCTCCCCGTCGGACTGCGCCGGCAAGGACAACTCCGGGGGCGGCGACGGCGCGCGCGCCAAGGCACTGGGCATCGACACCGTCTACGGCGAAGTACACGACCTGGCGACCGTGTTCGGGGTGAAGGAACGGGGCGACCAGCTCGTGGCCTCCCTCCAGCGGCGCATGGCGAAGGCCACGCGGGGCGTCGACGCCTCCGACGTCACCCTCCTGTACTGGTTCGCCAACTCCGAGTCCCCCTACATGGCGGGCTGTTGCGGAGCGCCCGGCATCATCACCCGGGCCCTGGGCGCGAAGAACGTCTTCGACGACACGCACGAGGAGTGGCCGCAGACCAACTGGGAGACGGTCGCCGACCGCGACCCCGACGTCCTCGTCATCGGCGACCTCACCCGCACGTCGCAGACCGCCGAGTCCGCCGCGAAGAAGATCGCCTTCCTGGAGTCCAACCCGGTCACCAGGAACATGGACGCGGTCAAGCACAAGAGGTACGTGCTGCTCAGCGGGCAGGCCATGAACCCGACCGTCCGCACGGTCGAGGGCGTGGAGAAGGTCGCCGCCGGACTGCGCGCGTTCGGGCTCGTGAAGTGACCGTCCGCGGGCTCGCGCTCGGCACCGGAGGGGCCCTGCTGCTGGCCGTCTCCCTGGCCCTGGCGATCACCGTCGGACCGGCCGACATCCGGGTCGCGGACGTCTGGTCCGTCGTCGCGGCCCACCTCGGGCTCGGCAGCTCGGACCTGACGCCGATCCGCGACGGGATCGTCTGGCAGCTGCGGCTGCCGCGCACCCTGCTCGCGGCCGTGTGCGGCGCCGGACTGGCCGTGTGCGGCGTGGTGATGCAGTCGCTGCTGCGCAACCCGCTCGCCGACCCGTTCGTGCTCGGAGTCTCCTCCGGCGCCTCCACCGGCGCGGTCGTGGTCGTCGTCCTGGGCGTGGGCGGCGGTGCCGTCTCGGTGTCCGCGGGCGCGTTCCTCGGCGCCCTGGTGTCCTTCGCGCTGGTGCTGCTGCTCAGCCACACCCTCGGCGGCACCACCGACCGGGTCGTCCTCGCGGGCGTCGCCGCCATGCAGCTCTTCTCCGCCCTCACCTCCTTCGTCGTGATGACCGCCGCCGACGCCGAGACGACCCGGGGCGTGCTGTTCTGGCTCCTCGGCTCGCTCGCCGGCGTGGGCTGGACCGACGTGTGGCTGTGCCTGGCCGTCCTGGCCGTGACGCTGGTGGTGTGCCTGTCGTACGCCCGTACCCTCGACGCCTTCGCCTTCGGGCAGGACGCGGCGGCCGCGCTCGGGGTGTCCGTGGCCCGCACCCGTCTGGTGCTGCTGTGCGTCACGGCCCTGCTCACGGCCGCGCTGGTCAGCTCGGCCGGGGCGATCGGCTTCGTCGGGCTGGTCCTGCCGCACGCAGCGCGGGCCCTGGCCGGTCCCGGGCACGCCCGGCTGCTGCCGGTCACCGCACTCGCCGGTGCGGTGTTCCTGGTGTGGGTGGACACGCTCGCCCGCACGGTCCTGGACCCGCAGGAGGTGCCGGTGGGAGTCGTGACGTCGCTGATCGGGGTGCCGGCGTTCGTGGCGGTGCTGTACCGGACACGGAGGGTGCGGTGAGCGGGGTCGAGGCGGCGGTGAGCGGTGCCGGGCTGCGGGCCGAGCGGGTCGGTCGCCGGGCCGACGGGCGCCTCATCCTCGACGGCGTCGTCCTCGCGCCGGAGACCGGCTCCACCGTCGGCGTCCTCGGCCCCAACGGCTCCGGCAAGTCCACGCTGCTGCGGCTGCTGGCCGGCCTGCTCACGCCGACCGCCGGAGTCGTCACCCTCGACGGCACGCCGCTGGGTGACCTGCCCCGCCGTACCGTCGCCCGCCGCCTCGCCGTGGTCGAGCAACAGGCCGACCCCCAGGTCGAGTTGACCGCCGCGGACGTCGTACGGCTGGGCCGTGTCCCGCACCGCCGCGCCTGGACGCCGGCGTCGCCGGACGACGAGCGTGCGGTACGCGGCGCCCTGGAGCGCACCGGCCTCGCCGACCGCGCCGACCAGGCCTGGCACACCCTCTCGGGCGGCGAACGCCAGCGGGTGCAGATCGCTCGCGCGCTCGCCCAGGAACCCCGCGAACTCCTCCTGGACGAGCCGACCAACCACCTCGACATCCACCACCAGCTCGACCTGCTCGCCCTGGTCACCGGCCTGCCGGTCACCACCGTCGTCGCCCTGCACGACCTCAACCTCGCGGCGATGTACTGCGACCGGATCGTCGTCCTGAGCGCGGGGCGCGTCGTGGCCGGTGGCGCTCCGGGCGATGTCCTGACGGAGGAACTCATCGCCGAGGTGTACGGGGTACGGGCCGCCGTCAGTTGTGAAGGCCCCGAGGGGCGGCCTCACGTGCGGTTCCTGGGGACGCTGGGGTGAGCGGGAGGTGGGCGCTGAGGGCCGGGGGCCGGGGTGGGCGATTCCCGCCAAGGTCGTCCAACCCGTCCGGTGTGTTGTCGGTGGGCGCGATTCCTGCCCCGGTGACATGGTCGTCCGGCACGCCATTGGTGGGGTGTTCCCGCCACGGTGGCCGGAAAAAGCCGCACATGCCCGCATCGGCCCGCCACCCGTCCTACGCTCGCCTCGTGCTGCGCATCATCGACGCCCATAGCGGCGAGCCGGTCGACGCCGCTCCGGCCCGCCGGGGCCTGACCCGTGTCGAGGTGCACGCGCCCGGCTCCGACACGACGAATCTGCGGGTGCTGCTCGTGGCGGACGTGCTCGTGCGGGCGCTCGAGCTCGGCGGCACACCGGTGTGGGCCCTGCTGACCGGCGGGCGCCGCCAGGCGGAGCTGCGAGCGGACGCCGCGGCCCTCGGCATCCGCCCCTTCGAGGACAGCCCCGACGTCGGCGCCGGGCTGGGCGAGGCCCAGGTCGTCCATGTCGTCACCGAGGGTGGCGCGGTGCCCGAGGGGGTGCGGATCGCTGTCGCGCCTGTGGAGGTGACGGGGCCGGGCCCGTCGGGCGGAGAGCGGCGGGAAGCCGGGAGGTCGGACGACGGTTCCGCGGACTTGGACCTGCCGCTCGGCGGGGCGGCGGAGTCGGACCCGTCAGGTGACGGGTTCTCGGAGCCGAGTCCACCGAGCGGCCGGACGGAGGAGGAGCGGCCAGTCGGCCAGTGCGCGGGGTCGGATCCGGCGAACGGCCAGTCGGGGGACTCCGGCCCGCTGGGCGGCGGCGTCGATCCCACCGTCCTGCGCCTCGCCCTGCTCACCGGGCACCACAACACGCCCGTCCGGCTGGACGCGGGCGTCCTCGACGAGGCCCGCGCCACCCTCGCCCGATGGCGCGGCGCGGTCGCCCGTTGGGCCCGGCAGCCCTCGCGGCCCGTCCCCGACGAGGTGCGCGGGCGGTTGCGCGAGGCCTGGGAGGACGATCTGGACGTGCCCCGGGTGCTGGACGAGCTGCGGCGCGTGGAGAACGAGCGGGACCTGCCGGACGGCGCCCGTTTCGAGACGTACGCCTACGCCGACCGGCTCCTCGGCCTTGAGCTCACCCGCGACCTGGGAGCCCCGTCATGATCGAGCGCGCCGCCGGAGCGGGCCCGCTGCGCCGCCTGGTCGTGCTGCGGCACGCCAAGTCCGCCTGGCCCCTGGACGTCGCCGATCACGACCGCCCGCTCGCCCCACGCGGCCGCCGCGACGCCCCCGCGGCCGGACAGGCCCTGGCCGAGGCCGGCAGCCTGCCGGACCTCGCGCTGTGCTCCACCGCCGTCCGCGCCCGCCGGACCTGGGAACTGGCCGCCGCCGAGTGGGGCACGCCCCCGCCCGTCCGGTACGACCGGCGCCTGTACGCCGCGAGCCCCGCCGGTCTGCTGGCCGTCGTGCACGAGGTGTCCGCCGAAGTGGAGACGCTGCTGCTGATCGGGCACAACCCGGGCCTGGAGGAACTGATCCTGGCGCTCGCCGATGACGGCGTCGACGACACCCTGGAGCGGGTCCGCACGAAGTTCCCGACCTCGGCCATCGCCGTCCTGTCCTGGTACGGCACGACCTGGCGGGCCCTCACCCCCGGCGCCGCGCTGCTCACCTCCCTGACCGTGCCCCGGGGCGCGAAGAAGTAGCCCCGGGCCGGTCCGGCCCGTCCTCGAGCCCGCGCATGGGCTCATGTGTTTCCTTTGTCATCCCTAGCGCTGCGTCATCCGTCGGTGTAGTGCCGTGTGTCCGGTACCGGTCTCGGTGTCCCGTGTCAGTGCGTGGATCGAATGGGTTACCCCTTCTCAGAAGTGCCGTTTATCGGATGACAGCACCACGGGCGGGAAAGGGGGAGTGCCGGTGAGCCGGAAGGTAAGGTGCCACTCCTCCACGATGGGCACCATCCATGCCAGGCGCCACGTCTGGCAGGGGATCAAGCTGATCTGAGACGCTGGCCGGATGCAGGACCAATACCGCACGGTCGCCCGCGCCGGCGTGCACGAGACCGAGGTCAACCGCTCCCGCTTCCTGTGCGCCCTCGCCCCGGCGGCCACCGAGCAGGAGGCGCAGGACTTCATCGCCACGGTCCGCAAGGAGCACGCCGACGCGTCCCACAACTGCTGGGCCTACGTCATCGGCGCCGACGCCTCCGTCCAGAAGGCGAGCGACGACGGCGAACCCGGCGGCACCGCCGGCGTTCCCATGCTCCAGATGCTGCTGCGCCGTGACATGCGGTACGTCGTCGCCGTCGTCACCCGCTACTTCGGCGGGGTCAAGCTCGGCGCGGGCGGGCTCATCCGGGCGTACGGCGGAGCGGTCGGCGAGGCCCTGGACACCCTCGGCACGCGCACCCGCCGCCGGTTCCGGCTGGCCACGGTCACCGTCGACCACCAGCGGGCCGGCAAGCTCGAGAACGACCTGCGTACCGGCGGGCGCGAGGTGCGGGACGTGCGCTACGGGGAGGCGGTCACGATCGACATCGCGCTGCCGGACGCCGACGTGGACGCCTTCCGGGCGTGGCTCGCCGACGCGACCGCCGGAACGGCCGGCTTCGAACCGGGCGGGGAGGCGTACGGCGACGCCTGACGCGCGGTCAGCCACCTCTGCGGCGCCCGGGAGCCGGCCCGTCGGGCGTCACTGGCGGTGGAGTGGGACGGCGGACCGCAGCGCGCCACCGATTGCGTCGCGTAGTCGTACGTGCTCCGCCCCTCGGCCGGACCGGCGAAGGGGCGGAGCTGCGAAGGGACGGAGCGGCGGGCGGCGGACCGTCCGCCGCGGAGAGTGGCTACCGGCCGGTGTCGGTGGCGGCGGGCTCCTCCAGGTGGCCGGTGGCGTCGATGGTGCCTTGGCCGACCTCGGCCCGCGCGTCCCCCGCCGCTTCCGCGCTCGCGGGAAGGCGGCCCAGCCGGACGGCGAGCAGTGCCGTGCCGACGGCGAGTGCCGCGAGGACGTCGGCGGTGAGGTCGAAGGCCTGACCTGTTCCACGGCATACATGTGGATATTTCCTCTGAATCGACGCCCGATGGGTGGGCCATCCAGAGGTTCGTGAGGGACCAGGTGCCCGCACGGGTTAGCGTGGTGGGTGCTGACAGCGAGCCGTGCCGGCTCGTGCGGGACGTGGAGCGGTATCAGGGGGAGACATGCGGGACGGAGCGGCGTCGTGAGACTGCTGCACACGTCCGACTGGCACCTCGGCCGGTCGTTCCACCGGGTGAACATGCTCGGCGCCCAGGCCGAGTTCATCGGCCACCTCGTCACGACCGTGCGGGAACGGGCCGTGGACGCGGTGGTGGTGTCCGGGGACGTGTACGACCGGGCCGTGCCGCCGCTCGCCGCCGTCGAGCTGTTCGACGACGTCCTGCACCGCCTCGCCGACCTCGGCGTGCCGACGGTGATGATCTCAGGGAACCACGACTCGGCCCGCCGTCTGGGCGTCGGCGCGGGCCTCATCGGGCGGGCCGGCATCCATCTGCGGACCGAGCCGTCGGCGGCCGGCACCCCGGTGCTGCTGGCCGACGCCCACGGGGACGTCGCCTTCTACGGACTGCCCTACCTCGAACCGGCCCTGGTGAAGGACGAGTTCGGCGTGGAGAAGGCCGGGCACGAGGCCGTGCTCGCCGCCACCATGGACCGGGTCCGCGCCGACCTCGCCACGCGGGCGCCCGGCACGCGCTCCGTCGTCCTCGCGCACGCCTTCGTCACCGGTGGCGAACCCAGCGACAGCGAACGGGACATCACCGTCGGCGGCGTGGCCGCGGTGCCCGCCGGCGTCTTCGACGGCGTCGACTACGTGGCGCTCGGACATCTGCACGGCTGCCAGACCCTCACCGACCGCGTCCGCTACTCCGGCTCCCCCCTGCCCTACTCCTTCTCGGAGTCCGCCCACCGCAAGAGCATGTGGCTCGTCGACCTGGCCGCCGACGGCTCCGTCGACGCCGAGCGCGTCGACTGCCCGGTGCCGCGCGCCCTGGCCCGGATCCGGGGCACGCTGGAGGACCTGCTCGCCGACCCGGAGCTGGCGCGGCACGAGGAGGCGTGGGTCGAGGCGACGCTCACCGACCCGGTCCGCCCGGCCGACCCCATGGCCCGGATCGCCGAGCGCTTCCCGCACACCCTCAGCCTCGTCTTCGACCCCGACCGGGCCGAGGACGACCCCGAGGTGTCGTACGCCCGGCGCCTCGCCGGCCGCAGCGACCAGCAGATCGCGGAGGACTTCGTCGCCCATGTGCGCGGCGCCGGACCCGACGCCCACGAACAGGGCGTGCTGCGGGACGCGTTCGACGCCGTGCGGGCCGACGAGACCGTACGGGAGGTGGCCCGGTGAGGCTCCACCGGCTGACGGTCACGGCCTTCGGACCCTTCGGGCGCACCCAGACCGTCGACTTCGACGAGCTCTCGGCGGCCGGGCTGTTCCTGCTGCACGGACCGACCGGCGCGGGCAAGACATCCGTCCTCGACGCCGTGTGCTACGCCCTGTACGGCTCGGTACCGGGCGCCCGGCAGGGCGGCGGACAGGGCACGGCCCTGCGCAGCGACCACGCCGCGCCGGCGACCCGCACGGAGGTCACCCTCGACCTCACCGTGGCCGGACGCCGCCTGGAGATCGCCCGGCAGCCTCCCTGGGAACGCCCCAAGAAACGCGGGACCGGCACGACACTGGACAAGGCTCAGACGTGGCTCCGCGAGTACGACGCCACGGCCGGGGCCTGGAAGGACCTCAGCCGCTCCCATCAGGAGATCGGCGAGGAGATCACCCAGCTGCTCGGCATGAGCCGGGAGCAGTTCTGCCAGGTGGTGCTGTTGCCGCAGGGCGACTTCGCGCGGTTCCTGCGCGCCGACGCCGAGGCCCGCGGCAAGCTGCTGGGCCGCCTGTTCGACACCCGCCGCTTCGCCGACGTCGAGAAGCGCCTCGCCGAGCGCCGCCGCGCCACCGAGGCCCAGGTCCGGGACGGGGACGCCGCGCTGCTGGCCGACGCCCACCGCATGCAGCAGGCCGCGGGCGACGCCATGCGGCTGCCGGACCTGGCCCCCGGCGAGCCAGGACTCGCCGAGGCCGTGGTGGGCGCCGCCGCCGTCGCCCGCAGCACCGCCCGCGAACAGCTCGCCGTCGCCGAGTGCACCCTCGCCGCCGCCGAGTCCGCCCAGGCCGCCACCGCCCGTGCCCTCGACGACGTACGCGAACTCGCCCGCCTCCAGCGGCGGTTCGCTCAGGCCCAGGAACGGGCGGCGCTCCTGGAGGAGCGGACCGAGGGGTACCGGCAGGCGCAGCAGCGCATGGAGCGCGCCCGCAAGGCCGAGGCGGTCGCACCCGCCCTGGACCTGCGGGAGACCGCCGACGCCGAACACCGCCGGGCGGCCGCCGCCGAGACACACGCGCGGGCCCAGCTGCCCGAGACCTTCGCCGACGCGGGCGCGGCCGGACTCGCGGCCGCCGCCCGCCGGGCCGCCGAGGAACTGGGCGGACTGGACTCGGCCCGCCGCGCCGAGCGGCGGCTGGCCGAACTCCTCGACGAACGCGCCGGCCTGGACCGCCAGGAACGCGCCGACGCCGACGTCCTTCAGGAGGCACAGGCCTGGCTCGACGGCTGGGAGGAGACACGCACCGCCCTCCAGGACCGCGTCGACTCCGCGCAGCAGGCCGCCTCCCTCGCCGAACAGCTCGCCGTGCGCCGCGAGCCCGCGCGGCAGCGGCTGGCGGCGGCCCGGCTGCGCGACCAGCTCGCCGAGGACACGAACAAGGCCGTAGAGCAGGTCCGCACCGCACAGGCAGAGGTGCTGCGCGCCAAGCAGCACTGGCTCGACCTGAAGGAACAGCGCCTGACCGGCATCGCCGCCGAACTGGCCGCGCACCTCACCGACGGCGAGCCCTGCGCCGTCTGTGGTGCCACCGAACACCCCGCCCCGGCCCGCAAGGTCGCCGGGCACGTCGACCGCGAGGCCGAGGAAGACGCCCTGGCCGCCTACCAGCGCGCCGACGAACAGCGCGCCGAGCGCGAGCGGAACCTCGGTGTCGTCCGGGAGGCGCTGGCCGCCGCCACCGCCGAGGCCGGTGACACCCCCACCGGGCAACTCGCCCGCGAGGTCGAGGAGTTGGAGGAACAGTACGCGCAGGCCCGCCGGGGCGCCGCCGAGTTGCACGCCGCGCAGGAACGGCTGCGGCAGGCCGGGCACGAGCACGAGCGGCGCGTCGCCGCCCGGCAGGAGGCCGCCGTGCGGAGCGCCGCCCGGGTCGGTCACCGGGAACGGCTGGAGAGCGAACGCGCCGCCCTTGAGGAGGAGCTGGACCGGGCGAGGGGCGCCCTGGACAGCGTCGCCGCCCGGGCCGCCCAACTGGAGCGCCGAACCGCACTGCTCACGGACGCCGCCGACGCCGCCCGCGCCGCCGAGGACACCGCCCAGCGGCTCAAGGACGCCGACGCCCGGCTCTCCGACGCGGCCTTCCGCGCCGGCTTCGACACCCCGCGGGACGCGGCCGCCGCCCTCCTCGACGACGCCGCCCACCGCGAGCTGCAACGGCGGCTGGACGCCTGGCAGACCGAGGAGGCCGCCGTGCGGGCCGTTCTCGCCGAGGCCGACACCGCGGCCGCCGCCCGGCAGCAGCCCGCCGACCTCGCGTCGGCGCAGCTCGCCGCCGACACCGCGGCCCGCCGGCTGCGCGACGCCGGCTCCGCACACGACGCCGCCGCCCGGCGCTGCGCCGAACTCGACCGGCTCTCCGCCCGGGCGACCGCCGCCGTCCGCAGGCTGGCGCCGCTGCGCGAGGAGTACGACCGGGTCGCCCGCATGGCAGGCCTCACCGCCGGCACCTCGGCGGACAACGAACGCCGGATGCGCCTGGAGTCGTACGTGCTGGCGGCCCGTCTGGAACAGGTCGCCGCCGCCGCGACCGTACGGCTGCGGCGCATGTCGTCCGGCCGTTACACCCTCGTCCACTCCGACGACCGCACCGGACGCGGCCGCAGCGGGCTCGGACTGCACGTCGTCGACGCCTGGACCGGCCGCGAGCGGGACACGGCGACGCTGTCGGGCGGCGAGACGTTCTTCGCCTCACTCGCCCTCGCCCTCGGCCTCGCGGACGTCGTCACCGATGAGGCGGGCGGGGTGCGGCTGGACACCCTCTTCATCGACGAGGGCTTCGGCAGCCTCGACGACCAGACCCTCGACGAGGTCCTCGACGTCCTCGACTCCCTGCGCGAACGCGACCGCAGCGTCGGCATCGTCAGCCATGTGCCCGATCTGCGGCGGCGGATCCACGCGCAGTTGGAGGTCGTCAAGGGCAGGTCCGGGTCGGTGCTGCGGCAGCGCGGCGTGGGCTGAGGTCAGCGGCCGAGGGCCGCCGGGGGAGCGGCGAGCGAGAGCCGCGGGGCCGTCACACGCCCGGAGAAGACCCGGCTGCGGGTCGCCGGAGTCCGCACCGGGACGCTGGCCGATCGGCTGGAGGTTCCCGCCCTGACGGCCGCCGCGGGCGCCGGCGACCGCGGCGGTTGACCCCCGGAATTTTGGCCGGAGTTGACCATGTAGGTTCTTGCGCCATGGTGCGATACGCGGAGCCGGGCGTCGTGGAATGGGTGGAGTCGGGCGGCGGGCCGCTGATAGCGGTGCCCGAGACGGTTCTGCCGTTCTGGGCGGGTGCCGACGGCGAGGAGACGGCCTCGGACTATGACCGGGCCTGTGAGGTGGACGGGCACGTCGGGCTCCTGCCGGTCGGCGACTGCACGGCCCTGGTTCTGGGCGACGAGCCTGCGTCGACGGCCTATCTGCCCGACCAGGGGATGTTCGTCCGGTGGTGCGCGGGTGATTCCGAGGACGAGTTGCTCGCGAGCGTGCCGGTGGCTGTCGAGACGGCGGAGTGGGAGCCGGAGGTGCACTGGGAGGTGCCCGGGGCCGTGCTTCTCTTCGACGCGGCGTGGCCTGGGGCGGATCCTTCGGGCAGCGAGGGTGTTCGGGTGGTTCTGGAGCGGGGGCGCTACGCGGTTCGGGCGGCTCGGGTTCAGCCGGGGCCTGAGACCTGGCTGGGCTTGGTGCAGCTTCGGTTGTTGGCGCCCAGATGACCGTGGGGGGCGGGTTTGTGTGGCTGGTCGCGCGGTTCCCCGCGCCCCTGAGGGGTGATAGGGCGTCGCTCGTGTAGCCCGGACTCGATGATCGTATGCCTCGGCTTCCCCACCCCGAGGAACTCCGCCGCGACCCCCTGCCCCTGCGCGGGGCGCTCGGGGATCCCGAAGTCCGGGTCGTCGCCGGGCCCGGTGATCTGGCCGATCCGGCCCTGCCCGGTGAACTCGTGGGCAGGGCCGCCGAGGCGCTCGGCGGACGTCTGGCCCTCCTCGTCGGCTTCCTGGCGACGGCGCTCGCCGACCACGCGGTCACCGTGAACACCGTCAATCCCGGGCCCGTGGACACGGACCACATGACCGGCGAGGACCACGACGCCATCGCAGCGCGCTTCCCCGCCGGGCGGTGTGGCATGCCCGACGACCCGGCCCGCCTCATCACGTGGCCGGCCGCGGACGAGGCGATTGGGGTCTCCCGGGCAGGTCATCTACCAGGAGGGTGGCTTCCGCCGCTGACGTTCCCTACAGCTGCGACAGCTCGTCCACCAGGTCGTCCAGGCCCAGGGAACCCTGCGAGAGGGCCGCCATGTGCCACGACTTGAGGTCGAAGGCGTCACCGCGCCGGGCGCGGGCCTTCTCGCGGCCCAGCAGCCAGGCCCGTTCGCCGAGCTTGTAGCCGATGGCCTGGCCCGGGATGGACAGATAGCGGGTCAGCTCGCTCTCCACGAAGTCCGCGGGCCGGCTGCTGTGCGAGCCGAAGAACTCCTGCGCCAGCTCGGGCGTCCAGCGCTCACCCGGGTGGAAGGGGGAGTCGTCCGGGATGGTCAGCTCCAGGTGCATGCCGATGTCGATGATGACGCGCACGGCCCGCATCATCTGCGCGTCCAGGTAACCGAGCCGGCGCTCCGGGTCCGTCAGGAAGCCCAGTTCGTCCATCAGCCGCTCGGCGTACAGGGCCCAGCCCTCGGCGTTGGCGCTCACCATGCCGACACTCGCCTGGTAGCGGGAGAGGTTCTCCGCCACGTGCTTCCACTGGGCCAGCTGGAGGTGGTGGCCGGGCACGCCCTCGTGGTACCAGGTCGACACCAGGTCGTAGACCGGGAAGCGCGTCTTGCCCATGGTCGGCAGCCACGTGCAGCCCGGGCGCGAGAAGTCGTCCGACGGCTCCGTGTAGTACGGCGCCGCGGCGCTGCCCGGAGGGGCGATGCGCGACTCCACCCGGCGCACCCGCTCGGCCAGGTCGAAGTGGGTGCCGTCGAGCGCGCCGATCGCGTCGTCCATCAGGGACTGGAGCCACTGCCGCACCTCGTCGACGCCCTCGATGTGCGTGCCGTGCTCGTCCAGGTGCGCCAGCGCGACCCACGGCGTGGCCGCGCCCGGCAGGATCTTCTCGGCCTCCGCCTTCATCTCGCCGAGGAGGCGGTGGTACTCGGACCAGCCGTACGCGTACGCCTCGTCCAGGTCGAGGTCCGTGCCGTTGTAGTAGCGCACCCAGCGCGCGTACCGCTCCCGGCCCACGACGTCGGGCGCGCCCTCGATCGCCGGCGCGTACACGTCCCGCATCCAGTCGCGCAGCCGTACGACCGCCTCGGTGGCCGAGCGGGCCGCCGGATCCAGCTCGGACCGCAGCGCCTCGGGGCCGGCGGCCGCGAAGGTCTCGAACCAGCCGCGGCCCTCGCCGTCGGCGTCCGCCCACTCGCCGAGCTGCTCCACGAACGTGGCCGTGGCACGCGGCCCGCCGTACAGCTTCCGCTCCAGGCCGAGCGCCAGGGACTCCCGGTATCCCTCCAGCGCGGCCGGGACCGCGCGCAGCCGCTCGGCGATCGCCGTCCAGTCCTCCTCCGACTGCGCCGGCGTCACGGTGAACACCTGCCGCACCGCATGCGGCAGGGAACTCAGATTGCTGACGGACCGCAGGCTCTCCTCGGCCTCGTGCACGGCGAGGTCCGCGATGAGCCGCTCGCGCAGCAGTCGCCCGCAGCGGCGCTCGACGTCGCTGTCCGCGCCGGGCAGCCGCTCCGCCTCGTCCAGCCGGGCCAGCGTCCTGCGCGCCAGCCCGGCGAGCTCCTCCTGGCCCGCGGGCGAGGTGTCCGGCAGCCTGCTCGAACTCTCCCGCACGCCGAGGAACGTGCCGGTGATGGGGTCGAGGGCGATGAGCTCGTCGACGTACGCGTCGGCGACCTCACGGGGCAGCGGGCTCTTGATCTCAGACATGCGGACCATCCTGGTACGCGGAACAGCGCACGTCATCCGGATTGAGCCGAGGGCGAAGGCGGCAGCAGCGGCCCGCACTCCCACTGCTGGAAGATCAGCCGGGTCTCCACCCGCGCCACCTCCCGCCGCGCGGTGAACTCGTCCAGCACGAGCCGCTGGAGGTCGGCCATGTCGGCGACCGCCACATGGACGAGGTAGTCGTCCGGTCCGGTCAGGTGGAAGACGGTCCGCGACTCCGGCAGGGCGCGGATCCGCTCCACGAACGGCCCCACCAGCTCCCGCCGGTGCGGCCTGACCTGCACCGACAGCAAGGCCTCCAGCCCTCGCCCCAGCTTGGCCGGATCCAGTTCCAGCCGATGCCCGAGGATCACGCCCGAGCGGCGCAGCCGGGTCACCCGGTCCAGACACGTCGACGGCGCCACCCCGACCTGCGCGGCGAGATCCCGGTAGGTCGCCCGGGCGTCGTTCTGCAACAGCCGCAACAGATGGAGATCCACCGGGTCCAGTACGACAGATTCGGCCATCGGCCGAACATAACACGGGCCTCCCGCCCTCGAACCCGGTCGGTGTTCACCCTTCAGTCATGGACACAGCGAGCACGGCCGCCGCCCACGACGACGTACGCACCGCACCGAGAGCACTCGCCACCGAGGCCGTCCACGCCGGGCGGGACGACCTCGCCCGGCAGGGCCTGCACGCCCCGCCGATCGACCTGTCCACCACCTACCCGTCCTACGACAGCCGTGGCGAGGCGGCCCGGATCGACGCCTTCGCCGCCACCGGCGCGGACCCGGACGGCCCGCCCGTGTACGGGCGGCTGGGCAACCCGACCGTCGCCCGTTTCGAGACCGCGCTGGCCCGCCTGGAGGGCACCGAGGCGGCGGTCGCGTTCGCCAGCGGCATGGCGGCCCTGAGCGCCGTCCTGCTCGTACGCGCCTCGATGGGGCTGCGGCACGTGGTGGCCGTACGTCCCCTCTACGGCTGCAGCGACCATCTGCTGACCGCCGGGCTGCTGGGCTCGGAGGTGACCTGGACCGACCCGGCCGGAATCTCGGAGGCACTGCGTCCGGACACCGGCCTGGTGATCGTGGAGTCCCCGGCCAACCCCACGCTCGCCGAGGTCGACCTCCGGGCCGTCGCGCACGCCTGCGGCTCGGTGCCGCTGCTCGTGGACAACACGTTCGCCACGCCGGTGCTCCAGCGTCCGGCCGAACAGGGCGCACGGCTGGTGCTGCACAGCGCCACCAAGTACCTCGGCGGCCACGGGGACGTGCTGGCGGGCGTGGTCGCCTGCGACGAGGAGTTCGCGGGCCGGCTGCGGCAAGTCCGCTTCGCCACGGGCGGCGTCCTGCACCCCCTGGCCGGCTATCTGCTGCTGCGCGGTCTGTCCACGCTCCCCGTCCGGGTACGGGCCGCCTCCGCCAACGCCGCCGAACTCGCCCACCGCCTCGCCGCCGACCCGCGCGTGGCCCACGTGCACTACCCGCGCATCGGCGGCGCGATGGTCTCCTTCGAGATACACGGCGACCCCCACGAGGTCATCGCCGGCGTCCGCCTCATCACCCCGGCGGTGAGCCTCGGCAGCGTGGACACCCTCATCCAGCACCCGGCCTCCATCAGCCACCGCATCGTGGACGCGGACGACCGCAGGGGGGCCGGGGTGAGCGACCGCCTGCTGCGCATGTCAGTGGGTTTGGAAGACGTGGACGACCTATGGGCTGATCTGGACCAGGCGCTGGAGCGCCCCCAAAGGGGCACGGGGAAGTGCGCGACCAGCCACGACGAACCCGCGCTCACCGACACACAACTGCCCCTACGACGCTGAGGCGCTGCCCAACTCACCCGCACTGGACGCAACCGGCTCACCCAGCCGCGCAGTGATGACAAGGGTCCCCTCCTCGACCTGATAGTCGAGGGGGAGGCCCAGCCCCCGCATCGCAGCGACCATCCCCGTGTTGGACGCCTGCGTCACGGCGTACACACTCCTGCAGCCCCCCTCCGTGGCCATCGCGACCAGCCGCCCCAGCAACTCCCCGCCGACGCCCCGCCGCTGCCACGCATCCTCGACGATCAACGCGATTTCCGTCTCGTCACCGTCCCACAACAGATGCCCGAGCCCGACGAGCCGCCCGGAGGCCGTCTGCACGGCGAGCGTCCGGCCGAAGCGGGGACTGAGCAGGTGGTTGAGATAGCGGTCGGCGTCACCGACCGGCCCGTGGTAGCGCAGTTTGAGCGTGCGGTCCGAGCACCGCTCGTGCATCGCCCTGGCCGCCTCCAGATCACGGGTGTCGGCCCGGCGCACGGTGATGTCGCTGCCCTCGGCCAGGGTGAGCACGTCCCGGCCGCGCGGGACGCGCGGTCCGAGCCGGGCGTCCAGTTCCACCAGGGCCCTGGCCCGGGCGAACTCGGTCGGTGTGAAGGGCAGGTACGGCCGCTCCACGGTGATCAGTCCGCCTTCCGGGGCGCGCAGGCGCATCACCGTGTCGTCGAGGGCTCCCTCCACCGGGACACCGTCGGCCGCCCGGCCGCCGCCGGCCGGGGCGGGCTGGGAACGGATCGTGCACCGGCCCAGCAACTGGCGCAGGGCCAGCGGCAGTTCCGCCGCGTCCAGCGCGGTGCGGGCGGCGAGACCCAGGATCCGGGTCGGCGCGTCCACCAGGTCGTGCGCGTCGGCCCGCTCGATCCAGGTGTCGGCGCCGCCGGCCGACCGGACGGCCGTGCTGATCGCGGACGCCGGCAGCTCGCCCGGGGCACGCAGCAGGAACTCGTCCACCGTGCCCTCGGCCAGCGGATGCGTCTGGAGGCTGAGGATGTCGACCCGGTGCCCGGCGAGGGCCGTGCACAGGACCGCCAGCGATCCGGGTTCGTCCTTCACCGTGGTCCGCATCCGCCACAGCGTGTTCGCCCCCGGCACCGGCTCCGGTGCCGGGGACTCGGTATCGTCCGTCGGCGGCGCGTGTTCGTGGCGTCGTGTTCGCCAGGTGTGCAGCGCCGCCGTGACCCGCTGCCAGGGGTTGGCGGGGCGGCAGTCGTTCAGGTGCGTCACATCAGTCACTTTTCGCGTCATGCACCCACTGTGACCGAACGGTGTTGCGTGATCACGAACGCATTGTGACTGGCGGGTAAAAGAGATGGCTTGCCCTCTTTATCAACCCTTCAAACGTTGCGCACCGTACCCCTGCGCCGTACCGGGTGCCGTCCTCCTACGGTCGCATCTCACTGGCCGACCAGGCCCGGCTGAAGCACCTTCGTGAACAGCACGGTGCCGTCCTGCTCGCGCAGACGTACGGTCAGCTCGCCGCTGCCGCCGTCGATGTCGACCTCGCCGAAGAACTGGTAGCCGCCGGCGGGGGAGACGTTGGCGGTCGTCGGCGCCTTCAGGAAGACACGGTCGGGACCGAAGGTGCCGTCGAGCGTGTTCGCCGGGAACGCACCGGCGTTCAGCGGGCCCGACACGAACTCCCAGAACGGCTCGAAGTCGGTGAACGCGGCCCGCGACGGCTCGTAGTGCTGCGCCGAGGTGTAGTGGACGTCGGCCGTGAGCCACACCGTGCCGGTGATCCGGCGGTGCTTGATGAAGCGCAGCAGTTCGGCGATCTGCAGCTCACGGCCCAGCGGGGCGCCGGGGTCGCCCTGGGCGACGGCCTCGATGTTCGGCTTGCCGTCGCCGGTGTCCGGGACGACCAGGCCGATCGGCATGTCGGAGGCGATCACCTTCCACACCGCGCGGGAGCGGGACAGCTCCCGCTTGAGCCACTCCAACTGCTCGCGGCCGAGAATGCCCTGCGGGTCGGTGGGCTGGTCGTCCGGCGAGTTGGCGTTGCGGTAGGTGCGCATGTCCAGCACGAAGACGTCCAGCAGCGGGCCGTGGTGCTGCACGCGGTAGACGCGGCCGTCGGGGCGGCGCAGCGTGGAGATCGGGAAGTACTCCGAGAAGGCGCGGCGGGCGCGGGCGGCGAGCACGTCGACGTTCTTCTCGGTGTACCGGCTGTCACCGAGGATCTCGCCCGGGTACCAGTTGTTGGTGACCTCGTGGTCGTCCCACTGGATGATGGACGGGACCTGGGCGTTGAAGGCACGCAGGTTCTCGTCCAGCAGGTTGTAGCGGAAGTTGCCGCGGAACTCCGCCAGGGTCTCGGCGACCTTGGCCTTCTCCTCGGTGGTGATGTTCCGCCAGGTGCGCCCGTCGGGCAGGGCCACGGTCTCGGTGAGGGGGCCGTCGGCGTAGATGTTGTCGCCGCTGCAGACGAAGAAGTCCGGGTCGAGAGCGGCCATCGCCTCGTAGATCCGGTAGCCGCCGAGCTCCGGGTTGATGCCCCAGCCCTGACCGGCCAGGTCGCCGGACCAGACGAACCGCACGCCGTCACGCCGCTTGTCGGACGCCGTGCGGAAGGTGCCGGTGACCGGCTCGCCGGTGCGGCGCGGGTCGTCCGGGTCGGCGAGCAGCACCCGGTAGTGGATCTGCTCGCCGGACGGCAGGCCGCGCAGCCGGGTCGTTCCGGTGAAGTCGGTGCCCGACTCCAGCAGCGGGCCGTGCCATCTGCGCGGGTTGCGGAACGACTCGGTCGCCGACGTCTCGACGATCATCCGGGCCGGCCGGTCGGACCGTACCCACACCAGCCCGGAGTCGCAGGTCACGTCTCCCGTCTGCACACCCCACCCCGCCTTCGGACGCCCGGACAGCGCGAAGGCCGGCGTCGCGCCGAGAGCGGTGGGCAGGGTGAGGGCCGCCGACGCGGCGAGGGAGCCACGCAGGACGCTACGGCGCGCGGGGAGCGGACGGTGTGACATGGATGCGCCTCCAGGGACGGGATCCGGCCAGTGTGCACAGCCACACCTACTGGCATGTCGCAGCGCACACACGAACCCCAAGTGAACAACTGACCGCGACGGGAGGGGAACCGGCGGGAATCCGCGAGCTCCGCCGGATCACCCCGTGGCCGCCTCCGCCATCAGGCGTACGCCCTCGTGGATCCGGGCGGGCGGGACGTGCGCGTAGCCCAGGACGAGCTGAGTCCGCTTCGGCCCGTCGTCCTCGTCCTGGGCGGGGCGCGGGTGTGCGTAGGCCGACAGGGGGCGTACCGCCACCCCGGCCGCCGTCACGCGGGTGAGGAAACGGTCCTCGGGGCCGTAGCGCTCCGGCAGGGTGGCGATCACGTGCAGGCCGGCGGCGATGCCCGAGACCCGGGAGCCGGGGAAGTGCTCGTCGAGGGCGGCGGTCAGGGCGTCACGGCGCTCGCGGTAGGCGCGCTGGCAGCGGCGCAACTGCCGGTCGTAGTCGCCGCGCTCCAGGAAGCGGGCGAACAGTGCCTGGTCCAGGGCCGGATGGCCGAGATCCATGGTGCGCTTGCGTTCCACTATCTCCTCCGCCCAGGACTCGGGCACCAGCAGCCAGCCCAGTCGCAGCCCGGGGGCGAGGGACTTGCTGACCGAGCCCGTGTAGGCGACGTGGTCCGGGTCGAGGCCCTGGAGCGCGCCGACGGGAGCACGGTCGTAGCGGAAGTCCCCGTCGTAGTCGTCCTCCAGGACGATGCCGTCCACGGACCGCGCCCAGTCCAGCAGCTCGGCGCGGCGGCGGGCCGAGTAGACGATGCCGGTGGGGAACTGGTGAGCCGGTGTCGCCACCACCGCCCGGACGCCCGACGCCCGCAGCGGCTCCAGGGCGATTCCCTCGCCGTCCACGGGCACCGGTACGGCGGTGACCCCGGCCGAGGCGTACAGCGCGTCGTGCTGGGGACTGCCCGGGTCCTCGACACCCACCGCGCGCACCCCGCGCGCGTGCAGCGCGAAACCCAGCAGCGTCGTCGCCTGGGCCACCCCGGAGACCACCACGATCCGCTCCGGGTCGGCCACCACACCCCGCCGCCGGGCGAGCAGTTCGGCCAGCGCGGTACGCAGCCGGGGCAGCCCGCGCGGATCGGGATACCCCAGGTCCTGGTGCGGCAGTTCCGCCAGCACGGCGCGCTGCGTGGCGGCCCAGGCCGAGCGCGGGAACAGCGACAGATCCGGTGTCCCGGGCACGAAGTCGGCCCGGGCACCCGGGGAGCGCGGGGCGAGGTCCTGCGCCTGCGGACGGGCGGCCCGTACGGCCGAGCCCACCCACGTTCCGGCGCCCCGGCCGCTGCGCAGATAGCCTTCCGCCGTCAGCTGCTCGTAAGCCTCCGTGATCAGCCCGCGCGACACCCCCAGATCCGCCGCGAGATCCCGGCTCGACGGCAGCCGCGTGCCCGGCGCGAGCCGGCCCGAGCGGACCGCCTCGCGCAGCGCCGCCTGGAGGGAACGGCCACGCGTGCGTGCCGGTGCCGAAGCGGCCGGCAGCAGCAACTCCCAGGCGGGCGACGCGGGTTCGTTGCGGTCCGTGCGGTCCATGCGCTCCATGCGGTCAGTCTGCCGGATCCGTGGGCGCGCTTTGCGCCGCGAGGGGTGACGGCCGTCGCCGCGTCAAGAGGGTGGAGACCGAAGCGGGGGAACGGCCTGACCGGGCCCCGCATCGTACGCGCAATCCTGGAGAGGGTCCGTGGATGCCAAGAACCGGTTCGAGACCCGAACCACGTTCGCGCTCTTACGACTCGAATGGCCGGCCGCCCTCGCCGTTTCGCTGGTGCTCGCCTTCCAGCACCGGGAAGAGATCCGGTGGTGGGTGTTCGCGGCGCTGTTCGCGGTCATCGACGTCATCGGCTACCTCCCGGGGGCAATCGCCTGCCGCAGCGGCCCGGACCGGCGCGTCGCACGCGGCTGCTACGTGGCCTACAGCATGACGCACAGCCTGGTCACGGCCGGTACGTCACCGACTGGGGCTGGTACGTACGGCTGTCGCGCGCCGCGACCCAACGGGTGGCGCCCGAATCGGCCGAGTGACGACGGACCGGCCCGGGCGCTTTGCCGTTCAGCGGCTGCCGTCGAGGACGACCCGGGCGACCAGCGCCGGGTCGTCGTTCATCGGGACGTGGCCGCAGCCGGGCAGCCGTACCAGCCGGGCGCGGGGGATGACGCTCTTGGCCCGCACGCCCTGGCGGGGGATCAGCAGCCGGTCCCGGTTGCCCCACGCCACGGTGACCGGTGTGCCCACGATGTCGTCGGTGAACTGCACGGACCTGCCGGAGCGGAGGGTCTCGGAGAACCCCTGGGACCGGGCGAGGGCGAGCGTCTCGGCGATCACGGCCTCGGGTGAACGACGGCCGGGCCGGGCGTAGATGGTACTGGTCAGCAGCGTGCGGCCGATCGCCGGGCGGGCCAGCCGTTCGACGAGGGGCAGCGGCATCCGCTGGGCGATCTGCCGCATCGTCATCAGCACCGTGAAGGCGTAGCGGCGCTCGACCTCGTTCCAGAACCCCGCGGGGGACAGGGCGGTGACGGAGCGGACGAGCTGCGCGCGGGCCAGGTCCAGGGCCAGCAGGCCGCCCAGCGAGTTGCCCGCCACGTGCGGCCGTTCGATCTCCAGCGCCTCGCAGAGCGCGGCGAGGACGGTGTTCATGGTCGGCAGGTCGTGCGCCATGCCGTCCGGGAGCGCCGGTGACTCGCCGCACCCCGGCAGGTCCACGGCGATCACGTCCCGCTCGGCCGCCAGCGCGGGTATCACCGGGTCCCACACCTGCCGGTGGTGGCCGATGCCGTGCAGCAGGAGCAACGGTTCGCCGCTGCCCTGACGCGTGTAGGACAGGGTCACGTTCTGCTCGCCCTGTGCGGAGGCGACTTTGAAGGAGACGGTGGCGGACATGCGGTGCTCCTCGGCTGTACTCGCTGACGGACGCCGTAGACAGCTTGTCAGCAATTGCTACCGGCGGGTAGCCCCGAGTTGTCGCCACTTTGACGGCCGCGGCTGTCCGGGAAGGCGATTCCGCCTGGACAGGGCCGCACCGGTGGGTTGGGATGGAGTCCGTGACCTCCGAGACCGCGACCGACGTCTTCGAAGCGCACCGCCCCGTCCTACTGGGCGTCGCCTACCGCATGCTGGGCCGCGTCGCCGACGCGGAGGACGTGGTCCAGGAGGCCTGGCTGCGCTGGTCGGGCAGCGACCGCGGCGACGTGCGCGAACCGCGCGGCTACCTCGTACGGATCACCACCCGCCTCGCCATCGACCGGCTGCGCCAGATCAAGGCCCGCGGAGAGACGTACGTGGGCCCATGGCTGCCCGAGCCGTACGTCACCGACTTCGGCGACACCGTACCGGACACCGCCGAGCGGGCCGTGCTCGCGGACTCCGTCTCGCTCGCCGTCCTCGTCGTGCTGGAGTCGCTGTCACCGCTGGAGCGGGCGGTGTTCGTGCTGCGCGAGGCCTTCGGCTTCCCGTACGCCGAGATCGCCGCCATGCTCGACCGGGGCGAACCTGCGGTCCGTCAACTGGCCGGGCGGGCCCGCAAACACGTCGAGGAGCGGCGGCCGCGCTACGAGGTCGACCCCGCCCAGCGGCGCGACCTCACCGAACGGTTCCTCGCCGCCGCGGCGGACGGCGACCTCGAAGGGCTGATGGCGGTGCTCGCCCCGGACGTCCGGCTCGTCGGCGACAGCGGCGGCAAGTCGCGGGCGCCGCTGCGGGTTCTCCGGACGGCGGACAAGGTGGGCCGCTTCCTCGTCGGCGCCGCGCGAAAGGGCGTCCCCAACTTCTCCCTGCGTTTCCTGGAGCTCAACGGCGGCCCGGCCGTTCTGGTCGTGTCCGGTGACAAGCCCGACTCCGTCTTCCAGCTCGACGTCGCCGACGGCCGTGTCCAGACGGTCTACATCGTCCGCAACCCCGACAAGCTGCGCGCTCTGGCCGCCGTCTAGACGCGCCGCAGGACTCCCGCCGCGGCCTCGCATGAACGTCCCGTGAACGTTCCCGGCCATTGGTCTTGACCAAGGATCAGGGCCGCCCTATGGTCGCAGAGAAGTGAAACAACCTTTAAAAAACAAGGGCGCTGAAAAGCCGCCGACCACGGCGATTGCGGAGGACAGGGTGGGGACCACGCAGCTGGAATCGGTGCCGGAACCGAAGTACTGGCATCTCAAGACCGTGCTCAGCCAAGCGCTCGACTCGGAGTTCTCCGTGGGGGAGATCCTGCCCAACGAGCGCGACCTCGCGGCCCGCTTCGGCGTCGCTCGCGCCACGCTCCGCCAGGCCCTGGAGCAACTCGAACTGGAGGGCAGACTCCAGCGCCGCCGCGGAGTCGGTACGACCGTCGCGCCGCCCCGCGTGGGCGTCTCCCTCGGCACCGGCCCGCACACCTGGCCGGGCGGCCCCGAGGACGCCTGGCAGCCCGTCGACTGTACGGCGGCGGTGCCGCCCGCGGCGGTCGCCGAGGCGCTGGAGACCGGCCCGGAGGAGTCCGTGCACATCGTGCGGCGCTCCCGGGTCTCGCACGGCCGGCCGGTCGCCGCCGAGCTGCTGTACGTCCCGCAGTCCTCGGTGCCCGAACTCTCCGGCATCGACGCGCCGTCCGGAGCGGCACGCGCGCGTGCGGTGCTGCGCGAGCTCCAGCGGCTGGAGCTGCAGCGGCAGGAGAACGCGGTGGAGCTCGGTTCCGCCGGGGCCGAGGACGCGAAGGAACTCGACCGACTGCCTGGGGCGCCCGTGCTCGTGGTGACGACCCGGTTCGTCGCCGGGGGGCGCACGGGTGCGCTTTCGGTGGCGACGTATCGCGCTGACACGTGTCGGTTGACCTTCGGTGACTCGGCTGGGGCGGAAATTCACGCCGAGCCGCAGCGGCAGGCTTCCTGACCGTCGGGTTTCGGAGGGTGCCCCTATGTGTTTGGTCAAGGTCCAAGGCCGGTAGGTTCGTGCGGTCGAGGGCGGGCCGAGCCGTAGGGGTGGGCATGCGTGATAGCCAGGTCACGATCAAGCTCACGAGGGACGAGGCACTGGTGCTGTCGCACTGGCTGGAGAAGCTCCAGATGACGGACCTCAGCCGCGTTGTCGACGATCCGGCGGTCTGGGCGCCGATCCATCGGATCGCCGGAACGCTGGACAAGGCGCTTCCTGGGCTGTTCGCGCCTGACTATGACCAGCGGCTTGAGGCCGCTCGTCAGCGGCTTCGGCCGGAGGACTGACCGAGCGGTCTGGACTCCTCACCTGGCCGCAGCCGGTTGGGGCTCGTAAGGTTCCGTCGCGGAGCATCGCGAAGAGGACATCGGCCCGGCGTCTGGCGAGGCAGAGCAGGGCCTGGGTGTGGTGCTTGCCGGGGCGATGAGTGGCGGGCTGCGGGTGCGTCGTGGCTGGTCGCGCCCACGCGGCGGAGCCGCGTGTCGATACAGCCCCGCGCCCCCTTGAAGGCGTTGCCGTTCAGCGGCGTTCCACTGTGAACAGCTGCTCCTCGACGTGGTCCAGGGCCAGGCGCAGGGCGCCCGTGGCCACGGCCGCGTCCCCCAGGCGGGACAGGGTCACCTCCGGGGGGCGCAGGCAGTAGCGGGCCAGTTGCTGGCGGAGGGGGTCCAGGACGCCGTCCAGGCCTGCTGCCCAGCCGCCGATGACGACCAGTTCCGGGTCGAGGGCGAGGACCAGGGCTGCCACGTCGTGGACCAGGCGCTGGAGGAAGCGGTCGACGGCGGCGCGGGCCCGCTGGTCGCCCTCGCGGGCCCGGGCGAAGACCTCGGCGACGGCCTGCTCGTCGAGGGGGTGAAGGGGCTCGTCCGTGGTGGAGAGGAGCATCTCGGGCGTCACCTCCCGGCCCAGCAGATGCAGCGCGCCGATCTCGCCGGCCGCCCCGCCGTAGCCCCGGTGCAGCCGCCCCCCGATCAATGAACCGGCGCCCGGGCTGAGCCCCGCCAGCACGAACACCACGTCGTCCGACTCGGTGGCCGCGCCCTTCCAGTGCTCGGCGACGGCCGCCGCGTTGGCGTCGTTCTCGACCAGGACCGGGCACTTGAACGACCGGCTCAGCCGCTCGCCCAGCCGCAGTCCCGTCCACCCGGGCAGCGCGGTGCCCAGCCGTACCGTGCCGTCCGCCTTGACGATCCCGGGCGTCGCCACGCCCACGGCCCGCAGCGAGCCGCGTGCGACACCGGCCCGGCGCAGCAACTCGGCGACGGCCCCCCGCAGCCGCTCCAGCCGCTCGTCGGCCCCCGCCGTCTCGGGCACGTCCTTGGCCTGGGAGCCGATCACCCGGCCGTCCAGGTCGGCCAGCAGCGCGGCCACCCGGTGCGCGCCGATCTCGAGCCCCAGCAGATGCCCCGCCTCCGCCCGGAACCGGAACCGCCGCGCCGGCCGCCCCTGCCGTCGCGCGGCACCCTCCTCGGCCGCCTTCTCGACGACGAGACCGGCCTCGACGAGCCCTTCGACGACGCCCTCGACGGTCGGCCGGGACAGTCCCGTCACCCGGGTGATCTCGGTCAGCGTCGCGCAGTCCGTGCCACGCAGCGCGTGCAGCACCACCGCGGAGTTGATTCTCCGCAACAGCGAGGGATCCCCGCCGGTCAGCCGCCCCACCGTCCGTCCTCCCAGCTCGTGCGCGTGTTGGCCGGATCGTACTCGGCGCGGCGGACCCCGGCGAGGGGCGGGCGCAGGCGCCCGCCGATCACCCCGGCGCGACGAACCCCGACTCGTACGCCGCGATCACCGCCTGCGTGCGGTCCCTCGCTCCCAGCTTCGCCAGTACGGCGCTCACATGCGACTTCACCGTCTCGGTGCCCACGACCAGCCGGGCGGCGATCTCCGCGTTCGACAGGCCCCGCGCCATCAGCCGCAGCACCTCGCCCTCCCGCTCGGTCAGCTGGGCCCGCTCCATCGCCGCCCGCGCGGCCCGGTTCCCGCCGCCCTCGCCGTACTCGGCGGCCAGTTGCCGTACCGAGGCCGGGAACAGCAGCGACTCGCCCTCGGCGATCAGCCGCACCGCGTGCACGATCTCGGCCGGCCGGGCCCGCTTCAGCAGGAACCCGTCGGCACCCGCCCGCAGCGCCTCGTACACGTACTCGTCGTTCTCGAACGTCGTCACCACGAGGATCCTCGGCGGCTCGTCGACCGTCCGCAGCAGCACCCGGGTGGCCTCGATCCCGTCCAGCAGCGGCATCCGCACGTCCATGGCGACCACGTCGGGCCGCAGCTGCCGCACGAGCGGGATCACCGCCGCCCCGTCCGCGGCCTCCCCGACCACCTCGATGTCGGGCTGTGCCTCCAGCACGGCCCGCAGACCCGCGCGCACGAGGGGTTCGTCGTCGACGAGGAGAACGGTGACCGGCATCGGACCAGCGTAGATCAACTCAATGGCAGCTCGACATGAACCTGCCAGTCACCTTCGTCGGGGCCGGTTTGGGCCAGCCCGCCCAGCAGGGCGGCGCGCTCGCGTATGCCGCGCAGGCCGCTGCCGCGCCCGGGGCCGGGGATCGGCTCCGTCAGCGGGTTGCGTATCGCGAGGACGAGGGTGTCCGCAGCGACGTGCACACGGACCCGTACGGGTACGGTTCCGGCGTGCCGCAGCACGTTGGTCAGCGCCTCCTGCAGGATCCGGTAGCCCTCCCGGGACACCGGCCCGGGCACCGTGTCCACGGGGCCGGTCACCTCGGCGTCGACCTTCGCCCCGGAAGCGCGCGCGGACTCCAGCAGCCGGTCGGCGTCCGCGAGGGTCGGTCTGCTGCTGACAGGTTTCCCCGACTCGCGCAGGACACCGAGCACCCGCTCCAGATCCTCCAGGGCGGCCCGGCCGGTCTCCTCGATGGCGCCCAGGGCGCGGTCGGTGAAGGCGGGATCGCCCGCCGCTCGCGCGGCCCCCGCCTGCACGACGGCGACCGTGAGCGCGTGGCCGATGGAGTCGTGCAACTCGCGGGCGATGCGCGTGCGTTCAAGGAGCTGTTCGGTGCGCTCCTCCATGGCCGCGAGCCGCTCCGCGGGAGACGGGCCGAGGAGCTTCACGGCCAGCGCGGTGATGAGGTGACCGGACCAGACCACGACCACGGGCAACAGCAGCAGTGGCAGGGGCGCGAGCAGGGCGTGCCACCAGTGGTGCTCCTCGACGCTTACGTAGCCGTCGGCGGTCGGCCCCTGACCCAACCCCGTGGTCAGCAAGTCGACCGCGAGGAAAGGCAACTGGACGGAGAGGTGGGCCACGATCCAGCCGAGGGCCAGCCGCGCCTCCAGCCACACCACCGTCCGACCGCGGTCGGCCCACGTGGCCGACGGGGTGGCCACGATCTCCGCATTCTCGCTGTCATGCCGCCGGCCGGTCAGCAACAGACGGGCCTGGAACCCCTCCACCAGTCGTGTGGCGGGCACGAGGCCCGCGAGTCCGAGCAGCACGGCGGCCGTGGCCTGGGTCCACCACGCCTCTTTGACGAACAACCACAGGGACGGCCACACGATGGCCACCAGCAGGTGCAGCCACCGCGTGTACGTCACCGCCCGAGTGAAAGGGCGCAGCATGCGGACCATTGCGCCATCGTGCCAGCCGCCACTGACAGCGAGCCTCCCCCGCACGGGGGAGGCGATCTCCACCGCCGGGGGAGGCCCGCACCCCGGCCGACCGGCCACGCTGCTGCCATGACCAGCATCGAAGTCCAGGACCTCACCAAGGAGTACGGCGGCAAACGGGCCGTGGACGGCCTCACCTTCCGCGTCCTGCCCGGCCGCGTCACCGGCTTCCTCGGCCCCAACGGCGCCGGGAAGTCCACCACCATGCGGCTGGTGCTCGGCCTCGACCGGCCGACCGCCGGTACCGCCACCCTCGGCGGCCGCGCCTACCCGACGCTGCGCGAACCCCTGCGCCAGGTGGGCGCCCTGCTCGACGCGCAGGCCGCGCACGGCTCCCGCACCGCTCGCGACCACCTCCGTGTCCTGGCGACCAGCAACCGCATCCCGGACCGGCGGGTCGACGAGGTGCTGGAGGACACCGGCCTGGCGTCGGTGGCCCGGCGCCGTGTGCGGACGTACTCCCTCGGCATGCGCCAGCGCCTGGGCATCGCCGCCGCCCTGCTGGGCGATCCCGAGGTGGTCATGCTGGACGAGCCGTCCAACGGCCTCGACCCCGAAGGCATCGTGTGGATCCGGCAGTTGCTGCGCCGGCTCGCGGGGGAGGGCCGCACGGTGCTGGTCTCCAGCCATCTGATGAAGGAGACCGCCTCCTTCGCGGACCACCTCGTCGTCCTCGGCCGGGGCCGGCTACTGGCCGACACCCCGATGCGGGACTTCATCGACGCACGCGTGCAGCCCAGCGTACGCATCCGCACATCCGACCCCGCCGCCCTCCGCAGCGCTCTCGCCCGGCACGGCCACGACGCCGTGGAACACCCGGACAGTCACTGGACCGTGCACCACGCACGCGTGGACGACATCGGCCGCATCGCCTCCGCCGCGGGTGTGCCGGTCCTCGAACTCGCGGCCGAGGAGGGCACGTTGGAACAGGCCTATTTCGACCTCACGTCGGCCGAAGCCGAGTTCACCACCCAGCCGCAGGAGGCCTGACCATGGAACTCACCCCCGTCCTCCGCTCCGAGTGGCTGAAGATCCGTACGCTCCGCTCGCTCCCGGGAGCGCTCCTGGCCCTGTTCGCCGCGACCACCGCGTTCTCCGCGATCGCCGGTGTCTCCGAGACATCGGGCCCCGGCTTCGACCCCCTGTTCACGTCCCTGTCCGGTGTCGTGCCGGGGCAGATCGCGGCCGTCTCCTTCGGGGCCATGGCCGTGTCGTCGGAATTCCAGTCGGGCGCGCTCCGGCTCTCGCTGGCCGCGGTTCCGCGACGCGGCCGGTGGTTCGCGGCCAAGGCGGCCGTCATCGCCGTACCGGCTCTGCTGGTCGGACTGGTGACCGCGCTCGCCGCCCTCCTGGTGGCGCGGGCCGCGCTCGGCCCGGCGGCCGACGGGCTCCGCACCGGCGAGCAGGTGCGCGGCGTCGTGGGCTGCGGCGTCTACCTCATGCTGATGGCCCTGTTCGCCGCGGGACTCGCCGCCCTGCTGCGCAGCGGCGTGGCCACGCTGTCCCTGCTGATCCCGTTCATCCTCGTCGTGTCGTTCGTGATCGGCGACGCGACGGGCACCGTCGCCGACTTCCTGCCCGACAAGGCGGGACAACTGGTCCTGAGGGAGACGTACGACGGCACCCTCGGGCCGTGGTCGGGGCTCGCGGTGACCGCGCTCTGGGCGGCGGCCGCCCTGCTGGCGGGAGCGTGGAGCCTGCGCCGCCGGGACGCCTGACCGGAGAACGGCCGGAACAGGAGTGACACCCCGCCAAGTGTCAGTGGCGGCGGGTTTACTGGATCCATGAACATCGCACAGCACATCGCCCTCATCGACGAGCTGTGCTACCGCCCCTTTCCGGCGGAGCACGGCCCGTCGGACGTCGGCGTTTCCGGGCCCGGTCAGCACACCGCGGTGTTAGACGCCGCGGGCGACGACGACCCGGCGCTCCGCGCGGTGACGATCGACCAGTACGAGAAGGACCGGGACGCCGTCTACGAACTCCTCGCCTCACGCTGGGGCGACACACCCCCCTACAACCTGCGGACCGTCCTGCTGCGCACCGAGCAGGAGGAGATACCGCGGCCGTGGGCCGAGTTGAGCGAGCGCGCGAGCGTCGCGTACGTGTGGGAGGTGGAGGGCACCGGCCGCTGGGTCGCCGTGGCGGTCACCGACCGCGACACCTCGCAGGAGGTCCAGCTGCTGGCCGTGGTCACGGAGACGGACCCGCCGTAGGAGATCAGCTCTCGGCGGCTTCCCGCAGCCGCGCGAACTCCTCCGCCATCGTCTCGGCCGTCCAGTGCGCGTTCAGCCCGCTCGGATTGGGCAGCACCCACACGCGCGTGTCCCCGATCATCCGCGACTGCGGCCCGACCCGGGCCTTCCGGTCGTCGAACGCGGCGCGGTAGGCGGTCACTCCGACCACGGCCAGCCAGCGCGGCCGCAGCCGCCCCACCTTCAGCGCGAGCAGCCGCCCGCCCTCCCGGTACTCCTCGGCGCTCAGCTCGTCCGCCCGAGCGGTCGGTCGCGCCACGACATTGGTGATGCCGAGTCCGTACGACAGCAGCTCCTGCTGCTCGGACGGTTTCAGCAGCCGCGGCGTGAACCCGGAGCGGTGCAGCACCGGCCAGAAGCGGTTGCCGGGGCGGGCGAAGTGGTGGCCCGTCGCGGCCGTCATCAGACCGGGATTTATGCCGCAGAACAGTACGCGCAGACCGTCCGCGACCACGTCCGGCACGACTCGGTCGCGGGCGGCCTCAAGCTCCTCGGGCGTGAAACGGGGCATCGTGCGCGGCGCGTCAGAGGATCGCGCCGGGCGTGTAGCCCGCGGCCCGGGGGTGCTGCTTCACGATCTCCTCGACCCGGGCGACGACGGCGGCGACCTGGTCGCCCGCGGCGCCCGTGAAGGACAGCTTGTCGGCCATCAGCGCGTCCAGCTCGGCACGGTCGAGCGGAATGCGCGCGTCGGCGGCCAGCTTGTCGAGCAACTCGTTGCGCTCGGCGCCCTGCTCGCGCATCGCGAGCGCGGAGGCCACGGCGTTCTCCTTGATCGCCTCGTGCGCGAGCTCCCGGCCCACGCCCGCGCGCACGGCACCCATCAGCACCTTGGTGGTCGCGAGGAACGGCAGGTAGCGGTCCAGCTCACGCGCCACGACCGCCGGGAACGCGCCGAACTCGTCGAGCACCGTCAGGAACGTCTCCAGCAGACCGTCCAGCGCGAAGAACGCGTCCGGCAGCGCGACCCGGCGCACCACCGAGCAGGACACGTCACCCTCGTTCCACTGGTCGCCCGCCAGCTCGCCGGTCATCGAGGCGTAGCCGCGCAGGATCACCATCAGGCCGTTGACGCGCTCGCAGGAGCGGGTGTTCATCTTGTGCGGCATCGCCGAGGAGCCGACCTGACCCGGCTTGAAACCCTCGGTGACCAGCTCGTGCCCGGCCATCAGCCGGATCGTCTTCGCCAGCGACGACGGCGCGGCCGCCACCTGCACCAGCGCCGTCACGACCTCGTAGTCGAGCGAGCGCGGGTAGACCTGGCCGACCGACGTGAACGCCTGCGAGAAGCCCAGGTGCGTGGCGATCCGCTGCTCCAGCTCCGCGAGCTTCGCGGCGTCCCCGCCCAGCAGGTCCAGCATGTCCTGCGCGGTGCCGACCGGGCCCTTGATGCCGCGCAGCGGGTAGCGGCCCAGCAGCTCCTCGATGCGGCCGTACGCGACGAGCAGCTCGTCGGTGGCGGTCGCGAAGCGCTTGCCGAGGGTGGTGGCCTGCGCGGCGACGTTGTGCGAGCGGCCGGCCATGACCAGCTCGCCGTACTCGCCGGCCAGCTTGCCCAGACGGGCCAGGACCGCCACCGTGCGGTCACGCATCAGTTCCAGCGAGAGCCGAATCTGCAGCTGCTCGACGTTCTCGGTGAGGTCGCGGGAGGTCATGCCCTTGTGCACGTGCTCATGCCCGGCGAGGTCGTTGAACTCCTCGATCCGCGCCTTCACGTCGTGCCGCGTGACCTTCTCGCGCTCGGCGATGGAGGCCAGGTCGACGGTGTCGAGCACACGTTCGTAGTCCGCGAGCGCCGAGTCCGGCACCTCGATCCCGAGGTCCTTCTGAGCCCGCAGCACAGCGAGCCAGAGCTGCCGCTCCAGCCTCACCTTCTGCTCGGGCGACCAGAGCGTGGCGAGCTCGGCGGAGGCGTACCGTCCGGCGAGGACGTTCGGGATGCGGGGCTTGGCGGGAGCGGAAGTCACGTGCACGGATTCTACTGGCGATTCGTGCAGGCCAGCGTCGCGGGTGCGTTCGTGGGAACGTACAAGAGGGTTTCGGTGCCCTGCCAGGAGCCCGCCGGTCACCCGTGTCGCCCCGGGAACCGCCTACGCCAGATCCTCGTACGGCAGCAGCTCGGGCCGCTTCGGCGGCAGGCCGTCGCCCGAGGAGCGGCCCGTCAGGCGGCGGCCGATCCAGGGCAGCAGGTGCTGCCGGGCGAACCGCAGGTCCGCCGCGCGGCGCATGACCCAGCCGGGCGGCAGCGTCGTCGGCATCGGCGTGCGCCACTCGGTGTCCTCGGGCTCGTGGCCGAGCGCCTGCCACACCGCCTCCGCGACCCGGCGGTGGCCCTCGCCCGTCAGGTGCAGCCGGTCCACGTCCCACATCCGCGGGTCGGAGAGCGAGGGGGCGCCGTACAGGTCGACGACGACCGCGCCGTGCCGTGCGGCGAGCTCGTCGACGCAGGCGAACAGCTCCTCCATGCGCGGGCGGAACCGCTCCAGGACGGGACCCTGGCGGCCCGGGCTGCGCATCAGCACGAGCTGCCGGCAGGCGGGGGCCAGCTTCTCCACGGCCTCCTCCAGGAGAGCGCGCACCCGGGCCATGTCGCACTTGGGCCGCAGGGTGTCGTTGAGCCCGCCGACCAGGGTGATCACGTCGGCGCCCATGGCCGCCGCGACGTCCACCTGCTCGTCGACGATCTGGCGGATCAGCTTGCCGCGCACCGCGAGATTGGCGTACCGGAAGCCGGGCGTGCGGGCGGCCATCCGCGCGGCGAGCAGATCGGCCCAGCCGCGGTAGGTGCCGTCGGGCAACAGGTCCGACATGCCCTCGGTGAAGGAGTCGCCGACCGCGACGAGGCTGCTGTAAGGGGGGTTCGTGTGCATGGCGACGGAAATAGTATCCCGTGCACATACCCAGCAGTCGGTCACCCATCGGGGGCATCGACAGCCGGTGCCTCACGCCCGCTGCCCGAACAGCTCCTGCAGCACGTCCTCCATGGTCACCAGCCCGGCCAGCCGCCCGTCCGCCCCGAGGACCGCCGCGAGGTGCGTACGGCTGCCCCGCATCGCCGTGAGGACATCGTCCAGCGGCGTGTGCTCCCGCACGCGCGCGATGGGCCGCATGTCCCGCAGCCGGAACGGCACATCGCGCCCGACGGCGTCCAGCGCGTCCTTCACATGCAGGTAGCCGACGATCCGCCGCCCCTCGTCCACCACCGGGAAGCGGGAGAATCCGGACTCCGCCGACAGCCGCTCCAGCTCGTCCGGAGTGACACCCACGCGCGCGTACACCACGCGTTCCAGCGGCAGCACCACGTCGCGCACCGGACGGCGGCCCAGCTCCAGCGCGTCGTGCAGCCGCTCCTGGGCGCGGTCGTCGATGAGGCCGGCCTCGCTGGAGTCCTTCACGATCCGCGCTATCTCGGCGTCCGAGTAGGACGCGGCGACCTCCTCGCGCGCCTCCACGCGCAGCAGCTTCAGCAGCGCGTTGGCGAACGCGTTCACCGTGAAGATCACCGGCCGCAGCGCCCGGGACAGCGTCACCAGGGGCGGGCCGAGCGTCAGTGCGCTGCGCACCGGCTCGGCGAGCGCGATGTTCTTCGGCACCATCTCGCCGAGCAGCATGTGCAGATACGTGGCCAGGGCCAGCGCGATCACGAAGGACACCGCGTGCCCCGCGCCCTCGGGCATGCCCATCGCGTGGAACACCGGCTCCAGCAGGTGCGCGATCGCCGGCTCGGCCACCACGCCCAGCACCAGTGTGCACAGCGTGATGCCGAGCTGCGCGGCCGCCATCAGCGCGGATACGTGCTCCAGGCCCCACAGCACGCTCTTGGCGCGCCGGTCGCCCCGGTCGGCGTAGGGCTCGATCTGGCTGCGGCGCACCGAGATCAGCGCGAACTCGGCGCCGACGAAGAAGGCGTTGACGACGAGCGTCGCCAGACCGATCAGCAGCTGGACGGCGGTCACAGCGCGGCTCCCTTCTCGTAGGGCTTCTCGTCGTCGAGGGGCGCGTGCAGGCGGACGCGGGCGGCCCGGCGGCCCGTGGCGTCCAGGACCTCCATCCGCCAGCCGGCGACCTCCAGGGTGTCGCCGACGGCCGGTATCCGGCCGAGCACCGTCGCCACCAGCCCGGCGAGCGTCTCGTACGGCCCCTCCGGGGCGCGCAGCCCGACGGCTTCGAGCTGATCCACGCGCGCGGAGCCGTCGGCCGAGTACAGGGCATGGCCGGCCTCGTCCGTGCCGGCCGGCGCGAGGTCGGGCAGCTCGTGCGGGTCGTGCTCGTCGCGCACCTCGCCGACGACCTCCTCGACGATGTCCTCCAGGGTGGCCACGCCCGCCGTACCGCCGTACTCGTCGATCACGACGGCCATCGTGCGCTTGCCGGAGAGCCGGTCCAGGAGCCGGTCGACGGTGAGCGTCTCCGGGACCAGCAGCGGCTCGCGCATCAGCTCGGAGACGAAGATCCGGGTGCGGCGCTCCGCCGGTACCGTCAGCACGTCCTTGACGTGCGCCGTCCCGACGACCGAGTCAAGGGTGCCGCGGTAGACGGGGAACCGGGACAGGCCGGTCGCCCGGGTCGCGTTCGCCACGTCCTCCAGGGTCGCCTGCACGTCCAGGGCGACGACCTGCACCCGGGGCGTCATCACGTTCTCCGCGGTCAGGTCGGCGAGGTTCAGCGTCCGTACGAACAGCTCGGCGGTGTCGGCCTCCAGGACGCCTTCCCGGGCGGAGTGCCGGGCGAGCGCCGCCAGCTCCTGCGGCCCGCGCGCCGACGCCAGCTCCTCGGCGGGCTCCACCCCGATCCGGCGCACGACACGGTTCGCCGTGTTGTTGAGGTGCCTGATGAAGGGCCGGAACGCGGCGCTGAACCAGCGCTGGGCGTTGCCCACGGTCTTGGCGACCGCCAGCGGCGACGAGATCGCCCAGTTCTTGGGCACCAGCTCGCCGACGACCATCAGGAACACCGTCGACAGAGCCGTGCCCAGCACCAGCGCCAGGCTGTGCGACGCCGACCGGGAGACGCCGACGTCCTCCAGCGGCCCGGCGATCAGCGCGGCGATCGACGGCTCGGCGAGCATGCCGACGACCAGGTTCGTGACCGTGATGCCGAGTTGCGCCCCGGAGAGCTGGAACGTCAGGTTCCGTACGGCCTTCAGTGCGCCCTGCGCGCCCCGCTCGCCGCGCGCCACTGCCTGTTCCAGCTCGGCGCGCTCGACCGTGGTGAGGGAGAACTCGGCCGCCACGAAGGCGCCGCAGGCGAGCGAGAGCAGGATCGCCGCCAGAAGGAGGAGCACTTCGGTCATCGGTTCACCCCCGTTCCATGGTTCTCCAGGACGGGGCGGAACGCGCGGTGTCGCGCACGGGGAGGCTCGCCCATGGGCGGACGCTCACAACCTTTCATGCAGAACCGAGTGGCCATCCAACGGTAAAGAATGGGCAAAGTCCTGCGGTCGGGTGCTCAGCGGGGGCCGGCGGGGACCGGAGAGAGCCGGCAGGCGCCCTCGTCTGTGATGACGCGGCCGGCGGTGGGCGGTGCGAAGCGGGGGCCGCGCCTCCCTCCGCGACGCCCCGCACTCCGACCGGCGCACCTGGCCGGTGAGGGCTTCACCCGACCGCCGCCCAGTCCGTGAGCGGCTTCCCGGCCGGACCGGCGTCTAGTCCGTGAGCGGCTTCACCCAGCGCCGCCACTGCTCCTCGGGCGCGTAGCCGGCGGCACTCCACGCGTGGTGCGCGGTCTCGTTGCGCGTGAGCACCATCGCGTCCGCGCGCCGCCCCCCGAGCCGTACGAACCGCTCCTCGGCCGCGGCGAGCAGCGCGGAGCCGATGCCCTGGCGGCGGTGGTCCGGATGCACGGCCAGCCGGTAGAGGTGGCAGCGCCAGCCGTCGAACCCCGCGATCACCGTGCCGGCCAGCTCGCCGTCCCGCTCCGCCAGGATCAAGGCCTCGGGGTCGCGCGCGACCAGCCGCTCCACGCCACCGCGGTCGTCGCTGATGCTCGTGCCCTCGGCGGCCACCTTCCAGAAGGCCAGCACGGTGTCGAGGTCCTCGGGCGTCGCGGCCCGGATACGCAGCTCGTTCATGCGGTGATCACATCACGCATGGTCACCCCGGGCGCATGATTTCAGCATGCGGACGTCAGACCCCACGTACCCGCTCCATGACCGGCGCGAACGCCTCCATGTAGGGCTCCAGGACGGTCAGATACGTGAAGCCGTAGCGCTCGCGCCGGGCCAGAACCTGCTCCGTGAGCTCGTCCAGGGTGCCCACCAGAGAGACGGGGAGCTCCAGCACCTGGTCGACGGTCAAGTCGGGGAAGTATTCGAGGAACGGCTGAATCGCGGCCTCGCGGTCCTCGGTTCCGATCACCATCTGGAGCAGCAGGTTCAGCTCGGGCGGCTCCTCGCGGTGGTCCTCCGCGAACTTCAGCAGCCGCGCCACGCGTTCGTCGAGCTCCTCCGCGGTGATCGGCGCCAACTGCCCGGTGGTGCTGCCCGGCACCGTGCGCGCCCCGGTGAACGCCGCGATGTCGGCGTGCTCGGCGCTCAGCCGCAGCATCCGGTCGCCGTTTCCGCCGATCAGCAGCGGCACCCGGGGCCGCTGCGCCGTCTGCGGCTGGTGATCGTCCGAGCCCAGCAGCCGCTTCAACTCCTCGACCGTGCGCCGCAGATGGTCCACCCGCTCGCCCGGCGAGCCGAACGGCAGTCCGGCCGTCTCGTGCTCCGCCCGTACGTAGCCGGCGCCGAGGCCGAGCTCCAGCCGGCCGCCCGTCAGCGCGTCCGTCGTGGCCACCTCGCGGGCCAGCAGCGCCGGGTTCCAGAAGCCTGCGTTGAGCGTGAAGGTGCCGAGCCTCGGCCGCTCGGTGGCCTCGGCCGCCGCAACCAGCGCCGGGAAGGGCGCCGGCATGCCCAGATGGTCGGGGACGAGGATCACGTCATACCCGAGCTCCTCGGCCCTGCGGCACTTGGCGCGCCACTCCTCGGCGGACGCGGGTTCGAGCAGGTTGACCCCGAAGCGGAACGAACGTGACATGAACTCTCCTCACAGGAAAGCGACTTGAGTACCCGCCGCGATTCCATCACTCGTGCGCGATGGCAGCCAGTACGTTCATGCGGGACGCACGCAACGCCGGGAGCAGCGCCGCCACGACTCCCACCACCGCCGAGCCGACCACCACCGCGACGATCGTGAGCCACGGGATCGCGAGGGCCGTCATGCCCTGCAGGGCCAGCACCTCGTGTGTGCACACGCCCCACACCAGCCCCAGCGCGAGCCCCAGGACGGCCCCGAACACCGCGATCACCACCGACTCCAGCCGGATCATCCGCCGCAGCTGCCGCCGTGCCAGCCCGATCGCCCGCAGCAGCCCGATCTCCCGGGTGCGCTCGACGACCGACAACGCGAGGGTGTTGACCACGCCGAGCACCGCGATGATGATCGCCAGCCCCAGCAGCGCGTACACGAGGTACAGCAGGACGGCGATCTGGTCGTGCACCAGTTGCTTGTAGTCGGCCAGGTCCCGCACCTGCACCTGCGGGTACGGATCCAGGGTCCGCTCCAGGTTCGCGCGCAGGTCGTCGTCGCTCGTACCGGGAGCGGCGTTGACGTACAGCGCGGAGTCCTGCCCGCCCGGCGCGTACCGCTCCAGGGTGGCGAGGCCGAAGTAGAGCCCGCCCTGCGTGCCGAACCCCTCGGCGGCGTCCTGGTCGGTGAGGGCGCCGACCGTCAGCTCGGCCCTGCGCCCGCCAGGGAACTCCACCGGGACGGTGCTGCCCACCCGTACGCCGTGGTCGCGCGCGAAGTCCCGGTCCATGGCGAGGCGCCCGTCGGCGAGCGCGGCCGCCGAGTCCCCTCGTACGTACGTGATGTTGGCGACCTCGTCGAGCCGCGGATCGTAGCCCGCGGCGGTCGTCTCCACGCGGTCGCCGTCCGGGAGCCGCACCGCGACCGGCGTGAACCGTCCCCGCACCACCAGGCCCACGCCCTCGGTGCTGCGCACCTCGTCGGTGACCTGCTTCGGGAACGGCAGGAAGTTGGTGTTCTGGATCACGAAGTCGGCGCCCAGCGTCCTGTCGATCTGCTGATCGAACGAGGCGGTCATCGACTCGCTCGCCACCGACATCCCGCCGACCAGGGCGAGGCCCACCATGAGGGCGGCCGCGGTGGCTCCGGTACGGCGGGGATTGCGCAGGGCGTTGCGCTGGCTCATCCGGCCGACGGACCCGAACAGCGCGGGGAAGGCCGCGCCGAGCACGCGGATCACCGGGCGCACCAGCAGCGGCCCGGCGATCACGGTCGCGATCAGGGTGAGCACGACACCGAGCCCCAGCAGGGACGCCGCCGACGACGTCCGCTCCGACACCGCGCACCCGACGAGCGCCGCCGCACCGGCCGCCCCGACGACCGCGCCCGCCACCGCGCGCACCCGCAGCGGCCGACCCACCCCGGCGACCTCGGCGTCCGAGAGCGCGGCCATCGGCGAGACCCCCGCGGCCCGCCGCGCCGGAGGGTACGCGGCGACGAAGGTGACGCCGAGACCGACGACGAACGCCGTCACGGGCGTCACCCAGCCGATGACCATCTCGTCGGCGTCGATGTTCATGCCGAGCAGGCCCATCAGCTCGATGAGCCCGGCCGCCAGCCCGATGCCCATGGCGAGCCCCAGCGTGGAGCCGACCAGACCGAGCAGGAGGGCCTCGGTGAGCACGGAGCGGCGGACCTGGCGCCGGTCGGCACCGAGCGCGCGCAGCAGCCCGAGCTCGCGGGTGCGCTGGGCGATGAGCATGGAGAAGGTGTTGACGATCAGGAACACGCCCACCAGCACGGCGACCCCGGCGAAGCCGACCATCACGTACTTGATGACGTCGAGGAAACCGCCCAGCTGCTCGACGTCCGACTTCGCCTGCTCGTCGGCGGTCCTGAGGTCGTAGGTGTGCGGGCCGAGCGCGGCGGCCACACGCTGCTTGAGCCGCTCGTCGCCGACGCCCTCCGCCGCGTCCACCGAGATGCTGGTGGCCGCCCCCGGGTCGCCCAGCAGCTTCGTCTGCGCGGCGGGGGTGTCGAGGAAGACCAGTGCGGCGCCGGGGTTGGTGGTGGTGAAGGTGGCGATTCCCACGACCCGGACCTCGAACGACCCGGGCGGCGCGATCACGGTGAGGGTGTCGCCGATGCGCACGTCCTTGCGGTCGGCGGTCTCCGAGTCGAGCAGCGCCTGTCCGTCGCCGCGCGGGGCATGACCGGAGGTCAGCTCCACGGGGCTGCGCTCGGTCGGGTTCCAGGCGGTGCCGAGCGTGGGAGCCCCGGTGGTCGGGCCGACCGGCTCGTTCTCCTCGTCGACGACCGTGAGGCCGGCCACGTCCACCTCGGCGCGTGCCGCCGCGACTCCGTCGACCTGCCGTACGCGTTCGGCGAGCGCGGCCGACAGGGTGGCCGTCCGGCCGGAGGGCACCGCCTCGTCGAGGCCCTCCTTGGGGCTGACGGTGACATCGGCCGCGGTGGAGGCGAACAGCCGGTCGAACGTACGGCTGACGGTGTCCGAGAAGATCAGGCTGCCCGTGACGAACGCGACGGACAGCAGGACGGCGAGCGCCGAGAGCAGCAGCCGCCCCTTGTGCGCCAGGAAGCTTCTCAGGGTCGCCTTGAGCACGGGGTCAGTTCTCCTCGGATGCCGCCGGGGTGTCGTCGACACGGGTCCGGATCACGTCGAAACGCTTCATGCGCTCCAGCACGGTCTGAGCCGTCGGCCGCCGCATCTCGTCGACGATCCGGCCGTCCCCGAGGAAGAGCACCAGGTCGGAGTGGGCGGCGGCGCCCGGGTCGTGGGTGACCATGACGACGGTCTGCCCGAGCTCGTCCACCGCCTCGCGCAGGAAGCCGAGCACCTCCAGTCCGGCGCGCGAGTCGAGGTTGCCGGTCGGCTCGTCCGCGAAGATCAGCTCGGGCCGGGAGGCCAGCGCCCGCGCACAGGCCACCCGCTGCTGCTGGCCGCCGGAGAGCTGCGAGGGCCGGTGCCCGAGCCGGTCCCGCAGGCCCAGGGTGTCGATCACCTGGTCCAGCCACTTCTCGTCGGGTTTCTTGCCCGCGATGTCCATGGGCAGCGTGATGTTCTCCAGGGCGTTCAGGGTCGGGATGAGGTTGAACGACTGGAACATGAACCCGATCCGGTCGCGGCGCAGCCGCGTCAACTCGCGCTCCTTCAGACCCGTGATCTCCGTGTCGCCGAGCCACACCTGGCCGGCCGAGACGGTGTCGAGCCCCGCCAGGCAGTGCATCAGCGTGGACTTCCCGGAGCCCGACGGTCCCATCACCGCGGTGAAGCGGCCGCGGACGATGTCGACGTCCACCGAGTCGAGCGCGAGCACGGTCGTCTCGCCCGAGCCGTACGCCTTGGTCAGACCGCGGGCCCGGGCCGCGATCCCGTCGGCCGACGCGAGGCCGGGGACGTGCTCCGCAGCAGGTGTGGACAAGGCCGCCTCCTCGTGCTGGACGTCGGATTGCGTCACCTTGCCCGAGGGTAATGTGACGCGGCCCACACTCGGTATCCTCCTCGGATCGGAGTCCCGCCCTTGCTGGTGCTAGCACCTCCGCGCTAGCTTCGAGGTATGGCGAAGACCCAGCTGAACGTGCGAGTCGACGAGGACACCGCCCGAGCCGCCCGCGAGCGCGCCCTGGCCCGCGGCATGAGCGTCAACCGCTACATCGAGGAGCTGGTCAGGCAGGACACCGGCGAGGTGGGCCACACGTTCGTGGAGGCCGCCGCCGACTTCATGAAGCAGTACGAGTCCGTCTTCGCCGAGGAGTTCGATGGGGGTGCCCCCGCGAAGCCGAGAGTGGGGGAGGACCGTGAGGGCACGCGCGAAGGTCGCCACTGAAGCGTTGAACAACCTCCGGATCGACCTCGCCTGGCTGCTGATGCTCGCCGAGCAGAAGACCCCGGGAGACCCCCAGGTCACCGACTGGGGAGCCCTCGTCGCCGCCGTCGCACGCCACCAGGCCGCCATATTCGACGTCCCCGTCTACGACAGCCCGCACGCCCGCGCCGCCGCGCTGCTCCAGCTGCTGATCCACGTCCCCGCGCTGGAACGCTCCAACGCCCTGTTCGCCTCCGCCGTCGCCTACGCGTACCTCGTCGCCAGCGGCGTCAAGGTCGTCACCTCGCCGGAGCAGGTCCGCGACCTCGCCCGGCTGGTCAAGAGCGGCGAGGTGTCCGTGCGGGACATCGAGCAGGAGCTGCGCCAGTGGAGCCTGTGACCACGCGGGCGGCTACGAGCTGATCGGGCGCCATGCCGTGCCCAGCACGCAGTACGAGGTGGGCAGCGTCGGCCCCTCCTCCGGCATCAGCACCTGCCGGTAGGGACCGAGTTCGAACCCGGCGTCCCGCAGCGCCCGCACCGGCTCCCGCGCCAGGTGGCAGCCCCCGTTGAGCAGCGGCCACACCGTCCGGTCCAGCGCCCGCTGGCTGAAGGTCATCACCTGGCCACCGCCCCGGCCGTGCTCGAAGAACCGCACCTCACCACCCGGCCGCAGCACCCGCCGGAGCTCCCCGAGCGCCCGGGGCGCGTCCCGCACACTGCACAGCACCAGCGACACCACGGCCGCGTCGAAGCCCTCGCTCTTGACCGGCAGCGCCTCGGCCGCCCCCGGCGCCACGTCCACGGGCACCTCCGCGCGCAGGGCCGCCTCCACGGCCAGCTGCCGCAGCCGCCGCTCCGGCTCGATGGCCACGACCTCCGAGACGGTGCCCGGATAGTGCGCGAAGTTCAGCCCGTTGCCCGCGCCGATCTCGATCACCCGCCCGGACAGCCCGCCGAGCAGCCTCTCGCGCACCCCGGCCATGCCCATCCGCCGCTCGGCGGTGACACTGACCCGGGCGTAGTAACGAGCGAACAGCGGATGGTGCACGGCGTCCCGTGGCACCTTGCCGGAGCGGCCGGAGAGGAGCGGCATGGGAGACCTCCCTGACGAGACGGGCCTTACCGCGATTGTCCCCGGGAAGCGCCCCGGGCACCCCTGTCGAGGGGACTCGGCAGGGGTGCCCGGGGCGCTTCTGATGGATTTCCGCGGCGTCGCAACGCCCGGCACCCGGCGCGAGTACCGGGGACCGCTTGCTCAGAACGCCGGGGGCGCCTCCCGCACCTGGAACGCCTCCGCGTCCCACGTGCCGTCCAGACGCGGCGCCAGCCAGTGCGGCGCGGACGCCCGGAAGACGGCGGGGGAGAGGGCCCCCGACCCGGCGGGTACGGAGCCCAGCAGCGGCGTTCCGGCCACATCCGGCAGGTCCGCGAGATTGCAGCGCGAGGCGAGGTCCGGCGCGGCGGGCCAGCTCCCGATCACGATCCCCGCCAGGTCCAGCTGACGGGAGCGGAGTTCACGCGCCGTCAGCTCCGTCGTGTTCAGGGTGCCGAGCCCCGCCGACACCACGACCAGCACCGGCGCCGACAGCAGCCGGGCCGCGTCCGCCAGGGTGCCGCCGGCCGGGTCGAACCGTACGAGCAGCCCGCCCGCGCCCTCGACCAGCACCAGGTCGTGCTCGGTGGCGAGCTTGGCGGCCGCCTCCGCGACCTCGTGCGGGTGCACGGGGGCGCGACCGGCCCGGCGGGCGGCCGTGGCGGGCGCCAACGGCTCGGGAAACCGGGCGAGTTCCGCCGTCGTCACGGCACCCGCGAGCCGCGCGACCTCGGCGGCGTCCCCGGGCTCGTCCGGCCGTACGCCCGTCTGCGCCGCCTTCAGTACGGCCACCGAACGGCCGGCCGCCAGCGCCGTCGCGGCCACCGCGGCGGTCGCGACCGTCTTGCCGACCTCCGTGCCCGTGCCCGTGATCACCAGTACCGGCATGTCACCCCTCCCGCGCCGCCGCGCACACCGCCCGCGCGATCCGCGCCACGTCAGCGTCGCCCGTCACGTACGGCGGCATGGTGTAGAGCAGATCGCGGAACGGCCGCAGCCACACGCCCTCGCGCACGGCGGCCCGTGTGGCCGCGTCCATGTCCACGATGTGGTCGAGCTGGACGACCCCGATGGCGCCGAGGACCCGTACGTCCTTCACACCCGGAAGGTCCGAGGCCGCCGAAAGCCCTTCCCTCAGCCCCGTCTCGATCCTCTTGACCTCCGTGAGCCAGTCCTGCCCGAGCAGCAGCTCGATGGAGGCACACGCCACGGCCGCCGCCAGCGGATTGCCCATGAAGGTCGGACCGTGGGCGAGCACCGGTACCTCACCCCGTGAGATGCCGTCCGCCACCCGAGCGGTGCACAGCGTCGCCGCCATGGTCAGGTAGCCGCCGGTCAGCGCCTTGCCGACGCACATCACGTCCGGTGTCACGGCGGCGTGCTCTGCTGCGAACAGCGCGCCCGTACGCCCGAAACCGGTCGCGATCTCGTCGAACACCAGCAGCACGTCGTGCGCGTCGCACGCCTCGCGCAGCACCCGCAGATACGCGGGGGAGTGGAACCGCATCCCGCCCGCGCCCTGCACCACCGGCTCGACGATCACCGCGGCCAGCTCGTCGGCGTGCTGCTCGATCAGGGACCGTACCTGCTCGGCGTACGCCTCCTCGAACTCCGCCGGCGGCGGGCCGGCGAACACCTGGGGCTGGAGCACTCCGCTCCACAACTGGTGCATCCCGCCCTCGGGATCGCACACCGACATCGGCTGCCAGGTGTCGCCGTGGTAGCCGCCCCGCCAGGTCAGCAACCGCTGCTTGCCCGGGCGGCCCAGCGAACGCCAGTACTGCAGGCACATCTTGACCGCGACCTCGACCGACACCGACCCCGAGTCGGCGAGGAAGACGTGCTCCAGACCGTCAGGCGACATGTCGACAAGGTGCTTCGTCAGTCGTACGGCGGGCTCGTGGGTGAGCCCGCCGAACATCACGTGGCTCATCCGCGCCAACTGCTCGCGCACGGCCTCGTTCAGCACCGGGTGGTTGTAGCCGTGGATCGCCGACCACCAGGACGACATACCGTCCACCAGCTCGCCCGATCCGTCGGCCATGCGCAGCCGCACCCCGCTCGCCGACTCCACGACGAGCGGTTCCTGCCGGCCGGGCATCGGGCCGTACGGATGCCACACGTGCCGCCGGTCGAGTTCCAGCAGTTCGGGCACCGTCAGCTCAGGCATTGGGCGCGAGGTCCGTTCCGGCGCCGCGGCGGCGGACGGCGACCAGGTCGGTACGGGCCTCACCGGTCGGGGTCTGCGGCGCGGGCACGGAGCCGCACACGCCGTCCCCCTCGGAACCGCAGCCGCCACCACCGTCCCCGCAGCCACCGGAGGCGCGGTGTTCCGGCAGCGTCACCTGGTCGGTGCCCTCCACCTCGAACCCGGCGTCCGCGATCATCTCCAGGTCGGCCTTGCCCGCCTGGCCCTCCGTGGTGAGGTAGTCGCCGAGGAAGATCGAATTGGCCAGGTGCAGGGCGAGCGGCTGCATCGTGCGCAGATGCACCTCCCGGCCGCCCGCGATGCGCACCTCGACGTCCGGGCACACGAAGCGCACCATGGCCAGGATCCTCAGGCAGCGCTGCGGGGTGAGGTTCCACTCCTTGGCGAGCGGGGTGCCCTCGACCGGGATCAGGAAGTTGACCGGAACCGAGTCCGGGTCCAGATCGCGCAGCGAGAAAACGACATCGACCAGGTCCTCGTCCGACTCGCCCATGCCGGCGATCAGCCCGGAGCAGGCGGACAGCCCTGCCGCGTGGGCCTTCTCGACGGTGTCCACGCGGTCGGCGTACGTGTGCGTCGTCGTGATCTCCCCGTACGTCGCCTCGGACGTGTTGAGGTTGTGGTTGTAGGCGTCGGCGCCCGCCTCGCGCAGCCGCTCCGCCTGTCCCTCGGAGAGCAGCCCGAGGCAGGCGCACACCTCGACGCCCTCGTTCTTCTCCTTGATGGTCCTGATCGTCTCGGAGACCCGGTCCACGTCCCGGTCGGTCGGACCGCGCCCGCTGGCCACCAGGCACACCCGCTTGGCGCCCCCGGCCACACCGGCCGCCGCCGCGTCGGAGGCCTGGTCCGGTTTGAGCCAGGTGTACTTCAGGATCCCGGCCTGGGAGCCGAGCCGCTGCGAACAGTACGAGCAGTCCTCGGGGCACAGGCCGGACTTCAGGTTGACGAGATAGTTGAGTTTCACCCGCCGGCCGAACCAGTGCCGGCGCACCTTCCCGGCCGCGGCCACCACATCGAGCAGGTCGTCGTCGGACGTCGCGAGGACGGCCAGTGCCTCTTCTCGGGTCGGCCGCTCGCGCCGAAGCCCCTTGTCCACCAGCGTGTTCAGCAGGTCCATGGGAGCCGATCCTGTCCTACGGAGGCGCCCGGGGCCAAGGAGACTTCGTACAACAGAGTCGCTTCGAGGTGTGGGTATTGCCACACACTGACCTGCTGGAGGTCCCGCTAGTGTCTGTGCACTGCCTACAAATTCCCCGGAGGACCCCCCCATGGCGTTCGGCTGGATCGACGAGCAGGCGCGACTGCGCCGCCACGCCGGACTCGTACGGACTCTGCGCCCCCGTCCGGCCGTTTCACCGCTCCTCGACCTGGCGAGCAACGACTATCTGGGACTGGCCCACCACCCCGAGGTCACCGAGGGGGCGGCCCGTGCCGCGCGGGTCTGGGGCGGCGGCTCGACCGGCTCCCGGCTCGTGACCGGCAGCACCGAACTGCACGCCGAACTGGAACAGGAACTGGCCGATTTCTGCGGCTTCGAGGCGGCCCTGGTCTTCTCCTCCGGCTACGCGGCCAACCTCGCGGCGGTCACCGCGCTGGCCCCGCACGGCTCCCTCATCGTCTCCGACGCGGGCAACCACGCCTCGCTCATCGACGGCTGCCGGCTGGCCCGCGGCACGACCCAGGTGGTCGCGCACGCCGACCCGGAGGCCGTGCGCAAGGCGCTGCACACGCACGAGGGCACGGCGATCACCGTGTCCGACACGGTCTTCTCGGTCGACGGCGACGCGGCCCCGCTCGTCGCGCTCGCCGAGGCGTGCCGGGAGCACGGCGCCGGGCTGGTGGTCGACGACGCCCACGGCCTGGGCGTCCTCGGCGACGGCGGACGCGGAGCCCCGCACGCGGCGGGGCTCGCGGGCGCCGACGACGTCGTCGTGACGGTCACGCTGTCCAAGTCGCTCGGCAGCCAGGGCGGAGCCGTCCTCGGCCCCGCCCGGGTGATCGACCATCTGGTCAACGCGGCACGGACGTTCATCTTCGACACGGGCCTCGCCCCAGCGGCGGCAGGGGCGGCCCTGTCGGCCTTGCGGCTGCTGCGCCGCGAGCCGGAGCGGGCGGCGCGGGCCCGTGCGGTGGCGGGCGAGTTGTACGCACGCCTGACCGCCGCGGATCTGGAAGCGGTACGTCCGGACGCCGCGGTGGTCTCGGTGCGGGCGCCCTCCCCGGAGGACGCCGTGCGCTGGGCGGCCGAGTGCCGCGCGGCGGGCCTGGCCGTGGGCTGCTTCCGTCCTCCTTCCGTGCCCGACGGCATCTCACGGCTCAGGCTGACCGCCCGCGCGGACCTGACCGGGGAACAGATCGAACGCGCTGTACGACTGATCGGCGAGACGCGGCCATGAGTCGGCGTGACACGGCCGTGCGTCGCTCGACGACGGACTGATCAGAAGTGGTCGGAACGCGGCTCAGATACGGTCGACCGCGGCCGTGAACTCCGCCCAGCTCCTCGGCGAGAAGAGCAGCGCGGGCCCGGCCGGGTCCTTGGAGTCGCGCACGGCGAGCAGTCCGGCCCAGGGCGAGGCGTCCGGACACGCGGTCTCGACGCAGTTGTTCGCGCCGGTGCTGTAGCTGCTGCGCAACCACCGCACACCGTGCAGTTCGATGCTTGAGGGGACGTGACGAGGCAGTGCACGCATGGTGCCTCCTTACGCGCCGGCGGCTGTCCCGGCGATGAAATCCAACGAGTCCTCGGGCGAAAGGGCGTGGGCCTGAAGGGCGTTGAAGGCCTCCGTGTAGGCCTGGAGGTCTTCTTTCCGTTCGAGGTAGAGGCTACTCGTCAAGTGGTCGAGAACAACCACATCCAGATCAGAAGTGCTCGAAAATGAGAAGATAACGAAAGGGCCCGTGACGCCGATGTGTGCCCCGGCGGCGAACGGCAGCACCTGGAGCCGCACTTGGGGCAGCCGCGCCGCCTCGACCAGCCGTTCCAGCTGCCGGGCCATGACCCCCGGCCCGCCCACCTCCCTGCGTAGCACCGCCTCGTCCAGGACGGCGCTCAGCTCCAGCGGCGGATCCGCGCGCAGCACGTCCTGCCGGGCCAGACGCACCTCGACCAGCGTGTCGAGCCGGTCCTCCGACAGTCCCTCCACCGCGGCCTTCGTCACCGCACGGGCGTACTCGGGCGTCTGGAGCAGCCCCGGGACGACGGTGGTCTCCAGGGTGCGCATCGCACCGGCCTGGGACTCCAGGCTGATGAAGTCCCGGTAGGTCGGCGGCAGTACCCCGCGGTAGGCGTGCCACCAGTGGTGCCGGCCGCCGCTGTCCTCGGACCCCGCCAACACCATGAGCAACTCGCGCAGTTGGGTGTCCGCCACGGCATACGCGTCGAGAAGTATCCGCACATCGGCCGGTTTCACCCCGCTCGTGCCCGTCTCGATTCGGCTGACCTTCGACTGGTGCCAGCCCGCCAGCCTGGCCGCCTCACCACTGGTGAGCCCCGCCGAGGTGCGCAGCGCGCGAAGTTCGGCGCCCAGTTTCCGGCGGCGCACCGCGGGACCGTGCTGCATGGGCTACTCCTTACTCCTTCCGAGCCACCCGAATACGGTCTCGCGTCGCAGAGTTCACCGCATTGAGCGACAGATATATGCATATCTTGGTGGATCGCCGCCCTTCAGGGGTGTTCTGGTGGCACTCTGGCGACGAAGCACCAGTCCGGGACCGTACTCGAACCTTCCGCTCCGTGTCGGACTGCGGTCCCGTGGGAAAAGGACGACGTCGCCATGGCAGACCATTTGGAAGCATCCGTCACTCTGCCGAGCGATCCCGCCTCGGTCTCCGCGGCGCGCGCCTACGTGGTGGGCACGCTGGCGGAGTGGGGCCTGCCGGCGGACACGGAAGTGTCCGACTCCATCCGGCTCATCATCTCCGAACTCGCCACCAACGCCGTCCAGCACACCTTCGGGCAGTCACCCACCTTCACGGTGGACGTCGCACTCCACCGCGACGAACACCTGCGCATCGGCGTCACGGACAGCCATCCACGACTCCCCAGACGCCTGCCCGCCGCCGTCCAGCAGGACAACGGCCGCGGCCTCGTCATCATCCGCTGGCTGACCGCGGAATGCGGCGGCAGGCTCAGGATCCGCCCCACCCGCGAGGGCGGCAAGACCATCTCGATCGAACTCCCGTGGACCGTCCCGGCCCAGCCCGTGACGGCGGCGGGGCAGCACGAGCCGTGACCTCACCGCGGCTCTGACGTGTACCGCGCGCGGCCGAACGCCCCGCGCAGCAGGGCCCGGAAGGCCTCCACGGCCGGCGCCGCCTCCTCGCCCCGGTAGGCGACCGAGATCGTACGGCGCAGCTCGCCCGCCTCGAGCGGGCGCACCCCGACCGGCGTGACCGACGTCCGCGCCACCATCTCCGGTACGACGCCCACCCCGAGACCCGCGCTGACCAGCGCGCACACCAGCGCATACCCGGGCGTCGAGACCAGGACCGACGGGCTGGCCCCGGCCTGGGCGAGCGCCGCCTCCACTCCCCGCCGGGACGGATGCTCCGGCGCCATGCTGATCAGCGGCTGACCCGCCAGTTCCGACAGGGGGAGCCTGGACGCGCCGTCGGCCAGGGCATGACCCGGGGCGGTCACCAGGACCAGTTCCTCGACCAGGACGGGTTCCAGACGGACGGAGGCGGGGAGCGCCAGGACATCGGCCGGCTCGTACGTGTGCGTCAGGGCCAGGTCGATCTCACCGGCGGCCACGGCCGTGACACCGGTCGGCGGTTCACAGTCGGCGACGGACAGTTCCACATCCGGGTGAGCCCGGCGGAACGCGCTGAGCACCGGCGGCAGCAGATGGATGCCCGCCGTCTGGAACGTCCCGAGCCGCAGGACACCGCCCGACAGACCGGCCAGCCGGGCCAGTTCGTGGCGGGCCCGCTCCAGCTCGTCGAGCACGCGCCGGGCCCGTGCCACCAGCAGCTCACCCGCGCCCGTCAGCCGTGCCCCGCGGTGATGCCGCACCAGCAGCGCCGCGCCCGCCTCCCGTTCCAGCTTGGCCAGTTGCTGGGAGAGCGCGGGCGGGGTGTAACCGAGGCGCTCGGCGGCCCGGGTGATGGACCCGGCCTCCGCGACGGCGACCAGTGCCGCGAGCCGGGTCGGGTCGTACATGCCGCTGACCTCCACAGACCAAAGCGATGCTTAAGGCCGACCCACGATATCCGACATACCTGCTGAAGGCTCCGGCCCGGCAGGCTGGCCGTATGGACGCACAACTCATCGCCTTCACCGGGGTGGCGGCGGGCATGGTCGCCATGCCGGGCGCCGACTTCACCGTCGTCGTGCGCAACGCCCTGGTCTCCCGCCGGGCCGGCGTCGCCTGCGCGCTCGGCATCGCGGGCGGGCTGCTCCTGCACACCGCGCTGGCCGTGGCGGGGGTCGCCGCGGTCCTGGCCGCGGTGCCCGCGCTGTTCCGCGCGCTTCAGGTGCTGGGCGGCGGCTATGTCCTGTACCTGGGCGTGCGGACGCTGGGGTCGCTGCGCCGGCCCCGTGTCGTGCCCGCCGAAGCCACCGGGACCGTCTCGTCCGTCGCGCGTCCCTTGCGGCAGGGCTTCGTCACGAACGCCCTGAACCCGAAGGCGCCCATCACCTTCCTCAGCCTGCTGCCGCAGTTCGTGCCCGCGGGCGCTCCCGCGCTGCCCCGGACGCTGCTGCTGGCGCTGATCGTGGTGGTCCTCGCCCTGCTGTGGTTCCCGGCCGTGGCGCTGCTGGTGGACCGGCTCGGCCGGTGGCTGCGTCAGCCGCGTGCCGCGCGGGCCGTCGAGGGGGTCACCGGCGCCGCGCTGACGCTTCTCGGCGTGCTGCTCCTTCTCGAAGCCCTGAGGGCTGCCTGATGGTGCCGCGCGGCGGTGCCGGGATCCGGACGGTGCCCTGGGGCGCCGGCTCCGCCACGGTGGCTTCCGGTCGCCCGGGGCTGCCGTGCGTCTCGTCGCGCAGCCCCGTCCGCCGCACCAGCCGGGGGAGTAGCCCCCACAGGCCGACGCAGACCAGGAACGTCGCAGCGCCCGCGGCGATGCCGCCGGTCCGACTCGTCGTCACATCCACCACCAGCAGCACGGAACCGCTGAAGGCGAACACCAGAACGATCAGGCCGGTGGTGGCCAGCCGGGAGGAGACCTGCACGATGCGGGGCTTGGCGCCCTGCTGGAAGAGCGAGCGGTGCAGCGCGGCAGGCGCGGTGAACAGCGCCGCGGCCAGGACCGCCAGCAGCAGCGTGACGACGTAGGTGACGCGCTGGACCGTGTCGAGGGACGTGAAGCGCGAGGTGAACGCGAGCGACAACAGGAAAGCGAACAGGATCTGTACGCCCGTCTGGGTGACCCGGAGCTCCTGGAGCAGCTCGACGAAGTTCCGGTCGGCGCGTTGCAGCGGGGTCTCGCCGCGTGCGGTGCAGGGACGGTGCTCGGCCATGGGGTGACGGGTAACCACGTGAGACCGTGTCACGCTCCGGCGTGCGGCGGCGCGTCAAGGGCGCCGCCGCACGCCGGGCGGATCACTTCACGCGCCCGTACCAGACGCTCTTGGTCCAGATCTTCTGCAGCCGCACCACGTCCCCGCTCTTGGGGGAGTGCCAGAGCTTGTTCTTACCCGCGTAGATACCCACGTGGTACACGTTGCTGCCCGAGTGGAAGAACACCAGGTCTCCCGCCTTGCGGTTCTTGGCGGAGATGTGGCGCGTCTTGTTGTACTGCTGGGCGGCCGTGCGGGGGAGCTTCTTGCCCGCCTTCTTGAACGAGTAGAGCGTCAGCCCGGAGCAGTCGAACCTGTGCGGACCGGTGGCCCCGTACTTGTAGGGCGAACCCTTCTTCGAGGCCGCGATCTGGAGTGCCTTCGTCCCATGGGTGGCTGCCGAGGCCTCCGAGGAGAAGCCGGGCGTCACGATCGAGCCGCCCACCGCGGCGATGGTGAGGGCCGAGGCCGTACCGGCCCGGACCATGAGTGACGGGACACGATTGAGCGCAGTCATGCGCAACCCTTCGTCAGCCGCCTGTGAAGGATGACCTGTCGGATTCGGGCTGGCGAAGTTGCCCGGCCGCTGACGCGGCTTCACCCCAAGGGCTGCTCGGGCCCGGTCATGGCGTGACCGTCCCGGCGACCCGTCGTGCTTGGGTCCTCCACTCCTGCCGATCCACTCCTGTCGACCGGTCATCCAGGCGGCGGCAGGACTCGGCGTCCGCCCGGATCGCCCCGCCGTTGTGGCGGGGGCTTGTCGTCAGACACGGATCTTGGCTCATGCTTGTCCGGAAATCCCAACGCAACCGGGGATTTGTGTTGTTACTCACCACTCACCCGTTCGGGTGGACACGTCTGTGTTCGAGCCACCGTCTACGGGTCCATAGGCCGCCGGACCAGCGATGGAATGTCCTGTTCCGCTCTGCGGCTACGCGCGTTGCGCAACTGCGAGGGCCCAAAAAAAGGGCTCCCGTCTACTCCGAACAGGGGTACGTCGTTTGGTCCGTTTCGACTCAGGCCCGGACGCTCCGGCGACAGGGCGGGCGTCCGGGCCGGCGGATCCGCGTCAACTGACGGACTCCGGGGGCAGGGTGAGGCGGGCCGTGCGGCGCTCGCCGTCCAGCACCCGCAGCGCCCGGGCGAGGGTGCCGGCATGCAGTTCCGTCTCGCCTCGCTGGTGCATCAGTGTCAGTGCGTCACGCAGCGCGGTCGCCTTGCCGACCAGGGCCTGGGCGGCGCGCAGTCCGCGGTAGGTGTCGCCGGGCAGCGCCGGGTTGATCCGGCCGAGCAGGTCGACGACGTCGAGGTAACGGTCGATCAACTCCGCCTCGGCGCGGGTCAGCGCGGGCAGCGGCGGCAGTTCGGGCGGGAGCACCGGCGGCTCACTCTCCGGTCGGCGGGGCCAGGGTGACCTTGCGGTGGGGGACGATCCGGTCCACCAGGCCGTAGTCCACCGCCTGCTGCGCGGTGAGGACTTTCTCGCGTTCGATGTCCGCGCTCACCTGCTCCCGGGTGCGGCCCGTGTGCCGCGCGAGCATCTCCTCCATCCGGGTACGGATGCGTGTCAACTCCTCCGACTGGATCGCCAGATCGCTCGCCTGCCCGCGGACCGGCTCGGGCAGCGCGGGCTGATGGATCACCAGACGGGCGTCCGGCAGCACGGATCGCTTGCCGGGCGTGCCCGCCGCCAGCAGCACGGTGGCGGCGGCGCCGGCCTGGCCCAGGCAGATCGTCTCCACGTCGCAGGAGACGTACCGCATCGTGTCGTAGACGGCCGACAAGGCGTGGAAGGTGCCACCGGGGGAGTTGATGTAGAGCGAGATGTCGCGGTCGGGGGCCTGGTGTTCGAGGTACATGAACTGGGCCATCACGTCGTTCGCCGAGGTCTCGTCCACCGGCGCCCCGAGGAAGACGATCCGCCCCTCCAGCAGCTTCGAGTACGGATCCATCGTCCGTTGCCCGGACCCCGTGCGTTCGGTGAACTCGGGCAGCACGTAACGGGCGGACGGTCGGGTCATGGTGAACCCCTCCTCGCGGGCAGAGCTGTCTCCGGCGCCAGCTGTCTGTAAAAAATGTACAGGACGTACATGCCGTTATGATGGCCGTATGGCCTACGAGATTCCGGTGACGCAAGCCAGGGCTGAGCTCGCCGACCTGATCAACCGCGTGGTGTACGGCGGTGAACGGGTCGTCGTCACCCGGCACGGCAAGCCCCTCGTCGCCCTCGTCTCAGCCGATGACCTGCGGCGACTCGAAGAGGCCGCGGAGCTCGTGGAACTCGCGGAGCCCGCGGAGGAGCAGGTGATCAGCGCGGTCTCCACGGTCCGGGAGGTCGCGTCCGCTCCTCGCGAACGGCAGCGGTTCGGGATCGCGGCGGAGCACCGGAGGGCCGACCCGACGTAGCCCGGAGCCCGGGCAGACGGAAACCGTGCACCCCGTTCGCTCCGGCCGGGGTGCACGGTCGTTTTCTGTGCGGTCGCTTTTTCTGTGCGGCCCGCCCTTTCCGTGCGGGCGGCGGCTCAGCCCACGGTCGCGAGGTCCCGTCCCTCGGCCGCCGGCTCGCTGCCCGCCTTCCGTGCCCGGAGCGCGCTGCCGAGCAGGACGGCGCCCAGACCCAGCGCCGCCCACCAGGCCAGGGTCAGGGCGGGGCCGGTTGCCGCCGCGCCGTCGAAGTACGACACCGAGCGCAGCAGCGTCGTACCCGCGCCCGGCGGCAGCCACTGGCCGATCGCACCGGCCGGCTCCGGCAGCATCCGCGGTGCCGAGGTGGCGCCGGAGAAGGGGTTGCCGAGGAGCATGACCACGCCTCCGGCGATCCCCATGCCGGCGGTGCCGACCAGAGCGGCGAGCCCGGCGACGGCGCCACTGACGGCCAGCGTCGACAGACCGAGCACGGCGGCCTCCGTCCACCAGTCGCCTGTCAGTACTCCGAGCCAGCTGTGCGCGATCCCGGCCGCGGCGACGCCCACCAGGGCGGACGCGCCGAGGAGCGCGGTCACGGCCCGGACACCGCGCAGCCCCAGCACGGTGACCACCACGCCCGCCGCGATGCCGGCCAGGGCGAGGGGCAGCACGGCGGCGCTGAACGCGGCACCGCGCGGATCGCTCGCCGGAGTGGCCACGACGTCGACCGTCCTGACCTGGGTGCCCTCGGCGGCGGCCTGCCGTGTCACCGTCTGCTGGAGGAACGGGGCGACGGCGGGTCCCGCGGCGGACGCCGTGAGCAGTTCGGGGCCCTGGGGGGTGACCACGACCGCGCCGTACACGGTCCGGTCCTCCACGGCGTCCCGGGCTGCGGCCTCGCCGGCGTAGTGGTGGATCTCGAAGGCGCCCTCGCGCCGCTCCAGTTGTTTCTCCAGCTGTGCTGTCGCGGCGGGCGGCCCCGCCACGCCCAGCGGCAGATCGTGCGGTGCGGTGCGGGCGGCCGGCCAGGCGAAGGCCCACAGGGCCAGGGTCGCGAGGACGGGCGCGAGGACGAGGATCGCGATCAGGCGGCGGGTCGGGGTGGCGGACATGAGGTCTCCTGCGGACGGCAGACGGAGGCGCCGGGCGGTAAAAAGAAGGATCGTTCGTTTTGCTCTGTCACCACCGTGCGCCGCCCGGTCTTCTCTTGTCAAGAATGAATATTCGTTTTACGTTGTGGACCATGGCCCGCGTGTCCCAGGAACACCTCGATGCCCGCCGTCGGCAGATCCTCGACGGCGCCGCGCTCTGCTTCGCCCGCAACGGCTTCCATGCCACGTCCATGCAGGACGTACTGAAGGAGGTCGGCCTCTCCGCCGGTGCCGTCTACCGCTACTTCAGCGGCAAGGAGGAACTGATCGGGGCGATCGTCGGCGAGGTGCTCGACGTCGTGGGCGGCGTCTTCGAGAGCGCGGCCGAACAGAGTCCGCCGCCGCTGCCCGACGAGATGCTCCCCAGGCTCCTCGCGACCCTGAAGAAGGTCAGGCCCGGAGTGGTGCACAACGGCGAGTGGATCTTCCCCCGCCTCATGCTCCAGGTCTGGACGGAGACCCTGCGCAACGAGGACCTGGCCGCCATGGTCCACACCGGCTACGCCAGGGTTCGCGCCGCATGGGCGAAGGTCGTGGAGGGCTACAAGGCCGCGGACCTCATCGCGGCGGACGCCGACCCCGACGCCATGGCGCGCGTGATGATCGCCATCGCGCAGGGCTTCGCGGCCCAGATGGCGGTGTTCGGGGAGATGCCCCCGGAGACCATGAGGGACGGACTGCGGGCGATGATGAGCATGCGGCACCCCCGGTCGGCGGCCTGAAGGGTCACAGCTCGGTTAACGTGCCTGAAACCCGGTCCAACTAGCCTGCCGCCACGCCACCAGGGCTTTTCCCCGGGGCTGCGGCAACCGGGCCCCGCACGGTCCGGAGCGAGGACTGTGAGGTGGGACATGCAACTGACCCCGCACGAGCAAGAGAGACTGCTGATCCACGTGGCGGCCGACGTGGCCGAGAAGCGCCGGGCCCGTGGGCTCAGGCTCAACCACCCCGAGGCGGTCGCCCTCATCACGTCGCACATCCTCGAAGGTGCCCGTGACGGCCGTACCGTCGCCGAACTCATGTCGTCCGGGCGTCGACTGCTCACCCGGGACGACGTCATGGAGGGCGTCCCGGAGATGATCCACGACGTCCAGGTCGAGGCCACCTTCCCGGACGGCACCAAGCTCGTCACCGTCCACGAGCCCATCGTCTGAGAGAGGTCTCGATGATTCCCGGAGAGATCCTCTTCGCCGACGACCCGATTGCGTACAACGAGGGCCGCGAGGTCACCCGGCTCACCGTCCTCAACGCCGCCGACCGGCCCGTCCAGGTCGGCTCCCACTACCACTTCGCCGAGGCCAACCCCGGTCTGGAGTTCGACCGCGCCGCCGCGCGCGGCAAGCGGCTGAACGTCGCCGCCGGCACGGCCGTGCGCTTCGAACCCGGGATCCCCGTCGACGTCGAACTCGTACCGCTGACCGGCGCCCGTGTCGTGCCCGGTCTGCGCGGGGAGACCGGAGGTGCCCTCGATGCCTGAGATCTCGCGTGCCGCGTACGCCGACCTGTTCGGCCCGACGACCGGCGACCGGATCCGGCTCGCCGACACCGATCTGCTGGTCGAGATCGAGGAGGATCGTTCCGGCGGGCCCGGGCTCGCCGGGGACGAGGCCGTGTTCGGCGGTGGCAAGGTCATCCGCGAGTCCATGGGCCAGGCGCGTGCCACCCGCGCGGAGGGCACGCCGGACACCGTCATCACCGGCGCGGTGGTCATCGACCACTGGGGCATCGTCAAGGCCGACATCGGCATCCGCGACGGGCGGATCACCGGGATCGGCAAGGCCGGCAACCCCGACACCATGGACGGCGTCCACCCGGACCTGGTCATCGGCCCGGAGACCGAGATCATCGCCGGCAACGGGCGGATCCTGACGGCGGGCGCGATCGACGCGCACGTCCACTTCATCTGCCCGCAGATCGCCGACGAGGCGCTGTCGGCGGGTATCACCACGGTCGTCGGGGGCGGCACCGGCCCGGCGGAGGGCTCCAAGGCGACGACCGTGACGCCCGGCCCCTGGCACCTGGCGCGGATGCTGGAGGCGATGGAGCAGTACCCGCTCAACATCGGCTTCCTCGGCAAGGGCAACACCGTCTCCCACGAGGCGATGCTGTCGCAGATCCGGGGCGGCGCGCTCGGCCTGAAGCTGCACGAGGACTGGGGCTCGACCCCGGCCGTCATCGACGCGTCCCTCACGGTCGCCGAGCAGACCGGCATCCAGGTCGCCATCCACACGGACACCCTCAACGAGGCCGGGTTCGTCGGCGACACACTCGCCGCGATCGCCGGGCGCGGCATCCACGCGTACCACACCGAGGGCGCGGGCGGCGGCCACGCGCCGGACATCATGACCGTGGTCTCCGAGCCGCACGTGCTGCCGAGCTCGACGAACCCGACCCGGCCGTTCACCGTCAACACCGCCGAGGAACACCTCGACATGCTGATGGTGTGCCACCACCTCAACCCGGCGGTGCCGGAGGACCTGGCCTTCGCCGAGTCCCGGATCCGGCCGTCGACGATCGGGGCGGAGGACATCCTGCACGACCTGGGCGCCATCTCGATCATCTCCTCCGACTCGCAGGCCATGGGGCGGGTGGGCGAGGTCATCATGCGGACGTGGCAGACCGCCCATGTGATGAAGCGGCGCCGGGGCGCGCTGCCGGGCGACGGACGCGCGGACAACCACCGCGTACGGCGCTACGTCGCCAAGTACACGATCAACCCGGCGCTCGCCCAGGGCCTCGCCCGCGAGGTCGGCTCCGTGGAGAGCGGCAAGCTGGCCGACCTGGTGCTGTGGGAGCCGGCGTTCTTCGGCGTCAAGCCGCAGCTCGTCATCAAGGGCGGGCAGATCGCCTACGCGCAGATGGGCGACGCGAACGCCTCGATCCCCACGCCGCAGCCGGTCCTGCCGCGCCCGATGTTCGGGGCGATCGGGCGGGCACCGGCCGCCAACTCCGTGAACTTCGTCGCGCCCCTGGCCGTCGAGGACGGGCTGCCGGAGCGGCTGGGCCTCGGGAAGCGGTTCATGGCGATCGAGTCGACACGCGGGGTCACCAAGGCCGACATGCGGGAGAACGACGCCCGGCCCGAGGTCCGGGTCGATCCCGACAGCTTCGCCGTGCACATCGACGGGGAGCTGGTCGAGGCGGCACCGGCGGCCGAACTTCCCATGGCCCAGCGCTACTTCCTGTTCTGAGGGCGTCCTGATGTCACGTGCGGCACTTCTCGTCCTGGCCGACGGCCGCTTTCCCGCCGGCGGCCACGCCCACTCCGGCGGGGCGGAGGCGGCGGTCAAGGCCGGGCGGATCAGGGGAGCGGCGAGCCTGGCGGACTTCTGCCGGGGGCGGCTGCACACGGCCGGCTCGGTGGCGGCGGCCCTCTCGGCGGCTGCCGCGCTGGGGATCGACCCCGTCACGCTGGACCGTGCCGCGGACGCCCGGACGCCCTCGCCCGCGCTGCGCGTCGCCGGGCGCAAGCTGGGGCGGCAGCTGATGCGGGCCGCCCGGACGACCTGGCCGTCCGCCGAACTGGACGCGCTGGCCCGGGAGTTCCCCAAGGGGGCCCATCAGCCGGTGGTGCTCGGGCTGGCGGCGCGCGCGGCCGGGCTGGGGCCGGTCGACGCGGCCTACTGCGCGGCGTACGAGAGCGTGAGCGGACCGGCCACGGCGACGGTGCGGCTGCTGAGTCTGGATCCCTTCGACGCCACGGGGGTGCTGGCCCGGCTCGCGCCCGAGGTGGACCACGTCGTGGACCGGGCGGTCGAGGCGGCGCGCAGGGTGGTCGACGAGGGGGTCGACGCGTTGCCCGCGGGGTCGGCGCCGTTGCTGGAGATCGGGGCGGAGGCGCACGCGGCCTGGCCCGTGCGGCTGTTCGCCTCCTAGGCAGTTGACCAGGTGGATGAAGTTGATCAACCCTCCCCCACCACTCGCATCAGTCGGACAAGAACGTAGGAGCCGCCCCATGCACCTCGACCACGACCACACCCACGACGGTCCCGGCGCCGTGAGCGCCGACGCCCTGAGGCCTGACGGCAGCCGCCGTGCCCTGCGCATCGGACTCGGCGGGCCCGTCGGGTCCGGGAAGACCGCCACCGTCGCCGCGCTGTGCCGCGCGTTGCGGGACGAGTTGTCCCTCGCGGTCGTCACCAACGACATCTACACCCGCGAGGACGCCGAGTTCCTGCTCCGGGAGGCCGTGCTGCCGCCCGAGCGGATCACCGCGGTGGAGACGGGAGCCTGCCCGCACACCGCCATCCGGGACGACATCTCCGCCAACCTGGAAGCGGTGGAGGACCTGGAGGACGCTGTCGGGCCGCTGGACCTGGTCCTCGTGGAATCCGGTGGGGACAACCTCACCGCGACCTTCTCCAAGGGGCTCGTCGACGCGCAGATCTTCGTGATCGACGTGGCGGGGGGCGACGACATTCCGCGCAAGGGCGGTCCGGGCGTGACCACCGCCGACCTGCTCGTCGTCAACAAGACGGACCTCGCGCCGTACGTGGGCTCCGACCTCGCCCGGATGGCGGCCGACGCCAAGGCGCAGCGGGCCGAACTGCCGGTGGTCTTCCAGTCGTTGCGGAGCGAGCCCGGGGTGACGGATGTCGCCGCCTGGGTGCGTGCGCAGCTCGCCGCGTGGGCGGCGCGAACGTGAACAGCGCCGGCGTGCGGTCCGTCGCGAGGATCGCCGCCCGGGACGACGGCCGGGGCGGGACGGCCCTGCCCGTGCTGGAGAGCGACGGGCCCCTGGCGCTGCGGCGCACTCGGGGGAGCGGTGCCGAGGCGCGGGTCGTGCTGGTCGGAGCGATGAGCGGGCCGCTCGGCGGCGACCACTTCACCGTGCAAGCCAGGGTGGAGGAGGGAGCGCTGTTGTCCGTCGGGTCGGCCGCCGCCACCATCGCCCTGCCGGGGCAGACCAAGGGAGAGGCCCGTTACGACGTCCGGCTCGACGTCGCCGACAGGGCCGAACTGCACTGGCTGCCCGAGCAGTTGATCTCCGCCCAGGGCAGCGACCTGTACGTCACGACGCGCGTCGAGCTCGCCGCCACGGCCCGGCTCGTGTTGCGCGAGGAGCAGGTGCTCGGGCGGGCCGGTGAGGAACCCGGACGGCTGACGAGCCGGCTGACCGTGCGGGTCGCCGGGCAGGTCGTGCTCGACCAGGAACTGGCCTGCGGGCCCGGCGCGCCGGGCGGCTGGGACGGCCCCGCGGTGCTCGCGGGTCATCGGGCGGTCGGGCAACTGATCGTCGTACGGCCGGAGTTCGCCGCCGAGCCGGTGCCGGCCCGGGTGCTCGGAGAAGGGGCCTCGCTCGCCCCGCTCGCCGGTCCCGCCGCCCTGGTGACCGCCGTGGCACCCGATGCGCTGCGGCTGCGACGGCTGCTCGACGAGGCACTGGCGTCCCTCGTGCGGATCTAGGGGGTGTCCGTAAAGTCCCGTCGCCCGCCCGGAGGGCAGGCGGGACTTTCGGACACGCCCTAAGGGCTCACGCGCCGAGCCAGGCGTCCTCCGCCGCGTAGTCGAACAGGTCCGGGTAGACCCGTGCCAGAGTCGGGAACGCTTCCTGCCAGTCCTGCCCGGACAGCCGGCGGGTGAGCCAGTCGACCGTCTCCGGCAGGCTGTCGGGGTAGGACACGACCGGCCGGTAGCCCACCTCCCGTTCCGCCGCGGTCATGTCGAAGACCACCGGCAGCTCCACCGACCAGGGCGAGCTGCCCACGGACGGTGAGGGTGCCGCCCCGTCCACCAGGACGGTCTCCGTCTCCACTCCCATCACCGCGTCCACCGCCGACCCGATCTCGGCCACCGTCGGCGGATGCGGATCACAGGCGTTGAGCACCCGCGAGCCGGGCCGGGCGGCCGCCAGCCGGATCAGTTCGGCGATGTTGCGGGCGGCCGACGTGTGGAAGCGGCTCTCACCCCGGTGGGCGAGCACCCTCCTGCGCCGGCCGTCGAGGTTCCGTTTCACGAAGTACAGCTCGCGGGGAAGCGGACTGTGGGGGCCGTGGATCGCGCCCGCGCGCAGCAGGGTCGTGGGCAACCGGTCGCCCGCCGCGAGGAGTTCCCTCTCCAGGGCGGCCTTGCCGGTGCTGTACGTGGCGTCCCCCGGCGGGACCGTCGGCTGGTCCTCCCGCACGGGCACGGGGTACCGCGGGAAACCGCCCGGCTCGCTCATCGTGTCGAAGCCGCGGCCCGTGCCGTCCTGGTACACCGACACCGTCGACACGACCACGGCCGAGCCGATGCGGTCGGCCAGCGCGGTCAACTGCCGCGCGTGACCGGCCCCGTAGGCGACGATGTCGACCACGAGGTCGCAGCCCTCGCCGATCAGCGCGCCGAGGGCCGCGTCGTCCTCGCGGTCCAGCCGCAGTGCCCGTACCCCGCCGGGCCAGCTCTCGTCCCGGGCCCCGCCGCGCGAGGCGGCCGTCACCTCCCAGCCGTCCCGCGCCAGCGCCTCCACCGCGGGCCGTCCTGTCTGCCCGCCGGCCCCGATCACCACAGCACGTCTCATACCGCGACCGTAGAGGGCCGAGGCGGCCGGGGAGACGGCTTCTGCCGACGGCAGACGTCTCACGTGAGCGGCAGACGCGGGAACTTCCGCTCCTTCGCGGCGGCGGCGGCCTCCTCGGCCTTCACGACGGCCGCGTACTGGTCGACGTACTCCTGCCCGGACAGGGAGAGGATCGCGTACATGATCTCGTCGGTGACGGCGCGCAGGATGGCCTTCTCGTTCTCCATGCCGGCGTAGCGCGAGAAGTCGAGGGGCTCGCCGAAGCGGATCACGACGGGATGGAGGTTCGGGATGACCTTGCCGGGCGGCTGGGCCTCGAAGGTGCCGATCATCGCGCAGGGGACGACCGGGACGCCGGCCCTGAGAGCCATGACCGCGACGCCCACCTTGCCCTTGTAGAGCCGGCCGTCGTGCGAGCGCGTGCCCTCCGGGTAGATGCCGAGCAACTCGTCCTTGCTCAGCACACCGAGGCCCTCGCGGATGGCGGCCTGCCCGGCGTCCTTGCCGGAGCGGTCGACGGGGATCTGCCCGGCGCTGCGGAAGAACGATGCCGTCAGGCGGCCCTTGATGCCGGGGCCTGTGAAGTACTCGGCCTTCGCGAGGAAGGTGATGCGCCGCTTGAGGACCGCGGGCATCAGGAAGTGGTCCGAGAACGACAGGTGATTCCCGGCGATGATGGCGGCGCCCTCCGCCGGAACGTGCTCCAGGCCCTCTATTCGAGGCCGGAAGACCAGCCTCAGCAGCGGTCCGAGCAGCACGTATTTCAGCAGGTAGTAGAACAAAGCGGGCGCTCCTCGACTCTTGCGGTGGGCTCAACCGCCGCGTTCCAGCAGGTCAACCGGCATGTCGTGGGGTGCCAGTGTAGGTGCAGGCATGGCCACCGGGCACCTCGTGCGACCGGACCGCGCCGATCCTTTGCCGATTGACTGATGGTCAGTCAGAGAGGTGTCTCCGGTGGTGCTCATGCGGCTGGGGAGGACCGCGGGACCAGCGTGCTGCTCCACGCGGGTGACCGGCAAGCCGAACGGGTGGCGTGGCGGGATGCGTGGGGTGCCTGGCCAGCGGCTGGCTCTTGCGGCCCTGCCGAGTAGTCTGCGACGTATGCGGATCTCTGTTTCCTCGGACATGGACGAGCCTGTCGCCCGCTCCCTCGTGGCCGCGCTGCGCGACCGAGGGCACGAGGTGCGCCCGCACGGCGCGCTGCGTCCCGGGGACGACCCTCAGTGGGCGGTGTGCTCGCAGGCCGCGGCCCGCGAGGTCGCCGACGGGACGGCCGACCAGGCCGTGGTGTGCTGCTGGACCGGCACGGGGGCCTCGATCGCCGCGAACAAGGTGCCGGGCGTCCGGGCCGCCCTGTGCACGGACGCCTACACGGCCGACGGGGCACGCCGCTGGAACGACGCCAACGTCCTCGCGCTCAGCCTGCGGCTCACGTCCGAGCCGCTGCTGAAGGAGATTCTCGACGCGTGGTTCGCCGGTGCGCCCAGCACGGACGCCGAGGACCGGCAGAACGTGGACCGCGTCAGGCTGTTCGACCACGGCAACACCCGCCGGTAGCTCACAGTCGCACGACGATCAGCGCCGTGTCGTCGGTGGCGCCGCCGGGCGGCAGCAGTTCCAGCAGGACCGTGTCGGCGAGGGTCTCGGGATCCTGGTGCCGGTTCCGGTACAGCGCGTCGGCGAGACGGGCCAGGCCGGTGTCGATGTCCTCGTGGCGCCGTTCGATCAAACCGTCGGTGTAGAGCACGAGGGTGGCGCCCGGGGTGAACGTCGTGCCGGCCTGGGGTCTGCGAATCGGGTCCGGCCGGGCGTCCAGGGGCGTGTCGGTGGCCCGGTCGAGGAACTCCGTGCGGCCGTCCGGGTGGATCAGCACGGGCGGAGGATGGCCGGCGCTGCTGTAGGTGATGGTGTGCCGGTCGAAGTCGATGAAGGTCGTCACCGCGGTCGCCGACTCGGCACCGTCCACCACGTGCGCGTAGCGCCCCAGCACGTCCAGCGCCTGGGCCGGCCCGTCGGCGACCCGGGAGGCCGCGCTCAGCGCGCTGCGCAGCTGCCCCATGACCCCGGCGGCCTCCAGGCCGTGCCCGACCACGTCGCCCACGGACACGCCGACCCGGTGGCCGCCCACCAGGTCGACCAGGTCGTACCAGTCCCCGCACACGTTGAGCGCGCCCACGGCGGGCCGGTAGCGGACGGCGGCCCGATGGTGGGGGCTGACCTGCCGGCGGGCGGGCAGCATGGCCTCCTGCAACGCCAGCGCCACCTCCCGCTCCCGGGAGTGCGCCTGACGCAGCCGCTCGTTGAGCTCCTGGAGCTCGCGGGCGCGGGTGTACAGCTCGGCCTCCAGGACCCGGGACCGGCCGCCCCGGCCTCCCCCCGGGCGGCCCCGGGCCCGGATCAGCTCCGTGACCTCCTCGACGCGGTGCAGGATCAGCACCACCTTGCCGTCGGGGCCCAGCAGTGGCGCGTTCACCGGACTCCAGTAGCGCTCCTGCCATTCCCCGGGCCGCTCGGGATCCTCGACGTCGTAGCGCTGGAGGGCCATGGCGTCGCGCTCCCCGGTGGCCAGGACCCGGTACAGCGAGGCCTCCAGGTTGCGCATGCCCGTCGAGGCGGGGTCGTTGGGGTTGTCGGGGAAGACGTCGAACAGGTAGCGCCCGACGAGCTGATCACGGGAGCGGCCGGACACCCGGACGAACTCCTCGTTGACGTCCGCGTACACCAGTTCGGGCGTCAGCAGCGCCACCATGCCGGGCAGGGCCCGGAACACCGCCGTGTAGTCGATCGCCGAATCCGTCATGGATGCCGCCTCACCGCTGCCGGGATCAGACCAGTTTCCCACGGTGTGGGCGAATCCGGCCCCGGCTCACTCCAGGTGCGCCGCCCCGGGCACCTCGGCGAGCTCCGTCAGGGACTGCTCCGCCCAGATGATCTTTCCCTGGGCGACGAACCGCGTGCCCCACCGCTGGGTCAGCTGGGAGACCAGCAGCAGACCGCGCCCGCCCTCGTCCGTCGTACGGGGATGGCGCAGATGGGGTGCGGTGGCACCGCTGTCGAAGACCTCGCAGACCAGGGCGCGCTCCCGGATCAGGCGGAGCCGGATGGGCCCGGTGGCGTGCCGTATGGCGTTGGTGACCAGCTCACTCACTACCAGTTCCGTGGTGAACGCCAGCTCGTCGAGCCCCCAGCGGGCCAGCTGCCGGGTGGCTGTGCGGCGGGCGTCGGCGACGAGGGCCGGGTCCGGGTCCAGGTACCAGGCCGCGACCTGCTCGGTGCCGAGGCGTTTCGTCCGGGCCATCAGCAGGGCCACGTCGTCGTACGGGCGCGCCGGGGCCAGCGCGTCGACGACATGCCGGCAGTGCGACTCCAGCGGGCCCGCCCCTTGCAGCGCCCGGCGCAGCCGTTCCCGGCCGGCGTCGACGGCCCAGGTCTCTCCCCGGGCCAGCAGCCCGTCGGTGTGCAGGGCGAGCGTGCTGCCCTCAGCGAGCGACAGCTCGACCGCCTCGAAGGGCGGACCGCCCACACCGAGCGGCGGCCCCTGCGGCAGCTCGACGAACGTGACCGAGCCGTCGGGCAGGACCACGGCCGGTGCGGGATGCCCCGCGGCGGCCATCGCGCACCCGCCGTCGACCGGGTCGTAGACGACGTACACACACCCGGAGCCCACGCACTGCGTGCCCGCGGAGCCCGCCGTGCCCGGTTCGGCGCCCTCTTCCCGGGCCGACCGCGCCACCAGGTCGTCGAGGTGCGCCAGCACCTCCTCGGGCGGCAGATCCTGAGCGGCCAGGGTCCGTACGGCCGTCCGCAACTGCCCCATGGCCGCGGCGGCGTCGATGCCGTGCCCGGGCACTTCGCCCACGACGAGCGCGACGCGCGCCCCGGACAGCGGGATGAGGTCGTACCAGTCGCCGCCCAGGCCGGTCAGCTCGTCGGCCGGCCGGTAGCACGCGGCCACCTCGACCGCGTCCTGCTCGGGGAGCCGGTGGGGGAGCAGGCTGCGCTGGAGGACGAGCGCGGCGTCGCGCTCGCGGGTGTAGCGCCGGGCGTTGTCGACGCAGACGGCCGCGCGCGAGACGAGGTCCTCGGCCAGACGCAGGTCCTCCTCGTCGAAGGGCTCCCGGCGATGGCGCCGGAAGAAGGTGGTGATGCCGAGCGTGGTGCCGCGCGCCCGGATCGGCACGGTCATCACGCTGTGCAGGCCCAGCTCCCGGAACCTGGCCTGCCGGCCGCTCGGTGCGTCGGTGGTCCAGTCCCGGGCCGACGGGTCGAGCCGTTCCTCGCGCCAGGACCGCCCCGTGGTGAGGCAGAGGACGGGGGGCGTTCCGGCCCGGAAGGCCACCACCTCGCCGATGTCGATGACGGACGCCACGAGGTCGTCCTCCGCGCACCGGTATCCGGCGCGGCGCAGGGCCACCGGCTCGTCGGTGTCCGCGAGCGGCCCGGGGGGCAGTTCGGCGCCTCGCAGTACCGTCTCCAGCAGGTCCACGGTGACGAAGTCCGCCAGTCCCGGTACGGCCACGTCGGCCAGCTCCTGCGCGGTGCGCATGAGGTCCAGGCTGCGGCCGATGCTCTCGCCGGCCCGGTCGAGCAGCGCCAGCCGCTGCCGGGCGCGGTGCCGTTCGGTGATGTCGACGACCGTGTAGTACACGCCCATCGGGTTGCCCTGGTCGTCGTCCAGCCGGGTGAACGACAGCATGTGTGCCGTCTCGCGCAGCGGGGCCGAAAGCACCTGGCCCACGTGCTCGTACCCGACCACGGCCTCGCCGGTCTCCAGCACGTGCCGCATCTGCGCCTCGACCGCCTGGGCGTCCAGGCCCGGCTGGACGTCCGCGAAGCGCAGGCCGAGGCGGCGCTGTGCCGGTCCGCCGCCGAACTGCTCCAGGGCGGCGTTCGACCACACGAAACGCAGGTCCGTGTCCACGATCGCGATACCGACCGGGGCGTCGGCCACCATCCGCTCCAGCACCGTACGGCTCATGTCCCAGCCGGGCGCGTCGGCCAGCTCCGACAGCAGCACCAGCCAGCGCTCGCCGCCGTGCGCCTCCTCGGCCGAGGTGATCCGGGCCGTGACCCTCACCGGCTGCCCGTCCCTGCGGCGGGCCGTCAGCAGCCCCGTCCAGCCGCCGTCCCTGCGGCACCGCTCGACCAGGTCCGGTACGCGCTGCGCGTCCTCGGCCGTCAGCAGATCCGCCAGCTTCCTGCCGATGGCCTCGGCAGCCGGATACGCCAGCAGCCGCCGGGCCTCGCCGGTCCAGCCCGTCACCACACCCTGCGGATCGAGCAACAGCGGCGCGGCGTCGGCCACGTCGAACCGCTCCCGGCCAACGCCGTACTCCTCGTGTCCCACGGCCGACCTCTCTGTCGCTGAGAGTGGTCTACCACCTCTTGCCTCAATCTTCACCCTTCCGGCTTGTGGGGGCGGCTTGTCCGGGGCTGGTCGGGGCGGGTTGTGACGAGCTCGGCCGAGACGGCTCATGGCGCATTCGGCCCGGCGGCGGCCACCCCGCTGCCGGGGCGGCCGCCGCCGTCACCCCTCTGCCGGGGCGTCCTCCTCCACAGCCCCTCTGCCTCCTACCGCAGCACCTTCTCCAATGAACCGAGCGCGTCCTCGAGTTCCTCGTCCGTGATGGTGAGCGGTGGGGCCAGGCGGATCGTGGAGCCGTGGGTGTCCTTGACCAGGATTCCCTCGCGCATGAGGCGTTCGCTGATCTCGCGGCCGGTACCGAGCGCGGGGTCGATGTCGACGCCCGCCCACAGGCCCCGCGAGCGGAAGCCGACGACACCCTTGCCGACCAGCCCGGTCAGGCCGTCCCGCAGGACCCCGCCCAGTTCGGTCGCGCGGCGCTGGAACTCGCCCGTCTCCAGCAGCTCGACCACCGCCGTGCCGACCGCGGCCGCCAAGGGGTTGCCGCCGAAGGTGGACCCGTGCTCCCCGGGGTGCAGCACCCCGAGCACCTCCCGCCGGGCGACCACCGCGGACACCGGCACGATGCCGCCGCCCAGCGCCTTGCCCAGCAGCACCACGTCCGGCACGACCGACTCGTACTCGACCGCCAGCGTGCTGCCCGTGCGGCCGAGCCCGGACTGGATCTCGTCCGCGACGAACAGGCACCCCTTGCGGCGGGTCAGCTCGCGCACACCGGCCAGGTAGCCCTCGTCCGGGATGATCACCCCGGCCTCGCCCTGGATCGGCTCGATCAGCACCGCCGCCGTCGTCTCGTCGACCGCCGCCTCCAGCGCGGCCAGGTCGTTGTACGGCACGATCCGGAAACCCGGCGTGAAGGGGCCGAACCCCTGCCGCGCCGTCTCGTCCGTGGAGAAGCTGACGATGGTCGTCGTACGGCCGTGGAAGTTGTCCGCCGCGACCACGATCGTCGCCCGGTCCGCCGGGACGCCCTTGACGTCGTACGCCCACTTCCGGGCCACCTTCACCCCGCTCTCCACCGCCTCCGCACCGGTGTTCATGGGCAGCACCATGTCCATGCCGGTCAGCGCCGCCAGCCGCTCGGCGAACTCGGCGAGCCGGTCGTTGTGGAAGGCGCGGGAGGTCAGGGTCAGCCGGTCGAGCTGGCGGTGGGCCGCCTCGATCAGCGCCGGATGCCGGTGCCCGAAGTTGAGCGCCGAGTAGCCGGCCAGCATGTCGAGGTAGCGCCGCCCCTCCACGTCCTCCACCCAGGTGCCCTCGGCACGGGCGACGACCACGGGCAGCGGATGGTAGTTGTGCGCGAGGACCGGCTCCTCCGCGCGGATGAGGTCCTGAGAGCCACGGGTACGGACGGGTGCTGTCATGAGCGGATCTCCCGGATCTCCTGGGTGCAGCACTTGATGCCGCCACCGGCCTTCTGGAACTCGGACAGGTCGACGGGGACGGGGACGTAGCCACGGCCGGCGAGCCGGCCGGCCAGGCCCGTCGCCCCCGGTGAGATGAACACGTGCCGCCCGTCGGAGACGGAGTTGAGCCCGAACGCCATCGCGTCCTCACGGGTGGCGAGCACCGCGTCCGGGTACAGCCGGGCCAGCACCTCGCGGCTGCCCGGCGAGAACGCCTCGGGGTAGTAGGCGATGTTCTCCTCGTCCAGGACGAACAGCGCCGTGTCCAGGTGGTAGAAGTACGGGTCCACCAGCGTCAGGCTGATCACCGGCAGCCCGAAGTACTCCTGCGCCTCGCTGTGGGCCTCACGGGTGGTGCGGAAGCCCGTCCCGGCCAGGATCCAGCGGCCGGCCGGCACCAGGTCGCCCTCGCCCTCGCACACCGACTCGGGGTGGTAGACCTCGTAGCCCTCCGACTTGAACCACGCCTCGTACGGCACGGACTCGCCACGCCGCTCGGGCGCGTGGAAGAGGGAGCCGAAGACGCGGCCGTCGACGACGACCGCCGCGTTCGCGGCGAAGACCATGTCGGGCAGACCGGGCACGGGTTTCACAGTGTCCACGGTATGGCCGTGGGCACGGTAGGCGTCGACCAGCGCCTGCCACTGGTCCAGCGCGCGGATGACGTCGACGGGTTCGCCGGGACGCATCCACGGGTTGATCGCGTACTGCACGGCGAAGTGTCTGGGCTCGCAGACGAGGTAGCGCCGCCGGCGCGGCACACGGGAGTCGGGCACAGAGGGGTCCCTCCGCTTCCTCACGGTGTGTGACTGGTGGTTGACACCAAGGTAGGAACTGGCGGAGGCGGCCGACAAGGAACATCAGTTGCGCGTGGGCGCAGGAACGCTGCGTCTTGAGGCCGGTCAGCGCACGCCTGCTGCGCCGCCCGGCAACTCCTCCGGCGCCGGATGGCTGGCACCCGCCTCCGGACTGTCCGGAAGCAGATGGGACAGCACCATCACGCTGATCGTCTTCCGGATGAAGGGCTCCTGGCGGATCCGCTCCAGCACCTCTTCGAAGTGCTCCACGTCCCGCGCCCGCACGTGCAGCAACGCGTCCGCACCGCCCGTCACGGTCATCGCCGCGGTGATCTCCGGGTAGTCGCGCACGACCTCGGCCAGCCGCCGCGGCGGGGCTGCGCCCTCGCAGTACACCTCGACGTAGGCCTCGGTGCGCCAGCCCAGCGCGGACGGTTTCACCGTGGCCGTGAACCCGGTGATGACGCCGGTCTCCCGCAGCCGGTCGACCCGGCGCTTGACCGCCGTGGCCGACAGCCCGATCGCCGTGCCGATCTCGGCGAAGGACGTCCGGGCGTTCGCCATCAACGCCGTGATGATCTTCCGGTCGAGTTCGTCGAACGGCGTGGACCTGCTGTTCATGCGGGCACTGTATCCACCGGTATCCCGGCCGCGCCCGGCCCGGCGCGGGCACCTCGCCCAGGGGCAACGTCCACCGGCACATGTCCAGACGTACCGATCGCCCCTACACTCCGGGTTCATGCTGCGCGCCCTCGCTGTCGACGACGAACGCCCCTCGCTGGAGGAACTGCTCTACCTGCTGCACGCGGACCCCCGCATCGGCAGCGCGGAGGGCGCCGGCGACGCGACCGAGGCACTGCGCCGCATCAACCGCGCCCTGGAGTCCGGCCCGGGCGGGCCCGAGGCGATCGACGTCGTCTTCCTCGACATCCAGATGCCCGGCCTCGACGGGCTCGACCTGGCCCGGTTGCTCACCGGGTTCGCCCGGCCGCCGCTGGTCGTGTTCGTCACCGCCCACGAGGACTTCGCCGTCCAGGCCTTCGACCTCAAGGCCGTCGACTACGTCCTCAAGCCCGTCCGCAAGGAACGGCTGGCGGAGGCCGTACGGCGTGCCGCCGAGCTGCGCGGCACCGCGCCCCGCATACCCGTGAGCGAGCCCGACCCCGACCACATACCCGTCGAGCTCGGCGGCGTGACCCGCTTCGTGGCCGTCGACGACATCACCCACGTCGAGGCCCAGGGCGACTACGCCCGCCTGCACACCGACAAGGGCAGCCACCTGGTCCGCATCCCGCTGTCCACCCTGGAGGAGCGCTGGCGCTCCCGCGGCTTCGTCCGCATCCACCGCCGCCACCTCGTCGCCCTGCGCCACATCGGCGAACTCCGCCTCGACGCGGGCACCGTCAGCGTCCTCGTCGGCTCCGAGGAACTCCAGGTCAGCCGGCGCCACACGCGCGAACTGCGCGACCTGCTCATGAGGAGGGCGTGACGGTGCCCCAGGACCACACCGAGCGCCGCGTCGTCGTCACCGGCCCGCCCCGCCAAACCCGCAGGGCCTCCGGCTACTACCGCCCGCGCACCGAGATCGACGAGCAGACCACCCTCGGCCACACCTACGTCCGCTCCCTGATGCGCACCCAGCTGCGCGCCGCCCTCGCCGTCTTCGCGGTCCTCGCTCTGCTCGTCGGCCCGCTGCCGCTGCTGTTCGCGGCGATGCCCGGCACCCGCCGCCTGGAGTGGGCCGTCCTCGGCTTCGGCCTCTATGCACCGCTGGTCCTGCTCGCCCGCTGGTACGTCCGCCGCGCCGAGCGCAACGAGCGCGACTTCGTACGCCTCGTCGAAGACCGATGAACGACGGCCAGCGACTGATGACCGACGACTGATGACCGACGACCCATGACCGACGATCGAACTGGCGCCCGATGAACTCCAACTACGCCGTCCCCGCCGTCGCCCTGGTCGTCGTCGCGACGGTCCTGGTCGGTGCCTTCGGCCTGCGCATCTCCCGCACCACCTCCGACTTCTACGTCGCCTCACGCACCGTCGGCCCCCGCCTCAACGCCGCCGCCATCAGCGGCGAGTACCTCTCCGCCGCCTCCTTCCTGGGCATAGCGGGCCTGGTCCTGGTCCAGGGCCCCGACATGCTCTGGTACCCGGTCGGATACACCGCCGGCTACCTGGTCCTGCTCCTCTTCGTCGCCGCCCCGCTGCGCCGCTCCGGCGCCTACACGCTCCCCGACTTCGCCGAGGCCCGCCTCGCCTCCCAGGCCGTACGGCGGCTGGCCGGTGCCTTCGTCGTCGGCGTCGGCTGGCTGTACCTGCTGCCCCAGCTCCAGGGCGCGGGACTGACCCTGACGGTGCTGACCGGGGCGCCCGACTGGCTCGGCGGCGTGATCGTCGCCGTCGTCGTGACCGCCACCGTCGCCGCCGGCGGCATGCGCAGCATCACCTTCGTCCAGGCCTTCCAGTACTGGCTGAAACTCACCGCCCTGCTCGTCCCCGCCCTGTTCCTGGTGCTCGCCTGGCAGAGCGACGGAGCCCCCCGCCACGCCTTCGACGAACCGTCCACCTTCCGCGAGCAGCGCGTCGTCCGCGTGGGCGACAGCATCGACCTGAAACTGGACCGGCCCCTCACCGTCACGGTGACCGGCACCGTGGACGGCCGTGAACACACCGGCGCCCGCCTCGACCTGCCCGCCGGCACCCACCGCGTCGAACGCGGCACCCGGCTCACCTTCGCCGAGGGAGCGACCGTCCCCGAGGCGCAGCGCAGCGGCGGCGACCTGTCGCCCGCACAGGCCGAGAGCCGCGAGGAACGCCCGCTGTACGCCACGTACGGGCTGATCCTCGCCACGTTCCTCGGCACCATGGGCCTGCCGCACGTCGTGGTCCGCTTCTACACCAGCCCGCACGGCGTCGCCGCCCGCCGCACCACCGTCGTGGTCCTCGGCCTGATCGGCGCCTTCTACCTCCTGCCGCCCGTCTACGGCGCCCTCGGCCGCCTCTACGCCCCGGAACTCACCCTCACCGGCGACACGGACGCCGCCGTCCTCCTCCTGCCCGACCGCATCATCGGGGGAGTGGGCGGCGATCTGCTGGGCGCGCTGGTGGCGGGCGGCGCCTTCGCCGCGTTCCTGTCCACGGCCTCGGGTCTCACCATGGCCGTCGCGGGCGTGCTCACCCAGGACGTCCTGCCCGCGCGGGGCGTACGGCACTTCCGGCTCGGGACCGCCCTCGCGATGTCCATGCCCCTCGCGGCGAGCGTCCTGGTCGGCGGGCTCCCGGTCGCCGACGCGGTGGGGCTCGCCTTCGCCGTGTCCGCGTCCTCGTTCTGCCCGCTGCTCGTCCTCGGCATCTGGTGGCGGCGGCTGACCCCGCCCGGCGCGGCCGCCGGCATGCTGGTCGGCGGCGGCTCCGCCCTGCTCGCCGTCGCCGCGACCATGGCGGGCTACCCGGGCCAGGGCGCGCTGCACGCCCTGCTCGCCTGGCCCGCGCTCTGGTCGGTGCCGCTGGGCTTCCTCACCATGATCCTGGTGTCCCTGGCCACTCCCGGCCGGGTGCCGCCGGGCACGGCGGCGGTCCTGGCCCGGTTCCACCTGCCCGAGGAACTGCGCACGGAGGTGACGGCATGAGCGGATTCCTGGCGGGCCTGTGCGTCGCCGTGCTCCCGGTGCTGGCCGTGGGCGTCTGGCTCGGCCGGCGCACGGCACGCCCCCAGAGCCTCGGCGGCCTGGGCACCCCCGTCGAACACGCCACCTTCGAGACCCTCCACACCGCCTCCCTCGCCGCACCCCCGCTGCGGGCCGGGCTGACGGAGGAGACCGCCCGCAAATCCGCCCGCAAACTGCGCTCCCTGCTCGGCACGGACGCCCTCTGCCTGACCGACCGCAAACAGGTCCTGGTCTGGGACGGTGACGGCGCCCACCACCGCACCGAGATCATGGAACGCCTGGCCGGCCCTCTGGAGACCGGCCGCGGCGAGGCCTTCCAGCTGACCTGTGACCTCCTCGACTGCCCGGTGCGCTGGGCGGTCGTCGCCCCGCTCACCGTCGACGACCGCGTACACGGCGCCCTCGTCGCCTGCGCGCCCCGCGAGTCGGCGGTCCTCGTCCGGGCGGCCGGCGAGGTGGCCCGCTGGGTGTCCGTGCAGCTGGAGCTGGCGGACCTGGACCAGTCCCGCACCCGCCTCATCGAGGCCGAGATCAGGGCGCTGCGGGCCCAGATATCCCCGCACTTCATCTTCAACTCGCTCGCGGTGATCGCCTCGTTCGTCCGCACCGACCCCGAGCGTGCCCGTGAACTGCTCCTGGAGTTCGCCGACTTCACCCGCTACTCGTTCCGCCGGCACGGCGACTTCACCACTCTCGCCGACGAACTGCACGCCATCGACCACTACCTGGCACTCGTACGGGCACGCTTCGGCGACCGCCTCGCCGTCACTCTCCAGATCGCCCCGGAGGTGCTGCCCGTCACCCTGCCCTTCCTGTGCCTCCAGCCGCTCGTCGAGAACGCCGTCAAGCACGGACTGGAGGGCAAGGCCGACAAGTGCCACATCCAGATCACCGCCCAGGACGCGGGTGCCGAGGCCCTGGTCGTCATCGAGGACGACGGCGCCGGCATGGACCCCGTCCTGCTCCGCCGTATCCTCGCCCGCGAGGTCAGCCCCTCGGGGGGCATAGGGCTCTCCAACGTCGACGACCGGCTCCGCCAGGTCTACGGCGACGGCCACGGCCTCGTCATCGAGACCGCCACGGGTGCGGGCATGAAGATCACCGTCCGGCTCCCGAAGTACCAGCCGGGCGTGCATTCGGCCGGACGGCTGACCCGGGAGTGAGCTCTCAGGTGCTCTTCGTGGTGACCACCATCCCGAGGGTGATCAGGCCCAGGACGACCCAGCCGAACCACAGCCAGCCGTTGCTGCCGAGCGCCACCGTGTAGGCCGTCACCAGGACGAGGCCGCCGACGGTGAGCCCTCCCATGGTCTTCGTCGCGTTCGAACCGTTCGTGGAACCGGGCATCGCAACACCCTCCTCATGGTTCTGTTTCCCCCATGGTGCCCCCGTTCTGCCTCCTGACGGTGCAGACGACGACATGAGTACCGGATTTCCAGGGTCCGTCGCTGGTCCACGAACCGGCTTCGTAGACGGACGGATCGAAGCCGTAGTCGCGCGGTGCCACGTCCCGGGCGCATGCCGCGTCCGATGAGGTCCGGGCCTCGGCGAGTGTCACGCCGCCGCCCAGTCGGGTGAATCCGAGCACCTGCTGGTCGTACCGCCCGCCGCACGGCACCAGCCGTGCCTCCGGGTTCGAACGGACGTCCAAGCAGTCACGCTTCTGCATGGTCGCGGTGTCGGCGAACGCCGTACCGAACCTACGTCGCTCCCCGAGCGGCCCGTACAGCGGCCCGTGCGCGCCGAGGACCAGGCAGGCGGTGCGCCGCCCCGCCGCCTCGAACCCGGTGCCGCTCGGCACGACGGCGTGGTTGCGGACATCGGCGAGCCGGTCCCGCAGCTCCCGGGTCCGCTCCTCGCACCGGGCCGGCCCCCGTTTCCGTGCCTCGTCCGCCGAGGCCGCCTCGACGAACGCGACCACCTGCCCGTCGGGCGCCTTGTCCCGGCAGGTCGGGTCCAGGGAGAGCCGGGGCATGCCGGCGAACCGGGTCCCGCCCGGCCGGTCCGCGAGCACAGGACCGGTGCGAGCGGCTCCTCCATGACCACCGCGGTGAGCGCCGCCAGGTGCGACTCCCGCTCGAAGGGACCGCGACCCTCGACGCCGAAGTACAGCGTGCAGCCCAGCGAGAACAGGTCGGCGGCCGGCGTCGGCGCGCTGCCGGACGCCCGCTCCGGCGCCAGACACCCCGCCGTGCCGACCAGCGCGGACGCCCTCGTGTACCGCGTCTCACGGGCGACCGGCTGCACGGAGATGCCGTAGTCGGTGAGCAGCACCCGCCCGTACGGCGAGTCCGTGCGGTCCGGCGCGAGCAGGATGTTCGCCGGCTTCACGTCCCGGTGCATCACGCCCCGCTCGTGGCCCGCGGTCAGCGCGTGCAGCGCGGCGAGGCCGACGCGGGCGCACTCGGCCGGGGCGAGCGGCCCGCGCCGGGTCACCAGCTCCCGCAGGTCCATGCCGGTCACGTACTCCATGACGATCCACGGCAGCCCCTCGTGCTCCAGCACGTCGGGCACCGTCACCACGTGCGGGTGTCCGCGCAGCCCGGCCGCGTGCCGGGCCTCCGCACGGGCCCGCGCGACCCGAGCCTCCCGCTCGTTTCCCGCCTCGGCCGGGTCGCGGAACACGATCTCCTTCAGCGCGACCTCGCAGGCGAGTCTCTGGTCGTGGGGGAGCCAGACATGCCCCATGCCGCCGCTGCCGAGCCGGCGCAGCAGCAGATAACGGCCGGCGACGACCCGGCCCACTCCCGACGTCGGTGATCCTGAGGACATCCGGTGACTCCCGGGGTCGGCGGGGGTGCGGTGCTAGACGGCGGCGCTCGGGGTGGGTGGGGTGTTCGCCGGAGCGGTGGGCACGGGGGCGGTCGGCGCAGGCGTGGTCGTCGCGGGGGCGCTGGACGGGGGCGTGCTGCTCACGGGCGGCGGCGCGCTGCTCCTGGGCGGCGCCGCGCTGCTGGTGACCGGTTCGCCGGTGGGAGGCGAGCTGGTGGCCGGGGGAGGGGAGTGGGTGACCTGCGGCGGTGAGCCGGTCGCCGTCGGCGGCGCACTGCTCCTGGGCGCGGCGCTCGACGCGGGTGGCATTGAGCTGGGTGGCGCCTTCGTGCTACTGAAGGAAAAAGCCATTCAGCCGCGTTGTGGAGAATGAGCAGAGCGAGGACGAACGGGCGCCTTGGGGCGTGGGAAGAGTCAGTTCCCGCGTGCGTGCAGCGAGCTCAAATAGGCGTTGTACGCCTCGAGTTCCTTGCCCCCGTCACGGTCGGCGGCCCGGTCCTCGCGCCTGGCCTGCCGCTGGTCCGAGGCGTACCACTGGAACAGCAGCGCGACCAGCACCAGTACGGACGGGATCTCGCTGAACGCCCAGGCGATGCCGCCCGCCGCGTTCTGGTCGGACAGCGCCTCGATGCCGAGCGAGGCGGGCGGGTTCTTGAACGCCTCGACCATCGGCTCGGACGCCATCATCAGCGCGATCCCGAAGAACGCGTGGAACGGCATGCCCGCGAACAGCTCCAGCATCCGCATCAGGTAGCCCGGCCGGTGCGGGCCCGGGTCCACGCCCATGATCGGCCAGAAGAACACCAGGCCGACGGCGAGGAAGTGCACCATCATCGCGATGTGCCCCGTCTTGGAGCCCATCAGGAAGTCGAACAGCGGCGTGAAGTACAGCCCGTACAGGCTCGCGATGAACAGCGGGATCGTGAACGCCGGGTGGGTGACGATCCGCATGTAGCGGCTGTGCAGGAACATCAGCAGCAGCTCACGGGGTCCCTTACGGCCCCGGCCCGCCGTCGGCAGCGCGCGCAGCGCCAGCGTGAGCGGCGCCCCGAGCAGGATCAGGATCGGCGACACCATGCTGATCACCATGTGCTGCACCATGTGCACGCTGAACATGACCATGCCGTAGTCGTTCAGCTGGGTGCACATCATGAGCACGATGCTCAGCACGCCGATGACGAAGGCGACCGTCCGCCCCACCGGCCACTTGTCGCCGCGTCGCACCAGCCGCACGACACCCCACCCGTACAGCGCCAGCCCGGCCAGGCAGGCGATGAGGAAGAACGGGTCGGCCGACCACTCCAGCCCTCGTCCCAGCGTGAACGGCGGCAGATCCATGGTCGTGCCGTGCCCGCTGTGATCCATTCCGCCGGCTCCTGTTTCGTGGGGGTGTGCAGCAATCTGTCCGCCCCAAGAGTAGAACCGCCCCCGGTCACACACGTGACCGGGGGCGGTAAGACGTGCTCAGCGGCGCGGGGACCTCAGAGGACGCACTCCGCCTCGGCGTACCGCTCATCCGGCACCGTCTTCAGCGTCTCCACGGCCTCGGCCAACGACACCATCACTATGTCGGTCCCGCGCAGCGCGGTCATCCGCCCGAACTCGCCCCGGTGCACGGCCTCCACCGCATGCCATCCGAACCGCGTGGCGAGCACCCGGTCATAGGCGGTCGGAGTCCCACCCCGCTGCACATGCCCGAGAATCACCGGCCGGGCTTCCTTCCCCAGCCGCCCTTCCAGCTCCACCGACAGCTGACGGGCGATCCCGGCGAACCGCTCGTGCCCGTAGATGTCCTTGCCGCCCTCGTCGAACTCCATGGTCCCGGACTTCGGCTTGGCCCCCTCCGCCGCGACGACGATGGCGAAGCGCTTGCCCGCCTCGAACCGCTCACCCACCTTGCGGGTCAGCTCGTCGACGTCGAAGGGACGCTCGGGGACGACGATGGCGTGCGCGCCGGCCGCCATGCCGGAGTGCAGCGCGATCCAGCCGGTGTGCCGGCCCATGACCTCCACGATCAGCACGCGCTGGTGGGACTCGGCGGTGGTCTTCAGCCGGTCGAGGGCCTCGGTCGCCACCCCCACGGCCGTGTCGAAGCCGAAGGTGACGTCCGTGACCGCGATGTCGTTGTCGATGGTCTTCGGCACGCCGACGATCGGCAGGCCGTTGTCGGACAGCAGCCGGGCGGCCTTGAGCGTGCCCTCGCCGCCGATGGGGATGATCGCGTCGAGCCCGAGTTCCCCGACGTGCCCCTTGGCCCGCTCCACGCCGTCCCGCAGGTGCTCGGGACGGACCCGGGAGGAGCCGAGGATCGTGCCGCCGCGGGCGAGGATGCCACCCACCGCGTCGAGGTCGAGCTTGAGGTAGTCGCACTCCAGAAGGCCCTTCCAGCCGTCCCGGAAGCCGATGACCTCGTCGCCGTGGTCGGCGACGGCGCGGTGCACGACGGACCGGATGACGGCGTTCAGGCCGGGGCAGTCGCCGCCGGACGTGAGGACACCAATGCGCATAGCCCGAAACCTTATCGACGTGGGCCGGGACCGGACCACGTTGTCCGGCTCGAATCCCCGCCACCCTAGCGGCATCGAGGGGCCGGACCGAAGCACGCGTCCGCCTGCTGGACGACCCCGCTCACCTGTGCGGATGCGCCGTCATACGGGCCGTTGACCAGCAGGTTGACGCGTGCTCCCCGCACGCTGCTCAGCAGGTCTAGGCAGGCTGCTGAGCAGCCGCGATGCGCTCGTTGCGAAGTGCCTCGTACCAGCGGTCGTCCGTCGGCGGCAGCGCGTTGACGTCGAGCGCCAGCTTCAGCAGCAGGTCCGCGATCAGCGGGTTGCGCGCGAGCACCGGGCCGTGCATGTACGTGCCGAACACGGTGTCGTTGAACGCGCCCTCCGTGCCGTCGCCCGTGCCGTTGCCGTTGCCGAAGCGCACCCGGGCGAGCGGGCGGGCGGTGGGGCCGAGGTGGGTGACGCCCTGGTGGTTCTCGAAGCCGGTCAGCGGGGGCAGGCCGAGGCGCGGGTCGATGTCGCCCAGCACGTCACCGACGCACCGCGCGCCCTCGCCGCGCACCGACACCACGTCCAGCAGGCCGAGGCCGGGCTCGCGCTGTCCGAGGTCGTTGATGAACTCGTGCCCGAGGATCTGGTAGCCGGCGCACACCGAGAACACGATGGCGCCGTTCTCCACGGCCCGGGTCAGTCCGCCGTCCCGGCGCAGCCGCTCGGCCGCGAGCCGCTGCGGACGGTCCTCGCCGCCGCCGATCAGGTAGATGTCGCCGGAGGTCGGGATCGGCTGGTCGCTGCGCACGTCCAGCCGCGCCACGTCCAGGCCGCGCTGCTGGGCCCGGCGCTGCACGACGAGGACGTTGCCCTGGTCGCCGTAGGTGCTGAGCAGGTCGGGATAGATCCAGACGATGCGCAGTTGGTTGTCGCTCACAAAAGTCCCCTGACGTCTCGTGCTCAGTTGCCGACCCGGCGGCGCAGGTCCTGGAACGCCGTGTAGTTCGCGATGACCTCGATCCGGCCCGGCGGGCACGCCGCCACGGCCTGGTCGAGGTTCTCGTAGACCTGGAAGTGCTGGTCGGCGACTTCCAGGCGCACCGCGAGGTCCAGCCGCCGGTCGCCGACGACGCAGATCGGGTGGCCCGTCAGGCGCGTGTAGTCGACGTCCCACAGCCAGGAGGTGTCGGTGCCGTCGGCGCCACGGGCGTTCACGGAGAGGATGACCGGGGCGGGCGGCGGGTCGATCAGGGAGAACGTCTCCAGCCAGCCGGCCGGGTTCTTCGCGAGCAGCAGTCGCAGGTCACGGCCCTGGAACTGGACGACGTCGTAGCGCCCGGCCACCGCCTGCACCTGGTACATGCGCTCCAGCGCGACCTGCGGCGGCACCCCGAACACGGCGGCGACGGCGGCCGAGGAGGCGGCGTTGGCCTTGTTGGCGCGGCCCGGCAGCTGGAGGTGGATCGGCCAGGCCGAGCCGTGCGGGTCGAGGACGTGGTCGACGGAGAGCGCCCAGCTCGGCGTCGGACGGCGGAAACCGCACTCACCGCAGAACCAGTCGTCGCCCGGGCGCTGCATCACGCCACCGCACGACGGGCAGGACCAGGCGTCGTCCTTCCACATCTGCCCGGCCGCGACCCAGATCACATTGGGGGAGGAGGACGCCGCCCACACCACCAGCGGGTCGTCGCAGTTGGCCACGACCACGGCCTTGGAACCGGCGAGTCCCTCCCGCCAGTTCTCGGCGAGCATGCGGGTCTCGGCGGCGCGGTCGAGCTGGTCGCGTGAGAGGTTGAGCAGTGCGATGCACTTCGGGGCGGTGTCCCGGGCGACGCCGGCGAGATACTTCTCGTCGACCTCGATGACGCCGTACCGGGCGTCCGAGCTGCCCGCGAGCGCCGAGGTGATCCCGGCCGGCATGTTGGCGCCGAGCGCGTTGGAGACGACCGGCCCCGCGGCGCGCAGGGCCTCGGCGATGAGCCGGGTGGTCGTGGTCTTGCCGTTCGTCGCGGAGACCAGGATCACGTCCAGGTTCTGGGCGAGCCGGGCGAGGAGGTCGGGGTCGAGCTTGAGCGCCACCCGGCCGCCGATCACCGAACCGCTGCCGCGCCCCGCGGCGCGGGATGCCGCCGCGACCGCCTTGCCCGCGGTCACGGCCAGCTTGGCCCGCGGCGAGAGCGGGTCCGAGTTGCCTGCCATCAGTTCTCGATCCTCCTTGCGTACGCGCCGCGCCTTGAAGCCTGACGGCCACGTGGTGTGGACCTCAGCCTATCGAGATCCATTAGCACTCCCGTACCGCGGCACTGTGGTGAACTCGTGCGGAAGGCGCGGAATGACAGGGACCTTACTCTTGCCGCCATGCGAAACAGCTCCATCCCCGGCGCCCACGGCCACGTGAGACCCCTCACCCTGCACGGCGACCCCCTCCTGCACACACCCTGCGCTGAGGTCACCGACTTCGGCCCCGAACTGGCCCGCCTCGTCGAGGACTTGTTCGCGACCATGTACGCCGCCCAGGGCGTCGGCCTCGCCGCCAACCAGATCGGCGAGCCGCTGCGGGTCTTCGTCTACGACTGCCCCGACGACGAGGACGTCCGGCACCTGGGCCACGTGGTCAACCCGTGCCTGGTCGAGGCGGACGGAGTGGTGATCCGGGGCCCGGAGGGCTGTCTGTCCCTACCGGGCCTGGAAGCGGGCACGGAGCGTTACGACCACGCGGTGGTCGAGGGCTTCACGATGACCGGCGACCCGGTCACGGTGCACGGCTCGGGCTTCTTCGCCCGCTGCCTGCAGCACGAGTACGACCACTTGGAGGGCCGCATCTACGCGGACCACCTCAAGGGCTGGCGCCACCGCAGACTGATGCGGCAAGTGGCTCGGGCCTCTTGGGGTACGTGACTGCTCCTACCTCAGGGGGCGGGGCTGTGTTCGACACGCGGCTCCGCCGCGCGGGCGCGAACAAGCCCCACCGGCGGTCAGACGGAACGCAACCGTCAAAACCCCGGCCCACCCATCCGATCCCCCGCAGCCGCAAGGCGTCCCCACAACAGATCAGCGAGACTGCGCACCAACTCGGCACGAGAACAAGGCCGTTCCCCCAGCCACCAGTCCCCTGCCGCATGCATCATGCCGACGATCCCATGCCCCCACACCCGCGCCAGCTGCTGTCCACCCGGCCCGAGGTCCAGCCGCTCCTCGATGACCTGCGCGAGTTCCTCGCCCATCCGCCGCAACAACGGCGCACTGTGCTTGCCGACATCGAACCCAGGATCCCCCGGCTGGCCGCCCTCCGCCGGATGCATCAGGAACCGGTACACCTGGGGCCGCGCCTCGATCGCCGCGAGGTACGTGTCCAGCGTCGCCTCGACCCGCTCCCGCCTCTCCGCCGGCGCGTCCAGCGCCGCCCGCAGGGAATCCAGCAGCGCGTCGGTGTGCCGCTTGGCAAGGGCCGCGTAAAGTCCGCCCTTGTCGCCGAAGTGCCGGTACAGAATCGGCTTGGTGATACCGGCTTCCGCGGCGATCGCGTTCATCGAGGCCTGCGGACCGTCGCGCAGCACCACTCGGTCGGCGGCTTCCAGCAGCTCACGCCGTCGGCGGTCGGCGGACCGTTGCTGGTCGGTCCGCTGCGTGGTGTCCATGTGCTCTCCCCACCCGTTCTGATTCGATGACGCCTGCGCAAACTAACACTCAAACATGCCCCGGACACCGAGTGCCGACCGGTCGGTAGGAGTTGACGCGGACTACCCACCGGTAACAGACTGGTGTTACCGCAAGTAACATGCACGTGTGCCGCTGGAGGGGACCGACATGGCCGAGTTCACCATGGAGCTCAACGACGAACAGAAGGAGGTCCGCGACTGGCTGCACGGCTTCGCCGCCGATGTGATCCGCCCCGCGGCCGCCGAATGGGACGAGCGTGAGGAGACTCCCTGGCCGGTCATCCAGGAGGCCGCCAAGGTCGGCATCTACTCCCTGGACTTCTACGCCCAGCAGTACTTCGACCCCACCGGCCTCGGCATACCCATGGCGATGGAGGAGCTGTTCTGGGGCGACGCGGGCATCGCCCTGTCCATCGTCGGCACCGGTCTCGCCGCCGTCGGCGTCCTCGCCAACGGCACCGAGGAGCAGATCGGCACCTGGATCCCGCAGATGTACGGCGACGCCAATGATGTCAAGGTCGCCGCCTTCTGCTCCTCCGAGCCCGACGCCGGCTCCGACGTGGCCTCCATGCGCACCCGGGCCGTCTACGACGAGGCCAAGGACGAGTGGGTGATCAACGGCACCAAGACCTGGGCGACCAACGGCGGTATCGCCAACGTCCATGTCGTGGTCGCGGTGGTCGACGCGGAGCTCGGCTCCAAGGGGCACGCCTCCTTCATCATCCCGCCGGGCACCGAGGGGCTGTCCCAGGGCCAGAAGTTCAAGAAGCACGGCATCCGTGCCTCGCACACCGCCGAGGTCGTCCTGGACAACGTGCGCGTTCCCGGCTCCTGCCTGCTCGGCGGCAAGGAGAAGCTGGACGAGCGGCTCGCCCGGGCGCGGGAGAAGGCCAAGCAGGGCGGGGAGCGCGTGAAGAACGCGGCGATGGCCACGTTCGAGGCGTCGCGCCCGGCGGTCGGGGCCATGGCGGTCGGTACCGCCCGGGCCGCGTACGAGGTCGCCCTCGACTACGCCAAGACGCGGGAGCAGTTCGGCCGGCCGGTCATCGACAACCAGGGCGTGGCGTTCCAGCTCGCGGACATGCGCACGTCCATCGACGCGGCCCGGCTCCTCGTCTGGCGCGCCTCCTGGATGGCGGTCAACGGCAAGCCGTTCACGGCGGCCGAGGGCTCGATGTCCAAGCTGTTCGCGAGCGAGACGGCCAAGAAGGTCACCGCCCAGGCGATCCAGATCCTGGGCGGTAACGGCTACACGCGGGAGTACCCGGTGGAGCGGATGCACCGGGACGCGGCGATCTACACGATCTTCGAAGGCACCAGCGAGATCCAGCGCCTGGTGATCGCGCGGACGCTGTCGGGCATGACGATCCGGTAACCGGGGCCTGGCCTCGCCGAAGGGACGGCGGAGTGGAAGCCGGCCTTGACCCGCGGCGGGGCCTCGTTGCGGGGATCTCCGGCAGTTCCTCGAAGTAACGCTCGTGGTCCGGCGGCGGGCTCGCCTGGAAGAACATCCTCGCGGGCGCGTCCGTCGGGAACGGACACCGAGGGTCCGCACGAAGTCGCCATGGACCGTGCCCGCTTTCGCCCCCGGTCAGAAGGTGGTCCACCTCAGAAGGTGGTTCACCTCGGAGGGTGGTCCACCCACGATCACCCGGTGGGGCGCCGATCTCGCGTCGGACTATCCCGGGTCGGGGACGCCGTGCCAGGCTCGTGTCCACACCCCCACGACGGAGGACGCGATGAGGCACCCGGCCCGGGACCTGCTGACGACGACCACCGCGAACCTCGCTCCGGACCCACGGTCCAACGCCTTGGTCCCCCGGATCGCCGACGGCACGGCACCCCTGACCACGCTCGCCGCCCTCGCCCTGGAACAGACGTGGGTGATCCCGGCGGACCGCCGGGCGTTCGAACATCTGGCGGAGCGCTCCCGCGTGAGGGACCCGGAGGCCGCGGCCTTCTTCATCACGCTCGCGGAGGGCGAGGTGCTGGCCGGTGAGCGACTGGTGGCCTTTGCGCGAGCGTGCGGTGTGGACGAGGCGGGGGAGGCGTCGTACGAGCCGCTTCCTGGTTGCCAGGCCTACCCCGCGTACGTCGCCTGGCTGGCCCTCAACGCCTCACCGGCGGACGTCGTCCTGGCCCTGACCGCCAACTTCTCCGCGTGGGGCGGCTATTGCGCGACGATCGCCGAGGCCCTGCGTGCCCATTACGGCTTCACGGAGGAGGCGTGCGCCTTCTTCGACTTCTTCGCGGAGCCGTCACCCGAGCTGGACACGCTGGCGACGGCAGCGGTGCAGGCGGCTCTGGACGCCGGGCGCCTCGACGAGAAACGAGCACATGAACACGGCCGCCTGCTTCAGGTATACGAGGCGATGTTCTGGTCCACGCTGGGGGACCCGCCCTCTTAGGGGCGCGGGGCTGTGTCGAACGGCGGCTCCGCCGTGTGGGCGCGGCCAGCCACAACACACCCGCACACGCCGCGACTACGTCGCACCCCCACTGCTGTGCGCGATACACGCCACATCAATACGATCGGCCAGTTTCGCCAGCTCAATGGCCAACTCGGCGACCGTATCCTCGTCGAGCCCCGACTCCCCGGCCTCCACCAGCCGCACCCACCGACCCCCCACCGTCCGCAACAGCTTGCTGACATCGGCCGCAGCCACCTGCAAGGTCCCGCGGTCGTCGACGATCAAAGGCAGAGTCACTTCGCGGTTCACAGACGGGATCGTAGCCCCGCAACACTCACGCACCGTGCCAAACGGTCGTGATGTTGCAGAACTCGCGGATTCCGTGCCCGGACAGCTCACGCCCGTACCCGGACCGCTTCACTCCGCCGAACGGGAATGCCGGATGCGAGGCCGTCATCCCGTTGACGTACACACCGCCCGCCTCCAGGTCCCGGACGAACCGGTCCACCTCGGCCTCGTCCCGCGTCCACACGTTGGAACTCAGTCCGAACGGCGAGTCGTTCGCGATCAGTACGGCCTCGTCCAGGTCGGCCGCCCGGTACAGCGTGGCGACCGGTCCGAACGCCTCCTCCCGGTGGATGCGCATCTCCCGGGTGATGCCGGCGAGGACGGTCGGCGCGTAGTACCAGCCCGGCCCGTCCGGCCGTTCGCCACCGCACAGCACTTCGGCACCGCCGCGCACCGCGTCGTCGACCAGCTCCTCCACGTCGCGCAGTCCCTGCTCGCTGGAGAGCGGCCCGACCTCGGTCTCCTCGGCCATCGGGTCGCCGACCTTCAGCGCCTTCATGCCCTCGGCGAAACGCTCGGCGAAGGCGTCGTAGACGTCCGTGTGCACGATGAACCGCTTGGCGGCGATGCAGGACTGCCCGGTGTTCTGCACCCGCGCGGTCACCGCGACCCGCGCGGCCCGGTCGATGTCGGCGGAGGGCATGACGACGAAGGGGTCGCTGCCGCCCAGCTCCAGCACCGTCTTCTTGATCATCTCAGCGGCGGTGGAGGCGACCGCGCGGCCCGCGGGCTCGCTGCCGGTGAGGGTGGCCGCCTTGACCCGCTCGTCGCGCAGGATGTCGTCGACCGCGGCTGAGCCGATCAGCAGGGTCTGGAAGCAGCCCTCCGTGAAGCCCGCCCGGTGGAACAGGTCCTCCAGGTAGAGGGCGGTCTGGGGGACGTTCGAGGCGTGCTTGAGCAGACCCACGTTCCCGGCCATCAGGGCGGGCGCGGCGAAGCGGACCACCTGCCACAGCGGGAAGTTCCACGGCATGACCGCCAGCACCGGTCCCAGCGGCCGGTAGCGCACCCGTACCCGCGAGGCGCCGGAGTCCTTCACGTCGGTGTCGGAGGGCTCCTCGTCGGCGAGCAGTTCCTCGGCGTGGTCGGCGTACCAGCGCATCGCCTTGGCGCACTTCGCGGCCTCGGCCCGGGCCTGCTGGATCGGCTTGCCCATCTCGGTGGTCAGCACGCGGGCGATGTCCTGCTGGTCCTCTTCGAGGAGGTCGGCGGCCTTCCTCATCAGCCGGGCGCGCTCGTCGAACGTCGTCGTCCGGTACGTGCGGAACGTGGCCTCCGCGAGCTGGAGCCGGCGCTCGATCTCCTCCTCGCCCATGGCCTCGTACGTCTTGAGCGTCTCGCCGTTCGCCGGGTTCACCGTTGCGATGGGCATGGCTGACCTCCCTCGGTGCGGGCTGTATTCCGACCTTCCCGCGCGGCGGAGGTGACCGCAACGCGGGAGCGTCTCCTCAGGGCGAGTGCTCCGCCAGGCGGTCGAGAAACGCCGCCTGCGCCTTGACGATCACCTCGCGGCCCCGGTCGAGCCCGAACCACGCCACCCGGTCCAGCTCGGGGAACTCCTGGAGCTGTCCCGACCTCGGCGGCCACTCCATCCGGAACGTGCCGGGCGCGATCGTCGCCGGGTCGAGGTCCGCCTCGATCGCCCAGGCCGTGACGATCTTGCCGCCTGTCTGCCGGACCTCGCCCAGGGGGAGGCCCTCGCCGTCGGGCGGGGACAGCCCCAGTTCCTCCTCGAACTCGCGCCGGGCCGCCGCCCAGGCGGACTCGTCGGGCTCGTACTCGCCCTTGGGGATGGTCCACGCCCCGGCGTCGCGCCGGGCGAAGAACGGGCCGCCCATGTGGCCGAGCAGCACTTCGAGGCCGTCGTCGGTGTGGTGGAAGAGCAGCAGACCGGCACTGCGCTTCACGGGCTCACCTCCGGATGCGCGGCCAGCAGCGTCTCGACCGTGTCGGCGTCCTCGGGGCGCTTGTCCTCCCGGTAGCGGACGACGCGGGCGAAGCGCAGGGTGACGCCGGCCGGGTAGCGGGTGGAGCGCTGGAGGCCGTCGTAGGCGATCTCGACGACGAGCTCCGGGCGGACGGTCACGACGTGGCCGTCGTCGTCGACGGCGAGCTGCTGGAGCCGTTCCGTCTGCCAGGTCAGCATCGCGTCGGTCATGCCCTTGAAGGTCTTGCCGAGCATGGCGAGGCCGCCGTCGGCGGTGCGGGCGCCCAGATGGAGGTTGGAGAGCTTGCCCGTGCGGCGGCCGTGGCCCCACTCGGCGGCCAGGACGACCAGGTCGAGGGTGTGGACGGGCTTGACCTTCAGCCAGGACGCGCCGCGCCGGCCCGCGCTGTAGGGGGCGTCCAGCGCCTTGGCGACGACGCCCTCGTGGCCGCGCTTCAGCGTCTCGGCGAGGAACTCCTCCGCCGTGTGCAGGTCCTCCGGGCCGGACACCGTCGTACGGCGCACCCGCATCGGCTCGGGGACCAGCCGGGCCAGCTCGGCGTGCCGCTCGGCGAACGGCAGGTCGAGCAGATCGTGGCCGTCGACGGAGAGCGCGTCGAAGAAGACGGGGGAGACCGGCACCGCGCGTGCCGCCGTCGCCACGTCCGTGCGCGAGCCGACGCGGCCGGCGGTCTCCTGGAACGAGCGGGGGCGGCCGCCCTCGTCGAAGGAGATCACCTCGCCGTCGAGGATGAACCGCTCGCCCCGCAACTCCAGCGCGGCGGCCGTCACTTCGGGCAGGCGGTCGGTGATGTCGTCGAGGGTGCGGGTGTAGAGCCGTACCGTGTCGCCGTCCCGGTGCACCTGGACGCGGATGCCGTCCAGCTTCTCCTCGACCGCGCAGGCGCCGAGCTTGTCCGCCGCCTCGGCGACGGAGGAGGCACTGTGCGCCAGCATCGGCCAGACCGGACGGCCGACGGTGAGGCGGAAGCGGTCCAGGGCGGCGGGGCCGTCCGTCAGCAGCGCCTCGGCGACCGTCTGGAGGGAGCCGGCGAGCATCACGGCCCGCCGTACGTCCGCCGGGGGCGCCCCGGTCGCCTGGGCCAGTCCCTCGACCGCGACCGCGTCCAGCGCGCCCTGCCGCACCTCGCCGGTGAGCAGCCCGATCAGGAACCGCTGCTCGTCCTCGGTGGCCGCGCCCATCAACTCCCCGACCAGCCGGGCCCGTTCCGCCTGGGAGCCGGGGCCGGACACCTTGGCCAGCTCCGACAGCCGGGCGTCCAGCTCCCGCACGGTCAGGCCCGGCTCGGCGGCGGGGGCGACCGGGCGGCTCAGCACCTTCCAGCCGACGCCGATCCGGCCCTGCGGCAGCCGGCCCGCCAGGTACGGGATGACGATCGGCACGTCATCCCCCTCAGCGTCCCGGAAGAGCTCCGCGAGCAGGGCCGTCTTCCGGGACCGCGCCGAGGTGGCGGCGACCTCCTGGGACACTCGGGCCAGCCGGTGCAACAGCATGCAGCCATGGTGCACCGCAGGAGCCGCCTCTACACCCGGACGGCGGGGTCGCGGTCCGCCGTCAGGCCGCCGGCGATCGCGCAGGCGGCACCTCTACTCCCGGGCGGCCATGTCGAGGTCGGCCATCAGCAGATCCCCGACGATCGCGGACGCCGCCCGGTACCCGCCGCTCGCCGCGTGCACGACCTGCTCGGCGAAGCCGATCGCGTTGCCCGCGGCCCACACGCCCGAGACGGTCGTCAGCCCCGTCGGGTCGACCACCGGGTACGCGCCGAAGGGCGTCTCGTGCAGCTCGGCACCGAGGCGCTCCAGCAGGCCGGTCTGCGGGACCGGGCGCGGGCCGACGAACAGCACGGAGCGGGCGTGCGTCGTACCTTCCGCAGAGGGGGTGTCCCCAGCGAGCCGGACACCGGTGAGCCGGTCGTCCTCGACCACCAGCCCCGCGACCTCGCCGGGCACCACGTCCACCCCGGCCGCGGCCAGCCGGCGCAGGTCCTGGTCGGACAGCTCCTCCTCGGCGACCGTGTGCAGGAAGAACCGCACGTCCTTCGACCACTGGGACACGATCAGCGCCTGGTGCACGCTCGCCGGGCTCGACGCCAGCACCCCGAACGGCTGGTCGCGCACCTCCCAGCCGTGGCAGAACGGGCAGTGCAGCACGTCCCGGCCGAACCGCTCGGCGACCCCGGGGACCGCCGGCAGCTCGTCCCGCAGCCCGGTGGCGACGATCAACCGCCGGGCCCGCACCGTCCGTCCGCCGGCCAGCACCACGGCGAAGTCCTCGCCCTTCTCCACCTCCACCACCCGGTCCCGCACGAGCTCCACGCCGTACCGCGCGATCTCCTCCCGGCCCACGGCGAGGAACTCGGCGGGCGGCATCCCGTCCCGCGACAGATAGCCCTGCATGTGCGCGGCGGGCGCGTTGCGCGGCTCGCCCGCGTCGACGACCAGCGTGTGGTGCCGCGCCCGGCCCAGCACCAGGGCCGCGGACAGCCCCGCCGCACCCCCGCCGATGACGACCACTGCGTACTTCTCGGTCATGGTGACCACCTCCACCGCCGAGAGTCGCCCCGGTGCTACGGGATTGACAAACGTGTTTGCCGAACCTGCAATACGACCATGACTACGGACGAGGTACTCGCGGGCGTCGGCCCCCGGCTGCGGCAGATGCGCAAGGAGCGGGAGGTGACCCTGGCGGCGCTCTCCGAGACCACCGGGATCTCCGTGAGCACCCTGTCGCGACTGGAGTCCGGCCTGCGCAAACCCAGCCTGGAGCTGCTGCTGCCGATCGCCCGGGCGCACCAGGTGGCCCTGGACGAGCTGGTCGGAGCCCCGCCGGCCGGTGACCCGCGGGTGCGGTCGAAGCCGATCGAGATGTTCGGCCGCACCCACTGGCCGCTCACCCGCCAGCCCGGCGGCCTCCAGGCCTACAAGGTGCTGGAACCCCAGCGCAGGCAGGAACCGGACCCGCGCACCCACGAGGGTTACGAGTGGTTGTACGTGCTGTCCGGGAAGCTGCGCCTGGTGCTGGGCGAGCACGACGTGGTGCTCACGGCGGGGGAGGCCGCGGAGTTCGACACCCGCGTGCCGCACTGGTTCGGGTCGACGGGGGAGGGGCCCGTGGAGTTCCTCAGCCTGTTCGGACCGCAGGGGGAGCGGATGCATGTGCGGGCCCGGCCCAGGCGGTCGTGACGTACGCGGTGCCTCTCGGCCGTACTCGTCACCCGGAGACTTCCCCGATCTGCAAGCGACCGCTTAGTATGCGAACCGACCCCGGTCAGACGACGCAGTCGACGCAGTCCCGTGGAGGCCCCGCATGCAGGCATGGCACGTGCACGAGAACGGCGAGCCCAGCGAGGTGATGCGCCTGGCGGACGTGGCCCCGCCGGTGCCCGGCGACGGCCAGGTCCTGCTGAAGGTGCGCGCCGCGAACGTCAACTTCCCCGACGCCCTGCTGTGCCGCGGCCAGTATCAGGTCAGGCCGCCGCTGCCGTTCACCCCGGGCGTGGAGATCTGCGGCGAGACCGAGGACGGCCGCCGGGTGATCGCCAACCCGGTGCTGCCCTACGGCGGCTTCGCCGAGTACGCCGTCGCGGACTCCGCCGCCCTGCTGCCCGCGCCGGACGCCCTGGACGACGCGGAGGCCGCGGCCCTGCACATCGGCTACCAGACGGGCTGGTTCGGTCTGCACCGCCGGGCCGGTCTGGAGGCCGGCGAGACCCTGCTCGTCCACGCTGCCGCAGGAGGGGTCGGCAGCGCGGCCGTGCAGCTCGGGAAGGCCGCCGGCGCCACCGTCATCGGTGTCGTCGGCGGCTCCGGGAAGGCGGCCGTCGCCCGCGAGCTGGGCTGCGACGTCGTGATCGACCGGCGCTCGGAGGACGTCGTCGCCGCCGTCAAGGAGGCCACCGGCGGCCGGGGCGCCGACGTGATCTACGACCCGGTCGGCGGCGAGGCCTACGCCCAGTCCGCCAAGGTCGTCGCCTTCGAGGGGCGCATCGTGGTCGTCGGCTTCGCCAGCGGCACGATCCCCAGCCCGGGGCTGAACCACGCCCTGGTGAAGAACTACTCGATCCTCGGCCTGCACTGGGGCCTGTACAACACCAAGAACCCGAAGCTCGTCCAGCACTGCCACGAGCAGCTCACCGAGCTGGCCGCCCGGGGCGCGATCAAGCCGCTGGTGAGCGAGCGCGTGCCGCTCGGCGGGGCCGCCACCGCCGTGCAGAAGGTCGCGGACGGCCTGACCACCGGCCGGATCGCCGTCGTCATGGAGGAGTCAGCATGACCAGCGCCGAGGAACTGCGCCGTCGCACACAGGACTTGCTGGCCGCTCACCCGCCGGCCTCGACCGACCGCCTGGACTTCCTCCGGGCCCGCTTCGACGCCGGACTGGCCTGGGTGCACTACCCGGAGGGCCTCGGCGGACTCGGCGCTCCCCGTTCCCTCCAGGCCGTCGTGGATGCCGAGCTGGAGGCGGCCGGGGCGCCCGACAACGACCCGCGGCGCATCGGCATCGGCCTCGGGATGGCCGCGCCGACCATCCTGGGCTACGGCACCGAGGAGCAGAAGCGGCGGTACCTGCGGCCCCTGTGGACGGGGGAGGAGGTCTGGTGCCAGCTGTTCAGCGAGCCGGGCGCCGGGTCCGACCTGGCCGCGCTGGGCACCCGGGCCGTCCGTGAGGGTGGGGGCACCTCCCGCTCGAGCGAAGCCGAGAGTGGGGGAGACTGGGTGGTCAACGGGCAGAAGGTGTGGACCTCCAGCGCCCATGTGGCCCGCTGGGCGATCCTCATCGCGCGCACCGACCCGGACGTGCCCAAGCACCGGGGCATCACCTACTTCGTCTGCGACATGACCGACCCGGGGGTCGAGGTGCGGCCGCTGCGGCAGATCACCGGCGAGGCCGAGTTCAACGAGGTGTTCCTCACCGACGTCCGCATCCCGGACTCCCGCCGCCTCGGCGAGGTCGGCGAGGGCTGGCGGGTCGCGCAGACCACCCTGAACAACGAGCGCGTCGCCATCGGCGGCATGCGGCTGCCCCGCGAGGGCGGCATGATCGGTCCGGTCTCCAAGACCTGGCGCGAGCGCCCGCAGTCGCGCACCCACGACCTGCACCAGCGCCTGCTGAGGCTCTGGGTCGAGGCCGAGGTCGCGCGGCTCACCGGCGAGCGGCTGCGCCAGCAGCTCGTGGCCGGCCAGCCCGGCCCCGAGGGCGCCGGCATGAAGCTCGCCTTCGCCCGCCTCAACCAGGAGATCAGCGGCCTGGAGGTGGAACTCCTCGGCGAGGAGGGCCTGTTGTACGACGACTGGACCATGCGCCGCCCGGAGCTGGTCGACTTCACCGGCCGCGAGGCCGGCTACCGCTATCTGCGCTCCAAGGGCAACAGCATCGAGGGCGGGACCAGCGAGGTCCTGCTGAACATCGTCGCCGAGCGCGTCCTCGGCCTGCCCGCCGAACCGCGCACCGACAAGGACGTCGCCTGGAAGGACCTGGCCCGATGAGCGCACAGCCCGACCTGTTGTACTCGGAGGAGGAAGAGGCGCTGCGCGCCGCCGTCCGGGACCTGCTCGCCGACCACTGCGACGCGCCCGGCGTCATCGCCCGCATCGAGTCGGACACCCCGCACAACATGGCGCTGTGGAAGGCCCTCACCGACGGCATGGGCCTCGCCGGCCTGCTCGTGGCGGAGGAGCTGGACGGCCAGGGCGCCACGCACCGGGAAGCCGCCGTGGTGCTGGAGGAACTGGGGCGTGCGGTCGCGCCCGTCCCGTACCTCACGAGCGCGGTCGTCGCCACCGAGGCGCTGCTGGCCTGCGGGACCGGTGACCTGCTCACCGAGCTCGCCTCCGGGACGTCGATCGGAGCCCTCGCGGTCGCCCTCGGCGTCGCACCGGGCGCCGCCTACAAGGTCGTCACGTACGAGGACGGTCTGCTGCACGGTGAACTGACCGGCATCGCGGACGCGGCCGTCGCCGACGTGCTGCTCGTGCCCGCCGACGACGGCGGCCTGTACGCGGTCGACGCCACCGCCGCGACCGTCACACCCCAGATCTCCCTGGACCTGACCCGGCCACTGGCGACCGTCACCCTCGACGGAGTGCCGGGCCGGCTGCTGGGCGACGCCGAACCCGCCGTACGCCGGGCCCTGCGGGCGGGAGCCGGGCTGCTCGCCTCCGAGCAGCTCGGTCTGGCCGACTGGACGCTGACGGAGACCGTCCGCTACCTCAAGGACCGCAAGCAGTTCAACCGTCCCGTCGGCGGCTTCCAGGCGCTCAAGCACCGGCTGGCCCAGCTGTGGCTGGAGGTCGCCGGCCTCCGCGCGGCCGCCCGCAACGCCGCCGACGCTCTGTCGACCGGCCACGACGCCGACGTGGCCGTCACGGTCGCCCAGGCCTACGCGGCACCCGTGGCCGTTCACGCCGCCGAGGAGGCACTGCAACTGCACGGCGGTCTCGGCATGACGTGGGAGCACCCGGTGCATCTGTACCTGAAGCGTGCGAAGGCCGACTCGATCGCCTACGGCACGGCCGGCGCCCACCGGGAGGCACTGGCCGGACTGGTCGACCTCCAGGCCCCCTGACGTGCACCTGGACGGAGCCTTGTGACGCGTCATTGACGCCTCGTCGACGGCTCTTCGACGCCTTGTTCACGCCAGACGAAAGCCCGTCCCACCAGGGGCGGGCTTTTTCGTGTGCCCCGCTCCGGTGAAGTGAACGCACGACGGCCCTCCGGCCAACTCCCCGCAAGGCCATGCTCCTTGACCCTGCCCGAACCCCATACTCGCAGGGTTCCCGCACGGCACTTCCAGGGAGGCAGAGCATGGACCTCACCACCCGTCGCAGAGCCCTCACCACCCTCGGCGCCGCCCTCGCGGGCTCGGTCGCCCTCCCCGCCGGCCACGCCCTCGCCGGCGAACAAGGGCACGGGCCCCGCCCGTTGTGGCGCGCCCACGCCCACAACGACTACGAGCATCCGCGCCCGTTGTACGACGCCCTGGACCACCGGTTCGGCAGCGTCGAAGCCGACGTCCACCTCGTCGGTGGCCAACTCCTCGTCGCCCACGACCCGGAGGACCTCGACCCGGCCCGCACGCTGGAGTCCCTCTACCTCGACCCGCTCGCCGCACGCGTGCGGGCCAACCGCGGCCGCGTGTACCGGGGATACCGCGGGTCGCTGCAACTGCTCGTCGACATCAAGACCGAGGGCTCATCGACCTACCTCGAACTCGATCGCCACCTCAGTCGCTACCGGCACCTGTTCACGACCTACGCCCACGGCCGCGTCCTCCCCGGTCCGGTCACCGCTGTGATCTCCGGAGACCGCGCGGCCCGTGCCCCCATGGAGGCCCAGACCGTCCGGCGCGCCTTCTACGACGGCCGGCTCGCCGACCTCGGGAGCCAGGCGCCGGCCTCCTTCATACCGCTGATCAGTGACAACTGGACGCTCAACTTCACCTGGCAGGGCGTGGGCACGTTCCCGGACGCCGAGCGGGAGAAGCTGCGGGGTATCGTCCGGGCCGCGCACCAGCGGGGGCAGAAGGTGCGGTTCTGGGCGACCCCGGACCTGGCCGGGCCCGCCCGCGACGCGCTGTGGGCCGAACTGCTCGCCGCGGACGTCGACCACCTCAACACCGACGACCTCGCCGGGCTGGAGGCGTTCCTGGACGCCCGGCGGGGGGCGCAGGCCGCGCACGACGCGTCGGACACGTAGGACATCACACGTTCGGCGGACAGGTCAGCTGCCCGGATGAACCCTCCACTACGCCACACTTACGGCCGAACGCCGTGAACCGGACATGGCGGCGTGGCGGAGGAGTCGACGATGGCCATTTCCATCTCTGTGGTGCTGCTGCTCGCGATCCTGGCGGTGATCTTCCTGCGCAACGGCGGGCTGAAGTTCTCCCATGCGCTGGTCTGCCTGCTGCTCGGCTTCTACCTGGCCAGCACCAGCATCGCTCCCACCATCCACAGCGGTCTCACGGCGACGGCGGAGATCGTCAGCGGTCTGCGGCCCTGACGCCACGCCCCGAGAACACGCCGATGCCGTTCGGAACGGCCCGTTCGGCGCCGCCGCTGGGGTGGTTGCGCACCGAGACGCTGCCCGCGCCCACCCTCCGGGCGACCAGCGTCGACGACCCGCCGCCGTCCAGGCTGAAGGCGTCGTCCGAGCCCAGCTTCCGCATGGTGTCGGCCACTTCGGCGATCGTCAGGCCGCTGCGGTAGGCGGCGGCGCCGTCCAGCGCGAGCAGCAGCACGCGCCGCCCGCCGTCGGCGATGCCCACGGCCGTGCGGACGGCCGACGTCGTGTCGTCCAGTCCCGGCAGCGGCCGCCCGCCCGTGAGGACCGGGTAGCCGCCGAGGGCGAGGCGGTACGCGGCGCCGTCCGTGGCCGCCACGAGACGGTACTCGACCTCGACCGCTTCGTCGGCGGCCAGCTTCCGCAACTGCTGGGCGCCGTCCTCCCGGCCGACCAGCACGGTGGTGCCCGGGGCGATGGGCCCGCTGCCGGGTGTGTCGGCGGCCGACACCACCTTGCCGTCGCGGACCGTCACCTCGTACGTGTCCGTACTGCAGGGCGCGGCCCGGTCCGTGTCCGTGCCGCAGGTGGCGCGCAGGCGGGAGACGCTGCCCCAGTCGGAGGTGAAGGCGCCGACCGAACCCACCGGCAGCGCGTACTGGTTGAGCCCGCCCAGCGGCAGCTGCGCCTCGGCCGTACGGACCGAGCCGTCCAGGGCCAGCCGGTCCAGTCGCGCCACTCCGTCGGTGCCCACGCCGAACACGGCCTCGGTGGTCGTGCCGGGCGGCATCGCGGGCCCGAAACGCTGGCCGTTGGGCACGGCCGCCTTGAGCGTCCGTCCGGCCGCGATCGCCGGACCCACGCTCGCGCCGGTCGCCTCGACGCCCGGGTGCTGCGCCTCGGTGATGTTGAAGAAGTCGCCGTTGACACCGGCGACGGCCCCCTGGGCGTCGGCCATCCGCGAGACCTGTGCGCGCGAGGCCACCGCCCCGGGATACAGCAGATCGACCCGTACCCGGGGATTTCCCAGGTCCACCCTCAGCACGTGCGCGTGCGTCACCCCCTTGGCCGCCTTGATGTCGAACTCCTCGTACGTGACCCCCGGCGCGACCCGCACGCCCTTCTGGACGGCGCCGGCCGGTGCCGCCCCCGTCATGGCCGCACCGGTCAGCGCGCCGAACGCCGTGAGAAACGCCAGTACCGCTCTGCCTGCTCCCCGTCGCCTGCGACGACCTGTCACCGTGCCCCCTGATGCCTCGTCAACTGTCCGAATCGCAAGGGCAGTGCATCAAACGACGAGGGCCGTCAGGGTGGCTGAGCGCGGATTACGCGGGAAAGGCTGAAAAAACGCACCCCTCTGGGTGCCTCGGCTTTCGACGTTCTGACAGGTCTGGGTGATCAGGCTGCGGTGTCGAGGCTGGCTGCGGCCCATTCCTGCTGGACGGCGCGGATTTCCTGGTGGGTGGGCCGGCCTGGGCTGGTGGGCAGAAATCGGGCTGCGATGACGCGGCGGAGCTTGGCACCCATGTCGGAGACGGACGGGTAGGTCTTGGTGGTGTACCACCGGGCGCGCTCGCGGCGGTCGGAGGCATCGCTCGGCCGGTGGCCGTGCAGCGCGTACCAGACGACGGTGACCGTGTAGCAGTACAGGCCGAACGGGACGGTCCTGCGGAAGGCCCCGTCTGAGCACGGCCACATACCCCTCTTCCTGGGCCTTTGCGCTGTGGCGAAAGAGGGGCGACGCTGCCGCGGGCGGAGGGTTAGCGTCGCTGCGCAAGCACGTGACCGTTTCATCGAGGGGGCCCTGTGACATTCCGTTCGATCCGATCCCGCCTGGCCACTGCCGTCGTGACCGCCGCCGTCGCCGGCGCTCTGGCGATCAGCGCCTCGCCGGCGTCCGCCAACACCTCCGACGGGTACATATCGGGAGGCGGCGACTTCACGAACGACTGGGGGGATGAGGGCACACTCTCCCAGTCGAGCTACGCCAAGTCCAACGCCACCTGCCTGTGGCAGCAGATCCTTTGGGCGGAAGGCGCCAAGGAGCAGGACGGCACCGCGTACGACGCCTCGGACATCGACGGCGACTTCGGGCCGAACACCGACCACGCGACGCAGAACCTGCAGGACCGCTGGCCGCTGCAGTACGTGGACGGAAAGGTCGGCAATGAGACCTGGGCCTACGCCGACAGCAAGCTGAGCTTCTACGACTACGCCTACGAATACGCTTTCGGGGGCAAGATTCTGCACTACTCGGGCGCCGTGCGCAGCTTCTACCTCGTCCGGGCCGAGAATGGGCGCTACGTGTTCTGGGAGGGCTCGACGAACGACAACGGCAACTACCGGTTCGCCGCGTACAAGAGCCGAACCTGCAGCTGACACCATCAGGACCGGGGCCCGCCTTTCTCCGGGCGGGCCCCACCGGTTGGGGACATTGAGCACTTCTCCTTCCGTGGGTTGAGATGAATTCGAGCACTCCCATGAAGTCTCGACGTTCTCGTTGATCGTCGTTGGGGCCGCTCGGGTAGGTGATGTGGTGTCATCTGGCCGCGCGGGCCGGAGGAAGCGGAGAAGCGTCGGCGGTGCTTGTGTCGCCTGCTGTGAGGGACCCACCGATGCTTTTGGATCCGTCCGTACCGGCTGCGCTGCTCGCTGTGTTGGAGTTGGTGCGGGGCAGCTTCACCACGCCGACGTTCCACACCTTCGCCGCGCTGGTCATGGGGCTGATCGCGCCTCTGGTCCCATGACCGCGCGCACGCCTTCTTCTCCCGCTCCCGGTGGAACCCGGACATCCTGGGTTTGTCGCCGTCCCACCTGGTCGTGCGCCGCCTGCTGCCTGAGGGCGCGGTGCTGACCGTGGCGGTGGACGACACGCTGTTCAAAAAGGTCACCGTCGTCTGGTACGCGCTGCACGGCCACCGGCCGAGCGATGCCTCCGACCGCCGCGAGCGCGCCCGGTGGTACACCACCAAGACCTACCCGTCCGTCTCCGACATGGGTGCCAAGCTCCGCCGCGTCATCGCAGCCCGATTTCTGCCCACCAGCCCAGGCCGGCCCACCAACCAGGAAATCCGCGCCGTCCAGCAGGCATGGGCCGCAGCCAGCCTCGACACCGCAGCCTGATCACCCAGACCTGTCAGAACGTCGAAAGCCGAGGGGGTGCTTCAGCTGTCGCCCGTTCCGGTGTCGTACGGCGTGTAGTGAGCGGGCGCGTGGTCGATCGGCAGCTCCGGCCGCCAGGCGGTGAGGGCCTGCGCGCTGCACACGAACAGTTCCTCCGGCAGCCGGTCCAGGGCGAACCAGCGCCAGCGCCCCACTCTCTCCCCGGGCTGGTCCGACGGCTCGCCCCGCCAGGAGGCGACCCGGGCGGCCACCGTCACCCGTACGACCCCGCCGGCGTCGTCGAGAAGTGTCCCGAGCAGCCGGACGTCCTCCGGCCGGGCTTCGAGCCCCGTCTCCTCGCCGAGTTCGCGCACGACCGCCTCCTGCAACGACTCACCGGGCTCCACCGTCCCGCCGGGCAGCTCCCATGTCCCGTGCCGGTGCCGGCCCAGGAGCAGTCCGCGGGGCCCGTGCAGAATGGCGCCGACCCCGAGCGCGGCGTGCGCCACCGGCGGTTTGGCCGTGCGCGGCCGGGAGCTGACACGGACCGGCCGTGTCACCCGGAAGAGCCGGTACGACGCGTGGTTGTCGGCCTGCGGCGTGTCGAGGACGTCGACCTGCTCCACCCGAAGCCCGTGCTCGGCGAGCAGGGCCGTCCAGAGCTCCGGGTCGAGGACCCACATCCGGACGGTGACGTCCCCGCCGCCGGCCAGCCGCAGTACCTCCGGCCGGGCGACGACCTCGCCCGAGGGGCCGTCACCGTGCGAGTTGGTGTGCAGCACGGTGAAGCAGAGCCTGCCGCCCGGCTTGAGCGCCGCGACCAGGGCGGGCACCAGCCGGTGCGGGTCGATGTACGGCACGGCGTTGACCGAGTAGATGACGTCGTACGGCTCCGCCGAGCGCAGATGCTCGACCGCGTCGGCCAGGACCAGGCGCAGCCCGGGCAGGGAACCGTAGCGGGCGCGCGCCCGTTCGTACTGCCCGGCCGAGGAGTCGACGGCGTCCACCAGCGCGCCGTGAGCACGGACCAGATGGGCGGCGTGCCGGGCAGGACCGCACCCGAGGTCCAGCACGCGCCGGCCCGCCAGCTCCCCGAGTACCTCGATCCCCGGCCCCGCGCCCTCGAACCCCCAGTCGATCCGCGCCACCTCGGGCAACACCGTGCCGCGCCGCAGGTGGTGTGCTCCGTACCTGCGCCAAGCCTCGGCGTTGACGGCCTCCGCTCGCGTCACCAAGGCTCATCCTCCCGCCGCGGCGTCGCGCGGAAGGACCGTGACGCGATGGAAGTTGCACCCGGCGAGCCCCGGCTCCTCGCGGGCGGGCCGGGTCTGGTGGGCCTTGAGGGCGATGCTCATCAGACTCAGCAGCAGGTCGATGTCCGCCTCGCAGTCGAGGTGGACCGTCACCCAGCCCGACCCGGGAACCAGGTGGATCGCGCTCGAACCTGCGAGGTCGTAGTGGAAGCGCTGGATGGCCCGGCGGGTGAGGTGGAGGTCCACGTCCCGCGCCGAATGGAAGTGGACGATCTCGTCACGGACGGAACGGAGCGCCCGTCCGGTGCCGCAACTCGCCGGGCCCGCCATCAGGTCGGGCCAGGCCTGCAAACGCTCCAGGGCGCGCTGGGCCAGAGTCATGGTCCCATCGTTGCGCGCTTACCGTGCCGCAACCAGAGGTTGAGCGTTTTGTAACCGGGACGTGAGGTGGGGCGCAGGGGGCAGGGATGGGTAAATGCGCTGTTCTCAGGCGTACTTGTCGACCAGTCTCATGTAGCGCTTCCAGTCCCAGTGGCGGCCCGGATCGGTGTGGTCGCTGCCCGGTACCTCGTGGTGGCCGATGATGTGCGCCCGGTTCCTGGGGATGTCGTACCTCGCGCAGATCGCCGCGGTGAGCCGGGCCGACCGCTCGTACATCGCGTCGGTGAAGTACGTGGGCTGGTCCACCCAGCCCTCGTGCTCGATGCCGATGCTGCGGGTGTTGTAGTCCCAGTTCCCCGCGTGCCACGCGATGTCGGCCTCGCGCACGCACTGTGCCACGTGCCCGTCGGAGGAGCGCACCACGTAGTGCGCGGACACCTTCTCCCTGGGGTTCCGGAAGACGGACAGGGTGCCGGAGTAGGTCGTCTGCGCGACGTGGATGACCACGTAGTGCAGCGGATGGGCGCGGGGGCGGTTCGACGGCGTGTAGTTGCTGCGGCTCGCCGGGTGCCAAGCGGCTCCGGGGTGGTCGACCGCCTGGGGCCGGGCGCTGGCCCGTGCGTCGGGGAACAGGGCGTACGGGACGGCGGTGAGGGCGGCGCCCATGAGGATGCCTCGCCTGCTGGGGAGGGGGGTGGTCCGTGCCATGAGTGTGTGCCTTTCCGGGCTCGACGGCGGTGCCTCTTGCTCGACTGCTCGGAGCCGCGGCCGTTGTGGTCGCGGCCCGCGTGGATCAAGCTACGGCGCCTGCCGGTCGGTCCGAAGGACGCGATGCCTTTTGGTGGAGGGGCACGGAAATGTGGATAACTCGCTCACCCTGGCGGGTGATTGAGGACTTCGTGGGCCGGCCTCGCCCGTGGGTCAGGGCCCGTCTCAGGTTCGCTCGGCAACGGTGGCCGGATCGTCCAGCACCGCCCGCACGACCGAGTGCGCGGCTCCCAGCAGCGGCCCCTGAGGACCCAGCCGGGACACGGACACGGGACAGGCCGGACCCGCCGTCCGGCGCGCCAACTCGTCCCGCAACGACGGCAGCAGCCACGGTGCCAACCCCGACAGCTCCCCGCCCAGCACCACGCTCTCCGGGTCGAGCAGGTTGACCGCCCCCGTCAGGGCGATTCCGAGCGCGGTGCCCGCGTCGCGCAGGGCACGGCGTACGTCCTCGTCGCCCTCGGCCGCGCGCCCCGCCAGCAGCCCGACCCGGTCCTCGTCCGGCTCCAGGCCGGCCGCGCGCAGGACCGCCTCCTCGCCGGCGTACTGCTCCAGGCACCCGCGCCCGCCGCACGCGCACTCCGGCCCGTCCGGCCGGACCGGCACGTGCCCCAACTCGCCCGCGAAACCGCGGTTTCCGCGCAGCAGTCCGCCGTCCACCACGACCGCCGCGCCGATGCCGATCTCCGCCGACACGTGCAGGAAGTCGCGCGGTGTGCCGTCGCCGAGCCAGAGTTCGGCGAGCGCCCCGAAGTTGGCCTCGTTGTCCACGGTCAGCGGGAGGTCCGCCGGAAGAAAGTCACCGAGGTCCGTGTCGTGCCAGTCGAGGTTCGGGGCGCGCACGACCGTCCGGGCGTCGCGCGCCACCAGACCGGGCACGGCCACGGCGAGACCGGCCGGCCACAGGCCCTCGCCCTCCGCCTCGGCGACGACCCGGCCGATGAGTTCGGTGAGCTCGGCGAGCACCGGCTCGGGGGAGCGGCCGCGGTTCGCGCCCTGGCGTATCGCCCGCGACCGGGTCGTGCCGCGCAGGTCCACGGCGCAGACCGCGAGATGGTCGACGCCGACCTCCGCGCCGATCCCCGCCGGGCCGCGTCCGCTCAACGCGAGCGCGGAGCCGGGGCGGCCCACCCGGCCGGGCCGTTCGGGCCCCAGCTCCTCCAGCAGGCCCGAGCGGATCAGTTCGTCGACGAGCGTCGACACCGCCGCCCGGGTCAGGCCGATCCGTGAGGCGACAGCGGCCCGGGACAGCGGCCCCTCGGCACGGACGGCGTGCAGGACACGGGCGAGGTTGCGACGGCGCATGCCCCGCTGGGTGTCCGGCAGGGCGCGCCCCGGCCCGGCCGGACGGGCCTCGTGCAGCGGTGCGGTCATGCCTGACGCCAGTCCTCAGTGGGTGTCCGTGGGCCGCTCCAGCAGCGGAGCCGCGTCGGAGAGTACCCCGGCGATCCTGGCCAGCGTCTCCTCGTCCCGCTCGACGGCGTCGAGCACCGGCCCGGCCGCCGTGTTCCAGCGCCGGGCGACCGCCGCCGGGTCCTCCCCGGTCAGCACCCCGGCCGCCTGCGCGGCGGCGCCGAGCGCCACCAGCTCCTTGGCCTTGGGCACCTGCACGGGACGCCCCGACAGCCGCAGTACGGTCTGCTGCCAGGCCTCGCCCCGAGCTCCGCCGCCGATCAGCAGCAGAGGCGCCGAGGGGTCCGCGTCCTGGTCCAGGACCAGGTCGAGCGCACCGAGCAGAGAGTGGACGGCACCGTCGTAGGCGGCCTGGAGCAGCTGGCCGGCGGTCGTGTCGTGGCGCAGGCCGTGCAGCAGGCCGGAGGCGTTCGGCAGGTTCGGGGTGCGTTCGCCGTCCAGGTAGGGCAGCAGCGTCACGGCCGTGCCCGGCTCGACGGCCTCGCGGTCCAGACCCAGCAGCGCGGCGACGCGGTCCACGGCGAGCGTGCAGTTCAGGGTGCAGGCCAGCGGCAGCCAGTCGCCCCGGGCGTCGGCGAAACCGGCCACCGTGCCGCTGGGGTCGGCGGGCCGCCGCTGCGACACCGCGTACAACGTGCCCGAGGTGCCGAGGCTCATCACCGGCATGCCCGGACGCAGCCCGAGGCCCAGCGCGGCGGCGGCGTTGTCGCCGGTGCCGGGGGCGACCAGGGTGCCCTTGGAGAACGGCAGATCATGGCTGTCGCGCACCGTGCCCGCCACCTCGCCGGGCCGGACCACACGGGGCAGCAGGGCCGGGTCGAGCCCCACGTGCGCCAGGATCTCCTCGTCGTACGACTCCGTCCCGGACGCCCACCAGCCCGTCCCGGAGGCGTCGCCGCGGTCGGTCGTACCCTGCCCGGTGAGCCGCTCGGTGAGGTAGTCGTGGGGGAGGCGCACGGCCTTCGTGGCGCGCGCCGCCTCCGGCTCGTGCTCGGCCAGCCAGGCCCACTTGGTGACCGTGAAGGAGGCGGCGGGGACACTGCCGGTGCGTTCGGCCCAGAACTTCGCGCCGCCCAGTTCCTCGGTCAGCCTGCGCGCCTGCGGCGCCGAGCGCACGTCGTTCCACAGCAGGGCCGGACGGACCGGCTCACCGCGCTCGTCCAGCGTGACCAAGCCGTGCTGCTGCCCGCCGACCGACACCGCGGCGGCCTCGTGCGCCGCCTCGCCGCACTGGCGCAGGGCCTCGCACAACGCGTCCCACCACTGGCGCGGATCGCTCTCCCGCCCGGCCCCCGAGGAAACGGTGTGCGGTGCCTGGCCGGTCGCGACGACCCGGCCGGTGGCCACGTCGACGACCAGCGCCTTGGTGGACTGGGTGGACGAGTCCACGCCGACGACGAGCGGACCCTCGGCTGCTGACATCGGGCTTCTCCCTTTGCTCTCGTCCCGAGACACCTTGTCTCTTCCCAGGAAGGTGCTCGCATACTAATTTGTAAATCGGCATGACGAAATAGCCTCAGCGAGCAAGGAGCCGCGGCATGAGCTACCAGCCCACCCCCGAGGACAGGTTCACCTTCGGACTGTGGACCGTCGGCTGGCAGGGACGGGATCCCTTCGGCGACGCCACGCGGCGTGCGCTCGACCCGGTCGAGACGGTGCAGCGACTGGCCGAGCTCGGCGCCCACGGCGTCACCTTCCACGACGACGACCTGATCCCGTTCGGCTCGAGTGACACCGAGCGCGAGGCCCACATCAAGCGCTTCCGGCAGGCGCTGGACGCCACGGGCATGAAGGTCCCGATGGCCACCACCAACCTCTTCACGCACCCGGTCTTCAAGGACGGCGCGTTCACCGCCAACGACCGTGCCGTGCGCCGCTACGCGCTGCGCAAGACCATCCGCAACATCGACCTCGCTGTCGAGCTCGGCGCTCAGGTGTACGTGGCCTGGGGCGGCCGGGAGGGCGCCGAGTCGGGCGCCGCCAAGGACGTCCGCGTGGCCCTGGACCGGATGAAGGAGGCCTTCGACCTGCTCGGCGAGTACGTCACCTCCCAGGGCTACGACCTGCGCTTCGCGATCGAGCCCAAGCCGAACGAGCCGCGCGGCGACATCCTGCTGCCGACCGTCGGCCACGCCCTGGCGTTCATCGAGCGCCTGGAGCGTCCGGAGCTGTACGGCGTCAACCCCGAGGTCGGGCACGAGCAGATGGCCGGGCTCAACTTCCCGCACGGCATCGCGCAGGCCCTGTGGGCGGGCAAGCTGTTCCACATCGACCTCAACGGCCAGTCCGGCATCAAGTACGACCAGGACCTGCGCTTCGGCGCCGGTGACCTGCGGGCGGCGTTCTGGCTGGTCGACCTGCTGGAGTCGGCCGGCTACACCGGCCCGCGGCACTTCGACTTCAAGCCGCCGCGGACCGAGGACCTCGACGGGGTGTGGGCCTCGGCGGCCGGCTGCATGCGCAACTACCTCATCCTCAAGGAGCGCGCCGCCGCCTTCCGCGCCGACCCGGAGGTCCAGGAGGCCCTGCGCGCGGCCCGCCTGGACGAGCTGGCCCAGCCCACCGCCGCGGACGGCCTCCAGGCCCTGCTCGCCGACCGGTCGGCCTTCGAGGCCTTCGACGTCGAGGCGGCCGCCGCCCGCGGCATGGCCTTCGAGCGTCTGGACCAGCTGGCGATGGACCACCTGCTGGGGGCACGCGGCTGAGCGCGCGCGCGTGCGGGACGTCGGCCGGTCACGGGGTGCGTGACCGGCCGACGGGGCCGACAAGCTCCGGAACCAGCGTCCGTCATGCTCCGGGATCACGGTCCGTCATGCTCCGGAATCAGCGTCCCTGCTCCGGAATCGTGCGGTCCACGCCATGAACGCGTATCAACTTCCGTGCGCCCTTCCCGCCTTGGGCGGTGTGCGGCGATTCTGGTCGGTATGGCCATGCCGCCCGTACCGCCTCGTCCGCCCGGGCCTCCCCGCCGCCGGAACCCCGTGCTCATCCTGCTCGCCGTACTCGTGGCCGTCGCAGCCGTGTTCCTCGTGGTGTTGATGGCCAGGGGAAGCGACGATTCGCCGGACCGGGAGCCGCCCGCCGAGAGCACGAGCGGCACGTCCGCTCCGTCCTTCGGCATGCCCACGGAGCTGCCCACCGAGAGCACGAGCGGCACGTCCGCTCCGTCCTTCGGCATGCCCACGGAGCTGCCCACCGAGTTACCCAGCAAGCTGCCGACCCTGCTGCCCTCGGGCTTTCCCAGCCAGCTGCCGAGCGACCTGCCGAACGACCTCGAATCGCTCCTCCCGTCCCTGGACACCGGCGAGCTACTGCCCTGAGCTCAGAGCGGCTCCGTCTCCGGCGGCGAGCTGCGCCGACGTCAGTGCCGTCGCCGGATCCTGCGCGGCGCCTCCCGCGGGTAGCCAGCGGCCGCGTTCCTTGTGGTACGGCCACCACCGGCCGTCCCGGCCGAGGCGCAGCTGGACCGGCGCGCCGACGACCGTCCAGCGGTTGCCCCGCGCCCGCAGCTCCGGCCGCTCGTCCGCGTCCCAGGCCGACTCCAGGGCGGCACGCGCGCGTGCGAGCTTCTCGCCCTCGACCTTCCACTCCTCGTCGAGCACGGACAACGCGGTCGTACCGCCCTGGCGCCAGGCACGGGCCGCCGCTGCCAGCCCCTCCCGGCCACGCCCCGACCCCTCGGCCAGACGGTCCGCCACCACCGGCCCGGGCTCGCCCGCGGCCAGCCGTACGGCGTCTTCCGAGACCGTCAGATCCTCGCTGGGAGCGTCGCGTTCGGCCGCGTCCCGGAGTGACTCCGCGAGCAGTCGGTGCGCCTGGACGGCGGTCCGCGCGGCCAGGAACTCAAGCGCGGCCGGGTCGATGCCCGGAGCGGGCGGCGTCTCGGCGTCCAGCGACGGCGGTACCCCCGGCTCGTCGGGGAGTTCGGGCAGGGGCGGCAGCGGAGGCAGGATGTCGCCGGCCGCGTACGCCTCGGCCGCGTCCACGCCCTCCTGGCCGGGACGCTCCGCGGCGGACGTGCCGCTGCGCGACTGGAGATCATTCAGCAGGGTCGCTTCGTCGCGTCCCCGCATCAGGAGCAGGACGAACGGGTCCTGGTCCAGCAGTCGCGCCACCTGGTAGCAGAGCGCCGCCGTGTGCCCGCAGTGGTCCCAGGCTCCACATCCGCACTCCGGCTCCAGATCGCCCAGGCCCGGCAGCAGTTCGACGCCCGCGGCCGCCGCGTCCTCGACCAGATGCGGCGGCATCTCCCGGTCGAGCAGCGCCGCCACATGACCGGCCCGCTCCACGGCCATGTCCAGGAAGCGGTCCCACTGTCCGGGCGACAGCTCCTCCAGCAGGACATCGGCCCGGTGCGCCGTGCGGTCGCGGTCCTGGACGACGGCCGTGAGCCGCCCCGGGCGCACCGACACCGCGCCGACCGCGCCCGCGCGCGCGAGCCGGCGGCCCGTCTTGAGCTGCGCCGAGTCCAGTGCCGTGTCCTCCAGCGCCTTCAGCCACGCCTGACCCCACCAGGTCTGCGCGAAGCCCCGCCCGCGCGCGGGCGGCAGCGCGGCGAACGTGCGCTCCGTGTCACCGTCGTACCGAGTCATCGCAGGCCCCCTCGCAGTTCGACCAGATCCGCCAGTTCCGCGTCCGTCAGCTCCGTGAGGGCGGCCTCGCCGGAGCCCAGGACCGCGTCCGCCAGCTCCCGCTTGCGGGCCAGCAGCTCGGCGATGCGGTCCTCGATGGTCCCCTCGGCGATGATCCGGTGCACCTGCACGGGCCGGGTCTGGCCGATGCGGTAGGCGCGGTCGGTCGCCTGGGCCTCGACGGCCGGGTTCCACCAGCGGTCGTAGTGCACGACGTGCTCGGCCCGGGTGAGGTTCAGGCCGGTGCCCGCCGCCTTCAACGACAACAGGAACACGGGCACTTCGCCGTCCTGGAAGCGCCGCACCATGGCCTCGCGCTGGGCGACGGGCGTCCCGCCGTGCAGGAACTGCGAGGGCGTGCCGCGGGCGGCAAGGTGCTGTTCGAGGAGGCGGGCCATCTGCACGTACTGCGTGAAGACCAGCACGCCCGCCTCCTCGGCGAGAATCGTGTCGAGCAGTTCGTCCAGCAGCTCCAGCTTCCCCGAGCGCCCGGCGATCACCGGCCGCTCCTCCTTGAGGTACTGCGCCGGGTGGTTGCAGACCTGCTTCAGACCGGTCAGCAGCTTCACGATCAGTCCGCGCCGCGCCATGCTGTCGGCGCCGGAGATCTCCGCGAGTGCCTCGCGCACCACGGCCTCGTACAGGCCTGCCTGCTCCTGGGTGAGCGACACGGCGTGATCGGTTTCCGTCTTCGGCGGCAGCTCGGGCGCGATCCCCGGATCCGACTTGCGGCGGCGCAGCAGGAACGGCCGTACGAGCCGGGCCAGCCGGTCCGCGGCGCCTGGGTCCCGACCGCCCTCGACGGCCTCCGCGTACCGCCTGCGGAAGGTGCCGAGCCGGCCCAGCAGCCCCGGGGTGGTCCAGTCGAGGATCGCCCACAGCTCCGACAGGTTGTTCTCCACCGGGGTGCCGGTGAGCGCCACGCGCGCGCGTGCGCCGATGGAACGCAGCTCCCGCGCGGTCGAGGAGTGCGGGTTCTTCACGTGCTGGGCCTCGTCCGTCACGAGCATGCCCCACGGCACCTCGGCGAGCCGGGGCGCGTCCAGGCGCATCGTGCCGTACGTGGTGAGTACGAACTCCCCGTCGGCCAGGCCGTCGAGGCCGCGCCGCGCGCCGTGGAAGCGCCGCACGGGTGTGCCGGGCGCGAACCGCTCGATCTCCCGCTGCCAGTTGCCCATCAGGGACGTCGGGCAGACCACCAGGGTGGGCCCGGCGGACCGGGTGTCGGTCTGCCGGTGCAGGTGCAGGGCGATCAGCGTGACCGTCTTGCCGAGCCCCATGTCGTCGGCGAGGCAGCAGCCGAGGCCCAGCGAGGTCATACCGGCGAGCCAGTTCAGGCCCCGCCGCTGGTAGTCCCGCAGGGTGGCCGCGAGGGCGGCCGGCTGCTCCACCGGCTGTTGCGCCTCGGGGTCGGCGAGCCGCTCCCGCAGGGCCGCCAGCCATCCGGTGGGCCGCACCTCGACCCGGCGCCCGTCCACCTCCGCCCAGCCCGTCAGGGCCGCGCCAAGCGCGTCCACCGGCGTCACCTTGTGATCCTGCCGGGAGCGGGCCAGGCGTACCTCCTGAGGGTCGATCAGGACCCACTGGTCGCGCAGCCGCACCACAGGGCGCTTGGCCTCGGCGAGCCGGTCCAGCTCTTCGCGGCTCAGCCGCCGGTCGCCCAGCGCGAACGACCAGTCGAAGGCGAGCAGCGCGTCGGCGGACAGGAACGACGGCATGGCGGCGAAGGCCTTGCCGGAGTCCGGCTCGTCGTCGGAAGGCCCCACCTCCGCGCGCGTGGTGAGCTCGCGGGTCAGTCCCTTCGGCCAGTGCACGTCCACTCCAGCCGCCGCCAGCGCCCGGGCGCCCGCGCCGAGCAGTTCGGTGACCTCCTCGTCGGCGAGCTCGACCGCGTCCGGCACGGTCGCCGACAGCAGGGGCGTGAGCGGGGTCCAGGCCCGGGCCGCGCGGCGCAGGGCGAGCAGGGCGTCCATCCGCGCGCGCGGGCCGAAGGCCTCGCCTCCGGCGCCGGCCCAGACGTCGGTGGCGTCCGCCACGAGCGCGGGGTCGTTCACGCTGTGCACCTGGAGCACGGCCCGGAACGTCACGTCCGCGTCGACGTCCGCCGAGTCCGTCAGGCCGTCCGCCTCGATCCGCAGCGACAGCCGCACCCCCGCGTCGTGGCCCGCGGCGACGTCGGCGGCCCACGCACGCTGCTCGGGCAGCCGCACCGGCTCGGGTGACGCGTAGGCGGGTCCGCCGGTGACCATCGGCGCGGCGGGGGAGCGGGGCAGGGTGTCGGCGACCGCGTCGAGGAAGGCGCACAGGAGCTGCTCCGGGTCGGGCAGCCGCAGCGGCCCGGCGCCCGGCAACGGCACGGCGTGCGCCTCGGGCGGCATCGCGGCGGCCAGGCGGCGCACGGCCTCGATGTCCTGGGCGCGCAGCGGGCCCGCGCGCCAGGCGTCGTGGTCGCCGGAGGACAGCCCCGGCAGCAGCAGTCCGCGCGCCACGAGGTGCAGGGCGTGCGCGGCCGCCGCGCCCCAGAACACGGTGGTCCGGTGTCCCCGCGCGCCGGTACGCGCGCGTATGAGGACCGGCAGGGCGGTGCGTACCGGCACCAGGACGGCGGGCACGCTCTGCGGCTCGACCCCGTCGACGCAGGGCACGACGACGGTCAGGTGCCTGACGGACGCGGCAGAAGCAGACGCCGAAGCCGACGCCGTGGCCGGAGGGGTCTCGCCGTCCGGCCGCCAGAAGGCGACGCTGCCTGTGCGGGCCGGATCGCCGGGCAGGAACACGGCGCAGCAGTGGGCCAGTTCGGAGAGGTCGCAGGAGGGTGCCGGGGGAGTCGGATGCTCGGCTATGGCTGGTTCCTCAAATTTGACTAGTGAGTCAGAGTCGCCGAGGGTACAGCACTTCCTGCCACCTCTGGATATGACTTTGCTGTGAGCTGGGTCACCATAGAGGTCTCCGGGGTGCGGAGGGGGCGCGTCTCAGGGATGTCTCAGGGTCGCGGTCCGGAACCGTCGCAAGCGCGGGCCCGTTTTCGAGACAGAGAGCGGCAGTGGCCGCGAAGGAGGCGACATCATGTCCAAGAACGCCAAGATCGCCGCAGGCGGCGTGGCAGTCGGGCTCATCCTGTTGATCTGGCTGCCCTGGTGGGCATCGCTTTTGATCATCCTGGGAGTCCCGGCCGCCGCGTATCTCACGCTGGACCCCTCGCAGCGGCGCAGGCTGCGCCGCGCCACCCGCAAGGAGCTGGGCCGTTGACGCGCTGATGACCGGCGCGGCCGAAGGCCGCACCGGCTCAGTTCGGCCGTACGGCCATCTTGTCGAGGGCCGCGAGGAGACCCGGCAGCTCCGGCCCCCGGCCCACCGGCAGGACCTCGCCGGGCTCCTCGTCCAGCAGCACGAAGGCGATGTCGTCGGTCCTGGCCACGAGTGACCAGCCGGGACCGTCGGCCCGCAGGGTCCGCGCGTCACCCGGCGCGAACGACGACCGGACCCGGCCCAGCGGCGGCGGCGAGTCGATGTAGGTGCGGGCCTCCGCGAGGACGCGCCGGATGCCGCTGTGGCCCTGCTGCCCGCTCTCCCCGCCTCCGTCCACACCGTCGGCCGACGCACCTCCGTCACCCGGCGTCGCCGAGGACCCCGGTGCCGGGAAGGCCGAGTCGTCGACCTGTTCCCGCCACACCGCCCACTGAAGCGCGATCTCGTCCGCGCCCAGGCGCCGCTGGGCCGGGCCCCAGACGGTGGTGTCCGGCGGAGCGAGCGGGGGCCGGTCGTCGGCCTCGGGGCCGGGATCGTGCGGCGCCGGCACGCCGGGCGCCGCGACGGCGACCGCGAGGGGCCAGCCGGGCAGCGCCGCGACGACGGTGCGCTCGTCGGGCGACAGCTCGTACTCCATCCCGCAGTCCCAGGACGCGATCGCGACGGCCACCAGGGAGACGTCGTCGATGACCACGGTCCATCGGGCGCCGTCGCCGTCCTGGCCGAGCACCAGCCCGTACCCGTCGGCGAGCGGCGGGAGGCCGAGCGCCGCGCAGGCCTCCGGATAGTCGTCGCCCAGCACGCTCGGGAACTTCGCCGGCGTCAGCAGCACCGCCGTGAGCACATAGAGCGCGTCGTCGGCGGCGTCCTCGTCCGTCCCGGCCATCCCAGCCTCCCCATCGGTTCGTCCACCGGCGCGCACCCTAGTGTGCGCGGAAGCCGCTTGTCACGGCCTCGCAAGCACACTCGGAGCTGCCGTTTTCCGGCGGACGGGGCGAATCGGCCGTCCTGGCCGGGCGCGTCACTCCGCCGGCAGCCCCAGCAACTCTCGGGCCACGGTCCGGGGCGATTCGCCGCGTTCCCGCGCGAGCGCGACGACGGCCCGGCCGGCCAGCTCGTTCACCCCGAACGACAGCGCCTCGGGCGACACCCACCCGGCCGCCTCGTCGGCCCGCTCCTGGTCGTCCTCCGCGCTCGCCGTGACGTAGGCCGCGGCCGCCTCGAAAAGGTTGTGCGGACGTTTGTCCCCGCCGGCCTTCGTCTCCGTGCGCATGGCATGAGCAACTCTGCCTCCGGCCTTGCGGACCTTGCCCCACATGCTGACCACCTTCCCCTGGACGGATGTCCCGCCTGCCGGTCATCTCCCGTCCACCAACGTAGAGTTGGACGTCCGGTGACATAAGGGGGAGGGTGCTGTGAAGCGCTTCGCGCGGCTGGAACAGATTCGGCGGATGGACCCGTACCGGCAGGCCACGGACATCTACCGGCTGAGCGTGGCGTACGAGTTCCCCTGGGACTTCACCCGTGCCTTGGAGCTGGCCCTGTACCGCACGTACGCCGTCCCGGGCATCGGCCGGCTGCTCGCCGAGACGGCGGAGCTCACGGAGCGGACGCAGAAGCGCTACGACGACACGTCGTTGCTGCTGGACGCCGTGGTCGAGCACGGCTTCGGCAGCGACCAGGGCAACACCGCGATCCGCCGCATCAACCAGATGCACCGCAGCTACGACATCAGCAACGACGACATGCGCTACGTGCTCTGCACGTTCGTCGTGGTGCCCAAACGGTGGATCGACGCCTACGGGTGGCGCAGGATGTCGCGCCACGAGATCGTCGCCAGTGTCATCCACTACCGCACGCTGGGCCGGCACATGGGCATCAAGGACATCCCCGAGACCTACGAGGAGTTCGAGACCTGCCTCGACGGCTACGAGGCGGCCCACTTCGCCTGGGACGAAGAGGCACGGCGGGTCTCGGACGCCACGCTCGACCTGATGTCCTCCTGGTACCCGCGCCCGCTCGCCCCGCTGCTGCGTACCACGACCCTCGCGCTGCTCGACGACGCGCTGCTGCGTGCCTTCCGCTACACGCCGCCGAGCGACGCCACGCGCGCGTGGGTGCGTCGCGCGGTACGGCTGCGGGGCCGCGCCGTCCGTCTGCTGCCGCCCCGGCGCGCCCCGCACTTCGCCCGGCAGAACTGGGAGATCAAGGGCTACCCGTACGGCTACCGGCTCGCCGACCTGGGCACGCGCCCGGTCCCGGGCCTCCGGTGGTGTCCCGTGCGGCACGTGGCGGCGTCGGACGCCGAGGCCGGGTGACGACGAAACCGCGTGCCGCGGCCGGGTGGCGGGGCTGTGGCGAGGCCGGGTGACGCGGCGGCTCAGTCCTCGCGGACGGCGAGTGCCAGGAAGCGGGAGTCCTCATCGACGTACGACGTCATGCGCCACCCCGAACCGGCCAGCAGCGGCCGGAGGTTGGGCTCGGCACGCAGGTCGTCGGGGGTGAGCGGGCGGCCGTGGCGCGCGGCCAGGGCCGCCCTGCCGATCGGGTGGAACAGCGCCAGCACACCACCGGGACGCACCACGCGCGCCAGCTCCCGCAGGTTCTCGGCCGGACTCGGCAGGTGCGAGATCAGGCCCGCCCCGAACACGGCGTCCAGCGAGTGCGATCGCAGCGGCAGCGCGGCGATGTCCGTGAGCAGCAACGCCCCGTCACGGTCCCGTCCGGCCCGCCGGGCCTCCCGCAGCATGGCCGGGGTCAGATCGGCCCCGAGCACCACCCCCGAGGGCCCCACGGCGGCACGCAGCGGAGGCAGAGCGCGTCCGGTGCCGCACCCCGCGTCGAGCACGCGGTCGCCCGCGCGCAGTCCGAGCCCGGCGACCGCGGCCGCGTAGGCCGGACCGTCGTCGGGGAACCGGCTGTCCCAGTCGGCGGCGCGGGCGGTGAAGAACTCCTGGACACGCGTCTGGTCGTCGCTCATGCACGGCATGATTCCTCACCGGCACGGATGACGCCTCAGTGCACACGTTCGAGCGTGACCCGATCGTTCCGGTACATCCTTGCGTCATATTCCAACACCTTTCGAAATGCGCCCCCTTCGGGCGCCCCTGCCGGGTCTAGCGTCCCGGGGCCATGGGACACCTGGACCACGCCGCCCTGGGGTGGCTGACCCCCGTGCTGTCGTACGTGATGGCCTGCATCGGCGCCGCCCTCGGGCTGCGCTGCACCGTCCGCGCGCTCGCCGCGACCGGGCGTTCGCGCCGCAACTGGCTCGTCACCGCCGCCTCGGCGATCGGTACCGGCATCTGGACCATGCACTTCGTGGCCATGCTCGGTTTCAGCGTCGCCGGCACCGATATCCGCTACGACGTGCCGCTCACCCTGCTGAGCCTGCTCGTCGCCATGATCGTCGTCTGCGCCGGCGTCTTCGCCGTCGGCTACAGCCGGGACCGCGGCCGGGCCCTGCTGATCGGCGGGCTCACCACCGGCCTCGGCGTCGCGAGCATGCACTACCTGGGCATGGCGGCCGTCCGCCTGCACGGTGACGTCACCTATGCCCCGGTGCTCGTCGGACTCTCCGTCCTGATCGCCGTCGTCGCCGCGACGGCGGCCCTGTGGGCGGCGCTCAACATCAAGTCGCCCGTCGCGGTCACCGTCGCCTCCCTGATCATGGGCGCGGCCGTCAGCAGCATGCACTACACCGGGATGTTCGCGGTGAGCGTGCGCGTGACGCCCTCCGGGGAGGCACTGCCCGGGGCCACGGCGATGCAGTTCATCTTCCCCCTCGCCGTCGGCCTCGGGTCCTACCTCTTCCTGACCTCCGCCTTCGTCGCGCTGTCGCCGACGGCAGGGGAGCGTGAGGCGTCCGCGTCGGCCCAGCGCCCGGTCGAGAGCGTCGCCCGTTAGCCGCGACCGAGGCCCGGCGGGGCGGGCGACAGGCCCTCCGAACGGCCCGCCCGCGGCTTGGACGCCCCGACCCGCGGCCTGGACGGCACGACCCGCGGCCTGGACGGCACGCCCCACGGTTTGGACGGCACGACCCGCGGCCTGGACGGCACGCCCCACGGTTTGGACGGCACGTCCCCGGTCCCGGCGGCAGATCCCGAAGCCCGGACGGCACGCCCTGAACCCGGGGTGAGCCGCCCCGACCCCCCCGAGCGAGGAGTCCATGCGTACAACCCGTAGGACCCCCTCAGCCGGCGCCGAGGCGCCGCCCCCGCCCGTGCGCGGTCGTCGCGCGCACGCCGGACCGCCGGCCGACGAGGGTGCCGAGGCATTCCCGGGGGCCGCACCGGACGGAGCGTCCACGCGCGCGGAGCGCTGGCACATACGCCCCCGTACCGTGCGCGCCAAGATCGTCTGCCTGCTGATGGTGCCGGTCGTCTCCCTCCTGGCCCTGTGGGCCCACGCCACCGTCACCACCGCCCAGGACGTCGCGCGGCTGCGGCAGGTCCAGCGCGTGGACGCCATGGTCCGCGCGCCCGTCTCCGCCACGGTCGCCGCCCTCCAGGCCGAACGCACGGCCGCCGTACGCCGCGCCACCGACCCCTCCGCCACAGGGACCGACGAACTGGAGGAACTCGCCCGGCGCACCGACCGGGCCGTCGCGAAACTGCGGCTCGGCGAGAACAGCACCGTGGCCGACAGTGAGGAGCTGCCCGCCGGAGTCGCCCGCCGGCTGGAGGCGTTCGTCACGGGTGCCGAGCGACTGCGTCCGCTGCGGACCGAGGTGCGGGACCGGCGCGCAGGCTGGGCCGAGGCGTACGACCGCTACACCCGGACCATCTCCGAGGCTCTCGGCGTCGGCGGTGCCCTCACCGGCATCCAGGACGCCGACCTCGGCTCCGACGCGCGCGTGCTGCTGGAATTCTCCCGCGCCGCCGAGGCCTTGGCCCGGGAGGGCGCGCTGCTGGCGAGTGCCCGGCTGTCCGGAACCCTGACCGGGGAGCGGCTCCGGCTCTTCACCGGCGCCGTCGAGCTGCGCCGCACCCTGACGGAGTCGGCCCTCGCCGACCTGCGCGGCACCGAACGCTCCGCGTGGAACGCCCTCGCCGACAGCAGCGCCTACGCCGGGCTGCGCGACGCCGAGGACGGGATCCTCGCCGGCCGGCCAGGTACCAACGCGATCAAGGCGGCGCCCGAGAGCACCTGGAACACCGTCCACGCGCGCGTGCAGGACGGCATGCGCACGATCGAGGACGACGCCGCACGTGACGTCGCGGAGCGGGCCGACCCGTTCACCCGGGGACTGCTCACCCCGGCCGGCGCAGCCGTCCTGCTCGGCCTCGCCGCCGTCGCCGCCTCACTCGTCATCTCCGTACGCATCGGCCGCGGCCTCGTGGTGGAGCTCGTGAGCCTGCGCAACAGCGCACTGGAGATCGCCCGGCGCAAACTCCCCGAGGCCATGGGGAGACTGCGCGCGGGCGAGGAGATCGACATCCGCGCCGAGGCACCCCCGGGACCGGCCGCCGAGGACGAGACCGGGCAGGTCGCCGAGGCCCTCGGCACCGTCCACCGTGCCGCGCTGCGGGCCGCCGTCGAGCGCGCCGAACTCGCCAGCGGTATCTCCGGCGTCTTCGTCAACCTCGCCCGCCGCAGTCAGATCCTCGTCCACCGGCAGCTGAGCCTCCTCGACAGCATGGAACGCCGCTCCGACGACCCCAACGAACTGAGCGACCTCTTCCGCCTCGACCACCTCACCACCCGTATGCGGCGCCACGCCGAGAGCCTGATCATCCTGTCCGGAGCGGCCCCCGGCCGGGCCTGGCGGATGCCCGTCTCCCTGACCAACGTGGTCCGCGCGGCCGTCTCCGAAGTGGAGGACTACGCGCGCGTGGAGGTGCGGCAACTCCCCGAGGCGGCCGTCGTCGGCGCGGCGGTGGCCGACCTCACGCACCTCCTGGCCGAGATCATCGAGAACGCCGCCCAGTTCTCGCCGCCCCACACGCGCGTGCGCGTCACCGGCGAACCCGTCGGCAACGGCTACGCCGTCGAGGTCGAGGACCGCGGCCTCGGCATGGGCAAGGAGGCTCTCGCCGAGGCCAACCGCCGCATCGAACAGTCCGAGGCGCTGGACCTGTTCGACAGCGACCGGCTCGGCCTGTTCGTGGTCAGCAGGCTCGCCGCCCGGCACGACATCAAGGTCCACCTGAGGACCTCGCCGTACGGCGGCACCACCGCGGTCGTCCTCGTACCCACCGCCCTGCTGCACACGGAGGCGGCGGGACGTTCCCACGGTGCGGCGGTGCAGGCGCGGCAGCCCGAGGCACGCGCCCACGCGCGCGTGCCCGACGACACCCCTCACCAGGACACCGTCCCCGACGCCGTCCCGGCACCGGCCGACCGGCGCGCCCTGGTGGCTCCCGTCCCGCCCGCCGCGAACACCACGAGCCACACCCCACCCCCAGGAGTCGCCACCTTGCGACTGCACCGGCCCCAGGAGCAGCCCGAAGGCTCCGACGACCTCCCACGTCGCGTACGACAGGCCAGCCTCGCGCCCCAACTGCGCGAAGGGCGCCCCGAGGAGCCGCCGCCCTCGCCCGCACCCCGGGACGACGACCGCACCCCCGAGCTCGTCCGGGACCGCATGGCGGCGTACCGCGACGGCTGGACGCGCGGCGGTGGCAGGCAACCCGGCCGCGGAACCAGTCCCGGCCCGAAGGGCAGCGACAGCTTCGAAGGAGACCCCGCATGATCCAGGACCCGAGCACGCATTCCGCCCGGCGCTCCGGCGAACTCGACTGGCTGCTGGACGATCTGGTGCTCCGCGTGAGCGAGATACGGCACGCCGTGGTGCTGTCCAACGACGGCCTCGCCGTGGGCGCCTCGACCGACCTCCGCCGCGAGGACGCCGAGCACCTCGCCGCGGTCGCCTCGGGCTTCCACAGCCTCGCCAAGGGGGCCGGACGGCACTTCGGTGCCGGCGGTGTCCGCCAGACCATGGTGGAGATGGACGAGGGATTCCTGTTCGTTGCCGCCGCCGGCGACGGATCCTGCCTCGCCCTCCTCACCGCCGTGACCGCCGACATCGGTCTCGTGGCCTACGAGGTGGCACGCCTGGTCAAACGCGTCGGCGAGCACCTCGGCACGGCACCCCGTGGCGGCGCCCGGCCACCCGCCGCCGGATGAACCGAGAAGGCGGTCCGCGCAGATGACCGAGGACATGACGGGCGCCCCGCCCGAGCCGGGCAGCCAGTGGTACGACCACGAGGCCGGCCCCCTCGTCCGCCCCTACGCCATGACGGGCGGACGCACCCGGCCCGGTCCCACCGGCGTGCGCTTCGACCTGATCGCCCTGGTCACCCTGGACCCCGCCGCACCCGCCGTGGACGACGTCCCGCTCGGTCCGGAACACCGGACCCTCCTCGACCTGTGCCGTACGGAGACCCAGTCGGTCGCCGAACTCGCCGCGGGCGCGGACCTGCCCGTGGGCGTCGTCAGGGTCCTCCTCGGCGACCTCCTGGAAATCGGCTGTGTCACCGTCAGCCGCCCCGTGCCACCTGCACAGCTGCCCGACGAGCGCATTCTGCGCGAGGTGATCGAGGGACTGAGGGCGCTGTAGAGGCCGGCACATCACCCACGTACTCACCTCACCCCTTGCAGGCACTCCCGAGTTGCCGGCACTCCCGAGAGAAGTGATCAATGGTCTCCGAGCACTCCGAGCACTCCGAGCACTCCGAGCACTCCGAGCACTCCGAGCACTCCGACGCCACCGGCGGCGAGACGTCCGCACTGGCGTTGAAGATTCTGGTCGCCGGCGGGTTCGGCGTGGGCAAGACCACTCTGGTCGGCGCCGTCAGTGAGATCCGGCCACTGCGTACCGAGGAACTGCTCAGCGAAGCCGGCCAGTTGGTGGACGACACCGACGGCGTGGACCACAAGACCACCACGACCGTCGCCATGGACTTCGGACGCATCACCATCCGCTCGGGCCTCTCCCTGTACCTGTTCGGCACACCGGGCCAGGACCGGTTCTGGTTCCTGTGGGACGAGTTGTCGCAAGGGGCGCTCGGCGCGGTGGTCCTCGCGGACACCCGTCGCCTGGAGGACTGCTTCCCCGCGGTCGACTACTTCGAGCACCGGCGCATCCCGTTCGTGGTGGCCGTCAACTGCTTCGCGGGTGCCCGGCGGCACGGCGCCCCGGACGTCTCGCGCGCCCTCGACCTCGACCGGGGCACACCCGTGGTGCTGTGCGACGCCCGGGACCGGGACTCAGGGAAGGAGGTGCTGATCCGGCTCGTCGAGTACGCCGGGCGGATGCACACCGCCCGGCTCCTCGACTCGGTCGGATGACCGGGGTGCTTCCCTGTCAGTCCGCGACGTCCCGCTCCGCCAGGACTTTGCCGATGGCGACACGGACGAGGAGTTCGCCCGGGACGCCGTTGCGGGCGCCGAACTCCTCGGCACGCTCCTCGCCCATGTACCGGGCGCCGATGCGGGTGGCCCAGTGCCGTATCTCGTCGAGGTCCTCCGATACTCGGGCGCGGCCCCGCAGCACCACGAAGGAGTACGGCGGCCGGTCGTCGTCCACACACAGGGCGACCCGGCCGTCACGGGTGAGATTGCGCCCCTTCACGCTGTCCTTGCCGGTGTTGAACACCAGCTCGTCGCCGTCCAGGACGAACCAGATCGGGGTCACGTGCGGGCTTCCGTCGGCCCGTACCGTGGAGAGCTTTCCGGTGCGGGTGCCGTGGGAAACGAACTCCCGCCATTGCGCGTCGGTCATCTTCTCTGCCATGGCTCCCATCCTCCTTGCCCCGGCAGCGGTCGTGGGGAAGGCTGGCGTGGAGATCCTCCGGCCAGGAGGAGAATCGCACGGGGAGAAAACGGGGAGATCGGAACATGGCGCAGAACCAGGGACTGGACTGGCTGCTGGACGACCTGACCGAGCGCGTCCACGAGGTGCGGCACGCACTGGTCCTGTCCAACGACGGTCTGGTGACAGGCGCGAGCACGGGACTGCGCCGCGAGGACGCGGAGCACCTCGCGGCCGTGTCGTCCGGACTGCACAGCCTGGCCAAGGGCTCGGGACGGCACTTCGGCGCGGGCAGCGTACGCCAGACGATGATCGAGTTCGACGAGGCGGTGCTCTTCGTCACCGCGGCCGGCACGGGCAGTTGTCTGTGCGTCCTCAGCGGCGCGGAGGCCGACATCGGCCAGATCGCATACGAGATGACCCTTCTCGTCAACCGGGTCGGCGAGCATCTCGACGTGGATGCACGCCGGCCCGAACGGAAACCGGAAACGGACGCCTGACCTGCCCGTTCGTCACCCCCGCGGAGTTATCCACAGGCTCGCCACGAGATGTGCCGAAGCGGCTACGGTTTTTTCACGGCGACCGCACACGGCGTGAGCCGCTGACTCCACGGGGGAGACCGACCATGGCAGGCACCATCGCGAAACCCGACCGCCTCACCTGTGCCCCGAGCCGGGCCGCCCGCGAACTCGGCCTCAGGCGCGGCGAGTTCGACCTGGCAGTGAATCTCGGGCTCATCCGGACCGTTCCCGACGAAGGGGGCGGAGGCCGACGGGTCGCTCGCGCCGAGATCGACCGGCTGTGCGGCGAGGACCGCTTTCCGGACGCACTGCGCGAACGCGTCGCGACCGTGGGCACCAACGAAGGCGCCAAGCTCATGGACGTGACGCCCACCAGGTTCACGAGCCTCGCGCGCTTCGGCCTGCTCGTGCCCGTGCGTTTCTACCTCAACCGTTACCGCACCGTCGTCTGGCTCTATCTGGCCGAGGAGCTACGGCAGTTCGCGTCCGACAAGAGCAACGCCCGGCTGCTGACCGGCCGCACGCCCGCGGAGATGCGGGAAAGGCTGAGGGCGGGAATGGACCGGCGGCCGCGCAACTGGCGGGGACGGCACATCGGGTTCCTGCTGAGGCAGGCGGGAGACGACCCGTGGGCGCACGCGGCGGCCGTCGCCTGCCTCCTCGACCCGGCCGACGTGGTGGACGTCGTCGAGGACCCGTACGAGCGCGCCCACCTGAACCGCTGCCGCCCCCGGCTCCCGGCACACGGCGAGCCCGGCTCACCCGCCGCGGACCGGGCCCAGGAGCTCATGACGGCGAGCGAGCCGGACGAAGTGGCCTGGTTCCGCGCGGACCTCGCCCACACGATGGAAACGGCCAGGAGGCAACACCCGGCACCACGCCCGGCCCCGGAACCGGCCCTCCAGCAGGTGCCGGCCCCCACCTCGGCACCCGAGCCGGTCACGGCTCCGGCGGAAGCCCCGCTCGCACCCCCGTCCGCGCCCCCGCCCCCGGGCCAGACGCCTTCCCACGGCCTCTTGGGCTGGCTGCGCCGCAGAGGCCGACGGCCTACGGGATGACCCTGGCCCCTGCCAGGGCGCAGGGCGCACGCCCTGCTGTCCGCCCGATAAGCGATGAGTTTCCGGATGCGTCCCGGTCCGATCTATGAGGAGACTATGTCCGGGAGGCGATCATGTTCGGTTCGACGAAGGCGTACAGCGGGTTCTCCGTGAACGACATCGACGCGGCCAAGAAGTTCTACGGCGACACGCTGGGACTCCGCGTCTCTGAAGAGAACGGCATGCTGATCCTGCACATCGCGGGTGACCGGGACATCCTGGTGTACCCGAAGCAGGAGCACACGCCGGCGACGTACACCATTCTCAACTTCTCCGTCGACGACATCGAGGCGGCGGTCGACGAGCTGAGCAGAAGGGGGGTGCGTTTCGAGCGCTACGACCACCTCAAGACAGACGACAAGGGCATCTTCCGCGGTGGCGGCCCCCTGATCGCGTGGTTCACCGACCCGGCGGGGAACGTGTTGTCCGTCCTCCAGGAAACCTGACCCGTCGGCCATGCCCGAACTGCCCGACGTCGAGGGCTTCCGGCAGGTGCTCGAGTCCTGTGCGAAGGGACGGGTCGTGCGGCGTGTCGAGGTACGGGACGCGGGCGTCCTGCACGGGGTCGGGGTGCGGGGCCTGCGTGACGCGCTGGAGGGCCGGCGGTTCGGCACGACGGAGCGGCACGGCAAATGGCTGCTCGCCCGCACCGGAGGCCCCACCCTGGTACTGCACTTCGGCATGACCGGCCGGCTGCTCTGCGGTCGTCCCGACGATGCCGTCGAGGCCCACGACCGCGTGCTGTTCACGCTGAGCGGCAACCGCCAGCTGCGCTTTCGTGACCAGCGCAAACTCCAGGGCCTGTGGCTGGCGCACGACGACTCGGACATCGACCGGCTGCTTCGGCGGCAGGGCCCCGACGCGATGGCGGTGGACCGCGGGGAGTTCGAGGCCGTGCTGTCGTCGCGCCGTGGTCACCTGAAGACCGCGCTCACCGATCAGTCCGTCCTGGCCGGCCTCGGCAACCTGCTCGCCGACGAGATCCTGTGGCGCGCCCGGCTGCGCCCCGACCGCCGGGCGCGTGAGCTCACCCAGGACGACCGCCGTCGCCTGTACAGCGAGATGCGCAGCACCCTGCGGTCCGCCGTCACCGCCGGCTGCGTGCCGCCGCGGGACTCCTGGCTCACCGGCCATCGCGACGATCCCGACCCCAGGTGCCCGCGCTGCGGCACCGGTCTGCGCCGGTCCCGCATGGCGGGCCGCGGCACGGTGTGGTGCCCGCGGTGCCAGCCGGACGGCTGATCCGGCCGGGGCCGGTCCGTCGCCGGGGGTAGGACGACCGGGGGGCGGGCGGGGCCGGTCAGTCGCCTGGGGTCGGGTGGGTTGGCGGGTCTGGCGGGGCCGGTCGGTCGCCTGGGGTCGGGTGGGCTGGCGGGTCTGGCGGGGCCGGTCGGTCGCCTGGGGTCGGGTGGGCTGGCGGGGCCGACGGGACCGGTCAGTCGCCTGGGATCAGGAGGGCTGGCGGGCAGGACGGGCCCGGTCAGTCGCCCGGGCCAGGAGGGTGGCGGACCGGACCGGCCCGCCACCGGAAGCCGGGATGCCTGCCAAACCGGACCGATCAGTCGCCGGAAGCCAGGACGGCCGCCGGGCCGGCGGGGGCGCCACCGTACGGATCGCGCCAGGATGGACGGATCGCGCCAGGATGCACGGAGCAGACCCGGACCCGGTCGGGCGCGAGTTCCAGCGCGGCGGCCTTGGTCAGTCCGCGCAGCCCCCACGCGGCGGGTAGATCGGCGCCGCCGTCTGCCAGGCGCCGCGAGGATGTCGGCGATCCAGACGGGCCGGCGCCGCATGTCGGCGATCAGCCCGGCCCTCAGCCCTTGGGAGCGCGGCACGGTGAGCGCCGCCTTGCGCTGCAACGCCGTCGCGACGGCGTTGCCGAGGGCCGCGCAGACCGCGAGGACGACGGCGAGCACGGTGGGCAGCGTGGCCACCTCCCGGATCGGCGGGCGTGTGACGCCGGCAGTGCCTCCTCCTGCCATGGTCGCCGGATCCGGTCACGGGCGCGATCGAGACCCGAAAGGCGCGGGCATCGATCGGCGAAGGGCCAGGTCAGTCCAGCTTGCGGAACAGCCCCTCCTGCACGACCGACACGACCAGCCGGCCCTCACGGTCGTAGATCCGGCCCCGGGCCAGACCGCGGCCGCCGACCGCGATCGGCGACTCCTGGTCGTACAGCAGCCAGTCGTCGGCCCGGAACGGGCGGTGGAACCACATGGCGTGGTCCAGTGACGCCATGTCGAAGCCCCGCGGGCCCCACAGCGGCTCGACCGGGATGCGGACGGCGTCCAGGAGGGTCATGTCGCTGGCGTAGGTGAGGGCGCAGGTGTGTACGAGCGGGTCGTCGCCGAGCGGCCCGACCGCGCGCATCCACACGGCGCTGCGCGGCTCGGCGTCCGCGACCTCCTCCGTGGTCCAGCGCAGCCGGTCCACATACCGGATGTCGAAGGGCTGGCGGCGGGCCATCCGCTCCAGTTGCTCGGGCAGCGCGCCCAGATGCTCCCGGATCTCGTCCGTGACGGTCGGCAGGGACTCCGGGTCCGGGACCTTGCGGGCCGGCGGCAACTGGTGCTCGAAGCTGCCGTCCTCCGGCTTGTGGAAGGAGGCGGTGAGATTGAAGATCGTACGGCCCTGCTGCACGGCCGTGACCCGGCGGGTCGTGAACGACCGCCCGTCGCGCACCCGCTCGACCTGGTAGACGATCGGCACTCCCGGGATGCCCGGGCGCAGGAAGTACGCGTGCAGCGAGTGCACGGGACGGTCGCCGTCCGTGGTGCGGCCGGCGGCGACCAGGGCCTGGCCCGCCACCTGCCCGCCGAAGACCCGCTGGAGGGACTCCTGCGGGCTGCGGCCACGGAAGATGTTGACCTCGATCTGCTCCAGGTCGAGCAGGTCGACGAGCCTCTCGGCCGGATTCGTCGTCATCGGTGCGTTTCTCCTGTGCTCAGAGCTGGCCGACGTCGGTGACGCGGACGATCGCGCGGCCCTCCGCGTCCGAGGCGGTGAGGTCGACCTCCGCGCTGATGCCCCAGTCGTGGTCGCCGTTCGGGTCGTGGAAGATCTGCCGGACCCGCCACAGGGCGTTCTCCGGCTCCTCCTCGATGAGCAGCAGCTTCGGGCCGCGGGCGTCGGGGCCGGTGCCGAGGTCGTCGTACTCCTCCCAGTACTTGTCCATCGCCTCGCCCCAGGCGTCGGCGTCCCAGCCGGACTCCGCGTCCATCTCGCCCAGTTCCCCGACCTGGTCGAGGGCGGCCAGCTCGACCCGGCGGAACATGGCGTTGCGGACCAGGACGCGGAAGGCACGCGCGTTGGCTGTGACCGGCTTGACCTCGTCGGCCTTCTCCTGGGCCTCCTCGGCGGTCATCTCCTCCGGGTTGGCAAGCTGCTCCCACTCGTCCAGCAGGCTGGAGTCGACCTGGCGCACCATCTCGCCCAGCCACTCGATCAGGTCCTGGAGGTCCTCGGACTTGAGGTCGTCCGGGACGGTGTGGTCGAGGGCCTTGTAGGCGCTGGCGAGGTAGCGCAGCACGATGCCCTCGGTGCGCGCCAGCTCGTAGTGGGACACCAACTCCGTGAAAGTCAGCGCCCGTTCGTACATGTCACGGATGACCGACTTCGGCGACAGCGGATGGTCGCCGACCCAGGGGTGGCTCTTGCGGTACGTGTCGTACGCGTGGAAGAGCAGTTCCTCCAGCGGCTTCGGGTACGTGATGTCCTGGAGACGCTCCATGCGCTCCTCGTACTCGACGCCGTCCGCCTTCATCGCGGCCACGGCCTCGCCGCGCGCCTTGTTCTGCTGAGCGGCGAGGATCTGCCGCGGGTCGTCCAGGGTGGACTCGACCACGGACACCATGTCGAGCGCGTACGACGGCGATTCGGGGTCCAGCAGCTCGAACGCGGCCAGCGCGAACGTGGACAGCGGCTGGTTGAGCGCGAAGTCCTGCTGGAGGTCGACGGTGAGGCGGACGCCGCGGCCGCTCGCGTCCGGCTCGTCGAGCTTCTCGACGATGCCGCCGTCCAGCAGCGAGCGGTAGATCGCGATGGCCCGGCGGATGTGCCGCAACTGCTGCTTGCGCGGCTCGTGGTTGTCCTCCAGCAGGTGGCGCATCGCCTCGAAGGCGTTGCCGGGGCGGGCGATCACCGACAGCAGCATCGTGTGCGTCACCCGGAACCGGGAGGTCAGCGGCTCCGGTTCGGACGTGATGAGCTTCTCGAAGGTCTGCTCCGACCACGCGACGAAGCCCTCCGGGGCCTTCTTGCGGACGACCTTGCGGCGCTTCTTCGGATCGTCGCCCGCCTTGGCGAGGGCCTTCTCGTTCTCGACGACGTGCTCGGGCGCCTGCGCGACGACGAAGCCCTCCGTGTCGTAACCGGCCCGCCCGGCACGCCCCGCGATCTGGTGGAACTCCCGGGCGCGCAGCGTGCGGACGCGCGTGCCGTCGTACTTGGTGAGGGCCGTGAACAGCACCGTGCGGATGGGGACGTTGACGCCCACGCCGAGGGTGTCCGTGCCGCAGATGACCTTCAGCAGGCCGGCCTGAGCGAGCTTCTCCACCAGGCGGCGGTACTTGGGCAGCATGCCGGCGTGATGGACGCCGATGCCGTGCCGGACGTAACGGGAGAGGTTGCGGCCGAACTTGGTGGTGAAGCGGAAGTTGCCGATCAGGTCGGCGATCTGCTCCTTCTCCTCGCGCGAGCACATGTTGATGCTCATCAGCGCCTGCGCCCGCTCCACGGCCTGCGCCTGCGTGAAGTGCACGATGTAGACGGGTGCCTGCCGGGCTGCCAGCAGGTCGGTGAGCGTCTCCGTGAGCGGGGTGTAGCGGTACTCGTACGACAGGGGCACCGGACGGGTCGCCGAGCGGACCACCGCCGTCGGGCGGCCGGTGCGGCGGGTGAGGTCCTTCTCGAAGAAGGAGACGTCGCCCAGCGTCGCCGACATCAGCACGAACTGCGCCTGCGGCAGCTCCAGGATCGGGATCTGCCAGGCCCAGCCGCGGTCGCCCTCCGCGTAGAAGTGGAACTCGTCCATCACGACCTGGCCGACGTCCGCCTGCTTGCCGTCGCGCAGCGCGATCGACGCGAGCACCTCGGCGGTGCAGCAGATCACGGGGGCGTCGGAGTTGACGGACGCGTCGCCGGTCAGCATGCCGACGTTCTCCGTGCCGAAGATCTTGCACAGTTCGAAGAACTTCTCCGACACCAGCGCCTTGATGGGGGCGGTGTAGAAGGTGACCTCGTCGCGAGCCAGGGCGGCGAAGTGCGCGCCCGCCGCGATCATGCTCTTGCCGGACCCGGTGGGCGTCGACACGATCACGTTCGCGCCGGAGACCACCTCGATCAGCGCCTCCTCCTGGTGGGGATAGAGCGTGAGACCCCGCTCACCGGCCCACGACTCGAAGGCTTCGTACAGGGCGTCGGGGTCGGCGGTCGGCGGCAGCTGATCGATGAGGGTCACGCCCCCCATCTTGCCTGGCCTCCTGCCCGATGCGGGAATCGGCTGCGGGCACGAAGATCGCGAACGCTACGCTGTGTCGCCGACGGGATCTCAGGGCGCCGGTCAACTGGACAGCGGTACACGAGGAATGGGGCGGGCAACGCCGATGATGGGACCAGCACACTCACTGTCGGGCGCCGCCGCCTGGCTCGGCGCCGGTGCGGCGGCCGCGGCGGCCGGGCACCCGATGCCCTGGCCGGTCCTCCTCGTCGGTGCCCTGGTCTGCGCCGGTGCCGCGCTCGCCCCGGACCTCGACCACAAGGCGGCCACCATCTCCCGGTCCTTCGGACCGGTGTCGCGCTGGCTGTGCGAGATCGTCGACAAGCTGTCGTACGCCGTCTACAAGGCCACCAAGAAGCAGGGCGACCCGCGTCGCTCCGGCGGGCACCGGACGCTCACGCACACCTGGCTGTGGGCGGTCATGATCGGTGCGGGAACCTCGGTCGTGGCGATCACCAGTGACCGCTGGGGAGTGCTGGCGATCCTCTTCGTGCACATGGTCCTGGCCATCGAGGGCCTGCTGTGGCGGGCGACGCGCGGCTCCAGCAGCGAAGTGCTGGTGTGGCTGCTGGCCGCGGCCAGCGCCTGGATCCTCGCGGGCGTCCTGGACAAGCCCGGCAACGGCGCGGACTGGTTGTTCACGGCGCCGGGCCAGGAGTACCTGTGGCTGGGGCTGCCGGTCGTGCTCGGCGCGATCGTGCACGACATCGGGGACGCGCTGACCGTCTCCGGCTGCCCGGTCCTGTGGCCCATCCCCGTAGGACGCAAGCGCTGGTACCCGGTCGGTCCGCCGAAGTTCATGCGGTTCCGGGCGGGCAGCTGGGTCGAGCTCAAGGTGCTGATGCCGGTGTTCATGCTGCTCGGCGGGGTGGGCTGCGCGGCCGCGCTCAACGTCATCTGAATCGCCGGCCGAGCCGGAGGACAGGGCTCAGCGGCCGCCGTACCGGCGCTCGAACGCGGCGACCCGGCCCTCCGAGTCCACCGTGCGGGCCTTGCCCGTGTAGAAGGGGTGGCTCTCCGAGGAGATCTCCACGTCCACGACCGGGTAGGTCTCGCCGTCGTCCCACTCGATGGTCTGGTCGCTGGTCGCGGTGGACCGGGTCAGGAACGCGTAACCGGCGGCCCGGTCGCGGAAGACGACGGGACGGTAGCCGGGGTGCTTCTCCTGCTGCATGGATGCTCCTCGTGCCGCTCGGGTCGGTTCCGCGATCAGCCGGGCAGGACGTCCTCGTCGACGATGTGCACGGCTGCCTCCTCGGCCGACGCCGCCGCACCGTCGATGCCCACGTCCATGGCGACCAGCGCGCTCTCCTCGTCCTCGTGCGCGCCCTCGTCGGGGGCCACGAGCCGGCCGGAGCGGGCGGCGCCGACCTCGTTGTCCAGGAGTTCCCCGTCGGTGCCCTGGCAGTCCCCGAGACCGTCACCGTCCGGGGCGACGGGCTCCGGCAGCTCCTCGGCGAGCCGCTGGTCCAGCGTCTCGCCCCGCAGCCGCTCCGCCGCCGTGACGCCGGTGTGCTCCACGGCCCAGGGCCGCTCGGGAGGGGACCAGCCGCGGTCGAGGGGATCGTCGACGCCGTCGTACTCCAGAGTGTCCTCGGCGTCGAGCAGCCCCGTGTCCTCTCTCTGCTCGGATGGTTCCGGCTGGTAGACGTCGTCTCCCCAGCCGTCGGAGCTCTTCACGGGTACCTCCAGGGGGTGGGGCGGGCCCGTTCACACCGGGGCCCGCGCCGGGCCGCCGCCACACGGAGCACTGACGCCGCCCGCCGCCGGACCGCTGCCGCGGTTCCCGGGCGATCCCCCGAGCCGGTGCCTGACTCCAGCCTTCCACCCCGCTTCGGGACCGCGCAACGCCACGGAACGCCTACGGCGGCTACCGACCGGGAGGCGGGGCCGACCGGGGCCGGACGAAGCGGGGCCGGGCCGGTCCGGCCCCGCTTGTCACCCGTGCCACGACCTCCACAACGCCGCATACGCCCCGTCCGCCGCCACCAGTTCCTCATGGCTGCCCAGTTCGCTGATGCGGCCGTTCTCGACGACGGCGATGACGTCCGCGTCGTGGGCCGTGTGGAGGCGGTGGGCGATGGCGACGACGGTGCGGCCGTCGAGGACCTTGGCCAGGGATCGTTCCAGGTGGCGGGCGGCGCGCGGGTCGAGCAGGGACGTCGCCTCGTCCAGGACCAGGGTGTGCGGGTCCGCCAGCACCAGGCGCGCCAGGGCGATCTGCTGGGCCTGGGCCGGGGTGAGCGTCAGACCGCCCGAGCCGACCTCGGTGTCCAGGCCGTCGTCGAGCGCCCGGGCCCAGCCGTCCGCGTCGACCGCGCCCAGCGCCGCCCACAGCTCGGCGTCACCGGCGCCGGTCCGGGCGAGCCGGAGGTTGTCGCGCAGGGAGCCCACGAAGACGTGGTGCTCCTGGTTGACGAGGGCGACGTGGGCGCGGACGCGTTCCGCCGGCATCCGGGACAGCTCGGCGCTGCCCAGGGTGATCCGGCCGTCCCGGGGCGCGTAGATCCCGGCGAGCAGCCGGCCCAGCGTCGACTTGCCCGCACCCGAGGGGCCGACCAGGGCCAGCCGGGTGCCGGGGGAGACCTCCAGGGACACCTTGCGCAGGACGTCCACGCCCTCCACGTAGCCGAAGTGCACCCGGTCGGCGTGCACATGGCGTCCGTCGGGAAGCACGGAGGGGTCGCCGGCGTCCGGCTCGATGTCCCGGACCCCGACGAGCCGGGCCAGCGACACCTGGGCCACCTGGAGCTCGTCGTACCAGCGAAGGATCATCCCCACCGGGTCGACGAGCATCTGGGCGATCAGCGCGCCCGTCGTGAGCTGGCCGACGTCGATCCAGCCGCGCAGGGCGAACACGCCGCCGACCAGCAGGACCGAGGCGAGCACGGTCACGTGGGTGACGTTGACGACCGGGAAGAGCACCGACCGCAGCCACAACGTGTAGCGCTCCCAGGCCGTCCACTCCCGGATCCGGCGCTCCGACAGCGTGACGCGCCGGTCGCCGAGGCGGTGCGCCTCGACAGTGCGCCCGGCGTCCACGGTCTCGGCGAGCGCGGCGGCCACGGCGGCGTACCCGGCGGCCTCCGAACGGTAGGCGGCCGGTGCCCGCCGGAAGTACCAGCGGCAGCCGACGATCAGCAGCGGCAGGGCGAGCAGCACGGCGAGCGCCAGCGGCGGCGCCGTGACGACCAGCCCGCCCATCAGCAGCACCACCCACACCACGCCGATCGACAGCTGCGGCACGGCCTCGCGCATGGCGTTGGCCAGCCGGTCGATGTCCGTGGTGATCCGCGACAGCAGATCGCCGGTCCCGGCCCGCTCCAGCACGCCGGGCGGCAGCCCGACCGACCGTACGAGGAAGTCCTCGCGCAGGTCGGCCAGCATCCGCTCGCCGAGCATCGCGCCACGCAGCCGCACCTGGCGGACGAACAAGGCCTGGACGACCAGTGCCGTCACGAACAGCCCCGCCGTGAGCTCCAGCCGCAGGTCCCGAGCCCCGTCGGACACCCGCTCCACGACTCCGCCCAGCAGCCACGGACCGGCCATCGAGGCGACGACGGCGACCGTGTTGACGGCGACGAGCAGCAGGAACGCCCGGCGGTGCCGGCGCAGTAGTTCGGCCACATAGGCGCGGACGGTCGCGGGGGCACCGACCGGCAGGGTGTTCGCCGTCGTCGGGGCCGCCGGGTCGTACGCCGGTGGCGCCACGCCGATCATGCCTTCTCCTCGATCTCTTCCAGTGCGTCCGTCAGGACGACCGCGCCGTTCAGTGCGGCCTCGTCTTCCGTCTCGCGCGTGACGACCGCCCGGTAGCGGAGGTCGGTGTGCACCAGTTCGCGGTGGGTGCCGGTCGCCGCGACCTCGCCCTCGTGCAGGAACACGACCCGGTCGGCGCGGTCCAGCAGCAGCGGCGAGGAGGTGAACACCACGGTCGTGCGCCCCGCGCGCAGCTCCCGCACGCCCTGCGCGATCCGCGCCTCGGTGTGCGAGTCGACGGCCGAGGTCGGCTCGTCCAGGACGAGCACCTCCGGGTCCGTGATCAGCGACCGGGCGAGCGCGAGCCGCTGGCGCTGGCCGCCGGACAGGGACCGGCCCCGTTCGGTGATCCAGGCGTCCATGGGGTCGGCGGCGTCCACCGAGCCCTGCACCAGCGCCGCCAGCACGTCGTCGCACTGCGCGGCGGCCAGCGCCGCCCGCGGTGCGACCGCGCCCGACGCGGGTACGTCGAGCAGTTCGCGCAGCGAGCCGGACAGCAGCACCGGGTCCTTGTCCTGGACGAGGACGGCCGTACGGGCGCAGTCCAGCGGGAGTTCGTCGAGCGGCACGCCGCCCAGCAGCACCGAGGTGCCCTCCTGCGGCGGGTGTCCGCCCAGCCGTTCCGCCAGCCGGCCCGCCGCGTCCGGGTCGCCGCACACCACGGCGGTGAACAGGCCGGCGTTCGCGAGCAGCCCGGTGTCCGGGTCGTACAGGTCCCCGGAGGGGAGGTCGGCCCCGCGCGACCCGGCGGTGTCCGTGGCCCGCTCCAGCGCCAGCACGCCCGCGGCCCGTTTGGCGGACGGCCGGGAGAAGGAGTACGCCATGGCGATCTCCTCGAAGTGCCGCAGCGGATAGGTGAGGACCATCACCGAGCTGTAGACGGTGACCAGTTCGCCGACGCTGATCCGGCCCTGGCGCGCCAGGTGCACGCCGTACCAGACCACGGCGATGAGCAGCAGTCCCGGCAGCAGGGCCTGGATCGCGGAGATCAGGGACCACATCCGGGCGCTGCGCACCGCCGCGTGCCGGACCTCCTGGGAGGCGCGGCGGTAGCGGTCGAGGAAGAGTTCCTCACCGCCGATGCCGCGCAGTACGCGCAGACCGGCGACGGTGTCCGAGGCGAGTTCGGTGGCGCGGCCGGCCTTCTCGCGCTGTACGTCGGCCCGCCGGGTGGCGCGGGGCAGCAGGGGCAGCACGGCGAGCGCCATCACGGGCAGACCCACGGCGACGACGACACCGAGCGCGGGCTGGTAGACGAGCAGAGCGGCACAGACCAGCACGATGGTGACCAGAGCCGCGGTGAACCGCGACCAGGCCTCCACGAACCAGCCGATCTTCTCCACGTCACCCGTGGACACCGCCACGACCTCACCGGCCGCGACGCGCCGGGTCAGCGCCGAGCCCAACTGGGCGGCCTTGCGGGCGAGCAGCTGCTGGACGCGGGCGGCCGCCGTGATCCAGTTGGTGATGGCGGTGCGGTGCAGGAAGGTGCCGCCGACCGCGTTGCCGACGCAGGCCAGCGCCAGCAGGCCACCCGCCAGGGCGAGTTGCCCTCCGGAGCGGTCGACGACGGCCTGTACGGCGACACCGACGCAGAACGGCAGCGCGGCGACGGAGGCGAAGTGCAGCAGCCCCCAGGCCAGCGACTTGAGCTGCCCGCCCAGCTGATTGCGGAAGAGCCACCACAGGAATCGGGGACCCGAACGCGTATCCGGCACGCCCGGGTCGGGGTAGGGAAGGTCTTGAATGTGCATGACGTCCCAGTGGCTCGTGTCAGGGGGGATGGGAGTTCGGCCGACGGCAGCAAACCGTGCCAGGTTCGCGTCGCCGGGTGGTCGGAGGCAACCGGTTTTCGACCCACCGAACGGAACCGGCCGACAGGGGTGGGAACAGAGCGCTCCGGCGGGCAGGTGCTCATTGCGCAGGCGGCGGACTCCCCGTAGAACACCGCCCATGAAGAGACGGATCGTCATGTCCATGCTTGCCGGGGCGGCCCTCCTGGCGAGCACCCTCCTCGGAGCCGGTCCCGCCCGTGCGGCCGACGTCCCCGCCGAGTTCGGCACTGACTGGCACGACCCGGTCACGGCCGCCCCGCCTGTCACGAAGCCCGGCGGCGGATCATGTGAAGTCACCGTCGCCCAGGCGCAGTTCCGCGACTTCACCCCGTACCGGGGCACGTACACGCCACCCGGCGATTGCGGCGACCGCTGGAGCAAGGTGGTGCTGCGGCTCGACGGCAAGGTCAAGGGGCGCCAGTACGACCGGCTCGGCTACCTGCACGTCGGCGGGGTCGAGATCTTCCGTACGTCGACACCGCAGCCCTCACCCGACGGCATCGCGTGGTCGGTGGAGAAGGACGTCACCCGCTACAGCGACACCTTCCGCAGCCGCCAGGACGTCGAGATGCTCGTCGGGAACGTCGTCGACGACACCTACACGGGCGTCCTCGACGTCAAGGTCACGCTGACCTTCCACCAGGGCCGCCCCGACGGGAAGACCCCCGACCGGGTCCTCACCCTCGACCAGGGGACCGACGGCGCGACCACCCTCACGACCCCGCGCAACAGCGAACGCGTCGTCGCCGAGGTGTACGCCACCGGCTCCGGCGGCGGCTGCGAGGAGTACTGGTACCTGACGGTCCCCGACCCGGCGCCGTACTCCTGCAAGGCAGGCCAAGGCCCCTACCGCGAGGTCCAGATCCGCGTGGACGGCCGGCTCGCGGGCATCGCCGCACCGTTCCCCACCGTGTGGACAGGCGGCTGGTCCAACCCCTTCCTCTGGTACGTCATCCCGGGCCCGCGCGCCTTCGACATCAAGCCGATCACCTACGACCTCACCCCCTTCGCCGGGCTCCTCAACGACGGCCGCCCGCACCGCGTCGAGATCTCGGTCGTCGGCGTACCCGAGGGGCAGACCGGCTGGAGCACCCCCGTGAACGTCCTCGTCTGGCAGGACGAGCAGCGCGCCCACGTTCCCGGGAAGCTCACCGTGCACAAGGCGGGCGACCTCACCAACTCCTCGTCGTATACGCCCGGTTCGGAGCACCGGGTCGGCACCGAGGGCGGCCACCGGCTGACCGTCGCCGGATACGTCGACACCTCGCACGGCCGCGTCACGACCACCGTCGCCCGTTCGCTGGCCAACACCTCCGAGCATCGCTGGGTGGACGGCGAGACGACCGACGCCCTCGATGCCACCTGGAGCGACGACGAGTCGGTGACCGTCGACGGACGCGGACCGGCCCGCACCGCGCGCACGCACCGGACCTACACGATGGACGGCACGACCACCCTCGGCGCGGGTGACCGGCTGCGCACCGTGCTGACCCTCGGCGACCGCGCCACGGCCGTCGAGACGCGCGGCGGCCGTCGTACGGCGTGGTCACGGCTCGACGACTCCTATACGGGCGACGCCACGTACACCGCGAACGTGCCCCGCGACCAGCGGCACGCGGTCGGCACGACGAGCGAGCGCTACCGGCTCCACGGCTCGCACACCGGCTGCTACGACCGCACGCTGACCACCACGCAGGGGGTGCTCACCGGGGACCGCCACCGTTGCTGAGGAGGCAGGTGTGGCCCCCGTGACGTCTGTCACTTAGCGCGCTTTTACATGGCCGAAACGTTGCGGTCTTGTGCGCGATCAAGACGGCCTCCACAGTGTACGGGCTACGGAAGCTGCTTTCCGTATCGCAGAAGTCCCCTCCGGCCTCTGTGTGCCCCGTCCCCCTAGGAGGCCTCGTGCCACCGTCCGTACCGTCCCTGCCGCGGCGCGTCGCACGCACCTTGCGTACCTCACTCTTCGCGCAGGTCCTCTGCGCGCTCGTCCTCGGAATCGTCGTAGGGAAGCTGTGGCCGGATACGGCCACAGCTTTCCAGCCGCTCGGTGACGGTTTCACCCGGCTCATCAAGACGGTGATCTCGCCCCTGGTGTTCTGCGTGGTCGTCGTCGGCATCGCCAAGGCCGGTGACCTCAAGGCGTTCGGCCGGATCGGGGTCAAGGCCCTCATCTGGTTCGAGGTCGCCTCCACCGCCGCCCTGGTCATCGGTCTCGTTGCCGCCAACGTCGTCGGACCCGGCAAGGGCATGAACGTCGACCCGTCCTCGCTGAACGCCGCCGCGGTGGACCAGTCGACGGGCGGTGGTCAGCTGCCCTCGACGACCGAGTTCGTCCTCAACGCGCTGCCCGAGAGCTTCGTCGGCGCCTTCGCCGAGAACGAACTGCTCCAAGTCCTCATCCTGGCCTGCCTCGTGGGCGCCGCCCTGCTGCACCTCGGGCACACCAAGGTGCCGAAGATCCTGCCCGCCATCGACCAGGCCCAGGAAGTGATCTTCACGGTCGTCGGCTTCATCATGCGGCTGGCCCCGATCGCGGTGTTCGGCGCGATGGCCCACCTGGTCGGCAACTACGGGCTGGGTGTGATGAAGACGTACGCCAAGCTCATCGTCCTCTGCTACGTGGCGGCCGCGCTGTTCGTCGTGCTGCTCGCCCTCGCCCTGCGGATGGTGACCGGGCTCAGCCTCTGGAAGTTCCTGCGCTACATCCGCGAGGAGATGCTGCTCGCGCTCGGCACCGCGTCCACCGAGTCGGTCATGCCGCGCGTGATGCAGAAGCTGCGCCGGGCCGGTGCCCGCGACGACGCGGTGGGTCTGGTACTGCCCACGGGCTACTCCTTCAACCTCGACGGCGCCTCGCTCTACCTGTCCATCGGCACGCTGTTCATCGCCCAGGCCGTGGGCGTGGAACTGAGCCTGGGCCAGCAGATCACCGTGGTCCTGGTGCTCATGCTGACCAGCAAGGGCATGGCGGGCATCCCCGGTTCGGCGTTCCTCGCCCTGTCCGCGACGGCCTCGTCCCTGGGTGCCATCCCGGCGGGAGCCGTCGCCCTGCTGCTCGGCGTGGACCGCATCATGGACTCGATGCGCGTCGTCACGAACCTGCTCGGCAACTGCGTCGCCGTGTTCGCGGTGTCCCGCTGGGAGGGTGCGCTGGACATCGAGCGGGCCAAGAAGACGCTCGACGGGGAGGAGACGGCCGCACCGGATGACGAGCAGGACGGCGGCGGCGAGGGTGACGTCGAGGTCCCCGTGGCGGTGACCCCGGCGCCGGGAATCCCCACCCAGAAGCCCAAGGAACCCACTCCCGAGGTCGGTTGACCGAAACCGACCGACACCGAACCGGCCGCGGCCACCGCTCCAGCAGGAGAGCGGCGGCCACGGCCCGTTTCGCACGCCCGACCGTGAGTGCGCGGTCAGGTCCCCAGCGCGCTCCAGGTCCTCGGTGCGCTTCAGTCCCTCAGCACCGCCGCACCGGCGCTCCGTCGATCAGCGTGTTCAGCAACCCCCCGAGCGACTCGCGCTGTTCCTCCGTCAGCGGCGCGAGGATCTCCTCCGCGGCCGACCTGCGCGCCGCCCGCAGCTCGCGCAGCGCGCCCCGGCCGTCGTCCGTGAGCTCGATGCGGATCACCCGCCGGTTCGCCGGGTCCGGGACCCGCCGCACCTTGCCGCTCGCCTCCAGCCCGTCGACCAGCGTGGTCACCGCCCGGGGTACCACCTCAAGGCGCTCGGCCAGGTCGGCCATGCGCGGCGGCGACCCCCAGTGCGCGAGGGTGCGCAGCAGCCTGGACTGGGCCGGTGTGATGCCGAGGTCGCGATGCTCCAGATGGCGCTTCTGGATGCGGTGCACCCGGCGGGTGAGCCGCAGCAACTGCTCGGCGAGCAGGCCGTCGGAGTCGGGGGAGGTCATGCGGGAACAATATCAGGATGATGTTCATTGTGAGTATAGGTAACAATGAGCTACGATCCGATCCGCCGCCCGCGCCCCCGGCCGTATCGCTCTCCCGAAGGAGCCCATGCACCCCGACCACGAAGCCCCCTGGACCGCGCCCGCCGACTCGAAGGAACAGCCCCGGCAGGTGCGCCGCATCCTCGGGCTCTTCCGCCCCTACCGGGGCCGCCTCGCGATCGTCGGCCTGCTGGTCGGCGCCGCGTCGCTGGTCTCGGTCGCCACGCCCTTCCTGTTGAAGGAGATCCTCGACGTCGCGATCCCCCAGGGGCGCACGGGCCTGCTCAGCCTGCTCGCCCTCGGCATGATCCTCAGCGCCGTCCTCACCAGCGTCTTCGGCGTCCTCCAGACGCTGATCTCCACGACGGTCGGCCAGCGCGTCATGCACGACCTGCGCACCGCCGTCTACGGCCGGCTCCAGCGCATGTCCCTCGCGTTCTTCACACGCACGCGCACGGGCGAGGTGCAGTCCCGCATCGCCAATGACATCGGCGGCATGCAGGCCACCGTCACCTCCACCGCGACGTCGTTGGTCTCCAACCTCACCAGCGTGATCGCCACGATCGTCGCGATGGTCGTCCTCGACTGGCGCCTGACCGTCGTCTCGCTGCTGTTGCTGCCGGTGTTCGTGTGGATCAGCCGTCGCGTCGGCAACGAACGCCGGAAGATCACCACCCAGCGCCAGAAGCAGATGGCCGCCATGGCCGCGACGGTCACCGAGTCGCTCTCCGTCAGCGGCATCCTGCTCGGCCGCACGATGGGCCGCTCCGACTCGCTGACGAAGTCCTTCGCCGCGGAGTCCGAGGAACTCGTCGACCTGGAGGTGCGGTCGAACATGGCGGGCCGGTGGCGCATGGCCGTCATCACGATCGTCATGGCCGCCCTGCCCGCCGTCATCTACTGGACCGCCGGCATGGCCTTCCAGCTGGGCGGCCCCCAGGTCTCCATCGGCACCATCGTCGCCTTCGTCTCGCTCCAGCAGGGCCTGTTCCGCCCGGCCGTGAGCCTGCTGTCGACCGGAGTGCAGATCCAGACCTCGCTCGCCCTCTTCCAGCGCATCTTCGAGTACCTCGACCTGCCGATCGACATCAGCGAGCGCCCCGATCCGGTCCGCCTCGACCGGGTCAAGGGCGAGGTCCGCTTCGAGAACGTCTCCTTCGGTTACGACGACAAGGGCGGCCCGGTCCTCGACGGCATCGACCTCACCGTCCCGGCCGGCGGCAGCCTCGCGATCGTCGGCCCCACCGGCGCCGGCAAGTCCACGCTCGGCTACCTGGTGCCCCGCCTCTACGACGTGACGGGCGGCCGCGTCACCCTCGACGGGGTCGACGTCCGCGACCTCGACTTCGACACCCTGGCGCGCGCGGTCGGCGTCGTCTCGCAGGAGACGTACCTCTTCCACGCCTCGGTCGCCGACAACCTGCGCTTCGCCAAGCCCGACGCCACCGACGAGGAGCTCTACCAGGCGGCGAAGGCCGCGCAGATCCACGACCACATCGCCGCCCTGCCCGACGGCTACGACACCGTCGTCGGCGAGCGCGGCCACCGTTTCTCCGGCGGTGAGAAGCAGCGACTGGCCATCGCCCGCACGATCCTGCGCGACCCGCCGGTCCTCATCCTCGACGAGGCCACCAGCGCGCTGGACACCCGGACCGAGGCCGCCGTACAGGACGCCATCGACGCGCTGTCGGCCGACCGCACCACGCTCACCATCGCCCACCGGCTGTCCACCGTCCGGGGCGCCGACCAGATCGTGGTCCTCGACTCGGGGCGGGCGGTGGAACTCGGTACGCACGAGGAACTGCTGGAGCGGCACGGCCGGTACGCGGCGCTCGTACGCCGGGACGCCCAACTGGAACCGACAAGATGAAAATATGCCAGGTTTGTGGCGATATGCGGGTTACCGTGCCCGCATGCAGAAGAACACTCCGCCACGGAGCACGATTCGACTGACGCGCCGGGGCCGTCTCGCCCTCGTCGCGACCGGAGCCGTCGTGGTCGGTACCGCCGTGGCGGTGCCGCTACTGACCCTCGAGCCCGAGGAGGAAGGCCGGCCCACGACCCTGGTGATCCCGGAGGGCTGGCGCGCGAGCCAGGTCTACGCGGCCGTCGACAAGGCCCTGGCCCTGCCCGCGGGCAGCACGAGGAAGTCCCTGGCGAAGGCCGCCCTCAAACTGCCGAACGACGCCGAGGGCAACCCGGAGGGCTACCTCTTCCCGGCGACGTATCCGATCCAGGAGAAGACGACCCCGGCGAAGCTCCTGGCCCTGATGGTCGCCACCGCGAACGAGAAGTTCAACGGCGCGCCCATCGCCGCGGGGGCGCAGCGCAACGCCATGAACGTCTACCAGGCCGTCACCATCGCGAGCATCGTCCAGGCGGAGGCGGCCACCAGGGCCGACATGGGCAAGATGGCCCGGGTGATCTTCAACCGTCTCGAACGCGGCATGCCGCTGCAGATGGACTCCACCATCAACTACGCGCTGAACCGCTCCACACTCCGCACGACGGCGGACGACACGCGCATCGACAGCCCTTACAACTCGTACCAGCGCGTGGGCCTGCCGCCCACGCCGATCGACAACCCCGGCGAGCAGGCCGTGAGGGCCGCCGTCAACCCACCCCCGGGCAACTGGCTGTACTTCGTCACGGTCCGCCCGGGCGACACCCGCTTCACCGCCGACTACGCCGAACACCAGCGCAACGTCGCCGAGTTCAACGCCCGGAGGAAGACCGCCGGGGCGCGGGCGGCCGGGTGATCCGGAGGGTGGCGTGCGGAGGGACAGGGGGACCGGGTCGGCGGCCCGGCTGACGGTGTGGACGGGCCTGATGGTGCGAGCGGCGGAGCGGAAGGGCCGTGTGAGCCGGCCGGCACCCGGGGGCGAGTGATCCGACGGGCGCCACGGGGCTACCGGCTCCTGCTCCAGCAGCCGGGGGGACCCGGCCTGGGCGTCACGCGGTGCCGGTGCCCGTCTCGGCACGCGGGTGACCCGTACCGGGCGGGCGTGCGTACCGGGGTCCGTGCCGGCGGCCGGGTGTCCATCCCGGGGGGGCGTGGCCACCGGCGGCCGGGCGTCACGCGGCGGTCGGTTCCCGCTCCAGCAGTCGCCTGATGTCGCGTACGGCCGCGCGGCCGGCGCGGTTGGCGCCGATGGTGCTGGCCGACGGACCGTAGCCGACGAGGTGGATGCGCGGGTCGGCGGCCGCGTGTGTGCCCTCCAGGCGGATGCCGCCGCCCGGCTCGCGCAGGCGCAGTGGGGTGAGGTGGTCGATGGCGGCGCGGAAACCGGTGGCCCAGAGGATGACGTCGGCGTCGACACGACGGCCGTCGTTCCACTCCACGCCGTCCGCGGTGATGCGGTCGAACATCGGCTGCCGGTCGAGCACCCCGTCCTCGATGCCCTGCCGGATCGCGTCGTTGAGCGGCAGCCCGGTGACGGAGACGACGCTGCTGGGCGGCAGCCCCTGCCGCACTCGTTCCTCGACGAGCGCGACCGCCGCCCGGCCCGCGTTCTCGTCGAAGGGCCCCTCACGGAAGACGGGCGGACGCCGGGTCACCCAGGTGGTGGCAGCCGCGTACGAGGCGATCTCCAGCAGATGCTGCGTGCCCGAGGCGCCACCGCCCACCACGACGACCCGCTGCCCGGCGAACTCCTCCGGCCCGGGGTACTGCGCGGTGTGCAACTGCCGCCCGCGGAAGGTCTCCTGGCCCGGATAGCGCGGCCAGAACGGCCGGTCCCAGGTGCCGGTGGCGTTGATCAGCGCCCGCGTCGGCCACACGCCCTGCGAGGTCTCCACGAGCAGCCGCCCGCCGGGCCCCTCGCGCACGGCCCGCACGTCGACGGGGCGGCGCACCCGCAGGTCGAAGGTCCGCTCGTACCGGTCGAAGTAGTCGCTGATCACCTCGGCGGACGGCCGGGCCGGATCCGCGTCCGTGAGCTCCATCCCCGGCAGCGCGTGCATCCCGTGCACCTTGCCGTACGTCAGCGACGGCCAGCGGAACTGCCAGGCGCCGCCAGGGCCGGGGGAGTGGTCCAGCACGACGAAGTCGCGGTCCGGCTCGAAGCCGGACCGCCGCAGGTGATAGGCGCCGGCCAGACCGGCCTGACCGGCGCCTATGACGACCACCTCGACCTCGCGTGTGTTGTTCACGCTTCTACCAACCGTGCCGGGGCCGTGGATCTTCCCGGCAGATCACGATGGCCGGTCCTAGCCTTCCGAGGGCCGGGCCGCGCTGGTCGACGGCGGCAGGTCGCCGTTGAACCGCGCGTCGGTGAAGCCGGCGAAGGCGACCTTGCGCGGGATGAGCTTCAACGCCGTGAACGCGTCCGCGATCTCCTGCTCGGAGGCGATCAGCGGCTTGTCGACGGCGACCGCGATCCGGGTCGTGTAGGTGCGCTTCACCGCGGCCAGCGCCACGTCCTCGGGAAGCCCGGTGTCCTTCGCCCAGACCTTCGCCCACTCCTCCTCGTGGTCGTACACCCACTGGTAGGCGCGCCGCAGCCGCTCCAGGTAGTCCTTGACGGCGGCGGCCTTCTTCTTGTCCTTCAGTGCGTCCGGTGCCGCGACCTGGAAGGTGAGTCCGTTGGTCACGCCGTCGCCGTCGGTCAGGACCCGGCCCTGCCTGGCCTTCAGCACCTGCGAGGTGTACGGGTCCCAGACCGCCCAGGCGTCGACCTTGCCGGCGGTGAACGCGGCGAGCGCGTCGGCCGGCTGGAGGTACTTGACCTTGATGTCGCTCAGCTTGAGCCCGGCCTTCCTCAGGGACGCGACCAGCTGGTAGTGCGCGGACGAACCCTGCGCGACGGCCACGGACCTGCCCTTGAGCTGCCCGGGACTCTTCAGGGACGAGTCGTTCGGGACGAGGATGGTGTCGCCCTTGGACGTGCCGTGCCAGGCGGCCACGACCTTGATCTTCGACCCGGCCCCGGCCGCGAAGACCGGCGGGGTGTTGCCCACGCCGCCGATGTCGACGGCCCCCGCGTTGACGGCCTCCAGCAGGGGTGGTCCGGAGGTGAACGTGGACCACCTGATCTTGTAGTCGAGGTTCTTCAGTTCCCCGGCGGCCCGCAGGATGGCCTCCGAACCGCCCTTCTGGTCACCGATGTCGATCGTGAGGGAGCCATGGCCGTCGGTGCCGCCGTCCGGGGTGCCGGCGGCCGAGTTCCCGCCGCAGGCGGTGAGCAGCAGGGCGAGGGGGAGCAGCAGGGCGGCGGGGGCGAGACGTCGTCGCATGGCGGTTCCGTTCGTGTGGGTCGTATGTGTGGGGCGTACGTCTGGTCGTACGTGCGGTCTACGTGCGGCTCGGAAAAGGTCAGGCGGCTTCGGCGGCCGTCGCCTCGACGCCGAGGCGTTCGAGGAGACCGGCGCGCAGTGCGGCGAAGCGCGGGTCGGTGATGTCGCGGGGGCGGTCGAGGCCGATGCGCTGCTCGTGGGCGATGACGCCACCGTCCATCACCAGGACGCGGTCGGCGAGCAGCACGGCCTCCTCCACGTCGTGGGTGACGAGGAGCACCGCGCAGCCCCGGCGCTGCCACAACTCGCCCACCAGCCGCTGGGCCTTGATGCGGGTGAGGGCGTCGAGCGCGCCGAACGGCTCGTCGAGCAGCAGCAGATCGGGTTCGCGCACCAACGCCCGGGCCAGCGAGGCGCGTTGGGCTTCGCCGCCGGAGAGGGTCTTGGGCCAGGCGTTCGAGCGGTGGCCGAGGCCGACCTCGTCGAGGGCCTGCTCGGCCACGGCGCGTTCGGGCTTGCCGGGCAGGCCGAGCAGGACGTTGCGCCACACCTTCTTCCACGGCATCAGCCGGGGCGCCTGGAAGGCGACGGCCTTGCGGCGCGGCACCAGAACGGTGCCCTCGATGTCGCGGTCGAGCCCGGCGAGGATGCGCAGCAGCGTCGACTTGCCGCAGCCGCTGCGGCCGAGCAGAACCACGAACTCGCCCGGCCGGACGTCCAGTCGCAGGTCGTCGATGACGGCACGGCCGTCGAAGGACCGGGTGAGCCCCTCGACATGGACCGCCTGGGAGATCACCGGCCGGTGAACGTCGGTCGCCATTGAAGCAGCAGCCTTTCGAGAGAGCGGACGACGAAGTCGGCGAGCAGGCCGAGGAAGGCGTAGACGACCAGGCAGACCACGATCACGTCGGTCCGCAGGAAGTCCCGCGCCTGCACCATGAGGAACCCGATGCCGGAGTCGGCGTTGACCTGCTCGGCGAAGACCAGCGCGAGCCAGGCGATGCCGAGCGAGTAGCGCAGACCGGTCATGGCGTTCGGCAGCGCGCCCGGGAGGACGACGTGCCGCACGAGCCCCCATCGCGACAGCCCGAGGGACTCCCCGGCCTCGATCAACTGGGCGTCGACGCCACGGATTCCGGCGTACACGTTGAGGTAGAGCGGGAAGGTCACGCCGAGCGTGATGATGGCGACCTTCGGGGCCTCGCCGATACCGAACCAGATGATGAACAGCGGGATGAGACCCACGAACGGCACGGTCCGCAGCATCTGCACGGGCGCGTCCACCAGGTCCTCGCCGATCCGGAACAGGCCCGAGACCAGGGCGAGTCCGGTGCCGACCACCATGCCGAGCAGCAGCCCGGCCGCGACCCGCTGGAGCGAGGTGCCCATGGCCGCGGGCAGCGAGCCGTCGGCCACCATGTCCCCGGCGACCTGGGCGATACGGCCGGGCGAGGCGAGCACGTCCGGCTGCAACGCGCCCGTGCCGCTGAGGAGTTGCCACAACGCCAGCAGCAGGACGGGGCCGGTGGTACGGCGCAGCCAGCGGGGGACGCGGGTGCGGCGGGAGGAGGTGGGGACGAGGGGCTGGAGATCGAGGTCGGGATCCGGTATAGGCGAAATATCGGGTTCTGATGACGTGGGCGGGGCATGGCTGATGCTCATGAAGGCTCCACGGGGAGAGCGAGGGCGGGGAGAGGCACGTCTCGCCGCCGCCGCACCCGGGAGAGCGGGGGCGCTCAGCGGGCAGGCGGAACCAGGGCGAGGGAACCGGAAAGTGAGGAGAGGAAGGGCGTCAGCAGCCGCGGCGACACGCTGCGGAGGCCACCCGCAGCAGGTCGATGTGACCGCGCGTGGTGAGCAGGGCTGAACGCAACATGCCGCTGAACCTAGCCAGCTGGCATGCGCACGGTCAACGGGCGTCTCGTCCAGTGGACGCCCGTACCGCCGGCCGGGCGGGGGCGACCGGGCGGAACCCGGCTCGTGCGTCAGGATGGGGGCATGTCAGATGTCTTCACCACCCGAGTTCTGAACGTCAGCACCGGTTCCACGGAGAGGGTCGTCGACATCACCGGCGACTGCGAGTCCTTCCTGCGGGAGGCGGCGGCCGGGCGGGACGGCCTCCTCAACGTCTTCGTCCCGCACGCGACGGCCGGAATCGCCGTTCTGGAGACCGGTGCCGGCAGCGACGACGACCTCCTGGCCGCACTGCACACCCTGCTGCCCGCCGACGACCGCTGGCAGCACCGGCACGGCAGTCCCGGCCACGGCCGCGACCACGTCCTGCCGGCCCTCGTCCCGCCGCACGCGACCCTGCCGGTGCTGGGCGGCCGGCTGGAGCTCGGGACGTGGCAGTCGGTGTGCCTCGTGGACACGAACAAGGACAACCCGGAGCGGAAGGTGCGGTTGAGTTTCCTGGGGTGAGCACGGTCCGCCCGGCCGGAGCCGCGCCGGCATCGCGCCCGAACGGCTCCGGCACACCGTGACGCCCGCCCTTAATGCCCGTATTCTCGTCAATGCCAGATTCACTTCCGAGCAGCGGATGATCGCGGGCGCAAGCGAGGCGAAGCGTGGTTCGGTCCGGCGAGGAACCCAAGCCGGCGGGGCGTGCGACGGACGGCACGGGGCCCGCCCGGCTTCGCGAGCGGTTTCTCCAGGGCGAGCAGGTCGACGCGGGTGTGCGGACGTCCATCCTGAACTCGTGGCAGCGCTCCCGGTCCCTGGGGCTGTCGCCGGACCAGACCGACCTCCCCTACCGGGAGGACTTCGACCCGGGGGGCCGTATCGTCCGCGCGGCGGTGCCGGTGCTCGACCGGCTCCAGGACGCGTTCTCCGGCAGCCAGATCAACATCTCGGTCGCCGACGCGAACGGGACGGTCCTGCTGCGCCGGTTCGGGGACCCGGCGATGGCCAGGAGCCTCCCGGCGATCCAGCGTGTCCCGGGATTCGTCTTCGCCGAGCAGGTCGCCGGCACCAACGGCATCGGCCTCGCCCTGGCGGAGCGGCAGCTCATCCGCGTCTACGGCGCCGAGCACTTCGCGGAGCGGTCCCAGGGCAGCGCCTGCGTCGCGATGCCCGTCCGTGACCCGCTCAGCGGACGCATCGAGGGCGTTCTGTGCTTCGGCTATCCGCGCAGTTTCGAACAGCCCGCACTGGGCGCGGCGATCCGCCGGGCGGCCGAGAACATCGAGCGCCGGCTGCTGGGGCAGAGCTCCGCGCACGAGCGCGCCCTGCTGCGGACGTACCTGGCCACCGGGGGCGAGCCCGGTCTGCACCGCGGCGTCGCCATGGACGCGCTGGCCGGCGAGTTCCACCCCCGTGACCAGGCGATCCTGAGGGAGAAGGCCGCCGAGCTGATCTCCCGCGGGCAGCGGGCCGCCGTCGACGTGACCCTGCCGGGCGGCCGGCGGGTGACGCTCGTGAGCCGCCCGATGGCCAGCGCCTCCGGGGTGCGGGGCTTCGCCATCGAGGTCGTGCTGCCCGGCGCCTCGGCGGGGGAGTCCCTCGTCCTGCCGCACCAGGCGGACGAGCTGCCGCACCTGGCCGCCCTCACGGCCGCCCCCTGGCCCGCACGGCCGTCGATCACCCTGCCGTCCGGGCACCTCGCCGCCGCGCCCGTCCCGGCCGTCGCGCACGACGGTGACCGGGGATCGGCAGAGTTCGGCGGTGCAGTCCCCGCCGACGGTGACAGGGAGAGTGGCCGGAGGCCCGCGGAGCCCGGCGGTACCGTCCCGGCCGACGGCGACACCGTGGCGGCCGAGGGTGGCAGGGGCGCGACCGCCGGCGGTGTGGGCGCGGCGGACGGCGGTAGGGACGCGCTGTACGGCGGCAGGGTGCCGGCCGACGGCGGCAGGGGCGCTGCGGGCGGTGACAGGGACGCGTTGTACGGCGGCAGGGTGCCGGCCGACGGTGGCAGGGGCGCGGTGGACGAGGGCTCCGGCTCACCCTTCCCGGCCCGGGGGCTCGTCATGGTGGGGGAGCCGCACGTCGGGGCCTACGCCCTGGCCGCGCGCCGGCGCCTGGAGCTGCTGTCCGAGGCCAGCGCCCGCATCGGCACGACCCTGGACGTGCGCCGCACCGCCGAGGAACTGGCCGAGACGGCGGTCCCGCGCCTGGCCGACTTCGTCACCATCGACCTGCCCGACGCCGTCCTGCGTGGCGAGGAGTCCGCCGATCCCCTGGCCGACCTGCGCCGCACGGTGCTGCACGGCGTCCGCGAGGGCCTGCCCTTCACACCGCCCGGAAAGCGTATCGACTACGGCCCGACCGCGCCCCAGCTGCGCTGTCTGACCAGGGGCGAGGCGGTGCTGGAACCGGACCTGAAGGCCGCCGCGGGCTGGCTCGCCCAGGACCCCGAGCACACCGCACGCCTGCTCTCCCACGTCCACTCCCTCATCGCGGTGCCCCTGCTCGCACGCGGTGTCGTCCTCGGCATCGCCAGCTTCTACCGCGCCGGGAGCCCCTTCGGGGACGACGACCGCTCGCTGGCCCAGGAGCTCGCCAGCCGCGCCGCCCTGTCCATCGACAACGCCCGGCGCTACACCCACGAACGCACCATGGTCCTGGCCCTGCAGCGCAGGCTCCTCCCGCACGGTCTGCCCGACCAGGACGCCGTCGAGGTGGCCCACCGCTACCTGCCCGCCGAGTCCGACGTGGGCGGGGACTGGTACGACGTCATCCCGCTCTCCGGCGCCCGCGTCGGGCTCCTCGTCGGCGACGTCGTCGGCCACGGCATGCTCTCCGCGGCCACCATGGGCCGGCTGCGCACCGCGGCTCGCAGCTTCGCCGAGCTCGACTTCACCCCGGACGAGGTCCTCACCCACCTGGACAACCTCGTGGGCCGCCTGGACCGGGAGGACCCCGACGGCAAGGGCGCCGGCGTCATCGGCGCGACCTGTCTGTACGCCGTCTACGACCCGACCGAGCAGCGGTGCCTCATGGCGCGCGCCGGTCACCCGCCGCCCGCACTCGTCCGCCCCGACGGCACCGTGTCCTATCCCGACCTCCCGGCCGGGCCCCCGCTCGGTCTCGGGGGTCTGCCCTTCGACGCCGTCGAGATCGACGTGCCCGAGGGCAGTCAGCTGGTGCTCTACACCGACGGACTCATCGAGGACCGGCACCGCGACGTGGACGTGGTGCTGGAGCAGTTGCGCGTGGCCCTGGCCCATCCCGAGCGCGCGCCCGAGGAGACCTGCCAGGCCGTCCTGGACACCGTGGCGCCCGCGCACCCGCACGACGACATCGCCCTGCTCGTCGCCCGCGTCCACGCCCTGGGCCCCGGCCGGATCGCCCGCTGGGAGCTGCCGGCCGACCCGGCGCTCGTCGGCGAGGTCCGGTCCTCCGCCATGCGTCGCCTGTCCGACTGGGGACTCGACGAGACCGCCTTCGCCGCGGAGCTGATCCTCAGCGAGCTGATCACCAACGCCATCCGGCACGGCGCCGGGCCCATCCGGGTCCGGCTGCTGTACGGGCGGACCCTGATCTGCGAGGTCTCCGACGCCAGCAACACCGCCCCTCATCTGCGCCGGGCGGCCAGCACCGACGAGGGTGGACGCGGCCTGTTCCTCGTCGCGCAGCTCTCGCAGAGCTGGGGCACGCGCTACCTGTCGGAGGGCAAGGTCATCTGGGCCGAATGCGGGCTCGACGCGGAGTGACGCGTCCGCCGACCCGCGTGGGAGTCACAGCGGCCGAAAGGTGCCCGAAATGATGTAATTTGATCGGGTGCGCGACGCTCCTGAAACTCAGGTGAAGGCGGCTTCACCCTTCGGGCCGGATCCCTTGGTCCGTATCCGCGGGCTCGGCAAGCGGTTCGGCGGGACCGTCGCGCTGGCCGGGGTCGACCTCGACGTCCACGCCGGCAGCGTGCTCGCCCTCCTCGGGCCCAACGGCGCCGGCAAGTCCACGCTGATCAAGATCCTCGCCGGCGTCCACCCCGCCGACGCGGGTCAGATCACCGTGGGCGACCTGCCTCTCGGCAGCCCTGCCGCGTCCCGGAGCATGTCCTTCATCCACCAGGACCTCGGTCTCGTGGAGTGGATGACGGTGGCCGAGAACATCGCCCTTACCAACGGATACGCGCGCCGGACCGGGCTGATCTCCTGGGGGCGCACCCGCGAGCGCAGCGTCGACGCGCTGCGGACCGTCGCCGGGCACCTCGACCCCGACTGGCCGGTCTCCGGGCTCGCACCGGCCGAGCGCTCGCTCGTCGCGATCGCCAGGGCCCTGGCGGCCCGCGCGAAGCTCATCGTCCTCGACGAGCCGACCGCCCGCCTGCCCGCCGCGGACAGCGCCCGGCTCTTCGGCGTCCTGCACGGCCTGCGCGACCGCGGGCACGCCATCCTCTACGTCAGCCACCGCCTGGACGAGGTGTACCAGGTCGCCGACACCTTCGCCGTACTGCGCGACGGCCGCCTCGTCAGCCACGGCCGACTCGCCGACCACAGCCCCGCCCGCCTGGTCCACGACATCGTCGGCGAGGAGAACGAACCACCTGCCGCCCACCCCACCCGCCCCTCGCCTGCTGCCGCCCGCCCTGCCGGGACTCCGGCTGCCGATCGGCCAGCCGGGCCCCCGGCTGCGGGCCGCTCTGCCCGGCCCCCGGCTGCGGACCGCCCCACCCGGCCCCCGGCTGCGGACCACCCTGCCCGGCTCCCGGCCGCCGATCACCCCGCCGCTACTCGGACCCCCGCCCACCCAGCCACGCCCCCGGCAGCCACACCACCCGTCCTGACCCTCGACTCCGTACGCACCCCCCTGGCCGGCCCCGTCAGCCTGGAGCTGGCCGCCGGAGAGGTTCTCGGACTGGTCGGGCTCTCGGATGCCGGGCACACGGATCTGGGGCGGGCCCTGGCCGGGGCACGGCCGCTTCTCGGGGGGCGGGTCGTGCTGCACGGGCGGTCCTACCAGCCTCGTACGGTCGCGGAGGCCGTCGCTCTCGGGGTCGGCTTCGTGCCGGGCGACCGGCTGCGGGAGGGCTGTCTCGCCGAACTGACCGTACGGGAGAACCTCCTGGCGAATCCCCGCGCGGGAGGCCGGCCGGGGTCGCGCTGGATCGGCCCGCGCCGGGAACGGGCCCAGGCCGCCGCCCTGATCGACCGGTTCTCGGTGCGTCCCCGTGACAGTGAGGCCCCCATCGCCACGCTCTCCGGCGGTAACCAGCAGAAGGTCATGATCGGTCGCTGGCTGCGGACGGAGCTGCGGCTGCTGATCCTGGAGGAGCCGACCGCGAGCGTGGACATCGGTGCCAAGGCCGCGATCCACCGTCTGCTCGACGAGGCGCTGTCGGCGGGCCTCGCGGTCCTGCTCCTGTCGACCGACTTCGAGGAGGTCGCAAGCGTGTGCGGGCGCACCCTGGTCTTCGTCCGCGGGTCCGTGACGGCCGAGCTGAGCGGCAGCGCCCTCACCGTCACCGGCCTCACCCGGGCGGCCTCGGCCCTGCCCCCGTCCACGGCCGCGACGACCCCATGACCGAACCGCCCTCCTCCTCGCCCCGCCCCAGGCGCCTGCGCGCCCCTGGCGGACACCACATCGGCGCCTACGGCCTGCTCGCCCTCACCGCCCTGCTCTACCTGGTCTTCTCCCTCGTCCTGCCGCGCACCTTCCCCACGCTGGACACCGTCGACTCGATCCTGTCCAACCAGTCGATCCCGGCCGTCCTGGCGCTGGCCGCCATGGTCCCCATCGTCACCGGCGCGTTCGACCTCTCCATCGGCTACGGCCTCGGACTGGCCCACGTCATGGTGATGCAGCTCGTCGTCCACGAGAACTGGCCCTGGCCGCTCGCGTGCCTCACCGTGCTCGCCGGAGGGCTGGTCGTGGGCGTCCTCAACGGCGTCATCGTCGAGTTCGGCCGGATCGACTCCTTCATCGCCACCCTCGGCACCGGCAGCATGATGTACGCCGTGACCGGCTGGATCACCGACGGCAGCCGGATCGTCCCCGGCCCGCAGGGCCTCCCGCCCGCGTTCACCGACCTCTACGACTCCACGTTCCTCGGCCTTCCGGTCCCCGCCTTCTACGTGCTCGCGCTCGCGGGTCTCCTCTGGCTGGTGCTGGAGCGGCTGCCGCTCGGCCGGTACCTGTACGTCGTCGGGTCGAACCCGCGCGCGGCCGACCTGGTCGGCATCCCGACCCGGACCTACACCGTCTACGCGTTCGCCGCCTCGGGGCTGATCGTCGGCTTCGCCGGTGTGCTGCTCGCGGCCCAGCAGCAGATCGGCAACCCGAGCGTCGGCCTCGACTACCTGCTGCCCGCCTTCGTCGGCGCCCTGCTCGGCTCCACGGCGATCAAACCCGGCCGGCCCAACGCCCTCGGCACCGTCGTCGCCGTCGCCGTCCTGGCCGTCGGCCTCACCGGCATCGCCCAGCTGGGAGCCGACTTCTGGACAGTGCCGCTGTTCCACGGCGGCACCCTGCTCATCGCCGTGGGCCTGGCCGGATACGCCGCCCGCCGCCGGCTGCGCGGCGGCGCCGCGGCCCGCGACACACCCGCCGCGCCACCCCCGCCACCGCCTTCCCCGCCACCCTCGCCGCCACCGTCCTCACCGACGCCGGAGGGCGGCACGGCAGGCACACCCCCCTGACCCCCTCGGCACGTCCCGCCACGCCGATCCCCTCACAGGAGCCCCCGTGCACCGCAACCGCAAGGCCGCCCCCGCAGTCCGCACCGCGTGGCTCGCCTGCTGCGCCCTGCTGGCGGCGGCGACCGCCCTCGTCGGCTGCGAACGCGGTTCGTCGGACGGCGCGGACCAGACCGCGACGGGTGCGAACGGCTGCCCCGCCGTCCACGCCAGGGCCGAGGCCGCCGTCACCCGGGCGGAGCGGACCGACATCCCCTGGGGCGGACCCACCAGCGGCCCGGAGGCGGTGTCCGGCAAGACCATCGTCTACGTCGCCCAGACCATGACCAATCCCGGCGTCGCGGGCGCCGCGAACGGCGTGCGGGAAGCCGCGCGGGTCATCGGATGGGACGTCCGGGTGATCGACGGCGGAGGCACTCCGGCCGGTATCCAGGCGGCCATGAGCGAGGCCGTGGCCCTCCGGCCCTCGGGCATCGTGATCGGTGGCTTCGACCCCGACTCGACGGCACAGCAGGCCGCCCGGGCCAACGCACAGGGCATCCCGCTCATCGGCTGGCACGCGGTCCCCGAGCCCGGCCCCAGCCGGCGGCCCGACCTCTTCACCAACGTCACCACCCGGGTCCAGGACGTGGCCCGCATCAGCGCGCAGTGGATCATCTCCGACTCGGACGGCCGCGCCGGGGTCGTGCTCATCACGGACGCGTCGATCCCCTTCGCCAGGAACAAGTCCGACCTGATCAGGAAGGAACTCGCCAGTTGCCGGGGCGTGCGGCTGCTCTCCGTCGAGAACATCCCGATCCCGGACGCGAGCAGCCGCACCCCCCGGGAGATCTCCTCGCTGCTGTCCCGGTTCCAGGACCGGTGGACCCACTCCGTCGCCATCAACGACCTGTACTTCGCCGACGCCGCCCCCGCCTTCCGCGCGGCCGGCGAGAAGGGCTCGGGGCCGCCCTACAACATCGGCGCGGGCGACGGCGACCCGTCGGCCTTCCAGCGCATCAACAGCAGGCAGTACCAGGCCGCCACCGTGCCCGAACCGCTGTCCCTCCAGGGCTGGCAGATCGTGGACGAGTTCAACCGCGCCTTCTCCGGCCGCCCGGCCAGCGGGTACACGGCCCCCGTCCACATCGCCACGGCCGGCAACAGCGAGGGCGCCACGAGCTGGGACCCCTCGGGCTACCAGGAGGCGTACCGGGAGATCTGGGGGAAGTGACGTCGGTCAGGATGCCGATCTCTTCACGGAACATGCACGGAACCTGGTAATCCCTTTAATTTTCAAGAGCTAATCTCACCGTCAGTCGAGTGGCCGCCGGGGGTCGATCCGAGCGGGGCCCGTTCCGCGGCGGCACTCGCACCCCCCCACCAGGCACAGGAGACTGGGTGTGTACGACGGCGACGTAGTGGTGATCGGCGGTGGCTACGGCGGTGTCCGGCTGGCCAAGCGGCTGGACGGGGCGGCCCGGGTCACGCTGGTGGACCGCAAGGAGGTCTTCTTCCATCGCGTCGCCTCCCTGCGCGCGGGGGTGCGCCCCGAGTGGACGCACACGCCCTTCATCCCGTACGACCGGCTGCTGCACGACGGCCGCGTGGTCGCGGGCAAGGCCGTCCGTATCGACACCGCCGAGCGGCAGGTCGTCCTCGCCACGGGCGAGCGGCTGCCCTACGACGTGGTCGTGATCGCCACCGGCGCGGACTACCCCGAGCCGGCCCGCTTCGTGGGCACTACCGTCGAGGAGGCGGCCAAGTCGTTCGCCGAACACCAGCGCAACGTCGCCACGGCCGAGCACGTCCTCGTCGTCGGCGGCGGCCCCGGGGGCGTCGAACTCAGCGCCGAGGTCCGCCTCGCCCGGCCGGACGCCCGGGTCACCCTCGCCCACTCCGGGCCGGCCCTGCTCGACTCCACGGGCAGCACGCGGCCGGGACGCAGGGCCCGCGCGTGGCTGGAGTCCCATGACATCGAGGTACGGCTCGATGCGTTCATGTCGCCCGGCAACGATTTCGGCACCTACCGCGACGGCCGCGGCAACGTCGTCGAGGCCGACCTGTCCTTCTGGGCGACGGGCACCACACCCAACACGCTCTGGCTCCGCCTGGCCGGACACGGCGACTGGCTGAACAGGGACGGACGCGTCAAGGTCGACCGGACACTCCGGGTCGAGGGCAAGCTGGACGTGTTCGCCGTCGGCGATGTCAACGACGTCAGCGAACTCAAGATCACCCCCGCCGCCCTCGCCCAGGCGGACATCGCCGCCCACAACATCCGCGCGTACCTCCAGAGTTCGGGCAAGCACCGCAAGGAGCCGCGCTTCTACCGGCCGCTCCAGCGCACCCCGCTCATCGTGCCCTTCGGCCCGGCCGACGGACTGACCGTGCTGCCCGTCCCGGGCGGTGAGTCCGCGGTCCTCGGCAGCCGCACCACCACCCTGGCCAAGGCGAAGACCCTCATGACCCCCTACATGCGGCGCCAACTCGGTTACACCGCGGCCTGATCCCGGCATGGGCAGGGTCCCCTCCCTCATGATCCCACCCCCCGTCGTTACCCACCGGTCGCCTCTGGGGTAGGGTCCCCACCGTTTCCGGTTACCGGCTGATGGTGTGCCGGTACGGGGCGTGTCGGAGGGTGGCAAGACGATGGAATCCCAGTGGGGTGACGGCGGATCCGTGGGCCTGGACGACACGCGGTTGGAGGAACTGAGTCCCCAACCGCTGCTGACCCGGGACTACGAGACGCGCCCCGCGCTCGTGTACGAGCGGCTGAGGCAGCAGCACGGCCCGGTCGCGCCGGTCGACCTGCTCGGCGTACCCGCCTGGCTGGTCCTGGGTTACCGCGAGGCGCTCCAGGTGCTCCAGGACAACGACGGCTTCCCGAAGGGGCTGGAGAACTGGCGGGCCCGCTCCGAGGGCCGGGTACCGGCCGACTGGCCGCTCGGCCCGTCCCTGGAGGTCAACCACATCCTGATCCAGGGCGGCCCCGGATACCGGCCGCTGCGGACGGCGTGGGACGTCGCCCTCAAGCCGTTCCAGGACCCGCGCCACCCCCAGGCCAAGCGCCTCAAGGCCGCCGTCACCGCCTACGCCGACGAGCTGATCACCCTGGTCGGGCAGGGCGGAAAGACGGGTGTGGCGGACCTGTCCGCACAGTTCTCCCGGCCGCTGCCGCTGATGGTGGCCAGCCATCTGCTCGGCTTCCCCGGCTCACAGGGCGACGACGCGCTGATGGACATGTGGCGCGTGCTCGACGCGGGCCCGGACGCGGAGGCCGCACTGGAGCGCCTGCTCGCGACGCTCGCGCAACTGGCCGCGACGAAGCTGGAGAAGCCGGGCGACGACTTCCCCTCCTACCTGCTGGCCGCGCACCCGGACCTGTCGCTCGACCATCTGGCCCGCGAGTTGTTCATGCTGCTCGGCATGACCTCCGACCACGTCGGCATCCTCATTTCCAACACCGTCGTGGAGGTCATCTCGGGCGAGGGCAGCGTGCGCGCCAGCCTGTCCGCCGGGATGGTCCGGGAGACCATGAACCGGGTGGTCATGCGCAAGCCGCCCCTGGTGAACTTCGTCCCGCGCTTCGCGACCCAGGACACCCCGCTCGGCAACTACACGATCCGCGCCGGCGACCCGGTGTGGGTCTCCTCGGCCGCCGCCCACGCCGACCCGCTCTTCGCCGACCACGTCGCCTCCGGCACCACCATCAGCACCCGCGCGCACCTGTCCTGGGGAGCCGGACCGCGCCAGTGCCCGGCGCGGGAACTCGCCTCGACGGTCGCGGCGGCCGGTGTGGGGCGCCTGTTCGAGCGGTTCGACCACCTCGACCTCGCCCTGCCCGCCGACCAACTGCCCTGGCGTTCCTCCCCGTTCATGCGCGGCCTGCGCTCGCTGCCCGTGCGGTACGAACTCTCCGCGGCGCCCGCGCGGCCGTCGGCGGACGGTCCCACGGCGGAGGTGGCCGAGGAGGTCCTGCCTGACCCGTCCGCCCGGCAGCGCTCCTCGCTGTGGCGCTATCTGACGGGCCTGATCCGCGGCGGCCGCTGACCGGGAGGCCGAGTCGGAACGCCCATGCCGTATCGCCGTTCCTCCCGGTCCGGGGGTGACGGTCTCACGCCGCACGCGTGACGAACGGTGCTGTTGCGCGGCGATCGACTCGGCCATGCTCGGTGGTGATCCCGGGTGAGCGTTCTTGGCACCGGCTTCCTCCGGCTGGGCGCGCCGGCGGTCGCGTACGGGGTCGGGGCCTGGGCGACCCGGCACGCCGTGCTCGGCCTCGCCGCGCTCGTCGAACCCGTCCGCGACGAGCTGATCACCCTCGTGACCGAGGGCACCCTGCGCCGGTCCGCCCGGCTGGGCGGGCAGGCCGACGCCGCCGGCGTGGCGCGGCTCACCGAGCACGTGGAACGGGCCCGGGACCTACGGCGCGATCGCGCCGTTCGTCCGGGGCTTCCTGGTCACCGCCGTCGGCGTGCTGCTGGGCCTGGCCGGCCTGGACGTCGTGCTGGTCGCCCTCGTCCTGCCTCCACTGCTGCTCGGGCTCGCCCTGCTCGCCGCCGCGCTGCGGGCGATGGCCGCGCGCCGGCGGGAGGTCATCCTGTCGGACGAGCGCATCGCGGGGAACACCGGCGTCCTGACCGGCGGGATGCGGGATGCGGGACGCGGTGACCTGCGGCGCCGAGGACCGCGTGGGGCGGTGACGGGTGCGCACGTCGACGACGAGGCCCGGGCGACCCGTCGCTGGCCCGGCTCACCGCGGTACGGACCGCAGCGCTGGGCATCAGCGGCTGGGCCCCCTCCTGCTGATCCTGCTCGCGGCGCCCTGGCTGGTGCGCAACGGCGTGACGGCGGGAGCGATCCCCGGCGCGGTGACCTCTGTGTCGCAGGCCCTCCAGCCGGCCCTGCAGGGCTTCGTCCAGGGGCTCGGCAACAGCGGGCTGTGGCTGCCGGTCACCGTCGGCCGGATGCCCGAGGCCGCCGCGGAGTCCGGTCCCGAGCCGGCGCGGGGCGCCACGGCGTCCGGGCCCGGGGGGTCCGAGACCGGCGGGCAGCCCGGCCCGGCGCCTGCCGCGTGGAGGTGCGGGGCCTCACCTTCGCCTACGCCCGGTCCGCGGAACCCGTGATCGGCGATCTGAACTTTCTCCTGCGGCCCGGTGAGCACCTCGCCGTGGTCGGCCCGAGTGACGCGGGGAAGTCCACTCCGGCGGCGCTGATCGCCGGGGTGCTCGAACCGCAGGCCGGGCAGGTACACCTCGATGACCTGCCCGTTCGTGCTCTGGTCGGCCGCGGCGAGGGCCCGGCCCGGCACCGCGTCCTGATCCCGCAGGAGGCGTACGTCTTCGCCGGCACGCCGGCGGAGAACCTCACCGTTGCCCTCGGCTCGGCTTCAGGGACGACCTCGATGTCGTCCTCACGTGACAGAAGAACATCTCTTCTCCTGTCGGGAATTTCAGTTCGGTCCCCGAGCAAGGGCGGCCGCAGAGGCTGACGTTGATCGAGTGGTGAGGTCCGGAGCGCGGGCGTACCGTCGAACGGTGGACAACGCAGGCAGCAGCCCGCAGCCGGCTTCACCACAGACGACCACCACCAGGGAATCCGGTGGTGGCGGAAACGCGATGGCGCTTCTGGTCATCGCCTCGTGCCAGCTGATGGTGGTCCTCGACATCACGATCGTGAACATCGCGCTGCCGCAGATCCAGCGCTCCCTGGACTTCTCCACCACCAGCCTGTCCTGGGTGGTGAACGCCTACACCCTCACCTTCGGCGGACTGCTGCTGCTGGGCGGCCGGGTCGGCGACATCCTGGGCAGGCGGCGCGTCTTCATCTTCGGCGTGCTGCTCTTCGTGCTCGCCTCCCTGCTCGGCGGGCTCGCCCAGAACGCCGGCCAACTCCTCGCCGCACGCGCCCTGCAGGGCGTCGGCGGCGCCATCGCGTCCCCGACCGCCCTCTCGCTGGTCAGCACGACCTTCCGTGAAGGACCGGAACGCAACCGGGCCTTCGGGGTGTTCGCCGCGGTCTCCGCGGGCGGCGGTGCGATCGGGTTGCTGGCGGGCGGGGTGCTCGTCGAATGGCTGAACTGGCGGTGGGTGCTGTTCGTCAACGTCCCGATCGGGCTGCTCATCGCCCTCGCCACCCCCCGCTGGATCAAGGAGTCCGAACGCCACCCCGGGCGCTTCGACATCACCGGCGCGCTCACCTCCACCGCGGGCATGGTGCTGCTCGTCTACGGATTCATCCGAGCCGCGCAGGACGGCTGGCGCGATGCCCTCACCCTCGCCTCGTTCGCCGTGGCGGTCGTCGTCCTGGCGGGCTTCGTCCTGACCGAGCGGCGCTCCAGACAGCCCATCACGCCGCTGCACATGTTCGCCGACCGTAACCGTGCGGGCACCTACGGCATCATGCTGTGCCTGGCCGCGGCCATCTTCGGCATGTTCTTCTTCCTCACGCTCTTCGTGCAGAACGTGCTGGAGTTCAGCCCCCTCGAAGCCGGACTGGCCTTCCTGCCGGTCAGCGCGGTCATCGCCGTCGGCGCCGGACTGGCCTCGCGGTTCCTGCCCGTCTACGGGCCCAAGCCGTTCATGGTGGTGGGCGCGCTCCTGGCCGCGGCCGGGCTGGCCTGGCTCACCCTGACCGACGTGCACTCCACGTACGCGGGCAGCGTCCTCGGCCCGATGCTGGTCTTCAGCCTGGGCATGGGCATGGAGTTCGTGTCGCTGACCCTCATGGCGCTGTCCGACGTGCCCACGCCGGAGACCGGCGCGGCCTCCGGGCTGCTCAACGCCACCCAGCAGGTCGGCGGGTCCCTCGGCCTGTCCATCCTGGTCACCATGTACGGCACGGCCAGCGCCAACGAGGCGGAGAAACAGATCCCGCTCTTCCTCCAGCAGGCGGCCCCTGCCGCGCGCCTGCGGTTCGAACGCACCGGGCAACTGCCGAAACCCTGGTCCGACGAGATCCTCACCGCCGGCGTCTCGGCCTCCTTCATCATGGCGGCGATCTTCACCGCCGTCGCCGCGCTGATCGCCCTGATCGTCATCCAGGTCCGGCCCTCCGACCTGGAGCGACTCAAGGGAGGGGCGGGCCCCGCCCCGATGTGAGGCCCGCCCCGGCTCGCTACGCCCCGATCCTCGCGGCGATGACCGGCGCCAGCCGGTCGGCGATGACCCGGTGCCCCCGGTCGTTGGGATGCACCGAGTCCGTCAGGTCGCCCGAGCCCAGCCACCCGGTCGTGTCGACGAAGGAAACCCGCGCGTCACCGCCGGCGACGGCGGCCTTCACCGCGGCCTCGGTCTGCGGGACGTACCGCCCGCGGAACGTCTCCAGCGCGAAGATCCACGCCTGCGGATACGCCGCACGGACCTTGCGCAGCAGACTGCTGTACGCCGACTGGAACTGCGCGGAACTCACCCCGTGCCCGACGTCGTTGGTGCCGAGGTTGATGACGACCGCGTCGGCCCGATAGCGGGAGAAGTTCCAGTCCGGCGTCGCGGCGTTCGGGTTGAGCTTGGTGAACTGCCGCTCAAGACCCACACATCCGTCCGCCGCGGCCACCAGGCACGCCCCGCCCTGCGCGATCTGCGTGTGCTCGACGCCCAGCCGCTCCCCGATCAGCCAGCCGTACGCGGTACGGGCGTTCTGCGAGGACGTCGTGCCCACGGTGATCGAGTCGCCGACGAACTCGACGAGCTTGGCCGGGGCCGGCGGTGCGAAGGTGGTCGCACCGCTGTCGAGGACCAGCCCCTGGAACACCGCGTCGCCCCGGTAGGAACCGGCGACCACCTGGTAGTTGACCTGGAGCGTGTGGTTGCCGGGGGCCAGGGCCGTGGTGGTCAGATCCACCGTTCCCTTGACGTCGTTGTAGAACTTCACCGGCCCGTTGTCGATCCGCGCCCACAGGTCGATCGTGCCGCGCTGCTTCAGCTTGACCGTCCTGCCGGTGAAACCCACCCGGTAGTAGGCGCCCGCCCAGTACGGGGTGTAGGCGGTGGCGGAGCTGGTGGTGTCCCAGCGGCCGACGAACTTGATGTTCGGGTCGCCGGGCTGCCCCGGAGCCGCCGCCTTCACCATGGCGCCACTGCCGAGCCGGGCGGCGACGACCGGGGCCAGGCGCTCGGCGAACTTGGTGTGCCCCGCCTCGTTCGGATGTCCGTTGCCGTCCTCGTAGTCGGCGCCGTCGGTCAGCCAGCCCGAGGTGTCGACGTAGTGCACCCGGGCGTCACCGGCGCCGTTGCGGGCACTCACGGCGGCCCTGGTCTCGGTGACGTAGCGCTTTTTCAGTGTCTGGACCGCGAAGAGGTGCGCTGTGGGGTACTTGGCGCGCACGTCCCGCAGGAACGTGGTGTACGCCGACTGGAAGGCGGCGCCGGACACGCCGTGCCCGATGTCGTTGGTGCCGAGGTTGATGACGACCGCGTCGGCCCGGTACCGGGAGAAGTTCCAGTCCGCGCCGCCGGTGCTGGCCGTTCTGAAGAACTGCCCGCTCAGACCGGTGCACCCCGACTGCGCGACCAGGCAGTACCCGGACCGGGCGATCTGCGTGTGCCGCAGCCCCAGCCGCTCCCCGGTCTTCCAGGCGTACGAGTCCAGCGCCAGCCGGTCGGTGAGGGCTCCCGCGGTGATGGAGTCGCCGACGAACTCGACCAGCCCGGACGGGGCGCCGGCGGCGACGGTCCGCGCACCGGAGTCCAGGACCAGCCCCTGGAAGACGGTGTCACCGGAGCGGTAGGACAGGCGCAGGGTGTGGGTGCCGGGGGAGAGCGGCCGGGGAGTGAGGTTCACCGTGCCGCGCACACCTGCGTGGAAGACGTCGGGGCCGCCGTCGATGCTGGCGTAGAAGTTGACCGCGTTCCTGGCCTTGACCTTCACCGTCGTGCCGGTGAAGCCGGTCTGGAGGTAGGCGCCGGTCCAGTGGGGTACGGCCGCGGTCCCGGAGGAGGTGTCCCAGCGTCCGACGTACGCGATGTTGGGATCGGACACCGAGCCGTCCCCCGCCGCGGCCTGCGCGGGAGAGCCGCCCACCAGGGACAGCAGGCAGGCGAGCAGCACGGCGGTGAGGAGAGCGGGCAGGGCGCGTCTGGGGGAGGTGCGGGGGGAGGTCTGCACGGGGTCCCTTTCACGTGGGGGGTGGACGGGAGCGCTCCCATGAGCAGCTTTTCGAGGGAAGCAGTGAAACGGTTCAACGTCAAGTGATCTGGCTCGGGCGCAAGTTGAGCGCGTGGGTCCCGCGCCGCCCGGTGCGACGCCGTATGGCCGGGTGGCGGGTTCCCGAAGGCTTCCGTCGGGTGAATCTCCCGCCCGCGGGCGGCCGGGAACCCGCCGGCGCGGAACCCTCACAGGGTGAACGGTGGTACGCGTGCTTCCCAGGGTCCTGCTGCTGCCCCGCGACGCGAAGGAGGAGGACTGTCGCGACTGCTCGGGCGGACGCTCCGCGGCGGGCTCGGCCTGCGCCGCGCGCTGCACCGGCGCCGGCTGATGCGGCAGGGCTACGACCGGACCAGGACCTGGCGGGTCCGCAAGAGCGGCGGGTATGTGACGCTGCTGGTGCTGACGTTCCTCGGGGCGCTGCTCCTGCTGTTCCTGGTTGTTACGGCCGTCATCACCCTGTCACACGAAGGGAGTTTCCAGTCGCCCACCGCATGGGTGGGCAGTCAGTGCGGAAAGGACAGTTTCAGCTGCACCGTCCTGCAGTCCCTCTTCATGCCCTTCCTCACCCTCGCCCTGGCCACCGTCACCTACCTGTTCTTCCGGTTCAGCCATGTCCGCCGGGCCTACCTGCGCAAGGCACGCCAGGAGCCCCACGAACTCGTGGAGACCGCGGGCGGCATCTTCGGCCGGGTCGTGGGCCGGGACCAGCTCTGCTCCGTCCTCATGGAGGACCTGCGGGACCGCCGCTTCCGCCGGACGCACGTCGTCGTCGGCGGTATCGGCACCGGGAAGACGGCGCTGGTCGTGCTGCTGACGCAGCGGCTCGCGGAGCGCGGGGCGGTGCCCGTGCCGCTGCGGCTGCGTGCCGCCGACACGAGGCTCGACTTCCGCGAGCTGGCCTTCGAACGCTTCTGCCGGGAGGTGCAGGGCAGCATCCGCTCCGGCGCCGAGGCGGAGAAGGTGTGGCGGCGGCTGTGCCAGCAGGGGCGGATCGTGGTGCTCGCGGACGGCCTGGACGAGGCGCTGACCGCCGAGGACCTGACAGAGGAACGCGACACCATCATCCGGCTGGCCATCCGCCGCGCCAACGAGGAGGGCCTGCCGCTGATCATCACCTCCCGGCCGCACGACTCGCTGCGCGGCATGGAGGCGTCCCTCACCGAACTGGAGCCGCTGAGCGAGGAGGCCGCCCTCACGTACATCTCGTCCGGGGGCGCCGGGGAGGACCGGCAGCGGCTGGACTGGATCGTCGAGCGGGCCGGCATCGCGGAGGCCCCCACCTACCTGGAGATCGCCGCCGAACTGCACGAGCAGGGACTGCTGGAGCGCGCCCTCGCCGGCCCCGCCGACGAGGAGGCCGTCGAGACGCGGGGCGGCGACCGGGCGTCCCTGAGGTTCCACCTGTTCGAGACCTGGCTCAGCGCCCTCATCAGCGGCCGCTTCGGGCGGCGTCTGCCGCTCTCCCCGGAGGAGCGCCGCGCGGTCGTCCACTACCTGTCCGCGCTGGCCTGCGTAGGGCTCGCCCTCGACACCTCCGAGGTGCGGTTCGCCGACGTCGTCGACGAACAGGAACCGGCCCGCTCGCGCTTCCCCGAGATCGTCCGGGAGCTGGCCCGCAGGGTCGGCGACAGCGGCATCGACCTCAGGCTCGCCGCCCACTGGGGCGCCCGGATGGAACTGGTCGAGCTCGGCGGCGACCGCGTCCGCTTCCAGCACAGCGTGATCCAGGCCCAGCTGGGCGCCCGCTTCCTGAACGCGGTGATCCACCCGGACGTCCCGGCACAGCCGACGGAGGGCTCGTACTTCCCGGCGGCCCTGCAGAAACCGGGCCGGGAACTGCTGATCGCCATGGTGCTGCACTCCCGGCTGCCCGACGGCGCGTGCATCCACGAGGAGCCGGGCGCGGCGGACTCCGGCGGGACACTGTGGTGCCCGGTGAGCGCCGCGCGGGACCTGCTGATGGAGGCCGCCTGCCAGGCACAGACGGTCAGGAACAACGGACACGACAACGACGACAACCACCAGGTACGGCCCCTCTTCGGCCGCACCCTGCACAGCAAGGCCCTGGAGCTGTACGCGGCCGCCCTGGAGATCGACAGCGTCGACGCCCAGCCGGAGCAGCACCTCATCGCCATGCGGCTGTGCACGGCCTGGCCGGACCTGCGGGCTCGCGACCCGCACACGCTGGGCACCGCGAAGGCCCTGCTCGTGTCCCGGTTCGGCGAGGCCATGCGCGGCGTCGCACAGCGGCAGACCCTCCGGCCCGCCTACCTGGAGATGTTCGAGATCGCGCGTCTGGAACCCTCCTACGCGGTCCGGCTGGCCATCGCGCAGGAGATCGGCGCCGGCGGGGACCTCGCCTTCGCCGCGCTCCAGCCGAGGCTGCGCGGACCGCAGGTGGTCGAGGGACTGCGGGTCGAGCGGGAGCCCGACTGGCGGGAGAAGCTGTGGGCCGGGCAGCAACCGGAGCTGGTGGGGGAGCGGGAGACCAGGCTGCGCCGGCGGGGCGAGGGCCAGGTCGCGCGGATGAAGCGGGAACTGAAGGAGCGTGAGGAACAGCGGCGTCAGGAGCGCAGACGGGAACGCGAGGACCGCGAGGCCGAGGAACGGCAGTGGCGGGACAACACCCTGTGCGCGTGGCTGATCCCGCTGCTCGTCGGGTCGGTCACCACCCACCGGCACCAGGACACCCCGTACGCGTTCCTGGAGAGCTGGGTGCGGCGCGTCGGCACCCCGGTGGACGGTCTCGACGTGCCCGCCGGAGTCGACCTCAACGTGGAGGTGGCGCTGGCCCAGGGCTTCAAGTACGCGGCGAACCGCCGGCACCGCCATCCGCATGCCCGGCCGGAGGCCCGCGAGTACCTGAGCGAGCAGGCGTGGGACATGCTCAAACGCACCCGGTTCTGGTTCACGCGCCTCACGCTGCTGCACGCGCTGACCCTGTGGGACCTGCCCGACGGCGCCGACGCCGGGCGCCCGTCGCGCGGTCACGGGTCCGACCCCGCCCAGCAGGTCCGTCAGTGGCTGGCCCGGCCGGACGGCGAACCGGAGCACCCGTTCGTGACGGCGGCCGGGAAGCTCTGCGTCTGGGCCCTGGAGACCGGGCAGCCCGAACGGTTCCTCTGGATCGACGAGTCGGGCGTCGCCGCGCACGTCGGCTCCCAGACGTCCCGGGGCGAGGCCCGCAAGCACAACCTGTGGATCCCGCCCTCCACGGGCTGGAGCGCCCTGCACCCGACCGCGCAGCAACTCCTCGCCGACGTGCTGCTGCTGCTGAACCTGGCCGAACGGGGAGACTGGCCCACCGACCGCATCCGGCGTCTGCAGCACACCGCCCGGCCCGACCTGCCGCCCTGCCTGACCCTGGACCGCACCCCGCTCGACCCTGGCCGCACCAACGTCCGCACGGCCTCCTCCCAGGCGGGCTCCAACTGCCGCGACGACTGCGCCTTCGAACTGTGCCCGTACCCGCCCAAGGGCCTCGACGGCCACCGCGTCGAACTCGGCGAGGCCTTCTGCCGCGCCCAGTCCACCCTCCTGTCCCGCTCCCCCTTCCGGCCCAAGGCCTCCTGGCAGCGCCGCACGAACCTCACGGAGCTGCGGAGGTTCTGGGAGTCGATGGGGCATCGGGCGCAGCACAATGCGAAGGCGCGGTGAGCGGTTGTCCCCGGCGGACGCCTGTCAGGGGCGGGGTCCGGGAAACGTCTCCAGCGCCTCGGCCAGGCCCGCGGGGTCCGTGCCGATCTTTCGGTACACGGAGGAGAGCAGCTGCCGCACGCCCTGCTCGGTGAGGTGCAGTTCCTTGGCGACCACCGCCGCCGGGTGGCCCCGCGCCGACATCTCGGCTGCCCTGCGCTCCTGGGTGGTGAGGGTGTCCGTCTGTGGGTAGCGCAGGGGCAGCGGCCGTAGTCCGGCGGCGGAGAGTTCCCGCCTGGCCCGTGCCGCCAGGCTTTCGGCACCGCAGTGCACCGCGCCTTCCAGGCCCTGGTAGAGCCGGTCGGCGGCGTCCTGCAGGCGGCCGTTGCGGGCCAGTGCGGCACCGTGGCCGACCAGGGCACGGGCCAGTTCGTACGCGGCGGGCGACTGCTCCAGGTGGTCGACTGCCTGCGCGTGCAGATCGAGAGCCGCCTCCCCGCCCGTGACCTCCGCCTGGGCGTGCAGTGCCTGCCCGATCGCGGATGCCGCGCCGAAGTCCCGGGCCCGCTTCACTGCGTCCTGCGCGTGGCGCACCGCCCGGTCGGGAGCGCTGCGGGCCAGTGCGGAGGCCAGGCCCAACTGCCACGGGCACCAGGCGGGGTTGCGCCAGTCCCGGCCCTCCAGCCACTCGCCGACACCGGACAGCAGGGGAGCGGCCTCGTCGGGCCGGTCCTCCGCCAGGAGCAGTTCGGCGTACACCGTGCGGGGGTCGGGGTAGATGACGGCGTTCGGGATGACGTCGCCGTAGCGGTACTTGTCGGCGAGCCGGCGAGCCGCCACCGGGCGTCCGCGGGCCAGGAGGGTCTGGATCAGGATGCCGACGGCGAACCACTGGGCGGGCACCGCCCCCTCCACACGGTCGGCGATGCGCAGGCCTTCCCGCACCAGGTTCTCCGCCTCGCCCAGACAGCCGCGGCGGTAGCGGATGTACCCGGAGAGCGTCTGGCCCAGGGCCAGATGGGAGCCGCGCCAGCCCTTCGACTCGCACTCGGCCATGCCCTTCGCGAACAGTTCCTCGGCCCGTCGCGGCTTGTCGCAGTACATGAACACCAGAGCGACCGAGACGGGGACCTCGAAGCCCTGGTTCTCATGGGTCCAGCTCAGTCCGCCGCGCAGGGCCTCCTCGGCGTACGCGAGGGCCTTCTCCCGGGGCTCGCCGCGCATCATGGCGTCCCAGGCCCGGATCCCGAGAAGGTAACGCTCCTCCAGGCCTCGGCCGATGAGACGGTCGGCCAGCCGGGCCAGCGCCCGCGAACGGCCGGCCGAGTCCGGCTCGTCGGTGCGGAACGCGCTCCAGGTGAAGTGGTCGGCCTGCATCCGCAGCCGGATCCGGGGACGGCCGGTCCGCTGCGCCTCGTCGGCCGCCACCGTCGCGGCCTCCGCCATCCGGTCCGTGTGGGCCAGCGCCTGGGTCAGCCGGTACACCATCGAGGCGCGCAGCTCGGGGTCGGTGCCGGGTTCCGCCAGCGCCTCGCGCAGATGCGTGACGGTGGCCGTGGGCTTGATGAGGAAGGTGGCGGAGGCGAGTTCGTGGAGCAGCGCGGCGCGTTCCTCCGGCAGCGGCGGCTCCTGGAGGGCCCGGGTCAGCAGCCGCCGGGCCGCCTCCGGAGCACCGGAGTGCAGAGCCTCACGGGCGGCCTCCCGCAGGCAGGCGACGGCCTCGGTGCTGCCCTCGCAGGGCACCTCCAGCAGGTGCCGGGCCGCGGCGGCGGGCCCGAGCCCGGCCGCCCGGACGGCCTCCGCCGCCGAGTTGTGCATGCCCTCCCGCAGGCTCGTCCCGATGGACCCGTAGATCGTGGTGGCGATCAGCGGATGGACGAACTCCAGGCTGTCTCCCGCATCCTCGCCGTCGGCCAGGATGCGGGCAGCGCGCAGCTTCCGGGTCGCCTCCGCCGCCGCCGTGCTGCCGATCGCCGCGATGCGGGCGGCCAGCTCCGGTGAGATGGACTGACCGAGGACGGCGGCCGCGTAGGCGAATCGGACGGTCGTGGTACCGAACCCCTGGAGACGCTCGATCAGCCCGGGCCCGGTCACCGCGGCGGCCAGGTCACGCATGACGGGCAGGTCCCGGCTGGTGCCCCGCAGCCGGCGCTCACCGAGCCTGATGGCGAGTTCGACGGCCTCGAACGGGCTCCCGCTGGTGACCTCCCAGCATTCCTCGCAGAACTCCTCCTCGGCCTGCTCGCCCACTTCGTCCCTGACGATCCGTGCCACGGCGGCGGCACTGAGCGGTGCCAGAGCGAAGGGACGGTTCCCCGTGTCGGAGGCGGCCGCGCTGAAGGCGTTGCCCTCGAGCGGGAGTTCGTCGGGCCGGTAGGCCACGACGATCAGCAGGGACAGGTCCACGGCCCGAAAAGCGAAGGAGGCGAGCCAGCTCAGCGACTCGACATCGGCCCAGTGCAGGTCGTCCAGAAGCAGGACGAGGGGCGATTTCTTCACGGCGAGGCGTGTCATCACCCAGTCGAGACCGTCGCGGACCCCGGTCGGGTCCGGCACGTGGCCGCTCGGCGTCGCGACCAGACCGAGCGCGGCGGCGACGATGTCGTACCAGCCGCCGCCCAGGAACGTGCGGATCTCCGTCTCGTCCATCGTCGCCAGTGCGGGCTGGACGAGCTGGCGCACCACGTGGAACGCCAGCTCCTGTTCCTTTTCGCCGCCCCGGCCCGACAGCACGGTGAACCCCTTCACCACGGCGCGGGCGCGGGCCTCGTTCAGCAGTGCCGTCTTGCCCATGCCGGCCGGACCGGTGAAGGCGAGCAGTCCGCCGCGCGGCGCCTGAGGAACGCCGTCGACGGTGTCGTGCAGGGCCGCCAGCGCCGTGTCGAGTGCCCGGAGCTCCTTTCGGCGCTCGAGCAGCGGCCGGGACTCGGGTGTGGGTTGCCGCAGCTCATTCGCCATGTGCCGTACCGCTTCCTGTCGTTCGGCCATCGGGAGGCAGCGCAGAGCGTATGCCTTCCGTGGTGCGCCATGACCGGATTCCGGAGCGAGCACGACGAAGAAGGGTGAATGACATGCTCTTGCGGAGTGAAGCGTGGATCCCGCGGGTACCGTGGCCCGGATGGGCGCCTTTCGCCCAGCCCGAAGACGGGAGCCCCCACTACACGGCCGGGGCCGTCCCCGCGTCCGCGTACCGCGGCACGGTGCGGGACCAGTAGTAGCAGCCGCGGATCCAGCCGGCCATGCCTTCCACATAGCCGACGCCCGAAGGGCTCAATTCCGGTCGGATCTCCTCGTAGAGCTTCTCGAACTCGCGGATGGTGCGGTTGATCTGCCGGATGGCCAGGGTGACGGCCGTCGGCAGGGAGCACTCGTGGGCCCGCTGGTAGGCGAGGGCCAGGTTGATCATTTCGCCGGCCCGTTGCTCCTTGACCGTGGAGAAGAGGTCCGGGATCCACACCGCCGCGTCGGCCGACAGCCGGCTCAGCCGCCCCATGAGCGGGTGCTGGAGCTCCTCGGGGGTCAGCTCGCACGGCTGCGCGGCCTCGTACAGCGGGTGGAAGGGCTCGACGCCCGCGGTGAGAGAACGTATCGAGGTGCAGAGCCCCGGCCGTAGGGGGGAGGGATGGGTCTGGGCCACCGCTTCGTACAGCAGCCCGTGCACGTACTCCCGGCTCTTCCACGCCCAGCGCTCGGCCTGCGCCGGGGTGCACCGTTCACGGACCTGCCGGTAGAGGTCGGACAGAGCCGCTCCCAGGGGGGTGCCGGCGGGAGCGCCGTCCCGCAGGATCGCGATGCTCTCGCACAGCATGGGCAGCAGCTGGCCCGGCCGGTGCCGGCCGACCTCCTCGGCACGGTCGTCGAAGACGAACTGATAGGCGATCTGGAGGGCCACGAGGTGGAGAATGCCGGGGTCGACGTCCGGGCTGTTGTAGGACGCGAGCTCGGCGGGGCGGGTGCGGGAGATCATCGCCGCGACCCCCGGTTCGTCGCCGAGACCGGTCATGCTCAGCCAGTGGTCGACACCGGCCGCCGCCGCGGCCTCGTGGGGATGCCGCCGGAACGGGAAGGGCATGTAGAGATGGGCGTCGATCAGCTCCACTAAGTTGGAAGCTCCGATTCCGGCCTGTGTGACGGGTGCGATTTCCTCATGTGTGGTGGACACCGTTGTCACCGTCCCTCCCCGTTCTTCTCCGCGTCGGATGCCACGGCCGCGGCTGAGGGGGCGAGGGCAACGGCACGCGGCTGCGTGCCGCCCGGGTCGCCCGGTGCGTCCGGCCGTGGTTCGCAGATCATCGTCAGGGACCTCGGTCCCAGCGTCGCCCCGGGCCGCGGTGGTGCGACGCGCCCGGCCGGATGACGCAGACGCCAGCGGCCGGCGATGGTCGCGAGGGCCACCGTCATCTCGGCCATCGAGAACAGGTCGCCGATGCACTTGCGGCTGCCCGCGGCGAACGGGATCAGCGCCCCGTGCGGACCGGCGGCGTCCTCTGACTCCAGCCAGCGCTCGGGCAGGAAGCGGCCGGGCTCGGGGAACGACGCCGCGTTGTGGTGCAGGAGATAGGGGCTGTACAAGATCGTGGCCCCCCGCGGCAGACGGCACCCGGCGAACTCCGTCTCCCGGGTCGTGACCCGTGTGAAGAGCCAGCCGGGCGGGGAGTGGCGCAGCGTCTCGGTGACGACCGACCGGGTGTAGACCAGACGCGGCAGATCGTCGGCGTCCGGCAGCCGTCCGGCGAGGACGGAGTCGACCTCGGCGTGCAGCCGCCGCTCCACCTCCGGGTGCTGGGCCAGCAGACTGAAGGTGGAGGCCAGGCACATCGAAGGGCTCTCGGAACCGGTGAGCAGGAGCGACACCAGCTGGTCGTGGACCTCCTGGTCCGTGACCGGGGTCTCGCCGTCCTCGGCGTCCGCCGCCCTCAGCAGCAGGCCCAGCAGATCGTCGCGGGGAGCGCCCCGGCGGCGCTCGGCGACGGCCGCGTCGACGAGCTCGCGAACCCGCTCCACCGCACGCCGGTAGCGGTGGTTCGCCGGCGTGGGAAGACGGAACAGGGCGTCCACCGGTACGACCGTGCGGACGAACAGCCCGCGGACGATGGCGGCGAGGCAGTGCCGGACCTCCTCGGCCGCGGCGGGGCCGAGCGAGTCGGACAGCAGGACCCGGCTGATCAGCCGGGTCGTCAGGCCCAGCATGGCGGCACTGACGTCGACCTGCTGCCCACCGCGCCAGTCACCGCACAGCGACTCGGTCTCCTCGGCCATCATGCGCGTGTGCCCGGCGACGCTGGACGGGCGGAAGGTGGGTTGCAGCATCCTGCGCTGACGCCGGTGCTCCGCGTGCGGGCAGGTGACCACGCCGCCGCCCATCAGCGCCCGCAGCCTCTCGTACTGCGGCCCGCCCTTGTCGAACGTGCGGCTGTCCCGGAGCATCCGGTGGACCAGCTCCGGGTGGCACACCATCCAGGCGCGCTGGGGGCCCAGACGTATCTCGACCAGATCGCCCCGCGCGGGAAGGGAATTCAGAAACTCCAGAGGCCGACGGAACAAGGCGATACCGTGGCTGATGGATGGGAATATGCCGGGTGCAGTACCAACCGTCCATGCCTGTTCCGGTTCGGGAACGCAGCCGTTCATCGAATACCACCTGCCTCAGACGACCAGCGAATACGGTGATGTTTCACCGCTTTGGCGCTTGCACCATGTCCTGCCCGGTCCAAGCTGGTCGCCGACGTGGTGAACCCTTTCTCCAGGGGGGCGCACGGGTGCACACGGAAGCGCTGGGTGAGTCACTTCCGGTGCACGCCGTGCAGCAGGTGGTTTTCTTCCGTCACTCGGGTTTCTGGTAACTCTCGGGCGGCGCCAGATAACTCACCGGCAGCCCACCGGTGTCGATGACGATCTGGTCCACCGCCATCGCCGGATCCACCATGAACAGCCGCAGGACGTGTTCACCCGGCTCTGTCACGGTCACCCGGGCCGTCAGCTTCTCGATGCCCTCCTCGACGTTGCGGGCCCAGGCGTCACCCCGGTTGCCGGTGGCGATCGCCTGGCCGGACAGGACCGTCGGCGGCTGGTCGTCGAGGGCGATCGCCAGTCGGCGCTTACCCCGCTCGTCGAGGGAGGGCAGCCGGAAGACGGTCACCGGGAAGGTGCCGGTGCTGGTGAAGCGCACCCGGTAGCGCAGCTCCGGTGACCGGGTGGGCAGGTCCTCGGTGATCGGCGGTGCGGTCGTCGGGACCGCCTCGACGGCGGCCGTACGGCGTCCCAGGCCGCGTACGACCCGCCACCGGGCCCCGCCGCGCGCCACCCGGCGGTCGAAGTGCGCGGCGTCGATCGACACGTAGCCGTGGGCCTCGACGAAACCGCGGGCGCGCTGCCGGGCCCGTTCCCCGTCGTTGACCACCCGCAGGGGCACCTCGGCCGTCGTGCCGGCGCCGGTGAAGGTGAGCATGGGGTGGTGGGTGCCCTCCGGTGCCCGCGGCCAGTCGATCTCCACCCATATCCGGGTCTGGTCGGTGAGTTCGCCGCCCGACGTGCTCAGCCGGATCCACGGGTGGCTCGGCTCGGCCTGCCACTCAAGGGGGAGGAAACCCGTGTTGAAGACGTCCACGAAGCGGCGGTCGCGGGTGTAGGAGGAGAAGGAGAGCGGGCGGCTCGCTGCCGTTTCGTTGCCCTCGGCGGCCAGCCCCAGGCCCGAGGTCTCCTGGCGGGGCACCCGCGTGACGGCCGGACGGCCGGGAGCCTTCGGGATCTGGGAGGGGTAGGGGTTGACGATGCCGTCCCATTTGCCGCCCGCGATCTCCGAGTTGTAGCGGCGGGTGATCGCTTGCTCCTCGGCGTGCGCGGCCTCGGCCAAGTCCGCGAAGCGGTTGGTGCCCGCGCCGCGTCCCTGACGGACAGCGAGCGCGTTCCGGTCCGCCCAGTAGTACTTCAGGTTCATCAAGTAGGCGCCGTGCACCGGGTATTCGACCAGCTCGTAGAAGGCGTCGCGGTACGGCTCGGGCAGTTTCGCGCCCAGCTTGCGCACCCGGTCCAGCAACTCCTCGTAGGCGGCCAGCCGGCGGCCTGCCTCGTCGCCGTGGTGCACTGTGGAGAAGATCGCCTTGTCGATGAACTCCGGGCGCCGCTCCGCCGCCAGGCGGTAGTACTCCGTGCGGATGGCGGCGATCTCCGAGCCGTGGCGCCGGCCGAACTGGCGCCCCGCCCATTCCACCAGGAAGTCCTCGACGTCGTCCGGGCCCCAGCGGTCCACGTCCCACGCCATGTCCAGGCAGAAGGACAGGCCCGTCTCGATCGACTTGATGTCACCGACGTTGAAGATCCACATCCGGTCGGCCCGGTGGTCGTGGACCCGGCGCAGCTCCTGCCACACCTTGCTCAACTGCGTGGTGTCCAGCCACAGATAGCTCCTGGGGCGGCCCCAGTAGGAGAGGTGGTAGTAGATGCCGTTGCCGCCGGAGCGGTGGCGCTCCGTCTCGTTCGGGAGCTGGCGCATGTTGCCGTGGTTGTCGTCCGGCCAGATCAGCGTGACGTCGTCGGGGACCTGGACGCCCGCGTTGTACAGCTCCAGGACCTCCTTGTACGGGATGAAGATCTGCGGCGTGGCTGCCTCGCCCACCTCCTCGGCCAGGATGCGGCGCTGGTCGGCGATGATGTCGTTCATCACCGCGACCTTCTCCGGGATCGTGGTGGCGTACTTCGTCTCCAGCGCGGAGTCGTGCAGGCCGCGCATGCCGATCGTCCAGCTGCTCTCGTAGCCGGCGTTCTGCCGGGCCCGCGCCCGCCAGTAGTCGGAGATGACGGCCGGGTTCACCGTGTAGTCGTAGAGCGGCAGGGTTCCGTCGGGGTTGCGGTGCTCCTCGGCCCACGGCTCCCACTCGTGCACGCCGTTGCGCAGCATGGCCTCGGGGTGGCTGGAGCCGACCACGATGCCGTAGCGGTCGGCCAGTTCGGGATTCTCGCGGTGCTTGTTGAAGAAGTCGGAGTACGGGTGCATCGCGGGCCACAGGTAGTTGGCCTTGAGGCGGAGCAGCAGCTCGAAGACCCGCTCGTAGGTGCGGGGGCCGATGTTCTTGTCCGGCTCCTGGGTGCGGTGGGACCAGGTGGTGAGGTTCTGTTCGTCGTTGATGAAGATGCCGCGGTAGCGGACGGCGGGCTCCTGGCGTACGAAGGGGCCTGCCGGGACCGTCACCGTGTCGCGGCGGACCACCGGGACGTCGGCCCACCAGTACCAGGGCGAGACGCCGATGCGTTCCGAGGTGTCGTAGATGCCGTAGACGGTGCCGCGCCGGTCGCTGCCCGCGATGACCAGGGCGCGGTCCACGCCGGGCAGCGGACGGTCCACGACCTGCGTGACGGACGCCTCCCAGCGGCCCTTGACCCGGGAGGCGTCCAGGCGTCCGTGCCGGACGAGCCGGTCGATCACCGGGCTGGCGCCGATCGTCCCCACCACGACCAGGAGTTCGGCCCGCTGGGGCACGGTGTGCAGCAGCCGTGGCCTGACGCCGCCGACTCGCTCCACGTCCGCCACGAGGTCACCGGCCGCGCGGAGCACGGCGGGGTCGTCCGCCGCGTCGACGAACACGTCCGCGGGGGTGCCGTTCCGGAGCAGCGGGAAGTCCGGCCGGGCCGAGGCGGCGGCTTCGGCGGTGCCGGCGGGGAGTACGGCGGCGGGGAGCAGGGGGGCGGCGCCGACGGCGGCCATTCCCTGTAAGAACGACTTGCGGGTCACCGACGGAGGAGATGAAGATCTGTGTGGCACGGGGCACTGCCTTTCCGCGTCAGACCCGCGTCGGTTCCTCGTCCGGGGCCGTCGGCGGGGCTGCGCGCAGGAGGGATTGGCGTGAGCAGGCTAGAAAGCGCTTGCCAGCGCACCCTAGGCGAGCCCGCGTGAGGGCGTCCAGAGGTCGGGGAGGCGTCGCGGCCACACCGCCCCGGCCGTTCCGCGGCTACCCCCCGGCCGACCCGGCTACACCGCCCCCGCCACGAGCAGCCCCGCCAGCAGCGCCGTGCGCGGCGGGACGTGGTCCAGCAGGACGTGCTCGTGGCGTGCGTGGGCGCCGTCGCCCACCGCGCCCAGGCCGTCGAGGACGGGACGGCCGAGCGCGGAGACGAAGTTGCCGTCGCTCGCCCCGCCGACGGCCGTCTCCGGCAGGGGCCGGCCCAGCTCCTCCGCCGCCGCGTGCGCCTGCTTGAACAGGAGCCGGGAGACGGGTGTCGGCACCATCGGGGGACGGTTCCAGCCGCCGGTGACCGAGACCCGGACCCGGGGGTCGGAGGGTGCCAGGGACGCCAGAGCGGCGTCGATGCGGGACGCTTCCGCGGGATCGGGGATCCGTACGTCGATGCCGCAGCTCGCCCGGCCGGCGACGACGTTGCGGCCCGTGCCGCCGCTGATCAGCCCGACGTTGACCGTCGTGCCCCGCTCCCGGGAGCCCAGCCCGGCGACGCGGGTGACCAGTTCGGCGAGGGCGTGGACGGCGCTGGCGCCCCGGTCCGGATCGAGGCCCGCGTGTGCCTCCACACCCTCCACCGTCACCTCGAAGAGGCCGACGCCCTTGCGGGAGGTCTTCACCGCCCCCTCCGGCCCGGCCGACGCCTCGCACACGAGCGTGGCCGCCGCGCCCTCGCTCAGCCGCTCGATGTGCGGCCGGGAGGCGGGGCTGCCGATCTCCTCGTCACCGTTCAGGAACAGCCGCACCGACGCGCGCGGCAGGTCCAGTTCCCGCAGCAGGCGCAGCGCCCACACCGCCTGCACCAGGCCGCACTTCATGTCGAACGCGCCCGGTCCGGTGGCCCGCCCGTCCTCGCTCACCCGGAAGGGCCACTCGGCGAGGGTGCCGGCCGGCCACACCGTGTCGTAGTGGCACAGGACCAGCACCACCGCCGGCGATGTGCCCCGGTACAGCAGCTCCAGCATGTCGCCGTGCGGACCGCCGTCGTAGCGCCGCGACCCGTCCGGCGGGCCGAGCCGGTGGTGTGTCCAGCTCTCGACGGCGGCGAGCCCCGCGGTCAGCAACTCCTTGTCGTCGCTGGGTGTCTCCAGCTCCACCAGCCTCCGCAGATCACCGGTCATCTCCGGCAGGGCTTGCCGGGCCAGCGACTCGACACGGGTCAGGGACATGGGCGGTCCTCCTCGTACGTACGGAAGCGGCCGGGCGGTCAGCGGACGGGCACCCCGGGCCCCAGAGGTATGCCCAGCGCCCACCAGGCGTAGAACAGCAGCGTCCAGGCCGCCAGCATGACCAGGCACAGGGGCAGGGTCAGCGACAGCAGCGTGCCGATCCCGGCCGAGCGCCGGTAGCGCTGGACGACGCCCAGGGTCATCACGAAGTACGCGCTCATCGGGGTCGCCGCGTTGGTGCACGAGTCGGCGATGCGGTACACCGCCTGGGTCACCTCGGGCGGGATGTCGAGCAGCATGAACATCGGCACGAACACCGGGGAGACCAGGGCCCACTGCGCGGAGCCGCTGGTGACGAGCAGGTTGATGACCGTGCAGACGAGCAGGACGCCGAGGAACGCGACCGGGCCCGTGATGCCCGCCGACTTCAGCAGGCCGGCGCCCCGGATCGCCAGGACCTCGCCGACGCCGGTCCACTTGAAGTACGCCAGGAACTGGGAGATCGCGAAGAACAGCACCAGGATCGGCGCCATCTCGCGCAGGCCCTTCGCCATCTGGTCGGGGATGTCCCGGCCCGTCGTCACGGTCCCGACCGTGCGCCCGTACACGGCACCCACGATCAGGAACGCCACCGCCAGCACGACCGCGATGCCGGTGAGCACCGGCGACTGCACGATGCTGCCGCCCTCGCCGCGCAGCGGCGATCCGGCCGGGGTCATCGCCGCCACGACCGGCGCGGCGTACGCCAGCAGCGCGAGCCCCGCGTTGCGCAGGCCCCTGCGCTCCGCCGGGCGCAGTGTCAGTCCCCCGGCTTCCGCACCGGTGGCCTCGGGAGCGTCCCCCGGCTCCGGTTCCTCCGGCATCGCCGCCACCCGCCGGGCGATGACCTTCTCCGTGACGACGGTGACGACGAGGGCCAGGAGGACCGAGGAGGCCACGGAGAAGAAGTAGTTGGACAGCGGGCTGACCACGTACGAAGGGTCCACCGTGTGCGCGGCGGCCGTCGTGAGCCCGGCCAGGATCGCGTCAGTCGGCGTGACGAGCGGGCTCGCGTCGTACCCGGCGGACACCGACACGAACGCCACCACGGCACCGAGCATCGGACTGCGCCCCACCGCCCGGAACGCCATCGCGCCCAGCGGCACCAGCACCACGTAGGCCGCGTCGGACGCGACGTGCGCGACCATGGCCGTGAAGGCGAGCGTGAACGTCAGCCACCGGGCCGGAACCCGGGCGACGGCCGCCCGCAGCATCGCGGGCAGCAGCCCCGACCGGTCGGCGACGGCCACGCCCAGCATGACCACGAGGATCGTGCCGAGCGGCGGGAACGTGGCGTAGTTGGTCACCGCGTCGGAGATCATCATCCGCAGCCCCTCGCCCGAGACGAGGCTGCGCACCCCCACCGTCTTGCCGGTGGCGGGGTTGAGCGCGGAGGCGCCGGTGGCCGACAGAAGCCAGCTGGCCAGCGCCAGGACGACGCTGAGCACACCGAACAGCCAGAAGGGGTGGGGGAGTTTGTTGCCGAGGCGCTCGATGCGCCCGAGGACGGCGAGCAGCCTTGAGAGCTGCTTCGAGGGGACGTCGGGTGGCGGAGGCGAAGTGGCGGTGGTCACAGCCCTATTGACGACCCTCCTGACGAAATCATGCAAGTAAAAAGGTTGTTGCGGTCGTATCGGTCGCGTGAAGTCGCTGGTTGACGGATTCGTTCTCTGAAGAATGGGTCGCATGGAGAACGCTCTGGACGACGACGACCTCGACCTGGTCGCCGCGCTCCAGCGCGCACCGCGCGCCCCGCTCAGCCTCCTGGCCCAGGCGCTGGGCGTGTCGGCCAGCACCGTGGGACGGCGGCTGGCCCGGCTGGAGTCGAACCGGCTGCTGCGGGTGATCGGCCAGGTCGACCTGTCGGTCACCGGGGAGGGCACCCCGTGGCACGTGTGGGTCACCGCCGCGCCGGGACGGGCCGCCGACATCGCCCGGCGGCTCGTCGAACTGCCCGAGGCGGCCCACGTCGCGCTCACCGCCGGGCAGGCGGACGTCTACTGCGTCGTCCAGCCCGCGCGCCGCGCCGAGGTCCGCGACCTGCTCACCCGGCGCATCGCCACGCTCCCCGGCGTACGCTCCACCCGCACCGCACTCGTCCTGCGCGCCGACACCAGGTCCGACGCCTGGCGGCTGCCCCGCCTGACGGAGGACCAGCGCCGGCTGCTCGCCACGTACACCACGGACGAACGCGAGACGGACCCGGGCGGCACGGCCCGGCCCGCCCGCCCCACCGGTGACGAGCCGCGCACGCTGCGGCTGCTCGCCGCCGACGGCCGGATGACCGCCGCGCAGGTGTCCCGGGAACTCGGCATCGGGCAGTCCACCGCCTACCGTCTCACCCAGTCGCTCCTCCAGCGCGGACTGGTCCGCCCCCGCGTCGAGATCGAGCCCGGGCTGCTGGGCTACGCCCTGGAGGCGGTGGTCGCCCTGACCGTGTCACCGGGCGGGGTGCGCGAGGCGGCCCGGACGCTCGCCCGGCACCCGTCGGCCCGGTACGTGTCGGCCAACGCGGGCACCTTCTCCGTCGTCCACCAGGGCGTCTTCCGAGACGAGGAGGGGCTCGCGGAGTTCCTCACCCGGGACCTGGCGGACCTGCCCGGGGTGCTCTCCTTCGACGTCTCCGTGGTGCTCCAGGCGCTGCGGCGGCACTGGCTCGACCGGGAGGACGGCCGCCTGGCCGCCGCACCTGGCCCGACGGACACCGGGAGTGGACCGCATGACGACACGTGAGACCGCCATCGGCCTGGCGGAGGCCTACTTCGACTCCGGCGGCTTCCTCGCCGACCTGCGGCGCCGGGTCGCGTTCCCGACCCAGAGCCCGCCACCCGACGGCACGGGCCCGCTGCGCGCCTACCTGGCCGACGAACTCGCCCCCGCGGTACGCCGCCTGGGCGCGACCGTACGGATCGTCGACAACCCGGTGCCGGGTGCGGGCCCGTTCCTGCTCGCCCACCGGCACGAGGCCGAGGGCCTGCCCACCGTCCTGGTCTACGGCCACGGCGACGTCGTCCCGGGCCAGGACGGCCGCTGGCGCACCGGCCTGTCCCCGTGGGAACTCGTCGTCGAGGGCGACCGCCTCTACGGGCGCGGCACCGCCGACAACAAGGGCCAGCACACCGTCAACCTGGCCGCGCTCGAACAGGTCCTGGCCGCCCGGAGAGGCCGGCTCGGCTTCAACCTGAAGGTGCTCGTGGAGACAGGGGAGGAGTCCGGCTCGCCGGGCCTGCACGAGGTCTGCCGCCGGCTGACGGACGACCTGGCCGCCGACCTGCTCATCGCCTCCGACGGCCCACGCCTCGCGGCGGGCCGCCCCACCCTGTTCCTCGGCTCCCGGGGCGCCGCCAACTTCCGCCTGCGCGTGGCCCTGCGCGAGGGCGCCCACCACTCGGGCAACTGGGGCGGCGCCCTGCGCAACCCCGCCACGGTCCTCGCCGGCGCGCTCTCGGCCCTGGTCGACTCCCGGGGCCGCATCCTGGTGGAGGGACTACGGCCGCCGGCGCTGCCCGAGCCCGTCGCGGCCGCCCTGGCGGACCTCACCGTGGGCGGCGGGGACGGCGACCCGGAGGTCGACACCGACTGGGGTGAACCGGGCCTCAGCCCGGCCGAACGGGTCTTCGGCTGGAACACCCTGGAGGTCCTCACCCTGGCCGCCGGGGACCCCGCCAAGCCCGTCGGGGCCATCCCCGGCACTGCCCACGCCGACGTCCAGCTCCGCTTCGTCGTCGGCACGCCCTGGCGCGACCTCGCACGCATCGTCCGCGACCACCTCGACGCCCACGGGCTGTCCATGGTCGACGTCGAGGTGCTCCAGGCCGTCCCCGCGACCCGCCTCAGCCCGGACCACCCGTGGGTCCGCTGGGCCGTGGACTCCCTGCGGCACACCACGGGCAAGGAACCGGCCGTCCTGCCGAACCTCGGCGGCACCCTCCCCAACGACGCCTTCTCGGACATCCTCGGCCTGCCCACCGTGTGGATCCCGCACTCCCACCCCGCCTGCTCCCAACACGCCCCCGACGAACACCTGTTGGGGTCGGTGGCAAGGGAAGGGCTGCGCATCATGGCGGGCCTGTTCTGGGACCTCGGTGAACCACGCGCCGGAGACGGTCGGTAGGTTGCCGGACAGCGCCGCGGTCCGGCGCTTCGCCCCCACGGAAGGACACCCCTGTGCGCCCTCGACGTCTCCGGCCCGTCCTCACCCTTCTCAGCACCCTGGCGACCGCGGCGACTCTGGCCCTCGGGACGGCGGGCCCGGCCACCGCCGCCGAGCGGCCGGCTCCCGTACGTCACACGGCCGCCGCCCACGACCTGACGTCGGTGACCGAACTGCTCGCCCAGCGGCTGCTGCTGGCCGACAAGGTCGCCGCCGCCAAGTACGGCACGGACACGCCGATCGACGACCCGGAGCGCGAGGCGCGGATCCTGGACGACGTCCGCGCCCGGGCGGCCGGCCTCGGCCTCGACCCGGACGCCGTGGCCGCCGTGTTCCGGGACCAGATCGAGGCGAACAAGCTGGTGCAGCGCGGCCTGTACGCCCGCTGGGACGCGAACCCCGGCGAGCGCCCCACCGAGCGGCCTGACCTCACCAAGGAGGTCCGCCCGGCCCTCGACCGCATCACCACACAGCTGCTGGCCGCACTCGACGACACGGAACAGTCCCGGGCCCGGCCCTCGTGCGGCCCGCGCCTCGCCATGGCCGCCGGCTGGTCCGCGTACACCCACCGACTCGACGCGCTGCACCTGAAGGGCCTCGGGCGGGCGCTGCCGTCGGTGTGTGCTGAGTTCTAGGGGGTGTCCCGGCCGGCTTTTACGGAGCGGGCCGGCTCCTCCCGGGCCATGCGCGTGCCCGTCTCGTTGTCGGCGCGCTCACCAGTGCGCGGTAGACGTCCGCACGGGGCGCGCCGACATGCCCGGAGACCCGCGTCGTGGACATGGCCTCACCCTAGGCGACCTGGTCCGCCCCGGTGGGCAGTGGCGGTTCCGACTCGATGCGGCGCAGCTCCTCGTCGGTGAGGAGGCGGGAACGGAGCAGGAAGCGGACGCCTTCCGGCGCCTCCAGGGAGAAGCCGCTGCCCCGTCCCGGGACCACGTCCACGGTGAGGTGGGTGTGCGACCAGTACCTGTACTGGTCCCCGCTCATCCAGAACGGCGTGTCCCCGGCCACGTGCCCCAGCAGGACGTCCGAGGCACCGACCCGGAACTCTCCGCGCGGGTAGCACATCGGAGCGCTGCCGTCACAGCAGCCACCGGACTGGTGGAACATCACCGGCCCGTGCGTCCCGGTCAGGTGCCGCAGCAGGTCCTCGGCGGCGGGCGTCAGTTCGACACGTTCTGTGCGGGCGGTTGTCGGCAGCACCCCGGGGTCGGGGGTGGGTGCGTCGGTCATGGGTGTCCCTCCAGGCGGTAGGGGTGCCCCGCCATGGTCGCCCGGAATATCTCTCTCGGAAACCGGTACGACCATTTCGTGCCGACCTCAGAATGGGAGGTGCACGCCGGCCCGCGCCTGCGTGCCTGCTGTCCCGCGCAACCGAACAGGAAGGTCCCATGACCGCCACCGATCCGTGGATACGGCGCTTCTTCCCGAGCCCCGACGCCTCCGTGCAACTGGTCTGCCTGCCGCACGCGGGTGGTTCGGCGTCCTTCTACCGGCCGGTGGCCCAGGCACTGAACCCCGGTGTCGAGGTGCTCGCCGTCCAGTACCCGGGGCGCCAGGACCGGCACCACGAGCCGATGATCGACACCATCGGCGGTCTCGCGGACCAGGTGTGCCGGGCCGTGGCGGGCGCGGTGGACCGCCCCTTCGCCCTGTTCGGGCACAGCATGGGCGCGACCCTGGCCTTCGAGGTCGCCGTACGGCTGGAGCAGGCGGGGCGGGTCGCCGAGCGGGTTTTCGTCTCGGGGCGCCGCGCACCGTCGTGCCACCGCGACGAGCAGGTGCACCAGCGCGACGACGCCGGAATCATCGCCGAACTGCGCAGGCTCAGCGGCACCGACCAACAGATCTTCGGTGACGTCGAGTTGATGCGCATGATCCTGCCGGCCCTCCGGAACGACTACCGGGCGGCGGAGACCTACGTGTGCGCGACGGACCACCGGCTCCGCAGCCCCGTCACCGCTCTGACCGGAGACGACGACCCCAGGGCGAGCCAGGACGAGGTCCGCGCCTGGAGCGCGCACACCCAGGGCGCCTTCGAGATGGAGCGGTACCCCGGCGGGCACTTCTTCCTCGTCGACCACGCTCCGGACGTGATCCGCCTCATCCGCGAGCGGCTGACCCGGCCCGCTGCCGCGCCACGCTGAGCGAGCCGTCGGACCATCCGCGGGGGCGGCCTCGGACCGTCCCCGCCGCCCCGCACCGCGGCCAGGCGTCAGTCGACCACCCAGCCGTGTCCGCGGTGAAACCCGCCAGTGCCGTGCGCAGCTCCACGATCTGCTTCGCCGTCAGCTCCGGGCAGCGGCAGGCCGAGCGCACCGCTCGTCAGCGGACCACCGCCGTGCGGCAGCAACCCCTGCCGTTCGCGCCGCGGCCGCTGGTCGCACCCGATCACCACCGGCGGACTCCCGCGTCACCGCGGGACGGTGACCAGGACGCGGCCACAGCCGCCCGCGTACACGGGGGGGCAGCCGACCGGGCCGACGACCCGGCAACCGTTACCCCGGACGCCGCATGTGCCGAAGCATCCAGGCCGCCTGCCCGCCGTCGACGAGCAGGTCGGTGCCGTTGATGTACCGCGCCTCGGGGCCGGTGAGGAAGGCCACGGCGTCGGCGATCTCGCCGGGCGTGCCCGGCCGGCCCGCGCCGCACGCGTCGCGTAAGTCAAGTAAATATCCGTCTCGCTCGTGCGACCCGCTGCACCCCGGGGACCGGCCACCCGCTGACGGCCTGGTCACCCGGGGAACCGCGGCAGCACGGCTGCCGCCACCCTGGTCCCGCTACAGCAGGTCGCGCGGTACCTGCTCGTTCCAGGTGCGGGAGAACACCCGGCGGTCGGCCTCGTACGCGTCCAGGGTCGCGTCCACGAAGAAGTCCGTGTCGTCACACCTCAGTTGGGTGTGCGTCACCACCCGTACGTCCCAGTCGTCGCGCTGGAACCGCATGGTCCACGTGGATTCGCCGCTGACCGAGGTGAAGTCGTCGGCGACCGCCGTATAGCGCTCGTGGGCGCGGCGCCCCGCCTCCAAGTCGATGTCCTCGAAGCGGACCGTGCCCCGGTCCTTCACGATGTCCAGCTCGGAGCGGTAGCCGATCAGGTCCCGCTTGACTTCCCAGCGCTCCTCGGGGGGTGTCACCTGGCTCGTGGCGAGCGGGGGAGTGCCCTCGGGTTCGCCGAAGGGGGACGACGGCACCTCGTCCGGCTCCTCCACCGGCCGCACCGGCAGGGTGAGCGTGCTGGAGTGCTCGTGGACGCTCAGCAGGGCGGGCTTCGGCGGTGGCCAGGCCAACGGCCAGTAGGACGTGGAGAGGGAGAGCCGGATGCGGTGGCCGGGCGGGAACGCCTGGGCCACTCCGTTCAGCGGGACGGTGGCGCGGTAGCGGCGGCCCGGCTCCAGCGGCTCGGGGGACTCCGTGCTGTCGCGGCGGGTGAGGTTCAGGATGCCGTACGAGACCCGGGTCGCGGAGCCGTCCGGGCTCACGTCGGACAGCCGCGCGGCCACCAGGGCGACCGGTTCGCTGACCGACAGGTCGAGCTCCACGGTCGGTGAGCCGAGGATCTCCAGCGGCTCGGTCAGCGGCTCGCTGTCGAAGACGAGGGAACCGCCGTCCTCCTCACGCTGGTCGTACGGCAGGTCCGGGGGCGCGTTGTAGGAGGCCCACTTGCCCGCGAACTGGCCCACGGACAGAGGTGACTGCACGGTCATCGCGCCGCCGTCGGGGATGTTTGCCTCGTCCCCCGGCTCCCGCGGAGGTCCGATCGTGTGCCGGGTGAGCGGATGAACGGCCTGCCGGATGTGCGGGGAGGGCCAGTCCGGCTCGCCGACCCAACGTCCCGGCCGCTCCTCGTACGCGGTGGAGGGCGGCACGCTGTCCTGCATCCACGCTTGCAGCATGGGGCCGTCCATGACGCCGTTGTCGACGCCCTTGAGCCAGTGGTCCCACCACCGCACGAGCTCCTGGAGGTAGCCGATCGCCGGGCCGGGCTCCCCGAGGTGGGGGAACTTGTGCGACCAGGGGCCGATCAGCCCCTTGCGGGGCACATCCAGGTGGCCGAGCAGCCGGGTCACGGCGTTGGAGTAGCCGTCCGCCCAGCCGCTGGAGGCCAGGACCGGGCAGCACACGCTGCTGTAGTCCTCGCACACCGAGGCGTGCCGCCAGTAGTCGTCCCGGCGCTGGTGGCGCAGCCACGGGAGGACCCAGGGCTCGGTGTTCTCCAGCCGTTCGTGCCACATCTCGCGCCAGCGCTCGCCGACCACGGCCGGGTCGGGCGGACAGGTGCCGTAGGCGAACATCGTGCCCGCCTCGGCCAGGTTGTCCGACAGCAGGGCGCCGCCCATGTAGTGCATGTCGTCGGCGTGCCGGTCGTCGGTGAAGGAGGCGATGGCGATGGCCTTCAGGCCCGGCGGCTGCCGGGCCGCCACCTGGAGCGCCGCGAACGCGCCCCAGGAGATGCCCATCATGCCGGTGCCGCCGTCGCACCAGGGCTGCTCCGTCAGCCAGGCCAGCACCTCCTCCGCGTCCGCCTGCTCCCGCTCCAGGTACTCGTCGCGCAGCACGCCCTCCGAGTCGCCGGTGCCGCGCAGGTCGACGCGGACACAGGCGTAGCCGTGTCCCGCGAGATACGGGTGGTGGATCGAGTCGCGCACGGCCGTCAGGTCGCGCTTGCGGTACGGGATGTACTCCAGCACCGCGGGCACCGGCTCATGGTCCGACGAGGTGGGACGCCAGATGTGCGCGGAGAGCCGGACCCCGTCGGACATCGGGATCGTGACGTGCTCTTCTTCCTTCGTCGCGTACGGCAGGTTGGTCACGTAACGCATGGAACCCACGTGCTCCTTACTGTCGGGGTTCACTCCGGCCGGGCTTCACTCCTGCGGGGGCTCGTCAAAGACGAGGCCCAGTTCGGCCACGCAGTGGTCGAACTTCTCCCGCAGCTCCGCCTCGTCCGCCCCGCCGGTGTAGATGTGCGCCAACTCGTAGCTGTAGCTGTCCTGTCCGGGGAGGTCCGAGAGCCGGGTGCCCTGCTCGGGGACCACCTCGATGCGCACGCCCGGTGTCTCCCGCTCGATGCGGGCGATCTCCTCGGGCCCGGGCACCCGGCGCACCACGCCGTCGGTGAACCAGCGGTGGTACCACTTCGCCGCCATCGCGTACGGGCCCTCGCCGTGCGGCATGCGCGGGTCCTCGCCGAGCGCGAGGCTGACCATGCAGTGGTGGTTGGGGACGCCGTCGACGTACTGGAACAGCTCCGCGTGCGACTGGGAGTGCCGGGGGTTGATCTCCAGCAGGTTGATCGACTGCGTGCGCGGGTCGTAGAAGTACTCGATGCTGAAGGTGGCCGAGTCCATTCCGATCTGCCGCATCACCCGCTCGGAGACGTCGTGCAGCTCCGCGATGACCGCCGGCGGCAGCGTCGAGGGGTACTGGTGGCGCAGGAAGCACGGGGAGTCCGGGTACTGGATGGAGTCCAGAACTCCGTAGACCGTCACCTCACCCCGGTGGACGTAGCCTTCCACGGCGACCTGGACGCCGGACATCGCCTCCTCCGCCAGACAGACCCGGCCGCCGACGCCGTCCATCTCCGGAGGCAGGTCGATGCGCTCGAGGATGTGCTCGAAGGGGCGGCCGATGCGGGAGATGCCGTCGCGGATCTCGGTGACGGCCTTGCGGAACTCCTCTTCGTCATCGACTCCGAAGGCGAGTTCGGACGAGTAGGAGAGTGCGGGCTTCACCCACATCGGGAAGGTCACGTTCTCCGGCGGGCGAGGAGGCTCGGCCGACAGGTCGACCCTGTCGAAGCGCGGGTGCCGGTCGGTCGCCTTCTGCTGCTCCAGGCGGCTCCAGTACTTGTGCTCGCACTTGACGATCGACTCCAGGCTCGTGCTCCGCGTTCCGTAGCGCTCGCTCAGCATCGGCACGAGGGTGCTGACCGGGAAGTCCCAGTAGCCGACGATCGCGTCGATGCTGCCGTCGAAGGCGTCCAGCACCTCCCGGGCCTTGTCGAACAGCGTGGGCAGGTGCACTTCACCGTACTGGAGTTCCTCGATGGTCAGCAGCTGGTGAAAGCGCAGCCGGTCAGCTCCGGGCACCGCCCGCAGCGTCGGCAGATTGGCCTCGTCGAGCCCGATCACGAAAATGTTCTTCATCGCCTTGTCAGACACGGATCTCCTTCCGGCATCCGGCTCTGAGGCCGGGCTTGCAAGATCGTCGGAGTACCCCTCGGGCGTGCGGCCATGCCGGTCGGCGCGGCGCTCGTACGCGACGACGGGGAACATGCCTGCCGCCGTCGTGGGCACGCGGTGGGGGGAAGAAACGGCGTGACCCGAGGTGACGGCCGCGCCGTGGACGACACCGCGAAAGGAGAGTCCGTGCAACCCGAGCAGGAACGGTCCGCACCGCAGGTCGTGTCCGAGCCCGACCCGCCCTACGACTCCGACAAGCAGCAGCGGCCCGGCATCGAGTCCGACATGCGCACCCCGCCGCGCTATCGGGCGAGCCGCTACCGGGCCAGCGGGAAGCTGGAGGGAAAGGTCGCGCTGATCACCGGCGGCGACTCGGGTATCGGACGGGCGGTGGCGCTGCTGTACGCGCGCGAGGGCGCCGATGTCGCCATCGTCCATCTGCCCGAGGAGCAGGTGGACGCGGAGCGGGTCCGGCGCGAGGTGGAGGAGCAGGGCCGACGCTGCCTGCTGCTGCCCGGCGACCTCACCGAACCCGAGTTCTGCCGCGCGGTCGTCGAGCGGACGGCGGCGGAGCTCGGCGGGCTGAACATCCTGGTGAGCAACGCCGCGTACCTCAACAGCAAGCTTGAACTCGACCAGTTGACCGCCGAGGACTTCGACCGGACGTTCAAGACGAACGTCTACGCGTACTTCCACCTGCTCATGGCGGCGCTGCCCCACCTGGAGCCCGGCGACGCGGTCATCGCCACCGCGACCGAAGAGGCGCTCAAGGGCAGTACGACGATGATCGACTACGCGGCGTCCAAGGCCGCGTTGATCACCCTGACCAAGTCCGTCGCCGTGCACCTGGCCAAGCGCGGCGTACGTGCGAACGTGGTCGCGCCGGGCCCGACCTGGACGCCGCTCAACGAGGCGGACCAGCACATGCCGCCGGACGGCCTCGCCCACATCGGCAGCGAGGCCCCGCTCGAACGCGCGGCCCAGCCGGAGGAGATCGCACCGACGTACGTCTACCTCGCCTCGGACGCCGACTCCAGCTACACGGTCGGCGAGGTCATCGCGGTGACCGGCGGCATCGTCGACACCCGCTAGGGGAATCGACGGCACTTTTTCAGCTCCGGTGAGCGGGGCCTGGTGCGTGCAGCCGCAAGGTGGATGAGGGCGTCGATGCGGAGCATCGGCAACCGACGACAACGCCGCAGATGCGCGTGCCAGGTCCCGCGTCTGCGACCTGATCCAAACGACAGGCCCTGGTCCCGTATGCCCGACCGGCGCGGGTCATGGTGACGGGGGTCAGGGGACCGCCGTACCGACCGGGCCGGCGAGGGTGATGGTGGGCTCGTGCTCCAGCGGCTCACCGGTCGGCCCGAACGCCCCGGGACCCAGCCACTGCCGGTCAACTGGGCCATGCACTACGGCCAGGCCGCCCTCCTCGGGACGCTGCGCTCGGGCATTGTCCAGGCCGGACGGCGCGGACCGGTCGCCTCCGCTGAATTCAGGGTCGTCCGCCTCACCAATGACCAGATCCTGGAGAACGCCACGATCACCACCAGGCCCGCGACCGCGAGCAGGGTGTATCCCGCGTATCCGGCGATCAGCACGGCGACCGCCGGAGTTCCCTTCTTTACCCCTTGATCGCGCTATACGGGGCAGAATCTTCTCCATGGATGCCCTGGACCGGAAAATTCTCACCGAGCTGCAGCTGGACGGCCGTCTCACGGTCACCGAGCTGGCCGCCCGCGTGAAACTGAGCGTCTCGCCCTGCCACCGCCGCCTGCGCGACCTCGAACGCGAGGGCGCGATCCGCGGCTACCGGGCCGTCGTGGACCCGGCCGCCGTGGGCCTCAACTTCGAGGCGCTCGTCTTCGTCACCCTGCGCTGGGAGGACGCCGACACCGTCTCCGCGTTCGAAGAAGGCGTGGCCGCCGTCCCGCACGTGCTCCAGGCGCAGCGCCTGTTCGGCGACCCCGACTACCTCCTGCGGGTCGCCACCACCGACCTGGCCGCTTTCCAGCAGCTCTACGACCAGCAGCTCGCCCGGCTGCCCGGCGTCCAGCGCCTGAACTCCACCCTCGTCATGAAACACGTCGTCGACGACCGGCCCCTGCCCGAGTGAGCAAGGCCGCCGCCGCTCGCTCAGCCGCCCAGACCACCGGCGAACGGCATCGTCCGCCACTGTTCGACGGCCGGCTGCAACGCGTCCACGAGCATGGGCAGTTGGGGCGCCAGTGCGAGACAGGCCACCGCGCGGGACATGCCCACGGCGTTGACGACGCGCAGCACACCCCCGTCCAGCCGCCGCAGCCCCCGGCGCTCGGCGGCCGCGTTGTAGGCGGCCTCGCATGCGGGGCCGAGCGCCGCCAGGTCCCACTCGACCGGTCCGAACGTGGTCAGCTCGAAGTCGGAGTACAGCTCGCCGCCCTTGGCGGAGACGATTAGCTGGAACGTCGCCGCGGGCGGCGGCTTCTTCGCGGCGGCCGCCGCGCCGTCGACCTGGTACACCGACTTCCGCGCCGACATCCCGGCGATCGACGTGCCGGCCCTGATCCTGCACGGCACGGGCGATCGCATCCTCCCCGTGGAGGGCACCGCCAGGCCGTTCCACAAGGCTCTCCCGGCCGCCGACTACGTCGAGATCGAGGGCGCCCCGCACGGTCTGCTCTGGACCCACGCGGAGGAGGTCAACGCGGCTCTGCTCGCCTTCCTGGAGAAGTGACCCGTCGCGGGAACGCCGCGGCAGACCGGCACGTTGCTCATGAGTTCGCCCACGTCACCGACCATGGGAGCATCGTGCCCGACACCACGCCCGACACGTCCACCGTCCTTCCCGCACTCCCGGCCCCGAGCGCGCAGGCCGAGCGGCTGATCGAGCTGGGGGTGCACGAGATCGCCGGGCTGTCCGCCGACGAGGTCCGTGCGTTCGCTGCCGAGACCGCCGGCGAGGGCGCCCTGCTGGCCGTGCACCCGGACAGAGCCCCCGCCTCCGCCCTCGCGCCGCTGCTGCGGCGTGAGGGCAAACCGGGCTTCGTCGTCGTCGACATGCCCGACGTCGACGCGTTCACGCCCTGCGCCGTCGAACTGCCCGACGCCCCGCTCTACGTCGTCACCGGCGTCGACCGCGGTGACCACATGGCCAACTGGAGCCCGGAGGAGGTACTGCCCGCCCTCACCAAGGAGGACCGGACCCCGCTGCTGCTCACCGAGGGCATCCACTGGGTGCTCCAGGAGCCGGCGGTCCTGGAGCGCAACCGCTGCTTCATGACCATCGGGTCCCGGCTGCGCAAGCCCAACGGCAGCCTGGATGCCCGCACCCCGGCGATCTGGATCAGCAACGGCACCGGGCGTGACGGCCGCGAGCGGCGCAACGCCCCGAAGGTCGGCTGGTGCTGGTGGAACAACCGGCACACCTGGCTGGGCTTCGCCTCCACGACCGGCCGCAGCTCCTAGGTGTATTGATCACGATCGCAGACGCGGGGCTGGCACGCGTATCTGCGGCGTTGTCGTCGGTTGCCGATGCTCCGCATCGACGCCCTCCTCCGCCTTGCCGCTGCACGCACCAGGCCCCGCTCACCGGCGCCGGAGAGGTGCCGTCGATTCCCTGCGCCCTGATCCAAACGACAGGCCTAGCCCCGGGCATCGGCTGCGCCCCGGGGCAGCGGCGGACCGGTACGACCGCCGCCGCTGCCCCGGGCTTCCGACGCGAAGAACCGCAGCCGTCCGACGGGGGGTCAGAACCTGGGCCTGGGGGTCTGCGCCTCGACGATCTCCGCGGCCTCGGCCTGCGTCTCGACGGACGGCGGGGAGCCGGCCAGGGGCTTGTTGGCGGTCTCCTTCATGCACAGGACGGCGATGACGCCGATGACCGCGGCGCCCGTGGAGTAGTAGGCCGGCATGAGGGTCGAGTCGAAGGCGCTGATCAGAGCGGTGATCACCAGGGGAGTGGTGCCGCCGAAGATCGAGGTGGCCAGGTTGTAGGCGACCGAGAGGGAGCCGTACCGCACATGGGTGGGGAAGATCGCCGGGAGCGCCGCCGACATCGTGCCGAGCATCGTCACCAGGGAGAGCCCCAACAGCAGCAGCCCCACGGCGATGAGGACGACACTGCCCTGCCGGATGAGCAGGAAGGACGGCACGGACAGGAAGAGGAACCCGAGCATCCCCGCCATCAGCAGCGGCCTGCGCCCGAAGCGGTCCGACAACCGCCCGACCTGGTTGATGAGGCACATCTGAACCACCATCACGAGCAGCAGGATCAGCAGCCCGTGGTTGGTGCCGTAGCCCAGCTCGTCGGACAGATACGTCGGCATGTACGACAGCAGCATGTAGTCCGTGATGTTGTACGCCGCGACGAGGGCGAGGCACAGCAGCAGCGGCCGCCAGTACCGCGTGAAGATCTTGCCGAGGTCGGCGGCGGCCGAGGTCTCCACGGCCTCGGCGGCCTCGCTCGCCTTGACCTGGCCGCCCTCCAGCTTCTGGAACGCGGGCGTCTCGTCCAGCTTCAGCCGCAGGTAGAGGCCGATGAGGCCGAGCGGCGCCGCGACCAGGAAGGGGATGCGCCAGCCCCATGCCAGCATCTGGTCGTCGCTGAGGAGGGTCTGCAGGACGACGACGAGGCCGGAGGCCCCGACGTAGCCGGCGAGCGTGCCCAGCTCCAGGAAGGAGCCGAAGAAGCCGCGCCGCTTGTCGGGCGCGTACTCCGCGATGAACGTCGAGGCGCCCCCGTACTCCCCGCCGGTCGAGAAGCCCTGCACCAGCCGGAAGAAGATCAGCAGGGCCGGGGCCCACAGACCGATGACGGCGTGCGAGGGGACGAGGCCGATGGCGAAGGTCCCCACCGCCATCATGATCATGGTGAGGGAGAGGATGCGCTTGCGGCCGACCTTGTCGCCGAGCGGCCCGAACACCATTCCGCCGAGGGGACGGACCAGGAAGGCCACCGCGAACGTCGCGAAGGAGCTGAGCAGTTGGGCGGTGTCGTTCCCCGAGGGGAAGAACACCTGCCCGATGGTCGAGGCCAGATAGCTGTAGATGCCGAAGTCGTACCACTCCATCGCGTTGCCGAGGGCGGCGGCCTTCGTGGCGCGTTTGACCGCCGCCTCGTCGGTCACGGTGATGTCGCTGCGGCGCAGCTTCGGGTGGCGGCGTTTCTCGATCGCCCGGAACAGCACCCGGTGTCGTCTCACGGCTGCGGGATCCACCGACTCGTCGTTGTCGGGCGCCGCCATCACGTCGTTCCTTTCGCCGGTCGTCTGTGCCAACCACAACGCCTGTACAGATCTCGCGCGCTCAAACGGCCCCCTTCGCGCGGCACCCGGACGGCTACGGACAGTAATGCCCGGGTGTGTTCGGTGGGGCCCGCGCTGCTTGCCGGGCCGTGGTGTGCCGGTGCCCGGAGGGGGAACTTGGTTCGCCGGGTGCCCACCTGGTGAGAGGAGCCCATGTGACAGCGTCGGCGTCGGGTGACCCGATCCAGGGCGCACAGGAGGCCGGATACGAGCCGGACCCGCACCGGTGGCGGGCCCTGTGGGTCACCCTGGTGGCCGGCTTCATGAGCCTGCTGGACGTCTCGATCGTGGCGGTCGCCCTGCCCTCCGTCCAGCGCGGCCTCGACGCCTCTCCCGCGCAGGTGCAGTGGGTGGTGTCCGGATACGCCCTCGCCTTCGCTCTCGCGCTCGTCACTGCCGGCCGTCTGGGTGACGCGCTGGACCGGCGCCGCATCTTCCTGCTGGCCCTCAGCGGCTTCGTGGTCTGCAGCGCGGCCTGCGGGGCGGCCCCCAGCATCACGCTGCTGGTGGTGGCCCGCCTCGCCCAGGGCCTGGCGGCCGGCTTCATGGCTCCCCAGAACTCCGCGCTCATCCAGCAGATGTTCCGCGGTGCGGAACGCGGCCGTGCCTTCGGCTTCTTCGGCGCCACCGTCGGCATCTCGTCCGCCATCGGCCCCCTCGCCGGCGGCCTGATCCTCGCCCTGGCCGCCGGGGACCAGGGCTGGCGGTGGATCTTCTACGTCAACGTCCCCATCGGCATCCTCGCCATCCTCCTCGGCCGCCGCCTGCTGCCCCGCACCCGGCGGTCCGGCCCGCAGTACGTGGATCTGCCCGGCGTCCTGTTCCTCGGGCTCGGCGTCCTGGCGCTGATGTATCCGCTGGTCCAGGCGGGCTCCGGCGGCTTCGGCGGGCTGTGGTGGATGTTCCTCGCCGGTGCCGCGATCCTCTTCGGCTTCACCCGGTGGCAGCGTCGCCTCGTCGAGCGGAACACCCAGCCGCTGCTCGATCCGCGCCTGTTCACCGCCGTACGCGGCTACGCCGTCGGCGCCGGCGTCGGCACGCTCTACTTCATCGGCTTCAGCGGCGTCTGGCTGGTCTTCGCCCTCTTCTACCAGGACGGCCTGGGCTTCTCCCCGCTGCGGTCCGGTCTCGCCGTGACCCCCTTCGCCCTCGGCTCGGCCTGCGCGGCCGCGATCGCCGGCCGGCTGGTGGACCGGCTCGGGCGCCTGCTCACCGTGGGCGGCCTCACGGGCGTGATCGCCGGGCTGGGCGGCACCGCGCTGCTGCTCCGCTTCGCGCCCCTCGACATCGCGCCCTGGGCCGCCGCCCCGGTGCTGTTCCTCGGCGGCCTCGGCAGCGGGTGCGTGATCTCGCCCAACATCACCATGACGCTGCGCGACGTGCCCGTGCACATGGCGGGCGCGGCGGGCGGCGCCCTGCAGACCGGGCAACGGCTCGGCGCAGCGGTGGGCACCGCCGCCCTGCCCGGCCTCTTCTACCTGGTGCTCGGCAGCGGCGTCGGCTACCGCGGCGCCCTCGCCACCGCGCTGGGCGCCGCCCTCCTCGGCATGCTGGCCTCCCTGGCCCTCGCGACGTCCGACTGGAAGCGCGGCCGGCGGACCAGGCAGCAGCACGGGAAGTGCCCGGACGATGTCGCCAACAGCCCCATACACGCCCGGCAGCACTGATTCCACGGCGTGCCACCGACCGCCGCAACCGCCGCCCGAGGACGGGGAGCGGGGTCAGCCGGCGGCCAGTACGCTCCTCCCGGAACCGGAACCGGAACCGGAACCGGAACCGGCGCTCACGTGGTCGCTCGGGGCCAGCCGCAGGAAGGCCGTGATCTGCTTCCCCCTGGCCCGGGGTGCCACGGCGACCCGCTCGCTGACCGTGTGCACCAGGCGCAGGCCGTGACCGCCGACGCGGAACCGGTCACCCTTGCGCACCGTGGGCTGCTCCGCCGAGGTGTCCCACACAGTGATGGCCAGCTGTCCCCGGAACAGCCGCAGGATCAGCGCGCAGGGGCCGGGAGCATGCCGGATGGCGTTGGTGACCAACTCGCTGACGACGAGTTCGGCGTCCACGGCCAGGGTGGCCGGAATCGGAACGGGGACAGTGTGCGGGCCGCGGGCGAGGAAGGCGCGCAGTGCCAGGCGCGCGTCGGCGGCGTTTGCCGCGCCGTCGGACCAGGCCGCGCCGAAACGCAGCGTGGCGTGCTCGTCCGCGCCCGGTCGATCTGCCGCCTGCTTCCCAAGCGGGAGGACCATACGGATGCTCTTTCGTTGTGTTCGCCCGTGCCGGGCAGCTCTTTCGCCCTGCGTCTACCCGGGCGTGGACCGCGCATACCAGGGCTGTCCTGCGTTCTCAGCAAGCGGCTCCGAACGGTGGCAGCCGCGCGAGGGGGCTGGTTTTGACGCCACGGGGCACACGGGGATGCACACCGGAGGGCATCCCACGGGCGACGGGCCGACAGGCGGCACGGGCGGCCGACCAGCGAGGAGGCGACGACATGGCAGGGCCGGAACATACGGAGACCGCCGCGCGGCAGCCCGTGGCCGTACTCGACACCCCGCTGACCCGAAGGCTGGATGTCATCGGAACCGGGGCCTACGTCGTGGACGAGGAGGGCCGCATCCTCGCGGTCAACGCCCGCGCCCGGGACGTACTGGCCCGGTCCACCGAGGAACTGCTCGGTCATGACGCGCACGACCTGCTGCACCGGGACGCCCATGGGCAGCCGCTGACCAGGACCCGGTGCGGCATGCGACAGGCCTTCCACGCCGGGCGGACCGCCCAGGCCGAGCTGGACTACTTCGCACGCGGAGACGGTTCCGTGCTGCCCATCGCCTGGCTCATCACCCCGTACGACATCGGCGGGGACGGAGCCGGGACGCTCGTGCTCTTCCACGCCGTCGACCACGCGCCCGAAACCGGCGCGCGGCCGGAGCCGACGAGCAGACCGCTGCCCGAGCTGGAACGGCTGGCCCTGCTGGCCGAGGTCACGACGCGGCTGACCTCCACGCTCGACGTCGACGAGGCGCTGGAACGCCTGGTGAGCCTGGTCGTGCCCCGGCTGGCGGACTGGGTGATCGTCGACCTGATCACCGAGCGCGACGAAGTCTGGCGTACCGCGGTCGTCCACGCCGACGGCGGCACTCCGGTGCACCGGGACGACCTTCAGGGCCCGATGCCGCCCGTCCCGGAGGCGTCCCCGATGCCCCTGTCGAGAGCCCTGCGCGGCGTGGCCTCGACGGTGGCCGGGCCCGGCACCTACCAGCGGGAACCGGATTCCGGCATCGCGGTCGAGCAGCGCCGGCTCTTCGACACCACGGGGATGCACTCGGCGGCCATCGCGCCCATCCGCAGCACCCGCGCGGTCCTGGGGGCCCTGACCCTCGGCCGGGCCGAGGACCCGGTCGCCTTCACTCCCGCCGACCTTCCGCTGGTCGAGGACATCGCCCGCCGGGCCGGCCTCGCCCTGGACAACGCCCGCCTGTACCAGCGCCAGCGCAAGGTCGCCGAGACCATGCAGAACCATCTGCTGCCCCAGATGCCGGGGGTCGCGGGCCTCCAGATGACCGTCCGCTACCTGCCCGCGCCCGACGCCTCACAGGTCGGCGGCGACTGGTACGACGCCTTCCCCATGTCCGACGGATCCACGGCCCTGGCCGTCGGGGACGTCGTCGGGCACGACCTGGAGGCGGCGGCCGGTATGGCGCAGGTGCGCAACATGCTCCGCGCCTACGCCTGGTCCCAGAACGAACCGCCCAGCCGGATCGTCACACGGCTCGACGAAGCGCTCCAGCACATCACGGACGTCGACATGGCCACGCTGGTCTTCGCCCGGATCGAAGCGGCGGACGACGACGGTCACTGGCAGCTGTCCTGGACCAACGCGGGCCACCCGCCGCCCCTGCTGATCAGCCACGACGGTCTGGCGCGCTACCTCACCGACGGACACGGCATCCTCCTGGGCGCCGGTGCCGGTGCCGGTGCCGGCACCCCGCGCCCCGACGCCACGACCCTGATCCCGCCCGGATCCACCCTCGTGCTGTACACCGACGGTCTGATCGAAGCACCCGGCCACAGCCTCGACGAGGGCCTGGACCGACTGCGCCGGCACGCCGCCGCCCTCGTGCACCGCCCCCTCGCCTCCTTCACCGACCACCTGCTGCGCCGCGTCCGCCCCGCCGACAACGAGGACGACGTCGCCCTCCTGGCCCTGCGCACCCCTTCCGCCGCGGCACGAGCAGACGACCGGTGACCCGACGGCGGATCCTCAGGGTTCGATGGCAGGCACCGCAACGGGACGGAGCACCGTCAGGGACTCTTCCCGGCAAGCCTTCATCGCAAAGGAGAACCGGTCGATCTCCAGGCAGAGATCGACGTCGTCCGGGTGGAATCCGCTGCGCAGCCCGCCGGCGAGTTCTGCCGCGGCACGAGAAGTCCTCGCGCGGTGGAGATACGGGGCCGCCTCGACATCGTCTCCGGCCATGCATCGGCCAATGTATTGGGCGCAGGCCAGATCCTCGTCGGCCTGGCCTCCCTCGCCGGTGACGACGAACGTCACCGGACCGCAATCCCTCGTCTGCAGGAACCGCGCGGTCGGGCCGGCCACCACGAAGCTCGCGCACAAGACCAGCGGCGTGTCCGCGACGGCCAGCGCGCCCACGGTTCCCGCCGTCGTCTTCTGCACCAGCGTGCGACCAGCGAAATCGCGTGACCTGAGCAAGCCGGGTGAGTTCACCGCGTCGAAACCCGGTGCCGGAGCTCCGTCCTTCAGGGCCAGCCAACCCGGGCGGCTCTCCTTCAGGGCAAGTGCCTCACTCTCCGTCGAGGCCAGGACGATCTTCTCGACGCCACGCGAGAAGGCCCAGGCGGCCACGGTGAAGGCGCGCATGACGTCGATGACGACTGCGACACGGGGAACGCCGGTCAACTCCGGGATGCCCACGAAGTGATGATCCATCGCGCCATTCTGAGCCCTCTGGATCATCCGAAGCGATCGATTTTCCGGCGAGGACATCACTCGGCCTCCTCACCAGGAGACTCAGGCGGTGGCCCGGGGGCCGGCCGGGCTGAGGTAGTACACGGCGGTCTGTGCGGCATGCGGGGCGAGCAGGCCCTGCAACTCCTCCGCCGCGACCTTGAGGAGGGCGCCGTCGCGGGTGGCGTGGAGGGTTTCGAGGACGAAGGCGACGTGGGCGGAGTCCTCGGTGACGCGGGTGCGGTGGGCGTCGCGGTGGTTCCAGTGGCGGGTCAGGACGCCGGTGGCGTCCGCGTAGATGATCTCGCCGGGCTTGGGGTGCTCGACGGTGCCGGGTTCGCCGAGCGGGGTGAAGGACTCGGTGCCGTCCGCGTAACGGATGGCGACGTCCCCGGCCACCCGGGACAGGTCGAAGGCGCCGGCGGGCAGGCCGTGGCGGGCGGAGACGGCGTTGTAGGAGTCGACGGCCGGGTTGATGCGCGGCAGTGTTCCCTTCTTGGCGAGGCGGCGGCCGAGCGCGTCGACGCTGGGGCGGATGCGGCGGGGGTTGGTGCCGAAGGAGCGGTAGGCGGTGTGCCAGGCCTCGATGCGCGGATCGGTCTCGTCGGCGGGATGCCAGGTGCCGTCGGAGAGCTGCTGCTCCATTTCCTCCACGGCGGTGGTGGTGTGCGGCCAGGGTTCGCGGCCGCGCAGGCCGGTGGCGGTGACCAGGGCGATGAGGCTGTCGGGGAAGGCCTCCGCGACGGCGGGGGTGAGGTGGAAGGTGGGCACGGCGGGTTTCCGTTTCTCGCGTCGGGGCGGGCCTTGGTTCGGTCGTGGACAGGGTGGGGCTGCTCAGGTCAGGGCGAGGAGGCTGACCGCGACGGCGGCGGCGCCCAGGCCGACGAGCTGGCCGCGGTGGATCCGTTCGGCGAGCACGCCGCGGGCGAGCAGGACCGTACCGGCCGGGTAGAGGGCGGTGATCACGGCGACGACGGCGAGGTCCCCGCTGCGGGCGGCCAGCAGGAAGAGCAGGTTCGCCACGGAGTCCAGCGCACCCGCGGCTGCCGACATGGCGTACGCGGGCCGCTCGGTGCCCAGCCTGCGGTGCATCAGCCCCGCCGCGGCCAGGGTGACGGCCGAGGCGACCGTCCGGCCGACGATCAGCGGGGCGACCCCGCTGTCGGACGGCGCCTGGTGAAGACAGACCAGCTGAAGGGCGATGGCGGCGCCGGCGCCGAACGCCAGCAGCAGCGCCGTGCGGGAGGGGCGCGCCGAGCCCGCGCCGTGGCCGGCGCTGACCAGCACGACCGCCACCAGCGCGAGCGGCAGTCCCACCACTCCCGCGGCGGCCAGGTGCTCGCCCTGCACCAGGCCGACACCGACGGGCAGTACGGCGGAGACCAGGGCGGTGACGGGCGACAGCACGTTCATCGGACCGATCGCCAGCGTGCGGTAGAGCAGGGCGAACGCGGCGGCGGAGGCGACCCCGGACGCGACACCCCAGCCAAGGGCGCCGGCGCTGAACGAGGCGCCGAGCACCGGCCACAGCAACAGCTCGACCGCGAGGCTCGCCGGGGCCGCGATCATCACCGTGCGCAGCACATGAGCCTTACGGGCGCCGAGGCCGCCGAGGAAATCGGCGCATCCGTAGGCGAGCGAGCTGCCCAGGGCAAGCAGCAGAGCGATCACAGGAACATCCCTTACCATTCAGTGGAACGACCAGACCGTACAACAGAACGACCGGCCGATGTCAACCAAACGACCGGGCGGTACAGTCGAATGTTCCAGCTGCAAGGATGGTGATCAGGTGACCGAGACGGCCGCAGCCCTGCGGACGGTCGCGCACAACGTCCGGGCGGCCCGCATCCGCGCGGGCCTCACGCTGGAGGAACTCAGCCGGCGCGCCCAGGTCAGCAAGGGTGCCCTGGTGGGACTGGAGAAAGCCCAGGGCAACCCCAACCTGGCCACCCTGGTCCGACTGGCCGACACCCTCGGCATCTCGGTGTCCGCCCTGATGCAGGGGTCGCCCGCAGGCCGTGTCCGCGTCGTGTCCGCCGACGCCGTGGCCCCCCTGTGGACCGGAGAGCGGGGTAGCGAGGCCCGGCTGATGCTGACGACGTCAGGGCCGGCGCCGGTCGAGGTCTGGCGCTGGCGGCTGGAACCGGACGAGGAGTACCCCAGCCATCCCCACCAGGGCGGAGTCGTGGAAACCGTCAGCGTCACCTCCGGCCGGATGACCCTGGTCGTCGACGGCGCCGAGCACGCCGTCGAGGCGGGCCAGACCGCCACGTTCGACGGCGACACCCCGCACACCTATCGCGGCTCGGGTACCGAAACCTGCCACCTGATCATGACGGTCCAGCTGCCACCCGGCCCCGCCCCGGCGAGCTGACCCGCAGGAGCGGCCTGCTGATCTCGGGGCTGAGGGGGTAATCGGGTTGGGCCTGGCCATCGCCCGCACCTTCGGTTCCCGGGGCCACGTCGCCCTGATCTCCCGCAACCGCGCCAAGCTCGACGATCTCGTCGGCACGCTGACCGCCGAGGGCGTCACCGCCGCCGCGTTCCCTGCGGACGTCCTCGACCGCGACGCACTCACCCAGGCGCTCAAGGACGCCGCCATGCGGTTCGGTGGAATCGACGTACTGGAGTACTCCCCGGTGGGTACGTTCGGCATCACCCCGCTGACCGCTCCGGCCGGTACCGAGCCGTCTCATGTGGAGTACGAGATGAACTTCCAGCTGTACGGCGCCATCGCCGCCACACAGGCGGTGCTGCCCGCCATGCGGGAGGCCGGCTCAGGCACCCTGCTCTACACCACCGGCGCCGGATCCATCTGGCCCGACCCGAGGGTCGCCAACGTCAACGCCGCCGCCGCGGCCCTGCGCAACTGGGCGATGAACCTGCACAAGGAGCTGGCCGAGGCCGGCACCGGCATCCAGGCCGCGCACGTCGGCATCGACGCGTCGATCGGCGTCTCCGTCATCCCCGGCGTGGAGGCGGCCAAGCCCGAGCGGATCTCCCCTCTCTACTGGGAACTGCACACGACCAGGCGCGACCAGGCCGAGCTCGTCTTCAAGCTCTGACCCCACACCGGCTCTCTCGCCGAGCCCTGACCGCGCCGCGGCGCGATCCCCGCTCAGAGTCCGCGAACCTCATCCGTCACTCGGGTTTCAGGCACCGGCGTTTCGGCCAACTCAAGCCGCCCGAGGGCGGCCTCAGTACCGCGTCCACCCGTTCGAGCCCTTGCTGCGTCTGGGGGCGCACGCGTCCGGAATCGATCGCGTTCGATTCCCGTGCTGCGTCGTTAGGCCGTGCACCGCCGAGCCATCCAGGTGCGGCACGACCCGAGGAGCGATGCAGGTGACGGACACCGATGCCTCGACCGACAACGCGCAGACACCGCCCCCTCCACCCCCGGCCACCATCACCTTCGAGGGCAAGTTCGGCAAGAACCCGCTGGCAGACGCCGGCTTCACGGCGATGTGCCGGCGTCTGCCCTCGGTGCTCGGGCATACGGCCCGGATGGCGTGGGCCGTCGACAGGACCGGCGTGGTGCTGCTCCTCGCCTGCCAGTTGCTGACCGGCGGCGCAGCCGCCGTCGTCCTCGCGTTCACCGCACAGGCGATGACCCACATCCTCGGCACCGGCAGCGTGTCCGAACGCCTGCACGCCGCGCTGCCCGCCCTGATCGTCGTGACGACGGCCGCGGCCGTCGGCCGGATCAGCGGCGCCCTGTCCTCGTACGCCGACGGACGGATCACCCCGCTGCTGACGACCCGAGCGGACATCGCGCTCGTGACCGCCGTGTGCCGCGTGGAGTCGTGCGCCTACGGCGAGGACGGATTCGCCGACCGGCAGGAGGCCGCCGAAATCGGCGTCACCCGGACCCGGCTGATGGTGCAGGACGCCCAGCGGTTCATGTCGGCCCTCATCCGCATGATTGCCGCGAGCGGTGTCGTCACGACGCTGCACCCGCTGCTGCTGCCCCTGCTCCTGCTGGCTGTTCTCCCCGCTGGCGCCGGAGCCGTCCTGTCGGCACGCGTCGACTACGAGACCCACTACCTCAACCTCGGCGACCGCAACGTGCGCTCCATGATGCGCTGGTGGGCCACCTACTCCCGCTTCGGCGACGAGGTCCGCGCCAACGGCATGACCGGCTACCTCACATATTGGTACCGCGCCCTGTCCAACCGGATCGACCAGCGAACCCTGACCGCTGCCCCGCGCATGCTGCGCATCACGCTCTGCACCAGCGCCCTGGGCGGGATCTTTCTGCTGTGCACCTGGGCCACGCTGGCCTGGCTGGCCGCCACCGGCCGCATCGCCCTGCCCGTCGCGGCCACCGCCGTGGTCGCCGTCCAAACCACACTGGCCGCGCTCTCCCAGTTCGTCATCCACGGCGCCGCGATGTTCCACACCTCGCTCTACCTCGCCGACATGCGGTCCTTCCTCGACATGGCGAGTGAACGCGCCCCCAGGCGCGGGGACCTGGCCCTCCCCGAACGAGTGGACCAGATTCGCCTCGACGAGGTCGTCTACCAGTACCCGGGCAAGGAGGAACCCGCCGTCGCGGGCGTATCGCTCACACTGCGGCGCGGCGAGATCCTGGCCGTCGTCGGCGAGAACGGCTCGGGCAAGTCGACCCTGACCAAACTCATCACCGGCATCCTGCTCGCCGACAAGGGCCGCGTCCTGTGGGACGACACCGACCTCGCCCAGGCCGACCCCGACGCCGTGTGGAAACGCACCGCGCTCGTCCCGCAGAACTTCGCCGCTTGGCCCCTGCGCGCCCGCGAGAACATCACCCTCGGCCAGCCACGGACGATCGACGACGGGCCGGTGTGGGACGTCGTCGACGCCGTCGGCATGCGCGAGGCGATCGAGAAACTGCCCCGGCAGCTCGACACCCTCCTCGCCAAAGAACTCTGGGGCGGCGCCGAGCTGTCGGGCGGGCAGTGGCAACGCCTCGCGTGCGGCCGCGCGCTGTACCGGCAGACCCCGCTCCTGATCCTGGACGAACCGACCTCGCAGATGGATGCCCGTGGCGAGCACGCCATCTTCCTGGAGATCAAGCGGATCGCCGCCGAGCGCATGACGATCGTCGTCACCCATCAACTCGAGAACACGAAGCTCGCCGACCGCATCCTCGTCATGGACCAGGGCCACGTCATCGAACAGGGCACGTACGACGACCTGGCGAACGCCGGGGGACTCTTCGCGGAACTCGTCTCCCTGTCCCAGGACCGGTGACGCACCATGAACCCCGCGACCTGACCCGCCCTCCTCGTCGTCGACGGCAACGGCACCACCGGGCCCGCGAACGCTTGAGCCGGTTTCCGACAAGTAGAGGGTGAGACCGCCGACCGGCGGTCGGCCGACAGAGGTCCTGAGACGGAGGTCCGGTGACCAAGGACCTGAACGACAAACATGTGCCGACGCCTGCGGTGCTGGACCCGGCAGCCTTCGAGCCGCTGGTCGAGCACCATTCGGTGGGCCTGCACGGCTACTTCGCCCGCCGCGCGCCGTCAGCCGCCGACGATCTGCTCGCCGAGCTGTGGCTCCAGGCGTACGCGACGCGCCACGGTTTCGATCCCGCCCGGGGGTCCGTACGGGCCTGGCTGTTCGGCGTGGCCAGAAACGTCCTGTCCGCGCACTGGCGGCGGCTCGCGGAACCCCGGCCGCCGGGCTCGGCGGGATCGAGCGGCGCGGACGATCCGTGGGAGGCGGTCGACGACCGGCTCGTCGCCGCCGCGATGGCCCCGCGACTGCGCGCGATCATCGCCGAACTACCTTCAGACGAACGTGAGTTGCTGCTCCTGGTCGCCTGGGAGCAGCTGACGCCGAGCGAGGCGGCGGCCGTGGTCGGTATACCCGCCGCGACGGCTCGGACTCGACTGCACCGCGCCCGCAACCGCATGCGCTCCGGCGCCTCCTTCGATCTAACAGGTGGCCCCACGTGACGGACACAGAAGGAGTGAACGGCATGAACAGCAAGAACGGACATCACCGGATGGACGGGACGGGCAGCATGAACGAACGCGATGACATTCTCGACTTCCCCGGCGCCGACGAACTGACAGCGGCCGGAGCCGTGGCTCCGCCCCCGGCGGAACGAATCACCGCCGTACGCGACCTGATGGCGCGCCTCGCGGAGCGCGAGACCACGAGCACGCGCGCCGCCCTGGCGCATGACGCCGTGCTGCCGCCCGCCGTGGCGCGACCGGACGGTCCGACGGCGTACCCGGCCCCTCCGCGGACGCCACGGGTCATCGGCGGCGCAGCGCACGGGCCGGACGGGGAGAAACAGTCGGGGACCAGGAACCGGCGAAGCCGCGGCCCGCGCCGTCGGCGGTTGCTGGTCGCGGGCGCGGCGGTGGCGGTGCTCGCCGCGGGCGCGGTCGCGTATCCGGTGCTGGACGTGGGAGGCAAGCCCGCGTCCACGGCCTCGGCGGCCACCCGGTTCCTGAACGAGATGGCGGAGGTCTCGACAGAGGCCCCGGCGCCCCAGGGCAAGTACTGGATGTCCCACTACTGGGCGAAGGACGGCCGGGCCACGGCCACGGTGACCGTCTACAGTGACCGGTCGGGCACCACCTGGATTCGGCACCCCAGCGGCAAGGTGACCGTGTCGGGCCACAACACAGCCGACTGGCCCGTGGGCGAGCGACGGCTGTCCTGGACCGAATTCGACCGGCTGCCCACCGACCCGGCAGCGCTGAAGGCCCACTTCTCCAAGGACGCCGCACAGCGGTTCGGCGAGATCATGTCGCTGCTCGCGGAGTCCCCCGCGAGTCCCCGGCTGCGCTCCGCGCTGTTCCAGATCGTCGCGGACACCCCGGGCGTGACCATGACCCAGAACGTCAAGGACAGCCAGGGCCGTCCGGGCACGGTGATCAACCTCCCCCGCAAGGTGGAGATTCCCAAGGAGAAACTGGGGGCGGAGCACGCCGCCGCTTCCCTCACCTACGTGCACGGCCCCTACTACTTCATCGACCCCGAAACCAGCCGCGTACTGGAGCAGACCAGCGAACTCGGCGCCACCCCGCTCATCCGCACGACCTACCTCAAGGTCGGCTGGACCGACCGCATCGGCTGACCCGGCACCCCTGCTTGTCAGAGGTGGCTGGCCACGCCCGCCAGCGGGTCACTTCGATGACCTGTCAACCATGCTTACACTTTCTCCATGGGAGAGACGGTGCGGTGGCTGACGCCGGAGGAACAGCACGCGTGGCGGAGCTTCGTCCGGCTGCACGAGAAGCTCGGGGGCCGTTTGTCGCGGTTGCTGCAGAAGGAGTCGAAGGTGTCGGCAGCCGACTTCGCGGTGCTGGTCCAGCTGACGGACGTACCGGAGGGGCGGCAGCGCTATCAGGATCTGGCGCGTGCGCTGGAGTGGGAGAAGAGCAGGATGTCCCACCACATCGCGCGGATGGCCGGCCGTGGGCTGGTGGTGCGGGAGGACTGTCCCGACGACGGCCGCGGCGCCTTCGTGGTGATCACGGAGGCGGGGCGCGCGGCGATCGAGGCCGCTGCCCCGCTCCATGTCGAGGCGGTACGGGAACTGTTCCTCGACCATGTCACGCCGGCGGAACTGCGCGTGCTGGCCGACATCTCCGAACGCGTCGTGAGCAAGCTGGACGAGGGCGCGTCCTGACCGAGCGGGACGCACGGCGCGGGTGGTGTGATGCGTGGCCCGCCCGGGAGTGCTGCGCCCACCGAGTGCGGGCCACGGGCGACCGGCCGTCGCCGCCCGGCCGCTCACCGGCGGCGGTGGGGTACGTGGGCCTTTCTGTCCTACGCCTCGCGTAGCGCCGGCACCGGATGCCTGCTCATGATCGAGACCTGGTTGAACGCGTTGATGGTGATCGCCACCCAGGTCGCGGCGGAGATCTGGTCGTCGGTGAGAACCTGCCGGGCGGCCTCGTAGGCGGACGCCTGCGCCTCGGCGTTCGCCGGGTCGATCGTCGCCTCGGCCAGTGCGAGCGCCGCGCGCTCCGTGTGGGTGAACATGTCGGTGTCCCGCCAGGCCGTCAGCACTCCCAGTCGCCGTGCCGACTCGCCCCCGCGCAGAGCCGCCTTGGTGTGCAGGCCCAGGCAGTAGGCGCAGCCGTTGATCTGGGACACCCGGAGGTTGATCAGCTCCACGGTCGTGCGGTCGAATCCCGCGCGGCCACGGCACGGACCGCCTCGGACGTCTGCCGGAGGGCGTGGAAGGCCTTGGGGCTCTGCTTGTCGAGGAAGATCCTCCGCGGCGCGGATCCGGGGGCGGGGCTGGTCACTGTGGGCTCCTTCAGAGGGGCGCTCCGGTCCGCGGGTGGGATGCGTATGGCTGTCGGCCGACACTCGTGACATCATAGTTGATGTAACAACTAGAGTAGGTGGAAGGTGGTCCCGGTGAGCAATGTGGAAACCGAGCCTGCGGAGCTGAGGTGCGGAGCCCTGCTCGACGGCGGGCAGGGGACCGAAGCTCCCCGAATCGAGGTGCTGTCGGCGCGGGAGGTGCCCCTGGGCGGTCCGCGGGCGATGCGCGTGCGGCGGACGCTGCCCCAGCGGAGCCGGACACTGATCGGCGCCTGGTGCTTCGCGGACCACTACGGCCCGACCGACGTCCCCGCGACCGGCGGCATGGACGTCGCGCCGCATCCGCACACCGGGCTCCAGACGGTGAGTTGGCTGTTCAGCGGGGAGGTCGAGCACCGCGACAGTCTCGGCACCGTCGCGCTGATCCGGCCCGGCGAGATGAACCTCATGACGGGCGGGTACGGGATCGCCCATGCGGAGGTGTCCACGCCGCGCACCACCGTCCTCCACGGTGTCCAGCTGTGGGTGGCGCTGCCCGAGGAGCACCGCGACGCCGATCGGGGCTTCCAGCACCACGTACCCGAACCCGTGCGGGTCGACGGAGCCGAGATCAGGGTGTTCCTGGGCTCGCTCGCCGGAAGCGCGTCCCCGGTGCGGACCTTCACGCCCCTGGTCGGTGCCGAGATCACCCTCGAACCCCGTGCGGCGCTCGCCCTCGCCGTCGACACCGCCTTCGAGCACGGCCTTCTCGTGGACAGCGGGGACGTCCGTCTGGCCGACACCGTGCTGCGCCCGGCCGAACTCGGCTACGTGCCCTGCGACGCCGACGCCCTGACCATGGTGAACGAGTCGGACGGTCCGGCGCGGGTGATCCTGCTCGGAGGCCCTCCTTTCGAGGAGGAGATCGTCATGTGGTGGAACTTCATCGGCCGCAGCCACCAGGACATCGTCCGGGCCCGAGAGGACTGGGAGGCGTCCTCGGACCGTTTCGGCGCCGTCGAGGGATATCCAGGTGACCGCCTTCCCGCACCCGCCCTGCCGAACGCCGTCATCACCCCACGCCGGAACCCCTCACGCCGCTGACCTCCTGCGAAAGGCGCAAGTTCCTCGAAAGTTCGGCGGCATCTGGTGGGACCCGGACACCGCCGACGCCACGGGTGACGACAACACCGCCTCCTGAGGCGAGGAGGAGTGGCAGCGGCGCTTCGCCGGCCTGATCGGCGTCCTGCGGGACGAGCCCGGCAATTGTCCGGCTACTGCTACACCCAGCTCACCGACGTCTTCCAGGAGCAGAACGGCGTCTACCGCTTCGACCGCACCGACAAGCTCGACGTCGACCGCGTCAGGGCCGCCCAGCAGCGGCCGGCCGCGATCGAGACGCGGCTGGGGCGCGACCGGTCTCGGTAGGGGCGTCCGCATGATCCCGAGATGTAGTCGGGCGCCTCAGGCCCGGGCGACAGAGCAGTACACGACCGGACACCTCTGCCACGAAGCCCGTCGCCCGAGGCCGGAGGCTCCGCCTCGAACGCGCGCGCCTACGAGCCGCGCTTGCCGCTGATCACGTCGATCAGTTCTTCCTTGCGGGAGTCCACCGGGCTCGGCGGTCTCACTGCGATCCGAACGCCACCGTCGTCGTGACCCGGGTGACAGCGGGGTCCCTCGGCGCCGAACCGAACCCGAAGCGCACGGGCGGCCCGACCGGTGCCATAGCTCCAAGGTGCGCGCCGTCGAGGGCCGCCGACACCACACGGATCGGCAGCAGGTCCCGGGCGCCGTACCACTCGCGGCGGCCCCCGCCGGCAGTGCCGCGGGTGCGCACGCCGGGCAGCAGCAGACGGGCGGGCCGGTCCGTCAGCGCGCACCACGCCGGACGGCGGGCGAGCGCACCGGGAACGGCCCGCAGCACAAGGCCCACCAGCCGTCGCCGGCCGGTGACGAAGCGCAGGTCGAGTGGTCCGGCGGCGACGGTCCAGGTGTCGTCCGTGATGCTCACGTCGACGGGGACGACACGTACCGTGTCGAAGACGTAGGTGCCGCTGATGAAGTCCGCCGTCTCCCGTGTGGGGGCGAGCAGCAGCCTCTCCCCGTCGGCCCGTTCCAGCATCACGTCGCTGAACGGTCCGAAGGGTGACCGTTGCCAGTGTCCGAGCACGAGGCGTGTGCCGGAGGAGGTGCCCATACCGGCGATCCAGCCGTCGAAGCGCACCCGCGGGCGTCGCGTGATTCCGCGGCGCACCCGGGGACCTGTCGGGGAGTCAGGAAGGCTGGGTGACACACCCTCGGACACATGGCCTGGAGGGCCCCAGCCGTACATGCCTCACTCCTTCCGAGAAGTGCGCCACGGGCTCGCCGAGGGGAGCCTCCCCGAGGCCCGCCGCGGTGGTGAGGGTCTCCTCCAGTACGTCGACGGTGGCGTCGGACAGCGGCCACGGCTCGTGCTCGACGGGCGTCTCCCAGAGCATCCCCAGCCGTCGGGTGTACGCCCGCCAGCGCGAGATCAGCCACACGTCCCGCTCCGTCGGCTCGATCGGGTCGCCCGGGCGGACAACCAGGCGGTAGGAGGCGTCGCCGATCCACCGGGAGCCGGAGTACGAGACGGCGTCCCCGTTCGTGGAGACGTCGAGGGTGCCCGGGTTGTACGGCGCTCCGATGGCGCGGGCCGCCAGCATCAGGGGGAAGGCGACCTCGATGGACAGGAACCAGAGCCCGTCCCGTCCGTCACGGTGCCGGACGTACGTCCGCAGGTTCGTCTCCGCGAACGTCGGGAGCCCGGGCAGCGCGGCAGGGACGCCGGGAGGGCGCACGTCCGCCATGACGAAGGGCGTGAGCCCCACCCAGGCCGCCCCCTCGTACTCGTCGACGACAAGTTCCTCCGGCACCAGCGCCTGGACCGCCTCCGGCGGAAAGGGCCAGTGGACGAACGTCTGCGTCACCCAACCCGCGCGCAACGCGGGCAGGCGCACCCGCTGCTCCGCCCCATACGCCACCACGGGCGCCGAGTTTCCGCACACGGTCGGCGGAAACACTCTGTGCTAGCGTTACGCGTTTGCAGCGTCGCTGTGTCGGTCTCCGTTCGGTGTCTCTGGCTGGTGGCCGCGTCCCTGCCGCGCCTTCCTCGGTACGGTCCCTTCGGAGGAAGGCTCTCTGTGAGCGAATCAGCACGTGCCGATGCCCAGCAGCAGGACGATGTGTCCGAGGCGTCGGGCGCCGCTTCGGCGGTGCCCACGGCGGCTTCCTTCGCGCAGCTCGGGCTGCCGGCCGAAATTCTGCGGGCGCTCGATGAGCACGGTGTGACTGTGCCCTTCCCCATCCAGGCGGCGGCGCTGCCGAACGCGCTCGCGGGACGGGACGTCCTGGGCCGGGGCCGCACCGGATCCGGCAAGACGCTCGCCTTCGGCCTGGGGATGCTCGCCCGGACGGCCGGGCAGCGCGCGCAGCCGAAAGAGCCGCTGGCGCTCGTCCTGGTGCCTACCAGGGAGCTGGCGCAGCAGGTCGGTGAGGCGCTCACCCCGTACGTCGAGGCGCTACGGCTGCGGCTCGCGACCGTGGTGGGCGGAGTGTCCATCGGACGGCAGGCCGCCGTGCTGCGGGATGGCGCCGAGATCGTCGTCGCCACGCCCGGTCGGCTGCACGACCTCATCGAGCGCAAGGGCTGCCGACTGGGACGGGTGCGCATCGCGGTCCTGGACGAGGCCGACCAGATGTGTGACATGGGGTTCTTTCCGCAGGTCACCAAGATCCTGGACCAGGTGCGTCCCGACGGGCAGCGGATGCTGTTCTCCGCCACCCTCGACCGCGACGTCGACCAGCTGGTGCAGCGCTACCTGCGCGACCCCGCCATTCACTCCGTGGACCCCTCGTCCAGCGCCGTCTCCGCGATCGAGCACCACGTCTTCGTCGTGCACGGCCCGGACCGGTACGCCGTGACCACGGAGATCGCCGCTCGGGACGGCCGCGTCCTGCTGTTCCTGGACACCAAGCACGGCGTCGACCAGCTCACGCGGCATCTGCGGGCCAGCGGCGTGGCAGCCGCCGCCCTGCACAGCGGGAAGTCCCAGCCGCAGCGCACCCGGAGCCTGGCCCAGTTCAAGAACGGGCAGGTCACCGCGCTGGTGGCGACGAACGTCGCCGCACGCGGCCTGCACGTCGACGACCTCGACCTTGTGGTCAACGTCGACCCGGCCACCGACCCGAAGGACTATCTGCACCGCGCAGGCCGCACGGCCCGGGCCGGCCGCTCCGGCACCGTCGTGACGCTCGTCCTGTCGGCGCAGCGCCGCGAGACGAGCCAGGTCATGGCGGACGCCGATGTCGCCCCCAAGGTCACCAAAGTGCGGTCCGGCGAGGCGGAGCTGAGCCGGATCACCGGCGCCAAGGCTCCCTCCGGCAAGCTGCTTGACGGCGGGCCGGCTGTACCGCGCCCCAAGAACCACAACGCCCCGTTCCGCGGCCTGGGCAGCACCAAGGACGCCGAGGGCGGTTCCGGCGGCAGGTCATCCCGCAAGAGCAGCGAGGCCCGCAAGCTCGCGGAGGCCCGCAAAGCGGCCCGAGTGCGGCGCGGCGGCTGAGACCGGCTTCCCGGACTGCCGGGCGGTGTCTTCGCCGTCCTTGGCCCGCGGCGTTGTTGACGCGGCTGACGGGCGGGTGTCCGCGGTGTGGCGGCGGTGGCGGTTGTAGGTGACGATCAGCGGGACCAGTGCGGTGACCACGGCGCCGGTGCCGTTGATGCCCCGGTGATCTCGTGGTGCGTGTACCGCCGTGGCGGCGTTGATGTCGGCGGACGTCGCCGATTGGTTGTCGATGATGTCCTGCCACCAGCGCGCAGGCGCACGCCGCCGGCGTGCGGATCACCGGCGGCCCCAGCCTGCCGGCTCCACGCAGAGCAGGGCGTGGTCCGCCGACTGAAACCGCTGGTCGCGGGGCTGGAGTGAGCGAGGCGTCGGTGCTCGCGCAGGTCGTGGACGGTTTCCAAGCATGGTGATCGTCTGGCAATGAACGGGAGGCCGTCCACGCCGTTGCGGCGCCCGTTCTATTGACGATCGGGGCGGGACTTCCACTGGTTTCCGCTGCGGAACATCGCTCTGGCCTCGATTCCCGTCGGCTTCCTCCTCGGCTGGGCGGGCAGTCGGCCGGGCCGTCGATCATCCGGCCTGCGGGGTGAAGCAGCGGCGTCCTGCCGACGCACACTGCGACTGGGTGGGTGGGGTCTGGCTGGTGGTCACCTGCGTGTAGTCGGCCACGGTAGGCCGTACTCGCGGATAGGCGGCCTGGTAGGCCGCGCTCGTCGCGGGGACGGCGCCCGCCGCCGCGAGGCTGAGGGTTCCCACCCCCGCGAGTAGCCACCGTCTGATGGTGCGTGCCATCAGAGTCCTTCCTTGAGTTCGAAAGGGGACTTGCGCGTCCGCCACCTCAGGTGGGGGGTGGGTACAGGGGGTGCGGACGTGGCGAGGCTAGCCCTCGCGGTTGCCCGCCCGACACATTTGTCCCGTCAACAATGATCAAAGAATGGCCCTTGCCGAACCGGTCGAGCGGGGGCCCGCACCGATGTGATGCTCCCCACGAGCCCGGTATGAAAGGTGACGATCGGGCAAGGCTCACGCGCATGCCGCACATGCACAACCCTCGGCAGGTGACGTGATGGCGGCGGCGACCGGGGCACCCCGGACGCTGCCCGCCACAGCGACCGCGGTCGAGACCGCTTCCACAACTCCGGTGCCTTCACTGCCGTCGCTCACGGGACTGCGATGGATGGCGGCGGTGCTGGTCTTCGGGCTGCATGTGCGCAACTTCGGATACTTCGGGGGTACCGGCGGGCGTATCGCGACGTGGGGGTTCGGGGCCGGGGCTACCGGGGTGTCGTTCTTTTTCATCCTCTCCGGCTTCGTCCTGATGTGGTCCGCACGGCCGGGCGACCGAGCACCGGCGTTCTGGTGGCGGCGTATCGCCCGGATCTATCCGGTCCACCTCGTCACCGCCGCGATCGCGCTGCTCATGGGCCTCGCCCTGGCCCATCAGGCGAAGCCCAGCCTGTATCAGGCCGTGGCCAATGTGCTGCTGTTGCATACCTGGTGGCGCCCCTGGTGGCAGACGCTGGATCCCGTCAGCTGGTCGCTTGCCTGCGAGGCATTCTTCTATGCCGTCTTTCCGCTGCTGGCTCTCTGGCTGCGCCGCCTGGGAGCCCGGGGATCGGCCGTCCTGGCCGGTCTGTCGGTGCTGTCGGTGCTGGTGCTGGCCTGGTCGGACGCGCACCACTGGCTGGGCCAGCCGCTCTACTCCTTCCCGGCCGCCCGCCTCCCCGAGTTCGTCCTCGGTGCCGCTGTCGCCCGTATGGTCAGTCTCGGGCAATGGCGCGGGCCCAGCCTGGGGGCCTCACTCGCCCTGGCGATCATCGGCTACTTCCTCGTCCCCCAAGTCCCCGCCGGGTACCCGGCCACCACCTGCACCCTCATCGGCTTCACTCTGCTCATCCCGGCGGCGGCCGTCGCCGACCTACGTGGCCTCCCCTCGCTGTGGCGGCACCGAAGGCTGGTGCGGCTGGGTGAACTCTCCTTCGTCTTCTACATGATCCATCTACTTGTGCTGCGGATCGGTACCAACCTCCTCGGCAACTCTCCGCACTTCGGTGTGCTGTCCGCGCTGACCGCCACCGTCGTCGCGTTCTCCGTGGCGCTGGGGTTGTCCTGGGCCTTGTACGAGGGCCTGGAACGCCCGGCCAGACGACTGCTGCTGCGCCGCATCCGTTTCTAGGACCGACGTGCTGCACCGGACGGTGCGCGAGGCCCTGCGGCGGTGCGCGCCGGTTTCCCCGGGCCCGGGGAGCGGTGGCCATGAGACGGGGTCGGCCTTCGTGCGGTGCTGGTCGGGCTCGGGGCGGTAGGTACCGCTACAGGCGGCGGACGGCGCGGAAGCCGCGGGTGGAAGTCGGTGCCGTCGAGCAGGGCGTGGCCGGCGAGGTCACCCATGGTGGGGCCGTTGGCGGCGGAGCGGCTCGAGTAGAAGCGGGGGCGGCCCGCGTTGTCGAGGCCCAGGTACATCCCGCAGTGGTCGGTGAGGTTCGGGTCGTTCTTGATGATGGCGAAGAAGACGAGATCGCCGGGTTGCAGCACGACGAGGTCGGTGGGCTGCCGGCCCTTGTCGGGGATGAGCGGTTTCCCGGGGCCGTAGGCGGCGCCTGCCTGATCAGCTCCAGACTGCGGGTGACGGAGCCGGTCTCGTCGTGGTTCACCGGGTACAGCACGGTGCGGCGGTCGCCGCCCGCCAACCGTTCGGCGAGTCGCGCCAGTTCGCGCAGCGGCCGTACCACCACGATGTGCACCCAGCTCAGGCAGGCCACCCTCACCGCCAGCCCCAGCAGCCCGGTCAGCATGGTCATCCGCTCGGCCCGGAAGGCCGGCAGCCGCAGCGAGGCGGCCGGCTCGGAGGGGATGACCCGCCGGCCCAGCCCTGCGGCCGGGCCGGCCGCGGCCAGTGGCGCGGCGGCGGCCACGGACATCGCCCGCGAGACGCCCGAGGAGGTCAGACCGCGCTGGTCGGGGTGCCGGCGGTGCCGGGCGCCCGGGTGCGGTCGGCGAGCCGCGCGAGCCGTGGGCCGGACAGCGGCTGGAACGCCCGGCAGCCCACGTCGGCGGCCAGGGCCTCGGGATCCGCCGCCTGCGCACCTCATCCTGAGACGTTCTGGAGGGGCCGGCGCCGGAGCCCCAGGTCATCGGTGTGGTGATGGCCCGCCACCGTTCCCTTGCTTGCCGCCTCCCGGGCCGAGGAGACCTCCAGTCAGGCCGGGACCGGTCGGCGAGGGGGAGGGTGTGGGTGCGGTGGGGGAGGTGCACCCGCCAGGGATGTCGCTGCACGGCGTGACGGACGGGGACGGGGACGGTGCCGGTGTGGTGGGTGAGGGGGTGCTCGAGGGCGACTCGGCTGGGGATGCCGAGGGAGTGGCGGACGGAGCACCGTTCTCGTTGGCTCCCTGTCCGAGTGGCGGTGCCGGAGGGAAGGACGTCACGGGCCGGCCCTGGAGGGCGGCGGACATGTAGCCGAGCCACACCTGGGTGGGCATGTCCGCGCCGAAGACCTTGCTGTAGCCGCCGACTCCGGACATGGACCGCAGGCCCGAGTTGCCGGAGCCCTCCTTGAACATGGTGACCGCCGTGGACAGCTGCGGGGTGTAGCCGATGAACCAGGCGGACTTGTAGTCGTCCGTGGTGCCGGTCTTGCCTGCGGCGGGCCGTCCGAGGGCCGAGGCGTTGGTGCCGGTGCCGTGCTCGACCACGTCCCGCAGCACGTCGGTGACGGTGTCGGCGGTCGAGGCGGGCATGGCCCGGGTGCCGGCGGGCGGGGTGAAACCCGGAAGTTGCCGCCCGCCGTCGAGGACCTCGGTGACCGAGTAGGGCTCGTGGTGGACCCCGTCCGCGGCGAAGGTGCCGTAGGCGTCGGCCATGCGGATGGCCGACGGGGTGGAGGTGCCGATGTAGAAGCCGGCGGTGTCGTACTGGAGGCTGCTGCGCAGCAGGCCGGCCGCCAGCGCCTCGTTCTCCACGGTGTCGTACCCGACGTACTCGCCCAGTTGGACGTACGGGGTGTTGACCGACTGCTCCATTGCCTTGCGCAGGGTGATGTAACCCCACTTGGTGGAGACGTCGTTCTGCTGATGGAGCAGCCCGGTGGGGTCGCTGCCGTCCGGGAGGTACTGGCCCTGCTGGTTCTTGATCTCGATGCCGTTGTCGCCGTCGAACCTGCTCTCCGGCGTGATCGGCGACGGCGGCTGCCCGGGGGAGAGGACCGCGCCGTGGTCCAGGGCGGCGGCGAGATCGAAGGGCTTGAAGGTGGAACCGACCGGCACGCCGGAACTGTTGGCGTTGTCCGAGTAGTGGCCCTTGTTCCAGCCGTCGCCGCCGTACAGGGCCACGATCGCTCCGGTGGCCGGGTCGACGGAGGCGGCACCGACCTGCACGTTCCGGTCCGCCGGTCGGTGCCGCGGGTCCAGGTGCTGCCCCCGCATCCTGGCCACCGAGGCGCTCAGTTCGGAGACCTGGTGCCTGTCGAACGTGGTGTGGATCTGGTAGCCGCCCTGGTTCAGCTGCTGGTCGCTGATGGACGAGTGCTGCTCGACGTACTGCTCGGCGATCTGTACCAGGTAGCCGACCTGCCCGCTCATCGAGCCGGAGCGGGACATCGGTTTCGGCACCGGGAAGCCCGCCCGCAGATACCGCTGTTCCTGTGTGGGGCTCAACTTCCCGATGGCGGCCATCCGGTTCAGCACGTACTTCCAGCGGGCGGTGGCCTGGGGGCGGGCCTGCGGGTCGTCGGCGTTCATCATCACGCTCGGCTCGTTCACCGTGGCCGCCAGGAACGCTCCCTGGCTGACGTTCAGCCTCTCCACGGGAAGGTGGTAGTACGCCTGGGCGGCGGCCTCGATGCCGTAGGCCCCGCGGCCGTAGTAGTTGCTGTTCAGATAGCCTTGAAGAATCTGCTGCTTGCTGAGCTTCGCTCCGATCTTCAAAGAGATCATGATCTCCTTGAACTTGCGCGACAGGGTCTGGTCCTGGCTGAGGTAGGTGTTCTTCACGAACTGCTGCGTGATGGTCGACCCGGACTGCACCTGGCCGCCCTCCGCCATGTGGTACAGCGCCCGGAGGATGCCCTGGGGGTCGACGCCCGGATCGGTGTAGAAGGACGCGTTCTCCGCCGCGAGGAAGTCCCACTGCACATCGGACGGAACCTGCGACAGGCTCACGTTCTGCCGGTTCACCTGGCCCACGCTGGCCATCTGCGAGCCGTCCGACCAGTAGAACACGTTGTTCTGCAGCTGGGTGCTCGGATTGACGCTCGGAACGGACACCGTCGCATAGGCGAAGCCCACCGCGCCGAACGTGCCGCCGACGAGCAGCATGAGGACGGTCAACACCTGCTTCCAGGACGGCAGCCAGCGCCCCAGACCGCGCCTGTCGGCCCGTGGATAGTCGATCAGCCGTCGCTCCCCGGACGTCCCGCGCCGGGAGGAAGCGGCCGGACGCACGCCCGGGCCGTGTCTCTCCGTCGTCGTGCGCGACGAGCGCCGGTTCGCCGTCTGGGCGGCCCTGCGCATCTCCGCTCGGGTCATCCTGGGCTGTCCGCCCGCAGGTCCCTTTCGCGAAGGGGTCCCGCTACGGTAATCGCTCATCCTTGTTGCCTTCAGTGAGATACGCATGCCGGAGTCGGTCGTAAGAGGCGTGACCGTGCGTGCGGGTGAGAAGGCTCCGCCTTACCGGAAGTGTCGGACTGTCAGTCCCGCACAGTGGTAGCAGGTGAACGGCCCACCGCTTTTGCTTCTGTGTCGGTTCAAGGGACCGGCGTCAAGCTGAGCATAAGTGGACCATGCCAGGCGGAGACGGCTATTTGGCGCCCTGTTGACCGCTCCATCGATGTGAAATGGCCTCCGGCTGACCGACTCGATACTTCGGCTGCGCCGGGGGCTTGACGCCTTGTGCCGCAAGGCCGACGGGAGCGCCGTCGCCGCGAAGACGGTGAAGCGAAAGAAGGCGGCCGTCAATGAGGTCTTCGGCGTCGCCGTCGAGAAAGGGTACTTCGGGCAGAACCCGCTTGCCGACCTCCGATGGACTGTGCCCGAAGTTGCCGATGAGGTCGATCCCGAATGTGTGCCGAACCCCGCTCAGGTCGCCCGTCTGCTCGCTGCGGTCAAGGCCCTTCCCGGGCGAGGACCGCATTTGTACGCCTTCTTCGGCTGCATGTACTACGCCGCGATGCGCCCTGCCGAAGTCATCCACCTGCAGAAGTCCCAATGCCGCATCCCTGCCACTGGGTGGGGGCCGCTGAACCTGAAGGGCGGGGTTGTGATGGCCGGCAAGGAGTGGACCGACGACGGTGCCGTCCACGAGGTCCAATCCCTGAAACGGCGCGCGGCCAAGGCCACACGACCGGTTCCCATTCCCCCTGTCCTCGTCCGCATGCCGCGCGAACACATAGAGCGCTTCGGTGTGACACCGGATGGGCGAGTGTTTCATAACGCGGCCGGGAACCACATCGACGCCTCGGCGTACGGCATCACGTGGCTCCGAGCACGAGACACAGCGCTCACTTTGGACGAGCTTGCCCTTGAACTGGCGGTACGGCCATACGACCTGCGCCATGCAGGCATCTCCTTCTGGCCGGCGTCTGGGGCCGACCCGGCCGAGTGCGCGCGGAGAGCAGGGCAGAACATCCAGGTTCTCTTCCGCTGCTACGCCAAGTTCCTCGCCGAGGCACGTCATCACGCGAACCGTCTTGTTGAGGACTCCATGCGGCGGTGGGACGAGCACGAGGATGCGGCAGCGGGTGTCTCGCCCGCGCTTGGCCCGGAAATGCCCCGGAACAGCTGGTCAGAGGTGGGACACCGGTGGCAGATATCGGGACTGAGGTCATGTTTCGACTCGCCGCTTAGATGTGCGCCGCGGAGGGCGCCTGACGTGCTTCCGGCCAGGTCAGGCGCCATTTTTCTGCGCCTAGAAGAAGCCCAGCTTCTTCGGTGAGTAGCTCACCAGCAGGTTCTTCGTCTGCCGGTGGTACACGCTCACCGTCGCCTCTGACCTGCGGCAAAGAGTGGAATCATCTGCTTCTGAGCTGATCTGGTCCGCACCTGGTCCGGATCTTGATGTGTGATCTGTGGTGTTGGGGTGGGTTGCACTGGGAGGCGAGGACGGCAATGAGCAGAGGCCCGACGATGTACAGGAGTCCCTGCGCGCTGGTGTCGTGGTCGAGCGCGGCGTGCCGAAGGCGGGCGTCGAGCAGCACCGCTCGGCCACAGCGCCCGCAGCCCGGCCTCCAGGGACGGAGTGGTCAGGCCGCTAGCGACGATGATGGCCGTGGCCAGGCGAACCTCGACATCACCTGACTGTGTGACCCGAGCCTCGACGATGTCGACAGTCTTCCCGCTCCTGAGGTTCTGGTGGCTGAGATCGTCGAGGACCTCCAGTCTGCTCTCTCGGAGTTCGCTGCGATTGCCGAGACGCTGGAGCAGGCCAAGGCTGATCGCCAGCCTTATGGCGCACCCGGGTCGGAGAGCAAAGAGAACGAGTAGCCCGAGATGCGGTCGCGCTTGGCACGGGGACCGAAAGGGTGCAGGGGACTTGCCAACTGTCCCCCACCCCAGGGCCCTTGTCAGTGCTTCGGTCTAGCCTTCGGCCATGCGACCGCCTCTCGAAAACGTTCTCCGCAATGCGCTTGTACAGAACCTGGAGCTGATCGAGCCGGGGCTCCGGCCGGTTCAGTTCGAGGAGTACCCGCTGCCCAACGCACACGGCACCAGGGGCAGCATCGACATCCTGGCCCGTGATCGCCATCAGATGTGGGTGGTCATCGAGCTGAAGCGGTCCCGGTCCAGCGCGCGGCAAGCCCTGCACGAGGTCAACAAGTACACCGAGCTTCTCTGCCGGGAGAAGAACCTCGCGCCGGACCGCATTCGTGCGGTGATCGTCGCCATGCCGGATGACTGGGAGGAACTCCTGATCGCCGTCAGTCATGCCGCGCGTGACTGGAGTCATGATCTTCGCGGATACCGACTGCTCTTGGACAACAACGGCACCCCCATCGGGACTGAGCGGGTGGAACTCCTGCCCCGGGCGTTTGAACCCCGCATCACCCCCATCCACAACCTGTTCTTCTTCGCCACGGAGGAACAGCGGGAGCAGGGCTGGAGGATCATCAGCAAGGTCGCGGACGAGCTTGGGTCGCTCGACCTGTTGGCGGCGGATCTGGACCGCGTAGCGGAGAAGCACTACATCCCTGCGCCTTTCGGCCTTTACCTGGCGATCGGCCGAGTGAACGAGGAATTCGCCGCAGTTGATCTCCTGGGTGGTTACGACGGGCCTGAGCCGTTCGCCGACGAGCACCAGGCGGAGTACCTGGCCCTCTGCGAGATCTGCAACCGTCTTGCGCGCAGCAAGCTGCACGGAATGAACATGGAGTCCGCACGGCCAGGGCTGTTGAAGAATCTCCGTGACGACCCCAACTGGGTGATTCAAGGCTTCCGAGGTACCGGCGCCTACGACGTCACAGCCGCCTTCGAAGAGCAGGACCTGTTCCGCTTCCTTACCGGGGACGAACGAGGAGACAGTCAGATCCTGTACACGGGCACCGCCAGTCCGCAGGTAGCCAGCCGTTGGAAGGCGTTCCGGCAGGAGGCTCGGCAGAGCCTGGCCGGCAACCACGAGTGGGATTCGCTGGTGGCCGGTTGGCTCGACGAAGTGGGCCCGAAGGTTGGTGAGGGAGACGTCGGACTGCACGTCTACAACCCCTGTGACCTCCTGCAAACAATCACCCATAGGTGGCCAGACAGCCTGGAGAATCTCCTGCCCATGGTCATGGGCGAAGCCGTACCCCGCCACGGCCTATGCCACTCGGTACGTGGCGCCCTGTGTTGGAACGGCCGAGGCATGTCGTTGCCCGATGCGGTACGGCTCGTGTACCGCGATCCGCTGTTCCTGATGAGCAACATGTACGCGGGGGCCGTGTGGGAACGTGACCGAGAGCTCTTGGATCTCCTGGGGCTGCACTACGTGCTCCTGGAGAAAATCGGACCCGTTGGGTCCGAGGCGACAGTGGCCGAAGAGCACCGCATCTGGATACATCAAGATCAGGGTGCTCGCGTCTACTCCTCGGACACGGATCCTCGCGGGTACGCACAGGCTTACGCAACCATTGCGGCTGATGGCGAGATCGTCTCGATCGGGCAGTACCTCAACAGGCATTCCCACGAGGTGGAGCTGGTGGCTCGGGAGTACCGCGCCTTCACTCATGTCGTCTAAGACGCCGTTTCTGATGGCGTGATCGTTCGTTGAGCGGTGCATGGCGGATCTGGTTGAGCGGTTGATTCCGGGCGAGTTGTGGATGTTGTTCCGGCGGATGGTCCCACCGACGGAGGTCATACGTCCGCAGGGTGGCGGGCAGCGTCGGGCTGGTGACCGCGAATGCCTGGCGGCGATCATCTTCGTGGCCGCCTCGGGCTGCACCTGGCGGCAGCTGCCACCTGTGTTCGGGCCGGCCTGGCCCACCGTCTACCGGCGCTTCGCCCGGTGGGGCCAGGCCCAGGTGTGGGCCAGGCTCCACCAGGTTGTCCTCGACCCGACCGAATCCGACCGACCGCGGCAAGAGCGGATCGAAGGTCCACCTCACCACCGACCGGAACGGCGTGCCACTGTCGCTGGGCATCTCCGGCGCGAACATGCATGACGCTCTCGGCCTGCAGCCACTCGTGCGTGGGATCCCACCCGTCCGCTCCCGCCGCGGACCGCGCCGCCGGCGCCTGCAACGCACGCAAGGGCATCGAGTCCTCCACCCGGCTCGGCCGACACCGCTGGGTCGTCGAGCGGACGGTGTCCTGGCTGGTCGGCTGCCGCCGCCTGCACCGCCGCTACGAACTCAAGGCCGAACACTTCCTCGCCCTCGTCGGCATAGCCGCAGCCCTCATCGCCCCGCCCACCGCCGACTCGCCAAGTGAAACGATGTCTGAGTCCCGCGGCGGGTCAGAGGTAATCGGGAGGGCACCCAGTTGATGCTGTAGGTCTTCCCGGATCCAGGCCCGCGGGATCGAGTGCACCATTCTCGCCTGCTCCGGGGCGCTCGGGGGGCCGGTCCCACTATGCGGCAGGGCTGCTGCCGATGATCCGACGGCCCGGCGTAGCGCCGTGGCTTGCACGACCGCAGAGATCAGCCCGATGGCCATCGACGACGACCTAGCTCTGCTGGATCGACGGCCAGCGGTCAGCCATCGGCATCTCAACTTTGCTGCAACAAGAGCAACTCACGTGGTAGGTCTCTGATGTTGTTCTCTTTCTCTGTTTGTCTCAGTCGCTGAAGCAACCGAAGCATTCGCCCTGACTGACCCGCTGACGTGAGGAGCCCGCACCGTGCCACCCACCCTCTACCGCGACACGGGTTATACCCTTCGGCACCTGATAGAGGACATCGAGGGTGGAAGGATCGGACTTCCCGACATTCAGCGGCCGTTCGTCTGGTCCGCGACAAAGACCCGCGATCTCTTCGACTCGATGTACCGCGGCTACCCGATCGGCACCCTGATGTTCTGGGAGACCGGAGCCGAGGTGGGGACCCGGCAGATCGGGACGGGAACGGGCGGCCGGGCGCCCCAACGGCTGGTCGTGGACGGGCAGCAGCGGCTTACCGCATTGTTCGCCGTACTCACCGGGCGCAAGGTCGTCAACAAGTCCTTCGACGAGGTCACACTGCGGATCGCCTTCCACCCGCAGGACCAGACGTTCGAGGTCACGGACGCGGCAATCGAGCGAGACACCGCCTACATCCCGGACATCACCAAGCTCTGGGCCCCGGGCGGCCACCGTGGCGCCGTCCGGGAGTTCTTCCACCGGCTCGAACAGGCCGCAGGCGAGCCCCTGCCGACCACGACGAGGGACGAGCTGGAAGAGCGGATTGACCGTGTCCGGGGCCTGCACGACTTCCGTTTCCAGGTGGTGGAGTTGGACGCCGCAGCCGACGAGGAGCAGGTCGCGGAGATCTTCGTCCGTATCAACTTCCAGGGAGTGAAGCTCAACCAGTCCGACTTCATCCTCACCTTGATGTCGGTGCACTGGGAGAAGGGCCGAAGTCAACTGGAGGACTTCTGCCGGGCCGCGGTGGTCGCGGGACTTCCCGGACCGAACCCGCGCAACCCGTTCCTGGACCCCAGCCCGGACCAGCTCCTGCGCGTCGCTGTCGCCGTGGCCTTCCGGCGTGCCCGGCTCCAGCACGTCTACAACGTGCTGCGAGGCAAGGACTTTGAGACCGGAAAGGTCTCCGCCCAGCGGCGCCAGGAACAGTTCGAACGGCTGGCGCAGGCGCACACGCAGGTCCTCGATCTGACCAGCTGGCACGAGTTCTTCCAGTGCATCACCGCGGTCGGCTTCCGTAGCCGCAAGATGATTACCTCTGACACCGCCCTGCTGTACAGCTACGCGCTGTGGCTTATCGGACTGCACGACTTCGGGCTGTCGGCGGAAGAACTCCGTCCGGTCATCGCGCGCTGGTTCTTCATGGTGCACACTACCGGCCGCTACTCCAACTCCCCCGAGTCGCAGATGGAGTTTGATCTGGGTCGGATCGGCGGCCTGCCGCAGGGTGACGGCCAGGCGTTCGCCGCAGAACTCGCCCGGATCATCTCCGCGCACTTCACCGGTGACTACTGGGACATCTCCCTGCCGAACAGGCTCGACAGCTCATCGTCGTACTCCCCGGTGGTGTTCGCCTACCAGGCTGCGTTGAACATCCTGGACGCCGAGTTGCTGTGCGGCGACCAGCACATCCGCGACCTGATGGATCCGGCGGCCAGGCCCGCCCGGAAGGTTCCCCGGGACCGGCTGTTCTCCTCCGAGACCCTCGCGGGTCTTGGTATCACCGACAAACGCCAGGTCAACGCCATCGCCAACATGGCATATGTGACGTGGCCGGCAAGCGAGAAGGGCAACACTGACGCACCTCACGTCTACTGGCCCAGGATCACCGAGGCGATGGACCCGGAGGTGGTCAGGCGGCAGGCCCTGTGGCACGCGCTGCCGGTCGGCTGGGAGCAGCTCGACTACGCGGCCTTCCTGGAACGACGCCGCCAGCTGATCGCCCAAGTGGTACGGGAGGCGTTCGAGACGCTCAGCGCGGACCGACCCGCGTACGTGCCCACCGCGGCGGCCGATCTGATCGCCGCCGGTGAGTCCCAAAGCACCGAGTTCAAGGCGAGTGCCCGCTGGAACGTGCACACCGGGGAGTACGACAAGTCCCTGCAACACAATCTCGTCAAGACGGTCTGTGGTTTCCTCAACGGGGAGGGCGGCAACCTGTTCGTCGGCGTCGGTGACGACGGGACTGTACTAGGGATCGAGAACGATCTGTCCACCCTGCCGAAGCAGGCTGACCTCGATGGCTACGAACTGTTCGTACGCCAAGTCCTCGATGACAACCTGTCGGCCCCGACCGCGACCACCGTGCGGATCAGTTTTCCCGAGGTGGCCGACCGTGTCGTCTGCCGGGTCAGCGTGGCCGCGGCCGGCAAGGCCGTGTTCGCCAGGCCCGCCAAAGGCGGCAGCGCGGCCACCGACTTCTGGGTCCGGGTCGGTAACGCCACCAAGCAGCTGCATGGTGAGGGTCTCCTGCGGTACCGGGAGGATCACTGGGGGTGATCGAAGAGGACCTACTTTGAAACAACCCGCGAGCATGCCGCCGTGTGATCACGTCCGGCGCCCGACGTCGTCCGCACTTCTTCGTACACTTCGCACCGCCGCGGACGACGCAAGGTAGCACCTCAGCCGGTCCGTGGCTGGTCCGGAGCGGGCACCGATTCGCGGTGGACGAGTTCGGCAGGTTGCTGAACGGTCACGGATGGTCGCTTCAGCCTGTGGGTGCCTGAAGGGTAAAGCCTACGCCAGGCACCCAACTTGCGGCTTTAGAAGAACCCAAGTTTCTTCGGACTGTATGAAACAAGAACGTTCTTCGTCTGCTGGTAATGGTCGAGCATCATCTTGTGCGTCTCGCGCCCGATGCCGGACTTCTTGTAGCCGCCGAACGCCGCGTGTGCCGGGTACGCGTGGTAGCAGTTGGTCCACACCCGGCCCGCCTTGATCTCGCGGCCCAGGCGGTAGGCCGTGTTGCCGTCGCGGGTCCAGACGCCCGCGCCCAGGCCGTACAGGGTGTCGTTGGCTATCTTCAGGGCCTCGTCGACGGAGTCGTACGTCGTCACCGAGACCACCGGGCCGAAGATCTCCTCCTGGAAGATCCGCATGTCGTTGGTGCCGCGGAAGATCGTCGGCTCGATGTAGTAGCCGCCCTCCAGGCCGGGGACCGCGCGGGGGTTGCCGCCCGTGACCAGTTCGGCGCCTTCCTTCCTGCCGATGTCGAGGTAGGAGAGGATCTTCTCGTACTGGTCGTTGCTCGCCTGCGCCCCGATCATGGTGTCCGGGTCCAGCGGGTCGCCGCCGACGATGGCCCGGGTGCGTTCGACGCAGCGGGCCATGAAGTCGTCGTAGATCGAGGACGGGATCAGGGCGCGCGACGGGCACGTGCAGACCTCGCCCTGGTTGAGGGCGAACATCACGAAGCCCTCGACCGCCTTGTCCAGGAAGTCGTCGTCGGCGGCCATGACGTCGGGCAGGAAGATGTTCGGGCTCTTGCCGCCCAGTTCGAGCGTGACGGGGATGATGTTCTCGCTGGCGTACTGCATGATCAGGCGGCCGGTCGTCGTCTCGCCGGTGAACGCCACCTTCGCCACGCGCGGGCTGGAGGCCAGGGGCTTGCCCGCCTCCACGCCGAAGCCGTTGACGACGTTGACCACGCCCGGCGGGAGCAGGTCGGCGATCAGCTCCATGACGTAGAGGAGGCTGGCCGGGGTCTGCTCGGCCGGTTTGATGACCACGCAGTTGCCGGCGGCCAGTGCGGGGGCCAGCTTCCAGGTGGCCATCAGGATCGGGAAGTTCCACGGGATGATCTGGCCGACCACACCCAGCGGTTCGTGGAAGTGGTACGCGACGGTGTCGGCGTCGATCTCCGCGATGCTGCCTTCCTGCGCGCGGACTACGCCGGCGAAGTACCGGAAGTGGTCCACGGCCAGCGGGATGTCGGCGGCCAGCGTCTCGCGGACCGGCTTGCCGTTCTCCCAGGTCTCGGCGACCGCGATCTGCTCCAGATGCTCCTCGATGCGGTCCGCGATCCTGTTGAGGACACGCGCGCGTTCCGCCGTGGAGGTGCGGCCCCACTGGTCGGCCGCCCGGTGCGCGGCGTCCAGGGCCAGATCGACGTCGGCCGCTGAGGAGCGGGCGACCTCGCAGAAGACCTTGCCGGTCACGGGGGTCGGATTCTCGAAGTAGCGGCCCTCGACGGGAGCGACCCAGTCGCCGTCGATGAAGTTGTCGTAGCGGCGGGCGAAGGTGACGATGCTGCCGTCCGTTCCGGGCTGCGCGTACACCATGGCGGCTCCCTCGGTGAGATGACGGTCGGGTTGCGGTTCACGCCGTCGTGAGGACCTCACTGTGCTCCCGGGAGGTTGGCGCAAGGTTGGTGCCGTGACCTGAGGTCAGTCGCACCGGGCGGTGGTCAGGCGGCCCCGGGCGATCGCGCGGCGGGTGTCGTCCGGGCCGAGCAGGCGCAGCGCGTGTTCGTGGATCTCCGCGTCGTACGGGGCCCGTTCGCCGTAGCGCAGGGCGTGTTCCGGGTGGGTGCTCGCCAGGACGGCCTCGCGTACGGCCACTTCGACCCGGGTGCGCCACTCCTTGATGCCGGGTGCCTCGGAGCGAGGGAGCAGGGGGCCGCCGTAGAGGCGCAGGGCGGTGTCGGTGTCGCCCTGCTCCAGCGCGCGCAGGACGTCGGCGGCGTCGCAGGAGACCGGGATCGTCAGGGCGTAGCGGCGGGGGGAGATGCCGCCGGCGAGGGCGCGGCGCAGGTGGGAGATCTCCGCCTTGAAGGTCGACGCGGTGACCGGCCGGTCGCCGTACAGGGCGGCGCGCAGCCGCTCCGGGGAGAAGCCGCCGGGTTCCAGCGCGAGCAGGGTGAGAATCTCCAACTGACGGGGACGCAGGGGGAGGGGCCGTCCCTCCCGTACGGCTCGTAAGGCTGGTGCGGCCTTGTCCGCGCCGAGGCAGGTGAGCCGTATCTGTCCCGAGCGGGGCTGTTCCGTGGTGAGGCGGGCCTCGATGGTGGACACCAGCGTGCGTACGGTGGACATGGCCAGGGGGTGCGAGCGGTCCCAGGTGGTCGACAGGTCCAGTACACCGAGGACGCGTCCGTCCGGGCCGTGGACCGGGGCGCAGTAGCAGACCCAGCCGTGCAGGGCCGACACCAGGTGCTCGGCCGAGAAGACGGAGCTGGGACGGCCGGTGCGCAGGGCGAGGGACAGGGCGTTGGTGCCCATGGCCTGCTCGTCCCACCGGCCGCCCGGCGCGAAGTTGACGCGCTCGGCCCGGCGGCGCATGGTCGGGCCGCCGCACGTCCACAGGATGGTGCCGGACTCGTCGGTGACGGCCGTGACGAACCCGGCGTCCTCGGCGATGCTGCGCAGTTCCGCGGCGAGGTCCGAGACCGGCCGGTACAGCGGTGAGGACGTCCAACGCTGGTGCACCGGGGCGCCGTCGGTGACCGGGGCGCTGTCCCGCCCCGGGTCCACGCTGCTCAGCGAACGCGCCCAGGACTCGGTCACCTCGTGGCGCAACGCCGCGCTGCCGCCCGGCCGCGCGCCCGCGACGCTCAGCCGTGGCACCCAGCGGGACCACTCGTGCTCCAAGACGGCCCTGCGCTGCCGGAGGTCAGGGCGCTGTGACATGGCCTCTCCCTGCCGTCGTACCGGGAGGACCGGTTCCGGGCGCGCTGCCGGCCCGGTCCTCGGTCTGGGGTCAGTGTTACCGGATGCGTACGGCCGGGGTCGAGGAGACCGTCGGAATGCGCAGGGGCCGCGCCTGGCCTTGCCTCGGCTCGGGTCCGGCCGTGCGGCGATCGGTGCGGCCTTGCCCCGGCCCGGAGCGATTGCGCCCCGGCCCGGGAAGACCCCCGCTCCGCCCCGGGAACGACACAAAGAACCCTGCCCCGGGGCGACCCCGCCCCGACCCGGAACGCCCCCGCCCTGAACGGGCGACCGCCTGACTGGATGTTTGTCCGGTACCCGCGTGCCGCCGTACGGGTGACGGGTTCACTCGACCCGACGGACGAGGCCCGGACCGCGTACCACCGGCGTGGCGCGTCGCGTTGACCGGGCATGGACAGCACTGAGACGGCGCGGCGCCCTCTCGGGAACGACGCCGCTCCCCGGTCGTTCGCCGAACTCACCAGCGGATACGGGGGGCATCCGCCCATCTACGCGGCGCTCGTCGCCGAATGGCAGGCCCGGGGCCACGCGGTCCCGGAGCACCGTGACGGCCAGTGGGTCTCCTTCGCGGCCCCGTCCGCGAGCGAGTCCTGGGCCGCCGTCACCCCATGGACCGCCGGCCGGCACCCGGGGACGGCCGCCCTCGACGGCACTCGCCTCACCAGCAGTCAGCCACCGCGTGCTCCGCGCTGACCGGGGCCAGCACGGCGAGGGTCTCGGTGGCCTCCCGCAGGGCCGACTCCAGCGTGCCCGGGGCGTTCAGGCTGCCCGTGCCGTCCGGCGGGACGAGCCACTCCAGGCGCCCGGCGGGCCGGTACGGTGGCGGCACGGCGACCCAGGAGCCCCGGCCGACGTGCCGGACACCGAAACCGATCCACTCGCTGACGGGGTCGGGTGGCAGGAAGAAGCCCACTCTGCGCGCCGCGCAGTCCACCAGGGTGGGGCCGGGAACCTTCAAGGGGTCGCGCCACAGATAGTCCAGGGCGAGCAGGCCGAGCCGGTCGGGGACGCTGAGCACGTCCCAGTACCGCCCCGCCTCCACGAGCACCGTCCCCGTGCCGTAGTCCCACTCCCGCTTGCACTCCTGAGGGTCCCGGGCGGCCGCGGCGAGCCACTCGACGGCTTGCTTCCACATCACGCTCTGCATGGCCACCCCAGGCACAGTCGGTCGCGCCCCGACGGGCGCACGCTGGACACGGGCCGGTGACCCGCGGAGCCTCGGGCTCCGCGTGCCGGTCCGGCACTGGCCATGCTCGTAGATATTTCTACGGTCTGGAAGGGGTGGCGCAGTCTGGCGTTTGGGTCGGGCATGTCTCGGTCGAAAGGGGGCAGTCGGAGGTGGATCCCGTAAGGCATCGGTCAACTCCGTGCGCGTCCATGCCGCCCCGCTGAAACCGGCCATCGGGGGTGGACGACTGGGGGAGGATCCGGGGAGCGCGCCGGGCGGATGAGGCGCCGTTGCCGGAAATGCGGGGTCTTTCAGGCATGCCCTCCGCCCGACGCTCACCGCCGCCGTGCAGGAGGTGTGGGCAGGTCCACGAGGGCGCGCGGGCGTGATGTGTGGATCGCGGAATTCTGCCTTCACGAAACCTCCCACTGTGCTGGCCAGAACCCGTCTTGTTCGGTCAACTCCGAACGCAGCAGGGTGGGTTGAGCACTTGAGCATCAGGAGTCGCAAGCGCGCTGCTTGACCCGTGCGACCGAACCGCACGGGTACTGACGGGGGAACTGATGAGGTGCGCGTGTGTCCACCGTCCACGGACGGGGGCCAGGTCCTCGCGTACGGCCGAAACGTCTCTCCCTCATCTCTTGGTGCCTTCATCCGGTGCCCTAGACAGGGATAGGAGGGGGAATGCCGATGAGTGCAGTGAGCGCCGCCAAGCCGACGTATCCCGGTGTCTACGTCGAAGAGCTTCCCAGCAGCACCCGCACCATCTCGACCCTGACCACCTCGGTGACCGCCTTCGTGGGCCACACCCGTCGCGGTCCGCTGAACGAGCCGGTCCGCGTCACCAGCTTCACCGAGTTCGAGCGCCGTTTCGGGGGGTTGAGCGCCCAGAGCGCCGTCGGCTACGCCGTTCACCAGTTCTTCGGCAACGGCGGCACCGTCGCCGTGATCGTCCGTGTCGCCAAAGCCGGCAGCGGCAAGGCCGCCGGCGTCACGCTGGAGTCCACCGAGGGCCACAGCGAGTGCGACGTCCTCAAGGTGCACGCCAAGGAGCCCGGCGTGTGGGGCAACGGCCTGCGCGTCGCCGTCGACTACGACACGCCCTGCCCCGAGGAGACCTTCAACCTGCGCGTCCACGACGCCAAGGGCGAGGCCCGTGAGAGCTTCACCGGCCTGTCCGCCGACCCGTCCCACGGCCGGTACGTGCAGACCGTCGTCAACGCCGGCTCCCGGCTGATCCGCGTCGAGGTCGTCGGCGAGGGCCGGCCCGACCCGTCCGGCACCGTCTCCAAGCCGTTCGGGCACGAACTGCCCGACCTCGCCGTGGACCTCACCGTCAAGATCGGCGACGTCAAGCGGGAGTTCACGCTCTACGACCCCGACTGCGACGGCGAGGCCCCGCACTCCGTCGCCGAGCTGGCGCTGCTGCTGGAGCGCAAGCTGCGCGCCCTGCCCGACGCGCCCGGCAAGCACGCCTTCGCGGGCGCCGAGGTCACCGCCTTCGGCCGGCGCGTCCAGGTCGTCGCGGGCTCCACCGACCCCGAGGACGTCGTCCGCTTCCTCGGCGAGTGCGCCAACGACCTGGGCCTGGAGGCCTCGGTCAACCCGCCCGTCTTCCCGCTGGAGGGCGGCGAGGACGGCGAGGCGCCCGGACCGCGCGACCTCATCGGCTCCGAGGCCGACAAGTCCGGCATTCAGGCGCTGCGCGGCGTCGCCGACGTCAACCTCCTCGTGCTGCCGGAACTCGCGGCGTACGAGAAGACGGAGGACGCCCTCACCGTCGTCTCGGCCGCCCAGCGGCTGTGCCAGGAGAGGCGAATCTTCCTGCTGGTCGACGCGCCGAGCACCTGGGTCAGCGTCGACACGGCCCGGGCGGGGCTCGCCGCCTTCGACGCCGTGCGCGGCAACCACGCGGGCCTGTACTTCCCGCACCTCCAGCTCACCGACCCGCTCACGGGCCGGCTGCGCTCCTTCCCGCCGTCCGGCGCGGTCGCGGGCGTCATCGCCCGTACGGACGCCGAGCGCGGCGTGTGGAAGGCCCCGGCCGGCACCGAGGCCCGGCTCGCCGGCGTGCACTCGCTCACGGTCAACCTGACCGACCGCGAGACCGGCCTGCTCAACCCGCTCGGCGTCAACTGCCTGCGCACCTTCCCGGTGACCGGCCCGGTGGTCTGGGGAGCGCGCACGCTGGAGGGCTCCGACGCCCTCGACAGCGAGTGGAAGTACGTGCCGGTGCGGCGGCTCGCCCTGCACGTCGAGGAGAGCCTCCAGCGAGGCCTCCAGTGGGTGGTGTTCGAGCCCAACGACGAGAACCTGTGGCAGCAGATCCGGCTCGCCGCCTCCTCGTACCTGCACACCCTCTTCCGCCAGGGCGCCTTCAAGGGCGGCACGCCCCGTGACGCCTACTTCGTCAAGTGCGACAGCGACACCACGACCGCCGAGGACATCGAGAACGGCATCGTCAACGTCCTGGTCGGTATCGCGCCGGTCCGCCCGGCCGAGTTCGTGATCGTCAAGATCCAGCAGACGTCCGGGCAGTTCGCGCTCTAGGCGCGTGGAATCGTGGAGAACTGAAGGAATCCGATGGCTGAGTTCACGGTCAACGCGCATCGCTTCGACCCGTACAAGAACTTCAAGTTCCTCGTCCTGTGGGACGGTCGTACGGTCGCCGGCATCAGCAAGATCAGTCCGCTCAAGCGCACCACCGAGGTCGTGAAGCACCGGCACGGCGGCGATCCCAGCTCGCCGCGGCTGTCCCCGGGCCGCTCCGAGTTCGAGGGCGTCACCCTGGAGCGGGGCGTCACCCACGACCCCGAGTTCGACCGCTGGGCCAACAAGGTCTGGCAGGTCGGCGCCGGGCTCGGCTCCGAGGTGTCCCTTGCCGACTTCCGCAAGGACATCGTCATCCAGGTCCTCAACGAGGCCGGTCAGGTCGCGGTCTCACACAAGCTGTATCGGACCTGGCCCAGTGAGTACCAGGTCCTCGGCGAGCTGGACGCCAACGCCAACGCGGTGGCCATCCAGTCGCTGAAGCTCGAGTGCGAGGGCTGGGAGCGGGACTACGAGGTGCCGGAGCCGGAGGAGCCGTCGTACCTGAATCCGGCGTAGGCCCTGTTGCGGAAGGCCTGTCCTCCATCCGGAGGGCAGGTCCCGCAGCGCTGTCGAGTGCACTGCCCGCTCGCGCGAAGCCGGATGGCCGGGGAAGCGCGGCGCAGGGCGTTCAGGATCTTCGCAACAGGCTCTGGCGGCAGGCGATCTGACGAACACGCGGGAATCGGGGGAGGACATGGCGATCACTCGGGCGGCCGACTTCCTGGCCACCTGGGAAGCCGGACTCGGCCGGGCGCCGGCCGGGCGCGCCCTGCTGCTGCACCGCGCCGCACGCCCGGACCTGAGTGGCGAGCCGGACGCGCTTTTGTTGCTACCGGTGGGCGAGCGGGAGGCGGACCTGTTCGCGCTGCGCCGGACCCTGTTCGGCGAGAGCATGCAGGTCCGCCTGGCGTGCGGCGCATGCGGCGAGGACATGGAGTTCGAGCTGGACGCCGGGGACTTCGCCCGGAGCCTGGCCGTACGCGGCGAGCCGGTGGTGCGGATCACCGAGCACGGCTGGGAGGCCGAGTTCCGGGTGCCCGGCGTCGCCGACCTGACAGCCGCGGCCCGGGCCGCCGACCCGCGCAGGGCGCTGCTCGTCCGATGCCTCGTGACGGCTGCAAGGGACGGAGTCCCGGTCCCGGCCGAGGAACTGCCCGCCGCCGTGCAGCGCCGGATCGCCGAGGCGGTCGAGGCGGCGGACCCGGGCGCCGACGTGACGCTCAGCATCGCTTGCCCCGAGTGCGGCGCGGCCACCCGGGCCGAGCTGGACATCGCTTCCTACCTGTGGACCGAACTGGACGCCTGGGCTCGCGACTTGCTCCTGGACGTCCATCTGCTCGCCACCGCGTACGGCTGGAGCGAGCCGGAGATCCTGGCGCTCAGCCCCCTGAGGCGCCGCTACTACCTGGAGCTGTGTGCGGATGTCTGACCCTTCCGGAGACCGGCCGGGGGACTTCCCGGCGCCCGACTTCCTCGACCGGCTGCTCGCCCGGCACGCACCGGCCGCCGCGCCGCGTCCAGGCGTGGCACGCGTCCGGCCCCGGCTGGCGGGGCCGTTCGAACGGATCGAGGCGGTCCGGGGCGCGGCCCCGGATCCGGACGACACCGAGCCCTTGTGGCCCGTCGCCACCCCCTCTCCCGTGCCGCGGGAGAACACGGTGCACCCGGCCGTTCACGAGGTGCGCACCGAGCGGGACCGGACGGTCGTACGGATGGAGCGGGCCCCGGCACCGCACGACGCCGCAGCCCGCTCGGATGCGCCCGCCGTGCCGGAGGTGCCGCTGCTGCGGCCCGCCGCGCCGCTCACGCCCGGACCGCGGCCGGTCCCCGACGCCGCGCGCCGCACGGCACCGTGGGGGATCACGGAGCGGGACACCTCCCCGAGCGCGGCGCCCGTGCCCATCCCCCCGGGCACGGGCGCCGTTCCCCCCGCCGCCGCGTCCGCGGCGCTGCTGCCCAGTGCCAAGGACACGGCGGCTGCCCGGGACGCCGCGCGGCAGGCCGCGGCCCGGCGCCCCGGGCGCGGGACCGAGCGGGTGGTGCAGGTGCAGATCGGGCGGCTTGAGGTGACGGCGGCCGGAACGCCCCAAGGCGCCGGCCGACAGCGGCCGCGGACCACAGGGCGGCCGGAGACCACGGTGAGCCTGGCGGAGTACCTGGGGCGGGGGCGCGAGTGAGTGGCACGGACAGCCATTCCGAACGGACGAGACGGATGAGCAGGACGAGAGGGACCGAGGAACCGACGCCATGAGCAACGCTCTCGCCATCGCCCATGTCACCCAGGCCCTGGCGCTGTTGATCGAGAACAACCTGCGGCCCGAGATCGACATGGCGGTCTCCGTGGAGACCCGCAAGCCACCGGCCGAGCCGCCCACCGACCCGACCATCACCGTGTTTCTCTACCAGGTCACTCCCAACGCCTCCCTGCGCAACAACGACCTGCCCACTCGTAGCCCCCAAGGCGCCCTGGTCAAGCGGCCAGCAGCCGCCATTGACCTGCACTACGTGATCAGCGCCTACGGCGAGGAGAACGAGCTGGTCGGCCAGCGGCTGATCGGCTGCGTCGTGCGAACGCTGCATGAAATCCCCATCCTCCCGGCCGACGTGATCGCGGCGGCGGGCGAACGGCCGTACCTGGCCGGCAGCGACCTGGCCGACTCGGAGCAGCGGGTGCGGTTCACTCCCACTCAGCTGGACATCGACGAGACCTCCAAGCTTTGGGGAATGCTCCACCAGACCCCGTACTCGCTGTCGGTCGCCTACCAGGGGTCACTGGTGCTGATCGAGGGCCGGGAGAAGCCTGTCCCGGCCAAGCCGGTGGAGGAACACACCGTCCGCGCTGTGCCCTTCGGCGCCCCCCACGCACCGGTGCCGCCGGGAGCGCCGGGCACCGCTCCCGTCGCGCAGCAGCCAGCGGGGAGCGGGACGCGGGAGACGGCGGGACCCGCTGTCGCCAAGGAGGCGCAGCCGGAGAAGAAGGCTGAACCGGCCAGGAAAGCTGAAGCGGCGAAGAAGGCTGAACCGGCGAAGAAGGCGGAACCGGCCAGGAAGGCCGCCGCGAAGACAGCCACCGCCAGGAAGACGGCCGGCTCAACTCGTTCCCGCAAGCCGTCCGGGACCGGTGGATCCCGCCCGGCCGGATCCGACCCGGCCGGATCCGCTGCGGCCGGGGACCGGGAGAGCTGAAGCACAGTGCGTACAGCGGGGGAGACGACGGTATGAGCACCCATCAGGGCACCGCAGGGACAACCGGGCCCGGGGCGGACGGCACGGCTCTGGCCGGGGCCGTGCGCGCCGTCCTCGCGCGCCTCGACCTGCTGGCCGCCCGCACCGGCAGCAGCGACGGCGACAGCGATGGCGACGGTAAAGCCGGGCCGCGGACGGCGGCCCCCGCGCCGCCCACTCTGGAAGCCCTCACCGCCTGCTTCGGCCTGAGCTCCTTCGAACGCGATGTCATTCTGCTCACCGCCGCCGCCGAGCTCGACCCCAGCACCGCGACCCGGTGCGCCGCCGCCACCGGGGACCCGGGCCGTGCTCACCCCACCTTCGCCCTGGCCCTGGCCGCCCTGACCGAACCACACTGGAGCGCCCTCACCCCCGTCGCCCCGCTGCGGCGCTGGCGGCTGATCGAGCTGGACGATGATTCGCGGCTCACGACGACCCGGCTTCGGCTCGACGAGCGCATCCTGCACTTCCTGCTCGGCTTCCCTTACCTCGACGCCCGCCTGCACGGCATGCTGCGCCGCACCCCGGCGCCGGACACGCTCCCCGCCTCCTACCAACGGGCCGCCGAACGAGTCGCGGCGGGCTGGTCCGCGCCGCGGGCCGACGCCCCGCTCCGCGTCGAGCTCGTCGGCGGCGACGTCCGCAGCCGCGCCGACATCGCCGCCGCGGCCGCCACCAGCACCGGCCTCGGCCTGTACACGATGGCGGCCGAGGACGTACCCACCGATCCGGCGGAACGCGACCGCTTCGCCCGCCTGTGGCAGCGAGAGGCGATCCTCCTGCCCGCCGCGCTCCTCCTGGAGACCGGGGGACTCGAACGCGAACAGGCCGCCGCCACCGATGCGTTCATCGCCTCGGCCGGAGTCCCGCTCGCCGTCTCCAGCCAGGAACCGGCTCCCAGCGCCCACACCCGCGGGGAGCGCGTACCCGTCCCCGCTCTCAGCGAAGACGAGCACCTCGCCCTCTGGCAGGACGCCTTCGCCGACGTACCGGACGTGCTGCCTGCCCAACTCCGCACCCTGACAGCTCAGTTCCAGCTTCCCCCGCACCTCGTCCGCTCCGCCGCCGCCACCGTCCGCCGCGACCTGCCCACCGCCGGAGCCGGGGAGAACCGCCCGGACGTCGCCCAGCTGCTGTGGCAGGCCGGGCTCACCGAGGCCCGCGTCGGCCTCGACGAGCTGGGGCGGCGGATCGAGCCCGAGGCGGGCTGGGGGGACCTGGTTCTCGCCGAACGGCACACCCGCGTCCTGCGCGAGATCGTCGCCCATGTCCGCCGGCGCGCCACCGTCTACCAGGAGTGGGGCTTCGCCGGGACACTGCGCCGCGGCCTCGGAGTCACCGCGCTCTTCGCAGGTGGCTCCGGTACTGGAAAGACGCTGGCCGCAGAGGTGATGGCCAAGGAACTGGGCCTCGATCTGTTCATCATCGACCTCTCCCAGGTGGTCAGCAAATACATCGGCGAGACCGAGAAGAACCTCCGCAAGGTCTTCGACGCCGCCGAACGCGGCGGCGCCCTGCTCCTGTTCGACGAGGCCGACGCGCTCTTCGGCCGCCGCAGTGAGGTCAAGGACAGCCACGACCGCTACGCCAACCTCGAAGTCAGCTACCTCCTGATGCGGATGGAGGCGTACCGGGGCCTGGCCATCCTCACCACCAACATGAAGAAGGCCCTCGACCCGGCCTTCATGCGCCGCATCCGCTTCGTCGTCGACTTTCCCTTCCCCGGCGTGGACGAGCGCGCCGAGATCTGGCGGCGGGTGCTGCCCGTCCAGGCCCCCACCAAGGATCTCGACCCCGATCTGTTGGCCCGGCTCACCGTGGCGGGCGGCTCGATCCGCAACATCGCGTTGTCCGGTGCCTTCCTCGCCGCCGAAGAGGGTGACCGTCTGCAGATGCGGCACATGCTCGCTGCCGCCCGCACCGAATACCTGAAGCTGGAACGCTCTCTGACGCCCTCGGAGGTGCACGGATGGGTCTGAACGAGCTGCGGACACCCGCCGCGCAGGAGCAGCAGAGCACCGTCCGAGTGGAGATCGGCGAGCTGGCCCTGGACGGCTTCGGCCCCGGCACGGACCCGGACCTGGTGTCGGCGGTCTTCCAGAGCGAACTCACCCGGCTTGTACGGGACGAGGGCGTTCCGCTGGCCGCGGAAGGCACCGATCACGTCATCGACGCCCTCACCCACCTGCCGCCCCTGCCCGCCACGACCTCGCCGGTCAGGATCGGCCAGGCCCTGGCCCGGGCCGTCCACGCGGGTCTGTCGGGCCGGGGCCGGGAGCCGGACACCGCCGCCGACCGCTCCGGGCGGCGCCGATGAGCAGCACCCACGACGCGGGCCAGAACGCCCGTACGTCCTCGGCGGCCGCCAAGCGCCGCAAGCGCAAGGAGCAGGAGCGGGCCGCCGCGTCCCGTACCCCGGAGCCGAAGGACATCGTCAGCGGTGCCGGGTTGCCACTGGACCCCGGCGTGCGCCGGGAGCTCGAGGAACAGCTCGGACAGGACCTCAGCCGGGTACGGCTGCACACCGACCGGGACGCGGGCGCGCTCACCGAGCTGCTGGGTGCGGACGCGGTCGCCGTCGGCCAGGACATCTTCTTCCGGGAGGGCGCCTACGCCCCTGGTACCGCCGAGGGTCGGCGCCTTGTCGCCCACGAGGTACTGCACACCCTGCAGAACCCGCACGGCCTGGGTGCGCTGCGGGTCGGCCGCGACTCGGGCGCGGTCAGCCTGCCCCACGAACCCATCGAGCGGGAGGCCGAACAGACCGCCCAGCAGACCGTACGCGGCGAGAGCCCGGCCCTCGGCCCCGACATCGACCCGGGCCAGACCACCCCCGGCTGGCTCCGCTACGCCACGGTCGACGCCGACCGGATCCGCGCCGAACAGCTCGACCCGGCCACCCTGGTGGACCGGCTGACCAACGGTGTCCTGCGCTCCCTGCGCGGCGACCCGGCCGACCTCTCCGGCCGCGTTCGAGTCGAGCTGTCCCGCATGTCCCCGTACCTGCAGGAACTCGTCCTCGACCGGTTGGAAGTACGGCTGCTCTCCAGCGAGTACGACCGCCTGCTGGAGCGGCTGGCCGAGCAGGAGGCCGACCCGCTCCCGCACGACCTCGAGCCCGCCGACGTACCCGAGCCGCTGCCGGACGCTCTGGAGCTGATCGAGTATTACCGCGAGGCGTACGCCGCCCGCCCCAAGTGGCCCGAGCGCGAGAAGCCCGCCAAGGAGAAGCCCGAGCAGCAGGCCCAGGACGAGCGGCAACGGTCCGGGGAAGAGGAGGAGCAGCAGCGGGAGTCCGCCGAGGCCACCGCGCGGGGCACGGCACCCGCGCCCCCGTCCTCAGCCTCCTCCGCATCCCCGCAGGGGCAGCGTCGGGCTGAGGAGAGCCAGTCCGCCGGGCAGAGCGCCGAGTCCGAGGCGGCGAGCCAGGAGCAGGACGCCGCTGGGGACAAGGACGAACGCGAGGAGCGCAAGACCCGCGAGGAGGAACAGAAGCAGGAGCCGGGGGACAAGGAGAAGGACGGCCCGTCCGAATCCGTCACCCCGGGCAAGGAAACGCAGGCCGAGGACGAGGCCGCGACCCGCGACGAGGAGAGCGCCCAGGACGAGGAGTCCGACGAGCCCGCCGAGGACGAACTCCCCCTCGGCCTCAACCCCGACGCGATGTCCGAGACCGACATCGCCGACCCCGGCTCCGAAGGAGCCCAGGACGCCGAGCCCAAAAAGAACAGCGCCTGGGACGTCGAACTCAAGCCCGACGACTTCCTCCCCAGCTCCGACCTGGACGTCTCCGGTGTCCCCACCGCCGACGAATTGACCCCCGGCTCCAGCACCGAGCAGCAGGCCCCGAGCTTCCCGGCTCCGCCACCCACCAAGGCCGACAAGGTCGAGGAGCAGCGGGAGGCGGAAACCGCCCAGGAGGACGCCGAGGCGGACGTGAGTGACGCCGCGTTCCCGGACGAAGCGGCTGAGCAGGCCACCCGTGACCTGCAGGACGAGCAGCCCCTCGACCAGGAGATCGGCCCGGCCCCCGAGGACACCCCGGCCCCCGAGACCGAGGGCGGCGCCCGCGACACGAGCCCGGCCCCGGAGGACACCACTCCGGAGCCGACCACCCCCGACCCCGAAACGGCGGAACCGGGAAGCGATACCTCCGCCGGAGAAGAGGGCCCCGCCCCGCAACCCACGGCCGAACCCTCGGCACCGGAGACCGTGGCCACCTCCGCGGACCAGGCCAAGGCCCTCGGCGGCGCGGGCACCGCCCGCCAGACAGCCGCCGCGGTCCCCCGGCCCCGCCAGCCGCGTCCCGCCGCCGAAGCGACCGCCACCACAGAGCCGGAGGGCCTCGCCCACGGCTCGAGCCAGCCGGACACCGCGGAGGCCCCTGCCGCCGACACTCCGGCACCGAGCACGACTCCCGACACATCCGCCGACGAGGCTGCCCCCGGACCGCAGCCCACATCACACCAGTCGGACACCTCCGAACCCACGGAGGAATCAAACGCCCCGGTCGCCGGCCGCGCCGCGAAGGCCACTCCGGCCCCCGCCCCCAGAGGAGGCGGTGGGGGCGGAGGCGGAGGCGGCGGGGGTGCCGCGACCGGGAGCAAACCGGCGAAGAAGGAGGGCCCCGCCCCCGACCTCTCCGCCTCCGACCCGGAATCCGGACTGTCCACCGCCGCTGGAATGAAGCCGCACCAGGCCCTGGCCGCGATGGACGGAGTGCACAACTCGGTCAACACCAGCGTCGGCAACGAACAGCAGGCCCTGGCCGAGTCCCCGCCCACCATGGACCGCCCGGCCGGTTCCCCGGAGACCCTCAGCGGCGACCCGGACGCCGCACCCCCTGGCGAGTACTCCGACGACGACGTCAGCGCGACCGACGCCCCCGAGGCGGAGGACGCCGAGGTGGAGGGCGCCCAGGCCCCGGAGGGCGAACTTCCGGGCGCGGACTTCGAACTGAGCACCGGCGACAAGATCCTAGCGGGCGCCACCACCATCGGTGCCGGCATAGTCAACTGGGGCAGTAACCTCGTCGGAGCCGGTGACGTCATCGACACCGACGCGCTCGTCCAGAAGGTCCTCGACCTGCCGACCGAGGACGAGATGATGGAGCAGGCCCAGGTGGGCACGGCTCCCGGCGTCGGCATGGCGGAGGAGACGGGCGGGCTCACCGAGCAGCAGGGCGGCGAGCTCGACTCGAAAGCCGGCCAGGTCGAGGAGGAGGGCCGCGCCGACTCCGAACAGCCCCTCGGCGAGGACCAGATCTACCCCGACGTCCCGCCCGAGACCCTCACCGCGGACGTCCCCGAGGGGGGCCAGGAGAAGGGCGCCGCGTCCAAGTCCGGTGGCGGCCCGCAGATCCAGGGCGTCCCGCCGGAGGCCGTCTCGGAGGTGGCCGAGCACGAGGAAGGCCCCAAGATCAAGTCCGCGTTCAAGAAGGGCCAGGACGACCTGGCCGCCGAACGCGAGAAGAAGGACACGGACTTCCAGGCCTCCCAGCGCAGGCACGAGGAGGATGTCCGCGCCGAGGTCGACGCCAACACCAAGAGCCAGGCCGACGAACGCGAGCGGGCGAAGTCCGAGGTCGTCACCGATCGCGAGAACTGGCGGACGGAACAGGACGCCGAACTCGCCGACATCGACACGAAGAAGGGCGAGAAGTCCAAGGCGGTCCGGGAGGACATCGACAAGGAGGAGAAGGACACCGACGACAAGGTAGAGCAGCGGGAGAAGGACGACGACGAAGAGATCACGAAGAAGAGCACCGAGGCAACCGAGGAGGCCGAGACCAAGCGCGATGACGCGAAGGAGGACTCCGGCAACTGGGTGACGAAGGCCTTCGACGCGATCAAACAGTGGCTCGAAGATCTCAAGAACACGATCGTCGGCATCTTCGAGCGGGCGCGCCAGGCCGTCGTCGACCTCATCACGAACTTCCAGGAGACGGTGACCGGGTGGATCGAGGACGTCCGCAACTCGATCGTCGAGATGTTCGAAGAGTTCGTCCAGGCCATCGTCGAACTGGGCCGTGAACTCCTCGAAGCCATCCAGGAGATCGCCAACCGAATCCGCGACTTCATCATCGACCTCATCGCCGACGCGATCGCCTTCATCAACGATCTCGCCAACGAGCTCAAGGAGATGCTCGACGATCTCCTCGACCGGATCGGCCAGATCCTCACCGACATCCTGGATGCCCTGAAGGCCGGCCTGGAGATGGCCATCGACGCCGTCAAGGGCGTCCTCAAGGCCGCGATGGACCTCGCGATGGGCCTGCTCAACGCCCTCGGCGAGTGGATGACGATCGCCGGCGACATCATCTCCGACCCTGGCGGCTGGCTCAGCGGCGCCGCCGCCTCCGCCGAGGACGGTGCGAGGAACCACCTGGTCCCGGAGGCCCAGTCGGCGATCAAGCAGTGGTTCAACGACAAGGTCCAGGAGATCCTGGGGATCGACAAGGAGACCTTCGACCTCCTGATCAGCGGTGGCATGACGGTCGAGGAGATCGTCGAGGAGGCCTGGGCCGCGATCCTGCCCCAACTCCCCATGATCATCGGCGAGCTGGTCATCACGAAGGTCGTCGCGAAACTCATCCCCGGTGCGGGCTGGGTGATGGCCATCATCGACGCCCTGAAGGCCGCGTACGAGACCCTCTCCGAGATCCTCCGCGCCTTCGGCCTGCTCATCGACTACCTCAAGGCCGTCAAGAGCGGAAACGCGGGCCGCCCCTTCGCCAAGGCCGTCGCGGCCGGCATCGTCGCCCTGATCGAGCTGGTCTTCAACGCGCTGGTCAGCGGCATCGGCAAGTACGTCGGCAAGGTGACGGAACGTCTGAAGGGCGTGGCCCAGGGCTTCAAGAACAAGTCACCGTCGAACCCGGACAACGACGAGCGCAAGGACAAGGGCGACGAGGTCAACGCCGCACAGCAGCAGACCGACAACGCCAACCAGAACCTCAACTCCCAGCCCCAGAACAACCCACCCGCCAACAACAGTCAGTCCACGTCCACCCAGAACAACAACTCCACGACCAACCGCGCCGACGACGACAGTCAGAAGGACAAGGACAAGGACAAGGGCCCCGGGTCCGACAACCGCAAGGACAAGGACTCCGACACCAACCGCCGCGACGACGACACCCGCAACAACGACAAGGACGGCGGTAAGGACCGGAAGAAGGAAGAGGACAAGGACAAGGACAAGCCCCGCCGGAAGCCGTCCCCGGCCGGCCGCTCTCACAAGCGCTCCAAGAAGACCACCAAGGCCGCCCTCAAGCGCAACCGCCGCGCGAAGAAGGCCCTGGGCCGCAAGGGCAACAAGAGCAAGACCGGCCGCAAACTGGACAACGACGCCCGCAAGATGCGCCGCGCCTACAAGAACCGCCGCGACCAACTCCGTCGGCAGCAGCAGCGTCGCCATGAAGAGCGCCGCCGCGAACGCGATGAGCGCCGCAAGAAGGAAAACTCCACGGAGTCCAAGGAAGCGCGGTTGCGGAAAATTGTTGCCAAGATACGCCCGAAAATCAGGCGGCTACTGAGCAAGGGAATCCCCGAACCCGTGCTTCGCGCAACACTGGTTGGCATGCGGTCTTGGCATCGCTTGACCTCCTTGACGCACGCTGGTTCTCCTCAGCTTGAGATCATGGCGACCCTCAACCCTCGGATGGTTGCAGGTAAGGGCTGGGAGTTGACGGGGGCGGATGTTCGGAAGGTCGCGCGTGAAGAAGCAGAAGAAATACTGAAACGGGGTGATGTCCGGGATGCGGAGTTGCGGATGCGTCGCCACCGAAACGAGAAGGCGAACGACGAACCTCTGGACATAGAAAAGAAAGAGGATATACCGGGCGCCGTGAGATACTACCAGGAGCGTGGCAAGAAAATCGAAGAATCGCGCCCGGATGGAACGGTGGAAGAGCTCAACCCGTACCTGCCCAGGGAAGGGGGAAACTGGCAGCACACAGGGGAGAAAGAGGTGCACCGTGTCGGTCCCGATAAACACGAGGTGGTCGAATACAATAAGGCCGGAACAAATGCCTACGTGGCTAAGGTGGGAGAATATCCGGGCATTATGAAGAAGCTGAATGACCTGCGCCTCGATCAGTACACTGTGGCCAGCATTCTCAGAAAGTACACAAAGAATCTCACCTTCCCGTCTGGACTGTCCTCCGAAGCTCAAGACCTGCTCGCTCGGCTCCACTGGCTCATGTTCGTCCGTGAGTCGGTTCGGAACACGACGAATGTCGCGATGGCGCCCATGGCCATGTCGCTAGTGGAACAGCGTGATTCCGACCTGGATGAGCTCTTCACAGAGCATGAGGGGAATGGTGATCGAACCGGTGGCCGCGGTATCTATCCAATGTCTATGAAGGGTGGCCCGGCGGCAGCAGCTGATATAGACAGTGGGGTGAACAGGCAGCCGGAGGGTGAGCCCTACATTCGACGTGCAGAGCTCGAAGCGCGAGAGGAGGAGCTTGCAGAAAGGTGGATGAAGTCGAGGGGTAAGGGTATGACGGAATACTTTGAAACCGATGCAGAAGCCCTAGACAAGGCGCGGAAAGAAATCAAGAAGTTCCTCGAAGATTACTATGGTCTCAAGTAGGGTGAGCGATGCAGAGTAAGATTATTCGACTTGTGCTGAGAGGGTCGGACGGTCACCGTAGTCTGACCGAACTTGCATGGCGTGAGGAGTGGGATCTAACGGAGATTCGGCACACCGAACCGCCCTTTGTTGAAGTGTGGGACGTTCCGGGGCGGGACGCCGAAGTCCACTTCGTGCGAGACGAAATGGTCGGGCTTGAGTACGTGGTATTTCACGGTGCGGATGTTGCGCCTGAAGTCCAGCAGGTTCGGGACTTCTGTCCGCTTTGGACCCAGTCTGACGCGATCGATGCCTTGGGGAAGGTGAAGGATCGCGACGGTAAGCTTCGCGCCATTTACGCGGCAGCGCTCGCGGCGACCGGTCCGGAAGACGACAGGTTGATCACTTTGTTTCGTTCCATTGCTGTGAACGAACAGGACTCCGGCGTGCGGCAGGCGGTCATCGTCTCCACTGGATACCTGCCTTGGGATGGACTCATTCAATTGGTCTCGGAAATGCGAGTCAATGACCCGGAGTCCCGCGTCCGGAACAATGCGCAGGTGATGCTCGAAGGCCTGCGCCGACATCCCCCCGGTACGACTGGTCAAGAGTAGTGAGAATGAGTCGAAAGAGCGGGGCAGGTAGTGACACGGTACGCAGACATACCCAAGCCGATCCGGTCCGGCATCGTCATCGTCGACCCTGAGCTGGGCACCCCCGAGCGGGTGATCGTGTTGCAGTTCAACCCGGACACGCTCGAGCGCTCGCTCGCGCCACAAGCGGCCGGAGGCGAGGGAGAAGGCGAGGGGGACCGGAACGAGGCGTTGCGGCTGAAGGGGCCCGCGGAGGAGACCTGGACCTTTACCGCCGAGATCGACTCGACCGATCAGCTCGAGGTGCCGGCACCGGACGGGATTCACCCGGAGCTCGCCGCGTTGGAGATGTTGGTGCACCCCACGACGGCGCAACTGCGGGAGGCCACGCGGGAGGCGAAGAAGGGGACGATCGAGATCAGTCCCATCGAGATGCCGCTGACGCTCTTCACCTGGGGGAGCAAGCGGGTGCTGCCGGTGCGCCTGACGGAGCTGTCGATCAGTGAGACGGCCTTCGACGTGAATCTGAACCCGATGCGGGCTTCGTTGAACATCGGCATGAAGGTGCTGTCGGTGAGTGATCTGCCACCCGAGCACCGGGGTGCCGACCTGTATCTGGCGCACCTTGCGCAGAAGGAGCGGTTGGCCGGGATGACGCCGGGTGGGCGACTGGGGGCGTTCAGGCTCGGTCGCGGTCCCGTTCTGGGCCGCCAGGCCGGACGCCAGTACAGGTAGGGGGAGTTGAGCAACATGGCCAGGACTGAGCCGTACGAGAGCGCGCTGGACCAGATACCGGGGGCGCATCCGTATCCGCGGTCGAGCCGGTACCACGATGCGGAGATCGGCGTGCATGTGCAGGCCGACGGGACGGAGGTGCGGTACGCGAAGCGGCGGTTGCTGCCGCCCATCGACCAGGACACAGGCGCCGAGGACACCACCACGCACACCGTCAGCAGCGGGGAGCGGCCGGACCACCTCGGGCAGCGGCACTTCGGGGATGTGGATCAGTGGTGGCGGATCGCTGACGCCAATCCGGTGCTGGATCCGGCGGAGTTGACGGCGGAGCCGGGTGCGCGGATCGCGGTGCCGGTGCCTGGGGTGTTCCCGGGAGCCGGGTATGCCTGATGAGCCGATCGGGCGGGGGCCCGTCCACATCACCGTGCACATGGGGCCGAAGCTGGCCCGCCCGGTGCCGGCTGAGATCGCGGAGGCCTTGCTGTCCTGCCAGATCACGATGACGGCGGGGGAACGCAGCGGATTCCAGATGGCCTTTGATCTGAGCAAGAAAGGCGCCATCTCGAAGAGGCTGCTGCCCGAGGGGTTCTTCGATCCCAAGACCCGCGTGATTGTGACTGTTTCGATCAAGGGCACCTCCCGGGTGCTGCTGGACGGACTGATCGTGCGGCAGGAGGTGGGGGCGAGTAATCGGCCTGGGCAGTCCACGCTCACCGTGACGGGGGAGGACCTGACCCTGCTGATGGATCTGGAGGAGCGGACCGACCGGTATCCGAACCTCGCGCCGTCACAGCGGGCTGCGCGCATTCTGACCAGGTACGCGGATTACGGGATCCAGCCGCACGTCATCCGAGAGCAGATCGCGCAGCCGCCCAGGCAGGATCTGCGAGTTCACTACCAGACCGGGACCGACCTGCAGTACCTCAACGAGCTTGCCCAGGCGAACGGTTTCACCTTCTATCTGGACCCCGGGCCCGTCCCGGGACGGGCCACCGCCTACTGGGGGCCCGAGCAACGGCTCGGCCGGCGGCAACACGCGCTGAACGTGAACATGGAGACCAACTCCACGGTCGATCAGCTGACGTTCGCCTACGACGGGACGGCGCGCGAACAGCCGCAGGTGCGGGTGCAGGATCCGGTGACGCGAGAGACACGGCTGCTGGCTCAGCCGGATATCGATCCACTGCGGCCGCCGCTCGGCCGGCGGGCCACTCCGGCGCTCAGACGCCGCACGATCTCCGGTACCGCGAAGAAGGAACTGGGGCAGGCCGAGGCCGAGGCGCTCGCCCGGGCCGCGATCTCGGCGGACGTCATCTCCGGGTCCGGGAGCCTGGACGTGAACAGGCACGGGTACCTGCTGCGACCCCGGGAGTTGGTGGGGGTCCGAGGCGCTGGAGTGACGTACGACGGGGACTACTACGTGAAGTCCGTGACCTCGAACCTCAGCCCCGGCTCGTTCCGGCAGAACTTCACGCTGTCGCGGGAGGGACTGATCGCCCGGAGCAGCACGGTTCGTCCCTGAACCTTCCCCAACGGCTCGTCAGAAGACGCGGAGAGACACAGGAGCACACTGCACCATGGTCACAGGACCGAAGGACCGGTTCCTCGGGAAGTTCCGCGGCCGGGTGGTCAGCAACGACGACCCGCTGCGCATCGGCCGCCTCACCGTCGAGGTCCCGGACGTCCTCGGCGACGAGCCGTCCACCTGGGCGCTGCCCTGCCTGCCGTTCACGGGACCCGAGTCGGGGCAGTTCGTGGTGCCGCCGCCGGGCGCGGGCGTGTGGGTGGAGTTCGAGCAGGGGGATCCGAGCTTCCCGGTGTGGACCGGGTGCTGGTACGGCGCAGCCGAGGAACTGCCGCCCGACGCGCGCCGCGAGTTGCAGGCCGGCTCGCCCAACAAGCCGGTCGTCGTGCAGACACCGCAGGCACACAAGCTCGTCATGAACGACACGCCCGGCGCCGAGCAGGGGATCCTCCTCCAGGCGCAGGGCGGCGCGTACATCCGTATCACCAAGGAGGCCGTGGTCATCGCGACCGGCGCCGGTGCGGAGGTCATTCTGCGCGGTCGTGAAGTGACCATCAATGAGGGCCAGTTGACCGTGCTCTCCAAGCGATAAGAAAGACGGGGGACCAGAGAACATGCCCGGGAGTCTGCTCGACGCCGACGCCGTGATCGGCTGCCCGCATGGCGGTCGCGTCACCGCCGCCACCACACCCTCCGGCGGTGTACGAGCCAGTGGCGCCGCCATCGCCACGGCCGCGCACAGCTACGTGGTCACCGGCTGCCCGCACACCGTCGACCGCGTGCCCACGCCGTGCGTGACGGTCCGCTGGGCCGCCGACGGCACCGGCATCACCGTCGACGGCGCGCCCGTGCTGCTCGACATCTCCGCGGCCGAGTGCTTCACCGCGGCCTTCGTGCCGCAGGGACCGCCCGTCGTCCAGGCCGCGCAGCGAAAGGTCACGGTCCGATGAGCCGCCGAACCAGCCAACGCCCCCGGAGTGACATCGCCTTCCCCTTCCGCGCCGACCGCCGGGGCCGTACCGCACACGCCACCCACGGCGAGCACGTCCACGACCTCATCGAGCAGCTGCTGTTCACCAGTCCCGGCGAGCGCGTGATGCGTCCCGACTTCGGCTGCGGGCTCCTCGACCTGGTCTTCGCGCCGACCAGCCCGGAACTCATCAGCACCCTCGAACTCTCCGTGCAGGCCTCGCTGCAGCGCTGGCTCGGCGATCTCATCGACATCGAGGCCCTCGACGTGGTCAGCGAGGACCACGTCGTCCGTGTGTACCTGTCCTACGTCCTACGCGCCGACGGCGCCTCGCGCGACGACGTCTTCGAAGGGAGGGCCACGGCATGACCGGTACGACCAGCACCTCCCGCCGGGCCAAGGTCCGCGCCGCCCAGCTCAACGGCGTCGACACCGTCGAGGCCGGCGACGACGGCCTGCTGCTCACCGTCACCTTCCTCGGCAAGGCCCCGCACGGCCTCGGCCCCGAGAACGTCCGCATCGACGGCGGCCGCCGCATCACCGGCATCACCGCCGTCGACGTCAGCGTCGAACGCGAGGAGGACCCCGAGCTCGACGACCGGCTCTACGTCACCCTCGACAAGGCCGGCGACACCTCCCGCTACCGGCTCTCCCTCGTCGAGACCGACCCGTACGGACGGCCCGGCACCGAGCCCTACCGCGGCTTCGACCAGCGCTACCACAGCGCCACGTTCTCCTTCCGGCCCGACTGCCCGACCCCCTTCGACTGCAAGGACCAGGACGAGCCGGAGCCCGACTTCCCCGCCGCACCCGTCATCGACTACACGGCCCGCGACTACGACACCATCCGCAAGCTGCTCCTGGACCGGCTCGCGCTCACCACCCCCGACTGGGTGGAGCGCAACCCCGCCGACCTGGGCATGACCCTCGTCGAACTCCTCGCCTACACCGGCGACCAGATCAGCTACCAGCAGGACGCGGTCGCCACCGAGGCCTACCTCGACACCGCCCGCCGCCGCGTCTCCGTACGCCGCCACGTCCGGCTCATCGACTACGCGATGCACGACGGCTGCAACGCCCGCGCCTACGTCACCGTCCGCACCGCGGACGACCGCACGCTCGCCCCGGGCACCTTCCGCTTCGCCTCCGTCGACGTGCGCAGCCTCGACCCGCACGACCGCCCCGAGCCGGGCACCGTCATCGACGAGAGCGAACTCGGCGACCTCGACGAGCGCGGCTCGGTGGAGGTCTTCGAACCGGTCGTCGCCACCGACCCGCTTCAGCTGCGGGTCGCGCACAACGCGATCCGGCTGTGGACCTGGGGCGGCGAGGTGTGCACCCTGCCGAAGGGCGCCACCCTCGCCACCCTGCGGGACGCCTGGGTGGACCCGGAGACCTGCCGCGAGCGCCGTCTCGACCTCAGGCCCGGCGACGTCATCGTCCTGGAGGAGGTGAAGGGCCCGCGCACCGGCACCCCCGGCGACGCCGACCCCAGCCACCGCCAGGCCGTCCGCCTCACCTCCGTCACCCCCGGCCTGGACCGGATCGAGGACCAGCCGGTCCTGGAGGTCACCTGGGCCGCCGAGGACGCGCTGCGTTTCCCGCTCTGCCTCACCACGCGCGGCGGACGCGACTGCCTGCCCGTCGAGGACGTCACGCTCGCCCGCGGCAACGTCGTCCTCGTCGACCACGGCCGGACCCTGACCGGGCTGCCCGAGACGGTCACCGTGCCGCCCGTGCCCGCCGTGACCGCACCCTGCGACCGGCCCGCCTTCGGCTGCCGGGACACCGAGGAGGGCAACGCGCCCGCGCGGCTCATCAACGCCCTGACGGACAAGACCCGGTCGGGCCGGGCGCTCGTCCCCGACGACGTCCGCGAACTCTTCGAGGTCGTCGGCGAGCGCGCCACCGCACGCGCCGGCCTCGGCCTGGAGAGCGCCGGGCAGCGGCACGAACAGGTCGTGCCCGGCACGGCGTACGCCCAGACCGCCGCGCTGCGCACCTTGCTCGCCCAGTCCGTCTACCCGGGCATCGCGCCCCGCTTCCGCCCGGCCCTCGGCCGTACGCCCGTCACCCAGGCGGTGCCCTTCCCCGACCCCGGCACCGTCGCCGCCGGGCAGGCCGAGCGGATCGCGGCCATCCCGGGCCGCATCCGGCAGCGGCTCGTCGAGCTGTGGCGCAGCGCCCGCGACCGGGACGGGCTCGGCGAGCAGGAGATCGCCGAACTCGCCGTGGTCTACGGCCTGAACGTGCTGGAACGCTTCGAACTGCGCCGCCACCCGGTCCGCGCCCTGCGCGAACTGCTGTACCGCAGCGACCAGTTGCTCGCCACCAAGCTGCGCCGCGTCGAGGTCCTCGCCGCCCGGGCCCGCGCGGGCACGGCCCTCGACGGGCACATCGCCTGGGAGATCGCGCACAGCTGGGGCCCGGCCTACGCGGCCGGCCTCCACCCCGAGGAGACGGTGCTGCGCGGCTCGGCGACCGCCGCCCTCGCCCAGGACCCGCGCCGGGCGCTGCCCGCCGTACGCGTCCACGGCGACGACGAGACCTGGGAGCCGCGCCGCGACCTGCTCGACAGCGGTCCGCGCGAGCAGCACTTCGTGGGCGAACTGGAGGACGACGGCCGTCTGGCCCTGCGCTTCGGCGACGGACGGCACGGTGCCAGGCCCACGCCCGGCACCCGGCTGGCACTGCGCTACCGGCTCGGCGGCGGCACCGCCGGAAACGTCGGCGCCGAGGCCATCAACCACCTTGTCGTGCAAGCCGGTTGCGAAGCGCCGGCCGTCGCCGTGCGCAACCCCTTGCCCGCGGCCGGCGGCACCCAGCCAGAACCGGTCGAGCAGGTACGCCAGCTCGCCCCGCTCGACCTGCGCCGCACCCGGCTGCGCGCCGTCACCGCCGAGGACTACGCGGCCCTCGCCACCGCCCTGCCGGGCGTGCAGCGGGCGGCGGCCGAACTCCGCTGGACGGGCAGCGTCCAGGAGGCACACATCGCGATCGACGCCGACGGCACCGCCGCCCCGTCGCGGGACCTGCTCGACTCGGTCACCCAGGCCCTGGAGACGTACCGGCGCATCGGCCACGACCTCGTCGTGGGCCCCGCCCGCCTGGTGCCGCTCGACATCGCGCTGACCGTCTGCGCCGAGCCGGGCCACCAGCACGGGCAGATCCTGGCCGAGCTGTACCGCGTGCTCGGCAGCGGACGACTGCCGGGCGGACGGCTCGGCTTCTTCCACCCCGACGCGCTCACCTTCGGCGAACCGGTCCGGCTCAGCCGCCTGGTCGCCGTCGCCGCGGCCGTGCCCGGCGTGCGGAGCGTCGAGGTCACCCGGCTGCGGCGGCTGTACGGACAGGACCGAGGAGAAAGGGAGGACGGCGTGCTGCGGCTCGGCCCGCTGGAGATCGCCACCTGCGACAACGACTCGGACCGGCCGGAGAACGGCCTGCTGGCGATATCCCTGGGAGGTGCCCGATGACGGACACGCACCCGGTCACCGCGACCGACGAGTGCGGCTGCGGCGGCGCCTGCCGCGGCGGCCACGACGAGCGCCTCGCGCCGGCTCCGTTGCACAACCCGCCCGGCCGCACCGCGCTGGACTACCGCGTCGGCGAGTACGGCTCCTTCCTGGCCGCCCTGCTCGACCGGCTCGCCTCACCCGCCTACCCGGCACTCGACCAGCTCACCGTCCGCACTCCGGACGACCCGGCGATCGGCCTGCTCGACGCCACCGCCGTCCTCGGCGACCTGCTCACCTTCCACTCCGAGCGCATCGCCGACGAGGCCTACGTCCGCACCGCGAACGAGCACCGCTCCCTGGTGCTGCTCGGCCGACTCGTCGGGCACCGCCCGCGCCCCGGCGTCGCCGCCGCCACGCACCTGGCGTACACCCTCGAACGCGACCCGCGCGCCGAGGCCCAGAACGTGCTGATCCCGCGCGGTGCGCGCAGCCACAGCGTGCCCGCGTCCGCCGGCGAGGAGTCGCTGACCTTCGAGACCAGCCGGGACCTGACGGCCCGCTGGGACTTCAACGAGCTGAAGGTCCGCCGCCGCCGGCCCTCGCTGCTCACCCCGCGGGACCTGGAGAAGCGCTCCGAGCTCTTCGTCGAGGGCACCGCGCACTCCCTCAGGACCGGCGACCAGTTGCTGTTCGTCTTCGGGGAGAGCGCCGGCGGCGAGCGCAAGCTGCTGCCGGTGGCGAACACGCGCGTCGACCGGGACGACGACGTCACGGCGATCTCCCTGCCGAAGTCGGCGCCGCCCACCCTGAAGGAACTCGTCGACGAGGTACGGCGCTGGACGGCTCCGCCCGTGCAGCCGGGGGAGCCTGGGGAGGAGCCGCCGACCCCGGAGGTGCCCAACCCGCGCCCGGTCAGTCGGCTGATCGAGGACTGCGAGGACCAGGTCCTCGAACCGCTCCGCAACGACCTGGACGGCGTCAAGACTCCCGAGCGGCTCGCGGCCCGCCTCGCGGAGCCGGTAGCCCGCCTCGGCGAGGCCCAGGTGCTGGCCGCGCCCTACGAGGACGTGGCGGCCTGGTTCGAGCAGCTGGAAGCGGTGCTCGCCGAACTCGCTGAGCGGGCGCTGGAGTTGGCGCCTGCCCAGACGGATGAGGAGGGTGCGTCGATGGGTGGTCGGCCGTCCGCGGCGCCGTCGGGGCTGGTCGCGCAGTTCCCCGCGCCCCTGGGGGGCGACTCGCGGGCAGCCGCTTTGGAAGCCCTGGGTGTCGTACTTCCCGCCCTGCGCGCCACGGCCCCCGCCCCCCGGGGCGCCACCGGCCGTCAGCTCCCCGGCACCGACACCGCCCGCCTGCTGTCCGCCCTCAACCCCGGCCTCGGCAGCCTCTACCCGGCCTGGCGCACGGCCGCCGCACCCGGCGCCCCGCGGCTCCTGCGCGAACTGCTCGCCCTGCGCGTCACCGCGGCCCCCTTCGGCGCCACGGCCCCGCTCAAGCCGGTCCAGGACGACCGCGGCCGGGTCATCCGAACCGCCGACTGGCCGCTGACCGGAGCGGTGCTGGCGACCACGCGCGTCGTGTACGACACGGCGGGCAAGACCCCGGTCCGGGCCGAGTTCCAGTACGTCGAGGGCAGCAGCTCCGACCAGCGCGCGGAGAACCTGCCCGTCACCCAGCCGGTCACCTTCACGCTCGGCCCCGGCCAGGTCGAGCTGTCCGTGCGCTCCGGCCAGGACCGCGACCTGAGCTGGCTCAACCGGCGCCCCGCCGACTCCCAGGAACCAGGCGTCACCGTCCGCCTCCACTCGGGCCTGCCCGAGCGCACCCTGTTCGTGTCGCGGCCCGACGACGAAGGCTTGATCCACGTCGGCGTCCACAACGGCACGTCCGAGCAGATCGCCCTGCGCCCCGGCGCCAGTGAGCAGTTCACGCACGGCGAGCACGAGGTCAGCCTCAAGTACACGGCGGGCAGCGCCGAACCCAACGTCGAGATCGTCATCGCCACGAAGCCGGAGCCCGTCAACCACCGCACGCTCCAGCTGGACACCGTGCACGAGGGCATCACCGTCGGCAGCTGGGTGGCGATCCAGCGGCCCGCCAAGGGCTCCGACAAGGGCGTCCCCGGCGATCCGAAGCTGGCGTTCGTCACGACCCAGGTCACGGCGGTGCGCACGGCCGCGTACACCAACTACGGCATCACCGGCCGCGGCACCGAACTCACCCTCGCCGACGCCTGGCTGGACGAGTTCGACGTGCTCCTGTCGCACATCCGCGACACCACCGTGCACGCGGCGGGCGAGCCCCTGCGCCTCGCCGACGAACCGCTGGGCGAGGACGTGCACGGCAACGAGATCGAACTCGCCGAGCTGTACGAGGGCCTCAGGCCGGGCCGCACGCTCATCGTCGAGGGCGAACGCAGCGACATCCCCGGCACGGCGGGCGTCCGGGCCACCGAGGTCGTCACCATCGCCGCCGCCGACCCCGCCGCGGACCGCCGGCTCCCCGGCGACCACATCCACACCCGGCTCACCCTCACAGCCGACCTCGCCCACCGCTACCGTCGCGAGACGGTCCGCATTCTCGGCAACGTCGTCGAGGCCACCCACGGCGAGAGCCGCGAGGAGGCCATCGGCAGCGGCGACTCGGACCGCGTCAACCAGACCTTCGCGCTCTGGCAGTCCCCGCTGACCTGGCTCGCCGACGACAACCCCCTCGGCGCCACCCCGGTCCTGGAGATCCGGGTCGACGGCGTGCTGTGGCACGAGGTCGACAGCCTCGCCGGACGCGGCCCGACCGAGCGGGTCTACATCACCGGCTCCACGGCCGACGGCCGGACCACGGTGACCTTCGGCGACGGTGTGCACGGCGCCCGGCTGCCCTCCGGCCACGAGAACGTCCGCGCCCGCTACCGCTTCGGCACCGGCAAGGCCGCGAACGTCCCGGCGGACCGCGTCACCCAGCCGGTCACCCGGCCCCTCGGCGTCACCGCGGTCACCAACCCGCGCCCCGCCACCGGCGGCGCGGACGCCGACGGCCCGGGCCTGACCCGCCGTACGGTTCCGCTGGCCGTCTCGGCCCTGGACCGGCTGGTCTCCGAGTCCGACTACGAGGACTTCGCCCGCTCCCGGGCCGGCATCGGCCGGGCCTCGGCACGCGAACTCTTCGACGGGCGGCGGCGCGTGCTGCACGTGACGGTCGCGGGCACCGACGACGTGCCCATCGCGCCCGACTCGGACACCCTGCGCGCCCTGCGCGGCGCCCTCACCGAGTACGGCGACGCGAACCTCCCGGTCCGCGTGGACGGCCGGGAACTGGTCCTGCTGCTGATCGCCGCCAAGGTGAAGGTGGCCCCCGACCACGCCTGGCAGACCGTCGAGCCGCGCCTGCGGCAGGCCTTGCTGAACCGGCTCGGGTTCGAGGGCCGGGAGCTGGGCCGCCCCGCCCGCCTCTCCGAGGTCCTGGCCACCGCCCACACCGTGCCCGGCGTCGACTACGTGGACGTCGACGTCTTCACCGGCGTGCCCGCCTCCGCCACCCCGGAGGACCTCACCGAGCTGCTCACCCGGCCCGGCCCGCCCAGGGCGACCGTCCCGGCGCACCCCGCGACGTACGACGAGAAGATCCACACCGTCCGCGCCGAGAACGGCGAGACGCTGTCGGAGATCTGCGCCCGGTACGGCCTCCCGCTGGCCGAACTCCTGCGCCTCAACCCCGACATCACCGACACGCGGCGCCTGCCCAAGGGCCGGTCGGTGTACGTCTTCCGCGGCATCCGCCCGGCCCAGCTCGCGCTGCTGTCGCCCCGGGCCGCGGACACCCTGATTCTGACGGAGGTCAAGTGATGTCCCCGGACACCCAGTTGGAGACGCCGGCCCCGGTGGTGCCCAGGGAACCGGACGGGCTCGCCGAACTGCTGCCTCGCTGGCACCTGCTGCGCGACGCGGAGGAGGGCGAGCCGCTGCGCGCACTGCTCGCGGTGATCGCCGAGCAGCTAGACCGCGTCCGCGACGGCGTCCAGCAGGGCTACGAGGACCTGTTCGTGGAGACGGCGGCCCCCTGGGTGCTGCCGTACCTCGGCGACCTGGTCGGTTACCGCACCCTGCCCGGCTACGAGCGCGTCCTGACCACCGGCCTGCACGACGGCGGCCGGGCGGCCCTCGCCGAGGCGGTCGCCCCGCGCAGGGACGTGGCCGCCACGGTCGCGGGCCGCCGCCGCAAGGGCACCCTGCACCTGCTGGAGGAGCTGTCCGAGCGGGTGGCGGACTGGCCCGCCCGGGCCGTCGAACGGTCCCGGCAGGTCGCCCACACCCAGCCGGTGAAGCTGTACGGCATCGGCACCGGCACGCACCGCGGCGAGCGCGGACGGCTGTCCGACCTGCGCGACGGCGCCGAACTCGCCTTCGGCGCCGGTCCGTTCGCGAACTCGGCCCGTACGGTCGACGTCCGCCGCGCCGAGTCACGGCACCGGCAGGGCGGCTGGACCCCGGCCGGCGTCGCACTCTTCGTGTGGCGGCTGAAGGCGTACGCGCTGACCCGGAGCCCGGCCTACTGCATCGACCGGGCCCGCAACCTCTACACCTTCTCGATCCTCGGCAACGACACCCCGCTGGTCACCAAGTCGCTCCCGGAGCCCTCGCCGGCGCACATCGCCACCGCCGACAACGTGCCCGCGTTCGTCACCCGCCGCCTCCTGCACGACCGGCTGCTCGACTACTACGGCCCCGGCAAGAGCTTCGTGATCCGCCTCGACGGCGAGGACAACCCCGTACCGCCCTCGGACGTAGTGGTCGCCGACTTGTCCGACTGGCGCTACCGGCCGAAGCGTGGCCAGGTGGCCGTCGACCCCGAGCTCGGCCGGATCGCCTTCGGGTCGCGCTCCGCGCCCCGGCAGGGCGTGTGGGTGGACTACCACTACGCGTTCACCGCCGACATGGGCGGCGGCGAGTACGAACGCGACCGCGAACCGCGCCCGGACGCCGAGGTGTACCGGGTTGGCCCCGGACAGCCGTACCGGCAGATCATGGACGCCTACCGGGCCTGGCAGCACGACCGCCGGGCCGACCGCACCGGCTCCGCCGGCATCATCGAGATCACGCACAGCGGCGCCTACCAGGAGCAGCTGGACTTCGACCTCGACCCGGGCGACCGGCTCGAACTGCGCGCCGCCGAGGGCACCCGCCCCGTCGTCCGCCTGCTCGACTGGTACAGCAACCGCCCCGACGCCCTCAACATCCGCGCGGTGTCCGACGACTGCGCCCCGCACGAGCGGCCGCGGGTCGTCCTCGACGGGCTGCTCGTCGCCGGGCGCGGCATCAACGTGGCGGGCGCGATGGGCGCCGTCGTCGTACGGCACACCACGCTCGTGCCCGGATGGTCCCTGGAACCCGAGTGCGAGCCGCACTCGCCAGAGGAGCCGAGCATCGTCCTGGACCGCACCACCGCCTGCCTCCAGATCGAGCACAGCATCCTCGGCACCATCGAGGTCATCGGCGACGAGGTGAGCGAGGACCCTCTCGACATCCACATCCGCGACAGCGTCCTCGACGCCACCGCCGACGACCGCGAGGCCCTGTCCGCCCCGGACTGCCGCCACGCCCACGCCGTGCTGCACCTGCACCGCACCACCGTCATCGGCGAGATCCACACGCACGCCGTGAAGATCGCCGAGAACAGCGTCTTCACGGGCAGGCTGCACGTGGCTCGCCGCGGCATCGGCTGCCTGCGCTACTCCTACGTCCCCACCGGCTCCCGCACTCCGCGCCGCCACCGCTGCCGACCCGAACAGGCCTCGGACATCCGGCCGTTGTTCACCTCCCAGCGCTACGGGACGCCCTGGTACGGCCTGTTGTCCGACCGCTGTCCCGAGGAGATCAGGCGCGGCGCGGACGACGGCGCCGAGATGGGTGCCTTCCACGACCTGTACCGGCCGCAGCGCGAGGACGGCCTCAGGGCCCGGCTCGCCGAGTACACGCCCGCGGGCACCGACGCCGGGATCTTCTTCGTGACGTGAGGCGCGCACCCGCCACCGACCTTGTGAACCCGCACTTCCTGAACCAGGGGGGACACCCTTCATGCACGCAGACCTCTCCCGCTCCACGTTCCGCCCGGAGCGGCACTACTCCGCGGTCGTCGCCCAGCAGGGCCGCGTCCAGCTCGACGCCGACCTCAACGAACAGACCGCGATCCAGCTCCACCAGGCCCGTAGCCTCGCCGCCGATCTGATCGGCCCGCACGGCGGGCCGCGCTACGCGGCCGGCTTCCGCATCGAGTACGTCGGCGGCAAGCACGAGATCGACACCCTCCTCATCCACGGCGGCCGCTACTACGTCGACGGCATCCTGTGCGACGCCGGCCGCCCGGCCGCCGGCGTGCCCGTCACCGACGAGGACGGCGAGGACCGGGCGCCGGAGCCGCCCGCGCACTGGACCTACTGGGACCAGCCCGACGGCTTCCGCGACCCGGAGAGGCCCGGCGACCGGCTGCCCTCGCCCGCCCAGTCGCCGTTCGTCGTCTACCTGAACGTGTGGGAGCGCTCGGTCACCGCGGCCGAGGACCCGGCGCTGCGCGAGGTCGCCCTCGGCGCGGCCATGCCCGACACCGCCGCCCGCGTGAAGGTCGTCTGGCAGGTGCTGCCGCTGTCCCTCGCGGCGCTGGAGATCGAGGAGACCGACCCGTCCAAGGACGTCGTCCGCGCCGCGTTCACCCGCTGGGCGCAGCGCCAGTCGGCCCCCTCGGCCCGGCTCGCCGCCCGCAGCGAGCGGCCCGACCACGCCGACGAGGACCCGTGCCTGGTCAAGCCGGACGCCCGCTACCGCGGCCCGGAGAACCAGTTGTACCGGGTGGAGGTCCACGAGGGCGGCGAGGCGAAGGACGCCACCTTCAAGTGGTCCCGCGAGAACGGCTCCGTCGTCTTCCCCGTCGACGAACTGGACGGCACCTGGGTGCAGTTGGCATCCCTCGGCCACGACGACAAGCTGGACCTGGACGTCGGCGACCACGTGGAGTTCGTCGACACCGCCTACGCCTCCCGCCTGGAGCCCCTGCCGTTGCTGCGGGTCGAGGAGCTGGACCTGCCGGGCCGCCGCGTCCGCCTGTCCGCCGAACCCGCCCCGGGCGTGGGACGGCTCGCGCACCTGAACCCGTACCTGCGCCGCTGGGACCACCACGGCGGCCCCAAGCGTAAGGGCCGCACCACCGCCCTGCGCGGCGGCGCTGTCCCCGTCACGGAGGGGGAGTGGCTGCCCCTGGAGGACGGCGTCGAGGTGTACTTCGCCAAGGGCGGCACCTACCGCACCGGCGACCACTGGATCGTCCCCGCCCGCACCGCCACCGGCAGCGTCGAGTGGCCGGTGGACGCGGCCCGCCGTCCGCTGCTCCAGGGCCCGGCCGGCATCGCCCGGCACTTCGCTCCGCTGGCCCTGATCAAGGGCGAGGGCAGCGCCGTCGACCTGCGCCTGGCGTTCGGCCCGCTGGCCAGCAGCATGCCGCCCGCGGACGAGGCCACGCTCGCGGCCGAGGAGCAGGCCCACCGCGAGGAACTGGCCGCCGAGGATCCCTCCCACGGGCGGTCCCAGACCACAGCCGAGGCGGAAGCCGCCGCGGAAGGAGACAACTGATGGCCAAGCCGCTGAGCGCGTCCAAGCTGGTGGAGATCCTCAGAGCCGAGGGCCTGACCGTCCACGAGGTCCGCAGCTGGCGCACCCACAACCGCAACAGCAAGGGCCCCTGGGGCCCGGTGAACGGCGTGATGATCCACCACACCGTCACCTCCGGCACCGCCGCCTCCGTCGACATCTGCTACGACGGCTACTCCAGCCTGCCCGGCCCGCTGTGCCACGGCGTCATCGACAAGAAGGGCCACGTCCACCTGGTCGGCAACGGCCGCGCCAACCACGCCGGCCTCGGCGACGGCGACGTCCTGCGCGCCGTGATCAACGAGTCGAAACTGCCGGCCGACAACGAGGCCGACACCGACGGCAACCGGCACTTCTACGGCTTCGAGTGCATCAACCTCGGCAACGGCAAGGACCCCTGGCCCGAGGCGCAGAAGGAGGCCATCGAGAAGGTGGCGGCGGCCATCTGCCGCCACCACGGCTGGTCCGAACGCTCCGTCATCGGCCACAAGGAGTGGCAGCCGGGCAAGGTCGACCCGCGCGGCTTCACCATGGACGGCATGCGCAAGCGCATAGCCCAGCGGCTCAAGGGCGGCGGAGGCGGCAGCAAGCCGGCCCCCGACCCGAAGCCGTCGCCCAAGCCGTCCTACGAGCCGTTCCCCGGCGCCGCGTTCTTCCACGTCGGGCAGCGCTCACCGATCATCACGGCGATGGGTCGCCGCCTGGTCGCCGAGGGGTGCAGCCGCTACGAGGAGGGGCCGAGCCCCGACTGGAGCGAGGCCGACCGCCGGTCCTACGCGCTCTGGCAGCAGAAGCAGGGCTTCTCAGGCAAGGACGCCGACGGCATCCCCGGCAAGCTCACCTGGGACCGGCTGAAGGTGCCGAAGTCCAAGTAGGGACGGGCGTGGGCCCCTCCGCGCGCAGGGGCCCACGCCCGTCACCAGCGGGGCAGCCGCAGCTCGTACTCCGGCTGGACACGCCGCATGTAGCCGGTGTCGTCGCGGCTGCGCATCCCGGAGTCGACGTACCGCCGGTGCAGCTGCTCCAGCTTGTCGTGGTCGAGCTCGACGCCCAGCCCGGGCCCGGTCGGCACCCGGACCGCCCCGTCGCGCAGCTCCAGTGCGCCCGGCACGATCACGTCGTCGGCCGAGTTCCACGGGTAGTGCGTGTCGCACGAGTGGTCGAGGTTGGGGATGGCCGCGGCGACATGGGTCATCGCGGCGAGGCTGATGCCCAGGTGCGAGTTGGAGTGCATCGACAGGGCGATCCCGAACGCCTCGCACACGGCGGCCAGTTCCCGGGTGCGGCGCAGCCCGCCCCAGTAGTGGTGGTCGGTGAGCAGCACCTGGACGGCGTCCTGCTCGACGGCCGGCTTCAGATGCTCCCAGGCGATCACGCACATGTTGGTCGCGAGCGGCAAGGGCGAGTCCCTCGCCACCTCCGCCATTGCGGGGATGCCCTTGGTCGGGTCCTCCAGGTACTCCAGCACACCGTCCAGTTCACGGGCGACGTACTTGGAGGTCTCGACCGTCCACGCCACGTTCGGGTCCAGACGCAGCGGCTGCCCGGGGAAGGCCTCCGCCAGCGCCCGGATCGCGGCGATCTCCTCGTCGGGCGGGAACACGCCGCCCTTGAGCTTGAACGACCTGAAGCCGTACCGCTCCTGCATCAGCCGGGCCTGCTCGACGATCCCGGCCGGGTCGAGGGCCTCGCCCCAGTCGTCGGTGATGGCCGCACGGCCGTCGAGCGCGGGGTGCTCGGCCCACTTGTAGAAGAGGTACGCGGCGAACGGCACCGCGTCGCGGACCGTGCCGCCCAGCAGATCGCTGACCGGACGGCCGAGCAGCCTGCCCTGCGCGTCGAGGCAGGCCACCTCCACCGCCGAGGTGGTCCAGCCGCGCTCGTGGGAGCTGGGCACGGCCGGCAGCAGCGCCGCGTCGATCGCGGCGGCGACGGCGGTGGTGTCGAAGACGTCCATGCCGACCACCACCTGCGCCGCGGCCTGAAGTCGCTCCAGCCGGGCGGTACCCCCGGGGGACTCGCCGAGTCCCACCGTGCCGTCCTCCAGGACGAGTTGGAGGATGATCCGCAGCGCGAGCGGCTCGTGCACGCCGTTGGAGTTGAGCAGCGGCGGGTCACCGAAGGCGATCGGGGTGACGATCAGCTCACGGATACGGGTCTGGCTCATGCGCCCACCACCTCCAGGCCACGGTCGATGAGTTCGGACAGCCGGGCGAGATGCTCCGGTGTCGGATCCAGCAGTGGCGCCCGTACGCCGCCGACGTCCAGACCGCGCAGCGTCACCCCGGCCTTGACGAGCGACACGGCGTACCCGGGGACCTCATCGCGCAGGGCGACGAGCGGGCCGTAGAACTCGTCGAGGAGCCGGGAGACCAACGCCTGGTCGTCCTGGGCGAGGGCCCGGTGGAAGGCCAGGGCGATCTCCGGGGCGAAGGCGAACACCGCGGAGGAGTACAGCGCGACGCCGATGCCCTGGTAGGCGGGCGCGGTCATCTCGGCGGTGGGCAGGCCGTTGAAGAACTGGAAGTCCTCCGTGCCCGGCACGGCACGCACCGCGCGGACGATGCGGTGCATCCGCTCGATGTCCCCGACGCCGTCCTTGAGCCCGACGACCCCGGGCAGGGCGGCGATCTCGGCGGCCGTGTCCGCGGTGAGCCGGGCGGTGCCGCGCTGGTAGAAGACGACCGGCAGGTCCGTGGCCGCGGTGACCTCCTCGACGTACCGCACGAGGCCCTGCTGCGGGGCACTGACCAGGTAGGGCGGCAGCAGCAGAATGCCGTCGGCGCCGGCGCGTCCGACGCGGGCGGCCTGGTCCCGGGCGACGGGCGTGGGACCGCCGGCCGCCGCGAGGACGGGCACACGCCCGGCGGTTGTCTGCACGGCGACCTGCGTGGCCCGCTCGATCTCCTCCGCCGACAGCGCGTGGAACTCGCCGGTGCCGCAGGCGACGAACACACCTCCCGCGCCCGCGGCGACACCCGACTCGATGTGCTGGGCGAGCCGTTCCTCGTCCAGTGAACCGTCCGCCGCGAACGGCGTGACCGGGAAGAACAGCACTCCGTGGAACTTCATGTCTCCCTCATCGTGGGGGGTGGGGTGGTCAGCCCTTCGTGGCACCGGCGGCGATGCCGGTGACCAGCGAGCGCTGGAGGAGCAGATAGACGATCAGGCTGGGGACCAGGGCGATCACCGCACCGGCCAGCACCACCCCCGAGCCGACCTCGGGGTCGGTGCGCAGGATGGACAGGGCGACGGTGACCGTGTAGTCGGTGGGGTCCTTGGCGGCGATCAGGGGCAGCAGGTACTGGTCCCAGATCATGATGAAGCCGAGCACCCCGGCCACGCCGAGCGCGGGCTTGCACAGCGGCAGGACGACCTGCCACAGCATCCGCAGCTCACCGACGCCGTCGATACGGGCGGCCTCCTCGATCTCGGCGGGGATGTCCTTCATGAACTCGGTGAGCACCATCACCGAGAAGCCCCAGGCGCCGAGCGGCAGGATCACACCCCAGACGGTGCCCTTCAGATCGAGTCCCACCACGGGCACATGGCCGAGGACCAGGGACAGCGGGATGGCGATGACCTCCTCGGGAAGCATCATCGTCAGCATGAACAGGGTCAGGATCAGCGCCTGCCCACGGAACCTGTGCCGGGCCAGCGCGTACGCCGCGAGCGTGCAGACGGCGAGCTGCAACAGCAGTCCGCCGCCCGCTATGACCAGGGAGTTGCCGAAGTAGTCCCAGATGCCGCGCTCGCCCGCCACCTGGAAGTTCAGCAGGGTCGGGTGGTGGGGGAGGAACGACAGGGTCGAACCGCTGGCCTTCTCGCTGAAGGAACCGGAGAAGACCGTCAGGAACGGCGCCGCGAAGACGCCCAGGGCGAGCGCGCAGAGCAGGACGCGCAGCGCCCAGGCGGGGCCCGGCCGGTCGCTCCAGCCGAGGGCGGTGTCGAAACGGGCGGGGGTGGTGCGCTGCTTCCCGGCGGACCTCCGCGGGGGAGAGGCGGTCACCGGGGTCCGGACGGGGTCGATGGCGGGCGCGCTCATCTCACGTCTCCCCTCTTGCGGAAGTAGTTGACCGTGACGGTGAGCAGCAGCGTCACGCAGAGCAGGAGCACGGAGGCGGCCGAGGCGCCGCCGATGTCGTTGCGGGAGAAGCCGAGGGTGTAGGCCCGGGTCATCCAGACGTCGGTCGACCCGGCCGGACCGCCGCCCGTGAGGACGTACACCTCGGTGAAGACGCGCAGTCCGCGGATGGCGGCGAGGGTGAGGACGATGCCGAGGGCCGGGCGGATCGCGGGCAGGGTGATGTGCCGCAGCCGCTGCCACAGCGACACCCCGTCCATCGCGGCGGCCTCGTACAGCGAGCGGTCCACACCCGCCAGTCCGGCGAGGATGATCACCATGTTGTAGGGGGCGAGCATCCAGATGCCCATGGCCATCGTCGCCCAGAGTGCCGTGTCGGGGTTGTCGAGGTAGGGCACGGGGCCCAGACCGAGGAGCCCGAGACCGCTGTTGATCAGGCCGTCGGAGGTCGGGTAGTACATCAGCCGCCACATCTCGCCGACCACCGCGGTGGCGGTGACGACGGGCAGGAAGACGGCGGTACGGATGATCTTCAGCGAGCGGGCCTGGCCTTCGAGCAGCAGGGCCAGGAGGAAGCCGGCGACGATGGCGCCGAGGGACATGCCGATGCCCAGGACCAGCGTGTGGCCGATGGCGTCCTGGAAGCGGTGGTCGGTCAGGACCCGCGTGTAGTTGTCGAGGCCGACCCACTGGTCACCGAGGAAGGGCCGCACGTCGAAGAAGCTGAGCCAGACGCCCTTGCCCATGGGGAGGAACTTGAAGACCAGGGCGAGCAGCAGACCCGGCGCGAGGAACAGCCAGGGCAGTACGGCCTTTTTGCGGAGGGCCCGGGCTCTGCGCGGCCCGGGTGTCGTCACGGTCGCGGTCATTTCAACAGGTCCTGGTCCTTGAGGTCACCGGCGAGGGTGTCGTTGAGTTCCTTGAGACCGGCCTTGACGTCACTGCCGCAGTACGTGAACAGGGCGTTGAGGGAATCGGCCGTGTCCTGCTTGATGGGGGCCCAGTCCGGCGCGTTGGGGAACTGCAGTGAGTCGTCCTCGTAGGCCTTCTGCACGACGCTCCAGCGCGCGTCGCCGCGCACCTTCGCCGCGTCCAGCGTGGAGTTGACGGGGATCCGCACGACGGGCTGGTGGTCGCCCGTCATGGCGAGCGTCTGGCCCTCGGGGGAGATCAGGAACGCGGCGAGCGTCTGCTCCTGCTTCGCCTTCCCGGTCCTGGCACCGAAGTAGACGTTCTCGCCGTCGGCCAGCACGTCGTTCCCGGCCGGGCCCGCGGGGGCGGGCAGGACCTCGAACGTGTCCTTGCCGAGCGCCTTGTCGAAGGTGGAGATGTTGTACGGGCCGGTGAGGTACATCCCGGCGTTGCCGTCCTGGAAGTTGGTGGTGTTCGCGGTGACGGAGGTGAGGGCGCTGGGCTGGATGACACCGTTGTCACCGCAGAAGAGGTTGTCCTTCATCCAGGTGACCGTGCGCAGGGCGGCCGCCGAGTCCATGGCGGGCCGGTAGCCCGAGCCCTCCTTCTCGATGATCCGCACGCCGCCCTGCCACAGCCAGCTGGCACCCCACCAGGCGACATAGCCGTTCTGCGCGCTGCCGGGCACGACCATGCCGTACGTGTCCTTCCTGCCGTCCCCGTCCGGGTCGCGGGTGGCGAAGGCCTTGGCGAGGGCGAGAGTGTCCTGCCAGGTCTTCGGCTGCGGCAGGCCGAGCTTCTCTCGCCAGTCCTTGCGGACGAACAGCGTCATGGCCTGACGGGAGTACGGGATGCCGTAGTGCCTGCCGTCGCGGCCCACGGTGGACGACCAGGACTTGGCGGTGATCTCGTCGTGTCCGGCGATCGAGGCCGGGTCGACGGGCTCGAGGAGGCCCTGGGCCTGGTAACTGCCCATCAGGGCCGTGTCGTTGATCATGACGTCCGGCAGGTCCTTGGTGGACGCGCGGCTCTGCAACTGCTGGTCGAAGTTCATGACCGGCTGGTAGTCGATCTTGATTCCGGTCTTCTTGGTGAAGGCGGCGAACACCCGCTCGTAGGTCTGGGCGGACTCCGGATCGCTCCGGGTCCACACCTCCAGCGTGTTCGGATCGCCGGCCCGGGCGCTGCCGGAACCGGAGCCGCAGGCGGCCGTTCCGAACAGGAAACCAGAGACGGCGAGCGCGGCAGCCAGGCGGCGCACCCGGCGGAGCCGCATGTCGATGCAGCGTCGGCGATCCCGCATGGATGGTTCTCCGTTCATATCCGTGAACAAGCTTCACGAATCTAAATGATCGGCCAAGCTACGGATCGTTTCATCGCCATGTCAATGCATGGCTGAAATGTTTCACCGAGGCCACACGAGGCCGTGGGACGGCCCCGAGAACGACAGCGGCCCCAACCGGATGGACCGGTTGGGGCCGTCTGAGAGAAGGTCGAGGTCAGTCGCGGCTTTCGGCGCGCTCGGCGTTCTTCTTCTTGATCCGGTCCGCCTCCTTGCGGACCTCCGCCTGAGTGGCGCGCTCCCGCTGAAGCCACTCGGGGTTCTCCTGCTTCAGCGTCTCGATCTGCTCGGTGGTGAGGGGCTCGGTGACGCCGCCGCGGGCGAGGCCCGCGATGGAGACGCCGAGCTTCGCCGCGACCACCGGGCGGGGGTGCGGGCCGTTGCTCCGCAGGTCCTGAAGCCACTGCGGCGGATTGGCCTGGAGCTCGTTCAGCTCGGCGCGCGAGACGACACCCTCCCGGAACTCGGCGGGTGTGGCCTCGAGGTACACACCCAGCTTCTTCGCCGCGGTCGCGGGCTTCATGGTCTGGGTGCTCTGGTGCGACGTCATGCCGTCCAGAGTATCGAGCGTGCGCGCGACCACTGACCACGACCACTGACCACGGCCACTGACCACGGCCGCTGACCGCGACCGCTGCACCCGGCCGGTAACCTGGCCGGGTGACAGGCTCGGAAGAATCTCCCTCGTTCCGGCTCGCGTACGTCCCCGGGGTGATGCCCGACAAGTGGGTGCGCGTCTGGAACGAGCGGCATCCCGATGTCCCGCTGGCCCTGACGCAGGTGCCCGCCGGAGCCGCGGCCGGGCGGCTGCTGGACGGGGACGCCGACGCGGGCCTCGTACGCCTCCCCGTCGACCGGACGGTGCTCAGCGCGATCCCCCTCTACACAGAGCAGACGGTCGTCGTCGTGCCCAAGGACCACCTGGTCACGGCCGTCGACGAGGTGTCTGTCGAGGACCTGTCCGACGACATCGTGCTGCACCCGCTCGACGACGTCCTAGGCTGGGAGAACCTCCCCGGACGGCCCGCCTTCGAACGCCCCGCCACGACGGCCGACGCCGTCGACCTGGTCGCGGCGGGGATCGGCGTGCTCATCGTTCCCCTGTCGCTCGCCCGTCTCCACCACCGCAAGGACCTCACGCACCGTCCCCTCAAGGACGCCCCCGAGTCGAGCGTGGCCCTGGCCTGGCCGGCGGATGCGACGACGGACCAGGTGGAGGACTTCATCGGCATCGTCCGCGGCCGCACGGTCAACAGCACGCGGGGCCGCCGGCCGGCTCTTCCGGAGGGGAACCCCAAGGGCGGCGTCCGACGAAAGCCGGCGCCTGGGGAGTCGGCGGCCGGGAGGTCGGCGTCTGCGAAGCCCACCGGCAAGGGCGGGCAGTCGGCCGGCCGGAGTGGGCGTGGCGCCCCCAAGGGCGGCAGGCGCGGCAAACCGCGCCGCCGTTCGTAGCCTGGGGGCCCACCGCCGGAGCGCGACCCCCGGCCCGCCCCTGGTTCACCCGGCCGGCGGGGACGGCTGCGGCTGCCCGTAGGACGGGTTGGGGGCGACCGTCTGCAGATCCTTCAGGTCTTCGGGGATCGGCAGCACGCGGACCGGCGCACCCTGCTGGGGCGGCGGCGGCGTCGTCTGCTCCTGGGGCAGCTTGGGCGGGGCGGTGATCTGGAAGCTGACCTGCTCTTGGTTGATCAGGCCGGTCTTCTCCAGGACCGTGATGTGGTCGAGAACAGTGTCGTTGGTCGTGTCTGCGAGTTCCCGCACGAGGCTGTTCCGGGTGGTCGCCCGGATCTTGGCAATCGTCGGGAAGATGCCCCCGTGCGCGACACGCATGATGGTCACGGCCGTGGACTCGAACTCCTTGCCGGTGCTGCCTTCCGCCGTCGCCACGAACTGCTGCTGCTGCGGCGACGGCTCGTTCGGCAGGGTGATTCCCAGGTCCGTGGAGACCTTGCGGCAGCCCGCGTCGAGCCGGCCGTGACCCACGAGCAGATGCTCGGCGACTTCCCGCATCTCCTTCGACGAGCTCCGCTCCATGATCAGCTGCCCCAAGGGGTACTCCCACAGACCGGCCGCGCGCACGCGGACCACGAAGTCGCGGTCCGCCTCGGTCAGCGGACCCCACTGAGTGTTGGCGATGATGCGGTCCTGGCCGGAAGCCGCGTTTTCCACGCCCAGCATGCTCGGGTAGGCGAGCGCGGTGAGCGTAAGGATCAACGCACCGCTCACGAACGCGGTTCCTGCCGTGCTGCGCGAGATGCGCATCGTGCCTCCTGGGATATGAACGGCCCAACACCAGGGGGTACGGATGCCAGGGGCGAAACAATCACCTCTGCCGCAAAGAAATTTGGTGAACCGGCCTGGCCCGGTGCCGAGCGCGGTACGGCACCGGACCCGCGCGGAAAGACTCAGGGCTGGTACGAGGCCGCGCCCGCCGTGCTCACCACCTTGTCGCCGTCCGCCCTGCTCAGCAGCCCGGCCGCCACCCACGCGTCCACCGTGGACCGCACCCGCGCCACCAGCGCCCCCTTGTTCCGGAACGGTGCCCCCGCCCAGACCTCGTCCAGCAGCGTGGTGCCGTCGGTCTTGGCCGGGTTGGCGACGCCCGCGTCCCGGCCGCCGAAGACGACCTTCGGCTCCGAGCGCCGGAAGTAGGCGTGCGTCGGATCCTCCGTCCCCTCGAAGAACGGCGCCCACTCCCTCCCGTCCAGCGTGAAGTGCAGCGGCTTGCCGGACACCGGCTTGAGGGAGGCCGACAGGTCGCCGGACAGGCCGGCGTCGCGGTACAGCCCGACCTTCAGGTACTCCGTGGCGGAGTCGCGGGCGACCAGGTTGACCGGGCCGTGGAAGAGGGTCTGCAGGGACGGGTCGTCGAGGGCCTTCTCCACCCGCGTCCGGAACGGCATGGTGACCCGGACGGTGTCGCCGGCCCGCCAGGTCCGGGACACGCTGAAGTAGCTCCCCGGCCGCGGAGTGCCGGACACCGCACCGCCGTTGACGGTCACCCGGAACCCGGCCGTCGCCCACGACGGCACGCGCAGCCGCAGCGTGAAGGAGGCCCGGCCGCCGCCGAACGTGAGCGTGCTGCTCTGCTCCCTCGGGTAGGCGGTGGTTTGCGTGACCGTCACGCCCTTCTCGGCCCAGGTCAGCGTGGACGGGCTGTACAGGTTGACGTACAGGGCGCTGCCGTCCGACTTCGCGAAGTACACCGAGTCCTGGTACTTCGTGGCGCTCTCCATGCCGGTGCCCTCGCAGCAGGTCGTGCCCTGCTTGGGCGTGTAGTCCCGGACATGACCGGGCGTCAGCCCGATGAAGTACGTGACGAGCGGCTTCTCCGCGTCCGGCTTGTCCTGCTTCGAGCCGAGCACCTGGTTGTACAGGGCCCGCTCGTAGTAGTCCATGTACTTCGGGTCCTGCTCGTGGAAGAACAGGGTCCGGCTCAGCTTGAGCATGTTGTACGCGCAGCAGGTCTCCGCGGTGGTCGCGCTGATGGTGCCCGCGATCACGTCCCGGGCCTTCCAGAACTCCTGGGTGCTGGTGCCGCCGATGCCGTACATGCGGTGCGGTACGACCATGTCCCAGAAGTGCTTCGCCGAGGTGAGGTAGCGCTCCTCACCCGTCTCGTCGTACAGCCGCACATAGCCGGTGAAGATCGGGATGTGCTGGTTGGCGTGCAGCCCGTCGAGGATGTCGGTGTTCGCCGCGCACGCGTCGATCAGCCGGTCGAGGTCGAACAGCTTGGCCAGTGCGAGGTGTTCGGCCTTGCCGGTGATCGTGTGCAGGTCGCAGATCGCCTCGACGATGCCGCCGAACTCGCCGCTGGAGAAGATCCCCCACATGCGCTGGAGCGTGGACTCCGGCAGCCTGGACAGCCGGGAGTACATCCAGTCGCACATGCCGGACGCGAGGTCGAGGGCCCGGTCGTCGTCCGTGGCGGCGTACGCGTCGAGCAGACCCCTGAGGATCTTGTGCGCGGTGTAGTACGGCGCCCACACCTTGGTGTAGTCGGGGGTGGTCCTCGACTCCAGTTCGATGAACTGCGTCTCCGGGTACGCCGCGAGGAACCCGGGATGACTGGGCGCGCCCCAGGTGCGGCGCAGGGTGGCGGTCAGGCCCCGGCCGGAGGCGTCCGCGAAGGTTCCGCCCCTCGTCTCGTCGAAGGCGTACGACGCCAGGTCGCCGTGGCCGGCGGAGGCGTCGGCGGCCCGGCTGTTCTGCAACTGCCCGATCTCGGCGGCGTTCAGGGCCCGCGACCACACGTTGAATTCGTCGTAGGCGCCCGCGAAGACGGGGTCGGTGGAGAAGTTCGAGCGGCCGAGCCAGTTGTTGGCGAGGGCGCCGAGCGCGGCCGGGGTGAGGGACATCGCCGTGTTGCGGGCCACTGCGGTGCCATTGACGTACAGCGTGCCGGTCCCGCCCGCGATCGTGACCGCGAGGTGGCTCCACTGGTGGAGGGGCAGCGCCGTGGTGCCGTTGAGGGCCTGCTCGCCGCCCGGCCCGCTGGTCGTGATGGCGAAGCGCGGCACACCGCCGGCGTTGCGGGCGGCCAGGTACATGTACCGGGTGTTGTCGTTGCCGAAGTCGAAGACCCGCGCCCAGTTGCCGTCGTGGGCCGGCTTCACCCAGGCGGACAGCGTGATGGCCGAGGCGCCCTGGAGGACGGCTGCGGGCAGATCGACGTACTGGTACGAGCCGCGGACGTTCTCGACGGCGGTGCCGAACTTCCCGCCGACGCTCAGCACGGCCGGGTCCTTGCGCAGCGCCTCGCGCACGTCGGTCAGCGCCCCGACCATCGTGCGGATCTTGTCGACGAACACCTGCTCGCCGGTGCCGGCATAGGCCTGGGACAGCATCGTCAGGAAGTGCCCGGTGTAGTGACCGCGCAGATTGCCGTTGGCCTCCCCGTCCAGCCCCTCCCACCCGCCGGGCGCGACCGCACCGCCGGTGGAGAGGCCGGCGTTGGCGCGGAAGACCTGCAGCAGCCGGTTGACGTCGTAGCCGCGGGCGTGGTCGAGCATCAACTGCCGCTTGTCGGCGAAGATACCGGGCCTGAGGGCCACGTCGTCGAGGGCGAAGGGCTGGACGGTCCAGCTGGACGGTGCGGCGGCCACGGGTGTTGCCTCCTGAACGGCGGCCGCGGCTCGGCCGGTGGCGGCGAGAGAGACCGCAGGTGTCGCCGCCGCGAGGGCCGCGGCCTGGAGAAGGGATCGTCTGGAGAGGGGCGGGGCCATGTGCTCCTCCACGAGGTGGCCTTGTTCGTTATGACGAACAGCGTGCGGGGGGTCGGCCAGACGTTATGCGCGGGGTGAGAGGGCGTCAACGCTGCGGACGGGATTGGTGCTCAGGGCTGATCGGGACGGGGCACGCGTGCCAGGGCGGCTCTGATGGTCTCGGCGGGATCGGGGACGGGGATGCCGAGGTCGTTGAGCAGGGAGACGATGTGGCTGATGCTGGTGCGTTTACGGAGGGCCGTCTTCACCAGGAACTCCAGCGGGAAGTCCTCGGCCTCCGGGACATCGCCCGCGTCCAGCTCGTCCGCGCGGATGAGTCGTAGCGCCTCGCTGGACGAGAGACCCTTCGGGAGGCAGTCGTGCGACGTCGCGATGTTGCAGGTGCGCAGACGCTTCGCGATCGTCGTGGGCAGGGTGCCCAACTGCCGTGCCGCCAACAGGATGTAACTGAACGGCACTGCCTCGTCCGTCTGCGTGTACCACCAGTTGACCGGGCTGCTCTCGCGCAATATCTCCCGGTCCAGTGGGGTGGGCCGGCGGGGGACCTCCAGGGCTGTGTCGAACCCATAGGCGCGCAGGCGGTGGAGCTTGAAGCGGAGGTCGTCGAGGTCCTCGACGCCGCTGAAGACGCTTCCGTAGAACAACGGCCCCGAGGGGACGAGGGACTTGCCGTACACCCCGTCGTCAAGGACCCAGAGGTCATCCGTCGTGGCATCAGCCGGAAACGGTTCCGGCGGGACGACTCCGAGCGCGACCAGCTTGGCCAGTACTTCCGCCGGTTCCAGTCCGAGTTCCTGCGCCGCGCCGAGGACCAGTCCGGGTGGCGTCGCCTGCTCGGGTGCCAACCAGGGGGGTTTTCCGTCCGTATCCAGACTCAGCAGTACCACGGTCTCCGTCGTGGGGTGGTCCGGCAAGCGCCCGGAGTCGGCGAGGAGGCCGTGGGCTGCGAGCCGTCGGCACACTTCCGGCACGGAGAGACCGGACCGGAGGCTTGCGCGCGCCAAGTGCCCCGGGGGGACCGCGACGTCGGGATCCAGGCAGCCCTCCGTCACTCTGTCCGGGTTGAGCCAGAGCAGGTCGTCCTTCTCCGCGGCCTTGCACAGCTTCACCACGTTGTCCGGTACCACGAGCCCGAAACGCCGCAGAAGTTCGGCCGTTGCGGCGGCGGTGTCGTTCGCGTGTGCCGCCGCCTCCATCAGGTCTGCGGTGGACAGAGGTTTCTGCCTGCCCAAGAGGTTTGTGTCGTAGAGCGGCCGGAAGGCACCGCTGTTCGCCCTCGTGAGCTGTGCATCGGACGACCAGGACCGGGGATCGGCGTCGGGGTAGCCCAACGCGGCCAGTTGCATGGCTACGTCGCGTGAGGTGCACTGGAGAGTTTCGGCGGCTTCGGCGAAGTTCCAGTGGTTGTTAAGAGGTCTGCCGTGCCAGCTGCGTGACTGACGGGCCATCAGTAACCACTGGTCGGACGGCGTCGGCCGCCGGACCGGACGGGTGTCGTCCGCCTCCGGACACACCTCGACCAGTTTCCGGAGAGCCCGCGCGGAACGGCGGGCCAGGATCCGCCAGAGGAACACGTGGTCCGGCGCGTGACCGTTGACCTCACTCCAGGCACCGGCACCGTAACGCGGCTCGTCACGAGGGTCGTATGGGACAAGGGAGAAATCCGCCGGAAAGTACCCGACCTGTGGACTGCCGAACCGCATGCCTTTGAAGGTGAGTTCCCGACCGCGCGCGGAGAGCGCGTCGGCCACGACGTCGGCCAGAACCGCGCTGCCGCCGGCCACCTGGCACAGCCAGGGAAAGCCCGGCACGTCGTCCTCGCCCTCCGCGAGGACGCTGCCGGCCCTTTCCGTCAACTCCCGTACCATGACGGCCACATCGTCCAGTACATGTCGGCGGTCCACCGAGAGTTTCGCCGGGGACCACGGACCGCGCAGGTTCACCACCGCCCCGGTCAGCCCCGGCCCCGTCGCCGAAAGCACACCCTTGCGCACCGTCGGCTCCACGACCAGCCCGTCCACGAGCAGCGCCCCGCCGTTCTCGCACCAGACGACCTGTGCGCCCCTGCCGTCCTCGGACCAGGCCAACAGGCTTCCGTGCGCGTTGAGACCGGTGTCGGCAGCACCGGACTTCTCCCGTCCCTTCAGCCGCCCCGGCTCCCACGAGCTGCTCAGCACCCCCTTTCGCGCGGTCGTGGGGAACTCCGCGATCGCGAGCACACGTTCCAGGACGTCGATCACGGACCAGCTCTCCGGCTCGACGTCGGGCCGCAGATACAGCCGGACCCGGGTGCCCGGCTCGCGACCCCGCGCGGCCTTCCGCACGATCCTGAAGAGGTGTCCCGGACCGCAGATGGACACCTCGTACACGGGCCCGGGAACGCCGTCGGCGTCCATGCGGCAGGTGGTGACCCGGATCTCCTCGGCGAGCATGAAGTAACTCAGCACACCGATCCCGAACCGGCTGTTCGGATACAGCGTCACCGGCGGGTCCAGGGACTCCCAGCGGGCCCGTTCCAGCTTGAACTCCAGCTGTTCCGCGAAGCGTGCGCCGGCGTGGGAGAACACACCGCGCAGTTCGGCCTCGCCCATGCCGATGCCGTCGTCCTGGCAGTCCAGATACGCCCGGCCGTCCTCGTCGGTGTCCTGCACGAAGGCGATGCGGCCGGTGTACGGCGCGCCGGACGGTTCGGTCGTGCGGTCGAGGTACTCCTGCCGGGCGCGCCGGTAGCGGCAGGCGTCGAGCGCGTTCTGGTACAGCTCCCGGACGGCCAGGTCGCGGTCCTTGTACAGCTCGATCCCCATCGCCAGATCGAGGACCCGGCGCCCGTCGCTCCGGAACCTCGCGTACCCGTCGAAGGTGCCGCGGCTCGGGACCACGCCGTCGGCGGAGAGCCGGGTGGGGAGGTCCGGCATGGGCTGGTTGACCCGTTCTCTGACGGTGCGCCGTATCGCGTGCAACACGGCGTCGGCCCGGGCGGTGTACTCGCGCAGGCCCTCGACGACGGCCTCGTGATGGCACTCCGCGCGGAGCACCGGCAATTCGCGTGAGCCTCCCCAGTGCGCTTCCGTGAGGGTCCGGCGCAGCAGGGGCACATCCACCGGATACGGGATGGCGAGGTGCTCGGCGACGATGTCCGGCAACGCCGTCGTCTCGACGGACATGCCGTATGCGAGGGCGGCGAGGAGGCCGACGCGCTGGAAGCGGATCTGCTGGTGACCGGGGCCGCAGCGGACGCGTTCGTCGGCGGGCAGCAGATTCAGGAACTCGGGGTGACAGATGTCGGGCCCCCGCCGGAGACCGTGCAGCAGCACGGTCAACCTGGCGGGAGTGAGCGCGGCGCCGAGCTCGGCGGCGGACTCGCCCAGTTCCTCGAGAAGTCCAGCGACGGAATCGGCTTCCGAGAACTCCTCGTGCCGGGTGAGCCGACGGTGGCAGAGCCACCAGCCGACGAGCGGTTCCGCCTCCGGGTCCCGCAGGGCCCGCTGGACGAGCGCCTCACTCTCCTCCACGAAGATCTCGTACGCCTCCCTGCTCGGGTCGGCGGTGCTCGCCGGTCGCAGGGACCAGGGGCGGACCCGCGCGAGTCGTGCCGCCCGCCGCAGGTAGTGGACCCGGTGGAGGAAGGGGAACAGGACGAGGAGGGACGCCTCGGCCGGATACAGGTCGAGGCCGTTCGTCCCGTCCTCGGGTGGTTCGCCGAGCAGCCATTCGACGTTGTCCAGGAACGCGGTCGCGATCCGCGAGTCACACCAGGGATCCTGCTCCAGCGACCGTTCCAGCTCGTCCCGCATGCGGGCCAGCCGGGCCGCGAGGACGGCGACGTGCCGCCGGTGGTGGCGGGTGTCCCGGCCTCGCGGCACATGCCGCCAGACGCAGGAGTCGCCGACCCGGCGCTCCCATGCGCCCACGGCTACGGATTCCGGCGCGGATGTCGTGGGCGGGATGGCCGCGTGAACGTGCAGTTCCCGGATCGACCCGGCCTGGACCACCGCGCCCGCCACCGTGTCGCCGCCCACGACGTTACGGGTGCCACCCTCCGTCACCTGCCGCTCCCCTCTGGTGCTTTTCGAAGAATCTATGAGGAGCGCCGCCCGGGTGTGGCCGGTTTCGGCCGAATGGGCGACCGCTGGTCAGCGACTCGAAGAGGTCGTCGGTGAAGACGTCGTGGCCCGCTGTCCACCCGGCTACGTCGTCCGGCACAGCCAGTCATACGCCGCCCGTGCCGTGAACTCCGCCTGACCGCCCCGCAGAAGCAGACCGGCGGTGGCGAACTCCGGCGCGTCGGCCTGGGCGGCGACGTACGGGAGGGCGATGCAGCGCATCCCCGCCGCGTGTGCGGCGGCGGCGCCCGGGGCGGCGTCCTCCAGCACGACGCAGGCCGCCGGGTCCGCCCCGAGCCGGCGGGCCGCCTCCAGGAAGACGTCGGGAGCCGGCTTGCCGTGCGCGACCTCGTCCGCCGAGACGACGGTCCGCAGGTGGGCGTCCAGGCCCGTGCCCGCCAGGACCGCCTCGATGGCCTCGGGCGAGGACCCCGAGGCCACGGCCATGGGCACGCCCTCGGCGGCCAGCAGCTCGACGAACCTGCGCATTTCTGGATACGCGCGCGTGGAACTGCGCGCCAGTTCCAGATAGCGGCGGTTCTTGGCGGTGAACAGCTCCTCCACGGAAGCCCGCAGGTCGTACCGCTCCTTCCAGTCCGCGACCGTCTCCTGCGTGCTGATGCCGACGTACCGCTCGTGGTCCGTCCAGCTGAAGTCGGGAACGCCGTGCTCGGTGAGGGTCTGCCGGCCTGCCTCGTAGTAGTTCGGCTCGCTGTCCACGAGCGTTCCGTCGAGATCGAAGATGACTGATATGCCGCCGAGCATGCTCATGGTTCCAGCATGTCAAAGACCATGATCCCTAGGCCGCCGGGGGTCAGGCCCGGGCCGCGCGGCCGATCGACTCCACCAGCGGCAGCAGCCGGTGGGGGACGCGCTCGCGCAGGGCGATCTCGGTGCGGGTGCGGACGACCCCGGGCAGGCTGATCAGCTTCTGGACGACATCCTCAAGATGCGCGTTGTCCCGCGCCACGACCCGGGTGAGCAGATCACCGCCGCCCGTGATGGAGAACGCCTCGACGATCTCGGGCACCGCCGCCAGCGCGTCGCCCACCTCGTCGAGATGGCCCTGGGTGACCTCGATGTGCACGAACGCGAGCACCGGATGCCCGAGCGCGGCGGGGGAGAGGGCCGGTGCCGTGCCGGTGATCACGCCGTCGCGCTCCAGACGGTCGAGCCGGGCCTGCAACGTGCCCCGGGCGACGCCGAGGACACGGGCGTACTCGCGCACGCTCGTGCGCGGCTGCTCCAGCAGCAGCCGCAGGATGCGGGTGTCGAGCTCGTCCACGGCCATGCCGCGCCCTCCTCGTCCGTTGGCCCTGCCGCGGTCGCTCCCCGGCCGCTCTGGCTGTACCAATGGCTCAGTCTAGAAGAGGCCTGTTGAGCCAGTGGCGTCCGGGATGCTGATATGGAGGCGTCGATGGCGCTGCGGACCCCGCGGCGCCTTTTTCATGCTTTCCCATCCGGCGTTCCGAAGGGGGCGGTAAGTGGTGCTGAAGAGGGTGTTCGTGGCTCCGGATCCCGGGCGGACGCGGTTGCGGTTCGCCACGCGTGCCGTGCTCGGCATCGCGCTCGCGGTCGCCGTCTGCGGCCTCGCCGGGCATTCCCTCACGGGGGCCGTCACCGGCGGTCTCGCCGCCCTGCTCGCCCTGTTCACCGTCACCGACGCCACGGTCCGCGGGCAGGCGGTCACCACCGCGCTGCTGCCCGCCGTCGGGCTGCCCGTGCTCACCGCCGCGGCCGGACTGCACGACCAGCCGGTGGCCCGCGACATCACCTTCCTCGCCGTGGTCGGCGCGGGCGTGTACGCCCGCCGCTGGGGTCCGCGCGGGCACAGCCTCGGCGTGTTCGCCTTCATGACCTTCTTCGTGGCGCAGTTCCTGCACGCCACCCCGGACCAGCTGCCCGAGCTGTACGCCGCGGTCCTGCTGTCCGTCCTCGCCGCCGCCGCGGTCCGCTTCGGTCTGTGGTGCTACGAGCGTCGCCTGCCCCCGCCCGCCGTGCCCGCCTCGCTGGGCGGCACCGGCCTTGCCCGCGTGACCACCCGCCAGGCGATCCAGGCGACCGCCGGCGCGGGCTTCGCCCTCGTCGTGGGCCAGCTGGTGTCCGGACAGCGCTGGTACTGGGCCGTCGGCGCCACATGGTGGATCTTCGTCAACACCACCTCGCGCGGTGAGACCCTGGTCCGAGGCTTCCGCCGGCTGCTCGGCACGGTCATCGGCATCGCCGTCGGCCTGCTCGTCGCCATGCCGGTGCACGGCGACCCGACCCTCACGGCCGTCCTCGCCGCCGTCTGCGTCTTCGGCATCTTCTACACGGCCGCCGTGTCCTACACCTGGATGATGCTCTGGGTCACCCTCCTCGCCGGGCTGCTCTACGGCCTCCTCGGCGTGCTCGGCCCCGGCCTGCTCGCCCTGCGGCTCGCCGAGACCGGCGTCGGAGCGCTCGGCGCCGCACTGGCCGTGATCCTGCTTCTGCCCGTCACCACGCACAGCGTCACCGACGCCTGGATCCAGCGGGCCCTGCGCTGTGTCCACGCCTGTACCGCCGAGACCGCCCGGCGCCTGGCGGGCGCGGCCGACGCCGACCCGGTCCCGCGGGTGGCGGAACTGGAGCAGCTGCTCGCCCGGGTACGGCTCTCGGTCGCCCCGCTCGTGCACCCGCTGAACCCGATGCTCGGCCGCAAGCGACGTGCCCGGCAGGTGCTCGCCCTCCTCGACGACTGCGCCCGGGAGATCCGGGGCCTGGTCGCCGTCGCCGCCGACCCGGAGGCCTCGCACGACGCCCGCCTGGCCGCCGCCTGCTACCGCGTGCAGGCCGCGGTCGAGGCGCTCACCGACGGCGGAGACGTCTCGCTCCAGACGGACGGCCTCTCCACGACGGAACCTGCCCTGGCCCACCTCCACGGCCTGGAACGAGCCCTGGCGGAACTCGCCCGCCCCCTCCGCACGCCGCCCGGTTCGCCGCTGGTCGGCGCGTGAGCGCTGTACGGCGCTGAGGGGTTCTGGCCGGACTCGCTCGGCCGCTGTGTGTCCCGTCGGGCCCGCCGCTCGGCCGGACGGAGCGAGCCCGGCCAAGTCCTTGACCGCTTGGTCTAGACCGCGCATGATCGGCTGCGCGGTCATGAGGACGGTCGAGGGCGAGCTAGGGGCGGCAGGGGGGACAGCCGTGGCGGACGGCAGCAGGCGGCGGGCGTACATCGGGTCGTTCACGGCGGCCGGCGGGCCCCGGGATCGTGACGGCGGCCGTCGATGCCCGCAGCGGCGCGCTGATCTGACACCGATGACCGAGATCTCGGTCCTGCACGGCGCACCGGCGGGCGACGCCTACCCCTGCGGCATCGTCACCTCGCCCGACGGCCGCTTCGTGTGGACCGCCACCCGCGGCGAGGACGTCCTGTCCGTGCTCGCCGTCGAGGGCGAGGAACTGCGGCTGATCGCCACGGTGCCCTGCGGCGGCCACTGGCCGCGCGCCCTCACCGCGTCCGACGGCTTCCTGTACGTCGCCAGCGAACGCTCCGGCGACGTGACCTGGTTCGCCACCGACCCGCGCACGGGCATACCGCGACGCGCCGGCTCGATCGGGGTGACGGCAGCCTCGTGCGTGATCCTCGGCTGACAGGGGTGCGGGGGGCGCGCCGCCCTGACGACGAAGGCCCGCTCCGAACCGGAGCGGGCCTTTTCGGTCGTGCCGGGGGACGTCAGCGAACCGGCGTGCCCTGAGCCTGCTGCGGCGCGATCCCCAACGCCGTCGTGTACTTGGCCAGCGCCAGCTTCCCGACCGCCGGGTACGGCCCGAGCGACTCCGCCGCGGAGCACTCCGCCTCCTTCGCGGCCTCCTCGACCAGCCCCGGCTCGATCTCCGGGCCGATCAGATACGGCGCGAGGGCCAGCTGCTGCGAACCCGAGGAGCGCAGCTGCTCGGCGACGGACGCGATGGAGCCCTCCTGGTCCAGGGCCGCCGCCATCACCGGTACCGCGAGGCGCGCGGCGAGCAGCATGCCGGTGATCCCGGCCGCCTGCACGGCCTCGTCACCGCCCACGGACGCCAGGATGATGCCGTCGGCGGCGGTCGCCACGGTGAACAGCCGGGCGCGGTCCGCGCGGGCCAGACCGGCCTCGGAGAGCCGCACGTGCAGCGCCTCGGCGAGCAGCGGGTGCGGACCGAGGACATCGGTCAGCTCGGCGGCGATCCGGCTCTCCATGACGGCCTGGCGGACCCGGCGCAGCAGCGCGCTGTCCGGACCGGCGAGCAGCGGCACGACGACGGCGACGGGCCCGTCGGGCTCCCTGACGTCCATGCCGGCGGCACGCGCCTGCTCGAAGCGGGCGGTGCGCTCCTCGGCGGTGTACGCGAGCACGGCCTGAAGCGAGGGGTACTCCGCGTTGTCCCCGTCGAGGTACCCGATGCGGGCGTCAAGGCCCGGCAGCTCGGAGCGGGCGATGCTCACGACCTCTTCGGCGAGGCCGCGCGTGGCGCTACTGGGCGTGCCCGGCACGGCGAGGACGAGCGCGGGCGCGCCGTCGGGAGCCACCAGCGGCTCCGGACGACGGTGCCGTCCGGGCTGGCGGGGTCGCGGCATTCGTACTGGCAGGCCGGACTCGGGTCCAGTGGGGGAACTCATGGCGCCGCATGTTACTGGCTTCCTGGGCTCCCCTGTTCGGGGAGGGGGCAGGTGAGCGGTATCCATCCGGTTTTGTCTGATGAGTTACGTACGGATGGAATGACATGCGGATGGTGCGTGATCGGATCAATCACCCGACAGGGTTGTCACGCTCAGCATGGTCTCGTCACCCGGCAGGGTGAGCGGACCGGCGCTCAGCTCGGCCGCCAGGCGCACCGCGCCGTGCAGCGGATCGCCCTCGGCCGGCATCCGCCGCGCCCGCGGGAGCCGCTTCGCCAACTCCTCGTCCAGCGGTACCAGGAGCGGGTCGCCCGTCTTGAACAGACCGCCGGTGACGGCGACGCGCGACTCGCCGCCGGAGGGGCACACGGCCGCCGCGGAGTCGGCCATGTGCCGGGCGGCCGCGCGCAGGATGCCCGCCGCCACGGGGTCCTCGTCAGCGCAGGCGGCCACCGTGGGAGCGAAGGAGGCGAGCACGGCGGGCCGGTCCGGTCGCGGATAGAGCGCGCCGGGCAGCCCCGCCACGGGCCCGAACACCTCCTCGGCGCACGCCAGCAGCCGGGCCGAGCCGCCCTCCCGCCCGTCGTGGGCCCGCAGCGCGGCCTCCAGCCCGGCCCGCCCGATCCAGGCACCGCCGCCGCAGTCGCCGAGCAGATGCCCCCAGCCGTCCGCCCGGCGCCAGCCCGCCAGGTCGGTGCCGATCGCGATCAGTCCCGTACCGCCGGCGATCACGACACCCGGCCGTGGCCCGAGCGCACCCACGTACGCGGTCACCGCGTCGGCGGCCAGCGCCACCCTCCGCACACCGAACTCCCGGGCCAGCGCACCCGGCAGCTCGGCGCGCAGCCCGGCGCCGAGGGAGGCGAACCCGGTCGCGCCGACGACAGCGGCGGCCAGTCGCACAGGGCCGGCCTCGGCGGTCAGGGCACGCACCAGGGGCACGAGTCGCGCCAGGAAGTGTTCGGGGTCGATGCCCCGGTCGCCCGTGCGCACCGGTTCCCCGGACGCCCGCCGGGCGAGCGGGCCGCGCTCGGCGGTTCCCACGACCACCCGGAGTCCGGACCCGCCGGAGTCCACGGCGAGAAAGCCGGAGCCTTCCGACGCCCCGGTCACGGCAGGCGCCAGTCCACCGGTTGGCCGCCCTGACGGATCAGCAGGTCGTTGGCCCGGCTGAACGGGCGGGAGCCGAAGAAGCCCCGGTCCGCCGACATGGGGGAGGGGTGAGCGGATTCCACGGAGGGCAGGTCGCCGAGCAGCGGGCGCAGATTGCGGGCGTCACGGCCCCACAGGATGGACACCAGGGGCTTGCCGCGCGCCGCCAGGGCCCGGATCGCCTGCTCGGTGACCTCCTCCCAGCCCTTGCCCCGGTGGGCGCCTGGCTTGCGCGGGGCGGTGGTGAGCGCCCTGTTGAGCAGCAGCACGCCCTGCTGCGTCCACGGAGTCAGGTCACCACTGGACGGTTGCGGCAACCCCAGATCGGCGTTCAGCTCCCGGAAGATGTTGATGAGACTGCCGGGCAGCGGCCGCACCTCGGGCGCGACCGAGAACGACAGCCCCACCGCGTGCCCCGGGGTCGGATACGGGTCCTGACCGACGATCAGGACCCGCACGTCGTCGAAGGGCTGCTGGAAGGCCCGCAACACGTTCGGTCCGGCCGGGAGGTAGGTGCGTCCCGCGGCGATCTCCGCGCGGAGGAAGTCCCCCATCGCGGCGACGCGTTCGGCCACCGGTTCCAGGGCCTTCGCCCAGCCCGCTTCGACGATTTCATGCAAGGGTCGTGGTGCCACGGGCGTCACCCTACTGCCGTACGGGCAGCGGCGATCAACCGGTGGCCAAGGCCCGCTCGTAACCTCATCGCCCGCATCGTTCCCCGCGTCATCCCCCGCCTCGTCCCTGCCTCAGCCGACGACCGCGGCCCGCACGCACAGCACGTCCGGCAGATGCGAGGCGAGCTGCCGCCAACTGTCGCCGTCGTCAGCCGAGACGAACACCTCGCCGTTGCGGTTGCCGAAGTAGACGCCCGCCGGGTCCGCGTCGTCCGTGCACATCGCGTCGCGCAGTACCGTGCCGTAGTGGTCCTCCTGGGGCAGGCCCGCCGAGAGCGGCTCCCAGCTCTTGCCCGCGTCCGCCGTCCGGTAGACCCGGCATCGGCGGTCGGCCGGGACCCGGTCGGCGTCGGCGTTGATCGGGAACACGTACGCGGTGTCTCCTCTGTGCGGATGCGCGGCCGCCGCGAAGCCGAACGTGGACGGAAGGCCCTCGCCGATGTCCGTCCAGTGCGCGCCGGCGTCGTCGCTGCGGTAGACGCCCCAGTGGTTCTGGAGGTAGAGCCGGTCCGGGTTCGCCGCGTCGCGCGTCACCTTGTGCACGCACTGGCCGAACTCCGGGTTCGGGTCGGGCAGGAACACCGCGGAGACTCCCGAGTTGGAGGGTGCCCAGCTCGCGCCGCCGTCCAGTGTGCGGAACACACCGGCGGTCGAGACGGCGACCGTCACCGCCTTGGGGTCGCGCGTGTCGGTGAGCACGGTGTGCAGGCCCTCACCGCCACCGCCCGGCACCCACTTCGACCGCGTCGGGTGCTCCCACAGAGGCCGGACGAGCTCGAACGTCTCCCCGCGGTCCTCCGAGCGGTACAGCGCGGCCGGTTCCGTGCCCGCGTACACCACGTCCGGCTCGGCGGCGGCCGGGTGCAGCTGCCACACCCGCTCCAGGGACGCCCCCGTGTCCTTGGGGAACTTGACGGCCGGCCGGGCCGGTTCCGTCCAGGTCCGGCCCAGGTCGTCGGAGTGGAACACGGACGGGCCCCAGTGCGCGCTGTCGCCGCCGGCCAGCAGCCGCGGGGTCGCGGTGCGGGTGTCGATGGCGACCGAGTACACGGCCTGCGCGTTGAAGTAGGGGCTCTCGTCGAACTCCCAGGTGCCACCGTCCCGCCGACGCCCGATGAACAGGCCCTTGCGCGTGCCCACGGCGAGCAGTACCTCGGTCATGCCGATCACCTCCGCGGCGTCGTCGTCGACGCCCTTGTCTCAGACACGGGCCAGTCTGCACCCCACCACTGACAGTCACCCCCGGAGCGGTATCCGGTGCAGGTCAGGGCCGTGTCGGCGCCGCCTACGGGCACCCGTCGCCGCCGCCCACGAGGACGCCGCCACAGACCGGCGCGCCCTCTCGGAGTACGTGCAGTGAGCATCCAGCGGCCCGCTTCCGTATGGGGAGGGCGGCGGGATGGTCGTGCGCTCGTGAGGAGGAGCCTTCGATGGCGTTACGTGGTCCGAAGGTGTGGCTGTGGCGCTGGCGGCGGAATCCGCTCAAGCGGCGCGCCGACGAGGTGGAGGCCTGGGTCGTGCTCGGCGTGTGGATGCTCACCGTGTTCGTCGGGGTGCTCGCCGGCATGACGGTGAGCCGGTCCGTCGAGGACGGGCTGGCCCACGAGCGTGTCGAGTGGCGCCCCCTCGTGGCCCGGCTCGTCGAACGGGCTCCCGGGACGGCCTCCGGGAACGGCGGCGTCTCGCGGGCCGAACACGTGTGGGCGGAGGCACGGTGGACCGCCGCGGACGGTTCCTCGCACTCGGGCCAGGTACGGGTCCTGGCGGGCAGCCAGGCCGGTTCGCCGATCACCGTGTGGACGGACCGGGAGGGCCGCCAGGTGACCCGCCCCGTCACCGAGTCCCAGGCCCGCGTACGCGCCGTGCTGATCGGCGGCGTGGCGGGCGTCTGCACGGCGGTCGTGCCACTCGCCGCCGGCCGCGCGGTACGCCGCCGCCTGGAACACCGCCGCATGGACCAGTGGGACGCCGAGTGGTCCCGCTTCGGCCCGATGTGGGGGCGCACGACGGGGTGATGGGCCGGGCGGCGCCCACCCCCGGCGGGCGGCTGGTCCCAGTCTGATGGGCCGGGGTGGTCCGGCTCTGGTGGGGGACTGGCCGCAGTTCGGCGGGGCGGGGTGGTCCTGTCCCGCCGAGAGCGACGGGCTCCAGCCGGCGGGCGGGGTGGGTCCCATCCGGGCGGGGCGGCTGATTGCGGCCCGGCGGGTGGTCGGTCTCGGTCGGTCAGGGTCGGCCGGTGTGACACCGGCGAGGGTGGCTGGTCGTAGTGCGGCAGGTCGGGCGGGTGCCATTCCGTCGGGCATGGCTGATTGCGGCCCGGCGGGTGGTCGGTCTCGGTCGGTCAGGGCTGGCCGGTCCGATTCCGGCGAGGGCGGCTGGTCGCAGTCCTGCGGGGGCATCCTGGCGGGGCGGCCGACTGCAGTTCGGCGGATGCGGTCGGTCCCAGCCCGACAGGGCAGGCCGGTCCCACTCCGGCGGAGGCGGGCCCGGCCCATTCCGACCGCTCTACCTGCCCCCCTCCCGGCCCAGCGCCTCCCGGCACACCCGCAACAACTCCTCGTCCTCATGGATGTCGTGGCCGGCGTAGCCGCCAGCGGTGGCGCGATGCCGTCGTGGGGACGTGAGCTCCGCTCGCAGCAGGTCGTGCAGGGGCGCTCCCGTGGGACCCAGCGCTGCCACGCACCCGGCGATCGCCGTGCGGGTGCGCGGGTGTTCCGCCCATGCGGAGCGGAGGACGGGAAGGACCTGCTCCTGTTCCGGCTCCCCGGTGATCCGCCACACCGCGCATGCCGCCGCGGTCCGTTCCGACACTTCGCCGGAGCCGGCCATCCGGCGCAGCGCGGGCAGGGCCGTACGGGCCGCCGGCCCCAGTCGTCCGAGTACGTCGGCGGCCGCCGCGGGCTGATACCGGCCCCTCCCGCCGTCCGTCAGCTTCCGGAGCAGTACGGGCACGACGGCATCCGCCTCACCCGTGACCGACCACAGCGCGTCCGCGGCCGAGACGGCGCAGTCGGTCTCCAGCAGTCCACGCAGATCCGGTGTCGCCTCGCGCGCGGCGCTGCCGAACGCCGCGAGGGCACGGACCGCCGCCCCCGTGACGGCGTCGCGCAGTCGCAGCCCGTCCGGCATGCCACGCAGCAGGCGCAGCACCGACGGCACGGATTCGGCGTCGCCCAGTGCCGTGAGCGAGGACAGGAGCGGAACGGCCCGCTCGTGCGTGTCGGAGCCGTCGAGCGGGACGCGGGCGAGGTGTCGCCGCAGGGCGGGGGCGAGTGGCGCGGCAGCGCGGCCCAGATGGGGTGTCACCAGTCCCAGGTCGTGCGGTACGACCGGACCGGCCAGCACCTCGGCCAGCACCGGCGTGGCCCGTGCGTCCCCGGCCCTGGCCAGCGCCTTGAGCGGGCCGCCCAGCGTCGGCGCCCCCCGCTCCCCATGACGTACGCGAAGCTCGGGACGGCAGGTCACCAGGGCGTGGAGGTGGTCCGCGGCGGGCCGGGCCAGCTCGAAGAGTTCCGCCAGGACGGCGACGGCCGCGTCGTGCAACCGGCCCTCCTCGGCCCCCAGTTGGGCACCTATGAGGACGACCGGCTCCGCCCCGCCGGTACGCCACTCGCGCAACAACCCGGCCGCCATCCACACGGCGTTGCACCGGTCGAGGGCATCCGGGCTGGTCAACTGCCCGCACAGCAGGGCGACCCGGTCACTCACCCGGTCGTCCAGCGCGGAGTGCAGGGTTCGCAGCAGCCGGGCGCCCTCCTCGTCCGAGGGACGCAGGCGCCGCAGCCGCCCGGCCAGGGTGTCCACACCGGGACTGTCCTGCGCGTGTCTCCCGCAGGCGCGCTGCCCGGACCTGTCCCGGAGCAGCCGGACCACGGTCGGTACGAGATCCGCGGGAAGCGACTGCGGGGCGCACTGCGCCAGCTGGCCGAGCGCGGCCAGCCGCAGCTCGGGTCCGTAAGGCGGTCCGCTCAGCACCGCCAGCAGGTCCACTGCCTCGGCGGCGTGGGCGCCAGCGGTCGGCAGGTGCCGCCGTGCGAACAGGCCGAGGCCCTCGGCCAGGGCGAGCAGGACCCGGTCGTCCCGCTCCACGGTGATCCGCTCCCGTAGCAGGGCGAGCACCCCGGCAGGCCGGTCGAGGAACCGCACGAGCGCCCCCGGAGCGGCCCGGCGGACTCCGGCGTCCGCGTCCCCCGCCAGCCGGACGAAGACATCCGCACCCGCCCGCAGCACGGCACGGACCCTCGCGGCGACATCGTCGGATCCTCCGCCGTCCCCGTCCCCCTCGGATCCGTCCCCGACGGATCCGCCGATGCTGACGAGGAGCTCCACGACCCCCGCCCGGTCGCGTACCTCCTCGCGGACGGCGAGCGAGAGGAGAAACGGAACACAGGCGAGCGTCGAGTCGTACACACCTCCCTGGTGGTGCACGGCGCCGTACATCCGGTCGAGCGCGGTCTCCCGCTCGGCCGGGTCGGCGGAGGCCAGTCCGCGAAGCAGTCCGGGCACGTCCTCCGCGCTGCCGTAGGCATGCCGTAGCGAGGCCCAGTCGACCTCGTCGATCCCCCTGAACACGTTGTCCTCCCCAGGCGAAGTACCAACTGACGGGGAGTCTGCACCATGGCACTGACAACGAAGCGGAATCGGGAGGTGACTGTGCGCGAACTGTGCGCCCGTTGGGCGACGGCGGCTCGATCGCCGAAGGGCGAGGGCGGCTCAGTTCCCGCCGGGCAGCGCGCGCTCCACGATCGCGTCGAGCTGGTCGGGGAGGTACGCGCGCGCGTGCGGGGCGTATGACGCGCACGGGACGCATGACGCGGACGGCCGTGCGAAGCGCCCGCCGGGACGCTTCGCACGGCCGTCTTCACCGTGGGGGGACTGCCTGGGGGACTACCTGTAGGTGATGTCCGAGGTGGAGTAGAGGCAGTTCTTGCTGTCGGGTCCCGACCCGACGGCGGTGTTGTTGTTGTACTTCTGGCAGGGGACGACCTTGCGGCCGGCGTCGTTGCGGATCGTGATGCCGCGCAGCGTCGCCACGTCGTTGCGGTTGACGTTGATGCCGACGAGCCGTGCCGTGGTGCCCGTCCCGGTCACGTCGATGGTGTTGAGGTTGACCTTGCGGGTGTACTGCGTGGAGCAGTCGCCGCAGGAGCGGTAGAGCGTCTTGAACTCCTGCACCGCGAAGTTGGAGATGTTCAGGGTGCCGCCGCCGTTGTGCTGGAAGACCTTGTCCGCCGCCTTCTTCGCACCGCCGCCGATCACGTGGTACGTGGCGCCCGTGCCGCCCCGGAAGGTGGCCGCGTCCTCGCCGACGTCCTCCCACCAGACGTTCTGCAGCGTGCAGCTGCCCTGGCAGTGGATGCCGTCGGCGGCGGGGGCGCCGAGGATGACGTTCTTCAGCACCGCGCCGTCCGCGAGCTTGAAGATCGGGTCCTGGCCCTCCTCCTGGCCGTCACCGGCCAGGCTTCCGGTGCCGTAGAACCGCTTCATCCCGTAGTCCTTGGTGCCGGACACGGAGATGGTGGAGGAAGTCCCCTGGCTGCCGTTCGGGGTCGGCCAGGTGGCGGCGCTCGCCGTCGGCGCGTTGGTTGTCATGATCATGCCAACCGAGAGGCCGAGAGTGGCCAGCGCGCCGGTCAGTGCGCGTCGGCGGGCGCGCGGACGTGTCGCAGAAGTCATGTCCCGATTCCTTCTGTCGTCTGAGCGGATGAGGGTGTCGGAGCGGAAGGGGTGTCCGAGCGGACGCGGTGTCCGAGCGGACGGGGTTCAGAGCTTTCCGGCGCCCGCACCCGTCGTCACCGAGGTGACGACGGACGAGGCCGGCTCCGCCGTGTAGCCGTACGGCGGGCTGGTGAAGGTGCCGACCCGCGAGATCTCGGTAGCGGCTCCACCGAGGTCGTTGCCGCGCAGGTTGGCGTATCCGTCGACGTCGCTGCTGCGGTTCGTGGTGACCGCGACCTTCGTCGAGCGGAAGACGTTGTTCTCGACCAGCATCTGGGCGCCCATGCGCGAGTGGCAGGCGGTGTCGGCGCCCTCGACGTAGTTGTTGTAGAAGTGCCCGGTGCCGAAGCGCAGGCTGGGAATGCGCGAGTACACGTTGGCGAAGTGGTTGTGGTGGTACGTCACCTTCAGCCGGCCGGTGTCCTCGCTCGCGTTGTTGTCGCTGTGGCCGACGAGCGAGCCCTTGAAGTGGTTCTTGAAGGTGTTCCAGGACACCGTGACGTTGTCCGCGCCGTGGTTGACGTCCAGCAGCCCGTCGTAGTGGTCCTTGTCGTGATCGCGGTCGGCCGAGAAGGAGTTGTGGTCGATCCAGACCTTGCTGGACGCCTCGACGGTGATGCCGTCGGCGGGCGCCACCGGCTTGCTGATGCTGAGGTTGCGGATGACGACGTTCGAGACCTTCTTCAGCCGGAGTCCGCCGCCGGTGAACCCGGACGCGGAACCCACGCCCAGGACGGTCGTGTTGGACCCGACGTCGACCTGACCGCTCAGCGGGATCAGGCCGTTGACCCGGACGACCTTGGCCGAGTTGCCGGTCACGGCCGACTTGAAGGCGCTCAGCGTGGAGACGGTGACCGCCGAGGCGCTGCCGCCGCCGGTCGTCCCCGCCGCGAACCCGACCGGTGAGGTCTCGGCGGCCCCGGCCGGCTGGGGAACGGCCAGGACCGTCACGGTCGCCAGGGCGGATGCGGCAGCGAGCGCAAGGGTGGATCGGCGGACACGTGTACGGGGGGGATGAGTACGCATGTGGGGTGCGTCCCTTCGTGGTGCCTTCATGGTGCCAGGTCGGTCAAGTACATGAATACCGTTCGCCATGTTGTTCACCGCGCGCGCTGAGTGTGGCCGGTCCGGATGTCCCGCCACGCCCTGGGAGTGCACTTCCCCGGGTGCGGCAGGCCTCGGCGGGCGCCCTGGCGGAGGCGCTTCCGGGTCACACTGCTGAACGGAACGTAGGGGGCAAGCGCTTTCTAGTCAACGCTTCGCGCAGAACACATTCAGCCGGTCCTGGTCGGAGCGCCGGCGCTGCGGGAAGCGGAGTGGGAGCGCTTCCATGAGAGCCATGTCCATGTCACCATGCGGTCGGGATGCTTCCCTTCACGAGAGGGCGGGTCGATGAGGACTCCGCGCATGCGTACGTTCGCCAGCGGGCTGGTGTTCACGCTGCTGGCCGTCGGTGTCCTGGCCCTGTCGCCGGGACCGGCGCTCGCGGGCACGCCGCAGCCCGGCCGCGAGGGCTCCCTGCCGGGGTCGTTCGCGTGGTCCTCGAGCGGCCCGCTGATCAGCCCGAAACCGGACGCCGGCCACCCGGTCCTGGCGGTCAAGGATCCGACGGTGTTCCGCTACCAGGACCGCTGGCACGTCTACTTCACGACGGCCGACACCGCCGGGCGCTGGAGCCTCGGGTACACGAGCTTCGCCCGGTGGTCCGAGGCCGCCTCGGCTCCCCAGACGTTCCTCGACGCCAACCCGGACATCGGCAACCGGTACGCGGCGGCGCCCCAGGTCTTCTACTTCGCGCCCCAGCGGACCTGGTACATGGTCTACCAGACCGGACCGCCGTCCTACTCCACCACCAAGACCCCCTCCGACCCGCTCAGTTGGAGCGCGCCGCGGAACTTCTTCGGCAGTGAGCCGCCCATCGTGACCGAGAACAAGGGCGACGGCGCCTGGCTGGACTTCTGGACGATCTGCGACCGGACGGACTGCTACCTGTTCTTCTCGGACGGCAACGGGCACCAGTACCGCTCGCGCACCACCCTCGCCGAGTTCCCGAACGGCTTCCGCGACACCACGATCGTGCTGTCCGAATCCAACCGCTTCGACCTCTTCGAGGCGGGCAACGTCTACCGGCTCGGCGGCGGCGGCTACCTCATGCTCGTCGAGGCGCTCGCGACCGGATCCGACTGGCGGCGTTACTTCCGGGCCTGGACCGCCGACAGCCTGGGCGGCACGTGGAAACCGCTGGCCGACACCGAGGCCAACCCCTTCGCCCGCTCGTCCAACGTCGCCTTCGAGGCCGGACAGCCCGCCTGGACCAGGGACTTCAGTCACGGCGAGCTGATCCGCTCCGGCGTCGACCAGACCCTCACCATCGACCCGTGCCGCCTCCAGTTCCTCTACCAGGGGATGGACCCGGCCTCCAGCGGCGAGTACTACCGGCTGCCCTGGCGGCTGGCCCTGCTGACCCAGACGAACTCCACCTGCTGAACCGCCGTACGACGTCCTGCGAGCCGCGCCTCACAACGGAAAGGACCCGGACGTGCCTGCCACCCCCCACCCCTCGACGAGGAGACCGCTGCGGTCGACGCTCCTCGCCCTCCTCGCCGGGCTGCTGCCGCTGCTCGCGGCCACGGTGCTCACCGCATCCGCGGCCGCCGCCCGCGAGCCCGCCCGTGATTCAGCCCCTGAGAAGGCCGTAGCCACCGCGACCCTCGCCGAGGTCACCGACTTCGGTACGAACCCCAGCAACCTGCGGATGTACCTGTACGTGCCGGAGAGCGTCAGGCCGAACCCGGCGGTGGTGGTCGCCGTGCACTGGTGCACCGGCTCGGGCCCGGACATGTACAACGGCACCGAGTACGACACGCTGGCGGATCAGTACGGGTTCATCGTGCTCTACCCGTCCGTCACACGCAGCAGCAAGTGCTTCGACGTCTCCTCGCCCCAGGCACTGCGCCGCGGCGGCGGCAGCGACCCGGTCGGCATCAAGTCGATGATCGACTGGGTGACCCGCACCTACGACGCCGACACCGGCCGGGTGTTCGCCACCGGCATCTCCTCCGGCGCGATGATGACGAACGTCCTGCTCGGCGACTACCCCGACGTGTTCGCGGCGGGCGCCGCCTTCTCCGGCGTGCCGTTCGCCTGCTTCGCCACCACCGACGGCTCCGAGTGGAACAGCAACTGCTCGGGCGGCACGATCACCCGCACCCCGAAGGAGTGGGGCGACCTGGTCCGGAACGCGTACCCCGGTTACAGCGGCCCCCGCCCGCGGATGCAGATCTGGCACGGCACCGAGGACGACGTCCTGCGCTACCCCAACTTCGGGGAGCAGATCAAACAGTGGACGAACGTGCAGGGCGTGAGCCAGACCCCGGCCGCCACCGACACACCCCAGTCCGGCTGGATCCGCACCCGCTACGGCGGCACGGGCGACCAGGCGCCCGTGGAAGCCGTCAGCCTCCAGGGCGTCGGCCACAACCTGTACGCCCACGGCATGGCATCCCGGGTGCTCACCTTCTTCGGCCTCGACAAGCCGGGCCCGGCTCCCCAGCCCCAGCCCGGCGCCTGCAAGGTGACGGCCGCGGTGAACGCCTGGAACACCGGCCTGACCGCCTCCGTGACGATCACCAACACCGGTACGACGACGGTCAACGGCTGGAAGCTCGGTTTCACGATCCCCGCCGGGCAGACGATCACGGGCGGCTGGGGCGCCACGTACACGCCCTCGTCCGGGTCGGTGACCGCTGCCAACGCGTCCTACAACGGCACCATCGCGCCCGGCGCGAGCGTGAGCATCGGCTACCAGGCCGGTCACGGCGGCAACAGCGCCGCTCCGGCCGCGTTCACGCTCAACGGGACGGCGTGCGCGACCGGTTGACGTGGGCGGTGTGCCTCGGGGTGCGGGTGCCGACCCAGACCGACCGGTGGTACTGGTCCGGCACCCGCACCTCACCGCCGAGTTCCCGCGCCGCCTGCCGGGCCCACGAGGGGTTGCGCAGCAGCTCGCGGCCCGGCAGGACCGCTCGGCCTCGCCGTTGGCCAGGATCTTCTCGGCCTGCTCGACATCGGTGATCAATCCCACCGCGGCTACCGGCAGCCTCGTCTCCGGCTTGCCCACCCATCACTTCCGGGTGCTGCGGGAGAGTGGGGTGATTCGGCAGGTGTACCGGGGGACGGCCAAGATGAACGGGCTGCGGCGGGACGATCTGGACGAGCTGTTTCCGGGGCTGTTGGATGCCCTGCTCGACGCGGCGGGCCGGCAGGCCGGGCGGTCTTAGAGCCTGTTGCCCTGCGCGGCGTTCATCAGGGACTGCCAGTCCGGGAGCTTGACCACTCCGCGGCCCAGCGATGCGCCCAGTTCCGCCTCCGCTCGCTCGATCGACTGCCAGCCCGTCCATTCGACCGCGTCGGTGCCTTCGGCGCGCAAGGCCGCGAGGGGGTCGTCGGGTACGGCCTTCATGGCGAGCGCGGGGGCGTCCTCCAGCAGCGATGTCGCCGTCTCCTTCGCGCAGGGGCGGTTCGTACCGATGACGCCCGTCGGGCCCCGCTTGATCCAGCCGGCCACGTACTCGCCGGGTGTGACGACGCCCTCGCGCAGGACGCGCCCGGCCAGATTCGGCACCGTGCCGCTGTCCGGGTCGAACGGCAGCCCTTCCAGCGGCACTCCGCGATAGCCCACCGAGCGCAGCGCCAACTGCGCCTCGACGTCCTCGAACCAGCCCGTGCCCGTCACGCCGCCGTGCCCGTCCGGTGCCGTCCGCTCGAACCGTACCGCGCCCACGTGGCCCCGCTCGGCGAGCAGTGCGGCCGGACGGAGGAAGAAGCGCAGCCGGATCCGGCGGGGGGCGCCGCTCGGCGGTGTCTCGGCCCAGCCACGCAGGACCTCCACGTTGCGGCGCTGTACGGCGGGCAGGGCGGACGGGTCGGTGTATCCGGGGTCCAGGGCCAGCTCCGCCGGGTCCACGATGACGTCGGTCTCCGGCAGGGTGCCCAGTTCGCGTAGCTCCTTGGTGGTGAAGCGGGCCTGGGACGGGCCGCGCCGGCCCACCATGTGGATCTCTGTCACCTGGCTCGCCGCCAGTGTGGCCAGGGCCGCCTGTGGCATGTCGGTCGGGCTGAGCTCGGCCAGGCCGCGCGCCAGCATCCGGGTGACGTCCACGGCGACATTCCCGACGCCGATCACCACGGCCGACCGGGCCTCCCGCAGGAATCCGGCGTCCACGGCGTCCGGGTGGGCGCTGTACCAGGACACGAACTGCGTCGCCGACCAGCTGCCCGGCAGCTCCTCCCCGGGGATGCCCAGATGCCGGTCGGTGGCGGCGCCCACGCAGTACACCACCGCGTGGTAGAGCTCCCGCAGCCGGGCGACCGGCACCCCGCCGGGGCCCGCCTGGACACCTCCGAGGAACCGGACCCGGTCGTGCTCCAGGATGGTGCGCAGGTTGTTCTGGAGCGACTTGATCTTCTCGTGGTCCGGAGCCACGCCGTAGCGGACCAGGCCGTACGGGCACGGCAGCCGGTCCAGGACGTCGACGCGCACCTCGGGGTTCTGCTGGACGAGGCTCTGGGCGGTGTAGCACCCGCTCGGCCCGGAGCCTACGACGGCGACTCGCAGCACGGCGGAACTCCTTACCCGGGGATCCCGAGGGATCTCACGAGAGCGCTGATGCCTCCAGCATCGCACCGGCCGGGCTCCGCTGACAGGGTGCTGTGCTCCGATCGGGGTGCGTGTCCGATCTGTAGGGAATGTGATCATTCGGTTACGTTCTGTGTATGCTGGAAGCATCCTTTCTCAATCTTTCTGATCGCTCGCCGGTGGACAGCGCGGTGTCCGTGCGGCCCGCGTGGGAAGTGCGGGAGAACGGGGACGCCACGCGGTGGTTCGACGTCCGGCTGGCCTTCACGGACGGCGCCCACGTCGACGCACTGGCCGTCGTGGCCGGGGGATGCGTCGGCGTCGAGGACGTACGGGCGCAGCCCGCGCTGTCTCTCGACGACCTGGCGGTGCTCGCCGACTGGATCGAGGACTCGCTGGCCGAGGCGTGCTGCGCCGGTGCCGCGACGGCTCCCGAGGACCGGGGAGGCCGGGGGCGGCGTGCCCGGCCGGCCTGGCCGCTCGGTGCGCAGGGGCGGTGGCTGGTCGCGCAGGAGTACCGCGCGGCCCAGCGGGACGGTGCCGATCCGGTCCTCGCCGTGATGTGCGCGACCGGGCACAGCCGCCGCAAGTCCCTCAGGCTGATCGGCCAGGCCCGGGACGCCGGGCTCCTGACGGCGCGCCGCGCCCGGCGCTGAGCGGGTCCGGCCCCGGGGCGCGACCGGGACCGCAAGCCTGCCGGGGCCCCGCCTAGAGCATGTCCCGCATCCGTGTGATCTCGCTCGTCTGCTGGGCGATCACCTCGTCGGCCATCTCCTCGATCCGGATGTTGTTGCCCTGTCCCTTCACGTCGGTGGCCATCGTGATCGCGCCCTGGTGATGGGTCGTCATCAGCGTCAGGAAGAGCTGGTCGAACGTCTTCCCGCCGGCGGCGCGGAGCTCGTTCAGTTGTGCCTCGGTGGCCATCCCGGGCATCACGGCGTGCTCGTGCCGCTCTGCCTTCAGTGGCTTGCCGTGCGACTTCAGCCAGCCCTTCATGGCCTCGATCTCCGGCTTCTGGGCGGCGGCGATCCGTTCGGCGATCCGTTTCACCTGCGCCGACTCGGCGCGCCGCGGGGCGAGTTCGGTCATCACCAGAGCCTGGGCGTGGTGGTCGATCATCATGCGGGCGTAGGAGACATCCGCCGAGTTGGGGGAGTCGTTCTCCGAGTGCTGGTCGGCGGCCTCCTCGGCCGACAGGGTGCGGTTCGCCTCGCCGGGCTCACCCGGCGCGATCACGGCAGGCCCGTCCGCGGCGGCCGGCTTCCGGTCCGGACCGGAGTCGCAGCCCCCGGCCGTGAGGGCGGCCAGGGCGACCAGCCCCGTCGTGACGGCGGACGTACGGGACGCGCGACGGAAGAGCACAACGACCTCCTGCGGCAGGCGGATTGCGGTCTATTGATATGTGCATGACGAGGACGATACTGCGTGGTGCGTGAACCGTTCCGCAGCGAACGGCACCAGGGAGGAAAACAGTGATCCTGTTGAACGACCGCAGAACACGCCGCAGACGCCTGGGAGCCGGCGCGATCGCCGGCGGACTGCTGGCCGCGCTCCTCGTGGCGGCGCCGGCAGGGGCCACCCCCGACCCGGGGGACGCGCCGCCCACGCCGAAGGAGGTCTCCGAGAGCGCGCGGGCCGAGGCGCGCGAGGCCATCGCGAACGGCGAGATACCCGGCCAGGACGAGATCGTCCACTCCGCCAACATCGAGCACGTCGCCAACATCCCCAAGGACGTGCTGCCCGGCATCAACACGGACCTGGCCTTCCAGGGCAGGTACGCCTTCGCCGGCAACTACGACGGCTTCCGCATCTTCGACATCGGCGATCCCAGGGCACCGAAGACGGTCGCGCAGGTGCTGTGCCCGGGCTCGCAGAACGACATCTCCGTCTCCGGCGACCTGCTGTTCCTGTCCACCGACTCCTCGCGCAGCGACAGCAGTTGCAGCAGTACCACACAGCCGGCGACCGAGAAGTCCTCGTGGGAGGGCATGAAGGTCTTCGACATCAGCGACAAGCGGAACCCGAGGTACGTCGCCGCCGTCGAGACCGCCTGCGGCTCGCACACCCACACGCTGGTGCCCGAGCGCCGCAACGTCTACGTCTACGTCTCCTCGTACGCGCCGAACGCCGCCTACCCCGACTGCCGGCCGCCGCACGACGGCATCTCCGTCATCAAGGTGCCGCGCAACGCCCCCGAGAAGGCGGCGGTCGTGGGCTTCCCCGTGTTGTTCCCCGGTGAGGGGCCGGACGGCGGCGGCAATCCGGGCGGGCCCGCCAATCCGGGCGTCTCCAAGACCACCGGCTGCCACGACATCACCGTGCTGCCCTCAAAGGACCTGGCCGCGGGCGCCTGCATGGGGGACGGCATCCTGTTCTCCGTCAAGGACCCGGAGCGCCCGAAGGTCATCGACCGGGTGCAGGACAACGTCAACTTCTCCTTCTGGCACTCGGCGACCTTCAACCAGAAGGCGAACAAGGTCGTGTTCACCGACGAGCTGGGCGGCGGCCCCGCGGCCACCTGCAACGCGGCGACCGGCCCGAACCGCGGTGCCGACGGCATCTACGACATCGTCGGCAAGGGCGACGAGCGCAAGCTCGTCTTCCGCACCTACTTCAAGATCTCCCGCCACCAGGCGGACACCGAGAACTGCGTGGCCCACAACGGCTCGCTGATCCCGGTGAAGGGCAGGGACCTGATGGTCCAGGCCTGGTACCAGGGCGGTGTGTCCGTCTGGGAGTTCACCGACTCGTCGAAGCCCAGGGAGATCGCCTACTTCGAACGCGGCCCGGCGAGCACCGACCGGCTGACCTTCGGCGGTTCGTGGTCGGCTTACTACTACAACGGCTACATCTACTCGAACGAGATCACCAAGGGCTTCGACGTCCTGAAGATCAAGGACCGGCGCACGGACCCGGCACGGTGGATCCACCTGCGGGAGCTCAACGTCCAGACACAGCCGGACTACTTCGGCTGACCCGTCGGACCGCACTGCGGTGCGGCACCGGTCGCGAAGAACCGCGACAGATCCCTGTCACTCCGCCCGCCGGAGGCTCCGGTCTCCGGCGGGAGGCCAAGCTCCCAGTCGAGCTGGTAGCGCTTGAACAGCTCGGCCCGCAGCACCGGGACCGGCATCGGCACCCCCGGCACCAGGGCGGCGTACACGGCACCCATCAGCAGGGCGCGCAGCATCGGGTAGTCGCTGTCGACGTCCCGCGACCCGTGCCGGGCGACGGTGTCCCGCAGCAGTTCGGCCAAGCGCCGCTGTTCCGGGCAGGGTACGAAGCCCTCGGCCTGCAACAGCCCCGCCATGTGCTGGCGCATGAGCACGGGCCGGTCCCTGGCCAGGCCCAGGATCGCGTCGATGGCCCGGGCCATCCGCTCCCGGCCGTCCTCGGTACGCGGCTCGCGCTCCAGCGCCTCCTCCAGCGTGCGGTGCATCAGCCGGTGCACGGCGGACTGCACGAGCTGGCGTTTGCCCGGGAAGTAGTACGAGACCAGCCCGCGGGCCGAGCCCGCCCGGTCGGCGATGTCACCGAGCGTCGTGGCCTCGAAGCCGCGCTCGCCGACCAGCTCGATCGCCGCCTGGAGAAGTCGCTCCTTCGAACGCCTCCGCAACTGTTCATTGACCGAGGCGCTGCGCGGGCACATGCTGTAACTCCTGCGTTGACTGGCTGCCAGCCAACTATACTCGGAGACGTCCGGCCAGGACCTCGCGGTCCGAGCCGGCGATGCCGTCTGCCTCGGGCGACACGGGGGATCGTCCGAGGCAGGCGAGCAGATGGCTGTGTGACCAGCGGCCTGGTGCGGCCTCAACCCACCAGGCCCAGGACCGGACGCAGTCCGTCCGGCCGGTCGGTCACCGGCAGGTGGTCCACGAAGTGCACCTCGCAGCCCAGGGCGGTGGCCCCGCCGTCCGCCCTGCGGTCGTCGCCGACCATGAGCGTCCGGCGCGGATCGGCGCCGAGCGCCTCGCAGGCGGTGGCGAACAGCCGCGGGTCGGGCTTCTGGATGCCGTGCTCGTACGACAGGACGTACGCGTCGATGTAGGCGTCCAGGCCGTGCTCGCGGAACACCGGGCGCAGATCCCAGCCGATGTTGCTGACCACCCCGACGGGGATGCCCCGCTCCCGCAGCGTGCGGAGCACCTCGACGGCGTCCGGGTACGGGGTCCACGCCGCCGGTGTCATATGGCGGTCGTACAGCGCGTCGTGCAACGCCGGGTCGGGCAGCGTGACCAGGCGGGAGAGGCCGGTGTAGGCGGCCCGGTGCAGGGCGGCGCTCTGGTCCCGGACCAGCCAGGTGTCGGTGAGTTCCTCGGGCACCCGCGCGGGGTCGCCACCGCCCGGCAGCGCGCCGACCGCTTGCAGCGCCCGCGCGGTGGCGGTCAACTCCGCCTCGGTGCAGGGGACTCCGGCGCCGGCCATGACGCCGCGCAGCCAGGACTCGGTGGACTCGACACGGAAGAGCGTTCCGGAGAAGTCGAACAGCACAGCCGTCATGGGGCGATCCTACGAGGCGGTGGTGTCCGGGTGGGTGCGCGGCTGCCGGTGCTCGTGCGTCCACACGGCCAGGGCCACCACCGTCGCGCCCAGCAGCCAGCCCCCCACCACGTCCGACGGCCAGTGGACGCCCAGCCAGACACGGGTCAGCCCCACGCCGACCACGGACACGACGGCCACGGTCACGGCCGTACGCCACACGGCACGGCCGACGCCGTGACGGCGCAGGAGCCACAGGAGGAGGCCGCACACGACTGTGGCGGTCATGGCGTGGCCCGACGGGAAGGCCGCGTAGTGGGCCGAGTCGACAGGGTCGGGCCAGATGGGACGGGGGCGGTCCACCGCCGCCTTGAGGGCCTGCTGGAACAGCGTGCCCAGCGTGACGGCCAGCGCCAGCCACACCGCCGTCCAGCGCGCCGCGAGCCGCACGACCAGCCACACGACGACGACCGCGCACAGCAGTCGCATGGTCCACGGGTCCCACACCCAGTCCGTGAGGATGCGGCACGCCTGGGTGATGCCGGATTCCTCGACCGCCCAGCGGTGGGTGGTGGCGGAGATGTCTCCGTCCGCGCTGATCAGCGGGCTCCATCTGGTCGCGACGAGGGTCAGTAGCAGGACGGAGCACAGCGCCAGGACGCCGGCCGACCGGGCGGCGGTGCGGTGCTGCGGGCGGGGCGGGGAGTCGACGGTCGGGGTGTGCATGATGCGATCCTCGCCGAACCGGGGGCTCCGGATCCAGTACGGTGACGATCTTCGGGCCCCGGACGGCACGCTTCGGCCACCCTGACGTCACCCGGTGTGTCCCCTGGCGCCCTCCTGGTGCCACCCTGAAGCGCCCGAAACCGGCGCGCACGCCGCCGGTGCCCCCGGGCCGCACGCGTCGGGCTATCCCAGCGCCCGCAGCCCAGGTGCGAACGCCACCAGCACCGGCACCACGGGCACCAGCGCGGCCGTCGCCGTCAGCCGCAGCCGGCGTGCCGCGGGCAGACGGTCCGGGGGAGTGAGCAACCGGTGCACCCGCGCCGGGACATGCGCCAGCGGCGTCGGGCAGGGGCCGAACACGCCGCGGTGCTCGTTGAGTTCGACCAGGGCCAGGGCCGTGGTCAGGCGGCCGAAGCGGCGGGACGCCGTGTCGTCGGCGGCGAGTTCGACCAGGCGGTGCATCTCGTCGCGAAACGCCGCGAACACCGGCACCTGCGGAAAGCCGCCCGCCAGTGCGGAGGAGCAGTTCAGCAGCCAGTCGTGCCGGGCCCGCGCGTGCCCCTGCTCGTGGGCGAGCACGGCGTCCAGTTGCCGGCCCTTCAGCCGTCGCAACGCGGCCGTCGTGACGACCAGTTGCGGCGGAGTGCCGGGTTGCCACCAGGCGTCGGGCTGCTCGCTCTCCAGGACGACGAGCCGGCCGGACACGGCCACCTCGCCCGGCAGCAGCGGCGCCCTGACCAGCAGATCGGCACGCCTGCGGCGGCCCCGGGCGCGTGCCCCGCCGATCTCGCGGACCAGCATCGCCGCGCTCCACAGTCCGCCGACGGCCAGCGCCACGGCGGTGGCCGCCGCCCAGGGGCCCGCCGTGCCGGGCGCGTACGCCTCGACGACCGGGCTCGGCGCCGTCGCGAAGACGTGCCCGCCGACCGCGTGCCAGGCCGCTGCCGCGCTGAGCGTCATCGACAGCGCGCAGCACACGAGCACGGCCGCCACCACGCACTGCCACACCCACAGCGCCACGACCGGCTCACGATCCGGCCAGTCCGCCCGGGCGAGCAGCCGGGGAGCGACCACTGCGATCAGGGCGCCGAGCAGCAACAGTGCCGCGGGGAGCATCATGAGGCGCAGCCTATGAGTGCGGCGCCGCTCAGGGGTACGACTTGTGACGCCGAAGTGACGCAGGCAACGAATCCGTACGGCGTGCCGGGACGGCACTCTCACAGCGTCAGCAGCATCGCGACCATCGAGATCCCCATGGACAGCCGGCAGGCCCGCGCCAGCTCCGGCCGGTCGCCCCAGCCGCCGGGCCCGACGCCCCCGGCCCCGCTTCCCGCCACGGCGGCCACCGGCACCAGCCGGACGCCGGTCAGCAGCACGTATCCGGCGAAGTAGAACAGCAGAGCACCCGTCAGGAGCGGGACTCCCGATCCCCCCTGTCCGTGCGCGTGTGCGGGAGCACCGGCCATGACGACGGACATGTAGACCATGGCCCCGGACCCCACCAGGTGGTGGAGGTGATGGGCTCCGGCCCGCGCCGCCCACAGCGCGGGCAGCGCGGCCACCCCGAACACCGCCGCGTAGGCGGGCCAGGCCCACGAGGGCGGAGTGAACACGGCCGCCGGCACGGCCATCGCGGCCATCCCGAGAGCCATCAGCGCCTCGCCGCCCGCAGCGCTGCGCTGCTCCCCGGCGCCGCTGCGCATCCGCACCAGGCAGTAGGCGCCGGTCACCGCGCAGAGCGCCACCAGCAGCCAGCCGGACGAAGCCGGTCCGTGCACGCGCACCTCCCCGCTCGGCAGTCGGTCAGCCCGAAACAGTCGGTCATTCGATGCCCGGGTGAGGTGGCGCGCACGCGAGCGCAAGGGTGTACACGGGGAGCATTCGACGGAGCACAGCAGATGAGAATGTATGTTTTACGAGTAAAACACCTGCTAATCTTGCTCGTATGAGCAGCGCGACCCCCGCCCCCGTCTCCCCGCCCGCCCGGCGTCTCCCACTGGCGGGCGTGTTGCGCGTCGGCCATCCCTCGGACATCTGGTTCAAGCCCGCGCTGAGCGTGGTCGCGGCGATCGCCCCGCCCAGCCTCACCCTGCTGGCGCTCGGCCGGCTCGACCTGGCGCTGTACACGATGGCCGGATCCCTGTGCGCGCTGTACGCCCACAACCGGCCGTACGCCGCCCGGGCCCGGGCCCTGGTGTGGGTCGTGCTCGGCATGCTCGGCGGGCTCGCCGCCGCCCTGGTGGCGGCCTCGCTCACCGGCAGCGCCGTCGTGCTGGTCACCGTCGGCGCTCTGCTGGCCGCCGCGCAGAAGGTGCTGTGCGACACCACCCGCGTCGGACCGCCCGGCCATGTCGTCCTCACGTTCGTCAGCTCCGCCTCCCTGTTCGCGCCGCAAACCCTCGCCCAGGTCCCCGGCCATCTGGCGCTGGCCGCCGCGACGGGTGTGTGGGCGTGGCTGGTCTGCATGGCACCCGCGCTGGTCCGCCCGCACGGTCCGGAGCGCCGCGCCACCGCCGCCGCGCTGAAGGCCGCCGCCGCGTACGCCGACACGGGCGGCACCGGTGAGGGCCATGCCCGGGCCCGTGCCGCGGGCTACGCCGCCGTGCAGGCCGCCTGGCAGTCGCTGCTGTCCGCCGGCGCCCCGTCCCGTACCCGGCGCGCGCTCGAACGGCTCGTCGTCCGTGCCGAGGTGGCCCTCGCCGCGCCGACGGACGCCGACGCCGACCGCCTGCGTGCGTGGGCGGGCGCGCTGCGCGGCACCGGGCCCGTCCCGCAGGCCGGGCTGCCGCCGGCAGCAGCCGACGAACTGCTCGGTGTGGACGCGGCCTGCGGCCTCTGGGCGCGGCTGGGCCCGCTGACCCCGCTCGCGGTACGCACCGCGCTCGGCTGCGCGCTCGCCGGCTACGCCTCCCTGGCCCTCGGTATCGGCCGCCCCTACTGGGCGCTGGTCACGGCCGCCTCGCTCTACCAGGCGAACGTCGCCCTGACCTGGAGCCGGGCCGTGCAGCGCGTCGTGGGCAACGTCGTCGGGGTGCTCGTCTTCGCGGCCGTCGTACCGCTCGCGCACCTGGGCCAGGCGGCCCTCGTGCTGTGCTGCCTCGCGTTCAGCTTCGGCGCCGAGCTGCTGATCAGCCGCAACTACTGGCTCGGCAGCGTCTGCGTGACCCCCATGGCGCTGCTCATCACCGAGTTCGCCGGGTACCAGAAGCCGGGCGAGCTGATGACGGAGCGGATCGTGGACACGGTCGTCGGAGCCCTGGTCGGCTTCGCCGCCGCCGTGGCCGTCACCAACCGGCGTGCCGGTGACCGCGTCGAACGCGCCCTGACCGCCGCCGACCGGGCCCGTGAGCGCGCCGCCCGCCTCCTGGCCGAGCCGGATCCCGACGCCGCCGCCCTGGAAGCCGCCCGCCGCGGACTCGCCGTCGCCCTGGTCGACCTGCGCGCCACCGCCGACGCCGCGGCCGGCGAATGGTGGCAGCGCGCCCTTCCCCAGGAGCGGGTCGTGCTCGCCGAACAGTCCGGGCACCGTACGCTCGCGGCGACGGCACGACGCCAGGGGCTGCTCCCTGACCGGGGCAAGGACACAGAGACGGAGGACGCACGGCCATGACGGCGACGGATGGACCATCGCCCAACGGGGGCGGGCCAGGGGGCGGCCCGGAACCGGAGCCGGGCCCGAAGCCGGTGGCCGGTGGGGAGCTGGCGGGGGACAGCCGGGTGGCTGATGAGCCCCAGAGGGCGGGAGAGGACCTCGCGGAACGGGCCCGGGCGGCTGGAGGGGGCCCGGGCGGCGAGACCCCTGCGGCTGAAGGTGATGTGGTCGGCGGGAGTTCTGCGGCTGGAGGAGCCTTCGGCGGCGAGGCCCCTGAGTCTGGACGGACCCCGGCCGATGACGCTTCGGCTGATGGAGGTCCAGACGGTGAGGCCCCGACGGCTGGACGGGATCCGTCCGGTGACGCCTCTGCCGTCAATGGGGACCTCGTCGGCCGCCGGAGGGGCGATACCGTCGCCGCCGTCGTCCGGCAGTGGCAGGCCGTGCACCCCGGGCTCGACACCGGGCCGATGGAGATCATCGGGCGGATCAACCGTTGCGCCGCCCTCCTCCAGCAGGCCGAGGACGCGCCCCTGCGCAGGGCGGGGCTCAGCCGTCCCGAGTTCGACCTGCTCGGCGCGCTGCGCCGCACCGGGCACGAGCTGACGCCCGGGGAGCTGGCCCGGGAGACCTTCTCCTCGGGCGCCGCCGTCACCAAGCGCCTCAAGCAGCTGACCGAACGCGGCCTGGTCGAACGCCGCGGCGACGCCCGCGACCGCCGTGTCGCCCACCTGCGCCTCACCGACGCCGGTCGTGAGCTCGTCGACGGCATCCTGCCTGCCCAGCTCGCCTACGAGACCGCCGCCCTGTCCGGCCTGGACGGCCCCGAGCAGGGTGAACTGGCTGCCCTGCTCGGTGAGTTGCTCGGCCAGCTGGAAGGCCGCCTGGGCGCGTTGCGGAGCTGACCATCAACCGGCCGTCGCCCAGGGGCGCAGCGGCCCGGCTCACCGGTCAGAGCACCTCGTGCGCCGTGCGGCGATGCGTGGAGCGGCGGTCCTCGATGGCCGGCCAGCGGTCGCCGTAGATGTTCCGGGTGATGGCCGGTTCGCGGACGAAGTCGTGCGGGAAGCCCAGCGGCACCGCGCTCACCTCGTCGAGGCGGGCGAGGGCATCCGCGTCGAGGCGGACGTCGACGCTGGCCAGATTGTCGGCGAGCTGGCTCTCCCTGGTCGCCGCGATGATCGGGACCACGTTGCCCTGCCGGGCCAGCAGCCAGGCCAGTGCCACCTGGGCCGGGCTCCAGCCGCCCTGCTCGGCGACTTCCAGGACGGCACTGATCACCGCCTCCTCGCGCGGGTCGACGTCACCGCCCGTGGTGTCCAGCCGCCCCGCCTCGCCCCTGCGGTACTTGCCGGTGAGCTTCCCGGCCGCGAGCGGCGCCCATGCCAGCACAGCCAGGTCGAACGCCCGGGCCTGGGGCAGCAGCTCGCGTTCCGGGGTCCGCTCCAGCAGGCTGTAGCGCAGCTGCGAACCGGCGAACGCGGTCCAGCCCCGCAGCTCCGCCAGGGTGTTGGCCTGCGCGATCTCCCAGGCCGGCCAGTCCGAGACGCCGACGTACAGGACCTTCCCCGTGCGGACGAGGTCGTCCAGGGCCCGCATGACCTCCTCGACCGGCGTGAAGTTGTCCCGGGCGTGGACCCACAGCACGTCCAGCCGGTCGGTGCGCAGCCGCTCCAGGCTCGCCTCGACCGACTGGACCAGGTTCTTGCGGTGGTTGCCCGCGGCGTTGACGTCGCCGTCGCGGATCCCGCAGGTGTACTTGCTGGCCAGCACGAACGTGTCGCGGCGGCCCTGGAGCAGCTCCCCGAGGATCCGCTCCGAGCTGCCGTCGGTGTAGTTGTTGGCGGTGTCGATGAAGTTGCCGCCCGCCTCCGCGTAGGCGTCGACGATCCGGGCGCTGGCCTCCTTGCCGGCACCCCAGCCCCAGTCGTCGCCGATGGTCATCGCGCCGAGGCTCAGCTCGCTCACGCGCAGACCGGTCTTGCCGAACAGTGTGTAACGCACGGTCTCTTCCCTCCGGGAGGTCGTACGCACGACGCTAGGAGCTGGAGCCCACTTCAACGCAAACGACGGCCCCGGCGTCACACACCGTCGCCTCAGTCCTCGTCGCCCGCCCGGTACACACCGAACATCGCCCCCTGCGGGTCCCGCAGCACCGCGATGCGCGGTCCGTCGGGGACGGAGGTGGGGACCATCAGGACGTCGCCGAGCTTCTGGACGACGGCGGTCGTGGCGTCCACGTCCGCCACGGTGAAGTACGGCAGCCAGTGCGCCGGAACCTCGGGCGGGAACTTGTCGTCCATCGTCACCATGCCGCCGAAGTCCGCCCCGTCGACGCCCCACTGGGTGTACCGCTCCGAGGCGTTGACGCTCCAGCCGAACACCCGCCTGTAGAAGGCCACGGCCTGTTCGGGATCCCGGGTGTACAGCTCCACCCAGCCCAGCGAACCGGGCGCGTTGAACAGCCCGGCGCCCGGGAAGGTCTCCGCCTGCCACACCTGGAACACGGCACCGCCCGGATCGGCGGCCACCGCGAAACGGCCCATGTCGAACACGCCCATCGGCCCGAACAGCAGCGTCCCGCCCGCTTCCGTCACCTCACGGGCGGTGGCGTCCGCGTCGGTCACCGCGAACGACACGTTCCACGCGACCGGCTGCGACGGCTGGTACAGCGGGGCGAGCGCGGCGACGGCCGCGTCCCCGAGGTGCGCGACGGTGTAACCGCCCGCCTCCTGACGCGGGTCCGTCTCGGGCCGCCAGCCGAACAGCCTCGTGTAGAACCGCTGGGCCGCCTGCAGGTCGGTGGTCCCCAGCTCGGTCCAGCAGGGCCCGCCGGTCACCGGTGCGTCGAGCTTCATGGCGTTCCTTCCGCAGGGAGTCCCGGGCATGAGCCTCTCCAGCACGCTAAGCCGCGGTCCGTTCTCCCTGCCATCGGGGAAACCCACTGGTGTGCCGCACCGGGCCCCGACGTACCCTCACCCCCGTACCGCACCGCGTGGCGGCCTCCAGCTCCTCAGCTCCTTCACCCTGCCCGGAGGTCTTCCATGCCCGCGCTCGAGGTGCGCCCCTTCCGCCGAGCCGACCGCGACCAGCTCACCGACCTGGTCAACACGCACGTGGCGGCCGTCGTCCCCGGCGTCTCGGTCTCGGTCAACACCGTCCTGAGCGACCTGGAGCGGCAGCCCGGCGAGTTCATCACCGACCCGTGGGTGGCCGAGCGGACGACGCTCGTCGCCGAGCAGCGCGAGTACGTCGTCGCCGCGGCCCACCTGCTGCGCTATCGCGCCGACGCCGAGGTCGGCGAGGCCTACCGGGACGCCGCCGGATCGACTGGTTCGTGTGCCGTCCGGCGGCGTCCTTCTGGCCGGACACCGACCAGGCCGCGGACCTGCTGATGCGGGCGGGCCTGGCACAGTGCGCCCGCTGGAACGCCCGCGTCCGGTATGCCGACGGCGCGCTGCCCGCCCCTCTCGTCCACGGCCTGCCCCGCAACTGGCCGCACGTCCGCGCCGTCTACGAACGCGCGGGCTTCGCGCACGTCGGGGACACCGAGGTCATCCTGATCGCCCGGGTGGCCGACCTGCCCGCGGCCGAGCCCCGGCCGGGCGTCACGATCGAGCGCACGCTGGGGGAGTGCGGCACTCGCTTCACCGTCCGCGCCGACACCGGCGCCCTCGGCTTCGTCGAGATCGACACGGCCCTGGCCCGCCCGGAACGCCACGCCCGCGCCGCCGGCTTGGCCGACATCGGCAACCTGCACATCGACCCCGCGCAGTACGGCACCGGACTGGAGCACTGGCTGCTCGGCCAGGCCGCCGACTGGCTCCGCCTGTGTGGTGTCGACCGGCTCGTCGCCTGCGAATCCGCCGCCGACAGCACCATGTTCGGCCACCTGACGGGCGCGGGCTTTGGCGAGCTGACCCGTACCGACCGCGGCTGGGAGCACCGCCCCGGGTGACCCCAGCTGCCCGGGCGGTAGGGCAGGTGACCTCAGATGCCCGGCCGGTAGCGCATCGGATGGTCCGCCGGGACCTCCACCAGCACGATCGGCGTCCCGTCCGGATCCGCGATCCACATCTCGACCAGCCCCCAGGGCTCCTTCACCGGCGGCCGTACGATCTCCACGCCCTTCGCCCGCAGCTCGGCCTGCGCCGCCCCCGCGTCGTCGACCTGAAGCCACAGCCGCGTGGCCGGCGCCGGCGGGGTCTCGGACCGGCCCGAGACCTCCAGGAAGCCACCGCCGAGGAAGTAGACCGTCCCGCGTTCCGGTCCCGTGCCGAACTCCCGGTACACGGCGAGCCCGAGTTGTTCGCCGTAGAAGGCACGGGACCGCTCGGGGTCGGTGGGGCGGAGCAGAATCCGGCTGCTGAGTACGTGCACCATGCACTGGAGGCTAGTCGTGGAGTTACTCTCGTCCCTGCCCCAGCGCGCCACGAAACGGAGACGCACGCCCATGGACACCGCCGCCCACGGACTGACCTACCGCGATGCCACGGACGCCGACGTGGACGAGCTGGTCGTGCTGATCGAGTCGGCGTACCGGGGTGACGCGAGCCGGGCCGGGTGGACCACCGAGGCGGACATCCTCCAAGGGCAGCGGACCGATCCGGAGGGTGTGCTGGCCGTCGTCAAGTCGCCCGACGGCCGGCTGCTGACGGTGGAGCGGGAGGGGCGGATCGTCGCCTGCTGCCAGCTGGAGCACCGGGGGGAGCACGCCTACTTCGGCATGTTCGCGGTCAGCCCCCGGCTCCAGGGCGCGGGCCTCGGCAAGGTGATCATCGCGGAGGCGGAGCGGCAGGCGCGCGAGACGTGGGGCGTGACGGAGATGCACATGACCGTCATCTCCGTGCGCGACGACCTCATCGCCTGGTACGAGCGGCGCGGCTACCGCCGTACGGGACGGACGACCCCGTTCCCGTACGGCGACGAGCGCTTCGGCATCCCGCAGCGCGACGACCTGGAGTTCGAGCTGCTGATCAAGGAGCTCGCCTAGCCACTACGCCGTGAAACGGCCCGTGCGCTTGATGTCCGGGTGATCGGTGGTCGCGCCGTCCAGGCCGAAGGCGCGGACGAGACGCAGATGGTCCTGCGTGTTCACCACCCAGCCGATGATCCTCAGGTCGGCCTTGCGGGCGCGCTCCACGATCTCCAGGGTGAGCCGCCTGATGTTCAGGCAGACGGTCTCGGCACCGGCCGCGACGGCGCGGTCCACGATGTCGGTGCCGTAGCGGCTGGCGATCAGCGCGGTGCGCACACCCGGCACCAGGGGCTTGATCTCGGCGATGGCCTCGTCGTGGAACGAGGACACCTCCACCCGCCCGGCCAGCCCCCGCTCGTTCATGACCTGCGCCAGGGCCCGCGCCGCCTGCGCGTCCTTGATCTCCGCCTGGAGGGGCGCCTGAACGGCCTCCAGGACCTCCTCGAAGACCGGCACCCGCTCACCGCGGCCCGCGTCCAGGGCCCGCAGCTCGGCGAGGGTCTTCTCGGCGATCGGTCCGGTGCCGTCGGTCGTGCGGTCCACGTCCGTGTCGTGCATGACGACGAGCGCGCCGTCCTTGCTCAGGTGCAGATCGAGTTCGATGGCGTCCAGGCCGGCCTCCTGCGCGGCGAGGAAGGACCGGAGGGTGTTCTCGGGCTCCACGCCCATGACTCCGCGGTGACCGATGGTGAGGAAGTTCAAGACGCGACTCTCTTCCGTCGACAGGCGGCAGTGGGGGCCTGGCGGCCCATCTGACCGTATCGCCTGTACCGGCCCTGTGCAGAGGGTGAGGGCATGGTCGGCGTGCGTACGGGCACAAGCATGGTCGACAGGAAAAAGTGCCGTGAAGGGCGGGGTGAGGCAGGATATTTTCCCGAGGGATCCCTTGCTGGGAGGAACCTCGTACGTATACGGTCGACGTACGAGAGATTCTCCCGTGGAAGGTGTGACATGACGGAAATTCTTGTGCAGGTGGGCTCGGGGGAGCGGGTTCCTCCCGGTGCCAGGGTGGTGAAGCACCCGGCATGGCCCGTGCTCAAGGATGCCGTGGAGCGCATCCGGCCATGGCAGTCCCAGGACGGGTCCATCGACTTCGACGCCGAGGACGCGCCCGACCCGGCCGACGCCGAACTCGCCGTCCGCCAGGTCGCCGACGCGGTCCTGGAACTCTCCCCGCTGCTCCCGCACGATCGCGACTACCACGAGGCCCTGGTCAAGGACCTCGGCCTGTGGGCCGACGGCGGCTTCCAGGTGCCCGACTTCCTCGACTCGCTGCTGGCCTTCCAGCCCGCCGCGAACCGCGCCGACGGCCTCCAGCACCTGGTCGTCTTCCCCATGTACACGCAGAACGGCAACCCGGACCGCAACCTCGAAGCGGTCGTGCTGCGCATGGTCTGGCCGGACTGGCTGGCCGAACTGGAGCGCACCCGCTACGACAACCCGCTGTTCTGCGGCATCAAGTTCGAGGACTTCACAGCGGGGTACGACACCAACTCCGCCGTGCTCTTCCCCGAGACCATCGCCGTGCGCGAGGCCCCCGAGCGCTTCAGCTGGGGCGGCATCTTCTGCGACCGCGAGGCCGCCCGCTTCCGCCGCGTCACCGACGCCGCCGTCGACATCCTCGGCCTGGAGCTGCCCGAGGACGTCGCCGCGATGGTCCACGACCAGAAGCGCTGCGAGGAGGCGTTCGTCCTGTGGGACATGGTCCACGACCGCACTCACAGCCACGGCGATCTGCCGTTCGACCCGTTCATGATCAAGCAGCGCCAGCCGTTCTGGATGTACGGCCTGGAGGAGCTGCGCTGCGACCTCACCGCCTTCAAGGAGGCCGTGAAGCTCGCTGCCGACGGCGTCCCGCAGGCCCGTGACGTGCAGGTCGCGGTCCTCTTCGACCGTATGTTCCGCTTCCCGGTCACCGGTGAGCGCGTACGCAACTACGACGGCCTCGGCGGCCAGCTGCTCTTCGCCTACCTGCACAAGCACGAGGTCGTCCGCTGGACCGACAACAAGCTCTCCCTCGACTGGGAGCGCGCCCCGCAGGTCACCAACCAGCTGTGCGCCGAGATCGAGCAGCTGTACCGCGACGGCATCGACCGCCCCAAGCTCGTCCACTGGTTCGCCGGGTACGAGTTCGTCTCCGCCTACCTCGCCCCGCACCCGGGCTCGAAGTGGGCCAAGGGCCCCGACGCGCTGGACGTGACGCAGCCGCCGCGGAAACTCGTCGATGACGTGCTTCCGGACGAGTTTCCGCTGAGCATGTTCTATGAGGCACTGTCCAAGAAGCTGAAGAACGTGATCGCCTCCACCAAGGGCATCACGGCGGACGGCGCCGAGCGGATCGCCGCGTGAGCGATCAGCGAAGCGAGACCACGGCTCAGGAGGCGAAGACCATGGCGGGGAACGGGGCGCTCAGCGGTGCGGTGATCGCGGTGGCCGGAGCGGGCGGACCCGCGGGCCGGGCCGCGCTGCTCAAACTGGCCGAGGCGGGGGCCACCGTCATCGGCTCGGACAACGACCCGGAGCGGCTGGCGGAGGCGGTGGACGCGGCGAGTTACGCGACCGGCGGCGCCACCGTCACCGGTGACACGGTCGACCTGCTCGACCTGCGGGCGACTCACGACTGGGCCACCCGCATCGAGAAGGACTTCGGCCGTGTCGACGGCCTGGTCCATCTCGTCGGCGGCTGGCGCGGCAGCGAGACCTTCACCAGGACCAGCCTCGACGACTGGGACTTCCTGGAGATGCTGCTCGTCCGCACCGTGCAGCACACCTCCCTCGCCTTCCACGAGGCGCTCCAGCGCAGCGACCGCGGCCGGTACGTGCTGATCAGCGCGGCGGGTGCCAGCAAGCCCACCGCGGGCAACGCCGCCTACGCCGCCGCCAAGGCCGCCGCCGAGGCGTGGACGCTGGCCATGGCCGACTACTTCCGCAAGGCCGGGGGCCCCGAGGGCCCGACCTCGGCGGCTGCCATCCTGGTGGTGAAGGCACTGGTGCACGACGCGATGCGCGCCGAGCGACCCAACGCGAAGTTCGCGGGCTTCACGGACGTCAAGGACCTGGCCGAGGCCGTCACCGAGGTCTGGAAGAAGCCCGCCGCCGAAGTGAACGGAAACCGTCTGTGGCTCACCGACAAGCCGTGAACCCGCCGAAGACCGACGCCCGTCGCCATCACGACCCCGAGGTCCGCGGTTTCGCCAGCGACAACTACGCCGGCGCCCACCCGGAGGTGCTCGCCGCCCTGGCCCTGGCCAACGGCGGGCACGAGGTCGCGTACGGCGAGGACTCCTACACCGAGAACCTGCAGAGTGTCGTCCGCAGCCACTTCGGGCCGACGGCCGAGGCGTTCCCGGTCTTCAACGGCACCGGCGCCAACGTCGTCGCCCTCCAGGCGGTCACGGACCGCTGGGGCGCGGTGATCTGCGCCGAGAGCGCGCACATCAACGTCGACGAGTGCGGGGCGCCCGAGCGGGTCGGCGGCCTGAAACTGCTGACCGTGCCCACACCCGACGGCAAACTCACGCCCGAGCTGATCGACCGGCAGGCGTACGGCTGGGACGACGAGCACCGCGCGATGCCGCAGGTCGTCTCCATCACCGAGACCACCGAGCTGGGCACGGTCTACACACCCGACGAGATACGCGCCCTGTGCGAGCACGCCCACGCGCACGGCATGAAGGTGCACCTGGACGGCTCCCGGCTGGCCAACGCCGCCGCCACCCTGGACGTCCCGATGCGCACGCTCACCAACGCCGCCGGGGTCGACATCCTCTCCCTGGGCGGCACGAAGAACGGCGCCCTGTTCGGCGAGGCGGTCGTGGTCCTGAACCAGGACGCCGTCAGCCACATGAAGCACCTGCGCAAGCTGTCCATGCAGCTCGCCTCCAAGATGCGCTTCGTGTCGGTGCAGCTGGAGGCCCTGCTCGCCCGGGACCTGTGGCTGCGCAACGCCCGCCACTCCAACGAGATGGCCCAGCGCCTCGCCGAGGGCGTACGCGCCGTGCACGGCGTGGAGATCCTCCACCCGGTGCAGTCCAACGCGGTGTTCGCCCGCCTGCCGCACGACGTGAGCGAGCGCCTCCAGAAGCGGTTCCGCTTCTACTTCTGGGACGAGGCCGCGGGCGACGTCCGCTGGATGTGCGCCTTCGACACGACCGAGGACGACGTGGACGCGTTCGTGGCGGCACTGAAGGAGGAGATGGCCCGCTAGGGCCACCCCCTCGCGGGTGCCGCGTCAGTTGACGACGATCCGCGCGCTGTTGTTGCGCAGGTTCGGGTCGAACTTCCTGATGCTCAGCTCGGGATCGTCGTTGACGGTGGCGACGGTGGTGCGTGCGCCGCGCACCACCCGGTCGATCCGCAGGGGGATCTCGAAGGTGTGCGACGCCTTGTCGTGCAGGTAGATCGGCGTCCTGCAGTAGTAGGTGGTGGGGGACGCGCCGTCCTCCGAGGTCCAGCAGTCCTCCTCCGGCAGCCCCATGACGGTGGTGCCCTGCGGCGCCTGGAACCGCACCTTCGCCACGGAGGCGCCCGCACCCAGCGACGCCACCCAGGCCGGACCGCGGTTGTGCACGGTGACCCGGGCGGTCACGGTGTCACCGGCGGCCCCGCTCACCCTGCTGCCGAGGAGCTTCAGGTCGGCGGTGTTCCGGGCGTTGAGCATGACGGTCCGGTGGTTGTCCTGCGGGTCGATGTCGGGGTCCGCTGCCGCGGCCCCGGTGGCGGCCACGGCACGCAGGTCCAGCTCGGCGCCCGTGCCCCGGGTCCACGCCCAGTCGCCGCGCATGTCCTCCAGTGTCTCGTCGGCGTACGGATGGACGGAGTGGTCGAACCGCTCGTACATCGCTTTCCGGCCCACGTCCAGGCCGGTGCTCAGCGCGTACCGCTGTCCGGGTGCCACCGCCTCGTCCAGCACGCACAGGGCGGATGTACCGGTGTGGTGCTCCCGGTACTCGCAGTTGGCGTGCCGCTGCTCGAAACGCAGCCCGTACGAGGCGTTGAGCCACAGCAGGGTGCGCTCCGCGGTGCGGTTGCCGCTGTTGGACAGAGTGGCACGCACGCTCGTCTCCGAGCCCGGCCTGAGGCCGTGCTGGTAGTCGGTCTGGCTGAGGCCGAGGTCGGGCCCGTTGCCCAGGCCGACCCGGGTCTCGGCCGGGTGGGACGTCGCCTGTGCGGCGACGGCCGAGTAGCGCACGTACCCCGAGGCGCTGACGTCCGCTCCCGGCAGCGCGCGCAGCCCGAACGTGGCGGCCGGCACGCTCTCCGTCCCGGCGGGCATCTCGGGGAAGTCGCAGACCGCCCTGACCTCCGACTCGGGTTCGCAGTTCGTGGGCCAGGACACCCGCGCGAACGAGGCGATCTCGCTGATGTCGACGGTCAGCCGCCCGGCCGGCACCGTGTCGTCGGCGACGTCGCGGCTGACCTGCACGGCCAGGCTGCGCTCACGCGCGCCGCCGTCCGCGTCCACGCCCGGCAGCACCGTCTCGTAGGGCGCGCTGATCCACAGCTTGTTCTCCTGGGCGTACGCGGGGCCGGCCCCGATTCCGGCAGCCGCCAGGACACAACTCCCGAGCGCGGCGCCGAGCAGGCGGTGTGGGTCCTTCATGTCTTCCCCCTTGTCACGGATCTGCGGAGGCCGAGACCGGCGGTGCGGCGGAAGGGTTGTGGCCGGGCGGGTGGTTGCGGCGATGTTCAGCCGTTCTTCCGCGATGCATAAATATGCGAAAGTCAGGAAAAGAATTGACCCGAGAGTGAACTCGTCCCTATGCTCTGCCTGTATGCAGCTGATCCAGGAAACCCCGGACCTATCCGCCTACTTGGCCGCTGACGAGGCGATAGACCATCATCATCCGCTCGTGCGCGAGACAGCGGCCAAGCTGGCCAAGGGTGTGGCGAACTCGTATGAATATGCTCAGGCGGCGTTCGAGTTCGTGCGCGACACGATTCCGCACTCGCAGGATTCGGGCGATCTGCGCGTCACCTGGCGCGCCTCCGACGTGCTGGAACAGCGCACCGGCATCTGTTACGCCAAGGCCCACGCGCTCGCGGCGCTGCTACGGGCCGAGGACATCCCGACCGCTTTGTGTTACCAGAAGCTCGACGTGGTGCACGGTCTGGTCGCCGTGCGGTTCAACGGCGCATGGCACCGGCAGGACCCCCGGGGCAACAAGCCGGGCGTGGACGCGCAGTTCTCCCTCGACGGCGAGCGGCTCGCGTTCACGCCCGACCCGGCGACCGGTGAGGCGGACTGTCCGGTCCTGTATGCCGCACCTCACCCGGTCGTACTCGACACCCTCAAAGCGGCCGTCGACCGGCCCCACCTGTGGAGGGCACTCCCCACCGCACTGTGAAGCGGGACCCGGTCCCCGGGCCGACCGCACCCGGGGGTCAGTGCGCGTCCGCCTCCCGCACCTGCTCCGGCGTCGGGGCCGTGCCGCCGAGGTGGGCCGGCATCCACCAGGTGTCGTCCGGGCTCTTCGGGCGTACGGGATAGGCGCGCTGGGCGGCCTCTAGGAGTTCCTGGACGCGCTCGCGCAGCTGACGGGTGATCGCGCCCGCGTACTTGTCACGGGAGGCCTCGATCGCCTCGCCGACCCGCATCGTGATGGGGATGTGGCTGCGCTTGAAGTTGCGGGGGTGGCCCTTGGTCCACAGCCGCTGCGTACCCCACACCGCCATCGGGATCAGCGGGACACCGGCTTCCTGAGCCATGCGTGCGGCGCCCGACTTGAAGCTCTTCAGCGTGAACGACTGGGAGATGGTCGCCTCCGGGAAGACCCCGACGATCTCGCCCGACCGCAGCGATTCCAGGGCGTGCGCGTACGCCGCCTCGCCCTGCTTGCGGTCCACGGGGATGTGCTTCATCCCGCGCATCAGCGGGCCCGAGATCTTGTGGCGGAAGACGGACTCCTTCGCCATGAAGCGCACGAGACGCTTCTGCGGCAGGGCGGCCAGGCCGTTGAAGACGAAGTCCAGGTAGCTGATGTGGTTGCTCACCAGCACGGCGCCGCCCGAGCGCGGGATGTTCTCCGAACCCTGACAGTCGATCTTGAGGTCCCACGCCTTGAACAGCGTGCGGGCGAAACCGACGACTGGACGGTAGACGAGCTCTGCCATGGGCGGGTTGAACCCTTCCTGCTCTGCCTGGGAAGGGATTCCCAGCGGAAGTTACGCAGCCGTAGGTTTACGGCTTGTCGCAGATCGTGCCCCAAGAACGGCCGGGTAGCCAGTCCCCGTGCCCGCGCGTGAGGAGATTCTCGTCACGTCTCCGCCTGATCCCACCTCGTGCTTTTACGCTCCCATTACTCCGCGCGTACCGTCACCCGCCGCATGAGCAGGTACATCTCGCACCCCAGGCAGTACCCGAAGACGGCGTTCAGAAAGGCGGCCGCGAGCGCGGCGCCGGTCGCCGCGAGGCCCAGCCAGCCGGATCCCAGCGTGTAGGCGACGAGCCCCAGCCCGGCGAAAACGAGCCCCACCGCCTGGGCGAAACGTGGGGGTTCGGGCGCCTCGAACCCGGTCGGCGGCCCGAGCCGCGGTCGGACGGCCTTCCGGAACAGCAGGCCGTAGGGCGATCGGGCCACCCCACCGGCCGCGCCCAGCAGGAACGCCAGCGTCTGCCAGGCCAGCAGCCACGCGCTCCCCGTGACCAGAACGATCGCCAGGACGACGGTCGTCACGGCCGCGCCGAAACGCGGCCCTCTCACATCGATGTCCATAGGAATCAAGCATTCCGCAGGACGGGCCTGTGGGGAGCGCGGGAATCTTTGCGGTCTCGTGAACGCTTGCAGCAGGTGATGACCGGACTGGTGGTGTGCGTGCTGGTGCTCGCGGCGGCGAGCGCCTACGGAGTGCTGCAACGGCGGCGGAGCGGGAGAGTGCGGGTGCGCGGGCGGGACGACGGCAAGCGGCTGGAGGCGGCCGAGCTGGGGGCGGAACTGGGCGAGCGGGCCACCCTCGTGCAGTTCTCCAGCGCGTTCTGCGCACCCTGCCGGGCGACCCGGCGGGTCCTCGGCGAGGTCGCCGGCATGGTCCCGGGTGTGACCCACGTCGAGATCGACGCCGAGGCGCACCTGGACCTCGTACGACGGCTGGACATCCTCAAGACCCCGACCGTGCTGGTCCTCGACGCCGACGGCCGGGTGGTGCGGCGGGCCACCGGCCAGCCGCGCAAGGCGGATGTGATCGCCGCGCTGGGGGAGGCGGTGTGAGGGACGCGACCCCGTCAGTGAGTCATCTCCCACATCAGGGAACGAACTTGACTGCGCCGACCATTTATCGTCAGCCTGACCCCATGCCTGCGGACCTTCTCGCCACGCCCGACCTCCTGCGCTCGGTCTTCCGGCGGCACGCGGCGGGGATCGCCGTGATCACCGCCCGTGGCGACGCCGGTCCGGTGGGCTTCACCGCCACCTCCCTCGCCTCCGTCTCCGCCGAGCCGCCCCTGCTGTCCTTCGGTGTCGGCACCGGATCCTCCAGCTGGCCCGCGATCGCGGCGGCCGGGCATGTCGGCGTCCACATCCTCGGCGAGCACCAGCAGGAGCTGGCCGCCACCTTCGCCCGCAGCGGAGCCGACCGCTTCGGCCCGCCCACCGCCTGGCGGGAGGGGCCCGAGGGTGTCCCGGTGCTCGACGGCGTGCTGGCCTGGCTGGTCGGCCGGATCGTCGCCCGCGTGCCCGCCGGGGACCACCGGATCGTGATCGCGGAGGTGGTGCACGGCGACCCCGCGGGCACCGGCCGGCCGCTCCTCTACCACCAGGGACGTTTCAACCGCCTGCACGACTGATCCGCGTGTCCCCAGGGCTGCGGGACCGTCGAGTTCCGGTTACGCTGCGTTGCGAAGGTCACAGTTCAAAGCGCTTGCTTAGCGGGAATGAACTAGATGTACTGGCGAGTAATATTTCGCTCGGAGCGTGGGTCGCCCCGACCGGGATCGGCCGCTTGAGGCGCCTATGCTGCCTGCAAGTAGGCAGCATGGAAATGACGATGCAGTAGGAGAGCCGGCGTGAGCTTGAGGATCGTTGTCACTGTGAAGTACGTGCCCGACGCCACTGGCGACCGGCACTTCGCCGATGACCTGACCGTCGACCGGGACGACGTGGACGGTCTGCTCTCCGAGCTCGACGAGTACGCGGTCGAGCAGGCGCTGCAGATCTCCGAGAACTCCGACGACGACGTGGAGATCACCGTCCTGACGGTGGGCCCCGAGGACGCCAAGGACGCCCTGCGCAAGGCGCTGTCCATGGGCGCCGACAAGGCGATCCATGTCGAGGACGACGACATCCACGGCACCGACGCCATCGGCACCTCCCTGATCCTGGCCAAGGCCATCGAGAAGGCCGGCTATGACCTGGTGGTCTCCGGTATGGCCTCCACCGACGGCACCATGGGTGTCGTGCCCGCGCTGCTCGCCGAGCGTCTGGGTGTGCCGCAGGTGACCCTGCTGTCCGAGGTGTCGGTCGAGGACGGCACGGTCAAGGGCCGCCGCGACGGTGACGCCGCTTCCGAGAACCTTGAGGCCTCCCTGCCGGCGGTCGTGTCGGTCACCGACCAGTCGGGCGAGGCGCGTTACCCGTCCTTCAAGGGCATCATGGCGGCCAAGAAGAAGCCGGTTCAGTCCTGGGACCTGTCCGACCTCGACATCGAGGCGGAGGAGGTCGGCCTGGAGGGCTCCTACACCACGGTCGAGAACGCGGCCGAGCGTCCGGCCCGTACCGCGGGCACGATCGTCAAGGACGAGGGCGAGGGCGGCAAGCAGCTCGCTGAGTTCCTCGCGGGCCAGAAGTTCATCTGAGCCCGCATTCGCTGACCGCCCCTCATCTTTCGCAAGCAGGAGAGAAGAAGTCCCATGGCTGAAGTTCTCGTCTACGTCGACCACGTGGACGGTGCCGTCCGCAAGCCCACCCTGGAGCTGCTGACCCTGGCCCGCCGCATCGGCGAGCCGGTCGCCGTCGCGCTGGGCAACGGTGCCGGTGACACCGCCGCCGCGCTCGCCGAGCACGGCGCGGTGAAGGTGCTCACGCATGAGGCGTCCGAGTACGCCGACTACCTGGTCGTGCCGAAGGTGGACGCGCTGCAGGCCGCGGTCGAGGCCGTGTCCCCGGCGGCCGTGCTGGTGCCGTCCTCCGCGGAGGGCAAGGAGATCGCCGCCCGTCTGGCGCTGCGTCTGGGCTCGGGCATCATCACCGACGCCGTCGACCTGGAGGCCGGCGACGAGGGCCCGGTGGCCACCCAGTCGGTGTTCGCCGCGTCCTTCACCACCAAGTCCCGTATCTCCAAGGGCACGCCGGTCATCACGGTCAAGCCCAACAGCGCGGCCGTCGAGGCGGCTCCGGCCGCCGGTGCGGTCGAGGCGCTGTCCGTGTCCTTCTCCGCCCAGGCCACCGGCACGAAGGTCACCGGCCGTACGCCGCGTGAGTCGACCGGGCGTCCGGAGCTGACCGAGGCCGCGATCGTGGTCTCCGGTGGCCGTGGTGTCAACGGCGCGGAGAACTTCGGACTCATCGAGGCACTCGCCGACTCGCTCGGCGCGGCTGTGGGCGCCTCGCGTGCCGCGGTGGACGCCGGCTGGTACCCGCACACCAACCAGGTCGGCCAGACCGGCAAGAGCGTGTCCCCGCAGCTGTACATCGCCTCCGGCATCTCCGGCGCGATCCAGCACCGCGCGGGTATGCAGACCTCGAAGACGATCGTGGCGATCAACAAGGACGCCGAGGCCCCGATCTTCGATCTCGTCGACTACGGCGTCGTCGGCGACCTCTTCGACGTCGTCCCGGCCCTGACCGAGGAGATCAAGACCCGCAAGGGCTGATCGACCCCGGCTGTGGAAGGCCCCCGTGACCGCACGAACGGTCACGGGGGCCTCTTCTCATCCCAGGGTCATCGAGGCCTGCACCGGCAGGTGGTCGCTCGGGTACGTCCCGTCCACGGAGAAGGTGTTCATCCCGGCCCAGTGCGTGGTCACCCCGGGCGTCGTGAGGATCCAGTCGATGCGCCGCCCGCCGGGCTTGGGCCCTCGGTAGCCGTGGTGCGTCCCATACGCCGGACTCCGCGAGGCCGCCGCGTCCCAGGCGTCCACCAGTCCGATGTCCAGCATGAGGTCGTACACCCGGTTGTCGTGGGCGGCCGCGTTGAAGTCGCCGGTGACGATGACCGGTAACGACCGGTCCCACCCGGCGATCGTCTCGCCGATGAGCCCCGCCGAGCGTTCCCGGGCGTACTGGCTGACGCTGTCCAGGTGGGTGTTGAGGACGTAGAACTCCCGTCCCCCGTCGGCGAGGTCGGCGAAACGGACCCAGGTCACCATGCGCAGCCAGTCCGCGCCCCAGGTGTTCGAGGCGATCGTGTTCGGGGTGTCGGACAGCCAGAAGTGATCGAACTCGATCGGGTCGAGTCTGCGCGTGTCGTAGAAGATCGCCATGAACTCGTCCTTGCTGCCGCCCCCACGTCCGGTGCCGATCCAGTCGTAGTGCCCGCCGAGATCTGTCTCGATCATGCGCAGCTGCCGGTAGAGCCCTTCCTGGGTGCCGATGACGTGGGGTCGCTCGCGGCGCAGCAGTTCTCGCATCACCGGTCGGCGCACGGCCCAGCGCGGTGTCGCGTCGACGACGGTCGCGAAGCGCACGTTGAACGTCATGACGTTCAGGGCACCTGGGTGCTCGCCGGCGGAAGCGGGCTGTGTGGGGCCTGCGCTGGTGAGCAGCGGTCCAGCGATGGCGGCGGCCGCAGCCGCCTTGAGCCCGTGGCGGCGCGTCACTCCGACCTCGTTCGGCACGTGGTCTCCCTCCCCTTGCGCGTCAGGATGAAGCTTGCCCTCTGAATACGGAAGAAGACGGCGGGTCGGCAGTGACCAAGGGTGGAGGATGGGGAATCCCACTTCCAGACGGTGTTGACCAGGCCGAAGGGCGGCCGATAACTTCGCTCTACGGATTGTTGATTCCGCACAGCGGAAGCAGGAGGGTCTCGGAATGGGTCAGGGCCGGCAGGAGAAGGTGGCGACGAGCCTCGCGGGCGCCGTCAGCGAGGAGATCAGCGCCTCCCTCGCGCCCGTCGACGCCGAACTGGAGCGCCGCTACCCCGGAGACCCCGGCACCCGACAGCCCGTCCACACCGTCTACGTACCCGGCGACGCCTTCGCCGCCGACACGATCCGCGCCTGGGGCGACCGGGCCCTCGCCGCCCTCGACGAACACGCCCCGGACGCCGCGTCCTTCGCCGCCGTCCTCGGCCTGGCCGACGAACTCGCCGAGCCCGTCCACGCGCGCGTGCGCGCCAAGCTGGAGCGCGAGCCGATCGAGGACCTGCGCGTCGACTTCGAGGACGGCTACGGCAACCGCCCCGACGCAGAGGAGGACGAGGCCGCCGCCCGCGCCGCCCGGCTGATCGCCGAGGCCTACGAGGAGGGCACCGCCGCCCCCTGCATGGGCATCCGCATGAAGTGCATGGAAGCGCCCGTACGTGCCCGGGGCATCCGCACCCTCGACATCTTCCTCACCGGCCTGATGGAGGCCGGCGGCCTGCCCGACGGGCTGGTCCTCACCCTGCCCAAGGTGACCTACGCCGAGCAGGTCACCGCCATGGCGCGCCTGCTGGACGCCTTCGAGAAGACGCACGGGCTGGAGCCCGGCCGGATCGGCTTCGAGATCCAGATCGAGACGAGCCAGGCCATCCTCGCCGCCGACGGCTCCGCCACCGTCGCCCGCATGATCCAGGCCGCCGAGGGCCGCGCCACCGGGCTGCACTACGGCACCTTCGACTACAGCGCCTGCCTCGGCGTCTCCGCCGCCCACCAGGCCAGTGACCACCCGGCCGCCGACCACGCCAAGGCCGTCATGCAGGTCGCCGCGGCCGGCACCGGCGTCCGCGTCTCGGACGGCTCCACCAACGTCCTGCCCATCGGCCCGACCGAGAAGGTGCACGCCGCCTGGCGCCTGCACTACGGCCTCACCCGCCGCGCCCTGGCCCGTGCCTACTACCAGGGCTGGGACATGCACCCCGGCCACATCCCCACCCGCTACGCGGCCGTCTTCGCCTTCTACCGCGAGGGCTTCGAACAGGCCGCCGCCCGTCTCGCCCGCTACGCCAACCGCACCGGCGGCGACGTCATGGACGAACCCGCCACCGCCAAGGCCCTCAGCGGCTACCTGCTGCGCGGCCTGGACTGCGGCGCCCTGGACATCGGTGAGGTCGCCCGGCTGACCGGCCTGACCCGCGCCGACCTGGAGAGCTTCGCGGTGCCCCGGCGGGGGGACCTGACGGCGTCCGCCTGAGGGCCTCTCTCCGAGGGCTCTGCCCCCCCGTACCGGCACTGTCACAGCCGTCACCACCGCCTGTCGCTGTCACCGCCGCCCCGTAGTCTGTACGCCACGTACGGACGTGTCAGCGGATCCGGTGGGATCAGGGGAACGGGGCAGCGGTGTCAACGGGGGAGTACGGGCAGTCGGACGGGGACGGTCGGCTGCTGGCAGGCCGTTATCGGGTCACGGCCCAGCTGGGGCGCGGCGGCATGGGCGTCGTCTGGAAAGCCGTCGACGAGGTCCTCGGCCGTGAGGTGGCGGTCAAGGAACTGCGCACCTACACCGACGCGGCGGGCCCCGAACTGGCCGGTCTGCGACTACGGATGCAGCGCGAGGCGCGTGCGGCGGCCCGGGTGCGCCACACCGGCGTCATCGCCGTGCACGACATCGCCGAGGTCGACGGCCGCCCGCTCATCGTCATGGAGCTGGTCGACGGGCCGTCCCTGGACGACGTCCTGCGCGACCGCGGCCCGCTGGACGCGCGCGAGGCGGCCGGGATCGGCGCCAAGGTCATGGACGCGCTGGCCGCCGCCCACCGCGTGGGCGTGCTGCACCGTGACGTGAAGCCCGGCAACATCCTGCTCGACCGCTCGGGCCGGGTCGTCCTCACCGACTTCGGCATCGCCACCATGGACGACCCGGGCGACGGCTCGGCCACGCACCTCACCCGCAGCGGCGAACTCGTCGGCTCCCTCGACTACCTGGCCCCCGAGCGGGCCCAAGGCGCCGACCCGGGCCCGGCATCCGACATCTGGGCCCTGGGCGCCACGCTGTACGCGGCCGTCGAGGGCTCCTCGCCGTTCCGCCGTACGTCCACGTTCTCGACGCTCACCGCGATCGTCACCGAGCCGCTGCCCGAGCCCCGGCGCGCCGGCCCCCTCGCCCCCGTCCTCCAGCAGCTGCTGGACAAGCGCCCCGAGGGCCGCCCGGAGGCCGACCGGGCTCGCGAGATGCTCCAGAGGCTGGCGGACACAGGCGGCACGGACACGCCGACGTCCGCATTGCGAGGCCCTGCGGCTTCGCCCCGGCCCCCGTGCCCCGAGACGGAGCGCAGTGTCCCGTCGGTGCCGCCGGGCTTCGGACCAGCACAGCACATGCAGCCGGGCGCCACCGGACCCCAGGATGCTCCGGGCACACCGGGCTCCGGCACGGCTGCCGCCCTCGGAACCACCGGCACCCCAGGAGCGACGGCCTCCGACGCACCAGGACAGCCCGGCGCGGGCTCGGGGCCCGGCTCGGATGGCTCGGCGGCCGGTTCGCAGGACTCGGGGTCCGGCTCGGATGGTTCGGGACACAGTCCACACGGCACAGGGCCGGGCTCGTACGGCCCGAGTCACGGCCAGCAGGCTTCAGGGGCCGCCTCGCACGGCTCGGGCGCTGGTCCGCACACCGCAGGCCCCGGCCCACATGACCCGGGCCCCGGACCGCACGGCCCGGGCCCCGGACCGCACGGCTTCGGGCCGGCCGGTCCGGGCAGCCCCGCCCCCGGTGCCTCCGCTGCCACAGGTCCGATGAACTCCCGCGCCACGCTTCGCCGGAAGGCCCGTGTCCTCCTCGCGGCCGCGGCCGTCACCGTCGTCCTCGCGGCGGCCGGTGCCACGGTCGCCCTGCTGACCGACTCCGACAGCAAGGACACGGGCGCGCGGACCGACGCCGCCCGTGCCGATGCCGCTGCCTCGGCGGGCGAGTCCGGTCGTAGAGATGACGGTTCGAACGCCCCCAGGCCCGAGGGACAGGGCGACGAGAAGGGCAAGGCTCCGTCGGAGAAGCCCGGGGACGAGAAGAAGCCGGAGCCCACCGGCCGGGCGACCACCTCGGCCCCCGCCAAGTCCTCCGGCGGCACCACCGGCGACATGACCGGAGGGACGTCGGGCGGCACCTCCGCAGGCGGCGGCACCGGCGGCGGTTCCGGCGACGGCGGTACGACAGGCGGCGGCGGAACCACCACCGAGGCACCCGTCTGCCACGCCATCGGCGGCGGCAAGTACAACTGCACGGTCTGGAAGACCGCGGACTCCTACACCGCCTCCGGCACCAAGGTCGGCGTCCTCAAGGCCGGCACCAACTACTTCTACTGCCAGCAGAACCTGGGCCGGCGGGAGACCGACGGCCAGTGGACCAACATCTGGTGGGCCAGGACCGACGACGACAGCGGCAACACGGACGTCTGGGTCAGCGACGTCTACATCAAGGGCGGCGACAACGACGCGCCCGTCCCCGGGCTCCCGGTCTGCTGAGCGCGCAGCGACACCGCCGCGTACCGCTCCAGCCCCGACGCCGTCACCAGCTTCTCCTCGACGAACAGCCGCGTGCCCCGCTCGCACGACCGCCGGTCGGAGCGGGCCCGCGCGGAGAACTCCTCGGGCACGACGCCGAACAGCTCCCGCAAGCGCGGCAGGCCGACGAGCAGCTCGGTGAGCAGCACCCGCTGGCCCGGGTGGGTGCGCGGCACGCCGGTGCCGTCGTGCAGGACGCCGTGCCGGTTGACGTACGCGTACGCACCCGGCAGGCGGGTGCCGTCCGCGAGGTCGACGCGCACGTCGGGCGAGGGCAGCCAGGCACGGTCGTAGTTGCCGGCCGGCACCGGCACGCCCTCGCTCGCGTCGATCACCGCGAGCTGCTCGGCGTCGAGCCAGATGACGAACAACTCCCGCACGGTGTCGGGCGCGCTGACCGGCGAGGCCGACACGTACCCCATACGGCTCACATGCGCCGACACACCGGCGTCGACGCCCGTCACCCGGGCCTTCACCATCGGGATCGGCGACATGATCCCGAACTCCTCCATCTTGTGCCGCAGTTGCCCTGGGCAGGCGTTTGAGCCGATGGCGAGAACCGGTGTGCGGTCCTCGTACACCAGCCGGTCCAGCGGCAGGAAGCGGTCCCCGTCGAGGAGCCCGGAGTCGGCGGGCCACGCGCCCGGGTAGAGCAGGGGGTGCTCGCGCGGGGCCTCGGCCAGGCCGAGTGCTCGCAGGGTGCGATCGGCGAGGTGCTCCCTATGTTCCGTGTGTTCCATGGGCCGCTCAATCCGCCGGGGGCAGCTCGCCCGAGCCGCGGGTGATCAGCCGGGTCGGCAGCTCGATGCGTTCGGGGGTGACGAGGGTGCCGTCCAGCTGCCGGAAGAGGCGTTCCGCGGCGGTACGGCCGATGGCCGCCGCGTCCTGGGCGACGACGGTGACGCCCGGCTGGAGCAGGTCGGCGAGCTCGATGTCGTCGAAGCCGACCAGGGCGACCCGGCGTGCCTGCTCGGCGAGCACGCGGATCACGGTGACCGTCACCCGGTTGTTGGCCGCGAAGATCGCGGTGACCGGGTCCCGGCCGGACAGCATCTCCTCGGCCGCCCGGCGCACCCGCTCGGGGTCGGTGACGCCGAGGGACATCCAGGAGCCCGCCACCGGTATGCCGGCGTCCTCCATCGCGGCCCGGTAACCGCGCAGCCGCTCCGCGGCGGTGTGGATGCGGGGCATGTCGCCGATGAAGCCGATCCGGCGGTGTCCGTGCGCGATGAGGTGGGCGACGCCGTCCCGGGCACCGCCGAAGTTGTCCGACAGGACCACGTCGGCGTCGATGTGCCCGGCCGGCCGGTCCACGAACACCGTGGCGACACCCGCCCTGAGCTCCGGCTCCAGATACCGGTGGTCGTCACCGGCCGGGATCACCACCAGCCCGTCCACCCGCCGCGCGCACAGGGCCAGCACCAGTTCCTGCTCGCGGTCCGGGTCCTCCGCGCTGGAGCCGTTGATCAGCAGGGCGCCGTGCGCGCGCGCCACCTCCTCGACCGACCGGCTCAACGGCCCGTAGAACGGGTCCGCGAGGTCCTCCAGGACCAGACCGATGCTCGCCGTGCGGCCCTTGCGCAGCACCCGCGCGCTGTCGTTGCGGCGGAAACCGAGCGCGTCGATCGCCTCCTGGACACGCCGCTCCGTCTCCGGGGTCACGCCCGGCTCCCCGTTCACGACGCGGGAGACCGTCTTGAGCCCGACCCCGGCCCGTGCCGCGACGTCCTTCATGGTCGGCCGGGTGCCGTAGCGCGTGGCGGATCGGAGGTTGGTCTGGGGCACGGTGCGGTGTCCTGTCCTGTCGTCCACGGGGGTGCGGCGGTCCTGGATTTGTATGAGGATGTGGCGTCGAGCATAGAGCCTGGACAACGTTGTCAGGCTCGGGGGAGACTGTCCACCGCAATCTCCGGACCGTGCTCCGCTGCTGGCCGGCCAGTCCTTTCACCGTTGACGGGGAGTTCCGACACTGATGCACACCGACCTCGTGGCCGCGCTCGACATCGGCGGTACCAAGATCGCCGGCGCTCTGGTGGACGGTCAGGGACGGATCCTGGTCCGCGCCCAGCGGCCGACGCCCGCCCGGGAGGACGGCGACACCGTGATGCGGGCCGTGGAGGAGGTGCTCGGCGAACTCACCGGGTCGCCGCTCTGGGAGCGGGCCACGGCCGTCGGGATCGGCAGTGCCGGTCCGGTGGACAGGCCGGCGGGCACGGTCAGTCCGGTGAACGTGCCCGGCTGGCGCGACTACCCGCTCGTCGGGCGCGTCCGGGCCGCGGCCGGGGGCCTCCCCGTCGAACTGATCGGCGACGGGGTGGCGATCACGGCGGCCGAACACTGGCAGGGCGCCGCCCGCGGCCACGACAACGCGCTGTGCATGGTCGTCTCCACGGGCGTCGGCGGCGGACTGGTGCTCGGCGGCCGGCTGCACCCCGGCCCCACGGGCAACGCGGGCCACATTGGCCACATCAGCGTGGACCTCGACGGCGATCTGTGCCCGTGCGGCTCGCACGGCTGCGTGGAGCGCATCGCCAGCGGCCCCAACATCGCCCGGCGCGCCCTGGAGAACGGCTGGCGGCCCGGTCCCGACGGCGACACGTCCGCCGCCGCGGTGGCCGCCGCCGCCCGGGCCGGCGACCCGGTCGCCGTCGCCTCCTTCGAGCGGGCCGCCCAGGCCCTGGCCGCCGGGATCGCCGCGACCGCGACCCTGGTGGAGATCGACATCGCCGTGATCGGCGGGGGAGTGGGCAAGGCGGGCGACATCCTGTTCGCCCCCCTGCGCAAGGCCCTGAGCGGCTACGCGACGCTGTCCTTCGTCCGGCACCTGACCGTGGCCCCGGCCCAGATGGGCACCGACGCCGGGCTGGTGGGCGCGGCGGCGGCAGCACTGGAGAGGCGGACGGACACGGCCGCGGCGGGAGTGTGAGACGGAGCAGGAACGTTCAGGCGGGACATCTCCGGCGCGCGGCCCGTTCCTGAGCGCGGCGCGTTCCCGGCCTGCGCGTTCCTGAGCCCGGCGCTCTCCTGATGCGGAGGGAACCACTCCGACGCCGGCGCCATCTGGTCCGGCGTGGGTGTCGGGATGTTGTTCTTCGGGCTCGCCTTCATGGGCGGATGGGCGGCGGCGGCCGGCGCGCTGGTGTACGCCGTCGTCACGCTCGTCCGCATCCGGTCGGAGGACTGGACGCGGCGCCACGGACACCCCCTGGCGCGGCTGCTGGTGCCGACGCCCACGTTCCTGCGCTTCGATGTGACCCTCGCCGTGACGGCCCTGCTGGCCGACCTGTGGCTCGTGTCGACGGCCATCGTGTTCGGGGCGGACGGCGTCTTCACCGAGGACTGGATGGGCTACCCCGGCATGATGGACCTCACCGGGCGGGGCTATCAGGCCGCCGTGGTGAGCGCGCTGCGCACCACGGCGTGGTGGACCTGCGGGATCGCGGTCCTCGGCCGGTGCTGGATCACGGCCGGCGTGCAGGTGTGCCTCCTGCCGCCCGCCGCGTGGTGGATCGGAACGTTCGACACGTACTACACCTGACGGGCACCGGTACACCTGACGGGCACTGGTCCGGGGTGCCGGGCTCTCCCTCGAAAAGCGCCCGAATGTCCGTGCGATGTGACACGATCGCGCCTGTGAGCAGCAGACCCGCCCCGGCGCAGCGCCTGCGCGACCTCGCCCTCCTGCGCCGGGTCAAGGACCGGATCGACCGGGAGTACGCACGGCCTCTGGACGTCGAGGCGCTGGCCCGGGGGGTGCACATGTCGGCCGGGCATCTCAGCCGCGCGTTCAAGCTCGCCTACGGAGAGTCGCCGTACAGCTACCTCATGACACGCCGCATCGAGCGCGCCATGGCGTTGCTGCGCCGTGGGGATCTCAGCGTCACCGAGGTGTGTTTCGAGGTCGGCTGCTCGTCGCTGGGCACCTTCAGCACCCGCTTCACCGAACTGGTCGGCATGCCGCCCAGCGCATACCGGCGCCAGGCGGTCCTCGCCACCGCGGGAATCCCGTCGTGCGTGGCGAAACAGGTGACCAGACCGATCAGGAATCGAGAAGCGCCCGGCCCGGGCCGAAACTAGCGTGATGGCCATGGACCTCACCATTCACGCCAGCTTCCTTCCGCACGACGACCCGGACGCCGCCCTGGCGTTCTACCGCGACACCCTCGGCTTCGAAGTCCGGGGCGACGTCGGGTACGAGGGGATGCGCTGGATCACGGTCGGCCCGGCCGGCCAGCCCGGCACGAACATCGTGCTGCATCCGCCGGCCGCGGACCCCGGCATCACCGAGGACGAGCGCAAGACCATCGCCGAGATGATGGCCAAGGGCACCTACGCCAGCATCGTCCTGGCCACCCGCGACGTCGACGCCGTCTTCGAGCGGGTGCAGGCGGGCGACGCGGAGGTGGTCCAGGAGCCCATGGACCAGCCCTACGGCGTTCGCGACTGCGCCTTCCGCGACCCCGCGGGCAACATGGTCCGCATCCAGCAGCTCAAGCCGTGACGGCGCGGTAGCAGCCTGCCCACGGATCCGTACGCAACACCCCCGCGCCGCACCTCCGGGCGGGCGCGGGGCACCAGATCGCCCGACCGCGGCAGCCCCGCCCGACAGATGGAGACCGATGAGCATGGCCACGAGGACGGACAGACAGTCGTCCGGGCCGCACGTTGCCGACAGCCACGATGTGATCCGCGTGCACGGCGCGCGCGAGAACAACCTCAAGGACGTCAGCATCGAGATCCCCAAGCGCCGGCTGACGGTGTTCACGGGCGTTTCCGGCTCGGGCAAGAGCTCGCTCGTGTTCGACACCATCGCCGCGGAGTCGCAGCGGCTGATCAACGAGACCTACAGCGCCTTCCTGCAGGGCTTCATGCCGAACCGGGCCCGGCCCGAGGTCGACGTGCTCGACGGGCTGACGACCGCGATCGCCGTGGACCAGCAGCGGATGGGCGGCGACCCCCGTTCCACGGTCGGCACCGCCACCGACGCCAACGCGATGTTGCGCATCCTCTTCAGCCGACTCGGCAAGCCGCACATCGGCCCGCCCAGCGCGTACTCCTTCAACACCGCCTCCGTCCGGGCGAGCGGCGCGATCACCGTCGAGCGCGGTGCCAAGACCAAGGCCCAGAAGGCGACCTACGAGCGCACCGGCGGCATGTGCAACCGCTGCGAGGGCCGCGGCAAGGTCTCCGACATCGACCTCACCCAGCTCTACGACGACTCCAAGTCGCTGTCCGAGGGCGCGTTCACCATCCCCGGCTGGAAGTCGGACAGCCAGTGGACCGTGCAGCTCTACGCCCAGTCGGGCTTCGTCGACCCGGACAAGCCGATCCGCGAGTACACCAAGAAGGAGCTGCACGCCTTCCTCTACGGGGAACCGGTCAAGATCAAGGTCAACGGCATCAACCTCACCTACGAGGGGCTGATCCCCAAGATCCAGAAGTCCTTCCTGTCCAAGGACAAGGAGGCGATGCAGCCGCACATCCGGGCGTTCGTGGAGCGGGCGGTCACCTTCACCGTCTGTCCCGAGTGCGACGGCACCCGGCTGAGCGAGGGCGCCAGATCCTCGAAGATCGACGGCATCAGCATCGCCGACGCCTGCGTGATGGAGATCAGGGACCTGGCCGAGTGGGTCCGGAAGCTCTCGGAGCCCTCCGTGGCGCCGCTGCTCACCGCGTTGCAGGGGACGCTCGACTCGTTCGTGGAGATCGGTCTGGGCTATCTCTCGCTCGACCGGCCGGCGGGCACGCTGTCGGGCGGTGAGGCGCAGCGCGTGAAGATGATCCGCCACCTCGGCTCCTCGCTCACCGACGTCACCTACGTCTTCGACGAGCCGACCATCGGCCTGCACCCGCATGACATCCAGCGGATGAACGACCTGCTGCTGCGGCTGCGGGACAAGGGCAACACGGTGCTCGTCGTGGAGCACAAGCCGGAGATGATCGCGATCGCCGACCACGTCGTCGACCTGGGCCCCGGTGCAGGCACGGCGGGCGGCACCGTCTGCTTCGCGGGCACGGTCGAGGGGCTGCGAGCCGCGGACACCGTCACCGGCCGTCATCTCGACGACCGGGCCACTCTCAGGGAGACGGTCCGCAAGGCCACCGGCGCGCTGGAGATCCGGGGCGCGTCGGCGAACAACCTCCGGGACGTCGACGTCGACATCCCGCTCGGGGTGCTCACCGTCGTCACCGGTGTCGCCGGCTCCGGCAAGAGCTCCCTGCTGCACGGGTCGATCCCCGCCGACGCGAGGGTCGTCTCGGTGGACCAGAGCCCGATCAAGGGCTCGCGGCGCAGCAATCCCGCGACCTACACCGGGCTGCTCGACCCGATCCGCAAGGCGTTCGCGAAGGTCAACAGCGTGAAGCCGGCCCTGTTCAGCGCCAACTCCGAGGGGGCCTGCCCGACCTGCAACGGCGCCGGGGTCATCTACCTCGACCTGGGCATGATGGCCGGCGTCGACACCCCCTGCGAGGACTGCGAGGGGAAGCGGTTCCAGGCCTCGGTGCTGGAGTACCACCTCGGCGGCCGTGACATCAGCGAGGTGCTCGCGATGTCGGTGGCCGAGGCCGAGGAGTTCTTCGGCAGCGGCGAGGCCCGCACCCCGGCCGCGCACAAGATCCTGGAGCGGCTCGCCGACGTCGGGCTCGGCTACCTCACCCTCGGCCAGCCGCTCACCACCCTCTCCGGCGGCGAGCGGCAGCGCCTCAAGCTGGCCACGCACATGGCGGAAAAGGGCGGCGTCTACGTCCTCGACGAGCCGACCACCGGTCTCCACCTCGCGGACGTGGAGCAGTTGCTCGGCCTGCTCGACCGGCTCGTCGACTCCGGCAAGTCGGTCGTCGTCATCGAGCACCACCAGGCGGTCATGGCCCACGCCGACTGGATCATCGACCTCGGCCCAGGCGCCGGCCACGACGGCGGCCGGATCGTCTTCGAGGGCACACCGGCCGACCTCGTCGCGGCCCGCTCCACCCTGACCGGGGAACACCTCGCGGCCTACGTCGGCGCCTGACGCGGGTCCCCGGGAACGGCCGTGAGGCCGTTCCCGGGAACCGATGAATCTGTAGATAAGCCGCAAAACGGTCGAATAACGACACGATTCGAGGGCACTCCGTCTCCTGAACACCCCCCACAGAACGGAGCCGCTGATGATCGTCAAGAAGATGCACGCGATGGGCGTCCGCAGCGAACACGCCTACATGGCCGCCATGGCGTCCGTCGGCCTCAGCGTCGTCGCCTGGATGGGCTCCCTGAGGATGGAAGCCGGCACCGGCCTCGCCCGTGCCGACCGCTGGGGAATCTTCATCGGCGAATGGGCACCCACCTTCTTCGGTCTGGGTCTCGCCCTGTCCCACTACGAGCAGCACGACGGCACTCTCACCGCCGACGTCCACGAATTCCGGCAGACGCAGAAGGCGAGCTGAACGGCCTACTCCGGCGAGCGTCCGGCGCCGCTTCCGCGCACCCTGGTGCCATGGCGTCCGTGAAACCCGTCGTGGTCTACCCGCCCGCCGCGGACGGTGGCCGGCGAGTACGCGTGGACGACCAGTTCCTCGGAATCGCGTACGGGCTGCTGGACATCGCCGAGTTCCTGCGGCGGGCGGGGATCGAGGACGCGGACGAGGCCTACGTGGCGGCGTCCGGGCTGATCGAGTGGCGCGGCGGCGGCCCCGGCGCCTGGGGCGCCGATCCGGACGGCGATCCGGCGTGAAGCACCTGCTTCGCCCGGTCGGGTCCGGGTGCGTGACCCCGCGGTGGGTCCGGCAGTTGAGCCGGGCATGAAGAAGCGCAGCATGCTCGCCATCGCCTCCCTCGCCACCGGCTTCGTCGTCGCGGCGGTCACCCCGTCGCACGCCCTCGGGGAGGGCCTCGGCACCCCTAACGTGGACGAGACCCTCCGCACCCTTCCCGAGACCGTCGCCAAGGACAGCCTGTCCCTGGACAGGGAGGACGGCGCCCAGGAGAAGGAGAAGGGCTGACGGTCCGCCCGTCCCCGGCCCACGGCGCCGGCGCTCCCGACCGAGGGAGCGTCGGCGCCGTCGTCATGCGCCCTCAACTGCGGCTGGTTTCCGTGGCAGGGTGGAGCGGGCAAGCCTCAGGGGGCCAACAGAAGAGGGGGACCTGTGACCGTCGTCTGGATCAACGGCGCGTTCGGTGCGGGGAAGACCACCACCGCACAGGAACTGATCGAACTGATCCCGAACAGCACGCTCTTCGACCCGGAGGTCATCGGCGGAGCGCTCCGGTATCTGCTGCCGGCCAAACACCTCGCCGAGGTCGGCGACTTCCAGGACCTGCCGATCTGGCGCCGGCTCGTGATCGACACGGCCGCCGCGATGCTCGCCGAGCTCGGCGGCACCCTGGTGGTCCCCATGACCCTGCTGCGCCAGGAGTACCGCGACGAGATCTTCGGCGGCCTGGCCGCCCGCAGGATTCCGGTCAGCCACATCCTGCTCGCTCCGGCCGAAACGATACTGCGGGAGCGGATAGCGGGCCGCGAGGTTCCGCGGGACCTGCCCGACGGCGAGATGCGAATACGCCAGTGGTCCTTCGACCACATCGAGCCGTACCGGGCCGCACTCGCCTCCTGGCTCACCGCCGACGCCCACCCGGTCGACACCAGCGACCTCACGCCCTACGAGACCGCGGCCCGGATCGCCGAGGCCGTCACCAGCGGCTCCGCGCCCGTCTGCGACATCGTGCAGACCCCCGAGCCCACCGCCGAGACACTGGCCGCCGGTGTGCTCCTCTTCGACGAGCAGGACCGGGTGCTGCTCGTCGACCCCACCTACAAGGCCGGGTGGGAGTTCCCCGGCGGGGTCGTCGAACCCGGTGAGGCCCCCGCACGCGCCGGTGTGCGGGAGGTGGCCGAGGAGACCGGCATCCACCTCGACGAGGTGCCGGGCCTGCTCGTCGTCGACTGGGAGCGCCCCTCGCCCCCCGGGTTCGGCGGACTGCGGCTCCTCTTCGACGGCGGCAGCCTCGACTCCACGGAGGCCGGACGGATGCTGCTGCCCGGGCCGGAGCTGCGCGACTGGCGGTTCGTCACCGAGGAGGAGGCCGCCGACCTGCTGCCACCGGTGCGCTACGAGCGACTGCGCTGGGCCCTGAGGGCACGCGAACGCGGAGCGGCCTTCTACCTGGAAGCCGGGGTGCCGGTCGGCTGACGCCGAGCTGTCCGTGCGTGCCCTTTACCCGGCGCGGGCGATTCCGAGGGAAAAGCAAAAGGAAACGTCCACGGACGTAGTGCCAATCGCTGCCCAAGGAATCCCCCGCAATCCTCCACGCGGCGGGTAATCACATTCCCCACTCTTGTCAACACTTTTCCATGACCGCAAACAATCCCTTTTCTGGCCCCTGCTCGGCTTGACCGGACTCGCACGGCATTGCGAAAGTCCGCAGAGTCTCACGGCGGTGATTGCAGCCGCCACTCAATTTCCTTGCCTCAGGGGCAGATCCGGGATGTCCGTACGATGACCACGCAACACCAGCCGGCCGACGCCGGCGGCGGCACCGCGCTGCTGGCCGAGCCGTCGACGCAGGACCCCAGAACCGGCGGCACGGTCGTCGCCGGCCGCTCACCGGCCCGCATGGCCTGGAAGCGGATCAGGCGGGACAAGGTCACCACGGCCGCTCTGGCGGCCACCCTCCTGTTCATCGTGATCGCGCTGCTCGCGCCGGTCCTCACCGCGCTGACCAGTTGGGGACCGATCACCCCCGACAACAAGGCGATCAACCCCGACACGGGCAACTTCCCCTACGGATCGCTGGGCGGCATCAGCGCCCAGCACCTCCTCGGCGTCGAACCGGGCACCGGCTACGACCTGTTCGCCCGCATCGTCTACGGCCTGCGCACCTCCCTCTACGTGGGTTTCGCCTCGGCCGTGCTGTCCACCGTCGTCGGTGTCGTAGCAGGGCTCGCGGCCGGCTACTTCGGCGGCTGGGTCGACTCCCTGCTGTCCCGGGTCATGGACGTGATGCTGGCGTTCCCGCAGCTGCTGTTCATCATCGCGCTCACCCCCGTGATCCAGAACGCGCTGCAGACCAACACCCACGGCGGCACCGACGAGAACCTCCGGCTGTTCGTCCTGGTCCTCAACATCGCCGTCTTCGCCTGGGCCTACACCGCCCGTCTGGTGCGCGGACAGGTCCTGTCCCTGCGCGAGCGGGAGTTCGTCGACGCCGCGCGGCTGATGAGCGCCGGCCGGCGGCACATTCTCTTCCGGCAGCTGCTGCCCAACCTGTGGGCGCCGATCCTGATCTCCTTCGCCCTTGCCGTCCCGCAGAACATCACCACCGAGGCGGCCCTGTCGTACCTGGGCGTCGGCGTCATCCCGCCCAACCCCGACTGGGGAGCCCTGCTGTCGGACGCCTCCCAGTTCTTCCTCCAGGACCCGATGTACCTCTTCGTACCCGGTGTCCTGCTCTTCCTCCTGGTCCTGGCGCTCAACCTCCTCGGGGACGGCGTCCGGGACGCCCTGGACCCCCGCGCCCGGCGCGGCTGACAAGCCACCCCCCGAGTGTCGGCCCGGCGGCCCCACGAAAGGCCGCCGAGCCCGTAGCAAGAAACGGAGTTTCCTCAATGACGCGCAGCACGCGCAGATCGCGCACGGTCGCTCTCACGGCCTCCGCCGTGGTGATCGCCCTGGGGGCCACCGCATGCGGAGGGTCCTCCAGTGACAGTGGCAGCGGCGCCCCCGGCAAGGGCGGCACCCTGACCGTCCTGGACAAGGCGGACTTCGACCATCTCGACCCCCAGCGCGTCTACACGACCGAGGGCTCGAGCATGGACCAGGAGATCGTCCGCGACTTGACCGGCTGGGACGAGACGGGTTCCCAGCCGAAGCTGGTCGGCGACCTCGCCACCGACACCGGAACGCCGTCCAAGGGCGCCACCGTCTGGACCTTCCACCTCCGACACGGCGTCAAGTACCAGGACGGCACCGAGGTCACCGCACCGGACGTCAAGTACGGCGTCGAGCGCTTCTTCTCCTCCGACATCAACGGCGGCCCGCCCTACGCGGCCCAGTGGCTCGTCGGCGGCGCCGGCTACAAGGGCCCGTACCAGGGCAAGGAGCTCAGCTCCATCCGGACGCCGGACAAGTACACGATCGTCTTCCACCTGAACCAGCCGGTGGCCGACTTCAACGAGACCACCGCGATGACCGGCTGGGCGGCTGTGCCCAAGGCCCACGACACCGGCTCGACGTACGACACCAAGGTCTGGTCCGACGGGCCGTACATGATCAAGTCGTACACCAAGAACAAGGAACTCGTCCTCACCCGGAACAAGTACTGGTCCCAGTCGACCGACCCGATCCGGCAGCAGAACGTCGACGAGATGGACGTGAAGTTCGGCCAGGACGAGGCCGCCATCGACCAGCAGATCAAGGCCGACGCCGGCACGGCCCAGACGTCGATCCAGCAGTGGCCGATCGCGGGCTCCGACTTGGCCCAGCTCGCCAACGACCCGTCCTTGAAGAGCCGTTACTACAAGATCCCCGCACCCGGCATCAACTACCTGGCCATCAACACCACCCGCGTCAAGGACCTGAAGGTCCGCCAGGCGATCGAGTACGCCATCGACAAGACGACGGTCCGCGGCGCCTTCGGCGGCTCGGCGTACGGCGACTATGCCACGACGATGCTGAGCCCAGGCATCGGCGGTTACCAGAAGTTCAACCTGTACAGCGCCAACCCGGCCGGCAACCTCGCCAAGGCCGAGGAACTGATGAAGCAGGCGGGCAACCCGAAGCCGACGATGTCGATCGCCGTGGAGAACACTCCCACCCAGGAGCACTTCGCCGACGCGGTGAAGACCGCGCTGGAGCACATCGGCATCCACGTCAACATCTCCCCGATCGACGCGGCGAACTACTTCAGCACCATCAACAACATCAAGAACCAGTACGACCTGACCTGGGGCGACTGGATCGCCGACTGGCCGAACGCCTCCACGGTGCTGCCCACCCTTTTCGACGGCCGGCTGATCAAGAAGAACCCGCAGGCCAACCAGGACTTGTCCTACCTGAACGACCCGAAGGCCAACGCGCTGATCGACAAGGCCGCCACGATGACCGACGTCAAGCAGCGCAACGCGACCTACGGCCAGTTGGACGAGCAGATCATGAAGGACGCCGCCGTGGTCCCGCTGATGTACATGAACTTCAGCGACATGTCCGGCTCCAAGGTCGGCGGAGTCATCTCCGACACGATCCTGGCCGAGCCGAGCCTGGTCCACGTCTACGTCAAGCACTGACGGACGCCATCCCTTCGAACCCCGCCGGCGGCCCCGGCCGCCGGCGGGCATCCCCCTCACGTCAGGTCCCGGCACCCCATGTTTCGTTACCTCATCAGACGCCTGCTGGCAGCGGCCGTGATCATGCTGGTGATCACCACGATCACCTTCTTCATCTTCTTCGCGCTGCCGTCCGACCCCGCACTCCTGGCCTGCGGAAAGACCTGCTCCCCGTCCCGCCTCGCGGAGATCAAGCACTCGCTGGGCCTGGACCAGAGCTCCCTGACGCAGTACTGGGAGTTCCTCAAGGGACTGGTCGCCGGCCGCGACTACGGCGACCAGAGCGTCCGCATCCACTGCGGCCCCCCCTGTCTGGGCGTCTCCTTCCAGACCGACACCCCCGTCCTCACCACCCTGCTGTCGGACTTCCCGGCGGACCTCTCCCTCGGTCTCGGCGCCGCGGTCGCGTTCCTGGTCCTGGGGGTCGGCCTCGGCACCGTCGCCGCGGTCCGCAGGGGCCGGGCCGCCGACAAGGCGGCGGTCGGACTGGCCCTGTTCGGTGTCTCGGTGCAGATCTACTTCATCGGACTGCTCCTGCTGTACCTCTTCGTCGACAGGTTCCAGATCCTGCCGACCTCCGGCTACACGTCGATCACCGAGGATCCGGCCGGCTGGTTCCAGGGGCTGATCCTGCCGTGGACCACCCTCGTCATCGTCTACCTCGCCATGTACACCCGGCTCACCCGCTCCTCCATGCTGGAGGTCTTCGCCGAGGACTACATGCGCACCGCCCGCGCCAAGGGCCTGCCGGCCGCCACCGTCGTCCTCAAGCACGGGCTGCGGGCCGCCATCACCCCGATCATCACCATCTTCGGCATGGACGTCGGCTCGCTGATCGGCGGCTCCGCGGTCATCACCGAGTCGGTGTTCGGCATCAACGGCATCGGCAAGCTCGCGGTCGACTCCGTCCAGAACTCCGACCTGCCCGTCATCCTCGGCACCACGCTCTTCGCCGCGACGTTCGTCGTCCTCGCCAACGTGGTCGTCGACCTGGTGTACGGCCTCGTCGACCCGCGCGTGCGCCTCGCCTGAGCCCTTCTTTCGTCCTTAGGAACACCCGTGTCCGTTCAGACCTCACCGCAGCCCGCGGACGTCACGCCCGCGCCCGCACCCTTCCTCGACGTACGCGACCTGAGGGTGCACTTCCCGACCGAGGACGGCCTCGTCAAGTCCGTCGACGGCGTCTCCTTCACCCTGGAGAAGGGCCGGACCCTCGGCATCGTCGGCGAGTCCGGCTCCGGCAAGTCGGTGACCTCACTGGCCCTGCTCGGACTGCACAAGGGCACCCGCGCCCGGGTCAGCGGCGAGATCCGGCTGGAGGGCAAGGAGCTCGTCGCCCTGCCCGAGGCCGAGATGCGTGCCCTGCGCGGCCGTACGGTCTCCATGATCTTCCAGGACCCGCTCTCCGCGCTGCACCCCTTCTTCACCGTCGGCTCCCAGATCGCCGAGGCCTACCGCGTGCACCACAGGGTCTCCAAGAAGGAGGCCAAGGACCGCGCGGTGGAGATGCTCAAGCGGGTCGGCATCCCGCAGCCCGAACGGCGGGTCAGGGACTACCCGCACCAGTTCTCCGGCGGCATGCGCCAGCGCGCCATGATCGCCATGTCGCTGGTCTGCGACCCCGCCCTGCTCATCGCCGACGAACCCACCACCGCCCTGGACGTCACCGTCCAGGCGCAGATCCTGGACCTGATCCGCGACCTCCAGGAGGAGTTCGGCTCCGCCGTCGTCATCATCACCCACGACCTGGGCGTGGTCTCCGACATCGCCGACGACATCCTGGTGATGTACGGCGGCCGCCGGATCGAGTACGGCACCACCCGCGACGTCCTCAAGCAGCCCCAGCACCCCTACACCTGGGGCCTGTTGCAGTCGATGCCGCATCTCACCGGCGACGTCGGCGAGCGGCTGAACCCCATCCCCGGCACCCCGCCGAGCCTGATCAACCTGCCGGACGGCTGCTCCTTCCACCCGCGCTGCGCCTACAAGGGCTGGGTCCCTCAGGGGCGTTGCACCGTGGAACGGCCCGAGCTGCGCCTGGTCCCCGGCACCGGAGGGCACCTCGCCGCGTGCCATCTCACCGACGAGGCCAAGCACGAGATCCGTGACGGCGGACGAAAGGGAGCATGACGTGAGCACCACCCAGTCCCTCACCGGGCCGGTCACCGACCGCCCCACCGGCGAGAACCTCCTCGAAGTACGCGGTCTCCAGAAGCACTTCCCCCTGCGCCAGGGCATCATCTTCCAGCGGCAGATCGGGGCCGTGCGAGCCGTCGACGGCATCGACTTCTCGGTCGGACCCGCCGAGTCGCTGGGCCTGGTCGGCGAGTCCGGCTGCGGCAAGTCGACCACCGGGCGCCTGGTCACCCGGCTGCTCGAACCCACCGGCGGCTCCGTCGTGTTCGACGGCGAGGACATCACGCACCGGCCTCCCGGGCGGATGCTTCAGGCCCGCCGCAACCTCCAGATGATCTTCCAGGACCCGTACTCCTCCCTGAACCCCCGGCACACCGTCGGCACCATCATCGAAACGCCCATGCGGCTCAACGGCATCAACCCGCCCCAGGGCCACAAGCGGCGCGCCCAGGAACTCCTGGAGACAGTGGGCCTCAACCCCGAGCACTACAACCGCTACCCGAACGAGTTCTCCGGCGGCCAGCGCCAGCGCATCGGCATCGCCCGCGCCCTCGCCCTGCGGCCGAAGCTGATCGTGGCCGACGAACCCGTCTCCGCGCTGGACGTCTCCATCCAGGCGCAGGTCGTCAACCTGCTGCAGGACCTCCAGCGGGAGTTCGGCATCGCCTTCCTCTTCATCGCCCACGACCTCGCCGTCGTACGGCACTTCTCCGAACGGATCGCCGTGATGTACCTCGGCAAGATCGTCGAGGTCGCCGACCGGGAGTCGCTCTACACCCGGCCACGGCACCCGTACACGCACGCGCTGCTGTCCGCCGTCCCCGAGGCCGATCCGGACGCCACCGAGCGGCGCGAGCGCATCCGGCTGGCCGGGGACGTGCCCTCACCGATCGACCCGCCCTCCGGCTGCCGCTTCCGTACCCGCTGCTGGAAGGCCCGGGACAGGTGCGCCACCGAGGAACCGCGGCTGGTCACCGCCGAAGGCAGCCCCGCGGGCCATCTCACCGCCTGCCACTTCCCCGAGGAACCGACGGTCGCGGCGCGCGCGGAGGACATCGTCCTCGACCCGGCGCTCACGGAGCTGAAGGGTCGTCCCTGACCGAAGTCCTAGGTGTGCTGTCCCGGGACGTTGGTGACAGGCGACACGCCTGGAGTGGTCCTTGAACGAGGCGAGGGCCTCTGGAGCTCGTGCAGGGGCCGCTCCCAGTCCTCGAACACCGGCGGCGGACCCGGGACCCCACCCCGTACGACGGGCGCGTCGAGCCGGTGGACCAGCACCTCGGCCCCGCTGAGCGCGGCGAACTCGCCCGCCCCGCCCGCGTGGTCCTCGTGGAAGTGGGTGAGCACGATTCGCCGTACGTCCCGCGGATCCCGGCCGAGCGCGGTCACCGCCTCGGCGATCGGGGCACCGGAACCCGCCGGGCCGGCGTCGATCAGCGTCAGCTCGCCGCGGTCGTCGCCGTCGCGCCACAGATAGGCCTGGCCGACGGGGAAACGCAGCAAGTGGAGGCGGGGGAGGAGCTCTACGACGTCCATGGGACGACCGTAGGCAAGGCCCCCGCCCGCGGCGAGGGCCTCTGCTGTGGGCAGAGCGGTCAGCTGACCGCGTAGTTGCGCAGGAACAGCGCCTCGGCCACCGACAGCCGTTCCAGCTCCTCGGGGGAGACGCTCTCGTTGACGGCGTGGATCTGGGCCTCCGGCTCGCTCAGCCCGATGAGCAGGATCTCCGCACGCGGGTACAGCGCGGCGAGCGTGTTGCACAGCGGGATGGAGCCGCCCTGGCCGGCGTACTGCATCTCCTGCCCCGGGTACGCCACCGCCATCGCGTCCGCCATGGCCTGGTACGCCGGGCTGGTCGTGTCGGCGCGGAAGGCCTGGCCCTGGCCGATCTGCTCGGTGCTCACCCGCGCGCCCCACGGCGTGTGCGCCTCCACGTGCGCCTGGAGCAGCTTGGTCGCCTCGGCCGCGTCCACGCCCGGCGGCACCCGCAGGCTGATCAGCGCCCGGGCGCTCGCCTGCACGGACGGGGTGGCGCCGACGACGGGCGGGCAGTCGATGCCGATGACCGTCACGGCCGGACGCGCCCAGATCCGGTCGGCGACCGACCCGGAGCCGATCAGCTCCACGCCGTCCAGCACCTTGGCGTCCTGCCGGAACCGCTCCTCGTCGTACTGGAGCCCCTCCCAGGCCGTGTCCCCGCCGAGCCCGTCGACGGTCGTCGAACCGTCCTCGGCGCGCAGCGAGTCCAGGACGCGGATCAGGGCGCCCAGCGCGTCGGGCGCGGCACCGCCGAACTGGCCCGAGTGCAGGTTGCCGGCGAGCGTGTCGACCTGCACGCGGACGAGGGTCATACCGCGCAGGGTGGAGGTGACGGTCGGCAGTCCGGCACGGAAGTTGCCGGCGTCGCCGATGACGATCGTGTCGGCCTCCAGCAGGTCCGGGTGCTCCTCCGCGTACCGCTCCAGGCCGCCCGTGGCCTGCTCCTCCGAGCCCTCGGCGATCACCTTCACGTGGACCGGTACACCGCCGTTCGCCTTCAGCGCGCGCAGCGCCAGCAGGTGCATGATGACACCGCCCTTGCAGTCGGCGGTCCCGCGCCCGTACCAGCGCCCGTCCCGCTCGGTCAGTTCGAACGGCGGGGTCGTCCAGCCGGCCTCGTCCAGCGGCGGCTGCACGTCGTAGTGCGCGTACAGCAGGACCGTCTTCGCGCCCTGCGGGCCGGGCAGGTAGCCGTAGACCGACTGCGTGCCGTCGGGGGTGTCGAGCAGGGCCACGTCCTGGAAACCCTCGGCGACGAGCGCGTCCACGACCCAGCGGGCGGCGCCCTCGCTCTCGCTCCTCGGGAACTGGTCGAAGTCCGCCACCGACCGGAAGGCCACGAGTTCGGTGAGCTCTTCCTTCGCCCTGGGCATCAGCGAGGCGACGGTCTCGGCGACCGGATTCGACGACATGGGCACGCTCCTTGTAGGTGCGACGTTGTAGCAGTGAGTGCCGTAGATCCTCCCACAGCGGCCTTCGGCCAGGTCCGCCGTAGGATGCGGGAGACAGCAGGGGCAGGCGGCTTGATCGGGAGCAGTAGACCATCGTGAGCAGCGAGAACTCTTCGGCGGACGACGTGCAGCAGGTGTGGGACGTCGTCGTGGTGGGCGCGGGACCCGCGGGCGCTTCGGCCGCGTACGCGGCGGCGGTCGCCGGCAGACGCGTGCTGTTGCTGGAGAAGGCGGAGCTGCCGCGCTACAAGACCTGTGGCGGCGGCATCATCGGCCCCTCGCGCGACGCCCTCCCGCCCGGCTTCGAGCTGCCGCTCAGGGACCGCGTGCACGCGGTGACGTTCTCGAACAACGGCCGCTTCACCCGCACCCGCCGCTCCAGGCAGATGCTGTTCGGGCTGATCAACCGGCCCGAGTTCGACCAGCAGCTCGTCGAGCACGCGCAGAAGGCGGGCGCCGAGCTGCGTACGGGTGCCACGGTCCAGCGGGTCGAGCAGCACGGCTCGGCGGTGCCCGACCGGCGCACGGTCGCCGTGATCCTCCAGGGTGGCGAGGTCCTGCTCGCGCGGGCGGTGGTCGGCGCGGACGGCAGCGCCAGCCGTATAGGGGCGCATGTCGGGGTCAAGGTCGGCCAGGTGGATCTCGGCCTGGAGGTGGAGATCCCGGTGCCGGAGACGGTCGCCGAGGACTGGAAGGGGCGGGTGCTCATCGACTGGGGCCCCATGCCCGGCAGTTACGGCTGGGTCTTCCCCAAGGGCGACACCCTGACGGTCGGGGTGATCTCGGCGCGAGGCGAAGGGGCCGCGACGAAGCGGTACTTGGAGGAGTTCGTCGGGCGGCTCGGCCTCGCCGGGTTCGAACCGAGCATCTCCTCCGGGCACTTGACCCGCTGCCGGGCCGACGACTCGCCGCTCTCGCGCGGGCGGGTGCTGGTGTGCGGTGACGCGGCGGGGCTGCTGGAGCCGTGGACCCGCGAGGGCATCTCCTTCGCGCTGCGGTCCGGGCGGCTCGCGGGGGAGTGGGCGGTGCGGATCGCCGAGGCGCACGACGCCGTGGACACCCGTCGGCAGGCCCTCAACTACGCGTTCGCCGTCAAGGCCGGGCTCGGCGTGGAGATGAGCGTCGGCAAGCGGCTGCTGACCGTGTTCGAGCGCCGTCCCGGCCTGTTCCACGCGGCGCTGACGGGCTTCCGCCCGGCCTGGAAGGCGTTCAAGGAGATCACGCAGGGTGCGACGTCGCTGGGCGAGATCGTCCGCACGTACCCGGTGGCCCAGCGGGCCCTGACGGCCCTTGACCGCCGTCCCGCTGCGACGGGCGACGAGGTCAGCGACGAGGTCAGCCCGTCACAGTGATCTCGAAGACCGGGTGGTCGGGGGCGATGCGGCGCAGCTGGTCGTCCGGGGAGTCGGGGCCGACTCCGTTGAAGAAGACCCCGACCTCCGCCTTCCAGCGCTTGAGGTAGGCGCGCAGGACCGGGGTCTTGTCGTCGTCGGCCACCTCGGTCGCGGTGAAGGTGTCCACGTGCTTGCCGAGGTGCAGTTCGCCGCCGCCCGCCGCGCGCATGTTGTGCGTCCACTGGACGTGGCCGCGCGGTGCGACCAGGTACTGCCGGCCGTCGAGGGTCAGCACGTTGACCGGGGTGGTGCGCCACTGGCCGCTCTTGCGGCCGCGGACGGCGAGGACGCGGGAGCCCCAGACGCTGATGCCGCGGCGGGTCAGCCAGGCGACGAGCCGGTTGAAGACGTTGATGGTGAACCAGCCGGGCTTCTGGACGTGTGCGGACATGGGTTCCCCCTGTGCTCTGGAGCAGTGCTCTCGATTGTGAGCACTGCTCTCGTTGTCTGGTGACAGTCTGCCCGAGATCGGTGCTCCAATACAAGAGCGGTGCTCTCGTTCGTGTGCACTGCTCTGCTTTCATGCGACACTGCCCCGCATGAGCACCGCACACGGCGCCCGTGCCCGGGCCAGGATCGAAGTCACCGCAGCCATCAAGCACGAGGCCCGCAGACAGCTCGCGGCCGAGGGCGCCGCCAGGCTCTCGCTGCGGGCCGTCGCCCGGGAGCTCGGCATGGCCTCTTCCGCGCTGTACCGCTATTTCCCCAGCCGTGACGACCTGCTGACCGCCCTCATCATCGACGCCTACGACTCCCTCGGCGAAGCCGCCGAGGTCGCCCACGAGGCAGCCGCCGGCTCCGGCCCTCAGCAACGCTGGATCGCGGTGTGCGAGGCGGTGCGGCGCTGGGCGCTCGACCATCCGCACGAGTACGCCCTCATCTACGGATCGCCCGTCCCGGGCTACACCGCCCCCGACACCACCGTTCCGGCCGCCGCCCGCGTCGGTCTGCTGTTCTTCGGCATCGTGCGCGACGCCTACCGCGGCGTCGGCCTGGCCAGGCCCTCGCTGCCGGCCGGCCTGCGCTCGGAGGCCGAGCGGATGGCAGCCGACCTCGCGCCAGACCTCCCGCCCGAGACGGTGACGGCCCTCGTCGCGGCCTGGGCCCAGTTGTTCGGGCTGGTCGGCTTCGAGCTGTTCGGGCAGTTCAACCGGGTGGTGGACGACCGGGAAACGTTCTTCCGGCACGCTGCGGGGCAACTCGCCCACGGCGTGGGGCTGGTGTATCCGCAGCCGGGGCCTGCCTCCAAGGGGCACGCGTCTTGAAGAGCGTTTCGTCCGGGCGGGGTGTGTTAGGTAACCAAGGCTCTGGCCTCGGCTTATGGCTGCTCAGCAGGTTCAGTGAGGGCGTGGATGATGTGTTGTGGAGCAGGCTGTCGGCGGAGGCGCGAGCGGAGGTTGACGGTCTTGTCGCCGCTGGTCACAGTGTGCAGGCCATCGTGGTGATGCGGGAATGCGCCGGGCTGCCGCAGCCTGATCTTCGTGAGTGCGTTGGTCTTCTGGCGCAGCGGCTCACGGTGCTGCGGGAGTAGGCGATGGCGCCGTGCAGTTGGCGGGGAATCACCTTGAATCCTTTGACTCCGGGGTCGCGTTGGGCGACTTCGACGTCGATACCGAGGCGGGCGCCGAGGTCGATGGCCTTGGTGCGATAGCCGGTGCCGGCCCATGCCTTGGTCGCGCTGGGGCTGGTGGCGGCGCTCGGGGAGAGCAGGTGGATGCCGCCGGCGTTGTCGGAGACGCTGGCCGCAGTTACCCAGACGGCCGACAGCAGCCCGGGGGCGTCGACACCGAGGTGGCGCTTGCGGCCTGCGATGCGGAAAGTTGCACCGCATGCCCGTATGTATGGCGCCTGTCCGCCCCGCCGGACGAAGCCGTCCCTATATGTCCGTGCACGCCGGAAGACCGTAGCCCGTCACACCACTGAACTACCGCCAGGGCGGGCCGGCTTCCTGGCAAGGGCTGTCAGGGCGCAGGCGGCACGGTCCGTCTCTCTTACTGCAGCCGATGAGACAGCCCTTCTACCGGTCAGCAGGCCGTCAACCGGTCCCACGCGAGAATCCGTGGGCTGGTCGAACAGGCCATCGCCACCCTCAATTCCGGGCCTCATCCTCTGCAAGCTCCGCTGCTCGACGATCTGGATCACGAGCCTCATCCAAGCCATCCTCACCCTCCATCTGGCGAGCTCAGACTGGAGTTGGAAGGGCCTCATCCCCAGAGAGGCGTGTTCTCTCTGGGCCGGGAGAAGGTCCGGAGTCGGTATGAGGTTGCGGTTGGGCCAGCTCAACGACTCGTGGTGGCTTGTCCCTTTAATGACCTCTGTGAATGTTCGGTCGCAAGCCGTCGAGGCGGTCGTGTTCGGTTAGAAACGAATGTCTGGTGGGGTGTTGCGCAGCCGTGCTTAGCTTCTCGCATCGGAGAAGTGGGGGTCCGAAAGGGCATCCACTGAACCGGTAATACGGCGAAAAGGAGGTGATCTTCATGCATAAGTACACCAAGCCGGCGGCCAAGACGGTCTCGCAGGGCACTGTTCTCCGCGGCATCGTCTGAGAACATTAGGTTTATTCGTCGGGGTGTGTGTGCTCGCACGGGGCACGCACACCCTACCCGTCGGTTTCTACCTCGGGTACGCATTCTCTGGAGGAGAGCACATGTGTGGTCTCGCAGCCGTTGCCCGACTTGATGGACAGAATCTCGGTCCAGAGGCAGATGTCCTGCTGAAGGATCTGGCTGATATCTTGCGGCACCGAGGCCCTGATGAGCAGGAAATGCTTCGCAACGGACCAGTCGGCCTAGCCTTCACTCGACTCTCGCTGGTAGACCCGACAGGCGGCAGCCAGCCCCTGGTCAGCGATGACGGAAATCTCGTGCTGATTGCCAACGGCGAGGTGTACAACCATAAAGAGCTCGCCGCGAGGCTTCCCTCTGATGTTAAACTCAAGACGGGTTCGGACTGCGAAGTCCTACTTTACCTCTACCGTCAGCACGGTCTGGACTTTCTCCGCGACGTACGCGGTATGTTCGCGGTAATTCTCTGGGATCGTACTAAGGGACAGCTCGTCCTCGCGCGTGACCGGTTCGGAATCAAGCCCCTCTACTTCCATCGCAACAACGAGCGCATTGTCCTGTCGTCAGAGATCAAAGGCCTCTTCGCTGACCCGCAGACTCCCCGTCGATTTGCCTGGGAGGAAGCTCTTGCCGTCCCGGCGCTGGCAGCGGCTCCCCGCTTTTCTGCGCCTCAGATGTGCACGTGGTTCGAAGGAGTGGAGAGCGTACCCGCAGCCACCATCCTGCGAATTGATCTACATGGCGGACGCACGACCCGGCACCGCTACTGGGAAATGCCGGTCGCAGCCGACGAGTCAGCCACTGTGGAGTCCTTCACCGAGCGCTACAGTGACCTACTGCGAGAATCTGTCAAAGAGTGCGCCACCGCGGACACCGAACTTGGCCTCTTCTTGTCCGGCGGGATTGATTCCAGCAGTGTCCTGGCGCTCGCGCTCTCCCAGGTTGACGAGATACACACATTTACCGTTCTCGCTGGCGGGACGCGTGTCAACGGCGATGTTGAGCACTCCTACGGGCTCGCCCGCGAGCTGGGGGTACACAACCATCAGGTGGTCTTCCCGCCTGACCACGTGCCCACTCCAGAGGAATGGACCCGTCTGCTCTGGCTGACCGAGACCCCCATGACCGGTCCGGAGGTCTACTACAAGCACGAGCTCCACCGGTTCGCTCGTGCCGAGCGTCCGGAACTGCGCGGCATGCTCCTGGGAGCCGCCAGTGACGAGTTCAACGGCGGCTACTCGGATGAGTTTGGCGGCGATTGGGACACATTCCTGGCCAATCTTGCAGGGATGGACCGTGAAACCCTGCTCGATCAGCGGTCAGTTTTGCGCCACTGGTGGCCGGGCGGCGCGTCATTCCTATCCGACCAGGTATTGGGTGACCTGCGAGACAGGGCAGGGACGGACGCTTACCGAGCGTACCTTGAATCTGAGTACCGAAAGGTGCAGCAATACAACGTCTGGCACGAGGACCGAACCGCGGCCGGCAGTGGCATTGAGGCGCGTGTTCCGTTCCTCGACCACCGACTAGTGGAACTGACGGCAGCCATCCCGGAGCGTCTACGTCCGCGGCTACTGTGGGACAAGCGGATTCTGCGCGACGCCATGAGGTCTGTGCTCCCCCAGCGCATCGCAGAACGTCCCAAAGGCCCCTTCTTCTATGGATCCGGAACCAACCATGCCTACCGGATGCTCGTGCAGCTGATGCGGAGCAACGACCAAGAGCTGGTTGAGCGCGCACTGGCCGCTCCGGGAGCAGACACCTACCTGAATGGGCAGGCGATCAGGCAGCAACTGGCCGGTCTTGGCAACGGTGACACCGACTCAGCGTCGGTGGAGCTCCTGATGCGCGTGGTTAACATGGGCCTGCTCGCGGAGATGGTGGCGCAGCCGCCATGCCTTGAGGAGATGTCTGCTGGTTCCCGCCGGTCTGCCCTTCAAGCCGGGCAGGATCCTGTCGCGACCACTGAGGAACTCTTTGCTCCGGATCGCGCCTATGACCCAGGCCTCGTTCCTGTGCCCGCTGAGGAAGTCCTCCTTCTGACGGACGGGGAGGGTATGTGGTACCTGACGGACCGGGGGCAGATCGAGTTTGTACTGGAACAGGAAACCCCAATCCTCAGCGTCCTGCGCCTGATGGATGGTCGGTCCACCCTTGCCGAGATCCTGGGCAAGGCTGGTCTGGCGTTGGACGATGTCAGATCAGAGCTGGACACGCTCTTCGAGCATCAATTGCTCTGCAGCGCTAAGTGATGGTGAAAAGCATGTACTTGCGCGCTTTTCAGGAGCAGATGCTGCAGGGGCCTGCCACGGCCAGACTCCGCATCGGCGAGTACACCAGCTACTTCGAACGCTGGGATGCCTTAGCTAGCGTAAGGCGTAGGCCACGGCGGGAAGTAGAGACCGATCCCATCGGTCTCTACTTCCCGCCAGAGATGCACCCCGTGGTACTGCATCCGATTGTCGCCGGTCGTGGTGAATCCGTAGTCAAGGGCCTGCTCCTGCAGCGGCTCTACGACTATCTGGAATTCACGACGGAACTTGAAAATCTCGCAGTAATACCGGTGGCAACGAAGATCAGCCGAGGACGGTCGGGTCTGATTCTGCCTGAGCGGATGAGAGCCGACGCGCACAAGATCGTCACCGACGAAGCTTGGCACGCACAGTTCTCATACGACTTCGCCCAGCAGGTTGTGGCCGCGACAGGCTGTCCAAAGCTGGGAGCCGAAGAAGCAGTCGCTCCTGCGTTCCTGCCGAGACTCGATGAACTGAGGGAGCAACTGCCGCATGAGGTCAGAGGGGTGGAGTCCCTTCTCTTTGCCATTGTCAGTGAAACACTGATCTCCGGGATCCTCTCCGACATCCCGCGCGATGATCGCCTGCCGCAGTCAGTGCGAGAGGTAGTTCACGATCACGCCGAGGATGAGGGTCGTCACCACGTTTACTTCCGCTCAGTGCTCAGGCACCTGTGGCCTGCGCTCACGGTGCGAGAGCGGCGAGCCGTGGGCCCGCTGATACCCGCTGCGATCAACGCCTTTCTAGAGCCGGACTACATTCGGACTGCACAGCACCTAAGTGGCATCGGTTTGACCAGCGAAGAAATTGACCAGGTCATTACGGAGTCGTGGCCGCTCAACGAACTACGACAGAGCATTGCAGATGCGGCGTCTCAGCTCACGCGCTACTTCGTCGAGGCCGGTGCACTCGATGATGCTCAGACACTGACCTCATTCGGGGAGGCTGGACTGCTCGTCAACGCCCGCGAGCCCGCCGAACCCTCCAACGCGCCGAAGGAACTCGCGTCATGACCACTCAGACCTCCAATGCCTCGGAAACCAACGAGTCTCAGGTGTTCTGGCGGTTCTGGCTGGCCATGACCGTGAGTGGGGCCGGCTCGGCGATGACCGTCGTGGCGCTGCCACTGGCGGCCGTCACGGTCCTCGATGCGACGGTTCTCGAGACGACTCTGCTAGCTGCGACTGGTCAAGTTGCCTGGCTTGTCCTCGGATTGCCCGCCGGCGTCATCGTCCAGCGGTACCCGCTGAGGGGTCTTCAGGTGACGCTGGACCTGGTACGTCTGGCAGCCATCGGCTCCATACCAGTGGCTTGGTGGGCGGGGCACCTCACCTTCCCCCATCTCTTGGTGGTAGCGCTGGTCACTGGCATGGCGACGGTGCTTTTCGACATCGGGAACTCGACCTTCCTGCCGGCCATTATCGACAAGAGGGAGTTGAACGCCCGGAACAGCCTGATGTCAGGGACTCATGCAGTCATCCAGACTGGGGGTCCTTCCGTAAGTGGCCTGCTCGTCCAGCTCGCAGGACCCGTCGGTGTGCTGGCGATCGACGCGGTGAGTTACCTGGCATCGGCAGTCACACTGCGCACATTGCCCGAACGCCGCCCCCAGGCGCAGCCTCATGCCAAGGCCACGCAGCTGATCCGGCAAGGCTGGAACTATGTGATCCGCCACCCTGTGATGCGGCCCTGCATGGTGTGGGCCACGATCATGAACTTCGTTACCGCAGCACTGCTCGCATTGACGCCGCTATACCTTGTGCGCGAAGTAGGCGTATCGGCCAGCATCGTCGGCGCAGTGATTGCCATGGACGGCGTTGGCGCACTAATCGGCTCGGCTTTCGCCACGAGGCTCTCGCGGCGAGTGGGAACAGCCCGTGCCATAATCGTCGCGGGCGTGATTGGTGGACTGGTCGTGCTGATGACGCCGTTTACCACCACACTCTCGAACATCTACTTCTACGCGCTCGGGCTTGCTGGACTCTCGTTCAGTGCCGTCGTCGGCAGTATCATGACCAGGACGCACCGGCAAACAGATTCCCCCCCTGCACTCCTGTCTCGCGTTATGGGCACAGTTCGCTTCGTCTCATGGGGGGCGCTGCCTCTAGGGGCAGCGCTGAGCGGCCTTCTTGCCTCAGCAGTGGGGATCCGCGCCGCCCTGTGGATCATGTGCCTTGCTGCGTTCGCCGCACCTTTGTCGCTTCTGTTGACCTCGGTACGTCATCGCCGTGACCTAAGCGACGCGCACCAGGAATAGGGGAATATGCCTATCTCCTCGTGGCCGCGCACCTAAGGCCAGCAAGCACGCCCACCGCGGTGCGCCGCTATGCGCTGATGTGTACATTGATGAAGGGCTTTGACATGCAGAAGATGACCGTTGATGACTGGCTAGCTCCGCTCAAGTCGAGGGGCCTTCTCCCCGCGGAGCTCCTGGCGGTGTACGTCGTTGGCTCCGTTGCCCGTGGCTGGCAAAATGCCCGAAGCGATTTCGACATTTACGTCGTAAGCAGCGGGGCCGAGTTCCAAAATTCGGGTTACACCATCCCTGTGCCGCTCGATCCGCCGTTCGTGCCGACCGAGACCTTCTACGAAGCAGACAAGCGCTGGGAGATCAAGTACTGGCTGGATAGCCAGATCGACCAGATGATTACCAAGGTTTCCTGGGAGGCCTACGAGGCAGGCATGGTCGCCGGCACTGCCCTCACCCTCACTGAGGAGCTATCGCTCGCACGGCTCGGGAACTGTTTGCCACTCATTGACAATGACTGGCTCAGAAAGACTCAGGAGCGTCTCGCGGGCTCGGCGTTCCGTTCCTTCGCCGTTGTTCGTTCGCTAGGGGCAGCCGACAACGCCGTCGAAGACGCCCTGGGGCAGATGGAATCGGGCGATCTGTACAGCGCGACGATCTCCGCCCGGCTGGCCTTCGGGCACGCAATCGACGCGCTGCTCGAAGGAGAGGGCGAATACGGTAGCCATCTGCCCAAGTGGCGTGCCAACCGCTTCAAGGCCGCCGCCCCGTCGGCGATTTCATTCGAGGACTACTGGGCGATCGAGACCATGCAGGCTTATGACTCCGCTGATCCACGTGCATGGATCACGAATGTGCTGACCATCTGCCAGGACATCGCGATGCGTGTGGAGACCTCATGAGCGACGACACTCCGCGTGGCCCCGAGGGTGTGCCTCGCCGTACCCTAGGTACCCGCATTCGCCTGGTCGAGGGCGACTTCCACATAGGAGCAGAGGACAAAGCCCTGCACCTCACCGGCCCTGCCAAAATCATTTTTGCCTCCCTGGATGGACGCCGCAGCGTCGCGGACGTAGCGCGGCTTGTCACGGCCGAGTACGACATCGATCAGGAGGAGGCGGTGGCCGATGTGCTCGAATTCCTCAACGACTTGACCGACAGGGGTATCGTCGAGTGGTAGTACAACCTCATGGCTTGGTGTCGACCCGTTGATCCGGCTCCAGGTCGATGACGAGAGTCTGAAATCCGTGCGCTTGACGTTCAGCCCTCTGTGGGAGACGGTCGGAAGCCTGGGAATCCTGGCCCGTTATCGAGGCGAGGTCCCCTCTCCCTATACGAAATGGGCACGCTCTGTACGTCGTGATATGCCGGGTGAACTCATGAGTGAGCTCGTGAAAGCGATGCGGAGGGGCGACCCTCAACTGTTCCCGCCTGGCTTCCTACCTGTGCCTGACCCCTCACGAAACTGCATCGGCGCCGAGTTGGACCATGTGCGCGCTGTGAACATGTGGCAATCTCGGACCGATCGTGTCATTTCGTTGATTGAGCGTTACTGGGAATGGTCGATCGCCCCTCATTGGAACTCGATACGGTCGTCGTTGGAAGAGGAGACCCTTTTCCGTGGGCGCACTCTCGCGGTGGAAGGTCCTGAAGCGATGCTGGGCGAGCTAGGTGGTCGGGTGATGTGGTCGCAGTCCACGTTGACCGCGCCGTACCACCAAGACATCAGTCAGTCTACGGCCGGGGCGCAACTGTTGCTCGTGCCAACGGTGTTCGCAGGTGGCGTCCGCCTATTCGTGAAGGACGGGAGCACTATGGCCATGTCCTATCAGGCCCGGGCGACTGGTCACTTCCACGTGCTCACGGGATGCGGACGCGGCCGAAAGGCCGAGGACCGGCTGGCGCTCCTCTTGGGCAAAGGGCGAGCGCAAGTGGTACGAGCGCTGGAACTGCCACGGACCACCACGGCTCTTGCCGAGACGCTCGGGTTTGCGAAGAGCACTGTCTCCCAGCACTTGGCCGTACTGACCAGCGCAGGAATCGTATGGAAGCAGCGCGTGGGCGGGCAGGTCTTCTATCGGCTTGATCACACCGGCCTCGCTCTGCTCAGACAGTTGGGGCTTTGAGAGCCTTCCCTGGCCCGAAGCTGGCGCAGGCGCTGCGTGGGTGGGACGGTCATTTAAGTACAGGCGGGTGCCCAGTGTTCATCGTGTGACGAGGAACAGGTGTGTGAGGTGTTCGAACTCGAGCGGTGCAAGCGTGCCTAGGTTGACTGCCTGTCACACTCTGATCAGCGGTGTGGTCGTCACCCCTGGATACAGAACACCTGTGGTTCGGGTTGATCTTTCTGTCCTCCACACAGAAGGTTCACCGGGGAGCTACTGGGCCGCCGCGGACCCGGAGTGGAAGGCCAGGCGCCGGCTCCTGCGCAGCCGGGAAACCCAGCGAGGCCGTTACACAGGCTCTCGCCCGTGAACGGTTCGATCGCCGGGCACGACTGGACCGCTCGCTCAACGCTTTTGCTGCACGCCTGCACGCCTGCACGCCCACGGAGGTCACGGCGGCAGCCGCCCGGCGGATCACGCCACCAATTGCCCACTTCTGACCCTGCGGCACCGCGAACGTGTGTGCCGTTGTTGGGACGCGTTGACGTAGAGTCCGGGGATGTTGAGCGCGACCAGGTACGTAATGGTCCGGATCATCGGGGGAGACACGCATGCACAGACTGGACGCAATCGCGCCGGAACGTATCGCTCCGGGAGCTTTTTGCACGACGCTTCTCTATGAGCACGAGTGTCGGCGGCTCCGGGCGCTGCTGGAGGTGTCGGAAGACTGGAATTCGTCGGGAGCCGTCGGCTCTGCGGTGCTACCAGGCGAGCGAATGACGCCTGAGATGTTGATTTACGCGGAAGCGGTGCATCGACTGGTTGACGCACACATCCTGGAGACGGAGCACAGCGTCTTCGGAGACCGCACCTGGCCAGCCGTCGCGTGCCAGGAATTCCGACGGGGCAGCCATACCTCAGCGCGGGTAGCCGAAGCGTGCTTCTCCGGTGGCTCTCGGGCGCTGACGGTGCTGTTGGCCCTGGCAATTGATGAGACTGAACCGTTTGCGCAAGGTGAGGGCGACATCGTTCTCACCTCCGATGGCGGGTGCGCCCTTGCACTCGCGGTGCCCGCCGGGACTGCGGTGGCCGTGGATGGGTCTTGGACCCTTACTGCATATGGATCACGGACGGATCTACTGGTCGAGTATGTGCGGGCCGACGCCGAGGGAGCCGTCCGATGAGCATGCCGCGCGTCTGTATCTCGTGCGAGGGTCTGAGCGTGGGGGTGGAGTCGGACGGGTGGGACTCATTCCACACGTATGCCTCTGTGGCATATGAGCCGTATTTCCGGGTCGCGGAGAACGCGGGGAAGAACAGCGACGCTCTCGTCCGGCTGCATCTTGTACCCGCGCAGGAGGTGGAGGCGCGTCGGGCGGAGGTGACCCGCGCGGGGCTGCTGCGGCCGGTTCCGATCGAGATTCACCGCAGTCTGCTGATCGACCAGCCTCGTCCCGGCGGCGTGCGCAACGCGGTGGACCGGACGGGCCGGTTCGTCTACCGGTCGGACCCGGGACGGCGTCAGGTGGACCTGTGGGCGGCCGATCCCGAGGCGCTGCTGCTCGAAGGCGTGCGTGTGGTTCGGACGGTGCTGGTTTCGCTGTTGGTCCAGGAGCGCAACTGCGTGCCGGTACACGCTTCCTGTGTCGCGGTGGACGGCAAAGCGGTCGTCTTCGCGGGGTCGTCCGGTTCGGGCAAGACGACCCTCGCCCTGGCGGCCATGCAACGGCTGGGAGGCCTGTTCATCACGAACGACCTGGTGATGCTGCGTGCCACGGACGACTCCGAGGCCAGTGTTGGGCATACAGCGGTCAAGGCCTTCGGTATCCCGCTGCCCGTGCGGATGGCGGCGGGCACCCTGCGGGGACTGGGACTGCTGCGGCATCTCGACCCTTACCAGGAGGTGTTCCCGTTCGTCGCTGCGTCCGACTGGCGCGAGAGGGAGCGGAAGATCGAAGTGGGCTCTCGACGCGTGGCCTCCTGGTTCGGGACGACCCCGCTGCCGTCCGCCGGCCTCGCCTGCCTGGTGTGGCCCCGATTGACGGCCGGTGATCGGGCCGGGCTTGCCGTGGTGCCAGCGCAGGAGGTTCCCGGCCGACTGCATGCGGAGGCCCCGATCTTCGACCCGGCATGGCCTGTCTGGACCGGCTTCGGCTACCCAGCGCCGCTGCCCTTGCCGCCCGCTGCTCTGCGGCTCGTAGAGGAGTGCGGGAAGATCGACGCGGTCCAACTGCGGGGCGGGCGGGACGTGGACGCGGCCATCGACGTGCTGGGGAATTTCCTTAGCGACGGGACCGTGGTGAGGTCCGGTTCAGCCGGTCCAGAAGTCGCGTGACGCCGCGCGCCGGACGGTCCAGGGCGGGGTGCCTTCCGTGAAGCTGCGGACGCTTCGCCCGTCGTCGCCGTCGGGCGCCCGCCAGTGGCCCTCCGCCGCCCATGACCAGCCTGCGCTGAGCATCTCCAGCCCCCATTCGCGCGGGCCGGGTTCGGCCAGTGAGTTGAGCAGGGTCTTCATCTGCCGCAGGGTCTGGGGGTTCTTCACGGCGATCAGCCGGTGCCATTCCGTCACAGCGTGGTCCAAGTCCTGCGCTGGGCAAAGGCGGTCCCAGATGCCGCGCTCCACTGCGGTCGCCGCCGGATGGATGGCGCCGAGCAGCAGGATCTGACGGGCGAACTGCACCCCGGCCCTGGCCACTAGACGACTCACCCCCCACGACGGCGTGAGTCCCAGATCCGCCTCAGGCATACCCCATTGCGCGTCCTCGGCTGCCAGTACGAAATCGCAGCACAGGGACAGCTCGAAGCCGCCGCCCACCGCATAGCCCTCGACCACGGCGAGGGTGGGCAGTGGGAGCGCTGCGAAGGCCGCCGCGAATTGCTGAAATTTCTGAGTGCGGAGCAAGATGGCCCGGGGGTCGACGGCCCCCTCGACCACGGTGCCCGTGCAGAAATTTCCCGCGGTGCCACGAAGCGCCAGAGATTTTGCTCCACTGTCCACGGCCTGCTGGGCCAGCCGTAGCAGTTCGGGTAGATCCTCAGTATAGAGCGCATTCCGCTTCTCTGGATTCTCCACAAGTAGAGTTACGTGTTCCGCTTCGCGGTCTATCCGGACCGTCATATGTGCCCCCAGAAACTCAGACTATTCGCATGACAGGCGAAACTGGCATAGTGCACCTTGTTACAGCGGAGTGATGCACGTCACAGCCTGCTGTCGATCTTCCATGGTACAAAGGTTCGGTGAGTTTTCATATTCACGGCCCTGTGTTCCAGAGGAGGGAATCCGCATGCTGAAGCGCATTGGAACGACCATTCACCCCAAGCCGACGACCGACTCGGGCGACGTCATCTGAGCCACCGTTCGCGACCGAAAGCCATGATGGCGACCCCGACCGAAATGACCGTGCACATTCGGAAGTTCGACATTCAGGACGTCGGGCTGGTGGCCTCCTGGCTGCAGACCGATAGTGCGCTGGAACAGTTTTCCGCGCGTGGCGAGGCTGCCTCGGAAGAGGATCTACTCGCCCTTGTCCGGCGCACCAGAAAGGACCCGCTGAGCGGGGCCTACATCCTGGAGTCGGCGGACAGCGCCATCATGGCTTTCTCGGCCGGGCGGGTCGAATGGCCCTTCGAGCATGTCTACGAGTCGGAAATCATGCTCGCCCCGGGGCTCCCGGTGCGCCAAGGGTGGGGCACGTTGCTGCACGGTGCCGCGCTGGCCAACATATTCCTGCGCCGCCCTGAGGTTTACAAGGTAGTCGGCCGCTCGATGCGCACCAATGGCGGCGCCGCACAGGTGATGAGAAAGCTGGGGCTCACCCACGAGGGCACCCTACGTTCTCATGTCCGGCGGGACGACGGATTTGTGGATCTCGATGTCTTTTCCATTCTCCGCCCAGAATGGGAAAAGACGGAACTGGTGTCGAGCCGCGTCGTGCTTCTCGATCAATAAGTCGATCACGAAGGGTGATTCTTGCACTTTCTGATAGATGCGGGAAATACCCGGATCAAGGTCGCTGCGTTACGGCCGGACGGTTCCCTGGGCGAGGTATCCGCGACTCCGGTTGCCGAGGCCGGTACCGAGGACGATCTCCGGCTCGCTGATTTTCTCGACTCTCTGTTGTGCGAAGCTCCAGCGACCACGCGGCCGCGGCTTGTCGTCTCCGACCCGGCCGGCCGGGTGAGGACGGCCATGCACACGCTACGCCGCCGTCGCTCGTGCTCGGTGGAGTACATGACCGCAGCCGCGCTGCCCGGCCGGGTCCGCACCCGCAATCCCGAACGGCTCGGCACGGACCGGCTCGCCGCGGCGCTCGGCGCATACCGGCGGTTCGGGTCGCAAGCCGTGGTCGTGGACATGGGCACGGCCCTGTGCGTCGACCTCGTCACGGCGGACGGGGCGTACGCCGGAGGCATCGTGTATCCCGGTGTTGATCTGTCCTACCGGGCGCTCCGGGACCGAACCGGACTGCCCCTGCCGGCGTTCTCGGTGCCGGGCGGTGGCCGGCCCACCGGTATGCCGGACACCACCGAGGAGGCGCTGCGCCGCGGCGGCCGGGTGGTGGTGCCCTCGGTCGTCGGCGGACTGATCAGCCATGTCCGGGAGTTCGCTGGCGCGGACCTGCCCGCGGTTCTCACCGGCGGCGGGTGCGTGCCGTTCCTCGACCTGTTCCCCGAGGGCCTGCCCTACGACCCCCACCTGAACCTGCGCGGCATCGCCGAGTATGTACGGCTGACCACCGGAGTGTGCGCATGACCGAGCCCTCGTCATCGCGGCCCGTGCTGATAGCGGCGGACGCGCTGACCGGCACCCCCAGCGCGCTCGATCAGAATGCATTGCGTGAGCTGGTCCGCGCCACGGCCGACCTGGTGCGGACGCGGGTCCGCGACCTCAAGCCGGGAACAGCGCTGGCCATCGCGCTGCGCAACAGCGTGCAGGCCGTCGCCCTTCAGTTCGCCGCCGAGGAACTCGGGCTGGTGCCCTTACCGTTGGCGCCGCGCTCCGACCACACGGCGCTCCGTGCGGCCGCCCGGTCCTCCGGAGCCACGGTGCTCGCGCATCTGTCGCCCGGCCCGGCCGCCCGGCTGGAGATCGAGAAGCTCCCCGACTCCGAGCCCTTCGCGGAACCGGACCCTGACTGGGGGCTGGCCATCAGCACTTCAGGGTCGACGGGTTCCGGCACGACCGTCTTCCTCTCCAGGACCGCCCTCGTCCGCAATGCGCGTGCATTCGCAGACCGCACCGGGCTCGGCGCCGAAGCGCGCTACCTCGTCACCGCCCCCCTGTGGCATGTCGGCGGCAGTGTGGTGGGCCTGCGCGCGGCCCTCGCCTCCGGAGCCGTACTGTTGCTGCCGCCCGAGGCGAAGCCCGGGATCCTCGCGGAGTGGGTGGACCGGTACCGTCCCACTCACCTCGCCGGGGTCCCCACCGTGCTGTTCGACCTCCTCGGCAAGCGCTCCGGTCCGTCCGCCGCGGACGGCTGGCCCGGGCAGATCATCACCGGCGGCATGGCCGTGGAGGGCACCCTCGTGGGTGCGCTGCACGCGCTCGGCAGCCGGGTCACCGTCCTGTACGGGATGACAGAGTTCACCAACGCCGTGCTGTCGGCCCGCATAGACCCCGGGTTTCTCCCGCCGACCGGCTTCGTCGGCCGGCCGTTCCCGGGGGTGGAGTGCCGGATCGAACCGGTGGCCGGGCAGAGCAGGGAGGCCGAACCGTACGGACATCTGCTCGCGCGCGGTTACCCGCAGGCGGCGGCCGTCGTCCGCGACGGACGGCCGCGGCCGCTGGAGACCGATGCCGACGGTTGGTACCGGACCGGCGATCTGGCCCGGGCGACGGCGGACGGCTACGTCATCGTCGGGCGCAGCCGGGACATGGTGATTAGGGGCGGAGTCAACATTTGCGCCGCGACCCTGGTGGACGCCGCCCGCCGGACCCTGCGGGCCAAGGAGGCCGTCGTTCAGGCGCTGCCGTCTGAGCGGCTCGGCGAGGACATCGCGCTGATCGTGCACGGCCCGTCCGGCGAGGAGTGCCGGAGCCTGCAGCGGGACTTCCTGGCCCAGCTCCCGCACGGCACCCGCCCCGGCTATCTGATCGTTTCGCGCTCCCCGCTGCCGCGCACCGCCAACGACAAGTACGACCTCGCGGGCATGTACCGGCGCACGGTGGCCCTCGTCAGGCCGGGCGACGCCGCGAGTTCCGGCCTGCCCATCGTCTCTGTGGACCACTGGAGTTGACATGCCGAGCAGCACAGCAGACCTCGCCCTGGAGTGGCGGGAGAGCGCCGCGGGAGTCTTCACCACCGACTCGGTGCCGACCAACCTGACGGACCGGATGCAGCGGGTGATCCTGGACTCCCCGCTGTGGGCCCCCGCTCCCTTTGGGCTGCGGGCACAGCAGAGCGTGGACGTCACCCGGCGAGTGCAGCAGCACATCCCGCGCACCCGGATGACCGACACGATGCTGGAACTCGCCGAGTACGTGACACACGCCGTCCAGCAGGCCGGCGAGCGGCTGCTGACCGGCGGCGCCGCGAGCGAGCTGTGCGTGCTGGAGTACCAGCACACCCGCAGCGGCGACAGCTTCCCCTGGCACCGGGACTCCAGCCCCGAGCGGCCCCGCTGCTTCACCATGGTGCTCTATCTGCCCTACGGCGAACTACGAGGAGGCGCCACGCAGTTCCAGCTGGCAGAGTCCGGCGAGCCCGACTTCGAGGTCACCGCCCGGCAGGGCCGGGTGATGCTCTTCCGGTCCGAACTGCGCCACCGCGGGCAAACCGTATCGAGCGGCGACAAATACGCGCTGGTGGCTAACTTTCGGCTGCGGACCTGATCGGCGCGGGCGGCGGGCGCCATCGCCACGAACATGCCGACGAGCACACGCGGCACCACGAAGTACTGGGGAACCACCATCCTGGCGATCGGACCCACCGTCCTGGGCCCCTGCTACGGGACCAGGCCTTCAGGCACTCCTGGCACGGGCGGACTCTGGCCGAGACCGGAAACGCCGCCGTGCCGATCGTCCCGGAGCTCGCCGTGCTGCGGAACACTGGTTCCCCCACCAATCTGGGCATTGTGCTCGCCCGTGCCGGCCAGCTCCGAGGAGCTGTGCCACCTCCCGTCCAGCGTATGGGCGGACCGGCTGACGGCGCGCCGTCATGTGGGGGAGAGCCCTGCACGCGGCCGGGCAGCTCGCCCTGCTGACGGCGACGGGAAGCGCCAGCATGTCGGGCCTGTCGCTCGCCGCGGCGGCCAGCGGCGTGGGCGCCGCGTTCTTCCGCCCGGCGGTCAACGGACCGATGGCCGATTCAACACCAGCAGCAGGCCAAAGCGCTGCTCGCGCGGCGGCGGCGCCTGAACAGTGCCCGAGGCTGGCGTTGTCGGGCGGCTGACGGGTCAACGCGCGGTCCACGGGTGCCGCCAGTCCTCTGCGGCCGCGGCAGGGCCGTGATCCATCTGCCAATGGGTGAGGTCCGGTGGGGTGAAGCGAGGGGTGTCGGCGGGGTCGTCGGGCAGCGCGACCGTCCACAGCGGGACCAGGCGGGCGCCGCGCTTTACCTTGGCCCCGTAGGCGCCGATGCCGAGGTGGAGGGCAGTCAGGCCGTGCTCGCTCATGTAGTCGATCGGCAGGTAGTAGCACAGGCCGTAGTACTCGTAGGCGTCCCGCAGCGCCCCGTAGTCGAACCCGGCGGCGCGAGCGTAGAGGGTGCCGCGCCACTCGTACATCACGGCGGCGCCGATCAGCCGCCCGCCGCAGCGGGCGGTGAATACCACGGACCGGTCGTCGAGGCAGGTGGCCTGGTCAGCGAATTCGTGGTGGATCTCCTCGGCGGAGGTCGAATGTCCGTATTTTGCCTGGAGGTTCGCCAGCAGCGGGGCCACCTCGTCCAGGCACTCACTCAGCCGCTGTCGGCCGAGCTCGTAACCGGCCGCCAGGAAGCGGGCGTACTCGCGCTGGAGCCTGCTTCGGCGGTGGCGGCTGTCCAGCCTGGCGCAGTACTCCGGAAAACTTTTCCCACCGGTGTACAGGCTCGCGTCGCCACAGTCGAAGTCGACGGCGGCCCCGCGCCGGTGCAGGGCCGCCGCCGTGCGGTTGGTGGCGAACAGGAAGAGCGAGCCCGCGCGGGCAGGCGGGCTGAGCTCGCGGCGGGCGGCGAGCAGCAGGTCGAGGACGGCCTCCTCGTGTTCCGCCGCCCGCGGGATGCCGCAGCTGTACCCGCGGTGCGACCCTGCCACGCCCCAGTCCCCGCCGGCGCCCATCAGCTCCAGCCTGGGCCGCAGCGCGTAGAACTTGTTGTGCTCCCGCTCGACCTCGTACAGCGGCAGCCCGCCCACCAGCCGGTCGCCGGCGTACACGAGGAGGTACGTCACCGAAGCACCGCTCTCGCGCTCCACCGAGCGCAGCCAGCCGTGGGACATGTAGAAGCCCTCGGGTTCGGCCAGGGCGTCCCATTCCTCGGCTGTGACCTTCTCCAGCGTGGTCACGGTCTCCAGCTGCAGACCGGCCGGGGTGTTATCCATCGCACTCATCCAAACTGTGCACGGGGTCGTTCAAGAGGAACGGAGGCGGCTGGGCCGCCCATCGGCTATAGGTGCGCGCGCACTGCGTCCTGAAGGGTGCGGGCCGCCCGGACCACGTCCTCCTCGGTGCGTGCCAGGGCCAGCCGGACTTGGCGCACACCGTCCGCCGGTCGGTTCCAGTGGAACGGGCCGCACGGCAGCACATGGGTGCCGTGCGCCACCAGCTCCTCGTAGAGCGCGAGGGCGTTCGGCCCGCCCTCCGGGAGCGTCACCCTGGCCACGCTGATCCGGGCGTTCGGGTCGGTGAGCGTCACGGGGCCGCCGTCGAGGACCTCGGCCAGCGCGCGCCGGTTGCGGGCGATCAGCCCGTGCAGCTCCGCGTAGCCGCCCGCCTCGGCGTCCTGGGCGAACTTGGTGAGCATCAGCAGCACCAGCGGCGACACCGACAGCAGGACGTCACTGAAGTAATCGAGCAGCGGCAGATCGGTGTTCTCACCCCAGGCCAGGAACCCGGCCTTGAGCTCCAGGGTCGGCCACAGCTTGCCGGTGTCCTCGATGACCACCCACTGTGCGCCAGACTCCTGCAGGATCGCGTAGGTGTCGTACTGCGCCCGGGTGTCCTGCGCGCGGAAGCAGGTGTCCATGGCCAGCACCCGGTTCGTGCGGGCGCAGAACGCGGCGAGCCGGCGAAGCCCGTCTTCGGAGAGCACCCAGCCCGTCGGGTTGTTCGGCGTGGTGACGAACACCGCGCCGACCTCGTCCGGCAGTTCGGGCTCGCCGCGCTCCAGGCCGGCCTCGGGCACCGGCAGCAGCCTCAGGCCGCGGCCCTTGAGCAGGTCCGGAATGTTGTCGAAGGTCGGGTGCACCAGGGCGACGGTGCCGGTGCGGTGCGCGAGCGCGCGGGCCGTGATGTCCATCGCCACGGACGACGAGTAGCAGCTGACCAGCCGGCCGGTGCCGATGGGCGCCTGCCGCTGTCCGATGGCGTGCAGGAACGCCTGCTGAGTCTCCGCCTCGACCTCCTCGAAAACCCGCTTCTCGGCCTCGTCGAAGAGGGTCGGCAGGCTCTCCACGATGGCGCGCTGCGACTCGGTCAGCGGCATCCGGGGATGCCCGTCCGACACGTTGAGCCCGTCGAGCAGCGCGTCGGTCTCCATGGAGGTCAGATTTCGCCGGCCCATCTCATGGCCTGGCACGGCCTTCCCGGACCCGCCGGATATGAAGGTCATCGGGTCTCCTCCCCCGTTGCCGTCGCGCGCGAGCGCAGCGCGACCTGTCCCAGCAGTTCGAATGCGACCACGGACGCGGCATGGCTGGTGACGTCCGCGTGGTCGTACGGCGGCGCAACCTCGACGATGTCCAGGCTGCGGTAGTTCAGCGGTCCGAGCGCCCTGAGGTACTGGAGGGTCTGGTACGAGCTCGGTCCGCCCACTTCCGGGGTGCCGGTGCCCGGCGCGTATGCCGGGTCGATGAAGTCGATGTCGAACGACACCATGACGGGCCGCTCGCCCACTCTTTCGCGCACCCTCCGGCCGAACTCCTGCGGCGAGGTCACGGCCAGCTCATCCCAGCCGATGACCTCGTAGCCGAGAGCCTTGCCGGAGTCGACGTCGTCGGGGTGCACCGAGCCGCGCATGCCGACCTGGACGCTGTGGTGGGGATCCACCACGCCTTCCTCCACGCCGCGGCGGAACATCGTGCCGTGGAAGTGCTTGACGCCGTAGTAGTCGTCGAGGACGTCGCCGTGCGCGTCGAAATGGATGACGCTCACCGGCCCGAGGGTGCGGGCCATGGCACGCATCTCCGCCATCACCAGGCTGTGATCGCCGCCCAGCAGCAGCGGCACGATGCCCCGCTCGTACAGCGGCGCCAAGAACGCCTCGAGCCGTTCCAGGGTCAGCTCGTGATAGCCGGGGACCACGGGCGCGTCGCCCGCGTCGACCATCGACAGGACTCGGGTGACGTCCACGCCGGTCGCCGGGTTGTGGTCGCGCAGCAGGATGCTGGCGGCACGGATCGCCTCCGGCCCGAAGCGGGCCCCGGAGCGGTAGGAGACCGCCGAGTCGGTGGGCACGCCTACGACCGCCACGTCGACGCGGCCCACGGCTTCAAGCGGATCATCCACCCAGGGCAGCCGCATGAAGGTACGCGGACCGGAGGCGATCCGCGGTTTGGTCATGCTGTCTCGGGGCCGGTAATGCTCGCTCACGCGGCGGCCTTCCGCAGCAGCCAGCCGACGCAGAACCCGGTGGAATCCATCGAGGGGTCGGTGGTGTCGTAGGCCTCGACGCTCAGCCCGCACTCGGCGAACAGTTTTTCCCACCACTGCCTGGTCTCCAGACGCTGGCTGGTGAAGGGGTGCATCAGCAGATACGCGTTGTAGTACGCCTGCGCCAGCGGCTGGGACATGGCCTCGCGGTCGGAGGACTTCAGGTCGATGTCGATGATGGCGAGGGTCAGCTCGGGAGACTCGGTGAAGAGCTTGGTGAGCATGTGGCGCACGCCCTCCTCGCCCTCCTGTCCCAGCACCTCGTGGATGACGAAGGCGAGCACGGCGAGGTCGGGCTTGTCCTCGGTGTTCTCGATCCACCGCACCGCGTCGACCTGCTCGATCGTCACCCGGTCCGCCGTGGCCTGGCCCGCCACCCACTCCCGCGCGGCGGCGGCGCCGTCGGCGTCGGGCTCGATGCCGACGGCCGTCATCTCCGGGTAGTCGGCGCACAGTTCGGTCAGGTAGACGCCGCTGCCGCAGCCGAGGTCCACCAGCCGCCGGTAGTCGCGGCCGTCCTCGGCGAGCAGCTTGCGCAGCAGCGGGAGGGAGTCGTGCATGCTGATGCCGCAGCTGCCGCTGCCGACGTAGCCGCCGCGCCGCGGAGCTGGGCCGGTGCCCTGGGCCAGGTGGTCGCCGAGCGCCAGGAAGGTCTGGCCGTAGCCGCCGACCATCATCTCGTACCAGGGGCGGGCTGCCTCGTACTGGCGGGCGAGGTCGGTGAGGGTGAGCATGCCGTCACCGGAGCGGTCGAGCAGGCCGGCGGCGACCCAGTAGTCGGCCATGGCGACAAGGCGCGCCCGGTCCAGCCCCTTGGCCTCGACCAGGGCGTCCACGGTAGTGCCCGCGGTGAAGTCGTCCTGGAGGCCGGACTGCTGGAGCGTGAAGATCATGGTGCTCAGGACGTAGCCCCGGAACGGCTCCAGAGCGCGTACGAGGTGGGACTCGCGAATGGGCATGGCAGATCCAATCGGTGTCGATGAGTACGTCGATGGGTACGCGGCCGGCGCCGGTCGGGCGCCGTCGGGTGTCAGCTGTCGAGGCCGTCGAGAACCGGGCTGTCGACCCGGCGACCGGCGGTGAACAGGTCGTAAAACTTGCCCTGGAACGCCTCGGGAGGACCGAGGAAGAGCCGTTCATAGAGTGCTTGGCGGGTGCCGAAGCGGTTCATCGTCAGGTCGGCGGCGGCGCGCAGCAGCCGGCCGTGGGTGATGCCGTCAACGCCGGATCCGGCGAAGTAGGTATGCATGAACGCGTGGCTGGGGGCCCCGGGGTCTTCGTCGGAGGCCACGGGGTGCATCACCAGGCCGCTGCTGGCAATAGCCTGCAGCAGCTCGACCGCGCGCGGGTAGAGCCGGGCGTTCAGCATCCCGGCGGCGGCGAGGGGCACGGAGTCGCAGACATGGTGGCCGAAGTCGTTCGGCCGAGCGCTGGTCTCCGCGGAGACCACGAGTCCGCGCAGCGTCTCCACGATGCCCGCGAGTTCGCCCAGCTGCTGTCGGACGACCGGCTGCCGGTCCCGTCCGCTGACCTTCGCACACCGTGCGGCGAGTTCGAACACCGTCTCCGCCTTCACCCAGGCGCGGACGGCGGACTGGTGCCAGGCGTACGACGTCATGTCGGTGCCGGGACGCAGGTTGTTGGCGGCGGCCACGTCGCCGTGGATGAACACGCGGTCCCAGGGCACGAGTACGTCGTCGAAGTGGCAGACCGCGTCCAGCTCGTCGAAGCGGCTGGCGAACGGCCCGTCACCGGCCGGAACGGAAGCGTACGAGGGCCGGGAGTAGAGGGTCAGCCCGGGGGAGGCGACCGGGACGGCGAAGCACAGGGCTTGATCGGTCTCGGTCTCGCCGAGCGGGCGGAACGGGTAGATCACCAGGTCGTCCGCGAACGGCGACAGGGTGGCGAGCATCTTGGCGCCGCGCACCACCACGCCGTCCTCGGTGGTTCGCACCGCGCGCAGGGACTGCACTTCGCCGTCGGGGCCGGGGCCCAGATGGCGGTCGGCGGGCGGGTCGCTGATGGCGTGGGTCAGGACGAGGTTCGAGGCGCGGGCCAGCCGCCAGTACGCGCGGACGTTCTCGGCGTACGGGCCGAAGTGGTCGGCCGCCCCCGCCCAGGCGGTGAGGACGGTGGCGACGAAGTCCGGGCTGCGGCCCATCAGTCCGCCGCTCAGCCGGGCCGTGCGGGCGAAGGCGCGGCCCCGCTCGCGGACCTGGTCGCCGGAGCCGGCCAGGGAGTAGGCGAGGGGGTGCCCGTCCGCGCCGGTCAGACCGCCGTCCGGGTGGTGCGCGTCGAGCAGGTTTGCGAGGAAGTGGGCCATTCCCTCCGTCGCCGGGTCTTGGGCCAGGTCGGCGACGAGCCTGCCGGCGAGGTGCACCCGTCGGCCGTCGGCCAGGCCGCCCAGGTACGACTCGCCGGTCCGGATTCCATTCGGCGGTGCGGTGCTGGTGGCCATGGGTTCTCCAAGTTGCGCTGGGGTGGTCGGGAAGCGGCGGCGCGGGTCAGGCGCCGCACCACGCGGCGGTGGCCGCGGTGCGCACGTCGACGGCCAGGACGCCCGGGTCGGTGTGCCACAGCAGCACCGAGACGCCGATCGCGCCCGAGGCGCCGGTATGGGTCTGCCGGGCGGCCTGCCGGACGTGCACGAGCCGCTCGCTCGTCATGTCCGGGGCGTGCCGGTAGCGCTCGCCCGGCATGACGGGGATCCACACCCAGGCCGCCTCGGTGCCGGTCGAGTGCGGCTCGGGGACGGGGAGTCCGGCCTGGAGGGCGAGGTTCACCTCCTCCAGGTTCAGGCCCGCGTGCAGCCGGGCCAGTTCGGAGACCAGGGCGCCGGGGGCGCGCCCGGCGACCTCCACGACGACGAGCTCGTCGTCGCCCGTGACGGCGAACTCCGTGTGCACGACGAACGCCCCCTCGCCTCCCAGCGCGGTGACCACCTCGTGGTTGAGCGCGTGGGCGCGGCGGGCGAGCTCGCTGTCGTGCGGGATGGTCCAGCCGCCGAGCCGGCGGCCGGAGGGCAGGTCGAGCAGCGGGCCGAGGTAGGTGCCGGTCTGCACCGGGGTGGCCACTCCGTCCCGGACCAGGCTGTTGACGTGGTGGAAGGTGCCGTCGAGGTACTCCTCGATCTGCCAGCCGCGCTCGCCCTTGTGCCCGGCGAGCCAGTCCCGCAGTTCCTCCCGTGTGCGCAGGATGCTCACGCCCCGGGAGTTGGCCTCTCGTCGGGGCTTGGCCACGGCCGGCACGCCGATGCGCGCGGTGACGAGTTCAGTGAGGCCCTCCGGATCCGGCTCGCAGGCGCCCCGGGTGGCGTCGAGCGCCTCGTCCAGGGCCAGGAAGCGCGGGACGCGCACGCCGGCCGCCGCGAGGCGTTCCTTCATCAGTACCTTGTCGATGTAGTGCGCGGGCTGTGCCGGGTGCCGGGGGGGCAGGGCGGACTCCGCGCGCAGCTCGGCGCAGCTGATCAGGCAGTACTCGTCGTTGGTGACGATCTGCACCGGCCGGTCCCCGGCCAGCTGGCGGATCGTCTCGGCCCAACGGTCGCGCGGCGCCCGGTGCACAGTCGGGGCCTCGCCGGGCGCGTCCTCGCGCAGGACCGGGTCGGTCCCGGAATCGGTGAGGACAACCGTCTCCCAGCGCGCGGGGTCGAAGGTGACAGCCGGGTCGGTGGTGAGCGGCTGTCGTGAGTGCAGGATCACCGCCAGCGGGTTCGGGGTGAGCGGTGCCGCTGGGTGGGGGGTGGGTGAGGTTGTCATGATCGGCCTGTCGTCTGGGCGCCGTTGCGGGTGGTGGGGTGGGAGTCGGTCATGACCGGCCCGCCGTGAGGGTGCCTCGGACGGCGGCTCGGGCGTATGTGTCTCTGGTCGCCGCCACGGTGCCGGGGACGGGCGTACCGGGGCGGGCGAGCGCCTGCCAGACGGTGGCGAAGTCCTCGGCGAACGCGCAGTCGCTGGCGCGGCTGCGCCACGCCACGTGCGGAGAAAGCCGGACGCCGGGCAGCCGCCGCAGCGGATGGTCCAGGGGCAGCGGCTCCGGTTCGGTGACGTCCAGGGTGGCGAACAGCCGCCCAGCCGCGCACAGTTCGGTGAGCGCGTCCTGGTCGACGATGGCCGCGCGGGAGACGTTAACCAGGTGCAGGCCCGGGCGGGCCCGGTCGAGGGCGGCCCGGTCGAATAGCTGGCGGGTGCCGTCGGTCAGCGGCAGCGCCACCACCAGGTGGTCGGCGTCGAGGGCCCGCCGCAGGTCGGCGGTCTGCGTGATCCGGGAGCCCGGCTGGGACTCCGGCCGTCGCCGCAGGACGGTCACCCTGGCGCCGAGGGCGTCGAAGACACCGGCCAGGCGCCGGCCCACGGCCCCCCATCCGGCGATGGTGACGTCGGCGCCCCACAGCCCGGCCCCGTCTCCGGTGCTCGCCCCGGCCGGGACCGGGGGGGCGTCGGGGGTCGGCGTCGGGCGGGTGTCCCGCTCCTGCCAGGGTGCCCCGCCGCGCCATTCATGGGTCAGTACGGCGTGCAGGGCGTACTCGGTGAGCGGCGCGGCGTAGCAGCGCCAGCTGCGGGTGAGCAGGGTATCGGCCGACCAGGCGGCGAGGTCCATGAAGTCGGCGCCGGCGGAGGTCAGATGGACCCAGGACCACTCGGCGGACCGCAGCACCGACGACCGCTGGGCGGGGGAGAGCTCGTGCGGGGCCATCAGCAGGATCCCGCCGCGCTCCGGCGCCTGCTGCCAGGGCCGGAGTTCGACTAAGGATCCCAAGCCCTGTCGGAGCACGGGGAGGGAATGCTGAAGGAGTTCCTCGGTGAGCGCCGCGTAGACCACTGGATTGGTCGCAGGCGTGCGGTCGCCGTCGATGATTCCCCCCAGGTCTTGGACCGTCCGTACATGCGTGTTTCCCGGTCGACACTCCTCGGGGAGTTAAGCATCCACGCTCGGCCGAGGCAAGTAATTACTATTCCAGAGATTATTGTTGAACGATGAATTAAAACGCCGGCTGGCTGGCATTGCGGGCAATTGGTGCATACAGGTGTCGTGTGACCTGACTCACTGTCAGTCTGGTTGTCGCCCGGTTAGCATGCGTTCTGTCGGGGGGCGCTTACTCCTTTTTTCCTTGCTCGGGGTTTCCTTCCTGGGGGCGGAATCCTCGACGATTTCCTCAGTGATGAACCATGGCGAGCTAAGGGGGATGCGCCTTGTCGGTCACGGTCAAGGTGTGCGCCGTGCCGTCCCTGGCGGATGTCGCGGCGGCGGAGTGGGACACCCTCGCCGCCCCCGGGGGCCTCTACACGTCGCATGCATGGCTCGGCTCGGTCGAGCGGGAGCCCGGAGCCGGCGTGGAGTACTTCCTCGCCTGTCGGGGCGACCGACTGGTCGGCGCCCTCCCGGTCTATGACGTGGACGTCGAGTACAACCCGTTCTACGCGCGCAGCCGTCATCTTGACCTGCTTGGTCTGGACGGCGGTTGGGCGCTGGCGGGGTCCCGCCGCGGCTACCGGTTCGAACTGCCCGCGGCCGCCGACGGGGACGCCGGCATGGATGCGTTGCTGGCCGCGGCGCGGAACCGGGCCGAGGCCCGGGGGGAGCGCGGCCTGCTGTTCCCCTTCGTGACCACCCGCACCGCCCGGCGGCTGTGGGAGCACGGTGCGGCCGTCGCCCTGGACGGCGCCGAGGCCGCCGTGGTGACCGAAGGCGCCTCCTTCGAGGGGTATCTGCAGAATCTCAGCAGTAAGCGGAGGATTGCCGTCCGCCATGAGTTCTCCGCCTTCCGGTCGGCCGAGTACGAGCTGGACGTGGAAAATCTGGAGGACTGCCACCAGGAGGCCGCACCGCTACTGGGCCAGCTCCAGCGGAAATACGGCCATGAAGCGCGGGACGAAGGGATGCGGGAATATCTCGCCGGGCAGGTCGAGATGCTCGGAAAGTATTCAAGAGTTTTTACGGCGCGCAGATCCGGTCGACTGGTCGGCTTCTCGCTCATGTACGAATTCGGCGATGTGCTGTACGCGCGCGCGGTCGGCTTCGACTACGCACAGACCGGGAAAGCCTTCGAGTACTATGCGCTCTGCTACTACCTGCCCATTGAATACATGCACCGGCGGGGCCTGAGAGTGCTGCACCTCGGCATGGAGACGTATCAGGCGAAGGTGGCCCGCGGCGCCCGCCTGAGCCCGCTGTGGGCGGTTGCGCTGCCGCTCCCCTCCGCGCCCCGCCCCGAGGTGGCCCCCGCGGACACCTCCGAGTGGCTGCGCCGCTTCGGCCGGCGCGCCCTTCCGGCGGACGAGTGGCAGCAGCCGTGGACCTCCGCCTGGGAGGCGCCCGCCGCGTGGGAGGGAGCGCGGTGACCGGGCCGGCACTGCTCGTGGACGGCGTGGGCCGTGACTACGTCGACAAGAAGAAGGTCATCACCGCCCTGTCGGAGGTGTCCTTCATCGTCGGCCGCGGCGAGATCGTCGGACTGCTGGGCGTCAACGGCGCCGGTAAGACCACCCTGCTGCGCATCGTCGCCACCCTGCTGACCGCGACCCGGGGCCGGGTCCTGGTCGACGGCCTGGACGTGGCGGAGGATCCGAGAGCGGTCCGCCGCCGGATCTCCGTGGTATTCGGCGGCGACCGCGGGCTCTACCCGAGGCTGTCGGCCCTCGACAACGCCGTCCTGTTCGGTTCCCTGTCGGGCCTGCCCACCAAGTCCCTGCCCGCCACCGCGCGCGACGCGCTGGCGTCCGTGGGTCTGCTCGACGTCGCGGAGCGCTCCGTCGGCACGTTCAGCAAGGGCATGAAGCAGCGGTTGCACCTCGCGGTCGGCCTCATGGCCCGCCCGGCGCTGATGATGCTCGACGAGCCCACCGTGGGCCTGGACCCGCTGGAGGCGGAACGACTGCGCTCGGTCGTGGCCAAGCTGCCCGACGAAGGCGTAGGCGTCTTGCTCACCAGCCACAACCTCCAGGACATCGAGCGACTCGCCTCCCGCGTGGTGATCCTGCGCGGCGGGCGCGTCACCCATGACCTGCCGCTGACGGACCTGCTGGAGCAGAGCGGCGGCGCCACCACGGTCGTGGTGCTGTCCGACCTGCCCCACCCCGAGGCGGGTGCCGAGGCCGTCGGCGGCCTCGGCATCCGGGTGGTCTCCAGCGAACGGGCGTCCGGTGAGGCCCTGTGGCGAACCGAGTTCGAGGTCACCGAGTGGACGGCCGACTCGCTACGGGAGCTGTCCCGGCTGTGGCCCGCCGGCGCCATCAAGGACGTACGCGTCCAGCCGGTCGGCCTTGAGCAGGTGTTCGGCCGCCTCGCCGGCTCGCGCTCGGGGACGGCCGGATGACGGCCACCCGGAACGGCTCGGTGCGCGCGCAGCTGTCGGTGCTTCGGCACACCATGGTCTTCCAACTGCGACAGCAGCACATTCTCAGCGCCGTGATTCCCGGCTGCGTGGTCCCGGCGGCGCTGTGCCTTGCCACGCTGCTCGCCCGCGGTCCGGAGTCGCTGCTCACCGCCCGGCAGATCCAGCTGGGCTGTGGCGTGCTCGCGCTGTGGAGCTGCGCCATCTGGCAGACCGGCCTGATCCTGCGCGAGGAGCTGGCGCACGGCACCCTGCCGGGCATCCTCACCCGGCGGGCCGGCCTCGGCGTGGTGCTGTTCGGCAAGACGATTGGCACCGCCCTGCGCTGCGCCCTGCTGATCGCGCTGACCATCGGCTGCGTCGGCCTGCTCACCGGAGAGCCGCTGCGCATCGCCCACCCGGGCGCCTTCACGCTGGCAGCCCTCGCCACCTTCGGTTCGGCCCTGGTGCTGGGCTCGCTGCTCAGCTGCCTATTCCTGCTGACGCCCGCCGCGATGCGCATCGCCGAGGCGCTGGTTTACCCGATGTCCCTGCTCGGCGGCATGATCGTGCCGATCGAGTTGCTGCCCGGCTGGCTGCGCCATGTCCCCGATGTGGTCTCGCTGCGCTGGGCGACCGAGCTGCTCACCGCCGCCGCCGAGGGACGTACGCAGAGCGTCGCGGCATGGGCCTGCCTGTGCGCCACCACCGGCGGCTACGCACTGCTGGCCCGCTGGGCGTTCCGCACGGTTCTGCACCGCGCGAGGGAGCGAGGCACCCTTGCGCTCTCCTGAACGCTTGCACGGGCTGACGGTCGTAGCCCGGGCGGCCCGGCGCGACTACCTCGCCGTGTACGGATTGAAGAGCCTCATCGCCTCCACGGTGCCCCGTTCCGTGCTCCAGCCCCTGTTCCTCGCCTACCTCGGCTACCTCGCCGGCGGCCTGGAGGGACGGCGGTTCGCGATCATCGGGGCCTGTGTGCACGTGCTGTCGCTCGCCACGGTCGTCAAGGCCGCCGACAGCATGACCGAGGACCAGGCTTTCGGCACCCTGGACCGGGTGCGCACGAGCCGGCCCGGGCTGACCCTCGTGCAGCTCACCCGGTGCTGGATCTACCTCGTGGAGGCGGTGGCCTCGGCGCTGGTGGCGGTTGTCGGCGTGTGCGCCTACTTCGGGGAGTGGCGGCTGATGGTCGCGCTGCTCCAGGGCTCCGGGCTGTTCGTGCTGATCGCGCTCAGCGCGACCGCGTTCGGGCTGGCCGTCGCCGCGGTCGCGGCCCTGCACCCGGCGTCGGCCGTGCTGACCAATCTCGCGGTGTACGCCCTGCTCGTGCTGTGCGGCATCATCGCGCCGGTCGACCGGCTGGCCGAGCCGGTGGGGGTGGTGTCGCAGATGCTGCCCCTGACCCACGGCGCCGAGTCACTGCGCGCCCTGGCCGACGGCCGGCCCTGGGCGGCGCAGGCGGCCCTGGAGGCGCTGGTCGGCGTCGCGTGGCTGGCCGTGGGGCTGTTGATGCTGCGCCGCAACGACCGCCGGGCCCGTCGGCTCGCCACGGACAGCTGACCACAACCGCCCCACCCGGACTTCCCCAGCTCCCCCACGCTCCAAAGCACCGGAAGGGAACGCGCATGGACGGCACGACGGCCGAGGTCAAAGGTGCGATCCTGCGAGGACCGGACCGGGACCGCCCGGCGCCCTTCGGCGTGCCCGGACTCGTCAGGGGCGTTTCCACCGCCACGCCGGACGCGGTCGCGCTGGCCGACGAGGCGGGGACGGTGACGTACGCCGAACTGGAGACCGCCTCCGACGCGGTCGCCCGTCTCCTCACCGACGCCGGCGGGCGCCCGGGCGACATCGTGGCCGTCTGTGTACCCCGCGGCCGTGTCCTAGTGTTCGCGCTGCTCGGCGCGTTGAAGGCGGGCCTGCCCTACCTGCCGCTGGCCCCGGAGGACCCGCGCGAGCGGCGCCTGGACCTCCTGCACCGCTCCGGCGCGGTGCTCGCTATGGTCACCGACACGACCGCGGACAGTCTGGACGGCCACAACGAGGCCACCACCCGGGTGCTGCGACTCGATCCGCTCTCCGCCGCCGGCGCCATGGACCCGAAGGAGTGGGCACCGCCCGCCCGCGTCGCCGACGACCACCCCGCCTATGTGCTGTTCACCTCCGGCTCCACTGGAGAGCCCAAGGGCGTCGTGGTGCCCTCACTGGCCCTGTGCAACAGACTGCTGTGGATGTGTGACGCCTACGGATTCGGCCCCGAGGACCGCATCCTGCAGAAGACGCCCGCCACCTTCGACGTCTCCGGCTGGGAGCTACTCGGGCCCCTCGTGTCCGGTGCGTCCGAGGTGCTCATGCCCCCTGGCGCGCACCGCGACCCAGGCGAGGTCGTGGACTGGGTGACCCGTCATGAGGTGACGGTCTGTCACTTCGTGCCATCCATGCTGGAGGAGTTCCTGCGCTGGCCCGGAGCCGATCGGTGCGGCTCGCTGCGCGCGGTCGTGTGCAGCGGGGAGGCGCTGACCCCGGGGCAGGTACGGCGGTTCCGGGCAGTCCTCGACGCGGACCTGCACAACCTGTACGGGCCGACCGAGGCGGCCATCGACGTGACCGCCTGGGAGTGCCCGCGGCACGCCGACGACCTGGACACCGTCCTGATCGGCGGCCCCATCGACAACTGCACCCTGGTGGTCCTCGATGAGGACCTGCGGCCGGTGTCGGCCGGCGAGGCGGGCCAGCTCGCCGTCGGCGGTGTTCCACTGGCTCTCGGCTATCTGAACCGGCCCGACCTGACCGAGGCGGCGTTCGTGCCGGCGCCCGAGTGGTGCCCGGTGCCCCGGCTGTACCTGACCGGCGACCTGGTGCGGAGGCGGGGCGACGCCCTGGAATACCTGGGCCGCATCGACCAGCAGGTGAAGATCCGCGGCCAGCGCGTGGAGCTGCGCGAGACCGAGGACGTGCTGCGCGACCTGGACGGAGTGCGGGACGCCGCCGTGGTCGCCGCGTCTGGCCCGGACGGTGCCCCGACCGTGTGCGCCTTCGTTGTCCCCGCGCGCGGAACCGAGCCGGGCAATGAGCTGTGGCGCGGGTTGCGGGACCGGGTGGCGGCGGCGCTGCCGGAGGTGTTCGTGCCGACCACGTTCACCGCCGCGGCAAGCATCCCGCTCACCAGCAGCGGCAAGCAGGACCACAAGGCACTGCGGGCGCTGGCCGCGGAGCTGCTGGCCGCCTCGGCCCCGGTCGCCCAACGGGCGGCCAACGACCTGCTCGGCTGCTGGGCGGAGGCCGTCGGCGCAGTCACCGACGACGAGCGCCTCGGCTTCCTCGACGCGGGCGGGCACAGCCTTGCCGCGGCACGCCTCGCCGGGCGGATCCTCGGCCGGTGGGGAGTGCGGCTGCCGCTGTCGGTGTTCTTGCGGGACAACATCTCGCTCGCCGACCTGCGCGCCCGCCTGCCCGACACGGCACCGCGGCCCGCCCGACCCGCCCCGCGGCAGCCGGGCACTTCCGGCCCGGCCTCCCCCGAGCAGCGGCGGCTGTGGCTGTGGCAACAGGTCTTTCCCGACCTGCCCGCCTACAACGTGGTGGGCGTTCTCGACGTGCGCGGCGCGCTGGACGGCCACGCCCTGCGCGCCGCATGCACCGACCTGATCGCCCGTCACGAGTCCCTGTGCACGGTGCTGGAGCGGGGGCCCGGCGGGGAGCCGCAACGGCGTGTCCTCGCGCCGTCGGCCGGGAGCGAGTCGTTCACCGAGCGCACGGTCGACGCGGTGACCGAGGAGGCGGTACGGGACTTCGTCGCGGAGATCGCGGACGTGCCGTTTCCGTCCGACCGGCTGCCCCGGCTGTCGGTGGGCCTGCTGCGGGACAGGGAGGGCACCCGGTCCCGGCTGGTGATGAGCGTCGACCACCTCGTCTCCGACCAGCACTCCCTGGACGTGCTCCAGCGCGACCTCGCCGAGCTGTACGCCGCGCGGTCCGGCGCCCGCGCCGCGCGGCTGCCGGACGCCGTCCAGTTCAGCGCCGCGGCCCCGCCACCTGAGGAGGACCGCGCCGCCGACCTGGCCTTCTGGCGCACCTGGCTGGACGGCGTACCGCAGCGCCTGGACCTGCCGCACGCCCGGCCGCGCCCCGGGCTGCCGGACCACCGTGGGGCGGACGCGGTGGCCGACCTCGACGCGGACACCAGCCGCCTGCTGGACCAGGCCTGCCGGGCCGAGCGGGTCACCGTCGCCAGCCTCGCCCTCGCCGCCTACGCCCGCGCCCTCACGGCCTGGACGGGGCAGCGCAGTGTGCTCGTGGGCGTGCCGATGTCGGGGCGCGAGACGGAGGAACAGCACGAAGCTGTGGGCTTCTTCATGCGTACAGTCCCCGTCCGCGTCGACGTTCCCGAGGGTGCCGGGACGCGTGTGCTGCTGCGGCCGGTTGCCGAGGCGGTGCTCACCGCGGCGGAGCACATGGCGGTGACCTTCGATGAGATCGTGGCGGCGGTCGGCGCGGAGCGGTCCCCGCACGGCAACCCGCTGTTCCAGGCCTGGTTCAACGACCTGACGCAGGCCGCCCCGCCGACCTCCTTCGGCGGCCACGCGACGGTCCCCGAGGAGCCGCGGACCCGCTGGTCCCTGTTCGACCTCGGCCTATACCTGTCCCGCCGCCCCGACGGCGGATACCGCCTGCGGCTGGTCCACGCCACGGACTTCTGGGACACCGGAACGGCCCAGGACTTCCTGGAGGCATGCCGGGAAGCTCTGGAGTCGACGATCGCGGGGCACTCGGAGCGACGGGCTTCCCCGGCGTTCGCAGACTCCACGGCGCGCACGGCCACCCCCGCCCTCGCCACTCCCGCCGACCCCGCCCGCACCTGCTCCGACCTGGTCCGTGCCGTGCTGGCGCATGCCGAGCGGGAGCCGGGCCGGCCCGCGCTGGTCGGTGCTGTCGGCGCGGTCACGTACGGGGAACTCGCCGACCGGGTCCGCCGGGTCAGCGCGCTGGTGCGCGAGCGGGCTGAGCCGGGCCGGCCCGTCGCGGTCCTGGCCCGCCGTACCGCGGGACTGGCCACGGCGCTGCTCGGCGCCTGGCACGCCGGCCGGCCGGTGCTGCTCGTCGACGCCGAAGCACCCGTGCCGTGGCGCCGGGACGTGCTCGCCGAGGCCGGTGCCACCCTGGCGCTGGGCACCGGGCCGGAGACCGTGCCGGGAGTCCTGTACGAGAGTGTCGATCCGTCGGCGTTAAGTGGGCGTAAAGCCGACGTGGAGCAAACGGAGTTCGCTCCGGACGCGCCTGGACATCTGATCGTGACCTCTGGGACCTCTGGGCGGCCGGCGCTCGTGGTGCTGCCCGCCGACGCGCTCCCCGAGCCGCTGGCCTGGTACGCCGGCGAGCTGGGACTGGGCGCCGACGACGTTTTCTGTCTCACCACGCCACCCGCCCACGACCCGGTGCTGCGGGCCCTGCTCCTGCCGCTGACCCTCGGCGCCCGAGTGTGCCTGCCCGGTCCCGGCGAGACCGAACGTCCGGACGCGCACCTGCGGTTGCTGGCGCAGGCAGCGGCCACCGTGCTGCACCTGACGCCCTCGCAGGCGGCCATGCTCACCGCCGTGCGGGCCGACCGGGTGCTGCCCTCGGTGCGTGCCGTGGTGTTCCACGGCGAGCCGCTGCACCACGCGCGCGCCGAGGAGACCGCTCGACTCGCCCCCGGAGCGGCCCTGTTCAACCTCTACGGCACTACTGAGACCCCGCAGGCCAGCAGCCTGCACCGATGGTCGCCGACGGGAGGCGCCGTGCCCATCGGCAACGGCACGCCATACCGCCGTCTGGAGGTCGTCGACGCGAAGGGCCGTATCGCGCTCACCGGTGAGATAGGTGAACTCGTCGTCGTCGGCCGGGGACTGGCCCTCGGCTACCTCAACGCCCCCGGACGGCAAGGGAGCACGGCCGTCGCCGACGGGGTCCGCCGCTACCCCACGGGGGACCTAGCGTTCCGCGGCCGGCACGGCGCGGTGACCCTCGTGGGCCGCGCCGACCGGCAGGTCTCCCTCGGCGGCCACCGGATCGAACTGGACGAGGTGGAAGCCGCCGTGGCCCGGCTGTGCGGCGTCGACAGCTGTGCCGTCGCCGCCGACCCGGACCACCCCGGCAGCCTGCTCGCCTGGGTTGCCGGAACCGGCCTCGGCGGCACCGAGGAACTCGCCGCCGAACTCGCCCGGACCGTGCCCCGCTGGCAGCAGCCGGCGCACTGGATTCGGCTGCCGGAGCTACCGCTGAACCGCAACGGCAAGGCCGATGTCCCCGCGCTGCTACGACAGTTGAGGGACCGGCGCGGCGAGCGTTCCACCGGTGCGAGCGGCAGCCTGGCGGTCGGGGATCTCGCCCGGCTGATCACCGACCGGGCCCGGGAGCTGTGCCGCTCGGGCGCCGAACTCACCCCGGATACCGTCTTCTTCGACGCGGGAATGGTGTCGATGAGCCTGCTGCAGCTGTACCACCGGCTGGTCTCGGCGGACGGGCTGGAGCTGACCGTGGCAGACGTCTTCCGCTTCCCCACGCCCCGCGCGCTCGCGGCCCACCTGGGCGCGGACAGCAGCGCCGCTCTGCCCGCCCCCGCTCCGCGCCGCGAAGGGACCCCGCTCTCGGCGGCCGGCGAGCGCGACGCCCGCCGTGCGGTCCGCGACGCCCTGCGCCGACGGCGGCAGAACCGGCGCTGAGCCCATGCGACCCCCCATTTCACAGCAAGAAAGGCACCGGATAGTGAGCAGTGACGCCATCGCGGTCATCGGACTGTCCGTGCGGGTACCCGACGCGGCCGACGCCAACGAGTTCTGGCGCAATCTCCTGGCAGGGCGCAACAGCATCCACCGGCTCAGCGACGAGCAACTGCTGGCCGCGGGCGAGGACCCGGAGCTGCTCAAGGACCCGCACTACATACCCGCCAGGCCGCTCCTTGACGACGTGGGCGGATTCGACAACACCTTCTTCGGCATTTCCCCGCGCGAGAGCGAGCTGCGCAATCCGCAGCACCGCCTCTTCCTCGAACTGTGTTCCACCGCCCTTCAGCACGCAGGCTACGAACCGTCCCGCTACGAGGGCGGGATCGGCGTCTACGGCGGCTGCGCCAGCGACAACTACGTCGACGACCACATCCGGGCCGACCCCGAACTCCTCGCGCAGGTCGGTGACATGGTCGCCCTGGTCTCCAACAACATCGACTATCTGGCCACCTACACGTCCTACCGGCTCGGCCTGAACGGCCCCAGCCTGAACGTCCGTACGGCCTGCTCCACCTCCCTGGTCGCCACCCACCTGGCCTGCCAGGCCCTGCGGCTCGGCGACTGCGACATCGCGCTGGCGGGCGGCGTGGAGATCGAGACCCCGTACGGGCGCGGCTATCGCCATGTGGCCGGCGGCATCGACTCCGCCGACGGCTACTGCCGGCCGCTCGACTCGGAGGCGAGCGGCACGGTCTTCGGCAGCGGCGGCGGCGTGGTGGTCCTCAAGAGGCTCGCCGACGCGGTCGCCGACGGCGACCCGGTCTACGCCGTGATCAAGGGCTCCGCGGTCAACAACGACGGTGCCGAGCGCCCCGGGTTCACCGCGCCCAGCTCCGAGGGACAGAGCCGCGCCATCGCCGAGGCCCTGGCCGTCGCCGACGTGGACCCGGACACCGTGTCGTACGTGGAACTGCACGGCACCGGAACTCAGATGGGCGACCCCGTGGAGATCCACGGCCTGCACCAGGCGATGCTCGCGGTCGCCTCGGGCGAGCTGCGGCCCGGCGCCTGCGCGATCGGCTCGGTGAAGTCGAACGTGGGCCACCTCGGCCCGGCCTCCGGCATCGTCGGCATGATCAAGACGGTGCTGGCACTGCACCACGAGAGCATCCCGCCCACCATCAACGTGCGGACCCCCAATCCACAGCTGCGACTGGAGCAGACCCCTTTCCGGGTGGCGGACGCGGTGCTGCCCTGGCCGCGCACGGCGGGCGCGCCGCGCCGCGCGGGCGTGAGCTCGTTCGGCTTCGGCGGCACCAACGCCCATGTGGTCCTTGAGGAGGCGCCGAGCCCCGCCCCAGCGCCGCCCCGCCAGGAGCGCACCGAACTGCTGGTGTGGAGCGGCACCGACCAGGAGGCCGAGGGTCAGGTACGTGCCCAGCTGGCCGAGTTCCTGGGCGCGCTGCCCGACGAGGTCGCGGCGGACGTGGCGTTCACCTCGCAGACGGGGCGCCGGGCGCTGCCCGTGCGGGCGGCCCTGACCTTCAGCCGGCCCGCCGAGGCAGCCCGGCTCCTCGCCGATCCGGGCACGGCACCGACCGCGCTGTCCGACGGTACGGGCCGGCGTCTGGTGTTCGCCCTGCCCGGGCAGGGCTCGCAGCAGCCGCGGGCCGCGGTCGGCCTCGCTGCCCGGCTGCCCGACTTCGACTCCCGGATGCGCGAGTGCCTCTCGCTGTTCTCCGACGCCCTCGCCATCGACATGCTGAAGGTGTGGCAGGAGGAGAGCGACCCCGAGGTCGTGGCCCGCACCGTGCACGCCCAGCCGCTGCTGTTCTCCGTCGAGTACGCCCTCGCCCGCACCCTCGGGGCGGCCGGACTGCAGCCCGCTGCGCTGATCGGGCACAGTGTGGGCGAGGTGGTAGCTGCCACGCTGGCCGGCGTCATGCCGCTCGCCGACGCGGTGCGGTTCGTCGCCCGCCGGGCGGAGCTGATGCAGAGCATGCCGCCCGGCCGGATGCTCGCCGTGGCCGCCCCCGAGGACCTGGTACGCGAACTGCTTGTCCCCGAGGTCACGGTGTCCGCGGTCAACGGCCCCCGGCAAGTGGTCGTCGGCGGTCCGGCCGAGGCCGTCGAGGCGCTGCGGGAGGTACTGGCCGGGCGCGGTGTACAGGGCAGGCTGCTGTCCACCTCGCACGCCTTCCATACGCCGATGATGGCGCCGGCGGTGGCTGAGCTGACCGACCTGCTGGCGAGTTCCGCGCTGCGCGCCCCCGAGACTCCGGTGATCTCCGCCGCCACCGGCCGCCCGCTCGACGCCACCCAGGCCACCTCGCCCCGCTTCTGGGCCGAGCAGCTCGTCGAGCCGGTGCTGTTCGGGCACGCCCTGGAGACGCTGGCCGGGCAGGAGCCGGCCCGGATCCTCGAAGTGGGCCCCGGACAGGCCCTGACCAGCCTGATCCGCCGCCACACGGGCATGCGCGAAGCCGGTCACCGGGCCGTCGGCTGTCTGCCCAGGGCCAACGAGCCGGCCGGCGCCGAGGCCGACTGGCCCACGCTGCTCGCGGCGCTTGCCCACGCCTGGTGCGACGGGGCCGACGTGGCTTGGGAAGTCCTGCCGCGTCCGCAGGACACGCATCGGGTGGCGCTGCCGGCATATCCGTACCGGCGCCGGGAGTTCTGGCTGCCGTACGCCGCGGGCAAACGGCGTCCGGCGCCCGGCGCCGAGCGTCCGGCGCCCTGGCACGACGAGGCGCCGGCCGCTCCCGTCGCGCTCCCGGACCGCCCCGTGCTCGCGCTGCCCGGCTGGCGTCCTGACCGGCATGCTCAGGCCGCGGATCGCCGCACGCCCGGCAGCCAGGGGCACGCGGTGGTGCTGATCCCGGCCGACCCGGTCGCCGCGCGGGAGCTGCTGACCGCTGTCCAGCTGGCCGGCTACCGGGCTGTCCCGGTCAGCGAAGGCGACGCGTACGAGGCCGCCGACTACCGCGGCACCGTGCGGCGCGGGCACCCCGGGGACCTCGCCGCCTACCTGGGCCACCTCGCCGAACGGGCCATCGACGTACGCCTGCTGGTGCACGGCCGGGCCTGTGCGACACCGGCGGACGGCGCGGCGGACGCGCCGGAGGCGCTGGACGAGGCGCTGTGGTCGGTCGTCGAACTGTTCCAGGCCGCCGCCGGACAGCGGGACGCGGACAGGCGCCCGCTGCCCCTCACCGTCGTGACCCGGTCCGCGGTCGATGTCACCGGCGCCGAACGGCTGAGCCCCGCCCGCGCCGCCGCGTGCGCCCTCGTGCGGTCCGCGGCCCTGGAGTCGGGCGCCGGGCAGGTCCGGCTGATCGACGTCGGCAATGTGCCGCCTGCGGTCCTCGCCGCCGAACTCGTCGGCCCCGTCGACCCGGCCGTGGCACTGCGCGGCAGCCGCCGCTGGCTGCCGGACCGCACGGAGTACAAGGCCAGCGGACCGATCGGCACCCTGCTGGAGGAGCGCGGCGTCTACGTCGTCACCGGCGGACTCGGCGCCATTGGCCTCGCGGTGGCCCAGGCGCTGGCCCACACCGGGCTGCACCCGCGCCTGGCCCTCATGGGCCGCAGGGCGGACCGGCCCGAGGAGCGGGAGCGGATCGCCCCGATGGTCGCCGCCATGGAGGCGGCCGGCGCCGAGGTCACGCTGCACGCGGCCGACGTTTCGGACGCTGGGGCCGTACGCGGCATCTTCGACGAGCTGCGCTCCCGCTACGGCGCTGTGCACGGCGTGCTGCACACCGCGGGCGTGGCCGGGGGCGGGCTGCTGCGCACCCGGTCCCGTGCGGACATGGAGACGGTGCTGAGCGCCAAGGTGACCGGCACGCTGGTGCTGCGGGAGGTCGTCGCCGAAACACCCGGCGTCCGGTTCCTGACGCTGTTCTCCAGCCGGGCCGCCCTCAACGGGCTTCTGGGCAGCGCCGACTACGCGGCGGCGAACGCCTTCATGGACGCGGTCGCCCACAGTGCACCCCCCGGGGCCCCGGTCACCGTCAGCGTCAACTGGCCGACCTGGCACGAGGTCGGGATGGCCGGCGGCGCCCCGGACCGGCCGACGGAGCCCGATCGGGACGGCGCGCGCTGGATGACCCTCGTCGCACCCGGCGACTGGGTCGTGGCCGAACACCGCCTCAAGGGCCGGGCCCTGCTGCCCGGAGCCGCTTACTTCGACCTCCTGGTGCGGGCCGTGCGGGACGCAGGCGGCGCCGACGACCTCGACCCGGTGGTCATCGAGGACCTGATGCTCTCGGAGCCTCTGTTCGTGGCGGAGCCGACGGAGGTGACCGTCACCTTGACGCGGACGGCCGAGGGAGCCTGGAGCGCGACAGTGCGGGCCGCCGCGGGCGGGGAGCGGCCGACCGTGCACGCGCGTGCACGGGTCCGTGTCGACCGCTCGCTGGCCGCCAACCGCCCGACCGCCGACCTGACGGCGCTGTGCCAGGGCTGGCCGGCCGTCACCCCCGGGACACCGCAGGGTTCGAGCACGGACTTCACCTTCGGGGAGCGGTTCGGCTGCGTCCGTGCGGCGTACCGGGAGGACGAGGTGACGGTGGGCCGGCTGGAGCTGGCCGCCGAACACCTAGCTGACCTCGACACGCATCCGGTCCACCCGGTCCTGCTCGACCGCTCGCTGGCGCTGAACCTGCCCGCCGGTGACTTCGTGCCGTTCACCTGCCGCAGGGCGGTGGTGTACGGGGAGGTCGCCGGGCAGCTGATGGTCCGCATGGTGCGCCGCCCGGAACGCACCGGCCGCTCCACCGTGGACGCCGAGCTCTACGACGGCCTCGGCCGGGCCGTTGTCACAGTCAGCGGCTACACCAAGATCGCCCTGACAGTGGAGCAGCCCACGCCGCCCCATACCGAGCCCCCGGTCCGCGACGAGCCGGTGACGATCGGCCTGACCTCGGGCATCACTCTGGACGAAGGCGTCGACACCCTGATGCGCCTGCTGACCGAGCACGTGCCTGCACAGGTGGCGGTGGTCCCGGCGGAGGAGTGGACACCCGTCGAGGTACCTGTCACCGCGGCACCGACGCAGGCGCAGCAGAGCCCGGTGACGCTCGCCCCGGTCCGGCACGACGCCGGGCGGGAAGCGCCCCAGGCGCCCGAACCCACGGACGACGCCCTGACTGAAGTGGTGCGACTGCTCGGGGAGACTCTCGGGCTCGGCGAGATCAAGCCCGACGACGACTTCTTCGGCGTGGGCGGCGACTCCCTCACCGCGGTCCAACTGGTGTCCCGGCTCCAAGACCGCTTCGGGGTGCCCATGAGCGTCGCCGATCTCTTCGACGCCCCCACCCCGGGGGCGCTCGCCGAGGTCGTCGTGGCGCGACAGCAGGAGGCGGGAGCATGAGCACGGCGTACGACGACAGCGGGCGCACTGCGAGTGCCGGGTCGGCCTGGCGGGCCTCGATCGGCCAGGAGCGGCACTGGGCGTACCAGACCCGCTTCCCGGAGTCGGCCTCGTTCAACGTGCCGATCGCGGTGCTGCTGCGCGGTCCGGTGGACCTCGGAGTCCTGGAAAGGGCGCTCCGCGAGGTGGCCACGCGGCACGAGTCGCTGCGGGCCTCCTTCGGGGAGGCGGCAGGGCGACTCACCGCCCGGCTGCACGACCCCGGGGACGTGCCCGTGTTCCGGCACGACCTGCGACGCCTGCCGGAGGACGAGCGGATCGGGCGCCTGCGACAGCTCGGCTCGGAGGAAGCAGCACGCCCCTTCGACCTGCGGGCGGAGACCACCACCCGGGCCCACCTGGTGAGTCTGGCGGCGGACGAGACCGTGATGATCGTGAACTTCCACCACATCGCCTTCGACGGCTGGTCCTCCCCGGTCTTCTTCGACGACCTGGAGGAGCGGTACGGCGCCCTCCTTTCCGGTGCGCCCGACCGGCCCGCCCCCGCCCACCGGTACGTCGACTTCGCGGTCTGGCAGCGCCGGCGCATCGAACGCGGCCAGCACGATGCCCAGCTTGACCACTGGCGGCAGCGGCTAGCGGACCCGCCCGGGCCGCTGCCCTGGCCCGAGGGGGGCCGGGACCCCGAGGCGTCCTGGTGGGGCGGAGACATGGCCTGGCTCGGGCTGCCGCAGAGCCTGATCCAGGAGGCTCAGCAGGCCGCCCGCGCCTGCGGCACGTCCTTCTTCGTGCTGGGGCTCGCCGTCTACCAGCTGGCCCTGCGGCGGCTGACCGGATGTGACCACCTGGCCGTCGGCACGCCCTTCGCGGGGCGTACCGACCCACGGTGGCGGGACGTGGTCGGTTTCTTCGTGAACACCCTGGTGATGCCTTACGTGTTCCGGCCCGAGGTGCCCGTGGGCCGGCTGGTGGAGGACACCCACCGTCTGGTCATGGCGGCCCACGACAACCAGGACATCCCCTACGGCGTCCTGCTCGACGCGCTGGCGCCCCCCATGGAGCCGGAGCGCACGCCCTACTTCCAGACGATGTTCATCCTGCAGAACACCCCTGCGCCCACGCGGAGCCTGGCCACCGCGACGCTCGCCACCAACAAGCTGGTGACCGGTTCGGCGCGCTACGACATCACGTTCTCCCTGGGATGGCGGCGCGGGGAGCTGTGCCTCGAACTGGAGAACCGGCCGCGCCTCGTGGGGCAGGACGTGGCGATAGAGCTGGCGCGGACGTTCTTCGGTCTGCTGGCGGCGGCGATCGCAGATCTCACTACGCCGGTGGGCAAGCTGGAGCCGCTGGCCGTGCCGCTGGTGGTCCACCGACGGGGAGACCTGAAACCGGGTACGGACGGCCTGTTCCGCGGCATCATCGGGGACTGGAGGGGGCTGGCGTGAGCACGGATTTCGTGGGACGCGTCGTACAGGTTCTCGGCATTGCGCCCGGGCACCACTAAGAGGTCGTCTCGATTGGTACATGTGGCCTGAGGTGATGGCCTTGTGGCCCTGGTCCGCCGACCTGCCATGGTCGTCCGGACGTGTTCCGTGAGGGGAGGCAGGAGATGGTGATACCGCTGCCCGATGGGCTGGCTACGCCGACACTCGTGGTCGATCCGGACGTTCTGGACAGGAATATCTCGCAGATGGCTGAGGCTTCGCGGTCTCAAGGGTTCGCTCTGCGCCCGCACGCCAAGAGCCACAAGTGCGCGCAGATCGCCGACCGTCAGCTTCGAGCTGGCGCGCGCGGGCTGTCGGTGGCCACGATCAGCGAGGCCGAGATATTCGCTCGGGTCGGCGTGGATGACCTGTTCATCGCTTACCCCGTGTGGCTCGATGCCGACAAGACGCAGCGGCTGCGCCGGTTGGCGGACGACGTTGTCCTGAGAGTCGGTGTCGAATCGGCCGAAGGTGCACAGCGGCTGGGCAAGGCCGTGCGCGGCAGTGCCCGGCCGGTCGAGGTGCTCGTCGAGGTCGACAGCGGGAGCCATCGCACGGGAGTACGGCCGCATGCTGCCGGTGAGGTCGGGAAGGCTGCCGCCGACGCAGGACTGGATGTTGCCGGCGTGTTCACGTTCCCGGGACACGGCTACGGGCACGACGCGCAGGCGCGCGAGCGTGCCGCACGGGATGAGGAGCGCACGCTGAGCGAGGCCGCACAGGCGCTGCGGGACCTTGGGATCGACGTCCGTGTGGTCAGCGGCGGGTCCACTCCCACGGTGGGTCGGTGGCGGCCGGGAGAGGTGAACGAGCTGCGGCCCGGTGTCTACGTCTTCAATGACGCAACCCAGCTGACCATCGGCACCTGCGGTGTGGAGGATCTTGCGCTGGTCGCCGCGGCGACGGTGATCAGCGTTCCCGCACCTGACCGCTTTGTGCTTGATGTCGGTAGCAAGGTCCTCGGCTCCGACCGGTCGCCTTGGGTGACGGGCCACGGCTACCTGCCCCAGTTCCCGCAGGGAACCATCACCGGATTGTGGGAACACCACGCCGTCGTCCGGCTTCCGGAAGGGGTGCGGGGACCACGCCTCGGGTCGCTGGTCGCTGTCGTCCCCAACCACATATGCACGCCGGTGAACCTCGCCGATGAGCTGCTGGTCGTCCGAGACTGCGAGGTGATCGATCGCTGGCAGGTAACGGCGCGAGGTGCCAATACCTGAGCACCGTCTCAAACCGAGAGCCGGTGGTAGCAGATCAGACGTGCGGCCATCCCGGCGAAGGCAAGGAAGTCTTCAGCCTTGCGCTCGTAACGACGGTGAGGCGACGGCACCCGGCCAGCCGGGCCACCGTCCGCTCCACGGTCCACCGGTGGCGGCCCAGCCGCTGCGAGGACTCGATCCCCTTGCGCGCGATGGAGTCGATCTCACCTGCGGCTCGGCCGCGGCATGGACATGCTGCAGCAGCCACCAGTCCCTGGCGAAGAGCGTGCAGACAGCGCTCACTGGAGCGCTCGGTGTGGAACTCCAGCCGTACCTCGGGATGGGCGCGGCGGAACTCCTTCACTGCAGCGCCCATGAAGTGCCTGATCGTGGTCGCTCCGGTGGCGATGGCCATCCTGCCGTGGTGCCCAGTGCGAAGCTCGTCCAGCAGACGCAGCGCGTCACTCAGGGCGGTGAACCCCTCCCGGACTGCCCGGTGCAGGATCTCGCCTGCCGTCGTCGGCACCACGCCCCGCGGCTTGCGCTCCAGCAGGGGGATACCGATCTCCTTCTCCAGCCGTCGGACGTGCCGAATCCCTCAACGTGCTGTTCGGAGGACCTCGCTGATGCTGACGACCCTCGCGGACGCGAGCCCCGCCGCGACGCCCAGCCACGAGTCGCATTCTCTTGTCGGTGCCGAAGCAGCTGATCTGTTCCGACGGTTCCCCGCACGGCCACGCCCCACGGCCTGGCCCGAGACGTCCTTGAGCCGTGACGCCCTCGCTGACCGGCTTCGGCACCTGGAGCTTGCACTGCCCGGCCCCGGCGTCATCTGCCCGCCGAGGACAGTCGACCTGTTCAGTCGGTGCGGGCTTCCTCCCGGCGGCAAGGGAGGCGAACGACACGAGGCAGCGTAAGGGCCCCGGCCCCGCGTCCCCTGAGGCCACGTCGCCCATCTCAGCAAGCGACCTGGACGGCAACGGGCATGGCGCCGCCGACCCCGGCGCCATGCCGGCCCCCGGGGCCCGTCCCACCACCCACCAGACCGGAGACGAGGTGCTCCGTGCGGGTGCCGCCCTCTGGGGCGCGCGCCGGGACTCCGCGGACCGAAGGGTTTGAAAACCGAACAGCTCGCCCGGCGCGCCCTGCTGTACGACGCCGAACAGGCCGAGGCCCATCGGCAGCGGCCGGACCGTCCCCGCCCTTCCCCGGCGGGAAAGACGACCAGGACGTGCTGGACAGTCACCACGTCGCGGTCGCGCCGGGCATGACGCTCAAGTACGTCCGTGGAACGGCTACTGCGCAAGGGGCGGGCTGTACGCCACGAGCGCCCCCGCCGAAGCCGTCGACCCGCACCCCCTCGAGCCCCGCGTCAAAGGATCCGAGACCGAACGCTCCGAAGGCGGCCCGCCCTCCCTGGCCATGCAAGAACTCGGCATACAGCTACCGCTGTAACTCCCAGGCCGCTCGCCGCACCCGGTAAGCACGACCAGCGCCCGGCGCGAAGAGGCAACCGAAGCAGGCGAATCGTACGCCTGGCATTCATCGCCGCACTGCAGCACCTGCCGTCCAAGCAGCGCGCCCGCGCCGCATCAGTGCCGACACCGTCGCCGGCATCCCTGCAAGCCCTTAACACAGGCAACTGACATGGCTCCAACTCGCCAACCGAGATCAAGCGAAATTTAATGTAACCGACACCTTTGCTGACGTCAACACTTAAACGTTGAACGAGACGGTCGGTCATTTGGCTGAAATCTCATGCGTTCAGCTCATGTGAAACGTGCTGCCTGGCGCTGAGTGCTCAAGGGTGACGAGGGTCGGGGAGGAGGTGCGTCTCCGCTGCTCATGTGGCCGGATCTGGTTCCTGGTTCGCAATTCTGCACCCTCGCCCCCGGTGGTTGACTTCTGGATGAACAAGAAAAGTGGGACATTGGCGTCAGCAGGTCCATACTTATCAGCCTTGACAGATCAAATTGCTGCTGCCTAGCGTTTTCAGGTGGCTCGGACGGGGGTCTGTTGAGCCGAGAAAAGAGATCGGTCTAAACGACCGGTTCGGCCTGTTATTGGCTCTGGCTCGGAAATCTTCCCCGCTTCGGGTGATGTGGCGTCTGTAGAACCTGTGGAGTTCGGGACGAGCGGTCTCGGAGGGAAGCTGGGAAGGTAGAGGCAATGATTGTCGCTCAAGCAGCGACATGCGGCTCTGTCGGTGAATTATGGCAGCGGCCGGTGTCGTATGACGAAGTCTCCCGAATTGGCACCGCGGCCCGACTGTTGCCCGCGTCGAGCGGTGTAATCGGGCGATCGGGCTGTCCTGAGGCCTCACGACCTGGAGCGCACACATGACCACCACCGGCATCACCGAGCCGTTCGGCAGCCATGCCGCGCCGGCGTATCCCACGGTCCGCACCGGTTGCCCGCTCGATCTTCCGCCGCTCGTGGGTGAGTTACGAGAGGAGCGTCCCGGCGCCCGGGTCATGCTCCGGGACGGAAGCCGGCCCTGGGTGGTGAGCCGGTACTCCGACGCGCGGCAGGCGCTGCGCGACCCCCGGCTGAGCGCAGATCTCCACCGTCCCGGGTTCCCGTTCGTATCCCCGGTCCAAAAGCTCCAGCAGAACGAGGACCTCCCGGTCGGCTTCCTGCGTATGGACCCGCCCGAGCACAGCAGACAACGCCGCATGCTCACACAGGAGTTCATCGTCAAGCGCATGCAGCGGATGCGCCCCGAGGTGGACGCCGTCGTGGAGTCGCTGCTCGACGACATGATCGCCGCCGGCCCACCCACGGACCTGGTGGACGCGTTCGCGCTGCCCCTGCCCTCACGCGTGATCTGCAAACTGCTCGGCGTGCCCTACCAGGACCACGATTTCTTCCAGAAGCAGAGCTGCCTGATGCTCGATCACACCGCCGGGGTCGAGAGGGTCCTCGCCGCTCGTGAGGAACTGCGCGACTACTTCGACCGACTTGCCGCCCACAAGGCGAGCCATCCGGCCGACGACCTGCTCAGCAGACTGATCGCCGGGCAGGAAGTACCGGGGCACCTCAGCCACGACGAGGTCGTGGGTATGGCCGCGGTGCTCCTCGTCGCGGGGCACGAGACCACCGCCAACCTGATCGGCATCGGCGTGCTCAACCTGCTGGAGGCTCCTGACCAGTGGGCGGCGCTGTGCGAGGATCCCGGCCTCATCCCGGGGGCCGTGGAGGAACTCCTGCGGTATCAGACCGTCATCCCTACCGGACTGCCGCGGCTGGCCACGGAGGACATGGAGATGGGGGGCGTCACCATCCGGGCCGGTGAAGGCGTCCTGGCCGCCGCCGATCGTGACCCTTGTGTCTTCGATGCCCCGGACCGGCTGGACGTCCGGCACCCCGTGCGTCGGCATCTGGCTTTCGGCTTCGGTGTCCACCAGTGCCTCGGGCTACCGCTCGCCCGGGTCGAGCTCCAGTCAGCCCTGGCCGGCGTCGTGCGCCGGCTCCCGCGACTAAGGGTTACCAAGCCTCTGGAGGAGCTGAACTTCCGCCACCGTATGAACGCCTACGGGCTGTTCGAACTGCCGGTGGTGTGGTGAGGTTGCCCCCGAGGGGAAAATGATCATGCGACACCCTGTTACGACGCAACCAGAGATATCAGCCGCGAAACACATCGGCATGCGGCCCGACAGCCGCCCACCGACGGTCGGATCGCAGGTCAGAGCAGTCGGCCCCGAGGATTCGGCCCATCGAGCGATGCAGCACGTGGCCGACCGACTGCACCACATGGCCGAGGAGGTGGAACACCTCAGCGAGGCCCTCGAGCAACTCCGCATGGCCCCCGCGCAGAACGACCAGCCGCAGAGCACGGCACACCGCCTCGAGTGGTTCCAGGGACCAGCCCGGACGGGCGCCACGCTACGCGCGTTAACCATGCTCGCCGACGACGAGCTGAGAAGCACCCATCCCGGCCCGCCGGAGTCCGCGGACGCCCTGGCCGCGGAGCGCGAGCGCGCGCTCAGGGCCATCGAGCGGGGTCTGCTGATGCGGTGTGTGTATGCCCGTAGCCACCTGGAGACGCCGACCGGTCAGCGACATCTGCGGGAACTGGCCGATGCGGGTGTCCGAGTCCGCGTCCAGGCTTCGGTGCCGGTGCGGATCATCCTGGTCGGGGACCGGCTGGCTCTGTTCGCCGACAAGGGCGTGGGCGATCCCGAGTCGCTCACCATGGTGCGCCATCCGCAGTCGGTCGCGCTGGCCGCCCGGGTTTTCGAGGAGCGCTGGGCGGAGGCAACCGACCTGGAGACGCTGCTTTCCGGCACCGGCGGTGACCGGGCCGGTGGCAGCGCCGGCAGCGGCCTGTCCTCGCGCGAGCAGGTCATCCTCAGGCGGCTGGCCGACGGGGGCCAGGACGAGGCCATCGCCCGCGAGATCGGGGTCTCGATCCGGACCTACCGTCGGGACATCGTGACCTTGTTGGACAAGCTCAGCGCGAAGAACCGCGTACAAGCCGCTGTCGAAGCCGTCAGGCGGGGGTGGCTCTGACCGGCTGTCGCCGCGTTCGCCGTCGCGTGACCAGCTGACGGCACGAGCTTCGCCCCCGGCCGCTCCCGCCGCCCGCCCATGGGACAAGGGCGGGCGGCCTGCTTGAGCAAGCCGCCACCGCGCGTCCTGCCATGGTCAGCGGCGTAGCCCTGTCAACGCCGCCCGGCCGGGGCTGTCGCGGGTGTGGTGGGCGGTTCATGCCGCTGTGCGTCCGTCCCGAAGTAGCGGTCGCCGAAGTCACCGATGCCGGGCACCATGTAGGCGTTCTCGTTGAGCCGCTGCTCGATGGAAGAGGTCACGATCCTCACCCCGGGGTATCGCTCGCACACGGCGGTGATGCCCTCCGGCACGGTGATGAAGTTGACGAAGACGATGTTTTGTTCGGGGACCCCCCGCTCCAGGAGCACCTCGATGGCGGCCAGAGCGGTTCCCCCGGTCGCCAGCATCGGATCGAGCAGAAGGACGTGGTGGTCGGCGATGTCGTCGGGGAGCTTGATGTAGTACAGCTCGGGCAGTTTGGTGGTCGTGTCCCGTTGGATGAGGATCTTGCCGATGGGGATCCCCGGGCATACCGCGCGCAGTTCGCTCTCCATGCTCTCCCCGGCGCGCACGACGGGAACGCCGCACACCTTCGCGGAGAGGCGAAGGCCCTCGTAGGTACTGCCGACGGGGGTGCGGACGTCGTGGGGCTGGAAGGGGAGCAGGTTGAGGCTCGCCTCGATCAGCAGGCGGATTATGCGGCCGGAGCAAAAGACGAAGTCCTCCCGGCGCGCGTTCCGGTCCCGGACCACGGTGTGAAGGGCACGTAACTGGTCTGTCTGGGGCAGCAGGTGGACGTTCGTTCCGAGGTACCTGTCGATGGACGGTGCGGTGGGAGCGGTCATGGGTGTCCTACCTCTCAGTGGGGGTCTGGTCCGGTCATTCCACGGGCGGCTGCTCGAAGGTGGCAGGCAGTTCCGGAGTGGCGGTGAACTGGCCCGCGGCGACGCGGTACAGGGACATGCCGCCGCTCCTGCGCCACATCTCACGCATGACGTACACCAGCTTGGGGTTGTGTTCCTCTTCCTCCTCGACCGCCCGCGCGACGAGCCAGTCCCACTCCCGGGCCCACCGCGGGTCCTCCAGGTCGTCCAGGGCGGCGTCGAAGAGGGAGTCCAGCGCCGCCAGCTTCCGCGGCCGGGGGAAGTGCCCGCGCGAGAAGAGCACGCCCAGGATGCCCGTCCAGTAGTACCGAACTGCGTCATGGCGCTGGTCGGCAGGGAGAGCGTCCGCGATGTGCCGCATCGCGTGCAGCGAGGTGATCAGATGCAGCAGCAGGAAGTCCCCCGGCTCCACCAGATACAGCAGCGTGACCAGGTAGGTCAGGTCGTCCCAGCTGGTGACGGGGTCCTGTGCCGTGCTCCAGGTGGGTGTCGCGTCGATCAGCGGATGCCCCTCGCCGAGCATCCGGGCGATGCGGTACTGCAGTCCCGAGCGCAGGAGTTCGGGGTGGATGTCGCCCACCGCCTCGGCCGTGGTGTCCTTGACCAGGTTCTCCACCCAGGGACCGAGTTCGGGCCGGTTCTCCTCCCAGAAGCCGGCGATGCGCATCAGAGAGTCCTTCGGTTTCTCCTCGGCGTGGCCGGAGTCGGCCGGGCGGGCACGTTCCGGGTGGCAGGAGACGTGGGCGAAGGCGAGATAAGCAAGGCCCTCGATGGCCATCCAGCGGTTGCCCGCATCCAGCGCCCAGCCCAGGTGGATGGTGGCGTGCTGAAGTGCTCCGACCCAGCCGGGCAGAAGGTGCGGCAGGTAGCGCCTGAGCACCTCCGGCATGCCGAGTTCCCTCTCCCGGCGGTCGAAGAAGTCGCAGTACGCGGCGAAGTCGGTACGTTGGCCGAGGAATTGGAGCCAGTTGTCGTCCGTGATGGTGAGCCGCGCGCGGCGGGCCGGTTCCACGGGGAAGCCGTACGGCGTGAGCTTCACGTAGTTGTCGTGGTACGCGCTGATGCGTTCCGGCTCCACGCCGAGACCGGCCAGGGCCACCACGGCGTGCTTGACGTGGTTGGTGAGATGGCCGTTGAACTCGATGTGGTGGGTGCGATCGCTCAGCAGGCGGTCGACGACGCCGGTGTCGGACCGGTCGGTGTCCGCGGGTGCGGTGTGCGCTGCGGTGATGTCGGCCATGGGGCCTGCCCTTTCTGGTACGAACGTACGGGACCTGTGAGGACCTGCCGGGGCGGCCGGGCGCCCCGGCCGAAGTCAGTCCTGAGGCAGCCCCTTGAGGATGTAGGCGACGACCTCGTCGAAGCTGTCGGCGATGTGCGACGGCCCGGCTGCGGCAAGCTCGGTCCGTGAGTGCACTCCATAGGTGACCGCGATCGACCGGACACCGGCCGCCTGGGCCATGAACAGGTCGTGGGTCGTGTCTCCGACCATCACCGCCCGCTCCGGCTCGGCACCGCAGCGTGCGATGGCCACCTGGCCCGACTCGGGGTGCGGCTTGGGGCGCGTGACATCGTCCGCACCGATCAGGACCGAGAAGCGGTCCAGCAGGCCTGCCGCGCTTAGCAGGGCCTCGGCGCTGGCGTGGAACTTGCTGGTGACCACGGCCAGGTCGAGGCCCCGGCGGCGGAGCTCGTCGAGCCCCTCCGCGACCGAGGGGAAGACGAGCGAGTGCGCTCGGGGCAGGATGACGGTGCGGAACGCCTCCTGGTAGCGGGCCACTCCTTCGGCGGTGCGGGCATCGTCCCGCGACACGCCCAACAGAGTGGCGAAAGCCTGCTCCAGCGGAAGTCCGATGGTGGCCCGTACGTCCGCGGGATCCCGGGGCGCGACGCCCATCGCCTCGAAGGCGGCGGCGAATGTCTCCACGATCGCCCGCGGAGAGTCCACCAGCGTTCCGTCGAGATCGAACATCGCCAGGTACGTCATGCCTGCCCTCTCCTTGGAATCATGCGCGCTGTCCGTCGGACGGTCCGTCATCGGTTCTCCCGGCGGTACTCGGCGTGGGCCGCCGCGAGCCGGCCGCCGACCTCCGCCGTATGGACGAGGACCGCCATGTTGGCCTGGGCCGACCTGCCCTCGGTCGCCCGGTCGACTGCGCGCATGACGTACTTCGTCACGGCGCCGCCCCGGATCCCGTCCCGCTCGGCGGCGGCGAGCGCCTCCGCGATGGCCGCCTCGATCTGGTCACCGTCGATGGCGTCCTCCTGCGTGGTCGGGCTGGTGATGAGGACGGCACTGTCGTTGCCCAGCCCCCAGTGGGTGTCGACGGCACGGGCGATCAGTGCCTCGTCGTCCAGCCGGTGCGGCGCGCGCAGTCCGCTGGAGCGGCAGTAGAAGGCGGGGAAGTCGTCGAACCCGTAGGAGATGACGGGGACGCAGTGGGTCTCCAGGAACTCCATGGTCAGACCGAGGTCGAGGATCTTCTTCGCGCCGGCGCAGACCACCGCCACCTTCGACCGGGTGAACTGGATCAGGTCGGAGGAGATGTCCATGGTGGTCTCGGCCCCGCGATGGACGCCTCCTATGCCCGCCGAGGCGAAGAAGGCAATCCCGGCGAGTTCCGCCGCCACCAGGGAGGAGGCGACAGTGGTGGCGCCCAGGCCTCCGGCGGCCAGGACGACCGGCAGATCCCGGCTGCTCACCTTGGGGATGCCGGCCGTGGCGGCGAAGCGCTCGATGTCCTTGTCGGTCATCCCTACCAGGATCCGGCCGCCGTCGATGCCGATGGTGGCCGGCACCGCGCCGCCGACCCGCACGGCCTCCTCGACCTTGCGGGCGGTGGCCGCGTTGTCGGGGTACGGCAGGCCGTGGGTGATGACGTTGGATTCCAGAGCCACCACGGGGTCGCCCGCGGCGAGCGCCGCGGCCACCTCATCGGTGAACACCAGCGGCACGGGGCTGTGCGCGCCTGGCTGCGTGGTCATGTGCGGATCCTTCCGGAGCTGATGCGGCGGTCAGTAGTTGGGTGCCTTGCGGAGCAGGTTCTTGCGCTCGACGATCTCGGGGAGGTACACACGCTCGTTCCACACCTCCTGCTCGACCGGTTCGAGGGAGATCGAGATGACGTCCTCCTCGCAGCCGAAGGCGTTGCGTACCGCGGCGGTGACCGCGGCGACCAGCTCGGTCTCCTGCTCCCGGGTGATCGGCACCGGGAAGTGCTTGATGTTGACGTGTGGCACTACGGCCTCCTGTGACGGGACTTGGGACACCGGGGCGTGACGGGGAGTCGGGTGGGGGGTCCGGGACGAGGCGGGCAGTCGGCCGCGGATCAGTGCCGCGAGCTCGGCCACATGCGGGGTGCGCAGCACGTCGTAGTGCCCCGCCGTCAGACGATGGACGAAGGGAGGCTCCGCCGAGAAGCCGTTCTGGTTCTCGATGAAGGAGTAGTTGTCGTCGGCCGCCTTGACGAGGGTCACCGGTGCGTTCAGCCGCCGCCCCGTCAGCTCGCGGAACTCATAGGTGAGGGAGTAGGTCTGCCGCACGATGTCGGTGACGGCCCGCACGAGGTCCTCGTTCAAGCCGCCGAACCGGGTCGTGACGAAGGCGACGAAACTGTCCTGGTCGGTGACGGTCCGCAGGCACTCGTCCAGCACGGGTCCGTTGAGCGTGCCGGCGAAGACGGAGAAGAGCAGGGCGAGGAAAGCCCGGTCCGCGAAGTCGGCGGTTCCCGTCGCGGCTGAGGCGTCCTCGGGGCGCAGCCGGGGCTGGCCGGGGGCTATGAGGAACAGGTGCTCCACGCTTTCCCCGGCCTGTTCCAGCTGGTACGCCGTCTCGAAGGCGACCCGCGCGCCGAAGGAGTAGCCGCACAGCAGGTAGGGCCCGCGCGGCTGGACACCTCTGATCGCCGCGACGTCCGCCAGCGCCATCTCGCGGACCGTGGCGTAGGGGGTCTCGCCACGGTTGATGCCGTGTGCCTGCACACCGTAGACGGGCCGGTCCGCGCCGAGCGCGGCGGCCAGCGGCCGCAGGTTCATGGGGTAGCCGCCCAGGCCCGGCCAGCAGTGGAGCGGCGTGCCGGAGCCCTCGGGCTGGAGCGGAACCAGACGAGATACGGGCCCGGGAACGGCGGCGTCCAGCCTGGCGGCGAGTTTCTCCACTGTGGGGGCTTCGAACAGCACCTGAAGCGGCAGGGCACTGCCGAACACCTTGTTCAGACGGCTGACAAGCCTCACGGCGATCAGGGAATTGCCGCCGGACTCGAAGAAGTCGTCGACGACCGAGACCTGTTCGCGCTTGAGCACCGCCTGCCACACGTCCCGGACTTTGCGCTCGGTTCTGGTACGGGGGGAGACCAGGGCACGCTCGGGCGGGGCGAGTTCGGCCTGCCGCGAGGCCTCCAGCGCCTTCGTGTCGATCTTGCCGTTGGCGGTCAGCGGGAGGCGGTCCACGATGACGATACGGTTCGGCACCATGTAGTGCGGCAGCAGGCCGGTCAGATCCTCTCTGATCAGCTCTGCCGGCCCCTGCATGTGGACCACGTCCTCCCTCATGCCCTGGCCGAGCACCTGCTCCTCGCTGACCCTGCCGCCGACGCAGAAGTACGAAGGGCCCGTAGGCAGCCCGCAAGCGGTGAGGATCTGTTCCAGGCGCCGGGCCGCGGGCAGGTCGTTTCCGGTCTTGGAGCTGTAGCCCGCCGACATGAACCCCAGGTTGAGATCGTTCATCTGGAGGCGCTGGAGCGTGCGGCCGAGTTCGACATAGTGCCGCCAGGGTGTGCGGCCCCGGGCGACCAGGGCGATGCCGAGGGCAGCGCGCTCGTACACCCGTTGGTTGATCGCGATGAGGTGTTTCCTCAGCACGAGGGCGTCGGAGACACGCACCAGACGGCCGTCCGTCCACCGGTACTGCCCGGCGGGCAGGTCGGCGATCTTCCCGGGGTGCGCCTGCACGTAGATGTCGAGGGCCTCGGCAGCCGCGGCGGCGCCGTGCGGCACCCACTCGAACGTCCCGAGGTAGTAGTCCTCCGCCGCGCAGTCGAAGTGGGTCTTGGCAGCGGGCGAGTACGCGGCAGCCGTGATGTCGAGACCGTAGGCCGGCAGGACCTCCTGGAACAGGCCGACCATGTGTCCGGCCTCGATCTCCAGCACTTCCTGAATGTTGTTGCGGTACACCGGCTCGATCGCCCGGTGCTTGCCGAGGAAGTGGACCCTCGCCCGAGGGGCGGGCCCTTCCGGGGCGTCGCCGACACGCACCAGCTGGTGGCGCAGTGGGTGGTAGTAGTACATGCCCGGCGGCATCCCGCCCACACCGGCGAGTTCAAGGTACATCTGCGTCGCGTACAGGGAGCCGGGCGAGGCGTAAGCGTATTTCGGCAGCAGCCGTTCGTCGCTGAGGTGCTGTCCGAAGTTCCGCAGGATCTCGCCGACTTCCGCGAGGCTCAGGCTGTCCGGGGTACGGGCGGCCACGCCGTCCGGTTCGGCGTCACGCCGACCGAGCAGCCGCAGGACGTCGTCCCGGCGGACCTCACCGCCTTCATAGAACCGGTACGTCTTGCGGGCGAAGGCCAGGGCGCGCTGTCGGGGCGTAGCCTCGGCGCCGGGGAGTTCGGTCACAGGCCTGTCGGCGAGCTCGGCCTGGTCCCGGCAGCCTTGGTTGGACAGTTGGGCCCTGACCTGGAGCCTGCTTCGTTTCGACTGGTGGTGGGCGCCGTGGTTGCCCTGGTCCATCAGGGCGGCTTCCTTGGGGTTCAGTTCGACGAAGGCCACCAGGTTCTGAAAGCCGGTGGCGGTGTCGTCGCGGAGCAGGACCGCGGCGTTCCTGACCCAGTCGTGCGTCTCGATGGTCCTGCTGATCTCGTCGAGTTCGACGCGGTAGCCTCGCAGCTTCACCTGGTTGTCGGCGCGCCCCACGAACTGCACGGTGCCGTCCGCGTTCCAGTGGACCAGGTCGCCGGTGCGGTACAGGAGGGCACCGGGTTGCGTCGCGAAGGGATCGTCACGGAAGCGGTCCGCGGTGAGATTGGGGCGGTTCAGATAGCCGCGGGCCACCTGGACCCCACCGATGTGGAGTTCGCCGACTTCCCCGACCGCGACGGGGTGTCCCTCGGTGTCCAGGACATGGAAGGTGGTGTCGTACACCGGTGAGCCGATGGGCATGGTGCTCGGTCCGACGTCGACGGCCGACCGGTCCACAGTGAAGGCCGAGGCGTTGATGGTGCACTCGGTGGGGCCGTACAGGTTGACGAGCCGGCAGTCGGGCATGGTGTCGAGGCACTGCCGGGCCAGGCTGCGGGAGAGCGCCTCGCCGCCGCTGAATATCTGCCGCAGTGATCGGCAGGACGGGAGCTCTTCCGTGTCGATCAGCGCCTGGAGAAGCGTGGGGACACACTGCAACGTGGTGATGTCGTGCCGGACGATCGTGTCGATGACGGCTTCGGGGTCCCGGTAGATGCCGGGTTCGCCCATCACGACCTTGGCTCCGCAAGCCGACGCGAGTAACTCCCACTGCGCGGCGTCAAAACTTATCGGCGTCTTCTGGAGGACGGTCTTTTCGTCATCTATTTCGCAGACATCGTGCAGCCATCTCATCTGGTTCACGATGCTCTTGTGTTCGATCATCACTCCCTTCGGCTTTCCAGTGCTGCCGGAAGTGTAGATGACGTACGCGAGTCCATCGGGCCGTGCGTGCGTATCCGAATTCTGTTCGTCGACCTCTTCGGTCGACCCGGGTATTCGGTGACCCTCGTGGCGTATGCGCCGGGTCTCGTCGAGGGTCAACACCCTCACCGGCGCCCCGGATAAGTCGTGAAGTGATGGACGAAGGTGTTCCTGGGTGAGGACGATCTCGACCCCGGCATCCTTCATCATGTACTCGATCCGCTCCTCGGGGTATTCCGGGGAGAGCGGGACGTAGGCGCCGCCCGCGTGCAGGATCCCCCAGGCACCGACCAGCAGGTCGAGTGACGGCTCCATGAACAGACCGACGCGGCTGTCCCGGCCCACGCCCTCGTGCTTCAGGAAGGCGCCCAGGTCACAGCTGCTGCGTATCAGTTCGGCGTAGGTGATGCTGCGCTCGCCGTGGACGGCGGCCGTCCGGTCCGGAGCACGGAGCGCCTGCTCCAGCAGGAGATCGGGAAGGCACGTGCCGAGGAGACGCGTGCGGGATGCCTCGGATGCGCTCATGAGTTCTTCTGTTTCTCCACGTAAGAAGACGTGCCTCTCCTCGCGAGCGGCAGCGTCGGGCCGAACAGAGAAAGATGAAAGACTGCGAAGACGACCGAAAAGGAAGAAGGGAGTGAAGAGGAGAGGTGATATTCCCTGTCTTCGGGCGATGAGATCAGCCAGACAAAATCGTATGGGAAACTTGTCACCGGGTCAACAAGATCCGGGGAATGGCTGGAATCTTACCCGCGCCCTATTGATACGGTCCAGGACCGACCCTGCCGGATTTCAAGAAGCCCCTTCGATTTCGTCAGGTTCTTCCGTCGAATTTGTTAGCCGATCTGACGGTCACGGCCAGCCAGCAGACCGGCTCCGATCTGGAGCAGCGTCAGCACCATCACGAAGAGCAGAGGTGCCCGCCAGCCGTCGGAGTGCTGGTAGAGCGCGCCGACGACGACGGGCCCGGGGATCGACAGCAGGTATCCGAAGCCCTGCACGAAGCCGGAGAGGCGGGCGACGGTGTCACCATCCCGGCCGCGCATACCGATCATCGTCAGGGCCAGTGGGAAGGAACAGTTGGCCACACCGAGCAGCACGGCCCACAGCCAGGGCGCGGAGGCAGGTGCCGACCACAGTCCGGCGTAACCCGCCATGCCGCACACGCCCATGACGGCCGCGATTCCGCTCTGGTTGGGCAGGCGCCCGGCCACGGCGGACAGCAGGAACGACAGCGGCACGCCGAGCAGCGAGGTCACGGAGAACAGCAGACCGGCGGCCCCGGCCGACAGGCCCGCATCCCGGAACATCTGCGCCAGCCAGCCAATGATGATGTAGGCGGAACTGGCCTGGAGGCCGAAATAGGCGGTGAGTGCCCAGGCGGTCGGATCGCGGGTGATGCGGGCGCCGGCCGGTGCCTTTTGCACCGGTGCGTCTGCCCCGGGATCAGCGGCCCGGTCACGGCGACGGGCGACGGCGAGCCAGGTCGGCACGGCTGCCGCGGCCAGCGCGGCCCAGACCCCGAGCCCTAATCGCCAGTCGCCGCCGAACGCCTCGGACACCGGCACGGTGACGGCCGCGGCGCTGGACGCGCCGGCGTTCAAGGCCATGGAGTACAGCCCGGTCATCGCGCCGACCCGATCGGGGAAGCGCTGCTTGACCACCGCCGGCAGCAACACGTTGGCGATGGCGATCCCGGCGAGAGCGAAGGTGCTGAGCGCGACGAACAGGATGGTGCTCGCGACGAGCGGACGCAGGGCGAGCCCGAGCGTCAGCACAGAAGCACCGACCGCGATGGCGCCGCTCGGGCCATAGCGGCGAGCCAGCCGCGGTGCCGTGGATCCGATCACCGCGAAACACGCGGCGGGGATCGACGTCAGCAACCCGGCGACGGTGCCGCTCATGGCGAGTGAGTCACGGACCTCTTCGAGCACCGGACCCAGGCTGGTCACCGCCGGGCGAAGGTTCAGCGCGGCGAGGACGAGGGCCACCACCGCCAGCCGGCGCGCCCCTGGTCCGGCGAGCGCATCCCGACGGGACTGCGAAGGGTGCCGGCTCGTCAGTTCATCGCTCGCCATGGCGTTCATGGTGACTCATGGGATGACCCTACGTCCAGTGATTCCTCGTAGACTGATGGGATGACTCTGGAACGTGTGCGCCGGGAAGTGATGTCCGACCAGGTGATTGCCCGGCTGCGGCGTCAGATCACGTCAGGTGCGTGGCCCGTGGGGTTCCGCATCCCCAGCGAGCCCGAGCTGGTCGAGCAGCTCGGAGTGGCACGCAACACCGTGAGGGAAGCCGTCCGTGCCCTCGCCCACACCGGACTGCTGGACATCCGGCACGGCTCGGGCACCTATGTACGGGCGACCAGCGAGTTGGCCGGTGTGATGCGCGGCCGCTTCGCCGAGGCCACCATCGAGGAGGTGACCGAGGTGCGCGGCGCCCTGGAGGCGCGGGCGGCCCGCCTGGCCGCCGCCCGGCGCACTCCGGAAGATCTGCAGCGGCTCGACTCCGCCCTTGCCCAGCGCGAGCGGGCGTGGTCGTCCGGTGACCGAATCGCCTTCGTCAACGAGGATGCCGCCTTTCACCTGGCCGTGGTGGCCGCGTCCCACAACATGGTGCTGGTCGAACTGCACGCGGACCTCGGCGAGGTGATTCGCGAGTCACTGCTGGACCACTTCCGCGACACGTTGCGTCCCGAGCAGTACCAGGACCACGCGCGGCTCGTGGAGGCGATCCGTGCCCAGGACAGCAACCGGGCCGCGTACGAGGCCGGTTCGTACACGGCGGGGTGGATGCCGTGGCCGGAACCGAACGCCTGAACCTGATCTCCCACGAGGCCGACCCGGTCACTCGAAGGTGAAGTCGAAAGCCGCGCGCACCTTGCCCGCGGCTTCCCTGAGACCGTCGACGCTCTCGGCGCTCAGCATCACCTCGGCGAAGAAGTTCTCCTGTTCGAGGGAGGAGACCCGGTACCCGGTGGTCTGATAGCCGTCGACCACGCTGGGCAGGCGCAGGAGTTCCTCGAGCGGGGTCGCCCGGACCAGCGTGCCCAGCCGGTCAGGCTCGAACGGCAGCAGGGCGAGGAACTCGCCGCCGGGCTCGTCCCGGCTCGCCTCCATCGCGGGTGCCTCGGCCAGGGCCGCCATCACGGACACGTCGAACGGGTCGATGCCGCAGGTGCGCAGGGTGGCGGACCGGTGCAGGCCGCCGCCCGGCCGGGGGTTGATCTCGATGAGTTCGGCGCTGCCGTCGGCCGCGGCCCGCCCCTCGACGTGCAACCAGCCCTCCCCCATGTCGAGTTTCCGGCACAGGACGCTGATGCGTTCGGCGAGGTCGAGCGCGGCGCGGCGTACGTACGAGGAGGGCGGGGGAGTGATGCGCAGGCCGGCGTCATGGTGCCGTACGTCGTCGTGTTCGGTCTTCTCCACCGTCAGCACCGGCTCGAACCGTCCACCTAGGAGAGGACCGTCGACGGAGAACTCCCGCCCGTCGAGGTACTGCTCGACGATGACCTCCGCAGTGTCTCCGGCCGCCTCGGCCATGTCGCGCAGCTGGGCGGCGAGTCGGTCCGGGCCGTCGCAGCGACGGACCAGCCGCGAACCTCCCGAGTCACGGGCCGGCTTGACGATGACGGGGTAGGAGGTGACCGTCGTGATGTCGAAGGCTCCCGCCGGCCCCGAGGCGAAGGCGATGCCGGACAGCCCCAGCCGGGCCATTTCCGCGCGCACCAGCGTCTTGCTCAACAGCGCCTCACGGCCCGGCTCACCGCCGGGCAGGCCGTAGTGCCGGGCGACCTGAAGCTGCCAGGCGAGCAGCGGTTCCACGAAGTTGACGACCGCCGTCGGCTCCACGCCGGCGGCGTCGACGGCCGCGACGAAGCGGTCCAGGTCGTCATGCTCCCAGTCGATCACTATGTGCGCGGCGCAGGCGTCCCGGTTGATGTCCTCCGGCTCCGCGGACACCAGAACCGGGCGTCTTCCGACATTTTCCAGTATTCCCGCAACCTTGCGGACTCCTCCGGCGAACCGCTTGGAGAAGACCAATACATCGCGCTGATTCGACATAACCGTTCCTTTGCTTTGTCACCAAACTGCCATGGCACGAATATGTCATTGCTCTGACTCCGGAAACCCCTTGACTTCGCCACGTGGTTTGTATTGGATCACCCTAGCTCATAAGCACAGCAGCTCGGCGGCTCAAATCCGGGGCTGCGTATGCCACTTCATCCGGGGGCCTTCTTGTTCGGTCACATAGCTGATGCGCTCGCCCGGCCTGCCCTGATTCGGCTCCGCCCCGGCCTGTATGTGCTCAGATTTGAATCCATGAAAGTGGCGTCGGCGCTCGGTGCCGTGGAACAGCTCATGGCCGACGGGACGATCACCCCCGGGGACACACTGGTCGACAGCTCCAGCGGGATCTACGCCTATTCCCTCGCGCTGGCCTGCAACAAGTACGGCTTCAACTGCCACATCGTGGCTTCCCCCGCCGTCGACCCCACGCTGCGCACGCAGTTGGAACTGCTCGGCGTCTCGGTCGACCAGCCGACGGCGTCGGCGGACGCGAAACTCGACCAGGCGGGACGGGTCGAGCGGGCCATCGAATTCGTCAAGAACCACCCGCGGGCGCACTGGATGCGCCAGTATCACGACCGGGCCCACTACGCCGGCTACGCCTCGATCGCCCGGCAGTTGGCGGACGACCTGCCGGCCACCCGGATCGCCCTCGTCGGCGGTGTCGGCACAGGTGCCTCGACGGGCGGACTGCACCAGACGCTCGGCGACCTCGGGCGCGAGGTCGAATTGATCGGCGTACAGCCGTACGGCAGTGTCAGTTTCGCCAGCCAGGACGTCGAGGATCCGGAATTCCTCATCGCCGGTATAGGCAGCGGAATACCCTTTGCGAATATCGAGTACGGCGCATACAGCGACATCCACTGGATTGATTTCACCTACGCCAGGTCAGGCTGTGTCGAGCTGCTGCGGGAATACGGCGTGTTCGCCGGCCTGTCCAGCGGTGCGGCCTATGTCGTCGGTGAATGGCGGGCGAGCCGGATAGGTTTCGACGAGGAGTACCCGGTCGTCTGCATCGCGCCCGACACGGGGCACCGCTACCTGGCCGAGGTCTTCACCTCCGAGGTCCCGGTCGTCACGCGTGACCCGCAGCGGTACCCGCTCGAAGTGTCTCGCGCCGAGGACCTCGCGCTGCCCTGGTGCCGGACCAACTGGCGGCGCCACGGGCACGCCTTCCCCAAGCCGCAGGGTGACGCCTGACATGGCGACCGTGGTGATGCTGGAGGCGCTCGCCTTCGGACTGGAGCGGCTCTCCGCCGCCGCCGGGCGGCTCGGTGTCGACCTTGTGCTGCTGACGTTCGACCGCGCGTACTACAGCAGGCAGCTGCAACGGGCGGGGGAGATCCGCGTGGTGGACGTGGACACCTTCGACGCGGACGCCGTACGCCACGCGCTGGACGGACTCGGCCGGGTGGACGGCATGGTGTCGAACACGGACACCTGGGCGCCGCTCGCCGAGCAGCTGGCGTCCGAGCGCGGCTTTCCCAACGTGATCTCCCAGGCCGCCCGGCTGCGGGACAAGGTGTGGGTGCGCAATCGGCTCGTGGACGCCGGGCTGACGCGGCTGCGTGCCGTACGGGGCTCCGACTGGGCGGCGCTGCCGGCCGCGTCCCGGCCCGCCATGGCCGTGGTCAAGGACGCCGCCGGCACCAGCAGCAAGAACGTGCTCCTCGCCGAACGGCAGGAGGAGGTCGAGGCCCGGATCGCCGAGCTGGTCGAGCGCGGCGTGCCGGCCGAGCGGGTCACAGTGGAGCCGTACCTGTGTGGTCCGCTGTACAGCGCGGAGACCTACACGACCGAGTCCGGGACTGTGCTGTTCGGCATCAACAGCCGTACGATCTCCGAACTCCCGGACTTCCGTGAGATGGACCTGACCTTCCCGGTCGACCGGGGCGGGGCCTGGGAGAAGGAGATCGCCGACTGGGCCTGCGAGGTGCTGGGCGCGATCGGACGCGGGGTCGGCCCGTCGCACATCGAGTTCATCCAGACCGCGTCCGGCCCCGAGGTGGTCGAGGTCAACCCCCGGCTCGGCGGCGGACACATCGGCGAGGCCGTTCTGCGGGTGACCGGGGTCGACCCGTACGAGCTGCTGCTCGTCCAGGCCCTCGAACCGCGCCTGGAGGAGCGTCACGTGGCCGCCGCGACCTGCCGTCCCACGGCGGGCGGCTTCGCCCAGGTCCTCAAATACGCGTCACGGACCGGCCCGTTGGGTCCGGTGGAGGGTGCGGACGTGCTGTCCCTCTTCCCCGGCGACATCACCTGGACTCCGCTCAAGGGCCCGGACACCGTCATCGACAGCGTGGCCGACCAGGGCGCCTGCTACGGCTTTCTGACCGCCACCGGCCCGAACCCGGACACGGCGCTGTCCCGCGCCCTCGCGGCCGCCCGGCACCTGCGGACCTCTGCTTCGGCGCCCTGACGGGCCCTGGAAAGCAGTCAGCCGTTTCACCAAGCGAGGAAGAGGTATTGCTGTGTCCCTCACCATCGTGGGCACGGGGTATGGCGCCGATGTCACCTCCTCGGTGGCCGCCGCCCTGGGTGAGGCCGAGGTGGTCATCGGCCACGAGGTCTTCCTGGACACCATCAAGGAGCTGATCAGGCCCGAGGCGGAGCGGTTCGACGTACTGAACCTGGCGACCCCCGAGGAGGACGTGTTCGCGGTCCGCACCCGGGTGGCCGCCGAGCGTGCCGCGACCGGTGCGCGGGTGGTCCTGGTCTCCGGCGGCGACCCCGGACTGCTCGGCATGGCCGGCCCGGTGTTCCACAACCTGAAGCGCATCCTGCCCGCCGAGCAGTGGCCCGAGGTCCGGGTACTGCCCGGCCTCTCCGCCTGGCAGTACGCCTCGGCCGCGCTGGGCGCGCCCTTCAACGGCGGTGTCGCGGTGCTGTCGCTGTGCCTGTACAGCCACACCGAGGACAAGATCGGCCGGCAGATCGCCGGGGTCGCCGCTTCCGGGGTGGGGGCGGTCGTCTACATGCTCCGGCACAACGGCGAGGAGCACCCGGACCTCTTCCCCACGCCCGAGCCCGCCGCCGCGCTGGCCGAGCGGCGCTTCACGATGCTGCGCGACTCCTTCCTCGCGCACCGGCCGGGCGACACGCCGTGCTTCCTGCTGACCGGCATCGGCCGCCCGGAGTCGTACACCTGCGTCTCGGCGCCGCTGAGCGCGTCCCTGGACCTGTGGCACCGGTCGGGCCCGGAGTCGGTGTTCTGCGTTCCCGGCGAGGACCACGAACTGCTGGACGACCGGGTGTGGGCGCTGACATGACGACGAACGTCCCGGTGCCGTCCCCTGCCCTGCGCGCCCTGGAGTGCGTCCAGTGCGCGGCCCGCTATCCGGTCGCCGACCATCCCCGCGGCTGTCCCGCCTGTGACGCGGACGGACGGAACGCGAACCTGTTCTGCGTCTACGAGGAGGACGCCGCCCTCGATGACCGCCTCCCCTACCGGGACCTGCCCGGTTTCGGCCACGGACCGACGCCGCTGCTCCCGTGGGAGGACGGCACGTACGTGAAGAACGAGGCGGCCCAGCACACCGGTTCGCACAAGGACCGGTTCGCCGCGGTCGTGACGGCCCACGCCCGCGCGGCCGGCTACCGCGGGGTGGCGGTGGGTTCCTCGGGCAACGCGGGCCTGGCCATGGCCGCCTACGCGGCGGCGGCCGGCCTCGAGTGCACCGTGGCCACGTTCTCCTGGCTGCCGGAGCAGACCCGTCGACAACTGACCGGGTTCGGCACGGACCTGCGGCTCTTCGACGACGACGCCGACCGGATGCGCTGCATCCGCGATCTGGCGAACGACCCCAAGACCCTGACGGTGTCGAGCATCACCGACCCCGTCGTCGGCAGTCACCCGTTCGGCATCGAGGGCTACAAGCGCATCGCCTGGGAGCTCGTCGAGCAGGTGCCGGGCGACATCGAGCACGTGGTCGTCCCGTCGAGCCGGGGCGATCTGGCCTGGGGCATCTACCTGGGCTTCCGGGACCTGCACGAGCTCGACGGCCGGGCGGTGCCCCGGCTGCACCTCGTGGAGCCGTTCCGCCGGCTCTCGGCGGTCCTCGACGGCGCCCCGCTCACCGGACGGTTCCCCGGTGACCACGGGCGCCTGGTGTCCATCGCGGGTGACAGCACGACGGTGCAGGCGCACCGCGCCGTGACCCTGTCCGGCGGGACGGCGACGGTGGTCCCCGACGCGGTGGCCGAGGCGCACTTCACGCGTCTGTGCCGACGCGGCCACGTATGGGAACGCAGCAGCACCACCGTCTTCGCGGCCCATGAGTCGCTGCGCGGGAGCGGAGCGATTCCGGCCGGAGCGACCACGGTGCTGGTGGCGACCTCCCACCTTTTCAAGGGCCTGTGACAACCGCCCGCCGGGCGGACGAAAACCGGGCAGGCCATCCGACCAAGGAGCAACAAAGTGAAGACGTCCAGTCTGTGGGGCGCTCCCCAGTCCCGCTACTACCGCTTCCTCCAGCGGATCCAGGAGGTGACCGAGAGCCCGAACCCGGCGCTCGCCGTGATCGGCTGCGCGGACGGCAAGTACGTGCTTCCGGCAGCCCGCAAGGGCTTCACGGTGTGGGCCAACGACATCGACGAGGTCGCGCTGTTCGGCGGCACCAAGACGGACGCGAGCGGCGAGGTCCTCATGCCCGGACTGGCGTCCCGGCTGAAGTCCGAAGGGCTTGAGGACTCGGTGGAGGTGGTGCACGGCGACTTCATGGAGAACTGTCCGGACCGGACCTTCGACGCCGTCTTCACCAGCGGCGCCCTCCAGTACTCCAACAACCTCCACCACACGTTGGAGGAGATGGTGACGAAGGTCGGCAGCCTGGTGCGGCCCGGCGGACTGCTCTACATCGACTACATGCTCCCTTACGAGGAGAAGTACAAGGGCCGGCCGACGTGTCCGGATGCCGGGTGGTGGAAGGAGTACTTCGAGTCCCGTGACGAGTGGGACGTCAAGCACAACCGCGTCATGCCGCCGACCCTGGACCGGGCCCACGTCGAATACCCCGTGGACCACTACCACCAGTGGGGCCACCTGCTCGCGGAGCGAGTCCGTGCTTGACCAGCTGACCGGGCCCGCCACCAGCCTGCGGCCCGGGGGGAACGTACAGGCCATGCAGCCCGTCGTCGAGGGAACGGCCTGCCCTTTCGCCGCGAAGGCGCGGCTGCGCAGCGCACCCGACTTCGACCCCGCGCGGTCCCTGGCACAGAACGTGGCCGACTCGGTTCCGCTGCTCGTCGACTTCTCCGCGCGCGCCGAGGGGGAGGGCCTGGACGGGTTCGTGTACCGATTCCCGGCCGAGCGAGTCGGGTCCACGGTCGAGGACCTCGGCCGATTACTGCGTGTCCTCCTCCAGACGCTGGCCCGGCACGATCCGCAGGAGCCGCGGGAGTTGGACAAGGACACGGTGCTGGCACCGGGCTGGCGTTTCTCCTTCGCAGGCCTGGATTACTTCGTGCCGGTGTTCGCACCGGTCTACGGGGAGCACCACAGCAGACACACGTACGGCCTCACGAAGGACGTGTTCGTGCTGATGCAGCCCAACAGCTCCTTCCACACACGCCTTGGAGCCAGGCGGGACCTGGTCCTCAGGAACATAAGATCGCGGTTTGCCGAAGCAGGCCAGTCGTACCCCGTACACGGGGTCGAGGCGCACAAGTTCGTCCTGCCCCCCGCGGTGGACGACGAGCCGGTGCCCTGGTACGACGGACAACCGCTCGGCAATGTGCCGGCACAGGGCCGGCACTGAGCTGTCGGGGCTATTGAGAAAGGCTTTCGAGACAACGTGGTCAGGGTTCTACTGGCAAGCCAGAACTCCATCAAACTGGAAGAAGTACGGGCGATCTTCCCGGACACCGAGGTGCTGGACATCGACCTGCACGAGGTACAGGCCACCGATGTCTCGGTGGTCGTCCGGCACAAACTCGAGCAGGTCGCCGCACTGGGGCTGCCGCACCCGGTCGTCGTCGAGGACACCGGGCTCGCCCTGGAAGCCTGGGACGGACTGCCCGGGGCGCTGATCAAGTGGTTCGTCGGCCACCTGGGAGCCCAGCGGCTGAAGGAGGTCGCCCTCGGAGCCGGGGGCCCGGCGCGTGCGACGGCGGTCAGCGCGGTCGGGGTCGTGCACGGCGGCGAGTGCCGCGTGTGGGAAGGGCGCCTCGACGGGCGCATCGTGGACGCCCGGGGTGAACTCGGCGGCTGGACACCGGTGTTCGAGGTGGCGGACACCGGTCAGACGCTGGCCGAGATGAGCTTCGAGGACCGTTTGCGGTACACGATGCGACGCGAGCCCCTGGAACACGCCCGGGAGTGGCTGACGCGGCGGCAGGCCGCCGTGGCCTGATCGGTGTCCGGCCGGACCGCCCCTGGCAGGAGGGCGGTCCGGGTCGTCCAGGATCAGGCGACGGTGCGGGCCTCCAGGTGGGCGAGCACGTCGGCGGGGGTGTCCGCAAAGTGCACCAGCTGCTCCAGCGGCAGCGGCAGGAACCCGTCCCGCTCCATGCGCTGGAACTGGAGGCGCTGGCCGTCGTAGAACCCGTCGGTGTTCAGCATGACGATGGGGATATCGGCCTTGTCGTGATTCTTGAGTTCGAGGATGTCGGTGGTTTCATCCAGCGTTCCCATTCCGCCGGGCATCACCACGATTGCGTCGGACTTCTGCCGCAGCAGCTCTTTACGCTCGGCCAGGTCACGGGTGACCGTCATGTCCTCCACGCCGGGCCTGACTATATGTGAGAGGAATTCCACCGAGACCCCGATCATTTGACCGCCGGCTTCCTCGACGCTGTCCGCCACTACCTTCATGAGGCCCACGTTGGACCCGCCCCATACCAACGTGTGACCTCCCTTGACCAGCAGCTTCGCGAACTCGCGCACCGGCGCGGCGTAACACTCGTCGAGGTTGGTGGCAGAAAGGAAGACGCAGATATTCATGGGGTGGACCATAGCAGGAATGCAACTCGGATATGTAGGGGTTGCGTTGCCGGATTCGAAGGATGGCTCTCAGGCATGACCACGGGACTTCGCGTCGCGAACCGAATATCGCAGATCGCGGAATTTTGGAAACCTCTGGCGGACGAGCTCTACGCACTGCCGAACTGGCTCCAGACGGCGGAGCAACGCAGCGCGGGCGCCTGCCACTACGCCGTGCTGCGGCGGGACGGCAGTCCGGTCGGCGCTCTCGTCGGCTATGAGACGCTCCCGGACAGTTGGTTCTTCACCAACCCGGTGGCGCTGCTCACCCAGAGCACGTCCACTCTGGAGCCGTTCCTCGACGAGACCGAGCGCAGCGAACTCCTCGCAGCCGCAGGGCAGCTGACGCAGGCGCAGGCGAGACTTTACCCGGCGCTCGTCTCCGTTCTGCCCAGCGGCTACCTGCCCGGTCTGCTGCGCGGGGCCGGGGCGGACGGCACGGTGACCGAGCAACTCGCCGACGAGCTGGGGCGGCTGGCCGACGAGCACGGTTACGCGACGACAGCGGTGATGCACGTCCGAGAGGAGGACACCGATCTGCGGGAGAGGCTGGTAGGCCGCGGCTACCTGCCGTTCGCGTCGGTCGGCGACTGCGTGCTGCACACTCCGTGGGACGACTTCGACGACTACCTCGCGAGCCTGACGAGCCCCCGGCCCAACCGGATCCGACGGGAGATCCGCTCCTTCACCGAGTCCGGGGCCGTTCTGCGGGAGACCCCACTCAACGCATTGGGCGAGGAGCACGCGCGGTTGCACGCGCTGCACATGCGGCGCTACGGGCACGAGGCGGAGGTCGCCGCGTCCCGGCAGCTCATCGCGAACATCCAGGCCCACCCCACCGGCCGTGGACGGGTACTGGAGGCCCGGCGCGGCGACGAACTGGTCGGATTCGTGGTCTTCTACGAGCTCGGCCAGACCTTCCACCCCAAGATGATCGGCATCGCCGAGGGTGAGAAGCGCGCCTTCACCTACTTCAACCTGACCTACTACGGCCTGATCCGCATCGCGCTCGCCGAGGGCATCCGGTGCATCGGCTACGGGCCGGAGGCCTACGAGGCCAAGGCGCTACGCGGCTGCTCCCTTGAACGGCGCGTCAACCACGTGCTCGTACCGCGGGAGTTCCGCGGACCGGCGACCCGGGCCGCCGAACTGGTCGACCGTGCCTACCGCAGGCGTATGGATCGCCACGACTGGGCGAGGGGATGACCGTGCCGATCCTGGGCAAGGACATGCGTGACCTGCTGACCCGCGATACGCGGTTCCGCAACGTCTGGCTGGGGGAGACCGCCGCCAACTTCGGTATGCAGCTGACAACTTTCCTGCTGCCGCTGGTGGCGGTCACAGCCCTGGACTCCAGCGGCACCGGGGTGGGGATGATCTCGGTCGGGCAGTTCCTGCCCGTCGTGGCGTTCTCACTGATCGCCGGATTGGTCGTGGATCGCCATCCGCCGCGCCGGACCCTCGTCGCCGGCACCGTCGCCCGGGGTGCCGCGGTCGCGGCCATCGCGGCGCTGTACGCCACCGGTTCGTTGACGCTGGTTCCGCTGGTGCTGCTGACCGCGGTGGTGGGGACCGCGAACGTCTTCTACGAGGTTGCCTACCAGTCGACTATCCCCAAGATCGTGCCGACCGATGCCATCACCGCCGCGAACGGCCTGCACCAGTCGACGTACTCGGTCAGTCAACTCGCGGGCTCGTCGGCGGCCGGGTTCCTGCTGGGCCGGTTCGGCCTGTCGGCGACGCTCGCGGTGACCACGGCGCTGTTCGTGGGTGCGGCCATCAGCGGATTCATGGTGCGCGGTGTCCAAGCGCCAGGGGTCGCGGTGGCCGGGCGCTCTCCGCTGCGCTCCATCGGTGACGGGCTGCGCTACACCTGGGCGCTGCGCCCGATCCGCGACCTGTGCGTGCAGGCGGGGGTCGCCAATCTGCACATGCAGGCCTTCCTCACCGCCTTCCTGCTGTTCGCCGTCCGGGACGCCGGGTTGAGCGGCACGATGGTCGGCGTGGTCGTGGGCATCGGAAGCGTCGGTTCGCTGATCGGATCGTTGTGCGCCTCCCGGCTGGCCGACCGCTTCGCCGTCGGCACGCTGTTGTGCGCGGGAGTGGTGCTGGCCGCGGTGGGCCTGCTGGGCGAGGCGAGCGCCTCGCGGGCCGGTTCCGGCTTCGCGGTGTCGGCGGCTGTGGCGTTCGCGGTGCAGGGCTTCGGCGTGGCCCTGTTCAACGTCTTCGCGGTGAGCCTGCGTCAGGCCATCCCGGTGGAGCACCAACTCGGTGCGGTGACCGCGGGATACCGGCTGGTCGCGCTCGGGACGCTGCCGCTCGGCGGCCTCGTCGGCGGCTTGCTGGCCGACGCAGTCACTGCGGCCGGCGCCGTCTGGCTCATCAGCGGGTCGTACCTCCTGTTCTCCTGCCTGCTCATGTTCTCGCCGCTGCGTACGGTCAGGACGGTGGAGGAGGCCAAGAACCTGGGCGAGCCGGCGGCCCACGCCCTGGACGTCAGGTGAGATCACCCAACTCCCTTCCCATACGGGAACTGTCCGGGACGGGCCTGAACCCGATAGGGACCGGGCACGGCGGCTACGCGGCCTCACTGCCCGACCAAGGCCTGGGGCGTGCGACCGACGCTCGCGCTGGGCCGCACAGGTGCCCGCGGTGGCGATTCACGACCTGGCGCGCCAGCAGCACCTGCTGGGGTGAACGCGAACTCAAGCACCAAATGGCCTGGCCGCCTGGGTGCGCAGGGACGGACCGTCGATCCTCGAAGCAGTCCGGCGGCGCGCTCACTGGTCGACAACGCGGGCGTCTGTGTGTCGGCGCCCCTGGAATGCGTCCCGCCGGATCGACCGGGGCCTCGACGGGCCTGGGCCGGGCCACCGCGCTCCGCTTGGAGCGAGCCGGTTTCCGGGTTCTCGCCCCACAGCGGCCGGGCCGGCTGGGCTGAGCCGCAGAGCGGAACCGGACCAGCACACTGACGACCCGGGCGGTGAAGAGGACGGGCGCGAGTGGTCATACGGGGAGTCAGACAGCGGGGCGCCCGGTGGGCAAGCGTGCGGGTTTGTCGAGGACGTACGCCGTGTAGCGAGTGACGCGCCCGATGGCCCGGTGAGCTCGGACGACGGCGACGACCTCGTCCCAGTCCCGCGCGTCGAGGGTCCTGAGGCCGGGCCACCGCAGGCACAGGGCCTGTCGGCCGGCCCGGGTGGACGCGGCGGCGACGAACAGGGCGCAGAGCTGGGCCGCCCTGTGGAGTACGGGAGTGGTCCAGTCGAGGATCCGGCGCGTGGTGAAACCGGCGGCGGACGCCATCAGCGGGTAGCGCTCGTACGGTTCGAGGTCGTCGAAGCGCCAGGTCCCGCGCACGATGCCGTCCGGGTCGAAGGTCCCGATCGGCTGATCCGTACGGGACGTGACATCCACGAGGACGAGCCGGCCTCCTGGGCGGAGCAGCCGGAAGCTTTCGCCCAGGAATGACCTGCGGCCCTCATGGCCGAAGTGGAAGGCGGCCTCCAGACAGTGCACACGGTCGAAGGAACCGTCGGTCAGCGGGATCTCCGCTGCCTGCTGCGGCAGAGCCGTGGCGTCGGCGACGGCGAAACGCGCGCTGTCGCCGAAGCGGCGACGTGCCTGGTCGATCTGTGCGGGCTGGATGTCCACCCCCAGCGCCCGGCACCCCGCGGCCCCCAGCCGCGCCGTGGTGTCACCGCGACCGCATCCGGCGTCCAGCACGAGCTGTCCATGCCGGGCGTCCAGTAGCGCCAGCGACCGGCGCGCCAGTCGGCGCTGAAAGGGCACCGGCCCGGTGAGGGCCGCGAACGGCAGGGTGGGCGGCGTGAAGTAGCCGATGTTCGCCAGGCTGTCCCAGCCGAGGTGCCGCAGCACCCGGAAGAGCACGCTGTCGTCGCTGTACGCACGCGCGAGGTCCCCGCTGTCGTCCATCCCGCATCCTCCGCCTTCCGTGGGCGCCCACACTGGGCCCTCTGTCCGTGTCACCGCCCCGACCCGCGCTTACACTGAGCCCATAAGGGATGTTCGTGACATACCGGAACCGTCGTGCGCTATCAGCGGCTGCTCGTACCGGCCCTCGCCCTGGTCCTCGTGACGGTGCCCGCGATCTCCACCCGGGCACAGGGTGAGGAAGTCCCGCGCGGCCCCACGTTCGCCGCCCGCGCTCTGCAGGCGCTGATCGACGGTATCCAGTTCGGGGTGATCATCGCGATCACCTCGGTCGGGCTCTCGCTGATCTTCGGCACCATCCACCTGATCAACTTCGCGCACGGTGAGTTCGTGACGATCGGCGCCTCCTTCGCGTTCTTCCTCAACGTCTCCGCGGCCGGTCCGGGCTGGCACCTGATCCCTGCCGCCCTCACCGCGGTGGTCTTCGGCGCCCTGCTGGGCGGGGCCGTCGATCGCGGCATCTGGCGCCCGCTGCGGGCCCGGGGCACCGGGCTGATCAACATGTTCATCGTCACCATCGGGCTCTCGCTGGTGCTGCGCCACGTCGTCCTCGTGCTGTACGGAACCCGGCCCGCCTCCTACGCGCAGTACGACATCCAGAGCACGATCGACCTGGGGCCGGCCGGCATCACCCCACGGGACCTCACCGTCACCCTGCTCTCCGTACTGGTGCTGCTCGGCGTCGCCGCGCTCCTGCAGAGGACACGGATCGGTACGGCCGTGCGGGCCGTCTCCGCCAACCGCGACCTCGCGGAGGCGTCGGGCATCGACGTGCAGCGAGTGGTGCTGTTCGTGTGGATGCTCGGCGGCGGGCTGGCCGCGCTCGGCGGGGTCTTCTTCGGCCTGGTGGAGATCGTCACCTGGGACATGGGCTTCAAGCTCCTGCTGCTCATGTTCGCCGGGGTCATCCTGGGTGGGCTCGGCAACGCCTACGGCGCGATGGTCGGCAGCCTCGTCATCGGCGTCGTCGCCCAGATGTCCACCCTGTGGTTCCCGGTCGACCTGCAGTACGCGTGGGCGCTGCTCGTCCTCATCGTCGTCCTCCTCGTCCGGCCGCAGGGCATCCTCGGCCGGGCCGAACGCGTCGGGTGAGGGGTGCGCCATGGACTTCTCCGCCATCCTCACCGACGCCCTGCGCTCGGGCATCGGCCCCATCGCCGCCGTCTACGCGCTCGCCGCGATGGGGCTGAACCTGCACTTCGGTTACACCGGGCTGCTCAACTTCGGCCAGGTCGGATTCATGCTGGTCGGCGGCTACGGGCTCGCCATCACGGTGTCGACGTACGACGGCCCGATGTGGCTCGGCGTCCTGGGCGGCATCGCCTGCGCGATCGTGCTCGCCCTGCTCCTCGGCCTGCCCACCCTGCGGCTGCGCGCCGACTACCTCGCGATCACCACGATCGCGGCGGGGGAGACACTACGGCTGTTCTACCGCTCCAACTGGGCCGAGCCGGTCACCGGTGGGGTGTTCGGGCTGCAGAGGTTCGCGAACGGCTTCTACGCGCTCAACCCCATCGAGCCCGGCACCTACGGCGTGTGGCTCGTGAGGTTCAGCTCCCGCGACCTCTGGGTGATGATCGTCGGATGGGCGCTGGTGCTGGTGGTCGGCGGTCTGCTGGCCCTGCTGATCCACAGCCCCTGGGGCCGTGTCATCCGGTCGATCCGTGAGGACGAGGTCGCCGCGCGCAGCCTCGGCAAGAACGTCTACGCGTACAAGATGCAGAGCCTCGTGCTCGGCGGCGTCATCGGGGCGGTCGCGGGCATGCTGCAGGCGATCCAGGTGCAGTCCGTGAACCCGGACAACTACGATCCGGGCGTCACGTTCTTCCTGTACACGCTGCTCGTCCTCGGAGGTGCCGGGCGGATCCTCGGGCCGGTCGTCGGCGCGGTCCTGTTCTGGTTCGTCCTCAGCTTCCTCGACAGCGCGCTCCGCCAGGCCATCGACGCCGAGTACATCTCTGCGGACCTCATCAGCACGTCGGAGGTCGGCGCGGTGCGCTTCGCCCTGGTCGGGGTCGCCCTGATCCTGCTGGTGGCGTTCAGGCCGCAGGGGATCCTCGGCAGCCGGAAGGAGATGCTGCTCAGTGGCCGCTGAACCTGTCGAATCCCACCCGGTCCGGCTCTCCGCGGTCGATCCCGAGCCGGGGGTGCGCAAGCCCGATTCCCTGCTGGTCCTGGACCAGGTGACCCGTACCTTCGGCGGCCTCGTCGCCGTGCGGGTCGAGCACCTGGAGGTGCAGCGCGGGGCCATCACGGCGCTCATCGGGCCCAATGGCGCGGGCAAGACCACGTTGTTCAACGTGGTGAGCGGGTTCGACCGGGCCGACGGCGGCCGGTGGTCGTTCGACGGACAGCCGCTCACCGGCTCCCCGGCGCACCGGGTGGCGCGGCGGGGACTGGTCCGGACGTTCCAGCTCACCAGGACGCTCGCCCGGCTCACCGTGCTGGAGAACATGCTGCTCGCCGCGCCCGGGCAACGTGGCGAGCGGGCGCTGCCCGCGCTGCTGCGACCGCTGTGGCGCGGGCAGGAGCGGGAGTCCGAGCGCCGGGCCGACGAACTGCTGGAGCGGTTCCGGCTCGGGCCCCTGCGCGACGACCATGCCGGCACGCTCTCCGGCGGTCAGCGCAAACTGCTGGAACTGGCCCGCGCGCTGATGGCCCGGCCGGTCATGCTCCTGCTCGACGAGCCGATGGCCGGGGTGAACCCCGCGCTGACCCAGTCGCTGCTCGGACACATCACGCAGCTGCGCGACGAGGGGCTCACGGTGTGCTTCGTCGAGCACGACATGGACGTGGTGATGGGCATCAGCGACTGGGTGGCCGTCATGGCCGACGGCCGCCTCGTGGCCGAGGGCCCACCGCACACGATCGGCCGGAACGCCGCCGTCGTGGACGCGTACCTGGGCAAGCAGCACGACGAACCGGGGACGACCGAGGAGAAGGAGTGAGGGATGACCGCCGAGGAGCAGGCACCGGTGCTGGCGGCCGACGACATCGTCGCCGGTTACGTCCCGGGTGTCGACGTGCTGCGAGGATGCAGCGTCGAGGTGCGGCCGGGCGAGGTGGTCGGTGTGATCGGCCCCAACGGCGCCGGCAAGTCGACGCTGGTCAAGGCCGTCTTCGGGCTGTTGCGGGTGCGCGGCGGGACCGTGCGGCTGCGCGGCGAGGACGTGACCGGCCGGCCCGCGCACGAGCTGGTCCGGCGGGGCGTGGGCTACGTACCGCAGCTGCAGAACGTGTTCCCCACGCTGACCGTCGAGGAGAACCTGCGGATGGGGGTCTACCTGCGGCCCAAGGACCACGCGCGGCGGGTCGCGGCGGTCGAGGAGCTCTTCCCCGTGCTGGCCGACCGCCGCAGGCAGAAGGCCGGCGCGATGTCCGGCGGCGAGCGCCAGATGCTCGCGATGGCCCGCGCGCTGATGATGGAGCCGCAGCTGCTGCTGCTCGACGAGCCGTCGGCCGGCCTGTCACCGCTCCATCAGGACCACGTCTTCGACCGGTGCAGAATGATCAACAGCGCGGGCGTCGCCGTGCTCATGGTCGAGCAGAACGCCCGCAGGTGCCTGCAGCTCTGTGACCGCGGCTACGTCCTCGACCAGGGCCGCAACGCGTACACCGGCACGGGCACGGCCCTGCTGCACGACGAGAAGGTGATCGAGCTCTACCTCGGCACGCTCGCCCGCGTCCGTTGACTTCCGCTGTCGGTTCTCCCGGTCACTCCTCGGCCCTGCTGGTCTCGGTACGCAGTGTCTGCAACGCTCCCTTGTCGTCGTAGCCGTACACCTCGATCGTCGCCTGGCCGGGTTCGCCCTTGTCGGTGAAGTCGAGCGGACCGCTCACACCGTCGTAGTCGATGTCCCTGCCGTCGGCGAGCAGCTCCTTGCAGGCGGCGAACGAGTTGCACTTCTCGCCGTCCTTGGTGATCCCGTTCATCTCCTTCACGTACTCGCCGGGATCGTCGGACTCCGCCTTCTCGGCGGCGAGCGCGATCGTCGTCACGCAGTCGAACACCTGCGGTGCGAACTGCAGCTCCTTCAGCTTCGGCGCGAATTCCTTGAGGTCCTTCACGTACTGTGCGTTCTCCGCCGATGCCGGCGCGGTCCCCTTCATCCCGGAGAGCCTCTCCGGCTGGCCCGGCGCGACCAGCGAGGGCAGTTCCTCGCTGCGCAGTCCGTCGGCGCCGTAGACGCCGATCCGGTCGGGCCCGATTCCGGACTCGATCATGCCCTGCAGGATCTGGGCGCCTTCCTCGAAGGCGATCACCACGGCGGCGTCCGGCCTGGAGTTCTCGATCTGCTGGGCGACCTGGTCGAAGTTGGTCGCCTTCGGGTCGTAGGTCTCGGCGAGCGCCACCGTCGCACCGCGGTCCTCCAGCGACTTCCGGGTGGACTCCATCAGGCCGCGCCCGTAGTCGTCCGCCCGTGCCACCAGGGCCACCCGGTTGTGGCCGTCGTCGCGGACGACATCCGCCAGGATGGGCCCCTGCAAGGCGTCGCTCGGGACGGTACGGAAGTAGAAGCCGTCGTCCTCGTAGTCGGTGAAGGTGGGAGCGGTGTTCGACCCCGAACACTGCGCCACGCCCGCTCCGGTCACCCGGTCGATGAACGACAGCGACATGCCGGAAGCCGCGGCGCCGATGATCGCGTCCACGCCTGCCGCGAGGACCCGGTCCGCCGACTGCGCGGCAACGGCCTCCTGACCCGCCTCGTCACTGGAGACCACAGTCGGCACGGGCTTGCCCAGGACCCCGCCGGCGTCATTGATCTTCTGTATCGCGAACTTCAGCGACTCGATCTGCGGCGGGCCGAGGTAGGCCAGCTGTCCCGTCTCCGGCAGGACGTAGCCGAACTGGAGCTCACCGTCGCCCGGCTCGGCCTGGGCAGTGCCCGTCGTACCGCAGACGGCCATCACAAGAGCAGCCGCGCTTGCGAAGATCGCGGACCGCCGTATCGACGCTTTCATCTCCGCCTCCGCTCGTTACAGGCGGCGGTGGACGACTGGCCGGCCCTCCGCCCGCCATCTGTACATGAGGGTAGAACTCATCCGGAGCCCGGAAAAGTATGAAACGTACACTTTTTCGGTTGGTTGCGCTTCTCGCCTCGGTCCTGCGTCCCCTCCGGAGGGGACGCAGGACCGAAGTGATCCACCGGAAGCGCTCCCTAGTCGCGTACGGCGACGGGCTCCGCCTTCTTCGGGGCGGACATGGCGACCACGACGGACGACTGCCGCCGCCGGGGCCGCAGGCCCGTGAGGGTGATCAGCAGGCCGGCGAAGGCGATGAGCGTCACGACCACCAGGCCGGGCCGGTAGCTGTCGAGGACGGCCTGCGGGGAGGCGTTGCCCCGCTCGGGGGAGTTCGCGGTCACCACCGCCGTCACCACGGCGAGGAAGATCGCGCCGCCCACCTGGACCGAGGTGTTGAGCAGCCCGGAGACCATGCCCTGCTCGTGCTCGTCGACGCCGTTGGTGGCCTGGACGTTGAGGGACGGGAAGGTCAGCGCGAAGCCGGAGCCGACCAGCAGCATCGTCGGAAGGATCACCGCCGCGTAGACCGGGTCGAGGTCGATGCGCAGGAACAGCACGTAGCCGGTCACCATCAGGGCGAAGCCCAGCACCATCAGCCGGGCTGTGCCGAACCGGTCGATGACGGCCCCCACCTTCGTGGCGGACAGCGCCACCAGCGCGCCCGCCGGCAGGAAGGCCAGGGCCGTGTGCAGCGCCGACCAGCCGAGCAGTTGCTGCATGTAGAGGGTCACCAGAAACTGGAAGCCGATGTAGCTGCCGACGAACGTGAACGCGCCCAGCTGTGCCCGCACTTGCGGCCCCGAGCGCAGCACGCCGAGCCGGATCAGCGGGCTGGGGCTGCGCCGCTCGACGGCGACGAAGGCCGCCAGCAGGACGGCGACGGCGGCGAAGGACAGGAGGGTCCGGGCCGACGCCCAGCCCGCCTCGGGCGCTTCGACGACGGTGAAGACCAGCAGCAGCATCGAGGTGGTGCCGAGGACCGCGCCGGGGATGTCGTAGCCGCCCTGGCCGCGCTCGCGCTCACTGCGCGGCAGCAGCTTCAGGCCCACGAGCAGGGCGATCAGCGCGACGGGAGCGGGCAGGAGCATCGTGAGCCGCCAACTGGCCTCCGTGAGCAGGCCGGAGAAGACCAGGCCCATCGAGTAGCCGGTGGCACCGCAGGTGGTGTAGATGGCCAGGGCGCGGTTGCGCAACGGGCCCTCGGGGAACGTCGTGGTGATGATCGACAGGCCGGCGGGGGCCGTGAAGGCCGCGCTCAGGCCCTTGACGAAGCGGCTGGCGATGAGCAGCGGTCCCGAGTCGACGAGACCGCCGAGCAGCGAGGCCAGTGCGAAGACGCCCAGTGCGACCAGGAAGACCTGGCGCCGGCCCAGCAGGTCGGCGGCGCGTCCGCCGAGGAGCAGCAGACCGCCGTAGCCCAGGATGTAGCCGCTGACGATCCATTGCAGCGCCGAGGTCGACAGGCCGAGGTCGGCACCGATGGAGGGCAGCGCCACGCCGACCATGGACACGTCCAGGGCGTCCAGGAACATCGCGGCGCAGAGCACCAGCAGGGTGCCCCAGAGCCGGGGAGTCCAACGTCCCTCGGACGTGGGGGAGGTGAGCGGAGAGGTCATGAGCGAGACACTACATGCACGTGCATGAGATGCAAGCGCATTTAATTCAGGTGCAACAAACCTGCTTCTCTGTTACGGTGCGGCGCATGGCGGCGAAGCAGGCCGAGCAGGCGCTCGTGGAACAGTGGCGGAACATTCTGGCGCTGCACGCGCGAACACAGTGTGAACTCGACCGGGTTCTGCACGACCACGGCCTGTGCGCCAGCGACTTCGAGGTGCTCGACGTCCTCGCCGGGTGCCGGGCGGCGAAGGGCACTCCCTCCTACCGCGTCCAGGAGATCTCCGAGCGGATCCATCTGAGCCAGAGCGCGCTGTCGCGGCTGATCGCCCGGCTGGAGAAGGAGGGGCTCGTCGAGCGCTGCATGTGTCCGGAGGACCGGCGGGGTGTGCGCGTCGCCCTCACGGCGAAGGGGCGCACGCTGCACGGTGAGGTGCTGCCCGTGCAGCGTGCGGTGCTGGAGCGGATGCTGGCGGACGGCTGAGCCCCGTCAGATCCCTGACGTCTCCCGCCACAGCTCGGCGAGCGCCTGGTCGCCCGTGACCGACGGCAGGGGAGCCCGGTTCCACAGCGCCAGGTACAACTTCTCGGCCGGGCCGGACAGTTCGCACGCGGCCTCCCCGGAGGCGCCCCGCGTGGTCACGGGCGGCTCGGAGGAGAGCCGTACGCTCCACACGGCGTCGGTGTCGTCCGTGCGCACCCGCAGGACGCGCGGCTCGTCGGTGCGTACGCGGCTCTTGGGGCGGGCATGGAAGCCGCGCAGCAGTTCGTCGATGCCGTCGGTGGCGAACTCCGGGGTGACGGTGGTGGTGCCGGCTCCGCGTGCGGACTCCGCGTCGACCCGGTGCACCGCCGTCTCGTGCGCCTGCCGCCGGATCCAGAAGGCCAGCGGGGACGGCGCGGGCAGGAAGGACCAGCACTCCACGTCGGGTGAGGCGCCGGCCAGCGTGCCGACGAGGTGGCGGTGGCTGTCGCGGTACCAGGCCACGAGCTCCGCGCCGTCGAGGTCCGGGGCTTCACCCAGCGGGCGGCGCTCGGTGTACCGCTCGGCGACGTACGACGCGGCCCAGCGGTGCACCGCGCCCGTGTGCCGCAGCAGATCACGCACTTGCCACTCCGGGCACGTCGGCACCTTGGCGTCCGTCCCGGCCTCCTCGGCGGCCGCGGCCAGCAACCGGCCCTCTGTCTCCAGCGCTTGCAGGAACTCGTCGGTCTCCATGGCGCGAGTCTGCCGTATGGAGCACGCTCCAAGCGCCGGGCTTTTCCCGGGGGACCCTACGGCAGCGGTGTGCCGCCAGTCGCGTTGACGATCTCGGCGGTGATGTACGACGCGTCCTGGGAGGCGAGGAAGACGTACGCCGGAGCCATCTCGGCCGGCTGCGCGGGCCGCCCGATGGGCGCCTGCGCGCCGAACTTCTGGGTGTCCGGCATCGTCGCCGGGATGAGCGGCGTCCACACCGGGCCGGGCGCCACGGCGTTGACGCGGATGCCCTTGTCGATCACCATCTGCGCCAGCCCCTGCGTGAAGGTGACGATGGCGCCCTTGGTCGTCGCGTAGTCCAGCAGATGCGGACTGGGCTTGTAGGCCTGCACCGACGTGGAGTTGATGATGCTGCCGCCCTCCGGGATGTGCGGCAGGGCCAGCTTGCACAGCCAGAACATGCCGTACAGGTTGGTGCGCATCACCCGGTCGAACTGCTCGGTGGAGATCGCCTCGATGCCGTCGGGCTGCGACATCTGGTACGCCGCGTTGTTCACCAGGACGTCGATCCGGCCGAACTCCGCGACGGCACGGTCGATCAGTGCCCGGCAGTTCTCCTCCTCCCGTACGTCACACGAGACGGGCACGGCACGCCGCCCGGCCTCCTCGACCAGCCGGGCGGTCTCGGCGGCGTCGTCCTTCTCGTCCTCCAGGTGGGTGAAGATCACGTCGGCCCCCTCCCGGGCGAACGCCAGGGCGACCGCGCGGCCGATCCCGGAGTCCCCGCCGGTGATGAGGGCCTTGCGGTCGGTCAGCCGGCCGCTGCCCCGGTAGGACTCCTCACCGTGGTCCGGGGGCGGGTCCATGGGGCCGGTCCAGCCCGGGTGCGGCTGGTCCTGGGAGGGAAACTCCGGGGTGGGGTGCTGTTCGCCGGGGTGCTGCTGATCGGTCACGGGTCTGCCTCCTTGTCCATGGCGTACGGCCCGGTGATCACAACCGGTGATCACAACGGGCGAGGCCACGGGTACCCCGAAGCCGGGGTACGGATCACCTGGCTGCGGACATGATGGCCTGTGGCCCGTCCCGCCCGTATGCACGTGTCAGTGGCCTGGGGTCGTGGCGGGATCAGGGCGCCGCGGCGCGGCGGGTCGCGAAACCGATGCACGCGGCCACGGCGGCGAGGATCGCCACGCTGGTGAGCGCCACCGGGAGGGAGAACCAGTCCGCCATGAACCCGATGGCGGGCGGCCCCAGCAGCATGCCGCCGTAGCCCAGCGTGGAGGCGGTGGCGACTCCGCTGGGGCCGGCGAGCGCGCCCGCGCGTTCCACGGCCACGGGGAAGAGGTTCGCGAGGCCGATGCCCGTGACCGCGTACCCCAGCAGGGCCGCCCACAGGGCGGGGGCGAGCGAGCCGAGCAGCATCCCGGCCGCCGCCGTGGCGCCGCCCGCCACGACGGTCCGGGTCTGCCTCAGGCGCTCCAGGAGCGTCGTGCCGGTCAGGCGGCCCACCGTCATGGCGAGCGCGAAGCAGGAGTAGCCGATGGCCGCGGCACCCGGCGAGGCGTCCAGGTCCTCTTCGAGGTGCAGGGCACCCCAGTCGGCCAGCGCCCCCTCGCCGTACGCGGTGCACCCCGCGATCAGGCCGAACACGAGGACGAGTCCCCGGGTACGGCCGGCCGGCCGGCGCGGGGCGGCGTCCTGCGTGGGCCGTTCCCGTTCCGGCGGCACCGGCGGCTTCTGCCGCAGGAGCGTGGGGCCCGCCACGGCCGTCACGAGCAGCCCGACGACCGTGAGCAGCAGCAGGTGCCGGGTGGGGGAGAGGGACCCCGCGACCAGGGCGCCCAGCCCCGCGCCGGTCATACCGCCCAGGCTGAACGCGGCGTGGAAGCTCGGCATGATCGGCCGCCGCATCGCGGCCACCAGGTCCACGGCGGCGCTGTTGAAGGCGACGTTGATCCCGCCGTACGCGGCGCCGAACACCAGCAGGACGAGGCCGAGCGCGAGGGCCGAGTGGGTCAGCGGGGGCAGGGCGACGCTGAGGGAGAGCAGGACGGCGCAGGCGACGGTGACCCGGTGGTTGCCGTAGCGGCGGCACAGGCGGCCGGTGAGGACCATGGTGACGACGGCTCCGGCGGAGACGCCCAGGAGGGCGAGGCCGAGGGTACTGGCGGAGGCGTCGGTCTGTTCCTTGATGGCGGGGATGCGCACGACCCAGCCGGCGAAGACGAAGCCGTCGAGGGCGAAGAAGACGGTGATCGCGGTGCGGAGTCGGGTGAGGGAGGCGCCGTTGCCCGGCACGGCCTTGTGCGATCGGGGTTTGTTTATTTGCGGCACAAACCTCAGGCTAGGTGGGTGCGGGCACCACGACAAGGTGCGCCGCCGGGACGAGAAGGTGCGACGCTGGGACGAGAGCCATCCGCCGAGGGAACCCGGGAGCGTACATGGGACGTGACGTGCCGGCCCTGGTGTTCGCACGGGAGGACCGTCGTCGGTACCGGGCGAAGATGCAGACCGACCTCGAGGTGCTGGCCCGGATGCTGCGCGAGTCCGGCTTCGAGAGCGAGCGCCCCCGGGTCGGGCTGGAGATCGAGCTCAACCTGGTGGACGACCGCGGGCTGCCCGCGATGCGCAACACCGACGTGCTCCAGGCGATCGCCGATCCCGCCTGGTCGAGCGAGCTGGGCCGCTTCAACCTGGAGATCGACATCCCGCCGAGGGAGCTGACGACCGGCGGCCCCGGCGCCTGGGAGCAGACGATCCGGGACGCCCTGAACCACGCCGAGGACCGCGCCGCGGCCGTGGGCGCGCACCTGATCATGATCGGCATCCTGCCCACCCTGGACGAGGCGGACGTCAGCGAGTCCGCCCTCTCCGGTGACCCGCGGTACCGGCTGCTCAACGAGCAGATCTTCGCGGCGCGGGGCGAGGACCTGCGCATCAGGGTCGACGGCGTGGAGCGCCTGTCGACGTACGCCGACACCATCACTCCCGAGGCCGCCTGCACCAGCACTCAGTTCCATCTCCAGGTCGCGCCCAAGCAGTTCGCGAACTACTGGAACGCGGCCCAGGCCATCGCCGGCGTGCAGATCGCCCTCGCGGCGAACTCGCCCTTCCTGTTCGGCAGGGAGCTGTGGCGCGAGACCCGCATCCCCCTGTTCGAGCAGGCCACCGACACCCGCCCCGAGGAGATCAAGGCCCAGGGCGTACGGCCCCGGGTGTGGTTCGGGGAGCGGTGGATCACCAGCGTCTTCGATCTCTTCGAGGAGAACGTGCGCTACTTCCCGGCCCTGCTGCCGCTGTGCGAGGACGAGGACCCGCAGCAGACGCTCGACAGCGGCGGCGTTCCGCAGCTGGGCGAACTGACCCTGCACAACGGCACGATCTACCGCTGGAACCGCCCCGTCTACGCCGTCACCGACAGCGGCCCGCATCTGCGCATCGAGAACCGGGTGCTGCCCGCCGGCCCCACCGTGGCCGACATCATCGCCAACGGCGCCTTCTACTACGGCCTCACCCGCGCCCTGGTCGACGAGGACCGGCCGATCTGGACGCGGATGTCCTTCTCGGTCGCCGAGGAGAATCTGCACACCGCGGCCCGCGACGGCATCGACGCCCGCCTGTACTGGCCCGGCACGGGCGAAGTGCCGGTCACGGAACTGGTGTTGCGGCGGCTGCTGCCGCTGGCCCACCGGGGCCTGGAGCTGGCCGGCATGGACGAGGCCTGGCGCGAACCCCTGCTGGGCATCATCGAGCAGCGCTGTGTCACCGCGCGCAACGGCGCCGTGTGGCAGGCGGAGACGGTCCATCACCTGGAGAAGGCGGGCGTCTCCGACCGGCGTGCGGCACTGCGGCAGATGACCACGACGTACATGGACTACATGCACATGAACGCGCCCGCGCACACCTGGCCCGTGGACTGACCGCCGCGACATCGCCGGGTCACGCGGGGCTGGGCGCGGCCCGGCCACCCCACTCCTCGGCGGCCGTCAGCGGGACGGGAGCGGGCGGCCGCGCCGACGTCGTCAGCTCGATCCGCCGCCCCTCGGCCGACGAACGCAGGAGCGCGGTCATCGTCTCCAGTACGTGCAGGGCGAGTTCGCCGTTCGCGCGCGGTGCCCGCTGCCCGTCGGCGGTGACGAAGTCGAGCAGCCCGACGCCCCGTGCGCCGTCGACGTAGCCCGCGGACGGCGGGAGCGTGCGCCACTGGGTGTCGCCGAGCTCGAAGAGCCGTACGTCGCCGTCGAAGCGGTTCGGGTCCGGGACGGCGAGGGTTCCCACCTCGCCGTGCACCTCGATCGGGGACGCGGTGGTGGCCACCCCGTCGAAGCTCGTCGTGATCGTCGTCAGCGTCCCGTCCACGTGCTCCAGCACACCGGAGACATGGCTGTCCACTTCCACCGGTATCCGCTCTCCCGTACGCGGGCCGGAACCGATGACCCGCTCGGCGCGCAGCCTGCTGGACGCCCCCGTCACGGCCCGCACCGGACCCAGCAGATGGACGAGGGACGCGAGGTAGTACGGCCCCATGTCCAGCAGGGGGCCGCCGCCCTCGGTGTAGTAGAAGTCGGGGTGCGGGTGCCAGCGTTCGTGGCCCGGGGTGACCATCACGGCCGAGGCGAACAGGGGGCGTCCGATGCTCCCCGCCGTCAGGGCCGCCCGGGCCGTCTGGACCCCGGTGCCCAGCACGGTGTCCGGCGCGCACCCCACACCGACGCCCGCCCGCGCGGCGGCCGTCATGACGGCGTGGGCGTCGGCGAGCGTGGCGGCGAGCGGCTTCTCCCCGTAGACGTTCTTGCCGTGGCCGATGGCGTCCAGGGCGATGGTGGCGTGCGCCCCGGGGGTGGTGAGGTTCAGCACCGTGTCCACGTCCGGGCTGCTCAGCAGCTCCTCGACGGTCAACGCCCGGACGCCGGGCAGTCCGGCGGCGGTCGCGGCCGACCGGGAGGCGTCGAGGTCGGCGACCGCGGTCACGCGCACGGCGGGGTGACCGGCCAGTGTGTCCAGGTACGCGCGGGAGATGACTCCGAGCCCTACGACGCCGACGCGGTGCGCGTCGCCCACAGCATGCCCCTCTCGATGATGGTGCGGACGTCGGGGTTCTCCAGCACGTCGAGGCTGTGCCCCGGTGTCGTCACCACGATCCGCCCGGCGCCCCACCGGCGGGTCCAGACCGCCGGCGAGGTGACCGGCCGGTGCCAGGGCTCCCACGGCCGGGTGGGGTGCGTGGTGGTGGCCAGGACGTCGATGAGGTCGTCGTGGAGCACCCAGTACTGCTCGGTGTGCAGCTCGAAGTCCTCGATGCCCGCGGTGACGGGGTGCTCGCGGCCGGCCTCGGTGAGGGTGATGGTGTGCGGCAGGAAGTTGTCCTCCGGCCCGCCCCGGCGCTCGCACGGTTCCCTGCCCGGGTGCGTGGCGAACTGCCCTCCCACCAGGTGGAGATAGTCGGAGGAGGCGCGGAAGGAGTCGGCGATGCCGCCGTGCCAGCCGGTGAACCCCGTGCCGGCCACGACCGCCGAGCTCAGTCCCGCCAGCTGCTCGCGCGTGATCTCCGACATCGTCACGCACTGCACGATCAGGTCGGTGCCGGCCAACTCGGCGGCGTCCGCGTAGACGTCGGTCGACTCCTCGACCCGGACGGCGTAGCCGTTGTCTCTCAGGAAGGGCAGGAAGAGTTCCGTTGCCTCGACCGGCTGGTGCCCCTCCCAGCCGCCGCGGACCACCAGGGCTTTCTTCGGCGTCATCGTGATCTCACTATGCGCCGGGCGCCCGCGCTCACGAAAGGGGGCCGGGCCTCACGAAAATTTCGCTGTCGAGGCACGGGCGCCGACCGTCCAACAGGCCGCGGTGAAGCGGACTTCCGGTCCGTGCACGAAGGGGGCGAAGGCGGCACGGACCGTCTCGACGACCCGTTCGCGGGTCTGCGCGTCCACCTCGGGCAGGTACATGCCCACCGGGCCCAGCCGGGTGAGGTATCGGACCAGTTCCTTCTCGGGCAGGGTGCAGACCACGTCGACCGGCCGGATGTCGATCCCGGCCCAGCCGCTCTCGGCCAGGATGCGCCGGACCTTGTCCGGGTCCGCGAAGGCGAACTGTCCCGGCTCGTCAGGCCGGCGGACGGGCATGTCCGGGAGCAGCGGTGCCGCGGCGCGCTGGGCCGTCGTCATGAACGGGTTCTCGGCCGGATCCCGCCAGACGACGAACCGGAGCGCCCCCTCGTCCCTGACGGCGCGCCGGAGGTTGGCGAAGGCCCGGACCGGATCGTTGAAGAACATGACGCCGAACCGCGAGATGACGGCGTCGAAACTGCCGGGTTCGAAGGCGTGGTCCTGTGCGTCGGCGCAGACGAACGAGGCCGGCACGTCCTCCTGGTCGGCGCACTCCCGGGCGGTGCTGATCATCGGTTCGGAGATGTCGATGCCGACACAGCGCCCCTCCGGACCGAGCCGCCGCGCGACGGCCAGCGCGATACCGCCCGTACCGCAGCCGACGTCGAGCACGTGCTTCGCCCGCTCGGCGGCGACAGCCTCGACGAGGAGCTCCTCGAAGGGCCTGAACATCTCGTCCAGCACTCCCTTCAGATCGTCCCAGGCATGACCGGCGCGCCCCTTCCAGCGGGCTGCCTGCTCGTCGTCGGCCCTGCGCGCAGCGTCCATGGCTGCCTCTCCTTCTGCTTGCCCTCGTCGTACCGGGATGACAGCGTTCTACTTCAAGTCGACTTGAGGTCAAGACAATGACAGAGCTGGACATCGCCGAAGTGGCGCGCCGCGCCGGGGTACCGGCATCGACCCTGCGCTTCTACGAGGAGAAAGGGCTCATCTCCTCGACCGGCCGACGAGGCCTGCGCCGTCAGTACCACCCCGGCGTACTGGAGCGGCTGGCGCTGATCGCGCTGGGGCGGACGGCCGGGTTCTCGCTCGACGAGATCGCGCACATGCTCGCGCCGGACGGGCAGCCGCGTATCGACCGGCAGATGCTGGCGGCCAAGGCGGACGAACTCGACGACAGGATCCGCGAACTGGGCGTACTGCGCGACTCCCTGCGCCATGCCGCCTCCTGTCCCGCCCCGAGCCACATGGAGTGCCCCGCCTTCCGCCGCCTCCTCGACGCCGCGGCGTCTGGCGGTGTCACGGCGCCGGGCAGGCGGGTTCCCGGCAGGTAAGGGGCGTCGGCGCTCTTGGTCCAACCGTGGTTCGTACTTTGCCCGATTCCCGGTGTTCCGTGCCTAGCCTCGGCTGCGAACTTCGGGAGGCGCAGTGCTGAACACCGTGAAAGGGCAGGCAGCGGGTCTGACGAAAGACCAGCGCAACGCCTTCCTGGCCGCCTATCTCGGCTGGGCGATGGACGCGTTCGACTATTTCCTGGTCGTGCTCGTCTACAGCGAGATAGCCGACGAATTCCATGTCTCCCTGACCGACATGGCCTTCCTCACCACCGCGACGCTGGTGATGCGGCCCGTCGGCGCGCTGCTGTTCGGCATGTGGGCGGACCGCCGCGGCCGCCGCGTGCCGCTCATGGTCGACGTCGTCTTCTACTCGATCGTCGGATTCGCCTGCGCGTTCGCGCCGAACTACACCGTGCTGCTGGTGCTGCGCCTGCTCTACGGCATCGGCATGGGCGGCGAGTGGGGCCTGGGAGCGGCCCTGGCCATGGAGAAGATCCCGGCCTCCAGGCGTGGCTTCTGGTCGGGGCTGTTGCAGAGCGGCTATTCGCTGGGGTACCTGCTGGCCGCCGTGGCGTTCTTCGTCATCGAGCCCGTCTTCGGCTGGCGGGGACTGTTCGCCTTCAGCCTGCTGCCCGCCCTGGTCGCCCTGTGGGTGCGCAGCCGGGTCGAGGAGAGCGAGGTGTGGGAGAAGAGCGTCCGGCTCAACCGCACCCCCGCGTACCAGGTGTTCAAGAACCCGGCGGTGCTGCGGCGCTTCGTGTACCTCGTCGCGCTGATGACCGCTTTCAACTGGATGTCGCACGGCACGCAGGACATCTACCCGACCTTCGTGAAGAAGGGCCTGGACCTGTCCGCGAACACCTCGATCGCGATCGCCGTGGTCTACAACATCGGCGCCATGATCGGCGGTGTGCTGCTCGGTGCGTACTCCGAGCGGCTGGGCCGCCGCCGCACGATCATGATCGCGGCGGCCGCGGGCCTGGTCGTGGTGCCGTTCTTCGTGCTGTCCACGACCGTCGGCTGGCTGATGCTGTCGTCCTTCCTGATGCAGGTCTGCGTGCAGGGAGCCTGGGGCGTCATCCCGGCGCACCTGACCGAGATGAGCCCGGACGCCGTCCGGGGCTTCTATCCGGGCGTCACCTACCAGCTCGGCAACCTGATCGCCGCGCTCAACCTGCCGATCCAGGAGGCCCTCGCCGAGCGCCACGGGTATCCGTCGGCGATGGCGTGGACCATCGTGCCCACGCTGGCCGTGGTGATCCTGCTGAGCGCGATCGGCAAGGAGGCCAAGGGAGTCCGCTTCGGAAGCAGCGGTCCGCAGGCGCCGAACACAGCGGCGACGGGAACGGCCCAGCCCTGACGGGCAGCGTGTGCGAGGCCTTCGGTGCGCGCGGGTCCTCGCGGCAGGATGAGGCCGGTGCTGCGTGTGCCTTTGGCGTCGACGAGCCGTCGGTGCCGGGCAGGGTCCCGCCGGGTGAGTACCCAGCACCGGGTGAGCCCCTGCCGCCGGGCGAGCCCCCAACCCGCGTGAGCCCCCGCCGCCGCGCAAGTCCTACCGCCGCCACCACGCGGCCCCACCGCCGCCGGCTTCGCCCAGGCGTGGAAGGGGCGGCCGCCCAGCTTGGCCGTATGGACGAGGACGCAGACGCGGTCGGCGCGGCGGGGCATCAGTTCTTTGAGGCGGGTCCGGAGCAGGCCGGCCTCGCAGATGCCGAGTTCGGCAGGCCCCCTGAGGTCACGCACTCCCGCAACATCGCCCACGAACCCCGGATCGGCATCGTCCTCCACGACTCAAGGGCTCCGGGGGCATGGCGAGCCTCCTCGCCCTGTACCTGAAGGCCGCGGCGGAGGAACTCCACGGGGAGGAGGCCCTGGAGGGCCTGCGGATGATCCCCGGCCCCGCCGGGTGCGGCGGGCGCTGCCTCGCCCCGGAGGAGGTGCGTCCGCCCGCCCCGTGACGGGTGTACCGGGCCCGGGTCAGCGAGTACTCGAGGATCTGCCCCCGCGGTGAGGGACGCTGCACCGCACACGGGCTGGACTACGAGCACCGCACCGCAGTCCGCCTCTGACCAAGGGTCACCCAGCGTGCGTCACCCTCACTCCGCGCGTTTTGGAACAGCACTTCTCCTGCGCTGCATCAGCGCTGTACGAGCGCTAACCGGGCTCCCGCGACAGTTGGATCACCGCTCCCGCCAGGGAGAACGGAGACCGAAAGGGACGGCAACATGGGTACCGCCAGGACACCGCAGCGCAGGGCCATACTCACCGGCGGGCTGGCTGCCACCGCAGCCATGCTCACCGCCTGTTCGTCGAACCCGGACAGCACGAACGCGGGGAAGACGTCGGCCGTGGGGGCGACGAAGTCCCCCTCGCCCTCTCCCGCGGCAGGCCCGCGACCGGACTCGCCCTGGGCGGCGTTCGCGCGGCTGATGGAGGGCAACAAGCGCTGGGTGGAGGGAAACCTCCAGCACCCCGACCGCGACCCGAAGCGGCGCGAGTTCGTCGCCGAGGCCCAGGAGCCCTACGGTGTCATCCTCTCCTGCATCGACTCCCGCGTCCCGCCGGAGCTCGTCTTCGACACGGGCCTCGGCGACCTGTTCGTGATGCGCACGGGCGGGCAGGTCGTGGGACCGGTGGTCGTCGGCTCCGTGGAGTACGGGCCGATGACGTCCGGCACCCCGCTGATCGTGGTCCTCGGACACCAGCGCTGCGGTGCCATCGAGGCGGCCTACGAGGCCATGCGTGACGGCAAGAAGCTCCCCGGCAACCTCCAGGCGATCTCCGACGCCCTGCGGCCGGCCTACCGGGAGACCACCCGGGCGAAGCACACCGACCCCGTCGACGCGATGGTCCGGATCCACACCAAGCAGACCGCCGCCGAGCTGCGCACCAACAGGGACCTCGCCCCGCTCGTGAAGAAGGGCGACCTGGCCGTCGTCAGCGCCTATTACTCGCTCGACACCGGCCGGGTCGAAGTCCTCAGCGGCGCGCCCTCCGCCTGACCCGGGGACGACGACCGGGCGGGAGAAACGTTGCACGCCCGGTCACGTCATACCTACCCCGGCATGCTCGACGTGCAGACCGATCCGACCCTGCTGCCCACGACGTTCGGCTCGCACGTGGTGCTGGAGTTCGACGACCTGCGGCACCGGACGGAGCGCGTGACCGAGCAGGAGACCAGGGACGCCTCCCAGAGCGTCGGCGCCGGGGTCTCCTTCACCGAGATCCAGGCTCTCGACTTCGAGGACGGCGTCGTGGAGATGGGCCACGACGGGCCCGCCCGCCTCGCGGTCAGCGAGCGTCGAGTTCGACGTCCAGCACGGACCCGTCACCCTGCTCGGCCCCGGCCAGGACGCCGACGGCGGCCTGTCCTTCGTCGCCTCCGAGGGCACCGTCGGACCGGGACCCTACTGGAGATCGGCAACCACCAGCCGCGTCGACTCCGGCCGCGATCCCGGCGCATGGGTGGACGCGTGGAGCACCACGGGCGTCGGCCAGCGCTGGTCCCTCGCGGTCGGCCACCACACGGCCGACTTCCGTGCGGCGGTGAGCGGGCTGGGCATGACCACCGGGACGTGTGACGGGGGAGGGGTGCTGCCCGCCCGTGGATGGTGTTGCTCCCGCTCGGGAAGGGGATCTGGCGCGGCCGGGGGATGGGTGTCGTCCCCGTTCGGGAAGGGGTTCGGGCGCGGCCTGTGGATGGGTGTTGCTCCCGTCCGGGAAGGGGTTCGGGCACCGCCCGGGAATGGGTGCCGCCCCCGTCCCGGAAGGGGTTCGGGCACCGCCCGGGAATGAGTGTCGCCCCCGCCCGAAAATGGGTCCGGGCACCGATGGTGACGCGCCCTGCGCCCGTGTGAGGCTGGCAGCGTCGCCGAGGCTCGCGTCGGTTGTCATGGCAGCGGCCTCGGGCGGTGCCGAGACGCGCGCGACGCCGTCGGACCCAGCCCCACGAAGGAGGAGCCCTTATCCATCCCCGCACGGTGAAACGATCCGCCCCCCGCGTGCCCGCGAAGGGGGTGACCCGTGGGACACGCTGACAGCCTCCTCGCCATGGGCGGCGCCTTCCTGGCCGCCGCCCTCCTCGCCCGCCTCGGCGGCAGGATCGGACTCCCGACGATCCCGCTGTTCATGCTCGCGGGCATCCTGCTCGGCCCGCACACCCCGGGCCTGGTCATCGTCGAGGACGCACACGACTTCGAGATGCTCTCCGCACTCGGACTGGTGCTGCTGCTGTTCTACCTGGGCCTCGAGTTCCACCTCGACGACCTCAAGAGCGGCGGCCGGCGCCTGCTGACGGCGGGCGGCATCTACCTGCTGCTCAACGTCGGCGCGGGTCTGGTCTTCGGGTTCGCCCTGGGCTGGGGCGTCCGGGAGGCGCTGGTGCTCGCCGGTGTCCTGGGCATCTCCTCGTCCGCCATCGTCACCAAGATCCTCATCGACCAGGGCCGCATCGGCCGCCCGGAGACACGCCTCATCCTGGGCGTCATCGTGGTCGAGGACATCTTCCTGGCCCTCTACCTCGCCGCCCTCCAGCCGGTCATCAGCGGCGCCCAGGGGGTCGGCGACATGGTCCTCCAGGGCGCCAAGGCCTTCGCCTTCCTCCTGGTACTGGCCGCGGCCGCCCGTTACGGCACCAAGCCGGCCGGCCGTCTGATCGCGACCCGCGACAACGAACTGCTCGTCATCAGCTTCCTCGGCGCGGCCGTCCTCGTGGCGGGAGTCGCCGAGGTCCTCGGAGTCGCCGACGCCATCGGCGCGTTCATGGTCGGCCTGATCCTGGCCGGTACACCCTCCGGCCCACGCATCCGGGACCTCGTGCACCCGCTGCGCGACGCCTTCGCGGCGATCTTCTTCTTCGCCTTCGGGCTCTCCATCGACCCCGGCGACATCGTCTCCGTCGTCGGACCGGTCACCGCGGCGGCGGCACTGACCGTCGTCATGAACATCGCCGCGGGACTCCTCGTCGCCCGCGTGTACCGCTACGGCACCGAGCCCGCCGCCGAGATCGCCACCACCCTCGTGGCCCGCGGGGAGTTCGCGCTGATCCTGGCCGCCATGGCCGCCGGCGCCGGACTCGACGCCCGCCTCGCCCCGTTCATCGCCGGGTACGTCCTCGTCCTCGCGATCCTCGGCCCCATCGCCGCCGGCCGGGCCCACCTGCTCGCCCGCGCGCTCCGCGCCGCCCAGGACCTCCGGCCCGGCCGCACGGCCACGCCGTACGACACCGAGCCCCGCCCCCGGAACGACGCCACGCCGTCGTCCGTCGCGGCCTCCGACGCTCTGCCTGCCGAGGCCGAGCGCCAGCGCACGAGGTGTGGCCCTCGGCGACGGGTTTGAGGAGCGGGACACAGGAAGGGCTCGCCCCGCATGGTGGCCCGGCATGCCTCGGTCACCCGTTCCCGGACCGAACAACCGCCTGACGGCACGGCGTTCGTACGGGGTGGCCACCGGGAAGGATGAGGACGGGGCCTGATGGCGGACGCCGCTGGAGGGGGGAGAAGCCGAAGCCCTGGTGAGACCGACCGTGCCGCACGTCGGCAGGCTGTCTCCCTCCGCACCGCCACACGGCCCGGCACCCCAGGACTTGCCATGGCCTCGGCCGTGCCCTGCCTCGAAGCGCTCTCGGGTTCCGGGAAGGAGAAGCCGTGCCCCAGTCCGAAGACGAACGACTCGTCGACCTCGAAGCACGACTCGAGCGGGAGGACCCCAGGTTCACCCGGGCCATGAGATCCGGCCGCCCGGCCCGGCCCCGGGAGTACCGGCGTACCGGAGCCTGGTGGGCGCTGGCCTTCGGCGCGGCCGTACTGGGCTCCGGTATAGCGCTCGCCCAAGGGCTGCTCATCGCGGCCGGGCTGGTCCTCGTCGGCATGGCGGCCCAACTGGTCGACCCCGATCCGAGCCGCCTGGGACGTCAGCGGCAGCGGCGATGGTGACGCGTGCGGCAGCCGGGCTTTACGCCTCCGCCCACTTCCGCAGCAGCGCCTCGCGCTCCTCGCGCGGCGGAGTGCCCTCGGCCGCGTGGTCACGGCCCCAGGCGAGGAGGTCGCCGATCCGGGTGCTGCCGTCGGCGAGCCGCTGGAGGAGGGCGACGGAGAGCTCGTACTCGGAGGGCAGGTAGATCCCTCCGGCGACGGCCGCGTGCACATCGACCTGGACGGTCTCCTCGATCGTCGCCACCTCCACGGAGAAGGCGGGCGGCAGCTCACCGTCACCCGTGACCACGACGAGCGCGGCGTCGAAGGCCATGGACGCCAGCCTCCGCATCCCGGACGGCACGGGCACGTCGTGAGCCTCGATCCGGACCACCTCGTCCCACGTCCAGAACCTGCCCCGGCCGGACCCCAACGCCTCGACGCCGTCCTCGGACAGCCGTACCCCGGAGGCCTCCCCCTCGGGCTCGGCCCCCACGTACACCGAGTCCTCGCCGATCCAGAACAGGCCGACCATGGCCATGAACGTCTCCCGCAGTTGGTCCGGGGGAGAGCGGACCTCGCCCCCCGTGTCGCCATAGGAGACGGCCGCGAGGGGCGAGACGTTGCCATGGTCTCGGCCGGACCGGTCGGGGCGAGTGCCGCCGTAAGGGTGTGGCCGTAACCCGTGTGAACGCCCTGGGTGGTGGGACGGCCTTGCGTGACTGACGGTGTTCACGTCGAGGCCGGGTCTCGTGAGCTGGCGAGGCGTCAGCGCCCGGACCGCGACGGAAGGACTCACCGATGCGCTCTGCCCGCATGCTGCTCGCGACGGCCACGGCCACGGCCGCCCTCGCGATCGCCGCACCCACCGCCTACGCCGAGGCGATGGGTGACCACGACCACGACAACACTTCCTACAGCAAGGAGCACGACAAGGACGGCAAACACGACAAGCCGCACGGCGGCGTACACACGGGTGGCGGAGCGCTGACCGCGGTGACCGCGGACGGCGACGGGGACAGCGCCAAGCACGACCAGGACACCCACAAGGATGACGAGCACGGCAAGCACGACGAGCACGGCAAGCACGACGAGCACGCCAAGGACGACGAGCACGGCAAGCACGACGAGCACGGCAAGCACGAGAAGGACTCCGAGCACGGCGACAAGCACCACAAGCCGCGCGGTGGCGTACACACGGGTGGCGGAGCGCTGACCGTGTTGAACACGTACGACGACTGGGACAACCCCAAGCACGACCCGGACACTTACAAGGACGACGAGCACGGCAAGCACGACAAGGACGACGAGCACGGCAAGTACGACGAGCACGGCAAGTACGACGAGCACGGCAAGCACGACGAGCACGGCAAGTACGACGAGCACGGCAAGCACGACGAGCACGGCAAGTACGACGAGCACGAGAAGGGTTCCTGGCACGGTGACGAGCACGACAAGCCGCGCGGCGGGATGCACACCGGTGGCGGCGGCCTGGCCGCATCGCCGGGCGTGACGGCCGGCGGTCTCGCGGTGCTGGCGGTGGCCGGCACCGGCCTGTACGCCCTGCGGCGCCAGAAGGCTTCGCAAGGCGCGGCATGACCGAGGCCTGATCTCGTAGCGCCGTGGCCGCCGCACGTGCTCCTCGCGTTGCGGCGGCTCGGCTCGTCCTCCCGCGTGCCGCGTCCGCTGCCGTGTCCGTTCCGCTGCCGTGCCCGAATGAGGTGGTCTCCGATGGCAGCCAGCCCCAGCCCCCCGTCTCCAGCCGAGCCTGGCCCCGCGCCGTCGAAGCGGCGATTGCGCACCGTCGTGTCGATCCTCTGGGGTCTCGCCGCCCTGGTCCTGACCGTGAGCCTGGCCGCCGGCCGTGGTGAGTCGTCGTCCGACGCCGGTGGCCCGCCGCACGCCCCGCCGGCCGTCCCGACGGCCGCGCCCGCCGAGGTCGGCCCTCATCTGCCGCGGTCCCGGCCGGTCCGCCTGTACATCCCCAAGATCTCGGTGAACGCGCCCTTCACCGACCTCGCCATCGGCCGTTCGGGTCAGCTCGAACCCCCTCCGGCCGACGACACCAACCTCGTCGGCTGGTACGCCAAGGGCGTCTCGCCCGGCGAGGCCGGAACGGCGATCATCGCCGGGCACGTGGACACCGCGACGTCCCCGGCCGTGTTCGCGGGGCTCAGCCAGCTGAAGAAGGGCGACCGGTTCCACGTGGCGCGAGCCGACGGCCGCAGGGCGACCTTCGTGGTCGACGACGCCGAGTCCTTCGACAAGGACGACTTCCCCAGCGAGCGCGTGTACGGCGACACCCCCGACGCGCAGATCCGGCTCATCACGTGCGCGGGTGCCTACGACCGTCAGGCCCGGGACTACACCGAGAACCTGGTCGTGTTCGCCCACCTCGTCTGATTCCGGGTCCCAGGCCTGACGTGGTGTTTTAAAGTGACTGCACGAGTTCAGGCGACTGTGGGACCTGTGAGGTATTCGCGAACCATGACGACCGAAACGTTTGAGTTCCAGGTAGAGGCACGTCAGCTGCTCCAGCTGATGATCCACTCGGTCTACTCGAACAAGGATGTCTTCCTGCGGGAGCTTGTCTCCAACGCCTCCGACGCGCTGGACAAGCTGCGCCTGGAGAAGCTGCGGGACGACTCGCTCGACGCCGACGTGTCCGACCTGCACATCGAGATCGACGTCGACAAGGAGGCCCGGACCCTCACCGTGCGGGACAACGGCATCGGGATGTCGTACGACGAGGTCGGACAGCTCATCGGCACCATCGCCAACTCCGGTACGGCCACCTTCCTGAAGGAGCTGCGGGAGGCCCAGGACGCGGCCAATGCCGAGGGGCTCATCGGCCAGTTCGGCGTCGGCTTCTACTCCGGCTTCATGGTGGCGGACGAGGTGACGCTGGTGACCCGGCGCGCCGGCGAGGGCCAGGGGACCCGCTGGACGTCCTGCGGCGAGTCCACGTACACGCTGGAGAAGGTCGACGACGCGCCGCAGGGCACCTCCGTCACGCTCCATCTCAAGCCCGCCGACCCGGAGAACCAGCTCCACGACTACACCTCGCCGTGGACGATCAAGCAGATCGTCAAGCGGTACTCGGACTTCATCACCTGGCCGATCCGGATGGTCCCGGAGGCGGGCGACGGCGAGGACGCGCCCGAGCCCGAGACGCTGAACTCGATGAAGGCCCTGTGGGCGCGGTCGCGCGACGAGGTGTCCGACGACGAGTACCACGAGCTGTACAAGCACATCAGCCACGACTGGCGCGAGCCGCTGGAGACGATCCGGCTCCAGGCCGAGGGCACCTTCGAGTACCAGGCCCTGCTCTTCGTCCCCTCGCACGCCCCGCACGACCTGTTCACGCGGGACTTCAAGCGCGGCGTCCAGCTGTATGTGAAGCGCGTCTTCATCATGGACGACTGCGAGGCGCTGCTGCCGCCCTACCTCCGCTTCGTCAAGGGCGTCGTCGACGCGCAGGACCTCTCGCTCAACGTCTCCCGCGAGATCCTCCAGCAGGACCGGCACATCCGGATGATGCAGCGCCGGCTGACGAAGAAGGTCCTGTCCACGATCAAGGAGATCAAGACCAAGGACGCCGACCGCTACGCGACGTTCTGGCGCGAGTTCGGCACCGTCCTGAAGGAGGGCCTGGTCACCGACTCCGAGAACCGGGACGCCATCCTCGCCGTCGCGTCGTTCGCGACCACGCACGCCGAGGACGAGCCGACCACGCTCGCGCAGTACGTGGAGCGGATGAAGGACGGCCAGGACGACATCTACTACATCACCGGCGAGTCCCGGCAGAGCATCGAGAACTCCCCGCACATGGAGGCGTTCCGGGACAAGGGCATCGAGGTCCTGCTGCTCACCGACGCGGTCGACGAGGTGTGGGTCGACGCCGTCGGCGAGTACGAGGGCAAGAAGCTGCGCTCCGTCGCCAAGGGCGAGATCGACCTCGACGGCGAGGACGGCGAGAAGGCCGACGGGGAGCGGGAGAAGCAGGCCGAGGAGTACGCCGGTCTGCTCGGCTGGATGCGGGAGCAGCTGGACGAGGACATCAAGGAGGTGCGTCTGTCGTCGCGGCTCACCGTCTCCCCGGCCTGTGTCGTCTCGGACGCGCACGACCTGACCCCGGCCCTGGAGAACATGTACCGGGCGATGGGCCAGGAGGTGCCGCGCACCAAGCGGATCCTCGAACTCAACCCCGGCCACCCGCTGGTGAAGAACCTGAATCAGGCGTACGGGGAGCGCGAGGACCGCTCGGGTCTCGTCGAGTCCGCCGAGCTGCTCCACACGCTGGCGGTGCTCGCCGAGGGCGGTCAGCCCAAGGACCCCGCACGCTTCGTCAAGCTCGTGGCCGACCGCCTGGAGCGCACGCTGTAGGCAGGGGGCGGATCAGCGGGGGTCCGGGGCGTCCGCGGCCCGCGCGCCGGGCGGGGTCGTGCCGGTGCCCGGTGGGACGATCTCGCCCTGGACCACCCGTGGCGCGGCGCCCGCCCCGGCCTCCTCGTCCTTCGCGGCGCGTGCCTCGGCCTTGAGGATGCGGGCGGACTTGCCGGCCGACCGGGCCAGTTCGGGCAGCTTCCTGGCTCCGATCACGGCTATGACGACAATGAGGAGGATCGCGAGCTCGCTCAGTCCGAACATGGTGTCCTGTCCTTTCCCGCCCGGGCCGGGCACGGCGTGAGCGTACCCGGCGGGGAGCACGGTGTGATCCCCGCCGCGGAATGTGCGACCGCCGTATGCCGGCGCAGATGGGGCAGCATGCCGCGGTCGAGCAGGGCCTGCCGCCAGGCCAGCCGGGCGTCCTCCACGCGGTCGGCCCGCGCGCCCAGGGCCGAGCGCAGCAGCGCGGCCAGGCCGAGGAGGCCGGTCACGGCCGCCACGAGCGCCAGCGTCCAGCCGGCCGCGACGAGGGAGCCGGGCAACGGGCCCGGTGCGTCCCCGACCTGGAGCAGGCTGCCGAGCAGGAGCAGAGCCCCGGCGGACGTCGCCGCCACCAGCGGCGTGAGCACCGCGAGGGCGGGCAGCAGACTGCCGGTGGCGGGCGGGCGCCGCGCGGCGGTCCGTGCGGCGAGGTAGGCGCGGTACGGCTCGCCGGCCGCCGCCGTGATGTCGTCGGAGTGGGCGAGCGCGTGGGCGCGCAGGTGTGCGGCAGTCCGGCCGGTCGGGTCGGCGCGCACGGCGCCATGGACGTCCGCGGTGCTCAGCGCCAGATCCAGTACCGCTTCGAAGTCCGCGCGGTCCTCGGGATGGAGGCGGGGCGGATCGGCCACGAAGTCTCCTTGTCGGTTGCTGTGTCGGTCGTCGATATCGGACGCATTGAAATCTACAGCATTGTAGAAGCAGAGGGGGCCGGTCCCGCGGATCTATACGATGTCCGCACGAGCCAGGCAGGGCGGCGAAGGGAGGCAGGGCGGTGGCGGATCCCCGGCAGCGTCCCCGGCGGGGGCAGGGCGAGCTGGAGGCGCTGGTGCTGTCGGCCCTGCGGGAGGCGGACGGTCCGGCGACGGCCGGCTGGGTGCAGGAACGCCTCGGCGGTGACCTCGCGTACACGACGGTGATCACGATCCTGACCCGGCTGCTGGGCAAGGGCGCGGTCACTCGGGAGCGGGTGGGCCGGTCCTTCGCCTGGACGCCCGCCTCGGACCACGCGGGCCTGGCCGCCCGCAAGATGCGCAAGGTGCTGGACGCCGAGAGCGACCGCGAGGCCGTGCTGGCCAGCTTCCTCACCGGCCTCGGCCCTGACGACGAACGGCTGCTGCGTGACCTGCTGGATCAGGCCCACGGCGAGGGGGAAGGCTGAAGCCTCATGGGGGTCTTCGTCTTTCTGCCACTGGTTCTCCCGCTCGCGGCCCGGGCCAACCCGTTCCTTCGGCCGCTGCGCACGGCCGTGGCGTACACGGCCGAGCGGTGGGCGGACGAGGAGGCGGCCCGGGCGATCGGCAGCCGCCGTACGGTGGCGCGTGCCATCGGCACGGCCGCCCTCGTCTCCCGGGGCACCCCGGCGCCCACGCTCGCGGGACTCGCCGCTCCGGGCCCGGTGCCGCGCCGGGTGGCGGCCCTGCTCGGCCCGCCACCCGCCGTACGCAACCGGCCCCGGTGTTCACCTCGGTCGGACTGGCGGCGTGGGGCGCGGCTGCCGGAACGGCCGTGTCGGCGATGTCCTCCGCGAACTCCGCCGTCACGATGGTGCTCAGCTCATCCTGCATGCCGCGACACCTCTTTGAGAGGCGGAGCCTCAGCCCTCGTCCTCCTCCTCGCCCTCGAAGAAGTCCCCGACCTCGTCGACCACTTCGTCCGCGACCATGCCGCCGACGACCCCGGCCGCGAGCCCGGCCGCGCCCGCCGCGACGACCGTCCCCATGCCGGGGCCCGAGCGGTGGCCGTCAGGGTGGTGCCCGTCATGCCCGTGGCCGCCCATGCCGAATGCGGCGGGGGAGTCGTACGAGGCCCGGTGCTCGACCAGTTGCCGGATCCAGCCGTCGACGACCGTGGGCCAGTCCTGGTGCTCGACTCCGTCGTGGGAGACGGTGAAACGGGTCAGCGCGTCGTGGCCGGGCGACAGGAAGCCGCCGCGCTTGTCCGCCTCCAGCACGACCTCCATGCCGCCGGGGCTCGCCAGGAACGTCAGCTCGATCTCGTTGACCTGGTGCGCGTACCGGGGTGACGGGACGAGCTCGATCTCCTGGTAGAAGGGCAGTTGCTGGCCGGTGCCGCCGATGCGCCCGTACTCGAGGTCGGCCGTCCTGAATCCGAACCCGAGCCCGCCGAGGGCTTCCAGCACGGCCTCCTGCACGGGCAGCGGCGTGACGTTCAGCTGGTCCAGGTCGCCCTTGTCCTTCGCGCCGGCCACCGACAACTCGGTGCGCACGCCCAGGACGACGCCCAGGCGCTGGCCGTGCAGCTCGGTGACCGGCGTCTCCCACGGCAGGGTCACGCTGAACGGCACGACGCGCTGCTCGCCCTCGGCGAGCCGGAAGCCGCCGCCGACGGTGAAGCGGCCGAAGGCGGCGACGCCCTCGCTCTCGCCGCCCTCGTGCTCGGCCTCGACCCGGGCCACGAGCTCCAGGGTGATGTGTTCGATGTCGAAGTCGGCTTTGCCGCCCTCCAGTCGGACCTCACCGGTGAGCGTGCCGCCGGGCCGGACGGGAGCCGGGTCGAGGACCGTGTCGACCGTGGGGCCGCCGACGCCGAGCGCGCCGAGCAGTCGTTTGAACACCATGGTGGCGTCCACTCCTCACATGCGGGTACTGATTTTCTACAAGTATGTAGAAGTATAGGGGAGTGCCGCAATGGATCTCGCACGTCGGTTGCGGAGGAGTACAGCTCACTCCTCCGCAACCGCCCCCGTCACCGCGTGGTTCAGCCCACGACCCGGCCCAGCTCGATCCGGTCGATGTTCGGCGCCCAGGCACTCGCGTTGCCGAACGTCACCTTGTTCGCGCCCTTCGCCAGATCGACCGGGACACCGACGGTCCAGTAGTCGTCCCAGCTCCAGGTGTTCTTGAAGGTGACCTTCACCGGGTCCGCGGTCCCGACCGTGATGTCCGCCGTACGGGACATGATGTCCGTGTTGTAGGCGTGGCCGTTGTCCCGGCGGTCGTTGTGCGCGTAGTGGACGACCAGCAGGTAGCGGCCGGACCGGGGCGCGTCCACCGCGAACTCGGCAGTGCTGGAGGAGCTGTTGCCGAGCCAGCCGACGTAGGAGCCGGCGGACGCGTGCGGGGAGTCGACGAGCTTGGCGCCGCCGGCGAGCGTGGCCTTGGCGCCCTCGTAGGAGAGGGTGCCGACGGCCGAGCCGTCGCCGGAGACGTCGAGGGAGCGGACGGCGGAGTGGCCCGACGTCATCGCGATCCGGTTGTTGCCCGCGACCAGGTAGAGCCGCAGCGGACGGCCGGGCGCGGCCGTGACCGTCTCCCCATGCAGCGAGAGCTTCACCACCGCCGAGGTCCGCGGCACCACCGTGTAGTAGCCGTCGCGCGGGGCGTAGACGTCGAACACCGCCTTGTCACCGGAGCGCAGGACCAGAGCGCCCGTGCCCACCCCGGCCGACGAGGTGTAGTCGTAGGACGGCTTGCCGCTGATGTCCGCCAGCGTGGCCTCGTACGAGGCGGAGGGCGCGCCCGTCCGCGTGGTCAGGTCGATCCGGTCCAGGGTGACCTCGGCGTCGCCCTTGGACAGGGTCAGCTGGTGCGTGCCCGCCTTGAGCTGGACGCTGACGTCCTTCTTGGCGCGGTACGTCCAGTTCTCCGTGGAGGGGTAGGTGACCGTCACCGGGTCGCCGCCGTCGACCGACAGCTTCTGCGTGGCGGGGCCGCCGGACTGGTTGCCGTACAGGATCGCCAGGTCGTACTGGCCGTCCTTCGGGACCGTCACCGAGAAGGCGACCTTGCTGCCGGGCTGGTTGAGCGAGCCGACGTCCTTGGTGCCGGAGGCCGCGTAGCCGTTGGCGTTCTGGACCGTGCCCTGCGTGTAGACCTTGCCGTCGGTGATCGCCGCGTCCTCGGCCTCGTACGACGCCGACCACGGCACGGAGGCGGCGGACGGGGTGCCGGAGCCGCCGGGGGTGAGGACGACCCGGTAGGCCGACATCTTGTGCAGCCCGCGCAGCGGGACGGTCACCGAACCGTCGTCCGCGACCTTCACCTTGGTGCGCGCGAGGACCCGCGGCGCCGCGTGCTGCCCCTCGTAACCGGACCAGGCGGCCTCGGCGACGGTCGCGGTGACCGTACGGCCGAACACCGACCGGGGGACGCCCTGCACGACCACGTCCGAGTCACCCGCGGAGCCGCCGAGCAGGACCTGCGCCTGGCGGCGGGAGGTGTCGAGGGAGGCGAGCCCCTGGAGGGTATCGATGGTGTTGGGCTGCGGCGGCGTCACCTTCACGGTGTTCCCGGTCATGCCCGCGTACCAGCGGAAGAGCCACCAGCCGCCGTTGGGGATGTTGGAGCGCACGACGTGGCCGCTGAGATTGCCGGCCGCGTCCCAGTACGCCATGTTGGCGTACACCTTGTTGCGCTCGAACATCGAGACCCACTGCACGAGTTGCCCGGGCACGGACAGGTCGCGGCGGTTGGCGTACTCGTCGATGTTGATCTTCAGCGGGGCTATGCCCGCCTCGCGCTCCAGCTTGCGGTAGTCGTCGTAGTGCGCCTGGAAGTCGCGCAGCGAACCGGAGCCCAGTTCGTGCCAGGTCATTATCTGAGGGAGCACGTTCTCCCGCTTGGCGAAGGCGAGGAAGTCCTTCAACAGGCGGGTGTGGTAGGCGGCTTCGTTGGGGCCGGCGATCCGTGCGTCCGGGTCGATCGCGCGGATGCGCTGGTACACCGTCTTCCAGTCCTTGAAGAACCGGTCGCGGTTCTTCTCGTACTGTGCCTGGTCGGCGACGTCGAGCTTGTACCAGATCTGGTCGGGCTCGTTGAACGGGATGTAGACGAAGCGGTCGCTGTTCGGGTCGGCCGAGACCTCCTTGGCGATCTTGTCGACCTTGGGGAGGTAGTCGTCGATGCCGAGGTCCTCGTACGGCCACTTGGCGTAGACGTCCTGCATCATCACGTTGATCTCGCCGCCGCCGTTGCGGAAGAACGACTTGGAGACGGTGAGCGCGTCGCCGTTGGGGTGCTGGGCGCCGCCCTCCGGCTTCTGCGAGATGCTCGTGATCTTCAGGGGCTCCATCGCGGCGTCGCTGGGCACCCCGTCGTCGCTGACCCCGTACAGCGAACCGTTGGCGCCGAGCATCACCGGGCCCTCGGAGGCGTTGAGGTCGACGGTGAGGCGCTGTGGATCGGCCGCGGCGGCGGGACCGGCCGCGGGGAGGGTGGCTGCCATGGCGGCTGCTCCAAGTAGTGCTGTCATCAAGGCGGTTCTGGTACGGGACCTCGTACCGGCTCTCGTGCGGATGGGGGTGATCACGCTGCTGGACCTCCAGTCACTTCACGGCTCCACTGGTGATTCCGGACACGATCTTTCGCTGGCCGACGAGGAACACGGCGACCATGGGCAGGCTCATCACCACGACGTACGCGAAGACGAGATGCCAGTTGTTGAGGTAGAGCTGGGCGCTGGCGACCTGGTAGAGGTTGAGCGGCAAGGTCGCCCGGTCTCCGCCGCCGAGGACGAAGAACGCGTAGAAGATGTCGCTCCAGGCGTAGAGCATCACCATGATCGTCGCGGTGGCGATCACCGGCCGGAGCAGCGGCAGGACGATCCGCCAGAAGATGCGTGACGGGCTCGCCCCGTCCATCCGGGCCGCCTCCTCCAGTTCCATGGGGATGGCGCGGATGAAGCCGGTCATGAAGAAGATCGACGTCGACAGGTACATCCCGGTGTAGACGGCGATCATGCCGGGGCGGGTGTTCGAAAGCCCCAGTTGCCGCAGCTCCATCACGATGGTGATGACGGCGGGCGGCAGCAGCAGTCCGCTGATGCACAGCGCGTACGCCGCCGAGACCAGCTTCGACGTGCGGCGGGCGAAGACCCAGGCGGCGCCCGCGCCCAGGATCAGCACCAGGACCACCGAAGGCACCACGACCAGCAGCGAGTTGAGGAAGCCGCGCAGCATCTCGCCCTGGCTGACGGCGTCCGCGTAGTTGCTCGCGGGCTGCCACTGCCGGGGCAGGTCCAGGTTCGGCTTGATCGCCTCGGCCTGCGGCTTGGCCGAGGTGACGGCGACCAGCCACAGCGGCACGCCGACGGCGAGGGCAGCGATGGTCACGATCAGAGTGGGGCGACCGATGCGCCACAGGCGTGGGCCGGCAGCTGGTAGGTTCTCCGGCGTGTTGCGCGAGAACCAAGCCAGCACATCTTCCTCCCTTCTTTCGGGGAACCGGGCTGGTTCCAACCCGGCTGGTGTTGATCGTGTGAGTCTCGATCGCTCGTTGAGCGACTGAGCGGCGTGAGCCAGGAATCCTGCTCGCTCGCGAGGAGGAGGGTTCAAAGCAGCTGCTCCCTTCGACGCAAGCCGAAGACAAGCGGGATCGCCAAGGCCACCACGATGAGGAAGAGCACCAAACTCATCGTGGAGGCTTGGGCGTACAGCCCTTGCCCGAAGACGCGGAACATGTAGATGTTGAACACCTCCGTGGAGGCCGCGGGGCCGCCGCCTGTGGTGGCCTGCACGATGTCGAAGGTGTTCATCGAACCGATCAGCGCGGTGGTGACGTTGAAGGTGACGGCCGGCGCCAGCATCGGCCAGCGCACCGACCAGAAGGTCCGCCAGGGACCCGCGCCGTCGCACTTCGCGGCCTCCAGCATCTCGCCGGGGATGCCTTTGAGACCGGCCAGGTAGATGAGCATCGACAGGCCCATCCACTTCCACCCGTGGATCAGCGTGACGATCACCAGCGTCCAGGTCGTCGAGCCCAGCCACGGGATGTCCGTGCCCAGAACGGAGTTGACGGCCCCGTCCTGGTCGAGCAGCGCCTGGAAGACGTAACCCGTCGCCAGCGCCGAGATCAGCACCGGCAGGAAGAACACGGCACGGAAGAACCGGTTGAAGCGGCTGTCGTCCTCCAGCAGCAGCGCCAGAACGAGCCCGAAGCCGTTCTGGAACAGCGCCGCCAGCAGCGCGTACACCAGGGTTGTCCGGATCGCCCGCAGCAGCGAGCCGTCCTCGGCGATGGTCTGGAAGTTGTCCAGGCCCGTGAAGGCGATGTCCGCGTGGTACGAGGACCAGTTGGTGAACGGGTAGTAGAAGTTCAGCAGGTTGGGCACCAGGAAGAAGCCCGCGAAGACGACGATCGCGGGGAGCGCGAACCACCAGGGGTGGTGCACGGCGGCGCGTGGCAGCCGACCCACGCCCTTCGGTGCGCCTTGTGCAGCCGGCTTGCGCGTACGTACGACCGTGTCCGTCATGGTCAGAACCCGGGCGCGCCCTGGGCCTTGGCCACCTGCGCGAACTGGTCCTGGATCGCCTGCGCGACCTGCTGCGGGCTCTTCTTGCCGAAGATCATGTCGGCGAGGTAGAGGTGGGTGTCGGGGGCGACGATCGCCTTGGCCTGGAAGACGCCGATGGCCTTGGGCAGGGCCGCCGTCTGGGCCTTGGACGTCTCGGGCAGTCCGTCGGGGGTGGGCACGGACGGCTGCACGGACGGGATCTTCATCGTCTTGATGTAGTCCGGGTAGTCCGGCCCGAGCCAGAAGGCGAGGAACTGCCGGGCCGCGTTCTGCCGCTTGTCGTCACCGGTCTTGAAGGCGACGACACCGTTGGTCTGGTCGGGGGAGTACAGGCCGGTGGCCGAGGAGTTGGCGACCGGGAACCAGCCGATCTTCTTGTCGAGCTCGGCGGTGGAGTACTTGGCCTGCAACTGGCTCTGGAACGACGTGACGTTGAGGACCATGCCGGCGTCGCCCTTCCACAGCGCGTCGGCCTGCCCGGTGAAGGTGCCCGTCCGGTAGTTCTTCTGGGCGAGCCCCGCGTCGAGCAGCTTCTCCTTGTACTTCTTGATCGCGCCGACGACGACCGGGTCGGTCCACTTCTTCTTGCCGGCGTTCAGGTCGGCCCACCACTGCCGGTCCAGGTCGGTGAGCTGGACCTGCATCTGCCACTGGAGCGGCCACTTGTCGCCGCCGGCCTCGTAGAAGGCGGCCGCGTCGGTCTTGTCGACGACCTTGCGGCCGAGCGCGAGCAGCTCGTCGTAGGTTTTGGGGAAGTCCTTCTCGCTCAGCCCGGCCTGCTTGAAGACGTCCTTGTTGTAGTAGACGCCGAGCATGGCGGGGCTGGTGACGATCGCCGCGTACCGCTTGCCGTCGATGACGCCGAGGGACCTCTCGGTGTCGCCGAGCTTGGCCTCCCACGGCTCCCCGTCGAGGGTCAGGAGGTTCTGCTTCGGCTGGATGAACGGCAGCGTGGAGATGGACGGCTGCCAGAACATCAGGTCGGGGCGGTCGCCGGAGGCCAGCTTCGTCGGCACGTTCTGCTCGTAGAGGTCCGGGATCGCCTGGGTGTCGACCTTGGCACCGGTGGCCTTCTCGAAGGCGTCGATGACCTGCTTGGGCGCGTTCACGGTGTTCTGCGCGGTCCACATGGTCAGCTTCACGCCGTCCAGCTGGGCGGTCGGATTCACCGCCGCCCGCTTGGCGTCCGAACCGTCCGAACCGGAGTCCCCGGCGGTGGGGTCGCTGCACGCGGTGGCGGCCAGGCCGGCGGCACATATCAGCGCCAGGGCGGGGAGGGCTCTTCTGTTCATCTCGTGCCTTTCGGAGCAGGCGGTTCGGGTTCAGAAAGCGGTACTCACAACTTCCGGGGTCTTACGGGCTGTTCAGGCACCGGCTGTTCAGGCGTCGGCGGGCGGCGGCCCCGAGCTCTCCCGCACCACCAGTTCCGGTACGGACACGGGGTGCGGGGCGACCGGCGCGGACTCCTCCAGCACGCCGTGCAGCAGGGCGAACGCGGACCGTCCGAGGCCGGTGAAGTCCAGGCGTACGGTCGTCAGGGACGGGGTGAGGAAGGCGGAGTGCGGGGCGTCGTCGAAACCGGCCACGCTGACCTCGCCCGGCACCGAGCGGCCGGTCTCGTGCAGGGCGCGCAGGACACCGAGCGCGAGGTCGTCGTTGCCGCACAGGATCGCGCTGACGGACTGGTCCTCCGCCAGCTTCAGCCCGGCCGCGTGACCGCCCGCCGGCCCCCAACTGCTCTGCACGGGGCGGGGTTCCGGGGCGCCGGCCTCCTTCAGCGCCTGCCGCCAGCCGCTGGTGCGGGCGCTGGTGCGGCGGGTGCTGGACGGGATCGCCACGTAGTGCACGGTCTCATGGCCGAGGGAGAGCAGATGGCGGGTGGCCTGGTAGGCGGCCTCACGGTCGTCCGTCCACACCCACGGGCGGTCGCCGCCGGGCGGACTCGCCGGGGTCTCGACCACGCCCACGACCGGCAGCCCGGCGGGTACGGCTTCCAGTGCCCGGACACCGGCCGGGTCGTATGCGATCACGACGATCCCGCCGCCCGCGTCCGCCGCGCGCTGCACCTCGGCGGCGACGGCCGCGTCCTCGGCGGATTCCAGGACCCCGATCCCGACCGCGTACGACGCCGCGCGGGCGGCCTCCTCGATGCCCTGGAGGATCGAGGCGTAGCCGTAGTGGGTGGTGTTCGCGGTGAGCACGGTCACGGCCCGGCTGCGCCCGCTGGCCAGGGCGAGGGCGGTCGCGTTGCGGCGGAAGCCCAGTTCCTCGATGGCGGCGAGCACCCGCTCCCGGGTGGACGGCCGGACGCTGGGATGGCCGTTGATCACCCGCGAGACCGTCTGGTACGAGACCCCCGCGGCGGTCGCGACGTCCCTGATGCTCGCCGGGCGCCTTGTGTGACCGGTCACATTCATGCGAGGATTGTGACCGGTCACACTTGGGTCGTCAAGAGACCGTAACGAGGGATTCACGCGGACCTCCGCTCCCCGAGGACGGGACGAGGTCAGGAGGGGGAGCACCTTGACGGGCACGGCGGATGCGGCGCACATGGCCTCCAACCAGCGGCAGGACGAGTTCACTTGGGGGCATCAAGCCCTCCGGGCCGGGTTCGCGGTCGCCGCCGACGGGACCTTGCGGCTGGTCCGGCTGGCCCACCCCGACGACGAGCGCCCCGCCACCCCGCACTCCGCGCTCCCGCTCGTGGAGCTCACCGCCCTCGGCCACGGCAGCGGCTGGTCCGGCCCCCGCTTCACCGGCACGGCCTTCGGCACCCGGCTCGCCCACCGGACCCACCGCGCGGACAGACGCGAGGGCTGGGACCGGCTCACGATCGAACTCCACGACCCGGCCACCGGGCTGACGGCGTTCGTCGAGCTCACCTCACCCACCGGCGTGTCCGTCCTGCGCTCCCGCGTCCGGCTCCGCAACGACGGACCGGAGCCGCTGGTCGTCCAGTCCGTCAGCAGCCTCCTGCTCGGCGGCCTGCCCACCCCGGACGCCCTCGACGTCCTCCGGGCCCGCAACGACTGGCTCGCCGAGTGCCGTTGGTACGCCGAGCCGCTGCGCGCCGCCGTCGCCGACATCCACGTCGACGTCCACCAGCACGACAGCCGGGCCGCCCTCGCCCTCACCGGGCGCGGCAGCTGGCCCACCGACGGCCATCTCGCCATGGGCGCGCTGACGGAGCGGGACGGCGGCCGGGCCTGGGTCTGGCAGGTCGAGTCCCCGGCCGGCTGGCGCTGGGACCTGGGCGAGCGCGCACACGGCACGTACCTGGCGCTGAACGGCCCCACCGACGCGGAACACCAGTGGCGGGTCCGGCTCGCCCCGGGCGAGGAGTTCACCACCGTCCCCGGGGTCCTGGCACTCGGCTCCGGCCTCGACGCGGCGATCGGCGCCCTGACCTCCTACCGCCGGGCGGTCCGCCGCCCGCACCCGGACCACACCGCCCTGCCCGTCGTCTTCAACGACTACATGAACACCCTGATGGGCGACCCGACCACGGCCAAGCTCCTGCCGTTGATCGACGCCGCCGCGGACGCCGGCGCCGAGTACTTCTGCATCGACTCGGGCTGGTACGACGACGACACCCAGGGCTGGTGGGACAGCGTCGGCGCCTGGCAGCCCTCGCCGCGTCGCTTTCCCGACGGCGGCATCCAGGCCGTCCTGGACCGCATCCGGGAACGCGGGATGGTGCCCGGGCTGTGGCTGGAGCCGGAGGTCGTCGGGGTGCGCAGCCCCGTCGCGGCCGAACTGCCCGACGACGCGTTCTTCCAGCGCGACGGCGTGCGCCTGGCCGAACAGGGCCGCCACCAGCTCGACCTGCGGCATCCGGCCGCCCGCGCCCACCTCGACAAGACCGTGGACCGGATCGTCGGCGACTGGGGCGTGGGCTACCTCAAGCTGGACTACAACATCGTGGTCGACCCCGGCACCCGGGCACCCGGTGACCTCGCGCCGGGAGCCGGGCTGCTGGGCCACGCCCACGCCTATCTGGACTGGCTGTCCGGCGTACTGGACCGCCACCCCGGACTCGTCGTGGAGAACTGCGCCTCGGGCGGCATGCGCATGGACGGCGCCACCCTGGCCGTCGCCCAGCTCCAGTCCACCAGTGATCAGCAGGACCCCCTGCGCTACCCGCCCATCGCCGCCGCCGCGCCGACCGCGGTCCCACCCGAACAGGGCGCGGTCTGGGCCTATCCGCAGCCCGGCTTCGACGACGACCTGATCACCACGACCCTCGGCGGGGCACTGCTCGGCCGTATCCACCTCTCGGGCCATCTCGACCGCATGTCGGAACACCAACTGGCCCTTGTGCGGGACGCGGTCGCGGTCTACAAGTCGATCCGAGGGGACCTCGCGCGAGCCCTGCCGTTCTGGCCGCTCGGCCTGCCCGGCTGGACCGACGAGTGGCTGGCCCTGGGGCTCTCGGTCCCCGGTGACCGCACGGTGTACCTCTCGGTCTGGCGCCGCGGCGGACCGGCCGAACTCCGCTTCCGCGTCCGGCACCTGGCGGGCCGGACCGTCCGCGCGGACGTCCTGCACCCGTCCTCCGCGGAGGCGGGCCGGGCCGCCTGGGACGGGGACGGGCTGACGGTGTCCGTGCCGCGCACGCCCGGTGCGCTGCTGATCCGGCTCACGCAGGACGGGTAGGCGGGCGCCGGCGTCAGCCGCGTACCGGGCTCCCGCTCCCTGCGCGGACGGCGTTCCGTTCCGGTGTCCGCTGAGGTGCGTCCCGGCGGAACGCCCACGCCATGTCGGGCTCCATGACCCAGCGGAACAGCCGCCGCACCGGCGGGGTGCAGAGCACGGTCACGAGCACCGCCGCGACGACCGTCACGGCGGCCACGCCCACGGGCCCGTGGACCCACGCCGGCTCGTACCAGCCCCAGAACTTGGACCCCTGGGCGACGAAGCCGTGCAGCAGGTAGCCGTACAGCGTCCCCGCGCCCAGCACGGTGAACCACGCCCGGCGCCCGGGCACCCACGCCAGGAAGCAGGCCACGAGGACCAGCGAACAGCCGAACGTCACCAGCGTCATCACGGGCCCGTACCAGGCGGGCGCGGCGAGTTCCTCGGCGCTGTCGCGGTGGTAGAACCAGGCGCCGGTCATCCGCGGGACGGCCCAGTAGGCCAAGGCGACCGCGGCGGCGAAGACCGGCACGGCCAGCACCCGCACCGAGCGGCGGCGCACCAGCTGGAAGTGCTCCGGCTTCAGCAGCAGACCGAGGACGAAGTACGGCAGGAACTGAAGGGTTCGTTGCAGGTCGAGGTCGTTGCCGATGGACGGCGAGAGCGTCGCCAGCATCGCGATGACGAGGGCGACCGGCAGCGGCCACCGCACGCGCCGCCACACCGGCGTGGTCAGCCGCCAGACGAACAGCGCCGCCAGGAACCACGTCAGATACAGCGGATCCAGCAGGCTGACGGGCCGGTCGGGTTCCTGGTCCGTCCAGCGCGTGAACAGCGTGTACGCCGTCTCGAAGACGACATACGGAACGGCGAGCCCGGTGACCAGACGCCGGATCCGCCCCGGGCTCGCGTCGAAGGAGCGCGAGAAGTAGCCGGAGATGACGATGAACGCCGGCATGTGGAAGGCGTAGACGACCATGTAGAGCGCGCTGACCGTCCGGCTGCCGTCCCGCAACGGCTCCCAGGCGTGCCCGATCGCCACCAGCACGATCGCCAGGTACTTGGCGTTGTCGAAGAACGCGTCGCGACCCCCGGCCTGCTTCGGCGGGGCGCTGGCCTCGTGTGACGCGCTCGCCCCGGGCTCGCCGCGGGTGCTCGCGACAGGCCGCATGCGCAGGGTGTCCTCGCGCGGGGTGTCTTCGCGCAGAGTGTCCTCGCTCATCACGCCTCCCGCGCACGGTGCGGGGAACCGGGACGGGCGCATGGGCGTCTTGCCGGGGATACGGCGGTGAGGTGCCGGTGCGACATCTCCGCCGCCTGACCACTGCGGGGCGACGTAAACCGCTTTCCGGTGTGGATGTCGCGCGGATCACACCCGCGGATCACCCCCGTGGCGGCGGTGCCGCCGCGCCGGCCCCTTCGGGGGCGCGCCGGCACCGTCGCGCACAGCCCGGTCAGCTCACCGAGCAGGCGGCGCCGTTCAGCGTGAACGCCGTCGGGCTGGGGTTCGCCGTCGCCCGGGAGGCCGTGAAGCCGAGGGTGACCGAGCCCGCCGCGGGGATCGTCGCGGTGTACGGGGCGGCCGCGACGCTGACCTCGGAGCCGCTCTGCGTCGCCGTACCGCCCCAGAGGTTGGTGATGCGCTGGCTGTCCGGGAAGGTCCAGCGCAGCGTCCAGCCGTTGATCGCCGACGTGCCGGTGTTGCGCACGGTGATCTCACCCTGGAATCCGCTGGGCCAGCTGCTCGTCACCCGGTAGCCGACGCCGCAGGCCGCCGTCGAGCCGCCGGAGGAGGTCGTGAACGTCACCGTGGCCGAGCGGGACGAACGGTTGCCGGCGGCGTCACGGGCGTAGACGGCGAAGGTGTAGGAGGTGGCGGGGGACAGGCCGGTGACGGTGGCGGTCGTCCTGGCCGTGGATGTGACGACCGTCTCGGTGCCGCCGCCGACCCGGACGACGTCGTAGCCGGTGACGCCTGTCGCGTCGGTGGCGGCGGCCCAGGTCAGGGTGGCGGACGAGGAGGTCACCCCGGAGGCGGTCGGGGTGCCGGGAGCCGTCGGGGGAGTGGTGTCGCCCCCGCCGGAGGCGTAGATCGCGGCCTCCTTGGCGGTGGCGGCGATGCCGTTCGCGCCGTTGAACAGGCGCTGCCCCCAGCTGGTGAGCTGGTTCGGGTCGAAGTTCGTGACCATGTCCAGGTACTCGACGCCGCCGCCGTTGCCGCTCCAGGACCAGCCGAGGTAGCCCAGGCGGAGTTGCTGGGCAACGGCCAGGATGGTGTCCTCGTCGGGGTTGCCGTCCGAGTGGTCGTGACCGAACTCGCCGACGACGATGGGGAGTTTGGCAGTCACGAACCGGTTCAGATAGTCCGTGATCTCGGCTGCCGTGTCGAAGACGCCGTACATGTGGATCGAGAAGATCGTGTTGGCGTCCGGGTCGGCGGCGAAGACCGAGGCGGCGTTGTCCCGCATGGTGAAGGCCCAGTCCTGGCCCCAGTTGGGGGCGTCGACCATGATCGTGTGGTCGAACCCGGCGGTGCGCAGCTTCTGGATGGCTGCCTTGGTGTCGGCCGTCCAGGCCGTGTAGCCGGTGTTGCCGTGCGGCTCGTTGCCGATGTTGACGATGACGTAGTCCTCCTGACCGGTCAGCGCGCTCTGCACGCTGATCCAGTAGTCGGCGGCGCGGGAGAGCGTGACGGCTCCGCTCTGTTCGCCGTACCCGGTGGTGTCGTGCACCTCCAGCACACAGATCAGCCGGTTCTGCTTGCACTGGGAGACCACGTTCGCCACGTCGGCGGTGTCGTTGCGGGTCCAGCGGTCACCGCTGGAGAGAACTACGCGGACGGTGTTGGCGCCCTTGGCCTTGATGTGCGCCAGGGAGCTGATCCGGTCCGGGAACCAGGTGTGGGCGTGGTTGACGCCCCGCATCACGAAGTCGTTCCCGGACGCCTCCAGCAGCCGGCCGTTGTCGATGCGGAAGCCGGTGGGGGCGGCGTGCGCCGGTGTGCCGAGGGAGAGGAAGGAGAGCAGGAGGCCGAGGAGGGCGACGGCCACGGTGGCCACGCGTGGGGTGGGGGCGGTGCGGGGTCTCATGGCGGCTCCGGAGGGGGGTGGGGTTGGGGTGGGGCCTGTTCGGGTTCGCGTTCCAAACCTGGGGAGGGAGCGGTGAGTTGGTCGTCGATGCCGAGCGCGTCGTCGGGCCGGTCCTGTCCACGCCGGGCGTCAGGTGCCGGAACTCTTCGCCGTGCACGTGACGGTCGCCGCCGGGGCGCCGGCCGTTGCCGGGGCGGTGGCGACGAAACCGAACGTGGCGCTCGCGCCGGGCGCCAACGCGCCGTTCCACGCCGCGTTCGTGACGGTGGCGGTACCGTCCGCGGCCGTGCTGAGGGTGCCGTTCCAGACCTGGTCGAGGCGCGCGCCGTTCGCCGGTACGACGGTCGCGGTCCAGCCCGAGGCGGCGGAGGCGGACGTGTTCGTCACGGTCACCTCTCCCTGGTAGCCGCCCTGCCATGAGGAGACAGCCCGGAAGCGGGCCGTGCAGGCCGCGGGTTGTCCCGGGTCACCGGGGCCACCGGGGCCGCCGGGGTTTTGGGGGACGCCGGCGTCGAGGACCGCCGCCAGGGCCGGGAACCAGCGGGCGGCGATCTTGTTGTCACCGGAGGCGTTGGGGTGCACCCCGTCGTAGGTGTCCGTGGCGGTGCTGAAGCCCGTCCACTGGTCGACCACGGTGAGCGGGGAGCGTTCGGTGCTGGTGGCCCGCGCCCAGTCGGGGATCCGCGCGTTGAAGTCGACGACGCGCTGCGCGCAGGCCGCGCAACTGGCCGGGTTCATGGGGATGAGCTGCGCGACGAGGATCCGCATGTCCGGATTGGAGGCCCTCATCTGCGTCACTAGCTTGGTGTAGGCGGCGAGGATGCGGTCGGGGGAGATACTGCTCCACACGTCGTTCGTGCCGAAGTGCATGACAACGATGTCCGGTCGCGTGGCCGCGAGCCTGCCCGGCAGCAGGTTCTGATCGGCGACGTTGGTCACCAGCTCACCGCCGTGCCCCTCGTTGTCGCCGTCGTGCGCCTGTCCGCAGCCCTGCGGAGGGAGGGTGCCGACGAAGTCGATGTCCTTGTACCCGCTGTTCAGCAGCCGGTTCCAGAGGACCGCTCGCCAGCAGCCCGGCGAGCCGGTGATCGAGTCGCCGAGCGGCATGACGCGGACGGGGTCCGCCGTCGGTGCGGCCGTGGCCCGGGGCGCGAACGTGATGCCGAGGGGGAGGAGCAGCGCGGCGAGGAGGCCGAGAACCGGGATGATGCGTAAGCGCGAGGAGGAGCGGCGGGTTGTGCGCATGGTGATCCCTTCCCTGAGAGGTGGGAGCGCTCCCATGCATCAAGCCACTGTTGTCATTGACGCGTCAAGAGGGGTGAGGGCAACTCGTGCGGTGCCGCGCGGAAGCCGGCGGACTGATGAGCGTGACGGGGGAGCCCGGCGGCGAACCGGTAAAGGCCGGCGCGGCGGTTGTCCCGGTCCCGGCGGATCAGTGTGGCCACCGGCTGCGACGGGGCGGCCGAGGCGGCAGGCCGCCAGCCTTCGACCGCGAGACCTGCAAAGAGGGCAACACGTCGAGCGGTGCATCAACCGCCTCAAACAGTGGCGCGGCATCACCACCCGCTACGACAAGGCCGCCACCATCTACCTGGCCGGACTCCACATCGCCGGCATCTTCCTGTGGTCCGCCGATGACCCAAACAAAAGCCCTAGCGACCGGCGGCAGCCGCGGGACGCTGACGGTACTTCCCAGGTGGGATGCCGTACTCGCGTTTGAACGCCTTGGCGAAGGCGAACTCCGAGGTATAGCCCGCGCGTTCCGCCACGGCGCGCAGCGGCGTGTCGCCCGAGCGCAGCAGTCGGCCCGCCGCCGTCATGCGCACCCAGGTCAGGTAGGCCAGGGGCGACTTGCCCACCAGGGTGGTGAAACGGCGCGCGAATGCGGCCCTGGACAGGCCGGCATGGGAGGCCAGCCCCTCCACCGTCCAGGGCAGGGTCGGGTCGGAGTGCATCGCCTGCAGTGCGGTGGTCACCGCGGGGTCCCGCAGGGCTGCCGCCCAGCCCGTCGCCTCCTGCCTCTCCGCGGATTTCCGCAGCCACCAGGTGCGCAGCAGGTACACCAGCAGCGTGTCCAGGAGGCCGGAGACGATCGCGTCGGAGCCGGGGTGCGGGTCCGCCAGTTCCGCGCCTAGCAGGTCGAGGGCGGACCGGAGGCCGTGGTGTGTCCCGATCCCGGACCGGATGTGGACGACTGGAGGCAGCTCCGAGAGCAGCGGGTGCGCCCGCGACCGGTTCAACTGGTAGGCACCGCAGAGCAGCACCGTGTCCGCGTCGTCCAGACCGGGGCCGGGATCCGCCAGCACCGGCCACGATCCGTCCGGCCCCAGCGCGAAGTCCTCCAGGGGAGTGTCGGGATGGTCGGCCAGGGCATGCCCGTAGCCGTGCGGCAGGAAGACCACGTCGCCGAACCCGAGGGGCACCGGAGCGGCTTCCCCGGGGCGCAGGAGACAGGCCGCGCCCTGGAGTACGACGTGGAATCCGGCGCCCTGCGAGGCGGGGAACCGCACGCCCCACGGAGCGGTCTGCGCCGTGCGGGAGGAGTGCGGTCGTCCCGTGCGCATGGCGGCGACCGCGTCGCTGAGCACATCCATGCTCGAACCGTACGGCATGCGGTCCGCGAGACGATCGGACAGTAAGAGAAGACAATCCGACATGGATCGTCTCGTGGTTGATACATAGCGTCGTCTCCATGACGACTTCCCTGCACACCAAGGCGGTTCTCTTCCACGAACTCGGCGGCCCCGAAGTGCTTCGCGTCGAGGACGTGCCGATCGGCCCGCCTGGCCCCGGTGAGGTGCTGTTCCGTGTGGACGCGATCGGCCTCAACCGCGCCGACGCCCTCTTCCGCGCGGGCACCTACTACTACCCACCCACCCTGCCTGGCTCACGACTCGGCTACGAGGCCGCCGGGGTCGTCGAGGCGGTCGGCGAGGGCGTGACCGGCTTCGTGCCCGGCGACCCGGTGATGGCCGCGGCCGACTTCGACTTCGGGGTCCACGGCGTGTACGCCGAGCGGGTTGTGTTGCCGCAGGAGTCGGTGGTACATCGCCCCGTCGGCGCCGACGCCGTGACCTCGGCGGCGGCCTGGCTGACGTACACGACCGCATACGGCGGGCTGGTGGAGACCGCCGGAATGGCCCCCGGCGACCATGTGGTGATCACCGGCGCGTCGAGCGGTGTCGGCACGGCCGCGATCCAGACGGCCCTGCGGCACGGCGCGATTCCCATCGCCACCACGCGCGGCCCGCGGAAGCGGCAGCGGCTTTTGGAGCTCGGCGCGGCTCATGTGATCGCGACGGACTCCGATGACCTGGTCGCAGAGGTCCGCCGGATCACCGGGGGCAAGGGCACCGAGATCGTCTTCGACGCCATCGGCGGTCCTGGTTTCGCCGCACTGGGCGACGCCCTCGCCCCGCACGGCACGGCGGTGCTGTACGGCTGGCTCGACCCGCGTCCGGCGCAGTTGGGTCTGAACTGGCCCCAGACGGTGCACATGTACAACAACGGCACTCTCTTGGAGCGTTCCGACCTCCGGCGGCGCGCCGCCGCATACATCGGCTCGGGACTGACCGACGGCACGCTGGCGCCCGTGATCGCCGAGACCTTCGATGGGCTGGACCGCGTCGCCGACGCGCACCGGCTGATGGAGTCCAACGCGCACACCGGCAAGATCCTGGTAACCCTGTAGGGCACAGGCGGCGGCTGAACGGTGATCCAAACGAAACCGCCTAGTAGTGCTTCGTTAGGTTCTGGGCTGTCTGCGGCGGCTGCGCGGGGTGGGTAGGGGGCGTCCGCAGGTGGTGCATTCACCGGCCCAGCACCTCAGCAGGTCCTGGAGGAGGTCGAGGACCTGGTAGAGGGTCAGGCCGGTGTGCGGACTTTTGGGTCGAGCCGCCGGAGGGTGAGGAATGCCTGGGCGGCGGTGACGAGGGTGACGTGGTGGTGCCAGCCGCGCCAGGTGCGGCCCTCGAAGTGGTCCAGTCCCAGGCCGTGCTTGAGTTCGCGGTAGTCGTGCTCGATCCGCCAGCGCATCTTCGCCCACCGCACCATGTCGGCGACCGGGGTGGTGGCGGGCAGGTTCGATATCCAGTAGCCGGTCGGAGTGCCCTGGCCGTCCGGCCATTCGACCAGGAGCGTCTGGGTGGGCAGGACGCCGTCCCACCGGTTGCGGCCGCCGCCCGCCTCCTGAGCTGCGGCCAGGGCCTGCTTGCCCGCAGGCCGCACGGACAGGACCGCGAACCGTGAGGTCATCGCGCCCTTTCTGCCCTGGCGCCATGTCACCTCGGTGAACCGGCCGGCACCGGCCTCGGCTGCGAGGACCGAGACGGCCCGCGGTGCAGTGCGATACCGGGGCAGCGTCGGCGGCCCGAGCCCGCCGTAAGCGGGCTGGTGCGGCTCGGCATTCTCCGGGTGGGCGACTTCCTTCCCGGTCAGCGCCAGCACATAGGACAGCCCGCGCTGTTGAAGACCGAGCCGGAACGGGGTGCTGACGCCGTAGCCGGCATCGGCGACCACGACCGGCGCCTTCAGCTGCCACTCGCCGAGCGTGTCGAGCAGGCCGAGCGCCAGGCGCCACTTCTCCTGGTGCACCACCTCGTCGGGCACTCCTGCCCTGCGGCACCGCTCCGGCGTATCCGTCCACTCGCGCGGCAGATACAACTGCCAGTCCAGCGGGCAGGACGCGGTGTCGGTGGCGGCATGGACACTGACCGCGACCTGGCAGTTCGCTCGTTTCCCGACCGCCCCGCAGTACTGCCGGGCCACCCCCACCGACGCGGTGCCGCACTTGGGAAACGACACGTCGTCCACCACCCACACCTCGGGCGTGATCACCTCGGACAGCCGCTCGGCGATCCGCCGCCGCACCGGCAGCGGATCCCACGGCGACTGGTTCACGAACTGCTGCAGGGCCTGCATGTTCCCGTCCGGCAGCCGCTCGGCCATCGGCTGGATCGATTTCCGCCGGCCGTCCAGCATCAGACCACGCAGATAACACGCACCCCATCGCCGCTGATCCCGCCGCGGCAGCGAGGCGAACGCATCGGCAACGAACTCCGCTAACTCACCCCGGAGCCGTTCCACCTCCCCCAACCTCATACCAGAACGATGCCCACCACCAGGGAAGATCACACAACGTAACGAAGCACTACTAGGTGTGCTGTTCCGGGACGTTGGTGACAGGCGGCACGCCTTGAGCGGTCCTTGAAAGAGGTGAGGGCCCCTGGGTTCGGTGTGGATTGCGACATCTACAACCGGCATCCAGGAGGCCCTCGTCGTCCCACCGTAATGCCCAGCTGATGCCGACCGGCAGGCTGTGTCCGGCCCGGTGTGCCGTGGACGACGGCCGGCCGCTTCGGCTGGTTCGCCGACGCGCTTCCCGGTGAGCCGGTGGTGCTCTGCACCCAGACCGCCAACGACCGCTCGATGCGGCCGGCGGCGAAGCTGGGGTTCACCGAGGTGGAGCGGTTCGAGGAGTTCGGCGCCGAACAGTGGTTCGGCGTGTGGTCCTCGGCCACGCCGTCCGGTTGAGCCAGGCCCGGCACCCTCCCCCGGCCCGATGGGCAGCTAGGGCGTGTCCGCAAAGTCCCGCCTGCCCTGCGACGCCCGGCACGCACTCTCGCCGCACCGGGCGACCACCCGCGTACAACCAGTACGCGGGCGTCCGCCCGGCACGCCGAGAGCACGCACCGAACGCCGCAGGGCCCGCCCTCCGGGCGGACGACGGGACTTTACGGACACGCCCTAGGACTCCCTCCTTTTGCCGTGCCATGAGCTATTCGTGACCAGATGCCCAGAGAGTCGAGGTCATGATGGTCGGCGTCGGTAAGGCATGCCTTGGCTAACTCGCTTGCGTGGTGGGTCGGGGCGGAGGGCCGGGAGGGCCGCAACACATGTGGGACGACGCGTTTCCGAGCTTCCTGATCGGACTGAGGGAAGGACTGGAAGCCGGCCTCATCGTCTCCGTGCTGGTCGCCACCCTCGTGCGGGCGGGCGCCAAGTCCCGTCTGCCGCAGGTGTGGACCGGCGTACTGGCCGCGATCGCGCTCTCCCTGAGCTTCGGCGCGGTCCTCACCTTCACCGCCGCGTCCCTCTCCACCACCGCCCAGGAAGCCTTCGGCGGCATGCTGAGTGTGGTGGCCGTCGCCTTCGTGACCGCGATGGTGTTCTGGATGCGCCGCTCGGCCCGCAGCCTGGCCGGAGAGATCAAGGAGAAGGTCACCGAGGCACTGACCATGGGCGCCGGTGTGCTGGTCCTCACCTCCTTCCTGGCGGTGGGGCGGGAGGGCCTGGAAACCGCCCTGTTCCTGTGGACCACGGCCCGCGCGGCGGACGAGTCGGCCGGGCCCTTGACCGGCGCGGGCGTCGGGCTCGTTCTGGCGGCGGTGCTGTGCTGGGGGCTCTACCGCCGGGTGCTCTCCATCGACCTCACCCGCTTCTTCACGGCTACCGGCGCCGTCCTCGTCGTGATCGCCGCGGGCGTTCTCGGCTACGGGCTGCGCGATCTCCAGGAGGGCGGGGTCCTGCCCGGCGGGACGTCCTACGCGGTCGACCTGAGCGGCAGCGTCGACGCCGGGTCCTGGTACAGCACGCTGCTCCAGGGCGTGCTCAATCTGACGCCGACGATGACGTGGCTTCAGGTGGCGGGGTACGTCGGGTATCTCGGCGTGGTGATGACGCTGTTCGTGCGGGGAGCGAGGGGAGCTACCCCGACACCGACACCGTCACCGTCACCGTCACCGACACGGACCCCGATCCCGACACCGGTCACGTCCGCGTCCTCAACACCGCCTCCGTCCACGTCCGTAACGCCGCCCGGGCCCGCGAAGGCCCCGACGCCCCAGCCCACCCTCGCACCCAGTCGCCGCCGCTCTGCCTGGCTCCTCCCTGTCGCCGTCGTCGCCGTGCCCGCCCTCCTGGCCGGGCTCGTCGTCGCCCTGGCGCGCCCCAAACCCGCCGGGGGCGAGACGGTCGCCGTCTCCGCCAAGGACTGCGGTCAGGGCTTCACCGCGCCCGAGCGGGGGCGGCGGACCTTCCAGATGCGCAACACCGGCGACCAGACGGCCGAGGTGTACCTCATCGACCCGGCCACCAACGCGGTCTACGGCGAGATCGAGGGCCTGGCCCCCGGCACCACCCGGGACCTGGTCGTCACCGTCGCGGGCGGTACGTACGCCTGGCGCTGTGTCCCCACCGACGGCAAGGCCGTCACCTCCAAGGCGGTCCGGGTCGGCGGCGCAGCCGGGGCCGGGGCTGTCGTCCCCGTCTCCGAGGAGGATCTCGCGGGACCGCTGCGGGTGTACAAGGCGTATGTGAACCGGGGCCTGGCCACCCTCGTCACCGAGACCCGGAAACTCGGCGAAGACATCCGCGCCGGGCACCTGGACACGGCACGCGCCGACTGGCTGACCGCGCACCGTACCTACGCCTCCCTCGGCGCCGCCTACGGCACCTTCGACGACTTCGACCGGAAGATCAACGGCCGGCCCGACGGTCTGCCGGACGGGGTCCACGACAAGGACTTCACCGGCTTCCAGCGGATCGAGTACGGGCTGTGGCACGGCCAGTCGGCAGACGAGCTCAAGGGCCCGGCACGGCAACTGGCCGCCGATTCCGCCGGGTTGCGGAAGGCCTTTCCGCATCAGGACTTCGACGCCTCCGACCTGCCCCTGCGCGCGCACGAGATCATGGAGAACACCCTCCAGTTCGAGCTGACCGGCGACACCGACCAGGGCAGCGGCACCGGACTGGCCACGGCCGACGCCAACCTCGCCGGTACGCGCGAACTGCTCACCGTACTCCGGCCGTTGCTCACCAACCGGGCTCCGCACCTTCTCCCTGCGGTCGACGCGGACATCGCGCGGCTTTGGACGCTGCTCGACGCCGAGCACCGTGACGGCCGCTGGACCCCCGTCGACCGGCTCGGCCGGACCGCGAAGGCCCGGATCGACGGGGCCACGGGGCAGCTCCTGGAAGACCTCTCGCCGGTGCCGGACCTGCTGGAGATCAGGAAGTCCGCGTGAGCACCGGCCGCCGCCAGCACAACCAACACGCCGAAGGGAACGTCCCCATGCCGTCCGCTGACACGCCTCCGCCCGGCTGCCCCGCCCACGCCGGCCGCCGTTCGTTCGTCAGGACGGCCCTGGGCGCCGGAGCCGCGGGCGCGGTCCTCGCCGGGGGAGGCGCAGCGCTCGCCGAGACCCGCGACGGCACGGCCCCAGCGGCTCAAGTGGCCCGGGCGGCCGAGGAGAACGCCGCCGCCGTGCCCTTCCACGGCATCCACCAGGCCGGAATCCTCACCCCTCAGCAGAAGGCCGCTGCCTTCGTCTCCTTCGACGTCATCACCGGCGACCGCGCGGAACTGGCCGGCCTGCTGCGGACCCTGACCGAGCGAGCCCGTTTCCTCACCGCCGGCGGCACACCCACCGACCTGGGTGTCGGCGCCCCGCCCTCGGACAACGGCATCCTCGGCCCGGTCGTCCCGGCCGACGCGCTCACCGTGACCGTCGGCGTCGGGGCCTCCCTCTTCGACGGCCGCTACGGACTCGCCAAGGCCAAGCCGCGCCGGCTCACGCCCATGCGGACCTTCCCCAACGACGACCTGAATCCCGCCGAGTGCCACGGCGACCTGTCCCTCCAGATCTGCGCGGACCGGCAGGACACCGTGCTGCACGCGCTGCGCGACATCGCCAAGCACACCCGGGGGGCGATGCAGATCCGGTGGCGAGTCGACGGCTTCCAGAACGTGCCGCGGCCCAGCGGCACCCAGCGCAACCTGCTGGGCTTCAAGGACGGCATCGTCAATCCGGACGTCGCGTCGGCCCGCGAGATGGACCACCTCGTGTGGGTGGGAGACGGGCAGGGCGAACCCGGCTGGGCGACCGGGGGCAGTTACCAGGTCGTCCGGATCATCCGGATGCTGGTGGAGTTCTGGGACCGGGTGTCGCTGACCGAGCAGGAGCAGATGTTCGGCCGGCGCAAGGACACCGGTGCCCCGCTGGACGGCGCCAGGGAGACCGACAGCCCGAACTACGCCAAGGACCCGCACGGCGCGGCCATTCCGCTCGACGCCCACATCCGGCTCGCGAACCCGCGCACCGCGGCGACCGGCAACTCCCGTATCCTGCGCCGAGGTTACAACTACGACCGGGGCGTCGACAGCGTCGGCAACCTCGACATGGGCCTGGTCTTCTGCTGCTATCAGCAGGACGTGCGGCGCCAGTTCGAGGCCACCCAGACCCGGCTGATCGACGAACCCCTCGTGGACTACATCTCCCCGACCGGCGGCGGCTACTTCTTCGCCCTGCCCGGCGTGCGTTCGTCCTCCGACTGGTTCGGCCGGGGGCTGCTCTCGGCGTGAAGTCCCGTCTGTGTCAGAAGTGTTGACCGGGCAGTGAAAGCGTTTTAACTTCCCTTCACCGGACGCGCCGAGGTGAGGGGGAGCCGTGGCAACTGACTTACGGGAACGTGCAGGTACGAAGGGGGTGAGTCCGGGCCGACGTGATCCCGATGGGGTGAAGCGTCAACGTAAAGGTTTTCAGAGCCGGACGTTGTTCCTGCTCATGCTCCCCGGTGTCGCCTACTTCCTGCTGTTCCACTACGGCGCACTCGCCGGCAACGTCATCGCGTTCAAGGAGTACGTGCCCTTCGACGGCCTGTGGGGCAGCCCCTGGGTGGGCCCGGGCAACTTCCAGCGCATGTTCGAGGACGCGGCGTTCTGGGACTCGGTCCTCAACACCCTCTGGATCGCCGTCCTCCAGCTGGTCTTCTACTTCCCGGTGCCGCTCGGCCTCGCCCTGCTGCTGCACACGCTCACCTGGAGCTCGGTGCGCCGGTTCGTGCAGTCGGTGGCGTATCTGCCGCACTTCATCTCGTGGGTGATCGTCGTCGCGCTCTTCCAGCAGGTGCTGGGGGACACCGGCCTGCTCAACAGCGGCCTGAGCGGGGCCGGTCTGCACACCGTCGACATCATCGGCAACCCCGACGCGTTCGAACCGCTCGTCGTCGCCCAGGTGATCTGGAAGGACGCCGGCTGGGGCACGATCATCTTCCTCGCCGCGCTCGCCCAGGTCGACGAGCAGCAGTACGAGGCCGCCGCCATCGACGGCGCCGGACCCTGGCGGCGCTTCTGGCACGTCACCCTGCCCGCCATCCGCCCGGTGATCGTGCTGCTGATCATCATGCGGCTCGGCGACATCCTCTCCGTCGGCTTCGAGCAGATGCTGCTGCAACGCGACGCGGTCGGCCCTCAGACCGCCGAGGTCATCGACACCTTCGTCTACTACCAGGGCATCGTCGGCGGCGACTACGGCTTCGCGGCCGCCGCGGGTCTGTTCAAGGGGGTCGTCGGCGCCCTCCTCGTCTACGCGGCCAACAAGGTCGCCCACCGCCTCGGCGAACAGGGGGTCTACAAGTGAGCGCGTCCGCCCGGCCCGGCTGGATGGAGAAGCCCCGGCCGCTCACCCAGGCCGCGAAGGCCCTCGCCCTGGCCGCGGTCGTGCTGCTGGTGTGCGTGCCGTTCCTGGTGATCGTGTCGACCTCACTGGCGTCCACCCAGGAGGTCGTCGACAACGGCGGCTGGGTGCTGTGGCCCAGCGAACCCACGCTCGACGCCTACCGCGACATCTTCGACGGCGGCATCGTCACCCACGCCCTCGGCGTCAGCGCGGGCGTGACGATCGTCGGCACCCTGCTCAGCCTCGCCTGCACGGTGTCCCTGGCCTACGCGCTGTCCCGCCCGGGCGTCTTCGGCGGCAGACCCGTCCTGCTGCTGGTGCTGTTCACGTTCCTCTTCCCGCCCGGCATGATCCCGAGCTTCCTGCTCGTCAAGGAACTCGGCCTGCTCGACTCGTACGCCTCGCTCGTCCTGCCCGTCCTGGTCAACGTGTTCAACCTGGTCGTCCTGCGCGGCTTCTTCCAGTCGATCCCCGAGGAGCTGTACGAGGCGGCCCGGCTGGACGGGGCGGGGGACTGGCGGGTGCTGGTGTCGGTGGTGCTGCCGCTGTCCAAGGCCGCGCTCGCCGTCGTCGGCCTGTTCTACGCCGTCGCCTACTGGAACTCCTGGTTCTACGCCTCGCTGTATCTGGAGAGCGACCACTGGCCGCTCCAGCAGGTGCTGCGCACCTATGTGGTGTCCGGTGCCGGACTGACCGACGCGACCACCGGCGAGGCCACCGTCACCGCCCCGCAGACCGTGCAGATGGCGGTGCTCGTGATCGCCACCGTGCCGATCCTGCTCGTCTATCCCTTCCTGCAGAAGTACTTCACCAAGGGCGTGCTCACCGGCGCCATCAAGAGCTGACACGAGGTGGTTCACCCATGCCCCGCATGTCCCGACGCACCCTCCTGCGCTCCATGACGGTGGGCGGCGCCGCCGTCTCCGTCCCCGGTCTGCTGACCGCGTGCTCCTCGGACTCCGGCGACAGCGGCGTCTCCAACGCCGGCAAGAAGCTCGCCCCCTGGCCGGCGTACCGGCCCGCCGCGGGGCCGAAGCCCGACCTGGCCCCCACCGACGCCGGTGTCCAGGCCGGCTACACCTCATACCCGTCCGACCTGGTCAAGTCCGTCTCCCGCACCCCGGGCGACGGCTCCACCGTCCGTGTCATGACCGTCTCGTTCGGCACACCGCCCAAGCCCGCCTCGCAGAACCGCTTCTGGGCGGCCGTCGAGAAGGCCCTCGGCGTGAAGATCGAATACACGATCATCTCCCAGGCCGACTACCAGAAGAAGATGGCGACCGTGATGGCGGGTGACGCCGACGCCCTGCCCGACATCATCAACATGTTCGCCGGCTTCACCCTGCCCCGCGAGGCACAGTTCGTGCAGCGCCGTGCCCAGGACCTCACGCCGTATCTGTCGGGCGACGCGATCACCGACTACCCCAACCTCGCCAACATCCCCACCCACGCCTGGCGCGACATGGGCCGCATCGGCGGCCGCATCTACGGCATCCCGCTGGAACGTCCGCTGCCCGGTTCCACCCTCTGGATCAACCAGGACATGTTCGCCGACGCGGGGATGAAGGAAGGCTGGACGGCCGAGGACTTCACCGCCGTGGCCCGGCAGGGCACCCGCGGCAGGACGTACATGCTCGGCGCCGCCAACGGCTCCCTGTTCGGCAACGCCTACCACTCCGCCGCCCACAACGCACCCCAGCGCTGGGCCGTCACCAAGGACGGCACCTTCCTGCCGGCCGCCGCCGACGAGCGCTACAAGGCGTCGATCGCCTTCCAGGCCCAGCTGCGCAAGAACGGCTCCTACCACCCCGACGCCACGTCCATCTCCCAGATCGACCTGACGACCCTCTACTACAACGGCACCGTCGGCTCCATGCAGGACGGATTCGGCGCCTACCTGCCCAAGTACCAGGAGTCCAAGGGCAAGATGAGCCCCGCCGCGGCCCTGCCGTACAGCATCGGCGGCGAGCCCGGCGGCATCGTCGCCGCCCGCCGCTCCTTCGGCTACACCGTCCTGAAGCAGGCCAAGAAGGAGCGCATCGAACTGCTGCTGCGCATCCTCGACTACCTCGCCGCGCCCTTCGGCAGTCAGGAGTGGGAACTCGTCCACTACGGAGTCGAGGGCGTCCACTTCACCCGCGGCAAGGACGGCTCGCCCGGACCCACCAAGCTGGGCGAGGTCGAGAACAACACCAACCTGCCGCTGAAGTACCTCGCCGAAGGCCCCCAGGTACTCTTCGTGCCCGGCATGCCCGACGCCGTGCGCGCCCTGCACGCCTGGCAGCGCAAGGTCGTACCGCATGCCATCCGCGACGCCTCCTTCGGGCTCCAGTCCGCGACGAACAACTCCCAGGGCGCCACCCTCAAGACGTTCCTGGACGACACGATCACCGGCATCATCGCCGGACGACTGCCGATGTCCGAGTGGGACGCGGCGGTGAAGAAGTGGCGGAGCCGGGGCGGCGACAGAATGGCCGAGGAGTACGCGAAGGACTACGCGGCCAACGCCTGAACAGCGGTGGGCGGAAGAGGAGACGCGGGGGATGGGGAACGACATGGTGTCCAAGGGACGGGTCACGATCCGCGAGGTCGCCGAGCGGGCGGGCGTGTCGACGGCCACCGCCTCCCGCGCGCTCAGCGGCAACCACCCGGTGCCCGCGGCGACCCGGGCCCGGGTCCTGCGCGCGGCCCGCGACCTCGACTACGTGGCCAACGCGCACGCCCGCGCCCTGGTCGGCGGCGGCCGCAAGATGGCCGCCGTCGTGGTCCGCCAGGTCACCAGCCCCTTCTACGCCCAGGTCGCCGAGGGCGTGGAGGCGGAGGCCGCCGACCGCGGCTGGCTCTGCGTGGTCGGCGCCACCGGCGGCGCCGCGCAGCGCGAGATGGAGTTCGTGCAGCTCATGCGGGAGGAGGGCGCCCGGCTGGTGATCCTGGTCGGCGGGGTCGTCGAGGACGACGCCTACCGCGAGCGCGTCGCCCACTACGCCCACGCCCTCGACTCCTCCGGAGCCCGGCTCGTGCTCTGCGGCCGGCCCGCGCCCGACCCCGAGATCCCCGCCCTCGTCGTCGAGTTCGACAACGAGGCCGGGGCCCGCGCCATCACCGCCCATCTGCTGTCGGCCGGCCACCGCAGGATCGTCTTCCTCGGCGGACTGCCCGGCAACACCGCCCTCGACGCCCGTGTCGCCGGCTACCGGGCCGCCCTCGCCGAGCACGGGCTGCCGCCCGAGGCCGCACACGTCGTCGACTGCGGACTCGGCAGGGCCGCCGGTCACCGGGCGATGACCGAACTCCTCAAGGCCGGGCGGGAGTTCACCGCTGTCTTCGCCGGGGACGACATGGTCGCCGCCGGCGCCCTGCGGGCCATCGCCGACGCCGGACTGCGCGTCCCCGGCGACATCTCGGTCGTCGGCTACAACGACATCCCGCTCGCCGAGGACTTCAACCCGCCCCTCACCACCGTCCGCACCCCCGCGGAGGAACTCGGCCGCGCCGCCGTGCGCATCGCGCTGCGCGACCCCGAGCACGCCGCCGGGGCCCACCATCTGCTCGGCACCCACATCGTCGTACGCGACAGCGTCGGCGCGCCCCCGCCCGGGCGTGCCCTGTGACCAACGGAGGAACCGCACCCGCATGAGCGCGCCGCACGTGTCGCTCCCCGACCCGACGCACCTCCCCCACCTGCCCCACCTGCCACCCCCGGACCCGCTGACCTCGCCCCTCACCGGCTGGACCCGCGCCCACTGGGAGGCCATCGCCGACCGCCTCCTCGACGCCCTCACGCCGTACGCCTCCCCGGGCCTGGCCCAGTACCGGCTGCCCGGCCCGCCCAGCCACTCCGGGCCCTGGTCGGACGGTCTCGAAGGGTTCGCCCGCTCCTTCCTGCTGGCCGCGTTCCGTATCGCCGGTTCGGGCGGGCAGGGTGTGTCCGGGCTGATCGAGCGGTACGCGGCCGGGCTCGCGGCCGGCACCGACCCGCGCGGCCCCGACCGCTGGCCGCCCATCACCGACCGGTCCCAGCCCATGGTGGAGGCCGCGTCCCTCGCGATCGCCCTGCACGAGACCCGCCCCTGGCTCTGGGACCGGCTCGACGACCGGGTACGGCAGCGGGTCGCCGACTGGCTGGGCGGTTTCGTCGGAGCCGTGGTCAACGACTCCAACTGGCGGCTGTTCCAGGTCATCACCGAGGAGTTCCTCGCCTCCGTCGGCGCCCCGCACAGCCGCAGCGAGATCGACGCGGGCCTGGCACGCCTGGAGGACTGGTACCGGGGCGACGGCTGGTACACCGACGGCGACGGCCGCAAGTTCGACTACTACAACGCCTGGGCGCTGCACCTGTACCCGGTCCTGTGGGCCCGTATCGCGGGGCCGCGCGCCGACCCCCGGCTGGTGGCGGAACACCAAAGGCGCCTGCGCTCGTTCCTCCACGACCACCAGCACTTCTTCGGCGCCGACGGCGCACCGGTCCACCAGGGCCGCTCCCTCACCTACCGGTTCGCGACGGCGGCCCCCCTGTGGGCGGGTGTCCTCTCCGACGCCACCCCGCTGCCGCCCGGCCGCACCCGCCGCCTGGCCTCCGGCGCGCTGAAGCACTTCGCCGAGCGCGGCGTGCCCGACGAGCACGGGCTGCTCACGCTCGGCTGGTACGGCCCCTTCCTCCCCGTCACCCAGCGGTACTCGGGCCCCGCCTCCCCGTACTGGGCGAGCAAGGCCTTCCTCGGCCTGCTCCTGCCCGCCGACCACCCCGTGTGGACGGCGCCCGAGGAACCCGGCCCGGTGGAGACGGCCGACGTGCGCCTCTCGTTACCGGCGCCGGGCTGGCTGCTGCACTCCACCGCCGCCGACGGGATCGTCCGGCTCGTCAACCACGGCAGTGACCGCCTGCCGCCCCCACCGGCGGCCGCCGACGACAGTCCCCACTACGCCCGCTTCGCCTACTCCAGCGCCACGGCCCCCGAGACACCACCGGCACCGCGGGTGGGCCCCGACAACCACATCGCGCTGCTCGCCCCCGACGGCACCCCCACCCCCCGCGGCCGCATCCACCCCCTCGGCGTCGACGGCCCCCGGGCCGCCTCCTGGCACCGGGCCCTGCTCCCGGGCGACAGCGAAGGACACCGCATCGAGACGGTCAGCGTGGTGCACGGCCCCTGGGAGGTCCGGGTGCATCGCGTCGACGCGCCCCCCGGCACGCCCGTGCGCGAGGGCGGCTGGGCCGTCGCCGACGACACCGCGCCACCGGCCGCCCGGACCGGCCCCGGCTGGGCCCTGGCCCGCCGCCCGGACGGCCTGACCAGCACGCTCATCGGCCTGCACGGGTGGGGCGACGACGAGGGCGCGGTCGTAGCGGCCGTGGGCAGCAATGCGTACGGGCACCACTCGGCGACGCCGCTCCTGACGCTGCCGTCCCACCCCGGAGGTACGCGCCTGATGGTGACACTGGTCGTGCTCAGTGCCGACCCGGTGGCGCACGCCCTGGTCGAGGGCGCCCGAGTATGGACCGGAGCCGACGGGAGCGTGGAGATCCGCTTCCCCGACGGCATACGGGAGTCGGTGCCCTGAGAAACGCCGTGGGGGCGTGGCTCGGCCGAGCCACGCCCCCACGGCATCACGCGCGTCAGGCCGCCACGCGCCTGCGCGTCACCGCCTTCCTCAGCAGCGGCCAGGCCAGCAGGAGCACGATCACCGCGTACACCGTCACCGCGAACGGCGTGTTGAACAGCCCCGTCACGCTGCCGTCACTGATCTGGAGCGCGCGCCGCAGCTGCTGCTCGGCGTTCGGGCCGAGGATCACGCCGATGACGGCGGGCAGCACCGGCAGGCCGTAGCGGCGCATGCCGAAGCCGATCAGGCCGATGATCAGCAGGATCACCAGGTCGATCACCTCACCGCCGACCGCGTACGCGCCGACCGCCGCGAAGAACATGATCCCGGCGTACAGGTACGGCCGCGGAATGCGCAGCAGCTTCGCCCACAGTGGCGCCAGCGGCAGGTTGAGCGCCAGCAGCAGCACCATGCCGACGAAGAGCGAGGCGATCAGGCCCCACACCAGATCGGGTTCGCGCTCGAAGAGCAGCGGGCCGGGCTGGATGCCGTACTGCTGGAAGGCGGCCAGCATGACGGCCGCGACCGCCGTGGTGGGCAGGCCCAGGGTCAGCATCGACACCAGGGTGCCCGCCGCCGAGGCCGACGCCGCCGACTCCGGACCGGCCACGCCCTCGATGGCGCCCTTGCCCCACTCGTCCTTGTGCTTGGACAGGCGCTTTTCCGTGACGTACGACAGGAACGTCGGGATCTCCGCGCCGCCCGCCGGGATCGCGCCGAACGGGAAACCGATGAACGGCCCGCGCAGCCACGACTTCCAGGTCCGGTTCACATCCCCGCGCCCCAGCCACGGACGCCCCACCGGGATCGGCTCCGGCGGCCTGCGCCGCAGGTGCGCGGCCACCCACAGCGCCTCGCCGATCGCGAACAGACCGACCGCGACGATCACCACGTCGATGCCGTCGGCCAGTTGGAGCGAGCCGAAGGTCAGGCGCTGCTGGCCGGTCATCTGGTCCAGGCCCACCAGGCCCAGCGTGAGACCGATGAGCAGGGAGGCCATGCCCCGGACCCGGGACGAACCCAGCACCGACGTCACCGCGATGAACGCCAGCACCATGATGGCGAAGTAGTCCGGCGCGCCGATGTCCACGGCCAGCTCGGCGACCGTCGGGGCGAGCGCCACCAGCAGGATCGTGCCGATCAGGCCGCCCGCGAAGTGCCCCACGGCGGCCGCCGCCAGGGCCTGCGCTCCGCGCCCGGACTTGGCCATGGGGTTGCCCTCCATGGCAGCCACCACCGCCGCGCTCTCGCCGGGCGTGTTGAGCAGGATGGAGGTGGTCGAGCCGCCGAACATCGCGCCGTAGTAGATGCCCGCGAACATGATGAACGCGCCGGTCGGTTCGAGCCCGTACGTCACCGGCAGCAGCAGCGCGACCGCCATCGCCGGGCCGATGCCGGGCAGCACGCCGATCGCCGTGCCGAGCAGCACGCCGATCACGGCCCAGAGCAGGTTGACCGGGGTGAGGGCCGTACCGAAGCCGTCCATGAGGGAGTTGAAGGCGTCCATGTCACAGCACTCCCATCAGCGGACCGCCGGGCAGGGGCACTCCGAGCAGGTTGTTGAAGACGACGTAGGTGACGAGGGACAGCCCGGCCGCGATGAGCGGATCGCGGTCGATCCTGCGGCTGCCGAGCGCGAACGCCGCACCCCAGAACAGCAGCGCGCCCGCGACGGGAAAGCCGAGCGGCTCGATCAGGACGGCCGAGCCGAGGAACACCCCGGCGAGCAGCAGCACCGTGCGCCAGTCGGCGGGTTCCGACAGGTCGACGTCCTCGCCGGTCTCGGCCTGGCCCCGGCCGCCGCGCAGCACGTCCACGGCGAGCAGGGCGGCGATCACCAGCAGGCCGGCGCCGACCACGACCGGCACGGTCTTCGGGCCGATCGGGCCGCGCTGGGCGATGTCGACGTCCATGGTGAGCGCGTCCGTCAGGACGAGCACGCCGAGCGCCAGCAGCAGGGCGGACACGCCGAGTTCGGAGTGCTCCCGCAGCCACGAGCGCGGCTCGCCGGGCTCCGCGGGGGGAATGTCGGTGGTCTGCGTCGTCACAGTCCCAGCTCCTTCAGCACCGAAACCACACGCTTGTCCTCGGCGTCGAGGAACGCGTCGAACTCCTCACCGGTGAGGAAGGCGTCGTCCCAGCCGTTCTGCTCCAGGGACTTGCGCCACTCGTCCGAGCCGTGCAATTCCTCGAGCAGCCGCACGAGCTTGGCGCGCTCTCCGTCGGTCAGGCCGGGCGGGGCGACGATGCCGCGCCAGTTGGTGAAGTTCACGTCGTACCCGGCCTCCTTCAGCGTGGGCGCGTCCAGCCCCTCGACGCGCTCGGGGCCGGTGACCGCGAGGAGACGCAGCTCGCCCGCCTTGATCTGGTCCAGGTACTCGCCGACGCCGGACACACCGAACGCGACCTTGTTGCCGAGGATCGACGCGAGCAGCTCGCCGCCGCCGTCGAACGGGATGTAGTTGACCTGCTTCGGGGGAATCCCGGCGGCCCGCGCCATCAGCATCGGCGCGAGGTGGTCGGGCCCGCCGGGCGACGAGCCGCCGCCCACCGGGAGCTTGCCCGGGTTCTCCTTCCAGGCGCCGATGAGATCGTCGATCGTCTTGTACGGGGAGTCCTTGGCGACCACGACGACGTCCTGCTCCTCGGTGAGCCGGGCGATCGGCGTGGTGTCGCCGAGCGTCTTCGGCGCGTCGTTGGAACGGACGGCGCCCACCACCCCGAGGCCCATGGACATGGCGAGCTTGCCGTTGCCGTGCTCGCTCACCAGCCGGCTCAGCCCCACCGTGCCGCCGGCGCCGGGCAGGTTGAACACCTCGATGTTGTGGGTCAGTCCGGCGTCCTCGGCGTTCTTCGCGGCCGTCCGGGCCGTGATGTCGTAGCCGCCGCCGGGCGTGTTGGGGACCATGAAACGCAGGCCCGGGATCTGTGTGCCGGTCTCGGAGCCGCTGCCGGTGGTCAGCAGCGGCGGTCCGACGAGCACGAGCACGGCGGCCCCGAGCAGGGCGAGGGGAGTGCGCAGGCGCACGAGTGCCACCACCTGTCGGTACGTCGTTGCGGGTAGGTAAAGGCCCTGTGGGGGAGGGTGACGTGGGCCACATGCTGCACCGGACGCCGACGGCTGTCTCTCTTGCGGAACCAACGGAGGTTTTGGTCTTTGCGGTCGCCGGCGCGGCCCAGGCGACGCGAGTTCCCGGGCCCGCCGAGCGCGCGACGTTGAGGCGGCCGGCACCGGCCGCCTCGGCGTCGCCCGTGTGCTCAGTGGCCGAACGCGATCAGCACCCCGTTCTGCCGGGTGCGATCACCCGGCCGCCCGCGGTCGCGATGCCGGGGTTGACCCAGCCCCGCCAATCCGGCCTGCGATCTCGCCGCCCCTTGGATACTGCTGCCGGACGGGGCCGCCGACCGCTTCCACGACGCCTACCAGCCGGTGGTGGACGCCGCGACCCTGCGCCGCGCCCGCGGCTGGGCGGTGCTGACAGCCCTCAGCGGCATCCTCATCCGAGAGGCCGGCCTTCATGGCCGCCCCGGCGGCAAGGCCACCTGGGGCCCACCCGCCCAGGCCGCGCTGCGACGCCTCATCGCAACGGTCCGCCGATGAACGCGCTGTCCACCGTAGGTGGCAAACGCCTCCGAGGTGCGGCGCTGGCCCAAGTCTTGTAGAGGTAGGCGGCCGGAAGATCACGGCGACCCGCGGACGCAGCGCGAACGGTACGAAGCCAACTCGCCCCACTTCCACGCGGCGAAGATGACCACGCCGATACTGATCATGCACGGCGAACCCGGACGAGGGCCAATGGCTCAGGGCGCCGAACCACCTTCGCATCATGTACGAGACGGTGCTGAACTTCCTCGATCACCATGTCCTCGGACGGGAGTGGCGGCGCCCCGCAATGCTTTAACTGATCACCTTCAGAATGACTTCGGTGAAACGGCTCGGCTGCGGGGTGAAGTGCGGCAGACTTCTGCGAGCGCCAGATGATCTTGTGCCTGACGCGCGGTCAACCACGGGCACGCCGAGCTTGTCCCCAAGGGGTTAAACGAAGGGAGCGTTCCGCTGTGACGCATGCTCACGAGGAAGAAGTCCTGGCCCGCATCGCCAAGGGACTCGTCTACACCGAGTCGGAAGCGGCCTTCCTGGCCCCTCGGCGCCGCACCGAGCAGATCTTCGAGTACAACCACACACCACCGAACGAAACGGAGAAACGTCGATCGCTGCTCATGGCGATCTTCGGCTCGGTCGGTGAACGCACGGTGCTGCTGCCGCCGTTCCACGCCGGGTTCGGCAGCAACGTCCACATCGGCGACGACTTTTTCGGGAACGTGAACCTCACGTTCGTGGACGATGTGGAGATCCGCATAGGCAACGGTGTCATGATCGCGCCCAGCGTGACACTGACCACGACCGGACACCCGGTGCACCCCTCGCGACGCGCTGACTTCGGGCGGTTCTCGGAACCGATCGTGATCGAGGACAAGGTGTGGATCGGCAGCAACGCGGTGGTCCTGCCCGGCGTCCGTATCGGATACGGGTCGGTCATCGGCGCCGGCAGCGTCGTCAGTCGCAGCATCCCCCCGATGACCGTCGCGGTCGGAACCCCTTGCCGGGTGGTCCGCCCCATCACGGACGAGGACCTCACCGCTCGTACCGCCGGGCATTAGCCCATATGCCCTGGGCAGGGGTGTGTAAACCCAGGAAATCGATTGTGTGTTCGCTGGTCGGTGGGGCACCAGGGGGAGCGGAGGTTGATAACTATGGTTCCCCTGCTTCTTGTCCTTCTGCTGGCCCTGATCCTGTTCGGCGCGGGTTTCGCGCTCAAGGCCCTGTGGTGGATCGCGGTGGTCGTGCTGGTGCTGTGGCTGCTGGGCTTCGTGATCCGCACGGCGGACAGCGGCGGCCGCAAGGGCCGCTGGTATCGGTGGTAGACGCACAAAGCGTCAGAAATGGGGTAAAGGAATGTAGCCCGATTCTCTCGTATGAAAGGCGTTCCGGTTCCATGGCCGATACACAAGACGTCGTCGAGCTCATCCTCCGGGATCACCGGCGCATGGAGGACCTCTTCCGCGAGATGCGGAGCGTCGAAGCCGACCGGTCGGGCGCGCTGCGGGAATTCGCGGACCTGCTGATCGCACACGCGCTGGCCGAGGAGGCCAAGGTGTACCCGGCGCTGAAGCGGTACAAGAACATCGACGACGAAGAGGTCGAGCACGGCGAGCACGAGCACGACGAGGGCAACAAGGCCCTCCTGGACCTCCTCCAAGTGGAGGAGGTCGGCTCCGACGAGTGGGACGAGAAGCTCGAGGAGCTCGTGGAGGCCGTCACCCACCACGCCGACGAGGAGGAGCGCACCATCCTCAACGGCGCGCGCGAGAACGTGGCGATGGAGCGGCGCGAGGAACTGGGCCAGGCGTTCTGGCAGGAGCGCGAGCGGCAGCTGAAGGCCGGCTGCGGTTCCGTCGACAACGTGCGCAAGATCGTAGAGTCCTGAGGGCCCCGATCCCGGCCGCATGCGGGAGCCCGGACCGGCGACGGTCCGGGCTCCCGCATGCGCTAGCGCCTGTCGTTCGAGGATGCCTCGCAGTCGAGGTCCCGCCCCGGCAGCCGCCCCGTGGCGAGGTACGCGTTGACCGTGTCGTCGACGCACGGCACGCCGTAGACGCCGTACAGCGCGTGCTGGTCGGCGCCGGTCACGGTGATCAGGCGCGAGGAGGGCCACATCCTGCGGACCGCCTTGGCACCGTCGTAGTCGGTGCGCGGGTCGCCGGTGGCGTTGACCAGCAGGGCGGGCAGGTCGTCCCGGATCGCGGTCGGGCGCTCGCGCGGCCGGTCCCAGAAGGTGCAGGGGCTGAGGTTCTGCGTGACGGGCGCGAACAGCGGGTCCTGCGCCCGGGTGCGCTGCACGTCGCGCCAGTACACCTCCGGGTCGCGCGGAGCGGCGCCGTCGCCGCACAGGATCGCCGTCTGCACGCTGCCGTAGTGGGAGTCGGTGTCCGTGAGCACGAACTCGAGCACCCCGGCGAGCCACGGGGACGGAGTGACCCGTTGCCCCTGTGACGCCCGCAGCATGTCCCGGACGCCCTGTGCGAAGTCCCCGTAGGCGGCGTCGTTGTGCTGCGACAGGCCGTTGAAGGCGACGATCGGCATCACGTGCTCGTCCAGCCGGTGGTCGCCGAGCCGCAGCGGCGTGCGGGCCGCGGCCTCCCGGACGCGGTCCACGGTCGCCAGCACCTCATCCGGGGTGCGGCCCAGCCCGTAGGCCGACTCGCGGGCGGCGGCCCAGGAGGCCCAGCCCTCCAGCGCGCGGCGGTTGGCCCGCTCGACACCCCGGAGCAGCCGGGGCCCGTACCGGTCCGGGTCGATCACACCGTCCAGGACGACCCGGTCGGTCCGGCCGGGGAACATCGTGGCGTACACCTCGCCGAGGTAACTGCCGTACGAGTAGCCCAGGTAGGAGATCCGCCGCTCGCCGAGCGCGGCCCGGACGACGTCCATGTCGCGGGCGGTGTTGCGGGTGGTGGCGTGGGGCAGCACATCGCCCGCGTGGGTACGGCAGCGCCGGGCGAGGTCCTTCGAGAACGCGGCCACGCGGTCGAAGCCGGCCCGGTCCTCACCCGCCCCGCGCCAGGCCGAGCCGGTCGGCCAGCGGCAGTCCAGCGGTGTGCTGCGGCCGACGAAACGGGGATCCACGCCGACGACGTCGTACCGGGCGGCGACGTCCTTCATCGCCTTGCGCACCCACGGCGGGTCGCCGAGGGACGTCCCGCCGGGGCCGCCGCCGTTGAGCAGCAGCGGGCCGACGCGGTGGGCGGTGTCGGTGGCGCGGATCCGGGATATCGCGACGGTGATCGTGCGGCCGCCGGGGTCCGAGTAGTCCAGCGGTACGGCCACGTCGGCGCAGCGGGCACCCGCCTGCTCCAGTTCCTTGCCGGTCGTGTCGTCCGGGCCGAGCACGCAGCTCTTCCAGGTGAGGCGCTGGTCGTGGTAGCGGTCGAGGGGGTCGGGGCCGGGGCCGGGACTCGCCCCGGCCGTGGCGGGCAGCGCCGTCAAGGCGAGACCGGCGGCCGTCAGGGCGAGGGCGGCTCGTCTCGCGGTTCCCGAAAAGCGGGGTAACACGGTGGGTGTCCTCTCTGTCGCCGATGCCCCCTCGCGACGGGCTGGGACATGCCGGAGAGGGGGGTGCGGTGCGACAGAACGCTAGGCACGGGCCGCCGCCCGATCACTCCGGCTGGCAGCCGCTCGGAGGTGGGGCAAGCCCCAGTACAGAGGCGGGGGAATGCCGTTTCCATGGCCCCGGCAACCACCGGAATCTCAGCCCCGAGCTGGGACGATGCTCGGAAAGACCTTGTGCAGGTCGATGCAGGGGGGTTGTCCAGACATTCGCTCACGCCTAGGGTCACCTTCCGGGTGCAAGCGCTTACCAAGTGCTCCCCCGCGTGTGTCCGCCGGCCGTCCGAGGAGCGCCGCATGTCCTTGTCCCCCACCCGCCGCCGCGTGGCCGTCGTCGGCACCGGAGCCATCGTCAGCGGCAGTCACCTGCCCGCGCTGCGGGCCCATTCCGACCGGGTGGAGCTGGTCGCCGCCGTCGACGTCGACCAGGAGCGCCTCGACGCCTTCCGCGAGCTGGCCGGCGGCCAGGTCGCCGGGTACACCTCGGTGGACGCGATGCTGGACGCCGTACGCCCCGACCTGGTCCTCATCGGGACGCCGCCCTCCCTGCACCGCGACCAGACGGTGGCCGCGCTCAAGGCCGGTGCCTGGGTGCTGTGCGAGAAGCCGCTCACCCTGTCGCTCGCCGAGTACGACGAGATCGCCGCCGCCGAGGAGGCCTCCGGGGCGTACGCGGCGGTCGTCTTCCAGCACCGCTACGGCTCCGGCGCGGTGCACGCCCGCGAGCTGATCACGAGCGGCGAGCTGGGCGCCCCGCTGGTGGCGCACTGCCAGACCACCTGGCACCGGGACGCCGCCTACTACGCCGTGCCGTGGCGCGGCAAGTGGGCCAGCGAGGGCGGCGGGCCGACCATGGGCCACGGCATCCACCAGTACGACCTGCTGCTGCACCTGCTCGGCGAGTGGGAGGAGATCCGCGCCATGGCCGCCCGGCTCGTCCACGACACCGAGAGCGAGGACGTCTCCACAGCGCTGGTCCGCTTCCGCAGCGGCGCCCTCGCCACCGTCGTCAACAGCGTGCTCTCCCCGGACGAGGTGAGCCGCATCCGCATCGACTGCGCGGACGCCACGGTCGAGCTCACCCACCTGTACGGCCACTCCAACGACAGCTGGGTCTACACCCCGGCCCCGCACGTCGCCTCCGACCGCGCCATCGCCTGGCGGACCCCCTCGAACGACGTGCCCAGCTCCCACACCGCCCAGCTGGGCGCCCTCCTCGACGCCTACGACAACGGCACCCGGCCACCGGGCAGCGGCCAGGACGCCCGCGCCACGCTCGAGTTCGCCGCCGCCCTGTACAAGGCGGCGTTCACCGGCCGCTCCGTGCACGCGGGCGAGATCGGACCCGGCGACCCCTTCTACGAGGCCATGCACGGCGAGTACCCCGACTGGGCCCCCAAGGAGCGCGCATGAGCATCCGAGTCACCCACACCCACGGCGAGGACATCGCCGTCACGGCGGCAGGCGGCACGGAGATCCTCCGCTACGTCTACCGCCCCGACCCGGATCCCTTCGAGTCCCGCAAGCCCTACGCCCACCCGGTGCGCACCCTGTCCGGCCGCACGGTCACCGGCTACCGGCCGAACGACCACCGCTGGCACAAGGGCCTCCAGATGACCGCGAGCCATCTGTCCGGCCAGAACTTCTGGGGCGGCAACTGCTACGTCCACGGCCAGGGTTATCTGCGCCTGCCCGAGCGTGTCGGCTCCATGCGGCACGACGGTTTCCCGGAGTTCACCGTCGAGGACGACCGCCTCGCCTTCACCGAGGAGCTCACCTGGGTCGAGAACGGCGGCGAGGAGTGGGCGAAAGAGGTGCGGGGGCTGACCGTCCACTCGGTGGACGAGGAAGCCGGCGCCTGGGCCCTGGACTGGTCGATCCGCCTCACCAACGTCCGTTCCGAGCCGCTGGCCTTCGGTTCCCCGACCACCGCGGGCCGCGAGATGGCCGGCTACACCGGACTCCAGTGGCGCGGCCCGCGCGACTTCACCGGCGGCACGGTCTTCGCCCCGGACACCGACGCCGACGCGGGCAAGCTCATGGGCACCCAGGGCCCCTGGCTCGCCTTCACCACCGAGCACGACGACGTCGACGGCCACTCCACCCTCGTCTTCGCGCACGCGCCCGAGAACCTCGACGAGACGTCCGCGATCCACGAGTCGCACTGGTTCGTCCGCTCCGAGCCCTTCCCGACGGTCGCCTTCTCCTGGGCGTTCTTCGAGGAGTTCGAACTCCCGCCGGGCGAGTCCTTCGCCTTCCGGTACCGGCTCGTCGTCGCCGACGGCGCCTGGGACCGCGACCGGGTCGGCACGCACCTGGAGGGCCTGCCGTGGTGAACGACCCGAAGCCCGCCCTGCCGCACCCGCTGCCCGGCGCGATCGGCCTGTCCCATCTGAGCGCCTACGACTGGGAGGCCGCCGACGGCGTCTGCGGCGGCAGCCCGCATCTGCACCTGGTGTGCACCGAGGCGTACGTCGTCACCGGCGGCCGGGGCGCGGTCCAGACGCTGAGCCCCGACGGCTACCGGGACATCCCCCTCGAGGCCGGCTCCATCGCCTGGTTCACGCCGGGCACCGTCCACCGCATGGTGCAGGGCGGCGATCTGCGCATCACCGTGCTGATGCAGAACAGCGGCCTGCCCGAGGCCGGGGACGCCGTGTTCACCTTCCCGCCCGAGGTGCTCGCCGACCCCGAGCGGTACGCCGCCGCGGCGACCCTGCCGCCCGGCACGGGACCGGAGACCGCGGCGGCCGCCCAGCGCCGCCGCGACCTCGCCGTGGAGGGCTACCTCACCCTGCGCGAGGCGCTCGTCGCCGGCGACAACGGCCCGTACCTGGACTTCCAGCGGGCCGCCGCCCGGATCGTGCGCGACAAGGTGCCCACCTGGCGCGCCCTGTGGCGGGCGGGCGCCCTGGCCACCGCCGAACGCACCGGCGCCCAGCTCGACGCGCTGGCCGACGGCGAACCCGCCTACCTGGGCGAGGCCACCGCCTACGAGGCCGCGCCCACCCGGCTCGGCGGCTTCGGCATGTGCGGCCGGCGGGACGAGTACAACCTGCCCGGGACGACGCTGCCGTACCAGGGGGAGTAGCCGCACCAACGAGGGGGGCCTCAACCGAACTCCGAGGAGAAGAGAGGTGACCTCGGCATGCCCGGACACAGGACAAAGGGGTTCTGCGCGTCGGCCGCCGCACTGGCACTGTGTGCCGTGCTGGCGGGCTGCGGAGGATCCGGGGAATCGGCCGGCGGCGGCAAGGTCGTGCTGCGCTACACGTGGTGGGGCAACCCCGACCGCGCGGAACGCACCGAGCAGGCCGTCGCGCTGTTCGAGAAACAGCATCCCGACGTCGACGTGACGACGTCGTTCTCCGGCTACGACGTCTACAAACAGAAGCTCGCCACCCAGGCCGCCGGCGGTGACGCGCCGGACGTGATGCAGCTGGACTACCGCCAGATCGACCAGTACGCCTCCGGCGGCGTCCTGCTCGACCTGGCGAAGCAGAAAGCCGTCCTGCGCACCTCCGAGATCGACCAGGGCCTGCTCGCCACCGGCCGCGTGGACGATGTCCAGTACGCGATCCCGCAGGGCCGCGGCACCGAGACCGTCGCCTACGACGTCGGGACCTGGAAGAAGTCGGGCGTACCCCTCCCCGGCAAGAGCTGGACCTGGAGCCAGTGGGCCGACACCATGCGCGCCTTGGCCAAGAAGACCGGCAAGCCCGGGGCGACCGACCCCGGCCAGAGCGAGGACGCCTTCGAGGTCTGGCTGCGCGGGCAGGGCAAGGCCCTCTACACGAAGGACGGAGGACTCGGCTTCACCGCCGACGACCTCACCCGCTGGTGGACCTTCACCGACAAGCTGCGCCGCGAGGGCGCCGTCTCGCCCGCCGAGCAGACCACCCAGCTCGACGGCTCCGTCGAGAACACCCCGCTGGGGCGCGGCACATCCGTCACCGACGCCAACTGGGACGCCCCGGCCAGCGGCTTCCTCGCCCTCGTCAAGGGCGGCGTCGCCCTCGCCCCCATGCCGTCCGGCGAGGACGGCACCCCCGGCCAGTACTTCAAGCCGTCCATGTTCGTCGGAGTCTCCGCGAACACCGCCCATCCGAAGGAGGCGGCACAGCTTGTCGACTTCCTGGTCAACGACCGGCAGGCCGCGAAGATCCTCGGCGCGAGCCGCGGCATCCCCGTCAACGAGCAAGTCCGCGACGAGATAGGCCCGCAGCTCAAGGACTTCGACAAGACCATCGCCGACTTCCAGGCCTCGCTGGAGGGCAAGCTCAAGGACCCGCCCCAGGCACCGCCGGCGGGCGACAACGCCCTCCAGAGCACCTTCCAGCGCGACTACGACCAGGTGTCCTACGCGCGCATGTCGCCCCGCGAGGCGGCCGAGAACTACATCACCGAGGCGAAGGCGGAGCTGAGGTCATGACCACCACCGCGATCCCCACGGAGACGAAACGCGTCACCGCCACCGCCCCGAAGCGACGCCCCAAGCGCGAACGTGAGGGCGCCGCCTGGGTGTTCCTCTCGCCGTGGGTCCTCGGCGCGATCGTCCTGACACTGCTGCCGATGGCCGTGTCGCTGTACCTGTCGTTCACCGACTACGACCTGTTCAACCCGCCGAAGTGGGTGGGCCTGCGCAACTACGTCCAGATGTTCACCGAGGACCCGCGCTACTGGCGCTCGGTCGTGACGACGGTGACGTACGTCGTCATCGCCGTGCCCCTGCAACTGGCCCTCGCCCTGGTCGTCGCGCTCGCCCTGAAAGGCATGAAGCGCGGCAAGGCCTTCTACCGCTCCGCCTTCTACGCCCCCTCGCTGCTCGGCGCGTCGATGTCCATCGCCCTCGTCTGGCGGGCGGTCTTCAACGACGGCGGCACGGTCGACAACCTGCTCGGCACCGGCGGCTGGGTCAACAAGCCCGGCTGGTCGCTGCTCGCCGTCGCGCTGCTGACGGTGTGGCAGTTCGGCGCGCCGATGGTCATCTTCCTCGCCGGTCTCCAGCAGATACCGGCCGAGCTGTACGAGGCGGCGGCGGTCGACGGGGCCGGGAAGTGGCGGCAGTTCGTGTCCGTCACGGTGCCGATGCTGTCCCCGGTGCTGTTCTTCAACCTGGTCCTCCAGACCATCCAGGCCTTCCAGGTGTTCACGCCCGCCTTCGCGGTCAGCGCGGGCAAGGGAGGACCGGCCGACTCGACCCTCGTCTACACCATGTACCTCTACGACCGCGGCTTCGTCGCCTCCCACATGGGCTACGCCTCCGCCATGGCCTGGGTGCTGCTCCTCGTGATCGGTGTGGTCACGGCGGTGCTGTTCCGCACCTCCCGCTCCTGGGTCTTCTACGCCTCCGAGGGGGACCGATGACCTCGACCGCCGTTTCCCACAAGCCCGTCCGCTGGGGGCGGGTCGCCGTCCACCTGGGCTGCCTGGCCGCCCTGCTGGTCATGCTGTACCCGCTGGCCTGGCTGCTGGCCACCTCGCTCAAGCCCGCCGACGAGGTCATCGCGAGCCTCGACCTGCTGCCCAGCCACCTGGAGTGGTCGAACTACTCCACCGCCATGGAGGGCGTCAACGACGTCTCCATCTGGCGGCTGCTCGGCAACTCGCTGCTGATCGCAGGCGGCGCGGTCCTCGGCAACGTCATCAGCTGCTCGCTCGCCGCCTACGCCTTCGCACGCCTCAGGTTCCGGCTGCGCGGGCCGCTGTTCGCCTTCATGATCGCCACGATCATGCTGCCGCACCACGCGGTGCTGATCCCGCAGTACATCATCTTCAACCAGCTCGGCCTGGTGAACACCTACTGGCCGCTGATCCTGCCGAAGTTCCTCGCCACCGAGGCGTTCTTCGTCTTCCTTATCGTGCAGTTCATGCGCGGCCTGCCACGCGAGTTGGAGGAGGCGGCCCGGATCGACGGCTGCGGACCCTTCCGCAGCTTCTTCCAGGTCGTGCTGCCGCTCACCCGGCCGGCCCTGATCACCACCGCCATCTTCACCTTCATCTGGACCTGGAACGACTTCTTCACCCAGCTCATCTACCTGTTCGACCCGGACAAGTTCACGCTGACCCTCGCGCTGCGCTCCTTCGTGGACGCCTCCAGCACCTCCGCGTTCGGCCCGATGTTCGCCATGTCGGTGATCGCGCTGCTGCCGATCGTGCTGTTCTTCCTCGCCTTCCAGCGGTTCCTGGTGGAGGGCATGGCCAGCTCCGGAGTGAAGGGATGAGCGGGATGCGGACACGTGAGGCCGGTGAGGTGTTCGGGCCGCGCATGACACTGTTCGCGGACGTGCTGAGCGTCGGCCTCGCCACGTCGGTGGCCTGTCTGCCGCTGGTGACCGCGCCGGCCGCGCTGTCGACGGCGTGCGCCGTACTGCGCGGCGCCGTCCACGACCGACCCGTCACGGCCGGGCGGTACTTCCTCCTGCTGCGGCAACGGCTGCGGGCCGGTGACCTGCTGGCGGGTGCCGTCACCCTGGCGGGTCTGCTGCTGCTCGCGGCCGACCTGGCGCTGGCCGGGGCCGGGCTGCCCGGGGCGCCGCTGTTCGCGGTGGCCGCCGCCGCCATCGGCGCCTGTGCGGCGGTCGTCGGCCTGCGGGCCTGCGCACGCCCCGAGTCGCTCACCGACTGGCGTGCGGCGCTGCGCGGGGCCGCCCGGGACGCGGCGGCGGACGTGGGCGGCAGCGGGTTGATCCTGCTCGCCGTGGCGACGGCCGCACTGTGCGCCTGGATGCTGCTTCCCCTGGCCTTCCTGGCCCCGGGGCCGCTGGCCCTGGCGTTCACCGCGGTCGACGTGCGTCGGTCCGCTGCTGCCGCTCTGCCATAGGCAGGAGTCGAGAGCCTCGTCACCGTCGCCGGCACCGTCGCGAGTGCCGATCTTGGGCTGACGGTTCGTCAGTACGGTCGTGCCGGGTGCGGGGCGGTGCCTCGCGCCCGGCACGACCCCGGCCTCACCGCCGTGCGAAGGCGCCGATGCCGATGCGCGGCCACGAACGGGCCGCCGCGAGGAGCGCCTGCGTCCGCGCCGACGGAGTGGCCGCTGCCGCCGCCAGTGCCGCCGCGGCGCTCGCGATGCCGAGGACCGCGCCCGCGGCCACGTCACCCGGATAGTGCACGCCCGTGTGGATACGGGAGTACCCGACGGCGCTCGCCAGCGCCCCGAGCGGCACCGCGGCGGGAGGCAGGACCACACCGACGGCGGTGGCGAAGGCGACCGCCGACGCCGTGTGCCCGGACGGGAACGATGCCGACGTCGGCATCGGGACGTGCCGGTCCACCGTCACCCGGGCAGCCTCCCGGTCCGGCCGGGCCCGGCGCACCAGGCGCTTGCCGAGCAGGTTGGCGGAGGCCGAGGCCACGGCGATCGCCCCGACACCGGCGAACGCGGCCTTGCGCGGACGCTTCCCGCCCAGTGCCAGGGCCGCGGCGATGGCGAACGAGATCTTGGAGTGGTCGGCCGCGTGTGACAGATGGCGCAGCGTCCGGTCGAGCGTGGGCGTGGGAGTGGCGGCCACCGCCGCGTACAGGGCGCCGTCCACGGCCCTGAGATCGCCGAATACGGCGGACAGGAGCCGGCCGCCTCCGCGCGCGGGCATCCCGCCGCTCGGGAGCGGACGGGGGGCGTCCGCGTCTGTGATCGTCGGATCGGTCATGTGCTTCTCCCCGCAGTGGCCTTCCCCAGCAAGGTACCGGCTCACGCCGGGCGCACGCTCGGCGCCCCCGCGAGCCGGTACCTCCCGGGTGCCCATGTCGGGCGGCTGAACCCGTCTGCTGAACTGAGGGCATGACGTCCCTGCCCCGCCGGGTCCTGCGCGCACTCGACCGTTTCCACGCCGCCCGTCCCTGGGACCACAACGCCCACTTCCACCGCTGGATCCTGCGGCAGTTCCCCAGGCGTGTCGAAAGCGCCCTGGACGTGGGGTGCGGCAGCGGCGATCTCGCCCGGCTGCTGGCCGGCCGCGCCCAGCGGGTGCACGGGGTCGACGCCGACCCGGCGATCACGGCCCGGGCGCGGGAGCTGACCTCCACGGCGCTCCCGGTGACGTACACGGTGGCCGACGCGCCGGCCGGGCTTCCCGACGGTCCGTACGACGTCATCACCTGCGTCGCCGTGCTCCACCACCTGCCGTTCTCCCGGGCCCTCGAAGCCTTCCGCGACCGTCTGGCCCCCGGCGGCACCCTGGTCATCGTCGGTGTCGCCCGGGAGCGGACGCCCGCCGACCACCTGCTCTCGGTCGCGTCCGTCCCGCTCAACATCGTCATGGCCCTGCTCGAGAACCGGGGCCGCCCGGCGCCTCGCCCCGTCTCGATGACGGCCCGCACGAGCCCGGCGGACATGACCTTCCCGGAGATCGTCCGCGAGGCCCGGGCCGTCCTGCCCGGCGCCCGCCTGCGCCGCCGCCTGTTCTGGCGCTACACGCTGGTGTGGCGCCACCGCTGACGAGCCCGGTGGTTCAGCCGGCGGCGCGGAACGTGCGCAACCGCAGGGAGTTGCCGACGACGAAGACCGAGGAGAAGGCCATGGCCGCCCCGGCGATCATCGGCGTGAGCAGACCGGCCGCGGCCAGCGGCAGGGCCGCCACGTTGTAGGCGAAGGCCCAGAACAGGTTCGAGCGGATGGTGCCGAGGGTGCGGCGGGCGAGCCGGATGGCGTCCGCCGCGGCCCGCAGATCGCCCCGTACGAGGGTCAGGTCACCGGCCTCGATCGCGGCGTCCGTGCCGGTGCCCATGGCCAGACCGAGATCGGCCTGAGCGAGCGCCGCCGCGTCGTTGACGCCGTCGCCGACCATGGCGACCGAACGGCCCTCGGCCTGGAGCCGCTTGACGACCTCGACCTTGTCCTGCGGGAGCACCTCGGCGACGACGTGCTCCGGCGCGATGCCGACCTCGCGGGCGACGGACCGGGCCACCGCCTCGTTGTCCCCGGTCAGCAGGATCGGGGTCAGTCCGAGGGCGCGCAGCCGCCGGATCGCCTCGGGGCTGGTCTCCTTCACCGCGTCGGCGACCTCCAGCACCGCGCGCGCCGCACCGTCCCAGGCGACCGCGATGGCGGTGCGCCCGGCGTCCTCGGCCGCGGCCCGGGCCCGGGCCAGCCCCTCCGGCAGCTCCATCGCCCAGTCGGCCAGCAGCCTTTCCCGCCCGACGAGCACGGCGTGACCCTCGACGACGCCCTGGACGCCGAGCCCGGGCACGTTGGCGAAGTCCTCCGGCGTGGGCAGCGCCCCCAGCTTCTCCAGCGCCCCGTCGGCGACAGCACGGGCGATCGGGTGCTCGGAGGAGTGCTCCAGCGCCCCCGCCAGCCGCAGCACCTCGGTCTCGTCGGTGCCGTCGGCCGTGTGCACGGCCAGCAGGGTCATCCGGCCGGTGGTGACGGTGCCCGTCTTGTCGAGGACGACGGTGTCGACCCGGCGCGTGGACTCCAGCACCTCCGGGCCCTTGATGAGGATGCCGAGCTGCGCGCCCCGCCCGGTGCCGACCATCAGCGCGGTCGGCGTGGCCAGACCCAGGGCACACGGGCAGGCGATGACGAGGACGGCCACCGCGGCGGTGAACGCGGCCGTCAGTCCGACGCCGTTGCCGAGCCAGAAGCCCAGCGTGCCCAGCGCGAGAGCGATCACCACCGGCACGAACACCGCGGAGATCCGGTCCGCGAGCCGCTGCGCGGCGGCCTTGCCGTTCTGCGCGTCCTCCACGAGCCGGGCCATCCGGGCCAGCTGGGTGTCGGCGCCGACGCGCGTGGCGCGCACCACCAGCCGTCCGCCGACATTGATCGTGGCACCGGTGACCGGGTCGCCCGAGTCCACCTCCACCGGCACGGACTCGCCGGTGAGCATCGAGGCGTCCACGGCGGAGGAGCCCTCGACCACCGTCCCGTCCGTCGCGATCTTCTCGCCGGGCCGGACCAGGAAACGGTCACCGACCTGCAACTGCGCGACCGGGACGGTCTGTTCACGGCCGTCGGCGCGCAGCACGGTGACGTCCTTCGCGCCCAGCTCCAGCAGCGCCCGCAGCGCCGCGCCCGCCTTGCGCTTCGCACGGGCCTCGAAGTACCGCCCGGCCAGGATGAAGGCGGTCACGCCCGCGGCGGCCTCCAGGTAGATGTTCCCGGCGCCGTCCGTGCGCTCGATGGTCAGCTCGAAGGGGTGCGTCATGCCCGGCGTGCCCGCGGTGCCGAGGAACAGCGCCCACAGCGACCACAAAAACGCGGCCGAGGTGCCCACCGAGATCAGTGTGTCCATCGTGGCGGCGCCATGCCGCGCGTTGGTGAACGCCGCCTTGTGGAAGGGCCATGCCGCGTAGGTCACCACGGGCGCGGCCAGGGTGAGCGACAGCCACTGCCAGTACTCGAACTGCAAGGCCGGGACCATGGCCATGGCCACGACGGGAACCGCCAGCACCACGGCCGTCACCAACCGCTGCCGCAGCGGCCGGAGTTCGTCGGGCTCCTCGGCCTGCTCCTGCTGCCCGGCGGGAGGCGCGGGCTCCTGCGCGGTGTACCCGGTCGCCTCGACGGTGGCGATCAGGTCGCCGACGGAGACGTCACCGCTGTAGCCGACCTTCGCCTTCTCGGTCGCGTAGTTGACGGTGGCGATGACCCCGTCCATGCGGTTGAGCTTCTTCTCGATGCGCGCCGCGCAGGAGGCGCAGGTCATGCCGCCGATGGCGAGTTCCACTTCCGCGCCGGTATCGGTCGTGCCGGTGGCCATGGCTCACACCCGCCCGGTCAGCTCGTAGCCGGCCTCGTCGACGGTCTCCGCGATCAGGGCGTCGTCGGGCTCGCCCGCGCTGGTGACGGTGACGTGCCCGGCGTCGAGGTCGACCTCGACGCCGCTGACGCCGTCCAGCTCGCCGATGGCCTTGGTCAGCGTGGCCCTGCAGTGGCCGCAGGACATTCCGGAGACGGCGTAGGTGATGGCGGGCATGGCGTGCCTCCTGGGTACGGTCGCGATTCTCGAATACGGGGCGGGGGTATTCCCTCGCTGCGTTTCTGTATACCCCCAAGGGGTATAAGATGCAAGCGCGAACATCACTTGACTTGGTACCCCCTAGGGGTATGGTGAGCTGCATGGAGGCCCCGCATAAGAGCGGGCGGCCCGGTTCTGAAGGAGATGTCGGCCATGAACACCGGACTGAAGATCACGGCCTTCGCCGCCGTCCTGGCTGCGACCTTCGGCACGGCCTACGGCGTCGGCGAGGCCATCGACCCCGTCGTCGCCGACAGCCCGCCGAAACACAAGGAAGAGCACACCCGGCCCTCACCCCGGCCCGAGGAGGCCGGCGGCCACACCGGGCACGACACGCCCCCGGCCGGCGGGCTCCAGATCTCCGAGGACGGCTACACCCTCGACCTCCAGACGCCGAGCGTCACCGCCGGGCAGCGGTCCGACCTGCGCTTCACGGTCAGGGACGGCGGCGGCCGCGCCGTCACCGCCTACCAGCGCGAACACGAGAAGGAACTCCACCTCATCGTGGCCTCACGCGACCTGGTCACCTACCGCCACCTGCACCCCACCCGCGCCGCCGACGGCACCTGGAGCACCCCCGTCGACCTGCCCCGCGCGGGCGGCTACCGCGTCTTCGCCGACTTCACCCCGGCGAAGAAGGACGCCCGGAACCTCACCCTCGGCGCGGACCTCGCCGCCTCCGGCCCGTACCAGCCGGCGGAACTGCCCGCACCGAGCACCACGGCCACGACCAACGGGTACGAGGTGAAGCTGTCCGGCGCCCTGCGGCCGGGCAAGGCGAGCGAACTGAAGCTGAAGGTCTCCCGCGCCGGCGAGCCCGTCACGAACCTCCAGCCCTACCTCGGCGCCTACGGCCACCTGGTCGCCCTGCGCTCCGGCGACCTCGCCTACCTCCACGTCCACCCGAACGGCGAACCCGGCGACGGAAAGACCAGGCCCGGCCCGGACATCTCCTTCACGGCCACGGCCCCCAGCGCCGGTTCCTACCGCCTGTTCCTCGACTTCAAGCACGACGGAAAGGTCCACACGGCGGCGTTCACCGTCAGGGCCGGGGGAGCGGCAGCCGGTTCCGGTACCCCCGAGGGGCATGCGGAGGACGGCCACGGGCACTGAGCGTCAGCCGAGCGCCCGGTCCAGGTTGAAGGCCGCGCTGATCAGCGCGAGATGCGTGAACGCCTGCGGGAAGTTGCCCTGCTGCTCCCCGGTGTGGCTGATCTCCTCGGCGTACAGGCCGAGATGGTTGGCGTACGTCAGCATCTTCTCGAAGGCGAGGCGCGCCTCGTCGATCCGGCCGGCGTGCACCATGGCCTCGACGTACCAGAACGAGCAGATGGAGAACGTGCCCTCGTCGCCGCGCAGCCCGTCGGGGCTGGCCTGCGGGTCGTAGCGGTAGACCAGCGAGTCGGAGACCAGCTCCTCGGTGAGCGCGTCCAGCGTCGACAGCCACTTCGGATCGGTCGGGGCGATGAACTTCGTCAGCGGCATCATCAGCACGGCCGCGTCCAGCACGTCGCCGTCCTCGTGCTGGACGAAGGCCCGGCGCGCCTTTGACCAGCCCCGGCTCATGATCCGCCGGTAGATGGTGTCGCGGTGCTCCCGCCAGCGCGGCAGGTCGGCGGGCAGGCCGCGCCGGTTGGCCATGCGGATGGCCCGCTCGATCGCCACCCAGCACATCAGCCGCGAGTACAGGAAGTTCTTCCGGCCGCCCCGGGTCTCCCAGATCCCCTCGTCGGGCTGGTCCCAGTTCTCGCACACCCAGTCCACCAGCGCGGACACGTCGTCCCACTGGTCGCTGGAGATCGGCTTGGCCCACTTGTCGTAGAGGTAGATGGAGTCGATCAGCGCGCCGTAGATGTCGAGCTGGAGCTGGTCGGCCGCCGCGTTGCCGACCCGTACCGGCGCGGAACCCTGATGGCCCTCCAGATGGTGGAGGGTCGTCTCGGGCAGCTCGGTACGCCCGTCGATGCCGTACATGATCTGCAAGGGGCCGGAGGGCTTGCCGTCGCCCGGGCTGATGTGCCGGGTCACGAAGTCCATGAACGCCTCGGCCTCGCCGGTGAACCCCAGCCTCAGCAGGGCGTAGACGCAGAAGGCCGCGTCGCGCACCCACACGTATCGGTAGTCCCAGTTGCGTTCGCCGCCGAGCCGCTCCGGCAGACTCGTGGTCGGCGCGGCCACGATCGCCCCCGTCGGCGCGTAGGTGAGCAGCTTCAGCGTCAGCGCCGAGCGGTGCACCATCTCCCGCCAGCGGCCCCGGTACTTGGAGGCGGACAGCCAGCGCCGCCAGTACGCCACCGTCGCCGCGAACTGCTCCTCCGCCTCCGTGCGCGCACACCGGCGCGGCAGGACATCGCCGCCCACCTTGTCCAGTGCGAACACCGCCGACTCGCCCTCGGAGAGCTTGAAGTCCCCGCGTACGTCCGGCCCGTCGGTCTCCAGCGGCACGGTCGCGGTCAGTCCGAGCGCCAGCCCCTCGGCCTCGAAGATCGCCGTCTCACCGGCCATCCGGACGGTGTGTGGCCGGGTGCCGTAGTCGAACCGGGGAGCGACGCGGGTACGGAACGGGATCGAGCCGCGTACGCACACCACCCGGCGGATCAGCCGGTGCCGCTCGGTCTCGGCCGACTCGCCGTCGACCGGCATGAAATCCTGCACCTCACCGACGCCGTCCTCGGTGAAGAACCGGGTGATCAGGACGTTGGTGTCGGGGAAGTAGAACTGCTTGGTCCGCGCCGGCACCGCCGCCGCCAGCTCGAAGCAGCCACCGCGCTCCGCGTCCAGGATGGAGGCGAACACACTCGGCGCGTCGAAGGCCGGGCAGCAGTACCAGTCGATCGTGCCGCCGGTCCCCACCAGGGCCACACTGCGCAGATCGCCGATCAGCCCGTGCTCGGCGATCGGCAGATACCGCCGGCCGCCCGGCACGTCGTGATCCTCCGCTGGTCCGCCCATGACCGCCTCCCTGGCCCGGTACGTGCCTCAGCCCCAGCCTAGAAGGCTGATGAAGATCTTGGGTTTTGGTCCTGCCGCGTCAGCGGCAGGGCCAGACTCGTCATGTGGCGATGGGTGAGTGGGTCGGCGAGATGGTCGGGCCGGACGTGTGGGAGACGTGCCGGGAAGTGATCCCGCAGGGGAGTGTGTTCGCGTTCCTGGCCGAGCATCGTGGCGAGCTGTTCCCGGCTGAGATGTTCACGGACATGTACCCGTCGGCGAACGGACGGCCGAGCATGCCGCCGCAGATCCTGGCCGCCGCGGTCACCTTGCAGGCCCTGCACGGGCTGTCGGATTTCGAGACGGTCCAGGAACTGCGGTGCGACCTGCGGTGGAAGGCCGGATGCGGGCTGGGCCTTCACGACATGGCGTTCGACCCGTCGCTGCTGGCCTACTTCCGCCGTCGGCTGGCCCGTTCCGCCCGTCCCAACCGGATCTTCGAGGCCGTGCGCGAGGTCGTGAAGGCCACCGGCGTACTCAAGGGCAAGCACCGCCGGGCACTGGACTCCACCGTGCTGGACGACGCGGTCGCCACCCAGGACACCGTCACCCAGATCATCGCCGCCGTCCGCGCGGTGATCCGCGAGGTCCCCGGCGCCGACGCGGTCGCCGCTGCCCAGTGCAGCGCGCACGACTACACCGACCCGGGCAAGCCCCGCATCGCCTGGAACGACGAGCAGGCCCGCGCCGAGCTGGTCGACGCGCTGGTCACAGATGCCCTGCGGCTGCTGGGCCACCTGCCCGATGAGCAACTCGGCGAAAGGGCGGCCAACGCGGTGGGCCTCCTGGCCCTGGTCGCCGGCCAGGACGTCGAGCCCGCCGAGGACTCCGACGGCCGCGACGGCCGCTGGCGCATCACCCGGGGCACCGCCCCTGGCCGGATGGTCTCCACCATCGATCCCGAAGCACGCCACGTCCACAAGACCCGCACTCACCAGCAGGACGGCTTCAAGGCCCACCTGGCCGTCGAGCCCGAGACCGGGTTATACACCGCCGTCGCTCTGCGGCCCGGCGCCGGGCCCGAGCACCACGAGGCCGCGGTCGGCCTGGAACTGCTTGCCGACGAGGACACCCCACTCGATGCCTTCGGCGACACCGCCTACTCCAGTGGTGATGTCCGCCAGGCCCTCCACGAGGCCGGGCACCGGCTGTTCATCAAGCCCGCCCCGCTGCGGCCTGCCGTCCCCGGCGGCTTCACCCTCGACGACTTCGCCATCGACACCACAGCCGCTGTCGTGACCTGCCCGGCCGGACACACCGTGGCCCTGTCCGGCCCCGGCGGGCAGCACCACCAACGCAAAGCCATTTTCGGGAGCTTATGCACCGGATGCCACCTGCGCGAGCAGTGCACCAAAGCCAGGGCCGGACGCATCCTGACCATCCGGCCCCATCACAACATCCAGACAGCAGCCCGCCACCAGGCCGCAACCGACCCCGGCTGGCAGGCCGACTACCGCCGCTGGCGGCCCCCGGTCGAACGCGCCGTCGCCTGGCTCGTCCACCACGGCAACCGGCGCCTGCGCTACCGCGGCACCATCAAGAACGACACCTGGCTCCACACCCGAGCCGCCGCACTCAACCTCCGCCGACTGATCAACCTCGGACTCACCCACACCAGTGGCACCTGGCACATCGCACCGGCCGGTACATGACCGGAGGGCTGTCCGGCCCGACGGCCGGACAGCCCTCACCAAGATCTTCATCAGCCTTCTAGTAGTGCTTCGTTACGTTGTGTGATCTTCCCTGGTGGTGGGCATCGTTCTGGTATGAGGTTGGGGGAGGTGGAACGGCTCCGGGGTGAGTTAGCGGAGTTCGTTGCCGATGCGTTCGCCTCGCTGCCGCGGCGGGATCAGCGGCGATGGGGTGCGTGTTATCTGCGTGGTCTGATGCTGGACGGCCGGCGGAAATCGATCCAGCCGATGGCCGAGCGGCTGCCGGACGGGAACATGCAGGCCCTGCAGCAGTTCGTGAACCAGTCGCCGTGGGATCCGCTGCCGGTGCGGCGGCGGATCGCCGAGCGGCTGTCCGAGGTGATCACGCCCGAGGTGTGGGTGGTGGACGACGTGTCGTTTCCCAAGTGCGGCACCGCGTCGGTGGGGGTGGCCCGGCAGTACTGCGGGGCGGTCGGGAAACGAGCGAACTGCCAGGTCGCGGTCAGTGTCCATGCCGCCACCGACACCGCGTCCTGCCCGCTGGACTGGCAGTTGTATCTGCCGCGCGAGTGGACGGATACGCCGGAGCGGTGCCGCAGGGCAGGAGTGCCCGACGAGGTGGTGCACCAGGAGAAGTGGCGCCTGGCGCTCGGCCTGCTCGACACGCTCGGCGAGTGGCAGCTGAAGGCGCCGGTCGTGGTCGCCGATGCCGGCTACGGCGTCAGCACCCCGTTCCGGCTCGGTCTTCAACAGCGCGGGCTGTCCTATGTGCTGGCGCTGACCGGGAAGGAAGTCGCCCACCCGGAGAATGCCGAGCCGCACCAGCCCGCTTACGGCGGGCTCGGGCCGCCGACGCTGCCCCGGTATCGCACTGCACCGCGGGCCGTCTCGGTCCTCGCAGCCGAGGCCGGTGCCGGCCGGTTCACCGAGGTGACATGGCGCCAGGGCAGAAAGGGCGCGATGACCTCACGGTTCGCGGTCCTGTCCGTGCGGCCTGCGGGCAAGCAGGCCCTGGCCGCAGCTCAGGAGGCGGGCGGCGGCCGCAACCGGTGGGACGGCGTCCTGCCCACCCAGACGCTCCTGGTCGAATGGCCGGACGGCCAGGGCACTCCGACCGGCTACTGGATATCGAACCTGCCCGCCACCACCCCGGTCGCCGACATGGTGCGGTGGGCGAAGATGCGCTGGCGGATCGAGCACGACTACCGCGAACTCAAGCACGGCCTGGGACTGGACCACTTCGAGGGCCGCACCTGGCGCGGCTGGCACCACCACGTCACCCTCGTCACCGCCGCCCAGGCATTCCTCACCCTCCGGCGGCTCGACCCAAAAGTCCGCACACCGGCCTGACCCTCTACCAGGTCCTCGACCTCCTCCAGGACCTGCTGAGGTGCTGGGCCGGTGAATGCACCACCTGCGGACGCCCCCTACCCACCCCGCGCAGCCGCCGCAGACAGCCCAGAACCTAACGAAGCACTACTAGGGCGTGTCCGCAAAGTCCCGCCTGCCCTGCGACGCCCGGCACCCCCAAGCTCTTCGAGCAGGGGCACCCCCAGAGCACGCACCGGACGCCGCAGGACCCGCCCTCCGGGCGGACGACGGGACTTTACGGACACGCCCCAGGACGTCAGGGCGGGGAAGGAGGATCACACCGTGACGACCCGCACCCCGGCCTCCTCGAACCGCCGCACCGTCTCGGCGTCGGCCGCCGTGTCCGTGACCAGCGTGTCCACCGCCTCGGCAGCGCAGATCCGGGCGAAGGCCCGCTGTCCCAGCTTGCTGGAGTCGGCGGCCACGACCACGCGCTCCGCCCGTTCGCACAGCAGCCGGTTGACAGCGGCCTCCGCCTCGTCGTGCGCCGCGGCCCCGTGCGTGACGTCGAAGGCGACGACGCCGAGCACGGCCACGTCCACGGTGATCTGCCCGAGCACCGCGTCCGCGAGTGGCCCGACCAGTTCGTACGACTGGGCCCGCGCCACCCCGCCGGTCAGCACGATCTTGAACTGCGGCCGCACGGCGAGCTCGTTGGCGATGTTCAGCGCGTTCGTCACGACGGTCAGCGCGGGCGAGCCGGACGTCAGGTCCCCGCGCACGGCCAGGGCCCGCGCCACCTCGGTGGTGGTCGTCCCGCCGGTCAGCCCGACCGCCTCACCCGGCGCGACCAGCTCCGCCACCGCCTTCGCGATGCGCTGCTTCTCGGAAGCGCGCCGGGCCGTCTTGTAGCGCAGCGGCAGTTCGTACGACACGCCGTGCACGACGGCGCCACCCCGCGTGCGCACCAGCATCTGCTGCTCGGCGAGCCGGTCGAAGTCGCGGCGGATCGTCGCCGCCGACACCCCGAGCTCCCCGGCCGCCTCCTCGACATCCAGCCGGCCGCGCTCCACGAGCAGTTCCAGCAGCGCCTTCCAGCGGGCGTCGCGCGACATCCGCACCTCCACCTCTTCTTCGATCTCCGGCGCGACCCTAACGCACACGATCCGCCCGAATGCTTGAAGATGCTCGAAAGCTGGCGATATCTTGCAGGAACAATCAGAACGGAGGGTGCGGCATGACGCATGTCGAGGACGAGCTGAGCAGCCAGCCCGAGTGCTGGGCCCGTGCCGCGTCACAGGCGGCCGGGTACGCGGAGGTGCTGCCGGCGCCGGGGGAGCGGGTCGCGATCGTCGGGTGCGGCACCTCGTACTTCATGGCGCAGGCCGCCGCGGCCCTGCGCGAGGGCGGCGGCCAGGGCGAGACCGACGCGTTCGCCGCCTCGGAGTTCCCGTACGGCCGCGCCTACGACCGGGTCGTCGCCCTCACCCGCTCCGGCACCACGACCGAGGTCCTCGACCTGCTCGGCAGACTGAAGGGCCGTACCCGCACCACCGCGATCACCGCCGGCCCGGACACGCCCGTGAGGACGGCCGCCGACGACCTCGCGGTCCTCGACTTCGCGGACGAACGCTCCGTCGTACAGACCCGCTTCGCCACCACGGCCCTCACCCTGCTCCGCGCCCACCTGGGGCTCCACCCCGGCACCGCCGTCACCGACGCGCACACGGCCCTGGCGGAACCACTGCCCGAAGGCCTGGTGGACTGTGCCGAGTTCACCTTCCTGGGACGCGGCTGGACCGTCGGCCTGGCCCACGAGGCCGGGCTGAAGATGCGCGAGGCGTCGCTGTCCTGGGCGGAGGCCTACCCGGCGATGGAGTACCGGCACGGGCCCATCAGCGTCACCACGAGCGGCACCGCGACCTGGATGTTCGGGGACGCGCCGGACGGACTTGCCGAACAGGTGCGCGACACGGGCGCGTTGTGGATCGCCGGAGCTCTGGACCCGCTCGCCGAACTCGTCCGTGCCCAGCGCCTCGCGGTCGCCGTCGCCACAGCACGCGGCCTCGACCCGGACCAGCCGCGCCACCTCACCCGCTCGGTGATCCTCGCCCACTGACCTCGGAGGCACCGTGCCCCTCACCACCACCGGCGAGCTCATCACCCGCGCGGCCGCCGCGCGTTCGGCCGTCGCCTCCTTCAACGTCATCACACTGGAGCACGTCGAGGCCGTCATCACGGGCGCCGAGTCCGCGCCCGCCCCCGTCGTGCTCCAGGTCAGTGAGAACGCGGTCAGGTTCCGCGGCGGACAACTGCTCCCGCTCGCCCGCGCGGCCGTCGCAGCGGCCGAACGGGCCGCCGTACCGGTTGCGTTGCACCTCGACCACGTGCAGAGCGAGACCCTGCTGCACCAGGCCGCGGAGGCCGGCTTCAGCTCCGTGATGTACGACGCGGCCCGGCTGCCCTACGTGGAGAACCTCGCCGCGACCCGGGCGGCGGTCGACTGGGCCCATGCCCAAGGGCTCTGGATCGAGGCGGAGCTGGGACAGATCGGCGGCAAGAACGGCAGGCCCCCGCTGGACGCCCACACCCCGGGCGCCCGCACCGACCCCGACGAGGCCCGGGCCTTCGTCGCCGACTCGGGCGTGGACGCCCTGGCCGTCGCCATCGGCAGCACCCACGCCATGACCACCCGCACCGCCACCCTCGACCATGCCCTGCTCAAGCGCCTGTCGAGCACCCTGGACGTGCCGCTGGTCCTGCACGGCTCGTCCGGCGTCCCGGACGGCGAACTCACGGCGGCGGTCGCGGGCGGCATCGCCAAGGTCAACATCGGCACGGCCCTGAACATCGCACTGACCCGCGCGATCCGCGACTTCCTCGCCGACCGCCCCGAAGCGGTCGACCCGCGTGGCTACCTGACGGTGGCGCGGGAGGCCATGACCCAGGCGGTGGCCAGGACCCTCCGGACCCTCGGCGCGGCTACCGCTTGACGGCCTTCAGCACCACGAACTTCGGGTCGCTCGCCACGAGCCTGCTGTTGCCGAACAGCTTGCGCAGCTTCACGTGGTAGCCCAGATGCCGGTTGCCGATCACCCACAGCTCGCCCCCCGGCCGCAGCGCACGCCGCGCCCCGGTGAACATCCGCCAGGCCGTGGCGTCCGTCGTCGCCTGATGGGAGTGGAACGGCGGGTTGTTCAGGACCAGGTCGACACTGCCGGACGGCACGCCCGCCAGCCCGTCACCGACCCGGAACTCGGCGTGCCCCGCCACGCCGTTCGCCTTGTACGTGGCCTCCGCCGAGGCCACGGCCTGGAACGACTCGTCCACGAACAGCACCTCGGCCGCCGGGTCGGCCAGCGCCACCGCCGTCCCGACCACGCCGTTGCCGCACCCCAGGTCCACCACCCGCCGGCCGCCCCCGCCGCCCGGCAGATGCTCCAGGAAGAACCGCGTGCCGATGTCGAGCCGGTCGGCGCAGAAGACACCCGCGTGGTTCACGACGGTGCGCCCCGACGCCGGCCCGATGCCGTCCGGGAGCGTGTAGACGTACGGCCACGGACTGGCGGGCCGCTCCAGCGCGGGATCCGGCGTGCAGAAGATCAGCCGGGCCTTCTTCTCGGCGAGCGAGGTGCGGGTCGGGCCGAGGATCCGCTCGAACAGCCGCAGCGTCGAGGTGTGGATCTCCTTCACCATGCCCGTGCCCACGACGACCGTCCCCGCGTGCACCCCCGGCGCCAGCCGCAGCAACTGGTCCTCCAGCAGCGCCAGACTCTTCGGCACCCGCACGAGGAGAACGTCGACCCGGCCGGGCGGCGGGTCCTGCGTGCTGAGCAGCCGGACCGCGCCGGGCTCGACGCCGTGCCGCGCGAGATTGGCCCGGGTCGCCTCCTGGGTCAGGTGGGAATCCGTGATCTGCGTCGGCCGGTGCTCCGCGAGCGCCGTGACCAGGGCACCCCAGCGGTCCCCGACGACCACGACCGTGCCCGACAGCGGGACCCCCTCCTGCGCCAGATACCTCAGCAGGTACTCGTCGGAGGCGTCCCAGGCACGCAGCCTGTCGCGCGGGTCCTCGGGGAAACGGGTCAGCGCGAGCTCGCCCCAGGGCGTCGTCATACGGTCGTTCATCGTGCGTCCAGGCTAGCCGAGCCGCAGTTCAGGCCAGGTCGGGGAGGATGGGAGGCATGGACGGCGAACTGTTTCCCCGAGCTCACGCGCAGGTGGCGCCGGGCGCGGCGCACGTGCCGGACTGGCTGGACGCCGAGCGCCAGCGCGAGCTGCTGGAGGCCTGTCGCGCGTGGGCGCGCCCACCCGCCGGGCTGCGCACGGTCCGCACTCCCGGCGGCGGCACCATGACCGCCCGGCAGGTCTGTCTCGGCTGGCACTGGTACCCCTACGCCTACGCCCGTACGGTCGTCGACGGCGACGGCGCCCCGGTGAAGCCGTTCCCCGACTGGCTGGGGGAGCTGGGCCGCCGGGCGGTGCGGGACACGCTCGGGGGACCGGCGCCGGCGTACGACATCGCCCTCGTCAACTTCTACGACGCCGACGCCCGGATGGGCATGCACCGCGACAGCGACGAGAAGTCGGACGCGCCGGTGGTGTCGCTGAGCCTCGGGGACACCTGCGTGTTCCGCTTCGGCAACACCGAGACCCGCACCCGGCCCTGGACCGACATCGAGCTGCGCAGCGGCGACCTGTTCGTCTTCGGCGGCCCGTCCCGGCTCGCCTACCACGGGGTCCCCCGGGTACACGGGGGCACGGCACCGCCCGGACTGGGCCTGACCGGACGCCTCAACATCACGCTCCGGGTCAGCGGCCTGTAGGCCGCGGGCCCTACGGATCATGGGAGACTCGCCCTCATGAGCGGGAAGGCGGACCCCCGGCCGGCGGGGGATGGGAGCACCTCGACGAGGACGCGGCTGGACCGGGGGCGCGGAGCGCTCGGACCCGCGCTGGAGCTCGTGCACACCGGACGCGCGCCGACCCGGGCCGTGCTCACCGCCGAACTCGGGGTGACCCGCGCGACGGCGGGAGCGGTCGCCGCCGAACTGGAGGCCCTCGGCCTGATCCGGGTCGACGCCCGGCCCGGGGCGGCAGCGGGTTCGCAGGGCAGGCCCTCGCACCGCCTGTCCGTCGCCGAGGACGGCCCCGTCGCGCTCGCCGCGCAGGTGCACGCCGACGGCTTCCGGGCGGCGCTGGTCGGGCTGGGCGGCCGGATCGTCGCCACCGCGCCCGGCTGCGAGGCCGTCGACGCCGACCCGGCGAAGGTGCTCGCCTCCGTCGTCACCGCGGGCGCCGAGCTGCTGCGGGAGACGGGGCGGCGATGCGTGGGCGCGGGACTGGCCGTCCCCTCCGCGGTCGCCGAACCCGAGGGCCTGGCACTGAACCCGCTGCACCTGGCCTGGCCCGCGGGCGCTCCCGTCCGGGACATCTTCGCCGAGCAGGTGCGCGCGGCCGGCCTCGACGGACCCGCGTTCGCCGCGAACGACGTCAACCTCGCCGCGCTCGCCGAGCACCGGCACGGCGCCGGACGCGGCGCCCGGGACCTGCTGTGCGTGGCCACCGGCCACCGGGGTGTCGGCGGTGCGCTCGTCCTCGACGGCCGCCTCCACCGGGGCAGTTCGGGCCTGGCGCTGGAAGTCGGCCATCTCACCGTGCACCCCGAGGGCCGCCCCTGCCACTGCGGCAGCCGCGGCTGCCTGGACGTGGAGACCGACCCGCTGGCCTTCCTCACGGCGGCGGGACGCGAACCGGGTCCCGAGGTGTCCCTGCTCCAGCAGTCCATCGACCTGATCCGCCACCACTACGACGACCCGGGTGTCCGCACCGCCACCGAGGCCCTCATCGACCGGCTCGGCCTCGGACTCGCCGGTCTCGTCAACATCCTCAACCCCGACCGCATCATCCTCGGCGGCCTGCACCGCACCCTCCTGGACGCCGACCCCGACCGGCTCCGTGCCGTCGTGGCCGACCGCAGCCTGTGGGGCCAGAGCGGCGGCGTCCCCATCCTGGCCTGCACCCTCGACCACAACAGCCTGGTCGGCGCCGCCGAGCTGGCATGGCAGCCGGTACTGGACGATCCGCTCGGGGCGCTCACCTAAGCAGTGCCGAAGGCCTCGCCGAGAGCGCGTCCTCCCATGAGAGGAGCAGCAGCGAAAAGAGAGCCGGGCGTGAGGGGAGCTGGTCACCGACGTCGTACGCCATGTGCCGGACCTCCGGTGGACGGTCCTGCCGGCGCGTGGTCGGCCGCGGAGTTACGGGGCGAGGTGACTGATGGCTTCACTCAACTCCCTTCCGTAACAAAGCGAGCACACCCTCACAGTTATTTGACCGATCGTTCTGGATGCGCCTATGGTCTCCGATGTGGCCAGGACCAAGGAATTCGATCCGGACGCCGCGCTCCAGTCGGCCCTTGAGCTGTTCTGGCGGCGCGGCTATGAAGCGACGTCGATGAGGGACCTCGTCGAGCACCTCGGCATCGGCCGCGCCAGCATCTACGCGACCTTCGGCAGCAAGCACGAGCTGTACCTGAAGGCCATGGACCGGTACGCCGAGATGCGCGACCCGTTTCTCCTGGCCGAGCTGTCGCAGCCGGGCCCCGCCCTGCCCGCGGTGCGGGCGGTGGTGCGCCGCTTCGCCGCGGAGGCCGCATCCCCGGAGGACCGGCTGAACGGCTGCTTCGTCACCAATACCGCAGCCGAGCTGGCCCCGCACGACCCCGCGGCGGCCCGCCGGGTCGAGATCAGCTGGGAGCACGTCGAGACCCCGCTGCACTCCGCGCTCGTACGCGCCCAGGCCCAGGGTGAGCTGCCCGCGGACCGTGATCCGCGCGCGCTGGCTCGCATGCTGTTCGTCCTGCTGCAGGGCCTGCGCGTCGTCGGCAAGGCGTCGAATGATCCCGCCCGGGTGCGGGACGCGGCCGAGCAGGCGCTGGCCCTGCTGGACTGAAGACAGGCACCACAACCCACTGGGCTTCCTTCGGCGTACCCGAATAATGAACCGATCGGTCAAAAATTAGGGGGAGACGTGACCGCCACGAACACCGCCCGCGTCACCGCCATGCGGCAGCGGTGCGCCTTCGTCCTCCTTGGCAGTGTCCAGACCACGCTGATCTTCACTCTTGCCTCGATCGCCGTACCGCTGCCCGCCATCGGGCGCGAATTCGGCCTGGAACGCGCCGACTTGATCCTGCTCAGCGCCGCCTACGGATTGACCTTCGCCGGACTGCTGCTCTTCGGCGGGCGCCTAGCCGACCGCTACGGCGGGCGGCGCGCCCTCACCGCAGGCATTGTCCTCTTCGCCGCCGCCCTGGCCGTCGCCCCGCTTGCCCCCGGCTTCGGGGCTCTGCTCGCCGCGCGCTTCGCGCAGGGCGCGGGGGCGGCTCTGATCGCACCCGCCGCCATGGCCGTGCTGCGCGCCGCCTTCCCCTCCTCCGCCGCGTACGGCAGGGCGATGGCCACCTGGGGCGGGCTTTCGGTACTCGGCGCGACCGCGGGCAATCTGCTCTCCGGTGTCATCTCAGCACTGTCGTCCTGGCGTTGGACCTTCGCCGTACCGCTTGCGGTGGCCCTCGCCGCCCTCGCCCTCACGCCCCGGCTACTGCCGGACACCGCACCGAGCCGGGGCAGGACTCTCGACCTGCCGGGTGCTTCGCTCGCCACCGCCGGGATCACCCTCGCCAGCTACGGGCTCGTCGTCACCGACACCCACCCCTGGTCGTCGGCCGGCGTGCTCGTGCCGCTGCTCGCCGGGGCCGCGCTGCTGGCCGCGTTCCGGTATGCCGAGCGTCGCGCCCGCGACCCGCTACTGCCGCCCCGCTTCCTGCTCGACCGGCGGCGAGTCCTCGCCCTGGCGGCCATCGCACTGAGCGCTTGCGGAACCTCGATGACCTTCGTGGTCCTCTCGCTCCACCTCCAGCAGGTGCGCGACTGGTCACCGCTGCAGACCTCGGCGGCGTTCGTACCGTTCGCTGTTGCGCTGATCGCCTCGGGCCGCGCGGCAGGACCTCTCATCGGCCGGTACGGGGCCCGAACCGTCGCGGCCGCCGGGCTCGGTACGGGCGCGGCCGGGCTCGCCCTCCTCGCGCTCACCGGGACCGACGCACACATCCCCTACGGATATGGACTGTTGCCGGGCCTCGTGCTGCTGCCGGCCGGCACGGCGGTCTCCTTCGCAGGAGCCGCCGTACTCACCACTGAAGGGGTGCCGCAGCAGCAGACCGGGCTCGCGGGCGGCGTGCTGAACACCGCGATGGAATCCGGTCCGACGGTCCTGTTCGCGATCCTGCTCACGCTCGGCAGCGATGCCTCGTCCCTGGCCGCAACAGGGGCCGCTCTCGCCGCCGTCGCACTCCTGAACCACCGCATCAAGTAACCCATCGCACAAGGGAGCCACTGAAATGAACCGCTTCACCGGCAAGACCGCCCTCGTCACCGGCGCAGGCTCCGGCCTCGGCCGCGCGATCGCGCTCGCATTCGCCGCCGAGGGCGCATCCGTGGTCGTCGCGGGACGCACCGCGGCCTCCCTGGACGAGACGGCCGGTCTCATCGAGGCCGCCGGCGGCACGGCCGCCGCCGTCACCACCGATGTCACCGACTCCGGCCGGCTCCAGAACCTCGTACGCGAGAGCGTCACCCGCTTCGGCGGGCTGGACATCGCGGTCAACAACGCCGGGATACTCCGCGGCACCGTGCCCGCCGGGGAGGTGAGCGAGGAGGACTGGGACGCGGTGCTGCGGACCAATGTCACCGGCGTCTGGCTGGCCATGAAGCACGAGATCGCGCACATGAAGGACAACGGCGGCGGCACCATCGTCAACATCTCCTCCAACCTGGGCGCACACCTGCGGATCCCGAACGCCGCCGCGTACATCGCCTCGAAGGCGGCGGTCTCCGCGCTGACCCGGGCCGCTGCTCTCGACCACATCCACCAGGGCATCCGCATCAACGCGGTCAGCCCCGGTGCCTCGGCCGCTCCCATGTCGCTGCGGCCCGGCGAGACCGAGGCCGACCGTGCCGAGCGGGTGAAGACGGAAAACCCGCTCGGACGGGTCGCGGAGGCCGAAGAAGTGGCGGCCGCGGCGCTCTATCTCGCCTCGCCCGCATCCGGTGCGGTGGTCGGCGCCGACCTGGTCATCGACAGCGGCTCCTCGGCCTGACGGTTCGTGGACTTCGGCTGCACCCTTCGCGGCAAGGAACTTCGCGCTTCCGCACGGCCCGCCCAGGCGCCCGCCGCTGGGGCCCGCGCTTCCAGGCCGCGTACGAGCACATCGTCTACCCGGCCGCGGACCACCCGGCGGACGCGTCCCTGCTCGCGGCCTTCACCACCCACCCGGTGCACGAGGCCCTGGCCGCGGCGGCGAAGCTGCGGCCGTCCGTGGACATCGCGGTGACCTGAGCCGGTCACCGCACGGGCCTACCGGTCGTCGGCCGCCCGCTGAAGACACGCGCGGACCCGGACCACGGCCGGGTTGCCGGCGGCACCCGGCCGCTGGACGAGAGACGGTGTGTTCAGCGGCGGTTCCGCCGCCGCGTGCAGCAGGACGAGACGGCCATAGCCCAGGTTCTCCGCGCACAGTGAACGGGGCAGCACGCTGTGGCCCGCGCCCAGCGGTCACCGCGGGCAGCACGGCGTGGAGGAGGACCTGCCCGGCGGCCGCGTCCGCATCCTCACCCAGGAGACCCAGATCGGCCGCCCCGCCGCCGAACCGGCCCGGCAGACCCCGAATCCGATGCTCAACGGACATCAGGTGTGGCTCGACGGGCTTGTCCGCGCCGCTTTCGGGAAGGTTCGCGCCTGAGCGGGCAGGCTGGACCGCAGGCGGCACGCCCGCACCGTACGAACGAGGAAGTTGACGTCATGACCGACAAGCTCACCGTGAGCGTCCTGGGAACCGGCATCATGGGCGCCGCGATGGCCCGGAACCTGGCGCGCGCCGGGCACACCGTCCACGTCTGGAACCGTACCCGCGCCAAGGCCGAGCCGCTGGCCACCGAGGGCGTGCACATCGCCGACACCCCCGCGCAGGCGGTCCGGGACAGCGACGTCGTCCTGACCATGCTCTACGACGGCCCCGCCGCCCTGGACGCGATGCGCCAGGCCGCCCCCGCCCTGCGCCCCGGCACCGCGTGGATGCAGTCCACGACCGCCGGCGTCGAGGCCATCGGCGACCTCGCCGCCTTCGCCCGCGAGCACGGCCTGGTCTTCTACGACGCCCCCGTCCTCGGCACCCGCCAGCCCGCCGAGGCCGGGCAGCTGACCGTCCTCGCCGCCGGCCCCGCCGAGGGCCGGGACACGGTGATGCCGGTCTTCGACGCCGTCGGCGCCCGTACCGTGTGGGCCGGCGAGGACGGCGCGGCCGGCGGCGCCACCCGGCTGAAGCTGGTCGCCAACAGCTGGGTCCTCGCCGTCACGGCCGCCGCCGGTGAGGCCCTGGCGCTGGCGAAGGCCCTCGACGTCGACCCGCGCGGTTTCCTCGACCTCATCGCCGGCGGTCCGCTCGACATGGGCTATCTGCACGCCAAGTCAGGCCTGGTCCTCGAAGACCGGCTCACACCGCCCCAGTTCGCGGTGAGTACCGCGGCCAAGGACGCCCGCCTCATCGTCGAGGCCGGCGCGGGCCACGGCGTCCGCCTGGACGTGGCCGAAGCCGCCGCCGCCCGCATGGAGCGTGCCGCCGCCCAGGGCCACGGCGACGAGGACATGGCCGCCGCCTATTTCGCGAGCTTCGACGACACCCCGTCCGCCTGATCACCCTGGAGGTTCCCCATGTCCAAGCCGCCGCTTCCGCCCGAGGCCGACGCCCTGCTGAGCCGGCCCAACCCGTGCGTCATGGCCACGCTCCGCTCCGACGGCACACCGGTCTCCACCGCCACCTGGTACGTATGGAAGGACGGCCGGGTGCTGATCAACCTCGACGAGGGCCGGGTCCGCCTGAAGCACCTGCGCCGCGACCCGCGCGTGACCCTCACCGTCCTGGCCGCCGACGACTGGTACACCCACGTCACCCTCATCGGACGCGTCACCGAGATGTACGACGACGAGGGCCTGGCCGACATCGACCTGCTCGCCCGGCACTACACCGGCAAGCCGTACCCGAACCGCGTCCGCCCCCGGGTCAGCGCCTGGATCGAGGTCGACCGCTGGCACGGCTGGGGCGAGATGAAGGACAGCGACCAGGCCTCGTCCTGAGCGACCAGGCCCCGACCTGGGGCGCCGAGTGAGGCACCGCCGACCACGCCGTCAGCTCCACTCCACGGCGAACGCCCGGCCCGGGTTCTCCATGAGGATGCGCCCCACCAGGTCCTCGCCCACCGCGTGGACGAGCCGCGGGCGCACCCGGCGCAGCAGATACGGCATCCCGGGGCCGCCGCCCACCGAGCGGGCGGCGGCCGTCGTGGTGTCCGCGCCCAGCAGCAGCCGGTCGCCGAACCCGGCGTCGGCGAGGGCCCTTACGGCGTCCGGCATCCGCCAGTCGGTGGCGTGGTGGGCGTGTGACGGGCCGTCAAACGCCAGATAGCACCCGGAATCTGCCGCCTGCCGATGCACCACGAGGTCGGGGGAGCGGTTGAGGTGCCCGAGCACCACGCGACACGGCGGCACCCCCAACTCCCCGCACAGCAGGTCCAGTACGTCCAGCGCCCCGGTGCCCAGCTCCAGATGCACGGCGATGGTCGCGCCCGTGGCGTGATGCGCCTCGGCCGCCGCCGTCATGGTCCAGCGGGCGTGCGCGTCCAGGGCGTGGAAACCGCCCGCGACCTTGACGAGCCCCGCCCGCACCCCCGACGCCCCGATGCCCTCGGCGAGTTCCGCAACGAAGACGTCGGCGAGCCGGCCCCGAAGCCCCTTCAGCGCGTCCTCGTCGTAGTGGACGGCCTGGTGCAGCCCGGTCGCCGCCACCACGTGCACCCCGGTCTCCCGGGACAGCGGCGGCAGATCGGCGGCCCGCCGCCCTAGCCCGTACGGCGTCCACTGCACCACGGCACCACCGCCCTGCGCCCGGAACGCGACCAGCTCCGCCCGTGCCGCCGCCACACTGCGCAGCTCCTGGCCGGGCAGCCGGGGACTGCCGAAGAACAGGTGGTCGTGGGCGTCGCACACACCCAGCTCTCCGGGCGGCACGTCTCCCAGCACCGTGCGGACCGCGCTCACCACCGGCGCCCCCGGGGCAACCGGTCCCGGCCCGGTGCCGACAGGTGCAGCACCTCGAACACGTCCCCGTCGGCCTTCGGGCTGTCGTGCTCCCAGAGGGAGAAGTGCACCAGCTCCCAGCGGCTCGTGTCGACGGCGGCCGCGGCGAGCAGGGCCCCGTCCTCCGCCGCCAGCCGCCGGGCCTCCCGCACCGCGTCCTCCGCCGCCTCGGCCAACGCCCCGGAGGCGGGGACGGGCTGGCGCCGCCGTACCGCGAACCGCCCGCGTGAACCGGCACCCTCCTCGTACGCGAGCCCCGTCCACTGTCGTGCGGACGGCCGCCCGAAGTCGTCACTGAGCCTCTGGAACCCGCCGCCCCAGAGGAAGGCGTTCATGCCTTCGACGGTGTTCCACAGGTAGAAGGGCGCGTACTGGTTGACCGGCGAGCCGCGCAGACCGCGCTCGCGCATCAGATAGGCCTTGAGGCCGAGCCCGTCCCAGTCGTCGAGCAGGTGCCCCGAGCGGTCGACACGGTCGCGGATGACGCGCATGTCGTAGTCGGCGGGCAAGGTGAGTTCGTACTGCATGGCGTGCATTCGGGTCTCCTCAAGCGGGGCGGGGTGCCAGCAGCGACAGCAGGCCCCGCACACCCGCGTCGAAGGCGGCGGGGGAGCCGGAGGCGCGGGCGAGGACGTAACCGCCCTGGACCGTCGCGACGACCGCCGCGGCGATCTCCCCGCCGTCCAGTGAGGGCGCGAACTGGCCCTGAGTCTTGCCCTCTTCGACGAGCCCGGCGATCCGCTCACGGATCCAGTCGAGCGTCTCGTCGACCGGGGCGCGCAGCTCGGCGCTGGCGATCACGTCCGGGTCCATGGTCAGCCGGCCGACCGGGCAGCCCCGCAGCACATCCCGCTCGCGCCGCAGATACGCCTCGATGCGCTGGTACGGCGTCCCCGGGCCGTCGAGTACTCCCGCGGCGGTGGCCCGCATCTCCTCGGCGGTCCGCCGGATGGCGGCCAGCGCGAGGTCGGGCTTGCCCTTGAAATGGTGGTACATGCTGCCCTGCCCGGCGCCCGCGCGCTCCAGGATCGCCTTGGGGCTCGTGCCCACGTAGCCGCGCTCCCACAGGAGTTCACGGGTGGACTCGATCAGCCGTTCCGAGGTGCTCATGCCCTCACTGTACATACCAGTAGTTACAAGAGTCGAGGTCCGGGGGAGCACGCCTGCCCCTCCCGCCTACTTCCTCCGAGGTACGCCTGACCCAGGAACAAGGCCAGGCGTGCCACTGACAGCAAGAGCGGGCCCCTGCCAGGCCGAGCCCGGAATCCCACGAAATGAGACTCACTACATGAGCGTGCTGTTGATGGCCTACGGGTCGCGCGGAGACGTCGAACCGCTGGTGGCGGTTGCGGTGCAGCTGCGGAACCCAGGAGTGGACGTGCGGAGGTGCACGCCCCCTGACTTCGCGGAGCTGTTCGACTCCGTCGGCCTCCCGCTGGTGCCGATCGGCGAGCCGGTGCGCCCGTTAGTGAAGGGGGTGCTCACCGGGAAGACGAAGGCTCCCGCGGAGGGACTGCCCGCACGCGCGGCCGCGATGACCACCACGACGTACGAGGCGGTCGTCACGGCTGCCGAGGGATGCGACGTGATCCTGGCGACCGGTCTGCTCCCGGCCGCGGCCGGCGCGAGGACGGCGGCTTCCGGCTGTTGACCGCCGCCCTGCCCCAGCAGTTCGAGGGCTCCGCGACCGAGGCCAGCGGCCGGCCCTCGCCGATCCGCTCAGCGGTCTTGCCCACGCCGATCCCGTAGTTCCGGACCGTGTTCGGTGTCGTCTGGAGGACGACTTCAGACGGTTTCCGTTGTAGGCCACCCGTCGCCACCGGGTGACGTGCGCCCGGAGGCGTACCTCACCCGGCGGCAACCGACGTGCGAACGGTGGTCACCGCCCGGTCAACCGGCAACGGCGGACCGGGCGGGAGCATGTTCGGGCCGGAGCCCGTCGGCGGTGTGCCCCACCTCCGCGAACCTGCGCGCGGGTTTCTCCAGGGCGGTGCGGCGCGCCCGGCGCGACGGCGCCGCCACGGTGGCGGAGGACGTCGGGAGGGTGAACCACACGACCTTGCCGGACTCGCCGTCCGGCCGGACGCCCCAGCTCTCGCTCATGGCGGCCACCATCGCCAACCCGCGCCCACAGGTGGCCAGAGGTTCGGCGTCGTCGACCACGGGCATCCGCGGGTCGTGGTCGCGCACCGAGACCGTGAGCCGGTCGAGCAGCAGCTCTATCTCCACGGTGCACGTCTTGTCGGGCTGGGCATGTCGGTGGACGTTGGACAACAGCTCCGTCACACCGAGCGAGGCCCGGTCGATCAGGGCGTCCAGATGCCAGTAGCGCAACTGCGCAGAGACGATTCTGCGGACCTGGCCGATCCGCGACGGCAGGGCTTGGAGCTCCACCGTGCAGTGCCTGCTTGGGTAGCTGATCACGGCTGCGACTCCCCGACGTGAGGTCCGGAAGAACACGGAGTTCGGATCCAGCAGGGCGCCTTCGTGACACTGCCGCCCGCTGTCGTGGCCGGCGGGCTGGTTCGCAGCGTTATCGCCGGTAAACCCAGAGTGACGTGAGAACAGAGTGACGCAGGGGGTGGGGTACCGCAACTCGCGGACACCTCAGCCGCCGCGCCCCGCCGCCCTGCGCACGGCCTCGATGAAGCGCCGTGCGGCGGGCGGCCCCGGCTCGCCCGGAGCGGGGTCGTGGTCGCCCAGAGTGAGCAGGTACCGCTTGCCGTTGAGATCCGCCGTGGCCCGGTCATCGGGACCGAACCAGGGCTTGGAGGCGCGCACCGCCTGCACCGGCGCGCTGTCGATCTCACTGCCGTAGCTGGTCAGCAGCTCGAGCCGGCCGTCGCTGATCCGGACCTGTCCGGCCCGAGTGAGGGAACGCAGCCGCTTCCCGATCCGCACGCCCGTGGCCCTGAACTCCGGCTCCGCCATGCCACCCGCCCCCTTGTGCGCGTCGGTGCACCGGCCCCGCTCTGCATGGTGTCCGGCACAGGCTCGTGTCCTGATCCAGTGTGCCCCCGCCCGGAGGCTTGCTCCGGCTGGTGCCTGTACCCATGCCGGTACCCCTTTCGGAGCCCCGGTCCCGCGGTGAAGTCTGCCCCCACCCGGCGTCGAGCACCAGTACAGCGGACCCCCTCTCCTGGGGGCGCCCGGAGCACATGCGTAAGTGCGCCCCCGGGACCGCGCGCCCCCTTGCACCGGGCCCTGCCCCAGGGGGCGCTTTGGGGGGCTCAAAGGTGCGTTTATGCAGGTGAGAAGCGTGCGGAAGATGCATATGATCGGGGTGTCGGCCGCGCGACGCGTCGTCGGCGCGCAGCGTTAGGAGCCCCCCCCGTGAGCACTCCCCAGCAGACCCGGACCGGTGTGACCCTCGACGTCGACCACAGCGACGCCGCCTACCGCGCATGGCTGAAAGAAGCCGTCCGCAGAGTCCAGGCCGACGCCAACCGCTCGGCCGACACGCACCTGCTCCACTTCCCCCTTCCGGAGCGGTGGGGCATCGACCTGTACCTGAAGGACGAGTCCACCCACCCCACCGGCAGCCTCAAACACCGGCTCGCCCGCTCCCTCTTCCTCTACGGCCTCTGCAACGGCTGGATCCGGCCGGACCGCCCGGTGATCGAGGCTTCCAGCGGCTCGACGGCCGTCTCCGAGGCGTACTTCGCCAAGCTCATCGGCGTGCCCTTCATCGCCGTCATGCCGCGCACGACGAGCGCCGAGAAGATCCGCCTCATCGAGTTCCACGCCGGCCGGTGCCACTTCGTGGACGACTCCCGCACGATGTACGAGGAGTCCGCCCGCCTCGCGGCCGAGACCGGCGGCCACTACATGGACCAGTTCACCTACGCCGAACGGGCCACGGACTGGCGCGGCAACAACAACATCGCCGAGTCCATCTTCCGGCAGCTGCGGATGGAGCGGTTCCCCGAGCCGGCGTGGATCGTCGCCACGGCGGGCACCGGCGGCACCTCGGCGACCCTCGCGCGCTACGTCCACTACATGCAGCACGACACGCGCGTCTGCGTGGCCGACCCCGAGAACTCGTGCTTCTTCGAGGGCTGGACCACCGGCGATCCGGACGTCACCTGCGACTGCGGCTCCCGTATCGAGGGCATCGGCCGGCCCCGTATGGAACCGAGCTTCGTGCCCGGCGCGATCGACCGGATGATGAAGGTGCCCGACGCGGCCAGTGTCGCCGCGGTACGGGCACTGGAGCGGGCCATCGGCCGCAAGGCGGGCGGCTCGACCGGCACGGGCCTGTGGAGCGCGCTGAAGATCGTCGCGGAGATGGTGTCCGAGGGGCGGCAGGGGAGCGTCGTCACGCTGCTGTGCGACCCGGGGGACCGGTATCTCGACAAGTACTACTCGGACACCTGGCTGGCCGCCCAGGGGCTGGACATCGAGCCGTACACGGCCGCGATCGACTCGCTGCTGGAGACGGGCGTCTGGCCCGGCTGAGCCGGGACACTGGCCCGCCGGTGCCGGGCGCTACGACGCCGCGAGCCTGCGGTCCAGTGCCGTGACGGCGTCCCGGAACGCCTTGGCCTGAGCCGCCCGTACCGGCTTCATGGCGAGCCGGTACGCCGCCGCCCCGTCGGTCGCGAACGTCCACCGCACCCGGGTCCCGGTACCGGCCGGGGCGAGCCGCCACTCCTCGGCGATCGCCCGCACCCCGGGCACGTTGGTGACGTCGACGCGATAGGCGTACACCTCGGGTTCCTCCGCCGCGATGACCGACTCCCGGAACCGGACGCCTCCCAGGAGCCGGATGTCGCGCCCCTTCCCGCCGTCGATCGGGCGGGCGGCCGTCACCTGGGGGAACCAGTCGACCCAGCCGGGCACGTCCTCCAGCGCGCGGTAGACCGCCTCCACCGGAGCGGAGATGTCCCGCTCGGAGACATGCCGTACGGGCGCGGTCCCGACGAAGTCGAGCCCTACCGGGCGCAGACGGTGAGCCATGGACGAAGCCCTCCTGGTGAGGGAGCGGGCGATGACCGGCAGCGTCACCCTAGCTGGCGACCCGTCAGCTGTCTGCCTCTTCGTCGGGCTCCCCGGCCACCACCAGCCGCCGCAGATGCTCCACGACCACCCCGCGCGCCTCGTCCGGCAGACCGGCGTCCGTCACGAGCGTGTCGATCCGCTCCAGCGAGGCGAACGAACTCAGCCCCACCTTGCCCCACTTGGTGTGGTCGGCGACCACCACGACCCGCCGGGCCGACTGCACGAGCCGCCGGTTGGTCTCCGCCTCCGCGAGGTTCGGCGTGGACAGGCCGGCCTCCACCGATATGCCGTGCACCCCGAGGAACAGCAGGTCGAAGTGGAGCGCCGCGATCGCCTGGTCGGCGACCGGCCCCACCAGCGAGTCGGACGGGGTGCGCACACCGCCGGTCAGCACGACCGTGGCCGCGCCCTGCCGCGGACCCGACGTGCGCTGCGCCGCGTGAAAGACGTCGGCCACCCGCACGGAGTTGGTGACCACCGTCAGGTCGGGCACGTCCAGCAGCTGCTGCGCCAGCGCGTACGTCGTCGTACCGCCGGACAGGGCGATCGCCGCGCCCGGCGCGACCAGCTTGGCCGCGGCCCGTGCGATGTCCTCCTTGGCGGTCAGCTCCAGCCCCGACTTGGCCTCGAAGCCCGGTTCGTGCGTGCTCGCCTCGACCACCGGGACCGCGCCGCCGTGCACCTTCTCCAGCACGCCCTGGCGGGCGAGCGCGTCGAGGTCGCGGCGGACCGTCATGTCCGACACGCCGAGCTTGCGCGTCAGCTCGTTGACCCGGACCCCGCCCCGGCGGCGGACCTCGTCGAGGATCAGGGATCGCCGCTGCTCCGCGAGCAGGTTCTGATTCTCGCTCACGTACGCTCCGGTCCTTTCGCCTCAATGCCGTCCGACAGGCCCAGCACACCTGGCCCAACCAGGACATTCTCCCCGGCTCCGGTGCGCGGACGCCCCATCCTTGCATGTCGGGGAGCCGGCGGCGCCACCGACCGCTGGTCGCGCACATGTCACATGAGGCCGCATCCGTCGCTCCGCAGTGTTACGGATCGGGGAGATTCCGTGACAGGAGGTGTGCGGCGCCGCAGAAGTGGAGATCCTTGTGCCCGCACGGACAGAGCCGACGGCGTGTCACGGGGGAAGTGCGAATCAGTGGAACGTGCGCAGGAACATGTGTCGACCGGCGGGCCGGACCAGCCCGCCCAGCGGCCCGGCGAGACCGGGACCGCCCTGGAACTCCTGGTTCACGGCGTGGGCGGCACCACGCCGCAGGAGATGCTCAACGATCCGCGCACGGTGCGGATCACCGGCGACGACATCGCGGCCGTCTTCCGGCGCGCCGACGACGTCGACGCGGAGACCAGCCCAGACGACCGCCGCCGCGACGAACCGGTGCCCGAGGCCTACGTCTGGTGCAACCTCACCTCCGGCAACGGCACCCGCGCGCTGTGGTTGTTGCTGCTGCCGTTCATGGTCGTCAACCTCGCCCACTGGATGCGCCCCAGCGCCCGGGGCCGCCGCCGCACGGTGCGCCTGTACGGCCTCCTGGTGCGGCTCGCGGGGCTCACCCTGACGGTGCTGCTCGTCGCCGCGGCCTGCGAGGTCGCCCTCGACCTGGCGGCCTGGCAGTGCGCGGGCACGCGCGCGTGCGCCGACCGGCACTCCTGGCTGGGCTTCCTCTCACCCACCGTCTCGGACGGCGGCTGGTGGAGCAGCCCCGGCCGCAGGCTCGCCCTGGCGTCCTTCGTCCCGGCCGCCCTGACCGGTCTGCTGTGGTACCTGTCCCGGCGCACCTGGAGCGACTACGAGTCCCAGCAGCCGCTCGCCCGCGACCCCGAGCCCGACGACGGCGCGACCGCGCTGGGCCGGCCCGGCTTCTGGTACGGACGCCGGCTGGTGGCCCGGCTGCGCGCCGCGCACACCGCCGCCGGGCTGGTCACGGTCGCCGCCGCGGTCGCCGGCGCCGCCGCCCGCCACGACCGCGAGCCCGGCGGCCCCGCCGTACTGAACACCCTGGGCCTGCTGCTGGAGGCGGCCCTCGTGGCGTGCGCGGTCGCCGTGGTGTGGGTGGTGTGCCGCCGGGGCCGCAGCGAGAGGCGCCTCGACCGGGAACTGGACGAGCGCTTCGTACGACGCCTGCCGCTCGCCGCCCTCGTCCTGCTCGCGCTCGCCCTGCTGTACGCGGGGTGGGAGCGCCCCGGGTGGGAGTCGGCCGGCCGGCTGCCGGGCGACGCCGCCTTCGGCGGTCTCGCCCTGGTCCAGGGCCTGCTCGTGATCGTCCTCGCCGGCGTCGCCCACGCACTGCACCGCACCGACCCCGACCGGCGGGCCGTGCTGCGTGGCCTCGGCGGACCGGCCGTCGCGATGCTGGCCTGCGCCCTGGGCGGGGTGATGTCCGGCGGCGTGTCGCAGCGCGTGTCCGACTGGCTGGACGGCACCGAGACGTCGATCGACGGCCCGCCGGTCCTGCTGACCTGGCAGGCGTCCGTGATCCCGCCCCTGATCGTGGTGCTCCTGGTGCTCTTCGGCTGGCTGGCTCACCGCGCCTGGCAGCTCGCCCGCGCCGAACGCGAGGCGGTGGCACGCGACTACCCGGACGAGGCCCAGGACCGCGCCCGCACCCGCCGTATCGCCTACACCCGCGCGATGGCCTCCCTCACCGACCGGGGACCCCGGATCGTCGCCGTCACCTCGGGCGTCACCCTGCTGCTCGGTGCCGCGGCCCTCGTGGGCGCCATGGCCACCGACGAGACACCGGGCGAGGCGGCGCAGGGCACCTACCCCGTCGTCCACGGCGCCGCCGAGACCGCCGAGGCCCTCGGCTCGTGGCTGATCGGCCTCGGCTTCCTGCTGTTCGTCACCTGGGGCAGGCGCGCCTACAAGGACGCCGCGGCCCGCCGCACCATCGGCATCCTGTGGGACGTCGGCACCTTCTGGCCGCGCGCCGCCCACCCCTTCGCCCCGCCGTGCTACGCCGAGCGCGCGGTGCCCGACCTGACCTGGCGGATCGCGACCTGGACCCGCGTCACCGGGGGACGGCTGGTCATCTCCGGGCACTCGCAGGGCAGCGTGCTCGCCGCCGCCGCGGCCTGGCAACTCGCCCCGTCCACCCGCAAACGCGTCGCGCTGCTGACCTACGGCTCCCCGCTGGAGCGGCTCTACGGCCGCTGGTTCCCGGCGCACTTCGGCCCCGCCGCGCTCAACTCCCTGCACCGGGAGGTGGACTGCTGGCGCAACCTGTACCGGCTCACCGACCCCATCGGCGGCCCGGTGCGCCTGCCCGGCAACCACGACCTCGGGGTCGACCACGCGCCGTTGACGGACCCGCTCTCCTACGGCCGCACCGACCTCCACCCGCTGCCCGCGCCGATCCTCGGCCACTCCGACTACCAGGCGGACCCGGCGTTCGCCGAGGAGCGCCGCAAGCTGCTGGCCCGACTGCGGCCGGGCCTGCCGGCACCTCGCCACACGGCCGAGCAGCCCTGCCCGGGGCCCGAGGCGGATCCTCAGAGCAGCTCGGGCAGGTCCCCCGCGTAGAGCAGCGTCAGGTCGTCCGTGCTCGGCTCGGCGAACTGGGCGACCCGGCTCGCGTGTCGCTCGACCATCGCCTCGAAGGTCTGCCGCGCGGTACGGCCGTTGCCGAACGCCGGGCCCTTCGGGAGCTCCGCGAAGTACGTCCGCAGGGCCTCCGCGGCGCCGGGCGCCAGCCGGTACTCGTGCTCCTCGGCCTGCTGCTCCACGATCCGCAGCAGGTCCTCGGGGTCGTAGTCGCTGAAGGTGATGGTCCGTGAGAACCGGGACGCCACACCGGGGTTGACCGACAGGAAGCGCTCCATCTCGGCCGTGTAGCCCGCGACGATCACCACCACCGCGTCCCGGTGGTCCTCCATCAGCTTCACCAGCGTGTCGATGGCCTCCTTGCCGAAGTCGCGGCCCGCGTCCTCCGGCGACAGCGCGTACGCCTCGTCGATGAACAGCACACCGCCGCGCGCCTTCTCGAAGGCCTCCTGCGTGCGGATCGCGGTCGAGCCGATGTGCTCGCCCACCAGGTCGACCCGGGACACCTCGACCAGATGGCCCTTCTCCAGCACACCGAGGGACGCGAGGATCTCGCCGTACAGCCGCGCGACCGTCGTCTTGCCCGTGCCGGGGGAGCCGGTGAAGACCAGGTGCCGCTTGACCGACGCCGCCTTCAGGCCCGCCTGCTGCCGGCGCCGGCCGACCTCGATCATGTCGGTGAGGGCGCGCACCTCGCGCTTGACGCTCTCCAGGCCGACCAGCGCGTCCAGTTCACCGAGGACGTCCTTGGAGCTGCGGGCCGGCTGCTCGGGCTCCGCGATCGAGGCCAAAGGCTCCGGTTCGGTGCGCTGCCCCGGGACCGCGCCCAGCAGGCCGGGGGAGTGGCTCACCGTCTGCACGGCCGTCGCCGGCGCCGTCGGTTCCCGCAGTCCCGCGCTCTCGTCGCTGGTGCAGTCCTCGACCAGGGGGCCCGTCCCGGACGACGCGTCCGCGCCGCTGTCCGCGAACTCGTAGCCGCCGCGCGCGCACCGCTCCGTGCGGCACTTCCGCAGCGTCGTACGGCTGCCGTCGATCACATGGAAGCCGTAGCCGCCGCTGCCCGTCACCCGGCAGTTGTGGAAGCTGCCGCGGCCTCCGGCCGACACGTACACCCCCGCCTCCGCGGGTGAGTCGATCGTGCAGCGCTCCACCGTGGGGTCGGCGCCCTTGGTGACGATGACGCCGGTCTGGGTGCCGTCCAGCGTGCAGTTGCTGAGAGTGCCGCCGCTGCCGTGGTCGCGGAACCAGGCGCCCGTCGCCGCGTCCCGGATCCGGCAGTCGTCGAGCTGAGCGGTCGCGCCGTCGCTCACCGACACGGCCGTGTTGCGCACCTGCGACAGGTCGCTGTCGACGACGTCCGCGCGCGAGCCGCGGTCGAGGACGAACAGGGCGTCCGGCACGTCGTGCACCCGGCACGAGTCGAGCACCGCGGTGGCGCCGTCGCTCACCCACACCGCCGGGTAGTCGCCCGTGCTGTCGAAGATCTCGCACTGGTTGGCGTCCACGCGTGTGCCCGGGTCCCACACCGACAGGCCGTTGCGACCGAACTGCCGCACCGTGGTGCGGGTCAGCGTGAGGACGGAGCGGGAACGCAGGTCGACCGCGTTCTCCGGGATGTCGTGGATACGGCAGTCGGCGAGCGTGAGCACGGCGTCCGTGTCGAGCGTGACACCGTCGGCCGTCGTGCGGTGCACGTCGCAGTCGGTGAGGTGCGCGGTGGCCCGGCCGGTGATCTGCACACCGCTGCCCCGGACTTCGTAGATCTCGCAGCCCACCGCCTCCAGCGCCGAGTTCTCCCCGGTCGCCGACAGGCCCGAGCCCGAGGTGTGGTGCACCCGGCAGCGCTCCAGACGGGGGTGGGCGCCGCCGCGCACCGCCACGCCCGCCTGGCCGGCCGCGACGACCTCGCACTCCTCGAACACCCCGCCCGCGCCGTCGAGTACGGCGATGCCGATGCCCGCCGGATTGTCGACCGCGCAACGCCGGACCGTGGGCCGGGCACTGCCGCGCACCTCGATCCCGGCCGCCGACCGCGTCACCACCCGTACGTCGCTCAGCTCAGGAGTGCCCTCTTCCACGAGCACCGCGGGGGCGGCCGCGTCCTGGCCCTCCACATACAGGTCCTGGACCACCGCCGAGGCGCGCACGGTCAGCGGCACGCCGTCCACGGGCGCGATCCGCACCGAGCCCGGGGAGCCCTCGGGCCCGCGCAGCGTCACCGCGCGCTGCACGACGAGGTTCTCGCGGTAGGTGCCGGGGGCGACCGTGAGGACGTCTCCGTCGGCCGCGGCCTCCAGGGCAGCGGCGAGCGATGCGTACTCACCCGTGCGGCGCCGCCACCGCGACGTGCCGGTGTGCGTCACCTGGACCGTGCCCTGTGCCATGGTGTAGCTGTGCCCCCACCTCGGTCGTACTGATGGCTGGCTCGCCTTCGGGACGCTCCCACCGGTGTCGGAACCGCGACCGTGCCGGACCCCCTCGGGCCTGCGCGCGCACGCGGCATCGAAACCGGCGCGCCCCTCCTGCTCGCTCGCGCGCGGGTTGTGCCGAACGGTTCGGCCGGACCACCGTAGCGTGCGCGCCGGTGGTGGGTTGACCAGAGCCGGAAGGCTTTCAGCTGCCGGTGCCCGTCCTGCCCCAGTCCGGGCCCGCCCTGTCCCATGCCTGGTCCCAACGGGCGTACCGGCGGCGGGCCATGCGCCAGACGATCAGCCGTCTGCCGCCCTCGACGAGACCGCCGACCGCCAGGGCCGCGCCGAAGCCGGCGAGGACCGCGTGTGTCGACGCCGTCGCGGAGTCGAGGGGGCGGGCCACCATCCTGCCGTGCCGGTCGGTCCATATCCGGAACTCGTCGCCCTGCTGGGGGTCCTTGAGGCCGGCCAGCACCGGGCCCTGATGCTCGCTGCCGTCCGGTGCCGTCCAGTCGGCGAGGACGCGGTTGCGGAGGTCCCGGCCCGTGGAGGTCTCCGGGTCGGCGTCCAGCGGGGAGCGGTCGAGCTTGCGGACCACTGTGGCCGTCACCAGGCGCCGCGCTTCGTGCTGCTCGCGGACGGAGCGCTGGAGGGCTTCCTGGGCGGAGCCTCCGACGAGGGCACCGGCCGCCGGGGCGGCCAGGAGGATCAGCACCAGGGCCGCCAGAGCCACCCAGGCCTCGGCCAGATCGGTCGCACGGCACAGCGGGTTGCGCCGCCAGCGCCAGAGTCCGCTGATCGCTCGCACCGCCTGCACCCCCTTCCCGCTCCGTGATAACCCCCGGCGGAGCCGTCCACGCGCCGCGCCGGCGAAGAGAGAGGGAAATCACCTCGCACCGGCGACTCTCATGAACTTCTCACACAAGGCCAACGCCCGGACGCATGGGGCGGTTCCCGCCCGGGGCGCAGGCCTCCGGCCCGGGCTGCTCCAGGATCCTGACGGGGTCACCGACCCGGATCGTGCCCCGGGACAGGGGCACCAGGTTCTGCCCGAAGACCAGCTTGCCGCCGAGCCGCCGGTGCCGCCCCAGGCTGTGCAGGGGTTCGCGGCCGCGCTCGCCCGTGCCCTGGTCGGTGGTGATCACCACGCACCGTCCGCAGGTCTTGGCGACGCGGAAGGGCACGTCCCCGATGGCGAGGCGCGACCAGTCGTCCTCGGCCCAGGCGTCGGTGCCCGACACGACCACGCTGGGCCGGAAACGGTTCATGGGCAGCGGGCCCTCGTCCGCGTGGTCACCCTGCGCGATCAGGGCGTTGAGGGCGTCGAGGGAGGCCGTGGTGGTGAGCAGCAGCGGATAGCCGTCGGCGAACGAGACGGTCTCGCCGGGACGCGCGTACTCCGGGTCGACGGGCCGGCGCGTGGCCGGGTCGTCCATGTACGCGAGACGCACGCCGATGCCGAGATAGGTACTGCCCCAGGCATGCGCGGCCTCGTCCTCGGCCGGGACCGCGTCGACCTTGTCGCGGAAGATCTCCACCGGCATCCTGCCCAGCGGCCGGGGAACGGGCACCGTCAGGGGCTCCATGCCGGGTGCGGACAGCCGGACGCCGCCGTCCGGCAGAAGCTCGGCGGCGGCCAGTGCGAGGCGCGGCTGCCGGCGCTGCGTGACGACCTTTCCCCCGTCGTCGACCAGCACCCAGCGCCGGTCTCCGGTCAGCCCCCAGGGCTCCACGACGGTCTCCCGGGGCGCGAAGCCCCGGACCGCCTTGACCGGATGGACGTGGATCGAGTGCAGGCGTGCGTTCCCCATGGGGCCATCGTGCCAGCCGACACCGACAGCCCCCGGGCAGGCGGCTCAGTAACCGCGGTACTGCTGGTTGTTGTACGGGTCCTGATAAGGAGCCTGGGCGGGCCGGGGAGCCGCGGGGCGCATCGCCTCGTAGCCCGCGCCGGGTGCGGCGGCCGGACGCGGCTGCTGCGGCTGGGGACCGGGGTAGCCACGCGGTGCGGTGGCCTGCTGCGGGATGTACGCGGCGGGCGCCTGCTGGAGCGGGGAGGGATGCTGCGCCTGCGGATAGCCGTAGGCGGGCTGGGACGGGGCTGCCGGGAGGGCCGGCAGCGCCGACGGGAGCGCGGGCAGGTGGCTGCCCGGCGTGTCGTACTGGGCGGGGACCCGGATCGGGGCGATCTGCGGGGTGCCCCGCTCGGCCACGAGCTTGTCGTAGATCGGGGTGTCCGGGAAGGAGGCGGAGTAGTAGCCGCCGCCATAGGTGGAGCGGGGGGAGGTCATGGCACATAAGTTAAGCCCACGATGTGCTGGTTGGGGAGACCGATAAGAGGGTTGTTTTCCGTGTCCGCAGTGACCAGGGATCCCCAATGCGAGCGAACTCGGCAAAAAGGGGCGCCGATCAGGGCCCTGATCGTGTAAAGGCCGAGTTCCGGGGGGTTGCCAGGGGTTGGCCGGTTGGTCACCGGGGTTCTTCCGGTGGCGGCGCCTGGGAGTTCGCCGCCGGGAGGAATAGGTTGTGCGAACGGAACTCGACGGGCGGCCGGGATGTGCCTGGCGCGGTGACACGCAATGGGGGCGGACGTGCAAATGTTGAAAGGTTCAAATACTCCTGTGCCTACCGCGGCGCTGCGGGTGGAATTGGGCTGGCGGGCCGGACCCGCGGTGCCCGACGCCGACGCCTCCGCACTGCTGCTGGTAAGCGGAAAGGTCCGCTCCGACGCGGACTTCGTCTTCTACAACCAGCCCGCGCACTCCTCCGGCGCCATCCGGCACGAGGGAAAGCGCAACGCCGACGGCCGGGTGGCCGACACGCTCCTCGTCGACCTCACCCGCGTGGAGCCCGCGATCGAGACGATCGTCCTCGCCGCCTCCGCCGACGGCGGCACGTTCGGGCAGGTCCCGGGCCTGTACATCGAGGTCCAGGACGCCGCCCGGGGAACCCCGGTCGCCCGCTTCGACAACCCGGGCGCCACCACCGAAACCGCTTTCGTGCTCGGCGAGTTCTACCGCCGCCAGGGTGCCTGGAAGTTCCGCGCCGTCGGCCAGGGCTACAGCAGCGGACTCGAAGGACTGGCCACGGACTACGGCATCACGGTGGACGAGCCGCAGCAGGTGGCCCCGACTCCGGCCCCGGCCGCGGCTCCCGCGCCTCCGGTGGCCGCGCCCCCGGCGCACACGCCCCCGCCGCCGGCCCAGCCCGTGGCACCGCCACCGCCGGCCGCGGCCCCGGCGGCACCGCCCGAGCCCGTCCGCCTCACCAAGGTGACGCTGACCAAGGCGGCCCCCTCCGTGTCGCTCACCAAGCAGGGCGGCACCTCCGGCGCCCTGCACGTGAACCTCAACTGGCAGGTCCGCAAGCAGTTCTCGGGGTGGAGCAGCAAGTTCGGCCGCCCGGCCGCGATGCACTCCGACCTCGACCTCGACCTGTGCGCGCTGTACGAACTCACCGACGGCAGCAAGGGCGTCGTACAGGCCCTCGGCAACACCTTCGGGGCACTGCACCAGCCCCCGTACATCCACCTCGACGGTGACGACCGTACCGGCGCCGTGTCGACCGGTGAGAACCTCACCGTCAATCTCGACCACAAGAACGCCTTCCGGCGCATCCTCGTCTTCGTCACCATCTACGAAGGCGCCCGCTCGTTCGCCGACCTGAACGCCACCGTCACCCTCCAGCCGCAGTACGGCGCCCCCATCGACTTCTCCCTCGACGAGTGCACCGTTCCCTCGCCCGTGTGCGCGCTCGCCCTGATCACCAACACGGGCGGGGACCTCGTCGTGCAGCGGGAGGCGCGCTATCTCGTGCCCGAGCGCGGGGTGAGCCCGCAGCGGACCGTCGACTACGCCTACGGGTGGGGCATGAACTGGACCCCCGGCCGGAAGTGACTCCTCCCGGGGCCCGTCAGCCCTCGTCGGGCACGGCGTCCGGGCGGGCGTAGGTGCGGCCCTTCCAGGCCGCACCGCGTCCCCGGTAGTGCTGCACCGCCGAGTCGACCGTCATGAGGAGATACAGGAACGCGGTGAACGGCAGCAGCGGAGCGAGCCACAGCGGCTGGCGGTAGTAGCGGAGCATCGGCACGTACGTCCCCGTCATCACCAGCCAGGCCGACCCTCCGACAGCCGCCGCCACCGCGTTCCCCGCCACCAGGCCCACCACGACCGCCACGGGAGGCACCAGATACACCAGCGCCAGCCCGGCGACCGTCCCGGCCAGCAGCAGGGGGTTGTGCCGCAGCTGGGCGTAGGCGCTGCGCGACACCATCCGCCACAGGTCGCCCAGCCGCGGATACGGCCGCACGCTGTCCACCCGGTCGGCCAGCCCCAGCCAGACACGGCCGCCGCTGCGCTGCACCGCCCGCGCGAGGGCCACGTCGTCGATCACGGCGTGCCGGATCGCGTCCGGGATTCTCGCCCGTTCGGCGGCCTGAGCCCGCAGCAGGACGCAGCCACCGGCCGCGGCCACCGTGCGCGTTCCCTCCTTGCCGATCCGGCGGAAGGGATAGAGCTGCGCGAAGAAGTACACGAAGGCGGGCACGACGAACCGTTCCCACCTGCTCTCCACCCGCAGCCGGGCCATCTGCGAGACGATGTCGAAGCCACCCGCACGGGCCGCCGCCACCAGCTCCCGCAGACTGTCCGGCGCGTGCGCGATGTCGGCGTCCGTCAGCAGCAGGTACTCGGGGTCACGCGCGCGTGCCAGGCCGATGCCGTGGCGCACCGCCCACAGCTTGCCGGTCCAGCCCGCGGGCGGCTCGCCCGGCGAGCTCACGGTCAGCGGCAGCCCGCCGTGCCGGCGCGCCAGTTCACGCGCCAGGTCACCGGTGCCGTCCGCACTGCCGTCGTCGACGAGGAAGACCTCCGCCCGCCCCGGATAGTCCTGCCGGAGCAGCGACGGCAGCGCGGCGGACAGCACCGCCGCCTCGTCACGGGCCGGGACCACGACGCACACCGACGGCCACGCCTCCGGTTCCCGGCGTGGCGGCAGCCGCACGTCCGTGCGCCAGAAGAAGCCCTGACAGAGCAGCAGCCACAGCCAGGCGAGAAATGATCCAGCGGCAGTCCACACAACGGCGCTCACGCGCGCAGTCTCCCCCACCGGACCTGCCCGGGACCGCTCATCGTCTATCGTGATCGGGTGAAGATCGCGCTCATGGACTCCGGAATCGGTCTGCTGGCGGCCACCGCCGCGGTTCGGCGGCTGCGCCCCGACGCCGATCTCGTACTCTCCCTGGACCCGGACGGCATGCCGTGGGGCCCGAGGACCCCGCAGGACCTGACCGAGCGCGCCCTGGCCGTCGCCGAGGCGGCCGCCGCGCGCCGCCCCGACGCCCTGATCGTCGGCTGCAACACCGCGACCGTGCACGCGCTCACCGCCCTGCGTGCCCGCCTCGAACCCGGGCTTCCGGTCATCGGCACCGTCCCGGCGATCAAACCGGCCGCGGCCGGCGGCGGGCACCTCGCCATCTGGGCCACCCCGGCCACCACCGGCAGCACGTACCAGCGCACGCTGATCCGGGAGTTCGCCGGCGGGGTCCCGGTCACCGAGGTGCCCTGCTGGGGCCTCGCCGAGGCCGTCGAACGCGCGGACGAGGCGGCGATCGACGCCACCGTGTCCGCGGCCGCCGCACTGACCCCCGACGACGTGACCACCGTCGTCCTGGGCTGCACCCACTACGAGCTGGTCGCCGAGCGCATCCGGGCCGCCGTCCAGCGCCCCGGCCGGCCGCCCCTCGTGCTGCACGGCTCCGCGGGCGCCGTGGCCGCGCAGGCCCTGCGCCGGCTGGGCGAGCAGCCCGCGCCGGGGGCCACGCCCCACGGCACTCTGACCATCCTGCTGAGCGGACGCGAGGGCACGCTGCCCGCACCCGCCCTGGCGTACGACGAAGGGCGGCTGTTGCGGGCGGTCACGCCGGCCGGCTGACCGGCGCCGGTCTCACCGGGCGTCGTCGGCGCTCTGGATCCGCCCACCGCCCGGCCGGCGCAGTCACGCTCCGCCATGAGGTACCAGCGGAGCGAAACCTGAGTAACCTCATATGCATGAGGGACCACCGCCACGGCGCGAACGCTCCCCGCGCGCACCCCGACGTCTGGACCGGCCGGGCCACCAACCGGGTCCAGTGGCTGCTGGCGCTCATCGGCGCCGCCTGCATGGCGCTGGGCATCGAACTGGCCGTCGACTCGGCGTGGACGTCCGGCATCGCCCCGCTGGTCATGGCCGTGGTCGGCTGCATCGCCGCCGGGCTGCTGGTCCTCTTCGGAACGCTCGCCTTCGTGCACGTCGCCCTGCGGGTCGACCAGGAGCACCTGGAGGTGCGCTGCGGCCACATCGGACTGCCCCGCCGCCGTATCCCGCTCTCCCATGTGGCGGGGGCCACCTACATCTCGCACGTCACTCCCCGCCACTGGGGTGGCTGGGGCTATCGGTGGCTGCCCGAGAAGGGCACCGCGGTGGTCGTGCGACGGGGTGAGGGCGTCATGCTGGACCTGTGGGACGGACACACCTTCACGGTCACCGTGGACGACGCGGAGGCGGCCGTACAGGTGATCAAGGCGCGGCTGGGGCGGACCAAGCCGGGCGCTCCCGCGCACTGAGCGGACTTCCGATCACCACGCCGGAGTGCGTCCGGCGCCCCGGGCGCGCGTGTCCGGCGTGTGGCTCGACGTTTCGTCCGGGAGCGGCCGGGCCGTGGCCATGCCCGCCAGCAGGCCCGCACCCACCGACACCGCGGTGAAGCTGAGCGCGTTGCCGAGCGCGGCGATGGCCGCGAGCGCCGTCAGAGCCGCGCCCGCGGTGAGCACCACCGGGGTCGGGCGGGGGCCGCGCCACAGCGCGTACAACACCCAGCCGAACGCCGCCGCCAGCAGGGCCACACCGACGACGCCCTGTTCGGCCGCCTGCTGCAGGGGTGCCGAGTGAGGCTTGCCGTCGGACAGCAGCGACTGCAGGGACGTCGTGCTCAGCTCCCCGAAGCGCCCCGGGCCGACTCCCAGGACGGCGTCGTCCCGCAGCAGCTGCCACGCGTCCTGCCAGAGCTGTACTCGGTGCGGCGTCAGCCGCTCTTCCAAGGCGGCCACGAGCCCGCCCTGCACGGCCCGTGCCGCGACCGCCCACGTCAGACCGGTGACCACGACGGCGACCGCGCCCAGGACGGCGAGGCCGGCGCCGCGGTGCCTGATGCGGCCGGCGGCCAGTGAACACAACAGCACCGCGACACACGAGACGCAGCCGGTGGCCGAACCGAGCACGGCCGCCAGCACCGCCGCCCCGACGGCCAGCAGCCGCAGGCCGAACCGCACGGCCGGAACGCGAGCGGCCCAGGCCGCGCAGCACGCGGCACCGGCCGACAGGGTCAGCACGGCAGCCGTCGCCCCGGCATGCCCCAGCGGTGTGGTGATCTGCGGGCCCGGCGCGAGATGCGGAACGGCCACGGTCAGCCCCATACCGGCCAGCGCCCCGGCGCACGGCGCGCCGACCGGCAGCAGCGCCCCGCCGATCCGCCCGGCGGCGTATCCGGCCGCCACGGCCAGCACCGCGAGCAGCACACCCTCCGGCCGGCCGTCGTGCACCGCCGCCGTGATCAGGGACCAGCCGGCGCAGGCCCCCAGCACCACGACGCCCGCCGCGTCCACGACGATTGGTCTCTCACCCTCCGCGTCCTGCCCGGACGCGGACGTCAGCCCACTGGAACCCACCCCGCCCCGCCCCCCGCACCACGTCGCCCCCGACCCGTGAAGACCCCGGCCGCGCGGGCCGGCACCGGCCGCACGACTGAGACTTCGGCACACCGTAGCCGCTGGTGGACGGATTGTGGATGTGTCGTGACGAAATGAGCAGGAACGTTGCGGCAGATACGCGGCGACGCCCTGCGCGGTGGGGCAAGCGAGCTGCGGCTGCCGCCGGGCGGGGATCGTGGGGCGCTGCCGTCCGGGCGCGGGTGGACGACTGTGGAGTGCCGCCGGGCAGGGCCCGCAGCGTGTGACGCCGCCGCCCCATGGACCGCGCTGTCGGCGTCAAGGTCGCTCGCCTTACACTCCGGGAGTGACCGTCACCGCAACCTCCGTCGGCGAGTCGGACCAGCTGGAGCCGCGGATCGCGCCCGGGGCGCGGACCTGGGCCCGGCGGCTCGTGCGCCTCCTCCCGGCCGCCGCAGCAGGGCTCTCCGGCTTCCTGCTCTACGTCAGCTTCCCGCCCCGCACCCTGTGGTGGCTGGCCCTGCCGGCCTTCGCGATCTTCGGCTGGGTGCTGCGCGGCCGCGGCTGGAAGGCGGGGCTCGGGCTCGGCTACCTCTTCGGGCTCGGCTTCCTGCTGCCGCTGCTGGTGTGGACCGGAGTGGAGGTCGGTCCCGGCCCCTGGCTCGCCCTGGTGGCGATCGAGGCGGTCTTCGTCGCGCTGGTCGGCGCGGGTGTCGCCGTCGTGTCGAAGCTGCCCGGATGGCCGGTATGGGCGGCCGCTCTGTGGATCGCCGGCGAGGCGGCACGCGCGCGCGTGCCGTTCGAGGGCTTCCCCTGGGGGAAGATCGCGTTCGGGCAGGCGGACGGCATGTTCCTGCCCCTCGCCGCGGTGGGCGGCACCCCGGTGCTCGGCTTCGCGGTGGTTCTGTGCGGCTTCGGACTGTACGAGGTCGTCCGGCTCGCGGTGGAGACCCGGCGGACCGGGACGGTGCGCCGGGCCGCGGCGGCCGTGGGCCTGCTGAGCGTGGCCGTCCCGGTCGTCGGCGCCGTCGCCGCCCGGCCGCTGGTCAGTGACAGGGCCGAGGACGGCAGCGTCACCGTCGGGGTGGTCCAGGGCAATGTGCCGCGGGCGGGCCTCGACTTCAACTCCCAGCGGCGGGCCGTCCTGGACTACCACGCGCGCGAGACCGAGCGCCTGGCCGCGGAGGTCAAGGCCGGCAAGGTCGCGAGGCCCGACTTCGTGCTGTGGCCGGAGAACTCGTCCGACATCGACCCCTTCGCCAACCCCGACGCCCGCGCCGTGATCGACACGGCGGCCAAGGCCGTCGGCGTGCCCATCTCGGTCGGCGGCGTCGTCGAACGGGACGGCAAGCTCTACAACGAGCAGATCCTGTGGGATCCGGCGAAGGGCCCCGTCGACACGTACGACAAGCGTCAGATCCAGCCGTTCGGCGAGTACCTGCCGTTCCGTTCGCTGATCGGGGCGATCAACAGCAACTGGACCTCGATGCAGCGCCAGGACTTCAGCCGGGGCACCAAGCCGGGCGTGTTCACCATGGACGGCGCCAAGGTCGGGCTCGTCACCTGCTACGAGGCCGCCTTCGACTGGACCGTGCGCTCCGAGGTCACCGACGGCGCCCAGATGATCTCCGTGCCGAGCAACAACGCCACCTTCGACCGCAGCGAGATGACCTACCAGCAGCTCGCCATGTCCCGCGTCCGCGCGGTCGAGCACAGCCGGACCGTGACCGTGCCGGTGACCAGCGGGGTCAGCGCGATCATCATGCCGGACGGGAAGATCACGCAGAAGACCGGCATGTTCGTCGCCGACTCACTGGTGCAGAAGGTGCCGCTGCGCTCCTCGCAGACCCCCGCCACACAGCTCGGCGTCCTGCCGGAGATCGCCCTCGTGCTGGTCGCGGCCGGCGGACTGGGCTGGGCCGTCGGCGCCGGTCTGCGCGGGCGACGCGCCGGTGACGTGTAGCCGTACGCCGGTCGCACACTGCCTGAAACCCGCCGGGGCGCCGGAATCCGCCCCTTAGGGTCGGGGCCATGGCTACTCCCGACTTCATCCGCACCCTCCGCGCCTCGGCCGGGCATCAGCTGCTCTGGCTTCCCGGAGTCACCGCCCTCGTCTTCGACGACGAGGGCAGAGTGCTGCTCAACCGCCGGTCCGACACGCGCCGGTGGTCCGTGATCGGCGGCATCCCGGACCCTGGCGAGCAGCCCGCGGCGTGCGCGGTGCGGGAGGTCTACGAGGAGACGGCCGTGCGTTGTGTCGCCGAACGGGTCGTCCTCGTCCAGGCACTGGACCCCGTCACCTACGAGAACGGCGACGTCTGCCAGTACATGGACATCACCTTCCGCTGCCGGGCCGTCGGCGGAGAGGCGCGAGTCCACGACGACGAGTCGCTGGACGTGGGCTGGTTCGACATCGACGCTCTGCCCGAGCTGAACGAGTTCGGGCTGTTGCGGATCAAGCAGGCCCTGTCGGACGCCCCCACATGGTTCGACCCCACTGCATCCGGCTGAACTGTAGGGCGTGACCACATGGGGCGCGGCAGGGGTGCTGCCTAGGGTCGAGGCATGACCGCGCCCCGTCTCCTTCCGGCTCCCCACGCCTCCCCGCTCGACCTCGGCGGCCGCACCGCGCTCGTCACCGGCGCCGCCGGCGGCATCGGCCGTGCCTGCGCACTGCGGCTCGCGGCCGCCGGGGCGAAGGTGAGAGCGGTCGACCGGGACGCCGCGGGCCTGGAGGCGCTCGCCGGACAGGGCCGTGACCTCACGGGCACCGTGGAACCGCACGTCCTCGACCTCACCGACCTGGACGCCGCCGAACTCGCCGCCGCGGGCACCGACGTCCTCGTCAACAACGCCGGGGTCCAGCTCGTGAGCCCCATCGAGGAGTTCCCGCCCGACGTCTTCCACACGGTGCTCACCGTGATGCTGGAGGCACCCTTCCGGCTCATCCGCGGTGCCCTGCCCCACATGTACGGACAGGGGTGGGGCCGCATCGTGAATGTGTCGTCCGTCCACGGGCTGCGCGCCTCGGCCTACAAGTCGGCCTATGTGGCCGCCAAACACGGGCTGGAGGGACTCTCCAAGACCACCGCCCTCGAAGGCGCACCCCACGGTGTCACCTCCAACTGTGTGAACCCCGCCTATGTGCGCACCCCACTGGTCGAGAAGCAGCTCGCCGACCAGGCACGGGCGCACGGCATCCCCGAGGAGCGCGTCCTGTCCGAGGTGCTGCTCCAGGACAGCGCCGTCAAGCGGCTCATCGAACCGGAGGAGGTCGCCGAGGCCGTGGCGTATCTGTGCGGTCCGCAGGCGTCCTTCATGACCGGTACCTCCCTCGTGCTCGACGGCGGCTGGACCGCCCACTGAGCGGCCCCGAGTCTCATTGGAGAGTTGTCCACAGGGCTGACGGGACGGCCCGGTCATGGTGAATCCTGTGAGCATGTCCAGCGATCACGTGCAGTCAGCCGAGCGCTCCGCCGGCATCGCCGAACCGCCCCCGGCCGGCGTCGAGACGCCGTACCTCGAGCTCCTGGCCCGGGGCGCGTCCGCCGACGCCTACGAGCAGCCGGTGCTGCTCGCGCGCGCCGAAGGGCGCCCGGCGGAGTGGATCGCCGCACTCCAGCGGGCCAAGCCGCTCGCCCTGCGCGTGCGCTCGGAGCTGGAGGGACGGCGCCGCCGCGAGGCTGAGCTGTCCGCACTGTTCGAGACCGCCCACGACCTCGCCGGGCTGCGCGACCTGGACGCCGTACTCCAGGCGATCGTGCAGCGCGCCCGGTCGCTGCTGGGCACCGATGTCGCGTACCTCAGCCTGAACGACCCGGCGAGGGGCGACACCTACATGCGGGTCACCGAGGGGTCGGTCGCGGCCCGGTTCCAGCAGCTGCGGCTCGGCATGGGAGAGGGGCTCGGCGGTCTGGTCGCACAGACCGCACGCCCCTATGTCACCGACGACTACTTCAAGGACGCCCGCTTCCAGCACACCCTCACCATCGACGCCGGCGTGCGGGACGAGGGGCTCGTGGCCATCCTCGGCGTGCCGCTCACGCTCGGGCACCACGTCATCGGCGTGCTGTTCGCCGCGGACCGCCGTGCCCGGGTCTTCGAGCGGGAGCAGATCGCCCTGCTGGGCTCCTTCGCCGCCCTCGCCGCGGCCGCCATCGACACCGCCAACCTGCTCGCCGAGACCCGGTCGGCCCTCGCCGGCCTGGAGCGGGCCAACGAGATCATCCAGGACCGCAGCGGCGTCATCGAACGCGCCTCCGACGTGCACGACCGGCTCGCCGAGCTCGTCCTGCGCGGCGGCGGGGTCCACGACGTGGCCGCCGCCGTGTCCGAGGTCCTCGACGGCACGGTCGAGTTCGCCGAGGCCGCCGCGGCACCGGCCGGGGCACTTGAGGCGTCCCGCGCGGAGGGCCACGCGATGCGGCACGAGGACGACTGGATCGCCGCCGTCGCCGCCGGGGGAGAACTGCTCGGCGCACTCGTGCTGCGCGGCCACCCGGGGCTCGACCCCGTCGATCAGCGCACTCTGGAGCGTGCCGCCATGGTCACCTCCCTGCTGCTCCTGGCCCGCCGGTCCGCCGCCGAGGCCGAACAACGCGTTCGCGGCGAGCTCCTGGACGACCTGCTCGACGCCCGCGACCGCGACCCGCGCCTGCTGCGGGAGCGCGCGGCCCGCCTCCACGCCGATCTCGACGCGGTCCATGTCGTGCTGGCCGCGCGCCTGGAGGGTGACGCGCCCGACGCCGACCAGGAGGCGGACGCCCGCAGACGCCTCGGCGCCGCCGCGTCCCACCTCGCCGCGACCCGGCACGGCCTGGCCGCGGCACGCGACGGCGGCACCGTCCTGCTGCTGCCCCTCGGCCCCGGCGACACCGCCACCGAACTGGCCCGCCGAGCCGCCCGGCACCTGGGCACAGCGGTCCACGCACCGGTCACCGTCGGTGCCTCCGCACCCGCCCAAAACTTCGCCACCCGCCCCGACTCCGTGACCACGGCCTACGCCGAGGCCCGGCGCTGTCTCGACGCCCTGCGGCTCCTCGGCCGCTCCGGGGACGGGGCCGCCGCCGAGGACTTCGGCTTCCTGGGGCTGCTCCTGGCCGGCGACCGGGACATCCCCGGCTTCGTCGACCGCACCATCGGCCAGGTCGTCGACTACGACAGACGACGTGGCACCGAACTGCTGCGCACCCTCGACGCGTACTTCGCCTGTGGCATGAGTCCCGTCCGCACCAAGGACGAACTGCACGTCCACGTGAACACGGTCGCCCAGCGTCTGGAGCGCGTCGGCCGCCTCCTCGGCGACGACTGGCAGAGCCCGGCCCGCACCCTGGAGATCCAGCTCGCCCTGCGGCTGCACCGGTTGGCGGCTCCGGCACGGCACTGACCCCCGTACGCGGGGAGGGACGCACGGGGGGCCGGTGCCGGGACGTCTCAGAGGGTCCGGGCGTCCGCCGCCGGTGCCATGGTCCGGTCCGCGCCGGCGGTAGGGTCGACGTCGGCCAGATCGCGGTGACGGGTCTCCTTGGCCACCGCCACCGCGACGACCGTGAGCACGGCGGCGGCGATGACGTACAGGGCGATCGGCGTGGAGCTGCCGTATTCGGAGAGCAGCGCGGTGGCGATCAGCGGCGCGGGCGCACCCGCCGCGACCGAGGCGAACTGGGCGCCGATGGACGCGCCGGAGTAGCGCATCCGCGTCGCGAACATCTCGGAGAAGAACGCGGCCTGGGGCGCGTACATCGCCCCGTGCAGCACCAGCCCCACCGTGACGGCGAGGATCAGGTTGCCGAAGCCGCCGGTGTCGATCAGCGAGAAGAACGGGAACATCCACAGCCCGACCCCGACAGCACCGATCAGATACACGGGACGGCGGCCGATCCGGTCGGAGAGCGCGCCCCACGCCGGGATGGCGGCGAAGTGCACGCCCGAGGCGATCAGTACGGCGTTGAGCGCGGTCTGCTTGGAGAGGCCGGCCGAGGTGGTGGCGTAGACGAGGATGAACGCCGTGATGACGTAGTAGCTGATGTTCTCCGCCATGCGCGCCCCCATCGCGACCAGCACGTCACGCCAGTGGTGCCGCAGCACGGCGACCAGCGGCAGCTTCTCGGCAGCCGCGGCCCGGTCCGCCTTGCGGGCCTCGGCCTGCGCCAACGCCTGCTTGAAGACCGGGGATTCATCGACAGACAGACGAATCCACAAACCGACGATCACCAGCACCCCGGAGAGCAGGAACGGGATCCGCCAGCCCCAGCTGCCGAACGCGGCGTCCGACAGCACGGCGGTCAGCAGGGACAGCACACCCGTGGCGAGGAGCTGCCCCGCCGGCGCGCCGGTCTGCGGCCACGAGGCCCAGAACCCACGCCGCCGCGCGTCCCCGTGCTCCGACACCAGCAGCACGGCACCGCCCCACTCGCCGCCGAGCGCGAACCCCTGGACCAGCCGGAGCACGGTGAGCAGCACCGGTGCGGCCGTCCCGATGGTGGCGTGCGTCGGCAGCAGCCCGATCGCGAAGGTCGCCCCGCCCATCAGCAGCAGACTCAGCACCAGGAGCTTCTTGCGCCCGAGCCGGTCGCCGTAGTGCCCGAACACCAGCGCACCCAGCGGCCGGGCGGCGAACCCGACCGCGTACGTCAGGAACGACAGCAGCGTGCCGACGAGGGGGTCGGAGTCCGGGAAGAACAGCTTGTTGAACACGAGCGCGGCGGCGGAGCCGTAGAGGAAGAAGTCGTACCACTCGATGGTGGTGCCGATGAGGCTGGCGGCGACGATGCGCTTGAGGTTGCCGGCGGGTGGGGGAGCGGTGGTTCCGGAGGCCATGTGCGCCACTTCCTCGTGTGCGGTGGGGACGGGTACGTGTCGGCACACGGTAGAAACATGCAGGTCAGGCGCACATGTGGTGGGACTACATAGTTCGCGGGCGGGGTGTGCGTGTCACCCCCATGCCAGTGCTTCAAGGGCCGTCCTGAGGGCTTCATCGGTGGCTGATCAGACAGAGTCCATGTTGCGTAAATTGGAGGATTTGATGCTGGCGTGCTTACTCCCGTGCTGGTTCGGTGCTGACTAAGAGGTCCTAACAAAAGTTGTTGATCAAGTGACCATCGGGCTTGTCTGCTCGTTGGTCGGGTCGTGGGGAAACGTCAGTCGCGGCCGTGGATCGTGTCGGACGAACTGTGGTCGCTCATCGAGCCGTTACTGCCCGAGCCGGGGCCGAAGCTGGTGGCGGGCCGGCCGCGAGTGCCTGACCGGCAGGCCCTGTGCGGGATCCTGTTCGTGCTGCACACCGGCATCCAGTGGGAGTACCTGCCGCAGGAGCTGGGCTTTGGTTCGGGTATGACGTGCTGGCGACGCCTGGCCGCCTGGAACGAGGCCGGCGTGTGGGACCAGCTGCACTTGGTGCTGCTGAAGAGGCTGCGGTCGGCGAAGCAGCTGGACTGGTCGCGGGCGGTGATGGACTCCTCCCACGTGCGGGCGGCCCGCAGAGGCCCAAAAGCGGTCCCAGCCCGGTCGACCGCGCACGGCCGGGCAGCAAACACCACGTCCTTGTCGATGGCCAGGGCGTCCCGCTCGCGGTGTCGCTGACCGGCGGGAACCGTAACGACGTCACCCAACTCCTGCCCCTGCTGGACAAGGTCCCACCCGTGGCCGGCGTCGTCGGACGGCCACGCAGACGGCCGGACATGCTCTTCGCCGACCGCGGCTATGACCACGACAAGTACCGGCGGCTGCTGCGGAAACGCGGTATCCGGCCCGTGGTCGCCGAACGCGGACAGCCGCACGGCTCCGGCCTGGGCATCTTCCGCTAGGTCGTCGAACGCACCATCTCCTGGCTCCACGGCTTCCGCCGCCTGCGCATCCGCTGGGAAAGACGCGACGACATCCACGAAGCCTTCCTTGGCCTCGCCACCTGCCTCATCACCCACCGACACGTCCAACGCCTTTGTTAGGACCTCTTATGCACAGAAAGGTCATGCCGAAGTGACAGAGCCAACTCCTCCCCGTACGCCATACTTTGACCTGCGAGTGGGCACCCTGCACGTCAAGGCGGGTCGGCCCCGACGGTATCCACGTGCGACCGAACGCCTCCTGACCAAGGTCGTAAACTCGTTGCTTATTGCGAGCGTCGGCTCGGTCATCACGTGGCTCGCGACGCAGAGATAGAAGTCAATCCGGATGGGTGGTCCGGGACAGGGGGCCCGTGTGGTGGGGTCGAACCCACGCTTCGGCCCCCCAAGGCGTCTACTGGCTCGGCAGCTTCATGCTGACCTGCGGTAGCGCGGGACAGGGGAGGCGCCGCCCGATAGCCAGCCAGCACCAGGACCGTCAGAGGGCGGGGCAGGTCTGACTGTCGGTGCATTCGGCGTTGCGGGTGGCGGGCGGCGCCCGCCACCCGCTGGCGCAGTCGATCAACTGCAGGACTCGTTCAAGGGACAGACCGGTCTCGGCGGCGAGCTGACCGTAGGTCCAACCGCCGATGCGGTACACGTCGGCCAGCGGTTGGGCGCGCAGGTCCACCAGACCCTTCACGTCAGGCCGGGCTCGCAGGACTTTGGTCAGCCGGTGGTACTGCTCCAGCGGCGGGAGTTCCTCCCGCGTGATCGGCTCCCAGAACGCGAGGGACTCGTCCAGGTCCTCGCGGACATGCCGCGGCGCGTAGTCGCAGTCAACCGTGCGGCGACGCCGACCGCCTCGTCGGGGGGCCGCGCGCTCAGCACGCTGATCCGGGACGCGTCCACCTGTGTCCGGGTGGCCTCTGCCGCAGCGGCGGCTCGCAGGTCCCCCTGAATTACTTCCGCTCGCAGTACAACCCTCGGTGTCCCCCGTGAGTCTCCCCGGAGCCTCCCCCCGCTTCATTTCGCACATGTCATCTGGCATTTGGCATATTCGGAGCGTTCATAGTGATAACCGGCATCAAGGGCGTACGTATCCGCAGAGCCGCAGCTGTCGCCGGCGTCGGCGCGCTGCTCGCGGGCGGCGCCCTGACCGCGCCCGCGCAGGCGGCGACCGCGCCCTCTGTCAGCGCCAAGGGCGCGTTCATGCTCAACAGCGCGACGGGCTCCACGCTCTACAGCAAGTACGCCGACACCAAGCGGCCCATGGCGAGCACCACCAAGATCATGACGGCTCGGGTCGTGCTGAGCACCCCCGACCTGAACCTCGACCGGAAGGTCACCATCAAGCAGGCTTATCGGGACTACGTCATTGCCAAGGGCGCGAGCACCGCGGATCTCAAGACCGGCGACAAGGTCACCATCCGCCAGTTGCTCCATGCGATGCTGCTGCCGTCCGGCTGCGACGCCGCGATGGCCCTCGCGGACACCTTCGGCACCGGTACGACCACCTCGGCGCGGACCAAGTCGTTCATCAGCAAGATGAACGCCAAGGCGGACACCCTCGGCCTGACCAACACGCACTTCGACTCGTTCGACGGCAACTCGACGCAGAACACGAACTACACGACGCCGCGCGACCTCGCCAAGCTCGCGCGCAGCGCGATGAAGTACTCGACGTTCGCGGGCATCGTGAAGAAGCCGAAGACCGTGCAGTACGCGACGACCAGCACCGGCGGCACCCGCACGTACACCTGGTACAACACCAACCAGCTGCTGGGCTCATACAGCGGCGCGATCGGGGTGAAGACGGGCACCAACACGCCGTCCGGCCCCTGCCTCGTCTTCGCCGCGACCCGCAACGAGAAGACGGTCATCGGCGTGCTCCTAAACGACCAGTACCGCTACACCGACGCCGCCAAGTTGCTGGACTACGCCTTCGGCACCAGCTCGGCGAGCACCATGCAGCTGCGCACCCTGCCGAAGGGCGCACAGAGGGACTGACCCGGGCTGACGCGCACTCGAACGAACGCTGGTGTGTACGGGCGCGGGCAGGAGCACCCTCGGTAGCTCGTTGGGCTCATACTCCAGGCCGCAGGTTCACACCTGTCCCCGCCGCCACCACACTGGCGCCCTCGAGATGGCCCGTACCACGACGTGCTGGTCACGTCCTCGTCCTGCGCGACTTTGGCGCTGGAGGGTGCGTCACCCCGGTTCTGGCGCGGGAATGGCCCGGGTCCTGGTTTCGGAGACGAGACCCGGACCATGCCCGGGCGCCCGGGAACCTTCATCCAGCGGGTGAGGTCGCCGGCAGGCCGCGCCGGCGTGCGACTGGAAGGCGTGCTCGTACGAAACGGCGCCGCGCGTAGCGTTCCTGCACGTCCTGGCCCAGTGCCCGGCAGTGCAAACCGCGGCCGGCCCCACGGTGAACGGGTCCACCCGGTCGCCGGTCTGCTACTTGTCTACTTCTCCCAGATCCTGCGGTAGGACTCGCGGTAGCCCTCCGAGTCCCAGGACAGAGCGCCGCCGCTGGTGGCGGCGGTGGTGACGTGGACGGGGGCGACGTATCCGCTGGCCGACTTGCCGGCGAAGGAACGGTTGAACTCGTCGATGATCTGCCAGCCCTGTTCGGACAGCGGTTCTGGCACGGTGGCCGCCTGGAACTCCTTGCTGTTGATGCGCTGGAAGGCCGAGGGGTCGCCGTCACCGGCCCCGATGTTGAACGGGGCGCCATCGCCCTGCCTGCCTGCGGCACGCAGGGCGGGGCCCGCGTGGTCGAAGTACAGGTCGTTGATGGCGGCGGAATGGGTCCACCTGTCGCCGAAGCGGGAGGCCAGGGAGGAGATCCGCTTGGTGGTGAGGCTGCCCGCCTGCGGGATGGGGATGTTCTCGTAGCTCAGCAGTTTGACGCCGGAGCAGGTGGCGAGTTCCTTCTTGATCAGATCTGACTTGCGCTTGGCGAAGGGGATCGAGGCGTCGGTGAACAGGACTACGCCCGCGCGACCGTTGGACCGGGCGATGATCCAATCGGCGCTGATCTTCGCGACTTCCTCGACCCTGGTGGTGATGTTGCTGAACAGCTTCGGGTTCTCGCTGGGGCCGGGAGCCGCGACGGCGTGCCAGCCGATCAGCGGGATGCCGTCAGCGTTCGCCTGCTCGACCTGTGCGGCGATGGAGGTGGGATCGAAGCCGCCGATGACGATGCCGTCGGGTTTGAGGGCCAGGGCCTCGGCGAAGGCGGCCTTGATTCCTGCGGGCGTGCCCTGGCCGTTGAGGGTGCGGACGCGCCAGTCGATGATGCCTGCGGCTTCCTGGACGCCCTTGGCGACGCCCGCCACGCCGGGGTTGGTCAGGGTCTGGGCGATGTAGACGATGGTCTTGTCGGGGACGGCTCGGGGCCCGCTGGTCGGCCCGGACCAGGGGGCGTTGACGTCCTCGGCCGTCTTGACGGCCTGCTTGGCCTCGGCGAGGGCGGTGGGGCAGCCGGGGCTGGACGAGCCGCTGGGGGACGCGGCGACGGATCCTTCGGTGGTGGAACCGCTCTCGCATCCGGTGGTGAGGGTGATGGCGGCCGAGGCCAGGAGCGCGGTGGCCGTCACGGCCGCCTTGCGGATGGGGTGCACGGGGTCTCCAACACGGTGCGAGAGGGGGCGGGGCTGGGTGGGGAGGTGAGGCATGGGCCGGTGACGGTTCCCGCGCGTGGCCACAGTCGTGACGATCAGGCGGGCGACGGGAGGAGAGGCCCGCGAGGCCGGCGGGCGGCGATGCCCGGCGGTGGCTCGGGTGGCTCGGGCGGACAGCGCGTGTCCGAGCCGAGAGGCGCGTTCGACTGGTCGGTCCGCGTCAACGTCCGCACTGAGCACCGTGGATCGATCAGTGGTGTGCAGTACGGCGAGCGCCTCAGCGGGCGAAGCGTTGCACTCGGGAGATACTTCGCAAACATTCTGTCATTGATTTTTTATGACCCAAACTTTGTCATGTCATGGTAAAAGCGATACTCTCGCCCAGCTGGTTCCAGACACCTGGCGCGATCTCTTCGTTCCTATCAGCGATGAAGGCCGCGAAAGTGTCACGTTTGGTGCCGGCCGGTCGGCGGTCCGTGAACACGACATCCCCGTCACCGCTCAGCAGCACGTCGAAGGAGGCCCGGGTGTCCGCCATCACAGGGAACCCGCCGCACGCACCGGACCCGCCCAGGCATGCCCGCCGGACTCCGCGGTTTCGCCGCAAGGCGGCGACCGTTCTCGACCGGTGGCCCTTCCGGCGTAAGCTCAACGTACTGGTGATCGCGCCCATCGCGGTCGTCGGCGTACTGCTCGGCGTCGGCGCATACGGCCAGGTACAGCAGGCCCGGGACGCCGACCGGATCGCGGATCTGGTGCGCGACAGTGAACAGGTCGCGCGGCTCATCAACGAGGTACAGGCCGAGCACCGGCAGGCGCTCCTGCTCTCCGTGCAGTACGACTCGGCCCGCCCCGGAGCCCCACTGCCGCCGACCACCGACTACCGTCGGGCGCAGCGGAGCACCGACGCGCAGGTCGCCGCCGTGCGTTCGGCGTTCGCCTCCGGCCTGCCGCCTGAGGAGGCGCAGGCGTTCGACTACATCCGCGGCCTCGGTGTCCTGCGCGAGAAGCTCGAACGGGGCTATGTCCCCGCCGCCAACATCGACCCCGCGTACGCCTCCGCGGTCGAGTACCTGATCGACGGCATCGGCCTGGGAGGCTACTCCGGCACCTCGTCGTCCTCGGTCGTGGCACTCCTGGACACGGTGCTGCGCGCCGACGCGTCCCACGCGGCCTTCGAGAGTGCCGTGTTCTCCGCCCAGACCAGGGACGCCAACGCCCTCACCGAGTACAGCCGGGCGGTCGGCGCTCGCAAGCTCTACGACCACCAGCTGGACCGGTTCGAGCGCATCGCCACACCGGCGCAGGTCCTGCGCATGGACGGCATGCGGCGCAGCGCCGAACAGTATGGTGTCGAAGCCCGGTTCGCGGAGCTCCAGATCGATCCCGGGGCCCTGCAGGGCCAGACGTCGACGCAGCTGCGCAAGGTGATCGCCGACGAGAGCCGGCAGTCCGAAGCCCGACTCGCCATCACCAGGTCGCTGATCGAGCAGGCCGCCGACCAGGCCGACGCCGTCTCCGCGGATGCCCTGCGGAACGCCGTCTACCTGCTTGGTCTGACCCTGCTCGGCTTCGCCACCTGGCTGACCTTCTGCGTCCTGATCCGGCGCTCGGTCGTGCGCCCCCTGGAGGCCCTGACCCGCTCCGCCCAGGAGGTGGTCGACGTGGCGGGCGAGGAACTCGCCCGCGTTTCCGACGACGAGTCCGCCGACAGCACCCCCCTGCGACCGAGGTCGATCCCGGTCCCGGTCCGTGACGAGATCGGCGAACTGGCCGAGGCGTTCAACCAGGTTCAGGTCACCGCCGCCCAACTGCTGGAGCGGCAGGTGCTCAGCCGGCGCAACGTCGCCGAGATGTTCGGCAACGTCGGCCGGCGGGTAAGCAACCTGACGACACGTCAGCTCATGCTGATCGACGCCGTCGAACGCGAGGAAACCGACCCCGAACTGCTCGAACGGCTGTACAGCATCGACCACATCGCCGTACGCCTCCAGCGCAACGCCGACAGCCTGATGCTGCTCGCCGGAATCCGGGACACCGGCGTCGAGGCCCGGCCGACCCCCCTGGCAAACGTCATCAGGGCGTCGCTCGGCCAGATCGAGGGCTACCAGCGGGTGTCTCTGCGGCCCGAGACAGAGGTCACCGTCGCGCCCGACATCGTCGGTGACCTGACGCTGATGCTCGCCGAACTGCTGGAGAACGCGGTCGCGTTCTCGCCCTCCCACACGCCCGTCGAGGTGGCCGTCCGCCCCGGGACCGACGTCACCGAGGACGGCGGGGCGCTGATCGAGGTCATCGACCACGGCCTCGGCATGAGCGCGGAGCGCCTCGCCGAGGAGAACGCCCGGCTCGTGCGCCGGGAACGGCTCGACCTCGTGCCGACCAGGGTGCTCGGCCTCTTCGCGGTCGGCAGTCTTGCCCGGCGGTGGGGTGTGCGCGTGTCGCTGAGCCGTACGCCGGGCGGCGGGGTCACCGCAACCGTCTGGATCCCCGCCTCGCTCCTGCTGACCATGAGTCCCGAGGACCCCGAGCAGCCCGTGGACACGGGCCCGATCGGAGCCGTAACGGCGTTCCCGGTGAGGACCGGGCAGGAGACCGCCGCGCCCGCGCCGTCGCACGTACCGGTCTTTGCCACCGGTGTCACCGAGCGGTCGGCGGCCCCCTCGTCGCACGACGCGCTTCCCCGGCGCCTCCCGGCGCGCACCGGCGCGGGACCGACCACCGCGGAACGGACCGTCGAGGACGCCGGCGGGGAGCGGACGGCCGCATCGGGCGAACAGCGTGCCGCGGAGGACTCACGGCCGCTGCGGCGGCGGGTCCGGGGCGCGACACTCGCCATGACCTCTTCGCGGGCGGACCGGGGGGCGCCGACGGTGCGGCAGCCCGCCGACGCCGAGGCCGTCCGCTCGGAGCTCGACGAGTTCGAGGCAGCCGTACGCAGGGCAGAGCAGGACAGTGCTCACGCCCGGACGAAACCAGCACCATCGCACCACCAGCAATCCCAGAAGGAGTCCGGCAGTGACCACGTCGACAGCTGACAGCAATTCCGAGCGGCCGGAACCCACTGATCTGCGAGCCGCCGCGGCCGATTTCACCTGGCTGCTCGACCGGTTCGCCACGGAGACCGCCGGTGTGGTCGACGCCATCGCCGTGTCGTCCGACGGCCTGCTGATCGCCGTCTCCCAGCTGCGCGAACACGCCGACTCCGAGCGGCTCGCCGCGATCGTGTCCGGCCTGACGAGTCTTGCCGCGGGAGCCTCCGGCAACTATGGGCTCGGCAGCCTCAACAAGGTCATCATCGATCTGGAGGGCGGCCATGTGCTGGTGTCGGCCATCGGCTGCGGCGCCGTCCTGGGAGTGGTGACCTCCAAGGAGGCGAAGCTGGGCAACATCGCCTACGAGATGACCCTCTTCGCCAACCGGGCCGGGGCCGCGCTCACCCCCCAGCTGGTGCTGGAGTTGAAGAACAGTGTCGGCGCGGCCCCGGCCGGCTGACCGTCCCCCGCCCGGGGCACGGGTACAGGCACTTCGGAAAGGGATCGTGATGGCCGTCGGCGGACCACCACACGACGCAGCGGGGCACGCCGGGAGCTCGCCGGACCCGGCCGCCGGCCGCGCCCCCGCGATCCGGCCGTTCCTGCTGACCGCAGGCCGGGTGTCGGGGGGCGGCGCGACGTTGCCGATCCCGGTCGAGACTCAAGTCGTGTCGACCTCGGCCGGGCTCTCCGTCCTGCACGCGCTCACCTTCGAGCATCACGACATCATCGCGGCCTGCCGGCGGCCGCAGTCGGTGGCGGAACTGGCCGCCGGGCTGCGACTGCACCTCAACGTGGTCCGCGTGCTGGCCGAAGATTTGCGTGCCGCGGGGCATCTGGCGATCCACCGGCCGAACGCCGGGACCGCCCAGGATCTCTCCGTACTGCGAAGGGTTATCGATGGTCTTCGTGCCGTCCCCGACTCACGGGGGACACTCCGTGACACCAGTTGAACAGCCGCCGACGCCGGTCAAACTGGTCATCGCCGGAGGCTTCGGTGTCGGCAAGACCACGACCGTGGGCTCGATCTCCGAGATACGGCCGCTCACCACGGAGGCCGCGATCACCGAGGTCGCGGCAGGAGTGGACGATCTCACGCACACTCCGGGCAAGACCACCACCACGGTCGCCATGGACTTCGGCTGCATCACCATCGACCCGACGCTCAAGCTGTACCTGTTCGGCACCCCGGGCCAGGACCGGTTCGGCTTCATGTGGGACGACCTGGTGGAGGGCGCCCTCGGCGGTCTGGTGATCGTGGACACCCGCCGACTGGACGACTGCTACGCGGCGGTGGACTACTTCGAGCACAAGGACGTCCCTTTCGCGGTCGCCGTCAACGCCTTCGACGGGGAGGTCGAGCACGACCTCGACGAGGTGCGGTGGGCACTGGACATCGCCGAGCACGTTCCGCTGATCGTCTTCGACGCACGGAAGACGGGCTCGGTCCGCGATGCGCTGCTGGTCGTATTGGAAGTCGCCCTGGCCCGGGCCGAAGCCGCCGCGGCGCCCTGAACGTGAACGCGCCCGGTGGAGTTGTGGATGGCGACCACGCACGCCACGGCTACCACCATGACGGTGACCTACCGGTCCTGTGCTCCGCGCACCGCTGGACTCCCCACCGTACGGTGGGGAGTGACCACACTGTCCCCGGACAAGCCCGCCCCCGGGCGGCCGAGGCAGACGACGGGCAGGCCCCCGGTGTGATGCGCCTTGAGATGGGAGTGGTCGGCACCGACAGACGGCACGACCACCAGGTGACACTGAGCAACCGTGTGCGGATGCCGTCGGGGCAATGGAGCGCGCTGCGACGCGGGTCGGCCGGCACCGAATCAGCACGTCACGAACCCCGTGCTGGTTCCGTGCTGACTGCGAGGGCCGGAATCATAGAAAACCGCAGGTTCTAGCCTCGATCGAATGAGTTGTCGTACCACTCGATGGTGGTGCCGATCAGGCTGGCGGTGACGATGCGCTTGAGGCTGGCGGGGGGTGGGGGAGCGGTTGCGGGGGAGGGCATCGGCACCACTTCCATGCGGTTGGCGGGGACGTTTTCGTGTCGCCATACCGTAGGAATGCGCAGGTCAGGCGCACATGTGGTGGGGCAACATAGTTCGAGGGTTGGCTATGCGTGTGACCACCATGCCGACTCATGGAAAGGCGGTTCAGTGGCTCGATGGCGGTCGAAACGAGCGCCGTCCGGGACGCGTAGTTCAGGGTGATTTGACGGTGCGGTGCTGACTCCCGTGATGGTTTGGTGCTGACTAGCCGCCGATCACCTCTGCCGGAGCGGAAACCATGCCCCCTGCTGGGCAATGACGCCGGGGAGCGTCGCGGGTGCCGGCCAGCGTGACGCGGTACACCTCGGCGTACGAGATGTAGATCCGAGCCATCGGGCGGTACCCGACACCTGGGTGTCGAGTGTCAACCTCGCTCGTCTTCTTGCCCTTGGCTGCGGCTTTGGCGTTCTTCGTGTCCCCGACACCCGGCGGGGCGTTCGGCTGCTTCGGTCGGTGGAAGCAGCCGGCTCGGGCGCCTCGCCGATGCGACCGGGTTCAGTCCCGTTCCGATGCGGGCGGTCTGGTCAGCTCGAACCAGACCGACTTGCCGCGCCCGCTGGGGGAGTTGCCCCAGGACGAGGCCAGGGCGTCGACGATGAGCAGTCCACGGCCGTGTTCCGACTCGCGGTCGGTCTCACCAGATTGGAGCACGGGTGCAGGCAGCGGAGGCCGAGGGTCGGAGTCGCGCACGTCCACGCGCAGCCGGTCGGCGTACTCGCGCAGCCGGACCTCGACCTCGCTGTCGGCGTGGACGAGCGCGTTGGTGACCAGTTCGGTGACGGCCAGCTCGAGATCCGATGAGACGGTTTCCCAGCCTCGCCTTCCATGGCCGCTCCACGAAGCCGATGCTCCTTCAGCGAGGCTATACCTCGGCGCCATGGCGGTCGCGTCGGCCGGTTCGTCCACGAACGCCCGCCGTCAGCATCCCGTTGCGTGAAGACCGCGGTTGCCTGCTCCGGCGCACAGGGCCGGCCTACGCCCACGGCCAGGGTTCTGAACGTGGTCAACCACCGCACCGCTGACGGGGCCACGCCGTGAGAGTAACGCCAGGTAACCGAATCTGACCTCCGTGAATGGAACGTTTTCCGCGCACAAAGCTGCGTCAGCTCGTCGTTGACCGCCACTCCTCGGCGGGGTCAGGGTGAGGGAGCCGGACCGGATGCCTGACACCACTTTTCCGGTCCCCCCTTTTCCGGTCATCGAACTGAGCGCAGGAGGTCGTGATGCTCCACACGGACACCCGTGAAACCACTGAGTGCGGGGAGTACGAAGCGGCTGCCGCCACCACGACCGCGCCCGCCGTGCCGGCCGCACCGGCCGCACCGGCGGCCGGCCACGAGCTGTTCTTCCAGCGGTGCCTCTGGTGCGGCACCCCCGCCTACCGACGGTCGTTCTGCCGGGCCTGCGGATCCACGGGCTTCCGACGCGAGCGCAGCGCCGGCGCCGGAGCCGTCGTCCGCCGAACCGGCCACGCCCCGCATCACACGTGGTTCGTCGCGATGGACGAAGGCTTCAACCTGCTCTGCCAGGTCACGGGGACGGAGCCGGTCGTGGTCGGGATCGGCGCGAGGGTGAGGGTCGTACGGACGGCCGCCCCTGTCGGTCAGGGCCTGCCCGTCGTCGAGCTCACCCACCCGGCGACATCTCCGGAGCGCTGGTGGTGAGGGCTGACGGCTCGGACGGAGCGGTGTTCGCAGGCCGGTACGACGAGAGAGGAGGGTGCGTGGGCACCCAGTACGACGCGCCGGACGAACGGGCCGGCATCGGCCGCGAAGGTGCGGGGCGCGGTGCGCTGGAAGGGCTGCGCATCGCCGACTTCTCCCGGGTTCTCGCAGGGCCCTACGCCACGATGCTCCTCGCCGATCTCGGCGCCGAGGTGGTGAAGGTGGAGAGGCCGGGTGCCGGGGACGAGACCAGGGCCTGGCACCCGCCCGCGGACCACGACGGCACCTCTACGTACTTCCTGAGCGTGAACCGGAACAAGAAGTCCGTCGTCCTGGACCTCACGACCGAGGCCGGTCTGGAACAGGCCCGTGCCCTGGTCGCCGAGTCCGACGTGCTGGTGGAGAACTTCCGTCCCGGCACGATGGAGCGGCTGGGGCTCGGCCCTCGCGAACTGCGCGCCCGTCACCCGGGGTTGGTCTACTGCTCGATCAGTGGCTTCGGCAGCGGTGCGGGCGCGGCGATCCCCGGATACGACCTGCTCGTGCAGGCCGTCGGCGGTCTGATGAGCGTGACCGGAGACGCGGCCGGGGAGCCGGTGAAGGCCGGCGTGGCACTCGTCGACGTGATCACCGGCCTGCACGCCTCGCTGGGCATCCTGGCGGCCCTCCGGCACCGGGACGCCACCGGGGAGGGCCAACTGGTCGAGGTGAACCTGCTCGGCTCGCTGCTGTCGGCCATGGTCAACCAGGCGTCGGCGTTCGCCGTCGCCGGCGTGGTGCCGGGCCGCCTGGGCAACGCGCACCCCAGCATCGCCCCGTACGAGACCTTCCCGGCCGCCGATCGTCCGATCGCGATCGCGGTGGGCAACGACCGGCAGTTCGCGGCGCTCGCCGAGGTCGTCGGGGATCCCGGTCTCGCGCTGGACGACCGCTTCCGCACCAACGCCGACCGCGTCGCCCACCGCGCCGAACTCACGGACCTGCTGACCGAACGGCTGGGCGCCGCCGGCGCCGACCACTGGTCGGCCGTCCTGCTGGCTGCGGGTGTGCCCGCCGGACCGGTCAACACCCTCGACGAGGCATTCGCCTTCGCGGCGAAGCTCGGCCTTCCCGGCATCGTCGACATCCCCGCCGCACCCGCCGACGGGGCGGAGGGCACGCCCTCCCGTCAGGTCGCGAGCCCCATCGCGCTGAGCGGCACACCCGCGCAGTACCGCCTGCCGCCGCCACGCCTTGGCCAGCACACCGCGGACATCCTCGACCGTTTTTCCGACTCCGCCACCGAACCGGACGGATCGGCCACGTGACCGATTCCCGCCTCGACACCAGCACCCCGACCTCACCCACCACCGTCACCGCCAGGAGCCCACGATGAGCCGCAAGCCGCTGAAGGACCCGCTCGACCTGCTCGACTTCTCCTCCACCCTCACCGACGAGGAACGGGAGATCCAGGCCACCGTCGCCAAGTTCCTCGCCGACCGGGTGCGCCCGCACCTCGGCGAGTGGTTCGAAAACGCGCACTTCGCCCGCGAACTCGCCCCTGAACTTGGCAAGTTGGGCGTACTCGGGATGCATCTGGAGGGCTACGGCTGCGCCGGCACCAACGCCGTCTCCTACGGCCTGGCCTGCCTGGAGCTTGAGGCGGCGGACTCCGGTTTCCGCAGCTTCGTCTCCGTGCAGGGCTCGCTGTCGATGTTCTCCATCTGGAAGTGGGGTTCGGAGGAGCAGAAGCTTCAGTGGTTGCCCCGGCTGGCCGCCGGTGAGGCGATCGGCTGCTTCGGTCTGACCGAGCCCGACTTCGGCAGCAACCCTTCCGGGATGCGCACTCGGGCCGTCCGCGACGGCGGTGACTGGATCCTGAACGGTTCCAAGATGTGGATCACCAATGGCGGCATCGCCGATGTGGCCACCGTCTGGGCGCAGACCGAGGACGGCGTCCGTGGCTTCCTCGTGCCGCGTGGCACCCCCGGCTTCACCACGCAGGACATCAAGCAGAAGATGTCGCTGCGCGCCTCGATCACCTCCGAGCTGTACTTCGACAACGTACGGCTGCCGGAATCGGCGCGGCTGCCGCTGGCGGAGGGCCTGCGCGGACCGCTGTCCTGCCTGAACGAGGCCCGCTTCGGCATCCTGTTCGGCGCGGTCGGCGCGGCCCGTGACTCGCTCCAGGCGGCCATCGAGTACGCCGACTCGCGCGTGCAGTTCGACAAGCCGATCAGCGCCTTCCAGCTCACCCAGAAGAAGCTCGCCGACATGAGCGTGTCCCTGGGCAACGCCGCACTGCTCGCCGTCCATCTGGGCCGGCTCAAGGACCAGCACCGCATCCGGCCCGAGCAGATCAGCGTCGGCAAGCTCAACAACGTGCGGGAAGCGATCGCCATCGCGCGCGAATGCCGCTCAGTGCTGGGGGCCAACGGCATCTCCCTGGAGTACTCGCCGCTGCGCCACGCCAACAACCTGGAGTCGGTGATGACCTACGAAGGCACCAACGAGATGCACACGCTGGTCGTCGGTCAGGCGATCACCGGATACCCGGCGTTCCGCTGACCGCCCCGGCTGAAGGAAGACGACCGTGAACATCGTCGTACTCGTCAAGCAGGTCCCGGACACCGGAGCCGAACGCACCCTGTCCGCCGGCGACCACACCCTTGACCGCGAGGGCGCCGACCTGGTGCTCGACGAAATCAATGAACGCGCCGCGGAAGAGGCCCTGCGGCTGAAGGAGTCGTCGGACGCCGAGGTCACCGTCGTGTCCATGGGGCCCGACTCCGCACTCGACGCCATCCGCAAGGTTCTGGCGATGGGTGCCGACCGCGCGATCCACATCTGCGACGACCGGCTCCACGGCGCCGACGTGGTGACCACCGCCAAGGTGCTGGCGGCCGCCGTGCGGACGGTGGAGGACGTCGACCTGGTCCTGGCGGGCGACGCGACCACCGACGGACAGGCGAGCGCGGTCCCCGCCATCGTCGCCGACCTGCTCGGTCTGCCGCAGCTGACACATGCGCGCGAACTGGACGTGGACGGAGGACGCGTGCGAGCCGAACGCGAGACCGACAGCGGCTGGGCGACGCTGGAGGCATCGCTGCCCGCGCTGGCCAGCGTCACCGAGAAGATCAACGAGCCGCGCTACCCCTCGTTCAAGGGGATCATGGCCGCCAAGAAGAAGTCGGTGGAGACGGTCGACCTCGACGACCTGTTCCCCGACGCGGATGACGCCGGGGTCCGGGTGACCCGCACCCGCGTGATGGAGGCCGTCCCGCGTCCGGCCCGGGCCGCAGGGATCCGTGTCACGGACGACGGCTCGGCCGGCCGGCAGCTCATCGAACACCTGATTGCCCTGAAGCTCCTCTGAATCGAATCGCTCCGCAACAAGAAGCAGGCATCCCATGCCCGATGTCCTCGTCCTCGTCGACCACGACGGGGAACGCGTCCACAAGTCCACGTACGAACTCCTGTCCGCCGCACGGCGGTTGGGAAACCCGGCCGCAGTCGTCGTGGGAACTCCCGGCACAGCGGCCCGCCTCGCGGAGTCCCTGGCCCGGTACGGCGCCACAACCGTCCACGCGGCGGAATCCACCGACGCGGCCGAGTTCCTGGCCACGCCCGCTGTCGATGCCCTTCAGCTCGCGGTCCGGGAAGCCTCTCCCGCCGCCGTGCTGGTCTCCGCGACGGCGGACGGCAACGAGGTGGCCGGGCGTCTCGCCGCGCGGCTGGACGCCGGGCTGCTGATCGACGCGGTCGACCTGGACTCCTCCGGGGTGGCCACCCAGATCGTCTTCGGCGGGTCGTACACCGTGCGCTCGCAGGTCACCCAGGGCGTACCGGTGATCACCGTACGCCCGGGGGCCTTCGAAACGGAGGAGCGTCCGGGGCAGGCCGTGCAGCGGACGCTCGCCCTGCCTACGGCCGACCCCGCCGCGTCCGCCCGTATCACTGCCAGGGGCGCCGCACTCACGGGCGACCGGCCGGGGCTCACCGAGGCGAGCGTCGTCGTCTCCGGCGGCCGTGGTGTCGGGGGAGCGGTGGGCTTCAAGGTGGTGGAGGAGCTGGCCGACGCCCTGGGCGGTGCGGTGGGCGCCTCGCGTGCCGCGGTGGACGCCGGGTACTACCCGCACCACTTCCAGGTCGGGCAGACCGGAAAGTCCGTCTCCCCGCAGCTGTACGTCGCCCTGGGTATCTCCGGGGCCATCCAGCACCTCGCCGGGATGCAGACCTCCAAGACGATCGTCGCCGTCAACAAGGACCCGGAGGCCCCGATTCTCGGCCTCGCCGACTACGCCGTGGTGGGAGACCTGTTCGCGGTGGCGCCCCAGCTCACGCAGGAAGTGGCAGCCCGCCGCGCAGCCGGCTGACGTGGTGCGCCGTCGGCTGGGGAGCAGGGGGTGCTCGGCTGGGCGGTGGCAGATCCTCCAAGCCCTCGCAGAGGGTCGGTCCCCGGACCAACCGCCTGCAACAAGGCTCACCCCGACCCGGCCAGCCACCTCGACGAAGCGGTGACGTACCCATGCCCACTGACCACGCCTGCCAGAGTGCGGCTGAATCGGCCGCACAGGCCCTCGACTCACTCCGCCCCTTCCTCCAGCCCGGCTCTCCACGAGGGGCGGATGGGTTCGACGACTGGGCGACGGGAGCGGCGGCCCTGCTCGTCGTTCTCGCCGGCCTTCAAGCCGATCGGTCCGGTGAGCTGACACTGTGGCACGTCCGCATCGGCGATCAGTTCCACGAAGCCCTCGGCCTGCCCGTCGCCGGGGCCGAGGGACTCCGGCCGGTACTCCGGTCACGGGGATGGGACGCTCTGGCCGCTGTGCAGCACAAGGCACGAGAGCTGCTGACCGACCTGGCGGGCGACGGCCGCCCGGACCGGCCGGTCGAGCTGTCGAGACAGCTGGACCTGGTGGAGGACGCGTGCGCCGGGGCCCTGCGGCGGATGGCTGTCCCGCCGGAGGCGGCAGTGCGATGCGCCGCGGCGTTCGCGGAGGCCGCCGGTTCGCTGTTCGGTCTGCACCCCGCCCCGCCGCCCCGCTACACCCCGCCTCCGCCCGCGGCCGCACAGGCCACCGCGTCGCCGCTCCCGCCCGACTGGACGACGTGCATCCTGTTCTAGTGCTGCGGCAGCCAGTGCCTGCCACGGCACTGGCTGCCGCGGCGCCGCCAGTGAAGAAGGGCAGCGGGAACTCCTCGACCTGGGTTGCGTGCGCGGAGCAGGCCAGGGAGCTCCCGCTGGCCGGTCAACCGGTCGTCAAGCGGCCAGGCGCCGGAAGCGGCTGCCGTGGAAGACCAGCGGCGCACGGTCGGGTTCGGCCTTCAGGCCGTGGATCTCCAGCACGACGATGGTGTGGTCCCCTGCGGGGAACTCCGCGTGAAGCGAGCAGTCCAACCAGAGGTTGGCATGGCGGATGTACACGCTTCCGCCCTCGCCGGCCTCCCAGTCGACCTCCGCGAACCGGTCCCCGCCTTTTCCGGCCAGTGAGCGGCAGACCAGGTCCTGTCCCTCGGCCAGCACGCTCAGGCCCAGACGGCTCTGCCGGCGCAGCTTCGGCCAGGTCGACGAGGTGTCCTGGACACAGACCGACACCAGTGGGGGGTCGAGGGAGACCGGGGTGAACGTACTCGCGGCCATGCCCACCGGCGTACCGGAGTCGAGCGCGCACAGGGCTGTCACCCCGGACGGGAAACAGCCGAACGCCTGGCGCAGCACGGCGGGATCCATCGGTGTCGCGACGAGCGGGCTCATCCGGTGACCTCCTGACCCGACAGGACCGCGCCCAGGCGACGCATCGAACCGTTGTTGCCGGCCACGTGCTGGGAGACACAGCGGACATCGCGCCAGCGACGCTGCAGGGGGCTGGAGCTGTAGAGCCCGGAGCTGCCCGACAGCGTCATGATCTCGTTGAGTATCCGGATGCCCTCGTGATGGATGTGCTGATGGCTGCCGGTGTAGCCGAACCACTCTGCCGGGGTGGGCTCCTCTCCTGCCAGGGCCCGGTCCATGACCGTACGGCCGGTCCGCTCCAGCAGGGCGTTGAGCGCCGTCGTACGCAGGTGCAGCTCGGCGAACCTCTCCTGGAACACCGGATCCTCACCGATGACCGCCCTCGGGTTGAACGCCGGCCGCTTGGTGGCGGCCAGTTCGGCGAGATCGCCCAGCGCACCCTCCAGACAGCCGACGATGACGGCGTCGTGCGAGGCGCCCGTGGCCGTGTACGGCAGGTTGTAGAAGGGAGCGGGGATGTTGTTGCCGCCCGACAGAGGGCCCGTGAAGCGCTCCGGCACGAAGACGTCGTCCATGGTGAAGTCGGTGCTCTGTGTGGCGCGCAGGCCCACCGCGTCCCACGTGTCGAGGAAGGTCACGTGCTCGGGGCGGATCAGCGCGACGCGCAGGTCGGGGCGCCCGTCGGGCAGCGGGGGCGCGCCCTCGACCACGAAGCCCGCGAGCATCCAGTCCGGGGTGAACGAGCCGCTGGCCAGCGGCCAGCGGCCACTGATCCGGTAGCCGCCCGCCACCGGCGTCGCGGTCCCCTTCGGGGCGATCGCCCCACGGAGCATCAGGTCGGCGCCGTCGCCGAAGACCTCTCTCTCAAGCGTCTCCCGAGGCAGCGACCGCACGAAGAACCAGGCCATCGAGGCGGCCTGAACGGTCCAGCCGGTCGAGCCGTCGGCACGCGAGATCTCCCGGACCACTCGTGCGCTCTCCACCAGGTCGAGCTGCGAGCCGCCCCATGCCGTGGGCAGGCTCATGCGGAACACGCCGGCGTGACGCAGGGCCGTGATGATCTCCGCGGGAACCGACCGAGCCGCCTCGGCCTCGGCCGACCGTGCCGCGATCTCGGGCAGGTGCGCGCGGACACGGCCGAGCACGCTGTCGTCGGTTGCCCGGTCGGAGGGCGCGGGCGGCTGGAGGAATGTCGTCATGATGTGTCCTTGTGAGTGCCTGCGGTCGGAGACGACCGTCGGTGACTGAAGGGGGAATCCCTGGTGTCGCTGGGGGCGAAACGTTGAGGCGAAGCACCTTCCGGGCCGCGCGGGGCGGTCGGGATGTCGGCACGGCCGCTCCTGCGGGAGGCGGAGGGCGGTCCAAGAGCCGCCGACGCCTCCCGTTCACTGCCCGAATGATGTGGGGCGGAGCACAGGCCCCGCTTGTATGCGGGGGCACAGGGTTTTGCTTGGCTGAGAACAGCTCCTGGGCGGCCACGGCGGAGGAACGTCCCGCAAGAGTGGTGGTCGCAGAGCGGGTCGGATATCGCCCGGAGTGTCCTACACTCCGGCCAGGAGGAGGGCCGGGTCGGTCCGTTTCCGCACCTCGGGGGCCGGATGGGCCGGGAGGAGAGCAGAATGCCCCGGATGACGACGCCGAGCGATGCCACGGCCGGCGAGAGACTGGAATCCTGGCGGGACGCCGTCAGCCGGAGTCTCGTGCCCATGGCGGTCCTGCCGCGCGAGTGCTCCGACTTCCGCGCATCGCTGCACGCCGCGCAGGTGGGCCAGGTACAGATGTCGGTCATCACGGCCGAACCGCACAGCGTCGCGCGCACCCGACGGCACATCGCCTCCGACGCGCCCGACCTCCTCCAGCTCACGCTGCAGCTCAGCGGGCAGGGAGTGCTCACCCAGAAAGATCGTCAGGCCCAGGTACGCCCGGGCGAACTGGTGGTCTACGACACCCGCTCGCCCTTCACCTACGACCTGCGGCAGTCCCACACCGGCCTCGTCCTGATGTTCCCCCGCGCCATGCTGCGCATCACGGAACGTGATCTGGCGCGGGTGACGGCGACACCGGTGCCATGCCACGACGGGCTCGGCCAAGTCGTACAGCCCCTCCTGTACGGGCTGGTGCGGCAGATGGCACACCTGGAGTCCTGCGGCACGCCCCGGCTCGCCGACCACGTGGTCGGCCTGATCGGAGCCCTGCTCGCGGAGCAGGCGGGCGCGGACTGGAGCACCGAGGAGGACGGGCCGGGCGTGCTCACCCAGCGCCTCCTCGCCTACATGGAGGAGCGGCTCGCCGACCCCGGGCTGAGCCCCGAAGGCATCGCGGCCACCCACCGCATCTCACGCCGGTACCTGTACAAGTTGCTGGCCGCACAGGGATACACCGTCTCGGGCTGGATCCGGGAACAGCGTCTGGACCGGTGCCGGCGCGACCTCGCCGATCCGGCCATGGACCACCTTCCGGTCGGCGCCATCGGCGGACGCTGGGGTTTTTCCGACCCGGCCCACTTCAGCCACGCCTTCAAGGCGGCCTACGGCATGAGCCCCCGGGCTGCGCGGGCGGCTGGACGACGGCGTCAAGGGCCGTAGTGCGAGGACGCCGGCCGATGCCCTCAGGCCGCCTGGTAGTTGAAGAACCCCTGCCCCGACTTGCGGCCCAGCAGGCCCGACTCGACCATGCGGCGCAGCAGCGGGGGCGGGGCGTACAGCTGTTCGCGGTATTCCTCGTACAGGGCCTCGCCTATCGCCGCCACCGTGTCCAGGCCGATGAGGTCGGCGAGGCGCAGCGGGCCCATGGGGTGGGCGCAGCCGGCGGTCATGGCCGTGTCGATGTCCTCGGCCGTCGCGGTGCCGGAACCGACCATGCGCACCGCTGCCAACAGGTAGGGAATCAGCAAGGAGTTGACCACGAATCCCGCGCGGTCCTGAGTGACGATCGTCTTCTTGCCCAGGGTCTCGGCGGCGAAGGCGCGTACGCGCTGTTCCGTGGCCCTGGAGGTGTGCATCGAGGGGATCACCTCGACCAGCGGCATGGCGGGGACCGGGTTGAAGAAGTGCAGGCCCACCACCGCCTGAGGACGTCCGGTCACGGCCGCGAGCCGGGCGATGGGGATCGAGGAAGTGTTGCTGGCCAGCACGGCGGACGGGTTGGTGACCACCTTGTCCAACTGCTGGAACAGCTCTGTCTTGGCCCGCTCGTCCTCGACGGCGGCCTCGATCACCAGGTCAGCGCCGGACAGCCGGGAGAGGTCGGCGGTGACCGAGATTCCGGCGAGGGCATGAGCGCGGTCTTCGGGGCCGATGGCGCCGTGCTTCTCCGCCTTGAGCAGTGCGTCGGCGACGCCCGTCAGCCCGGCGCGGGCCCTGTCCTCGGTGACGTCGCACAAGGTGACGTGCAGCCCGGCCCGGGCGCAGACCTCGGTGATGCCCCGGCCCATCTGCCCGGCGCCGACGACGCCCACGTGCTTGATCGATGTCATGTGCTCCTCCGCCTGTTCCCGCGTCCGGCGGCGGTTTGCCGACGCCGTGACGGTCTGTGCTGCGGTGTCGAGGGTAGGCCGGGGACCACCCCTCTGACCTGCTCTGATGATGCGTTTTCCGCGCACAAACATGCGCCGGTACGGTGTCGGTCCGGCGCGTCGAGAGGAGCTGCCCCGATCACGACCGGGACGGGCACGGCGGCCGGGGCGCGAGCACGAGGAGGAGGGCGCGGACATCGAGGCCGGCGCCCTCTGGGACAGACGTGATGGAACTGCCGAGGCCCCCTGGACAGACCGCGGACCGCGGATCCGCCCTCCCGGTCGGCGAGGCGTCCGGCGGCCAGGGGCGGGGGGCCCGGAGGTGCCCACGCGCCGGCCGGGCGTCGGCAGGTGGCCGGACGCCCGCCGGAAAGCGGCGGTTTCAGCCGGCGGTGACAGTGGTGGCCGCCGCCTCTCGCAGGCGGCGGATCACACCACGCACCGCGGGCGAGGTCTCGCCCCTGCGGAAGGCGCCGACCAGACTGGTCGTCAGCGCCACGTCGGCCAGCGGACGGTAGGCCACCCCCGGGATCTGGACGCGGCGCAGCGAATCGGGGACCAGGGCGACCGCGAGACCTCCGCCGACCATGGTCAGAGCGGCTATGAAGTCCCGTACCGGGGGAGCACACCGCGGGCTGAAGCCCCCTCGCTCCGCCACGTCGAGGATCTGGTCGCGGCAGCCGTACTCCTCGTCGAAGTGCGGGGCGACGAAGCACTCGTCGCGCAACTGTGCCGCCGGTACCGCCTCGTAGGCCGCCAGCGGGGCGCCCGCCGGCAGGGCCAGGACGATGTCCTCGGTGAGCAGGCGGGTGGCCGTGACCTCGGGCGGGTACTCCGGCCTGAAGCGCAGGAATCCGACGTCGATGTCCCCGCAGACCAGCGCCTCCAGTTGGGCGGGTGTCTCCAGCTCCCGGACCTGCACGGTCAGTTCGGTGCCGGGAGCGGCGCAGCGGGTGAGGACGTCGGTGAGCACGCCGGAGAACGCGGCCGAGGCGACGTAGGCGATCTGGGCGTGACCCAGTTCTCCGCGACCGGCGCGCCGGCCTATGGCCTCGGCCCGGGCGGCCTGGGCGAGGGTCAGCCGCGCCTCTTCGAGGAACAGCAGCCCGGCGCTGGTGAGCGCGGGGCGGGTACGCCGTCCGCGGTCGATGAGCCGCACACCGAGGTGTGACTCCAGTGCCCTGACCTGGGCGCTGAGAGCCGAGGGGGCCAGGTGCAGACGGTCGGCCGCCCGTGCGAAGTGCAGTTCCTCCGCGACGATGACGAACGATTCCAGCCAGCGCAGTTCCATCGGCTCCTCCATCCCGCTGGGCCCGCTCCGAGGAGGGAACGGGCTGAGCGTACGGCCTGTGGTGAGCACACCCCGCGGCGCTCGTCAGGGCAGAACAGGATCGCCGCGGGGTGAGTATGGGGCAGGGGCCGTCGGCAGCATGGCCGGTGGCGGTTCAGGGGATGACGACGTAGTTGCTGAACCCGCCGTCGCGGTCCTCGAGTCCCGAGATCGCCTCGTTGACCCTGGCCAGTGGGAAGGGCTTGGTCTGAAGGTACGACAGGTCCAGGGCGCCGGTGGCCACCATGTCGGCGAGTTCCTGCCCCTGCGCGGTGGAGAACCAGTTGGAGCCGATCAACTGCACCTGTTCGTCCATGAGCCACTTCACGTCCACGGGCAGCCGGTCGGCGACGCCGCCGACGTTGACGACCCTGCCGCCGCGGCGGACGCCCTGCATGGAGTCGAGCATCGTCTCCACCGGGGCCTTGGCCCCCAGCGCGCTGATCACGTAGTCGGCGCCCTCGCCGCCGGTGCGGGACTTGGCCCATTCACCGGTGGAGCCGTCGCCGAGCCGCATGACCTCGATCCGCTCCGGGTCCAGTTCCCGGACCCGCTTGAGGAGTTCCTCGTTGCGGCCGGTCCCGAGGACCCGGGAGGCGCCGGAGGCGAGCGCGAGCAGGGTCGACGCGACACCGAGGGTTCCGGTGATCCCGTCGATGAGGGCGACCTGGCCGGGGCCGGCGGCGGCGTTCCTGAGGGCGCCGTAGGACGTGCCGATGTAGCCGAGCTTGCCGGCCTGCTCGAACGTCATGTTGCCGGGGAGGTTGACGATCGAGGACTGGGGGGCGGTCATGTACTGCGAGAAACCGCCGTACGGATACAGGTCGAAGATCCGCTGGCCGTCGCGGGAGGTGCTGAAGTAGCCGTTCAGCGTGAAGTAGCGGCAGCGGCTCAGTTCACCACCCCGGCACACCTGGCAACTGCCGCACCCGCGCAGCGGGTTGACGTACACCCGATCGCCCGGCTTGGTGTGCAGCACCGCCTCGCCGACCGCCTCGACCACACCCGCGGCGTCCAGACCGAAGATCGCGGGGAACTTGGGCAGTGGCTGGTGCGGGAACCAGGTGGGCCAGTTGTTGATCACGTTGGCCATGTTCGGCACGATCCCGCACGCCCTGACCCGCACCAGCACGTCGGTCGCCCGCGGGGTGGGCACGTCGATGCTGTCGATCGACATCGGCTCACCGAGCGCGTGCAGTCGTGCAGCGAGCATTTTCGCCATCGAAATACTCCTTGGAAATACTCCGTCCCGACGGTCGGGGGGCGGAGGAAACTTTTCGGCGACCGAGGCGGCGGACCGGCGGCTCGGCTGTCACTTCTCACGTATCGAGGGGCTTTTCGGCGCCGAGTTCTACGATTTCGGGAAGGGATTCGGGTAATTTTCCTCGAGGTCGATGTCCAGCAGCCCCATGATGCGGACGCCGGAGTTGTACCAGGCGATGGACAAGGAAAGTTCGACCATCTGCCGGTCCGTCAGCAGGTCGGCGGCGGCACGCCAGGTCTGCTCGGAGACGTCGACCTGGAGCGTGGACTCCTTGGCGAGGCGCATCACCGCCTTCTCCGTGTCGTCGAACAGGCCCGAGGACTCGAAGTCGGGCACCGCCGCGAGCTGTTCCTCGGTGAGTCCGGCCTTGAGCCCGTGCGACTGGTGGTGCGCGACCTCGTACGCGGACCGGGTCGCGTACCCGACGGTCAGGATCGCCAGCTCTCGCAAGCGGGGGCTGAGGTCGGCGGCTCGCAGCGAGTTGGCGTAGGTCAGGAAGGCGTCCAGCTGGACCGGCGCGTTGGCCAGGGCGAGGAAGATGTTCGCCGTCGGTACCTTGCGTTCGGCTTCCAGCCGGTCGTACAGGGGTTTCTGTGCCGGATCCGCGTCCTCGCGGTCCAGGTAGGGCACTCGTGCCATGGTGTCTCCTCGGGTGACGTAGAGGTGAAAAGGCCGGGCCGGGTCAGGGGGCGGACTGCTCCAGCAGGAAACGTTCGAGTGACATCGGCTTCGGCAGCTCGGCCGGCGGGATCAGCGGCGCGTCGACGAAGGGCGACGCCTCGAAGTACCACTTCTCCAGGGCCGGCAGACCCCAGCGGGCGTTGGTGCTCAGTGACGCGGCGTCCCAGCGGACGGGCTCGATCTCGGTGTCGATCGTCTGGTAGTGGCTGTTGAAGACCTCCACCCGGTGCCCGTCGGGGTCGCGGAGGTAGACGAAGAGCATTCCGCCCGGCCCGTGCCGGCCGGGGCCGCGCTCCACCCCGTCGCCGTAGCCGAGGAGGCCCGCCCAGTCGCAGGCGGTGAAGATGTCGCGGCTCTCGGACACGGTGTACGCGAAGTGGTGCAGGGCGGGACCGGTGTTCTCGACGATCGCCAGGTCCAGGCAGGTGCCCTTGCGGTACATGAAGGCGCCCAGCAGTTTGTCGCCGTGCTCCAGGTACTCCGAGTTGCGGAAGCCGAGCTCGCTGTAGAACGCGCACAGCTCGTAGGTGTCGGGCGCGAAGATCTGGTAGTGGTCCAGCCGCTGCGCGTGGGCGCCCTTGTAGGACGCGAAGTCGATGTGCAGCCGAGGCCGGGTCTCCATGTGCGCGCACAGTTCGAGCGGGGTGCCGATGGGGTCGCTGACGTGCAGGGTGCGGCCCTGGTACGGGGCGTCGACCCACTCGGCGGGCAGCCCCCGCTCACGGAACCAGGCGTACGCGAGATCCAGGTCCTCGTCGAAAAAGACCCGGTAGCCGACCCGCCTGCACGATCCGGCCCCCTCCTCGTCCAGCTCCAGCACGAGGCTGTGGTGGCACGCCTCGGCCAGGCCGCGGAGGTAGCAGGTGCGTTCGTCCTCGTCGCTGACGACGAGGCCCAGCGCCTTCACGTAGAAGTTCCGGCTCTCGGCCAGATCGGCGACCGTGAGACGGACGTGACTGGAGCGGGTGATGTTGAAACTCGGGCGCAGATTGACGGGTGGCAGCATGCTGGTCTCCGTGCTCGGATCGGCTTTTGGAATTCGAATGACTGTAATGCTCCGCAGCCGATTCAGGGCCTGGAGGCAAAGGACGCGGGGTCAGCGAAAGGGAACGCGGACCAGCCGCTGAATTCGGCGGAATCACCGAGGGACTCCTCGATGCGCAGAACCTCGTTCCACTTCGCCATGCGCTCGGAGCGGGTGAAGGATCCCACCTTCAGCTGGCCGGCGTCCCAGCCGACGCTCAGATGGGCGATGGTGATGTCCTCGGTCTCTCCGGAACGGGCCGAGACGATCGTGCCGAAGCCCGCCTCCTTTCCGGCCCGCAGGGCCTGGAACGCCTCCGTGACCGTGCCGGCCTGGTTCGGCTTGATGAGGACGGCGTTCACCGCTCCGCCGGTGGCCGCGGCCTCCACCCGCTTGGCGTTCGTGACGAGGTAGTCGTCGCCGATCACTTGGCAGTTGCGGCCGTGGCGCCGGGTGAACTCCAGCATTCCGTCGTGGTCGTCCTCACCCACCGGGTCCTCGACGGACAGGATCGGGTACTGCCTGATCCAGCCGCTCAGCATGTCGATCAGCGCCTCGGTGTCCAGTGTGCGGTCGTCCAGGGCCAGGGTGTACTTGCCCGCACTGCCGAACTGCGAGGCCGCGACGTCCAACGAGATACCGACCTGGGTGGCGGGGGCGAACCCCGCGCTCTCGATGGCGAGGCTCAGCGTCTCCAGCGCTTCCTCGTTGGAGTCGAAGGCGGGCCAGAAGCCGCCTTCGTCGGCGACGCCCTGAGCCTTGCCGGCGGCGCGCATCAGGCTCCCGGCCGCCCGATAGATCTCCGCCGTCCAGTCCAGTGCCTCGGAGAAGCTCCGCGCCGCTGGGCAGACCACCATGAAGTCCTGGACGTCGACGCGGCGGTCCGCGTGGGCGCCGCCGCCGAAGATCTGGATCTCCGGCAGCGGGATGCGGACCGGCCGTCCGCCCGCCAGGTGCTGCCACAGTGGTACGTCCGCCGAAGCGGCGCCGGCGTGCAGGACCGCCATGGACGTGGCCACGATCGCGTTGCCGCCGAGACGGCCGCGGTCGGGGGTCCCGTCCAGGTCCACCAGAAGGCGGTCGACGGCCTCCTGGTCGGCCGCGTCGAGGTCCAGCAGAGCGGGCGCGATCTCACGGTTGACCGACGCCACCGCGCGCCGGACGTCGAGTCCACCGAAAGAGTCGCCGCCGTCGCGCAGGTCGAGTGCCTCGCCCTGGCCCGTCGAGGCCCCCGCGGGTGCGATGGCCCGCCCGATCGCGCCGTCCGCTAGGTGGACCTCGACCTCGACGGTCGGCCGGCCGCGCGAGTCCCACACCCTGCGGCCGTGGAGCTTGGCGATCCGCGTGTCTGTCATGACGGTGCGACCTTTCGGAGTTCGGGGCGATGAGCGGGGGCCGGTTCCGGTGTCCGTGCCTGCCGTGGCGGGACGGATTCCCGCAGCAGGAGGAGAAGGGAGGAACCCTTGCCGACCGGCAGCGGGAGAAGGCGGACCCCACGGTGCGACACCCGGACCGGTACCGCGACGCCGGACACGGGAGAAGGGCCGTACAGCTCTCCTCGTGGTCCCGGGCGGCCGGGGATGGAATCCGGGGCACAGGGCGATGACGGGGGTCGCCCGACCATCGCGACTGATGAATGCTAACGATAGCGCAATCCTGCGAAGAGCTGGCGGCCCTGTCAAGGGGCAGGCGGCGTCAGGTTCGGTGTGGTTGTTGATTGTCCTTGCGGCATTGGCGCGACTTCGGGTGAGTGCTATCGTTCGCACACCTCGTCGCATCCCGGCAACGGATACTCCGGCGGACCCGCACTCCTCCTGGACGGACGGACAGCACAGGCGGGCGCGGGTCCGCCGGGCCGGATCGTTGCCGACACCGAAAGTGAGCCCCCTATGGCCTCCCAGCCCTCGGCGACGCCGATGATCCTCACCACAGTTGTCGCCAGCACACGCCCCGGACGCGTGGGCAGATCTGTCGCGGACTGGTTCACCGCCAGGGCCGCGGAACACGATGGGTTCGAGTCGCACCTCGTCGATCTGCGCGAACTGGCTCTGCCCTTCTATGACGAGCCGCACCCGCCGGCGCTGCGGCAGTACACCAAGAGCCATACCGTGGAGTGGAGCCGGATCGTGGACGCGTCGGACGCGTTCGTCTTCGTCACCCCGGAGTACAACGGCGGCTTCCCGGCCCCGCTGAAAAACGCTTGGGACTACCTCGCCGTGGAGTGGCAGCACAAGCCGGCCGCGTTCGTCAGCTATGGAGGGGTATCGGCGGGCACCCGGGCCGTGCAGATGGCCAAGCAGGTGGTGGCGAACCTCAGGATGCTGCCGATCGGCCCGACCGTGAGCATTCCGTTCGTCAACGAGGTCGTCGCGGACGGCGTCTTCCGGCCCGGCAAGATACATGAGACCGCCGCCGAGCAGGTGCTCGACGAACTCGCCCGTACCGCCGGCGTCATGCGCGGGTTGCGTGGCGGAACGTACTGATGACGTACTGGCCTGAACCGGCTTGACTGAAATGACCGACGTGACCGATGACGCGAAGGGCGCCCGGAACGATGCGTTCCGGGCGCCCTTCGCGTTGTACGTGCGAGCTTGCCGGCGGACCGAGTAGCCGGGTGGGGGAGCCGGTCCATGAATCGGAGATCCGGGTCGGGACCCGGCCCCTCGATCCATGGACCGGCAGCGCAGCCATCGCATGGACCGGGGGCCCCGAACCCGGCAGCGGCTCAGCCGCGCCCGGAGGTCGTCGTCGCCGCGCCAGGGGGTGCCGTGCTGCCGCGCAGGACAAGCGACCCGAGGGAGACCGACGTGTACGGTCCGTCGTTGTCCGGCTTGGTCTTGAGGCGGCGCATCAGCCACAGCGCGCAGCCGGTGGCCATCTCCTGGATCGGCAGACCGGTCGTGGTGAGCCCCGGCCCCCACCAGGAGAAACCCGGTTCGTCCCCGAACCCGACCACGGACAGCTCCCCGGGCACTTTCACGCCCTGTTCGGACAACTCCTCCAGTACGCCCAGGGTGAGCTGAGTCGATCCCAGGACGAGTGCCGTGGGCGCGTCCGGGCCGTCCAGCAGCCGGCGCGTCGCCCGGCGGCCGTGGTCCACGGACGAGGGGGGCCACAGCTCTGTGCGCCCGGCGTCGTCCGGCAGGCCGCCTTCGCGCAGGGCGCTGCGGAATCCGCGCAGCCGCTCGGCGCCCGTGGGCAGCTCCTCGGGGCCGCCCATATAGGCGATACGGGTGTGGCCCAGCTCCACCAGGTGGGCGGTGGCCTGACGCAGGGCCTCGTGGTCGTCAACGCCGAACCACTGGGAGCCGAGGGCGGGGTGACGGCGCAGTAGTTGCAGGTGCGGCAGGGTGCGCAGAAGCTTGACGGAGTCGCCGTGCGGGCGCGCGGTGGGCACGATGATGACGCCCGCGACGCGGTTGGCGGACAGTTCCCGCAGATGGCGCAGCTCCACCATCCGGTCGTCGTCGGTCTCCGAGAGCATCAGCTGGAAGCCCTCGGCCTGCATGTTCTTCGACAGCTGATGCGCGATGGTCGAGTAGAAGCTGTTGCGGATGTCCGGGATCACCAGCGCGACCACGTTGCTCGACGCTCCCCGCATCATCCGCGCCGCACGGTTCCCCACGTAACCCATCTCGGACGCGGCCTGGCGGACCCGGAACTTGGTCTCCTCACTGATGCGGGGGTCGTCGGAGAGCGCCCGGCCGACCGTCGAGACGGAGACCCCGAGGCGTTCGGCGATGTCCCTGGTCGTGATCACGTAAGCGGCTCCCTCGGGCGACTGGTCCGGTGCCATTGCTCTCCGCGTGCCAACGATAGCAATCCCATCGCGCTCCGCGGTCAGAAGGTGTGGTCAGAGGGTGGGGACAGCGGAGTTGATCACTGCCCTATGCTAACGTTAGCATTATTGGAGGGGCCCTTGCAGCCGCCGTAAGCGGCTGCCTAGTTGCGGAGGTTTCCGTGAGGATCGTCAGGTATGCCGTCGACGGTGTGCGTCACTATGGAGAATTCGAAGACGGTGACGCCAGGATCGTGAGATGCGAAGGCGATCCCTTTACCGGGATGTCTCCCACGGGGCAGGTCGACGAAGTCGGTGACGTGGTCGTTCTCCCGCCTCTCGAAAGGCCGCGGATCTTCGGGTTCGCCTACAACTACGCCGCACACATCGACGAGACCGACCGGGACGTCCCGGAAGTTCCCGTGTGTTTCATGAAGCCGAGTACCGCTGTCGTCGGGCCCGGCGATGCCATCGTCTATCCGGTGGGCGGTGAACTCATTCATTTCGAAGGCGAGTTGGTGGCCGTCATCGGAAAGGAAGCCCGCCATGTGAAGGCTTCCGAGGCCCATGAGTACATCCTCGGCTACACCTGCGGAAATGATGTCAGCGACCGCGTGGTCCAGCGCAGGGAGAGCGCGTTCGGAACGCTGCTGATCGGGAAGGGGCAGGACACGTTCGCTCCGCTCGGACCGGTCATCGCCACCGGACTCGACCCCTCGGACCTGCCGCTGACGACCCGGGTGAACGGCGCCGTCGCGCAGTCGGCGAGCACGGCCGACCTGCTGCTCGCCGTGCCCGACCTCGTCGCCTACCTGAGCCGCTATCTGACGCTGCTGCCCGGAGACGCGATCATGACCGGAACGCCGTCCGGTGTCGGGCCGATCCGTCCCGGGGACGAGGTCGAGGTGGAGATCGAGGGCATCGGCGTCCTGCGCAACCCGGTCGTGGCCGAGAGCGCCTGAACCGCGAATGCCCACCGGGCCGACCGCTCGCCAGGGCCTGTTCCTCCCATCAGTGGTGGAGCAGGCCCTGTGGTGTGTCGGCGCAGGGCCCCCGCTCTGCCACCGGAAAACCCGTGTCGCACCAGCCGATCGGCTGGTGCGACACGGGCGACGGATCTCAGAGGGCCGGCCCGTTAGCGGACCGCGTTGTTGAACAGTGAGGTGCGGACGAAGGCCAGGGCGGCGACGCCCACCAACGGCAGGACCGTGACCTGCACCAACCCGGCCCGGCTCCAGCCGAAGGAGTCCACCAGGGCGGCGAAGAGCAGGCCCGAGAAAGCTGCCGTTCCGTAGTAGCTGGTGACGAAGAGGCCGGAGGCGCGTCCGATCTGCGCGGGACGGACGGCCCGCTGCATCGCGCTGTTGGTGTTCGGATAGATGAAGCCGAGGCCGAAGGCGCCCATGAGGAAGGCGAACACGCACTGGAGGCCGACTCCGGCTTGCGTCGTGTAGACGCCCACGCTGACGGCGGAGACGGCCAGCAGGCTCACGATCAGCAGGGTGCGCTGGTTGACGCGGTCGCCGAGCCAGCCGCCGAAGAGGGCCGTCATGCCCCCGAAACCGAGGAGGCTCATGGCCAGTGCGGCCTGCTCGGGGGTGTAGTGCAGCGAGGTGATGAGGTACGTCGGGTAGAGGCCGAGGAACCCGTAGATGGCCACACCGCTGACGACCGAGTGGACGACCAGCGCGATGGTGTTGCGGTTGTAGGGGGAGGCCGGCATGTACTCGTACGTCCTGGTCGAGACGGTCTTCTCCACGGAGTGCTCGGTCAGACCGGCCTTCACGAGGAACAGGCAGGCGGCGGCGATCAGCAGCCCGGCCGCGCCGAACAGATAGAAGGGCGAGTGCCAGGTTCCGTGCGCGTTCATCAGGTGGACGCCGATGAGCGGGGCGATGAACACGCCGAGGGAGTAGCCCACGCCTATGATGCCGAAAGCGAGGCCGCGACGGTGAGCGAAGAAGGCGCCGATCGCCGCGAAGATGGCGGCGGACTGCATGCCCTCGCCGAAGCCGGAGACGACCCGGTACAGGGTCATGTCGGCGAATCCGGTCGCCAGCGGTGTGGCCATCGTGCCCAGGGAGTAAATCACGATGCTGACCAGCAGCACGGTCTTGCGACGGAAGCGATCCAGCAGGTAGCCGGCGGGCAGGCCCGCCAGGGCCATGCCGAGAGTGAAGTTCGTCGCCAGCAGCCCGCCCTGCTCCAGGGAGAACCCGTACTCCGCACGGATGGCGGGCAGCAGCGGGGGAAAGACCTGGCGGTCCATCGCGTTCACCATGTAGGAGAGGACCACCAGAAGGAAGCCGACCCCGATCATGACGCGGGAAATGGGCGGACGACTGCTTTCCTGTGTGTCGCCGACGGGCCCTGCACTGGTGTCGACTTGCGCTGCGTGAGTCATAGCGGCTCCTGAGAGGAATGGGCCGCGGCGGGCCGCGGCGGATCCACCACCGGTACGGGGCGCGTACGGGCGGTGACGAGAAGCGGTGAGCTGAACACGGACTCGTGTCGGCGAGGGCGAAATGTTGCCGACAACCGGCGGATCGGGGGGCGGTGGGCTGACGCGCGGTCGGACACCGTCTGCGGATTTCAGCCCGTCATTTGCCCGTCGGGGACGTCCGTGGCTATGGCGTCTTCGACAGCCGGACATCGTGCGGACACTTGACGGTCACACGGTCGGCGTTGGCAGAAACCATGAAGGCAAGCACGCGGCGCGTCAAGACGTGAGGAGAGGTTTTCTTCGCCGGTATTCGCTTTCATCGGGAGTATCGGCATCCGGGTTGTGGCTGATGTCCGCCGGGGGATGTCGTCCCAGGGGCACATACTTCGAAACCTTGACGTGTCGCAGACTGCTGATGCTATCGTTAGCATCGCGTGGCTATGACAGATTGATGCGACGTGCCCCGGCTTCTCGTGACCCGTTCCAGGGACGTACCGCGGCGCCCGGACCGACCACAAGTCGGCGAGCGCCGGCACCGAACCGAGTTCAGCGACTCAATCCTCTCTCTCCGCTCCACCCATGGTGGCCGGCAGTCCCGTCGGACAGGCTGTCGGCCCCTTGCGGGCGGCGATCACACCGCTCACCGGCGCGACCGGGCCCGACACCCGCCGCGGCCGTACGATTTCTGCGAGGACGACCTGCCATGACTTCACCGAGCCGTCTGGGCACCGTGCTGCTCACCGACTACGCCTGGCCCGACGACTCCGTCGAGCGATCGGTCATCGAGAAGGCGGGCCACACGCTGGTGACCGGCCCCGCCGAACCCGCCTCCGCCGAGGCGATCGAGGAACTGGTCGCCGAGCACCGGCCCGCCGGAATCCTCACCTGCTGGGCCCCCGTCTCCGCCACCGCGATCGGCACCGCACCCGACCTGCGCATCGTGGCCAGACTCGGCGTCGGCCTGGACAACATCGCAGTGGAAGCCGCCACCGAGCGGGGGGCGTGGGTCACCAACGTTCCGGACTACTGCGTCGAGGAGGTCTCCGACCACGCCGTCGGCATGGTGCTCGCCTGGACGCGGGGCCTGGCGGTGTTCGACCGCGAGGTCAGAGCCGGGCGATGGGACCCGGCTAGCGCCCGGCTGCGCCGGTTGTCCACGCTGACCTGCGGCATCGTCGGCTACGGACGCATCGGACGGGCCACCGCGGCCAAGCTCGGCGCGTTCGGCTGCCGGATCCTGGCCCACGATCCCTTCCCGCCGCAGGACGCCCCCGGGGTGGAGCGGGCGGGCCTGGAGGAACTCCTGCGCCGCAGCGACGTGGTGATCCTCCACGTTCCGCTCACCCCCGGCACGCACCACATCATCGGCGCCGAGCAGCTGGCGCTCATGAAGCCGGGCGGCCTGCTGGTCAACGTCAGCAGGGGCCCACTGGTGGACACCGACGCGGTCGTCAAGGCGCTCGACAGCGGGCACCTCGACTCAGCCGCGTTCGACGTACTGGAGTCCGAACCGCACGTGCCCGCCGCGCTGCTGGACCAGCCGGGCGCGCTGATCACTCCCCATGTCGCCTTCTCCTCCGACGCCTCGGTGACGGAACTGCGCCGCCGCGCAGCCGAAGAAGTCGTACGGATCCTGGCGGGCGAGCCGCCGGCCCACGCCTGCAACAGCCCCCGTGGCCTGACCGCCGGGCCGGGTGAGCGGCGATGAGTCCCGCCTCCGTGCAGGCCTGTCCGGACCCCGCGCTGTCCGGCTTTCTGACCGCCCACGAACTCGCCCGGCCTGGTGAGAGCGCACGCTGGACCCCGCTCGCCGGCGGTGTCTCGTCCGACCTGTGGCGGGTGGACCTGCCGGGACGCTCCCTCTGCGTCAAGCGCGCCCTGGCCCGGCTGAAGGTGGCCGCCGACTGGCAGGCACCGGTGTCGCGCAACGCCTACGAATGGGCGTGGATGCGGTTCGCGTCCCGGCACCGACCGGAGACCGTGCCGGAACTCCTGGCCCACGACCCCGGAGCCGGCCTCTTCGCCATGGCGTATCTGCCCCCCGAGCGGTACCCGGTGTGGAAGGCGCAATTGCTCCACGGCGAGGTGGACGTGACGACCGCGGCGGCCGTCGGAGAGGCGCTCGGCATGCTGCACGCGGCGAGCGCGGGCGATGCGTCCCTGGCCGCCGAGTTCGCCACCGACGACAACTTCCACGCACTGCGCATCGAGCCGTACCTGCTCGCCACCGCGGCCGCCCACCCGGCCCTGAGCGACATCCTGCACAGCCTCGCCGAGCGCACGACCGCCACCCACCTGGCCCTGGTCCACGGCGACGTCAGCCCCAAGAACATCCTTGTCGGCCCGTCGGGTCCCGTGCTGCTGGACGCCGAGTGCGCCTGGTACGGAGACCCGGCCTTCGACCTCGCCTTCTGCGTCAACCACCTGCTCCTCAAGAGCCTCGTGCTGCCCAGGCACCGAGCCGGCCTCCTGCGGTCCGCCCGCACGTTGGCCGAGGCATACGTCCGGTGTGTCGACTGGGAGCCCCGGCCTGCCGTCGAGGCACGAGCCGCGTCCCTGTTGCCCGCGCTGCTGCTCGCGCGCGTGGACGGCAAGTCCCCGGTCGAATACCTGACGGAGGACCGGCACCGGCTGTTCGTCCGCACGGTGGCATCCGCCCTGCTCCGGGCACCGGCCCCGACGGTGGAGGACGTGCTGGACGCCTGGACCACCGCGCTGACGACCCTGACCGATCCCGGCACCGACCGGCCCGACTGACCGACGGGTTCGACACATCCGGCGGATCCGACCGAGGAGAGACACATGCGCAGAGTCGTCACCGGCCACGACGAGGACGGAAGGTCGGTCGTCGTCAGCGACGGCCCCGTCCCGCGCAGCCGCGAGTTCACCAGCCTGCCGGGCTGGGTGTCCCGCCTGCCGTGGGCCACAGACCCCGGCGGACCCTTCAGCAGGGCGGGGGAGGATCCCACGCCGAAGGTGACCAGCCTGCTCCCGGCCCCAGGCGGCACACGGTTCATCGTGCTGACCTTTCCGCCGGACACCGCGATGGCCGACCCGGCCTTCGACCCCGTCGCCTTCGACCGGGAGCAGCGGGCCGACTCGCCCGGCATCGCGGAACTCATCGAGCCCGACGGCATGCACACCACGCCGACCGTCGACTACGGCATCGTGCTACAGGGCGAGATCGTCCTCGAACTCGACGACGGCCACCGCACCCGGCTCTCGGCAGGGGACATCGTGATCCAGAACGGTACCCGCCACGCCTGGCGCAACCACGGCGACCGACCGGCCACGATGGCCTTCGTCCTCGTCGGCGTCCCGCACGACGGCGAACGAGCCTGAGCGCAGACGGTGCTCGGTCCAGAGCCTCCGCTACGACGTAACGCCACCAACTCACGAAGATCCTCAGGACACCGCGCCGTGGTCGGCAATCGGTAGTGCCAAGGCGTTGAACAACGCCTGGCCGGCGGACGTGACCGCGTCGCTACGGGAGACGGAGCGGGCTTGCCGGCGCGGCACCCAAGGGAAGCCGGAAGGGGATTGGCGACCAGACACTGGTGGTCATGACCGCCTGCACATGGCGCGGGGCCGGCCTCCTGGGCCAGCACCCGGGGTGCAGCCCGAGCCACCCCGGGGAGGGAGCTCTGGTCACCTCGCCGACGTGGAGAGTGAGCTGCTGCCTGAAGCGCTCGACGAGGCCCCGGTCCGCCATGAAGTCCTCGAAGCCGTCGAGGTGGGCGTTGCGGTACTCCCGGATGGGCGGTAGCCATCGTGGGGCTGGACGTCGGTGCGCACCGACCGCATGGAGAAGTCGGACTGCGTTCCCTTCGACAGCCACCAGTTCAGGTACAGCTTCGCGGCTACGGGATGCTTGGCGTGTCTGAGGATGGCGGCGCGCTGGGCCCAGGCCATGAACGGGTCGTGCTTCGGGCCGACGAAGCGGGTCTTCACACCCGCCGCGGGGGTCAGCATGCCGTCCGTGCCCAGTGCGACGGCCGCGCGGCCCGCTCGACCCGAGCCGCGGGTTCCTGCGTCCTCCGCACCCAGGCGACGTCCTGGGCGACGAACCGCCGCAGCCACTCCCAGCCGTACTCGCCGACGATGAGGCTGTACAGGGAGAGCACCGCGTCGTCGTCGTTCGGGTACGTCGAGACGATCTTCCCCTTCCACCGCGGGTCGAGGAGGTCCCGGGCCGACTCGGTTCCACCATGGCGGGCCACATCCTCAGCCGCGCGGTCCTGACCGTCACCGCCGAAACGCCCGGCTGACCGTCGTAGCGACACGAAGCCGCGACGGCCGACGCCATCGCCGAGTGTCGCCGGCGTACGGAGGTCAGCCCCAGAGCACTCTTTGCGGCCTGCGTCCGCTACGGGGCGGTGTCACATGCGCCGTTCGGCGAACCGGACCCGGCGCACAAGGACCTCCCTCGACTCGGTCCACACACCGACCAGGCGCCCGGTGAACCCGCCCGCCACTTCGGTGGAAAGGTAGCGTCCGTCCAGGCGGGCGAGGACATCCGTGCCGGTTCCGTAACCGATGCCCAGTTCGATGTCGTCCGGTCCGTGCCAAGTGGGCTCCGTGGAGCGGACGCGAAGGGTGACAGGGGAATCGGGCAGCGGGCGGGAGCCGAGAACCGACCGGACCTGTCCGATCCGTGCGACGGCGGTGACTTCGCCCTCGGCAACGTGCAGGCCGTACCAGTGGGCACCGTCGAGCCGTAGGGCGACGGTGAACCGTTGACTGAACTAACTCGATCATTTTCGCAGGTCAGACGGCCTCTCTGCTAGCTTCCCTGGATGCTTGAACGTGATCCCGAGAGGGAGTTAGCGAGCTTCGTGCTGCCCGAGGCCGGACAGCTGGCGGAGACGGGAGATCGGTGGAGGCCCTTTGTCCTCCTGGACGCGGACGGGGTCGAGATCGAACCCGCGGCTGCCTTCTTCGCGGAGCTGCTGGCCTGTGACAAGTCAGCAGCCACGATCCGGTCGTACGGAATGGATCTGCTGCGTTGGTGGCGCTTTTTGTGGGGCTGGGGTGTCGCTTGGGACCGTGCAGTCCGGTCGGACGCTCGGGACTTCGCCCGCTGGATGAAGATCGCGAACAAGCCCGCACCGCTGCACTGGCGCCACCGACGGGACATCAACACTGAGACAGCACCAAGGCCAGTACCGGAGCAGTTGCCTCCCGGAGCTCCCAATCCGATCACGGGAAAGTCGTCGCCAGGGCTGAGATACGCGTCGACAACGCGAGCGCACTGCGAGACCGTGCTGCGGGCCTTCTACGACTTCCACCTCTCCGAGGGAACCGGGCCGATCCTGAACCCGTTTCCGCTGGATCGCTCCCGGCGCCATGGCAGGGCACACGCTCACCACAACCCTGACGAGCGGTTTCGCCACGAACGGCAGGGCCGCTACCGGCCGGCCATCCCCAAGAGGGCCCCTCGGCGAATCCCCGACGCGATGTTCAACGCGCTGTTCGCCGCGCTGAAGCACGACCGTGATCGAGCTCTCCTGGCGTTCTGGGTTTCCAACGGTGCTCGCGCCGAGGAACTGCTCACCAGCCGGCAACGCGACGCGCTGCCCGGCCAACAAATCCTGGGGGTGGTCCGCAAGGGGAGCCGGGCCTATCAACAACTCCCCTGCTCAGCGGACGCTTTCGTCTGGCTACGGCTCTATCAGGAGAGCGCCTGGCGGGCCGGGGTGCCCCGCGGACAGAACGAGGGGTTGTGGTGGACGTTGCGCCGCCCCTGGCGTCCCCTGAACTATCCGGCGGCCCGCGCGATGTTCAACCGAGCCAACATTTTGCTCGGTACGAACTGGACTCTCCACGATCTTCGACACACCGCCGCCTATCGGCTGGCGAGGGATCCGAAGATGCCGCTGACCGACGTGCAGTGGGTGCTCGGTCATGCACACCTGTCGACGACACAGCTCTATCTTCCGGCCGACCGGGACGAGGTGATCGAACATGTTCGGGCGCACCATGCCCGACGGGCCAAGTCCGCCGAGCGGACTCCCTCGCCTCCGGCAGCCGGCTACAACGCTGAATCCCTCAACAACCTCTTCGGGACTGCCTGGTGACGCCTACGGAGACCTTGTCCGTCACGACGCATGTCGCACCTCCCGCGTCCCTGAGCCTGGCCGGCGAGGCATTGAAAGCCGTCGCCTTGCGCTTCCCGCCCAGACCCCCGGAGGACGACTGGCCGACCACTGCATGCGAGCGAGCCGACATCCTGGCTCGTCTGGAGCAACCTCCTCTGCGGCCCGCGGACGTGAGGCAGCACCGAGCCCGGATCCGCGGAGCTCGCCAGACCTTGCAGTGGCTGGAGACTTTCCCGGGGGCCACCTGGCAGCAGCGCTGGAACGCCAGTCCCGCGAGCACGCGTCCTGGCAACGACTGGGCCCGGTTGGCACCCGAGTGGATCGGAACGGCTGCTGGCCCCTCACAGCGGCAGGCATTGTCGGGAGGGCTGCTGAGTCTGATCTGCGCAGACGTTGTCAGGCCCGCCCTCCCCTGGCTGCTGTCACGGACCTCGGCCAACATGACGAGCCTGCGGATCGGGCTGATCCCTGCCCGTGACCCGGAAGGATTCGCCCAGCTTGAAGCGATGGTCGAATCTGCCACGTGGTCCTCCAAGGTCGGGCGTGATGCCCTGCACTCCCTGGTCAAGATCGTGGCCGCCAAGGGCGGCACCTTGGCGGACATCACCGTCGGCGACGCCGTGGAGTATCTCGCCGCACTCAAAGCAGCGAACAAAACCGCGAACGCCAAAACTCGCGGCAACACCCTCTTCTACGCCTGGCTGCGAGAGTTGGGCACCCTGCCTGCAGAAGCACCCAGTTCCTTGCGCTACCTGGCCAACACCAGTGGTCAGGTGTCGATGGAGCAGCTCGTCGACCGGTTCGGCGTCCGCTGCCGCCCAGTCAGAGATCTCTTGGTGGACTATCTCAAAGAGCGGCAGCCAGGTCTGGACTACACGTCCCTGAACAACTTGTCCCGGCATCTGGCCAGCAACTTCTGGGGCGACCTGGAACAACATCATCCGGGAATCGACTCTCTCCACCTGGCGCCCGAGGTGAGCGCGGCCTGGAAGCAGAGATGCCGGACCCGCATCGAACGGCGTCGCCAGCCAGACGGCAAAGTGCGTGAAGTAGTGACCGGACGGGCCAATGTCGCCAGCATCATGATCTCCGTCCGCGCGTTCTATCTCGACATCGCCCAGTGGGCTATCGATGAGCCGGCGCGCTGGGGGCCGTGGGCGGTGCCGAGTCCGATCAAGGACGCGGATGTCGCTGTCGTGAAAGACAACAAGCGGCGCAAAGCCCGGATGGACCACAGGACACGGGAACGACTTCCGGCTCTGCCCGCTGTCGCCCGGGCGGCTTCAACATGCCTGAAAGAGGCCAAAGCCCGACTACAGGCTCTGATGGACACCCCGCCAGGTGGTCAGTTCGCTTTCGCGGGCGCCACCTTCAGGCGGGCAGCGAAGGATGGAACGACCTGGGCGGTGAACATCGCCACCGGCCGGCGCGTTGACCTGGCGCTCGCGGAGAGTCGCGCGTTCTGGGCCTGGGCGATGGTCGAGTTTCTTCAGCACACCGGTGTCCGCATCGAGGAGATGTTGGAGGCCAGCCATCACAGTCTGATCCAGTACAGACTGCCTACCACTGGCGAGATTGTCCCCCTCCTGCAGATCGCGCCGTCCAAAACCGATGAGGAACGAGTCATCCTGGTCAGCCCGGAGCTCGCCGATGTGCTCAGTGCGATCATCGCCCGTGTCCGCGACCCACGCACCGGTGCCGTCCCCTACGTCTCCAGCTATGACATGGCCGAGAAGACCTGGAATCCCCAGATGCCACTGCTTTTCCAGTGGTGCCGCAGCGGCGAGAGCTCCCGCCTCTCCCCGAAGCTCCTGCGCCAAGCACTCCAAGAGGTGATGGCCTCCACGAATCTGACCGACTCAGCCGGACAGCCCTTGGACTTCTCGCCCCATGACTTTCGGCGGATCTTCATCACCGATGCCATCCGCAGCGGCCTTCCCCCGCACATCGCGCAGGTCATCGCCGGGCACACCAGCATCAACACGACCATGGGATACAACGCCATCTACCCCGGCGAGGCTATCGAAGCCCATCGCGCGTTCATCGCCCGGCGCCGAGCACTCCGCCCCAGCGAGGAGTACCGAACCCCCACCAACGAGGAATGGGATGCCTTCCTCGGGCACTTCGAGCGACGCAAACTGTCCATCGGAATCTGCGCTCGCGCATTCGGAACTCCCTGCATCCACGAACACGCGTGTATTCGATGCTCCATGCTCCGACCGGATCCGGCTCAGAGACACCGCCTCGTCGAGATCCGCGACAACCTGATCGCCCGAATCACCGAAGCAGAACAGGAGGGATGGCTCGGTGAGATCGAAGGACTACAAGTCAGCCTCGCCAGCGCAGAGGAGAAGCTCATCCAGCTCGATGCAGAGCTAGCCCGTCAACGCCAAGTGATCGATCTGGGCATGCCCCGCTTCAGCCAGATCGCGACACGAATCAGTACGGCAAGAGGACCTTCAAGTTAGCCGAGCCTCATCCACGCGAATGATCTACACCACCCCAGGCCACGACCCACGCTCTACGGGCGGCGGGCCAGCAAATGAGTGTCGAGGAAACCCCGCTCGGAAGCTGGGTCGTGGAGCAACCGAGCAAATGTGACGAGACCGGCCCCGGCCAGCAACTCGGCAAACTGCTCCGCCGGCCAGCTATAGGCGGGCGTCACCTTGTGGTCGAAGCGAACCGGCTCCGGTCCCTCGGTCCCGAAGAAGGACACCAGGAGCAGGCCCCCTGGTGCCAGGACACGCACCTGCTCGGCGAGCAGCGCGGGCAATTCTCCGGGTGGGGTATGGATCATCGAGTAGTGGGACAGCACTCCGCCGAGTGCACCGTCCTCGACCGGCAGGGCCTCCATCCGCGCTTCGTCGAACTGCAGCGCCGGATGGGCCCGCCGGGCGTGGTCGACCATGGCTGGGGAGAGGTCGAGCCCGAAGGCGTCCAGCCCCAAATCATGCAGCATCGCCGTCACATGACCGGGGCCGCACCCGACGTCAGCTACCCGCAGGTTCCCCGTGCCACGCACGAGCTCGGCGAAAGTGCCGATCATGTTCCGCGCGAACGGGTGCGTCTCCAGCCCATTGGCGAACATCGACGCGTACAGATCGACGACCCCGTCGTAGGCCGCCCTCGTCTCGTCCTGGTGTCCTAACACGGGAAGGAAACTAACACCCGCGCCGTTCGCAGCCGTTCTCCGGCCCCACACCGGTTCCCTCAGGACTGATCGTCCAGTCACCTGATCACGGGACGCTCTCGTTAGTTCAGAGAAGAACGCGCCCTCGCCCGGATCGACGACGAAGTCGGCCTCCCATTGGTCTCCGCCGACCCGCGTGAACAGTCCTGAGGGCTCGCCGGTCTCGCTCAGGGCGTGACCCACGCCCACCCCTTCCGGTGCGCTGTGCACGAACCGGTCGGGACGCTGCCCTGGCGAGACCCACCTGGGATCCAGTCCGGGCGCGGAGAAGTCGTCCTCGAAGTCCCGCTGTCCCGTGGGGACATGGCCGCTGGCCGGTTCGAACCGCGGCCAGTCGTCCACCCAGGTGACATCGGCGAGGAACGTCTCACGCCCGTTGACGTGGAAGCGGGGACTGCGGCCTCGCGGCCGGGTGCCGAGATACACCGCTGCCCACGTCCCGTCGGGACGCTCGACCAGATCGGCGTGACCGACGTTCTGGACGGGATGAGCCGTGCTGCGGTGGGTGAAGACCGGATTGTGCGCGGCGCCCTCGAAGGGCCCTCGTGGGCTCCGCGAGCGTGCCACCGACACCACGTGGCCCCGGTCGGTTCCGCCCTCGGCGATGACCAGGTACCACCATTCGCCGCGCCGGTACAGGTGCGGCCCTTCGGAATGGGCCAGGCCGGTGCCGTGCCAGATCCACCGCGGCTGTTCGAGGAGCACGCCCTGCTCCAGATCGACCGCCACCTGCCTGATGCCGATCTCGGTCTCCGACCACGAGCAGTACGTGACCAGGCACGTACCCTCGTCGTCCCAAGCCAGGTCCGGGTCGATGCCGTCGAGTTCGGTGAGGCACATCGGCGCGGACCACGGCCCGGCCGGGTCGCCCGCCTGGTAGATCTGATGGCCGCCGCGAGGGTCGTCGATGTTCGTGGTGATCAGCCAGAACCGGCCCCCGTGATGGCGCAGCGTCGGGGCGTAGATGCCGCGGCTCGACGGCGACCGGCCCGCGGGGAACTGCTCGTCCCTCGTCAGGGCGTTGCCGATCTGACGCCAGGACACCAGGTCCCGGGAATGCCAGATCGGAACGCCGGGGCTGTACTCGAACGACGAATTCGCCAGATAGAAGTCCTCTCCGACCTGGCATACCGATGGATCGGGGTACATCCCCGACAAGATCGGGGTGGTCGCGGCATCTGCGCTTCGACCGCCCTCCGGCAGTATCGAACTCATTCGAAACGCTTTCCTCAGCTCGACCCGGGCAGATCAGCACCCGGTCGGACACGTTCATCGACGTCGGCCGCGAACAGGCCTGACTTCGGCCCGGTCGATGAGCCGGCCCGGCGGGCCGGGTCGTAGGCGCGCAGGAAACCGCACATGCCCAGCGTCTGCGGGGAAGGGCGTGCGATACGCGAGATCTCCGCGCTGAACAAGTGGTCGAAGCGGCACTGCCGCAGTGCGTCGATCTGCCGCAGTGCAGTGTGCGCGGCGGCCAGCGCACCGTCGCTGACCGTCTTCTGCCAGGCCTCCAGACGGGGCTGGACGATGCGTACCGCTGCCGCGCAGAAGTCCTCGTACGCCGAGCGGTTTCCTCGCATCCACTGCCGCTTCAGTTCGGTGAAGCCTGCGACGGCCAGATCCCTGCGAGCCTGAGCGCGCTCGTGGCTGGGGTTGCCGTCGGTGTCGAGGAGTGAGGCCGCGTCCGGGTAGGTCTCGGGGGACAGGTACCCGGGCGGGAACGTCATGACCGCGTCGCCCGCCTCGGGCAGGCCGCTGTTCTGCATGACGACGATCACGCGCAGGTCCTCGTCGTTGATGGCTCGGTGGATCGTGCCGGGGGTGAACCAGACGACGTCTCCGGCGTGCAGCTCGGTCGTCGTGAGCCCCTTGTAATTGAGGGTCTCCAGTCGGCCGCGGCCACTGACGACGACGTAGCACTCCGCGCAGACGAGGTGCATGTGGGGCGAGCCGCCGTGCTCGTGGTCCGCCGTGGGCCAGGGGTACACCTCGAGCTGGCTGAGCCCCACGGCTCCGGGGAAGTCGGGGAGTGAAGTCACAGCGCGAACCTCTGCGAGATCGGTTCGAGTTCGTGGCGATCCACCATGCGGTCGAGGAACACGAAGCGGTGGGTCAGGTGCAAGGTCTTGCCGGGTTCCAGCTTGATCTCCGTGTCGAAGGCGGGCGAGGGGTTGAGGCAGGCGAAGGCGCTGCTGCGGGCGAACCACGTCAGCGGGGTGGACGCGCTGGTGGTGCCGGCGTAGGCGAGGACCGTCGCGCCGCCGTCGAGTTCGTCGTGCTCGCCGCTGATGGCCGCCCAGGCGCCCCGGGTGCCCATGACGGCGTCGCCTTCGTGGCCCCCGTCGGCGATGATGTCCGCGCCGGTCCAGGCCCGGGGCCCGCGCCAGAAGAGTCCCGTGTAGCCGGCGCCCGGGCGGCCGTGTGTGGTGGGGCTGCCCATCTCCAGCGGTTCGCGGTGGACGTTGGTCAGGGCGGTGGTGAAGTCCAGCGCCCAGACTCCGTCGGCGGTGTCGGCGCTGTGGAAGCGGAGGGTGCGCGTCTCGTCGATCCACACCTCGTCGCTGGAGGAGATCCAGTCCAGGCTCTGGACGACGGACACTTCACTGCCGACGGGGTCCTGCGGCTCGAAGGCGCGGTGCACCTGTCGGCCGTGGTTCTCACGCCAGACGTAACCATGGCCGGGCGCGCCCTGTTCGAAGGTCGGACCGCCCCAGAAGTTGTCGCCGGACAGATGCGACCAGGTCATCTGCAGACCCTTGTGCCAGCGGTGGTCCCAGGGCCGGTACACGCCCACGGGGGCGCCGGAGAGGGTTCTCAGCGGATAGAGATAGGGCTTGGGGGACTCTTCGAGGGGGGTGTCCGGCCGATAGACGTACGTGGCGAGGTCCGTGCCCGCGGCCGAGACCACGAACTGGCTTCCGGCGGCGTCGTGGTCGATGTGGAGGTGAGTGTCAGACACCGGTCTTCTCCTTGGCGGCGTTGTCCCGGGCGGTGCGGGGGCGACCGCTCATGGAGTGGTAGACGGGGCTGGCCGGGGTGATCATGTCCGGGGTGACGGGGCTTCCGGTCCGCGCCGACTCGTACAGTGCGGCGATGAAGGCCAGGACGCGGCGGCCGTCGTCGCCGCTGACCTCGGGGCGTTCCCCCGCGCGCAGCGACCGCAGCAGCACGCGCAGTTGCGCGGCGTGCGAACTGGCTTCGTCGTCGAGCGGCGCTCCGAGCTCCACGGCCGTGGCGCCGACCCGGTGGGGCGCTGGGGTCCACGTCCAGTGGGAGTTGTCGTAGCCGTACAGGTGGGACAACTCGACCGTGGCCTCGGGGAAGTCGAGGCGCAGGTAGCTGGTCTCGCGGGGGGAGAGGAGGCTGTTGACCATGGACACCATGGCACCGCTGGCGAAGCGGACCATGGCCATGGAGACGTCCTCGGTCTCCACGTCGCGGGCCAACGTGCCCATGGCGGCGCGGACTTCGGTCCATTCGCCCATCAGCGACAGCATGAGGTCCATCTGGTGGATGCCGTGGCCCATGGTGGGGCCACCGCCCTCGGTCTCCCACTTGCCGCGCCAGGGGACGTCGAAGTAGGCGTCGTCCCGGTACCACAGGGTGTGGCAGACGCCGACCAGGGGCGCGCCGAGGCTGCCGGTGCGGATGTGTTCTCGCAGGGCTCGGGCGGCGGACCCGAACCGGTGCTGGAAGACGTAGGAGACGTACGGGCCGCCCTCGCGCTCGTGGGCGGCGACGGCGTCGTACTCGGCCACCGAGAGGGTGGGAGGCTTCTCGCACCACACCGACGCGCCGGCGTCCAGACAGGCGGTGATGGCCTCGCCGTGGGCGATCGGGGGCGTGCAGACGATGACCAGGTCCGGGTGCTGCTCCCGCAGCATGTGGTTCAGGCTGTCGTAGGCAGCGGGAATGCCCCAGCGGGCGGCGAAGACCTCGGCGCGCCGCAGGTCGACGTCGACGACGGCAGTGACGACCGCCTCGCCGCTCTGGGCCTGGACGGCGGGCATGTGGCAACCGTCGGCGATGTTGCCGGCGCCGACGATCGCCACCTGCACGGGCTGGCTGGACTCAGTCATGTGGCTCTCTCGTGGAAGCTCGGGCGGTGCCTGGGCGCGGCACGGGGGGCGTCACACCGCTTACGGAGAAGGTGGGTTCGACCTGCTCAGCCCAGGGCGTGCAGGCATGGCCGTGCGGTCGAGGGGAACGGCTCTGTCGACGAACTCGGCTCGCGCCGATGTGAACGGCGGCAACATGAACGTAGTGAACGGTCACCTTTGCGGTCAAGAGTTTCTCTGTGATCGTTCACTTTTTCGCGTTGACACCCCAGCGGGAACGCCGTCGTGCTCAGCCGGGGGCCGGGCCGCTCGACCCACGCGGCACGAGGTGGAACAGATCCTCGACCTCGGACTCCGGCGCGGGCTCGCCGCGCAGAAGCGCGAGCAGCGACAGCATCGACCGGCGGCCTACTTCTTCCTTGTTGATGTGCACCGTCGAGATGCTCGGCGAGAAGTACCGGGTGAACTCCTCGTCGTCCCAGCCGAAGACGCTCATCTCCTCGGGCACCCGCGTACCGCGGTCCTGGAAGCCGCGGAGTACCCCCAGGGCGACGTAGTCGTTGGCGGCCAGCACGGCCGTCACGCCGGAGTCGGCGGGCAGGTCCCGCGCGGCCTCGTAGCCGGAGCGCACGGACCAGTCCCCGTCGACGACGCCGTAGGAGGTAAGGCCCAGTCGCTCGACCGCCTCCACGTAGACCGCCCGCCGGTTGCGTGCCGAGGCCCAGTCCTGCGAGCCGGCGACGTGGAGGAACCGGCGGTGTCCCTGGCCGGCGAGGTGACGCAGGATCTCCTCGGCGGGCCGTCCGTCGGCCAGTCGTCCCCGGGACTGGAGGTTGTCGTCGTACTCGCCCAGCACCACCACGGGCCGCTGCCCGGCGCCCTGGCCGCCGGCGAGATCCCCGAGCGGCACCAGGGACAGTACCCCGTCCGCCTGCCGGGTCTCCAGCAGGGACAGCACGCTGCGGGCGCGCCGCGACTCGCCGCCCTCCAGCCCGACGACGTCGGTCATGTACCCGGCCTCGTGCGCCGCGGCCGAGGCACCCCTCAGCAGAGGGATCGGAACAAAGCCGCTCAACTCGGGCAGCACGATGGTGATCCGGTGGGACCGCTGTGTGCGCATCGACCGCGCCATGAGGTTGGGCCGGTAGTCCAGCTCGGCGACGGCGCGCTCGATCCTCGCTCGCGTCGCCGGCTTCATGCCGCTGTCGTTCTTCAGGAACCGGGACACGGTCTGGTGCGACACGCCGGCCCGCTCGGCGACCTCCCATATGGTCGGCCGTTTCCTCTCCGGGTGGGAGGCCGCCCCCGGGCCGGCGGCTTTCGCGGTGGATCGACCGGCTTTCCGTGCCGGGAGAGGACGCCCCGCCTGCTCGCACAGAAACTCCAGCAGCTCCGCGCCGGACGCCTCCGCGGGCAACCCGTAGGCACCGGCGAAGCCCGCGACCCGTGGCGCGAGGTCGTCGACGCGCACCAGGCCACGGGCGACGGCTTCGGCGACGAACGCGCCCGTGCGGGCCGCGTCGGCACGGTCTTCCAGCAGGTCGACGACGGTACGCGGCACGGTGGTGACGGGCAGTCCGTCGACGACGGTGATGTCCTCGGCGTCCGTGGCCGCGCGGTGCAGCACGACGGTCTCGTCACGCGTGGTACGGCGTGACGAGACCGTCAGCTCCACGAAGTCGGCGGGCCGGCCGCCCAGGCCGTGCACCGCACACGCGGAGGTGTGGGAGACGACGCCCGCCCCTGGGCCGTCGGTACGGCGGTCCCGCGCCGGGGTTCCGGGATCCAGCCGCAGCCAGGCGACCTTGATCCTGAGGTGCTCCGGCGGGGGAGAGGCGGCCAGGCGGTACACCCCGTGGCCCACACTCTCCAGCGCCCCGGACCGCTCCAGCCGCAGGAGCTGGACGCCCTGCACGCCGTCCAGCTTCGCCTGGGCGGTGGTCACCAGACCCCACTGGCCGGCGGCCCTGGCGTCCAGAGCCCGCAACACGTCGGCCTGAGTCATGCAGCAATCATTACACGGGCCTCCTGCGCCGTCCCTTCCCCCGCGTGGGCCGCCTTTCCGGCCTCGCGGGGGAAGGAACGGCGGGGGCGGCTACTTCGGCTGGAACTCCCAGACCGTGTTCGCGTCCTGCGTTCCGGTGTTCCACTTCGCCTCACCCGCGGAGTTCCCGTACAGGTAGGCCCTTCCCGTGTGGGTGTTCCTGACGCGGAGCCCGCCTGCCGCGACCCCTTCCAGGTTCCAGAGCGAGGCGTCCGAAACGGTGCCGGTGTTCCAGATGACGTTGTTGGCGGTGGCGTCGGCTTCCAGATAGAAGCGTCCCGTCCGCACGTTCTTGATGGTCCAGGATCCGGCCGAGTCCTTGGCGACGATCCAGTCCTGGTCGTCGTAGGTGGTCGCGGACGCGAGGATGACCGCACCGTCCGCATCGGTGTCGAGGTACTTGCCCGAGGACGTGTTCCTCAGCTTGTACCGCGCGCCGCTGACGAGGTAGGCGACCCGCACGCACTCGCCGGCCGCCAGCGCGACGACGGTGTCCCCTGCCACGGTGCTGTACGCCTTGGTGCCGGACTTCACCCAGTTGTCGTTCGCGTCGTACTGGCCGATTTCGACGGACCGTACGACGCCGATGGTTCCCGGCAGTGTGAACGTAGCCTGGGTCGTGGTGGTGAAAGCGAACTCGGCCGCACCGCGCCGGACGCCGAACGCCTGCGCACCGCTCGATGTCGTGAACGTGATGTTGGCGCCGCCCACGGTCTTGGTGGTGGTGGTGCTGGCGGTCGCGCTCCGGTTGAACGTCTGCAGGTCGGTTCCGCCGCGTTCCACCGGACGCTTGCTGGCAAGGTCCCGGTGGATCTTGTTCAGCACGTGGTTGAGCCGGGCGACCTTGTCCGAGACGGCCTTGCGGGTGACGACCTTGGTGGTGGGGTTGAAGTCGTACAGGCCGTGGCTGCTGCTGCCCGTGCTGGAGTCCGGGTCCAGGGCGGCGTACAGATTGTGGGCGGTGTTGCCGGCGATGGCGTTGAACTTCTCGACGTCCGCCGCCGCGGATCCTCCGAAGTTCTCCATGATCATGGGGAAGTTCTTCCCCTGGGCCCAGACGGCGTCCCTCCCGTAGTTGTAGAGCGTGTCGAGGCCCGTGGTGTACGGGTCCTTCCCGAAGAAGTCGATGGTCGCCGTCCCCTGGGCCCTGAGGGCCTCGTTCTCGGCGACCGGCACCGTGTCCGCGCTGCCGGCGAGGTTGGTCCGGGTGTACACCGAGTAGTCCGACTGCTTGATCACCTGTCCCAGCTGGGTCAGGTAGTTCAGCAGCACGTCCTTGCGGAACTTCGTCGCGTCGGTGTATCCGCCGCTGTTCCAGAGGTCGGTGCTGTAGGTGCTGTAGCTCCGGTCGATGGACTGGCCGCCCTGCTGCTTCGACACGTTCGGTTCGTTCAGCACCTGGATGCCGACCACGGTGTGCGCGGTGTCGGCGGACGCGAGGTGGGTCATGAGCCGGCCGAGTACGAACTTCTCCCTGGCGAGCATGTTCGGGTCGGTCTTGTCCAGGAGAGGGTTGCCGTTCAGGGTCAGCTTGGTGCCGTCGGACCTCACCACGGCCTGGTAGTCGTTCATCACGTAGGCCGGCATCCGGGCCGCCAGGGACGAACCGGTCGATTCGTGTCCGAACCACAGGAGTTCCAGCTTGAGGCCGAACTCCCCGCACCAGGCCAGGTACCGGTCGATGTCGGTGAAGTCGAAGACGTCCTTCGAGGTCTCCACCTTCGACCACCAGATCGGGATGTTCACCACGGTGAACCCGTCGTCGCGGATCATCCCGAGCACCGGCTTCAACTGGGCGTCCGTCCAGCCGAACGTGTACTTGTGCTTCTCGTACCGGAACTGGACGCCACTGTGGAAGAAGGGCTTCCCGTCGACCATCAGGGTGATCTTGTCGTACGTGGACTTCGAGGTGTCGACGTGGGACACCACGCCGCCGGCCGCGGCGGCCCGCGGGAGGCCGCCGACGAGGTTCAACGCCATGCCCCCGAGGGCTGCCGCCCCGCTCGTGGCGAGGAATCTGCGGCGCGACCAAGGGCCGGTGTTCGACTTCATTGCGCTACCTCCGTGTCAGGTGAACTTCTGCCGGATAGTGAACGATCACGATTGAGGGTTGACGGCGCCCGTCAGGAACCTTCGAGGCGGGGGTGTCGGGCGCAGCGCGATCGAGCCGACAGGCGATGGCGGGGCCCTGGCGATCAGATGTTGACCGAAACCAACGATGGCGCACATAAGACTGGCTGTAACGCTTGCGTGTCAATGGTGTGGACGGGGAGAGTTTCCCCGCAGTCCAGAGCGGGTGGGCTCCGGTCATGCCGGTGGGACCCCACGTAGTGAACGATCACCCGCAGACGTCTTGACCGCTCAGGTGAACGATCACTAGGTTGCCCCTGCTGTTGTCGGACAGCTCATCGCTCCCGGTACTTCGTGACTCTTCTGTGCGCCCTCGGGCCGAGTCACGGCCGGGCCCCTTCCTCCCCGCCGGGCACCGGTCGGCATCACCAGAGATCAAGGGAGATCACGTGTATACGGTCATGCGCAGAACGGGCCGTCGGCCCCGAAGATGGGCCGGCTCCCTGGCCGCCGGCATCCTGCTCCTCGCGGCCTTCCTCACGGCTCCGGCCGCCTCCGCCGCCGAAACCCCGGGCGCGACGTTGATCAACGAGACGTTCGACGCTCAGACGACCCCCGCGAACTTCGGTTTCCCGGTCGGGGCCGCCATCGGCAACGGCGTACTGGACGTCACGAAGAGCATGGGCAACTACACGACGTCCGTGCGGCCGTTCGCGTCGTCGATCACCCAGGAGAAGACGCTCGACCTGCGGTTCGACTGGAAGACGGCCATCACCAGCACCGGCATGAAGACCGGTCTGGAACTGCGCGACAGCGCCGGACGCCTCGTCTTCGGCATGGCCGCGACCGCTGCGGAGTTCCGTCACGCCGCGACCGGTCCCGACTCGGACTCCACCGCCGCCCCGGACTCGCTCAATCCCACCTGGACCAGGATCAGCTTCGACCGGGCCAAGTGGTACACGGTCGATCTGCACCTGGACTTCACGCTCGGCAAGGTCCAGTACACGGTCACCAGCAAGGAAGCCGCGCCGAAGGTGCTGGTCTCCACCACGAAGAGCATCACGGGACAGAACCTGGCGAAGCTCGTCGCCTGCAACTACTACGGCACCGGTGTGCAGTCGATCGACAACTTCCGCCTGGCCCGGCCCGCGAACCCCGCCTACGGATCCCTCTCCGGCTCGTCCGTCTACGCCTTCGGTGACAGCATCGTCTACGGGCACCAGTACGCGCGCAGCTTCGTGAACTTCGTCGCCGAACGCGAGGGCATGACGCTGACGAAGTACGCCCGCAACGGCGCGACCGTGGGACCGGCGCCCACCGCCATCGGTGGACAGATCCTGAACCAGGTGAAGTCGGCGAGCTCGCAGGCGCCCGACTTCGTCGTCTTCGACGGCGGCACGAACGACGCGATGGAGATCCACGACGCGCACACCTACGAGGTCGGCACCGTCAGCGGCTCTCAGGATCCCGCCACCCTCGACCCCGGCACCTACGCCGGGGCACTCGAAACCACCATCCACACGATGCGGCAGAAGTGGCCGACCGCCCAACTGGTCTACGTGGCCGCCCACAAGATGGGCTCGCGCGACTGGGACACCCAGCTCGCCCTGCGCCAGGTGCAGTTGCAGGCGGCCCAGAAGTGGGGCGTGGCGGTGGCCGACGTCTTCGGGGACACGACGCTCGACACGCGCGTCGACGCCCAGCGGGTGGCGTACACCTTCGACGGACTCGTGGGCGGCTACCCGGGCAGCGGCGGCAGCGGCACGCATCCGAACATCGCAGGGATCACCGACTTCTACGTTCCCGTGCTCTCGTCGGAACTGTCCCGGCTGGCCGACACGACGACGATCGAGGCGCGGCACTCGGGCAAGTGCGCCGAGGCGGTCGGCTCCTCGACCGCTGCCGGGGCCGCGATCGAGCAGGCCGGCTGCTCGGACGGCGACGACCAGCGGTGGCAGCTGCACGAAGTCGGCGGGGGCTACTACCAGATCCTCTCCCGGCACTCGGGCCTGTGCCTCGACGTGGCCGGCTCCTCCACGGCGAACTCGGCCGCGATCGTCCAGCAGACCTGCGACGGCCGCACCAGCCAGCAGTGGCGGCTGGGCGACACCGGCACCGGCTACGTCGCTCTCATCGCCCGTCACTCCGGCAAGTGCCTCGACGTCGACCGGGCCTTCACGACGGACGGCGCCCGGCTGCTGCAGTACACCTGCTGGAACGACGAGTCGCACACGAACCAGCACTGGACTCTGCAGGTCTGACATGAGGAACACGTACCGCCCGGTGACGGCGGACTCGGCGGCCGGCCGCACGGCCCGGACAGGGACCATGCGGCCGGCCGGGCCGGACGATCCGCAGGGCAGCCGGGCTCGACCGGCCGATGCGGTCGGCTCCGGAGAGACAGCAAGAGTCAAGGGCCCGGCCTGCTTTGGCGTACTGAGCAGTACAGTACCGATGGGCGTGCGGGGCGTGGAGATGCGGCGGGGGGCGGCACGGTGGACGCGGACACGGGACCGGAGAGAGCGGAGCGGGACGTGAAACGGCCGAAGCCGCCGTCCAGAAAGCGTCCCACCATCCTCGATGTCGCGGCGCACGCGGGGGTGTCGCATCAGACCGTCTCGCGCTTCCTGCGGGGCAACGGTGGCATGAAGCCGCAGACGGTGGCCCGCATCGAGCAGGCCGTGGCCGACCTGGACTACCGGCCCAACCTGGTGGCGCGGTCGATGCGCACCCGCAAGTCGAACCGTGTCACCGTGGTCCTGCCGGCCATGACGACCTTCGTGCCCTCGCAGATCCTGCGGGGAGCGTCCGCCGAGGCACAGGCGGCCGGTTACCTGCTGGACATCGTCGGCCTGGAAGGCGACGAACGGGTCAGGGGCGACCGCGTCCGCTCCCTGCTCGACTCCGGTCAGGCCGAAGGAGTGCTGACCTTCACCCCCATCGGCGACCTGGAGAAGCTGGGGCTGGACCATACTCCGACCGTCGTCATAGGCGAGTACGACGACCAGATGCGGTCCCACGGGATCACGGCTGACGGCGAGCCGGCCGCCATGATCATCGATCACCTCGTCTCCCTGGGCCATCGGCGTTTCGTCCATGTCGCCGGCAGCACGGACTGGATGTCGGCACGCAAGCGGCGCGAGGTCTATCTACGGACGGTCGCCGAGCGGGGCCTGGAGAACTACGCCGTCATCGACGGTGACTGGTCCGTGCGGTCCGGATACGACGCGGCCCGGGGCCTGTCGGCGGACTCCGGTGTCACCGCGGTCCTCGCCGCCAACGACGACGTCGCCATGGGCGTCATCCGTGGCTTCCAGGACCGCGGGTGGCGGGTCCCGGAGGACGTGAGTGTCTTCGGCTGGGACAACCAGGAGTTCACCGCGTACTTCAACCCGTCCATCTCCACCGTGGATCTCGACCGCGAGGCCATGGGCCGGCGGGCCATGCGGGCCCTGCTCGCCCGCATCCGCGAGGAGACCGAGCCGGAACTGCATCTGGACCTCGACTGCCGCCTCGTGCTGCGCGAGTCGTCCGGACCGGCGAGGACGAACCACACCCTTTAGCCCGTCGGCCCCACCAACGAGCCGTCGTGCAACGGGGGTTCGGGCGGACGGGAGCCCCCGAACACCCCGTCCGCACCGGGCGGAACGCGCTCACCCGGCCTGTTCCCGCTCGGTCCGTTCCGCTTCCGTACCGGCCCGGAACCGGTGAAGTCTCACTAAATACCCAAGTGTTACGTGCGGAACTCTTGACCGAGATGTAGTCGATTATTACGCTCACCGTGTGAACGTTCACTATTGCTGACGCACACAGCCCTCAGCTCGGTGCGATGCTCGCGGTCAACCCCGCGGATCAGCTCGGCACACCGACCCAAGGTTCCAGCGTACGTTCACGCCAACCCCTTCCAGAGCCGCTGCAGCCCACCCGGATTCCGACGAGCCGGGTCGGCTGTCGGCACGCGGATCGCAGGTAACTTTCGCGGCCCGCAAAGCAGCCGAGTTGTGCAGTCCGCCGCCACGCGGCGAGACGGCCGACGTCGCACGCCGGCTTCTTGAGACGAAGTTCCCCGGTCTGGGCGCACCGCCCAGTGATGGCAGCAGAGGAGCCCCAACATGAACCACTCGTCCCGTCTGAACAGACGCTCCCCACTCCGGGCGGTCGGGCTGACCTGTTCGGTCTTCGCCCTCGTCCTGACCGCGGGCTGCGCCGGAGACTCCTCCGGGAGCAACGGCGGCAAGACCGTCATCCGGTTCAACTGGTGGGGTTCGGACTCCCGGCACGAGATGACCAAGCAGATGATCGCGGTGTTCGAGAAGGAGCACCCGAACATCGACGTCCAGCCCGAGTACTCCAACTGGGACGACTACTGGAAGAAGCTGTCGACCAGCGCGGCCGCCAATGACATGCCCGACGTCCTGCAGATCACCGACCCGTTCATGTACTCCTACATCGACAACGGGCAGCTGATGGACCTGAAGAAGGTCAAGGACGTACTGCACACGGACAAGCTGCCCGCGAACTCCATGGCGGCGACGGCCGTGAAGGACGGCCTCTACGGTGTTCCGGCCGGCGACAGCGCGTTCGGCATCGCAGCGGATCCGGCGGCGTTCAAGAAGGCCGGCGTGCCCCTTCCGGATGACACCAAGTGGTCGTGGGACGACTACGTGAAGATCTCCAAGGCCATCTCCAAGACCAAGGGCCTGGTCGGCACCGTGATGCCGCTCTACCCCAACGACCTGGGTCCGTGGCTGCGACAGCATGGCGAGGACTACTGGACCGGGGACGGCAGCCAGATCGGTTTCACCGAGGGCACCATGGCCGCCTACTGGAAGTGGGTCGTCAAGCTGCGTGACAGCGGCGGCACGACCAGTGCGGACGCGGCGGTCGAGGCACTGTCGTCAGGAGCCGGTGTCGAGCAGAGCCTGGTCGCCCAGCACAAGGCGGCCATGACCGACGTGTCCGTGACCCAGCTCGGTGCGCTCGAAGGCGCCAGCGGACGCGAGGCGAAGCTGCTCCTCTTCCCCGGCGAGAAGGGGGCTTCCCAGGTCGGCGCCTACACCAAGCCCGGCATCTTCTTCGGCGCCTCCGCGCGGACCGAGCACCCCAAGGAGGCCGCGGAGCTGCTCGACTTCCTGGTCAACTCGCCCGAGGCGGCCAAGATCCAGAAGTTCGACCGTGGCGTCCCCAACAACCCCGAGGTGCTCAAGGCGATCACGCCGGAGCTGTCCCCCGCGGAGAAGCGGATCGCCGACTACCTGGGCCGTGTCAACGCCATGAAGCCGACCGCTCTGCACATCCCCAACGCGAAGGCAGGTCCCGCGGTCCCCGAGATCTTCCAGCGCCTCAACGAGGACGTGCTGTTCGACCGTCTGTCGCCGAAGGCGGCGGCCAAGAAGTTCATCTCCGAGATCAAGTCTCAGCTCTGAGCAGCCACACGTAGTAGCACTCCGGAAAGGAGTCCCCGCTGTGTCCGATCCGCGCATGAGCACCTTTCACCGTCGACTGCCGGGAGTCGTCTACGGCGGGGACTACAACCCGGAGCAGTGGCCGAGGGAGGTGTGGCAGGAGGACGTCCGGCTCATGCGAGCCGCAGGAGTGCGGCTCGTGAGCCTGGGCATCTTCTCCTGGTCCGTGCTGGAGCCGGCCGACGGCCGGTTCGACTTCTCCTGGCTCGACGAGATCATGGACCTGCTGTGGGCGAACGGCATCCATGTCAATCTCGCGACCCCGAACGCCGCACCGCCGCCGTGGCTCGCCACGGACTTCCCCGAGATCCTGTCGGTCGACCGGCAGGGGGTGCGGCACGGCATCGGGAGCCGGGGGCACTTCTGCCCGTCCTCCCCGGTCTACCGGGACCGCAGCCGGCGCATCGCCACCAAGCTGGCCGAGCGGTACGGGAAGCATCCCGCTCTGGCCATGTGGCACATCGGCAACGAGTACCACTCCGACTGCTTCTGCGACCGGTGCGACGACCGCTTCCGCGCGTGGCTGCGGCAGCGGTACGGCACGCTGGACGAGCTCAATCGCCGGTGGGGCACGGCATTCTGGAGCCAGCGCTACGGCGACTGGTCCCAGGTGCACCTGCCCCAGCCCGTACGCGGCTGGGTCAACCCCTCCCGTGAGCTGGACTTCTCGCGCTTCACCTCCGACAACCTGCTGGAACTCCTCACGCGGGAGCGTGACCTGCTCCACGCGATCACTCCCGATGTGCCGGCGACCACCAACTTCTTCGGCTGCCGACTGACCGACAGCCACCGATGGGCGAAGGAACTCGACGTCGTCGCCTTCGACTGCTACCCCGACCCGGGAAAGCCCCACTGGATGGCCGTCGCCGCCTTCCAGTACGACCTGATGCGCTCGCTCGGCAACGGCCGGCCCTGGATGCTGATGGAACAGGCGGCCGGCGCGGTGAGCCAGTGGAAGACCAACCAGGTCAAGCAGCCAGGCCGGATGCGCCTGGGCTCCTACCAGGCCGTCGCGCACGGCTCCGACGCGGTGATGTTCTTCCAGTGGAGGGCCTCACCCCAGGGCCAGGAGAAGTTTCATTCGGCGATGCTCCCGCACGGAGGTGAGAAGACCCGGACCTGGCAGGAGGTCAAGGCGCTCGGCAACGAGCTGCGGGCCATCGACGAGGTCGCCACGGCACGGACCGGCGCGCAGGTCGCGATCGTGTGGGACTGGCAGAACTGGTGGGCCGTGGAAGGCTGCGCCCACCCGGACAACACCTTCGACTACCGCGACCTCGTGGCCCGGCACCACCGGGCCCTGTGGAACAGCCAGGTCGCCGTGGACGTCGTCACCCTCGACGACGACCTGTCGCCCTACCGCGTCCTGGTCGTCCCCAACCAGTATCTGATGACACGCCAACACAGCGCGGCGGTACGGAAGTTCGTCGAAGACGGCGGCCATCTCGTCGTCTCGTACTTCTCCGGGATCGTCGACGAGGACGACCGGATCGTCGAAGGCGGATACCCGGGCGCCCTGCGCGAGATCATCGGAGCGCACGTCCAGGAGTTCTCGCCGCTGCCCGCGGGGGCCGCGGTGCCGGTCCGGGCGGCAGCCGAGAAGACCGCGCTGAACGGATTCTTCGCAACCGCCTCGGTGTGGCAGGACGACCTGGTAACGGAGACCGCCCGACCGCTCGCCGTCTACCGCAAGGGCCATCTCGCCGGCAAGGCGGCGGTGATCGAGCACGAACTCGGCCGGGGCCGTGCCGTGTACATCGGCACACGTCTGGACGACGACGCCCTCGAGGCTCTGGTGCGGCACGTCCTGGACCTGGCCGGGGTGCGACCGGTGCACGCCGCACCGCGGGGCGTCGAGGTCACCGAGCGACGTACCGACACAAGCGCGTACCTCTTCCTGCTGAACCACCGGCAGGACAAGGCGACGGTCACCCTCGACCGCTCCGGCACCGACCTGATCACCGGACGCCCCATCGAGGCCGGGGAGACCCTCGTCCTCGAAGCGGCGGACGTCGCCGTCGTGCGCAGTCCGCTGGCCGCGGCACAACACGCCGAACCGTCACCCAGCGGCTCCTGAACCCCGCACCCGATCCCAGAACCCGAGGACGATGACTGTGCTTCGCAGACCACCCCTGAGCCGGGCGGCCAGGAAAGAAGAACGGACCGCATGGGTCTTCCTGCTGCCGTGGTTCGTCGGCATGGCCGGCGTCACGCTCGGTCCGATGATCGCCTCGCTGTACTTCTCGATGACGGACTACAACCTGCTGAGCTCTCCGCAGTGGGTGGGCTTCGAGAACTACGCCAAGATGCTCGACGACCCCCGATTGCGTCAGTCCCTGAGCGTGACCTTCCTCTACGTCGTCCTCAGCGTGCCGTTGCTGCTGGCGGTCGCCCTCGCCCTGGCGATGGTCCTCAACCGGGGCATCAAGGGGCTGGCGTTCTACCGGTCCGTCTACTACTTGCCGTCGCTCCTGGGTGCCTCGGTCGCGGTGGGCATCCTGTGGCGGCAGGTCTTCGGCACCGAAGGCCTGGTGAACAAGTTCCTGGGACTGTTCGGCGTCCAGGGCCCCGGCTGGATCTCCAACCCGGACACCGCGCTGTACAGCCTCGTCGTCCTGCACGTGTGGACGTTCGGCTCCTCCATGGTGATCTTCCTGGCCGGCCTGCGGCAGATCCCCGAGCAGTACTACGAAGCCGCCGCCCTCGACGGCGCCGGCCGCCGGCACCAGTTCCGGCACGTCACCCTGCCGCTGCTCACCCCCATCATCTTCTTCAACCTCGTTCTCCAGGTCATCAGCTCCTTCCAGTCCTTCACCCAGGCGTTCGTCGTCAGCGGCGGGACGGGAGGCCCCTCGGACTCGACCCTCTTCTACTCGCTGTACCTGTACGACGAGGGCTTCGGCCGGCTCCACATGGGCTACGCCTCGGCCATGGCATGGCTGCTCGTGGTGATCGTCGGCTTCCTGACTGCAATCAACTTCTACTTCAGCAAGAGATGGGTGTTCTACGGTGACGGTAAGTGAGATGACACCCCTGAAGGCCGCAGCCCCGGCCCCTTCCCCTGCTCCCGCGCCTGCCGCGCACCGACACCGGCGGGCGGCCCGCATACGCGCCAGGCTCAAGCACGTGGTGCTGATCGCCTTCGGGCTCGTGATGGTCTACCCGCTGTTGTGGATGATCGCCAGCTCGATCAAACCCGACGCCCTGATCTTCCGTGACCCCTCACTGCTGCCCACGAAGACCGACTTCAGCCACTACGCCGACGGCTGGAACGCCCTCTCGCACCCGTTCGGGCTGTACCTGCTGAACTCGGCGATCGTCGTGCTGGGGGCGCTGCTCGGCAACCTGGTCAGCTGCTCCATGGCGGCCTACGCCTTCGCGCGGCTGAAGTTCCGCGGGCGGGCCTTCTTCTTCGGCATGATGATGCTGACCCTCATGGTGCCGGTCTACGTGCTCATCATCCCGCAGTACGTCATGTTCTCGAAGATCGAGTGGGTCAACACGTTCCTCCCGCTGATCGTTCCCAAGTTCCTGGCCACGGACGCCTTCTTCATCTTCCTGATGGTCCAGTTCTTCCGGGGTCTTCCCACCGAGCTGGACGAGGCGGCCAAGATCGACGGGGCGGGGTACTGGCGCATCTACTTCCGCATCCTGCTGCCGATCTCGTTGCCGGCCCTGGCCACCACCGCCATCTTCACCTTCATCTGGACGTGGAACGACTTCCTGAGCCAGTTGATCTACCTGACCAAACCCGAACTGCAGACGGCGCCCGTAGCCCTGCGCAACTACGTCGACGCCACCAGCGGAGCCTCATGGGGATCACTGTTCGCGATGTCCGTCATCACGCTGATCCCGGTCTTCATCGTCTTCCTCGTCGGCCAGCGCTATCTCGTCAAGGGAATCGCCACCACGGGAATGAAGTAGCAGCGCTGCACGAGGACGGACCGGGCGCGTCACCCCGCCGCCGATGGGCTGGGCGTCCTGGAACAGCTTTTTGAGCACAACGGCAATATCGTCGTGGACGAGAACCTGTGGCCCGGCGGCATGCATCGAGCACGGATGCGTCCATGGGAGCCGCTGCGCAGGGCGTTCGACGTGCTCACGCACCCGACCAGCCGGAGGAGGTCGGGCCGAACGCGCTTTCCGGGGCCGCGCTCGCCTGTCTGGACGCGGCCGCGACGGGGGGGCCTGTTGGGGGGGGGGAGGGGGGGACCGTTCCCTGGCCGTACTGCTCGACCGAGCGATGGGCACGCTGACGGAATAGCCCCACCCCAGGAGAGCAACGGGGCTTGTCCCTGGCGGAGTTGGCCCGGCAGGCGGGGCTGGCGAAGCAGACGCTCTCGAATCTGGAGCAGGGCGCGCGCAATCCCACGGGGGGCACACTGTTCCCGATCGCCGTGGTCCTGAGCGTACCCGTTGCCCGGCTGGTGGCCGATTCCTCGGCGGCGAACCCCTGACCGCGCTCGGCCGCTTCCGAGCGGATCCCGGCGATGCGTTGACCGACGGTCGCGGAGCGTAGAAGAGGTGTTCTCGACTTCCCGCTGAACGCTTGGCGTTCTGTGCGAGGCGTGCGTCGGGTGGCCTGGTGCCATGGAGCAACGCCCGCCCCGCCGTGGGCGGGCGCGGCCCCGGCCACGTGGTTCAGGAAGCGGCGTCGTGCGCCTCGCCGAGGCCGAGGAGTGCGGTGAAACGGGCTTCGGCCCGGTCGATCTCACCGAGCTGAGTGAGGATCGAACGGCGAGCGAGGCCCCGTCGCAGATGTCGGCCACCGCCTCGGCGGCGCTCGCGCTGACCTTGTTCACGTTCGGGTCCTTACAGCCGCCGGAGGTCGACCAGGGATCGAACGGAGGAGCCGGGCAAGACCGTCGACCAGCCGCCGTTGGCGACGAGATTACGCCTCGCGGTTCACGGGCGCGTTCGCGGGCGCCTACGGGCGCGAGGGACGGCCACCGGTTCGGCACCGGGTACCACGGTGTTGGAGACGGTGCCGATGCCCTCGACGGTGAGGGTGACGGTGTCGCCGGGCTTGAGCGGCGGCGGGTCCTGGCGGCCGCGCACGCCCCAGAGTTCGGCGAGGCAGCCGCCGTTGCCGCACGTGCCGGAGCCGAGGACGTCACCGGGGCGTACCCAGGTGCCGCGGGAGGCGTATGCCGTCATCTCCTCGAAGGTCCAGCTCATGTGGGACAGCAGGTCCTTGCCGACGACCTCGCCGTTGATCTCGGCGGTCAGCGCCAGGCGCAGGAATCCGTCGCTGTCGCGGTAGGGCTCCAGCTCGTCCGCGGTGACGAGGTGGGGGCCGAGGGTGGTGGCGGTGTCCTTGCCCTTGCAGGGGCCGAGGCTGACCTGCATCTCACGGGACTGGAGGTCGCGTGCGGACCAGTCGTTGTAGATGGTGTAGCCGATGATGTGGTCGCGGGCCTGCTCAGGGGTGAGGTCGCGGCCCTCGCGGCCGATGACCGCGGCGACTTCGAGTTCGAAGTCCATTGCCTGGCTGCCGGGCGGCACGGGGACGTCTTCGTGAGCGCCGATGACCGCGTAGGGGTTGGTGAAGTAGAAGGTGGGCGCGTCGTACCAGGCGTCCGGGGCGCCCGAGACTCCGTCGATGCTGCGTCGTACACCCTCGACGTGCTCCTCGAACGTGACGAAGTCGCGTACGGACGGCGGTTGAAGCGGCGGCAGCAAACGCACCTGGGAGACGTGCGGGCCGCGCGGCACGTCCAGGCTTGCGTTGCCCGCCTCGCGCAGCGCCTCGGGACCGGCCTGGATCAGGTCGAGAAGCGTCCCCGCGCCGGGGCAGGGGTAGAGCGTGCCGTCGTCCTCGACGGTGGCGAGACGGCTGCGGCCGTGCTGTTCGTACGTGGCGAAACGCATGGCATTCCTAGGGAGCTGGGTGGGATGGCACAGGCCGGGGGCGCGGCGGCACGGCATGGCGGGGGAGTGCGCCGAGCCCCCGGGGTCAAGGGGTCAGACCGGCGGAGCGACGAAGACGCCGCGGTCGACGTCGTTGAGCATCTCCTTGGCGACCATCTCGTTCATCGGGTTGGACGTGCCCCACTGGTCGGCGTTCTCGGGCTTCGTCAGGTCGTAGATGTGCGGGTGCCAGGTGTCCTCGTCCAGCTTTTCGAGCTCGGTGGTGTACTCCACGGTGTTGCCGTGCGGGTCGAGGAAGTACGTGAAGGTGTTGTCGCCCGCCATGTGCCGCCCAGGGCCCCAGATCTTGCGGGCGCCGGAGCGCATCACGCGGCCGGAGCCGCGCATGTACTCGTCGACGCCGCGCATCTCGAAGGAGAGGTGCTGCAGGGAGGTGTGCGGACCGCTGGCGATGGCCATGGAGTGGTGCTGGTTGCTGATCCGCATGAAGTGCATGACCTCACCCATGTGTGGCAAGGCCATCGTGTCGGACAGCCGGAAGTCGAGGTGCTGCTCGTACCAGGCGCGGGTGGCGTTGATGTTGGGGGAGTTCAGGACGACGTGCGAGAGACGGACCGGGATGGACTCCTTCTCCTCGATACGACGGTGCCGGCGCGCCTCGACGTCGGCCGAGACCTCGATGGTGCGGCCGTCGATGTCGAAGAAGCGGAAGCCGTAGCCGCCGCCGGGGGTGTCGACCTTGCCCGGCTGGGATATCAACCGCACTCCACCCGCGAGGAGTTGCTCGGCGAGTGTGTCCACGTCGGCGGGGTTCGCCGCGCCGTACGAGATGAGGTCGAGGCGCTTCTCCTCGGCCTTGCGGAGCCGGACGATGTACTGCTCGGGGGAGCCCTCGGCGGCCAGGAAGGAGATGCCGGAGTCCTCGGCGACCTTGGTCAGGCCCCAGACGCCGGCGTAGAAGTCGAGCTGCTTGTCGTAGTCCGGCACGGCCAGGTCGACGTGCCGCAGGTGGGTGAGCAGACGGTTGGTCATGTCGGGCTCCTCAGGTGAGACGCAGCAGTGCTGCCGCGTTGCCGCCGCGTACGGCGTGGAAGTGGGGGGCGGGCAGGTCCGTGACGTCGCGCAGCGCGCCGAGCGGGTCCTTGGTGCCCATGTCGAAGGGGAAGTCGGAGCCGAGCAGGACCCGGTCGGGGCCGGCTGCCCGGATCAGTTCGCGCAGCACGTCCGGGTCGTGGACAAGGGAGTCGAAGTACAGCTGCTTGAGATAGCTGCTGGGCGGGTGCGCGCAGCCGCGGGTGTCGGTGCGGGCGAGCCAGGCGTGGTCGGAGCGGCCGATGTGGGTGGGCAGATAGCCGCCTCCGTGGGCGGCGACGATGCGCAAGCCCGGGTGCCGGTCCAGGACTCCGGAGAAGATCAGATGGGACAGGGCGACGGCGTTCTCGGTCGGCTGGCCGACGGTGTTGGACAGGTACCACCGGTTGAGGCGCTCGTCGAGCGTGCAGCCGAAGGGATGCAGGAAGAGAATCGCGCCGCTTTCCTCGGCCCGTGTCCAGAATGGTTCGTACGCGGGGTCCGACAGTTCGCGTCCCGGTGCGTGGCTCGATATCTCGACACCGCGCAGGCCCAGGCCGAGGGCGTGCTCGAGGGCTTCGACAGCGAGGCCCGGGTGCTGGAGCGGGACGAGGCCGAGGCCGTGCAGCCGCTGCGGGGCCTGGGCGACGTGCGCGGCGGTGCCCACGTTGGCCAGTTCCCACACCGTGCGGGCCAGGTGCTCGTCGGCCCAGTAGTGGTAGTGCGACGGAGACGGTGAGACCAGCTGGACGTCGACCTCGGAGGCGTCCATCGCGGCGAGCCGGGCCTTGACGTCAGTCAGTTTCGGGAAGCGGTCGCGGAACATCGGGCCGCTGACGGCGATGGCCTCGGGGCCGTTGCGGCGGGCGTCGAGATCGCGTGCCGCGGCCAGCCCGGGGTGTCCGGCGACGGCGTCCTCGACCTGAGGGAGCAGGACGTGCGCGTGGACGTCGATCGTGGGTGCGCCGTTCTGGGAACTCACGGAGTTCACGGGGTCTCCTTCAGGGCGGACATCGTGCGGCCCATCAGACCGGGTGCGTCGGCGTCACGGACGCCGTCCAGCTGCCACTGACCGAGTTGCACGGATGCTTCGACCACCATGCGGACACGGTTGATCCGGCGTTCGTAGAAGCCGGTCAGCAGGGCGTCGAGGGAACTCCAGTCCTGCTCCTCGCCCAGCATCTCGGCCAGTACGGAGGCGTCCTCCAGCGACATGGCCGCGCCCTGGGCGAGCGTGGGGGGACAGACGTGGGCCGCGTCACCGATCAGGACGACCCGGCCGCGGTGCCAGGAGCCCTCGACGAGCAGCCGGTCGAACCAGGTGTAGTTGACCTTGGCGGAGTCGGTGATGCTCGCGGCGATCTCCGGCCACGCGCCTCCGTAGGGCGCGGCCAGCCGCCGCATCTCGTCCGCGTACGAGGCCGGGTCGATGGAGGCGCGGTCGCGGTTGGCCTCGACGAGGTAGGCGTAGAGGGTGTTCTTGCTGGTGGGGCAGTAGCCGGCGATGTAGCAGGTTCCGCCGTAGGCCAGGACCATGCGCTCCACGCCCTCGGGGCGGGGCGCGGGGACGCGCCAGATGGCCATGCCGGTCGGTTCGGGTTTGTCGCTGATGCCGATCATCGCGCGCGTGCGGGAGCCGACGCCGTCGGCGGCGATGACAAGGTCGTAGCGGCCCGTGGTGCCGTCGCTGAACCGGGCGGTGACGCCGGACGCGTCCTGGACCAGTTCCTCGGCGGTGGTGCCGAGGCGTATCGCCGCGCCGCTCTCGAGAACGGCCTCACACAGAATCTCCTGGAGCCGGGGCCGCTGCATGCCGAAGATCGGGGGCAGGTCGTCCCCGCCGGTGCGGATGTCCTGCTGGACATGGAACACGGTCCCGTCGGGCGCGGCCAGGCCGACGGCGTCGACGGCGTAGCCGCTCTCCCGGACCTTGTCCCACACGCCCACTTCGCGCAGCACGCGCAGCGCGTTGCCCTGGAGGGTGATGCCGGAGCCGAGCACGTTCCAGTCGGGCTTGGCCTCGATCAGTTCCACGGCGATGCCCGCCCGCCGCAGCAGCACGGTCACGGCGTTGCCGGACGCGCCACCGCCTATGACGAGGACGGTGCGGGGACGGGGGTCGTTCATGGGTTCTCCCTGAGATGGTGCCGCGCGACTTCGAGCGGCAAGGGGGGTGTTGCTGGCCGGGCGGGCGAGGGTGGCGTAGCCGTCCGGGCGCGGCCCGCCCGGCCGTCCAGGGCGTTACTTGACGGCGATGGGATTCACCGGTGAGCCGACGGAACCGGTGATGGGCAGTGGCGCGGCGGTGAGCCAGAACTCGTACCGGCCGTCGGCTGCGGAATGTGCGGCGAGGGCGTCGAGGTCCCACATCTCCCCGATGAGCAGACCGATGTGGGGGATGGCGACCTGGTGCAGCGGCTGGAAGGCGTGGTCGAACTCGTTGGGCCGCACCTCGAAGCCCCAGGTGTCGGTGGCGATCCCGGCGATCTCGCTCCGGTGCAGCCAGCCGGCCGTACTGAAGCTCAGCCCCGGCGCCGGTCCGCCCGCGTAGTCGCCCCAGCCTTCGTGACGGGCGCGGGCCAGCCGCCCGGTGCGCACGAGGACCAGGTCGCCACGACCGACGGTCACACGATGCGAGGCGGCGGTCGCGGTCAGGTGCTCCTCGGTGATCGCGAAGCCGTCGGGCAGTTCGCCGTCCTGGCCGATGACCAGGCCCACGTCGAGGAGGACGCCCCGCCCGGCGACGTGCGGTGCCATGTGCTCGATGCCGGTGACCAGGTCTCCCTCGGAGGTGACGACCTTCTCCGCCGGGCGGCCGTTCCACGCCGTGCCGTGATCGAAGATGTGCCCGAGCCCGTCCCATTGGGTGGAGCACTGCAAGGGCATGGCGATCACGTCGTCGGCGCCACCGAAACCGTGTGGAAAGCCCTGGCCGCCCAGAGCGGCGTCGGTGCCGGTGGCGAGCATCGTGTGCACCGGGTTCGTACGCCGCCGCCAGCCTTTCTGCGGGCCGTCCATGTCGAAGGCCTGTGACAAGGAGAAACTGACGCCGTCGCGGATCAGGGCCGCGCCCTCGCGGCGCTTGGCCTCGTCGAGGAAGTTGAGCGTGCCGAGCACGTCGTCCTCGCCCCAGCGGCCCCAGTTCGAGTACGCCTTCGCGGCCTCGGCGATCGCCGCCTCGGGATCGGTACGGTCGATACGGTCGGCGCTCATCGGTCCTCCTCCGCGACACAGCGGGTGCGCTGGGTGCCGAGTCCGGTGACGGAGCCGTCCATCACGTCGCCGTCGCGCAGCAGTCGGCCCCAGTGGATGCCGTTGCCGGCCGGGCTGCCGGTCAGGACCAGGTCGCCGGGAAGCAGTCGGGCGGTCTGGGAGATGTACGAGACCAGCCGTGCGACGCCGAAGATCATGTCGCTGGTGGACTCGTCCTGCATGGTCTCGCCGTTGAGTTTCAGCGTGACCTGTAGGTCGGAGGGGTCCGCGATGGAGCCGGCCGGGACGATCCACGGGCCGAGCGGGGTGAAGCCGGGGGCGTTCTTGCTGCGCAGCCAGTCGGTGCCGATCGGGGGCATGTCCCGGCGGAAGACGCTCGCGCGGTCGGTGAGGTCGTTGGCGATGGTGTAGCCCGCGACGTACTCCAGCGCCTCCTCCACAGAAACCCGGTAGGCGGGGCGGGAGATCACCGCGGCCAGCTCCAGCTCCCAGTCGGGCTTCTCGGCCCAGGCGGGCAGCACCACGTCGTCGTAGGGACCGCTGATCGTGGTCGGCAGGCCGATGAAGACGTACGGGAGGTCCTCGGCGGCCCGCTTGTCCATGACCGCCGCCACCTCGGCGCGGGCCTCCTCGACGGTGCCCGGGGCGTCCGGGGCGCGGTGTGCGACCGCCAGATCGATCACGTGCTGCCGGTAGTTGGCGCCGGACTGGAAGATCTGCCGGGGCTCGACGGGCGCGTGCACCGCCATCTCCGCCAGCGGCCGCCAGTCGCCCGTCGGGTCCCCGGCGAGGGTGTGCAGCCGCGGCAGCTCCTCGTCCCAGCGCTCCAGGAGCGCGAGCGTGGTCAACGCGGGTTCGTCCAGTGCCGTACGCAGGTCGAGCACCTGGCCGTCCGGGGCCACTAGGCCCGGGAACCTGGTCTCGCCCGGTGCCGAAAGGGTGCCGATGGCGAACGGTCCGGAGAAGGGGGTGAAGGGCGCCGACGTGGCTGCGGATGTCACGGAGATTTCCTCCCGATTGCGGTGCCACCAATCTGGCCCGTAGATTGCAATCAGGGAAATCGATTTCCTGTATATAAGAATCCAGCCGGTGAATACCGATGGTGCCGGCTCCGGAATCGGGATGCTTCGTGAACTTGGCCAGCCTGGACCTCAACCTCGTCGTTGCCCTGCGCGCCCTCCTGCAGGAGCGCAACGTCACCAGGGCCGGCCGGCGCATCGGGCTCAGTCAACCCGCGATGAGCGCGGCCCTGGCCCGGCTGCGCCGCCACTTCGACGACGACCTGCTCGCCCGGGTGGGCGGAGGGTACGAACTGACCGCCCTCGGGCAGGCCCTCCTCGACCGAACCACCACCGCATGCGACCTGCTGGAGCGCGTCTTCGCCAGTCAGGCCGAGTTCGACCCCTCCCGCGAGGAACATGAGTTCACGCTGATCGCCTCGGACTACGCGGTTGCCGTCTTCGGCGCCGAGCTCGCCCGCACCATCCAAGCCGAGGCACCAGGCATCCGGCTCAGGTTCAAACAGGTACCGAACGAAATCATTGACAGTACCGGGTCGCTGCTCAGCACCGTGGACGGGCTACTGCTGCCCCACGGCATCATTCGCGGCTTCCCCACGGTCGAGCTCTACCAGGACAGCTGGGTCTTCCTCGTCGCCGACGACAACCTCGAGGTCGGCGAGCAGCTCACCCTCGACGACCTGGCCCGACTGCCATGGGTGACGTACCAACGAGCCTACGACGCCCCCGCCGCCCGCCAGATCGCCACGCTCGGCATCGAGCCGCGCGTGGCGGTCTCCGTCGACAGTTTCCAGCTGATGCCACTCCTGGTCGCGGGCACCCGCCGGGTAGCTCTCCTTCAGAGGCGTCTCGCCGACGAGCTGGACGGACTCGCACACGTCCGCATCATGGAACCGCCCTATGACGCCGTGCCGATCCAGCAGGCCTTGTGGTGGCATCCGGTCCACATGCACGACGCGGCGCACATGTGGCTGCGGGAGACGACGGCCCGGGTCGCCGAGGCCGTGGAGGCAGGGCGGCCCACGATCTCCAGTCCGCCGAGTTGAGGATGGGTTGGGCCTTGCGAGGGCGAAGACGCTGCCGCGCTCCGGTCCTGCCCTCCCGCCGCGGTGAGGGTTGCCCATGTCGGGGAGGCGGGCGAGCTGGACGGCCATCCACCCTGCGTAGCCGGTGGCGCCCAGGACAAGCACGTCTTCGCCAGGGCTTGAGGAAGGCGCGGTGGATGAGAGCGAGCCATGCGGACACGGCCGGGTTCATCGCAGCGGCCACGGTACTGTCGCCGCCGTCGCGCGTAGTCCTCGAAGTACCGGTCCTCGAACGGGGTGACGAAGTCGGTGTCGCTCAGGGGCGTGGTGGTGTCTGCCGTCAGGCGCGGCGCGGAAGCGGTCCTTGCGTGGCGAGATCCGGTCGGGGTACGTGCGTACGCTGCATTCGCTGCCTCACCATCGTCGTTCATCCGGTCGCGAGGTCTTCCAGGGCTCGCGTTCCAGGGCGGCGGAGGCGACGACGCCGCCCATGATGGCGGCGCCGCTGACGCCGGCCGAGGCCACGTCCTGGCCGGTGAGGCGGAGGCCGGGGATGTGGGTGTGGGCGCCGAGGTCACGCAGGGCGAACCGTTGCGGGGTGTGGGCGAGGGACATGAAGTCGCCCTTCTCCCTGCCGAGGAAGTGGTTGAAGCTGAGCGGCGTCGCCAGCTCGGTGTGGTCGATGCGGCCCTCCAGCTGGGGGCAGAAGCGGAAGACCTGGCCCAGTAGTTCCTCGGTGTGCCTGTCCTTGAGGCGCTCGTAGTCGGCGCCCCGGCGCATCCACGCGCTGCCCGCGTACGGCTCGAACAGCGACCAGGTGGTCAGTCCCGCGATGTCGATGGTGGTGCGTCCCGGATACCGGCTTTCCCACGACGGGTCCTTCACGGACGGGAAGGTGAGGAAGTACGTCGGCATGGCGCGGTGCTCGGGGTCGGCCTCGAACGCGGCGGTGTCGCTGTCGATGTCGCGTCCGGCGTGGGCCCAGATGTTGGCCGGGTCCAGGTCGAGCCGGTCGCCGGATTCCTGTATCCCGATGTTGAGCATGACGTAGGTCTGTGAAGGGTCGATGGCGCGCAGGGATCGGCGAGCCGGGCGGCGGCGGGAGTCTGGACCGGCAGCAGCCGGGTCAGGGTGTTGAGCGCACCGGCGTCGCTGATGACCAACGGCGCCCGGAAACTCCTTCCGTCCGTCATGACGACGCCGAGGGCCGAGCCCTTGTCGTCCAGCTCGACGGTTGCGACGTCCGGGGAGATCAGGACGGCTCCTCCCGCTCCGGTGATGAGCCCGCGGACCACGGGCGTGATCATCAGGGAGGCGTTCTACGGCACACGCCGCTTCAACGACTTCGAGCGCCACTGCGGCATCAGCCCGAGCGTGCTGTCAGTCCGCCTGAGGGACCTCGTCGCCCACGGCATCCTGGAGAAGACCCGCTACCGGGCTCCCGGTACGCGCGGGCGCGACGAGTACCGCCTCACCGACAAGGGCCGCCGTCTGCTGCCCATCCTGATTGCCCTCAACGATTGGGCCGAGCGCTGGATCGTCCCGGCCGACGCTGCCACCATCTCCCTGCTCCATCACGACTGCGGCAGCCCGGTCCGCACGGTGGTGACCTGCGCCTCCGGGCACGAGATCACCACATCCGGACAGGTCAGCGCGAGATTGGACCCTGGGGCCCGGCCTGCCTCCGCGTCCGACTGACCGGCGGAGGGCGGGGCGCGGGCCCGGCACCCCGGCCTCCCTCCGCGCCTCCCGCTCCCGCGCCGCCCGCCTACTGCCCTGGGCGTCGGCGCTCCGGGCTGTATACCGGCCAGTCCTGGTCGGCCATCAGGGCGGCGACGCGGCGCCATTCAGACGTCGCAGCTGGAAGTCCGTACCGGAGGGCGCAGGCAACGGAGCGTCACGACCTCAGCGAAGCCGGCGCTGGATCGGAAGGGCTCGGCACCGCCGTGTCGGCGGGCGCAGCCGTCAGCGCCGGGTGAGGGTGGACGGCGCCCCGGCGGACTGGTCACCTTCGTCGCGCAGGCCCAGGGTGTCTCGGCCGGTCATCGTGACGATGTAGATACTGCCGTTGGGGCAGGGGACCTCGGCCCCCTGTTCGGTGGAGCGGCTGCTGACCGCCTTGAGGACCATCGACGCCTTGCGTATCTCCTGCAGTCGCAGGGTCTCGGTGCATCCCAGCTCACGTTTGGTGTCCACTTCGGTCACCCTGCTGACCTGCTTGCCCGCCAGCTCACCTCGTTGTGCCGGGTGGAGAGTCAAAGTGACGGTGAACCGGTTGGTGCGGGGCTCAGTGAAGCCGTCAGGAGTGGGATTGCCCGGCCCGGTGCCGACCCATGTACCTGCCCAGGCCTCGGGAAGCGATGCGGTAGTGGATGACGGCGAAGGCGTCCCGGCGGAGGCGTCATCGCCGGAGAAATGCCGCACGAGGAACGTGCCGGCCGCGGCCATCAAGGCCACGGCCATGGTCCCGGCCACCGCCCGGCCGGTACGGCCGGACACCAACCGTCGCACGGCGCCGACAGGCGGCAGGACGGAGGTCTTTGCGTCGGCGGAAGCCGGGCCGTCTTCGGGTTCACGTGACACAGCCGCCACAGACGGCGGTTGCACTGTTGCGGAGATCAACGCTTGCGCCTCCTCCTCCCGCACGTTGAGATCTCTCTCCAGCCCCTCGGGCAGCACCTGCGGCCAGGTACCGCACCGGCCGCCCAAGCGTTCCAACAGCACGCTGACGGTGCCGGGCGTGGGCCGCTGCTCGGGGTCCTTGACCAGACAGGACCGCAAGAGCGGGACCAGGGCCGCCGGAACGCCGTCGAGGTTCGGCTCCTGATGCACGATGCGGTAGAGCAGCACCGCAGGCGAGAACTCGTCGTCCGGGCTGGAAAACGGGCCCCGTCCCGTCGCCGCGTACACCAGTACCGCAGCCAGTGAGAAGACGTCACCCGGCGCACCCGATTCCCCGGCACTTACCTGCTCCGGCGCCAGATAGCCGGGAGAACCGATCACACCGCCGGTCCTCGTGTGACGCGTGTCCTCCCTCGCGCGCGCGATGCCGAAATCGATGAGCAGAGGACTACGGCGGCCCAACAGCACATTGGACGGCTTGACATCCCGGTGGGCCAGCCCCGCCCCGTGTACCGCTGCCAGCGCCCCGAAAAGCTCGGCCGCCAGTGCCAGGACGCACTGCTCGGACAGCCGGCCGTACCGCTGCACCCACTCCGCCAGGGACGGAGCTGCCACGTACTCGGTGGCGAGCCACTGCGGCCGCTGCCCCATCGGGCTGTAGTCCACCACCGCAGGCGTCCAGGGCGAGCGCACCCGGTCGCTGTTACGGATTTCCCGCGCGAACCGCTCCTCGAACCCCGGCTCCCGTCCCAACTCGGCACGCACGGTCTTGAGCGCCAGCGGACGCCCCGACACGGTCCGGGACAGATACACCCGTCCCATCCCGCCCTCACCGAGGCGCGCCAGCAGTGGATAACCGCCAACAGCCTGCGGATCTGCCCCGTCCAGCAACTCCACGCCCTGCCGCCCTCTCAGATTTGCACTGCCGATCAGGTTCAGCCCCCGGACCAGCACAGCCAAGCGCCGCATCCGTAGCATCGGCACCAAGCATCACCTGTCACACTTGCGATACACCATTCTCAGCCACAGCGTCCGGCCGAGAACCCGCCACCGGGCGAGAGGCCACGTGGGCGGTCGGGAGGGCACACCTTGGCATAGCTCCCGATTTGCCCGGGTGTGTGCACGTCGTGGCATCGGGTCGGGGCGGTGTTCCTGCGGCCTCGCGGTCGTCCAGGGGCCGGGGCCGTGAAGGTTTCGGTGCTCGGGCCGGGTGGGCGGTCTTCCAGCAGATGTGCCGGAAGTCACGGCGGACGCGGGCAGGGGCGAGTCTGCCCGGGTACTTGGCTTTCAGTCCGGCGTGAGGGTGACGGGCACGGTCCATGCCTTTCCGCTCGGGCTGTGCAGTTGATGCCGGAGTCGACCTGGAGGGCCTGCTCGCGGTCGGCGTCGACGGATGGGTGCCTTGAGCTCGATGAGAGGTGCCGCACACGGTCGTGTTCGTGGCTTTCCGTGGAGAGCATCAGATCGACTCGCCTGTCACCGCCGTCGACCGCGCGAACGGGCCCATCCGGAATGGGATCCCAGCCGACGGGCGCCGGTGATGTTCCAGCATGCGGTCAAGCCGATCACGCTGCTGCGCATCATGTGAACTCTTCGCCGAACACCCACAACTCGCGTTCGAGAGTCTTGCGCAGGTGATCGCGTTCCTTGACCGCGCCGTAGGTTTCCACGTCTACATGGCGGCGAGGTGTCGAAGGCGCTTCTTTTCCAGGCACACATCCACTGTGTCGGCAGCACACCTGGGAGACGTCACACGGAGCCCGGTTCGAGCGGTTGCCGCGGGGAGCGTCCAGTTGCTGTGCGCGTTCGCAGTTTGAGCTGGGAGGACGATCGTTTTCGATAGACTCCGCGTTTATCGAGTATTACGTGCTCGTTCGAATACATCCAAGCCTCTTGGCGATGAAGTACCCAAGACCGAAGGTGCCGCCGAATGCGATCACAGCGGCCATTGCCGTCATCTTGAGGCTCGCACCGACGAGGGCGAGCACCAGCTCAGAAATTAGTGTCACGCATGTCGACGTGAAAAGGATGACCCCGATGGCAGACCTGCGGATTTCGACGTCTTCCGATTCCTCTTGAGGAGTTTTACTTGCTGGAGGCGTCTGACCGGTTCCCATTGCAGGCGGCGTCTGATTTTCCACTCAATTTACTCTCTGGTTGCGGGTGGCGCGCTGCTCGCCACCTTCGTTCCGACGCCCCCGTCGCCGACGACGGGAGCTTTTTCCTCCTCGGGTGCCTCCGGCCTGCGGAGGGAGCGGCCGACGGGACAGCCAGGGCGTCCAGATCGCTCACCGGGCGCAACATCGTCCCGTGGCCCCTGGCCGCCGATGGCGGACATCGGCCGATTACGAACTTCGCGTCGGCCAGGCCGGCTGGTCAGCGAGGTCGCCCCTGTGCTCACGGTGGTGAAGATCCGCATGCTGCGCAGGTGCTCGGAGCGCTGGTTGTCGAGGATGTCGGCGGCCTTGCGGTGGGCCGCAGCGCGTACAGAGCGTCGACTGCAGGTACGGCTCGGGCTTCTCCGACGTGGCCAGCCACCGCTCCATGTCGGAGATCCCGGCTTCCGTAATGGCGTACCGCTTGCGCTCAGGACCGTTGCCGGCCTCGATCCCGTCGACTTCGACGAGGCCGTTCTTCAGCAGCCGGGACATCGTCGAGCAGACCTGGCCGTAGGGCAGTGGCCGGTCGTGACCGAACTTTCGTCGAGGCCCGCCTGAGGTCGTAGCCGTGGTGAGGGCCCGGACCCCAGGAGGCCCGGGAGTGTGTGACTGATGGGCCGTCGGGGCGAATGGCTCACTCGGTGCGCAGGCCGTCCGGGCGCATCAGCCGGAGCAGTGGTGGCAGGCTGAGCACGGTCACCAACAGGACGACGGCTGTGGCGATGCCGGTCATCGACAGTACGCTCGCCCAGTCCGCGCCCACCGGCTTGTCCGTCATCTTCAGCAGTGCCGCGCCCAGTGTCAGCCCGATCGCCGTGGCCAGCGCCAGGCCGAGGCCGATCGGGATCGCCGTCTGCCACAGCACGGACAGGCACAGTGTGCGGCGCCGGGTGCCGAAGGCGATCAGCGACGACAGCAGTTTGCGGCGCTCGCGCAGCTGCTCCAGCTGCGACACCAGCAAACTGGCGCCGATCAGCGCCAGCACGCAGGCGGCGCCGACGAACAGGCCGGTGCGGATGGAGGCGTAGGTGTCGTCGCGCTTGCTGGACACCAACATCACCGGGTCGGTGGGCAGGCCGAGACGGCGGGCCGTGTTCCGCGTGTACTCGGGCGCGGTCGCCAGCCCCTGGTCGAGCGCGAGGTAGATCTCCCCGAGGAGACCATGTGCGGCGCCCGAGGGCAGGGCGCCCGGCGTCAGCAGCAGGCCGCCACGCTTGTACCCGGACGGGTCCGCGATCGCCCGTGCCTGCTTCACGTCCGCCGGCACCGCCCAGGGCGTCGGCCTGTGATGAGCACCGGGATCGTCGAGCGCGTCGAACCACAGCTTTGTGCCGGGCTTGGAAAGGTCGGTCACCCCCTCCTCATCGTTGCCACCCCGGACGGCGAAGACGTCACCGTCCTTGCAGGAAGGGAAGGAAGCCACCTCGCGCAGGGAAGCACAGCCGGCGATCGTGACCCGGGCGGTGTTCTCGGCGAACCTGCGCCGGTCGCTGACGTAGCCCTCGTCGAAGGCGTAGACCTTCGCAACGCCTCTGGTCGCCTTGAAGTCGGCCGCCGCCCGGGCGAGCCGGACCTCGTCCGGCAGTGTCACGTGCATCTGGGCCCGGGTGAGGTCGTTGGTGGTGTGCTTGGTGTACTGGCCCTGCAGCCCGGAGAACAGCATCTGCAGGGCGATGGCGCCCGCCACCGCGACCGCGATGCCGTTGACCGTGCGGGCGGCCGTTCCGCTGCTCAACTGAAGTCGGCGGATGGCCAGTTGCCAGGCGACCCCGCCGGAGCCGAGCCGGTTCACAACCCTCTCTACGACCCACGGCAGCAGCGCGGTCACCCCGACGAGCAGCAGCAGGACGCCACCGGTGACCTGGTACTGGTTGAAGTCTTTGCTGTACCGGTCCTTGCCGATCATCGGGTAGAGCAGTCCGAGACCGCCCAGCGGCAGCAGCAGCCGCCACCACAGCCGGCGCCGCGGGGGCTTCGCGGTGCGCACCACGCCGAGCGGCTCGATCACCACGCCCCGCAGCGCGAACAGGGTGACCAGCACGGCGGCCGCCGGGACCGCGACCGCGACGAGCAGGGCGAGCAGGGGGGAGGGGGTCAGATAGCTGGGGAACACGCTCACGTCGAACAGGTCCACGGACCCGGCGAGGTCCCGGACGATCAGGAAGAAAACCGTGCCGAAGGCCAGGCCCGCCACGGAGCCGGCGAGGGCCTCGCCCGCGGCGATCCGCCGGGTCATCCGGCTGTCCGAGCCCACCAGTCGCAGGGCTGCGAGTCGCCGGTCACGGCGCTCGCCGCCGAACCGCACGGCCGCGGCGATGAACACGCCGACCGGCATCAGCAGCACCAGGAACACCACGAGGGCGAGCAGGGCCAGGACGGGGTCCGTCTCCTCCGAGGGCTTGACCCCTGCGCCGAACCGGTCGATGCGTTCGACCAGGCCGTAGTCCTCCTTGACCACGAGGTTGTCGGCGCCGCGGTAGAAGGCGAGTTCCTGGGCACCGATCAGTCCAGGTTCGGCGATGGTGCCCACGATCCGCTCCGGCAGCCGCTCGCGCAGCAGCTTCCCCTCGCCGGACTCCAGCAGCCGCTTCAGCGCGGGGGAGACCACCATCTCGCCCACCCCGGGAAACCTCGAGACCCCTGGCGGCAGGGGCGCCTTGGGCCCCTCGGGCTGCAACTCCCGCCCGCGCACCTCCTTGTCGCGGAAGGCCGTGCCGGCCTCGCCGACCAGCAGCGTGGCGTCCGTCTTCGGCAGCCGCGACTCGCTGAACGTGGTGTACGTGAGGTCGGTGCGCGCCTCCTCCCGGTCGTGCCGGACGGTCAGCGCATTCGGAATCGCGGTGGACAGCAGCAGCAGTGCCACACCGAGCCCCACGCCGACGGCGGTGAGCAGCATCCGCGCCCGCCCCTCCCGCCCGCTGGCGAAAGCGAACCTGATCCCCACACCCAGGTCCCTGGACCACTGGCGCGCCTTCATATGACCCGCTCCATGTCCCGGGACCTGCCGTCGCGTACGACGATCTCGCGGTCGGAGTAGGCGGCGACCCGGGCCTCGTGCGTGACGAGCACGACGGCCGCGTTGGTGGACCGGGCGGCTTCCGTCAGCAGCCCCATCACGCGCTCGCCGTTGAGCGAGTCCAGCGCGCCGGTCGGCTCGTCGGCGAACAGCACCCGGGGGTTGGTGACCAGCGCCCGGGCCACGGCCACCCGCTGCCCCTGACCGCCGGAGACCTCGCCGGGCCGCTTCTTGCGCAGGTCGTCGACCTCCAGCCGCTCCATCCACCGGAGCGCGGTCCGCTCGGCCTCCTTGCGGGAAGTGCCGTTCAACCGCAGCGGCAGCGCCACGTTCTCCACACAGGTCAGCTCGGGCACCAGCTGGCCGAACTGGAAGACGAAGCCGAACTCGGAGCGGCGCAGCGCACTGCGCTGGGCGTCGTTCATGGTGGCCAGCTCACGCTCGTTGTACGTGATGGACCCGGAGTCGGGCGTCACGATCCCGGCGAGGCAGTGCAGCAGCGTCGACTTCCCGGATCCGGATGGGCCCATCACGGCGACGATCTCGCCGGGGTGGATGGAGAACTCGGCACCGTCGAGCGCGGTGGTCGGCCCGTACGCCTTGCGCAGGTCCTGGGCAGCCAGCAGGGAACCTGGAGGATGAACCCGGCTCACGCGGTCACCGCCTCGGCGAGCTTGTCCAGACGCGCGGCGGTCAGCTCCAGCCACCGCAGGTCCGCTTCGAGGTGGAACAGGGCGTGGTCGCAGATCAGCTGGTCGGCCAGGTCGCCCTTGCGCTTGCGGTCGGTCAGGATCCGCATGCTGCGCAGATGCTCGGAGCGCTGCGTGTCGAGGATGCCGGCCGCGTCCCGGTGGGTCAGCAGCGCGAGAACGACCTTGCTGTACAGCGACGACTGCAGGTACGGCTCGGGTTTCTCCGGCGTCGTGAGCCAGCGCTCGACGTCGGTGATCCCGGCGTCCGTTATCGCGTACCGCTTGCGCTCGGGCCCACCGCCCGCCTCGATGCCGTCGACGTCGACGAGGCCGTTCTTCAGCAGCCGGGACATCGTCGCGTAGACCTGGCCGTAGTGCAGCGGCCGGTCGTGACCGAACTTCTCGTCGAAGGCCCGCTTCAGGTCGTAACCATGTCGCGGACCGGACTCCAGGAGCCCCAGAAGGGTATTACCGATGGACATGCCCGGGACTCTACACACCATGTATACGTGGCATGTATACGCGCAGTGTTTAGACCATGGCGTGGGGTACGCCCGTGCAGGTGGGAGGCCTTTGTCACGCTTCTGATACGAGTGGCCCACCTCTTCGGACGGGGGCCGGTGTGCCCTTGGGTAGCCCCGGCCCTCAGCCGCGCTTCTGCAACAGGCGCTCAAGGGGCCGCCGTGCCGTCACGTCCCTCCATGCCGGCTTCAGAGACACGCCGCCGTTGGTGTGTGTCTGGTCAGTTGTCTTCGTGCTCGGCGCGGTGTTCGAGGCCGTTTCGCGCGTCGACGATCTTGACAAGCGCTCGCACCGCGTAGCCCCTTTGATGCACGAGACCCAAGATCTCGGCGTCTACAGTCACCCGCCGTCCGCCACTCGGCGACAGGTGACGCACAACCCGGATTACGACCGCCGGCTGTACTCGCGCACGCCCTCCCGGGCCGAGGGTGAGCGCGATGAACCGGCCGAGCGTGCGGCAGTGGAGCAGCACCCGGACGTCATCAGGACCGAGCCGTCCCAGGCGGAGGGCGAGCGGGTGGACGACTTCCGGACCGCATGCCGCCGATAGGCGATCAATGAGCGGCGCGGTGCGGCGCGCGCCGCTGGTCTGTTCCGGGATCACGTGGAGCACCGTGTCAGGGTCACGGAGGGAGTAGGCCTCGACGTCTCCGCCTGCCGCGGGAAGCATTCCGTGAGGACGATCATTGCTTCAGATCCATCGTCACGGTGAGCGGCTTTAGGGGCTGAGGAACCTCTGGGTCGGATGATGCATCTGTACACCCGAGGTGCCTGTCATCTCCGGTGAGCGCACAGAGTGGACGTCAGTCGACCTGTTGTCCTCGTGCCCGTGCGGCGGCTCGCCCAGCCCAGCACCCGTCTCCGCCGGCTCTGGCCAGCAGGGTGGGGACGGAGGCGAGCGCGGCCAGGGACGTACCGAAAAGCACACGGGTGTAGTTGCCTCACCGAAGGTGAACTCAGCGGCTCTGACCAGCCACATCACAAGGAAACCGGAGGACGCCGCACGTGCGTATCGCCTTCTTGCTGCACAACGCCTACGCGATGGGCGGCACCGTACGGACGACCATGACACTCGCCGACACGCTCGCCGGGCGGCACCAGGTGGAACTCGTGTCGGTCTTCCGGCACCGCGAGACACCACGGCTGGGGCGGTCGCCGGAGGTGCCGCTGCGGGCCCTGGTGGACCGGCGCGAGGGATCCGCGGACGCGGCGGACCCCCTCGCCCGGCAGGCCGGGGAGGTCTTCCCGAAGGGGGACAGCCGCTCGCACCAGTACCACCGGCTCGCCGAGCAGCGGGTCATCGACTGGCTGCGGGAGACGGACGCCGACGTCGTCGTGAGCACCAGGGCCGGACTCAACGCGCTGCTGGCCCGGTTCGGACCACGACATGCCGTGCTCGTCGGCCAGGAGCACCTCACCCACGACAACCACTCGCACCGGCTGCGGACGGAACTCCAACGCTGGTACGGCGGTCTCGACGCGCTGGTCACCATGACCGAGGCCGACGCGCGCGACCACCGGCGCGGCATGCGGCTGCCGCGCACCCGGGTGCTGGCCATCCCCAACAGCGTCCCCGAACCCTCGGTGCCGCCGGCCGACGCGGCGGCCAAGGTCGTCGTCGCGGCGGGACGGCTGGCCCGCGTCAAGCGGTACGAGATGCTGGTCGACGCGTTCGCCCTGGCCGGTGCGGCCTGCCCCGACTGGTCCCTGCGCATCTACGGGGACGGCGCGGAACGCGCCCGGATAGCCGACCGGATAGCCCACCACGGCCTGGGTGACCGGGTCCTCCTGATGGGTTCGGCCACTCCCATCGAGGCCGAGTGGGCCAAGGGCTCCATCGCCGCGGTGACCTCCGCGCACGAGTCGTTCGGGATGACGATCGTGGAAGCCATGCGCTGCGGCCTGCCCGTGGTGAGCACCGACTGCCCCCACGGGCCCGGCGAGATCATCCGCCACGGTGTGGACGGCTGTCTCGTCCCGCGCGACAGCACCCGGGGCGTGGCCGACGCTCTGCTGGCACTGATGCGGGACGACGGACGGCGTGCGGAGATGGGCAGGGCCGCCCGGGCCAGTGCGGCGAAACGATTCACCCCGGAGGGCGTCGCCGACCGCTACGAGCGGCTGTTCAGCACCCTGGTGGAGGAGCGGGCCGAGCGGTCCGCTCCACCGCCCGGACTGGCCGACTGGCGCGACCGTGCCACCGTGCTCGCCGCCACGGCAGGCATCCTCGCCCGCGGAGCGGTGCGCCGCGGACGGCGCAAGCTGGGGTGGGTCGGATGAACGCGAATCGCACAGCGGCCTCGGCACAGCGGATGCTGTGGATCGTGGTTGCCGGGTTCTGTCTGCTGTCGGCCGTCCTCGTACCGCTCACACTGCCGCTCGGCTGGGACGAGCTCGTGTACGCCAGCCGCTTCGGACCGTACGGTCCCGCGACCCCGTTCAGCGCCCCGCGTACCCGCGGGGTCCCCCTGCTGCTTGCTCCGATCGCCTCCTGGAGCGACTCGACGGTGCTGCTCAGGGTGTGGCTGCTCCTGCTGGCCGGCGGTGCGCTCTGGCTGGGGTTCCGGCCCTGGCTGCGCATCGTGCGCCGCCCGGCGACGGTGTGGGTGGCGGCCGGGCTGTACGGCAGCCTGTGGATCACTCTGTTCTACGCCGGTTCCGCGATGCCGAACCATTACACCGCGATGGGTGCCACCGCGGCGGTGGGCTGTTTCCTCGCGCCGCGTCCCCGGTACGCGGGTGTCGCGGCAGGCCTGGCGGTGGTGACCCTGATGCGGCCCAACGACGGTGTGGCCGTCGCCGCGCCGCTGCTCCTGGCCGCCGTACTGATGCCCGCACTGCGCGGCCACGGCCGCCTCCGGGGGCGTCTGTCGGCCGTGGCTGCCGGACTCGTGGCGGGGGCGCTGCCGTGGGTCGTCGAGGCCGAGGTGCGGTTCGGCGGGGTGCGGAACCGGCTCGCGGAGGCCGACGAGGTCCAGGGCGGTCTACGGGCCGTCTTCTCCCTGCGCGCCCATCTCACCGCGCTGGACGGCCCGCTGCTGTGCCGTCCCTGTACGGGCGACAGCGTTCAGCTGCCCGTGACGGAGTGGTGGGTGCTGCTGCCACTGCTGGTCGGCCTGGGGCTGTGGGCGGAGCGCCGGGCGCGCAGGTCCGCTGCGCCGTTGTGGCTGTCCGTGGCGGTGGCGGTGGCCACGGCGGCGCCGTATCTCTTCCTTGTCCCCTACGCCGCGCCGCGGTTCCTGTTGCCGGCCTACGCCCTGCTGGCGCTCCCTGCCGCTGTCGGGCTCCTCGCCGTCGTCCACCGGGCCCGCACCCGCGGTTCACTGCCGACGGCTGCGGTGCTCGCCCTGGCACTCCTCGCGCACGGGGGCATCCAGATCGGGCTCGTCCACACTCATGCGGGCATCCAGCAGCGGGCCCGCGGAGACTGGGACCGGATCGTCTCCGTGCTGCGCGAGCACGGGGTGCACCCGCCGTGTGCCCTCGCGGGGAACAGTTCGACGATTCCCATCGCCCACACCGCGGGCTGCTCTGCCCCGGAGCCGGATTCCCCGGCGCACCCCAGTGCGCTGGTCCTTCGCGAGCGGAACCCACCGCACTGGGCGCGCGACTGGCCACGTTTTCCGGTGCCGGACACCTACAACCCCGGATGGACCGTTGTCGTGCGTCCATGACGGCCGGCTGTGCGGCATGCCACCAACCCCGTCGCCATACCGTAGGAATCCGCCGGTCAGGGGCACATGTGGTGGGACACCATAGTTCTGCGTGCGGAGATGCGTGTGGCCACCATGACCGCCTCGCCCACACCTCTACGAGAGCCACAATCGAGCCCGCGACCGCGCTGTCCGAGTTGAGCTGTACAGGAAGGAGGTAGTCGCGACCGCTGTGGCGACCTTGTATCGCCAAACTGGCGACGACCCACCAGCGAGGGTGCATGACTGCCTTTTTCTCTATCGCGGGTAGCGGCACATGAAGAAGTCCCGTCCCTCCAGCAGATTCTTCGGCTGCTGGTGGTACAGCGCTTGCGAGCCCATGAACTGCGGTGATGGTGTAAGAGGTGGCCTTTGCGGCTCGGTTGGTCCGCGTATGGTCCGCACAGTCGGTAAGACTTGTGTGCGAGCCCGTGAGGCGGCCGTGAGGCGACGAAGCCCCGCCGGGATGGTCCGACGGGGCTTCTGCGCGCGGTCGCCAGAGGGCTTTGTCGTCCTTGATGTGGTGCGGGACTCGCCCGCGGATTCTCGCCGTCGTCTGCTACTTGTCGACCAGCGACATGCGGTGCTCGTTGGAGCGGTCTCCGTGAACCCCGATCCGGCCGGCGAGTTCGTTGAGGTCCGCCAGTTCGTCGGCGGAAAACGGCAGCTGGGTGCCGCCGGTGTTCTCCTCGATTCGCGCGATGCGTCGTGTGCCCATGCCTCACCAGTCGATGGCACCGAAGAACATGCCCAGGTGCGGCCGCCGTGCTCGGAAAATCATGGAATCAGGCGGGCGCGGGGTGCAGCAGGGGCGGAGGGCAGGTCAGGACGGGATGAGCTGCCATTGCTGTCGCGTCTGTGACCCGTATGGCTGCTGTTCGACATTGGCTCCGTCGGCGGTGCTTCCCTCGTCGACGCCAAGACAGAGACCGCTGTAACGGTTGATGAGGAAGTAGGTTCCGTCGCCGGTGGGCGTGACGGCCCAGTGCTGCTGGGGGGCGCCGGCGTCTGCCCAGATGCCGACGTTGCCGCCGTCCTCGCGGGAGAGACCCGCGACCTCCAGAAGCTTGCCGCTGCCCACACCCTTGATCTTGTAGTAGCCGTCGCCGGTGCTGGTGAAGGTCCACTTCTGGTTCGCCTGGTTGAGCCATGGCCACTGATCGACGTTGGTGCCGTTGGCGGTGCGCGCACCCTCCACGTCGGCGACCTTGCCACTGTGCCGGGCGACCAGCCGGTAGACGGTGCCGTTGCCGGGAAGTGTGCTGGACACCAGCGCCGGCTTGACCGACCGGCCGCCGATCCTGACGCCGCTGATGTTGGCGTAGCCGCCGGTGGCCGCGTCGACCTGGATCCGTACGAAACCCACGTTCCGGTTGGGCCACTCGACCAGCTTGGTCTTCTGGTTGCCGGCCCAGGTGCCGGTGGCGACCTGGGTGAAGGTGACCCCGTCGGTGCTGGTGAGGATGGTGTAGGAGGTGATGTCGCCGTCGGTGGAGTTGGTGCGGTTCCACTGCTTGGGCAGGTACTCCAGGGTGGAGACGTTGCTCCACACGCCGCCCAGGTCGATGGTGATGGACTGTGGCAGTGGCAGGCCCCAGGTCGACCAGCAGGTTTCGTAGCGGACGTCGCTGAGTCCGTCGATGGCGTGGAGCGGTCCCTCGCCGGTGTGGAAACCGGTGGCGTACGCGTTGACCGGTGTGACGGGATGCTCGGCGCGCAGCAGTTGGGCGGGCAGCGGCGGCCGGGAGGTGTTCGGGCTCCAGGCCGCGCCGACCTCGGCCAGCCGGTTGACGACGTTCGTGTCCAGCAGGCCGTTGCGGTTGGGCGGGCAGTTGAGGATGAAGGAGGTGTACTTCGGCTCCAGGTCGGCCAGGTGCGACAGGATCGCGGACCTGCTCATCAGGCCTTCGGTCGGGGTGGAGGGGTGCCAGAACCAGCCGTTGCTGATGGTCTGCCCCTGCATGCCGGCGTAGGTGTTGCCCGCCGGCGCCGTGACGCCCAGCGGCTCCTCGAAGAAGATCGCGTCGCTGAGGAAGGGCTCCGACAGCCCGCCGATGTCGATCATGACGCAATCCGGCTGCAACTCCTTCACCAGCGAACGGATCCGCTGGTAGGAGACGGCCTGCTGCCCCATCTGCCAGGCGTAGCCATCAGTCATGAACATGTCGATGGTGCCGTAGTTGGTGAGCAACTCGCGAATCTGACCGAGCATGAAGGTCATGTCGCCGGGCTGGATGGCATCGGTGATTTCCAGCCCGGTCACCTTGTGCCGGCTCTCCCATGCCTCGACGCCGAAGGTGCGGTCCCAGATCGAGTAGTAGAACCCGACCTTCAGCCCCTTCGCCCGGAACGCATCGCAGTACGCCCGCACCACATCCTGCTTGTAGGAGCTGTTCGCGACGTTCTGAGTGCCATAGGCGCTCGGCCACAGGGCGAAGCCGTCATGGTGCTTGGTGGTCAGGATGCCGTAACTCATCTTCGCGGCGACCGCCGCGTCAGCCCACTGTGCGCAGTTGACGCTCGGGGGAGCGAAGAGGGCAGGGCTCTGGTTGGGTTCGGCCCACTCCTGGTTCGTGAACGTGCCCAGGCTGAAGTGGTTGAACATGCCGAACCGCATGTCGACCATCCTGCTCAGGTTCGTCTGCGTGTCAGCGGCGTCGGCCTGCGACAGAAGGCCGGAGAAGCCGGGGACGATCGGCAGCGCGGTCGCGGCGGTCGCCGCTCCCGCAGCGCCGAGAAACGTACGACGAGACATTCTTGGTGAGGACATGGCCCACTCCTGTGGATCGATGGCATTGATTGCGGTGACAACGCCCCAGATGGCAGTCACGGCCTGGGCGCCGGGGCACACACGGATGGTCGAAGTGGCTGTGAAAGGGTGCTCCGCTGGAACCTGCCGGCCGGGCGGGTGCCAAGCGGAAGGTGACCGCCCACGGTTGGCGACCAGGCTGTCGTGGGAGGCGCAATCGACTCGGCGCTCGCCTGGAAGAGGGGCGCGTCGCGGGACGTGTTACCGATCGAGGGCGGGTCGGAAGCCGCAAGGCCAGGCGCGGTAGCCGTCGGAGCTGTCGGTGAAACCGGGATGCGTTGGTCACGATGACGGAGCTGCCTGGGCGCGCGATCCGGTGATGAGCAGTGGGACAACTCGGAACGGCGACCGGCGCAAGCATGAGGGCGCGCCGGGCATCAGGAGCTCCTGCATGGAGAAGGCACGGACGGAGGGAGAAGCCCGCCCTCGGCGGACCGCCGTGCCGACGAGTGAACCTTCGGCGGCTGATCGGCTCTGACACCGTGTTCCTAACTCTTCGCGGGACAACGCCCGGCGCTGCGGCTCGGCAACCGGGCTGAACGGAGCGGCTAGTCACCCTCAGGCGGCGAGCAGGACAGAGACCACCCGCACGGCGTGTGCTTCGCCGTAGTGACATCGGACCTATTAAGGGACTTCAGTGCAGGGTCTGTCTAGAGGCTCGACACAAAACCCGCGATCACAGCAGATGACGCGTTCAAGCCCCAGGATCAAGCAGCCGAGATACAGGATGCGAAAGGTCCGATAGATCGGGTGAATAAGGACTGAGGCCCTTGCAACGCACCACAGGCGGGTTCAGGGGCGAGCAGTACCAGGGCCGCAGCCACGCGCCGCCCGTCCGTGACGAGGGGTGACCGCCGGTGCCGGGCAGAAGCGGGCCCGGGCAGGGTGATGACGCGTCCCCGCCGGGGTCCTGCTCCTGGGTGACGAACTCGCGGCACCGGGTCCCGGTCGGGGCGCTGTAAATCCCCTTCACCCAGCGCTTGTTGCCGTGCACGTTTCTGCGAAAGCCGGCCAGGGCGAGTCAGGGACTGGGGGTCGTGGTGGGCGAGACGCCCTTCGCCGGCCCGCAGTAGTGGCAGGGTCCAGTCGAGGTCCGCGCGGGCCGCGACGAGAGGGTGAGGGACTCGTCGACGCGGAGCCTCATCTTGGCCGACTCCCGCACCAGACTCGTCCAATTCTCGGGGGCCTTGGCGTCCAGAAGCGGCACGGATGGCCCGATTCCACCGCACTGTCTGCCGGGATGCGCATGTCCGGGTGGAGTCGGTCGAGTGGGTGCGACAACGTCAGCCGGAACGCGCTCCGGTGCGCCAAGCGCTGCTGTCGAGGTGATGTGCCGACAACAGTGGCTCGGCGCTCTCCAGCAGAGGCGTATCGATGTCTTGTTGTGACGTGCGCCACACTCGTGCATTAGTTACGTTGAGGTGCCTGGCCGCCTTCCGCCACCATCCTCCATGCCGTCACGAGGATGGAGCCACCATGCCGGACCCCGGGGATTCCTGTACTCCCGCGCGTTCCAAGCGTTCGCCCTGATCGTCGCGCCCTCGCTGCTTCTCGTCCCCTCTTTCCACCTGCACCCGGAGTACCAGTGAACGTCTCCCTTGCCGTCTGGCTGCTGACTGTGGCAGCTCTGTGCGTGCTGGTGGCCGTCGACTTCTTGGTCGGCCGCAAGCCCCATGACGTGTCCGTCAGGGAGGCCGGTACGTGGACGGTGGTGTGGGTCGTCCTGGCCGTGTTGTTCGGACTGGGGGTGTGGTACTTCGCTGGGAGCGGGCCCACGGGTGAGTTCTTCGCCGGGTACATCACCGAGAAGTCGCTGAGCGTCGACAACCTCTTCGTGTTCGTCCTGATCATGGGGAAGTTCGCGGTGCCCTCGCAGTACCAGCAGCGGGTGCTGATGGTCGGCGTCCTGATGGCCCTGGTGCTGCGGGCCGTCTTCATCGCGGCCGGCGCGGCGATCATCACCGCCTTCTCCTGGGTGTTCTACATCTTCGGAGCCTTCCTCGTCTGGACCGCCTGGAAGCTGATCCAGGACGCCCGCAAGCAGGACCACGAGGAGGAGTACCAGGAGAACAAGCTGCTGAAGATGGCGGAGCAGCGCTTCGGGGTGGCCGACCGTTATCACGGCACGAAGCTGTTCATCACCGAGAACGGCAAGCGGATCATGACTCCGATGCTGGTCGTGATGCTCGCGATCGGCTCCACCGACGTGCTGTTCGCCCTCGACTCCATCCCCGCGATCTACGGGCTGACGCAGGACCCGTACATCGTGTTCACCGCGAACGCCTTCGCCCTGATGGGCCTGCGCCAGCTGTACTTCCTCATCGGCGGCCTGCTGAAGAAGCTCGTCCACCTCTCCTACGGCCTGTCGATCATCCTGGGCTTCATCGGTGTGAAGCTGGTGCTGCACGCCCTGCACGAGTCGGGCGTCCACGTGCCCGAGATCAGCATCCCCTTCTCACTGACCTTCATCGTGCTCGTCCTGGCCGTCACCACGATCACCAGCCTGCGGGCTTCGAAGAAGCAGGAGGCGGCTGGGGCCGGGCAGGCGGTTTGACGCGTCAGGAGCGGGGTGCGGTGTCGTACCCCGCCCTCGCTCGGCCTCAGCAGGTCCGCGGCGAACCAGACCTTGCCAGGTGACTCCCGATCGCAGGGCGGTCATCGCTGTCCTGTGTCTTCGCCGTTTGGGCGGTGCGCCGCGAGTTGCTGTGCCGTGAGCTGGAGACGGTGGGCGAGGCCAACCGGACCTTCTTCGCCTCCCGCGACCTGTCGATGGAGCCCCGGGATCGCGGCGTTCGCCCGCCGGGTGGGGTCCCCTGTGTACGAACGCAGGGCGGTCTCGGCGCGGTGCCAGGCGACGCGCAGTCCCTCCTCGGAGGCGAACCGTTCGAGGTGCACGCCGATGACGTGCTGAACCTGGGCCAGGGTGTCCTGGTCGGGCCCGCCGGCGTCCAGGCGCAGGGTCGTGGCGTCGTAGGTCATGGCGCAGGAGCCGCCGGCGAGCAGGAGCGTGATCGTGTCGCCGTCGCGTACCACCTCGCACTTGCGGCCGAGGTGGGAGGCGAGCTGCTTGCGCCACCGCTCGGCCCGCGCTGTGGGAACGTCGGCGTGGGACCGTAGAGTCGTTTCGTGCGTTGTCATGTCGTTCTTCCTGTTCGTTGGTGTCCTGGTGCCGCTGCGTCGAGACCTGGCCGTTCGGTGGTGCGGTGACCGGTCCTGAGCGGGAGTATGCGGAGGTGCTGGGGCTCGTTCGGCAGTTGCCGTTGCTCGGGGCCGTGTCGCGGGTCGCGCGCCGTGCCGTGCGCCGGCAGGCTTCGGCGGAGCGGCTGCCCGATGCGCAGGTCGAGGTGCTCCGCACGGTCGAGGCGCATCCGGGGATCGGGCCGCGAGCCGTGGCCGAGCGACTCCAGTTGGTGCCGAACACGGTGTCGACCATCGTGGGCGAGCTCGTCCGTGCGGGGCTGCTGAGGCGGGACCGTGACCGTTCGGACCGGCGGGCCGCGCGGCTGTACCTGACCGAGGAGGCGGTGGACCGTCTTGCCGCCTGGGTCGCGGCCGGTGACGAGGTGCTGTCGGCGGCGCTGCTGAGCCTGGACGAGGCCGACCGCCGGGCACTTGACCGGGCGATGCCCGCACTGCGCCGGCTGCTGGACGCCCTCGAGGAGGCCGACCCGGAGGCAGAGGGCGAGGATGCCGACCGGGGTGACACCGCTCATCGGGCGAGCCCTCGGGGGACGACCAACGGGCCGTCGGTCTCCGGGTCGCGCAGCACGTCCGCTTCCACGCCGTAGAGACGGCGGATCAGCTCGGGCGTGACAGTCTCGTGCGGGGTGCCCTCGGCGACCACCCGGCCGGCCTGCATGGCGACGAGGTGGTCGGCGTAGCGGCACGCCAGGACGAGGTCGTGCACGACGACCACGACCGTGCGGCCGACGGTGGTCAGTTCCCGTAGCAGTTCGAAGACTTCGATCTGGTGGCCCAGGTCGAGCGCGGACGTCGGCTCGTCCAGCAGCAGTACCGGCGTCTCCTGAGCCACCGTCATGGCGATCCAGGCGCGTTGCCGCTGTCCGCCCGACAGGGTTTCCAGGGGGCGGTCGGCCAGTGCCGTCATGCTGGTCGCGGCGAGCGCCCGGTCCACGGCCTGCTGGTCCCGTGGCGACCATTGCCGCAGCAAGCCCTGGTGTGGCTGCCGGCCGAACCGGACCAGATCGGCGACGGTCAGTCCGTCCGGGGCCTGGGCGGACTGGGGGAGCAGGCCGATGCGGCGGGCGGCCTCCCGGACGGGCAGCCGGGCCAGGATCCGGCCGTCGAGCAGGACGCTGCCGCCCTTGGGGCGGTGCAGTCGGCTCAGCCCCGCCAGGAGCGTGCTCTTGCCGCAGCCGTTCGGGCCGACCACGGCGGTCAGGCGGCCCGGTGGGGGAGCGAGCCGTACGGTGTCCACAGCGATCGACTGCCCGTGCGCGAGCGTGAGGTCGTCGGCGCGAAGTACGGCCGACGGGACGGCCGCGTCCTCCGTCGGCGGCGGAGGGGCGGCCTCCGTCGACGGGGCGGTGGTGGGGTGGGTCATGGCAGCCTCCGTGGGTGTGAGCTGAGCAAAAGCCAGATCAGGTACGGGCTGCCGACCACCGCGGTGACGAGCCCGGCCGGCACCTCGACGGGTGTGGTGACGGTGCGTCCGGCGGTGTCGGCGAGGAGGACGAGCGCCGCTCCCGCCAGTGCGCTGCCGAGCACGGGAACGCCGTGCGGGCCGCAGACGCGGCGGGCGGTCTCGGGCGCGAGCAGGGCGACCATGCCGAGCGGCCCCCCGACGGCGACCGCGAGGCCGGCGCACACGACGGCGAGCGCGAGGGCGGCGAGCCGCACCGCGCGTACCCGCACGCCGAGACCGGCCGCCACCTTGTCGGTCAGGAGCAGCACCGTCAGCCGTCGTCCGGCCAGCAGAGCGAGCGGCAGACATGCCGCGAGGCCGAGTCCGAGCAATGCCACGGGTGTGGTGGGGCGTGCGTTGAGTGTGCCCACCGCCCAGGGGAACGCGGCGTTGGCGGCGTCGATCGGCGCGCGGACCAGCAGCAGGCTGGTGACCGCGCCGAGTACCGCGCCCACGCCGAGTCCGACGATGACGAAGCGGTAGCCGGAGGTGCCCGCTCCGCCCGCGAGGCCGAGGGTCAGTGCCGCGGCGGTGGCGGCTCCGGCGAGGGCCATCGCGGAGGGGGCGAGCGAGGTGGACGCGCCCACGACGGAGGCGACCGCGAAGGCGGTGGCGCCGTCGTCGATGCCCACGGTGCCCGGGGTGGCGAGCCGGTTGCGCGCAAGGGTCTGCATCAGGCAGCCGGAGACGCCGAGGGCGGCGCCGACGAGCAGTCCGGCGACCAGCCGTGGCGCTCGCAGCCGTTGCACGACGAGTACGTCGGCCGGGTCGCCGGCACCGGCCAGCGCGGGCAGTGAGCGCAGCGGCCCCATGGGTACGGTGCCGACAGCGAGGGCGGTGGTGACGGCGAGGAGCAGCGCACCGGCGAGTACGGCGAACCCGGCAACCTCCCGCAGGTTCAGCAGTGCTGACGCACCGCCGACACGCAGCAGCAGGGTGCCTCGGGGTGCCTCCGGGGGCGGCGCGGCGGTCGCGGTCACAGCGCCGGCACCCGTCGGGAGCGCACCACGGCGACGAGTACGGGGGCGCCGATCACAGCGGTGACCACGCCGAGGGGCATCTCGTAGGGGCGTACCAGCAGTCGTGCGGTGACATCGGCGGCCAGCACGACGACCGGCCCCAGCAGGAGCGACGGTAGAAGCACCCGGCGCAGGTCGGGACCGACCAGCGCCCGTGCCGCGAAGGGCACCACGAGACCGACGAAGCCGATCGGTCCGGCGACCGCGGTGGCGCCGCCCACGAGCAGTGCCACGGCGACGATGGCGGTGAGGCGGGTGCGGCCCGGCCGGTGCCCCAGTGAGGCGGCCGCCTGCTCGCCGAGGGCCAGGGCGGCGAGCGGGCGCGCCACGAGCAGCACGAGCAGCCCGCCGAGCAGCAGGGCGGGTGTCACCTCGGCCAGCTCGCCGACATCGCGTCCGGCGACGCCTCCCACCGTCCAGAACCGCACCTCGTCGGCGGTGCGCTGATCGACGAGCAGCAGCACGGAGGTGAAAGACCCCAGCAGTCCGCTGAGCGCGGCGCCGGCCAGGACGAGCCGCAGCGGATCGTCGCCGACGCCCCGCAGCCGCGCCGCCCCGACCGCGGCGAGGCAGCCGAGCAGGGCGCCGGTCACGGCGATGTGCGGGCCCAGTGTGGCCACGCTGCCGCCCAGCGTGATCACCAGCACGACGCCCGTGGAGGCACCGGCACTGACACCGAGCAGGCCGGGCTCGGCGAGCGGATTGCGCGCGACCGCCTGGAGCACCGCCCCGGCCGTGCCCAGCGCCGCGCCGACGGCCACCGCCACGACGGTGCGGGGCCAGCGCAGGTGCCACACGGCGAACGCCGCCTCAGCGTCCCCGGCACCGCCGGCCACCTCCCGCCACGAGCGGACCGGCCCCACCTCGCCGCTGCCGATCAGCAGGGATGCGAGGCCGGTCAGAGCGAGCAGGGCGACCGGCACGGCGAGGCCCACCGCAGCGGAGCCGCTGACGGTCCGCCTCTGGTTCCCGTCGAGCACTGGCTGACCTCCGACGACTGACACGCCCCGCGAGACGTGTGTGGTTAGGTTGCCCTAACAGTACATCTGTCTCAGAGGTATATTTCGCAGGGAGTCGCCATGCGCCGTTCGTTGCCCTCGTTTTCGTCGTCCACGCTGCCGCGTCGCCGTTTCGCCGCCGCCGTTGCCGTGGTCCCCCTTGCCCTGCTCACCGCCTGCACCACTGGGTCGCCCGGGCCGACCGCCGTGGAGGGCAGGAGGGCGTCGTCCGTGTCGGTACGCACCGCCTACGGCGCTGTCGAGGTCCCGGCCGCTCCCCGCCGGGTGGTCGCGCTGGGGGACACGGCACTGGACAGCACCCTCGCCCTGGGTGTCGAACCGGTGGGCACGCTGTCCAGTCGGGGGGGTAATGCCGTATCGCCCTACCTCGCCGAGAAGGTGCCGGGCATCGCCCTCGTCGGCACCGTCGCGGAGACCAACCTGGAAGCCGTCGCCGCCGCCCGGCCCGAGCTCATCCTCGCCGCCTCCGGCACGCCCCGGGAGCAGTACGACGCGCTCAAGGCGATCGCGCCGACGGTGGTGCCCGAGCCGGCCCGCTTCGGTGACTGGGAGAGCGAGACCCGCACCGTCGCCGCCGCGCTCGGCAAGGAGGCCGCAGCGGAGCGGCTTCTCACCGGCATCGAGCAGCGGGCCGAGGACATCGCCGGCGGCCGCTCCGCCGACGGCACGGGAACGGCGGTCGTCGTCCGCTGGATGGCCACCGGCCCGGTGATCCTGTCATCCGCGCTGATGCCCAGTCGTCTGCTGAAACTGACCGGCGACCGGATCTCGCCCGCCGCGGCCTTCACCGGCAAGCCGCACACCGACCCGCTCAGCCTGGAGAACCTGGGGGAGATCGACGCCGACCGCATCTACCTCACCACCCTCAACGCCGACGGCGAGAAGGCCCTGGCGGCGGCCAAGGCGCAGCCGGCCTTCGCCCGCCTGCGGGCGGTGAGGACGGGCGATGTCGACGTGGTCGACGGAGACGTGTGGAGCAGTGCGGCCGGTCCCCTCGCCGCCGCCGAGGTCCTCGACGACATCGAACGGCTCCGCAGCGCCGCCTGACGCGGAGGCGACAAGCCGGGCGTACCGCGCGGAGCGGTGGGCCGCCGGTCACTGGGGTCAGGCCCGTTGCCTCGTCACCCGCTGCTGAAGGACCTTCTCCAGCAGGTTCAGCGCCTCCACCACCCGCTCGCGCTCCGCGCCGAGGCTGTCGAGCAACTCGGCCTCCGTCGCCAGTTGCCGGGGGAACATCGTGTCGATCGCGTCGCATCCCGCCGGTGTGACGGTGACCAGTGCGGCGCGCCGGTCGGCGGGGCTCGGACGGCGCTCGACGAAGCCGCGCTTCTCCAGCTTGGCCAGTGTCTTGCTGACGGCCGCGCGGGAGCATCCCAGGGTTTCGGCGAGCCGACGGGCGATCACCGGACCCTGGGCATGCCGGAGTTGTACGAGGGCGTCGAGCTCCGGAGCGGTCAGCGGGGCGCCCTCGTACAACGGCTCCAGGGCGGTGGTCAGCATGGCCTCGATGCGCTTGATGGGGCCCACGATGTCCATGGGGGAGGTATCGAGGTCGGGGCGTGCTGCCGTCCACATGGCGCGGAAGTCCTCGGGGGTCGACGGAGAAGTCATTGTTACCGCCAATTGTTAACCGGTAGACAAACAGTTTACTGTGTAGTCCATGGTACCCACCACGACTTCCGAACCGGCATCCGAGACGTCGGCCGTCACCACCCCGCCCCGACGGGCCGGTGTGCTGATCGCGCTGCTGGGCGCACTGACCGCGATCGCGCCGCTCGCGACCGACATGTACGTCCCCGGCTTCCCGGAGATGGGCCGCGCGCTGCACGCGAGCGACTCCGCCGTGCAGTTGTCCATGACCTCCTTCCTGGCCGGTCTGGTCATCGGCCAGCTGCTCATCGGCCCGCTCAGCGACCGCCTCGGCCGCCGCCGGCTGCTGGTCTCCGGCACCGCGCTGTTCGCCGTGCTGTCGCTGGTGTGCGCCTTCGCCCCGACCATCGAGATGCTGATAGCCGCCCGCTTTCTGGAGGGTGTCGCGGGTGCCGCGGGCATGGTGCTGGCCCGCGCGGTCCTCACCGACCGCTTCCACGGACCCGAACTGCCCCGCTACTTCTCGCTGTTGACCATGGTGCTGAGCGTGGCGCCCGTCATCGCGCCGGTGGTCGGCGGCGGCCTGCTGTCCGCCGGAGGCTGGCGGGCCACCTTCGTGGCACTCGCGCTCTTCGGGGTCCTGCTCTTCCTCGCGGTCCTGCCCGGGGTCCCCGAGTCCCTCCCGCCGGAGCGGCGCCACCAGGGCGGGGTGGCCGGCAGCTTCCACGCCATGGGCCGACTGCTGGGCCATCGCGCCTTCCTCGGCTGCACACTCACGCTGGCGTTCGCCGCGGCTGCGCTCTTCGCCTGCATCGCCGGCTCCAGCTTCGTCTTCCAGGAGGTGTACGACACCTCCGCCGGCCTCTACAGCCTGGTCTTCGCGGTGAACGCGTGCGGCATGTTGCTCGCCGGTGCGGTGTTCGGCGTGCTCTCGCGGCGACTGACGATGGGCACGCTGCTGAGCGCGTCGGTGGCGGTCGCGGTGGCCGCCGTACTGGTCCAGGTGCTCCTCCTGGTCACGGTCGGCGGCAGCCTGGCCGGCACCTGGGTCACCCTCTTCTTCGCCGCCTTCGGTATCGGCGGCATCTTCCCGGCCAGTATGAGTCTGGGGCAGTCGCTCGGGCGGGAGGCGTCCGGAGCCGCGTCCGCGCTGCTCGGTGGTATCCAGTTCCTGTTCGGCGCCCTCGCCTCACCGCTCGTCGGCGCGTTCGGCACCTCAAGCGCCATGCCGATGGCGGCCACCATGCTTGGTTCGCTGATCTGCGCCGCTCTGTGCCTGGTGTTCCTGGTGCGCCCGTGGCGGGCGCAGGAGCAGAGCAGGCAGAGGGGTGCGCACGCATGAGGATGGCCACGCGGGATGCGGCGGATAGCGCTCACACACCCGCACTCGCGGCAGAACGGCCTGCGGGTGCGAAGGCCGTCAAGTGGCTGACGACCACCGACCACAAGACGATCGGCACGCTGTATCTCGTCACGTCGTTCGCGTTCTTCCTCATCGGCGGCGTGATGGCGCTGCTGATGCGCGCCGAACTGGCCCGCCCCGGCAATCAGATCATGTCGAACGAGCAGTTCAACCAGGCGTTCACGATGCACGGCACGATCATGCTGCTGATGTTCGCGACGCCGCTGTTCGCCGGTTTCGCGAACTGGATCATGCCGCTCCAGATCGGCGCGCCCGACGTGGCCTTCCCCCGGCTGAACATGTTCGCCTACTGGTTGTACCTGTTCGGCTCGCTCATCGCGGTGGGCGGCTTCCTCACGCCGCAGGGCGCGGCCGACTTCGGCTGGTTCGCCTACAGCCCGCTCTCGGACGCGGTCCGCTCCCCGGGCATCGGCGCCGACATGTGGATCATGGGTCTGGCCTTCTCCGGCTTCGGCACGATCCTCGGCTCGGTCAACTTCATCACCACGATCATCTGCATGCGCGCTCCGGGCATGACGATGTTCCGCATGCCGATCTTCACCTGGAACGTGCTGCTGACCGGTGTCCTGGTCCTGCTGGCCTTCCCGGTGCTGGCGGCCGCGCTGTTCGCCCTGGAGGCGGACCGCAAGTTCGGTGCCCACATCTTCGACTCCGCCAACGGCGGGGCGTTGCTGTGGCAACACCTCTTCTGGTTCTTCGGCCATCCAGAGGTGTACATCATCGCGCTGCCGTTCTTCGGCATCATCTCCGAGGTCATCCCGGTCTTCTCCCGTAAGCCGATGTTCGGTTACATGGGTCTGATCGGCGCGACGATCTCGATCGCGGGTCTGTCCGTGACGGTGTGGGCGCACCACATGTACGTCACCGGCGGTGTGCTGCTGCCGTTCTTCTCCTTCATGACCTTCCTGATCGCGGTCCCGACGGGTGTGAAGTTCTTCAACTGGATCGGCACGATGTGGAAGGGCTCGCTGTCCTTCGAGACGCCGATGCTGTGGGCGACCGGCTTCCTGATCACCTTCACCTTCGGTGGTCTGACCGGTGTCATCCTGGCCTCGCCGCCGATGGACTTCCACCTCTCGGACTCGTACTTCGTGGTGGCCCACTTCCACTACGTCGTCTTCGGCACCGTGGTGTTCGCGATGTTCTCCGGCTTCCACTTCTGGTGGCCGAAGTGGACCGGCAAGATGCTGGACGAGCGGCTCGGCAAGATCACCTTCTGGACGCTGTTCATCGGCTTCCACGGCACGTTCCTGGTCCAGCACTGGCTGGGTGCCGAGGGCATGCCGCGCCGGTACGCGGACTACCTCGCGGCCGACGGCTTCACCGCGCTGAACACGATCTCGACGATCAGCTCGTTCCTGCTCGGCATGTCGGTCCTGCCGTTCTTCTACAACGTCTGGAAGACGGCCAAGTACGGCAAGCCGGTCGGCGTCGACGACCCGTGGGGCTACGGCCGCTCCCTGGAGTGGGCGACCTCCTGCTCGCCGCCGCGGCACAACTTCATCACGATGCCGCGGATCCGCAGTGAATCCCCGGCGTTCGACCTGCACCACCCTGAAGTGGACACGGCCCGCACCGGGTCGGCCGTGGTCGAGCGAAGCCCGCGATGACGGCGATGCGGGGCCGGCCGGTGGAGGCGCGAACGCTGATCAACGAGGTCGAAGGCCATCTGCTCATCGAGGCCGCCCGTGCGGAGGGGCGGGCGGCCGCCGAGCAGTGCACCGCGCACCTGGACTGGCTGACGGATGATCAACGCCACGAGATCGAGCGGGAGTTCGTCGACATGTATGTGGGCCTCTGCCGACTCTCCTGGCAGCGAACCGACTTGCGGGCCCGCGAGCTGCGGACCGAGTACGAGGAGGTCTGTCGCCGTCTCAAAAGACGGCTGATCGCCGGTTGCCTGGCGGTGGCGCTCGTCGCAACGACCGCTCTACCGATCCTGGCTGCCGTATGGAGTGCCGACTGACGGCTGTGGTTCCGCGCTCTCCGATGTCGGGCGCATCCCCTCGTTCAATTCGCCTACAAAACCTCATGATTCTCTTATAAGTAACTTATCTCATCATCATGGTGCATACATATCGTTATGGCATGTTCTTCACCTATCTGAGGCGCGAACTGCGCCGCCGCAGAAAGGCAGCGCTCGTCGTCGCCTCCGGGCTCGCGCTCGGCATCGCACTTGTCATCGTCGTCAGCTCCGTTTCGGCCGGTATGGAGCAGGCCCAGGGCAAGGTCCTCCAGTCGTTGTACGGCCTGGGGACCGACATGACCGTTACCAAGGCGGCCGAGCCGCCGGAAGAGGGTGATGCGGAGGGACGGCCGCGCTTCCAGTTCGACGCCAAGGACAGCGGCTCCGGCGAGGAGCAGAGCACCGACCGCGTCATGGTCCAGGGCTTCCAGACCCTGTCATCCAGCACCGTCACCAAGGTCGGCGAGCAGCAGGGGGTCGCCGAGGCGGTCGGCGGGTTGAGCCTCAACGTCGTCAAGGTCAACGGCCAGTTCGCCCAGGGCGAGATCCAGCCGGGCCAGGGCGGCCCCGGCGGAGGGCAGGGCAGAGTCCAGGGCGGCGGCGCCGATTTCGAGGTCAACAGCTATACCGTCTACGGCACCGACGTCACCAACCTCGCCATCGGCCCGCTGACCTCTTCCAAGATCAGCAAGGGTCGTACGTTCAGGAGCTCCGAGACCGACGCCAAGGTCGCGGTCGTCGACGAGTCGTATGCCAAGGAGAAGGACCTCGCCCTCGGTGACGCCGTCACGATCTCCGGTACCAAGTTCGAGATCATCGGCATCGCCACACCAGACAGCGGTGACGCGACCGCCAACCTCTACATCCCTGTTGAGCAGGCCCAGGCCCTGTCCGACTCCAAGGACAGGGTCACCACGGTCTACGTCCAGGTGACCGACTCGCAGCGGATCGACGCCGTCAAGAGCACCATCCAGCAGAACATCTCCGGTACGACCGTGACCACTTCGGCCGATCTGGCGGACACAGTATCCGGCTCCCTGTCCACGGCCTCCAGCCTCGCCTCGAATGTCGGCAAGTGGCTGTCCATCGCGGTGCTCGTGGCCGCGTTCCTCGTCGCCGGCCTGTTGACCATGTCGGCCGTCTCCCGCCGCGTACGGGAGTTCGGCACTCTCAAGGCGCTGGGCTGGAAGTCGGGCCGTGTCACCCGGCAGGTCGTCGGCGAGGCGGTCGTGAACGGGCTGGCGGGCGGCGTACTCGGAATCGCCCTGGGCCTCGCGGGAGCGTACACCGTCACCGCGGTCAGCCCGACGCTCCAGGCCCAGATCGGTGCCACCGGCGGGACGGCAGGTCCTGGCGGCATGGGCGGCCCCGTGCGGCAGTCCGCGTCCCAGGCCTTCGAGGTCGCGCTGACCGCGCCCATCAGCCTGACCACCATCGGTACCGCCGTCGGCCTCGCCGTCGCGGGTGGGCTGATCGCGGGTGCCTTCGGCGGCTGGCGCGCCTCCCGGCTGCGGCCGGCGGACGCGCTGCGCCGCGTGGAGTAGGCCAGACGGCCGGGCCGCCCTCCCCGGGCCGGCCCGGCCGTCGATGATCCTTCCGCCCCGCGTCCACATCGCGTCGGTACGCACCCGGGGCGGGGCTCCATCCTGCGTCCACATGAACCGTAGACGTCCGGTGCGCGGCCCGGACCTTCGCCCGCGCCGCGCACCCACAGGCAAACCGCGCATCCGTAGGCCAGTGCGCGAAACCCCTCGATTCTCATTGGAGTTGCACCTTGTATCAGCTCAGAGGCGTCACCAAGCAGTACCGCAAGGGCAGGGAGACGGTCCACGCGCTCGCCGGCGTCGACCTGACGATCGCGGACGGTGACCGGCTCGTCATCCAGGGCCCCACCGGCGGCGGCAAGTCCACGCTCCTTCAGATGCTCGGCGGACTCGACCGGCCCACCTCGGGAAGCGTGGAACTCGACGGCATCGATCTGGCCAGGCTGTCCGAGGCCAGGCTCACGAAGGTGCGGTCACAGTCGATCGGCTTTGTCTTCCAAAGCTTCAACCTCATTCCCACGCTGAGCGCTCAGGAGAACGTCGAGACGGCGCTCGTGCCACTCGGTGTCAAGGTTTCCGAGCGGCGTGAACGGGCAGCCGAGGCGCTGAAGTCGGTGGGTCTCGGGGAACGCCTCGGCCACCTTCCCTCCGAGATGTCCGGCGGTCAGCAGCAGCGTGTGGCTATCGCGCGGGCCCTGGTGAAGCGGCCCAAGGTGCTGCTCGCGGACGAACCCACCGGCAACCTCGACGAGTCCATGCGTGACGAGATCATGGATGTGCTGGAGTCCATGTGGAAGGAGCACGGACTGACCTTCATCGTGGTCACCCACGACTCCTCCATCGCGAAGAAGGCACCGCGCCTGGCGACGATCCGCAAGGGAGCCCTGACGGTCACCGAGAAGGCAGCCTGAGAGAAACCGGCCGGCCTGATCGGCGGGCGGCCCGCCGGACTCCACGGGGCTCTGGCGGGTCGCCCCTCTGTCCAAGGCCCGGGCGCGCCGGGGTGGCTCCACCGAGATCGTTGTGAGCGAGCTGGTCGGCAACGCGGTGCGGCACGGGAAGGTACAAGTGCCAGTGGGGCCGAAGATCTGGGCCTGCTGGGCAGGCGCGGCACTGGGAGGAGAAGTCGCCATCGCCGTCCGCGGTGACTGCCCGGCGGCCGGGCCGGCCAGGGTGCCCGCCGTGCGGTGGCGGACATCCCGTCGTGGCGCCGGCCCGGCCGCCTGTCGCCGTGGGAGGCAGGGGTAGGGGCCTCCCACGGGGTTCAGAGGCGGGCGTTCCCGCCCGTCACCGCTCCTCGGCCGTGTGGCCGGTGAGCGTGGCCAGCATGCGCGGGCTGCCCTGGAGGGCGGTGCGCTGCATGTGGTGGAGAACGCCGCGGACGCCGCCCATCTCCTCGCCGCCGCCGGCCCGTCCGGGACCGCCGTGGATCAGGGCGGGCAGTGGGGAGCCGTGGCCGGTGGACGCCTTGGCGGACTCGGTGTCGAGGACCAGCAGCCTGCCGTGCCAGGGCGCGACCCCCAGCACCACCTCACGGGCGAAGGCCGCGTCGCCGGTGACGACGGACCCCGCGAGGCTGCCTCGGCCGAGGGAGGCCAGGAAGGCCACGTGCTCCGGTGACGTGTAGGGGATGAGCGTGCTGACCGGGCCGAACGCCTCCACCTCGTGCGGTGCGGAGGCGCCCGGGTCGTCGCAGCGCAGCAGCAACGGGGAGAGGAACGCGCCCCGTTCGGCGTCGGCGCCCCGGACGTCCACCCGGTCCGGGTGCCCGAAGACCAGGCGCGCGGAGTCGAGGAGCGTCTTCACGCAGCGGCGTACCTCGTCGCGCTGCGCGAGCCCGGCCAGGGCGCCCATGCGCACCGCGGGGTCGGACGGTGCCCCCACGACGACCTTCGCCAGCCGGGCGGCGGCGGCCTCACCGACCGCGTCCATCAGGTCGGCGGGCACGAAGGCGCGGCGGATCGCGGTGCACTTCTGCCCCGCCTTCACGGTCATCTCGGTGACCAACTGGTCGATGTAGAGGTCGAACTCCGCAGTACCGGGCGTGGCGTCCGGGCCGAGCACCGAGCAGTTGACGGAATCCGCTTCGGCGTTGAAGCGCACTGCCTGCCGGACGACCGCTGGGTGGGTGCGCAGCCGTTCGGCTGTGGCCGCCGAGCCGGTGAACGACACGAGGTCCTGCTCGATGAGGTGGTCGAGCAGGTCCCCGGCGCTGCCGCAGACGTACTGGAGACTGCCGGGCGGCAGCAGCCCGGACTCCACGATCAGCTCAACCAGACGGCTGGTCAGTACGCAGGTCGGGGTGGCGGGCTTGATCAGGCTGGGCACGCCGGCCAGCAGGGCCGGGGCCAGCTTCTCCAGAGGGGCCCATACCGGGAAGTTGTACGCGTTGATCTGCACTGCCGCGCCCCGCAGCGGAGTGCAGACGTGCCCGCCGAGGAAGCTGCCGTCCCGGCTCAGGGACTCCAGCGGACCTTCCGCGTAGGCCAACCGCTCGTCCCCGCCGGGCAGTTCACGCAGCCCCAGCGCGGCGTAGTGAAGCAGCACCCTGATGCCGCCGTCGATGTCGAACTTCGAGTCGTACAGCGTCGCGCCCGTCCGGGCGGAAATCGCGTACAACTCCTCGCGGTGCCCGCGCAGGTGGGCGGCGAGGTCCGAGAGCAGTGCGGCGCGCTGGTGGAAGGTGAGCGCGCGCAGTCCCGGCCCGCCGACGGTACGCGCGTGGTGAAGCGCCCCCGCCATGTCGATACCCGAGGACGAGGCCCGGGCGATCTCCTCGCCGGTGACCGCGTCGTACACAGGCGTGCCGTCCCCGGTCGGCGTGTACCACCGGTCCTGTACATAGCTCGGCAGCAGTCTCATCAGGCCGTCCCTTCCGTTCCCGCGTACGCGTCGTCGCCTTCGTTGACCGGGTGGTGGCCCCAGATGTCCGAGTGGTAGACGCGGCTCACCCAGGTCTCGTCGTCCACCCGCCGTCCCTCGGAGCCCACTTCGATGCCGAAGCCGGCGGGGGAGCGCATGTAGAAGGAGAACATCAGGTCGTTGGAGTGCCGGCCGAGCGTCGCCATCAGCGGGACCTTGTGGGCGCGGGCCCGGTCATGGGCGCGGCCGACGGCGTCCATGTCCGAGACCTCGCACAGGATGTGGTGCGTGCCCTCGCGCTTGCGTGACTCGACGAAGGCGATGCTGTGGTGGCGGGGATTGCAGCCCATGAAGTAGAACGTCCCGCCCAGCGGCAGGTGCGTCACGTCGCTGAGCCGGAAACCCATGACGTCCCGGTAGAAGTCGACCGCCTCCAGTGCGCGGGGCGACTTCAGCACCACGTGTCCCATCCCCTGATCCCCGGTCACGAACGTCACGCCGAGCGGCGAGACGAAGGGCGCGGGCGACAGGTGCCGGCCGGTGAACAGTTCGGTGCGCACCGCGCAGGGCCCGTCGAACCACACCATGTGGTCGACCTGCCGGTCGGCGCACTCCTCGGGCGTCCCCTCGTGGACCTCCACTGCGTGGGTGCGCAGGCGCAGCGCCATCTGCTCCAGGCCGCCCGGATCGCCGATCTCCCAGCCGATCCGGGTGACGCCTCCGGACTCGGCGCTCTCGACACTGAACCGGTACGGATGCTCGTCCAGCCGCAGCTTCCGCTCCTGCGGGGAACCCGGTGGACCGACGGGCATGGTGCCGATGACGTCGTTGGCGTAGGCGACCCAGCCGTCGGGGTCAGGGGTGCCGATGCCGAGGTAACCCAGGCTGCGAATGCTCACCGAGACCTCCCAAGATCGTTGTGTGGCCTGCTCGGGGCGCGGGACGGTCCGGCTGCCCGACCAGGCGATCGTTCGAGTTCTAATCATCAAAATTCATACAGGCGAAACCCAGAAATGTAAACCTGTTGACTATCAGCGTTCTATCTACTTATGGTCTGCGGCGTGAACCACAGCCGGTCACTCGTGAAGGGCCATGTCATGCCTGCAACTGAGCCGCGTCTGTCTCCGGTCGAGGAGAAGGACATACCGGACAAGACGCTGGAAGCTCTGCGCCCGTACCGCAACGGCGACGGCGACATCTACGCGATCTGGGCGACCCTGGCCGCCCACCCGGACGCGCTGCGCCGCTTCCTCGTCTTCGGCAACCACGTCCTGGGCAAGAACACGCTGCCCGCGAGGTCCCGTGAACTGGTGATCCTGCGGATCGCCTGGCTCGCCCAGGCCGACTACGAGTGGTTGCAGCACGTCCGCATCGCCCGCCGGGCCGGGGTGTCCGACGACGAGATCCGCGCCCTCGGCCGGCCCGGCGATCCCGGGTTCGGCGGCGTGGAGCGGGCCCTGCTCGCCGCTACCGATCAGCTGTTCAGGGGGGCCGACCTGGACGACGCCGTGTGGAAGGAGCTGCGCGAGCACCTCGCCACCGAGCAGCTCATCGATCTCGTGTACACGGTCGGCCAGTACCAGACCGTGGCCATGGCGATCAATACCTTCCGTATCCAGCCCGAACCGGACATCGCCGTGCTGCGCGAGGAACTCCCGCTGCCGGCACCGACGGTGTCCTGACCACCCACCCCAACTCCCAGGAGAAAACACGTATGAAGCTCGCCAACCTCGCCGGCCGGGCCACCATCATCGTCGGCGACCGCGCCCTCGACGTGGAGAAGGCCAGCAACGGGGCGCTCGGCCCCGACCCCGCCGTGCTGTACGACCTGTCGAACCACGACGAACTGCGGAGGCTCGCGCAGGCAGCGACCGACGCCGACCCGGTCGCCTACGACGAGAAGCACCTGGGCCCGGTCTCTCCGCGCGCCGGAAAGATCCTGGGTGTGGCGCTCAACTATCGCGGTCATGCGGAGGAGTCGGGCATGCCCATCCCGGCAGAGCCCGGCATTTTCGCCAAGTTCCCCAGCTCGCTGGCCGGCCCGTACGAGCCGGTGTCCGTGCCCGTGGGCATCGACAAGGTCGACTTCGAGGCCGAGGTCGTGGTGGTGATCGGCCGCACCATGCGCGCCGTGGAGCCGGCGGACGTGTGGCAGAACATCGCGGGCGTCACCGCCGGCCAGGACGTCACCGACCGCAAGGAGCAGTGGCGCAAGCCGCTGAACCAGTTCAGCCTCGCCAAGTCCTACGACACCTTCAGCCCGTGCGGGCCGGTGATGGCGACCGTCGACGAGTACGACGACCCGGACGACATCGAGGTCGTGGGCTGGGTCGACGACCTGGAGGTGCAGCGCGGCCGGACCTCGGACCTGATCTTCAGCGTCCCCGAGCTGGTCGCCTGGCTGTCCCGGTACGTGACCCTGGAGCCGGGCGACCTGGTCTTCACCGGCACTCCGGCCGGCTGCGGGGTCCGGCGCACGCCTCGGCTGTACCTGGAGCCCGGGATGACGCTGACGACCCAGGTCTCGGGGGTGGGTACGATGCGCAATCCGATCAGCCGCTGAATCTGCCGGGCGCTCTCACAGCGCCGCCGCCTCTGAAGGGAGCCCTGTCCGTGTCGGATGTCCCCGGTGACGCCGTCGATCATCCGCGCTCCCGCGAGTTCGCCGCCAAGGTACGGGCACACCACGAAGGGTTGGGCCACACGGAGCGCCAGATCCGAGGAGTCGAGGCGGTCACCCACCTCACCCGGCTCGTTGCCCGCCTGGTCCAGGACTTCGAAGGTGCCGTACACCGGCCGCTCGGGATGACCTGGGCCGGCTTCCGGATCATGAACACGCTGTGGATCTTCGGTGATCTGGAGCAGCGGGAGATCGCCCGCATCTCCGGCACTACCCGGGCGAGTGTGTCCAGCGCGCTCAACACCCTTGAGGAACGCGGGCTCGTCGAACGGCGCCGTGAGCGCGACGACCGCCGGGTCGTCCGTGTCTCGCTGACGCCGGCCGGGCTGGACCTGCTGCACCAGGCGATCGAGGGGCAGACGGCCCGGGAGCACGCCTGGATGGCCGTCCTCGACGACGAGGAGGTCACCCAGCTGGTGGTCCTGCTCGGCAGGCTGGTCAACCAGGAGCGCCCTGCCTAGGGGCTTCGACGGAACCCGTCGGGCCGCAAGGCGTTTGGTGGGACGTCGGCCCATTTTGTACGGCCCTTGACGGTCAGGATTCTTACGCATAGTTTCCGGTCACGCATCGTCCGGTGGCCGACGAAGCACCTCCACCAACTGTAGGAACGGCGGAGAAATCACCGCCGCCCCTGCCCTTCCCCTGCCCCGGGTCAGCGAGCCGCCACCCGCTGTCGGCAGTCCAGGCAGTCACTCACATCTTCAGTAATTCGAGCCGTGCGGCCTGTTCAAGGCCGCCCCTCGGCGTCTGTCCGATTCGGGCACCCGCGATCACGTCACCACGCGCCTCGCCCGACCTGCCGACACACGGCCTCGCACCTCCCCTTCCGAGGAGCCGCACCATGCCACGGAGAATCGTCACCGGCCCGACGGCGGACGGCAAAGCCGCCGTCGTCGAGGACGGGCAGCCACCCCGTACCAACGCACTCCAGCACACCCCGGGCTTCGTCTCGTCACTCGTCTGGGCCACCCCCGCCCAGCCCACCGTGCCCTTCGACGGCACCGACCCGACCGTCGCCGTCACCTCGTTCGTCCCCGAGCCCGGCGCCACCCGCGTGATCCACCTGGTCATCCCCCCGGACACGGTCTACGCGAGCGAGGGCTACGACCCGGCCGCGGCCGTCGCCGAACGCCTGCGCACCAGTCCCGGCCTGGCCGAACTGTTCGAGCCGGACCACCCCGGCATGCACACCACCGACACCGTCGACTACGGCGTCCTCCTCCAGGGAGAGATCGTCCTCGAACTCGACGACGGCAACGAGGCCACCCTCGCCCCGGGCGATGTCGTCGTGCAGAACGGCACCCGGCACGCCTGGCGCAACCGCTCCACCTCACCCGCAACCCTGCTCTTCGTTCTCATCGGTGCCCGGAGGAACTCCTGATGCCCCACCTCAACCCCGTCGACGCCCTCGACCTGGACAGTGAACTCGACGACGACGAACGGCTCATCCGTGACACCGTCGCCGCCTTCGTCCGCGACCACGTGAATGACCACGTGGCCGGCTGGTTCGAGGCGGGTACCTTCCCGACCCATGAACTCGCCCCCGTAATCGGCAAGTTGGGCCTGTTCGGCATGCACCTGGACGGCTACGGCTGTGCCGGCGCGAGTGCCGCCGCCTACGGTGTCGCCTGCCGCGAACTGGAAGCCGCCGACAGCGGACTGCGCAGTTTCGTGTCCGTGCAGGGCTCCCTCGTGATGTTCCCGATCCACCGTTACGGCTCGGAGGAACAGAAGCAGGAGTGGCTGCCCAGGCTCGCCTCCGGTGAGGCGGTCGGCTGCTTCGGGCTCACCGAACCCGACCAGGGATCCGACCCCGGCGGTATGCGCACCGTCGCCAAGCGCGACGGTGGGGGCACCTCCCGCTCGAGCGAAGCCGAGAGTGGGGGAGACTGGATCCTCAACGGCACCAAGATGTGGATCACCAACGGCTCGATCGCCGACGTCGCCGTCGTCTGGGCCCGCACCGAGGACGGCATCCGCGGCTTCCTCGTCCCCAAGGGCACCCCCGGCTTCACGACGAGCGAGATCCACAGCAAGCTGTCGCTGCGCGCGTCCGTCACCGCCGAACTGCATCTGGAGGACGTGCGGTTGCCGTCCTCGGCGGTGCTCCCGGGGGTGACCGGGCTGCGAGGGCCGCTGTCCTGCCTGTCCGAGGCGCGCTTCGGCATCCTGTGCGGTGTCGTCGGCGCGGCCCGCACCTGCTACCTGTCGGCCCTGGACTACTCCACGACCCGCGAGCAGTTCGGGCGGCCCCTCGCCGGCTTCCAGCTCACCCAGCGCAAGCTCGCCGGCATGCAGGTCGGCCTCGTACATTCCCAGCTGCTCGCGCTGCGCCTGAGCAAGCTCAAGGACGCCGGCCGGCTGCGACCCGAGCACGTCAGCCTGGGCAAGCTCGCCAACGTCCGCGCCGCCCTCGACATCGCGCGCGACGCCCGCACCATCCTCGGCGCCAACGGCATCACCACCGAGTACCCGGTGCTGCGGCACGCCAACAACCTGGAGACGGTGCTCACCTACGAGGGCACCGAGGAGATCCACACCCTGGTCGTCGGCGAGTCCGTCACGGGCCACGCCGCATACCGCTGACCGGGCGGTCGTGAGACCGGGCCGACGCGGCGCAGGACCACCGTCACCGAGGTCGGCGGGACGACCCCGAGCACGGCGGAAGACGCATCGTCGCCCGGCCCCTCACCAGCCCGAACGCGTAAGAACCCACCTGTGGCGGGTTCGCCCGCTCTTCAGCGCCCTTGGCACGGCCTCGACGGTCCCCCTCGCCGTCACCTGCCGCCAGGGGCCGCCCGTGGAGCCACCGGAAGACCGCGGCGGCAGCGGCCGACAGCACCCCAGTACCCACCCAGTGCTCGGACCTGCCGTACCCGGAGACAACTCCGCCCCCTTGAGGAGAGGCCATGACCTCGACCATGCGCGCAGCGCGAATGCACCACGTCGGCGAGCCGATGAAGATCGAGCGGATTCCCGTACCGGCGCCCGGCCCCGGCGATGTCCGGGTGGCCGTGCACGCCGTGAACATCGTACCCAACCTGGCCAACATCCTGAGCAACTGGACCACTTGGTTCCCGCTCAATCCCCTGCCCTCCCTCCCGGCCGTCTTCGGGCTCGACCCCGCCGGTGTCGTCGAGGAGGTCGGCGACGGGGTCGAGGGCGTCGAGGCCGGCGATCGGGTGTACGTCAACCCGGGCCGCACGTGCGGCGCGTGCCGCGCCTGCCGCAACGGCAGGATCGTGCACTGCGCGAGCTACGCCTTCGCCGGCTACTTCGGTTTCTCGGCCACCTCGGTCCGGCTGCTCGACCGCTACCAGGGCGGACTCGCGGAGAAGATGATCGCGCCCGCGTCGTCGCTCGTCCGCATCCCCGCCTCCCTGTCCTTCGAGGCCGCCGCCCGCTTCGGCTACCTGGGCACCATGTACTCGGCGCTCCGCAAGGCCGCCGCCGGCCCCGGCCGCAGCGTCCTGGTCAACGGCATCACCGGCACCCTCGGCATCGCCGCGGCCCTGCTGGCCCCGGCGATGGGCATCACGACCCTGTACGGCACCGGCCGCGACCGCGAGCTGCTCGCCGAGATCGACAAGCTCAGGCCGGGACTGGTGCGCCTGCACTCCCTGCACGACGGTCCCGTGGACGAGTGGATCGCGGCGGAGACCGGCGGGGCCGGCGTGGACGCCTACATCGACGCCCTCGGGCCGGGCGCGCCCCACGAAACCCTTCAGCAGGGCGTGCGCGCGCTGGCCCGCGGCGGCATCGCCGTCAACATCGGCGCCGTCGCCGGGGAGGTGCCCCTCGACCTGCACCGAATGATGGACATGGACCAGATCGTCCGCGGATCCGTCTGGTTCACGCCCGGCGAGGGGCAGGACATGGCCGACATGGTCGCGTCGGGTGTGCTCGATCTCTCGCCGCTGCGCCACCACGTCTACCCGCTCGACGAGGTGAACGCCGCGATCAACAACGTGGGTTCCCGCCACGGAGGGTTCAGCAACTTCGTCATCTCACCCGTCTCCGGGCGCTGACAGCTCGACCGCCCACCCCTTACCGGCAGGTAACCGCCACCCCCTACCGACAGGTCACCTCACGCATCACCTCGGAAGGACCCACGTATGGCCAGATCCGACACCGGCGTCGGAAGCGGCGCCGGCTCCCCGACCGCCCCGTCGACAACGAAGACCGCCTCCTCGACGGTGAAGCAGAACAACGAGCAGGCACTCGGCATCGACACCCTGGCACGGGGCACGCTCATCGCGGCGGCGCTCTGCGTCTTCATGGCCCAGTTCGCCCTGACCGTGCCCGCCGGCCTCAACGGCCTGTTCCAGCAGGACTTCCACACCTCGGCCTCCGAGCTGACCTGGATCACCGATGCCTTCCTCGTGCCCGTCACGGTCCTGGAGCTGACCTTCGGTCTGCTCGGTGACATGTTCGGACGGCGCCGGCTGCTGGTCGGCGGTTCGGTGCTGGTGGCCGTCGGGTTCGTCGTCTGCGTGCTGACACCGGGCCCCGAGGCCGGCCACGGGACGCGGCTGGCCGTGCTGTGGACCGGCCAGATCATCGCCGGTATCGGTGCGGCCGCCGTGATCCCGACGACGCTGGCGATGATCGCCGCGGGCACGCACACGCCGCGCGCCCGAGCGCGTTCCATCTCCGTCTGGGCGGCCGCGCTGTCCATGGGCAGCGTGCTGTCGCCCCTGGCCTGCGGCCTGGTCGCGCAGTCGCAGTTCGGCTCATGGCCCAACTCCGGCTGGCGGTGGGCGTTCCTCGTCGTCGTCGTGCTCGCCGCCGTGTCGGCCGTGCTCGCCTTCGTCCTGGCCAAGGACTCCAAGTCGCCCGAGGGCCGCTCCCTCGACTGGCCGGGGCAGATCACGATCGCCGTCGCCGCCGTCGCCCTGCTGTTCGCCGTCATCCAGGGACCCACGAGCGGCTGGGCCAGCATCGAGGTCATCGGAGGCTTCGTCGTGGCCGCCGTCTTCCTGGTCGCCTTCGTCCTCGCCGAACGTCGCTCGGCGTCCCCGCTGCTCCAGCTCGACCTGTTCGCCAACCGCAACTTCACCGTCGCGGCGATCGTCACGGTCGTCGGCATGTTCTGCTACCTCGGCACCGGCTATGTGACCAGCATCCGCCTCACCGCGATCCAGGGGTTCACCCCGTTGAAGGCATCCCTCGCGTTCATCGTCTTCAACGGCGTCTCGGCGCTGATCCAGGTGCCCATCGCCTCCCGCCTCATCGAGCGGTACGACCCGAAGTGGGTCCTCGGCGGTGGTCTTCTGCTCCTCGGGGCGGGCGACTTCTGGATGGCCTCGATACCCATCGGCCACCAGTCCGTCACTCCCCTCATCGCTCCGCTCGTCGTGGCCGGCGCCGGCGTGGCGTTCGTGCTGTCCGCGGTCACCGCCGTGGTGATCAACACGGTGCCGCACAACCTCGCCGGCATGGCCGCCGGCTGGACCAGCCTGCTGCGCGACTTCGGGTTCACCCTCGGCCCGGCGGTCGTGGGTGCGATCGCCCTCAGCCGGGCGGCCCACGAGATCAGCGACAAGGTCGCGTCCGACCCGGCCCTGGGACAGGCCCTGGACACCTTCAACGCCTCGGCGGCAACCGCCCCGGACGCGCAGCGGGAGACCGTGGAGGGCGCCATCGCGGCCGTCAACTCCGGCCCCCTCGGCGCGAACGCCGTCCCCGAGACCGTCGCCCTGCCCGACGGTTCGACCGTGCCGTTCAACCCGCTCAAGGACACCGCCTTCCAGGCCCTGGGCAACGCCTACTCGCTCGGTTACCTGATCGTCGGCCTGTGCGCGATCGCGGCGGCGGTGGTCACCGTGGTCTTGATCAAGGGAGATCGGCCGGACACGCCCGTCACCGCGGAGGCGGCCGATGCCTGACGGACCGCACGATCCCACGGTCATCCGCACCGACGTACCCGACACCCGAAGCAGAACCGGCGCCACCGGCCGCCACGACTGAAAGGACCGCCGCCATGACCGGCCCTACCCGCCACCGCCCCATGTTCCGCCTGGGCCATCTGCTGGAACGCCGCGCCCAGTTGCACCCCGACCGTACGGCGCTCGTGTTCGGTGACCGCACGTGGACCTACGGCCAGCTGCGGGACTGGATCGTGGTCTCCGCGCGGCAGTTGCGCCGGCACGGTGCCGGGCCGGGCAGCGTCGTCGCCTACGCGGGCACCTCACGCCCGGAGGTCTTCGTCCTGATGTACGCCACGTCCCGCATCGGAGGCGTGTTCGTCCCGGTCAACGGGGCGGCCACGCCTCCCGAGATCGCCTACCTGCTGGCGGACTCGGGCGCGGACGTCCTGATCACGGACGCCGCCTGCGCCGTGAAACTCGTCGACGACGGCACCGTACCGCCGGACGTCACCCGTCTGTGCCTGGACGAGGAGCCACCCGACGGATACGCCCCGCTGATCCGGACGCCGGACGAACCCGTCGGCGACGACGCCCCGGCACCCGTGACAGAGGACGACCTCGCCCTCATCGCCTACACCTCCGGCACCTCCGGCCGCCCGAAGGGCGTGCTCCTCACCCACGGCAACGTGTTCTGGAGCTGCGTCAACGGACTCCTGGGCCTGGACCTGGCCCGGGACGACGTCACGCTCATCACCACACCCGTCTTCCACATAGCGGTACTGAGCGGCGTGGGCTGCTACACCTGGGCCAAGGGCGGAACCGTCGTCCTGGAGCCCGCCTTCTCCGTCGACAACTTCCTGACGACCGTACGACGGCACCGGGTCAGCGTGACCTTCGCCGTACCGGCGATGCTCGCCCTGATCGCACGGCACCCGGGCTTCGCAGCGGCGGACCTGTCCTCGCTGCGCTGGATCCTCAGCGGGGGAGCGGCGGCACCTGCGCCGGTCGCCGAGGTGTTCCACCGCCGCGGCATCCCGGTCCTCAGCTCCTACGGCCTCACCGAGACCGCCGCCGGCGTCACCTACCGCGACCCTCGCGACGGCCCGGGCTGCTCCGGCGAGGCCGGGCTGGCCGCCCCGCTGGCCGAAGTCCGGATCGTCGGCTCCGACAACCGCCCCCTACCGCACGGCACGACGGGGGAGATCGTCGTTCGGAGCCCCAGCGTGGCTGCCGGATACCTGGGCCTGCCGGAGGACTCGGCGGCGTCCCGCGACGCCGGCGGCTGGTTCCACGGGGGTGACCGGGGCTACATGGACTCCGAGGGCCGTCTGGTGGTGGTCGGCAGGATGAAGGACACGATCATCACCGGCGGGGAGAACGTGGATCCGACGGAGGTGGAGGAAGCGCTGGCGGCGTGTCCCTGCGTGGACGAAGCGGCGGTCGTCGGAACGCCCGATCCCGTCTGGGGAGAGATCGTCACCGCCATCGTCGTACCCGCCGAGGGCGCGGACTGCTCCCTGGAGGGCATCCAGACGTTCCTGTCCGCCTCCCTCACCCGACACAAGATCCCCCGTCGGCTCGAAGTCCGGGACCGTCTGCCGCGCACCGCCACCGGCAAGTTGCAGCGGAGCCTGCTGCGGGGCTGAGCTCGGCCGGACCAGACACATGGAGAGGTACTCATGTCCACACAGCCGTCAGGCACCCCCTCCGGCGCCGTCCCGAACGGCACGGCCCCCGAGCCCATCCGCCGCGTGGGTGTCGTCGGAGCAGGACTCATGGGCAGCGGCATAGCCGAGGTCTGCGCCCGCGCGGGCCTCGACGTCCTCGTCAGCGAGACCGGGCCCGAGGCGGTCGAGGCGGGCCGTGAACGAATAGCCAAGTCCCTGGCACGCGCGGTGCGCGGCGGCAGACTCGCCCCGGGGGACAGTGGTACGTCCCTCCGCCGGATCGGCTTCACCACCGACCTGGCCGACCTCGCCGACCGCGACATCGTCATAGAAGCGGTGGCCGAGGACGAACAGGTGAAGACCGAGATCTTCGCGGCCCTCGACAAGGTGCTCACCCGGCCGGACGCGATCCTCGCCTCCAACACCTCTTCCATTCCCATCATGAAACTCGGCACGGCGACCGGGCGCGCGCAGCAGGTGATCGGCGTGCACTTCTTCAACCCGGTGCCGGTTCTGGACCTCGTCGAGCTGGTCCCGTCCCTGCTGACCAGTGACCAAACCCGTGACCGCGCAGGCGAGTTCGTCAGCCTGACTTTGGGCAAGCAGGTCATCCAGGCCAAGGACCGGGCCGGATTCGTCGTCAACTCCCTTCTGGTGCCCTACCTGTTGTCCGCGATCCGCATGCTGGAGTCGGGTCTCGCCTCCGCCGACGACATCGACAACGGCATGGTGCTCGGCTGCGCCCACCCCATGGGTCCCCTGCGTCTGGCCGACCTGATCGGCCTGGACACCCTCAAGGCGATCGCGGACTCCATGTACGCCGAGTACAAGGAGCCGCTGCATGCCGCGCCACCCCTCCTGCTGCGCATGGTGGACGCAGGTCTCCTCGGCCGGAAGACGGGCCGCGGCTTCCACGACTACTCCGGCTGAAAGGAAAGCCAGATGAGCTTGAGGATCGTTGTCACTGTGAAGTACGTGCCCGACGCCACTGGCGACCGGCACTTCGCCGATGACCTGACCGTCGACCGGGACGACGTGGACGGTCTGCTCTCCGAGCTCGACGAGTACGCGGTCGAGCAGGCGCTGCGTATGGCCGAGGAGTTGGACGGCGCCGAGATCACGGTGGTGACCGTCGGCCCCGAGAATGCCAAGGACGCCCTGCGCAAGGCGTTGTCCATGGGCGCCGACAAGGCGATCCATGTCGAGGACGACGACATCCACGGCACCGACGCCATCGGCACCTCCCTGATTCTGGCCAAGGCCATCGAGAAGGCCGGCTATGACCTGGTGGTCTCCGGTATGGCCTCCACCGACGGCACCATGGGTGTCGTGCCCGCGCTGCTCGCCGAGCGTCTGGGTGTGCCGCAGGTGACCCTGCTGTCCGAGGTGTCGGTCGAGGACGGCACGGTCAAGGGCCGGCGCGACGGTGACGCCGCTTCCGAGAACCTTGAGGCCTCCCTGCCGGCGGTCGTGTCGGTCACCGACCAGTCGGGCGAGGCGCGTTACCCGTCTTTCAAGGGCATCATGGCGGCCAAGAAGAAGCCGGTTCAGTCCTGGGACCTGTCCGACCTCGACATCGAGGCGGAGGAGGTCGGTCTGGAGGGCTCCTACACCACGGTCGAGAACGCGGCCGAGCGTCCGGCCCGTACCGCGGGCACGATCGTCAAGGACGAGGGCGAGGGCGGCAAGCAGCTCGCTGAGTTCCTCGCGGGCCAGAAGTTCATCTGAGAGAGGTCAAGGATTCATGGCTGAAGTTCTCGTCTACGTCGACCACGTGGACGGTGCCGTCCGCAAGCCCACCCTGGAGCTGCTGACCCTGGCCCGCCGCATCGGCGAGCCGGTCGCCGTCGCGCTGGGCAACGGCGCCGGTGACACCGCCGCCGCGCTCGCCGAGCACGGCGCGGTGAAGGTGCTCACGCATGAGGCGTCCGAGTACGCCGACTACCTGGTCGTGCCGAAGGTGGACGCGCTGCAGGCCGCGGTCGAGGCCGTGTCCCCGGCGGCCGTGCTGGTGCCGTCCTCCGCGGAGGGCAAGGAGATCGCCGCCCGTCTGGCGCTGCGTCTGGGCTCGGGCATCATCACCGACGCCGTCGACCTGGAGGCCGGCGACGAGGGCCCGGTGGCCACCCAGTCGGTGTTCGCCGCGTCCTTCACCACCAAGTCCCGTATCTCCAAGGGCACGCCGGTCATCACGGTCAAGCCCAACAGCGCGGCCGTCGAGGCCGCTCCGGCCGCCGGTGCGGTCGAGGCGCTGTCCGTGTCCTTCTCCGCCCAGGCCACCGGCACGAAGGTCACCGGCCGTACGCCGCGTGAGTCGACCGGGCGTCCGGAGCTGACCGAGGCCGCGATCGTGGTCTCCGGTGGCCGTGGTGTCAACGGCGCGGAGAACTTCGGACTCATCGAGGCACTCGCCGACTCGCTCGGCGCGGCTGTGGGCGCCTCGCGTGCCGCGGTGGACGCCGGCTGGTACCCGCACACCAACCAGGTCGGCCAGACCGGCAAGAGCGTGTCCCCGCAGCTGTACATCGCCTCCGGCATCTCCGGCGCGATCCAGCACCGCGCGGGTATGCAGACCTCGAAGACGATCGTGGCGATCAACAAGGATGCCGAGGCCCCGATCTTCGACCTCGTCGACTACGGCGTCGTCGGCGACCTCTTCGACGTCGTCCCGCAGCTGACTGACGAGATCAGGGCCGCGCATGCCTGATCATGGCCAACTGCAGCACGACCATGAAGGAGTTCTCCGCTGATGCGCATCGTGCTGGTCGGGCTGCCCGGCGCAGGGAAGGGCACGCAAGCCGCGTACCTGGCCAAGAACCTTTTCCTTCCGCACATCTCCACGGGAGACCTGTTCCGGGAGAACATCCGCCAGGGTACGGAACTAGGCAGGCAGGCGCAGTCGTACATGCGAGCCGGGCAGTTGGTACCGGACGAGATCACGATCGGCATGGCGAGGTTGCGAATGAGGCAGCCGGACGCCGTCGACGGCTTCCTGCTGGACGGCTTTCCACGCAATGTTTTCCAGGCCGAATCGCTCGACCAACTGCTGAAGGACAACGGCGACTCGCTCGACGTGGTCCTGGATCTGGTTCTGCCGCAGGAGGAGGCCGTCACGCGCATCGCCGGCCGGCGGGTCTGCCGGGACGACAGCAGCCACCTCTTCCATGTGACGTACAACGCGCCGCATGAGCCCGGGCTGTGCGACGTGTGCGGCGGCGAGCTGTACCAGCGACAGGACGACACCGAGGAAACGGTTCGCAAGCGGCTTGAGGTGTTCGACCGTGATACCTCGCCGATCACCGCGTACTACCGATTGCGGAATCTCGTGGTCGGGATCTCCGCGTTGGGTTCGGTGGCGGAGGTCACGGAGCGCTCGATGGTGGCTCTGCGTGAACGTGGTATCCGAGCGGGCAGGGGAGACACACATGACTGTGATCCGTGAGCTCGACGTCTCACTCGTGGATGCATTGCATATCCGGGAGCGCGGTGGTGAAAAAATCAGGATCAACCGACTCCGCCGAAATTTCGACGTGGTGCGAATGCCCCGGCGGAGTCGGTCGAACGAACATCAGGTCACGCGGAAGGCGCTCCGGTGAGCACTTCCACCCGACCGGAGTCGAGCGAGTAATAGGCGCTGACCACCGCCAGGGACCCCTTCTTCACAAGCGGGTCGAGATCCCTGTTGGACCGCAGGGCGGCAGAGGTCTGCTTGACGTGGATTCGTGTCATGGCATCCACCGGGTCGTCATGCTTTCCCTTGACGGTCTCCTTGTACGCCGGGCGCAGCGCATCAGCGATCGACTGGAGGTTGCCGGGGAGCTTCTTTCCGGCGCGCATGGCCTCGTACGACGCCTTGACGGCACCACAGCGCTGGTGGCCGAGGACGACGATCAGGGGAGTTCCGGAGGTCATGGGTCCGTACTCGACGGAACCGGTGACCACCGAGTCGACGACCTGGCCACCGGTGCGCATGACGAACAGATCGCCGAGTCCGGTGTCGAAGAGCAGCTCCGGCGGCACCCGGGAATCGATACACGAGAGGATCACTCCGAAAGGATCCTGCTCCGCGGCCACGAATTCCCGCCGACCGGGGTCCCGGTCGGGATGCTTGAGGTCGCCCTCCTGCCAGCGCTTGTTGCCGTCCATCAGCCGTGAGAACGCACCCCACGGGGAGGACGGGCGGGCACCCGCAGCCGGCGGGGCGGTCGTTGCCGCTGCGTTTGCCGCCTTGCCTGTTTCCTTTGCCTCCGTCTTCGAGGAACAGCCGGAGAGGACGGCAGCGGTGGCTGCCAACCCCCCGGTGAGAATGGTTCTGCGGAGTGGATGTCCAGCTATAGACATTGGTCGTTCTTTCTTTCACTCTCACGCCGGATTCCCCCCGAGCGCATTGAGACACCTCGTTATATCAGGGGACAGGTAACGCGATGCAAAAGGCTGGTGGACTGCTTCGCGCTGAACTGATGAAAGGCGAGTGGAAAATGTGCACGCCGTGTGGGAACTGCTGTGAACAGGGGGATCCGTCCCGGTCATGGGGTCGACAGCCTGGAATCCTTCCGCAGTAATTCCAGGCAGGTGTGCTGTGTGTCACACCGGCCCATTGGTTACCTTGAGGTAACTGATTACGGATCGTGATTATGGGCGGTGTCCCCCTGAACTGCTGCCCGGAGTCCGATCCCCCCGAGTGCCCGGGCGGCAGCAACGCCCCGGCGGTCTTTGATACCGGCCGCCGGGGCTGCTTTCTGGGCCGGGACGGGGGAGGGCCCCCCGCCGCGGGTGTCGCGGAGAGCTACGAGGCCGTGGGGGTGCTGCCGGACCGAGATCCCGCCCTAGCGGCAACCGACTGTCTCGATGCGGAGGCGGCCGCGGCCGGGGAAGCGCGCGAGGCAAGGTCGGTGACGCAGGGCAATAAGATTGGTCACCGCCTCTATCTCGAGCAACTCTCCGTGGAGAAGGCCGAGCTGACGGCGCGCTTGGGGCAGTTCCCGCACTTGTCGGCAGGCCGAAGCAGGCGCTCGCAAGGGGCGACCCGGGGCCATCCAGGCTCTCTGCTCCCGGGCAACACTCCAAAGAGAGTGTGGCGTGCGTCACATCCTCCCATTGGTTACGTTGAGGTGACCGGTTACCGACGGTGAGTATGTAGGTGTAGCAGGACGAACTCACCTGAGGAGAGGGGCCGACCGTGGTATCCACCACCGCGCTGCGGATCGCCCGGCAGTACGCCGACGCGGTCTCCGCCAAGGACTTCGCCACCGTCACGGGCTTGTTCACCGACGACATCGTGTGGCATCAGCCGGGCAACAACCGCTTCTCCGGTACACATCGCGGTGCGGCTGCCATCGGCGAGATGTTCAGCGGCATGATGACGGTCACCGACGGAACATTCGCGCTGGAGCCGACCATGGAACCCATGGCGAACGGCTCGCTGGTCGCGGCACCTGTCCACTTCTCGGCCAAGCGTGACGGCGTGGAGATGGAGATGAACGGCGTCGACCTGCTGCGGATCGAGGGTGAGCGCGTCGCGGAGGTCTGGCTCTTCTCCGCGGGCCAGCAGGGCGAGGACGACTTTTGGGGCAGTACCTGAGGGCGGGTCCGGTGAAATCTGACCGCCGTCTTTGATCCACCCGAGCCGCGCACGTCGCGCCTCGCATCCGATGTAACAGTGTGTCGTACTGCCTCTATGGTGGGGGCGTAAGGAGCAAGTGGCTATGACCAGCAAGAACATCGACATCGCGCGTGAGTACTTCCAGGCCGTACAGAAGGGTGACCTGGCCAAGGTGGGCGAGCTTCTGGACGAGGAGGTCGTCTGGCATCAGCCGGGCGCCAACCGGTTCTCCGGTGAGCACAAGGGGCGCGACGCCGTCTTCGCGATGCTCGGCGGGATGATGGAGGCCAGTCAGGGCTCCTTCGCCATCGACACGATCCACGCTCTCATGGGCAACGGTGACACGGTGGCTGCCTCCATCCACTTCGCTGGCCGGCGCGAGGACGCGGCCATGAGCATGGACGGCGTGGACGTTCTGCGCCTCAAGGACGGCAAGATCGTCGAGATGTGGCTGTTCTCCGGCGACCAGGTGGCCGAGGACGCCTTCTGGGGGGAGTAGGCCACCCGCATCCTTCCCAGGCGCGACGAACTGCGAGATGAACACACTGGTGTTCCCCTGGATGATGCCGCGCAGGCTGCGCCCGAACGCACGTACCACGGTGATCGTCGTGCAGCCGGCGACGACGGAACGACGGACGTCGTGGAGGCAGCGGGTTCAGGACGCCGCACCGTCGTGTCCACCTTCACAACGTTTCGCCAACCGTGGCCACTTGTAACCAGTCACGGTCGTTGGCGGGCGTCGTAGCTCTCGCGTGCCGCGAGTACCTCGGGGAAGTGTTCCTCGGCCCAGAGGCCCAGTGCCTGAAGCGGGGCATACAAGGTGCGCCCCAGTGCGGTCAACTCGTATTCGACCCGGGGCGGGACCTCGGCGTACACGTGCCGGGTGACGATCCCATCGCGTTCCAGGTCCCGGAGCGTCTCGGTGAGGACCTTGGCGCTGATGCCGTCGACGCCGGTGCGCAGGTCGCGGAAGCGCATGGGGCCTGCGCTGAGCGCGATGACCACCATGGCCGTCCACTTGTTGGCAATGCGGGCGAGCGAGGTACGGGACGGGCAGGTCGCCGTCATGACATCGAAGGCCGGAAACTGTGGCACGTCACACGTCCTCATTGGTTGTGTCGAGGCGACTGTTACCGGCGGTAAGTATAAGACCCGGCAGGCAGCATTTTTACCGAGGGCGTCGTCTGGCACCAGCCCGGTGCCCACCCCTTCTCTGGCAACCACCGCGGCGGGGAACGTGGAGCGACTCGGGAGGCGGAGGCCCCCTCACCGCCAGTGCTCTGACCGGGAAGGTTCACCGGGGTCAGTACTCTGAGCCTCGCTGCGGTGGACGAGGAGGTGGGGCATGACGCGGAGACTGTCGATGGACGACTGCCGTGGGACTGTTTGAGGGCGAACCGGTGATCCAGTACGGGACCCACGCATTCGACGGTCCTCCAGCGTTCACGCTGGACTTCACCCGGCAGTTCGAGACCTCCGACAGCGACGGTGATCACGACCATGACGTGCAGGTCCACTGCGAGCTCGGATACGGACTCGCACCCGACCTGGAGGCCCTCGGAAGCTTCGACTCGTGGTTCTTCCACGATGCCGGAGACGATCTCGAGGAGTGGGCTCAAGGACTGACCGAGCGAGCAGCCTGGGCAACGGTCCACAGACTCAAGCCGGCCGAGATCAGGCCCTGTCCTGCCCTGCCAGCACAAGCCGGCAGTCGGGCGGAGGCCCAGCGGTCCGAACTCGTCGAACGCGAACGTGCGGTCAGGCCGCTGGTTGGTCGCGTACTGGATTCGGGCGAGCTTCGTGTTGAAGTCGGGGTCCGGGGAGGCCCCGCGGCGGGATAGTAAGCACCGCGGAGCCTCCCGGCCGATACGCCCCTCGGTTTCCGGCCCCTCTGGTTCGACCTGGAACGGTTCTGCCTGTGTCGGCTGACCTCGATTGCCCCCGACCCATCGCGGGCCTGGTCGAAGTACGCCGCCGGGTGGGTGAGGGCCGTAGGTCTTCCAGGTTGGGATGGCGTCCGCCGTCTCCACCAGGCGTACCGCGAGCAAGCGCACCGGACGACGACGGCGTACCGAAGCCGTCTCGGGGGCCTCTGCGGGTCAGACGGGGGTGTTCTCGTCGGGGACGAAGGGGTCTCCGTGGCCGGGGACGACCAGGGCGGGCTTGAGGGCGAGGATCTTGCGGCGGGAGGCGCGCAGGCCCTCATGGTCGTCGGAGGTGGGGTCTTCGGCGGGGCCGTGGACGCTCCACCAGGCGTGCGTGAGGACGACGGCCCCTTCGGCGGTTTCCGCGACGGTGGAGATGTCCTGGGGGGTGTGGCCGGGCGTTTCGATCAGGCGGATCGAGGGGGAGAGCTGGTGCCCGTCGGCGGGCCGGTCGTACCAGAGGTTGTTGTGGTACGTGGCCCAGACGTCGTGGGCGCGTGCGTGGGGGAAGAGGGCTGCGTTGAGGGTGTGGTCGGGGTGGTGGTGGCTGAAGACCACGTCGGTCACCTCCTCGGGGCTGAACCCGGCGGCGGCGAGCGGGTCGAGGATGAGTTTGCGGTCCTCGACCATGCCGGGGTCGACGACGACGATCGTGTCACCGTCGCGCAGGAGGGAGACGGTCGAGGCGACGTGCCACGGCTTCTCGCGACCGTCGCGGTGGGCGTTGCGTGCGTCGAGGCTGTCGTAGCCGGTGGTCAGCAGGGTGAATGTGGCCGTCATGAGGGGTGATGGTCCTTCGTTGATCGTGGGGGATGGCCGGATGGAGGGCGTGGTGGGCCATCCATGCCGGGGGCTTGAGGGTGTGCGAAGCCGCGCCGCGGCGTGGGTCTCGTGAACCGTCGGCGGGGCGGGGGTGGCCGAACTCAGTCGGCGGTGGTCTGGGTGCGGCGGGCGTAGGCGCGGGCGGCGCGGGCTCGGTCGCCGCAGCGGACCGAGCACCAGTGGCGGCGTCCGGCGCGGAGCAGGTAGCGGTTGCAGGGGGTGGATGGGCAGGCCGTCAGGCGTTCGGCGTCGGGGCCGGTGAGCAGGTCGGCGGCGTCGGCGGCGAGGATGCCGAGGGCTTGGTCGACGATCTGGTCGATGGGGTGCGGGGCGGTGCGGTGCATGCCGCGGACGGGGTCCCAGCCGAGCGGGGAGGCGGTGGGAACCCGGGTGAGGGCGTCGTTGACGGCAGCCAGTGCGGTAGCGGGGGCGGGGTGCCCGCCGACCTGGGCGGCGAGCAGGGCGCGTACCTGTTCGCGAAGGGAGCGCAGGCGTGCCGCGCAGATCTCCTGCAGCCCGGCGTCCGCGGGGGCCAGGTCGTGGTCGACCAGCCACTGGTTGGCGCCGGACGGGGTGCCCAGCACGTCGAGGAACTGACCGCCCGGCAGGGCGATGGCGCTGTTGGCGAGGTCGAGCGCGGGGTAGAGCTCGGCGCCCGGCGCCGGTGGCAGCCCGGGGTCGACAGTGCCGACGGTGGCGGCGGTATCGGTCTCACTCACGCATCTCACGCTACAGCTTGCCCTCATCCGTGACAAACGCCTATGGTCACGGATGTAAGCCAATCTATCCGTGAGGTGATCCCGTCATGACTGCATCCGGCGCGTCCAGCGAGCAGGTCCCCATCCGTGTCTTCGGCGGTCCGACCGCACTCATCGAGTACGGCGGGCTGCGGTTCCTGACCGACCCGACCTTCGACGCCCCCGGCACCTACCCCTCGGGGCTGGCCAAGACCGCGCCCGCCTCCGCCGCGCCCGCCGACCTGGGCCGCATCGACGTGGTGCTGCTGTCGCACGACGAGCACGACGACAACCTCGACACCTCGGGCCGCGCCCTGCTCGCCGACGTACCCCTGACCCTGACCACGCCCAGTGGCGCGGGCCGGCTGGGCGACACCGCACGCCCCCTGAAGGACTGGGAGTCCATCGACCTGGACCGTCCCGGCGGCGGCACGGTCACCGTCACCGGCGTCCCGGCCCTGCACGGCCCCGGGGCACGCGAGGACCTCGAACCCGTCGTCGGGGAGGTCGTCGGCTTCGTCCTGACCGGTGACGGCCTGCCCACCGTCTACGTCAGCGGCGACAACGCCCAGCTCTCCCTGGTCCGCGAGATCGCCGACCGCTTCGGCCCGGTGGACACCGCGGTGCTGTTCGCCGGCGCGGTCCGCACCGATGTCCTGGACCGCGCGCTGCTCACCCTCGACAGCACTCAGGCCGCCGAAGCCGCCCGCATCCTGGGCGCCCGGCGCATCGTGCCCGTCCACTTCGACAGCTGGGCCCACTTCACCGAGGGCCGCGAGCAACTCGTGGACGCCTTCACCACCGCCGGCCTGATAGGCCGCGTGGAACTGGCCTGATCCCGCACGCTCGGTCGCTGCGGTGCGCCACGAGCGCACTGCAGCGGTCCATTCCACGGTCCGGCCACCCGCACCGGGCCGGACCACCGCAGAAGGAATCACCCGTGAACGACCCGATCAAGGGCACAGCCCGCGGAACTGCTCCCGCGCCGCTGTCCGTCCTCGACACCGCCCTGGCCGGCCACGGCATCAGCGCCGCCGACGCTCTGTCCGGCAGCATCGCCCTGGCTGAACTCGCAGAGAAGCGCGGCTTCACCCGCTACTGGGTGACCGAACACCACTCCATGCCCGGCGTCTCCTCCTCCAGTCCCGCCGTCCTGCTGGCCCGGCTGACCGCCCACACCACGCGGCTGCGGCTCGGGGCGGGCGGAGTGATGCTGCCCAACCACCCCCCACTGATCGTCGCCGAGCAGTACGGCCTGCTCCAGGCCCTCGCCCCGAACCGGATCGACCTCGGTCTGGGCCGTGCTCCCGGTACCAACCAGGCCACGACCGCAGCCCTGCGCCGCGGGCGTTCGGACGACGACGACTTCCCGCAGCAGGTCATCGAGCTGCTGCGGTTCCTCGACGACGACTTCCCCGAAGAACACCCTTACCGCCGGCGCGTCTACGCCGTGCCCGGGCCCGGCCAGGACAGGGAGAACGGACTTTCACAGACGAGCGGACGGCCCTCGGTCTGGCTGCTGGGCTCCTCCGGATACTCCGCCCAGCTCGCCGCCCACCTCGGCCTGCCCTTCGCCTTCGCCGCCCACTTCTCCCCCGATCACGTCGCCGCCGCGCTCCAGCTCTACCGCGACCGGTTCACCCCCTCAGCAGTCCTCGCCGAGCCGTACGCACTGGCCAGCTTCGCCGTCATGGCCGCCGACGACGAGAACGAGGCCCTGCGCCAGACACGCAGCTACGCCCACAGCATGATGCGCATGCTCCACGGCAAGTCCTACCTCGTACCCACGCCCGACGAGGCCGCCGCTTACCTCTACACCGCCGCCGAGCAGCACGTCCTCGACCGCTGGACCAACAGCGTCCTGCACGGCACACCCGACCAGGTCACCGCGCACCTCAACCGCCTGCACGAGACAGCCCGCCCCGACGAGATCATGCTCGCCAGTGTGGGCCACACCCCCCAGGCGCTCCTGCACTCCACGCAACTCATCGCCGACGCCTACGACCTGCCGACCACACCGATGCCGGCGTCCACTCGCTGATACGGCCTCGCCACGCCCCCCAGGGGCAGTTCGCACGGACCGCCCGTCGCGCAGCGTCGGCAAGGCAAGCACGCCAGGCGCCGCACACCTCGCCCACCGCCGCTGGGCTCGTAACGGAGACAGACACCATGCACCACACCGCGACCACGCCACCCAGCGGGTCGACAGGCACCCCATCGGCCACTCCTGCCCCCTCTTTGCCTGAGACGCAAAAGCGCATCCTGATCATCCTGCTGGCGTCCCAAGTCCTCAGCGGCGTGGGACTCGCGGCCGGCGTCACCGTGGCCGCCCTGCTGGCTCAGGACATGCTCCACTCCACCACCCTGGCCGGGCTGCCCAGTGCCCTGCTCACCGCAGGCTCCGCCCTCGCCGCCGTCACCATCGGTCGCATCTCGCAGACCCGCGGGCGCCGCCCCGGCCTGGCCGCCGGGTACCTCGCAGGTGCCCTCGGCGGTGCCGGAGTCGTCGCCGCCGCCGCCCTTAACAGCCCCGCCCTGCTGTTCATCTCCCTCTTCCTCTACGGCGCGGGCACCGCCGCCAACCTCCAGGCCCGCTACGCCGGAGCCGATCTCGCCGCCCCGCCTCACCGTGCCCGCGCCCTGTCCACCGTTCTCGTCGCTACCACCCTGGGCGGCGTCGTCGGCCCCAACCTCACCGCCCCCGCCGGGCACCTCGCCGCCGCCCTCGCACTGCCCCCGCTGAGCGGCCTGTTCCTCTTTTCCAGCGCCGCGTTCGCCCTGGCCGCACTGACTCTGCTGATCTGGCTGCGTCCCGACCCTCTCCTGCTCGCCCGCACCCTCTCCTCCGAGGCGGAGGCGCCAGAGCGCACCGGCACCGGACCGGCACCCGACGTCCCGCAGCCCGTCACACACCGCCGCCCCGGCCTGCCGCTGGGGGTACTGGTGATGGTCCTCAGTCAGCTCGTCATGGTCGCGATCATGACGATGACCCCCGTGCACATGCACGACCACGGGCACAGCACCGCCGCCTCCGGCCTCGTCATAGCCCTGCACGTCGGCGCGATGTACCTGCCCTCACCCCTGACCGGAGCACTCACCGACCGCTACGGCCCCACCGCGGTGGCCGCCGCCTCCGGCCTGACGCTGCTGGCCGCCGGCATCCTCGCCGCCGCCGCACCCGCCGACTCCGTCCTCCTGCTCACCCTCGCTCTCATCCTGCTCGGCATCGGCTGGAACTTCGGCCTCGTCAGCGGCACCACCATCATCACCAACGCCGTCCCCCTGGCCACGCGAGCCAAGACCCAAGGCATGGTCGACGTCGCCGTTGCCATCGCCGGGGCCACCGGTGGCATGACCTCCGGCATCGTCGTCGCCGCAACCAGCTACCCCCTCCTCGCCCTCACCGGCGCCGCCTTCGCACTTGCTCTCCTCCCCGCGGTCATCGTCACCGCTCAGAAAAGCCCACCCCGCACACCTTCCTCGGAACGCCGGTAAACCAGCGCCGAACCCTCAACCCGCCCGGACACTCCGCAGTAACCGAACCGCCAGACGCAGGAGGGCTCCGCGCGGTGGCGTCCGGCAACTGCGCGGCCAGGCCCACCCGCCAAGGGTGACCCGGCACCGTGAATCAATTGGGGAGGCGCAACGCTCAAGCGCACGCTGCGAATCGTCGAGGAAGCATTGAAAAGTGGGGACGGCACGCTGCGGCTGATCGGGCACACGGGTCTGCAGTAGCAGTGCTGAGGCGCGGTCCAGGTTTTTCGGAGTTCGGCGGTCTGCGGATGTCGAGAACGTGCCACCGGCTCCGTCCCAGGGACATCAGCGGCCATCACCGGCCGTACGAGGAAGAGCGAGAAACCAGCATGGCGATTCAGCGGATGGACAACGTCGGCATCGTGGTCGAGGACATGGATGCCGCCATCGCGTTCTTCGTGGAACTCGGTATGGAGCTGGAGGGCAGGGCGGAGGTCGAGGGCCTGGTCGCCGACCAGTGCACCGGACTCGACGGCGTCCGCTGTGACATCGCGACGGTCCGGACCCCGGACGGTCACAGCCGGCTCGAACTGGCGAAGTACCGCAGCCCCGCGGTGATCAGCGCCGGGCCGCGCAACCGGCCGCACAACATTCTGGGCACGCACCGCGTCATGTTCGCCGTCGACGACATCGAGGACACCGTTGCCCGCCTGCGCCCTCACGGCGCCGAACTCGTCGGCGAGATCGCCCGGTTCGAGGACAGCTATCTGCTCTGCTACGTCCGCGGCCCGGAGGGCATCATCGTCGGACTGGCCGAACAACTGCGCTGAGAAGGGGACACCGAACCCGTGCAGGTCGGCCCGGACATGACGGCGCTCCGCGTGCCGGTGCGGAGGTCGCACCGGCACGCGGAGCTCGTTTCGGAGATCGTGACCCGAACCGTTGCGTCAGCTGACGGAGAACTGGCTGAAGGTCGCGGTGCCGATACTTCCGGCGTGGGCCGTGGAGAACATGCCCGCGTCCAGGGTGCTGTTCGCCCCGGTCAGTGTCGCGGTGCCGACAGTGGTCCAGGTGGTGCCGTCGGCGGAGTAGGAGCCGGTGACCGACGTGCCGCTCCTGACCAGGCGGAGCCAGACAGGGGCGACGGTGGCGCTTCCGGTCTTGAGGGTGTTGGTGTCGAGGTAGCCGTCACCGTTGGAGTCCGACGACAGGGCGATTCCGTTGCCGGGGGTGGTGGCGAGGACGAGGTACCCGGTGGACGAGCCGGCGGAGGCGATGTTGTTCCGCAGCATCAAACCGGCTTTGGCCCAGCTGTTGGTCTTGTCCTGACTGGCGACGCGGACGGTGACGGTCGAGGACGTTCCCGCGCCCCCCGTCTGGTAGGCGGCGGAGTACTCGTCGTCGTATGCCGTGCCGGAGCGCCACACGTCGATGCCCGCGCCGGTCAGGGAGGTCACCTGGCCGCTCTGGCTGACGGCGGCCGGAATCGAACTGTATGCCTTGTAGGGCGAGGTGACGATGCGCAGGTTGCTGAAGGTCGCGCTGCCGGCGGTGGTGCTGTGGGCTGTGTGGATGACACCGGCATCCTGGGTGGTCGCCATGGACGGCAGGGTCACCTTCGAGCCGACCTGGGTGAAGGTGGATCCGTCGGTGGAGTAGTGGGCGGACACCTGGGTGGCGGTGCGGGTGAGCCGCAACCAGACCGGTGCCTTGACGGTGGCAGCGGTGGACGTGAGCTTGTCGAGGTAGCCGTCTGCGTCGGAGTCCCGCTGGAAGCTGACGCCGTTGTCCGGGGTCACCACCACAGCCGCGTACCCGGCGGAGGAGCCGTCGTCCGTGAGGTCGTTGCGCAGGACGACGCCGGCCTTGGCCCAGCCGCTGGTCTTGTCCAGGCTGTCGACCCGGGCGGTCACCGACGTGCCGTCGACAGCCGCCCCGTTTCGGAAGACGGTGCCGTACTCGTCTTCGTGCTGCCCGCCGGCACCCCAGATGTCCTCGCCCGCGTCGGTGATCGTGAAGTGGCCACCGCTCTGGCCGGTGTCGGCGGGGGTGGAGGAGTAGGCGCTGTAGGGGGAGCTGACGGGGTCGGTGGTCAGCGGACGGTACCGGGGCTGGATACCGGCGTCGTCCATGACCTTCTTGGCCGCTGACGGCCAGTTGCCGTCGCTGACGACGACGGTTCCGCTGACCACGTCACCGCGGCCGTTGGTGTTGGTGATGTTCGCGGAACTGTTGTTGGTCCAGTTGTCGGTCAGGGTCAGGCCGCCGGTGTTGTTGGTCGCATTGCTGTTCTCGTGGCCCCATTCGCCGGTGTTCCGGAAGACGTTGTTGGTGTCCGTGAAGTCCCGGGAGCCCTCGTCGTGGTAGAAGCCGAACCAACCGTTGTTGCTGTGACAGTAGTTGCGTTCGAAGGTGCTGCCCGGTGACGCCGACAGGGTGTACATGCAGCCGCCGTCGGTCATCTGCTGCATGAGGTCGTGGATGTAGTTGTCGGTGACGTGGTTGTTCGCGGCGGTGGTCGCGGTCGTGTAGATGGGCTGGTAGTTGTACAGGCCCCGGTTGACGTAGTCCTGGCTGCCGCCGATGTCGTTGGCGCCCCAGCCGTAGCCGATGGTGAGGCCGGAGTAGGGCAGGTTGTACACCTCGTTGTGCGAGATGGTCGCGCCGTTCACGTAGGTGACGAGGATGGCCGACATGTCTCGGTATTCCAGCGCCACGTCATGGATGAGGTTGTTGGTCAGCGTGATGTCCCGGTTGGTCATCCGCCTGTCACCGGGGTGGTGCGCGTCCGCCCGAACGCCGCCGACGGCGATGCCACCGCCCGCGTTCCGGGTGAAGACGTTGCCGGTCGCGGTGATGGTGCGGGCGCCGAGTCCCACGCCGGTGCTGTGGGCGTTGGCGTCGTTGCCGATGCCGAGGCCGTTCTGTCCGAGCTGGGTGAACCGGTTACCGGTGAACGCGATGTGGTCGGCGGCCGAGACCTGGACGGCCGAGGGCATCTGCTCCCAGTGGGGGCGTGCCGCCTCGAAGAGCCGGCAGCCGCTCTGACACGAGGTCAGCGCGTCCGACGGGCGGTCCCAGGTGCCGGACAGGTACGCGCCGGTCTGCTGGCTGGCGTAGCCGTGGTCGGTGGGGTCCAGCCAGCTGGTGCCCGAGAACTGCAGCCCTGAGAAGGAGATGTGGGTGGCGGGGGAGGAGTACGTCCCTCCGACGCTGATGAGCGACTCCAGCTTCGGCACCTCGACGTCGGCCTCACTCATGTCCTGCCCGGTGAGCGGCTTGTAGTAGAGGGTGCCGGTAGCGGTGTCGAGGTACCACTCGCCGGCCCTGTCGAGGAACTCGTAGGCGTTCTCGATGTAGAGGGGGCCGGCCCGGAAGGGGCTCGTCAGGGTGTCGTAGCCGAACGTGTTGTTGTTCCACGAGGGCTGGGCCATGGTGATGGTGCCGTTGCTGATGCCGGTCACCGGGGCGTAGCGGTCGGTGAAGGATCCGATGCCGTGGATCTCGGTCCGGCCGGGCTGCGCGAGGCTGTTGAGGTAGTTCAGCGAGCTGTTGGTGAACGTGTAGCCGTTGGTCGTCGCGGTCAGGTGCGAGCGGTTGACCTCGGTGCGGGCCCTGGTGGCCATGACACCGTCGACGGACAGGTGGCGCGTGTCGAAGCCGGTGCCGACCTTGCTCTTCCAGATGTTCTTGGCCGGGTCCTGCACGGTCCAGCCGGTGGCCTTCCGCGCTCCGGTGATGACGGGACGGGCGCCCGGCGCGGCCTTCCAGTTCACCGTGTGGCCGCCCGTGCCGGAGTCCGCCGAGGTGAAGGCGAGCGGTGCGGAGAGCCGGTAGGTGCCGTCGGCGAGTTCGACGGTGATGTCGCGTGTCATGGAGTTGTTGGCCGCCCGCACCTTGGCCTTGGCCTGGGTGACGGAGCACGGCCGGCTCACGGAGCAGGCGGTGCCGGAGCCGTTGGGTGCGGCGTGGAGCGTCGTTCCGGCCGCGAAGGCGGGGCCGGCCTGGGTGAGGACTGCCGCGGTCGAGGCAGTGAGGACGGCGGCCGTGGCCAGCCATGACCTGAGACGGCCAGGAACCGTGGGACGTATGCGGGTTGTTCGCATGTGACACCTTCCGGGAGGTTCAGGGGGCCCGTGGTGTGCGTGGGCGGGCAGGGGAGAGCCCAGCGGCAAGAGGAGGAAGGGGTAAGAGCGATGTAACATTAGACGTCATACGAATTTCGTCAATAGGTCGCGCGCTGCCGGCTCGGCGGGAGCTAGACATGCGAACGCCCCCGGCCTGTCTGGCTCGGGGGCGAGTCGGTGGGAGTGCTCTCAGGAGGCGGGCGAGCCGACGTTCGGCGCGCGGCGGCGGCTCCAAGCGCTCGTGATGTGTGCCGCCATGGCTTGCGCGGCCCCCTCGGAGTCCCGGGCCAGCAGCCGCTCGGCGACTGCGCGGTGCTCCGCGTTGGCCCGTTCGCACGCGGTCGCGTCCGGAGTGCCGTTGTACAGGAACGTCGTGCGCGCCTGGGCGTGCAGGATCCGGATGATGGAACGCCCGAGCCTGTTGTGGGATGCCTGCATGATCCGGTCGTGGTAGGCCACATCGGTCTCGATGAAGCGTGCCGGGAAGGCTGTCTCCTCGTCGAGCCGGGCGAGCAGCCGCTCGATGTCTCGCAGGTCGTCGTCGGTGGCCAGCTCCGCGGCCTGGGCTGTCATCTGTGCTTCCAGCGTCGACCGGATGTCGACCAACTGGTCGAGGACGACGAGCTCGTCGTCATGCTGGACGGTCGCGGCGAGCACGACGGGGTCGAGGAGGTTCCATTCCTCGGGCGGGGTGACGGTGGTGCCGTAGCCCTGCCGGGCCAGGACCAGCCCCTTGGCCTCCAGGGACTTGACCGCCTCGCGGACGGTGATGCGGCTGACGCCGAACGTCTCGCAGAGCTCGGGTTCGACCGGCAGGGTCGATCCTGGAGGGATGGCGCCCGACACGATCGTGTCGGTGAGACTCTCCATGACGGCCTGGGCCAGCCGGGCCGGACGCTTGGGCCAGGGCTTGAGAACGGGAGGCTCTCCCGTCCCGCCGGTGCTGTCCTTGGCCATGCGGTCCCCTTTGCTGATGCGGATGGCGGCGAGTCTACTGCGCGGGACTTCTTGACAGCATTCGTATGACGACTTACGTTACACGAAAATTTCGCAGCAGTACTTCCCGTGCAAGGGGTGCAAGCCGTGCGCATTGCCGAGGTCGAGTGCCATCCGGTGCGGGTGCCGGGAGTCAGTCCGCCCTTCGTCTGGCGGGACGGGCTCCTGGGCAGCCCGTCCGAGGGCGAGGCCGCGGTGCTGCGCATCTGCACGGACGAAGGGGCCGAGGGGGTGGCGATGTCCCCTCGGCGGGGCAGCGGTGTCATCCTGGCGGACCTGCTGGACCGCATACTGCGCAAGGAGTTGGTGGGGCAGGATCCCCTGCAGCGCGAATGGCTCTGGCACCGCATGTGGGAGCTGGACCGCACGGAGGAACTACCGCTCTACCTGCTGGGACTGGTCGACACCGCGCTGTGGGACCTGGCCGGACGACTCGCCGACCGGCCCACCTGGCAGATCCTCGGCGGTTACCGCACCTCGATACCCGCCTACGCCTCCACCGTCACCTACTCCTCGGTCGAGGAGTACCTGGACATCGCCGACCAGGCCCTGGAGCTCGGCTACCCCGCCATCAAGCTCCACGCCTGGGGTGACGCCCGCCGCGACGCCCGCCTGTCGGTGGCCTTGCGCGAGCACGTGGGGGATGACGTCCCGCTGATGTTCGACGGGTCGGCGGGCTTCGACCTCCCCGACGCGATCCATCTCGGGCACGCTCTCTCGGACGCCGGCTACCTCTGGTACGAGGAGCCGATGAGGGAGTTCAGCGTCACCGCGTACAAGCGCCTCGCCGACGCGGTGGCCGTTCCCCTCCTCGTGGCCGAGACCTCCGACGGGGCGCACATGAACTCGGCCGATTTCATCCAGGCCGGCGCCGCCACCTTCGGAGTCCGCGCCTCCACCCAGCTGCGCGGCGGCTTCACCGGCGCGATGCGCACCGCCCACCTCGCCGACGCCTACCGGCTGCGCGCCGAGGTGCACGGGCCGGAGATCCCCAACCGGCACCTGTGCATGGCCATTTCCAACACGACCTACTACGAGTCGCTGGTCATGGGCAATCCCATCAGCCGTGAGAGCGGCATCGACGCCCACGGCCTCGTTCATGCCCCCACCGGTCCGGGCGTCGCCCTTCCGGCGGGCCTGGACTACCCTCCCGCCCTTCAGGCATTCGTCGACAAGGAGACCGTCACACCGCCTCGGGCCTGATGACGGGAGCCCCAGGCCCGACGGCCTGTCTCGAACACCCCGAGCGCGGCGCCTCTCACCGCTGTGCGTCCTTTCCCAAGATCTGAGGTCAGTCATGAACGACGACGTTCCGGTTTCCTCCCGCCGCCGGCTCAGGCGCAAGGCCGTCGCTGTCCTGGGCGCCGTCTCCCTGCTCGTGCTCGCTGCCTGCGGCAGCGCGGACCCCACACCCACGGCGACTTCCTCCCCGGCGGCCTTCGAGCCCGTGGCTCAGCAGCAGGGCAGTGAGATCACGGTCTGGGCGGACGCCGCCCGGGTGCCCGGTGTGCAGGCGTACCAGAAGGCGCACCCGGACGTGAAGATCAAGATCGTCACGTACAGCGGGGACGCCAACGGCGCCAACGACCTGCAGACCAAGGTCCAGCTGTTCGACCGGACCGGCAGCGGGTGGCCCGACGTCGCCTTCAGCGCCAACGTCAACGACGCCAGCTGGGCATCCCAGGGCAAGACCCCCTATGCCGCGCCCGTCAACCAGGGCGTGGTCTCCCAGCCCACGTTGAAGGGCTTCGCGGACGGCGCGCTGAACCCCTGCACCTTCAACGGCAACACCTACTGCCTCCGGAACGACCTGGCCCAGAACGTGCTCTGGTACAACAAGGCCCTCATGGACAAGTTCGGGTATCCCGTCCCGACCACCTGGGAGGAGTACCAGGCTCTCGGCGAGAAGGTCGCCGAGGAGCACCCCGGCTACCTGGTCGGCACCGCCGGGGACGCCTGGAGCCCCGAGGTGTACTTCTGGGCGAGCCAGTGCCCGGCCAGCACGGCGACCGGCGCCAAGAAGGTCAAGGTCGACCTGCGAGATGCCAGGTGCACCCGGATGGCCAAGCTGCTCGACACCCTGATCGCCAAGGGCTCGGTCTCCAAGGACACCGTCTTCAGCGCCGGCTTCATCAAGAACCAGGCGAGCAAGGTCCTGATGCTCCCAGGCCCCTCCTGGTTCGGCCAGGTGCTCTTCAACTCCACCTTCAAGACCCCCAAGGGACAGATCGCCGCCGCATCCCCGCCGAAATTCGAGGGCGACGCCAAGAACTACACCGGCAACGTCGGCGGCGGACTGTGGTTCGTCTCCTCCCACAGCAAGAACCTCAAGGCGGCCGCCGACCTGGTCACCTGGATGACGACCTCCGACGCCTACCAGGGCACCGCGGGCACCTACCCCGCGTACAAGAAGGCCGCGGTCACCTGGCTCGCCAACCAGAAGAAGACCGGCTACTTTGCCGAGGACGTCGGCCCCGTCTTCGAGGAATCCGCGGAACTGATCTGGCCCGGCTGGGCCGCCACCCAGTACAGCCAGGAAGCCATCTACTCCTCCACCGTGGTCCCCGCCCTGAACTCCGGCAAGACCCTCACCGACACCCTGGACACCTGGCAGACGGCCATCACCGACAAGGCCAAGTCCCTCGGCTACACCGTCGACTAGCGAAGCGGACCCATGACCACCCATCTGGCGACGGAGCGCAGCGGCCGCCGACGCGGCCGCTCCGCCCGCAACCCGGTCGGACGCGCCGGCTACGTCTTCGTCTCCGGCTACGTCCTCCTCCTGCTCGCCTTCGGCGTCCTGCCCACCTGTTACGCGGTGTGGCTGGCGCTGTCCAACTCCCGCAACCAGCTCGTCGGGCTCGGCAACTTCACCCGGACGTTCACCGACTACCGCTTCGGTCCGGCCTTCCTCCACATCGGCCTGTACCTGGTGGTCTGGCTGGCCAGCCTGATGATCCTGGTGGTGCTGCTCTCCCTGATGCTGCACGGCCGCATGCGCAGGGCCTCCACCAGCCTGCGGTTCCTGTTCTACCTGCCGGGTGCCCTCGCCGGGGTGGCGAGCGTACTGCTCTTCCTGATCCTCCTCGACCCGGCCGCCAGTCCCGTCGGCTGGCTGCTGAAGAGCTTCGGCTGGAACACCCTCGCCCAGGTCAACGCCCCCGGTCACCTGCCGGTGCTCTTCACCGTCATCGCCTTCTGGACCGGGGCCGGCGGCTGGATCGTGGTCATGTACGGCGCGCTCAACAGCATCCCGGACGAGATCCTGGAGGCCGCCCGCATCGACGGCGCCAGCACGCTCCAGATCGCCCTGCGCATCCAGATCCCGATGATCACCAAGTGGATCGCGTACATGCTGATCCTGGCTTTCGCGGCCGGCACCCAGCTCTTCGTCGAGCCGCAACTGGTCTCCCTCGCCAGCTGGGGCATGATCCCCGACAGCTGGTCACCGAACCAGCTCTCCTACCAGTACGCCTTCCAGGCAGGCGACTTCAACGGCGCGGCGGCGCTCTCCGTCGATCTCCTCATCCTGGGCCTCGCCTGCGCGGCGCTCGTCGTCTTCCGTACCGGCCTGTTCGACAGGGACGAAGGATGACCACAGCTCCCACGACCACAGCCCGCCGGACCCCGCCGCCCCGTACCGCCGGCGCCCGCACCAGCCCGAGGAAGCCCATGCGCCGCAAGCGCCGCCCAAGCTCACTGGCCGCCCGGCTGGCCTGGCTCATCGTCATGGGCCTGTCCGCGCTGTTCTTCTGTGTGCCGGTGGTGTGGCTCCTGCTGGCCCCGACCAAGACCGACGGCCAGATCGTGCGGGACAACCCGTTCTCCTTCGGCTCTCCCGGCGCGGTCGCCGACGCCTGGCACCACCTCTACGCGTTCCAGGACGGCGCCATCCTCACCTGGCTGCTGAACTCGGCGCTCTACACGTTCGGCGCGCTGGCCATAACCCTGGTGACGTCGATCCCCGCCGGGTACGCGCTGGCTCTCACCCAGTTCATCGGGCGACGGATGCTGCTGACCATCACCATGCTCGTGATGCTCATGCCGACGGCCGCGATGGTGCTGCCCCTGTACCTGGGCATGAACGCCGTGCACCTGGACGGCACGATCTGGTCGGTCATCCTGCCCTTCTCCTTCTTCCCGTTCGGGGTCTACCTCACCTACATCTACTTCTCCTCCAACGTCCCCTCCGACCTGCTGGCCGCGGCGCGCATCGACGGCTGCTCGGAGTGGCAGGTCTTCCGCCTCATCGCGATGCCGCTGGCCAAGCCCGTGATCGCCCTGGTCGGCTTCTTCAACTTCGTCGGCAACTGGAACAACTTCTTCCTGCCGTTCGTGATGCTGCCCGACAGCTCCCAATATCCGGCGCAGGTGGGGCTGAACAACCTGCTCGCCGCCTCACCGCTGTTCAACACCTCCAGCGGCACGGGAAACCCGATCATGCGGCCCGAACTGGCCCTGGCCACCCTGGTGACCATCGTCCCCGTTCTGATCGTGTTCCTCTTCTCCCAACGCGCACTCGTGTCCGGCATGCTCGCCGGCGCGACGAAGGAGTGAGGGGCAGCCACCCCTCCCCGGTGACTCATCCGTCCACCATGGCGCGCCGAGACGGACGGGAGTCGTCGATCGTGCTCGGCGCCCTGCCGGTACCGCGTACTGACAGGGCGTCGCAACCCCCGCCCCACCGTCGTGCTGAACCGACGTCCCCTGACGTCGGGGTCGTCCCGAGCCGCATGTCGTCCGGGCAACGTTCACCGACGCGTCGCACGGCACGCCCGACCCGGGCTGTCCGGCAACGCGGCCCACACTCACCGGAAGGACCCGATGAAACGCGTTGCCCAGACGATCCGCCTGCGGCCGGAACACCGTGACCTGTATCTGCGCCTGCACTCCGAGGTATGGCCGGGCGTCGAGGCCGCGCTGACGGCTGCGAACATCCGCAACTACAGCATCTTTCTGCGCGAGAACACGCTGTTCGGCTACTTCGAGTACCACGGCGACGACTTCGAGTCCGACATGACCGCGATCGGCGCCGACGCGGCCACCCAAGCCTGGTGGAAGCTCACCGGCCCCTGTCAGGAGCCCTGGGCCGATACCGGCACCGGGGGCAACTGGTCGGACCTGACCGAGATCTGGCATCTGACCCCTCGGCGGCAGCCACCTGACGACCACCCACGGCAAGGAGACGCCCAGTGAGACTTCTACGAGTCGGCGCCCCCGGACAGGAGCGTCCCGCCGTCCGCACCGACGACGGCCGGCTGCTGGACCTGTCCTCCGTGACGCCGGACATCGACGGCGTCTTCCTGGCCTCGGGCGGAGTCGACCGGGCCCGCGTGGCCGTCACGGCGGGGGAGCTGCCCGAGCTCGACGCCGACGGCCTGCGGATCGGCGCCCCCTCGCCCGTCCCGGCAAGATCGTCTGCGTCGGTCTGAACTACCGCGATCACGCCGCCGAGACCGGTGCGGCGATCCCCGCGCGTCCGGTGGTCTTCATGAAGGACCCGGGCACGGTCGTCGGCCCGTACGACGAGGTGCTGATTCCCCGCGGCTCCGTGAAGACCGACTGGGAGGTCGAACTCGCGGTCGTCATCGGACGACGGGCCCGCTACCTCGACGGCCCCGGGGCCGCGCGGGCCGTGATCGCGGGATACGCGGTCAGCCACGACGTCTCCGAGCGCGAGTTCCAGCTGGAGTACTCGTCCCAGTGGGACCTGGGCAAGTCCTGCGAGACCTTCAACCCGCTCGGCCCCTGGCTCGTCACCGCCGACGAGATCGGCGACTCGCAGAACCTCGCCCTGCACCTGAGCGTCAACGGCGTGAAACGGCAAGAGGGGCATGCCGGCGGCATGATCTTCCCGGTCGACCACCTCGTGTCGTACCTGAGCCAGTACATGGTTTTGGAACCGGGCGACGTGATCAACACCGGTACTCCTGCGGGCGTGGCCCTCGGTCTCCCCGGCGCCCCCTACCTCCGCCCCGGCGACACCGTCGAGCTCGCCATCGACGGCCTCGGCGCCCAGCGCCAGACCTTCGCCCAAGCGTGAAAGGCACCCCTTTGAGCAGCATGAGCGGCCTGTCAGGACTCAAGGCCGTCGTCACCGGCGGCGCGTCCGGGATCGGGCTGGCCACGTCCCTGATGCCGGCCGAGCACGGCGCCACGGTGGCCGTCATCGACCTCGACCCCTCCGGTGCCCCCGAGCCGCTCATCGCCCTCAAGGCCGACCTCGCCGACGACGCCTCGGTACGTGTCGCCGTGGACGCCGCTGCCGAGCAGCTCGGCGGCCTGGACATCCTGGTCAACAACGCGGGCATCGGCGCCGTCGGTACCGTCGAGGACAACCCCGACGACGAGTGGCACCGCGTCCTCGACGTCAACCTCCTCGGAACGGTGCGCACCACCCGCGCCGCTCTGCCGTATCTGCGGCGCTCGTCGCACGCGGCGGTCGTCAACACATGCTCCGTCGCGGCCACCGCGGGCCTCCCCCAGCGCGCCCTGTACTCCGCGAGCAAGGGTGCGGTGCTGTCGCTGACCCTGGCGATGGCCGCGGACCATGTCCGTGAGGGCATCCGCGTCAACTGCGTCAGCCCCGGCACCGCCGACACCCCCTGGGTGACCCGGCTCCTGGACGCCGCGGACGACCCGAAGGCGGAACGCGCCGCCCTCGACACACGCCAGCCCCCGCCGCCTGGTCACCGCGGACGAGGTGGCGGCGGCCGTGGTCTACCTGGCGAGCCCCGCCGCGGCGTCCGTCACCGGCATCTCCCTGGCCGTCGACGGTGGCATGCAGGGGCTCCGGCTGCGCCCGGCGGTCGGCTCATGAGAGCGACGACGCTGGGCGGCACCGGTGTCAGGGTCACCGAGCTGTCGTTCGGGGCCGCCGGCATCGGCAACCTCTTCCGCCCGGTCTCCGACGAGGCCGCGTCCGCCGCGATGGAGGCGGCCTGGGACGCGGGCGTGCGCACCTTCGACACCGCCCCGCACTACGGACTCGGGCTGTCCGAGCGACGCCTGGGCGCCGCGCTGCGCGGCCGCGACCGCGACACGTACACCGTCTCCACCAAGGTCGGGCGGCTGCTCGAACCCAACCCTGGAGGCGGCCGCGGTGACGATCTCGCCCACGGCTTCGCCGTGCCCGACACCCACCGGCGAGTGTGGGACTTCAGCTCCGACGGCGTCCTGCGCTCCCTGGAAGCGAGCCTGGACCGCCTCGCCCTGGACCGTGTGGACATCGCCTTGCTGCACGACCCGGACCACCACGCCGAGCAGGCTCTCACCGAGGCGTACCCGGCGCTGGAACGGCTGCGTGGCGAGGGCGTCGTCAAGGCGATCGGCATCGGAGTGAACCAGTGCGCGCTCGCCGCCCGCTTCCTGCGCGAGACCGACATCGACGTGGTGTTGCTCGCCGGCCGCTACACCCTGCTGGAGCAGGAGGGGCTTGCCGAGGTGCTGCCGGAGGCCGCCGCCCGCGGCAGGAGTGTCACCGTCGGCGGGGTGTTCAACTCGGGTCTGCTCACCGACCCGAAACCCGGGTCCACGTACGACTACGCGCCCGCCCCACGCCATGTGCTCGACCGGGCGCTGCGCATGAAGGCGGTCACCGAACGCCACGGCGTACCGCTGCGCGCAGCCGCTCTGCGCTTCCCGTTGGGCCATCCGGCGGTCGCGAGCGTACTGTCCGGAGCTCGTTCCGCCGAGGAGGTCCGCGACACGGTGGACCAGCTGGGGCGAACGGTACCGGCGGCGGTCTGGGACGGACTGCGCGCCGAGGGGCTCCTGTCCCCGCACGTCCCCGTCCCTGCTGCCATGCCGGTCGACGAAGCCGATCGGCCGAAGGAGGAGTCGAAAAGTCGTGGGGGTGACCGCCATGGAGGAGAACACCGCTGAGGGCGTCATCGACGCGCACCACCACGTGTGGGACCTCTCCGTCCGCGACCAGGACTGGATCACCGGACCGGAACTCGCCCCGCTGCGCCGCGACTTCCTGCTCTCCGACCTGGAGTCCGAGGCCCGAGCGGCCGGCGTCACCGCGACGGTCCTGGTCCAGGCGATCGACGTGCCGGAGGAAACGCCCGAGTTCCTGGCGTTGGCCCAGGACAGCGACTTGGTGGCCGGCATCACAGCCGTGTTCGCGCATCCATCCGAGCGGGCCTGCCACGGGTAGACGGCAGGTTCCTCACTGCAATCGTCAGAGCCGATCACCGCCGGCGGCGCTCGTCGGCAAGGTCCACCGATGGTGCGCCCGATCTTCTGCCCGAACTCGCCCTGCGAAGAAGCACGATGGCTTCTCGCGCGGTACGCCTGTCCCGAGATCCCGTCCAGAGCCGAGTACGAACTGACCGAGCTGGGACGCACCCTGCCTACACCGCTGCGGACGCTGGGCCGTTGGGCCCAGGAGCGCATCCCCGAGGTGCTCGCCGCCCGCGGCACCTACGACAGCCTTCACTGACATGAGGGTCGGCTGCCCGTCCAGGGCATCCCTGCCCGTTGCGCCCCCCCCACGCGGCCTGCGGCGGCAGCGGGAGCCAGCCACCGCGCCGCCCTCAGTCGGTCCACGGATATCATGAATTTATTCATTGGAAGAATGTTCTGTGGAAGATGAGTCGTGGTTGATCTGAAGCTGGTGTACCAGGACCTGGTCCGGTTCGAGATCGAACTGTGGAATGCCGTCGATGCGCGGTTGCGCGCCGAATGCGATCTCCAGCTCACCTGGTTCGAGGTGATGCGGCTGCTCGCGCTGCGCTCGCAGTGCCGCGTCCAGGACATGGCGGACGAGTTCGGTATCACGGTCGGCGGGACCAGCAAGGTGGTCGACCGTATCGAGGCCGGCGGTTACTGCCGGCGGCGCGCCAATCCGAACGATCGGCGCTCGTCGCTCGTCGAGCTCACGCCCGCGGGACGTCGCTTGGTGGCCAGGGCTACGGAGGTTTTCGAGGCCGAGCTCGAGACACGGATCGGTTCCGTGGTCCCTGAGCGGGACCTGGAGAGCTTCGCCGCCACGCTGAGCGCGCTCCGGGCGGCCGGGCGTGCGGTGAACACACCTCAGGAGTCGGCGTAGTGGACGGTACGGCTCCATAGGGACAGGGCTTGGCGGCTGGTTCGGTGCCCACCGCCACGGTCGCGGGGTCAGTCGGCTATGCCGGCCAAAGCGATGACCTTCTCGCCCGGGCGAAGGTGAAGCTCGCCATGAGGACGTAGCAGACCGCGTAGTCGGGGAACTTCCTCTCCGACTCGATCTGGCGGACACCACGCGTCGTACCGCGCTGGCCACCGACGCGGTGCGGCACGAGAGATGGTGGGAAACCACAGGCTCGGACATCGAGGCGTTGGCCGAGACAGCCGACGCTGTTCGTCTCCACGGGCCGGCACCGGTCCCGACCTGAAGGCGTGTGTGTGGCTGGCCCACCGCCGCGACGAGATCCGCGGGCATGTCGCTGGCATCCCCGACGATGTGATCGATGCTTGGGCGATCTCGGGGCACCTGCGACGGGCCTTCGCCCTGGCTCAGTCGGCGCATGGGTCGCGATGCTCTGTACTGCCGTCGCCTCGACGCCGACAGCGGCTGTGACCGCGAGTCGAACCGGTTCGATCAGTTGGCCGGAAGAGTAGCGCCAGCGAACCGCTGAGGCAATACAGCGCACACGCACTTAACAAGTGCTGCACCAAGCATTGACACCTGCCCGGCCCCGCTCCTACCTTCGCTCCACCCGAACCGGTTCGACAACTGGTTCCACCCCCCTCCTTCCTTCAGTGCCTATGACCGGCGAATGGATGTCTCTCGCCGAATAGCGAACCGGTTCGACCAAGGAGTCTCGTGAACATCGGTGAAATAGCCCTGCGGGCCGGTGTCTCGCGGAGCACGGTCTCTTACGCGCTGAGCGGCAAACGCCCCGTCTCGGACGACACGCGCCGGAAGATCCAGCGAGTCATCGACGAGCTGGGCTATACGCCCAATGCCAGTGCGCGTGCCCTGGCCAACGGCCGGACCAGCACCCTCGGCCTGGTCTTCCCGCCGGCCGGAAACCACTACACGGGCATGCAACTGGACTTCATCGGCAGCGTGGTGGAGGCCGCGGCGGCTTATGACTACGACGTACTGCTCTCCCCGAGCGGCGTGGACAGCGACCGCTCCTTCCAACGGCTGCTGGGGGAGCGCAGGGTCGACGGCGCCATCCTGATGGAGATCAGGCTTCAGGACGACCGGGTGGACCACCTCACCGCGGTGGGTTTCCCCGCCGTGTGCATCGGCCGCACGGCGCAGCCGGACGGCGACTGGTGGGTCGGGCTGGATCACACCGCGCTGGTGGAGGCATGCGTCCACCACCTCGCGGACCTCGGGCATCGCAGGATCGTGTTCGTCAACCGGCCCGAACAGCTCCTGCAGGCCGGGTACGAGTCCGCCCACCGGGGACTCGACGGCTTCACCAAGGCCTCGGCGGAACGCGGGCTGACCGTGCGGACGTACTGCTGCGGGGACGACGCCGCCTCTGGCCAGGCCTGCCTGGAGCGGATCCTGCTCGACGACCCCGCCACCACCGCCCTGGTCACGCTGAATGAGGCCGCGCTGGGCGGCCTGTACCGGGGGCTCGCCCAGGCGGGCCGCCATGTGCCGCGTGACTTCTCCGTCACCGGGGTGGTGGCCGGCCGGTGGGCGGAGACGGTGACCCCGCAGCTCACCGCGGCGGACGTACCGGCGGAGCAGATGGGGCACCTCGCCGTCGAACTGCTCGTCGAGCGGCTCGACCACCCCGACGCGCCGCCCCGCCACCACCTGCTCACCCCGCCGACCTCCTTGCGTGCCAGCACCGGGCCCGCGGGACCCACACCGCCCGCGGCAGTGCGGGCGGGCTCGGGCTCTGACCCGAATCGCTGAACGTACCTTCCGTGCCATCCGGCGCCCCCCGCTTCATCCTTCCCGGGCCTCTCTTCCCCTCTGCCGGCTCCACCGGCTCACTCGGACAGACCCGTACACCTTCCGATCACCTGCCTCGGCACGCGTGTGCCCGATCACCCCAGAGGAACCAGCGATGAACAGAACCACCGGACGTCGTCTCACGGCCGCGGCCCTGACCGTCGTCGCCGTCGTCACCGGCACCAGCGCATGCTCCACCGGCACGGGCAACACGTCCGCGCAAGCGGCGGGCGGTGACACTTACACCATCTGGGACCCGTACCCGCAGTTCGCCAAGGGCTCGGCGTGGGCGAAGCTGCTGGACGACTGCGGCACCAAGGCCGGAGTGAAGATCAAGCGGACGGCGTTCGACACCAGTGACCTGACGAACAAGGCTCTCCTCGCGGCGCAGCAGCGCAACTCCCCGGACGTGCTCATCGTCGACAACCCCGTCGTCTCCACGCTGGCCGAGGCCGGCGTACTCACCACCACCGACGAGAACAAGCTGGACACCTCGAAGGTGAGCCCCAACCTGCTCGCCGCCGGCCAGGCGGGCGGCAAGACGTACGGCACGCCCATCGGCGCCAACACCCTCGCGCTCTACTACAACAAGGAGGTCCTGAAGGACGCCGGCGTCGACATCGCCTCGATCAAGGACTGGAAGTCCCTCACAGCGGCGCTGGCCAAGGTCGAGAAGGCGGGCAAGAAGGGCATCACCTTCTCCGCGGTCGGCACCGAGGAAGGCAGCTTCCAGTTCCTGCCCTGGTTCTGGGGTTCCGGCGCGAAGCTCACCGCACTGGACTCACCCGAGGCCACCGCGGCGCTGAACCTGTGGACCGACTGGCTGAAGAAGGGCTACGCGCCCAACTCCGTGCTCAACAACACCCAGACGACCAGCTGGCAGGAGTTCGCGAGCGGCGACTACGCCTTCGCCGAGAACGGCACCTGGCAGCTCGCGAACGCCGAGAAGGCGGGCTTCGACTACGGCGTCGTGCCCATCCCGGCCTCCACCGGGGGCAGTGCCGCTGCCCCGACCGGCGGGGAGTTCGTCACCCTCCCGGTCCAGGGCGAGACCGGCCGCTACGCCACCTCGCAGAAGCTGGTTTCCTGCCTGACCAGCACCGAGAACCTGTACGCGACCGACACCACCCTGTCGTACGTGGCCCCCACCGCCGAGGTGCAGGACAAGCAGGTCGCGGCCGACCCGAAGCTGAAGCCCTGGGTGGAGGCGGTCAGCGCGGCCAAGGGCCGTACCAGCGATGACCTCGGCACCAAGTACCCCAAGATCTCCGAGCAGATGTGGAAGGCGGTCCAGTCCGCCCTCAGCGGTTCCAAGTCGCCCAAGGACGCGCTCGCCGAGGCGCAGACCGCCGTCAAGTAACCAGGAACCCGTGGTCTGCCCATGAACCGCACGACACACCCGCCGGGCGGCCGGCCCGTGCTCGACCGGAGCGGGGCGGTCACCGCTGCTCCGCTCCCGGCCCGCACCCCGTCTCGCCGAAGGCCTCGCCCCCGCTCGCAGCAGTGGGCCGCCTGGGCCTTCCTCGCCCCGGTGACCCTCTATCTCGCCCTCTTCTACGCCTATCCGCTCTACCGCAACCTCGACCTGAGCCTGCGCAACTACACCGTCCGCTCCTTCGTCCAGGGCGACGCGCCCTTCACGGGCCTGAAAAACTACGAAACCGTCTTCCAGGACCCAGCCTTCGGGCCCGCACTGGTGCACACCGTGGTGTTCACCGCTGTCTGCCTGGTCTTCCAGTACGTCATCGGACTGGCCCTCGCGGTCTTCTTCCACCAGCACTTCCGGCTCTCCGCGACGCTCCGCGCCCTGTTCCTGGTGCCGTGGCTGCTGCCGCTGATCGTGTCGGCCTCCACCTGGTCGTGGATGCTCAACAGCGACTCCGGCATCGTCAACGCCGCACTGCACGCCATCGGTATCGGGCCCGTGAACTGGCTGACGTCACCGTCCTGGTCGCTGACCTCGGTGATCATCGCGAACATCTGGATCGGCGTCCCGTTCAACCTCGTCGTGCTCTACAGCGGTCTTCAGTCGATCCCCAGCAGTCTGTACGAGGCAGCAGCCCTGGATGGCGCCGGTGCCTGGCGGCGCTTCAGGAGCGTCACCTTTCCCCTCCTGCGCCCGGTGTCCGCCATCACCCTGCTGCTCGGGCTGGTCTACACGCTCAAGGTCTTCGACATCATCTGGATCATGACCAAGGGCGGTCCGGCGGACTCGTCCACGACCTTCGCCACCTGGTCCTACCAGCTCGGCTTCGGCAACCTGCTGCCCGCCTTCGGGCCCGGAGCGGCCGTCGGCAACCTGCTCGTCGTCGCCGCCCTGGTCTTCGGCCTGGTGTACCTGAGGGTCCAGAGAAAGCAGGCACTGGCATGAACTCGCTGCACGGGCGCGGCCGTACGCGGTGGAAGACCGCTCTCGGCCTGGCACTGACCGCCCTCATGCTCTTCCCGGTCTACTGGATGCTCAACGTGTCCCTCACCCGCGACCAGGACATGCGCAAGAGCCCGCCCGACCTGCTGCCGCTGAACGGCACCCTGGCCGGCTACCGCACCGTCCTGGGCGAGCAGTTGCCCTACCTCGGCACCAGCCTCGTCATCGGCCTGGGCACCGTCGCCCTGACCGTGGCCCTGTCCGCCCCCGCCGGCTATGCCCTGGCCAAACTCCGCCCGCGCGGCGGCGGCGTGCTCGGCTTCCTCTTCCTGGTCGCCCAGATGATCCCCGGCATCATCATGGCGATGGGCTTCTACGCCATCTACCTCCAGCTCGGCCTGCTCCAGTCCGTGCCCGGCCTGATCGTCGCCGACTCCACCCTGGCCGTCCCGTTCGCGGTGCTCATCTTCACGGCGTTCATGTCCGGCATCCCCCGTGAACTGCTCCAGGCGGCGCAGATGGACGGCGCCGGGCCCTGGCGCACTTTCCGCGCGATCGTGCTGCCGATGAGCCGCAACGCCGTCGTCACCGTGTCCCTGTTCGCGTTCCTGTGGTCCTGGTCCGACTTCGTCTTCGCCAGCACCCTGGTCAACGGCGGTGCGCACGAGCCGATCACCCTCGGCATCTACCACTACATCGGCAACAACAACCAGGAGTGGAACGCCATCATGGCCACCGCCGTCGTGGCCTCGCTGCCCGCCGCGGTCATCCTCGTCCTCGCCCAGCGCTACGTCGCCGCCGGCGTGACCGCCGGAGCCGTCAAGGACTGAGTCCTCCACCGCGTCGTGACTGATCCCTCCGCCCGTCGGTCGCCCGCCGCCCCTGCTCGAGAAACGAGTCACACCACATGACCGCCGAACCGTCCGGCCCGGCCTTCTCCGTCCATGACATCCCGTTCAGCACGTACGGGTCCTGGTTCGGTATCTCGCCCGTGGTGGCGCAGAAGACGTACGCGGACGACCTCCACCTGGTCTCCCACCAGAACGGCATGCACCCTGTCCTGCGGTTCGTTCCGCTCGACCCGACGACGGGGGAGCGGGCCGCGCCCCGCGTCTCGGCGACACCGGGCCTGCTCACCTGGAACCACGGGAGGGGGCGCATCGACCTCGCCTACGAGTCACCGGACACCGTTCGGCTGCGCGGCGAGGGACTCGGCCTGCGCATCCGCGCCGCGGAGGACACCCTGACCCCCTTCACCGGCGCCTACTTCTTCCGCGACCCGGTGGACGGCTCACATGTCTACACCTCCTACGAGACCGGGCGGCGCTATCGGATCACCCTGCTGTCCGGTACGCGGGCCGACGCGTCGGGCACCGAGGCCCTGGGCAGCGCGGACCGCGGTCTCACCGTCGCCGCGGCACCCGGGGGAGTCTGGGAAGCCGCGGTGGAGGAACTCGACAGCGCACGCCGCCCCTACGCCTCGCAGACCACCTTCGAACAGGTCGTCACAGCCGCCCGGAACACCTTCGCCGGCTTCGCCGACGCGGTGGCCCCCTGGCGCTCCCGGAACACCCCGGCCGCGGAACTCGCCGCGTACGTCCTGTGGTCCGCGACGGTCCGCCCGGCCGGCTTCGTCACCCGGCCCGCCGTCCTGATGTCCAAGCACTGGATGGACAAGGTCTGGAGCTGGGACCACTGCTTCAACGCCCTCGCCCTGGCCCCCGGCGCCCCCGCCCTGGCCTGGGACCAGTTCTCGCTGCCTTTCGACCACCAGGACGAGAGTGGGTCCCTGCCCGATTCCGTCACCCACTCCGAGGTCCTCTACAACTACGTCAAGCCCCCCATTCACGGCTGGGCCCTGGGCCATCTGCGCCGGCGGCTTCCCCAGCCCCCCGACCGGGCTGAGCTGACCAGTACCTACCGCCGTCTCGAACGCTGGACCGAGTTCTGGCTCACCGCTCGACGAGCACCCGCCGCGGATCTGCCCCACTACCAGCACGGCAACGACAGCGGCTGGGACAACGCCACGACCTTCGACCCCGAGCGCGTGGTCGTCACCGCCGACCTGGCCGCGTTCCTGATCCTCCAGATGCGCGAACTCGCGTGCCTGGCCGATGAGCTGGATCTGCCGGACGAGGCCCACCGGTGGACGCGGACCGCCGACGCGACACAGGCCGCGCTGCTCGGACAACTGTGGCGCGGCGACCGGTTCGTCGCCCGGGGAGCGCTCACCGGCAACACCTGGAGCAGCTCCAGTCTGCTGGACCTCATGCCGATCGCACTGGGCGAACACCTGCCGGAACACGTCACCACCGCGCTGGCCGGCCGCATCGAGACCCACCTGACCGCTTACGGACTCGCGACGGAACTGCCCAGCTCACCGCACTACCTCTCCGACGGCTACTGGCGCGGCCCAGTCTGGGCCCCCGCCGTCGTCCTCATCGAGGACGGTCTGCGCCGCGGCGGCCACCACCGCCTCGCGGACGACGTCAGCACCCGCTTCCGGACGCTGTGCGAACACCACGGATTCGCCGAGAACTTCGACGCCCTCACCGGAACCGGCCTACGTGACCGCGCCTACACCTGGACCGCCAGCAGCTACCTGCTCCTCGCCGAAGCCCATGAACTCCGGCTTGCCTCACCCGCCGCGCGTACCAGCGGATGAAGACTCCTGGGCCGTCCCCGCCCAGGCAACACCCACTCCGGGAGACCTATCCATGACAACGTCCCGCGTCCTTCCCTCACCAGAGAACTCCGACAGAGCCGTCCGTGCGCGCACTCGCCGTCTGCGCACGGGCACCGCGCTCACCGCACTGCTCGCCTCGCTGGCGGCCGTCGCCCTGCCCACGGGCACGGCGCAGGCCGTCGACACCACCGTCACCGTCGACTTCGCCACCGCGGGAGGCGCTCCCACCTACCGCGCCTCGGGCACGATCTACGGCATGACCGAGAACGGCTCGCTGCCCCAGGACCACTTCTACAAGGACATCAAGTGGAAGTTCATGCGGGCCGGCGGCGCCCAGCTCGACAATCCCGGCGGCTGGGTCGCCGGTAAGTACGACCGTCGCTGGAACTCCACCCGGGCCCAGTACCAGCGCACCAAGACGCTGGGCGGCACCTTCGTCATCCTGCCGCACGACCTGTGGGGCGCCGACGGCACGACCAGTCCCACGTTCCCCGGCGACAACGGAGACTGGACCCTGTTCGACTCCTTCTACGACCGCCTCATCGCCGACGCGCAGGCGGCGGGCATGACCGACATCCAGTGGGACATCTGGAACGAACCCGACTGGACCCCCTTCTGGGGGCGGACGCAGGCCCAGTATCTGGAGATGTGGAAGCGGGCCTACCAGAGGATCCGCGCCGCCTTCCCGAACGCGGTGATCGTCGGCCCCAGCACCGCCGGCAAGCCCTCCGGAGGTGGTTCCGGGTGGTGGAACACCTACCTGGACTACGTCAAGGCGAACAACGTCGAGCCGAACATCTACAGCTGGCACGACCTGCCCGGCGACCCGGTCGCCGACGGAAACGCGGTCCGGTCCAAGCTGTCGGCACGCTCGATGACCACAAGCCGGCCCTTCCAGGTCAACGAGTACGCCAACACGAACGAGCAGACCCCCGGGCGTGGGGCCTGGTACATCTCCCGTCTGGAGCGTGCCGGAGCCGACGGGCTGCGCGCCAACTGGGCGTCGGGGGCGAGCCTGCACGATTTCCAGGCCAACCTGCTGACGAAGAACAGCGCCGGCCAGTACCTGCCGTTGGGGGAGTGGTTCCTGTACCGCTACTACGGATCGCAGACCGGCAACATCGTCAAGTTCACGGCCGGAACCAACACCGACGGTCTGGCGACCAAGGACAACACGGCCAGGAACGCCAAGATCCTGCTGGGCAGCAACGGCAACACCGGTAACGTCACCGTCAACCTCGACCGTCTGGACACCACCAACGTCGTCGAGAACAATCGTGTGCGTGTGGTCCTGCAGCGCATCCCGAACAACAACGGCGGCGCTGTGACCGGGCCGGTCACCGTCTCGGACCAGACGCTGAACGTCAGCAACAACGCGGCCTCGCTCACAGTGCCCTGGTCCAGCGCCTCCGATGCCTACACGGTCACGTTGCTGCCGCCGTCCAACACGACGATCTCCACGGTCGCCGTCGCACAGCACAGTGGACAGTGTCTGGACGACACCAACCTGTCCACCGCCAACGGCACCCAGTACCAGCAGTACCACTGCGAGGGCGGCTACCAGCAGATGCTCGACCTGAAGCCGGTCGCGGGCAAGGCCGACACCTTCACGATCGTCAACGAACACAGCGGCAAGTGCCTGGACGTGGCGAACGCCTCCACCGCCGACGGGGCGGCTGTCATCCAGTTCACCTGCGGCAGCGGCACCAACCAGCAGTTCACCCTGCGCCCCGTGACCGCTCTGGGCAACGCCCAGGACTACCAGCTGGTCGCCGTGCACAGCGGCAAGTGCGTCGACGTGAGCCAGATCTCCACCGCGGCCGGCGCGAAGATCCACCAGTGGACCTGCGACACCGCGAGTGCCCTGACCACGAAGAAGAACCAGATCTGGCGCCTGCAGGGCATGGGCTGACCGGAGGGAACCAGGCCCCGAGCCAGCCGGGTGACGACCCGGCTGGCTCGGGGCCTGGCGCGGCAAGCGGGCCCTGTCCACGTGTTTGCTGCGTCCGGGGAACGCTGTGCGCTCGTCGTCGGTGAACTCCCGGTCCGAGCACCACGCTCGCGGAACCGATCGTCTACGACCGTGCCGCCGGCCCCGGCACCATCACCTCGTCGGCCGGTGCCTACCCCGCCAAGCCCGGGCTGACCGGCAAGGCGGCGTTCACCCTGGGCTTCCAGTACCGGAAGGGAGCCACCGTCCCCACCGGCAAGGCCACGTTCGTCTCGGCTCCGCCCGGCTCACCTTCCGCTCGACCGGCTCCGACTGGCTCGTGGTCAACGGGCACACGGACGACCCGCTCGCCAACGACCAGGACTGACAGGGTTCAGTCGGCGATGCCGGCGAAAGCGATGACCTTCTCGATGCGGGCCCGGACGAGGAGGTTTCCAGGGCCGCCGTTGCGGGCGGCGTATTCCTCGGCGCGGTCCTCGCCCATGTAACGGGCGCCGAGGCGCCCCGCCCACCGCAGTGTCTCGTCGGGGTCCCCGGAGATCTCGGTGCGGCCCTGGAGCAGGACGAAGGCGTAGGGGGGCTGGTCCTGGTCCACGCAGAACGCGAACCGGCCGTCCCGGGCCAGGTTGCGGCCCTTGACCCCGTCCTGCTCGGTGTTGAACACCACGTCGTCTCCGTCGAGCAGGAACCACACCGGCGTGACGTGCGGGCTGCCGTCGGCCCGGACGGTCGACAGCTTGCCGGTGCGGGTGCCCTCACAGACGAAGGCCCGCCACTGCTGGTCGGTCATCCTGTGCATGAGTCCGCCTCTTCTGATCGGGTGCCGGGCCGTGGGGAAGCCGGACGCTCGGGCTTCCCCACGGTGGAGCGCAGTCCACTGCGGGCGCTGTGCCGCCGGTGCCCAGTGGCTATCGGGCGAAGTCGAGACGGTCGGCCAGGCCGGCCTCGGAGAACGCGGCCTCGATCTCCTCGCGGCCCTCCTGGAAGTGGGCCCAGCTGTCGTAGTGCGCGGGGACGACCCGGCGTGCGCCGAGGATCCCGGAGGCCTCGGCGCCCAGGGCACTGTCGAGGGTGAGAAGGGCGCCGTCGAAGGCGAAGGGCATGCGGGCGCCGCCGAGGAAGAGGACCGCGGTGTCGACGGGAGCGAACTTCTCGGCGATCTCCTTGACGTGCTCCAGGTTGGCGTTGTCGCCGCTGACGTAGACCGAGGGCAAGTCCTCGGAGGTGAGCATGAAGCCGACGACGTCGCCAGTGATCGGCTCGCATCCCTGAGGGCCGTGCCGGGCGGGCAGGCCGGTGACGGTGACGGTGCCGCCGTCGGGCCGCCGGAGCTCGGCGGTCTCCCAGAAGGCGAGGCCGTGAGCGTTGCCTCCGAGGCGGCCGGCACCGCTTTCGGTCGTGAAGACGACGGGGACCTCGGACAGGAAGGCGCGGCCGGCGTCGTCGAGGTTGTCGTCATGCGTGTCGTGGGACAGCAGGACGGCGTCGACGGTGCCGAGGTCGGCGGCGGTGACGGGAGAGGGGTCGGTCTTGACGAGCTTGTGGTCGCCGGGGAGAGGCATGGGGTACTCGCCGGGCGGGTCGAAGGTCGGGTCGGTGATGAACCTGAGCCCGCCGTACTCGATGAGGGTGGTGGGGCCGCCGTAGACGTGGACGGGGGTCTTCTCACTGGTGGCGCTGGGCATTCGGGAACCTTCCGGTTGCTGACGCGTCATCACGGGGCGGGTGCGGAGAACACGCCGAAGTGGTGGCCCGCGCTGTCCTCCAGGCGGGCGAAGGTGAGGCCCGCGGCGTCGGTGATCGGCGCCATGAGCACCTTGCCGCCCAGTTCCTCGGCGCGCTGGACGGTCGCGGCGACGTCCTGGACGAGGACGTAGAAGACCGCGTAGTCGGGGAACTTCCCCTCCGACTCCCACACACCACCGGTGGGCTGCTGGGCACCCGGCGTGACCACGGCGTGATAGTTGACGCCGGGCGTGTTGGTGTTGAGCCGGAAGTCCCAGTCGAACAGCTGGCCGTAGAACTGTTTGACCTCTTGCGGCTGGCCGGTGCCGATCTCGAACCAGGCGACGGAGTTGAAGGAAGGGCCGGGCATCGCACTCTCTCCTTGCGCCCCAGACCAGGGCGTTTCGCTTGATGTGAAGGGCCACGCACCGAGTGTGTAGCGCTCGTGCGTCGTGGAGTTGCCGAGCTCAGACTAGGCATATCCATTCCATGGAAGCAACTTCCTGAGATTCATGTTCCGGGTATGCTGATTGGGCGGACGCTGCGAGCACTCGTCTGTTCCGGAGGCGCCGAAGCCCCTCGGATGACACGCTGAGGAGGGAGAAGCGATGGCGCACGACGAGGTGACGGGCGGGGCCCCATGGGCCGGGGTCCCGGGCGCACGAGGTGCGGACGCGGCCGACCCGCCGCTGTCCATCCAGGTGCACGGGGCGAAGGTCCACAACCTGAAGAACGTCGACGTGACGGTGCCGCTGCGCCGACTCGTCGCGGTGGCAGGGGTGTCCGGCTCCGGGAAGTCGTCGCTGGCGATGGGGGTGCTGTACGCCGAGGGCTCACGGCGCTACATCGAGGCACTGTCCACGTACACCCGCCGACGTATGGCGCAGGCACCGCGTGCGTCGGTGGACAGCGTCGAGCACGTACCCGCGGCCCTCGCCTTGCGGCAGCGGCCCGGGGTGCCCGGGGTGCGCAGCACTTTCGGCACGTCGACCGAGCTGCTCAACGTCCTGCGACTGCTGTTCTCCCGGCTGGGATCACACCTGTGCCCCAACGGCCACCGGCAGGACCCGACGATCGACGTGGCCGCGGGACTGGACCTGACCTGCCCTGTGTGTGAGGTGACGTTCTACCCTCCGGGCGCGGAGTCGCTGGCCTTCAACTCGGACGGCGCATGCCCGCGGTGCACCGGTACCGGCATGGTCCGGGAAGTGGACGAAGCGGCTCTCGTCCCCGATCCGCGACGCACCATCGCCGAGGGGGCGGTGGCCCCGTGGTCGATGTTCGGGTTGACGGTGATGCCGCAGGTCGTCGCCGAGTTCGGGGTGCGCACCGACGTGCCGTACGCGGAACTGACCGCACGCGAGCGAGACATCGTCATGCACGGCCCCGCGGAGCAGCGGCACATCAGTGTCCGGTCCAAGAACGGCAAGTTCTTCGAGCTGGACTTCACTTACCGCAACGCCCGCCGGGCCGTCGAGGAGGCTCTGAACAACGCCACCACCGAACGCGGGCTGAACCGTGTGAACAGGTTCATCAGCGCCCAGGTGTGTCCGGCCTGCCACGGCACCCGGCTCAGCGAGCAGGCCCGCGCCACCCTCGTCGACGGCATCAACCTTGCCGAAGCCACCGCGAAGACGCTCGACGAACTCATCGCCTGGGCCCCCACCCTCGCGGACGCCCTGCCGCCCGAGATGCGCCCGATGGCACGGAACATCGTCGCCACCCTGCTGGAGACCGCCCGCCGCCTGGTCGAACTCGGCCTCGGCTACCTCGCCCTGGACCGGGCGAGCTCCACCCTGTCAACCGGCGAACGGCAACGCGTCCAACTGGCCCGGGCCGTACGCAACCAGACCACCGGCGTGCTCTACGTCCTCGACGAACCCTCCATCGGCCTGCACCCCTCGAACGTGGACGGCCTGCTCGGCGTCATGCGCGACCTGCTCCGCGACGGCAACTCCGTGGTCCTCGTCGACCACGATGTCCAGGTCCTGCGCGAAGCCGACTGGCTCATCGAGATCGGCCCCGGCTCCGGCACCGAAGGCGGCACGGTCCTGGCCACCGGCGACGTCACCACTCTCGGCAAGGACCCCGACTCCCTGATCGGTGGATTCCTCGCCGGCCGCGAATCCGTCCTCGTCCGCCAACGGGCCGACCGCGACACGATGTTCGACCAAGGCCGCATCCACCTCTCCACCCGGCCCCTGCACACCGTGCACGCCCTGGACGTCGACATCCCCCGGGGCCGCCTGACCGCCGTGACCGGCGTGTCCGGATCGGGCAAGACCACGCTGGTCCTCGAAAGCCTGATCCCCGCGCTCCAGGCGAAAGCCGCGGGCAGAGCGCTGCCTGGCCATGTGGCCGCGGTGGACGCGCAGGCGATCACCCGGGTGAACACGGTCGACGCCACCCCCATCGGCGTCAACGTCCGCTCCACCGTCGCCACCTACAGTGGCATCCTCGACGACCTGCGCCGCGCCTACGCCGCCACCGATGCGGCCAAGCAACGGGGGCTCACCGCCGCGGACTTCTCCTACAACACCGGCTCCCTGCGCTGCCCCCGTTGCGAAGGTACCGGCCAGGTCTCCCTCGACGTTCAGTTCCTGCCCGATGTCGACATCCCCTGCCCCGCATGTGACGGCACCCGGTACGCGCCCGCAGCCGCCGACATCCTCCGCCAGGCTCCCGGAAACCCGGACGAGGGGATGTCCTTGCCCGATCTGCTTGCCCTCACCGTCAGGCAGGCGATCGAGCAGGTCGCAGACATCCGCCGCGTGAGAACCCGGCTCCAAGCCCTCATCGACCTCGGACTCGGATACCTCACCCTCGGCGAAGACACCCCGGCCCTCTCCGGCGGCGAAGCGCAGCGGCTGAAGCTCGCCACCGAGCTGACCCGGAACCAGTCCGACACCCTCTTCGTCCTGGACGAACCCAGCGTCGGGCTCCACCCCCTCGACATCCGCACGCTCCTGGACGTCCTCCAGCGGCTGGGCGACAACGGCGCCACCGTCATCGTCATCGAACACGACCTGGACATGATCGCCAACGCCGACTACGTCATCGACATGGGCCCCGGAGGCGGCACCGCCGGCGGCACCATCGTCGCCACCGGCACCCCCGAGGACCTCTCACATGATCCGCACAGCGTCACCGCCCGCTATCTCAGCCACCATCTGCACCCGACGAAGAGGTAAACCGAGCAGAGTCGAGCCATGGCTGCCGGACTCGGCCTCTTGGTGACGCACGACCGCGGCTCCGCCGTTCGTATGCAGTAAACGGCGCAACCGCCGGTCAACGTGGTCGGCCGACCTCGATGAAGTCGGACTTGCGGATCTTGCCGTGGATGCCCTTTACGCCATCCACCACCTGGGAGATCGCGAAGTCACCTGCCGCGCTGAGGTATGCCAGCGCCAGATGGCGGTCGATGCGGTAGTCGGTCACGAGCAGGTCCAGCGCGCAGCGCACACAGTCGCGCATCGCCTCGTCAAGGTCCTCGTCCAGGCCGATCGGCACGAGGTAGTCGTCCGTCTCGGCGAACGGGGCGACGCGGCCGTGGCCGGGCCGCTGAGCCGCACCACCTGGCACCACATCGAGCTTCACGGTGGCCCGCAACGACGCTTCGAATGCGGTGAGGGCGACCTCGCCGTCGCCCTGCGCGAAGTGGGGGTCCCCGAAGTAGACCAGTGCGTCGTCGACCTGCACCGGCAGGAACAGCGTGGAGCCCTCGCCGAGCAGGGAGACGTCGATGTTGCCCCCGTGGCGCCCCGGTGGCACCGAGTGAGGCCGCTCGTCCCCGGACACCGCCACGCCCATGACGCCGAGAAACGGCCGCAGCGGGAAGCGCAGTGAGCCGAGGGAAGGGTCCGCCGCATCCACCGCCACCCGACCCCACGCGCCGTGGCGGTCCGCGTGTGCCGTGGCGAAGGTGAACGCGGGACCGGGCAGCGACGGCATCTCGCCGGGGAGTGCGCCGAAGCCGTGGCGTGCGGAGATCATGCCGTATGGAACTCGCGGAGTGAGGCCGAGGACGGTCACGGCGAGCAGATCGCCGGGCCGGGCGCCGGTCACGGCGATCGGCCCGGTGACGAGGTGCGGCCCGTCGTCGTCGAAGTCGTGCGGCATGCTGGAGTCCGCCACCTGCTGGGCGTCGTCGAGCACATGGGCCCCGCTGACGCCGTAACGGCCGAAGAATTCACGTGGGTTGCGGCCCTGGTCCTCGAGAACTCCCTCGTGGCTGAGCGTGTCGACCGTGATGACGGAGCCCGGCTGCACGGCCGCGCACGGTGAGTCCGCCTCCACCCGCTGTCGACGAGGAGTGGATCACTGTGTCCGGCGGGCCGACGGGCGGCGTCCGCGTGCGGATCGTCAAGCCCGCCGGTGCCGACGGCACCCTCCCGGTGATCCTCTACCTCCACGGCGCGGGCTGGGTGTTCGGCAACGCCCACACCCATGACCGCCTGGTCCGCGAACTGGCCGACGGCGCAGGCGCCGCCGTGGTGTTCCCCGAGTACGACCTGTCGCCCGAGGCCCGCTATCCGGTCGCCATCGAGCAGAACTACGCCGTGGCGCAGTGGATCGTGGAGCAGGGCGCGACGAAGGGACTGGACCCCACCCGCGTCGCGGTCGCCGGTGACTCGGTCGGCGGCAACATGTCCGCCGCGCTGACGCTGATGGCCAAGGAGCGCGGCGACGTACCCCTGGTGCAGCAGGTGCTGTTCTACCCGGTCACCGACGCGAGCTTCGAGACCGGCTCCTACCACCAGTTCGCCACCGGCTACTTCCTGCGCCGCGACGGCATGCGGTGGTTCTGGGACCAGTACACGACCGACGAGGCCGAGCGGGCCGAGATCACCGCCTCCCCGCTGCGCGCCACCACCGAGCAACTCGCGGATCTGCCCCCGGCCCTGGTCATCACCGCCGAGGCCGACGTACTGCGCGACGAGGGCGAGGCGTACGCGGGCAAGCTCCGTCAGGCCGGCGTCCCGGTCACCGCCGTGCGCTTCCAGGGCATCATCCACGACTTCGTGATGCTCAACGCCCTGCGCGGCACCCACGCCGCCGAGGCCGCCATCACGCTGGCCGCCAGCACCCTGCGCGCCGCCCTGCACACCGTCTGACAACGAGAAGAGACGCCACCATGACCGCCCCCACCACCCCCACCGTCGTCCTGGTCCACGGCGCGTTCGCCGACGCGGCCGGCTGGACCGGGGTCATCGCCGAACTGCAGCGCCACGGCATCCCGGTGATCGCGCCGCCCAACCCGCTGCGCGGGCTCGCCGCCGACGCCGCGTACGTCGCCTCCGTGACCGCCCAGGTCGACGGTCCCGTCGTTCTGGTCGGACACTCCTACGGCGGTGCCCTCATCACCGTGGCCGGCACCACCGAGAACGTCGTCGGACTCGTCTACGTCGCCGCCTACGTCCTCGAAGAGGGCGAAAGCCTCGGCGAGTTGCAGGGCCGCTTCCCCACCTCTTTGCTGGTGAGCAACCTGAAGCAGTGGACGTACCCCGTCGAGGGCGGCGACCCCGCGATCGAGGTCACCATCGCCGCCGACGCCTTCCCGTCGGTCTTCGCCGCCGACGTGGCTCCCGACGTCACCCAGGTGCTGGCCGTCTCCCAGCGGCCGCTGGCCGCCGCGGCGTTCGAGGAGAAGGCGACGGCGGCCGCGTGGAAGACCAAGCCGTCCTGGGCTCTGGTGGCCGGAGCGGACCAGGCGATCAACCCCGACGTCGAGCGGTTCGGCGCCGAGCGCGCCGGGGCTACGGTCGTGGAGATCGAGGGAGCGTCGCACGCGGTCGCCGTCTCCAGGCCGAAGGACGTCGCCGACCTGATCCGCGACGCGGTACGGGCGACCGGCTGACCCGGGGCACACCGACCGCGCCGACGAGGCGACTCATCGGCGCGGTCGGTGTGCCGCTCGGGGCGAAGCGCACCGAGGACGCCCACGTCCCGGTGCCCCCGGCCGCGGCCGAACAACTCCACCTGCTCGGCGAGCGCGCCGGACTCGGCGCCCGCGAAGACTCCTCCGTCGTCACCGTCTCTTCCCCGCAGGCCCGGGAAGGAGAGGGACGATGAGCCACACCGCCCTGCTCGTCATCGCGGTCGCCGGTGTCGCGGCCCTGCTCATCGACGTCGCCCTGTGCGGCTACTTCCTGGGCGCCCGCGGCTGGGACCGCGCCCGCATCGCCGAGGTCATGGGCTCCGCGCTGCCGCCCGTCGCGATGGTGATCCTGGGCGCGGGCGGGGTCTTCGGCAAGGTCCTGGTCGCCAGTTCGGCGACGCGATCGCCGACGTCCTGGAACGCACCGGCCTGCCCGTGCTGCTGCCGGCCTTTCTCACAGCCGGTGATCGGCTGGTTGACGGGGGCTGCCGTAATCACCGCGGGTCAGGGAGGTGGTCCTGCGCCCACACGGCCAGAGAGGCCAGGGGGATGAGGAAGGCGTTGCCGTGGGAGGTGAGGGCGTGGTGGGTGCGAGGTGGCTGACCGGGATCGACAGTGCGGGTGACCAGGCCGACCGTGGTCAGCCCCTGGAGCCGATCGGCGAGCACGCGGTCGCTGATGCCGGGGACTCGCTCGCGCACCTGGGCGAAGTCGGCCGCGCCCTTGGCAAGGGCCGCGATGATCAGGCCGTTCCAGTCTTCGCCCAGCAGGGCGAAGGCCCGGGTGAGGGCCGGGACGGGCGGGGCCGGCCGTTGGGGGCCGGACGGGGGCACCGGCTGAGAGCGCCGTGGGGTGGTCATGGTGTGTGTCCGCTCCAGTACGGCGCGAGGCATCGCGGTGCCACGCCTCGCGCCGTACGTCGTCGTGGCCGCCTTGGTGCCCGGCTGCGCCGGGGCGACGGTGGTCGTGCTGTCGGAAGGCAAGGGGGAACTCCAAGGGGGGCGAAGGGGCTCGTCGAGGAAAGCGACTTCACTCGGGGGGGCCGAAGAAACTCGGAATGTCAAACCGAATTCCCGGATCTTCCCGGGACAGGGCTCGGCAGACGAATGGCGGTACCTGCTCGGAATGAACTGGACCCTAACACCCCGCCGCATTGAATACGGGTGCTCCCAGGCCTTTTTCGATGTGATGATGTCGCGCTTGACGGAGCCGGGCGGCCCGTGAGCAAAGCGCTGACGGGAAATCAGTGACCGCGTACGCAATTCAACTGGATTGTCAAATCCGGGATGGCATGAATACGTTGTTGATTTCTCGTCGCCGCGTTCATCTCTTCGCCTTTCGGCTTCGACGAGCGCGCATGGACGCCTCTTCGTAGTGGGGTTCGGCACACCCTCCCGTCAGAGGCGGGTTACTGTACGGACACGCCACGCTGCCCTCGGTCGGCTGAGGAGGAACCCTGTGTCATCGCCCTGCGGCCCTGAGCACGCTCCCGCCGGTGATGTGGGCGCGGCGCTCATGATGACCGACTCCCGGCTCAAGGCCATCTACGACGGCAGGTCCCAGACCGACGCCGAACAACAGGCGCTGACCGACCAGTTCGCCGTGTCCTTGGGCCCTCACGGGGTCGACGACCTGCTGGACGGCGCGTGCACGCTCATCTACATGTTCATGCAGTGGCTGCGGATGGCCTACGAGGACCACGGCAAGGACGTCATCGAGTACGTGGTCCCCAACCTCGTGGCCACGATGCGCATGATGCCCAAGAGTGTCCGTCCCGAAGCCATCCCCACCATGGCTGGACTGCTCGTCGCTGCCGGCACCGGTCTGAGCCCCAGCCTGTGGCGCAAGCAGTACGGAGACTGGACCATGGACGAGATGAACCCCCTGGAAGCCACCGCCTTCCTGCTCGCGGAGCACATCAACCGGCTCACCGACGACCGCGAGTTCGCCACCCGCATGATCACCGAAGCGCTGACCAGGGCGGACGAAGCCTGGCCGGCGCCGGGTGGTTCGTGAACGGGGCGTGCAGCCATGTGCTGATCTGCGGCGGCTCGCGGTGCGGCGGCTTCTGATCGCGTCCTACTCCTGTGCTTCGTGGCCTGCGACCCCGTTGCCAGGACCCTGCGGACCGGGGAAGACCGCCCTCACGCAGCCGCCGTTGGCCCGCAGGGCCCTGGGTTGCGGTGTGCCCTGGTCAGGCGTGCACGAGGCGCTCGGCACGGGTGAAGTAGTGCGCGCCGGTCTCGTGGTTGTCCAGGTGCTGGTAGAAGCCGCTCAAGCCGCGGAACACGTAGACCGCCTTCTCGGCCTCCGGGGAGGTGAGGTCCCCGGTCGCGAGCCGGTCGAGCAGGTCTGCCATCGGATAGGGGAAGGAGACCTCCTCACTGGTGTACTCGCCATCGGCCTCGGTCCACCCGTCGGGCCGCTCGGTGCCCGGGGGCTGGTAGACGGGACGGCTCCAGCGTTCGAAGGCGTACATGTGCGCTCCCGCGTTCCTCCAGTCCTCCGGGAACCTCGGCACGATCGACTGCGCCCACCACCGCTCGATCTCCCGGTCCAGCAGGGAGTCGCTGTACAGCATGCGATGGCCGGAGGCGACGGCCGGTGATTCGGCGATGACCGGGAAGCCGTCGCGGAAGGCGACGACCGACGGATGGTCCGACGCGTCGATCCAGTCCAGCAGACTGTGGATGACCTGCGACTGGGTCATTCCGGCGAGCCGCCGTGCCGGGTGCCACAGCCGCTTGAAGTACTGGTTCTCCCCGAGGATCCGCGCCAGGTACATGAAGCGCTGCATGCGGAGGTTCTCTTCGAGGGTGGAGGTACGGTTCGCGAGGACGTACTCGAAGTCGTCGGACTGCCCGCGGACGGTGACGAAGCCGTGGATGTCACGCTGCTCGCTGTAGTCGGTGTTCGGCAGGAGCAGCAGCGGGTAGACGGCGATCCTCGGTACCTTCTCCGCCAGCTTGTCGTAGCCCTCGAAGAAGGATTCGGTCGTCTCGCCGGGGGCGCCCCAGATGAGCTCGACGAACGCCTCCATTTCCTCCTCGGCCAGCCAGTCGGTGAGTACCTCCCACTGGTTGAGCTTCATGTTGCGCCGCCGCATGTCGGTCAGCGCCTGATCGGAGAGCGTCTGCAGGGCCAGGGTGAACGAGCTCTTGAATCCCCGCTCCTTGAGCGTACGAACGATGCGGTGGAAACGCTCCGACTTGTTCTTGGCCCAGTTGGCTTCCAGAGCGATGGGGAAGCCGTACTTCCCGTTCATGCGGAGGAGGTCCTCGGTGAACTCCTCGTCGGCTTGCAGCATGCCGAAGTTGGCGTCGCACAGGAAGACGGTGGGCACCTCGTGACAGCCGAACAGATCCAGCTCGGCGGCGAGCCGCTCACGTGAGAAGGAGCGCACGCGTTGACCGGTGGCGCCACCCCAGTAGCAGAAGGAGCACTTGTAGGGGCAACCGCGGTTCGTCTCCAGGAGCGCGAACTCGTAGGGGAAATGACCGTCGTGGTCGAGGAGCGGTATGGCCCCGGTGAGGAACGGTGACGGAATGACGTCCAGGTTGTCGATCCGTTCGCGCTCGCTGGTGGTGACACAGCTGCCGTCCTCCGGAGAGCGGAAGGACAGGCCGGGGATGGCGGGGAGGCGCGGTTCGCGACGGTCGGTGAGGAGGGCGGCGGTCAGGTCCCGGAAGGTCAGCTCCCCTTCGCCGTTGACGACGATGTCCACGGACGGGCACTCGCGGAACACCTTCCGGCCCTGGTTGCTGACATGGTTGCCGCCGAAGACGGTGACGCCGTCCGGTTTGAGCTGTTTGTAGAGTTCGGCGAGGCAGGCGAAGTTGCGGTAGTTCCAGCCGAGCACGGAGAAGGCGAGCACATCGGGTATCTCGCCGTCGCCGAAGATCATGCGAGCCATCTGCATGATGGACCAGCCGCCGCGCAGGTTGTGGATCCGTACGTCGGTCTCGGGCCCGAGGTCCGGGTCCGCGTCCAGTACCGCCTTCATGTAGCCGGCGGCCAGTGGCATGGAGTCGATGGGCAGATCCCAGGCGCTCTGCTGGACTAAGCCGATCTTGAGCATGACGCGATTCCCTTCCAGTGCGGGGCAGGGGAGCCGGCCGCGTCGCGTACCAGGGCGAGCGCGGACGCGTAGGGGGACGAATCATGAGCGGAGGAGTTCACCCATGAAGAGGGCGGCGAAAACGAGCATGAGGGTGCCGGATCCCCGGTCGATCCACACGCGGCGCTGAGGTGTCAGCCAGCGTCGAAGCGTCGAAGCGCCGAGAGCGAGGAGGGTGAACCAGAGCCAGGAGGCACTGACCGTCCCCGCCGCGAAGACCGGACGGTGATCCGGAGCCTGGGCCGCGATGGCCACACCGAGGATGCCGACGACGTCCAGGACGGCGTGCGGGTTGAAGACGGTGACCGAGGCGCATTGCGCAACCACGCGGCGCCAGCGCATCTCGGGCGGTGTGGACTGGTCGAAGTCCTCCGGACGCGACCGGAAGGACTTGACCGCCAGGTACGTCAGGAACACCACGCCGGCGGCCAGGAGGAACGCCTTGATGCCGGGGATACGGTTGAGCACCGCCGATGTCCCGGCACCGCCGAGCGATATGAGGACGGTGTCGCAGATGCCGGCGGCCACGACCGCCACGAACACCCGCGGTACGCCGAAGGTGAAGCCCTGGTTGATGAGGAAGATGTTCTGCGGCCCGATAGGCGTGATCATGGCGAGACCGAGCAACATCCCCGCGAAGTAGGCATCCACGGATCAACGCGTCGGCGTCCAGGTCACAGTCGTTTCCTGTGCTGGGTCGAAGGTGTGGAGCGTGACGGACGCGGCATGTGGAGCCACACGGTCCGCTAGCTCCCGCTGGGCCGCTTCCAGTACCTCCGGGGCGATCACGGGCGAAATCCCTTCCAGAAACAGCACGGCATCGGCAGTGTTCTCCGTGACCTTGGTGTTGTCGGCGTCCCGGTGGTTCCAATGGCGCGTCAGCACCTGATGGCCATCGGCGTACACGATCTCGCCAGGCAGGGGTGTCTCGCGTTCCTCAGGCTGCCCGAGAGGAATGTGCACATCGCCCGGCCGTGCTTGGCGCAGAGCGAAGCCGTGTCGGATGTGATCCAGGTCGTAGCCGCCGGTGGGCAGCGTGTAACGCAGCGAGACGAGGTTGCAGGTATCGACAAGAGGCGAAATCCGCGGCAGCCTCCCCGACTTGGCAAGTCGCCGCCCCAGTGCATCGACGCTCGGCCGCATCCGTCGCGGGTTGGTCCCGAAGCTGCGGAGCAGGTTGTGCCAGGCGGCGATGGCCGGATGGTCCTCACCGGGCATCTGCCGTCGGCCGGCTCCCACCTCGCCTTCCAGTTCCCTCAGTTCCGCTTCCGTCTGCGGCCACGATCCGGAGTTGTCCAGGCCGAGGGCCACGATGACGGCGGTGTGGCACTCCGGATAGCGGGTGGCGACCTCCGGTGCGATGGAGAGGTGCAGACGGCGTTCGGTTTTCGCGAGCTGACTCGTGACAGCGTCAGGCATGGGGGCGATTTCCCTAGTCTTTCTGCAGGTACCAGTGCATAGGTGTGGGCCTTCGCCGTTGAAGGGCAGGCACGGGTGACGTCGTACCCCTGACAACGCACGAAAGCAGCCGTCGTAACGTCAACGGCTGCACGTCAGGCGTGACTCACAGTGCACGTCCTCGTGGGACATGACCAAGGGACTACCGCCGCTCTTGTGGGGCACTCCGTGTGCGAGGCGTGTCTGGTTCATCAAGTGCAGCCCGGAGCTTGCCCTGTGTGCAATTGGTGGCCTCAAGGATGGCGTGTTCCATGTGGGGTGTGGCTGAACTCATGCGCAAGCGGTCACTTGCGGTGCACCGCGTCTTACCGCCGGAGCAGCGAAACTGGATAAGGTAATCCAATTGCTGCACTCGCTGTATGACCCCCGGCGTCCAGAACCCCGACGGCCCCGCCGCTCAGCCGCTGCGCAGTGATGCCGAGCGCAACCGGGAGCGGATCACCGCCGCCGCGCGGACGGTGTTCGCCCAGGACGGTCTGAACGCCTCCATGGCGTCCGTGGCCCGCGAGGCGGGCGTGGGGATCGCCACCATGTTCCGCCGCTTCCCGACGAAGGCGGAGCTGGTCGACGCCGTCTTCTCCGGCCGTATGGGTGCCTATGCCGACGCGGTCACCACGGCCCTGGAGGACCCCGACCCCTGGCACCGTTTCGTCGGCTACATCGAGACGGCCTGCGCGATGCAGGCCGCCGACAACGGCTTCGCCGACGTCCTGACCACGACGTTCCCGACCGCCAGGCCCTGGAGCAGCGCCGCAACGAGGCGTACGAGGCCATGGTCCAGCTCATCGACCGGGCCGAGGCCGCAGGCCGGCTGCGCGAGGACTTCGACCCCTCGGACCTGGTGCTGATCCACATGGCCAACGCCGGCGTCGTCAACGCCACCGGCGACGCCGCCCCCGACGCCTGGCGACGCGTCGTCGCCCTGATGATCCAGTCGCCGGAGGCCCCGGTCCGCGGCTCCCTCCCCGACTCGCCCGGGCACGAAGCCCTCTACAAGGCGATGCTCCGCGCCGGCCACGCAGGCCCCACCGCACCGGCGCCGGGCAAGGGCGGCTGACCTCAGGACGGCCGCCCTCCGAGCGGCACACCATGCCGAGGACCTGGGCCAGTCGACCGCACCCGAAGCCGGAAGGGCGGAATCGGGCACGGTCAACAGTCGGCGGTCCGGTCAGGGCTTGAAGCGTGAGCGCCGGGAACGATGTCGCATCACTGCTTCGGTGTTTCCGCAGCGTGCTGTGCAATAACGCCGTTGCCCGTTCCTGGAGGTGTCCACATACGCTCGGCCACATTCCGAGCGCATGCATCGCCCCAGCCGTGCTCCCCCTTCCCAGCACAGGACGAAGGCGAGGCCACCAGCGGTGACTGCCTTGACCCGGGAAACCACGTCAGCTGAGTCGGGCACGAAGTGAAGGTGGGGCTGGAGGCCGTCGTGGGTGCTCACCCAGGGGCGGATGGTCGCCTCCACCAGCAGGTCGTTCACAGCTGAGCACTGCTCCACCGCATCGCTGGAACCGAACGCCCGTGCCAGTCGGTCCCGCCAGCGCCCAAAGCTCTCCACATCGGCATCAGTGATTTCTGCACGCCGGATCTCGTGTGTCTCAAGCAGCTGTTGAATGCTGGTGGCGCTCATGTCGGGAAGATTGATCAAATCGGCGGACAGTACCGCTCCAAGGCGGCCGTAATGATTTTGCTTCATGCGACCTTCTCAGGCGTCACGAAACCTGGATCAACTGAAAGTCGGACCGAGTGATGAGCCACCCACTGGTGGTGCACCACAGATACCGCACCATTCCTTCGGACGTGAAGTGTTCTGATACCGGTCGGCAGGATGCGGAGCAGAGCCCACATGAGGGGCACCACCACGAACCAGGCCGCACATCTGAAATTCGTGCCATGTCCGCCAGGGTGCGGTCATGGGTCAAATACATTCAACCATTACATTCACGCCGCCGGTTTCACCGGCCTCGTGCCGGCCGAAGCCGGCCCCGACCCGGATGGCCGCGCGGACCTGCTCGCGAACTGGGTCGTGGCGCGGTCCGAGGCCGTCTCCTCATGAGGCGAGGAGACGGCCCGCGCCGCGCTCAGAGCACCTCGGCCCGCCCCGCGGTGTCGTCGAGGAAGCCGCCCGACTGGTGCTGCCACAGCTTCGCGTAGGCGCCGTCGATCGCGAGCAACTCCTGGTGCGTGCCCTGCTCGACGATCCGTCCGCGGTCGAGGACGACGAGCTGGTCCATGCCGGCGACCGTGCTCAGCCGGTGCGCCACCACCAGCGCGGTCCGCCCGTCCATGAGCCGCCACAGCGCATCCTGCACGAGGAGCTCGCTCTCCGAGTCCAGGGCGCTGGTCGCCTCGTCGAGCAGCAGGATCGGCGCGTCGCGCAGGATCGCCCGGGCGAGAGCGACGCGCTGGCGCTGACCGCCGGACAGCTTCACGCCGCGCTCGCCCACCATGGTGTCGAAACCGTCCGGCAGTGCGTCGGCGAACTCCGTGACGTGGGCCGCCTCGGCCGCCCGGCGTATGTCGGCCTCGGTGGCTTCCGGCCGGGCGAACGCGATGTTGTCCCGCAGGGTGCGGTGGAACATCGCCGGGTCCTGCGGCACGTAGGCGATCTGGCTGCGCAGGTCGGCCTGGCGCAGCCGGCTGATGTCCTGACCCCCGACGAGGATGCGGCCGCCGTCGATGTCCGTCATGCGCAACAGCAGCCGGGTGAGGGAAGTCTTGCCGCCGCCCGACCGGCCGACCAGGCCGATCCGCGCCCCGCTCGGCACGTGCAGGTCGAGACCCTCGAAGAGCGGCCGGCCACCCCGGTGCGCGAAGGTCACCTTCTCGAAGCGGATGTCGGCGGCCCGGGGCCGCAGCGGCTCCGGCGACGGCGGGTCGAGCACCGTAGGGGGTGTCAGGAGCAGCTCAGTGAACTGCGCGGCCTCCGTCATCGAGCTCTCCAGCCGGCGGTAGATCTGGTTGAACTCGAACATGATCCGTGTCGCGTTGCTGTAGTAGGTGAAGGCGACCACGATCGCCTCCACGCCGTGCCCGCCCCCGGCGAGCGTGACCGCGAGCAGCAGGCCCACCGCGTTGGTCAGCACCGACATCGGCGCGACCAGCGTGTCGATGCGGAGATTGCCGTAGTCCCACGACCGCAGCGTGAGCCGGCGCGACGTGGCGACCCGGGAGCGGTGCTCGGCGGCCTCACGCTCCTCCGCGGCGAACGCCCGCACCGTGTCCATGTTCATCAGACTGTCGGCGACGTGGCCCGACACCCGGGCGATCGCCTCCTCACGCTGGTCGACCAGCGCCTGGCGGCGCCGGATGAGCGGTACGACCAGCACCCCGGTCAGCGCGATCATCACCAGCAGTCCGACCACGAGCAGGGGCTCGTAGCGCCACAGCACCACCGCCCCGAAGACCAGCGGCACGAAGCTGCCCACGATCTGGAACGCCAGCGTGTCCACGAACTGCTCGAAACGCGAGGCGAAGCTGAGGACCCGCTTGGTCAGCGAACCGGCGAAGTTGTCGTGGAAGAACGCGGCGTCCTTGGCGAACAGCTCGTCCATCCCGATCACGTACAGGTGCTCGATGCCGAGGGCGTCGAGGCGGTTGAGGCAGTGCATCGCGACGCGCCACAGCGCTTCCGCGAGCAGCAGGACCCCGGCGAAGCCGAGGACGTACGGCAGTGTCGAGTCGACCGTGACGTCCCGGTCGTCGGCGATGTCGCCGACGAGCTTGGCGACGATCAGCGGCGCGATGTAGTGGAGTCCGATGTTGCCCAGCGCCATGAGCAGCATCGCGGGTGCCGTCAGCCGGCGCAGCCGGGCCAACTCCCGTCCGTAGTAACGAAGTGCGAGAAGTACCGAGCGCTTGCCCGGCTGAACCCTGCGCGAATCAGGCGTTTCCATCCCACCCCTGTGTCGTTCTGTGGCCGCCCGCCACGCGCATGTGCGGGCAGGGGCCATCGCCGCAACGGATGTGTGGAGATTCGGGTCGAGTCCGGAAGTGTCCCGCGACGGCGACCGCGGAGTCCAAGTGTTTTCCGGCCGGGCGGTGGTGCGCAGGGAGCGCCAAGAGGCACGGTCGGCGGACTCGTAGCGGGGGTGTCGCCAGGGCCACCCCCGCATCGGGTGCCCAGGCCCAGGGACGGGCCGGGGGCGGCAGCATGTCTGTCATCGGCAACGGACCGACGACACGCTCCACCACCGGACTTCGGGGGACCCCATGAACGAGACCTTCGCCAGGCGCCTGACGGGCCTCGCCGGCATCGCCGCCGCGGCCGCCCTGATCATCGAAGTACCGCTGTACTTCATCTACTCAGGCCCGCCGCCGGACGCGAACGTCCTCACCAGGCTGCTGCTCGCGATCTTCTCGCTGGCGTTCCTGATCGTGTTCGTGACGGCCTTCCGTGAGCTGGTCAAGCGGGTGAACCCGGCCTCTGAGTGGGTCGGTTCGATGGCCTTCGCCACCGGGCTGGTCTACGCGACGGTCACCCTGGTCTCCAGCGGGCTGGAAGCCGGCGCCGTCATCGCCGCCGACCGTCCGATCGACCCGACCATCACGGTCAGCGGCACCTACATCCTCTACGGGTCGATCGGCCGTGTGCTGCTGACGCTGTTCCTGGTAGCGGTGGGCTTCGGCATCTCCCGTACGCACCTGCTGCCGCGCTGGACCAGCCGCTCCGCGTACGTCCTGGCCGGTGTCAACGTGGCCTTCGTGCCGTCCTTGTTCTTCGGCAACGACCCGGCGGACTTCTACGCGGCGAACGGCTGGGGCACCACCGCTTCGATGGGCGCGATCCTCAGCTACTGGCTGCTCGCCCTGAGCATCTCCACCTACCGCAGTGCCACCCGCCGTACGCCGTCGGCCGGTGCACCGGCCCTGCGGCACTGACATCACGGCCGGCCAAGTCCTCCGCGTCACGCTCTCCACCAGGTCCAGGAGCCTCAGGGTTCCCGGGCCTGGTGTGCGATGCGCCCGCTCAGCCCAGGTACAGCGGGAGCTTCGAGGACAGTTCGCCGAGTTCGGCCTGTTCCTCGTCGGTCGGCGCCCGCCGCCCCGTGCCGACCAGCAGCGCGTCCTGGTCGGAGAACGACGGGGGGAACGCGCTCCCGGCGATCCGCTCCAGCATCTCGCGCGACCGGGCGAGCCCCTCCGCGGGCGGCTGCGCGGCGTCCGGGAGGTGGGCGATCAGGTCCAGATGGTGCAGCGTCCACTCCATGACGTACGTGGAGAGGTAGTCGCCCACGGTGAGAACCTCGTCACGGGTGCCGACCCTGAGGGACGGGTCGGCGAGCTCCGCGGCACGGCCGGCGGCGGAGCCGACGTCGTCCAGGTGGAACGTGAGCAGGCGCGGTTCCTCGTACGCGGCGGCCAGCCGGACGGTCAGCGCGTCGAGCGGATCGTCTCCGGTCGGCGGCGTGCCGGAGATCTCCCAGTAGGTCAGCGCGTCCCGGGTCGGCTCCCCGTCGGCGGGGGTGGCGAGGGTGATCAGGACGTCCTGCGCGTCGATGACCAGATGGCACACCAGGTCCCGCACCAGCCAGCCGGTACAGCCGGACGGCCGGGAGAAGTCCTCGTCGGACAGGTCGGCGACCGCGGCGCGCAACGCCGTCCAGGAGCGTGCGAAGAGATCCACCTCGGCAACGTAGTGCTGCGCCGCGAGGACGGACAAGCGTTTTCCGAAACGCACCGGCTCACCCATGCGGCCGACGCGGGTGGGCAGGAGTGTTGACGTGGACAGCACTGGCACGCCACGTTGAGTAACCTGGTGAGTGCGGTGCATCACCGAAGCCTGCGATCCGAAGGTGGTGGGTATGGCCGTCATGGGGAGGCCCGAGACACCGGCCGTGACCGGCGAGGCCGTGGAGCGCCTCGTCTCTCCGGTGAACTCGCACACCGAGTGGGATCCGCTCGAGGAGATCATCGTCGGGCGTCTCGAGGGCGCGACGATCCCCTCCGACCACCCGGTGGTCACCTGCAACGTGCCGCCCTGGGCCGGACGGCTGCAGGGCCTCGCCGCCGGCTTCCGGTATCCGCGCGTGCTCGTCGAGCAGGCCCAGCAGGAGATCGACGGGTTCGTCGCCCTGCTGGAGTCCCTCGGCGTCACGGTCAGGCGGCCGGACGCGGTCGACCACCGGCGCCGCTTCGGCACCCCGGACTGGACCTCACGGGGCTTCTGCAACACCTGCCCGCGGGACAGCATGCTCGTGATCGGCGAGGAGATCATCGAAACCCCGATGGCCTGGCCGTGCCGGTACTTCGAGACCCACTCCTACCGCCCGATTCTCAAGGACTACTTCCGACGCGGCGCGCGCTGGACGGCGGCACCCAAGCCGCAGCTCACGGACGAGCTGTTCGATCCGGACTTCCGGATCCCGAAGGACGGCGAGCCGATGCGGTACATCCTCACCGAGTTCGAGCCCGTCTTCGACGCGGCGGACTTCGTCCGGGCCGGACGGGACCTGTTCGTCACGCGCAGCAACGTCACCAACCGGATGGGCGTCGACTGGCTGCGCCGCCATCTCGGGCCGGAGTACCGCATCCACGAGATCGAGAGCCGCTGCCGCACACCCATGCACATCGACACGACGTTCGTCCTGCTCGCGCCCGGAAAGGTGCTGGTCAACCCCGAGTACATCGACGTCGACCGACTGCCCGACATCCTGAGCTCCTGGGACGTCCTGGTGGCCCCCGAGCCCGACCCGATCGACGAGGCCCTGCTCAAGGTGACGTCGATGTGCGGCAAGTGGCTCAGCATGAACGTCCTCATGATCGACGAACGGCGGGTGATCGCGGAGCGGCACCACACCGGCATGCTGCGCGCCCTGGAGAAGTGGGGCTTCGAGCCCATCCCGTGCGACCTGCTGCACTACTCGCCGTTCGGCGGCTCGTTCCACTGCGCGACGCTCGACGTCCGGCGCCGCGGCCTGCTCCAGTCCTACTTCGACTGACCGAGGCCACTCCGCTTCGGCACGCTCTCGACGGCGCACGCGTGACGCGCGCGGGATTGTCGCCGTCCGCCCCCCGTGAGCCGCTGCGCGACGGAGGCGGCGAGCCCGGCCACCGACCCCTCGGCATTCCGAGGCACCGCGTCTGATCCCCGATCGGCTGGTTCCCGATGCCGGCTTCAGCACCGCATCCGCGAGGCGGCCGTCCACCTCTGGGCGGCCGCCGCCCGGGCCTCTGGGCGAGCCCGCGTGGCGACGAAGAGGGGCGACCCTCAGCCTCCGTGCGCCCCCGGCCGTCCGGCCGTGAGGGCGGCGAGTTCGGCAGGCGTACGTGGCCCCGGCTCCGTGCCGGTCAACAGCCCCTGCGCGCGCAGGAGTTCCGCCGCGGCGGCACCCCAGGGCAGTCGCAGGCCCGCCTCCCGGAGGAGATCGGTGCGGGACAGCGCCTCGGGGGCGGTCCCGGTGCGGACCCCGGACGGGGTGAGGAGCGCCGCGTCGTCGGCCCAGCGCAGGGCGAGGTCGACGTCGTGAGTTGCCATCACCACCGTGGTGCCGGTCTCGCGGAGTCCGTCGAGCGTGGTGAGGAGCCGTTCCTGGCCGTCGGGGTCGAGTCCGGCCGTCGGCTCGTCGAGGACGAGAACACGGGGCCGCATGGCGACCGCGCCCGCGATGGCGGTGCGTTTGCGCTGTCCGTAGGAGAGCAGATGGGTGGGCCGGTCGGCCAGGGCGGTGATGTCCAGGGCGGCGAGCGCCTGCGCCACCCGCGCCCGCACCTCCGTGTCGTCCAGACCGAGGTTCAGCGGCCCGAACGACACGTCCTGCTCGACGGACGCCGCGAAGAGCTGATCGTCCGGGTCCTGCACCACCAGCTGGACGGTCGTCCGCAGCCGGGTCAGGCCCTTGCGGTCGTACGTCACCGGCTGCCCGTCGACCGTCAACCGGCCCGCGTGCGGCTTCAGTCCGCCGCTGAGGAGCCGCATCAGCGTGGTCTTGCCGCTGCCGTTGCGGCCGAGCAGCGCGAGCGCGCGCCCCTCGCGGATCTCGAAGTCGAGTCCGCTGAGCACGGCCGGGCCGTCCTCGTAGGCGAAGGACGCGCCCCGCAGGGCGACGAGGGCGGGCTCGCTCATGTCAGCGGCCTTTCAGTACGAAGGTGAGGACGGCCAGCGCCGCGAGGAGCACGCAACTGGCGGCCGTGAAGCGGACGGAGACGCGGGCCTCGGCCACCAGGACGCGCAGGGTGCCGTCGTAGCCGCGCCCGGCGAGACCGGCCTGGAGGCGGACCGCCCGGTCGAAGGCCCGGACGAACGCGGTGGCGCCGAGACCGCCCAGCGAACGCCAGGCGGCGGCCCGCGTGGTGTGGCCGAGCCGGGCGGCCTGCGCGTCACGGACCCGGCGCACCGAGTCCAGCAGCAGGAAGCTCATGCGGTACGTCACCAGCGCGACGTCGACGACCGGCGCGGGCACCCCGGCCCGCACCAGACGCGGCAGCAGGTCGGACATGGGCGTGGTGAACGCGAACAGCAGCACCCCCAGGGAGGCCGCCGAGGTGCGCAGCAGCAACTCCCCGGCCCGCAGCGGCCCGTCACCGGCGAGGGAGACGAAGCCCTCCGGCCCGCCGACCTGCACGAGCAGCGTCAACGCGCCCGTCACACAGAAACCCAACGGCACCCGGTAGGCCCGCCACAGCCGGCGCCAGGGCACGCCCGCCGGACCCAGCAGCACCACCAGGGCGGTCAGCAGCACCAGAGCCGCTCCCGGCCAGGGCGGCAGCGAGATCGCCAGCGCGGTCAGACCCAGCCCGAGCACGGCCTTGTCCACGGGATGGCGGTGGCGCCAGCGACTGCTGTGCGCCGCCGCGTCGATCGGCAGCACGCGGCTCAGGCCCTTTCGGCCGTGGACTCCTCGGCGGTGCCCGCCGCCCGGCTTGCGGAGTCCCGCTCCCGTGCCCGCCGCTCACCCTGCCGCCTGCCCCGGTGCAGACCGAAGTAGTAGGCGAGGACACCGGCGCCGAGCGCCGCCTGGAGGGAGAACAGCGCCGACTCGATCTCACCGGACGGCGGCTCGTACAGGGGCGAGAACCAGGGCTTGTAGTCCGGCTCGATCTCGGTGATCGCCGTCTCCGCCTCGCCGTCGGCGCCGGTGAAGGGCTCCTCCTTGTGGTCGCCGAGGCCGAGCGCGAGTGGCAGCACGGCGAGCGCGGCCACGGCGAGCAGCAGCAGGACGTTGATCTTCGTGTTCCTGCTCATCGGGCGACCGCCTCGGTCTCGCTGCGGGACTGCTTGTCGGCGATGAGCACACCCAGCCGGGTCAGTTCGCCCTTGCTGGACTGCACCAGCAGCCGCATCACGAGCACCGTCAGCAGGCCCTCGCTCACCGCGAGCGGGATCTGGGTGACGGCGAAGATGGAGCCGAACTTACCGAGCGCGCCCAGGAACCCGCTGCCCGGGTCGGGGAACGCGAGCGCCAGCTGCACGCTGGTGACGCAGTAGGTGGACAGGTCGGCGACGAACGCGGCGAAGAACACGGCGACCATCAGCCGCACGCCGTAGCGCCGCAGCAGCCGGTACACCGCGTATCCCGCCCAGGGCCCCGCGATCGCCATGGAGAAGACGTTGGCGCCGAGCGTCGTCAGACCGCCGTGCGCGAGCAGGAGTGCCTGGAAGAGCAGGGTGATGGTGCCCAGCACCGCCATGACGGGCGGCCGGAACAGGATGGCTCCCAGACCCGTGCCGGTGGGGTGGGAGCAACTGCCGGTGACGGACGGCAGTTTCAGGGCGGACAGGACGAACGTGAAGGCGCCGGAAGCGCCGAGGAGCAGGGTGCTCTCGGGGTGCTCGCGCACCTCACGGGTGAGCGACCGGACCCCGTGGACGACGAACGGCGCAGACGCGGCAGCCCAGGCGGCCGCGTGCGTCGGAGGCAGGAAACCCTCGGCAATGTGCATGGCTCAGCAGACCCTCTCCAGCACCTCGTGGATGGTTGACGCGCCTTGGCCGGTCTCCTGGCTCACGGGTCCCACCGCCCGTGCTCCGCCTTCCCGGGTCCCTAAGCCCTGGCGTCACCTTCCCGTCGTCCGCCCGAAGGGCGGGCCGCGCGGCGTCTGGCGCGCGGCAGACGGGAATGTGACGCCAGGGCCCTAGGACCCAGTGGCTGCCCGCGAGGGCTGGAGCCGGACTTCCCGATCACAGTGGCGAGGGCCGCACCGGCATCACACCGGATTTCCCGTTCACCAAGGCGTGGTGACAGTAATGCCGAGATAAGGGCCATGACAAGCCAGCCGAGGGGGCGCGCAAGGGGGCGCGTGAGGGAGCGACCGCTTGCACACCGGCGCGGGACGGCTCAGTCGTCGCCCTCGTCGTCATCGTTCTCCCCGTGCTCCCCGGCCCGCGGAGGCTGTTCCTGCTGGGGCTTGTCCGCCTTCTCCGGCGAACTGCCGCTCGCCTCCTGCGGCGGGCTGGTGGGGCCGGGCGTCGGTTCGGTGGGGGCCGGGGTATCGGGTGCCGTGGGGGAGGGGGAGACATCGGCCACCGAGCCGACGGTCGGAGTCGTGGCGGTCGCCGGGGCGGACGCGAGGGGGTCGGCGGAGTCGGCCGGCGGGGTGGCGGCCGGGCTGCTCGCGGACGGGGACGCGTCGGGTTCCGTGCCCTCCGTCGCGGTGTTGTCGGGCGAGAACCACAGCATGCCGGCGAGCATCGCGGCGAGGAACAGTGCCGCGCCGGCCACCGTCGCGGCCGTTCTCCGGTGGTTGCCGAGGCCGTTGCGGGGTGCGGCGCGACGTGACCGCCCGTTCGGGGCGGTGCGGGACCCCGTGGGCAGCGCGTACGTGGTCGGGCTGCCGGTGTCGGCTGCCGCGTACGGCCCCGGCCCGGAGGAGGGCACCGGGGACGCCGCGTACGGTCCCGGCCCCGAGGGCCGCACCGGGGACGCCGCCTCCGGCAGCGGCTCGGGCAGCCCCCGCCAGGCGCCGGCGGCGAACCACTCGGCGGCCTGCTGCGCCGTGGGCCGGTCCTCGGGCTGCTTGGCGAGCAGGGCGAGGAGGTAGCTCTCGAAGGCCGGCGGCAGACCGGCGACACCGAGCTCGCGGGGCGGTACGGGGGCGTTGTCGAGGTGCTGGTGGAGGAGCGCGACGGCGGTGTCGGCCTGGAACGGCGGGCGGCCGCTGAGGAGCTGGTACAGCACGCACCCCAGGGAGTACATGTCGGAGGCGGGGCCCGCGGGCCGGCCCAGGGCCCGTTCGGGCGCTAGGTAGAGCCCGGTGCCGACGATCTGGCCGGTGGCGGTGAGCGCGGCGCCCGGGTCGTCGAGGAAGCGCGCGATGCCGAAGTCGCCGATCTTCAGCGTGCCGCCCGCGTCCAGCAGGAGGTTGGCGGGTTTGACGTCCCGGTGCACGATGCCCTGCTGGTGCGCGGCGGCGAGTCCGGCGGCGGCCTGGGCGGCGAGCACCGCCACCCGCTCGGCGGGGAGCGCGCCGGAGACGGACAGCACCCGGGCGAGACTGTCGCCCTCGACCAGCTCCATCACCAGGTACAGCCGGTTGTCGTACTCGCCGAAGTCCAGGACTCCGACCACGTTGGGATGGTTGAGACGTCCGGCCGTCTGGGCCTCCAGGCGGAACCGGGAGGCCGCCGTCGCGTCCGTGTCCTGAGGCAGCAGCAGCTTGACGGCCACCGCTCTGGCGAGCGTCTCGTCGTACGCACGCCAGACCTCTCCCATTCCGCCGCGCCCGATCTCAACGTCCAGCCGGTAGCGGCCCGCTAGCAGCACTCGTCCTCGTCCTATGCTCGTGGGAAGGTCCTCGCCGCAGGCCGTAACTCCCCGCGTCGGAGCGGGGGTTGGTGGGGGGTGCCGCAGCCGACCCAGGATACTGGCGTCGCGTGACCGCCGTTCCCCGGTGCGGTGACGTGGGTCGGAACGGCTCCGGAAACCGGGGAGCGGAGGAATCGCCCGCCGGGGTGATGCCGTGCCGCGCGTGTTGCCGCGGCTTCGTCTCGGAGCCTCAGTGTGCCGTCAGGCCGCCGCGCCCACCCCCCGCGCCCGCTTCTCCCGGCGCGGCAACAGCGCCACCGCCAGCGCCGGTACGGCCGCGAGGACCAGCCAGGGCACGGCGGCCGGGAGGCCCGTATCGAGCACGAAGCCGGTGGCCGCGCTGCCGGCGAGGACGATCAGGCCCGAGACGGACGACAGCGCACCCATGTAGAGGCCGATCCGGCCCTCCTCGGCGAGGTCGGGAACCCAGGCGCGGGCGGCGGGCACCACCAGCATCTGCCCCACGGTGAGCAGCACGACGAAGCCCGCGGCCGGCAGCAGCCCGGCGGCACCCGTCCAGCCCGCGGGGCGCGCCGCGGCCACCACCGCGAAACCGGACGCGATCAGCAGCAGCCCGGCGGTCATGGAGCGGCGCAGGTCGAGCCGGTCGCCCGCCCAGCGGGTCACCGGCAGCTGGGCGAACACCACCAGCACCGAGGACAGGGCGAACAGCCAGGACAGCGGCGCCTGGGAGCCCGCCGCGCGCTGCACCTCGTCCGGCAGGGCCAGATACAGCTGGTTGTAGGCCAGCAGGTACGTGCCGTACGCGCAGCACAGGGCCAGGAAGCGGCGGTTGCGCAGCAGCAGGCGCGCTCCGCCCCGCTGGCGGACGCGGACCCTGCCGGGGATGTGCTGCGGCATCAGCCGCAGGTGCCCGGCGAGGACGCACACGAAGACCGCGGCGCCGGCCAGGCACGCGGTGCGGAAGTCGACGGCGAGCAGCAGCGCGCCGAGCAGCGGCCCGACGAAGGCCCCGGCCTGGCCCGCCACGCTGAACAGGGCCAGGAGCCGGGTGCGTGAGCCGTGCCCCTCCTCCTCCCAGACCACCGCCTGGCGGGCCACCTCGGACTCCACGGCGGGGGAGAACAGCGCGGCGGCGAAGCCGATCACCAGTACGGCCCCGATCACGGCCCAGCTCGCCTGCGCCCACCCGAGCCACACGAACCCGGCGATCCGCAGCACGCAGCCGGCCAGCACGACCGGGCGTACGCCGTAGCGGTCGACGAGCGAGCCGCCGACCACGAACAGGCCCTGCTGGCTGAAGGTGCGCAGGCCGAGGACGAAGCCGACCAGCCAGCCCGCCATGCCGATCGCGGTGCCGAGGTGCTCGGCGAGGAACGGCAGCACGGCGTAGAAGCCGATGTTGAAGGCGAGCTGGGTCAGGATCAGCAGCCGCAGCAGCGGGGACAGGTCCCGCCAGAGCCGCCAGGTGCTCTCGCGCGGGGCCTTGCGCGTGCCGTCGTCGGAGGTCTCGTTCGTGGGCGCGTGGACGGCCCGGCGGGTCAGCACACGGGATATGAGGCCGGTCATCGTTCTTCCGTCGTAGGGGTGGGCACAGGGGCCAGGAGGGCGTCGGTGCGGTTCGGCCGCCGCCGCGGGGCGGGTACGACCCGGTCGCCGGGCGACGGCCCCGCCGGGCTGTCGGTCCGCCCACGCCGCCGGGGCAGTCGTACGCCGCCGGCGGCCGTCACCGCGAGCGCCCCCAGCAGGGCGAGTACGGCGGCCGGGAAGAGGACGGCCCATGGGGCGCGCTCGGCGTACGGCTGGTTCTCGGCGAGCAGCAGGCCCCACTCGGGGGACGGTGGCTGCGCGCCCAGGCCGAGGAAGCCGAGCGCGGCGAGGCTCAGCGCGACGCCGGGCAGCCGGAGCAGGGCGTGCCGGGTCACCGGCGGCAGCACGGCGGGCAGCAGTTCGTGCCGGAGCAGGTACCAACGCCCGGCGCCCAGCGCGCGGGTGGCGGCCAGGTGGGTGGTCGCGCGCTCCTGACGCAGCAGGGAGGACGTGTGGGCGGCCAGCGGGGACCAGGCCACGACACCGACGGCGAGGGCGGGCGTCCAGGGGCCGCTGCCCGTGATGCCGGTGACGAGGAGCCCTGCCAGAACGGGCGGTACGGCACTGACGGTGTCGGCCAGCGGCCCGGACAGCCGCGGCAGCAGCCCCAGCAGCAGCCCGGCCACGAGGGCGGCGGCACTCACCGCGAGCGCCGTGCCGAGGGTGTTCAGCGCGCCGTGGGCGACACGGGCGAGGACGTCCCGGCCCAGCGCGTCCGTCCCGAACGGGTGCGCCGGGGAGGGGGCTCGCAGCCGGGCGAGGGTGTCCAGGGCGAGGGCGTCGCGCGGCAGGCCGAGACCGATGACCGCGGCGAGCAGTGCCCCGTACAGCAGGGGAAGGGTGCGGGGCGCGGGTGGCGCGGGCCGGTGCAGGGAGTGCAGGGCGCCGTCGCGCAGCGCGGGCCCGATGAGCAGCCGGGCCGTGAGCCGGGCGAGGACGCCGGCGGTGGCCGCGAGCACGACGAGGGCGAGCGTGCCGGTCTGCAGGACGGGCAGGTCCTGGGCGAGGGCGGCCTGGAGGGTGAGCCGGCCCAGGCCCGGGATGTCGAAGATCTGCTCGACGGCGACCGACCCGCCGGTCAGACCGACCACGAACAGGCCCAGGTTGGGCAGCAGTCCGGGCACACAGCGGCGCACCGCCTGCCGCGCCACGGACTTCGGCGGGACACCGCGGGACGCGGCGGCCAGCGCCCAGGGCTCGGCGAACGCGCCGGGCAGCAGGTCGTCCAGCAGCCGCCCGAGGACCGCGCCGGCGGGCAGGCCGAGGGCCAGCGCGGGCAGCACCATCCACTGCGGCCCGTACCAGCCCAGGGCGGGCAGCCAGCCCAGCTGCACGCCGATCACCGAGGCGAGCACCGAGGCGACGAGGAACTCCGGCAGCGCTGCCAGCACCGCGGTCGCCGTGCCACCGGCACCGCGCGTGCCGAGCCGGCCCCGCGAACCGAGCCGGAGCGTACGGGCGCACACGGCTGTCGCCGTGACCGCGGCGACGACGAGGGCGCCGGACACCAGCAGCAACGACACACCGAGCGCCTGTACGACGGAGGGCAGCACCTGGGCGCCGGACACCCACGACGTGCCCGCGTCCCCGTGCAGCAGCCCGCCCAGCCAGCGGCCGAGCAGAACCGACGGGCCGTCGTCCAGACCGAGTTGGTCGCGGATCGCGCGCAGTGTCTCGGGGGTCGGGTCACGGTCCGCCGAGCGGGCCTTGAGCACGGTCAGCGCCGGGTCGGTACGCGACAGCCACGGCAGCAGGCCGATCGAGCCCACCAGGCCGGCCGTGAGCACGAACCGCCACAGCAGCGTCGGGCCGCCACCGCGCGCCAGAACGCGCAGGGCGGCCAGGGCCTTGGTCAGGGGTGCCATCGAGGTGCTCAGCGTCGTCCTTCGTGCTGCTCAGGCGAAGGGGATCTCGAAGTGCACCACGCCGCTGCCCCCGCCGGGCACTTCCTCCCGCTCGTCGCACACCACCTTGCCCAGCGTCCGCCACAGGCCCATCGCGCCGGGCGAGTGCGGATACGTGTGCAGATACACGGACCGGTAACCACCGTCGGCCCGCGCGAAGTCCAGCAGCCCCTCGACCAGGCGCCGGGCCAGCCCTCGCCGCCGGTGCTCGGGGTGCACGTACACGCGCCGGAGCTGTGCGGTCTCGCCCGAGGGGAACCGCTCGGCCAGCCAGCGCGGGTTCGGCGGGTGCGCCGGGCCGCGCGCGTCCAGCGCCGCCGTGGCCGCCACCGTCCCGTCCCGCTCGTCCACGGCGACCAGGAGCGTGTGCCGGGGCGGTACGACGTAGAAGGACGCGGGATCGATGATGTCGGCGTGCCAGTGCGGCACGTAACCCGTCCCGAAGTCGCGGTACACCGTGTCGAGCATCACCACCCGAGCCCCGTCGAGGTCCTCCGCCGTAGCTTCCCTGATGGTGTAGTCGCGCATTTGCACATCATATGCAATAGGCTTTTTCCGGCTCGGTGGGGGGTGACCGCCCGTGTCCCTCGCCGCCCCGCGCAGTCCGCCTCGAGACCCCGCTATGGAGGACGTCCCCTGGTATGGAGGACGTCCACTGGCACACGCCGTCCGAGCACACCGTGGGGGCGGCTGCTGGAGCCCGCCCGCCGGTGCGAGGGCCCCTGGAACATGCCCGGCGTGGAACTCGACGCACTGCCGCCGGCCTGCACCGAGCCGTACCGCTACCTCGGCTCCACCACCACCTGCCCCTGCACCACCGGGGTCCGCTGGACGGCGCTGACCCATCCGGTGCAGGCCTCCGCTGCCGCGCTGGAGCACTGCCGGGATCTCTTCCCTGAGGGCAACGCCCGTGAGGTGCAGCCGCTCGGCGACCGGCGCATCGCCGGTGACCGCCACCGCTGGTGATGACCCACCGGCCGGGACGTACGGCAGCGCGAAGGGCTGGGGGGCACGTCGGGCCCCGGGGGCTCCGCCCGCGTGAACTGCCGGCCCGGGCCCGCCCGGCTCAGCTCTCGGCCGGGGTGAGCACCACGAAGTCCGCGTTCGCCGGGTCGAGGCAGACGGCCAGCCGGCCGACGCCCTCCGCGTCCTCGGGCCCCATCTGCACGCTGCCGCCGTTCTCGGTGACCTTGGCCACCGCCGCGTCGCAGTCCTCCACGGCGAAGACCGGGTGCCAGTACGGCCGGCCGTCCGCCAGCGAGAGGTTCTCCTTGCCGAGCTCCATGAGGCCGCCGTGCATCCGCTCCTCGGGCAGTCCGGCGGGGGTGATGAGCGTGTACGTGCCCTCGCCGCCCGGCAGCGGCATGTCGCTGAACTGCCAGCCGAACAGGCCGCCGTAGAACTCCTTCGCGGCCGCCGCGTCACTCGTGTACAGCTCGGTCCACGACAGCGAGCCCGGCTGGTCGACCAGGTCGACGCCCTTGGTCGTCCCCGGCTGCCAGACGGCGAACTGGCCGCCCAGCGGGTCGCTGTACTGCGCCATCCGGCCCCAGTCGTCGAGGTCCATCGGCGCCACCCTGACGGTGCCGCCCGCCTGCCGCACGGCCTCCGTCGTGGCGTCCGCGTCGGTGACGCTGAAGTAGAGCATCCAGGCCGAGCGCGCTCCCTCCTCCGTGAGCTTGCCGAGACCGGCGACGATCTTGCCGTCCTTCCGGAACATGCCGCCTTCGAAGTCCTCGCTCTCGCCCATGGACTCGTAGTCCCACCCGAGCACGGCGCCGTAGAAGGCCGCGGCGGACCGGACGTCCGGAGTGCCGAGGTCGAGCCAGCAGGGGGAACCGGTGGCGAACTCCGTGGTGATCATGGCGATGCTTCCCTTCCGCAGGTCCTGTGCGCCCAGCGTGACACCGGGCACTGACACTCGCCCCTCGGCCGCTGCCCAGTCGGCGGATCAACGGTCCACTGCCCCCGGCCGGTTGTCGGGCCGTGGAATCATCGGGACCATCGCCCGGCCGGGTGATCGCGGAGCTGTCGCGGTGAGGGTGGTGGGCGGCGTGGTGGCCAGCTGGGAGTGGGACGACACGTTGTTCTCGGGGACCGCCGCCTACTACGAGCGGGGGCGGCTGCCGTACGCCCCCGGGCTGGCCGACGCGCTCGCCGAGGCGCTGCGGCCCGACGGGAAGGGGCGCCTCCTCGACGTGGGCTGCGGGCCCGGGACCATCGCCCTGAGTCTCGCGCATCTGTTCGGCGAGATCGTCGGCGTGGACCCCGACCACGGGATGATCGCCGAAGCCGGACGCCGGGCCGCCGGCCGGGGGGTCGGGCAGAAGACCCGGTGGGTGCGGGCCCGCGCCGAAGCTCTGCCCGCGGGGCTCGGCACGTTCGCCGTCGCCACCTTCGCGCAGTCCTTCCACTGGATGGACCGTGACCTGGTCGCGGCGACCGTCAGGGACATGCTCCAGCCGGACGGTGCCCTGGTGCACATCTCGGATCTGAAGACGGAGCACCGCGTCCTCGGCGGCCTGCCGCACCCGGCGGTCCCCTACGCGGCGGTGGACGACCTGGTCAAGCGGTACCTGGGCCCCGCGCGGCGAGCGGGCCGCGGAGTGCTGCCGCAGGGCACACCCGGGGGAGAGGCCGAGGTGTTCGCCGGGGCGGGATTCTCCGGCCCCCGGCGTCTCGTCGTGCCCGGCGGGCAGGCGCTGGAGCGGACCTTCGACGATGTCGTCGCCTGGGTGTTCTCCATGTCGTTCTCGGCGCCGCATCTGTTCGGAGCGCGCCAGGAGGACTTCGAAGGCGACCTGCGGCGGCTGCTGCGGGAGGCCTCCCCGGCGGGGAGGTTCTCCGAACGCGGGCCGGACACGGAGGTCTTCGTGTGGCGGAAGGACTCCTCCGGGCGCTGACCGGGTGGTGGCGGCGCCGGGGGCGCCGTCAGTGCACCGACATACCGCCGTCGACGAAGACCGCCTGCCCGGTGATGTAGGCGGAGGCCGGGCTCGCCAGGAAGACCGCCGCTCCCGCGAAGTCCTCGGCCAGTCCGTTCCGTCCGATCAGCGTGCGTTCGGCGAGAGCGGCCACCTTCTCCGCATCCGACGACAGCCGCGCGTTGAGCGGTGTCATGACGAAGCCCGGCACCAGGACGTTGCAGGTGACGCCGCGCGGCGACCACGCCTCAGCCTGGGACCGCGCCAGTGACTCCAGGCCGCCCTTGGAGGCGCCGTAGGCGCCGCTCTGGACGAACGCCCGGTGCGCCTGCTGCGAGCTGATGTGCAGAATCCGCCCGTGGCCGCGCTCCGCCATGCCGGGGCCGAAGCGCTGGCCCAGCAGGAACGGCGCGTCCAGGTTGACGGCCATCGTGAGGTCCCAGACGTCCTCGGTGAGTTCGTCCATCGGCGGACGCACGTTGATCCCGGCGCTGTTGACGAGGATGTCGGGCTCCCCGAACGCCTCGACGGCCCGCTCAGCGGCCGTCCGCACGCCCTCGCGGGTGCTCAGGTCCGCGCTGACCCAGGCGGCGCGGCAGCCCTCGGCCGTCAGCTCCTCGACCGTCGCGGTCAGTCCGGCCTCGCCGCGGGCCACGACCACCACGCTCGCACCGGCGCGCGCGAGGGCGCCGGTGATGGCGCGGCCGATGCCGGAACTGCCGCCCGTGACCAGCGCGACCCGGCCGTGCAGAGAGAACAACCCGGAAAGGTAGGCCTGTGTGGCGGGTGTGGCTGGTGTCGTCATGACGAGCACTCTAGAACGGCAGTTGAAGCACCCGTGGTTGTGGTGCCGCCACCCGCTATGCATGGCGACATACCCCTCCGGGGTATATAGTCAGTGTCATGGATCACATGGATCACTCCGCTCATGACCACGAAGGGCGCCCCCACGGAACGGCGACCTGGGGGATCGCCGTGAAGGCGACGCTGCACTGTCTGACCGGGTGCGCGATCGGCGAGATCCTCGGCATGGTGATCGGCACCGCGCTGGAGTGGGACAACCTGCCCACGATGGTCCTGGCCATCGGGCTCGCGTTCCTCTTCGGCTACTCGTTCACCCTGTTCGCGGTCCTGCGGGCCGGCCTGGGCCTCAGGTCGGCGATCCGGATCGCCCTGGCCGCGGACACCGTCTCGATCACGGTGATGGAACTCGTGGACAACGCGATCATCGCCCTCACTCCCGGCGCGATGGACGCCCATCTGACGGACGGCCTGTTCTGGTCCGCGCTCCTGGGCGGCTTCGTGGTCGCCTTCCTGATCACGACCCCGGTCAACAAGTGGATGATCGGCCGGGGCAAGGGGCATGCCGTCGTCCACGCCCACCACTGACCGACGGTCAGGAGCGCGCGCAGCGGCCCACGGGCAGTGGGCTGGATCACATGGCGTGGATTGAGTGCCCGGCCCGGGCGATGTCCGTACCCATGGGCGACGGAGCGGGGCCGGATGCGAGGATGAGGCGCCATGACAGCTGGGTGGTGTGCTCGCACGGCACGGGCCGCGGTGTTCGCGGCCGTCTGTGTCGTGCTCGCCGCCCTGGGGCACGTCATGATGTCCGGCGACCATGTGCCCCTCCGGACGCTGCTGGCCGGCTGGGCCGTGACGGGCGTGGCGGGCTGGTGCCTGGCGGGCCGCGAGCGCGGACTCCGGCTGGTCGCCGCCGTCGCCGTGGCCGTCCAGACGGCTCTGCACTCGGCGTTCTCGCTCGCGCCGCCGGCGCCGGCGGCCGGCGCGCACTCCCTGCGCATGGACTCCATGGACAGAGGGGCCGGCGGTATGGGCTCCCTGGGGCACGACATGGGATCCACGGAGTCCATGTCCATGCCCGCCCACCTGGAGCACGCGGGGCACGCGCCGGGCGGTGACTCGTCCCTCGGCATGCTCGCCGCCCACCTGCTCGCCGCCCTGCTGTGCGGCCTGTGGCTGGGGCACGGGGAACGGGCCGTCTTCCGACTCCTGCGTGCCGTGGGCGGCCGGCTGGCCGCGCCGCTGCGGCTCCTGCTCGCCCCGCCCGCGCCGCCGCCCCCGCCCGTGCGCGTACGGCGGTGGTCCTCGGACCGGGCGCCGCGCCTCCTCCTTCTCGTCCACGCGATCACCTCCAGAGGGCCACCGGTGAGGGCCGCTGCCGTCTGACGGCAGCCGGTAGTCCCGGGGCAGCCCCTGTGCGCCCCGGTGCCGGTCGTACGCCCGTACGCCCCTGTGACGCCCCTGCCTGTCGGCAGCCGCGCTCGCTCAGGCGCCGTACGGGTACGGCCCCTCCCTCACTCACCGGACCGCGCGGCCCCGCGCGCACGCGCGGCATCGCCTACGCCCGCGTGCTCGCCCTCCCGTGGTCCCGGAATCCCGAAAAGGACATCAGGTGATCACTCCTGTCCTGCCCCTTTCGCACGAGAGAAGAGAGCCCCCGGCGTCGGCCGACGAGTCGATAACCGCCTGGGCGCTGGCCGCCCGCGGCGGTGACTCCGCCGCCGTCGACCACTTCGTGCGCGCCCTGCACCGTGACGTGATCCGCTACGTCGCCCACCTGTGCGCCGATCCGCAGGCCGTGGACGATCTCGCGCAGGACACGTTCCTGCGGGCGCTCGGCAGCCTGCACCGGTTCGAGGGCCGTTCCTCGGCACGTGCCTGGCTGCTGGCGATCGCCCGGCGCGCGGTCGCCGACAGCCTCCGGTACAGCGCCGTACGTCCCCGCCCGGCCGACCTGCCGGACTGGGAGCTGGCGGTCGAACTCGCCCAGCCGCGCGGCCTGCCCGGCTTCGACGACGGCGTGGCGCTGCTGGAGCTGCTGGCCTCACTGCCGGACGAGCGGCGCGAGGCGTTCGTCCTCACGCAGCTGCTCGGTCTGCCCTATGCCGAGGCCGCCGAGCTGAGCCACTGCCCGGTCGGCACCGTCCGCTCCCGCGTGGCCCGGGCCCGGGCCACGCTCATGGCCCTGCTCGCGGAGGCCGAGCGACCGGCGCCGACCGCATCCGCCCTGGCAGCGGCCTGACGCGTCCCACCCCGCGGCGCCCGCCGGACCTCTCCGGCGGGCGCCCGCCCGCGTGCGAGCGGTTCAAGGGGCCGGGGCGTCGTCCGACAGGAAGTGGAACCCGGGTCGGGGGTGCATCAGGAAGTCGTGGTGCGAGATGTTCCACGCACCGTGGTGCCGGCCGCTGCGGTGGTCTGCTCGGCCGAAGTGGCCACCGGTGCAGACAGCTTCGACTCGACGCGCACCGGGTCCGCCGCTAACGCCGTGACCGGAAACGATCACCGTGCTGCTGGCTCATCGCTGAGCATCGAATCGTCACCACCTAGGGGAGAGACCTGATGCGGTGCTGCTCTGTGCTCATTACCGTCGGGGTCACGGAGCGGTGCTGACAGCATGAGGGAGACATTGCGGCTGTGGATGAGCCTGGGGTGTACGAAATCCGGATTCACGGATGCCTGAGCGTGCAGGAGGCCTTGACACTGCAGGAGCCGGTCAAGCGTCTGCTGTGTCCGGACCCCGACCACAGGCCGCCCTGTGACGTGCCGTGGAGTTTCGCCCTGGGTGACGACGAGCAGGCTGACGACGGCATCGAGGCCACGGTCCTCGTCTTGGGCGTCTATGCGTCAGGCAGCCGGGCCGCGCAGGTGGCTGACCAGGTGCGCGGCGTTGTGGATGAGCCCCGGCGGGTCACGCTGAGCGCGGCTGCTGCCGGGCAGTTCGAGGAGCTGGCGGAGCAGTATCGGATCGAACGCGCCGTCCGGCAGAGCTGACCGGCGGGGCGCTGACTTCCTGTCGGCGTTCGCGTCCCTGGGCGGCCAGGACGTCGGGATGCCGGGCGTTCTGGTTGCGCCAGCGCAGGGAGCGGTGCAACTGGCGTGCCTGGACCGCGTGGTTGGGGTGGTTGGAGTTGGCCAGGGTGAACTGCCGTAGCGGCCCGAAGTGCGCTTCGATCGGGTTCGCCCAGGATGCGTTCGTCGGCGTGAGCACTGTTCGGCCTTGTTCTGCGCCGCCCAGCGCAGGATGCGCCAGTTCCTTTGGGCGGACAGGTTTGTTGGAAGTCGGCGATGGGGGTTTCTGTGCGGCCCTTGCCCGTCAGGGTTGATTGCCCCTTCCGGATCAACAGCAAGTCTCAAACTCCAGCTCAGCGAACCGGAGCTTGTCGAAGTCCTCGACGAGCTCCGGCTTGTTGAGGAAACTGCGATAGGTATGGGTCCCAGTCACTTCTGTCACGACCATCCGGCCTCCTGCACGGTGCGACTGCGCATCAGTCACGCTCTTGAAGCGTGACCCGGAGACCTGGGCCCGCGCAGGAAGAGTCGCCGGGTTTGCTCCCGCCGGCGCTACTGGCCGGACAGCGGGCACTACCTGCACGAGGAGCACGTCGAGCGGACGATCCGGCTGCTGCGGGACCGGACGGGCCGCATCAGGCCGGCGTGACCTCGACCGGCAGCTTCTTGATGCCGTTCACGAAGTTGGAGCGCACCCGCGGCACCTCGCCCGCCAGGCGGATGTCCGCCAGGCGCGGGATCAGTTCCTCGAACATGATCCGGATCTCGGTGCGCGCGAGCAGGTTGCCCAGGCACAGGTGGGGGCTGCCCTTGCCGAAGGTGACGTGGTCGTTGTCCGTCCGTGTGACGTCGAAGTCGTACGGGTTGCCGAAGACCTCCTCGTCGCGGTTGCCGGAGGCGAACCACATCACGACCTTGTCGCCCTCCCTGATCCGCTTGCCGCCCAGTTCGACGTCGCACGTGGCGGTGCGGCGGAAGTGGTAGACGGGGGAGGCCCAGCGCAGGAACTCCTCGACCGCGCCCGGGATCAGGGAGGGGTCCTCCTGGAGGCGGGCCAGCTGCTCGGGGTGCTGGATGAGGGCCAGCATGGAGTGCGAGATGGTGTGGCGGGTCGTCTCGTTGCCGGCGACGACCAGGAGCAGGAAGTAGTTGTCGAAGTCCTGCGGGGAGAGCGGGACGCCGTCCCGGGGGGTGGTGTTGACCAGCCGGGATATCAGGTCGGTGCCGTCGCCGCCGCGTCGCTGCCGCGCCAGTTCCCGCCCGTACTCGAAGACCTCCAGTGACGCGGGGGAGCGGAAGGGCAGGTCGCGGTACCGCTCGCTCTCCTCGCTGTGCAGCAGGACGTCCGCGTAGTCGGGATCGGTGTGGCCGATGATGCGGTTGCCCCAGTCGATGAGCCTCTGGTTGTCCTCCGGGGGCACATCCAGCAGTCGGGCGAGGACGTTGATCGGGAAGTCCGCCGAGACGTCCGCCACGAAGTCGAAACGGCCCTTGGCGAGGGCGGCGTCGAGGGTCCGAGCGGTCAGGCCGCGCAGGAAGTCGGTGTAGCCGCTGATCACGTTCGCGCCGAACTGCCGCTGGATGAGGCTGCGCAGCGCCCGGTGCCGGACCCCGTCCAGTTCGAGGATGGAGGCGCGTTTCTTGATCTGGTCGTCGTCGACCTCCTCCAGGTTGACGAACTTCGTGGACGTGAAGGTCTCGGAGTCGCGGTCGACCCGGACGATGTCCCGGTGCCGGGTCACCGCCCAGAACCCGGAGTTGGGCGCCTCCTCGGGCTGCCAGTGCACCGGGTCCTCGTGGCGCAGGGTGTGGAACATCCGCCAGGGCGTGACGCCGTCCGTGAAGCGGTCCAGGTCGGCGAGGTTCACGTCGGACAGGGGCAGCGGCTCGCGCACGGCGTCGGTCAGGGGCTCGGTCGTCATCGGCAGGCTCCTCGGCGTCACAGGTGGTAGGCGTACTCGGTGAACTCCCAGTCGGTGACGTGCCGGTGGAAGCGTTCGACCTCGTCGCGCTTGTAGGAGAGGAAGGACGTGGTGAAGTCCTTGCCGAGCAGGTCGGTCAGGGCGGTGTCCGCCTCCAGCGCGTCCAGCGCGGCGGACAGGGTCTGCGGCAGGACGGCCGAGCGGGCGGTGTCGTAGCCGTAGCCCTCCAGCGGCGCGGGCGGTTCCTCGCCGGCCAGGACGCCCAGCAGGGCGGCGGCCGTCGTCGCGGCGATCGCCAGGTAGGGGTTGGCGCTCGCGTCACCCAGCCGCAGTTCGAGCCGGGCGCCGGAGCCGCGCTCGGGCGGTATGCGCACCATGGCGCTGCGGTTGTCCAGCCCCCAGTCGATCAGCCAGGGCGCCAGGGTGTCCGGGCCGAAGCGTTTGTACGAGTTGATCGTGGGGTTGAGCAGCGCGGCGAGGGCGGGCGCGTGGGCGAGGACACCGGCGACGGCGTGCCGGGCGGTCGCGGACAGGCCGTACGGGCCCGACGGGTCGTCGAAGGTGTTGCGGCCGTCCTCGTCGTCGCAGGACAGATGCAGGTGGAAGCCGGAGCCGCCCGCGTCGTTGAAGGGCTTGGCCATGAAGGTGGCCAGCCGGCCCTCCTTGCGGGCCAGTTCCTTGATCGCGGCCTTGAAGCGGAAGGAGCGGTCGGCGGCCGACACGGCGTCGGAGTGCACCAGGTTGATCTCTATCTGTCCGCCGTCGAACTCGTGGTTGCCGCTGATGGCCCCGACCTTCAGGTCGCGTACGTGGCGCAGGGTGCGCAGCAGGTGGTTGTCCGGGTCGGCCCGCAGGCCGGCGGTGTAGACGACCCCGGGGTCGGGTGCGTAGCGGCGCCAGCCGCCCGACGGGTCCGGGTCGCACAGGAAGTACTCCAGCTCGGGCCCGACCACCGGCCGCAGCCCGTGCTCGGCGCACCGGGCGAGGACCGCACGCAGCAGGTCGCGGGGCGACTCGGGGGCCGGCGCCCCGGTCGCCGCGTCGACGACCTCCCCCAGACAGGCGGCCACCCCCGGTTCCCAGGGCAGCGGCACCAGCGTGCCGAGGTCCGGGCGGACACAGATGTCCGGCAGGCCCGCGTCCAGCCCGCCGCAGACCGGGACCACGTCGCCCTGCGGGCTGGTGTGGTAGACGGCCCGGCAGAACGCGAGGCCGTGCTCACAGGCCCGGGGCAGCTCCTCCAGCAGCACGTCACGCGCCCGGTCGGTGCCGATGAGGTCGGGATAGGTCACCCGGACCACGTCGATGCCGTCGGCGGCGAGCCGCTCCATGTGGCGGCGGACTTCTTCAAGGTCGTGAGCGCTCACCGTTGTCTCCTCGGGCGGACGTCGGGACACCTCCGGGACCAGGGGCCGGGGAGGCGGGTGGCGTGGGGAACGAGCGGCCGGGCGCGGCGGAGCCAGGACCGCCCGGCGCTTTGTTTGATGCCAAACGGTATGAGTGGGCGAGAGTTGCCGCAAGAGGGCGGGGGCAAGAATTTATCCATTCGGATAGCTATTGACCAGGCCCCCGCCCCTGCCTACCTTGTTTGAAGCCAAACGAGTTCGGGGTGCGGTCCACCGCACCCCGTTGGCCGGGGCCCGGCCCTTCCGGCCGGGCCCCTTTCACCCCGTTTCGACGCCCTCACATTCAGGAGGACCGGCCATGAAGGTCGTCGTCGACATGAACAAGTGCCAGGACCACGGCCAGTGCGTCTTCGCGGCCCCCGACGTCTTCCGGATGGACGACGACGGCCGCCTGGCCTACGTCCCCGACCCCGACGGCGCCCTGCGCGACGAGGTCGAGGAGGCCGCGGACGTCTGCCCGCTCCAGGCCATCCGGATCGAGGACTGACATGGGCGGGCACATCGTCGTGGCCGGCGCATCGCTGGGCGGCCTGCGGGCGGCCGAGCAGCTTCGCGCCGCGGGCTGGACCGGCGGCATCACGGTGATCGGCGACGAGCCGCACCGGCCGTACAACCGGCCCCCGCTGTCCAAGGAGGTCCTCGCGGGCAAGGCGTCCTTCGCGTCGCTCGCCTTCACGCCGAAGGCGTCAGCGGCCGACGTGGAGTGGCGGCTGGGCACGAGGGTCACCGCGGCCCGGCTCGCCGAGCGGGCCGTCGAGCTGCACGACGGCTCGGTGCTCTCCTACGACGGGCTGGTCGTCGCCACCGGCATGCGGCCCCGGCGCCTGCGCTGCCCCGGGCCGCTCGCCGGTCGCCACACGGTCCGGATGATCGACGACGCCCAGGTCCTGCGGGACGAGCTGACCCGGCCCGGGGTACGGGTCGTCGTGGTCGGCGCCGGGTTCATCGGCTGCGAGGTCGCCGCGACGGCGGTCGGGCTCGGTGCGGCCGAGGTGACCGTCGTCGATCCGCTGCCGTTGCCCATGGTCGGGCCGCTCGGAGAGATGCTCGCGCGTGTGCTGCTCGCGCGGCACGAGGAGCGCGGGGTTTCCTTCGTGCTGGGTTCGGGTGTGACCGGGTTCGAAGGGGATGACCGTGTCACCGGCGTCGTGCTGAGCGACGGGTCCGTGCTCCCCGCTGATGTGGTGGTGGAGTCCGTGGGCTCCCTCGCCAATACCGAGTGGCTGGACGGCAACGGGCTGGATCTGAGCGACGGGGTCCTCACCGATCAGCACCTGCGGGTCGGAGGCCGCCCGGAGGTCGTCGCGGTCGGCGATGTCGCACGCTTCCCGAACCCCCGCTACGACGGTGTGCCGCGGCGGGTCGAGCACTGGTCCATGCCCGCCGACTCGGCCAAGCACGCCGCGAAGGTGCTGGTCGGCGGTGACGCCGGCGTGGCGCCCTTCGCGCCGCTGCCGACCTTCTGGAGCGACCAGCACGACTTCCGGTTGCAGTCCTTCGGTGCGCCTGTCCTGGGGCTCGGTGACGTCCGGGTCCTCGACGGTGACCCCTCGGGGGACGTGCTGGTCGGTTACCACCGCGACGGACGGCTGGTCGGTGTCGTGGCGCTCGGCGGGCCTTCCGCTGCCCGTGCCGCGGCCCGGTACCGCGCCGACCTGCTGAAGCAGCCCGCACTCACCTCGTAAGGAGCCTCCTGTGACCGGTCTTCGTGGTTACTTCCATCCCAAGACGGCGACGGGTGCGTCGTCGCTGATTCCCTCTCCGCCCTGGCGGTACTCCGGTGACCTGCTCACCGTCGAGTACCGGACGGATCCCGCGCGGGTGCGTGAACTGCTGCCCGAGCCGCTGGAGTTGGCCGAAGAGGATCCCGGGGCTGTTGCTCTGATATGGGCCGACTGGCAGTCGTGCTCGGCGTCGGGGGAGGAGCTGCTGGATCCGGTGCGGGCGCAGTACAAGGAGGCGTTCGCGGTCGTCCGGTGCCGGTACCGGGGCCAGACGTACTCGCGTTGCGTCTACATCTGGGTGGACAAGGACTTCGCGATCGCGCGGGGACTGCACCAGGGGTATCCGAAGAAGCTGGGCTCCATCCATCAGACGCGACCGCATCCGTACGGGCCCGCTCCGCGGATCGAGGCGGGGGCGCGGTTCGGGGCGACGCTGGCGGCTGCGGATCGGCGTATCGCGCAGGTCGTGGTGACGCTGCGGGAGCCGTCCGAGAGCGGTGGCTTCGTCAATGCGCATCCCATGGCCCACCATCGCTGGCTGCCGTCGATCGAGAAGGGCAAGGGGCTGGCTCTCGATGAGCTGGTCGCATCCGGGGCGGCGTCCTTCGAAGGCGGTCAACCGTGGGTCGGTGAGACGGAGTTGGAGCTTTTCGAGGCGCCGACCGAGGAGCTGGCCCGGCTGGAGATCAGGGAGCCGATCGCCGCGTATTACCGCCAGGTCGGCGTTGTGTGGGATGGCGGGCAGTTGCTGGAGGCCGGTACGTCCGGAGCGTCTGCCGAGTGAGGGTTCGTGGGCGGCTGCGGGCTCGTCGTGACGGGTCGCGCCCACGCGGCGGAGCCGCACATCGACCCAGCCCCGCGCCCCTCGGGGCGAATCCCTGCCCCCTGATACACAAGGAGCTGTCTATATGCCTGACAACATCACCGTCGCCGGCGTCGCCGTCGACACCCGGCACTGGATCGGCGGCTTGCGCGTCGCCTCCGCCGATACCTTCACCGACCACTCTCCGATCGACGGCAGCGTGCTGGGCGAGATCGCCCGGGGCGGTCCCACTGAGGCCGAGGCCGCCGTCGCCGCCGCCCGGGACGCGTTCCCCGCCTGGGCCGCCACCTCGCGCACCGAGCGCGCCCGCATCCTGCACGCCATCGCCGACGGCGTCGAGAAGCGGATCGAGGAGCTGGCGATCGTCGAGACCACCGACAACGGTGCGCTGCTGCGGTCGCATCGGCGGGGCGTGATGCCCCGCGTCGCCCACAACTTCCGGTTCTTCGCGGACTGGTTGCTCAAGCTCGATCACGAGGACTTCGAGACGCGGGGGCACACCAACCACGTCAGCTGGGACCCGGCCGGGCCCTGCGTGCTGATCACGCCGTGGAACGCGCCCCTGATGCTGGCCACCTGGAAGGTCGCCCCCGCCCTCGCCGCCGGTGACACCGTCGTCCTCAAGCCCGCCGAGTGGTCCCCGCTGACCGCCTCGCTGCTGGCCGACATCGCGGCCGAGGCCGGGCTGCCGGCCGGTGTCCTCAACGTCGTCCAGGGATACGGCTTTGAGATCGGTGACGCCCTCACCTCCCACCCCGACGTGCGACGCATCAGCTTCACCGGCTCGGTGCCGACCGCCCGGCGGATCGCCCAGTCGGCCGCGGCCAACCTCACTCCTCTCAGTCTCGAACTCGGCGGCAAGTCCCCCCTGCTGGTCTTCGCCGACGCCGATCTCGACCTGGCCGTCGACCTCGCCGTGGAGCAGTACGACAACGCCGGGCAGGTGTGCCTCGCGGGCACCCGGCTGCTCGTCGAGGAGCCGGTCGCCGAGGAGTTCACCCGCCGGTTCGTGGCGAAGGCGTCCGCCCTCACCCAAGGCGACCCCCGCGACGAGGCCACCGACATCGGGCCCACCATCCATTCCCGCCAGCTGGAGAAGATCGACGGTTTCGTGCAGCGGGCCGTCGCGGCCGGGGCGCGGGCGGTCATCGGGGGGCACCGCAAGGGCGGGCAGTACTACGCGCCGACCCTGCTCACCGATGTCGCCCAGGACTCCGAGATCGTGCAGGAGGAGGTCTTCGGGCCGGTTCTGACCCTCCAGACCTTCGCCGGCGAGGACGAGGCCGTCCGGCTCGCCAACGACACCCGCTTCGGGCTGGCCGCCACCGTCGTCACCGGCGACCGGGAGCGCGCCGAGCGGGTCGGCGGGCAGCTGGTCGCGGGGACCGTCTGGGTCAACTGCTTCTTCGTCCGCGACCTCCAGGCCCCGTTCGGCGGTTCCCGGCAGTCCGGAGTCGGCCGCGAGGGCGGCACCTGGAGCTTCGACTTCTACTGCGACCTGAAGAACACCGTCACGGCCCCGAAGGGATGGGACCAGAACCATGGGTGAGATCGTCGGGGCCGGGCTGCTCGCCCACGTGCCCACCATCGTGTTGCCCGAGGAGGAGCGGCTGGAGCTGAACGAGGGCAAGGAGATCACCCTCGTCACCGGGCTCCGGGAGCTTCGCAGGGACGTCTTCGAGCGTGACGACTACGACACCGTGGTCGTGCTCGACTCCCACTGGGCGACCACCGTCGAGTTCGTCGTGACCGCGCAGGAGCGGCGCGCGGGGCTGTTCACCTCCGAGGAGCTGCCACGCGGCATGTGCCGGCTGCCGTACGACTTCCCGGGCGACCCCGAACTCGCCCACAACATGGCGAAGTTCGCGGACAAGCACGGCACCTGGATCACCCCGATCGACGACGCGTACCTGCCGGTCTACTACGCCACCATCAACCTCTGGAAGTACCTGGGCGAGGGCCTGCCCGACAAGCGGTGGGTCACCATCGGGGTCTGCCAGACCGGTGACATGGAGGACCATCTCAGGCTCGGACGGGCGCTCGCCGACGGCATCGCCGCGACCCCCGGACGCCGGGTCCTGCTCATCGCCTCCGGCGCCCTCTCGCACACCTTCTGGCCGCTGCGCGAACTGCGCGACCACGAGGCCAGCGACCCCGTTCACATCCGTACGCCCGAGGCCCGCGAGGCCGACCTGGAACGCATCGCCTGGTTCAAGGAGGGCCGTCACGACAAGGTCCTCGACACCATGGACGAGTTCTGGAAGGTCAAGCCCGAGGCGAAGTTCTTCCACTACCTGATGATGGCCGGTGCCCTCGGTGAGCAGGGCTGCGTCGCCCGGGCCCGGCAGTACGGCGAGTACGAGAACTCCGTCGGCACCGGCCAGGCCCACCTCTGGTTCGACCGCCCGGCCGACGGCTGGACCGCAGACCACACCCCCGCGCAGGAGTCCGCCCATGCCTGAGTACCGCCGTATCCTCCTCGACGGCGCCGCCGTCCAGGTCACCGTCGACGGTGACGAACTCGTCGCCGGGGACGGCCGCCGCGTCAGGACCGAGGACGCGCTGCATCTGCCGCCGGTCGTGCCGTCCAAGGTCATCGCCGTGCACCTCAACCACCGCAGCCGGGTGGGCGAGTTCCGGATCGGGCTTCCTGACACGCCGACCTACTTCCACAAGCCGGTCTCCGCCCTCAACGCCCACCGGGGCGCGATCGTCCGGCCCGAGGGCTGCACGTGGCTCAACTACGAGGGCGAGGTCGCCATCGTCATCGGGAGGACCGCCCGGAACATCTCGCCGGCCGAGGCGGGGGAGTACATCGCCGGCTACACCGTCGCCAACGACTACGGGCTGCACGACTTCCGCGACACCGACGCCGGCTCCATGCTCCGCGTCAAGGGCTCCGACACCCTCTGCCCGCTCGGCCCCGGGCTGGTCACCGACTGGGACTTCCACGGCAAGCGGCTGCGGACCTACGTCAACGGACAGGTGGTGCAGGACGGTTCGACCGACGAGATGACGTGGGACATGCACTACCTCGTCGCCGACATCGCCCGCACCATCACGCTGTACCCGGGAGACGTACTGCTGTCCGGCACACCCGCCAACTCGCGTCCCGTCCAGCCCGGGGACGTCGTGGAGGTGGAGGTCGAGGGGCTCGGGCGGCTCACCAACCACATCGTGACCGGGCCGACCGCCATCCGTACGGACGTGGGCGCACAGCCCACCGAGTCGGAGGAGGTGCTGTCGACCGCGCTCGGCGGCGACTGGGAGTTCCGTGGCATCCGGCCGCCGCGTCGCTGAGCGGGACGGCCCGGGTAGGGTCACGGGCATGACCGAGCCCGCCGGCCGCCGACCCCGCAAGCGCGTGAACTACGGCACGGGCCGCGAGGCCCTGCTGGAGGCCGCCGTGCGTGTCGTGGCCCGGGGCGGGCTGCGCAGGCTCACCTACCGGGCGGTCGCGGAGGAGGCCGGCGTCACCCACGGCCTGGTCGTGCACCACTTCGGCACGCGTGACGCCCTGATCGAAGAGGCCCTCACCCACGCCATCCGGGCCTCCCTGAGCAGCAGCGCCCTCGAACCGGGCACGGGCAGGGCCGCCGACTTCTCGGTGGGCCTGACGGACATGGTGGAGTCCGGTCCCGACCTGCAGGCGTTCCAGTACGAACTGCTGCTGGAGTCCCGGCGCCGCCCCGAGCTCCTGGCCCACCTGCGGTCGCTGTACGACGAGTACTTCGACGCGACGCGGCGCGAGCTCACCCAGATGCTGCCCGGTCCGGTCGACGAGGGCCTGTCCCGGATGGTCTTCGCCACGCTGGAGGGACTCGTCCTGCACCAGCTGGTCTTCGGCGAGCGCGAGGTCATCGAGGACGCCCTCGACGAACTGCGCTCGGTGCTGCGGCTGCTGGCCGAGAAGCGGGACGGCGAGGCCTGACTCCGTCGGGCCACGCGGCTCCGTAATGCTCCGGCCAGGCGGCCCCGTGACATTCCGGCCACCCAGCCCCGCAATTCACAGTCCCTCACCCCTTGCCAAACGGATAGTTCCGCCCCACGATGAGGCAACTCGTTTGGCCTGAAACGACCCTTCCTCCCTCTGGCAGGTGATCCGAGTGGACAGTCAGACGGTCTCCCGGCACACGGTGACACCGGACGCGCCCACCGCAGGCACGCTCAAGCCCAACGCCCTCGGGGTGCTGGGCATCCTCTTCTTCGTCCTGTCCGCCCAGGCCCCGCTGACCGGCATCGCCGGCGCGGCCCCCATCGCCGTGGCGCTCGGCAACGGTCCCGGCGTGCCCGCCGCCTATCTGGTGGCGGGCCTGGTGATCCTTCTGTTCTCGGTGGGTTTCGTCGCCATGGGCCGCCACGTCGTGGACGCGGGCGCCTTCTACACCTACATCGGCAAGGGCCTGGGCCGGACCACCGGCACCGGCAGCGCGGGCCTCGCGCTCTTCGCGTACTGCACCATTCAGGCCGCCATGTACGGGCTCTACGGATCCATCGTCGGCGGACTGGTCGCGAGCCACACGGGCCTCGACCTGCCGTGGTGGGTCTGGACGCTGGCCACCATGGCCGTCGTGCAGGCGCTCGGGGCCGCCGGCGTCGAGATGGGCGCCAAGGTGCTGGCCGTGCTGGTCCTGGCGGAGTTCAGCATCCTGTCGGTCTTCGCCCTGGTCACGCTCGTCAAGGGCGGCGGACCGGAGGGGCTCGGCCTCGCCGACAGCTTCTCCCCGGCCGCCGCCCTGGAGGGCGCACCGGGCGTGGCCGTGATGTTCGCCGTGGCGTCCATGTTCGGCTTCGAGGCCACCGCCATCTACGGCGAGGAGGCCCGCGAGCCGAGGAAGACCGTGCCCAGGGCCACGTATCTCGCGGTCGTCGTGGTCACCGGCTTCTTCGCCCTGACGTCCTGGATGCTCATCTCCTCCTACGGCGCCTCCGAGGCCACCGCGGCCGCGGGCAAGGCACTGGAGGGCGGTGACGGGGCCGGGTTCGTCTTCGCGCCCATCGCGGCGCAGTTCGGCGGCTGGGCCGGCGATGTGCTGCCGGTCCTGCTCGCCACCTCCCTCTTCGCCGGCATCCTCACCTTCCACAACTCGGCCAACCGCTACCTGTTCTCCCTCGGCCGCGACCGGCTGCTGCCGTACCGTTTGTGCGGGCTCAACCGCCGGCACGCGCCCTGGGCGGCCGGATGCGTCCAGACGGTCCTGGCCGTGCTGCTGGTGATGCCCTTCGCGCTGGCGGGCAAGGATCCGGTGTTGACCCTGTTCTCCTGGTTCAGCGGGGTCGCCGTCCTGGCGATGATGCTGCTGTACCTGCTGACCTCGGTGTCCGTCGTCGTCTTCTTCCGCTGTGAGCGCCTCGACGCCCGCCCCTGGAACACGCTGATCGCTCCCGGCCTGGGCGCGCTCGGCATCGCGGGGGCGATCTGGCTCATCCTGGCCAACTTCACCACGCTCATCGGCGGCGAGCGTGGCACCGCCGTGTGGCTCACGCTGTCGGTACCGGTGGTCATGGCGCTGGGCATCGTCGCCGCACGGGTGCGAGGGAGGGCCGTCGCAGCCGCCGACGGGTGACCGCGCGTGCCGCCGTCCGCGGACAGTTGTATCCATATCGTTTGAGGCCAAAAAATCGAGATCGAAAGTTGAGACCGAAGGAGGTCCTCCATGCCGGCCGTCACCCACGACGAGTGGCTGCGCCGCGCCAAGGCGTTCCAGCTCTCCGGTGCCCACCACATCGCCGGCGCCGACGAGGCCGGGAGCGGGGCGACGTTCCCGGTCGTGTCGCCGCGTGACGGCCGGGTCCTCGCCGAGGCCCCGGACGCGGGCATCGCCGAGGTGGACGCGGCCGTCGCCGCCGCCCGGCGGGCCTTCGACACCGGCCCGTGGCCGCGCCTGGCACCGGCCGAGCGCGGTCGGGCCCTGCTCCGCCTCGCCGACCTGCTCGAAGAGCGGCGCGAGGAAGCGGCGTTGGCCGTGAGCCTGGAGATGGGCAAACCGATCACGGACGCCTACGGCATCGAACTGCGCGCCGTCATCAGCACCTTCCGCTGGTACGGGCAGCTCGCGGACAAGCTCACCGACTCCGCCCCGCACACCGCCCCGGACGCGCTCGCCCTGGTCACCCGGGAACCCGCCGGAGTGGTCGGGGCGGTCGTCCCGTGGAACTTCCCGCTGACCCTGGCCGGCTGGAAGATCGCCCCGGCACTGGCCGCGGGCTGCACGGTCGTCCTGAAGCCCTCGGAGAACTCCCCGCTGTCCGCCCTGCTCCTGGGACGCCTCGCCACCGAGGCCGGAATCCCGCCCGGCGTGCTCAACGTCGTCACCGGCGACGGCCCCACCGCGGGCCGGGCCCTCGGCCTCCATCCGGACGTCGACGTCCTGGCGTTCACCGGCTCCACCGCGGTCGGCCGCCACTTCCTGCGCTACGCCGCCGACTCCAACCTCAAGCGCGTCTGGCTGGAACTCGGCGGCAAGTCGCCCAACATCGTCCTGCCCGACGCCCCCGACCTCGACCAGGCCGCCGCCACGGCCGCCTGGGGCATCTTCTTCAACCAGGGCGAGATGTGCACGGCGCCTTCGCGGCTGCTCGTGCACTCCTCGATCGCCGAGCGGGTCACCGAGGCCGTGGTCCGGCGGGCCCGCGAGCTGAGGGTGGGCGACCCTCTCGACCCGGAGACGGAGATGGGCGCGCTGGCCGGCCGGGCACACCTGGACCGCGTACGCGACCACGTCCGTCATGGCGTCGACGAGGGTGCCCGGCTGCGCACCGGGGGCGAGCGCCTGCTCGCCGAGACCGGCGGGACGTATCTGGAGCCGACCGTCTTCGACCGCGTGGACCCCGGCTCGCGACTGGCCCGGGAGGAGATCTTCGGGCCGGTCCTGTCCGTGCTCGCCTTCGACGACCTCGACGAGGCGGTCCGCCTCGCCAACGCCACCGAGTACGGCCTCGCCGCCGGCCTGTGGACCTCCGATCTGTCCACCGCGCACCGGGTCTCCCGCGCGCTCAAGGCAGGGACCGTCTGGGTCAACTGCTACGAGGAGGGCGACCTGACCGTGCCCTTCGGCGGGATGAAGCAGTCGGGCAACGGGCGTGACAAGTCCGCCCACGCGCTGGAGAAGTACACCGAGCTCAAGACCACCTGGATCCAGCTGTGAGGCCGCTGATCGCCGTTCCCGCCCGGTTCTCGGCGCGCACCTCCGCACTCCGGTACGCCGCCGAGGTCAACGCCCGCGCCCTGATCGAGGCGGTCTGGCGGGCCGGCGGCGAACCGGTGAGCCTCCACCCGGCGGACACCGGCACCGCCGCCCGGCTCGCCCGCTTCGACGGCGTCCTGCTCCCCGGCGGCGGCGACCTCGCCCCCTCCCGATACGGCGCCACCGACACCCACGACACCGTCTACGACGTCGACGCCCTCCAGGACACCTTCGACCTCGACGTCGCCCGCCACGCCCTGGAGTCCGGCCTGCCCCTGCTCGCGGTCTGCCGCGGACTCCAGGCCGTCAACGTAGCCCTCGGCGGCACCCTGGAGCAGGACATGGGCGGCCCGCAGCGCGAGCACCGGCACCTCGTGCACCCCCTCACCCTGGAACCCGGCTCGGTCGTCGCCCGGGCCGCCGGCGTCGAGAAGACCGACGCGTCCTGCTATCACCACCAGCGCGTCGACCGCCTGGGCACGGGCCTGCGTGTCACGGCCCGGGCGGCGGACGGCACCGTCGAGGCCCTCGAACTCCAGGACGCCAGGGGCTGGTTCACCGCCGTCCAGTGGCACCCGGAGGACACCGCCCACGAGGACCCCGCCCAGCAGGGCCTGTTCGACGCACTCGTCCGGGCCGCGGCCCGGTGAGGCCGCGGCGGGAGTCAGGCCCGGGGGCGCCGTCCACTGCGCCGCGGCGCGGGCTCGGCACCGCCGAGCAGGGACTGCCGCCGCTCCTCGCCGTGCTCCTCGACCTGGAGCACCACACTGCGCAGTCCTTCGGCGAGGCTGCGGCACTCCGCGTCGCTGAGCCGGGCCGTCACGAACGCCTCCTCCTCGTTGAACGCCGGGAAGACCCGCTGCATGAACGCGTCTCCCTCCTCGGTGAGGCTCAGCAGCACCAGCCGCCCGTCGCTCGGATGATCGGCCCGCCGCAACAGCCCCCGCGACTCCAGCGTGCGCGCCACACCCGTCAGCGTGCCCTTGGAGATCCCCGCCTCCTCCGCCACGTGCCGGGTCTCGGACTCGCCCCACACCCAGACCACCCACAGCACCACGAAGGCCGTCCAGGTCAGGTCCGAACCGCGCAACACCGAGTTCTCCAGATGCTGGCGCACGGCGGACGCCGCCCGGTAGATGTTCGCCACCGCCGCCATCTGCTCCCGGCGGATCGGAACACCGCCGAGCTTCGCCGCTGCGAGCTTCTCGGCTTCGGTGATGGATCGGTGGCCCGGCACGGGCGGCTCCTTCGTCTGGTCGCGACGCGTCACGCCCGGGCGGCGCATCCTCACCGTCCGGTCGTTCGGACTCAAATTGTACGGAGACGAAAGGGAAACCCGACATGCCCACCCCTCCCCGCATGCTCCTCGTCCTCAGTGAGAACTGGACGCTGACCGGCGGCCGGGCCGACCTGCCCGCCGCCGTCCGCTGGGCCCGCGAGGCCGAGGACGCCGGCTTCGACGCGGTCATGGTCAGCGAGCACATCGTCCTCGGCCCCGACGCGGCGGCCGCCGGCATCATGGGCAACCCCCGCGACTACGCCCTCCCGGGCAACCAGGACCCGTACACTCCCTGGCCCAACTCCCTGCTGCTGCTCGCCGCCATCGCCCCGGTCACGTCCCGGCTGCGCCTGGCCGCCGCGGCCGTCCTCGCCCCGCTGCGCCACCCCCTGCTGCTCGCCCGCGAGCTCGGCACCCTGGACCTCCTCAGCGAGGGACGCCTCGTCGTGCAGCCCACGGTCAGCTGGAGCAAGGACGAGTACGACGCCCTCGGCGTGCCGTTCGCCCGGCGCGGGCGGCTCCTCGACGAGCACCTGGAGATCTGGGCGAAGGCCTGGGGCCCGTCGCCGCTGTCCCACGACGGGCCGGACTACCCCTTCCAGGACGTCTACTTCGAACCCAAGGCGCACCGCCCGGACGGCCCCCGGCTCTGGTTCGGCGGACAGCGGCTGCACGGCCCCGTCCTGCGCCGCCTCGTGCGGTACGGCCACGGCTTCCACCCGCTCGGCCGGCCCACACCGGAGGACCTCCAGACGCTCAAGGAGGCGATGGCTGAGGCAGGGCGGGACAGCGCGGAACTGGAGATGATCGGCGGCACCCAGGCCGTCTTCCCCGACGACCGCTCGCCGGCCGACCTCGGCGCGGCGCTCGCCGTCATCCCCGAGCAGCTGGAGCAGGGCTTCACCACCTTCTGCGTCAAGCCGAACCAGTTCATCGACGACCCCGACGGGATGGGGAAGTTCTGCCGGGACGTCATGCGGCGCGTCGAGGGCCTGACGTCCTGACCGTCATGGCCCGGATCACCGCTCGACGAACCGCGTCAGGTGATCCGGGTCCGGCCGCAGCAGCCCGTCCCGGACCGCGAGCGCCGTGGCCTGCGCACGGGAGGCACAGCCGGTCTTGCGCAGCAGATGCTCGACATGGCTGTGCACGGTCCGCGGGGACAGGAACAGCGCCTGCGCGATGGCCTGGTTGGTCTGCCCCGTGGCCGCCCGGGTGAGCACCTCCAGCTCCCGGGGGCTCAGCCCGTACGGCAGCTCCGTGGGCGTCTCGTGCACCAGCACCGCGTCGGCCGCCAGGCCGGGCCCCGCCGGGTGCCGGTGGAGTACGACCCGCTGCCAGCCGCCGCCGGCCGGCCACAGCAGGCGCAGCCGCCGGCCGCTCGTGCCGGCGAAGGCGTCGAGCAGCGCCTGGAACCCGCCTTCCTCCCGCAGCACCCGCGGCCGGTCCCGGCCCGGCAGGTCGATCACCCCGCCGTCGCCGGTGACCAGGCTCGCCGCGTCCTCCGTCGTCAGACCGTGCAGATCACCGGCGTGGGCCAGCGGGTCGGCGAGCGCGGCGAGGGCGGGCATCACGGAGGCGAGGAGCCGGCGGGCGTCGGTGTCGTAGGCGTCCGCGCGCTCGGTGGAGAGGTGGACCAGGCCGACCAGCCGGCCCCGGTGCCGCAGCGCTCCCGTGACGCCGTCCCGGAAGCCGGCCGGGCGGACCCGCTCGGCGTAGAACCAGCCGTGCCGGAAGCGCGGCCCGGCGTCGTCGGCGTCCTCCGCGTCCTCCGAGATGGACGGCGGCAGCTCCAGCCGTACGACGTTGCGGTACCACGGCGTCGCGACGAACTCCCCGGCCAGGGCCTGCGAGGCCGCGGCGGTGTAGCCGATGCTCGCGACCTGGACGTGGGAGCCGGTCAGCGGGTCGATCGTGAGCAGGGTCGCCGCGTCCAGCGGCAGGGCGCGGGCCAGTTCGCGCAGGGCCTGCGCGGAGGCCGACGTGGTGTCGCGCTCGCGGGTGAGCATGCCGATGCGTGCTGCTGCCGCGATCTGGTGGTGGCTGGGCATGGCGAGCCTCCGGGCGGCTACGACTGTGATGTCGTTTGGGGTCTAACGATAAAGGGCCGGTCCCGGCCCGACAAGGTGTTCACCCACTTGTCGCGGACGTGCCGTGGGAGGGGCCCATGATCCGCCGGCTGCCGTTCGCGGTCGGTATTTGTACGGATGGTGCGGCGGGCCCGGCGGGACTTTCCTGTTCGGCACACCCGGACGCCCGCTCCAGTCGGGCCCGCCCCTCGGAGAGTCCCCGCCATGACCCCACCCCCGTCCACAGCCTCGCGCAGACACTTCCTCACCCTCTCCGCCGCCACCGCCCTGGCGGCCGCCGGATGCTCGGCACCGCAGAACACGGCGGCCTCGGCCGGACCGTCGTCCTCCGGCGGCACCCGCCTGACGAAGGTCGGCCTCGACTACCCCTTCACCCAACTGCCGCTCTACTCCACCCTCGTGAAGCTCTCCGCCGCCCAGGCGAAGAAGCACGGCATGTCGCTGCTCACGACCAGCGACAACGCCAGCGCCGACACACAGGCGAGCAACCTCAACACCTGGGTCGCCCGCAAGGTCCCGGCGATCGTGTCCTTCCCGATGATCTTCGAGGCCGCCGAGCCCATCGCCAAGGCGGCACTGGACGCGGGACTGATCTGGGTCACCTACGGCGGCTCCCTGCAACACCAGAGCGCCGACATCCGGTTCAGCTTCCGCGAGGGCGGCACCCTGCTCGGCGAGGCGGCGGCGAAGTGGGCCGAGGAGCACCTCGGCGGCAAGGGCAAGATCGCCTTCCTCACCGACAGCGCCATCGAGCTGGGCCGCGAGCGCACCAAGGGCATGATCGACGCCTTCACCAGGCTGGCACCCGGCGTCGACGTGGTCGCGCGGGAACAGGCCATCGACCCCGACACGGGCCTGTCGAAGACGAAGGCGATCCTCGCCAAGCACCCCGACCTCAACCTCGTCCTCGGCGTCACGGACGCCGCCGCGTACGGCGGATTCAAGGCCCTCCAGCAGGCGGGCCGCGCCGCCGACGACGCCAAGACCTTCGTCGGCGGCCAGGACGGCTCCGCGCCCTCCCTCCTCGCTGTCAAGCAGGGCACCTTCTACCGGGCCTCCGCCGCGCTCGCGCCCAAGGACATCGCCGCCGCCATCGTCGACGTGCCGCGCGCCGTCGCCGCGGGCAAGGCGAACCCCAGCGCCCAGGTGCCGGTCGCGCTCGTCCAGCACGCCGACACCGCCGAGATCGACGCCCTGCTCGCGCAGAACGCTTGAGGCCCGCCGCCATGACGACCACGAACCTCCGCATCCGGGGGCTGACCAAGTCCTTCGGCGGCGTCAGGGCCCTCGACGGTGTGGACCTCACCGTGCCCGCCGGGCAGGTGCACGCCCTGCTCGGCCACAACGGCGCCGGCAAATCCACCCTCATCAAGTGCCTGGGCGGCGCCTACCCGCCCGACGCGGGCACGATCGAAGTGGGCGGCACGTCGTACACCCGCCTCACGCCGCGCGAGTCGATCGCGGCCGGCGTGGCGATCATCTTCCAGACGCTGAGCGTCGTCGACGCTCTGACCGTGGCGGAGAACATCTTCCTCGGCCAGGAGTGGACCCGGCACGGCCGCATCGACCGGCGCGCCCAGGAGGAGGTCGCCGCCGGGCTGCTTCAGCGGGTCGCGGCCCGGTGTTCCCCGCGCGACCGGGTGGGCGATCTGCCCATGGCCCAGCGGCAGTTGGTCGAGATCGCCAAGGCCCTCAGCCGCAGCGCCTCCGTCCTGGTCCTGGACGAGCCGACCGCGGCCCTTTCCGGCGCCGAGACCGACGCCCTGGCCCAACGCGTCGAGGATCTCCGCACGCAGGGCCTCGCCATCGTCTACGTCACCCACCTGCTGTCGGAGGTGGAACGGCTCGCGGACGCGGTGACCGTACTGCGCGACGGGCGGGTGACCCACCAGGCCACGGTGGCGGGACAGACGCGGCGTGACCTGGTCGAGGCGATCGCGGGCAGGCCGACGGAGGCCGCGCACGGGCCTCGACGCGTCCCCGGCACGGACGCGCCGGAGCCGCCACGCCGGACCAGCCCTCACGCCCGGATGTCGCGGTACGCGTCCGGCTCGGGCGGGGACGAGGCGCGTGGCAAGCCGAGCCCGGACGCCCAAAGGGCGCCGTGCGCGTCCGGCCCGGCAGGGCACGACGCCCGTCGCACGCCGAGCCCGGACGCCCAGGAGCCCAGGCGCACTACCGACCGGGACGAGTACACGCCAGGCCCTGACGCGCCCGCGCCGCAGAGCGCGCCGACCCCGCCCCGGCTGGCCGTCGAAGCCCTGCGCGGCCCCGGCTTCGGGCCCGTCGGTCTCACCGTCGCCGGCGGTGAACGCGTCGGCCTGTTCGGGCTCATCGGCTCCGGCCGCACCCGCATCCTGGAGACGCTCTACGGCAGGCGCCGAGCCACCGCCGGAACCATCCGGGTCGGCGCACGCACCGTCTGCCCCGCCCGGCCGGCCGACGCGCTCGGCGCCGGAATCGCGCTGGTGCCGGCGGACCGGCGCGCACAGGGCCTGTTCCCGTCACTGTCCGCGCAGGACAACGTGCTGCTGCCGGCCGTGCGGACCCTGGCCCGGTACCACGTACGGGCGTTGCGCACCGAACGGCGGGTGTTCGACGCGCTGGCCACGGCGGTCGGGTTGCGCCCGGCCCGGCCCGGGCTGCCGGCGGGCGCGTTCTCCGGGGGCAACCAGCAGAAACTCGTGCTGGGCCGGTGGATCAACGAGGCCAGGCAGGTGGACGTGCTGCTGCTGGACGAGCCGACCCAGGGCGTCGACGTGGGCGCCCGCCAGGAGATCTACCAGGTGGTGTCCCGACTCGCCGCCGAGCGTGGCACCGCCGTGCTGTTCGCCTCCGGCGACCCCGAGGAGATCGTGGCGCTCGCCGACCGCTGCCTGATCGTCGCCGGGGGCCGGATCATCGGCGAACTCTCCGGCACCGGACTCACCGAACAGGCGCTGCTGTCGGCGGTCCACGACGCCGACTCCGACCCCCTGCCCGCCGAAGGAGCAGCATGACCACCGCCGACCCTGTCCTCACGCGCCCGCGTCTGATCGCCACGGGCGGGCTAGCCACCGTACGCCGCAACCCCCTGCTCGTCGTGCTCGTCGCGATGGTGCTGGTCTTCCAGCTGACCACGGGCAGCTTCCTCGCCCCGGCCAACCTCGGCGGCATCGCCACCGACGCCGCCACACTCGCCATCGTCGCCGTCCCGCTGGCCCTGCTCGTCATCAGCGGATACCTCGACCTGTCGGTCGGCTCCACGCTCGCCCTCGGCGGGCTGGTCGCGGGCTGGCTGGCCGGGCAGCACCACCAGTCGCCCGCCGTGGCCCTGCTCGGGGCGCTCGCCGCCGGGGCGGTGGTCGGCGTGGTGAACGGCGTCCTGTGCTGCTACTTCGGCCTGTCCGCGTTCATCGTCACCCTCGGCATGCTGACCGCCGTACGAGGTCTGGCACAGCAGCTGTTCCCGTTGCCGCTGAGCGGCTTCGGCTCCGGGTTCGCCTGGATCGGCGGGGCGCGGATCGCCGGGATCGCGGCGCCCGTCGTCATCGCGGCGCTGGTACTGGCGGCGGGCGCGCTGTTCCTCGCGTCCACCCCGGCCGGGCGGCACGTCTTCGCCATCGGCGTCAACCGGGAAGCCGCCCACCTCTCCGGCATCCAGATCCGCCGCACCCCGTTCGCGCTCTTCGTCGTGACCGGCGTGGCCGCGGCCCTGGCCGGTGCCGTCAAGGCGTCGGTACTGGACAGCGTGGTGGCCGGAACCTCAGGATCCGGTTTTGAGCTGGCCGTGCTCACCGCCGTGCTGGTCGGCGGAGTCGCCCTCACCGGCGGCTCCGGCTCGATCCTCGGCGTCCTGCTCGGCGTGCTCTTCCTCGGCGGACTTCAGAACGGCCTGACCCTCCTGAACGTGCCGACGTTCTGGCAGCAGATGGCCCAGGGCATCGCGCTGGTGGCCGGCGCGGCCTTGGCCTACTTCGCACCCCGCACGGGGCGCTGACCCACCCTCCCCCTGAAAGGGGTCACCCTTGAGCGACACCGGATCCGAGAGCGACACCGCATCCATGAGCGACACCGCACCCACCCTCGTCCTGACCGGCGGCCAGGTCCTCACCGTCGACGCCGGCTTCACCGTCGCCGAAGGAGTGGCCGTGCGCGGCCGGGACATCCTGGCCGTCGGCAGCGACGCGGAGATGCGCGCCCTGGCCGGGCCCGGCACCCGTATCGTCGAACTGGGCGGCCGGACCGTGCTGCCCGGCATCAACGACTCGCACCTGCACGGAGCCGCCTACGGGATGACGAAACCGCCGTTCGCCATCGACGTCAGCCATCCGGCGGTGGGGTCCCTCGCCGACGTCGCCGGGGCCGTGGCCCGGGCGGCACGGGACGTCCCGGACGGGGAGTGGATCGTCGGCCTGGGCTGGGACCCCGGTTACCTCGCCGAGTGCCTGGCCGACCCGGGCCGCTTTCCGCACCGTCGGGACCTGGACGCGGTGGCGCCGGGTCACCCGGTCTGCCTCACCGACTTCTCCTCGCACATGGTGTGGGCCAACTCCGAGGCGCTGCGCCGCTGTGGCATCGACGCGGACACCGCGCCCCCGCCCGGCGGCGTCATCGACCACGACCCCGACGGCCGACCGACCGGCATCCTGCGCGAGGCCGCCGGGCGGCTCGTCCAGGCCGCCCTGCCCGCCCCCACCCTCGCCCAGCGACGCCAGGCCATCCAGAACGTGATCCGCGAGCTGCACTCCCGCGGCATCACCAGCTACACCGAGCCCGGCCTCGGCCCCGGCGGCGCCGGCACCCTCTTCGGCGGCCTGAGCACCGACAACTGGACCGCGTACGCAGACCTCGCGGCGAGCGGTGAACTCCTTGCCCGCGTCAGCGTGCTGCTGCTGCCCGCCCCCATGGGCGGCTCCGCCGCCGACGTCCGCAAGGGCCTGGCCGAACTGCGCCGCCCCGAGTCCGCCGACCCCCGGCTGCTGCGGGCCATCGGCGTCAAGATCTTCGGCGACGGCGTACCGCCCAACCGCACGGCCTGGATGAACGAGCCCTACCCGGAGGGCGGTCACGGCGCCCTGTGCGTCCACGGCGACACCCCCGCACTCCAGGCCGACGAACTGCGCGAGATGATCCGGATCGCCCACGAGGCCGGTTTCCAGCTCGGCGTGCACGTCACCGGCGACCGCGCCATCGACACCGTGGTGGACGCCTTCGTCGCCGCCGACAGGGCCGCGCCCCGCCCCGACGCCCGCCACTACGTCATCCACGGCGACTTCATCAGCCCCGGCAGCATGGCCGAACTCGCCGCACACGGATACGGCGTCAACATGAACCCCGCCATCAAGTGGACCATCTCCGACCTCATGGACGAGGTCGTGGGCCCCGAACGCTCCGCCTACCAGTGGCCGGTGCGCTCCGCGCTCGACGCCGGCGTACGGGTCTGCGCCAGCTCCGACGCGCCGATCACCGAGCCCGACTGGCGACAGGGCGTGGCCGCGATGATGCTCCGCGAGTCCAAGGCCAGCGGACGCCCCAGCGGCCCCGAACAGTGCGTGCCGCTCGCCGACGCCCTGCGCGCCTACACCGCCACCCCGGCCTGGCAGGACTTCGCCGACGACTGGAAGGGCACCGTCGAGCCGGGCAGGGCCGCCGACCTGTGCGTCCTGGACCGACCGCTGCTGGGCCTCGACCCGCACGACATCACCGAGCTTCAGGTGGATCTGACGGTGTTCGACGGGCGGGTGGTCTTCGAGCGCTGAGCCTGTACCTCACAGCGGGCCACCGACCGGTGGCCCGCTGTGCTTGGCGCCATCATGGCGCCATCATGGCGTCGCCATGGCGCCACCTCGTCGCCAGTGCGCTACCCAGGTGCACGGCATCAAGGCCGGAAACGCCAGGTCGCGGCTCTCTTCGCCGCGAGAGCGCCAATCTGGCTCGCTATGGTGCCATGTATGTGCCATCATGACGCCATGGACCTCACGCCCTACGTCGACAACCTCCGGCAAGAGCTCGCCGTCGCCGCGGACGCCGGCGGCGACGACGCTCGTGCTCTCGCCGAGCGGCTCACCGCACCCCTGGAGTCCGCCGCCCGCCTGACCCTCCTCAACGCCCTGTCCGCCGCCATGGGCGAGGTCACGCGGGAGCTGGCGCCCGGCTCGGTCGACGTGCGGCTGCGCGGGCTCGATCCCGAGTTCGTGGTGACGCCGCCGCCCGCGCCCGAGCCGTTCCGGGAGACGCGGGAGCCGGGCGCGGCCCCCGCGCCGCCGCCCGCGGACACCGACGACGGCGCCATGGCACGGATCAACTTCCGCCTCCCCGCCCACCTCAAGGCCCGCGCCGAGGACGCCGCGGCGGCGGAGGGCCTGTCGGTCAACGCCTGGCTGGTGCGAGCCGTGTCCACCGCCCTCGACGGCGGGGCGCGCACGACCCCGCAGGGCCGCGGCAAGGACTCGGGCGGCCGGGGCTTCACCGGCTGGGTCCGCTAGGGACGCCGACCCACCCCCCTTTCACCGGTGGGATCGCCGATCCCGCCCACGTGACTCATCACCCGCCTCACCAGCGGGATCACGCACCCACGCCAAGAGGACGGGACAGTCATGCCTGCTTTCGACACCCCCGAACCGATCTCCGCCACCCTCGAACTGGACGCCGGCACCGCCCGCATCACGGCGGGCAAGCGCACCGACACGGTCGTGGAAGTGCTGCCGCGCAACGGCTCCGACGACAACGACGTACGCGCCGTGCAGCAGACCCAGGTCACCTTCTCGGGCGGCCGCCTGACGGTCAGGACACCCAGGAAGCGGTCCCTGTTCGGCAAGCCGGGCGCCGTCGAGGTGAGCGTCGAACTGCCCGCGGGGTCCGATGTCCGGGGAACGGCGGCCCTGGGCTGCTTCTTCTGCGAGGGCCGCCTCGGGGACCTCACGCTCAGGACCTCGCTCGGCGACCTCCACGCCGACGAGGTGGCCGGCGCGGACCTCAGGACCGACCTCGGCGACATCCGTCTGGCCCGCTCGACCGGAGACGTGGAGGTCATCGGCTCGGGCCGGATCGAGATCGGCACCGTCGCCGGCTCGGCGACCGTCAAGAACGCCAACGGCGCGACCGAGATCGGCGAGGTGACCGGAGGCCTGAAGACCAACGCGGCCAACGGCGAGATCTCCGTCGGCATCGCGCACGGCAGCGTCGAGGCCAAGTCCGCCAACGGCCGGATCGAGATCGGCGTCGCCCGCGCCGGAGTCGCGGCGATGTGCTCCAACGGCCGCATCCGCGTCGGCGACGTCACCCGCGGCCGGATCGACCTGCGCACTGGCGTCGGCGACCTGGAGGTGGGCATCCACGAGGGCACCGCGGCCTGGCTCGACCTGAACTCCAAGTACGGCGCGGTACGCAACGCGCTCGGCTCCGCCGCCGGCCCCGCGGACTCCGACGAGACCGTCGAGGTGTACGGCCGCACCTCGACCGGCGACATCATCATCCGCCGCGCCTGACCGGGCGGGCCCCGACTCCTCATCCCGGAAAGGAAAAAGCGGCATGACTGCAACCCGGACCTCCGCGCCGATCGCCGCCCACACGACGGCACCGGCGATCACCGCCACCGGACTGCGCAAGTCCTACGGCGACAAGCTCGTGCTGGACGGCATCGACCTGAGCTCGCCGCGATCGGCCTGCTCACCCTGCTCACCCTGGCACTGACCTCGCTCTCCGCCGGTATCGGCCTGGTCGCCAAGAACGTGGAGACCGCCAGCAACATCCCCATGCCGCTGACGTTCCTGCCGTTCATCGGCAGCGCCATCGTGCGGCCCGAGTCGATGCCCGCCGGCCTGCGCTGGTTCGCCGAGTACCAGCCGTTCACCCCGATCATCGAGACCCTGCGCGGCCTGTGGCTCGGTACCGGGACCGGCTCCAGCGCGGCCATCGGACTCGCCTGGTGCGTGGCGCTCACCGTGGTCGGCTACCTGTGGGTACACCGCACCTTCACCACCGGCGCCAAGCGGTAACCCCCCTTCCCCGCAGGCCACTTCAACGAATGCGCACCCTCGACACCGCCCCAACGATCACAGGAGGCCCCCATGCCGCACGACCCGACGGCCACCGACCCCGTCGCCACCACCACCGCCGAAGAGCCGCCCACCCTGCCCGCCGACCGGCACACCGGCTGCCCCTTCGACCCACCCGCCGAACTCTCCGCGCTGAGCGACAGGCCGCTGCGCCGCCTGCGCTACGCCGACGGACACCTCGGCTGGCTGGCCACCGGACACGCCGCGGCCCGCGCGATCCTGGCCGACCCGCGCTTCAGCTCACGCTACGAACTCATGCACCTGCCGTTACCGATGCCGGGGATGCCACAGGAACTGCCGCCGGCGATGGTCGGCGACATCATCGGCCTCGACGCCCCCGAGCACACCCGCTACCGGCGCCTGCTCACCGGCAAGTTCACCGTCCGGCGCATGCGTCAGCTCACCGAGCGGGTCGAGCGGTTGACCACCGAGTGCCTGGACGCCATGGAACAGGCCGGGCCCACGGCCGACCTGGTGCAGGCGTTCGCGCAGCCCGTGCCCGCGCTCATGATCTGCGAGCTGCTCGGCGTGCCGTACGCCGACCGCGAGCGCTTCCAGAGCGAAGTGGCCACCCTCTTCGACCAGACGGCGGACGCGCAGGCCAAGGGCGAGGCCCACACGGCGCTGCTCCAGTACTTCGACGAACTGGTCCTCGCCAAGCGCGCCGAGCCCACCGACGACCTGCTCAGCGACCTGACCACCTCCGACCTCACCGACGAGGAACTGGCCGGAATCGGCGGGCTGCTGCTCGCCGCCGGGCTCGACACCACCGCGAACATGCTGGGCCTCGGCACCTTCGCCCTGCTGAGCAACCCCGACCAGCTTCAGGCCCTGCGCGCCGCCCCGGGCCTCGCCGAGCAGACCGTGGAGGAGCTGCTGCGCTACCTCAGCGTGGCCGACCCGATTCCGCGGGCGGCGCTGGAAGACGTCGAGGTGGAGGGCCAACTCGTCAGGGCGGGCGAGACGGTGACCGTTTCCGTGCAGGCCGCCAACCGCGACCCACGCAGATTCCCCGAGCCGGACCGGCTCGACATCCACCGCAGGGCCACCGGCCACCTGGCCTTCGGCCACGGCGCCCACCAGTGCCTGGGCCAGCAGCTCGCCCGCGTCGAGCTGACCGTCGCGTTCCCGGCGCTCTTCGCCCGATTCCCCACCCTGCGCCTCGCGGTGCCGCCCCAGGAGGTGCCGCTGCGCGTCCGCTCCAACATCTACGGCGTGATCAGCCTGCCCGTCACCTGGGACGAGGAGTAGCCGCATGAGCGACCCACGAGAACCGCTGCGTCTCAGCGTCGACCGTGACCGCTGCGCCGGCGCCGGCATGTGCGCCCTGACCGCTCCCGAGGTCTTCGACCAGGACGACGAGGAAGGCCTGGTGGTGCTCGTGCGTCCCGCGCCGGCCCCCGAGCACCGGGCCGTCGCCCGGATGGCCGTCGGCCTCTGCCCCGCCGGGGCCATCGCCGTCCACTCCCCGGATTCCCCGGCCCCGTAGCGGCCGTGGCCGACCACCGAGTCAGGCCGCCCCCACCGCCGTCCTCCGCGTTCCCCACTGCCGGGTCCGGTACCTCCCGGCCACCCGGCACACCGCGTAGATGCCGAACGAGATCGTCGTGACGTAGGGGCTGATGGGAATGCTGCCGCCCAGCGCGAGCAGGATGCCGCCCTCGATCGAGGCCACGGCGAACAGCACGCTCAGCACGGGCAGCAGCACCGGCGACGCGGTGACGCGGGCGGCGGCCGCGGCCGGGGTGACGACCAGTGTGAGCACCAGCAGCGCCCCGACGACCTGCACCGACAGGGCGACCGCGAGCCCGAGTACCAGCATGAACGCGAAGGACAGCGCACGCACCGGCACTCCGCGTGCCTGAGCCACGTCCGGGTCCGTGCTGGCGAAGGTGAGCGGACGCCACATGACCGCAAGGGCGATCAGCACCAGCACGGACGTGCCGAGCAGCCACGACATCTGCGGGGTGTCCACGGCGACGATCTGACCGGTGAGCAGCCCGAACTTGTTGGCGGCGCGGCCCTTGTAGAGGGCGAGGAAGAGCACCCCGAGACCCAGCCCGAACGGCATGATGATGCCGATCACCGAGTTGCGGTCCCGGGCGCGGGTCCCCAGCACCCCGATGGCGCCGGCCGCGAGGAGCGAACCGACGATGGAGCCCGCCACGATGTTCGCGCCCAGCAGCAGGGCGGCCGACGCGCCCGCGAAGGACAGCTCGCTGATGCCGTGCACCGCGAACGGCAGGTCCCGCATCAGGACGAAGACGCCGGCCAGCCCGCCCACGAGGCCGAGTGCCACGCCGGCGATGAGGGAGTTGCGGACCAGGGCCAGCAGCTCGCCGTAGTCGGTGAAGTCGAAGATCTGCTGCCAGACCCCGTCGGCGAGCGTCATGCGCGCACTCCGTCCGTCTCGTGGACCTGCCCGGGATGGTGCGGCGGCGCGGCCGGCTCGTCGGGGGCCCCGGCGACGACGACCCGGCCCCGCACGCGCACCACGTCGACCTGCGTGCCGTAGAGCCGGGACAGCGACTCGGAGGTCAGCACCTCGTCCGGGGGCCCGACGCGGTGGCCGCCGGGGGCCAGGTACAGCACCCGGTCGACCATCCCCAGCACCGGGTTGATCTCGTGCGTCACGAAGACCACCGCCGTGCCGTGGGAGCGGCGCCGGGCGTCGATCAGCTCGGTGACGGCCCGCTGGTGGTTCAGGTCGAGTGACAGCAGTGGCTCGTCGCACAGCAGGATGCGCGGGTCGGTCGCCAGGGCCTGGCCGATGCGCACGCGCTGCCGTTCGCCGCCGGACAGCATGCCGAGCGGGACGTCGGCGTAGGCCGCGGCCCCGACCGACTCCAGGATCTCGTCCACCCGGCGGCGGACCGCGCCGGTGCGCAGGCGCGGCCCGAAGCGGTGCCCGTCGATGCCGAACCGCACGAGGTCCCGGGCGCGCAGCATGGCCTGCGCGGACAGCGCCGCCTGCTGCGGGATGTAGCCGATGTGCCGGGCGGCCTCGCGCGCGGGCAGGCCGAGGACGGTCAGCGTCCCGGCGGACAGCGGCCGGCGGCCCAGCAGCGCCCGTACGAAACTGGTCTTGCCCGCTCCGTTCGGCCCCAGCACGGCCAGGAACTCCCCGGCCCGTACGTCGAGGTCGAGGCCGTTCCACACCGTGCGGTCGCCGTAGGACAGGGCCGCGCCGCGCAGACTGACGACAGGGGTGCCGTCCTGCCGGGACTCCGGGATCACTTGGCCAGCGCGCTCGCGAGCGCGTCGACGTTGGCGGTCATCCAGCCGAGGTAGTCCTTGCCCTTCGGCAGGGTCTCGGTGACGGGGATGACGGGGATGCCGGCCGCCTTGGCCGCCGCTTCGGACTTCTCGGTCTGCGGGCCGGAGGTCTGCTCGTTGTAGACGAGCACCCTGACCTTCTTGCCGCTGAACAGGGCCAGGCTCTCCTGGAGGATCCGGGGCGAGACGTCGTCGCCCTCCTCGATCGCCTCGCTGAACGCCGCGGGCGTCTTGTTGACCAGGCCGCTCGCGTCGATCATGTACAGCGGCACGGGCTCGGTGATCGCCACCGCCTCACCGTCGTGCTCCTTCTTGATCTGAGCCTCCTTCGCCTCCAGCGGCGCGAGTTTCGCCTTGAAGGCGGTGGCGTTCTTCTTGAAGGCGGCCGCGTCGGCCGGGTCGGCCTGGGCGAGGGCCGCGGATATGCGGTCGGCGACGCGGGCGACGGTGGGGAAGTCGTACCAGACGTGCTCGTTCAGCTCGCCGCCTTTCGGCGCGGTCTTGCCGGACACCCGCACCGCGTTGATCACCTGGGCGGAGTCGTTGTGGCCGCTCTTCAGCATGCGGTCGACGAAGTCGTCGTAGCCGCCGCCGTTCTCGACGACGACCTTGGCCTTGGACAGGGCCAGCTGGTTCTGGGTGTCGGCCTCGTAGGAGTGCGGGTCCTGGTCGGGGTCGCTGATGACCGACGTGACGTCGACCTTGTCGGCGCCGATGCTCCGCACGATGTCGCCGTAGACGTTCGTGGAGGCGACCACGGGCACCTTGGCCGAGGTGCTCTGGGCGTCGGCGGAGTCCGAGGAGCTGCCGCAGCCCGTGAGCAGGGCCAGTGACGCGCTGGTCAGCAGCGTCAGGCGGCGGGACGTGGACAGGGGCATGGCTCCTCCATGACGGATGTGCAGAGGGGGTGTCCGGCAGGCGCCACGCTAGATGGCAATGAATGTCAAGAGCGGCTTCTGGCCGAAGTCATGTGAAAACCATTGCCAATTGTTGACAGAGGGGCTGGACTAGTAGTCCAGTCGTTGGACATGTAGTCTATGTCCATGCGAGAGACTCTGACCGCGGAACGGGACGCGATCCTCGCCGCGCTGACACCGGTCGTCGACGGGATCGCCGCGACCTTCGGGCCGCTCTGCGAAGTCGTGCTGCACGACTACCGGAACCCGGAGAAGTCGGTCGTCGCCGTGGCCGGATCGGTGACCGGGCGGACGGTGGGCGGCGCGATGAGCGAGATCGGCATGCGCGTCCTCGCTCACGGCGACGAGGCGGCCGACGAGCTGAACTACATCACCCGCACCCGGAACGGGACGCTGGTGAAGTCCTCCACGATGGTGCTGCGGGACTCCACGGGAGCCGTGTTCGGCGCGCTCTGCGTCAACGTGGACGTCAGCGCCGTCAGCCGGGCCCACGACCTGCTCGGCGCGCTCGCCGGACTCGGTGCGGCCCCCGCGGAGGTGCCGACCACCACCTTCGGCAACGACATCGACTCCGTGGTCGACGCCCTCGTCGACGCCCACCAGTCGAAGCAGCGGGGCAGCTGGGCGGAGCTCGACCGCGCGGAACGCCTGGAGCTGTTCGGCGGGCTGGACACCCGCGGTGTCTTCGCCGTGCGCGGCGCGGTCGAGCAGGTCGCCGCCCGGCTCGGCATCTCCCGCGCCTCCGCCTACAACTACCTTTCCCAGGCCCGGGCCGCCCACGGCGCGACTTCCGGCCCTTCCGCTGGAGGACAAGCGTGACGACCACCACCCCACCGGTCACCCTCGACGACGTCCGGGACGCCGCCGCCCGGCTCCAGGGCGTCGCCCACCGCACGCCCGTCCTGCGCTCCCGCACCCTGGACGCACTCGCCGGCGCCGAGATCCACCTCAAGTGCGAGAACTTCCAGCGCGTCGGCGCCTTCAAGTTCCGCGGCGCCTACAACGCCGCCTCCCGCCTCAGCCCCGAGCAGCTCTCCCGGGGGATCGCCACCTACTCCTCCGGCAACCACGCCCAGGCCGTCGCCCTCGCCGCCCGCGAGCTCGGCACCACCGCCGTGATCGTCATGCCGGAGGACGCCCCACCGTCGAAGCGGGCGGCCACCGCCGGCTACGGCGCCGAGATCGTCACCTACGACCGCTACACCGGCGACCGCGTCGCCATCGCCGAGGCGCTGGCCTCCGAGCGAGGTCTCGCCGTCATCCCGCCGTACGAGCATCCGCACGTGATGGCCGGGCAGGGCACGGCCGCGCTGGAACTCCTCGAAGAGGTGGGGGAGCTGGGGGCGTTGCTGACACCGGTCGGTGGCGGCGGGCTCATGGCCGGCAGTGCCACGGTGGCCAAGGGCCTGCATCCGGACATCCGGATGATCGGCGTCGAACCGGAGGCCGGGGACGACACCAAGCGCTCACTGGAGGCGGGCCGGCGCATCAGCATCCCCGTGCCGCACACCATCGCCGACGGACAGGCCCTGCACACCCCCGGCGAACTCACCTTCTCCGTCAACCGGCGGCTCGTCGACGACATCGTCCTGGTCACCGACGACGAGATCCGGGACGCGATGCGGTTCGCCTTCGAACGCCTGAAGATCGTCATCGAGCCGAGCGGCGCCACCGCGCTGGCCGCCCTGCTCACCGGCCGCGCGGGCCCTCTCCCGCGCCGCGTCGGCGTCATCATCACCGGCGGCAACATCGACGCCGAGCGCTTCGCCCGGCTCTGCGGCACCGGTACCCGCTGAATGGCGCGGCCCGCTCGACGGACGGACGATGGAAGCACATCCCTCACCGAGGAGGAGCGTCATGCTTGAGGTGAAGACGCTCGACAAGCCGGACGAACGGCGTGATTTCCCCCGCGGCCACCTCGAAGCCGTCCATATGACGGACCTCGACTTCGCCGTGGCGACCTTCGAGCCCGGCTGGCGCTGGTCCGAGTCCGTGGCCCCGATCGCGGGCACCGACAGCTGCCAGGTCCACCACAACGGCTACGTCGTATCGGGCCGTATGCGCATCCGCATGAACGACGGAGCGGAAGGCGAGGTGGGACCCGGCGACGTGTTCGTCTGCCCGCCCGGCCACGACGCCTGGGTCGTCGGCGACGAGCAGTGCGTGGTGTACGACTTCGCGGGCACCATGGCCAAGGAGTACGCCAAGAAAAAGTAGCCCGGCCGTCCTCCGCACCCGCGGCTCGCCCCGTGCGAAGGGCGCCACACCGCCTGATCACACCGGCAGCAGCCGCCCCACCAGGGCGCTCAGCTGCCGGGCGGTGCGGCACTCGTGCATCTCGGCCAGCTCGGCGTACGCGGGTGCGGCGGAATCGCCCGTGCCCCAGCGGGAACGTTCGCCGTAGCGCTCCGCGAACTCGCCCAGCGCCATGCCGTAGTCGCTGCTTCCGTGCCAGCCCGTGAGCCTGGCCTCCGCCTCGATCCGGGCACTGAGCCCCTCCGGGTCCGCGGCGCCGTGCCGGAGGAGTCCGGTCACCTCGTCGATCCGGTTGACGAAGGCGAACACCCGCACCTTGCTGAACTGGTCGTGCAGCGCCTGCACCAACAGCATCGTGTAGTCCGAGAAACCGGACACCGATCCCGACACATCGCAGAGCAGCACCAGTTCGGGGCGGGCGGGACGCCGTCCGCGCAGGACCGGCTTCATCGGCACCCCGCCCGTCGACAGCGAACCGCGCAGGGTCCGCCGCAGGCCGATCGTGCCCCGCGAGGCGCGGCGGCGTCGGGCCGCGAGCCGCGTCGCGAGTTTGCGGGCGAGCGGCTGAACCGTCCTGCGCAGCCCGGCGAGCCGGGCCCTTCCGGCGAACAGGAAGTCGACCTGGTCGGCGGTCGGGGCCACCGCCCGCCGGGCGATCTCGTCCCGGCCGCGCCGCTCGGCGACCCGGCGCCGCGCCTCCGCGGCCACCAACGCGCGGAGTCAGGCGTCTCCCACCAGGATCACCTCCAGCGTGCGCGGGCCGTGCACCCCCTCGACCCGGTCCAGCTCGATGTCACTGGTCGCCGACGGCCCGGAGATCCACGTCAACGGACGTGCCGGGTCGAGGCGTTCGAGCCCCTGCGGCACGGACGACACCACTTGCCCGGGGACGCGCACGACACAGATGTGATGGTCCGGGACGAGGGTGATCCGGCGCCGCCCCTGGTCGGGCGACCCGTCCAGCACGATGGTGCCGGTCTCGGCGATCGCGACCGCACAGGCCGTCACCACGCTGTCCACGCGGTCGAGTTCGTGCGGGGTGCTCTCGGCCCGGTCCGTCACCCGCGTCACCCCGGTCGCCGCCAGCCACCCCTCGTCCAGTCCGGGCGGCACCAGCACCGAAGCCGACCCCCGCTTCTCCAGCAGCCCCGCGACCAGCCCGGCCAGCCCCTCGGCGTCCGTACGGTGTACGACCGCCCGGTAGTCCGCCAGATTCTCGGCGAGCAGCTCGACGGTCTGCTCGACACTCCGGTCCCCGTGCTCACGCGCATAGTCACGCGACACCGCCTGCTCGTACGGCGGGTCGTCCCGCGGTACGTCCGCCAGTGCGCGCCGCACCCGGCCCAGGATCCGCTCCCTGCTGTTCACTCGGCCCCTGTTCACTCGGCCCCGCCCTTCCCGCCACGCGTGCGCTGCCACCAGTCCCGGAACGGCTCGGCGGGCACCGGCGGCAGATCCCGTGACCCGCTCCACGCCTTGCCCGGGCCCGGCAGCGTACGGGGATGGAAGCGCCGGGTCCGGGAGGCGGCGCGCTGGCCGGTGCGCAGCGCGGCCGGGTGCGTGAACGCCCAGCGGGCCGCGCGCATGGCCGCCCGCTCGGCGGCATGCCCCTTCGCGGGCCGCAGCACCACCTTGTTGCCCTCCCGGGTGACCTCCCCGCCCTGCACCACCCGTTCCCGCAGATGCACCAGCACCTCGGGGATGTCGATGGCGACCGGGCACACCTCGTAGCACGCGCCGCACAGCGACGACGCGTACGGCAGCGAGGCGTCGATCTCGCTCTGTGTACCCCGCAGTTGGGGACTGAGGATCGCGCCGATCGGGCCCGGGTACACCGAGCCGTAGGCGTGTCCGCCGGCCCGCTCGTACACCGGGCAGACGTTGAGACACGCCGAGCAGCGGATGCAGCGCAGCGCCTGCCGGCCGACCTCGTCGGCGAGGGTGTCGGTGCGGCCGTTGTCCAGCAGCACCAGATGGAAGGTGCTCGGCCCGTCCCCGTCGGTCGTGCCGGTCCACGTCGACGTGTACGGGTTCATGCGCTCCGCCGTCGACGAGCGGGGGAGGGTCTGGAGGAACACCTCCAGGTCCCGCCACGTGGGCACGATCTTCTCGATGCCGACGACCGAGATCAGCGTCTCGGGCAGGGTCAGGCACATCCGCCCGTTGCCCTCGGACTCCACCACCACCAGGGTGCCCGTCTCGGCGACCATGAAGTTGGCGCCGGAGATGCCGACCTTCGCGCGCAGGAACTTCTCCCGCAGGTGCAGCCGGGCCGCCTCGGCGAGTTCGGCCGGCGTGTCGGTGAGGCCCTCGGGGGCGGGGCGGCCCCATTCGCTCATCTCGCGGGTGAAGATGTCCCGGATCTCGCCCCGGTTGCGGTGGATGGCCGGGACGAGGATGTGCGAGGGCCGGTCCTTGCCCAACTGCACGATCAGCTCGGCGAGATCCGTCTCGTAGGCGCGGATGCCCTCGGCCTCCAGCGCCTCGTTGAGCCCGATCTCCTGCGTGGCCATCGACTTGACCTTGACGACCTCCGACTCGCCGGTCATCTTCACGAGCTGGGTGACGATCTCGTTGGCTTCGGCCGCGTCGGCGGCCCAGTGCACGATGCCGCCCGCGGCCGTGACCGAATCCTCCAACTGCTGCAGATACCGGTCGAGATGGCGCAGCGTGTGGTCCTTGATCCGCTTGCCCGCCTCGCGCAGCTCGGCCCAGTCGGCCACCTCCGTCACGGCCTTTTCCCGCTTGGCGCGGATGGTGTGCGTGGCGTGCCGCAGATTGCCGCGCAGGGTCTCGTTGCCCACGGCCTCCCGCGCGGCCTCAGGAAACGCCGGCATCCCGACGAACGTCCCGCTCATACGGCCGGTTCCTCCTCCGTGCTCGCCAGGATCTCCGCGATGTGCACCGGCCGCATGCCGGTCCGCAGCCGGGCCATCGTCCCGCCGATGTGCATCAGACAGGAGTTGTCGGCCGCGCACAGCACCTCGGCGCCCGTCGACTCGGCGTTGCGCACCTTGTCGGTGCCCATGGCCGCCGAGACGTCGGCGTTCTTCAGCGCGAAGGTGCCGCCGAACCCGCAGCACTCGTCGGCCCCCGGCAGCTCGGCCAGCTCCAGCCCTTTCACGGCCTGGAGCAGCCGCCGCGGCCGGTCGCCGAGACCGAGCCCGCGCAGGCCGTGACAGGTCGGGTGGTAGGTCACCTTGTGCGGGTAGTACGCCCCGACGTCCGTCACGCCCAGCACGTCCACCAGGAACTCCGTGAGCTCGTACGTCTTCGGCACCACCGGCGCCAGCGTGGCCGCGAGGGCGTCCCCGCGCCCCTCGGCCCGGGCCCGCTCGCCCATCCGCGGATACAGCTCCCGCACCATCGCCCCGCACGAGCCGGACGGCGTCACGATCGCCTCGTACTCGCCGAAGACGTCGGAGAAATGCCGGGCGAGCGGTTCGGCCTCGTGCCGGTATCCGGTGTTGTAGTGCGCCTGCCCGCAGCAGGTCTGCGCCATCGGGAAGTCGACGTCGACGCCCAGTCTGGTCAGCAGTTTCACCACGGCGCGCCCGGTGTCCGGATAGAGCGTGTCGTTGACGCAGGTCAGGAACAGGGCGACACGCATCGCGGCTCCTTGTGGTCGGTCATCGGATGAGTGCAGCGTAGTCGGGGGACGAGAGCCGGGGGGAGACCCCGTCAGTCCCCGGCGATCCGGTCCTGCGCGGCGCGCCACCGCTCGGTCCCGCCGCGCGGCTCGTAGCGCGTGAGCGGCTGGGTACGGACGAGGAGCCGCCGCATCCCCGCCAGATCACCGGCCAGACCGTGGGCCCGCGCCTGCACGAGGACGTTCCCCAGGGCGGCCGCCTCCGTCGCCCCCGCCACCACCGGCAGCCCGCAGGCGTCGGCGGTCAGCTGGCACAGCAGCGCGTTGCGCGTGCCGCCGCCCACCACGTGCACCACGTCGACCGGATGCCCGGCGAGCCGCTGCGCGTCCCGGACGGCCTTGCGATGGGCGAGGGCGAGGGAGTCGAGGATGCAGCGCGTCACCTCGGCCGGCGACTCCGGCACGGGCTGCCCCGAGGCCCGGCACGCCTCGGCGATCCGCTCCGGCATGCGCCCCGGCGCGAGGAACGCCGCGTCACCCGCGTCCACGACCGACCGCAGCGCCGGCACCTTGGACGCCTCCAGCAGCAGCGCGCCCAGATCCGGGTCACCCCAGGCCCGCACGCACTCCTGGAGCAGCCACAGCCCCATGATGTTGCGCAGGTAGCGGACCGTGCCGTCCAGCCCCAGCTCGTTGGTGAAGTTGGCCGCCCGGCTCTCCTCGGTCAGCACCGGAGCGTCCAGCTCCAGGCCGGCCAGGGACCAGGTGCCGGTGCAGATGTACGCGAACCGCTCCCGCCCGGCGGGTACGGCGGCCACGGCCGACGCGGTGTCGTGCGACCCGACCGCCGTCACGGGCACGGGACCGGTCAGCCCGGTCTCCTCCAGCACCGCCTCCCGCAGCACACCCGCGGGATCACCGGGCTGCCGCAGCGGCGCGAACAGGCTCAGGTCGACACCCAGCCGCGAGGCGATGTCGTACGACCAGTCGCGGGTCCGGGGATCGATCAGCTGGGTCGTCGAGGCGTTGGTGAGCTCGGTGCCCTGCTCGCCCGTGAGCCAGTACGTCAGCAGGTCGGGGATGAGCAGCAGCCGCTCGGCGGAGGACAGCTGGGCCGAGGACCGGGCGGCCGTCAGCTGGTACAGGGTGTTGAAGGGCGCGTACTGCAATCCGGTCGCCGCGTACAGCTCCTCCGCCGGGACGGTCGCCCACACCTTCTCCGCGACCCCCTCCGTCCGGGAGTCCCGGTAGTGCACGGGATTGCCGAGGAGCGCCCCGTCCGCGTCGAGCAGCCCGTAGTCCACGGCCCAGCTGTCGATCCCGACGGAGTCGACCTGCCCGGCCGCCTTCAGCCCCTCCAGCACTCCCGCGTACAGACCGAGCACGTCCCAGCGCAGCCCCTCGGGCACCCGCACGGGCCGGTTCGGGAAGCGGTGCGCCTCGGTCAGCTCCAGGCTGTCGGGGCCGACGCGGCCGACCATGACGCGCCCGCTGGACGCGCCGAGGTCGACCGCGGCGTACGACTTCACGGCCGCGCTCACCGCAGGAAGGCGGCCGCGACGCCGGCGTCGACCGGGACGTGCAGCCCAGTGGTGTGGGTCAGGTCGCCCCCGGTGAGGGCGAAGACCGCGTTCGCGACATGCTCGGGGAGCACCTCACGCTTGAGGATGGTCCGCTGGGCGTAGAACTCGCCGAGCTTCTCCTCCTCGACCCCGTACACGGCGGCCCGCTGGGCCCCCCACCCGCCGGCGAAGATCCCGGAGCCGCGCACGACACCGTCGGGGTTGACCCCGTTGACCCGGATGCCGTGCTCGCCCAGCTCGGCGGCGAGCAGCCGCACCTGGTGCGCCTGGTCGGCCTTGGTGGCCGAGTAGGCGATGTTGTTGGGCCCGGCGAACACGGCGTTCTTCGACGCGATGTAGACGATGTCGCCGCCCAGCTCCTGCGCGATCATCACCCGCGCCGCTTCCCGAGACACCAGGAATGACCCGCGCGCCATGATGTCGTGCTGGAGGTCCCAGTCCTTGGCCGAGGTCTCCAGCAGCGGCTTGGAGATCGAGATACCGGCGTTGTTGACGACCAGATCGACACCGCCGAAGGCCAGCACGGCCGCCTTGAACGCCTCGGCGATCTGCTCCTCGGACGTCACGTCCACGGTCACGGCGACGGCCTTGTCCGGACCGCCCAGCTCCTCGGCGACCGCGGCCGCGTTCTCCCCGTTCAGATCGGCCACGACGACACAGGCGCCCTCGGCGGCCAGCCGGTGCGCGATCGCCTTCCCGATGCCGCTGCCCGCACCCGTGACCAGCGCGACCCGCGTCGCGAGCGCCTTGGGCTTCGGCATCCGCTGGAGCTTGGCCTCCTCCAGCGCCCAGTACTCGATGCGGAACTTCTCGGACTCCTCGATGGGCGCGTACGTGGACACGGCCTCCGCCCCGCGCATCACATTGATGGCGTTGACGTAGAACTCGCCGGCCACCCGGGCCGTCTGCTTGTCCTTGCCGAAGCTGAACATGCCCACACCCGGGACCAGCACGATCGCCGGGTCGGCGCCGCGCATGGCGGGGGAGCCGGGCTCGGCGTGCCGCTGGTAGTAGGCGGCGTACTCCTCGCGGTACTCCGCGTGCAGCTCCTTCAGCCGGGCGATGGCCTCGTCGAGCGGAGCCGTCGGCGGCAGATCGAGGACCAGCGGCCGCACCTTGGTCCGCAGGAAGTGGTCCGGGCAGGAGGTGCCGAGCGCGGCGAGCCGCGGGTGCTCGGCGCTCGCCAGGAAGTCGAGGACCACCTCGGCGTCGTCGAAGTGCCCGACCTGGGGCCGGTCCTGGGAGGCGAGGGCACGGACGTGCGGCGCGAGCGCGGCGGCCCGCTCCCGGCGCTCCCCGGCGCCCAGCGCGGCGTACCCCTCGATCACCGGCCCGAAGGGCTCGTCCTTGCCGCGCTCGGCGAGGAACTTCTCCGCGGTCCGGATGATGTGCAGCGAGTTCCGCTCGCACTCCTCGGACGTGTCACCCCAGGCGGTGATCCCGTGCCCGCCGAGAATGCACCCGATGGCCTGCGGATTGGCCTTCTTCACGGCGGCGATGTCCAGCCCCAGCTGGAACCCGGGCCGCCGCCAGGGCACCCACACGACACTGTCCCCGAAACACTCGGCGGTCAGCTTCTCCCCGTCGGCGGCACACGCCAGCGCGATACCGGAGTCCGGGTGGAGGTGATCGACGTGGGCGGCCTCGACGAGCCCGTGCATGGCGGTGTCGATGGACGGCGCCGCACCGCCCTTCCCGTGCAGGCAGTAGTCGAACGCGGCGACCATCTCGTCCTCGCGCTCCACGCCCGGATACACGTCGACGAGCGCCCGCATCCGGTCCAGCCGCAGCACGGCGAGCCCGGCCTCCGTGAGCGTGCCGAGGTCACCGCCGGACCCCTTGACCCACATCAGCTCGACATCGCCGCCGGTGACGGGGTCGGTCTCAGTGCCCTTGGCGGAGGCGTTGCCTCCCGCGTAGTTGGTGTTACGGGGATCGGAGCCGAGCCGGTGGGAACGGGCCAGGAGAGCGGCGGCTTCGGGATGGGTTGCCATGGATACGAGTTCCTCTCAAGGGACGGTGGGTGATTCACTCAGGGGCGCGGGGAACTGCGCGACCAACCACATACGGCCCGCACCCCACAGACAACAGATCTCGGCAGACGCTTACGCACCCCACCCCGCCTGCTCCCCACCGACCCGCTCGGCAACGATCTTCTCGCCCCACCCACAGCGCCGGTACGCCGCAATGGGGTCGGGGTCCAACCCCATCTCCTCGCGCACCTCCCGCAGCAACGGCCGCACATCCGTGTTGTACGCATCCATCAGCGCGGCGTTGGCCTCCAGCACATCCCCCGCCCGCTGCGCCGCACCCAGCACGTCACCGTCGACCAGCAACGCCTTCGCCGTGGCCTCCTGCACGTTCATCACCGAACGGATGATCGCCGGGATCTTCGCCTCGATGTTGTGACACTGGTCGAGCATGAAGGCCACCTCGGGGGTGAACCCGCCGCCACGGATCACCTCGTACATGATCCGGAACAGCTGGAACGGATCCGCGGCCCCGACCATCAGGTCGTCATCCGCGTAGAACCGCGAGTTGAAGTCGAACCCCCCGAGCTTGCCCTCCCGCAACAGCGTGGCGACGATGAACTCGATGTTGGTCCCGGGCGCGTGGTGCCCGGTGTCGACGACGACCTGAGCCTTCGGCCCGAGCTTCAGACAGTGGGCGTACGCCGTGCCCCAGTCCGGTACGTCGGTCGAGTAGAAGGCCGGCTCGAAGAACTTGTACTCCAGCAGCATCCGCTGCCCGTCGCCCAGCCGCGCGTAGACCTCCGCGAGCCCCTCGGCGAGCCGGTCCTGCCGGGCTCGGATGTCGTCCTGCCCGGGATAGTTCGTCCCGTCGGCGAACCACAGCTTCAGGTCCGTCGAGCCGGTCGCGTCCATGATGTCGACGCACTCCAGCAGATGATCGACGGCCTTGCGCCGCACCGCGGCGTCCGGGTGGCAGATGCTCCCGAGCTTGTAGTCGTCGTCCTGGAAGGTGTTGGAGTTGATCGCGCCCAGCTTCACACCACGCTGCTCTGCATGCTTCGCCAGCGCCGCGTAGTCGTCGACCTTGTCCCACGGGATGTGCAGGGCGACCGTCGGGGCGACCCCCGTGAACTCGTGCACCTTCGCCGCGTCGTCCAGCTTCTCGTACGGATCACGCGGCACACCCGCTTGCGCGAACACCTTGAAGCGCGTGCCCGAGTTCCCGTACGCCCATGACGGCGTCTCGACTGCCTGGGTCTTGAGAGCGGCCTTCACCGCGGCGAGCTCGGTCACGTCAGGGCTCCTGAGGCATCGGGTCGTGACGACCACTGAATGAAACGATTCAGGACGCGAAGTTATGGGCCCCCCGAAGGGGTGTCAACCCCTTCGGCCGACACGATCACCCGTGATCAGTGCGTGACCTTCTGTCCTCGAAACTTTTTCGACCGGAACCCATTGACGTGACATGCGCGACCCGCCTAACGTCCCGGCAACCCAGTTGAAACCTTTCACGACGCCGAGAGGGCCGTCCCGCCGGCGTCGTCGAGGAGCCCCCATGACCCACCCGTCCACCACGGGTCCGGCCCCGGTTCTGGCACTGAGGGACGTCTCCAAGTCCTTCGGTGCGGTCCGCGCACTGCGGGACGTCTCCCTGGAGCTGTTCCCCGGGGAGGTGCACGCCCTCGCCGGTGAGAACGGTGCGGGCAAGTCCACCCTCATCAAGACGCTCGCCGGGGTGCACCGGCCGGACGCCGGCCAGGTGCTGCTCGACGGTGCGCCCGTCGCCTTCCACGGACCCGGCGACGCCCGCGACGCCGGCATCGCCGTCATCTACCAGGAGCCCACGCTCTTCCCCGACCTGTCGATCGCCGAGAACATCTACATGGGCCGCCAGCCCCGGCGCGCCCTCGGCAGGATCGACCACAAGGCCACGCACAACGCGACCGCCGCCCTCATGGAGCGCCTCGGTGTCGAACTCGACCCCGACCGGCCCGCCCGCGGCCTGTCCATCGCCGACCAGCAGATCGTCGAGATCGCCAAGGCCCTCTCCTTCGACGCCCGCGTGCTGATCATGGACGAGCCGACCGCCGCCCTCACCGGCAGCGAGGTCGCCCGCCTCTTCGGCGTCGTACGCACCCTGCGCGAACAGGGCGCCGCCGTCCTGTTCATCTCCCACCGGCTGGAGGAGATCTTCGAGATCTGCCAGCGGGTCACCACCCTGCGCGACGGAGCCTGGGTCGGCAGCGAGCCGCTGGCGGGCATGACCGAGGACGACCTGGTGCGCCGCATGGTCGGCCGCGACCTCGACGAGCTGTACCCCAAGCAGGACGTGCGGCCGGGCGAGGTCGCCCTGAGCGTGCGCCGCCTGACCCGCGAGGGTGTGTTCACCGACGTCTCCTTCGACGTACGGCACGGCGAGATCGTCGGCCTCGCCGGACTCGTCGGCGCCGGGCGTACGGAGGTCGCCCGGGCCGTGTTCGGCATCGACCGCTGGGACGCCGGCGAGGTCTCCGTCGACGGCAAGCCCCTGGTCAACGGCGCCCCCTCCACCGCGATGGCCGCCGGACTCGCCCTGGTCCCCGAGGACCGGCGCGCCCAGGGCCTGGTGATGGACATGTCCATCGAGCGGAACATCGGGCTCACCGGGCTGCGCACGACCGTGAAGGCGGGCCTGATGGACCGCGGCGCCGAGCGCAGCCGCTCCCTCGACTGGGCCGCCAAGCTCCAGGTCAAGTACGCCCGGATCGCCGACACCGTCAACACCCTCTCGGGCGGCAACCAGCAGAAGGTCGTGCTCGCCAAGTGGCTCGCCACCGGCCCCAGGGTGCTGATCGTCGACGAGCCGACCCGCGGTATCGACGTCGGCACCAAGGCCGAGGTGCACCGGCTGCTGTCCCAGCTCGCCGCCGACGGCGTCGCCGTCCTGATGATCTCCTCCGACCTGCCCGAGATCCTCGGCATGGCCGACCGCGTGCTGGTCATGCACGAGGGCCGCCTCACCGCCGAGATCCCACGCTCCGACGCCACCGAGGAAACCGTGATGGCCGCAGCCACCGGGAGGGCCGCCGCATGACGGTCGTCACTCCCCGAGAAGCCCCCGTGGCCGACGTCCCCAAGTCGAGCGGCACCCGCCTCGTCGACCGCGTCTTCAAGATGCGCGAACTCGCCATCCTCGTCGTCTTCCTGGTGATGATCGCCGTCACCCAGGCCGGCAACAGCCAGTTCCTGTCCGAACAGGGCATCAAGGACCTGCTGCTGAACGCGACGATCCTGGTGCTGGTCGCCACCGGGCAGTCCCTCGTCGTCATCACCCGCAACGTCGACCTGTCCGTCGGATCGACGCTCGGCATCAGCGCCTTCGCCGCCGGTACGTATCTCCAGGGCGGCGGCAACCCGGTCGTGGCGATCGCGCTGGCGGTCCTGCTCGGCATCGGTTTCGGACTGCTCAACGGCCTGCTCGTCAGCCTGGGTCAGGTGCCCGCGCTCGTCGTCACCCTCGGCACGCTCTACATCATCCGCGGCATCGACTCCATCTGGGTCGGCTCCAGCCAGATCACCGCGGCCGATCTGCCGGGCGGTTTCGTCGACTTCGGCTCCGGCGGCATCTCGGCGGTGCCGTACCTCGCACTGATCGCGCTGGCCGTGTTGGTGGCAACGGCCTACTACCTCAAACACTTCGCCAGCGGGCGCGAGCTCTACGCGCTCGGCTCCAACCCCGAGGCCGCCCGCCTCGCCGGCATTCCCGTGCGCAAACGGATCCTCGCCGCCTACACCTTCTGCGGCGCCCTCGCCGGACTCGCCGGCGCGATGTACCTCGCCCGGTTCGGCAACGTCGACTCCGGCACCGGCAACGGCTACGAACTGACCGTCGTCAGCGCGGTCGTGGTAGGCGGCGTGGTCTTCACCGGCGGCTCCGGCAGCGTCTACGGCGCGGCCCTCGGCGCGCTGCTGCTGACCTCCATCAACAGTGTGCTGCCCGCCCTCGGCGTCAGCTCCGTCTGGGTGCTCGCCATCAACGGCATCCTGCTCATCCTCGCCATCGCGGTCGACCGGATCGTCGCGCTGCGCGTGGCCTCCGCCCTGAAGAAGAGGAACGCCCGCCATGGCTGACATCTCCCTGAGCCGAGCGGTCCGCTGGGACACGGTCGTCGGCGCACTCCTCATCGTCGTCCTGCTGTTCTCCTTCGGTTTCGTCGACGGGTTCGGCAACGCGCTCAACCTGTCGTTCCTCATCGGCAACACGCTGCCGATCGCGCTGATCGCGTTGCCGATGACCCTGCTGGTCGTCTCCGGGGAGATCGACCTGTCGGTGGCGTCCACGGCGGGTCTGTCCGGTGCCGTGATGGGCGCCCTGTGGAACCAGGGCATGGCCATCGAGACGATCATCCCGATCTGCCTGCTGCTGGGTGTCGTGTGCGGGCTGATCAACGGCCTGCTGGTGACCAGGCTGGGCCTGCCGTCCCTCGCCGTCACCATCGGCACACTCGCCGCCTACCGGGGCATCGCGCAGATCGTGCTCGGCTCCGACGCGGTGACCGACTTCCCCACCCAGTACCTGGACTTCGCGGCCGGGCGCATCGGCGACACGTTCATCCCGTACGCCTTCCTGCCGTTCCTCGTCCTGCTCGCCATCGCCGTGGTCGCGCTGCACGCCACGCCGTTCGGGCGGTCGCTGTTCGCGATCGGGGCGAGTGAGGAGGCCGCGCGGTTCGCCGGCATCCGGGTCAAGCGGCAGAAGCTGCTCCTGTTCACGGTGACCGGCCTGATGGCCTCGCTCACCGGCATCTTCTGGGCGCTGCACTACGCCAGCGCCCGCTACGACAACGCCACCGGCCTCGAACTGTCCGTCGTGGCCGCCGTACTGCTCGGCGGTATCGACTTCGACGGTGGCAAGGGCACGCTCGGCGGCGCCATCGCCGGGGTGTTCCTGCTGGGGGCGCTGCAGAACGTCATGAGCCTCCAGGACGTCTCCGCGCAGTCCCAGATCGTCGTCACCGGCGTCCTGCTCGTTCTGTCCGTGCTCGGCCCCCGGGTCGTACGGCAGATCTCCACAGCGAGGGCGGGCCGCAGAGCCGCCTCGACTCCCACCTCGTAACCCAGCCCTTCCTCGTAAAGGACCATCGTCATGCGTAAGTCGACCCTCCGCCGCAGCTGCGCGGCGCTCGCCACCGCCACCTCTCTCGCCCTGGCGCTCACCGCCTGCGGTGGCGGCACCACCAAGAAGGACGTGCAGAACGAGGGCGGTTCGGCCGCCGCGGCCGGCAAGGCCGACCCGAACGCCGAGCTGAAGAAGGGGCTGACCGTCGGGTTCCTGCCCAAGCAGGTCAACAACCCCTACTTCACCTCCGCCGACAAGGGCGGCGAGAAGGCCCTGAAGGAGCTGGGGTCCAGCTACAAGGAGGTCGGCCCCTCCAGCGCCACCGACACCTCCGGTCAGGTCTCCTACGTCAACACGCTCACCCAGCAGCAGGTCGACGCGATGGCCGTCTCCGCGCAGGACCCGGGCGCCCTGTGCACCGCGCTCAAGCAGGCCATGAAGAACGGCATCAAGGTCGTCACCTACGACTCCGACACCACGCCCGACTGCCGCAACGCCTTCGTCTCGCAGGCCTCCGCCGAGGACCTCGGCCGTACCGAGGTGCAGCTGCTCGCCAAGCAGATCGGCTACAAGGGCGAGATCGCGATCCTGTCCGCCGCGCAGACCGCGACGAACCAGAACACCTGGATCGACTTCATGAAGGACGAGCTGAAGAAGCCCGAGTACAAGAACATGAAGCTGGTGAAGACCGCGTACGGCAACGACGACGCCCAGCAGTCCTTCCAGCAGACCCAGGGCCTGCTCCAGGAGTACCCGAACCTGAAGGGGATCATCTCCCCGACCACCGTCGGCATCAAGGCCGCCGCCCAGTACCTGTCGGGCTCCAAGTACAAGGGCAAGGTCAAGCTGACCGGCCTCGGCACCCCCAACGACATGCGCAAGTACGTCAAGAACGGCACCGTCGAGGCGTTCGAGCTGTGGGACCCGGCGAAGCTCGGCGAGCTGGCCGCCCGTACCGCCGTCGCCCTGTCCTCCGGGCAGATCACCGGCAAGGAGGGCGAGACCTTCAAGGCCGGCTCCATGGGCGAGTACACCATCGGCAAGGACGGCGTGATCAGCCTCGGCAAGCCGACCGTGTTCGACGCCAAGAACATCGACCAGTTCAACTTCTGATCCCTGGAGGGTTGTTGATGCAGCGCGTGTGTTTCCTTCTGAAGGTCCGGGCGGACCGCCTCGACGAGTACCGCGAGCGGCACGCCGCGGTGTGGCCCGAGATGCTCCAGGCACTCTCGGACACCGGCTGGCACAACTACTCGCTCTTCCTGCGCGAGGACGGACTGCTCGTCGGCTACCTGGAGACCGAGGACTTCGCGGCCGCCCAGGCCGGAATGGAAGCCACCGACGTCAACGCCCGCTGGCAGGCTGAGATGGCGCCGTTCTTCGAGTCGCTGGACGGCGCCCGGCCCGACGAGGCCATGAAACCGCTCACCGAAGTGTTCCACCTCGCCTGAACAATGGAGTTCATGAGATGCGCAGACGTACGTTGCTGGCCGCCGCGTTCGCCGGAGCCGTGGTGACCCCCGCCTTGGCCTCCGGCACCGCGCGGGCCGCCGACCCCGGCCCCTCCGTCACCCGGACCGGCACCGCGACCCTCGACAACCAGGCCATCTTCTTCGTGTCCTACGACGGCCTGGTCAACAACAACGCGTTCCAGAAGAACGGCCTGCTGACCTACAAGGGCTACCAGTACGCCGTCTGGTACACCGCCGACCGCAACGCCGTCGTCGGCCGCCGCCCCCTCGGCGCGAGCACCTGGTCGACTGTGAAGGTCGGGCACACCCTGCGGTACAACGACTCCCACAACGTCATCTCCATGGGCGTCTCCAAGGTCGACGGCCGGCTGCACCTCAACATGGACTCCCACAGCGACGGCTTCACCTACGTCAAGTCGGTCGCCGGGCTGATGGACAACCCCGGCGGGCTGAGCTGGACCGCGAGTCGCTTCGGCGCACCCCAGTCCACCCTGGACGGCCTGGCGCTGACCTCGCAGTTCACCTACCCGCAGTTCATCTCCACGCCGGAGGGCAGGCTCCAGCTCAGCTACCGCGTCGCCGTCTCCGGCAACGGCCGCAACGCGCTCGCCGAGTACGACGGCACGAAGTGGACCAACCTCGGCGAATGGTCCAGCTCCACCGGCACGTACACCAGCGAGCACGGCTCCTCCACCGCCCGCAACATGTACCTGCACGGCATCGACTACGACCGCAGCGGCCGGCTGCACTCCTTCTTCACCTGGCGCGAGCAGAACGGCGCCGTGATGTGCAGCGGCGGCGGCATCACCAACCACGACACCGGCTACGTCTACTCCGACGACCGCGGCCGCACCTGGCGCAACAACGCGGGCACCGTCGTCGGCGTCACCGGCGGCTCCGACAAGGTGTCCGTGAACGACGCCGGGCTGGTCGTCGACCCGCTCAACCCGGACCACTCCCTGATGAACCAGGAGAGCCAGTTCACCGACTCCGCGGGCCGGCCGCACGCGATCATCTCCTACGTCCCCGGCCGCTTCGGGCAGTGCACCACCAACTACGTCAGCGACCGGACGCGGAACGGCCGTGCCTTCCACGTCCGCAGGAACGCCTCCGGCACCTGGCAGAAGACCGAGATCCCGGTCCCGCTGAACTCCAGCCAGCGCACCAAGCTGATTCTGGACAAGTACGACAACGCCTACGCGATCTTCCCCTTCGGGCGGATCGCCGGCGCCTCGGCGGCCTCCGGACACACCGACTGGAGGATCCTGTTCGACGGAAGCGGCCTCAACGCCTTCGGCGAGGTCGTCATCGACGAGGCACGCGTCGCGCAGGACGGGGTGCTGTCCTTCATGTACCAGGAGAAGTCCAGCGGTACGACGCCCTCGGCGCTGCGCGTGATCGACTTCCGCCTGCCCGCCTGACCGGAGCCGGTGGCCGGGGCGGCATGCCGGTAATGTGAAGCCGCTCCGGCCGCCGCCCCCTCATCTCACCAGGAGGTCCCCGCCCGATGGCCCAGTCGGTGGGTATCAAGGACGTCGCCCGCGCCGCCGGAGTCTCCGTCGGCACGGTGTCGAACGTGATCAACCGCCCGGACACGGTCGCCACCGAGACCCGGGCCCGCGTGCTGTCCGCGATAGACCGGCTCGGCTACGTCCGCAGCGAGTCCGCGCGCCAGCTGCGCGCGGGCCGCAGCCGCATCATGGGGCTGCTCGTCCTCGACATGGGCAACCCCTTCTTCGTCGACGTGGCCCGCGGCGCCGAACGCGCCGCACGCCAGGCCGGACTCGGCGTGATGGTCTGCAACAGCGCACAGAACCCGGGCGAGGAGGCCGAGTACCTGTCGCTCTTCGCCGAGCAGCGCGTGCGCGGCGTGCTGCTCACCCCGGCCGACGCCACGGGCCGCAACATCGAGGCGTTCCGCCGGCACGGCATCCCGTTCGTCCTGGTCGACCGGGTCGCCGAGGGCACCACCGAGTGCTCGGTCTCCGTCGACGACGTCGCGGGCGGCGCCCTGGCCGTGCGCCACCTCGTCGACGCCGGGCACCGCTCCATCGCCTACGTCAGCGGCCCGCCCGGCCTCAACCAGGTCCGCGACCGGCGCACCGGCGCCCTCGAAGCGCTCGCCGAGGCCGGGCTCGGCCCCGGCGCGCTGCGCGAGCTGCCCACCGAACGGCTGGACGTCGCCGCGGGCCGCGACGCCGGCGCCCGCCTGCTCGGCCTCGCCGACCGGCCGACCGCCGTGTTCTGCGCCAACGACCTGCTGGCGCTCGGTGTCCTGCAGGCCATGTACGCGGCCGGCGTCGACGTCCCGGACGACCTCGCCATCGTCGGCTACGACGACATCGAGTTCGCGGCGGCCGCCGCCGTCCCGCTCACCTCGGTGCGGCAGCCCGCCGTCACCATGGGCGCCATGGCGGCCGACCTGCTCCTGGAGGAGACGGAGGAAGAGGGCCCGGCCCGGCCGCACGAGCACCGGCGGGTCGTGCTCCAGCCCGAGCTGGTGGTCCGCCGCTCCAGTCTGTCCGCCCGCTGAACCTGAACCGTCGTTCAGGAAGGTTTCATGATCCGAAGGGGCCACCCGCGGACGTCCTCTGTGATGAACTGGGACGCGGTCCGAAATCCGTCCGTCCCGGGAGCCCTCTTGACCCTCAGCTACCGCCAGCCCGGAGTCGTCCTCACCGACCGCCGCTTCACCGTCCCCCTCGACCACGACCACCCCGGGGGCGAGACGATCGAGCTGTACGCCCGCGAGGTCGTCGCGAGCGACAAGGCGCACCAGGACCTGCCGTGGCTGCTCTACCTGCAGGGCGGGCCCGGGTTCGGCGCGGACCGCTCCGTCGGCAGGCCCGGCTGGCTCGGCCGCGCGCTGAAGGAGTACCGCGTCCTCCTCCTCGACCAGCGCGGCACCGGCCACAGCACGCCCGCCAACCGGCAGACGCTCCCGCTGCGCGGCGGTCCCGCCGAACAGGCCGACTACCTCACCCGGTTCCGCGCCGACTCGATCGTCCGCGACTGCGAGGCCATCCGCGCGCAGGTCACCGGCGGCGCCCCCTGGACCGTCCTCGGTCAGAGCTTCGGCGGCTTCTGCGCCACCAGCTACCTCTCCCTCGCCCCCGAGGGCCTGGCCACCGCCGTCATCACCGGCGGACTGCCCTCCCTGGACGCCCACGCGGACGACATCTACCGGGCCGCCTTCCCGCGCGTCGAACGCAAGGTCACCGCCCACTACGCCCGCTACCCGCAGGACGCCGAGCGCGCCCGCCGGATCGCCGACCACCTCCTGAACCACGACGTGGTCCTGCCGAACGGCTACCGGCTCACCGTCGAGGCCTTCCAGTCCCTCGGCATCGTCCTCGGCACCGGCGACGGCACCCACCGCCTCCACTACCTCCTCGAAGACGCCTTCGTCCGCACGCCGCAGGGCACCACGCTCTCCGACGCCTTCCTGGAGCAGGTGCAGGGCATGCTGTCCTACGCCCGCCACCCGCTGTACGCCCTGATCCACGAGTCGATCTACGGCAAGGACGCCCGGCCCACCGCATGGTCGGCCGAGCGGGTCCGCGCCGAGTTCCCGCAGTTCGACGCCGCGAAGGCGCTCGCGGGCGACGAACCGCTGCTGTTCACCGGCGAGTCGATCCACCCCTGGACGTTCGACTGCGACCCGGCGCTGCGCCCCCTGCGCGAGACCGCCGACCTGCTCGCCGCCCGCACCGACTGGACCCCCCTGTACGACCCGGCGCGCCTCGCCGCGAACGACGTACCGGTCGTCGCCGCCGTCTACCACGACGACATGTACGTCGACACGGCCCACTCCCTGCGGACCGCCCGCACGATTCGCGGCCTGCGCACCTGGGTCACGGACGAGTTCGAGCACGACGGCGTACGCACCGGCGGCCAGCGGGTCCTCGACCGGCTGCTGGCGCTGGCACGCAACGAGGCGTGATGCCGTGCCGGACGCGTCGTGATGCCGGTGGCGCGGATTAGTCTGCGGGCATGACGACCACTCAACTCCAGCCCATGCCCGGCGACTGGCGGCGTGCCCTCGCGGTCGTGGCCCACCCCGACGACCTGGAGTACGGCTGTTCGGCGGCGATCGCGGCCTGGATCGACGAGGGCCGCGAGGTCGCTTATGTGCTGGCGACCCGGGGCGAGGCGGGCATCGACACACTGGAGCCCGAGCGGTGCGGGCCGCTGCGGGAGCGGGAGCAGCGGGCGAGCGCGGCCGTGGTCGGCGTGTCGGTCGTGGAGTTCCTCGACCACAGGGACGGCGTCATCGAGTACGGCACCGCCCTGCGCCGCGACATCGCCGCCGCGATCCGCCGGCACCGGCCCGAGCTGGTCATCACGCTCAACCACCGGGACACCTGGGGCGGTGTCGCCTGGAACACCCCGGACCACGTGGCCGTCGGCCGGGCCACGCTCGACGCGGCCGGCGACGCCGGCAACCGGTGGATCTTCCCGGAGCTCACCGAGCAGGGCCTTCAGCCGTGGGACGGCGTGCGCTGGGTCGCCGTCGCCGGTTCCAGCACCCCCACGCACGCGGTCGAGGCGACGCCCGGCATGGAACGCGCGGTGCGCTCACTGCTGGAACACCGCACCTACATCGAGGCCTTGACCGACCAGGACCCCGAGGCATACGTCCGCGGCTTCCTCACCCAGCACGCCGAGGCCACGGGGGAGCGGTTCGGGGGCAGGCCGGCGGTGGCGTTCGAACTGTTCGGCAGATGACGTGAGGACGCCGACGACGGCGCCGCTGCCTGTTCGGCCGCCACCTCTGACTCATCGGTGAGTTTTCGTTTCGTATGCTGAACGGCATGCGAGATCACAAGGCCGCACAGGCGGAACTGCGCGGTGACTGCGAGCGGTGCTTCGGACTGTGCTGCGTCGCCCTGCCCTTCGCCGCCTCGGCCGACTTCGCGGTCGACAAGGACGCCGGCACTCCCTGCCGCAATCTTCAGAGCGACCACCGCTGCGGCATCCACGCCCGGCTGCGGCAGAAGGGGTTCACCGGCTGCACGGTCTACGACTGCTTCGGCGCCGGGCAGCAGGTCTCGCAGATCACCTTCGGCGGCCGGGACTGGAGGTCCGGGCCGCCGGAGCACGCCCGTCGCATGTTCGACGTCTTTCCGGTCGTGCGGCAGCTGCACGAGCTGCTGTGGTACCTGACCGAGGCGCTCGCCCTGCCCGCGGCCCGTCCCGTCCACGCCGATCTGCGCAAGGCCCTGGAGAGGACCGAGGAGCTGACCGGGCTGACACCCGAGGAGCTCGCCGGGCTGGACGTGGCGGCGCACCGCCAGGAGGTCAACGTCCTGCTGCTGAGGACGAGCGAGCTGGCCAGGGCCGGCACCAAGGGCCGTAAGAAGAACCGCCGGGGCGCGGACCTCATGGGCGCCCGCCTCAAGGGCGCCGACCTGCGCGGCGCCAACCTCCGCGGCGCGTACCTCATCGCCGCCGACCTCACGGGCGCGGACCTGCGGGGCGCGGACCTGATCGGTGCCGACCTGCGCGACGCGGACCTCACGGACGCCGACCTGACCGGGGCGTTCTTCCTCACCCAGCCGCAGCTGAACGCGGCCCGGGGGAGTGCCGGGACCCGGCTGCCCGCGTCAGTCACCCGCCCCGGGCACTGGACGGCGCAGGCCTGAGGCGGGTTCCCGCACCGGGCTCCGGCGCTTCGGGCGCAGCCGCAGCCCCTGCGGCATCAGCGTCAGCCGTTCCGCCACCCGCAGCCGGTACGCCGGGTCGGGGCGCAGCTCGTAGCGCCGCAGCAGCAGGCCGAGCACCAACGTCGCCTCGTGCAGGGCGAACTGGCGCCCGATGCAGGCCCGCGCCCCGGTCCCGAACGGCTTGAAGGTGTGCGGGGCCCGGGACCGTACAGCCTGGGCCTCGAAGCGGTCCGGGTCGAACCGCTCGGCGTCCGCGCCCCACGCCTCGGGGTCCCGATGCAGCATCGGCGTCAGCACCAGCGCCCACGCCCCGCGCCGCATGGGGTGCTCCCCGGCCAGCACCGTGTCCTCCCGGGCCTCCCGGGCGAAGGCCGGCGCGGTGGGCCACAGCCGCAGCGACTCGTCCAGTACCCGGCGGACGTAGCGCAGCCTGGCCACCTGCTCGTAGGCCGGTTCCGCCGCGGCGCCCCAGACGCGGTCCACCTCGGCGCGGGCCCGGGCCGCGACCTCGGGGTGACGGGAGAGGTAGTGCAGCGCGAAGGAGAGCGCGCCCGAGGTCGTCTCGTGGCCCGCGACGAGGAAGGTGATCACCTGACGGCGGATGTTCTCCGGCGCCAGCCGCTCCCCGGTCCGGGGGTGGGCCGTCTGAAGCATCCGGTCGAGCAGGTCCCCGTCCCCGCGGCCGGAGGCGCGCCGGGCGCGGACCAGCTCGTCGACCGTGCGGTTGAGGCGGTCGATGTCGGCGGCGTTGCGGCGGCTCGCCCTGCGCAACAGCAGCGGAGCCAGCGGGAAGGGCACCGTGTTGAGCCGCTGCGCGTACGTCAGCGTGCCGACCATGGCGGTCACGAAGGGATGCGGCCGGGAGCGTTCGAACGACCCGAAGTCGTGGCCGAAGCCGGTGCGCGCGATCGTCTCCAGCGTCAGCTTGGTCATGTCGCCGGGGACGTCGACCGCCCGGCCCGTCGCCGCCGCGCGGTCCCAGTGCTCCGTCAGCTGCCGTGCGACGGCCAGCATCATCGGGTGGTAACCGGCCATGGCCTCGCGGCTGAACCCCGGGGCGAGCACGTCGTGCGCCAGCTGCCAGTTGGGCTCGTGGTTGTACGCCGTGAACAGGCCGTCCCCGGCCACCGGCCGCAGGTTCGCTATGCCCAGCCCCACGTGCTTGGCGAACCGCGACTCGTCCGCGAGGTCGGCCGTGTGCCGGGCGCCCCACACGAACACGAACTCCTTGCCGAAGGCCTTCTGACGGAAGACCGGCCCCAGCCGGCGGGCGTAGCGCAGCGTGTCCTGGAGGGGAGTGTGCCGGTTCATGCCCACCACGTCACCGAGCAGCGGGATCCGGTGCGGCGGATGCGGAATGCGGTCCAGCTCCGGCCAGCCCAGCTCGGCGCTCCGGAACCCCTTGGGCAGCCCGTCCCGTACCGGCGCCTTCGTCATGACGCGATCTCCCTTGAGCCAGCGGCGGGTTCGCACGTGTTGTATGTGGGTTCAATAGCGCGGTTCAGTCTTGCCCCGTTGTTGAACCGGCGTCAAGTACAGTGCGGGCATGGCCGTGAACCAGGGCGGGCGCACGCGCCGCCGGCTCAGCTCCGAGGAGCGCCGGGAGCAGCTGCTGGCCGTCGGCGCGCGGCTGTTCTCGGAGAGTCCGTACGACGACGTGTGGATCGAGCAGGTCGCCGAGATCGCCGGGGTGTCGCGCGGGCTGCTGTACCACTACTTTCCGACCAAGCGGGACTTCTTCGCGGCGGTCGTCGCGCGCGAGAGCGAGCGGATGCTGCGCATGACGGCGGCGGTGCCCGGCGTCCCGGTGCGCGAGCAGCTCGCGGGCGGCCTCGACACGTTCCTGGAGTACGTCCAGGCCCACGCCCACGGCTACCGCGCCTTCCACCGCGCCGACGCGGCGGGGGACCAGGCGGTGCGGCGGGTCTATCAGCGGGCCCTGGCCGCGCAGGAGCGGCAGATCCTCGCCGCGCTCGCCGAGGATCCCGAGTTCGGCCCGGCCTGTGAGGGGCGGCCGGAGGCGCGGCTCGCCGTGCGCGGCTGGCTGGCGTTCACCACGTCCGTCTGTCTGGAGTGGCTGCGCGGCACGGAGTTGAGCCGGGATCAGGTGCGTGAGCTGTGCGCTCGCGCCCTGCTGGGCGTCCTCACTCCCTGAAAGCCCTCGTAAAGATCACGTGACGTGGTTGGCTCACGCTCCGATCTTCGGTAGGTTAGGCAAGGCTTACCTAAGGAGGTCTGGGATGGGTGACGGCAGCCACAGCTGGACGGCGACCCCTGCCGCGGCGGAGCGGGCGCGCTCGGTGCTCGCCGCCGCGTGGTCCTGCTCGGTGACCGCGGAGGGCGCGCGGGAGGAGCTGGTCGGCGCGCACACGGTGACCGAGGACGGCCGGGTGCTGGTGGACGTGCCCGGGGACAGCGCCCTGCTCGCGGCCGCGATCTGCGCGCCCCGCGGCGAGCCGTCCGCGGTGCTGGAGTTCGCCGACGTGGCCCCCGTCCCGGTGCGCGACCGGATCCGCGCCCGGCTGTGGCTCGCGGGCTGGTTCAGCGTCGAGGAGGGCCGGCTGGCCTTCCGGGCCACGCGCGTGGTGCTGCGGCAACCGTCCGGGGCCGTGGTCGTCGACCTCGACGACTTCGCCGCCGCGACGCCCGACCCGCTCACCACGGCCGAGGCCCGGCTGCTCACGCATCTCGCCGACTGCCACGCGGACGCGGTCGAGCGCCTCACCCGCCTCGTCGGCTCCGACAGCCTGCACGGCGCGGTCCGCGTCCAGCCCCTCGCCGTCGACCGGCACGGACTGACCCTGCGGATCGAACGCGCCCGCGCCCACGGCGACGTACGACTGGCGTTCCACACACCCGCCGACGACGTCGCGCAGCTCACCGAGCGCATGCACGTCCTGCTCAGCCAGGCGACCGCCGCGTCCTGCCCGCGGGCCCTACAGTGGCAGCGCACAGACGGCGACAGGTGACGGAAACGGCTCACCGGCGCGCCGCAGCGCGCCGCTCGCCTCGTCCACGCGAAAGACGGTCACCGTGCCGGACTTCTGGTTCGCCGCGAACAGCAGTGTGCCCTCCGGCGAGAAGGCGATCTGGCGCGGGAAGTCCCCGCCGACCGGCACGGTGTCCAGCAGCCTGAGCCGGGCACCGTCCGTCTCGACGGCGTAGCGCGTGAGGCTGTTGTCGCCGCGGTTGGCGAGAAAGGCGTGCCGGCCGTTCGCGGTCACCAGGATCTGCGCCGGGTAGTTGGTGCCCGGACCGGTGCCGGTGGACTGCGGCTCACCCACCGTGACGCGGCCGGAGGCGGGGTCGTACGAGCAGACCGCCACCGTGTTGTCGACCTCGTTGGCGAGGTAGGCGTACCGGCCGCCGGGGTGGAACGTCAGGTGGCGCGGGCCCGCGCCCGGCCGGGTGTGCGCCTGCGCGACCTCGGTGAGCGTGCCGGCCTTCTCGTCGAGCCGGTACGTGTAGACGGTGTCCGTGCCCAGGTCCACGGCGAGGACGTGTCCGCCGTCGGGGCTGGTGATGATCTGGTGGGCGTGCGGACCCTCCTGGCCGGGCCCCGGCGCCGGACGGGAGTGCCGGACGAGGTCGCTCCGCTCGCCGAGGGCGCCCGAGGCGTCGATCGGATGCACCGCAACGCTGCCCGAGCCGTAGTCCGCGCTGAGCAGCCAGCGCCCGCCCGGATGCACCGACAGATGGCAGGGGCCCGAGCCGCCGGTGCTCCGGCTGCCCAGGACCTTCCGGTCGGACAGCCGGACGGCCGTCACGGCGCCGTCCTCGCGCTCGTTCACCGCGTACAGCGTGTGGCGGTCCGGGTGGATCGCGAGGTACGACGGGTCTCCCACGTCGGTGAGCGTGCCGGTGCCGGTGATCCGGCCCGTCGCCGCGTCGTACGTGGCCAGGCCGATGCCCTTGCCGCCGCCCTCGACCGAGGTGTAGGTGCCGAGGTACAGCGGGCGCGGGCCGGACGGCCTTTGGGCCTCGCGGGTCGGGCTCCCGCTCGGCTCGGGGGCCGCCGGACTCGTCGGTGCCGCGGGCGCGGGCGCGTCGTCACAGGCGGGCAGTGCCGCCGCGGCGGCCCCTGACGTCAGTGCGCCGACGAACCGGCGCCTGCTCCAGCCACCACTGCCCATGTCGCCCCTCAGATCGTCACTCGTCCGTCGCGACAGCCACCTTGACGTGGATCACCGTCCGGGTGCAACAGCAGCACCTGGCGTTGCGTCGGGCGCAACCCGCTCCCCGGGTGGTCGCTCAGCGGTAACGCCCGCCGACCCCCGTACGGTTCCGCCACATCTGCTCCTGGACGCCCAGGCGCTCACGCAGCCGGGTCAGGCGCGGCATCCGCACGCGCTGCTCCCGCGACACGCGGTCCAGTTCCTCGAACAGGCGCCGGGTGCGGTGCTCGGTGTCGAGCTCGTCGAGGATCCGGTTGACCTCCGTCAGGACGGCGCCGAGCAACTGCCAGTTCCGCGCCTCGCGCTCGGCCTCCTTGCGCAGCAGCAGGGCCAGCTTGTCGCGGGTGCCCGCCGCGGTGCGCAGCTCCGCGGCGAGACGTTCCTCCGCCGACTCGGCGCTCGCGCTCAGATGGGTGGTCACCAGCACCGCGAAACTCACCACCGCGTCGGCGATCTCCGACAGCAGCTGCTCCAGCGCGGCGCCCGTCTCGGCCTCGAACAGCGGCTCCGGCTCACGCTCCTTCGCCAGGTCGGTGAGGGAGCGCGCGAGCACGCGCAGCACCACCGTGCAGATCTCCAGCGTGTCCAGGCCGGTGCGCAGCACCACCCGGTGCAGCAGGCCCTCCCGCACGCGCGGGTTGAGCCGCAGGCTGTCCTCCGCCTGCCGGAGCGCCGCGTCCACCTCGACGATGTCGTGGTCCAGGCGCCGCGCCTCGTGCAGCCGCTCCGCCGCGCGGTCCGCGGGCGTACGGCCGGCGGCCTCCTCGCCCATGCGCAGCATCAGCTGCCGCAGCCGGCGCGCCAGGCCCTCGATCGACGCGCCCGCCTCCTCCACCCACACCGGCGGAGCCAGCAGCAGATTGCAGCCGAGCCCGACGACCGCGCCGATCAGCGTCTCCACCACCCGGGCCCAGGCCGTGTCCCCGTGGGTGGTGACCCCGAGCACCAGCATCGCGCTGATCGCCACCTCGGGTACGTACTCCTCGACGCGGACCAGCCGTCCCACGACCAGCGAGGCCACGAGGAGCAGCGCCAGGCTCCACCAGGTCAGGCCCACCAGAAGGCTGAACGCGATGGCGACGAGAACGCCGGTCACCACGGCGTTCACCCGCCGGAAGCCGTTGGTGAGCGTGGCGTACAGGGTCACCTGGACGACCAGCAGGGCCGTCAGGGGAGCGGTGAGCGGTGCCGCTTCGGGACTCAGCCGCAGCGCGATGACGTAGGCGATCGTCGCCGCGAACGCGGACCGCACCGTCTGGACGACCACGGGGTCCCGGCGCTTGCGCACGATCCGCCTGGCGTGCGCCGTCCACTCACGTACCTCTCGCATCCTCAGGCTGTTCCCCTTCCCCTGGCTGTCGAACGCATCCATGAAGGACGTTAATGCCGGGGGAAACCACGGGCGACCGAGGGCCTCAGGCGTACACCTTGTCGAGGAAGGCGGTCAGATGCCCCATGGTCCGCTCGATCTGCTCCTCCAGGGTGAGGCTCTCCTCGAAGCGGGGACCGCTCTCCGGCACCTTCTTCCCGCGCAGGTACAGCGAGCAGGCGAGGTCGGTGCACATGTAGGCCCCGACGGAGTTCCCCTCACGTCCGGCCGCTCCCGTCTTCCGCGCGGTCATCAGCGACACACCGCCCCTGGGGTGCGTGGTCAGGCACAGCGAACACATGCTGCGATGCAGAAACCCCCGCTGCGCGGCCTGGAACCGCATCGCCACCCCGACGAGCCGCCCTTCGCGCTCGGCGACCAGATAACTGCGATCGGGCGCCCCCGGATCGCGCCACCCGAGAAAGTCGAGATCGTCCCAGGGCCGCTCGGCGAGGTCCCGGGGGACGGCCAGGCGCTTGGCCTCTCCCTTGGAGCAGTTGATAAACGAGTTGCGGATGTCCTGTTCGGTGAGTGATCTCATGGGAGGGCTCCTGGTCGTCGTCGGCGAAACCTAGGGGTCCTAGGTTTCGGGGTCAGGTTAGAAGCACCGACGAAGGGGGAGCCAGTGGATTTTCCGGAGGCCACGTCGGCTCGGGCGCGGGCGGCGCTGCGCCATGTGGCGGGCAGTTCGTCGGGGCCCGCCGTCGATCCCGAGGTGCGGATCACGCTGAACTTCCACCCGGACCGGCAGGCGGGCGACGTGCCCGTGCTCGTGGCGCTCGCCCGGGACGGCGCCTACCACTCACAGTTCGTCACCGGCACCAGCAACGGCGGTCTCACGGCTCGCCCCGGCGGCGACCGGTGGCGCTGGGAGAGCCGGATCTTCGGCGGGGCCTACGACGAAGCGGCCGCGCACGAGCGGCCCGTGTACGGCGCCCTGAACTTCCGCCGGCAGGTGGTCGGCGCGGCGCCGCGCTTCGGCTCCTCGCACTTCCGGCTGCGCGCCGGCGTCCTGGCCCGCGCCACGTTCTGCTACCCCGACAGCGCCGCCGAGCCGGCCGACTTCGGCGTGGCGGCCGGCATGTCGCTCATCGCGCTGGCCGAGGCGGACGAACAGGACGCCCTCAACGACTACATCGAGGCGCACGTGCACGGAGGCGTCGACCTCGCCCGGGACGTGGAGGCGCTGGTGCTGGACGCCTGCTACCGCGGCACACCGGTGGAGGTCGCGGCCCGGCACCTGCCCTGCCCGGTCGAGTGGCACCCCGGCTACCGGCTCGGCGTGGCCGGGTTACGGCGCCACGCGGACTACCGCGGCCGGGAGTACGTGGAACTGGGCGCGCGGATCGCCCGGGACGGCCTCGTCGACCCGCGGGCCATCGGCGACGCCGCCCGGACGGGGCGGTACGAACTGCAGGACCTGAAGATGGTGTGGCACACCCTCGCCCGCTTCGGCGCGCCGGAGGGAGCGGGCACGGCCTACTCCGCGGCCGGGGCCTCCGGCGGCCAGACCCCCGGGGCGAGCACCCCCAGCGCATAGGCGCGGGCCACCAGTTCGGTGCGGTTGGTGGCCTGCCAGCGGGAGGACAGACGGCGCAGGTGGTAGGTGACGCCGTCGGTGGTGAGGCCGGTCTCGCGGGCTGCCCGGGCCGTGGTGGCACCGGCGGCCAGCAGGGCCAGGATGCGGGCCTCCATGGAGGTCACCCGGGCCTGTTCGGCGTGCGGGGCGGGGGAGGGGGCGCGTTCGCCGTCCACGCGCAGCATCACCAGCAGCGCCGGCGTCTCCTCGACCGTGTCGCTCACCGGGTCCGCCGTCAGCTCCCCGTACCGCTCCGCGCCGCCCGGTGCCCGCCAGCGCACCGACACCTGGTAGCGCGAGCGGTGCCGCAGCCGCAGGGCCTGGGCGATGCGCTCCACCTGCGTGGCCTCCCGCGGGCTGAACAGGTCCAGCACGTCACGGCCGCGCAGCCGCCCCGGTGTCGTACCGCACTCCGCGGCCATCGCCGGATTGGCGAGCAGCACCGCGCCGTACACGTCGCACACCGCGACCGGCATCGCCACCCGGTCGAAGAGGAGCAGGGTGCGGTTGCGCCATGTCACTGCCTCCTGCCGGGCCTGGTCCACGAGCGTCTCCTGCCACGCCGGGCCGCCCTCGCGCAAGGGCGACGCGTCTGTATGTACTACACAATCATGTAGGGCCGCGGCGCGGCCCGCCGGGTCCCGTGGATCACGCTGGATCGCAGTACTTCCGTACCGCGAAAGGCAGTTGTCGCGTCATGCGCCCCACCGCACAGACCTCCCGGCCCGCAGCCGACCTCCCCGGTGTCCCCGTCGCCGACATCTCCGGCACCGGCCCCGGCGACGCGCCCGTCCAGCAGGCCATGGACCTGATGCGCGAGCACGGGCCCGTGTTCGTGCGGCGGCTGTACGGGCGCGACACCCTGTTCGTGGGCGACCTGGACCTCGTGGCCGAGCTCGCGGACGAACAGCGGTTCGCCAAGCACATCGGGCCCGGTCTGGCGAACGTCCGCGAGTTCGCCGCCGACGGCCTGTTCACCGCGTACAACGACGAGCCCAACTGGGCCAAGGCGCACGACATCCTCATGCCCGCCTTCGCGCTCGGCTCGATGCGGACCTACCACCCCGTGATGCTGAAGGTGGCCCGCAGGCTCATCGACTCCTGGGACCGCGACGCCCGCGCCGGGCAGCCCGTCGACGTGCCCGGCGACATGACCCGCATGACGCTCGACACCATCGGACTGGCCGGGTTCGGCTACGACTTCGGCTCCTTCGAGCGGGCCGAGCCGCACCCCTTCGTCGAGGCGATGGTCCGCTGCCTGGAGTGGAGCATGACCCGCCTCGCGCGCGTCCCGGGCCGGGACTACCAGGCGCGGGACGCGGCCTTCCGCGACGACTCCGCCTATCTCGCCCAGGTCGTCGACGAGGTCATCGCCGCCCGCACCGGCACCGACCAGAGCCAGGCCGACGATCTCCTCGGCCTCATGCTCACCGCCGAGCACCCCGCCGACGGCAGTACCCTCGACGCCGCCAACATCCGCAACCAGGTCATCACCTTCCTCATCGCCGGCCACGAGACCACCTCCGGCGCCATGTCCTTCGCCCTGCACTTCCTCGCCAAGCACCCGACCGCGCTCCAGCTGGTGCAGCGCGAGGTCGACGAGCTGTGGGGCGACCAGGCCGACCCCGAGCCGGCGTACGACGAGATCGGCCGGCTCACCTACACCCGCCAGGTCCTCAACGAGGCCCTCCGGCTGTGGCCCACGGCCGCCGTCTTCGCCCGGGAGGCCCGCGAGGACACGCTGCTCGGCGGCCGCATCCCGCTGCGCGCCGGGCAGTCCGCGCTGGTGCTCACGCCGATGCTGCACCGCCAGCCCGTCTGGGGAGACAACCCCGAGCTGTTCGACCCCTCGCGCTTCACGGCCGAGGCGGAGGCGGAGCGCCCGGTGCACGCCTTCAAGCCGTTCGGCACCGGCGAGCGCGCCTGCATCGGACGGCAGTTCGCCCTGCACGAGGCGACCATGCTGCTGGCCATGCTCGTCCACCGCTACCGGCTGAGCGACCACGCCGACTACCGGCTCCACGTCAAGGAGACCCTCACCCTCAAGCCCGAGGGCTTCACCCTCACGCTCACCCCGCGCACGTCCGCCGACCGTGTCCACACGCCGCTGCCCGGCGCCGCCCCGGTCCAGGACTCCCGGTCGGCCGAACCACAGGGCCTCCCCGCCCGCGTCCGCCCCGGCACCGCCGCCCTCTTCCTGCACGGCAGCAACTACGGCACCTGCCGTGACTTCGCCGGCCGGCTCGCCGACGAGGCCGCCGCCCTCGGCTGTGAGACCCGGGTGGCACCCCTGGACGCCTACGCCGACGGCCTGCCCACCGACCGGCCCGTCGTCATCACGGCCGCCTCCTACAACGGCCGCCCCACCGACGACGCCACCGCCTTCACCGCCTGGCTGGAGGACACCCACGACCTGTCCGGCGTGACGTACGCCGTCCTCGGCGTCGGCGACCGCAACTGGGCCGCCACCTACCAGCACGTCCCCACCCGGATCGACGAGCGGCTCGCGGAGTCCGGCGCCACCCGGCTCCTCGACCGCGCCGCCGCCGACGCCTCCGGCGACCTCACCGGCGCTGTCCGGGAGTTCACGGCGGCCCTCCGCGTCGCCCTGCTGGAGCGCTACGGCGACCCGGACGCCACGACCCCGGACCCCGAGCCCACCACCGCCTACGAGGTCCGCGCCCTGACCGGCGGCCCGCTGGACGCCCTCGCCGAACGGCACGCCCTCGTCCCCATGCGGGTCACCGAGGCGTACGACCTCACCGCGCCGGGCTACGCGCGCCGCAAGCGGTTCGTCCGCGTCGCGCTGCCGGACGGCGTCACCTACCGCACGGCCGACCACCTCACCGTGCTGCCCGCCAACCACCCGGACCTCGTCACCCGCGCCGCCGCCGCGCTCGGCGTCGGCCTCGACACCGTCCTGGACATCCGCGCCACCCGCCCGCGCCGCGACTCAATCGCCGTCGACCGCCCCGTGACGGTACGGCAGCTGCTCACCCACCACGTGGAGTTGCAGGAGCGCCCGAGCGCCGGGCAACTGGCCGCGCTCGCCGCCGCCAACCCGTGCCCGCCGGAGCGCACGGCCCTGGCCGCCCTCACCGACGACCCGCGCACCCTCGTGGAGATCATCGAGGATCATCCGGCCCTGCGCGGCGCTCTGGACTGGCCGCAGCTCCTCGACCTCCTCACGCCGCTGCGCCCCCGCCACTACTCGATCTCGTCCTCGCCCACCGTCGACCCCGGCCACGTGGACCTGATGGTGTCGCTGCTGGAGGCACCGGCCCGCTCCGGCAAGGGCCTCTACCGGGGCACCGGCTCCGGCCACCTCACCACCGTCGAGCCCGGCGACACGGTGTACGCGCGCGTGCAGCCGTGCCGGGAGGCCTTCCGCATCGACGCCACCGGCGGATCCGCACCGGTCGTCATGATCGCGGCGGGCACCGGCCTCGCCCCGTTCCGCGGCGCCATCGCCGACCGTACGGCGGCCGTCGCGGCAGGCGCGGAACTCGCCCCGGCCGTCTGCTACTTCGGCTGCGACGCGCCCGACGCCGACTTCCTGCACGCCGGCGAACTGCGCGCCGCCGAGACCGCCGGAGCCGTCTCGCTCCGTCCCGCCTTCAGCCAGGCCCCCGAGGGCGAGGTGCGGTTCGTGCAGCACCGCATCGCCGCCGAGGCCGAGGAGGTCTGGGCCCTGCTGGCCGCGGGGGCGCGGGTGTACGTCTGCGGTGACGGTTCCCGGATGGCGCCCGGTGTGCGGGAGGCGTTCCGTACCCTGTACCGGAAGCACACGCCGGGCGCCGACGAGACGGCCGCCGAACAGTGGCTCGACGGGCTGGTCGCGGACGGGCGTTACGTCGAGGACGTCTACGCGGCCGGCTGACCGAAGGCGAAGGGGAGGGGTGGGCGCACGGTGGTGGACTCCTGGGAACGGGCCCGGCACATCCTGGAGGCAGCGGGCCTGGATCCCGGCCGCCTCGCCCATGTCGCCCCGCTGACCGGCGGCACGTACAACACCGTCGAGGAACTCCGCCTCACCGACGGCACCCGCTACGTGCTGAAGATCCCGCCCGCGGCGGCCACCCCCGGCCTCCGGCACGAGCGCCGGCTCCTCGTCTCGGAGGCCGAGTTCTACCGCTCGGCCGCCCGGACCGGAGTCCCCGTACCGCGGCTGGTGTCCATGGGCGACGACTTCCTGCTGATGACGGCCTGCCCGGGCGACTCCTGGGACGACGGCTCGCTCACCGACGCGGAACAGGCCGCACTGCGCGCGGAGCTGGGACGCCACACGGCCCGGCTGCACCGCGTGACGGGCCCCGGCTTCGGTTATCCCTCCGGCGCCCTCGGCCCGCTCGCCCCCGACTGGCGGACCGCGTTCACGACGATGTTCGACGCCGTCCTCGACGACGCCCGGCGCTACGGGGCGCGGCTGCCCCGCCCCGCCGACGCGGTGGCCCGTACCGCCCGGTCCGCGTACGGCGCCCTCGACGAGGTCACCGTCCCGTGCCTGGTGCACTTCGACCTGTGGCGGGGCAACATCCTGGTCGACCGGTCGGCCGGCGACGCCCGCATCGGCGGCCTCATCGACGGGGAGCGCATGTTCTGGGGCGATCCCCTGGCCGAGTTCGTCTCCCTGGCGCTGCTGGGCGACATCAAGCGGGACGAGGCGTTCCTGGCGGGCTACCGGGAGACCGGCGGCCGGGCCCTCTTCGACGTCCCGGCCCGCCTCAGACTGGCCCTCTACCGGGCCTACCTGTACCTGATCATGATCAGCGAGACGGTTCCGCGCCAGGTCGGCCAAGAACAGCAGCGCTGGGTGCACGGCGCCGTCGCTCCGGAACTGGTCGGGGCCCTGGACGAGATCGAGACACTCCTGGCAGGCCCCGCTCAGCCTCGATCGAGATCCGGTCTCTTCCGGTCGGCGCCGCGCTGAGGTTTCTCAGGTCACGGCGGAGGTACTCGCGTGGCGCCCGGACCAGTGAAGGGAGCACGCCGTGACCGACCACCGCCTCGAAGGACCCGGCGAGAACGGTGAGCCCGTACCGCGGGACATGCCGGACCAGCAGGCCGACGCCGGCGAGGACCCGTGGGAGGTCGCCCCGCGCTTCACGCGCACCGGCAAGGACCGGAAGGACGACGAGAACGAGGCCGAGGACGACGAGCCCGCCGGCGACCTCCCCGACACGGACGAAGCGGGGACGGGACGGCAGGGAGTACCGCGCTCGGGAACCGTCCACCCCGAGCATCCGGAGCCGGACGAGTCCTCCGCCTGAGCGCCGCTGAGCGCTCCGGCGGCGTGAGCGCCGATGGCCGCAGCCGACCGTGGGGGCCGGCTGCGGCCATCGGTCGTCTTGGCAGGCGTCTCGGTCTCGGTAAGGGTCGGGCGGCTCGTGCGGGTAAGGGTCGGGCGGCTCGTGCGGTCAGCCCACCTTGCGTCCCCGCAGCGGTTCCGTCCGTGCACCCCCGCCCTGCTGAAGGCCCTGGAGGAACTCCTCCAGCACCTCCGTCGCCGTACGCTCCGCACGCCAGCCGAGTTCCGCACGCGCACGCGTGCAGTCCATCAGGGGCAGCCTCAGCACCGCGTCGAACAGGTGCGGAGAGGCCGGCAGCAGGTGCAGGCCCCAGGCGGCGGCGATCGCCGAACGGGCCGCGGTGCGCGGCAGCCGTACCGGGCGCGCCCCCAGCATCTCGCCCAGCACCTGCGCGTCGACCGGCGGCTCGGCCGCCAGGTTGAAGGCGCCCCGGGCGTCGGAGTGCACGGCCAGCCGGTACGCGTTCGCCGCGTCGTCCGTGTGCAGCGCCTGCACCCGCAGCCCCGGGATGTCGGGCAGGAAGGGCAGCAGCTCCGGGCGGGCCAGCGGGCCGGGCAGGAAACGCCCGCCGAAGATCCGGCGCTGCTCGCTCGCGGACTCCCACTTGAAGAGGAACGCGGGCCGCATCCGCACCACCCGCGTGTCGGGGTGGTCGCGCTCGAACGTGTCCAGCGCGCGCTCCAGGTAGGCCTTCTCCCGGCAGTAGGCGGCGTCCGGCCAGCCGTGCGTCGGCCACGACTCGTCCACCGCCCGGTCCTTCGGGCCCGGTGAGTACGCGCCGACCGACGAGGCGTGCACCAGCGTCGGCACTCCCGCGGCGGCCACCGCCTCGAACACCCGCATGCCGCCGAGCACATTGGTGCGCCAGGTCGCCGCCGGGTCGTGCGTCGGCTGGAACGCCCAGGCCAGATGGACGACCGCGTCGGCGCCCCGGAAGTGCTCGGCCGGATCGGACTGCTCGGAGGCAAGGTCGACCGCCGACCAGTCCGTCTTCGGCGGCGACCAGTCGGGGAGCCGCCGGGCCAGGCCCAGCACGGAGGCGACCTCCGGATCCTCCGAGAGGAGGCGCACCACGCTGGTGCCCACGTTGCCGGTGGCGCCCGTGACGACGATCCTCTTGCCCGTTGCGCTGCTCACCATCCGCTCCTCTCGGCCGCGACCGTCCTCGGAGATGACCGGGTACCCGGGTCGCGCCGATTCCACTTGGGCAGAGGAAAGCCCCGGCCGGACGGGGGAATCACGGCCGGGGCGGCTCAAGAGGTGGGCACGGATGGCGGTCGCCTCTCGGCGAAAGGCTCCACAGGGCTTCAGCCGAACGATCGTCCCTGTGGGCGAATGGTGAGGCCCGGGGACACTGTCCCATCCGCACCCACGTGTTGTTCAACGGGGAACTACTTCTGGGTGTTCCGGGCTCGGGCCTCTGTCGCGGTGATGTGCGTCACCGCTCCCCGTGCGCGGGAAGGATCTCGGCCCACAGGTTCTCGGCCTGGAGCAGCAGTGTGCCGAGCACCGCCGTGTGCTCGGCCCCCAGCCCGGCGTGTTCCCGCAGCCTTTCCTGCAAGTACTGGTGCAGTTCCCGCATCCTCTCCTCCCTCTCGTCGCATCGGCGGGGGTCCACGCCGCCGTTGAGCAGGCGGTCGGCCTCCGTGTCGCAGGCGTCCCCGAGCAGGTCCAGCAGATCCGCGTACGAGCGGAGGGCCTCGCCCTTGGGCGGTGCGGGCGAACGGCTGTCGTCCACGGCCACCGAGAGGGCCCGTGTCAGGGCCATGACGTGTCCGGTGACGCGGCCGAGGCGTTCGTCCTCGTCCGGTGGCGGCAGGGGCATCTGCGGTACGCGCTGCAGGGCCCGCAGCGGGCCGTAGGTCAGGCGCAGGCTCTCCTGGCTCCAGCGGCGCGCCGAGCGCAACGCCTCCAGACAGTGCTCCAGCCGTGCCGAGGCGTTGAGCCAGCCGGCGGCGGTCTGCGCGTCCCAGTCGCCCTCGTGCAGGTCCGCGGCGACTGAGCGCAGAACCTCGCCCGACTCCCGGGCGAGTGCCGCCAGGTTCTCTCGAACGTCCCGCAGGTGGATCGGGGGGAAGACGAGCGCGTTGACGGCGACGCCGATGACGGCGCCGAGCGCCGCCTGCCCCACCCGGTGCCCCACGCCGGACATGCTCACGGTGCCCGAGGTGAGGGTGAACAGGGCCGTGGTCGCCGCGTAGATGCCCTGGTCGCCGAAGCGAGGCCAGTTCGAGAGCAGCATCAGCACCGGGACGGACAGGGCGAGCGCGCCCGTCGTGTCGCCGGTGAGGGCCAGCGTCGCCGAGGCCAGCACGGTGCCGACACAGATCGCACCGAACTGCCGCGCGCCCTGCACCAGCGAGCTGTAGACGGTGGCCTGCACCAGCACCAGTGCCACCCACGGCGCCATCAGCGCCAGCGGGTCGCCCATCCAGACGCCGCCCACCAGCCAGGCGATCACCGCCGCCGCGGCGGCCTTCAACGACTGGACGACCAGGTCCCGCTCCCGCCCGGGCCCCCGCCACGCGGCCCGCACGGCCTCCACGACCCTCCGTGCCTCCCGCCGCACGGCGTCCAGCGGCCGAGTGGCCCGGACCTCCTGTCCGAGACCATCCATCCGCTCACGCAGCGCGTCGGCGGCCACCCGGCTGTCCATCACCTTCCGGCCCCGGCCCGACGGCCTGCCGACCGCCCTGTCGCGCCCCGTCTCCCGGGTGGCCCGGCTGTCACTCGCCTTGTCGGTTTCCGTCTCCTGGGCTGGTCGGTCGTCCGTCGCCTCGGGAGGCCGTGTATCCGGGGTCGGCGGGGTGTCGGTCGCCCTGTCGGGTCCGGCCGCACCGGCTGCCTGGCTGTCAGTCGCCTCGTCGGGTGCCATCACTCCGCCTGCCAGGTCTCCCGGCGCCTCATCGGGCCGCGTCTCCGGGGCCGCCCGGCCGTCCGTCGCGTTGGGGCGTCGCGTCCCCCGGGCCGTCCGGCTGTCGGTTTCGTCGTCGGGTCGTGTCTCCCGGGTCGTTGGCCCGGCCGGGCGGGTGCTGTTCGCCGCCGCGGCTTCGTCTTTCCGGCGGCCGAAGATGCGAGCCACCCGTCGAACCGCACTCGTCACACGCGTCATGCGCTGCGAGTATCCGAGTGACCGGGGGTTTCACGCCGCATCATGCCAACGGACTGTCCCGAAGGGACGACAGAAGGTGCGCGGGGTCGGCGTAAATCGCGTCCGCGCCGGACTTTTCCAGGTCGGTGCGCGGGATGCCACCGCACAGGACGCCCACGCAGCGCACCCCGGCGCGGCTGCCCGCCCGCATGTCCCACACGGTGTCGCCGACGAAGACCGCCCGCTCCGCCGGCACCCCGGCCAGGTCCAGGGCGTGTTCGACGGGCTCGGGCGCGGGCTTGCCCTCGTCCACGTCGTCGGCGCCGGCCGTGGCGGTGATGGCGTCGTCCGCGTCGATCGCCCGGCGCAGCGCGCTCAGCTCGGCGCCGCCCGCCGAGGTGGCCAGCACCACGGCCCAGCCGTCCCGGTGCAGCCGCCGCAGCAGCGCCCCGGCCTCCGGCAGCGCGGGCAGCCGGTCGAAGTACTGCCCGTACAGCGCCTTGTGGGCGGCGCTGATCCCCGCGTCCTGGTCCGTGTCCCGGTCCTCGCCGAGCAGGTGCGCGACGAGGTCGGTGGAGGCCAGCCCCACGGCCCGGTGGACGGCGTGCATCGACACGTCGTGGCCCGCCTGCCGGAAGGCCTCCCACCACGTCACGACGTGCAGGTGGTTGGTGTCGACCAGCGTGCCGTCGACATCGAACACGGCTGCCCGTTCCGCCTGTGCCATGTGTGTGATCCCTTCCTCGCCGGCCTGCCCTACGGCCCGCCCGGGTACCACCTCAGCCGCTCGCCACGCCGGACGGCACCCGCCGATCACGGGTCCAGGCCAGCAGCTCGTCCAGGGACCACGTGGTCACCACCCGCTCCGGCGGCACCCCGCACTCCTCCGCCCGCGCACACCCGTTGATCTGCCAGTCCAGCTGCCCCGGCGCGTGCGCGTCGGTGTCGACGGAGAACAACACCCCAGCGTCCACGGCCCGGCGCAGCAGCCGCCGCGGCGGGTCGAGCCGCTCCGGCCGGCTGTTGATCTCCAGGGCCGTGCCCGTCTCCGCGCAGGCCGTGAACACCTCGTCCGCGTCGAACTCCGACTCGGGCCGCCCCCGCCCGGTCAGCAGCCGCCCCGTGCAGTGCCCGAGCACGTCCGAGTGCGGATCACGGACGGCGGCCACCATCCGGCGGGTCATCGACCGGGCGTCCATGCGCAGCTTGGAGTGCACCGACACCACCACGATGTCGAGCCGGTCCAGCAGCTCCGGCTCCTGGTCGAGCGAGCCGTCCTCGAGGATGTCGCACTCGATGCCGGTCAGCAGCCGGAACGGCGCCCAGGTCTCGTTCAGCTCCGCCACCACGTCCAGTTGCTCCCGCAGCCGCTCGGCCGACAGCCCGCGGGCCACGGTCAGGCGCGGCGAGTGGTCGGTCAGCGCCGCCCACTCGTGCCCCAGCGCCGCCGCTGCCCGGCCCATCTCCTCGATCGGGCTGCCGCCGTCCGACCAGTCGGAGTGCAGATGGCAGTCGCCGCGCAGCAGCGCCCGCAGCCGTTCACCGCCCCGTACGGCCGGCGGCTCCTTCGCCTCGCCCTCCAGTTTCCTCAGGTAGCCGGGCACCTCACCGGCCAGTGCCTCCCGCACCACCTGCGCGGTCTTCGGACCGACCCCCTTGAGCGACTCCAGCGACCCGGCGTCCGCCCGCCGGCGCACCTCGTCCTCGCCCAGCTCCTTCAGTACCCGGGACGCCGTACGGAAGGCGCGTACGCGGTACGTCGGCGCCAGGGACCGCTCCAGCAGAAAGGCGATCCGGTCCAGTGCCTCGACAGGATCCATCGCCACCTCCACCTCAAGGGTTCCCCAGCGCCCGGCGGGCCGCACGACGGGCGCGCGGTTTGCCCGGTCCGCACCCGGGTACTGCGATGCCTCGTCCCGAACGCTCGACCAGGAGGCCTGCCATGTCCGCCCCCACCGCGCCCCGCAGCAAGGCCGCCGTGATCACCGGCGCCGACTCCGGCATCGGCAGGGCCACCGCCGTACGGCTGGCCGAGGCGGGCATGGACGTCGGCATCACCTGGCACAGCGACCACAAGGGAGCGGAGGAGACGGCCGAGGAGGTCCGGGCGCACGGGCAGCGGGCCGAGGTCGCCCGGATGGACCTCACCCGGCTGCCCGATGCCGCCGACACCGTCGACGAGCTGTGCGAGCGCCTCGGCCGTATCGACGTGCTGGTCAACAACGCCGGCACCGGCACCATGACGCCCTTCCTCGACCTGGAGCTGTCCGATGTGCGCGAGGTCCTCGACGTCGATCTCGTCGGGCCGTTCCTGTGTGGGCAGAAGGCGGCCCGGCACATGATCCGGCAGGGCGACGGCGGGCGGATCGTCAACGTGACGTCCGTCCACGAGCACCAGCCGCGCGTGGGCGCCGCCCCGTACTGCGCCGCGAAGGGCGGTCTCGGCCTGCTCACCCAGGTCATGGCGCTCGAACTCGCGGAGTACCGCATTACTGTCAACGCCGTCGCACCCGGCGAGATCTCCACGCCCATGACCGGGCAGGAGGACACCGACCCGCACACCGAGAGCCGCCCGGGCGTGCCGCTGGGACGGCCCGGCGACGCCCGCGAGGTCGCCGCCGTCATCGCCTTCCTCGCCGGCTCGGACGCCTCGTACGTCACCGGCGCCTCCTGGAGCGTCGACGGCGGCATGCTCCGCATGGGCCCGCAGGCCGGCTCGCACCTGACGAGCGACGACTGGCGCCGCCCCTGAGCCGACCGGCCGGGCCGGTCGGCCCGGCCGGTGCCTGGACTCCGCACTACCGCCGGATGCGCTCTACGCTCGATGCATGACCGAAAGCGCGAGCCCGTACATATCCCACCCGCGGATCATGGTGCTCGGGGTGCAGCCGGGCACACCGCCGTTCCGGATCGTGGCGATCGACGGCCAGGTGGTCGGGGAGGCCAAGGCCGTCACCGACGTACTGACGGCCGCCGCCGCGTTCGGCATCACGGTCCACGACCTGGACGACCCGGACGTGGTCCGCTGGGTCGGCGGCGACAAGTTCACCTGGACCGTGCACTAGGGCCCTGACGGTGCACTGGGCCCTGACCGTGCACTAGGCCCTGCCGGACGCCGGCTTCTTCCCCGCCCTGCCGCCGCGGGGCCTGCGCGCATGCACCGCGCGGCTCAGCCGGCGGCCCAGGAGCAGGTAACCGATGAGCGCGCCCCCGGTGTTCAGGATGACGTCGTCGATGTCGAAGGCGCGGCCGGTGACCAGCGCCCCCTGGGCGAACTCCACCAGCAGCATCACCACGGCGGTCAGCAACAGTACGCGCAGGATGCCGCGGGTGCGCGGGGCGACGACGGGCACGAGGACGCCGAAGGGGATGCCCAGCAGGATGTTGCCGCCGATCTGCCGGACGGCGTCCCGCAGTTCCGGCTGGTCGAGATAGGCCTTCAGCGAGCGGCCCGGATGCAGATTGGTGTGGGTCAGCGCTTCCGACGCGGGCGAGGGCTGGAGCGTCAGCCGGGCCAGCACCACGGCGAAGGCCACCATGAACGTGAAGGCGCACAGCATCGCCAGCAGCCGGAGGGGCAGCGGCAGCGAGCGTCGCTCGCGGCCGGAGTCGGCCGTACGGACACGTGAGGCTGCACCGGCCATTCCGTCCTCCAGTCTTCAACTTCTCTGCGTGCTAAGGCGGCTACCCCCGGGCGTGCCGACGATGCGCCGCGAACCGGCCGAGGACCCGTCCCGAGGGGCACGACCTGGTCAGCTCCCGTACGAGACGCGTACCTCCTTGAAGCCCAGGGAACGCAGCAGGCCTTCGAGCATGCCGGTGGTGTTGCTCTCGGCTCGGGCGGTCAGCTCGCTCTCCTTCGCCGCGTCGCCGATGTGCCGTACCGCGAGTTTCTGCACGGCCTGTTCGCCGTTGGGGTTGTCCGAGAAGAGGTCGCCGAGGCGGTCGAAGAGACCGCGCTGCTTGGAGACGGCGTAGGAACGGTCGGGGTCGAGGGCCGGCTTCCCCAGCTGCGCGTGGGGCAGCCGGAGCGTGGCGGACGTGCGGTCGCCGTTGACCTGTACGTCGTCGTCGCCGACCTTGCCCAGGTCGACGTAGGCGTCGACGGTGCCCGCACCGACGTACAGGGTGCGGGTGCCGCGGATCGCGTCGGGGAGGAACTTGGCGTCCTTCTCCAGGTCCACGACGACCTGGAAATTGCCGGAGGCGGCGTCGTAACGGCTGAGGTCCTGGATGGACTTCAGCAGCGCGGGGCCGGACCGGTCCTGGGTCTCGGTGCCGAACAGGTCCTTCAGGCCCGGCACCACGCTGAGCCGGATCCCGGCGAAGAACACGACGAGCACCAGCACGAGCGCGCCCACCACCTTCGCCCAGCCGGGGACGCGCCTGGGGAGACGCTTGACGGGAGTCGTCATGCGACGGCCCTCCTTCCTACTGTCCTGATGCCCGCCAGGAGCCTTGCCAGACCGGCCGGTTGAGGAGGGAAGGACGTCGGCGGAAGCGCTGAAGGGCGCGCTCGGGCATCACACCGGGCCGGACGCCGCCTCCGGCTGTTCCAGGGCCGCGTCCAGCGTCGGCTGCGGGGGCAGCAGCCGGGACAGGCCGGTGATCCGCAGGACGCGCAGCGTCAGCGGGTGGGCGCAGACCAGGAGCAGCTGCCCGCCCCGGTCGAGCACCCGGCTCCTGGCCCGGTACAGCAGCCGCAGGCCCGAGCAGTCGAAGAACTCGATCCGGCTGAGGTCGATCACGATCCGGGCGGCGCGGCGGTTCGTCTCCCGGTCCAGGTGCGGGGCGATCTCCGTGGCCGCGGCGAGGTCGATCTCGCCACGCACCTCCAGCACCGTGTGCCCCCGTTCCCGACGGACGCGCAGATACCGGGTGAGCGGTGCAGGTTCCTGCCGCACGACGAGATCGCCTCCAGCCTGCTCCGTGCGTGGGGAGGGGCTGCGGTCCTCAAAACCGTTCCCCGCCCCGCAAGTTACCCTCCAACGAGTGAATTTGAGCATGTTCGATTGACATATGTCTCTGAATTGCGGCCGAGTTGGCCGAGGTTCGCGCGGGGGCGTGCGCGGGCGTGGTCCCCGGCGTGCGTCTGGTGCTACGACAGGGCGTGCCAGGCCTTGGTGAGGGCCCGGCGGAACTGCTCGGTCTGGTGCGCGGTGAGGTCGCGCACCATCCGCTCCTCCAGCTCCCGGACGGGCCCGGCGTGCCGTGCGAGCAGCTCCCGGCCGGCGTCGGTGAGCAGGATCAGCAGCTCCCGGCGGTTGCGGGGGTTGCGCTCCCGGCGCACCAGTCCGCGGCCCTCCAGGGAGCGGACGAGGTCGGCGATGGACTGCGCGGTGACGAAGGAGTCGCGGGCCAGCTGGGCCGCCGACAGTCCGTCGTGTCGCTCCAGCACGGTCAGCGCGGTGTACTGGAGAGCGGTGATCCCGGAGGGTCTGACCAGCTCGTCCAGATGGGAGCGCACGACGAGCTCCACCTGCTTGACCATGTAGAGCAGGGAAGGGGGTGCCTTGGGCACCTGTGCGTCGAGCATGGATGCAGGCTAGAGCATTGACAGGAAACCTGTCTGTAAAGAGACTGCGAACCAACAGGAATCCTGTTTGTTGAAATCTTGGCGACGACGCTGAGGAGCGGCGATGACCACCTTCGAGACGGAACCCGGACAGCTGTTCATCGGGGGACAGTGGCGCGAGGCCGCCGACGGGGCGCGCACCGAGGTGGTCGACCCGTCCCGGGGCACGGTCGTCACCACCGTCGCGGAGGCGGGCCCGGCCGACGTCGACGCGGCCGTACGGGCCGCCCGCGAGGCCTACGACGACGGCGTCTGGTCCGGTCTGAGCGGCCGCGAGCGGGGTCGGGTGCTGCACCGCGTCGCCCAGCTGATCCGCGAGAACGCCGACGAGATCGCCGCGCTGGAGAGTCTCGACGTCGGCAAGCCGATCACGCTGTGCGGCGCCGTCGACGTGACGAACGCGGCCAACGACTACGAGTACGTCGCGAACCTCGCGCAGAGCCAGGACGGCGCCCTGCGCGACACCCCCATGAACGCCCTCGCTTACACCAAGCGCGAGCCGCTCGGCGTGGTCGCCGCGATCACCCCGTTCAACTTCCCGCTGATCCTCGCCGGCAGCAAGCTCGGCCCCGCGCTGGCGGCCGGCAACACCGTCGTCCACAAGCCCGCCGACGAGACACCGCTGAGCGCCCTGTACATGGCCCGGCTCTTCCAGGAGGCGGGTGTGCCCGACGGCGTGGTCAACGTCGTGACCGGCAGCGGGCCGGTGGCCGGCGAGGCGCTGCTGCGCCACCGCGGTGTCGACAAGGTGGCCTTCACCGGCTCCACCGCGATCGGCCGGCACGTGGCGAGCGTCGCCGGCGAGGCCCTCAAGCCCGTCACCATGGAGCTCGGCGGGAACGCGGCCCACCTCGTCTTCGAGGACGCCGACCTGGAGAAGGCCGTGGGCGCGGTCATCAAGGGCTTTGTCTTCAACACCGGCCAGTTCTGCATGGGCGGACCGCGCCTGCTGGTGGCCCGCTCGGTGTACCCGACGCTGCTCGGCATCCTCGCCGAGGCCGTACCCGGGGTGCCGATCGGCGACCCGCGCGACCCGGCCACGGTCATCGGCCCGATGGCGGCCGAGAAGCACCTGAAGAAGGTCGAGGAGTACGTCGCCCTGGCCCGCAAGGAGGGCGCCCGGATCGTCTGCGGCGGCGAGCGGCTCGACCTGGACGGCGGCTACTACTACAAGCCGACCGTCGTCGCCGACCTGTCGAACGACTCCCGCGTGATCCAGGAGGAGATCTTCGGCCCGGTCCTCACCGTGCAGCCCTTCGACGACGAGGACGAGGCCGTCGCCCTCGCCAACTCCACCCCCTACGGCCTGGCCTCGGGCGTCCAGACCACCAACCTCGCCCGCGCGCACCGGGTCGCCGACCGGCTCCAGGCCGGCATCGTCTGGGTCAACGACTGGGCGATGCTCGACCCCGCGGTGCCCTTCGGCGGCGTGAAGGACTCCGGCTACGGCCGCGAGTACGGGCCCGAGGCCCTCGCCGGTTACACCAAGGTCAAGTCCGTCGTCGTCTCGCTCGACTGAGAACACCGCCAAGGAGCTCCCACGATGCCCACCACCACCCGTGCCGCGGTCGTCGAGTCCGGCGGCGCGCCCTTCACCCTCTCCGACGTCGTCCTCGACGAACCCGGCCCGCACGAGGCGCTGGTCCGCATGGTCGCCACCGGCCTGTGCCACACCGACCTCGGTGTGGCGAGCGGCGGACTGCCCTTCCCGCTGCCCGGGGTCCTCGGCCACGAGGGCGCGGGCGTCGTCGAGGCCGTCGGCTCCGCCGTCACCGGCGTCACGCCCGGCGACCACGTCCTGCTCTCCTTCACCTCCTGCGGCGACTGCCGCAACTGCCGCGGCGGGCACCCCGCGTACTGCGCGACGTGGCTGCCGCTGAACCTGCTCGGCGGCAGCCGGGCCGACGGCACGAACACCATCAGCCGCGAGGGTCAGGCCCTGGGCGGGCACTTCTTCGGCCAGTCCTCCTTCGCCGAGCGGGCGCTGGCCGACGAGCGCAGCCTCGTCAAGGTCGACCCGGACGTGCCGCTGGAGTCCATCGCCCCGCTGGGCTGCGGCGTGCAGACCGGTGTGGGGGCCGTCTGGAACGTCCTGAAGCCGGACACGGGCAGCACGGTCGTCGTCCTGGGCGCCGGGGCGGTCGGCCTGTCGGCCGTGATGGCGGCGGCCCTCACCCCGGCCACGCGGATCGTCGCCGTCGACCGGGTCGCCGAGCGCCTTTCCCTGGCGACGGAGCTGGGCGCCACGCACACCGTCGACACGAGCGGGACGGACCTCGCCTCGGACCTCGCCGAGATCACCGGCGGCCAGGGCGCGGACGGTGTGGTGGAGACCACGGGCAACGTCGGTGTCCTGCGCCAGGGCGTCGACGCGCTCGCCGCCCGCGGCACCCTGGTCGTGGTCGGTGCCCCGCCCTTCGGCACCGAGGTCGCCCTGGACGTCAACGGTCTGCTCGGCGGCAAGCGGATCGTCGGCCTCACCCTCGGCGACAGCGAGACCCAGACGATGATCCCCGCCCTGGTCCGCCTGGTGAAGGACGGAAGGCTCCCGCTGCACCGCCTGATCAGCACGTATCCCTTCGGGGACATCGACCGGGCGGTCCAGGACATGAAGTCGGGCAAGACGATCAAGCCGGTTCTGATGTTCTGACGCGGTCGGCCGCATTGGCCGGTTCCGCCTGAGAGCTCGGGGGTGCGGCGGACCGGCGTGTGCGGCTTCGCCGTGGCTTGTCGCGCAGTTCCCCGCGCCCCTTTGGGGCGTTGCAGCAGCCGCGGCGCACGCCCTCCGGGCGGACGACGGGGGTGTGCGAACACCCCGTGGGCCCCGCAGGCCGGCTGACCGGCGGGGCCGTGTGGCCGACGCCGTTCGCTCCGAGGAGGCCGAACGGGCAGAGCCGACCGGCCGGGCACCGTCGCCCGGCCCGCAGGACGTCGTTCGCCTCCACCGCCGCGGCCGTCCTGCCGAGCCTCACCAGCCAGTCTGCGCGGATCACCGGCCGACAGGCCCGGCACGGCACCAGGTATCCCGTGCGTGCGACCGGCCCAGAGGCCGCGTCCGGTCCTGCCGAGCCCGTGCCACCTCACCGGCCGTTCTGCGCGGACCACCGGCCGACAGGCCCGGCACGGCACCAGGTATCCCGTGCGTGCGACCGGCCCAGAGGCCGCGTCCGGTCCTGCCGAGCCCGTGCCACCTCACCGGCCGTTCTGCGCGGACCACCGGCCGACAGGCCCGGCACGGCACCAGCTATCCCGCGCGCGCCACCGGCCCAGAGGCCCGGCACGGCTGACCGTGAGCGGCCCAACGGCGCGCGCGGTCGGCCGGAACGGGCCGCCCGGCGTTCGGCTCAGTCGTTCACCAGCACCAGCTTCCCCGTCGTCCGGCCCGTGTCGCCCGAGGCGTGGGCCTCCGCGGCGGCTGCCAGGGGGAAGGTCCCGGCGATCGTGGCGCGGAGCCTGCCCGTTTCGGCGAGTTCCGCGATCGTCTCCATGCCGGCGCGCTCGGCGTCGACCAGCATCCGCACCGCCCGCACACCGAGCCGCTCGGCCTCCCGGTAGAAGTCGTCCGAACCCACCGGAAGGATCGACACCACGACCCCGCCCGGGCGCAGCACGCGCAGCGAGCGCAGGGCGTTGTCGCCGCCGATCGTGTCCAGGACGACGTCGACGTCCTTCACCGCCTCGGTGAAGTCCGTCTCCCGGTAGTCCACCGCCTCGTCCACGCCGATCTCGCGCAGGAACTCGTGCTTGCCCGCGCTCGCCGTGCCGATCACATGGGCGCCGCGCTCCTTGGCGATCTGCACCGCCACGTGCCCGACCCCGCCCGCCGCGGCGTGGATCAGCACCCGCTGCCCGGGCCGCAGGTCCGCGTGCTCGACCAGCGCCTGCCACGCGGTCAGCGACACCAGCGGGAGCGCGCCCGCCTGGACGTGGTCGATCCCGGCCGGCTTGCGCGCCAGGGCCCGCGCCGGAGCGATCACGTACTCGGCGTGCGAGCCGTGCCCGAACGGATACGGCAGCATGCCGAAGACCTCGTCACCGGGCGCGAACGCCGCGACGCCGATGCCGACCGCCTCCACCACCCCGGAGACGTCCCAGCCGAGGACGAAGGGCGGCTCGCCCAGGAAGCCCCCGGTCGCCCGGTGCTTCCAGTCGGTGGGGTTGACCCCGGCGGCCCGTACCCGGACCAGCACCTCGTTCGGCCGGGGTTCCGGGCGCTCGATTTCCACTTCCTTCAGGGCCTCCGGACCGCCGAGGACGTCCTGGCTGATGGCTCGCATCGTGTTCTGAGTGCTCATGGTGTCCCAGCGTGCCGTTCCGCGCCCGGCCCGCCAATGGCAGAATGGTCAATCTTCGATAAGATCGTGCCATGCGGCGTGAACGAGTGGTGGTCCTGGCCCTGGACGGGGTGTACCCCTTCGAACTGGGCATCCCCAGCCGGATCCTCGGCGCGGCCGACGGCCGGTACGAGGTCCTCACCTGTTCGGTCGACGGCGGGCCGGTGCGCACCGACGCGGACTTCGGCGTCACCGTGGAACACGGCCCGGAAGCCCTCGCCACGGCCGACACCGTGGTGATCGCGCCCGTCGCGCCGGACCGTCTGAGCGACGAGGTACCCGACAAGGTCCTGGCCGCGCTCGCCCTCATCCGCCCCGGGACGCGCATCGTCTCCATCTGCACCGGCGCCTTCGTCCTCGCCGCCGCCGGGCTCCTCGACGGGCGCAGGGCGACCACCCACTGGCAGGTCGCCGACCGCTTCCGGCGCATGTTCCCGCACGTCGACCTCGACCCGGACGTGCTGTTCGTCGACGACCACCCCTTCCTCACCTCCGCCGGAGCCGCCTCCGGCGTGGACATCTGCCTGCACCTGGTCCGCAAGGACCACGGCAGCCGGCTGGCCAACGCCGTCGCCCGCCGCTGCGTGGTCCCGCCGTTCCGGGACGGCGGGCAGGCCCAGTACATCGAACAGCCCGTCCCCGAACAGGGCGCCGCGAGCACCGCGGCCACCCGCTCCTGGGTCCTGGAACGCCTCGGCGAACCGCTCACCCTGGCCGATCTCGCCGGCCACGCCCGGATGAGCCTGCGCACCTTCGCCCGCCGCTTCCACGACGAGGTGGGCGTCAGCCCCGGCCGCTGGCTGATCCAGCAGCGCGTGGCCCGGGCCCGGTATCTGCTGGAGTCCAGCGACCTCACGGTGGACCAGATCGCAGGCCGGGTCGGCTTCGCGACCGGCGCCTCCCTGCGCCAGCACCTGAACGCGGCGATCGGCGTGACCCCGCAGGCCTACCGCCGCACGTTCCAGACCACCCGCTGACCTGGGCACGGCCCCTGCGTCCGCCCAACTGGACCGGCGGCAAAGCCATTTGCCGACTTGTTGCTTTCTGTCGGAGAGTGACTGGAACCCTCACGTCCGGCGGGGATGAGGTTGATCCTCTCGGCTTCAAACCCGATAAGGTTCCCATCGGCGCTGCGAGTTGAGGCGATCGCGTCCGGTCGACTCGCGGTGCGTACTCATGAGTGCGGTCCACCCCCCCTGTTCGATCGTGTTGCTTCTAAGGATGCAGATGGAACTCGCCACTCCGCCGCCGGCGGCGCGGGCCCCTGTCGCCTGGTACAGCTGGTGGTTGATGCCGCTGGGCTTGGGAGGCGGGACGGTTGCCGCCACGTTCATGAGTTCGGAGCGAATGACCGCGGCCGTCGCCGGTGTCGCGGCGACGGCGGCCGGTGCCGTGTGCGTACGCCTGCTGCTGCGCACCCGAGCCCAACTGAGCCGGGCGGAGGGCTCCTTCCGCACCACGCAGGCCGAGCACAACCTGCAGTGGCAGCAGCACGTGGCGGGCCTGGAACGGAAGTTCTCCGCCGAGCGCGCCACCCTGGAGTCCCAGCTCACCGAGCAGAACGCGGCCTACGAGCGGCGCCTCGCCGACCAGAGCGCCACGTACGAGTCGCAGCTCGCCGACCAGTCCCGGGCGTACGAGGAACGGCTGACCGAGCAGGCAAGGTCCTACGAGGCCCAGCTCGCCGACCAGGCCGAGGTCTGGCAGGAGCAGCTCTCCCACCAGCTCGCCGCGGTCTCCCGGCTCGCCGACGAGCAGCTGCCCGACGCGATGGAGAAGCTGCGTTCCGGCGAGGCCATCGACGACGTCCTGCCGACCGTCACCCAGTGCGCGAAGGTCAGCGCCGATCTCCAGGCCGAACTGCGCAAGCTGCTGCGCACGGCCCTGATCGGCCTGGAGGCGGAATTCGACCGCTCCACCTCCGCCGAGCAGGCCGTGATCAGCATCGGCAACCGCATCCACGTCCTGACCAGCAAGCTCCGCGGCCGGCTGCACGAGATGCAGGGCGAGCACGGCAGGCTCCCGGCCGTCGCCCGCGGTCTGATGGAGCTCGACCAGGAACTCGGCCCCGCCGACTCGCTCGCCGCGAGCATCGGTGTGCTCGGTGGCTCGGACCGGCCCGGCCGGCAGTGGCAGGAACCGCAGCGGCTGCTGAGCGTGGTGCGCGGCGGCATCGGCCGGATCAAGGACTTCCACCGCGTCCAGGTGCGCCAGCTGCCCGAACTCGGCGTCGACGGTGGTCTGGTGGACCACCTCACGCTGATCTTCGCCCACCTCCTGGACAACGCGGCCCGCTACTCGCCGCCCACCGAGCCGGTGCTCATCTCCGGCAAGGAGGTCCCCAACGGCGTCGGAATCGAGATCCAGGACTCCGGCAAGGGCCTGAGCGAGGAGAAGAAGCGCGAGGCCGAGCACGCCCTCGCCGGCACCGCGCCCGGCGCCGGCCTCGGCGGCATCACCGAGGACGCGAGCATCGGTCTGCGCGTCGTCGGAGCCCTCGCCCGCCGCTACGGCATCCGGGTCACCTTCGCGGACTCGCCGTGGCTCGGCACCTCCGTGGTGGTCGTGGTTCCGCACAAGTACTTCAGCCCGCTGCCCGCGGGCGCGACCACCCAGGCCGCGCCCGCCCCGGACGTGCGTACCGCCGCGGCCGCCCCGGCCCGCGAGACGGTCACCGCGCCGGCACCGGCCGCGCGGCCGGAAAGCGTGGAGACCACCCCCGGCGGACTGCCGCGCCGCCGCAGCAAGCGGAGCGAGACGGACGGGCCCCGGCAGGCCGAGCGGACCGACCGGAGCACGGTCTCCGCCGTACCGCCGGACGCCTCGTTCTCCGGTCTCGCGGCTTTCGCCACCGCAGGACGCGACGCCGCAGAGGCCTCCCAGGCGGCCGACGACCGCGACATCCCCGCCGGACGCGAGTCCACAGAGCACCGCATCGAAGAGAGCGACTAGTCCTCATGACGCAGCAAGGAACAGATGTGAGCTGGGCGCTCCGCGATCTCGTCGAGAGCATCCAGGAGATCCGCTTCGCCCTGGTGGCCTCCAGCGACGGCAAGGCCATCACCTCCTACGGCGCCGAAGACCCCGACGACGTCGACCGCTTCGCCGCGGTGGTGGCCGGCCTCCAGGCGCTGGCCCAGCCGGTCGCCGAGCAGTTCCCCAAGTTCGCCGGGCAGCTGCGCCTGGCGATGATCGAGGTCGACGGCGGGCACCTGTTCGTCGTCCGCGCCGGTGTGGAGACGTACCTCGGTGTCCTCGCCAGGGAAGGCCTCGACCAGGGCCTGCTCGGACACCAGATGAGGGACCTGGCCCGCAGGATGGGTGAGCTCCTCGGCACCACTCCGCGCCTGGAGGAGCACTCTGGATGAGTGCTCCCCGCAGGCCGTCCGACCCGTCCGGTCTCGAGCGCTACTACGTCCTCACCGGAGGGCGCAGCGGACCGGGCGATTCGGCGTCGAGCCTCGACGTGGCGACCCTCGTCGTCGCCCGCGCCGCCCCGTTACCGGGCATGCAGCACGAGCACGAGGAGATCCTCCGCCGCTGCCGCGATCCGCTGTCGGTCGCCGAACTCGGCGCCCACCTCGGACTGCCCTTCAACATTCTCGCCGTGCTGCTGTCGGACCTGCTGGACGCAGGTCGCGTCGAAGCCCGTAATCCCATCCCGGCACACGACGCCGGCCGCGGGCCCGACCTCGCGCTCCTTGAGGAGGTACTCAGTGGACTTGAAAGGCTTTGACCAACCCGGAGGGCGGGCTGCCGGGGACACCCGCTCGGTGAAGGTGATGATCGCCGGCGGGTTCGGCACCGGGAAGACCACCATGGTCCGGTCGGTCAGCGACATCAAGCCGCTCACCACCGAGGAGACCCTCACCGAGGCCAGCGCCGACGTCGACGATCTCATCGGTGTCGCCGACAAGACGCAGACCACCGTCAGCCTGGACTTCGGCAAGATCGGCATCAACGAGAGCCTGGTGCTCTACCTGTTCGGTACACCGGGCCAGGAGCGGTTCTGGTTCCTGTGGAACGGACTGTTCAAGGGGGCGCTCGGCGCGATCGTCCTGGTGGACACGCGCCGCCTCGAATCCAGTTTCCGGGCGATCGAGGAGATGGAGCGGCAGGACGTCCCGTTCGTCGTCGCGCTGAACGTCTTCCCCGACTCCCGGAACTACCCGGTGGCGGAGATCCGGGACGCCCTGGACATCCCCGAGAACACCCCGGTCGTGGCCTTCGACGCCCGCGACCGGGCCTCCAGCCGTGACGTCCTCGTCGCCCTGATCCACCATCTGAAGGAACGCTCGGCCGTGGCCCTGGAGCCCCGATGAACGACTCGACCGATTCTGGACTCCAGTCCGTGCGGGGCTGCCCCGTCGCCCACCACGGGGCCGACCTGACCAGGCTGTACGGCCCGGACGCCGCGACCGACCCGGTGGGCATCTACGAGCGGCTGCGCAAGGAGCACGGCTCGGTCGCGCCGGTTCTGCTCGAAGGCGACGTGCCCGCTTGGCTGGTCCTCGGCTACCGCGACAACCGGCGGGTGCTGAACAACCCCCGCCAGTTCAGCCGGGACGCGCGGATCTGGCGGGACTGGCGGGAGGGCCGGATCGAGGAGACCTCGCCGATCATGCCGATGGTCGGCTGGCGCCCCGACTGTGTGTCCCAGGACGGCGAACCGCACCGCAGGCTGCGCGGCGCCGTCACCGACGGGTTGCAGGCGGCGGCCGCCCGGGGTATCCGGCGGCACGTCACGTACTTCGCGAACAAGCAGATCGACGCGTTCGCCGACGCCGGGCGCGCCGACCTCGTGGCCGACTACGCCGAGCAACTGCCGATGCTCGTGCTCACCAGGATGCTGGGCCTTCCCACGGCGGACGGTCTACGCCTGATCGAGTCGTGCGCCGAGGTCCTCAAGGGCGGTGAGGGTGCCCTCGAGCACAACGACCGGATCATGCAAATCCTCGCGGAACTCGCCGAGCGCAAGCGGGCCGAGCCGGGCTCCGACTTCGCCACGGCCCTGCTGGAGCACCCGGCCGGCCTCGACCACGACGAGGTCGTCAGCCATCTGCGCCTGGTGCTGATCGCCGCGCACACCACCACCAGCAACCTGCTGGCCCGGGTCCTGCAACGGGTCCTCACCGACGCCGCCCGGCTGTCCGGTCTGGTCAGCGGGGAGCTGAACATCTCCTCAGTGGTGGAAGAGGTCATGTGGGACACCCCGCCGCTGTCCGTGCTGCCGGGCCGGTTCGCAACCGCCGACCTGGAGCTCGGAGGCCATCACGTCCAGGAGGGAGAACTGCTCATCCTGGGCCTGGCCGCCGGCAACCTCGACCCGGAGGTACGGCCCGACTCGGCCGTCGCCGTGCAGGGCAACCAGTCGCACCTGGCGTTCAGCTCCGGACCGCACGAGTGCCCGGGGCAGAACATCGGCCAGTCCATCATCGAGATCGGCGTGGACGTCCTGCTGCACCGGCTGCCGGACCTGCGCCTGGCTGTACCGCCGGAAGAACTCAGCTCGACCGCCTCCACGTGGGAGTCCCGGCTGGACAGCCTGCCGGTCGAGTTCGCCGTCTAGGCCACGCCGGCAGACCGTTGCCCGGCCGGCTTCCGGCCGGGCAACGCCGTGCGTGGGTGCAGGCGGTGGCTCACACGCCCGGCAGGTCCTCAACCGAGCTGCGTCCGGGGAGTTCGGCCGTGGCCACGGGGCACTCCTCGGTGGCGGCGTAGCGGCCGGTGGTCCGCTCGGCCTCGGCCTGGACGGCGCGGTGGCGGCCGTCGCCGCGCTGCCGACGGCCACGCGGGCGTTGCGGTGCCGCGGCGCTGTCCTCTTCATCGCCCTTCAGCAGGGGCCGTTCGGGGCGCGGCCCCAGCCTTCAGGGTTGAGGCGTCAGCCGTCGAGCCAGTCGCCTGCGACGCCCGTGGGACGGTATCCCGTGGCGTTCCAGAGGAAATGCGGGTGGGCACAGCCGAACATGTAGGCGAGCAGTGCGGTGTCTTCCCTCCCGGTCTGAGGGTCGTGCAGGGTGTGGAACCTCTCGGATCCGACTACGCCGGCGTCTTGTTGGACATGACGGGCGCGGTCCGGCGAGGGTGCGGCGCTGGATGCCTCCACGGCGGCGATGTAGGTGCGGCGCAAGATCTCCCATGTGCTGTCCGTGTTGCCGTACCAGGGGCCGTGCAGTGCTTCGAAGGCATGGAGCTCGGCGTCGAAGAGGTGCCATGTCCGGGGGTATTGGGCTCGACAGCGTGCGGACAGCTCGGCGGTCCGGGTGCTCAGTGCTGGTGCGGTGGGCCGCGGGGCGATGGTGAGGGTGGTGCCGTGGGTGAGGATGCCGGTGCACGGGTTGGGCTGCAGGTCGCACAGCGGGCACTCCTCGGCCGGGGGGAGGCCCTGGGTGATGCCGTCGAACCACAGGGCGTGGCGGCCCGTGAGCCCCATCCAGACGATGGTGGTGGTCATCAGCCAGGTGTTCCACATCGGGCTGTGGGCCTCGGGCATGCAGCCGTACTTGACGAGGGCTATCGCGCAGGCAGCGTAGAGCGCCTTGGTGTGGACGGGCATGTCGGCGAGCCAGAAGTTGCTGATCTCGCCGGTGAGGGCGTCGGCTCGTACATCGGCCATGTCGTCGATGACGCGGCACAGCAGCAGGGAGGCGAGGTTCTCTTCCTGCCAGAGTTCGGTGTCGGGGGCGACGTGCCAGAACAGGCAGTCCAGCATCTGCAGGGCTGAGTAGGTGCCCTGGTTGAGGGGGTTGGTCTGGGGGAGCATGACGCTGCCCGCGTCGTGCTGTTGCAGCCAGTACTCGTCGACGGATCGCTTGTGGGCTGCGAAGAGTCCGGAGACCAGGGCCCGTGCGCTGTTGGTGCTGAAATTCTCGGCCAGGCGGCCTTCGGCGTGTTGGGTGAGGCGCGTTGTGTCGATGGTGTCGATCACGCGTTTGTATTCGTGGAAGACGAGGATGTCGTCCTCGAAGCGGTGGCGGTGGCCGAGGTCTCGTTCGAGGTCGTTCATCTGCCGGGTCCAGGACCATCCACCGGTCAGGACGCTGTCGAGTTCCCGGCGGTATGGCCAGGTCTTGACGGTGAGGGGACGACCGGCGCTCTGCCGCCAACGGTAGTCGTCCAGCGTGCGTGCGGGGGGCGTGGGCAGCCGACGGCACAGAGGGCAGGCGCAGACGCTTGTCTGCTCCTCCTCGCGCGGCGGGGTGAGCGCCCGGCTCCTCCAGGCCCCTTCCAGCATCGTGCAGCTCAGTCTGCAGACCTCGATGTCGGTGCTGACTTGGGGGAAGGCTGCTTCGATCATGCGCAGGCTGGTGTCGAGGTGCCTCAACCTGGCGTAGCCCTCCTCGTCGGGCGGGAGGAACGCGGGCCGCGCCAGATGGAGGGCTCCCTCCACATGCAGCGTGGTGCTGGAGTGGGGGGAGCCGAATGCGTTCAGCCGCTGCTGAGCGGCGTTCTGGGACCTTCGGTACTGCTCCGTGCTCCCATTGATGTGTTTCACCAAGAGGCGGGCCAGGGTGTCCCCTGCCTCCGTGGGGTGGAGCTGGGCGCTTGGCTGCGCCGGGAGCGAGCTGTCGGCGGACTTCGGAACAGCACCTGCGACTCGAGATTTCACACCGGTCTCCCAATGAGCTGTGGTCCTGGCAACGGAATCGATCGACCGTGGTCGTTGACCGGCCGTGTCCGGGAATCTTCTGTACTGTCCGCGACGGCCTCGCCGGACAGCCGGACTCACGCTTCCGGCTTTGGCTCCTGCTACGAACGACCGCGAGGGGCACGACTGCTGCGATGACGGCACTCCTGCTGCAAGGCGAGCACCTGCCTCGCCGCCTCAGCTGTGTCGATCAGGAAGCACTCGCGGCCCGTCAGGCGTAGCGCGACCCCTGGATCCGAGGTGCGCTGCTTCGCCCGAGGCGTGTGGGTAGCTGACCGGGGTGTCGAAGGGCAGGTCGAACCGGACGTCCTGAGGCATGCGTTTCCTTTCGGGAGACGGAACGCAGAGTCCCCTCACCCCTGCTAGCGGACGGTGGCGTGACCGCCCGCACACTCGAACTCGGCTTCGCAGTCCGAAAGTTGAACCGAGAAGCGGTACGAGGCTGCCCAGGGCGTGAACATGCCATTCCGTGACCCTGCCGTGATCTCCGTTACTGCCCGAACCCCTGGAGCTGCGTATACTCCCTCATCCCTCACCGGGTCCCGGCTTGTTCACCGGGTCTACGCAGCCTCGGAACGTCACACTGGTACGCGGCCGCTGACGACGTTTCAGGAGGATCGCCGACGATGACGTCCGCACCCGTACGCAGCACTGAGCAGCGCAAGAAGGACACCCTGCACCGTCTGGAGCACGACGTGGACGCCTGGGTCGCCACGGCCGACGGCGCGTCGGGGACGCCCTACCTCGTCCCGCTGTCCTTCCTCTGGAACGGCTCGTACCTGCTGTTCGCCACGCCCGCGTCCAGCCCCACCGGACGGAACCTCGCCGCGTCCGGCCGGGCCCGGGTGGGCATCGGGCCGACCCGGGACGTCGTGCTCGTCGAGGGCACCGTGGAGACCGTCCAGCCCGGTGAGCTGACCGAGCAGGACGCCGAACTCTTCGCCGCCAAGACCGGGTTCGATCCCCGCCGACAGGCCACGCCGTACCTCTATTTCCGCGTCGTGCCGCAGCGGGTACAGGCCTGGCGGGAGGCCGACGAACTGGACGGCCGCGAACTCATGCGCGACGGACGGTGGTTGACGGCCGACTGAATCGGCCGGACGGGGATAACCGCAAGGTACAGGGCCGCGGGGCGCGACGCCCCGCGGCCGGAATCCTGCGGAGGAGACATGGCACTGGTGAAAGCGGGTGTTCTGGTGCTCGACTGTGCCGAGCCCGAGAAGCTCGCCGTGTTCTACAAGGAACTGCTGGAGGGGGAGGAGTCGGACGCGACGGCCAACCGGGTGGAGATCAAGGGCGCGGACGGCTTCCGCGTCGCCCTGCGCCGGGACGTCAACGCGACACCGCCCAGCTGGCCCCGCCCCGAGAACTCCCTCCAGGCCCACCTGGAGTTCGTGGTGGACGACCTCGACGCCGTGGAACGCCGGATCATCTCCCTCGGCGGCCGCCCCCTGGAGGCCAAGGAGGCCTCGGGACCCCTGGAGGAGCGCGGCTACGCCGACCCGGCAGGCCACTCCTTCGTCGTGCGCCGCACCCCGCCGACCGCGCCCAAACAGGGCTGACCGGAGACGGCGGGCCGGTTTCCGGTGGCGCTCCCGCGATCTCCGTGCGGGCACGACCAACACCTATGTGGGGGCGGCGGCCCCCCAACACACAGGCCGGCCCCGCCCCGCCGCACCGGCGGGGCGGGGCCGCGTCGTTCTCAGTCGCGGCCGCCCTTCTCCCCGGCCGGCCACGTGCCGGTGGAACGCTCGATGGCCTTGGCGCCCGCGCGGTCCACGGCGCTGCGCACCACGGCGAAGATGGCGCCCTGGACCGCGGCGGCCAGCAGGATCTCCCCCCAGCCGCGGTCCTTGTCCAGCGCGTCGGGCGCGTCCTCCTCGTTTCGGATCGCCATCCACGTCTTGCGGAAGGCCAGCCCGGCCAGCCAGCCGCCCGACCAGCCCAGCACGAACCCGAGGGGCTGGTAGGCGAAGGGAAGCTTCTTCTTCTTGGCCACGTGAATCTCCTTGTTCGGTCAGGGATGGGTGGAAGTGGTCAGGGTGTACCCGAGGCCGGGATCCGCTCATCGGCGCGGACCGGCCCGGGCGGCGTGCCGTCGCCGAACGGCCGGCCGGCCAGTTCCTCGCGGTGGTGCGGGGTCAGCCAGCCGGACAGGTCCGGGCCGAGCGGCACGACGCGGGTCGGGTTGATGCCTGTGTGCACCTGGTAGTAGTGGCGCTTGATGTGGTCGAAGTCGACGGTGTCGCCGAAGCCGGGCGTCTGGTAGAGGTCCCGGACGTACCCCCACAGCACCCGGTTCTCCGTCAGCTTCCAGCGGTTGCACTTGAAGTGGCCGTGGTAGACCGCGTCGAAGCGGACCAGCGTGGTGAACAGCCGGATGTCCGCCTCGGTGATGGTGTCGCCGACGAGGTACCGCTGCCGTTCCAGCCGGTCCGCGAGCAGCTCCAGCCGCCGGAACACACCCGCGCAGGCGGCCTCGTACTCCTCCTGCTCGGTGGCGAAACCCGCCCGGTACACGCCGTTGTTGACGTCCTCGTAGACGTCCGCCATCACCTCGTCGATCTCGTCGCGCAGCTTCTGCGGGTACAGATCGGGCGCGCCCTCCCGGTGCAGGGCCGTCCATTCGGTCGCGAGGTCGAGCGTCAGCTGCTGGTAGTCGTTGGTGACCAGCTTCCCGCTGGGCACGTCCACCATCGCCGGCACGCTGACACCGCCGGGGTAGTCGCTCTCCCGCCGGTCGTAGGCCTCGCTGAGGTAGCGGATGCCGAGGACCGGGTCGCGGCCGTCCTCATCCAGCGTGAAGCGCCAGCTGCGGTCGTCCTGGATCGGGTCGGCGACGGCCAGGGACAGCGCGTCCTCCAGGCCGAGCAGCCGCCGGGAGACCAGCGACCGGCTCGCCCATGGGCAGGCGCGGCTGACGACCAGACGGTAGCGTCCGGCCTCCACCGGCCAGCCGTCCCGGCCTTCGGCGGTGATCCGGTCCGTGAAATGCGCCTTGGACCGTTTGAACGCCCTCCTTCCGTAGGCGCTGTTGCCGTCGTCGCGGCTCATGTGGATGACCTCCTTCGGCCTGGGTGCGGCCTGCCTGTCGTGCGTGTGCCCTGGTGAACGCGTTCCCCTTTTTCCGCCGACGGCACGGTGTGAGCACCGCCGACTGGGGCAATCGGCGTGGGTGAGTGAAGAAGGAACTGATCGGAGGACACGCGTCACCGTGCTGGTGGCGCTCGCTGCCAATCTCGTGATCGCGGTGGCCAAGGCGGTCGGCGGCCTGGCCGCGGGCTCCCCGGCACTGCTGTCGGAGGCGGCCCACTCGGTGGCCGACAGCCTGAACGAGGTGTTCTTGCTGGCGGCACTGCGCCGCAGCCGCCGCCCCGCCGACCGGCGTCACCCCTTTGGCTACGGCAAGGAGCGGTTCTTCTGGTCGCTCCTCGCGGCCGTCGGGATCTTCGTGATGGGCGGGTGCTTCTCGTTCTTCCAGGGCGTCGAGGCCCTGGTGAGTGGAGGGGAGGAGAAACTCGGCGGCTATGTCGCCGGTCTGATCGTGCTCGGAATCGCCCTCCTCGCGGAGGGCGCCTCTCTGCTGCGGGCGCTGTACCAGGTGCGTCGGCAGGGCGGCACGGTCACCGGGCTGCGCGACCCCGCCCTGCGCACGGTCGTCGCCGAGGACGGCACCGCGGTGCTCGGCGTCACGCTGGCCATCGCCGGTATGGCGCTGCACATGGTCACGGGCCAGGTGGTGTGGGAGGCGTCCGCCTCCCTGGCGATCGGCGCGCTGCTGGTCTACGTCGCCTACCGGCTGGGCCGTGACGCCCGCGACCAGCTGATCGGCGAGGCGGCCGACCGGGAGGCGAGCGGGCGGATCCGGGAGTTGCTGCGGGCACAGCCCGAGATCGACAGTGTGGAGGCCCTGTTCACCATGAAGACGGGCCTCGACTCGGCCCTCGTGGCCGCCCGCGTCGACCTCGTGCCCGGCCTGGACAGCGAGCGCGTCGAGGACGTCGCCGTCCGCATCAAGCGCTCCATCGCCCGAACGGTCCCCGAGGCCGACCAGATCTTCCTCGACGTCACCGACCGTCGCGCGCGGGAGGCAGCAGAAAGCCCCGCCGCGACGGGGGAACGCGGCGGGGCCTGACCCACGCGTGCCCCGTCGCGGACGGTTCATGCGGCACCCGGAGAAGTTTTTCGCCGACCACCCCGGACAGGGTGGTCGGCTTCTCCGGCACCCGGTGACTCACCCGCCGTCAACCGGCTCCAGCACGAACACCGGTATCTCCCGGTCCGTCTTCTTCTGGTAGTCGGCGTACGCCGGATACGCCGCGACGGCGCGTTCCCACCACTCGGCCTTCTCCTGGCCCGTGACCTCACGGGCGATCATGTCCTGCTTCACCGGACCGTCCTGGAGCTCCACGTGCGGATCGGCCTTGATGTTGAAGTACCAGACCGGGTGCTTGGGTGCGCCCCCGAGAGAGGCGACCGCGGCGTAACGCCCCTCGTGCTCCACCCGCATCACCGGTGACTTGCGCAGCTTGCCGCTCCTGGCACCCCGTGAGGTGAGGACGACCACCGGCATCTTGGAGCCCTGCAGGGTCGTCCCCTCCGTGCCGCCGGAGCTCTCGTACAGTTCCACCTGCTTGCGCACCCACTGTGTCGGGCTGGGTTCGTACTCGCCCTCGAGAGGCATGACATCCGTCCCATCGTCGCTTCACGGCTGACTGGCACCGGCTTTCAACACCGCTACGCCCGCGAATCATCCGCACCGCGACATATCCCGGCCGGACGCCCACCGGCCGGTCGCGCTCACCCCAACGCCACCGCCATCCGCACGGCCAGCACCGTCATCACCCCGCCCGCCACCAGCGCCGTCACCAGCCGGCCCCGGTGGCCGGTCAGCGCCCGCCCCGGCAGGGCTCCGCTCCCGGCGAGCAGCACCTGCCAGCTCGCGGACGCGGCGAAGGCGGCGAGCACGAAGACGCCCTGCTCCAGCGGGCCGGCCGGGCCCGTCGCGTGCGAGCCGAGCACGAGTGCCGCGAAGTAGATCACGGTGGTGGGGTTGAGCAGGGTGATGCCGAGCAGCCCCAGGTAGGCCCGCGCGGGACCCGGGGGAGCGGGAGCCGTCCGCGTGGCGAGCCGGTGGCCGCGGTACTCGCGCACGGCGGTGACCGCGCTCCACGCCGCCAGCGCGAGCAGCACCAGGACACAGACCCACCGCAGCGTGCCGAGCACCGGCCGCAGCGCGCCGGCCAGGGCCGTGCCCCCGAGCGTGGCCGCGAGGGCGTACAGCCCGTCGGCGGTGGAGACGCCGGGCGCGGCGCAGACACCGGTGCGCAGGGACGTGCGGGCAGTGAGGGAGACCAGGTACGTCCCGACCGCGCCGACGGGGACGGCGACGCCGTACCCGGCGAGCAGCCCCGCGATGAGCGCGGCCGTCATGACCGCGGCGGCGTCGGCCCTCCACGGCGGCCGGACCGCTGCTGTCGGCGCGCGGCGGAAGCGGCGGCGGACAGCGGCGCAAGGACGGCGAACGGAGGCATGACCGGATCCTGGGCCCCGTTCCGTCCCACCGGCAACCGGTTTTCGATCCGGCCCGACGCGCCTCCGCTCCCGGCACGGGCCCAGCTCTCCAACCCCTCCCACGCACACCGGAGTTCGAACTGGAAGACGGCATTCCTCAGCCGAGTTGCCGCCGCCACCGATCTGGCCGAACTTCGCGTCGCCCCATTAGATGCCCTGGGCATCTCATGGGGGTCGGCACGACGCACACTTCGTCTGCGAGGTCTCCATGACGGAAACGACCGCACCCGTCGCCTTCCCCCAGAGCCGGACCTGCCCCTACCAGCCGCCCGCCGCCTACGATCCGCTGCGCAGCGAGCGCCCCCTGACTCGCATCACCCTCTTCGACGGCCGTGAGGCGTGGCTGGTGAGCGGGCACGCGGCCGCCCGCGCACTGCTCGCCGACCCGCGCCTGTCCTCCAACCGCAGCCGTCCCGGCTTCCCCGCCCCGACCCGGCGGTTCGCCGGGATCAAGAACCGCAGAACAGCCCTCCTCGGCGTCGACGACCCCGAACACCGCACCCAGCGGCGGATGGTCGTCGGCGACTTCACCCTCAAACGGGCGGTCGAACTCCGGCCACGCATCCAGCGGATCGTGGACGAACGGCTCGACGCGATGATCGTCCAGGGCCCGCCCGCGGACCTGGTGAGCGCCTTCGCGCTGCCCGTGCCGTCCATGGTGATCTGCGCCCTGCTCGGTGTCCCGTACGCCGACCACGACTTCTTCGAGAGACAGTCACGACGCCTGCTGCGCGGCCCGGAGACCGCCGACGTCGAGGACGCCCGCGACCGGCTGGAGGCGTACTTCGGCGAGCTGGTCGACCGCAAGCGGCAGGACCCCGGCACCGGCCTGCTCGACGACCTGGTCCACCGGCAGCTGCGCGACGGCGCGCTCGACCGCGAGGGACTGACCGCCCTGGCCCTCATCCTGCTGGTCGCGGGCCACGAGACGACCGCCAACATGATCTCGCTCGGCACCTACACCCTGCTCCAGCACCCCGAGCGGCTCGCCGAGTTGCGCGCCGACCCGGGGTTGCTGCCGGCCGCGGTCGAGGAGCTGATGCGGACGCTGTCGATCGCCGACGGCCTGCTGCGTCTGGCCGTCGAGGACATCGAGGTGGCCGGGACGACGATCCGCAAGGGTGACGGCGTGGTCTTCGCGACCTCCGTCATCAACCGCGACGAGACGGTCTACCCCGACCCGGACACGCTCGACTGGAACCGCCCCGCCCGGCACCATGTCGCGTTCGGCTTCGGCATCCACCAGTGCCTCGGCCAGAACCTCGCCCGCGCCGAACTGGAGATCGCCCTGCACACCCTCTTCGACCGGCTGCCCGGCCTGCGCCTGGCCGCTCCCGCCGAGGAGATCCCCTTCAAGCCGGGCGACACGATCCAGGGGATGCTGGAACTCCCCGTGACCTGGTAAGAGACTTCCGCACATGCACATCGACATCGACAAGGACGTCTGCATCGGTGCGGGCCAGTGCGCCCTGACCGCCCCGGACGTGTTCACCCAGGACGACGACGGCTACGGCGCCCTGCTGCCCGGCCAGGAGGACGGCGGCGGCAGTCCGCTGGTACGGGAGGCGGCCCGGGCCTGCCCGGTGAGCGCCATCACCGTGCCGGAGGCGGTGAGCTGACGCCTGGCACATCAGTCCCTCACCCGGCGCCCAGGAGCAGCCGGGCCGCCTCCCGCGCCTCGGCCGCGGGCTCGGCGCTCCTGGTGACACCCGCCGTGACCATGGCACCCTCGGCGAGCAGGAACAACTGCCCGGCCAACGCGCCGGGCAGCCCCGCCGCGTCGACGAGTGAGGCGAGGTAGTCCCGGAAAGCCCGCTTGTGTGCGCGCACCTGACCGGCCACGCGCGCGGACGTCGCGCCGAGCTCCCCGTACGCGTTGATCCACGCACAGCCCCGGAACCCCGGCTCGCCGAACCACCGGCCCAGCCAGTCGAACACGGCCAGGATCCGCTCCCGCGGCTCCCCGTACCGCTCGACGTACTCGGCCAGCTGCCCGCGCCAGCGCGCGTCACGCCGCTCCAGATACGCCTCCACCAGCTGCTCCTTCGCCGGGAACAGCTGGTAGAGCCGCTTGAGTGAGACCCCGGACGTACCGCGGACGTCGTCCATGCCGACGGACTGCACGCCTCGCCCGTAGAACAGCTCCTCGGCGGCGTCCAGCGCCCGCTCGCGGGCCGATGCGCTGTCCATGTCCGACCACTCCTTGACGCGAGAACGAGCGTTCTCCTACCGTAGCAGCCGCTGTGGAGAACGCTCGTTCTCCCTGTAGATCAGGGAGGCCCCATGACCGACCGCCCGCCGCTGCCGCCGTTCACCCGGGACACCGCCGCGCAGAAGGTGCAGGCCGCCGAGGACGCCTGGAACACCCGCGATCCGCACAAGGTCGCCCTCGCCTACTCGGAGGACTCCGTCTGGCGCAACCGCGACACCTTCGTCACCGGCCGCGCCGAGATCGCCGAGTTCCTGACCCGGAAGTGGGAGCGCGAGCAGGAGTACGCGCTGCGCAAGGACCTGTGGGCCTTCGACGGCAACCGCATCGCCGTCCGCTTCCAGTACGAGTGCCGCGACACCGACGGCCGGTGGTGGCGCTCCTACGGCAACGAACTGTGGGAGTTCGACGAGCACGGCCTGATGACCCGCCGCGAGGCGAGCATCAACGACGTACCGATCGAGGAGCGGGAGCGCCGCATCCGCGGCCCGCGGCCGGAGCGGGAGCGCGGAGCCACGTTCCCCCTCCGGTGAGCCCGGCACGGTCGCTAGGGTTTCCGGGATGACCGAACAGGCCGCCCGCAAGCCCTTCCTCTACGTCGTCGTCTGCGCCGCCGGTATCGCCGCGGACGTCAGCAAACTGATCACCGCCGCGCAGGAGCGTGATGGGGAGGTCGGCGTCATCGCGACGCCCGTCGCCATGAACGGCTTCTTCGACACCGCGGCCGTCGAGGCCCAGACGGGCCGCCCCATCCGGTCCGCCTGGCGCGCCCCGGGCGAGCCGCGCCCGTTCCCGGCGCCGGACGCCGTCGTCGTCGCGCCCGCCACCTTCAACACCGTCAACAAGTGGGCGGCCGGCGTCGCCGACACCCTCGCCCTGGGCACCCTGTGCGAGGCGGCGGGGCTCGGTGTGCCGATCGCCGTCCTGCCGTGCGTGGCCGACGCGCTGGCCTCCCACCCCGCCTACCGGGACAGTCTCGAACGGCTGCGGGGGATGGGCGTGCGGTTCGGGCAGCCCTACACCGGAGAGCCCGACGCGGACGGCGGGCGGCCGGAGTTCGGCTGGGGACGGGCGCTGGACCTGGTCGAACGCGGCTGACGGTCAGTCGCAGCCGACCGTGGGCCCCTCCACCGGGCCGCCGGTGTACAGCGCCTGCCCGTGCGGTATCCAGTAGCCCAGCTTCGAGACCACCATCGAGCAGGCCGACGTCAGTGTGACCCGCACGCCCACGATCGCCGGACGCCCCGGCTGGAGGTCGGTGAGGGCGCAGTCCGCGGAGTGCGTCAGCCGGGCCTTCGACGTGTGGCTGTCGACGACACACCGGGCGTCCGCCGCGCTGATCAGCATCCCCGTCGCCTCTCGCCGATCAGCCCGAACCGCCCACCGGGTCCACACCGGCCGGCGCGGAACGGACGTGCACGGTGGCGGTGACGCCGTACGTCCCCGGGCCCGGGGACGGCTGTGAACCGGGCAGCGTCCCGGAGGCGACCGTCGCGCCCTCGCGTCGCGCCGTCCAGGTATCGGAGGTGAGACAGGCGTACCGGACGGACGTCCCGGGGCGGTGGCAGGTCGCGGGCGCCGAGACCGCCATCACCGGCGTGCCGCTGCCCGCGCACAGGCTGACGACGGCCCGCTCGCCGTCCGCGCCACGCAGCTCCCCGGCCGGTGCCCACCGCGTCGCGGGCCCGGCCGCCGCCGGTGCCCGGGCCTCGGGCTGCGGTGGGACCGGCCGGCTCCAGGCGGTCGAGGCGGAGGGGAGGGATGCCGCGGCCGCCACGGTCAGGGCTCTGAGTGTCCTCCGTCGTGCCGCCGCGGCGTCCTCCTGTTCGCCCCCGACCGGCCGGGCGCCGGTCACCTGTGCCGCGGATGCGGAGCGGTCCGGCCGCCCGGCCGCTCCCACTCCGGTCGGTCACCCGGGGGCACCGACGGTGACGGCCCGTCAGCCGGCGCGGCTTCGAGTGCACACGAGCACATACGCTCCCCTTGGAACACCTCCCGAAGGCAGGAGCAGCAACGATGCAGTACGTGAAGCTCGGTTCGACGGGCCTGGACGTCTCGCGGATCTGTCTGGGGTGCATGACCTACGGCGTGCCCGACCGCGGTACGCACGAGTGGACCCTCGACGAGGAGGCCTCCCGCCCGCTGATCCGGCAGGCGGTCGAGGCGGGGATCACCTTCTTCGACACGGCGAACGTCTACTCCGACGGCACCAGCGAGGAGATCGTCGGCCGGGCGCTGCGCGACTTCGCCCGCCGCGACGAGATCGTGCTGGCGACGAAGGTGCACGGCCGGATGCGGCCCGGGCCCAACGGTGCCGGTCTGTCCCGCAAGGCGATCATGACCGAGATCGACCACAGCCTCACCCGCCTCGGCACCGACTACGTCGACCTCTACCAGATCCACCGCTGGGACCCGCACACCCCGGTCGAAGAGACGATGGAGGCCCTGCACGACGTCGTCAAGGCGGGCAAGGCACGCTACATCGGGGCCAGTTCGATGTATGCCTGGCAGTTCTCCAAGGCCCAGTACACCGCCCGGCTGAACGGCTGGACCCGCTTCGTCTCCATGCAGAACCACTACAACCTCCTCTACCGCGAGGAGGAGCGGGAGATGCTGCCCCTGTGCGCGGACCAGGGCGTCGGCGTGCTGCCCTGGAGCCCGCTCGCCCGCGGCCGCCTCACCCGCGACTGGGACACCACGACCGAGCGCGGCGCCACCGACCCCTTCGCCGGCAAGCTGTACCAGGAGGGCGACCGCACCATCGTCGAGGCGGTCACCCGCATCGCCGAGGCACGGGGCGTGCCCCGCGCCCGGATCGCCCTCGCCTGGCTCCTCCAGCAGGACACGGTGACGGCACCGATCATCGGAGCGTCGAAGCCGCAGCACCTGGAGGACGCGGTGGCAGCGGTGGAGCTGGAGCTCAGCGACAAGGAACTCGAGGAACTGGAGCAGCCCTACACGCCGCATCCGATCGCCGGCCACTGAAAGCGCCCCATGGGGACGACAGATCAGTGGGGCCCCTGCGGCGCGAACTCCGTGCCACAGGGCCCCGCGCCTTCACTCTCGGGCAGCACAACCCGCGCCCCGCTCATCGTCATGGTCCGGTAGAACCCCCCGATCCGCTCCGCCGAACGCCCCACGTAGTGCCCGATGAACGACCGCCGGAACCGGTCAGCCGCGCGGTTCGGCTGCGACCCGTGCACCAGACTGCCGTTGAAGAAGAGAACATCCCCCGGCTCCATGCCCACCGGCACGGCGGCCAGACCGGGCGGCGGCGGAACGTACTCCCGGGCGAAGGACACTCCCGCATCCGCCTCCTGCGGACAGAACAGGTCCATCCGGTGCGTGCCCGGCACGACCTCCAGCCCGCCGTTCTCCCGGTCGATCATGTCGCAGGCCAGCCACGCCGCCACGCACGTGCCCGGCTCCACCCGCAGATAGAAGTTGTCCTGGTGCAGCGCCTGCCCCCGGGCGCCCGGCGGCTTGAAGTAGAACATGCTCTGCGCGGCCAGGGCCTCCTCCCCGAGGAGCACCTCCAGAACCGTCCGCAGCCGGGCGTCCAGCAGGACCTCGCGAGCGAGGTCGTTGATCTCGTGCGGGTGCATCACCCGCGGCCAGACGTGCAGCGGATCGGCGCCCGGCCCGGACGCGCGCGGCTCGAAGTGCCCGGGCACCGGGCCGGCCGCCCGCAGCGTCGTGAACTCCTCGCACAACCGCTCGGTCTCGTCGGCCCCGAAGAGCCCGCGCACGACCGTGAAACCGTCCTCCTCGAAACCCTCCCGGTACCGCCGGAGCGCGGCAGGGTCCAGGATGGGAACGCCGGCGGCACCGTTGCCCGTGACTGTCATGAGTGCACTCCTCGGTCAGTGGTCCCCGGCACGACACGCTAGGTCACCGAGCCACCGAGGGGGATGTCCGTGCGTGCTGACGGATTGCCCGGCACTGCTGAGCACGGGCCCGACGGGGACCCCGCACCGCCGCCCGGTCTGGTCGTGCTCGGCCACTTCGACCAGCCGCCCGGATACGGCGTCAACCGGCCTCGCGGGGCCGCGAGTTGGCTCTTCACCTGGACCACGGGTGGCCGGGGGCGGCTCTGGCAGGGCGGGGTGGAGACCTCGGCCGGTGCGGGCCGGCTGGTGGTGCTCGCCCCCGGTGCCCCGCACGGGTACGCGGTCGGGCCCGGTGCCCGGCGCTGGCGGTTCTGGTGGGCGCACTGCCAGGCCCGCCCGTCGTGGGCCGCGTGGCTGCGGCCGCACGACGCCGGCGACGGGGTGTACGTGGTGACCTCCGCCCGGGCCGCGGTGCACGGCCGTGTCGAGGCGGCGTTCCGGCGGATGCACGCCGACGCCCGCCGGCCCGGCGCCGGGGGACCGCCCGACGCTGCGGCGGCCCCCGACGGGCAGATCGCCGTCGCGCACGGCAGTGCCGCCCGCGAACTGGCGCTGTGCGCACTGGAGGAGATCGTCCTCCTCACCACCGCCGGCGCCCGGCAGGCGGCAGCCCGTCCCGGCCTCGACCCACGGATCCACCGGGCCCAGGAGCTCATCGACGCCGACCCGGGCGCCCCGCACACCGTCCGCTCGCTGGCCGGGCAGGTCTCCCTGTCGCCGTCCCGCTTCGCCCATCTGTTCAGCCGCCAGCTCGGCCAGTCACCCATGCGCGCCCTGCGCGAGGCGCGGCTGCGTCACGCCGCCCGGCTGCTGGAGGGGACCGACCTGCCCGTGGAACGCGTTGCCGCGGCTTCGGGTTTCGCCAGCCCGTTCCACTTCAACCGTGTCTTCCGTGAGCGGTACGGAACACCGCCCGGGGCGTACCGGAACGCGGTTCACGGCGGTCCGCGGGACTGAGAAGCGGTGTGGCCATTGGTTCCTGGAGGAGTCCTAGAATGGGCCTTGCCGGGACGGTCCGAGGGTGTGAGCTGCTGTGCAGACGGCAGTTCAATGGTTTCCGGGCGGCGCCCGGAGCGGGGGCGCCTGGAAGTGAAAAGGCGTCGCGAAAAACAGAACGGACAGCACGGAAATCCCTTTTGCACTGCACTTGACACTTTGTCAAAGTCCCTGGCAGCGCCCACAATGCACGAAACCGCGAGATCACTTGTTACCTGTTGCTGACCTGTGCAAAGGTGTGCCTTGTCGGCGTCCGGACAACACGCCATTCTTCGTATGCGCGAGGCCACCGGGCCGGCATACCCCTTGGTATGGACTTTCTTCCGCATGTCCTTGAGAGGAATGCAGCCGTGAACGACGCAGGCCCGTCGAATTCTCCGGGTCCGGCCCGCAGGATCGGCGCGACGGACGAGCAACTGAGCGCCGAGCTCAGGAAGTGGACGGGGGCGACCCCCGCGCTTCACCCCGTCGGTGAACTGCTGGACCGGCACTGGGAGGCGGCCTCCGCCTACGCCCGGCTGTGCACCGACGGTCCGCGTTCCGCCGGAATACTGACCACCGCCGCGTTCACCCGGATCTTCGGCGAAACCCTGCGCCAGAACGGCCCCACCTCCGCGTGGCGGCCCCATCTGCTCCTCACCGTACGGCGTATCGCGGCCGAGTGGGCCACCGACCACAGGCGGGACATGCTCCACCCGCAGCTGCTGTCCGGGGCCGGTGAGGGGGAGCGGGTGGCCGCCCGGCTGCTGCCGCAGCAGCACCGGCGGCTGCTGTCCGGCGCTTTCCAGCGGCTGCCCCAGTCCGCGCGCTGCCTGCTGTGGCACGTCGAGGTCGAGGCCGAACCGCTCGCCGTCCCCGCCGGGCTGCTCGGCCTGGACGAGGAGGGCGCCCGCGTCGAACTGGGCCGGGCCCGTGACCGGCTGCGCGAGGAGAGCCTCCAGCTGCACCGCGAACTCGCGCCCGACGAGGAGTGCCGGCGCTATCTGCGCCTGCTGGATGTCACGTACCGGCGTGGCGCCCTCGACCTCGACCCCGATCTACGCGCGCATATCCAGGGCTGCGGGCACTGCGCCGCTGCCGCGGACCAGCTCGACCGGTTCAACCACGGGCTCGGTCTCGCCCTGGCGGAGGGCGTGCTGGGCTGGGGCGGGCGGGAGTACGCGGAGAGCAGACCGAGCGGCGCCGCGGAGAGCGGCGCGACCGACGCCCCGGGGCCCGGCACGGAGACGGCCACCGCGGAGAACGGGCTCCCCGGGGGTGTGGCCGCTGAGGACTTCCCCGACCCCGTCGTCCTCGCGGGCAGGGTCGGGGAGTCGTTCACCGACCCGGTCGGCACGGCCGCCATGCCACCCGCCCCCGCCACACCCGCTCCCGTCCCCGCCACGGTGGAAGCAGCGCAGGCTCCCGCCCACGACGGCTTCCCCGCCCCGCCCGGCACCCCGCCGGCCGGAGCCGTCCCCGGCCCGCGTGCCGACGGCCCCCGCACAGCGGCCCGCAGGTCCGCCCAGAAGTCGGCCCGCCGTGCCGCCCGCCGACGCAACCTCACCGTGGGCATCCTGACCGTCAGCGGCCTGGTCGTCCTGCCGCTGGTCGTGTGGTCCCTGGGCAACTCGGGCGAGGGCACTCCGCAGGCCGGTGCCGGCCGGCCCTCGAAGACGCCCGGCTCAGGTGCGGGCGAGCCGACGGGCGACCCGTCGTGGGTCGGGTCGGGCGACGCCGACAAGGGCGCCCTGCGAGGCCGGTTGCACAACGTCGCCTCCGGACTGTGCGTCGGCATCGAGGGCGAGAAGGCCGTCGAGGACGCGGAGGCCGAGCTCACCACCTGCTCCTCGGACGCCGCCCAGCAGTGGACGTACGAGACCGACGGTCTGCTGCGCAACGGCGCCGACCCCGACCTGTGCCTGGACTCGCACCTCGGCTACTCGGTGCGGCTGGCCCCCTGCACGGGAGAGTCCCGGCCGGACACCAGGAACATCCGCTACGACTTCACCCTCCAGGGCGCCCTGGTGCCCCGCTGGGACCAGGACCTCGCCCTGGCTCCGGCCGCGACCGACGGCTCGGGAGCCCTGGTCCTCAAGACCCGGGCAGCCGCCGAGGTGCAGCGCTGGGCGATCGACACCTCCAAGGCGGACCTCCAGTTGGAGGTCGTCAACTGGAGGTCCGCCGCCCCGGCGCCGCGCCCCACGCCCACCCCGACGCCCTCGAAGACCCCCACGGCGACACCGACACCGACCCGGTCCGCCACCCCGTCGGCGGCACCGCGGCCGGCGCCGACCGGTGCGGCGCCCACCGAATCGGCCTGCTACCGGTACGGCTACCCCTGCGACGGGGACGGGGACGGGGACGGCCAGGGCGGCTACCCCGGACACGGGTATCCCGGCTACGGCTACCCCGGTCATGGCTACGGGTACGGCGGCTACGGCGGCGGAGGCGGCCACCGCTGACCGGACGCGCCCTCGGGCCCCTCAGCCCCCGACGACGCGCAGCGACAGCCACAGCGCCACCACGGCCGGCACCAGCGCGGCCGGTACGGCGAGCAGCCCGAGCCGGGTGAACTCCCCGAGCCCGACCCGGTGTCCGTGCTGCTGCACGATCCGCCGCCACAGCAGGGTCGCCAGTGATCCGGCGTAGGTCAGGTTGGGGCCGATGTTCACGCCGAGCAGCACCGCGAGCACGGCACCGGGACCGGCCCCCGCGGTCAGCGGCAGCAGCACCAGAACCGCGGGCAGGTTGTTGATGAGGTTCGCCAGGACGGCGGCCAGCGCGGCCACGCCCAGCAGCGTGAGCAGGCCCGAACCGTCGGGCAGCACCCGGTGGAGCGCGTCGGCGAGCCCGTGGTCGACGACCGCCCGCACGACGACACCGAGGGCCAGCACGAACGCCAGGAAGGCCGGTGCCGCGGACCGCACGACCGTCAGCGGGGTGGCCCGCCGCCGCAGCAGCGACCGCACGGCCAGCACGAGCGCGCCGGCCAGGGCGGCCCACGCCGGTGCGATACCGAGGGCGGAGGCCACGACGAACCCGGCGAGCGTGCAGCCCACGGTGATCAGGGCGAACAGCGGCAGCTCGGGAGGCGTCGCGGGGTCGGGGGAGGGGAGCGGGGCGGTCAGTTCGTCGTCGAAGAAGCGCCGGAACACCAGGTACTCGGCGCCGATCGCCACCAGCCAGGGCAGCGCCATCAGTGCCGCGAACCGGGTGAAGCTCAGCCCGCTCGCCGTGAAGGCCAGCAGGTTGGTCAGGTTGGAGACCGGCAGCAGCAGCGAGGCGGTGTTCGACAGATGGGCGCAGGCGTAGAGGTGCGGCCGGGCCCGGACGCCCATCCGGGAGGCGGTGGCGAGCACCACCGGTGTGAGCAGGACGACGGTGGCGTCCAGACTGAGCACGGCCGTGATGACGGAGGCCAGTGCGAACACCGCCGTCAGCAGCCGCGCGGGACGCCCCGCCGCCCAGCGGGCCATCCACGCCCCGCACGCCGTGAACAGCCCCTCGACGTCGCAGAAGTGCGCGAGCACCAGCACGGCCGCGAGGAAGCCGACCACGGGCCCCAGCCGCTGGATCTCCTCCCACGCGTGGTCCGGCGGGATCACTCCGATGGCGACCGCGAGCCCGGCGGCCGGAACCGCCAGCACGGCCTCGGGCAGCCCCCGCGGACGGATCACCGCCCAGACCAGCACGGCGGCCAGCAGCGCCACGGACAGGACTTCGGCGAGCGGGGTGTTCAGGGCGGCGTCCTCCGCGACGTGGTCAGGTCGTGCCCGCCCATGAAACCAGGCGCCGGTAAGAGGGCTGCTACGAGGACCCCGTCGCCCTCACGGCCCGCTGCCCGTGTCCGCTCACAGGCCGTCGAGCAGTTCCAGCTCCGCCCAGATCGTCTTGCCCTCGGTGGTGTGCCTGCTGCCCCAGCGCTGGGTGAGCTGGGCGACCAGGAGCAGCCCGCGGCCCCCCTCGTCCCAGGTCTTGGCGCGGCGCAGGTGCGGCGCCGTGTGGTTGGTGTCGGACACCTCGCAGATCAGCGTGGACGCGTCGTGGATCAGCCGCAGCCGGATGGGCGCGGCGCCGTAGCGGATGGCGTTGGTGACCAGCTCGCTCACCACCAGTTCCGCGGTGAAGGTGGCCTCGATCAGCCCCCACCGGTCGAGCTGGTCGACGACCTGCTTGCGGATGGGGGCCACCAGCGCCGGGTCGGCGGGGATGTCCCAGGTCGCCACCTGGGAGGACGGCAGGCCGCGGGTGCGGGCCAGCAGCAGGGCCACGTCGTCGGCGGAGCCGCCCGGCGGGAGCAGGGCGTGCAACACGCGGTCGCAGGTCTCGTCCAGGGAGTCGCTGGGGGCCGACAAGGCCTGGCGGAGCATCCGGTGGCTCGCGTCGACGTCCCGCTCGCGGCTCGCGAGCAGCCCGTCCGTGTGGAACGACAGGACACTGCCCTCCCGCAGCTCCACCTCGGCGGACTCGAACGGCAGCCCCCCGACACCGAGCGGGGGACCGGAGGGCAGGTCGAGCTGCCGGGCCGGGCCGTCCGGCGGGACCAGCAGGGGCTGCGGGTGCCCGGCCCGCGACAGGGTGCAGCGTCGCGACACGGGGTCGTACACCGCGTACAGGCAGGTGGCGCCGACCTCTCCGGTGGCGGCGTCGCTGCCGGACTCCTGGGACAGCCGGACGACCAGGTCGTCGAGGTGGGTGAGCAGCTCGTCGGGGGCCAGGTCGATGTCGGCGAGGGTGCGGACGGCGGTGCGCAGCCGGCCCATGGTGGCCGAGGCCTGGATGCCGTGGCCGACGACGTCGCCGACGACCATCGCGACGCGCATCCCGGACAGCGGGATCACGTCGAACCAGTCACCGCCCACGCCGGAACGGGTGGCGGGAAGGTAGCGGGAGGCCGCCTCCACCGCCGGGGTGCGCGGCAGGGTGCGGGGCAGCAGGCTGCGTTGCAGGGTGAGCGTCGTCTCACGCTCGCGGGAGTAGCGGCGGGCGTTGTCGATGCAGACGGCGGCCCGGGCCGTGACCTCCTCGGCCAGCAGCACGTCGTCGGCGGTGAAGGGCTCGGGGCGCCGGAAGCGGGTGAAGACCGCGACCCCGAGGGTCGAGCCCCTGGCCTGGAGCGGCACGGACATCGTGGAGTGGACGCCGTACTCGCGGACCCGCCGGAACCGGACCGGGTCCCAGGCGAGCCACTGTTCGAGGTCGCCGCCGTCCGCTGCGGAGGACACGACCGCGTGACCCGCGATGAGCGAGGCGGCCTGCGGGGACTTCTCCGGATAGACGTCCACCTGCCCCGGCTTGGCCACGGCCTCGGGGCTGCCCGGGTTGACCGACTGGTGGGCGGCCCGGCGCAGGCTCACCGGTGGGGCCGGCGGCCCGGCGGACTCGCCGCCGTGCTCCCGTACGTCGAGCAGGTCGACGCTGACGAAGTCGGCGAGCGTCGGCACGCACACGTCCGCCAGCTCCTGGGCCGTACGGGTGACGTCGAGGGTGGTGCCGATGCGCACGCTCGCCTCGTTGACCAGCTGGAGCCGCTCCCGTGACCGGTACTGGTCGGTGAAGTCGTGGGCCGTCACGCACACGCCCCGCACCCGCCCCGAGTCCTCGGTGAGCGGTGCGAGCCGGGCCAGCCAGGCGTGCGCATCCCGGTTCTCGCCGCTGGCCTTCATGTACGTCTGCATGTCCTGCCGCCGGCCGGTGATCAGCACGCGGCGCAGGTACTCCTCCAGCTCCGCGTTCTGCGGCCGGCTGCCGATGTCGGTGGGCCGCAGGCCCCGCAGCCGGTCGCGGGGCAGGCCGAGGAGGTCCGCCATGGCGTCGTTGACGCCGCGCAGCCGCAGCCGCTCGTCGAAGACCATCGTGGCGCAGGGCGACTGCGTCAGGGCCGCCCGCACCAGCGGATCGTCCGGCAGCTCCGGCACGGGGGCCTGAGGCGGGGACACGGCGAGCCACTCGGCCGCCTCCGGGCCGTCCGGCGGTCTGCGGTGGGCGAGCACCCACGCGGAGACCGCGTGCCCGTCGCGGTGACGCAGCGTGAGTGTCCCGCTCCAGCGGGCGTCGGCGGGCACGGGCGGCGGCTCCGCCCCGTCGGCCAGCAGCTCGACGGCCGGACGGCCCAGCACCTCGGCGGCCGTATGGCCCAGCAGACGGTGTGCGCCCTCGCTCCACTCGGTGAGCGTGCCGTCGGCGGCGATGACGGCGCGGGCGGCCACGCCATCGTCGAACGGCTCGTCCGGGCTCATCGTCGCCACTCCATACGGACACTCACAGTGATCAGGGAGGTCGCTTGAGTTCCAGACTAGTCCGTGGGCGCCCGACATGAACCGGTAACCCCTGCGCGGCCGGCGGCACACGGTCGAGGCGCGATTCCGGCCGATGTGACGCCCGGGGCAGAACGACGCTCCCGCACCCTTGACGGCCCGGTGTGACACCTCGACAGAATCTGTTCGTTCACGATTAGTTGTGAGTATTTCTGGGTCTTATGAGGGAGAGCCGCCATGTCGGTCACGCGCAGATCGGTCCTGCTCGCCTCCGCCGCCGCGCCCGCGGCCGGAACACTGCTGGGCGCCCCGGAGGTGTGGGCGGCCGAGGAGGCGCGCGGCGCGTCCGGCCGCCGCACCGTCGCCCTGCGCGACGGCTGGCGTTTCGCGCTGGTCAACCCGGGCGGCATCACCGACCCGACCGGCGCCTACGCCGACGCCCACCTTCCCGGACACGACGACTCCGGATGGCGCGAGATCGCCGTCCCGCACGACTGGAGCATCGAGCAGACCCCCACCACCGAGCACGGCACCACCAGCGGCACCGGCTTCCTCCCCGGCGGCCTCGGCTGGTACCGCCTCGCCTTCACGCTGCCGCCCGCCCTCGCGGGCAAGCGGATCTCGGTGGAGTTCGACGGCGTCTACATGGACTCCCACGTCTACTGCAACGGCAAGGAGGCCGGCCGCCACCCCTACGGCTACACCGGCTTCGCCCTCGACCTCACCGGCCTGGTGCACACCGACGGCACCACCGAGAACGTGCTGGCGGTCAAGGTCCAGAACCGGCTCCCCAGCAGCCGCTGGTACTCGGGCAGCGGTATCTACCGCGAGGCCCGCCTGGTGATCACCGAGCCGGTGCACGTGGCCCGCTGGGGCACCCGCGTCACCACCCCCGAGATCTCCGCCGAACGGGCCGTCGTACGGGTCGACACGTCGGTGGTCAACGCGTCGGGCGCGGGCGCCGACGTCGAGGTCGTCTCCCGGATCGTCGATCCGAAGGGCCGGACGGTTGCCCGTACCTCCTCCACGGCCGCCGTCACCGACGAGAAGACCGAGACCCACGAGCTCACGGTCCGGCGCCCCCGGCTCTGGGACATCGCGGCCCCGCACCGCTACACCCTGCTCACCGAACTGCGCGTCGGCGGCAGGACCACCGACACCTACCGCACGCCGTTCGGGTTCCGCACCTTCCGCTTCGACCCGGACGAGGGCTTCTTCCTCAACGGCACCCACCACAAGCTCAAGGGCGTCGACCTCCACCACGACCTCGGCGCGCTCGGCGCCGCGGTCAGCATCGACGCGATCCGTCGCCAGATGGAGATCATGCGGTCCATGGGCGTCAACGCCCTGCGCACCTCCCACAACCCGCCCGCGCCCGAGGTGATCCGGGTCTGCGAGGAGCTGGGCATCGTCATGCTGGTGGAGGCGTTCGACTGCTGGCGCACCGGCAAGAACCGGTACGACTACGGCCGGTTCTTCGACGAGTGGTGCGACAAGGACGCGACCGAGATGGTGCTGGCGGCCCGCAACTCGCCCGCCGTGCTGATGTGGTCCATCGGCAACGAGGTCCCCGACTCCACCTCCACCGCCGGCCTCGCCATGGCCGACCGGATCATCGCCGCGATCAGGGCCGCCGACGACACCCGCCCGCTGGTCATCGGCTCCGACAAGTACCGCCGCCTCCCCGCCAAGGGCTCCGCGGCCGACCTGATGCTGGCCAAGCTGGACGGCCTCGGCCTCAACTACAACACCGCCAAGTCGGTGGACCAGCTGCACGCGGCCTACCCGCACCTCTTCCTCTTCGAGTCCGAGTCCTCCTCGGAGACCTCCACCCGGGGCGAGTACCAGGAGCCCGAGCACCTCAACACCGGCGAGAACTACACGCCGGGAAGGCGCGGGACCTCCTCCTACGACAACAACCTCGCCTCCTGGACCATGAGCGGCGAGTACGGCCACAAGAAGGACCGGGACCGCAAGTGGTTCACCGGGCAGTTCCTGTGGTCGGGCATCGACTACATCGGCGAGCCCACGCCCTACGACGTCTTCCCGGTCAAGGCGTCCTTCTTCGGCGCGGTCGACACGGCGGGCTTCCCCAAGGACATGTACTACCTGTTCCAGAGCCAGTGGACCGAGAAGCCGATGGTCCACCTGCTGCCGATGACCTGGAACCATGCCGAGGGCGACACGGTCGAGGTGTGGGCGTACTCGAACGTCGGCACCGTCGAGCTGTTCCTCAACGGAAAGTCCCTGGGCGTACGGCGGTTCGACACCAAGAAGACCGTCGACGGCCGCACGTACCTGGAGACGACCGAGGCGACCGGCGACGACAAGACCTTCACCGACGGCCCCTACCCCGGCAGCTACACCAGCCCCAACGGCAGCGCCGGCAAGCTCCACCTGACCTGGAAGGTGCCTTACGCGCCGGGCGAGCTGAAGGCGGTCGCGCGGCGGGACGGCAAGGTGGTCGCCACCGACGTGCTGCGCACCGCCGGCGCCCCGCACGCGATACGCCTGACGCCGGACCGCGAGTCCCTCGCCGCCGACGGGCGTTCGCTGGTCTTCGTGACCGCCGAGGTGGTCGACCGGCGCGGTGTGGTGGTGCCCGACGCGGAGCACCTGCTCTCCTTCGAGGTGGCGAACGGCTCCCTCGCCGGGCTCGACAACGGCCGCCAGGAGAGCGCCGAGCGCTACCAGGCGAGCACCCGCACCGCCTTCCACGGCAAGGCCCTCGCCATCGTCCGCTCCGGCACGAAGGCGGGCACGGTGAAGGTGACCGCCCGCGCCGACGGACTGCGCACCGGCACGGCGACCGTACGCGCCACCCGGGCGGGGGACCGGGCCGAGACCGCCCCGGCCGCTTTCCGGCCGGATCATCCCGCGCCCGTCGACTACCCGCACGCGGACGCCAGTTACTCCGGCCGCCCGGACACCCTGCCCGCCGCCATGCTCGACGCAGACCCGGCCACCGGCTGGTCCAACGGCTTCTACAAGCAGGCCACGGCCCTGCTGCCCGCCTTCGACGGGGCGCGCACCGAGGACTGGGTCACGGTCGACCACGGACGCACCCGCGGCTTCGACCGGGTGGACGTCTCCTTCACCGTCGACGCCACGCACAGCCTGCCCGCGGCGATCGAGGTGGCGGTGTGGGACGGCCGTGCGTGGCGGGCCGTGGAGGACACGGCGGTCGACTGGGCCACCGCCTCCGACACCCCGACCGTGATCACCTTCAAGGCCGTCCGCGGCTCCCGGATCCGGCTCACGATGACGAGCCGCCACCCCGACGAGGCCCGGGGCGCCCTCCGCATCAGCCGGCTGGAGACCCCGGCCGCCTGAGCTCTCGGGAGGTACGGTCCGGGCGGGTGGCGACAAGCCAGTCCCGTCCGGACCGTTGACGGGGCGTCACATCAGCCACAACCATGGCGGGCATCCGCATCTGGGAGCGCTCCCACGCCGAGCGCCACCCGCACCTCCCCAGAGGAGCCCAGACGTGAAACGACGCAGAACCGCCCTGTTGTCCCTGACGGCCCTCCTGGCGACCGCGCTCACGGCGCTGCCCTCCGCACCGGCCGGGGCCGAAGAGACCGAGCAGGTCAGGAACGGCACCTTCGACACCACCACCGACCCTTGGTGGGCGACCAGCAACGTCACCGCGGGCCTGTCCGACGGCCGGCTCTGCGCCGACGTCCCCGGCGGCACCACCAACCGCTGGGACGCCGCCGTCGGGCAGAACGACATCACCCTGGTGAAGGGGGAGTCGTACCGCTTCTCCTTCAGCGCGACCGGCACGCCGGCGGGACACGTCGTGCGGGCCATCGTCGGCCTGTCGGTGTCGCCGTACGACACCTACCACGAGGTGTCGCCGCAGCTCAGCGTCTCCGGCGACACCTACTCCTACACCTTCACCGCGCCCGTGGACACCGCCCAGGCCCAGGTCGGCTTCCAGCTCGGCGGCAGCGCGGATCCCTGGCGCTTCTGCCTGGACGACGTCTCGCTGCTCGGCGGAGTGGCGCCGGAGCCGTACGAGCCCGACACCGGGCCCCGGGTCCGCGTCAACCAGGTCGCCTATCTGCCCGCCGGGCCGAAGAACGCCACCCTGGTCACCGACGCCACGGCGAAACTGCCCTGGGAGCTGAGGACCTCCGGCGGGAGGGTGGTCGCCCGGGGTACGACCGTGCCGCGCGGCGTCGACGCCTCCTCCGGGCAGAACGTCCACTCGATCGACTTCGGCGCGTACCGCACGAAGGGCACGGGCCTCACGCTGGTCGCCGACGGCGAGACCAGCCGCCCCTTCGACATCGGCGCGAGCGCCTACGAGCGGCTCCGGGTGGACTCGGCGAAGTACTACTACACCCAGCGCAGCGGCATCGCGATACGCGAGGACCTGCGGCCCGGCTACGGCCGCCCCGCCGGGCACGTGGGCGTGGCCCCCAACAAGGGCGACACGGCCGTGCCGTGCCAGCCCGGCGTCTGCGACTACACCCTGGACGTCAGCGGCGGCTGGTACGACGCCGGCGACCACGGCAAGTACGTCGTCAACGGCGGCATCTCCATCTGGGAGGTGCTGAGCACCCACGAGCGCGCGCTGCACGCCCGCACCGGCGACGCCGGCAAGCTCGGCGACGGCACGCTCGCCATCCCCGAGAGCGGCAACAAGGTCCCCGACATCCTCGACGAGGCCCGCTGGGAGCTGGAGTTCCTGCTGAAGATGCAGGTGCCCGACGGCAAGCCGCTGGCCGGCATGGCCCACCACAAGATGCACGACGAGCAGTGGACCGGCCTGCCGCTGCTGCCCAGTGAGGACCCGCAGAAGCGCGAACTGCACCCGCCGTCCACCGCGGCCACCCTCAACCTCGCGGCCACGGCGGCGCAGGCGGCCCGCCTCTACCGGCCCTACGACAAGGCGTTCGCCGACCGGGCGCTGGCGGCCGCCCGCAAGGCCTGGTCGGCGGCGCTCGCGCACCCCGACCGCTACGCCTCCGAGAGCGACGGCATCGGCGGCGGCGCCTACGCCGACAGCGACGTCACCGACGACTTCTACTGGGCTGCGGCCGAGCTGTACCTCAGCACGGGCGAGAAGCGGTTCCAGGACCACATCCTGAAGTCCCCGGTCCACACGGCCGACATCTTCAGCCCGGTCGGCTTCGACTGGGCCCGCACGGGCGCGGCGGGCCGTCTCGATCTCGCCACGGTGCCGAACAGGCTGCCGGGACGCGACAAGGTCCGCCAGTCCGTCGTCAAGGGCGCCGACCGCTACCTGGCCACCCTGAAGGCTCATCCCTACGGCATGCCGTACGCGCCGGACGGCAACAAGTACGACTGGGGCTCCAGCCACCAGATCCTCAACAACGCCGTCGTCCTCGCCACCGCGTACGACCTCACCGGCGCCTCGAAGTACCGGGACGGCGCGCTCCAGAGCATGGACTACATCCTGGGCCGCAACGCCCTGAACATCTCCTACGTCACCGGCTACGGCGAGGTCAGCGCCCAGAACCAGCACAGCCGCTGGTACGCCCGCCAGCTCGACCCGAACCAGCCGAACCCGCCGAAGGGCACCCTCGCGGGCGGACCGAACTCGAGCATCCAGGACCCCTACGCACAGAGCAAACTCCAGGGCTGCGTCGGCCAGTTCTGCTACATCGACGACATCCAGTCCTGGTCGACCAACGAGCACACGATCAACTGGAACGCCGCCCTGACCCGCATGGCCGCCTTCGTGGCGGACCAGGGATAGCCACCGCACGAGCACGCCGGGTGCCGGGGGAGTCCGCCGACAGGACGCCTCCGGCACCCGCGCGTGGCCTGGTGTCATGCACGCGGTGCGGGTAGCCGGCATCGAGGTCGCCTACGACCGGGAGGGCCAAGGCCCCGACCGCACGGTGTCGCTCTCCGCGTCGCGTAGCGCGTCCTCGCGCCGGCCGCGGCGATCTGGCACCACCACAACTCCGGCAACCGGTCATACGGTCCCTGACCGCCTACGACCACTGATCACATCGGAATGACTCGTCTAGCGAACGCCTGGACGGCCTGTTCGCTCAGAGGCGGAACATCGACGGGTCCACCGACACCAGCCGCTTCAGCAGCGGCGGTACCGTCCGGCCAGAGTCCTCGCGGCGCTCCACCGCCCGCAGCGCCGGCAGGGCGAGGAGTGAGCCCGGATAGCGGAGGGGCTCGCGCGGGATCCACGCCGAGAGGTGGCGGGCGAAGGCCGACCGGGACCACTCGTCGTTGATGCCCAGGACCATGGAGGCGAGAACCTTCGCCATCAGGCGCGAGGGGCCGACGCCGTCGCCGGAGTAGCCGGTGGCGTAGCTGGCGCCGGGGACGGACTTCAGCCGGCCCGCGAAGGGCAGCGAGGTCACCGAGTACTCGACCGGGGCCGTCCAGGCCGCGTCGACGGGGGCCGAGGCGAGGCCCGGCAGGATGCGGGTCAGCTGCTGCCGCAGCTCGCCCGGCCGCAGCGGCTCCCCCCACAGCGTCGACGGGCCGTGGTGCCCGTACGCCACGCCGGCGCCGCCCTTGCCGAACAGCAGGCGGCCGTCGGGCGTGGTCCTGTAGTAGTTCAGCCGGCGCCGGGAGTCGCAGACCGAGGTCGCGTCGGTCCAGCCGAGCTCGGCGAGCGCCTCGGGCACAGGCCGGGTGAGGACGGTGTCGCTGGCGACGGTCACCATGCGGCGCCCCAGGTCCTCCAGCTGCCCGGCCCAGGCGTTGATGGCGAGGACCACCTGATCGGCGCGGACGCTGCCGTAGGTGGTGTACGCGCGGGTGCGGCCGCCCGGCTCGGTGCGCAGGGCGGTCAGCGGTGTTCGCTCGTGGACGCGGACCCCGGCGTCCAGGGCCACCCGGCGCAGTCCCCGGGCCAGCTTGGCCGGCTGGAGCGTGGCACAGCCCGGATCGAGCACCGCGCCGTAATGGCTCCGGGTGCCGATGGCCGTGCGGGCCTCGGCCGCGCTGATCTGCCGCAGCGGCTCGATCCCGGCCCGGTGCAGGTCCTCCAGGGTCGACTGCCAGGAGCCGCGCTGCGCCGGTGAGGAGGCGGCCCACATCCACGGACCCCGGCGGTACTCGATGTCGATGCCGTGCTCGTCCGCGAAGGCCAGGATGTCGTCCACGGCCTGGGCGGACGCCTCGCCGATCCGGCGGGCCTCCTCGGGGCCGCCGAGGGCGAGCAGGCTGCTGAACCGGGCCCACATCGGCATCAGATAGCCCGCGTTGGCGCCGCTGGCCCCGCCGCCGCAGATGTCGGCCTCGATGAGCACGATGTCGGTGCCGGGCGCGCGGCGCAGGATCTCCAGGGCGGTCCACAGGCCGGTGAACCCGCCGCCCACGACGCAGACGTCGCAGTCGAGCTCGCCCGCGAGCGGCAGGGTGCGGCCGTCGTCGGGTTCGGCGGCGAGCGCGTCGCGCAGCCAGGGAGTGCGCCGTTCGGGGGCGGGGACGCCGTGCCGGGGCCAGGTCGAGGACAGGACGATGTCGTTCACAGGAAGGGGTCTCCCAGGAGAATATGGGGGGTGACGAAACAGAAGGCAGAGTCAGGAGGCGTCGGTGGTCAGCGGGTGCCCGTGACGGCCTGGAGCAGGTCGATCCGCGAGCTCACCCCGTACCGCTTGAACAGCTTCCTGAGGTGGTAGTTGACGGTGTGCGGGGACAGCGCCAGCCGCCGTCCGATCTGCTGGTTGGTCAGTCCGTCGGCAACCAGCCCCACCAGGGCCTGCTGGGTCTTGGTGAGCCCGGTGCGCTCCGGCGCGTGCGGGCCCGGCTGGGCCGGGACCGCCTCCGCCCGGCGCTTCGCGGCCTGCGCCCTGCGCAGGGACTGCGCCTCCTGCTCCAGGGCCGCGCGCACCGTATCCGGTACGGAGTCGGCGAGGAGCCGGCGCAGCAGCGGGGTGTGGAAGACGGCCTGGCCGCCCCGGTCGCGGATGACCCCGGTGGCCCGGACCTCCTCCAGGACCGGCAGCAGGGCGGAGACCGAGGTCCGCATCATCAGCGCGAGCTCCTCGTAGACGACCTCGTCGCCGAGGATGGCCGCCACGCACAGGAGCTGACGGCAGGAGCCGGAGTACCGCTCCAGGGTGGACCGCACCCGCAGTGCCACCCGCTCCGGCAGCCGCTGGCTCAGCAGTTCCGCCTCACCAGCTGCGATCCGTACGCCGCCCTCCTCCCGCAGCCCGGTCAGCAGGTCGATGAGCAGGCGCGGATGCCCGCAAGCCTGGTCCACAAGCCGCACCAGGGCGGGCGAGGGGTCGGCACCAAGCACGTCCTGGACGAGCCGCAGCGCGTCCGAGGCGCCCAGGGGGCCCAGGGCGAGCCGTTCGCTGCGCCCGCGCGGCTCGTCCCCGAGGAGGGCGGCGGCGGGTGCGGCCATGCCCTCCCCGGGCCGGTGGGCGAGCAGCCACACCGTGCGGGCGCGGGCGCCGTGCCGGCCGGCCGGCGTCGCGGTACGGGTGGGGCCGCTGTGAAGGCCCGGCCGGCGGCCCCAGGGGGTGCCCTTCGGCCCGGCGGCGGGGTGCCGGGGTTGCTGCGGGAGCGGCCCGGCGCCGTCCAGGATCACCAGGCGCGGGCCCGAGGGGCGCGGGCAGCGCGCGTAACCCCCCTTGTGGCGGCTGGGGTTGATGTCGTAGCCGAGCCGCTCGGCGAGGAGGGCAGCCTCCTGGAGGAGCCGGGTCTTGCCGATGCCGGGCATGCCTTCGATGGCAAGCAGGGCGCTGCCGGTGCCCCGGCCGTGCTCCAAGACCTCCCGTATTCGTTCCAGTTCGGGGTCCCGTCCGCGCAGCGGAGTGCCCTGGGCGAGTGCCGTACTCACACCGCACCGCCGTACCGGCGTACTCCCACTGTCCGGAACCGTCCGGCCACGAAGGCGGTGTCGCAGTAGACCGCGTTGCCGGCGGGGTTGAGGCCGGTGGCGTGCAGGTCGGAGTAGACGGCTGACTGGGAGATGTACCAGTCGCCCATCAGGTTGACCGAGAGCATCACGCCCACGTCGGCGCAGACCGCCGCCATGGCCCGCTCCACGTCGTGGTCGGTGGAGTACAGGCCGGCGGAGAGGGCCCCGCACTCCCGGGTGGTGCGGGCGAGCAGCGCGAGCGCCTCGTCCACCGAGTCCACGGCGACGGCGAAGCAGATGGGGCCGAGCCATTCGGTGAGCAGGGTGGCCCGGTCGGCCTCGCGGGCGGCGTCGAGTGCGACGACCACCGGCGTGCGGATGTCGGCCTCGGGGTGGTCGGGGTGGTGGACGGCGCGGGAGGGTACGGCGACTTGGCCGAGCTTTCCGGCTTGGGCGAGGTCCACTCGCTCGCGGACGGCGGGGCTGAGGAGCGCGCCGAGCACGGCGGCGGCCCCGTTGTCGTCGGAGAGGAGGGTACCGAGGGCCTCGCCGAGGTCGGCGACGACCTGCTCGAAGCTCTTGTGGCCCTCGTCGGTGGGGATGCCGGCGCGGGGGATCAGGAGGTTCTGCGGGCTGGTGCAGAGCTGGCCGCTGTAGAGGGAGACGGAGAAGGCGAGGTTGGCGAGCATGTCCCGGTAGTCGCCGGTGGAGTGTACGACCAGGGTGTTGACGGCGGACCCGGCGGTGAAGACGCGGGCCTGGCGGGCGTGTTCGACCAGCCACGTGCCGAACGCGGTGGTGCCGGAGTAGTCGACGAGGCGGATCTCGGGGCGAACGGCCAGGGTGCGGGCCGCCTCCTCGCCGGGCCGTTCGACGGCGAGGCACACCAGGTCGGAGGAGAAACCGGCATCGGCGAGCGTCTCGCGGGCGATCCGGACGGTGAGCGCGAGCGGCAGGACGGCGGCCGGATGGGGTTTGACGAGGACCGGGTTGCCGGTGGCCAGCGAGGCGAACAGGCCGGGGTAGCTGTTCCACGTGGGGAAGACGCTGTTGGCGACCACCAGGGAGATCCCGAGCGGTACGGGCGTGAACGTCTTGCCGATGTCGACGACGTGGTCGCCCTGCGGCTTGCGCCAGCGGGCTCGGGCGGGCAGCCGGGTCTGCTCGGCCAGGGCCATGGCGATGGCCTCCAGGCCCCGGTCCTGGGCGTGCACGGCCCCCGCGTGGAAGGCCATCACGGGGTTGTGGCCGCTGGTGTGCTCGGCGGCCAGCGCGAACTCCACGCTGCGGGCGTTGATCCGGTGGAGGATCTCCGCACAGACCGCCGCCCGGACCTCGGGGCCGGCGTCCCGCCAGGCGGGCAGCGCGGCCGCCATCGCGGGCAGCAGCATGTCGGGGTCCGTGTGCGGGTAGGAGATGCCAAGTTCGAAGCCGTACGGGGAACGCTCGCCGCCGTCGGCCGGTGCCGGTCCGACTGTGCCGTCTTGGCCCGGCTGCCCCAGTTCGAAGGGGCGGCCCAGGAGCGCTCGGAAGGCGGCCTCGCCGGCGGCTTCGGCCTCATGGCCGTAGGCTCTCGGGTCCTCCGGGTACGGCGACCAGTGTTCCCGCGTGCGGAGGACAGCCTGTGCCCGCTCCAGAAGGGGGCGGTGACGGGTGACGAGACGCGTCAGCACGCCGCAGTCGGTGGGGACGGCGGATGCGGACTGCAGGGTTCGAGCCATGATTCTCATCCTTGTCGTGCGAGGATCGTCGGAGCCACAGGAAACTCGGACAGTGACGACGCAGTGCGATATCCGTCACCCCGGGCGCCGTCGACTGGGGACGGCGGCGCGCACGGAGTAGCGGCGAAACAAGGTGAAGCCCTTCGAAATCAAGGTCGTCCGGGGTTGGACATCCTGGGGCGGCGGGCGGAGAGCAGGGGGTGACTCTCCGTCCGCCGCCGGTCTCGGATCACCTTGGTGGCGTGAATCCGCCGTCCGTTCGGGCGGGGGAGCGGGCTCGCAGTGGCCGGTTTCACACGGCCGGTGGGCCGCGGTCCACCGGTTTCCCGGTCAAGCGGCCGACCGGTTCACCGGCCCATTCGCGCGCCGGGACATGGGGCCACCGGCGCGTTCGGCCCATCGGTCCACGTGTCCCACCGGCGCGTTCGGCACACCGGCGCCTCCCTCTCACTCGGTGATCGGGCGCAAGTACCGGTCCAGGGCGCTGTCCGGCAGGACCCGGGCCAGCACGCTCACCCGGCGGGCGTCCTGGCCGACCCGGTAGCGGGTCCGGGGACGGCGGGCGGTGAGGACCTGCCCGACAGTGCGGGCGAAGTCCTCCGGGGTGGTCCGGCTCTCGCGCGCCTGCTGTTCGTTCGCCGCGAGAAAGCGGCCGAACGGGATCCGGTACAGCTCCGCGATGTGCTCCGGCACGCCGTCCATGGCGTCCCGGGCCACCTCGGATACCTTCCCCCAGATCGGCGTCATGATCGCCCCCGGCTGCACCACGCTCACGTCCACCCCCAGCGGGCGCAGCTCCCGTCGCAGGACGTCGGTCAGCGCCTCCTTGGCGAACTGCGCCGAAGCGTAGGCGCCGAGGAAAGGGATGGCCACGCTGCCGAGCCCGGAGGTCACGTTCACCACCCGGCCCCGGCTGCGCCGGAGCAGCGGCAGTAGGGCCTGGGTGACGGCGAGCTGGCCGACCACGTTGGTGTCGAGCTGGCGCCGGAGCTGGGCGGGCGAGACGCACTCCAGCGGGGCCGAGACGCAGATGCCGGCGTTGTTCACCAGCCCCCACAGCCCCGCGTCGCCCACCGTCTCCGCGATCTCCTCGGCCGCGGCGGCGATCGTCTTGTCCTCGGTGACGTCGAGGCGGACCGGGACGATACGGCCCGCCTCGACGGCCGAGGCGAGCGCTGCGCCGTCCGCCTCCTTGCGTACGGCGGCGAAGACGCGGAAGCCGGACGCGGCGAGGCGCTCGGCGCAGACCCGGCCGAGGCCGGAGGAGGCGCCGGTGACCAGGACCGACTTCCCGCGCGCGGCGAGTCCCCCGCGCCCGCTGATCACGTCGGCGGCGCTCACGCGGCGACTCCCGTGGCCGGGGCCGTCCGGAACGACGGCGGGGTGAAGGTCAGCGAGTCCTCCAGGGTGCGCACCAGCCTGGCGCGTGGCATGAAGCGGAAATACGCGTCCCGGATCGGCCGGCGCAGGCCCTCGGACTGCTCGAAGTCGCTGATGCCGCGCGAGGCGGCGACTAGGGCGCGGGTCCGCTCGCGACGCTCGTCCTCGTACCGGCGCAGCGCGCGCGGCAGGTCCTCGGCTCCGCGCAGGGCCCGGCCGAGGACGACGGCGTCCTCGATCGCCATGCCCGAGCCCTGGCCGAGGCTGGTGAGCATCGGGTGGGCGGCGTCGCCGAGCAGGGTAACTGGGCCGCTGCCCCAGCGCTCCAGGAAGGGCCGGTCCCGGGAGGGCACCGCGATCACGGACTCCTCCGGGGTGACCTCGATGGCGTGCACGACCTCGTCGGCCCAGCCGGCGTAGGTGCGGAGGATCTCCTCCTTGGTGCCCTTCCAGTCGTGCGAGCGCTCGGCGGGCATGTTCTTCGTGCCCCACCAGTAGAGCCGCCCACCGCCCATGTCGACCAGGCCGAACCGGCGGCCGCTGCCCCAGTAGTGGATGACCGAGCCGGGCGCGAACCGGGGGTGCGAGTACGGTACGACCGCCAGCCAGCAGACGTAGCCGCTGTCCTGCGAGGGCTCCGGGCCGGCCAGCTGCCGGCGGACCACCGAGTGGAAGCCGTCCGCGCCGATAAGCAGGTCCCCGCGCTCCACCCGGCCATCCTCGAAGGTCACCCGGACTCCGCCCGTGGGCTCGGTCTCGAAGCCGGAGGCAGCGGAGCCGAGGGTGAGGGGGATGCCCTCGGCGGCCTCCAGGAGGGCCTGCTGAAGGTCCGACCGGGTGATCAGGACGCTCGGCACGCCGAGCCGTCCGATGATCTCGGGGAAGGGGAACTCCCGGATCAGCCGCCCCCGGGCAGTCCTGACGTGGTACGACTCCAGGGCGGTGCCCCGGGACTCCAGGTCGATGCCGACACCGAGGGACTCCAGGGCGCCGACCGCGTTGCTCATGACCGACAGGCCCGAACCGGCCGCGCGCAGTACGCCCGCCCGCTCGTGGATCTCCACGTCCAGGCCGGCCTCGCGCAGGGCGATGGCGGCCGTGAGCCCGCCGATGCCCGCCCCTATGACCAGGGCCTTGGGCCGGCGGCCGTTCTTCTCCGTGCTCATCCTCGTCGTCCTCACTGCTCGATGAGATCGCTGACGACCCGGACGGTGGTGGCCACGTGGGGCTCCTCCATGAGGGTCAGGTGGTCGCCGGGCACGTCCACGACGGCCAGGTCGCCGGTGGTGCGCTCGCGCCAGCCGTTGGACGGGTCGCGGTGCATCGACTCGATGGCGGTGTGCATGGAGTTCAGGACCTCGGGCAGCGGCTCCGAGGCGTGGATGAGGATCATGTCCTGGTCGACCGGGTCCGGCCGGTAGGCGAACGCCGCCTTCCAGTTGGCCTCGTACACGTGGAACAGCCGCCGCACCACGGCGCCGGTGCTGCCCGCCGGGAGCACGCCCTCGTCGATGGCGAGTCGGGCGATGAAGTCGAACTTCTCGTCCAGCGTGGTCAGTTCGGCCGGGATCAGCTCCAGCGGCGAGTCGCCGCCGCGCCGCAGCCACAGCAGCTCCCAGAAGAACCAGCCGAGCAGGGCCTCGTCGCCGGTGTTGAGCCGGCGGCCCGGGTTGAGGGCGGTGGTGTCCAGAAGCACCAGCCGGGCGATGTCCTCGCCTGCGGCCCGCAGTTGGCGGGCCATCTCGAAGGCCACGAAGCCGCCGAACGACCAGCCGCCGATCACGTATGGCCCGGACGGCTGGACCCGCCGGATCGCCTCGATGTAGCTCGCGGCGATCTCCTCGACGCTGCGCAGGGGCTCGGTGCCCGGATCGGCGCCGGCCGCCTGGAGGGCGTAGAACGGCTGGTCCTCGTGGAGGTACGAGGCGAAGCGCACGTAGCAGAGGACGTTGCCGCCCATCGGGTGGACGAAGAAGACCGGCCGCCGGTCGCCGCCGGTCCGGATGGGGACCAGCGGATCGAAGGCGGTACGGGCCCCGCCGTCGCGCAGCCGGACCGCGAGCTCGGCCGCGGTCGGCGCCGACACGAACTCCGACAGCGGCACGTTGATGCCGAACCGCTGCTCGATCAGGACGACGAGCCGCATCGCCGTGAGCGAGGTGCCGCCCAGGGCAAAGAGGTTGTCGTGGATGCCGACGGACGGCAGCTGGAGCAGCTCGGCGAGGATCTCGGTGAGGGTGCACTCGTACGCGTCGCGCGGCTCGGCGCCGCCGCCCTCCACCGGGCCGGCCGTGGTCAGCGGTCGACGGCGCAGCGCTCCGTCGTCCCGCTTACCGCTTGGGGTCAGCGGCAGCGCGTCGATCCACTCGAAGTGGGAGGGCATCAGGTACTCGGGCAGGACCGTGCGCAGCTGCTTGCGCAGCAGTTTCTCGTCCACCCGGTCCTCCTCGCCCACCAGAAACGCGGCGAGGAAGGAGTCGCCGCCCTCGCGGCGGCGAGCGACCACGGCGGCCTCCGCGAGCCCGGGGTGCCCGGCGGCGAAGCGGGTGATGGCCAGCTCCACCTCGGCCGGCTCCACCCGGTAGCCGCGCACCTTGACCTGCGAGTCGGCCCGGCCCAGGCAGACGATCGCGCCGTCGGGGAGCACGATGCCCAGGTCGCCGGTGCGGTACATGCGGGCGGCCGGGGAGCCGGTAGCACCAGCGGGGACGAACGGGTCGGGGAGGAAGCGTTCCTCTGTCAGCTCCGGCCGGCCGAGGTAGCCGTCGGCCAGACACGTTCCGGCCAGGTACAGCTCGCCCTTGGTGCCGGGCGGGACGGGCCGCAGCGCAGAGTCGAGCACGTACACCCGTGAGCCGGTGATCGGGGTGCCGATCGGCGGCAGGGCCGGGAAGCCGGCCGGGTCGCCCGTCATCGCGTACGCCGTCACCACGTGCGACTCGGTGGGGCCGTACTGGTTCTCCAGGACCACGCCCGGCAGCGCGGCGCACAGCCGGCGGATCTCGTCCGTCACCCGCAGCTGCTCGCCGGAGGAGAGCAGGGCCTTGAGCGCGCGCGGCACCAGGCCCAGCGCGTCGGCGGCCTCGGCGAACTGCTGGAGGGCCACGTACGGCAGGCAGATCCGCTCGACCCGCTCGCGGTCGAGGAGCCGCAGCAGCTGCGGCATGTCACGGCGCTGCTCCTCGGTCAGCACCACCAGCGTGCCGCCGCCGCACAGCGTGGAGAAGATCTCCTGAAAGGAGACATCGAAGCTGAGCGGGGCGAACTGGGCGGTCCGGCCGCCCACGACCCCGCTCGGGATGCTGTTCTGCCAGGCCACCAGCTGGGCCAGGGAGCGGTGCGGCATGGCGACGCCCTTAGGGGCGCCGGTGGAGCCGGAGGTGAAGAGGATGTACGCGGTACCGGCCGGGTCGATCGCGGGCAGCTCCGGTCCGTCCTCGTCGGCGCCCGCGCGGGGCGCGTCGAGAATCACCTCGACCGGCAGGACGGGGGCGATCCCCTGGAAGACGGCGGCGTGCTGTCGGTGGGCGATCACCCGGAGCGGTTCGGCCTGCTCGACCATCGAGGTCAGCCGCTCCGCCGGGTAGCTCACGTCGAGCGGCACGGCGGCGGCTCCGGCCCGCAGGACGCCGGTGATGACGGCGACGGTCTCGGGGGAGCGGTCCATGGCGATGCCGACGCGGGCGCCGGGCCGGGCGCCGAGGCCGAGCAGGGTGCGGGCCACCCGGGCGGAGACGCGGTCCAGTTCGGCGTACGTCCACTCCCGCTCACCGAAGGCGAGGGCGACGGCCTCGGGGGTACGGGCGGTCTGCTCGGCCAGGGCGCGCACGACGTCCGGCGGGGCGGCCGCCGTGGCGGTGGCCGTCGGGGTCGTGCGCGTGTCGGTGCCCGCCGGGGCCGGGGCGAGGAAGGACAGGTCGGGGGTCTCGTCCGGTTGGGAGACGATCCGCTCCAGGATCGCGGTGAACGCCTCCGCGTACAGGGTGGCCTGGGCCTCGGTGAAGGTCTGCCCGTGGAAGTCCATCCGCAGCCGCACCGAGCGGTCCACCGGGTCGGTCATGGCATTGACCAGCAGCTGGAAGTTGGTCTCCTCCCAGGTGACAAACTCCCGGAGCCGGACACCGGGCAGGGCGAGGACCCCGGCGAGCTGCCGGAAGTGGATGTAGTTGAACGCGGTCTCCAGGACGGTGGAGCCCCGGTCCTCCTGGATCGCGCTCAGCGGGTAGCGCCGGTGCGGGTGGGTGAGCTGCTCCTGGCGGAATGCCTCCGCAGCCACCTCCGCCCAGTCGCGGGCGGCCGAGGTGTCGAGGCGGACCGGCATGGTGTTGAGGAAGAGGCCGGTGGTGCGTTCGGCGCCGGCCAGCTCCGGGCGGCCGTGGGTGACCAGGCCGGTGGTGACGTCCTCGGTGCCGGAGAAGAGCCGCAGGGTCAGGACGTGCGCGGCGAAGAGAACCGACTTCACCGGCAGGGACCGCTCGGCGGCGAGCGCCCGGGCGGCCTCGCCGAGCTCCCGGTCGAGGTCGACCACCTTGGTGATCTGGCCGTCGTGGCCCGGCGCCTCGTGCGGACGGAACGCCTCCAGCGAGAGCAGCGGGGCCTCGGCCAGGTACTCCTGCCAGAAGCGGTGGGTGTCGGCGGAGTCCAGGGCGCGGCGCTCGGCCACCACGTGGTGCGCTGCGGACGGCAACGGGCCGGCGGTGTCGACCGCGTCCACCGGGTGGCCGAGGCTGTGCAGGTAGTCCTGGAGCAATTCGGTGAGCAGGGTGGCCACGCTGCCGCCGTCGAGGATGGCGTGGTGGAAGCTGAGAACCAGTTCCACGCTCTCCTCCAGGACGTGCGCCCGCAGGAAGTAGAGCGGCGCCCGCTCGAACACGTAGCGGTGGTGCCGGCGTTCCTCGACATGAGCCAGGATCTCGGCGCGGGCCTCGTCCTCGGGACGGCCGCGGAGGTCGGCGACGTCCAGGGCGTCGGGCGCCTCGCGGTCGATGATCTGGAGCGGCTCGGAGAAGGTGCCGAGGTCGAACGAGGACCGCAGGACGGGGTGGCGGGCGACGAGCACGTCGAAGGCGTCCCGGAAGCGGTCCTCGTCCCAGGGCAGGACCAGGGAGTACTGGAAGACGTCGTGGTAGACGGCCGAGTTCTCTTCGGCCCGGCTGTGGTAGAGCAGGCCGAGCTGGAGACGGGTGAGCGGGTGGGCGTCGGCGCGGCCTTCGAGCCGGGCCCGGTCCACCTGCGAGACCAGCGCGAACGGCTCCAGCGGCGCCTCCTGCGAGTGGGGCCCGGTGGTGGCGTCGGTGGTGGTGGCGTGCGCGGCGAGCCCGGCGACGGTCGAGTACCGCATCAGGTCGGTCACGGAGAACCGTATGCCGGCCTTCTCGGCGAGGGCGTGGATGCGCAGTACGGTGATCGAATCGCCGCCGAGGGCGTAGTAGTCGTCGTGGACACCGATGTGCTCGACCTCCAGGACCTCCGACCAGATCCGTACGAGCTCCGCCTCGACCGGACTCCTCGGCGGCTCGCCCGCGGGGCCGGACGCGCCGCCGGCGGTGGGGGCGGGCAGGGCGCGGCGGTCGGCCTTGCCGTTGGGCGTGAGCGGGATCCGCTCGATCCGTATGAAGTGCGCCGGAACCATGAACTCCGGTATCTGAGTGGCGAGTTCCGTGCGCAGGGCGGTGGGGGAAAGGGCGGTGTCCGCGACATAGTAAGCCGCGAGGACGGTGCCCCGGGCGGGGGTGGTGTGGTCGACCACCAGGGCGTCGCGCACGCCGGGCAGGGAGGCGAGCCGGTTCTGCACCTCACCGAGCTCCACCCGGTTGCCGCGGATCTTGACCTGGCCGTCGATCCGGCCGAGGTACTCCAGGGTGCCGTCGGCCAGCCAGCGTGCCAGGTCGCCAGTGCGGTAGAGCCTGCCGCCAGGCGTGAAGGGGTCCTCCACGAACTTCTCGGCGGTCAGCTCGGGCCGGTCCAGATAGCCGCGGGCCACCTGGACGCCGCCGATGCACAGTTCGCCGGGGACACCGGACGGCTGGAGACCGCCGTACGCGTCGAGGACGTACAGCCGCGTGTTGTCGACGGGCCGGCCGATCGGAACCCGGCGTACGGGCTTGTTGGGTTCGGCGACACAGTCGTGGTACGACACGTCGACGGTGGCCTCGGTGGGCCCGTAGAGGTTGACCAGGAGCGGGGCGCCGGGGCCGTCGAAGACGCGGTAGAACTGCTCGACGCGGGCGGGCGGCAGGGCCTCGCCGCTGCAGAACACGGTCCGCAGGGAGTCGGCCCGCGCGCACAGCTCGGGGGAGACCTCCAGGAGGTCAAGGAAGGGGCCGAGCATAGAGGGCACGAAGTGCAGGGTGGTGACCTGTTGTTCGGCGATGGTGTCCAGGATCTGCCGGGGGTCTTTCTGGCCGCCCACGGGCAGTAAGGCGAGACCGGCGCCCTCGATGGCCCACCAGAACAGCTCCCAGACGGAGACGTCGAAGGAGATGGGCGTCTTCTGGAGCACGACGTCCTCGGCGCCAACCGGGTAGCGCTTCTGCATCCAGGCCAGCCGGTTGATCACCGAGTGGTGCTCGACCATGACGCCCTTGGGGCGGCCAGTGGAGCCGGAGGTGTAGATGACGTACGCGAGGTCGTGGGGACCCGCCGGGGAGTCGAAGGGATCATCGGGCCCGGTAAGCAGGGTCTCCACGGGCAGCACGGGCACGGTGGCGGCGGGCGCCTCGGCTCCGGTGCCCGCGGGCGCCTCGGGACCGGTCGGGGCCGTGTCACCGCTGGTGAGGACCACGGCCGCGCGGCTGTCCTCCAGGAGAAGCCGGATCCGTTCGGCCGGGTAGCCGGGGTCCACGGGGACGTACGCGCCGCCAGCCTTGAGGACGCCGAGCAGGGCGACGATCAGGAGCGGTGAGCGGTCCATGAGGACGGCCACCCGGTCGCCGATCCCCACGCCGCGCGCGGCGAGGGCGCGGGCCACCTGGTTGGCGCGGGCGTCGAGCTCGGCGTAGCTGAGCGGCCCGGCTCCTGCGGTGGCGGCGACGGCGATCCGGCCGGGGGCACGGGCGGCCTGTTCGGCGATGAGCCCGTGGACGGTCCGCCCGTCGGCGTACGGGACGTCCTCGCCCTGCCACGCCTGGGTGAGGTTCTTGTACTCGGCCTGGTCGAGGAGGGGCAGCGTGACGGCGGCCCGCTCGGAGCGCTCGGCTCCGGCCCGGACGAGGGAGAGGAGGTGCCCGGCCACCGAGGAGAGGGGGAAGTCCTCGTCGAAGATGTCGAGGGAGCCGTCGAGGTCGACGCGGATGTCGGCATCGTCCTCGAAGGCGTGGACCATCACGGACAGGGCGTCCTGAGCGTGCACGGGCGCCTTGACAGTGATCTCCCGCGCGAGACCGGGCAGCGCGGCGGGGCGGGGGAAGCGCAGGTAGGAAACGGTGACGTCGAACAGCCGGCGGTTTCCGGCCGGGTCGGCGGGCAGCTCGCGCAGCAGGTCGCCGAGAGCGAGGCGCTCGTGCGGGCGCAGGGCGTCGGTGGTGGTGCGGACCTGGGCGGCGAGCTGGTGCAGGGTGGCGTCGGCGGCCACCGGGACCCGGACCGGCAGGCTGTTGGCGACCTGGCCGACCGCCGCCAGCTCCGCCGCTCCGCGCCGGTTGAGGAAGGGCACGCCAACCACGGCCTCGTCGCTGCGGTGGATCCGGGCGAGGTAGGCGGCGAAGGCAGCAGTGAGGAAGGCGAAGGGGGAGCTGCCGCCCTGGCGGATCCGGCGCACCAGGTCGGCCTCGACGGTGAAGCTGTGCCGAACGCGGCGGCGGACGCCGTCGGCGGGGGCCGGGGCGGCGGTGAACAGGGCGGGCTCGACCCCGGCCAGGGCCTCACGGTGGTGGGCGCGGTCCCGCTCCTGGGCAGGCGAGCCTTCGTAGGCAGCCGCGGCCTCCAGGAGCGTGGTGACCGAGCTGGCGGCGGTGTCGGTCTCGACGGCAACGGCGGCGGACTCGGCGCCGGTACGGCGGGCGTACTCGGCCCAGACGCGGCGGCTGATCTCGTTCAGCGCGTAGGCGTCGGCGAGCAAATGGTGGGCGTTGAGGTGCAGATGCACGACCGTGGCGCTCTCGCGGAGCACCGCCGCCGTGAACAGACGCGAACGGCGCAACCTGAACGGCGTGTTGAAGGAGCGTTCCTGCCACTCCGCGCAGGCCGCGGCGGGGTCGGCCGCGCCGGAGTGGTCCACGTACATGGCCCAGGGGCCGGACTCCTCTGCGGCGAACCACTGGTGGGGCACTCCGTCGTGGTCGTCGAAGCGCAGCGCGAAGGCGTCGGTGTGCCGCAGGACATGGTCCAGGGATGCGGTGAGCGCCGCCGTGTCCACCTGCCCGGTAAGACGTTCCTGCAGGACGACGTTGAACTGCGGGTCGGGGGAGGAAACGGCAAATTCGGCAGCCCATATGTCACGCTGATAGGCAGACAGCGGAAACTGACGTGATACGAGCATCGGTCTTCCTTCGGTCTTTAGGGCCATGGAATTGTTGCTGCCCGATGCTCGGGATCATACGTTTCCCAAGATCTGCGCCACCACTACTCGATTGAGTAGCCGAACACCACTCGTTCGAGTAGTCCGGGCGCGAAGTAAGCGGAAAGCCGCAGGATGCCCCGGAGAATTTCAGGGCGTCCCTGGCTAGTATCTGGACATGACCTCGCCAATCCCTTCCATGAATGCCCCTCTGCTCCAGGGGACCGGCCCCGCACTGCTGCTCGCACACGGTGCGGGCAGTGATGTGCAGGACAGTTACGGCCCACTGATCGACGACCTGACGGAATACCGGACGGTCATCGGCCCGGATTATCCGGGATCCGGAGACACCCCTCTTCCCGGGCGGCCGCTCACTCTTGACGAGCTGGCCGACCACATTACGGAAAGCGCCGTGCGCCACGGCGCCGAAACTTACGCCATTTCCGGATTCTCAATGGGCTGCTCGGTCGCCATACGGGCCGCGGTCCGCCATCCTCAGCGGGTTACCGCGCTCATTCTCTCGGCCGGCTTCGCCCACCCGAATCCGCGTCTCCGGCTCGCCGTGGACACCTGGCGCGCCCTCGGCAGGCACCTCCCGGAGAGCCGCGAACTGGCCGCCTATCTCTCCCTGATGGTGGGCGGACCGGAGTGGCTCGACGAGCGCTCCACGGACGAGATCGAGGAACAGCTCACCCTCTTCGCCGGCGGACTGCCGCCCGGCACCGACGCCCAGCTCGCCCTGTTCGACCACATCGACGTCCGGCCGGACCTGGCCCGGATCGCGGTGCCGACCCTGGTGGTCTCCCCGCTGCGGGACCTGCTCATCACTCCCCTTCACTCCCGGGAACTGGCGGACGGCATCCCCGGCGCCCGGCTGGCGACCCTGGACTGCGGGCACGCCATCGCCGCCGAAGAGCCTGCCGCCTGGGCGGCGTTGATCCGGGACTTCCTGACGTCGGTGGAGGAGACCCCGGGCCGCGTACGGGGGTGACGCGGCCCGGGGAGTCGAAGCCGGGCCGCCCGAGCGGCCCGGCGGTCTAGCCGAGCCGGCCGCTCTCCGGGGCCCGACCCAGGGCGGTCGCCAACAGGGCGGCGAGCGCCAGGCCGCCGCCCAGCCACATCACAGCCTCGATCCCGGCGCCGTCCGCAGTGAGACCGCCGACCAGGGCGCCCAGCGCGATCGCCCCGTTGAAGACACCCACGAAGAGCGACGACGCCGCCTCGCGTGCCAGCGGCGCGGCGGCCAGCAACCAGGTCTGGGTGCTCACCGACACGCCGCCGTACGAGATGCCCCACACCGCGAGCAGCACACCGGCTGTCAGCACCGAGCCACCGAGCAGCGGCAGCAGCCCCACCGTGGCCGCCAGGACGAGGGCGATCACCAGGAGCGTGCCGCGCGGGGAGCGGCCCGCCCCGGCGCCGGCCGCGAAGTTCCCGAGGACGCCGGCAACGCCGTAGACGAGGAGCAGGGTGCCGATCATCGTGGGGCTGACCCCGGAGATCTCCTCCAGCGCGGGCCGTACGTACGTGTAGGCGGCGAAGTGCCCGGTGACCAGGAACGCCACCACGGCGAGCCCGGTCGCCACCCGCGGGTTGCCGATCAGCTTCAGCACGCCGCCGAACCTGATGTCCTGCTCGGCCGGGAGCGGCGGCAGCAGGGCCGCGAGCGCGATCAGGACCACCACGGCGAGGGCGGCGATGACGGCGAACGCCGTTCTCCAGTCGGCCAGTTCGCCGATGTACGTACCGGCCGGGACGCCCAGCACCGAGGCCACCGCGATCCCGCTGAAGATGAGTGAGGTAGCCGGGCCGATGGCGGTGCCGGACACGAGCCGTACGGCGAGACCGGCGGCGACCGCCCAGACCACGCCCATGCCGATGCCGACGAGGACGCGGGCGACCACCATCACCCCGAAGTTGGGGGCCCACGCCGCGAGCAGGTTGCCCAGCGCGAGCAGCGCCATCATGGAGCACAGCAGCACCCGGCGGTCCAGCCGGCCGAGCAGCGGCGTCAGCAGCGGCGCGGAGACCGCGCCGACCAGACCCGTGATGGTGAGGGTGAGCCCGGCGGTCCCCTCGCTCACATGAAGCGCGTCGCCGATGGGGGTGAGCAGCCCCACCGGCAGCATCTCGGAGGTGACCACCGTGAACGTCGCCCCGGCGACGGCGGCGACCGCGGGCCCGCCCCCACGTCGTGCGGACTGCCCCTCTCCGGGCGCCTTGCCTGCGATTTCCTCTGTCTGTGCCATACAACCAGCCAACCCGCAGGGCCGTTCGGGAACAACGGCCAATCTCTCATCCTTCCATGAGTAGGATTACTCGATCGGGTGGAGGAGGCCGGGATTCCGTGGGCGGTATCGAGATCCGCGAGTTGGAGGCGTTCCTCGTCCTCGCCGAGGAGCTGCACTTCGGCCGGGCGGGCGAGCGACTGTACGTCTCCCAGAGCAGGGTGAGCCAGCTGCTGCGCGCCCTGGAGGGACGGATCGGCGCCCCGCTGGTCGAGCGCACCAGCCGCCGGGTGCGGCTGACCCCGCTCGGGGAGTCCTTCATCGGCAGCCTGCGGCCCGCGTACGACCGGCTGCGCGCAACCCTGGACGAGGCGCGGGCCGCCGCCCGGGCGGAGGTGGGCGGGGTGCTGCGGATCGGCTTCCAGGGCACCGTCGACGACTACCTCGCCCAGGCGATAGCCCTGTTCGAGGAGGAGTGCCCGGGGTGCGTCCTGGAGCTGACGGAGATCCCGCTGTCGGACCCGTTCGGGCCGTTGCGCCGCCAGGAGGTGGACTGCGCGGTGGTGCTCCTGCCAGTACGGGAGGAGGACCTGGTGCTCGGGCCGGTCTTCTCCCGGCAGCCTCAGACCCTCGCCGTCTCCGTCCGGCACCCGTTCGCGGCCCGGGAGTCGGTGTCGGCGGAGGAACTGACCGACTGCCGGCTCATCGGCGTGGGCGCGGGCGGGGCGCCCGGTCCCGCTCCCGCGTACTGGCGCCTGGCGCAGACCCCGGACCACACCCCGGAGCTGAAACCGATCCCGGCGGGTCCACTGGTCAACACCCTTCAGGAGGGGCTGAGTCTGACGGCGGCGGACCGGGGCGCGATGCTGCTGTGCCGGTCCACGGCCGACTACCACGGGCGGCGCAGCTCCATCACCTTCATCCCGGTCGACGGACTGCCCCCCTCCGAGCTGGGGCTGATCTGGCACCGCTCCCATGTCCCCCCGACCGCCCTCGCCTTCGCGCGGGCGGTGAAGGGCGTCACGCCGGGGCCGTAACCGTGACCCTCCCGATGGGGGCCTCACAGAAGGGCGAGCCCAGCCCAGACCACCTTCCGTGGCACGGGCCCCAGTCGTACCCCCCCCCTTCCCCGACAGCGTCTCGACCAGCAGCAGCCCGTTCCCGACTGCGACGAATGTCCGGGTTGGCCACGACGTAGATGCCCCGCACCCGGTCGCCCTCCGAGGTGAGGTCCAGCACCAGGACGGCGAACGGCGCGTCGCCGTCGAACAGCACCGCCGCGTCGTCGCCGTTGACGCGCCGGTAGCGGAACACGGGGTTGCTCGGGCCGCCCCGGCCGGACGTGAGCAGGCGGGCCACCTTGTCCCGGCCGTGCACCGGGCGCAGGCTCGCCGGCCTGCGCTTGCCGCCGGCGTCGGTCCACGCCGTGACGTCCGGCGCGAGGACCTCCATCAGCTCGGCGATGTCCCCGCCGAGCGCCGCCCGCACGAACCGCTCGGTCGCCTCCCGCCGCACCCGCGGATGCGCCTCGTACCGGGGCCGCCGCGCGTGCACATGCTCCCGTGCCCGGTGCGCCAACTGCCGTACGGCGGCGGGGGAGCGGTCGATGATCTCGGCTATCTCGGCGTGCGGGTAGCCGAACACCTCGCCAGGACGAACACGGCCCGCTCCAGCGGGGTCAGCGCCTCCAGGACCACCAGCATCGCCAGCGACACCGACTCCGAGCGCGGGGCCGGGCCGTCGGCGGTGTCGGTCGCCTCGTCGGCGACCAGGGGTTCGGGCAGCCAGGAGCCCACGTACGTCTCCTGACTGCGGCTGATCACGGCGCGGCGGCGCAGCGCGTGGTCGACCGCCACCCGGACCAGATAGGCCCGGGGATTGTCGACGCCGGCCAGGGGAGCGCCCCCGCCGCGGGCCGTCCAGGACAGCCATGTCTCCTGCAGGACGTCCTCGGTGCCGGCGACACTGCCGAGCATGTTGTAGACGACGCCGAACAGCAGCTCGCGTTGGTCGACGAACACCCCGGTCGCCTCGTCGAGCGGGGCTGCGGTGCCGGGTACGGGGATCTCGGTCATGCGTGGTCCTCCCAGAGGCGCGCTCACCACTGCGAGCCGGACGGGGCCCCGGAATGTGACATCGCGCGATGTGATGTGATGATCTCAGCGGGTGACCGACGGCACACCTCCGTCGGTACCGTTGAGCCCGCCCCCTGACCTGGGGGTATTTACGAGTCAGTACCCGCGCGGTACCGTGAAGACATGCCAGCTCTCAACGTGGAGTTCAGCGACCGCGAGCTTGAGGACCTGCGGCAGATCGCCAAGGAGCGCGGTACGTCCATGAAGGCACTCGTGCGGGAGGCGGCCGCGGCCGACATAGCCCGCCACCGGGCCCTGCAGGAGGGCGCGGAGGCCTTCCGCAGGTTCTTCGCGACCCACGCCGACGAGTTCGCCGCCGCCTTCCCCGACGACGAACCGCCCAGCAAGGGCGAAGGGCGGGCCGCCTGACCCATGGCACCCGTCATCCATATCGACGTGCCGTGGCTGCTTCAGCGCCACGAGGAGGTCCTGCCGGACCAGCCCACCGTCAACGATTTCTCCGCGCTGGTCGCCGCCGTCGCCCGGCACCGCGTCGACCCGCCGCGCCTCGGGGTGAACTCCGACGCGGCCTGGCGGGCCGCCGCGCTGCTGCACACCCTCACCGTGCTCCGGCCGCTGCCCTCGGCCAACGCCCGCTTCGCGTGTGCGACGGCGGTGGCGTACATGTTCGTCAGCGGTGTCGGCATCGATCCGCCCTACGGCGCCCTCGTCGACCTCGCCCGGGACCTGATGTCCGGCACGACCGATGTCTACGGCGCGGCGGACCGGCTGCGGTCCTGGCAGATCTGAATGTCGAAAGCCGGTGCGACCGGCGGGCGCCCGTTCCCATTTCTGACTTTCTGTCAAGGGTTGATGTTGCGCGGGCGCCTTGTTGGGCGTGTGGGGGTTGTGCAAGAGTGAAACACACGTGCGGGGGGAATGGTCGTGTTCGCACGCGTTTTGCAGACCAGGTCCGATTCGCCCAGGGTGAATTCGCACCTCCCGTGCCGCGCCGAAAAAGGTACGCGCCAACCGGGCTCCTTTTCCGGCGGCAGGACTTCTGTGTGTCACGTGCGCGTGGGAAGGAACCATCTCAGTGCCCACCCCCCACCCCCCTCGTCCCCCGTATCCCCCGCCCGGCGGGGATCGCGGGGAATCCGATGAATCTCTCGCCGCCCCGCTGAGAGGCAGCCCGGAGGGCGAGGTCGCCGCCCGTTCCGTCGCGCTGCTGATGGCGCGGCACTGGCAGCCGGTGCACGAGTACGCCGTCATCTGTCTCGCCTCGTCGGCGCAGGTCGCCGAGATGGTCACGGGAATCGCCTTCCACCGGACCCTGAACCGTCTCGCCTTCGGGGAGTCGGCCGTCGCGCTGCGCCCGGCACTTCTGGTGACCGTGCGCGACACGGTCCGGGAGTGGTCCGGCGACGATCGAATATCCGCGGTGCTGCCGGCGTTGCAGAAACCGGCCGGAGGGCGTGGGCTGCGTGCGGCGACGTCCGTGACGCCCGAAAATAGAGTTCTGGCGGAGCGGGCATTTCAGGCACTTCCCGCAGCCGCGCGCTGTTTGCTCTGGCATGTCGAGGTCGAGGCTGATCCTTTAAGCGTTCCGGCCGGTCTGCTGGGTATGGATACCGACATCGCGTCGGCCGCCCTCGAACAAGCGCGTGATAAATTCCGCGAGGGTTGTGTACAGGCCCATAGTGAACTCGCGCCGACCCAGGACTGCCGCTTCTACAACCGTCTCCTCGACGTCCCGATCCGCCGGGGCGGCGCACTGCTGCCCGATGTCCAGGAGCATCTGGCGGAGTGCCGCTACTGCCGGAACGCGGCCGAACAACTGAGCCATTTCGAGGGCGGGCTGGGCCCGTTGATCGCCGAAGCGGTGCTCGGCTGGGGCGTGCGCCGTTACCTCGACTCGCGCCCGGGCCGGTCCTCGCACAGCGCGCGGGGCGGGCGCGCGGGCCGGCGCGGCGGAGGGCGGGGCGACGGGCGGCCCGGGGGCGGACGCCACCGCCTGCTGTCCCGGATCCCCCTGCAGGTCCGCCGGGTTCCGGGCGTGCGCATCCCGGACGCGCTGCGCTCCTCGCGGGCGCTGCTCTCGGGCGTCGGCGCGGTCTCGGCCGGGGTGCTGGCGACCGTGCTCATCATCAGCGCGTCGTCCTACGACGGCGGCCAGGCCGACCCGGCCGGCTCCAACAGCGCCGAAGGCGGCAGCGGCGCCGGGTCCGTGACGCCGCCCGGCACGGCCGGGCTTCCCACGGCACCGGGCGTGACGCGGTTGCGCAACGCCGGCGCCGGCCTGTGCCTCGACGTCCGGGGCCTGCCGAAGGAGGGCTCGGGGACGAAGCTGGCGGAGTGCTCTGCTGCGTGGACCCAGCAGTGGACGTACGAGAACGACGGTCTGCTGCGCAGCGTCGCCGATCCCGGCCTGTGCCTGGACTCGCACAAGGACGCCGGCGTCGTCGTCCTCGGCACCTGCGCCGAGGAGGACACCGAGCGGGGCGGCGACGTGCGCTACGACCTCACCGTGCAAGGGGAGTTGCTGCCCCGCTGGGACGAGCAGCTCGCCCTCGCCTCCACCCACGACGACCCCGGGGCCGACGTCGTCGTCAAGGTGCGGGGCCCCTCCGACGAGCAGCGCTGGCAGGCCGAGCCCGTGCCGACGACGGCGGGTTCCCTGTCGATCGAGGAGCAGCAGGGCCCGACGGCACGGCAGGTGACCCTGTCCCACGGCCGGACGGCGTGACCACGGGCCCCAGGGCCCGAGCGGGGCTGCGCGGCGCACGCGTCGCGCAGCCCGCCCGTCAGGCCGGGGCCCCAGTACAGCTGGAACCAGCGTTCGGCGTCGCCCATCACGTCGGCGACCTGCTCCATCGGCGTGCTCGACACGGAGGACAGGATGTACGGCACACCCTGCGCCGCGGCGGCCCGGGCCGCCGCCGGCTCCGCGTCCGGATGCATGATCGACAGCACTCCCACGGGGGCCAGGGCCAGCGGGGCGGGCAACGGACGGCCGAGGACCTCGACCGACAGATCCCGCTCCTGCACGTCCCGCAGCATGCGCGGCACGATCCGACGGCCTTCGAGCGCGGCCCGGTTGGCGCGTGCGGTGCTTCCGTTGCCCGCCGAGCCCGCCACGTACCCGACGGGGCCGGGGCCGAGCCGCTGCTCGGTGAGGGCCTCCAGGCGGGTCAGATCCGTGGGCAGCCGTGGGACGACCCCTGCCATGCCATTGAGGTAGATCTCGTACTGCTAGTCGGCCCAGTGCTGTGCCATCGGCCTGTCCCGCCTCTCGTCGTCCAGCCTGCGCCCAGCCGACGATACGCGCGAGCAGACCGGTCGCCCGGCCGTCGGCACGGACCTCCGGTCAGGATCCCGCGACCGACGCGTGCAGGACGCGGGCCAGTTCACGCGGCTCCGAGAACATCGGCCAGTGGCCCGTGGCCATCTCCACCAGCTCCCACTGGTCACTCTTGAGGAGCTCGGCCACCGCCGGCATCGGCTCCTCCCCGTCGAGGAGGCACTTCACATACGTCGCCGGGAGCTCCCCCAGGGGACCGGCGAGCACGGCCGGTTCGGTGAGCGTGGCACCCGGATGCGGGGAACCGTCGACGATCCGGGCGATCTGCGCGTCCGTCAGTCCCTGCCCCGCGTAGTCCGGCGCGCCGAGCGGCGGCCAGAACCCGTCGTGCTCGGTGATCGACTGCCGTACGGAGTCGCTCGGCCAGCCCGAGAGGAACGACTCCCCGTCCACCGGCACGTTCGCGTCGACGAACACCACGCGCCGCAGCCGCTCCCCGATCCGCTCGGCGGCCTGCCCGACCGGTATGCCCGCGTAGCTGTGCCCCACGAGGACGACGTCGCGCAGGCCGAGGCGCTCCACCTCGTCGACGATGTCCCGCACGTGTGTCTGCCGCCCGGCCGGTACACCCCGCTTCTCGGCGAGGCCCGAGAGCGTCAGCGGATGGACGTCATGCCCGGCGCCGCGCAGCTCCGCGGCCACCTCGTCCCACGCCCACGCCCCGAGCCATGTCCCTGCCACCAGTACGAAGTTGGTCATGCCGGCAACTTAGCCGAAGGCTCCGACAACGCCCCCTCGGCGCCGGGCCGGTGAACGGCAGGGCGCCGCAGGAAAACCCTCCACCGCGCGGTCACCCCTCGTCATCCGTCTGCTTCCTGTGCTCCGTGTGTTCGGTGTGATCCCCTGGATCCGGCTCCGCGTCCGGCCCCTGGGCCCGGACCCGCTGCACGTGTTCGAGGGAGTCGCGCAATTCCGCGAGCCAGTCGTCGGTGTGACGCTGGACCAGACGCACGCACCAGGCCAGCGCGTCGCTACGGCTGCGGGCGACACCGCCGGCGATCAGGGTGTCGAGGACCTGGCGCTCCGGCTGGCGCAGCCGTGTCATGACGGGCGCGGCCACATGCGTGAAGAGGGTGCGCCGCCCGCCGCACTCCACACCCCAGGACACCTTCCGGCGGAACCGGTGCTCGGCCTCCCGGGCCACGGCCATCCGGTCCTCACGCGTGCGTTCCCGGAACTCCTGCGCCCGGCCTTCCAGGGCCGCCTCCCGCTCGGGGGCCGGGGCGTCCTCGGTCAGCCGGGGTTCGGGGATGCGGCCGATCACGGTGATCTCCTCACGGTCGACCGTGATCTCGGTCAGCTCCTCGAAAAGGTCGTCGGGAAGACGGCCCGCGAACCAGCCGCGCAGTTTCTCTCTCTGCTCTGTCGTAATCATGTAATGACGATTACTCGGGCAGAGCATGAACACAAGGGGTCGCAAAGCAGTCGGCCGAGAGCGGAACCGGAATGTTTCAGGCCTATTAACGAACACCCGAAAATCGGCCATCTGGCCGCTTCGTGACCCCGGAGGCCGTGCGGTTGCGGGCTTCACGCGGGCGCGTTCTGTAACTTCACGCCACTGATTCAACACGCAAGGTTACTGAAACCCGTGGGGTCGATGTGTGTTTCGGCGGCGGACTCGGCAGACTCGCGCTCGCCGCCCCGGGCACCGACCGAGCACGGGCCGGCACCCCCTGTAATCGAGCGGAAGGATGCACACAATGCGGAACCCCGCGCGCTGGGCCATGACCCTCGGCCTGACGGCCACCGCCGTCTGCGGACCCCTCTCCGGGGCCGCGCTCGCCAGTCCGGGTCAGGCCCCCACCGCGCTCTACGCCCCGTCGGCCCTCGTTCTCACGGTGGGCCACGGTGAGAGCGCGGCCGCCGCGACTCCGGAACGCGCGGTCACCCTGACCTGTGCCCCGACGCCCTCCGGCACGCACCCGGTCGCCGCTTCCGCCTGCGCGGAACTGCGCGGCGTCAGCGGCGACATCCACGCCCTGACCGCGAAGGAGGGCCTGATGTGCACCAAGCAGTACGACCCCGTGGTCGTCACCGTCGACGGTGTCTGGCAGGGCCAGCGCGTCTCCTACGAGCGCACGTTCTCCAACGAGTGCGTGAAGAACGCCTACGGTTCCGGCGTCTTCGCGTTCTGAGAGACCGGGATCGCGCTGTTCCCGTGAGACACGGCGGCTCGCGGCTGGGGAGCCGGGCCGCTGTCGCGGGGACCTGCGATCTCGCACAAGGGGGCCGGCGGGCGGAGTGGGGCCGCCCGCCGGCCCCTGGGTTCACCGGCCACCGCGCGCCGGGCTCAGGCCCGGTCGCGGTGGCTCGTGTCGCACCAGGGATAGCGGCGGCTGCGACGGCAGGTGCACAGGGCCACGCGGAAGCGGTCCGAGGTGACGACGGAACCGTCCTCCAGCTCCACCTCCACCGGGCCCTCCACCAGCAGCGGTCCCTTGCGCTGGACCGTGATGCGGCGCGGCGCCGCGGACGGGTCAGACGGGGAGTTCGGCACGGACGACCACCAGCTCTTCCTTGTCCTCGGCGGCGGACAGCAGCCCCCGCTCCCGCAGCCAGCGTTCCCGGCCGCGCAGCACCGGGCCGAACGCGATCCGCCGCCGGCGCGTCACCGCGGCCTTCAGACCGGCCGAGCGCAGCTGCCCGACGGTCAGGTCGGGGCCGCTCAGCGCGGACTGCACCACCAGCAGCACCCCGCCCGGACGCAGCAGGTCAGGCGCCTCCCGGCAGATCCGGTCCACGACCAGCCGTCCGTCGCCGCCCGCGTCCCAGGCGCGGGCCGCGCCCCGCGGCTGTCCGGCACCGTCCGGCGCCGGCACGTACGGCGGGTTGGCCATGATCAGGTCGAACGACTCGCCGCGCACCGGGTCGAAGAGATTCCCGCGCCGGATGCGGACGGGGAGCCCGGCCCGCGCAGCGTTCAGCCGTGCGGCCCACACCGCCCTCCACGACACGTCCACGGCGGTCACACGAAAGCCCTGGCGCGCGGCCTCCAGGGCCAGGGCGCCGGTACCGGTGCCGACGTCCAGGACCTCCGCGCCCGGCGGCAACGGCTCGTCGGACAGGACGCCGGCCAGCAGCTCGGTGTCTTCCTGCGGGGCGTACACGCCCGGGGGGACCAGTGGGTTCACGACGCTCGGGTACCCGGCCAGTCAGGAGATATGGGCAGATTCACGGGCAAGCAGTGCATGCAGTGACGAACGTGACACCCGCCAGTCGGCGAGCAGCCGGGAGGCGAAGCGGTCCTCGACGAACCCGGTGGCGTCGATCCCGAACACCACGTCCGGGGCCAGATGCGGCTCCTCCTCCAGCAGACCGCCGATGACGTCGCGGCGCACCACCTGCTCGTGGACCGCGTCGGCCTCGACGTGCTCGTCGTAGAAGTGCTCGGCCGCGGGTCCGGCGCCGGTGCGGCGCATCGCCTCGGCCAGCCGCCGCGATCCCGGTGGCGAGGTGATCTCGACAGTCGCGAAGTGGCCGACCAGGGCACCCCTGAGGGCCCGGTGCAGGCCGAAGAGGGACATGAGGTTCACCGTGACCAGGGCCTCGGCGGACGCCGCGTCGAGGTAGCGGCCGTACGTGGTGTCCAGGCCCAGGTCCGTCATCAGGTCGGCGAACAGCCGGGCGTGCACACGGTCGGCGCGGCCGCCGCCCCACTCGTCGAACTCCACCGCCGCCATCGCCGCCTTCGCGCGGCCCCACAGCCGCGGCAGCACCCACGCGTGCGGGTCCGCTTCCTTGAGGTGGTACAGGGAGCGCTGGGCCGCGTACTCGCGCAGGTGCCACAGCTCGCCCTCGTCGCGCAGGAAGTGGGTGACGCCCGTGCCGTCGACGGGCTCGACCAGGAGGTCCGCCAGTGCCTCGTCCACGCTGTCGTGGACGAGGGCGTCGGCGCGCAGGGCGGACAGGAAGCGCTGCTCCAGGGCCGCCCGGATGCGCAGCAGGTCGGGGTCCCACTCGCGGTCGGGGGACACACCCGCGAAGCCGCGGTAGTGCAGCTCGTAGCACAGGTACAGGGCGAGCTGGAGGTCCTCGCCGTACACCGTGGCACGAGCGACGTCCTCAAGCCGCGGCAGCCGGCCCGCGCCCTCCAGGTATGCCGCGACGCCCCTGCTCAGCGGGCCGCGCGGGGTGGGGAGTCCTGGTTCTTCACGGTGGTGCTCCATGCGCGCCGGGTACCCGGCCGGCGCCGGGGGTCACCTACTCGCGTAGCACCGGCGTGAAAGGTGTTCCGGCACGGCATGAAGGGGCCGGACCCCGGGCCCGGCCCCTTCAGAACCTCTTCCTGTCAGTCCCCCTGGGACTCCTCCTGGGCGCGCGTGTTGGGGGTGATGGCCTCTCCGGCCTCGCCCCGGTGGCGTCGCTGCTCGGCGGAGTCGTGGGTGCGGTTCTCGGCGTCCTCGATCTCGCGCAGGACCTCCTCCAGCGCCGTCTCGGGCTTCCTGTCGGAGCCGTCGTGGTTCTTGTCCTGGGACACGGGGGTCTCCTTCCTGCGTTCGGTGCGTTCCGTTGTCGTCCGCCGGTGCTCAGCTGGAGGCGACGCGCAGCGGCACCGGCTCGGGCGGGGCCGCCTCCTCGTTGCGGCGGGTGACCTCCGCCCACCAGGCGGGGCCGTCCTCGATGTGCCGCAGCAGCACGCCCTCCCGGATCGCCCAGGGACAGACCGTGACGGACCTGAGGCCGGTCAGCTTCATCGCGGTGTGCGCGACCACCGCTCCGGCCAGGCTCTGCGCGGCCCGCGGCGCGGAGATGCCGGGCAGCAGCGCGCGTTCGGCGGCGGGCAGGGCGGCCAGCCGGGGGATCGCCTCCCGCAGCGCCTCTCGGTGCAACTGCCGATCGACGAACGGGCCGTGGCGGCCGGGTGCCGTACCGCACAGCCGTCCCAGTTGCTGGAAGGTGCGCGAGGTGGCGACCGCGGTGCGCGGGCCCTCCCAGCGGATCCGCGCCGCGACGTCCCGCAGCTGGTGGCGGACCTTGCGGCGCAGCGCCCGCACCCGCTCCGGCGACGGCGGGTCCTCTTCCTTGAAGAACTCGTGCGTGAGCCGGCCCGCGCCCAGCGGCAGCGACGCCACGAAGTCCGGCAACCGGCCGCGCCCGAAGGCGACTTCGAGCGAGCCGCCGCCGATGTCGAGCAGCGCGAGCGGCCCCGACCGCCAGCCCATCCAGCGCCGGGCCCCGAGAAACGTCAGCTCCGCCTCGACCTCGCCCGGCAGCGTGCACAGGTCCACGCCGGTACGGGCCCGGACGGTGTGCAGCACCTCCTGCCGGTTCGGCGCGCTGCGCACCACGGCGGTCGCGAACGCCAACGGGCCGGCCGCACCCCACCGGGTGGCGGTCCGGCTCGCCTCGGCGACCGCGTGCACCAGTTGTTCCACGGCCGGCTCCGGGATGGGTCCCCCCGGTGTGACCTGCTCGGACAGCCTGAGCCGCCACTTGGCGGTGTGCACCGGAAGCGGTACGCCGTCGTCCGCGTCCGCGACCACCAGTCTGACCGTGTTCGATCCCACGTCCACCACGCTCATTCGCATGGGCCGTGGGTACCCACTTCTGACAGAGCCCAACGGTCCGGGCCGCGGGGTACGGCGAAGACGCGCCACCGCAGGCCGGGGATCGTCACGCCATCTGGCGCCGCACCAGCTCGTGCAGCCGGCCGCCCGTGTCGGCCAGCAGCTGGGCGGGCGGGCCCTGCTGGACGACCTTTCCGTCCTCCATCACCACGACCCGGTCGGCGTCCAGCACGGTCGACAGCCGGTGGGCGATGACGATCCGGGTGGCGTTGAGGGCCTTGGTGCTCTCGATGACCGTGCGCTGGGTCTCGTTGTCCAGGGCGCTGGTCGCCTCGTCGAAGAAGAGGATGCGCGGCCGGCGGATCAGCGCCTGGGCGATCATCAGCCGCTGGCGCTGGCCGCCGGAGACGGCGCCGCTGCCCGAGACGATGGTGTGCAGACCCATCGGCATCCGCTTGATGTCCTCGGCGAGCCCGGCCATCTCGGCCGCCGCCATCGCCTCCTCCGGCGTGTACGGCTCCGTGCCGCAGATGACGTCCAGGATCGAACCGGTGAACGGCTGCGCGTGCTGGAGCACCACACCGCACTGGCGGCGCACCGCCGACTGGTCGAGCGCGGCCAGGTCCTGACCGTCGTAGAGGACGCTGCCCGACACCGGCCGGTCGAAGCCGATCAGCAGGCGCAGCAGCGTCGACTTGCCGCAGCCGCTCGGGCCGACGACCGCGACGAACTCGCCCGGCCGCACCTCGAACGACACGTCGTCCAGGACCAGCGGGCCGTCGTCCGAATAGCGGAAGGACAGCCGCCGCGCCTCCAGCGCCCCGGACAGCGGCCCCGGACGCGTGCTCGCCGTGCGCACCTCGGGCGTCGCGTCCAGGACCGGCTTGATCTCCTCGAACAGCGGCAGCGCGGCCACGGCCGAGACGAACGCGCCCGTCAGCTGGGTCACCGAGGTCAGCACCATCGTCACCGAGGTGTTGAAGGTGAGGAACGCGGCCGCCGACATCGAGCCCCGGGCCGGACCCGCCAGCAGCATGAACATCAGCAGCGTGCACAGCGGCAGATACACCGCCCCGAGCACCGACGTGAGGTTCTTGATGCGGCCGACCTTCTGCTGGAGCTCCCGGCTGCGCGCGAACTGGGACGCCCACGCGGCGTACGCGTAGTTCTCGGCGGCGGCCACCCGCAGCTTGGGCAGACCGCGCAGCGTCTGGAACGCCTGGTTGTTCAGCTTGTTGGAGAGCACGACGAGGCGCCGCTGCCACCGCACCTGCCACAGCCCGAGCCCCAGGAACACGGCCGCGATGACCACGAGCATGCCGACCGCGGCCATCGCCATCGGCACGCTGAACCACAGCAGCAGCCCCAGATTCATCGCCCCGACCGTCACCGACTGGGCGACCGTCGGACCGACTCCCGCCAGCAGCCTGCGGATCGAGCTGATGCCCATGGCCGCGCTGGCCAGTTCGCCGGTGGAGCGTTCGGTGAAGAACCTCGTCGGCAGCCTGAGCAGCCGGTCCCACACGGCCGGCTGGAGCGTGGCCTCGATGCGGCCCTCCAGCCGCAGGATGGTCAGGTTCTGCAACAGCATGAAGGCCGCCGCCACCACGCTGCTCAGCATCACCGCCAGGCACACCTGCACGATCAGGTCCGTCTGCGCCTTCGGCACGAACTCGCCGAGCACCTTGCCGGTGGCGATGGGCACCAGCGCGCCGATCGCCACCGTGACCAGTCCGCTGAGCAGCAGCCCGGTCAGGTCGCGGCGCGTGCCCCGCATACAGAACCGCAGCAGCCTGAGCGGACTGAGCCCGCGCTCGGGCAGCGGGCGGTAGAACATCACCGCGCGCGGCTCGAACTCGTCGGCGTTCGCCTTCTCGATCGGTGTCTCACGCCCGGTCGACGGATGGACGGCGACGTATCCGCCGCGCCGCCACAGCAGCGCCACCGGCGCTCCGGACAGCGCCCGGTGACCGACCAGCGGCCCGACGTCGTCCCGCCACCAGCGGCCGTCCAGGCGCACGGCCCGGGTACGGACGCGGGAGGCCAGGGCGACCTGCTCGACCGGGTCGAGGCGGTCGCCGCCGGTGCCCTTCTGGGCGGGCTCGGTGAGGCTGATCCCGGCCGCCTGACCGACCAGCTTGCACGCCGCGTACGTGGCGTCGGCGTCGGCCGCGGTGGTCCGCTTCGAGGACCGCTTGCCGATGGAGGCGAGCAGCGTCCGGTCGGCCTGGGCGCGTACCGCCTCACCGGCCTTGATGCCCTCGGCCGTCCGCGACTCGTGGGTGCGCTCCAGCTGCTCGATCCAGCGGTCCAGCGTGGTCAGCAGCCGGTACTGCTGGTCGACCATGGTCTGCCACAGCGCCGGGTCCATCAGCAGGTCGGCCGCGGCCTCCGCGCCGTACAGCGAGCCGTACTGGACGCTGCCCGGCGGCACCTGCATCCAGAACACGTCGTCGTCCGTGGGCGCGGCGGCCTGCTCGGTGGCCATCGGTGCCTGGAAGAGGATGGACAGGCTGCGGCCGACGCCCAGGGCGAGGGCGTACTCCAGCGGGCTCGTCGTCGGCGGCACGTACTGCGGGTTGCCGTACTCGTCGTATGACCAGGTCGCGGTGTTGGCGGGCTGGTACAGCTCGCGCAGGCCGATGCGGTGCACCACGCAGTCCCGCAGCGGGCGGGCCACCAGGGTGTGCTGGGGCCCCGCCACGGGCCCGAGCACCAGCGAGCCCGCCTCCAGGCGGCCCAGGTGGTGCCAGTGGCCCTGCTGGCCGGCGTCCACCGCGAACAGGTCGACGGCACCCGACGCGACCAGCCACAGCACCTGCGGGCCCTCCAGGTCGAGGCGGTTGAACCCGGCGCAGTCGATGCGCGAACCCATCTGCCCGAACGCGTTGAGGACGAGGTCACCCTCGTGTCCCTGAACGGCCGTCATCTCACCGCTCCCTGACCAGTGCCGCGTAGGCTCCGCCGCGCGCCACCAGGTCCTCGTGCCGTCCCCGCTCCACGATCGTGCCGTGCTGGAGGACGACGATCTCGTCGCTGTCGCGGACCGTGCTGAGCCGGTGCGCGATCACCACGCAGGCACAGCCGCGCCTGCGCAGGTTGTCCATCACGACCAGCTCGGTCTCCGCGTCCAGCGCGCTCGTCACCTCGTCGAGGACCAGGATGCTCGGCCGGCGCACCAGCGCCCGCGCGATCTCCAGGCGCTGGCGCTGCCCGCCGGAGAAGTTGCGCCCGTCCTGCTCGACCTTGCTGTGGATGCCGCCCGGACGCCGTGTGATCACGTCGAGCAGGGCGGCGTCCCGCAGCGCGTCCTCCACCGCCTCGTCCGGGATCGACGGGTCCCACAGCGCCACGTTGTCGCGGACCGTGCCCTCGAAGAGGAACACGTCCTGGTCGACGAAGGAGACGGAGGCGGCCAGCGCCCCGCGCGGGATGTCCTCGATGCGCTGCCCGTCGATGCGGATCACTCCCTCCCACGGCGCGTACAGCCCGGAGATCAGCCTCGACACCGTGGACTTGCCGCTGCCGGACCCGCCGACCAGCGCGACCTGCTGCCCGGGACCGACCGTCAGGTCGAAGCCGCTGAGCAGGGGCTTGTCGAGCGGGCTGTAGCCGAAGGTGATGTTCTCCAGCTCGACGTGGCCCTGGAGGCGGCGCGTCGAATCGCCGGACTCGGGGCGGCCGTAGAGCGGGTCGGCCTTGAAGTTCTCCACGTCCTTCAGCCGCGCCACGTCGGCCGCGAAGTCCTGGATGCGGCCCGCGACGCCGTTGAGCCGGGTCAGCGGGGCGGTGAAGCGGGTGACCAGGGCCTGGAAGGCGACCAGCAGGCCCACCGAGATGTGGCCCTCGACCGCCCGCATGCCGCCGATCCAGAGGATCAGAGCGCTGTTCAGGGTGGCCAGCGTCGGGGCGACCACGCCCAGCCAGGCGCTCGGCATACCGAGCCGCTGCTGCTCCTCCAGCGTGGTGGCGTGCTGCCCGGCCCACTTGCGGAAGTAGCCGTCCTCGCCGCCGGTCGCCTTCATCGTCTCGATCAGCTGCAGGCCGGTGTAGGCGGTGTTGGTCAGCCGGGCCGTGTCGGCGCGCAGCTTCGCCGTGCGGGTGGCGCGCAGCCGGATGACCACCCGCATGGCCACGATGTTCAGCAGCGCCACGCCGATGCCGACGAACGTCAGCTGCGGGTCGTAGGTGTACAGCAGCACCGCGTACAGGACGACGACGACCGCGTCCACGCCCGCCGCCGCGAGGTCGCGGGACAGCGTCTCGGCGACCGCGTCGTTGGACTGGAGCCGCTGCACCAGGTCGGCCGGGCTGCGCTGGGAGAAGAACGTCACCGGCAGCCGCAGCAGATGGCGCAGGAAGCGGGCGCTGGAGAGGGTCGAGGAGATGATGCGGCCGTGCAGCAGGTTGGCCTGCTGGAGCCAGGTGAGGACGAGGGTGAGCAGGACGCACGCCGCCATCGCCGTGAACAGCGTCGGCAGCAGCGAGGTCTGGTTCCCGATCAGGAACTCGTCGATGTAGGTGCGGCTGAGCGCGGGCACGGCGGCCCCGACCGCCACCAGCAGCAGGCTCGCCAGGACGGCGGCGGGCATCGTGCCCGCGGTGCCGCGCAGCCGGGCGGGCATCGCGCCCAGGACACCGGGCTTGCGGCCGCCCCGGGTGAAGTCCTCGCCGGGCTCCATGACCAGCACGACACCGGTGAAGCTGCCGTCGAAGTCCTCCATGGGGACGAAGCGGCGGCCCTTGCCGGGGTCGTTGATGTAGACGCCACGGCGGCCGAAGCGGCGGCCCATGCCGTCGTAGACGACGTAGTGGTTGAACTCCCAGAACAGGATGGCCGGCGACTTCACCTCGGCGAGGGCGGCCAGGTCCATCTGCATGCCCTTGGCCGTCAGGCCGTAACTGCGGGCCGCCTTGAGGAGGTTGCTGGCGCGCGAGCCGTCGCGGGAGACGCCGCAGGCGATGCGCAGCTCCTCCAGCGGGACGTGCTTGCCGTAGTGGCCGAGCACCATCGCCAGGGAGGCGGCGCCGCACTCCACGGCCTCCATCTGGAGCACGGTGGGCGTGCGGACGGTCTTCGCCCCGGCCTTGGGCACCTTGCGCTTGGGCGGGGCGGCGCGGCGCCGGCCCCGGGTGTCCGGTGCGGTCGCGGTCACGGCAGCAGCCAGTCGACGGGATGCTGCTCGGCCAGGCGGATCGACCCCGAGGCCAGCGTCATGGAGGTCAGCTTGAACGGCGGCCCGTCCGCGGACGACCACTCGTAACCACTCTTCGTGGCGGACGACTTGTCCAGCCGGACCGTCACGGCCACCGGCCTGCCCTTCTTCGTGAACTGCTCGCCCAGCTGGCCGTCCCCGAGGAACGCGGCGATCTGCTGCGGAGACTGGGCCGAGCGGTCCACCGACTTCACATGGCCGCGCAGCACGCCGTACTCCTGCGTCGGCACCGACTGCACGGTCAGGTCGACGGCGGCGTCGTCGGGGATCGAGGCGGCGTTCTCGGCGGGGACGTAGACCGTCGCGTACAAGGCGTCGCCGGTGTGGGCGACCTTCTCGACGGCGGCGACGTTCGCGCCGGTCTGGATGATCTGCCCGACGGTCGCGGCGAGCGCGGAGACACGGCCCGCGTCGAGCGTGCGGACGACGGTTTCGCCCTTGGGCGTACGGACCTTGAGCACGGGGGAGTCGGCGGGCAACCGCTCGCCCTGCTTCGCGAGCACCGCGGTGACCTGGCCCGCCACCGGGCTTTGGAGGAGGTAACTGCCCTGCCCGTGCGTGAGGATGGCGGGTGCGCTGACGGTGGAGGTCACCGAGCCGGTCACCGCCCACACCGAGGCGGCCGCCATCGCGACCACCGTCACCGAGAACACGAGCCAGCCCTGCGGGCGGGCGAAACGCACCGGAAGGTCGAGTTCCTCCGGCGACTGGAGCTTGGCGAGGGCCTGTTGGCGGAACTGCAAGGAACTTCCCTCACCCGTAGAAGAGGTACTTACAGCCGTAGCGGACGTGGTTACGGCACCCGAAGATCCCGGAACCGCCGGCTGCGGCTCCGGGAGTCAACGGCACTGGGGCTCGATCAGAGACCGGCGACCAGGTTGGTGACCGGGGCCGTGTTCAGGCCGGTGACGCCCTCAACGGTGCCGACGGCCGTGTTGACCAGGCCGGAGACCGGGGCGATGCCGTCGACCGTGTCGGTGACGGTGTTCACGGCGTTCACGGACAGGCCGCCGGAGACGGCGTCGAGCTCGGCGTCGGCGATCTCGACGGTCTCAACCTGGGGGGTGGAGTTCATGATGGAACTTCCCTTCATATGGATATCTCACAAGGGGGGAGCGGCCCCCTCTGGGGACAGATGACGGCCGCGACCACGAGTGCCGGACGCCCGTTTTCCGAGTGCCCTGTGCGGCCCCCGCGGTGCGATGGATCAAAGCACGCTGCGGGCGCGCGCTTCCAATCAACCAGCTGTCTCACCAGGCAACTTGCGCCCCAGCGGCACCGAAGAGTGCAGGTGTGTGCACGCCTTGGTGCCGACTTCTTCACATGCGGCACGGCATCGGCTCACACGACCCCCTGTCCCGTGGGACGGCGAATCCGGCACTCCCGCCCCAAAGGCGTGACCGACGCGGCCGGCGCCCGGATAACCCTCGATTCGGTGACCGGGTTGAGCATTCGATGTGCAGATTCGCTGAAGGTGAGATTCCGCTCAGCGATCACAACAGACCGTTCCTCATCGGATACGGACCGTGTTCGTTCGGTATGTCGTCACGAGGCTCGTGCCTGAAACGCCGTCATCCGGCCATGAGGGGCCGTGGATCGGCGCGCTTCGTCCTCCCCGGCGTGCTGTTGTGACCAGGGCGGCCGCAGACCGTGCGGTCGGTGCTCGGGCGGCGGGAGTTGGCTGATTTCGCGATGCGAACGGATCACTTGCAAACGGAATTGAACGCCCCACGTGGCCCGTGCGTACCAACAGCCATCCAGGCGCCCCCCAGAAGCTGCCGGACGGCGGCACCTACTCCGTTCCCCAGGAGGAGAGAAGTTTGAGTCACAAGCGAATTCCGAAGCGCAAGGCCGCGATAGCGGCGGGCGGCGTGGTGGCGCTCGGCGCGGCCGCGATCCTGCTCCCCAACGCCAACGCGTCCCAGGACGGTTCGTCCAATGACGCGGCGGCCGCGCCGAAGACCCTGAAGGCGGGCGACGCCTCGGACCTCGCCTCGCAGCTCTCCGGGCTCCTCGGTGAGGCGTTCGGCGGCTCCTACTACGACAGCGACAGCCGGCAGCTGGTCGTCAACGTCGTACCGGGCGACAACAACAACGTGATCGTGCAGGCCAAGGCGGCGGGCGCGAAGGTCCGCGAGGTCGACAACAGCTGGTCGGAGCTCCAGAGCGGGGCGCAGACCCTGAAGTCGGACGCGACCATCGCGGGCACTTCCTGGTCGATCGACCCGCGCACGAACAAGCTCCTGGTGACGGCCGACAGCACCGTCACCGGCGCCAAGTGGGACAGACTGGAGTCCACCGTGCAGAGCCTCGGCTCCGGCATGGCGACCCTCAAGAAGTCCGCGGGCACCTTCAAGCCGTTCGTCTCGGGCGGTGACGCCATCTTCGCGGGCGGCTCACGCTGCTCCCTCGGCTTCAACGTCACCGCGGGCGACGGCTCGCCGGCCTTCCTGACGGCCGGTCACTGCACCCTCGGCGGCAACGAGTGGTCGGACACGCAGGGCGGGCAGCCGATCGCCACCGTCGACCAGTCCACGTTCCCCGGCGACGGCGACTTCGCGCTCGTGAAGTACGACGACCCGGCGACCGAGGCGCCCAGCGAGGTCAACACCGGCGACCAGACCGTCCAGATCACCGAGGCCGCGGAGGCGACCGTCGGCCAGGAGGTCTTCCGGATGGGCAGCACCACCGGGCTCGCCGACGGCCAGGTCCTCGGACTCGACGCCACGGTGAACTACCCGGAGGGCACCGTCACCGGCCTCATCCAGACCAACGTCTGTGCCGAGCCCGGCGACAGCGGCGGCTCGCTGTTCACCCAGGACGGTCTCGCGATCGGCCTCACCTCGGGCGGCAGCGGCGACTGCACGGTCGGCGGCGAGACGTTCTTCCAGCCGGTGACCACCGCCCTGGAAGCGGTCGGCGCGACCCTCGGCGCGGCCGGCGCGGCCGGTGGCGCGGGTGAAGAGGCCGGTGCCGGTGAGGACGCCGGTGCGGGCGAGGAAGCCGGCGCTGGTGCCGGTGCCGGTGAGGAAGCGGGCGCCGGTGAGGAGGCCGGAGCCGGCGGCGAGGCCGGTGCTGGTGCGGGCGAGGGTGCCGGTGCCGGTGAAGAGGCCGGTGCTGGTGCCGGCGAGGGTGCCGGTGCCGGTGAGCACGCCGGAGGCGAGGACGCGGGCCAGGGTGTCGAGGACAACTCCGGTCTGACCGAGTCCCGCTGACCCGAAAACGTCGGCAGCCGGTCCGACGCTGCCGGCCCGGTTCCGCCCCCTTCCTGGCGGGACCGGGCCGGCCCACCGGTTTCCCCAGCCACCGACCGGCCTGAGCCTTGGTTCCGGCCGGCGGTGGACCGGGCCGGCCCTCCGGCGGGATGGCCGGCCCGTCCGCGCGTCAGCGGTGCTCCGCGGGAGACCGTCGGGGCCCTACCCGACGGCCCTGAGCAGCAACAGGGCGATGTCGTCGAGCCGTTCCTCCCCGTCCGTGCGGTGGGGCTCCTGGCGGACGAGGCTGTCGGCCAGTTCGTCCAGCGGCTGGTCCCCGGCGTCGGTCAGACGACGGCCCAGGCCCGCGAGGGCCTCCTCGAAGTCGGTGCCGGGGGACTCGACCAACCCGTCGGTGTAGAGGACGAGCAGGGAGCCGGGGGCGAGAGCGACCTCCGTCGTCGGGTACACCGCCGAGGCGTCGATGCCCAGCAGCGGGCCGCCTGCCAGGTCGAGGACGCGCACCCGCCCGTCCGGCCGTCGCAGCAGCGGCGGCGGATGGCCGGCCCGGGACATCACGGCCCGGCCGTGCGCCGGGTCGAGCCGCAGGTACAGGCAGCTGGCGAACAGGTCGGCCCCCAGGTCGAGCAGCAGCCGGTTGGTGCTGCGCATGACCTCCTCGGGCGCCTGACCCACGGCCGTGTAGGCGCGCACGGCCGTGCGGACCTGCCCCATCAGCCCGGCCGCCGTGACGTTGTGGCCCTGCACGTCCCCGATCACCGCCGCCGCCATCCCCTCGGTGCGCACCAGGTCGTAGAAGTCGCCGCCGATGTCCATGCCCTGCGTGGCCGGCACATAGCGGGCGGCCGCCTCGATGCCGGGCAGCGACGGCAGGGAGTGCGGCAGCAGCGCCTCCTGGAGGCCGTGCGCGAGCCGGTGCTTGGCGTCGTAGAGCAGCGCCCGCTCCAGCGCCTGGGCGATCAGCCCGGCCAGGCTCGTCATCACCGCCCGCTCCTCCGTCGGGAAGGGGTGCGGTTCGGCGTAGGAGAGCACGCACGTCCCCACCGGCCGGCCCTGGGCGATCAGTGGCAGATACGCCCAGGCCGCGAACCGGTCGGGCGTCGCGAGCCGCGCCGGATAGAGACGCTCCAGCTCCTCCTGCGACGCGAAGAAGGCGGGCACGCCCGTCCGCAGCACCTGCGTGCAGGGGGTCGGCTCGGTCAGTGGCATCCCGTCGAAGCGTTCCACCACGGTCGCGTCCCGGTACCCTCGATGCCCGAGCACCCGTAGCCGGTTCGCCCGCGAGCCCAGCACGACCAGGGCCTGGCTGCCCACGGCCGGGGCGATCTCGTCCGCGACCAGTTGCACCACGTCCTGCACCCCCACCGCCTCGGTGAGCGCGCTGGCCAGGTCCAGCACCTGCGACATGGTGACCAGCCGGGTCGGCGTCCCGTCGGACGGCGGTGCGGCCCGGTTCATCTCCGACACGGCCCGGGACCTGGTGATCCGGACGCTGAGGCCCGTCGTACTCGGATACAGCCGGAACGACAGCCACTCGCCGGGCGGGCGCAGCGCCACGAACGAGGCGGTGTGCTGGCTCATCAGTGCGGCCCGGTAACGGTCCTCGTACACCGGGTCGTTGAGCCACGGCACCGACGCCCACAGCTGCGTGCCGAGCAGCCGGCTGACCGGGACGTTCAGCAGCTCGGCCGCCGCCGCGTTGACGAAGCCGACGCGCCCGTGAAGATCCAGCGAGACCAGTCCGTACGGCAGGCGGCTCACCATCCGGGCCGCCTCGACCGCGCCGAGCGTGCCGGCCATCCCGCCCACCAGGGGCGAGGCGACCAGATCGGTCTCGGGGTGCGGCGGGATGCTGTGCTCGGCGGCCCGCTCCAGCCGGACCGCCAACCGGCCGCAGGCCGCGGTCAGATGCTCGCGCTCCCGGTCGGACAGCTCCGGCGGATGCCCGCCCGGCCAGGTCACGAACACCGCGCCGTACACGGCGGACTCGGTGGCCACCGGTATCGCGGCCAGGGCGAACGGATAGGGCAGGACCACGGCGATCCGCGGGTAGCGGCGGGCCATCTCCTCCTCGCCGCCGACCCACACCAGCTTGCGCTCGCGCGCCGCGTCGGCGACCGGGATCGGCGCGCTCAGCCCCACCCGCTCCCAGGGCGCCGCGAACGCCCGGGGCAGCCCCGCCATCACCGCCATCTCCAGCACCGGCCGGTCCCGCGGCAGCAGGTACACCGCGCCGGAGTGGGCGTGCACCTCGTCCATCATCGAGGCCAGCGCCAACGACAGCAGGGGACGGCCGACCGGCGTCCTGGCGGCTGCCGGCGCCTGCGCGGACGACTGCCCGTCGGACACGCCGACCACCTCCTCGCACGGCCGCGCGACCGGGCTCAGGAACAAATCTCCTCCCTGGCGGCCCGTCGCGCACGACGAGCGGCACCGGGAACGGACCTGGTTACCGTCGGTCACAACACAGGACCCCCTTGAGGGCGCCCGCGTACCCCGACCGCCGCGAGACATGCCGCCCGGGTCGATGCGCGGCGGGGTGTACGAGCGCCGGGCGTGCGCCCCCACGCACCCTGATGGCCGGTTCTTCGTGCCCACGCAGGGTCACGATCGCGAACAATGGGGCACGCGCTCAACACGACGACGTGGCGTACGGCGAGCCGAGGGGGTGGCAGTGATCCGGGTGCTTCTGGTGCACGACGAGTGTCTGGTGCGATCGGTGCTGGCGGAGTGGCTGCGGGGGGAGTCCGATCTGGCGGTGCACGACACGTCGTGGCGCGGTGCGCCCGGTCTGCTGCCGTCCGTGCGGCCGGATGTCTGCGCGGCGGACCTGGAGTGCGCGGACTCCTACGGCATCCCGCCGCTCGGCGAACTGTGCCGGCCGGGCCCGGACCGGAAGCGCCCGCGCTTGCTCGTGCTGGCCTCTGCGAACAGACCCGGACTGCTGAAGCGGGCAGTGGAGGCGGGGGCGCTCGGCTACGTCGACAAGGAGGGCTCGCCGCAGAACCTGCTGCGCGGGATCCGCCGCGTCGCCGAGGGGGAACGTTTCATCAACGACTCTCTGGGGTTCGGATTCCTCAAGGCGGCCGAGATGCCGCTGACTCGCAGAGAGCTGAGCGTGTTATCCCTCGCGGCCGAGGGAGCCTCCATCGCGGAGATCGCCGGGAGCCTGCACCTCTCCCACGGGACCGTGCGCAACTACATGGCGGCCATCACCCGCAAGACCGGGGCCCGCAACCGCATCGACGCGATCCGCATCTCGCAGGGACAGGGCTGGCTCTGACCGCGGCCGGGAGGGTGCGGGCGCCCAGCTCCCGACGAGGTCCCGGTACAGCGCCGAGGACCGCATCAGCTCCTCGTGGCCGCCGCAGGCCGTGCTCCGGCCGTCCATGACCAGCACACGGCCGGCGCGGCGGGCCGAGCTGATGCGGTGGGCGACGACCACCAGGGTCCCGCCCGGCCGGGCGGCGAAGGCCCGCTCCGCGCGCTCCTCCGTCCCGGCGTCCAGATGGCAGGTCGCCTCGTCGAGCAGGGCGAGCGGGGCGTACGACAGGTAGGCCCGGGTCAGCGCGACCAGTTGCCGTTCGCCGGCCGACAGGGCGGCCGGATCGAGCCGGGCACCGAGACCGCCGAGCCGGTCGGCCAGCGGGGCGAGGCCGACCGCCTCGGCCGCGGCCAGCAGCTCCTCCTCAGGCACCGGGTCCGGACGCAGGTACGCGAGATTCTCGGCCAGCGTGCCGCCGAAGACGTACGCCTCCTGCGGGATGAGCACCCGCGCGACGGCCGCCGCCGGCCCGGGCACGGGGTGTCCGCCCACGGTGATGGTGCCCCGGTCCGGCGTGAGCAGCCCGGCCACGAGGGCGGTGAGGGTGGACTTGCCGGCACCGCTGGGTCCGACCACGGCCAGGTGCGAGCCGGCCGGGAGGGTGAGGTCGAGCTCGTCGACGACCGGGGTGCTGGCGGGGCCGTAGGCGAAGGTGACGGAGGAGAGGGACAGGGCCGGGGGAGAGGGGGTGGGTGAGCGGCGGGCGGGGGCGGTCCGGGCGTCGACGGTGGGGGTGTGGGGTGCGCCGGCGGGGGCGGTGGGCGTGGGCGGTGTGCCGCGGGCGGCCGGTGCCGCTTCCGGGAGTGCGCTGCGGGGGCCGTCGCCGCGGGTGCCGGGAGCGGCGTGGGGGCCCACGTGTTGCTGTGCCGTGCCCGAGGGGCCGGGGCCCACGCGCGGGTTCGCCGTGTCCGCGAGCCGCCGGCCGGTCCGCGACCGCGTTCCGTCGCCGTCCGTGCCGTCGGTCTCGGCGTGACCCGTCGGGGCCAGCCTGCGCAGCACCACCGTCAGACGGGAGCCGCTGGTGCCCAGGCCGTGGATCAGGTTCCGCAGGGCGGGCAGCAGGGACTGGGTGACGTAGGCGAGGGCGCCGACCAGGGCGCCCGTGGTGACGCCGTGGGCCAGGAGCCACGGGGCGGTGGCGAGCAGCAGCACGAGCGGCAGCTGGCCGCCGAGCGCGAGGGACGCCACGCGCAGGACGCCCCAGTGGGCCAGGGAGCGTGCCGCCCGGAACTCCGCCCCGACCCGTTCGCCGGTGGCGGCGGCCATGTGCGCCTCGGCGCCGGTCGCCGTGATGTCCCGCAAGCCCGGGCAGACAGTGCCCAGATGTCCCGCCAGGGCCTCGTCGGCGACGAGGAACGCCTCCTGCCGCCGGGCGAGCGGCCGCAGCGTCGCCGCGAACAGCGCCACCCCCGCGGCCAGGGGCGGCCCGACGACCAGCAGGAGCGGCGGGGCGAGAGCGAACAGGCCGGCCAGGGCGCCGGCGGCGGTGAACACGAAGGAGCGGGAGACCATGACCAGCCCGGCGAAGGTGTCCCGCGCGATCTCCACCTGCTGGGTGAGCCCGGACAGCGAGCCCGCGTCACCGGTCCGCACCCCGCGGGAGACGACCCGCTCCACGAGCCGGTCCCGGAACGGTTCGACCAGCGCGGCGACGGCCGCGTACACCCGCGCGGTCCCGTACGCCCCGACCAGGACACCGAGCCCGGCCACCGCCAGCCAGGCCAGCCCGACATCCGGCCGCCCTCGCAGGAACCCGTCGTCCAGGGCGCGGGCGGGCCCGTACCCGATGAGGAACGTCTGCCCGGTCTCCAGTACCGACCAGGCAGTGAGCCGCAGCAGGACCCGCCACCGGGCCAGCAGGAACCGCAGACCCCGCACGGGCAGCCCGCCCCGCGCGGACGGGAGCGTACCGGTTCCGGCGGGTACGGGGCTGGCCGTCATGCCTCCGCCCCGCTCCCGGCCCCGGCGCACGCCGAGTCCGCCCCCTCCCCGAACACGGCCCGGTACTCCGCGAGCCGCCACAGCTCCTCGTGCCGCCCCACCGCCCGCACCCGTCCCTCGTCCAGCCAGGCCACCACGTCGGCGCAGGCGGCCGTGGCGCTGCGGTGGGCGACCAGGAGCCGCGTGGTGCCCGGGCCGTCGCCGAGGAGGGCGTCGGTGATGTGGCGTTCCGTCACCGTGTCCAGGCTGGAGAGGGCGTCGTCGAGGATCAGCAGCCGGCCGTCGTGCGCGAACGCCCGGGCCAGACCCAGCCGTTGGGACTCGCCGCCGGAGCGCGGGGCGTCGGTGACGGCCGTGTCGTATCCGCCGGGGAGGCGGCGGACGAAGTCGTCCGCGAGAGCGGTGCGGGCGGCCGCCCGGATGCGGTCGGGGGAGGGCGAGGCCAGGCCGAGACCGATCGCCTGCTCGACCGTGCCGCCGAGGAGGGCCGGGCGGGCGAAGGCGTAGCCGACGGCGCGCCGCAGGTCGTCGTGCGGCAGTTCGCGCAGCGGCACCCCGTCCAGGAGCACCTCGCCCGCGTCCGGGTCGGCCAGCCGCCCGGCGAGCGCGGCCAGCAGCGACTTGCCGGCGCCCGACCGGCCGACCACGGCCAGGGTCGTGCCGCCCGGTACGACGAGGTCGACTCCGTCGAGCACGGTGCGTCCGCCGCGCCGGGCCGTCACGCCGCGCAGCTCCAGCCGCCCGGACCCGTCGGGCAGTCGCCGTTCGCCGAACGCGGTGGCGGGCTCGGCCCGGACCTCGCCGAGGCGCCGGGCCGCCGCCCGGGCCCGGGCCAGGCCCGCGAGCCGGCCGACCAGGACGCCGACGCCCGTCGCGAGCACCGCGTACCGCGAGGCCGCGAGCACCTCGCCCACCGACAGCAGGTCCCGGGTCAGCAGCACACCGGCCACGGCGACGACCCCGAGCTGGAGCAGCGGCGCCACGGCGACCGCCTGTGCGGCGGCGCGCCCCTGCACCCGCCACATGCGGTGCCCGGCCTCGGACAGCTCGGGCAGCGGCCGCAGCACGCGGGCCGTCTCCCGGCCCTGCGTACCCGCCGCCCGGACGGTGCGGAAGCCCTCGACGGCCTCGGCCAGCGCGGCGGCGATCCGGCCCTGGGCCCGCTGGTAGCGAGTCGCGCTCCGCGTGGTGTCGCGGGCCACGGCACGCAGCAGGAACGTCAGAACGGGCGCCCCGGCGAGGAAGACGGCCGCGAGCCGCCAGTCGATCAGCCCGAGCGCGACCACACCCCCGACGGGACCGGCGAGGGCGGCGAGCAGTGCCGCACGGGCCGCCGGAGTGGTCCCCGCCTCGGCGGCGTTGCCGACCAGGCGCGCGACGAGGTCACCGGAACCGAAGCGGTCGGCGGCCCGCGGGCCGACGCCCAGGACGTGCCCGGTCAGCCGGCGGCGCAGCCACGCGGTGCTGCGGGCGTCGACGGTCCCGGTCAGGACGGTCTGGGCGGCATCCAGCAGGGCGAGAAGCAGTACGAGGCCGGCGCAGTACAGCACCCAGCGGGTCGCCGGGGCCTGCGCCAGCAGCAGATCGAGAGCCCGGCCCAGCGCGGCCGGCAGCAGCAGTCCGGCACCGGTGGCGGCGGTGCTCACCAGGCACAGGGCCGCACAGCGGATCCCGCTGTGCCGGGTGGCCGTACGCAGCAGTGTGCGGGCGTGTCCGGTCGCCGGGTCGTCGTCGGCACGCGTGGTCATACGGGCCTTTCGCGAAACGGGAGGGCCCCGGACGGCCCCTCCCCGAAGGGAGAGAGCCGCCCGGAGCCATGCCGCGGACCGTCGGTCAGAGACAGAGCATGACGCTCGCCGCGCTGATGCAGGAGAGCAGGCTCACCGTGCTGGCGCCGCCGCCCTCCGTCCGCTCCTCGGACTCGATGGTCTGCAGGTCGAGAAGTGCCATGGTGTGTGTCCTTCCGTTGGGTGTCCGTCCGTGGTCATCCGTGGGGACGGGGTGGTGTCACGACTCCGCGGGATCGCGGAGCCGCGTTCAGGTGGGCCGCCGGTTCGGCGGCGGGAGGAACGGCAGGTGGGCGTCGGTCGCCGGGTCGAGGGCCGCGCCGAGCGCCAGCAGGCACCCTGCGGTTCCGGTGGTGAGGTCCATGGACAGCCGCATCATCTGGTGGCCGGGGAAGGCGAGTTGGCCCTCGTACGACATCGCGAACCAGCCAAGTCCGGCGATCTGCCCGGCCAGCCGGTCCGCGGTCGCGCCCGGCGCGGTCGTGCGGCTGAGGTGGAGGATCATCCCGGCGCGGCCCTGGAACAGCCCGGGCTGCGCGTAGAAGCGTGAGGTGGCGGCGGTCAGCACGCCGGAGCGGGCCGGCCCGAACTCCCCGGCCGTGCGCGGGGCGTGGGCCACGAGGTCGTCGAGGACCATGCCGATCCCCACGCTGCCGTCGCCGAGGTAGGGCAGGGTCCGCCAGCCCTCGTCGACCTCCAGCGCACCGCCCCCGCGGGTCACGCAGGACTCCAGGTCCCGGCGCAGTGCCACGGCCGCCGCCTGAAGCCATTCGGCCCGGCCGGTCCACTCGTACTGCCGCAGCAGGAGGAGCGCCGGACCGGTAGCGCCCCGCAGCAGCCCGGCGCGCCGCCGGGGCGTGGCCGGGAGCGGCTCGGCGAGCCGTCGCAGCAGGATCCGGGCGGCCTCGTCGGCCCGCTCGCGCAGCACCGCTTCCCCTGTGGTGCGCGCCAGGTGGCCCAGGACGAGGCCCAGTCCGGCCAGTCCGCCGTGCAGGTCGGAGGAGAGGTTCTGCCACCGCTCCGCGAGGATGCCCTCGACCAGGTCCAGCGCCCGCTGCCGGTGCCCCAGCCGGTCCAGGACCAGGGCGACGCCCGCGAGCCCGTCGTACAGTCCGAGCGGCGTACCGACCGGGGCCGGTGCCGTCCGGGCCAGCAGCCAGCGCTCGCCCTCCTCGTACCGCTCGGCGCCGATCGCGTCCAGCGCGTACAACACCCCCGCGGCGCCGTGGGCGATCCCGAGCCCGCCGCCGTCGGAGAACTGGGCGACGTCGCCCGGGAAGAGCCGGTCGTCGCGCTCCGGGGTGGCCGAGGCGAGGATCGCCTTGACCATCGAGTCGCGGCTGTACGGCCAGTCGCCGGGGTCCACCGGAGAGGAGGGAGCGGCCACCGTACGGCCGGACACCTCCCGCGTGATCTCCGCGACCGCCTCGTCGAGGAACTCCCGCGGCACGTCCGGGAACTGCTCCCCGATCACCTCGGCCAGATGTGCCGCCTTACCGCGGTCGACCACGAACAAGGTGGTCACGGGCAGGAACAGGGCCAGCCGCAGACAAGCCAGCGCGTAGCGGTCGACGTCGGCGCCCCGGCGGTCCGGCGGCGCGAAGAACCCCGGGTGGGCGACGACCTGGCGGCCGTTCTCCTCGGCCGGGGCCGCTGCCTCGAAGTCGAGGAGGAAGACCGACTCCTCGTCCGGCGCGACCATGATGTTGAAGACGTGCAGGTCGTTGAAGACGATGCCGCGCGCGTGCACCGCCGCCACGGCTTCCTCCACTCTGCGGTGGATACGCAGCGCCCACGCCGTGTACGCGGCGACGGCCTCCGGCTCGGGATCCTGGGCGAGCAGCGGATGCCGCTCGGCGAAGAACGAGTTGAGCGGACGGCCCTGAAGGAAGTCCATCACCAGGAAGCGGTGGCCGCCCAGCTCGAACCAGTCGCGCACCTCCGGGACCACACCCGTGCCCGCGACCTGCTCCAGCGCCCGCTTCTCCCGCTCCAGCCGGGTGATCGCGTCGGCACCGTCCGAGGCGAGCCCCGCGTGCGGCCGCCCCTCCTTCAGCACGACCTTGCGCCCGTCGCGCGTGTCGGTGCCCGCGTACACACCGCCGCCGTTGGAGAAGTGCAGCGCCTTCTCGATGCGGTACGGCAGGTCGCCCGTCGTCGTGTCGTTGCGCGCGTCCAGATGGGGTCTGAGGAACTCCGGCAGCGTCACCCACTCCGGCACCTGGAAGGACGGCGCCCGCCGGTCCGGCACCAGCCGCCCCTCGCCGTCCCGCACCGCCGGCACCAGCGAGCCCCGCTCGTCCACGACGAACGAGCGCGCGAAGGCGCCGTACCGGACGTACAGCGGACCCTCGCCCCACCGCAGGTCGGTCAGGATGTACGGCCCCTCGAACCCCTCCAGCAGCGCCCCCAGCTCGCGCAGCACCTCGTGCAGCTGCTCCTCGCCGGCCGGATAGACGGTGACGAACTTGCCGCTGCCGTCGCGCGGGGCGTACTTGGTGTTGCGCAGGTGCAGCAGGTGCGGGCCCGGCACGAACTTGAAGGGGATCCGCCGCTCGACGCAGTAGTCCCACACGATCCCGGCGATCTGTTCCGCGTTCGCCCGGGTCGCCGAGGCGTGGATCTTCCAGCCCTGCGCCGGGCCCGGGAGCGGCTCGCCGTCCGGGCCGAGCGGTGTCATCGTCAGCCAGTCGCCGATCCGCGCCGCCTCCCAGCCCTCGGGTACCGGCCGGCGGGCCGTCTCGTAGAGGTGCGCGGCCGCTCCCTGCGCGGCCTCCTGCCCGCCCCGCGTCAGCCGGTCCGGCGTCTCGTAGAAATGCCGGTCGGCGAGCGCGTACACCTCGTACCGCTTGTCCATGCGTCCCCCTCCGTGACGGGCACCGAGCCTTCCAGCCACGCGACGGGCCCGGACAGTCACGCCTGTCACGAGAACACCGTGCGGAACGCATGGGTAAAGACATGTTCGGTGGCTTTCGAGCGCCCGTACCGGCTCGCCTCCACGGAACGGTCACAGGGGCTGCGCAGGTGTCTCATAAGCGCTGTAATGGCCAACGTGGTCAGTGAGGGCGCCCAAGAGCGCGGAACGCGAACGCAGCGTGCCGAAGGTGCCCTCAAAGCGATCGCGACCGATCAGGAGTCGCCCGAACGCGTGCACCGCACTATCGAACAGGCGCTCGTCTTCGCCGGAGCCGCGTTCGTCGCCGTGTACGCGCCCGGTCAGGACGGCGAACTGCTCTGCCTCGTCGAGTCGGCCGGGGTGCCCAGGACGCTGTACGGGCTGCGCGACAGCTACCCGCGCGCCGGGCGGTCCCCGGTCGCCGAGGCCCACCGCGACGGACGGCCGGTGTCGCTGAGCCCGGCGGAACTCGCCGAGCACGCCCAGGCACGGCGCGTGCCGTCCCGCGACTTCCATCTGGTCGCCCTGCCCGTGCACGGGAACGGCGGCTGCCTGCTCGCCGTGAGCGAGCGCCCCACCGGGTTCGACACCGACGACCGCACGTGCCTGGAGCTCATCTCCGAGGCGGTCGCCTTCACCGCTCCGGCCGGGCCCGCCGAGAGCGGTGAACTGCCGCCCGGCGCCTTCAGCCTCGCCATGGACACCGGCCGCGTCCGGGTCGGCGACGAGCTGCTGGACCTGTTCGGCCTGGACCCCGTGGGGTTCGACGGCCGGGTCGAGACCCTGCTGGGCCTGACCGTGCCGGAGGACCTGCCCTCGCTGATGTCCGTCGTGGAGGCGGACCACATGTCCATCGGCGAGCGGGAGCTGGAGTTCCGCGTGCTCCAGCCCACCGGGCCGCCGAAGTGGCTCCGGCTGAGCGGGCGTCTTCTGCCCGGTGGCGAGGGGCACCCGGCGCGGCTCGTGGGCACCGTCGCCGACGCCTCCACGCTGCGCTCCGACGTCACCGACGTGGCCCGCGTCCAGCGCCTTGCCACCGCGTTGGCCACCGCCGTCACCGTCCGCGACGTCGGCGACGCCGTGGTCGCCGCCCTGCGCCGGCCGCTCAGGGCCGACCGGATCGCCCTCGCCGAGCTGGAGAGCGACCGGCTCGTCGTCACCGTCCTTGACCCGCCCGAACCCGAGGCCTGGCCCGAGTTGTGGCGCACGGAGTGGCGCGGCGAGTGGCCCGACGCGCCCGTGCGCGCCATGCCCACCCTTGCCGCCGCGCTGCGCGAGGGCCGGGCCCGGATCTGGCCCGCCGGCAGCCCCCTGGAAGGCGCCCTGGCCGAGGTCGGCCCCGGCGGCCTCGCCGTCCTGCCGCTGCCCGCCGGGAACCGCATGGCCGGAGCCTGCCTGATCGGCTGGGACGCCCCGCACGACTTCGGCACCGACGAACGCGCCCTGCTCACCGCCTGCGCCGGCCTCGCCGGACAGGCCCTGGTGCGGGCCCGGGCCTTCGACGCCGAACACGAACTCGTCGGCATGCTCCAGCGCCAGCTGCTGCCGCGCCGCCTGCCCCGGCTGCCGGGCGCGGTGGCCGTCGCCCGCTATCTGCCCAGCACGGCCGGACTCGAACTCGGCGGCGACTGGTACGACGTCGTCCCGCTGCCCGACCACCACGTCGCCCTGATCATCGGCGACGTCCAGGGGCACAGCGCGGGCGCCGCCACCCTCATGGGCCAGATGCGCACCGCCCTGCGCGCCTACGCGGTCGAAGGGCACCCGCCGGATGTCGTGGTCTCGCACGCCAACCGACTGCTCATGGACATGGAGAGCGACCTCTTCGCCACCTGCGCCTACGTCGACATCGACCTGGAGGAGGGCTCCGCCTGGTGCGTGCGTGCCGGGCACCTGCCGCCGGTGCTGCGGTACCCGGACGGCCGGACCGAGATCGCGGAGGCCGAGGGCGGCCCGCCCCTCGGGGTGGTCATCCAGGCCGACTTCCCCATGAGCCCGCTCCGGCTGCCGGCCGGTACGGTGATCGCCCTGGCCACGGACGGGCTCGTCGAGACGCCCGAGACCGACATCGACGAGGGCATGGACCGCCTCGCCGGCCGGCTGGCCGAAGCCGCCCCCGCCGACCTGGGGCTCGTCGCCGACGCCCTCCTCGGCGACGCCCCGCGCAGCGACGACGTCGCCCTGCTCCTCTTGCGCTACGACGGCATGGACCTGCGCCCGCTGCGCGAGAGCTGGACGGTGTGGCGCGTCCCGCAGGCGGTCGGGCACGCCCGCCGCTTCGCCCGGCGCACCCTGCGTTCCTGGGGCGTCACCGAGGACGTCGACGCAGCCCTCCTCGTCGTCTCCGAACTCGTCACCAACGCCCTCGTCCACACCGACGGCCGGGTCCGGATGGACCTCACGCTCATCAACGACCGCCTGCGCGTCGCCGTCGCCGACGCCTCACCGCGCAGCCCGGTCCGGCCGGCCAGCATCGGCTGGGAGGCCACGGGCGGCCGGGGCATCCTCCTCGTCGAGGCCCTGTCGGCGACGTGGGGGACGCTGCCGGTCAGCGGGGGGAAGCAGGTGTGGGCGGAGCTGGTGGTGGGCGGTGAAAACCGCCCCACGATCACCTGGTGACCGGGCGGGTTCGCCGGGTACCCGGGCAGCGCAAGACGGAGAACCCGCAACGAGCCGAAGGAAGAGGCACGTCATGGCTCAGCATGTCCGCGACATCATGACCAGCGATCCGGCCACGGTCGAGCCGCAGACCTCCGTCGCCGAGGTGGCCCGCATCATGCGCGACGAGGACCTCGGCGTCGTCCTGGTGACGGACGGCGACGATCTGCGCGGTGTGGTCACCGACCGTGACCTGGTGGTCCGGTCGATCAGTCAGGGCGGTGACCCGGAGCAGACCACCGTGGCCGCCGCGTGCAGTGACGACCTGGTCACCGTCGGCCCCGACGACGACCTGGACCATGCGGTGGAGCTGATGCGCGAGCACTCCGTGCGCCGTATCCCGGTCGTCGACCACGGCCACCCCGTGGGCATCGTGTCCCTGGGCGACATGGCCATGGAGCGCGACCCGGACTCGGCGCTGGGCGACATCAGCGCCGCGCGTCCCAACACCTGACGACAGCACCCGCCGACGGTCCCGCGCACACACTGTGCGCGGGACCGTCGTACGTGCGGCGAGGCGAACGGCCTTGCCGCGAGGGGGCGTTCAGGACTCGGCCGCGACGTCACGACGCGGGTTTGTTCGGTTTGTTCATGGGGACTCGAACAGCAGCGGATGCAGAAGGAAGATGATGAGTCGTGACGACGTCCATGGAGACCAGTGACAAGCCCGTCGCCCGTCGGCCCGAGACCGGCTGGTCGAAGGCACGCCGCCTGCGCGGCAAGGCCGCGCTGCGGACCTGCCTCCCCGCCGTGGAGGACCGGGCCACCACCCGAACCGTGCGCTCCGAGCCGGACTGGAACATCGTCAGGGGCGAGGACTGACCGCTCCTCAGGAGGCCGCGCGGTGACGATGCGGGTAACTGTGCGCATCGACAACTAAAAGAAGTGATGTTCACATCCGCCGGATCACGACTAAGGTGAACCGAATGAAGGCTCTCGTGCTGTCCGGCGGCGCAGGAACAAGACTGAGGCCGATCACACACACGTCGGCCAAGCAACTGGTGCCAGTGGCCAACAAGGCCGTCCTTTTCTACGGGTTGGAGTCGATCGCCGAGGCCGGCATCACCGACGTGGGCATGATCGTCGGGGACACGGCCGCGGAGATCGAGGAAGCGGTGGGCGACGGGTCGCAGTTCGGCCTGAAGATCACCTACATCGCCCAGGAGCGGCCCCTGGGGCTGGCCCACGCGGTACTGATCGCCCGGGACTACCTGGGCGACGACGACTTCGTGATGTACCTCGGCGACAACTTCATCGTCGGCGGCATCTCCGGACTCGTCGACGAGTTCCGCGGCAACCGGCCCGACGCCCAGATCCTGCTCACGCGCGTGGCCGACCCACGCGCCTTCGGTGTCGCCGAACTCGACCCCTCCGGCCAGGTCGTCGGCCTGGAGGAGAAACCCGACCGGCCCAAGAGCGATCTCGCGCTGGTCGGCGTCTACCTGTTCACCCCCCTGATCCACGAAGCGGTACGCGCCATCGAACCGTCCTGGCGCGGCGAACTGGAGATCACTCACGCCATCCAGCACCTGATCGACTCCCGCGCCGATGTGCGCTCCACGGTCATCACGGGCTACTGGAAGGACACCGGCAACGTCGGCGACATGCTCGAGGTGAACCGCATGGTTCTGGAGGGCATGGACCGCCGGATCGACGGTGACGTGGACACCGCGTCGGAGACCATCGGGCGTGTGGTGGTGGAGGAGGGCGCGCGGATCGTCAACTCCCGCATCGTCGGCCCCGCCGTCATCGGTTCCGGAACCGTCATCAGCAACTCCTACGTGGGTCCCTTCACCTCCGTCGCGGAGAACTGCCGGATCACCGACAGTGAACTGGAGTTCTCCATCGTGCTGCGGGACTCCTCGATCCAGGGCGTCGGCCGGATCGAGGCCTCGCTGATAGGCCGGCACGTCGAGGTGACGCCGGCTCCCAGCGTCCCCAGCGCCCACCGCTTCGTCCTCGGAGACCACAGCAAGGTGCAGATCACTTCATGAACCTCCTCGTCACCGGCGCAGCCGGGTTCATCGGCTCCCGCTACGTCCGCGCAACTCTCGCCTCGGACGCGCCCGACGCGCCGCGCATCACCGTGCTGGACAAGCTCACCTACGCCGGCACCCTCGACAACCTCGAACTGGGCCACCCCCGGCTGGAGTTCGTCCAGGGCGACATCTGCGACGCCGAACTGGTCGACAAGCTCATGGCCGACGCGGACCAGGTCGTGCACTTCGCCGCCGAGTCCCACGTGGACCGCTCCATCACCGGCGCGGCCGACTTCGTCCGCACCAACGTGCTGGGCACCCAGACCCTGCTGGACGCCGCCCTGCGCCACGCCGTGGGCCCCTTCGTGCACGTCTCCACCGACGAGGTCTACGGCTCCATCGAGACCGGCTCCTGGCCGGAGGACCACCCGGTGCAGCCCAACTCCCCGTACTCGGCCTCCAAGGCCTCCTCCGACCTGCTCGCCCTGGCCTACCACCGCACCCACGGCCTCGACGTGCGCGTCACCCGCTGCTCCAACAACTACGGCCCGCACCAGTTCCCCGAGAAGGTCATCCCGCTGTTCGTCACCAACCTCCTCGACGGTCACAAGGTGCCGCTGTACGGGGAGGGCCGCAACGTCCGCGACTGGTTGCACGTGGACGACCACTGCCAGGGGATCGACCTCGTCCGCACCAAGGGCCGGCCCGGCGAGGTCTACAACATCGGCGGCGGCACCGAGCTCACCAACAAGGAACTCACCGGCCTGCTCCTTCAGGCCTGCGGCGCGGACTGGGAGCGGGTGGAGTACGTCGAGGACCGCAAGGGCCACGACCTGCGCTACTCCGTCGACTGGTCCAAGGCCCGCGACGAACTCGGCTACCGCCCCCGCCACGACTTCACCACCGGCCTCGCCGAGACCGTCGCCTGGTACCGCGACAACCGCGCCTGGTGGGAGCCCCTGAAGCAGCGCGTCGCCCAGGAGCGGGCATGAGGTGGCTGATCACCGGGGCGGGCGGAATGCTCGGCCATGACGTGGTCGAGGAGCTCACCCGGCGCGGCGAGGAGGTGCTGGGCCTGGACCGGACGGCCCTGGACATCACCCGGCCCGCGGCCGTCGACACGGCTGTGCGTGACCACCGGCCCGACCTGGTCGTGAACTGCGCCGCATACACGGCCGTGGACGACGCCGAGAGCGACGAGGCCCGCGCCCTGGAGATCAACGGCGACGGACCGCGCCTGCTGGCCCGGGCCTGCGCCGCGCACGGCGCCCGCCTGATCCACGTCTCCACGGACTACGTCTTCTCCGGCGAGGCCCGCACGACCCCCTACCCGGAGGACCATCCGACGGGCCCGCGCACCGCCTACGGCCGCACCAAGCTGGCCGGGGAGCGGGCCGTGCTGGAGGAGCTGCCCGGGGCGAGCGCGGTCGTGCGCACGGCTTGGCTCTACGGGGTCCACGGCGCTGACTTCGTGCGCACCATGATCGGTCTCGAAGCCCGCCGCGACACCGTCGACGTCGTCGACGACCAGCGGGGGCAGCCCACGTGGAGCGCGGACGTCGCCGAGCGGATCGCCGACCTCGGCGAACGGCTCGGCCCCGACGCGCACGGCGTCTTCCACGCCACCAACGCCGGTGAGGCCACCTGGTACGAGCTGGCCCGCGAGGTGTTCTCCCTCGTCGGCGCCGACCCGGACCGGGTGCGTCCCACCAGCAGCGCGGCCTTCCCCCGGCCCGCGCCCCGCCCGGCCTACAGCGTCCTCGGGCACGACAGGTGGCCGGAGATCAGCCTGGAACCGATGCGGGCCTGGAAGGCCGCCCTGGAAGAAGCACTGCCCCGTATCCGCAAGGAGATGTCCCAGTGAGACGGCACGGGTTCCGGCCCCGTGCGGCGTGGCGTGCCGCGCAACGCCGAATGTCAGCCGCGGCGACGCGTACGTCACGTCGACGCGCGTGAGGCGTTCCCGCCCGCCCGGCTGCGGCCACGCCACCGCGCAGCCCGCCGACAGTGAGTCGCTCCACCGTCCGGTGTCCGACCGGTAGGCCCCCATGAAAGGAAACGCCCCCGCGATGTCGATGCGTACGATTGTGAAGTCTGCCTTGGGCGAGAAGAACCTGCGGGTTCTGCGCCGACTGAAGAAGCGCCTCTCCGGCCAGGCAACCAAGCCGGCGAAGCCGACCGGGCTCGCAGCGATCTCCGACGATCTCAACAAACTGGCCGTGCATTTCAAGACGGACAAGTGGGGAACGCACCGGTACACCCAGCACTACCAGCGCCATCTCCAGCACCTGAAGAACGAATCCTTCAACCTCCTGGAAATCGGAATCGGCGGTTACAGCCGGACCGGCCAGGGCGGGGCATCGCTGCGCATGTGGAAGCACTTCTTCCCGAAGGCGCAGATCTTCGGAATGGACATTCACGACAAGTCTTTTGTCGACGAGGACCGCATCACGACGTTCGTCGGCGACCAGTCCGACCCCGCGTCCCTGAATGCCGTCGCCGACAAGATCGGCGAACTCGACGTCATCATCGATGACGGCAGTCACCGCAGCCCGCACGTGATCACGACGTTCGAGACGCTCTTCCCCCGGCTCAAGGACGGTGGCATCTACGTCGTCGAGGACACGCAGTCGTCATACTGGCCCGAATGGATGGGCAGCGAGGACCTCGACGCCTCGCACACCAGCATGGCGATGCTGAAGCGGTTGGCGGACGGGCTGAACTACGAGGAATTCGTGGATGAGGACTATCAGCCGACCTACACGGACCTCAACGTCGTCGGTGTGCACTTCTACCACAACCTGGTGATCATCGAAAAGGGCAGGAACGCCGAAGGCAGCAACAAGCGCAGTGCGCTGAAGCAGCGCTACGCCAAGTCCTGAAGAGCGAGGTCGGGCCGGCAATGTCACTCCGGCCGGCAGCGGGCAGAGTCCGGCAACCGCCGGGCTCTGCCCGCTCAAGCCTGACTCATCGGTGCGGTGTCTACCGGATGCGTGTGTAGGCGCACGACTTCACGACGTCGCCCGCGTACTGGCACACCTTGAGGGAAATGTGCCTTGTCTCGCTCAGGTTCTCCGCGAAGGTAGCGCAGTTCCCGTCATTGCTTGCGTCGTTCCCCTTGATGAGAACGGTGCCGTTCGCGGGATCGCCGGCGTAGGGCGTGTAGATGTAGCCCCGCACTCCGTAACCGTCGGAGCTGATGTCGCAGACCGTCATGGTGTCGCCGTTCTCGGTCCATCCCGCCCAGCCGCCACCCGTGGTGGTGTAGACGCCTGCGTCGGCGGCCTGGGACGTCCCGGCACCCGCGAGCACTCCGGCCGCGACTAATCCGGCCACAGTGATCAGCTTGTGCGTCATGCGTCTCTTTCCGCTGTTCATATCTCTCCTCCATGGCGCGTGGAACGTTGAGTGAAGCGCAACCGAACGGAATCGATCGCATGTTCGGTTAGGAGTGACGCTAGTGAACGGAGCGAGCTTCTGGTGTGTATGTCATCCGAATGGCTGAAAGGTCCCGAGAGATGACCAATTCGACGACCTGGATGTGCGCGGTTCTTGGCCGTGATGGGCGACACAGGACGCACCGGGTCGCATGATCAGACGGTGTCCCGGTACGGCGTCAGAGGCTGGGCCGCCCGCGCAACCGCTTGTAGTGGTCGGAGCAGGCCGCGTACGTGGGCAGCAGTCCCGCCTGCTCGGCCTCGGCCAGCGACGGTGCCTCGGCGTCCTTCGGCGAGAGGACGGGAGGGATGCCGTCGGGCCAGGCGATGCCCAGCTCCGGGTCCAGTGGGTTCACCCCGTGCTCGCGCCCCGGCGCGTAGCCCGTCGAGCACAGGTAGACGACGGTGGCATCGTCGGTGAGCGCCATGAACGCGTGCCCGAGCCCTTCCGCGAGGAACACGGCGTGCCGGGTGTCGCTGTCGAGCCGCACTGCCTCCCAGCGGCCGAAGGCCGGGGAACCGACGCGGATGTCGACCACCACGTCGAGGACCGCGCCGCGCACGCAGGTGACGTACTTGGCCTGGCCGGGCGGCACATCCGCGAAGTGCACACCCCGCAGCACGCCACGCCGGGAGACCGAGCAGTTGGCCTGGGCCAGGGACAGGTCGTAGCCCGTGGCCTCCCGGAACTCCGCGCCCCGGTACCACTCGTGGAAGCTGCCCCGGTCGTCCGGGAAGATCTTGGGCTCCAGAACCCAGGCACCCTCTATCCCCAGTGGTCGCATGCCGTCACTGCCCTCCGATCCTGATACGGGAAACCTTCCGGCGCACGGCACCGAGCACGCGTCGCGCACGCCGCGCCACCCGTAGTGCCACACCGGGCTGCGGCACCGGCGCCACCTGCACACGCCCGCCCGCCGCGCGCAGCGCGAACGGCAGCCCGGTGTACTGCGCGTCCGGGGTCAGGCACAGGGCCACCCGCCACACACCGCGCGAGAGGCTCTCCGCGGGCAGGGCCGCCGCCAGTACCGCCCCCGCCCCCTCCGCGGCGGGGGAGAGCGTGCCGGGCGCCTCGAAGATCTGCTGGGCGGAGACGAACCGCAGCCGCACCGCGGTGTCGCCGGGGACGTGCAGCGGAAGCGGCACCCGCACACCGACGCCGGAGACCGTGACGTCGGACCGCTGAACCCGGCCCAGCCCGAGCCGCTTGCCGCGCACGCCGAGCTGCAGGGAGAGGTTGCCGTGCGGCTCCGTCCAGTACGGCAGCACCGGACGACCCCCGACCACCCCGACGTCCGGCGTGGGCCGGCTCGCCCGCGGCGCCGGTCCCAGCCGGCACTCCTTGGTCCAGCCGCCCAGCTTGACCCGGACGAGCGCGTCCCAGACGCCGTCCTGCGGCAGGTCGGCCGGATCGACGGTGGCGGTCGCACGCAGTACCAGCCGGACCTCCCCGCCGTCCCCGACGGGCACCGTCTCTCGGGTGAACCGCACGGGCTGGAAGTACTGCGCGGCACTGGACCGCTCCCGCAGCAGCACGTCCACGGTGGCCTGCCCGAAGCGCGCGGCGGTCTGCGAGGCCACCCACCGCACCGCTTCCTTGACGTCCTTGGGCGCGTCGTCCAGCGGCGTCACCTCGGCATCGGCCGGGAAGGTCATCGGCTCGCCGCCGGACGTGTACTCGGCGGTGAAGCCGACGCTGAGGGAGCCGTCGCGCCACTCCACGTACCCGGGGGCCGCCTTGGGCGCGACACCGGCCTCCCACTGGGCGAAGGACACGACGTCGTCGTACCGGTCGGCCGCGGTCAGCGCGGCGACGACCTGCTGCGTCGGCTGCAGCCCGGCCGCGACGCCCGGACCGAACCGCTCGACGACGACCTCGTGGATCTCGGCGAACAACTCCCTGCGGTAGTCGTCCGGCAGCTTCAACAAGCGCCGGGCCCGCAGCCGCTCGACCATCTCCACGCGCAGCCAGCGGCGGAAGAGCTTGTCGCGCACCGGTCCGGGCTCGGTGTACCGCTCGACGACGTCGAGGGCCTCGCGGAGGTTCTTGAAGTAGCCGACCGGATCGAAGCGCTCGAAGCCGGCGTTCGAGCCGTCCTCCCGCCGGAGGTGGTAGTAGCAGACGTAGTCGCTGAGCACGGAGACGTTCCCCGCGCGCAGATACGCCTCGGCGATGAAGACGTGGTCCTCCAGGCGCCTTCTGCCCTCGGGGAAGCGCAGGCCGATGCGGTCCAGGAAGGCACGGCGGAACATCTTGTGCGGGGTGAGGCTGTCGATGAGCGGGGCGTTCTCGACGGTGGCGCGCGGGTGGTTGCGGCGGAACAGCTCCACCGGCACCCCGCGGCCCTTGCCGGCCATCTTGCCCACGACGACATCGGCACCGTTGGCCACGCCGTAGTCGTACATCCGCTCCAGGGCCTCGTCGCCCAGGTAGTCGTCGTTGTCGACGAACATGACGAACTCGCCGCGGGAGGCCTCGATGCCGACGTTGCGGGGCTTGCCCGACCAGCCGGAGTTCTCCTGGTGGATGACCTTCATCCGGGGGTCCTCGGCGGCGAGCGCGTCGAGCCGGGCCGGTGTCGCGTCGGTCGAGCCGTCGTCGACGAAGATCACCTCGTACTCGTCGGGAGGCAGTGACTGCCTCTGGAGCGAGGCGATGCAGTCCTCGATGTAGATCCCCGGGTTGTACACGGGGACGATGACGCTGACCTTGACCGGCATCGGGTTTCCGGGCCCCTTCGGGTCGCTTGCCGTAGACGTCCTGTTGTACTGCGCGTTGCCCGATGCTAACCCGGTCGGCGATGCCGCCTCACCTTTCGAGACCGGGCCGTGATCATCTCCGGCCACGGGACAACTGAGCTGCGCTCTCCGCCTGTTCGAAGATCGACCGGGTTCCCGGGCGGTGCGGCCGGAAGCCTCTAGGGTGAGGATGTGCGCCTGCTTCTCATGTCCGATACTCACCTGCCCAAGCGGGCCAAGGTCCTGCCCGCCCCCCTGCTGGCCGAACTCCCGCAGGCCGACGTCGTGTTCCACGCCGGCGACTGGGTCGACACGGCCACCCTGGACCTGCTGGAGGACCGCTGCCGCAGGCTCGTCGCCGTGTACGGCAACAACGACGGACCGGACCTGCGCGCCCGGCTGCCCGAGGTGGCGTACGTGGACCTGGGCGGGCTGCGCTTCGGCGTGATCCACGAGACGGGCCCCGCCCAGGGCCGGGAGAAGCGCTGCGCCGCCCGCTTCCCCGACCTCGACGTGCTGGTCTTCGGCCACAGCCACATCCCCTGGGACACCACGGCCCCCACCGGGCTGCGCCTGCTCAACCCGGGCTCCCCGACGGACCGCCGCCGCCAGCCCCACTGCACGTACCTGACCGCCACCGTCACCGACGGCCGTCTCACCGACGTGGAACTGCACCGGCTGCCGCCCCGCACCCCCGGCTAGGGGTGCCCGACCGCCGTACGAACCGCCCTGTCATGATCGGCGCATGGCGCGGGACGGCGGATACCTCCTGGACAACCGGCAGGCCGAGGCCGGTACGCGCTTCGGCGCGCTGGCCGCCCTTTTCGACGCCTCGACGTTCCGGCACTTCGAGACGGTCGGTGTCGCCGAGGGGTGGCGGTGCTAGGAGGTCGGGGCCGGAGGGCCGGGCGTCGCCGCGTGGCTCCGCGAGCGCGTCGGGCCGCGCGGGCGGGTGCTCGCCACCGACATCGACGTGTCCTGGACCGAGGCGGCCGCGACCGACGGAGTCGAGGTGCTCCGCCACGACGTCGGCCGCGGCGACCCCCCGGCCGGGCCCTTCGACCTGGTCCACGCCCGCCTCGTCCTGGTCCACGTGGCCGAGCGCGACGCCGCGCTGCGCGCCATGCGCCAGGCCTTGCGCCCCGGCGGTTGGTTGCTGGTCGAGGACGCCGATCCCGCGCTCCAGCCGCTGATCTGTCCCGACGAGCACGGCCCCGAACAGGAGCTGGCCAACCGGCTCCGCACCGGCTTCCGTGAGCTGCTGCGGCAGCGGGGCGCCGACCTCTCCTACGGACGCAGGCTGCCGCGGCTCCTGCGCGAGGCCGGACTCACCGACGTCGAGGCCGACGCCTACTTCCCGGTCACCTCGCCCGCGTGCGACGTCCTGGAGGCGGCCACCGTCCGCCCGGTGCGGGACCAGCTCGTCGCCGAGGGCCTCGCCACGGCCGAGGAGATCGAGCGGCACCTCGCCAACGTCGAGGCGGGGCGCCTCGACCTCGCCACCTCACCGATGATCTCCGCCTGGGGCCGACGGCCCTGACTCACCGGGGGCGGGGCGGATGCACCGCTCCCTCCGTGGCGGTCAGCGGTGCCCCCGTGCCGCCCCAGCGCAGCGCGACGATCTCGGCGGCGACGGACACCGCCACCTCCTCGGGCGTACGGGCGCCCAGGTCGAGCCCGACCGGTGAGCGCAGCCGGGACAGCTCCCGCTCGGTGAGCCCGGCCGCGGCCAGCCGCCGAGCCCGGTCGGTGTGGGTACGGCGGCTGCCCATCGCCCCGACGTAGGCGGCGGGGCGGCGCAGTGCCTCCTGGAGCAGCGGCACGTCGAACTTGGGGTCGTGGGTGAGGACGCAGACGACCGTGCGCTCGTCGGTGTCCGTGTCCCTCAGGTAGCGGTGCGGCCACTCGGCGACCACCTCGACGCCCTCGGGGAAACGCCGGGGCGTGGCGAAGACGGGGCGGGCGTCACAGACCGTGACCCGGTAGCCGAGGAAGTCCCCGATACGGGCGACGGCCGCCGCGTAGTCGATCGCGCCGAAGACCAGCATCCGCGGCGGCGGTGCGAAGGACTGGAGGAACACGCTGACGGAGTCCTCGCGGCGCTGCCCCTGAGGCCCGTAGTGCCGCAGTCCGGTGGCACCGAGAGCGAGCCCGCCGCGCGCGTCGGCGGTGACGGCCGCGTCCAGGCCGCTCGTGCCCAGCGTGCCCGACACCCGGTCCGGCCGGACGGCGAGCGTCGCCCCGCGCCGGGCCGGACCGTCGGTCACCGTCGCCGTGGTCACCGGTTCTCCGGCCGCGACGCAGTCCACGACCGAGCCGAAGGCGGGATCCAGCCCGGGCGTCACGGGACGCACCAGCAGCGTGATCTCGCCGCCGCAGGTCAGGCCGACGGCGAAGGCGTCCTCGTCGCTGTAGCCGAAGGTCTTCAGCCGGGCCTCGCCGCTCGCCACGACCTCCTGTGCCAGCTCGAACACCGCACCCTCGACACAGCCCCCGGACACACTGCCCACGACCTGCCCGTCCGGACCCACCGCCATCGCCGCGCCCGGATCGCGCGGCGCGCTGCGGCTGACCTCGACGACCGTCGCCAGGCCAAAGGGGAACCCGGCCGCGTACCAGCGGCCGAGCACCGGGAGGATGTCACGCACGACCGGCTCCTCTCCTTCCGTGCCCCCGCCGGGTACCCCGTCGGCGGTTAATTCCGTTGTGGCCCACCGGGCCGGTCTGCTGCACTGCACGGGTCGACGATTCGACGACGTCACCGAGTCCCGAGGAGCTCAGATGCGCACTGCGTCCATGTCCCCCCAGACAGGAACGGCTCTCTCTCCGAAGGACATGACGCTTCGTGCAGTTGCTCAACCTTGGAATTCTCGCCCATGTCGACGCAGGTAAGACCAGCCTGACCGAGCGGCTGCTCCATTCGGCCGGGGTGATCGACGAGGTCGGCCGCGTCGACGACGGGAACACCCGTACCGACACCCTCGCGCTGGAGCGGCAGCGTGGCATCACCATCAAGTCCGCCGTCGTCTCGTTCCCGCTCGACGGTGTGACGGTCAACCTCATCGACACGCCCGGTCACCCGGACTTCATCGCCGAGGTGGAGCGCGTGCTCGGCGTGCTGGACGGCGCCGTCCTCGTGATCTCCGCCGTCGAAGGGGTGCAGGCACAGACGCGGGTGCTGATGCGGACGCTCCAGCGGCTGCGCATCCCGACCCTGCTCTTCGTCAACAAGATCGACCGGCGCGGGGCGCGGGACGACGAGGTGCTGCGGTCGGTCGCGGCCCGCCTGACACCCGCGATCGTGCCGATGGGAACCGCCACCGGCCTCGGCACGCGTGCGGCCCGCTTCACCCCGGGGCCCGGTCCGGCCGCCGCCCTCGACGTCCTGACCGAGAACGACGACACCCTGCTGTCCGCCTACGTCGAGGACACCGTCACGGACGCCCTCCTGCGCAGGTCCCTCGTCGCGCGGACCCGGGAGGCCCTGGTCCACCCGGTCTACTTCGGCTCCGCCGCCACGGGCGCCGGCGTGGACGCGCTCCTGTCCGGCATCGAGGAACTGCTGCCGGCCGCCGACGGGGACGCGGAAGGGCCGGTCTCCGGAACCGTGTTCAAGGTCGAGCGCGGCCCGGCGGGGGAGAAGGTCGCCTACGCCCGGATGTTCTCCGGCACGCTGCGCACCCGCGACCGGATCCCCTGCGGAGCGGACGGCACCGAGGGCCGGATCACCGGGATCAGCGTCTTCGGCCACGGCACGGACACTCGTGCGGACGCTGTCGCCGCCGGGCAGATCGCCCGGCTGTGGGGCCTCGGCGACATCAGGATCGGCGACGCCATCGGCGAACCCCGCAAGTCCTATGAGCACTACTTCGCCCCGCCCACCCTGGAGACGGTCGTCGTCCCGGAACCCGGCGTGAACAGAGGCGCACTCCACCTCGCGCTCACCCAGCTCGCCGAACAGGACCCGCTGATCGGCCTGCGCCACGACGAACGCCGGCAGGAGACCTCCGTGTCCCTCTACGGCGAGGTGCAGAAGGAGGTCGTCCAGGCCACCCTCGCCGACGAGTACGGTCTCCACGTCACCTTCCGCGAGACCACCCCGCTGTGCGTCGAGCGGCTCGTCGGCACCGGTCACGCCGTCGAGTTCAACAAGAAGGACCCGAACCCGTTCCTCGCGACGGTCGGCCTGCGCGTCGACCCCGCACCGGTCGGCTCGGGCGTCGGCTTCCGGCTGGAGGTGGAGCTCGGTTCCATGCCGTACGCCTTCTTCAAGGCCGTCGAGGACACCGTGCGCGAGACGCTCGACCAGGGGCTGTACGGCTGGCAGGTCACCGACTGCACGGTCACCATGACCCACAGCGGCTACTCACCCCGCCAGAGCCACGCCCACCAGGGCTTCGACAAGAGCATGTCGAGCACCGGGGCCGACTTCCGCGGCGTCACCCCTCTGGTGCTCGTCGAGGCGCTGCGGCGGGCCGGGACACGGGTCCACGAGCCGATGCACCGCTTCCGCGTCGAGGCCCCGGCCGACACCCTCGGCGCCCTGCTGCCGGTCCTCGCCGGGCTCGCGGCCGTACCGGAGACGACGCGGACCCGGGGCGACCTCTGCGTCCTCGAAGGCACCGTGCCGGCGGCCCGGGTGCACGCCCTCGGGCAACTGCTGCCGGGGCTCACCCGCGGCGAGGGGGAACTGGAGAGCGCCTTCGACCACTATGCGCCAGTCACGCACGGCACGATCCCGAGGCGCCCGCGCACCGACCACAACCCGCTGAACAGGAAGGAGTACTTGTTGAACGTGACACGAAGGGTGGGCGGTTGAGGTGTGGGCGCTGGCCGAGAGGGAACTTACTCCAGAGTCAGGGGTGTTGACGGTGTCCTGATATCACCGGACTGTAGTGGACATGCCGACTATCCGAGTACGTCTGCTGGTTGTCCTGGCTGTCCTCTTCGGCTCCCTCTCGGTGGCGGGCGTCCCGCCCGCCACCGCCGCGTCCCCTCCCGGCTCCCTCTGGTTCGACGACCCGGCCGTCACCGTGAAGAACGGCCGCTTCACCGACGCCCACGGCCGCGAGATCGTGCTCCGCGGCTACAACGTCTCCGGCGAGACCAAGCTGGCGGAGAACGGCGGCCTGCCCTTCGCCTCCGTCGCCGACGCCCGCAAGTCGGCGACCGCGCTGCGCGCCCTCGGCGGCGGCAACACCGTCCGCTTCCTGCTCTCCTGGGCGTACGCCGAACCCGAGCGCGGCACGGTGGACACCGCCTATCTGGCCGCCGCCACCGACCAGATGAAGGCCTTTCTCGACGTCGGCATCCGCGTCTACCCCGACTTCCACCAGGACCTCTACTCCCGGCACCTGTTCGACGCCGACAGCTGGTACACGGGCGACGGCGCGCCCAAGTGGGCGGTGGACGCCGGGAACTACCCGGACGAGTCCTGCGGGATCTGCCTCTTCTGGGGACAGAACATCACCCAGAACGAGGCCGTGAAGCGTGCCTCGTACGACTTCTGGCACAACGCGCACGGCGTGCAGGACGCCTTCCTCGCCACCGCCGAGAAGACCATGGCGTACGTCGAACAGCACCTGAGCGCCGACCAGTTCGAGGGCGTCGTCGGCTTCGACCCCTACAACGAGCCGCACGCGGGCGTCTACGACTCCGGGCAGACCAGCCGCGCCTGGGAGAAGGACGTGCTGTGGCCGTTCTACGAGAAGTTCCGGGCCCGCATGGACGCGGCCGGCTGGCGGGACAAGCCCGCCTTCGTGGAACCGAACCTGTTCTGGAACGCCAACCTCGACTTCCAGAAGCAGGAGGGCGGCCTGCTCGACGCCGGAAAGCTCGGACCGCGCTATGTGTTCAACACCCACTTCTACGACCAGAAGGCCATCTCCGGCGTTTTCATGTGGGGCAAGGCGGCCGACGGCCAGTACGTGAACGACTTCCGCACCGTCCGCGACCGGGCGGCCGCCGCGCAGACCGCCGCCGTGGTCAGCGAGTTCGGGCACCCCCTGGCGGGCAACGTCTCCGACAAGGCGCCGACCGTCCTGAAGGGGATGTACCAGGCCCTCGACTCCCGCCTGAAGGGCGCCGACTGGTGGTCCGACCCGGCGGCCTCCGGGCCGGCGCTCTCCGGTACGCAGTGGCAGTGGGACATCTACAACGGCCGGCACCGCGAGTTGATGAACGGCAACCCCGACAAGGTGCTCACCGCCGGTGACGCCTGGAACGACGAGGACCTGTCCGCCGTACGCCTCGACGACTCGGGCAAGCCGGTGCTGCGCCAGGACGCCCGGCTCCTGGACCGCCTCTACCCGAGCGCCACGGCCGGTACGACCGTCGGCTTCACCTACGAGGACCGCTCCCGGGACGGCTCGACGACCCTGACCTGGAACCCGGTGCCGGACTCGCTGCCGAACGTCCAGCGGTTGGTGGGCTCAGGACAGTACGGGCTGCTGCTGTGGCGCTCGGACGGCGGCCGGGCACCCACGGAACTGCACCTGCCGGCGAGCTTCCCGACCGCGTCCACCACGGTCGTCTCCGACCTGGGCGCGTCCCACGCCCCGCCCGCCTACACCTCGACGACCCCGGTCGGCGTGGCGCAGGAGCCCGGCGGCACGGGAAGCCGCCGCCTGCTGCTCACCGCGCCGGACTCGGGCGTCCCGCACTACGCGCTGGTGACCAACGGGGCGACGGCCCCGTCGGCGGATCTGCTGAACGCGGCCCGCTCCGAGCTGGCGGCATGGGCCGCGAAGGAAGTCGGCTGAAGGAGGTCAACCAGCGGACGGGCTCGTCCAGCCGGCCTCCACATGACCGAGCCGGACGCGCTGCGGGTGGTCCCCGACCGGCACGGACGCGACCTTCTTCCCGGTGGCGAAGTCGATGGCCGTGACCTGGTCGGTTCCGCTCTCGGAGACGACGCAACTCTTGCCGTCACCGCTGACCGTGGCCCAGTAGGGCTTGGCGGCGGTGACGAGCGGGCCCTCCTGGAGGGTGGTGCGGTCGACGACCGTGGCGTAGTCGTCCATGGTCCCCGCGACGCACAGCTTCTTGCCGTCCGGGCTCATCGAGAGGCCGTGGTGGCGCGAGTCGTTGACGAAGGTGGTGCGGTCGTCGCTGGTCGCCGGGTTCTTCGGCAGGGTCTTCGTGCGGGTGATCTTGTCGGTGGCCAGGTCGTACTCGAAGAAGCCGTGGAAGAACGACACCTGGAAGTACAGCTTCGACTCGTCCGGCGAGAACACGGCCGGCCGGACCGCGTCGGAGAAGTCCTTCAGGCCGATCGCGTCCAGGCGCGGGCGCATGTCGATGACCTTGACCTGCTCGTACGTGGTCGCGTCGATGACGGTGATGCGGCGGTCGCCCTTCGTCCAGTCCAGCCAGGACGCGTCGGTCTGCGTGTTCACCTCGCCGATCGACATGTTGTAGATGTACTTGCCGTCCTTGGTGAAGATGTTCTCGTGCGGCTTGTCGCCGGTGGCGGCCTTGCCGAGCTGCTTGCCGGTCTCGATGTCCAGGACGTGCACGGTGTTGCCGGTGGACGCCGACACCGCGACCCGCTTGCCGTCGGGGGAGACGGCCATGTGGTCGGAGCGGAAACCGGACACCGGGAAGCGCCAGTTGATCCGCCCTGAGGCGAGGTCGATGGAGACGACGTCGGCGAAGCTGGGCCGGGAGACGACCACCGACTTCCCGTCCGGCGTGGAGTACATGTCGTCGACGAACTGGTCGTGTCCTTCGCCGACGCTGTTGCGGATCGTCATGAAGGCGATCCATCTGATCGGATCGGCGTTGATCTCGGCCATCCGCTCGTCCTTGTCGGGGATGACGTTGATCCGGCCGATCCTCGCGAAGTCGCCGGTGGCCTTGATGACTTCGGCGGTGCCGTCCCAGTTGTTGCCCACGAACAGCACCTGGCGCAGCGCGGCGGAGGCGTCGGGGGCGTCCGCGTGGGCGGCGGTCACGGGAACGGTGGCGGTCAGTGCGAGGGCGGCGGTCAGGGAGCACAGATGCCGTCGTCGGAAGACGGGCATGGCTGATCCCTCCTCTGCGGGTGGGGTGAGGAATCTGAACACACGTGCTTTCAGAATGAACTTACTGCAAAGTAAGGAAGGGGCGGCCTTCTTCACAAGACCGCGTGCACGACAAAATCGTGTTCGGGCGAGGACGGGTGCTCCAGCGGATGAAGGGAGAGCCGGTGCCGGGCAGACTCAGAGCGCCGACCGGCCGCTACGGCGGCAAGACCGCCGAGGAGCGGCAGGCCGAGCGGCGCCGGCGGTTCCTGGACGCCGCGCTCCAGTTGTTCGGCGACACCCCCGGTTTCCGCGCCACCACCGTCGCGGCGCTCAGCGAGGCGGCCGGCCTGTCGACCCGTCAGTTCTACGAGGAGTTCCGCACCCTGGAGGACGTGCTCGCGGCGCTGCACCTCCAGGTCAACGACTGGGCCGAGGCGGCGGTGCTGGAGGCGGCGGCCGGCGCGGCGGACCTGCCGCTCGTCGAACGCGCGACCGCGATCTTCCGCGCCTACGCCGGGAACGTCGCCGCCGATCCACGCCGGGTCCGCCTCACCTTCGTCGAGATCATCGGCGTCAGCCCGCGCCTGGAGGAGCAGCGGCTCGCCCGCCGGGCCGGCTGGGTCGACCTCATCTGCGCCGAAGCCCGGGGGGCCGCCGCGCGCGGGGAGGCGGCACCCCGCGACTACCGCCTCGCCGCGACGGGTTTCATCGGCAGCGTCAACGGCCTGCTGCACGACTGGAGTGCCGGCTGGGTCGACGCGACGCTGGACGAGGTCGTCGACGAACTGGTCCGGCAGCTGCTGGGGATTTTGCGGCCGCCGGGGTGGAGCCCGCGGGACTGACTCAGACCCGCGTACGGTCACGCCCGGTCGTCCGGGCTCCTGGAAAGGCCCGCCGGTAGTCGCCGGGCGACACCCCGAGGTGCCTCAGGAAGTGGTGGCGGAGATTGTTGGCCGTGCCCAGGCCGCTCAGCTCCCCGACCTTCTCGATCGGCAGGTCCGTCGACTCCAGCAGTGACCGGGCGCGTCCGAGCCGCTGGTCGAGAAGCCACTGGAGAGGTGTCGTCCCGGTGGCGGCCTGGAGCCGCCGGTAGAACGTACGCGGGCTCATCGCGGCCCGCCGCGCCAGATCGGCCACGGTCAGCGACCGGTCCAGGTTGGCCCGCGCCCATTCGAGAACGGGTGCCAGCCCCGCGTCGTCGCTGGCCGGCACGGACAGCTCGATGAACTGCGCCTGCCCGCCCGGCCGGTGGGCGGGGACCACCATGCGGCGCGCCAGCTGGTTCGCGACGTGCGCGCCGAGGTCACGCCGCACCAGGTGCAGACACAGGTCGAGTCCGGCGGTCAGTCCCGCGCTGGTGAGCACGTCGCCGTCGTCCACGTACAGCACCGACGCGTCGACCTGCACCTTCGGGTAGCGCTCGGCCAGCTGTGCGGTGTGTATCCAGTGGGCGGTGGCACGCCGTCCGTCGAGCAGCCCCGCCTCGGCGAGCGCGAAGGCACCCGTACACAGGGAGACCATGCGGGCGCCCGCGTCATGAGCCCGGCGCAGGGCCCTGATCAGCTCCCGCGGCAGCGGCCTGCCCTCCTCGACGCACGGGTCGGGCACCGACGGCACGATGACCGTGTCGGCACCGACCAGATCGTCCAGCCCGTACCGGGTGCGCAGGCTCAGCCCGTGACCGTCCGCCGCACCGTCCCCCGCCTCCGGCCCGGCCCCGGTCCCGCACAGCCGCAGGTGGTACCAGGGATCGGCCAGATCGGGCTGCGGCTTGCCGAACACCGTGCACGGGATGCTCAGTTCGTACAGATCCCACGAGGGGACCCCGATCTCCTCGGTCACGACCACGGCGACAGTACCGGCGCTCATGCTCCCCAGCCTATGGCAGGAATTTGGTGGAGGCCGTCACCGCTGTCACTGTTCCCGATCTTCGTGCCCTGCGACCGTGTCCGTACGTGATCACACGTCATCCGACAAGGAAACACGAGGAGTTGGGCATGAACGCAGAACACCGGCCGGTCACCGTCGTCGGACTGGGCTCGATGGGCTCGGCACTGGCCGCCGCGCTGCTGGACCGGGGACACCCCACCACCGTCTGGAACCGTTCCCCGGACAAGGCGCGCTCCCTGGTCGACCGGGGGGCCCGCCTGGCCGGCACGCCCCGGGAGGCGATCGCCGCCTCCCCGCTGACGATCGCCTGTGTGCTGGACTACGAGACGCTGTACTCCGTCCTCGACCCGGCCGCCGGCGAGCTGGCGGGCAGAACCCTGGTCAACCTCACCTCCGGCTCCCCCGAGCAGGCCCACGAGGCCGTCAAGTGGGCCCACTCCCACGGGGCCGGCTACCTCGACGGCGCCATCATGACCACCCCGCCCGGCGTCGGCGACCCCGCCATGATGTTCCTCTACAGCGGCTCCCGGGAGGTCTTCGACGCCCACCGCCCCACCCTGGCGACCCTCGGCGACCCCCTCCACCTGGGCACCGACCCCGGCCTCGCCTCCCTCTACGACGCCGCCCTGCTCGGCCTGATGTGGTCCACCATGACCGGCTGGCTGCACGGCACCGCACTGGTCGGCGCCGAGCGGACATCGGCCACCGCCTTCACTCCGGTCGCGATCCGCTGGCTGGGCGCGGTGGCCGGCTTCCTCACCACGTACGCGCCCCAGGTGGACGCCGGCCGCTACCCGGGTGACGACGCCACCGTCGACGTGCAGATCGCGGCCATCGACCACCTCATCCACGCGGCGGCGGCCCGCGGCATCGACAACGCGCTGCCGGAACTCCTGAAGGCCGCCATGGAGAAGGCCGCCGCCGCCGGCCACGGACAGGACAGTTACGCCAGCCTGATCGAGGTCCTGAGGAAGCCCGCCGACAGCGAGGCCTGACACCGGCTGGACGTCGTACAGCGCCTGACGACGTCGCCGACGTTGCCGGGGTTGCACCCGGCGTCGATCATGACGGTGCCGGGTTTGACGTCCCGGCCCACGACCACGGCCCGCTTGCCGGACGGAGCCGCATGATCCGCCCGGCGGGCAGGACACGAAGCCCGGCAACGGGGTGTCCGCCTACTCGTCCCAGGCCTGGACCAGGGTCTGCTCGGCGATCTTGCCGTCCCGCAGCGAGATCATCGACTCGGACAGGACGCGCACCCCGTCCGCGTACTCGCAGCTCTCGCTGTAGGCGGCCTCGTCGCCCTGGATGACGCACCGCTCCAGCTTGTGCGACATGTCGCGGCTGTAGACGTCCTCCAGCATCCCGCTGATCTCGTCCCGGCCGTGCAGGACCTTGGGGTGGCTGGGCTGGCTCGTGCGGTCGACGATGCGGAACTCCGCGTCGTCCGCGTAGAGCGAGAGGAGGATGTCCGGGCTCTGGCCTTCCACGGCCCGGCGCAGTGTCTCGCGGTCGAAGGCGGGGTCTGCCGCAGTTCCCATGATGACCTCCTTCGAAGGGCCGCGACCCGGTCGGGACCGGGCCGCGAGGGGTCTCTCCTGTCGAGCCTCCTCCCGTCCGGCGGGCTCGGCAAACGCAGCCCGGCCACTGGGCCTGACCGGTGAGCGGAACCGCCCGCCCGTGTCCGCCGGGGACCCGCCGGCACTGCGACGGGCATGATCTCAACACGACGTATCGTCGCCGCCGTTGGTCTCGCCGTGGGTGTCATCGGCCTCGCCGCGCCGATGGCGAACGCGGCCGACGCGGCTTCCGGACGTCCGGCCCCGACGGCAGCGCGTGCGACGAGGGCCGCCCGGCTCGGGCGGCCCTCACGCATGCCCGGTGGCTCAGTCCGCCGCGGCCAGGAACTGGGTCGCCGCCAGCTCCGCGTAGAGCGGGTCGGCGGTCACGAGCTCGCGGTGCGTGCCGACCGCCCGGACCCGCCCGGCATCCATCACCACGATCCGGTCGGCCATCGTCACCGTGGACAGCCGGTGCGCCACCACCAGGACCGTCGTCGTACGGGCCACATCCGCGACGGTGTCGCGCAGCGCCGCCTCGTTGACCGCGTCCAGCTGCGAGGTCGCCTCGTCGAGCAGCAGCAGCCGGGGACGGCGCAGCAGCGCGCGGGCGATGGCGACCCGCTGGCGCTCACCGCCCGACAGCTTGGTGCCGCGATGCCCGACGAGCGTGTCGAGGCCGTTCGGCAGCCCGGCGACCAGGCCGTCGAGACGGGTCGTCTTCAGCACCCGCGCGAGGGCGTCGTCGTCCGCCTCCGGATGGCCCAGCAGCAGGTTGTCCCGCAGGGAGCCGGACAGGACCGGCGCGTCCTGCTCCACGTAGCCGATCGCGGCACGCAGTTGCGTCAGCTCCCAGTCGGCGAGGTCGCGCCCGTCGAACGTGATCACCCCGGAGTCCGGCTCGTAGAATCGCTCGATCAGCGAGAAGACGGTGGTCTTGCCCGCGCCGGACGGGCCCACGAACGCCGTCATGCCCTGCGCGGGCACGGCGAACGTCACGCCGTGGTGGACGTACGGCACGTCGTCGGCGTAGCGGAAGCGGACGTCGTCGAAGGCGAGGGCGGCGGGCTGCGCGCCGGGGGAGGGGAGCGGGGCGGGCGCGGCCGCCGGCTCGGCGGGCAGCCGCAGGGCCTCCTGGATGCGGGTGAGGGCCGCGGCGCCCGTCTGGTACTGCGTGACGGCGCCGACGACCTGCTGTATCGGCGACATCAGATAGAAGACGAACAGCAGGAACGCGACCAGCGTGCCCACGTCGATCGCGCCGGTCGCCACGCGCGCGCCACCCACCGCGAGCACTGTGATGAAGGCGATCTGCATGGCCAGCCCCGCCGTGTTGCCCGCGGCCGCCGACCACTTGGCGGCCCGCACGCTCTGCCGCCACGACTCCTGCGCCGCCTCGTGCAGGGTGTGTTCCTCCCGGTGCTCGGCACCGGACGCCTTCACGGTGCGCAGGGCGCCGAGGATCCGCTCCAGCGAGGCACCCATGACACCCACCGCGTCCTGCGCCTGCCGGCTCGCCTTGTTGATCCGCGGCACGATGAGGCCGAGGATCACGCCCGCGCCCAGGATCACGGCCAGGGTGACGCCCAGCAGCACCGGCTCCACGAGCCCCATCATCACCACCGTCGCGACGAGCGTGAGACCGCCCGTGCCCAGACCGACCAGTGAGTCGGTGGTGACCGCGCGCAGCAGGGTGGTGTCCGAGGTGATGCGGGCCATCAGGTCGCCGGGTTCGCTGCGGTCCACGGCCGGGATCCGCAGCCGCAGCAGATACGACGACAGGGCGCGCCGCGCGCCGAGCACCACCGATTCGGCGGTGCGCTGCAACACGTACGAACCCAGTGCGCCGACCGCTGCGTTGGTCACGACCAGGGCCGACATCGCCAGCAGCGCGCCGGTGATGGCCCGGTCGTGCGCCAGATCGTCGATCAGGCCCCGCGCCACCAGCGGCAGCATCAGCCCGGTCGCCCCGGTGACCAGCGAGAGCACGGCACCGGCGAACAGGGACCGGCGGTGCGGCCGGACGTATCCGAGGAGCAGCCGCCAGGCGGGTGTACCGGTCTCGGTCTCTGCGATGCTCACGTCGCTCCTTCGGCGTCGGGCGGAGCGTTCAGGTTACGGGGGCCGCCGGTGCGCTGCCCGGCGTTTTCGGACAGCGCCTGAGCTGGTGATACGGCACCCGCGGGTGGCCGATCCGCATCCCTTGCTGATCAGTCGCGCGTAGGGTCGGAAGGGAAGGCATCCGGCCGACGAAGCCGACGAAGGAGTCAGCATGGCCCAGGAAGTACGCGGTGTGATCGCACCGGGCAAGGACGAGCCGGTACGGATCGAGACCATCGTCGTGCCCGACCCCGGCCCGGGGGAGGCGGTCGTGCGCGTCCAGGCCTGCGGGGTGTGCCACACCGATCTGCACTACAAGCAGGGCGGCATCAGCGACGACTTCCCCTTCCTGCTCGGGCACGAGGCCGCGGGCGTGGTCGAGGCGGTCGACGACGGCGTCACCGACGTCGAGCCCGGTGACTTCGTGGTCCTCAACTGGCGTGCGGTGTGCGGGAAATGCCGCGCCTGTCTGCGCGGGCGGCCCTGGTACTGCTTCGACACCCACAATGCCGGGCAGAAGATGACCCTCGCCTCGACCGGCCAGGAGCTCTCCCCGGCCCTCGGCATCGGCGCCTTCGCCGAGAAGACGCTGGTCGCGGCCGGGCAGTGCACCAAGGTCGATCCGGCGGTCGCCCCGCAGGTGGCCGGGCTGCTCGGCTGCGGCGTCATGGCGGGCATCGGCGCCGCGATCAACACCGGAAACGTCGGCCGGGGCGACACGGTCGCCGTCATCGGCTGCGGAGGCGTCGGTGACGCCGCCATCGCCGGCTCGCACCTCGCCGGAGCGGCGAAGATCATCGCCGTCGACATCGACGACCGCAAGCTGGAGACGGCCCGGACCATGGGCGCCACCCACACCGTCAACTCGCGCGAGAGCGACCCGGTCGAGGCGATCCGCGAACTCACCGGCGGCTTCGGCGCCGACGTCGTCATCGAGGCCGTCGGCCGCCCGGAGACGTACAAGCAGGCCTTCTACGCCCGCGACCTCGCCGGCACGGTCGTCCTGGTCGGCGTGCCCACCCCCGAGATGAAGCTCGAACTGCCGCTGCTGGACGTGTTCGGGCGCGGCGGGGCGCTGAAGTCGTCGTGGTACGGCGACTGCCTGCCCTCCCGCGACTTCCCCATGCTGATCGACCTGCACCTGCAAGGGCGCCTGGACCTCGGGGCGTTCGTCACCGAGACCATCCAGCTGGACGAGGTGGAGAAGGCGTTCGAGCGGATGCACCACGGCGACGTGCTGCGTTCGGTGGTGGTGCTGTGATGGCCCCGCGCGTCGAACACCTCGTCACTTCCGGGCAGTTCAGCCTCGACGGCGGCACCTGGGACGTCGACAACAACGTGTGGATCGTCGGCGACGACCACGAGGCGATCGTCATCGACGCCGCGCACGACGCCGACGCCATCGCCGAGGCCGTGGGAGACCGTCGGCTCACGGCCATCGTGTGCACCCACGCCCACAACGACCACATCGACGCCGCCCCCGCCCTCGCCGAGCGCACCGGGGCCACCATCTGGCTGCACCGCGACGACCTGCCGCTGTGGAAGCAGACCCACCCGGACCGCGAGCCCGACGCCTGGCTGGTCGACGGCCAGGTGATCGAGGCGGGCGGCGCCGACCTGCGGGTCCTGCACACGCCGGGGCACGCGCCCGGCGCGGTGTGCCTGTACGACCCCGGGCTCGCCACCGTCTTCACCGGGGACACCCTCTTCCAGGGCGGCCCCGGCGCCACCGGCCGGTCCTTCTCGCACTTCCCGACGATCATCGACTCGATCCGCGACCGCCTCCTCACGCTGCCGCCCGAGACGAAGGTCCTCACCGGCCACGGAGACTCCACGACCATCGGCGCGGAGGCCCCGCACCTCCAGGAGTGGATCGCCCGCGGCCACTGATCGCGTGTCGCTCGCAAAAGGCGACAGAAGATGTCCGGCTTACCCGTCACCCTGGAGGCGACAAGCAGCCACGGTCTCGGGAGGTCGGACATGTCAGCTCCACTGAAGGGCAAGGTCGCACTGGTCGCCGGTGCGACCCGGGGCGCCGGACGGGGCATGGCGGTGGAACTCGGCGCGGCGGGCGCCACCGTCTACGTCACCGGACGCAGCACCCGCACCCGCCGCTCGGAGTACGACCGGCCCGAGACCATCGAGGACACCGCCGACCTGGTCACCGAGGCCGGCGGGCAGGGCGTCGCCGTACCCACCGACCACCTCGACCCGGCACAGGTCCGCGCCCTCGTCGACCGCATCGCCGACGAACAGGGCCGCCTCGACGTCCTGGTCAACGACATCTGGGGCGGCGAGAAGCTCTTCGAGTGGGAGAGCCCGCTCTGGGAGCACGACCTCGACAACGGCCTGCGCCTGCTCAGACTCGCGGTCGAGACGCACGCGATCACCAGCCACCACGCCCTGCCCCTGCTGCTGCGCAATCCCGGCGGCCTGGTCGTCGAGGTCACCGACGGCACCGCCGACTACAACGCCGGCAACTACCGCGTGAACTTCTTCTACGACCTCGCCAAGGCATCCGTCCTGCGCATGGCCTTCGCCCTCGGCCACGAACTCGGCCCGCGCGGCGCCACCGCCGTCGCCCTCACCCCCGGCTGGCTGCGCTCGGAGATGATGCTCGACATCTACGGGGTACGGGAGGACAACTGGCGCGACGCCCTGGAGCGCGTCCCCCACTTCGCCATCTCGGAGACCCCGCGCTACGTCGGCCGGGCCGTGGTCGCGCTCGCCGCCGACCCCGACGTGGCGCGCTGGAACGGCCGCTCCCTCTCCAGCGGCGGCCTGGCCCGGGAGTACGGCTTCACCGACCTCGACGGCAGCCGCCCGGACGCCTGGCGCTACCTCGTCGAGGTGCAGGACGCGGGCAAGCCGGCCGACACGACCGGCTACCGCTGAGGCGCCACGCACCGCGGCCCTGACGAGGTCAGCCCCCGGACCGATGGCGGCAACGCCTCCCGCAGTCGCCCCAGCAGAGCCCTGGCCGCCGGACCCGAAGGGCCGTCCGTGCGCCAGGCCAGGGCGATGCGGCCGCGTGCCCCGGGGTGGTCGATGCGCAGGGTGTGCAGTTCGCCGGGGGCCTCCGGCTGCGGGACGACGGCGGCCCCGAGCCCGCGCGCGGCGAGGCGCGTGAGCGCTTCCGGGGCCGCCGCCTCGAAGTGGACGCGTGGGCGGAAGCCTGCCTGCGCGCACACCGCCTCCAGCGCTCCGCGCACCCCCGTGCCGGACGGCAGGCTGACCAGCGCGTGCTCCCGCAGGGCCGCCGGCGGCACCGCCGTACGGCCCGCGTAAGCCGCCAGCAGCGGATGGCCCTCGGCCACGGCCACCACCAGCGGCACGTCGACCAGCACCCGTACGGCCACGCCGGGCGGCGGCTCGTTGTCCGCAAGTCCGACCACCGCGAGGTCCAGCTCACCGCGGCGAAGTGCCGCCAGCATCCGGTCCGAGGTGTCCTCGGTGAGGGTGATCTCCACCTGCGGATGGTCGTCGTGGAAGCCGGCCAGCACCCCCGCCACATCGATGTCGTGCGCGAGCGTGCCCGGCACCAGGCCGATCCCGACCCGGCCGCGCAGCAGCCCGCCGAACTCCGCGACCGCCTGCCCTATCCCGTCCACGGCCGCGAGCGCGGCACGCGCGTACGGCAGCACCGCCGCGCCGACCTCCGTCGGTGTCACGGACCGGCCGGAGCGGTCCAGCAGCGGCCGGCCCAGCTCCCGTTCCAGCTGCCGGATCTGCGCGCTCACCCCCGGCTGTGCCACATGCAGCCGCTCGGCGGCCCGGGTGAAGCCCCCCTCCTCCACGACGGCGACGAGATACCGCAGCTGCCTCAACTCCATAAGCGGTCATGCTAGTTGCCAGCAGGACCAGCTCTTGGACTTGTGGATCACCGGCACCGACCCTGGACGTATGGGAACCGCAGCGCACGACGTCACCACCGCCATCGCCGCCGAACGCACGGAACTCGCCGACCTGTTCGGCGCCCTGGATCCCGCCTGGTGGGAGGCACCGAGCCTGTGCGCGGGCTGGCGGGTGCGCGAGGTCGTGGCGCACATGTCGATGGGCTTCCGGCACTCCACTGCGACGGTGCTGTGGGAGCTGGCCAAGGCGCGCGGCAGCATCAACCGTGTGGCGGACCGTCTCGCCCGGCGGGACGCCGCCGCCCACTCCGACGAGCGGCTCGCCGCGTTCCTGCGCGAGCACGCCCACCACCCGTGGCGGCCGCCGGTCGGCGGCATCGCGGCGGCCCTGGCCCACGACGTCGTCCACGGCCTGGACGTCACCGTCGCGTTGGGCCTCGACCGCCGCGTCCCCGAGGACCGGCTGCGCATCGTCCTCGGCACCGTCGCCCCGCGCACATCCCGGTTCTTCGGCGCCCGCCTCGACGGCGTGCGGCTGCTGGCCGACGACCTCGACTGGACCTTCGGCACCGGCACACCTCTGCACGGCACGGCGCAGGACCTCCTGCTGGTCGCCTTCGGCCGGCGTCTGCCGCCCGGTCGGCTGAGTGGCGAGGTATGTCACCGTTTTGTCGCAGGCTGAAAGCCCGTACAACCGAACCCCCCGTGCGCCCGTCTAGCTGGCAGGGATCGCAGACCGTGTGACCACTTCCGCGAAAGGGCAGGACCAACCATGGGGGACGTACGCAGACGGGGTGCCGTCGTACTCGGGATCACCGGACTGGTGGCACCGCTCACACTCGCGCTCGGCGCCACGCCGGCCGCGGCCGCGAGCTGCACCGCCAAGACCGGCCCGTACCAGAAGCAGGTGGAGAAGTTCCTCGGCCGCCCGGTCGACGGCAAGCAGTCCGCCGCCGACTGCAAGGCGATCCGCGCCTTCCAGACCAAGCACGGCATCTCCCCGAACGCCGGTTACGCCGGGCCCGTCACGTGGGGAGTGATGGACCTGATGCAGAAGCAGAAGGCCGTCGGGAAGAACCCCAACAAGGACGGCAAGTGCCCGGTGAACAAGGGCCGGATCGCCTGTGTGAACCTGAGCCTCCAGCTGAGCTGGGTCCAGGACGGCAAGAAGCTCGTCTACGGCCCCGTCCCGGTCCGCACCGGACGCGACGGCTACGAGACCCGCACCGGCCTGAAGAAGATCTACTGGCGCAACATCGACCACGTCTCGTCCATCTACGACGTGCCGATGCCCTACGCCCAGTTCTTCGACGGCGGCCAGGCGTTCCACTCGGTCGGCGTCAGCATGTGGAACCCGCCGGGCTCGCACGGCTGCGTCAACATGACCAAGACCGACGCCAAGAAGTACTGGTCGCTGCTGAAGAAGAACGACGACGTCTTCGTGTACGGCCGCAAGCCGGGCACCTGATCCAGGCACCCGGCTCGCACGACGCCACTACAGAGGCGCGTCCCCGAAGTCCGGGATCTCCAGCCGTACTCCACCTTGCCGCGCGGACTCGTGCGCGATGATGCCCGGCAGGGTGTAGCGGGCGGCCACCCACGCGTTCACCGACGGCAGGGTGCGCGTGTTGACGGCGGTCACGAAGTCGTCCACCAGGAAGTGGTGGCTGCCCTCGTGGCCGTTGTGGAGGTTGTCGAACTCCCTGGGCAGCCGCGCGCGGTCGTGCACCGGTGCCGACCCGGAGGTGAAGGCGGCCCGCAGCTCGGGCGCGATGTGCTGGAGCGACGGGTCGTCGGGCGCCATGGTGGGCTTGGGCTCCAGCAGTTCGCTGATGTCCTTCACCCCCTGCTTGTCCTGCCACAGGGCGACCGTGGCGAGCTGCTCCATGCTCGCCTCGGTGCCGAAGAAGCGGAAACGCGACTCCCGTATGTGTGAGGGGTAGCCGACCCGCCGGAACTCGTTCGTACGGAACGAGCCGCCGCCCGCCACCTCGAACAGCGCGGTGGCGTTGGAGAAGTCGTTGCCGAACTGGCTGACCTCCTTGTCGAAGACCCCGTCGCCCCGGTCGTCGACGACACCGATCGCCGACACGCTGACCGCGTGCGTCTTCCAGGCGCCCAGCACCCCGCCGACCGCGTGCGTCGGGTAGAGCAGCGGGGGATAGCTGGCGGTGGCCTTCCAGTTCTCGCCGCCGCTGTACTGGTACGCCTCGTAGAACCCCAGGTCCATGTCGTGGACGTAGTCGCCCTCGGCGTAGAACAGCCGCCCGAAGGCGCCCTCGGCGATCTGGTTGCGGGCGTGGACCGTCGCCGGGTTGTACTCGCTGGTCTCGCCCATCATGTACGTCAGCCCGGTGGCCTTGACCGTGTCGATGATCGCCGCGATCTCCTCCGCGCTGATCGCCATGGGGACCGCGGAGTACACGTGCTTGCCGGCGCCCAGGCCCTGGAGCACCAGCGGCCCGTGCGTCCAGCGCTGTGTGAAGATCGCGACGGCGTCGACGTCCTCCGATTCCAGCATGGCCTGGTACGACGGGAAGGTGCCCGCGAGCCCCTGGGTGGAGGCGAGTTGCCCGGCCCGCTCGGGCAGCAGGTCGGTGACGTAGACGGCGCTGACGCCGGGGTGGGCCTGGAACAGCGTGGCGAACTGGCCCGAGAACTGTCCGGCGCCGACGATGCCGAGGGAGAACGTCATGGAACGCGTGCCCTTCACTGGGAGAGGATGAGGTTGATCTGGTCGTTGGTCTGATCGAGGCTGCTCACGGGCTTTCCGTTGCCGTAGATGTTCTCCATGGCAGGGGACATGAGCGCCGTCATGTCCGCCGAGTAGCTGGCGATCGGATACGAGAAGGTCCGGAAGCGCTTCTTGTCGGCCACGGGTCCGGTGAACGACGAGACGTCGATGCCCTTCTTCCGGTACGCGGCGACGGCGGCCTCGGTCCCGGCCGGCGTGGCGGGGAACACGACGCCGTAACCGCCGACGACCTTCTGGCACTTGTCCGAGGCCAGGTACGCCACCCACTTCTTGGCGCCCTCCTTGTTCTTGGAGGCCTTGGTGACGGAGTCGGCGAGACCGTTCATCATGGTGGCGCGCTTGCCGGTCGGGCCGGCCGGCGTCAGGGCGGTCTTGATGTCCCGGCCCTTGAAGCCCGCGTACGTGGAGATCATCCAGGCCCCGTCGAACGCGGTGGCGGCCTTGCCCGCCGCGACCTGGGTGTTCGCCTGGTTGGACTGGACGTTGTAGTCGGACAGCGGCGGCATGTAGCCCTTCTTCGCCAGACCGAAGTACCACTCGATGACCGACTGGAAGGTCTTGCTGTCGTACTGGTACTTCGTGCCCCAGCGCGGCTTGTCCAGGTAGCTCCACCCGGCGGAGGCGGCGAAGTTGCTCCACTGGGTCTGGCCGTCGCCGAACCCGCCGCCGTTGGTGGCCAGGCCGTACACCTTGACGTTGTTCTTGTCGAAGCCCGGCTCGTCGCCCCGCTTGCCGTTCCTGTCGATCGTGAGGTGGGCGATGGCCTTCTCGAAGGTGCCGCCGTCCTCGGGGTTCCAGGCGAGGCTGTTCAGCTGCTCGGCGGTGAGGCCGGCGTCCTTCGTCATCTTCGAGTTGTAGAACAGCGCGACGGTGTCCCAGTCCTTGGGGGCGCCGTAGCGGTGACCGTCCTTCCCGATCCAGTTGGCGGCGAGGCCCGGTTGGTAGTCGGAGTTCTCGATGCCGAGGTCGTCGAGCGGTTCCAGGACCTTCAGGTCGGCGTACTGGCCGAAGTTCTGGATGTGGTCGGTGAACACGTCCGGCTGGGTGCCCGCGATGAAGCCGGCGGTGAGCTTGGTCCAGTAGTCGCTCCAGCCCAACTGGGTGATCCTGACGTTCAGTCCGGGGTTCTCCTGCTCGAACCCCTTCGCGCAGGCCTGGTAGGCCGGCAGCTGGTTGGCGTCCCACAGCCAGTACGTGACCGTGTTCGCGGAGGATCCGGCGGCGCCTTGCTGCGCGCATCCGCTGACCAGGGACAGCGCCAACGCTCCGGTCGCCGCGACGAGCGTACGCAGACGAATTCGCATCACAGTCCCCTTACTTGATCCCGGTGAAGCCGATGGAGCTGACGATGCGGCGCGCGAAGCAGGCGAACAGCACCAGCATCGGCAGCGCGGCGATCAGCGTCGCCGCCATGAGCCCGGACCAGTCGACGCCGGTCGCCGGGGTCTGCGCCCGGAAGATCGCCAGCGCCACGGTCAGCACGCGCGAGCTGTCGCTGTAGGAGACCATCAGCGGCCAGAAGTAGTCGTTCCAGGACGTGATGTACGTCAGCACGCCCAGCGTGACGATCGGCGTGGACGCCATCGGCAGCACCACCCGGAAGAAGATCTTGACCTTCCCGGCACCGTCCAGCAGCGCGGCCTCCTCGACCTCGCGCGGGATGTTCATGAAGAACTGCCGCAGGAAGAACACCGCGAACGGCGTCATGAACATGGTGGGCAGGGCGATGCCGAGGAGCGTGTCCACCAGGTGCAGTTGCTTGATGAGCACGAAGTTCGGCAGCAGCGTGAAGATGGCCGGCACCATCATCCCGGCCAGGAACAGCCCGAACACCGTGTCCCGGCCGCGCCAGCGCAACCGCGAGAAGGCGTACGCGGCCATCGCGGAGAAGAAGAGCTGACAGCCGGTGATCAGGGTCGAGACCAGCACCGAGTTGAGCAGATAGCGCCAGAAGTCCAGCCCGCCGCCCGCGCCGCCCTGCGTGACGGCCTCCTCGGCCGACTGCATGCCCAGGGCGCGTTCGAAGCCGCTCGTGGTGAGATCCACGGGCAGGGGGTTGGTCGGGTCGGCGTTGAGGCCCGCGTTGGTGGAGAGCGCGGTGCGCAGGATCCAGTAGAACGGCAGCAGGGTGATGAGGACGATCAGCCCCATCACGGTCCAGGCGGCGGCCCGCCCGAAGGAGAACCTGCGCCGGACCGGTCGGACGCTCGTCGGCGTCGTTGTCGTCACGGCAGCCATGCCGGTGTCTCCCTTCCGTCAGCCGAGATCGGTCCGGCCGGCCCGGGTGAGCCGGTACTGGAGGATGGTGATCGCGCTCAGCACGAGGAGCAGGGCGACGGACATGGCTGAGGCGTAGCCGAACTGGAAGCGGCCGAAGGCGGAGCCGTAGATGTAGTACTGGAGCACGTTGGTCGCGTTCGCCGGGCCGCCCGCGGTGGTCACGGCCACGGTGTCGAACACCTGGAACGACCCGATCACCGTCATGATCAGCACGACCGCGAGCACCGGCCGCAGCAGCGGCATGGTGATCCGCCAGAACATCCGCCACTCGCTCGCGCCGTCCACCCTGGCCGCCTCGTACATGTCGTTCGGGATCGCCTGCAGACCGGCGAACAGCAGCAGTGCGGTGTAGCCGACGTGCCGCCACACGTTGATGAGCGCGATCGTCGGGATCGCCCAGGTCTCGTCGGCGAGGAACGGGATGCGGTCGACGCCGACGGCGCTGATGATCTCGTTGCCGATGCCGAGCTGGGTGTCGAGGATCCAGAGCCAGACCAGACCCGCGACGACGTTCGACATCAGGTACGGCGTGAGCACGATGCCGCGCAGCATCGCCGACTGGGTCAGCCGCTGGAGGAGCACGGCGATGGCGAGCGCCGCGACCGTCTGGATGCCGATGTTGATGACGACGTACTCGACCGTGACCTTCAACGAGTCCCAGAAGATGGGGTCGTTGACCATGCGGACGTAGTTGTCCAGGCCCACCCACTCCGCCGGCGTCAGCAGGTTGTACCGGGTGAAGCTCAGATAGATGCCCCGCAGCGTCGGCCAGAGCAGGAAGACCACGAAGCCGAGCAGCGCCGGCGCGATGAAGAGCGCGGCCAGCCGTCCGTCACCCCGGTCCTCGCCCGCCTCGATCCGTCCTGTCCTGGGTTTGCTCCGGGCCTCCGCGGCGCCGCCCGTGGGCAGACGCGACGGAGGGCTGCTGGAGGCGATGGTCATCGGGAGACTCCCTCGCATGCGGCGGCTCGTCCTCTGGCGGGACTTACTTTTGGCGCGAAACAATTGCTGCGTCAAGAGGGGGGCAAACATCTTTTCACAGCAACCATCATCGACTTAGAGTGGTCATGTTGGTTTCAGAGCGAAAGAAAAGGCCGAGGGGAGCCGGGGACCGACATGACCGCAGGCATCGCCAGCTGGCCGCCACTGAGCCCGGGGGAGCGCTCGGTGGCGATCGAGGTGCTCGTGCACGGCCCGCTGTCGCGCACCGAGCTCGCCCGCAGGCTGGGACTGTCGGCCGGCAGTCTCACCCGGCTGACCAAGCCGCTGATCGAGTCCGGCCTGCTGGTCGAGGTGGCCGAGGCGGGAGCGCCGGCGGAGGCCCGCCAGGGCCGCCCCTCGACCCCGCTGGACGTCGTCGCCGACTCCTGGTCCTTTCTCGGCTTCAAGATCACCGAGGACGCGGTCTACGGCGTCGTCACCACGCTCAGAAGTGACATCGTCGCCCGCCGCGACCGTCCGCTCACCACCCATGAGCCAACCGAAGTCGCCGATGTGCTGGGGGAGATGACCGCCGAGCTGACCCGCGACCATCCCCGGCTCGCCGGGATCGGCATCGGTGTCGGCGGTTTCGTCCAGGACCGCGCCGTCGTCGGCGAGTCCCCCTTCCTGCTGTGGCGGGACGTCCCCCTGGCCGAACTCGTCGAGGAGCGCACCGGGCTGCCCGTGGTCGTCGAGAACGATGTCGCCGCCCTGGTCGAGGCCGAGACCTGGTTCGGCGCCGGACGCGGTCTGGAGCGCTTCGTCGTCCTCACCATCGGCGCCGGCATCGGGTACGGACTCGTCCTGGGCGGCAAGCGGGTGTCCTGCGCCGAGGAGGACCGCGGCTTCGGCCGCCACTGGATCGTCGACCCCACCGGCCCGCTCACCCCGGACGGCCGACGCGGCAGCGCCGTTTCGCTGCTGACGATTCCCAACATCCGCTACCAGGTCCAGGCCGCCACCGGCCGCGACCGGACGTACGAGGAGATCCTCGCGGCCGCCGCCGCCGGGGACCCGATGCCCGCCCGGGTCGTCGGCGAGGCCGCACGCGCCCTGGGCACGCTCGTCGCGCAGATCTCCAACTTCGTGATGCCGCAGAAGATCCTGCTCGCGGGCGAGGGCGTCGGGCTGATGGACGTGGCCGGCGAGACGGTCGAGGAGACCGTCCGCGACAACCGGCATCCCCTGGCCGCCCCGGTCGAACTGGAGACGAGGGTGTCCGACTTTCACGACTGGGCGCGCGGCGCGGCCGTCCTGGCCATCAAGGTGCTGGTGCTGGGATCGGCCGAAGCGTGAACAGGCTCACGTTTACAGGGAGATGGACGTGATCAGCAACACTGTCCGGAATGACCGTTTACCTCACGATTACTCACATCGTCTTCACCTCGGGCGACGTATGCTTCACAGCATGTCCACCACTGTTGAATCCTCTTCCCGGCGGACGGCTGACGAGGTCAACGAGGAGATCCGGGCCCTGTGGCGCCGGTCGGGCGGGACACTGAGCGTCGAGCAGCGCGAGGAGTACCAGCGGCTCGTCCTGGAGTGGGCCGCCGCGGCCCCGCAGTCGGCTCCGGTCGCCTGAGCACCGTCGCCGGCTGACGCATCGGAGACCCGTCCTGGGGCACCCCTGATCGAATGGGTGCCCTTCTCGCACTTTCCTCGGCCGTCGTCTACGGCATCGTCGACTTCGCCGGCGGACTGCTGTCCCGCCACATCCACCACGCCGCCGTCACCTTCCTCGGCCAGCTCGGCGGGCTGCTGCTCGCCTGCGCCGCCGCGCTCCTCCTGCCCGCCGGCGCCGTCCACACCGCCGACCTGCTGTGGGGCGCGCTCTCCGGTGTCGGGAGCGGCGTCGCCATGCGTTTCCTCAACCGCGGGCTGAGCCGGGGCGCGATGAGCGTCGTGGTGCCCGTGAGCGCCGTCACCGGCGTCGCGCTGTCGGTGCTGTGCGGGGTGCTCGTCCTCGGCGACCGTCCGGGAGCCGTGGCCTGGCTGGGCATCGCCGTCACGGTGCCCGCGCTGTGGTTCGTCTCCGGAGGCAGCGGCGGCGCGGGCAAGGGAACGGCAGACGGTCTGTTCGCCAGCGCGGGCGTGGCCGTGCAGTACCTCGCCCTCGGCCAGGCCGACCCCGCGAGCGGGCTGTGGCCCGTCGCCGCGGGCCGTGTCGCCGCGGTCCTCCTCCTCCTGCCGGACGCCGCCCGCCACGCCCGCCGGCTCAAGCTCCCGCCGGGCCGCTGCGTCCAGGCCCTCCTCGTCGGGGCCGGAGCGGCCCTCGGACTCGTGCTCTATCTGCTCGCCGCACAGCGCCAGTTGCTCGCCGTCGCCGTCGTCCTCGCCTCCCTCTACCCCGCCCTGCCCGTCATCCTCGGCCTCGCCCTCCTGCACGAGCGGATCAGCCGGCGCCAGGCGCTGGGGCTGCTGGGAGCGGGGGTGGCGACGGTACTGCTCACACTGGGGTGACACAGAGCCGCCCCGGCGCAGGCGTGCTCATGCGCCGCCCTCGTCCTTCGGCCGGGAGTGGAACCGGAAGTCGACGCCGACCCCGTCCCGCAGCGCCGCCTGATAGGCGGCCCAGGAGAGCGCGAGATCCTGCCAGGGCAGACCGACCGGGGTGTAGACGGTCACCTGCTCGGCATCGGTCCGCGCCGGGACGGTCCCGTCGATGATCCGGCCCAGCACGGCCGCGGCGTCCTCCCGGCGCAGGCCCGCACTGCCCAGCGCGCCGGACGTCATCGCCAGGTCGAGGTCGTCCACGATGACCCGCGCATGCCGCAGCAACCCGGCATCCAGTTCCACCTTGCCCGGTTCGTCCGCTCCCAGCGAGGTGATGTGCGAGCCCGGCCGGACGTCCGGAAGGTGCAGCAGCGGGCGGCGGGACCAGGTCGCGGTGACGACGCTGTCACAGGTGCGGGCGACCTCGCGCGCGCTGCCGACGACCTGGCACGCGAGTCCGGCCCGTTGCCAGACCTCGGCCCTCCGGTGAGCCCGTCCGTCGTCGGCATCGTGGATGACGACTCGCTCGACCGTGCGCAACCGGGTCAGCCCGCGCAGCGTCATGTCCGCCTGGGCTCCGGCCCCGATGATCCCCACAGCGCGTGTCCCCGCCGGGCTGAGCAGGTCAGTGGCCAAGGCCGCCGACAGCCCGGTCCGCCACGCGGTCACGAAGGCGGAGTCCAGCAGCGCGAGCAACTCCCCGGTCTCCAGGTCGTGGAGACAGACGATGCCGGAGATCGCGGGGTCGGCATCGGGGAACTTGGCGTTCACCTTCACCGTGTAGGCGGGGATGCCGGGCAACAGCCCCGGCAGCAGTACGGCGATACTCCCGGAGGACATCGGCAGACTCTGGCGCACGCGCTGCGGGGCGGTCCGCGTGGCGAGAGCCGCGACGAAGCCCTGGCGCAGGGCCCGGACCATGGCCTCCGGTGTGACCACCCGCTGAAGCTCGGTGGCGCCGAGCAGTACGGTCATGAGGCGTCCTCAACCAACGTGACGTCGTCATCCCCAAGTGGCCGAGTAGTACTGCCGATACGCCTTGCGGTCCTGCTCCGCGCGGATCCAGCGGGTCGCCACCAGGGCGACGAGGCTACCCGCGATGACCAGCAGGCCGGGGCCCACGTTGCGCGGGTCGGTGAGGCGGGTCAGCAGGCCCGACACGTCCTCGCCCGTGACCGGTGCCGACGAGCCGGGCGAGGCGGCGCCCTGCGAGGCCGACGGCGCGGGGGAGGCGCCGGTGCCGCCACCGGCCTGCTTGGCCACGATCAGCTTGACCCCCAGCTCGGTCAGCGCCTTCGTCACCGGCTGGAAGAACGTCGTACCGCCCGCCGCGCAGTCCCCGCTGCCGCCCGACGTCAGACCGAGCGCGATGCCGTCGGCGAACATCGGGCCGCCGCTGTCGCCCGGTTCGGCGCACACGTTCGTCTCGATGAGGCCGGTGACCGTGCCCTCGGGGTAGTTGACCGTCGCGTTCAGCGCGGTCACCTCCCCCTCGCGCAACCCGCTGGTGCTGCCGCTGCGGAAGATCCTCTGCCCGACCTCCGGATCGGCCACGCCCGTGATCCGCACGCCCTTGCCGTCACCGACCGCCACGACGTCCGCACCCTCGCCCGCGCGACCGCTGTCGTACTTGACCAGGGAGTAGTCGTCGCCGGGGAAACTCCCCTTGAGGGACGTGCCGACCTGTTCCCGGCCCCGGTCGTCGGCGAACCAGACGGAACCGTCGGGCCCGCAGTGCCCGGCCGTGAGGATGTAGTCGGTCTTCCCGTCGGTCACGTTGAAGCCCGCCGAACAGCGCCCGGCGGTCGACAGGATCGGCTGCGCGCCGTTGACCCGCGTCGTGAACGTGCCCTCGGTGCGCTCCATGCGCACGAAGCCGCCGATGCCCTCCGCGACCTCGGTCAGCCGGGACCAGTCGGAGGCGGAGACGGTGCTGTCGCCCCGTACCACCACCTCGTTGCTCTTGTAGTCCAGGGCCCAGGCGGTGCCGGGCACCCGGGGCGCCGAACGCAGCGTGGACGTGGCGGACTTGAGGTCGCTCATGCTGTGGCGCACCATCTTCGCCCGTGCACCGGCGCGCTCGACCTCCTCGGCCGCCTGCTCGTCCGTGACCGCGACGACCGGCCGGCCGGCGGAGTCGACCCAGCTGCCCGCCGTACGGGAGGTGCCGATCCGGGACACGAGGTCGGTGCCCATGCTCGTGGCCGGCTGCGCCGAGTACGGGACTCCGATCGATGGGGCGGGCGGCTCGCTCGCCACGGCGCGTGTGACCATCGCTCCTCCGAGGAGGAGTCCGCCGACGGCCGCCAGCCGTGTCACTCGCCGGACGACCCGTCGTCGTGCGTGCCTCATGCATGGCTCCCGAACCCGAACATCACAGTGTGAACGCCGCGGGGCGCTCCTTGAGTTGAGTGCCCTCACTCCCATACGGGGATCGGCCGTGCCGTGTTCAGCGCACGCGTGATCTCTTCACGTCCCGGCCGGCGGCCGGGGCGGTGAGCAGGGCCCGGCTGCGCGCGTCGCCCCACACCGAGGCCGGATCGACGTAAGGCCGCAGCAGGGCGGTGAGCGCGGGGTCCCCACGTCCGTTCAGCTCGTCGGAGGCGATCTTGCGGGCGATCCCGGCGAGGAAGTCCGCCACCTGCACCCGCGCGTCCTCACGCGCGACGACCAGCCGCAACCCGGCCAGGCCGACCCCCGCCTGCCGGGCCGCCTCCTCGATCCAGGCGATGCGGTCCGGCGTCAGCATGTTCTGCCGGTCGTGCACCAGGCGGACCGGCCGCCCGTCGCCGCTCCACAGCGCGGCCGTGCGGACGATCGCGGGGAGCAGCGGGTTGAGCACCGGGATCAGGGGCGGCCCGTCCAGGAACGCCGCCCGATAGGACACCGCGCGAGGCCGGGTCGCGGCCAGTCGCTCCAGGATCGCCGTCGCGTCGGTATCCGGGTGGGCTCGCCGCAGGGCGCCGACCGTGCCGTAGAAGACCTCCACGGGGGCGCCCGGTTCCCCGTTGTTGCGGACCCGCAGCAGCTGGTTGGCCGCCTCCAGGAACGCCCGCCAGTCGTCCTCCCCGAAGGCCCGGCGGCCCTCGCGGAAGAGGGCGACGGCCTGGCCCGGGTCGCCCAGCAGCAGGCCGACGGTCCGGTCCACCACGAAGAAGGACTTCTCCATGAGATGCACCCGCGCCCGCCCGTGGATCGGCCCGTCCGGCGCGAGCAGCCACTCCAGCACCGCGCGGTGCTTCTCCCGCAGCAGGTGGTTCGCCTTGTACTCCTCGGCCGGTGAGCGGATCCGGTCCCGGATCTCCCGTACGGCCGCCGCTGCCGTCGCCACGGACAGCGACATGCTGGCGTGCGCGAACACGTCCGTGTTCCCGCCGGTGAGGTTCTCGCCGTCCGACCCGGACTCGTCGCAGGCGATCTCCAGGAACGGGCCTGTGGCCCCTCCCCGCTCCCCGTCCTCACGATTCCCGGTCACCGCACAGCCCCCTATCGTGTGCCCATGACCAGGATCCCGCACGAGACGTCCGGTGAACCGAATCCCCTGCAAGCCCTGACTCTCGACCGTCTCCGCCGCCGTACGAGCATGAAGTGGCGCGCCTACCCCGAGGACGTGCTGCCCCTGTGGGTGGCGGAGATGGACGTGCCGCTCGCCGAGCCCGTCGTGCGCGCCGTCACCGACGCGCTCGACCTCGGCGACACCGGCTACCCCGTCGGCACGGCCTACGCTCAGGCACTGGCCGCCTTCGCCGGGAAGCGGTGGAACTGGGACGGGCTCGCCGTGGAGCGCACCGCGCTCGTGCCCGACGTCATGCTGGGCGTCGTCGAGATGCTCAAACTGGTCACCGGGTACGGGGACGCGGTGGTCGTGAACCCGCCGGTGTACCCGCCGTTCTACCAGTTCGTCGAGCACATGGACCGGCGCGTGCTGGAGGCCCCGCTCGGGGCGGACGGGCGCATCGACCTCGGCCTCCTGGAGGAGACCTTCCGGCAGGCGGTGGCGGGCGGCGGACGGGCCGCCTACCTGCTGTGCAGCCCCCACAACCCGACCGGCACCGTGCACACGGCCGAGGAACTGTCCGCCGTCGCCGCGCTGGCCGAGCGGTACGGCGTCCGCGTCGTCGCCGACGAGATCCACGCGCCGCTCGTGGTCGGCGGCACGGACTTCGTGCCGTACCTGAGCGTGCCGGGCGCCGAGCGCGGACTGTCGCTGATGTCGGCCTCGAAGGCGTGGAACCTGGCCGGGCTCAAGGCCGCCCTCGCGATCGCCGGGCCCGGGGCCGGCGCTGACCTGGCCCGGATGCCCGAGGAGGTCGGGCACGGCCCGAGCCACGTCGGGATCATCGCCCACACCGCCGCCCTGCGCGACGGCGTCGCCTGGCTGGACGCCCTGCTGCCCGGTCTCGACGTCAACCGGCGGCTGCTCGCGGACCTGCTGGCCGAGCACCTGCCCGCGATCCGCTACCGCCCGGGCGGCGCCACCTATCTCGCCTGGCTCGACTGCCGCGCGCTCGGCCTCGGCGACGACCCGGCGGACGCCTTCCTGCACCGCGGCCGCGTGGCCCTCAACTCCGGCCTGCCCTTCGGCACCGGCGGCGCCGGACACGTCCGCTTCAACCTGGCGACCTCGGCCGAGGTGATCGGGGAGGCGGTGCGGCGCATGGCCGCTGCCCTGCGCTGAAACCCGCTGGTACGCCGCGCGGGTCGTGCTCGTACACTGCCCGCCATGGACGACAGTGCGCCGGCCGGACTGGGCGCGGGCAAGCACCTGCTGATCACCAGCTACCGCCGAAACGGTACGCCGGTCGCCACCCCGGTCTGGGTGGTGCGCGACGGGGACGCGCTCGGCGCCTGGACGTCGGCCGACTCCTGGAAGGTGAAGCGGATCCGCAACCGCGCCGACGTCCTGGTCGGCCCCTGCGACCTGCGCGGCAACCCCACCGGCGAACAGGTGCCCGCGACGGCGGAGATCTGCGATCCGGCCACCACCGCCCGCTACCGGCAGCTGATCGCCCGCAAGTACGGACTCACCGGCCGGCTCACCCTGCTCGGCAGCCGTCTGCGCCGGGGCCTGGACGGCACCGTGGGCATCCGCGTCACCCTCACTCGCTGACCCGGTTGTAGCAAGCGCTTTCGGCCCGGGGGAGTGGACGGCCCGTCCCCGGGACAGACCACCTGTCATGAGCCGAATTCCCGTCCTGCGCGCAGCCGTCGTCGGCACGGGCCACCGGGCCCAGCTGTTCACCCGGGGCCTCGCCGAGCGCCCCGGCCACCTCGTGGCCGCGCTGTGCGACCCCAGCCCGACGCGGATGGCCTTCCACAACCGGCTGCTGACCGAGGCCGGCGCGCCGGCCGCCGTCACGTGGGAGCCCGACCGCTTCACCGACCTGCTCGCCGAGGAGGACATCGACGAGGTCGTCGTCACGACCGTCGACGCCGAGCACGACCGCTACATCGTCCCGGCCCTGAAGGCGGGCTGCCGCGTCGTCACGGAGAAACCGATGACCGTCGACGCCGAGCGCTGCGCCCGCATCCTCGACACCGTCCGGGAGACCGGCAACTCCCTGACCGTCGCCTTCAACTACCGCTTCAACCCCGTGCACGAGAAGGTCCGCGCCCTGCTCGCCGAGGGCGCGATCGGCGAGGTGCTGTCGGTCCACTTCGAGTGGCTGCTCGACGTACGGCACGGCGCCGACTACTTCCGCCGCTGGCACCGCGAGAAGCACCACAGCGGCGGCCTGATGGTGCACAAGTCCTCGCACCACTTCGACCTGGTGAACTGGTGGCTCGCCGACGAGCCCCGGGAGGCCTTCGGCTACGGGCGGCTCGGCTTCTACGGCCGCGAGGCGGGGGAGCGGCACGGACTGCGCCGGGACTACGACCGCGCCCACGGCGCCGACGGGGCCGCCGACGACCCCTTCGCCCTGGACCTCGCGGCCAACGACACCCTGCGCGCCCTCTACCTGGACGCCGAACACGACGACGGCTACCTGCGCGACCGGAACGTCTTCGACGGGCCGATCACCATCGAGGACGACATGTCCGTCCTGGTGCGCTACGCGCGCGGCGCGACGATGACGTACCACCTGACCGCCTACTCCCCGTGGGAGGGCTACCGGGTGATGTTCAACGGCAGCGCGGGCCGGCTGGAACTGGAGGTCGAGGAGAGCCGCTGGCAGCCGCCCCTGACCCGGGTCACCTCGGCCGCGGGTGCCGTGCACGGGGACACGGCGGCGGAGCACGCGGGCGGCGCCCGCCTCACCCTGCGCCCGCTGTGGCGGCCCCCGGTCGACGTGCCGCTCGCGGTCGCCCACGAGGCCCACGGCGGCGGCGACCCGCGCATGCTCGACGCGCTGTTCGGCCCCGCCGATCGCGCCCGCCCGGCGGACACCGCCGCGGCGGTCCACCCGACGGCCACCGAACGCGACGGGGCACTCGCCCTGGCGGTCGGTCTCGCGGCCAACCGGAGCTTCGAGACGGGACGGCCCGTGCCTACCCGCGAACTGCTCCCCGGGATCCGGTGAGCGGACCGCCCGTCAGGTCCAGGCCCGGTACGGCTCGTCGATCAGCTGGAAGACCGGCTCACCCCGTACCGGGTCCTTGGCGGTGGACAGCCGCACCCGGTCCCCGCTGTGGATGCCGATGAGCGGGCCCATGACCCGGCCGCGTACGACGAAGCCCTCGGCCATCTCGATCAGGGAGACGTTACGGGCCGCCGGGGTGTTGCGGTGCACCACGGTGGAATGGCGGACGGTGCCCACGCCCTCGCTGCGCTCCGTCCGCAGTTCGCTGCCCCGGCAGACCGGACACAGCACCCGGTGGTACATGGCGGTGCCGCACCAGGTGCAGCGCTGGAAGAGGATGGCCTCCGCGGCCGGGCCCTTCGGGTCGAGCAGACCCGTCGGGGAGCCGGCTGCCTGCTGAGCGACGCTTCCTGAGTGGTGGTACACGCTGGTCAACTCCCTGCACTCGGCCGGAATCCCGTGTGCGCGGTCGCCCGCGCACAGGTGTGCCCGGTTCGCCGTGCCACCGTGCACGCAGCACAGAGTATGGCACTCAGTGCCACTCGTAAAGGCACTCCGTTCCCTCGAATGTGGGGACCTCAGCCCCGTCCCAGCGTCGACTCGATCTCCTGCACGACCCGCCACAACGGCGCACCGCGCCGCGAGACGACGACCACCACGTCCTCGGGCTGCTCCCCGGCCGGAACCACCGGCGTGCCCCCGAACGCGGACTGCACGTACGCCAGCGCGTGGTCCACCGTCGCGCTCGCGTCGCCCTGCCCGTCCGAACGCAGCCAGGAGCGCAGCGCGTTGTTGTGGGCCGCGACCACCGCCGCCGCGATCACATCGGCCTGGAGGGTGCCGTCCCGGCGGGCCGCGAAACGCCGGCGCAGATACTCGGCGAGGGCACGCTCGTAGCGCCACACCACCGACAGTTCGTAGGCGCGCAGGCCCGGGACCTTCTTGGTGAGGCGGTAGCGCTGTACGGAGAACGTCGGGTTCTCGGCGTACATCCGCAGCACGAGCCGGGCCGCGTCGCAGACCCGCCGCACGGGTTCCTCGTCGTCGGAGCCCGCCGCGAGGAAGGCCGTCATGTCGGCCAGGCACCGCTCGTGGTCCGGGAAGACCACGTCCTCCTTGGACGGGAAGTAGCGGAAGAACGAGCGCCGTCCGACCCCGGCGAGCGTGACGATGTCGTCGATGGTGGTCTGCTCGTAACCCCGTTCGAGGAACAGCCGGAAGGCCGCCGCCACCAGGGCGTCCCGCATGGGCGGCTTTCCGGTCCCGGCGTCGGCTTTCTCGGAGCTCATGAGCGGGAACGTAGCACCCGGAAGGGTATGCATGGCACTCAGTGCACTCCTCGGGAGGAACCGAGTTCCCTCTGAACCCGTGGCGCGGCAGCCGCGTATCTAGCGGCAGGACGATCCCCGAAGACGGGCGCCCCCGAGCCCGGACGGAAGGAGAGCAGCGTGTCGACACCGTCCGAGCCCCGGCGGCCGCACGAGGGCCCCGCCCTCGAACCCATCCGTGTCCTGCGGCTCCGCCGCACCGACGCACTCGCGGAACTGATGCGGGAGTACCGCGAGGAGATCGGCTCCGCGCCGGTCGGCAACGAAACCAGGGGCTACGAGTCCGTCGCGATGCCCCGGCCGCCGGCCGGCTCCGAGGATCTGACCCAGGAACTCCCGCCCCTCACCCGTGAGAACGGATACGGCCGTGCCGGGCCAGGATCAGGACCGCGCCGCACCGCCGTCGCGATCGCCGTCGCCGCGGCCGCGGTGATCGGCTTCGCCGGTGCCGCCTTCCTGCTCCCCGGCGAGAGCACCGACGACAAGGCGGCGGCGCCCGCTCCCCGCCCCACGACGTCCACCTCCACTTCCGCCCCCGCCCCCACACCCACCCCGCCCGCCGTCGACCCCGACGGCCCCGGCACCCTCCGCGAGGGAGCCACCGGCCCCGAGGTGACCGAACTCCAGGAACGCCTCCTGCGCATCCCGGACGTCTACCGGGACGGCTCCACCAGCGGCCGTTACGACCCGACCCTGACCGCTGCGGTCGCCCGCTTCCAGCTCTGGTACGGCATCCGCGGCGACGAAACCGGCGTCTACGGCAACGACACCCGCCTCGCCCTGGAGTCCCGCACACCACCGAACACCGACTGACCTGCCCCTGCCGCCGGGCGGCATCGCCGGCAAGGGGCAATCCCGCGGCAGGCACAGGCACAGGCACAGGCACAGGCACAGGCGCCGGACGGCACGCACGTAGGCCGCTACTTGCGCCGGCCTGGCTGTAGCCCGGCGCGGGTGCCGGACCGCCGGGTCGTGGGCTGGCCCGGAGTTGGTCGGCACCGGCCCGCCGGACGGTGCGCGACCCGGGTGCCGGACCGCCGGGTCCTGGGCTGGCCCGGGGCCGGGCCGCACGGTCTGCCGGATCGCACCCTTCGGCCTGGCGGGTCGCCAGGCCGGCCCGGACGCGCCCGGCCCGGGTGGCCGGACCGCCCGGTCGTCAGCTGGGCTGGAGCTGGGCGGCACCCTCCGCCGGGCGGCACCCGTCGGCCTCACGGCGCCGCCCGCCCCGTCCGGACGTCGCCCCGCCCGGACGCCGGCCCCCTCAGACGAGGGCCGGCCCGAAACCGGGCGACACCGGCCGTCCAGCGGCACCGACCCCGGTACGCCCCCGCCGGCCCGACGGCGTCGCCCCAAGCCGGCACCGGCCCCGGGGCATCCCCCGGGATGGCACCCGCAACCCGGGCATGGTGAGGTGATGCCGAAGGCGACAGTGGCTGCGAGGGTGAGGAAGTGGTGTGGGCATGGCGGGCTTGGACGCGTTCATCGGGCGGCTGGATCCCGATATGTACGTGGTCACGGCCGTCGCGGGCGGTGAACGGGCGGGGTGCCTGGTCGGATTCGCCTCGCAGTGTTCGCTGCGGCCCGTGCGGTTCGTGGTGTGGCTGTCCGAGCTGAACCACACGTTCCGGGTGGCCCGGAACGCCGAGGTGCTCGCCGTGCACCTGCTCGCCCGTGAACAGCACGGCCTCGCCGAGCGGTTCGGCGGGCAGACCGGCGACCGGACGGACAAGTTCGAGGGCGTCCGCCTGCGGGAGGCGTACGGCGGGGCCGTCGTGCTGGAGGACGCACCGGCCTGGTTCGTCGGCCGGATCGTGACGCGCGCGGGCGGCGGCGACCACATCGGCTTCGTCCTCGACCCGGTCGAGTGGGGCGGAGACGAGGCGTACGACGGGCCGCTGCTGCGCCTCTCCGGCGCTCACACCATCGAGCCCGGTCACCCGGTCGACTGAGGTGGTCCTCGCCCGGGCCGGAACGGTGAAAGGGCCGTCCCTACGCCTCGCGCACCCTCGGAACCCGGACGTCCACGACGCACACGTCGTCCCGCCGCTCGTCCGGCAGCATCTGCGCGAGCAACTGCCCCAGTGATCCCGACCCGGCAGCGTGTGCGGCCGTCACGGCATCGGCGAGACGTCCCAGGCCCCGGTCGATGCTCTCCGGAGGGTGCTCGACCAGACCGTCGGTGAACAGGATGAGCCGGTCGCCCGGCAGGAGACGGCACTCCGCCTCCCCGAAGACCGGCGCCGTGGTCGCGCCGAGCAACGTGCCCCTGGGCCGGCTCAGATACCGCACCTCGCCGTCCCGCAGAAGCAGGGGCGGGGGATGCCCCGCCTGGGCCCAGACCAGACGGCGCTGCCGGGGTTCGTACCGGGCCAGCACCATCGTGGCCGTCGCGTGGGAATCACGGGAGTGCAGCAGCAGCGTGTTCAGCCGGGCCAGCGCGCCGGTCAGCGACGAGCCCGTGATGACCATGCCCTTCGCGGTGAAGCGGAGCTGCGCCATCGTGGCGACGGCGTCGACACCGTGCCCGGCGACGTCGCCGACCACCAGCAGCGCGTCCCCCTCGGGCAGTTCCACGGCGCTGAACCAGTCACCGCCGACGTGCACATCCGACTGGGCGGGCAGGTAGGCGACCTCGACGCGCAGTCCCGCCAGATGCACCGGCCGGTTGGCCAGCGGCAGCAGCGCGTGCTGGAGCCGGGCCGCCAGGGTCCGCTCGGCCTGGAGCACGTCGTGCTGCGTGAGGATCGCCTGCTCGCTCTCGACCAGGGCCAGCTCCGCCCTCCGCCGGGCCGTCATGTCCTGGACGACACCGTGCACCTCGACGGGCGTGCCGTGCATGTCCGCCACGGTCTCCGCCACGAGACGCAGATGCCGGATGCCACCGCTCGTCCTGACCCGGAACGGCAGGTCGAACGCCCGCCCCTCCTGGACGAGTGCCCGGACGGCACGGGTCAGCGCAGGGGCGTCCTCGGGCAGCGCGAGCTCCGGCAGCTCGGTGAGCGGCACCGGGCCGTGCGCGGGGTCCCGGCCGAAGACGGCGAACACCTGGGTCGACCAGGAGGCCTCCTGCGTGGCCAGACTCCAGTTCGCCCAGCCGAGGTTGCCCAGCCTCTGGACATCCGCCAGCCGCTGCTCCTGCCGGTCGGAGGAGCCGTGCCGGATCCAGGTGACGACCAGCGTGTCCTCCAGCTGCGCCACCCGCGCCGAGTACGTCGACAGCGCCGCGATGCCCGCCACGACCTCCTCGTGCGCGAACGGTTCGCTCTCGTACGGCTCCCCGGTGGCCAGTGTGTGCAGGCAGCCCTGCCACAGCGGCTCGTGCGCCAACGCCGGCCGGAACTCCAGCAGCCGCCGCCCGGCCAGTTCCTCACCGGGGCGGCCCAGCAGGTCACCCGCCCGCGAGGTCGCGGCCTCCACCCGGAAGTCCTCGGTCTCGCCCGACGCGGCCCGCAGCGGGCTGAGCAGCATCGCCGCGATCGGCAGTGCGTCGAACAGCGCCTGCACCGCGTCCGTGGCGGCGTCCTCGGCCCGCTCGGGCGGCGCGTCGAAGGCGCGCAGCCGCCCGGCACACAGCCCGGCGACGCCCCGCAGATGAGCGCGGTCGCGGGGCGTGAACGACCCGGCGCGGCCACGCAGCACGCCGATGCAGACCTCGGCCGAGCCCGTGGCGGGCACGGGCAGCCAGGCGCGCGACCGCCACCGCTCGGGCGGGTCCCCGAGCAGCGGGTCCCGCCGCTCGTCCGGGGCGAGGTCCTCCAGCCAGCGCGGTTCGCCCGTCCGCAGCGCGTCCAGCGCCGCGAGCCCGCTCAGCGGCGGCACCTGGCTCCACTGGGCGGCCAGCCGGTCGTCGATGCCGGCGTGCCCGATCAGTTCCAGTCCGCCGTCGGGCCGGCGGGCGTAGATCATGACCGTGTCCGCCGCCATGTCGGGCGCGAGATGCTCCAGCAGACACCGGGCGAGGTCGTGCGGTGTCATCACCCGAACGAGGGCCTGCCCGAGGCGGGCCAGGGCGATGGCGACATCGTCCGGCGCGGCTGTCTCCGGCAGGACATCGGAGCCGAAGCCGGTGGTGCCGGGGCCGGCGGGCTCGGTCGCCTCACCCGGGCCGGGTGAGGCGGGCGCCAGGGATCCCAGCGTGATCCAGCACTCCTCCAGCAGGGTGTGGCGCGCCGCCTTGGCCCGCTGCAGCAACCACTCGTCCGCCGCGTCCGCGGAACACCCGGTCAGCGCCATCACCGCGCCCTTGGCCCGCTCCACGACAGCCGACATGGCCGCCTGGTCGCGCAGCCGGTCCAGCTCGGCACGCTGCCGGGCGACGATCTTGGCCAGTTCGACCAGGTCCGGTGCGGCACCGGGCTCCGCCGGGGTCACGGGCTCGCTCGTCACGCGTTGAGCATCGCATACCCCGGCCTGTTCGAAGACGGGCTTGTGCGCACGAACCGCTTCCACATCACTGCGGCCCCATGTGCCACGTCCGTCACATCAGTCTCCGAAGCCGTCAGTGGCCATCGCGGGGATACAGCCACAGCCGCAGGAGCCGGCTGAGCCTCGGCATGACCAGATACGTCAGTACCGGCAGCAGCACCAGCGGGAACACGGCGGCCCGCAGCGGCAGCGGCCAGCCGGTGGTGTGCGGCGTCACCAGCCACTGGATGAGCAGGGTGAACGGGTAGGCGCCGAGGAACGTCGTGAAGACCATCTTCCACCGGGGCGGGGCCTGCACGGTGGTGCCGGGCAGGCTGAACCAGGTCTCCATCCCGGTCGTCGACTGGCGCTCGCTGCTGACCTCGGTGGCGACGTCCTCGATCCGCCGGTGCCAGTGCGCGCGCTCCTCGGACTCCAGCCAGGCGGCGAGCCGGTGCTGGTCGGACCAGCGCAGCACGGCGTGGTAGCGGTGGCCGTCCTCGGGCGTGAGCCAGGAGACGCCCTCATTGCCCGGGAACTGTCTGGCGCAGCGGGTGATGCCGTGCGTCCACTCCTCGAACTGCCGCTCCCGGCCGGGACGCACCTGCCAGGTCAGAACCGTGGTCACCGGCTCGCGGTGCCGGACTTCGGTGGTGCTCATCCGCTCACGTGTGCCACGCACGACGCGGATCATGCCCCTGCGGTCACGGCTGGCGGCCGGCCTCCACCAGAGCCTGGGTGACTGCCCGGACGCTGCGCGCGATGTGCTGCAACTGCATGAGCTCGGCCGCGTACAGCTTGATCGTGTGCTCGATGACGCCCTCGTGCAGACCGAGTCCGGGCAGGTCGGCCCGGGCGGTCTGGAGAGCGGTGCGGGCCACCCTGATCTCCTGCTGGACCTGGATCTGGGCGTGCCGGGCGAGGAGGACGGGGTGGCGGACGAACACGGGGTAGCCGGCGTAGCGCGCGGGCACCAGCTCGCGCAGCCACTTGGCCGCCGAGCGCTCCCAGTCGTAGCTCCCGGGGGTCTTGACCTGGCAGGGCCAGTCCGGGCTGATGCGCGTGGACGTCAGGGGCATGATCATCGCTTCCGGGTGTGCGGCGTCGTGAAGGGTGGACGACGGGTCGGGGCGGCCCCGGCCTAGGGGATGACCGGGGCCGCCACGGACACCCGGGACGCCGAAGCGGGTAGGAGCCGGCCTCTCGGGTGCGGAACGGATCCGGAACGGCCGGGTCGCGATCCGTGAGCAGTATTTATATATGCCATCCGGTTTTCAAGGCGCATGAAAACATTCATGCGCGCTTTGTTGTGGATGGTCCCCTTGTGTGGACCCGATGCCTGCCTGGGTGCGTGCCGCTCAGTCGCGGAGGAAGAACTGATGCTGGTCGGCGACCTGTTCGTACTCCTCCAGCCGCGCCTGCGTCCGTTCCGGGTCCGCGTCCGTCATGGCCTGGAGCAGCGCCGAGCACATCACGCCCGGGGCGGCGTAGGAGTCGAAGACCAGGCGCGATCCGGTTCCGAGGGAGAAGACGACGTCGGCCTCGTCCGCGAGCGGCCCGAGCGCCAGGTCGGTGATCAGGGCGACCTTGAGCCCGGCGCCCCGCGCGACCTGGACGGCCGTCAGGGTCTCCTGGGCGTGCCGGGGCATGGAGAACGCCAGCACCCAGGTGCCGCCCGCCTCGCGCGACTGGAGCAGGGCGTCGTAGGCGACGCTGCCGCCCCGCGTCACGAGCCGTACGTCCGGGTGGATCCGCCGGGCGGCGTAGGCGAAGTACTCGGCCAGCGAGACGGAGATGCGCAGGCCGAGGACCGTCAGCGGGGTCGAGGACGCCAGCTTGCGGCCGATGTCGATCACCAGGTTCGGGTCGGCGAAGTCCCGCCGCAGGTTCTCCAGGTTCTCGATCTCGGCGTCGACCGCCGCCTGGAGCTCGTTGCCCCGGTTCTCCTCGGCCGGGCCGCCGCCCGCGAGGGTGCCGAGCGCGATCGACTGGAGCTTCTCCCGCAGCGCCGGGTAACCGCTGAAGCCGACCGCGGAGGCGAACCGGGTCACCGACGGCTGGCTCACGCCGACCCGGTCCGCGAGATCCGTGATGGACAGGAACGCCGCCTCGGTGATGTTCTCGATCAGGTACTGGGCGATGCGCCGCTGGCCCGGGGACAGCCGGGGCCGGTCGAAGAGCGCCCTGAGCCGGGCGGACGGGGAGACCTCCGCTTCGGGTGCGGACTTCCCCGAGGTGATCGCGGATGCCTGTGCGCGTGCCTGCTGCGGCGATGGCACCGGTGCGCCTCCTTCGTCTCCCACGGACGTTCAACATAGCTCAAGCACCGTGGTGACCAGGGCTTCTTCACAGAGTGCATGAGGTGCCCCGCAGGTGGATACCCGGCGCCGGGCGGAAACCCTCCGTGGCAGAAGACCCCGACACGACGGACGAGGAGCCATCGTCATGACCGTCCCCGAGGAGAACCGGCCGAAGACGGAGAGCACGGACGAGGTCCTGGAACGCCAGGACGAGCACCAGTCCCGGCCGCCGGGTGCGACCGGCCGCACGATGCGCGAGGCCCTGGAGGAGGCCGAGGTGCGGCCCGACGACTACGACCAGCATTAGCACACCCCCCGCCACCGCAACCGAACCGACGACGTACCGGCAGGTGAGACCGCATGGGCGCCCTGAGCGCGCTGGAGGAGACACTGGAAAACCGATGGGAGGCCCTGTGGGCGCGGGTCCTCGACAAGGAACCGGTCGAGGTCGTCGACGCCCTGCGGCAGGAGTGCGACGACAACGCCGTGGTGTGCCGGGCGGGCCGGGTCATGGTCCCCAACGCCTACGACGTGGAACTCCCCGACGAGGTGCACGACCAACTGACGCGCCACGGCACGAGCGTGGGCCAGGCCCTCACCGACAGCCTGTCCCAACACGCGGAACGCAGGGGCTACGAGTTCGCGGGCCCGCTCGCGGTACACGTTGCGAAGTGCCCCGACGTGCCCAACGGACGCTATCGCGTGGCCAGTCGCGTCATGCAGCACGTGAGCACGGACGGCTTCTTCCACGCGTCCCACTGAAGCGCTCTCAAGCGCTCAACGGCGATAGATCGTGATGGAGTGCCCGACGTCGTCAACGGGGCGGCTGCTGCCGATCAACTCGGCCAGCCGCCCCGTCGCTTTCGCGGCCGCCGAGTCCGACACCGCCAGCACCCCCCGCACGTCACCGACCGGCACGCCACGCGGATCGCGGGCCCGGATGCCGTAAAAGGACGGCACCCCACTGCCCTTGTAGACCAGCCACACCCGCTCACCCGGATACCGCTCCCGCAGCCGCTCCGCGAGCCGCCCCAGATCCTGCCCCCAGTCCACGTTGGAGTCGTGCAGGAACTCCCGCGTCCTGCCCGGTCCGCCGAACACCTCGTTGGAGTACGGCAGGTAGTAGGGGTACGCACGCAGCGAGCCGGCCGCGACGAACGCCACCAGCGCCCCCACCATCACGGGGACCCACCGCCGCCGCACCACGAGAACGCAACCGGCCGCCACCGCGAGAAACAGCGGCAGGAAGACGGCGTACCGAGTGCCGAGGTCCCGCGCCCCCTGCATGGCCGCCGCCAGCAGTACCGCAGGTGCGGCCAGTACATAGGGCGCGGCCGGCCGCAGGCGGCGTACCGCGACCACGACGACCGCCCCGGCGGCCCACAGCGCGAGCGTCCCGAGCGGTGTCTTCACCAGCAGCGCGGCCGGCAGGTAGTACCAGAGCGAGCCCGAGTACAACCGGCCGAACAGGAACCCCTGCCACGGCCGGTTCTCCAGCCCGAACTGGATCCGCATCCCGTCCCGGTACGCCTCCGGGAACGGCAGCGCCTCGACCAGCAGCCCCCGCAGCCCCCGCACGGTCGGCACATGCTGCTCCGGGTTCCAGCGCAGCCGCGGATCGACCATCAGATACGTCACCCACACGACGGCGACCGCCGCCACAGCCAGGACTCCCGCACCGGCGACCGCCCGCACCAGAACCCGTCCCGCATCCCGCCTGCGGCCACCTGCCGACGCGTGCCACACCGACATGGCGGCCAGCGCCATGAGCACCGGTACGGCGGGAAGCGTGTGCATCTTCGTGGCCAGGGCCGCTCCCAGCGCCACCCCGGCGAGCGGCACGCACAGCCGGGGCCCGCGGCGGGCCCGCCACAGCAGCCACGACGACGTCAGTACGAACCCGGCGGCCGGCACGTCGAGCGTGGCGAGCGAGCCGTGGGCGATGACGTCGGGGGAGAAGCAGTACAGGGCGAGCGCGGCCAACGCCCCGGCCGTACCGGACAGTTCACGGGCGAAGGCGAAGACGACCAGCCCGAACAGCAGCGTCAGCGCGATCACCGGGAGGCGGGCCCACAGCATCAGCCACCACGGGTCGTTGCCCGTCTCGTAGAGCAGATGCCGCCCCACCGCGCCCTGCTCCCCGGTGAAGAACGGGTCGACACGCGGATCCGCGAGAGCCACCCCGGCGCCGATGACGAGCTTGCCGAGCGGCGGGTGCTCGGGGTTGTGGCGCAGCCGGTGCTCGTGCGTGTACTCGACTGCGGCGCCCACGTACACCGGTTCGTCGATCGTCGGGGTCTGCCGCACGGCGGTGGTGACCATGGCGAAGGCCATCTGCGCGAGCAGCAGGGCCACGAGGAGCGGCAGCGGCCACCGTCCGCGGCACCGCCGCGTGGCCCCCGCCGGCGACGGCGGCGGGAGAGACAGCGGCCGCGGGACGGCGGGAGTGATCCAGAGGCCCCTCATGGACCCACTCTGCATCAGCCCCCGCCGCCCGGGGCGTCACCGCTTGACGAGTCGCACCGACAGACCGTCAGCGGTGTGGACGGGCACGGCCCGCAGCGTCGTCGAGTCCAGCTCGACATGGTCGAACCGGCCGCGCAGCCCCGGAGCCGACAGGACCGGGACGGTCGTCCCCGCGACCGGCGGCCGCTCGGCGTCGAGCCGCAGCGACAGCACGCTGCCCCGGCCCAGCAGCACGCGCCGGCTCACCGTGAGGGCCGGGCCGTGGTCCTTGCGCAGCAGCAGCTCCAGCGTCGACTCGCCCTCCTGGACGTACGAGCCGCGTACCCGCAGGACCTTGTCCGCGCGCAGTGTGCCGCCCGTGACCCGGACGTCGCCCTGTCCCAGGGCGTTCGGCGAGGCGGCGACCAGCGTGCCGTCCTCGACGACGGTCCCGCCGTGGTACCGGTTGTGGCCGGTCAGGGTGAGCCTGCCCGTGCCGCGCTTGGTCAGTCCGCCGTCACCTTCGATGTCGTTGCGCCAGCTGTCGGCCGCGTGGAAGCCCCCGGCCGCCGCGTCCAGCGTCACCGTGACGTCGGTGTCGAAGGCGCCGTACCCGTCCGCCGCCGCGAACAGGTTCAGCCGGCCCCACTGCTCCAAGCCGTCCAGCAGGACGTATCCGGAGGGCAGCGCGGTCGTGCGCAGTACCTCGCGGCGCTGGGCCGCGCTCAGGTACGGCAGCCGCGTCTCCAGCAGGACCTCCGCGCCCTTCGGCGCGGTGAGTGGGTCCTTGGGGCCGCGGCGGGGGAGGACGTACGTCAACCGGTGCCCGACCGCACGGGCGTTGGCGTCGCGGTCGGCGTAGGTGTCATCGGCGTCCGAGTGGGCGTAGGCGTACAGCGTGTCCGCCGTCGTGCCGGTCTTCTGGGTGAAGTAGGCGAGGGCCTGGGCGCGGGCCGCCGCCTTGAGCTCCGCGTTCGCCGGGTCGGCCAGCGTCGCCGCGGTCAGGGCGGTCGCCATGATCCGGCCGCCGATGACGTCGACGGTGGAGTGCATGCCCGACATGATCCGGGTGTGGCTGAGCTCGAACGCCCGCGTCACCAGTTCCTGGAAACGCTCGGGCACCGCGTAGGCGTAGGCCAGCCCGGCCAGATGGAAGGCGTTGGTGTGGCCGCTCGGGAACCCGCCGTCCTCCTCCGGGTTCTCGGAGCGCTGCCGCAGCAGCTGCGGGGCCACGACCACGTCCGAGTCGTACACCGGGTAGCCGAGGGCGTCCTTCTTCCCGGTGTCGACGACCTCGCTGTCCTCGTTCATCCGCCACGGACGCGGGTACTGGAAGGCGAACTTGGCCGGGTTGCCCGAGGCGAACGGCCCGCGCACGGTGTCCACCAGCTTGGCCACCGTGCCGAGCTCCGACTCGTGGGAGCCCGCGCCGAGCGCGGATCCGGCAGGGGCGTCGGAGGGCAGGGTGTCGCTGATCTTCCCCGGGGGCGTGCCGTCCGGGGCGCTGGTGATCGACGTGACCGCCTTGGCACCGGACTTGTACAGGCCGGCGAGCGGACCAAGGCCGCCGATCATGGCGTAGCTCTGGTGCTGGCGGTCGTAGAGGAAGGCCTCCTTCGCCTGCGCCTCGGTGCGGGATGTCGTGACCCGGGCGCAGTAGCGCATGTTGGCGCGCAGCACCTCGGGGTCCAGGACCCGGCCGGTGTCCCAGGCGTCGCCGGTCTTCCACACCTGGGACATGCCGCCCAGGATCCGGAGGACCGCGTTGGTCTCGGGGGTCTGGTTCGTCAGGACGTTCGACTTGTAGTCGTCGACGAACGCGGCGGGGCCCGTGGCGGCCTTCGCGTCGGCGGCGGCGAGCCACGTGGCGACGGCGGGCGCGGCCAGCAGACCGGCCGAGGCGCCCAGGGACGTCCTGAGGAAGCCCCGCCGGTTGACGGACGCGGTGGCGATGGGCCCGGCTGGTGACGGCATGCGTGTGCCTCTCTTGAGTTCTGCGACGGGTTCTTCCAGCCGTGCGGCCGGGGAAGGACGTGCGATCGTGTGCGACTCGTGGCGCCTTTGACGGCTTGTGGGGCACCTGTCGAGTGACGAGCGAAGATCTACGGCCGTGTCGTGACCCTTCGGAGAGGGATCGGCCACGAGCCGGTGTCCGGAACGTGAACGGCGTCCGCCCGGCTCACAGAAGCGAACGGGCCAGCGCCACCGCGCCCTCGACCGGCGGCACGCGCAGCCGCTGGGGGCGGGCTGCGGGCAGGGACTCGGCGAGCGCGGAGGTGAACGCCTCGTACAGCGCGGGCTGGGCGAGCACCGTGCCGCCCGCCACCACCACGTCGTCCACCGGGACCCCGCGCCCGGCGAGCCGTACGACGAGCGAGGCCAGCGCCCGGCCGCCGTCGGCGATCACGGCCGAGGCGAGCGGTGAGCCCGCCCCGGCGGCGGCGAACACCACGGGGGAGTGCCGGCCCCATTCGCCGGAGACGTCCGTGGCGGCCTCCAGCGCGGCGCCCAGCGCGGGCACCTCGGCCACGCCGAAGGCCGCGACCAGACCGGTCGCGAGTGCGTCGGGCTCCTCGCCGCGGTCGTGCGCCGCCCAGACGGCCCGCGCGGCCTCGCGTACGAGTCCGGCCGCGCCGCCCTCGTCGCCCAGCACCGCGCCCCAGCCACCGACCTGGACCGGACCGCCGTCGGGCAGCCGCCCCACCGCGACCGAACCGGTACCGGCGACCAGACCGACGCCCTTGTCCAGCCCGGCGGCGGGAACGAGCAGTTCGGCGTCGCCCACGACCAGCGCCGGCACCCCGAGCCGCTCCTGGAGCTCGGCCCGGATGGCTTCGCACTGGCGTGGCGTCTCGCAGGCGTGACCGCCCACGGCGACGGCGGACGGGAGTGCGTCCGCCGGCAGGGCGTCACGGACCAGCGCGGCCAGCCGGCCGGCCGCGGCCCCGGGCTCGTGCGGCCGCCAACCCGCACTGCTGCTGACACGGTCGACGACGCTTTCGCCGCCCGCGAGGGCACGCAGATGCGTCTTGGTGCCGCCCACGTCGATACCGACCACGTAAGGCGTGGAGTCCTGCACGGGTCCTCTTTCGTCGTTGCGCGGTCACGGCGACGGCAGGCGAACCGTGCGTCGGACCACGCCAGTTGAAGAGGTAGGGAAGCCCCGGGACGGGCTTCTGCGGGCCACGGCAGGCGAGTACCGTGGAGTTCGTTAGGAAGTTAACTAACGAAGTAGGGTGCGCGTCAAGAGGCACGGAATCCCGATGCCGCGCGACCTTTGCCGCCGCCCTGCACGGCCGCAGCACGACCTGGGGAGACCATGCGCCTGAGTGAGAGTGCCCGTGTGGTGTTCGACGTACTGGCCGGGACGGGCACGGCCACCCGCCCCCAGCTGGCGGCCGGTGCGGGCCTTTCCAAGCCGACCGTCTCCTCCGCCGTGGCCGAGCTGGAGGCCGTCGAGCTCGCCGCCCACTCCGGCAGGGCCTTCGGCGGTACCGGCCGCAGCGCCGCGATCTACCGTCTCGGGCCGGCCGCCGGCGCCGTGCTCGCCGTCGACCTGGGGCCCGCCGTGACGCGGGTGCGCGGCTGCGCCCTGGACGGCACGCTGCTCGCCGAGGGCACCGGGTCCCGGCCGGAGGCCGCCGACACCGTCCGCAAGGTCCTCGACGCCCTGCCCGCCGGGGCCCCGCTGCGGGCCGTCGTGGTCGCCGTCGGTGACGTCCCCATACGGGACCGCGCCGGGGAGCGCCCCGCGACCGCCAAGGCCGGACCCGTCTTCGACGCCATGGCCGTCGCCCTGCCCGAGGGCGTCCCCGTCCACCTGGAGAACAACGTCAACTGCGCCGCCCTCGCCGAGCTCCACGAGGGCGCCGCTGTCGGCCGCGACACCTTCGGCTACCTGCGCATCGGCGTCGGCATCGGACTCGCCGTCGTCATCGGCGGCCGGGTGCTGCGCGGTGCGAACGGCGCCGCCGGTGAAGTGGCCCGGCTGCCCTACCCCTGGGACGACGACCGCGCCCCGCGCCACGAGGGCCTGGAGCAGCGCATGGGCTCGCGCACCCTGCTCCGCCGGGCGGCCGAGGCCTGGCAGGACGGTGACGGGCCCCGCCCGCGCACCGCCGAGCGGCTCCTCGCCCTGGCCGGGCAGGGGCATGCCACGGCTGGTGCCGTGGTCGCCTCGCACGCCGCCGACGTGGGCCGGCTCGCCGCCGCCGTCGCCGCCGTACTGGACCCCGGGCTGATCGTGCTGGGCGGCGGCACCGGCGCGGATCCGCAGCTCCTGCCCGGTGTGCGGGCCGAGCTGGCCCGGCTGAGCTGGCCCACCGAGGTGGTCAGCAGCGTGGTGGGCGACACCGGCACGGTGGCGGGCGCCAGCAGGCTCGCGGTCGCCCATGGAATTCAAACCGTGACCGGAGCTGTACGGGCGAAGCATTGACGGCTGCGCCATCGGTCTGCCAATGTCCGGACAAGCGCTTTCTGAGTCGGCCGGGACGCCGACTCCGGGTGAGCCTCCCGCCCGTACGAGAAGTACGGCAGCCGCACGAGGGCGTGCTTGTGCGACGCCGGCCGACATGGCCGGGGACCCCACCCGTCAAGGCGTCGCGGCCGGGCGAGGCCGTGCCCCCGGAAAGCGAATTTTCCCGCAGACTGCACCCGTGCCGCCTCGGCTGGCGCCGTGCTTCCTCCGCTACGACGAAAAGGGATCGAAGATGACCAGTGTGGGTGTGCGGCGCTCCCGCCGACTCGGCCGTGGCGGCATACGCCGCGTGGTTCCCCTCGCTGCCGTGGCCACGGCAGGTGCCCTTCTGCTCTCCGCCTGCGGCGGGTCGGAATCCGGCTCGGGCGGGACCTCCAAGTCGCTGACGTTCTGGATCTCCACGGTTCCGGGACAGGACGCGGGCTGGAAGAAGATGGTGGCGCAGTACAAGAAGGAAACCGGCGTCAAGGTCAACCTCGTCAACATTCCCTACGACGGCTACGACGCGAAGCTGCGCAACGCCGCGCAGGCGAACTCCCTGCCCGACGTGGCGGCAGTGCCGAAGCTGGACCCGATCTGGGCGAACAAGCTGATCGACCTCGGCTCCATCGCCAACAACAAGAGCAACAAGATCAACAAGAACTTCATCGCCAAGGACTCGTCCGGGAAGGTGCTGTCCATCCCCTCGGACATCACCGCGTCCGGACTGTTCATCAACGAGACGCTGTTCAAGAAGGCCGGCGTCTCCGTCCCCACCTCGCCCCAGAAGACCTGGACCTGGACCGAATTCATCAAGGCGGCGGACGAGGTCCGGGAGAAGACCGACGCCAAGTACTCCCTCACGTTCGACCAGTCGCCCTCCCGGCTCCGCGCCATGGTGTACGAGCTCGGCGGGAAGTACGTCCACGCGGACTCCTCCGGCAAGTTCTCGGTGGACGCCGCGACCAAGAAGGCCGTGAAGCGCTTCGTCGAGATGAACGACGACAAGACCATGCCGAAGTCGGTGTGGACCAGCGGCGCCGACCCGTCGGCCATGTTCCAGAGCGGTGACGTGGTCGCCTACTGGTCCGGCGTGTGGCAGGTGCCCGCCTTCGCGGAGAGCATCAAGAAGTTCGACTGGGCGAGCGTCCCGACTCCCGCCGAGCCGGTGCAGGCCAGCGACGTCAACAGCGGCGGCATGACGGTGGGCTTCAACAACAACGGCGACGCGGCCGCCGCCGCGGAGAAGTTCCTGTCCTGGCTGTACGAGCCGGCCCACTACCAGGCGCTGTGCGAGGCGTCCGGGTTCCTGCCCGTCGAGAGCGGTCTGAACCCGAAGTACCCCTTCAAGTCCGAGGCGGCGCAGGCGGCGTTCAAGCTGTACAACGAGTCGATCCCGCTCTACGCCCCGATCTCAGGCTACTTCAACACCGCGCAGACGAACTGGGTGCTGAAGGGCAAGAGCCTCACCGAGGACCCGACCAAGACGGAGCTCGGCAAGGCGATCAACGGCCAGCAGTCGGTCGACAAGGCGCTGGACAACATCGTGTCCGGCTACAACCAGCAGGTCGGCGGCTGAGCGCAGGCCGACAGGCCCGGGCGGCGGGGTCGAGGCACCGCCGCCCGGTCTCGGGCCCCCACGCGACGCCGGGCTCATGCACTGAGCCCACAGGAACCCATTCCACCAGCACGGAGTCAGGAAGATGACCAAACGCGCCCCGGACGTGTCCGCGAGCCCGCCCAGGAGACGCAGTAAGTACACCCTTGCGCCGCTCGTCCTCATCGCGGCCAATGTCGTGCTCTTCGCGCTGTTCTTCGTCTGGCCGGCGGTGATCGGGCTCGTCTACTCCTTCACCAACTACACGGGCGTGGGGGCGTTCCAGTTCGTCGGACTGGACAACTACCAGCACCTGTTCGGGGACTCCACCTTCTTCGACGCGCTGACCCGGACGCTGCTGTACACCGTGCTGTTCGTTCCGCTGAACTTCGTGTTCTCGCTGCTCATCGCCAACGTGCTGGTGAGCAAGCACGCCAAGGGCGTGTCGGTCGCCCGCGTCTTCTTCTTCATCCCGTGGCTTCTGTCGCCCATCGTCGTGGGTGTCCTGTGGCGGTGGCTGTTCGGTGAGAACTTCGGACTGGTCAACTACCTCATCGAGAAGGTCGGCGGAAGCGCCGTGCCGTGGCAGTCGAACGCGGACCTGTCGCTGATCGTGGTGGTGGTGGCGGCATCCTGGGCCTGGACGGGCTTCTCGATGCTGCTGTTCATCGCGGCGATCAAGAACGTACCGGTGTCGTACTACGAGGCGGCCGCGCTCGACGGCGCCGGCCCGTGGCGCCAGTTCTTCAGCATCACCCTGCCGAGCATCGCGCCGACGTCCTTCATCGTCATCCTGCTCAACACGATCCACGGGATGAAGGAATACCCGCTGTTCGCCTCCCTCAACAACGGCGGCCCCGGCACGTCGAACAACCTGCTTGTTCAGTACATCTACCAGACCGGCTTCAAAGCGGGCCAGATCGGCTACGCGAGCGCCGCGTCGTTCGTGCTCATGCTCATCCTGATGGCCGTCGCGATCATCCAGCTGATGGTCAACCGGCGGGTGGAGAACCGATGACAACCACAGACATGCCGCGCAAGGCCGACGCCGATTCCGCACGGGCCGTCTCCAGGAAGCGGCCCCGCGGCGCGGTCGGCGGCGGGCTTCGGCGCGCGGTGCCCGCGACGACACTGCTGTGGGTCCTGGCGGCCCTCTACGGGCTGCCGGTGCTGTGGTTCGTCCTCAGCTCCTTCAAGCCGGCGGGAGACCTGTTCTCCCTTCCGCTGACGCTGTTTCCGGAAGACCCCACCGTGTCGGGTTACAAGGCGGCGTGGGACAGTGCCAACTTCTCCCAGTACTTCATCAACACGGCCATCGTGTGCGTGCTCGCGACGATCCTCACGGTGGGAGTCAGCTGCTGCACGGGGTACGCGCTGGCCAAGTACGACAACAAGTGGCTCAAGGTCTTCTTCGTCGGCATCCTGGCCACCACGATGCTGCCGGGCGAGGTCATGCTCGCCCCGCAGTTCCTGGTGGTCCGCGACCTCGGCCTGTACAACTCGCTCGCCGGCATCATCCTCCCGGCCGTGCTCACCGCGACCGGATGCTTCATGTTCCGCCAGTTCTTCCTGACGGTCCCCGACGAGCTCATCGAGGCCGCCCGCATCGACGGGGCGCGTGAGCTGTCGATCTTCCTGCGGATCATGGTGCCGATCTCCCGGCCCATCATGCTGACGCTCGCCATCCTGTCGTTCCAGTGGCGGTGGAACGACTACATCTGGCCGCTGCTGATGCTCAACGACCCCGAGAAGTTCACCGTGCAGATCGGCATCCAGAGCCTCGTCGGGGCGCAGAACATCAACTGGTCGGTGGTGCTCGGCGGATCGGTCATCTCCATGATCCCCTTGATCGTCGTCTTCCTGGTGTTCCAGCGTTATGTCATGAACGCCAACATCAATGCCGGACTGAAGGACTGACCTTGCCCACTCCGCTCGACCACGAGTTCGTCCGCGCGGTGGCCGGTGCCGCCGACCGGTCGGCCGCCCCGCTGGCGGCCCGCCCCGGCGAAGAACCCGCCGGTGTGCCCCACCGCGCTCTGGCGCGCCGGGTGAAGACTCTGGTCGCGGCGTACCGTTCCCCGGACTCGGCGCTGCACGGCAGCAGGCAGGCCGTCGCCGCCACGATGACCCACCTCGGCGCCCTCCGGGCCGCGCAGACCACCACCGGCCTCTTCGCCGGCGGCGACAACGTGCAGTCACCGCCGGACTCCGCGTTCACCGTCAACGACGTGTGCGACGCGCACGTCCTCGCCGCGGGCGCGGGGCCGGAACTGCGTGACGTCACGGCCGCGCTCGCCGGGATCGCCGGCGCCGCCTGCGAAAGTCTCCTGACCGGTGGGGTGCACACTCCCAACCACCGCTGGGAGCTGTGCGCGGCCCTGGCCCGCCTGCACCGGTCGTTCCCCGACGACCGGCTGTTCGGCCGTGTCGAGGAGTGGCTCGCCGAGGGCGTCGACATCGACGCGGAGGGCCTGTACTCGGAACGGAGCGCCAACTACGCGGCCCACGTGTCCAACCCTTCGCTGCTGCTGCTGGCCGACGTGCTCGGCCGCGGCGACCTGCTGGACGCCGTCGAACGCAATCTCGCCACGACCCTGGATCTCATCAGGCCGGACGGCACGGTGGAGACCGTCCACTCGCGACGGCAGGACCAGCACCACCCGTTCCCGCTCGCGCCCTACCTGCCGCACTACCGGCTGCTCGCGATCCGCACCGGCCGGGGCGACTTCAGCCGGGCGGCGCGGCAGGCGGCCGCCGGCGGCATCGACGACCCCGGCCTGCTCGCCGAGACCCTCCTCACCCCAGACCTGTGCCGCGTCCTGCCGGCACCGGCCGCACAGGCGCTGCCGCGCGAGCGGTACCTCACCACCGCGGGCCTCGCCGTACGCGCCTCGGCCACCGCGCACACGGTGGTCTACGGCGGCTCCGACGTGCCCGAGCACCGGCGCATCCGCTCGGGCCTCGCCTGCAATCCCACGTTCCTGCGCCTGTTCGCCGGTGACGCGGTCCTCGACGCGGTCCGCCTCTCCCGGGGGTTCTTCGACCTGGGCCCGTTCCGCGCCGCCGACATGCAAGGGCTCGCCGACAGCCGCTACCGGCTCACCGAAACCCTCTCGGCCGCCTACTACCAGCCGCTCCCGCCGGGCCGGCGACGGGACGACGGCGCCTACCGGATGGCGGACGAGGGACGCTTCTCGGCCGCGATGGCCTTCCCGGAGCGGCCGGGGGACGAGGTCTCCCACACGACCCGCGTCGAGGTGGACCTGAGGGAGGACGGTGCCGACCTGCGGATCGACATCAGCGGACCACGGGTGCCCTGGGCCCTCGAACTGACCTTCCGGCCGGGTGGCGTGCCGGAGGGCGCCGTACCGATCGGTGACGGGCGCTGGTGCCTGACGACCGGGCCGATGACCTACCGGGTCGGTGACGACGAAATCCGGATCGAGGCCGGCGTGGAGGCGGGCGAACCACTGGCCGGCCCGGACCGGAGCGACGTCCTGCGGTACGACCCGGGGCAGGACTACACCGTGGTGGGCGGCACCGATGCCACGACCGGTAACCGCGTCTACATCGGGGGACTCGGCCCGCACACACTGACCGTCGCACTGCGCGCCCGCCGGCCCGCACCTGTCGTGTGACCCCCGACGATCCCGCACCGAGGCGTTCACGGCGGTGATCGGCGAGGCGGCGGGCGACGCGAACGCCGAACCCGAGCTGAGGCTGTCCTGCGGAACGGACACCTGAGAGCGGATCACCTACGGCCCTGCGGCGGATGCGGCGGCCACGGCCCGAGCGCGGGCAGCCCCTCCGCCGCCACCGGCGACGTGGCGGGTGTCCGGCCGGCCAGCCAGGCGGCCAGGTCGCGCACCCGCCCGGTGACCACCGTGCCGGTCCGGTCGCCGACGGACCATTCCCGCGATATGTCCTCGGCGCGCACGCCCGTGCCCGCCGGCAGTCGGCACAGCAGGAAGTCGATGGCGTGACAGGCCAGTTCCACGGGCCAGTCCTCCGGCCGGACGCCCAGGTCCAGATCGGCCATGTGGATCCAGGCCTCACGCCAGCGGGCGTAGGCCGTCGCGGCGACATCAGCGTTGCGGAACGTCACCGGACGGTCCCAGTCGGCGTCGCCGAGACGGGCCCAGACCGCCTCCAACTCCGCCGTTCGGGAAGCGAGTTCGGCACGGTGACCGGCGGCACTGCGGCCCGCGCCGGCCTCGATGATCGCGTTGCGTTCGTCCACACCACCGTCGTAAGCGGGCACGAGCTCTCCCCGCAGGGCGTGTTCCGCGAGACGGGCGAACATCCGGGCGTTGTCGGCGAGATGGGCCAGGACATGCCCGCGCGACCAGCCGGGCAGGGCGGACGCCGCACGGACCTGGTCGTCGTCGAGCGGGCCGACGAGGCGTGCCAGCACACGGTGGGCCTCGATCACCTCGGTCACAGGGGCTCGCACGGGTGTCTCTCCTACACGTCGGAGGCGGGGTTCACGACGTCCGGTGCCTGAGCGGCGAGTTCCCTGAGGGGCTCGCCACTGAGCCGGCACACCTTCCACTCCTCCAGGAGTTCCACGCCGAGCGACTTGTAGAAGTCGATCGTCGGTGTGTTCCAGGCCAGGACCCACCACTCGAAGCGGTCATAACGGTTGCGTCGGCAGGTCGCGGCGAGGGCGGCGAGGAGGGCCTTTCCGTGCCCCGCGCCGCGCGCCCGCGGCCGTACGTAGAGGTCTTCCAGGTGCATGCCGCGCGTGCCCGTCCAGGTCGAGAAGCGCGGGAACCACAGGGCGTAGCCCACGGCCTCACCCGTGCCGTCGTCCTCGGCGATCAGCGCGTGGGCGGCCGGGTGCTCACCGAACAGCGCCTCACGCAGCTGCTCCTCGGTGGCCCGGGCCTGCTCGACGGCCCGTTCGTACGCGGCGAGTTCGCGGATCATCGCCCGGATCTCGGGGACGTCGTTCACTGTGGCGGACCTGATCATGCGACCGATCATGCCTCACCGCGGACGCGGCCGGGAAACGGATTGTGGGCACAGGTGACCGGATGAGTCCGCGTCACAACGGCAGCCCGATCAGCCCCCACTCGCGCCGGCCGGCCTCCGTCACCACCACGCCCCACTCCCGCAACAGCACCGAGAACTCGTCGAAGTCCTCGATCCACCGCCCGGGGCACGCGGCATGCACGCCGTACGGCTCGCGCAGGCCCTCCAGCAGGGGCTCGGCCCGTGCCCAGTGGCCGGCCAGCGCGGACACGGTCGCGGGCGGGCAGGCGAGCAGCAGCCGACGGCGCCAGGGATCGGGGTCCGCGGGAAACATGCCGGAGACCGTGTCGTCCTCGGTGTCGGTGCCGTCGTCCCAGATGAGGCCTCGCAGGAACGCGTCCACGTGCGCGCGCTGTTCAGGCCCGGCATGCTCCCGCACGTCCTCCCAGGCCTGCCCCGCCCAGAAGTGCGGCTTGTAGGAGCCGGTGGTGCTGTGGAACTCGTACCGGCCGCACCACGGCACGCCCGACGCGGCGGGCCACACCCAGCCCCGCTCGGGCTCCGCGCCCCAGTCGAATTCGTCGTCCTCGCGCAGGACGGCGTCCTCGAGCAACGCGTACCGCTCCTCGAACGGTGTCCTTTCGAGCCGCTCCCAGTCGACTGCCAGCACCGTGATGTCCAAGCCCATGCGGGCACCTTAGGCGTGCGTCCCATGCCTGGTCATGCGCATTGTTCACGCCCGCACGCGCGGCAGCGCCGACCCCGGCACCACCAGGTCGGCCCGCCCCCGGGTCGTCGCGACCAGTTCGGCGTTGGGCTGGTCCGAGCGGGACACCCAGGCCTGGGCCTCCTCGCGCGCCTTGCCGAACTGCTCGTGCCGGGCGACCAGTCGGCGGATCCGCTCCGGCTCGGGGAGTTCGCAGAACCACACCTCGTCGAGGAGCGGGCGGACGCGGGACCAGGCTCCGGTGTCCAGGAGGAGGTAGTTGCCCTCGGTGATGACCAGACGGGCCGTCGGCGGGACCGGGATCGCGCCCGCGAGCGGCTGCTCCAGGGTCCGTTCGAAGCCGGGGGCGTAGACGATGTCGTCGGCGTGTGTCTCCTCGCGCAGGCGCGCCAGCAGGGCCGCGTAACCGGCCGCGTCGAAGGTGTCGGGCGCGCCCTTGCGGTCGCGCAGGCCGAGGCGCTCCAGTTCGGCGTCGGCCAGGTGGAAGCCGTCCATGGGGACATGCGCGACCCAGGGGGCGCCCGATCCGTTCAGGTCCCGGACCAGGTGCTCCGCGAGCGTCGACTTGCCCGCGCCGGGGCTGCCGGTGATGCCGAGGATCGCGCGCCGGCCTCCCCGGGGCAGGGCGCGGGCACGGTGGACGAGGTCGTCGAAGGTGAACGGCACGGAAGAGAGTCTGTCACCCGCGTCCGGGCTCGGACGCCGGGAGCCCCGCGCCTCTCGCGCCCCCCTGCGTGTGGCGTGCGCCACTCACTGGAACACCACCGGGCGGGAAACCGGTCCTGTATGACGCAGCTCGGACTCCCCGAAGACATCCACGCCTGCCTCTTCGACCTCGACGGCGTCGTCACCAAGACGGCCGTCGTGCACGCGGCCGCCTGGAAGGAGATGTTCGACGCCTTCCTGCGCGAACGCGACGGCGCGGACTTCCGGCCGTTCGACGCGTCCGACTACGACGAGTACGTCGACGGCCGGCCACGCGCCGACGGCGTGCGCACCTTCCTCGCGTCCCGCGGCATCGACCTGCCCGACGGCGACCCGGACGACCCACCCGGCGCGCAGACCGTGCACGGGCTCGGCAACCGCAAGAACGAGCTGGTCCTCGAGAAGATCCGCACCGAGGGCGTCGAGGCCTACGAGGGCACCCTGCGTTATCTGGAGGCGGTCCGCGCGCACGGCCTGAGCACCGCGATCGTCTCCTCCAGCGCCAACTGCCGGGACGTGCTGCGCTCGATCGGCGCCGAGCACTTCTTCGACGTGCGGATCGACGGCGTGGTCGCCGCCGAGCGCGAACTGCCCGGCAAACCGCACCCCGACACGTTCCTGGCCGCCGCCGAGGACCTCGGCGTCCAGCCGGCCGAGGCAGCCGTCTTCGAGGACGCCCTGGCCGGCATGGACGCGGGCCGCGCGGGCCGTTTCGGACACGTCGTCGGCGTCGACCGCGTGGGACAGACCGACGCGCTGTACGCGCACGGCGCCGACGTCGTGGTGCAGGACCTCGCCGAACTGGGGGACACGGAGTGATCGCACAGCGGGCGTACGACGTCGAACCCTGGACGGTGCGCGAGACGGAGCTCAACCTCGACCTGCTGGCCCAGAGCGAGTCCGTGTTCGCCCTGTCCAACGGCCACGTCGGCTGGCGCGGCAACCTCGACGAGGGAGAACCGCACGGCCTGCCCGGCTCCTACCTCAACGGCGTCCACGAACTGCACCCGCTGCCGTACGCCGAGTCCGGCTACGGCTATCCCGAGTCCGGCCAGACGTCCATCAACGTCACCAACGGCAAGGTGCTGCGCCTGCTGGTCGACGACGAGCCGTTCGACCTGCGCTACGGGCGCCTCGTCGCCCACGAGCGGACCCTGGACCTGCGGCGCGGCGTGCTGGAACGCGTCTGCGAGTGGACCTCCCCGGCCGGCTCGACGGTCCGGGTGCGCTCGACGCGGCTGGTGTCCCTGACCCAGCGGGCGATCGCCGCCGTGGCCTACGAGGTGGAGCCCGTCGACAGCCGTACCCGCGTGGTCGTCCAGTCGGAACTGGTCGCCAACGAGAGCCTGCCCGCCCCGGACGGCGACCCGCGCGCCGCACGGGCGCTGAAGTCGCCGCTGGAACCGGAGGAGGACCTCGCCTCGGGCAGCCGGCTGCGCCTGGTCCACCGCACCCGGCGTAGCGGCCTCAGGGTCGCCGTGGCCGCCGACCACCTCGTCACCGGCCCGGAACGGACCACGACCAGCAGCGAGAGCAACGTGGACGTGGCCCGGCTGACCATCACCTCCGTCCTGGAGCCGGGGGAGCGGCTGCGGGTGGAGAAGCTCGTCGCGCACGGCTGGTCCGGCGCCCGCTCCCGGCCCGCGATGAGCGACCAGGTCGAGGCGGCGCTGGCGGCGGCCGCGCACAGCGGCTGGTGGGGGCTGCTGAAGGACCAGCGGGCCTACCTCGACGACTTCTGGGCACGCGCCGACGTCGAGCTCGACGGCGACGAGGAGATCCAGCAGGCCGTCCGCTTCGCCCTCTTCCACGTCCTGCAGGCCGGTGCCCGCGCCGAACAGCGCGCCATCCCCGCCAAGGGCCTCACCGGCTCCGGCTACGACGGCCACGCCTTCTGGGACACCGAGGCGTTCGTGCTGCCGCTGCTGACCCACACCGCGCCGGCCGCGGCCGCCGAGGCCCTGCGCTGGCGCCGCGACACCCTGCCCGCCGCCCGGGAGCGAGCGGCCCAGCTCGGCCTGCGCGGCGCCGCGTTCCCCTGGCGCACCATCGAGGGCTCGGAAGGCTCCGGCTACTGGCCGGCCGGCACGGCCGCCTTCCACGTCGGCGCCGACATCGCGGACGCCGTGGTGCGGTACGTGGCGGCCACCGGAGACGAGGAGTTCGAGCGCGAGGCCGGCGTGGAGCTGCTGGTGGAGACCGCCCGCCTGTGGCGCTCCCTCGGCCACCACGACGACCGGGGCGTCTTCCACATCGACGGCGTCACCGGGCCGGACGAGTACAGCGCGATCGCCGACGACAACACGTACACCAACCTCATGGCCCGGGCGAACCTGCTGGCCGCCGCCGACGCCTGCAAACGCCACCCCGACGAGGCGGCCCGGCTCGGCGCCGACGAGGAGGAGCGGGCCGCCTGGCGGGACGCCGCCGAGGCCGTGCACGTCCCCTACAACGAGGAGCTCGGCGTGCACGAACAGCACGCCGGCTTCACCCGCTACCAGCGCTGGGACTTCGACCGCACCGGCCCGGACCAGTACCCGCTGATGCTCCACTTCCCGTACTTCGACCTGTACCGCAAGCAGGTCGTCAAGCAGGCGGACCTGGTGCTGGCCATGTACACCTGCGGCAGCTTCTTCGAGGAGTACTTCGACGAGGAGCAGATCGCCCGCAACTTCGCCTACTACGAGCCGCTGACCGTACGGGACTCCTCCCTGTCGGCCTGCGTCCAGGCCGTCATGGCCGCCCGGACCGGCCATCTGGACCTGGCCTGCGCCTACACGGCCGAGGCCGCCCTGATGGACCTCGGGGACCTGGAGCACAACACCCGCGACGGACTGCACATCGCCTCGCTGGCCGGCACCTGGATGGCGCTGGTCGCCGGGTTCGGCGGGATGCGGAGTGTCGACGGCGGCCTGCGGTTCGCGCCGCGCCTGCCCGAGAGGTACAGCCGGCTGGCCTTCTCGGTGGCGTTCCTCGGCCGGTGCCTGCGGGTGGAACTGACCGCCGGGCAGGCCACGTACACCCTGCGCTCGGGCCCACCCCTGACGATCCGTCACCACGGCGCCGAGGTGACAGTGCGTGAGGACGCCCCCGTCACCCGTCCCGTTCCCCCGCTGACGCGGCGTCCGGCCCCGAGCCAGCCGCCGCACCGCGCCCCGAACGCCCGCTGACCCTCCGGTCGCGTCAGGCACTTGGCCGTATTCCGCTCTGCACGTCCCCACCCCGCGGGTTAGCTTGGCCGTGTTTTCCGATCATCGGACCTCCGTCGTCGGCCCGCGGGGCCGTGGAGGTCGCAGCGGCCCTACGCGCGTAGGGGTAAGGGGTGGACGATGTCCGACAGTGCGAACGCCATCCTCGTTCGGATGCGAAGACGCGAACAGGCGGCCGCGTCGGGCGCCGGCCGCGGGACACGCGTCGACGGACCGCTCGCCGCGGTGGCCGCCGTCTTCACCGTCGCCCAGCTCGTCCTCGTCCGGCCGGTCCTCGGCCTCGGCTGGGACGAGATCGTCTACGTCAGCCAGGTCACCTCCCACACCCCCGCGGCCTTCTTCAGCGCACCGCGCTCCCGGGGCGTCTCCCTGCTCGTGGCGCCGGTCGCGTCCTGGTCGTCGTCGATCCCGCTGCTGCGCGTCTACCTCGCCCTGCTCTCCGGCCTCGCCCTCTTCCTGGCCCTGCGCGCCTGGCGAGGCCTGTTCCCGACCCGGGTCCTGGCCGGTGGCGGCGCCCTCTTCGCCTCCCTGTGGGTGACCCTCTTCTACGGCCCGCAGGCCATGCCCAACTACTGGGTCGCGATCGGCGCCCTGATCACCGTGGGCTGCTTGCTGCGGGCCCGCGCGGAACGTTCCGCCCGAGCGGCGCTGTGGGGCATCGCGGCGGGCGCCGCCCTCATGGCGTGGATGCGGCCCACCGACGCGGTCTGGGTGACCGTGCCGCTCCTCGCCCTCACCCTGGTGCGCCGCCACTGGCGGCTCCTCCTCATGCTCGTGGCAGGCCTCGCGGCCGGCGCCGTCCCCTGGGTGATCGAGGCCTACGTCGGCCACGGAGGCCTCGGGCAGCGGCTGTCCGAGGCCTCCCGTATCCAGGGCGGACTGGGCTGGCAGATCGCCGTCGACGACCAGCTGCGCAGCCTGGGCGGACGGGCCCTGTGCCGGCCGTGCACCGGCTCGATGCCCCATCCCCTGGTCACCGTCTGGTGGTTCGTCCTGCCGGTGCTGGCCGGCCTCGGTCTCGTGATCGCGGCCCGGGCCCGGCGCCTGGGACGGACCCTGGTCCCGCTGGCCTGCGCCGCCACGGCAGCCGTCCCGTACCTGTTCATGATCGGCTACGCGGCGCCCCGCTTCCTCCAGCCGACCTACGCACTGCTCGCGATCCCGGTCGCCGACGCCCTGTGGCACCTGGTCAGGGCCCCGGGCGGGAAGTGGCGCCCGGTGGCCGCCGCCCTGGTCGCGCTCGGCCTGGCCGGGCATCTGGCGGTGCAGGTCGCCGTCCTGGAACGCACCGTGGCCCGCAACACCGAGAGCCGCCGCGACTGGGACCGCACCGCCGGCGCGCTCCACCGCCTCGGCGTCCGACCGCCCTGCCTGCTCACCGGCCACGAGGCCCTCCCGATCGGCTACTACGCCGGCTGCTCCTCGGGCGCCACCGCCGGCCACAACGAGAACACCACCCCGGCGGCCGTCCTGCGTACCGCGCAGCGCCTCCCGGTCGCCCACCTCACCCCGGCCGGCGGCACACCGCCGGGCTACGCCCGCACCTGGCCGGTCCACCGGATCTCGGACCTGGACGTCCGCGTCGCACCGCCCGCACAGCGGACCGGCCCCTGACTCCGCACGGCGCTCCCGCCCCAACCCGCGTTTCCCGCCCACCCTGTTCAGGTAGGAGTCGGTTGACGGTCACGGACGAGGGGGGAACGCCATGGCGGGGAGCGACCACGAGGGCCGACTGGGGCAGGAGTTCTTCACACCCGGCTCCTCGTCCTTCACCGAGTTCCTGGCGGCCCACCGCCCCGACCTGCTGGGCACCCGCCGGATCCTCCCGGACGGCGTCCGCGCCGAGGGCGCCCCGCACGGCACCACCGTGCTGGCCCTCACCTACGGCGACGGCGTGCTGATCGCGGGCGACCGGCGGGCGACGATGGGCAACCTCATCGCCCAGCGGGACCTGGAGAAGGTGCACCCCGCCGACGACCACACCGCGGTGGCCTTCGCCGGCTCCGTCGGGCTCGCGCTGGACCTGGTGAAGCTCTATCAGGTCGAGCTGACGCACTTCGAGAAGGTCGAGGGCGTCCCCATGACCTTCGCCGCGAAGGCGACCCGGCTGGCCACGATGATCCGGGGCAACCTCGGGCAGGCGATGCAGGGCCTCGCCGTCGTCCCGCTGCTCGCCGGCTACGATCCCGCGGCTCCCGAGGGCCGGCAGGGCCGCATCTTCGGCTTCGACGTCGCCGGCGGCCGCTACGAGAAGTTCGGCTTCCACGCCGAGGGCTCCGGCTCGCCGTACGCCCGGGGCGCGTTGAAGAAGCTGTTCCGCCCCGGCATGTCCCGGCGCGAGGCGGCCCTGGCCGCGCTCCAGGCGCTGTACGACGCGGCCGACGACGACTCCGCGACCGGCGGCCCGGACATCACCCGCCGTATCTACCCCATCGTGTCCGTCATCACCGAGGACGGCTTCGAGCGGCTGCCGGAGGCGGAGACGGAGGCGCTCAGCCGCGAGATGGTCGAGCAGCGCCGCAGCCGGCCGGACGGGCCGAACGCCGCGGTGTGACACTCCGCCGCGGGCGCCCGGCTCCGCGGAGTTTTCGGTTCCATGGACAAGACCTGTCGCGGGCTTTACTGCACATGAGTTGCAGGTGCCGGAGGATGGCGTGAGGCTGTTTCCCGCAGCCGTCCGTCCGACGACAGAAAGACCTTCCCCCCGATGACGGCCGCCCCTGAGTCCACTCCGCCCCTCCCCGCCACGGCTTCCGCCCAGCGCACGGCCCGGCACCGCGTCCGTACCTCCATGACGCGGCAGGAGTGGACCAGGGTCGGGGGGATGGCCGCGGTCATCGTCGCCCTGCACGTGATCGGCTGGTTCGTCCTCGTCGCGATCGTCGCCCCCGAGCACCGCACCATCGGCACCCAGACCTTCGGCGTCGGCATCGGCGTCACCGCCTACACACTCGGCATGCGACACGCCTTCGACGCCGACCACATCGCCGCCATCGACAACACCACCCGCAAGCTGATGGCCGAGGGGCAGCGGCCGCTGTCGGTCGGCTTCTGGTTCTCCCTCGGCCACTCCAGCGTCGTCTTCGCCCTGGCCTTCCTGCTCACCCTCGGCGTGAAGACCCTGGCCGGACCGGTGCGCGACGGCGGCTCGTCGCTGCACGACGTCACCGGCCTGATCGGCACGACCGTCTCCGGGACGTTCCTCTACCTCATCGCGGCCGTCAACCTCGTCATCCTCGCCGGCGTCTGGAAGGTGTTCCGCGGCATGCGCTCCGGCCGCTACGACGAGGCCGCTCTGGAGGAGCAGCTGAACAACCGCGGCTTCATGAACCGCCTCCTGGGCCGTGTCATGAAGTCGGTCTCCAGGCCCGGGCAGATGTACCCGCTGGGCCTCCTGTTCGGCCTCGGCTTCGACACCGCCACCGAGATCGCGCTGCTCGTCCTGGCCGGCTCCGGCGCCGCCTCCGGCCTGCCCTGGTACGCGATCCTGTGCCTGCCCGTCCTGTTCGCCGCCGGGATGTGCCTCCTCGACACCGTCGACGGCTCGTTCATGAACTTCGCCTACGGCTGGGCCTTCTCCAAGCCGGTCCGCAAGGTCTACTACAACCTCACGATCACCGGCCTGTCCGTCGCCGTGGCCCTGCTCATCGGGACCGTCGAACTCCTGGGCCTGCTCGTGGAGCAGCTCGGCCTGCACGGCCCCTTCTGGGACTGGATCTCCGGCCTGGACCTCAACGTCCTCGGCTACGCCGTCGTGGCGCTGTTCGTCGCCACCTGGGTGGTGGCGCTGCTGGTGTGGAGGTTCGGGCGCATCGAGGAGAAGTGGACGGGTGACCTGGCCCGGCCGGGAGGCGGTGTCACTCCATGACGGAGGTTAGAGCCCGCGTAACGGGAAACGCGGAACGGGCACATGAGACGAATGAGTCGACGCAACGCGACAGGGAGGCAGAAGTGATGGGCACGGAACCGATGCGCTCCGAACCGATGGCGGACGACGCGTACCAGCCCACCGGGAGCAACGAGGAGCAGGAGGACGCCGCGCCGCTGGACCTCCAGGACGCCGTCGACGAACGGACCTACGACGACACCCTCGACGAGGGCTACTCCCCGCCGGAGAAGCCGCTCGGCGTCACCAAGCGCGGTACCACCGCCGCCGAGCAGCACGAGGGCGAGACCCTCGACGAACGCCTCGCCCAGGAGGTCCCCGACGTGTCCGCCGAGCCCACCGGGGACGGCGTGGGCGACAGCCCCGACGGCGACGGCGAACCGGTCGACCCCGAGGCGGGCACGAATCGCGCGGGCCGCCTGGTCGCCCCGGACGAGGGAGCCCACCCCGACACGACGAAGGAGACCATCGCCACGGACGTCGGCATCGACGGAGGCGCGGCCGGTGCCGAGGAGGCGGCGGTCCATGTGGTGGAGGACGACAGTGACCTGCCGGAGGACGACGACAGGGTCTGACCCGCGGGGCGTCACGCGTCACACGGTTCATGACGCGTGACGCCCCGCGGAGGAAGGGCTACGGCAGCAGCTTCTCCAGCGCGGCCGGGCCCTCCGCTGCCAGCTTGCGCTTGGCCCATTCCAGGTTGCGCGGGGTGAGGTCCTTGCCCGAGGCGAGGACGAGGTCCTCCGGCGACACGTCGGTGCCGGTGCGGGCGTGGAGCAGGCGGTCCGGGGTGGCCCTGTCCTCGGGCTGCCGGGACGCGTGGGGCTGTGACGTCGACATGTTCTCTGCTCCTAGGGTCCGGATCGCTGGTGCGGCCCCGGTGCGGAAAATCGGGTCCGATATCACCATTCAACGCGGGAGCCCACCATGCATCCGGAGAGCCCCGGCCACCGCGCTGGAAGCTCACCGCCGGGAGGGCCCGGAAGCCGGTCCGCAGCCCCCCAGCCCCCCGTTCGGACGTTCACCGATGTCGCCTCGCCGTGCTGCGGGCGACGGTGGAGGCACGTGTCCCTCCGCATGACAGGAGCTTTCCCACACGCGCACGTGACGCCGCGATCGGCCAGGCCTGCGCCGGTACGGCGAGCGCCGACTCGGGCCCCGTCGGCATTGCCACCGATTCAACGTGATCGGCCTGCTGAACCCGGCGTTCGGCAACGAGTGCACGATCAAGGACTGACGCACCGGTCGTACGGCTCCGCCGACTGCGGTTCGCGCGACTCCCGGGCCGCCGCCGGCCGCCGTCAGGGCCCGCTGCGCGGACGGGGCGCGAGCACGAGCATCGTGACGTCGTCCCGCACGTCCGGGCAGTACCTGACGAGGTCCGTCCACACCCGCTCGGCCAGCGCGGCCGGGTCCTCGTCGGTGAGGCCCGGCAGCCGCTCGGCCAGGGGATAGAAGACCCCGCCGGCGTCCCTGGCCTCGGTGACACCGTCGGACGCGAGGAACAGCCGGTCACCGGCACGCAGCCGCACCGAGACGACCCTCGGCGGAATGACCTCGGCGAGGCCCAGCCCCAGCGGTGTGCACGGCTCGACGTCCAGCTCGAAGGCCCGCCCGTCCCGCAGCAACAGCGGCCCGGACTGCCCGCACGCCACGATCCGCACCACACGCGCGTCGGCGGAGAACTCCAGCAGCACAGCCGTCGCGAACAACTCGGCATGCGGTTCGCCCGCGGAGTCCACCGCCAGCCTCCGGTCGAGCCGGGCCGCCACCGCCTCCGGATCCGGCTGGTCCAGCACCGCCTCCCGGAAGGCCCCCAGCAGCGACGCGACCGTGGCGACCGCCGACAGACCGTGCCCCTGCACATCGCCCATGACCGCCCGTATGCCAAAGGGACCCGCGCGTACGTCGAAGAAGTCGCCCCCGACCAGCGTGCCGCTCTGCGCGGCCCGGTACAGCCCCGCGCACCGCACCGGCCCGACCCGCTCCGGCAGCGGCGGCACGACGGCCCGCTGCGCGACCTCGGCGACGGACCGCTCGGTGACCAGCTGCGCGTCACGCCTGCTGCGCACGTACGACAGCAGCACGCTCAGCGCCGCGACGAAGCACACGGTCAGCAGATCGGTGCTGCCGGGATCGTCCAGACGGAAGACCGGAACCGTCAGCACGACCACCGCGAGCGCGCCGAGCACCGCCGTCATGACCGGTCCGTGCGCCAGCACGGCCAGCGGCGGGATCGCACCCAGCAGAAAACCGATGTCGAGCGGCTCCGGACTGATCAGCTCCGCCGTGCACACGCCCGCCAGCAGTACGGACGGCAGCACCCGCGCCCAGACCGGCGGCGGCGCGCCGCGCAGCCACCCCCGCCGGTCCAGGTCCCGATCTCCGTCCCTGCCCCGGCGCGGCGGCCGGGCGCGCGCACTGCTCACACCACCACGCTGCTACGGCCCACCCGCCGCCGCACTCCGGGCCCGTGCCACCGCGTGCTCCCGCCGACCCGTGTGGCATGCGGAAATCCCATGGACGGTCCGTCGGCGAGCCCGTAGCGTGTCGGCGTCACGCCCACAGACCCGTGAAAGGAGGGCGGAGCCGTGCAGCTCTCACCGTTCCGGCGCTCCCTGCCCCTCGTCCCGGCGTGCCTTGACTGACCTCACCGGGAGCGCTCTCCGCAGCATGCATCCCGGAGGAATTCCATGACCGATGTGGTCATCCGCGCGCTCGACGCGAGCGACGCCGATCTCTTCGACACCCTGCCCGATCCGCTGGGCGCCCGTGAGGGCCACCGGCTGACCCGGCACCGCCCCGACTGGAAGCGGGTCGCCCTGCGCGACGGCAGGGTCGTTGCCCGCGGCGCCTGGTGGGGCGGCCCCGACGACACCGAGCCCGTCAACCTCAACTGGTTCGACGTGGCGGAAGGCGAGGAGGAGGCGGGCGCCGCCCTCCTGCGATCCGCCCCCTGGCAGGTGGAACTGGAACTGAACCTGCCCGCGGGCTGGCGCGACGACCCGGCCCTGCGCACCGCGGCCGAGACCCGCTTCACCGCCGCACGGCAGGCCGGCTACGACCTCTTGGTGGAACGCCTGTTGTACCGGTGGACCCCGGACCGCGGTCTGCCCGAGCGGCCCCGGCGCCTGGTGTTCCGCGACGAACCGGACGACGCCGTGTTCTTCGACGCCCTGCGCCGCATCCACTCCGTCACGCTGGACGCCCACGCGCTGAAGGCCATCGAACAGGGCGGACTCGACCAGGCGGCCCAGGAGGAGCTCGACTTCTTCCACTGGTGCCCCTCGCCCCGCGAGTGGTGGCAGGTCGCGTACACCCAGCAGGGCGAACCGGTCGGCATCCACATCCCGGCCCACAACCCCTCGGGCCCGTGCATCGGCTTCATCGGGGTCCTGCCCGACCAGCGGGGCCACGGCTACGCCTACGACCTGCTGGCCGAGTGCACCCACTTCCTGACCGAGCGAGGCGCCGAGTTCGTCGCGGCCGCCACGGACCAGGGCAACTTCCCCATGGCCGCGAACTTCGCCAGGGCCGGTTTCCCGGTGGTGAAGGAACGGCTCAACTTCTACCCGTCGTAGGAACCGGGCGGTCCGGGGCTCAGCGGCCGCCGCCGTTCAGCAGGTCGTCGGCCGCCGTGAGAATCTCCGTGACCCGCAGGCCGAACGCCGCGTCGCACGCGTGCGGGCGGCCGGTCCGGGCGGCGGTGAGCAGGGCGTCCGCGGCCCGCTTGAGGGCGGGGACCGCTCCGTCGGGGCTGTCCGGCAGCACCGCGACCCCGGCCTCCCCACGGAGCTCGACGGCGGCACCGGCTGCGGCGGGCGGTGCCGTCAGACTCAGGGTGAGGGTGCTCGACGCGCCACCGGTGTGGTCGAGGACGACATGCGCCGTGTCCCGGGGGCCGTACGCGGCCGCTGTCACGCGTCGCACGTCGCCGAGCACCGGCAGCAGCACGGACAGGGCGTGCGGCCCGACGTCCCACAGGGCGCCCTTCTCCCGCCGCCACGGTGTCGCGAAGGGGCTCTCGCTGCTGAACACCGCCCCGAGCCACTGCGCCCGCCCCGTGAACCAGCCCGGCACTCCCGCCTGCTCGGTGATCCACGCCTCCGGCTCGGGCTGGAAGCGCGCCGTGAAGAACACGACCGAGGCGACATCCGCCGCATCGGCGGCCTCGACCACCGCCCGCCCCTGCTCCACCGTCGCCGCCAGCGGTTTGTCGAGCAGCAGGTGACACCCGGCCCGGGCCGCCCGTGCGGCGAGCCCGGCCTGCACATCCGGAGGCAGCGCCACGGCGACCGCGTCCACGTCGGCGAACAGCGCGTCCACGTCGTCGTACGCCCGGACACCGTGCCGCTCGGCCAGTTCCTTGGCGGCCTCGGGGCGACGGCCCCACACCCCGGCGAACTCCAGCTCGTCGTGCCCGCTGAGGGCAGGTGCGTGGGCCATCCGCGCCCACGGGCCGGTGCCGAGCAGTCCTATGCGCATGCCGCCGCCTCTCCCCAGTGCCTGAAAACGCCGGCGGCCGGTTCCGCCGACCGCTCGGCGAAGAGCGTGTCACAGGGGGCCGGCCGCGGGGGAGTCCAGGCAGTGGACTCGGGCGGTTCCGCTACACGACGACCGCAGTTGCTCGTCTCGCTGTGTCAGCCTTTGCCGGCCCTTTCTGGGTACAAGCTACTAAGGGGGTACCGAGTTACTTTGCTGGGCATTCCCATTGCTCGATACCCTCGCCCTCCATTGTCGAGCGTGGTGCTTCCTGGCTCCCCATTCGAAACCCATTTCAAAGTAATGGCGAACTTCACGTCCCGATCGATGTTCTTCAGATCGAATGTGAACTGCTCGGGATCCCCGGACGACACTTTGAATGGAAAGTCGCGGCCCACAGTCGTTCCATTCGCGGTGCGACGTATCTGCGGTTCGACTGTCACCGGGCTTTGGCTGAAGTCAACGTCAAACACCCGCTCATCGATGCCTCCCCCGCATTCATCGGCAATCACCGACCCTGTCGTGGGCAGCGGTTCGCTGGAGAGGACCGTCACCTCAGCGCCGGTCACCACGATGGCCTGCCCCGACTCGCCTTGCAGCGTGGTGTGAAGCACTGCAGGCTCGTCCGTGGTCGGTATACGTACGCCGCCCTTCGACCTAACCTCGGCTGCGCGTTTCTGCAGTGAACTGATCGGCTGCTCAAAATAGCCTGGGTGGCATCCGAGAACATCCATTGCGTAGACTTTGAGTTCTGGCGGTCCCGCGATCTCTTCCTGGAACCATCCCCACCCGGATTGCCATACAACGACGCCTGCACCAGATACCACGGCACTGACGACTCCCGCCCAAAAGGTCTTACTGCGGAACACGCTCGTGCGATCTGACGCTGGATCCTTTTGCGAGGGTTTGGACTGTCTGGCGCGACGTAGTACCGCGTTGGTGTCTGCTTTCCTGTTTCGTGGCGTCCCCACGTTCTTAACCCCTCCAGCCTGACCGGGAAGAGATCCCAGCAGCCCGCCCTGTTCAAGGCTTATCACCCTAAGGGACATGGCATGTGGCATAGCTGGTGCCCCCAAACGGCACCCAGGAGCCCTACGGCCAAGGGCACTGCCGACACTCGGACGTGCCCGCCGTGCTCCCTACGGAGCGAATGAACGTGGCGCCCAGGTCGGAGTGAGGCGGTGCGGGCGGCGGCAGTCGCCGAGCCGCGACAGTGTGCGTTCGATGGCGCAGCCGTGCACAATCGCGGCCGGCACCGCACGGTCGTCAGTCCGGCACCGACCCCACCCCTGCGGACGCACCGGAGCCTGTGGCACCGCCAGTTGGAACAACTCCCGTGCGTCTGATACCAGTCGGCCCACAACAAAGAAAGGCAAGGAGTCATCTCCTTGCCACTCTCAAGCTATAGCAGGCGGGGGGCCTTGCGGCAAGGCCCCCTGTGTGCCGCAGACTGACGGGCCTATGCCAGGACCTGCGGAAACGGGAGCATGACGTGACCCCCCTGACCACCAGTGCGTTCGATCTTCCCGGCCGCCTCTCGCACAAAGCCGACCCGGCGCTGATCGCCGGAGACGAGCGGCACTTCGCTGCCATCGCCGCGTGTCTCGAACAGTCGATCGCCGAACTGTCCGACCGCCTCGATGCCGAGCGCAGGGCGCCCGGCGGGAAGGGACGGCAGGCGATGGACCGGGACGCCGAGATCCACCGGCTGACCGCCCGCCTGCGGGCACTGCGCCGCTTCGGCCTGGACCTGTGCCTCGGGCACATGGTCGGCGCGGACGACTCCGAGCCCGTGTACGTGGGACGACTCGGACTCACCGACAGCGAGGGGCGCCGGCTGCTGGTCGACTGGCGTTCCCCCGCGGCCGAGCCGTTCTTCGGCGCCACCCACGCCAACCCGATGGGGCTCGCGAGCCGCCGCCGGTACCGCTGGTCCGGCGGCCGGATCAGCGACTACTGGGACGAGGTGTTCACCGCGGACGGAGTCGTCGGGCACGCCGCGCTCGACGACCAGTCCGCCTTCATCGCCAGCCTGGGCAGCAACCGCTCACCCCGGATGCGGGACGTGCTCGGCACCATCCAGGCCGACCAGGACGCCATCATCCGTGCGGGTTCCCGAGGCGCCCTCGTCGTCGACGGCGGCCCGGGCACGGGCAAGACGGTCGTCGCCCTGCACCGCTCCGCCTACCTCCTGTACTCCGACCCCCGGCTCGGCCACCGCCGGGGCGGCGTCCTGTTCGTCGGCCCGCACCGGCCCTACCTCTCCTACGTCGCCGACGTCCTGCCCAGCCTCGGCGAAGAGGGCGTGCAGACCTGCATCCTGCGGGACCTCGTCCCCGAGGGAGCCGAAGCGGCGGTCGAGAGCGACCCGGACGTCGCGCGCCTGAAGTCGTCCGCGGACATGGTGAAGGCGATCGAGAAGGCCGTCACGTTCTACGAGGAGCCGCCCACCGAGGGGATGACGGTCACGACCCACTGGTCCGACATCCGGCTCAGTGCCGAGGACTGGCTCGTGGCGTTCGCGGCGGCGGAACCCGGCACCCCGCACAACGACGCGCGCGGCCAGGTCTGGGACGAACTGCTCACGATCCTGGAGGAAAAGCACGAGGGCGACGCACCGGCCGCCCTGCTGCGCAGGTCACTGTCGCGGAACAGGGACCTGCTCACGGCCTTCAACCGCGCCTGGCCGCTGCTGGAGGCGAGCGATCTCGTCGGAGACCTGTGGTCGGTACCGGCCTATCTGCGGATGTGCGCTCCCTGGCTCAGCCGCGACGACGTGCGAAAACTGCAGCGCGAGGATCCCCAGGCCTGGACGGTGTCCGACCTGCCGCTGCTGGACGCGGCACGGCAGCGGCTCGGCGACCCGGAGGCGTCACGACGCACACGCCGGCACGCCGCCGCCGTCGCCGCCGAACGCGCACGCATGGACAAGGTCATCGACAACCTGCTGGAGGCCCACACCCACGACGACGGCGAAGGGGTGCTGGTCATGCTGCACGGGCAGGACATGCGCAACTCCCTGGTCGACGAATCCGCCCTGCCCACCGCCGACCCGGACCGGCTCGCCGGCCCGTTCGCGCACGTCGTCGTGGACGAGGCCCAGGAGCTGACCGACGCGGAGTGGCAGATGCTGCTGCTGCGCTGCCCGTCCCGCAGTTTCACCATCGTCGGGGACCGCGCCCAGGCCCGGCACGGGTTCACGGAGTCGTGGCGGGAACGGCTCGAGCGGGTCGGGTTCGGCCGGATCGACCTGGCCTCACTGAGCATCAACTACCGGACCCCGGAGGAGATCATGGCGGAGGCCGAGCCGGTCATCAGGGCCGTGCTCCCGGACGCCAACGTGCCGACCTCCATCCGCAGCGGCGGCGTCCCCGTCGTGCACGGCTCCACCGCGGAACTGCACTCGGTCCTCGACACCTGGCTCGCCGCCCATCCGGACGGGATCGCCTGTGTGATCGGCGATCCAGGGTTCCGGCCGGCTTCGCCCCGGGTCCGTTCGCTGACCCCGGAGCTGTCGAAGGGGCTGGAGTTCGACCTGGTCGTCCTCGTCGACCCGCAGGACTTCGGCACGGGCGTCGAGGGAGCGGTCGACCACTACGTCGCGATGACCCGGGCGACCCAGCAGCTCGTCGTCCTCACGGGTTCCTGACGCTCCGGCCGGGGCCCGCGGCGCGGGCCCCGGGGCAGGAGTGCTACGCGGCGAGCTCCTTGCGGATGCGGTCCAGCATGAACGCCGACGACTCCCGGGCCCGCTCCTCCCAGGCGAACACACAGGACGTGGCGACACCGTCGAAGCCCAGCTCGCGCAGCGTGCCGAAGAAGGCGTCCCAGTCGACCTCGCCCTGGCCGATGTCGAGGTGCTGGTGGATCCGGGCCGGGGTGCCCGGCGGGTTGAGGATGTAGCGCAGACCGGACGAACCCTTGTGGTTGAAGGAGTCCGCGAGGTGCACGTGCTGCAGCTTGTCACCGGCGTAGCGCATCATCGCCGCGATGTCGGCGCCGACTTCGGAAGCCCCGGAGAGGTGGAAGGAGTGCGGGGCGCAGTACAGGTAGTTCACCCACGGCTTGTTGATCGCGCGGACGAGATCGACGGCGGGGGTGTTCTCCTCGCAGAAGTCGTCCGGGTGGGCCTCCAGGTTCAGAGCGATGCCTTCGCGCTCGAACACCGGCAGCAGTTCCTCCAGCGAGCGCCAGAACGCGGCCTCGCTCTCGGCCGCGCGCTCGGGACGGCCGTTGAACTCCGAGTTCATCAGCGGGCAATCGAGCTCGACGGTGATCTCGATCATCCGCTTCCAGTAGCGGACGGCGGCCTGCCGCTCCGTCTCGTCCGGCGAGGACCACTTGTACAGCGGCAGGACGGAGGACAGCCGCACACCGTGCCGGCGCAGCGACTGCTTCAGCTCCGCCACCCGCGCGTCGTCCGCCCGCGGGTGCAGGAAGAACGGCATGAAGTCCGCGCGCGGCGACAACTCGATGTACTCGTAGCCGAGTTCGGCGACCGTGCGCACCATCTCGTCGATCGGCAGGGCGCGGAACATGTAGGGGTCGAGGGCGATCTTCACGCGGTGCCTCCGTAGAACGCGGGGCGGGGCTTCATGTCGACGGTGACTCTCTCGCCGCCGGTGTCCAGAGACCGGACGGCGGCGTCGGTGATGACCGTGGCGGCGTAACCGTCCCAGGCGGACGGGCCGGTGAGCTCGATGCCGGCGGCCACCGAGGCCACCCACTCGCGGAACTCGGTGTCGAAGGCCTGCGCGAACCGGTCCTTCCAGTCCTGGAGGACACCCGTGCCGTGCCGGGCGGCGGCGCGGATCCCGACGGCCGCCGGGTCGGGCAGCCGGACCAGACCGTCCTCGCCGACGACCTCGCACTGGATGTCGTAGCCGTACTGGCAGTTGACGAAGACCTCCAGGTCGATGCGGACGCCCTCGGCAGTCTCGAAGATCATGATCTGCGGGTCCTTGAGGTGCGCGAACCGCTTGCGCGTCGCGCGCGGGGTGACCACCTGGGCGGAGACGATCTCGTCGTCGAGCAGCCAGCGCAGCACGTCGATCTCGTGCACGGCCGTGTCCTGGGCGGCCATGGCGGAGTGGTACGACTCCGGCACGGTCGGATTGCGGTGGGCGCAGTGCACGAGGAGCGGGGCCCCGAGCGAGCCGGTCGACAGGACCTCCTTCATCTGGCGGTAGCCGGCGTCGAAGCGGCGCATGAAGCCGACCTGTACCAGGCGACGGCCGTGCGCCCGCTCGGCCTCGACGATCCGCAGACAGTCCTCGACGGTCGTGGCCAGGGGTTTCTCGCAGAACACCGGCTTGCCGGCCGCGATCGCGCCCCGGACGTGCTCGGCGTGGGTGGGGCCCCACGAGGTGACGAGGACGGCGTCCACGTCGGGGGAGGCGATCAGGTGCGCGCCGGTGGGGAGCGCGGTGGCGCCGGCCCGGGCGGCCACCTCGGCGGCGCGGTCGGCGTCGATGTCGGTCACGGCCGTGACGGCGGCCCCGGTGACGACCTCGGTGAGCCGCCGGATGTGGTCCTGGCCGATCATTCCGGCGCCGATGACGCCTACACGTACGGTCATGGTCGTTTCCTTCACAGGGAGGGTCAGGAAAAGCGGGTGCGGAGTTCGGCTTCGAGGGTTTCGAGGGTGCGGCCCTTGGTCTCGGGGACGTAGAGCTTCACGAAGACGAGGGACAGCACGCCCGCCACCACGAAGAGGAAGAAGGTGTGGGAGATCCCGATCCCGGACACCAGGGACGGGAAGACCAGCCCGATCACGAAATTGGTCAGCCACAGCACCACGGCCGCGATGCCCATGCCGAAGCCGCGCATCCGCATCGGGAAGATCTCCGACAGCATCAGCCAGGTCACCGGCGAGATCGCGCCCTGCTGGAAGGCGAGGAACGTGACCGTCATGGCGAGCACCGCGAACGCTCGCGCGTCACCCGAGGGCAGGACCAGGGAGAAGACGCCGATCAGCAACAGGGCGGCGGTCGTACCGGCCTGACCGGTCATCAGCATCGGGCGGCGCGGTACCCGCCCCAGCAGCCAGATGCCGACGAAGGTGGCCAGCACCGAGATCACCCCGTTGGCGATGTTCGCCGTCAGCGCGCTGTCGGCGGCGAAACCGGCGTCGGTGAGGATCTGCGTGCCGTAGTACATGATCGTGTTGACGCCGGTGATCTGCTGCACGATCGCGATGCCGAACCCGACGAACATCAGCTTCCGCAGCCACGGCGTGCTCTTCATGTCCTGCCAGCCGCCGAGCTTGGCCTGCTCGTCCTTGACGGCGAGCGCGGACACCTCCTTCAGCTCCGCCTCGGCCCGGGCCTGCGACCGCACCTGCCTGAGGACTTCGAGGGCCTCCCCGAAGCGGCTCCGGGAGACCAGCCAGCGCGGGCTCTCCGGCATCACCAGCATGCCGAACCAGAGCACCACGGCCGGCAGCGTGGCGACGACCAGCATCCAGCGCCACACGCCACCGGACTCGCCGCCGACCCGGGCGATGATCGCGTTGGACGTGAAGGCCAGCAGCTGACCGCTGACGATCATCAGCTCGTTGCGGGTGACGAGAGCGCCGCGCCGCTCGGCGGGGGAGATCTCCGCGAGATACACCGGCACGGTCACCGACGCGCCGCCGACCGCGAGACCGAGCACGAACCGCGCCACGATCATCACCTCGGTCGTGGGGGCGAGCGTGCAGCCGAGCGCGCCGACGAAGAACAGCACGGCCAGCAGCAGGATGGTGCGCCGCCTTCCGCGCGCGTCCGACAACCGGCCGCCGGTCACCGCGCCCAGCGCGGCACCCAGCAGCAGCGAGCTGGTGACCATGCCCTCGGTGACCGGGGTCAGGCCGAGGTCATCGGTCATGTAGGGCAGGGCGCCGTTGATGACGCCGGTGTCGTAGCCGAAGAGCAGACCACCGAACGTGGCGATGGTCGTGATCAGCCGCAGTCGCCGCCTGACCGCCTCAGGGGCGTCGTCCGCGACGGCGGTGGCCGGGGCTGGGGTGGAGGCCGGTGTCGTGTCGTCCCTGACGTCCATGGCCGCTCCTTACCTGTCGATGTTCGGGCGCCGGGTACCCGAGAGACCGCAGCCGGCCAGGTGTTCGCGGGTGCTGACCGCGATCGGCAGCGGCACCTCGGGCGCGCACGGGTACAGGTCCTGCTCGACGATCACGAACAACTCCGCGTCGAGTCGTGCGAGTTCGTCCACCACATCGGCCGGCTTCGGCACCCCGGCTGGCGGTGACACGCACACCCCGCGCCGCACGGCCTCGCCGAAGGACAGGTCCTCGGCCGCGACCTGCGCCAGGATCTCCGGGTCCATCTGCTTGATGTGCACATAGCCGACCCGCTCCCCGAAGCGGCGGATCAGATCGAGGTTGTCCCCGCCGCCGTACGCGACGTGCCCCGTGTCCAGGCAGAGGTTCGTGTAACGGCTGTCGGACTCGTTCAGCAGCCGCTCGATCTCTCCTTGCGTCTGGATGTGGCTGTCGGCGTGCGGATGGACGACCAGCCGTACGTCGTACTCCTCCAGCAGCAGCCGGCCCAGCCGGTCGGCGGCCCGGCCGAACCCGGCCCACTGCTCGGCGGTCAGCTCGGGCGACTCGGTGAAGACGCCCGTCTTCTCGTCCCGGTACATCGGCGGGATGAAGACGAGATGGTGCGCCCCCGCGGCAGCGGTCAGCGCGGCGACCTGCCGGACATGGGCGAGCATCTCGTCCCACGCTTCGGGCCGGTGCAGCGCGCCGAACGCGGTACCTCCGGAGACCTTCAGCCCCCGGGCGTCCAGCTCGGCCCTCAGCAGCCGGGGATCGGTGGGGAGATAGCCGTACGGGCCGAGCTCCAGCCACTCGTATCCGGCCTCGACGAGCTCGTCGAGGAAACGGGTGTACGGCACCTGGTGCTCGTCCTCGGGGAACCAGACACCCCAGGAGTCGGGGGCGGAGCCGAGGCACAGGTTGCCGACGGTCGTACGCAGCGGGGCTGGCGCCGTTGCCATGGTGAGGGTCCTTCGGGGAGAGGAAGGGGGCGGGCCTGAAACTGATGCGCTCTACTAGCGCGCTCTAGTTCGAGTACGATGACCCCAGTCCAAATGTCATGTCAATAGGTTGTTGCCGGGAGTTTGCGGGGTCCGTGTACGGGCGCCGTGCAGGACGCCCCGTAAGGTGGTCGGCGTCGGAGGGTGGGTTCACACGTGGATGCATCGGGTAGGCAGCGGCCCACGATGGCGGACGTCGCCGAGAAGGCGGGCGTGTCCCGCGCGCTCGTCTCGATCATCTTCCGCAACCAGGCGGGGGCCAGCCGGGAGACACGGGAACGGGTCCTGCGCGTGGCCGACGAGATCGGTTACCGGCCCGACAGCGCGGCCCGGCTGCTGGCCCGTGGCCGCAGTCGCACGCTCGGCGTGATGTTCACCGTGCACCAGACCTTCCACACGGACCTCATCACCGGCATCTACCCCGAGGCCGAGCGGCTCGGTTACGACGTCCTGCTCTCCGGCGCCACCCACGGCCGCAGTGAGGCCAAGGCGGTCGAGGCGCTGCTCAGCCACCGCTGCGAGGCGGTGATCCTGCTCGGTTCCGACGCCGAACCCGCCTACCTCGCCGAGCTCGGGCGGCGCACGGTCGCCGTGTCGGTCAGCCGCCGGGTGCCGCAGGCCCATGTCGACTTCGTGCACTCCGCCGAGGGCAAGGGCGTCCGGCAGGCCATGGAGCACCTGGTGGAGCTGGGGCACCGCCGGATCGTGCACATCGACGGCGGACGCGGCCCGGGTTCGGCGGAGCGGCGGCGTGCCTACCGTGCCGCGATGCGCCGCCACGGGCTTCAGGCGCAGGCGCGGGTGATCCCCGGCGAGCACACCGAGGAGTCCGGTGTCGAGACCGGCCGGCTGCTGCTGGCCGAACGCGACGGCGGGCAGCCGTTGCCGACGGCGGTCCTCGCCGGCAACGACCGCTGCGCGATGGGGCTGCTGATGGCCCTGACCCGGGCGGGCGTCGAGGTCCCGCGCGACCTGTCCGTCGTCGGCTACGACGACAGCCACCTCTCCCACCTGATGCCGCTCGGCCTGACCACCGTCCGCCAGGACGCGTTCCTCATGGCCGAGCACGCGGTCCGCTTCGCCGTAGAACGGCTGGAGAACGGGGAACTGCCACCGAGGGAGGCGGTGCTGGACCCCAAACTGGTGGTACGGGGAACGAGCGGGCCCGTGTCGGCGGAGGACTAGGTGTGCTGTCCCGGGACGTTGGTGACAGGCGACACGCCTGGAGTGGTCCTTGAACGAGGCGAGGGCCTCTGGGTTCGGTGTGGATTGCGACATCTACAACCGACGCCCAGGAGGCCCTCGTTGTTCCACCGTAACGCCCCGCTGACCGCGACCGGCAGGCTGCGTCTGGCCCGGTGTGTCGTCGAGGACGGCTGGCCGCTACGACGAGCCGCGGAACGCTTCCAGGTCAGCCACACCACCGCAGCCCGCTGGGCAGGCCGCTACCGCCGCCACGGGGCAGCGGGCCTGCATGACCGCTCCAGCCGCCCGCACCACCAGCCCCGCCGCACCCCGGCCGCCATCGAACAGCAGGTCGTGCGCCTGCGGCGCGAGCACCGCATCGGACCGGTGCGGCTGGCCGCCCGATGCGGCATCGCCGCCTCCACCGCCCACCGCATCCTGCACCGTCACCACCTGCCCGTCCTGGCTGCCACCGACCGGGCCACCGGCGAACCCATCCGCCGCTACGAACGAGCCCGGCCCGGCGAACTGGTCCACATCGACATCAAGAAGCTCGGCCGCATCCCGGACGGCGGTGGACACAAAGTCCTCGGCCGCGCGGCCGGCCGGGCCAACCAGGACCGCCGCAACGGCACCGGATACGCCTACCTGCACACTGCCCTGGACGACCACTCCCGCCTGGCCTACACCGAAGACCTGCCTGACGAGAAGGCCGCAACCTGCGCCGGCTTCCTACGACGAGCAGCCGCCTGGTTCGCCGCACGCGGCGTGACCGTCGAGCGGGTCCTGACCGACAACGCCTGGGCCTACACCAAGAACACCTGGCGCGACACCTGCCGGGAGCTGGGCATCAGCCCCCGCTGGACCCGACCCTGGCGGCCGCAGACCAATGGCAAGGTCGAACGCTTCCACCGCACCCTGCTCGACGAATGGGCCTACCACCGGCCCTACACCTCACAGGCCGAACGGCAGGCCGCGTTTCCCGACTGGCTGGACTGGTACAACTACCACCGACCCCACACCGGAATCAGCGGCCACACCCCAGCCAGCCGCGTCACCAACCTCTCCGAACAGCACAACTAGGGCCTGTCGTTTGGATCAGGTCGCAGGGAATCGGCGGCACCTTTCGGCCCCGCGTCTGCGATCTGATCCAAACGACAGACCTAGCCAGTCCCTTTCTCAGCGCGTCCCCTTCTTCGCGAACTCCGCGACGCTGTCGACGTTGTCCTTGGTGACGAAGGCCGGCCCGGTGAGCACGGGAGCGGTGCCGCCGCCGCTGACGTTGCCGTTCGTCCTGTAGAGCCACAGCGCGTCGACGGCGAGGTAGCCCTGGAGGTAGGGCTGCTGGTCGACGGCGAACTGGATGTCGCCGCCCTGGATGGCCCCGACGAGGTCCTTGTTGAGGTCGAAGGTGGCGACCTCGGCCTTGCTGCCCGCGTCCTTGACCGACTGCACGGCGGTCATGGCGATCGGGGCGCCCAGTGTGACCACCCGGTCGATGGTGGACTCCTTCTGGAGCTTGGCCGTCAGCGTCGACTTCACGGAGGGCATGTCGGTGCCGTTGACGTACAGGTTCTCCGTCGTGCCCTTGAAGCCCTTCTTCAGACCGGCGCAGCGTGCCTCCAGCGCGACCTGGCCCTGCTCCTGGATCACGCAGACGGCGTGCTTGGCGCCCTGCTGGTTGAGGCGCTCGCCGAAGGCCTGGCCGGCGATGTTCTCGTCCTGGCCGAAGTACTCGAGCATGCCGAGTTCCCGCCAGTTGTCCAGGCCGGAGTTGAAACCGACGACGGGGATGCCGGCCGCCTTGGCCTTGGCCACCACCGCCTTCATGGCATCGGGCTTGGCGGCGGTGAGCGCGATGCCGTCGACCTTCTGGTCGATGGCGTTCTGCACGAGGTTGGCCTGGTTTCCGGCGACCGGGTCGCTGGAGTAGACGAGCTTGATGTTGTCCTTCGCGGCGGCGGCCTGGGCGCCCTTGCGGATCAGGTCCCAGAAGGTGTCGCCGGGCGCCGCGTGGGTGACCAGGGCGACGGTCATCCGAGGCGTGGTGGCCTTGCCCGCGGCGGCGTCGGTGCCGCCGGTCTCGGACTGCTTCCCGCCGGAGCCGCTGGAGCAGCCGGCGGCGAGCAGCGCGCCCACGAGGGCGGCGGTGGTCAGGGCGGCGGATCTGTGGTGTCTGCGCATGTCGGGTGCACCTCGGTGTGCTGGAGGGAACGGGTCGTGCCCGGTCCGGGGAGGCAGCTGGAGCGCGCCACTAGCGCGCTCTAGTGGCAGGTACTATGGGGGCGCCCTTCTGGGGATGTCAACAGCTTTGTCAGGACGTACCAACAAACAGGACGATCCAACAAGCAGGACGATCCAACAGAACAGGGCCGCCCGCACACACCGGCAGTGCACGGCGTGTGCGGGCGGCCCCGCGGGGCGGACAGTCGCTGACCGCCCTGGTCGGTCCCGCTCAGCTCTCCGTGGCGCTGACGTTGACCATCCACGGGACGCCGAAGCGGTCCGTGCACATGCCGAACACGTCGCCCCACATCTGCTTCTCCAGCGGCACCGACACCGAGCCGCCCTCGGACAGCTTCTCCCAGTAGCCGCTCAGCTCGGCTTCGTCGTCGCCGCTGAGGCTCACCGAGAAGGGCTGGCCCGGCGCGGATTCCATGCCCGGCGGGTTGTCGGCGCCCATCAGGGTGAAGCCGCTGGGGGTCTCCAGCATGCCGTGCATGATCTTGTCGGCGTTCGGGGCTTCCGCATGGCCGAAGTCGCCGTAGGTGTTGAGGGTGAGGGTGCCGCCGAAGACCTCCTGGTAGAACTCCATCGCCTGCCGGGCGTCGCCGTTGAAGGACAGGTACGGGTTGAGACGCGAGACCATGAGAACCTCCCTGAAAGGGGCAGAGGGCCCTGTGCGCGCAGCGTAACGCCGGGCACTGGCGACGGCTCGCCGAGCGGCGCGGCCCCGGGGATGGCTCGGCGGTCCGGCGCGGCCCCTGTGACCGGCGGCGCCGCCAACCCCGCTGTTGGCGTGGCTCCTTGAGCAGAGGGGGAGGACAGCGCTCATGACAAGGACCGGCTTCCGTATCGGCGGGGATCTGGACGTACGCCGGCTCGGTTTCGGAGCCATGCACCTGCCGGCCGAGCCCGGCCCCGCGCGACAGAACGCCCTCGCGGTCGCCCGGCGGGCCGTGGAGCTGGGCGTCACACTGATCGAGGGCCTGGTCGGCCGGATCGGGCTGTCGGAGGTCACCGCCGCCGAGCCGGCGCAGGCCCGGGAGATCGTCGACATCGTGAGCGTGCAGAACCGCTACAACCTGCTCGACCGTGAGCACGAGCCGGTGCACGACGCCTGTGCGGCGGCCGGAATCGCCTTCCTGCCGTGGCGGCCCGTCGCCTGGGGGAAGGCGGGGGCCAAGGCGGAGATCGCGGCTGTGGCGGCCGACCTCGGTGCCACGCCCACGCAGGTCGCGCTCGCCTGGCTCCTCCGCCGCTCGCCGGTCGTCCTGCCGATTCCCGGCACGGCCCGTAGCGAGCACGTGGAGGAGAACGTCGCCGCGGCGGACCTCGACCTGACGCCCGCCCACCGTGACCGCCTCGACCGGCTGGCCGGGGGAGTGGGGAGCGCGGCGGGAATCGGACTGAGACAGGGCCTCGCACGCAAAGGGACCCGAGGACCGGTATGCGGGCACACGGGGCTCCACGAAGGCTCAGGCCTCGTCGGACGACCCGCTGTTCCAGTCGTACGGCCCGCCGCCGCGCCACTCGATCAGCTCGGTGTCGTCGACGGCCGTGTCGGCGGTAGGCAGGCCCTCGCGGTGCAGCAGGTCCAGCACGTCGAAGAGGCTGTAGGCGACGCCCATGCGCTCGCCGTGGATGGTCACCAGCCGTCCGCCGTCCGACGCGGGCGGCTGCACGACCACAGGGGGTTGACCGTCCATAGCCCCACCATGCTCCCGAAACCGCCGGTTCGCAGCTCGGACGGGCCGATAAGGGGGTCCTGAAGCGGGACGAGCCGGTCGGGCCCGCCGGTCCTGAGCCGGTCCGGCCCACCGATCCCCGGCACCGGCCACGGAGGCTCTGTGCGCCGGTGACAAGGCACGATCCGGAAACTGAGTTCTCATCAGCACCCCCTGAACGCCCTCCTGCCGGAGCCCTAGCGTCCGTGGCATGGACATGAACCGTAGGACAAGAGGGAAGTGGCGCGGTGCCGCACTGGCGGTGCTGCTGACCGCCGGGACGCTCACCGCCGCCGCTCCGGGGGCCCGGGCCGACGGCGCGCGGACCGAGACGCCGGTCGCGTCGACATCGCCGGTGACCGGGGTGACGGAGTCGGTGGTGCGGGTGAAGGTGCCGCTGCCGGAGTCGGCCGGGCCGCGTCCGGCCGCCTGTGACTGGCTGTCGTACCTGCGCTACCGCTCCGCCGACGGTCCGGCCGCCTCGGCCGACGCGGACCGGATCCTCGTCGCCCAGCCCGGCATCCTGGAAGGAGCCGGGGCGTTCGACAGCGTGGCCCGCAACACCGTGGCGCGGGCCGCCGAGCAGGGCCTGCACATCGAGTTCTGGGCGCTGGACCGGCGCTCCAACTGCCTGGAGGACCGCACCGGCATCGCCTCCGGCGACCAGCACACCGCCGTCGACTACTACTACCGCGGCAAGCAGGTCGACGGCCGGACCTTCGCCGGCTTCACCGGCAACGAGAAGCTGGGCTGGATGGCGAAGCTCGGCATCGAGCAGACCGTACGCGACCAGTACGACCTGCTCACCGCCGAGTTGCCCGGCCAGGCGCAGCGCAAGCGGAAGGTGCTGTGCGGCGGGCACTCGCTGGGCGGTGTGATCACCGGCTACTTCGCCGCCGCCGACTTCGACGGCGACCGGGCCACCACGGCGGACGCCGGCTACAACCAGTGCGCCGGCTACTTCGCCCTCGACACGACCGTCTCCACCTCACTGGCCGACCTCAGCGGCAGCCTGCCGGACGACACCAACCTGCCCGACATCGGCCTCGGTTACGGCGTGGTGCAGGCCGGGCTCGACAGCGGCGTGCTGCCGCGCGCACTGTCCGCGCCGGTGCTGCTCAACCCCGAGACCATGACCCTGCTCGGCATCGCGGGGATGGGTGCGCTCAAGGCCCCGGACGCGGAGGCGGACCTGCCGCGCTACCTGCCCTCCAACCTCAACATCGAGGCCACCCACCGCGCCCTGTTCTCCAAGAACACCGCCGCCTTCCTCACCGGCAAGCCCGCCGTGAAGGACTTCCGGCTCACCAACGGGGCGGTGCTCGGCGCCTTGCTGGACGACAACTCCGTACCGCTCGCCTTCCTCCAGACCAGCGTCGGCTTCTTCGACGGCGGGCCGATCGCCGACAAGAGCTTCCCCGTGGCCAACGGCGGAGCGCAGCAGCCCGGGTTGTACGGCACCGCGTACAAGGCCATCCCGGACCGGCCGCAGGGACCGCTCTACACCTGGCGCAACTACGACCGCGTCGGCGACCCCGACGACCCCGGCCACCGGTCGGCCGACGGCACGCCGTTCACCGGCCCCGGCGAGGAGGTCACCGACGTGCGGCAACTGGCCCGCAGCCTGGCCGAGCAGCCGCTGGACTTCACCGAGCAGTACTTCCCGACCAAGCTGGTGACGGACATCCAGCTGTCCACCTCGCCCCAGGTCAAGAAGCTCGTCGTGCATCCCGGCGGACTCACCGCCAATCCCGTGCTCACCGTCCTCGCCGGCGAGGGTCTGCTGGCCGGCCGGGTCCCACCCGAGCTCCACCCCGTCATCGCCGACGGCTACCAGCACCTCGACGTCCTGACCGCCGCACCCACCCAGAACAACGGCCGCCCCGAGCCCGTCTCCACCGGCCTCGCCGCTTTCTCACAGTCACCGCGCTAGCTCACCCCGCACGCACGACCGGGGCCCGGAAGGATTCCTCCCGGGCCCCTTCGTAGGCCACTACGACTCGGACGCACCACTGCGGTCGAACTCGCTGCCGGACTCAGACCCGTGCGGAGGCCAAGTCCCGCTACCCGGCTCAAGTCCTCTGCTTCGGTTCAGCTTCGCGTCGCCGCGAGGTCTGCGCTGGGGCCGAGATCCGTGCGGCGGTCGAGACCCGCGCCGCGGTCAGGGCGTGCCGTCCGGTTCAGGTCCGTGCGGGGAGCGGGTCCCGCTGCCAGGTCCCCGTCGCTGCCGAGGCCCCCGCGCGGAGGCGGAGTTGAGGCCAAAGCCCGCCCGTGTCGTGGCACAGATCCGGGCCGCGGCCAGGGCGTGCCGTCCGGTTCAGGTCCGTGCGGGGAGCGGGTCCCGCTGCCAGGTCCCCGTCGCTGCCGAGGCGCCCGCGCGGAGGCGGAGTTGAGGCCAAAGCCCGCCCGTGTCGTGGCACAGATCCGCGCCGCGGCCAGGGCGTGCCGTCCGGTTCAGGTCCGTGCGGGGAGTGGGTCCCGCTGCCAGGTCCCCGTCGCTGCCGAGGCGCCCGCGCGGAGGCGGAGTTGAGGCCAAAGCCCGCCCGTGTCGTGGCACAGATCCGGGCCGCGGCCAGGGCGTGCCGTCCGGTTCAGATCCGTACCGGGAGCGAGTCCCGCTGCCCGGATCAGGTCCCCGCCGCTGCCGAGGCGGAGTTGAGGCCCAAGCCCGTGCCGCCGCCAAGGCTCGCGTGGCCGGGGCAGGGCGGTGTCGGGGGTCAAGTTCCGCTGCTGGCTTGGACCCGTGCCGGGGCCGAGCCCGCTGCGTGGCTCATGGCCGCCGTTGGGGTCGAAGTCGCTGCCCGGCTCAGGCCGGTCGCTGCGGCCGAGATCCGTGCCGCGCCGAGGCCCCTGCCGCGGCACAGATTCGTGTCGCAGCAGGGGCCCGCCACCCGGCGCGGATCCGCCCCCGGGCCAAGAACTGCGCCGGGACCAAGATCCGCACCTGGGCCAAGAACTGCCCCGGGTCAAGCTTGCGCCGGGGGCTAGACCCGCGCCGTGGCCGAGATCGTGGTCCCGGCGCGGGTCGTCGTCGCTTCGGTCAGAGCTTGCCCGCGGCGAACGTCGCCGCTGCGTCCGCGTCGTCGCGGTAGCTCAGGTGTGCCCCGGTGTCGCCGCCGCCCCTCTCGCAGATGGGGTCGCCCTTGGCGCAGATGTCCAGGGTGCGGCTCTGGTACGTGCCGGTGACGCTCTTGCCGATGGCGCGGATCGGGTTGCCGAACAGCAGCACCGCGGCGACCTTCGGCTCGACCGCCGCGGGCAGTGTGGCCACGATGGGGCTGCCGACGACCGCGCCCGCGCTGCTGATGCCGATCGAGTTGTCGACGACGTTCGCGCCCTGCGAATAGCCGACGAGAACGAACCGCTGATTCGGGCAGGCAGCGGCCTGGCTCCTCACATGGTTCACCAGGTCCGTGTTGCCCCGCGCGGCAGACGTGGGGGAAAGGTTCGCGGGATAGTCTACGGCGTAGCTGGAGAGGCTTTTGCCCGCCACCTTCTTCTTTAGGGCGGAATACACCGGGTCGCCGACGATGAAGCCGAGCGTGCCCGGCTCGAAGGTGCCGCGCGCCGAGACCACCTCGACGTCCGTGCAGGCCGCGGCCGCGGTCGTGACCGCAGTCGTGGACGTGGCCGTGGCCGAGGGAGCCGAGAGGGTGGCGAGACCGGCCCCGCCGGCCAGCGAGAGCGCGGCGAGGCACAAACGGATACGCATGGGGGAATCCTCCGCGGGTGAGGCGCGTCGAGCGCCTGCGAAAAAGGATGGCCCGAACGTATTCGCTGTGCCTCCCGGAGTGTTATGCACGGGATTATGGAATCCCCGCGATTTTTTGTCGCCGATTGAGTACGTCGCCGATTGAGTGCCTAACCGATTGCGTTGCGTCAGGGAAATCAGTTCTGGCGCGTATGCAGTGACTTCGCGCGCAGCGCGAGAATCAGGTCGAGGCGGGTCTCCGGATCGTGCAGCGCGTCACCGAACAGCTTCTCCAGCTGGCGCAGGCGGTAGCGGACCGTCTGCGGGTGGATGTGCAGCCGCACGGCGACGTCCGGCACGTTGCTGCCGCTGAGCAGCCACGCCAGCAGCGTCTCGGCGAGCCGGTCGCGCTGCCCGGCCGAGACCGTGTCGAGCGGCGCGAGGACCCGCTCCTGGAGTCGTTCGAGCAGCGGCTCGTCGCCGTACAGCAGCAGGGTCGACAGATGGTCGGCGCACCGCACCACGCCCTGGCGGGGGAGGACCCCGCGTCCCATCAGCCCGAGTGCCCGGGTGGCGATGCGCAGGGACTGCGCGGCTTCGGTGACCGCGACCGTCGGGCCGATCGCGGCGGGCCGGCCGCGCAGCGCGAGCGTGAACGCCCGGCCGAAGCGACCGGAACCGTCCGGGTCGGGCACCAGCATGCGCGGCGGCCGGGACTCCATGTCCACCAGCGCGCCCGCCGCGGCCAGCGGCCGGTCCTCCTCCCGCCGGTCCGGCGCCGCCGCGAGCACCACCACGGCGACCGTCCGGGGCACCGGCCAGCGCGCGCTGTGGGCCAGATCCTGCACGGCCTCCAGCGCCACCGGCCCGTCCTCCAGCAGCAGGTCGAGCAGCCGTCTGCGGCGCCGCTCCAGCTCGTCCGAGCTGCGCAGCTGGGCCTCCGCGTAGCCGGCCGCGGCCGCCTGGGCGACCTCGTGCACGGTCCGGAACGCCAGCTCGCCGAGCGCCGCGACGACCGTGGAGTCAAGGCCGAGTTCCTCCACCGTATGACCCATCAGCCGCCAGGCGTGCATCCCCCCGACCCGCAGCGCGGACTGCAACGCGTCCAGGCTGCGGCCCTCCAGCGCCTCGCCGCGCCCCAGTTCGTAGTACGTCGCCGCGATCGAGCCCCCGTCGTCCCGCGGGTCGGCGATGTGGTCGACGAACAGGGTGAGCGCCTGCACCACCCCGGCCCGCAGGTTCCTGCCGTACGCCCCGTCGGCGGGCCGGGCGTACTCGGGGACCTGACGGCGGACCTCCTCCTCCACCTGATCGGCGACGGCCGCCAGTTGGGCGCGCAGCAGTTTCGCCAGGTCGGGCGGCACCGGTGGCGTATGGGGGCGGTCCGGCACGCCGTGCGGGGCGGGCACAGCCATCACGGACACTCCTTTCGAGCGGAAGCGGCTCGCCCGCGGACTGTAACCGCTGGGACGAGCGGGAAGTCCTGTGTTGGACGGACGACCCCTGCGCTCCGTTCCGTGCCCCGACGGCACCCCCGTCACTCCGGCACGCCCAGTGCATGGGCGAGCATCGGCCACGAGGCGGTGAACTCCCGCTTCCAGTAAGCCCAGTCGTGTCCTCCTCCCGAGTAGAAGTGCGTGGTGGCGCGGATGCCCAGGCGGGTGAGCGCGCCGGCGAAGCCCTGCGCCGAGGGCCACAGGGCGCTCTCCAGCACGCCGGGCAGCGGATCGCCGCTGCCGCCGCCCACTCCGCTGCCCTGCGAGACGTACAGGGCGGTGCCGCGCAGCCCGGTGGCGTGGGCCCGCGGGTTGAACTCCCGCCAGGTCAGGAGGTTCAGCAGCGGATGACCCCACAGGGAATGGGCCGGCAGGTTCTCGCGGGCCACGATGGCGTCCATGATGGGGGGAACGCCGGGCGCGGTGGTGTCGAGGACGCCGCTGAAGGAGGCCGCGGCCTTGAACGCCCCGGGGTGCCGGGCCGCGTGCGCCATCGCGCCGTAGCCGCCGGTGGAGACCCCGGCGACCGCCCGTACGCCGGAGGCCCGGTAGTCCCGGGCGAGCAGCGCCGGTACCTCCTTCACCTGGAACGTCTCGTAGTCGGGCCCGCCGCGCCAGACGCTGGGGATGCCGGTGGGGCCCGCGTCCGGCATCGCCACGATCAGGTCGCGGCCCTCGGTGAAGGCCTCGATGTCGGTCTCCCGGGTCCAGGACGTGTAGTCGTCGTGGGCGCCGTGCAGCAGATACAGCACGGGATACGTCCGCTCCGGCCGCGAACCGAAGTCCGACGGCAGGATCAGCCGGACCGGCGCGCTGCGGCCGAGCGCGGCGGAGGGCACGGACACGTCCAGCGTGCGCGGCCCGAGCCGGGTGGCGGCCCCGGCACGGGCCGTGCCGCCCGCGGCCCCGAACAGGACGGCGAGGCCGGTGGCGGCCGTCGCTCTGGCGACAGTGCGCCGGGACACTCCGGCAGCGGGCTTCGGCGGCAGGTCGGGCATGGCGGCTCCTCGGTTTTCCATTCAGGGGGCCCGCTCGGCGAGCACCCGGCTCAGGTGGGCGGCGATCTCGTCGACGTGCGGCGGATCGAGCAGCGACAGGTGGTGACCGGGCACCGGCACGACCTCCAGGCGTGGGCATACCTCGTCCCAGCCCAGCGCCTCGTCGTCCCGTTCGTACGCCGGGTCGCGCACGGTGTGGGGCGCGGGATCGGTGGCCCGGTAGAGGACGACCGGCCCGTCGTAGCCGCCGGGCCGATGGGCCTCCCCGATGCCCATGTCCAGGTAGGAGGCGCGCTGGTGCTCCAGCGCGGCGGGCGGCACCTCGGCGGCCTCCCGCAGTGCCCGCAGCACGGTGTCGATGCGGTCCCGGTCGTCGTCCATGGCCACGAGCTCGTCGTACGGCAACTCCAGCCGCACCCCGTAGGCGTCGGCGACGTGGCCGGCGAAGCCCTCGAAGTGCGCCCGGATCCGGTCGGCGCGCGTCAGGCCGGGCCGGGGGAGGGGGCGTACGGAGTCGATGAGCACGACCAGCGGCACGTCCCGTCCGGCGGCGGTCAGCTGCCGCGCGGTCTCCTGGGCGACGAAGCCGCCGAAGGACCAGCCGCCCACCAGGCAGGGCCCGTCGGGGTGGGCGACGGCGATCGCCTCGGCGTAGCGGCGCGCCTTCTCCGGCACGGTCCGGGCCTCCTCGATCCGCTCCAGCCCGTACACCGGGTGGCTCTCGCCGAGCCGTTCGGCGAGCGTCCGGTAGACGGTGACCGGGCCGCCGGCCGCGTGGACGAGGAACAGCGGGGGCCGGGAACCGGTGGCGCGCAGCGGGCGCAGCGGGGTGTCCTCGCGGGGGAGGGCCTGCTGGATCCGGGCGGCGGCGTCCTCGACGGTGGCGGCGGCGAACAGGTCGCGCAGGGGGAGTTCGATGCCGAACTCGCGTTCCACGGCCGTGCGGACCCGGACGGCCATCAGCGAGTCCAGGCCCAGATCGGCCAGCGCGGTGCCCGGGGTGACACGGGTGGGCGGATGGCCGGTGACGGCGGCGATGTGGTGGGTCAGCCGGGCCAGGACCGACGTCGGTTCCGCCACGTCGGCGGGAGATTGCGCCGGCTCCGGCACCGGCTCGGTGCGGGCCCGTCCGTCCGTCCACCAGTGCCGTACGTGCCGCCACCGCGGCACCGGCAGGTCGACGACCCGGCCGGGCGGCGCGGGCAGCCGCTGGCCCGCCACGTACAGGGCGCCCAGCTGCCCGGCGAACGCCTCCGCCCCGTCGGCGTCCCGGCGCAGGGTGGCCAGGGCGAGGGCATCGGGCACGGTGTCGGCGACGGCCCCGGTCAGCACCGGGTGGGGCGAGATCTCGACGAACGCCGTGTGGCCGTCGGCCGCGGCCGCCGCGAGCGCCCGGTCCAGGCGGACGGGCCGCCTGAGGTTGGCCGCCCAGTGGGCCGCGTCGAACAGGCAGTCGCCGCGCGGGTCGTCGAGGACGGTGGAGTACACCGGGACACGCGGCCGCCGGCCCCGGATGCCGGACAGCGCGTCGGCGAGCTCCGGCAGCAGCGCGTCCACCTGGGGCGAGTGCCCGGCGCCGACGACCCGCATGGCCCGGGCCGCCCGGCCCTGCCCCTCCAGCCGGCGTACGAGCCCGGCCACCGCGGCTTCCTCGCCCGTGACGACCTTCTGCCGGGGGGAGGAGTGCACGGCGACGTACACACCCGGGAAGTCCCGCTCCAGGGACGCTAGTTCGGCGTCGTCCAGGTCCACCACGGCCATCGCGCCGCCGCTCAGCCCGCTCAGCAGCCGGGCCCGTACGGCGATGACACGCGCCCCGTCCGCCACGTCCAGCGCGCCCGCGCACACCGCCGCCGCGACCTCGCCCATGGAGTGGCCGATCACCGCGGCGGGTTCGACCCCGTGCGACCGCCACAGCTCGGCGAGGGCCAGCTGAAGCCCGAACAGCACGGGCTGGGCGACGTCCAGGCGGTCGAGACCGGCCCCGGAGGACAGGTGGTCGTACAGGGACAGGCCGCATTCCAGGGCGAGTTGCGGGTCGAGTTTCTCCACGGCGGCGGCGAACGCGGGTTCCTCGGCCAGCAGCCTGCGGCCCATGCCCGGCCACTGGCTGCCGTACCCCGAGAAGACCCACACCGGGCCGCGCCCGACCCGGTCGTGCTCCCCGGTCACCACCCGCGCGTCCGGGCGGCCCGCCGCCAACGCGCCCAGCGCCTCGGAGAGTTCGGCGCGATCCCGGGCGACCACGGCGGCGCGTACGGGGCCGCGGCCGGTGCGCCCGGCCAGGGTCCGGGCCACGTCGGCGGGGTGCGCGGTGCTTTCGCGCAGCCAGTCGGCGAGCCTGCCCGCCGTGTCGCGGACGCGCCCGGCGTCGAGGTCGGACAGCACGTGCAGGCGTGCGACGGGCTCCTCGGCCGTCCGTCCGGGGACCAGGCCGGGCGGCCCCTCCTCCAGCACCACATGGGCGTTGGTGCCGCCGAAGCCGAACCCGGAGACCCCCGCGAGGGCGGTGCCGCCGTAGCGCGGCCAGGGCTCCGGCTCGGTCACCACTCTCAGCCGCTCATCGGCGAGGGACGTGCCCTCCGCGCAGTGCAGGGACGGCGGAACGCTGTCGTGGTGCAGGGCCAGCACGGTCTTCACCAGGCCCGCGATGCCCGCGGCGGACTCCAGGTGCCCCAGATTGCCCTTGACGGAACCCAGCAGCAGCGGCTGGTCCGGGTCCCGGCCCGCGCCGAGCACCGCGCCGAGCGCGCCCGCCTCGATCGGGTCGCCCAGCGGGGTGCCGGTGCCGTGCGCCTCCACGTAGTCGACGTGCGCCGCGGTGAGCCCCGCCCGCGCGTACGCGCTCTCCAGCAGCGCCTGCTGAGCGGCCGGGTTGGGCGCCATCAAACCGTTCGAGCGGCCGTCGGAGTTGACGGCGGTGGCCCGGATGACGGCCAGGACGCGGTCGCCGTCCCGCTCGGCGTCGGAGAGCCGCTTCAGGATCACCGCCGCGCAGCCTTCGCCGCGCCCGATGCCGTCGGCCGCCGCCGAGAACGGCTTGCACCGCCCGTCCGGTGCGAGCGCGCCCGCTCTGCGGAAGGCGACGGTGACGGCAGGCGACAGCAGCAGGTTGACGCCGGCGGCGATCGCCGTGTCGCTCTCGCCCGTGCGCAGGCTGACGCAGGCGTGGTGCACGGCGACCAGCGAGGACGAGCAGGCCGTGTCGACGGCGAGGCTCGGGCCCCGTGTGTCGAGGACGTAGGCGAGCCGGCCGGCGGTCACGCTCAGGGCGCCCCCGGCCGGCGCCCAGGGATCGACGGCGGCCGGATCGGCGCCCGTGAGCTGCCCGTACTCGGGGGCCGACACCCCGACGAACACCCCGGTGGCGGTGCCCGCCAGGGACCCGGCCGGCACGGCGGCGTGGTCGAGCGCCTCGTGGACGACCTCCAGCAGGATCCGCTGCTGGGGATCCATCACCGCCGCCTCGCGCGGGGTGATGCGGAAGAAGTCCGCGTCGAACCCGGCGATGTCGTCGAGATAGCCGCCGTACGGATGCGCGTCGGCGGGCGGGAAGACGGTGAAGTCGCGCCAGCGGTCCTCCGGGACGCGCCGGATCGCGTCGACGCCCTCGCTCAGCAGCCGCCAGTAGCCGTCCGGGCCGTGCACCCCGCCGGGCAGCCGGCAGCCGACCCCGACGACCGCGACCGGTTCACCCGTCCCGCCCGGCAGTCCGGCTCGCGGCACCGGCGCTGCCTCGGCCCGGGAGCCGCCCGAGCCGCCCGAGTCCTCCGTGCCGCACAGTCGTGCCACCAGGGCCTGACCGGTGGGTGTCTCCCACAGCAGCGTCGTCGGCAGCTCGCGGCCCGTCGCCCGGGACAGTTCACCGGCCAGGGCGACCGCGTCCCGTGAAGACATGCCGAGGTCGGCGAGCGGCTGGTCCATCGGGACGGCCTCGGGAGAGGTGCCGTACCAGGCGGCCACCCGCTCGGCGATCAGCCGGCGCAGCGTGTCCTCGTCGAGGGGCCTCATCCCGCCGCACCCGCCGTCGCCGTACCGGCCTGCCCGCCGTACGCACCCTCCAGATACCGGGCTCGGGTCAGCGCCCGTGACACCTTTCCGCTGGAGGTACGCGGCACCGTGCCCGGCGGCACCAGGACGACGTCGGCGAGCCGCAGTCCGTGCCGGGCGGAGACGGCACCGCGCACCGCCCGCACCACGGCCGGCACGTCGAGCTCGGCGAGGCGCGCGGTCCGCGCGTGCTCCGCCACGATCACCACCCGCTCACCGCCGCCGCCCGGCACGGCGAACGCCGCGAGCCGGTCCCGGCGCACCACCGGGTCCGCGTCCTGGGCCGTCGCCTCGACGTCCTGCGGATAGTGGTTGCGGCCGTCGACGATGATCAGGTCCTTCAACCGCCCCGTGACGACCAGCTGCCCCTCCAGCACCGTCCCCAGATCGCCCGTCCGCAGCCAGCCGCCCGGACCGGCCGCGGCGTCCGCGAACTCGGCGCCGAAGACGTCCTGCGCTCCCCGGTTCCAGTAGCCCCGGCCGACATTCGGCCCCTGCACCCAGATCTCGCCGACCTCGCCCTCCGACAACAGGGCCCGCGTCACCGGGTCGGCGATCCGGACCCGCTGACCCGCCGGCGTGCCACAGCCCGCCAGCAGCACCGCCCGGGGATCGTCCGGCCGCGCCGGCAGGGCCTTCCCGGCGGCCAGCGCGTCACGGTCGAGCGCGAACCGGCTGAGCGGCTCACCCGGCCGGGCCGCGCAGACGAATACGGTGGCCTCGGCCAGCCCGTACGACGGGCAGTGCGTCCGCGGTGCCAGCCCCTGCCCGGCGAACGCGGCGTGGAAACGGTCGGCCGTGCCCGGGCGGACCGGCTCACTGCCGTTGATCAGCGCCGTCACCCGGTCCAGCCGCAGGCCCGCCTTCTGGTCCTCCAAGACGCTCGTGGCGCAGTAGTCGTAGGCGAAGTTGGGCGCGGCGCTCACGGCGTTCGGGTGTGCGGCGAGCAGCCGCAGCCAGCGCACCGGCTCGTGCAGGAAGGCGGCCGGGTCCATCAGCACCGACAGCCGGCCCCGCACCACCGGGGCCGCGACGCTGAGCACCAGTCCCATGTCGTGGTAGAGCGGCAGCCAGCCCACGCAGGTCACCGGGCGGACGTCGGCACCGTAGGCGCTGAGCGCCTGGCCGGCGTTGGCGACGACGTTGCCGTGGCTGATCTCCACACCCGCCGGGGCACGGGTCGAACCGGAGGTGTACTGGAGGTAGGCGATCGCCTCGGCGTCCGGCGGGACGGGCCGCCAGTCCCGGGCCGCGTCGTCGGGCACCTGGTCCGCCACCACGATCCGCGGTCCGTCGGGGCCGAGGAAGTCACGGACTTCGCCCCCGCAGCGGCTCGTGGTCACGACGACCGAGGGACGCGCGTCGGCCAGGACACCCGCGAGCCGGTCCGCGTGCCCGGGCAGGCCCGGCGGATACAGCGGCACGGCGACCAGCCCGGCGGCCAGGGCCGCGAGGAAGGCCGTCACGTACTCCGTGCCCTGCGGACACAGCAGCGCGACCCGGTCCCCCGGACCGGCCTCGTCGGAGAGGCGCGCGGCCAGCGCCCGCACCCGCACGTCCAGACGGCGCCAGGTCAGGGTGCGGTGGACGCCGCGCGAGTGCGGTGCCGGGTGCTCGACGAAGGTGAACGCCCGGCGTTCCGGGGTGCTTTCGGCCCAGTGCCGGACGTACTCCGGCAGCGTGGGGCACACGGGCGCGAGCGGGGGGCGACGGCTGTCCATCAGGCGGGGCTCCTCACGGCGCGGATCGGCGTCCGGCGCGGATCGCGTACGGCGCGCATCGGCTTGTGGTGCGGATCGGCTTGGGGTGCGGATCTGCGGATCTGCTTACGGTGCGGACCGGCTCACGGTCTCGCGAACGGGTAGGTCACAGCGGGATGTTGCCGTGCCGGCGTTCCGGCATCGGAGCGCGTTTGCCGCGCAGGGCACGCAGCGCGCGGCAGACCTGCTCCCGGGTCTCGCGCGGCGCGATGACGGCGTCGACATAGCCGCGCTCGGCGGCGAGATAGGGCGTGCCGTGGGTGCGCTCGTACGCGCTGAGCAGACGGGCGCGCAGTGCCTCGGGGTCGTCGGCCGCGGCGAGTTCACGCCGGTGCAGAACGCCCACCGCGCCCTCGGCGCCCATGACGGCGATACGGGCGGTGGGCCAGGCGAGGTTCACATCGGCGCCCAGATGCTTGGAGCCCATTACCGCGTATCCGCCGCCGTACGCCTTGCGCACCACGACCGTGACCTTGGGGACGGTCGCCTCGGCGTAGGCGTAGAGCAATTTCGCTCCGCGCCGGATGATGCCGGCCTGCTCCTGGCGTACCCCGGAGAGATAACCGGGTACGTCGGCGAAGGTCAGCAGCGGGATGCCGAACGCGTCGCAGAACCGCACGAACCGCGCCGCCTTCTCGGAGGCGTCGATGTCGAGCACCCCGGCGGCGTGCAGCGGCTGGTTGGCGACGACACCCACCGAGCGGCCCTCGATCCGGGCCAGGGCGCAGATGATGTTCGGCGCGAACAGCTCCTGCACCTGGAGCAGTTCACCGTCGTCGACGACCGCGTGCAGGATCGCCCGCATGTCGTACGCCTCGCCCAGCCGGTCCGGGACGACCTCGTCGAGGTCGGTGCCGGGCGGCGGGTGCCCGGGGGCGTACTCCGGGGGCCGTTCCAGGTTGTTGGCCGGGAGGTACGACAGCAGGTCGCGCACGGTGTCGAGGGCGTCCTCCTCGTCGGCGGCCAGGAAGTGGGCGTTGCCGTTGACGGTGTTGCTGGTGCGGGCGCCGCCCAGCTCCTCGGCCGTGGTGCGTTCGCCGGTGACCGTCTCGATGACGTCCGGGCCGGTGACGAACATGTGCGAGGCGCCGTCCACCATCACGGTGAAGTCGGTGATCGCCGGTGAGTACGCGGCGCCGCCCGCGCACGGCCCGAGGACGACCGAGATCTGCGGGATCACCCCGGACGCCTTGACGTTGCGGCGCACCAGCTCGGCGTAGAGGGCGAGCGAGGCGACGCCCTCCTGGATACGGGCCCCGCCCGAGTCGTTGAGGCCGATCACCGGGCAGCCGGTCTTCAGGGCCAGGTCCATCAGCGCGACGGTCTTCTCGCCGAAGGCCTCGCCCATGCTGCCGCCGAACACCGTGGAGTCCTGGGCGAACACGCACACCGGGCGGCCGTCGACCGTGCCGTACCCGGTGACCACGCCGTCGCCGTAGGGGCGGCGGGCGTCCTGCCCTGCGGGCCGGGCCCGGACGAACAGGCCGGTCTCCGTGAAGGAGTCCTTGTCCAGGAGCCGTTCGATCCGCTCCCGGGCCGAGAACTCCCCGCGTCTGCGTGGCCCGCCCGGGGCCACCGCCTGGTCCCGGCGGCGCTCCAGGCCGGCGACGCGTTCCGCGGTGCTCCCGGGCACGTGCGCCGCCGTTTCCCCCGGACCGGATGCTGTCACCTCTGTGCTCACAACCACCTCCGAAACGGTTCTCGAATATGGCAGCGAGGTGGGGGAGTGCCGTGCTGATCGCCGTTCTGTGTGGGGGAATTGAGTCCTCCGGTGCGGGGTTTCATCCCCGCGTGACAAGGGAGCGCGGGTCCGGCAGCCGAGAGGCGGGCGTGATTCAGCTGCCCGAGTGCTGAATGCGTTCTCCTTCTTCTATTGGACCTCGGGCCGCCCGGCGTCCAGGCTGGAGTGCACCATCGCCCGACAGCCGGAACGACAACCGGAACGACAGCCGGAAGAGGTCACGAGCACATGCACACCCGCCGCATCGGTGATGTCGACGTCAGCGCGATCGGCCTGGGCGCGATGCCCATGTCCATCGAGGGACGCCCCGACGAGGAACGCTCCCTCGCCACCATCCACGCCGCGCTCGACGCCGGGGTGACACTGATCGACACCGCGGACGCCTACCACAGGGACGCCGACGAGGTCGGTCACAACGAGATCCTCATAGCCAAGGCCCTCGCCTCCCACGACCGCGGCGGTGACGTCCTGGTCGCCACCAAGGGCGGCCATCTGCGCCCCGGTGACGGCAGCTGGACGCTGGACGGCAGCCCCCGTCACCTCAAGGAGGCCTGCGAGGCGTCCCTGCGCCGGCTCGGCGTCGAGGCCATCGGGCTCTACCAGTTCCACCGCCCGGACCCGCGCGTCCCCTACGCCGAGTCCGTCGGCGCGATCCGGGACCTGCTGGACGAGGGCAAGATCCGCATGGCCGGCATCTCGAACGCGAACCCCGAGCAGATCCGGCTGGCCAACGAGATCCTCGGCGGCCGCCTGGTCTCCGTGCAGAACCAGTTCTCCCCGGCCTTCCGCTCCAGCGAGCCGGAGCTGGACCTGTGCGACGAACTCGGCATCGCGTTCCTGCCCTGGAGCCCCCTCGGCGGGATCTCGAAGGCCGCCGAACTCGGCTCGGGCCACGCCCCCTTCGCCCGTATCGCCGACGCACACGGCGTGAGCCCGCAGCGCGTGTGCCTGGCGTGGATGCTCGCCAAGTCGCCCATGGTCGTCCCGATCCCGGGCGCCAGCCGCCCCGAGACCATCCGCGACTCGCTCGCCGCCACCGACCTCACCCTCACGCCGGAGGAACGGGCGGAGCTGGACGCAGCCTGAACAGACCACGAGACCCGGGGCCGGCCACGCGCCGCTCCGGGTCTGGACGATCAGTTCTGGTCAGATCCGCCCCTGTTGAGGAAAACGTGTGAATGTTTCCGCGTGGTTCGGGCATACGCAGCGCAAATCACAGAGAGGGGCGCTACGTGCTCGTACCGGACCGGAAGGCCGTCAGGGAGTTGCTGACGCGGTATGCGTCGCTGAGGATCGCTCAGGCGGAGAGGCGCACGCCGGCGACGGCACGCGAGCTGGACGACGTCAGTTACACGCTGTGCGTGATGATGGGGACGTCCGACATCAGCGATGCCATCGCCAAGGCGGATGTGCTGCTGCTCACCAAGGAGCGGTCCGCTGCCGCGGACACGGACGGGGAGAACGGTCTGACGCTGGTCGGCTGACATCTCGCAGGACCTGGTCATGAACCGGGCGACGCCCCGGCGGCCCGTGCACGGGCCGCCGGGGCGTTCGCCTTCCCGTGGAACGCCGTGCGATACGCGTACGGCGTCGTGCCCACCACCTTGCGAAACCGCTCCCGGAACGCCGTCGGCGAGCCGAATCCCGCCTGCCGGGCGATCCGTTCCACGGAGTGGTCGGTGTTCTCCAGCAGGTACTGGGCGCGCCGCACCCGCGCCCGCAGCAGCCACTGCAACGGCGTGGTGCCGGTCTGCTCACGGAAGCGGCGGCTGAACGTCCGCTCGCTCATCCCCGCACGCTCCGCCAGCGCGCCCAGCGTCACCTCGCGCGCGAGGTTGTCCTCGATCCACTCCAGCACCGGCTCCAGCGCCGACCCCCGGGGCACCGGCGGGTGCTCGTGCACGATGAACTGGGCCTGACCGCCCTCCCGTTCCAGCGGCATGACCGACATCCGCGCGATGTTCGCCGCGACGGCCGACCCCAGGTCCCGCCGGATCATGTGCAGGCACAGGTCCAGCGCGGCCGCCGCACCGGCCGAGGTGAGGATCTGCCCGTTGTCGACATACAGCACGTCCGGTTCCACCTCGACCCGCGGGAACCGGTGGGCCAGCTCACCCGCGGCCACCCAGTGCGTGGTGGCGCGCAGTCCGTCCAGCAGCCCGGCCTCCGCCAGCACGAAGGCCCCGACGCACACGGACGCGATCCGGGTACCGGCCGCGGCGGCCTGCCGCAGGGCCGCCAACACCGGCTCGGACGGCGGCGCGGCCTCGGGGGAGCACCCCGGCACGATGATCGTGTCGGCCTCCGCCAGCGCCTCAAGACCCCGGTCGACGCGCAGGGTGAAACCGCCGTCCGCGCGCACCTGAGGCGTCTCGGCACACAACCGGACCCGGTAGGCCGGCCGCCCGTCCGGCATCTGGGTCCAGGCGAACGTCTGCTGGGGCGCCGCCATGTCGAACGGCACCACTTGATCGAGAACCAGGATCGCCACCGAGTGCATGGCCGCCACCCTAGGCGCATTCCCGCCAGGCGTACGAACCGCCGATTCGCCGGCCCGCGGCGCACAAGGGCAGGTCACAGGAGTTGGCGGGAACCCGTTGGAAGCTGTCGTTTCAGCCCATGGGTGATCACGCCCGGGCTCCCTAACGTGGGCCCCGCACCGTCGACCGCATCACGGAAAGAGCCCCGGTGACCAAGATCCTGCTGTCCCTGCACGTGCTGGCCGCCATCGTCGCCATCGGTCCCGTGACCGTCGCGGCCAGCATGTTCCCGCCCGCGGCGCGCCGCGCCGGCCCCGCGGGCGGCGACGCCCCCGACCCGTCGGCGGTGAGCACGGTCGCGCTGCTGCACCGCATCTGCCGCGTCTACGCCGGCATCGGACTGACCGTCCCGCTGTTCGGGTTCGCCACCGGCGCCGCGATGGGCGTCCTGGGCAGCGGATGGCTCGTGACGTCCATCGCACTGACCGCCGCTGCCGCGGGCATCCTGGTCGCCTTCGTCCTGCCCCGCCAGGAGGAGCTCCTCGGCCAACTGAACGGCGACCAGGCCGTCGAACACCGCAGTACCGTTCAACTCGCCATGTTCACCGGCATCTTCAACCTGCTGTGGGCGACGGTCACCGTCCTGATGATCGTCCGGCCGGGCTCCACGACAGGAGCCTGAGCGCCGGCTGCCCGCCCGTCACGGATGTCCGGTCTGCGTCAAGTCCATGCGGGGAATTCACACTCCGGGACACCTGTCCGCCTACACTCGGCTCTCTCGCCCCCGCACGGGGCCGACGAGTAGAAAGGCGCGTTGACGGGTGTTCCAGGATTCCCCCATCTACGACCGACTCATCGCGGAGTGCGGCGATGTGCCCACCCAGGTTCGCCGCGAGGCCGAACGCGTGAGCAGGGAACTGGAGCTGGTCATGCGGCCCGCGCAGTCCCCTGGCTACGACCGCCCGCACTCCCCGGGCACCGGGTGGCAGCGCACGGCCATGCTGCCCGGGCCGCGGGCGCAGTGAACCAGGACCGGCGGACGGCCGGTCCTGGTGCTCAACAGGCCGTCCGGTTCGCGCCGTTGACGCGCGACGGCGCCTCGGGAACGGGGCGGGCCAGCCACTCGGCGATGGTGCGGGCGATCGGCTGACCCGTCTCCACCTCGACGAACCCGAACTGCCCCGACTGATTGCACTCCAGGAACCACCAGGTCCCGTCGGCGTCCTCGACGAAGTCGAAAGCACCGTAGGCCAGTTCCGCCTCCCGCAGGTAGGCCCGGACGCCCGGCGCGATGCACGACGGCACGTCGGTGGGCCGCCACGGTGCGCCGGGCGCGGCGAACCGCACGTCGACGTCGTCGGGGTCCGCGTCCGCGGCGGCCGCCTTGCGGGCCGCCAGCATCCGATCGCCCACCACGGTGAGACGGATGTCGGCCCGCTTGGAGATCCGCCGCTGAAGCAGCGTTGGCCCGAACGCGACCGCGGAGAAGTCCGTGTCGGGTGCGACCCGGCTGGCCGGCACCGCCCGGGGCGGGTCCTGCGGATGCGCGCCCGACACCGGCTTGACCACCAGGTCCGGGTAGCGCTCCGAGAACTCGCGGGCGGCGCGCGGGAAGGTCGTGATCAGCGTCGCCGGCACGGGCAGTCCGCACCGCTGGGCGAGACGCAGCTGCCAGGGCTTGTGCCGGGCCCGGCGGGCCGCGTCGGGGTGGTTCATCCAGCGCGCGTCCGAGCCCCGCAGCATGCCGTAGAGCGCCTGGGCGGCCTCCTCGGTCAGCCACGCGGACGGCTGGGCCGCCCGCCCGGCCGGGGTGCCCGGCCTGCGTACCCATACCGACCGCAGCCCCCCGATGCTCACCAGCCGCCCCCCGGCGGACAGATGGCCGCGGAAACGGCCGTGGACGTACTCCCCGGACAGCGCGACACCACCGGTCAGATCGGCGGGGTCGACGCGGACCACGGGAACCCCCGTCGCGTTGAGATGCACGACCACCATGTCCGCGGTCACGTCCTCCTCGCAGGTGAGGATCAGTACCGTCATCTTCGGCGGCCCGTGGTCAGTCGTCGAAGTGCGTCTTGGAGCCGGCGGTGGACGTCGTGGTGCCGACCTCCCTCAGCAGGGCGAAGTCGGAGGCGGCCACCCGGCCGTCGTGGAGCACGTTCAACTGGAGTCCGGCGTCGTACACGTACGGAATGGCAGCTTCCAACTCCACTGCCGGGCGCGCGTAGTTGAGCGCGAACGGTTGCATCGTCTCTCCCTCGTCGGTGCTGCGCCGACCAAGCCGGATCCAGGGGCACGGCCACCCGGTCCGCCGACTCGTTTCGGCTCCCAGAGACTTATACGAATCGAACGGGTGGTTGGTTTCCTTACTTTCCGTAGTCATCGGGCCGGTTGGCGGTCCGGCCGGTTCTCCGGTCGGCGTGTCGTACTGCGCTCCCGCTCGCCGAGGGAGCCGCGGACGGTGCGCAGAGCGAGCAGCAGAACGCCGATGTCGTCCAGGTAGACCGGGTCGGGCAGCACGTCGGCGGGCAGCACGAAATAGAGAACCGCGCCCCAGAAGACCCAGCGCGGGCCCGTGGGCAGTCCCGCGCGCCGTAGTTCGCGCCGGGTTCTGACCAGCCGCACGAGGACGCCGACGGCGAGGACGAGGACGATGGCCGCGAGAACCGCGGCCACAGTGATCACCGTTGTGGTCGTATCCACGGGCTGCCCTCCTCCTGGCGTGCCGTGACACGGGGGGTCCTTTCCTGGATTCCCGTTTCCGGCGTCTGTATTGCGGCCGGGGCCCGACATGTCGCCGCGTCGGCCGGTTTTGCCGTGCCGCCGCAGGTGCGGCGGGTCATCCCGGCTCACCCGAGTGGCACGGCGTGACGGGGGCACCTGGTCATGGCCAGCGTAACGTCGCTCGTCGCATGACGGCGGAGCAGACGAGCCCGCAGCCCGCCTTCGGCTCGTACGAGACGTACGGTTCTTCCGACCGGCCGGGCATCGAGCCCGGCACCCTCGGCTCTCACCCGGTGGCGGGCGAGGCGGTCAGCCCGCCACCCCGGTCCGGACCGGACGAGCCAGGCCGCCACGCGGCCCGCGGCCCGTCCCGGTCCCGGACAAGGCGGACGTGAGCTTCGCCCGGCCCGCCGCGACCGGCTTGATGAGTCGGATGAGGTGTATGCGCGGGCTGTCGGCCATGGCCTGGATGAGCCGGATGAGGTGTATGCGCGGGCTGCCGCCCATTGCTTGGATGAGTCGAACGAGGCGCACGCGCGGGGCCGTGGCTTGGATGAGTCGAACGAGGCGCACGGGCGGGGCCGTGGCTTGGATCAGTCGGACGAGGCGCACGTGCGAGCCGTCGGCTCTGGCGTGGGTCGGACGGGACACGCGGCCGCGCGGCCTGCCGCCCCCCCCGGCTCGGACGCGACGGCCGAGCGGTCTGTGGCCCCCGCCCCGGGCACGGCGGCCCAGCGGTCCGCCATCCCCGCCCCGGGCGACGCGGGCACGCGGTCCGCTCCCGCCGGCTCGAAGGCGGCGGCCGAGCGGTCCGCCGTGCCGGGCAAGAACTGGAAGGACCCCGCAGAGGCGCGCCCTGCCCCGCCGCACAGGACTGGCTGGATCCGGCTGAGGTACGGCCTGTCGACCCGCCCCGGACCGTACGGACCAGGCGCCGGCCGAGCCCGCCGACGAAGCACGCCAAACGGCGGAGTGACGCCTACTCACCCCGTACCGGACCGGATCAGCCCGCAGCGGTCCGGTCCGGGCGCCGTTCGCCACCCGGCGGTCGAGCAGCCCGGCCAGTACCGGCCGGGCCTCAGGGGGACTTCACGGAAGCGGACGCCGGCGGGGTGGTGGAACGCGTTGCCGATCGCCGAGCCGTCCCGACGATGCCGATCTTCCCGATCCCCTTGCTGCCCATGGAGTTGAGAAGGGGATCGTCCTCGTCCAGCCGCGGCATACACCCCGAGCAGCCGGCCGACCCGGACCTCGCCACCCCGTCGCGAAGAGCTCTGGAAGAGCCCCTACCGCTCGTCCCGGGACGGGGCCACGGGACGCTGGGGCCTGCCTTTGAGGCGTTCGAACGTACGCGTGAGCTGTTGTAGCGGTGACGCCACGGGAGTGTCGGAGGGCTGCTGCCGCACGGGAGCGGCCTCGGCGGACTCCTGGTAGGCGGCCAGGGCCTCGTGGGCGCGTTCGGCCGCCTGCCGGTACAGGTCGCGTGACTTCGTCATGGCCTCCAGCGCCTCGGCGTACATGGCCACCAGCCCGCGCTGACGCTCCAGCTCCTCCTCGAGAGTCAGCAGGTGCCAGTCCTCGCGCAGAGCGGTGAGGGCGTCCTCGGCGCCGTCGGGCAGCGGTCTCGGCAGCGCGGCGTACCGCGTCACCGCGTCGACGAGGTCGGTGGGCTCCGAGCCGTCGAGGAAGACCGCGCGGACGGAGAAGTCCTCGGCGTCGTAACCGTCCGGAACCGGCTTACCGGGCAGCACCACGGCACCGCCGCGCGGCACCTGGACCCCCAGATCGCGCAGGGCCCAGTTGAGGCCTCGGTGCTGCTGGGGCGCGGCGCGGTGTTCCACCACTCGGTGCCGCAGCCCCACCGGCAGCCACCGCGCCACCGGCACCCGGCCGCGGTCGTCGGTGGTCATCGCCTCGTGGACGACCACGTGGATGTGCCACCCACCGCGCACCGCGTTCCGGAACAGGCGCCGCGTCTCCTTGTCGTCGTGGGGAAGCGGATTGACCTTCCGCAGGGACAGCCCCGCGACGCCGTCCCGGTCCCAGGCGACGTCCGGCTCCTCCGGCCAGAACAGCCCGGCGGGCGACGGCCAGTGGTCGTTCCACGGCTGCTCGGCCTCCGCGACCAGGATCCACTCCTGCCCGCCGTCCGGCCCGGGCGTCACGCCGATCCGGGCCCGCACGGTCACCGTCTCCTCCACCCGCCAGCGGGCCTCGAAGACCCGCTCCGCCGGGGCGGCCTCGGTCCCGGACTCGGGCAACTCCAGAAAGTCGTCGATGGCCCGACTTCGCTTGCGCTCCTCCAGAGAGCGCCGGAGAACGTCTTCCGCGGTGCCTTCGGCATGGCGGCCGCGGGCCAGCCACACCGTGGCGGGAGTCATGGGGCGGACGGTGGAGGAGGTCGGCATGGGTCCAACTGTGAACGGGGACAGGTGCGCCCTGCCAGTATCGTCGCCGCAGGCCGACCGGCATAACCCGGGGTCACACACGGGCCGGCGCCATGCGGCACCCGGCGGCGCCACGGGGCAGCGCCGGGTGCGCGGAGGCGCGCGGCGCGCACGGGGTGTGCGTGCCGCGCGCACACCGGCGGATCCTCACTCGTGGCCTCACCGGCGCCCGGTCCCGACAATGGTCCGCACGAGCAGGGCCCGCCCACCATCCGCATCGGGGCGGGTCCTGCTCGCTCGCCGTCAGGCCTCCTGGGGCGCGGCGCCGCGCCCCAGGAGCTGGAACTGGATCCCCTCCGACGTATGGGGCTGGGTGAAGGCGTTGAGGTTCCGGGATGTCGCGCTGTTCCAGCACGCAACGGTAGACGCAGCCCATCTCTCGAAGCAGCAGCGGCGCGACGTCCGTTTCGAAGTCGATCTGTGCGCTGCCGCGCGTTTCCTCCGCACGCCTGCGCAGGTCGCGGATGGCCGCCACGTCTTGCAGCCAGACGGGCAATGACATCGTGGGCGCTCAGCCCCAGTCCCTGCACGACCCGCACCACATGGCCGGGGCTGCCCCCGGCCGTGATCAGCGCTGGGCGGTCAGCCTCTCGTAGCCGGCGAGTCGCACGCACACCGTGATGCCGTAGGCGATCTGCTCCAGCTCCTCGAGTGTCGGATAGGAGGGGCCGATGCGGATGACCCGGTCGTCCGGATCGTTGCCGTGGGGGTGCGTGGCCCCGGCCGGGGTGACGGCGATGCCGGCCTCGGCGGCCAGGCGGACCACTTCACGGGCACAGCCGTCGAGGACCGTGAGCGCGACGAAGTAACCGCCCTTCGGCCGCGTCCACGTGGCGAGCCCGGTGTCGCCGAGCTGCTCGCTGAAGACGCGGTCCACCGTCTCGAACTTCGGCGCCAGGATCCGTCGGTGGCGGCGCATGTGAGCGCGCAGCCCGTCGGTGTCCTTGAGGAAGAGCGCGTGGCGGAGCTGGTTGAGCTTGTCCGGGCCGATCGTCCGCTTGGTCGAGTTGGCACGCCACCAGGCGACGTTCGCGGGAGAAGAGCCGAGGAAAGCGACCCCTGCCCCGGCGAAAGTGATCTTCGAGGTGGAGCCGAACACGAACACCCGGTCCGGGTGGCCGGCCTCCGCGCATGCGGCGAGGATGTCGCCGACGCCCGTCTCGCCGTCGAGGTGGTGCACCGCGTAGGCGTTGTCCCAGAAGATCCTGAAGTCCGGCGCGGCCGTCTCCATGGTGGACAGCCGGCGCACGGTCTCGTCGCTGTAGCAGGTGCCGTCGGGGTTGCTGTACTTGGGCACGCACCAGATGCCCTTGATCCTCGCGTCGGAGCGCACGAGGTTCTCGACGACACCCATGTCCGGTCCGCCGTCGGTCATCGGGACGGGGATCATGTCGATGCCCAAGCGTTCACACAGGGCGAAGTGCCGGTCGTAGCCGGGCACCGGACAGAGAAAGGCCACCCGTTGATCGGCCCAGCGGCCCTCGGCCCCGGGCACAGTGCCGAGGAGGGCGTGCACCAGGCAGTCGTGCATGAGCTCGAGGCTCGAGTTGCCGACCGCCAGCAGCTGGTCGACGGGCACCTGGAGGGCGGGGGCGAAGATGTCACGCAGCTCCCGCAGCCCGTCACCCGGGGCGCCGTAGTTGCGGCAGTCGGTGCCGTCCAGTGCCGTGTAGCGCCCGCCGGGCAACGTGAGCAGTTCAGCGGACAGGTCGAGCTGCTCGGGTGAGGGCTTGCCCCTGGTCAGGTCCAGTGAGAGACCGCGGTCCTTGAGGCCGGCGTAGTCACGACGCGCCTCGTCCAGGTGTAAGGCGAGGGCGTCGGCGTCACGGTGAGCAATGGTTGTCATGGTGTCCTTCGGTCAACGCGGGGTGACGGGCGGCGCCGTTGTGCCGCCGCCCTGACCGACGCTAACAAGCAACAACCGGTCGGCTCACCGTTTTTGCTGCTCGGCGACCTATCTCCCGCCGAATCCGAACATGGCCAACAGCAGATCCGACAGTATCCGCACTGGGTTCACCCACCCCCACACCGGAGGTCGTCATGACCGACGCACGTACCGCACGGCCCTGGCCTGGCAGAACACGGCCTGTAACCAGCCCCCGCATCCCAGCTTCTTCATCTGCACACGGCGATGTGGTCAAGTGGCGGCCAGAGTCGGTGCCCGGTGAGGCCGACCCCGGCCGGGCAAGACCCCGTCCTGGGCGCAGGCTGGTCGGGCTGCGGACGGCCGTGGGCGGCGGCGGCGCGATCAGCGCGGCCGGACGGCGGCCGTCCCTGAAGGCCGCCGTTCCGCTCGCGCCGTTCTCTCCCTCACAGGACCTGCCCACCCTTCGAGTTCGGACGATGATCATCAGTGCGCGGGACGCCGGCACCGTCACTCCGTCCTACCTCGACGGCCTCTACGCGCCCATGCCGGCCGGCAGGCAGAGCGCCTTCGCCGAGCTCACCAACGGCGGCGGCGGCTTCCCCACGTGCGGGAACTCGGCCGTGACGCGCCGCATGATCCCCTGGCTCAAGATCTTCATCGACCACCACACGCGCTACACCCGACTTCTGGGCCCGTCCCGGGCGGACTCCAGCGGCATCTCCCGGTACCGGAGCAAGTGCCCCTGCGCGCCACCTGGCCAGACGCCCCCTCCGCCGAGCGGCGCGCCGACCGTCGGTTCCGGCTCCGACCGCTCGCTGGACGTGCCGAACACATCGCAGACCAACGGCACGAACCAACGCTGGAGCGTCAACGCGAACGGCACCATCATCAGCGCCCGGTCCGGCCTGTGCCTGGACGCGTACAACGCCGGAACCGCCAACGGCACACCCAGTAGTCCTGTAGACCTGTAACGGCGGCCCCTATCAGCGGTGGGCCCTCGGATGAAGCGCAGGCCGGACCGCGGGTCACGGCTGGGGGCGCCTGTGCCGTGGCCGTCGGCGGCGTTCCCAGAACGTGTGACCCGGCCAGCGCTGTTCCTGGCCGTAGGTCTCGGCGTGATGTCGCTCGTAAATGTCCGTGATCCCCTCCAGGAACAGGGAGTACTCCGCGAGGGCGGCCGTCTCGCCGGACAGGCACCGGTCGACGGTCCGGCCGGCGCGGGCTCCGGTGTGGAGGGCGTTGAGGATGCCCTGTGAGGAGAGCGGGTCGACCGCGAGGGCGGCGTCTCCGGTGGCGATCCATCCGGGACCCGCCGCGGGGGACAGACGCAGCCCGTGGGCGGGGGTCCAGCGGGGTGCCGCGGCGTGGGCCGGGTCGTAGCCGTCGAGGCGGGTGCGGATGTGGCGGGTGGTCCCGAGGGCGCCGAGGAACCCTTCGACGGTGCGCAGGGAGGAGTCGGTCAGGTCCGTGTCGGTGAGGTGTGCGACCAGTCGTCCGGCCGGAACCCGGCCCGTGTACCACCAGCCGCCGGGCACCGCCTCGACGAGCGTGCGGAGTTCGGTGTCCTCGGTGTGATGACCGGGGAGCCGTCGTCCGAACAGGGCGTACACGGCGACGAGCCTGTCCTGCTTGTGGCGTCGGCCCTGCCGGCGGCCGATCACGGCGCGGCGGCCGGTGGCGTCCACGACCCAGTCGCAGCGCACCTCTTGGAGCCGGCCGCCTTCGCGGATCAGTACGCGTCGGTCACCGGCGGGGGTGGGGTGCGGCACGGCTTCGGCCCGGCGCAGTTCGGCCCCCGCCCTTTCGGCGGCGCTCCGCAGAAACGCGTCGAACCGGGTCCGGTCCAGGTGCCAGCCGTGTCCGTGCGGGTCGTGGAGGTGGCTGTGGCCGTGGAGTGTCTCCGACCCCCAGGAGGCGTAGGTTCCCACGCACCGCAGGTGAGGGGCCGCGGCGAACTCGGGCCACAGGCCCAGATCGTGCAGCAGCGGCCTGGCTGCGGGTGGCAGGGTCTCCCCGATCCGGAAAGGGGAGGACCGGGGACCGTCCGTGCTCTTGTCGACGAGCAGGACACGACGCCCGGCCCGCGCCAGGACCAGGGCCGCGACGGCGCCTGCCGGACCGCCTCCGGCCACGATCACTTCGTAGGTCACCGTTCACCTCGTAGGTCACCGCTCGTCCGGGAAGCGTGCGACCTTCTCGAAGTAGCCCGCCATGACCTGTTCGTGGGGCACGTCCGTCCGGGCGAGGGCCGCGGCCACGGCGCTGCCGTCCAGTGCCGGGTCCGCTGCCTCCGGCACGTGCAGGCATTGCAGGTTCCGCAGCGCGGGCGGAGGCTGCTCGGGGTGGAAGCCCACGGTGGACTCGACGAACATCGTCGCGGGCAGCTCCGGGTCGTCGGCGGCGCCTGCGCGGCGTTCGACGAGGCCCAGTTTGCCGAAGTCCTTGACCATGGCGTTCATCTGCTCGATGCGGTCCGGGGGCAGCCACCTGTCCCACACGGCTCGGCGCTCGAAGGCGGCCCGGCGTTCCTCTGCGGGGCTGCCGGGGTCGATCGCCTTCTTGTAGTCCTGCTCCGTCAGCACGTGGTTGGGTACGCGCGCGGGCCAGAAGGTGGGCAGGTAGGGGTCGTAGCGAGGGCCGTACCCGAGGTAGTAGCCGGAGCGGCAGCGGGCGGTGTCGGTCTGCCAGGGCACCGCCATCCAGCGCGTGAGGTCGCCCGGTCCCTGCGCGTACAGCGGGCCGTCGACGCCGAGGGCCGTCTGCGGAGTCAGCACCTGGCCGTAGTCGGATTCGGCGGTGCCGGGATCGCGGTGGCGCACCCGGAAGGGTGCCGAGTACAGCGTGCTGTGGCGCATCGGCCAGGACAGTTCGCAGCCCGGGTGGAACGCGTCGGCCAGACAGAACGACAGGGCCGCGCGGTCGAGCATGCCCGGCCGTTGCGCCAGTGGGACCTCGTCGAGGTTCGCGGGCGGTACCGCCGAAGGGTCGTAGTCGGCGTCGAAGTCCCCTGCGGCCCACCGGGCCAGGGACCGGTACTGCAGCGAAGACAGCGTCAGGTGCTGCCGCGCGGAGACCGGCCGCACGCTCATCGAGTCGCCGTAGAGCGGCGGCCACGGTACGGGCGAGAGCCCGTCACGGTCGAGATCCCGCATGGTGGCCCAGATCTGCTGCCGCAGCTCCGCGTTGCGGGGCCCGGGGTCGGCCAGCCTGGCGAGCCGTCCGGGCGCCAGGAAGTGCTCGCGCCCGCCGTGCCCGAACAACGCGGCGATGCCGCGATTGACCCACTGGAGATCGCACATGCGCCGCAGGATCGGCAGGACGTCACGGGTGAACGAGACGCCCTCCGGGGGCGGCAGCGTTCCGCAGGACACGAAGAGGTCGCGCAGCAGGTCGTACATCGTGCGTACGGACTTCAGCTCCGGCGCGAAGTTCGGTGGCGCCACCACCACCCAGGCCGGTTCGACGGGCACGGAACGGCCGTCGACGCGCACGCGGGCGGTCACCGGGCCGTCGGAGACGTCGTCATGCCAGCCGTCGTTGTTGGCGAAGTGCATGGCCTGAGCGTGATCCACCGAGGCCGAGACGCCGTGCCCGCCGAGGAACAGCAGCCGACCGGCGCCGTCCGTGCGCACCTCACCGAGAGGAACGGGCTTTCCGAGGAAGCAGCCCGTGTCGAACCGGTACTCGGGCCGGCCCCCGCGTTCCCGGCCGCGGATCGAACGGGGACCGGGGTCGATGACCAGCCGGCCACGCTCCTCGGCGGGCACCTTGGGGTTGCGGGGCGTGCTGGCGGGTGCGGCGGCCGCTTCCGGGATGTCCAGGGCCAGCTGGAACTGGTACCAGGCAGCCTTCTTGTTGGCCACCTGCACGGTCCACCGGATGTCCGCGTTGTCCGCGGTCAGCTCGGCGACCGGCTCTCCGGCGGCGTTGTAGCCGTAGACACGGAAGCGCGCCGCCTGCCGCTTCAGGGCGCCGGTCGCGTCCTTGTACGAGCCGGCGGGCAGCGGCGGAGGGTCGTCCACCTCGGGCGCGAGGAAGAACTCGTCCGCGCTGTCACCGACCCGCGCCACTCCGATGGCGGGATGGATCGCGGCCCGCACGATCCGGGTGTCACGCCCGAGGGGTTCACGGGACGGCGGCCGGGCGGGACCCGGTTCCGCCACCGGAACGCCGTTCGCGTCGCGGCGCCGTGCGGCCGACGCCCGGTACACCACCTTGCGGGCCTCGGCCATGCTGCCGACCGGCTGGTGCTCGGCCAGGCTGTGCCAGGGGTTGTAGGCCAGGTTCTCGCCGTAGGCGTCCTGGCCGCGCGCCCGGACGTCCTGCTGATGCAGGGTCAGTCTCGCCACCCGGACCGGGGGGCTCAGGGATTCCTCCCAGCGCACGGTGGCACGGTCCAGGGGCATCCGGTCCGGGTCCGTGCGGAACTGCACCATCAGGTCGAAGGTCGCCTCACCCGCGGCCAGCCGGTGCCGCAGGTCTTCCCGCAGGAAGGAGGGGTCCTCCTCCGGGGGCACCGCCTGCGGGTCACCGGGTGGGCAGGAGACCGGCACGAGCACGTACTTCACATGGCGGTCGGGCCCGAACGCGTATGGCAGCACGCCCCAGTAGCCGGCCGTCAGCGCGCTCTCCTCGGGCTTGCGCATGGCTTGCAGAATGCTGCGGGTCACCGGGTGCGCGTTCTGGTAGGCGACCGGGTCCTGCTGGAACTCGCACATGTCCCGGGCGGTGTCGACGAAGAACACCTCGTGGTTCTGCAGCACGAGATCCTGTGTGTCCGCGTGGCCCTCGTCCTCCAGCAGCTTCGGGCCGGGAACGCCGAACAGCTTGATGCCCATACCGAGGGTCCGGCGGAAGTCCGGACGGTCCGGCAGGGTGTCGCTGGAGAAGCGGACCCAGGCGGTCAGACCGCCCGGCTGGTCCCGGGCGGCCCTGAGGAATCCGATACAGAGGTCCTGCGGGAGGCCGGGGGTGACCGTGAGCACCCCCCGGGCGGTGCCGTGGTACTTGACGAAGACCGGCCGCAGAACCGGGTCCTGGCCCTGGGCGATCCGCTGCCCCATGCGCTCGTCCACGAATTCGGCCAGGATGCCGGCGATCGGCTCGACCGCGCAGTCGGGCAGGGCGCGCGAGGGGTTCTGGTGCGGGTCTGCTGTCCCGGTCATGGGCACGCTCTCCTGCTGGTCGAGCTGATTCGGCGTTCCCTGCTCATAGGTGGAGCAAAAGGCGAGAAAATATGCTTAAGTCGCCCGCCCGGCGTAACGCGAGCCCGAGCGGAACGCCGTGATCACGGCCTGCGTCCGGCGCGTGCGGCATGCCAAGCGGTTACGCGACGAGCAGGAGCACGCTGATCGCCGGCACCACCACGGCGGTGGCTCCGTGGATGCCGTAAAAGGCCGCCTCGGGCCCGTTGCTGCGCAGGACGATCAGCGCGTCGCCGACGCCCCCGTAGACCACCACGAGCCGTGCGGATTGTTCGGCCTGTCGGACATTGTTCGGAACCTATTGACGCTGCCCGGGACGTCGAATGAGACTCTCGCAACACACGTTACCTGCGTGTAACGGCAGGCCCGCGGCAAGGACGTGCCCTCGCCTCGTCGACCTCTCGTCTTTCCGTTCCGCCTTGTCCGCCCATGGCCATGCCTCAGCAGGGAACCTCGACATGACGCACGTCGCACGATTCGCACGCCTCCACTGCCGCGCGAGACGTTGGGCGGGCCATCTCGCCGGACTGACCGCCGCGTCGGTGCTGCTCACCCTCGCCGGACCCGTCGCTCCCGCACAGGCGGCACCGGCGGCCGGAGCCGCGGACATCACCGACGGCCTGGCCCTGTGGTACAAGCTCGACGCAGGCTCCGGCGGCACCGTCACCGACGCCTCCGGCAACGGCCGGAACGGCACGGTCAGCGGCACCGCCGACTGGTCGGCATCCGGCCAGGGGCTCGCCTTCAACGGGTCGGACACCTACATCAAGGCGCCGGACGACGTCATGAGGGGCATGGACTCGATCACGGTCTCCATGGACGTACTGATCGACTCCGCCCAGAGCACGCCCTACTTCCTCTACGGCTTCGGCAACACCAGCGCGGGCAACGGCAACGGCTACCTGTTCACCACCGGCAACTCCTTCCGTACCTCCGTCGCGACGGGCAACTGGTCGACCGAGCAGACCACCAAGCCGTCCGACTCCCACAACCTGACCCGCGGAGTGTGGAAGCACCTCACCTACACCCAGACCGGCTCCACAGGTCTGCTCTACGAGGACGGCGTCGAGGTCGGCCGCAACACCTCGGTCACCACCACGCCCGGTGCCATCGGCTCCGGCACCACCAAGGCCAACTACATCGGCAAGTCCGTCTACGACGGCGACAAGCTCTTCAAGGGCCGGATACGCGACTTCCGTGTATACGACCGGGCACTGGCCGGCTCGGAGGTCGAGCAGCTCTCCCTCCCCGTCGCCACGCAGGGCGTCGCCGACGACGAGGAGGCCCTCAGCCTCGGTGACACCAGCGGCGTCACCTCCGACCTGGATCTGCCGAAGACCGGCACGGCCGGCGGCTCCTCCATCAGCTGGGACAGCGACAATCCGTCCGTGGTGTCGGACACCGGCAAGGTGACCCGTCCCGAGGCAGGCTCACCGGACGGCCGCGCCACGCTCACGGCGACCTTGACGAAGGGCACCGTGACCGGCACCAAGACCTTCGACGTCACGGTCCGGCCCGCGCTCGACGACGACGCCGCCACCCGGCAGGCCGCCGAGGCGCTCACGGTCCACAATCTCGACGACGCACGCGGCAACCTCACCCTGCCCAAGAGCGGCGCCTTCGGCACGACCGTGACCTGGTCCTCCGCGAAGCCGGACGTCGTCTCCGCCGACGGCGAGGTCCACCGCCCCGCGCACGGCGACGGCGCCACCACCGTCGAGCTGACCGCCACCGTCACCAAGGGCGAGGCCGAGGCCACGCGCGTCATGACGGCCAAGGTGCCCGAACTGCCTGTCAAGGCGGCTCTCAAGGGCTACATGTTCAGCTACTTCACCGGCGAGGGCACCTCGGACGGCGAACAGCTCTACGCCGCCCTCAGCAAGGGCAACGACCCGCTGCACTGGCGCGAGCTGAACGACGGCAAGCCGGTTCTCACCTCGACCCTCGGCGAGAAGGGCCTGCGCGACCCGTTCATCATCCGCTCCCCGGAGGGCGACAAGTTCTACCAGATCGCCACCGACCTCAGGATCTACGGCAACGGCGACTGGGACGCCTCCCAGCGCACCGGCAGCAAGTCCATCATGGTCTGGGAGTCCACCGACCTGGTGCACTGGACGAACCAGCGCCTGGTCAAGGTCTCACCCGACAGCGCCGGCAACACCTGGGCACCGGAAGCCTTCTACGACGCCGAGCGCGGCGAGTACGTCGTCTTCTGGGCGTCGAAGCTGTACGACAACGCCGACCACTCCGGCGACACGTACAACCGCATGATGTACGCCACCACCCGCGACTTCCACACCTTCAGCGAGCCCAAGGTCTGGATCGACCGCGGCTACTCGGTCATCGACTCCACGATGATCCGGCACGACGGGACGTACTACCGCCTGTCCAAGGACGAGCGGAACAACACCTCCTCCACCCCCAACAGCAAGTTCATCTTCCAGGAGAAGAGCGACTCGATCCTGAACCCGTCCTGGGCCGCCGTCGCCGAGGGCATCGGCAAGGGCGCGATGAACGCCGCCGAGGGACCGCTGGTGTTCAAGTCCAACACCGAGGAGAAGTGGTACGCGTTCCTCGACGAGTTCGGCGGCCGCGGCTACATCCCGTTCGAGACGACCGACCTCGACTCCGGCACCTGGACCCCCTCCACCGGCTACGACCTGCCCGCCAAGCCCCGCCACGGCACCGTGCTGCCGGTCACCCAGGCCGAGTACGACCGGCTGCTGCGCGCGTACCAACCCGACCAGCTCGTGAAGAGCGTCGAGGACGTGTCGGTGAAGACGCGGGTCGGCGTCGCCCCGGTCCTGCCGGCCACGGTCGTCGCCGAGTACGCCGACGGCGTCAAGCGGCCGGTCTCCGTCGACTGGGCGGACGTACCGGCGGCGTCGTACGCACAGCCTGGCACTTTCACCGTGACCGGCAGCCTGCCCAACGGCGCCGCGACTGCGGTCCGGGCCGAGGTCACCGTGTCGCAGGAGGGCTCCGACGTCCCAACCGATCTGCTCCTGCACTACGACTTCGACGAGACGAGCGGCAGCATCGCCCGTGACTCCAGTGGGCACGGCCACCACGGTACGTACGTCCGCACCCCCGACTTCGGCAGCGGCGTGCACGGCGGCTCGTTCAGGATGTCCGGCGGTTCCGGCAGCTCCACCGCCTCTCCGTACGTGAAGATCCCGAACGGCGTGCTGAAGAACGCCGACAGCGTGACCGTGTCGACGTACGCCAAGTGGAAGGGCGGCGACGGGTTCCAGTGGCTGTTCGGGATCGGCCCGGACAGCGACAAGTACCTCTTCGCCACACCGTCCAACGGCAGCTCCAAGCTGTACTCCGCGATCACCAAGGCCAGTTGGTCGGGGGAGTCGAAGCTGACGGCCGGCTCGCAGCTCACGCCGGGGCAGTGGCGGCACGTCACCGTGACCCTCGACGGCTCGACCGGCACGATGGTCCTGTACGTCGAAGGCTTCGAGGCGGCCCGCGCGACCGGCGTCGGCATCAAGCCGGCCGATCTGTACGACGCGAACAAGGACTACAGCGGCTACATCGGCAGGTCGCTGTACGGGGCGGACCCGTACTTCGGCGGCGAGGTCGACGACTTCCGCGTCTACGACCGGGCCCTGTCGCCCGCGGAGGTCCAGGAGCTCAGCGGCAACACGACGGGCATCGCCAAGGTGACGCACCCGGCGCTGAAGGTCGACGCACTCGTCGACGACGCCGGCAGCAGGGTCACCCTGCCGCTGAAGGCGGGCACGGACATCACCGCGCTGGCACCGGAGTTCAGTCTGGCCCATGGCGCGTCGATCAGCCCCGCCTCCGGCAGCGTGCAGGACTTCACCAAGCCCGTGACGTACGAGGTGACCGGCTCCGACGGTGCGAAGCGCACCTGGACCGTGACGGCACTGATCATGAAGACACCGGTCCTGCCGGGGCTGAACGCCGACCCGGACATCGTTCGCTTCGGCGACACCTTCTACATCTACCCGACGACCGACGGCTTCGAGGGCTGGAGCGGCACGCGGTTCAAGGCCTACTCCTCCACCGACCTGGTCCACTGGAAGGACCACGGCGTCATCCTCGACCTGGGGCCGGACGTCAGCTGGGCGGACAGCCGGGCCTGGGCGCCGGCGATGACCGAGAAGGACGGGAAGTACTACTTCTACTTCTGCGCCGACGCGAACATCGGCGTCGCGGTGTCCGACTCGCCCACCGGGCCGTTCAAGGACGCCCTGGGCAAGCCGCTGCTGAAGGCCGGTGACTTCCGTGGCCAGATGATCGACCCGGCGGTCTTCACCGACGACGACGGCACGAAGTACCTCTACTGGGGCAACGGCCGCGCCTACGTCGTCCCGCTGGGCGACGACATGACCTCCATCGACACCTCGAAGGTCACGGACATCACCCCGAGCGGCTACAACGAGGGCACCTTCGTCATCAAGCGCAAGGGCACCTACTACTTCATGTGGTCGGAGAACGACACCCGGGACGAGAACTACCGCGTCGCCTACGCGACCGGCCCCTCGCCCACCGGCCCCTGGACCAAGCAGGGCGTGATCCTGGAGAAGGACCTGTCCCTGGGCATCAAGGGCCCGGGCCACCACTCCGTCGTCCACGTCCCGAACACCGACGACTGGTACATCGCCTACCACCGCTTCGCCATCCCCGGCGGTGACGGCACCCACCGCGAAACCACCATCGACAAGCTGGAGTTCGACTCCGACGGTCTGATCAAGAAGGTCGTCCCGACCCTCGGCGGCATCGACCCGGTCACCGTCGTCCACGCCGGTGCGGACGTCACCGGCACCGAGGGCGAGACGATCACGCTGGCCGGCACCGTCTCCGGGGCCGGCACCCCCAAGTGGACCGTCCAGGACGGCGCCCCGTGTGCCGTCGCCAACCCCGCAGCAGCCCGCACGACGCTCACCTGCACCGACGACGACACCTACCAGGTCACCCTGACCGGCGGACGCGGCACCGACACCGCGACCGTCAAGGTCTCCAACGCCGCCCCGTCGATCACCTCCGCAGAGGGCCCCGGCTCGCCCGTCCCGGCGGGCAAGGCCGCCGTCGTCACGGCGTCCTTCGACGATCCGGGCTCGGCCGACAGCCACACCTGCAAGGTCGACTGGAAGGACGGCAGCCGGCCGACGGCCGGCACGGTCACCGACTCCGGCTGCCGCGCCGCACACGTCTACGACGACGCGGGCATCCACCGCCCGGTCGTCACCGTCACCGACGATGACGAGGGCACGGACAGCACCACGCTCGCGGAGCTGATCGTCTACGACCGTGCCGCCGGCCCCGCTGCCGGCGTCGGCACGATCACCTCGCCGGCCGGTGCCTACCCGGCCGGGCCGGGGCTGACCGGAAAGGCGGCGTTCACCCTGGGCGCCCAGTACCGGAAGGGAGCCACCGTCCCCACCGGCAAGGCCACGTTCGTCTTCGGCTCCGCCCGGCTCACCTTCCGCTCGACCGGCTCCGACTGGCTCGTGGTCAACGGCTCCCAGGCCGTCTACCAGGGCACCGGCACGATGGACGGCAAGGGCGGCTACGCCTTCAGAATCACCGCCACCGACGGCCCGGACACCTTCCGCATCAAGATCTGGAACAAGTCCACCGGCGATGTCCTCTACGACAACAGGACCGGCGCCACGACGAAGGGCGTCGTCACCATCGGAAACCACCGGCGCTAGGCGGTTTCGTTTGGATCAGCGGGTGGACCAGAGGAAGGTGCCCGCGATGTGAAGTCCGGTGAGGTAGATGGTCGTGGTCTTCTCGTAGCGGGTGGCGGTGCCGCGCCACTGCTTCAGGCGGTTGATGCACCGCTCGACGGTGTTGCGTTGCTTGTGTGCCTCGCGGTCGAAGGCCGGCGGTCTGCCGCTCGCCTGTCCGCGCTGCCGCCGGTTGGCCTGCTGGTCGGCGCGTTCCGGAATCACCGCGCGGATGCCGCGTCTGCGCAGGTGGTCGCGGATCGCGCGGGAGGAGTACGCCTTGTCGCCCAGGACCAGGTCCGGCCTGGTGCGGGGCCGTTCAAAAGGGCGGGGAACGCGCAGGCGGGACATGACGTCCGTGAAGGCGGGTGCGTCGCCGGCCTGGCCGGCGGTGAGGACGAACGCCAGTGGTCGGCACCGGCCATCGGCCGCGAGGTGGATCTTCGCGGTCAGTCCGCTGCGGGAACGGCCGATGGCGTGATCGTCCGGCTCGCCGGCCGGGGCCCCTTTTTGCGGGCTCCGGCCGCGTGCTGGTGTGCGCGCACGATGGTCGAGTCGACCGAGACGGCCCAGTTGAGGTCTTCGTCGGCGTCTGCGTGTGCGACCAGTGCGGTGAACACCCGCTCCCAGGTGCCGTCGACGGCCCACATCCGCAGCCGGTTGTAGACGCCTCGCCAGTTGCCGTACTTCTCCGGCGGGTGCACCCACTGGGTACCGGTCTGGAACTTGAAGGCGATCGCGTCGATCACCTCACGATGATCCCGCCAGCGGCCACCCCGCTTCGGCGTCCGGTCCGGGAGTAACGGCTCGATCCGCGCCCACTGCGCATCAGTCAACGGCACACCCGGACCAACGACCGTCTGATCCAAACGAAATGGCCTAGCGCAACCCGGGACCTTGGCCGCTGGCGTCTCCCCGTGTGGGTGCAATGGTCATACCGGACCAAGAGCGCAAGCGCCCTTCCTGTAGGCGTCGCAGGGCACCGTACGCGGTGGGCGCGGGCGATGGACGTGCTGCAGGGCACGACCTCGCTCCGCGCTTCTCAGAGGCAGCGCCCCCAACGGGCTTCCCGAGGCCTTGTCCGGTCTTCACATCAACCCCTGGTCTCAGCTGGCCAATACCGCTCTTCCCCGGGCCGCATGCCAGCTGATGGCACCGAGAACGAGGCAGTACTCGTCAGCTGACCCGAAGACCGACCGCCAGCGTCAGTTCAAGGACCCGGTGTGGCGACGCGAGATCCGGAAACAGCTCCCGCAGCTGCGACATCCTGTACCGGACTGTCTGGGGGTGGACGAACAACGCCGCCGCCACCTCGTCCCGCCTGCCCTGGTGCAGCAGCCACGCCCGCAACGTCTCCTCCAGCCGCTGTGCGGTCGCGACAGGCAAGGTCCGCAACGGTGCGAGGGCTCGGGCACGCAGGTCCGCGAACGCGTCCACGTCGGCGCTCAGCACCAGCTCGGGCAGGTGGTCCTCGGTGTCGCGAATATCAGAGGAGAGGGAGCGCGCGCGTACGGCTCGTGCGTACGAGGCGGACGCACGAGTCCATGGTCGGGCCGGGCCGACCACGGCGGTGCGGTCGGTCAGCTGCCGCAAGAGATGTGATCGGTCGGCATCGGGGACGAGCAGCACACCGGTGGCGTCCGGCAGATCGTCGAGGACGAGGGTGCTCGGGTCGAGCGCGCGGTAGGCAGGCCGGGCCTGGGCGGCGGGCAGCAGGACCGCGGTCAGCGAATCCGGAGGCTGCCACCCGGCCCGCTGAACAGAGGCCAGCAGCACGTCCGGGCTCGCGCCGGCGAGGAGGTCGCGGGCCAGGTGTTCCAGGTGGCGCTCCTGATCCCTTCCCCGGGCGGCCAGTTCGTCGGCGTGGCCCGCGGCGCTCGCGGCGGAGAGCTCGTCGATGTAGGCGAAGGTCAGCTCGGCGAACTTGGCGACCTCGGCGGCGGGCAGACCTGCGGGTACGGCACCCGCTGCCAGGCATCGCCAGGCCACGCGGGCGCCGACGCGGTAGGCGCTGAGCAGGGCGTCCATCGAACGGCCGTCGCGCACCTCGCCGCGGCCCAGCTCGTAGGCTGCGTCACCGGCGTCGCCTCCTGTGGCGTTCCCGCTCGCGAGGTCCAGGTAGTGCCCCAGGGCGGTGCGGACGGCTCGGCGGATGGTGGCGCCCATGTGGCCCGAAAGAGCGTTGGCGTAGGGAGGGACCTCGTCGATGATCGCCTGGACGACCTCGTCGGCGGTGCTCTTCAGCGCGGCCCGAAGTGCGGTGACCGTCATCTCATCCAGGGCCAGTTCGCTGGCCCTCCGGATTGCATGGCTCACGTTTCTATTCCCTGCGAACAATTCAGCCAGCCAGATTTACGTCCTGCGGTCAGGACTTTACGCCTTGAGGCGCAGCAAGCTGGAGTCATGACGAGTACAGCCCTCCGCAGCAGGGCGTGGAAACTGCTGGAGATGGTCACGACGCCGCTGCTGCCGTCGGACTACCTCGACCTGGTCAGCCCGCTGCGTGCGGGCGCTGACCTGCGTGGGCGCATCGAGGCCGTGCACCCCGAGACGGGTGACGCCGCGACCATCGTGATCAGGCCGGGACGGGGCTGGCGCGGCCACACAGCCGGTCAGTACGTGCGGATCGGGGTCGACGTCGACGGGGTGCGCCTGTGGCGTGCCTACTCCCTCACCTCGCCGACAAACCGCCAGGACGGCCGCGTCACGATCACCGTGAAGGCGATCCCGGACGGCAAGGTCAGCAACCACCTGGTCCGCAGGGCGAAACCGGGCACGCTGATCCAGCTCGACCAGGCGACCGGTGACTTCGTGCTGCCGCAGGCCAAGCCGGCCAAGGTGCTCTACCTGACGGCCGGCAGCGGCATCACGCCCGTGATGGGCATGCTGCGCGACACCGAGTTCGACGACGTCGTCATGGTCCACTGCGCGCCACAGCCGCAAGACGTGATCTTCCGCAACGAACTGCACGGCCTGGTCGCGGACAAGAAGCTGCGGCTCACCGAGGTGCACACCGACACAGACGGCATGCTCGACATCGCCCGTCTCGACGAACTCGTGCCCGACTGGGCCGAGCGCGAGACCTGGGCCTGCGGGCCCGCGGGCCTGCTCGACGCCGCCGAAGAGCACTGGAGCGAGCACGGCGTACAGGAGCGCCTGCACACCGAACGCTTCCGCCCCAGCATCGTCGTCGCCGGCGACGACGGCGGCGAGGTCACGTTCAGCGCCACCGGCAAGAGTGTCGACGCGGACGGCGCCACGCCGTTGCTGGACGTCGGCGAGGAGGCCGGCGTGCTCATGCCCTCCGGGTGCCGCATGGGCATCTGCTTCGGCTGCGTCACACCGCTCAAGGCGGGCGCCGTCCGCGACCTGCGCACCGGCGAGATCACCGAGGCCGAGCCGGGCGTCCTCATCCAGACCTGCGTGTCCGCCGCGGCGGGCCCCTGCGACATCGAACGGTAGGAGCACCTTGACCGCCATCGACCCCACCGCCCACCTGACCGCGGAGCAGATCGAGGAGCTAGGCCGCGAGCTGGACGCGATCCGCGACGAGGTGATCGCCGACCGCGGCGAGAAAGACGCCGCCTACATCCGTAAGGTCATCTCGGCGCAGCGCAAGCTCGAGCTGGTCAGCAGGGGCGTGCTGCTGTTCTCGTTCTTCCCGCCCGCGTGGCTGCTCGGCACCGCCGGGCTGTCCGTGGCGAAGATCATGGACAACATGGAGATCGGCCACAACGTCCTGCACGGCCAGTGGGACTGGATGCGGGACCCGAAGATCCACTCCACCACCTGGGAATGGGATCACGTCTCGCCGGCCGACCAGTGGAAGCACTCGCACAACGAGCTGCACCACACGTACACCAACGTGATCGGCAAGGACAACGACCTCGGCTACGGCATCATGCGCGTCGACGAGGACCAGAAGTGGCACCCGTTCCACCTCGGCCAGCCGCTGTGGAACTTCATCAACGCCTGCTTCTTCGAGTACGGCATCGCAGCGTACGACCTGGAGCTCGGCAAGAACCTGAACAAGCGCCGCCGCAAGAACCCGGAGTTCCGCGCGCGGGCCAAGGCCGTGGGCCGCAAGATCCGCAAGCAGGTGCTCAAGGACTACGTGATCCACCCGCTGTTGTCGGGCCCGTCGTTCCTCACCACGCTCGCCGCCACGTTCACCGCGAACCTGGTCCGCAACGTCTGGACCCACTCGGTGATCATGTGCGGGCACTTCCCCGAGGGCGTACAGGTCTTCGAGCGCCGGTCGATCAAGGGCGAGACGCGCGGCCAGTGGTACCTGCGCCAGATGATGGGCTCGGCGAACATCAGCGGCAGCAAGGCCATGCACTTCATGACCGGCAACCTGTCGCACCAGATCGAGCACCACCTGTTCCCGGACCTGCCGAGCAACCGGTACGCCGAGGTCGCGGTGAAGGTGCGCGCGCTGTTCGAGAAGTACGAGCTGGAGTACGTCACCGGGTCGCTGCCCAAGCAGGTGTTCTCCGCGTGGCACAAGGTCTTCCGGCTCTCGCTGCCGAACAAGAAGCCCAAGGTCAGGACGCCGGACCGCGAGCAGGAGCTCGTCGCCGCCTGATTCCCGGTATTGGTTCAGATCTCTCGGCCGTACCGGCGGCACCGCCGGGTTCGGTGAGATCCGTTGCGGACGGTGGGCGACCGCGACGTCGGACCGTACGACACGGGTTCCGGGGCAGCTCAGTGTCCGGCTGCGCTGCCTGGACGTGCGCCAGGAGCTCAGACACAGCCCCCGGCGAGGTGTTGTAGTGCGCTGACCTGCCGTGGTCGGGCCAGTAGTCGGGTGCGTACGCGCACTCGGTTTGCCGACGGGCGGGCTGCGTGGAAGGCATGGGCTGTGATGCGGACACTGCCGGAACCGATGCTCGCCGCCCCTGTGTCCGACCCTGTGCTGCTGCCGGGTGGGCGGGTGAACCGAAATGGGATGGCTACCGTGTTCAGCTCGCCGTGTACGAGGGCGGGCGGGTGTTGCTGCGCTCACGGCGCGGCACGGACATGACAGCCGCGTTCCCCGAGATCCGGGCGGCGGCCCTGGCTCAGCTGCCGGCGGACACCGGGATCGATGGCGAGCTGGTGGTGTGGGCGCGGGACAGGCTGGCGTTCGAGCGGCTGCAGCAGCGGCTCGCCCGGCGCGGGGCAGCTGCCGCTCAGGCGACGCGGGAGTGGCCGGCGCATTTCGTGGCCTTCGACCTGGTCCAGCGAGGCGGCGACCTGACTGTCTGGCCGTACGCGCGACGTCGTCGACGACCGGCCCGGCCTTGGCACAGGAGTGGCTTACGTGGACGGCGGCCGGGGTGGAGGGACTGTGCTTCAAGCGGCTGGAGGAGTCCTATCGCGGGGGCGTGCGGTCGTGGCGGAAGTACAAGGTGCGGGTCACCACGGAGGCCGTGATCGGCGCGGTCACCAGGTCGCTTGCCGCGCACCGCACGCTGCTGCTGGGCCGCTACGACCCGGCGGGCCACCTGCAGTACGTCAGCCGCCGCAGCGTTCACCCATCGCCGATACCCGGCTCGCTTGCCACTTCGGGGCGAGTTCTTCGAGCAACTCGCCGAAGTGTGCGCGGGAGACCCCGGACAGGGCAGGATGAGAACAGGCCGCACGGGCCCAGGTAATACTCCAGCCGTAGATCGTGATCTTGATGGTGAGGGGCGCCGAGGAGACAGGTGGCCAGTGTCGATCATCTGGACGAGATCGACCACGCCAGCGGGGGTGTCCGTTCCTTCTCCGCCTACCCGACTACTCAAGTCCACCGAGACGGAGGGCGTCCCTTATCTCGCTGAGCTTCGCGGTCGTCGCCGGGGTCCGCTCCTTCGCCTGTCCAGTGAGTCGGAGGGCATCCTCAATCTCGCTGAGTTTCGCGTAGGGCAGTGCGCCCGCCCGCTCGATCAGGTCGTCCCGGGACACGGTGGTCAGCCACGTGCAAGGGGTAAAGCCTGGACGCGGGAAGGCGAACCGCAGCACGCCTTCAAAGGGCAGTCCTTCCATGGCGCCTACTGCCACTTCGACGCCCAGAGCGCTGATGTCGACGCCCGCCGGAGCCACGACCTGCATCACCCGGATCCCGGACGCGTCGCCTTCCGACAGCAGTACGACCGGCCGCCGCTCGTCGAACTCGACCCACCAGACTTCGCCACGTTGCACATGTCCTCCTGACACAGGACGGCAGGCGGACCCTGCGCGACCCTGACGCGCTGTGGAGACGGGTGCGGCCACCGTTGATCATCGGTGTGTGAAGACAAACGATCGCGCGGTGGCCGCAGGTCACAGCGTAGACCCTGCCCGCTGGCAGGAGGCGTTCGATGGCCTGATGAGCCGGATCGCAGGCCGCTTTGCCCGGGTCGAACCCCGGCGCCGGGCTGGGCGGTTGGTGCTCGGGCTGCTGCCGGACCTGCCGCGCAAGAACTGCTGGACCATCGCCGAGTGGGCCGGGGAGAGGACCTCGGACGGCATGCAGCACCTGCTGGGGCGGGCCAAGTGGGACGCCGACCGGGTCCGCGACGACGTGCGTGACTACGTGGTGGACCACCTGCACGACGACCAGGCAGTACTGGTGGTCGACGAGACCGGGGACGTGAAGAAGGGCACCGGCACTGTCGGCGTCCAGCGCCAGTACACCGGCACCGCGGGCAGGATCGAAAATGCCCAGGTCGCTGTCTACCTGGTCTACGCAGGCCGGCGCGGGCACGCGGCAGTGGACTGGGAACTGTACGTGCCGCGCTCTTGGACGGCCGACCCCGACCGCTGCCGGGATGCCGGACTCGACCAGGACACCGCCTTCGCGACCAAGCCGGAACTCGCCGTCCGCATGATCACCCGGTTCCTGGACGCCGGCCACCACGCATCGTGGGTCACGGGCGACGAGGTCTACGGTGGCAACCCGAAACTGCGGGCCGCACTGGAGAAGCGCGGCACCGGCTACGTGCTCGCCGTCGCCTGTTCCCACGAAGTCACCACCCGGGCCGGGAAGTTCCGCGCGGACGCCCTGGCCAAGAAGGTACCGAAGCGGGCCTGGCAGAAGCTGTCCGCCGGAGCGGGAGCCAAGGGGCACCGCTTCTACGACTGGGCCGCCATCGACCTGGCCGACCCCGCCCCCGGCAGCCAACAGTTGCTGATCCGCCGCAACCGCACCACCGGAGAATTCGCCTACTACCGCTGCTACTCACCCCGGCCCGTGCCCCTGGCCACCCTGGTGCGGGTAGCTGGATCAAGATGGCGAGTGGAAGAGACGTTCCAGTCCGGCAAGGGCCTGGCCGGACTGGACGAGCACCAGGTCCGCCGCTACGCGTCCTGGTCCCGCTGGGTCACCCTGGCCATGCTCGCCCACGCCTCGCCGCCGTCCGCGCCGACGAACACGCCCGCCACCCCACACCAGATGGACTCATACCGCTCACCTGCAACGAAATCCAGCGCCTGTTCATCACCCTCGTCATCCGCCGGCCCTTCTCATGTCACGGGCCGATCGCTGCGACTGCTACTCACGAAGTCCCTGCTACCGTGCTGGCCAGACCAGCGCCTGGGCGACGATGACGCTCTCACCGTTGAAGGTGACGGCGGGGCCTTCGTGCAGTTCGTAGCCAATATCAATCGCTTCGCTCACACGCTGGCAGAACGTGGCGTCGTCCGGACCGGTCAAGACCCGGTAGACAGGCAATCCGTCTGGTGGTGTGCTCATAAGGAGAAGGATCCCAGACTGTGTCCACCGCGGCCCAGCACCCTTGCGGATCGACGCTCGCGCATCCAATCGATCCACTGCTGTGAGACGGCCGCCGAACGTGGCTCAGGCTCCGGATCGCTGACCCGTCTGGTGTCCCGATCCGCTGCAAAGAACGTTACGCAGACGCCCGTTCCGCCGATGGGAGAGCGCCTTCGCGCATCGGTCAGACCTGCGCAGAATCCATCAGGTCAGGGTAAGGATCCGCTAGGCGTAACCGCATCCGATCTTCGGGCTGACGGCCCCCTTCATCCGTTGTAAATACCTGTGGATCGGATCCCGCCAGCGGCCACCCCGCTTCGGCGTCCGGTCCGGGAGTAACGGCTCGATTCGCGCCCACTGCGCATCAGTCAACGGCACACCCGGACCAACGGCCGTCTGATCCAAACGAAATGGCCTAGGCCCGCCTTCAGCCACGCGACCGTGATGGTCGCAGCCATCGACGCATGGCTGCGACCAGCCGGGGCCACGACGACCCCTACTGGCTGGCTGGCTGGCCTCCCGACACCCGGGAGAGAGGGGCTACTCGTTGTGCAGCAGGACGACGAGTCGATGACGAATGTCTGGAGCCTGCGGCGTTCGAAGGCCGCCCGCGAGGCCCTCCACACGGCGCTCATGCGGTCGGCTCCAGCGTGCTTTCCCTGGCCACTCGGCCATCGGCGACCTCGATCAGGCGGCCGGCGCACCGGGTGGCCAGGTGCGGGTCGTGCGTGACGATCAGCAGGGTCTGCCCGATCTGGTTGAGGTCGATCAGCAGGTCCATGACCTGCTCTCCCGAGCGGTTGTCCAGCGCGCCTGTCGGCTCGTCGGCCAGGAGCAGGGCAGGGCGGTTCGTCAGGGCACGGGCCACCGCCACTCGTTGGCGCTCACCACCGCTCAATGCGGCCGGGTAGGTGTCCTTGCGACCGGCGATGCCCAGTTCGTCCAGGAGTTCCAGCGCGCGGCGGCGGGCCTGCCGGGCGGACGCGCCGGTCAGCTGGGCGGCCAGCGCGACGTTGTCCCCATGCGGGCAGGTCGTCGATGAGGTTGAAAAACTGGAAGGTCATGCCGATATACCACCGCCGGAAGAGTGCCGGCCCGGTCTCGTTCAACTTCCCCAGGTCCTGACCGTGCACCTGCACCGTTCCCGACGTCGGGCGGTCCAGACCGGCAACCATGTTCAGCAGCGTGGACTTGCCGCACCCGGAGGGCCCCATCACCGCGACCGCTTTCCCGGCACGGATCTCCAAGCTGACGCCGTCCACACGTCGCCGTACTCCGACGGGCTGTTGGGAGCTGTCCAGATCAGTAGTCATGGCACGAACCTAGAAGCGGCGGGACAGATACAGCGTCCTTCCTCGGATGTAACCGGCCCCGCACGTCATCCTGGGGATGTAGGAAACTGCATCCGGAGCATGAGGCGGCAGGGCGTGCCGAGCTGCGAGAATTGCGCGGATGGGGAGTTCAGGGGGGATCTGGCTGGCCACGGCATTGGCGGCGGCGTGCGCCGCGGTTGCCGTCCTGAGCGTGGCGCACATCCGGGCACGGCGGCGGCACCGAGCAGCCGTCGAAGAGCGCGGCTGGCTGCTGGAGCGAGAACGCGAGAGCGCGGCGCAGACAGCGGTTGAAGCAGAGCGGGCCAGAATCGCGGCCGAACTCCACGACATCGTCAGCCACAACGTGAGCCTCATGGTGGTCCAGGCCGGAGCCGCCCGCGAGGTGCTGGCCACCATGCCCGACGAGGCCGAGGCCGCGCTGAGCGCTGTCGAGAGCGCCGGGCGGACCGCCATGACCGAACTACGGCACCTGCTCGGCCTGCTCGCCCCCGAGCAGAGCGGCGACGACGAACCCTGTGCCCAGAACCTGGCACCGCAGCCCAGCCTGAGCCGGCTCAGCCCGCTGATCGACAGGATCGCCTTCGCCGGCCTGCCCGTGGAGGTGCGGATCTCGGGGGAGCCCCGCCCGCTGCCGACGGGGATCGATGTCACCGCCTACCGGATCATCCAGGAAGCACTGACCAACGCTCTCAAGCACGGCGACGGAGCGAAAGCCGAGGTGACCGTGCGGTATGCGGAGCACTACCTGCGCGTCGAAGTCCTCAACAGCGGCCCGAGCGTCCTGTCAGGCGAGGCCTGCGGGCCCCGGAGCCGCCCGGTCGCGGACCGGGCCGGCGGAGCGGGACGCGGACTGCTCGGCCTGCGAGAGCGGGTCGCCGTCTACGGCGGCGACCTGGACGCCCGGCGCCGCCTGGGCGGCGGCTACCGGGTCCGGGCCCGGATCCCGCTGGACCGGCCATGACCACACCCACCGAGCCCTCACCCCGCGTCGTGATCGCCGACGACCAGGAACTGGTCCGCACCGGATTCCGCCTGATCCTCACCGCACGTGGCATCGACGTGGCCGGTGAAGCAGCGGACGGAGCCGAAGCAGTCACAGCGGTGCGCCGGCTGCGGCCCGACGTCGTCCTCATGGACATCCGCATGCCGAACATGGACGGCCTGGAAGCCGCCCGCCACGTCCTCGCACAAGCCCCGGGCTGCCGAGTGATCATGCTGACCACCTTCGACCTCGACTCCTACGTCTACGCCGCCGGCGCCGCACGGACCGCTCCCGGTTCGGCAACCCCCGCTGTCCACCGCGACCTTGCCGTACTGACGCCACGCGAACGCGAGGTGCTGACGCTCATGGGCAGAGGCCTGTCCAACACCGAACTCGCGCGGGAACTGACGCTGAGCGAAGCGACAGTAAAGACCCATGTGGCCCGCATCTTCGCCAAGCTGCCCCTGCGCGAACGTGCCCAAGCCGTCGTCCTGGCCTACGAGACAGGACTCGTCACAGCCGGCGAATGCGTCGACCGCGACTCGGACTCGCGATGATTGGTCCCATTGTTGTTTATCCATTGAACCCATATCAGGCAAATCGGTCGAAAAATTTATATCTAGGATGCCGCAGGTGTTTTCGCGAATAAACAGCAGAAGTGGGTTGGCTGCTGAGCGTCAGTGGCGAGTGATGCTGTGGGCCACAGCGGGTGTGGCGGCTCTTGCACTCCTTGTCGCACTGGAGATCGCCGCACGCCGCTACGGTCAGCCGGGGCCGATCACCAACCAGCTGAAAGGGCTGATACTCGCCCCGAAGCCGGGGCCGCTCTACGGTGGTTTGGCGTTGATGTCGGTGGTGCTCACCTGGCCGCAACGGATCATCGCGGCTGGTGTCGCGATCGGTATCGACGTCGTCTTCGCGCTGGTGCGGTGGGCGGCCGGCGCCAAAGTGACCGACGGCCATTTCTTCGACTTCTTCGGCAGCGGCGCGTTGTGGGTGATGCTGGGCTGTGCGGTCATCGCAGTTACGCGCCGCACCGGCCGGGAACGCGTCCTCCTGCTGAAGGGCGTGGGGCTGGGTCTGCTGCTGGTGGCCGGCCGCAAAACCGGCGACACTTGGCTCCTGATCACCTCGAAGACCCGCCCGGCGGTGCTCGACCAGTACGTGGCAACCGCCGATCACGCGCTGGGCAACCCTTCGTGGACGGCAGGCCGCCTTCTCCAGGCCACCGGCCCGATCGGCATCCATATCCTCGACTTGGTCTACGCAAAGCTCGCGGTGGCCGCGATTGTCGTCGCGCTGTACCAGCTGCGTCACGTAGTGGTCGAGCGCCGCTTCCCGCGCCATCATGTGGTGCGCACGTTCCTGGTGATCGGCCTCCTCGGGCCGGGCATCTACATGATTTTTCCGGTGGTCGGACCGGTCTTCGCCTACGGGCCGGGCGCCTCCGGCACCGGCGGCGTGCAATGGGCGGCAGCCAATCTCTGGCCGCACACGCCGCTGCCGATCACCACGCCGCAGGTGATGCCGTACGACCAGATCACCCCCCGAAACTGCATGCCCAGCCTGCACACGGCGTGGGCCACCGCGATCTTCATTCACACCCGCAAGGGCCCACGAATCCTGCGGTTCGCCGGTGCGTTCTGGCTGATCGCCACGCTCGCCGCGACGCTGGGTTTCGGTTACCACTACGGCGTGGATCTCATCGCCGGTGTGGTGTTCGCGCTCACTGTCGAGGCAGCGCTGCGTTCGCTCGACCGTGGCTGGGACCGGCGGGGGATCCAGCTGGTCGTCTACGGCGCTACGGTCTTCGCCGCGCTTTTGGTGTCGTACCGCTATGTTCCGATGGAGATGGCCAGACATCAGGGGGTGTCCGGATCACTTCTCATTCTGGCGATGACCTCAGTCGTCTACGGCTACGTACGGGCCGCCAGACTGTGGGAACCGGCGGCTGCAGCCGCGCGGCAACCGGAACCGCAACCCGAACCAGTCTGAGTGGCGTCGCATCAGGCTGAGTGGCGTCGCATCAGGCTGAGCGCCGCTCGAACAGCGCCCACAAGAACCGTGCTGCTGGCGGTGGCCGTGGGCGCCGCGCTCGTACGGCCGGTGTGCCGTCGCGGAAAAGGGGTGAGCAGGGGAAAGCCTCGAACCGGCGTGGAAGATGCTCGGCCACGACAAGGATGCGCCCGCGACACCGGACGCTACGCCGTCTCGTCAAGCGGCGTGGCGCCGCCGTGCCCCGGTGTGTGGTTCATGCGCCGGAGCATCGCGCTCTCCGCGGATCAGCCGCAGGTGACGACGGGTGCCGGCGTGACGTGGCGCGTCAGACGGGCGGAACACCCGCTCCTCCCACCAGGCCATACCGGCAAGCAGCCCTCCAAGCACGGGCAGTAAGAGAACGGCCACAGCGACGATCACATCCGATCACCCCTCCGCGTGTGCGTCACTGCACGAGTGCCCCGTCGCGACGTGACCGATGGAGGGCAGGGTGTGAAGGTCGCGTGACCACACAAATGTGCCCTTGTTTGAGGCAGTGACAGCTTCTCGCCAACTCCACTTCTGTTTTCAGGCTCTCTTGACCTGCAAACGCCCGGTTAACCCCGCAATCGACTTTGCCGAGTTAACGTGTTCTTGACCGACCATTGACCGATCATTGGTACACACAAAAGGTAATGGGCTGCCTTGAGGGGGGTTCATGTTCCGAGGTGCGAAGTCACGGCACGTCGAGATGGGACGGCAGCCCGCTCGCCGGCCGCACTGCAGGTCTTCCGCTGCTGAGCCGTAGAGCACGTACCCCACAGCCCCCGTGCCCGGTAAGTCCGACGCGTACCCCACGGCGCGCCAGGAGGTCACCCCACCATGCAGCCCCTCGTCGACAACGCCCGCTTATTCGGACAGCGCCCTAAGGAGCTCGCCGGCCTCGCCGCGGGCCACATCGTTCCGCCGTATGCCACCGCCATCCCCACTGGCGAGAAGGCCACGATCGAGTACGCCGCGCTGGTGCACACCGGCGTGGTGCGGGAGCGCCACGCAGAGTCCGGCACCTTCGAGATGCTGTGGGGGAGTTGGTGACCATGCTGTCGAAGTTTCCTTACCTTCGGCGGGACTTCCTCGCCTCCGTCGTCGTCTTCCTGGTCGCCGTGCCGCTGTGTGTCGGTGTCGCGGTCGCCTCCGGTGTCCCGGCCGAACTCGGCCTGATCACCGGCATCGTGGGCGGTCTCGTCACCGGTCTCCTGCCCGGCAGCAGCCTCCAGGTGTCCGGGCCCGCCGCCGGCATGACCGTGATCGTCTTCGAGGCGGTCAGCGAGTTCGGCGTGGCCGCGCTCGGTGTGATCGTGCTGATGGCCGGTCTGCTTCAGCTCGCCATGGGCTTTCTGAAGATCGGCCGCTGGTTCCGGGCGATTTCCGTCGCAGTCGTCGAGGGCATGCTCTGCGGTATCGGTCTGGTGATCATCGCCGGGCAGATCTACGCGGCGGCGGGCCTGAAGGCCCCGGGGACCGGCATCGGCAAGATCGCCGGTCTGCCGGGGGCGTTCGCCGACGCCCTGGGCAGCACCGAGGCTCTGATCTCGCTCGCGATCGGCGCGGGCACCATCGCCGTCATCGTGCTGTGGAAGAAGCTGCCGAAGGCCGTGCAGTCCGTGCCGGGCGCCCTGGCGGCGGTGGTCCTGGCCACGGTCGCCACGCTCACCCTCAGCCTGCCGGTCGCCACCGTCGAGGTGGAGGGCCTGCTCGGCGTCATCCAGCCGCCCGGGACCGACGCCCTCGGCCAGCTGGCCGGCCCGGCCATCTGGGGCACGATCATCGCGTTCGCGCTGATCGCCTCGGCGGAGAGCCTGTTCAGCGCGGCGGCCGTGGACCGGCTGCACGACGGTCCGCGCACCCAGTACAACAAGGAGATGATCGCCCAGGGCGCGGGCAACACCGTGTGCGGTCTGCTCGGCGCGCTGCCCATGACCGCGGTGATCGTACGCAGCTCCGCCAATGTCAACGCGGGTGCGAAGACCAAGGCGTCCCGTGTGCTGCACGGGGTGTGGCTGCTGCTGTTCGCCGCCGCGATGCCGTGGGCCCTGGCCCTGATCCCGCTTCCCGCCCTCGCCGGCATCCTGGTGCACGCGGGCTGGAAGCTGATCCCGTTCCGCCAGGTCGCGGCGCTGTGGCGGGCTCACAAGGGCGAGGCGCTGATCCTCGTGGTCACCGCGGTGTCGATCGTCGCCGTGAACATGTTCGAGGGCGTCCTGATCGGTCTGGCCCTGTCGGTCGTCAAGACCGCCTGGGAGGCCTCGCACGTCAGGCTCGAGGTCATAGACAAGGGCGCCGGTCCCATCCAGGTCTACCTGTCGGGCAACGCCACCTTCCTGCGGCTGCCGAAGATCCTCGACAGCCTGGAGGCCCTGCCGCAGGACCGCCCGGTCGAGCTGGACCTCTCGGGTCTGCACCACCTCGACCACGCCTGCCGCACGGCCCTGGAGAGCTGGGCCGAACGCCACAGCGCGACGGGCACGGAACCGGTGAAGGTCACCGAGCCGGTGAAGGCCACATCCGCCGAGAACGCCACGGCGAACACCTGGCAGCGCTGAGCAGCCGAGCGGTGCACACGCTGGTCGTGGTGTCTACGAACTCCTCCGGGATGGCGTCGGCGTCGACCGCGGGCACCTTCGGCAGCAGACGGTGTACGGCCTGCCCGGTGAGGGCCTGGGCGATCTGCCAGGGGCATCAGGGTGGCGACAGTGACGACCAACCAGCCTTGCCGTTGAAGGAGTGGTACGCCAACGGAACCGTGGTCCTGCTGCTCGGAGCACGGCGGCAGGCTGTGGCGCCGCTTGCGATGCTTCCGGGTCCCTCCGGCCGGACCGGGGTGACAGCCTTCGGCACCAGGACCCGCGACGTCCTCGCGGACCAGGTCAGGTGTCGATCTCGGCATTCGCGCGGCGGCCAGCGGAATGGGGACCGTACCAGTCCAAACACAGGACGGTGGCGTCGTCTTCCGGATGGCCGTTGCAGGCGTCGGTGACTGTGGTGGCCAGATTACGCGCGACCTCGCGCGGGTGTTCGGCGGCGGTGTCACGGATGATGCCGGGGAGGTCGACTTTTTCCGCTTGGCGTTCCTGCATGCCGTCGGTGTAGAGCAGGAGGCGGTCACCGGGGCGCAGGTCGAGGTCCTGCACCTGGTAGGGACCCTTGTGCGCGGGGACGCCGAAGGGCAGGTTCACGGCGAGGCGCAGTTCGTCGACCCTGCCGTCGCGCAGCCGTAGGGGCCAGGGGTGGCCTGCGTTGACGAGGTGGGCGCTGGTCCCGTCCAGAGCGATGCGCAGCAATTGGCCGGTGGCGAAAGTGCGTCTGCCGTGGTCGAGGAGGGCCTGGTGGGTCTGGCGGGCCTGTTCGGCCAGGTCCATTCCGGCGCGGCGGGCGCCACGGGAGGCGTTGACCAGGAGGGTGGCCATGAGGGCGGCGTCGACGTCGTGGCCCATGGCGTCGGTGATGGACAGGTGCAGGGTGTCGTGGTCGAGGGAGTAGTCGTAGGTGTCACCGGCGATGTCGGCCGCCGGGACCAGGGCGCCGGCGAGGGTGAACTCGGCGGCCTCGCAGGAAGGGGCCGACGGCAGCAGCTGGCGCTGGATCTCCGCGGCCAGGCTGACCGAGGTGGTGCGGTTGCTCCAGTGGTAGAGGTCGGTGAACCGGCGGTCGGTGACGATGATGTACGCCAGCGCGTGCGCGGCCTTTTCCACCTGCTCCAGCACATCCTGTGTGACCTGGGGAAGGAACAGCTCCAGGACACCGACGGCGTCGCCGCGGTTGGTGACGGGGGCGAGCACCCGCTGCCCGCGCTCGCCCTCCGGCACCTGCACCAGCGCCTGGGCGCGCAGGACCTCGTCGTAGATGCTGTCGTCGAAGGGCACCTGTTCGGCGCGGCGCTCCTGTCGCGTAGCAGCCTCCTCGCTGACCCGCAGCAGGCGCTGGCCGACGACGTCGACGCACAGGAACGACACGTGCCGCGCCCCGAACCGCTCGCGCAGGTTGCGCGCCACGACATCGAGAGAGGCCACCGGTGCGGCTTCCTCCGCCGCTGTCAGCACCTCAGCCAGTCCGATCCGATCGCGTACCACGTCAGCCTCCTTCAGGTTGCCAACTCGCTTTCCCGCCGACGCGACAGGCACAGCACGGCTGTGACGCATGCCTCAGTCTGTACGACGCCGGAACAGGAAGGACCTCCGGAGACGTCACTCTCCTGACCGCACCGCACGCATGATGGGAAGGCTCGGGGGTAAACGGGTCGCAGCACGTTTGAGTACAGGGGAGGGGATGGGTCGGCATGGAGCAGACGGCGGGCGGTGAGGGCGGGCAGTCTCTGGTGGAGAACCTCGTATCGGTGTCGGGGGCGTTCGAGGGAAGCGAGGACATCGCCGTCGCCCGCGATCTGGCCCGCAGCTTCCTCAGCGATGTCCAGGCGGTGCACGGGCTGCCGGTGTCCGGGCGCGCGATGGGCATGGTTCAGCTCGTGGTCAGCGAGCTGGTGACGAACGCCCGCAAGTACGCACCCGGCCCCTGCCTGCTGACGCTGGAAGTCACCGGCGGCTCGGTGAAGGTGACCGTGTGGGACAGCAACCCGACGCCACCGGCGATTCTTGGGCCCGACCCGTTGCGGATCGGCCAGCACGGGCTGGAGATCGTCATGGCGGCCTGCCAGAGCTTCACGGTCCACCGCGAACCCGTGGGCAAGCGGATCACCACAGCGATCGTGCTGGCCGACGATCCCGGCGGGGACGTCACCGGCCGTCGGCTGTAACGGCTTTCGCCGCGCCTGACCCCTTTCCCGCGCCGTCTTCCTGCACGGAGGGCCGGGAACAGGCCCTGGCGACCTTGGAGACCGTCTGCGAGCGCGGTCAGAACCAGTGCAGGCAGTGCGGGGAGCGGTCGGCGCGGAAGAGAGCGTCAGCGAGGGTGGACGCGCCCGGACGGTGGGCCCGGATGTGTCCGGCACGCACGAGCGTGCTCGGGGCAGTGCCGCCGAGGTAGACGGAGCCCAGGTCGCTGATGTCCAGGGACAGGTCGGGCTTCCGGTCCGTCGGAACGCAGTCGGCCTTGCTGTCCCGGATGGTCAGCAGGTAGCGGTCGTGTTCGCCGAGGAACGGGTCGTCGATGTCGAGGACGAGCTCGCCGTCCATGAACCAGCCGCGCGCGGTCAGCGCGCGTGGGACGTCCAGCAGCCGCACCCAGAGCCAGTCCATGTCGCCGCTCACCTCGCCGGCGCGGAAGTCCGCGAGCTGCCAGCGCAGCGGGTGCTCGGGCGGGACGTGCTTGAACACGACCTGAGAGACCAGGTCGTGTCCGAGTACGAACCGGGCCAGGGCCGTGAAGACGGCGTCGTCGGTGGCGATGGTCTCGTCGACCGTCAGGGTGCCGGACTCGGTCGAGTAGCTGGCGTACCCGTCCGGGACGCCGTCGGCGTCCCGGTGAACGGCGACGTAGCGCGGCGCCGGCGAGATGGGGGGCTGCCCCGCACGCAAGGCCCACCACCGGTGGGGCCGGGACAGCGCGCCGGGCTGAGCGCGGCGATACCGGTCGTAGACCTCTTCCAGGATCTCGCCGCACTCGGCCCGACGCAGCACCTCGACCGAGTTGTTGTCCGAGCCGGTTGCTGGTGCCTGGGCCACTTCGCGCGACCGGGGAACTGCGAGGTCGGCCTTGTGGCGCGGCACCGTAAGCTGCGCCGTGTAGGTCGCCGGTCCGTAGCCGAACCTGCCGTAGATCGTGGCCTCAGAGGCCAGCAGCACGGAAAGGAACTCCCCGCGGGCCCGCAGCTCGGTGAGCTGATGCCGCATCATCGCGCTGAGCACGCCCTGGCGCCGGTGCGAGGGCAGGACGCCGACGGCGGTCACCCCGGGGGCCGGGACGAGGGTCTCACCGGGCAGGGTGAGCTCGAAGGAGTGCGTGGCGGCGGTGCCGACGGGCCGCCCGTCCGCCGTCAGGGCGAGCATGCAGCGGTCCATTTCGAGCGCCGACCACCAGAGCCCGCCGCCCTCGATCGGGGTTTCCGGGAAGTGCCCGAACGCGGCATGGACTGTGTCGACGAAGACGTCGAGATCCTCATCGGTCGTGGAACGAATCTCCATTGCCGCCGCTGCCTCCTGGGGATACCGGCACCACGACTCGTGGTGTCTGGCCACAGTGCAGCGTTGACCCGTGGCCAGGGCAAGCGAATTAAGGCCGGGCGGAACCGCCTTCTCAGGAATGCCCGCCACGGGCTTCCGTGAGATGCGCCATGACGTCGTCCAGGTGCACCGTCAAGGAACGCTCGACATTGGTCCAGTCGTCCTTGGCGTGATCGAGGAGGTACTCGCGCCGTTCGGGTGCGCGTTCCGCTCGCCAGTTGGTGAGGAGCGCGCGCAGGGTGAGTCGTGCCAGTGCGGCGACCGGGAGCAGGGGGAGTTCCGTGGCCTTGATCGGCCGTTCCCTCTGGTAACCGGCGGCGAAGGCACAGGCTTCCTGCCAGGGCTGCCCCGGCGTCCTGCCGAGCAGGTTCGCCATGGGGACGGCGGGGTCGAAGATCACCGCACTGCGTACGGTGTCGCCGAAGTCGATGACACCGGTGACGAAGTGATCGCTCTTCGGGTCCACCACCACGTTGTAGGGACTGAAGTCGCCGTGGATCACTTGAGTTTCGAGAGCGCTCAGTTGCGGGACGACGGTTTCCTCGAAGAGCTGGAAGACCGCTCGCGCCAACCGGCGGTGCTCGGGAACCGGCGTGTGCTCGACCAGTTCGGTCAGCTGGTGGAAGTGCTGGATGTCCCATGCCAGACCTCGCCGGTCTGCCGGATGCGTGAACGGCCTGAGCGCCACGTCGATCAGGCCCAGCATCTCGCCCACCTCGGCGAGCCGCTCCGCATCCGGGTTCGTCTGGGCCAGGACCTGGCCTTCGACGAAGTCGAACGCCCTCAGGACCCGAGTCCTGCCGTCCTTCAGCGTGATCGTGACATTGTCGTCTCCGTCGGCGGTCAGCTTCACCCGCTGGACGGGCAAGTGCGAAGCGGTGGTCTCCAGGTAGCGCATCGCGGCGGTTTGGAGATCGACGACCGCCCCCGCCTCGTCGGGTGGTGAGACCTTCACGAGGTAGTTGCTCGAGTCGGTGCTGAGTCTGAACGTGTCGTCCTTCTCGGTCGCTACTCGCTCCAAGCGCCCGCTGAGGTGGTAGTGGTCCTCAAGGAGGATGCTCACCAGCATCACGTCGATGGGCTCGTGGGACGACGTCAGGCCGCTCTCCTCGAGGAGTCGCTGAACATAGTTCGGAGCCGGTGAGGTGTTCACGGTGAGTCCCTTCGGCCGGCCTGTTACAGACGGTTTTTCGCGACCTCGGCGAAGGTCTCCAGGAATCGGCTCACATCGGCGGAGTCGAAGGCCAGCGGCGGACGGATCTTCAGCGTGTTCGCCGACTCGCCCGTGCCGTTGATGAGGATGCGACGATCGCGCATGTCGTTGATGACATCCTCGGTCAGTGCACGGTCGGGCTCCAGGGTCTCCCGGTCCTTGACGATCTCCACGCCGACGAAGAGACCGGCGCCGCGGACTTCTGCGACGTAGGGGGAGTCCTTGGTGATCTCCCGCAGCCCCGCGCGCAGAGCGTTGCCGCTTTCCAGGACGCGCTGCCGCACGTTCTCCTTCTCGAAGACGTCCAGCACCGCGGCGCCGGCGGCCACGGGGATGGAGCTGCCGCCGAAGGTGTTGAAGTAGCGGACGTTCTGTCCGAACTCCTCGCACACCTCGGGGCGGAACACCACACCCGAGATCGGCAGGCCGTTGCCCATCGGCTTGCCCATGGTGACGATGTCCGGCAGCACACCGTGGCGGCTGAAGCCCCACATCGACTCCCCGAGGCGGGCGAATCCCGACTGGACCTCGTCCGCGATGTAGACACCGCCGGCCGCGTGCACCTCTTCCACCATGGCCTGCATGTAGCCGGGAGGGTCGGTGAAGATGCCGTCGCTGCTGTAGGCGCAGTCGGTGATCAGCGCCGCGAGCCGGTGGCCGTGGCGTTCGAGGTCGGCGATCGCACCGCGTACCTGCTGCCGCATGTGCTCGTCCAGCGTGGATCCGGGCGCGACGAGGCGAGGGTCAGGGGCGTCGATGAGCCGGACGTTCGGGCCCAGCGGGGAGCCCGCACCCAGGGTCGGCGAGAAGCTCGCCACCTCACGGGTGATGCCGTGGTAGGCCCAGCGGGTCACGATGATGCCCTCGCCGCCCGTGTGGAACCTCGCCACACGCATTGCGAGGTCGTTCGCCTCCGAGCCGCTGCACGCGATGCTCAGCTTGGACAGTTCCTCGGGGAAGGTCGCGAGAAGCCGCTCCGCGTAGTCGACCAGGGCTTCCTGGACGTAGCGCGTGTTGGTGTTGACGGCCGCCATCTGGCGGGAGACAGCCTCGGCCACGTGCGGGTGGGCGTGCCCGACGCACGGAACGTTGTTGTAGGCGTCGAGATAGTCGTTGCCGTCCCGGTCGATCAAGTGGGCTCCGTGACCGGAGACGAACTCGACCGGCTCCTTGTAGATGAGTGTGTAGCCAGGACCCAGCGCCTTGTGACGGCGCCGGATGGTCTCCTGGAGGTGTCGGGGGAGTTCGCTCAACACCCCGGGGTCGAACCGGTTGGGGTAGTGGGCGATCGCCCGACTCAGCGTGGAAGTCATCTGCAGGCACACCTTTCGTCTTGTTTCTTCGAGGTTGCTCGCTGTTGTGGCTGAGACCATACCATCGCTCGTTCCAGTTCCAACCTGAAACAAAATTCTTTTAAGGTTCCGTTGACCGGTCAGGTGGGCAGGGGCGCCTTCGGGGGGCGAGCCTACGGCGGCGGTCCGCGGTCCCTCGGATTTCTGCCTGTAACGCCTGAATTCAAATCCCGAGCGGGTAGGAACCGTCAGGCAAGGCGGAAGACGTGGGCGAAGACCCCCTCCCGCCCACCCGGGCGAGAGCGATGGACGCACGGGAGCAGCCGCCGGTCACCGCGTCGCAACCCGCGATGATCAGGCCCGAACCGGTCACGGCCCGACCGGTGTACCGGGCTCGCTATGGTCATCACGTGACCACTAACCCCACCTCTCGCGACTACAACAAGGCGTCAGTCCTCGACGTGGTCCTCTCGCACGCGCCCCTGACACGGAACAGGCTCATCGAGCTGACGGGCCTGAGCAAGGCCACGGTGTCCAGAGCGGTGGAGGAGCTCCGGGCCGACGGCTTCGTCGTGGACGGCGGGGTCGACGATGTCACCGGACGCGGCCGCCGGTCCACCTATCTGGACCTGCCCGGCACGACCGGGCACGTGGTCGGGATCAGCTTCGGCGCACAGACCACGGGTGTGCTGGTGACCGACCTGCGGGGCCGCGAGATCCAGCACATGACGGTGCCCACCGCCGACCACCAGGAGGTCACGGACGCCGCGCGGTGGCTGGCCGACCTGATCGCGCAGGCCGCCGGGTCCGCGCAGGGCCCCCTGCGCCAGATCGTCGCCGCCGTGCCCTGCCGGGTCCGTAACGGCACGGAGATCTTCGGCCCCGCCGAGTCGATGAAGATCTTCGCGGGGTCCGACCTCCACCGGGCCATCGAGGACCTGGTCGAGGCGCCCGTGCTTCTCGACAGCGATGCCAACGCGTCTCTGCTCGGGATCCTCACCAACGACGCCACCGTCACCAATGCCGCGCTGTTCAGCGTCAGCACGATACTGAACTTCGCCAGCTGCACGGATCACGAGCTCGCCCGGGGGAGGACGCCCACCTTCGGCGACATCGGTGTGCTCTCCTCCGGGGTCGGTGACGAGATCCTCGACGAGCTGCTGAGTACGCGGGGCCTCCTGCGGTTCGCCCGCAAGCGAGGACTCGACCTTGAGCGGGTGGAGAGCCTCTGGGAGGAGCCGCACGGCGAGGCGCCGCGTGCCGAGGTGCTGGAGGCGTTCACCACGGCGATCGTGACTGCCGTCAGCGTCGTGGCCGTGACGCTGGACCCGGAGTCCGTCTACTTCGTGGGCCGTCTGCGTCCGCTCGTCGACGAGGTGCTTCCCGAGGTGCGCGGACGACTCGAGCGGAGCCTTCCGGCAGTCCCTGAGATCAGGACCGTGCCGCATCTGATCGGTATCTCGACCGCGCAAGGGGCGGTCTACGCGTGTCTGACGATGGCTCAGGAACGGTTGCACGAGGCGGTACTGGGGGCGCGCCGCCAGGGCCAGGCCGCCGAGCAGTCCCCACCGGCCTTCTGAGCCGGCCGTCGGCGGCGACCGGCACCGGGTCACCGGTGAAGGTGCACTCGTGGTAGTGGTGCCTCCGCGTCCGACTCTCGGCCACTTCCTGGGGGGTGTCCGGGCGCGCCCAAGGGGACGCGGACCACGACGATTCCCTGAACTCCGGCATGCGGAGGCGTATCTCGGCGGCGGGAAGTTCGATGCCGGCCAGCGTGTTCGAGGGTACGGGACCTCTGGCGAGCGGGAGATCGGTCAGGTCCCGGGTGTCCTGGGGCAGGCCTGTGTCCAGACGCGATGGCGGCCCGACATGTAGAGCAGGCCGTAGTCCGGCCGACCCGCTTCCGTCGAAGGAAACCGCTGCATGCCACTGAAGGTTGGGGCTGAGCTTGCCAGTCGGGGCAGCGCGCGCGTTCAACCACGGAGGGCGATGCGCCGCCAGCGCTGAGGTACTCGACGAAGGTTGCCCGAACATGCGACGCGCGGTGGAGTGTGGATTGCCGGGCCCGACTCGCTGAACGCAGGTCAGGCCGTAGGCCGGAAGCCCTGAAGCCTGACGGGACAGGTCCTGCTCGCTTCGGATCGATCCCGTACGCACCCCTGTCTGCTCCGCTGCACATTCCTTTGGAAAATGCCAAAGCCTTCACCTGGGACGAGTACTTTCCGTAGTGTCGTGCTCACGTTCGCGGGAACAGCCGTGCAGGGGAGGGGATTCGGCGTGCCCGGAATCGACGAGAGTCTGCTGGAGGCCATGCGGCTGCCCGGTGCGCGAGGGGCGGCGGTGGTCGACTGGATCAGCGGTCTCGCCCTGGGCGCGGTGGGTGACGCACCGGGCGGCGACCTGGAGGCGGCGGCCGCGGAGACCGCCGAACTCGCCCGTCTCGCCGCGGAGAGCGGCGCGCTCGCCCCGGCCGGTGGCGACACGGATGGAGCGTTGAGCAAGGAACCACCCGTGCAGGACCTGATCATCACGAACACCGACTCGTACCACCTGCTCAGGTTCGTCACCACGACCTTCGACAGCACCGTGTTCCTGCACTTATGGCTCGACCGCGGCGAGGGCAACCTCGCCCTGGCCCGCATCCGGCTGGCCGAGATGGCGGACCGACTGGTGCTCGGATGATCACGCCGACCCGCACCGCACGCACGGACGAACCGGCCTCGGCCCTGCTCGGCACCCTCGCCGCACAGGGCGCGAGCGGCGCCCTTTCCACCGAGGCGGGGATCGTCTACCTCGCCGCCGGACACGTGGTCCATGTCGAGTCCGCCCTCGCCCCCGACATCGGCGATCTGCTCACGCACAGCGGCGCGCTCGCCCCGGACGGCTGGTGGGAGGCGATCGACCAGGCCGGCCGCCGTTGCCGCGTCGGCCGTCAGCTGGTGGACAGCGGCCACCTCGCAGTCGGCGCGCTGGAACTGTGTCACCTGGGCGCCCTCTTCGACGCGGCGTACTTCGTCCTCGCCCACGACGGACCCGCGCTCCGCTTCCGCCCCGGAGTCTCGCACTGGCTCGGCGGCGTCCGTGCCGTGCCGGTGGACACCGTCCTGCGCGAGTCGAGACGCCGCCGTGAACTGCTGCACCGCATATGTCCCGAACCCGCCATCGACCTCGCCCCGCTCGCCCGTGTGCCCGGCCCCGACCCAGCGGACCTGCCGGCCCGCCGCGGCCGCGCCCTCGCTCAGGTCGACGGCGTCCGCACCGCCGCACAGATCGCCACCGTCCTCGCCTGCCGCACCTTCCACACCCTCGTCGAACTGCGCCGCCTGGCCGCCGCCGGGCTGGTCGTCCCCAAGGACCCCGCCCCCGCCCCCGTGTCCGCCGAGCCGGGCCCCGCCCCTCGTCCCACGGTCCCGGACGAGCCCGACACCGCACTGCTGCGACGGCTCCTGCACGCCTTGGAGGCACTGTGATCCGCGCGCGACGACAGCGTGCCGAAAGGAGACTGCTCATGGCCGTCGAGACCGACGTCCTCGACGAACTGCGTCGGCTCCGCACCCGCATACCCCGGCTGACCGGTTCGCTCGCGGCCACCGTCGACGGACTCGTCCTCGCCCACGACGTCCCGGACACCGAACCGGAGGGACTCGCGGCGCTCACCGCCGCCGCCCTCGGCGTCGCCCACCGCATGACCGACGCCGCCGCCCGCGGCGACTTCCGCGAGCTGCTGGTGCGCGGCTCCGGGGGCTACGTCGCCACCTACGCGGCCGGGGCGACCGCCGTCCTCACCCTCCTGGCCGAGGACCGCGTCAATGTCGGCCGCCTCCACCTGGAGGGCCGGCGCAGCGGCGCCCGGATCGCGGACCTGGTGACCACGCACGTCGGACCGGGCACCGGCCGCCACGCCGACCGTCCCGCGCCCGCCGACCGTCCCGCGCCCGCCGAACACCTCGCGGCGGCGCCCCCGGCCACGGCCCGCCCCACCCGCCCCATCGGCACCCTCCCGGTACGCACCCCGCAGCGGCCCACCCACCAGCCGCGCCCGCAGACCGGCATCTGACCCCCCGAACCCCCCGAACCCCCCGAACCTCCCGAACCCCCCGAACCTCCCGAACCTCCCGACCGACCGAAGACACACCGAACGAAAGGAACCGTCCGCATGGCCAACACGGAGACCGCGCTGAAGGAGTGCCTGAGCTCCATCGACGGAGCGACGGCCGCAGCACTCGTCGACTACACCAGCGGCATGGCGCTCGGCACCCTCGGCGGCAGCAAGGACTTCAACCTGGAAGTCGCCGCCGCCGGCAACACCGATGTCGTCCGGGCCAAGTTGCGCACCATGGAACTCCTGGGCCTGAAGGAGGAGATAGAGGACATCCTGATCACCCTCAACTCCCAGTACCACCTCATCCGCCTGCTCAGGGGGCGCGGCGGCAGCGGACTGTTCCTGTACCTCGTGCTCGACGCGAGCCGCGCGAACCTGGCGATGGCCCGCCACCAGCTCCGCCGGATCGAGAACGACCTGGAGGTCTGAGCCGCCACGAACTGCGTGGCTGCCTCGACCGCTGGCCGCCGGGCGCGATCACCTGTGTCGCGGAAGCCCGGCGAGCCAGTCGGTCAGGAGCCGGTTGGTCTCCGCGGGGCGTTCCTGCTGGAGGAAGTGTCCGCATCCGTCGAGGATGTGAGAGGCCGTCAGTCCGGGCAGCGTGGCCGGGTGCGCCTCGATCGCGTCGGCCAGCCAGGTCGTGGACGCGTCCAGGCCGCCGCCGATGAACAGTGACGGCTGCGTGACGGGCGCGCCGGCGAAGTCCGCCAGGTCCTGCCAGTCCCGGTCCATGTTCCGGTAGCGGTTCAGGGCGCCGGTCATCCCCGTCCGTTCGAACTCCCCGGCGAACACGTCCAGGTCGGCCTCGCACAGCCAGCGCGGCAGACGGCCGACGGGGAACCGGTCGCGCAGCGTCCCTCCGCGGGCGACGAAATGCGGGTCGGCTTTCTGGCATCGTGCCGGCGGAGAGGGCGGCGTAGAAACCCGCGAGCCAGCCGCGCACGTCGGGCTCGATCTCCGCCTCGGCCCGGCCGGGCCGCTGGAAGTAGGAGACGTAGAACTCCTCCTCGCCGCCCATCCGCGCGAACACCTCACTGGGCCTGGGGCCGCCGGGCGGCGTGTACGGCACGCTCAGCAGCCCCACCGCGCGGAACACGTCGGGCCGGACCAGCGCGGACGTCGCGGCGATCGTCGCACCCCAGTCGTGCCCGACGATCACCGCGGACCGCTCGCCCAACGCCTCCACCACGGCGACGTTGTCCTCCACCAGCTCGGCCATTCGGTACGCGTCCACCGCCGCGGGCCGGGACGAACGCCCGTAGCCGCGGACGTCGACGGCCACCGCGCGGTAGCCCGCGTCGGCCAGGGCCGGCAGCTGATGACGCCACGCGTACCAGGACTCGGGGAACCCGTGCAGCAGCAGGACCAGCGGCCCGTCACCCTGCTCGACGAGGTGGATACGGCCGGCCGGTGAGGGCACGAGGCGGTGCGTGCGGTCGCCGGCGGACGTGCGCGACATGGATCCTCCTGCGGTCCGGAGAAAGGTGCTCGGTCCACCGATCATCCGGCGTCCGCCGCGACGCACGCGAAGCCTGTTGCCGGTTCGGCAAAGGCTCAGCTGTGGAACGTGATGTACCCGTTGCCGTCCTTGTCGGATCCGCTCTTGGTGTACGAGTGCACGTCGGCAGCGCTGCCGGACGGCTTGTACACGTAGATCGTGTCCTTGTCGTTGTTCCACATGAAGTTGCAGTTGTCGCGGTAGACGACGTTCTTCGCGTCGGAGTCGGTCCCGTTGCCGCCGCGCAGCTTCACGTAGTCACCCGGCTGGAGGGTGTGGCTCGCGGTGAAGGTGAACTTGTTCCCCGCGGCGTCCTTGACCACGTAGCCCTTGAGGTTCACGGTCGTCGACCGCGAGTAGTTCTTGATCGTCAGATACTCCTCGTCGGTGTTCCCCGTCGAGCAGCGGTTGGAGTCGCTCCCGGGAGCGTCGTACTGGATCCCGCGGATCTTCAGCGCGGAGTTGTACTCGGCGGCCTGGGCCGGAACCGCCGTCAGGGCGGCCAGGGTTCCGGCAGCGGCGGCCGTGGTGGCGAGAAGGCGTATGCGCATGGACGTTCGTCCCCCCTTGCGTGACCTTCTGGTGAAGGTCATGTGATGGTTTCGTAAAACATGCGGATCGTACACGGTTCAAGCACACATAAGGGCGGGTCCGGTGGCAATGCCACCGGACCCGCCCGCAGGGTGTAAGGGGACGTCAGGCGCCGCTCGCCCGCAGCATGTCCTCACGCTCGACGATCTTCACGCGCGCGCGCCCCTCGGGCTCGCCCAGCGCCTTCTCCGCGGCGTCCAGCCTGTACCAGCCGTCCCAGGTGGTGAAGCGGACGTTCCGCTCGGCGAGGAACGCGTCCACGGCCTCGGGGGCCGGGGTGGCGGGTGTGTGCAGCCGGCCGTTCCCGTAGTCGTCCAGCAGGTTGGCCACCGTCTCGTTGGCGTCGCCCTTGGTGTGGCCGATGAGGCCCACCGGGCCGCGCCGGATCCAGCCGGTGACGTACGTGGACTGAAGGTGCTCGCCGGTCTCCTGCATGACCCGCCCGCCCTCGTCGGGGACGGTGCCGGAGTCGATGTCCCAAGGCAGCTTGGGGAGTTTGTCGGACAGGTAGCCCACCGCGCGGTAGACCGCGCTGACGTCCCAGGTCTTGAACGTGCTGGTGCCCTTGACGTTGCCCGTGCCGTCGAGTTCCGTGCGCTCGGTGCGCAGCCCGACGACCTTGCCGTCCTCGCCGAGTATCTCGACCGGGGACTCGAAGAAGTGCAGGAAGAGCTTGTGGGGCCGGTCGCCGGCGTCGCGGATCGCCCAGTTCTCCAGGGTCTTGGCGACCATGTCGGCCTGCTTGTTGCCGCGCCGGGTCGCGATCGAGCCCTCGTCGTAGTCGATGTCCTCGGGGTCGACGATGACCTCGATGTTGGGGGAGTGGTCCAGCTCCCGCAGCTCCATCGGGCTGAACTTCGCCTGCGCCGGGCCGCGGCGGCCGAACACGTGGATCTCCTTGGCCCGGTTGGCCTTCAGACCCTCGTAGACGTTCGCCGGGATCTCCGTCGGCAGCAGCTCGTCCGCCGTCTTGGCCAGGACTCGCGCGACGTCGAGCGCGACGTTGCCGACGCCGAGCACGGCGACCTTCTCCGCCTCCAGTGGCCAGGTGCGCGGCACGTCCGGGTGACCGTCGTACCAGGACACGAAGTCCGCGGCACCGTACGAGCCGTCGAGCTCGATGCCCGGGATGGACAGCGCCCGGTCGGCCATCGCGCCGGTGGCGAAGATCACGCCGTCGTAGAACGCGCGCAGGTCGTCGAGACCGATGTCGGTGCCGTAGTCCACGTTGCCGAAGAGCCGGATCTGCGGCTTGTCGAGGACCTGGTGCAGGGCGGTGATGATGCCCTTGATCCGCGGGTGGTCGGGGGCGACGCCGTAACGGATCAGTCCGAACGGCGCCGGCATGCGCTCGAAGATGTCGATGGACACGCCGGGTTCGGCGGCCACCTCGGACTTGAGCAGGGCGTCGGCGGCGTAGATCCCGGCGGGGCCGGATCCGACGATGGCTACCCGCAGGGGGCGGGGCATGGTCAGGTTCCCTTCGAGCGGCGACAAGCGATCTCGCCGTGAAGCCTAAACTGAGGCATGCCTAAGTTGGTACGCGGGTCCGGTCTATGAGCTCATAAGGCGACTTTATGACCGTCCGTAGAGGGGCTTATGGCCACGTCGCCCGGCGGCTCGGCGCCGAGGACCGCTCACGGCAACGGCTGCTCGGCCCAGATCACCTTCCCGGCGGGCAGATAGCGCGTCCCCCAGCGCTCGGCGAGCTGCGCGACCAGGAACAGCCCGCGCCCGCCCTCGTCCGTCATCGTCGCGTACCGCAGATGCGGCGATGTGCTGCTGCTGTCGGACACCTCGCAGATCAGGTTGCGGTCGCGCAGTACCCGGACGTGGATCGGGCCGCCGGCGTACCGGAGCGCGTTGGTGACCAGCTCGCTCAAAATCAGCTCCGTGGTGAACGTCAGCTCGTCCAGTCCCCACGCGGCCAGCTGCCGGCTGACCGCCGCCCGCAACTCGCCCACCGCAGCCGGGTCGGCCGCCACCGGCCACTCGGCGACCTGGTCGGCGGCGAGCGCCCGGGTGCGCGCGACGAGCAGGGCGATGTCGTCGCTGGAACGGGCCGTGAGCCGCGAGTCGAGCACCACCCGGCAGGTGTCCTCGGGGGACTGGCCCGCCCGGCTCAGCGCCTCCCGCAGCATGTCAAGACCGACGTCGATGTCCCGCTCCCGGTCCTCGACCAGCCCGTCGGTGTAGAGGACGAGCCGGCTGCCCTCGGCCAGCTCCAGCTCCGCCGTCTCGAACGGCAGACCGCCGAGCCCGAGCGGGGGACCGGCGGGCACGTCCGGGAACTCGACACTGCCGTCGGGATGGATCAGCGCCGGCGGGGGATGCCCGGCCCGTGCGACGGTGCAGCGCCGGGAGACCGGGTCGTACACGGCGTACAGACAGGTCGCGCCGGTGACCGGGGCGCTGCCCTCCTCCTCCGTCTCGTCCTGGTCGATGCGGCCGACCAGCTCGTCCAGCAGGGCGATGAGTTCGTCGGGCGGGAGGTCGAGGGCGGAGAAGTTGTGCACCGCGGTGCGCAGCCGCCCCATGGTGGCCGCGGCGTACAGCCCGTGGCCTACGACGTCCCCGACCACGAGCGCGACCCGGGCCCCGGACAGCGGCAGCACGTCGAACCAGTCGCCGCCCACCCCGGCCTGCGCGGGCAGATAACGGTAGGCGATCTCCAGGGCGTCCTGCTCGGGCAGGTTCCGGGGGAGCAGGCTGCGCTGGAGCGTCACCGCCATGCTGTGCTCGCGGGTGTAGCGGCGCGCGTTGTCGATGGAGACGGCGGCCCGCGCGACCAGCTCCTCCGCCAGGGCCAGCTCGTCCGTGTCGAAGGACTCCGGCTTCTCGTGGCGCCAGAAGCTGACCACGCCCAGCACCAGGGAGCCGGCCCGCAGCGGCACGGTGATCAGGGAGTGGATGCCGTACTCCACTATCTGCGCCGAGCGCTCCAGGTCCTGTGCCTGCCAGCCGGGGGCCTCGCTCAGCCGGGGTTCCAGGACGGGCCGGCCGGTGTCGAGACTGCGGCCCTGCGGAGAGGACTCGACGAACCGGATCCGCTCGCCGACGGGGTAGAGGGGAGCGTCCTTGCGGATCCCGCTGAGCGCCGTACGGCTGAGCGCGGCCGCCGCGTCCGGCTGCCCGCCGCCCAGCACCGCGTCGAACAGGTCGACGGTGGCGAAGTCGGCGAACCGGGGCACTGCCAGCTCGGTCAGCTCCTCGGCCGTGCGGGTCACGTCCAGGCTCGTCCCGATGCCCACCCCGGCGTCGTAGATCATGTTGAGCCGTGCGCGCGCGGTCTCGGCCCGGCCGGAGAGGGCACGCAGCTCGGTGGAGTCGCGCAGCGTGGCGACACTGCCGGGCGGGACGCCCGCACGGTCGGTGGTGCGCTGGTTCACGGCCAGCAGCCGGTCCCCGACGAGATGCACCTCGTCCGTGGCGACCCGCCCCGAGGCCAGCAACTCGGCGATGCCGGGGTCGAGCCGCAGGCCGAGCACGTGCCGGCCCTCGGCGTCGGCGGGCAGCCCGAGCAGACGGTGTGCCTCGTCGTTGGCGAGCAGCAGGGTGCCCCCGTCGTCGACGATGAGCACGCCCTCGCGCACGGCGTGCAGCACGGCGTCGTGGTGTTCGTACATCCGGGTCATCTCGTGCGGCCCGAGCCCGTGGGTCTGGCGCAGCAGCCGCCTGCTCACCAGCGCGGCGCCCGCCGTCGCCAGGACGAGCGCCACCGCGGCGGCGGACAGCACGAGCGGCAGCTGACGGTCGGCGGTGCCACCGACACTGGCGGTGGTGATTCCGGCCGACACCAGGCCGACGACCTGACCGTCCGGAGCCTTCACCGGCACCACGGCCTGCACGAGAGGGCCGATCGTGCCGGTGATCTCCTCGGTCACCGGCCTCCCGGCCAGCGCGGGCGCGAGCGTCCCGACGAACTTCTTCCCGATGCGGTCCGGTTTGGGGTGGGTGTAGCGGATCCCGTCGGTGTTCATCACGACGATGAAGTCGACCTTCGACTGCTCACGGGCGGCCTCGGCACGCGGCTGGAGCACCGCCGTGGGGTCGGGGCTCCCCAGCGCCTCGATGGTGCCCGGCGCGTTGGCGAAGGTCTCCGCGACGGCGAGCGAACGGTTGCGGGCCTCCTGGGTCGTGTCGTGCCGCACTTGCAGGACCAGCGCCACCACGGCCGCCACGACCAGCAGCAGCACGATCACCACGACGAGCAGGAACACCTGTCCGGCGACGCTGCGTCCGCCCAGCACCGACCGCAATCCCGCCACCGGATGCCACCGCGACGGGCCCGCCTCCCGCCGCTGCCGTTCGGACGGCGTCGAGCCGGGCCGCAGGGGCGATCGAGTCCCGGATCGACCCAAGAGTCGCACCATGTGCCATGTCTACACTGCCCGGCCGCGCGAGGCGAGGGGCATCAGCCATGGTGACAGGGGGCCCTCACCGTATCGTCACGTCTCCTGGCGCCCGGGACACGCGTGCACCGCGTCCGGCCCGGGGCGCGCACGGACCGCGGGCCCTCCGGGAAGTCCCGCGGCCTCAGGTGGCCAGGGAGCGGGCGAGCTCGGTGGTGGCCCGGGCGATCTCCGTGTCCTCGTCCGCCATCAGCCGGCCGAGCTCGTCGCGCCGGGCCCGCACGGCCTGGCGCGCCGCACGCTCCCACACCACCGGGTTCTCCCGGCGGTTCATAAGCTTCGGATACACGGCGGCGGTGCTCTCCCACTGCCGGGCCTCGGCGATGCTCTTCAGCAGCCGGATGATCTGGGCGCGGCAGGTCACCTGCGGCAGCTTGGCCAGCTCCCAGAGGAAGGGAACCGTGGCGGCCGTCGCCTGCTCCACGACGAAGCCGAACTGACAAATCCGCTTCCGCAGGTCGGCGAGTGCGGAGCGGGCGGTGTCGGCGTCACCCCAGGCGATGCCGTTCAGCAGGAGGGGAATGGCCGCCGCCGAACCGGTGGAGTCCTGGATGTCACCCCAGGGGACGCGGTCCACGGCCGTGAGCGGCGTGTTCCCGGACACCCCGGACGGGGCGTCGGGGCGCTGTGGGCGCTCGCTGCTCGAGTGTTCCGTCGAAGCGCTGCGCATGGCGTGGGGCCTTTCCGCGGCAGTCGTGTCAGATGGGTGGACTGGTCGACAACCTGGCCCAGACCGTCTTGCCCGCCGGAGGGCAGGGGATCCAGCCCCACTCCTCGGACAAGGCCTCGACGATGCACAGGCCCCTGCCGTGCTCCTCCAGGGCGGAGCCGGCGGGGGAGCGCACGGGCGGGCGGTCGTCGGTGTCGGAGACGGTGACCAGCAGGTGGGTGCGGTCCAGGAGGAATCCGAGCCGGATCTCCGGCGCAGCCGTCGTACCCGGCGCCGCGTGCGTCGCGGCGTTGGCGGCGAGCTCGGTGATGACGAGGGTCGTGTCGTCGCAGCGGTGGGCGAGCGACCAGACACGCAGTGTGTCGCGGGTGAAGCACCGGGCGCGGGCGAACCCCTCCCTGCTGCACTCGACGCGCAGGGCGGCCGAGGCGGACAGGGCAGCGGAGGACTGCGGCATCGTCTCCGGCACCGGGGGCGGAGTCCCGTACGGCGTCGCCTCGTACGACGTCACCGTGGGCCGGCCGGGTGGGAATCCGGTGCTCGTGCCGGGTGCGCCCGCGTATGCCGCAGCCCCGTTCGGCGGCCGGAGCACGTGCTGCGCAGCTGCTGATGACACGGCATCTCCCCGATGCGAGGTCAGGACACGGCGCCAGCACAGGGGTTGACGCCGCAGCTATTATCCACGCTGATGGTGCTCCCGTGCAATTGCACGAGAAATTGCGTGAAAATCAAGCCGTGTTGGGTACGCAAGCCGGGACACCAACGAGAACAGCAAGGAGACCGCGGTGCCACCAGTGCAGAACGGAGTGCAGGCAAGCACGTTGGACGCCTGCTGGATCAAGAGCCGGCACAGTAACGCCGAGGGCAACTGCGTCGAGGTCGCCCCGCTCGTCGACGGCGGGATCGCGATGCGCAACTCCCGTGACCCCGACGGGCCCGCCCTCGTCTACACGGCGGCGGAGGTGGCGGCGTTCCTGGCCGGGGCGAAGGACGGCGAGTTCGACCACCTGCTGTGAAGACTGCATGCTCTGAAGTGCGCATGCCGTGAAGCCCGCATGGTGAAGTGGAGCCCAACTCCCCACTTCGTGGGGCTTCTTCGAGGGATGCGGGGACGCCCAGCGGAGTGCGATAGTGTTAGTCGCCCTTGTGCCGGTCTGCTGGGAGTCAGGATGTCCGCCGCGTCGCATCGCATCTCCCGTCTGGAACCCTACCTGGACAGGCCCGAGCCGGCGCCGACGCTGCTGAAGATGCTGGTCGGTGTGCAGCTGGCAGGCTTCCGTGAGGACGCCAAGCTCGCCCAGGACCAGGCGGCGCGCGCTGTCGGCTTCAGTGCCGCGAAGCTGTCCCGCATCGAGTCCGGCAAGGGCCGCCGCCCGCCGACGGAGAACGACGTCCGCGCGCTGCTCCGGCTGTACGGCACCGACGACTACGAGGCCTCGGTGCTGCTCAAACTGTTGCAGCGCGCCGGCGAGCCGGGCTGGTGGCAGCGGTACGACAAGCGGCTGATGCCCGAGTGGTTCGACCGGCTGGTCGGACTTCAGGAGGCCGCCGCCACCATCCGTACCTTCGAGATCCAGTACGTGCCCGGCCTGTTGCAGACACCCGCCTACACCCGGGCCGTGGTGGAGCGGGGTCTGCCGAACGCGCCGGCCGGTGAGGTGGAGCGGCGTGTCGAACTCCGCCGGCACCGGGCGCGGTTGCTGTCCCGGCCGGACGCCCCGCAGCTGTGGGCGGTCATCGACGAGTCCGTGCTGCTGCGCGTCCTGGGCAGCACCGAGGTGATGCGGGAGCAGCTCGCGCACCTCGTCGAGATGGCCGAACGCCCCAACGTGACGCTGCAGATCGTCCCGCTGAACGTCACGAACGCCTCGGCTCCGGCCATCCCGGTCACCTATCTGCGCTTCGGCGGTCTCGACCTCCCCGACGTGGTCTATCTGGAGCACATCAAGAGCGCGAACTTCCTCGAGGACCTGGACGAGACGGAGGAGTACCGGATCGCGCTGGACCGCCTCGCGGACGAGGCGCTCAGGCCCCGTGACTCCCTGGAGCTGCTGCGTACGACGATGGAGCAGCGCTACTCGTGACGTGCGAGTGCCTCGCGCGGGACGACCTGCGTCCTGCGCGAGGCACCTGAGTCACCTCTGCGTACCCGGGTCACTGCTCCAGGGGAAGCCGCCCCACGCCGCCGAACTCGATCCACTCGTGGCTGAGCTGGCGGGGCGCCACCTCGGTGTCCGGACGCCACGTGGAGACCTCCACCAGCCCCGGCTCCAGGATCTCCAGACCCTCGAAGTAGGCGGCGACGTCCTTCTCCTCGCGCACGCGGCCCCAGTGCCCCTGGGTCGCCTGGTCCATGAAGTTCGTCACGAAGTCACGGACCTCGGGGTCCTCGCTGACCAGCTGGCACATCACCATGAAACTGCCGGGCGCGAGCCGCTCCCGCACCCGGCGGGCCACCGCGAGCGGCCCGTCGGTGTCGCTGTCCGGGATGCAGTGGAACACCGAGTTGAAGAGGACGCACACCGGCTCGGAGAAGTCGATCAGCCGCTTGGTGTCGGGGTGGTCGAAGATCAGGTCGGTCTCGCGCATGTCCGCGTGGATGACGCTCGTGCGCTCGTCCTGCTCCAGCAGCGCACGGCCGTGGACCAGCACCATCGGGTCGTTGTCGACGTACACCACGTGGGTCGTGGGGTCGATGCGCTGGGCGACCTGGTGCACGTTGTCCTGCGTCGGCAGGCCTGATCCGTGGTCGACGTACTGCCGGATGCCGTACTCCTCGGAGAGGGTCCGCACGACCCGCTGGAGGAAGCGCCGGTTGTTCAGCGCGAGGCGGCGCGTGCTGGGCACGACCTTGTCGAGTTCCTCGCACGCGGCACGGTCGGCCGCGTAGTTGTCCTTGCCGCCCAGGTAGTAGTCGTACATGCGCGCCGCCGTCGGCACGTTCGCGTCGATCTCGGTGGACAACTGCTTCTCGGAGTTCATCGTTCCCCCTGCGTGGTGCCGCGCCAATGGACGGGCTGGACGGGAAGTACATCTTAGGGAGCGGGAGTTGGGGGCTGCCAGTCCAGTGGCGAAGGTGCCCGCGATCGAACGACCGGATGATCGTCCCGCGACGCGGTGTGCGCCCTGTGCCACTCTCGTGTACTCGGTGTCACCGCAGGCTTCGGTGGTCACGGTGCGGTACTCGCCGGCAGTCCGCCTCGCTGCCGCACTCCAACGGCGACGCGATGGACGGCCGGCAGGCCAACGCCTCTGCGGAGCGGCTCACCAAGCCCCTGGTCCGTGAGAACGGCCGGCTGGTGGAGTCCGACTGGCACACCGCCATGGACCGGACACGCCGGCCGTCCTGGCGCGCGCCGGCATCGGCACCAACCACCTGGACGGCAACACCCGCCCTGTGAACGGCGACCGCCGCCGAGGCGCTCAAGGAGACCTTCGGCTGCGACGGGCAGCCCGGCGGCTCAACGCGCTGCTGCACGAGATCATCCGCGCCGGGCGCGTCGACTGGGGAGATGCTCGCCCAGGCGGCGCAGGCCACCCTGGACGAGCGGCTCCTGGCGCTGGTCACCGACTGCCACCCGCAGACGCTCCGGCAGCTCCGCTGGTCCAACACCATGATCAGGGCCCTGGCACCGCAGCTCCTGACCGGGCCGTCAGCGCGGCTGTGAGGCGATCAGGGCCCGGTACCAGTGGTAGCTGTCCTTCGGAGTCCGCTGCTGCGTGGCGTAGTCGACGCGGACGATCCCGAAGCGCTTGTCGTAGCCGAAGGCCCACTCGAAGTTGTCGAGGAGGGACCACACGTAGTAGCCGCGGACGTCCACGCCGGCGTCCATGGCGGCTCGCAGCGCGGTGAGATGGTCGCGCAGGTAGGCGACCCGGTAGCTGTCGTGGACGGCGCCGTCGGGGCTCACCTCGTCGTCCTCCGCTGAGCCGTTCTCGGTGATGTGGAGGGGCGGCAGGGCGGCGCCGTACCGCTCCTTGAGCCCCACGAGCAGATCGGTGAAGGTGTGGGGTGCCACGGCCCAGCCCATGGCGGTGCGCCGCACGCCGGGCATGGGCACCTCCGCGTACCGGTTGTCGGTTGCCACCCGCTTCGCCGGGTCGCTCTCGCGGTACGGGGCGTCGGCCACGACGGTCGGCCGGTAGTAGTTGATGCCGAGGAAGTCCAGCGGCTGGGAGATCAGCTCCAGGTCGCCGTCCCGCCGGAAGTCCTGGCCGGTGATCAGCTCGCCCCAGGTGTCCTCCTCGGTGGCCGGGTAGCGGCCCGCCAGGATCGGCTCGGTCCACACCAGGTTGTGCTGCGTGTCGGCACGGGGGACGGCCGCCCGGTCGGCGGGGGAGTCGGTGGCGGGGAGGTTGTGGTCGAGGTTGAGGGTGATGCCCACCTCGCGTACGCCGGCCGCCCGCAACGCCCGCACGGCCAGGCCGTGCCCGACCAGCAGGTGATGGGCGGCGGCCAGCGCGCCCCGGCCCTCGCGGGCGCCCGGGGCGTGCCGGCCGACGGAGTAGCCGAGGAAGGCGCTGCACCACGGCTCGTTGAGGGTGATCCAGCGCGGCACCCGGTCGCCCAGGTGCCCGGCGACGACGGCCGCGTACTCGGCGAACCGCTCGGCGGTCTCCCGCACTCGCCAGCCGCCACCGTCCTCCAGGGCCTGCGGCAGATCCCAGTGGTAGAGCGTGGCGGCGGGCTCGATGCCGGCCGCCAGCAGTTCGTCGACCAGCCGCGCGTAGAAGTCCAGCCCCTTGGGGTTCACCGGGCCGGAGCGGTCCGGGACGATGCGTGGCCAGGCGATCGAGAACCGGTAGGAGTCCACCCCCAGTTCCCGTAGCAGTGCCACGTCCTGCGGATAGCGGTGGTAGTGGTCGCAGGCGACGTCACCGGTGTCGCCGTTCGCCACCAGGCCTGGGGTGTGGCTGTAGGTGTCCCAGATGGACGGTCCGCGTCCGTCCTCGTGCGCCGCCCCCTCGATCTGGTACGAGGCGGTCGCGGCCCCGAACACGAAGCCGGGTGGAAAGCTCGGGAAGTCAGTCATGTTCTCAAAGATGCCCGGTCAGGCTCCTCGAACCAGGGAAACCACCGGGATCGGTGGTGGCGCGCGCTGTGAGCACGTCGTCGTCGTGCGCGTGCACCTGATCGAGGAAGGGGAAGTCGCCGGGGACGTACGACGAGCCGGGCGAGCGGCTCCACCGGTACGGGACACGCCGCGGATCGCCCGTGCCGTGCAGGACACCTCCGCCCGGTCGGCGACGTGACACAGGAACCGCCACGTCGGGAACGTCGAGCCGGTAGTCGACGGGCTTGATCCAGCGCCTTGTCGAGAAGCCGGTCGAAGCACGCGTCCGTCTTCCGGTCCGGCCGGGACGAGAGCCTCGGTATCCAGTACGCGGGAAGCGGCGATCGGCGCACCTTATCGAATTCCGAACCCGCTAATCTGGAAATACGAGAACTCGTCGGTGATCGAGGGCGTGTCCGCACCCGCTATTCTCACGGCTCACGGACGCTTTCCCAGGAGAAACCCATGGGCGACTATTACGACCTCGGCACGCACGGCCGTCCCGTCACCACGTCCTCCGCCGAGGCCCAACTCTGGTTCGACCGCGGCCTGGTATGGACGTACGCCTTCCACCACGGGGAAGCCGTCGCCTGTTTCGAAAAGGCCGCCGAGGCGGACCCGGAGTGCGCGATGGCGTACTGGGGTATCGCCTACGCGCTCGGCCCGAACTACAACAAGCCCTGGGAATTCTTCGACGACGACGAGTTGGTGCGGACCGTCGAACGCACGCATAACGCGATCGAACGGGCCCACGACAAAGCCGTGAACGCCACACCGGTGGAACAGGCCCTCGTCGGCGCGCTGCGGGCCCGCTACCCGCAGCCGGAGGCCGTCGAGGACTGCTCGGTGTGGAACGAGCCCTACGCGAACGCGATGCGCGCGGTCTACGAACTGGCGCCCGGCGACCCGGACATCGCCACCCTGCACGCCGACGCCCTGATGAACCTCACTCCGTGGCAGCTGTGGGACCTGGCCACCGGTCAGCCGGCCGAGGGCGCACGGACCTCGGAGGCCAAGGCCGTGCTGGAAGGCGCGCTCGGGACCGACGCCGGCGCTCGGCACCCCGGGGTTCTGCACCTGTACATCCACCTGATGGAGATGTCCCCGACACCGGAGCAGGCCCTCACCGTCGCCGACCGGCTGCGCGGCATCGTCCCCGACGCCGGGCACCTGCTCCACATGCCCTCGCACCTCGACGTCCTGTGCGGGGACTACCGCCAGGTCGTCGCGGCCAACAGCGCCGCGATCGCCGCCGACGAGAAGTACCACCGGCAAGCCGGCGCGATGAACTTCTACACCCTCTACCGGGCGCACAACTACCACTTCAAGATCTATGGGGCCATGTTCCTCGGCCAGGCACAGGTCGCCCTCGACACCGCCGCCGAGCTGGAAGCCGCCATCCCCGAAGAGCTGCTCCGTGTGCAGAGCCCCCCGATGGCCGACTGGCTCGAGGGCTTCCTGGCCATGCGCGTCCACGTACTGATCCGCTTCGGCCGCTGGGCCGACATCCTCGCCCTGCCGGCCCCCGCCGACCAGGAGCTGTACGTGGTGACCACCGCCATGCGGCACTACGCCCGGGGCGTCGCCCTCTCGGCCACCGGGGAGGTCGACCGGGCGGAGGCCGAGCGCGAGCTCTTCCGCGCGGCGGTGCGCCGGGTGCCCGAGTCGCGGACGCTGTTCAACAACACCTGTCGCGACATCCTCGCCGTCGCGGCGGCCATGCTGGACGGAGAGCTCGCATACCGCAAGGGCAACCACGACCTCGCCTTCGCAGCCCTGGAACGCTCCATCGAGCTGGACGACAACCTTCCCTACGACGAGCCCTGGGGCTGGATGCAGCCCACCCGCCACGCCTACGGGGCCCTGCTGCTGGAACAGGGCCGGGTGGCGGAGGCCGAGGCGGTCTACCGCGCGGACCTCGGCCTCGACGCCACCCTGCCCCGCCCTCTCCAGCACCCCGGCAACGTCTGGTCCCTGCACGGCTTCCACGAGTGCCTGCTCCGGGCGGGCAAGACCGCCGAGGCGGCTCTCGTGACCCAGCAGCTCAAGATGGCGACCGCACTGGCCGACGTCCCGATCCAGGCGTCCTGCTTCTGCCGCCTGAACACGGCGTCCGGTCCCGAGCCGGCTGACGGGTGCTGCCACTGACGCGTCAGCCAACCCGACTGGACCACAGGGACCGAACGGCCGCCGCTCAACGTGCCGTTGGCGACCGCGGTGCCCGACGCATCAGGACGACGCCGTACACGACGATCCACACCACCCACATCAGCCAGCCGACGAGGCCGAGCAGACCGAGCGGGCCGGTGTGGTCGATGACCAGCGGGGCGAGCACGGCCGAACCGAACAGCAACGCCGCCGCCACCAGCCCCCACCTGCCGTGCCACGGCCGGATCAGCCCGGCGCGCAGGCCGCCGACGGACAGGCCGACGAGCGCGAGCGCCAGGAAGGTGCATCGATCCCGTCGACCCTGAAGGCCTGGCCGGACCACGTCGTCCTGATGGGCCGCACGGCGGGCGAGACGCAGTCGGCCAAGGGCATCCCGGTCACCATCGTCGCCAGCCGTGGCGGCTCCTACGCGCCGGGCACGCCCCGCGAGGGATACGAGTACGTCCAGACCTACCTGACGGCGGTCCTTGCCGACCCTCGGCATGGACCTCCACTTCATCGTTCCGGAGCTCACCAGTCGCCGAGCGCCTGGCCGTCTGATGCCCGGGCCCGCCCGGCATGTTTGGACTGGTGCTCAGAGGCTACCCGGACCGTGACCCCGACGTCGGACACGGCTGGGAGTGAGCGAATCGTGGCGGGAGACAAGAAGGCCAAGGCGAAAGCCGAGCAGGCCAAGGGAAAGGCCAAGGAGACGGTCGGCCGGGCGGTGGGTAACGAGCGGCTGGAGGCCGAGGGCCGGACGAAGCAGTCGAAGGGCGACGCGCGGCAGGCCAAGGAGAAGGCCAAAGACGTTTTCAAGCACTGACGAGCGCCGAGTGAAGAGGGGCCATGCCGAGGAGGCAGGGCCCCTCTCCACGCACCCGTCGGCGACCTCGTGGGGCTCCATCCCGCGACACACCAGTCGCAGCTCAAGCCCTGACCACGGGTGTCTCCTCCAGAGGGAAGTGGCATGCCGCGTCGTGGACGGGTCCCCGGGGCGGAGGCGCGGGAACCGCCTCGGCGCACAGGTCCCGCACCTGCCGGCACCGGGTCCGGAACCGGCATCCGGACGGTGGGTCGGCCGGTGAGGGGATCTCACCGGTGAGCAGGATGCGCTGCCGTTCGCGTCCGCCGCCGGCCACGGGGGAGGAGGGGGCCGCCGACAGCAGCGCCTCGGTGTACGGGTGGCGTGGCCGCTCGTAGACCTCCTCCGTCGGGCCCGTCTCCATGATCTTGCCCAGGTACATCACGGCGACCCGGTCGGCGAGGTGCCGCACCACCGACAGGTCGTGCGAGATGAACACGTACGACAGTCCCAGCTCGTCCCGCAGGTCGCACAGGAGGTTGAGTACCTGCGCCTGCACCGACAGATCCAGCGCGGAGACGGGTTCGTCGCAGACGATCACCTCCGGCTCCAGCGCCAGGGCGCGGGCGATCCCGATCCGCTGCCGCTGTCCTCCGGAGAACTCGTGCGGGTGACGGCTCGCGTCCGACGCGCGCAGGCCGACCATCTCCAGCAGCTCGGCGACGCGGGCCGCCCGCTTCGACGGGGGTACGAGACCGCGGTGGGTCAGCCACGGCTCGCCGATCAGATCCGCCGCGCACAGACGGGGGTTGAGGGAACCGAACGGATCCTGGAACACCATCTGCACCTTCCGGCGCCAGGCGAGCAGCTCCGCACCCGACAACGCGAAGGGGTCGACTCCCTCGTACCGCACGGTGCCCGCGTCGGGCCGTTCCAGCCGCAGGAGCACCCTGGCCAGCGTGGACTTGCCGCAGCCGGACTCGCCGACGAGACCGAGGGTCTCCCCGCGCCCCAGGGTCAGGTCCACCCCGTCCAGCGCCCGCAGCCGGGTGCCGCCCCGCACGGTCCGCCGGACCGTGAAGCTCTTGGCCAGCCCGGTGGCCTCCAGCAGCGCCCCGTGCTCAGGCATCGGCCAGTTCCTTCCCGAAGTGGCAGGCGGCGGCCCGGCCGATCCCGGTGCCGGTCAGCGCCGGACGGTGGGTGGCACAACGCTCCCGGGCCATGGGACAGCGCGTACGGAAGGCACAGCCGGTCGGCACGGCTCCCGCATCCGGCGGGCTCCCCGGGATGGAGTTCAGGCGGGAGCCCCGGTGCCGCTCGGCCGGTACCGATGCCAACAGGCCCCGCGTGTACGGGTGGTGGGGTTTGCCGAACACCTCGGCGACCGGCCCGGTCTCCACCACCGTCCCCGCGTACATGACGGCGACCCGGTCCGCGTGCTCGGCGGCGAGCCCGAGGTCGTGCGTGATGAGGACGAGTGCCGTCCGCTGTTCGCCGCGCAGCTCGCCGAGGAGGTCCATGATCTGCGCCTGGACGGTGACGTCCAGTGCCGTCGTGGGCTCGTCTGCGATCAGTACCCTCGGCCGCAGGGCGACCGCCGTGGCGATCAGCAGGCGCTGACGCATCCCTCCCGAGAACTGGTGCGGATACGCGTCCGCCCGGGAGCGGGCCTCCGGAATGCCCACGCGCTCCATCAGCTCCACCGCCCTGGCCTTCGCCGCCCGCCGGGACATGCCCTCATGGATGACGAACGGCTCGGCGAGCTGGGTGCCGACCGTGAGGACGGGGTTGAGCGCGCTGAGCGCGTCCTGGAAGACCATGGCAACGCCGGGGCCGGCCAGTCGGCGTCTGGCCCGTGCTCCGAGCCCGAGCAGGTCCTCGCCGTCTAGGAGCACCTGCCCGCCCACCACCTCCGCGACCGGGTCGAGGAGGCCGGCGACGGCGTGCGCGGTCATGCTCTTGCCGCAGCCCGACTCGCCCAGCAGCGCCAGGGTCTCGCCCGACCGCACGGAGAAGCCGACCCGGCGGACGACGTGGACGGGCCCGGCCGGGGTGTGGACGTCGACGGACAGGTCGTCCACGACCAGGACGTCGGCCGGCGTGGGCGGTTCGGTGCCGGCGGGACGGCTGGCGCCCGGAGCAGCGGCCGTGTCCGGTCCGGCGACGGCCGAGCCACGAGTCGCCGGGCGCGTGTTCGCGCTGGGCGACCACCGGGAACGCCACCCCCTGCGCCGAACCCCCTCCCGCCACCGCTGCCCCGGGTCGGTCGTCATCCGGGCCCAGGAGGCGAGAACGGTCGCCGAGACGGTCGTCAGGACGATCGCGAGCCCGGGGAAGAGCGCGATCCACCACGCGCTCTGCAACTCCTGCCGCCCCTGGGCCACCATCAACCCCCAGCTGACGTCCGGCGGCTGGATGCCGATGCCGAGGAAGCTCAGCGACGACTCGGCCAGCATCACGAAGCAGAAGTCGAGCGCGGCGACGGTGAGCAGCGTCGGCAGCACACTCGGAGCGACATGCCGCCGGATGGCCGCCCAACTGCCCGTGCCGAACGTACGGGCCGCGTCCACGAACAGCCGGCTGCGCAACTCCGCCGCCTCGGCCCGGGCCGTGCGCAGGTACACGGGGATCCGGGCGACGGCCAGCACCAGCACGATGCTCGCCGCACTCGGCGAGAAGACGTACAGCACCACCACGGCCAGCAGCAGGGAGGGGAAGCTGAGGATCACGTCGGCCACCCGCAGCGACACGTTCTCGCGCCAACCGCCGTGATACCCCGCCCACATGCCCCACATCGAGCCGACGGCCAGCGAGCACAGCACGGCGGGCACCGCCACGGCCAGCGTCGTCCCGGCCGCGGTCAGCAGCCGCGCGGCGACGGGCCGGCCGAGGGAGTCGCTGCCGAGGACGTAGGCCCAGCCGTGGTCGAGACTGAAGGGAGGCCGGCCCGGGGCGCGCAGGTTCTGACGGGTCGCCAGGTCCCCGGCCAGCAGCGGTCCCAGGACGGCGCACAGCGCGACCAGGACCAGGACGAGGGCCGCCGCGCAGGCGAACCGGTCGCGGAGCAGCAGGGCGAACCACCGGCGCCGTACGGTCGCACCGCCCGTCTCGGATGTGGCTTTCCGCATCATGTCCCGTCCTTGGCTCATGCCGCCGCCCGCTGCCGTACCCGCGGGTCGAGAAGCCCGTGGCAGAGGTCCACCAGGATGTTGAGAGCGAAGATCGCCAGAGCGGTCAGGAGCACGGCCGCCTGAAGCACGGCGAAGTCGCGCTGGAGCACCGAGTCGATCATGAGCTTGCCGATCCCGGGCCAGCCGAAGATCGTCTCGACGACGACGGCCCCGTTGACCAGCCCCACGGCCAGATCGCCCGCGACGGTCAGCGCCGGTGCGGCCGCGTTGCGCAGGGCGTGCCCGAAGACCACCCGGGGCTCGGAGGCCCCCTTGGCGCGGGCCACCTTCACGTACGGGGCGGACAGCGCGGAGACCATGGCGCCCCGCACCACCTGGACCAGTACGCCGAAGGGGCGGATCAGCAGCGTGGCCACGGGCAGCACCCACGCCGCCGCGCCGCTCGTGCCGGAGGTGGGCAGCCAGCCCAGCGTGACCGCGAAGACCAGCACGCCCATGATGGCGATCCAGAAGTCGGGGACACTGGCCGCCGTGGAGGACAGGAAGCTCGCGATCCGGTCGGTCGCCGAGTTGGGGCGGTAGGCCGCCAGGCTGCCGATGACCACGGCGCCCACGATGGCGAGCAGCATCGTCCAGCCGGCGAGCTGAAGGGTGGCGGGGAAGGCCCGCAGGACGGCCTCGCCGGCCGGCTGGGCGGTGCGCAGCGACTCGCCGAAGTCCAGGTGGGCGACCTGGGCGAGATAGTCGCCGAACTGGCTGATCAACGGGTCGTCCAGGCCGTTGCGGGCGGCGAACTCGGCCCGCATCTCCGGCGTCGCGCTCAGCGGCAGGTAGAGGTTGGCGGGGTCGCCGGTGAGGCGGGCCAGGAAGAACACGCCGAGGACCACCACGAGCAGCGGGATGACGCTGGAGACCGCGCGGCGGCGCAGCAGGGTCAGCACGTGATGTCCTCCCTCAGTCGGCGCGCCGCATGTCGGCGAGCCGCATCTCGTCGTTGGTGGACGGGTCGGGCCGGTAGCGGACCTTGGGGGAGAGGGCCAGCAGGCCGGTCATGTTGGCCATGACGGCGTCCCGTACGACCTTGTCGTTCTGGTGGGCGAACGCGTCCGCGAACGCCTTCTGCCGTTTCCCGCCCGAGGCGAGCTGGGCCCGTTCGATGAGCGTGTCGAGCGCGTCGGTGCCGTAGCTGCTCTGGGCGCCCTCGCTGCCGTAGATCTGCGCCATCGTGAACGCGGCGTCCCCCGCCTGGTTGCCGTGCTGGGCCTGGAGCAGGGTGGGGCCGGTGTCGCCGGCGGGGAAGGGGCGCAGCAGGTACTCCAGCCAGGCGTTGACGTCGAGCATCTTGATCCTGACCTTCAACCCGGCCTTGATCAGGCCGTCCTGGACGACTTCCATCGCCTCGGCGGCCTTCGGGTAGATGCCGTTGCGGCCGATGATGGTGAGGGTGATGTCGGTGCGGACTCCGTCGGCGCGGGCCTCGGCGACGAGTCCCCGGGCGCGTTCCGGGGCGTAGGGCCAGGGCCGGACGCGCGGGTTGTGGCCGGTGACGCCCTTCGCCACGAGCTGACCGGTGGGCCGGCCGGCGAAGACCGCCGTGACCAGCCCCTCCCGGTCGATGGCGTAGTTGACGGCCTGCCGGACGCGGATGTCGTCCAGGGGCGGCTTGGTGGCGTCCATCCGCAGGTACGAGACCTCGTTGGTGGCGAACTCGACGGCCCGGTCGCCCGCTCCGTCCTCCGGCGCGAGGCCGATGGCGACATCCGCCTCGTTGTTCGTGACCATCGCCGCGCGCACACTGCCCTCGGCCCGCCAGACATAGGTGGCGGCGGCGAAGTCGGGGGACTTGCCCCAGTAGCCGGGGAAGCGCTTGAGCCGCAGGTACCGGCCCTGGTTCCACTCGTCGATCCGGTAGGGCCCCGTGCCGACCGGCTCGCGGACCCGGGAGTCGGGGTCGGTGCTCGTCGGCACGATCTCGACGAAGGACAGGCGCAGCGGCAGGATCGGGTCGGGCTTCGCCGTGGTGACCCGGAGCGTGGTGTCGTCGACGGGCGTGGCGGTGAGCTCGCTGTCGGCGAAGATGTAGCCGTCGACGTTGCAGTCGATGCCCGAGTCCGTGGCGCGCTTGACGGAGAACGCGGCCGCGGCCGCCGTGAACGGCGAGCCGTCGTGGAAGGTGACACCCTCGCGGAGGGTGAAGGTCCACGAAGTGGCCGAATCACGGGTCCACTTGGTGGCGAGGGCGGGTTCCAGGCGTCCGGTGGACGGTTCGCGCTCGGTGAGGGCCTCCGTGATGTTGGCCCGTGTCACCCGGCCCGTCGCGGTCAGTGAGGCGTCACAGGGTTCGAGCGTCGGCGGTTCCTCGGGCAGGACGATGCGCAGGGTGTCCGGGCCGCCCCCGATGGGGTCGGCACCGGCGACCGAGCAGCCGGAGGCGGCGAGCAGGACGGCGAGGGACGCGACCATCGGACGACCGCGGGATAAGCCTGAACCGGTCACTGCGCCTCCGCGTTCACTCGCGTACACAACAGAGAACGTCGTTTAGATATATGGACGATGCGTGGGCGATCATTATTGGTCTGGCGAGACGGAACGCGTCAAGGGGTCTGCGCCGGTTCCCAACTCGTCGTACCCCTTGACGTGTTGATTGCCGTCCTAAAACATTCGGGAAGCTCGATTGGTTCTGCGCGGTTCTGTTCACTCCCGAAGGGAATCCATGTCCAGCAGACATCGCCTCGCTCGTGCACTGGCGGCCGGCGTCCCCCTTGCACTCGGCGCGGGACTCCTGGCCGTGCCGCCTGCCGCTGCCGCCGAACCGCCCGGCAGCGCCGTCACGGTTCGGATCGACCCGTCCTACCGGCAGCAGGAGTTCGAAGGATGGGGGACGAGCCTCGTCTGGTTCGCCAACATCACCGGCCGCTACCCGGAACCCATCCGGCAGAAGCTCGCCGACATGCTGTTCGGTGAGGACGGCCTCCGCCTCAACATCGCGCGCTACAACATCGGCGGCGGCAACGCCCCGGACGTCCGCAAGGACTACATGAAGGTCGGCGCGACGATGGACGGCTTCTGGAAGGCCCCCGCGGGCACCACCAGGGAGGACACCGACTGGTGGAACCCCGGCGACCCCGACCACTGGGACTGGTCCGCCGACCCGGGCCAGCGCTGGTGGCTGGACCGGGTCAAGAAGAAGGTGACCCGCTGGGAGGCGTTCAGCAACTCCCCGCCCTGGTTCCAGACCGTCAGCGGCTACGTCTCGGGCGGCTTCGACGCCAACACCGACCAGATACGGGCCGACCGCGTCGACGACTTCGCCACCTACCTGGTCAAGGTGACCGAGCAGCTGGAGAAGAAGCACCGCATCAAGTTCGACACCATCGCCCCGCTCAACGAGCCCAACACCAATTACTGGGGCACCCAGATCGGCCCCGACGGACAGCCCACCGGCGGCCGCCAGGAGGGCGCGCACGCCGGCCCGGAGCTCCAGCAGAAGGTCGTCCTGGCCCTGCACCGCGCACTGGAGAAGTCGAGAACCCGCGCGACGATTTCCGCGATGGACGAGACCAACCCGAGCACCTTCGTCCGCAACTGGAACGCCTACGACAGCTCCGCCCGCGCCGCCGTCGACCAGCTCAACGTGCACACGTACGGCACCGGCATGCGCACCAGCGCCCGGGACAGCGCCAAGGCCGCGGACAAGCCGTTCTGGATGAGCGAGGTCGAGGGCACCTGGGGGACCGGCACCGACTTCACCGGCATGGAACCGGGCCTCGGCATCGCCACCCGGGTCGTCGAGGACATCCGTGAACTGGAGCCGTCCGCCTGGGTGTTGTGGCAGCCCGTCGAGGACTCCATCCCGCAGGCGGCGGCCGGCAAGAACTGGGGCAGCATCCACATCCCCTTCAACTGCACCGCGAAGGACACCCTGGAGACCTGCCCGATCCGGGCCAACACCAAGTTCCACACCCTGCGCAACTTCACCCACCACATCCGGCCCGGCGACCACTTCGTCAAGGCCGACGACCCCTCCAGCGTCGCCGCCGTCCGCAAGTCCGGCCGCGGGGCGACCGTCGTGCACGTCAACAGCGGCACGACCCCGCGCGCCGTCACCCTGGACCTCTCCCGGTTCAAGCGCGTCGCCCCCGGTGCCACCGTCACGCCCGTGGTGACCAGCGCCGACGGAGCGCTCGTCCGCGGCACACCGGTGAAGGTGAAGGACGACTCCGCCACGGTGACCGTCCCGGCGAAGTCGGTCACCACCCTCCTCGTCGACGGGGCGTCCGGCACCGCCGAGGACGCCGCGCTAGTCCAGCCCGGCCACGTCTACCGCCTCCAGGGAGCCCAGAGCGGCAAGTCCCTGGCCCCGTCCGCCGACGGTGACGGCGTCGTCGTCCGTACGGCCGATCCGGCTGCCAAGTCCCAGCTGTGGTCCGTGAAGCAGCTGACCCGCGGGGACGGCAACCGTGACCGCTACGCCCTCGTCAACGCCGAGACGGGCAGGCGCCTCGCCGTACGGGACGACGAGGCCGTCCTGGAGGAAGCGGACACACCGGCCGCGCAGTGGATCATGTCGACCACCGGGGACGGCACCTGGACCTTCGTCAACGCCGCCACGGGCCGGCTGCTGGACGTCGTCGGGCAGTCGACGGCGGACGGCGCCCGCGTGTCGGCCTTCCTCCCGACCTCCCACGCGAGCCAGCGCTGGGCCGTGACCGACGAGACGGTGCTGCGTACGCAGCCGGCCAAGGCGTTCACCGTCCCCGGCCGCGCGCCCGAACTGCCCGGCACCGTGACGCCCGTCTTCCGGGACGGTGCCCGGGGCGCCCTCCCCGTGCGGTGGACGCTGCCCTCCGAGGCACGCTGGAACAAGCCCGGGACGGTACGGGTGAAGGGCAGGGCGACCGACGCCCTCGGACGGACCGTCCGCGCCGAGGCGGTCGTCACCGTGGACACCATCGCCTCCACCCTCCCGGCCCGCGCCAAGGCCTACACCGGCGGGCGGCCCGGCCTGCCCGCCACCGTCACCGGCGTCGGACGGCACGGCGGCACCGCCGAGCTCCCGGTCACCTGGGACCCCGCACCCGACGGCGCGTTCGACGACGCCGGAGTGGTGACCCTGCGCGGCACCGCCCACGTCCCCGGCGGTACCGAGGCGGCGGCGACCGTACGCGTCCAGGTCACCGCGCCCCGGGAGAGGAACGCCGCGCCCGACGAGGGCGTGACGGCCGGCGCGACCTACACCGAGAGCGGGTACTCCGCCGAGGGCCTGCGCAACGGGAACACGTCCGAGAAGGCCTGGTCGAACTGGAGGTCCGGCACGAAGAACCCCTCCGACACCATCACCTTCACCCTGCCCGAGGCACGTGATCTGGGCCGGGTGGTGACCCACTTCCACCGTGACGGCACCAACGTCAGCTTCGCGGAGTCCCTCAAGGTGCAGGTGCGCGGGGCCGAGGGCACCTGGACCGACGCGAGCGAAACCGTGCCCGTCGGCACCGAGGGCGCGCCCGTCGCCGACGTCCCGGTGCGCAGTTCCGGCCCGGTGACCGGGGTCCGCGTGGTCATGACGGCCCGGCCGGGCGGCTACATCACCCTCGGGGAGATCGAGCTGTTCGCCAGGACACCCGGCTCCTCCTCGGACGCCGCAGCCGCCTCGATCGAGGTGGACGGCGTGGCGATCGGCGCCTTCGACCCGGACCGGACCGGCTACCGGGTGACCACCGACCGCCCGGACCGGGCGAAGGTCACCGCCACGCCGCGCGACCCGTACGCGGACGTGACCGTTCGCGAGGAGACATCACGCGTGGCCGTCGTGACCGTGAGCAGCGAGGACGGCTCGAAGACACGGCAGTACAGGATCGAGCTGACCCGCTCCTGACGCAGCAGAACGCGGGGCGTGCCGACCGGACACGCCCCGCGTTCTTGTACGTCAGGGCTCAGACCGCCGGAGCCGGGAACGTCGGGTACTCCACCCCGGACACGTGCTGCACGACACGGATGACCTGGCAGGAGTAGCCGAACTCGTTGTCGTACCAGAGGTAGAGGATGGCGTTGTCGCCTTCGACCTTGGTGGCGCCGGCGTCGACGATCGAGGCGTGGCGCGAGCCGATGAAGTCGCTGGAGACCGCGTCGGGCGCGCTGATGAAGTCGATCTGGCGCTTCAGCGGCGAGGTCAGGGACACCTCGCGCAGGTAGTCGAGGACCTCCTGGCGGGTGGTCTCGCGCGCGAGCTGGAGGTTGAGGATCGCGATGGAGACGTCCGGCACCGGGACCCGGATGGAGCTTCCGGTGATCTTCGCCTTGAGCTCGGGCAGCGCCTTGGCGACGGCGGAGGCGGCACCCGTCTCGGTGATGACCATGTTGAGCGGCGCGCTGCGGCCCCGGCGTTCGGACTTGTGGTAGTTGTCCAGCAGGTTCTGGTCGTTCGTGAACGAGTGGACGGTCTCTACGTGGCCGCGCTGGACGCCGAACTCGTCGTCCATCGCCTTCAGCGGCGGCACGATCGCGTTCGTGGTGCACGAGGCGCAGGACAGGATCTGCTCGTCCGGCTTGATGGTGTCGTGGTTGACGCCGTGCACGATGTTCGGGACGTCGCCCTTGCCGGGCGCGGTGAGCACGACCTTGTCGATGCCGGGGCGCAGGTGCGTGGACAGGCCCTCGCGGTCGCGCCACTTGCCGGTGTTGTCGATGAGGATGGCGTCCTTGATGCCGTACGCCGTGTAGTCGACCTCGGACGGGTCGTTCGCGTAGATGACCTTGATCGCGTTGCCGTTGGCGACGATCGTGCTGTTCGCCTCGTCGACGGTGATCGTGCCCTGGAACTGGCCGTGGATGGAGTCGCGGCGCAGCAGCGAGGCGCGCTTGACGATGTCCTGCTCGCCTCCGCCGCGCACGACGATGGCCCGCAGGCGCAGGCCGTTGCCCGAACCGGCCTTCTCGATGAGCAGCCGGGCGACGAGCCGGCCGATGCGGCCGAAGCCGTAGAGGACGACGTCGCGTCCCTCACGGCGCTCGATCTTGTTGGCTCCGGTGGCACCGGCGACGGCCTCGGCGGTGAACTCCGCGACCGACAGACCGCGGTCGTCCTCGCGGTACGTGGCGGCGAGCATGCCGATGTCGATCTGGGACGGCCCGAGGTCGAGCTCGGCCAGGGTCTGCAGGAACGGCAGCGTCTCGGTGACGGAGAGCTCCGCACCGGCGATCTGCCGGGCGAACCGGTGGGTCTTGAGGAGGCTGACCACCGACTTGTTCACCAGGGAGCGGCTGTGCAGCAGGACGGTCACGTCCCGCTCCCGGTGCAGCTTCCCGATGATCGGGATCATCGACTCCGCGATCTCCTCGCGGTTCTTCCAGTTGGTGAACGAGTCGTCGTTGACAGTCACAGATCCATCTTTCGAGCTAGGCGGCGCTCATATGTTAAACCGTCGATTTCTGGATCATGAACGGGGTGCCTCGGGAGCGTTCCGCCGCCGGAAGGTCCCGCTCCACGAGCCCCTCGCCGCGTCGCCTGGGATGATCGGGGCAGAGCCGCCACGTGACTCGGAACGGAGCCCCCACGCGAAAGGGACGCTCATGGACTTCGACGCTGTGGCCGACGAGTTGTACGCCCTGCGGCCGGAGGAGTTCACCGCCGCCCGCTCCTCGGCCGTGGCCGCCGCCCGCACCGCCGGCGACCGTGAACTCGCCGAGCGGATCGGCGCGTTGCGCAAACCCAGCCTCGCGGCCTGGGCCAGCAACCTCCTGGTCCGCAGCCGGCCCGGCGACGTCGAGCCCCTGCTCCGCCTGGGCGAAGGCCTACGGCACGCCCACCATGCCCTGGACCGCACCCAACTGCGCGAACTGAGCCGGCAGCAGCACGCGCTCATCCGCGCCCTGTCCGCTCAGGCCCGGCAGCTCGCCGCGGAGGCCGGCCATCCGATCGGCGAAGGCGTGCAGCGCGAGGTCGAGAACACCCTGCACGCCGTCCTGGCCGACCCCGAGGCCGCCGAGGCATGGGCGAGCGGCCGGCTGACCAAGCCGCTCAGTGCCGCAGTCGGCTTCCCGGCCGTCGCACAGAGCGCCGTCGCGCAGAGCGCCGTCACGGACAGTGCCGGGACGCAGCGCCGCCCCTCCGCCGCGACGGCCCCCTCCCGTGCGGACCGCGAGGCCGGCGAGCGACAGCGGCGACGACTGGCCCAGGCCCGGAGGGAGGCCGAGGCCGCAGACCGGGAGCTGCGGGCGCTGAAGGACGAGGCGGCGGCCGCCGGCCGGGCCGCGGAGGAGGCGACACAGCAGGTGGACCGCCTCCAGCGGCGCGTCACCGAGCTCACCGAGGAACTCGCCCGCACCAGGGAGGAGCACCAGCAGGCCCGCTTCGCCGAGCGGTCGGCCCGGGAACGGGCACGCACGGCCGACCGCCGCGTTCGCGAAGCCGACCGCAAAGCCACGACGACCGCCGCCCAACTCGAACGCCTGACCGCATCGGACGACCGGTAGGCGGACCGGTTCTCATGGGACGGGCCGGTTCTCAGCCGGGCACCCGAACCGCGCCGGACCGCACGAGGTGCGGTCCCCGGGTGCGGGCGCCGCCGGGCCGGGCGGCACGTCGGCCCGGGTGAGAGCAGGCGCGTGGCCGTGCTCGCCCCGCGCGGCACGGTCCGTAACGACCTGGCTGGGCCGGGTAGGGCAGCGCGCTCCTGCTGTACTCGGCGGGGGAGTTGAGCCGAGGTGGGGCCGAGAGCCGTGGTCGAGGGGAACCCGGGTGTCGTCGCGGCCGTGCACGACCAGGGCGGGTTTGCCGTACGGGTCGCCGCCGTGCCGTGCCGGTCCGCGCCGGGTGGTGTCGAGGCCCTGGCCCATCCGACGCGCCCACGCGGACCCAGGGCGACCAAACCGGCGCTCCCCGCGCCCGTACCCCCCTTGTCGCAGCCGTGGTTCCGGCCCAGCGCGCCGACATGGCGCCCCTGCCGTCGAGGGCCGGATGGCCGACGAGGCCATGGCCGAAACGGTGCGGGTGGTGCTGGCGCGACACGGACGCGGCTGACACCATCCCGCCACCGCATCGAAGCGCGATCATCGATGGCGTGACAGAGCTCACAGTGTGCCAATCGGGGCGCCGTACCAAGCCGCACACGCGCCACACCCAGCCGCACCCGCGCGACACCAAAATTGAACCGTTCGTTTTCTTGAACCATTCGTGTTTGTGCGGATAGGTTGTCCGCCATGACCGCATCCCGGACCCCGACCACCGCCGAGGAGCTGCGCGGTGCCGGCCTGAGAGTGACGGCCGCCCGCGTCGCACTGCTCGAGGCCGTGCGGGACGGTGATCACCTCGGCGCCGAGGCGATCGCCTCCGAGGTACGCGGCCGCGTCGGCCACATCTCCGTCCAAGCCGTGTACGAGGGGCTCCACGCACTCACCGCGGCCGGACTCGTACGCCGCCTCGAACCACCCGGCAGCCCGGCCCTCTACGAGGGACGGGTCGGCGACAACCATCACCACCTCGTGTGCCGGTCCTGCGGGGCCGTCGCCGACGTCGACTGCGCGGTCGGCCACGCCCCCTGCCTGACCGCGTCCGACGACCGCGGCTTCGCCGTCGACGAGGCCGAGGTCATCTACTGGGGCCTGTGCCCCGCCTGTTCCACCGCCCGCAGTTCCTGAGCGATGTGATCCACCCGAGCACCGTGATCCACCCCGTCCGGAAGGATTTCCATGACTGAGAACCACGACGCGATCGTCACCGACGCGAAGCAGGAGGAGACGAGCGGCGGCTGCCCCGTGGCGCACGGCCGCGCCCTGCACCCGACCCAGGGTGGCGGCAACCGTCAGTGGTGGCCGGAGCGCCTCAACCTGAAGATCCTTGCCAAGAACCCCGAGGTGGCGAACCCCCTCGGCGAGGAGTTCGACTACGCCGAGGCGTTCAAGTCCCTCGACCTCGCGGCCGTGAAACGGGACATCGCCGAGGTGCTGACCACCTCGCAGGACTGGTGGCCCGCGGACTTCGGCCACTACGGCCCCCTGATGGTCCGTATGGCCTGGCACAGCGCGGGCACCTACCGCATCAGCGACGGCCGCGGCGGCGCCGGCGCCGGCCAGCAGCGCTTCGCCCCGCTCAACAGCTGGCCGGACAACGGCAACCTGGACAAGGCCCGCCGTCTGCTGTGGCCGGTCAAGAAGAAGTACGGCCAGAGCATCTCCTGGGCCGACCTCATGATCCTCACCGGCAACGTCGCCCTGGAGCAGATGGGCTTCGAGACCTTCGGCTTCGCCGGCGGCCGCGAGGACGTCTGGGAGCCCGAGGAGGACGTGTACTGGGGCCCCGAGACCACCTGGCTCGACGACAAGCGCTACACCGGCGACCGCGAGCTGGAGAACCCGCTCGGCGCCGTCCAGATGGGCCTCATCTACGTCAACCCCGAGGGCCCGAACGGCAACCCGGACCCGCTCGCCGCGGCCCGCGACATCCGTGAGACGTTCCGCCGCATGGCGATGAACGACGAGGAGACCGTCGCCCTGATCGCCGGTGGCCACACCTTCGGCAAGACCCACGGCGCGGGCCCGGCCGACCACGTCGGTGACGACCCCGAGGCCGCCTCCATGGAGGAGCAGGGCCTGGGTTGGCGGAGCACCTACGGCACGGGCAAGGGCGGAGACGCCATCACCTCCGGCCTGGAGGTCACCTGGACCTCGACGCCGACCCAGTGGAGCAACGGGTTCTTCAAGAACCTCTTCGAGTTCGAGTACGAGCTCGAGCAGAGCCCGGCCGGCGCCAACCAGTGGGTGGCCAAGGACGCCCCGGAGATCGTCCCGGACGCGCACGACTCGTCGAAGAAGCACCGTCCGAAGATGCTCACCACCGACCTGGCGCTGCGCTTCGACCCGATCTACGAGCCGATCTCCCGCCGGTTCTACGAGAACCCGCAGGAGTTCGCGGACGCCTTCGCCCGTGCCTGGTTCAAGCTGACCCACCGTGACATGGGCCCGAAGTCGCTGTACCTCGGCCCGGAGGTCCCGGAGGAGACCCTGCTGTGGCAGGACCCGCTGCCCGAGGCCGAGGGCGAGGCCATCGACGACGGGGACATCGCGATCCTGAAGACCAAGCTCCTGGAGTCGGGTCTGTCCGTTTCGCAGCTGGTGTCCACCGCCTGGGCCTCGGCGTCCACGTTCCGCGGCAGCGACAAGCGCGGCGGTGCCAACGGCGCCCGTATCCGCCTGGAGCCGCAGCGCAGCTGGGAGGTCAACGAGCCCGACGAGCTGGCGCAGGTCCTGCGGGTCCTGGAAGGCATCCAGCAGGAGTTCAACTCCGGCGCCGGTGCCAAGAAGGTGTCGCTGGCCGACCTGATCGTCCTCGGTGGCACCGCCGCCGTCGAGAAGGCCGCCAAGGAAGCCGGCTACCAGGTGGAGGTTCCCTTCGCCGCGGGCCGTGTGGACGCGACGGAGGAGCACACCGACGCCGAGTCGTTCGCCGCGCTCGAGCCGATCGCCGACGGGTTCCGCAACTACCTCGGCAAGGGCAACCGCCTGCCGGCCGAGTACCTGCTGCTCGACAAGGCGAACCTGCTGACGCTGAGCGCCCCCGAGATGACCGTCCTGGTCGGCGGCCTGCGGGTGCTGGGCGCCAACTACCAGCAGTCCCAGCTCGGTGCCCTCACCGCGACGCCCGGCTCGCTGACGAACGACTTCTTCGTCAACCTGCTCGACCTGGGCACGACGTGGAAGGCGACCTCCGAGGACCAGACCACGTTCGAGGGCCGCGACGCCGCCACGGGCGAGGTCAAGTGGGCCGGCAGCCGCGCCGACCTGGTCTTCGGCTCGAACTCCGAGCTGCGGGCGCTCGCCGAGGTCTACGCGAGCGACGACGCGAAGGAGAAGTTCGTGAACGACTTCGTCGCGGCGTGGGTCAAGGTCATGAACCTGGACCGGTTCGACCTGGTCTGATCACACCCGCCTGACAGGACGCCCCGGGCCGGCCGGCCCGGGGCGTCCTGCGTCTTTCCGGGACGGCTTTCCTGGGGGATCGTCAAAGACCGTTCAAGGTAAGAACATCACTTACCCAACTCTCACCATGAAACGGTAAGAATCGCGGCCGGGCGCGGATTCGGGCATACGTTCTGGTCGTGAACTCACCTGCCACCGCTCACAGAGGCGCCGGCCCTGAACCGCACCCCTTCGCCGGTCCACGGCCGACCACAGGCGGCACCGTCCGCCGCACGCTCCTGCGCACCGCGCTGACCGGGGCCGCAGCCCTCGGCCTCACAGCCGCCCGCCCGGCCACCGCCGGCACGAGCGTCCCCTCCGCCGGCCCGCGGCCCAGTACCCCGCAGGAAGCCCTCGCGGAACTGGCCGCCGGCAACCGCCGCTGGCGCGCCTTCCGCGAACGCCACCCGCACGAAACCCCCGCGACTCGGCGGACATTGACCACCGCTCAGCACCCGTTCGCGGTCGTGCTCGGCTGCATCGACTCACGCGTGCCCCCGGAACTGGTCTTCGACCAGGGGCTGGGCGACCTGATGACCGTGCGCACCGCGGGCGAGGTCCTGGACGAGGCCGTCCTCGGCAGCGTCGCCTACGGCGTCCTGGAACTGGGCATCCCCCTGGTCGTGGTGCTCGGGCACCAGTCGTGCGGCGCGGTGCGTGCCGCGGTCGAGGCGGAGAAGTCCGGCGGGCGCCTGCCCGCTCACATCCAGTACCTCGCCGACCAGATAAGCCCGGCCATCGACCACAGCGCGGAAGGGGACGCGCGGATCGACGCCACCGTCGACGCCAACGTCCGCCTCGTCCGCTCCCGGCTGGCCGCGGAGCCCGACCTCGCCGCCAGGATCAGCGCCGGCACGCTGGCGATCGTCGGCGCCCGCTACGAACTGACCAACCAGGCGGTCCACCGCGTCGGTTGAGGGGCACCCGGCCCGCTGTCGCCGCAGCGGGCCGGGCCGCTCCGTCACGCCCGCAGCGGGTTGCAGCGCGCCGCCGCCATCAGGTACCAGGCGGTCGCGCCCGTGTGCCGGTAGGGGTAGTAGCCGAAGCCGAACCCGGTGTCCAGCGGACTGCTCGCGGACACCACCCCGGCCCGCTCGGGCAGCGCCTTGCCGCCGACGGTCTGACCGCCGCCCAGCAACTCCTGGGCCTGCTCGGTCGACGCGAGCAGCCGCCGGGCGCGCGCCTCGTCACCACGCTTCCCACGGTCCCGCAGGGCGAGCGCGAGATGAGCCGTCCCCTCGAACCACACACCGTTGCGGTCGGGCTTGGGCTGGCCCGCCGCGATCGGCGCGTCCTCGTTCGCCACGAGACTCGCGGAACTGAAGGTGACGCCCTCGTACGACTGCCCCGCGGGCACCGTGCTGTTCGTGCGGCCCGCGTGGTCCAGGACGGCCAGCTCCGCTGCGGCCCAGTCCAGCGACCGGGCGTACTCACCCGTGCGGGAGCCGAGCGCGAGGTGGGTCCAGGTCTGGGTGTCCTCCGGAATCGGGGACTTGTTGACGGTCACGCCGTCGTTGGTGCCTGTGTAGAAGAAGCCCCCGGCCGGCTCCCACATCCTGCGCACGAAGGCCTCGGCCCCATCCCGCCGCTCGAGCCACACCCGGTCGCCGGTCAGCCGGGCGAGCCGGCCGAAGAGACACACCAGGTCGGTGTTGTGCTCGGTCGACGTGAAGGGCAGCCGCTGGTTCGCCCCGTCGACCCCGAACTTGTAGCCGCCGAGCGGCTCGTCGGTACGGCCGGTCCGCTCGATCCACTCGCCGATCCGCACGGCACCGGTGAGGAAACGACGCGCCCCGGTGCGGCGGGCGAGGGCGCTCAGGGCGATGCCCGCCCAGGCCATGTCGCCCACCGCCGTGCCGGTGAAGCCGAACTGCGTACCGACGTTGGCGGTGCCGTCCGCCCGTACGAAGCCGTCGGGCTGCGGCGAGCCGTCGTAGAAGGTGTACGGGCCGACGTTGTAGGCCTGCCGGAGCCTGCCGTCGTCGTACGCCGGGTCGTGCGTCTGCGCGTAGAGCAGGGCGTCGCCCAAGGCCGTTGCCCTGGCCAGGCTTTCCGGCCGCCGGGCCGCGAGGTGGGCCAGGATCGCCAGGGCGTTGTCGTACGTGAAAGCCGTGCTGAAGAGGCCCGCCTGGTCGGTGTAGCTCTGGGTGAGGCGGATGCTGCCGTGGTCGGAGTAGGCATCCATGGCGGCGGCGAGAAAGGCGCGCCCCCGGGCTGGGGCCGACAGCGGGCCCGCGCCCGCCGAAGCGGCACCGTCCCAACCGGCGGCGTCCGAACCGACCGCCAGGGCCTGTCCGGAGGCTGCCGCGGCGATCCCCGCGGCGCTGATGCCGAGGCCGGCACCGATGAGCGAACGCCGGCTCAGCGCCGGGCCTAGTCTGCCAGTCATGGATCTCCTTTGAGAGCGCTCTCAGCACTGGGCGCTCATTGTGCTGGGGCCCTGGAGGCGGGTCAACGCCCCGGCGGGAAAGGAGACTTCCACGGGTGTTTCAGGGGAAGGCGAACGGCGGGTGGATCACTCGCAGACGATCTCGTCACGCGGCGTGTAGTGCGTGCGGAACGGCTCCCGCTTCACTTCCCGGCCGTCGTTGTAGAAGACGCGCTCCACGGTGACGTCGAACCCTTCGAGCGGCGTCTGCGGCACGCACTCCTTGTCGTCGCTCACCTTCTTCTCGGGCTTCTTCACCTCGGTGCGCGGACCCTTGACCGACTTGATCTCGTCGTACTTCCTGGTGCCGAGGAAGGAGACCGTCACGGACGTGTCCGTGGACTCGGCCTGGATGTAGATCGCCTTGCCGGAGTCGTTGGTGAACCTCAGGTCCAGGCTGCCCCAGGCCACCGTCGCCTCGCGGCCCTCCGGGTAGCGCTCGATGTAGAAGGAGTGGGCGCCGTGCTCGACGGGCTTGACCCCGGCGAAGAACAGCGCGTTGTACACGGTCGTCGCCACGGCCGAGACGCCGCCGCCCGAGGCCTTCGTGAACTGGTCGTTGAGGATGATGACGCCCTCGACGAAGCCGTTGGCCTCGGTGCGCTCACCGACGGTCCGGTTGAAGCTCCAGGTCTCGTCCGGTCTGACGAGGGAGCCGTTGATGAGTTCCACGGCCCGGCCGATGTTCTTCGTGCGGTATTCCGCCGGTTCGAAGTGGACGGTGAAGGAGGACATCTTCTCCGTCAGCCCCAGCTCCGCGGCGTTCTCGCGGGTGATCTCGGGCTGGATCCTGTCCACGGCCACCTCGCCGCTGCGGTTCGCGCCCGACTTGGTGAGCAGTGGCAGTACCGCCTTGCCCAGAGCCCTGTCGGTGACCTTCTGGCCCACCGTGGCGTCCTCGGCGACCACGGCCTTGTCGCCGTCCGGCCGCAGCCTGGCGTTCTCGGCGGTGGTGGTGACGTCGTCCAGGGGACCGGCCACGGCGGGATCATCGCGCAGCCCCTCGGCGTCCAGCTCCGGTCTGAGTCGTCCGCTGCCGTCCGGCCGCATCACCAGGTGCTCGCCCAGCACGGCCTGCCCGACGGTGAACCGCTCGTCGCCCGCGGTGAGCGTGACGGGCGCCGACATGGCCGGCTCGGCGAACGTGCGCACCGCCCGCCGTACCTCGTCGGCCGTGACCTTCGGCCGGGTCTCGCGGGCGGGCAGCGGCGTGGCCGAGCGGATGTCGCCCCGCAGGAAGGAGGAGCGCAGCGGGCCGATCGCACCGTTCACGTCCAGCGCGTACCCCGTGCGCGGTACGACCTGCTCGACCCGCTCGTCGTCGAAGGCGACGGCACCGTCGCGGACCTTCTGGTCGAGCCCCTTCGCCAGCCGGCCGAGGGCGGCCCGGGCCTTGTCCTCGTCGAGGCGCACGACCGGCTCGATGTCACCGCCCGAGCGGAAGAACCCGCCGAACACGCTGACCGGGTCGGCGCCGGTGCGTGCCGCCCGGTCGACAGTCTCCCGGACGTCGAAGGAGAGCCCGGCACGTCGCGGATCGACCGTGCCCCTACGGTCACCGACCTTCACGGACAGCTCCCGCGCTCCGGCCGCCCCCAGGTGCCGCTCCAGCTTCCGCACCGCCTCGGCGCGGCTGAGGCCCCCGATCGCCACCCCGCGCACCGTCGTCCCGGAGTCGATCTCCCCGCCCGTCAGCATCAGCCCGGCGAGATACAGCCCGCCCACACCCACGACCAGCGCGCCGCCGGCCAGGGCCAGGGGCGGAAGGGACGTGATGCGCGGAACGGAGGTGATGAGGGGGCGCATGGGTCTCCTGGAGATCGACGACGACGGTGCACCCGATGACACGACGCTGCTGCGGGCAAACACATCAAGCTATCCACATCCGGGCGGCAAACCGGTATGGCCCAGACCACTTATGTCCGAGATCACGCCGGAACCGGCTGGTCCGTGCCCGCCCCCCCCGCCAGGGCCACAGAGTGATAACGACGAACAACTGTCCGATGGTTGGCGTGGTCTACGCCACCATGAAGATCTCTTTCCTGATACACAACGCCTACGGAATCGGAGGCACGATCACCACCACGTTCAACCTCGCCGGGGCGCTCGCCGAGCGGCACGACGTGGAGATCGTCTCCGCGTTACGCCACCGGGAGCATCCCCATCTCGTCCTGGACCCCCGGGTGCGGCTGCGCGCGCTGGTGGATCTGCGCAAGGAGGCGGACCATCCACTGCACCGGAGACCGGCGAAGGTGTTCCCGTCCGCCGAGTACCGCCACCGCCAGTACAGCGAGCTGACCGACCAGCGCATCGGCGAGTGCCTGGAGGCGCTCGACACCGACGTCGTCATCGGCACCCGCCCCGGCCTCAACGTGCACATCGCACAGCAGGCCCCGCAGCGCGTCCTGCGCGTCGGCCAGGAGCACCTCACCCTCGACAACCACCCGCCCGGGCTGCGCACCGCACTGCGCCGCGCCTACCGCCGCCTCGACGTGATCACCACCGTCACCGAGGCGGACGCCGCCGCCTACCGGCGCAAGATGTGGCTGCCCGGCGTCCACGTCGAGGCCCTCCCGAACAGCGTCCCCGATCCCGCGCTGCCTCCCGCCGACGGCACCGCCAAGATCGTGATCGCCGCCGGCCGGCTCGTTCCGGTGAAGCGCTACGACCTGCTCATCGAGGCGTTCGCCCAGGTCGCCGCCGCCTTCCCGGACTGGCAGCTGCGCATCTACGGCAAGGGCGAGGAACAGCCCAGGCTGCGAGAACTCATCGAACGACTCCGCCTGTGGAACCACGTGTTACTGATGGGGGCCGCCACCCCCATGGAGGCCGAATGGGCCAAGGGCTCGATCGGCGCGGCCGCGTCCGACTTCGAGCCGTTCGGCATGACCATCGTCGAGGCGATGCGCTGCGGACTGCCCGTCGTCAGCACCGACTGCCCCTACGGCCCCGGCGAGATCATCGAGGACGGTGCCGACGGCCGGCTGGTGCCGGTCTCAGACGCCGACGCCCTCGCCTCGGCCCTGCTGGAACTCGTCGGCGACGACGAACGGCGCCGCCGCATGGGCCGCACCGCCCTGGAGAACGCGCGCCGCTTCGCCCCGGGCCCCGTCGTCGCCCAGGCCGAACGCCTCCTGGAGGAGGCCCGCACCGCCCGGAGCACGGGCCCACGGACCGCCACTGCGGCGGCCCACCGAACCAACAGCGCACTCATCGGCCGGAGCCACGCCGCCCGCGACGCGGCCCACGCCGCGGCCACCGGCGCACTCCGGGCGATTCGGAAGGGACGACGATGACCACGCACCTCGACACCCACTTGCGCACCCACTGCGCGATCGACCGGGACGGCCGCATCACCTTCCGTCTCCCGCCGGGCCCGGCCCCCCGTCCGCAGTTGCTGCTCCGCCTGCGCCCCAAGAAGGGCCGACCCGAGACGACCCTCCACCTCCTCGACCTGGAGCCCGGCCGGGCCGACGGCCATCTGCACGCCGTACTGGAACCGCACCCGGTCCTCGACGAAGGCCGCTGGGACCTGTACCTGCTGCCGGAACCGGAAGCCGAACGACAGCGGCTGCGCCCCGGCCTCAAAGACCTGCGCGCCCTCGTCGACGGCCACCTCCGCGACCGGCCCTCACCGATCGCCGTGAGAGTCCCGTACGTCACGAAGGACGGCTTCCTCGCACTCAGGGCTTGGCGGCGCACCGCCCACGCCGAGGCCCGCGCCATCGACGTCACGGCACAGGCCCTGGCGGTCGAGGCCCGCCTGCACGGCGCCGAACTCCGCGAGGGCGCCACCGTACGGCTGCGCCTGCGGGGGAGCGACACCGTACGGGACCTCCGCCCCCGGATCGACGACGACGGCAGAGGCTTCTCCTTCACGGCCGGCCCCGAAGACCTGACGGGCGGCGCAGCGGGCCCGGGCCGGATCTGGGACGCGTTCGTCCGGCCCGCCACCGACGCGCCGCCGATCCGGATCGGCCGGCTCCTCGACGACGTGGCGGACCGCAAACACGTCTTCGTCTACCCGGCGCTCACAGCGGGCGGATCCTCCTCGCGCCCCTACTACACGGTCGACAACGACCTCGCGATCGAGGTGACACCGGCCGAATCGCCGATATGCCCGAAATGAAAAACCCTCGCCCCTCGGATGGTTATTTCGTCGATACCTCGCGACAGGCATGTGTGGATTCTGTGCAAAGCGGCGGCAAAAAGGTCAGACGCTCGTCCGCAAAAGCCGTAAACGCGAAGGGGACTTGCGGCAATAACCAAACTCAAGTACCTAGATGAATCATGAACCTGTTCAACCGCGTCGTGCCGTCCCGGCGGCAGGCGCCGTCTGTCCCCCCGCAGCGCCCCGTCGGCGCACCGGCTTCCCCCACCGCGGTCCTGCCCGACCCCGACCTGGTGAATCTGACCGGGGAATGGGTCGTCGACCCTGCTCACAGCAGGATCGGCTTCTCCGTCCGGCATGCCATGGTGACCACCGTGCGCGGTTGTTTCCTGGAGTACGAAAGCCGCCTCTACTTCGACGCGCGCAACCCCGCCCGGTCACGGGCCGACCTCACGCTGTTCACCGCCAGCGTCGACACCGGGGTGGAACAACGCGACGCCCACCTGGTCGGCCGTGACTTCCTCGATGCCGCGACGTATCCGCGTATGCGCTTCACCAGTACGGCGGTGGAACAGGCGGGAGCCGACCTCTATCGCATGTCGGGCGACCTCACCATCAAAGGCATATCGCGGCCGGTCCTGCTGGAGATGACCTACATCGGACACGTCACCGACCCCTTCGGATACGAAAGGGTCGGATTCGACGGCACCACCACCATCAACCGCTCCGACTGGGGTCTGACGTACAACAGCCGGCTGGCCGAGGGAGGTGCGATGGTGAGCGAGAAGGTGCGTCTGCAGTTCGACATCGCCGCCATCCGCACGGCCCCGGCGGCCGGCTGAACGCATGCCGGGCGTCGGAGCAGGCCTCATGGCCCGGCGTCGTCGGGCCCGGACACGACGCGGAACGTCGCCGGGCCCAGCGTGATCACCCCGTCGCTCAGCGGCGTGCACCGCACACCGCCCCGCCCGCGCAGGGCGCGCTGGGCGCCGGGGCCGATGGTCACGTCCATCCAGGCACAGGGCCGGGCCGGCCGGTTCACGGCGAACACCACCGGCCCTGTGCCGCAGTCGAGGGCGATCGCCGATCCGACGAAGGAGTCGGTGTCGACGCCTCTGAGCAGGATGTTGCGGCGGGTGTGCCGGAGGTCGGCGTCCGCCGGGAGGTTCTCCGCGGCCATGAGGTCACCGCCGCGTTCCGGTGGGCGGGCCGGGGGAGGGGCCGTCCGCCGGCCGTCCGGCCAGCCGGTGCGCGGACGACACCAGCAGTTGCGGCACCTCCACCTCGGTCATGGCGTCACCCGTACGCCTCGGTCATCACCGCCCAGCGGGCCTGTGGGAGGCGTGCGGTCACTCGTCCTGCCGCCGGGGCCCGCCGTCCTCCAGTGGGGCCCGGCCGTCCGCCGACTCGCCCGCGGTGAGGTGCTCCAGGACCTCGACCAGTTCCTGGCACGCGCGCTCCACCGAACGCCGGGTGTTGATCTGCTCGGTGATCACGGCCGACAGGATCAGGGCCGTCAGGGCCATCGCCCCGTTGAACGCCTGGAGCTTGATCATCACCTCGACCCTGGTCAGCCGCTCGAACGGCCCGGACCGGTCGGTCGCAGCCACCGTGGCCGTGATCGACGCGAAGAGGGCGCACAGCATGCTGCCGGCCAGCTGGAAGCGCAGAGCCGCCCAGATCAGCAGGGGATAGACGAGGAAGAGCAGGCTGACCGAGCTGTGCGCGGCCAGCGGGACGACACAGCAGATGATGAGCGCCAGGCCCGAGGCCTCCTTCCAGCGCGACAGGCGCAGCGGCGGGCGGACGCGGGACATCAGGAGCAGCACCGGGGCGACGATCAGCACGCCCATCGCGTCACCCACCCACCAGGCCAGCCACACGGCCCAGAAGCTCGCCCAGTCGAGCTTGCCCGTGACGAGCAGGAGTCCGGCGCCCACGGTCGAGCTGATCAGCATGGCGGTGAACGCCCCCAGGAACACCAGGGCGAGACCGTCCCGCAGCCGTGCCAGATCGGTACGGAAACCGGCCCGGCGCAGCAGCAGGTACCCCACGACGGGTGCGACCGTGTTGCCCGCCAGGACGCCGAACGCCGAGGCGTTCAGGGACGTGAGGGACAGGATGACGAAGAAGGCGCCCAGGGCGATCCCCGGCCAGCAGCGCAGCCCGAAGATCAGCAAGAAGGCGACCGAGACGCCGGTGGGAGGCCAGATGGGGGTGACGACCGAGCCCTCGACGACCAGTTCCCGCAGCAGGCCCAGCTGCCCCGAGACGTAGTAGCAGGCGGCGACGGCCAGCGTCTGCAGAGCGACGACGACCGGCGTACGCAGATCCTGGCTACCCACCACAGCAGCCATGAGACACCGAGGCCGCCGCGACGGCGAGGTGGGAGCGGGGCCCTGCGGCCCTATGGCTGAGCGTCCGGCCCGTCGAGGCCGACCACCAGCACGGCGGCGTCGTCGTCGTGCCCCACGCGCTCGGCACCCTTGATCAGGGCGGCCGCGAGCGCGTCCACGTCCGTGCCCGCCACCGCCGCGATGCCCGCGAGCCGCATCACCTGGTCGAGGCCCTCCTCGAGCGGCAGGGAGGGCCCCTCCACGACACCGTCCGTGAGCAGCACGAACACGCCACCCGTGGTCAGCTCGTACCGGGTCACCGGATACGGCGCCCCCGCCTGGATCCCCAGGGGCGGCCCGCCCTCGTCCGCGGTGACGCCGGACTTCCCGTCGGCCGTGGCCCAGACGCAGGGCAGGTGCCCGGCCCGCGCGCTCTCCAGCACCCCGGCATCCGGGTCGAGCCGCATGAAGGTGCAGGTGGCGAACAGGTCGGAGCCCAGGGACAGCAGCAGATCGTTCGTCCGGGCCAGGACCTCGCCCGGCTCGCTCGTGACGGAGGCCAGGGCCCGCAGCCCGGCCCGCACCTGCCCCATGAAGGCGGCCGCCTCGATGTTGTGCCCTTGGACGTCACCGATGGACAGACCGATACGGCCGTCGCCCAGCGTGAAGGCGTCGTACCAGTCGCCGCCCACGTTGAGCCCCTGGCACGCGGGCGCGTACCGCACGGCGAGATGCAGCCGGCCGGCGACGGGCAGGTCGCGCGGGAGCATGCCGCGCTGCAGCGCGATGGCCAGCTCGACCCGCGACCGCTGCATCTCGGCCTGTGCGCGCGCCTGGGCCGTCAGGGCCCCGAGCCTGGTCAGCAGCTCGTCGCCGTCGTCCGTCGTGCCGGTGCGGGACATTGATCACTCCGGCGAGGATGGCCACGGTCGGTGACGACCCTCGAAGGCAAATCACCTGATTTGTGTCCATAGGATGATACGCGGCCGGAGGTCTGGCGACGACTCGCGCTCCCCGCGCACCGTCACCGCACCGACCGCTCCGCCTCGCCGTCCGAACGCCGCCCGACCGCCGCCAGGACGAAGGTGACGCTGATCAACAACGCCCAGGCACCGAACTTCTGTACCCCCACCGGCTCCCAGCCGTGCTCCTGATACGGGTAGCGCCAGGCACCGACGAAGGTGGCGAGATTCTCCGCCACCCACAGGAAGAACCCGATCAGGACGAACGACAGCGCGAGCGGCATCCGCCGGCGCACGCCCCGCACCGTGAAGCACACCGAGGTCCCCGCGGTGACGGCCAGCAGCAACCCCGCCAGCACCCAGCGCGCGTCCGGCAGCCAGTGATGACTGAAGAAGTTGACGTAGACGGCCGCGGCCACCACCGCCGTCGCCCGTGGGCGGTAGCGCACGAGCGCGAGATCGAACAGATGCCAGGCCCGGCACACATAGCTGCCGACCGCCGCGTACAGAAAGCCGCCGTACAGCGGAACACCGGCGAACTTCAGCACGCCCGGCTCCGGGTAGCTCCATGACCCCAGCGACACCTTCACCAGTTCGAAGGCCAGCCCGATGACGTGGCATGCCGCGATGACGGCGACGTCCCGCCCGTTCTCCCAGCCGCGCAGCCAGAACACGAGCGTGAGCAGCACGCCGTAGACCACGAGCAGGTCGTAGCGCGCCACGGGAAGGTCGGGCAGCAGGGCGGACACGGCCACGCCGGACAACAGTGCGATGGCGAACGCGCACGCCCGGGTCTGCGTCCAGACGAAGTCGAGCACCTGCCGAACCGGCGCGGCCCAGGGGCCGGAGAAGCTTGTAGGGATCATGGTGCCCTGTAGGACGGGCCCGTGCCCCTACCGGTTGCAGCGCCCTTCCGCGGTCGGTACCCGCCCTCCCCGGGCTGCGCCGGCCCGGGCTTCGGCCACGGCCTTCCGCAGCAGCCGGGCAAGACGCTGATCCGCGTCGGGTGCGGCGCACAGCACCCGCAGAGCGTGTTCGAGGCGCCGCCGCCCCGGGCCACGCCACCACAACAGATCGGCGACACGCCCCGGCAGTCCGGCCGTACGGCCGTGAGCAAGCCGCTCGCCCCGCCGACGGCACGCGCGGCCGTGCCGTGCCAGGCGCCGGGACGCCGGACGCCACACACGTGCCGCGTCCACGACCGTGCCGACGAGCAGCGGCGCATACGCCCGGTCCAGGGGACGGGCGTCGGCGAGCTCGGCGGCCAGCGGCCACAGGGCATGCCGGGTGGCGTCACCGACGCTGTCGTTGACCACGCGGGCCAGAGCCGCGAGCGCCGGATGCGTACCGGCCGGGCTGTCGGTGAACCGGCCACCGGCCAGCAACGCGGCGCTCTCCATCAGACAGGCACCGTCGTCGGGGTGCAGATGCGCGAAACGCCCGGGCGCCGGGAGGCCGTCGGGAGGCAGGGCAGAGGACTGGCGGGAAGGCGGATGCGGCGGCAAGGCGATCATGTGAGGCCTCCGGGCCGGGATCACAGACCGGTGACGGCTTGCAGAACGAGGTAGATCGCGGCGGCGGGAACCCCGGCGCCGAAGAACGTGAGCACCCAGGCGGTGACGATCGTGCGGGCCACTTGCCAGCGTACGGCCGAGGCACGCCGGGTGGCACCGGCACCCAGAATGGCCGCGGTGATCGTCTGTGTGGTGGAGATCGGCGCCTTCACCAGGAACGCGGTGGTGTAGAGGACGGCCGCGGCGGCGGTCTCGGCGGCGAACCCGCGCGGCGGGTCGAGGTGCACGATGCGCCGGCCGAGGGTGGTGATGATGCGACGCCCACCACTGTAGGTGCCGGCGGCCATGGCGGCCGCCACGGCGGCGATCACCCACACCGGAACGGAGAAGTCGTCCTGCCAGCCGGCCGTGACCAGGGCGAGCACGATGACGCCCATGGTCTTCTGCGCGTCCTGCAAGCCGTGCCCCAGTCCCATCGCGGCGGCGGAGACGGTCTGCGCCATACGGAACCGGCGCATGGTCCGCCGGGGCGGCGCATGACGGAACAGCCACAGGATGGACACGTGGAGCGCGTAGCCGAGAGCCACACCGACCAGCGGCGAGAGCAGCATCGGCAGGACGACTTTGTCCACGATCCCGGACCAGTGCACGGTGGCCGAGGCGGCGAGCGCGGCCCCGACCAGCCCGCCGATCAGCGCGTGCGAGGAAGACGTCGGCAGTCCCCGCCACCAGGTGAACACGTTCCACCCGATGGCCCCGATGAGCGCGCACATGACCAGCAGCAGACCCGAGTCGTCCTCGGGCGCGGCGATGATGCCGCTGCCGACGGTCTGGGCGACCTCGGTCCCGAGGAAGGCGCCGCAGAAGTTCATCACCGCGGCCATCGTCAGCGCCGCGCGCGGCGTCAGGGCCCTGGTGGAGATGGAGGTGGCGATCGCGTTCGCGGCGTCATGGAAGCCGTTGGTGAAGTCGAACGTCAGCCCCACGATGATGATCAGCACCACCAGAGTGAGCTCCATGACCGATCACCTTTCCGCGGGCAGAGCGCCGGACCGCCACAGGCGCCGTCGGCGCACGGATCCATCGTGCCGCGAAACCCCCGGACGGACCCGCCCGGAGCGGCGGTAGTGGGACGAGAGAGTGGGTGATCCGTTTTACGGTGTCCTGGTGCGATCTGTTCCGAAATGGGCCCTGCTGTCGTCGGCGTGCGCCCCTGCCGCGCTGATCATCGGCTGGATGGTGGCGGCGTCACTGGAAGGCCCCGACTACGACCCGGCCGCTCAGACGATCAGCGTCCTGGCGGCCCCGGGAGGCTCGGGCTACTGGGTGATGACCGGCGCGTTCATCGCGCTGGGCGTCTGCCACCTGCTCACCGCCTGGGGACTGCGCCCGGCCGCGATCCCCGGCCGGGTGGCACTGGCGGCCGGGGGAGTGTCCGCCCTGGTGGTGGCCGGGGTTCCGGTACCGACCAGCGGCGGTTCCCTGAGCCACGGCTCGGTCACCGCAGCCGGCTTCACCGTCCTGGCGGCATGGCCGGTCCTGGCCGCCCGAACCGGCGGCAGCGTCCCATGGGCCCTGCGGCCCTTACCCTCCCTGGGAGGGACCGCGGTGATGGCAGTGGGCGCGGCATGGTTCCTGCTCGAGACGCATCTCCACGGCGTCGCCGGTGTGGCCGAACGCGCGGTCACGACTCTCCAGTCGGTCTGGCCTTTCGTCGTGGCTCACTCCTGCGTACGCCACTCGGCACGCGAGGCGCTCAGAAGGTGACGCTACGGAGTGATGCAGTCCGTCACCGCGGCCTGCCCTCGCCGCCGCCGACGATCATGCGGAAGCCGCGCACGGAGGCTGCCAGCAGCGCTTTCCGGCCGGCGAGACAGTCGAGAGGGCCGCCCGGCTCGGCGACCAGACGGGCTCGCCCCAGACGGACGCGGCCCGACAGCCTCATCGGCACGTCGCACACACCGTGCACGGGATGCGGCTGCACCAGCCGACCGCGCACCGGCAGGCGTCCCGGCAAGGGCAGCAGATCCCGGTGGAGGCCCATCACGGACGGGCCCCCGGCGTCCCTGACCGGCTCGTCCTGCTCCACGGACACACGTGCGCGTGAAGTCAGCGTGCCGCCGAAGACGAAGTTCCCACGCTGCTTGGGGACGCCCCACAACGCCCGGCCACCGGCGAGTGAGCGTTCGTCGTCCACCCACGCCTCCACCGCGCATGCGGCCGACCCCCGACCGTCACGCACCGCCAAGGCCACCAGCAGCTCCCGGTAGGCCAGCGTGCCGCCGGGCCGGTAGTCCACCCAGAACGTCAGCAAGGCGCACCGCCGCCCCAGCCTGACCGGTCGCACCCCGGCGGGAAGCGGCCAACCGGGCAGCTCCTTCCGCGGCACGAGTCACAGTCCGACGAACATGTCGCCCCGCAGGTGCCAGGGTTCCGGGGGAAAGGGCTCAGTCACGGCTTGCCTTCCGTCCTGTGCTGCCGACCACGAGAACACGGTAGCCCTGGGGCCTTCGGCGGAAATGCGGAACGACGACGGCACCGGCCGTCGGTAGGGTGACCGCCGTGACGGTGGGCAGCGAGGAAACCCGGCTGGTCGTCCTGCGCGGCAACAGCGCCTCGGGCAAGTCGTCCGTCGCGGCCGGTCTGCGCGAGAAGTTCGGCCGCGGCCTGGCCCTGGTCGCCCAGGACAACCTCCGCCGCGTCGTGCTGCGCGAACACGACGTACCCGGTGCGGCGAACATCGGCCTGATCGACACCGTGGCCCGCTACGCCCTGGACGCCGGGTTCCATGTCGTCGTCGAGGGCATCCTCTACGCCGACCGCTACGGCGACATGCTCGGCCGGCTGCGCGCCGACCACCGCGGCGGGACCCACCACTACTACCTGGACGTACCGTTCGACGAGACCCTGGCCAGGCATGCCACCAAGCCGATCGCCGACGAAGTGAACGAGACGCACCTGCGCGACTGGTACCGGCCGCTCGATCTGCTGCCCGACGGAGTCGAGACGGTCATCGGCGCCGACAGCGCCCTCGCGGCGACCATCGACCGCATCATGAACGACACCGGCCTGTGCCGTCAGGCGCGGCAGCGCGGCATCCCCGGTGGGGGATCGGCGAGGAAAACCGCCCGGCAATCCGCCCAGTAGTGCGCCCCGGGGTAGCCGCGACATCGCCCACAAGAACGCCACACGTACGCGCTTGGTACGCGAAACCTACGCTCCACGCTAGGGTGGCGGATCAGGAGGTGTTCTGTGTCCGAGCTGTTCGACGCGGTCGACGCCCTGGTCGCGTCCCGCTCTCCGCTGCCGCCCCCGGCGGAGCGCAAGCGGCTGCGCCAGGCCCACGGCCTGACGCTGGACGAGGTGGCCGCCGCACTGCAAGTGCGGCGCGCGACGGTCAGCGGCTGGGAGGCCGGCAAGACCGAACCGCGTCCCCCGGAGCGCGACGCGTACGCCCGCCTCCTGAAGCAGCTCGCCCAGCTCTACCCCGCCAGCAACGCCGCGGCCCCTCCGAAGGACACCTCGGCTCCCGAGACCCCAGCCACCCCCACCCCCGCCCCTGCGCCCGCCGCACCGGCGCCATCCGCAGGTGTGCACCCGGCCCCGGAGGCTGCTCCCGGGAGCGCCGCACCGCGCCCCACCGGCTCTGCCGCCGTGCCGCGTCCGGCGGCCGCGACGACCAGGCAGTCGTCGACGTCGCGCCGCCCCGGCACGAAGAAGGCGGCCCCGGCGAACACCCCGGCGACCGACGCCGACCCGCGGTTCGCGAACGGCCCGCTGCTCGTCATCGACGCCGACGACGGCTCCCAGGTCACCGGGTACGGCATCGGCGGCCTGGTCCTCGACGTGCCCGCCAAGTCGCTCCCCGCGCTGGTGGAGTGGGCCCTGAAGGAAGCTCGGCTCGGGGCCGCCAGACTGCACGGCTCCGGCAAGGACGCCGACCCGCTGCTCGTGCTCACCGAGGCCGCGTGCGAGCGGTACGGGCTCCCGGTCGCGCTGTCGGACGCCGAGCGGCTCGCCGGACGCCTCCCGGACGGCCACAAGGTCCTCAGGCAACTCGACCGGGCCGACTGGCAGCTCACCAGGCGAGGTTTCGGGCCGTGGGCACGGATCTACCGCCCTGCCCAGGGCCGTCAACGCCAGTGCGTGCAGTTGTGTATCCCGTCGTGGGACGCGCTCGACGCCCGCACCTGGGGCCATGCCGCGCAGCTCGAACCGGCGGAACTCGCCCGCGTGCTGGGCACCTACGCCGCCCGCGTGATGACACCGCGCGGTTCGACGGCCGTCACCGGCCTGGAACTGATGACCGCCCTCAACCCGCCGACCCGTGCGAGCGAGGCGGACGAGACGGGGAAGCGGCACAAGGAACACCGGCCCGGCTCGCTGGGCGAGCACCCGATCGACTGCGCACCGTGCGAGGCGCCGGACGGGCATCCGCTGCTCGCCGGCCTGCCCCGCTTCCACCAGCGGGGCCCGGCCGAGATGCTGTTCGAGGAGGCGTACGACTGGGCGCGCGAGCTCACCGACGCCGAGTGCATGCGGCGGTACCTGGTCGGCATCGACGTCAACCTCGCCTTCGGCGCTGCCGCCAACGGTGCAGTCGTGGGCCTGGCGACACCGCCGGTGCACGTCACCGACCCCGTCTTCGACCCGACGCTGCCCGGGGCGTGGCTGGTCGACCTCTCCCACGTCGACCTCTCCCGCGTCCTGGTCGGCAAGCAGTGGCGCCGGCTCGACAGCGCGCTGCTGCCCAGTCCGTTCACGCCGACCGGCGAGCATCCGGAGGGCCCGGCCTGGTACGCGACTCCGACGGTGGCGTACGCGGTGGAGCTCGGCTACGACGTCGTCCCGACCGAGGCCTGGGTCAGGGAGGACAACGGCAGGTTTCTGGACGGCTGGTACAAGCGGCTGCGTGACGCGTACGTCGACACCATGGCGGACCTGGGGGTGGGCGAGAAGCTGCGCCCCTCGGACTTCCTGAAGGCGATGGACGGCTACAAGCAGGGCGATCCGGAGATGGCGATCGTCCTGGACGCGATCAAGTCCACGGTGAAGGGCGGCATCGGCAAGCTGCGCGAACGGGCGCGTGGCGGCGGCTGGAAGCCCGGGCAGCCCTGGCCCGCCCTCTCCCGCCCGACGTGGCGGCCCGACATCCGCGCCGCCGTCATCTCCCGGGCCCGGATCAACATGCACCGCAAGCTGCTCAACCTGGCCGCGGCGACCGGCCAGTATCCGGTGGCGGTCCTGTCGGACTGCGCCGTCTACGCCGCCGACGGTCCCAGCCCGCTCCACGTCCTGCCGTACGACGCCGACGACAAGACGGTGCCCGGCAGCTTCCGGCTCGGGGTGTCGCCCGGGATGGTCAAGCACGAGGGCACCCAGACCACCCTGTGGGCCGAAGCAGTGCGTGAGAAGCACGGCCAGGTCCTCAACCTCGCCCGCTACATCAAGACCGGTGAGGTCACTGCCAAGGACGACGGAGAATAGGAGAGCGGGCCGATGGACACGGTCGGGGACGGTCTCGACGCCGCGCTGCGGAAGGCGTTCACACGCCCGATCCCCAAGAGCGCGGGCGCGCAGATGCGCTACCTGGTCAGGCAGCTCAAGGGCACAAAGCCGGTGGCCGAGTTGCTCGGCATCAGCCGGCGCACCGTCGAACGGTATGTGAGGGACCAGATCAAAAGGCCCCGGGCCGACCTCGCGCAGCGTCTGGAGCGCGAGGTCACCGCGCGGTGGCAGCCCCAGATCCGGGCCAGGGCCAAACAGACGGCGGCCACCACCGACGGCATCGTCATCGACACCCGTGCCCGGTTCGGCTACACCGCCGCCCCCGGCACCACCGACGACGCCCGGCTGCGCCATCTCACCGTCGCACTGCCCCCGCAGTACGCCGCCCGCCTCTTCGAGACCAAGGAAGCCGGCGGCACGGAACAGCAACTGCGCGACATCGCGGCCGAGGCACTGGGCGAGGTGTACTTCCGCGACAGCGGCCGCCGCGCCCACGGCCTCGAAGTCGAGTTCACCGAGGTCGAACACCTCGAGTTCGACCTCTGACCGTCGACGGGCTTCCCGCTCGACGGAGGGTTTTAATCCCGTGCTCGCCATGCGTGTGCCTCCTACAGTGAGGCCCGATGACACTCCTACATGTCCATGACTATGGGGGCAACGGCCCTCAACTGGTTCTGCTGCACGGCTTCTCACGGTCACTCGCCGACTGGGACGCCGCCGCCACCCTCCTCACCGCCGGGCACCGAGTCCTCTCCGTAGACCTCCCCGGCCACGGCCGCTCTCCCGACACCTCCCCCTGGACCCTGCCCACCGTGGTGCGGCACATCGCGGACACGCTCGACGCGCATGGCGTGCCGGAGGCGGTCGTGGTGGGCCATTCCCTCGGGGGAATGGTCGCGGTCGAGTACGCCCGGGCGAACCCGAGCCGTGCCCGGGCCCGTGCCGCCGTGAATCTCGACGGTTTCTGGTGGGGACGCGAGTATCCCGGCGCCGACCGGGTGAGTGAGGCAATGCTGGCGTCGGCCGGGGCCATCGCGCCCCCCGAGTACATCGAGGAGATGGTCGTCAACGCCGCCCGGCTCGGAATTCCCGCCGACCGTGCGGAGGCCGCTGCCCGCACCGCCGCACGCCCCTTGCCCGACGGCACGTGGCAGAAGCTGCCGGAACGGACGGCGGCGCTGGAGATCCGGAACGAACTCGACCAGCTCGGCGCACTCGGTGTCACCCCATGGCTGGACGGGATCGACTGCCCACTGCTGCTGGTACAGGCCGGCCGGCGGATACCGCCGGCGCCCGGCATGGAGTGGTTCGCCGATTTCAGCACCCGGTTCGCACAAGGGGTCTCCGACGAACTGGCCGCGCTCACCCGCAACCGGCCGACGATCACCGTCAACAGCATCGACGCCACCCATCCCATGAACCTGGAGGCTCCCGAAGCGGTGGCGACGCTGGTGGCAGACTTCGTTCGGGGACTGCCTCAACCGTCGCACTACTGAGGTTTTCGGCCTAGGGTCACGATGATCTCGCCGGTGGGGGCGTCACGCAGGCTCAGCGCGAGCAGGTGCGGTTCGAGGCCGCCCGGTTATTCGCTCAAGGGGTGACGCTGCCGCAGGTCATGTGCGCCTTCCCATCGACGGCCGGTCGCCCCGATGAGGATGTGCCGCGCTTTGGGGAGGGACTGTCGCGGGGGGAGTTACGGAGATGGCGACGACGGCTGCCGCGTTGGTTCTGCGAGGAAAGAGGCGTACGGCGCTCCGCCTGGAGGATCAGGTCCCGGGCCGGGGTCCACGCTGGTCCTCCGACCAGCCGTCCGTGGCCGGCCCCTTCTCCAGCTCCGCCGCCAGCCAGGCTCGCCACTCCGGCTTCATCCGTGACGGACGCCCGGACGGCCCTTTGCTCCGCAGGGCCTCAACACCGCTGTCCCGCCAGCGGGCGTGCCAGGCACAAGCGGGCTCGCGTGAGACCCGTAACCGCCGCGCGACCTGCGCCGGTGTCACCCCTTGCGCGCATAACTCGGCAGCCTCGAACCGCACTTGTTCCCGCCGGGCCCGCTGCCTCGCGGTCAGGCCGCCCCCATCGGGATACCGCGTCCTTCAGGGATACACCCACCCGCGAGATCACCGTCACCCCAGGCCGAAAACCTCAGTAGCAGCCGTTGAACATCTCTACTCGACCCCTCGGCCCACTTCCTGACCGATGTCGATCACGAGTTGCCGGTGTGCGTGAGCCATGTCGGTCAGGTCGTCGCGCAGCTCGGACAGCCAGTCCGGTTCCTGCCGGGCGGGTTCGCCCAGTGCGTGGGTGATACGCACGAGAGAAGCCGCGGCATGCAGGCCGGTGAACAGCGGCAGGCGCCCCGAGTCCTCGTCGTCGAACGGGCGCACGCTGCGGTAGCCGTCGAGGAAGGCGTCGTACTGCGCCCGGTGCTTGGGTTCGGGACGGCCGGTGTGGTCGGTCAGGTCGCGCACGGCATAGGCGATGTCGGCGGCGTACCAGGAGAGGGCGGCCTCGTCGAAGTCGTAGGCGATCGGGCCGCCCTCCTCCCAGGCCATGTTGTCCAACTCGAAGTCGCCGTGTACCACACCCCAGCGGTCCTGGCACCGCGGCAATCCGCGCATCACGTCGGTGAGTCGCGCCGTCGCCTCGACCAACGCGGCGTCGCCCGGGAACAGTTCAGCGATGTCCGCAAGCTCCCCGAAGGATTCGGGCAGCCCGGCATCAAGCCCGGCGGCATCCCGGTGCAAACGGGCCAGTGCCTGTCCCCATTGCCAGGCTTGCGATGCGGTGAGTCCGTGGGCGTCGACTTCCCCGCCCGGCGCCGGTTCGACCACCATGGCGTGCATGGCACCGAGGCCTGTCGCCACGGTCGTCGTCAGTGCCCCGGACTCGGCGGCGACCGGCCGCACCACCGCGGAGCCGCCGTCGCTGAGCCGTGCCATCAACTCGGCCACCGTGGCCAGGGGCTTCGGCCCGCGATACGAGCCGGGCACGAACCGCAGATACCGCCGTCGGCCGCTCTCCAGGAGCACGAACACATGCGAGGCACTGGAGCGCCACCACTTGGCAGTGCCGGCCGGATAACCCCACCGGGCGGCGACCTGGTCGGCGACCGGGCTGTCCCACGCTTCGGACACGGTCTGCTTCAGTCGATCGATCTCAGTCAAGGGCATCATCGGAGTCAGCTTTGATCACGCGGCCGACAGCCACAAGCCGATTTCCGAACCGGTGCCAGGAGCCGCATTGAGGCAGCCGCAGACCGAGGTGTAACGCGGCGGTGCTCGCATGGCGCAGAAGTAAGCAGAAACTGGCCAGTCCGCGGCTGAATACCGCTTCCGTGGGCGGCCTTTGGCGACATCGCACGCGCGAGATTGGAATTTTTCGTGAACGGCACCGACCCGGTTTCCGGATACCAGACCTACGACCAGCCCTCGGGCCCTGGCCGCCCCGAGCGCGACCAGGCCACCGCACGGCGGATAGCTCTCGCCACCTGCACGATCGCCGACATCGCGGCCGGACTTCTGGGTCTGTGGATCTTGCTCTATCTGCTCGACGCGAACCAGTCGAATCCATTCGTCGAGTTCGTCCACGGAATGGCGGACTGGCTGTCCGGATGGGCACAGGACATTTTCACCATGGACACAGAGGGCCTACGCGTTGTCCTCAATTACGGCCTCCCGGCCGTCATCTATTTGCTGGTCGGCCACGGAATCGCCGCCCGGCTCAACCGGGCCTGATCCATGGCACGGGCTCGTGCTGAGCGCCCCTCGCAGTGCCTCGTCGAGGAGACGTCGTAGCCGAGTGCAGCATGGCGTCGGTGGGGCCGGCCGCCGTGCCTGCCCTTGCGGGCCGGAGTGTGGCCCCCTCCAGCGTCGACTCGCGGATGTTTTCCCGCTCGGGCTCGCATGGCAGGATCGCAGCCATGTCCCTCAGCGTTCCCCGCCTCCGGATCGGCTCGACCGAGATCGTCGCCCTCGCCGACGGCGAGGGCCCGTTCTTCTCCCCGCGTGCCGAGGCCTTCCCTGAGGCCACGGCGGCACAGTGGGCCGAGGCCGACCGCCACGACCCGGGCGCGGTCGACGCCGAGGGCCGCTGGCGGCTCCAGTTCCGCGCGTACGCGATCCGCGGCGACAGGGGCCTCACCGTCGTGGACGCCGGGATCGGTCCGGCGGACGGCCCGGCCCGCTCGTGGGCGCCCGTGCCCGGTGTGCTCCCCGAGTCGCTCGCCGCCGCGGGCATCGACCCCGCCGAAGTCGACACCGTGGTGCTCACACATCTGCACACCGACCACGTCGGGTGGGCGGTCGTGACCGAGGCGGCCGTCCCATCAGCGGGCGGCGCGGTGGACGGCAACGCTTCGACCGGCGGCGCGACCAGCGGCCGCCGCCCTTATTTCCCGAACGCCGAATACCTGCTCCAGCGGGCCGAGTTCGACGCTCTCGACGCGCTCAACCCGCAGCTTCGCGAGACCCTCACCGACCCGCTCGAGGCGGCCGGTCGGCTCCGGCTCCTCGACGGGGACACGCCGCTGCGCGCCGGGCGCGTGGTCGCGACGCCCGGTCACACGCCCGGACATCAGAGCGTGCTGGTCGCCGACGGGCGCGAACTGGCGCTCGTCACCGGCGACCTCCTGGTGCACGCGCTCCAACTGCTCCACCCCGAGCTCGCCTACGCGCACGAGACCGACCCTGAGGCGGCCAGGCACTCGAGGGAGCGCATGCTCAGCCGCGAAACCGCCACCACACTGCACCTGGCGACGCCGCATTTGACGGAGCCGTTCCTCTCGGCGTGATCGCGGCGGTTCGGGGCCGGTCAGGTAGCAACGCTCCCGAAGATCGACCTGCTGCCGGACCAGCTGTTCGATGAGGAAGCAGCGTCCCCACGCCTCTCGCCGCTTGGCGAGTTGGCAACGCAAGGTGTCTACCGCAATGTGGCGTCCAGCGTCGCGCCTCAGCCTCTTCATCTCGTTATCGTCAAACCTCGTTTGCCGACACTCCCGAGTCGGCGGCTAGCTCGGGTGGATTGCGACCTCGATGTGGGCCAGTTGGGCGGCGAGGATCTCTTCGAACGCGGCGCGGCGATCCACCCCGAGGGGACGGACGTCGCGGCGAAGTGGGCCAACTACGGCCGAGCGGTACATCACCCGGAACGTCATCGAGCGGGCCGGGCTCCGGGACACCGAGCTCCCCGCCGGACCGTACGTCAACGGGCCGCACTGGCAGCTCTACGAGGCGTGGTTCGGCATGATCGACCCACCGCGCGACTACAGCGTCTACGACATGTCATGGGTGGGGCCGTCAGCCTCGCTGATATCGACCGTCACGGACCTCAACCGCTTCTTCGGCATGCTGCTGGCCGGAGAGATCGTCGGTCCGTCGTCGCTGGCGCAGATGCAACGCACCGTCCCGGTCGTCTCCCAAGAGGGAAAGACGATCGACTACTGCCTCGGCCTGCACCCGATGGAGGGCCCGGGGCAGGGCACCTTCTGGGGCCATGGGCCGCACGGTCTGGGGTGGTGGGGCGCTATCCATGACCCGTGCCGACGGCAAGCGGCAGATGTCCGTCGCGGTGAACCGCAGAGGTGGAACAAGCTCGACTCCTCCGGCAAGCCGCAGTCCCACCCCATCGACGACGCGCTTGCGACTCTTTACCGCGTGGCGATGTACGGCTGACCGGGCCGCCTGCTGAAGCCGTTGGCTGCTCTCATTCCTCTTCGCCCTCGTCCGCTTGCCGTGGCAGAGGTCCCGGGAGGGTCGACAACCGGGTCGACCACGCGCAGTACATGGGGAGTGACATGCATGGTGCCCTCTCCGCTTCCAGAGGCCAACGTCCGCCACCTCGCCTCACTTCGGGCGGGCGGCGGAGCGGACATGTCAACCAGGGCGGAGGGAATCGGAGCTGGTGCCTGCGGTGGTCGGCTCAGGGGCAGGCGGCGTTCCCGTGCCGAGGCGACAGCTGGCCCCGGCACGGGGACGCCGTATCACTCCTCGTCGCGCAGCCGGGCCGCCAAGGACGACAGCGGCTCGGCCTCGTCGGTGTGGGTCAGGGCGGTGAGGCGGGAGACCGCCGCGTCGAGGCGGGTGAGGGCCGGGGCGGGACGCTCCAGGTAGATGCCCTCCACGACACCCGCGAGACGGACGCACTCGGCCCACTCCTCGGCGTGCTCCTGCTCCGCTCCCGGCTCGCCGAGCAGGGCGAGGGCCTTCTCCAGGGCGGCCAGGGCGTCCTCGTACGCACCGGCGTAGGCGTTGACCCGCCCGTATTCGTAGGCCAGGGCCGAGTCGAGGGAGCGGCCACGGGCCACGTAACCGGCAGCGCGGGCCTCGTCGGCGACGCGGCCGGCGTCGGCGAGGAAGACGAGGGCGTCGGCCAGACCGTCGGGGCCCTGCTGCTGGCCCTGGAGACGGGCGAGTTCGCGCAGGCAGTTGCTGAGCTGCTCGTAGCGCGGGTCCCGGGCGTGGGCGGCGAGTGCCTGTTCCGCGGCTTCGCGGGCCCGGCCGAACTCGCCGGACTCGCCGAGGAGTACGGCAGTCTCCGCGGCGATCATGGCGTGGCTTCCCGGGTCGTCGTCCCAGCCGGCCGACTCGGCCGCGAGCGCGACGAACTCCGCCGTGGCGGCCTTGAGATCGTCCCCCGCGTGCAGCGCGCGGGCGCGCGTCAGACGCAACTGCGCGACCAGCCGGTCGTCCAGTTCTCCGGCGGCGACGTCCGGTTCGGCCAGCAGGGAGTCGAGCAGCGCGATGCAGTCCTCGACGCGGCCCAGGTCGAGGCTCAGCTGGGCCGCGTTGCTGTAGGTGCAGAACGCGGCCGTCCGGCTGCCGTGGCGAAGGTCCAGCTCCGCGGAGCGCGTCAGGTGTCGCAGTGCCTCGTCGGGACGTCCCAGGTACAGACAGGCCTGGGCCAGATCACCGTGGAGGCGGGCGGCGTCGACCGCGTCGGCCGGCCAGTCGGCGGCCAGGCGCACGCTTTCGGTCAGGTCCGCGTGCGCGGCCTGCGCGTCCTGGAGGCCGAGCTGGAGGCGCCCCCGCAGCCCGAGCGTGCGGGGCAGGTGCCAGGCGGGGCCGTTCGCCTTCAGCCGGTCGAGGAGGGCGTCGATCCCGGTGACCGCGGCGGGCAGGTCGCCGGAGAGGGCAAACGTGCTGGCCCGCAGCAGCAGGGCACCGGAGATCTGCCCGACGACGTCGTGCCGGGTGGCGAACGCGTGCAGCAGATCCACCTCGGCGAGGACCGGCGCGACGTGCTCCGCGCTCCCCGTTGTCTGCAGGCGCAGGCCGAGCGCGGTCGCCCGCATCCGCAGCAGGCGGGCCTCCAGGTACGGGGCGAGGCCGGGCGTCTCCTCGTGCAGACGGACCATGGACGCGTGGGCGGCGGTCAGTGCGGCGGCCTTCGCCTCGGTCGCGTCGGCGGCGTCCCGCGCGGGGACCTCGGCGGAGGCGAGCAGGGCACTGGCGTGGGCGAGCGCCGCGTGACCCGGCAGTCCGGCGTCGTCGTACAGGCCCGCGGCCTCCTCGTAGAGGCCGGCGGCGACGGCGAACTCGTCCTTGTCGCCGGCCCGGCTCGCCTCGTCGGCCAGCAGGTCAGCGCGCAGCCGTACGAGGGGGCCCACGGCCGGGTCGTCGGGGTGGCTGTAGTCACCGGCGGCGACGAGCGTGCGCAGCCGTGCCCAGCAGGCCGGGGCGTCCGGGTGGCCCTGCTCGTCCAGCGTGCGTGCCCGGGCGATGAGGTCGGGCAGCGACTCCGGGGCGGCGGCCGTACGCGGGGCGGGCGCGGTGGCCGGGGTGGCCGGCGCCACGTCGTCGAGGCTGCGGGGGCGCAGGGTCAGTTCCAGCGCCTCCAGGAGCGGGGCACGGTCGAGGCGGGCCCGGCGGCGGTCGGTGTGGGCCGTGGTGCCGTTGCGGGCGTCGAAGCGGGCGGCGAGGTCGTCGGCACGGCCCCGTACCTCGGCGCGCAGCCCGGCCACCGTCCAGGTGCGGCCCGCGTATCCGGCGGCGGGCAGTTCGCCGTGGCCGAGGAGCTCGACGCGCTGGAGGAGGACCTCCACGCCGGTGAGGAAGCCGAGCAGGTCCAGCGGCGAGTCGACCTCGTCGAACATGCTCCGGTTCTCGGCGAGCAGTTCCAGGCCGCGTGCCTCGTTACCGGTCAGCGCGCAGAACTCCAGGTGGCGGCCGACCTCCTGGGCCATCGAGGGGTTGCGGCGGCAGCCGCGGTAGCCGGCGAGGTGCAGTTCGCGGGCCCGGTCGGTGCGGCCGGTGCGCAGCAGGGGCAGCAGGGCGTACGACACGGAGCGGGTCGGCTCCTCCTGGCAGGACTCCTTCCCGGCCAGGACGGGCTCCCAGGTGCGCAGCGCCCGCTCGTCGTCGCCCGCCGTCAGGTGGTACAGGGCGCGCTCGCAGATCTCGCAGGCCTCGCAGTCGCTGAGCCGGGTGCGGGTGCGGGCCGCCCACAGCTCGTAGGCGAGGGTGGTGTCCTCGCCGACGTGGGCGGCGAGCTGGTACGCCTGCCCGTAGTACGGCTGGAGGCCCAGGTCGGCCTTCTCGTACCGGTCGCGCATCTCGGTGAGCCACTGGCGCAGGCTGGCCAGCGGTATCTCGGGCAGCTGGCGCAGGGCGTGGGCCACCCACTTGAACCGCCAGAACAGCATGTGGCGCAGGCGCTCGTCGAAGACGTCGGGCTGCTCGTCGAAGAGGGTGAGCAGGCGTGCGAAGACGACGGGCGACTTGCGGGGTTCGGATCCGTAGGTGTACGCCTCCTGGAGTTCGAGGAGAGCGTGGATGAGCGGTGCCGGCTCGGCGAACTGCTCGGCGGCGTCGACCAGTTCCTCGGCGGTGACGGTGCGGGTGCGGCCGTAGGGGCGCCGGTCGTTCTCTCTCAGCGCCTGGTACAGCTCGTCGGTGGTCTGGGGTGCGGTCGGCATCGTCAGCTGTCCTTGCGGAGGGCGTGGGCGAGAAGGTCGAGGAAGGAGCGGTTGATGAGGCTCGATTCGGCGGGCCTCAGCGGGCGCCGGGACAGCATCGCGGCCTGCCCGTAAAGGGCTTCAGCGCTGGTGCGGGCCAGCTCGGGCTCGTCGATGGCGACGGCTGCGCGGACCAGCGGGTTGAGCTGGTTGAGGATCAGCTGGGCCCGCGGGGCCTCCTGGCGCAGGGCGCCGAGGATGTCGCCCCACAGGCCGCCCTCCTGCTCACGGGCGAGCTGGGAGCGGGTGCGCTCGTGCCGGGCCTCGCGGCTGTCGACGAGGAGGGCGGGGGCGTTGGCGGGCTGGAAGGTGCGCAGCGCGACGTCGCAGTCAAACACGGCGAGGGCGTCGCGGGCCAGGGCGAGGTAGGCCGCGGCGGCGAGCTCGGTCTCCCGGTCCACGGGGTCGAGGTGGGCGGTGAGGGTCGCCGGGTCGAGGTCGGCGACGCTCGCCTCGGGCCTGATCTCGGGCAGCCGGTGGACCAGTTCACGGTCGTAGGTGTAGCCGCCGTTGACGACACCGAGCCCGGCGGCCGAGGCGATCGCCGCGACCTGCCGGAACTCCTCCACGCTCGACGTCACCAGCACGGTGCGGTGGGTGCGGGCGAACTCGTCGAGGGTGGTGTGCCCGTCGGTGGTCTCGAACGGCAGCCAGGGCAGCAGCATGCGCAGGATCTCGTCGTCGTGCACCGCGAGCGACTTCACGGCCAGGTGGTGGGCCTGGAGGAAGCGGGCGAGCAGGTCCGGGTCGCTGGCGGCGGCCCGGGCGATCCACGCGCGCAGCCGCTCGGCGAGGGCGTCGCGGACGGCGGCGAGCGTGTCGTCCTCGTACAGGGACTCGCGGGACGCCGTCGGGCGCAGACTCTCGGCGTCGACGACGCAGCGGACGAAGAACGCCCACTCGGGCAGGATCTCCTCGGCCTGCTCGGACAGCAGCATGCCCTTGACGTGCACGCGGTGGCCGTGGCGGCGCCCGGCCGGCACCGCCTCGGGCAGCACGCACGCGATGCCCTTCAGGCCCACGGCCGGCAGGTCCAGCTCGATGGTGTCCAGCGGCGTGAACCCGAAGACCTCCTCGCCGTACGCGGCCAGCGCGCGGGAACGGGCGCCAGGCGTGGGGTACGTACGCGCCCAGGGCGCGGGCTCGGGGTTGACGGACGCCCCTGGACCACCCGGACCACCCGGACCACCCGGACCACCCGGGCCGCCTGTGCCGTCGTCGAAGGTCACCGGGTGGCGCAGCAGGGAGCCGAAGTGCCGGGCCAGCGCGTGCACCTGTGCCGGCCGGGTCCACTCGCCCGCGTCGGCGCGCGGTGTGAGCGTGACGGTGGTGCCGGGCCGGGGGCGGGCGGAGGCGGGCAGGGTGCGGACGGTGTAGCTGCCGTCACCGCGTCCCCGCCACTCCACGGCGGGGGCGTCCGGAGTGCGGGCGGAGCGGCTCAGGACGTGAATCTCGTCCGCGACCAGGAAGCAGGAGAGCAGGCCGATTCCGAACTGCCCGATGAAGTCACCGCGTTGCTCGGCGATCCGGTCGGCCCGCTTGCTGCTGCGGCCGATCGTGGCGAGGAAGCTGTGCACGTCGGCCTCGGTGAGACCGACGCCGTCGTCCTCGACGCGTACCACCGAACCGTCGGCGTACAGGCGGATACCGAGGGCGTCGGCGGGGGCGGCCGATTCGAGGCCGTGCCGGGCGGTCAGCGCGTCCACCGCGTTCTGCATCAGTTCGCGCAGGTAGACGCGGGGGCTGGAGTAGAGGTGATGGGAGAGGAGATCGACGAGGCCGCGCAGATCCACCTGGAAGGTGCGGTCGGCGCCGGCCGGGTTCGCGGCGGTGTCGGGCAGAGTCATCGGGCAGTCCGGAGTGGGAGAGGTGGCGGGCGGGATCGGGGCCGGCGTGCGCTCAGGCGCGGCGGTGGTGGCGGGCGAACCGCTTCTCGGGCTCCGCGAAGTAGGTCCAGGGCCAGCTGGTGTAGGCGCCGTCGAGCGTCTGGAAGACGCGGCGGACCGTGTGTCGCTCGTCGGCCAGCGACAGGGCCATGGCGAACATGTTGAAGTCGTGCTGCCAGCCCGGGCGATACGCGTAGGCGGGGTGGAGGATGCTGTGGTCGGCGGCTTCCCGCAACTGCGCCTGGATCTCGGAGGTTTCGAGGTAGTCCCCGCGCTCCGCCTCGACCCACTCCTCGATGTACGCCATGGCGATCACGCAGCCGAGGCGGTGCCCCTGCGGGGCGCGGGCCAACGCCTCCTGGGCGAACGCCAGGGCCTGGCCCGGCTCGCCGCCCCAACGGGGCTGCAACTGTGACACCCACTCCAGGTGTGTCTCCAGGTCCAGCGGGTCGCGGCGCAGAGCGGCGTCGCGCCGGGTCTCGTTGACGGCGGGGCCGAGCGACATGCCCCGGCCGGAGGTGAGGAGGCGGCGCCACGGAGTGACCCAGTCCGGCCGCAGCTCGGCGGCCTCGAGCAGCTGCTCCTCGGCGATGTGGAGCCGCTCGTGGAAGACCCGCCACTGCTCCTGCGTGACGTTCACGGCCCGCTCGGCGGTGCGCGCCTCCCAGCCCCAGCTGATGTGCCGCGTCCCGGATATCAGCAGGGCCGTCGCCCGGTGCTCCTCGTCCTCCTCGACGGCCCGGCCGATCCAGTCCTGCACACCGTCCAGGTCGGCCAGCTCACCGAGGACCTGATGGTCGCGGCCGAGATCGAAGGGCGCGAGCGCCGCCTTCACCGCCTCCCAGTCACCCGCGTCGGCCGCCTCCACCAGCGCCAGCACTCGCGTGTCCCCGAGGGCACGCAGCGTGTACATCCCGTTCTTCTGCCTGCGCGGGACGGGCAGGGCATGCGGATCCGCCACCGGTCTCTCCGCACCCCTGCCGAACAACTTGCCGAACATGCCGCGCCCTCCCCGGATCCACGTGATCGTCCGGTGGATCATATGCGGCCCCGCTGACACCGCTTCCACAGGGTTTTCACCGGCACTTCACGCGTCTGATCCGGGAGCCGGGCCCGGGCACGCGCGGTCCGCGCAGCCGGCCGGCGTGCGCCGCGCTCGGGCGCGCGCCGGCCGGCTGCGCAGGTCAGCCCGCGAGGTCCGCCTTGCCGAACAGAACGGCGTAGCCGGAGGGGAGCCGGCTGAGGATCTGGTTCAGCTCACCGCCGCTGACCGCGTCGGCCAGGGCGGTCAGAACGGCGCCGGCGTCCCACTCGGCGGTGCGCGGCCGGGCGCCGATGCGCTCGGCGACCCTGCGGCAGAACCCGTCGATCCCGAAGCTCTCGGCCTGCTGCGGCCTGGCGGCGGCCAGCGTCTGCCCGAGCGGCCCGGGCAGCTGGGAGGCGAGGTCGTCCACCTCACCGGGGCTGATCCTCTGGGCCAGCACGCTCAAGACGGCTTCGGTGACCTTCGCGGCTTCTTCCTGGCTGTCGTATTCGCCGAGCTCGCGTACGCGGGCCAGGTACTCGTGGTACTGCACCGTTCGTCACGTCCGCTTTCCGGAGCGTCGACGGCGTCGGTGCGATGCCTGCTGTCCCGGTACCCAGGTAGTCGGCCTGTGCGACGGTCACGTTGAGGCGCGCTGCGGAGCCGGCCGCCCTCGGCCCTGCGGGCACGCCGGGCCCGGTCAGCTTCGCGCGATGGGGAAGGGCGGCTCACCGCCGGCGGTGGAAGGGCGTACGCCTCGGTCGCCCTCGTCCGCGTTTCTCGCGGGCGGAGCCGGCCCGGCGACCTCCACGTGGGCCGGGCGCAGCAGGTGGTCGCCGAGGCGATAGCCGGGCCGGAGGACCGCCGAGCAGACCAGACGGTCCCGGTCGGGGGAGGGGTGGTGCGCCAGGGCATCGTGGCAGGCGGGGTCGAACGGATCGCCCACCTCACCGAACGACGCGACACCCAGCGAGCCGAGCTGCTCGCTCAGGCGGTCGGCGATGTCCTTCAGACCCGGCGTGAGCGGCTCGTGCGCGCACGCCCGGTCCACTGCGTCCAGCACGGGCAGCAGCGCCCGGAGCACGTTGGCCACCGCTACCTCGCGTACGGCCAGGCGATCCCGCCGGACCCGCTTGCGGTAGTTGTCGTACTCGGCCTTCACCCGCTGAAGGTCGGCGGTCCGCTCCTCCACCAGGCGCCGCAGCTCCGCCAGTTCGGTGTACTGCGGCCCGCTCCCGGTCATCGTCAGCCAGCCTCCGGCTTGTCGTCGTCGACGATCTCGGCGTCCACCACGTCATCCTCGGACGAGCCGCCGACCGTACCGTCGCCGGCGGTCGCCCGGGGCTCACCCGTCGGCTGCTCGGCCCGCGACTTCTGGTACAGCGCCGTGCCGATCCTCTGCGCGTCCTGCGCCGTACGGTCGATCGCCTGCCGGATCGCCACGGTGTCCTCTCCTTTCAGCTTCTCCTTCAGCCCTGCCAGCGCCGTCTCCGTCTCGTTCCTCGCGTCCGCCGGGATCTTGTCCGCGTTGTCCTTGATGAGCTTCGGTGGGCTCGCCGCCTTCGAGGACCGAGACCACCGAGTCCGTCGTACCGAGGTCGACACCGACCGACCGTGCCATCTGGTTCTCTCTCCTCGCCTCGCTCTGTTTCACGTGGGCTCAGGACCTCACCGGGATGCCCGCTCCCACCGGACGGGGCCGACGCGCAGCGCAGGCTCGGGGCGTGCGGTCCCGAGCCACACGACGTACCGCCGCGCAGGCCGCGCAGGCCGCGCAGGCCGCACGGGCGGGGCCGGGGCTCGCTCGCGGTCGTACGCCCGTTCTCGGGTCTGGTCGTAGGCCGCGCGCAGGACCTGGTCGTAGGCCGCGCGCAGGACCGGGTCGCGCAGCGTCTCGTAGGCCTCCCGCACTTCGCCGAACCGCGCGGCGGTCGCCGCGTCGACACGGGTGTCGGGGCGCAGTTCGCGCACCCGGGCGCGGAAGGCGGAGGTGATCAACTCGGCCGTCGCCGAGGACTCCACCCCCAGGACCGAGTACAGGTCCGCTCCCTGGCCCCGTCCCTGCATCCCGAACACCTCCTCGTCCCTGTGAGCTGCGCTTTCATGCCTACCTGCTCATAGTCCTGAAATAAAAACCTGAGTCTCGTCTTGTCAAGTGCTGTCGGTGCGAGGGATTCACAGGCCGCAGCGGTGGTCGGCTCGCGATCTCGACAGATGGTGTGATCTACGACATTGCCATCGAAAGCGGCAATCCTCCACTCTGAGTCACATGACGGGCGTCAAGGAAAGCAGCTCCTCATGGGCGATCATGTGCACGTGCGACTCAGTCAGGGGCTGAGCGTGTCCGAAGAGGGGGAACTGGTCGAGTACTCCCGCTGCCGCTGCGGTGCCACCTGGACGAAGGTGTTCGACGGCGACGGCGGAAAGCCGGAACAGCCGTCCCGGTAGCCGCGCACCCGCCCGAGACGCGGACGACGGCAGGGCCCCGGGCTGCAGCCCGGGGCCCTGGATGCAGCGGCTGATCCGTCAGCTGTTGAGTTCCTTGCGGTCGCTTCCGCCGCTGACGGCGATCCTGCGCGGCTTGGCCTGCGGCGACCGGGATCCTCAGCTTCAGCACCCCCGCGTCGTAGGAGGCGTCGGTCTTCTCGGTGTCGAGGGTGTCGCCGAGGAACAGCTGCCGGCTGGACGTCCCCGCGGGCCGCTCGGTGATCACCGTGTCAGTGTCGTCGCCGTACGTCGGCTTGCGTTCGGCCTTCACCGTCAGGACGTTGCGCTCGACATCCAGGTCGATGGAGTCCGGGTGCACACCCGGCAGGTCCAGCTCCGCGAAGAACGTGTCCCCCTCGCGCCAGGCATCCATCGGCATGCCGACCGGGTGCGCGACCGTGCCCCAGACCCGGTCGACAAGCCGGTCGAGCTCGCTCGCGCATGCCGCCGCGGCCGATGCCGTCATCCCGGCGGATGCCTGGCGCGACGACGAAGCTCTCTACGTGCAGTTCGATCTGCCGGGTATGGACCGCTCCCGCATCGAACTGACCGTGGAGCGGGACACGCTCACCCTGACCGCTGACCGCTGACCGCTGACCGCTGACCGCTGACCGCTGACCGCTGACCGCTGCTCCCCGGTTCCGGCCGGCCCCAAGACCGTGCTCATCGAGCGCCCCACCGGCCGGTTCACCCGCCGCCTGACCCTGTCCGACGCCCTGGACTCCGAAACCGCCGAGGCGGCCTACGACAACGGCGTCCTGACCCTGCGCATCCCGCTGGCCGCACACGCCAGGCCGCGCAAGATCGCCATCTCCGGCAGCGCACCCAGGCAGCTCACGGCCTGAGGCCCCCATCCGTATGCCACGTCGAAGGAGGTGAATCGTGAGCGCCCTGCCGTGGCTGCTCGTCCCGCTGTCCGTCGGCATCGCCGCCAGTATCTGGACCTGGAGCACCGGACGCCGCAACCCCGGCCCGCCCGACCACGACACCTGGGAGGACCTCGACCGCTGCCGGCGGCTGCGGACGGTTCTGAGCGCCGAGGAGCACTGCGAGGTGGCGTGAGTCGCTGCCTCGACGGTGATAGGCCTTGTTGGAGATGCGCCAGCGGTCGTCGACGCGGACCAGCAGGAAGATGTCGGTGAACGTGTCCGCGCCGTGCGAGAGCGTCATGGTCGCGGTCGCGACGGTGCCGTGGACGTCGATGGCGTCGATACGGCGGGAGCGGGCAGGTTCGTCCGGGGCCGGCCGGCCGGGGAAGAGAGCGCAGTACTCCTCCAGGGGCCACGAGACGAATGCGCCGTCCCGGATTCCCTCGATGTGGGCGGTGGGCAGGAACGCGTCGCGGAAGTGGGTGGGGTCGCCGGTGGCGTGACCGCGGATGTAGGCGCGGAGCGGTTGGAGCACGGCGTCGTCCACGGCGGGGACCGTGGCGGCAACGGCGATGTCCGCCTCGGGGTCGGCAGGGGTGTCGGCCACGTTGGCTGCGCTGCGCAGGGGAGTGTTCGACGCTGCGGCCAGCAGAGCCATGTCCTTGGCCAGCGCGCCGATCGTGAAGTCGGCCGTGACAGCACCCGCCTGGCCGGTGAGGAAGGGACGTTTGCGGGCCACGAGCCCGCCGAGCGCCCCGAGTTCGAGGACGTCCAGCACCTGGGCACGGGGCAGGCCGAGGGCGTCGGCTTGTCGCAGTGAGTCGCGCAGGCCGAGGACGGCGCCGGCGAGGCTGTTGTTGGCGATCAGCTTCAGCGCGGCGGCGGTGGAGGCGTCGTCGACGCGCCGCACGGTGCCCAGCGTCTGCAGCACCGGCCGGACTCGGTCGAGCGTGTCCTGGCCGGCGGCGGCGAGAATCTGCAGGGCGCCGGCGGCGGCAGCCGGCACAGAGCCGAGCACGGGCGCGTGGACGTAGGACGGGCCGAGTCGCCGGGCCAGCTGTGACGCTTCGGCGGGGGCGATGGTGCTGGTGTTCAGCACGATCGTGTCCGCTCGCAGCGAGTCACGCGCGTCGTCGAGGACCTGTCGGCAGGCCGGACCGTCGAACAACGCCAGGATCACGAGGTCGGCCTTCGCCACGGCGTCCTTCGCAGCGCCGGTCGTCTCGAGGGCGCCTGAGGTTCGCCCGGAGCGTGTCCAGCCGACGACGTCCCAGTCCTGCGCAGCCAGTCGTGTCGCGATCGCGTCGCCCATGCGCCCCAGGCCGAGGACGGCGATCGTGTGCGGTGGGGTCATGCACGCCAGCGTGGTGCCCAGCGCAGCCTGCGACAAGCGCAGATCTCACAGGGCCGCCCTGCGCGATGCGCATACCACCTGGCCATACTGGCGCTATGGAGTTGACGGTATGGCGAACCTTCGTGACCGTGTGCCGGCTCGGGTCGCTTTCGGCGGCGGCCGCCGAGCTCAATCACACCCAGTCGGCTGTCTCCCGGCAGATCGCCGGACTGGAGCGGCAACTCGGCGTGCCTCTGATGGAGCGCCACGCGCGCGGTGTGCGTCCGACGCCTGCCGGTGAGGTGTTCCGGCGCCACGCCCTGGCCACGCTCAACGAGGCCGACCGCGCCGTCCGCGCCGCACGAGACGCTCGCGACGGCGCGCTCAACCGGCCGCTGGCCGTGGGGGCCACGCCCTCCCTGGCCGCGGGAATCGTCCCCGAGGCCATCCGGGATCTGCTGAAGCACACCGGACCCATCCCGTGGAGCCTGCTGCCGGGCCTGAGCGCACACCTGCACAACCGCGTGACCGCCGGCGATCTCGACATCGCTGTCGTCACCGACGCACCACCAGGGCTGCCCCACGACCCGCGTGTCGAACGACGGTTCCTCGGGCTGGACGACATGGTCGTCGCGCTTCCCGTCGGCCATCCGCAGGCCGGACGAGGGCCCGTGCACATTCAGACGCTGGCCGACCAGACCTGGGCCGAGGACAACGACGGCTCGGCGGCACTCCTGCGCCAGCACGCCGCCCGCGCCGGAGTCAGCGCCCGCATCGACCTCACCGCGGCCGATCTGCCGGGCAAGCTGGCCCTGGTCGCAACCGGCCACGCCATCGCGCTGATACCCGGCGTGCTGACGTGCGCACTGCGGACCGACGTCACCACCGCGACCCTCGTCGATCCCCCGGCCCGCGGCATCTACACGATCACCCCGCGCCGCGACCCCCACCCCTGCGCAGCGCCCCTGCTCGACCGACTCACCACAGCATTCACCCCGGACCGCCCCGCCCGAGCCACTCACCAGCCGACCGATACGGACTCCTGAGCGGCGGCCGGGACCACACGAGCGGGGACCGTCCGACGCGGCCGGCCGCCAGCGGCGCGTGCTACGTGACCGGAAGCGTCCGTCCCAGGCGTGCGAGCGGGGACGAAGCCATCACCACCGGGGACAGCAGCATGCCGGCGGCGGTCGCCAGGAGACTGGTGCGCGACCCCCACTCCTCAGCGAGGAATCCGCCGAGCAGGGAGCCCAGCGGGGACAGTCCCATGCCGACAAACGTGATCGTCGCGGCCGCGCGGCCCTGCATTCCGTCTGGAGTGACGGTCTGCCGGACGGCCATGACCGCCACGTTCACCAACTGGCCGCCGACCCCGAACACGAAGTTGACCACGAGGAGTGCGAGAACGGTCACCGCAGCGGAACCGTGCAGCGCGGGTACACACAGAAACACGCCGTCCCCGAGTACCGCCGCGGCCACGAGTACCGGGCCGTACCCGAACCGGTTCGGCAGGCGGGCGGCCAGCACGGAGCCCAGGAGCGCGCCCGGTCCCGTCGCCGCGAGTGCCAGCCCGACGGCGGTGCCGGACAGATGCAGTTCCCGCGGCAGGAAGAGCAGATAGACGGTCATCAGGGCCGCGAAGGAGAACTGGAAGGCGGCGGAGGCCAGGCACACGGTCCGCAGCACGGCATCGCTGACGACGAAACGGAGACCCTCGTGGATCCGCCGCCAGACCCGAGGAGGACGTTCCAGGCGCCCCGGGATCGATTCGGCCCCACGGATCCGCCGGATGGACAGGAACGACAGCGCGAAGAACAGCGCGCTGGAGGCGGCAGCGATCGGCGCCGACAGCAGGGACACCAACGCTCCGCCGAGTGCCGGACCGCCGATCTGAGCCGCGGACCGGCTGCCTTCGAGCGCGCTGTTGCCCCGCACCAGCTGATCGCGTTGCACCAGCCGTACGACAGACGCCTGGTATGCCACGTCGAAGAACACGGACAGAGCCCCGACGGCGAAGGCGATCACGAAAAGCGCGGGCAGGCCGAGCCAGCCGAAGAGGCCCGCTGCGGCGGCGGCACCCAGGGCAAGGGCCCGGCCGGCGTCGGTCAGCACCATCACTGTGCGGGTCCGCCACCTGTCCACCCATGCTCCGGCGAAGAGCGAAAGCACAAGGATCGGCGCCTGACCCACGGCGCGCAGAACACCCAGTTGGCCGGCACTGGCGTCGAGCGTCAGGACGGCGAAGAGCGGAAGAACCACCAGGCCTGTGTGTTCCCCCATTTGGGAGGCCGTCTGCCCCACCCACAGTCTGCGGAAGTCACCGTTCCGCCACAGGCTCGACGGGACAGGGCGACCGGAATCGGACGCAGCGGAGGAAGCGGACGGCACGGGGATCCCTTGGGTTGCCGACAACGAGGCCCGCGACCGGGCACACGACAGGTGCGCCGACGGTTCAGGCAGGAGAAGGCTCGCTGTGCCGCAAGATCAAGGGCAGCACGCGATGACAGGCCGATCACGGCCTCACAACGTCAACGCGCGCTCGGACGACCGACCATGTCTTCAACTCCCCGTGGGCCACTCACTCCGTCCGAACATTAACCATCGGTGGGTCATCGGGAAAGGCAATTAGGGACCGAGCCCATGAGAGACAGGCGGGTCCCCGCGGTGGAAGCGGGTTCCCGCCTGCCGTCGCGGCTGTGGAGGGCGCCGGCGTTGCATCCGCATGGACTCACACGCACGGCCGGCCTGGACGTCCTGGACGACGGTGGCGGACCGTGCGGCGCGACGTGGCTGGACACACCCGCCCGGTACGCCGCGACCGCACACCCTTCGCGCGCGGCCGGCCTGCCCCCGCGCCGCGGCTGCCCGACGGGCTCGGGCTCGCCATGCGCGTCGAACAGCCGCCGGCCCAGGCCGCCCCCTCGACCTGCTCCTCACCAGCAGCACCTTGGTCGCGAGCCGCCGTGCTGCCTGTCACGGATCTCGCGCAGGCCGACGGGACACCTCCGGGAGGAACTGAGAGCACCGGCCGGCGGCCGGGTGGGCGCCTGCCGCGCGGATGCGGACGCGCCCCGAACCGCCTCAGCGGATGGCCCCGCCCGGAGAGCGGGGCCGTTTCGTGGACCCTGCCGCAGCAGGGAACACGTCGCCGATGTGCCCGGACGCGTACGATCAGCCGCTGCCCATGGCCTTGCGAACGGCGTCGCGGGTGCGGTCCATCAGGGCGGCGACCGGCCCGAGGGCCACGTTGGCCGCGGCGGACTCCACGCCCGGGTGCGGCCGGGTGGGCGCCATGGCCTCGGCCGCTTTGACCCCTCTGGCCAGTGAGGCCAGCGCCCCGGCGTCGGCGTTGCGCCGGATGTGGATGAACTCGTAGCGCTCTTCCGCGCGGGCGTGCTCCTGGACGTCGGCCCGCAGCGCCCGCAGCCGCGGCAGGAACTTCGGGTCGCCGGTCTCCAGGTCGTCCAGGGCGCTCAGTGTCTCCTTCGCCGACCGCTCTTCCGCGAGACGCGCCTCCACGACCTCGTCACCGCCGGCGACATTGCGGCGGACGAACGGGTGCACCACCTCTTCCTCCGCCGTCTCATGGACGGCGAGGAGCCGTACCAGGCGGCGGAAGGCTTCCTGCCGGGCGTCGCCTTCGGCGGCCTCGACCTCGTCGAAGAGGTTGCGGATGTCCCCGTGCTGGCGCATGAGCAGCGCCACCACGTCGTCGTCCGGGGTGGCGTCGCCACCGGCCTGCGGGGTGTGAAGCTCGGACATGACCGGTCTCCTCACTTCTCCCGCAGGGCGGGGTCGGGGTGCTCGCCTTCGGTCTCGACGCGGTACTCCCGCCCGAACATCTCGTCGTGCTGCGTCATCACCCGTTCGCTGGGCGGTGCCTCCCCGCCGTGGAGCTGCTCCTGCATCTTCTCGAAGCGCTCGTGCGCTTCCCGGACGTATCCGGCTCCGAGCGTCGTCAGGTCGATCTGAGTGTCGAGCAGCTCCCGGAGATACGCCTTGTTCGGCTCGAAGGTCAGGACGTCGGGCAGCTGCGGCGCCAGGACCGACTCCGGGTCACGCCCGTCGTGCCGGCGCATCAGGTCGCAGGCGATGTGCAGGTGCTCCAGTTCCTGGTTCAGGTGCAGCTCCCAGATCGCCTTCACCCTGGGGTCGCTCTCCTGCTCCATGAAGGAGTAGTAGAGGTAGCACTCGTTGTACTCGTGGTTGACCAGCTGCTCCCACCACGTCTCACCTGGGTCGACGAGCGACTCGTAGTGGGTGACGTGCTCCTCCTCGATGAGCCCGATCTCCTGGTAGAGCTGTCGGGCGATCGGCTCCATGTAGGTGGGGCCGGTGTTCATGTAGAAGTTCATGGTCTGCTGCTCCGCCGACATGATCGTCAGCGCGTGCAGCTTCGACAACGGGTTCGTCTCGTCCTTGGCGTACGGGTCGCGGACGTTGTCGGCCGGGTGGCGGTGGTGGTACTTCGTCGGCCGCCCGGGCATGACCTCGGTCAGGCCTTCGACGATCGCGTCCGCCTTGCGGTGCTCGATCATCTCGTACAGGTTCGCGTACCGGTACAGGTGGTCGAAGTCCTCCAGCACTCCGAACTGGTACGCCTGTTTCAGGTACGGGTTCGGCTCCATGCGGGCGACCCAGGCGGTGAGGTCCACGGCCACCTGCTCGTAGGCGATCGTCGTCTCGAGCACCGACGACACCCCGGGCAGCAGCCAGTTCACCGCTTTCTGCTGCTGCGCCTCGATGTAACGCGTCTGGGCCAGCTGCCGTTTCACCTCGGGATCGACGGTGTTGCGGGCCAGTTGGTGGCTGAACATGATCGCCTCGACCTCGATGCCGTTCATCGTGATGATCCGGCAGCGGGTGTAGGGGTCGCAGTGATCGGGGTCGATCGGAGTCACGTTCAGCTCGCGCCAGTTCCTGATCTGACGCTCCAGTGGGATACCGCGTTGCTCCAGGGGATTGAAGGTCACTTGTGCCTCCAGGCGGTTGGTGTGCGTACGCAGGTCCCCCGCGACGAGGAGATCACTCTCCGTCCGGGAGGGGAGGGGGGTGAGCGCCGGCCATGCCCGCCCTCGTGGGCTCCGGGCCGCGGCTCCCGCACCGAACCGGCCCCGCGGCGGTCACTTGCAGCGGCACCTTTCGCGAGGGCGTTGGCGGCACTCCGACGAGGTCGCACCGCACCCGGAGGGCTTACTCGTCGGGTGTTGGTGCTCACGGGGCGCACTGAAGGAAGGGCACAACCACGATGACCCCCTGGAAATCACTGGCGGCGGCCGCAGCGGGCCTCACCGCCGGAGCCCTCGTCGTGCGGCGCTCGAAGGAGCGTCCGGACGACCCGGCCGCAGCGGACCGCTGACTGACCGTGACGATCAACCGCGCACCGCGTGACATCCAGCCCGAGAAGCTGCCGTCGCCGCTGCGGGAGTACGGCGACCGGATCGAGACGCGGATCACCCCCGCGCCCGGCGACCGGGGCACGGAACTGGCCGTACGCCTCAAGGGCCCGCAACCGGACGCCGCGCGTTCCCTGCCCGCTCGGCTCGCCGGCCGGGATCAGCGCCAGGATCTGCGCCGCGCCCTGCGCGAGGCGAAGGCGCTGCTGGAGACGGGCGAGGTCATGCGACCCGACACACCGCCCACCACACGCGAGACTCCCGGCGGGAAGCTCGCCGGGTTGCTGTCCAGGCGCGCGGGCGGGGAGAGAGTGCTGTGAAGGCTCTGTTCGACGCCGACACCGGCGGGATCTTCGGCTACTCGCACGCCATGGGCGGGCTGCGGGGGAGCCAGAGAAGGTTGGTTCGCGCGACCTGGGTACTCGTCCCGTCAGCACATCTATCTGCCACCTGGGAGGTGACAGGAATGACCACTTCCCCCCGGTCGTCCATGGAGACGCATCCCGACATCCTCGAGATGCGCTCCCGCCACGAGATGGCCGAACGCGCAGCGACCACACCCCGGGCACAGGCCGTCGAGACCCTGGCCTTCCTCACCGGCATCTACCTGGCGGCGTCGCCGTGGATCGCGGGGTTCGACAACCTCTCCAGGCTGGCCGTCACCAACGTGATCGTCGGAATCGCGTACGCCCTGCTGATGAGCGGCGGCTTCGGCCGGGCCTACGAGCGCACACACAGCATGGCGTGGGCGGCCTGCGCCCTCGGTGTGTGGACCGTCTTCGCCCCCTGGGTGATCGCAGGTGACGTCAGCACGACGAGGAGCGTCGTCAACAACATCATCGTGGGTGCGATCGCCCTGCTGCTGGCGCTGGCAGCCAGCGCCGCCGCCCGCCAGGAACGCTCGTCACGGTCAGCAGCCGGCGACCGCGGGATGACCGGCCCGGACCGCGGGATGACCGGCCCCGACCGCGGGATGACCGGCCCCGGAGGGACCACCTGAGAGGCCCCTGAGGCGGACCCGGTTGGCCGGTGCGGCTCACGCGCCGGCCAACAGGTCGCTCTCCTGTACGGCTGCCATGGACAGCGTCTTGTAACCGACCTGCTCGAACAGCACGACGAGACGGTCCTCCTCCACGTGCATGACCGTGCCCGTGCCCCACTCGGCGTGGCGGACCCTGTCATTGGGCTCGTACGGCGCACGCTGCCCCCGTGCGGTGGAGGATTCCCGCCGGCCGGCCACTGCGCGCCGGCCATCGTCCCGCTCGCACACGTCGCACCGTCCGCACGGTTCGTCGAGCTGCTCACCGAAGTAGCCCAGGAGGTACTGACGGCGACAGGACGGCGTCTCCGCGTAACCGCGCATCATCTCGATACGCGAGCGGTCCGTCCGGCGCCGCCGCTCGAACACCTCTTCCGCCTTTACGGCGGCCTCGTCCGCCGTCCGGCCGGGAAGGGCCCGGACCGCACGGCGCCTGCCCTCGACGGCCACGGCTCCGGCCTCTTCCAGCAGGTTCAGCAGATCGGTGGTCTTCCGGCGCGACAGGCCGCACAGCTGCGCGACCCGGCTGCGACTGTGCGGGACGTCCTGGACGAGCAGTGTGGTCATGATCCGGCGCAGTGCGTCGAGGTCCAGGGACCGGGCGGTGAGGAACTTCTGCAGTCCCAGGTCCTCGGGGCGGTAGAACAGCACCGCATCGGCCGGCTCCCCGTCCCGGCCCGCGCGCCCGATCTCCTGATAGTAGGAGTCCAGTGACTCCGGGACGGACGCGTGGGCGACGAACCGTACGCCGGGCTTGTCGATGCCCATCCCGAACGCGGAAGTGGCCACCACCACGGCGGGCGTGCCCGCCATGAAGCCGTCGTGGATCCGGCGCCGTTCCGCCGCCTTCATCCCCGCGTGGTACGCCTCGGCGTCCACGCCGTCCTGCCGCAGTCGCGCCGCATGGGTTTCGGCGTCCTTGCGGGTGGCCGTGTAGAGGATGCCCGGGGTGCGTGCTCCGGCCGACCAGTGGGAGACGGCGGCGCGTTTGGCGGCGTCGTCGGTGAACGTGCGCACCACCAGGCGGATGTTGGGCCGGTCGGTTCCGGCGGTCACGACATGGGCGTCGCGCATGTGCAGGTGCTCGACGATGTCGGCCCGGACCGGGGCCGCGGCCGTCGCCGTCAGAGCCAGCACCGGCGGACGGCCCAGGCGTTCCGCCACCTCGCCCAGGTCCAGGTAGTCGGGGCGGAAGTCGTGCCCCCACGCGGAGACGCAGTGGGCCTCGTCGACGACGAACAGCGAGGGGCCCAGCTCACGCAGCCGCTTCAGCACACTGTCCTTGGCCAGCTGCTCCGGGGACAGGAACACGTACTCGGCATCGCCCTCCCGGACCGCCCGCCAGCCTCTGTCGGTGGCCGACTCGGGCTGCGCGGAGTTCACGGCCACGGCGTCCGGTGCCGCGCTCTCCCGCAGTCCGGTGACCTGGTCGCGCTGCAAGGCGATCAGCGGCGACACCACGACGGCGGGGCCGCCGAGCACGACGGTCGGTACCTGGTAGATCGCCGACTTGCCGGACCCGGTGGGCATGACGACCAGCACGTCACGGCCAGCGAGCAGGGCCCTCATCGCCTCCGTCTGCTCGGGGCCCAGGTCGCTCCACCCGAAGCGCTCCCGCGCGACGCGGCGCAGCTCCGCGACCCGGTCGTGGCCGCCCCCGTCCGCCCGGGCCTTCGGGCTCCGCGTGTGCCGGGTCATGGCACGAAGCCTCCTTCACGGCGCCGAGACCCTCTCGCGAGCCCGCATCGGGTACCCCGCGCGGCTGCCGGGATGCGTGAGGTCCACCGCCGTTCGGCCCCGTGCGGTCGCGGCCGCCCGTCACCAGGGGACAACCTGGACCAAGGCCGGCCGAGCCGATGCCCCCGGCCCACGCGCTGCGGCACCGCACCTCAGGAGGACCTCTTGACCGACGCCATGCCCCACATGGACGAAGCAGGCGAGAACGACGACGTCGTGGCCCTGCTGAGGCAACAGCACAACCACATCCGTGACCTCTTCGCCGAGGTCGAGAACGCCACTGCCGACGGCCGGGCGGAGTCGTTCCGCAGACTCGTCCGCATGCTGGCCGTCCACGAGACGGCCGAGGAAGAGGTGGTCCACCCCGCGGCCCGCCGTCTCTTCCAGGACGGTGAGCAGGTGGTCGACGACCGTCTCAAGGAGGAGCGGGCCGCGAAGGAGAAGCTCAGCCGGCTCGACGACATGAACCCTGACGACCCCGGGTTCATGCCCGCCTTGCGGGAGCTGCGCGCGGACGTGCTTCAGCACGCGGCTTCCGAGGAGCAGTACGAGTTCCCCCGGCTCCGCGAGAACGCCGGCGCTCAGCAGCTCGCCATGCTGGCCACGGCCGTCCGGGCTGCCGAGGCCATGGCGCCCACCCGCCCGCATCCGGGAGCCGAGACCGCGGCGCAGAACTTCGCCGTCGGCCCCATGGCGGCCCTGGTCGACCGGACCCGCGACGCCGTCCGCAAGGCGATGGGCAACGACGGCTGACAGCTCTGCGCAGACCGGCCTGCCCGAACGGCCCGGCACATGGCCCTGCCGGTCAACTGGGCCATGCACTACGGCCAGGCCGCTCTCCTCGGCGTAGGGCGGACAGCGCCACGCCGCCGTCCGCCCGCCACGCCCAGTTCGGCCCTTGCCCCGCCCGGGCGGCAGGGCGCCGGCGAACGCCCGCAGATGACACGGACATTGCGGCGCCCCCACAGCCCGTCACCTCGTCGGCCCGGACACTGACCGGACTCGACCGGGGCGCATCCGGCGCCGTATCAGGCGCGTCGTCGGGCCCACAACGGGGTGACGAACGCGATGAGGACAGCCGCGATGCCGATCTGGAAGATGTGGCGGATCCAGTCGATACCGCCGGTGTCGCGCACGCCGAACGCGGTGGCGAGCGCGTTGCCGGCGACGGCGCCGAGGATACCCATGATGACCGTCAGCCACAGGGGGATGGGCTGACGTCCGGGAACGACGAGCTTGGCCAGCAGGCCGATGATGAGACCCGCGATGATGGCCCACAGAAACGACACGACAACTCCTTCCGTTCGTTGCCCCTTTCGGGCACGACTCCGTGTGCCCGCCGAAAGCCGCCATAAGCGTTGTCCGCCATACGGACCTTCACGCCGGCCATGTGAGGCGACACTGAAGGGTCACCTCATTCCCAAGCCTGTGAGGTCAGGCCCTGCGGACTCGTGTGTGCGTGGGTGCGGCGGTCGGTGGGCTGGGTTCCGTACCAGTCCAGGCACAGGACGGTGGCGTCGTCCTCGAGGCGGCCTCCGGAGGCGTCGCGGACGGCGGTGACCAGGCGTCGGACAGCCTCGCGCGGGTGGAGAGCGCGGGTGTCGCGGATGAGCGCGGGCAGGTCCACCTCGGCAGCGCCCCGTTCCTGCATGCCGTCGGTGAGCATGAACAGCCGGTCATCGGGGCGCAGGTCCAGCTCCTGGACCCGGTAGGCGGTGGGCGAGGAGACGCCGAAGGGCAGGTTGGCGAAGAGGGTCAGTTCCTCCACGGCACCGTCGCGCAGGCGCAGCGGTCGCGGGTGACCGGCGTTGACCAACTGCACCTTGCCGCTCTCGAGCGAGATGCGCAACAACTGGCCCGTGGCCATGCCGCGCTCGTGGTCGAGGAGTGCCTGATGCGCTCGGCGGGCTTGCTCCGCGATGTCGTGTCCGGCGCGCCGGGCGCCGCGCAGCGCGCCGAGCAGGAGAGTGGCCAGCAGCGCGGATTCGGTGTCGTGCCCCATGGCGTCGGTGATGGACAGGTGCAGCGTGTCGGGGTCGAGCGCGTAGTCGTAGGTGTCACCGCTGATGTCGTCGCCCGGCACCAGCCCGCCGGCAACAGCGAACTGCTCGGCTTCACAGCATGGGGCGGAGGGCAGCAACTGGTGCTGGATCTCGGCGGCCAGGCTGGTGGGTGTGGTGCGTCGGCCGCAGTGATAGAGGTCGGTGAAGCGCCGGTCGGTGACGATGATGTACGCCAACGCGTGGGCGGCCTCGCCGATCTGACGGAGCACCGTCTCGTCGGCGTGCGGCAACGTCATCTCCAGCACACCGACGCAGTCGCCGCGGTTGGTCACCGGCGAGATGGCCCGGTGGCCGCCGCCCTCCTCGTCCGGCTCGACGTGGAGCCGCTGGGACCGCAGGACCTTCTCGTGCACACTTGCCCGCAGGCCGATACGTGTGGCTCTGCGTCCGCTCTCCGCCCCGTCGACCGTGGTGAGCCGTACGAGTTCCTCCCCGATCAGATCGACGAACAGGAACGACACGCAGGTCGCTCCGAAGCGCTTCGCCAGGTTCCGCGCCACCACATCGACGGACTCCACCGGCGAGGCATCCTCCGCCTCCGCCAGGACGTCTCCCAGCCCCAATACGTCGTTCACGGCAGCCTCCCTCGGTTGCCGTTGCTTCTTCCCCGAGCCTGCTGCCTTTCACTTCACGGCCTGTCGTGCCGCGTGTCCATCGCCGCACTGGTGGAGGCCGTCGAGCAGGCCCGGCGGCAGTACACCCGTCGCCGCATCGACGAGACGCTCGACCGCTTCCGCGCCGGGCAGGTGGGCACCGACCGGCCGACGGAGCGGTGGAGGGTGTCCGTCGGCGGCCGTGACGGCTGCCGCCCGCAGCAGCGCGTCGTCGGCGCGTACCGGCTCGCTCGCGCCCAGGGTCCGCACGTCACTCCGGCGCACCGCCACCTGATCGGGGGCACCGCCCACCCAGGTCTCACGGGCCGGATCTGAGATGGCGCGAGTCAGGCGGACACAGAAGCGGATGCCTTGCGGAGCGAACTGGCCCCCCACCTCCAACGAGCCGCCCTCCCGGCAGACCGTGCGGTCGACGCGCTCGAACACCGGCACAAGGGGTAACTCCTGCGCGATACGGCCGGATCCTGTCGGCCACCGGGGTGAACTGGCGGACCGGCGTGAGGTCGTCGGTCCGCGCGTGGCAGGTATCGGTGCTGGGCGGCGAGCCGGTGAAGCGCTGGACCGAGCCGGTCGCCCCGGCCTCAGAGCGACAAGGAGAACCCATGGGACACGGCGGAAACGTCATCCAGGAACTGACCGCGGACCACCGTGAGGTGGACGACCTCTTCGCGCGGATCGAAGCGCTGCCCGGGGCCGACGAGCGGCGACGCGAACTGGCGGACCGGCTCACGATGGAGCTGATCCGGCACTCGGTGGCCGAGGAGGAGTACCTGTACCCGTCGGTGCGACGGTACGTCGACGGGGGAGACGACCTCGCCGACAAGGAGATCGCCGACCACAGCGAAGTCGAGCGCATGCTCAAGGAGCTCGAAGACTGCCGGCCCGGGGACGGGCGTTTCGACACGCTGATCCTGCGGCTGAAGAACGCCGTCACCGCCCATGTCAGCGACGAGGAGAACAGGCTCTTCCCGATGCTGGCCGACGTCTGCTCCGCCGAAGCCCTGACGGAGCTGGGTGAGAAGGTCCGCTCGGCCAAGGAGCACGCGCCGACCCGTCCGCACCCGTCCGCGCCGGACACCCCGCCCGCGAACAAACTCCTCGCGCCCGGTACCGGCATGGTCGACCGCCTGCGCGACATGCTCACCGGACGCGGAAAGCAGGACTGACAGGACGAACCTTCGCCGCCCGGCTGGGCCGCACTGCCCCGCACCTGCGGGCTCCTCAGCGCCGGTTGACGGCCCGCCGGTACACGGGCTGAGCGAGGCCGCGTCCGGGCGGCCCCGCTCAGTGCGCGGTTCCGGACTCCGCCACCGCGCCTGGGCGCACTCCACCGGAGAGACGGTTTCAGGCGACGGGTACACGGACGGTCGGAACCACTGACTCAGTGAGTCCGCCCGAGGAGCCAGTACCGACCTCGCGGTGGACGGCTCTTTCGGATCACTCTCAAGGGCGTGCGATAGGTTGCCCGCCATGACCGGACTCGGACCCGTCGCCTGGCCACCTGCCCCGATCAGGACCGAACGGCTCGTGCTCCGCGAGTCCGAGGCCCGGGACCGTGCGGCGTTCGTCGAGCTGTTCGCATCGCCAGAGGTGGGCACCTACCTCGGTGGCCCCCGACCGCGTGATGAGCTTAAACGCGCGGTGCCTGAGGTGCCCGGGCGGCGCCCTGGCCTGTTCGTGATCGATCTCGACGGAGCGATGATCGGCATGGTCACGCTCGACCGGCGCGACGCGGAGCGTCCGGGGCACGTCCGACCGGATGCCGGGGAGGCCGAGCTCGGTTACATGCTGCTGCCTCAGGCGTGGGGATGCGGATACGCCGCAGAGGCGTGCGCGGCGGCACTGGACTGGTTCGCCGACGCGCTTCCCGGCGAACCGGTGGTGCTCTGCACCCAGACCGCCAACGCCCGCGCGATGCGCCTTGCGGCGAAGCTGGGGTTCACCGAAGTGGAGCGGTTCGAGGAGTACGGCGCCGAGCAGTGGTTCGGAGTGTGCAGCTCGGTAACGCCGTCCGGTGCCTCCCGATACGGCAAGACGGCCCCGTCCATCTCACCGGGCACCCCCTAGGACGAGCCTGGCGACCTGCTGGAGGGCCTGAGTTCGGAGGAGAGGGAAGCGCGCACCCGGTGCGGGGACTGGCGGGTGCGGGACGTGGCCGCCCATCCGACCATCGCGGCGCGCTTCTCACGGGGGCAGGCCGTACGGGAGTGTGGTCCGGGCGCGCGGGTACTGGAATCGGATGATCCACGACTCGGCGGTGCGCGAGGGGGAGCGGCCCGTCACCGAGATCGTCGCCGGCCTCCGCTGGAGCGTCGGCTCCCGCCGCCTCGCACCCACCACCTCGCCCCGCGAGCCGTTCCTCGACCTCCTCGTCCACGGCCAGGACATCGCCCCGCGCTCGGCCGGACGCGCGAGATGCCCCTGCCGCCGCCCGCGACGCCGCCGACGGCGTATGGACCAGGCGCTTTCCGCCCCGCCCCGAGGCGGCCTCTGGGGGGCCGAGCGCGCGGGGGAGACATGGACCGGCGTCACGACTCCCGGCGGCATCTTCCGCCTCTCTTCGGGACCGCTCACGCCGTCACGCCACATGAGCGACGAAGTCGAACGGCACAACGGACTCGTGGGGGCCGCCGACGGCGCGGTCACCGTCATGACCGGCTCCGCTTCCGGACGCGCCCGGCCCGTTCCACCGGATGCCGGACCACCCTGTGTGAGCGGGCGGGCAACGTGGGACCGATGCTGCATGCGCAACGTGATCACCGGTGACGACGGGCCCTGGTCCTGGGCGGCGTCCGTGGACGGAGCGGAGGGGCGCAGCAGAGGCACCGCGCTGCACCCACGCACGGTGTCCCGCGCCTTCGGTGACGCGATCTGCCGGGCGCTGGACGCGGCGGGGCGATGCCCGTGACCGCCGGCACGGCTCCGGCGCGCCCCGGACCACCGCGTGCGCTGGCGCTGCTCGTCGCAGCCCACGGCGGGCCCGCTCTGGCCGTCACCGCCATCACGGGCCTGCTGGCGCTCCGCGGCGGCCTGCACCCGCTGGACGCCGCCGCCGTCACCGCGGCGGTGTTCACCGGCCAGCTCACGATCGGCTGGGGCAACGATCTGCTCGACCTCTCGCGCGATCGTGCCGTGGGCCGCAGCGACAAGCCGTTGGCCGCCGGCTCCCTCCCGGTCGGCTGGGTGGCGCGCGCCCTTGTCGTGGCCGCTCTCGCTTCCCTCGTGCTGTCCGCGCTCGTCGGCTGGCGCAGCGCACTGGTCAACGTCGTCCTCGCCACCGGCGCCGGTCACGCCTACAACCTCGGGCTCAAGGCGACCGCTTGGTCCTGGGTGCCGTACACGTGCGGCTTCGGGATGCTGCCCTCGGTCGTCACCCTCGCTGCCTCGCCCCCTCACTGGGCGCCCTGGTGGATGACCGCTGCCGGTGCCGCGCTCGGCGTCGGAGCGCATCTGCTCAACGTGCTGCCCGACCTTGCCGACGACGAAGCCACCGGGGTCCGCGGCCTGCCGCACCGGATCGGCGAACGTCCCTCGCGCGTCCTGGCCGCCGCGCTGCTCACCGCCGCCTCGGTGCTCGCCGCGACCGGTCCCGATGGACCCCCTCCGGCGTGGGCATGGACGGCCCTGACCCTGGTCACCGTTCTCGCGGTGCTCACCTGGTTCGGCCGCGGGCGCACTCCCTTCCGTGCCGCGGTGACCATCGCCCTGCTCGACGTCGTGCTGCTGACGGTCGCCTGATGGCACCGGCAGACACCGCTCCGGCCTGCGCCGGCCCGTCTCGCGCCACGACCGCCCCGGCAGTCCGCCCCCAACCCGTGCGCTCACCGTCACGGTCGAGCTCGGCCTCGGCCTAGTGCTCGCCGCGCCCCACCGCCCCGTCCCAGGAGCCAGCATGACCATGCGTGTCCTCAGCGTCCGCGGCACCCTGCCCGAGCACTGCCACCGGCAGGAGCAGATCACCGAGTCCCTCACCACCACACTGGTCGGCAGCACGGTCGATCGCGGCGTCGTCGAGCGGCTCCACCGCAACGTGTGCGTCGAGACCCGGCACACCGTGCTGCCGCTGGAGGAGTACGGCCGGATCGAGGACTTCGGCCAGTCGAACGACGTCTTCATCCGGGCCGGCGTCGAACTCGGCGGCCGCGCCGTCGTCGACGCGCTCAAGAGCGTCGGCCTCACACCGGCCGACGTCGACTACATCGTCTCGTGCACGGTGACCGGCCTGGCCGTGCCCTCCCTGGAGGCCCGGGTCGCGGCGGAGATCGGACTGCGCCCCGACGTCGTGCGGCTGCCCCTCGTCGGCCTCGGCTGCGTCGCCGGCGCGGCCGGCATCGCCCGCCTGAACGACCTGCTGCGCGGCCGCCCCGACGCCGTGGCGGTGCTGATGTCGGTCGAGTTGTGCTCGCTCACGCTCCAGCGCGACGACACCTCGGTCGCCAACGCCGTGGCGAGCGGCCTGTTCGGGGACGGTGCCGCTGCCGTGGTCGCCGTCGGGCGCGAACACCCTCTCGCACAGACCGACGACCCCGCCGCTCCCGAAGTGCTCGCCTCGCGCAGCCGCCTCTACCCGGACTCGGAACGCATGATGGGCTGGGACGTCGGCTCCGGCGGGTTCAGAGTCGTCCTCGACTCCGCGGTCCCCGACCTGGTGCGCCGGTACGTCGGTGACGACGTCCGCGGCTTCCTCACGGATCACGGGCTGACCAGCCGCGACCTCGACTGGTACGTCGCGCACCCCGGCGGCCCCAAGGTCCTCGAGGCGTTGCAGGACGCCCTCGGCGTCGAGCGCGACGCGTTGAGCGTGACCTGGGACTCGCTGCGCCGGATCGGCAACCTGTCCTCCGCCTCGGTTTTGCATGTCCTGGCGGACACACTCGCCGACCACCCGCCCCCGCCCGGCTCCTACGGGCTCATGCTCGCCATGGGCCCGGGATTCTGCTCCGAACTCGTACTCCTGCGCGCCCCGGGCGGTGGACAGTGAGCAGCGAGACATGGTTCACCCTCCTGGTGCTGGCCGTGGGCCTGGAGCGGGTCGCCGAGCTGGCCGTCTCCCACCGCAACGCCGCCTGGAGCCTCGCGCGGGGCGGCGTGGAGTCCGGGCGGGGGCACTATCCGTTCATGGTGGTGCTGCACACGGGCCTGCTCGTCGGCGCGCTCGTGGAGGTGTGGCTGCGCCGGCCGGACGTCGTACCGGTCCTGGCCTGGTCGATGCTCGCCCTCGTCGCGCTCGCGCAGGGGCTGCGCTGGTGGTGCATCGCCACGCTGGGCCGGCAGTGGAACACCCGGGTGATCGTCGTACCCGGCGCCGCGCGGGTGACCGGCGGACCCTACCGCTGGATCCCGCACCCGAACTACGTCGCCGTCGTCGTGGAGGGGCTCGCGCTTCCGCTCGTGCACACGGCCTGGATCACGGCGGTCGTCTTCACCGCGCTCAACGGCCTTCTGCTCGCCACCCGCGTCCGCGCCGAGGACGCCGCCCTGACACGGCTGGCCTGAGGAGGCACGCATGGATCTGCTCGTGGTCGGTGGGGGACCCGCGGGCCTGGCCACGGCCCTGCACGCGGCGCGCGCCGGGCTCGACGTCACCGTCTGGGAGCAGCGTGCCGGTGTCGTCGACAAGGCGTGCGGCGAGGGCCTGATGCCGGGCGCCGTCGCCGCGTTGGCCGCACTGGGCGTGCACCCGCCGGGGCACTCTCTGCGAGGAATTCGCTACGTCGCCGGCCCCCGCCAGGTCGACGCCGACTTCAGAGCGGGCCCGGGGCGCGGGGTGCGGCGTACGACGCTGCACGCGCTGCTGCGCGAGGCGGTGCTGGCAGCAGGCGTACGCGTCGACCAGCGCACCGCGCGTCATGTCGACCAGGACCAGGACGGGGTGGTGGTCGACGGCACCCGAGCCGGCCACCTCGTAGCGGCGGACGGCCTGCACTCGCCGATCCGCCGCGCCCTCGGGCTGAACCGGCCGCACCGGTCCTCTCCGCGGCACGGGCTGCGGCGCCACTACGCGCTCGCCCCCTGGAGCGACCGTGTCGAGGTGCACTGGGCGCCCGAAGCGGAGGCCTACGTGACGCCCGTGGCCGACGACCTCGTGGGCGTCGCGGTGCTCACCACCGTCCGCCGGTCGTTCGACGACCACCTCGCCTCCTTCCCCGAGTTGCGGGAGCGGCTGGCCGGGGCCGGCCTCGCCGGACCGGTACGGGGAGCGGGCCCGCTCCGCCAGGTGGCGAGCGCGCGCACCGCCGGCCGGGTGCTGCTCGTGGGCGACGCCGCCGGTTACGTCGACGCGCTCACCGGCGAGGGCATCGCGCTGGCGCTCGCGCAGGCGCCTGCCGCGGTGCGGGCCATCACCAGCGGTGACCCGGCCACCTACGAGCGGGAGTGGCGGCGCCTCACCCGCCGCTACCGCTGGCTGACGCACGCTCTTCTCGGCGCGACGCGGAAGCCCCCGGCCCGCGCGGCGCTGGTGCCGGTCGCGCAACGGCTGCCGTGGCTGTTCTCCGCGACCGTCGCCATGCTGGCGCGCCCGGCGGACGAGCGAGCCGAGCCCGGTCGGCCGCCCGCGTAGCCGTCGGCTCTCGTCGACAGTTGCGGTGACCGAGCCACCAGCGCGGCACGGCACCTCGACTCACCGCAGCGAGGATGGCACCGTAAACCGCCATGAAGCTGACCGAATCAGGGCAATCAGTAGCATCGGTGCGCTGGAGGCTCGTCCTGGCCAGCACCACCATGCTCTTCGTCGAGCTGGCGCTGATCAGATGGGCGGGCGCCAACGTCGTCCATCTGAGCTACTTCTCGAACTTCATCCTGCTGGGATCGTTCCTCGGTATCGGCATCGGGTTCCTGATCCCCGCTGAGCGCGGACAGTGGCTCAAGCGCTGGACACCCGTTCCGCTCGCGCTTCTGGTCGTTCTGGTGCGCGAGTACCCGGTGCAGGTGCGTCAGAGCAGCAGCGAGGTCCTCTACTTCACCGCCGTGAAGACCACCGGCCTTCCCGAGTGGGTGACGCTGCCGGCCATCTTCCTGCTGACCGCGGTGATCATGGCGGGGATCGGAAAGATCACAGCGGACCTCTTCCGCCTGCTCCCCTCGCTCGACGCCTACCGCTACGACCTGCTCGGCAGCATCACCGGCTCGCTGTCCTTCGCCGTGCTCTCCTGGCTGCGCGCTCCCTCGGTCGTATGGGGCGTCCTCGCCACCGCGGCCCTGCTGGTCCTCGGCGGACGGCGCAACACCCTGCGGTACGGCATTCCCCTCACGGCGATGGTCGCCGCCCTGTTCCTGGAGACGGCGACGAGCGGCATCTCCTGGTCGCCCTACTACAAGATCGAACTCAAAGCCTCGCCGACCACCACCCGGACCTGGTACATCTCGGCCAACGGTGTCCCCCATCAGAGCACCGCCCCGCGAACGGTGCTGATGCGTAAGGACTCGCCCTACCGCCAGGCGTACGACCAGACGCCGGGCAACCCGCACAAACGCGTACTGATCATCGGGGCCGGCAACGGCAACGACGTCGCGATCGCACTCGCGTACGGAGCGCAGCGGGTGGACGCGGTGGAAATCGATCCCCGGCTGCAGGAGATCGGCTCACAACTGCACCCCGCGAGGCCGTACGACGACCCCAGGGTGCGTGTGCACATCGACGACGGGCGTGCCTTCCTGGAGCGGACGAAGACCAAGTACGACCTGATCGTCCTGGCCCTGCCGGACTCGCTGACGCTGGTCGCCGGTGCGAGCAACCTGCGCCTGGAGAGCTACCTGTTCACCCGGCAGGCCTTCGAGGCCGCGCGCGATCACCTGACGCCGAACGGCGCGTTCGCCATGTACAACTACTACCGCGAGAGCTGGCTGGTCGACCGCTTCGCAGGGAGCCTCGACGACGTCTACGGTCACGCCCCCTGCATGACGACCTTCAAGAGGAACGCGGCCGTGCTGGTGGCCGGGATGACGCCCGCCGACCAGTCCTGCGCCAAGACCTGGCAGCCCAGCGGCGCGGTCCCGGCGGCCGCGAGCGACGACCACCCCTTCCCGTACCTGCTGCACCGGAGCATCCCCACGCTCTACCTGGGAGCCCTGGGCACGATCCTGCTGGTGACGCTGCTGTCTGTGCGCCTGACCGGGGTCCGCATCCGCGGCACGCTCCGCTACACCGACATGTTCCTGCTGGGTGCGGCCTTCATGCTGCTCGAAACGAAGAACGTGATCGGCTTCGCCCTCTACTTCGGTACGACCTGGCTGGTCAACGCTCTCGTCTTCTTCGGAGTCCTGGTCGCCGTCCTCGCGGCGGTGGAGGTCCGGCGCAGGCTGCGCAGGGTCAACCAACTGCTGCTGCAACTGCTGCTCTTCGGGTCCCTCGCGGTGGTCTGGCTCGTCCCCGCGGGCGCGGTGCTGTCCCTTCCCTTCGCCGCCCGGCTCGCCGCCGCCATCGCCCTGGCCTTCACCCCCATCTTCTGTGCCAACCTCATCTTCTCGGACCGCCTCGCCCTCGCCCCGGACCCGACCTCCGCGTTCGGCGCGAACCTGCTGGGCGCGATGACCGGGGGCGCGATCGAGTACCTCGCCCTGGTGACCGGCTATCAGGCGCTGCTCCTGGTCGTCGCCGCCCTGTACCTCGGGGCGTTCGTCGCCATGCGCTTCGCGGGGCGGGATCCGGCGGTGACCTGACAAGGAGCGGGCCTTCAGCCCACGCACCGGCATGCGCCCCGGCAAGGCCCCACCACTACCACCTTCACACCGCCGCCTGGCCGTCGACGGTGATGCCCAACCGCTCTGCCACGGTGGTGAGTGCCGCTCCCAACGGGAGCGAGACCCGGGTGACGGCGTGCCGGTCACCCCTGGTCGGCTCCCGGTTGACGATCAGCACCGGCTTCCCGGCCTGGGCCGCCTGGCGGACGAAGCGGAGCCCGGACATCACCGTCAGTGAGGAGCCGAGGACCAGCAGCGAGGTCGACTCACGGACCAGCTCGCGACAGTGCTCGACCCGTTCTCGCGGAACGGCTTCGCCGAAGAACACCACGTCCGGTTTGAGGATCCCGCCGCAGATTGTGCAGGGCACCACGCGGAAGTCCCCGACCTGCGTGTCGGTGAGGTCGGCGTCGCCGTCCGGGTTGATCCCGGCGGCCACCGGCTCGAAGCCCGGATTGGCCTCCTCCAGCCGCTGGGCGAGTTCGCGGCGCGGGCTGAAGGCACCGCAGGCAAGGCAGACGACCCGTGCCAGGCTGCCGTGGAGTTCCACCACGTCCTCGCTGCCGGCGGCCTGGTGCAGGCCGTCGACGTTCTGGGTGATGACCCCCGAGAGCAGGCCGTGCCGCCCGAAGGCGGCCACGGCCCGGTGCCCGGCGTTGGCGCGGGCGCGGCCGAAGGTGCGCCATCCGAGATGGCTGCGCGCCCAGTACCGGCGCCGGGCCCGGGCGCCGGCCGTGAAGTCCTGGTAGGTCATCGGTGTGTGCCGGCTGAGGCTCCCGCCCTCGCCCCGGTAGTCGGGAATGCCCGACTCCGTGGAGATACCCGCTCCGCTGAGCACCAGCACACCGCCGGTGCTCAGCGCATCAGCGACCGGCTCCGGATCCGTGGTCCCCGGCGGCAGGTCCTCGGTGGGCGTCCAGCTCAGAGTGGGGCGCATGCGCATGCCGTCAGGGTACGCAGCAGCTGCCTGGGACGCGGCCACGCGGCCGATCGGGCGCACTCCCGTCCGCGGCCGCTCGAAGTGGCCCACCGTGGCGTAGCCGGTCAGAGGGCGGACATGCGCATCGCGGCCATCACCGGCCGGGCGCCTCATGCCCCGAACGCCGTCGACGACCGGCCGCACGGGCCTCGATCGAGCCGGCCCGGCCGTGTCACCTCATGTCGGCCGGCCGGTGCTGAAAACCTCTGAGCGGGACACACGGTCAGACAGCGGCGCGCACCTGTCGCGCCGCCTGACGAGAGGGACGAGGTGGGCGATGCGTGCAGTGACGGTGCGGCCTGGCGTCAAGGACTCCCTGGAGGTGAGGGATGTGCCCGACCCCGCCCCGGCTGCGGGCGAGCTGTTGGTGGAGGGCCTGGCGGTGGGGGTGTGCGGAACGGACAAGGAGATCGCCCGAGGCGAGTACGGCTGGCCCCCGCCAGGCCGTGAGTGGCTGGTCCTGGGGCATGAATCCCTCGGCCGGGTGCGGCAGGCGCCGCCCGCCTCCGGCTTCTCGCCCGGTGACCTCGTCGCCGGGGTGGTGCGCCGCCCGGACCCCGAGCCGTGCGGGGCCTGCGCCCGGGGGGAGTTCGACATGTGCCGCAACGGCCGCTACACCGAACGCGGCATCAAAGAGATCGACGGGTATGGCGCGCAGACGTGGTGCGTGGAGGCCGAGTACGCGGTGAAGCTGGAGCCGCATCTGGACCGCGCCGGTGTGCTCATGGAGCCGACCACCGTGGTGGCGAAGGCATGGGAACAGGTGGAGCGTGTCGGTGCCCGCTCGTGGTTCGAGCCCCAGCGCGTCCTGGTGACCGGCGCTGGGCCCATCGGTCTGCTGGCCGCCCTCCTGGGCACACAGCGCGGACTGGACGTGCATGTGCTCGACCGGGTGACCGAGGGGCCGAAGCCCACCCTGGTACGAGAGTTGGGCGCCACCTACCACGCGAAGGACATCGAGCAGGTCATCTCCGCCGTATGCCCGGACGTCGTCATCGAAGCGACCGGCGCGAACGAGCCCGTGTTCGCCTCTCTGACCGGCACCGCGCCCTACGGAGTGGTGTGCCTCACCGGTGTGTCGCCCGTCGGCCGCAGGATGACCGTGGACGCGGGTGCCATCAACAGGGAGATCGTGCTGCAGAACGACGCGGTGGTGGGCTCGGTCAACGCCAACCTGCGCCACTACCGTCAGGCCGCCGACGCGCTGGCCGCGGCCGACCTGTCGTGGCTCGAGCGCGTGATCACCCGGCGGGTGCCGCTGGAGCGCGCGACGGAGGCGTTCACGCCGCGACCGGACGACGTCAAGGTAGTCATCGAGCTCTAGGCAACACGATGCGAAGGGAAGGTTCTGGATGTCTCACCACAGTGCTCCCCTGGTGGTGGTCATGGGCGTGTCCGGCTCGGGGAAGACCACGGTGGGCCGCTTGCTGGCACAGCGTCTCGGTGTTCCTTACGCCGAGGGGGACGACTTCCACCCCGCGGCCAACGTGGCGAAGATGCGGGCCGGCCACCCTCTGGATGACGAAGACCGCCGCCCCTGGCTGGACGAGATCGCACGATGGCTGACCGGCCATGCGGACAGCGGAGGCGTGGTGACGTGCTCGGCGCTGAAGCGGCGCTACCGCGACCGGCTGGCCTCCGCCGCGCCGCACGTCTTCTTCCTTCACCTCGATGGCTCGCCCGAGCTGATCGCCGCACGCATCACCGCCAGGCAGGGGCACTTCATGCCGCCCGACCTGCTCCGCACCCAGTTCGCCGACCTGGAACCGATGGGCGAGGACGAAGCGGGCGCCGCCATCCCGATCGACGGCACGCCGGAGCAGACCGCTGCCCTCGCGCATGCCGCCGTCACCTCCCCGTGAACTCGGGGCGGGCCGACCTGTGGTCGGGCCCGCCCCTCGAACGGTGTGGGTCATACCCCGGTGGTCTGCCGGATCCAGTCGCGTACGTCGGCGCTGCCCAGGGAGACGAAGCGCCCCTGGAAGCTGAAGTTGACGAAGGCGCTGATGAGGCCGACCTGCTTGCTGCCGAGCAGGACCGGGCCGCCCGAATCGCCCTTCAGGGGGTGGCCGGTGTCCTCGTTGGCCCAGATCCAGCTGCTGGAGCCGTCTTCCAGGCGGTCCGTCTTCATGGAGCAGACCTTCAGCTTCTGGGAGGGCTGAGGGGCATCGTCGTTCGTGCGTCCCCAGCCGGACACGGCGAGGTGGGAGCCGACGCCGGGGGTGATGCCTCGGTTGATGAGTTCGTTGGGCTTGACCGAGGACGGCAAGGGTGAGACGAGACGCAGCGCCGCCAAGTCGTTGTGCTCGGTGACGTGGTACTCGGCGACCTGGCGCCGCTCACCTTTGGCGAGGGCGAGGTGCCCGGCCCGGATCCACAGGCGTCCGGCCGCCGGGTAGCCCCGGTCCTTGAGGCAGTGCTTGGCCGTGAGGATCCACCTGCTGGAGATCACACTGGCGGAGCAGATGAAGTCCTTGTCGGAGTTCACGTTGGTGTCAGGGCCGAGCCACAGTTGGGCCGCGCCCCGCTGCTGGCTCGCCTCGCCGCCGCCGTAGACGGCCTGGGCCCGGGGAGCGTGTCCCACGACGAGCACGCAGGCCACCACCGTGGCGAACACAGCGATCAGCAGCCGCCCGGGCCGCGTCAAGAACGCTGGGAGAGCCTGCACGCCGCTCAACCCCACACTCGCGTCGGCAGGGAGCCCTTCTGGTAGTGGGCGAGGCTCTGCCAGCAGTCGACCTGGAGCGTGATGGCCGTGCCGTTGACGCGGCAGTAGTGCAGGCCGCGCAGGTTGATGCCCTTGGTGTCCCGGCCCGCGACCACGTTGACATCGATCCACACGTCGTCGCCCTGGGTGTGGATGACGCCGAGCCGGAAGTCCTCGCCGTTGACCTTGTTGCCGCTGCAGTCCGCCCGCTGGTTGCCGCTGGTCGAGGAGAGGAGGCAGAAGTCGGCGACGAAGTGGGCACGGTGCGAGATCATGATGTTGTAGCTGCCTGCCGCTGCGCCAGTCGGGGACGTGGTCGCCGCGCCGGCGGTGGAGGGGGACAAGCCCGCCATGAGGGCGGTCGCCGCTGCCGCGGTGGACAGGGCACGCTTCGTCAGTGTCAGCATGACAGTGAATCTCCTGCTCTGGTTCGGTACCTGGACTGAGGCTTGCGCCTCAGACCGCTCGGGTCATGCGGTCATGCTCAAACGGCCCGCGATCACGACGCGGTCCGTGGAACGGGTACGTGTTCGTCCGGCCGGAAGACCAACTCCGCTTCACCCGACGGCCGTTCCTCAAGCTAGGGCCGGCTCCGAGCGTGCCTTGTCCAACGACGCACCGGGACTTGACCGAAAGCGCAGCGGCACGCAGCCGGTGCGGCGGTTACATTCGAACGGCCGGACATGGCGACACGAAGGAGCGCGCCCACACGGGCGTCGCACGCCTGCAGGGCGCCACAGGAGTGGGGGGAAAAGCCGGGTGGCTCACGTCGTGACCACGGCCTCGGTACCGGTCGGCCAGCAAGTGACGTACTGGCAGGAGGCGATGACCCGGACCTGCGTGCCGATGCACATCAGCCCCACCGTGGACGGGCCCTTCCGGGCCTGGAGTACGACACACCAGCTCGGGTGCCTGCAGATCACCACGGTCGAGGCCGACGCCGTTCACGCGCACCGGACGCGGCGTCAAATCGCCCAGGGCAACCGGGACACGATCAACATCAGCCTGCAGAAGGGCAGTTCCGGCCTGGTCGTCCAGGACGGCAGGGAAGCGCTCATGGCCCCGGGCGACCTCACCTTCTACGACACCACCCGTCCCTATTCCCTGCGCTTCGCCGAGCCGTACGGTCTCCAGGTCTTCGCCCTGCCCCGGCAGGCGCTCGGGCTGCCCGAGGAAGAAGTGCGGCGTCTGACCGCGGTGGCCATGCGCCCGGACGAGGGACTGGCCGCGCTGGTGGCGTCGTTCCTCGTCCGGCTCGCGTCCGACGCGGCCGACTACCTGCCGCAGACCGGCGACGTGCTCGCCCGCAACGCCGTGGACCTGCTGACCACGCTGGCCGCCGAACGTCTTGGTCGCGGCCTGGCGACCGGTGATGACAGCGCGACCACCGCACTGCGGCTGCGGGTCCATGCTTTCATCGACCGTCATCTGTCCGATCCGGACCTGTCTCCTGGGACCGTCGCCACTGCTCACCATGTATCGGTGCGCTATCTGCACTACCTCTTCCAGGAGCAGGGCACCACGGTCAGTCGGTGGATCCGGCACCGCCGCTTGGAAGCATGCCGTCGTGAACTCGCCCGCCGGGCCACCGGCGGCGTGGCTGTGGCGGCCGTCGCGCAACGCTTCGGCTTCACCAGCCCCGCCCACTTCAGCCGGGTGTTCCGTGCCGCATACGGCATGTCCCCGCGTGAATGGCGCGCCGTCGCAGCCGGGGCACCCGATCCCGGGCAGGCGGACTGACGTGTGGTGAGCCGAACGGCAGTTGGCGGACAGTCGTCTCTTCTGTGATCACGTATACAGATCACCGTCTCCTGCGCGCAAAGTTCTCCCCGCACGATCGGCATGTCCCCGACCTCGACCAAGGAAGTGCTTGTGAGAACGCACCGCACACCGTGCAGAGCCGCCGTCCTCGTCCTGGGCACCGCCGTGCTCGCCCTCCTGACGCCCGCCCAGGCCGGGGCCGACGGCGGCGGCCTGCCGACGGTCACGCCCGTCAGCGAGACCCCCGCCCTCTACGACGACGAGGCGGGCGGCAACTCCGACGCGGACGATCCGGCGATCTGGCGCAACCCGGCCGACCCCGGCCGCAGCCTCGTCCTCGCGACCGCCAAGGAGGGCGGCCTGCGGGTGTATGACCTGGACGCCCGTTTGGTGCAGTCGCTGCCCGCGCCCCGTCCGCCCGCCGAGGACGACGCCCCGGGCCGGTACAACAACGTCGACCTCGTCACTGGCCTGCGCACCTCCACCGGCCGGGCCGACGTGGCCGTGGTCAGCGACCGCGGCAACGACCGGTTGCGGATCTACCGCATCGACCCCTCGAAGCCCGGCGGCCCGCTGACCGACATCACCGACCCGGCCGCCGCTCCCGTCTTCTCCGCCGACCAGGCCGAGATCAACGACCAGCGCACCGCTTACGGCCTCGCTACCTGGCAGGACAAGTCCACCGGCCGTACCTACGCCCTGGTCAGCCGGCGGGAGCGGACCCGCCTCGCGCTGGTCGAGCTGAAGCCGACCGCGAGCGGCACCGTCGGCTACAGCACGGTCCGCACCCTCGACCTGCCCGCGTCCTTCCGCCTCCCGAACGGCACCACTTGGTCCCCCTGCGCGGAGCCCGGCGAGCTCCCGCAGGTCGAGGGCATGGTGGTGGACCCCGCCACCGGCACGCTCTACGCCGGCCAGGAGGACATCGGCATCTGGCGCATGCGCGCCGACCTCACCACCAAGCCGGTCCTGGTGGACAAGGTCCGCGAGTTCGGCGTCCCCGGCGTCTACGACGAGGCGACCGAGGAGTGCACGGCCGGCACCGACCCCGGCTACGGCGGCGAGCGGCTGTCCGCGGACGTCGAGGGCCTGACGCTGTTCCAGGAGCCGGACGGCGACGGCTACCTCTTCGCCTCCAGCCAGGGCGACGACACCTTCGCCCTGTACGACCGTGAGGTGAGCGAGGACAACGAGTACGAAGGCGCCTTCCGGGTCGGCGCGGCCTCCACGGCCCTCGACGGGGCGGAGGAGTGCGACGGTGCCGCCGTCCTGAACGCCCCGCTCGGCAGCCGCTACCCGAACGGCCTGCTGGTCGTCCAGGACGGTCACGAGACCCCCGAGGTCCCCGACGGCGAGGGCGGCACGCGCACCGCGACCGGCTTCAAGTTCGTCGACCTGGGCGATGTGGTGGACGCCGCCGACCTGTGAGCCCCTACGGTGCGAAGACCCCACTGCTGCGGCACGGTGTCCATTTCTCCAACCCCGGCGGCCCGGGGGGCAGGGGCTCTACATGCCCCTGGGAATGCGCGAGATCCTCCCCGAGTCCGCACAGCGGCAGTACGGCCTCATCGGCTTCGACCCACGCGGTGTGGGACGGAGCTGCCCGGTCTCCTGCCACGCCCGACGGCATGCGCTGGTCTACTGATCTTTTCGTAAGTTCGGTGGGTGTGGTGGCCGTGTGGGTGGGAGGCTGTCGGGGTGGCATATCAACCTTCCCCTTCGGTTGCCGGCTCCTCCCTTCCTCCTTTGTCTCGGCCTCAGTTGGCGGAGGCGCGTCGTGTTCGGGCAGTCGAGTTGTTCGAGGGCGGCGTCTCGAATGCGGAGATCGCGAGGGCGGTGGGGGTGTGTGCCGAGAGTGTGCGGCGTTGGCGGCGGGTGTGGGAGCAAGACGGTGCTTCGGGCCTGCGGCGACGGGCAGCCACCGGACGCCCACCCAAGCTGGACGACACCCAGGTCGAGATGGTCCGGGCCGCGTTGGAGCAAGGTGCCCAGGCTCATGGTTTCGAGGCCGACCTGTGGACCCTGGAACGAGTCGGCGCGGTCGTCACCCGGGCAACGGGGGTGGTGTTGTCGAGGGCGTCGGTGTGGCGGCTGCTGACCGGCCGGCTCGGATGGAGCCTGCAACGGCCCGAGCGGCGGGCGGTCGAGCGGGACGAGTCGGAGATCGCCCGCTGGATCGCGCACGAGTGGCCGCGCATCAAAAAGGGGCCGTGAACACACGTGCCTGGATCGTCTTCCTCGACGAATCAGGCGTCTCCCTGCTCCCTCAGATCCGCCGCACCTACTCGCCCCGAGGGCGGACTCCGCTCCTGCGGCACCGTCTGAACTGGAAGCGCGCGTCGATGGCCGGAGCCTTGGGCTACCACTCCACCGACCCCGATCGCGGGGCCCGCCTGTGCTTCCACCTCAAGCCCGGCAGCTACGACACCGCCGGGCTCATCGAGGTCCTGGAGCAGGTGAAGGTGTTCTACCGCGGCGAGCGAGTGGTCCTGGTCTGGGACGGCCTGTCCGCCCACTGGAGCCGGGCGATGCGGGCCTGGGTCGCCGAACAGGACTGGCTCACCCTGGAACGATTACCCGCCTACGCTCCCGAGCTGAACCCGGTGGAACTGCTGTGGTCCTCGCTCAAGAAGCGTGAACTCGCCAACCTCGCCGGCGACCACCTCGCCGATGTCGCCGACGCCACCGAGCAAGGCATCCACCGCATCAACACCAACCCCGGACTGCCATGGTCATTCCTCGCCCATACCGGCCTGACCATCCGTCCACCACACCCACCGAACTTACGAAAAGATCAGTAAGGGGTCCTTGCAGAATGATCTTTCTGTGGCACGGTGGAGATGTACGTGATCCCGTGCTTCGTGGGGGTGACCATGACACGGCGGAAGCCGTGGGAGGTCAGCGACGAACTGTGGGCGGTGATCGAGCCGCTGCTGCCGAAGCGTGAACGGCGGTTCCGGCATCCGGGACGCAAGCGGATCGATGACCGCAAGACGCTGCAGGGTGTGCTGTTCGTCCTCTACACCGGCATCCAATGGGAGTACCTGCCGCAGGAGTTGGGATTCGGTTCTGGTCCCACGTGCTGGCGGCGGCTGGCCGAATGGCAGGAAGCCGGGGTGTGGGAGGAGCTCCAGCGGGTGCTGCTGGACCGGTTGCGGGCGGCGGACCGCCTGGACTTCTCCCGCGTCACCGTCGATGCCTCGCATGTGCCGGCCGCGGGGGCGAAGCAGCCCAAAAGTCGGTCCGAGTCCGGTTGACCGTGCGCGGCCGGGCTCGAAGCATCACGTGCTGACCGACGCGCACGGTACCCCGCTGCGGGTGTCCCTGACCGGCGGACACCGCAACGACGTCACTCAGCTCCTGCCGCTGGTCGACGGGCTGCCGCCGGTGCGGGGGAAACGAGGTCGGCCCCGGCGCAAGCCCCGGGCACTGTATGCCGACCGCGGGTACGACCACGACCTGTACCGCCGCCGACTGCGTGAGCGCGGCATCGTCCCAAAGATCGCCAGGCGGGGGCATGCGCACGGCTCGGGCCTGGGCCGCATCCGGTGGGTCGCCGAGGCCGCCATCGCTTGGCTCCACGGACCGCGCCGCCTACGGACCCGCTGGGAAACCCGGGACGACATGCACGACGCTCTCTTCCAGCTCGCCCACTGCATGACCCTCGCCCGTAAGATCCCGGCTTTCTGAAAGGACCCCTAAGGCCCGCCGGTGATTCTCATGGACGAGTCGCTCGGTGCCCTGGACAAGAAGCTCCGCGACCAGCTCCAGGTGGAGATCAAGGCCATTCAGCAGGAACTCGGCCTGACTGTCATCTATGTGACGCATGATCAGGAGGAGGCGCTGGTCTTGTCGGACCGCATCGCGGCGATGCGCAACGGCCTGATCGAGGAGTTGGACACCCCCCGGGAGCTGTTCGAACGGCCCAGGACCCCGTTCGTGGCGGACTTCCTCGGCGCGGCCAACTTCCTGCCCGGCCGCATCGAGCAGCACACCGACGAGCACACCCTGGTCCGCCTCGACCGCAGTGGCGGCCTGCTGAAGGCGCGCCGCCATGACCTCGCTTCCGGCGCACAGGTCGAGGTCGCCGTCCAGCCGGGCCGGCTGCGGGCCTGCGCCCCGGACGACGGTTTCTGTACCGGCACGGTCGAGACCGCCAGGTACGTGGGCACCTTGATCCGCGCGAGCGTACGCATCGACGGCGGTGACGCGCCGCTGCTGCGGTTGGAGGTACCGGCCGGCCGCGGGCCCGTCGCCGACGAGCGGGTCGGGATCACCGCCGACCCGGACGACGTCAATCTCTTCCCCGTCGAACAAGGACGGTGAGTCATGGCCGCCCTCACCGCCACCGCCCCCGCCCGTCCGCGCAAGCTCCTGGCTTCGCGCAAGACCCGGGTCGGGATCCTCTACGCGCTGCCGGTCGTCGTCTATCTGCTGGTGCTGTTCGTCTACCCGATCTTCAGCACGCTGTTCCTCAGCCTGAAGAACGCCGACGGGTCGCTGACGCTGCACTGGTACGCCGACGCGCTGACGGGCGTCAACCTCTCGGTGCTGTTCACCACGCTGCGGATCTCCGCGGAGACGGCGCTGTTGAGCCTCCTCTTCGGCTTCGTCCTGGCCAACGCGATCTCGCGGCTGAAGCCCCTGTGGGCCGGACTGGCGATGCTGATCGTGGTCGTGCCGCACTTCATCAGCGCCCTGGTGCGCACCTACGGCTGGATCATCCTGCTCGGTGACAAGGGCCTGGTGAACGAGACCTTCACCGGCCTGTCGGTACCGAGGGCGCCGTTCCAGCTGCTTTACAACGAGCTGGGCGTGGTCATCGGCACCACCTCCATGATGCTGCCGTACACCGTGCTGCTGCTGTACGGCGTGATGCGCGGCGTGGACCGCCGCCTGCTGGCGGCGGCGTCCAGCATGGGCGCGGGGCGTGTGACGATCTTCCGCCGGATCTACCTAGGGCGAGGGCGAGGATCGCGACGGCGATGAGGATCGCGCTGGTGATGTAGTAGCCCAGGGACAGGACGAAGCTGTGCTGGCCTCGCCGATCGCGGTGCTGATCCTGGTGGCGACCCTGCGCGGGATCGACGAGCGGCTGGAGGACGCCGCCGCCAGCATGGGCGCCGGCCGGCTGACCATCGCCCTGTCCGGAGCCGAGCCAGCGCACCAGGGCCACCAGGTGCTCATACGGCCTCCCCTCCAGAGGTGGCGATCCCTGCCGTGTTCTCGACCGACAGCAGAGAGTTCTGCCGGAAGCTGGTGATGAAGGAGAAGATCGCCGCGGCGATCATGCCGGGGGCGGCGAGGGGGAAGGTGATCCGCCGTGCGCTCATGCTCCCGTGGACACACCACCCTGCGAGTCGTGGGCGAGGAAGCCACGGGGGACGGATTCCAGGACTGCCGACCCCTACGAGGCCTCCACCAGGTCGACTACGCCGCGGCCTATTTCCGCTGGTACGCCGAGGAAGCGGTCGGCCAGCACGCTCGCAGCACTCCCTCCCCGGACGGCAAGAGTCACATCGTCACCGTCGCCGAACCGGTCGGGCCCTGCCTGCTGATCACTCCGCGGAATGTGCCGCTGGACATGGCTGGCCCGCAAGATCGCCGCAGCCCTGGCCGCAGGCGGCACCGCCGTCCTCAAACCGGCCGGGCTCACCACGCTGTCATCCCTCGTACTGGGCGAGCTGGCGCGTGAGGCCGGCGCGCCTGAAGGTGTCCTGACCGTGATCACCAGCAGTGACCCGGCAGCGGCCACCATGCCGCTGCTGGCCGACCCCCGGCTGCGCAAGCTGTCGTTCACCGGGTCAACCTCGGTCGGCGGGCTCCTGCTTCAGCAGAGTGGTGCGCGGGTGCTGCGCACCTCGATGGAGCTGGGCGGCAACGCGCCGTTCCTGGGTCCTCGACGACGCCGACCTCGACCTCGCGGTCCGCGAAGCGGTGATCGCGAAGATGCGGCTGGGCGGCCAGTCCCGTGTCGGCGCGACCCGGTTCCTGGTCCAGGAGGGAATCGCCGACGCGTTTGCGACCGCCTCATCGACCCCCACGGCCGCACCGTCGCAGCCGTCCCAGCTGGTTGGTGAGGCGCCCGGCCAGATGGTGATCGAGCTCCCGGAGCAGTGCACGGTCGTCAGCGACGGCTGGTGGTCTGCGCCGGGGGTCTTGTCGGCCTGGTCGTGACTCAAGCTGCGGTGGACGATGTCGCCGACATCGCCGGCGGCGTGACCGCACCCCGCCGTCTGGTTCCGCTCGGCCTCTCTCTACCTGTTGCGCGAAGAACCGTGAGCGTCCATTATCAGGAATCCTGTTATTTTAAAGTTGTAGCGAAGGGGTCGAGGCATGCCATTGAGTCCCAGAATCCAAGCCATAGGGATCCAGCTGCTGCTCGGTCGGATGATGTCGCGGGTCCACAAGGACCTGCGCTTCGCGGACATCCCGAAGCGCACCGAAGACCTCCTCGTGGAGACCGGCGCCGGCCCGGTGCCCTGCACGGTCTACCGCCCGCCGGCCGACACCGGAACTCCTGCCCCCGTGTACGTCAACTTCCACGGCGGCGGTTTCGTGGTCGGCCGCCCGGAGCAGGACGACCACATCTGCCGCTACATAGCCGCCACCGCCGGCTGTGTCGTGATCAACGTGGACTATGCCGTCGCGCCGCAGCGGCAGTTTCCGGTGCCCGTCACCCAGGCCTACGACGTCACCGCCTGGGTCGCCGGCAATGGTCCCGTGGGCGGCTGGGACGGCTCGCGCCTTGCCGTGGGCGGCCACAGTGCCGGGGCCAACCTGACGGCCGCGGTCTGCCGCATGGCCCGGGACCGCGGAACCTTCTCGCCCCGGCTCCAGATCATCGACTCCGCACCGCTCGATCAGGTCGCCGACCCGGCCACCAAGCAGTCCCTGATCGCCAAGCCGCTGCTCAGTCCTCATCTCATGCGAATCTTCACGGCCGCCTACGTCCCCGACCCCGCCCACCGTGCCGATCCCCTTGTCTCACCCGCACTGGCCGATGACCTCGTCGGGCTCCCTCCCGCCCTGGTCATCACCGCGGAGAACGACCGCTTGCGAGAGGAGGGCGACGCCTACGCCAAAGCTCTGGAGGCTGCCGGTGTTCCGGTCATCCACCGTGTCTTCGAGGGAGTCGATCACTACTTCACCCACACCGGTCCGGTGCCGGCGGGGAAGACCGCCATCGACATGATGGCAACCACCTTGCGCACCGCACTCAGCGTCTGATGCCAGCCGGTCGGGGCAGGCGCATTCGGTCGCGGGGGGACGGGGCCACGGAGCAGGTGGGTGCCCGGACGGCCGGCCCCCTCCGGCCAGATGGGCCCGCTCGTGCGCGAACAGCGCCCGCCGCTCCGCCCCATGCAGACACGACAGCTTCACCGTCGACACCACCATCCGTGGCACCCTGCCGCGCGGTCGATGACATTCTCACCACGCGGCAGCACGCACGCCGCCCACCACAGCCCCCAGTGCCGGAATCGCCACCCGGCCGGTGACGCCGTCGTACGGGACCGCCCCGCCGTGCCGCCGGCCACCCGGCTCACGGCAGTACGGGCATCGCGAGTCACTTCGCTTTCCGTGCGGGCGGTTCAGAGGTTGAGGCTCTACAAGGCCGAGTGGTGCGTGAACTGCCGCGCGTGGCCCGCACGCCCGACAGCGTCCCGTGCAAGGCGCCGACGGCGGGATGTTCACGAGTTCCGACAGCATCTCGCTGCGCCGTACGCGCCGCACCCGATGCTCGGAGATCCCCACGAATCCTGGGCCGGCACCCGGTGGCATTCTCCCGAAAGTGGGCTTCGCCGTGGCCGGCAGGTTCGTGACACGCGAGGATGCCGGTCATGTCCACTGACCAGAGCCTCGCTCCCGCCCGTTCGACGCGTTCAGCGTCCGTGGTGTTCGGAGCGGGAGCGGCTAATCGGTGTTCTGGGCGGGATGATCGGGCTGGGTGGCGCGGAGAGGCTCTCGTACGTCTAGTCCAGAACGCCAGCGGCGAGTACGGGTACTTCATCATGAAGGGCCTGTCATCGGCATCGGGCGTCCGCACCCCGCGCCATGGACATCTCGTCGACCTCTACGTCCCCACTGCGCACAGCCGCGAGGAGCTTAGCGAACAGCAGGCCGATCGAAGGAAGGGGTAGCAGCGGGCAGACGGCACCTCAGTTCGAACTGGGGCGCACCTTCGGCGCGAGCGCTTGGACGGGAAGACTCCTCGGCCGTAGCGCGCGCGTTCCGTCAATCCCGGCCCCGTGGGGTGGATCGAGGGATGCTGGTGACACCATGCGAATGTTCTGTGTCCTCGCCGTCCTGGTGGGCGCGAACCTGCTCAACAATTGGCTCGCGCCCGGCGCCTACGTACTCACCTGCGTGGTCGCGGCTGCCGCGCTGCTGCTGATCGCCCGGTGGGACGGTCTCACCCGCGCCGATCTCGGGCTCGATACGGTTGCCTTGTACCGCGGGCTGTGGTGGGCATCGGTCCTGGTGGCCGCGGTTCTTGCCGTCTTCTTGGTCGGGCTTGCTCTGCCGGCCACCAGGGAGGCGTTCGAGGACGAGCGCGCCGCGGGCCTGACCCTTGGGCAGCTGCTGTGGCGGGTGCTGATCCGGGTGCCGGTCGGCACCGTGCTGCTGGAGGAGGTCGCCTTCCGCGGCGTCTTGTGGGCCATGGTCCGGCGTCGGCGTGGTACTGCGTGGGCCACGGCTGTGTCGTCGGTGCTGTTCGGGCTCTGGCATGTGCTTCCCTCGCGCGGGCTGAGCCGGGCCAACGCGGCCGCAGCCGTCCTCGGCACGGGACCGACAGGCACCGCGCTGTCGGTCGCGGCCGCCGTTGTCGCCACGACCGCAGCTGGCGTCGTCCTGTGCGAGCTGCGGCGCCGGTCCGGAAGTCTGCTGGCGCCCGCGGCGCTGCACTGGGCCGTCAACGGCTTCGGCTATGTGCTGGCCTGGGCGGTACCGCGGTGGAGGGGCCAGGACTGAAGCCGAAGTACTGGATCACGCGGCACCACGACGCCCGCAAATCGCCGGCGGCTCTGCCGCTACGGCTCGCCAGGCTGGGAAACCTGGCGGCCCTCCATCTGGGACAGCCACCCCAGCCGCGCCAACCGCTCCGTCCCGGCCCTTACACTTCCCCATCACCATCCGCGGAGTCACGGGGCTCGCTGAGATCGAGCGCGTACCGGCTCGCCCACCCTGCTCACCTCCCACACCCGGCGCCCGAGAGCAATTCGCCACTTTGCCCCTGCCCGTACAGCCGACCTCCTGGCAAAGCGCCTCACCGCGGCCGACCTTGGCATCACACTGGGGACTGGGCGAATCAGCCGTGGCGTGTTGTGCCGCTGAGGATCTGCTCGCGAAGGATGTCGGCGTGGCCGCAGTGTTGGGCCAGTTCGCGGAGCGTGTGGAGGTAGATCCAGCGCAGCGGCAGTGGGCCCCGGCGGTTGCCCCGTACGAGGTCGTCCAGCGTGAGCTTTGCCGTGGCCTGACGGGACGCCGTGCAAGCCTGTTGGTAGGCGTGCTGGACTGAGGCGATCGTGTCGCCGTCGTGGAGGTCGAACGACTCGTCGGGCGAGTCGGGAATGCCGATCTCGGTGCGGGACCGGCAGGTGATCGCCTCGTCGAACCAGACCTTCTCGACGAACGTGGCGTGCTTGACCAGGCCGAGCAGCGTGGTTTTGGACGTGACCAGTGACCGGCGTGCTTGCTCTTCGGTCAGCCCGTTCAGACTGTCGTACAGCGCGGATCGATGCTCATCGAGGAATACCTCGAACTGATCGCGGAGGGCTGCGTGGAAGACGGCGCGGTCTGTCGACGGCGGGAAGTCCATGACCGTAACGATAGGCGTCTCAGCTCCTGCCGTGAGATCGCGCCTGTGTGGAGCGCATCCAGGCGGCGAAGGCTTCCACGGCGTTGACGCCTGTATCAAGGCGCAGGCAGTGGAGCACGAGCGTGGCCAAAGGGATCGGTGTGGGTGAGAAGCAACGGTAGTGAACCGGTTCGCTAGGGCTGCGGTTGCCGCATCCCACTGGGCCCTGCCCAGCAGGTGCTGCATGCCGACGACCCCCATGCCGCCACCCTGCCCACCAGCGGGCCGGCGGCAGGTCCCGGACTTCTCATCGCCGGTGTGCACCGCCGCCCCGAAGATCAGGCCCAACACGGCAAGGGCGGCGATGCCGAACACCCTGGCGGTCCGCAGGCCTGACCGGCCGGGTGAACAACTCCCGCCCAGTGGGCTGACACCGCCGCCCCGTTGGTGATGCCGGACCGTCAGCCCAGCGGGCTGGGGTTGTCGAGAACACCGCCGGTGATGATGTACGGGCCTCCGGCCACGGCCACCGGCTTGTACGGGCCTCCCGCCACCGTCTCCTCCGTCGGCTTGTACGGCCCCCCGGCCACCGTGTCCTCGACTACCGGGACGCTGTGCGTCTGGTGATGACCCGCCTGGGCGGCGCCGGTGGCCAGGGCGACGAAGGCGAGCGCACCGCCTATCACCCCTGCAACGCTCTTTACACGCATGATCGTTGTACTCCCCGTTCTGGTACTGGATGAACTGAGCCGTGCCAAGTCTGGCAGGGCACTCAGGAAAGGCACACGTTTTCGAGCCGGAGGAGAGCGTCGTGCACGTCGTCTCGGGTCTCCCAGCGGGTCCATAGGAGGCGAGGGCCGTGGAGCCAAGCGATGGCGGACTCGGCAACCCACCGAACGCGGCCCAGGCCCGAGCCGTGCGGTTGCCCGCGCCGGGCAATCTTCGGGACGATGCCGCGCTCACGCGGCCGACGACGGTAGCTGTCGTGGCCGCGTCGATGATTAGCCGCGGTCGGCGTACAGCGCGACAGCGGACGTCCGACATCAGCCGGGCCCCGAGCGGTACCAGACCCCGCTGGTGCCAGTGTCGATGACTTCCGCGAGCGCGTCGATCACGGTCAGCGAGCGCACCCGGGAGCCGTCCAGGACTGCCTGGGCGGTGTAGCCCAGCCCGAGTCCGTCGACGGCGACGTCCAGAACTCGTCACCGAGCTTGACCTCGTACACCTCGTTGTCCGAGACCGGGTGGCGGCGCCGACGCAGACTGATCTCGCCCATCGGCGTCGGTTGCCGGCCGATCTCCTCGAAGCGCGGGCCCCCGTTCACCTTTCAGGCGTCGATGATGACGGGGATGATCAGTGGCCTGCGGCGGTGGGTGCGGAACGCCCAGTTGGCCACGGCTCGGGCGATGAGCTGTTCGAGCTGGTGGGCGTCGCCGACGCCCTCCTGTGCGGCGTTGGCCAGCGTTTTCTCGATGACGGGAATGACCGGCTCGAAGGTGGTCTCGTCATGGACGAAACCGCGGGCCAGGAAGTCGGGGGTCTCGGCCAGGGCACCGGTGTCGGCGTCGACGATGGCCACGACCGTGACGACGCCCTCCTCGGCGAGGGTGACGCGGTCCTTGAGGGACGCCTCCGTGGCGCCGCCGACTTCCATGCCGTCCACGTAGACGTTGCCCGCGGGCACCTTGCCGGTGATGGAGGCGCGGCCGTCGACGAGGTCGACGACGACACCGTCCTCGGCGATGACGACCCGGTCAGGATCGACGCCCGTACGGATGGCGAGGTCGGCGTTGGCCCGCAGATGACGGAACTCGCCGTGCACGGGCATGACGTTGCGGGGGCGGACGATGTTGTAGCAGTAGACGAGTTCACCGGCGCTCGCGTGGCCGGAGACGTGCACCTTGGCGTTGCCCTTGTGGACGACGTTGGCGCCCCACCGGGTCAGCCCGTTGATCACCCGGTAGATGGCGTTCTCGTTGCCGGGGATGAGGGAGCTGGCGAGCAGGACGGTGTCGCCCTTGCCGATGCGGATCGCGTGGTCGCGGTTGGCCATCCGCGACAGTGCCGCCATCGGCTCGCCCTGGGATCCGGTACACACCAAGGTGATCCGGTGGTCCGGCAGCTTCTCCAGCTCCTTGGCGGTCACGACCAGGCCGCGCGGGACCTTGAGATAGCCCAGGTCGCGGGCGATGCCCATGTTGCGGACCATCGAGCGGCCCACGAAGGCCACCTTGCGGCCGTGCGCATGGGCGGCGTCCAGGACCTGCTGGATGCGGTGCACATGGCTGGCGAAGCTGGAGACGATGACTCGGCGCGGGGCGGTGCGCATCACCTGTTCGATCGCGGGGTTCAGCTCGCGTTCGGAGGTCGTGAAGCCGGGGACCTCGGCGTTGGTGGAGTCGGTGAGGAACAGGTCGACGCCCTCCTCGCCGAGGCGGGCGAAGGCGCGCAGGTCGGTGATCCGGTCGTCCAGGGGGAACTGGTCCATCTTGAAGTCACCGGTGTGCAACACCAGGCCGGCGCCGGTGCGCAGGGCCACCGCGAGACTGTCCGGGATGGAGTGGTTGACGGCCACGAACTCGCAGTCGAAGGGGCCGAAGCCACGCCGGTCGCCCTCGCGCACACGCACCGTGCGGGGCTTGATGCCATGCTCTTTGAGCTTGGCCTCGATGAAGGCGAGGGTGAGCTTGGAGCCGACGAGGGGAATGTCCGACCGCTCCCGCAGCAGATAGGGCACGCCGCCGATGTGGTCTTCGTGGCCGTGGGTGAGGACGACGGCGACGATGTCGTCGAGGCGGTCCCGGATCGAGGTGAAGTCGGGCAGGATCACGTCCACGCCCGGCTGGTTCTCCTCCGGGAACAGCACACCGCAGTCCACGATCAGCAGCTTGCCGGCATACTCGAAGACGGTCATGTTGCGGCCGATTTCGCCCAGGCCCCCCAGGGCGGTCACCCTCAGCCCGCCTTCGGGAAGCGGGGTGGCGGCTTTGAGTTCTGGGTGTGGATGGCTCATACCCGCACGTTACCGGAGGGCCTGCCGGGATGATCCACTGCCTGCACGGTGGATGCGAGGCGCGGTGCGATCGGGGGGCCGCGCTCACCGTAGGGGGAGATGCGGGGAGTGGTGCGGGTGATCACGCCCACCGCCGGTAAACCGTACTCCGGGTGTGCCGGAGAAGATCTCGTGCCCCTTGTCGTGGTCCCGCCTCGGCGGCCGGTGGTGCGCCGCGGCGCTGCTCCACTCGGTGTACAGCAGGACGCGGCTGCCGTCGGCGCGGTGCCGGACGTGGGCCGAGACCGCACCGGGGTGGCCGCCCTCCTGCGGCTGGGCCGCGATCGCGGCCCAGCCGCACCAGCGGCACCGCACGGCCCGCGACCTGCCCGGCAGCATGGGCCGGCGTCCGCTTCCCGCTCCGTTTCCACGCGCAGCTGCTCGGCCAGCCGACGTGCGACCCCGCTCGGTGACAGCGAGCTTCCCCGGTTCCTCGCGCACTGTTGGCCATCATCGGAACGGCAGACGATCTCCAGCTCCGGCAACCACCCGTGACCAGCACGAATACACGATCAACGACTCACACCGGATCCACTGCCATAAGCACCCAGCCGTGAATGACGCCGGTCCGAACCCACGAGGCTGCAGGCTTCGCGGCACCCCCAGTGGTGTACCGCCGTATCGGCTCAACTGAAAGCCCAGACAGTTGAGTTGATGACATGCCATCATGCGGTCATGCCTGACCCCGAAGTGCTCGCCATCGCTACCGGTGCTGCAGCAACGATTCTCGCCGACACCGTTCGCCTGGGATGGGGCCGCGCCCGTACGATAGTCGACCGTCTGTTTCGGCACGGTACCGAGGACGAGCGCGATGCGGCAGTGGGGGCACTGTCGCGGGGCGTTGCCGACGACCACCTCCGCATCGCCTTGGCGTCACTCCTCGCTGCCCAGGCGGAACGCCGTCCCGAGGTCCTGGCAGAACTGCGTTCTCTGGCCGCTACCCGGTCCGCTGTCCCCGCCGTGCAGGTGCAGCGCAACGAGGGGGCAGGAACGTTCATCGCCGGCGATGTGATCGGAGGGCTCACCATCAACCACGATGGCTCACGGTGACTGACGGACATGGCCGGGAAACGAGTGACCAGCACAATCACGGCTCAGGCACCTTCATCGGCCGCGTCGTGGGCGACGTCACCATCAACCACGGGGCGTCGGCCTCTTCGCCGGCCCGGCATGACGCTTCGGCCCCCAGCACGTCGAGGCGAGACCTGCAGTTGTATGAGGCTGCCGACCAGCTTGCTCAGGCGGTCGGGGTGCAGTGGCGGCGGGAGGAGGAGCGGCGGCGGGTGCATGACCCGTTCCCGCTGCCGGTGCGCTGGCACCCGGCACCCGAGGCCCTGATGGATCACTGGGCCAATATCCGTCGCGGCTCAGCCGGGGTGACCTTCGGCCCGTTGGCCCTGGACGGCCAACTGGACCGGGTCGTCGACGTCTACCAGCGGATACCGTCAGGGCGGCTGGTGGTCCTGGGCCGGGCCGGCTCGGGCAAAACGGTCCTGACCCTGCGGTTCGTCCTCGACTTGCTCGACGCCCGCACCAGAACCGATCTCATACCGGTGACCTTCGGCCTCGGGTCGTGGAACCCAAGCACCACCTCATTGCGGGACTGGCTGACCGACCAACTCCTCCGCGACCACCCCGGTCTGGCCTTGCCCGGCCCGACCGGATCGAGTATGGCCGCCGCCTTGGTCGAGGCCGGCCGCGTCCTGCCGGTGCTTGACGGGTTCGATGAGATCGCCGACGGGCTGCACCGTGCTGCCCTTCAAGCGCTCAACGCCACCAGCCTGCCGCTGCTGCTGACCAGCCGCCCCGACGAGTACGCCACCGCTGTCGCGGCAGCCGACGTCCTGACCGCCGCGGCCGGCATCGAACTGGACGACCTCACCCTGACCGACCTGGTCGACTATCTGCCTCGAACGACCCGCAAATCCGCCGCCAGCGGCGGCACCACCACGGTGTGGGACCCGGTCCTGGCCCGCCTGCGGGACTATCCGAGCAGCCCGGCAGAGGCCAACCTCACTGCGGTGCTGTCCACCCCGCTGATGGTCGTCCTCGCCCGCGCCATCTACAGCGACACCCCGGACCGCGACCCCGCCGAGCTGCTCGACTCCCCACAGTTCGGAACCCGTCAAGCCCTGGAGGATCACCTCTTGGGCGCCTTCGTCCCCGCCGTCTATCAGCACCCGCCCCTCGACCAGCGCTCCGGCCGTCGGCGATACCGGAGCTGGGACCCCGACCGCGTCCCACACTGGCTCGGCTACCTCGCCTGGCACCTGAACCGGCTCGGCACCGCAGACCTCGCCTGGTGGCATCTGGGCAACACCATCACCCGCCCCACACGGATGCTCGTGGGCGGGCTCGTGCTCGGGCTCGCTGCCGCGCTGGCAAACGGGCTGGCAAACGGGCTCGCGATCGGGTTCACCGTCGTGCGTGCGCACATGGGCTGGGACGGGGACGAGGTGGTCGGATACGCGTTCGCGTTCTCGGGTGGCTTCCGAGCCTGGCTCCTGTACGGACTCGTGAGTGGACTCGCAGCGGGGCTGGTGGCCGGACTCGCGTTCGGACTCCGGTTCGGGCTCCGGTCCGAAGGACGTGAGCCCTCGCGCATACGGCTACGAGTCCGCGGCCGGGCAAGACAACTCCTGGAACAGGTCGCGGGTGGGGTCATATTCGGACTTGCGGCCTGGCTCGTCATTGGACTCGCGAGCGGGCTCGCAACCCTGCTGGCAAGCCAGGTCATAGCCTGGCGGCGCACATTCGGGGTGCTGGACATACTCCTGTCCCTGCTCTGGGGCGGACCCCGGTTCGGGCTCGTGGTCGGGCTGGTGTTCGGGCTGGCGTTCGGACTCCACATCCCCACCGACATCAAGGCCGCGCCCAGCCCGTCCGAGCTGCTGGCTGCCAACCGCAAGAACGCGGTCTTCCAGTCATGCGTGGGCTGCCTGGCGTTCGGGCTGGCGTTCGGGCTCGTGGGCGGGCTTGTCAACGCGTTCGTGGGCGGGTTCGTGTGGGGCTTCGTGGTCAGGCTCAGCACCGATGCCTGGGGCCGATGGTTGATCCTTTCGCGCGTCTGGCTGCCGATGACTGGCCGACTGCCCTGGGCGCTGACCGCATTCCTCGACGACGCCCATCAGCGGGGGATGCTGCGCCAGGCCGGCGCGGTTTACCAGTTCCGCCACGCCCGACTTCAAAACCACCTCGCCCACCTCTACCAGACACGCGGCGATCAACAACCCGCCACCTCCCCTGAACCGGAAGACCAAAGCCAGCCGTCCCGTCGCCACTGAACCGCGATCTCCGACAGACGCCGGTGCCCGGCCGGTGACCCACGTGCCGGACATGCCCTCTTGGCACCGCCTCTGGTCGCCGTGGCTCCTGCTCGGTGGCTGTGGATCAGACCGGCCGGGCATGGGCTTGCGAATCCCGATCCGCCGAGGTGGCAGGGGAGTTGGCCCAGTAACCATGCAGGTGATGTGTCAGACCGGCGGGTGCCGGGCCCGCGCGTCTCCCGTCACCAGCCGGTCAGCAGCAAGTGATTGAGAAGCAGGGCGATCACGGCCTGCGCAGCGAGCCAGGTACGGGGCCGGGACAGGGACGCGCATGCGGCCGGAAGCCACATGGCGAACGGCAGCCAGATGCGCTCGGTCTCCGCCTTGCTCATCCCCGACAGATCGGCGACGAGCAGAGCAGTGAACGCGGCGGCGACCAGCAGGGCGAGGCGGAGGTCAGGCGAGAAGTCGGGCCCACCCGCCCGCGACACGACACGCCGACGCGGGAGGGAAACCACAGGTACAGAAGCGCCGAGGCGGTCGGGTGTCCGCACGCGGAGAGGAACGCCGGGGGAAGAACGTGCCCTGAGCCGTGCCGGGGACTCGAAAAGCCTGGCGACGGTGCGCCGCAGGCCCGCCACTGTCGCCGGGCCCACGATCAGGACGGTGCAGGCGAGGTTGGCCCACACCCAGTAGCTGTAGGGCCGGATGCCGCCGGCTCCTTGGTGGTAGCGGTCGACGAGCAGCTGGTACGCCTCCCACCAGTGGAAGCCCGCGAGGGTGAACGCGAGCGGGACGACGGTGACTCCGGCGAGGACGTAGGGCAGGGGTCGTGTTCGTCGCGGGCCGCCGAGCAGCAGTGCGGCGCCCGCGACGACGGCGAAGAGGGTGAGGCCGTAGGAGAGGTAGCAGGTGAGGCCGAAGAGGAGGCCGGAGGCGAAACCGGTGAGCCGGGGCCGGTGGCCGGTGACCGCGAGGGCGAGGAACGCGACGCTCCAGGCGGCGACGGCCGCGAAGTACCCGTCCGCGGACGTCCCCATCCACACCGCGGCCGGCGTCAGCACCAGGAACGGCGCCGCCCGGCGCGCCAGGGCCTCATCTGCGAGCGCCCGCACGGCGACCAGTACCGCCACGCATGCCGATGCGCCGACGGTGATGCACCAGGTTCCGGCCCAGCCCCCGCCGCCGAGTCCGGCCCGGTCGAGCAGGACGAAGGTGACCGTCGCCGCCGGCGGGTGGCCCGCCACATGTGCGGGCCAGTTGTCGGGAGAGTGCAGCAGGATGTGGTGGGTGAAGTCCCGCAGCGTCGCGGGGATGTCGTCGAAGCGGTCGATGACCTGCAGGTACTCGTACCTGGTCGTGAGCCGGACCGCGATCCCGCGCTGCCAGCCGTCGATCAATGCCAGTGACCACGTCCAGGACATCGCGGCACCCCAGGCGGCGCCGAGCAGCGTGCGCCACGGCAGCCGGGCGGCCACGCGCGGGCCGTACGCCACAACGCCGATCGCGACGACCAGCGCGGCCGGGGTACCGGGACCGACATGAGGTCCCCAGTCGGCGAGCAGGGGAGGCCAGTCCACGTACAGGGTGCCGTGCTCCCGCTCGATCGCGGTGCCGACGACCGCGGCCGCCGCGACGAGCAGCGCGGCGGCCGCGGTCGCGTACAGGTCTCGGAGAAGATCTCGGGTCACGAGGAAACGCTAGGCCGCGCGGATCGTGCCCAGGCCGCTGCGCGTGCGGACGTCAGCGTTTCGTCATGTGTCGACGGCCCCCTCCCACGGCTGCACCGCCGTACGGTCGGCGCATGCCACGGTTGCACACCCCTCCCGCCTCGCCCATGTCGCCCGGTTTCTGGCGCAGTTCCGTACGCGGCCCCTGGTTCACCTCCGTCCTGGGTGTCGTGCTGCTCGGCGGGATCACCGTGCTGTTCGTGACGGGGCTGCTGTCGTACGCCGCATACAACCCGGACCTGTCGCCGGTGAACGACAAGACCCCGGACAAGGGACTGCTCGGCTTCTACCTCTTCGCCTGGCCGACCGACCCGCACTGGCTCTACCGGCTCAACCAGGGCCTCCACGTCACGCTCGGTATCACGCTCATCCCCGTCCTGCTGGCCAAACTGTGGTCGGTGGTACCGAAGCTGTTCTCGCTGCCGCCGGCCCGGTCGCTCACCCACGCCCTGGAGCGGGTCTCCCTGCTGCTCCTGGTCGGCGGCGTGCTGTTCGAGTTCGTGACGGGTGTGCTCAACGTCCAGCTGGACTACGTCTTCCCCGGCTCCTTCTATCCGCTGCACTTCTACGGCGCCTGGGTGTTCTTCGCCGCGTTCGTGGCGCACGTGGTGCTCCGGGCCCCCGCTGCCGTACGCAATGTGCGCCGCATGCGGGCGGGGACAGGCCCTCAGGAGGAGGCGGGAGGTGAGCCGGACTTCCTGCTGGTCTCCCCGCGACCGGCCGAGCCCACCGTGTCCCGGCGCGGGGCATTGCGGCTGGTCGGAGGCGGTTCACTGCTGCTGTTCGGGACCACGGTGGGGCAGAACTTCGACGGTCCGCTGCGGCGCACGGCCCTCCTCGCGCCGCACGGTGGTGCCGATCCGGGCAGCGGCCCCGGCGGCTTCCAGATCAACAGAACGGCCGCGTCCCGGGGGATCAGCGCGCGGGAGACGAGCGAGGAAGTGTGGCGGCTGGTGATCAGGGGGCCCTCCGGGACGCTCCGGCTGAGCCGCGCCGAACTGCTCGAACTGCCGCTGCACAGCTCGGCGTTGCCCATCGCCTGTGTGGAGGGCTGGTCCACCGGCGACCAGTGGTGGCGGGGCGTACGGCTGCGGGACCTGGCTTTCCTCGTCGGGTACGACGCGGGCGAGGCACCCGACGTCCTGGTGGAGTCCCTCCAGCGACGTGGTGCCTTCCGCGAGGCCGCCCTGCGGTCCAACCAGGTGCGTGACCCGCGCTCGCTGCTCGCCCTGGACGTCAACGGCGAGCCGCTGGCCCCCGACCACGGCTACCCGGCCCGGATCATCGTGCCCGCGGCGCCCGGTGTGCTCAACACCAAGTGGGTGGCCCGGATGACGTTCGGAGACCTGTGATGCGCAGGGTGTTCCCTCCTCTGGGAAGCCCCTTGCAGGTTCTGCTCCTGGCCAGCTCGTTCGCGCTCGCCGGGTACGCGGGCGTGCGTCTGCTGTCCGGGGACTGGCTCGGGGTGACGCTGTGGTTCGTGGGCGCGGCCGTGCTGCACGACCTGGTGTTTCTGCCGCTGTACGCGACTGTGGACCGGGCGGTCACCGGTGTGCTCGGTGCCGTCGGCCGCCGGGAGCGGACCCTGTACGTCCGGGTGCCGGCGGCCCTGTCCGGGCTCCTGCTGCTGGTGTGGTTCCCTCTGATCAGCGGCCGGGTCGCGGACAGCTACGAGTCGGCCACCGGTCGGTCCGCAGACGGCTTCCTCGCCCGCTGGCTGCTGATCACCGCCGTACTGTTCGGCGGTTCTGCCGTGCTGTCGGTGCTGCGGCTGCGCAGGGAGACGAAGCAGCGGCCGCCGGCCGACCACTGATCGACCGTGCGCCAGCCCAGCGGGCGGGCGTACCGCAGCAGCGCCGGGGTGCCGAGCCGGGCCCAGCGGAACGTGGCTTCGGTGGCGCCCCGTGGGGCGGGGCCGCGCACGATGCGGACGTCGGCGCGTTCGTCCACGTCCGCCGGGACCGTCTCGGCGATCAACAGGCCACCAGGCAGCACTAGTTGGGTCAGTCGGCGGAGCAGGGCGCGAGGGTCGCCGCCGATGCCGAGGTTGTCGTCGAGGAGCAGGGCGGTGTTCCAGCGGCCCTCGCCTGGCAGGGGTTCGAAGACCGAGCGCCGCAGGGCAGGCCCGCCGAGGTCCAGGGTGTGGGCGACCGCGGCCTCGCTGACGTCGATGCCGAGCGCGGTCCGGCCCTGGGCCGCGAGTTCCGTGACCAGCCTTCCCGGCCCGCACCCGACGTCGAGGACAGCTCCCTCACACCGGCCCAGGACCTGCTGGTCCACGGCGTCGGCCCGCGCACACCACCGCTCGACGTCCAGCGGCAGCAGCCAACCGTCGCTGCGGCGCAGGAAGAGTGGTCCCCGGCCGGCCCTGAGGGCGTCGGCGTAGGGGTCGGCGGACCAGCTGTGCTTGGAGTTGTCTCGCGCCATCACCTCATGCGCTGTGCTCATCGGTGGCCGGCCGTCCGCAGTCGGGCCAGTTCCGCGGCGAAGCAGCCGTGTGGCGCCATGGCGGCGACCGCTTCGGCGTCGGCTGCCGTGTCCACGTCCCGCAGCCGCGGCAGATCGCGCACCCGCAGGCCCGCGGCGACCAGACGGTCGCGCTGGACGGCGCCGGTGACGGGCGTCGACATCGGGACCCCGCGCAGCAGCTCCGGGACCGGCTCCGCCAACCCCAGCGCCCAGAAGCCGCCGTCGTCGGCCGGACCGAGGCAGGCGTCGTACCCGTCGAAGTCCACAGTGAGCAGGCTCGGGGTGACCTGCGGTGTGTCCATCCCGATCAGCAGGGCCGGGCCGTCGCAGTCGGCGAAGGCTGCCGCCAGCCTCTCGTCGAGGCCGCCCGCGCACTGAGGGACGACGTCGAAGCCGGGCGGCAGCCAGGGCCCGTCCGTCCCGTCGAGGACCAGGACCCGGCGCCGGACGGGTGTCTCGGCCACCGTTCGCAGGGTGTCCGTGAGTGCCGCCTCGGCGAGCGCTGCGGCCCCCTCGGGCGTGAACGGCGGAGTGAGCCGGGTCTTCACCCGCCCCGGCCGGGGTTCTTTGGCGATGACGAGCAAGGTGGTCATCGGTGGATCCCCCTTGTCGCCCGGGGTCGCGCTGCGGTCGCCGTGGGTACGGCGGGTGTTTGGGCCAGGACGCGGCTCATGTCCCGTACCGCCTGCCAGGTGCCGCGCCAGGTGCCGGTCACCTTCGAGGCGCCGGACCGCGGCAGATACGGGACGTCGTGCTCGGTCACGCGCCAGCCCGCATCGGAGGCCCGCACGACCATCTGCAGGGGATAGCCGCTGCGCCGGTCGGCGAGGTCCAGGGCGAGCAGTGGCTCGCGGCGGGCCGCGCGCAGGGGACCGAGGTCGTGCAGCCGTAGTCCGGTGCGTCGGCGCACCATCAAAGCGAGCGCGCGGTTTCCGACCCGGGCGTGCGCGGGCCAGGCGCCCCGCCCCTGGGGCCGACGCCGCCCGAGCACCAAATCCGCCTCACCGCCCTGGACTTCGCGTACGAACGGCACGAGCAGGGCCGGATCCAGCGAGGCGTCGCAGTCGCAGAAGCACACGATCTCGGCCGTCGCGGCGGTCAACCCCGCATGGCAGGCGGCGCCGAAGCCGCGCCGGGCTTCGTGGACGACGGTCGCACCGAGTTCGCGGGCTATGTCGGCCGAGCCGTCGGTGGAGCCGTTGTCCACCACGAGGGCGCGCCAACCGGGTGGGATGCGGTCGAGTACCCACGGCAGGGCTTCGGCCTCGTTCAGACAGGGGAGGACGACATCGACGCCCTCGGGTACGGAAGAGGTCATCACGGCTCTCACCCTACGAACGCGAACGACGCATACCGGACTTCGGCTCCTTACGAAACACGGACGTCAGCGCCCGCGGACGGCTGGAGGGCGACGAGGAAGAGCGCGCGTGCGAGGCTGGCCGTATGGAACAGCAACCGTACGAGTCGGCGGCTGACGCCTCCGCCGGCCGAGGGACCGGGGGTGCCCGCGTCCTCGTTGTCGACGACGACCCCACGGTCGCGGAGGTCGTCTCGGGCTACCTCGATCGCGCCGGGTACCTCGTGGACCGGGCCGGGGACGGGCCGACCGCCCTCGCCAGTGCCGCCGCGCACTGGCCCGACCTGGTCGTACTCGATCTGATGCTGCCCGGCATGGACGGCCTGGAGGTGTGCCGCCGGATGCGCGGACGCGGCCCGGTGCCGGTCATCATGCTCACCGCCCGAGGCGACGAGGACGACCGCATCATGGGCCTGGAGGTAGGCGCGGACGACTACGTCACCAAGCCGTTCAGTCCCCGCGAGCTGGTGCTGCGAGTGGAGTCCGTACTGCGCCGCACGAGGCCCCTCGCGGGCGCGCGGTCCCTTGGCGCGGCCGGCCTCACGGTCGACCCGGCGGCCCGCCGCGCCGCCAAGAACGGCGTCGAACTCGCTCTCACATTGCGGGAGTTCGACCTTCTGGCGTTCTTCCTGAGCCATCCGGGCCGGGCGTACAGCCGCGAGGACCTGATGCGGGAGGTGTGGGGCTGGGACTTCGGCGATCTGTCGACCGTCACGGTCCACGTCCGACGCCTGCGCAACAAGGTCGAGGACGATCCCGCCCGGCCCCGTCTGATCCAGACGGTGTGGGGCGTCGGTTACCGCTTCGATCCGGTCGGCAGTTCGGGCCAGGACGAGGCGTGATCATGCGCGACACCCTCCTCATCGCCCTGTACGCCCTCCTCGGCGCCGGAGCGGCCGGGCTCCTCGGCGCGGGAACACTGTGGCTGTTGCGCCGCCGCTCCCTGACCACCTCCCTCACCGTCGTGGTCGCTGTCGCCGTGACCGCGATGCTCATGGGCACGCTGGCCGTGGCGTGGGCGATGTTCCTGTCCGCGCACGACCTGACCGTGGTGACGACGGTGGTCGCGATGGCGGCCGTCGTCTCCCTGGCCACCGCGCTGCTGCTGGGCCGCTGGGTGGTCGCCCGCAGCCGCGAACTCACCCTCGCCGCCCGCTCCTTCGGCGACGGCGGCGACTTCACCGCGCCCCACGGTCCGGTCACCGCCGAACTAGCCGCGCTCGGCCGGGAACTGGAGGCCACCAGCGCGAAGCTGGCGGAGTCCCGGGAGCGCGAGCGCGCCCTTGAGTCCTCCCGTCGTGAACTCGTCGCCTGGATCTCGCACGACCTGCGCACCCCGCTCGCGGGCCTGCGCGCGATGGCCGAGGCGCTGGAGGACGGCGTCGCCACCGACCCCGGCCGATACCTGCGCCAGATCCGCACCGAGGTCGAACGTCTCAACGACATGGTCGGCGACCTCTTCGAACTCTCCCGCATCCATGCCGGCACGCTGGCTCTGTCGCCCTCCCGGATGTCCGTCTACGACCTGGTCGGCGATGCTCTCGCCGGGGTATATCCGCTGGCCCGCGAACACGGGGTGCGACTGGTCGGGGACCGCGTCGAGCCGGTGCCGGTGGAGGTGGACGGCAAGGAGATGAGCCGCGTGCTGGGCAATCTCCTGGTCAACGCGATCCGGCGTACCCCCACGGACGGCACCGTCATGGTGGCCGCCGAACGCCTGCCCGACGGCGTCGTGCTCTCCGTGACGGACGGCTGCGGCGGCATCCCCGAGGAGGACCTGCCCCGCGTGTTCGACACCGGTTGGCGCGGCACCCACGCCCGCACGCCTCCGGCGGGCGCCGGGCTCGGCCTGGCCATCGTCCGCGGCATCGTAGAGGCCCACCAGGGCCGCGCCACGGTCCGCAACATCCCCGGCGGCTGCCGCTTCGAGGTGGTGCTGCCCGCGGCCGCTTCCTGAAACGGGCAGCACCACCGGTCCATCAGGGCGCTACGAGCGCATGCCCACCCGGGCGAACTCCCGCATGCCCTCCGCGAACCCGACCTCCGGCTTCCAGCCGAGCTCCGACCGCAGCCGGGACGAGTCCGCGATGATGTGCCGTACGTCCCCCAGCCGGTACTCGCCTGTCACGATCGGCTCGGGTCCTCCGTACGCCGTGGCCAGCGTCCGCGCCATCTCCTCCACGGTGTGCGGCTCGCCGCTGCCGGTGTTGTACACGGTCAGCACACCCCCGGTCGAACCGGCCTCCAGGGCCGTCACGTTGGCCGCGGCCACGTCCCGTACGTGCACGAAGTCCCGCCGCTGCCGGCCGTCCTCGAACACCCGAGGCGCCTCTCCGCGGGCGAGCGCCGAGCGGAAGAAGGAGGCGACCCCGGCGTACGGGGTGTCGCGGGGCATCCGGGCCCCGTACACGTTGTGGTAGCGCAATGACGCCGCCGAGCCGCCCGTCGACCGCGCCCACGCGGCGGCCAGATGCTCCTGGGCGAGCTTGGTGGTGGCGTACACGTTGCGGGGATCCACCGGCGCGTCCTCGGCGACGAGCCCCGGCGACAACTCCTCCCCGCACACCGGACACCGCGGTTCGAAACAGCCGGCCGCCAGGTCACTGACAGACCGGGGCCCCGGCCGCACCACTCCGTGCCGTGCGCAGGTGTACCGCCCCTCCCCGTAGACCACCATCGATCCGGCCAGCACGAGCCGCCGAACCCCCGCCTCCGCCATGGCCGTGAGCAGTACGGCGGTGCCGAGATCGTTGCGCGAGACGTACTCCGCTGCGTCGGCGAACCCGGTGCCGAGCCCGACCATCGCCGCCTGATGGCACACGGCGTCCACACCGGACAGGGCACGGGAGACAGGCTCCCGGTCCCGCACGTCAGCACCCCGGTCCCCGCGCACGTCGAACACGACGGGCTCGTGCCCGCGCGCCTGAAGCGCCTCGACGACATGGGACCCGATGAACCCGGCACCGCCGGTGACCAGTACACGCATGCGCCCACCGTAGGGCGGCGTATCCGCCGTCCCGTAGGACCGCCCCCAGCACGTCACCAGTCCGTAAGACGACGCGCTGCCAGCCGGGCACGGCCGCTCCGGAAAGAGGCACCCGAGGTACCAAGATGTCGCGTTCCGATTCCGGCCGACTGCGCGCATTCGTTGCTGACTGTCGCACGGCATGGGCTGCAGGCTCGATGCGAAGGTGCGCCGGATCAAGCCGCGTGTGCGGGTCAGACGGGCAGTGACTTCTTGAGGATCTTGCCTGCGGGGTTCCTGGGCACCTCGTCGATGAACCGGATCTGCCGGGGCCGCTTGTACGCGGCGAGGAGGCCGGCCAGGTGGGCCTGCACCTCGTCGGCGGTGGTCCCGTCCTCGGCCACCACGAAGGCCAGCGGCACCTCGCCGTAGTCCGCGTCCGCCACCCCGACCACGGCGGCGTCGTGCACCGCGGCGTGGGAACGAAGTGCCTGTTCTATCTCCCTCGGGTAGACGTTCTGCCCCGCCCGGATGATCAGGTCCTTGCTCCGGTCGATCAGGTGCACCCGGCCGTCGGGGTCGATGAAGCCGAGATCGCCGGTGCGGGTCCAGCCGTCCGTCGTGATGTCGGCCGTGGCGTTCTCGTCGTTCCAGTAGCCGCGCATCACTCCGGGGCCGCGCGCGCAGATCTCCCCGATGACGCCGGGTGCGACATCCTGGTCCTTCGGGTCGAGGGCCTTCACCGACATACCCGGGATCACCCGGCCGGCCGGGATCACGTCGGTGGTGCCCGGCGCGGGGTGCTCGTCAGGGCCGAGCGTGACGAAAGGACCGCCCACCTCGGTCATCCCGTAGACCTGCCGGAAACCGCAGCCGAGCCGTTGTGCGGCCTCGGCGTAGAGCTCCGGCGGCATCGGTGCGGCACCGTAGAGCACCTCGCGCAGACTGGACAGGTCCGTGCTGTGCAGCGCCTTCGACTGCATCAGGAAACGGAGCATCTGAGGTACCAGCCAGACGTGCGTGGCCCGGTTGTCCTCGATCGCGGCCAGCGCCCGCTGCGGCTGGAAGCCCGGCATCAGCACCACGGTGGCACCCGCGGCCATATAGGTGAGGGAGACCACCATGCTGCCGTGGTACAGCGGGCAGCAGTTGACCAGCACGATGTCGTCCGTGGGCCGGACCTGGGCGAGCCAGCCGAGCGCGATGGCCCGGAAGGAGGCGTGGTCGACGGCGACGCCCTTGGCCCGGCCGGTGGTCGCCGAGGTGTGCAGGATCGCCGCCGGCGCGTCGTCCGGCACGTCGGGAAAGCCCGCGCTCCCGCCGGCATCTGCCACGGGCGCGTCGGGGAGGTCCGGCCCGCCCGTCTCGCAGAGCGCGGCGAACTCCGCGCCGTCCACCGGCACGCGGATCCGCACCGGCAGGTCCGGATGCCGCTCCAGCAGGGCCGACTCACCGATCACCGCCACCGGGTCGCAGCGCTCCGTGATCCCGGTCACCTCGGCGGGGGTGAGGCTGTGGTTGAGCGGAACGAACAGCGCCCCGAGACGGGCCAGCGCGAAGTACGTCTCCAGCACCTCGATGCGGTCCACCGAGAGGACGGCCACACGGTCGCCTCCTCGGATGCCGCGCTCGGAGAGCGCGTGGGCGAGCCGGGCCACCCGGTCGTGGAACTCGGCCCAGGTGACCGAGCGGCGTGCGTCCACCAGTGCCGTCCGGTCCGGGAAGCACTGGCGGTTGCGCTGCAGCAACTGGCTCAGCCACATCACGCACCGTCCGGCTGCGGGGCGGCGTTGGCACGATCGGCGAGGAACCGCTCGTAGTCCGCGATCGTGGACAGGTTCTCCATGTCCTGGGCGGTGATCTCCACCCCCATGCGCTGTTCGATGAGCAGGACCAGACGCACGAGGTCCCCCGAGTCGATACCGCTGGCGGCCAGATCGGTGCCGTCGCTCAGTTTCTCGGCGTACTCCGACGTCCCGGTCAGTTCGGTGAGTAGCTCACGTACGGTGCTCATGCCCGTCCACCTTTCAAAGCGCCAAGCGGTCTCTCGGATCGGAAAGAGGAACGGGAGGGCGCCGGCAATCCCTGCCACCACTGTGGTGTTGCTCACGCCATCGCGGCAGGTGGTGAGGGATTGAACCAGCCGTGCCGCTCCTCCTCCTGTATGAAGCCCCCGCACGGCAGTTGCCCACACGGTCCGGACACAGGGGGAGAGGGGAGCGGAGGTTCCAGGTGACCACCGAGGCAGGTTCAACGGCCGTCGCCGCGGGCGACGACAAGCATCTCGGCGAGTGCTTCGAGGCACTCGTCGCGGCCGACGAGCGGATAGAACCCCGGGACTGGCTGCCCGACGGCTACCGGCGGATGGTGCTCCGTCAGATCGCCCAGCACGCGCACTCGGAGATCATCGGGATGCAGCCGGAGGCGTCCTGGCTGACCCGGGCCCCCTCCCTGCGACGCAAGGCCGCCCTCCTCGCCAAGGTGCAGGACGAGGCCGGACACGGCCTGTACCTGTACGCGGCGGCGGAGACCCTCGGCGTCACCCGGGCCGAACTTCTCCACGCGTTGCACAGCGGACACCAGCGGTCCTCGGACACGTTCAACCACCCCGCCCTGACCTGGGCCGACACCGGGGCGATCGCCTGGCTGACGGACGGCGCGGCGGTGATCAACCAGGCCCCGCTGTGCCGCACTTCCTACGGCCCGTACGCGCGGGCCATGCAGCGGGTGTGTCAGGAGGAGACCTTCCATGTCCGTCAGGGATACGACCTGCTCTGGGCGCTGTGCCGGGGCACGCGGGAGCAGCAGGAGATGGCGCAGGACGCCGTCGGCCGGTGGTGGCTGCCCGCGGTGGCCCTGATGTTCGGACCGCCGGACACGGTCGACGGCGGCGGGGACGCGCGGGCCGCGGCCCTGGGCGCCGCGGTCAGCCGCCGTTCGATGTCCTGGGGGATCAAACGCCACACCAACGACGAACTGCGCCAGCGCTTCGTGGACACCGTCGTCCCGCAGGCGGAGCGGCTCGGGGTGACCCTGCCCGACCCGGCGATCCGCTGGAACGAGGAGCGCGGGCACTACGACTTCACTCCGGTGGACTGGCAGGTGTACCGCACAGCCCTGGCCGCAGGCGCGCAGTGCGGTCGGCAGAGGCTGGCGCACCGCGTGGCGGCCCACGAGAACGGGGCCTGGGTGCGCGCGGCGGCCGACGCCTACGCGGCACGCCGGACGACGGAGGGGCGGGAGCAGTGAGCCACGAACACGAAGCCGCCGGGGCACAGGCGCCCTGGGAGGTGTTCATCAGGCCGCGTCGTGGCCTCTCCCACCAGCATGCCGGGTCGGTCCACGGCGCGGACGCCGACATGGCCATCGCCCATGCCAGAGACCTCTACACCCGCCGGGGGGACCCGGTGTCGATCTGGGTGGTGCGTTCCGACGCGGTGCGTGCCTCGTCTCCCGGCGAGAAGGACCCCTTCTTCAGCAACGGAGCCGACAAGCCCTACCGGTATCCGCAGATGTACGTGCCGCTCAACGAGGCAGACGACCATGACGAGTGAACTCCGAGGTGCCGTCGCCGGGACGCGGAACCGCGACATCGCCGAGTACGCCCTCAGGCTCGGTGACGACGCGCTGATCCTCTGTCAGCGACTGTGCGCATGGGTGACCAACGCCCCCACCATCGAAGAGGATCTCGCCCTGTCGAACATCGCCCTGGACCTGCTCGGCCACGCCCGGACCCTGCTGAGCCTCAGCGGTCGTTCGGACGGGACGAACCGCAGCGACGACGACCTCGCCTACCGCAGGACCGAGCGACAGTTCCGCAACGCGCTGCTGCCGGAGCTCCCGGGTGGCGACTTCGCCGTCACCATCGCCCGGCAGCTGGCGTACACGCACTACACGAGTCTGCTGTACGCGGAACTGGCGGCATCGGCCGATGAGGGGCTGGCGTCCTTCGCCGCTCGCGCGGCCAAGGACGCGGAGTACCACCGCCTGCACGCCTCGCAGTGGACCGTACGGCTGGGCCTGGGCACCGAGGAGAGCCGTCGGCGGATGCAGGCGGGTCTGGAGCACGTCTGGCCCTATGCGGCCGAGCTGTTCGAGGCCGACGACCTGACGGCCCGGCTCGACACCGACGGCACGGCGGTCGCCCCGGCCCGCCTCCAGGCCGCCTGGGGCCGGGAGGTGGCCGGGGTCCTGACGGAGGCCGAGCTCATGGTCCCGGCGCCGTCCTGGCAGGCGACCGGCGGGCGGTCGGGACTCCACACCGAGGCGTTCGCCCCGCTGCTGGCCGAGTTCCAGTCGGTGTTCCGGCAGTACCCCGGAGGTGTCTGGTGAGCGCGGCTCTCCGCTCGGACCTCGACCGGATCCGGGCCCGGGTGGGGGCCGTACCGGATCCGGAACTGCCGGTGATCACCCTCGCCGACCTGGGAGTGCTCCGTTCGGTGCGTCAGGACGCGGACGGTGTCGTGGAGGTCGTCGTCACACCGACCTACCTCGGCTGTCCGGCGCTCCCCGTGATCGAGGCGGACCTGCGGACCGTACTGGCGGAGTGCGGCCATCCCGACGGGCGGGTGACGTGGGCACTCTCGCCCGCGTGGACCACCGAGTGGATCAGCGAGGAGGGCCGCCGCAAGCTCGCCGAACACGGCATCGTGCCCCCCGGCCCCGTCGGAGCACCGCTGCCGGTCCGGCTCGGTCTCGGCCGGCCCTGCCCGCACTGCGGTTCCGTGGCGACCCGGCCGCTCGGCCCCTTCGGGCCGACCGGATGTCAGACGGTCCTGGTGTGCACCGCCTGCCAGGAGTCCTTCCCCCACATGAAGGCGGTGTGACGGCGCCCATGACGACGACCGAGCAGGACACGGCGGCGCCCACCGGGCGGGCGACCGGATGGCACCGGCTGCGTGTGGCGCAGGTGCGGCCGCTCACCGACGACGCGGTGGCCCTCACTCTCGACCTCCCGGACCGGCTGGCCGGCACCTTCGCCCACCGGCCCGGTCAGCACGTGACCGTCCGGCACGCCCTGAACGGCAGCGAGATCCGCCGCAGTTACTCGATCTGCCCGCCACCCTCCGAGCCGCGCGCGCTGCGCCTGGTGGTCAAACGGCTCGGCCCAGGCGGCTTCGCGGACTACGCCACGACCGTGCTGACCGCCGGTGACGTGCTGGACGTCGCGCCCGCGACCGGCGGTTTCGGACTCGTGGCGCAGCCCGCGGCGCACCATGTGATGGTGGCCGCGGGCAGCGGCATCACCCCGCTGCTGAGCATGGCCACGGCGGCACTGCGGGACGACCCGCAGTGCCGGGTGTCGCTGATCTATGCCAACCGTACGGCCCGGTCGGTGCTGCTCGCCGACGAACTGGCCGACCTCAAGGACGCCTACGTCGACCGGTTCCTCCCCCTGTACGTGCTGACCCGGGAGACGCGCGAGGCCGAGATGCTCTCCGGCCACATCGACACCACGAGGCTGCCGGGACTCCTCCGGGCGGTCGGCGCCGAACCGGACGGCCACGCGTACTTCTACCTCTGCGGACCCTGGGGGATGGTCACGTCGGTGCGCGAGGCCCTGACCCGGTGGGGTGCCGACCCGGCACGGATACGCTTCGAACTCTTCACCCTCGCCTCCCAGGACCCGCCACCACCGGCGGCCGAACTTCCCGGCGGCACCGTGCAGATCACCGCCTCTCTCGGCGGACGGACGACCGTGGCCGTCATGGCGGAGCAGGACCGGACGGTGCTGGACGCACTGCTGAGGGTCAGGCCGGACACTCCGTATTCCTGCCGCGAGGGTCTGTGCGGAAGCTGTCGCGCCAGGGTGACCCACGGAACCGTCACGACCGGCCGCCAGTACGTGCTGGGGCCCCCAGAACTCGCGGCGGGATACACCCTCGCCTGCCGTGCCCGTCCGGAGTCCGAGGAGGTGGGGCTGGACTTCGACCTCTGAGCAGCCTTCGAGCACACGAGAAGGGCGCCACATGACCACTGCCCGCTGTATCTCACCGCGCCGATAGCGCACCCCGTCGAGGAGACGCGATGACCGACACCACGTCAGTGCCCCGCGACCCGGGGACGGACGATCCGCTGGTGACCTTCCACGGAAAGACCCCCTACGACGACTACGTCCACGCCTCGTTGCTGTCCTCCCTGCAGCAGCCCCTGACCAACGACCCGCACGAGATGGCGTTCCTGGTCACGACCCAGGTGATGGAGCTGTGGTTCACCCTGGTCGTCCACGAGTGGCAGGCCGCCCGGGACGCGCTGGTCAAGGACGACCACGAGCGCGCCATGGACGCCCTGCGCCGCAGCATCAGCGCTCATCACGCCCTCAACGACTCCTTCCGGCCGATCGCGAGGATGACCCCGGTCCAGTTCAACGGATTCCGTGAGGCGTTCGGCGCGGCGTCCGGCTTCCAGTCGGCGAAGTACCGGCAGATGGAGTTCCTGCTCGGCGACAAGTCCCGTTCGCTGATGAACCCGCAGCGGGCGGATGCGCGGGCATACGCCGGGCTGGAGGAGCTGCTGAACCAGCCGTCGCTGTACGACGAGACGCTGGCCTACCTGCACCGCCGCGGTCTGCCCGTTCCGGAGCAGGTACTGGAACGCGACATGACCACGCCGTACGAGGCCGACCCGGACGTCGAGGAGGCCTGGCGGCGGGTCTACGCCGGCCCGCAGAACGATCCTCTGCTGGGCCTGGGAGAGGCGCTGACCGACATCGCCGAGCTCGTCATCCGCTGGCGCGGCGACCATCTGCTCGCCGCCCGCCGGGCGATGGGCGCCAAGACGGGCAGCGGCGGCTCCTCGGGCGTCGCCTGGCTGGAGAAACGAGCCGCCCGTCCCGTGTTCCCCGAGCTCTGGACGGTGCGCGGTCGTGTCTAGGCAGATCTCCGAAGCCGCCGCCGAGGAAGAGCGCCGGGTGCTGGGCCTGAAGCCCGTGCTCGCGCCGGTCCACCGCTCCTACGGCGAACACCCCAGCCAGGTCTACGACCTGTGGCCGGCCGAGGACCCGGACGCCCCGCTGGTCATCCTGCTGCACGGTGGCTACTGGCGGTACAACCGGATGCATCTGACGCCCTTCGCCGCGTACCTGGCGGCGAACGGGTTCACCACCGTGCTGCCCGAGTTCCGGCGATCCGGCGGCGACGGCGGCTATCCGGGCACGTTCGACGACGTCGCCCTGGCGGTGGACACCATTCCGGCCGGCCGCACCTACGTGCTGGCCGGCCACTGCTCCGGCGGCCACCTCGCCCTGTGGGCTGCCGCACGCGGGCTGCTGCCCGCGGAGTCGCCGTGGTACACCACCGACCTGCCGACCGCGGTGCTCGCGCTGGCTCCCGTCACCGATCTCGCCGGGGCGATCCGGGAGGACCTCAGCAACAGCGCGGCGCTGGAACTGCTGGGCGGCGCCGACCACGCCGAGTCCCGGCTTCCGGTCACCGATCCGCTCACCCTGCTGCGGGAGAAGGGCTCGACCGGCGTGCCGACGGTGGTCCTGCACGGCGCCGCCGACGAGGAGGTGCCGTTGGAGCAGTTCGGCGACTACATGGCGGTGCACCCGGAGGCCGAGCTGGTCGTCCTGCCGGAGACCGGCCACTACACCCTCATCGAGCCCGGCTCGCCTGCCTCCCGCGCGGAGATCGACGTCTTCGCCCGGCTGTCACGCCACGAGAAGGGGTGACCGGTGACCGTCTCCGCCGAAACCGCGCCCGCCCTCGCGGAACTGCGGGCACGGGCGTTGGCACTCGACACCGCGGACCCGCTTGCGGCCCAGCGGGAACGCTTCGTCCTGCCGGACGGAATCGTCTATCTGGACGGCAACTCGCTCGGAGCCCTGCCGGCCGCGGTGCCGGGAGTGCTCGCGGATGTCGTCCACCGGCAGTGGGGTGCCGGCCTGATCGGGTCGTGGAACGAGCATCAGTGGTGGCAGGCGCCACTGCGGGTGGGGGACGCGATCGGACGGCTGCTCGGCGCGGCGCCCGGGCAGACCGTGGCGGGCGATTCCACCACCGTGCAGCTGTTCAACGGCCTGACCGCGGCAGCCCGGCTGCGTCCCGGGCGACGGCTGCTGCTGACCGATCCGGGACACTTCCCCACCGACCAGTACATCGCCGACTCGGTGGCCCGGCTGCTCGGCCTGGAGGTCCGCCGGGTCGCGGTGGACGCCCTGCCGCGGTGGCTGGCCGAACAGGGGCGCGAGGTGGCGGTGGCCGGCTACTCCCCGGTCGACTACCGCACCGGTGAGCTGCACGACATGGCCGCGATCACCCGTGCCGTACAGGAGGCCGGGGGACTGATGTTGTGGGATCTGTGCCACGCTGCAGGCGCGCTGCCCGTCCGGCTGGACGAGCTGGGTGCCGACCTGGCGGTGGGCTGCGGTTACAAGTTCCTTTCCGGCGGACCGGGTGCCCCGGCCTTCATCTACCTCGCCCGGCGTCACCAGGCCGCGTTCGACCAGCCGCTGACCGGCTGGAACGGGCACGCGGACCCCTTCGGACTGAGCGGTGACTACACCCCCGCCCCGGGAGTGGAGCGGGCCCGGATCGGCACGCCGCCGATCCTCTCCCTGCTCGCGCTGGAAGCGGCCCTCACCGCCTTCGACGGGATCGGCATGGAGCAGATACGGGCCAAGAGCCTGTCGCTGACCGGGTTCTTCATGGACTGCGCCGACGCCCTGCTGGACGGTCTCGGCTTCACCGTGGTCACCCCACGGGAACCGCACCGGCGCGGCAGTCAGGTGGCTCTGCGGCACCCGGACGCGTATCCGCTGGTACGCGCGCTCGCCGCCCGCGGTGTCATCGGCGACATGCGGGCTCCGGACCTGCTGCGGTTCGGCGTCAACGCCCTGTACGGCTCCCACCGCGACATGCTGACGGCTGTACGGCACCTGCGGGAGGCCGTGACCCACGGGGAGCACCGGGACCCGTGTTTCCGGCAGCGCGCCGCCGTCACCTGACCGCCTCGCACATGGCTCGCGCTGCCGGCGGTGGACGTGACGTTCCGCGGCGCCGGCTGCGCGCCGGCCAGGCGCTCACCTGGTCCGGCCGGCGTCGAGTCACCACCTGGAGGCTGCGTCGGTGCGCGGATCCCGGCGATGAGCTGTCCGCGCGGCGTGCCCGGGTGCCGGGTCGCGGCGCCGGAGCGGGCAGCGGCGCGGGGGGTGCTCCCCCACGGGGAGACGGTGTCCGAGCCGACGTTGGTCCGTCAGGCGGACTGCTGGTGCCAGGCGTCGTGGAAGCTTCGCCGGGCGCGGTGCAACCGGGAGCGGACCGTCCCGAGCGGCAGGGCGAGCGCCGTTGCCATCTCCTGCTCGTCCAGGCCGTAGACCGCGCGGAGGGTGAGTACCTCACGATGGTGGTCCGGCAGCCGGTCCAAGACGTCGTTGATGTGGACGGCTGCCATGGGATTGGTGTCCTGCGCCAGGTCAGGCAGATCCTCGGCTGCGAAGTCGCCCAGGCGCCGCTGGGTGCGGACGGCTTCCCGTACCGCTATCGCGCGGGCCCAGGCGTAGAAGGCATTGGGCTCGCGCAGACCGCGGACGCCGCGGTAGATCGCGAGCATGGCCTCCTGGGCGGCATCCAGGCCGTGCCGCCGGGTGACCCGCTGGCACAGCCGTACGACCAGCGGGGCGACGTGCTGCAACAGGTCGTTCATCGCCTGACGGTCGCCGGCCTGAGCGCGGGGAAGCAGGGCGCTCACCTCCGGGATGTGGCGGTCGCGGAGGGCGATGACGCCGGTGCCGCGAGGCTCGGCGCCGGTCTCGGGCGTGGTTGACGTACGGGTGCTGGACATGGGGCTCTCATGAGTGCGGCGGGCTGCCCGGAGCGGCCGGACGCGGCCCGTGGCCGGAGCGAAGGTGTGCTCGTCGGCACCGCTGAGCGAGGCGACCCCGAGGGCCTCGGGCCGATGCTGCTGGTGGGGCATTGCGCGATTCACCTTCTGACGTGCGTGGTGCGTTCCAGGTGAGCGGGGTGACGGACGGTCAAGAGCGGTTGATCTCACACCTGCCATGCGGACAGGGGTTGGCACGGCCCTCGGACGTCGGCAGCTGGGCGAGCGGCGCGTCGGCCTGTTCGGGCACCGGTGTCCGTGTGATGGCGACGGTCATGAACGTGCCTGCCTCGCCGGAGTGGGTCGGTGGTGCCCCCGACGGGCCGGTCCGCCGGTCGTCCGGCCGCGCTCGCGCCACGAGGGGTGGTGGGCCCGGGGCCGGCGGCTCTTGAGGATGGCCAGTGGGAGCACGAAGGCCCCGTCCTTCAGCCCCTGCAGATGAGGCGGGCCCGGCGCAGCGACAGCTGCGCGAGCTGCTGCCACACCAGCCACACCCGGCAGAGGGCGTTCCGCAGCCGGAAGTCCTGACACGCGGTGTGCGCCGCGTACAGCGGCCGGTCGTTGTGCCGGGTCAGCTCCTCCTGGAGGGGGGCCACCCGCGTGAACGGCTCGGCGGACCAGTCGCCGCGGCGGACGGCGCGGATCAGGGCCGCGGCCAGCGCGTGGACGATCTCCGCGTTCATCGTGATCTCGCGGGTGAGGAACAGGTCGTCGCTCGCCGACGGTTCCGAGACGAACCACCGTGGCCCCCAGGTCCGGGCCGTGCGTTGCCAGAGCGGCGAGTCGGTCCAGGGCGCGGCTGCAGAGGCCCCCCTGAACCGCCGTGCCGGATCGGGGAAACCGCCGATGACGGCGTGGAACACCTGTTCCGGATCGTCCGGGGGGCTGTCGAAACGGTCCGGGTCGACGCTGAGGGTGACGCCGGTCAGCGGGTCGCGGCCCTCCGCCGTGGTTGCCGAAGCCGACGAGCTGCACCCAGCCGCCGTCGAAGAGATGGTGGACCGTGCCCCGCGACCACGGGCCGGACCGGCGGGACCGGCCGCGCGGGAGGAGGTCCTCGAACGGGGCCACGTCCCGCTTTCCGGTGGCCGGCAGGCGGGAACGGTGCCGGAGCCGTGCCACCCGGTCGTCACCGCCGTTGCGCGCCACCAAGGGAGAGCCGGGGCCGACCGCGTCCACGACGAAGCCTGCCTGGTGCAGCCCGTCCTCGGTGCGCGCCCAGGCGTGGCCCTCGGCGATCCCGGCGTCCTCGAGCGGGACGACGGACGCCGCCGCGCCGTAGACGGCGGCGAGGTCGAGGGCGTAGCGGTCGGCGTCCGGTAGGAAGGGATGCCACTCGGCGTGTTCGCCGGGGACCTCGAAGCGCACACCCTCCCGGGGGCTCAGCCGTCTGCCCGGACGATGGTGGAGGTGGCGCAGGCCGCGGTTCACGCCGCTGGTGCCGCGCAGCATTGCGGGCAACTCGGGGAACAGGCCGGAAGCGGCGATCTCCGGCACCTCGAAGCGGCGGGCCGGCAACCGGAAGACCTCGGCGGTGTACGGCAGCGTCGTCTCGCCCGCGAGCTCGCAGCGATCACCCCGAGGGTTCACCAGCAGAACCCGGACGCCCTGCCCGGCCAGCACTGCCGCCGGCAGGCCGGCTGAGAGACGGCCGCCGAGCACTGCGACGTCGTACGCCGGGTGAGCTCGGACATCGGGACTTCTCATGCCTTGAGCCTGGCCAGGCCGACTGGAATCTGCCTCGAGCCCCGGCCGAACGGCTGCCCGGGCGTGCTGTCCAGCCGAGTTCGAGGGCCGTTCCAGACAGTCCGTGGAGGGTGGTCGCGAAGCGTTCTTCGCCCACCCTCCGGAGGAATGATGGGCTTCGGCATGTCATCTCGGCACACCGACACCGGGGCTGTCGTGTGCGCGGGACGCCGTTTGCCCGGCGGCGGCTCGGGGGCCTGCGGGCGGTGGCGGCCACTGAAGGACGTCACGGACGAGGGAGACGCTGGGGCATCGATCGCCACTCCCGATCACGCGGCCCGGTGGCCTGTACACCCGCCTCTCCCGGCTCCCCGGTGCCGAACCGGCCGCGCCCGGCCTCAAGTTGATATCCGCCGAAGTGCGACCCGCCAGTGGTCCGATCCCGTCCGGGCTCTGTGTTCCCGGACCGACGAAGGTGTGCGTGATGCTCGACAAACCACCCCGGTTCACCGTCCGGGAAGCGGCCGAAGCCCTGTACGACCACTTGTTCTGAGTCGCATCGGAGGAATTTCCATGTCGTCCCTGACCGAGGCGGTACTGGCCGGCGCGGGCCCGAAAGAGCTGCAACGGGAGAAGGTTCCGGACGAATACCTTGCCGCCCACCTTCGCAAGGAAGACGCGGGCATCTTCACGGGGGTGGAGGACAAGGACGTCCGGAAGTCGCTTCGCGTGGGCATGGTGCCCATGCCGGAACTGGCCCCGGACGAAGTGCTGGTGGCCGTGATGGCCAGTTCCGTCAACTACAACAGCGTCTGGTCGGCCATGTTCGAGCCGATACCGACCTTCACCTTCCTGGAACGCTACGGCAGGGAGGGAGGCCACGCCGCCCGGCACGACCAGCCCTACCACGTCCTCGGGTCCGACGCCGCCGGCGTCATCGTCCGCGTGGGCTCCGGCACACGCAGGTGGCGGGTGGGCGACCACGTTGTGGTCTCCTGCATGCAGGTCGACGACCAGGAACCGGTGACACACGCCGACGGCGTGCTCGGCAGCGGGCAGCGTGCCTGGGGCTTCGAGACCAACTTCGGCGGGCTGGCGCACTACACGGTGGTCCGGGCGAGCCAGCTCCTGCCCAAGCCGGCCCATCTGACGTGGGAGGAGGCGGCCGCCAACCTGCTGACAGCCGGGACCGCCTACCGGATGCTGATCAGCGACCGGGGGGCCCGGATCAAGCTCGGCGACGTCGTCCTGATCTGGGGAGCGGCCGGCGGCCTCGGCGCCTACGCCGTCCAACTGGTCAAGAACGCGGGCGGTATCCCGGTCGGCGTGGTCGGCTCGGAGGAGAAGGCACGGCTGGTGCGGGCCCTCGGCTGCGACGTGGTGGTCAACCGTGCGGAGATCGGCATCGGCGGCGACACGACGCCCGAGGACGCGATCACCCTGGGCAGGCAACTGGGCAGGATCATCCGCAGGGAGACCGGCGAGGATCCCCATGTGGTCTTCGATTTCGTCGGCAGGGCGACCTTCGGGATCTCGGTGTTCGTGGTCCGCCGCGGGGGCACGGTCGTCACCTGCGGATCCAGCACCGGCTATCAGCACCAGTACGACAACCGCTACCTGTGGATGCACCTGAAGCGCATTGTGGGCAGCCATGCCGCGAACCTGCAGGAGATGGGGGAGTGCAACCGGCTGTTCACCCTCGGGAAACTGGTTCCGCTGCTGTCCGACGTCTATCCGCTCGAGGAGATCGGTGCGGCGGTACGCCTGGTGCAGCAGAACCGCCACGTCGGAAAGGTCGGAGTGCTCTGCCTGGCACCCCGCGAAGGACTGGGCGTCACCGATCCCGAACTGCGCGCGAGGATCGGGGAGAAGCGGCTCAACCCGTTGCGGAGCCCTGCCCGGAGTTCCGCCTGCAACCGGAGTCCGGCCTGACCCGGAATCCGAAACGCACCCGGAACCCCGGAACACCGCCCGAAGGGACACTGCCCCATGCTTCCCCACTCCACAGGAATCCTGAGCACGGGTTCGTATCTTCCGAAGCAGGAGGTGAGCAACGCCGAGGTCGCCGAACGCGTCGGAGTGGAAACCGAATGGATCGAGCGCAAGACACAGATCCGGAGCCGGCGCTACGCGGCACCCGACGAGGCGACGTCCGACCTGGCCGCCCGCGCTGCTGCCGAGGCACTGGATCTCGCCGGCGTGGCGGCCGAGGACGTGGACTATCTGATCGTCTCCACCTCGACGGGGGACTCGCCGCAGCCCCCCACCGCCTGCCTGGTACAGGACCTCCTGGGCGCCGGTCGTGCCGCCTGCTTCGACATCAACGTGGTGTGCAGCGGCTTCGTCTACGCCCTCGCGCTCGCCCGTGCCCTGGTCGCCCAGCGGCCGGAGAGCCTTGCCCTCGTGGTCGCCGCCGATCTGTACTCCCGGTGTCTGGACTTCTCCGACCGCCGCACGGCGGTGCTGCTCGGCGACGCCGCCGGGGCCGCGCTCGTCGGCCGGACGGGGGACGGGTACGAGTTCGTCGACTTCGAACTCGCCAGCCGTGGTGATGCCCAGCGGCTGATCCGGGTCGACGCGGGCGGCAGTCGGCTCCCGGCGTCCGCCGAGACCCTCGCCCGTGGTGACCACCTCTTCCGCATGGACGGGCGGGGTGTGCGGGACTTCGTGATGGAGAACTTTCCGCCCTTCGCCCGGCGCCTGGCCGACAGGACGGGCATTCCGCTCAGCGAGGTGCGGCACTTCGTTCCGCACCAGCCCAACGGCGTGCTGCTCTCCCAACTCGTCGAGGCCAGCGGCCTGGCCCACGCACACACCCACCGCACGCTGGAGCGCTACGGGAACACCGGGAGCGCCTCGGTCGCGGTCACGCTGGACGACGCGGCCCGCGCGGGACACCTGCGCCCCGGGGACCTGGTCATGCTGGGCAGCTTCGGCGGTGGCATGTCGATGGCGGCCGCCTATCTGCGCTGGGGGGCCGCCGCATGACGCCGACGTCACACCGCGAGGAAGCGGCCGGTCGGGTGGAGCGGGTCGGTGTCGTCGGCTGCGGACTGATGGGCTCGGGCATCGCCGAACTGTCGGCGCTGGCCGGGTACGACGTGCGGGTGGCGGTCTCCTCGCAGGACTCGCTCGCGGCCGGGCGCAGCCGCATCCTCGCCTCCCTCGACCGGGCGGTGCGCGCCGAGCGGATCGGTGCGGCCGAGCGTGATGCCGCTCTGGGCCGGATCTCCTTCACCACCGACCTGATCGACCTGGCGGACCGTCAGCTGGTCATCGAGAGCATCGTCGAGGACAAGGCCGCCAAGGTCGAGCTGTTCGCCCTGCTCGACAAGACGCTGCAGGATCCGGAGGCGATCATTGCCTCCAACACCTCCTCCCTGTCCATCACGGCCATGGCGAGCGCCACCAGCCGGCCCGGGCAGGTCCTGGGCATGCACCTCTTCAGCCCGGCGCAGCTCATCCCGCTGGTCGAGCTCATCTCCTCGCTGCACACGTCCGAGTCGGCGCTGGCCCGGGCCGAGGACTTCGTGACCACGGGCCTGGGCAAGCAGGCCATCCACGCGGCGGACCGTACCGGTTTCGTGGTGAACGCGCTCCTGGTGCCGTATCTGCTGGCCGCCATGCGGATGGTCGAGTCGGGCTTCGCCTCCGCCGAGACCATCGACCGCGGCATCACGCTGGGCTGCTCCCACCCCGTGGGCCCGCTCAAGCTCGCCGACCTGATCGGCCTGGACGTCCTGCACTCGGTGGCCGACGCCCTCTACGACGAGTTCAAGGAGGCGCTCTACGCCCCGCCGCCGCTGCTGACGCGCATGGTCGAAGGCGGGCTCCTGGGCAAGAAGGCGGGGCGAGGGTTCTACCGCTACGGGTGACCCGGGCCCCCTGAAACGATCGACGGTGCACGGGCTTCTTCCGTGCCGCCGGAAGGGAGACGATCCATGACGCAGGTCTCCGCCCCCGAGACCTGGCTGACCCTCTACTGCCTGCCGCACGCCGGCGGCAGCGCACGGCCGTACGGACGCCTGGAGGCCGCGGTGCCACAGGGAGTGCGGGTGGTCCCGCTGGAACTGCCCGGCCACGGGAGGCGGCTGCGTGAGCGCCCGCTGGGGGACATCGGGCAGGTCGTGACCGAGGTGATCCGGCTGATGGGAGAGGGCCGGGGCCGGCCCTTCGCCCTGTTCGGCCACAGTTTCGGCGCGCTCGTCGGCTACGAGGCCACGCGGCGTCTGCGGCGGTTGGGCACACCGCCCGAACTGCTGCTCGTCTCCGGGCGCAACAGCCCTGTATGGCCGCTGTCCCACGACCCCCTCCACACGCTTCCGAATGCGTCGTTCACAGCCGGGCTGCGCCGGATGGGCGGCCTCCCGGAAGCCTTGCTCGCGGAGCCGGCGGTGCTGCATGTGTACCTGCCGTCGATCCGCGCCGACCTGCGGATGGTGGAGACCTATGCGCATGCGCACAGCGAGCCGCTGGACATGCCGATCGCGGCCTTCGCGGGACTCCAGGACCGGCTGACCGATCCGGCGGGCATGGAAGCGTGGGGTGAGCTGACCTCACGGCCCTTCGACCTGACTCTGCTGCCCGGGGGCCACTTCTTCCTCGACGAGCCCGAATTCCGGACGGCCCTGGCGGACCGGCTCGGGCGGATCGGTCCACCGGCCGTCGCGGTACCAGGAGGCACGACGGCGGAACTTCCCGAGGACGAGATCTGCCGGGAGGGAACATCCTCACCTCCATGAACACCTGCCTGCTGCTGTCCGGCAGGCGGGCTTCCCGACTACGGCACCGCCTGGACCTCCGCCGAGCAGCGGGACACCGATCACAGGCGATTCCGGGGGCTGACCCACGGTACCTCGCAGGGCACGTCCGGACGCCCTGTCCCGCCGCGCCGACCAGCGCGTCGCCGGGCGACCGGGCCCGGTTCACCAGCTGCGTCGAGTCGTGCCGGCCGGGGTGCGTGCGGATCAGCAGTCGTGCGGCGCGGTCCGCGTTGCACGGCGGCGGCGGCCTGCCGGGCCGACGTGACACGGCCGCCGTCCAGGAGCAGTCGGGCGATGCGGTCGCGCGGCCGGTCGTCGCCGCAGGTCCACACCGCTGCGGCGGCGCAGAGGGCGGCGAGGCCGTGGCAGACGCCGAGCGAGACGTCCCGGCGCAAAGACCGGCCGGACGACCGGCTGAGTCGTCCAGCCGGGTCGCCTTGGCGCCGAGCGGGCCCGGTACGAACGCGGCGTGGAAACCGCGGTCGTCGAGCATCCGTTCGGCCCCGGCCGGCACCTGTCTCGCACCGGTCGCCGGCGAGCAGCGTGGTGACCCCGGAGGGTGGTCCGGGTCCAACAGTCGGGTGAAGCCGGCGCTCCAGACCGTTGGGGGGCGGCGGTGCCCCGGCCTGGCATGGGTCGTCGCCCGCCCACAGGGTCGGCGACTCGCCTGCCTGACGGATCCAACAAATACGCTGTAGCCCAGGACATCGGGACCCCGGACGTCCGCCGGGACCTGGCGAGCGGACGGCCCCGGCGGCACCGGGCGACCTCAGGCAGCGGTCGGCCGGCTGCTCAGCCGGGCCGCGGTGCGGCCGTGGGATGGGGCGGAGCCGCGGTGGTCGGGAATCTCCTCGCCGGAGAGCACCGCCTGGTGCAGCCGCTTCAGCCGCTGCGAGGGTTCCAGGCCCAGTTCTGTCACCAGGGCCGAGCGCAACCGCTGGTACACATCCAGGGCCCGCCACGAGCCGCCGGACCGGTACAGGGCCGTCATGAGCTGCGCGCAGAACGTCTCGTGCATGGGGTGCCGGGTGGTCAGCACGGAGAGTTCCGGGACCAGTTCGCCATGGCGGCCCAGTCTGAGGTCCGCGTCGATCCGCTGCCCCAGGACGGTCATCCGCTTCTCCTCCAGGCGGACGACGTCCAGCTCCAGCACAGGGCCCACCTTCACATCCACCAGCGCGGGCCCGCCCCAGAGCCCGAGTGCCTGACTGAGAAGCCTGGAGGCCGTGCTGTCGTCTCCCGCCTCGAGGGCGCTGCCTCCCGAGGCGGCGAGCTTCTCGAATTCCTGTGCGTCCACCCGCCCGGGCTGGGCCCGCAGGAGGTACCCGCCGTGCCGTGTCACCAGGACGTCCTTCGCATCCACGGCGTCGCACTCCAGGGCGGCGGAGAGCTTGCGGCGCAACTGCAGGATGTAGGTCTGCAGGGTGGTGGCGGCGCTGCGCGGGAGTTGCTCGCCCCAGATCTCCTCCATCAGGTTCGGCACGGTGACGACGCGATCGGCCTGCAACGCCAGGAGGGCCAGGACCTGACGGGGTTTGGTGGCGCTGGGGACGAACGACGACTGTTGCCGGTAGGTGGCGTTGAACGGCCCGAGAACCGTGATGTCCATCATCTGAGTCCTCTGCTGTCTTGCGGAACTTGCTCCGAAGACTGGCAGGTTGGCGCCGTGACGCCCAGTGATCCACTCACGAGTCTGCGTGTGAATATGTCATGTCATTCCTCAAGTGCCCTAGCTGGACCCTGCGTCCACGATTCAGACGATCGCTGCTCACATGCTGGACACCCTTTGCGTGAAAGACGCGGTTTGTTCGCAAGGTAATCATGACTCTTAACTTTCAAGAATCTTGACAGGAGGGCTTCAAAACCCGCCATCATGGACACATGAGCCTCCCCCCACTCATCATCCCCGCTACTCCCATGCGGAAAGAATCTCTGTGCGGCACGTCTCGACAGGAGTCTTTATTCATTACTTACCCGGGGACGCCGCAGTCGGGCCGCCGGAGGCGTGTAGGGGGAGATGTCGTCGGTGACGTGCGCCACTTTCAGGTCTGTCGGGCGGTTACCGACGGAACTCCCGGGGCATGGACTTCATCTGACGGAACGGAATACCGGGTCACCGGTGCTCGGGGCCTGCCGTGCCGAAGGCAGAGGGCGGAAGTCGACAAGGAAGGCCGAAGCGCACCCTCGGCTTTTTTCAGCTTCGTGCATTTGCTGTGCTCGATTTATTTTATTTGCTCACGGAAACCTTCCTGTCGCCCGTGTGGCATGGGCGCGACATTCAGGAGAGGGCCGACGGCCGTCCCGGAGGCCGGTCGGTCACGAAGACGGGAACTCCCGCACCGCGCGGCACGTGTGAGGCATGACCGCTGCCGCACAGCGAGCGGCCGGCGCTCGTGAGAAGACGAGTTGTGAGTGCTGCCGGCAATGGACGGTGCGTCGGCGCCTTGCGCGAGAGATCCCCCGGAGTGCTCGGGAAGTGCCGGCCGGACGGACCGGACCGGCTGCCGGACCATGACATCCCCAGGCACTGGCTGACCCGGGGCATCACCGTCGTCCCGCTTGTCATCGCCCCCATCGTGCTCGCCGAGCTCGCGTTCGCCGCTCCGATGACTGTCGTGAGGCTGCGGGCGCTGCGCCGACTGCCGGTGGTCCTCTGTGCGCAAGCCGCACCGACCTGTCTGCCCACCCTCTGGTACGGCGTTCCCCGGGCCCGTAGGACGGGGACGCCGGCCGCCTCAGTCCTGCCGCTCGACATGCGCGCGGTCCGGCTCGTCTGGTCTCTGGTCGTCGCCGGCGCTCTGGGCAGCGGTGACGCGGGAGCGGCTGCGTTTCTCGCGGGACCTCCGCGACCTGTCGGGGGGCAGCCTCTCCGTCATCATCCTGAAGGAGGGGCCGGCCTGTCGGCTGGTTCCGGCGGAGGCGCGCCGCGCCGGTCGGGAGAACGCGGCGATGGTGGACGCCTCGCACCAGGCCCTCACCGACCCGCGTGTGATGGCCAAGGCCGGCATGGACGTGGCCCCGGTGACCGACCACGACCGGTTGGACCCGGCGCTCGACGCCGCCCTGACCACAGTGCCGAAGGAGGGAACCACCGACATCCTCAGGCACGGCAAGGCCAGGAACCGCTCCAACACGATCAACATGCGGAGCGGCACCGTGCGGCTCGTCATGGTCAACCACGGCGTCGTCCCGTCCGCCGCCGGCCTCCACAGCGGCCACGGACCGGGCAAGCTCGGCGCCCGCCTGGCGGAGTTCGGCGGCCGAGCGGAGGGGGAAGGGCGTCCGCCCGGACGGTCGCTTCCAGCTCGTCGCGGAGGCACCACTGCGGCCTCCGAACGATCAGGCGGCCGCTGCCGAAAGCAATGGGGGTCAGAACAAGTGCACCGGCGTGGGGCCGGAGCGCACGAAACGAAAGTAAACGACCATGCACACCAGAATCCTGCTCGCCGAGGGTGTTCATATGGTCCGCGGGGCCCTGGCCGCCCTGCTGGGGCTGGAAGCGGACCTGACCGTTGTGGCCTTGGTGAGCCGGGGGGACGACATCGTACCGACCGCTCTCGAAACCCGGCCCGACGTCGCGGTGCTCGACATCGATCTCCCCGGCACGGACGGGCTCACCGCGGCGACGGAACTTCACCAGAAGCTCCCGAGCTGCCGCACCCTGATCCTCACCTCCTTCGGCGGCCCGGGCCTGCTGCGCCGCGCTCTGGCCGCCCAAGTGCCGGGGTACCTCCTCAAGGACGCCCCGCCCAGCCAGCTCGCCAAGTCGGTGCGTGCGGTCGCCGCCGGTCAGCGAGCCATTGACCCCGAGTTGCTGCTGGAGGCCTGGAACTGCCAGGAGAATCCCCTCTCGGCCCGGGAGACGGAAGTCCTGCGGCACGCTGCCCGCGGCGCCGACGCCGGCGAGATAGCCAACAGCCTGTGCCTGTCCAAAGGGACCGTGCGGAACTACCTGACCTCCGTCGTCACCAAACTCGGCGCGCGAAACCGTATCGACGCGGTCCGGATCGCCTACGACCAGGGCTGGTTACCTTGAGTCGGGGGGCGGCGGGGGGCGCCGAGGCGGGCATCTCGGCCGGTGCGCCGCCCGGGGAATGTGACGCGCCGTGCATCCGCTGCTCGATTCGCTGGGGCCGGCCCACTGGTACAGGGGCAGGGCACCAGCCGTAGTGCTCACCGCGGTGGCGGGCCGAACCTGCGCCAGCAGCTCCAGGTTCGCGTCCTGGACGGCTGACAGCGGCACTGTCCGCGTCGTATGCCTCATGGACGATCTCCTCGTCTGCGCCGGGGCACGTCGATGTCTCGCCGGGCCCGGACGGCCTGTCGCATGCCGTCCCGTGGTCCGGCGCCCCCCCGGGGCGCCAAGCACAGCCTCCCGGGCCGGGCTTGAGGTGAGGTGGAGCGGGACTACAGCGTCGACGGCGGCACGGGGCGCGGTGGTGTCCGTCCGCGCTCGAGCGATTGTCGAGGCCGGCGTCGCAGGGTGTGACCGTCCCGTCCGCCCGAAGGAGGAAGTCCCACGATGCCGTCAGCCGTCCCTTCCGGCCGCCGCCGAGGCGCCGGCCTCCGGCGCCGTCCAGGAGCCGGCCACGGCCACCGGGACCCAGGCGCCCATCCGGCACCGGGGGGCGCGGGTCTGCGCCGACGCCGGGCTGCTCACGGAAGACGACGACCAGGTCTTCTCCCTGACACAGGCGGCCGGGGACCTGCGCGAGGACAGCACCGTCTCGCTCCGCGACTTCACCATCTGGCCGGGCTGCCGGCCGTACGCCAGGCATGGGCGGCCCTGGCCGGCGCGGCACGCACCGCACGGACGCCCTTCGTCGAGATCACCGGGACGCCGACGTGGGCCTGCCTGAACGAACACCCCAGAGCCCCCGGCCGCCTTGGACAGGACCAGGACCGAGCTGCTCCGGCAGCTCACCGCGGCCGTCACCAAGCCCTGCGACCTCGGCTCCGTCCGCGCCGCGGCGGACGTGGGCGGTGGCCGCGGGGCACCGCTCGCGCCGTGCCGGCCGTCTTCCCGGACACTCAGGGAGTCCGCTACGACCGCTCCGAGGTCATGGCCGACACGGACGGGCCGCTGCGCGACGCCGGGGCCGGCGAGGGCGACAGCCGGGTGGGCGGCGACTTCTTCGGCTCGGTGCCGCCCGGCGGTGACGCCCACGCCCTGGCCGACGTCATCCACGACCGGGACGACGAGATGTCCCGGCGCTTCCTCGCCAACTGCCGCGAGATCCCGGGCGAAGAGGGCCGTGTGCTCCTGGCCGGGACGGTGGTGCCGGACCGGCCCCGGCCGACCCCCCTGGTCTCGCTGACGGACCTGTACGGGCCAGCCGTCCACGGCGGCCGGCAGCGCACCACCGACCAGTTCACCGACCTCCTCGCCGACGCGCGACCCAAGCCGGCCCGCATTGCCACCGGCGGCGACCGCACCCTCGTCGAAGCCATGCGGGAGTGACCCCTACAGGGCGTACCGGCACGGCATGCCGAAGGCACGCGCCTTTCCTTCGCGGCCCGGCCGGACGGCTGGGACCGGTACTCAGCCGGCCAGGGCAGGGCCCGGACCGGGGCGGCAGCACAGGGCCTCGGCCATTCGTCTCGTCAACCAACCGCCAACCATCCTTGAACATGAGGACCATGCATCGTGCTCCCTGACGCGAACGGACCCGAAGCCCTCCCCACCGCGGACACGGCCGGACTGCTGGACCTGACCAGGGCGCAGCGGGGCATCTGGTACGGCCAACAGCTCGACCCGGGAAACCCCGCCTACAACACGGGCGAGTACCTGGAGATCCACGGCCCGCTGGACCCCGAGTTGTTCGAGACGGCGCTGCGGCGCGTGATCGCCGAGGCGGAGACGTTCCGCCTGCGCTTCGTCGAGACCGGCGACGGGCCCCGCTGCCGTGTCTCGCCCGCCGTCGACTGCAAGCCGCACCTGCTGGACGTCAGTGCCGAGCCCGACCCGCAGGCGGCGGCGGAGGAATGGATCCGCTCCGACCTCGCGACCCCGGCCGACCTCACCGAGGGCCCACTGTTCACCCAGGCACTCTTCAAGGCGGCGGACGACCGCTGGTTCTGGTACCAGCGGGCCCATCACATCCTGCTCGACGGCTACAGCTATCTGCTGGTCTTCCGCCAAGTGGCCGAGGTCTACACCGCGCTCGCCAAGGGCCACGACACGGCGGGCTCGTTCCCCCCGGTGCACACGCTCCTCGACGAGGAGACCTCCTACCGAGCCGGGCAGCGCTTCGAGCGTGACCGCGCCTACTGGACGGAGCGCTTCGCCGACGCCCCCGAGGCCGTCGGCCTGACCGAGGGCACCGCACAGCCCTCCGCCTCCCATCTGCGCTGCGCCACCACCCTGTCCGCCGCCGAGGCCGAACGCCTCTCGGCGGCCGCCGCCCGCCTGGGCGTGGGACGGACGGAACTCTTCCTCGCCGCCGTCGGCGCCTACGTCCACCGGGTCACCGGTGCCCCGGACGTCGTCCTCGGACTGACCACCCTGAGCCGGCTCGGTACCGCCCCGCTGCGCACGCCCGGAACGACCTCGAACAACCTGCCGCTGCGGCTGGACGTACAGCGGGACACCCCGGTCGGCGAGCTGGTCCGGTCGGTCGCCGCCGACCTGCGCGCCGTCCGTGCCCACCAGCAGTACCGCGGTGAGGACCTGCGCCGCGACCTGAAGCTCCTGGGCGGCACCCGGCGGCTGTACGGGCCACTGGTCAACCTGGTGTTCTTCCACCACGACGTGCGCTTCGGCGACTTCGCCACCACACCGCACCACCTGTCGGGCGGTGCCGTCGAGGACCTGTCGATCACCGTCCGGCCGGGTCCCGGCGGAGCCGGGCTGCTCCTCGCCTTCGACGCCAACCCCGCGTTGTACACGCAGGACCAGCTGGCCGAGCACCAGGAGCGGTTCCTCCTCCTGCTCGGTCAGCTCGCCGATGCCGAAGCCGACATGAGCCTGGCCCGGACCACCCTGCTGCGGTCCGGCGAGGAGCCGGCGCACACACCCGCCGAGCACATGCCCGCCGCGCCCGGCACCACCCTGCCCCAGCTGTTCGAGGCCCAGGCCGCGCGCACACCACAGGCGGTGGCCGTCACACACGAGGGCACGTCGATCGGCTATGCGGAGCTCAACGCACGCGCCAACCGGCTGGCCCGGCTCCTCGTCGGACGCGGGGCCGGGCCCGGCCGGATCGTGGCCCTGGCGCTCCACCGTTCCCCGGAACTGATCGTCGGCATCCTCGCCGTGCTCAAGTCGGGTGCCGCCTACCTGCCGTTGGACCCCGGTTACCCGGCCGAACGCATCCGCCTGGTCGCCGAGGACGCCTCGCCCGCCCTGCTGGTGACGGACGCCCACACGGCACCGGAACTCCCGGACGTCGGCGCCCCCGTCGTCGTCCTCGGCGATCCGGGCACCGACCAGGAGCTCGCCGCATGCTCTGACGTCGACCTCACCGACGCCGACCGCCCCGCGCCGCTCGCTCCCGAGGACATCGCCTACATCATCTACACCTCTGGCTCCACCGGCCGTCCCAAGGGAGTGGCGATCCCGCACTCCAACGTCATCAGCCTGTTCAGGGGCGCCTCGGCGCACTTCACCTTCACCGGCGACGACGTGTGGCCGTTGTTCCACTCGTACGCCTTCGACGTCTCGGTCTGGGAGATGTGGGGGGCGCTGCTCCACGGCGGCCGGCTCGTCGTCGTCCCGCACACGGTCACCCGCTCGCCGGGGGAGTTCCTGGACCTGCTGCGCCGGGAACGCGTGACCGTCCTGAACCAGACTCCCTCCGCCTTCCGCCAGCTCGTCGAGGCCGACAGGGAGGCGCACCGCGACGGGCACGATCACGATCCGTTCGCCCTGCGCTACATCGTCTTCGCCGGTGAGGCGCTGAACTTCGCCCAGCTGAGGCCCTGGGTGGAACGCTACGGCGACGAGGCACCGGTGCTGGTCAACATGTACGGCATCACCGAGACGACCGTGCATTCCACCTACCAACGGGTCACCCGTGAGATGGTGACCGCCGACCGGGGGCGCAGCGCCATCGGCACCGCGCTGCCGCACCTGCGTGTGTACGTACTCGACCACTGCGGGCAGCACGCGCCGCCCGGCTGGGTCGGCGAGATCCACGTGGCCGGGCAGGGTCTGGCACAGGGCTACCTGGGCCGCCCGGACCTGACCGCGGAGCGGTTCGTCGACGACCCGTTCGGCCGGCCGGGCGAGCTGATGTACCGCAGCGGTGACCTCGCACGCCGACTCGCCGACGGAACGCTGGAGTTCGTCGGACGCCGCGACCACCAGGTGAAGATCCGCGGCTTCCGCATCGAACCCGGTGAGATCGAGGTGGTCCTGGCGGATCACCCCGGTGTCACACAGGCCGCCGTCGTCGTCCGCGAACGGGCGGAAGTCGAGGACCGGATACTCGTCGCCTATGCCGTCCCCGAGCCCGGGCACCGGCCGGACGCCGCCGAACTGCGCGGCCACCTGGCCCGGCGGCTGCCCGAGCACATGGTGCCCAGCGCCTGCGTCGTCGTGGACCGGCTGCCGCTCACCCCTAACGGCAAGCTCGACGTCGCGGCCCTGCCCGCGCCGGACTTCGCCGGGACCGCCGGTGCCGGACGGGGGCCGGCCGGCGAGTCCGAGAAGCGGCTGTGCGAGCTGTTCGAGCAGGTGCTGGGGCTGTCCGCGGGAGCCGTCGGCCCCGACGACGACTTCTTCGACCTCGGCGGGCACTCCGTGCTCGCCACCCGGTTGCAGACACGTATCCGCGCCGCCTTCGACGCGGAGATCGGCATGGCCGCCATCTTCGAGGCCGCGTCTCCGGGCGCGCTGGCCGCCCTGCTCGCCGAACACGCGGCGGACGCCACGGCGCAGGGCGACGCCGGTGCCGCCCGTCCGCCGCTGGTGCCCGCGGTCCGGCCGGAGCACGTGCCGCTGTCCCCGGCCCAGGCCCGCATCTGGTTCCTCAACCGCCTGGAGGGCCCCAGCCCCACCTACCACATCCCCCTCGTGCTGTCCCTGCGGACCGCGCCCGACGCCGACACCCTGCGGGCCGCGCTCGCCGACGTCTGCACCCGGCACGAGGCGTTGCGCACTGTCTTCCCGGATGTCGAGGGGGACCCCCGGCAGGTGGTACTGGACCCTGACAGTCCTCAGGCCCGGCCCGTGCTGGAGGTCGCCGACGTGGCGGCCACGGACCTGGCCTCCCGCGTGCGCTCGGCCGCCCGGCAGGGCTTCGACCTGAGCGCTCAGATCCCGCTGCGCGCCCATCTGTTCCGGGCCGACGACTCCACCACCGCGCTGCTCCTGGTGCTGCACCACATCGCCGGGGACGGCTGGTCCCTGGTGCCGCTGGCGCAGGATCTGGCCGAGGCGTACACCGCGCGGGCCGAGGGACGCGTGCCGGACTGGCAGCCGCTGCCGGTCCAATACGCCGACTACACGCTCTGGCAGCGCGAACTCCTCGGCGATCCGGCGGACGCGGACAGCCGAGCGGGCCGTCAGCTCGCCTACTGGCAGCGGACACTGGCCGCCGCGCCCGAGCAGCTCGATCTGCCGTACGACCGTCTGCGCACCCGCACCCACCAGTACGCGGGCGACGCCGTGCCGGTCGGCCTCGACGCCGACCTGCACCGCAAGCTGAGCGAACTGGCCGGCGCCCACCGGACCACGGTCTTCATGGTCCTTCAGGCGGCGCTGGCCGCCACCCTGGCCCGGTCCGGCGCCGGACCGGACATCCCGCTGGGCACCGCCGTGGCCGGGCGGCACGATGCCGCGCTGGACCACCTCGTGGGCTTCTTCAGCAACACGCTCGTGCTGCGCACCGACACCTCCGGCGACCCGTCCTTCGAGGAGCTGCTCGAACGGGTACGCAAGGACAACCTGGCCGCCCAGGCCCATCAGGACCTTCCGTTCGACTGGCTGGTCGACCGGCTGGCGCCGCCCCGCGTGGCGGGCCGCCACCCGCTGTTCCAGGTCATGCTGGTCCTGCAGAACGCCGGAGACGCCACGCTGGAGATGGAGGGCTCCACGCTGCGTCTGGAGCCGACCGACGTCGGCGTCTCCCGCTTCGACCTGACGCTCTCGCTGGCCGAGCGGCGTGGCGAGGCGGGGGAGCCCGCCGGCGTGGCGGGGTCCGTCGAGTACAGCACCGAGTTGTTCGAACGTGCCACCGTCGAGGCACTCGTCGAGCGGCTGCGGGCGGTCCTGGCGCGTGCGGTCGCCGCTTCCGACCGTCCGCTGTCACAGCTCCTGCCGGACGGCGAAACCCGGCAGCACCTCCAGGACAGCCTGCCGGGCTGCGAACGTGCCCTGCTCGCCCAGGACGGCGTACGCGAATGCCTGGTGTCGCTGCGCACCTCGGCCACCGGGGTGCCCGAACCGGTGGCCTACGTGGTGCCGGAGGCTCCCGTGGACCCGGCCGCGCTGGCCGTGGCCGGCCGGGCCGCCCTGCCGCCCACGGCACCGCCCCTGCGGGTCGTGCCGGTGACGGCGGTGCCGCGCACCGCGCAGGGTGCGGTCGACACCGAGGCACTGCTCGCGCTGCCGGTCCTGGACGAGGGCGTGGCCCGCGCCTGGGAGCGGCGGCTGACGGCGGACCCGGACGTGACCGGCGCGGCCGTCGCCGTACGGGACCGGGTGCCGCCCGCTCCGGGCCGCCTCCACATCGGAGACCTGCTCACCCCGTCCCGGACCGCTCCCGAGCCCACCCCTGGCACGGAGGGCGTGAACCCGGACCGGCAGACCCCCCTGTCGATCAGCGAGGGTCCGGCCCTGCGGCTCCTGCCGCAGCGCACCCTGGCCGACGCGCTGGCGGCCGCCGAGGCCGGTCACGGCGAGGTGGTGCACATCCGGCCGGACGGCAGCGAGGAGCGGCAGTCCTACGCCGAGCTGGCCGAGGACGCCTCCCGGGTCCTGCACGGCCTGCGGCAGGCCGGGCTGCGGGCCGGTGACAAGGTGCTGTTCCAGCTCCCGGACACCCGGGACTTCGTCGTCGGTTTCTGGGCCTGCGCGCTCGGCGGCATGGTGCCGGTGCCGCTGGCGGCCCCGCCGGCCGGCTACGCGCACGGCGGGGCGCAGGTGACCCGCCTGGTGGACGCCTGGACCATGCTGGACGGGCCGTGCGTGCTCGCCCCCGCCTCGGCCCGGGACGCCATCCGGACGCTCCTGGCGGAGCAGAACGGCGGGCCCGAGCCCCAGGTCGCGGCCGTCGACGACCTGCTGACCGGCCCGCGGGACCGTGACTGGCACCCCGCCGATCCGGACGACCTGGCCCTGCTCCTGCTCACCTCGGGCAGCACGGGCAAACCGAAGGCGGTCGAGCAGCGTCACCGCAACCTGCTGGCCCACGTCGCCGCCGCCGTTCAGCAGCACGGACTGACCGCGGACGACGTCTCGTTCAACTGGATGCCCCTCGACCACGTCGGTGGAGTGGTGATGTTCCACCTGCGCGACGTCGTGCTCGGCGCCCGCCAGGTACTGGCCCCCACCGCCTGGGTCCTCGAGGAACCGCTGCGCTGGCTGGACGCGATCGACCGCCACCGGGCCGCCAGCACCTGGGCACCCAACTTCGCCTACGGGCTGGTCGCGGACAGGCTGGCCGCCGCCCCGGACCACGACTGGGACCTGTCCTGCCTGCGGCTGGCGCTCAACGGCGGAGAGGGCCTCGCGGCCCGCGTGGCCCGCCGGTTCCTGTCCGAGCTGCGGCCCTTCGGCCTGCCCGCGACCGCGATGCACCCGGTGTGGGGCATGTCCGAGACCAGTTCCGGAGAGACCGACGCGGTGCTGACCCTGGACGGCAGCAGCGACGACGATCCCCACGTCAGCTGCGGACGGCCGTACCCCGGCTTCGCCATCCGCATCGTGGCGGACTCCGGAGAGGCCCTGCCGGAGGGTGAGACCGGCCGTATGCAGGTGCGCGGTCCGATGGTGACGGACGGCTACCACCGGGCGCCGGAGCACAACGCCGAGGCGTTCACCGCCGACGGCTGGTTCGACACCGGAGACCTCGCCTTCCTGCGCGACGGCGCCGTGACGCTCACCGGTCGCGCCAAGGACGTCATCATCGTCAACGGGGTGAACCACCCCAGCCAGGCCGTCGAGGGCGCCGTCGAGGAGATCGACGGCGTGGAGCGCTCGTTCACCGCCGCCGTCGCCGTACGCGGATCGGCCGACGCGACCACCGACGAGCTGGCCGTGTTCTGTGTGCCCGCCCCGGGCAGCGACCGGCGCGGGCTGGTCGCCGCGATCACGGGACGGGTGACACGGGAGTTCGGGGTCACCCCGGCCCACGTGCTGCCCGTGTGCCGGGAGGACATCCCGAAGACGGAGATCGGCAAGATCCAGCGCGCGCTGCTGCGCAAGCGATTCGAGGACGGCCTGTACGCCGACGTGCTCCGGGACACCGACGTCCTGCTCGGCAACGAGCGAACCGTCCCCGACTGGTTCCACCGGCCCGTGTGGCTGCGCGCCGAGCGCGTCCACGGCACGGACCCCCGGGCCGCCGCCGGACAGGTCCTCCTCGTCGCCGAACCCGGCTGCCCGCTCCTGGAACCGCTCGCCCGGCGGATCGCCGCATCCGGCGGGACCAGCTCCGTCGTCACGCCCCCGGCGTCCGGCGCCCTGACGCCCCAGGCGTGGACGACGGCACTCACCCCGGCCTTCGAAGGACCCGTGAACCGGGTCGTCGATCTCACCATGGCCGGGCCGGCCGAGCCGGACTCCCGCGATCCGGGCCGGCTCCGGGCCGACGCGCGGCGCATGGCCGCCCTGATCGGCGCCATGGCCGCGCTGGCCGGCGACGAGCGGCGCATCACCCTCGACGTCGTCGCCGTCGCCGGCTGCCAGGTCCGGCCGGACGAGCCGGTGCACCCCGCACGGGCCGCCGCCGTGGCCGTACTCAAGAGCGCACTGCAGGAACTGCCCTGGCTGGACGGGCGGTGGACGGACCTGGACGGCGCCGATGCCGCCCAGCGGCCGGACCTCGCCGCCGCGGCCGTCCACGACGAGATCGTCACCCCGCCGAGCGAGCCGGTGGTCGCCCTGCGCGACGGCACCCGCTGGGTGAACCGGCTCACGGCACTGCCCACGCCGCGTCCGGACGGCTACGGCGTCCCCCCGTTCCGCGAGGGAGGGCACTACCTGATCACCGGTGGCCTCGGCGGCCTCGGCGTGGAGGTCGCCCGCACGCTGCTCACCGACCACCGAGCCCGGCTCACCCTGATCGGCCGCGGCCCGCTTCAGAGCACGTCCGGCCGGGCAGAGGCCCTCGCCGAACTGCGCGCTCTGGGCGACGTGCGGTACGTCGGCGCCGACCTGGCCGACCCCGACGCGGTCCGCCGCGCCCTCGCCGACGCCGAGAGCGCCGCCGGGCGCGTCGACGGAGTGCTGCACCTGGCGGGGCACTTCGCCGAACGGCCCCTGACCGACGGCGACGGGCAGCACTGGCAGGCCGTCCTGGCGGCCAAGACCACGGGCGCGGCCGTGCTCACCGATCTCCTCCGCGACCGGCCGGGCACCCTGTTCGTCTCCTTCTCCTCCGTCAACGGCCACTTCGGCGGCGCGTTCGCCGCGGCCTACGCGGCCGCCAACGCCTGCGTCGACGCGCTCGCCGCTCAGCAGCGCTCCCTGGGGCTGCGCGCGTACAGCGTCGCCTGGAGCATGTGGGACGAGATCGGCGCCAGCCGCGGGTACGCCCTGAAGGACCTGACCCGGGCCCGCGGCTTCCGCCTGATCGGCCGACAGGACGGGATGCGGTCCCTCACCGTCGCTCTGCGGCACGACCCCGGCCACGTCCTGATCGGGCTGGACCCCGGCGCGCCGTGGGTGCGCAGCCATCTCGACACCCCGACCGAAACCCTGCGGATGCTCGAAGCGCACGTCACCGGCAAGGACCCGGGGGAACCCACGGCAGCCACCGAGCCCGACCGCTTCGGCACCCCCGTGCCGTGCGCCGTCCGGCAGGTCGACGTGCTGCCGGCCCGGAGCGGCGGGCGGGCCGCCGGCGGCCCGGACGCGACGGAACCCGACGGGGGTGAGCCGGCCACACCGCTCGAACAGGCGCTCGCCCGGGTGTGGTGCGAGCTGCTGGGCGTCGAACGGATCGGCAGGAACGACAACTTCTTCGCCCTGGGCGGTCACTCGCTGCTCGCCGCCCGCCTGGTCGGCCGGATCCGCGCCGCCGAGGGCCTGGAGCTGAGCGTCGCCGACCTGTTCGCCGCCCCCACCCTGGCCGAGCTGGCGGAGTGTGCCGCCGCCGGCCGGCCCCGCCCGCCCCTGGTGCGCGAGCAGCGCCCCGACCCCATGCCGCTGTCCCCGGCCCAGACCCGCCTGTGGTTCATCGACCGGCTGGAAGGCCCCAGCCCGACCTACAACATCCCGGTCGTCCTGCGGTTCCCCGGACCGGTGGACAGCGACGTCCTGCGCAGCGCCCTGTCCGACGTCGTCGCCCGCCACGAGGCGTTGCGCACCCGGTTCCCGGAGCGCGACGGCGCCCCCGTCCAGGAGGTGCTGAACGCCGCCGAGGCCGAAGCCGACCTGTTCGTCGCGCAGACGCCGCCACGGCTGCTTCAGGACCAGCTGCGCTCGGCTGCCCGGATGGGCTTCCAACTGGAGAGCGACCTGCCGCTGCGCGCCCACCTCTTCCAGTTGCCGGACGGCAGCTGCGTCCTGCTGCTGGTGCTGCATCACATCGCCGCGGACGGCTGGTCCCTGGCGCCGCTGGCCGCGGATCTGTCCGCGGCGTACCGGGCCCGCGCCGAGGGCTGTGCCCCGCAGTGGGACGACCTGCCGGTGCAGTACGGCGACTACGCCCTGTGGCAGCGCCGGCTGCTGGGCGACCCCGACGACCCGGACAGCACCGCCGCGCAGCAGTTCGCCTACTGGGCGGAGCAGCTCGCCGGCCTGCCGGACGAGCTCGACCTGCCCTACGACCGTCCCCGCCCGGACACGCCCAGCCGACAGGGCCGCCTGATCCACCGCCGCCTCGACGGGGCCCTGCACCGACGGCTGACGGAGCTGGCCCGGAACCACGAGGCCACCCTCTTCATGGTGGTGCAGGCGGCGCTGGCCGCCGCGCTCACCCGGTCCGGAGCAGGCGGGGACATCCCCGTCGGCACGGTGCTGGCCGGCCGGTCCGACCCCGCGCTGTCCCCACTGGTCGGCTTCTTCGTCAACACCCAGGTGCTGCGTACCCGAACCTCCGGTGACCTTGCCTTCGCGGAGCTGCTGAACCGTGTACGAGACACCACCAAGGCCGCCCACGCCCACCAGGACCTGCCGTTCGACCACCTGGTGGAACGCCTCAACCCGCCTCGCCACCTGGCTCGCCACCCCTTGTTCCAGATCTCCCTGACCTTCGAGGACGCCGCCGCGCAGGAGGTCGAACTGGCGGGCACGCGGGCCCGGATCGAGCGGCTGCACCTGGACGCGGCCAAGTTCGACCTCGTGTTCAACTTCTCGGAACACCGCGATGCCGACGGCACGCCGGACGGTCTGGACCTGAACGTGGAATACAGCGTCGACCTGTTCGACTCCGGCACCGCCGAGGAGCTGGCCGACCTGGTGGGCCGGGTGCTCCGGGACGCAGCCGGCGATCCTTCCCGGCGGCTGTCCGAGCTGGCCGCCGCGGAGCCCGCACCGGCAGGCGGGGAGGGCCCCGGGCCCGACGACGCCGCCCTCACCGCCGCCGTCCTCGCGGTGCCCGGGGTCCGTGAGTGTGCCGTGGCCCGGCGCCGGGACGCCGACGGGCGACTGCGCCCGGTCGTGCACGCCGTGCCCGAACGACCCCTGACGGCCTCTCGACTGGCCGAGGCCGCCCACCGGGCGCTGCCCGCGCTGCCGGCGCCGCCGCTCGTGGTGCTTGTCACCGCCCTGCCCCGCACCCCGGACGGCACGGTGGACGCCGAGGCGCTGGACCGGCTGCCCGTCCTCGACGGCAGCCTGATCACCGCGTGGCGTGACCGGCTGCTCGCCGTCCCGGCGGTGGAGTCCGCGACCGTCACCGTCGCCCCGGTACCGCTGCCCCCGCGGCCCGAGACGGGCCCGGACGCCGCGCCCGCCCTGCTCCACCCGGTCTGGCACCCGGCCCGCCCCGCGCCGGCCCAGCCGGTCGTGGCGGGTGCGGAGGTGGCCGTGCTGGCCGGGCGGGACCGGCGGACGGCCGAGGAGCTGGCCGAGCTGATCCGCCGCCACGGCGGCCGCGGCACCGTCCTCGACGGCGCGGCCGACGGCAGTCCCCTCGAAGGACTGCGGGCCCTGCCCGCACCCCCCGACCGGGTGATCGATCTGACCCGGCTCGACGACGACGCCCCCGCGGCGGACGTCCCCGACGCGGCCGACCCGCTCGGCGGCCTGCTCGACCTGATCACCGCGCTCTCCGGCATCGACGGCGCGCCGCGCACCACCGCACTCACCGTCGCCGCCCGCACCGGCCCCCGCCCCCGTCCCGACCACGCCGCCTGTGTGGCGCTGCTGATGAGCGCCGCGCAGGAACAGCCGGGACTGGCCGCACGGTGGATCGAGGTGCGCACGGCAGACGCCGGGCCGGCCCGGCTCGCGGAGCGGCTGTTCGCCGAGCTGGCGCCGGGCGCGGAGGCCCACGTGGCCCTGGACGGCGACCGGCGCTGGGTGTCCCGGCTCGCCGAACTGCCGCCCGAGTCCGCCGCATCGCGGCCCTCCGCAGCGGTGATCGAGCCGGGCGGCCACCACCTCGTCACCGGCGGCCTGGGCGGGACCGGCGTCGAACTCGCCCGTCACCTGCTCACCCGGTACGGTGCCCGGCTGACCCTGGTGGGCCGTACCCCGGCGGAGCGGCACCTCCGGCGCGACGTCCTGGCGGAGCTGCGGGCACTGGGTGACGTGCGCTACCTGGCGGCCGACATCGCCGACGCCGAGGAGGTACGGCGGCTGCTCGCCGAGGCCGGCGAGCCCGACGCCGTGTGGCACCTGGCCGGGCACCTGGCCGACGGGCCGGTCACCGAGGCGACGCCGGAGCAGCGGCAGGCGGTGTGGCAGGCCAAGGTGGCCGGCGCCCGCCACCTGACCGAGGCCCTCGGCCACCGCCGCGGCATGCTGTTCGTGTCGTTCTCCTCCATCAACGGCTACTTCGGCGGGGCGCGGACCGGCCTCTACGCCGCGGCCAACGCCTGGCTCGACGCCCTCGCCGTGCACCAGCGCCGCATGGGCCTGCGCGGCCACAGCCTCGCCTGGAGCATGTGGGAGGAGACCGGCATGAGCCGCGGCTACGCGCTGCGCGAGCTGACCGAGGCGCGCGGCTACCGGGTGCTGCCGCCCCGGCAGGCGCTGGCCGGCCTGGACGCGGCGCTCCGGCACGACACACCGCACCTGCTGATCGGCCCCGACCCCGCGGCGCCCTGGGTGCGGGCCCACCTGCCCGGCCCGGCGCTGCCGCTGGAACGGCTGGCCGCCACCGTGACCACCAGGGCCGGGCACCCCGTCCCCGCCGTCGCGGAGGCCGCGCTGCCCGACCCCTTCGGCACACCCACGACGTGCGCGGTGCGCGTGGGGGAGGCGGCGCCGGCGCAGGACGCCCCCGCCGGCGGCCGGGCCGACGAGTTGCTGCCCGCTCTGACCGCGATCTGGGCGGAGACGCTGGGGCGTGAACAGGTCGGCCCCGACGACAGCTTCTTCGACCTCGGAGGCCACTCGATCCTGCTGGTCAACCTCCGCTCGCTGATTCAGCGACGGCTGGGACACGACGTGTCGCTGGCCGACGTGTTCAGCCATCCGGCCCCCGCGGCGATGGCCCGCCACCTCGCCTCGGCGGGCGAACCGGCGGCCGGTGACCGCGGCGACCCCGCGGCGGGCGCGCAGCGTGCCGTCCGCCAGAAGCAGGCACGCGCCCGCAACCGGGCCGCAGCACAGAGGAAGGCACACCGTGATGGCTGAGGACAGGAACGCGGCCGGCGCGGATCTCCCCGACGACACCGGTGGCGAGGAACTCGGCATCGCCGTGGTGGGCATGGCCGGCCGGTGGGCGCACGCCGAGGACATCGAGCAGTTCTGGCGGAACCTGCTGGCCGGGCACGAGTCGGTCACGCCCGTGCCCGACGAGGCGTTCCTGGCGGCCGGCGGCAGTCCCGCCGACCTCCAGGACCCCTCACTGGTCAGGATGGCCGCCGGCGTCGAGGGCATCGAGTTGTTCGACGCCGGGTTCTTCGGCTACAGCCCCGCGGAAGCCAGGCAGCTCGACCCCCAGCAGCGCCTGTTCCTGGAGGTCTGTCACCACGCCATGGAGCACGCCGGGTACGACCCGGCCCGCTTCGGCGGTCAGGTCGGCGTGTACGCCGGATGCTCCCAGAGCGAGTACTTCCTCAGTCACATCCAGCCCCGGTACGCGAACGAGCCGGGCTCCCTGGCACTGCTGAACGCCAAGGCCGGCAACCTGGCGGACTCCCTGGCCACCCGGGTGTCGTACGAACTGGACCTCACCGGGCCCAGCATGACCGTGCAGACGGCCTGCTCGACCTCGCTCGTCGCGGTTCATGTGGCCTGCCAGGACCTGCTGAACTACCGGTGCGACACGGCTCTGGCGGGGGGCGCGGCGCTCAATCCGTCGGCCGTGCGCGGCTACCGCCACGTCGAGCAGGGCGTCCTGTCGCCGGACGGCAGGACCCGCGCGTTCGATGCCGAGGCTCGTGGCACCGTGCGTGGCGACGGCGTCGCCGCCGTGGCGCTGCGCAGGCTGGAGGACGCCCTCGCCGACGGGGATCACATCTGGGGGGTGATCAAAGGCTCGGCGATCAACAACGACGGACGGCGCAAGCCGGGCTTCACCGCCCCCAGCCCCGAAGGGCAGACGGAGGCGATCCTGGACGCCCTGATGGCGGCCGAGGTCCCCGCCGAGACCATCAGCTACGTCGAGGCCCACGGCACCGGTACCCCGGTGGGCGACCCCATCGAGGTCGAGGCGCTGAGGCGGGCGTTCCGGCAGAGCACCGACCGGACGGGATTCTGCCTGCTCGGATCGGTGAAGCCCAACGTGGGGCACACCGACGCCGCGGCAGGCGTCACCGGCCTGATCAAGGTGCTGCTGGCGATGCGGCACGGCGTGCTGCCCCCCACCGTGGGCTACCGCCGCCCGAATCCGGCCATCGACTTCGCGGCCACCCCGTTCCGCGTCAGCGGCGAGGCCGAACCGTGGCGGCCGGACGCGGGAGTTCCCCGGCGTGCGGGGGTCAGCTCGTTCGGGGTCGGCGGCACCAACGCGCATGCAGTCGTCGAGGAACCTCCGGTCCCGCCGGCACCCGCCCCGGGCGGTGCGCGGACGGACACCGTACGGGACGACGCGGAGCGGGACGCGCCCGACGGCCGGGCGCGCCTGCTGCGGCTGTCCGCCCGGACACCGGACCAGCTCGACACCCTGTGCACGCGGCTGTCCGACCATCTGAGCACCCGCGGCACGGACCTCCGCCCGGACGACGTCGCCTTCACCCTGGCGGCCGGCCGCCGGGAGTTCGACCACCGTCGCACGCTGATCTGCCACAGCGTGGCGGAGGCCGCCGACCTGCTGCGCCGGTCCGCCGGCGGTCCCGTCACCCGAGCGGGGCAGGCACCGGGAGCCGTGTTCCTGCTGCCCGGTGGCGGTGCCCAGTACCCGGACATGGGAGCGGGTCTGTACCGCACCGAGCCGGTGTTCCGCGCCGAGATGGACAGGGCCTCGGAGGTGATGCTCCCGGTCCTCGGTCACCGGCTGACCGACGCCCTCTACGGAGGGCCCGAGCCCGCTGAACCGGCGCAGTTCGCCTCCCTGGTGGCCGTCGAGTACGCCCTCGCGCGCCTGATGGCCTCCCATGGCGTCACCCCCGCGGCACTGCTCGGCCACTCCCTCGGCGAGTACACGGCCGCCTGCCTGGCCGGTGTGATGTCCTTCGAGGACGCCCTGATGCTGGTCGACGTACGGGACCGGCTGACCCGCCGGATCCGCGGTGCCACCCTCGGCGTGTGGCTGCCCGAGCAGGACCTGCTGCCCTATCTGGAGGGCGGCGAGGTCGATCTGGCCACGGTCAACTCGCAAAGCTCCTGCACGGTCTCCGGCACCGAGGCGGCGGTCGCCGACCTGGAACGGCGCCTGGAGGCCGACGGCGTCGAGTTCTCCCGGGTGCGGCTGACCATAGCCCCGCACTCGCGCCTGCTGGAGTCGGTGCTGCCCGAGTTCGCGGCGGTCGTCGAAACGGTCTCCCTGCGGCCACCGAAGGTGCCCGTCGTCTCCAATGTCACCGGTACCTGGATGACGGCGGAGCAGGCCACCGACCCCGGCTACTGGGTGCGGCACATGCGCCGCACCGTGCGTTTCGCGGAGGGACTGGGCGAACTGGCGCGCTCCGGGTACACGGCGTTCGCCGAGGTCGGTCCCGGTCGTGGTCTGGCCCGCCATGTGCGCGCCCACCTCGGCCAGGAGACGACCGTGGTGCCGATGATGCGGCACGCCAAGAGCACGGCCTCCGACGTGACAGAGTTCCTCGACGGGCTCGGCGGGTTGTGGGCGGCCGGCGTCCCGGTGCCGCCCCCACCCCGCGGGGAAGCGCGGCGCGTCCCGCTGCCCGGCTATCCCTTCGAGCGCACCCGGCACTGGGTCGAACGGGTCGTCACCCAGCCGTCCCGGCCCGGTCCCGTGGCCGCGCCGGAGAGCGCCGGCCTGCCCTTCGACGTCACCGTCGAGGCCGACGAGGTCCGGGCGGCCGAGAGTCGCTGGCGTGACCGGCTGCCCCCGGCGCCGCTGCCGGACGCCGCCCGCGGCCTTGTGGAGCGGTTCTGCACGCTTGAGGCGGTCCGCTTCCTGCAGCGCTCGGGGATCGGCACCGCCCCCGGTGCGGAGTACGACCTGTCGGCGGTGCACCATCGCGTCGCAGCCGTCGGCGGGTACCGACGGTTCGTCGAAGCGCTGACGCATGTCCTGGCCGAGGACGGCCTCGTGGAGATCCGCGACGGACGGCTGCGTTTCGTCGCCGCTCCGGAGGACGAAGCGCGTACCGAGGCGCACCTGAGGGAGCTGCGCGCCCGCGTGGGCGAACGGTTCCCCGACTTCCTGCCGGACCTGGAGCTGATCCGCCACTGTGCCGACCGGTACGCGGAGGTGGTCGGAGGCCGGACACCCGGTGCCCGGGTCCTCAGGCCCGACGGCGAGGACCTGGCCGGCCCCGTGCTGGGCAAGTGGACCGCCGCCGGCGACGCCGAGGCCTACCGCTCGCTGCTGGTCGAACAGGTCGCCCGGCTGGCCGGACGGATCCACGGGCGCGGCCCCCGCGTGCTGGAGATCGGCAACCTGAACGGGCCGCTCTGGCAGCTGGCCGACGCCCTGGCCGGCATCCCCGGCACCGTGCACCGCTTCGCCGGGCCCGGCAGGGCCGTCGTCCTCGGTGCCCGGCAGCGTGCCGAGGAGGAACAGCGCACCGGCACGACCTTCGAGATCCTGGACATCTCCCGGGACCCCGCCGGGCAGGGCTTCGCACCCGGTCACTGGGACATCGTCGTCGCGCACAACGCCCTGCACGCCGTCGGGGACGTGCCGGCGGCGCTGCCCCACGTCCGCTCGCTGCTCGCCCCCGGGGGAGCCCTGTTCCTGCTCGAGGCATCGGGGGCGCCGCGCATCGCCCTGTTCACCGCCGGTCTGCTGGAGGGCTGGTGGTCCTTCACCGACGGCCTGCGCGAGCGGAGCCCGTTCATCGGCCCCGAGCGCTGGTGTGACGCGCTGTCCGCGGCGGGATTCGACAGCGCGGCCTCGTTCCCGGGGGAACGCCGGGCGGACGTGTGTGCGCCGCACACCCTGGTCATCGGCCGCCGCCCCGCCGAGGACGACGCACCCGGTGACGCCTCCGGCGAGGTGCGGCCGACCGCCGCGGCGGCCAGCGGGCAGGGCACGGCCCTCGCCCCACGTCCTGCCCTCGGCCACCCGTATGCCGCGCCGCGCACCGACGTGGAACGCGACATCGCGCGGCACTGGCAGGACGCGCTCGGCATCGAGGACATCGGCATCCACGACAACTTCTTCGATCTGCACGGCGATTCGCTGCTCGCCGTCCAACTGGCCAACCGGATCAGCAAGGCGCTGGGCGTCACCGTCCGCGCCGCCGCCCTGCTGCGCAACCCGACGGTGGCCGGGCTCGCCGAGCACATCGGCCGCGGGGACACACCGTCGGGCATGCTCGACGTCCTGCTGCCGCTGCGGGCCGGGGACACCGGCATCCCCCTGTTCTGTTTCCACCCCGTCGCCGGGATCGCCTGGCCCTATGCGGCGTTGCTCCCGGACATCGACGCCCGCTTCCCCGTCTACGGCCTGCAGTCCCGGGGGCTGACGGAGCCGGCCGCCATGCCGGACTCGGTCGAGCGGACCGCCGCCGACCTGCTGCGGGAGATCCGGGCCGTGCGTCCGTCGGGGCCGTACGCGCTGCTTGGCTGGTCGTTCGGCGGCATGGTCGCCCACGCCGCCGCCGCGCAGCTGGAGCAGGCGGGGGAACGCGTGGCTCTGCTCGCGGTGCTCGACGCCTTCCCGGCCGCGGGGGATGACGGTCTGAGCGTCCCCGACCACGAGGAGGCCGCACGGTTCCTGCACCGGATCCTGCTCGCCGCCGCGGGTGTCGAGCCGGCTCCGGACGAACCCGCCATGGACACGGCGGCGGTGGTGAGCAGGCTGAGGGACTCCGGCAGCGCGCTGTCGGGACTGGACGAACAGGACGTCGGCCGGATCGTGGACGTCCTGCGACGCAACACGGAGATGATCTCCGGCTACCGGCCGAGCCCCACGAAGGGCGACCTGCTCACCTTCACCGCCACCGACAGCCACGATCCGTCGGCCACGCCGCCTGCCGCCCGGTGGAAGCCGCTCGTGGGGGGCTCCGTGGACAACCGCGACCTGCCCTGCGATCACCAGGGAGTGCTGCGCGGCGAGGCGCTGCGCATCGTCGGCGCCGAGCTGAACGCCGCACTGCGGGGGCTGAACGGACAGGACACGAGGAAGGAACCATGAGCCATACAGGGCTGGACGCCCGCCACCGGCCGGGACCGCGCCCACCCGCCCCCGCGGCGGACAGCCTCGTGCGGCCCGCGCCGCTCGACTCGCCGGTGCTGCGACTGTTCTTCTTCCATCACGCCGGGGGATCCCACCTGGTCTACCGCGACTGGGCGAGGCACTTTCCCACCGACTGGGAGATCTGCCTGCTCGAGGCGCCGGGACACGGCCGGCTGCTGCGTCATCCGCTCTGCGGCACGGTGGACGAGCTGGCGCGGTGGGCCGCGGACGTCGTCGAGCCCCTCCTGGACCGGCCCTTCGGCATCTTCGGCCACAGTCTGGGCGGGATGGCCGCCTACGACCTCGCCCGCCTGCTCCAGGCCCGGGGAGGGCCGCGGCCTCGCTGGCTGGGGGTCTCCGCGGTCCGCCCGCCGGACGCGGGACCGGAGCACGTGGTGCGGCGCAGCCACCTGCCCGACCCCGCGCTGCGCCAGGCCCTGGCGGAGATGGGCGGATCTCCCCCGGAACTGCTGGAGGACCCGCAGACGTGGGCGCTGTTCGAGAAGCTGTTCCGCACCGACTTCAAGGCGGCCGAGACGTGGCGGCCTCGGCTCGACCTGCCACCGCTTCAGGTCCCGACGGCGGTCTACGGCGGAAACGACGATCCCTCGGTCGGCCCCGGCCTGCTGTCGGGCTGGCAGCGCTGGACCACTCACTGGCTCGGCCTGCGGGTCTTTCCGGGCCGGCACTTCTACTTCCAGCCCGACGCCCGGCCACTGGCCGACCGGATCGTCGCGGACATCCGTACGGCCGGCGGCGGGTGACGAGCGCGCCGTACGCCCACCACCCCCGAAGCGAGCCACGACGACAAGGAGACGAACCATGGAACTCCGGCGACTCGGCGCCTGCGACCTGCAGGTGCCCGTCCTGAGCCTCGGCACCGGCACGTTCGGCGGCCGGGGACTGTTCAGCGCCTTCGGCACCAACGGCCCCAAGGAGGCGCGGCGGCTGGTCGACATCTGTCTGGAGGCGGGCGTGACGATGTTCGACACCGCCGACGTCTATTCGCTCGGAGCCGCCGAAGAACTCCTCGGCTCGGCGGTCAAGGGCCGCCGGGACCAGGTCATCCTGTCCACCAAGTCGGGTGCGCCGGTGGGCGGATCCGGGGGCGCGTCCGACGGGGTGCACTCGCGTCTCGTCACCGCGTGCGAGAACTCGCTGCGCCGCCTCGGAACCGACTACGTCGACCTGTACCAGCTGCACTTCTTCGACGCGAGTCTTCCCCTCGACGAGGTCCTGTCCGCCCTCGACCACCTGGTGCGGTCCGGCAAGGTCCGCCATGTGGGAGCGTCCAACTTCTGCGGCTGGCAGCTGATGAAGTCGCTCGATTCCGCCGAGCGGCACGGCTATTCGCGGTACGTCTCCCAGCAGGTCTACTACTCGCTCGTGGGCCGCGACTACGAGTGGGAGCTGATGCCGCTCGGCCTGGACCAGAACCTCGGCGCCCTGGTGTGGAGCCCCCTCGGATGGGCGCGGCTGACCGGCAAGGTGCGGCGCGGACAGCCGCTGCCCGAGCAGGGCCGCCTGCCCCGGACCGCAGCCTTCGGCCCGCACGTGGACGACGAGCACCTGTTCCGGGTCGTCGAGGTCCTGGACGAGATCTCCGAGGAAACCGGCCGGACCGTTCCGCAGATCGCCATCAACTGGCTCATCCAGCGGCCGACCGTGTCCTCCGTCATCATCGGTGCGCGCGACGAGACCCAGCTGCGCGACAACCTGGGAGCCGCGGGCTGGTCCCTGACCTGCGACCAGGTCGCCAGGCTGGACGCCGCCAGCGCCAAGCCCACGCCGTACCCCTACTTCCACTACACCCGGGAGGAGTTCCCCGTGCAGGAACCCGAACCGGCCACGACCTGACCGGCCATGCCGCAGTCCCGTCGCCTGTTGTCGCGCGGGACACACGGTGAGGGAGCCGCGTGGTCGACGTGCATACCCGGGAGGGGGCGCGGCCGAGGCGACGCCCCCTTGACGTGGCCGGTGAGGCGCGGTCAGGACAGCTTGACGGCGGGGCGGTAGAGGTCGAGCCAGACGGCCAGGTCGAGGACCCGCTCGCACGCGTCACGCCCGTCACGCGTCATGGCCTCCGGCGTCCCGCGCACCGCCTCGGTGAGTGCCGTCCGGTCGAAGAACTCCACCGCGCGGTGGTCGTCGGCCAGCAGCTCGCCGACCTGGCGCTGCACCTCCCCGAGGTAGCTCGGCTCCTGGGTCAGCGGGTAACTCGCCTTCACCCGGTCCGCCACCGAAGCCGGCAGCGTGTCGCGCACGGCGGCGCGCAGCAGGCTTTTCTCCCGGCCGTCGAACGTCTTCATCGACCACGATGTGTTGAAGACGTACTGCACCAGCCGGTGGTCGCAGATCGGCACCCGTACCTCCAGGCCGACCGCCATGCTGATGCGGTCCTTGCGGTCCAGCAACGTGCCGAGCCAGTTGGTCACATGGACGTAGCAGAACTCGCGCATACGGCGCTCGTGCGCGTCCTCGCCGGGCACGGACGGCAGATGCGCGACCGTGTCGGACCAGCGCTGCGCCAAGTAGCCCGGCAAGTCCAGGGTGGTGACTGTCAGCTCCTGGTCGTACGTCCTGGCGGGCTGCGCGGCCGTCAGCCACGGGAACATCGCGACCTGCTGCACCGCCGGCACGTGGAACCACGGGTAGCCGCCGAACGTCTCGTCGGCGGACTCGCCGGACACGGCCACCGTCGAATGCTCGCGGATCGCCTTGAACAGCAGGTACAGGGAGTTGTCGCCCTCCCCGAAGCCGAACGGAAGATCGCGGGCCGCGATCACGGCCCGGCGCACGTCCGGGTCGGCCAGCTTCCGGTGGTCCAGCCGGATGTCGCTGTGCAGCGTGCCGACGTGGTCGACGACCTCGCGGGCGAACGGGGCGTCCGGCGAGCCGCGGAACTCGTCCGCGCGGAAGTCGCCCGGCTGCTCGAAGTCGACCGTGAACGTCCTGGCCTGCGCTCCCTGTTCGGCCAGCTTCCGGGCGGCCAGGGCCGTCAGGGCGCTGGAGTCCAGCCCGCCGGAGAGCAGCAGGCACAGCGGCACGTCCGCGACCAGCTGCCTGCTGACGCTGTCCTCCAGCAGCTCACGGACACGGCGTACCGTCGTCTCCGTGTCGTCGTGGTGCTCGTCGACCTCCAGCCGCCAGTAGACCCGCTCGCGCACCCCGCCCCGGTCGACGATCAGCATGGTGCCCGGCCTGACCTCCCGCATGCCCTTCCACACGGCCCGGCCCGGCTCCTTGACGTACCCCATCATCTCCCGGAAGCCGTCCCGGTCCACCACGGCCTCCACGGCCGGATGGGCGAGGACGGCCTTGGCCTCCGAGCCGAACAGAACCCCGTCCTCGGTCTCGTACACGTACAGCGGCTTGATGCCGAGCTGGTCGCGCAGCAGGATCAGGCGGTCCGTACGGCCGTCCCAGATGCCCAGCGCGAACATGCCGAGGAGACGGTCGGCGACCTCCTCGCCCCACTCCAGGTAGCCGCGCAGGACGACCTCGGTGTCACTGGAGGTGCGGAACGCGTGCCCGCGGCGCCGCAGTTCGTCGCGCAGCTCCCGGAAGTTGTACGCCTCACCGCTGTACGTCATCACCACCGGGCCGTCCGGGGTGTCCACCGTCATGGGCTGGACGCCGCCTTCCAGGTCGATGACCGACAGCCGGCGGTGCCCCAGGGCGGCGTGCGGCGACACCCAGGTGCCCCCGGCGTCCGGGCCGCGGCAGACCATGGTGGCGGTCATCGCGTCCAGGGTGGGGCGTTCCTTGTCCAGGTCACGCTGGAAGGCGATCCAGCCGACGATCCCGCACATGTGGGTCCTCTCTCGCTGTTGTCGTGTTCGGTGGTGGTCCGGCTCGCGCGGGTGTCAGCGGTCGGCCGCCATGTGGGCCGGCAGCCCGTCGATGTGGGAGCGGGCCGTCGGTTCCAGAACGACCCGCTTCAGCACGTGCCTCAGGTGGGACCACGGGCGGTTCAGGTCGCCGGCCCACTGCCAGGTGAGCCGGGAGCCGTCCGGGGTGGACTCCACGACGTAGTCCTCCACGAGGTGCCGGAAGACGTCGCGGGTACTCGCGACGACGGTGAACGTCTTGCGGTGTCCTTCCTCCCAGCGGTAGAAGCGCTCGCGCAGGACGAAGCCTCCGACGGTCTCGACCTCCCGGGTCGTACCGACCCCGAACGGCCGGGGAGAGGTCCACGTCAGCCGCTTCACGCCCTTCGTCCAGTGCGCCGGGCCCGTGTCGTCGGTCAGCGCCGCCCAGGTCTCCTCGGCCGGGTGGGGGATGTCGACGGAGCGCGTCATGCGGAGGGACGCGGTGGCCAGGAGCGAGTCGTCAGCCTCTTCGACCGGGTACCAGCGGGTGGGCATCGGGGGGCCGTCCTTCCGGAGCCTGCGGAGGTGGGGAGGCCGGTGAGGGTCACCGGGGCAGCGACGTGAGGTGGGTGCGGACCGCGTCGAGCGTGGTCCCGGCGTGCTCGGTGATCATCGTGAAGTGGTCGCCGGGCACGTCCACCGCGACGGGCGCGGTCCGGCCGGGCCAGTGCGCCTGCCAGCCGGACTCGGGGAACCCGGGACCGGGCAGTGGCCGGCTCGCCCGGACCTGGAGGGCCGGGACGTCGAGGTCGGCCGGGCGCCAGCCCGCGAGGACCCGGGCGAAGCCGCCCATCGCGGTCAGGACGGTGTCGTCCAGGAGGGCGGCGGCACCGTCGACGGGGGCTTCCGCCAGCGAGCGGCCGATGTACTCCCCGATGTGCGGCAGTACGGGGCTGCCGGGCGCGTAACTGTCCAGCAGGACCAGGGCCGCCGGACGCCCGCCCCGGCGCACCAGCTCCGCGGCCACCGCGCTCGCGAGCCAGCCTCCGGCGGAGTGCCCGAGGAGCGCGAACGGCGCGCCGCCCGTGCACCGTTCGACGTCGTCGGCGTGCAGGCGGAGCAGTGCGCCGAGGTCGGCCGGCAGGGGTTCGCCCGCGATGAAGCCGGGCGCCGGCAGCACCCACACGTCGTGTTCGCCGCGCGCGCCGGCGGCGAGCCGGGCGTACTGGTGGGCGCCGGACTTGCCCGCGAACGACGGGAAGCACACGAGTGCGGGTCCACCGCCGCCGCGCGTCAGCCGCACCGGCGCGGGCCGCCGTACCGTCCCGGCCTCGACGTCCGCCGCGTCGAACGTCTCCCGGAACCGGGCGGCGTCCTGAAGGAACGTGGTGAACTCGGCGAAGCGGCCGTCCTTCGCGGCCCGCGCGGCCAGTGAGGCGAGGACGCCCGCGCCGGTGGGTTCCCTGCCGGATGCCTCGGTCGTGGCGGCGGGGGAGTCCCCGAGGTCCTCGTTCCCGGGCGGAGGAACGAGTGAGGCGGTGACCAGCAGCGTGTGGAGGCGGGCGGCGAGCCCGTCGAGCGTGGGGTGCTCGAAGAGGGCGGTGGCGGGCAGCCGGGCTCCGGTGGCCGTCTGGAGGTGCGCGCGGATCTCCGCGGCAACGACGGATTCGATGCCCAGTTCCGGGAGGCTGAACGCCGCCTCGACCTCGGTGGTGCCGGCGTGTCCGAGGGCCGTGGCGACATGCTGGGCGATCAGGGTGCGCAGGGTGTCCTCACGGGCGCCGGCCGTGAGCGGGGCCAGGCGTTCGTGGAGCCGGGCCGCCGCGTCGTCGGCCGACCGCTCCTCGCCCGCGTCACCGGCCGTCGCGGCCGCCGCCGGGAGCGTGCCGTCCGGCCAGAAACGGCGGCCCTGGAACGCGTACGTGGGGAGGTCGGCATGGGGACCGGCCGGGACGTCCAGGACGGCGGACCAGTCGACCCGCACACCGCGCACGTGCAGCCGGGCCGGCGTCTCGAGCGCGCCCTGCTGCTCCGGGTGGTCGCGCCGCAGCAGCGGGACCGCCTCGACGGCCGGGCCCGGGTGCCCGGCCGCCGCGTCCCGCACGAGCGCCGTCAGCACACCACCCGGGCCGGGTACGACCACCGTCGCGACCCCGGCGTCCAGCAGGGCGCCCACGACATCGTGGGAACCGGCCGCCTCACGCAGGTGGCGCACCCAGTACTCGGGCGTGCTCGCCTCCTCGGCCGTGCGGCCCGACAGCAGTGCGATGCGCGGCGGTTGGAAGGCCAGGCCGCTCGCGATCCGGCCGAACTCCTCCAGGGCGCTGTCGTCCAGGGCTGGGAGGGACCCTCGCGACGACCGCTTCCGCTGTCCCTCGCCGGACGCCGCCCGCATCAGCCGCCCGCGCGCCGCCACCAGCCGGCAGGCGTCCTCGGCCGACAGCACGCCCGCCGCGTAGGCGGCCGTCACCTCGCCGACCGCGTGGCCGCCCAGCACGTCCGGGACCACGTCCCAGGACTGCAGCAGCCAGAAGGACGCCGCCCCGACGGCGAACAGACCGGCCTGGGCGTACCCGGTCTCGTCCAGCAGAGCCGCCTCGGGGGTGCCGGCCTCGGCGAACAGCACCTCGCGCAGCCCGGGCCGGACCGCGTCGCCCTCGGGGTTCAGTTCGCGGTCCAGCGCCTCGCACAGTTCCTCCAGCGCCCGCGCGAAGACCGGGTGCCGCTCGTGCAACTCCCGCCCCATGCCGGGGAACTGGCTGCCCTCGCCGGGGAAGAGGAAACCGAGGCGGCCGGTGGCGGGCGTACCGCGTACCAGGCCGGGGGCCGACGCGCCCGACGCCAGGGCCGCGAGACCCGCCTCGAAGGCCGCCCGGTCGGCGCCGATGACCACCGCGCGGTGCGACAGCGCGGCGCGGGTGAAGGCCAGTGTCCCGGCCACGGCCGCCAGGTCCGTCCCGGGCCGCTCGGACAGGTGCTCGCGCAGACGCTCCGCCTGCGCCCGCAGGGCCGCCGCGCTGTGCGCCGACAGCAGCCACGGCCAGGGCCCGGACACCGTAGCGTCCTCGGGCCGCCGGGGCTCGTCCTCCCGGGACGGCTGCTCCAGGATCACGTGCGCGTTCGTCCCGCTGATGCCGAACGCCGACACACCGGCGCGCCGCGGACGCCCGCTCTCCGGCCACGGGACCGCCTCGGACAGCAGCTCCACGGCACCCGCGGACCAGTCCACGTGCGGGGTCGGTCCGCTCAGGTGCAGCGTGCGCGGCAGCAGGCCGTGCTCCATCGCCTTCACCATCTTGATCACACCGGCCACACCGGCGGCGGCGGCCGTGTGCCCGATGTTGGACTTCACCGACCCCACCCACAGCGGCCGGCCGGCCGGCCGGTCCTGCCCGTAGGTCTCCAGCAGCGCCTGCGCCTCGATCGGGTCGCCGAGCGTCGTGCCGGTGCCGTGCGCCTCCACGGCGTCGACGTCGGCGGAGCCGAGGCGGGCGCCCGCCAGGGCCTGGCGGATGACGCGTTGCTGGGAGGGGCCGTTGGGCGCGGACAGCCCGTTGCTGGCGCCGTCCTGGTTGGTGGCGCTGCCGCGGATGACGGCCAGCACGCGATGCCCCTTGCGCCGGGCGTCCGACAACCGCTCCAGCAGCACCAGACCGACGCCCTCACCCCAGCTCGTACCGTCGGCGTCGGCCGAGAACGGCTTGCACCGGCCGTCCGGGGACAGCCCGCGCGTCCGGCTGAACATGACGAACGCCTCCGGGGTCGACAGCACGGTCACCCCGCCGGCCAGGGCAAGCTCGCACTCGCCCGTCCGCAGCGACTGCGCCGCCAGATGCAGCGCCACCAGCGACGACGAGCACGCGGTGTCCACGGTCACCGCCGGTCCCTCCAGGCCGAAGGTGTACGCGAGCCTGCCGGACAGCACGCTCGCCGCGCCGCCCGTCATCAGGAAGGCCTCGGTACCCCGCCGCGCGGACGTCCCCGCCACCAGCTGCGGATAGTCCTGCCCGCTGAGGCCCGCGAAGACGCCGGTACGGCTGCCGCGCAGGGTGGCCGGATCGATGCCGGCGCGCTCGAACAGCTCCCAGGAGGTCTCCAGGAGCAGCCGCTGCTGCGGGTCCATGGCGAGGGCCTCGCGCGGGCTGATCCCGAAGAACGCCGCGTCGAAGCGGTCGGCGTCGTCGATGAAGCCGCCCTCGCGGGTGTACGTGTGGCCGACGCGCTCCGGGTCGGGGTCGTAGACCGACTCCACGTCCCAGCCGCGGTCCCCGGGGAAGGACGAGATCGCGTCGGTGCCGTCCGCGACCAGCCGCCACAGGTCCCCCGGACCCCGCACGCCTCCGGGGAAGCGGCAGGCCATCGCGACGATCGCGATCGGATCGCCGTCCACGGCCGTGTCGGCCTGTGCCTCCGGAGCAGGCTCCCGGGTGCCACAGAGCCGGTCGAGCAGATGCCCGGCGAGGGCCTGCGGTGTCGGGTAGTCGAAGACGACGGACGCCGACAGGCGGGTGCCGGTCGCGGTGCGCAGCCGGTTGCGCAGTTCCACCGCGGTCATCGAGACGAAGCCGAGGTCGCTGAAGGAGCGGTCGGGCGCGACGGGGCCGTCCAGGCCCAGCACGGCCGTGGCCTCGTCCACCACCAGGTCCAGCACCAGCTGCCGCCGGTCGGCCTCGGGCAGTGCGGCCAGCCGGCGGGCCAGGTCCGTGCCCTCGGCGCTGCCCGCGGGCTCCGGACCGCCGCCCGCGGACGCGAACGCGCGGACGGCGCCCATGGGCGCGGGAACGGTGTCCGCCGGCCGGACGTCCACCCAGTAGCGCTTGCGCTGGAAGGGATACGTCGGCAGCTCCAGGACCCGGCCGGGCGGTGTGGTGAACCCACTCCAGTCCACGGGGAGGCCGTGCGTGTGGGCGTGGGCGGCGGAGGTGAGAACCCGGGGCCAGCCGCCCTCGTCGCGGCGGAGGGTGCCGGTGACGAAGATGTCCCGCTCGGCCTCCTCGGCGGTGGCTTCGAGGGCGAGGGTGAGCACCGGGTGGGGGCTGCACTCGATGAACGCGGTGTGGCCTTCGGCGAACGCCGTGCGGACCGCGTCGATGAGGCGGACGGGCCGGCGCAGGTTCGCGTACCAGTAGTCGGCGTCGAGTCCGGCCGTGTCGACGGGTTCGCCGGTGACCGTCGAGTAGAACGGGACCGTGCCCGAACGGGGCGTGACACCCGCGAGGGCCCGGACGAGGTCGTCCTTGACCGGTTCGACGTACGGCGAGTGGGAGGCGTAGTCGGCGTCGACGCGGCGGGCGCGGATCTCCTTCTCCTGGCAGAGGGCGACGAGTTCGTCGAGGTCCTGGGGCTCCCCGGCGACGACCGTGGCCGCGGGGCCGTTGAGGACGGCGACGGACATACGCCCCTGCCAGGGCTCGATCAGCTCGTTGGCGTGTTCCTCGGACACCGCCAGGGAGACCAGGCCGCCCCGCCCGGAGCAGGCGAGCAGGACCTGGCTGCGCAGCGCGACGATCCTGGCGGCGTCCTCCAGGGGGAGGGCTCCGGCGACGACGGCGGCGGCGATCTCGCCCTGGGAGTGGCCGATGACGGCGGCGGGTTCGATGCCGAGGGAGCGCCACAGGGCGGCGAGGGAGACCATCACCGAGAACAGGGCGGGCTGCACGACGTCGGAGCGGGAGATCCGCTCTCCGCCGCACAGCAACCCGGTGAGGGACCAGTCGACGTACGGGGCGAGGGCGGCCTCGCAGTCGGCGATGGACCGGGCGAACACCTCGGAGGTCTCCAGCAGTTCGGCGGCCATGCCGACCCACTGCGAGCCCTGGCCCGGGAAGACGAACACCGGACGTTCGTACGCACCCTGCCCGGTGATGACACCGGGAGCCGCGGCGCCGGTGGCCAGGGCGTCGAGTCCGGCCACGAGTTCGTCCCGGTCGGTGCCGAGGACCACCGCGCCATGGTCGAGGGCGGCTCGCTGGGTGAGGAGGGCGTGTGCCACCTCACGTACGTCCGGCAGGTCGTCGAGGCGCGCCGCCAGGCGCTCGGCCTGGGCGCGGAGTGCGGCGGTGTCGCGGGCGGACAGGGCGAGGGGCACGACCGGCGCGAGGGGCGCGGCGGGTTCGCCCGCCGCTTGTGGGGTCTCGGCGGGCGCCTGCTCCAGCACCACGTGCGCGTTGGTGCCGCTGACGCCGAAGGAGGAGACCGCTCCGCGGCGGGGCCGGTCCGTGGCGGGCCAGTCGCGCTGCTCGGTGAGCAGCTCCACCTTGCCCGCCGACCAGTCGACGTGGGGGGTCGGCGCGTCCACGTGCAGCGTCCTGGGCAGGATGCCGTGGCGCATCGCCATGACCATCTTGATGACGCCGCCGACACCGGCGGCGGCCTGCGCGTGCCCGATGTTGGATTTCAACGAGCCCAGGTACAAAGGCAGTCGGCGGTTCTGCCCGTACGTGGCGAGCAGCGCCTGCGCCTCGATGGGGTCGCCGAGCGTGGTGCCGGTGCCGTGTGCCTCCACGGCGTCCACGTCGGCCGGGGCGAGGCGGGCGTCGGCGAGGGCCGCCCGGATGACGCGCTGCTGGGCGGGCCCGCTGGGCGCGGTCAGGCCGTTGGAGGCGCCGTCCTGGTTGACGGCGCTGCCGGGGATGACGGCCAGCACCCGGTGCCCGTGCCGCCGCGCGTCCGGCAGACGTTCCAGTACGAGGACACCGGCGCCCTCACTGAAGCCCGTACCGTCCGCGGCGGCGGTGAAGGCCTTGCAGCGGCCGTCGGGGGCCACGCCGCGCTGTCGGGCCGTCGCGGTGAACATGCCGGGCTCCGCCATCACGGTCGCCCCGCCGGCCAGGGCCAGTTCGCTCTCGCCGCGCCGCAGCGACTGAACGGCCACGTGCAGGGCGACCAGCGACGCCGAGCACGCCGTGTCGACGGTGATCGCCGGGCCCTCCAGCCCGAAGACATACGACAGCCGGCCCGACAGGACGCTCGCGGCCAGGCCGCCGATCAGATAGCCCTCCAGATCGGGAGTGCGCCGCACCAGCGCCGAGTAGTCCTGCTGGCCGGTGCCCATGAACACGCCCGTGCGGCTGCCCCGCAGCGTCGTCGGATCGATGCCGGCGTGCTCGAACGCCTCCCAGGAGGTCTCCAGCAGCAGCCGCTGCTGGGGGTCCATGGCGAGGGCCTCGCGCGGGCCGATGTCGAAGAAACCGGCGTCGAAGCGGTCGGCCCCGTCGACGAAGCCGCCCTCGCGGGTGTATGTCGTCCCCGGCACGTCCGGGTCCGGATCGTACAGCGACTCCACGTCCCAGCCCCGGTCGGCTGGGAACGCGGACACGGCGTCCCGGCCCTGAAGGACCAGCTGCCACAGCCCGTCCGCCGACTCGACGCCGCCCGGGTACCGGCACGACATGCCCACGACGGCGATCGGCTCGCCCTCGACGGACTCCAGCTCCTTCAGCCTCGCACGGGTCTGCTGGAGGTCGGCCGTCACCTTCCTGAGGAAGTAGCGGAGTTTGTCCTCGGTGATCTCGCTGTTCGCCACGGTTGAGCTGTCCTCTCTTCTCCGCACGGTCAGGAGAGCCCGAGTTCGTTGGTGATGAAGTCGAAGACCTCGTCGTCGTCGGCCGAGTCGAGGTGCAACGTCCTTGCCTCAGGAGGCGTTTCGGTGTTCGCCGCCGGTCGCAGGCCCCAGTCGGCGACGACCGCGCGCAGCCGCGCGGCGATCCGGGCCCGGTCGGGGTGATCGGCCGCGATGCCGGCCAGAGTCCGCTCCAGCCGGTCGAGTCCGGCCAGCACCGGCTCGGCCGACGGGACGTCGTCCCGCGGCAGCGCGCTGTCCACGTACCGGGCGAGGGCCTGTGCCGACGGATGGTCGAAGACGAGGGTCGCGGGCAGCCGGAGCCCGGTGCGGGCGCCCAGCCGGTTGCGCAGTTCCACGGCCGTCAGCGAGTCGAAGCCCAGGTCGCTGAAGGCGCGCCCCGGTGCGACGGCGGAGCTTTCGGTATGCCCGAGCACCTCGGCGACCGTGCGGCGCACCAGATCGAGCAGGATTCGCTCCCGCTCCTGCGCGTCGACACCGACGAGCCGCTGCCGCAGGTCCCCGGAGGCGTCGTGACGTGCCGGTGCGCTGGCGGCCGCCGTCGGGGCCGACGGGCCCACCAGCCCGCGCAGCAGCGCGGGAACGGAGCCGCCCGTGCCGCGCAGCGCGGCCGGGTCGAGGCGGACCGGCAGCAGCGTGCGCGGTGTTCCGTCCTTTCGCGTCCCGTTCCCGGGGCCCGCGGCCGTCAGGACCGCGTCGAACAGTGCCAGTCCGTCCTCCGGGGACAGCGGGAGGACACCGGAGCGCCGCATGCGCAGCAGGGCCGCCTCGTCCAGACGGGCCGCCATGCCCGCGTCCCACGCGCCCCAGGCCAGTGAGACGGCCGGCAGCCCGAGGGACGCGCGCTGCTGGGCGAGGGCGTCGAGGAAGGCGTTGGCGGCCGCGTAGGAGCTCTGGCCCGGGGCGCCGAGCGTGGCCGTGGCGGAGGAGAAGAGGACGAAGAGAGGCGGTGCCGCCTCCCGGGTCAGTTCGTGCAGATGCCAGGCCGCGTCGAGCTTCGGGCGCAGGACGGCGTCCACGGCTTCGGGGGCCGGAGCGTCGAGCACGCCGTCGTCGACCACGCCCGCCGCGTGGATCACCGCCGTCAGCGGGTGCGTGGCGGGAATCCGGTCCAGTACGGCCGACAGGGCGTCGCGGTCGGCCGCGTCGCACGCCTCCACGGTCACGTCCGCGCCCAGAGCACCCAGTTCGTCGGCCAGCTCGCGGGCCCCGGCGGACCGCGGCCCGCCGCGGCTCAGCAGAACCAGCCTGCGCACGCCGTGCGCCGTCACGAGATGGCGGGCGACGAGGCTGCCGAGCGCGCCCGTGGCGCCCGTGACGAGGACCGTGCCCTCGGGCCCGAGCCCCGCGACCGGTGCCGCACCGTCCGAGGGCGCCGCCTGAGCGCGCCCGAGCCGAGGCGTCAGCAGCGTGCCGTCCCGCAGCGCGAGGTGCGGTTCGCCGGAGCCGAGCGCCGCGCGCCACGGATCCCCGGTCGCCGCAGTGGCCTCGTCCACGTCCAGCAGCACGAACCGGTCGGGATGCTCCGCCTGGGCGGCCCGTACGAGCCCCCACACCAGCGCCTGCCGCAGTCCCCGTACGTCGTCGCCGGCGTCGACGGCCACCGCGTCCCGGGTCACCACGACCAGCCGTGCCCCCGCGAGCCGTTCGTCCGCCGCCCAGGCCACGAGCACGGACCGCACCGCGCGCTCGACGGCCCGCGCGGCCGTCGGGACGTCCGCGTCGGCGGGCACCACAGCCGCGCAGTCCCACACCACCGCGCCGGGCACCGGCCGCCCGGCCGCCACGGCCGCCCCCAGCGCCGCCAGACCGGCGAACGTCTCGGTGGCCAGGCCGTCCGGCAGCGTGCCGTCGCCCACGGCGACGACGTCCCGGACCGTCCCGGCGACGGACCCGGCCGGCGGCTGCCACGCGACGTGGAAGAGGCTGTCCGTGTGCCGGCGCGGGGAGGCGGCCCGCAGTTGCCCGGCGGAGACCGGCCGGGCCCGCAGCGACTCCACGGAGACCACGGGCGCCCCGTCCGCGTCCGTCACCAGCACCGCCATCGCGTCGTTGCCGGCCGGCGACAGACGCACCCGCAACGCGGTGGCGCGGGTGCGGTGCAGCCGTACGCCCTGCCAGGCGAACGGCAGCCGCACCTGCTCGCCGGTGGTGCCGGCCAGGGCCGTGTGCAGCGCGGCGTCCAGCAGCGCGGGGTGTACGCCGTAGTGGGCCGCCTCCGCCCGGAAGTGTTCCGGCAGTTCCACCTCGCCGTAGACCTGCTCGCCCGAGCGCCACATCCGGCCCAGGCCCCGGAAGGACGGCCCGTACGCGAAGCCGTTGAGAGCGACCGAGTCGTAGAAGCCGGTGAGGTCCACCGGCTCGGCACCGACGGGCGGCCACGCGCCCGTCGGGCCACAAGGGCCGCTGGGAGCCTCCGCGCCCGCGTCCGACAGCACGCCGCCCGCATGGCGCGTCCAGAGCGGCGCGGCGGACTCGCCCTCCGCGAGCGCCGCGGACGCCGGCCGGGAGGCCACGGTGAACCGCCGGCGTCCGGTGCCGTCGTCCGGTCCGACGGTGAGCTGGATGTGGACGGCGTCGTCCTCGCCGAGGATCAGCGGGCTTTCCTGGACCAGCTCCTCCACCGTGCCACAGCCTGCCAACCGGCCCGCGTGCAGGGTCAGTTCGAGGTAGGCGGTGCCCGGGACCACGGTCGAGCCCAGCACCACGTGGTCGGCGAGCCAGCCCTGCGTACGCGACGACAGCCGGCCGGTGAGGACCAGCCCGCCGCCGTCCGCCGGGGTGAGCACGGCACCGAGCAGCGGGTGCCCGGCCGGGGCCAGCCCCAGATCGCCGGGCTCGGCCGGCGCGTTCCCGCCGCCGGACAGCCAGTAGCGCTCACCCTGGAAGGCGTACGTCGGCAGCTCCGGCGGCAGGCGCCGCCCGGCCGTGGCACCGGCGGCCGTGAGGTACGCCCGCCAGTCCACGCCGACACCCCGGACGTGCGCCTCGGCCACCGCGGTGAGGACCGTGCGGACCTCGGAGCGGTTCCGGCGCAGCAGCGGCAGCGCGAGGACGCCGGAGCGCTCCTCCTCGGGCAGCACGGCGGCGGTGCCCTCGCGGGTCATCGCGGACAGCACCCCGTCCGGCCCCAGCTCCAGGAACGTGCGCACCCCCAGGCCCAGGAGCGTGCGCACGCCGTCGTGGAAACGCACCGTCTGGCGAACGTGCCGCACCCAGTGGTCGGGGGAGCGGACCTCCTCCGCCGTGACCGGACGGCCGGTGAGGCTCGAGACGACCGGGATGAGCGGCTCGTGCAGGGTCAGCGACGACAGGACCGCGCGGAAGGCGTCCAGCATGCCGTCCATGCGCGGCGAGTGGAACGCGTGGCTGACGGCCAGTTCCTTCGCCCGCCGCCCCCGGGCGCGCAGCGTCTCGGCCACCGTGCGCACGACGTCCTCGTCGCCCGACACGACCACGGAGGCGGGGCCGTTGACGGCGGCGATGCCGGCCAGGTCCGCGCGGCCCGCGAGCAGTTCGGCGACCTCGTTCTCGGTGGCCTGGACGGCTGCCATCAGCCCGCCGGACGGCAGCTCCTGCATGAGCCGGCCGCGTGCCGCCACCGCGGTGACCGCGTCCTGTAGCGAGAAGACGCCCGCGACATGCGCGGCGGCCAGCTCGCCGACGGAGTGGCCCAGCAGATGGCCGGGGCGCAGCCCCCAGGACTCGACCAGCCGGTACAGGCTCACTTCGAGGGCGAACAGCGCGGCCTGCGTCCACTGCGTACCGTCCAGCAGCGCCGCCTGCTCCGACCCCTCGTCGGCGAACAGCACCTCGCGCAGCCGAAGGCCCGCCCCCTCGGCGAAAGTCGCGCAGATCCGGTCGAGGGACTCGGCGAACACCGGCTCGGCCGCATACAACTCCCGTCCCATCGCGGCTCGTTGGGCGCCCTGGCCGGTGAACAGGAACGCCGGGCCGGTACCGTGCGCCGCCGTACCGGTGATGACCCGGCCGGGCTCGGCCTGACCGGCGCCGCGCAGCGCGTCCAGTCCCGCGAGCAGATCGTCCCGGCCGGTGCCGACGATCACGGCCCGGTGACCGAGGCTCGCCCGCTGAACGGCCAGTGGCAGGGCGAGCGCGGCCGGATCGAGGTCCGGCTGCGCGACGACCGCGTCGCGCAGCCGCTCGGCCTGGGCACGCAGGGCCCGCGGGTCGACTGCGGACAGGAGCCACGGGGTGAGCGTCGGGGAGCCGGCGGGCCGGGGTGCCTCGGCGTCGGTGCCGACGGCGACCGTGCGGCGCCCGCTGGGGCTGTTCTCGGCGGACGTGCCCTGCTCGTCGGCGTACTCCTCGGCCTGCTCCAGGACGACGTGCGCGTTGGTGCCGCTGATCCCGAAGGACGACACCGCCGCGCGACGGGGCCGGCCGGCCGACGGCCACTCCCGCCGCTCGGACAGCAGCCGCACGGCCCCGCTCGACCAGTCGACCTGGGGAGTCGGCTCGTCCACGTGCAGGGTCGCGGGCAGGACGCCGTGCCGCATCGCCAGCACCGTCTTGATGACCCCGGCGACACCGGCCGCGTGCGAAGTGTGCCCGATGTTGGACTTCACCGAGCCCAGCCACAGTGGCTCCGCCCGGTCCTGCCCGTACGTGGCGAGCAGCGCCTGCGCCTCGATCGGGTCGCCCAGCCTCGTGCCGGTGCCGTGCGCCTCCACCGCGTCGACGCCGGCCGGGGCGAGGCGGGCGTCGACGAGGGCCGCCCGGATGACGCGCTGCTGGGCGGGCCCGCTGGGCGCGGTCAGGCCGTTGGAGGCGCCGTCCTGGTTGACGGCACTGCCGCGCATCACGGCCAGCACCCGGTGCCCGTGCCTGCGCGCGTCCGACAGCCGCTCCACCAGCAGCACCCCGACGCCCTCGCCCCAGGACGTGCCGTCCGCCGCGGCGGCGAACGCCTTGACACGGCCGTCGGGCGCGAGCCCGCGCTGCCTGCTGAACTCCACGAACAGAAGCGGGCGGGCCATCACTGACGCACCGCCCACCAGCGCCAGTTCGCACTCGCCGTCCCGCAGCGACCGCGCCGCCAGATGCAGCGCGACCAGCGACGCCGAACACGCCGTGTCGACGGTGATCGCCGGCCCCTCCAGCCCGAAGGTGTACGCCAGCCGGCCCGAGGCGACACTGGTCGTGGTGCCGGTCAGCACATAGCCCTCGGCACCCTCGGACGCGGCCTTCGTCCCGGGGTCGTAGCCGAGCTGTGCCACACCGACGAACACACCCGTGTGGCTGCCGCGCAGCGACGTCGGGTCGATGCCGGCCCGCTCGACGGCCTCCCAGGAGGTCTCCAGCAGCAGCCGCTGCTGCGGGTCCATGGCGAGGGCCTCACGCGGGCTGATCCCGAAGAAGCCCGCGTCGAACCGGTCGGCGTCCGGCAGGAACCCGCCGTGCCGCCCATAGGTGCGTCCCGGCCGGTCGGGGTCCGGGTCGTACAGCGACTCGACGTCCCAGCCGCGGTCGGACGGGAACGGCGTGATCGCGTCCCGCCCCTCGGCCAGCAACTGCCAGAAATCCTCGGGTGAGCGCACGCCGCCCGGGAAGCGGCAGCCCATGCCGACGACGGCGATCGGCTCGTGGCGGGCCTCCACCAGCTGTCGGTTCTGCTGCTGGAGGCGCTTGTTCTCCTTCACGGAGTGGCGCAGCGCCTCCACCATCCGCTCGGTCCGGTCGCCGTCCGCGCCGCTCGCCCCCGAACCCTCCCCGGTCCGCGTGCCCGGCGTGTCCTGCGTCACAGGGATTCCTTCTCCGATCATGGTCGTTCTCCGCAGTCCTCCGCGCCTCACTGCTCGCCCGTGTCGAGTGCCAGCTCGATGAGGTCGTCCGTGTCCAGGTCGTCGACGTCGTCCGGGTCGCCGCCCCCCGCGGGCGCCGGGCCGCCGGACGCCTCCTCGGCCCGCCCGGCCAGCTCCAGCAGGGCCGCCAGCAGACCGGACTCCCGCAACCTGGCCGGCGGGATCGTGGCGAGCAGCCGGCGTACGTCGTTGTCGGTGACGTCTGTCCGCGCCTGCGGTGCCGGGTCGGGGTCCAGCTCGCGCAGCAGGTGCTCGCCCAGGGCCGTCGCCGTCGGGTGGTCGAAGATCAGCGTCGCCGGCAGCCGCAGACCGGTCGCCGTGTTCAGGCGGTTGCGCAGCTCCACCGCCGTGAGGGAGTCGAAGCCGAGCTCCTTGAACGCCTGGTCGGGGCCGATCGCCGCGCTCGTCTCGTGGCCGAGGACGAGGGCCGCCTGATCGCGCACGAGATCCAGCACCATCCGGCCGCGCTCCGCGGCCGGCAGCGCGGCCATCCGGTCCCGCACGGCCTGCCCGCCAGGCTCCCCGTCCGCCGGTCCGGCCGTGGCCGCCACCGCGCGCCGGGCCGGGGCGCCGGCCAGGTGCCGCAGCAGGGGATGGACGGTGTCCGACGCGCCGATGGCGCCGACGTCCAGCCCCACCGCCACCACCTGCGCCCGGTCCGCCGTCAGCGCCGCGTCGAACAGGTCCAGCCCCTCGGCGTCGGTCAGCGCGCTCATCCCGGCCCGGCGCAGCCGTGCCAGATCGCCCGCGTCCAGGTGGCCGGTCATCCCGCTCGCCCGCTCCCACAGGCCCCAGGCCACCGAGACACCGGGCAGGCCCTGGGCCCGCCGCTGCTCCGCGAGGGCGTCGAGGAAGGCGTTGGCCGCCGCGTAGTTGCCCTGCCCCGGGGTGCCCAGCGCGGCCGCCGCCGAGGAGAACAGGACGAAGGCGGCCAGATCCATGTCCCGGGTCAGCTCGTGCAGGTGCCAGGCGGCGTCCACCTTGGGCCGCAGCACCGCGTCGACCTGTTCGGGCGTCAGCGAGCCCAGCATGGCGTCGTCGAGGACACCGGCCGCGTGCACGACGCCGGTGAGCGGGTGCCCGCGCGGCACATCGGCCAGGACGGCCGCGAGCGCCTCGCGATCGGCGCTGTCGCAGGCCACGACGGTCACCTCCGCGCCCGCCGAGGCCAGTTCGGCGCGCAGCGCGTCGATGCCTTCGGCTTCGGGGCCGCGGCGGCCGAGCAGCAGCAGGTGCCGTACGCCGTGCTCGGTGACGAGCCGGCGCGCCACCAGCCCGCCCAGCACGCCCGTACCGCCGGTCACCAGCACCGTGCCGTTCGGGTCGAGCGCGGCAGGCGGCATGGTGAGCACCAGCTTGCCGACGTGCCGGGCCTGGCTCATGAAGCGGAAGGCGTCCAGGGCGCGCCGGACGTCCCAGGCCGACGTCGGGATCGGCCGCAGCGCTCCGCTGTGGAACAGCGGCGTCAGCTCGGCCAGCATCCGGCCGACGTGCCCGACGTCGGCCGAGACAAGGTCGTACCAGAGGTACGAGACGCGGGGGTGGTCGGCCGCGACCTGCCCGGCGTGACGGATGTCGGTCTTGCCCATCTCCAGGAACCGGCCGCCGTCGGAGGTGAGCAGCCGCAGCGAGGCGTCCACGAACTCGCCCGTGAGCGAGTTCAGTACGACGTCCACCCCGCGCTCCCCGGCCGCCGCCCGGATCCGCTCCTCGAAGGCCGGCGACCGGGACGAGGCGATCCGCTCCTCGGGCACGCCCAGCGCGCGCAGCGTCTCCCACTTGGCCGGGCCGGCCGTCGCGAACACCTCGGCGCCCAGATGCCGGGCCAGTTGCAGCGCGGCCAGTCCCACACCGCCGGTGGCCGCGTGGATCAGCACCGACTCACCGGCGCGCAGCTTCGCCAGATCGACCAGGCCGAGGTACGCGGTCAGGAACGCGACCGGCACCGAGGCGCCGTCGGCGTACGTCCAGTGCTCCGGCAGCGGCACGAGCAGCCGGCGGTCGACGACCGCGACCGGGCCGAACGAGCCCCGGACCAGGCCCATCACCCGCTCCCCGGGGGCCAGGTCCGTGACGTCCGGCGCCACCTCCAGGACCACGCCCGCGGCCTCGCCGCCCATCACGTTCTGGTCGACCACCCCGAGGCCCAACAGTACGTCGCGGAAGTTGATGCCGGACGCCCGCACCGAGAGCCGCACCTGCCCCGGGGCGAGCGGCGCCGACGCCTCCGGACACGGCAGCAGAGCGAGGTTCTCCAGCGTGCCCTTGCCCGCGGTGTCCAGCCGCCACGTCGAGCCGTCCGCCGGCGGCCGCAGCGCCCGCCCCGCCGAGGCCCGTTCCAGCCGCGGCACCGACAACCGCCCGCCGCGCAGCGCGAGTTGTGACTCACCGGACGCCAGGGCGTGGCGCAGCACGGCACGCGAGGACTCGCGCCCGTCCACGTCGGCCAGCACGAACCGGCCCGGGCTCTCGGACTGCGCCGAGCGCAGCAGACCCCACAGCGGTGCGTGCACCAGGTCCCGCACACTCTCGCCGTCGCCCGTCGCGACCGCGCCCCGGGTGACCACGGCCAGCGTCCCCTCGGCGAACCGCTCGTCCGTCAGCCACCGCTGCACGACGCCGAGCACGCGGCGCACCTCGGCGCGCGCGGCCGCGGCCGTGCCCGCGCCGGGCTCCGCCGCCGGGGGCGCGCAGGTCAGCACCACCGTCGCCGCGGGGGCTGCCGCTGCCAGGGCGTCGAGGTCGGCGCACGTTTCGAAACCCAGGTCCAGGTCGTCCGAGCCGAGGACGATCACCTGGTCCGGCTCGCTGCCCGGGAGCGGAAGGCCGGGCCACTCCATGGTCAGCAGCGGGTTCCGCTCCTGGGCGCGGGCGGCGTCGAGCTGCTCCTCGCTCACCGCCCGGGTCACCAGCGAGTCCACCTCGGCGACCGGAACCCCGGCCTGGTCCGCGACGGCCAGCGAAAGCCCTTCCTCGCCCCGGGGAACGAGGCGTACGCGCAGGGCGGTGGCACCCGTCGCGTACAGCGAGACGCCCGCCCACGAGAACGGCAACCGGACCGTGTCGACGCCCCCGGCGAGACTGCCGTGCAGCGCCGCGTCGAGCAGCGCCGGGTGGATCCCGTAGGCGCCGGCCGCAGTGTGCTGCTGCCGCGGGAGCACGGCCTCGGCGAACAGCTCGTCCCCACGCCGCCACAGCGCACGCAGCCCCTGGAACACCGGCCCGTAGCCGAGCCCGCTATCGGCGAGCCGCGGGTACAGCCCGGTCAGATCCACCGGCTGCGCACCGGCCGGCGGCCACTGCGCCAGATCCCAGTCCGGCCGCGCGGCGCCGGGGGACACCAAGCCGGTCGCATGGCTTGTCCAGGGCACGTCGGCCGCCGCCCGCTCCGGCCGTGAGCGGATGCCCACCGGCCGTCGGCCGCTGTCATCGGCGCCGCCGACCGTGACCTGAAGCCGCAGGACTTGGTCCTCGGGCAGGACGAGCGGCGCCTGGAGCGTCAGTTCCTCCAGGACCGTGCACCCGACCTGGTCGGCGGCCCGTACGGCGAGGTCCACCAGCGCCGTTCCGGGCACCAGGGCCGTGCCCCACACGGTGTGATCGGCGAGCCACGGCTGCGTCTTCAGCGACAGCCTGCCGGCCAGTACCACCTCGTCGTCGGCGAGGGTGAGCGTGGCGCCGAGCAGGGGATGGTCGGCGGGGTCGAGTCCGGCGGCGCGGACGTCGGCGGTGGCGCTGGGCGAGGCGTCCAGCCAGTAGGGCCTGCGCTGGAAGGGATAGGTGGGGAGGTCGGGGTCACGGCCGCCGGTTCCGAGGACGGTGGTCCAGTCGACGTGCAGGCCGTGGGTGTGGGCGTGGGCGGCACAGGTGAGGAAGCGGATCCAGCCGCCCTCGTCGCGGCGCAGGGAACCCACGGTGAAGGCGTCGGCTTCTTCCAGGACCTCGTCGATCCCGGGGGTGAGGACGGGGTGGGGGCTGCACTCGATGTAGGCCGTGTGGCCCGCGGCGACTGCGGTGTGGAGGGCGTCGGTGAGGCGGACGGTCCGGCGGAGGTTGGCGTACCAGTAGCCGGCGTCCATTCCGGCGGTGTCGATGAGTTCGCCGGTGACTGTGGAGTAGAAGGGCATCGTGCTGGTTCGGGGGGTGATGCCCGCGAGGAGGCGGGCGAGCTCCTCCTCGATGGCTCCGACGTGCGGGGTGTGGGAGGCGTAGTCGACGTCGATGCGGCGGGCGCGGATCTGCTTCTGCTCGCAGTGGGCGAGGAGTTCGCCGAGTGCCTGGGTGTCGCCCGCGACGACGGTGGCGGTGGGACTGTTGTGGGCGGCGACGCTGATCTGCTCGCGCCAGGGGGCGATGAGGCCGGTTGCCTGGTCGCGGGGGAGGGGGAGGGAGACCATGCCGCCGTGTCCGGCGAGCTTGAGGATGGCCCGGCTGCGCAGGGCCGCGACCTTGGCGCCGTCCTCCAGAGTGAGCGCGCCTGCCACCACGGCGGCGGCGATCTCGCCCTGGGAGTGGCCGATGACGGCGGCGGGTTCGATGCCGAGGGAGCGCCACAGGGCGGCGAGGGAGACCATCACCGAGAACAGGGCGGGCTGCACGACGTCGACCCGGGCCAGCTGTTCACCGCTGCCCAGGACTTCGGTGAGGGACCAGTCGACGTACGGGGCGAGGGCGGCCTCGCAGTCGGCGATGGACCGGGCGAACACCTCGGAGGTGTCCAGCAGTTCGGCGGCCATGCCGACCCACTGCGAGCCCTGGCCCGGGAAGACGAACACCGGACGCTCATGCGAGCCCTGTCCGGTGACGACGCCGGGGGTCTCGGACCCGGCCGCCAGCGCCCGCAGGCCGGCGAGCAGTTCGTCCCGGTCCCGGCCGAGGACCACGGCCCGGTGGTCGAACGCGGAGCGCCCCGTCACCAGGGCGCGGGCGGTGGCGCGTACGTCCGACGGGCCGTCGCCGACATGGGCGGCCAGGCGCTCGGCCTGGGCGTGCAGGGCGGCGGTGTCGCGGGCGGACAGTACCAGCGGCACCACCGGCGCGGCGGGTTCGCCCGCCGCTTGTGGGGTCTCGGCGGGCGCCTGCTCCAGCACCACGTGCGCGTTGGTGCCGCTGACGCCGAAGGAGGAGACCGCTCCGCGGCGGGGCCGGTCCGTGGCGGGCCAGTCGCGCTGCTCGGTGAGCAGCTCCACCTTGCCCGCCGACCAGTCGACGTGGGGGGTCGGCGCGTCCACGTGCAGCGTCCTGGGCAGGATGCCGTGGCGCATCGCCATGACCATCTTGATGACGCCGCCGACACCGGCGGCGGCCTGCGCGTGCCCGATGTTGGACTTCAACGAGCCCAGGTACAAAGGCAGTCGGCGGTTCTGCCCGTACGTGGCGAGCAGCGCCTGCGCCTCGATGGGGTCACCCAGTTTCGTGCCCGTACCGTGCGCCTCCACCGCGTCCACCAGGGCGGGGGAGAGCCGGGCCTCGGCCAGCGCGGCCCGGATGACCCGCTGCTGCGAGGGACCGTTCGGAGCGGACAGGCTGCTCGTCGCACCGTCCTGGTTGACCGCGGAGCCGCGGACGACGGCGAGGACCCGGTGTCCGGCCCGTCGCGCGTCCGACAGCCGTTCGACGACCAGCATGCCGGCGCCCTCGCTCCATGTCGTACCGTCGGCGCAGGCCGCGAAGGACTTGATGCGCCCGTCGGGTGCCAGCCCGCCCAGACGGCTGAAACCGGCGAAGGTGACCGGCGTGGCCATCACGGTCACACCGCCCGCCAGCGCCATGGCGCACTCGCCGCGCCGCACCGCCTGCACGGCCAGGTGCAGGGCGACCAGCGAGGACGAGCAGGCGGTGTCGACGGTGACGGCCGGTCCCTCCAGGCCCAGCGTGTAGGAGATCCGGCCGGAGGCGACGCTGCCCCAGTTGCCGCTGCTCAGGAAACCGGCGGCGTCCTCGTCCGCCTGCCCCGCGCGGCCGGCGTAGTCGTGGTACATCAGCCCCGCGTACACGCCGACGCGCGTGCCGCGCAGCGTCGTCGGGTCGATGCCAACGCGTTCGAACGCCTCCCACGACACCTCCAGCAGCAGTCGCTGCTGCGGGTCCATGGCGAGGGCCTCGCGTGGGCTGACCCCGAAGAACGCCGGGTCGAAGTCGGCCGCATGGTCCAGAAAGCCGCCTTCCCAGAGGTGGGAGGTGCCGGGCCGCTCACCGTCGCGGTCGTGGCACTCCTCGGCGGACCAGTGCCGTTCGGCCGGCACCGCGCCGATGGCGTCCCCGCCCTGCGTGACCAGCCGCCACAGGGACTCGGGGGAGTCGACGCCGCCGGGGAACCGGCATGCCATGCCCACGATCGCGACGGGCTCGCGGTCGGCCTCCTCCAGCTCGGCCACCCGGCGCCGCGCCTCGCTCAGTTCGGCGGTGGCCCAGCGCAGGTGCTCGCGGAACTTCTCCAGCTGCGACGGCGACGCCTCCTTCGGGGAAGGCGATTGCCGCGATGGTGACGTCGATGACTGCGACATGTGAGCCCGCTCCTAAAGACGCTGGTGGTTCGACGGTGTTCCGCTTCCGGCGGAGCGCATCTGCTGGAGAACCTCGAACAGTTCGTCATCGGACGCCGACGCCAGATTCGACGGCTGCGGTCCGCCGTCGTCCGTGCCGGCGTGGTCGTCCGGTCCCGTGCCACCGGGCCAGCGGGACACCAGGTCCCGCAGCCGGTGGGTGACCGTCTCCCTGGCCTCGGAGCCGGCGGTCTCGGCGAAGGAGGCCAGGAACGCCTCCAGCCGGTCCACCTCGGCCAGGGCCGGCCCGGCGGAGACGGCGTCGTCCGCCGCGCCGCCCAGCTGCGCGCACAGATGGTCGGCGAGCGCGGCGACGGTCGGGTGGTCGAAGACGACGGTGCTCGGCAGATCGACGCCGGTGGCCTCGAGCAGCTTCTCCTGCAGGCCCAGTCCGGCCAGGGAGTCGACGCCCAGGTCGGTGAAGCCCCGGTCCGGGGCGATGTCCTCGGCCGTCCCCTCGCCCAGCGCCATCGCCGTGTGCGTGCGGACCAGGTCGAGCAGGGCCCGCCTGCGCTCCGCCTCCGGCATCGCCCGCACCCGCTCCGCGTAGGAGGACGCCGGCGCCCGGTCGGTCACCTCGGTGCCGGTGCCCGGCTGCCGCTCCGCCCCGAGGGCCGCCGCGGGAGCCGTCTCGGGGCCGTCCACCAGCGAGCGCAGCAGCGGCAGGAGCCGGCCGGCGGCCTTCCGCTGCTGCGCCTGCGCGAGGTCGATCCGCACCGGAACGAGCACCGGCTCCTCGACGGCCTCCGAGATCAGGCGGGCGGTGTCGAAGAGAGCGAGAGCGTCCCCCGTGTCCAGAGGACGGGCACCGTCCCGTCCGATGCGCGCCCAGTCCGCCTCCGTCAGGTCGCCGGTCAGCGCGCTGTGTTCGGCCCACGGGCCCCAGGCCAGCGACAGACCGGGCAGGCCCTGGGCGCGCCGGTGCCGGGCGAGGGCGTCGAGGAAGACGTTGGCTGCCGCGTAGTTCGCCTGCCCGGCGGCGCCGAAGGTGCCGGAGGAGGACGAGAACGTCACGAACTCGGCGAGTTCCAGCCCGCGCGTCAACGTGTGCAGATGCCAGGCGGCGTCCACCTTCGGCCGCAGGACGGTGCCGAGCCGGTCGTCGGTCAGCGAGGTGAGGGCCCCGTCGTCCGTCACGCCGGCGGCGTGTACGACGACGGTCAGCGGGTGCTCCTCGGGCACGCCGTCCAGCACCGCCGCCACGGCGTCCGCGTCGGCCACGTCGCAGGCCATCACCGTGACCTCGGCCCCTCGCGCGGTCAGCTCCGCCGTCAACTCGGCCGCCCCGGGCGCCGCTTCGCCGCGCCGCCCGGCCAGGACCAGGTGCCGGGCTCCCCGGGCGGCCAGGCGCCGGGCCACCAGCCCGCCCAGGGTGCCGGTCCCCCCGGTGATCAGCACGGTGCCGTGAGGATCCACGGCACGGGCCGGTGTCTCGCCGTCCCGCTCGTGCCGTGCTTCCGCCACCTCCACCAGGCGCGGCACCCACAGCGCGCCCTCCCGGACGGCGACCTCCGGTTCCTCCCGGACGGCGCGCAGCGCCTGCGTGAGCACCTCCGGAGTCGGCGCCTCGCCGTCAGCGAGGGACAGCAGCCCGAACCGGCGCGGGTGCTCGGTGCGCGCGGTGCGGACCAGCCCGCGTACGGCGTCGTCGACGAGGGCCGCCTCGCCGTTCCGCTCCCGCACCACCGCCACAAGCCTGCTCGCGGCCGGCACCGGCTCGGCGAGCCAGGACCGCAGCGCGGCCAGGACACCGGCGGTCGCCGCACGCACGGCTCCCGGGACATCCGAGCCGTCGACGTCCGCGGTGACCGGCAGCAGGACCACGTCCGGCGCGGGTGCCCCGGCGGCGAGCGCGGAGCCGAGGGCGGCGAGATCGGCGTACCGGGCACCGATGGTCACCGGCAGCGCGTCCGGCTCCCCGAGCGCGGCGACCATCCGGGCGTCGCCCGGCAGGCCCGACCCGGCGTACGGCATCCACCGCGTGCGCAGCAGCACGCCCGCGTCCGCGGTGCCGGCCGGTCCCCGGCTCAGGGGCCTGAGGCGCAGCGCCGCCACCGCCGCCACGGGCACGCCGGCGGCGTCGGCGACCTCCATGGACACCGAGGTGCCGGTGTCGTTCGCGCCGGGTGCCGGACCGTCCACGGGCGCGACCCGCACCCGCAGCGCGCTCGGTCCGGTGGCACCCGTCGTCACCCCGTGCCAGGCGTACGGCACCAGCCGCCGCTCCAGCGCCTCCGGATGCGCCCCGTACCAGGCCTGGAGCGCGGCGTCGAGCAGCGCCGGATGCACTCCGTACCGCCCGGCCTCCGCTTGCGTCCCCTCGGGCAGGACGACCTCGGCGAACACCTCGTCGCCGCGCCGCCACACCGCCCGCAGGCCTCGGAACGCGGGCCCGTACACGATCCCGTGCTCCTGCGCCCGCCGGTGGAAGCCGTCGACGTCCACGCCCCGGGCGTCCGCGGGCGGCCAGGTGACCAGGTCGGACCGGCGTGCCGCCGCGTCCGCGCCGTCCGCGTCGAGGGTTCCCGTCGCGTGGCGCGTCCACGGCTCGCCCGGGCCGGGCCGGGAGGACAGGGTGAGGCGCCGTCGGCCCGTGGCGTCGGCGTCGGTCAGCCGGAGCCGGATCGCCCGGCTCGCGCGTGACCCGGCGGACAGTTCGAGGGGGCTGTGCAGGGTCAGCTCCGCCACCCGGTCGCAGCCGGCGTAGGCCCCCGCCCACCGGGCCAACTCCAGCACCGCCGTGCCCGGCAGCAGCACGCTGCCCGCCACCACGTGGTCGGCGAGCCACGGCTGAGCGGTCGTCGACAGCCGGCCCGTGAACAACAGGCCGCCGTCCTCCGGGAGTTCCACGGTCGCGCCGAGGAGCGGATGGTCCGCGGGCGCGAGCCCCGCCGCGGCCGCGTCGAGCGTGCGGGGCCGGTCGTCCAGCCAGTACCGGCGCCGCTGGAAGGCATACGTCGGCAGATCGGCCGGCAGGCGGCCCGTCAGGCTCCCGTCGGGGAAGGCCGCGGGCCAGGCCACGGTCGTGTCGCACACGTGCAGCCGGGCCAGCTCGGGCAGCAGCCCGTCCGCACCGCTCGCCCCGCCCACCGGCGAGAGCACCACCCGTGCCGTGTGCCCCTCCAGGGCCGCCGTGAGACGGGGGGCGACAGCCGAGGCGGCACCGACCTCCACGAACAGCGCGTGACCGCGCGCGCTCAACGTGCGGGCAGCATCGTCGAGCGGCGTCGAGGACGTCCCCAGCAGCGGAATCCGGCCCCCGTCGGCCTGCATCCCGGTGCCGCGCGCCGCCGCCCGTGCGCCCTCCTCGAGGGAGATCGCACCGGACACACAGGCCGCCGCGATCTCGCCGACGCCCTCGCCGACCACCGCGGCGGGCCGTACGCCGTACTCCTCCCACACCCAAGCGAGCGCCACCAGCACAGCCCACCGCACGGACGGTTCGGACCCCGGGAAGGCACCGCCGCGCAGCGCGTGGTCGCCGACCTCGGCCAGCGCCCGCTGGCAATGCGCCAGCCGCCGGGAGAACACCGGCGAGGTCAGCACGAGCCGGGCCGCCCAGTCGATGTCCTGCGCCAGACCGTGGTCGGAGAGCACCAGCACGGTACGGCTGTCGGAGGTGACACGGCCGTGGAACGTCCCGGGCGCCGGGCGGCCCTCCGCCAGGGCCGTCAGGCCCGCGAGGAGTTCGGCGCGGTCCGCGCCGAGGACCACCGCCCGGTGCTCGAACACCGACCGGCCCAGCGCCAGCCCGACCCCCACCTCCCTGGGCGTCAGCTCCGGATGCTCCGTCACATGGGCCGCCAGCCGCTCGGCCTGAGCCCGCAGGGCGTCGCCGCTGCGCCCGGACAGCACCCACGGCAGCGAGCGCGGCACCCCACCGGGCCACGTCCACGCCTGCTCCGCCTCCGCGGGCGATTCGGACACGGCGCTGTGTTCCGGCTGCTCCAGGATGACGTGCGCGTTGGTTCCACTGACGCCGAACGACGAGACGCCGGCCCGGCGCGGGCGGCCCGTGTCCGGCCAGTCCCGGGCCTCGGCCAGCAGCTCGACGGCGCCCGCCGACCAGTCCACCTGCGGGGTCGGCGCGTCCACGTGCAGGGTGCCCGGCAGAACGCCGTGCTCCATCGCCTTCACGATCTTGATCACGCCCGCCACACCGGCCGCGGCCTGGGGGTGCCCGATGTTGGACTTGACCGAGCCGAGCCACAGCGGCCGGTCGGCGGGGCGGTCCTGGCCGTAGGCGGAGATCAGGGCCTGTGCCTCGACGGGGTCGCCCAGTTTCGTGCCGGTGCCGTGCGCCTCCACCGCGTCCACATCCGCGGGCGACAACCCCGCCCGGTCCAGGGCCTGCCGGATCACCCGGTGCTGCGCGGGCCCGCTCGGCGCGGTCAGTCCGCTGCTCGCACCGTCCTGGTTGACCGCGGAACCCCTGATGACGGCCAGGACCCGCCGGCCGTTCCGGCGCGCGTCCGACAGCCGCTCCAGCAGGAGTATCCCGGCGCCCTCGCCGAGCGACGTGCCGTCCGCGGCGGCGGCGAACGGCTTGCACCGCGCGTCCGGCGCGAGCCCGCGCTGCCGGCTGAACTGCACCAGCCACAGCGGCGACGCGATCACTGTCACTCCGCCCGCCAGGGCCAGATCGCACTCGCCCGCCCGCAGCGCCTGCGCGGCCTCGTGCAGGGCCACCAGCGACGACGAGCAGGCCGTGTCGATACTGATGGCGGGTCCTTCGAGGCCGAGCGTGTACGCGACCCGGCCGGACGCCACGCTGCCCGTGCTGCCGTTGCCCAGGTGGCCTTCGAACTCGTTCGGGGAGTTGCGCAGCCGGGCCGCGTAGTCCTGGCAGATGATGCCCGCGAACACGCCGGTACGGCTGCCCCGCAGCGACGCCGGGTCGATACCGGCCCGTTCGACGGCCTCCCATGAGGTCTCCAGCAGCAGCCGCTGCTGCGGGTCGGTCGCCAGCGCCTCCCGGGTACTCATCCCGAAGAAGGCCGCATCGAAGGCGGCCGGATCGTCCAGAAAGCCACCCTCCCGGACGTAGACCGTGCCGTGCCGCGCCGGATCGGGGTCGTACAGGTCCTCGTCCCAGCCCCGGTCGGTCGGCAGCGGCGAGATGACGTCCCGGCCCTCCGCCACCAGCTGCCACAGGTCCTCGGGGGACTCGGCCCCGCCGGGGAGACGACAGGCCATGCCGACGATCGCGATCGGCTCACGGGCCGATTCCTCGACGTCCCGAAGCCGCTGCCTGGTATGGCGCAGGTCGACGGTGAGCCGCTTCAACGTGTCCACGACCCTGCTGTCGCCGGTCGCGGCGTCGGCCGTCCCGTTCTTCGCACCGCTCGTCATGGTGCCGTGACCCTTCCGTGTGCGTGGGGGGCTTTCCGGTGGCGCAGGAGTACGTGCGCATGCCACGCGTGCGTACGACTGCGTACGAGGCGTTCGCAGAGGTCTGCGGCGGGTTTCGCTATGTCATGACGTGTTCAGTTCGGTGTCGGCGATGTCGAGCAGCTCCTCCAAAGACGCGTCCTCGAACTCGTCCTCGTCGTCCGGTGTCAGCCGGTCCAGCAGCTCGCGCAGCCGGGCCGCCACGCGCTCCCGCTCCGCAGCGCGCCCCGGGTCGTGGTCGCCGTCGCGCAGCAGGCCGGAGGCGAGAAGCTCGGCTTCCAGATGGTCGAGTCGGGCGAGGAGCGCCTGCTGCCGGCCCTGGACCGCGTCCGGCCCCGGCCCCTGCTCCGTGCGGCCTGCCAGCAGCTCGCCGATGAGGTCCGCGACGGACGCGGGAGTCGGGTGATCGAAGACCAGTGTCGTGGGCAGCGGCAGCCCGGTGGCCTCGTTGAGCCGGTTGCGCAGCTCCACGGCCCGCAACGAGTCGAAGCCCGACTGCAGGAAGCCACGCTCCAGGGCGACCGCGTCCGGGTCGTTGTGCCGCAGCACCATCGCCACCTGGGTTCGAACGAAGTCCTCGACCGCATGCGCCCGTTCGCCCGCCGTGAGACCGGTCAGGGACAGTCCTGCGGTGCCCGTGCCGGTGCCGTCGGCGCCCTGGGCCGGTGTGCCACCGGTCGCGGCCGTCGGGACGCCCGCCGGCCGCTTGTCCGTCCCCTCGACGTCGAACGGATACGTCGGCAGGGCGATCCGCCTGACGTCACGGCCCCTGAAGAGGGCGCTCCAGTCCACGGCGACCCCGCGCACGTAGAGCTGCGCCATCGCCGTCAGCCACTCCGTGACCCCGTCCTGCCCCCGGCGCAGGGTGCCGACGACGCCGGACGACGCCACCGCTGTGGTGTCCGCACCGAGGTCCTCCAGCGTCTCCGCCACCCCACCGAGCAGCACCGGATGCGGGCTGACCTCGATGAACGTGTGGTGACCTGCTGCCCACAGAGCGCGTACCGCCGTCTCGAAACGGACCTCGGAGGTGAGGTTGCGGAGCCAGTACGAGCTGTCCAGCCCAGTCGTGTCGAACTCGCCGCCGGTGAGGGAGGAGTAGAAGGGCACGGCGGCCGGGGCCGGTGTGATCGCGGCCGTCCCGGTGAGGAACGCCGTGGTGTCGACGGTCAGACCCGGAGTGTGCGCGGCGAGACCGAGGTTCAGTTCCTTGGCTCGTATGCCCTTGGCCGCGAGCATCTGGACGACTTCGGCCACGGCCGCGCGCTCACCACCGAGCAGCGCGGAGCGCGGACCGTTCGTACCGGCGAAGTGGACCCGGCCGCGCAGGCGCTCGGCGTCGAGCAGCGGACGGAGTTCGCCCGGCGACAGGGCCGCCGCGGCCAGTTCGCCCTCTCCGGCCGCCTCCGCCTGCATCCGGCTCCACAGGACGACCACCCGCGCGGCCTCGTCCAGCGTCAGCGCACCCGCGACATGGGCGGCGGCGATCTCGCCGAGGCTGGCGCCGACGGTGACCGCCGGCTCCACACCGCAAGCGCCCCACAGCGCGGACAGCGACACACTCACCGCGAACAGGACCGGCAGGACGACGTCCAGGCCCTCCAACGCCGGCGTGCCCGGGGCACCACGCAGGACATCGAGCAGCGACCACGGAACGAGGGGTTCGAGGGCCCGCGCGCAGTCCTCCATCCGGGAACGGAACACCTCGGAGGCATCCAGCAGGTCGAGCGTCATGCCCGGCCACCTCGACGAGCCCAGCCCGGGGAAGACATGAACCGCGCGTGCACTGCTCTCGACGCTCGCGCCGGGCGCCGTACGGAACAGCAGGGGGGCGAACCCGCCCTCGGCGACGGCACGCAGCCCGCGCACCGCCTCCTTTCTGTCGGCGGCGAGCAGCACGGCCCGCCGTCCGGGGTCGGTCGTTCGGGTCGTCGCCAACGACCACCCCAGGTCGGCCGGCGACAGCCCGGGGTCGGCCTCCACATGGGCGAGCAGATCCCTGGCCAGCGCCGCCACGTCGGCGTCGCTCCGCCCGGACAGCACGAGCGGCACGAGCCGCGCGGTCAGCGGCGCCGGCCCGCCGTCGGGGACGGGGGGAGCGTCGGATCCGAACGCCTCCGCCCGCGCGAGCACCCGCTCACCGGCCCGTGCGGCAGTGGAGCCCCGCCGCAGGACCGCGACCGCGCCCGTGACGGAACCCGCCACTGCCAGGTCGCACTTCCTCCGGCGCAGATACTCGGCGGCCGACTCGACTGCCGCCCGCGCCGGCCGTTCCGGCCCGAGCGTCACCCGGGGGCCCCGCCCCCAGCGGAGATCGCCCCCGACAATCGCCGCCAGCGCGTCCGAGCCGCCGGCGTCACCGTCCCCAGACTCTGCCCGCGCGAGAAACACACCCACATCGGTGTCGCGCAGCGAGCCGGGAACGATCCCGGCATCCTCCAGCGCGGCCCACACCAGGTACAGCGCAGTGAGCCGCTCCCGAGACGCGCGGCGCACAAAGTCCCCGAAGAACGCCGCGACCCCGTCGGGCGCACAGCGCACCCGCACGCCGACCGGGCCGGACCCTTCCGCCCGGCGTACGGCCTCCGGAGCCCCCTCCGGGGCCGCCAGGCCGACGATCACGATCGGCGTGTCCGCGGTGTGGGCGTCGGTGTCATGGTCGGGCTCGGGCCCAGACAGTCTGCTGGTCACGGCGTAGTCGGCCTTCTCGTCACGGGTGTCGTCGTGCGTGTGGATCGGGCGGTTCTGCCGGCGGCTCTCGCGTCCTCCGCCAACGCTTGCTTGCTTGATCGACAACACCCTGACGGCGACTGCTTGACCAGGCCTTGAGACCGGCTCGATGCCGCCGGGCCACTGAAGCCGTCATCCGGCCGATGCCGCCGGCCCCTCAGGCGCCCGGCGGAAAGGAGGCCACACAGGCATGCGCACCTCCTGGCCCGGCAAACGCGCCTGGTCGGCCGGTCCAGCTCCGGTGCGGGGGTTCGGTCTGTCACATGGCTGTGGCTGGAGGCGTGGCTGCCGTCACGTCCGAACGATCACTGCCGGGTCAGATCAACTGATGTCCAGGGACCTGACAGGCCCCAGACGTCCTTTACGCACCGCGGCGGGACGCCCCGCCGCAGAAGCCGTCCAAGGCCAGTGCCCGGCAGGATGTCGACATCGCCACAGCCATTGCCGGATGGATCTCGGGCAAGAAGAGCGAGCTGTAGCCGGTCGGCGGGGAGCACGACCTGTGGGGTGCGGTCAGCGACTGTCCGCCGGTCAACCCTCTGGACAACGGCACGGACGGGTGCCCCCAGGAACCGGACGAGGGCCCCGCAGCCCACCGCCCCGCAGCCGGGGCAGGTCGGCCGAGGGCCGCAGCCGAGCGGCGCAGCAGCCGCGTACGGGCGCAGGACCGGGAAGTGATCGCGGGAGCCAGTTGGAATCGGGCGAAGTCTACGACCTGCTGCCCCCTGGAGGCTCTCGCGAGAACGGACCGGGGCGGCGGGCCACTGCACTGCGCCGTCCCGGTCCATTCGACGGACCTAAGACGCTACGGGCAGCTGGGCGCGGTCTGGATCATGATGCCGGTCACCGTGAAGTTCGAGTTGAAGATCGCGGTCGTGTTGGGGTTGACGCACAAGTCCCCTGTCTGGCCCGTCGGGCTGTAGGTGTAGCGGAGGTAAACCCGGTCGTCGTTGCGCGTGTTGTGGACGTAGTCGGCACCTCGGCTGTTGGGTCCGAGATTCTGGTAGCTGCTGGTGACGTCCTGGTAGCCGGCCGTGGGCGCGCTGTTGTTCCACTGAGTGACGGTGGGATAGAAGCACACGCGGGGGTAGACACAACCCTTGTGGCTGTCCGCGGCGGCGTTGGGCGCCGTGGCGATTGCGGCGGCGACCATGGCGGCCGTGGCCATGCCCACGGCGGCGACTCTTCGAGGTGTATGCATGGCCGCGATACTTCCGGGGGGACATCGATGCCGTCAGTGCAGTTTCAGGCGGACCGAGGTGGTCCGGCGGGGACGAGGTCCGGTATGGCCGGTTCCTCTGCCACCCATCCCCAAGTCGTGCCGCGCATGCTCTCACAACGCATTGGCCGCCCTGTCACCACCGCTCCCCGAATGTCCAGAACTCCGATGGCCCATGGGGTACGTGGGGAGGCAGTAAACGCGCAAAGCAGAAGCGACGCAGCTGTCTGGCCAGTTGTAACCACCGCCCCCGACGCCTCGGAATGCACGCGCACGTCGATGTCGCTGAGGGCGTCCTGACGTCGGCGTAGGTACTGACAGGACGGTTCGAAGGCGAGGACTGCCCACCATCCGCAGCTTCCTCGCCGTGTGAGGCAGGTGGCGGCGGCCCAGGGCTGAAGGATCGGGAAGCGGCAGAGCATCAGCCGGGGGCGTGTCTGTACTGCGGCCGCGGCGGACGGAAGTCGACTCAGCCTCCTGCTGTGCGCGTCCGCACCCGGCCGGGGTGCTCCGCATACCTCCGGTCGACCACTCGCAAAAGGGGGGCGGGGCGCGTGCGGGCCCGTGGACGGGTCGAGGGGAACCCACCATGCTGACGCTGACGGCATCCTCGGCTGAGTCAGCCGGCCACCGGGGCGTCGTAAGGGGTCTACGGCGACCCGCTGGAGTTCGGGCGGCAGTGGACAATGGACGTACGCGACCATGGCATCGACTCCGGCCACCACTGGCCGAACAGACACCGGCGCTCGCGGTGGTTGGCTGGCCCGGCCAAGTCGCTGCTCCGTCGCCCGCTCGCACAAACGTTTTGGACGCTGGGCTTGCTGAGGCTGATGGAGGGCGTGTTTCGGGGTACCTGCGTCGGCATGGAACCGGAGACTGATCACACTGAGTCCGTACGAGCCCTGCGGCAGCTGCGCAGGATGCGCACGTTTTACGCCGGGGGTTCGGTCCTGTGGGGTGCTGCGGCTGCATTGGCGGGATGGGACGCACCCGGAAGCCGGCAGATGTGGGTATCGGTCCTCCTCCTGGTGGTCTTCGTCGCCCTGCTGTCCATGACGTCCCTGTGGCTGTGGCGTCAGCAGGCTGCCCGTTCGGGTGAGTCTGTGCGCCATGCCGCTCCTCGGAGGGAGGCCTGGCGGCGCCACGCCAACGCCTGAGCGCTGACATCTGGCGCCACGCCGTGCAGGCCCAGGATGTGGCCGAGCTCGTGAGACACGCACCGGTTGTAGCCCTGGCCCGCGGCCTGACGGCCGACGTACACGGTTCCGGCAGCCAGCGCCCTCCCGCAGCCGCTCGCCCGCGCCGGCCAAGGCGCTGCCGATCAGCAGGGGCTGCTCGGCGGTGTACTTGGCGGTCTTGAATGTCCAGGCACTCGCCGGCGATCAGCTCGCGGGCCATCACCGACCACAAGGGGCGGGCCCGGGCGAGGTATGCGGCCGGCAGTCCACTGGTGGTGAACAACTGCCCGGCCAGCGCCATCAGCAGGTCTCCCACCAGCATCGCGAGCGACCGGGCGTCGGCGCGGGGGCGACGGCGTACGGCACCGCTGTCGGCCGACGCTGTCGCGTCGGCAGAAGGCCGTGAACAAGGCCCACGCCCGGATCGGCCGCCGCGGCGAACGCGCGGACGACCACAATGGTGCGGGCCATCCTCGGGTGCTGAGTTCCTCGCCGCGATCGGCCACGATCTCGCGGACTTCTCCGGTCCGGACGGGCTTGCGGCGTTCGCCGGCGTGGCCCCGGCACCACACGATTCAGGGAAGCGGAACGGCGACGTGCACCGCCCCCGCCACTACCACCGAGGTCTCCAGCGCATCTTCTACATGTCTGCCCTGATGAGCGTCCGCCACGACCTCAATTCCCGGACGTTCCACGACCTCAAGCGCTCTGAGGGCAAACGCCGTACCCAGGCCGTGATCGCCCTCGCCCGCAGCGTCAACGTCCTGTCGGCCCTGATCCGGGACCGACGCCCCTACCAAGTCGCCCCACCCCAGCCCACTGGCTAGTCCGGGCGGTCGTCCGATCGCCACAACCAGCGCAGGGCATCGGGAAACAGCACACCGCCGTGATTGGGGCTATGGCCGCCATCGCCCAGGACGAGGCGGAAGTCGTAGCCGGCTTCTGCCAGAGCGGCCGCGACGCGCAAGTTGTTGGCGAGCCAATTCCATTCGGGCTCGTTCCACTGCAGGTCACGATGGCCCGCCTGCATGAAAATGCGCAGCGGTTTACGGGGGACGCTGGGAATGAGGTCGGGGTAGGGATTGCCGTCTGGCATCTGCGTGAAGCTGGACAGGCACGCGATGACTCGGCGGAACCTGTCCGGGCGCAGCCACGCTGCGGTGAAGGCGCAGTTGCCGCCGCTGCTGCCACCGCAGATGCCCCATCGGTCGGGGTCCTCGGCGATCGAGTACCGCTTCGTGACCTGAGGGATGATCTCGGTCAGGAGAAAGCTGACGTACCGGTCGTCGAATGCGTCGTACTCGGTGTTGCGGTTCTTCGGATCCTCGGCGTCGGGGAAGACACCGGGGTCGACGAATACGCCGATGGTGGCCGGGATGTCACCGCGGTGGACGAGATTGTCCAGGACGATCGCGCCACGGACCTCCCCCTCGGGATTCAGGTACCACCATCCGTCCTGGAACACCATCAACGACGCCGGCTCCGAAGGGTCGTACTGCGCGGGCACATGAACCCAGAATTTCCGTGACGTGCCCGGGTAGATCGCGCTGTCGTCCCAGGCGAACTCGATGGTCTCACCGGCGGGCACCCCCGGCTGTACGGCCGAGTCGGGGCCGTGGGCGTAGCGAACGTCCGACTGGTCAACCGGAAGCGGCTGGTATGGCACCTCGATGGTCACGCGGGCCAACCTACGAGAGATCGTGCGACTGTCTCAAAGCGTTTAGGACGTCTGCCGAGCTCACGGCTCAGAGCATGTGTAGTTCATGGTCTTGTTCGACCGATGACGGCTCTCCCTCTCAGCAGGACCCACATATTGCTTGGCTTCTCTCTTGGGAAGCCACTTGAGCGCAGCGAAGGTCACCACGCGAGACAATCGAACGACCCTCGCATGGACCCAGGACTTCAGGGCAGGGAGCTGGATGTCCGAGGCACAGGAGGCGACGTGTTCGACGGCTTCGAGCTGACGCGCTGCGAGGGAGACGGGGCGCAGCTGCGGGTGCGTTACGGCGGCAGCGGCCCCGCAGTGCTGCTCCTGCACGGCCATCCCCGCACGCATGCGACCTGGCACCGCGTCGCCCCGCTGTTGGTCACGGCCGGTTACACGGTGGTCTGCCCGGACTTGCGGGGATACGGTGAGTCCGACAAGCCGCCCACCGACCGGCAGCATCGCCCCTACTCCAAGCGCGCCATGGCCGGTGACTGCCTGGCGGTCATGCGCCGCCTCGGACACGAACGGTTCACTGTCGTTGGACACGACCGGGGCGCGTACGTGGCCACTCGCCTTGCCTTGGACCACCCGGAAGCCGTGTCCGCCGTCAGCGTGCTGGACGCCGTCCCCATCGGGGAGGCGCTGCGACGTTGTGACGCGACGTTCGCCGCAAGCTGGTGGCACTGGTTCTTCCTCGGACAGACCGATAAGCCTGCCGAACGCGTCATCAATGCCGACCCGGATGCCTGGTACAGGGCCACCCCCGAGCAGATGGGCGCCGAAGCGTACGAGGACTACCGGCGCGCGATCCATGACCCGGCCACTGTGCACGCCATGTGCGAGGACTACCGGGCCGGCCTCGGTATCGACCGGGAGCATGACGACACCGACCGACGGGACGGCCGACGCATCGGCTGTCCGCTGCAGGTGCTGTGGGCCACCCGTGACGACATGGCCGATCTGTATGGCGACGTGCTGAGCGTCTGGCGCGACTGGGCGGGCAACCGGCTGGCCGGAGGCCCGATCGACTCCGGCCACCACATCGCCGAAGAGGCACCCGAGGAACTCGTCACCGCCCTGTGCGGGTTCTGGCAGAGCCCCTGAAGGCCCCGGAAGATCACAGCCCTCGTATGGAACACCCGACTGGCCGACTCGAACGCTGACCGACCAACCGAAGCGCTCAGTCACACGTGCTGTGACTGAGCGCCCCAGTTGGCCAATGGAACGCGACAGCCGGCCGCACGGTAGGCCCTGTTCTCCTCGACAGGACGGTGTGTAGCCGGCTTAGCAGGCGGCGGGCGGCCTGCAGATGGGGTATCGGCGGCAGTGGAGCTGTGCAACCGCAATCTGTGCGCGCTCAACTGGACTTCTTCTGGACTTCTTCGTTTCTCTCCTCCCGCCTCGGCAGGTGATGTTGGTCGCTCTCGCACCGGGCATCGAGGCCTGCCGGCTCCCACACGAGGGTGGACCAGGCCGTCGGTGTCCTCATCGCGATCCACCGGCTGACGCCGGCGGCCGGGTTCGAGGTGCTGCGTGGCGTGTCCCAGCACACCAACATCAAGCTGCACATGGTGGCTGAGACGGTGATCGCCTGGCCCCTGGCCCCTGGGGCAGCCGCTGCCGGAGCCGGTGGGGCGGCAACTGGACGCGGCCGTGCGGCGGCGCTCACGCCGGCAGGATGGCTCATGACGCGGAGGCCGGGTAGAACGCCGCGCCGGGCACGGCGTGGGTCAAGCGGTCAGGGCCTGCTCGACGGTGGGATGGCAGCCGATGACCTGGTCCAGGCCGACGAGCTGAAAGACTCGCAGTACCGATTCCTGAGGGCCGGCCATACGCAGCCACCCTCGAGCGTCGCTCATGCTCTTGTGCACGGCGACGAAGACGTTGATGCCGCTGGAGTCCATGAAGGTCACGCCGGTGAGGTCCACCACGGTCCGCGGCGGCGTCACGCTGCCAAAGGACAGCAGGGCCTCGCTGAGCACATCTTTGACATCGTGGTCGATCTCGCCGCGCAGGGTGAGCACCCGGATGCCGTCGACGGCGGTGCGGTCGATCGACAGGCCGGGCCGGGCTGCTCCGTGGGTGTCTGTCACCTTGTCCTTGGCTGTCTCGCGGATGGGGGACCTAAGGCTCCGACACGATAGTGCGTCGGTAACCCGCCTCGATACTACGACGAACACTTGTGCGGCCCGTTACCCGGTCCTCACGGGGCATGTGCGGCATAGTGCGGGGTACGAGCAGGTGTGTGAACGGGGGGAAACAAAGGTGAACCCGGCGGAAGCAGTCCCCGATGGCGAGGGCAGCGTGATGCCTGGTGCCCATCCGATACAGGACACCGTCGCCCTGGGCGGCGACAGCCCTGGCATCGCCGAGGCACGTCACCGGGCGGTGGACTTCCTTGCCCGCGTCCAGGCCGAGCACGGCCTGCCGGTGTCGGCTCGCGCGATGGACCTGACGCAGCTGGTGGTCAGTGAGCTGGTCACCAACGCGCTCAAGTACGCTGCCGGGCCGGCGCTGATGGAGCTGCGTATCGCCGGGGACCTGGTGGAAGTGGCCGTGTGGGACAGCGATCCGGTCCTGCCGGTGGCTCGGGCCGCCGACGCGGGCAGAGTCGGGCAGCACGGCCTGGAGATTGTCATGGCCGTCGCGCAGGGTTTCGAGGTGCGGCGCGAGCCGGTCGGCAAACGCATCACCGTCCGCATCGCCCTGCCCGACGACCTGGGCGGTGGCGTCACCGGACGCCGCCTTCAATAGCAGCTACACGGGACGGTCGACGGCGGGGGAGAGGTCCGGGGGAGAGGTCGGAGCGGGCGCGGTGTCGGTGTGCGGGGGTGCCGCCACCGGCCTGCGGCGTCGCGGGCGACGTCGATGCCGAGGCCGGCCAGGGGGATCGTCGACGTTCTCGGCAACTCGTGGACGGCGGCTTGCAGTCGCGTAGTCCTTGGTCCGCAGCCCTGGATGCCAAGTCCGGCTCGTGCCGGTTCCTGCCCGAGCGGCTTGTCGAGACCATTCCCCTGCACCCGCCCGGCGGACCGGAATGGTGAAGGAGTGGGTGCGGGATGAGGGGGTAGACGCTGCGTCGTCGGCCGCTTCGGCTGGCCGTGGCGGCGGGACCGACCTCGGGAGGGGAACAACATGGCGCCCATGAGCATGGCGGCAGCGCGGACGCGAACGGCTGAGCTGCCGGAGGTTGCTGACCCGTCCCGGGTGGCACCCAAGGACGCCCGCGAACTTTCGAAGCTGTTCTTCCAGCAGCTGGCCGTCCTGGAGGAAGGCACCCTCGAGCACCAGTACGCGCGGAACACGCTGATCGAGATGAACATGTCCCTGGTCCGCTTCGCGGCCGGCCGGTTCCGCAGCCGCGGGCCGGAGGAGATGGAGGACATCGTCCAGGTCGGCATGATCGGGCTGATCAAGGCGATCGACCGCTTCGAGCTGTCCCGGGAGGTGGAGTTCACCTCCTTCGCCATCCCCTACATCGTCGGTGAGATCAAGCGGTTCTTCCGCGACACCACCTGGGCCGTGCACGTCCCGCGACGGCTGCAGGAAGCCCGCGTCCAGCTGGCCCGAGCCACCGAAGAACTACGCAGCCGACTGGGCCGTACCCCGACGGTCAAGGAACTGTCCGAGCTGATGAGCCTGCCCGAGGACGAGGTCCGCGAGGTCCGCCTGGCCGCCAACGGCTACAACTCCGCCTCCCTGGACGCCACGATCAACGGCAGCGAGGACGGCGAAGCCGCGCTGCAGGACTTCATCGGCACCCAGGACACGGACCTGGAGCTGGTGGAGGACTTCCACGCCCTCGCCCCGCTGATCGCAGAACTCGACGAGCGCGACCGGCAGATCATCCACATGCGGTTCGTCGAGGAACTCACCCAGGCGCAGATCGGCGAACGCCTGGGCGTCTCCCAGATGCACGTCTCCCGGCTCCTGTCCCGCACCCTTGCCCGACTTCGTGAAGGCATGCTGACCATCCGCTGATACCTGTCGCCCATGAGCGAGGACAGGATGGGTGGCGCGGACGCTGCCGGGGATCGGGGCGCGCCCGCCGGTCTTGCGCCTCGGCCGGGGCCGCTCTACGCCGCCGTGGGCGGGCACGGCGCGCGGCCGGCGTCACCGGCCGGAGGCATCGGGGGCGAAGTCGACGTCGGCCTCCACCGCCCACGCGTCGTCCTGCATGCGCTGTACGAACCGCGCGTCGGCTACCCGGCCCGCTGCGACTCGGGCGGAGACAGCCCTGCCCCCGCACTCGGCCGGGTGAAGACACCGCCGCAGCGGGGCCCCCAGGGCCGCACGGCGTAGTGCCGTACATGCACCCGATCAACGTGACGCACGTGAGCGAGGCCGGCCGGTTCGTCGTCGTCGTCGCGGCCGCTGACGACGAAACCGCCTCGCCTTCCAGCAGCTGCTCGCCGACCGGTGGGTGACAACCCCCGCCCCGCACCCGACGCGGGATGCAGGCGAGCCCGGCTTGCGGCTGCGCTGCCACCTGAACCTGCGCCAGCCGATCAGCCCGGCCGCGCCGGACGAGCCCCTGGCACCGGTGAGCGCGGCCGCACCACAATGACGACCGCGTGCCAGGCCGTGCCCGCCACGACCTCCGCCACGACATCGCCGACGGCGAGCGTGCAGGAGTCGCCGGCCTTCGTGAAGGCGCGCCTTGAGCATCTTGATCCGGTTGACATGGCCTTCGACGGGGGCCGAGTTCCAGAGCAGGGCAACGTCGGCGATGACGCCGCCGCGGTCGATGCTCTGGGGCTCCCGGTCAACGTGCCTCGGCAACGATCGGTCGAAGCGATCTCGGTCTCCCAGCGCTCTAGAAGGGCGCGGCGGTGATGACGGTGTCGAGCATCGTGCGGGAGGCCTGCAACTCCTCGATGGCGCGGGTGATCCGCTCGCTCTCCTGCCGCAGCTGGGCGACCAGATCCGGGCAGGTGGGCACGAGGCGGCCGTCGTCTGCACGGATGCAGGGCAGAACCTGAGCGATCAGAGGGGTCGAGAGGCCCGCCGCCAGCAGACTGCGGATGCGACGCACCGTCTCAACGTCCGACTCGCAGTAGACGCGATAGCCGCTCGGCAACCGCTCCGGCGCCAGCAGCCCTTGCTGCTCGTAGTAACGCAGCAGCCGCTCATGGACCCCCGTGCGCCGGACCATCTCCTTCATACGCATGCGGCTCGCTCCTCCCCGTACGCACCTCGCGACTTGACTCTGACACCGATGTCGGAGTTTAGCGTCGGCTGCATGAACACCGATCACTCACTTCCCACCCCTGACCTCGACGTCATCGTGAAGGGCAGTGGCCCCGCCCTGCTGCTTGCCCACGGCGCCGGCGGCGGCATAGAAGGCAACTTCGGTCTCGTCCTCGACGACCTCGCCCGCGACCACACCCTCGTCGGCCCGCACTATCCGGGAGCCGGAGGCTCCCCCGTGGACCCCGAACCCCTGGACCTGGACGACCTCGCCGACCAACTGGTCGCCGCAGCCGTCGCGGCAGGCCAGGAGTCGTTCGCCGTGCTCGGGGAGTCACTCGGCAGCGCCGTGGCCGTGCGGATCGCCGCCCGGTATCCCGATCGGGTCCGGGCGCTCGTCCTCACCGCCGGCTTCCCGGTCGCGGACCCCGTGCTGGCTCTGGCCGCCCGGCTTATCAAGTCTTTGGCGGACGCGGACCAGTGGGATGACGTGGCACGGCTCGCTTACCTCTCGTGCCTGTCGCCGACGGACCTGGCGGACATCGAGCCCGCTGACCTCGACGCACCGGTAGCCCAGACCCTGGCCGGGATGCCGCCGGGCATGCTGGACCACTTCGACCTGGTATCCCGCGTGGACGTCCGGTCAGACCTGGGGATTGTGTCCGCGCCCACCCTGGTGGTAGCGCCTACCGGCGACCGGCTCGTGCTGCCCGAGAGCTCGTACCGCCTGGCGGCGGGCATCCCGGGCGCCAAGCTGATCGAACTGCCCGGCGCGGCCCACATCCTGAACGAGGCGGACCGCGCGACGTGGCTTCACCACGTCCGCGAGTTCCTCGGCACTCTTCCCTCAACGACGGCGTGACCGCTCCACCCGGCACGGACCAGGCCGGTCCGCCTGTGGCCTCTTTGGCCCGGCGCCGGGCCGGCTTGGCTGTGCTCGCGACCACGACGTTCGTCGTCGCACCACCGAGATGCTGCCGGTCGGCCTGCCGACCTTGATCAGTGACGATCTGGAAGCCGCGAGATCACGGGTGGGACTGCTGGTCACCGTGTACGCCTTCACCGTCGGGCTGTCAGCGGCTCCGTTCACCAGCTGGACTGCAGGCTGGCCACGCAAGCGCCTCTTCGTCGTGGTGGGTGCGGTCGCTCGACCCTGCCGACCTGGAGGTCTACCGCCGCCCCTTCCCGACCCCGCAGAGCCGCCGCCCGGTGCTGGCGTGGACGCGCATGATGCCGCTGGACGCCGAGCCCGCCGACGTCGTGGCCCGCGTCGAGCACTACGACGCCCGGCTGGCTGCCAGCCCCGAAGTCCCCAAGCTGCGCCGCGTTCGAGCCGGGCCCGGGCGCGATGACCGACCAAGGAGCCGTGGCCTGGTGCGAGGAGAACATCGCGGGCCTGGAGGTCTCCCGCCACGGCCTCGCCGGCCATCACTCCTCGGAGGACCGTCCCGAGGAGCTGGCCGCGGCGATCAACGCCTGGGCTGACCGCCACAGACTGGCGCGCCAGTAGGTGTCCTCGATCACGAACGGTGCCGATCGTCCCGGGGCCGGCTGTGCTGCCGCGCCGACGGGTGCACGCGCCGCGAGCGCCGTCACCATCGAACGCCCCAGCGAACGGGAACCTTCGGACGCCGCCTCCGGCCAAGCTCCTGGAAGCCCTGCACGCGGGAGGGCAACGACGCCATGCCGAAATGACTGCTCCGTCAACTCACGCTTGCGTGCAGGTGACTTCGGATATCAGTGCAGCCGACTCCGAAAGCTGACAGCAGTTGTACGAGGGCGAGCACCGCTTCCTCCTCGCCGTAGATGCACAGATGAGGGGGCGTTATCCGTGGAAGATCCCGGAGAAGTACGCGGATGAACGTGCCCAGCTCGCGACACCTGCCGCTCCTTCTTGACCCAAAGCTTGGTTGAGGTCCTAACGTCACGGCATGTTGATCATCACCTGATGACAGGAGAAGACGTCGTGATCCTGGTGACCGGAGCCACCGGAAATATAGGAAGTGCCCTCTTGCGAGAGCTCCAGGCGTTCGGCGCCGGACCCTTGAGGGGGCTCACCCGTGACCTTGCACGGGCCGCGTTCCCGGAAGGGGTCGAAGCCGTTGCGGGTGACTTCGCTGAGACAGCCTCACTGAAGCCCGTGTTGGAGGGGGCCCGATCGCTGTTTCTTGTGTCACGCATGGGTTCGGACGCCGACATCATCGAGGCGGCGCGGCGGGCAGGCGTAGAACATGTGGTGCTGGTCTCGTCCATTACCGTCCAGACCCATCCGCACCTGGGCCCTGCCGACGAGAACCTGACTGTCGAGCAGCTGCTCAAGGACAGCGGCATGACGTGGACGATCCTGCGGCCCACGCAGTTCGCCTCGAATGCCCTGTGGTGGGCGGGAGCGATCCGCGAGCATGAAACGGTCCGCGTGCCCTATGCGGACATCGGTCTCCCCACGATCCACCCTGCGGACATCGCGTCGGTGGCTCGGGTGGCACTGACCGAGCCCGGCCACCAAGAGCGGACGTATGCGCTGACTGGCCCGGCGAGGGTCACGGCCCGGCAGCAGGTCGGGGCCATCGCGGCAGCGCTGGGGCGGAAAGTGCCGTTCGCCGAGATCAGCCGGCAGGAAGCCCATCGTCAGATGGCCATCCTCCTGGGCGACGAAGCCGCTGACGCGGTGCTCGATCTGACGGGTGGCGACGTCAACGACGAGCTGCTCATGGTGCGTGACACGGTTCCCCAGATCACCGGTGTCCCGGCCAGGACGTTCCAGCAATGGGCTGCGGAGAATGCCACCGCATTCCGCTGAGCCGCCCGACCCTGAGCATGTTCATCGTGCCCGACAGCAGGACGGCTGGCCGTCGGGGCAGGCAGCGGGGCAGAGAGCGGCCGGCCTTGGCGGCCTCTGTCCCGGGCTCCCCGCGGGCGCGGGGGGCAGGTGAGACGCTGTCTGTCCTGATTTCGACTGGGCTCGCACCCCCACCCTCTGCCTTCACATGTCCATCACGGAATGGCCACTTCTGCCTCATCCTTTGCCTCCCGGACCTACGGTCATCCCCGGACGTACCACCACTGGGGGGATGACCATGACCAATCCGTACGCCGACCCACACGCCAACCCGTATCCCGTGCCGCCCGCACCGCAACCCGCACGCCCGGCGCCCCGCTGGGCCCGGAAGCGCTACCTGCTGCCTGCGCTCGGCCTGGCCCTGTTCGTCGGCGTGGGCATCGGCGCGGGTGGTGAGACGACGGACGACGCGAAGCCCGCAGCCGCCAAGCCCCAGCCGACGGCCACCGTCACCGCGACGACCACCGCCACCGCGACACCGCTCGCGCAGGAGCCGGAACCCGCTCCCACGGTCACCGCCACCAAGACCGTCAGAGCCACCACCACGGTCACCGCACAACCGGCCGCGGGTGGCGGCTCCGACGACAGCGGCTCGGGCGGCTCGGAAGACGTCTACTACGCCAACTGCTCCGCCGTCCGTGCCGCCGGTGCCGCGCCCATCCGCCGTGGTGAACCCGGCTACGCGTCCCACCTGGACCGTGACAACGACGGGGTCGCCTGCGACACCTGACCCGGGTCTGCCGGTGACCATCGGCGTGTCCGGCCGTTCCATTGTTTGAGCAGCTCGTACCGGGCTGCCCGGACGACGGAAGGAACACCACCGTGGACATGACCGTACCGGCCACCGACGTAAAGCCCGGGCTGCCGCGTGACGAGTGGGTCAAGACGCTGCCGCAGACCATCGTCGCGTCGTGCGTCCTGCTGCTCGACTCCGAGGACCGGATCCTGCTGTTGCGCTATGCGGGGGACCAGCCCGGTGCCGGGCTCTGGGGGCTGCCGGGCGGCATGCTCGACCACGGCGAGAATCCTGTCGGTGCCGCGCGCCGGGAGATGTGCGAGGAGACCGGCATCGTGCTCGATAGCACGCTCCGGTTCGTCGGGTACGACCACCGGGCCGACGTGAAGGGCACGGGCCCGGTGATCGACTTCTACTTCCACGGCGGCCGTCTCGCCCCCGGACAGACCGTCAGGCGCAGCAGCGAGCACGACCAGGACGGCCTGTTCGCCCTCGCCGACCTGGGATCCACCCCGCTGACCATCCCACTCCCGGCCCTCACCGCCCTGCACACGGCCGCCCTCACCGGAACCGTCGTATGTCTGCAGGAAGGAGTGCCCCAGTGACCGGGCCGCGTCGCCTGGTGGCGGTCGTCCTGGCGTCCCTCGCACTGCCCCGCACTTACCCGCGCCCCCACCCTCGCCACCCACGCGCGCTGGGCGACCACCTCCGCGTCACCCTCCAGGGCAACCGCACACTGGGCACACCCACCAACCCCACCGATGGACAACGCAGCCACCGCAAAGTGGTACGTGATCGACTTCGTCAAAGGCTACTGACCGGGCGATCGACGCAGGCCAGGGTCCGGCGGTTACCGGTCCTCGCTTCTTGCCTCGCATGGGACCGTGCCGCGCATCAGGCCGCCGCCAGCCGTCCCGTCCACGACATGTTTCGCCGAGAGGCGGCATGTCAGTGGCGGAGGGGCTGCTGTCGTCTGCTGACCTCGGCCAGTTGTCGACGGGCGACGAACAGTGCCGTGTCCAGCTGGCGGGTGCCGGTGATCACACACAGTGTGTAGGTCGCGTCCGTGAGCTGGCGGTCGGTCTCAGGGCTGTTGTCGGAGGCCAGGCGTCGCCTGAGCGTTTCGCATCGTTCGACCAGCTCCCGCAGGAGCGAAGGGTGCGCCATGATCATGGCTGGCTCCTTCCGGCGTAGCTCGTGTGGAGCAGCCCCCTCACCCATACGGTTGCAGCCGTCGGCGCCTGCCGCACCTTCTGGCACCCTGGGTCCGTGTCGCTGCCCGGGCTGTGACCGTGACCAGTGACCGTCGTGCCGCGTGTCGGCGGTCCGCAGCCTGCCTCCCCGGCGCCGGCTCGGGCCGTCCCGTCAGCCGGTTGACCGGCCGGTGCGCGGCGACCCCGGGACGTCACGGCTCGATAGGCCCCGGGGCCGCCGACCTGTGGTCACCAGCGCTACCGTGCCAAAAATCGCCGACGTCACCCCGTCGACTGCGCCGGGCGAGGGGCCGGTCTCGTGCCGGGATCTGCTCGACTGCACCTGGTGGTCGGGCCTCCCCGGGCAGAACTTTCAGCCCGCTCGGGCGGCGGCGAGGTGGGCGTCCACGGCGACGACACCGTCGACGCCCTGGCAGAGGCCGACGACCACTGGGACGAGACGCGGTTCCGGGAGGTGTCCCCGCAGGGTGACGGCCCCGTCCCGGACCTCCACCACGACGGTGCCCTCGTCCAGGCCGAGGATGCGCCCCAGGACGTCCTGCTCGATCTCACCGCGGATCTCGTCGTCGGAGCGGATGAAGGCGTCGAGCAGGTCGCTGCGGGTGACGATGCCGGTGAGGAACCCGTTGTCGTCGACGACCGGCAGCTGCTTGACGTGTTGTCGACGGAGTTCCCGAGCGGCCCGGGGGATTGTCCAGTCGGCGCGGGCGGTGAAGACGGGGCTGCTCATGAGCGTGCCCGCGGTCCGGGCCCGGGCCTTGCCCCAGGCGTGCTCGTCGTCCCCGTCCTGCCCCTGCGGGTCGGGCATGCCGGTCTCGTGCCGCAGCACGTCGGATGCGGACACGACGCCGACGGGGATGCCGTCATCGTCGACGACGGGGGCCGCGACGATGTCGTTCGCGTCCAGCAGGGCAGCGACCTCCTGGAACGGTGTGTCGGGGCGGAGGGTGACGACCTCCTCGGTCATCACGTCACCGACCGTGCGGCGGCGCAGCATGGCATCGGCCTCCTCCGCTTACGACGGGGCGGGCGCGGTCGGACCGCCCGGGCGGACCACGCGCGGGCGCCGGCCTCCACGGAGCCTGCCGGCTCGTCCACGCAGGTTCCCCTACCCATGACAGCACCGGGCAGCTCCGGCGGCCAGTGAGGTTCGGCCTGGCGGGGAGGGCGGGCGCGAGGCGGTGGCCGTGATGGGCGGCGCCTGGGACGCGAGGGTGAGCAGATGCTGGCTGCCCCGCTCGACCATCCCGACGGTGATGCCCTCCACCGCCGCCAGGCCGCGCAGGCCGACGCGGAGGACGAACGGTGCGGGCCGCGGAACGGGCGGCGCAGCGCCTGGGGCGCAAGCGGCGCGGGGCGAAGATCTTCCCCTACGCCCTCCGGCACTCGTTCGCGCAACGGATCGCGGACGCCGACACGGTTGGCGTTCAGGCCGTCAGGCGGTGAGGATCTTCGTCAGCTGTTTGTGGGGGCTGGTTGTCGGGTGGTGTGGGTGAGCCAGCGGTGCAGTGCGGTGTGGACGTGGTCGGGCAGGGTGCTGAGGTGGTCGATGGCCTCGCGGTCGCCGGGCATGGGGGCGACGCCGGCGGTGGTCAGTGCCGCGTGGAGTTCCAGGCGGTGCACATCCCGCGCGGGGAGGGTGAGGTTGAGGCGCTGGGCGGGGTTGGGCGGCGGCAGCAGGAAGTCATCGTGTGCCCAGGACAGCCGGTCAGGCGTAGGGGTGGTGGTGTGGGCCATGGACAGGCTCCTCTCAACGCTTTGGTTGTGGAGGGAGACTTCGTGTGAGGGGGAGCTGGTTGCGGCCGGCGTGACAGTCCACCCGGATGCAGCAGAGCGGCTTGGAGTGCTCCTATGACCTGGTGAACTGCTCGGGACTGCTTCCGCCGCTGCTGGACGGGCCCGCTGCCGGGGATGGATCCTGCCCGTAGGAGTCTTGCCCGCAGTCCTGTCGTGAGGGGAGAAGGGTGGCGGTTCCGGCGGTCTTGCCCGGCGTTCGAACCCGGTGCGAGACTTCACAACCGCCCTTGCCAGTAAAGGAGTTGGGCTTGTCACCAACCGGAAGACCGTTACGGCCTCTGACCATCCTCTTCGCACCGGAGAGCGCGTACGGGCCGACGAACAACTGCGTGGGGATCGGGGATGTCCTGCGCCGCCGCGGGCACCGAGTGGTGTTCGCCGCGGAGGCGTCCTGGAAGGGCCGCCTCGCGCCGCTCGGCTTCGAGGAGGAGCTGGTCAATCTGGCCCCGCCGCCCGAACAGCCCCAGGACGCGGGCCAGTTCTGGAAAGACTTCATACGGGACACCGCGCCGGAGTTCCGCAAGCCGACCATCGAGCAGCTGGGCACCTGGATAAAGCCGGTATGGGAGGAGCTGGTCTCCGGCGCCCGGTACTGCGAGCCGCAGATGAAGGAGATCATCGACCGGGTCCGGCCGGATGTGATCGTCGAGGACAACGTCGTCTGCTTCCCGGCGCTGACCACGGCGGGCGTTCCCTTCGTACGGGTCGTCTCCTGCAACCCGCTGGAGATGAAGGGCGAGCGCGTTCCGCCGCCGTTCTCCGGGTATCCGGCCGGGGACCAAAGCGGGTGGGACGAGTTCCGCGCCGAGTACGACCGCACGCACCGGGCCCTGTGGAGCGACTTCAGTACCTGGGTGACCGAGCAGGGCGCGCGTCCCCTGCCCGACCTGGAGTTCGTCCACGAGGGCGATCTGAACCTGTACACCTATCCCGAGTCGGCCGACTACACGGACGCTCGTCCGCTGGGCCCCACCTGGCATCGGCTGGACTCCTCGGTCCGCGAGACGGAGGAGAAGTTCACGCTGCCGCCCGGCCTGGCCGACGGCGGCGCGCTGATCTACTTCAGCCTCGGCTCGCTCGGCTCGGCCGACGTGGACCTCATGCGCCGAGTCATCGCCTCGCTCGCCCGCACCCCACACCGCTACATCGTCTCCAAAGGCCCGCTGCACGACGAGATCGAGCTCCCGCCGAACATGTGGGGCACGGAGTTCCTGCCGCAGACCCGGATCCTGCCGCTGGTCGACCTCGTCATCACGCACGGCGGCAACAACACGATCACGGAGGCTCTACACTTCGGCAAGCCCATGATCGTGCTGCCGCTGTTCTGGGACCAGTACGACAACGCCCAGCGCATGGCCGAACTGGGTTACGGCGTCCGGCTCGACCCGTACCGCTTCACCGACGCCCAACTCCACGGCGCAATCGGCCGGTTGCTCAGTGATATGACCCTGCGGCGCACGCTCACCGAGGCCGGTGAGACGATTCGGGCGCGCGACGGGCTGCGTACGGCCGCGGATCTGATCGAGCGCGCCGCCACGGCCTGATCCCCCCGCCCTTGGACGCGCGTCTCCACTGGTCCTCGTCCAGACCAAGGTCCACGAGCGTCAGGCGTCCAGGTCGCCGTCGACGTCCGCCGGTTTCACGAAGATCAGCTCCAGGGGGTCCGTCGGTGGTTCCCTACGCGTGTCCGGGGCGGTCAGGGATTGTCCGGTCCGGATGCACTTGCCGTTGGCGGTGTAGCGGGTGCTTACTTCAGGGCCCACGGTGGCCCGGTCGACTTCCATGAACGCCCGCAGGAGGTCCTGTCGCCGCGTCGGCAGTACAGCAGCGCGTCGGGGATGACGGCCTTGTGGCGGTCGGATGGCATCCCCGTTGTGGCCGCTGTCGCCCATGTCCCCGGCAGTGAGTGCAGGAGAGGGGGCTGGATAGGCGGGCGCGGCCGCGGCCGGGGGATCGGGGCACGCTCGCTCCTGCTGCGCGCCGTGCGGGACCGCCGCGCACAGCCGCCGACAGTCGGGGTGCGGCCCGGCCTGAGTGGGGCTGCGGAAGCGCCGTGAGGGAACGAGAGGGCAGCGTGATCTACCGCTACACCGGCCCCGACACCAACCCCTGGATCGGCATCCTCGGGGGAGCGTCGGACATCGGCGTGGGCGCCGACGGCAATGTGTGGCACGTCAACTCCTGCGGCGGTATCCGGCGCTACATCGGAGACCAGCCCAGCTGACGAAGTGCAGCCGTGAGGGGCCTCATCCGGGAGGCATTGGCCCTGCAACTCATGCTCAGAACCGTACTGTGCGGCCTGGCCCGCCGCCTCCCTCGCTGGCCTGCCCCTCAACCCTCGCACCGCCCATCCACGCGGCACAGACGCTCCCTTGGCCGAAGCATCGTCCACCTGCCCCTGCGGACGGAGTCCGGGGAAGGCTACGACCGGGACGCCTGCCGCCACTGGAACGCCGGCGCCCCCCTGTCCGACGGCTGCAATGCCCGCGCCGAGGTCCTGAACTCCGAGGCCGTCGAACCCTCGACTGTCGGCGCTGACTGTCGTCTGAGGGGCGGTCGCTGGCGGTCGTACTACGACCAGGTGTGGGTGACGCAGCCTCCGGTCTGGACATCGACCACATGGTGCCTGCGCGGAAGGCTGGGACAGCGGTGCGTCGACGTGGACGGCGCAGCGCCGCGAGGCGTACGCCAACGACCAGGGTGCCGCCGTCAGCCTGGTCGCGGTCACCGCCCGCTCGAACCGGTCCGCGGCAGTCCAGGATCCTGCCCGGTGGCTGCCGCCGACGTGCACTGCCGGTACGTCGCCGAGTGGGTCGCGGCGAAGCTCCGCTGGTGCCTTGCGGCCGATGAAGCCGTGGCGGCGGCTCTGCGCGAGGTAGCGGCCGGATGTCCGGACCAGACCGTGACGTACGAGCCGGTCGCGTAACCGACCTGCTCGCCCCGCCGCCTCCGGGCGGCGGGGCCACTGGCCGGCGCCGCCGCGTCGCTGGTGCGGTGACACCAGACAGGGAGCAGCGGCCCGTGCAGGGCATGGCCTTCGGCGGGTGTGAATCGCTCCTGCGGTGAAGACCCTGAGCCGTACGGGTGAGCCCAGCCGCCTATGTCCCCCGGGGGCGTGCGGGGCGGGTAGAACGCGGGGGTGTTCCGTCGTGATGAAGGGTGGTCATGGTGAGCCGAGGGTTGATCGTCGTGGATGTGCAGAACGACTTCTGTGAAGGAGGCAGTATTCCCGTCCCGGGTGGTGCGCGGATCGCGGCCAGGATCGCCGATCTGGTGGAGCAGACCGCGGGCCGTGACTACCAGTACGTCGTCGCCACCCGCGACCACCACATCGACCCGGGAGGTCACTTCTCCCAGAACCCGGACTTCAAGGACAGCTTCCCCGTCCACTGCGTCGTCGGAGACGAGGGCAGCGAGTTCCACCCTCACTTCGCCCCCGCCGTCACGGGCGGAAAAGTCGACGCCGTCTTCTTCAAGGGCGCGCACAGCGCCTCCAAGAGCGGCTTCGAAGGAGCCGACGAAGAAGGAACCCCCCTCGCGGACTGGCTGCGCGCCCGCGGGGTCGAGGACGTCGACGTGGTGGGCATCGCCACGGATCACTGCGTGCGTGCCACCGCGCTGGACGCCGTGAAGGCCGGCTTCCGCGCACGGGTACGCCTGGACTACTCGGTCGGAGTCGCCCCGGACACGACGGCCGCGGCCGTGGACGACTTCCACCAGGCAGGTATCGCCGTGTCCGGCGAGGCACCCCCGCCGCAGTAGTCCCGGCACCGAGCCCGGCGCGGGACCAGAGCGGACTCGTGGCGCGCCCTGCCGCCAAGAGTCAGTGACAGGGCGCACCTGGCCGCGCTGGACACCGAGCCTTCCCCGCCCGGTGCCCGCCCGCCGGGCGGGGCTGACTGCTGTGTAGGAATCGGGCGTTTGCCGGCAGTGAGTGGGGGAGGGCCAGCCGCAGTCCTTGCGGTCGATTTTCAGGGGGCAGGTCTGGTCGTTGAGGTTGTAGCCGCGCAGGTCGTGGGTGGAGCCGCCGCTGAGGGTGACGCACACGTGCCGGCCGCTGTGGTTGCGCTTCTTGTACGCGCGGGCGGTGCGGCCGGAGTTGTGGCGGATCGAGCTGCCGCGGTCACGGATTGCGGACAAGCAGGTCCTGCAACTCGGCCACAGCATCGGCCACCATGGCTGCGGCAGGCTGCCGCACCATGACGGCATGTCGGCTGCGCGGGCTTTCGCCGGCCAGCGGAGACAGTGTCCCGGACGGAGCGTGGGCACGCCAGGCATGCGGTAGCGCCCCGGGTCGTCGGACTGCTTACTGCGGCCAGGGGTGGACGTGTGCGCTGGCCGCGCCAACCGCGGCTCTGGCCGCCCGTTCGACCAGCGAGATCCCGCTCTGCATCGACGCGTTGCCGCTGCTGAGGACCGAAACCAAGTACCGGCGCCCGTGCACCGTGACCTGACCGATGCTGTTGATGACCCACAGGCCGGTTGCGCTCCGCTGCACCCAGCCGTTCTTGAGGGCCCATCGGGAGCCCTGGGGGCCGGCCGCGGACACCCCCCAGTCCTGGCCCTGCGCGACCTGGCCCATCAGGTCGCGGATGTAGGAACGGGACGCCTGGCTCAGCGTTTCCGGCGAGCGGGCGGAGGCCACCGGCCCTCGGGAGAAGACCGCGCGCAACAGCTTGACCTGGTCCCTCGCAGTGGTCTGGGTGAGCCCCCACCTGAGGCCGGGGCCGCCCCGTGTCGAGGAAAGCCCCAGCCGTTCGTTCGCCGCGGCGAGGCCTTCCGCCTCGCCGATCGCCCGCCACAGCACGTTCGCCGCCTCGTTGTCGCTTGTCCGGATCATCGCCTCGGCATTCCGACGCTCCGCGGCTGTCAGCTCGCGGTGCTCGTCCTGCGACTGAAGCAGCAGGGCCGCCAGGATGTTCACCTTGATGATGCTCGCCGTGGCGAACGTCGCGTCTTGCCCGTAAGACGCGATCTCCTGGCTGCCGCTGTCCTGGTCGAACACCGCCACTGCCAGCCGCGTGTTGCCGCGCGGCAGGACTGTCCCGAGCGCTCTGGCAAGAGTCGCGCCGCGGTCTTCGTGCGGTGCCGCCGGCCCGGGGGCCGGCTTACCCGCCCGCGCCAAGGGCGCCTGCGCCTCGTAGGGCGTGCCGGTGGCGGAACAGGCGGCGAGCGACGCCATGGCTGCGGTGGCGGCGCAGGCTCGCAGCGTGTGCGCGCGGAGGCCGCGCGCCGTGGGCGTCCGGTTCTGTCTGTCGGGCATGGCGGGGCAGGCCTCGGTATTCCTGTGAAGAGAGACGGTAGTAATCGGAAAATATGACAAATCGGATGTGGTGGTGGTGATTGACACCAGGACGGGCGTGTCGAATCCCGAGGCAGCCGCCACCTCGTAGTGCAAAGACTCCTGAGTCGCCGGTGCCCGCGTCTCGAGAACCTCGGATGACCGTCCGCTGGGCAGGTGACAGGGTGCAGCCGGGCGGGCGGCGTGTGGTCGCGTGTGGCCACGCCACCAGGCGGAGTAGCAGCGCGGCATCGACGCCCGGCCGTCGGCCCCGGACCGGCTGATCGAGCGCGGCCTCACCCGAGACAGCACACCGGTCCACGTCCACGTCGGCGACTGCTGGAACGCAGGCAAACGCAGCCGCGGCGCGAGCCGGATCACCGACGCGATGGACGAATGCGCCCGCCTGGAGCCCTGAAGTTCGCCTGCCTGCTCTATCTGTCCGACCGCTCCGAAGGCGCCTGGTTCGGGCGGCAGTTCGCCGCAGGCGCCGGCGTCGTCACCGCCGCCTACTGCCTCTCTCTGCACCACACGCGGTACAGCGAGGACGGCATGGCCCGCTTCTGGTACCGCCAGGCGCTCACCCTCCACCACCACATAGGAAGCGACCTGTACCCGCCCAGTGACACCGCCCCGCACCCCGCTCACCGGAAGCTGCTCCCACTGCGCGCCGTGACCGGCACGATCACCGCGTTCGCCCCGCTTCGGCCCGGCGAGTGGGCGGACAATCCGGCTCGTGGAGCCGGAGGCGTGCTCAGCTGGGCCCTCGGTCACTTCAAGATCGCTGACGCCGTATGCCGCCTTGCAGCGGACACCGACGAGGACTACGGCCTGGTCCCTCGACCCGACCCGGCACTCGCCGTCGAACTGGAGGAGCACATGGAACACGCACCATGACTGCGTGTTTGTGAACCCGGTCGCCCTCTGGCTGCCCTCGGATCCGAGGGCAGCTGGTGGGACTCAAGCTGTTCGAGGGCCGGGAGACCGGCCATGCACGCCCACGGCCGGGCCCGCGCCGCAGAGCCCGAGACCCCCGCTTGCCCGCCAGCCGGAAGCGTCCTCGTTCAGGTCGTCGGCGAGCATGATCGCGGCGATGCTCGCTTGCCGACAGCCTCCCGGCGCCTCGAAGCTCTGGCTCACGGCCATGACAATCCCTGATGGCCGATCAGGCTCGGATCACGGCTTTGGGTACCGGCAGGACGGGGTCACTGTCCCAGCCCGTGCGCAGCCGGTTCGTCTGACGCCTCGAGGGGCATGGCCGTCTGACGGGCCTCGGGTGACGGACTGTGGCGGGTTTGGCGGGACTGGGGGATGTGCATGCGGATGCGGCCTTTGCCTGCTCTCTTCGCCTCGTACATGGCTTCATCGGCTTGGCGGAGGAGTTCGTCTGGTGTGACGCCCGGGAGGGCTACTGTCATGCCGATGGAGGCTGAGACGAGTGCCTCTTTGCCTGCGATCTCGTAGGGCTGTGTCAGGGCAGACAGAATTCTCTCGGCGACGTCTTTGGCACGTGAGGGGTGTGTCCCGGCCTCTCCTTCCAGGAGGGCGGCGAACTCGTCACCGCCGAGGCGGGCTACGGTGTCTTCAGCCCGTACGGATGCCTGGAGCCGACGAGCGGCGTGGATCAGGAGAACGTCGCCCACCGCGTGTCCGGCCGAGTCGTTGACAGCCTTGAATCCGTCCAGGTCCATGAAGAGCACTGCGGGCGGGGCTGTGTGAGTGATCCGCTTCCGCAGAGCATGCGCGACGCGGTCGGCGAACAGGGCCCGGTTGGGCAGTCCGGTGAGCGCGTCGTGGAAGGCCAGGTGCTCGAGTTGCTCCTGCTGGGCGACCCGGTCGGTCACATCGCGACTGCTGAAGATCATTCCCTCGGTGTGGTGGCTGACGGTCGATTCGACGTGGCGCCAACGCCCGTCGGCGTGGCGGACCCGGCAGGACACGCGGCGGCCCGGACCGCGGATGCCTGCTGCGGCTTCCTGCCGCAGCGTCTCGACTGCTTGCATCAGCGCCGTCAGGTCGTCGGGGTGGCAGTACAGGGGCAGACGGGCACCCAGCAGGTCCTCAGGCCGGTAACCGAAGACGTGGTGGGCGGCAGGACTGACGTAGCGTACGCATCCGTCCAGGGTGACGATGGTGATCACGTCGCGAGTGCCGTCGACCAAGGTGCGGTAGAGCGCTTCCCGGGTGGTGGCTTCGCGGGTGATGTGCAGGTGGTCGGCGTGGATGATGCCCTGCCGGATGCCGAGCGCGATAAGCAGCGAACCTGCCAGGACCAACGGGACCAGGTTGGTGCGGCCGCCGACCATGGTGTGAGCGGTCAAGGCCAGGACGCAGATGGCCACGGGCACGAAAGCGGCCACGACCCCGACGACGGGCATGATGCGCTGGTCGACGTCCACGACGCTGGTGCCTCCGGCCAGCCATGGGGCCACGGCGATGAGGAGCAGGCCAGTGATCGAGCAGGCCGCCGCGCCGGGAATGCCGTGCCAGGTGCCGGGGGCCGGCATGAGGATGCGCAGCATGTCGCTTGCGGACAACACGACGATGCCCAGGACGCCCACCGTTGTCGCGGTGCGCTCAGGACGCTTCAGGGAGTAGCGCAGTGCCACCAGAAGTCCAAAGACCAGGATGTCCGTGACCACGCGTGCCAGATTATGCAAGGACCCGAAGGCATCGCCGCTTTGGTCGGCGCGATGCAGCAGCAGCACCCAGCCCAGTGTGAGCAGGGAGCCGGCGATCATCCATCCGTCCAGGACTCGCCGCAGCCAGATCAGCGTCGTGCCGCCGTCCGCCACCGCGACGACCAATCCGGCGATCGCCACCACCAGACACAGGACGATTCCGGTGACCGCCAGCAACTGGAGGACGAAGTGGACGCCACCAGCGAGCTCCCCTTGAAAGGAAGGGAGCTGACTGACCGCGAGGTGGTGAAGGCCACCCGCTGCCACGGAACCCGCGAAGAGTGCGAGGCGAAGACGCACCCTTCCGGCGGCCGTCCTGGCACGCCCAAGGAGGGACAGGGCGGCCAGGCCATGCGCAGCCGGCACTCCTACGCCGACTGGGATGAACAGCACCGCCGTCGCGCTCGCGCTCATTGCGGCGGCAAGCACGGATGCCAGCCGCAGAGTCCTGCCCCACTCGCATGCCGCCGATGACCACCCCATACGAACGGCGTGCAACGAGCCCCACCAACCGGCTTGTCCCAGCCTCATGCGAACCCCCGACGGTCATCGAGCCCAAAGAGGGCGGCACACCGTGCTTGTACTGCTCGAGTCGGAGAAAAGGGTAGGAGGATGTCTAGCGCCTATCTCTATGGAAAGCGGTAAGTTCACCTGAAAAATGGACGATCCCCTAGAGGCTGACACCCCGCCAGTTGCCCTGTTTCTGCTGCACGATGACGGTCCGATCCGAGCGTGGAGCGATCTGCTCGACGCCTTCATCCGCTCCGACGCCGAGATCCGCGGCGAGGCCGAACACGACGTCCTGGGGCACATCCTCGGCCCGGGCGCGAGCACCGTCGCGGTGGAGGTCCGGGGTGGGGTCGTCACTCTGCGGGGTCACGTACCGGGAACGCGTCGTACCGGTGGTGGTGGGCTCTGCCACGGCGTCGACGTCTACCCGCGCCGGGTTTTCGACCGCAGTCCCCCGACCTTCGCCGACGTCGCGTCAAGGCCCAGCCGCCAGCGGCGGAAGAAGGCGTAGACCCGGGCCCATGCGGGGAAGTCCGCGGGCATCGCCCGCCATGAGATCCGCCCGCGACCAGGTAGCGGATCGCGTCCAACAGCTGCCGGTGGCAGTAGCCCTCGGGCCGTCCACCCCGCCCCTGGAACCAGGCCGGCACCGGCAGCAACGGCCGGACGGCCGCCCACTCCGCGTCCGTCATGTCCGACGGATACCGGCGCACCAGGTCCGGATGGTCGGCCGCGTTGCCGTACACGTGCGCGAGGCAATCGCACGACACGGCGGGCGAGTTGAAGTCAACGTGCTCGGGCACGTCCAACAAAGACAACAGGGCCTCCTGGAACCACTCGGAATGGGATCGAACCCCCGAGCTACCAGGAGGCCCTGCTTTCACGCGCGGAAACCGCCGCACTCACCCGATCGAGACTCCCGTTCGATCGACAGCCTTCGAGATCGGTACGGGCAACAACCACTTACGTGTCGGGATGCTCCGGCAGGGCGAGCCAGTCCGACCAGGAGATCTCGCGGCCGAGGAAGCGCGGCTGCTCGAACGGCCAGTCGGCGGCGATCCACTGCGGCACCAGCGCATCGAGGGCCTGCTCGACCTTGCTGCCCACCAGCTCGTCCACCACCCACCAGGAGATCTCGCCGTCCGCGCCGGCCCTCTCCGGTGGGTCGATGTAGACACAGCCGAGCAGAGCTGTCTCCGCCGCGTCGAACAGCGCGTAGTTGAAGGACTGGTGTGCGGCGATCTCCTTCTCGTGCCGCAACAGGTCGGCCTGGTCGGCCTCGTAGGTCATGGTGGCCGCGGGCCAGCCCCAGGCCGGGCCGAAGATGGTCCACAGCCGCTCGCGCGAACCCATCACAGCCGGATAGTCGAGCGGGGTGTCCGCCTCCCGGATCGGCCGCAGGTGATGACCACCGCCCGGCAGCGGTACCAGGACGGGGTGGGCGAAGTCATCGGGAAGCCAGCTCATGGCGCCCGACCGTAGCAGCGCGTGGCCGTCCGCTCCCCTGGATTTTCCCCGCATACCGCCAGGCCCTGCTCTCATGCCGGTCAGGGCCCGCGATCACCCGATCGAGACTCCTGTTCGATCGACAGACTCCATGATCGGTATGGCAACGGCTTCTTAGGACCTCTCAAGCATCGGGGGACAACTCCTCGTCTGGGCTTTCGCTTCTTCTTCGCCGCGTCGTGACGACGCAGGTCGGCGACCGCACGGCTCGGGCCGCGGTCGCCGACCGGTCTGTCCGCTGTGGGGGCTGTCGGGAGGTCAGAGCTCGGCGGCGCGTGTCAGGCGGCGCGCCGCTCCAGCGTCTGCTCGACCTCGCCCCGGCGCACGGGTGCGCTCACCTCGTGGAGGAAGCCGGCCACCTCGCGGTACGAGGCCCAGAAGCCCACCTCGTGATAGGGAACGCCTCGCTCCGCGCAGTACTCGCGGGTCAACTCCCGGGCACGGGGCAGGTTCTTCTGCGCCATCGAGGGAAAGAGGTGGTGCTCGACCTGGTAGTTGAGACCGCCGTACATGAAGTCGATGATCCGAGAAGGGCGGATGTTGCGCGAGGTGAGCACCTGGCGCTCCAGCCAGTCCAAGGTCTCCTCCTCGCCGTCGCGGATCTCCATGCCCTTGTGGTTCGGGGCGAAGATCATGCCGAAGTAGAGGCCCTGGACGAACTGCTGGACGACGATGAAGACGACGGCGAGCAGCGGGGAGAGCACGGTGAAGGCCAGCGTCAGGTAGATCGCCGCACGCAGCACGATGAGCGAAGCCTCGAGTACCGGGCGCTTGGTCTGTCCCTGGGAGATCACCTTGATGGCGGTCTTGTTCATCTTGAGGGACTCGAAGACCAGCAGGACGAAGAACAGGACGCTCTGGTACCGGACGATGAAACGCTTGACTCCCCGGCGGCTGGCGTACTGCTTGAGATCGAAGATCGCGGTGCGGCGTCCGATGTCGGGGTCCATGTCCAGATGGTTCGGGTTGCTGTGGTGCCGGTTGTGGTGGTTGACCCACCATCCATAACTCGACCCGTTGATCAGGTTGGCGTGGATGTAGCCCACGGCCGTGGCGACCCGCTTGTCGCGGAACATCGCCTTGTGGCCGGCGTCGTGGAACATGTAGGCGCTCTGCGTCCCGCACAGGCCCAGCCACGCGGCCACAACCAGCTGCCACCAGGAGTCGCCGAGCAGGAAGAACGCCGTGAAACCGGCGGCCAGGAGCAGGGTGTTGAGTGCCAGACGGCCTGTGTAGTAGCGCGGGTCGAAGTCCAGCAAGCCCTCGGCCTTCACTCGCTTCAGAAGCTCGGAGAACGTTGCGGAGGCTCCTGCGGTCTGTGGAGCCGGAGTCGCGCGGTGTGCGTCGAGCGACTCGACCACGCCGTTCTGGGAAGGGACGTGCGGCGATGACATACGGTGCACTCCTTGGGCTGATGTACCCGGTGGTAAGGCGGTGGCACGGCAGCCGTCCCACGATCAGGTGGCTGCGCAGGGTGAGAGGCAGGAGCCACAAGGTGGCTTCGTGACCTTGCCCGCACTTGTGCCATGGCAGTGCGGTGCGTTGCGCCTGGTTCCGAGCCAGTGCGCCACCAGCCTCGCCTACCGCGCTGATGCGGGTCTGATACCCGGCTGACTGGGGTGGGGCAGCGCGAGTCAGGCCGCTGCCGCTTCATGGGCCAGCCGGTGGTCCAGGGTCAGCAGGAGGGAGTCGGCGTCGCGCGCCAGCGTCTCGTCGTCGGGGCATCCCATGATCTGCATGAGGTGCTCGACCATCGACTGTCGAAGCTGGTCGGTGCTGAGAGATGCGTAGGACACGGTCTTCCTTTCGTGGGCCACATGCGGGGAAAAGTGCTTCTACGGATGCTCATAGGGCGTTGCTGGCGCGGAAGATATGGGCGAAGCCTGCAAGCGAGGCCTGATTCTCGAAGGCGACGTACTCGGGGATGAGGACGTCGGCAGCCCACTTCTGCTTGTAGGCCAGCTGTGTCTGCGCGGGGTAGAGAGCGGAGCCCTCGGCCCACAGGAAGCGCATCAGCCACTGGAACGCCGGACTGTGACCGGGAACCTCGTGGCCCGCGTCCAGACCCGTGAAGGGCGTGAAGCCGAAGTGCAGCCACTCCACCCCCTCACCTCGGAACACCTCGAGCGCGTGGGCGTTGATCGCCTCCATCAGCCCGGGAGAGCCCTCCGGGATGCGCCGGCTCAGGTCGTGCATCCAGCCGGCGCGCGAGCCGTACACGGGCGAGTAGGAGATGTACGCGACCGGTGCATCGTCGATGGTCCCGACGAAGAGTCGGCGGTGGGCCTGCATCGTGCCGCCGATCTGGCCCACCAGGAACTCCAGGGGGCGGGCGCCTTCGCCCTTCGCCCCGAGCCACGCACGGTCGATCCTCGCCAGGCCGTCCTGCCAATCCGACGCCTGGGCCTCCTGGATCTTCAGGCCGTTGCGGTGCGCTCGGGAGACCTTGTTGCGCAACTGCATGAACCGGGTGCCCCGCAGTGTGAGGTCCGGTATGCGCACCGCCCAGGAAGCCCCGATCTGATTGACCGTGAAGCCCTGGCGGGCGTAGGCCTCGGCGTCGTCACGCTGGAGCTGTACGCCGACGAGGCTGAGGCCTTCGTCGTGAACGTACGCGACGAAGCGCTCGAGGAGTGCGTCGTACGACGCCTTCTCGACAAAGGGGCCGCCGAACTGAACGGCGTATCGGCCCGCCCGCCGGTAGAAGATCACCCCGTCGATCTCAGGGACGCTGAATGTTTCGTTGCCCTCGTTCAGCGCGAGAAATGAACTGGGATTTTCGGCCTGGCTGTGCTTCTGGACGGCCCGGAATATCGGGCTGTCCGTTTCAATCATGGACACGTTCGCGCTCCCTCTCGGTGGGGCTGGGCCCATGGAATTAGAGCATCGGACCGCTCGGCACCGAAAGGGGGTTCTCGTGGGATGTCGGAGACACGTCAGCTCCGTGTCAGGTCCGTATCAGAGGCATCTGTCATTGTTGTTCTCAGGAACAGCCGGGTCGACACCGGGTGGTCTTGGAGAGGTGCCCGGAGTGGTTTATCGGGGGCCTGAGCTACGGCTCGAAGGTCGGGTTCAATGGGCCCGCGCAGGTTCGAATCCTGCCCTCTCCGCGAAGCCAGCCCGCGTAATCGGGTGGTCTTGGAGAGGTGCCCGGAGTGGTTTATCGGGGGCCTGAGCTACGGCTCGAAGGTCGGGTTCAATGGGCCCGCGCAGGTTCGAATCCTGCCCTCTCCGCGAAATCAGCCCGCGTAATCGGGTGGTTTTGGAGAGGTGCCCGGAGTGGTTTATCGGGGGCCTGAGCTACGGCTCGAAGGTCGGGTTCAATGGGCCCGCGCAGGTTCGAATCCTGCCCTCTCCGCGCTTTTGGTCTCCAGGGGGCCCCGCTCCCTGGTCGTGTGACCCGCCCTGGCAGGCCTGCTGAGCAGGTCTGCCAGGGCGAATCATGTGTGCGGGCACGCCGGCCCGAGCCGGGCCTCAGGGCGATGGCAACGTCGTAGCGACCTTGAGAGCGTGCAGGTCACGGCAGTGTGACGATGCTGGATGGATGCGCGACCGCACGCAACGAAGTTCTGTTGCGGAGGTGACCTGCCCAAGTCCCCTTCGTGCAACGGAACTCCGTCGTCAACGGCTCGGCACAGAACTGCGCAGGCTGCGCGAGCGCGCCGGCCTCACCGCCACGAAGGCGGCGAAACTCCTGGGTGGCAACCAGGCCCGTATGAGCAACATCGAGGCGGGCCGCTACGGCGTCAGCGCCGAGTGCGTACGCACACCGGCCTGCCACTACGAATGCCCCGACCACGACCTGGTCGACGCCCTGGCCGCAGTGACGGGCGAGCGCAAGCGCGGTTGGTGGGAGGCGTACCGCGACATCCTGTCCAGCGAGCTCCTCGACCTGGCCGAACTCGAACACCACGGGCCGGGCGCTGCGCACGGCCCACACATCCGGGCTGCCGGGACTCCTGCAGACCACCGACCACGCTGGGGCCGTCTTCCAGCAGGTGCTGCCGGAACCCCCTCCTGAGGTCGAGCACCGACTGTCCTTCCGCATCAAGCGGCAGGCAGTCGTGTACCGCGACGCCCCGGCCTCCTATCGGGCGGTCAGCCACGAGGCCGCCCTGCGCATGAGGGTCGGCGGGCGGCTCACGGCCAAGCGACAGCCGGAACACCTGTTGGCCATGGGCGATCGCGAGCACACCACGTTCCTCGCCATCCCGTTCGAAGCCGACGGATATCCGGGCTCGGGCCAGCCCATCTCCTACGTGCATGGGGGGCCGGTGCCACAGCTCGACACGGTTCAGCTCGACCAGTCACACGGCATCGTCCTACGGGACGCCAGGGCCAACTCGACAAGTACCGGCGCATCTTCGAACGCCTGGAGCATCTGGCCCTCATGCCCCCACGCTCCAGGGACTTCATTCCCGCCATCGCCAAGACCCCCTGAAAAAGTCATCTACCCCGACAACTGGCAGAAGTCGTCGTTCTGCGGCGAAGGTGAGTCGTGCGTGCCCACGTCTCCTCGGCCGACGGAGTCGTCGGACTCACCGAAAGCGCCGGCCCGGAACAGGGCATACTCGCCACCACCCCCGCCGCCTTCGCCACCCTGCTCCGCGCTCTCAAGGCCCGGGAACTCCCACCGCGGTCCGGGACCGCCGTCACCCATGGCCCCGGAGACCTCGTCCAGCTCAACGGCAGCGGCACCGTCGCGACCACCCGCCAGCAGTGGGACGCGTTCGTACGGGGAGTCCTGGCCGACGAGTCCGACCGCTTCCCCGCCGCGCCCGCCAGGAAAAGGTCACTTGTGGTGAACCAGTGACTCCACCAGGCCGACATGGGTGTCCGGGAAGTCCGTCGGGACGATGCCGAGGCCCTTCCAGGCTGTCGCCTCCGCACCGTCGAGGAAGGCATGGACCATCGGGTTCAGGCGGTCGGAGTTCGAGCGGGGTGGGAGCAGGGCCGCCGTGGAGACGTAGTTGACGTACAGCTTGCCCGGCTGGGTGGCGGCCCTCCTGAAGTGGGCCTCGATCTTCGAGACTTGGGCCCCGGCTCCGCCATGTAGTCGTCCTGGATGCCGAAGAGCTCTCCGTCGCCGTAACGGACGCCCGGCAGGCGCGCGTTGCCGGCGAGGAGGACGACCCGGCCGCGGGCTATGGGCTGTCCCGTAAATGATCTACGACGTGCTGGTTGACCAGCTCATTGCTACGTCATCCGGTGAGGTTGTGCAGGCGGGCGATGCCGAGCATGGCGTGGTGTCCGCCGTCGCCCTTGAGGCGACAGTCCCGGATAATCTTCCAGCCCTTCATACAGGCGAAAGCGTGCTCGACGCGGGCGCGGACCTTGCGGGGGGAGGCGTTGCGTTCCTCTTTCCATGGCGGGAGTTCGGCCTGGCCGCGTTCGCGGCGGTGCGGGATGACCAGGCCGGTGCCCTGGTAGCCGCCGTCCGCGATGACCGTGGTCTTGCCGACGGCGTTTTTCGCGCCGGACAGCTCCCATGCCTTGCAGTCGTTGCGGTTGCCGGCAGCGGCCGGCCGACGGCAACGACGAGCCGGGTGTCGGCGTCGATGACGACCTGGTGACTGGTCGAGTACCGGTAGTTCTTGGACTGCTCGGCGATGCTGTGGTCGCGGGTGGGCGCCAAGGTGCCGTCAACGAGCAACACGGCGTCCTTGCGGAAGCGCTTGCGCTGCTGCAGGGCGAGCAACGGCCCGAGGTGGTCGATGATGCGGTCGGCCGCAGATTTGGAGACCCCGAACAGCGGCGCGAGCTGCCGCATGGTCAGGCTGGTCCGCCAGTACGCGGCGATCAGCAGGACCTGATCCTCGAGAGGCAGGCTCCACGGCCGACCCTTGCGGACCGGGTCCGCGCCCTCCCGACGCAGTGCCGTGATCAGCTTGCCGAACTGACGCATGCTCAACGCGGTGTACGGGGCTATCCAGGACGACTCCGACGCCGTGATCACACCAGCCACACTGAGATGTTCTCACCCATGTACGGCTGCCTACGGCACCCGTCAGTCGGGCAGGTTGCCGTCGCCGCCCAGGTTGGCGACCATACGACGCAGGACGTTGACTGTGGTCACGAAGTCGGCCGTGTCAATGCCTTCGTGCATCTGCTGATGTACGCGCAAGTTGCGCTCCTTGGCCCGAAGCCGCCCGTCCTCTCCCGCCTCGGTCAAAGTCATGAGCCCTGCGTCCTCCGTCAGCCAACCACGGGCGACAAGGTCATCGAAGACACTATTGAAGTCGATCCCGAGGTCCTCGTACTTCGCCAGCCGCTCGATCAACATTGCGCGGGTCCACTTACCCGGCTCCCCGGCAACGTGGTTGAGCGTCCACCAATGCGGCTGCGTGAGATCCTCCACCGCTCACTGCGCACGGAGAGCGCCGACCACCTGCCGGTATGCCTCGCCAGTCCATGAGCCGATGGGTTGAGCAGCCAACTCCTCCTGCGAGTACTCCCTGAGCGTCACGCTCACGTGCCCCTCCTTCTCCTGATCGACAGAACGCGATCACCGTAGACCCTCAGGTTCCGTTGAGGTCAAGGCGTTTCAGGGCCCGTTCACAGCATCACGCGAGGCTGATCCCCGAGGGGCGCGGCCCACCTCAGAGAGCACTAACGGGACAGGCCTTAGCCGAGGGCGGGAGGCCGGCGCCGATGCGGAAGAGGGGGCGTCAGCCGCGTACGTCCAGGTAGTCATCGAAGATCCGGCGGAAGGTCGCGTCGGTGTCCTCGGAGTATTCCTGCTTGACCCGCATGAGGACGGTCTCGGAGGGGCGTGCGGCGAGGAAGTCGCGGCAGGCGACGAGGACGTCACCGGACATCATGTTCGGGTAGGAGGCGCCGTGGTGGATGGCGAAGGACCCGTCGGCCACCCGGCACCGGATGTCCAGGAAGCGGATGCCGTTGTCCAGTTGCGGGGGCCGTACCGGGCGCCCGAGTCGTGCGTCCCGGGGATGGTGAGGCTTCTGGAGCGGGGGTGGGATGGCCGTGGCCGGCCGTCCAGTCCTGGAGCCCGTGGATCCGGGTGCGGGTGCGTGCCCGGGCGGGCGCGGCTCCGAGGACAAGGGTGGCGGTGATCGCCGCGGCGCCCGCGAGAGGACTTCGTCGGTCCACGACCCGGGTGATGACGGGTACGCATCAAGGAGCCCGGACGGAGGAGGCGTACGACAGACGAAAGGGGCGGGCACGAACCGCGGAGCCCTCTGACCTCCCTCCGTACGAACATCGAGCTGCTGGCGCGCAGTGAGGAGACCGGCCGGGCGATCCCGCCCGCCGACCGGCGGGCGCTGCCGGCGTCCGTGAAAGCCCAGATGGCCGAGCTGGCGGTGCTGATCGGCGACCTGCAGGAGCTGGTCCCGGCCGGACGCGGTGGCGCAGGGCCGCGTGGAGGTGGTCGGGCTGCACGACGACGTACTCGGCACGGCCCTGACCCGGGCGCGGCTGCGGGGGAGCTGACGTTCACGCCGGACATCCGGCCCTGGTACGTACGGAAAAATCCGGCCGCGCTGGAACGTGCCCTGGTGGACGTCCTGGACAACGCGGTGAAGTTCTCCCCCCAGGGCGGCGAGGTGGCCCTGGCCCCGACGGAGGGCGGCGGCACCAGCGCGGTGATCCGTCCCCTGGGGGCTCCGGCACCACCGCCGGGGCGCCCCGGGGCGCCCCACTCATGACGAACCGCACCTGAACGCGTTCACACGGGGGCCGGGCATCCGCGTCACGACGGATGCCCGGCCCCGGTGTCATCGCTGGATCACAGGAGGTCTTTGTAGGCCCCCCAGTCGGTGGCGGTCGACATCTTCGACGGAGTGCCGAAGGTGCCGTCGCCCTTGCCGGGCCACTGCCACAGCTGGCCACTGCTGTCGACGCCGGCCACGTCGCCGTAGCGGTCCCGGTTGAAGTCACCGGCGAACACCTTGGTGACCTTGCCGAAGCCGTTCGGCGCCCAGGTCTGCCTGGTGCCCGTGCCGTAGGAGGCGTTGCGCGCGAGGGGACCCGGGTTCAGCTCCAAGATCGTCGGGGAGGGCATCCTCGCGATGTCCATGCGGCCGTCACCGGTCACGTCCAGCGGGGAGAACTCGGTCTCCTTGCGGTCTGCGTAGAGATACTCGTAGCCGAGACTCGCGCCCAGGGTGGCGTTGACCCCGCCGTCCCCGTCGCCGGGCCACCACCAGATGGAGTCGGCGTCGTAGTCGCCCTGTTCCGAGCCCTGGCCGCAGGCAGCCGCGATGTCCGTCTTTCCGTCGCCGTTGAAGTCGGTGGCGAAGGCGACCCGGCACGGCGCGTGGATGCCCGGGTCGAAGCCGGCCTGTGTCTTGTACCGGTTGTCCATCAGCGGTTGAGCCGTCGTGCCGACCCCGCTGTTGCCGTCTCCGGCCCACCACCACACACGGGCACCGTCAAAGCCCCCGATGTCGCCGATCCCGTCCCCGTTGAAGTCGCCGGCGAAGACGTTGGTGTACGCGCTGCCACGGCCGTCGGTCCACAGCATCCGCTTGTTCCCGAGGGTGCCGTTGCCGATGCCCGGGTGGAGGGCGAGATTGCCGTCCGTCTGGAGGGCCACGACATCGGACAGTCCGTCGGAGTTGAAGTCCTGCGGCGGGGTGATACCGGGGGTGACGTTATGGACATCGCAGGCCGGCAGCCCGGGGTAGGGCTCCGCACCCACACCGGTGATCTTGTTGGCCGGTACGAAACCCCAGCCTTTCCAGCTGGCCCAGCCCGACGCCGTATCGCCCCTGACGTAATACCATATGCGGTTCCCCGCGCCGTTCATGTCACCGCTGCGCCAGCACACGAAGCCGTGCGGACCCGCCAGCAGCTGCCCGGTCGTCTGCGCCGTGGTGTACGGATCGGCCTTCACGTCGGACGCCAGGCTGTCGCAGTTCATCTCCTTGGTGAACGACCTGCCGTCGGGGTCTGTATGGCTCACGTCCGTGACCAGGAAGCACTCGCCGTTGTTCTTGATCTCCACGGTGAACTTCGCGTCGGCCGTGAGGAACTGCCGGGTGCTGTCAGCCCTGGCGCTCTCGGCGGTGAGGGAGGTCCGTACTCCCAGGTCCACACGACTCGTGCCCCTCTGCGCGGCAGCCTGCGCCGCGCTCGTCGCGCTCAGAGTCATCGTGCCCTTGGGGCAGGAGTAGGAGGAGTTCTTCGTCTTCCACAACGGCTGGTTGTTCCACGTCGTCGTGGCACCGGCGCTGCCCGTCTCCCACAGTTCCACAGGGACGCGGGAACAGTCTCCCGTCCACCCCGAAAGATCCTTGAGGGACAGCGACGCGTTCAGCACCTGCCGCCCAGCCAGGTAGGGAACGTCCACCTGGAAGAACGAGCGTGTACGCGTGTACTTGCCATCGCTTCCCTGGTCGTTCCCCATCCAGAGACGTTCGGTGTCCCAGTGGTGCCACTCGGGTTTGAACTCGTGCACCGCGTATGCGCCGGGCAGTTCCGTGCTGAACGACGGGTCCACATAGACCGGGTAGGTGGTACCGGTGTCGGTCAGCAGCTTCTGGTCGGGGACGACCTTGAGGCTTTCCCCCGCGGCAGTGGTCTCCATGACCGCCTGCTTCTTCTTCCCGCCCTTACCACTGTCCCACATCCGGGGTGCCGGCCCGGAGAACATCCTGCGGCCCTTGGCATCGGCCGCCTTCAGGCCCTGCTTCTCGTCGGCGGTCACCTTCAGGCCGTTCGACTTGATGCCGTACGTGAGTTTCCTCAACTTGGGGTTCTTCGCGGCCTTGGCGTCCTTGACCACCAGCAGCTGCTGGAAGCCCTTCGCATCGACCTCGACCTGAAGGTCGACTCCGGGCAGCACCTCGGGGTACGTCGCCACCGCGCCGGCCAGCCTCGGCTTGGGCAGCTTGCCCGGCCAGCTGTACTCCAGCACACGCGTGTCGTCGTTGAGCCGGACCAGCGGGCCCGTGCCGCCGTCGGAGAGCTCGATGCCCGCCGCCGCGGCCTTGGGCCTCACGCTGTTCTTGCCGACCACCAGGTCGGTGTCGATCGCGACCCACTTGCCGCCCTGACGTGCCCGTACCGGCGACAGGTGCGTCGTCACGGTCAGCGTGCCGGACGGATTCGCGTACACCTCGGAGGTCTCGGTCCGCCCCTCCACGATCTCCACCGGCTTTCCGGAGGATTTCGCCTTCGCCAGCGCCGACACCTTGACGCCTCCGCCTGCCGCACCGGAGTCCGGGGCGGGGGCCGCCGCGGCAATTCCCAGCCCTGTTCCCAGGGCGGAAAGGGTCACGAGCAGACCGAGGGCGAGCACGGAGCTTCGACCTCGCCCCCGCAGTGTGTCATTCCTCATCAGCATGGAAAACTTCTCCGGATCTGTCAGTACCACGGGCAGCGGGGAAGCCCCGGGAAGGGATGCGAAATGCCGGACGGGGTCAGGAGTTTGTTGGACTCCATCGCCCCCCAGCCCTCGAAGGCCTCAAAGGGCGAAACCGCCGTGTCACCCTTCGTGTAGTACCAGACGGTGTTTCCGCCGGAATGCGGCTGACCTCGCGTCCAGCACACGAAGGTGCTCAGCGTGGAGGTCTTCTTTCCGGTGAGCGGACTGTCGTAGGACGCGCGCCCGTAAACGTCTCCGGCGAGATTGTCGCACTTGACGTCGGTGCGGAAGACATTGCCAAGCTTGTCCTGCTGAAGGACGTTCTCCTCCAGCACGCAGGTGGCGGCGTGGGCGGTGCCCGTGTTCAGACCGCTGGTCAGCAGGGGGAGGGCGAGGGCCGCCACGATGAGGCCGCGGGCGGTACGGCCGACGCGACCGAGGCGGGACACGCCCTGCGGCCGGCTGTTGTCATTGGTTGCACGCATGTGTATGGGCCCCTATCCCCATGAGCACTTTCGCAGCCCCGGGAAGGGCGCCTTGGTGGTGCCGAGCGCACTCGCCGGCATATAACCCCAAGCCTGCTGGCCCGGGTTGTTCACGACTACGTCGCCCTTGGTGTAGTACCAGACGCTGTTCTTCCCGGAGTGCGGAGCCCCGATCTTCCAGCAGACGAACCAGCTCGTGGTTTTCGTCATCCTCCCGGTGACCGGAGATCCGAAGAAGGACTGGGATGTCACGTCTCCGGGTGTGTTGGTGCAGTAGAGGTCGATCGGGAAAGACATCCGTGCCCAGTCGGCTTGCGGCGAATTCTCGCGGATTGCACAGCCGGGTTCGGCGGAGACAGCGGGGGCGCTTCCGACCATTCCCCATGCGCTGGCCATGGCGAATGCGGGTAGGCAGATCCACAGCCGGGTCCTTCTTGTTCTCATCCAAGCTCCCTGTGAGGCAGACCTCGCAAGGATGCCGGAAGCCCCTGACATGCCCCTGACGGGGCGATGACGTACGACCCTCTTCCGAATACCGCATGGGCCCGCTGCCCTGAGGCCTCGCCGCTGCAGAGCCTGATCGACACGACTCATCTGGTCCCACAGCCCGGCACCCCATGCGCGCGCCTACCGGCTCACCCAGGCGAGCACCACCGGCCACGGCCGCCTGAAGACCCGGGCCGTTCAGGCTCTGACCGTCACCGACCTCGGCGTCGACTTGCCGCATGCCGCCCAGGTCACCAAGGTCGTACGCCATCGCACCGACACCAGGAACGGCAAACGGAGCCGGGAGACGGTCTCCGTGATCACCGGCCTGACCAGCCGCCAGGCGTCCCCGGAGCGGATCGTGAAGATCTTGAGGCGCACCGGGTGATCGAAAACCGGCTCGACTTCGTCCGTGACACCGCCTTCCGTGATGATTCCTCCAAGATTCGTACCGGACACGGCCCGGAGAACATGGCCACCCTGCGCAGCTTCGCCATCAACCGACTCCGCACCGCCGGCCACGTCGACATCGCCGCCGCACTCCGCACGACAGCTCTCCGCCCCTATGGGCGGCCCCTGACTCTCATCGGCTCAACCGACCTGCACCGATCCGTGATCGGACGGCTTTGCACATCGCCCTGGACCGGGCTCAGTAGCCCGCCGATGCCAGGTCCGGGTCACCGAGTGCCCGGTGCGCCATTTCGAGCACGCTGCGGTTGATGGCCGCGGTGTCGAGGGGCGCCCCGCCGGCGATCAGGTCGTTTAGCAAGCCGTCGGCGGCGTGGTAGATCATGCGGAACGTCCATTCGGGGCTGGCGCTCCGAAAGGCCCCGGCGACCGCGCCGCGTCTGACGAAGCCGCAGATCAAGTCCATTACGCGGGCGTTGGACTCCTTGCACAGTTCCAGCGCCTTCGCGTTCGCCGATCCGTAGACCAGTCGATGCAGTTCCGCGTTCTCGATGGCGTGCTCGAGGAGCCTCTGCAACAGCTCGTCCATGGTGGGCCACCAGGCGTTCCCCTGCGCCAGGATCTCCTGGGTGGTGTCATAGAACGCGCTGATGTACTCCTCCCAGAGGGCGCCGAGGACGTGGTCCTTGGTCTCGAAGTACATGTAGAAGCTGCCCTTGCCCATGCCCGCGGCCGTCGTGATGTCCGCAATGGTGGCGTCGGCGAAACCGGTCGTGCCGAACACCTCGCGGCTGGCCTTCAGGATGTCGGCCCTCCGCGCCTCGGCGGTCTTGACGACACGCTTTCGCTTCTTCGGGGTCGCGGTCTGAGCCATCTCTGCAGCGCTCCTTCCTTGTGATGTATAGGCCGAGGCTACATGACTGACCGCCAGTCGGTTGCCGGACCGACCGTCGGTCAATTAGTGTTCGCCATGCCCCGGCTACTAGGCTCCCTGCTGATGCCTGCCGAGTGGCGAGCCGCCCCTCCATGCCCGCACGAACGTGAGGAAGGCATGACAAGTACGACCCTGGACGTCACTCGAGGCAAAGGTCTCCTGCTGACCTTCATCGGGCGACTTGAGCGTCATCGCCGGGCTGCCCGCCGGGGCCCAGGGCCCGGTGCGGGATGCGGTGGCCCCCGTCTTCACGGACGGATTGCTGATCGGCTTCACCGCGGCTGTGCTCGGCGCCATCATCGGAGGCCTGCTGGCCCTCGTTCCTGCCCGGCCGCAAGAAGATGGCCGCAGCCAGGGCCGCGGCAGCCGCCCCAGCGCCGGCGGCCGATGCCCCCCGCGCCGCCTCGGACGCCACCTCAGTGTGACCGCGGCAGTCACCGCACCCCAGCGAGTCACCGCGCCCCCGGATGCGGGCTCGCGGCACCCGCACCTCTCATCGGAGCCCTCCGTGGAAACCAAAGAACTCTCTCGCGCCTACAAGGAACTGCTCGCCGCGGCTGAGTGCATCGCCGACGACTCGCTTCTCGCCGAGTCCGATCGCGCGCGAGTCGATTGGACGCTGGCCCACATCGCATTGAGCGATCAGGCTCTGGTCGGCGCGGGACGTGCTGTTCTCGCCAGCCGGGAGGCCCACTTGGACAACGCCCAGGCCATGTCGAAGTCGGAGATCGGCCGGATCATCAGTTCAACGACCCATGGGGAACGAGCGGAGATGGTTCGCCGGACCGCGACGGAGCTGGTCGACCTGCTGGATCTCAGTCCTGATGAGGCGGCGGACGCGACCGTGCGAGCGTGCCTCGTCGACCGTGAAGGAGCCGTGGTCTTCGACGAAGGCCTGAAGTGGGGCGATCTGATCCGCATGCGTGCCAAGGAGCACATCCCCGGGTACACGGCGGCTCTGCGTTCCTGGGCACGCGGGCAGATCCGCATCTGAGCGCTGTCCCGTAGTTGATTCACGAGTGCTCATTGACCTGCCTGTTTCCTCGTCCTCCGGTGAGGGTGAGGTTTGCAGGCAGGCGATGCCGAGCATGGCGTGGTGGACGCCGTCGCCTTTGAGTCGGCAGTCGCGGAGGATCTTCCACGTCTTCACGCGGGCGAAGGCGTGCTCGACGCGGGGGGCGGATCTTGCGGTGGGGGCGTTGTATTCCTTGTTCCAGGCCGGGAGTTCAGCCTGGCCCTCCTCGCGGCGGTGCGGGATGAGCAGGCCGGTGCCCTGGTATCCGCAGTCCGGGATCACCGTCGTCCGGCCAACGGCGGCCTTCGCACCGGAGGGCGCCCACGCCTTGCAGTAGTTGCGGTTGCCGGGCAGCGGGCGGCCGACCGCATCGACACCGTCATGGCCGCAATCACACGGCTCACGCGGCTTCCCAACCCCGGCTGACCCAGGAGCTCTCCCGTCCCCACGACAGCACCACCCCGCCCCGGACGGTGGACACCGGCGCCCAACCGAGACGACACTGGGGCCCCAGCACCGCCTGCGGCTCAGACCGCAACGACGAAACGGCCTGTCAGCTCAACCAGCAGACCCTCACGAAGATCGAGGCCAGTCCCGCCGTCGGGGGGCGTTCTCCCACGGATCAGGTCCATGCCCTGCAGCATGCGCCCTACCGGGCGGCCAAGGCCGATCCCGGACGGCGGTTCCACGCGCTGGGGGACAGGGCCCACCGCAGGGATGTCCTGGCGCATGCGTGGTCGACGGTGCGTCGTGACAACGGCGCTCCGGGCACCGACTCGGCTGATCTCGGGCGGGTCGAGGAGTACGGGTGACCCGGCTTCTCTGCGAGCCGGCCGCGGAGTTGAAGGACGGCAGGTGGCGGCCGCTTCGGCTCGCCGGGTGTTCATTCCCAAACCCGGTACCTCGGCGACGCGGTCGTGATGTGCACGCTCCGCGCGCAGGCCGAAGCTGCCCTGGAGCGGCTGACACACCTGCTGGCTGAGTGAATGCGTTTTTGCGGGGATGGACCGCGTACTTCCGCTTCGGGAACTCGGCCCGACTGGCTGTGTCGATGACGGGAAGCAGCGCTTCTCGGACAGTTCGGGAGGCGCGGACGCGGAGGAGCAGGCGTGGTTGTTGATGAGTTCGGACGGCACTCTGCGGCATTGGTCGGTGCCATCCGTTGTCGGCATCAGGCGCAAAGACAAAAGACGCTGGCTACGGGCCCGGTGGCACGGTGGTGCGGCTCCGAAGCCGACAGGCGGGAGCTCGGCGGGCAGTGCTTCCCGCACTGGTCGACATCGAACTCCGGGCGCGGCAGGTGCCTCCCGAAGCTGTCGAGAAGCGACTTCACATGCGTTCGATAAAGCCAGCCCGACACTTCGACAAGATCGGGTTCCACACGCGGATGCGGATGGCGAGATTTCTGGCCAGCGACATCGCCGCAGCCGGGGCTTCGGACGGTCCGTGATGGCGTTCGACTCACGAGGCCAACTGAGTCCGACGGGTTCGTCCACTCCCTGATCAGCCACGCCGCAAACAAGACGTTCGTCTACCTTCAGCTGAACCTCGACGCGGTGATCGTCCACGACCGCTACAGCGCCTACGACAGCGCCGTGCCGGGCGAGTTGACCCATCAGCTGTGTCTGCGGCACACGCTGCGCGATCTGGCGCCGGCGTCCTCGGCCTCCGCCACACTCGTGATCTGGATGTTGAGCGGCCCGGGCGCGCAAGGCGCGGCTGCTGCTGGAGCCGCTGCGGGACCGGGAGACGGACTTCCTGCGCTTCACCACCGCCGCCCGCCGCGCTCACCTGACGACTCTGCCCGGCCAACCGCTGACCATCGGTCACAGGCCGTGACCGCATGCCCGAAACCGTCACGCTGCGATTAACTCTTGAATGGTTGCGTGCACGGTTCGGAAAATTCCTTAGCCGGGATCCTGGGTCATGTGAGGCAAAAAACTTTTAGAATGAATGTGCGTGTGGCAAGATTCGTACGCGTCAAATGGCTGGTGCCACTTACGCAACGGCAGCACTGTCGAAGATTGGCATCCGACGGCTACGGGGGGAAGCGTGTGTATCGATCATTTTCGGCCATCCGCGTGATTGGTGGGCGGGGCCAGTTTCGCGCCTCCACACCAACCAGTCTCAACACGAGACCACGTCCGTATTCATTACCACCGAATACACGGCAAGGGAGCGCGATGTGCTGAGTTTTTCGATTCTCGGGGCGTTAGAGGTGCACACCGGAACGGGTCAGGTCGAGATCCCCGGTGATCTGCAGCGCACGCTCGTCCAGGTACTGCTGGTCAGCGAGGGCCAGGCCGTCTCCGGCGAAACGCTCATTGATGAGATGTGGGGAGAATCAGCCCCCGCCAACCGGGTCAACGCCCTGCAGGCACACATCAGTCGGCTGCGGCGCCGTCTGAGATCCATGGAGCCCGAGCGCTCCGCATCGCGTCTGACCATGCACCCGTCCGGCTACCGGCTGGCAGTCGACGAGGACGAGCTCGACGCCGCTCAGTTCCTCCGGAAGGTCCGCCGTGCCGAGGCGGTCGTCTCCGCCCGTCCGGCCGAGGCGGCCGACCTGCTGCGCTCCGCGCTGTCCATGTGGCGCGGTCCTGTGTTCGGATCCCTGCCCGGCGGGTCGGTGTGCCGGCTCACCAGCGCCCTGTACGAAGAACACCGTCTGCGTGCCAGAGAGTTGCTGTTCGACGCCGAGCTCAGTGCCGGGCACCACGCGAACATCCTCGCCGAGCTCTACGACGCCCACGTCAGCAATCTCCTGCGCGAGCGGTTCTGCGAACAGCTCATGATCGCCCTGTACCGTTCCGGCCGCCAGGCCGACGCGCTGGACACCTATCGGCGCATGTGGCAGCGCCTTTCCGAGGAGATCGGCGTGCTGCCCTCTCCCTCACTGCGCAGTGTGGAGCACGCCATCTTGTCCCACGATCCTTCTCTCACCCTGACCAGCGGCGAGGCGCTGTTCCGGCCGGCGTGACCAGGCCCCTCGCTGTGAGGCCGCCGTCCGTACGCCCGTAGGCGCGTACGCGATTCGGGCCCATCCGCCGCTGTTCCCGGCGGATGGGCCCGATGCGTCGTCTCAGGCGGTACGCCCTCCAGGCAGGATCCTCTGGAACCCGGTGTAGGGGACGAGGGCGTCCGGCAGGACGACGCTGCCGTCGGGCCGCGCGCCCTGTTCGAGGAGAGCTGCCACCGTGCGGCCTATCGGCAGGGCAGACCCGTTGAGCGTCGCGGCGGGAACGTTTCGTCCGGCACCGGAGCGGTGGCGGATGCCCGCCCGGCGGGACTGGAAGGCGCCGCAGTCCGAGACGGAGGAGATCTCCCGGAAGGCCCCGCTGCCGGGCAGCCACACCTCGACGTCGTACGTCATCCGTGCGGAGAAGCCCATGTCACCTGCGGGGAGCAGCATCACGCGGTAGGACAGCTCGAGCTTCTGCAGGCACTTCTCGACGTGTCCGACCATCAGGTCGAACTGGCTCGGGGCGTCCTCCAGTGCGCAGATGCGCACCAGTTCCACCTTTTCGAACTGGTGCAGCCGCAGCAGACCGCGGGTGTCGCGGCCGTAGGAGCCGGCCTCGGAGCGGAAGCACGGGGTGTGGGCGGTGAGGGCGAGCGGCAGCTCGGCGGAGGTGAGTATCTCGCCTGCGACGAGATTCGTCAGGGGCACTTCGGCGGTGGGGATGAGGAAGAGCTCGCGGTCGCCGAGCCGCGTGGCGAAGAGGTCTTCCTCGAACTTCGGAAGCTGACCGGTGCCCGTCATGGTCTCGCGGTTGACGAGAAAGGGGACGGCGTACTCGGTGTAGCCGTGCTCTTCGGTGTGCAGGTCGAGCAGGAAGGCGGCGAGCGCTCGTTCCAGGCGGGCTCCCGCCCCGCGACTGACGTGGAACCGGGCGCCCGACAGACGAGTGGAGCGCGTGCTGTCGAAGAGTTCGAGGCGCTCGCCGATGTCCGCGTGGTGGGGCACGGCGCCCCCGGCAGAGACAACAGGGGGCCCGCCCCGGCGGATCTCCACGGCCTCCTTCTCGGACCGGCCGTCGGGTACGAGGTCCAGTGGAAGGTTGGGGATCGTCTGCAGCCACTGGCTCAGCTCGGTACTCGCCGCCCGCGCCTCCGTTTCGGCGTCCTGCACGCGATCGCGCAGGGCGCGCGCAGCCGCGCGTTCCTCCTCGCTCGGGGCACCGGTACGGGTGCCCGTCCCCGTGCGCGCCACGGCCTTCAGCTCGGCGCGCAGCCGGCTCACCTGTTCTTCGGCGGCCGTCCGCCTGCGGCCGGCGGCCTCCAGGGCATCGAGGTCGAGGGCGTGGTTGCGCCGTGCCAGTTGCCGTACGGCCTCGGGTCCGAGCGCGATGAGCTCGCGTGCGTCGTGCACGGCAATCTCCTTTGGTTCCAGTGCGGCCCGGGCATCGGCTCGCAGGCGTGCCTCGCCGTCCTGGACGGGCGGCAAGGGGGACGGGCAGGGGCAGCCGACCCGGCGTCGGGTCGGCTGCCCCGGATGGCAACGGCGGGTCAGGCGGCGGCGACGGCAAGAACGGCGTTCTGTCCGCCGAAGCCGCAGGAGTTGCTCAGCGCCAGTTCGATGGGCACGGCCATCTCGGTCTCGGCGACCTTGATGTCCATGCGGGGGTCCAGCGTGGTCAGGTTGGCGGTGGGCGGCACGAGCCCTTGTTCCACCGACAAGACGGTGAGGACAGCCTCTACGGCCCCTGCGGCTCCCAGAAGGTGACCCGTCACGCCCTTGGTGGAGGTGACCAGCGGGTCGCCCGTCAGGGTCCGCTTCAGCATGGTGGCCTCGGCCAGGTCGTTCAGGGGCGTGGACGTGCCGTGCGCGTTGACGTGCTGCACGTCTCCCCGGCCGGCGCCCGCGTCGCGAAGGGCGGCGCGTACGGCCGACTCGATTCCGGCGCCCGTCGGGTGGGGGGACGTCATGTGGTGGGCGTCGGCGGACGCCCCGTAGCCCACGACGCGTGCCCGGACCCGGGCACCGCGGGCGCAGGCGTCCTGGAGCCTTTCGAGGACCAGGATGCCGGCGCCCTCACCGGCGACGAACCCGTCCCTGTCCGCGTCGAAGGGACGCGAGGCGGCGGAGGGGTCGTCCTCGCGCTGGGACAGAGCACCCATCTGCGCGAAGCCCGCCATCGCCAGTGGCGTGATCAGGGCCTCGCTGCCGCCGGTCAGGACCACGTCGCAGCGGTCGAGGGCAAGGAGGTCGCGTGCGACGCCCACCGCGGTCGTGCCGGAGGCGCATGCCGTTGCCACCACGAGGTTGGGGCCGGTCGCCCCGAACTCGATGGCGGCCTGGCCGGCGAGCATGTTGGGCAGCTGCATGGGCAGCAAGAGAGGAGAGACCCGGCCGGCGCCCTGCGCGAGGAGCACCCGGTGCTGGGCTTCCACCGTGGTGGGTCCCCCGTCGCCGTTGCCCAGCACCACACCGACCCGTCCGCCGTCCCATGTCTTCGGATCCAGCCCCGCATCGGCCAGCGCCTCGCGAGCGGCGACCAGCGCGAACTGTACGAACGGGTCCAGGCGCAGGGCACGCCTGGCTCCCAGCAGGGCATCGGCATCGAACCCGGGAACGCGGCACGAGATCTTCACAGGGTTCGACTCCAGCATGGGATCGAACGCGGCTGTGGAGCGCCCTGAGCGGACCGTCGCCCAGCTCGGCTCCACCCCGATGCCGGCGGGGGTAACGAGGCCGACACCGGTGACGGCAACATCGATGCCTGCCATCAGACCTTCGCGCCCCGCTGCTCCATGAGCGCCACCATGTCGCCGACGGTGGGCGCTTCCAGCAGCTCGTCGTCGCTGATGGTGAGGCCCAGCTCGGACTCGAGCAACAGGGACAACTCCACGACGGCCAGGGAGTCGAGTTCGATCTCCTCCCGGGTGGCTTCGGGCGTGACGAGCTCGGGCGAGACCTTCAGCTTGTCGACGAGGAGGCTCTTGAACTTCTCGAACATGGATATTCCTTCCGTCGTGCGCAGGGCTGCGCGTGGATGTCGCTGCGTTCTACGGGCTGCAGGGTGGCGGCGGGTCCTCAGAACGGAGTGAGGACGGGCCAGTGCAGGGCTGTGGCACCCCAGGCCAGGCCGCCGCCGAACGCGGTGAGCAGGACCTTCTGTCCGGCGGTCAGACGGCCGTCCTGCGCCGCCTGGGACAGCAGCAACGGGATCGAGGCACCGCCGGTGTTGCCCACGTGCTCGATGTTGGACAGCTGCCGCTCGACCGGGACCTCCAGCCGGTCCGAGACTGCGGTGAGGATGCGGGCGTTCGCCTGGTGCGCGGCGAACCGGTCGATGTCGGCCATGGTCCATCCGCGGCGCTCCACCGCCTCCAGGGAGGCCGCGGTCATTCGTTCGACCGCGTGGCGGTAGGTGTCGCGCCCCCGCATCTGGAAGTAGTGGTCCTCCAGGGGGGCGCTCCGGCCCGAGGAGCGTTGCCGCGAGCCACCGGCCGGCACTTCGATGAGGTTGCCGAGACTGCCGTCGCTGCCCAGAACCAGGGGCCCTATCGCGCCGGGTTCGTCCGGGCGTCCGGCGCGCAGTACGACGGCGCCCGCCCCGTCGGCGAAGATCACGGCGGTGGTGCGGTCGTCGGGGTTGATGATGGTGGTGAAGGCATCGGCGGCCACCAGCAGCACCCGGTCCGCGATGCCCGCCGCTATCAGTCCGGAGGCGGAGGCCAGGCCGTAGAGGAAGCCGGTGCACACGGCCGCTACGTCGAAGGCCGGCACGCCGGTCAAACCAAGGCGGGCGGCCACGGCCGGTGCGGTGGCGGGGCAGGAGTGGTCCGGTGTCGTGGTGGCGAGTACCACCGCGTCGACGTCGGCGCTGCCCGCGGACTTCAGGGCCCGCTGCCCGGCCTCGACGGCCAGGTCGGAGGTGGCGGTGCCGGCGGAGACCACGTGGCGCGTGGCGATTCCGGTACGGCTGCGGATCCACTCGTCCGAGGTGTCGAGCCGCCGGGTCAGGTCCTGGTTGGTCACCACGTCCGGCGGCACGTACGACCCGATGCCCGCGATGACCGCTGCGCGCCCCGCGGGTGCCTGCCGGGTGACGGTGGTCATCCGGTGCTCTCCTGGCCGCCGGCCAGTACGTCGACGGGGAGGCCCATGTAGGCCATGCGGGCCTCGGCCATTTCGTCGGTCCACTGCTCGGCCATGTCGTAGCGCTGCTCGGGGGTGGTGTCCAGCATGCGCACGCCGGGCCACAGTTCGTAGTCGCCGATCAGGTCGGCGTGCTCCTGCATGCCCTTCTGGAACATCTCCTCGCGGGGCAGGACGTACTCGCGGTCCGGGAGTTCGTCCCAGAGCCGGACACCGGCCCGCAGGATCTCCAGCAGCCTCGGCTTGTACTCGGGGTGCTTGACGACGTGGTCGCGCAGGATCGTGCTGGCCACGGTCAGGTGCCGGATCTCGTCGATGGCGGTGCCGCGGGAGATCTCTCCGGTGGCGGGCGACAGCGGGGTCCACTTGCGCTCGCTCAGCTCGGCCGCGGGGGCGAGTACGCCTTCGATGACGATGGCGAACACGGCGACTCCGCCGATGAAATCGGACTGCCCGGTCACGATGTCGTCGGTGAACTCCTTCACCGGCTCCAGCACGCGGCGCCGGTAGTCGGCGGCCATGTCGTCCACGTCCCGCAGCAGGCTGCCGGCGGGGTGGCCGAGTTCGACGAGGTGGTTGCGGAACACCCGGGCGTGACGGGCCTCGTCGATGAGCTGGGTCGCGTAGAACTCCAACTCCGGTATGCCCGGGGCGATGGTGACGTAGCGGCCGAGGATGCGGGTGGCCATCTCCTCGGACAGGGCACGGAAACCGAACTCCAAGGTCAGGGCGTCCCTCAGCGGGCCGGGCTCCTTGAGGAAGGAGGGAACGACGGCGTCGGCGTGGTGTCCGGTGTCGCCGCGGTCCCGCAGGGTTCCTTGGGCTACGGAGGTGAACCAATAGGAGAGGTCGCACTCCTCGGGCCCGAGGGTGAGTTCTTTCGCTCCGTCGAGCAGACCGGGCGCCTTGTCCCAGTCGGCTTCGGGCGCCACGAACTCGGTCATGTCGTGGTGTCCTTCCTGGTTTGACTGCCCGACCCGGGGTCCCGGACAGGGGTGAGGGGACTGCTGAACAGCCCGCCGGCGTAGCTGAGCAGGGGAGTGCCCTCACCGACGGCGGCGTGGGTCACGTGGCCGATCAGTACCTCGTGGTCCCCCAGCGCGGTCGAGCCGTAGAGCCGGCAGGTGTAGTGGGCCAGCGCGCCTTCGAGGAGGGGCGCGTGCGCGTACGGGTCGGGCTCCCACCCCAGGCCGGCGAACTGGTCCGCCCCGCCGGGGCGCGAGCTGTCGGCGAAGTACCGGGCCAGATCGGCCTGCGCCCCGGTGAGGACGTTGACCGCGTAGCGACCCGACGCCACGGCCAGTTCGGCGAACTGAGACCCGCTCCTGAGGCAGGTGCCGAGCAGCAGCGGCTCCCGGGACACGGTGGTCACCGTGCTGACGGTGGTTCCGTGGAGTATCCCTCCGTGGCTGACGGTCAGCACGGCCACCGGGGCGGTGAGGTGGTACAGGGCCCTGCGCCGGCGCAGGCGTCCGTCGGGAGTACGGTGCCCGGCCGACAGCCCGGTGCGCGGGCGGAGCGCGGTGCTCATCGTGACTCCTCCTGAGGGATGAGCTCGCTGCGGGCGGAGGTCCGCGCGACGGGGACGTGTCCTACGGGCACCGGGTCGAGGGCGTGGCCCACGGGCTTGGGGTGCTTGATGCCGAGGTCGTCCAGAAGTCTCAGGTAGCCGGGCTGACGCACCGGCTCGAAGGGCAGGGCGAAGGACTTCATGAAGTTGCCGAACAGACCCCGGTCACCGAAGAGATGGAAGGGAATCACCAGCAGCGCCCACTCCGGCCCGATCAGCCAGCACCACAGGGCCACGACCGCGGCCTGGGTGATGAGGCTGTGCATCACGTTGTAGAGCACGTAGTACGCCTTGGATATCGGGCGGCCGCCGCTTCGCCGGAAGGCGATGGCGCCGGGGATGTACCCGATCACATCGATGTAGAGGAACAGCACGACGGCCGGCACCCATCGGATGTCGCCCAGATGGGCGATGATCAGACCGGTGGTGACGGCCAGGCCGACGAGGTACTCGGCCCGGTGGAGCGAGTAGGTACGCGGGGTCTCGAACGGATTGGCCTGATCCACGGTTCAGCTCCTGTCGGGGCAGCGGGTCATGCCGCGACGTTCTCTGGGCGGGCGTCGCTGAGGTTGGCGTCGCCGAGCAGCTTGGAGCCGGGGAACAGGCCGGTCACGGCCCAGGCCACGCTCTCCTTGATGACGCGCTCGGCGATGGGGTCGAGGATCCCCTCGAGGCTCGGAATGCCGAAGTCGAAGTCGGCCTCGAAGTCGACGATGACGTCCGCGCCGTCCTGGCGCAGCGTCCACAGGCCGACGAAGCTGTCGAAGTCGCCGTCGGTCTGCTCGAAGCGGGCGGTCAGGTCCTGGACGGAGAACTCGTCCTTCTCGGTCCAGCCCAGCAGACCGCTGCGGAAGTGCAGTTGCCAGCTCGAACTGCACTCGGCGGCCGGCAGCGTGCTGTGCACGGTGGTGGTGTGCACGTGGGGTGCCAGGTCGGGGTACTTCTCCCACTTGATGACCGAATCGAAGACGGTCCGGGCGTCCTGGGAGGGAACCAGGACCTTGAGTTCTACGTGTCGCACGGTCAGTTACCGCCTTCCGGCATCGTGGCCGCGCCCCGTATGAGGTCACGGGTGGCCTTGTCGAAGGAATCGAGGAGAAACTGCACTTCGGTGTCGGTCAGGGTGGCCGGCGGCGTGAAGCGCACCACCGCACTGCCGTTCATCGAGTGGTTGGCGACGATGCCGTGGTTGAACAGCTCGATCAGCAGCTCCCCGGCGAGCCCGGCCTCGACCAGCTCGACGCCGATCAGCAGGCCGCGGCCGCGTACCTCCACCAGCTGGTCGGGGATGTTGCGGCGGGCGATCTCGGTGAGCTTGGGCAGCAGGGCGCTGCCGAGGTCGACGGCCTTGGTGACGAGCCGCTCTTCCTTGATCGTCTCGATGGACGCCTGGACGGCGGCCATGAGCAGCGGCTGCCCCGAGAACGTCGCGGTGTGGAGGAAGGGGTCCTTGTCGAAGGGGCGGAACGCCTTGCGGGTGGCGACCGCGGCGGAGACCGGCAGTACACCGCCGCCCAGGGCCTTGCCCGTCAGCATGACGTCGGGGACGACGCCTTCGATGTCCGCGCCCCACCACTCGCCGAGCCGGCCGAGGCCGGACTGGATCTCATCGAGGATGAGGAACCCCTCGTACTCGCGGACCAGTTTCTCGACGCGCTTGAGGTAGCCCTTCGGCGGGATGATCACGCCGCCCTCGCCCTGGACGGGTTCGAGGATGACGCAGACCTCGCCGGGATGGGCCGCGAGCTCGGCCTCCAGCGCGTCCGCGTCGCCGAACGGCAGGTGGAGGAAGTCGGGTACGAGCGGCCGGAAGGGCTGCTGGTAGACCTCCTTGGCGGTGGCGGACAGTGCGCCGAGGGTCTTGCCGTGGTAGCCGCCGCGCATCGAGACGGTCCGCTTGAAGCCGTTGGCACGGGCGAGCTTGAGACCGGTTTCCACGGCCTCGGAGCCCGACAGGGCGAAGTGCACGCGGTCCAGGCCCTCGGGCATGACCGACACGAGTGCCTCGGCGGCGCGGGCGGCGGTCGGCTCGAGGAGGATGCGGGTCGCCGCGGGGTGGGTGTGCAGCTGGCGCTGAACGGCCTCCACAACCCGGGGGTGGCGGGCGCCCATGATGAAGACCCCGTAGCCGCCCGCGTTGAGGAAGCGCTCGCCGTCGCTGGTGGTCAGCCAGGCTCCGGAGGACTCCACTTCCATGTGGCTGCCGAAGAGCTCGGCGAGCGTTGCCCGGCCTTTGCTGAGGTGGGTCCGGTAGAGCCGGAGGATCTCGCCCTCCGTGCTCGGCGCCGCAGCGCCGGGCCGGACTTCCTGGATCACGGTCACGAGTTGTCACTCCCAAGTGGTGCGGGGCTGGAGCAGGATTCGCGGGGGCCGGCAGCGGCCGGGGCGAGGACGCCGCGACGCGCCTCAGGCCAGCTCAAGGGGTCCGCCGCCGAAGTAGCGCAGGAGCGGTTCGGCCGCGGCGGGCCGGGCCGGCGGGTGGAAGGCCAGAGGGCGCACGGAAGCGGCGAGCCTGGCATTCGGGGACCCCTTGATGAAGTCCATGCCGCCGAGAAGTTCCAGCGCCCGGTTGGCGTTGGCAACCAGGGCGTCCTGGACGGTGTAGCGGGCGATCAGGGCACCGGCCACCGCCTCCTCGCCTTCGACTCCGCCCTGCACGGCGCGCGCGGCGCCTTCGAGCAGGGCGACGGCCGCCTCGTGGCTGATCGAGAGGGCCGCGCGTTCGGTGGGGTTGCCCCGCTCGCGCGTGACCACCTCTTCGACGAGGGCGGCGGTGGCTCCCGTGTATCCGGCGGAGATGAGCAGGACGAACCAGATGAACCCGGCCGTCTGCAGGTCGTCCAGCCTGGTCGGGTCGTCGGCGGAGGTCCGTACCACCAGTTCGTCCGGTACGAACACGTCCTCCAGACGGACCTCGTCGCTCTCGGCCCCGGCCAGCAGGTCGGTGCCCCAGAAGGGGTGCACGCTCAGGCCGGGCGAGTCCGCTGGCACGATCGCGAGAGCGAGCTCGGGGGCGCCGTCGGCGCCGGGCACGGAGATGCTGGCCGTCAACAGGTCCATCGAGGACGAGAGGCTGCAGGGCTTCTTGGAGCCCTGCAGGCGGTATCCGCCCTCGGCGGGCACCGCAGCCACGGTCGGGGCGAGGATGTTCTGCTGGGTGCGTCCCTCGGCCCAGCCGGAGGCCATGAGCTTCTGCTCGGGCACGATCCGGTGCAGGAGGTCCACCTGGGCGGGCGTCAGTCTGTCCTGCTGGTCGGCCAGTGCGTAGAGCATGGCGGCGGTGAAGTGGTGCATGGTCGTGGCGGCGGCCAGCGACGGTGCCACCGCGCCCAGGGCTTCCTGTACGCGGACGGCCTCCAAGGGGGACGCCCCGCTGCCGCCGAACTCGGCGGGGATGAGCAGTCCGACGCCGCCGTGGGCGCGGAAGAGGTCGATGGCGGTGCTACCGGGCTTCTCCCGTTCGTCGAAGGGGATCTCCTCCAGGGCTTTGAGGAGTCCCGGGTGGTAGTGCTCGCAGACGGTGCGGGCTCGGTCGAGGGAGCGCACGGTTACCTCCGGTGGGAGAGGGAGTGGGCAGGGCGCTCAGGCGCCGAAGACCGCCTCGTAGGGGCTGACGCCGCGGGCGATGCTCACGCCCTGCAGGTGGGAGGTCTTGAGCATCGGGTAGTTGGCCTCGCCGAAGGCTCCGCCGGTCAGGCCGGTACCGCCGTGTGTGGGCAGGTAGGGGACGCACCCCATGTGGGAGTCGTTGATCTTCAGGAGTCCGCCGTTGGTGACCTGGCGTACGAAGGTGTCGATGACGTCTTCGGACTCGGCCCACAGCGAGTTGCGCAGTCCGTAGGGGTTGGAATTGGTGAAGTTGACGAACCGGGCGAGGAGCTCCTGGTCGGCGGCGGATTCGGCGACGATGACGGGGATCAGCGGGAAGAACGTTTCCTCGCGGACGATGTCGAACTCGCGGGCGCGTGCCAGGCCGTCGACCCGTACGACGGTGGGCTGCAGGAACACACCGGTGTCCGAGGGGGTGCCGTCGACCTCCATGCGGCGCCCGCCGGTGACGAGCTCCCCGCCCTGGTCCAGGGCCTGGTTGAGGAGGCGGAAGAACCGCTCGCTGCGCCGGACCGGCGAGAGCAGGACGTCCTCCTCTTCCGGATAACCGGGCCGTATCCGCCCGACCTGCTCCTTGAGCTCGGCCAGCAGTTCGTCGGCGACGGCGGGGTGCACCAGCACGCCGTTGGGGATCATGCAGATCTGGCCCGAGCCGTAGAAGGCCTCGGTGATGGCCTCGACGGCCTTGGGGATGTCCGCGTCGGACCAGACGACGACGCTGTCGTTACCGGCCAGCTCAAGAATGGCCTTCTTGCCGTTCGCGACGCACTGCTGCTCGAAGCGCAGGCCCTCCTGGCTGCCCCCGATGTAGAAGATGTCGTCGATCAGGGGGCTGGCGATCCAGCGGTCCAGCGTCTGCTTGGGGTTGGCACACAGGGCGTTGAGCGTGCCGGGCGGGGCGTCCAGCTCGTCGAGGATCGGGGCGACCACGTCCCGCATCAGCCACATGGTGCTGAGGGCGATGCTGCGCGGGGCGCGCATGACGACGGCGTTGCCGGACATGAGGCACAGCACTCCGAGGGCCGCGCTGGGGAGCGGGGCGTTCTGCGGGGGATTGAAGGCGACGACACCGTCGGGCTGGCGGCGCACGATCAGCCGGCGGTCCCCGTGCTGGAACTCGGTGTGCATCTGCTCCTGGTACCAGCCGAGGCTTTCCTCGCTGAATATCTGGAGCAGGGAGCTGTGCTCCCAGCGGGCGAGCTTGGCGGGGTGGGCCTCCGCGATCAGCATCTCGATGAACTCGTCCCGGCGTCGTTCGAGCTCTTCGCGGAAGCGGTGGCCCAGACGCATACGGCGTTCCAGCGGGAAGGCGGCCCAGCCGGGTGCGGCGGCTGCGGCGGCCTCGCTCGCCAGGTCCAGGGCGTCGTCGCCGGCGATCGCGCAGCGTCCTACGACGTAGGGGTGCTGGGCCGCGTCCGATTCGGCGTCCTGCTCCAGGGTCCGCTTGAGCGTCACGCTGGTGAACACGTCCTCCAGGAGGGACCTGCCGCTCACCGTGTAGACCCATCCGTCACCTTCGATGTCCTTGCCGGCGACGTAGAGCTTGTAACTGCGCAGGGGTGCCTGGCGTTCTTCTGCTGCGCGGCCAGAAGAGGCAGAACGTACGGAGGATGTCGCCTCTGTTGTTCCGTCCGAGAGCATGGTTGACCTTTCCGGATGGGTCCCAGTGCTGACCGGCACGCGAGAACGGGGCGCCGGGATTTGATCGTTGCAGCTGGCTCTGACGCGGTTCTGACGCCGAGCTGATGCTTGCCGCCGCGAACTGACCGACCGTCGGTCATATGGTTACGGTCGAAAGAAGAGGAGATCACCTGCGGCCCCCGGCCAGACTTCCCTTCCGCTCCCGCCCACGTGTGGGGACGACATGCCCAACGACCCTCAAGTGCCGACAACGACCGCACCGCACGCGGCCCGCCCCCGCAAAGCCCTCATCGCCGCCAACCCGACGGCCGACTTCGAACGCCGAACAGCGGCGCCGGCTGCCGCCGCCATACGGCATAGCGGCGGCCGGTGCGCAGCACAACCTGTCGGCACAGGACAGGAGTCCGGGTCGGCCAGGCAGGCCGGAGATCGGGTCACGGCGGGCGGCGGACCCGGACGTCGTCCGTGAGAGCCAGGCTTGCGCAGTCCGACCTCTGGGTGCCGGGCGCACCTGCCGTCATTCTTCGGTCGCACCGCTCTTCGGCCGTCAGGCGGAGCCGAGTTCAGCCCGCAGAGCGATCCTCGGGGGCACCCCTGGCTGGGATCTTCATTACTGAACGGGCTGGCCACCAGCCCACCGAACCCGAGGACCGCATATGCAGCCGCTCGTGCAGGTCGAAGAACTCACTGGCGCCCACCCCGGACGACTCCGCGCCGTATGGCGGGCGGCCCACGAGCCCGTTGCCGGAGTGTCTCGGCGGATGCAACTCGTGGCCTACGCTGTGCCGTTAACCGTCCTGCCATCGAGTATCTGGCGGCTCCCGGCCGCGTTCGACGACGGGATCGGGATCAGTGAGCGGGCGTACGTTGTCTTCTTGTCGATCATGTCCGAGGTTTTCGCGTTCACCGCGATCGGTCTGATCGCCCGCTGGGGCGAGGTGTTCCCGCGCTGGGTACCGTTCCTGCGCGGCCGCAGGGTCCCTACGGAGGTAGCGGTCATCCCGGCCGCCGTCGGGGCCACGGTCCTCACCCTCCTGTTCACCGTCCTGTTCATCGCCTCTGAGATCAGGGGCACCACGATCCGAGGCGACGACCTGCCGGCCGGCTCCCCGGGCCAGGCCATGAGCTGGGAGGCTGCCTGGTTCTATCTCTGCTACGCACCGCTGCTCCTTTGGGGGCCGCTGCTAGCCGTGCTGACCGTCGCGTACGGGAAGCGCCGTCGCGCGGCCGAGAAGGTGCCCGCGGCGGCGTGAGGGCCGGAAAACGGTCGTCTGCCGACGCTCGCCTCGGTGATCAGGCATCACAGAGGCACTCACCCAAACCTTGCTCAGCTTCGTCATCCATGACGTGCAAAGTGCACCAGAAGCATGAACCGGCACCGGGGAAGGGCCCCTTCCTCCGGCAGCGTTGCTCGCTCCCACCAACAAAGCCACCCGCCCAGGGATGCCCGGGCCGGGGTGAGGAGGCCGGCGAGGTTCTGCCGGCCTCCTGCGTGAGGGTGGTCGTGTGGCCGGTGTACTGAAGGCGCCCACGGCCCTCGTACCGGCCGAGCAGCAAACTGGGCGGAGCAGGGGCGGAGCAGCCAGGGCGCCGCTGACCGCGTCGACGATCGCCTCGGTCGTCTCACGAACGACACAGTGCCCACGGCGCCGACAGCCTTCGCGCGGCGAACAGCGACTCCAGTGCGGCCCGGTGCCGTCGGTACGGCCAGGTCTTCGTGTTCGTCCCGGACAGCCGGAGCAGGTCGAACGTGACGAAGTGGGCCGGCCACTCGGCAGCCGCCCGAGCCGCGCCGGCACCAGGCCGGGCAAGCCGGTCCTGCAACCGCTCGAAAGCGAGCCGCCCTTCCTCCCGCACGCCCAGCTCGCCGTCCAGCGCGGTCGCGTCCCGCACCTGCGCCGCGCCGGCCACAACCTCCGGAAACGCCCGCCCCAGCTCGGTGCCGCGCCTTGAGCGCAGCACCACCTGCCCGGGTCGCCCGGATCCGGGAGGACTACGAACGCACTGGGTCCGGCACCGCCGCCGTGGCCATGGGTCTGGAACGCATCGGGCGCATGGTGACCGCGACCGCCGTGCTGATCTCGATCGCCTTCCTGGCCTTCCTCGTATCGGGCATCACGTTCGTCAAGGCATACGGCATCGGACTGCCGCTCGCCGTGCTGGTGGACGCGACGGTCATCCGCGGTGCGCTCCTGCCGGCAGCCATGCGGCTAGGCGGACAGGCGATGCGGTGGACCCAGGCCCCCCGCGTCGACTGCACGCGCGCTTCGGCATCAGCGAATCGGGGGAGCCCGCCCCGACGGCCCCTCCGGCCGACACCGCACAGTTGGCCCCCAGATAAGTGGGGATGAGTGGAAATACGCCTGAGGGGTGACGCGGTGAAGAGGGTCGTGGATGAAGCTTCCGCTAACAACGACACATGCCAGGGAGCTGGCGTGGAGCCATGGGACCGGGCCGGGCGGCTTGCGGCGTACGGGGCGGCGCTCTCTTTGACGCCCTACCTGTTGATCAAAGTGGGTTGGGTGGCCGGTTCACTTCTGGGCCTGCTACCGGTCGGTGCCGGCTTCTCTTGGGCGGAGTGGGTAGTACTCAACGCCGCCACGATCGCCATGGCGGGGATCGGCATCGTAGTGGCGCTGGCTCTGGTGCGGCCGTGGGGGATGCGCCTTCCGGGAATGCCGCTGATCTTCTGCGCGTGGGTGGGGACAGGATTTCTGGTTCCGGTGCTGCCGTACGCGGTGCTTACGGCGCTGTTCGGGACTGACGGTGGCGGAAGCGAGGGCAGTGAGGACGGGCCATCCATGCCGGAGTGGGAGGCGGCCCTGGTCCAAGCGGGGTTCGTTGGCATGGGTCTGGGCCTTGCCGTCGCGCTGCCGGCACATCTACGGCGACGCTGGCCGAATGCGTTCGCCGGACGCGTGGGAGACGACGGGGGCGGCTCGTCCCGGGTGCCGCCGTGGGCAGCAGTCGTCGGAGCGGCGATTGCACTGGTTTGGTTGTACTGGGCCGCAGGCGGTACCGCGGGCATCACGCGTCCAGCCGGACGGGACATCGGCTGGCACCTGCTGGGGGGCGTCCTGGGACTGTGGGCTCTCCTGGCGTCAGCTGCCTACTGGAGCCTGGTGTCCGGACGTCCCGCGGGCTTGCCGCGCTGGGTCCCGGCCGCCCTCGGCTGGCTCGGCTCGGGCTCGTTGTTCGCGTGGAGCGGCTGGAAGCTGCCGCTCACCGTGTATGTGGCGCTGACCAGACCGAGTGATGCCGTCTGGCCGGAGAATCTGGCTGTCACGACGGTGCTGCACCTTGCGGCGGTGGGGGTGGGCGCGATGATACTCAACGGGGTTGTTCGGCGCCGGTGGGGCGGCTGACGGGCTTGATGGTGAGGTTGAGGTGCTGTTTTGCCCAGTCGGCAAGCTTCCCGTGTGGGCGGAGTCGGCCCACACGATTGCGCCGGGACGGGCAGGCCCGCCAGGCCGGCCTCGGGCTACGCCGCGGCCGCGGCGCGTTCGAAGAGGGTTGCACCGACAGGCGGCTGAACCGTTGGTTGGGCGGTTGCCTCCAGCGGGGGACCGAAGGTGGGAGCCCCCCCCAAAGAAAGGGGAACTCGCAGCTCTCACATGAGGTCCTTCGCGCTCCCCCAGTCCGTCGCGGCCGACATCTTCGACGGAGCGGCGAAGGCGCCGTTGCCGTCACCTGCCCACCACCACAGGGAGCCGCTCGCGTCGACGGCGGCGAGGTCGCCGCGCCGGTCGCCGTTGAAGTCGCCGGCGAAGGCCTTGCTCACCGGGCCGAAACCGGCGGCGGGCCATGCCCGTACGGTGCCGTAGTCCCAGTGGCCGTCGCCGGACCCGGGCTGGATCAGAAGCCGCCCGTCAGGTACGTGCTCCGCCACGTCCATACGGCCGTCGGCGTTGGAGTCCAGCGTGATCACGCTCCCCTCGAAGGCGTGCTCGGTCATGTGCGCCCCAGGGACGTACTCGCCGTCGCCGTTCCCCCGCCACCACCACAGGACCTCGGTCTCGGGATCGAGCTCCTGGATTCCGCAGGCGGCGAGGATGTCACCCTTGCCGTCGCCGTTGACGTCGGTGGAGACGAAGTCCCGGCAGCGTGGCGGGTAGCCCTCCGCGAACACGCCATGGGCGTGTTTGACGTCATCGGTCAGCGGCAGCGCCGGGCCGGTGACTCCGCCGTCACCGTTGCCGGTCCACCACCAGATACGGTTGTCGCCGTCGACGGCGGCGACATCGCCCCTGCCGTCGGTGTTGAAGTCGGCGGGGAAGACCTGCTTATAGCCGTTGCCCCGGCCGTCCGACCAGATGAGCCGCTTGTCCGCCAGGGTGCCGTTGCCGTTGCCCGGATGGAGGGCGAGGTTGCCGTCGCTCTGGAGGGCGACGACATCGGTGACGCCGTCGGAGTTGAAGTCCTGCGGTGCGACGAGGCCCGGCGTGACGTTGTGCACGTTGCAGGCGGGCAAGCCGGGGAAGGGCACGGAACCGGCCCCAGTGATCTTGTCGGCCGGTACGTAGCCCCAGCCCTGCCAGCTCGTCCAGCCGGTGGACGTGTCGCCCTTGACGTAGTACCAGATGCGGTTGCCCGCACCATTGGTGTCACCGCTGCGCCAGCACACGAAGCCGTGCGGTCCCGCCAGGAGGCGGCCGGTGACCTGAGAGGCGGCGTACGGCTCGATCCGGACGTCCGAAGCCTGCGCCTCGCAGCTCATCTCGGTGTGGAAGGCGTTGCCGTCGGGGTCCTCGTACGCCACCTGGTCGCGCAGGAAGCACTCCCCGTTGTACGCGATCTCGACCGTGAGGCTGGCCGTGGCCACCTCGAACCTTCTGATGGTCTGTGTCGGCGGCGTCTCGGCGGCGGCCGAGCCCCGCAGCCCCAGGTCCACGATGGTGGTGCCGGCGCGGGCGGCCGCCTGCGTCGCGCCCAGGGCGTTGAAGGTGAGCGTTCCGGCCGGGCAGGCGGCCGAGGCGAGTTTCGTCTTCCACTCCGCCTGGTTGTTCCACGTGGTCGCCGGTGTGGCGCGTCCGGTGTGCCACAGCTCCACGGTCGAGGCCGCGCAGTCCCCCGTGTACCAGGACATGTCCTTGAGGGTCAGGGAGGCATTCAGCACCTGACGGCCCGCCAGGTACGGTACGTCCATCTGGAAAAAGGCGCGTTGGCGCGGGTAGGTGCTGCCGATCTGGTATTGACCGGTCTGGAGCTCGTGCCCGTACATCCAGCCGGACCGGGTGGGCCAGTAGGAGGACAGCTGGCTCCAGGCCGACGCCTTTTTGCTGAACGAAGGGTCGACGTACACCGGGTAGGAGGTGTCCGGGTCCGTGAGCAGCCTCTGGTCGGGGACCACGGCGAGGCCGCCGGCGGTGACCTCGGTCTCCATGACCGCTTCCTTCTTCGGCCCCTTCGCGCTGTCCCACATCCGCGGCGCCGGGCCGGAGAAGACCGTACGCCCCTTGGCGTCCACCGCCTTCAAACCCTGGGTGCCGTCGCCGGTGACCTTCAGCCCGTTCGCCTTCAGCCCGAAGGCGACCTTCTTCAGCTTCGGGTTCTTCGCCGCTTTGGCGTCCTTGACCACCAGCAACTGCGAGAAGCCTTCCACCTCCGCCGTGACCTGGAGATCGACCCCCGGCAGCACCTCCGCGTAGGTCGCCACGGGGCCGGCCAGCTTCGGTTTGGGCAGCTCGCCGGGCCAGCTCATCTCCAGCACGTGCCGGTCGTCGTTGAGCCGCACCATCGGCCCGGCCCCGCCGTCGGAGAGCTCCAGCCCGGCGGCCGCGGCCTTCGGCGCCACACGGCCGTCACGGGACACCAGAGCGGTGTCCACGGGGACCCACTCACCGCCCTGCTTCACCCGCACCGGCGTCATGTGCTGCGTGACCGTCAGCGTGCCGGAGGGATTCACATACGTCTCCGACGATTCCGTCCGGTTCTCCAGCACCTCCACCGGCTTGCCGGACGCCCTCGCCTCCGCCAGCGCGGAAACCGCCGCCTGGTGACCGGTACCGCTCCTGTCCGGCTCGGCCGCCGATGCCGCGAATCCGAGCGTTGTCAACACCACCGACAAGGCGGTACAGGATGCGACGATCCTGCCGTGCCGCCGCTGTGGCAGACCCTTCGGGGCCATGTTCTCCACCCGTTTCTCTTCGGATTCGTGCAGGACGGACACCGAGCCGGACTCCGGACTCGTCGCGCGCTTACATGAGGTCCTTCACGGTCCCCCAGTCCGTGGCGTTGTTCATCTTCGACGGGGTGCCGAACGATCCGTTGCCGTTGCCGGGCCACCACCACAGGAAGCCGTTGGAGTCGACGCCCGCCATGTCGCCCTTGCGGTCACCGTTGAAGTCCCCCGCGAACACGTGGGACACCGTGCCGAACGTGCTGCCTGGCCAGTTGGTCGGCGTGCCGGTGCCGTGCGTCGAGCTGGACGCGCTCGGCCCCGCCTTCAACTGCAGGACAGTCGGGGAGAACAGGGTGCTGACGTCCATGCGGCCGTCACCCGTGATGTCCAGGGCGGAGAAGGTGTCCTGCGTACGGGCGGCGTAGGAATACTCCCAGCCGATGCCGTTGCTGTTGTTCTTGTTGACGCCGCCGTCTCCGTCGCCGGGCCACCACCAGAGGCTGTCGTCGTTGTAGTTGCCCTGCTCCGAACCCTGACCGCAGGCGGCCATGATGTCGGTTGTGCCGTCACCGTTGAAGTCGGCGGCGAAGGCGACACGGCACGGGTGGTGCAGACCGGGATTGAAGTAGGCCTGCGTCTTGTACCGGTTGTCCATCAGCGGCCGACGCGTGTCTTCGACCCCGCTGTTGCCGTCGCCGCGCCACCACCAGATGACGGTGTCGGCGAAGGCGCCCACGTCGCCCATGCCGTCCGCGTCGAAGTCACCGGTGAAGAGGTTCGTGTAACCGGTGCCCCGTCCGTCGGTCCACAGCATCCGCTTGTTGGCGAGGGTGCCGTTGCCGTTGCCCGGGTAGAGGGCGAGGTTGCCGTCCGGCTGGAGGGCCAGGACGTCGGACAGTCCGTCGGAGTTGAAGTCCTGTGGGGCGGCGATACCGGGGGTGGTGGTGTGCACGCCACAGGCGGGCAGCCCGGGATAGGGCTCCGTTCCCGCGCCCGTGATCTTGTCAGCGGGGACGTAGCCCCAGCCCTGCCAGCTCGTCCAGCCGGTGGACGTGTCGCCCTTGATGTAGTACCAGATGCGGTTGCCGGCGCCGTTGAGGTCACCGCTGCGCCAGCACACGAAGCCGTGCGGTCCGGCCAGCAGGTTTCCCGTCTGGGCGCTGCTGTTGAACGGCTCGCTCCGCACCGCCGTGGCCTGGCTCTCGCAGTTCATCTCCTTGGTGAAGGCGTTTCCGTCGGGGTCCTTGCGGTCCACTTCGCTGATCATGAAGCACTGGCCGTTGTAGGCGTACTCCACGCTGAGGGACGCGGTCATGGGGTACACCCACCGCCAGCCGAATCCCTTCTGCTTCTTCTCCACGGCGTCGGTGGTCCGCACGCCGAAGTCGACGATGCTTCCGCTCTTGGCGGCCGCTTGCACGGCGGCCAGGACGTTCTGGGTGATCTTGTCCCCGACGCAGGAATATGTGGCTATCTTCGTGTTCCAGGTGGGCTGGTTGTTCCAGGTGGTCGCGGGCGAGATGCGTCCGGTGTGCCAGAGTTCCAGGGGAATGGTGGTGCATTCGGGGCTGGTGCCGAGTTCGCTGAAGGTGAGCGTCGCCTTCGTCACCACGCGCGTCGCATTCAGGTTCGGCACGTCCATCTGGAAGAACCCGCGGAACCCGTTGGGCGCGTTGTTGTAGTACCAGTACCCCACGGAGATATTGGTCTCGTCCCGGTCGTTCCATCCGGACGCGTTGGGGTACATCTGCTCCACGTCGGTCCAGTTGGACATCCCCACCGTGAACGAGGGGTCGACGTACACCGGATAGGCGGTGTCGGGGGCGCTGAGCAGCTTCTGGTCCGGGACGACCGTGATGCGGCCCTCCGCGACCTCGGTCCCCATGACCGCCCGCTTCTTCTTCTCGCCCTTCGCGCTGTCCCACATCTGCGGCGCGGGGCCGGAGAAGGCGGTGCGTCCCTTGGCGTCGACCGCTTTCAGGCCCTGCTTGTCGTCGCCGGTGACCTTCAGCCCGTTCGCCTTCAGCCCGAAGGCGACCTTCTTCAGCTTCGGGTTCTTCGCCGCTTTGGCGTCCTTGACCACCAGCAGTTGCGAGAAGCCTTCCGCCTCCGCCGTGACCTGGAGATCGACCCCCGGCAGCACCTCCGCGTAGGTCGCCACGGGGCCGGCCAGCTTCGGCTCCGGCAACTCACCGGGCCAGCTCATCTCCAGCACGTGCCGGTCGTCGTTGAGCCGCACCATCGGCCCGGCCCCGCCGTCGGAGAGCTCGAGTCCGACAGGCGCGGCCTTCGGCACCACGCGCCCCTCACGGGACACCAGAGCGGTGTCCACGGGGACCCACGTACCACCCTGCTTCACCCGCACCGGCGTCATGTGCCGCGTGACCGTCAGCGTGCCGGAGGGATTCACATACGTCTCGGACGACTCCGTGCGGTTCTCCACCACCTCCACCGGCTTACCGGACGCCCTCGCCTTCGCCAGCGGGGAGACGTTGACGCCTTCGGGCGGGGCCTTGTCGGTCTCGGCCGCCGACGCGGCGTAACCGAGCGTTGTCACGGCCATCGCGAGGGCGGCACAGGAAGCCATCACCCTGCTTCGCCTCGTCGTTCGTGATGTTCTGGGTAACACCGATCACACCCGTTTCAGAGTTGAACTCACTGTGGGAAGCGGAGCCGGGTGCCGGCGATGCCGGCAGGTGCCCGACCCCGCACTCATGGAAGCGACCGGGCCCGTCAGTACCACGGGCACCGCAGAAGCCCCAGGTAGGGTGCTGAGTGCCGGCGGGTGTCAGCAGGCTGCTGGCCGTCATGGCGCCCCACCCCTCGCCTGGAAGGGGGGCATTCGCCGTGTCGCCCTTCGTGTAGTACCAGACCGTGTTGCCACCCACGTGGGGATGGCCGCGGGTCCAGCACAGGAAGGCGCTGAGCAGGGAGGTCTTCTTCCCGGCCAGCGGGCTGTCGAAGGACGCCCGTCAATGGACGTCGCCCGCCCTGTTGTCGCAGTAGACGTCCGTGCGGAAGACGTTGCCGAGCTTGTCCTGGTGCAGGACGTTCTCCCGCAGCTGGCAGCTGGCAGGTGGCGGCGTGGGCCGTGCCGGTGGTGAGGCCGGTGGCCATCATGGGCAGCTCAGGGCGGCGACCGCGAGAGCTCGGCTGAGCCCACGATCGGCAGCGTGCCCCTCCGCGGCCCGGTGGCGTCGGCAGTGCCGGTCATACGCATGGTTTCTCTCACTCTCATCCCCATGAACACTTTCTGAGTCCCGGGAACGGCGCCTTGGCGGTGGCCAGGGCGCTCGCCGGCATGTAACCCCAGGCCTGCTGGCCCGGGTTGTTCACCACCACGTCGCCCCGGGTGTAGTAGCAGACGCTGTCCTTGCCCGCGTGCGGGGCGCCGATCGGAGTGCGGTGAGCTCTCCCGGATGGCACATCCGGGATCGGCCGAGGCCGCGGGAGCGCTTGCGGTCGCGCTCGTCGCGACAGCGAGCACGGCCGCGGGTAGCAGGACCCGGAGACTGGCGATCTTCTTCACGATTCAGCCCTCTCGATGAGGCAAGGCTGAGCCAGCGTGCCCCACTGCTCTGACGCAGCCCTGACGTACCGCTGCCGGTGTCATGACGCTGCGGTCCGGGCGCCCGCACCCGTCAAGCCGGTCGCTCCGCTGGTTGTACTCGCTGCACATCGCCGACCGACCAACGGTGGAACACGTCCCAGGCACTTGAGGGCATCCGATGGCCAAGCAGCAACGAGCGCGACGCACGCGCCGGGCGATCCTCGACTCGGCGGCGTCCTTCTTCGAGCGGGACAACTGTGCGGGAACGGGCATCGACGGCATCGCCACCGCAGCCGGGATACGAAGGGTGCCGTGTAGTTCCACTTCCCACCAAACGCGATATCGCGACCGGAGTGCTGGCCGAGTGCGACTCCACGGCGGAGGGCATCCTCTCCATGCTGCCCGCGTGTGGCCTGCCGCCGCTCCAGGTCCTCATCGACGCTTCGCACGTCCTGGCCCACAGGATCTGCCACGACGTCTGCACCCGGGCCGGCATCACACTCTGCCTGGAGCGGGGGCACCCCCCTGCCGGCAGTCCCCACCGGCCCCATGACGTGGCCCGACGACATCCGGAAGCTGCTCCGACAGGCGGCGGAGCGCAGGGAGTTCCGGGAGGGGTGACGGTCGAGGCGGCGACCGCCCTGGTGCTCTCCGCGGGCGCCGGGGCGGAGCTCCTGACCTCGTTGCGGGGCAGGCGGCTGTCTCCCCACATGGTGCCCGCGATGTGGCGGCTGCTCCTTCCGGGGTTGATGCCGACCGACGCCTGCCGCCGCCTGAGGGCCGAGGGGTCACCGCCCGTCGTGTACGGCCTCCAGCCCCCCCACTCGCCTCACACGCCGTTTCCTGAGACACAGAGCGCCCGCCCGTTGTGCGGCCTGGGCACCACACACCCGAAGGCGCCCGGGCGGACCACGTCCGCTCGGGCGCCTTCGGGTGTGCGTTACCGCTGGGGGTGGCCGGGCCGTCAGGCCCTCGCCCGCTCCATCTCCCGTACGACCTCGGAGATCCGGGCCCGGGTGGAGACGCTGACCATGAAGTCGGTGAAGCGGCTCGAATAGATGTTGCGCGAGGTCAGCACCTGCCGGTGAAGCCAGTCGACCTCGACGTCGTCGCGGTGCACGGCCATGCCCTTGTTCTGGGCGTGATCGGGGCTGTCGGTTTGTCAGCCGCCGTAGCTCCGGTCGTCCTTGCCCTGGGCGGAGGATGCCTTGCCGAGCCCCGGGTATGTGCCGCGAGCATCGCGGAGATGGCGACCGGTGGTGCGTCCGGCGGAAGCGCGATTGCCGGCGGCGCAGCAATATCTGCAGGAGCCAAGGGGATAAACCTTACTGCTACCGGAGATAGGTTCGGGGAGTACGCGTCAAAGGCGAGTACGTGTCAAAGGCCCTAAGCGAGGAGGGGTAAACTGACGTGATTATCCGCGATATTAAGCATGGCTTCGGACCCACCGTCGCGCGTGGCAGAAGGGAACCAACATAAGTCACCGGACGCTGGCCAAACTCGTAACAGAATCCAAACTACAATGGAGGGCCCGTCCGGCTGCGCTCCTGTGAGACTGGAGCATGCGATGCAACGGCTGCACCGGATCAGCCGGCGAGGAGGTCGGCGACCTCCCGGCGGATGTACGGCAGGTCGGTGTGCAGCGTGCCGGGGCATGCGGTGCTCGCCCAGTCGCGATGTCCGCTGAGAGCCGGCACGGTCCGGACGGCGGTGCTGGCGGGATTGCGGTAGAGCACCTCGGCCAATGGATCCACCCCGTGCCGCCTGGCGAGTTCGGCCAGGAGCCGGGCCAGCGAGATGCGCGCCGCCGGGGTTGCGGACTGTCCGGTCAGTGTGCCCAGCAGGGCGATTCCGACGTTTCCGGAGTTGTATTTCTCGATGTGGGCCGCGGTGACCAGGCGTCCCGCTCCATCGTGCGCGGGTGATCCGTCGGTGCCCGACCAGCGCCCCTCGTAGACCTGACCCTTGTCGTCGATCAGATAGTGGTAGCCGATGTCACCGTCCTTCGCGGCCTTCTCGCGGTAGATCGCGCGCACGCGCGCGGCCGGGTCCAGGCCGTCACCGCCGTCCGCGGTGTGGTGAACCGTCAAGGTCTGGACGGGGTAGTACGCGGGGGGCCAGATCTCGGTCCCGCCGGCGCCGTGGCGCAGAGCCTCGTCCGCTCCCCACTGCGCCCGGGACAGCAAGGGGTAGGCGGCTGCCGAGGTGGCTGCCGAGGTGGCTGCCGAGGCCGGGCGCGCCGTCGCCCCCAGCAAGGCCGCGGCGCCAACGGCGCCGAGGAACAGCCGGCGCGGTACTGGGGGAGTGGGGCGTCTGGTGCCCGGGAGGTCATGGCGGTCCGAGAGTTCCATCCTGTACGTCTCCCTGTCCATTTTCGTCCTGTTCGTGCTGGAGGATTGCTGCGATGTCAAAGGCCGTACCGCGCCGGCCACGGTCCGGACCATCGCCACGACGGTGACGTGAAGCCGGCCCAGTTGGACAACGGACCGGGCCGCAGTCCGCCGCGGGTCCGGCCCCGGAGGCTCGATGCCCATCATCCCGATCACGTTGGCGGACCGGTCGAGCTCGGCCTTGGTTCCCGGTTCGGGATGCCTCGGACGGCGAACCACTCATTGCCTTCAGGGCAAGGGGGTCCTGTCCGGATTCGGATGCTCGATCGGCACCGGGTCCCGCCGGAACACGGCCCGCTGTCGGCGTCCCCGAGAGGAGGACGGGCAGCGGGCCGTGTGTGCGGCCGGCGGAGGATCAGCAGCGGTGGGTGCCGGCGAAGTCCCAGAACTCGGACTTGGTCGCCGGCCCCGCGATCCCGTCGACAGCGAGGTCGGCGCCGTGGAGGTTCAGGTACTTCTGCAGCGCCTTGATCGTGTTGGGGCCGACGATCCCGTCGATGGAATCGTTGTAGTAGCCAAAAGTGGCGAAGAAGTTCTGCGCCGCCTTCCAGCTGTTGGTGCCCAGCTGCCCGTCGATGGTGCCCGGGGAGTGACCCCTGTCGCGCAGCAAGCACTGCCAGCTCTTCGCATGGGCGGTGTCCAGCCCCAGGTTGACCACAGCGAGCGGGGCGACGGCCTCCACAGTCGCCGTCCGCGCCGAGGACTGCGCGGGCACCGCGAAGCTGGTGCCCGCCCCCGCCAGGCCGCCGGCCGTGAGCGCGGCAACGGTCGCGGCGGTGACACACGCCCGCTTCATGATCTTCGATCGCATCCGGAAAACCTCTTCGTCTCGTAGATCACCCCAGTGCTGCACCGGGATTCGAGACCACCTTGTCAGCCCGGTCCGGTCATTCACACACTCTTACGTGCTGGCGTAAAAGCCGAGGTGAAGGAGGGGAATTCGATGCTCCGTATCCATTTCACGGATGCCGGTCAGCACGCGTTCCGGTCGCGTCCGCGCCCACGCCGCGCTGCTCGCCGAACTCGCCCGGCTGGTCCCGGCCGCCTGCGTCGACCAGCTGGCGTTCGCGGCCCGGCTCGCCGCCGTCCCGAGGCCACTGCCGACCTCGCCGCGTTCCTCACCCGCGCCACCGAGCCGGCCGGCGCTGAGGGAAGCCGGGCGTGAACGAGCGTCAGGACCACGGAGTGGTCGTCACCTGTGTCCTGTGACACCGAATCTTGACCGTTTGCCACTGAAGATTGACCGACGGCCCGCGCGTGCAGGATGTGGCAATGGAGAACGAAGTGCCGTTGTCCGGGGGACACATCACTTCAGGTGTGGTTAGGGTCGGCGATACCGTCGGCCAGCCGGCGCGTCGTCCGCGTTTGTCACCGAACTGCTCGGTGACCTTCGACGGCAGGGTTTCACTGGCGCTCCGCGTCATCTCGGGTTCGACAGGGCCGGCCGCGAGATCCTCAGTTACCTCCCCGCCGGGTGCCCGCCCGCTTCCAGCGCTGGACAGCCCCCAGGCGGTTGCCGCCGGCTCCCTGCTCCGCGCCTTCCACGACGCCACCCGCTCGACCGCCTGACCGGTCGGCACCCCGTCGTCTGCCACCACGACCCGGGGCCGAACAACACGGTCTTCGCAGACAACGTCCCGGTCGCCTTCATCGACTTCGATACCGCCGCCTCCGGTGATCCGCTGGAAGACCTCGGCTACCTGTTATGCAAGCGGAACATGTGTCCCGGTGTTCTGTGTCTCAGTGATTGGCCGGCGAGCCAGCTGCCCTGCGCCAGGAGCTTCGGTGGACCCAACCCATCTGCAGGTCGGGTCCACCGTGCTGCCGTTCACGATGCTGCGGTTCTGCTGCCAGGCCGTCGATGGCTACCTCGCCGGCCTTCACCTGCGCGCCTCGATGATCTGGATCAAAGATCTCACCCGGACAACCCATTGATCACGACCCGATATGCGCCCTAGCTGTCGGTGCACGAGGGCCAGTGGTCTACCGCCCACTCCGCCCAGCCCGGCCAGCCCGCCGGCGGGCTGGGAATCTCGCCGCCATCGAGTTCGTCGGCGTCAGGCACCTGGAACTGCTCCCGCCATTGGTCTACGTCGGCCTCGCTCATCGGAAACGTCTGATGCGGTGTCGTCGCCTGACGATGCGCGATGCGGGCGAGCTGGACGTCCTTAAGGAACACCGCGAACAGCTCGACACGATCGTCGCCAACCTCCGGGACATGCACGGCTTGCAACCGCGCTTCGAGGAGGTCGTCCACCACGACGACAACGACGCCTGCGGCAGAGGCTCGCAGCCTCGGCGTGACCGCGTCCGCACCGCCGGGCGGTGGCGTACGTCAGACGGTGACGTCGGCCCCCGGATCCGGCACCGTCATGGCCCAGGCCCCCATGGCCTCCAGAACGTCGCTCAGCCCCTCACCGAGAGGGGTCAGCTCATACACGACGCGCGGCGGGATCTCCGCGTACGTGGTGCGCGTCACGATGCCGTGCCGCTCGAACTGGCGTAGCCGACTGGTCAGGGTGTGCGGGCTGATACCGGGCAGGGCCTCGCGCAGCTCGGTGAAGCGATGCGGGCCATGCAGCAGTTCACGCACGATCAGAGTTGCCCACGGGCCGTTGAGCAGAGTGAGGAACCGGGCGACACCACACTCGGGCAGACAGGAATCAGTCATGTTTTCAACGGTAACTCCGTTAGTGCAGTTGATGTAAGTGATGTATCGCATGCACTAATGGGTTCATGACCTACGTGATTCACGGCGCCACCGGCGCCCAGGGTGCCCCCGTCGTCGCCGCTCTCGCCGCCGCGGGCAAGCCCGTGACCGCTCTGACCCGCAACCCGGACACCGTCGTGGACGGCGCAAGCGTCGTAGCCGCCGGATACTCCTCCACGGAGGCACTGGCCGAGGTATACCGCGGTGCCCACGGCGTGTTCATCCACCTGCCGGTCACCTCGGAAGAGGACCGCCAGACTTACGCACGCAACATCGTCGCCGCCGTCCGAGAGTCCCGCCCGGCCCGCGTGGTGTTCTCCACCAGCGGCTCCCCGACCGACCCCGACATCGGCGGCGCGGCCGCGATCCTGCTCAGCGGCCTGGCGGACAGCGGGGTGCCGCATGCGGTGATCGCGCCCACGCTGTACCTGGAGAACCTGCTCATGCCGTACGTCCTCGACACGGTCCGCGAGCGGGGCGTGCTGCCCTACCCGATCCGCGCCGACTTCCCCGTCTCCTGGGCGTCCCACCTGGACATCGCCGACGTCGTCGTCGCCCTTTTCGACCGCCACGACGTCACCGGTGTGGTCTCCGTCGGCCAGTACCCGGCGATCACCGGACCGGACCTGGCCCAAGCCTTCGGCGCTCACTTCGGCAAGGACGTGGTCTTCGAGCCGATCACCCCCGAGCAGATGCGCGCCTCCGTCGCGCCCGTGATCGGCGAGGGCCCCGCCGCCGACGTCGCCGGCCTCTACCAGGCCATGAGCACGCTGCCCGACCGCTCGATCGCGCCGGAGGACTCCGCCCAGAAGCTGCTGGACATCACCCCCCGCACCACGGGCCAGTGGCTGGCCGACATCGGCCTCTGACCGCAGTCACTGTCGGCTTCGGCCGAGTTCCGCAGGCAGGACGTGGCAGGCCGCCGTACTCCGTGGACGGCCTGCCACGTTCGAAGCCGTCCGGGTCCTGTACTTCATCACCGCGCTGGCCACCGTCGTGGTCGTCGCGTACATCGAGGTCTAGCCGCTGAGGTGGAGTCCTAGGTGCCGTCCGACATCAAGCAGCTCACCGTCGGCCGACAGCTCACCGGGCTCCGCCACGTGCTGGACTGCCCCGCCACCACGACAACGCTCCGACAGGGCCCCGCAGGAACTCCAGGCCAGCCGGCCTGGCTCGCGCTCCTGTGCCCGCCCACTGTGAGGCCCTGCCCGGGTGGCCCGGGACCACGGTCGACGCCGCAGCCGCACGATCCGCCGCACTCCACTCCGGCAGCCGGAGCCTGATCCAGCGCCGGAAACGCCGGCCAGGTCGGTCACGCACGAGACGGTGAGACGGCTCGCCCGCGTGTCACCCCCGAGGGGCCGGGGGCGGGGCAAGCAGGGATCGCCGTGCCCTCACGGCCGTGGCCGAGGGGCGAAGCGCGCCTCGGCGTGGCCGCTTCGTACGGTGATCTGCTCCAGGAGCCGGCCATCGCGGCGGACGTGCCGGGAGATGGGACCGTGCACGATGGTGAAGCCGTCTGGGCGGGCGGATACCTGGTGCTGCGAGACCCGTTCGAGCACATGCTCCAACTGGCCGCGGATCACGCTCAGCCGCTCGGGCTCGGACGCCATGGCGAAGTACACGCAGTCACGGACCGCCGTGCGACACACCATCCCGGCCACGTCGACGTGGCGCAGTTGGCGCCACACTCGCAGCGCGCTCCCGCTCTCCGGCTGGCCTGGCCGGATCTCCCGACCAGGCCAGGAACGGCGTTTTGACTTCCTTGCGGCGCTTCTTCGCCGCCCGCTGTGGGGCGCGATGTGGGGCGCCGGCGCGGTCCGCCGATACCACCCCGACGCCCCCTGCGCCACACCCTGACCGTGCCCGCCCCGCACCCCACGTCGGTCTGTCTGGCGTCCCGGCGACAACCACCTCCTCGTCACCACGGCCAGGTACGGCGTGCAGAACCCGACCGTGCCTCCGGCGCGGTGCTCAGCGTCCCGTACCGGTCAGGGGAGTGGCGGCCTGTTCCTGGCGCGGCCGGCGCTGAAGACGCCCTCCGAGTCCTGTCAGGCGGGCCCGGCTTCCGTGAACTGGTTGGTGTCGAAGAGCCGGTTGATGTGGCCGCCGAGTTCGGACCAGTGCTGGCCGGAGAGTTCGGCGGCGGCGCGGGCGTCGCCGCCGGCGCAGACGTCGACGAGCCGGCCGTGGTGCTCGATGGTGTTGCGGCCGCCGAGGAGGGTGGAGAACTTCCGGTAGAGGATGCGGTGGATCTGCGGGTGGAGCTGCTCGACGATCCGGCTGAGGACGGGGTTGTCCGCCGCCGCGATGGGGACGGCGTGGAAACGGTCGTCGGCGGCGAGGGCGGCGTCGGTGTCGTTGGCGGCGACGGCCCGTTCGAAGTCCCGGTTGGCCTCGCGCATCTGCTGAAGGTCCTGCTCGGTCATGACCGGCACGGCCGTCTCGACGGCGAGCTGGTCGAGGGAGCGCAGCACGGCGAGGGTCTTCTCGACGTCGCGGCGGTTGAGGGTGGTGATGCGTGTGTAGACGCCGGGCTTCGCCTCGACCAGGCCGATGTCCGCGAGCCGGGCGAGCGCCTCGCGTACCGGGGTGCGGCTGAGCCCGAGGCGCTCGGCGAGTTCACCGTCCTTGACCTTTTCTCCTGGGGCGAGTTCTCCGCGCACGATGGAGTCACGCAGGCGGTGAAAGACCTCGTCGCTGAGGAGGCGGCGGGAGACGGGGCTGTCGAGTGACATATTGCGTACAGTACATCGCCCTAGGCGGCCTCTCCGGCTGTGGCCCCGTTTCTGACCCGGCGGACGAGTGCCTGGGCCAGGACGAGCGCGGGGTCGACGAGAGGAACGTCCACGGTGTCGGCGGGCAGGCCGAGTGGGATCTCGGTGCAGCCCGCGATCACCGCCTGGACGCCCTGTTCGACCAGGCGCCGCGCGGCGCGCTCCAGGGTAGCGGCCGCGCCGTCCCGGTCACCGGCCTTCACCGCACGGATGCCGGCCATCACCTCACGGTCCTGGCTGCCGGTGTCGGGCAGCACGAGGCGGATCCCGAAGCGGTCCAGCCACTCCTGGTACAGGCCCGCGCGCAGGGTGCCGGTGGTGGCGAGCAGTCCGGCGGTGCGGATGCGAGGGGTCACGGTGGTGAGGTGCCGGGCGACTTCGCCGATCATGTGGACGATGGGCAGGCCGACGTGGTCGGCGATGCGCGGGACGAAGGCGTGCGCGGTGTTGCAGGGGATGGCGATGACGGTGGCCCCGGCCTCGCGCAGGACGCGGCTGCCGTCGAGGAGCCAGGGCGTGGGATCGGGGCCGTCGCCCAGCAGGGCGTCGGTGCGGTCGGGGATGGTGGGGTCGGACCAGATGACCGTACGGAGGTGGTCCTGGTCGCTTCTGCCCGGAGTCATCGACACCAGCTTGGCGTAGAAATCGGCGGTGGCCGCCGGCCCCATGCCGCCCAGGATGCCGATGATCTCCGAGGTGGGAGTGGTCACTGGGCGGGTTCCTTCGTCAGGGCCGGGGCATCGGCCTCGGCCGGGCTGCCGGAGGTGTCACGCCCGCCGCGTTTCGTCTCACGCCGTTTCTCTGAGCTGTCGACGACGGCGGCGGCGAGCGAATTGCCGATGACGTTCACGCCGGTGCGGGCCATGTCGACGATGAAGTCCACGCCGAGGAGCAGGGCGATGCCTTCGGCGGGCAGCCCGACGGAGTTGCCGGCGGCGATGAGGACGACGATGGAGGCGGAGGCGACACCGGCCATGCCCTTGGAGAGGATCACCAGCACGCCGACCATGAGGAGCAGCGCGGGCAGGGAGGTGTCGGCGCCGTAGGCGTTGGCGAGGAAGACCAGGGCGGCGGCCTGGTAGAGGACGGAGCCGTCGGTGTTGAAGGAGTAGCCGAGAGGGACGACGAACGAGGTCGTCGAGCGGCTGAGGCCGAACGCCTCGAGCTTGCCCATCAGCGGTGCCAGGACGGACTCGGAGCTGCGGGTGACGAAGGCGATCCCGGCCAGCCCGGCGATCGACTTCATCAGCTCGACGTAGCGGATGCGGTAGAGCGCGGCGATGAGCGGGAACAGCACGCCGACGACGATGGCGAGGCCCGCGTAGACCACGGCGATGAACCCCAGCAGGCTGCGGAGGTTGCCGAAGCCGTAGTAGGCGACGTCGTAGGAGATGAAGCCGAGCACGCCCAGCGGCGCGACGCGGATGACGTAGCCGACGACCTTGAACATCACCGCTGCGACGGACTCCAGGACGGAGGCGAAGGGCTCGGACTTCTCCCCGATGGCGGCCATGGCGACGCCCACGAGGAGGGCGAAGACGATCGCGCCGAGCAGGTTGCCCTCGCCGAACGCGGCGAAGATGTTCTTCGGTACGGCGTGCAGGACCAGTTCGTGGAAGTCGATGCCCTGGCTCATGCCGTCCAGGTCCTTGGCGTCGGCCCCGTGGACGGGAGCGCCCTTGCCGATGCCCGTGAACTTGGCCAGTCCGACCGCGATCAGCAGGATGACGGTGGTGACGATCTCGAAGTAGAGGATGGCCTTGCCTGCGATCCGGCCGACCTTCTTGACCGACTCCATGCGGGCGATGCCCAGCACGATGAGCGGGAAGACCAGCGGCAGGACCACGACCTGCACCAGGTTGAGGAACACCTCTCCCAAGATCTTCATCTGCTCGCCGGCCGACGGGGCGAGGGTTCCGATCAGGGCTCCCAGGCCGACGGCGATGACCGACTGGACTCCGATCGGCATCCGCAGGCAGCGCCGCCAGAAGGCTGAGGGCCGGGTCGCTGGAGTGTCTGTGCTGGTGGGGTAGGAGTGAACGCGATTCATGATGCTCCTGCCATGCAATATATTGCGTTCTGCGTGTTGGCCGGTAACACTGATACCGGAAGCAGCGGCCTGTCAAGGGGCCGCAAGGACGAGGAGCATTCAGATGGCGCCGACCACACGCGTGGAACACGACCTGGTGGGGGACAAGGAGGTCCCGGCCGACGCCTACTACGGCGTGCACACGGTGCGGGCCGTGGAGAACTTCGCGATCACCGGGTCGACCATCGCGCAGTTCCCCGACCTGATCACCTCACTGGCAGCCGTCAAGCAGGCGGCTGCGCGGGCCAACCGTGACCTGGGCCTGCTGCCGCCGGATATCGCCCCGGCGATCATCGGAGCCTGCGAGGAGATCGGCTCCGGCCGGCTGCACGAGCAGTTCGTCGTCGACCCCGTCCAGGGCGGCGCCGGCACCTCGACGAACATGAATGCCAACGAGGTCATCGCCAACCGGGCCCTGGAGATCCTCGGCCACCCCCGCGGCCGCTACGACGTGATCCATCCCCTCGACCACGTCAACCTCGGCCAGAGCACCAACGACGTCTACCCCACCGCCGTACGTCTGGCCCTGGTCGCCTCACTGCGCCGGCTTGGCTCCGGCCTGGGGGCGCTGGCCACGGCCTTCACCGCCAAGGCGACGGAGTTCGGAGACGTCCTGAAGATGGGCCGCACCCAGCTCCAGGACGCCGTCCCCATGACCCTCGGCCAGGAATTCACCACCTACGCCGTCATGATCGAGGAGGATCGCCAGCGCCTGGACGAGGCCGCCGCCCTCCTGCTGGAGTCCAACCTCGGCGGCACCGCGATCGGCACCGGCATCACCGGCCACCCTCGCTACGCCGAACTCGCCTGCCGCCACCTCGCCGACATCAGCGGCGAACTCGTCCGGCCCGCGGGCGACTTCATCGAAGCCACCCAGGACTGCGGCGCCTTTGTCCAGCTCTCCGGCGTCCTCAAGCGCGTGGCGGTGAAACTTTCCAAGACGTGCAACGACCTGCGGCTGCTGTCCTCCGGCCCGCGCGCCGGGCTCGGCGAGATCAACCTGCCGCCGGTGCAGGCCGGTTCGTCCATCATGCCCGGCAAGGTCAACCCGGTGATCCCCGAAGTCGTCAACCAGGTCGCCTTCGAGGTCATCGGCAACGACCTGACCGTCACCATGGCCGCCGAGGCCGGGCAGCTCCAGCTCAACGCCTTCGAACCCGTCATCGCCTACAGCCTGTTGCGCTCCCTGACCCATCTGCGCGCCGCCAGCGACACGCTCACCACCCGCTGCGTCCCCGGCATCACCGCCAACCGCGAACACCTCCACGACACGGTCCACCGCTCCATCGGCCTGGTCACCGCGCTCGCCCCGCACATCGGCTACGCCGCCTCCACCACGCTCGCCCGCCGGGCCCTCGCCACGGGACGCGGCATCAAGGAGCTGGCTACGGAGACGGGTCTGCTCACGACGGAGCAATTGGACACGATCCTGCGCCCGGAGAACCTCACCGGCCGGGCTCCGCTGCCGGAGGTTCTGACCATGGAATGAGGGAGGGAGACCGGACAGGGTGAACTGATCGTTAAAGCGGCCGGTATGAGTCCTGGCGCCCAGCATTCCGACGGTCCCGCCGCCCAGTCGCTTCGTCAGGCCGGCCGGATTGCCCCACCGCTGCTCCCACTCGCGCAGGTTCGGCAGGACGTGGAGCCCCGTCAGGCCGTGGTGGGCGATGGCCACGGCCGTGTCGTTGAGCAGGCCGGCGTCGAGGTCATGGCGGGCGCGGCCGAGCACGCCGAGGACCGGCGTAGGGGGCAGTCCGCGGTCCTTGGCCGCCAGGTCCGTGGCGATGTCCGCAGTGCCGGGGGAGCGTGTGGTACTTGACGAGGTCCTCAAAGGGCTGGAACGGATCCTCGTCGGCCATCAGGTTGATGACAGGCTTGGCCGCCAGTCCCGGGACGCGTTCTCACAGCGGCTCGGCCGCCACCGATGAGTTGTTGAGAGGACCGTGTGTGGCTCGCCGACTGCCGCCGACTCCACCGCCGCTACGAACGCAAGGCGGAACACTTCCTCGCCTTCGCCGGCATTGCCGCAGCCCTCATCTGCCACCGCCGACTCGTCCGTGTGGACGGGCAGGACCAGTCAGCGTGAGGCTCCGACACTGCTGACCCAGACAGCGAAGGGCCGGATCTCCGGCTCGGTCTCGGTCTGCTCCGAGAGGCGCTGCGCGTCGTCCGGGTCCGACCAGGTGACGTAGCCTGGCTCGCTGTCGGCCTGAAATCCTTCGACGATCGGACCGAGGTCGTCGGAAGCCACATAGGTACCGCTGAACGGCAACGCATTCGGGGGCACGGAACCGGTCGAGCATCGTAGCTGCCCTGCCTGTTCGTCGTGCCACACGTAGAACGTCGCTACCCCAGGAAAGCCCAGACGTGAATGCGTTCCCGGATGGCGGCAGCAGTCTGCTTGAAGGCAGCCACCACCTCGGTGACGGACAACGAACTCCTGTCCTCGTCAGCCGCACCCAGCGACCAGGTGTTGGTCTCCCACTCCACCCGCAGGTCAGCCGGCTCCAGCGCCAGAGGCTCGTCCGCCACCTCAGAGATCCACGTCAACAGCACCCCAGCAGTATCCCTGCACAGCTCGACCCGAGAACCAACAAAAGAAACGACGTCATAAGAGCGCCTGAGGCAGGAACGGTGCCCTCCGGCCGGTACGACGAAGCCTCCGGCGATTGCCGCGGGCTCGGGTTGGTCGGGCGGCGATGGGTGGCGGCGGGTGCTCTTCAGTTGCTGCTGAGGGAGGACGTCGGGGTGGTGTTGGTGCGTGTCTTTGGTGGCATGAGAAAACGGACCGCAGAGCGTTGACACTCCTGTGCCGGCCGGAGCCGCTTCCCCTCTGACGGGCACTCGGCAACAAAGCTCGGCCGTTGCTCCCGCTTGGCGGGAGTGAACACTGATCGGCTTCTTATCGCATGTGAGAGACGTGTGGCGTGGCCTGCATGATGATATCGCGCTGATCACCGCCGGGCAGATGTACCGCTACTTCCTGCGCCAGGTCCTCGTCGGCGACGGCCGCCGACCGACCGCAAACCACTCAAAAGGCGCAGCAGGACGCCGGAGTTCCGGTCGGCAGATGGACGGGGCGGGGCCTTCCCCCCCCCCGTCGGTCTCGCGCTTGGTCAGGAGGTGACCGAGGCGCAGCTGCGCTCCCTGTTCGGCGAAGGCCGGCACCCGGACGCCGACCGGCTCGTAGCCGAGTAACTGGCAGCGGGGAAGAAGCCCGCGGCCGCGCGCAAGGCCGGGGCACTCGGGCGCAAGGTGAAGGTCGCCAAAGCCGATCTCGTCTTTCGGCCGCAGCCGACCCTGCAACTGATGTGGGCGCTCGGAGATGAGGAGATGCGAAAGGCGATCGAGGCCGCGCACGAGCGGGCCAACGCCATCGTGCTCGCGTGGATCGAGGAAGACGTCGCCGTCATCCGCTACGGGGCGCAGGGCATCTACTCCACCCGTCCCGCGCACGGCCTGGTCGCCGCCCGCTCCCGCCATTACGAGGCCAGGTCGGGTAGGCCGTTGCTGCACGATCCCCTCCTTCTGTCGCTCAAGGGCCTGCGCCCGAACGGTGTGGGGCCCAGCTGCGCGAGGACTGGCAGGCGAGTGCTCGCGCGTTCCTTGCCGACGCCGCTGACCTCATCGACTCCTTTCTCGAGCGCGTCCGCGCCGCGGCGACCGCGATCCGGGCCGGGTCGCGGTCGTGGTCGACGTCGGCCTGGCGGCCGTCGCCGTCACCGCCACGCTGTTGGTGATGAACAAGGACGGCTGCTTCCACCGCCGCCACCTGCTCGCCGAAACCCGCCGACATCTCGCCCTCGTCCAGCGCGGCCGCCGCCGCGATCCCGGCCTGGACGACCGGATCGTGAACGAAGCGCTCGCCGCGCACTGCACCCGATATCGCTGAGGCCCGCACCGAGCGCGGAGAGGAACCCGGCTACCGCCTCTGCACCGCCCGCTGGGCACCCACCGCCCCTCAGCCATCCAGGCCACCGGCCGCCGCGCCACGCTGGGACCGGAAGCCGGCCGCCGACCCGGCCGCGCCCTTCCTGCTGCTGGAGCCGGGGGAGTGGGGCATCCCCGCGCGTGCTGCTGCGCCACGACCGCGCCGTCATCGCCGCACGCGTCCTCACCGCCCGGTTGCGCACCGCGCGCCGCACCGGCCGCCCCCTGTACGGCCCGGCCGCGCACCAGCCGACCGCGCCGCACAAGCAGCTGCTCCTCTTCGCCCAGCCGCACACGGCGGCCCGCCCGGCGGTCGACCTCGCGGCCCTGCGCACCGACCTGGAGGCCCTGGAGCTGACCACCGACCAGATCCGTCGGACAGGCACGGCGTTCGCCACCGTCGGAGACGAAGCGCGCCGACGGGTGCGCAAGCCTGCGAACCCGAACCCGAACCCGAACCCGGAGCCTGCGCACCCGAACCCGGAGCCTGCGAACCAGGCCCGGACGGCGCGCCGCGCGCACCAGCCAGACGAGCAGAGTGCGCACCGCCCGTACCAGCCGCGCACGGCCAGGGCTCCGGCGCGCCCGGATGATGCGCACCGGCGCGGTCAGTGCGCACCGACCGCGCCGGGCGGATTCGCGATTGCGCACCAGGTGCGCACCGTTCCCGGGATACGCCGCGCGCACCCGCTCCAGGTGCTCGGTGCGCATCGTCTTCAGGTGTTGACGGTGTCTTCGCCTTCCTGCTGAAGGACGTTCTCGGTGAACCGGATCACCTGTCACAACCAGGACCGCCGCCAGTATCAGGTCGATACTCTGACCGGCATGAGTGACGGCATCGCGTGGATAGGCGCACACCACCACACCTCTCCGTCGGCCGTGCCCGGCATGCTCGGCGGCATCTCGCTGACCCTGGCCCGAGGCGTGGAGACGGACGAGTTCCTCATCAACTTGGGCGCCGACCTCGACGAGCTGGCCGCGCGCACCCCGTGCAGGGAGCTGCGTGCACCGGCCGGGCAGCCGGGCCAGCCTTCCTCTCAGCTCAACCGCGCCATGTACGGCACGTGTGGTGAGTGGACGTACGTGCTGGAGGACTGGGGGATGGCAGCCTGGGCGACCGGCTACCAGGGCAAGGTTGAGTCGATGCTTCCCTGTGAGGGCGAGGAGATCCTCTGCCTGACCGCCAACCGTTTCAGCCCTCCGGCCGTGATCATCCATGCGCCTGATGCCTGCGCGTTCCGGGCTGACTTCGGCACCGACACCGGGCAGGGCTCGGCCCTCGATGCCGCCCTCAGCGCTGCGGGTGCGGTGTTCCCGTCGATGCCTGAGGCCAGTGAGGCTGAAGTCGTCGCGTACTTCGAGGAGTATGGCGAGCGCCTGCCCGAGCTGGTGTTCACCGCCGTGGGCGCCTACACGGGCGTGGCCATCGACCAGGAGGCCGTGAAGGCCGGTGACCTTCCCGGCGTCCTCATCGCCCGGTCGCCGCGGGATGCGGCCTGGAGCAGCAAGCCGTTGTCCTCCCCGAGCGGAGTTCCTGGAGCCTGGGCCCGCTCCGCGAGTTGAGGGCTGGGGCGTCTTCCTACTCGAACTTGACGGCCAATGACGGCTGTTGAAGATCGGCCCAGACGGAGGAGAAGAAGCGGTGTGAACGAGGAGGATGGCGCGGGCGGTGGCCCCCCGACACCACGGCGCAGAGCGCCCAAAGGTTGTGGGAGCACCCGGACGCGGTCCTGGCCACCTTGCAGACCGGCGGGATCGGCGCGGCCTCCGTCGCGGCTGCGGGCGGACTCGCATACGCCGTCCTCACACGCGAGCGCCGGGAGCTGATGCGTGAGTGGGTCGGCCCGCTGCACCAGGCGCTCGCCGTGCCGCTGGGGATCGCGGAGCAGACCGACCCCCGGCCGCTACCTCCACGTCCCGAAGAACTTCGGCGACGACGCGGAGATACGCATCGACCTGCCGGTGTTCTTGCGTTCTTCCGCGACGTGGTCGCCGACCTCATCGCTAATGCCATTGTGAAGAGCCGCTCCGGTCCTTCCCCCGCCTGCCAGTTGTGGCGTGACGCAACCTCGCGGCCCGCCCGTCGGCCCGGGTCCTGGCGCTGACCACGTTCGACGACGAGCACCTCCACCCGGTCCTGGCGGTGGGGGCCTGCAACCTCCTAGTGAAGGACACGCCTCCGGCCGACATCCTCGGCGCCGTGCACGGCCACGGACGAGACCCCGTTCAGCCGGGACGCCCGGCGCCAGCTGATCGATCGGGCGGTGGCCACGCCGGAGCCCGCTCCCTCTCTCCCCCCCGCCGGAGGGCCTGACACCGCGCGAGTGCGAGGCGCTGGCTCTGGTCGGCGAGGGCCTGTCCAACCGGGAGATCGGCGAGGTCCTGTACTTGGGCGTGACGACGGTCAAGTCGCATGCGGCGGCCCTGATGACGAAGACGGGTCTTCCGAACCGGATCAGGCTGGCCGTCCTGGCGGCGACGCATCGTTAGCCCCTCTCGTCAGCCCCGTCCCGCTACGGCCTGCTCGCCATGCGCTCCTCTGCGGGCTCCTCGTGGACCTCGGTGGTCTGCTCCTCCGGCGCCGACTTGGGGAGCCAGCGCAGGGCGGCCGTTCCGAGGGCGGCGTGCAGAAGGCTCGCCGCGACCACGACGACGTGGAGGCCGGTGACGAACGCGGACTTCGCGTCCTGGATCACGGAGGGGAGCAGGGAGGGCAGCTGAAGGGTCTCGTCGAGGGTGGGGGCGAGGTCCGGGCCCTGGAGGCGGAAGAGCAGCGCGGCGAGCGAGCCGAGGATCGCTATGCCGAGGGCGTTGCCGATCTCGTTGCTGGTCTCGGCGATCGCGCCGGCCGAGCCCGCACGCCCCGCGGGGACCGCGCCGACCGCGGTGTCCGCGACGACGGCGAAGGAGACGCCGTATCCCAGTCCGGCGATCACGGTCGAGGCGATGTACCAGCCGATCCCGCCGGTGACCGTGGTGGGGAGCAGCAGCAACAGGCCGCCCGCGATGGAGAAGTGGCAGACGAGGAGCGCGGCCCGCTTGCCGATGCGTTCGACGACGGCCGGTGTGACGATGCAGGAGAGGGTGAGGGCCGCCGCGCCCGGGAGGGCCAGGAGCGCCGCGTGCAGGACGCTCAGGTTCAGTACGGACTGGAGGTAGATGCCGGACAGGTACGCCGCCGCCGACCATGCGGCCAGGGGCAGCAGGCCCGTGACGACGGCGATGGTGAAGACGCGGTCGCGGAAGAGGGAAAAGTCGATCAGCGGGTTGTCCAGGTGCCGTTGGCGCAGGCCGAAGAAGGTCAGTACGGCGATGCCGACGATCATCGTGGTGATCGGGAGGGCCGAGATCCCGTCGGCGGCCAGGTGCTTGATCCCGTAGATCGTGAGCAGCAGGCCCCCGGCGGAGGTCACGACGCTGAGCGGGTCGACGCGGCCCGTCCCGCCCGACCGGACCTCTCGGAGGAGGACCCGGCGCGAACACCAGGAACACGACGATGACGGGGAGGTTGACGAGGAAGACCGAGCCCCACCAGAACTGGCCGAGGAGGGCGCCGCCGATGACCGGTCCGACGGCGAAACCGGCCGCGAAGGCCGCGGCGAAGATGCCGATGGCCTGGGCCCGGCGCCGGGAGTCGGGGAACAGCTCGCTCAGTACGGCCAGCGCCGAGGGCAGCAGGGTCGCACCGGCCACGCCCATGAGCGCCCGGCAGGCGATGAGGAGTTCGGGGGCCGGTGCGAACGCGGCCCCGGCGGAGCCGAGTCCGAACACGGTCGCGCCGATCATCAACAGCTTCAGCCGGCCGTAGCGGTCGCCGATGCTGCCGAAGGCGACCAGCAGGGAGCCGACGGCGAAGCCGTAGATGTCCAGGATCCACAGCGCCTGGTCGGCGGTGGGCGAGAGGGCCTGGCTGATCCGGGGCATCGCCAGGAACAGGATCGATCCGTCCATGGAGACGAGGAGGACCGGGCCGAGGACCACCGCGAGCCCGAGCCAGGCCCGCAGTCCGGGTGCGTTGTTCGCATGCTGTCGAGTCATGGTGCCGACGCTCAGGCACGGCGTGGCCGACAGCCATCCCCGTGGCGTGGGTACACCCGACAGGTACACCCACGGAGGGGGCGTGCGCCCTACGCTCGTTACATGGAGAGCCTCGGAACGTTCCTGAAGAGCCGTCGTGACCGGGTCACTCCGGCTGAGATCGGTCTGCTGACCTACGGCACCTCCCGCCGGGTCCCCGGTCTCAGGCGGGAAGAGCTCGCCCAGCTCGCGGGTGTGAGCGCGGGGTACTACACGCGTCTGGAGCAGGGGCAGGCCGAGACCGCCTCCGAGCAGGTGCTCGACGCGCTCGCCCGGGTGCTCCGGCTCGACCAGGTGGAGACCGTCCATCTGCACAACCTCGCCCGGCAGTCGGTGAAGCCCGGTCTGGGCGAACCGCCCCGCGAGGAGCCCCACCCGCGGGTACTGACCCTCCTGGAGTCACTGGGCGAGGCCACGCCCGCGGTGGTGCTCGGCAGGCGCGGCGACGTCCTCGCGTGGAACCGCACCGGGCACGCGCTGGTCGCCGAGCACATCCCCTTCGAGGCGCCACGAAATCCACAGGGGCGTCCGTCGATCCCCAGGATGTTCTTCCTCGACCCCCACACCCGCGACATGTACCGCAACTGGCCGGATCTCGCCAAGGTCCACGTCGCCTATCTGCGCCTCACCGCAGGCCGCTACCCCACGGACGCCCGGCTCGCCGGGCTGATCGGCGAACTCCTTATGCACAGCGCGGACTTCGGCGTGATGTGGGCGACGGGTGACGTCTCCGACTGCACGACGGGGGCCATGCATTTGCAGCACCCCACCGTCGGCGCGGTGAGCGTGGACTACCAGGTGTGGCTCCAGCCCGACAGCCCCGACCACCGCGTCGAGATCTACACCCCCAACGACGCGACCTCCGCGGACGCGTTGCGCGTGCTGAACCAGCAAAGCGGCCGGGGTGACGAGCCGGAGTCGACGACCGTACGGGCCGAGCAGCGTTGAAACCGCCCGCGCTCCTCCCGGGGGCACGCCCGCGAAGAGGGCGGGGGCGTCCGTACGGAAGAAGCGGGGCGGCTGTACGCGGGGGAGGCGCCCCGCGTACTCAGCGCATACCGGGTCCCGCGTCCTCAGGACATGCGGGTTCCGTGTGCTCAGGGCATGCGGGTTCCGTGCGCTCAGGACACGGCCTGCTCCTGCCGGTCCGGGACCTCGGCCGTCGTGTCCCGCTCCTCGCGCGGCAGCCGCGCACCGCGAGACGCCGAGCGCGAGCGTGAGGGCGGCCGCGCTGCTTGACGGCGAACTGGCCGCCGAGCCGAAAAGCTCCGCTACCGGCTGCTGCACGCATCACCGCAGCGGTCGCCGTCTGCACCTGCGGATCTCCGCAACCTGGCCCTGGCGAAACGAGCTGGCCAACGCATTCGTCCGCCTTACGGCCCTGCCACGTTGGCCACCTTGAAACCGCGGCACGGCCCCTGCCCACCCACGACCGAGGATCTCTGGAGAACCCGACCCGCGCGTCGGGCCCCGGCCATGCCCACCACGGCGCGAGCCCGCCAGGACGTTTCCCCGGCGCGCCCGCGGCGCGGTTCGGTCAGGCCGGGACCGCGGCCGGCTCCTGGTCGGCCTGGGCGGCGTTGCGGGCGGCGAGATGGAGCTCGGCGTCCAGGGCTGCGGCCGCTCCGGTGCCGGCGGCGTTGATGGCCTGGCGGTAGGCGGCCGACGACGTGGCCGGCGGCGAACACTTCGGGCAGGCTGGTGCGCGTCGGCGGGGGAGGACCACACGCGTTCACGCGGACAACGGTCCAAACTCGGAACACCCCCGCGTCGGCGGGGGGAGGACGAAAACAAACCGCCGGACTATGACCGGTGGGCCGGAACACCCCTGCGGACGCGCGGGTGTTCCGGTAGGCAGTGGGAGCGCGCTGGGGACCGCCGGAGACGGCGGCCTCCGCCGGCGAAGTCAGTCGCCGGCGTGGGTGGAGGGGAGGCGCTGCGCGCAGTGCTGTCGGTGGGCTGGACTGGGTCAGCCTGCCAGTCGGGCGAGGGCCAGGGCGTGAGCGTGGTCAAGGGAGTCAGCAGCGGCGCAAGGGATGTCCGGCTGCACACCGGTGCCCTCCCAGTTCGTGCCGGAGACGGGGTTGATGGCGCGGCCGACGGGGACGGTGGCTTCCAGGTGTGGGTGCACGGTCCAGCCCTGGCACGGGTGCGCGCCGCCGCGGGTGGGCTCGCCGACGACTACGGCGCGGCCGAGCTGCTGGAGGTCGTACGCCAGCTCCTCAGCGGCAGAGAAGGTGCTGTCGCTGGACAGCACATACAACGGCTTGCTGCCGCCGAAGCGCGCGCCGGGAACGTGCGGCAGGCTCCAGGACTGCTCGCTGCGCTCGCCGCCGTGCCAGTACATGGTGTTGAGGTGGGTGCGCTCGTCGAGCAGGTAGCTGCAGACGAAGGCGACCGCGTCCGGGTCGCCGCCCCGGTTGGCGCGCAGGTCCACGATCAGCGCCTGGGCGCGGGAGGCCAGGGTGAGCGCGGCGCTCAGCGGTTCGGCGGCCCACTCCAGCGGAAACAGCATCGGTGCCAGCTCCACCACGGCGACCCCTCCGTCGAGCAACTGCACCCGGGGCGCACCGCCCAGAGAGGAGTCGAAGTCCCGGCGCATGGCGTCCCGGGTGGCCGCCCCCTGCTTCGGGGAGACCGGGGCAGCGTGGTGCTTCAGTCTCAGGTGCCGGTCACCGTTGACGGATTGCAGGTCCGCGGTGACCAGGCGGGCGAGCTCCTCGGCGTCGTCGACGTCGTAGGCGCCCTCGGTGAGGCGTCGTTGCAGCAGGCCGGCCAGCTGCTCAGCAGTCTCGGGGAAAACGTAGTGCTCGGTCAGCAGCCGGGCCGTCTCGTCGATGACAGGGGCCGGCGCAAGCTTCGTCGGAGTCGTCATGGCAGGGAGTAGAGCACTGCCCTTGCGAAAGCGTCAAAGACTTTAGACACTTTCGGTATGCCTGATCAGCCTTCCTATCCACCGCCTCCTGAGGACGTCCTGGAGATCGGTGCGCCTGCGCAGTTCGCGGCGCTCTCTCACCCATTGCGTCAGCGGTTGCTCTTCGCCCTGGGCCACCGGCCTGCCACCACCAGCCAGCTTGCGGCGCAGCTCGACGCGAAGAAGGGCAACGTGGCCCACCACCTCAAAGTGCTCCGCGAAGCCGCGCTGGTCCACATCGCCGAGACCCGCCAGGTCCGCGGCGGCACCGAGCAGTACTACCAGCGCACGGCCCGCCAGATGGTCGTCGCCGAACCTCAAGCGGCAGGAACCGCCGCCATGCTCGCCGCGGTCGCCCAGGAGCTGGACCGCTCTCCCGTCGAGACCCACCTGACACTGCGCCACCTGCGTCTGAGCCCTGCGAAGGCAAGAGAACTCGGCGAGGCCCTCGCCCACCTGGTCGATGAGGCCGAGGAGGATGCAGAGGACCAGCCCGTGCACGGTGTGTTGGTGGCGCTCTATCAGCAGGCCCTGCCGACCAGCACCACTAGTTCCGCCTAGCGGCACCAACCTCACGAGACAGCACAGCTAGGGCGCTTCGTTTGGATCAGCGGGCAGAACTTGGTGGTGGTCCAGTTGGAGCAGCGAGAGTTGCTGACGCTCGGCCTGCGGGATGCGATGTGCAGGTGGCTGGGAAACTGAGCGCCGATGGGCTTCGCCGTATCGCTCATCGCCATCACGTCCGCCGGCGTCGACACCATGGCCGGTCGACGGCGCCGCGGCCCGAGGGCCGGGACCGGATGCAGTGGGTCGGTCTGATCGCGGTCAGCCTGCCGGGGCTCGCCGCTCTGGGCGCGCTGCTGTTCACCTGGATGCAGGTCGGACAAGCCAGCAAGGAACTACGCATCTCTGAGCACGGACAGATCACCAGCCGGTTCAACGCCGCAGTCGGCAATCTGGGATCGCAGTCCCTGGACATCCGACTGGGCGGCATCTACGCCCTGCAGCGCATCATGCAGGACTCCGCTCGCGACCGTAACTCGGGCGGGCAGTGCGTACGGCGTTCATATGCGACTACCTCTCCGACGCCGACCTGCGGCCCGAGATCAATGACGGACTCCAGGTCGTGGAGAACTGGAACTCCGCCAACCACTGCCTGTTCAAAGGACGGCGACCTGACCGGCTCCACAAGGAGGCCCAGGAGGTCTCCATGCTCGCCCTGCATCTGCTCCAGTCCGCGCTGGTGCACGTCAACATCCTGCTCCCGCAGGACATCCTGAGCGAGGAGAAGCGGCAAATGAGGCTCACCGGCGCGGACCGGCGGGCCCTGTCCCCGCTGTTCTGGACCCACGTGACCCCTACGGCCGGTTCGAGCTGGACATAACCTTCCTACCTCGTCCTCGCCGCCGCGGCGCTTATAGTGCCCGGCCACCGCACCGCGCCCGATACGCAGACTCCCCAACCGGCGACGTAGGGGGCGGCCGGGTCGGCGTCCTGAAGACCCGTACCCGGCCGCCGCTCCCGGGCGTCTGGGTGCTCTAGGGATTGTCCACCTGGAACCGACCGCTCGCCGGATCCCAGCTGGCGAGCTGAGGCGGGACGCTGCCGGACAGCATCGGCCCCGGAACGCCTGCGTCGGGTTCCGGCCCGGGGACCTCTGATAACCCGTCGACAAGGGCGATCAGAGCGGTGAGGGAGTTAAGGATCCGTTCCGGGAGGTACAGGACGGCGCTCTCCAGGTTCATCAGCGCGGATTCCAGCTCGCTATCGCCCACTCTATTCGCATTTTCGATCAGACGTTTGAGGTGATGCTCGACGCGCTCGGTGTCCTGCAAGGGTCCCAGCTTGGCGTCGTTCGCTCTGATCGCTGTGACGATGCTCAGCAGTTGGTGGATGCCGTCGCCCTGTCCCCGACGGATCAAACCGTCCCGCCACGTCACGTAGTGGATGAGCCACATGGGCATGGTCGCCAGCCAGGCACGCGCCTGCCGGCGCGCCGCCAGCATCGGCTCGGTCAGGGCCCGGAAGGCGCCGGTCGTGACTTCGTGGACCGCCGCTGACGCGAGAGCGGCGCCTCCCACGGTGAGCGAGTTGGTCAGGTCCTGGTCGAACCCGACGTGGAGCACGAAGGTCGACGCCACACCGGCCGTCGCCGTGCGGGCGATGGCGATCACCCGCCGGTGCGTGTCGACTGCCTCCGTGCGGGTCTGTCCCCGGTGGACCTGTATCGACATCCGGTCGCGGACCTCGTTCAGTCCCTCGTCTGGCAACGCGTGGCTCAGGAGCAGGGCCGAGGTCTTGGCCACCACCCGTTGAGCGAAGATATGGGCCCGGTTCTCGACGTTCGGAAACCGGGCAAAGTCGAGCGCTTCCCTTCCCCCGTCCGTTTCAGCGGCGGCCTTGGCCCACCGATAGAGCCGGTCCCAGTACGTTTGGGCGTTCCGGCCGTCGTGGAGGGGATAACGCACACCGTGCGTGATCTTCTCCCGAAGCCAGCGCCCTAGCTTGTTGAAGATCCCCGTCTGTACCTCCAGCGGCACGAACAGGGCATCGAGGATCTCGCACAGGCGGAGCGCAGCCTCGTGGGCCTCCGGCGGTGTGGGGTAGTCGACGTCGTCCCCGAGCATCAGGGCGTTGACCACCGCTTGGTACCGTAAGTACCGGTACCAGCGGCGTTGGTTGTGGATTCGCCAACCGAGACGGGCCGCGCGTGCAGCGCCCGAGCCCGCTCGGCTGACATCACTGAAGTCAGTCACGCGAGGATGCTAGGGCAAATCCTGTTCCTACGGCGCTCGCCAATCTTCCGCTATCACCAGGCCGCCGTGAGCTGCCAGAACCGGACAGAGCTGCACCTCGCCCTCGGCAGCTGGCGAAGGCACAGGCTTCCGGCCGCCCTGGCCGTCGCGTCCTCCTGGCCGCAGGCCAGCGGGCGACCTCCTCTTAGAGGTCCTAACAGAAGTTGTTGATCAAGTGACCATCGGGCTTGTCTGCTCGTTGGTCGGGTCGTGGGGAAACGTCAGTCGCGGCCGTGGATCGTGTCGGACGAACTGTGGTCGCTCATCGAGCCGTTACTGCCCGAGCCGGGGCCGAAGCTGGTGGCGGGCCGGCCGCGAGTGCCTGACCGGCAGGCCCTGTGCGGGATCCTGTTCGTGCTGCACACCGGCATCCAGTGGGAGTACCTGCCGCAGGAGCTGGGCTTTGGTTCGGGTATGACGTGCTGGCGACGCCTGGCCGCCTGGAACGAGGCCGGCGTGTGGGACCAGCTGCACTTGGTGCTGCTGAAGAGGCTGCGGTCGGCGAAGCAGCTGGACTGGTCGCGGGCGGTGATCGACTCCTCCCACGTGCGGGCGGCCCGCAGAGGCCCAAAAGCGGTCCCAGCCCGGTCGACCGCGCACGGCCGGGCAGCAAACACCACGTCCTTGTCGATGGCCAGGGCGTCCCGCTCGCTGTGTCGCTGACCGGCGGGAACCGTAACGACGTCACCCAACTCCTGCCCCTGCTGGACAAGGTCCCACCCGTGGCCGGCGTCGTCGGACGGCCACGCAGACGGCCGGACATGCTCTTCGCCGACCGCGGCTATGACCACGACAAGTACCGGCGGCTGCTGCGGAAACGCGGTATCCGGCCCGTGGTCGCCGAACGCGGACAGCCGCACGGCTCCGGCCTGGGCATCTTCCGCTGGGTCGTCGAACGCACCATCTCCTGGCTCCACGGCTTCCGCCGCCTGCGCATCCGCTGGGAAAGACGCGACGACATCCACGAAGCCTTCCTTGGCCTCGCCACCTGCCTCATCACCCACCGACACGTCCAACGCCTTTGTTAGGACCTCTTACTCTTCCTCCGCGTCGCCGATGGCGACGCGGAGATCGTGCACGCGCTGCTGGACCTCGATCACGGCCTGGTCGCGGAGTGCTGTCCAGACCAGCCGGTGGCGGCCACCACCTCACGCGCGATGTCCACGACAGCCCTCCCGTCCGTCACCACCCGCACCGCATCCGCGGGGAGGTGCTGGTCCAACAACCGCGCCTTGCGGGCACTGCCTTCCAGCTCCTGCTCCAGCTCCGAGCCAAGTTCCCGGCGCACCAGCCGCTCGCGGGTGGTGGCATCGGAGGCGGTGAGAAGGACCCGCACGATCCGCACCCCCGTCCCCATGGCCCGCTGGAACATACCGGTCGTCTCGGGCAGCACACTGAGAGTGTTCGTATAGATCAGTCGGCGGTAGCCGCGCCGGGCGAAGTTGGCCCACACGGCGGTCAGGTTGCTCTCGGTGATCTCCGAACGGTGAGGGTCTCCCTCAGGCGCCGGATGCACCTGCCCCATGAAGTCACCGTCGATGACCGCGTGAGAGACCGCCGCAGCCCGTAGCAACGCCGAAACCTCCCATCCCACCGTCGTCTTGCCAACTCCAGCCCGTCCGCCGATGAGTAACACTTCCGCGTGATCCATGGGGGCAGCGTGCCAGCTCGTATCCTTCTCATGCGATCCGATATCGATCAGCACCACGGCCACAGGCATCACCAGCAAGATCACGACCAGCGTCACGGCCTGGACCCACACACCGACGGGCAGAACTCCGCCCCGAGCCGGGCACCCGGCCTCAGCCGTTCCCAACCTGGCCAGCGTAGGTCTCAAGCCTTCTCAAGACCGGGGCTTAGAAGCACGCACTGATCTGCTCAACGACTTCACCACCGCGGACGGCCGCAAGGACACCTTCAAGTACGACACCAACGGCAACACCATGTCGGTGACCACCTCGGGCACGGCCGGCGGGACACGCGAGTACACCTACAACAAGGACACCCCGACCTGCGGCGGCTTCGAAGGCCAGCGCTGCACCGCCAAGGACGGCAACAGCAAAGTCACTTCCTTCGAGTACGACGCCAAGGGCAACCTCAAGACGGTCACCCTGCCGGCGCCGCTGGGTAAAACGGAGTACACCTATGACGCACTCGGCCGGGTGGAGACCGTCATCGACGGACGCGGCATCAAGACCGTCTACACATACGACAACCGCGACCGCGTGACGAAGGTGTCCTCCACCAACGCCACGGTCACCTACTCCTACGACGGCAACGTCAAGACCCGCACCGACGCCTCCGGCACCACAGACTGGGACTACGACAAGCTCAACCGCGAAAGCATCCGCACCCTGCAGAACGGCGCCCAGACCGCCCTCGCCTACACCCCGGGCGGCGACGTCGACTACTACACCGACCCGACCGGCAAGACCGACTACACCTGGGACAAAGCCGGCCGCCTCGACTACCTGACCGCCCCGGACGGCAAGAAGACCGACTTCGACTACAACAAAAACGACAAGCGCACCAAGACCGTCTACCCCCGCGGCACCACCCAAGCCGTCGGCATCGACGACAACGGCCGCCCCGAAGCCATCAAAGCCACCTCGGGCTCGACCACTGATCGACCTGGCCTACAGCTACAAGAACACCGCGGGCAAGGACACCACCAAGATCCGCACCCGCACCGACAACCTCACCAAGAACAAAACCACCTACGACTACGACTCCCAGGGCCGCCTGCGCTACGCCCTGGAAGCCGACTCCGCGGGCGCGCGCAAAGCGTCGTGGCTGTACTGCTGGGACAAGGCCGGCAACCTTACCTCCCAGGACGGCACCAAGAACGCCTGCCCCGGCGGCACCACCTACACCTACAACGACGCGAGCGAACTGACCGGCAAGAACGGCACCACCACGGGCTGGTCCTACGACAAGCTCGGCAACGAAACCGCCGGCGCGAGCGCCACCGCCCGCACGAAGGAGACGTGGACGGACTACAGCCAACCGTCCGGCATCACCGCGGGCGGCAAGTCCTACGACCTGGTCCACGCAGGCACGACCAACTCCGAGCGCACCAAGCTGGGTTCGACCTGGTTCCACCACACCGCACTCGGCCTGGCCTCCACGACGACCAACGGCATCGACACCGGATTCATCCGCGAACCGGCGGGCACGCTGAACTCCATGACGACTGGGGGAAAGTCCTACTACTACCTCACCGACGCCACCGGCAACGTCCTCGGCCTCGTCGACGACACCGGCAAGCGCACCCACACCTACGCCTACGGCCCCACCGGCCTGCCCCGCGGGCCACGCCCACGGAGGTAGTGCCCCAGCCGTACCGCTACAGCGGCGCCTACCTGGATCCGACGGGCCTGTACAAGATGGGCCACCGCTACTACGACCCCACCCTCGGCCGCTTCACCCAACCCGACCCCTCCGGCGAGGAGAGCAATCCCTACCTCTACGCCGATGGCGACCCCATCAACAACACAGATCCCACCGGCCTATTCGATCTCGGGGGCACGCTGGCTGCGGCAGGTGCCAGCATCGCTGCCACCGTGGCCGTCACGCTGGTAGCAGGGCCGGTGGCTGGTGCAGCTGTCGGTGGCTGCGTAGGCGGTGCTGTTGGTGAGAGTGTGGCCGGCGGTTCTCTCACCGACTCCGCCAAGTCCTGTGCTGTATGGGGAGCAGTGGGCGCCGTCGGCGGCACTGCGCTGAAGGTCCTGCCAAAGATTTGACTCCCTCTGATGAGCTCGGAAGCGAGATAGTGACCATGCGTGGACCCTGGCAGGGACGATCCGGCCACCGGCCCGCCGGGTGACCGGGCGGGCTGGCGGTCGGCGAGGCGAATTCGGTTCAGCGTGTCTCCACGTGGTCGGGGTTGGTAACGGTGGGCACGGTGTCCTCCACAACGCCCTCGCGGGGGGCGACCACGGGGACTGTGGCGGCGGTGTGGTTGACCATCCCGACGTCGCCGGCGCTTGTCGGTGGCCACGGACGGCGATACCCACCTCCTCGGCGCCCACCACGCCGCCGTCGGCATCGCCCCGATGCCCGTTTGTGGCGCGCCCTGCCCGCCCGACCTGGTGACCCGACATCCGGACGGCGGTCATCTCCCAGCCGGATCAGCCTGTACCGCAGCCGCCTGCAGCATGCGGAGCAGCAGCGCGAGACGCTGCTGACCGTAATCGACCACCTGCAGGACCACCTCCGAGAAGTGCGCCGCTCAGCCCAAGCGTGGGACGGCCTGTCGCAGCACGCGGGCTGGTTAGTCCCCCTGGTCACCGGCGTCCTGCTCAGCTCCCCCACATGGTCGACCGCAGGCCTGGGATTCGTCGCCTTCGCCACGTCCGGAGGCCTCGGCTCTCCCGTCAGCCGCTCGACTGAGAACTAGGTGACCAACGACTACCACTCCGGCACGATGATGGGCCCCAATACCGTGGGTTCCTGCCACGGGAGCAGCACCACGGTCAGCACGACACAGTCCACTCACATCGACTTCGTGGCGATCCTCGGCTGGGCGCTCTTCATATTCAGTGCGGTCATGCTCGTCACGCACCACCTGTGGGTGTGGCCGGTCATCGTGGCGTATGTGGTCTTCGAAGTCCTCAGCCGCGCGCGCCTGGGTCCACCGCAGGCACGCTACGTGCTGCGCACCCTCACCGGCCTCGTCCCAGGCTCTCTCCTGCTGCTGGCTGCCTACCAACTCGGCGCAGACGAGGGGGCCGGCGGTGTCTTCACCGTGGACCAAACGGCCTGGACGGCCACGGGCGCTTATGCGTGCATCTACCTCGTCTACGCCATCATCCGCCTGGTGCTGGCCCGTAACCGGCTCCGGCAACCCGCACGCCCTCAGCTGCCGTCGAAGACGTCATGACAAGCGTGGCCGACCGGGAAGGACCATCCTTGTCGATTTGCTGGCGTCGGTAGGCAACCACCAGGGCACCGGCTCCGGCGACCACTGCGAAGGAGACCTTGACCAGGTCGAAGAGCGTCTTGGAGTCGATGCGGCGCTCGGGCTTGATTTCCCGGGCGCCGAGCAGGGCCCACCCGGCGAAGAACACGCCGGCCGCGATGGTGATCGCGGTGACGAAGGCCAGGGGCCTGGTCACCTTCGGGACTAAACCGCGCCAACCAGCTGTGAAGCGTTCGGGCTTTGACCGACCGGCCAGGTGAATGAACTACACAAGCTCGCACACCTGCTCCTTGGCTCACCTCTACGAGGACTGGGCAGATCGAGTACTTCGAAGCCTGGCGGTCCGCTTGGTCATGGAAACACCAGCAGTCTCACGGCGTCGGCTTCTTGTGCCGTTGCTGCGCCGACGGGTCAGCCGTTCATTCTTGGGAACGAGTGTCCGCCCGATGCCTGCGCATCGATCGGTTCAGCGGTCGCGCCGATTGTGCTCGCGTACTCCGGTGACGAGTACTCCGACGGTGAAGAGCAGGACGAGGATAAAGATGGCGATACCCAGGACGTCCTGGAGCCCACTGGCCAGGCCGCTGTAGCCCACGTCGACTCCGAAGATCACAGAGCACACACCTGCGACAAGGGCCGTCCAGCCCAGCCAGCCGGCGACTCGGCGGCTGGTGAGGATCGCCGTCCCGAAGAGGGCGAGGGTCAGCCCGAGCAGGATGCGGAAGTAGCTTTGGAATCCCCATTCCAGCCAGCGAACGGTCTCGGCGTTGGCAAAACGGATCGGCTTCTCCGCACCCGACGCGCTGACCCATGAGTCCACGGCCTGCTTCAGCCCCACGCCGTCCAGCCCCTGCAGGACTGCCCAGATCGCGGCGGTCGCAACGGCTGCTGCGGCCGCGAGCTGCGCAAGCAGGGAGGGCCCGTAGGCACCGCGCAGGACGCGGTAGAGCACGAGCAGGCCGCTCAGCGTCACCAGGACGCCAATGAACTGTCCAAGATGAACGGCGATCCAGGTGCCGCTGTGTGCGTACTTGGTGAAGATCGCAGGGTGGTCGTCTTCCTCCCCAGAGGGATGAAGCGTTGCGGTCAAGATGACATTGAGAAGGAAGCCCCCGGCCATGAGCCCGCCGGCGATCGTCAACGTGCGGCTTCGCGAGCTGGCTGTATCCGCCCCTTCGTCAACGCGCATGTCCGGACACATGAGCAGACCCCAGTCCTCTCGATGTCACCGACCGACATACTTGAGGATCACCAGATGCAGCCGCTCTCTCAGGACACGCGGCGCCGCCTCACCCGAACGAAGTCTGATCGCGGCCGATTGCACCAGCGCCCGGGGCACGCCTGCACCGGACAAGCGGATCCAGTCGAGGACCGCATTCCGTGTTCTCGTGCGGTGCACGGAAGCGGGCGCAGTTCGTCCCTGCGCAGCACGGGACTTCCGTGGGCCAGGGTCATGTCGGGCTCCCCTGCACCGGTTCTGGATGTAGGCGTGGCTGTCGCCAACCGGGCCGTACGCGTGTCGCCACCGCAGCACCGAGCAACGGGACCGCCATGAAGGCCAGACAGGACAGGGCGCTCGGCAGTGACATCCAGTTGGTGAGGGAGCCCACGAGCAGCGGACTGACCAGGAAGGCGCCGTACGAGACCGCCGAGACCACCGAGACCGTGTAACCGCTCGCGTCCTGCTTCCCGGCATGGCTGAGCAGCGCTGGCATCAAAGGACCGAAGGCGAAACCTGAGGCGGCGAACCCGGCGAGGGACAACGCGGCCGTGGGGGCGAGAGCGGCAAAGACGAAGCCCCCGCACCCGCCCACCGCGGCGAGCACGGTGAGATCGCGAGTGCGCAGCCGCGGCAACCGTTGCACCACCAGCCGCGAGACCGTCAGCGCCGACATGTACACGGCCGGAGCGGCGCTCGCCAGTACGACAGGAGCGGCCTTGTCCTCCTCCATCAAAAGCACCGACCAATGCTCGACGGCGTTTTCCACGACGAGCATGCACCCACCCAGCGTCCCGATCGCGGCGCCCCAGAGCCAGGCCGACCGCCAGTGCGGCACCGTGGGGCCCCCGAGGCCGGCACGGCGCTGCGCCTGATCCTTGGCCGCCGGTTTCAAGAGGGGCAGTACGGAACCGAGCAGGGCGGCCGCGCACAGGAGGAGCACGACGCGGATGCTCATGCCTGACTGCCGGGCCAGCCCCGTCAGAGGGGCCGCTGTGATCACGGCCACCGGAAAGGCGGCATGCACGGCTTGGAACAGCGGGCGGCCGCTGACACGTTCGGCGCGTGCTGTCGCCGCATTGAGGCATACGTCCAGCGCTCCGCTGGTGGCACCCACCAGAAAGAGCGCGGTACCGAGTCCGCCGAGACCGCTGATCCCGCTCAGCGCCATGATGCCGACGGCCAGGGCGGCGGTGCTGAGGAGCAACGCCCGGTGCTCACGGCCGACGGCGATCCTGCCGGCCAGCCCCATCGCGGGCATCGCTCCCAGAGGGACTGCGGTGAGGACAAGGCCTAGTTCGCCAGGAGTGGCGTCGGCGCGCTCTAGCACAGCGGGAAGCAGCGCCGCCCAGGTGCCCCAGAAGGCCCCCCACGCTCCGCTGACCACCACCAGGGCGAAACGGGGGCTCCTCGGCACGAACGTCGTCACTCGGTTCGCCCGAACGCTGTCGGCACTCCGTCGACCGTGGTGAGAGTGAACCGTTCGCCGTTGACAACGTGCGTCGAGTCATCAGGCCTCAGCCACGGCGGGACTTCCCAGTTGAAGGTCATGCGCGCTTCTTGCCCATCTGACAAGACGGTCGAAGCCTCAGTCTCGGACACGTCTTCCCTGATCTGGCCGGTCTGCGGCTCCTGGGATTCCGTGTGATCTCGAATTGCCCGGGCGATAAGCAGCGCGTAGACAACGGCCGCCAGGCCCTCGCTGATGGCCCCGGTCTGCTTGTCTTCTCTCCACCGTGCCGCGGCAAGCTCTGCATTGCGGTTCGCCTGGTGTCCGTACGTGCTCATGCCAGCAATGTGCCCTCTCCATACTCCGCCAGCGTGCCGGCCCAGCGGCTGGCCGGCGGACGGCTGGACGTCGTAGTGGATCTCATCAATCGCGGTCCCGCCCTCCTTGGCACAGCGGACGCGGTGGAGGACGGCGGCCGACTGCTGTCCACACTGATGGGCCCGGAGACCTTCGAGCGCGACATCACGGCCGTGTACGTGCGGATGTCGGCGTCCGAAGGGAAGCTGCAGCATCTCGCCGAGCGCGCCGCCGCGGGCACCCTGTCCGTCGAGATCGCGGCCACCTACCCTCTGGACGACGCCCCCAAGGCCCTCTCCGAGTTCGCGTCAGGACAGAGGGCGGCCGGGCGGTCACCGCCCGTCGTGCGGTGCGCTTTTCGTGCAGGTAGGCGCGAACGCGCTGGTGGCTGCCCTTGTAGCCGAGTGGCACTATCTCCTCCCACAGCTTCCACGCGTTGGTGCAGCCCTCGTTCCAACGGTCGTCCAGGTGGGACTTGTGGTCATCTAGGACCGAGGGCCGGTTCTGCCACTGCCCGGTGAACAGTTTCTCGGGTGTCGCTGCGTCGGCGAGCTGCTTGACGGTGCGCCAGGTCATTCCGAGCTGTCGCTGGACCGAGCGTCGGCTGTGTCCTGCCTTCAGCAGGGCATGGACGGCGGCGTGCCGGTCCCTCGCCCGGTCGGCGAACCGATGTCCTCGTGGCCAAGGCGACGCGGACGGGGCGGCCTCGTGTTCAGGTTGTGGCGCTGCGGGCGTCAGGGCGTGCAGGCAGCGGCGGTGCTGGGCGACGCTCCGCTCAGCGGCCTCGCTCAGGTTGTGCCAGAGGTGCCATCTGTCTGCGACCTGGACCGCCTGCGGCGCTCCGGAGGAGGCACCTTCTGCGAAGAACGGCGCGCGATCGCGGCAGATGACCTCGATGCTGGGCCGCTTGGCGAGCCAGGCGGCCAGGCTGGATGCCTCCCGGTCCGGAAGCAGGTCGATCGGACGGCGGGTTTCGACGTCCACCAGGACGGTGCCGTAGTGGCGGCCTTTGCGGGTGGCGTATTCGTCGACACCTACCACTCGCGGTGCGGGCACCTCCGGTTCAGGCAGCGCGTCGACGAGGCGCAGGACCGTGCTTCGGCTGACGGACACGCCAAGGAGAGCAGCCAGCCGGGCGCCGGCCCGGCCGGCCAGGGCGAGGCCGACTGCGGCCAGGGCCGAATACAGCCGTTCGGTGCGCTGGCCGTACCTGCGGGTCAGGCCGGGTATCTGCTCCGCGAAGGTCCGACGTGGGCACTTGGTGTTCCGGCACCGGAACCGCCGAACTCGTAACTGGAGTACGACGCGTCGTCCTGCGCTCGGTACGTCGGCGGGAAAGCGCAGGTAGGAGCTGTGGACTCGGGTCGACCAAGACCCACACCCGGAACAGACAGCCCCAGTCGCGGTGCCTTGCGCATCGACCCGCACTATCTCGATGCTCACGTCCACCGACAGCACCGCGATGTCCGCGATCGACGGCAACAACAGCTCCTTCAGCCTAAGCACGACCTCTTCCACAGCCCGGACTCTCAGCCCAACCACCCGGATGACTGCCTATTTTCGGGCGATCTAGCGCTGCAGGAAGAAGACCAGCCGTCACTCAGAGTGGCCGCTGCACGGAAGCTGTGCCAGAACCCGAGTAGTGACGTCAGTTGTTCACGAGTTTGGGAGGCACCCAGATCCACGGTCGGGTGATGTTCACGAGTTTTGACAGCACTGGGGTACTTGCCAGGGCAGCATCGGAGTGCTCCTGGTGAAAGGTCCTGGTCATGCCGCAGATGGCCTGGCGAGAACGTCTGTGCCAGCCTGGAGTCGTTCCACCCGAAGAATGCCGGCACCGCGGGCTACGCCCGGGTCATGGAACAGGCACTGGCCGGTATCGGATACAAAGGCAGCTAGTGGGACCTGACAGAACCGGCGGTGCGGTGGTCACGAGACGGGCGAACCGTCTCGTGACCACCGGCTGCCTGACCATCCTGATCGCGCTGATCACCGTTCTCGGCGTCCTCGTCTCCTGGTTGTGGTATCGCCACTGGCACGACGGGAACGTCAACAGTGAGCGCAGGGACGGGGCATTCGCATCTATCCTGAAGCAGGCCCATGCCAGGGCGGGCGACACGGACCGCGCGCTTGAGACGAGCGGTATCACCGACGCAGACGCCCTTACCGGCGTCATCTGGCGGCATACAGAAGCTCCCGTGATCGCCTACGATGCGTCCCGTCGCGAGTTCACCGCCACGGCCGCATCATCTGCTCATTACGATGCTGAGGCCATCCTCCCCGGTGGAGGGTCCGGCCAGGTGACCCGCTGCTTCGTCTTCACTTTCACCCATCGCCCCGGCCAGGCCTGGACGTCGCGGGTTTCCGAGCGGGACGACGGTGTGTGTCGTCCGGGCACCGCGATCGGTGGTCTGGTACGCCTCGCGCAGACGCGCATCTCCAGCATGTATGCCGAGGACCTGACGCGAGCCGGAGTGCAGAAGGCCCTGGATCCCACGGGACGGCTGCGTTCCTACGACGTCAAGAGCGCGGTGCGCAGGGCAGACACGGTGACCGTCTCCATCCTGCTCTCCAGCCCGGACACAACGGTCGGTCAGTGCTACCGCTTCACCCGGCACGTCCCCGGCGGCGACGGCCTGGGCTCCGCCACAGCGGTTCCGGCTTCTTCGTGCTGACCCTGCGGCCCCGACACCTGAACAACGAGGCGGGACCGCGCCCCGGCGAGACCCTGAGCGCGGTCCCGCTCGCCGCGCCGGCGAGGCCCCCGGAGGCGCGGCGTAGGACCGCGGGTGCCAGTCCGCGGAGCGGCCAGCGGTGAACATCTGCCGAAGACGGGCCGTGTCCGTAAGTGCACGGGATCCTGATCAAGCGGGCCTGCGGTACGGCTCACTCAGGGCACAGACGCGCGCTTCCGACCGTCAGGGCCCGAGACAGCCGGGCCACCCGCACCTGCACACCGAGCGACACCGCCGGCTCGCCCCAGTCGCGTCTGGCAGCCGGCCGATCACGTTTGATCGACCGCGAGGAAGCCCTGGCGGTGAGTACGGCGGGTGATGCGTCGGCGGCCCACTCCGTGATCGCGGCGAGGGATTTCGCACCGGCCAGAACTGCGCACGCGGCGAGCGCGAGGATGAAGGCGAGGGGATGGCGCCGCCCCTCCGCCCGTCGGGGATCCGGCACCGCTGCGAGGCAGACCAGCAGACCCGGGCGGTCCTCGGGCTCGGCGGGCCGGACAATGGCGAGTTGGCTCAGGCCGGCGGGGATGGGCGATGACGAGCGGGCAGGCACGGTCTTCCGTTGTGGTGATCAGGGACTCGACACCTCATGATCACCCGGAGGCCGTGCCTGCCTCCGTTCCGGCCCCGCGAACTCCGCTGCCATGTCCGCACCTGAACCAGCATCAAGCCGGACAGATCCTCTGAACGACGCCGCCCTGCCCCATACCCAGGGCCGCAGGTTCCCTGCCGTTCCTGGATCACATGATTCCGCTCATCCGCGACAACCTCGGATTCATCGCCTCCCTCCGCCGCAACTACGGACCGCTGGTCGAGATCATCCTCCAGCCCGGCACCCGAACCGTCATCGTCCAGGACCCACAACTCATCCAGATCATGCTCAAAGACCTCAGCCCCCACCTCGCCAAGGGCCGGTTCTTCGAGAAGATGGGCCAGCTCCTCGGCGACTCCGTGGTCACGGCCGCCGGCCGGGCACACTGCGACAAACGCCATCAACTGCAGCCCGCCTTCGCCCGCGACGAGATCGCCCGCTACGTCGACAAGATGCGCGACGAGGTCACCGCAGCCGTCGACAGTTGGAAGCCCGGCCAGGCCCTCGACGTACGGGAGGCCATGGATCAAACTCTCCCTCGACATGCTCGCGAAGACCGTACTGTCCGACAGTCTCGACGACAGCGCCTTTCGCCGCGTGCGCCAGGACCTGTCGGTCGTCATGGCCGGCGTCGGCGCCCGCGTCATGATGCCCGACTGGGTCGAGAACCTGCCCCTGCCCGCCAACCGCCGCTTCAACAGGGCCCGGGCCGCAGTACGCGCCACCATCGAGGATGCCGTCGACAAGTTGCAGGCCGAGCGGCACGCCTCTGGCGACAACAGCGCCGACGACATGCTGTCCATGCTCTTGCGCGCGACATGACCAGGCATCAGATCTGCTCCGAGATCCTCACCCTGGCGGTGGCCGGCACCGAAACCACCGCGTCCGTGCTCTCCTGGCCCCTCTACGAGCTCACCCGCCATCCTGACATCGAGGCCCGCGTCCTGGCCGAACTCGCCCAGGTCCTGGCCGGTCGCCCGGTCACCTTTGAGGACGTAGTCAGGATCAAGCCAAGATTGATCACGACATCACACAGACCCTAGGAGCGCAGGAAGCCCCGTCGGGGCAGGGTGACGAAATGGGTCCCCTGGCCCGACGGAGCTCGGTCGGCCGGACGGTGGATTACCGGCGCCCGGCAGGGGCCGGCGCCGTGTGCGGCGCTCCCCGGCTCAGCCGAAGTTCACGTCGCTGCACCACATGTAGGCCTGGTCGAGGTGCGAGGCCTGCCAGATCACGAACAGGATGTGGTGTCCGGTGTAGCCGGAGGTCTGGACGGGGAACGTGATGTTCTGCGCCGGGGCGAAGCGGCCGGTCTGCGTGATGAAGTCGAGGTTGCTCCAGCCCAGGGTCTGGGTCTTGGGGTTGAAGCCCTGCTTGCTCACGTAGACCTTGAAGTAGTCGGCACCGTGGGACGCCTGGTCGTACAGGTGGACCGAGAAGTTGTTGCCGACGGTGGTGGTCTTCCACTGCCCGGGCTTGTTCAGGCTGGCGTTCCTCGAGAGGTTGTTGCTGCAGAGCGTCCCGTCGGGGGTCCGCGCCTGGAACTGGCCACCGAGGCCGTCGCGGAGCGCGCTCATCCAGTTCCACATAGTGTCGGGGTTGGCCTGGAAGGCCTGCCAACACATGGGGTCTTCGGTCTGCATGGCCGGGTTCGTGTGGTTGCTGCCCCATGTCTTCCAGCACTGGTACGCGCGGGAGGCGGGGCCGACGACGGTGCCGTGAGCCTGGGCGGGGGCCGACCAGGTGAGTGCGCCGACAACCACGGCGAACAGCATGACGAGCGCCTGGAGAGGCCGGCGGAGGGACGACCGCGAACGCGCGGCTAACGGACTCTGTTTGCGCATGTGGGGGGACTCCTTCCAGTTACAAGGCTGTCATGGGAGCGCTCCCAACGGTAGGTCTTCTGAGTGAGATGTCAATGAAACAAACGGAGTTGATTACAGGGGTGGGCGGCGAGCAGGGAATCTGCCGTGAGCCGGAAGTCAGAACCGTTCCCGGGACCGGAAAGCGAGGGTGCAGCCTGGACTGGTGTGTGGGGCGATGCCAGGGAGGGGCCGGGCAGAAGCGCTTTGCCGCCAACGATCAGTAATCACCCTGCTCGCCGCCCAAGCGCCGCGTCTGGACCGCGCTCTGAAGAAGGTCACCAAGCAGGGCGGGGAGGCGGTCCTGATCGACGGGGCGCTGTCACGTTGGTTGACCGGGTGGGATGATCTTCTGATTGATCGTGCTGGAGGGAGCTGTCCGTGGGGGCCGTGTCGCCGTCGTACAAGGGGCACCGGTACCCGGTCGAGGTCATCTCCCACTGCGTGTGGCTGTACCACCGCTTCCCACTGTCGTTCCGCGAGGTCGAGGAGCTCATGCTCGAGCGCGGAGTGACCGTCTCCTACCAGAGACGGTGCGCCGCTGGTGCGCCAAGTTCGGGCAGCAGTACGCAGGCGCGCTGCGCCGCCGGCAGCCTCGGCCTGGGGACAAGTGGCATCTGGACGAAGTCCTCATCAAGCTCAACGGCGAGCAGCGGTACCTGTGGCGGGCCGTCGACCAGGACGGCAACGTGCTGGACATCCTGGTGCAGAACCGCCGGGACATGGCAGCGGCCAGGCGTTTCCTGCGCAGGCTGATGCAGAAGACCAGTGCGGTGCCGCAGGTGATCGTCACCGACAAGTTGCGTTCCTACAGCGCGGCCCACCGCGAGGTCATGTCCTCCGTCGAGCACCGGCGGTCGAAGTACCTGAACAACCGGGCGGAGAACAGCCACCAGCCGACCAGGCAGCGCGAACGGGCGATGAAAGGCTTCCGCTCCATGGGCGGAGCACAGCGGTTTCTGCCCGCGTTCAGCGGCATCTCGCCCCACTTCCGGCCCCGCCGTCATCTGATCCCCGCATCCGACTACCGAGCCGAGATGACCGTCCGCTTCGCGATCTGGGAGCAGATCACCGGCGTCGCCAACCTGCCCACCGCGCCGTAAACACACAGCCAGAACCCGACTCCACCACACCCCGGCACACCGTCAGACACCCTCACACCCAACAACGTGACAACGCCCGTCGCGCTGCTGGTAGGCGCGGAAAAGGTCACCGAGTTCGATGAGTTCGTCCCGCAGGGCGACGGGCCGCAGATCGTGGGGGATGACCCGCTGGGCGATCTTCGCCTGTGGTGGCGGCGCCGCGCAGGTGCCGAGCGGGGAGCCGGGACCGGGCCGGCGGCGACCTGGCGGTCGGAGAACTGCGGCACGTCCGTGCCCGTGGCGACAGGGGCCGGGCGGTCCTCAGCCTTGGAGGCCTGGGATGTGGCTGCGGTCTTCGCTCCAGGGGTGGCGGCCGCGCACCGGGAGCAGCACTCCATGGCCTGCCACCAGCGGCCTTCCCGGTCGGTGATCACGGCCAGGACGACCGGACCGCCGCACCTCCAGGGTTCTGCCCGCGCGTGGCGGCCGGTGTCGGGCAGGTGGGTGTGGCAGCCCTCAGCCCTGCACGCGCAGTACGCCCCGGCCCTTGGGGCGGGGGCGGCGCGCAGGTGGGCCTTGAGATGGGCGATGGCGGCCGCACGGCCGGCGGCCGCGGACGGCAGGCGCTGGTCGGCGCAGGCGGGGCGGCTGCACGAGATGCGTACCGCCGCGCTGCCCCGGTCGGCGGCGTCCAGACGCACCGTCCAACGGCGTCCTGGCACCCGTTCGTCCAGCTCGCTCACTGCGGCCTGCGTCATCCCGGCCTTCCTCCCGTCCCGTGTCTTTCGATGCTCGCTGCTCCTTCCCGCCGTGCCGGGCGGTGTGCGGGCGGCGAGGCCACCGTATGCGGCACACGGGCGAAGGCAGATGAACTCAGGCCTGTTTCGGAGCGTGTGGTTGGGAAGCGGCCCGGTCAGGACGTGCGCGCCTGGGCGGGTGCGCCGTCCAGGGAGTCGAGGAGCTGACCGAAGGTGATCTTCTCGTCGTCGTAGTCGAAGGTCATGGCGGCGGCGAGTGCCTCCCACCGGTCGGTGCTGCGCCCGCAGTGGTCCAGCAGGATCTTCAGGGCGACTTCGGGTTCGTGGCGGGCGAGGATTTCGTCGGCGGGGATCTGGCGCAGGTGCTCCAGGGTGCGGTAGCGGGACTTCACGACGGCGCGGTAGACCTCGGAGCGGGAGAGGATCTCACCGGTGGCGGGGGAGTCGAGCCAGGACTGCAGGACGGCCGCGGGATCGGGGTGCTTGCCGAGTTCGTCGTCGTCCAGCAGCCGCACCACACCGTCGTCCTCGTCTTCGGGTACCGGGACGGCGGCCGCCGCGGCCAGGAACCAGTCGGGGCCGCCGGCCTTCTCGGCGATCCAGGCCAGTTCGGCTGGGTGCAGCCCGTTCAGGACGTCCGTGACGGCAGCATGCGGGGTGTGCGGGTTGGCGGCCAGAGTGGACAGTGCCTGGACCCGGCGGTGCTCGTAGTGGCGTTCCAGGAGCCGGGCCGGGCGGTCGTGGTCGGAATCTGTGTTGTCGATGATGCGGATCAGGGTCCGGCTCGGCGTGGGGGAGACGACGGCCGGCTGATCGAGCCGGGCGAGCTGGGCGCAGGCCCCGGCGAGGTGGTCGGGGTTGGCGCTGAGGAGGGCCAGGTCCTCGGCGAGTCGTAGGACGCGGCCGTCGAACTCGTGGTCGCCCTCCTGCTTAGCAGCCCAGATGAGCAGCTGGCCGCGGGTGACGAGAGCATCGGCGGCCGCGTGCAGCTGGTCGGCGGCGAGGTCGGCCAGACGCGGGTTGCTGCGGACGCGGTTGGCGATGTGGTGCAGGGTCCGGCGGGCGGTCACCTGCGGGTTGGGCAGATCGGCCAGCTCGGGCAGGCACAAGGCCGGAAGGCAGGCGAGCAGCAGATCCTCGCTGAGAGCGGGAGCCGGGTCGGCGGGGAGTTCCTCGCCATCCGGGTCGGCGGCGCGGAGCCGGGCATCCTCGAAGGCCTGCGTCTCGGCCTGGTCCAGCAGCAGGTGCTGGACAGCCGCCCCGAACACGGGGTGCGCGGTGAGCTGCGCCCACCGCTGGGGGCATCGGGCCAGCATCGCCCAGGCACTGTTGTCGCCCAGCTCCAGCGACCAGTCCTTCAAGAACGAGGACACCGTCTCCCAGCCCTCTTCGGGCTCCGGGTGAAGCAGGTACGCGGCGAGCGGCGTGAGGCAGGCTTCCAGGACGGCGTCGAACAGTTCCTGCGGCACGGGCGGGGCCGGCGCGGCGCCCTTGGTGCGGGTGTAGCGGTCGGGATCCCAGTCCCGGACCACCTGTTCCACCTCGTGGCCGGGGAGGCGGGGCAACAGTGTGATTGCCGCCTCGACCTGGCCGGGGTGCAGTGCCAGCGCAGAGACTAGCCCGGCCCAGACCCGGCGGTGCCGCAGGATGGCGGGCACGTCGGCGGCGGTCACGATGCCGTCGGCCGCCAGGGCGGCCAGCGTCTTCTCGTCGGCCTGCACCAGGAGCTGGCCCCGCAGGCGCTTGGCAGAGGTCCGGGCCAGCAGCGCGGGCAGCGCGGCCTTGAGGACTTCCTCCCGCCACCGGTCGGCCTGGGCGTCGAAACCGTCCGGCGTCGTCGCCGGGGCGCACAAGGCCCCGATCACCGTCTTGAGTGCTTCCTTGGGGAGGTCCTCGCGCATCGCGAGATCCCGCCACAGCGGGTACGTACGGGCATTGACCATCCTCGGATCCCCTCCCACACCTGACCCGGCGTCACTGCCTGGTCGCCATCCGTTGAACGACCGTACGGTGCACCTGGGCCCGAGCGGGCGCGATCCATGAAGTCGCTTCGCCTTCATGCGCTGACCTGGGCCATGCGAGGGCGCGGCGGGTCAAGAGTGCGGGATGAGTTCGGGCATCGAGGAGACGGTGGTGTGCGGCCACATCACCGCGTCAGGGACCCGCCTGTGACCGGCGTGGCCGTGTTCTGCGCGGTGGGCCGCGTGGACGCGGTCCAGGAGGACGGTGAGGGCAGCCGGCTCAAAGGTCGCTCGGTGGCCTTCGGTCAGTTCGTGGATCAAGGCGCTGATCCCTATGCAGCTGAAGGTGCGGTGGGCGTAGTCGATCGCGGCGAGCACCAGGGCCTGGCAAGCGGTCATGTTGACGGCCGCCACGGTGCTCAAGGCCCGGCGGGTGAGGTCATCGTCGTCCAGGGTGAGGCGGCCGCAGTCGCAGAACCCCATGCGCTGGGCCAGAGCGAGGGATTCCTCCTGTGGAAGGAGGTCTGCGATGGCGTCGACGGCAACGAAGCCGAAGTCGATCGCGACCTGGTAGGCGTGATGGCACACGGTCGGGTCGGCGGCGAACTCGCCGGTCAGCGGAGCGTGCGGGCGGGTGACAGCTGGCGGCCGCGGCGCGCGACGGCGAGGGCGTGAGGTCGGCATGCCGCGTTCAACAGGCCCGACGCACGGACGGACACCGACGCTTCCCCCACTTGGCGTACCGCGTCCGGCTGCCCGGCTCCATCCCAGACTGGCTTTGTTCACGATTCGTGACGTCGGTTGTTCACGAGTTTGGGAGGCACCCCGATGCACGGTCGAGCGATGTTCAGGAGTTTTGACAGCACCGGGTTACTTGCCAAAACAGCATCGGAATGCTCCTGGTGAAGGCCCCTGGTCCCGCTACCGCAGGGCCTTTCTCGCAAGCGCACTCAGGTCGCAGCTCCCAGTCAGGAAGGCGAATCTCCGCGGCATGCCCGGGTTCCGGCGTGATTCGAGGGGGCGGGACACGCGCCGCCTGGCCAGGTCGGCCAGGTATGCGGGAGTCTCCCGCGTTGTGTCTCCGGCGCTCTTGGCCTCGCGGGCGGCCTTGTAGCATGCGACGAGCGACTCCAGCAGGAGGACGGTCCTGGGGTGCACGCCGCGGGGGTCGTGTTCGGCTGCCGTTAGCCAGAGCTCCAGCAGCTCCGCCACGGTCCCCGCGACCGCCGGCTGGGGCCGGTTGGCCAGCAGATTCAGCGCGGCGATGAGATGAATGTATGGATGGATGCCCCGGGCTGCGCTGAACGGATTGACATGCCAGGAGCCCTGGACGGTCGCGCGCTCCTCCGCGGTCGGCGCCGCCGGGTCTGTGGTGGTGCCGCCGGTCTCCTTGATCCAGAAGGCCAGCTCCCAGCGGAAGGCCGCGAGCGATCGTCGTACGATCCACACTGCCGCCGCGGTCCCGGCGGCGCCTGCGTCGCGCAGTTCGGCCAGGACACCGTCGGAGAGGTTCTGCCAGGAGTCGCTGCCGAGCTCGTACTCGTCCCGCAGCCTGAGGACCAGCTGGGCCGCATCCTCCTCAGGCGGCCCGGGGTACTGAGAGTCAGCCTTCAACACTTCTCGGTCATGGAAAGCGTGCACGTTTGATCGCATGATCTGTGCCTACCAGACGCCGGGCGCCGGCACAGCACGTTCGCCGTTACCTCCCTGCATCCCAACCACCAAGCCGTTAGCCATGGAGGTCAAACACTCACTTCAGGTGAGACGACAGATCTTCGTCGGTGACCGCGCTGCTATTTCTCGTGAACATCCTCGAGTCTCAAGATCCGCAACTGCCGTCCAAACTGACAGACAAACGCTGTCACTTGAAGTGAACGAAGCCACGGTGCCGATTGTGGCGTACGCGTCGGCGCGGAGGACTTCCGCAAGGGCTCATTGGACCAGTTCGATGTGGGGGTGGGACGGGTCGGCCGGGCAGGCGTGGAGCTGGAGGCTGGAGCCGCGGGCAATCCCGATCAGGGTGAAGTTCGCGGGCGGGATGCCGAGGAGGAGTGGAGTCGGGTTCGTCCGCTCCTCCTCGGGGGCCCAGCTGTCGCTGCCGGCGTCCCATTCGAGGGTGGCGATGGTGAGGAACGGGAGCGCCTCGGTGCCGCACTCCGGGCAGCGGCGGGACATGGGGTCGGAGAGGCTCCAGCGCGACCAGCCACCGGTCTTCCAACCGGGCGAAGTGGACAGCTCCTTCTCGTAGAACTCCTGCGGGCCGGCGGGGCGGGAGCCGTCCCACCGGCTCGGGTCTCCCAGCTCCTGCCGCAGCTCCTTGTCCAGCTCCATGAAGGCGGGGCACTCCGTGATCTGTTCCGGTGCCAGCAGGGACGGCTCCGGAAGATAGCCCTGGGACTTGATCGCGGGCGGTTCGGGCGGCGTGTCCAGAACGTCGGTGACGGTGCTGGCGGAGCGCCAGAAGACCGCGGTACGGGGGTGGGTCGGGTGGTCGAAGGGGCACCAAAGGACCTGGAGGAGGTCGATGCCGGGCTGGCTGAACGGGAGGGGGACGTCACAGGCGTACATCTGGGCGACAGGGAGCAGGGGAACCGGGCCCTCGGGCCAAGGGCGGCCCTTGAGGATCCGCTTCTCGGTGGCCAGTTCCTCGGGCGTGGGCCGGGAGGCCGGGCTGCCGAGGTGCCGCCGACTTGCTATCGCCGCGTGGGTATGGCGGAGGAGCCGGATGTCGTCCGGGGACAGAACCCTGCGCGTCGCACCCCTCTCGTGTGGTCCATCACAGTGCGGCCACGGCTCGTCGGCGGGCCACAGCAGCGGCCCGCCGACGGAGCTGTCGTGCACGGTCGGCGACCCCGGCCTCGGGTGCAGCCGGGTCGCCGTGCGCGCCAGCGGGGCCAGTTGAGGGAAGAGCACGGTCACGTCGACCGGCCGCGGCGGGGTGGTACGGATGGCGGTCATAGCGGTGATGCTGCCAGCAGCATCTGACAATGGGTGCACCGATCCACATCAGCTGACACCACACAGCTTCCCTGAGTCAGCAGGCAGACCGGAGGAAGATCCCGGCAATATGGAGTCCGGCCAGGTGGATGGTCGCGGTCTTCTCGTAGGGCGTGGCGATGCCGCGCCACTGCTTCAGGCGGTTGATGCACCGTTAGACGGTGTTGCGCTGCTTGTAGGTCTCGCGGTCGAACGCCGGCGGTCTCCCGCCCCGGCTGCCCCGCCGCAGCCGATGGCCACGTTGATCTGCTGGCACGGGGATCACCGCACGGATGCCGCGATTGCTCAGGTGATCCCGGATCGCGCGGGAGGAATACGCCTTATCGGCCATGACTACGTCCGGCCTGGTTCGGGGCCGTCCGCGGCGACGCGGTACAAGGAGGCCGGCCATGACGTCCATGAAGGTGGGTGCGTCGCCCGCTTGGCCACCGGTCAGGACGAACGCGAGGGGACGACAGCGGCCGTCGGCAGCAAGATGGATCTTCGTTGTAAGTCCCCCCGCGCCACCGGCCGATGGCGTGGTCGTGCGGCTCGGCCGCTGAGGCCCCCTTTTGCGGGCCCCAGCGGCGTGCTGATGAGCGCGCACGATTGTGGAGTCAACCGAGACGACCCAGTCAAGCTCCTTGTCGGCGCCGGCCTGGGCCATCAGCGCGGTGAACACCCGCTCCCACGTGCCGTCGACCGCCCACATGCGCAGCCGGTTGTAGACGCCTCGCCAGTTCCCGTATTTCTCCGGCAGGTGGACCCACTGCGTTCCGGTCTGGAACTTGAAGGCGATTGCGTCGATCACCTCACGATGATCCCGCCACCGGCCACCCCGCTTCGGAGTCCGGTCCGGGAGTAACGGCTCGATCCGCGCCCATGCGCGTCGGTCAACGGCACACCCGGACCAACGACCGGCTGATCCAAACGAAACTGCCTAATAGTGCTTCGTTACGTTGTGTGATCTTCCCTGGTGGTGGGCATCGTTCTGGTATGAGGTTGGGGGAGGTGGAACGGCTCCGGGGTGAGTTAGCGGAGTTCGTTGCCGATGCGTTCGCCTCGCTGCCGCGGCGGGATCAGCGGCGATGGGGTGCGTGTTATCTGCGTGGTCTGATGCTGGACGGCCGGCGGAAATCGATCCAGCCGATGGCCGAGCGGCTGCCGGACGGGAACATGCAGGCCCTGCAGCAGTTCGTGAACCAGTCGCCGTGGGATCCGCTGCCGGTGCGGCGGCGGATCGCCGAGCGGCTGTCCGAGGTGATCACGCCCGAGGTGTGGGTGGTGGACGACGTGTCGTTTCCCAAGTGCGGCACCGCGTCGGTGGGGGTGGCCCGGCAGTACTGCGGGGCGGTCGGGAAACGAGCGAACTGCCAGGTCGCGGTCAGTGTCCATGCCGCCACCGACACCGCGTCCTGCCCGCTGGACTGGCAGTTGTATCTGCCGCGCGAGTGGACGGATACGCCGGAGCGGTGCCGCAGGGCAGGAGTGCCCGACGAGGTGGTGCACCAGGAGAAGTGGCGCCTGGCGCTCGGCCTGCTCGACACGCTCGGCGAGTGGCAGCTGAAGGCGCCGGTCGTGGTCGCCGATGCCGGCTACGGCGTCAGCACCCCGTTCCGGCTCGGTCTTCAACAGCGCGGGCTGTCCTATGTGCTGGCGCTGACCGGGAAGGAAGTCGCCCACCCGGAGAATGCCGAGCCGCACCAGCCCGCTTACGGCGGGCTCGGGCCGCCGACGCTGCCCCGGTATCGCACTGCACCGCGGGCCGTCTCGGTCCTCGCAGCCGAGGCCGGTGCCGGCCGGTTCACCGAGGTGACATGGCGCCAGGGCAGAAAGGGCGCGATGACCTCACGGTTCGCGGTCCTGTCCGTGCGGCCTGCGGGCAAGCAGGCCCTGGCCGCAGCTCAGGAGGCGGGCGGCGGCCGCAACCGGTGGGACGGCGTCCTGCCCACCCAGACGCTCCTGGTCGAATGGCCGGACGGCCAGGGCACTCCGACCGGCTACTGGATATCGAACCTGCCCGCCACCACCCCGGTCGCCGACATGGTGCGGTGGGCGAAGATGCGCTGGCGGATCGAGCACGACTACCGCGAACTCAAGCACGGCCTGGGACTGGACCACTTCGAGGGCCGCACCTGGCGCGGCTGGCACCACCACGTCACCCTCGTCACCGCCGCCCAGGCATTCCTCACCCTCCGGCGGCTCGACCCAAAAGTCCGCACACCGGCCTGACCCTCTACCAGGTCCTCGACCTCCTCCAGGACCTGCTGAGGTGCTGGGCCGGTGAATGCACCACCTGCGGACGCCCCCTACCCACCCCGCGCAGCCGCCGCAGACAGCCCAGAACCTAACGAAGCACTACTAAGAGGTCCTAACAGAAGTTGTTGATCAAGTGACCATCGGGCTTGTCTGCTCGTTGGTCGGGTCGTGGGGAAACGTCAGTCGCGGCCGTGGATCGTGTCGGACGAACTGTGGTCGCTCATCGAGCCGTTACTGCCCGAGCCGGGGCCGAAGCTGGTGGCGGGCCGGCCGCGAGTGCCTGACCGGCAGGCCCTGTGCGGGATCCTGTTCGTGCTGCACACCGGCATCCAGTGGGAGTACCTGCCGCAGGAGCTGGGCTTTGGTTCGGGTATGACGTGCTGGCGACGCCTGGCCGCCTGGAACGAGGCCGGCGTGTGGGACCAGCTGCACTTGGTGCTGCTGTAGAGGCTGCGGTCGGCGAAGCAGCTGGACTGGTCGCGGGCGGTGATCGACTCCTCCCACGTGCGGGCGGCCCGCAGAGGCCCAAAAGCGGTCCCAGCCCGGTCGACCGCGCACGGCCGGGCAGCAAACACCACGTCCTTGTCGATGGCCAGGGCGTCCCGCTCGCTGTGTCGCTGACCGGCGGGAACCGTAACGACGTCACCCAACTCCTGCCCCTGCTGGACAAGGTCCCACCCGTGGCCGGCGTCGTCGGACGGCCACGCAGACGGCCGGACATGCTCTTCGCCGACCGCGGCTATGACCACGACAAGTACCGGCGGCTGCTGCGGAAACGCGGTATCCGGCCCGTGGTCGCCGAACGCGGACAGCCGCACGGCTCCGGCCTGGGCATCTTCCGCTGGGTCGTCGAACGCACCATCTCCTGGCTCCACGGCTTCCGCCGCCTGCGCATCCGCTGGGAAAGACGCGACGACATCCACGAAGCCTTCCTTGGCCTCGCCACCTGCCTCATCACCCACCGACACGTCCAACGCCTTTGTTAGGACCTCTAAGCGACCAGCGAGTTGTAGAGCTCGGTCATTTCAGTCTTGAAGGGGGGCGCGTTGAGTTCCTGGGCGGCCGGGATCACCCGTTCGCGAAGAAAGCGGTCGTGATGTTCCGCAGACTCCCAGACATCGACAACCTGCCAACCGCCTCCCTCCAGCGGTGCTGCGTAGTGGGCGATCATCCCACTCGGCAGGTTGTTAGTGTCAGGAATGACCTGGTCGATGGTCGCCTGGTAGAGCTCCTGGGTCCAGTCAGGGCTGTGATGATACGCAAGGATGGGCATCCCCAGCCCTCCTTTCTTGCTGGTCGGTCTTTGCTCACGACGCTAGGTATGTGGGCTGAGGGCCGCGACCGGTGATACTCCAACCAGCGCGCTGCCGCAGCACGGGGTTACGGAGTCGCAGATGATCCGACCCGGTCACCTCACCGCCCACCAGACCGCACGCGTCCTCGGCTCCGACCGCGCCGGCGTCCGCAAGCTCGTCCAATGCGGCCAACCCGAATGGTGGGTGTACCCAGGACTGTCGGATCAGCTGGCCGTCGCCACCGCGGTCTGCAGCTCGCGCCGAGGCACGCTTGGATCAGCCGGCCTTTCTCTGAGCTTGTTCTTTATGGTCTGAGCCGGTTTCGTTCGGTGATGCTCTCGGGGCGTTTCACGGTCTTGCCCACGTCGTAGCGGGTGGCGGGCCGTCGGTTCTTCGAACAAAGCGGCCGTCCAGGTCCGGGTGTTGAGGGTTTCGGCGCACGGGCCGGACAGTGCAGGTGCGGGCGGAGGTTCCGAAACCCCCGGCGGACTCGGGCCGGGGTGAGCCGGCCGGGCTCGGCATGCTTCTCCCACGGTCGCCGCAAGTCGGCGGCGGCCCCGCGCAGAAGGCGGATCTGAGTGTGCGCGGCGATGATCAGCCAGGTCCAGCGCTCGCCGGCCGCGGGGGTGCGCAGCTTCGGACGGGTCCACCCGAGGGTCTGTTTTCATCAGCCTGAAGAGGTGCTCGATGTCGAACCTCCTCAGGAACGCCTGCCAGCGCACGTCGACGTCCTCGCTGTTCAGGCCGGCGGCGGACGCAGAGCCAGAGCGGGAGCGGGTCGCCTCCGCTGGGCAGGCGGTCGACCTGGAGGCGGATCAGCGTGCCCTCGATGATGGGGAGTTCGCCGGTGTGGTCGATCCAGGCCGAGCGCGTGGTCAGGCGGGGGTGGATGCGGTCCCAGGCCCATCGCGCGGGCGGTGCCGTACCGGTCGGTGACCTGCGTCGTGGCCGCGTCCGGCTCGCCCCAGGTCTCCGGTTTGGCGAAGCGGAACTCCTTGCCGTGCTTCGGCGGTCGCCGCCCTGGGGGTAGGAGAGGGCGTACTCCTTGGGGGAGGGCGTCGGCCGTCGCATGACGCGGTCGGAGCGCATCCGTCCCAGCACCTCGACCGGAAGGCCGCCTAGGAGGTGGGCCATGCGCGGGGCGTCGTAGCCGGCGTCGAAGACGATGAGGATGTCGCGGTCGCCCAAGTGCCAGCCGCCCATCTCGATCAGGTCCGTGACCGTCGGGCGGAGCTGGGCGGCGGTGGCCTCGGCGACGTCGCCCTCGGGACCGAGACGGACGGCGTCCAAGAGCTGGCACCAAGACGTCCGGCCCGATTCCAGGGCGGCGACGAAGGAGTACGTCTAGCCGGGGATGAATTGGTCCGAGGACCGTCCGCTGCGACCGTAGACGTGACAGAACAGGCGGTCCGCGCTGGTCGGCGCGTCGGGACGGAGCCAGTTGCTGACGTCGACCGCCAGGACCAGGCGCCCGTCGGCGGCCCGCGGCATCGGCAGACCGGCCAGCACCTGCCGCAGCCGGGGCACGTCCACGTTCCCGCAGCTCAACGCCTCGTACATCGCGCCGTGCCCGCGCCGGTGCTCGGCCACCAGCGTCAAGTCCACCGGCGAGGTCACCGGACCGTCCGCGCACAACAACGCGTCCACGAGTTCGAACAGTTCGTCCCCGCGCACGGTCAGACAGTCGAATAAGCCCTCCCGGAAGCGTGACGCTTGCGCGAACGCTTCCCCGGGACCGGCGCCAGGCAGCAGACTCACCCTCACGGCCTTCGTCTCGATCGGTGCACCTTGGTCGGAGCACATGATCAGGCGAAGGCCGCCTCAATGTCCGGTGAATGCCCAGGTGAGTGATCCAGTTCGAGAGGTCGTTCGACGCCGGGAGCCAGGCACGGGCACTGCTGCCTCAGCTAGCGAGCAGGGCCTGCATCCACTGGTCTTCGCGTTGCTCGATGTATTCGGCGTCGTTTCGCCAGGCGTCGCCGTGGCCTTCAGCCCACAGCCTTGCCCAGGGCTGGGCTCCTTGGGCTGCCTGGTCGCGCAGGAAGTCGTGCATGGAACGCGTACGGCGCCCCAGCAGAGGGACCAACCGACGACGTTCGGGCTCAGCGAGACGGTAGGCGTCGGCGAAGACTCGCAGTCGGTCCGCCGCGTCCGGGCTCTGCCAGTCCGGATGCGCGGACAGCGGGATGAACCCGTGAATCGCGTATGCGACATCCCACAGGCGCGAGCCGGGACCTGCAGCGTCCCAGTCGATGAAGGCCCACTGCGCCTCGTCTGCGACCACGAGGTTCCAGGGGGCCAGGTCGTTATGGGCGATGATGTCACTGCCCTCAGCGGGGATCAGCGTCTGCCACCGCGCATCGGACGGCGGCGTGAAGTTCTGCACGGCGTCGTGGAAGTCCCGGATCAGCCGTGCCACGCGAGCCAGTTGTCGAGCGGGTTCCATCAGCGAGAACCGGTCGGGCCAGACCACATCTCCTGGCATGAAGGTCAGGACCTCACGCCCCTGATGGTCGATGCCGAGTGGCCGAGGTGCCGCGCCGAATCCCACCTCGTGCAGGTGGGCCAGCAGGGCATGCACAGCGGGAGTCCATGGTCCGGCCGGACGGCGAACGGTGTCCCCGACGCGAACGACACCATCACTGACGTTGCCACCGGACAAAGGCTGTTCATCATCGTGCCGCATCGAACCAGTGTGTCGGATCAGCTCGTCATGATCATCCATTAAGGGGGAGCGTCAGAGTGGAGACGGAGGTTAAAGAACAAGCTGAGAGCCTGTTTTCGATCCCGGGTTTTGAGTAGCTTTGTGCCCTAGGCTGGCTGGGTGTCCGAAGACGCCGGGCAGGCTGTGAAGCGTGTGTGAGGGGTGTGGGAGTCGGCTGAGGCCTGGTGCTCCGCCTCGGGCGAGGTTCTGCTCTACGGCGTGTCGCGCCAGGCAGTGGCGTCGTGGCCTGCGGTTGCGCAAGCGGGTCGCTGCAGAACTGGATGGCGCCGGCCGGGCCGAATGCCCCGAGTGTGGGGCTACTTGGGTTGCGGGGATGGACCGCCGTTCGAACGCGGTCTACTGCTCGCGGCGGTGTGTTACGAGGGCCTGGCGGGCCCGAAAGGAATCGTTCGGCGAACGGTCACTGTGACCACAACGCGAACGCACCCGAATCGCATCTTCGATCAGAAGCAGGCCACTTCCGGTCGTCCGTTGTGATCTTTGAGAGGGCGGTTCGTGAGCTGATGTCCCTTTCCGGGTGACGTTGGGGCTGGGACGCTGGTTGTGGTGTTTGATCGGTTACTGCTTGCGGCTGCCCATGAGCAATGCCGAGCAGTTCCAACCGATCATGAGCGGTGGCCGGCTCGGTGCGACCAGGCGAGGGTGATCGCAGCCAGAAAATGAGTATGCGGCTACGCGGCGTCAACCGATCATGTGGGTATGACCGATCAGCTGGCGATCAGTACCTTGACTTTGCAGCACAGGATTCCGGACGACTGGACGGCGGATCCCTGGGCCGAGGTGCGGCCTTTGGTCGGCGGCGTTGACGTCCTGAAGGAGGTCCACCCGGAAGGGGTGGCACTCAGTTGCCGATACTGGACGGGGCCGGCCGAGAGCTGGCCGCTGGCGGTCACGGAGGAGCCCCGCCGGGTAATGATCTCCGAGCCGACTTGCACGGCCGGCTGCTGCGGCGCCCTGTACGTCACCATGCGCCGTGAGGGCGATCGGGTGATCTGGGACGCCTGGGAAAACACCAGCAGTTTTACTGCCGTGCCGCCGGACTTCTGTTTCGATGTGGCCCAGTACGAGGCTGAACTCGTGCGGGCCGCGGCGGACCGCAGTTGGGAAGAGCCTGTGGACACCATTGCCCGGCTTCTCGAGCAGACTCTCTCGGACAGCGGTTGGTTCGAGCGGTGGGGCTGCGTCCTCATGGGCGTCTCGCCGCGACGTGAGGAGCCCGGCCTCCCTGAGGAGCTCACAAGCCTCGAGGGCGTTGATGTTGAGTTCTACCAGGTCCGGGGGCCGGGCGGGCGTACAGATTTCTACGGGTACGAGTTGCTCGTTGCCCGAGGCCAGTCCGTGGAAGAGCAGGTATGGCGACTCGCGACCCACATTCTGGCGGACGATCCTCGGAAGACTGCTGAGATTCAAGAACGCTGAGGGCCATGTGCGGAACGCGCGTTACGAGGGGGCTCTTTGTATTCGTTGAGTGGTTTTTCGTCGCTTGTTGGTGGGGGATGCCTGCGGAATCTGCTGGTGCGCGGCCTGTGGTCTGATTGTCTGGTGGAGTGAGTGAACGCAGGCCGTACCCGAGTGACTTGTCCGACGATCAGTGGTCTTTGATCGAGCCGGTGATCACGGCGTGGAAGGACCGGCACCGCTCGGTCAGCGGCCACCAGGGCGCCTGCGACATGCGGGAGATCGTCAACGGATCCTCTACCAGGGGCGGACCGGCTGCCAGTGGGCCTATCTCCCGCACGACCTGCCGCGGAAGAGCGCGGCCTACTACTACTTCGCCGCCTGGCGGGACGACGGGACCGACCAGGTCATCCATGAGCTTCTGCGCTGCCAGGTCCGTGAACGCGCCCGGCGATTAGAGGACCCGACCCTGGTGGTCCTGGACACCCAGAGTGTCCACGTGGCCGCCGGGGTCCCCGCCGCCACGAGTGGCCACGATGCGGCCAAGCGGGTGCCCGGCCGCAAGCGCGGACTGGCGGTGGACGTCCTCGGCCTGGTCATCGCGGTCGTCGTCCTCGCCGCGAACATCCATGACAACGCCGCGGGCATCGTCCTGCTGGACCAGGTCGCCGAGCACGCCGGCGGAACTGTCCGCAAGGCCCTGGTCGACCAGGGCTTCAAGAACCAGGTCGTCCTGCACGGCGCCGGCCTGGGGATTGACGTCGAGATCGTCGAACGCAACCCGCAGGACAAGGGGTTCGTGCCGCAGCCGAAGCGGTGGAGGGTCGAGCAGGCCTACGGGATCCTGATACTGCACCGGCGCCTGGTCCGCGATTACGAGCACCGTCCCTCCTCCTCCGCCTCCCGCGTCTACTGGGCCATGACCCATGTCATGACCCGACGCCTCACCGGCGCGAACGCCCCCACCTGGCGCGAAGAACGGGCGGTGGCCGCGTGAACCTCCAGCCCTTGCTCGATGCCCTGGACCTCCAGGAAGACGCCGCCCGGGCCCTGGCCGACGACCTCCGCGCACAGATCGACGACCTGCAGACCCGGTTGCGGGAGGCCGAGATGCACCTGGAGCACCTCGCGATCACCCGCAAGACCGTCACCGGCCTTGCCGACCGGCTCCCGGCCGTCGCGCCGGACCTGCCCGAGCACCCGGACTACCCCCGCATCCTCGCCCCCTTCAACCACGTGACCGGACCGCTACGGGCCAAGGACGTTTGTGAAGCCCTCGGCCGCGAACTGCTGGCGAAGAACGTCGAAGGCACCCGGGCCAAGCTGAAACGCCTGGTCAAACTCGGCATTCTCACCGGGGCCGACACCGGCAACCTCGCCAGGAAGCAATAGTCGACGGAACCTCCACCAGCGACCTTGCTCCAACTTCGGCCAGGAACAGACATCACCTCACGAACCGGCCTCTGATTTCCGGCCTGACTCTCGGTTCCAGGAAGCGGGCCGATTCCCGTCACGGTCAAATGCCGTGCTCGGCCTGCGGGTTGGTGGTGAACCATGCCCGAAGAGATCAGGGTTGCCGACAAGGTTGGCAGTGTCAGCGCGAATCGGTACGCCGAGATCGTGGCCGAGCTGCGGAAGCTGGTGGAGACCGCCAGCCGGATCCAGTTCACGGTCGGCGACTACGCGCTCGAAGTCGAGCCGATGCGCGAGGCCGGTGGTCAGGAGCGGAGCGATGCGCTGTTCACGGTCAAGGAGTCGCTGTTCCGCATGGCCGAGGACATCGGCCTGTCCTGCGCGACGGTGGACAAGGCCCGGTGGACCGCGTCGAAGTGGCCGAAGGACCGGCGGGTGAGGGGGTGTCGTTCACGGTCCACAACATCCTGGCGTCTATCGCCAACGACGAGGAACGGTTCGCCACCGTCCTCAACCCGCCGGAGGGAAAGTCCCGCTGGACACCGGACGAGGCGAACCGGCGGGTCGGCAGGCAGGTTGTCAAGCCCGTGACACCGCAGGAGAAGGTCAGCGCGATTCACACCCTCGCCCAGGATGAGGAGGTCGCCGCCACGGTCACCGGTGATCTGCTGCGGCGTCCGGCGGTCGTCGCGCAGGTCAAGGACGAGGACAGGGTCCGGGCGGTGGAGGAACTGACCCGCGAGGAGCAGGTCGCGGCGGCCGTGGCCCCGGACTTCCTGCGCCGGCCCGCGGTCGTCGCCCGCGTCGCCAAGGCGGACAAGGTGAAGGTCGTCGAGGAACTGACCCGTGACGAGCACGTTGCCGCCGAGGTGACCACCGGTCTGCTGCGCAGGCCCGACGTCGCCTTCCGGGCGATGTCGGACGACACCGCCCGCCACCAGGTCAACCACGCCCAGGTCGAGCGGGGCCGGCAGGCCCGCGAGCACTTCGAGCAGACCAGCCCCCTCGCCCCCGCGATCCGCAACATCGACCGGTCGGTGGAGTTCCTGGACCTGGTCACCGCCTGCCACGCGTTCGTCGCCGCGGCCGGCCGGGTCGTCCCGGGCATGCGCGACCGCCAGCTCGGCGACGACGAACGCGTCATCGTCCACGAGAACGTCGCTCGCGTCAGGGCGATGCTGGACTGGATCGAGACCGCGGTCGACACGGGCAAGGTGGACGTCGACGGCGAGCTGGCCCGCCTGCTGCAAGGTGAGTAGGCGATGCCCCGCGTTTCCGAGCGCAGATCGGCCGCCGCCGAGCGACACGCCGACTCCGTCCGGTTCGTGCTCTTCGAGGCCCGTCCGGCCGGTCTGACCTTCGCTCAGCTGGTCAGATCCAGTGAGCTGTCGCCCAGCCAGGCCCGCGCGGGCCTGGCCTGTCTGCCTGCGGGACATCATCGCCGAACGCGGCTGGCCGCCCCTGATCTGGACTAGGACGGACGGCTACAAGTTCTGCTCGAACCCAGCCGAGCTCCAGGCATACGAGGTCGCGATCATCCGGGAGAAACTCACCGAGATCCGCCGGTTCATCACCGGCGCCGTCGCCCCGCATGCCGTCCTGCAGTCGAAGGGACGGTGGATCAAGCACCTGAACACGCAGCTCAGCTCGGTCGAGTCCACGCTCGACGTGATCTCCGACTACATCGACGCCTGACCGGCGGGGCCGGCCCCGCCCTGTCCTTGAGGGGAGGGGAACCGTTTGCCGCGGCGACGCTGCTCCCCTTCCGACACCTGGGACGACGAATGGGCCCTGAGCGAGCCCCTGCTGCCGACACCCGCCTGCGAGACGAAGACGGGCGGCCGGCCCGAGAGGCACCCCCGCCGGGAGATCGTCGACGCGATCCGCTACGTCGTCGACACCGGATGCAAGTGGCGGGCACTGCCCAAGGACTTCCCGCCCTGGCGCACGTGTTACGGGTTCATGGCCCGCTGGGCCGCGGCCGGTGTCGTCGGACAGATCCGTGACCAGTTCCGCAAGCGGATCCGCCGCGAGATGGGCAAGGCGCCCGGAGCGGTCGCCACCGTCATCGACTCCCAGTCGATCAAGGCCGCCGACACCGTCGGCAAGGACTCCCGCGGCTACCAGCACTCGGAATCGCTCATCACCTGGGCCGCGATCACTCTTATGACCAGGCGAATCACCCGCCGAAGCTCCCGCCGGAGCGGACAGCCGGCCTCCCGCGAGGCTCAACGCGACTGATCGTCTCGGCACTGACGGGCAGCAGTGCCACCAAGAGGTCACCGGGCCCGGTCGCGGCCTTGAACACCACTCTCCCACCGCCTCTGAACCCTGTCAGCGACTTCCGGCTGACCCCAGGTTGCACAGCGGGCCAAGTCGATGGTCGCCGGCCGCGATGGTCCGTGAGGACTACGTCCAAGGCCGCAGCCCGCCTGCGCCTCGGGCCTGATCTGTGTACGCAGGACGACGCCATAACGTGCTGCTGGGGTCCAGATCGTCCGCGTAGGGGAGAGAACATGAGCACCGCTTCACCAGTATCGCTGGTCACGGGCGCCAACCGGGGAATCGGTCGGGAGACCGCGCGTCAGCTCGCCGCGCTCGGCCACACCGTCTTGCTGTGCGCCCGCCGTCTGGAGGACGCCGAACAGGCCGTCGCCGACCTGGCCCCCGGAGTTCCCGGCACGCTGCTGCCATACCGACTGGACGTGACTGACGCCGACGACGTCATTACCCTCGCCCGCAACGTGGAGAAAGAGTTCGGGCTCCTCGACATCCTCGTCAACAACGCCGCCATCAACTACGACACCGCCCAGCGCGCCGTCTTCGCCGACCTCGACGAGGTCCGGCGCACCCTGGAGACCAACCTCTTCGGTGCCTGGCGAACCGCGCAGACGTTCCTGCCGCTGCTGCGCCGCTCACCCCACCCCCGCCTGGTGAACGTCTCCAGCGAGTCCGGCTCCCTGGAGCATATGTCCGGCGGAACCCCCGCCTATGGAGTCTCGAAAGCTGCCCTCAACACCCTCACCCGCAAGCTCGCTGACGAACTGCTTGCCGAGCGGATCCTGGTCAATGCCGTCTGTCCGGGTTGGATCGCCACCGACATGGGCGGCCCGGGCGGCGGACCCGTCGAGCAGGGCGCCGCCAGTGTCGTTTGGGCTGCCACCCTGCCCGATTCCGGACCTACCGGCGGCTTCTTCCGGGAAGGCGAACCTTTGGCCTGGTAGGCGGACCCTACTCGGCTGTCGCTCACCGGGCTGAACCGACTCTGCCGACAGGACCCTAACGAGCACGCTCCCAGCGCCTGCGGCAAGCACCCGAACCAGCACCGTTCGAATCTTGAGCTGGGCAAATGCGCAGCTCAAGATTGAAAACAGGCACTGACCGAACAGGCCGCCGACGCCGCCGTCGACCAGGCATGCCGGATGCTCAGGCTGCCCACCATCCGGGCCCAGTTCCCCGAACTGGCCGAAACCGCCGCCCGCGACCAGATGTCGTATCGCGGGTTCCTCGCCGAACTGCTGATGGCCGAGTGCGACGACCGGGCCCGGCGCCGCTCCGAACGGCGGATCAAGGCGGCGCAGTTCCCGCGGGAGAAGTCGCTGCGGGCCTTCGACTTCGAGGCCAACGGGAACGTCGACGCGGCGGTCATCCACACCCTGGCGACCTGCGAATGGGTCAAGAAGGGCCTGCCGCTCTGCTTGATCGGAGACTCGGGCACCGGCAAGTCCCACCTGCTGATCGCGCTCGGGACCGAGGCGGCCATGGCCGGCTTCCGGGTCCGCTACACACTCGCCACCAAACTGGTCAACGAGCTGGTCGAAGCCGCGGACGAGAAGATCCTGACCAAGACCATCGCCCGCTACGGGCGCGTCGATCTTCTATGCACAGACGAGCTGGGCTACATGGAGCTGGACCGCAGGGGTGCTGAGCTGCTGTTCCAGGTGCTGACGGAACGCGAGGAGAAGAGCAGCGTCGCCATCGCCTCCAACGAGTCGTTCGGCGGGTGGACCCGGACGTTCACCGATCCGCGGCTCTGCGCGGCGATCGTCGACCGGCTCACCTTCGGCGGGAACATCATAGAGACCGGCACCGATTCCTACCGGCTCGCCACCACCCGGGCCCGAGCGGCGCAAGACGCGGCCACCAGCTGACGGAGCTTGACCGTGACGGGGTTCCGCCCCTCACCCGCTCGTGCGGCGCCGATAGTAGTGCACGGTCACCGCACCCAGCAGCGGCCCCCAGGCGGCCACAGGCAGATAGCAGGCGGTCAGGAGCCAGTTGCCCCACGGCGTGATGTCCATCTGAGCGTGCAGAGTCGTCCAGACGAGCAATACTCCATAGACACTGCAGGCGAGAGTGCCAAACGCCGCAGGGATAACCGCAGCACGTACCGGGACCGGACGGCCTCCGAGGTACGGCAGCCAACGCGGCCACACTTCTCCCCACGGCCGTACCAACCCGAGTGTCAGCCAGGCCAGACCTTCTTGGGCCAGCGACAGCAAAGGCAGCACCAGCAGGCCCCAGCCGGGCAGGAGCATCGCATCGTACTCGGACTGTCCGAGTCCAAGCGGAACACCCAGCACGGCAGCGAGGCGCCACAAAGCCGATGGCAGAGACACCCAGACGACCGCGGCCGCCGCACGTCGCGCCCAGGCCGGGACGCCCGGGACCGTCCGATTCGATGCGTGGTCGGATAAGTGCTTTCCTTCGGTCGGCGCGTTGTCGGAGAAGGGAACAGTGGTGGGCATGCGGCACGCTCCTCGATCAGCAAGGTCCCTCGATGTCCTTGATGCTTTCGCAGCCCCCCGCCACCCGCGTCCGGCCACGGCATGAACACCATCCGCCACACGGCGTAACCGCATTGCCGCCGTATCAGCCCCGAGGCGTACGCGCCGCCGCAGCCAGGCAGTGTTACTCGGATCACCGAGCGGACCAGAGAGCGATTCCGGCGATGTGGAGTGCCGCCATGTCGCGGCCGCATGAAGGGCCCTCAGGCGCCAGCAGCGTTACTGGTTCTCATCAACATTTCCGAGCCAAGTGATCGCTAAGAGGTCCTAACAAAGGCGTTGGACGTGTCGGTGGGTGATGAGGCAGGTGGCGAGGCCAAGGAAGGCTTCGTGGATGTCGTCGCGTCTTTCCCAGCGGATGCGCAGGCGGCGGAAGCCGTGGAGCCAGGAGATGGTGCGTTCGACGACCCAGCGGAAGATGCCCAGGCCGGAGCCGTGCGGCTGTCCGCGTTCGGCGACCACGGGCCGGATACCGCGTTTCCGCGGCAGCCGCCGGTGCTTGTCGTGGTCATAGCCGCGGTCGGCGAAGAGCATGTCCGGCCGTCTGCGTGGCCGTCCGACGACGCCGGCCACGGGTGGGACCTTGTCCAGCAGGGGCAGGAGTTGGGTGACGTCGTTACGGTTCCCGCCGGTCAGCGACACTGCGAGCGGGACGCCCTGGCCATCGACAAGGACGTGGTGTTTGCTGCCCGGCCGTGCGCGGTCGACCGGGCTGGGACCGCTTTTGGGCCTCTGCGGGCCGCCCGCACGTGGGAGGAGTCGATCACCGCCCGCGACCAGTCCAGCTGCTTCGCCGACCGCAGCCTCTTCAGCAGCACCAAGTGCAGCTGGTCCCACACGCCGGCCTCGTTCCAGGCGGCCAGGCGTCGCCAGCACGTCATACCCGAACCAAAGCCCAGCTCCTGCGGCAGGTACTCCCACTGGATGCCGGTGTGCAGCACGAACAGGATCCCGCACAGGGCCTGCCGGTCAGGCACTCGCGGCCGGCCCGCCACCAGCTTCGGCCCCGGCTCGGGCAGTAACGGCTCGATGAGCGACCACAGTTCGTCCGACACGATCCACGGCCGCGACTGACGTTTCCCCACGACCCGACCAACGAGCAGACAAGCCCGATGGTCACTTGATCAACAACTTCTGTTAGGACCTCTAAGTGCTGCCCAAACCCGTCGACAAACGTTGCCCACTCCCACCTACGAAACCACCTCGATGACGTCACCGACGAAGAACTCCCCCGCCTAACGGCAATGCAGTTGCTTTTGAGCTGGGCGGGTCCTCAGAGCTCGTAACACGATCTTGTTGATGTGTCCTGGTTGGGCGTGACCGATGTGACGATTCGGCCGTTCGGGATGGTGTGAGTACTCGGCCGTGGACCGTCGATGACGACTTGTGGGCACTGATCGAGCCCCTGCTGCCGCCCTGGCCGGAGCGGTCGCCGGGGCTGCGGCCGGTGGCGGACCGGCTCTGCCTGCAGGGCGTCCTGTACGTCCTCTGCAACGGCATAGCCTGGCAACTCCTTCCCCTGGAGCTGGGGTTCGGCTCCGGGCAGACCTGCTGGCGCAGGCTGGAGCGATGGCAGCAGGCCGATGTCTTCGATCAGTTGCACCGCATCCTGCTCGCCGAACTGAACGCCGCCGGCGAGCTCGACTGGTCGAGAGCGTGCGTGGACGGCTCCCACATCCGCGCGAAGAAGGGGGCCCCGACACCGGCCCGTCGCCGGTCGACCGGCGGAAAACGGGCAGCAAACACCACTTGATCTGCGATGGACGCGGCACACCACTCAAAGTCATCACCACCGCGGCCAACGTCAACGGCATCACCCAGACCCTCGCCCTCGTCGACGGCATCCCGCCCGTCGCAGGCCGTCCCGGCAGACCACGCCGTCGCCCCGACGCCCTGCTCGGCGACAAGGGCTACGACTCCAAGGCCAACCGCCTCGAACTGCGCAAGCGCCGGATCCTGCCCGTCATCCCCCGCAGAGGAGCACCGAACGTCCAGGGCCTGGGCAAACTCCGCTACGTCGTGGAGCAGACCTTCGCCCTGCTCCACCACTTCAAACGCCTTGCCGTGCGATGGGAACGCCGCACCGAACGTCACGACGCCTTCGTCTCCCTCGCCTGCAGCCTCATCTGCTGGCGACGGCTTCGGAAGCCCAAGAACGACTGACCGGTGTCAGGGCAGGCAAGGACGCCAGCAGGCTGCTTCAGCACGTTGGTACTCTCCGCATCTACGGCGAGGAGGGGAGATGACCGTGGGAGCAGAGCCGTCAAGTCCTCCGAGCCGCTGGTTCAGAGGAACGGGCTTTGGGGTCCTCTTCGGTGGACTGACCGCAGTGGTGTCCACTGCTGCCATTGGGAATGCATGGGCTGTATGTGACATCGGCAACGGCGTAACCAATGGCATGGCCTTGCTGTTTCTTGTCCCTCTCATATGGATTGCCGCTGCGGTTTCGTGGGTGATCCTGCACAGCACCATCGGAAGACGTCATCGCAGGACAGCCCTGACTGCAGGGCTCATCTTCACCCTGTGGTTCACCTGGTTCCTTGTCACATGGCTTGGCATGCCGGACTCCTACCCCGCACCGTTGTGCGCGGGCAACGTCCCACCTTGGTGGCCGAGCTTCATCCCTGCATGACTCCGGCGAAGCCTGTGAACCTTGGCAGCGGCACCCTACTCAACAGCACCCCCGACCAGCCGCTGCACGCCAGCAAGATCGTGTTACGAGTTCTTAGCCGGGCGTGGGAAGGCGCGCGGGCGCGGTGTTGCTCACCTGCTGGAAGATGACCGAGGTGCGGAAGCCGGTGATTTCCCCGCGCTTGCTGAGCCGGTCGGTGAGGAAGGCGTGCAGGTGGTCCAGATCCTGAACGGCGACGTGAAGGAGGAAGTCGTCGCCTCCTGAGAGCACGAAGACGTGGAGAACTTCTGGCAGGCCACTGGCGAAGCCCTTGAAGGCGTCGATGACGACGCGGTTGAGAGGGCGGACCTGAACCGACACGAGCGCCTGAACGCTGCGGTTGAGGGCCGCGGGATCGATGTCGGCGTGGTAGCCGCGGATGACACCACGGCGATGGAGTGCCCGAACCCGCTCCAGGCAGGTCGACGGGGCAATGCCGAGCTGCCGGGCGAGCTCGCGGTTGGACTGCCGCGCATCTGTCTGGAGAAGCCGGACGATCTCCGAATCAAGTTCATCCATGGCCAGTCACCCACCCCTATTTCAGTCAAACGTTCGGTCAATCGCCTGACCAACGAGTCATTCGTCCAGTATGACGTCATCGGATTTGAACAACAGAAGGGAACTGGCGGACTCATGCTCGATCATGAGCAGGTCGCGATCCACACCGGTCGACGCTCCCGATTACCGGTGATCGTGGCCGTTCACTCGACGGCGCTCGGTCCGGCGGCCGGCGGCCTCCGGCTCTGGCACTACCCCGACTGGCGCGCCGGCTTCACCGACGCCCTTCGCCTATCGGCTGCGATGACCTCGAAGTTCGCCGTGGCCGGGCTGCCCAGCGGCGGCGGGAAGGCCGTCGTGGCCCTGCCGGAGGGGATGGAACTCGATGCCGACCGGCGCCGCGACATCCTGCGTGACGTGGCAGACGCCATCGCATCACTGAGCGGTGCTTACGCCACCGGGCCGGATGTCGGGACCAGCCCCGACGACATGGCTGTCATCGGGGAAACCACCCCCCACGTGTTCTGCCGACCGGCCCACCTGGGCGGCAGCGGCGACTCGTCCCCGCACACCGCGCAGGGCACTCTGGCCGCCCTGCGGGCTGTCAGCCGACGGCTGTACGGCACCTCGAGTCTGGGCGGCCGCAGTCTCGCCGTGATCGGTCTGGGCCGCGTCGGCGCCGGCCTCGCCCGCCTGCTCGCCGCCGAGGGAGCCGTCCTGACGGTGACCGACATCGATCCGGACGAACAGAAGATCAGCGATGGGCTCGGCGCTGTCTGGCGGTCGCCCGACGAGATCCTTGCCGCGGACGTGGACATCGTGGTCCCCGCGGCTCTCGGCTCCGTCCTGACCAGGCAGACCGCGGCGGATCTCCGCTGCCGTGCCGTGGTGGGACCGGCGAACAACCAGCTCGCCACCCCGGATGTCGCAGACCTGCTGCACCAGCGCGACATCATCTGGGTGCCGGACTATGTCGCCAGCGCCGGGGGAGTCATCGACGCCGTCAGCACCGAGCTGCACCGCGTCAGCGCGGACGAGGCCCGCGCACGAGTGCGCGCCATCGAGGACACCGTCGACGCCCTGCTGGACACCGCGCAGCGCCACGGCCAGACCCCGGCGCAGGCGGCGAGCGAGTTGGCCCGGCGCCGACTGAGCGCCGCCGTCAGGCCCACGGGGTCACCCACGGGGTCGTTGCGGTTGCGGGCAGCGGGGCCCGGTGACGCCGAGAACATGGCTCTGTTGCACGCCGACAGCTGGCGTCGGCACTACCGCGGCGCGTACTCCGACGCGTTCCTGGACGGTGATGTGGTGGCCGACCGGCGGTCCGTCTGGTCCTCGCGCCTCTCCCACGCGAGCGGCAGCGCGACGGTCGTCGCCGAGGACGACACCGGGCTTTGCAGGGTTCGTCCACGCCATCTTCGACGAGGACGGCCGCTGGGGCAGCCTCGTCGACAATCTGCACGTCACCCAGCACCGCCGAAGAACGGGCCTCGGCACCGCGCTGCTTTCCCACGCCGCGGCGGCCATCGCCGAGCGCGCGAGGGGCAACGCCATGTACCTGTGGGTGCTCGAACAGAACACGGCGGCCCAGGAGTTCTACCGAGCCCTGGGCGGCACCTGCGTCGAAGAAGCACTGGTTTCGCCCCCCGGCGGCGTGGTGTCCCGGCTCGCAGGCTCCCCCGCCAAGCTCCGCTTCACCTGGCCCGACGCCTCGCTGCTCGCGTCGACCAGCGGACGGCACGGCATACCGATAATCCGAAGGAGCACGCCATGAACCCTGACGCGACTACCAGCGTCGACCACTACGACAGGCTGCTCGCCGAGCACTACACCTGGATGCTGGGCGGCGACGTTCACGAGGTCGCCGCCCGGCAGGCCGCGCTGCTCGCGGAACTCGGCCTGGCGGGGACCGATAACGACACAGCCGTCGACCTGGGCTGCGGCTCCGGTGCGCAGACGCTGGCGCTGATCCGCCTCGGCTTCTCCCCCGTGATCGCCGTGGACACCAGCCGCCGGCTGCTCGACGAACTCATCTCGTACGTCGGGGACGCCGAGGCGGTGCGGCCGGTGCATGGCGACATCTGCACCGTGCTGCCCGAGGCGGCCGAGCCGGGCACGGTCGCGGCAGTCGTCTGCATGGGAGACACGCTTCCCCACCTCCCGTCCAAGGCGGACGTCCCCGTGCTGCTCGGCCACATCAACCGTGCCCTCGTCCCGGGCGGCCACTTCGTGATCACTTACCGCGATCTCACAGCGGAGCTGCGCGGCACGGACCGTTTCATCCCGGTCCGCAGCAGCGACGACCGGCTGCTCACCTGCTTCCTCGAATACCGCGACGAAGACACAGTGATCGTCCACGACCTGCTCCACACCCGGACGAACGGCGCCTGGCAGCAGCAGGCAAGCAGCTACCCCAAGCTGCGACTCGCCTCCTCCTGGCTGGTCGAACAGTGCCGGGCCGCGGGACTGGACGTCCGCCACGACGCCGCAGACTCCAGGGGGATGCGGATCCTCCACGCCGTGAAGCCTTGACGGGCGTTCATGGCTCCCGGACGGCACCGGTGATAACCGTGGGGTGACGACCTTGCGGACGGCTGCGGGTTCGGGCACGGTGCCTTCCCGGTCGGCGAACGGCAGGAGCCCGGCGCCGACCAGAGGCGATGGGCGGCGGCCTCACCATGCGGTACGCGACCGTGGTAGGCACGGCCGCGGTACGCGACCGTGGTAGGCACGGCCGCGCGAACAGCGCGAACAGAAGGAGGAACATGAGCGATCCCACCAGAAGAGCCGAACTGTTCGGAGGCGCCGACAGCGACCGCCGGTTCACCGGCCCGACGACCGGCGACGAACGGCGGATGCTCATCGATGTCCTGAGCGCCCAGCGCGCCACACTGCAGTTGAAATGTTCCGGCCTGGGCCCGGAGTTGTCCCTGCGGTCGGTGGAACCATCCACGCTCTCACTCCTCGGCCTGGTCCGGCACCTTGCCGATGTGGAACGCCGCTGGTTCCGGCGGGTCCTGGCCGCGCAGGACGCGCCGGCCCTCTTCTCCTCGACTGCCGACCCCGACGGGGACTTCGACGGCGCCACGGATGACCCCAGGGTGGTCGCCGAGGCATGGGAGGCGTGGCGGACCGAGGTGGCCTTCGCCGAACGGTTCGTCACCGAGGCCCCCGACCTCGACGTCGAGGGCGACGACTCCTGGCGCGGGACGGTGTCGCTGCGCTGGGTACTCATCCACATGATCGAGGAGTACGCCCGCCACAACGGCCACGCCGACCTGCTCCGCGAGTGCATCGACGGAGCCGCCGGCGTATGAGGTCGGGATCCACTTCGGCCTGGCCATTGTTGCCGAGAGCCGTTTCGTTCATCTCTCGGCCTGGCCTGTGAACGGCAAGAGGCAGCGCCTGCAACACGCACAGACTTGACACAGAATGGTCGTAGTCGACGCCGTCGACCGGCCGCACGTGCTCCGGCGCGCGCACCCACACCCGGTACTCCGCAGCCTCCACACCGCCGTCCTCGCCGTCCGGGTACGAGGGCAGCCCCACGAGGTAGAGCCAGCCCGATTCCGTCTGCCGCCGCCTCCCAAAGGGGAGACCACGAGGCGCCGCAGCACGGCCGCGCACCGCTCAGAGGGTCTGTGCCGTCTGTGTCCGGCACGGGCCCCCTGGTGCAGCCTTCCACGCGGCTACGCCGCCGCCCACTCCAGTCCGAGGTCGGCGAGCTGCTGGTGTCCGGGAGCGGTTTTCTTGATCAGTGGGTGGTGGGTTGGCCTGGGCTGATCAGTTTGGTGTTGGTGGTACTGGGGGCTTCAGACCGGCTGGTTCTGGTTCGGTGATGGAGGAGCGGAGGTTCTGGCTCGTGTGCTGAGCTGTCGCTTTGTCAGGTGGAGTGAGCGTTGGTCAGCGTGGTCAGTTTGCTTGCGTGCTGATCAGGTTCGTTGAGTGCTGGTATGTGCCGGTGTGGTGGTGGGGTGCCTGGACCGGTCTCTTCAGGCCCGTGACAGCATGCCGAAGACCTCGTCAGCCGCCGGAATGAACGGGGTGACTTGGTGCCGACGGCCTCGACGACTCCGCAGACGTCGTCCGGGCACCACTTGCCGCCCGGTCCCGTTGCCGCCGCCGTGAGGACGAGTACCTCTCCGCGATCTGCGCGTCGGTCTGTCTTCAGTTTCGGTCGGTCTCACAGTGCGTCCTTCCTCGCAACGCGGCGATGGTCGAGGCGTCGCGCGGGCTGGAGAAGTGGAGCAGGGCCGATTCGGCAGCGGCGTCGGTGTCGTCGTGTTCCTGGTCCTCGCCGTTCTCGCCGCCGGCCCGATGATCTGCCCGTTCTCATCGCGCCGGACGTGCACCTTGCGCTTCCCGCTGCTGAGGGCACGGGAGGTGAGCAGCTCGACGAGTCGTTCATCGTGACTGCGGAGTCCTTGGAGGACCGCTACAAGGGGGCGGAAGCTGGCGCTGGCGACCATGTCGGTGGGGTCCTCGCCGGGCTCCAGGAACACCGGCACGATGATCCGTGCGACCTTCGTTGAGCTGTCGCGGTTCAACGTGAGTGCGCGGCCGATGTTCTGTAATGGTGGTCGGCTGCGGCTGCCCGCGGCTGTGGCTGAGCGTGTCGGTTGATGGCGGCGATCACCCGCGGACCAGGCCCAACTCGCCCGCGCGTACTCCGGCCTGGAAACGGGAGCCCGCGTTGAGGGTGACGAGCAGTTCGGCGACCCGGCGGCGGTAGGTGCGCAGCGACATGCCGAGTTCCCGTGCGGCTGTCTCGTCGGTGGCGCCGGAGGTCAGGGCGCGCAGAACCCTTGCGGCTTGGGCGTCGATCCGGGGCCGTTGCGCGCTGAGGAAGGCCGCGAGGTCGGTGGCGCTCTCCCAAGCGGCTTGGAACAGAGCGTAGGCCCCGTCGACCAGGGCCGGTGTGGCGCTCATGGTGTAGGTGCGGTGTCCGTGGGCGGCCGGTGCGGGTGTGATGGGGCTGGTGAGGATCATGGTTCGCCGGTCGATGAAGAAAGCTCCCCGGGACAAGGGGGCGGCGGTGATCCGGATCTGCATGCCGTGTGCTGCCATCTCGCGCAGGGCTTCCCGGTCGCGCTCGTCGGCGAGTACGGCAGGGCTGTACAGCTTGCGGGCCGGAACTGCCCCGTTGCGGCGCATCGTCAGGCGGGCGGCCTCGCGCGCGCCGGGCCAGGTGTCGAGGTCGCGGGCGACGTTGACCCATTCCGTGTCGTCGGACTCCGTCAAGGGCTTGAGCCGCGTCCAGAGCTCAACATCACCGCGAAGCATCATGACCTGTGACATGCGTTCATTGTGCGGGTGGCAGCAACATGCCACGCTCTCGTCGGCTGGTGCCGGGCCGTACAGGCTCAAGCCCATGAGCAACAGATTCCGCCTCGGCGGCGACCTGGACGTCAACAGGCTCGGATTCGGCGCCATGCGTCTGCCGTCCAAGGACGGTATGGGCGGCCCCGCCCGCGACCCCGAGGCTGGCCGTGCCGTGCTGCGGCGCGCCGTCGAACTCGGGGCCGACCACATCGACACCGCCGACTTCTACGTCAGCCACGACGGTGCGGTGCGTGCGAACAGCCTGATTCGCGAGGCGCTGTACCCCTACCCGTCCAACCTGGTCATCGCGACCAAGGTGGGCCCGATCATCCATCCCGACGGCCTCCACCAGGGCACCCCGGCCGACATGCGCGGCCTTGTCGAAGCCAACCTCACCGGCCTCGGCGTGGACCGGCTCGATCTCGTCTACCTGCGCATCGGGGCGATGACACCCCCGCACGGCGAGTCGCTCGCCGAACGCTTCGAGGCGCTCGCCGCGCTGCGCGAGGAGGGCCTGATCCGGCACCTCGGCCTCAGCAACGTCGACACCGGCCATCTCGCGGAGGCTCGCGCCATCGCACCTGTCGCCGCCGTACAGAACCACGCCGCCCAGCGTGACGACGCGGACGTCATGGCCGCCTGCCAGGAGTCCGGCATCGCTTTCGTGCCCTTCTTCCCTGTGGGCGGCGGTCGGGAACTCGACGACGAGCGTCTCGCGAAGGTGGCGGCCCGGCACCGCGCCACCGTCCCCCAGATCGGCCTCGCCCGGCTGCTGGCCTCCTCCCCGATGGCCCTGGCCATCCCGGGCACGGGATCCCTCCCGCACCTGGAGGACAACATGGCCGCCGCCGCGATCACCCTCACCGACGACGACCTCGCCGACCTGTCCTGACATCGCACACGAAAGAAGCCCCTGCCATGAAGCTGCTGATCCTCGGCGCGACCGGTCCCACCGGCCGTCATGTCATCGACCTGGCGGTGCGATCCGGTGACTCGGTCACGGCCTTCGTCCGCAACCCGGCGGCCCTGGGTGACCTGGCCAAGCGGGTCACGCCGGTCACCGGCGACGCCACCTCACACCGCGACCTCGCCGCCGCCGCGGCCGGGCACGACGCGATCGTCTCCGCGCTCGGCAGGGGAAATTCGATGCGCGCCGACGGCCTCTTCACGCGCGCCTCGGCGGCCGTGATCGGCGCAGCCGGGGAAGCGGGTGTCTCCCGCCTGGTGTGGCTGTCGTCGTTCGGTGTCGGCGACACCTTCCACTGGTCGAGCACCACACAGAAGCTGATCTACAGCACGCTGCTGCGGTCGATCTACGCCGACAAGGAGATCGCGGACGAGAGCATCCGCTCCAGCGGGCTGGACTGGACCGTGGTCTACCCCACCAGGCTGACCCACGGCCCCGCCATGGGCACGTACAGGGCGGACGACCGGCTGCCGATGAAGGGCAACCCGACGATCAGCCGCGCGGACGTCGCTGCCTTCATGCACCAGGCAGCACACGGCAGCGAGTGGATCAACCGCGCCGCCGTGATCTCGGACTGAGTGTCCGCACTCCGAGTATGACAGTCGTTATAGACGGGGCCTCGGGCTCTATAACGCCTGTCATAGGAGGATGTCCTGACGATCATTACCGTGAACGCCCCCAAGGGACACCTCGGCCTTGAGCAGCGCCGTGAGCTGGCCGAGACGCTGACGGACGCGGTGCTGGTGCCCGAGGTGGGGAAGCCCGCTCCGGCCGCCCGCGTGGGGTTCCAGGTGCACTTCGTCGAGCGCGAGCTGGACATGATGGCCATCGGCGGACGGCTGCTTTCGGACGCCGGTCAGGAACTCGACGTGATGGTGATCGACATCGCGGTCATGGACGCCGCCTGGCAGCCGGACGTACGAAGCCAGGTCATCGAGCGCGTCCTGGCCGCGCTGGCGAAGTCCTGCGGACTGGAGAAGCCGTCACCGACGTGGTGGGTCAACTTCCGCGTGATCGACGAGGGCAGCTGGGGCTCGTCCGGGGGCGTGCTGTCCGTCCTCCCCCTCCTTGAGGGCGGTGTGTTCACGGAGGGGAGGGCCAAAGCCGTCCGTGCCGCGCTGGGCGCCTGAAGTCGACAACGACGGTTCCAGGCATGCACGGAGCCCTGCCCCTGCCCGGTCAGCCCTTGATCGCGGCGAGGACGAGGGCCTGCAACTGCTCCGCGGTGCGATCCAGGGGCTGAGTGCTGCGCTTGGCGCGGCACATGGCCACGGTCCCCTCGACGGCCGCGACGACGAGGGTGGCGAGCTGGGCCGCCTGCTCACGCTCGGCGCCGTGCTCGCACAGCGAGTCGGCCAGCAGGCTTTCCCAGGCGTCGAAGACGTCAGCTGCGGCTACCAGGGCGGCCGGCGTCTCGTCCGTGGGCGGCTCCTCGATGGAGACGGCGAGAACCGGGCAGCCCGCCCGGAAGTCACTGTCGACGACGATCTTGCGCCACAGGCCGAGGAACGCCCGCAGCCCGGAGGCCGGCCCCGCCTCCAGCTCCTTGCGTAGACGGCGCGCGACCCACTCGCCCGTGTAGCGGACGGCCTCGGTGGCCAACTGCTGTTTGCCTTCGGGGAAGTAGTGGTACGTCGAGCCGAGCGGCGCCCTGGCGTGCTTGGCCATCTCGCGGATGCTCGTCGCGTTCAGACCGCGCCGGCTGATCATGTCGGCCGCACCGGCCACGATCCGCTCGCGCGCCGCCGGGCTGGGCTTGGTCACGTACATGATCCCTTCTGACCCCACTGGATATAACAGCCGTCATAGTCTAGCGTGACCGGCACTTATAACGACCGTCATATACCTGTGTCGTCGAACGACAAGAAGACGAACGAAACAAAGCGAGGTATGCCATGCCGATGATCCGGCTCACCGCCCCGGCCGCCGCCCTGACCGCACAAGGCCGCCAGAGCATCCAGCGTGACCTCGCGGCGGTGCTGCTGCGCTGGGAGGGCGCACCCGACACGGCGTTCTTCCGCGCCCAGGCATGGAGCTACCTCACCGAACTGCCGGAAGGCGCCCAGACCACCGCCGAGGACGACGCGCCGCGCTTTTTGGTGGAGGTCACCGTCCCACAGGGAGCCCTGTCCGAGCGCCGCAAGGCGGGCCTGGTCGAGGAGGCGACGAAGACCGTCCTGGCCGCGGCCGGCCTCGGCCGGGACGACGCCCCGCGGGTGTGGGTGCTTGTGCGCGAGCAGCCCGACGGCACCTGGGGTGCGGGCGGCTCCGTCATCCGCTACGCCGACCTGGTGGCACTGGCGAAGGGGCAGCGCACCGATGCGTGAACTGACCTACGTCGCCCGGCGCACCGTCGAGTGGCGCGAGGCACCCGACCCTCGACTCCAGTCCGATGGACAGGCGATCGTCGCACCGGTGGCCGCCACCTCCTGCGACGTCGACTCCTCCATCCTGGCCGGTCACGGCTTCATCGACCCACCGTTCGCCCTCGGCCACGAGTGCGTCGCCCGGGTCGTCGAGACCGGCGACGCCGTGACCACCGTCGCCACCGGCGACCTGGTCGTCGTCCCCTGGTCCATCAACTGCGGCACCTGCGAGCGATGCCGGGCCGGGCTGACCGCGCACTGCACCGCCGTCCCCTACATGGCGATGTACGGCGCACCGATCGGCGGCACTTGGGGCGGGCTCTTCTCCGACCTGGTCCGCGTGCCCTACGCCGACGCCATGCTCGTCCCGCTACCGGCCGGCCTCGACCCGGTCGCCATGGCCTCCGCGAGTGACAACTGGTCCCTGGCCTGGCGCCTGGTCGCCCCGCACCTCAAGGCCTGCCCCGGAGCACGCGTCCTGGTCGTCGCCCGCGGCAGTATCGGCCTGTACGTGTGCGACATCGCCCGCGCCCTTGGCGCCTCCGACGTGCTCTACGTCGACCCCGACCCCGAACACCGCACCCTGGCCCGCGCGTTCGGGGCCGCCACCGCCGAGACCCTGGACCCGATCCCCCAGGGCTACGACATCGCCGTCGAGGCCACCGGCCGCGTCGACCAGCTCGCCCTCGCCGTCAAATCCCTGACTCCGGAAGGGATGTGCGAGTCGGCGGGCAACCATTTCCGTCCCGGTGAACTGCCACTGCTCGACATGTACCTCAACGGCGTCACCCTGCGCATCGCCCGCGACAACGTCCGTGCCCACATCCCCGACGCCCTCGCACTCGCCGCCTCCGGCAAGGTCGCCCCCGAGAAAGTCGTCTCCCGCGTCATCGACTGGGAGGACCTGCCGACCGCGCTGCCGGAGAAGCACCTCAAGCCGGTCTTCGTCCGGGCCGATGACTGACCGCACCCGGCCCGCACCCCACCAGCCCACCCCACCGAGAAACCCGATGCACACTTCCCTCACCGACCCGCCGCCCACTGGCACTGCCACCGACCCCACGCGAGCGACAGCCGGGGAAGAGGAACTGGAAGACCAGAAGGCGGCCATCACCCACCTCGGTCACGAACTGCGCGCCCTGGTGGAAGCCACCGTCCGCACCGCCGCCTCCCCGGACACCCTCCACCGTGTGGCGGACGGCGTCCGCGCCGTCACCAGCCAGCTGACGGGCCGACAGCGGTCGCGGGCGGAGATCCCCGAGGTGGACGAGTTCCCCACAGGGACACGTATCTACAGCCCAGTGACCGGGGCCGGAAGCCCGCTGGCCCCGCCCGTACAGGTAACACCCACCGCCGACGGCCTGGTGGGTCACTGCACGCCCGGCATCGCCCACGAAGGGCCGCCCGGCTACGGCCACGGCGGCATGAGCGCCATGCTCCTGGACGAACTCATGGGCCGCGCCTGCGCAGCAGCGGGAACGCCCGGCCTGACCGTCTCCCTTCAGATGCGCTACCACCGCCCGGTCCCACTGGAAACACCTCTGCGGATCCTCGCCCGCGTCACCGGCACGGACGACCGCAAGATCTTCGTGAGCGGGTCGATCACCACCCAGACAGACCCTGACGCGAACCTCGTCACGGCCGACGGGGTCTTCATTGCTCCCGACCCCCACCGCACTCGCACCCTGTTCCCGGGGCTGCAAGCCGAACGGTAACCAGCCAGGCATACGGCGTATCCCCCGCCAGAAGTTGCCGGCGGAACGGATCCGGCACACCACGGCAAACCCCCATTGCTCAAGCGTCCTGGGCCAACAGCACGCCTACCTCCGGTCCTGCCTCCACAGTCGGCACCGTCACGCCCAGTCCATGCCCAGCTTCCGCAGTGCGTCCAGCTGTTCCTGGGTGAGCTTGTCCCGCCTCGCGCGGGTGTTCGATACCCATACGCCCAACTTGATGACCACCGGCTCGGCCTCGCCGCCGACCGCGATCTGTTCACTGTGGCCCCTCGGCACGGGCCGATGACCTTCCCGCTCCACCCACTGTGCGAGGGCCGTCAGGCCGCGCTGGAAGGCCTGCTGTGCCTTGCTCGTGCCCTTCGTCGCACCCTTGGCGGCCGGGGCGGGAGACGGCTCCTCCAGCGGCTTGATGCCCAGCGTGGACAGCCGCTCCTGCTGTTCGGGCAGGAGCCGCGCCCAGGTGCCCGGATTCTTCTGCTGCTGGAGCCACTTGCCGATGTCGTCGCCGTCCATGAGCACGCCGGGCTGGATCTCGGGCAGGCTGCCGTCGGCCTCGACCAGGTCCGCGAGGACGCGGTAGTGCCGCTGCCAGTCCAGCGGCCACGGGCAGTCCCAGTCCGGGTCGATCGCAGTGAGCTGTGCTGCGCGTACGGCGGCCCGCTTCGGGTCCTTGCCCAGTCCGTTCTTCGCTCCCTTCCGCCGGAGTTGGCCATGTGCTGCCCGATGGGCACCATCGCCTCACCTTCGCCCAGACCGAGTCCTGACGCGGCGCGAGGTGCCCGGTGGCCCTCCGGTACGAGCGCAGCGCGGCGAGCTTGTTCTCCCACGCCTCCTCTCCCGGCTCCCAGACCATCCCGGCCTCCGGGGCGTCCAGCAGTTCCTTGCGGTGGGGGTCGAGTTCGCCGGCGCGCAGCGTCCTGCGCTGCTGGTGCACCCACCGCCCCAGCGGAAACGACTTCGTCACGCCCACTTCGGCCTCAACGTCGTACGGGACGGCGTAGAGGCCGGTGATCTCGTTGTCCGATCGCCACCGGAGCAGGGCCTGGTAGCCCTCCAGCCACGCCAGGGACTCGGGCCGGTAGACCCGGGTGCGCAGGAACGCAGCGATGGTCGCCGCGTCGCGCGGGCTGGAGAAGTGCAGCAGGGCCGCTTCGGCGGCGGCCTGCGTGTCGTCCTGCTCCTGGTCCTCGCCGTCACCTTCGCCGCCGGCCCCGACGATCCGCCCCCTCTTCGTCGCGCCGGACGTGCACCTTGCGCTTGCCGCTGGTGAGCGCACGGGAGGCGAGCTGCTCGACCAGGCGCTCATCATGCGAGCGCAGGCCCTGGAGCACGGCCACGAGCGGCTTGAAGCTCGCGGAGGCGACCATGTCGGTCGGGTCCTCCCTCGGCTCCAGGAACACCGGCACGATGATCCGCGCGACCTTGGTGGAGCCGTCCTTGTTGAGCCGGAGCGCCCGGCCGATGTTCTGGACGATCTCCACCTGGGAGCCGCGGGTGTCGGCGAAGCAGATCGAGTCGACTCCCCTCTCGCCTGTGATGTCGACGCCTTCCCCGAGCACGCGAACGCTGGCGAGGAAGGCGCGATGGATCCGTCGGCCGGCCGCGTCGATGCCGTTGGCGAACTGGCGCAGCGCCTCGCGCCGCTCGGCCACGAGGTGGTCGCCGCACAGCCATGCCGACCACACCCGGTCCGGGGGTACGTGGCGGCCGGCCTCCAGCTCGTAGAACTCCGCGTCGATCGAGGACTTCGGCAGCTTGTCCGCAGCGGCCAGGTCGTCGTCGGAGGCGTCGTTGACGTACAGCTCCGCTGCCGTCTCGGGCAGCTTCTCCGCGAACGCGGCGGCCTCCTCCACCTTCTGGTGGAACGTCATGACCGTGCGGAGGTTGTACGCGGCCGCGTGTTCCAGGAGCGCGGTCTGCAGGAGCGCCAGGCGCCGGCCGCGCCTCACCTCCTCCGACTCCCCCAGCACGGGGGAGGGGTCGCGGATCTCCAGCACGTCGATCTCGAACCCGGCGAGGATCTCGCGCTCGATCGCCTCCGAGAGTCCGAGCTCCGCGAGCCACGCGCCGTAGGTGCCCTCCGGGTCGTCAGCCATGGTCGCGATCTCCGCTTCCTGGCCCTCCGCGCCCTTCTGCGGGCGGGGCGAGGCCAGGATGCGCGGGGTCGCGGTGAGGTAGAGCCGGAAGTCGGCGGGGATCCGCTGGTTGTCGTGGATCGCGGCCCACGGTCGACCAAGATCACCGGCGGTTCCGTGGGCCTCATCCACGATGGCGAGGTCGAAGCCTGCCATCTGCTGTCCGTAGAGGCGTTCCCCGCCCGCCCAGAGCGGCCTCCAGCGGCCCGCGAACCTTCCGCTGGCCCGTCGGGCCCTCCGGGTCCTCGCGGTCCACGAGAGAGGCATACGTGGCGAACACGACCACCGGCCGGACCCGGCCCACAGAGCGAGCTGGATCGGGTTGGTGGTAGTGCGCACCCCGAGCTCGTTGAGGACCGGGTCGTTCTCCAGCGAGCACACCGCGACCATCGGGGCTTGGTGACCCATCAGGCGCCACGCGTGGGCGGTCTGCACGAGCAGGTCCAGGGTCGGCACGGTCACGAGGATCCGGTCGTCCCGGAAGCACTCCAGAGCGCATGCGGCCGCCGTGATCGTCTTGCCTGAACCGGTCGCTGACACGATCGTGCCCCGAGCCCCCTCCGGGGGCACAGATGATCTTGCAGGAAATCCAACCCATTTACGGAGAGCCGACCTTTGGTCAACCTGGTGTTCCTTGAGTTGGATTGCAGACATTTCCCTGCTCCCCTTGGCGCCTTATTCTGGCAGTTATTTAGACAGCTACGTGCAGGTGTGAGTGAGCGGCTGAGTCGCCCCAGATCGACGCATTGGCGACATGCCAGCCGCCGGGCCTTCCGTCCTTCCACAACGGCTTGTTGTCCGGCTCGTAGTGCCGGGCTCACGCGTGCAGAGGATGACGTCCCCGTCAGACAGCTCCACCGTCCGCGCCGTGCACAGACCGCCGGCCTCCCCCCAGTGCCGCCGACACCCGGCGCCGCGCCCGTTGGAACGCGGC